>NZ_CP195141.1:5000-5050000 GCF_052692665.1 Nostoc sp. DSM 114161
TAGGCGGTAGGTGGAAGTGCAGCAATGCATGTAGCCGAGCCGTGCTAACAGACCGAGGGCTTGACCTCTACAACAAAACCATAATTCGCATTCCTGGCAGTCTTCAGGGTTTTGAAGCAGGCAAAAGGTTAAAGCCTAAAGGGTAAAGATAAGTTTTTTCCCTTTTTCCCCTTGCCCTAAAAGTTTTCCTGGTGTCTATTGCGCGGTGGAACCACACTGAACCCTTCCCGAACTCAGAGGTGAAACGCTGCTGCGGCAACGATAGTTTAGGGGTTGCCCTACGCTAAAATAGCTCGATGCCAGGTTTTATATTCACACTCAAACCCTCTTGCGATTGATCGGAGCAAGAGGGTTTTTGTTTTTCCTGTATTTAGAAATATAATTTTAATTGTCAAAATTGGAATAAGGCGATCTCCAACTTATTAGAAATGTTGGAGATCTTGTTTAATTATACCAATTTGAAAAAAGAATGCGACACATGGAACAAAGCCCTCCCCAACCCTCCCCTTGGCAAGGAGGGTGCCGTTGTTAGGCTGGTGGGGTATCTGTCAATACGGTTCGGTTAAGATCCCCCTTTTTAAGGCTACGGTGTACACATAAGTCCTGAAATCCCATCTAAAAATTGGTTTCGTTGCCTAGCCCTAAAATTAGCGGGATAAATGGAGTTTCCAGTTGCCCAAAATTTGGGTATTTATCGGCTTAGAAGGGTTGGAACCTTTGCAGCCTATACTTGTGTGTACACGGTAGCTTTTTAAGAGGGGTTGGGGGGATCTTCGAGGAATAAACCTATTTTTGAATCGGTATTACAAATGATTCAGCACTGTTGAATTATGCGAAGAACCAATTTTAATCAGATATCTAAAGTATGTTTGCAGGTTTCTACTCTGCGTTCAAAAATTCCAAATATCCATTGCTGAGTTCTTTCACCGCCAATTCATAAAATTGTTTACCGTGTTCTGGCGTTGCTAAAGCCGGATTCGATCCCATGCGTCCATCGGGATAATGCGATCGAAAGTCTACTGCACTATAAATCCTGTGTCCGCTTGCAACTTCTGGTGAAAGGTATCCTTGCTTAATCACTTCTGGATAAACGTACTGGGTAACGGCTACTTCACTTGGGGTTGCGTGAGAACCTTCTCGATCGCCATATAATTCTTTAGCTAGTTTATATACTGAACTGCACATAAACCAGTTAGCCACTTGACATTGTACTTGTGGAGCATTGGCAATGTGCAAATCTTCTAAATAAGCGTAGGTTTCGGAAAAAGCAGCTTTAAGGGTGGCGATGTTACCGCCGTGTCCGTTGATAAAGTAGAACTTGGTAAAACCAGCTTTGGCAAGACAAGTTACATAGTCTCGCACTACTTGAATTAAAGTACTGGGGCGCAGACTGATTGTGCCAGGGAAAGCAGTATGGTGCAATGCCATGCCTACATTGATTGTAGGAGCAACGATCGCTCCAGTTGTATCGCCCACACCACGAGCGATCGCTTCTGCACAAATAGCATCAGTACCAATCAATCCTGTTGGCCCGTGTTGTTCTGTGGAACCAATGGGAAAAATAATACCCTTTGATTGCTGTAAATAAGCTTCAACTTCTTGCCAAGTACTTAAATGTAGTAACATTTTTGATGATTTTCCTCTAAGAAGGCATCTTCTCCGATTTAACTTCTACTAACATAATTATGAAGTTTTTTTTTATGAGAATAAACCACAGATCCCCGACTTCTTAAAGAAATCGGGGATCTTACAGCAGATTTCAAGTTCTTGAAGTAGATAAGCTAAGTTAAGTAACCAAGCATTAAGCCTGTTTTGCATCTGAATTCTGCCGTATTTTTCAATAATTAGGATTGAATTATCAAATATTGTTTTTTTGGATTGTCAAGAAAACAAAGGGGATCAATCTCTAATCTATATCAATCAAAGTAATAATGTTTTTTTACGTTACTTTTAATTTCCCAGACGCAAGACATACCAGCAGGAAAAATTACTAAATCGCCTTCACCCATTTGCACTGGCTGTCCACCATCAGGAGTAACAATTACATCTCCTTCCAAAAAGTAGCAAGTTTCTTGAGAATCATAAGTCCAAGGGAATTTTGAAACTTCCTTTTTCCAAATTGCCCATTTGGACACACCCAATTGTTCGAGACGTTGTTGACTGGGTTGATGCTCAACTTTAATTTCCATACTATGTTTTCTCTGGTTTTATTTAGCAGTAGGATTGGATATCCTCTCCACATTGATCTACTAAATAACACAAAGCGCGAAAACGCAAGCTCACAAGTTCGTTATAAAGGGGATTGAGTTTGCACATTGGAGGAATGTGAGCTATTGTGCGGCCAAAAAGCATAATATCACGCTCAAATGGACACTGGGCAGGAATAAGCTTAGCAATAAATTTGGCGAATTTACGATTCTGAACATCAATCGCGTCCAGCCATTGACGTAATGGTTGCAGTAAATCTAATTTACCTTGAAGAATTTGTTTTTTAGTACCTGCTAGATTTTTTTCTTGTATGGGGCTAATAAAAGCAGGTAGAAAAATGCGCTGATTATTTGTTTCAAGCATAGTTTTTAGCAAGGTTTTCCTTGTTATAGATGAACTATTTGCCAATTTGGAATGCTGCTATGTAACTTATTTAGGCAATTTGCATTCTGCTTATAAACTGAAGTAAAATCCGCAGATTGCAAAGAATTTACATGCATCTTTGGGGGGAATTCGGTTGATTAATTGTTATTTAAACCCACCAAATGTTCGAGAACTGTCCCGTTAAATACAAAATAACAAAGAAAATATAAAAATTGCATTTCTTTAACTTATTGATTTCTAATCTGAAAGATTGCAATTCTATATACAAAATATAAAACTCTAGTTACAAAACTGCCTAGTACCGAGAGATGTACTTTAGGGAAGAGAAACAGAGTATTGCTGCGATCGCATATACACTCCGCTAGGATTAGCCCCCTAATATCTCTAGATAGTAGGATGCTGAATATTCGTAATCTGTACTATATAGCACACAAGATAACCTAGATATTATCTAATAAGTAGTCAAAATACTTTGATAAGTTCAAACTAATATTAGAACTGACATATCACAATACAGCACACTTGGCGAAATTAAAACGGAAATTGGCAATTGGAATAATGGTATTTCAAACCAAAATCGAAAAATTATGTGTGGACTTGAACCCCAGAATTCAGTTAGCAATTATCCACTAATTAAGCGTGTCTTTCGCAAGCTCCTTCGTTACGCCACAATTGATATAATTGCGTCGCTGGCATCGTCATATATAAAATATCGCCAGGACTGAGGTTGGTTTCTAGTAAATCCCAGCCGTGCAGGGTTTGGTGGTTCGTTTCTACGTATAAAGGTACGCAGTCAGTAGACATGGCTACATCTTTCACCCACTGCCCGCAAAAGGCGTGTAAAGGCGTAATCACTGTGGCAAAAGCTACCCAAAGACTATCTGCTGTGATGCCATTACCAAGAATTCTTCCCCCTAGCGCAGCTGCGGCAAAAGCTGGGGCTGCCAATTCAGCGGGACTGAGTACTGCCTCGAAGTCAAATAGCTGTTGCGCTATGCCAGCAAAATCGGGATCGGCATAATGGACAATTACCGGAATACTTGGTGCCAAGCTTTTGGCTTTGAGGGCTATTTCTAAATTAGTGGCATCGTTACTGGTTACGGCCAGCACTGCGGCGGCAGCATGAATATTGCTGGACTTGAGTATGGTGCGGAAGCTAGCATCACCTTGAATTACGGGAATGCCTAGCCCTCTGGTGGTGTTGACAAATCTGTTATTAGAATCGGTTTCGATCGCTACGACTTCATGGCCGCTGGTGTGGAGTTGCTCGACGATTTTGACGCCAATACCGCTTAAACCACAGACAATGTAGTGATAGCGCTGGGGTATTCGTGCTGCGTCCCAAAATTGCTTAAAGCGGCTTCCCAGGACAAAATCGGTGAGCATTGCATACCAGATACCAATCACCACTGCGCCAACCAGCATCATGATAACGGTAAACAATTTGATACTGTTGGGAGCATTTTCTACTACTTTGTCATTACCACCTGCTCCGGTAATCATGCCTACAGAAAAATATAGGGCATCGATTAGAGACAATTTTAATTCAGCAGATGTGTAGGTGAGTGTGGCAAGTAGAATTACTGCGAGTAAGACAACAGCACCCACAACTACCGATCGCCCATGTTGCTGAAACTGTCTCAGACTAGTTATTACTTTCAGCAGTTTTATAATTAGCGATCGCTTCGGAGGACGGTTGCGGGGTTGCGTACCAACAATTAAGCGATCGCCTACTTCTAACTTTTGTCCGGAGATGACAGCAGATACTAAATCTATTTCACCTTCTACAGGTAGATAATAAATCAGCATCCGCGATCGGTCTTCCCACAATTCATTCAGCTTTCGACCTTTCCACAAATGATTTTCATCAATGTATTCTTCATGAATAGGCCAAGTTTGTTGAAATAACTTGATTTGCCCGATCGCTCGACTTCCCATTGCTGCAAAGGTGAATACTGGTGCTGCCAAACCGACAACACTCATACTCAAATGATCTGGCAAAGTCCGATCTAAGCGTTCGCCCAAATTTGTATTATAAAAGCGGTTGATGATGCGAATTTGGGGATTCAGCACTCGCGCTTGCATCATAACTGACAAATTTAGTTCATCTTTAGATCCAGCAATTACTAAAGTGTGCGCTTGCTCAATTCCTGCTGCTTTTAAGGTAGCTGCTGCTTGCAGATCGCCAACAATCACATCCGATGCAGTTTCGCCTGGAATAGGTTGGTAATGAATGCCAACAACAAATGCTCCCTGCTGTCTGAGCAAACGAAAGATTTTATATCCAGTACGTCCTAAGCCACAAACAATAATTCGAGGTTTCATGAAACGGCAGCATCTTTTACAGGCGGGGCTGCATTTCTAATTAATTATCCAAATTATTGCCCGCTTTCGTTGGTTTATCTGTAACTGACAACACGATTGTTTGAATTGAAAGAGTTAAGTTGATGTGCTTTTAAATTGCATAACTCAACTTGTTAAAATGACGCAAGAATGCGGGGACGCGGGGATGCGGGGACGCAAAGATGCAATTTGAATAAGGCTACCGCGTACACATAAGTCTTTTAAAGTTGTTGTGTAAGACACAGAAGCTTAATTTTTGCTTTTCGATGCAACAAAGGTGCAAGCCGATGCAACAAAGGTGCAAGTCAAGAGACTTGTGTGTACACCTTAGCTTAAAAAGGGGGAAACTTCTTCAAGTCCCCCTTTTTAAGGGGAGCCACTGCGGTCTTGGGGGTTTCCCTCAGAGCAAGTGGCGTGGATTTAGGGGGATCTTCAAGTATTTGATACATCGCTAAGGACTGTTAGAGCTAATTCGTAAAGAAAATCTTAAGTGTACTCAACTCATTACTAGGTCTGAGTTTCAGCAAACAAGTGCTGTATTGAGTTAAATTACTGAAACCCTTATTGAACAAGTACTTTACTTGAGTTTACAAATTAGCTCTTAAAACATCCTCTTAGCAGTGGAGTTTATATTTGACTTCGATTCTTAGATAAACTGCTGTTAGATGGCACATTTATAAACTGATAAAAGTCAATCTGATTTAGATACCTGAAATTTTAAATTTTCGCCTTATGAAAAAGTTAGTACAATTAACAGATTTTGGTAGTGTTTTATGCCCCTTAATTCTAGCAGGAACGCTAGCCACTACAGCACAAGCACAGCCACAGTCAGAGCCAGGGCCTATTTCTGCACCTAATGTCACACTGAACGTACAACGTAGCAGTGGTAGATGTCCTGAAAAAATTGGGCTGTGGTGGTTTACTTTACCTTATGAAGGTGGTGCTGAACATACGGTAGTGGCAGATACTAGAGAATTTGCAGATTCAAGTAAGTTAGTTTCATCTAATAACCAGTTTGCCGAATTTGTTTCACCTTTACGCAGTGATTATGCATCGTGTGTTGGTAAAACTCGCACCCAAGAATATACTTTCTACAATGTAGAATTTAAGAATAAAAAAGCTTATTTCCGTGTGGATTTGCGAAAAATTAATGCACCAGGACGCTTAATTACCTACAAAACTGTAGCGGCTTCTCGTCCTTATGTCAGATGGGCGATCGCTGATTAATAGACTTCTTGCAGAAGTCGGGAAAAGGGGGAAAGGTTTGGTATTTTCCCTTTACCGTTTAACCTTTTCCCTTTGACCGCAAGAGGTCTAATGTCTCCAATATTTCAGCCCAATTGCTGATTGACAAATACTCTATTATGACAATCCAATTTGATTGGATGAATAACTAACATATATTTGAAAGCAATAGGCAATTAATCTTTCGCGGTTGCCTATTGCCTCCCTCTACGAGTAAGTTAATAATCAAATATTATTTGTCAATAATGCTTCTCTAGATACTCATCGTTTACTCGCAAAATTTATTAAAATTAAAGAAAGAAGAACATATTGATAAATTAATAAGTTTAGTTCATGACTGCAATCCAGTTCCAAACTTTACCCCACACACAGCAACAAAAAGCCACTGTACCCCACTTGGGGCTGGTTTGTATTACCTTTGATAAACAAGTGCGCTTTCGGACAATGACGCGCACGCGCTACTTAAAACTGACTCTTGAAGAACGTGAAACTGCTCTAAGAGAACTCTATCAGCATAATTTACAGCGTTTGCATGACGCTCTATCCTTTTGTCAGAAAAATCGGATTCAGCTGTATCGGATGTCCTGTGCTTTATTTCCTTTGTGCGATATGGAAGACGAAATCGGCGCAAATATATTAGAGGAAATGAGCGATGAATTAGCAAAAATCGGGGAACGTGCAAAAGCATTAAATATCAGAATGGTACTGCATCCAGATCAATATGTAGTGCTGAGTTCTGATTCTCCAGAAGTGGTAAAAACAAGTATCAAAATTCTCGAACGACACGCCCGCAACCTTGACTTATTAGGCTTACCCCAATCGCCTTGGTCATTGATGAATATTCATGGTGGTAAATCTCAACGCACCGAACAACTTGTAAAAGTAATTTCAGAATTACCACCAGCAATTAAAAATCGGTTGACTTTAGAAAATGATGAATACGCTTATAGTGCAAGTGAAATTTTAGTAGTGTGTCAGCAAGCAGGAATACCAATGGTATTCGACGCTCATCACCATATTTGTCACGAAAATTTAGATAGCTATGACGATCCAAGTGTCGCATCTATGTTATACGCAGCACGAGAAACTTGGGCGAATCCAGATTGGCAACTAGTCCATATTTCCAATGGCGAACAAGCTTTCAACGATCGCAAGCACAGCGATTTAATTACAGCTATGCCCAGTGTTTACCACGAAGTACCTTGGATAGAAGTCGAAGCTAAACGAAAAGAAGAAGCGATCGCTCATTTGCGTTCTTGGTGGCTGATGGAGTCAGAAGTCAGAATTTAGAATTCAGAATTCTGAATTCTGAATTTAGATGCGATCGGTTCAGAGTAGGACTCAATAGTGTATGTTAACTACTGAATCAAAAATTCAATGTGCTGTTTCACCTTTTCCTCAACAGCCAGTCAGACTCCTAACTCCTGACTCCTGAATTCTGAGTTCTGAATTCCTTCTTAGAAAATATGGCGATCGCAATCGATTTTGGTACTAGCAACACAGTCATTGCTCGTTGGAACCCTGTAACCCAGCAGCCAGAAACCCTGAATCTACCAGGTTTATCAATTAAACAAAGTCTTAATCCGCCACTGATACCCAGTTTGGTTTATGTTGAAGACGCAGCACAAAGTAAAATCTTAGTAGGTCAACAAGTACGCGATCGCGGTCTTGACCTCAAAGGCGAAACAAGATTTTTCCGCAGCTTCAAGCGCGGTATTGGTGCAAATATTCAAGGTTTCTTACCTGAGTTAGATGGGCAAATTGTCACCTTTGAGCAGGTAGGGCAATGGTTTCTCACCCAGGTAATTGAAGAACTAGCACCCTTGGAAGGTGGTTTAGATTCTTTAGTTTTAACCGTACCCGTAGATAGTTTTGAAGCCTACCGTCATTGGTTAGGAAAAGTTTGCCAATCGCTAAAAGTCGAACAAGTGCGAATGCTGGATGAACCCACAGCTGCGGCCTTGGGTTATGGCTTGGCAGATAAAGAAATGCTCTTGGTAATCGACTTTGGTGGCGGGACTTTGGATTTGTCTCTCGTCCGGTTAGATCGAGGCGTTCAAGCAACTACAAAACCTGTGGGATTTCTGCTCAAATGGGGTAATAAATCGTTAGCTGAAGATTCAAAACAAAAAGTCAAAACAGCCCGTGTCTTGGCGAAAGCAGGGCAAAATTTGGGTGGTACTGATATTGATAATTGGTTAGTAGATTACTTTGCCAAAACTCAAGGGCTGGCGGTAAGTCCTTTGACAACAAGATTGGCAGAACGGGTAAAAATTCAGCTATCAACTCAAAATCAAGCCAGTGAAGTTTATTTTGACGATGAAACATTTGAAAGTTACGAACTGGAATTAAACCGCGATACTTTTGAAAATATCCTCAAAGAACACGCCTTTTTTGAGTTATTAGATGAATCGATGACGACACTGTTGCAACAAGCAAGACGCCAAGGAATAGAAGTTGCAGATATTAATGCAGTTTTATTAGTTGGTGGAACTGTACAATTGCCAGCAGTGCAGACATGGATTAAGCAATATTTTGAGCCAGAAAAAATTCGTTGCGAACGTCCTTTTGAAGCGATCGCTCAAGGTGCGTTACAAATTGCCCAAGGCATTGAAATCAAAGACTTTCTTTACCATAGCTATGGGATTCGCTACTGGGATCGCCGCAATCAACGCCATCATTGGCATCCGATAATTAAAGCTGGACAGCCGTATCCCATGAATCAGCCAGTGGAATTAGTGTTAGGCGCTTCTGTAGAGAATCAGCCGAGCATCGAATTAATTATGGGAGAATTGGGAGCAGACACAGGTAATACCGAAGTTTATTTTGATGGCGATCGCTTGATTACTCGCCGTCTTGAAACTAGCGAAACCACCGTCAAACCCCTCAATGATAAAGAAGGTGCTAGAACAATTGCCCAACTAACACCTAACGGATTTCCTGGCAGCGATCGCATTAAAATTTTCTTTCAAGTTGACGATAAACGCTTTTTGCGAATCACCGTTGAAGATTTGTTAACAAATAACACACTTTTAGAAAATCAACTCGTAGCACAGTTGAGTTAGGGATTTAGCAACAAATAAATTATCAATTTTGTAGGGTGGACATCTTGTCCGCCCTTAGCTTTATCAAGTCTAGCTAATTGCTTATTAAAATTTCTGTGCGTCAGCTTAACTTTTTCGCTTATCTTCCAAATTTTTAACGTATTCTCCGATTTGAATGTTTAGGTACGATTCTGTATACAAATATATTTACTTGATTGCTGATAGAGACAAAAATTTAGAAATTACTATTTTTGAAAATGGGAATTGGGAGTTTAACCAAAATGACGAAGCCTGATTTTACTCAAATGACTCGCAAAGAATTAAAAAAATATATCTTGTCTCATCCCACAGATAATGAAGCGATTCGAGAATTATTGATTAATCGAAGAAACCTTAATGCTCAAACTTTCCCTTATCCTTACGATATGCCCTATGAAGAAGTAGAAACAATTTTTAAATCTAAATTGAATCTAAAGTGATATCTAAGAAAATTCTACTTAAAGCAATGCTATGAATTCGTCTACACTTAAATCAACATCTCGAATAATTGCTCTCAAGGTTCCCTTCGCCAACTCTTGATGATCCGGAACCACAACTTGAGCAAATGGTTCATCTCGTCGCATAATGATGTGACTGCTTTCTCTGCGCTTTTGGTAAAAGCCAATTTTTTCCAGAGCATTAACGCAATCTTTCCCGGAAATACTGGGTAACTTGCTCACACAACTACTAGAAATGTTTCAAAGTTCTCTTCTGGTACAGGTAGGTTATCTTCTTTTAGGGCAGCAACATAACCTGAAATAGCCTCTTTAATATTTAAAAGGGCTTCCTCTTTTGTTTTGCCTTGACTAACACAACCTTTGAGGCTTGGACATTCGACAATCCAGTAGCCATCTTCATCTCGATACATAATTACTTGTCTGATATTTTGGCTCATGCTTACAAGCTATGTGTAACCACCTTTTATTTTAGTCCTAGAGTTATATTTAAAGTGCGATCGCCACAGGTATGTCGCTACAGCTGAGAGAGCAACCTGTCATACTCTGCGTGTAAACCTAGCCAAAACCAAATAATTGTATCCGCTTCTAGCTGTCCGACTGCCAGAAATCGATTTTATACAGCAATTTCGACAACTCTATCTATCTGTTGACTCAATTGCATGACGACTGTTGGCAACATCAAGCCAACCTTCAATAGCATCCTTTAAATTAATCATCACCTCTTCCATTGTCTCCCCTTCAGTAATACAACCGGGAAGCGCAGGAACTTCTGCCCAATTTGGTGAGATGCTAAGAGTCAGATCGCATATTTCCATATCAGCAGGTACTTTTCCCAATACAACAAAATGTGTCGTTAAGTGGTAGGGGAATTTGGGAATGAAGATTTTTCTGCCGAGTATTACACCTTGAAGATTAAGCCGCCCAAAAGATGCTGGTGAAGTAGATTCTACAATGAATATATCTTTAATAATCATAAATAATAAACTAAGGGCAAATCAAGATTAATACTCACTTTAGTTTTCTTGTTTAGTCATACATGACAAATAACACATTCTCCCAAAAGTCGGTAGAGTTCTTATTACTCAGTCTGGTTTAGCTTTTTTCTAAAAATTGCTTTGTCTTGAATTTCTGGTCGTAACGAAAAATTTGAATATGCTTTTTTACAATAAAACTAAAGACGTTGAGTTTGAACTAACCTAATGCCTATACCTGAAACTAACCCAAAGATAACAATGTCTTCACCAAGTCTCTACGAAACTGATTTTTACGCTTGGACACAGGAACAAGCAACTTTACTTCAGAATCAGCAGTGGAGTCAGATCGATCTGCAAAATCTGATTGAGGAGATTCAATCTTTGGGTAAACAGCAACGTCAAGAACTGCGAAACCGTCTAAGTGTGTTGATTGGACATTTACTAAAATGGGAGTACCAGTCAGGACGCCGTAGCCGTAGTTGGTTAGCAACGCTTCGTATTCAACGCTTAGATATTGCTGAACTGCTTGAAGACAATCCTAGCCTCAAGCCCTACCTTGAAGAAGCACTTGGCAAAGCCTACCTTAAAGGTCTGGAATTAGCTGTTGGAGAAACAGATTTGCCCAAACGTACTTTTCCGGTGGAGTGTCCCTACAGTTTGCTAGAGATTTTGGGCTATGACTTCTACCCAGGCGAACCAAGCAATTTAGTAGATGAATCAGAGTAGAGACGTAGCAATGCTACCTCTCTACATTGATTTTTACCAGATGTCTTTTGATTAAGATCTTCAAACAACAGCCGCTTCTGGAATCGCACCTTGCATTTTCGCAAAAGCATCAATCAAACTTTGCAATTGTTGGTCGGCTTTAAAAACTCCTAAACCGCGCACTGTGACTTTCCCAGGAGAATAGACAAAGCGGGTTTTGAGATTGTCTGGTAAATTCGCCGCCAACAAGTTCCAAGCTGGTTCTTCCATTGGTGTTTCTAAAACGACGTGCTGCTTGTTTTCTGGTTTAATGCGGCTAAATCCGAGTTTTTTGGCTAACTGTTTGAGTTCCATAACTCGCAGCAGTTGATTAGCTGGGACTGGCAAAGTACCATAGCGATCGCTCCATTCAGCTGCAATCTGCTTTAACTCTCCTTTCGATTTTGCTGTAGCTACCGCCCGGTAAGCACTCATCTTTTGATCCAAATCGGTAATATAATCTGCGGGAATAAATGCCGTCAGGTTGAGGTCAATCTGCGTATCGTCAACCTGGGGAATTTCTTGGCCGCGAATTTCTCGAATTGCTTCTTCGAGCATTTCCATGTATAAATCAAAACCAATGGCATCCATTTGACCGGATTGTTCTGCTCCTAGCAAGTTACCCACTCCGCGAATTTCCATATCGCGCATTGCTAATTGATACCCAGAACCTAGCTGAGTAAATTCTTGAATTGCTCGTAAGCGTTGCCTTGCGGCATCAGATAGCGTCCGCTGCTTGGGATAAAAAAGCCAAGCATGAGCTTGGATACCTGCACGTCCGACACGACCGCGTAATTGATACAACTGTGCCAAGCCAAAGCGATGAGCGTCTTCAATTAAGATGGTGTTGACTCGCGGAATATCTAAGCCAGATTCGATAATTGTCGTACAAACCAGGATATCTGCTTCACCGTTGCTGAAGGTGAGCATGGTTGATTCTAACTCGCTTTCATCCATTTGCCCGTGAGCGATCGCAAATCTCGCCCCCGGTATCATTTCTCGTAAGTTGGCAGTTGTTTCTTCAATACCTTCTACTCGTGGAACTACATAAAATACTTGTCCACCTCGGTCTAATTCTTGACGTATAGCGCTACGCACGCTTTCGGGATTTAGCGGTGCGAGATGAGTTTTAATCGGGCGTCGAGTTGGAGGCGGTGTAGTAATTAAACTCATTTCCCGAATTCCCGACAAAGACATATACAGGGTACGAGGAATGGGAGTCGCGGAAAGAGTCAGCACGTCAACTTGAGTTTTCAAGCTTTTAATTTTCTCTTTTTGGTTCACCCCAAAACGCTGTTCTTCATCCACCACCAACAGTCCTAAATCTTTGAATGATACGCCTTTGCCTAAAAGTTGGTGTGTGCCCACAACTACATCTAATTCGCCCGTTGCCAATCGCTTTTGAATCTCGCGGCGTTCTTCAGCGGAACGAAAGCGGTTGAGTAAGCCGACATTCACGGGGTACGGAGCAAAACGTTCTTTGAGTGTATGGTAGTGCTGCTGAGTTAAAATAGTTGTAGGCGCAAGGAGTGCCACTTGTTTACCGGCGGTGACTGCTTTAAAAACAGCACGAATCGCCACTTCCGTTTTTCCAAAACCGACATCGCCACAAACTAAGCGATCCATTGGTCGATCGCTTTCCATGTCGCGTTTGACATCTTGTACGGCTTTTAGCTGATCTGTTGTAGGTTGGTAAGGGAAGGAGTCTTCCATTTCCTCTTGCCAAGGCATATCGCTGGGGAAACTATAGCCTTGTTGTTGCGATCGCGCTGCATACAATTTCAGCAAGTCCACCGCCAATTTCTTAATCGCTTTGCGGACTCTATTCTTGGTATTATCCCAAGCCTTACCAGTCATCTTATTGAGTTCTGGTGCTCTATCCCCGGCGGCGCGGAAGCGAGATAAAGCACCTAATTGATCCGCTGCGACTCTCAACAAACCGTCGGCATATTGCACCACCAAGTAATCACGAGTTTCATCATTAATCGTTAAGCTTTCCAGTTTCACAAACTTGCCAACGCCATGATTTCTGTGAACCACATAATCCCCCGGACGCAGCTTATTGGGGTCAACTTGTTTAGAAGTCGCTTTGTGGCGCTTGCGAATAAAACCCGGAGTTGCTAAGGAATGCTGACCGTAAAATTCTCGGTCGGTGACGACTACTAGGCGATACGTAGGCAGAATAAAACCTTCGAGTTCCGCCAAGCCAGAATATTTGAGTGCGACTGGCGTGTGGTTGATTTGTAGCTTTTCAATCGCTTGGTAGTCGCGGGGATTGGGGATAAATTGAGCCGGACAATCGTGTTCTTGCAACAGCGACACAGAACGCGAAGGTTGAGCCGAAATCAGCCAGACAGAGAAATTGCGATCGCGTTCCTGGCGAATAGTATCAGCTAATTTGGCAAACTGGTGCGGTGTAACCGGAACGCTTCTACTGGCAAGATTAATGCCATCATTCTCCTCAGACAGTTCCGATAAATATAAAGTTTGAAACCTAGCAACATCAGCCAAACACTCATCAAACGACCGATGAATCTTCGGTAATTGGTTAGACCCTTCCCCATGCCCAATGCCCAATGCCCTATTCCCCATTCCCCATTGTTCTTCCGCATTTTCCACCCAGCGATCGCTATGAGCGTGACACTGTTCTGGTTCATCAATGGCAATTAAGGTATTTTCTGGTAAATAGTCTAGCAGGGATGCTGGTTGCTCGAACGCTAAACCCAAAAAACGACGGCTACCTTCAATCAGTCCTGAGTTTCCATTGCCCAGTCCTGAGTCAGAATTTAACTCAGAACTCATAACTCCTAACTCATCACTATCCTTCAGTGGCGCCATGATGATGGGAGCAAAGCTAGTTGGCGTGAGAATTAACTGCTCGACTTTATCGAGGGCAGAACGTTGAGTTGCTGGGTCAAATTCCCGTATTTGTTCGATTTCATCGCCAAACCATTCCAGCCTCACTGGTAACTCCGAGGAAACCGGAAACACATCAACAATATCGCCACGCCGACTCCATTGCCCTTCAGTTTCCACCAGAGGTACCCGTTCGTACCCCAAAAGAGTGACTTTTTCACTAAAAGCATTGAGATCTATCTCCATCCCCCGCTTTAGCGTCAAACAAAATTCTTGAAAAGCCTCTGGCGGTGGCAGATGCGGCTGCAACGCCCCTTGAGTCGCCACAATTGCTATATTTGTCGCTTGTCCTTTATCATTTGTCCTTTGGTTTGTTTCTGATGACAAATGACTAATGACTAATGACTCTTGACTTTTGACCAAATCCGCCAACACCTGCATTTGTCCCCAACTCATTTCAGTTTCGGGGTCAAAAGGTTCGTAAGGAGAAGCTTCAGAAGTTGGGTAAAAGTGTACTGTTTGCCATCCCATTGCCTCTAGTTGTGCGTAAACGCGTCCGGCTTCTTCCAGAGTGGCGCATACCACGAACAAATTCCTGCCTTGAGTTTGCGCCAATGCTGAAGCTACCAAACCCTTCGGTAGGCGGGGAATGCCATTTAAGCGCAATTCTTGTTGGCGATTTAACTTAGAAATAAACTCAGTAGTGAGCGGCGATCGCCCTAAGGCACGCACAATAGAAGAAAATGACATAAGTTCTACTAGCAATCGAAATCTTGGCGCTTGTTGAAAATCTTGAGGCAGGTTATGTCCACCATTTTAAAAGTGTTAACAGCCCTCTAATTCATTCTCAGGAAGAATAATGTACAACCACATCATAAAATCAACAACTCATAACTATTACTTTGTGTACAGTCAAACCATTTATCGAAGCACCTTTAATACTAGATACTAAGGATTGAGCTAAGTTCGCTCTGATAAGCGGCAATTTTAAACATGTCCTCCATCACTTTTGAAATTTTAATCATCTTGGTGCTAATTATTGCCAACGGCATATTTTCGATGTCTGAGATGGCAATTGTCTCGGCGCGGAAAGTTAGACTACAGCAGCTTGCCAATCAAGGGGATGCTAAGGCAAGGGTAGCACTCAAACTCGCGGAGTCTCCAAATAATTTCCTGTCAACTATTCAAGTAGGTATTTCTCTCATCGGTATTTTGACTGGTGCTTTTGGAGGAGCAACAATCGCTAATCGGCTGGCAGTCTATGTGCGGCTTGTTCCTGTATTGGCACCTTATAGCGAACCCGTATCTTTCGGAATCGTGGTGTTGATTATTACCTATTTGTCATTGATTATCGGCGAATTGGTGCCGAAGCGTTTGGCATTAAATAACCCAGAAGGCATTGCAGCATTTGTAGCTATTCCCATGCGTGCCTTATCGGCGATCGCTTCTCCTATGGTACATCTTTTAAGTGCTTCGACGGATATGGTACTGCGATTGTTAGGGGTTACCCAATCAACGGAACCGCAAGTCACCGAAGAAGAAATCAAAATCTTAATCGAGCAAGGTACTGAAGCGGGAACCTTTGAAGAAGCCGAACAGGATATGGTAGAGCGAGTTTTTCGTTTAGGCGATCGCCCTGTAAGCTATTTAATGACACCTCGTCCTGATATCGTCTGGCTAGACTTAGATGACACCGCTGAAGAAAATCGCCAAAAAATGGTTGATAGTGCCTACTCTCGGTATCCAGTTTGTCAAGGAGGACTTGACAATGTGCTGGGTGTGATCCCAGTTACCGACTTATTAGCTAGGAGTTTTCGAGGCGAACAGCTAGACTTAACAGTAGGATTGCGGCAACCAGTCTTTGTTCCAGAAAGCACCCGCGGTTTGAAAGTTTTAGAATTATTTAAGCAAACCGTGACTCACATGGCACTGGTAGTTGATGAATATGGCGTCATTCAAGGATTAGTCACTCTCAACGACATCATGAGCGAAATCGTCGGCGATGTTCCTTCAACAGATGGACAAGATCAACCACAAGCCGTGCAACGGGAAGATGGTTCTTGGCTTCTGGATGGAATGTTACCTGTGGAAGAGTTTTTGGAACTTTTCGAGATGGAAGAATGGGAATCTGAGGAACGTGGCAGTTATCAAACCTTAGGCGGTTTTGTCATCACTCATTTAGGTCGTATTCCCACCGCAGCAGATCATTTTGAATGGGAAGGTATGCGAATTGAAGTTATGGATATGGATGGTAACCGCGTTGATAAGGTGCTAGTTGTACCAAGCGCCAATCAAATGAAAAATATCGCATCTGATTAAATATCGACTTCTAGAACTATACAGCTTACCCATCTACAGCAGTTTTCAATTGAATGGAATACACATACTGGAAAATTAAATTATTGTCAGTTAGTTAGCACAGCTTTGCTACCCTAGTGCGGTCTATTTAACTTTGAATTGCTGTAAGTAAAATACTCTGAGAAGTTCGCATCTAAAGATTGCCCAATAAAGGCACAAAAGCTGCTACCGTGAGACAAAACCGAGGAATCCTCATAAATAAATTTAGGGGATTCCTTTTGGTCTTTTTGGTAGTTGTACAAGCATCTGCAAAATTAATAAAATATTTGACTTTGATAGAAAAGTATAGCAGTCCTAAATGAGTTATACCGTTTCACTTTAATGATGATACAAATGCTTTGGTAGGGGCACGGCATTGCCCATTGGTGTCAACTTAACGTGAAACCTTTGTGAAGACGTGATATTGAGTTCTACTCACTTACTATCAAGATCCGCGTTACCCCACCCCGGCTTTGCTGACGCAAAACCTCCCCTCCCCTTGGCAAGGGGAGGGGATTGAGGGGTGGGGTAAACGGCTGTGGAACAAAGCTTTGGGCTTAAGTTGACACGTATGGGCATTGCCGTGCCCCTACGCGAAATCTATCAGGCTTTTAGTGAAATGGTATTACAAACAAAAAGATCCCCGACTTCTTGAAGAAGTCGGGGATCTGAAGCCGACTAATGGAGAGCAAATCAAATAAGATTGCTATAGTGCATAAGACATCTTTTAATTATGGGGATTGCCTTGTTGCCCGTTCCCTTTTCCCTTTTACTGTTGAGACAATCGTTTTACTTCTTCACCAGCTAATAATTGATGTGCTTTTTGGAGAATTCGCGGGATTTTATCTGCGTGGGGGCTGGCGGCGAGACATTGGCGCAAGTCTAATTCGTTTAATCGATCGCTCTTATTTCCAGGAAACCAATGACTAGCATTACCAAGCAGGTTATAACGCATTTTGCCATAGTCTACCAAATCGTAGGCGATCGCTAAATTCCACAACCACAAAATCACCCGAATATTTATCTCTCCAGGGGTTTTGTCAACGGTGGGTAAATTATTTTGCCAGGTTTTTACCCAATCTTCTCCCAAAGTGGCGATCGCTTCTGCTTCTAAACGTGCCAAAATGGGTGGCAGAATTTCTGATGCTCTATCTACTAATTCTAAAGTCTTCAGATGTTCGTCAAAATCTTCTGGTTTTGCTGCTCCCAAACTCAAGGTATGCACTTGGGAATGGCTCAAACAAAACAGATCGTTAAACACTATTGGACTCAAAGGAGCGCAAAGATTGACTAATTTTTGCGGCGGTTGATACAACAAACCTCCTTTATTAGATGGGCTAATAATAAATACCCCCATATCGTGACGTTTAGCTGCTTCAATTGCTGCCCAATTCCACTGATTAATGTAGTACCAGTGCAGGTTTACATAATCAAACTGATTAGTATTAATTGTCTGCACAATTACATCAGTGGGGCCATGTGTGGAAAAGCCAACAAATCTGACTTTCCCCTCTGCTTGCAACTGACGTACCACATCCAAACAGCCACCGGGACGGATGCTGTAGTCCAACAACTCAGGAGTATTAATGCCATGCAACCCTAAAAGGTCAACATAATCTAGCTGGAGATATTTTAATGATTTATCAAAATTTTCCCGGAATTCTTTTGCATCTTCCTTTGGGCCGACTTTAGTTTGAACAATCAATTTTTCGCGGGGAAACTTGGGTAATATTCTCCCTAATTGCATTTCTGAAGTGCCATAACCACGGGCAGTTTCAATGTGATTAATACCAACTTCCACGGCTTTTTTAATCGTCGCTTCCAAGTTTGCTTGGTTCTTAGCAGGAATTTCCGATTCAGGAACATCATCCCATTTGAATTGATATCTCATGCCGCCGCAGGAAAACACCGGCATCTGTAATTCTGTGCGTCCAAATCTTCTGTATAGCATTAGTGGATTGTGGATTATTTAACAACTTACAGCAGAATTCAGAAGTCAGAAGCGATGTCCTGAGCGCAGCCGAAGGATCGGAATTACAGAATGAGTCTTTTCTGACTAGCCGATATAGCTTGCCTTCCTGTAGGAGTTTAAATTGGTTTAAATCCTCCACCAAATTCAAAATTTGCTAGTCTTCAATCAGCACAAAGTCAGAGCTGAGGTTTGCGACCATCTGAACTTTGTAAGAGGGTGGCGGATCTAAATTACCTGCTGATTGCATTCTGAATTCTCGATTCTGACTTCTGATTTCATGTCACAATAATTACCTCTGTTTAACCTGTGACATCAGCAAGATTTATCGCATTATGAGATTGTAAGGTCTTTTGGTTATTAGACTGCGACTTGTTCCAGTTCCACAAACAATTATGACATCCTAGTTCATACTAGCAAGGATTTTTCGATTATTTTTGTCAATTTCGATGGAAGAGGTACTGGCGGCTGAGAAACAGCTGTACGCCCCTACCTGTATAAATTAAATAGGAATGCGATCGCAAATATTAGATTTGTTGCCTAACAATATATATTAAAGCTGTCCTACAAGTATGGGGTTTGAGACCCAGGAGTTTCGATAAACTACTTGCGAATCCACGGTAGCATTAAATGGGAATGAAGTTGCCGCTAAATGCGATCGCCCTGCGTCCTTCACCCGAACAATATTCTCTGGGTTCTCTTGGAGTGCTTGCTTCTTCGTGTAAAGCGCATATTCATTATCAGTAAGTTTAATTCTCACTTGGTAACCAACATCACAACCAATGTCTAATAATTTTTCCGGCTCTGTATAAGAGTTTTATTTTTTACCTATAGGTTTATTTCAGATAACAATACTATATGTAAGCATTATTATTTCAGAGTTTCAGTATGAATTGAGGGAAATTATTCCACAAGTAAATTTATTAGCCTCGTTTTATCTGACTTATCGGCATCTGGTTTGTAATTTACCCAAAAAATATGATAAGCTTTCTTAAGAAAAGATAAAATTCAATTTACTAAACGACTACTGGATGTGGAGGAAATAGTCGAGTAAGTTTGCGGATAAATGTCTGGTAAACAAATAAGTAGCGATCGCACAGTAGTACATTTAGTGGTATGGGACAAAGACAACAGACATACGTGAAGTAGCTTTAAAATGCAAAAGGCAATAGAGAAAAATTAATTGCCTTCTGGCTCATGCCCTGTGTTTGTTGCCTGTTGCCCCTTCCCCATTCCCTTCTACTTAAATTGAGAATTCACACCAAAGACTGCTTCTATTCTGAATTCTTTTGTTCACAAATTGTTAACTATTAACACCTTTTTGGACGTTATCAATTACGAAATTATACTTTCCGCTACAACTTAGTAACAATGTAGCAGTCTGATTATGTAGATAACCCGACCGTGGGAAAATCAAGATACCGAAACCAGAAATTAGAGAGGAAAACCCTGTAATATGCATCTGAGTGAAATAACCCATCCCAATCAGTTGCACGGTTTATCCGTTCGACAGCTGCAACAAATTGCCCGTCAAATTCGAGATAAGCATCTTCAGACCGTAGCAGTTAATGGTGGACATTTGGGGCCAGGGTTGGGTGTCGTAGAATTAACACTAGGGCTTTATCAAACACTGGACTTAGATCGGGATAAAGTCGTTTGGGATGTAGGACACCAAGCCTATCCCCATAAACTACTTACAGGACGTTACGATTCCTTCCACAGCCTCAGACAAAAGGGCGGAGTTGCAGGTTATCTCAAGCGTTGTGAAAACAAATTCGATCATTTTGGTGCGGGACACGCTTCCACCAGCATCTCAGCAGCACTGGGCATGGCTTTAGCACGAGATTTAAAAGGCGAAAAATTTAAAGCTGTGGCTGTCATTGGCGATGGCGCACTTACAGGAGGTATGGCTTTAGAAGCCATTAATCATGCCGGACACTTGCCGAAAACTAATTTACTAGTTGTTCTCAATGACAACGAAATGTCCATATCTCCTAATGTGGGTGCGATTCCTCGCTATCTGAACAAAATGCGCCTCAGCCCACCAGTGCAGTTTATCAAAGATAATTTTGAGGAACAGTTTAAGCAAATTCCCTTCGTAGGTGAATCTTTGTCTCCCGAACTCGGACGCATCAAGGAAGGTATGAAGCGGTTGGCTGTTCCTAAGGTAGGTGCAGTATTTGAAGAACTCGGCTTTACCTACATCGGCCCAGTTGACGGACATAATTTAGAAGAATTAATTGCCACATTCCAACAAGCGCATCAAATACCAGGCCCGGTTTTAGTACATGTGGCAACAGTCAAGGGCAAAGGCTATGAAATCGCAGAACAAGACCAAGTAGGCTACCACGCCCAAAGCCCCTTCAATTTAGTAACTGGCAAAGCTATTCCCTCCAGCAAACCCAAACCACCAGCTTATGCCAAAGTCTTTTCTCACACTCTAGTAAAACTTGCCGAACAAAACCCAAAAATCGTTGGCATCACTGCGGCGATGGCAACGGGAACAGGCTTAGATAAACTACAAGCAAAACTGCCCAATCAATATATAGATGTCGGCATTGCCGAACAACACGCTGTCACCTTAGCAGCCGGTTTGGCAACCGAAGGAATGCGCCCCATTGCCGCTATTTATTCTACCTTCTTGCAACGCGCCTACGACCAGATCGTTCACGATGTCTGCATTCAAAACTTACCAGTGTTCTTCTGCTTAGACAGGGCAGGAATTGTTGGTGCTGACGGCCCCACTCACCAAGGTATGTATGACATCGCTTATCTGCGTTGTATTCCTAACATGGTACTGATGGCACCCAAAGACGAAGCAGAACTGCAACGGATGATGGTAACTGGGGTTAACCATACTAGCGGCCCCATCGCTATGCGTTACCCACGTGGCAATGGCTACGGCGTACCGTTGATGGAAGAAGGCTGGGAACCTTTGGAAATTGGCAAAAGCGAGATTCTGCGTACAGGGGATGACGTGTTAATTGTCGGCTATGGCACAATGGTTTATCCTGGAATGCAAGCTGCGGAAATCTTGAGCGAACATGGCATTGAAGCAACTGTAATTAATGCGCGTTTTGCTAAACCTTTGGATACCGAGTTGATTTTGCCTTTAGCTAAGAAAATCGGACGCGTTATTACCTTAGAAGAAGGCTGCGTTATGGGTGGTTTTGGTAGTGCGATCGCCGAAGCTTTATTAGACGCAGACATCCTCGTTCCTGTGAAGCGTTTTGGCGTACCAGATGTATTAGTAGACCATGCCGAACCCGATGAATCGAAGACAGAATTAGGTTTGACTAGTCATCAAATAGCAGAGAGAGTTTTGCAAGCTTTCTTTAAACAACAAGTATCTGCTGTTGTTTAGCTAATTCTTCATAATCACGAATCGCCCGCACTTGTGACTCAGGTGTGGGCGATCGCTTTATTGTCGGTTGCCAGACTTAATGAAAATTTCCTACAGAATCATCGGGCTTTTGGCTTTTATTATCGCAGACTAAGTGAAAAATTTTCCTCATATTTGCGGACTTGTTGAAAATCTTCGACATTAGGAAAAGATTAAAATCTGAAACAAAATAGGGGCAATACGAACATCGCTACCGCCACGAGTAATGTCACCTAGAAGCTTAAATTTTGGAGATTGTAACTAAACAGTTCATAATTGGACTTACTGAAAATTTCAAAATTCTTGAGATTTTCTAAAGAACCAAGAATATATTGAATTTTTAGTAGAATAATTAACCATTACTAACAGTGTAAATATTCCTATTCCCCCGCCTACCGACTATAAATGGCAGGCTTTGTAGATTTTGCAGAGGAGGTGAATAATTACTAAAAGTAAATCCATGTATTTTTTTTAAACTAACGCATAAAAAATTTATGAATTATTTGAGAACGGATATTACTTCGGTTTTTGATTTAGATTTCTTAGGAGATTCAATTTCCTCATCAACTATGTATAAACTGGAGAAAATGAATCAAAAAATAGACATTGAAACTATTTATAAATCCAGCTACCAATGGATATTTTATCAAGGTTTATTTCGACAATTTAATAGATTTTACTTTCAAGTACCAATATCTACCTCTATAAGCAGAGGTTGTTCTATTCTGGTAAATAAGGAATATGGGATTGGCATTCTTTCCATCTGGTTAACATTTAGAAATGTAGATGATCCAATAGGCTGCAAACATAAAGTTTGGAATATTGACGATAGTACATGTTCAGAAATTAATTCTGTTTTACAATTATCTTCAGATTGGGATATTGAAGAGATGGAGCGTCATTATGCTTTTACTTCTATCCAAATAAACTCAGATAATATTTCCGAATTTTGTTATGAGAATGCAGTAATGCTTGGTAGATTATTTACAGGCGGTTACGAACATGAAGAGGAGGAAATACTCAAAAAATATATAGAGCAGAATAATATTAGTAGCCGCCACTATGAGAGACTTTTTATTCGCTGGACAGATGCACTCGCTGTTTATAGTCGTTATATTGACGATCGTCAATATGAAATAGCTTTATGCCGCGCAGTCCAAATTTTTGAAACATGTATTCTTTTACGCAGACTTTTTAAAAATATTTCTGCAAAAAGTGAGAAAATTTCTTCTTCTTTATCAGTAATAAATCCTAATCCTTGGGCTGTTAATAAACTGCAAAGCTCTTTCTCTAGACTAGAGAGAAACTTTGTAGTATCTCCTCCCATTATTTCGGTAGAAGCTGAAAGACTTCTCAAGGCTGCTTATAAAAATTTTGGTATTTTTGAAATGATAGAATCTACCAGACAAGAATGTGAGTTTATGGAAAGACGCTTTCAATGGGTAAAAACTCAATTTATTATTAGTCTTGCTATACTTACATATTTTTTAGATAAAATTTGGGATATTCTAAAAGAGTTATTGATAAAAAAATAGAAAAATTTATTGAGATTACTTAACAGACAGCCCTTTCCACTTAGCCCACAAAAAGTTTCAACTAGTCTGCGAACCTACATTTATCAAATTTAGGAAAAGTTATGAAACTATTTACAATTGGTGACAGTATTTCTCAAGGCTTTATGTCTTTGGCGGCAGCCCGGACAGACCTTTGCTTTTCAACTTTGATAGCTAAATCAATGGGGCTACAAGTTGGTGCTGAATATCTTTATCCTCAATGGCCGATGGGGGGACTACCAGCCAATATTGAGAATATTTTACGGCGTTTAGAGAAAAAATATGGCTCAGATATCAACGGCTTTGATTGGGTCACCATATTGCCAACTCTTGAGAAAGTACTAGATGAAGCTGAAGATTACTACGAACGCCAAGGAGGTAGCGCTAAGCAGCCTTATCCAGGAAGAACTGAATTCTTCCACAATGTAGCAATTCAAGGCTTTGATGTTGCCGATTCTTGGATGATTACACCCCAGATTTGTAAATATCAAATTGAAATTAGTAACGAAAAAGGAGAAGGCAAACCTGATTTTTTAGGTCTGCCTAATGCTGCGTTCTACCGAACAGCACTTAAAGTTCTCAACCCATCTTTAAACCCTACTTATGATAACTATAGTCAACTGGATTGGTTGGAGCATCATACAACGAAAACTCAAGGAGTTGAGAATTTAATTCTCTGGTTAGGATCGAACAATGCCCTTGGAACTGTCATCAGTTTAGAAATTAATCAAACTCCCAATGACTCAAATAAAACTCTCACAAACCCAAGTCAAAAACCCGAATCATTCCGTGAGGTAAGAGAACAATGGAACCTGTGGCATCCCAAAGATTTTGAAGCCGAATATCAAGAATTGCTCGATCGCGTTGATACCATCATGGAGGATAACAACAATCCTAATTGGAATGTCTTCGTTGGAACAGTACCGCTGGTAACTATCGTACCTTTAGCAAAAGGTGTAGGCCCAACTACTGAAATTAACGTGCCTGGAGATGATAAGCCTTCAATTTACTACAAATACTATACTTATTTCCCTTTTGAAGAGGATACAGTTAGAAAAACTGGAACCTTATACTTAACGCTACAAGATGCCCTCTACATTGATGACTGTATTCGCAGCTACAATCAAATAATTAGAGAACTAGTGAAGAGTAAGAACAGTAAATATCAGCGATCGCGGTATCATATTGTTGAACTTGCTAATGCCTTACAAGAAATTGCCTTCAAACGAAATGCTGGAGAAGTGCAGTATGATTTTCCCAAATACTTCGATTTTGTCTATCCCCAAGTCAACACCAAATACTACCATGCAGACACAGCTGGGCGACTTCGACAAGGTGGACTATTTAGTTTAGATGGCATTCATCCATCTGCCATTGGTCAAGGTCTGATTGCTTATGAATTCCTCAAAGTAATGGCGCAGGTTGGAGTTGTTAAGAGTACCGAACTAGATTGGAAATCAATCTTTTTTAGCGATAAACTTTATTCACAACCCATTACTTTAATGCATGAGTTTTACGATAATAAAGAATTTGTTGAAACCATTATCAAGCTGTTCGGAAGAAATCCCCTTGCTAGAAACATACCTATGGCTAGAAGAGTTGGTTAAACGAATAAGTTGAATACAGGAGACAGCACTTCTCTACGAGACGCTCTTGCTAGCTTGCTCGTATTGTAGGGGTACGACTACGCTCAGTGACTAGGCAGCAGGCAGAAGGGAGAAGACTGTTTCCTGTCAAGCGGTTTGGTGTACAAAATGTATTAGTACATACCATCGCTGATGAAAACATAAAGTTTTATATGAAAAAGATAATGTTTTATTAAAGTTTAGTTAATTACCGAAAATCATCTATATTAAATAATTACTTAAATTAACTTTTATCGCTCCATTATCTGTATACTTAATCTAGTTAATTATTAGGATTAGTATAGTATCAATTTACTACCAGTATCAATTTAGGAGCAAGCGATCGCTCTATATTTTTTATGGATTTGACTAGTTATAGCAGTAGTCAGTGATATTAAAACATCAACTGATTGTTAAACATCGGCATCAAGAGACTTTGCTTTTAAGCCTGTTCCCTATTGCCTACTTCCTGCTATAACTTTAAGCCCGTATTCTGTCGTCGCTTTGTCCAAAAATCCAACTGGGGTTTGATATTCAATCCATAAAAATCATTGTCAAACTTCAAAATCTCTGCACTATCTTAAAACCCAAAAAAAAGGAAAGGATAAAATCATGGCCATTCAAGGAACAAACAATAATGATAATTTAGTCGGCACTTCTGGAAATGATACTATTCAAGGCTTAAACGGTAATGATACCCTCTCTGGACTGGGTGGAAGCGATCAATTATTAGGTGGTGCTGGAAGTGATACCTTATCTGGCGGTGCAGGTAGCGACCAATTTGTTTTCGAGTATTTTGATAATTCTATCATTGCCAAAGAGCAAGATATCGTCACTGATTTTCAAAAAGGACAAGACAAAATAGATCTTAGAACTCTAGGTATCAGTGACTTCAATAATCTGTTATTGCTGACAACTAATGATATCGATGGTAACGCCATCATTAGTGTCAGATATCGAGTGACAGATGGCGATTATTATTATCGACTCAAACTCAATGGCATTAGCAGTAGCCAATTACAAGCGAGTGATTTTATTTTCAACAGTGCAGTTGTAGATAACAACATTACAGGAACTGCTTACAATGATGATTTGTTTGGCGGTTTAGGTAACGACACCTTGCAAGGTGCTGGCGGTAATGACCGTTTATTTGGCGAACAAGGAAATGACAGATTATTAGGTGGTCTTGGAAGTGATACCTTGTATGGCGGTGCAGGAAACGATGAATTTGTTTTCGAGTACTTTGATAGTTCTATCCTTGCCAAAGTGCAAGATATCGTCACTGATTTTCAAAAAGGACAAGACAAAATAGATCTTAGAACTCTAGGCATCAGTGACTTCAATAATCTGTTATTGCTGACAACTAATGATATCGATGGTAACGCCATCATTAGCGTCAGATATCAAGTGGTAGATGGCGATTATTATTATCGACTCAAACTCAATGGCATTAGCAGTAGCCAATTACAAGCGAGTGATTTTATTTTCAACAGTGCAGTTGTAGATAACAACATTACAGGAACTGCTTACAATGATGATTTGTTTGGCGGTTTAGGTAACGACACCTTGCAAGGTGCTGGCGGTAATGACCGTTTATTTGGCGAACAAGGGAATGACAGATTATTAGGTGGTCTTGGAAGTGATACCTTGTATGGCGGTGCAGGAAACGATGAATTTGTTTTCGAGTACTTTGATAGTTCTATCCTTGCCAAAGTGCAAGATATCGTCACTGATTTTCAAAAAGGACAAGACAAAATAGATCTGAGAACTCTAGGCATCAGTGACTTCAATAATCTGTTATTGCTGACAACTAATGATATCGATGGTAACGCCATCATTAGCGTCAGATATCAAGTGGTAGATGGCGATTATTATTATCGACTCAAACTCAATGGCATTAGCAGTAGCCAATTACAAGCGAGTGATTTTATTTTCAACAGTGCAGTTGTAGATAACAACATTACAGGAACTGCTTACAATGATGATTTGTTTGGCGGTTTAGGTAACGACACCTTGCAAGGTGCTGGCGGTAATGACCGTTTATTTGGCGAACAAGGAAATGACAGATTATTAGGTGGTCTTGGAAATGATACCTTGTATGGCGGTGCAGGAAATGATGAATTTGTTTTCGAGTACTTTGATAGTTCTATCCTTGCCAAAGTGCAAGATATCGTCATAGATTTTCAAAAAGGACAAGACAAAATAGATCTTAGAACTCTAGGTATCAATGACTTCAATAATCTGTTATTGCTGACAACTAATGATATCGATGGTAACGCCATCATTAGCGTCAGATATCAAGTGGTAGATGGCGATTATTATTATCGACTCAAACTCAATGGCATTAGCAGTAGCCAATTACAAGCGAGTGATTTTATTTTCAACAGTGCAGTTGTAGATAACAACATTACAGGAACTGCTTACAATGATGATTTGTTTGGCGGTTTAGGTAACGACACCTTGCAAGGTGCTGGCGGTAATGACCGTTTATTTGGCGAACAAGGAAATGACAGATTATTAGGTGGTCTTGGAAATGATACCTTGTATGGCGGTGCAGGAAACGATGAATTTGTTTTCGAGTACTTTGATAATTCCATCGTTGCCAAAGAACAAGATATCGTCATTGATTTTCAGAAGGGACAAGACAAAATAGATCTGAGAACTCTAGGCATCAGTGACTTCAATAATCTCTTACTGCTGACAAGTAATGATACCGATGGTAACGCCATCATTAGTGTCAGATATCGAGTGTTTGATGGCGATTATTATTATCGACTCAAACTCAATGGCATTAGCAGCAGCCAATTACAAGCGAGTGATTTCATCTTCAACAGTGCAGTTGTAGATAACAACATTACAGGAACTGCTTACAATGATGATTTGTTTGCTGGCTTAGGTAACGATAGCCTCTCTGGTGGTGCCGGAAATGACCGTTTATTTGGCGAACAAGGAAATGACAGATTATCAGGGGATGCTGGAAATGATACTTTGTATGGTGGCGTAGGAAATGATACTTATTCTTTCCTAGCGAATACTGCCTTGGGAACCGACACAATTATAGAAACTACAACAGGCGGTACTGACACTATTAACTTTAGCGGTACTACAGTTGCCGTCAATCTAAATCTAGGTGTTACAACTTCGCAAACGGTTAATAGCAATCTCAAACTCATTCTTTCTGCCAACAACGTTATTGAAAATGCAACGGGTGGCACAGGCAATGACACTCTCACTGGCAATACACTTGATAATACTCTAATTGGTGGTGGCGGAAATGACCGACTCCAAGGTTTAACAGGAAATGATACTTATTCTTTTGTAGCTAATACTACCTTGGGAACCGACACAATAATAGAAACCACAACAGGCGGTACTGACACTATTAACTTTAGCGGTACTACAGTTGCCGTAAACGTAAATCTAGGTGTCACAACTTCGCAAACAGTTAATAGTAATCTTAACCTGATTCTTTCTGCCAACAACGTTATCGAAAACGCAACAGGTGGCATAGGAAATGACACTCTCACTGGTAATACACTGAATAACACTTTAATTGGTGGTGGCGGAAATGACCGACTCCAAGGGTTAACAGGAAATGATACTTATTCTTTTGTAGCGAATACTGCCTTGGGAACGGACACAATCATAGAAAGCACAACAGACGGTACTGATACTATTAACTTTAGCGGTACTACAGTTGCCGTCAATTTAAATCTAGGTGTCACAACTTCGCAAACAGTTAATAGTAATCTCAACCTGATTCTTTCTGCCAACAACGTTATCGAAAATGCAACAGGTGGCACAGGCAATGACACTCTTACTGGTAATACACTAAATAACACCCTGGTTGGTGGTGATGGAAATGACCAACTCCAAGGGCTAGCAGGAAATGATACCCTCTTGGGAGGTAATGGTAATGATACTCTTACAGGTGGAATTGGTAGTGATAAATATCTATTCCAAAGTAATAGTGTGTTTAACACAAGCTTAGGTATTGATACTATCACTGACTTTGAAGCTGGACAAGACCAAATTGTGCTGAGTAAAACGACTTTCAATGCTATTACTAATACTGTGGGACAAACATTAACTGACTTTGCAGTTGTTAGCGATAATCAATCCGTCAACGCTAGTAATGCACGTATTGTCTTTAGCCAAAGTAGTGGCAGCTTATTCTATAACCAGGATGGCAATGTTTTGGGTGCAGGAACAGTGTTTGAGTTTGCACGTTTACAAAATCCTAATATTACTTTGAGTAGTAGTAATTTCAGTCTGATTGCCTAGTAGCACTTTACCAAATTCCAAATTTCAGATGATTAGGGGCTTCCAAATATTTATTGTAGGATGGCTTCTATCAGCATTCGTGTCAACTTAAGCTCAAACACTGATCCCACAGACATTTTACCCCACCCCCAACCCCTCCCCTTGCCAAGGGGAGAGGCGGTTTTGGCTTTAGACAAAACCGGGGTGGGGTAACGCGGATCTTGATGGTAAGTGAGATAGCTGAATATTACATCTTTACAAGGGTTTGACGTTAAGTTGACACCAATGTTCTATAAGTCCACCCCACAACATTGGATAATTTATTTTTTGGAAGTCCCTTAACTACCTTCACCGATCGCAATAAAATTAAAACAGAATTCTGAATTCTTTGATTTCAATCTGTAAAAGTTTATTATTCTCTCAGCAAATTTAAAAAATATTGCCTTTTTTATGACAGGTTCTACAAACCAGGTTTATCCAGTCATTTGGCACAACGACTCAGTGTCACTAATTGACCAAACTCTTTTACCGAATGAATATACATTCATAGAAATTCATCGCAGTGAAGATATGGCGCGGGCGATTAAAACGATGATTGTCCGGGGTGCGCCTGCAATTGGTGTGGCTGCGGCATACGGAATGTATCTTGGTGCAAGGGAAATTCAGACAAGCGATCGCCACGAATTTTTGCAACACTTAGATAAAGTTGCCCAGTTATTGCGTTCTACTCGTCCCACAGCAGTAAACTTATTTTGGGCAATTAGCCGGATGCTCAAAACTGCCTACGAAACCTTAGGGACAGTAGAAGAAATCAAACAAATTCTCTTGGAAACAGCCCAAGCAATCAACACTGAAGACTTGCAAACTTGTAAAGCGATCGGTGACAATGGCTTAAATGTCTTGCCTACTACCCCTCAAAAGCTGACATTGCTTACCCACTGTAACGCTGGGGCATTAGCTACCGCAGGTTATGGTACAGCCTTGGGTGTCGTGCGTTCTGCTTGGAGACAAGGACGTTTAGGGCGTGTATTTGCCGACGAAACCCGTCCGCGTTTGCAAGGTGCAAAACTTACCACTTGGGAATGCGTGCAAGAAGGTATTCCGGTAACATTAATTACTGATAACATGGCCGCCCATTGCATGAAACAGGGTTTGATTCATGCTGTAGTTGTAGGTGCCGATCGCATTGCCGCTAACGGTGACACTGCGAATAAAATTGGTACATATAGCGTAGCGATCGCTGCTAAAGCACATAATATACCGTTCTTTGTAGCTGCACCTCTTTCCACCGTTGATTTTGAACTAGCCGATGGCAGTAAAATTCCCATCGAAGAACGCGATCCCACAGAAATCTATCAAGTCGGCGATACAATACTTACACCTCTTGGTGTAGATTTTTACAACCCAGCATTTGATGTCACCCCAGCCGAACTAATTACAGCCATCATTACAGAAAATGGAGCGATCGCACCTAGCGAATTGGCAAAATCACAGGTAGAGCAGGTAGTTTAAGGAGGCAGAGGTGCAGGGGGGCAGAGGGGCAGAGGGGCAGAGGGGCAGGGGGGCAGGGGGGCAGGAGGAATTCTACTCTCTCTGTTTATTAAAAGGATACATACATGACTCAAGAGCAATGGACTGCGGTAGACCGTTACCTCAACGACCTATTTGTGCCCCCTGACCCTGTGCTGGATGCGGCGCTTGAAGCCAGTGCTGCGGCTGGTTTGCCGCCGCACAATGTTTCACCGAATCAGGGTAAGCTACTGCTGCTGTTGGCACAACTTCAAAGGGCACGCACCATCCTAGAGATTGGGACTCTGGGGGGCTATAGCACAATCTGGTTGGCGCGGGGATTACCTAGCGATGGTTACTTAATTACGCTGGAAGCCGATGCCAAACATGCCGAAGTTGCTCAGAGGAACATTGCACGCGCCGGTCTGAGCGATGTAGTGGAAGTGCGGGTTGGGCAGGCGCTCTCTACGTTACCACAACTTGCCGCCGAGGGGCACGGCCCATTTGACCTGATTTTCATAGATGCCGACAAGCCAAACAACCCCGATTACTTAGCCTGGGCGCTCAAACTTTCCCATCGAGGCAGCCTGATTATTGCCGATAATGTTGTCCGTAACGGAGCAGTAATCGATACAGCCAGTAACGATGCCAGCGTCCAAGGAGTGCGTCGCTTCAACGAACTGCTGGCATCTGAACCGCGTGTAAGTACCACCGCACTCCAGACAGTAGGTAGCAAAGGATACGATGGCTTTGCGATCGCCCTGGTCGTGGCTGACTAGTAGTGCAAATACTTAGAGAATCGAAAGTGACAAGATGAGGACATAGCTTCGCTAAGGGAAAAGAGAGATCTTTCCTTTCCCCCTGCCCCTTATCCCCAGAGGGGACCCCACCTGCCCCTTTGCCCCTTTCCCTTTCCCCCTTCCCCCATGCCCCAGTTCTTTTGATTTTGCCAAAATGGCGAGACTAATTAGCACAGCGATCGCTACATTAGAAGATATATAAATAAATATATAAATAGAAATCGTTATTGATTTTTATTAATCCGCAGTTCAACGAAAAACATGAGTGCAAGTACCATTCTTTTTGACAACCCTTTACTCCAAGGCACTGGCTTACCTCCATTTGCAGAGATTAAACCAGAACGAGTAGTACCAGCCTTTAATCAATTGTTGGCAGAACTTGACCAACAGCTTGCGGCTTTAGAGGCTAATGTAGAGCCTACTTGGGAAGGTTTAGTGGAACCTTTAGAAAAGCTGACTGAACGGCTTACCTGGAGTTGGGGAGCAGTAAATCATTTAATGGGTGTTAAAAATAGCCCTGAACTGCGGGAAGCTCATGAAATCATACAGCCACAGGTAATACAATTTATCAACAAGCTCGGTCAAAGCCAACCCATCTACAATGCTTTTAAAGTCCTCCGTGGTAGCGATAATTGGGAAACTCTAGAACTAGCCCAACAGCGCATTATAGAAGCCGCCATTCGAGATGCAGAACTTTCTGGTGTTGGCTTAGAAGGAGAAGCGAGAGAGCGTTTCAATATCATTCAGATGGAATTAGCAGAACTTTCTACGAAGTTCTCTAACCATGTACTGGATGCTACTAAAAGTTTTAGCTTAACCCTGACAACAAAAGCTGAAATTGACGGTTTACCCCCAAGCTTAGTCAGTTTAGCAGCCCAAGCTGCTCGTGAAGCTGGCGAAATCAATGCCACACCAGAAAATGGCCCTTGGCGTATTACTTTGGATTTCCCCAGCTACGGCCCTTTCATGCAGCACAGCACGCGCCGAGATTTACGCGAAAAGCTTTACAAAGCTTATATTACCCGCGCTTCTAGTGGCGATTTAGATAACAACCCTTTAATCGAGCGAATTTTGGAATTACGGCAAGAACTCGCAGATTTACTTGGCTTTGGAAGTTATGCCGAGTTGAGTCTTGCCAGTAAAATGGCTCCTAACGTTCAAGCAGTGGAAGCATTATTAGAAGAGCTACGTCAAGCCAGTTATGATGCTGCTGTCAAAGACTTAAAAGAACTCCAAGCTTTTGCTGCATCACATGGAAAAGAACATCAAGATTTAAAACACTGGGATATTAGCTTTTGGGCAGAACGCCAACGAGAAGCAAAATTTGCCTTTACAGCCGAAGAATTACGTCCTTACTTTCCCCTTCCCCAAGTGCTGGATGGCTTATTTGGACTTGTGAAGCGATTATTTGGCGTCACCGTCACCCCTGCCGATGGTCAAGCCCCAGTATGGCATGAGGATGTCCGTTATTTCCAAATTGCTGATGAAACTGGTTCTCCCATAGCTTACTTCTACTTAGATCCTTACAGCCGTCCCGCAGAAAAACGCGGTGGTGCTTGGATGGATGTGTGCATCAATCGTGCCAAAATCACAGAAAATGGTGTAACCAGCATCCGCTTACCCGTAAGTTACTTGATATGCAACCAAACTCCGCCAGTAGATGGCAAACCTAGTTTGATGACCTTCTATGAAGTAGAGACTTTGTTTCACGAGTTTGGTCATGGATTACACCATATGCTCACCAAGATTGATTATGCGGGAGCCGCAGGCATCAACAATGTGGAATGGGATGCAGTGGAACTACCTAGTCAGTTTATGGAAAACTGGTGCTATGAGCGACTAACTTTATTCGGTATGGCGAAGCATTACAAAACCGGGGAAGCTCTACCAGAACATTATTATCAAAAACTGCTGGCAGCGCGTAATTATATGAGTGGTACCGCCATGTTACGGCAGCTTCACTTTAGCACCGTTGATTTAGAACTACACTACCGCTATCGTTCTCATGGTGATGAAACCCCGGCAGATGTGCGCCATCGCATAGCTAAGACTACTACCGTTTTACCACCACTTCCAGAAGATTCGATGCTGTGTGCTTTCGGGCACATATTCGAGGGTGGTTACGCGGCAGGATATTACAGTTACAAATGGGCTGAAGTACTCAGTGCAGACGCTTTTGCCGCTTTTGAAGAAGCTGGTTTAGAAAATGAAGAAGCGATAAAAGCTACAGGACGCCGTTATCGAGATACCGTACTAGCACTTGGTGGTGGAAAACATCCAATGCAGGTGTTTAAAACTTTCCGCGGTCGCGAACCAAGTACGATCGCCCTCCTCAGGCACAATGGTTTAGTTAGCGCTAAGTAGGGAGATGGGGAGATGGGGAGATGGGGAAGTGTGGGGAGTGTGGGGGGAAAGATTTCTTCCCTATCCTCCCACACCTCCCACACCTCCCACACTTCCTGCTTGCCCCATGCCTTATGCCCTATGCCCAAAAATCTAAGGTTTTTCTAACAAAAGCGGTTCTTTAGCAACATCATCTAAGCGGATACTGACTAGTAAATTTTGCCACTGTGCCTGGAGTGCTTCATCTTGGGGGTTTTTCTGACGCAGTTGAGCTAGTATCGCCAGTGCTTCGTGCCATATGCCTTTTTGGGCATAGATTGTATAGCGCTTTAGAGGATCTACGTTTTCTAGTTCTTTAAGTGTTGATTCACCGAGGTCAACTCGTTTTATTACCCCTTCGACGTAAGTCCAGGGGGCATTTTTTTGTTTATCGCAGTTAACGCTGAAAAACCAACGATATTGTTTGTTTAATGCTAAGGCGGGAGCAGTGCTAGGTAGAGAAACGCTGATAATTCCAGGCTTATCTTTGAGAGCGATCGGTTGTTTGTAAACTGGGTTAGAATCCCCATCTTGCAGCACAAATTCCACTGCATAAGCCACATCTTTGGTATATGGCATATAGAAAAACCAACTTGGACGTTCTAATGTCGTTTGCGACCAGACATTAACCACATCGTCAGCTTCCTCAGTAAAAGGCACTAAAGCCGTGAGGTCAGGTTTAGCAGCTGGGCATGTTGTTCCGTTTCCCCGCGTAGCCCCGCCCCGGACGCGTCCTCCAGGAGGAGGGCCTGGTGGAACTGGGGGTTGTTCAAAGCGTGGAGTTTGAGCAACAATGATTTTAGAATTAGAGCGATCGCCAATTTCACCACCAAGGCTCGAAATCTCGCTAGCTAGGAAACCAGTGCAGCTCAAAGCTAATACTAAAAATAGTTTTATTGGTTGTAAATTACACTTCATAAAAATATTACCTGATAAGATTTTGGAATTGGGCATTGGGCATGGGGTATCGGGCATGGGGCAAGGGGTAAAGGGGAAGGGGGAAGGAAAGATCTCTCTTTTCCCTTTAACCTTTACCCTTTTCCCTTAGCGAAGCCATTCCCTAAGTATTTGCACTAGGAATTATTGTCTTAAAATTATAAATTGACATCAAGCCAATGGTGGCTAGTAAGGACAAAGCTGAGGGTACAAAAGGTGCCCAAACACCCCAAATTAATAGACCAAAACAAGCTGCATACAAAACACTACAGCTAACGCCCACTGCTAGTCCTAACCAAGGTAAGGAAAGGTTTCGCCAAGCTAGGACTCCTCCCACCACAGACCAGCCCCAAATCCAAGCCACTTCCAGCCACAGCGACCAAACCCGCAGCAATGGACGCCCATCTTTGACAGCGCTAAGAATTTGGCTGACCATGTGTGCTTGTACCAAGACTCCTGGCATTTGTTCGTCGAGAGGAACTCCATAAGGTGTTGGCCAGGTATCTGGAGAATCTCCTCTTGATATGACACCAATCAAAACAATCCGGTTTTTGACAGCATTGGGGTTAACTGGACTAGATAAAAATTCCGTTAGTGTCACCTGTTCGGCAACTTCTTTTGGAGAACGGTAGTTGAGTAGGATTTGACCGCCATCGGCATTAATATTTTGATACGCACCACTACGAGATTTGAGATTTGGAAAAACAGTCTTACCCAGCTGCAAATTTCCTTCGGGGGTGAATTTGACCCGAATTCCTGAAGGTCGCAGATAGAGGGAAGCCAGTTGTAAACTGAAGGAGTATGAGGTAGAACACAATGATGTCGGCTCTTGGTTCATGAATAAAAGATGGCGACGGATAACTCCATCGCGGTCATGAATAAAGTCACTAAAACCGATATTTGCTTTCGGGATTTCTGGTGGCGGCTGAATACCTCTGATATTGGCTGTACCATCGCTTCCTTTACATACGCCAATTAAGTTTGGAGTTTTTTGGAGACGAGTAATTAAATCTGGCTGTTTGGCATTAAAATCACGGTAGATATCTAAGCCGATCGCTCTAGGTTGATATTGATTCAGTTTTTCTAAAAGTTTGTTGAGAGATTTCTCAGAAATCGAAGCTCCAATTAAAGACTCACCATTTTTTCTTTGAGTTGCCAAATCATCATCATCGATGGTGATTACCAACAGTCGGGAATCAATTCCTTCTGATGGACGCGATCGCATCATCCCATCGAAGGCTTGAATTTCTGTAGCTTCTAGGGTTCCCACCAATCTCGCCACAACTACGAAGGCTGTAACTACCAAACTGGATAACAAAGTGATGCTAAATCTGCGTTTAATCGACGGAGATAAATTCGGCATCTCTTCAACTTCTCTAGACCTTAATTCATCCCAAGTGGGAGGTGTTTGGGCTGGATTTTGGCAAATCACTGGTAGCCAAGTCGCGCAGGGAAATCGATCTTCAAGTCCTTGCAGGCGTTCCCGCGCTTGGCGCACTGATTGATATAAAGACTCTCCACTAGCAAAACCTTGGAGAAAATACTTTAAAAATTCTTGAGCAACCTGGTCTGGAACCGGTTCGCGCATGACAATTATTTGAGGAATTTGCAAATCGGCCAATTCTCGCGCCAATCCCAACCCATCGCAGGAATTGAATATGGCTAGTTGCAAACCATTTTCAATAGCTTTTCTCAGAGCATACTTTAACTCACCAATGGTGAGACTATCAGTTTTATTCAGATAAATTCGGCCGCTTTCTCCATTTCCTTGACTAGAACTATGTCCAGCAAAAAAGAGAATATCCCAATTTTTTCCCCACAGATGCTCAGTTAACTCTTTGCGTTGTGGTTCCACAATAAAACTGATTTCAGTGTTGCTACACTGTTGCAATAAAACTCGATCTGCCTGGGTGTCAATTCCTTGACTATTACCAACAATTGCCAAAATTTTGACTAAAGGATTGGGAGTGCGTGACTTTTGAACGCGATCGTAAGTTGGTGAAGAAAGGGCGATTTCAGCCTTGGGATAGCGTTCCAATAAGTCCCACAAATGCCAAGGTAATAGCTGTAATTGACTATTTTCTGTTTGTAAAATTACCCGCACTTCTTCTGTAGAGGACAATCTTTCTAACCATTTTTCTCTTACAGAGCGAAACTCCTCTGCTTTGAGCCAGGTATTAAAACGTGCCCGCAAAATATGAGAAGTGTTTTCGCAGTCTTGGATCATCGATACATTCGTCACCTGCACTTGCTCAGCATGGAGGCGATAACGATTGCCTATCTGCCGATAACTAGACTGCCAATGACTATAGTAGAGCGGCATTTCGGGAAATGGAGGTAATTTACCCGTGACTTCTGTTGTAGCACGCTGGTGTTCTTCACCAATTTGGAGGGTAACAGCAAAACCTTGCTCAAAACTACCCTCTCCGAATTTCAGAACTACTAACTTACCCATGACCGTCCGTATCCCTCTTTGTGTGCAAACTCACAAACCCCTGATATCTGGCGAACAGCTTCACCAAGTGCCTACAGAACTTTTTTGAAAGTCCCAAAAAGGTGATTTGAATTTTTAATTAATCAATAGACTACTTAATAAATTATCGATAAAGAGGGAAGATAGCTAGATGTTTTAAATCCGGAAATGTTCGGTAATACTGATACCATCCAATGCTACCCTAACGCTAAATTCTTCTCTGGATTCGCCACGAAACTGTAATTGAATGTAATTATCTGATTTTCTGGATTGAGCATCTAAAAAGATTGCTCCCGAACTATCTAGAACGGTAAGATGAACTCCTGGTGGTAAGTAAATTTGACTGCCGGTTGCGTGCAACTGAAGGTGGATACTCGTTTGCCGATTTTCTGAAGGGGTAATTTCCACAATCAACATCACCGGGTGATTGAGAATTTGGATACCCAAATCAATCAGTTTTGCACGTTTAGTAATTGATTCTGGTGAATTTAAAGTATTTAGTTCTAGAGTTTCAGTACTGCGAAAAGCATAACCCGGTCTAAGTTCTGGCAGATTCCACAAAGATTCGACAGTTTGCCAGCCCGTCTCAAATATACCAGTAAACCATTGACTTAAATTCACTAGTGGAGCAAGTGGAGATTCCCGCAGTTGGGCCATATGATCGATAAATGCTTCCAATGGTTGCAGTTGTCTCAAAGGTAGTATTTCAGTTGCCACACTAGGCACAAAACCCAGTAGCTTGGCTTCTTGGAGCGATTCATCAAATTGAACCACTAAATAACCCACTCGTTCTTCCCAGGTTTCAGGAGGAATGGAACATATCTGCTGGTGTTGATAAACGGGACGACACTCCAGACGACCAACTGATGGCACTTCTAAGTCAGCGACATCCCCGCACAGGCGCATGACGGGGTTCCAGCTGTCACTAGCTGGGAGATTAGTGGGAATATCCATCATTTGCAAATAGTCATTTACCACCCATACAGCTAGAGTATTCAGCCGGACTTGCTCTGCTTTTTGAGAATTTGGCTGCTCATGAGCAAATTGCTGGGCAGTTATGCGAGCTATTTGGGGAATTGGCAATGTTAATGTGAAATCGTCTAGCTGATAGGTGGAGTTATTCATAAGTCAGTTGGTAACGATCAACGCTGTTATGTACATATCGCCCGCATTCACTAAATTTATGCCACAAAATAGAGAATCATTCTTAAAAAAGAGAATTGGGCATGGGGCATTGGGCATTGGGCAGATGGGGAGATGGGAGGCTCTTGAGGCAGGGGAAAAGGTTAAAGGTTAAAGGGAAAAGGAATAAATTTAATCTTTCCCCTTTTCCCCGGTTGGTGAGCTTGTCGAACCATACCCCTTTCCCTTTCCCCATACCCTGTTTGGCCAATGCCCTATGCCCCATGCCCAATTCTCTTTTTGAGTTGCAGCGTCTTACTCTAGAATTTCAGTTTAAAATAACTGAGTCAATATTTAAACTCAGGATAATTTCAGTATCTAAGTTGAAAAACAGTAAAACTTGTGATATTGAAAACATCAGGCATATGGCTGCAAAAATTCCGGTGACAGTAATTACAGGCTTTTTAGGTAGTGGAAAAACTAGCCTAATTCGCCACCTGCTACAAAACAACCAAGGACGCCGCATTGCGGTTTTGGTCAATGAATTTGGCGAACTCGGTATTGATGGCGAATTGTTGAAATCTTGTCAAATTTGCCCTGAGGATGGTGAGGGTGACAGCAATATTTTTGAATTAACCAACGGCTGCTTATGCTGTACCGTCCAGGAAGAGTTTTTCCCGACGATGCAAGAGTTGATTAAGCGGCGAGATAGTATTGATTGTATTTTGATTGAAACTTCTGGTTTGGCGTTACCAAAACCACTGGTGAAAGCTTTTCGCTGGCAGGAAATTCGCAATGCAGCTACGGTGGATGCGGTGATTACTGTGGTTGATTGTGCGGCTGTAGCAGCAGGGACATTTGCCAGCGATCCCCAGGCGATCGCAGCCCAACGACAAGCTGATGATAGTATAGAACACGAAACGCCTTTGCAAGAACTGTTTGAAGACCAACTTGCTTGTGCAGACTTAGTGGTGTTGAATAAAACTGACTTGGTAGACGACGAGACGAAAGCCAGAGTCGAGGAATCGATTAAACAAGAGTTGCCCAGAGTAGTGAAGATTGTGGAAAGTGACCGCTCTCAACTCGATGCATCTATATTATTAGGATTCCAGGCCGCAGTGGAAGACGACCTAGATTCTCGCCCCAGTCATCACGACACCGAAGAAGACCACGACCACGATGAAGAAATTACCTCTGCCAATTTAATTTTAGATCGTGCCTTCGATCCAGAAAAGTTGCAACAACAGTTGCAAGCATTAGCACAAGAACAAGAAATTTATCGAATCAAAGGCTTTGTGGCAGTACCAAACAAACCCATGCGCTTAGTAATGCAAGGTGTGGGAACCAGATTTGATAAATTTTACGATCGCCTCTGGCAACCAGAGGAACCCAGACAAACCCGCTTAGTTTTTATCGGTCGCGATTTAAAATCCTCACAAATCGAATCCCAACTTGTAGCTTTATAAATTTGGGCATTGGGCAAGCTTATTAGCTGTGGGAGGTGTGGGAGGTGTGGGAAGAGAGGGAGGTGTGGGAGGTGTGGGAGGAGAGGAAAGAGGGGAAAAAGCCGGAAGTATAAATTTTCTTTCCCCCCACACTCCCCACACTCCCCACACTCCCCACACTTCCCCATCTCCCCCAGTCCCCAATCCCTAATCCCCAATCCCCATTCCCCACTTTAGAAAACTATGACGATTTCTCAAATATTTAATATTGCGAATCTTTTCGTTTTGCCTTTTTGGGCTTTGATGATTTTATTGCCGAATTGGAAAGTAACACAGCGAATCATGGCGTCATATCTGCCTTTTGTGCTGTTAGCTGGAGTATATTTGTATTTGTTCATCAACAGCGTTACGCCAGAAAACGCCCAAGATTTCTCGAATTTGGAATTAGCTAATGTTGCCCGACTTTTTGCAGACGAAAAAGTTGCAGCAACGGGTTGGGTTCATTATTTAGTGATGGATTTATTTGTTGGTCGCTGGATATACTTAGAAGGTCAAAAAGCTGGTATCTGGACAAGTCATTCCCTTGCTTTGTGTTTCTTTGCTGGGCCTCTGGGATTACTATCTCACTTTTCCACTGGCTGGATATCTAAGAAATTTTTCCCAAAATTTCAGCAAAATGAAGCGGTGACAGTAGCAGAACAATAAACATCATTAACTAACAGTTGTAAGCTCTTATGCATTGAATTGAACAGTCACTTATGCTGTTGACTGTTGATGGTTAACTTTCAACCTTCAACAGCCAACACTAAAATATCTGCAAATTTGTAAATTATCTAAAAATAAAATACTTTATCTATTTTTATTTTATATTATATACCCACAGAAATAAGCTTAGTTACTCCATTAGAAAGAAGCGATAGTCACTTCTTATTTCTAAAGTAAACCCAGAGAGAGTGAAATAAATATTTGCACAATAATAGTTAGATTTTTGCCTGCTTTAAGTTGAGAAATACACCATTTTGGAATAAAAATCCTTTAATTTCCAATCCAGAATGGTTATACATTAGGATTAGGATTTAATCATTACCTGATTGTAGAACTCGATATCTACAATTTTGAGTGGGTTTTGAAGTTCTATTTTGTAAAAATACAAGTGATTAGATAAAGGATTCGCTGCAATACACTTGATTTTGATTTAGGAATACCACTATGGCCATGCAGGAGCAACTACACCAATGGCATGAGTTAGCACAACAGTTGCGTGTAGATAGTATTCGCGCTACAACTGTTGCTGGTTCAGGTCACCCTACCTCGTCTATGTCACCAGCCGATCTGATGGCGGTTTTACTCTCTAAATATCTGCGCTACGATTTTGAGAATCCAGATAACCCCAATAACGATCGCTTCATTCTCTCTAAAGGACACGCTGCACCGTTGCTATATGCGATGTATAAAGCTGCTGGGGTAATTACTGATGAGGAGTTAATGTCACTGCGGCAATTGGGCAGCCGCTTAGAAGGCCATCCGACACCTGTTTTACCTTGGGTTGATGTGGCGACTGGCTCGTTGGGACAAGGATTGCCAATTGGTGTAGGGTTGGCTTTAGCGGGTAAATATTTAGACCAGTTGCCATACTATATCTGGGTGTTGCTGGGTGATAGTGAAACATCTGAGGGGTCTGTTTGGGAGGCTTTCGATCGCGCTTCACACTACAGTTTAGACAATCTCATCGCTATTATTGATGTCAATCGTCTAGGCCAGCGGGGTCAGACTGAATTAGGTTGGAACATACAAGCCTATAGTGCACGTGCTAAAGCTTTTGGTTGGCAAGCGATCGAAATTGATGGTCACAATTTGGAGGAGATTGACCAAGCTTTTAGCGCGGCTTTGGGTGTCAACGATCGCCCCACTGTAATTATTGCTCAGACAAAGAAAGGCAAAGGTGTAGCCTCATTGGAAGATTTAGGTGGTTGGCACGGTAAAGCACTCAAAGCCGATGCCGAAAAAGCAGCGATCGCCGAGTTGGGTGGCGATCGCCAAATCAGAATTTCAGTCAACAAACCCGAAGAACAACCCGAACCAATTGTTATAGGTAACCCTCAACCGCTGCAACTTCCCACTTATAACAAAGGTGCAAAGGTCGCAACACGTCGAGCCTACGGGGACGCTTTAGTAGCGTTGGGAGCTGCTCAACCAAATGTAGTCGTCCTTGATGCAGAGGTCAGTAATTCCACTTATGCTGAAGATTTTGCTGAAGCTTATCCTGAGCGCTACTTTGAGATGTACATTGCCGAACAACAAATGATTGCAGCGGCGGTGGGTTTGCAGGTACGAAAATACAAACCCTTTGCATCGAGTTTTGCAGCTTTCTTGAGCCGAGGTTACGATTTTGTGAGGATGGCGGCTGTTTCCCGCGCCAACATTAAATTAGTGGGTTCCCATGCTGGGGTATCCATTGGTCAAGATGGCCCTTCACAAATGGCACTGGAGGATTTAGCAGCATTCCGGGCAGTATGGAGTAGTACTGTACTGTATCCCAGCGATGCCAACCAGACTGCAAAACTAGTCGCGCAAATGAGCGATCGCAATGGCATTGTCTACCTGCGTACCACCAGAGAAAGCACACCTGTAATTTATGAATCTGATGAAGATTTTCCCATTGGTGGTAGTAAAGTAGTCCGTAGTTCAGACAGCGATGGAGCCGTTATAATTGCTGCTGGGATTACTTTACACGAAGCTCTTAAGGCTTATGACCGTCTGAAAAACGAAGGTATTACTGTGCGTGTCATTGATGCCTACTCCGTCAAACCCATCGATGCCAAGACACTTCATCAAGCTGCACGCGATACCCAGGGTAATTTAGTCGTTGTTGAAGACCATTGGTTAGAAGGCGGATTAGGTGCAGCGGTGCTAGATGTTTTTGCGGGTACTAGTAGTAGTCCTAGCTACGATGAAACCCCGGTGCGGCTAATTAAGTTGGCAGTTAGTGAGATGCCAGGTTCCGGCACCCCAGAAGAACTGCTTCATGCTGCCAAAATTGATGCCGATGCCATTGTTGAAGCGGTGAAATCGGAAGTCAAACAGACAGTAGGAGTAGCTTTGCACTCACAATGACTAACAAAGGCAGAGGTAATATTAAATCCCAAAATAGGGATAAGTTAAAATACTTAAAAAGTGGGTGACCTGAGATTCGAACTCAGAACCAGCGGATTAAGAGTCCGATGCTCTACCGTTGAGCTAGTCACCCACACAGATAACGATCGTAGCAAACTTCTTAGAAATTTGCTAGTGGAACAGCCCAAAAAACTAGTTAAACGGGAAATTTGACGGTAAAGGTGGTTTGACCTGCTGCACTTTCTACAAAAATTGAACCGCCTAAATGTCTGACCATTTTTTGCACTAATGCCAATTCCAATCCGGTGCCGCTATGTTTCCAAGGATCGTGTTTGTCAAGGTGATAAAAAGGCTCAAAAATTCGTGACAGTTCGTTGCTGGTAAGTTCGATTCCAGAATTGGTAATTTGAAGCTTTATTGCGTCGCCTGCCGGTTCAGCCGAAACTGCGATCGATTCACCTGCTGGGGTGTATTTACAGGCATGGTTGAGCAGTTCGGTGACAATCCGTTCTAGATCTGTGATATCTGTTTCTAAAAGTGGGACGGTGGGATCGATATTTAGGTTTAACTGCTGGCGCTGGCAGTTGGTAACATCTCGAAAAGTTTCAATGATGGGGTGAAGCCAGCTTTGTAAGTCAATGGCAATTAAAGTTGGGGGATTTGGTTCGGCTTCTAAAGATGTGAGTGTGAGTAGGTCGTTAATTAACTTGCTCTCTCGCCCACATTCGTTATGCAATATCTGTAAAAGCTGGGGAACGATTTCTATATCTAATATTTGTTCCGGTGCAAGCACACTTTCGAGAGTTTGAGCTGCGAGGCTGATGCTAGTTATTGGTGTTCGCAGTTCTTGGGAGAGTGTTCTGAGAAATTCATTTTTTAATCGTTCGCGTTTTTCTAATTCTTTTACTTGTGCCTGGTTTTTTTGGTAAAGTTGCCCTTGGCGAATAGCGATCGCACATTCATTTGCTATCTGCTGCACTAGCCCAACTTCAAATTCATCAAAGGCCTCTTGTGTTGGTCTTGTCAACCAAATATTTCCTAAAATTCCTTGAGTATCAAAAATTGGACAAGCCATCTGAGCAACAACTAACAATTTTGGTTGCCATCCAGGTACAATTTCTAAAAATTGCAAAGGTTGTTTTTGCAAAAGTGGTTGATAAACTTCTGGACGGTCTGTTATTTCTTTGGTCAATCCCAAACACTTGGGTAAATTAGTAGTGTACTCGTAAGTAATATGTACCTGGGTTTGACAGGCGCTATAAAGTTCGATTTGGCAACGGTCAAGGTTGAGTAAGTGTACTAATTTTTGGGTAACTGTCTGCAAAACCTGAGTTTCATCGACACTATCGCGGATTTGCTCCGTCATCTGTCGCACCAAAGCTTGAAAGTTTCTTACTTGTTGCAACTGATTGATGTGTTTTTGTTTGTGCAACTCGATTTTGACTTTGAAATCGTTGAGTTGCTGATGAAGTTCTGACTGTTGGATAGCAATAGCGATTTGAGTTGCCAGCTGTTTGAGCAAGTTAGTTTCCATTTCTTGCCATTGACGCGGCTGATGGCAATGCTGAGCAATTAATAGTCCCCATACATCTTGCTTCAAAAAAATTGGCACGACTAGATTTGCTCTCACGTGCAAAGATGCCAGGAAATCTATATGGCAAGGGTGTAGTCCTGCTGTATGAATATCTTCAATAACTTGAATGTAACCCTGGCTGTCGTATTGTTGATTTTGACTACCAAAGCAGGGATCGGCGATGTTTTTTCCTAACAGTGGCTCGCTATTAGTCACAGTTGATTCGGCAATGACTACTCCGTTACTATTGCCACCAAAGCGATATATTAGCACGCGATCGCTCTTTAAAAACTGCCGCAGTTCTTGTGTTGTCTGATGGAGAATTGTCTCTAATTCTACAGCTTGGTGAATCCTAGAGGCGATCGCTTCTATGAGTTGCTCCCGTTGTGCCTGGAGTTCAACTGCTTGTTCTGTTTCTTGAATAGAAGTGATATTACTGCTAGTACCAATTAATCGATAAATTTTGGAGTTTGCATCCCGTAATGGAGTCAGAGTCGTACTCCACCAAGTTGGAACGCCCTGGAATTGCAAACATTGTTTGTAGGAAATAGTTTTGCCAAATAATACGCAATCAGTGTAACGCTGACGCACCCTAGCAGCATCAATGGGCGAGAGAATATCCTCTGGTTTTTTGCCCCGCAGATCGTCTGAAGTTATGCCTATCCAGCGCTCATGAGTCGGATTGAGTGCTACATATCGAAAATCTCCGTCTTCTAGCACATCCACTACAAATATTGATGCCTGCACAGAATCGTACATACTCAGTAGAAACTGCTCGCTGCTACTTTTTTTATCTACTTCCGTGCCGAAGAGAACCTGAGGAGGTGGTAATTGTGTCAGTTTTATAGTTGATTCAGTCGGATTTTTATTCATGCGAGAGTCCCTGTCTGGTATTACTGACTCTTCTCGGCGCTCTCTTGTTATTGTGGTTGTAGTAGATGCAGTTAGGCGCCTCAGGCAAAGTGTTGTCAGCCGTTGCTCGTGGAAATTTGGATCTTTCTCTACTTCGCGATCGGAAATTTGGGAAAGCTAATAGGAGTCAGCTTAACAAATCATGCTTTTTCAAGGCGAAAATGCATTGGCAGGTGAGAAAAAATTGCTGATTTTGAACGGTTTTTTCAGAATTGTTGCATATACTTAGGTGCAATCATCAAGTTTTATCAATTTAATTAATAATTCTTCATATTGGAAATGGGGCATTGGGCATTGGGCATTCGGGAAGAAGAGTGGAGTTCAACGGCTCGTAGTTGAATATCAAATATTCGTCGGTGAATATAAAACATTCGTTGGCAAATATCAAAGCCTCGTCGGCGAATATAAAACATTCGTTGGCAAATATTAAAGCCTCGTCGGTGAACATAAAACATTCGTCGGCGAATATCAAAGACTCGTCGGTGAATATCAAAGACTCATCCACTATTTCCCATGCCCCATGCCCAATGCCCAATTCACGATCGCAATTTATGAGCATTGATTCCAGTCAGCATACCAACCAGCAGCCAAGTAATAGCTAATCCGATGACTTCGCCTAAGAATAAGTGAGTTAAGCGGCGTAAAACAATCCCAACAGCAGAACCGCAAGGAATGGCAATTGCCCAACTTGCCGAAGAGACAAATATCCATCGCCACGCCACAGAGGCGGGTTGAGAAATTGCTAACGATTGTGTTAAACCAATTCCTAAGCCGCCGAGTCCTCCATAAATTGCCCCATAGAGAATTCTCAAAGGCAGAAATTGAGTGCTAAATATAAACCAACCCAAGCCACCAATACCAATGGCAGTGATGATACTCCAACCCAAAATACTTGACAAAATCCACCTGATACAAACTATAGGTTGGTTGAGAAGAAAACCTTGAAAAAGTGCGATCGCAAATCCGCCGATAGCAGCTTCTACTACTCCAATATCAGGCTTTTCACCAATTTCAATTAACAACAAACTCAACAAAAAACCGCTAAAAGTAGCTAAAGTCCAGAGAAAATTAAAGTTAAATAATGGCATTGAGGAAACTGGGGACTGGGGAGATGAGGGAGATAGCAACGCTTTGGGAAAAGGGGAAAGGTTAAAGGGAAAAGGAGGGATCTTTCTTTTGCCCTTTGCCCTTTGCCCTTTGCCCTTTGCCCTTTGCCCAATGCCCAGTCCCTTTTGTTTTAATTAAACATGTCAAGAAAAGCTTTGCGTCGCTGTTGGGGTGATTCGGGTACGATGTAACCCCATAGACTCTCCCAGTAAAAAAAGGAGATGCCGTCAAAATTGCGATCGCGTACTGCTTGCACCTGTGCTTTAATTTGGGGTATTTTTACTGGATTATGCATCGTTCCAGATAATATACCAATTCCAACTGGAATTAAAGTTTGAGCCAATTTCACAGATGGTTGTTCGAGTTGAGCGATAAAAGAGTTTTTGTCACTTCGATATACCTGCAAAATTAACTCATCAACTAAGCCTTTTTTTACCCAATTTTCCCAGTCTTGCAAATAGTATTTATAGGCAAAAGCTTGGTAGTTGGGAGACAAAGATATTTTAGCTTTCGGCTTCACTGCCTTGACAGCTTGATAGATTTCTGCCATGAAATCAGTAATTTTGTCTGCTCGCCAACGCATCCATTCTGTGTTGAAAGGATCGTTTGGGGGATTTTTGCCTTGATGTTCTTGTTGATAAAGTTCGATAGTGAAGGGATCGTAACCAAACTGTACGGGCATCCCAAAGTGATCGTCAAGCTGGATACCATCGACATCATAATTTTTGATTACTTCCACAATTAGCCCTTGAATAAATTCTTGCACTTGTGGGTGTAAAGGATTCAGCCAAGCTTGCTTATTTACTAAGCCATTGTCGATTTCTTCTGGTGGACTATCTTGAATAGAATTTATACCTTGTTGCCCAATTGTCAACCAGTCAGGATAACGCCTTGCTAATTCTGAATAATGCGGCGTCATAAATCCATATTCAAACCAGGGAATCACTCTCAAATCTTTATTTTTGGCAAGTTTGGCTATCTTTGTTAAAACATCTTGGCCGCCATGCATAAACTTGAGTAAAGGTTGAGTATCTGAGCCTGTGGTCATTTTAGCTACAGCACTCTGATAAAAAGTATGACCTCGGTTCCAAACTACGGGATAAATTGTATTAAAATTGAGAGCCGATAATTGATTGAGAGCGCGATTAATACCCCAAGGTACAAATAGTACACCACTAGCAACATTAGTCAGCCAAACACCGCGAATTTCTGTACTTAAAGGACTTGTTTTTTGAGAAGAAAGTAGACCTGAAGAGTGTGAAAAAACTGTTATGGTGATTACTAATCCCAAACACAGAAAGTAACAAAAAAAACGGCGTGCAACCTGATTCATTTGTCAGCGTTATGAAGTGCGATCGCAATATTATATAACTACGAAATTAAATTCTAATTCTCCGGAATATGTGAATAAATGATGATTAAATTCCCTAAAAGCTGCGATCGAGTAAAGTTAAATTTACTACAAAAAAAGGAGTCAATGTTGCGATCGCCAGCACTGACTCCTATCCCCTACATATTTTATTTTTTTGTCAGTTGCTTATTTGTCAATCGGCACCCTGAGCATTAGCGCACCCACCCAGTCATTTGTCGGGCCAGGTGCAAAATTGGTGTGGCAGAGCGCACACTCCGCCCTAAAATTGCTGAGAGGAATTGAGCGTCGATAGTACCAATCGCCGTTCACGCGTTCGACGGATGTGTATGCCTGTCCCCCTGCCAACGCTAGCGAATGTGCCTGACGCTCGAAGGCGTCGCGGGGGCGATCGCTTTCTTCGAGCGGTTGCAATGTGCCGACCAGCCGCATATCCTTATTTTTATCGTTAAATATCAGCGAGATGGAGTCCTTGCCCTCTTCTACATTCTGTGGCGTGGTTTCGTCGAACTCCTGCGTCAGCGCAGCGAACAATGTGGCGAGCATGAGATCGCTTGTACGTTGGGCAAACTCAACTTTCTGAGGTGGGGGTGGAATGTCAAAACCACGGGCAATTGTCGTCAGACCGCAGCTGATGACGATCGCCAGCACAAAAATGCCATAGCTGACTAGCTTTCTCAAGCGCATTCTCTTACCTTTTGCTTTGTATTGTTTATGACTTAATAATTTGCCATTACCGTTAGAACTTTTACTTAGCTTTTTTTCCAAAGCGCAGTCTATCCCATCGATCCATTCACAATGGTGTTGTGTAACAAATTAGTTATGTCAAATTACTTACGTGTAATACTATCAGTCTTAACCGGGATAATACAAGTTTTTTGTATGTTTTTTTGATACCTTAATAAAACAAAATGCGTTGGGTAGCGATCGCCACCCAACGCTATACTTTTTTGTGACCTTTTACATGCCGTGAAAACTCTGAACTTTATAAACTCTTTATCTTGCCCATCACTGTTTCTTAAAATCTTTCCACGCCTTCAAATTGCTTGATAGACGATGCATTTGCGGCTTCCCCACAAGTTCGCGGTGTCGGGAATATCTTTTCAGGATTTGCTAAACCTTGAGGATTAAAAACTTGCCTTATCCATTGCATAGTTTCTAAATCAACTTGGGTAAACATTTGGGGCATATAGCATTTTTTCTCTTCACCAATGCCATGTTCGCCAGAAATACTACCACCTACTTGGACGCAAAGTTTGAGAATTTTGCCTCCCATTTCTTCCACTTTTTCTAATGCTCCAGGCACAGAATTATCATAAAGAATTAATGGATGAAGATTGCCATCGCCAGCGTGAAAGACATTCGCAACTCGATAACCATATTGTTGACTTAACATCTCAATTTCATGCAACACATAAGGCAGCTGAGTCCGAGGAATTACACCATCTTGCACATAATAATCTGGGCTTAAATGCCCAGCAGCAGCAAAAGCAGCTTTACGTCCTTTCCATAATTTCAATCGCGTTTCTGGGTCGCTAGCAGAAGTCACATTACGCGCACCATTCTTTTTACAAATTTCTATAACTCGCTGCTTATTGCCTGCAACTTCAACTTCTAACCCGTCAATTTCTATCAGCAAAATAGCAGTCGCATCGCGAGGGTAACAATTAGTTGCTACCACATCTTCAACGGCGTTGATACTAAAGTTATCCATCATCTCCATCCCACCAGGAATAATCCCGGCGCTGATGATGTCAGAAACAGTCGCCCCAGCAGCTTCAATACTAGTAAAATCTGCTAATAATACACAAATTGATTCTGCACTTTTGAGAATTCGCAAAGTAATTTCTGTGGCAATTCCTAAAGTGCCTTCAGAACCAACAAAAACACCCGTTAGATCGTAACCAGGCATTTCTGGAATTTGTCCGCCTAAATCAACAATTTCTCCTAACGGCGTGACAATTTTTAATCCTAAAACGTGGTTAGTAGTCACGCCATATTTCAGACAATGTACCCCACCAGAATTTTCCGCAATATTTCCGCCAATAGAGCAAATAATTTGACTGGAAGGGTCGGGAGCGTAGTAAAAGCCAGCACCGCTAACCGCTTGCGTTACCCAACTATTAATGACGCCTGGTTGCACAACTGTACGTTGATTTTCCAAATCAATACTGAGGATTTGTCGCATTAAAGAAGTGACAATTAAAACCGAATCTTCCAACGGCAAAGCACCGCCAGATAAACCAGTGCCAGAACCGCGTGCTATGAAAGGAATAGAGTATTGGTTGCATATTTTCACAACTTCGGCAACTTGTTCTGTAGTTCTCGGTAGCACCACCACAGCCGGACGTTGACGATAACCGGTTAAACCATCGCATTCATAGGTAATAAGTTCTTCTCGGCGTTGCACTACACCATTTTTGCCAAGTACAGCCTCGAATGCTTTGATGATAGGTTTCCAGTTACGTTGTTTTTTATCTTGGGTAAGCATAGGTTTTTAAAGGTAGATGTTTAAGCTTGGTTGGGCTGTAATTCCCATTGTTGCAAGAATAGCAGTTCGTGAGGAGTAAGAAGCGATCGCACTCATCTTTTGCAATCAGTTAGAGTATTAAAAAGCGAGCAATTTTACTGCCTAATCTCTACTTGTAGAACGTATTCACTAAAGTGATGTAATAAACTAATAGTAGTTGTTAATTGCTACTTACAGTTCAATAAACTAATTAATAAACCTACCTGTTTTATCAATAAACCGCTCTTGCCCACCAATGTTGACTCTTGCTTGGACAAAAGCTAGCACCTCCAAAATTTCTTCTAAAAGTTGAATTACATCAGCTTCACTCCACGGTTCTCCTGAAATAATTTCGTTACTTAAGTCATGCCCTTCAATGAATTCCTGGACAAGATAAAATTCTCTATTTTCTTCAAAAAAATCATACAGTTCAGGGATTTGCGGATGTTCCTTACCCAATTTAAATAGAATTGCTGCTCCCTTCTTAAATCTTTGCTCTGTATCTAGATCTGGCGTTGAGGGTCCGATCGACCGTTTGATAACACATTTATACTTAGATATGACTGGTAGATCTTGTGGGTATTCAGCCAAATAGGTCTCTCCAAACCCACCTGCTCCCAATTTCTCTACAATTTTGTAACGCTGTCGGAGTATATATCCAATCATGACACTGATGCTAGAGACCCTTTGTGTAGATTTTGGCACAATTTATTTGATAACAGCATTCTTGTTGTTAAGTACTCTCTTATCCTGAATCAACTAACCTAGAAATAACGCTCTTAATACTGGATACAGCGATGGTTAATCAACTTTTAATCCATGATGATGATTACTATGTGCCAGATGCCAACCAGTTAGTTACTGAAGATGATACACCTGTGGACAATTTTGCTTCCGAAAAACAACAACGTCTCTTGGTTGGCTCTCTTTACAGTTCTGCACAGGAGCAGACTTTTTTAGCAGCCGCGAATGTCGGCATTTACCATACAGATGGCCAACCAGCAATTGTACCTGATGTTTTTCTTAGCTTGGATGTGCAAGTACCTGAAAATTGGTGGGAAAAACAAAATCGTTGTTATATGGTTTGGCGTTTTGGTAAACCACCGGAAGTTGTCCTCGAAGTTGTCTCTAATAAAGAAGGTGATGAACTGGGCAAAAAGCTAGAAATATATGAACAAATGCGGGCAAGTTATTACATTGTTTATGACCCAAATCAGCAATTAGGAGAAAAAGATCTGCGTGTTTATGAACTCAGGGGAAGACGCTACTTTGAAACTGAAGAAACTTGGTTAGAACAAGTTGGTTTAGGTGTAACTTTATGGGAAGGTGAATTTGAAAGTAGACAGGATACTTGGTTACGCTGGTGCTACCAAGATGGAAATGTTTTACCAACTGGGGATGAACGCGCTTCACAAGCTGAACAACGTGCTTCCCAAGCTGAACAACGCGCTTCCCAAGCTGAACAACGCGCCCAAATTTTAGCAGAAAGGCTGCGAGCTATGGGCATCAATCCTGACACTATCTAAAACAATCATGTAAAGACGCAAATAAAACTTTGCACGGCAGTTGCTTCAAGTCGGGGAACCCGCTGCTAGCGCCTGCCTCGTCTTTGCGACTTTGCACGAGCCAAAAAAACTCATCAATTCGTACAATTAATAAACTCATTTATTCGCTGCCAAACCTTCTCTAATAAATCGGGATCGTCTGCATCAAACCACTCAATTTGTGGATAAGCTCTAAACCATGTACGTTGTCGCTTGGCAAATTGTCTTGTATGCAAAACCGTTAATTCTTTCGCTTCATCTAGGGAAATATCCCCGGCTAAATATTGCTTGATTTCTTGATAGCCCAAAGTATTCAATAATGGCAAATCAGCGCCATATTTTTGACATAGATATTCCACTTCAGCGACCAAACCATTTGCTATCATTTGTTCAGTACGCTGTTGAATACGAGCCTCTAATTTTTCTACATCACAATCTAATCCAATTTGTAAAATTGGATAATTTGGTGGATTCTCCCCTTGCTGTTCGGAAATTGGATAGCCAGTTACATAATATACTTCTAACGCTCGTAAAGTTCGCACGGAATCATTAGCGTGAATTTTTTGTGCAGCAACGGGATCGACTTGTTGTAACATTGCATAGAGTTGATTTTGACCCAGAGATTCTAGTTGCGATCGCAATTCATTTTGCGGTGCCACACGAGGAATTTTCATCCCTTGGACAATAGAACGTATGTATAAACCAGTACCTCCAACTAGTAACAGTGGCACGCCAGATACTAAAGAATTGATTAAGACTTGCGCTTTTTGTTGATAGTCTGCTAGTGTCATCGTGTCTGTTGGGTCGCAGATATCTATTAAATAGTGCGGCACTAATTTTTGTTCGGCCAGACTTGGCTTTGCCGTACCAATATCAAACTCCCGATAAACCTGGCGAGAGTCAGCACTGAGAATTACAGAACCCAACCGCATTGCCAAAGCCAAAGCCAACCCTGACTTACCTGTTGCCGTCGCCCCACAAATTACAATTAATTTTGTCATTAGTCATTTGTCATTGGTTATTGGGCATTGGTCATGGGGCATTGATTGGGAAAGGGGTAAGGGGAAAAGGGGAAAGATTAAATTTATTCCTTTTCCCTTTTCGCTTTAACCTTTTCCCCTGCTTCCCCTGCTCCCCCTGCTCCTCTGCCCCCCTGCTCCCCTGCCCCCTGCCCCTCCGCCCTCTTGACAGACCTGCAACCCCTGTATAAACTTCTCTTGAAAATGCCCTAGAGACGCCAGCAAGGCTTTTGTGTTACAATTTTGGAGTGTTTTTACTTTTATTTGCCTTTCGGCGAGTTAAACCCCACGCATCAGGAGAATTTACATGACGAGCAGTTACAGTGCCGATCAGATTCAAGTTCTGGAAGGTCTGGAAGCCGTCCGCAAACGACCAGGAATGTACATCGGTACTACAGGGCCGCGAGGACTCCACCATTTAGTTTACGAGGTGGTGGACAATTCAATTGATGAGGCTTTGGCGGGTTACTGCACCCATATAGAGGTGGACATCAACGCTGATGGTTCTGTAACTGTAACAGATGATGGTCGCGGTATTCCCGTCGATACTCACTCACGTACCGGGAAATCGGCTTTGGAAACCGTGATGACGGTACTGCACGCCGGTGGTAAGTTTGGCGGCGGTGGCTACAAAGTTTCTGGAGGATTGCATGGAGTTGGTATTTCTGTTGTTAATGCCCTATCTGAGATTGTAGAAGTTACAGTTTGGCGAGACAAAAAGGTTCATACCCAACGCTATGAACGGGGTTTACCAGTTACCGATTTGCAAGTTAAGCCTTACAAAGAAGCTAGAACTGGAACTTCTGTCACCTTCAAGCCAGATATTCAAATTTTTACCACTGGTATTGAGTTTGATTACATTACTTTATCAGGTCGCCTACGAGAGTTAGCGTATCTGAATGCTGGTGTCAAAATTACCTTTAGCGACCACCGCCTGGAATTACTCAAAAGCGATACACCCAAGGTAGAAACCTACGAATATAAGGGTGGCATTAAAGAATATATCGCTTACATGAACCGCGAAAAGCAGCCACTCCATGAAGAAATTATCTATGTCCAAGGTGAACGTAACAACGTTCAAGTAGAAGTTTCTTTACAGTGGTGTACTGATGCTTATACGGATAACGTGTTAGGTTTTGCTAACAATATTCGCACGGTTGATGGAGGTACGCACTTAGAAGGGTTGAAAGCAGTTCTGACTCGCACGTTAAATGCGATCGCCCGCAAGCGAAATAAAATTAAAGAAAATGAACCCAACCTCAGTGGCGAACACGTCCGCGAAGGTTTAACAGCAGTAATTTCCGTAAAAGTCCCAGACCCAGAATTTGAAGGACAAACCAAAACCAAACTCGGTAACACCGAAGTCCGGGGAATTGTCGATTCTTTGGTGGGAGAAGTCCTCACCGAGTACCTAGAATTTCACCCCGGTGTTGCTGATGCGATTTTAGATAAAGCTATCCAAGCTTTCAAAGCCGCAGAAGCCGCGCGTCACGCACGGGAATTAGTCAGACGCAAATCAGTACTCGAATCTTCGCCATTACCTGGTAAATTGGCAGATTGTAGTTCTCGCGATCCCGGCGAATCAGAGATTTTCATCGTAGAAGGCGACTCAGCCGGTGGAAGTGCCAAACAAGGACGCGATCGCCGCACTCAAGCTATTTTGCCTCTTCGTGGTAAGATTCTCAACATTGAAAAAACCGACGACGCCAAAATTTATAAAAATAACGAAGTTCAAGCGTTAATTACAGCACTGGGTTTAGGCGTCAAAGGGGAAGAATTCGACTCCTCGCAACTGCGCTATCACCGCATAGTGATTATGACTGACGCTGACGTAGATGGAGCGCACATCCGGACTTTGTTGTTAACTTTCTTCTATCGCTATCAGCGATCGCTCATCGAACAAGGCTTTATTTATATCGCTTGTCCGCCATTATATAAGGTAGAACGCGGGCGCAATCATGAATATTGTTATAGCGATCGCGACAAAGACCAAGTAATCGCCAAATTCCCAGCCAACGCCAACTACACCATCCAACGCTTCAAAGGTTTGGGTGAAATGATGCCACAACAACTCTGGGATACGACAATGAACCCAGAAACTCGCAAACTCAAACAAGTCGAAATCGAAGACGCAGCTGAAGCCGATCGCATTTTCACTATTTTAATGGGCGATCGTGTTGCACCTCGAAGAGAATTCATTGAAACCTATGGTTCTAAACTCAATTTCACCGATCTAGATATTTAATTCAATTTTTTCTCACGACTCTGATAATTTGTGACGCTAGTAATGGGTAATGGATTAAAAAATCTATTACCCATTATTTTTTGATTACTGCTATAATCTCCATCTTCATCCAAGCGATCGTCTTAGGATTTACCCCAGGCAAAATTTAAGAAACACCAGGGTTTTAAAAGAATACAGTTCATATAAGTAGCTGGACACAATTATTTAGGACTTACGCACACTCTATGAATTCTTCTCTACGAGACGCTGCGCGTTCGCGAAGCGTTCCGCAGGAAAGGCGTTCTTCTCTACGAGACGCTGCGCGTTGGCGGAAGCCTCTCGTAGAGAAGGCGTCTTGGCGGTTCGATAAATTAGGCTTTTCAGCGATTTTTGCGTAAGTCCTATTATTTAGAAGACGCATTTCGACTTCCCTCAATGCTCGAACCCTGAGAAGACGAGGGTTGAGCGGAGTCGAAACCCGGCAACCTCTTTTTTAGTTTAATTTAGTGTTTCTAATTAGGACTGTAAAATACAAAAGTTTAAAATCCTAATAACAACTAACTTTTCCCTCCTACCCAGTCACTGAGTTTAGCCTGAGCGCAACCGTACCCCTACAATACGAGCAAGCTAGCAAGAGCATATCGTAGAGAAGTGCTGCCTCCTGCCTTCTACTTATCTCTTTTGGCTGATGGCAAACTAAAAAATTCCTCAATATCTTGCTTTAATATTTTTTGTAACTCCAAACTATACCGTTAGATAAGTGACTATAGTCCATCAATTCATTAATTATTATCAATAATTATCTATTCAACTGGATTTTAGACAAAATTATGAAAGCGAGTAAAGGCATAGTAAAAAAAATATTTTTTAATATTGTTGGTATAAGTAGCTTGGTTGCTCTGTCTGCTTGCGCTGAGCCTGTCACTCAAACTCCGACAACAACTATCCCTCCGGTTACTCAAACCCCCATAACAACTCCTCCTCCCGTCACGCAAACTCCCGCTCCCAGCCAAAATTTAGCAGAACTGGCAAAGTCAGCAGCAGCGCAGGGACAATTTCAAACTCTCATAAAAGCATTAGGAGCCGCTGGCGTAAACGAACAATTGACTACACCAGGGCCTTATACAGTTTTTGCACCTACCGATGCCGCTTTCTCTGCTTTACCTAAAGCTACTTTAGATAAACTTTTACAGCCTGCTAACAAGCAACAATTAGTCAAGCTTTTGGCTTACCACGTTATACCCGGCCGAATTACCTCTCAAGAGTTGACATCTGGACAAGTAAAAACTGTGGAGGGTACTCCCGTTAAAATCACAGTCGATCCCAGTACTAAAACTATAACCGTCAACAACGCTAAAGTGACTCAACCCGATATCCCAGCTAGCAATGGCATCGTTCACATAATTGACCAAGTAATTTTGCCACCCAATTTTCCGATAACCCTAAATACCACGCCAACACCACGTTAGTTCAACAAAGCTAATACATCTACATTGCTCAAACGCCACTTAACCTTTCATTAGGACAAGGGGAAAAAGAAAAACCTCTTGTCTTAAGGGTTTGGCAGCTAATAAATTCAAACCAGCAAAAAATATAATTCATTAATACGCGTACTACAAAAAATATCAATTTTTCAGCTTGCAACTCATCATATAATTTGAGTTAATGTAAAGATTTAAAAAAATCAATGTTAAAGTATCAGTAGCCATACCAATATTGTTGGAAATTACTCAACTAATGCCTTTTCCCCTGACTCGCTGATTAATTTTGCCCACCAGCGAGAAACACATTTGTTATGCTTGGATAACATAACTAAATATCATCTATCAACAACACTTAATAAGTATCTTGAGGATTTCTCATAATCAAATGACAAAATGACAAGATTTTACTGAATCAAAAGTAATTAAGAGCACAAATACTTTACTGAAAAAGCTTTTCAAGCAAGTCATCAGGCAAATCTTTGAGTTTTTTTGCTCAACGCAATGCCTAGTGGAAACAAACATCATCTTGCTAAAAACTTGTTAATATCTTCATATACCACCCTGAAAATAGCTATTGCATCGTATGTATTCAATGTATTTGTGCCTTAGGTAAACTTATATCAACGATCTTTCAGGGCAAATCATTTTTGAATTGATTAAAATATCGTTGTATACAATAAGAAAAGTTTGTCAAGTTTCATAGGGCTGAAATCGCCACAGTGCGCTAACGTGTGAATAAGACCAAATTAGTTAAACCTAAAGCGATCTGCTATCAGGTCGATTCTGCAACAACCTCAACTCCTTAGTTAAGGTAACGATCCGGCAGAAGGTTAACTCCTTTCAGGCAAGCACCACCACTGTTGTTGTATTTACTCATAGGAAAAACCCACTTCGATCCAAGGACTTAATGATTTATGAAGGAAATGTAAAATAGGTAGGTTAAGACTTTTCGCCTGAGTTAACATAACAATGCACTCTTTCTCAGTAATTAACGTTGTGTAAAATACATGAATTGAGCAAAACAAAGTGTACTTAACTTTTAAACGCAATCAAAGAACCACTGCAATTCTGAAAAGTCTAGAAAATATTTAAGGGTGTAATTCCCGTGTTTAATGTCTTTTTGGTAAAAGTGGCTAACACTTGTTTAATAAATTCACGATCGATACACAAAATAGAGTGCAATTTCTGTGAAACAGGCTACAATCGGAAGAGTCTTTATACGAAAATCTGCCAAAAGTCTGAATTAGTTTGTATCGAGTGGCAAGTTTTTGGTAAAGGTGAGTCTTTTTTTAAGACCAATCACTTAAAAATATGTGCGATCGCAACACATATGACATTTACTTTGATTGAGCAAGTCACCTTTTATTTGTGACTTCAACTAAAGTAAAAAACCCTCCAAAAGAGGTGCAAAAGTGCCGAAGATATCTCTGGTAAATCTGCCAAAAAGCTTATTTTCGGTTGTCAACAAGCTCGTTTTAAAGAGCATTAAACACACACATCTTGAGTAATTGATTCTGCAAGGAGCATGAGGAACGCGGCATGAACCAGGCTAACAACGTACTCGAAAGCATATATCAGCCTGACCTAGAAATAATGAATCAGCCTGAGCTCGAGTTAGAAGAACTCTTAATAGACGATGAAGAGGACTTCCCGATCGTAGATGAAGGTGACGATGAGTTTTTAGAGCCTCAGTCTGATGAGGACGACGCAAAGTCTGGAAAAGCCGCTAAATCGCGTCGTCGGACACAAAGCAAGAAAAAGCACTACACAGAAGATTCGATTCGGCTTTACTTGCAAGAGATTGGTAGAATTCGCCTATTGCGGGCAGATGAAGAAATTGAATTAGCCCGTAAAATTGCTGATTTACTCGAATTAGAAAGGGTACGGGAAAGACTTTCAGAACAGTTAGATCGCGATCCTCGCGATAGTGAATGGGCAGAAGCGGTGCAACTGCCACTACCAGCTTTTCGTTATCGCCTGCACGTTGGGCGCAGGGCGAAAGACAAGATGGTGCAATCTAACTTGCGTCTTGTAGTTTCAATTGCTAAGAAATACATGAATCGCGGTTTGTCATTCCAAGATTTAATCCAAGAAGGTAGTCTTGGTTTGATTCGCGCCGCTGAAAAGTTTGACCATGAGAAAGGTTATAAGTTTTCTACCTACGCTACATGGTGGATTCGTCAAGCAATTACCCGCGCGATCGCCGATCAATCCCGCACAATTCGTCTTCCAGTCCACCTTTACGAAACCATTTCTCGAATTAAGAAAACCACAAAATTATTATCTCAAGAAATGGGTCGCAAACCCACGGAAGAAGAAATCGCCACTCGTATGGAAATGACCATTGAGAAGTTGCGGTTTATTGCTAAATCAGCTCAATTACCTATTTCATTAGAAACGCCCATTGGGAAAGAAGAAGACTCTCGGTTGGGCGATTTTATTGAGTCCGATGGCGAAACACCAGAAGATCAAGTTTCCAAAAATCTATTGCGCGAAGACCTAGAAAAAGTTCTCGACAGTCTCAGCCCTCGCGAACGCGATGTTCTCAGACTGCGGTACGGCTTGGATGATGGTCGCATGAAGACACTTGAAGAAATTGGGCAGATTTTCAACGTCACTCGCGAACGCATTCGTCAAATTGAAGCGAAGGCACTCCGTAAGTTACGTCACCCAAATCGCAACAGCGTTCTCAAGGAATATATTCGGTAATCAAGAGTCATTTATCAATAGTCATTGGTCATTAGTCATTAGTCATTAGTGAAGAAACAAAACCCAAAGGACAAATGACAAAATACAGATGACAAACAAATAAAAAACCTGGTAGTGGGTAATCACTCCAGGTTTTTTTATTTATGGGTCATCTTAGATATTAAAACTTATACCAATTTGAAAAATGAATTCGCAGAACCCTTTCTGGAAAAGAAATTCTCAATTCAAAATCTAAAATTCAAAATGGTATTAGAGGATGCCCCAGAAGTGCAAGAAACCTTGGCCAGAAAAAACTTCAACTAGTACTGCCGCTAAAAAACCAATCATTGCTAAGCGGCCATTCCAAATTTCTGCTTGTGGAGTAAAGCCCCAACGCCAAGCATTACGATCTTCAACTACAGGAGTAGTGACTTTTGTTGTTGTTGTTGCATTTGTCATGGTTAACACTCCAAATTCAATTTTTAATTTTTATTGCCTTACGTAAACTAATATAACAAATTTTTTAATAAAAACAAAGATTATTATATTTTTGTTGCAATCTCTTGACATTAAATGTGATACTAATCAACAAGAACTAAAACATCTATCTTGCGATACAACTCTTCAAAGCTTCTTGGAGTTACTAGAAAATTATTGAGACTATTTTTCAATTATTTTAACATTTAACCAGTTATTGATGCCTAGAACCTTTGAAAAACAAGAATTTAAATTACAAATGGATATGTGTTAACTATGATTTAATTACTATTTATTAGTATTAATTGAGAAATTTAGGATGCCGTTCATAGGTTGAAAGTAGCTTGTTTAACGTGAATTCGACGACTCATATAGTGTCCGTCTAATTAGCTCAATGAAAAGACCTCTAAGAGGTTTACTACGCAAAACCGTCTTTCTCTGACTCGGAGAGAAACTTAAACTTTAGTTCAAGACAGAGAAAGGTTCGTCGAATTTACGTTTGTTTAGCAATCTTGTAGTTGAAGAGTTAAATTATTGACTGCTTGCTATGTACACGCTGACTAAAAGTATTAATTTAGCTTTGCCATCGGGATAGTTAAGTTAGAGTTATTACAAATAAAACTAATTTATAATAGAAAGCAATTTTCATTTAATAAATTAATATCTAGACTGTTTGTTAGTAGCTCGAAAAAATTATGAACAAACAGCAAACTAATGACTTTGACAAAATTGTTCTTACTGGTTTCATGGTTAGTCTAGCTAGACAGTTCACAGATATTCCTTATGCTAAGGAATTGGCACAATTAATAGAAAAGCAAGGGTTGGTAAAGCTACCTCAACCACAAAATCAAGACAAAAGTGTTTTGCTTACCGCACGTGTAGAAGCTCGTTATAAAGCTATCAACCAGGTCATAGTTGAATATCAAATAACACAAGTTTTAGAACTGGCATCTGGTTTGTTACCTCGTGGACTTTTGATGTCTAGCAATCCGAATATTACTTTTATTGAAAGTGACCTGCCTGAGATGATTCGTTGCAAACAACAACTAATTCAGCAACTAGTGGGGGAACGTCCTAACCTGCATTTTATCGAAATTGATGCTACTAGCCGTCCTAGCGGGTTTTCTAAAAGTACTTCTTTACTCAAAGCCGGACAACCAGTGATGATTTTGTGTGAAGGATTGCTGACACATTTAACTTTGGCAGAAAAACAACTTGTGTGTGCCAATATTCACGACATGCTTCACTCTTATGGTGGTGTTTGGATTACTCCTGATTTCATTGATACAGGTAGTTTGGTGCGATCGCAACAAGATGACTCAGATTTACAAAAGCTATTACAAACAGGCACTAATCTCACAGGCAGATCTTTAGTAAATAATAATTTTGGCACACTCGATCTTGCACGGCAGTTTGTTTGCGAACAAGGTTTTCGTGTAACAGAACATAGTATGTTGAACGTCACAGACGAGTTAAGCTGCTTAGAAATTTTGGGTATCGAGAAAGAAGTAGTGAGGAGAATGCTTGCTACTCAATCTGTGTTCGCGCTCACTGTTGATGTTGCTTGATTTTTACTTAGTGCCAAACAATTTCCATTTCTTTTGTAGTTGAGATAAAACCAAGCTTTTCGTAGAGAATTTTGCCATCCTTGGTAGTGTGGAGCCAGATGCGTTTTGCCTCAGTCTCTTTGACAAAGCTAATAGTTTCCTTTAAAAGTGCTGTAGCAATCCCCTGGCTTCGCCATTGTGGAATTGTATAAACGTTCATAATATAAGCTTCTAAGCCCGACAAATTACCGTCATAGGGAGGCCGTGTAAAAAGTACCAAGCCGCTAGTACCCACAATTTGATTTTCCACCTCAGCAACCCAAACCAGAAACTCACCTTGCAGCATTTTATCTGCCAAATAGTTTCTAGTCGCTGCTGCGATCGCTTCTATTTCAGTATTATCTTTAATATCGCCAGCCTCACGCAGGAGTTCAAGGCGTAGTCTAACTAGCGCCTCTAAATCTCCTAAGTTTGCTCGCCGTAGGTTTAACATCATTTTTACTATGAGCGGACTTCAGCCACCGTGATAATTTTTTCATCGCGGTTGAGTTGGATGATGCTTTCGCCTTTGACATCTCTGCTTAAGATAGGTACTTTTTCTACAGGTATCCGCAATACCCGGTCTTTGTTTGTCACTAGGGCTACTTCACTAGAAGCGTTGGCGTTGCCCGCCGAAGGCATCGCCTTGACCATAGCAGCTAAATTATCAGTTTTGCTGGTAAATTTCAGCGCCTGGGTGCCTAAATCCCCGCGATTAGCTGCTCTTAATTGACTCGCAATCATGCGCTTAGCATATCCTTCTTGAGTCACAAGCAACAGCTGGTCATCTTTGCTGACATTGACACAACCAACCATTTGCTGATTTCTCAATAATCGAAATGCCTGTAAACCCATCGCTGTGCGACCCATGATTGGTAGTTGTTCGTCATTAACCGCAAATCGCAATACACGCCCGCCAGAACTAGCTAAAATTAAATGCTCCCCTGGAATTGTGAACTGAGTAAATGACAATTCATCGTCGTCTTTGAGCTTGAGAATTGTAATTCCGCGACGAGTCAAATTAGTGAATTCTTCCAAAGACAAACGCTTAATTCGTCCCTGTTTTGTCAGCAGAACCATTTGGCTAGTTTCAGGATTTTCCGGTAGTAAAAAGCGGCTAACCACACCTTCTTGAGCGCCTTGAGCAGTATTGCTGAGCATGGTAATCAGTGGCGTTCCCCGTGGAGAACGTCCAGTGGTTTGGGGAATTTCTCCCACCTTCACAGGGTAGACTTTTCCGCCACTCGTTAATATCAGCAAATCTTTGTCTGTATCGGTCAATACACTTTGGATAATAAAATCATTCTCGTGCAGACCATTTTCAACTTTTGACTTTTTCCCAGATGTATTAATACGACGTACATAACCGCGTTGAGTAAATTCTAAAACTGCTTCCTGGGCTGGTTCAGAAGGTTTGAGGCTTTCTTCATCCTCCTCTGCCCCCCTACCCCTCTGCCCCTCTGCCCCTCTGCCCTTTTGTTCGGGCGCTACTGTGTTCTTTTGTTCCTCTACTATTTTTGTGCGTCGAGCATCGTTGTACTTGCGTTTGAGCGATCGCAAATCTTTTTTCAGCGCCTTGAGTAATTCGTGGCGATCGTTGAGTAATCTTTGTAATAAATCAATTTGCTCGCTGAGTTCTTCAAATTCGCGCTGTAAGTTTTGCTGCTCTAAACTGGTGAGGCGGCGCAACGGCATAGCTAGAATTGCATCTGCTTGTCCCTCACTCAAATCGAGTCGGCTGCAAAGGTTGATTTTTGCGGTACTACCATCAGCAGCTTGGCGCAAAATTTCAATCACTGCATCTAAATTAGACAAAGCTTTCAGCAAACCTTCCACCAAATGCGATCGACTTTGAGCTTTCTCCAACTCATAACTGTAGCGACGGTTAAGAGTTTGTTCTCTAAAACTCAAAAATTCCTGTAAAAGTTGTCGCAAACTTAACTGGCGGGGTTGTCCATCGACTATTGCTAACAGAATTGCGCCAAAGTTACTTTGTAAAGCAGTTTGGTGATATAAATTTTGCAGAACTTCTTGGGGATTTGTATCGCGTTTGAGTTCGATGACTACGCGCATACCTTCGCGATCGCTTTCATCCCGCAGATCGGAAATTCCCTGCAAGCGGCCTTGATTTACTAAGTCCGCGACCTTTTCAATCCAGCCAGCTTTATTTACTTGATACGGCAATTCTGTGACAATAATTGCCGTTCGTCGCTTACTTCCCCTGGTCGCTGGAATTTCCTCCAACGTTGCCAGTCCCCGCAGCACAATTCCACCCTTACCTGTGGTGTAAGCCTCACGAATTCCCACTTCACCAACTATTTCCCCACCAGTGGGAAAATCCGGCCCTGGAATTAACTCGAATAACTTTTGATCTGACAAATCTGGGGTGTCGATTAAAGCAATCAACCCATCAACTACTTCCCCCAAATTGTGCGGCGGAATATTCGTCGCCATCCCTACCGCAATACCAGAACAGCCATTGAGCAATAGAAATGGTAATTGAGCGGGTAAAACCGTCGGTTCTTGCTGGGAATTATCGAAGTTACCGACAAATTCCACCGTTTCTTCGCCAATTTCTGCCAGCATTCCCTCATGGCTGATGGGTGCAAGGCGGGTTTCAGTGTAGCGCATCGCCGCCGGAGGGTCATTGTCAACGCTGCCAAAGTTACCGTGTCCTGCCAGTAAAGGATAGCGGCTAGAAAATTCCTGCACCAGCCTGACTAAAGCATCGTAAACCGCTTGATCCCCGTGGGGGTGGTATTTACCCAGGACATCACCCACTACACGGGCACATTTGCGGTAAGGCCTATCTGGTATCAAACCGAGTTCGTGCATTGCGTAAAGAATGCGGCGATGCACCGGTTTTAAGCCATCACGCACGTCTGGTAGCGCTCGCCCGACAATTACGCTCATGGCATATTCTAAGTAAGACCGTTGCATCTCGGTGTGCAGGGCTGTTGTAATTACCTGTCCCGTTGAGAGAAGGTTTAACTGTTTTGCCATGAGTTTTTTCCCTGAAATTTAACTACACAAAAACCGATGAAACTCAATACTCCAGCTACCACAGCATAACGGATGAAATGGGATTCCTGACAAAATCTTGATAGTCAAATAAGAAAAAGCAGTAGTATCATCCTTGATGACCAGCCTCTTGATTGACTATTAAAAAGAAGGCAGACGAATATAATCTACATACATTTAGTAGCCAGGATATTTACCATGATTGCATTTCTTAATTTGAAATTTTGGTCAAAGTCTGAACAAGTTTGGGTGATAGCTGTGCCAATCCCAAAGACAAACAGACGCCAGTTAAATCTTTTGGAAACGCCAAAGCCAAACAAGCCAGGATACTCATACAATAAAGTGGCTCAAATTTCCCACAGGAATTTTGAATTTTCTCAAAATTTTGTAACTGGCTGAGTTCAAAACTTCTCCTCTGGTCGCCGCTAGATGTAGCAATATCCCAAAGGGTATGGTTAGCGCTCAAAACTGTCCAACACCGATTTTTTAATCCCCTCACCTCCATAACTAAAATTCTCATGAAAACCGTTTTAATTGTCGAAGACGATCTAATTAATGCTCGTGTTTTTTCCAAGATTTTGTCCAAGCGCGGCGGCTTGGGTGTAAAACACACTGAAAATGTAGAAGAAGTAATAAAAATTGCCCAATCAGGAGAAGCAGACTTGATTTTGATGGACGTTTCTCTATCAAGAAGTGTTTATCAAGGCAAGTCAGTTGATGGCATCAAGATTACACAAATGTTGAAATCAGACCCAAAAACCGCAAACTTACCCGTTATTCTGGTGACAGCGCACGCTATGGAAGGCGATCGCGAGAACTTTCTCAAGCAAAGCGGTGCTGATGGCTACATTTCTAAACCAGTTGTTGACCATCAACAGTTTGTTGAACAAATCATCACCCTTCTACCCACAGATAACGACTAAAAAATCGCGACTCATTTTCAAAATACTCGCCCAATAATCTTTTTCACCGACTAGTTCCTATGTTTAATTAAGTATATATGTACTATAAGCGGGTACTTTTCGGCAAGTAGGTAATAGGATTTGGATATGGGGCATGGGGCAAGCAGAAAGTGTGGGAGGTGTGGGAGGTGTGGGAGGTGTGGGAGGTGTGGGAGGTGTGGGAGGATGGTGAAAAAATCTTTCCCCCCTCTCTCCCCACACTCCCCCATCCCCCCTCCCCACTCCTATTGCGTAGGCCGTTGTTGGGGGACTGATGAGCTTCCCCCTTGTTGTAGAGCTGCTTGAATACGAGGTAATTCTAGGAATTTTTTCGTATCAGATAGTAAGCGATCGCCCCAGAGATTTTCTTTGAGAAAATTCAAACTACCATAGCGCGGATCGATGCGGAGTGCGGCTTCTCCGAGGCTGAGTCCTTGTTGGGTATCGCCTTTGGTATACAGTGCCACTCCCAAAGCTAGTAAAGGTTCTGCGGCTTGTTTATCAATGTTTACAGCCGATTGCCATTGCTTAATCGCTCCTGAGGTATCACCTTGTTCGTAGTTGATTAAGCCTATATTGTTGATCGCCGGCCAGAATTTTTTATCATAAGTCACAGCTTGATTGTACTGAGTAATGGCATCTGGAAACCGACCCAACTGATAGTAAGCATTACCCAAATTAAACAAGCCTTCTGGGTCATTAGGTTTTAACTTCAAACCGTCTTGATAATTAACAACAGCCTCCTGGTACTTTTGCTGTTGAAAATTAGCCGATCCTATAGCGAACACAATATCAGCATTTTTGGGATTGAGAGATTGAGCTTTTTTTAACGCGGCGATCGCTGCGTCAAACTCTTTAGTTTGTAACTGCAATCCACCTAAGAGCAACCATACTTTATCATTGTTGGGAGCCAGTTGAGCAGCCAACCGCGCTCGTGGCAAAGCTAAGTCAACCTGTTGAAACTGAGCTAGTTGAGCCGCCTCTTGCGCCAGAGTCAACCCCTGCTTTTCTAACTTTGCTGCATCTAGTTGCAGTGTATGGGGTATTAATGCCTGCCCGTTAGCGGCTTTTGGAACACTCCACAAACTACAGACAACCACAAGAAATATCAAATAAAAATGTTTAGGCACACTACCGCCTCTAAGCCACTAATCAAAGAATCTTTCAGCTAGCTTAAACGATCTCCGCTAATGACGGCAGTAAAATCTTGTATTGGGCAGGGGGTAGGGGGCAGGGGGCAGGGGGAAAGGGGTAAGGGGAAAAGGGGGAAAGATTAAATTTATTCCTTTTCCCTTTTCCCTTTAACCTTTTCCCCATCTCCCCATCTCCCCATCTCCCCACACTCCCCACACTTCCCCATCTCCCCATCTCCCCACCTCCCCACCTCCCCACCTCCCCGCTCCCACTCCCCATTACAAAAACTGATGACTTTGGTCATACACCAGTCTGGAATTACTTATGACTTTAGTCCTACATCAGTTTGGACGTTTCGATCGATAATTATTATGTATGAATTTATACGAGGAGGTAAAAATTATACATTTTACAGCGGATTTTAATTTAAGGAGTCAATATTATGTTGAAAAACTGTGCGTTTATAGTCTTAGCGGCAGCAGCGATCGCTTTTCCTAGTGTTTTGAGTGCGCCTGCAAATGCTCAAACTGAAGTTTACACGATCGGTGAGAGCGATCGAGATTGGAACCGCGATCGTAGATCCGATGCTGTAGAAGTCAGAACTATCCCAAGCCAGGACAACTGGAACCGCGACGGTAGGCCCGATCCTAGAGAAGTTAGAAATCGCTCAAACTGGGACAATTGGAACCGTGACGGTAGACCGAATCCTAGAGAAGTTAGAAATCGCTCAAACTGGGACAATTGGAACCGCGACGGTAGACCGAATCCTAGAGAAGTTAGAAATCGCTCAAACTGGGACAATTGGAACCGCGACAACCAATCTTATACCAGAGTAGTCAGACTTGGTAATGGTGACATTAGATATCCTAACGGACAAATTATTCCTGCTAGGAGCATAGTTAGACTACGCGATCGAGGTTACTTTAGACTTCCCAACGGCGATATTCTGCTTCCCAGTCAGGAAATTGTTCCTGCTGGAAGATTAGTTAGAGTGCGTGATGGTTATTTCAGACTTCCTGATGGACTGATACTGCAAATTAACCTTTAAAACACTAAAAACTCAAAATAATTGTCAGTATGGAGCTACCAGGCTATAGTTTTAGCCGTGAAGAACAGCTCGGTAGCCGTTCCTTCTAGACTTAAATGAATATGCAATTTAATACACAAGACTCTGTAAATCCACCAGTTTTGGTTCCAGAGGTAAAGAAAAAAAGGGGCAATAAAAATTGGCTCTCTTGGCTACTCGTACTTGCTCTGTTCGGTGGTATTGGCTATGCAGTTTATTACCAAGTAACCGTCGTTCCCCGTCAAGAAGCTAGACGGCGCGTCCTAACAAGGCCTGTACAAAGGCAGAATTTAGTAATCAAAGTATCAGCAAACGGAGAGGTGAAGCCCGAACGGTCAATCAACCTCAGCCCGAAAAATTCAGGCGTACTCAAAACCCTACTGGTGAAGGAAGGAGATATCGTCAGACAAGGGCAAATTTTGGCTTACATGGATGATTCCAACCTGCGCGGGCAGCTCACTTCTGCTCAAGGGCAATTGGCACAAGCCCAAGCGAACCTGCAAAAAGCACAGGCAGGCAATCGCCCCCAAGATATCGCCCAAGCACAGGCACAACTCGACGAAGCCGTAGCGAATCTGCAAAAGGTACAAGCAGGCAATCGCTCTCAAGATATTGCCCAAGCACAGGCACGTTTACAAAGCGCTCAAGCAAGTTTAAGTAAAGCTGAAGATGATTTTCGGCGCAATCAAGAACTCTACAATGCACGGGCTATTTCTCTTCAAAGTCTAAATCAAACCCGTGCTGACAGGGATAGTGCCCAAGCTGCTGTCAATGAAGCACAGCAAGCACTGGGTCTGCAAAAAGCTGGGTCGCGTCCAGAAGACATCGAACAAGCACGCGCTGTGGTCAACCAAAGACAACAAGCTTTGGCGCTCCTCAAAGCCGGAACCCGCCAAGAAGATATAGACGCAGCCCGCGCCCAGGTAACATCTGCTCGTGGTTCGCTGCAAAATATCCAAGCCGAAATCAATGACACGATCATTCGCGCTCCTTTTGATGGCGTGGTGACGAAAAAGTATGCCGACCCAGGCGCTTTCGTAACTCCTACAACTGCCAGTAGTGAGATATCTTCTGCTACTTCTTCTTCAATCTTGGCTCTGGCTTCCACCAATGAAGTTGTTGCCAATTTAGCCGAAACCAATATTTCTAAAATTAGCATTGGTCAAAAAGTTACCATTCAAGCGGATGCCTACCCAGGAAAAATATTTGAAGGGAAAGTCAGGCAAATTGCTGCCCAATCTGTAGTGGAACAAAACGTTACCAGTTTTGAAGTCAGAGTGTCACTTTCAGACCCTGAAAGAGTACTACGGTCTGGGATGAATGTAGAAGCAGATTTTCAAGTTGGTGAAGTGAAAAATGTCTTGGTTGTGCCCACAGCCTCGGTGGTGCGTCAAGAAAGTGCTACAGGTGTGTTTGTACCAGGAAACAATGGCAGACCCGTCTTTACTCCCATTGAGACGGGTGTGACTGCTAATAACTTTACTGAAGTTAAGTCTGGATTGACAGGAAATGAAAGGGTACTGCTGAGTTTCCCACCAGGAGCGCGTCCCCAATCAACACCACGAGGAGGAGTTTTTCCAGGCCTCGGAGGAGGCGGTGGTGGCGGCGGTGGTGGTGGCGGTGGAAGAGGAGGTCGTTCGGGCGGCGGTTCTCCTTAAAGTTAGTTTGAAATACAACCTTATGTTTAAGATATTTAAGGGTTTTTACAAGGCTAAGAATAGCCGTACAGTGCCGCTGTCAGAAATATTGTCAATGGCGGTAGAAACACTGTGGAGTAATAAATTACGCACAGGATTAACTATGTTGGGCGTGGTTATTGGCATTTCCTCAGTGATTGCGATTACTTCTGTTGGTCAAGGAGTGCAAAAGGGAGTCGAACAACAGATCCAAGCATTGGGTACAGATGTGCTGCAAATCTTGGCTGGTGCAGCCAGAAGTGGGAATGTCCGACAAGGAATAGGTTCTAGCAGCACTTTGACGTGGGAAGATGCTAAAGCGATCGCCACAGAAGCACCATCAGTTCAGCTTGTTTCCGCCTACCTCCAGCGAACTGCTCAAGTTGTTTATTCAGGACAAAACACCTCAACAACAATTTATGGTACAGATTTAAACTATCCAGAAGTGAGAAATACTCACCCCCAACAGGGGAGATATTTTACTGAAGAAGAACTAAATAGCGCCGTCCAAGTTGCCGTTCTTGGCCCTACAGTGCAACGCACGCTCTTTGGACAGGGTGGCAATGTTATTGGCCAGAGAATTCGGATTCAGGGAGAAGCTTACGAAGTCATTGGGGTGATGGAACCGAAAGGTTCTCAAGGGCCGATGGATCGAGACGACCAAATTTTCATTCCTCTAACTAGTATGTCAGCAAGACTAGTTGGGAATAATGCTTTGGTCGGCGTTTCTGTAACCGGAATTTTAGTCAAATCCGCCAATCAAGAAGATTTAGAAGCCGCTCAGTTTCAAGTCACCAATTTATTACGTTTGCGACATAATATTTATCCGCCCCAAGCTGATGATTTTCGACTAACCAACCAAGCTGATATTGTTAGTACCTTCACGAATGTTGTGGGTTTATTTACAGTCATGGTAGTGGCGATCGCCGGAATTTCTTTAGTAGTTGGTGGCATTGGGATTGCCAACATCATGTTAGTTTCCGTAGTCGAACGCACGCGGGAAATCGGCATTCGTAAAGCCGTAGGTGCTACCAATTCAGCAATCCTCAATCAATTTTTAGCGGAAGCGATCGTCATTTCCATTGTTGGCGGATGCATTGGTATGGTAGGTGGTATCGCGATCGCTTATGCAGCCGCAAATGTTTTTAAGTTTCCATTCGTAATTTCTTTATTATCAATTATTGCTGGATTTGGGCTTTCGATAACCGTTGGCTTAATTGCTGGAGTTGTTCCCGCACGTAACGCTTCAAAATTAGATCCAATTACTGCTTTACGCAGCGACTAAATAATTCAAGCTGGAAATTTTCAAAATTAAAAGCTTTCTGAAAACAGGTGTATATATGCAACTCGAACTAGACCATATCTTTGTGTGTGTTGAACCAGAAGCGCCACCCGCAGATTTGCTCGCTGCTTTTGGACTCACAGAAGGTACTCATAGAATTCATCAAGGCCAAGGAAGTGCCAACGTTTGCTTCTTCTTTGAAAATGCTTATCTAGAGTTACTTTGGCTTGTTGACATTAACGAGGCTCAATCTGCTCTTGTTCGTCCTACAGGTTTGTGGGAACGTTGCCGTTGGCAAGAAACCGAGGCTTGCCCTTTTGGCATTTCATTCCGGCGAACAGCATCAGATTCACAAGAAATTCCATTTCCTACTTGGGATTACTATGCAAAATATTTGCCACCACATGCTTCTATTCCCATTGCAACCAATAGCGATAATTTATCAGAACCATTGATTTTCATTTCACCGACAACTAAAAAACCTACAGATTACGCTCTAGAACGGCAACTTCCTTTAGTTCATAAAGCTGGATTCAAAGAAATTACAGCATTACAAGTCATATTACCCAGTACTCAAAAGTTTTCTGGTGAAGTTAGAACTTTAATTGACCTTGGATTAGTGCAATTTTCACAAGGCGATTTTTACCAGCTACAAATAGAGTTTGATAATGCCAAGGAAGGTAAGTCGCAAGATTTTAGTTCTCAATTACCAATTTTATTTAGATGGTGATTATGAGAGCATTTGTGAAAAATTAAACAACATTTTTTTATGAAAGCAGTAATTTTATTTTAAAATAGTACCAATTTAGGGTTAAAATTGAAAATTATTTTTAATTTAAACTTATATATTAAAATTAAAAATTAGCAAAAAATTGTCAATTATACAAACAGTGCGATCGCTTGAAAATTAGCAACCAAAAACTAACTATTTATTAAGCTAAAATCAATATGCCAACCATGATATGGATGGAATCCATTACTAAGACCTACCATTTAGGAGAAATCAATGTTCCCATACTTAAAGGTATTCAACTCTCTATTGAAGAAGGTGAATACGTCTCGATTATGGGTGCGTCAGGTTCGGGTAAATCGACGCTGATGAATATTTTGGGATGTCTGGATCGACCCACAACTGGAGACTATATTTTTGAGGGCAGAAACCTCACAACTTTTGATGATGATGAATTAGCTTATATTCGCAATCAAAGGATAGGTTTTGTTTTCCAACAATTTAATTTATTAGCGCGGGCGACAGCATTGGAAAATGTGATGTTGCCAATGGTTTATGCTAACTTACCCAAAACAAAACGCCGCGAAAGGGCATTAGAAGCTTTGGAAAAGGTAGGATTAGGAGGACGTATTTCTAACCGTCCTAGTCAACTCTCTGGCGGACAACAACAACGAGTAGCTATTGCTCGTGCTTTAGTCAACCGGCCTGCATTAGTTTTGGCAGACGAACCAACAGGCGCTTTAGATACTGAGACTTCTTATGAAGTGATGAATTTATTGACAGAACTTAATCAGCAAGGCATCACAATTGTAATTGTCACTCATGAACCAGATATCGCTGCTCAAACTAAAAGAATTATCCGAGTTCAAGATGGTTTGATTGTGGGTTAGGGAATGGGGCATTGAGAAGAGGCAGGGGGGCAGGGGGTGTGGGAGGTGTGGGAGGTGTGGGAGGTGTGGGAACAGAGGGAGGTGTGGGAACAGAGGGGGGCATAAATTCTCTTTCTCCCCACACTCCCCCATCTCCCCACACTCCCCACACTCCCCACACTTCCTCGATCCCTGCTCCCTTACCTTTCCACTTCCCACTCTCCACTCTCACTTTCCATTTCCATTACAAATATGAATTTGATTTTTTGGCGTGTAAATTCTACCTGGGTTATTTTGGCGTTGGCGGTAGCCTTGCCGTCAGGCATTGGTATTTTTTCTTCAACTTTCGCAAGTGCAACGACTCCCCCAAAAACCGAAAATTCCTCAAGTTCTTCACAGGTTCCTGATTACCTCAATCCCAATCCCAATCCTCTGCAATTTCCTACTAAGCCGGAGGAAGTGAGGATTCAGCAAACTGTACCAATCAGTTTGACACAAGCTTTAGAATTAGCTCGACGCAATAATCGAGATTTACAAATAGCCATTTTAGGACTAGAACGCAGTCGTTCAGCACTGCGGGAATCTCAAGCAGCTTTATTTCCTACTCTTGGACTCAACGGAAATTTGACTAACAGTGGTAATGGTTTTAGGAGTACTTCATCTCAAGCCAGTACTTCTTTTAATGGTTCAGCACAACTGAATTATGATTTGTATACCTCTGGTAACCGACAAGCTACTATCCGAGCAGCTGAGGAACAGTTACGGCTAGATGAATTAAATGTTGAAAGTACGTCTTTGGAAATTCAGCTGAATGTTACGACTGAATATTATGATTTGCAACAGGCAGACGAAGAAGTACGAATTAATCAGTCTGCTGTGAATAATGCCGAGGCGAGTTTGCGGGATACTCAAGCTAGGGAAAACGCTGGAGTGGGTACGGGGTTTGATGTCCTGCAAGCTCAGGTAAATTTAGCAAATGCTCAACAAGAACTGACTAATGCTATTTCCCAACAGCAAATTGCCCGTCGCCAACTTGTAACGGTGTTAAGTTTAGCCCAATCAGTTAATATCACTGCCTCAGATCCCGTACAAATAGCAGGGCTTTGGCAGCCAACGCTGGAAGAAACTATTATCCAAGCTTTTCAAAATCGTCCAGAATTGCAACAACAATTAGCACAACGTAATATTTACGAGCAACAGCGACGACAAGCACTTTCGCAACTGGGGCCGCAACTTAGTTTAGCTGGTAGCTACAACCTACTAGATCGGTATAATGATGGTGTCAGCATTACTGATGGCTATTCAGTGGGACTGCAAGCAAGTTTAAATTTGTTCGATGGGGGAGCAGCAAAAGCACGTGCGGATCAATCGAAAGCTAATATAGCGATCGCAGAGAATCAATTTGCTAGCCAACGCGACCAAATCCGCTTTGATGTAGAACAGTACTATTCTCAATTACAATCCAATTTGAATAATGTGCAGACTTCTAGCGTGGCTTTAAATCAAGCTACCCAGGCTTTGGATTTAGCCAGGTTGAGATTCCAAGCTGGTGTAGGAACTCAAACAGAGGTAATTGCTGCGGAAAACGACCTGACAAGAGCACAGGGAAATCGAGTTACAGCTATCTTGGATTACAATCGCGCTCTAGCTAATTTACAAAGATCCGTCACTTCCAGGGTTTCGCGCTAAGGAACTTCCAAAAAATAAATTATCCCAAATTATTTGTACATTTGTAGGGGCTTTACAGCTGTAAAGCCCCTACCATTGGATGTTTTTTTCATTGGAAGTTCCTAAAGTGGAATTATTACAGAAAATCTCCTTAGCTATAGATCTAAGTTTTCTTAGTATATATTTCCAAAGATAGAGGTTGTTAGGCAGATTTCTCTGTTGGCGATCGCTAACATTATCAACAAAAACCTGATAAATTAACGTGAATTTGATGTATAGGATTTTGACCTCACCTCCGGCCCCTCTCTTTCAAGGAGAGGGGAGTAAAAAGGCTAATTTTTCGTTACTCCTCCCTCTATTTAATTGGTGTTAATAGTTTTGATGAAGCTGTATCCCCATGTTTATCTGATAATCCTTATTATTTTTCTTGCGTCTTGTCAATCAACAGAAATTCCGCCAGAATCAAAACCGAATACTGCTCAAACAAGCACATCTCAAAAGATAGTGACTCTCGATAAAAATTTCCAGATTGCAATGGGTCAAACTATCTATGTTCCTGTCTATTCCCATATTTATCATCACAATCGACAGGAAATTTTTGAGTTAGCAGTTACCCTGAGTATTCGGAATACAGATTTGAATAATTCGATGGTCGTGACTTCTGTGCGTTACTATAACTCAGAAGGTAAATTAGTGAAGCAATATTTAGAGCGTCCGATTCAACTTGATGCCCTCGCTTCCACAGACTTTTTTATTAATAGAAATGACACTACTGGAGGTTTAGGAGCAAACTTTATTGTTGAGTGGGTAGCGCAAACACAAATATCCGAACCTATAGTAGAAGCAGTGATGATTGGTACTGATTTTCAGCAAGGAATTTCTTTTACTAGTAGTGGTAGAGTTATTAAAAGCCAAAATAACGATAAGCGATCGCTCTCAAAATAAGGGAAAATATAGTATTTGGCGATCCCTTGAATGCTTTTACCATCTATGCCATACCATTCTGGTTCTTCTAAAATAACGTACTGTTGCACCCACTGGTTAAATATGGCTACCAATTCTCTATAAATTTATTACTAAAACTCCTAGATATCTTTCTACATCAAAGGTTTTTTTGTATAGATTACAGAGAATTGATACGGCTATGTTATAAATTTTCTAAGTACAACTTAGCGGTATATAAGGATAAGGAGGTGAAAAGTAGTCTACACCGACTAAATAGCTTCGATCTTGCTCATTTTTCTTATAAAAAGGAAAGTCTCCATCCTCATCTTGAGCCTGAGACCATTTGGCAATATTCTCAGGAGATAGATTAATTTCGGAAGGTATGGGAGGATAAGGAATAATAGCTTCATAAGCAATAGAAGACTTTCCTGGATCTACTTGTAGCTCTTTGATTTCACCTTGAAACTTATCCCAAGTAACTTCTAAGCCATATTTGATAACTATTTCACCAGTACTGAGAATTGGCTGAGAAATTTGATGATAGTATGTTTTTTCACCTTGCTTGATTTCATAATATGCCTGCCCTGCTATCAAGAGGCTCAAAGTAATTCCCTGCCAAGCTTTACTACTAGGTAAAATCAAAAACCTTGCTTTTTCATCAAATTGTTCGCTATTTAGTGGATAATAAATATCAAGGTTATTTGGTAGTAAGCGATCGGGTGAAGATTGTCGGTCGAAAAAGAAAATTTCTCTGGCTATGAGACCATCCAAAATATCAGAGTCAATCTCATCCCATTTACCACGAGCAAAGTCATACCACACATCAGTTGCTTTCGCTTCTAAGTAGCAATGCCAGGTTTTAGCAATTAGTTGGGATATTTTGCGGGTATGCAGTAGAGTTCGGATTGGATCGTAAAAATTATTGCTTTCAATTGATTGATGTTTGGAAGACTCATCTGAAAACAAAGCATTCAGAAAACCTTTGGGAAAAACTACTCCGGGAGAAGGGAGATAAGAGGCTATAGTTTTATCAATATCCTCCAGATCTGGTATATAATCTTTGAGATTTTGTTGTGTTTTTTCGTCAAGAGGGTATTTTTTAAATTGTCCTCTTTTTTGAGTTAAGATTGTTGTTTCTATGTATTGTCCTTCAGATTTATTTTGGCGAGGAGCGACTAAGAGAATTTGGTAATAAGTATCATCGTCATACCACTGTCCTGGTTTTAATGGATCTGTAACTGTGAAGTTTTTTGGCATAAAGATATGTTCTTTAATTTAGGGTTAACAAACTTGGAAATTTTTCAAGCCAAACTGTAAAACTTGTGAGGATTATCCCAAACAATTTTTTGTACTATTTCTTGAGATAATTGTGCCTCAAGCTCTAGAACTGTTTTCACAATGTTCGGCTGATGATCCATATGAGGGTAATCAGAGCCGAAGATTAAGTTATCAGCACCAATATATTCGATAATTTGAGGTAAGTAAGGCTCATTAGGTGCGATCGCAATAAAGCACTGACGCTGAAAATACTCTGAGGGCTTCATTTTGACATTATCTTTAACCTCCCAATATAAGTTTTCGTACTCTTCATCTAGTCGCCATAGCCAGTAAGGTAACCAACCACAACCAGACTCTAAAAAACCCACTTTCAAGCGGGGATGACGCTCTAAAACACCCCCTTCAATGAGGGCTAAAAGTGCCATCATTTGTTCCATCGGATGAGAGCAAGCATGAAGAGCAAAACGAGTATTAAATCGCTTTGCTCCTGTAGTTGGTAATCGACTATGAGTTCCTTCATGAATTCCCACTGCTATGTTCATTTCTTCGCATTTTGTCCAAAATGCTTCATAAGTGGGGTGACTCAATATTCTTCCTTTAACTGGGTTGGGGCGTAATAATACAGCCTTCCAGCCAAACTCAGCTATGCGATGTAATTCTGTCACCATCTGTTCGGGTGCATGAAAATTAATCGCTCCTACTCCTTTTAACCTATCTGGAGCATAACTACAAAATTCTTGATACAACCAGGTGTTGTAAGCACGAGTAAAAGCTCCCGCTACTTCCGGCGCCATATCGTCAATTCCCCAAAGCCATAACCCGTATGTTGGATAAATGAATGCAATATCAATCCCCATCTGCAACATTGCTTGGATATGAGATTCAGCATCGTAACCCTTGAAATAAGCATTGGGGTGAGCCTCCATCATTTGCTGATTTCCTTGGTAGCGAACTTGCTGTGAAATCTTCTCAACAATTTCTTCTCCTTGAATTTTCATATCTGCGGAAGGAGCAAAGTGCTTAAATTTTGGTTCCAAATATTTAGCCCACAATGATGGAGGCTCAATAACGTGGGAATCAGCATCAATAATTTGATATTCATTAAGCATATAAAAATCTATTAAAACAAGGAATTTTAGATTTTAGATTAAATAATACCAATTCAAATAATATTTGCGACACATCAATTATCCGTAAGGGCACAACATTGTTGTGCCCCTACCCGTCTGTCGCATTCTTTTTTCAAATCGGTATAATTTAAAATTATCAACCTAGCATAATATTAAGCACTTAGCTGCAAGTATAAAATTTTATGTTGAATAAAATCAAAAGTTTCTGTACTCAGAATCAATACTTAAAAAAATATAAATAGTTGCACCAAAAAACATGATTTTAATCTAGGATGGAAAACTCCAAATATTTGAGTATGACACTCACATCCACATGGGAAAAGGATTAAGTTGATTTTCTGTTAATGGCTGTTTCAACCATCCCATTTTTACAGGAATGTCATACAATCTTCCCGAACCTAAACGCTTCCACATGTGGCGCATTCCTGGAATTATCACTTTAGCCACTCTCAGTCCAACATCAGGACGAGTCTGATCTAAAACGAGCATTTCTAGACCATTTTTTTCAACGATTTGTTGACAAAGTTTGATATCTTCTAGCAAATCATCGCTGGCGAGTTGGGGATAATCTGTATAGATTTTGGCAGGTTTTTCTCTATCGGGAATCAGGTAAGGTTGATTGGCTAAAGTTGCGGTTTTCCACCAATCTATTGCTAGGCGATCGCCAGATATAGGATATTGAGTACTACCATCGTCTTTTGCAGATAAAAGATTAGGCAAAATTTGATTAACTTCAGTCAAAGCTCGACCCAGAGCGATTTTTGCATCAAAATGAGTTCCATAACCTAATATAATATCTTCTACTTCTCGATTAATTCTGCGAGTAATCGCAGCAAAAGTAGGAATATTAAAATCGCTGGTTATATCCAACACCCATAGTTCTCGCTCGATACTTTGGTAATACTGTTTAAGGGTGAGAAAATACGGTTCATTGAAACTCTCTAAATCCACATGGGATTTTTGCAGGCGGTTATACCACCATAAAGCCACGCAATCCCGTTCCACTAATTCCATAAACCCTTGAATAATAGCTTCTTCAAGAGTATTACCCGCTGCACATCCATTGGAATCTGCCCAACAATCAGGTTCCTCAGATAAAGGATACCCATAATAACAATAAGCGGTTGGTAAATATTTAAATTCTTCGTGAGTTAATGACCAAACTGGCGTCCAGTCAATTTCTTTTTCTATATCAAAAGGTTTTGGAACTTTTTGAAACCAGCCCTGACATTCAACATTCCATTGTTCTCGATTTTCGTATTGTTGTTGGCTGAAGTTCATACAAACATTGGGATGAATTCCTTTCTCTTGCAGTTGTTGAAAACTGGCTTTTTTTCTGATTTCATCACCTTGAAAAACCCCAGAATATCGTTCAATGGCTTCACAAAAACCACTTGCTTGAGCTTGGATATCAGTTCTACCTTTTCCGGAACTTCTACCTCCAATATTTTGACATAGGCTAGTTATATCGTCAAAAACACTCAAAAAATGATGCTTGGCAACATAAGTATGGGTTAATGGATTTCCTGGTATTTTGTTCAATTCTCGAACAATACCTGTAATCGGATTAATTAGATGTTGATATTTTCTTAGGGTTTCTTCAGGCGGACAATAACGGTGTCCTCCATCTGCAATAAATGTTTTTTTGCGGTGTTCTAAAACAACGGGTAAGGGTTTACTTATCAACCCATTAGTCATTTCTCCACAGCTAGGACATTGAGGGCGCTTAACGAAGACACAATCTTGGGTTTTTAAAGTGAGAGTATCATAGGTAACTATAGTTTCTACTAAACGTTTATTTTCTCCTTGAATAATCCATTTAAATACTTCTGTGGCTGCTATTCCTAAGCCAGTTTGTAGTGTAGATGCTAAAAACCCTGAAGGAGGAAATAAGGGAGTAGAAATGTTTTTATGTCTTTGAATAAATGCTTGAATTGGTCTATTATCTCGCAAGCGACGTGCTAGACATTCCCAACAAGCGGTTTTGTTACCATTAAATATAGGCCCTATCCATAGCATTGTTCCCAAGGGGTTGACTAGCATCCAAGGAGATTGGGATTTTAACGCTTGTTGATTGAATCGATCTAAATTTGGATGGAGATAGTCGTCAGTTAAAACTATTGTGAAATCTCCTTCGTCAGCTATTTGAATTTCCAGGGATTTGAGAATGGCAATAAAATCATCAGCATCAAGCGAACCAAAAGTTTTTACTGCTACTTTAGTCGATCGCAATTTTTGATGAGCTTTGCTAGGACTGATATTCAGATGATTGCAGAAAATAGCGAATTGCGATCGCACTTTATCATCTTGTTCTACAATATAGCCCTGTCTTTCCATTTGAAATAGAGCAGACTGGGCTTTAATACTAATATCAAGAACATTTTGAAAAAAGGAATTATAGTCTGAAAACGATTTTCGATCTGGCAGTAATTCTAATTGAATTAGTTCGATAATTTCGTCAACATGACGATGCCCATCAATTAAACATGCTAATAAATAATAAATGCGATCGCTCAATAAAACCGTATCTCTCTCGGATAATAAAAATACTTTATCTGGCGGAATTTTTTCAATAACGTAACAATCCTTGAAAAGAGGCTTGTTGAGCATTTTTTTAGCTTTTTATTTTAATTAATCTAATAAATCAAACTTGGAGATTTCCTCAAAAACTACAATAACTAAAATTATTTCAACTGCTAGTTAGTAAATATTACCTGTCTTTTTTCATCAACAGAGAGTGATTGAAAATATTGCCGATATAGTTGAGAACTAGGTATTGCTTTATTATTATCTAACTTAATCAGCCCCATACTATTTAACTTGTAAGCAGTAATCGGTTCTAATGGTATAGGTTCGCTAGAATTGATTGTATTATACAGAGCGATCGCTAATTCTGGTTGCTCTTGCAATACTGTCAAATGTCGCTGCAAAAAATGAGCATAAATTCCACTGGACGTAGGAGCAGTTTCTAGTAATTGTGCTAGAGATATTTTTTGAGAACTTAAATAATATAATGCAATATGTATTAGCGCTGGATGCCCCCCAACTATTTTCATTAATTGCTTTGCTTCCTTACCATCAGACCACTTCAAACCATAACGTTGAGCTAAGTCCCCCACCTGGCCTAAATTAAAGTCTGGTAACTGAATTGGCAACCCAATATTGAAAGGCGACTGCTGAAGTTGTAAAGGAACATAAATTTCTGTTGAATGCACCACAACTAAGCGTAGCTTTTGCCAGATTTTACATCTTTTGGCTTCTTCAAACCACGAACGCAACAGAGGAAAAAAATCTTTTGCTACTTCCGGATGCTCAAAAATATAGTTGACTTCATCTAAGACTAAAACCAAAGAAGTATTAATTTGATTTAGTACATAATTCCGCAAATAAAAAGTAGAACTCAGTTTACTACCAAAATCTTTATTCCAATATTCATCTAGTTTTTGCTCCATCTGAAGCTGTTGGGTAATATTGGCACATAGCCACCGCAAAAATAGATTGGCATCGCTGAGAATTGTCCGATCGACTTGTTCGAGGCTTAAGCTAACTGTACGGTAGCCTATGCGTTCTGCGTAATCTAAAATCCTCAGCGTTAATGAAGTTTTACCCATTTCCCTTGGAGCTTTAATCCGTACTAATGCTCCTAGCTTTGTAATCTCTGCATACGCTGATTTCTGAATATTAGGATGTTCTATATAAAATGGTGAGTTAAGAGGAACTGAACCACTCGGATAACAAGGAAGTACATCTTCCCTCAAATCCAATTCTAGAGAATTTAATTTAATTGAGTTTGTTATCGGTGTAGTTTGTTCTGTTATGTAAGATTCCAGTATGACTCGACAATTTTTTTTGTTAACACGCCTGCCGAAAAGTAAAGAAACTTTGCGGTACAATCGTGGAGCAACAACATTGGTAATATAGCCGCAGCTATATCTTTGTTCTTGAGCTATTTCTTCATAGGTTTTGTTCTCACATACACCCTGTAAAACTAAAATTTCTGTGGAATGGAGAGGATCTTCTTGAATTTCTACTAGCTTGCGGTTAAGAATATCAAGGATAAAATCTATTGTCATAAAAGTTCAAACATAACTGCTAGGTGTTGACGCTCATTAGAGATAGAAGAAACTATTTTGTTAATTTAGAAGTAGCTGAGGAAAGGCGATCGCCCAAAATTATATATTGTCAAATCATAAATCAGAGCAAGTGATTTTGGTCATTGACAAGATGCAACTTAATATTGCATGTCAGCTACCCACCACCCGCTATAAATGAAACATTTTCTTTTTCGACTTTCCATTAAAAGTGTTTCTTGACAGCAGATCCACTCATAGTTCGCCATCCGTTAGCAATTACACAAACACCTTCTTTGCTTGCACCTCATTCGCTACTGAGAGGGTTTCTTTAGCGGTTAAGCAAAAGTATATGAAATCTATATGAGATTTATAGGTTCCATTTTTGAATACAAACAACTACATTGAAATATAGTTAATCCCTGGTTGGGAAAGTAACTTTTACTGTACTCAACACTTCTTGCCAGAGACTCACCACAGTTTAAGTGAGCGCGGTCAATATCGAACAGAATTATCTTGAGATTACATAATATCAGGTTAATTAACCTATGAAAAATAGTTTTCAAAGCCTCCAACAGTTACATAAAGTAACCGCTATATGTATAGAAACCTTACCACACTCTTGGTATTCTCCCAATTCTCTGCGGTAAAGATGAATGCTTGCCTACTCTTAGATGAAAAACCAATTAAACAAGATCCCAAACTCAAAACATTAAGTAAGTACATGCAACAGTATCCCCAAGGATGGAAAAAACGCTTGGAATTAGCTAAGTTGTTTTATGCGATGGGACGATGGGAGCAAGCTATTGACGAATATCGCCAAATAATTGAGCTACAGCCCCAATTGCTTGACGCGCGGCTACAACTGGCAAAAATCTTGCACCTCATGGGACGACAGACAGAGGCAATAGAGATTTATGAGAATGCTTTGCCCTTGTCCAGTAATGAAGCAAATCGGCAGCACATACATGGATTAATTGAAGCTTGCAAAGGTGATAATCAAAAGGCAATTAAAGCTCTTGAATCTGCTGCTTGCTTAGAACCTGACAAAGTAGTTCACTGGCTTGCTTTGGGACAGGTGCATATGGCAATAGAGAATACTGTTGCAGCTTTGCAAGCCTTTGATACAGTTTTGTCACTCAACCCAGATGATATTGTTGCTTTGATTCTCAGCTATGACGCCCTGATAGCGATGGGGAACTTTCAGGCAGCTAAGGAAAAATTGAGCAAAGTTGTAAAATTAGCCCCCGACGATTTCCAAGTACTTCAACGACAGTTAGATGAGCGTTGCCGGATGAGATTGGTATTAGGCGAACAAGGCAAACAGACAAAAAATGCGATCGCATCTGCTCTGCAACAAGCGCCAAATGCAGCCCAATTCCACAAATCCCTAGCATACTATCACATTTTCCGAGGAGATTGGGCGCAAGGGGTAGCAATTTTAGCACATTTTACCGAGAAATACCCCAATAATCCTACTGGTTGGTATTATTATGGGCGGTCTTTATCCGAAACAGGAGAAAACGAAAAAGCGGCCGAGGCAATTTTGAAAGCTTATCATTTGTATCCCAATGATTGTGAAATCTATCGAGCATTGTGCGATATTTTGCCTGCTGCGGGAAGATTAAATGAACTGTATCCCTTGGCACAAGAAATGCTTCGCCGTTTTCCCGAACGCTGGAGTGCTTGGGCTACGGCGGGGCGAACGCTGGTAGAAAGCTTCAAAGAAATTGAGTGGGGGTGTAGTGTCTCTGCTCGTTCGACGCAACTTCAACCCCAATTAGCTGATGCTTGGTTTTGTCACGGACGGGTTTTGGCATTGGCCGGAAAACACCGAGAAGCGGTAGAGACGTTAGTGCAAGGATGGCAGTTTTTAGCAGAAAAAGGAGGTTATTTACAATCTTTACCTGGGCTAGTTTGGCTTGGGGAGAGTTATCGAGCCTTAGGAAATAATGCCGCGAGTCGGCGGTATTGGCAAGAAGCTTGCCTGCAAGCCGAAAAATTGATGGAATTTGACCCAGCCGCAGCTCATTACTGGCAAGGGAGAGCCTTAGAACAATTGGGGGATGAGTTAGGAGCTATCGAAGCTTATCGAAACGCCATGAGTCAGCAATTGCTTTACCCTGCTCATGGGGAGGTTAAAGACGCTCTGAAATGGTTGCAAACTATGTTAAGAAATGGTTTTCGTGCTTGAGGCTCGTTTGATAGATTGACTCGAATTTAACAAAAAAAGCTTCTAACTCTAAAATTTCAGAAATTGATTTTGGTAATTATCTCACATACAAAATCAAAAAATAACGCCAAAGGATTTGAAGACTTAAGGTAGTTCAATTAACTTGATAAACACTGAATTTCTGCAATTCGGTAAGATAGGCATAGACTAATCCCAAATACCATCATTATGGTAAAAACACCTCCACAACATCAAACAATTCCCTTGTTGGAAAATGGCGACAAACTCACCCGTTATGAATTTGAGCGGCGGTATAACGCCATGCCTAACTTGAAAAAAGCCGAATTAATTGAGGGAATTGTCTATATCATGCCTGCTGCTTTGCGTTTTAGAAGTCACGGTCAACCGCACGGTTGGATTCTGACATGGCTAGGTACTTATGAAGTCGCTACACCAGGTGTAGCTTTGGGTGTTGAACCCACAGTGCGCCTAGACTTAGATAACGAACCTCAACCAGATGCGGTTCTCCTCATCAACCCAGAAGCGGGCGGTCAAGCAAGGCTCAGTGAAGATGATTATATTGAAGGCGCACCAGAGTTAATTGTCGAAATTGCCGCCAGTAGCGTTGCCATCGACCTCCATGCCAAGAAACAAGCCTATCGTCGCAATGGAGTCAAAGAATATATCGTTTGGCAAGTACTAGATGAAAAATTGAGTTGGTTTTATTTAGAACAAGGTGAATATCTAGAGTTACCTACTGATAGCAGTGGAATCCTGCGAAGTCGGGTTTTTCCAGGGTTGTGGTTAGCGGGTGCAGAGTTATTAGCTGGGAATATGCAGTCCGTGTTAACTGTTTTACAAGCGGGCTTGCAATCTCCCGAACACGCAGCATTTGTAGAGAAATTAACAGATTTGGGCTGAAGCGATCGCCTTTGCTCGATCATTTGGCATACAAGGCTACCAAAGCGTTTAGCTTTAAGGTACCTGAGTGCACAGCACTATACGGCATACTATTTATAGTAACTTTAGCTTAAACTTTTTCAACATAAGCACACAACACTAGTTATAATTTCCTATAAGTTGAAAAAACTCTTAAGATTTAGCGTGATTATTACGCTTCTCTCACACCGACTAGCTGACAACCACATTAGGAGGACTATCTATGGCGCTTGTACCACTGCGGCTGCTGTTGGATCACGCGGCTGAAAACGGTTACGGCATCCCAGCTTTCAACGTTAACAATTTGGAGCAGATTCAAGCAATCCTGAAGGCTGCTGTAGAGACAGATAGCCCCGTAATTTTACAAGCTTCTCGTGGCGCTCGTGCTTATGCTGGAGAAAACTTCCTGCGCCACCTGATTTTAGCAGCGGTAGAAACCTATCCTCAGATTCCCATTGTCATGCACCAAGATCATGGCAATGCTCCTGCTACCTGCTATTCAGCAATTAAGAACAACTTCACCAGCGTGATGATGGATGGTTCTTTGGAAGCTGATGCTAAAACTCCCGCTAGCTTCGAGTACAACGTCAGTGTTACCCGCGAAGTCGTAAATGTAGCTCATGCTTTGGGCGTCAGCGTTGAAGGTGAACTCGGTTGTTTGGGTTCTCTAGAAACTGGTGCTGGTGAAGCTGAAGATGGTCACGGTTTTGAAGGAACACTCGACCACTCCCAACTATTGACTGACCCCGACCAAGCAGTTGATTTCGTAGAGCAAACCCAAGTAGACGCTTTGGCAGTCGCCATTGGCACTAGCCACGGTGCTTACAAGTTTACCCGCAAGCCGACTGGGGAAATTTTAGCCATCAGCCGCATTGAAGAAATTCACCGCCGTCTACCTAACACCCACTTGGTAATGCACGGTTCCTCCTCTGTACCAGAAGATTTACTGGCGCTGATTAACCAATATGGTGGTGCAATTCCTGAAACCTACGGCGTACCTGTAGAAGAAATCCAAAAAGGCATCAAGAGCGGTGTACGTAAGGTAAATATTGACACTGATAACCGTCTAGCAATTACCGCAGCGGTACGTGAAGCTTTAGCTAAAAATCCCAAGGAATTTGACCCCCGTCACTTCCTCAAGCCTTCTATTACATATATGCAGAAGGTTTGTGCTGAACGCTATCAGCAGTTTGGTACAGCTGGCAACGCAAGCAAGATTAAACAAATTTCTTTGGAAGATTTTGCTGCTAAGTATGCTAAAGGCGAACTCAACGTTGTTACCAAATCAGCTGCCAAAGTTTAATCAATAAAAGGGGCTGGGGATTGGGAACTAGAGACTGGGTAAAAAACCGTTTACTAGAATCTTCCTAATTCCTAATTCCTTTCATTTACAAATAAGGGCAAAATTAGTTCTATCTCAAACAAAAGTGAGAATTTTAATATTGAGATAAATAAACTGGGTGGCATTGAGGTCACCCAGTTTTTGTTTTATTCATCAGAATTGGGCATGGGGCATCGGGAATGGGGCATGGGGAAGGGGTAAGGGGAAAGGGGAAAAGGGGAAAGATTAAATTTATTCCTTTTCCCTTTAACCTTTAACCTTTTCCCCTGCCTCCCCTGCTCCCCTGCCCCCCTGCCCCTCATTAAAATACCCGATGCTGTAAAGAGGGCATTTGACGGCGGACTTGTTCGAGTCTGGTGGGTTTGATTTCTGCGATCGCAATTCCCGGTTTTTCTCCAGCATCCGCTAAAATGACTCCCCAAGGGTCGATAATCACAGCGTGTCCGTGGGTTTGACGGCGGCCGTAGTTGTTGCCTGTTTGGGCGGGAGCAATGACGTAAGCGGTATTTTCTATGGCTCTTGCTTGTAATAATACTTGCCAGTGGTCTTTGCCTGTAAAGGCGGTAAAGGCAGCGGGAACAAATAACACATCGGCACCCTTATCTGCTAAATGGCGATACAGTTCTGGAAAGCGCACATCATAACAAATAGAAAGCCCTAAATTACCGAGTTTTTCTGAAAAATGGACGGGGGGTAGTTGCGTACCAGCTACAACAGTATTGGATTCGCGATAGGTGTTACCATCAGGGACATCAACATCAAATAAGTGTACTTTGTAGTAACGGGAAAGTTCTTGACCGCTTGGATCGATGAGTAGAGTCGTGTTATAAACTTTGCCTGTATTATCTACTGGAAGTGGAAAGCTGCCGCCCAAAATGGTAATTTGAAAGCGTTGAGCCATTTTTTTGAGGAATTTTTCACTTTCAATAGCGATGGTATCCCCTTGGGCGAGTCTGTCTTTTTCTTCTCCCATAAAAGAAAAGTTTTCTGGCAAACCTACCAATTCAGCACCTTGACGCACGGCAAGATCTATTAATTCTTCTGCGTGTGCCAAATTTTTTTGCAGATCGGACACACTGGTTAATTGAATAGCGGCGGCTAAATAAGACTTCATAGATTCAACAACGAATAGTTGATTTATGGGAAATAGATTATCAAAATATATCGCTACTTCAGCATCTGTGAAACTTAATTAGAAATCCATGACTTGTTGCTTTTCTTGAACAAACTTATTATTCACATTCTTTATTTTAATCTTCCTCTAGGTTCTAGCAAACCGAGCAAGATTGAGATTAAGTTGTGAGCAAACCCTTCCTAAAGCTAGCAGCTAGTGGATATCTCTATTCTGATTCAGACATTTATCGCTGTGTTTGTCTTGGCAGATGCTGTGGGCAATATACCGATTGTTTTAGTTTTGACTAAGGGCATGATGCCAGAAGAAAGAAACAAGGTCATAGATAAAGCAATTATCGTCGCGATCGCAGTTCTTTTGCTGTTTGCCTTTGCTGGACAAATAATTTTGAATTATCTCGAAATCAGTATTGGATCTTTGCGAGTAGCAGGAGGATTATTGTTACTGCTAATTGCTTTGCAAATGCTCCGGGGAGAATTAGATAGGCCAATTATTGAGGAAGGACGCGATGTGGCAATTACTCCACTAGCTTTACCTCTGCTAGCAGGGCCGGGGACTTTGACGACGGTAATGTTGTTGATGTCGAAATCACACAGTCCCCATCTGAGTATCGTCGTAGGTATCTTAGCTGCGATGTTTGTTACTTGGTTGATTTTGCGTTTGGCAAATTTGATTGACCAATGGATTGGTGCAGAAGGTGGAGTGATTGTAACTCAGCTTTTGGGTTTTCTGTTAGCAGCTCTAGCGGTGGAAATTGGTAGTACAGGCATTAAGGAGTTGTTTTTGGGCTAGAAAACTCCTACAAATATTAAAACATTCTTAAATTACGTACAAATGTAAACAAGTTTGAAAGACGGGGAATTTAAGCCTTTCAAACTTGTTTGCAAAAATTAACTTAAAGTGACAACAGTATATATAACTCAAGAGGATTTTGTTGCCAATTGAGTTTCAAAGATACTTTTCCAGAGTGCTAGATAATGTAGTTTTGGGCACGGCGCCGACTACCATATCCACTTTTTGTCCACCCTTAAAAATCATTAATGTGGGAATACTGCGGATGCCGTACTGACTGGCAACATTAGGATTTTCATCTGTGTTGACCTTTACGACTTTTATTTGACCTTTGTACTGTTCGGAGATTTCATCGACAACAGGAGCTACCATACGGCATGGTCCGCACCAGGGTGCCCAAAAGTCAACTAAAACGGGTACTTCGCTGTCGAGTACTTCTTGCTTAAAAGTAGAATCCGTAACTTGTGCGGCTGCTGACATGCCTAAAACCTTCGCCAAATATATCTGAGCTTCGTGAAAATTCTACCATAGCAAAAACATCTGCTTCGGAGTAAAGGATGTACATTTGCAAAGAAGCTTTAGATTTTATTCATAAACATAAGGAACCGCCCGAACAGTAGTCCGGGCGGAGTGTGGTGTGAGGAGTGAACGGAAACATGCGTCTCCGCTATTTCTATTGTAGGCGACATATAGGATTTTTCCAGGAATTGTTTAGGGGCCTGGAAAATTTTTTTAATAATTTGATGTTGCAAATAGGGCATTGGGCATTGGGCATTGGGCATTGAGCAATGGGAAAGGTTAAATTTATGCCTTTACCCTTTACCCTTTAACCTTTTCCCTATCTCCCTCATCTGCCCCTCTCCCCCTGCCCCATTCCCTAATTTTATTTCCCCATTCCTAATTGCTGAGCTTTTTGGTAAACTTTGCCCTCGGTTAATAGGGAAGGAGCAATCACAACTTCTACCTGTTGCATTTCTTTAATATTTTTCGCTCCTAAGGTGCCCATACTGGTCTTTAAGGCACCTAAAAGATTGTGAGTGCCATCATCTAGTCCTGCTGGGCCAACGAGTATTTGCTCTAGGCTGCCAGTGGTGGCAACGCGAATGCGGGTGCCACGGGGCAAGACTGGGCTGGGAGTTGCCATGCCCCAATGATAACCTCGTCCTGGGGCTTCGGCGGCTCTGGCAAAGGGGGAACCAATCATCACACCATCAGCACCACAAGCAATACATTTACAAATGTCGCCACCAGTGATTAAACCACCATCAGCGATGACGGGTATATAATTACCAGTTTCCTTGAAATAATCATCTCGTGCCGCAGCACAATCAGCGATCGCAGTTGCTTGTGGCACGCCCACACCCAACACCCCACGAGATGTACAAGCAGCACCAGGGCCAATTCCCACCAGTACCCCAGCTGCCCCAGCTTTTAACAAATTCAAAGTGACTTCGTAAGTTACACAATTCCCCAACACCACGGGAATAGGCATTGAACGACAAAATTCTGCTAAATCAAGCGGCACTAAAGACTCTGGTGACAAGTGCGCTGTAGAAACCACCGTAGCCTGCACAAAAAATAAATCTGCCCCGGCTTTTGCTACTGCCTCGCCATATTTGCTGGCTCCTGCTGGAGTCGCACTCACCGCCGCAATGCCACCTTGTTGTTTAATTTCCTGAATACGTTTTTCTATTAATTCCGGTTTTATTGGTTCGGCATAGAGTTCTTGCATCAGGGCAACGAATTCATCTTTCCCCACGGAGGCAATGCGATCTAATATTGGGTCTGGGTCAGCATAGCGAGTTTGAATCCCCTCTAAGTTGAGGACACCTAATGCTCCTAACTGCGACAAACGTACAGCCATGCGAACATCTACTACGCCATCCATTGCACTAGCAATTATCGGGATTTCTCGCTCAATATTGCCAATACGCCATCTAGTATCTGCCAAACTGGGGTCTAGTGTTCTGTTACCGGGGACTAGAGCAATTTCATCTATTCCGTAAGCTCTGCGAGCTGTTTTTCCCCGCCCAAGTTGAATTTCCACGCTTTAACTTTTCTCAAATCTGTTTAAGCTAGGGTATCAAATTGTGGGTGAAGTTGGGGCGTTTTTTTCTCGAACTATATCTCGAACTATATTAGGTTGGTTATTAGTCATTAGTCATTAGTCATTAGTCATTAGTCATTAGTCATTGCCCAATGCCCGATGCTCAATGCCCAATGCCCAATATTTACTGTTTAGTTTTAGCTGCATCGACACCAGTGTAACCAGTTACTAACCAAAGTATGGCTCTAGCACCATCTCGAACAGATTTTTCAATAGATTCAGGAGGAGTTTCTGAAGGAACTGGCACTGGTTTTAAATAAATACCCCGACTACCTAAAATAATTTCGCCGATGACGCAAGCCCGACGCATGTGAAAGTCAGAAGTAACCAAATAAACACTCTTGATCCCACGAGCTTGCAAATCATCTACCAAAGTTGTAAAATTAGTAACTGTATCAACTGCTTCATAGTCCAAGTGTAAGCGTTTAGGATCGACACCAGCTTTACTAAATACCCGTTGTGTATACTTTGCTGGACTGCCCCCTGTAATCCAAATTGGTATATTTGGATGCTTACGCACAAATTCTGCGGTAAACTTCTCTCGCTCTAAACGTCTCGTCGAACCACCCAACACTATAACGGCTTGCGGCTGTACAAATAGGTTTTGTACTTCTTTGTATCCCCACCACATGACTAGCGGTAGGAAAAAAGCCATAAATTTCCAAGATTTACCTGTAAAGAGTAGCTTATTCAAGGCTCGATAACTTAATTTACTGAGTCGAAATTTTCTGTAGCTAAAAACAAAAATAGTAGAGTGGCAACCTCCCCAAATAACCCACCCAAACTTGATATTTGGGCAATTTTTGTCTTGCAACGCGCTTAAGTGCGCTTTGCTTTGAGATATTCCTCTAATTGATGGATTATCCTAACCTGTATCTGCCGATCCATCAAAGGGTTTCAACCACTTTATATATCAGGCAACAGCAATAGGCAAAGAAAGTCTTCGGGTGTAGGGGTTTTAGGAGCAGTTTATGTCCTAAACTATGCTTCGATTGTTGAAGGAGTGGGAGCATCTCATACCGAGTTGCGTTCAAAAATATTAGTTTGGGCAAGCAGGGGGAGCAGGGGGAGCAGGGGAGGCAGGGGGAGCAGGGGAAGCAGGGGGGCAATACTACATTTGATTGCAGCTTGGTATCAATTTTATTAAAGTACGCAAAATAACGTCACCCAGTACAGACTGATGCTAATTAAAATTAGCAATGGCGAAATCGTCCATTAGCTGCACTTGGATGGCGTAGTTGAAGAACTATTTAATGTGGTAGTGCTTGCCTGGGGTGCGAAAATCCCAATAAGACTAAAAACGAAACCTGGGGTAGGTTTGGTTGAGGAAGGATGAAACCCAACATTAACGAAATATTGTTGGGTAACGCTTAGGCAACGACGAATTTAGACATTTACTGGCTGTTTATTAGTCTCTGATGTGTAATAAGTGTTGCGATCGCTAATTTCTAAGTGCGTGACTGATTCTTGACCTGTAATTAATCTAGCTCCACGATTGCGGGTGAAATAGTTCCACGCCCACTGAATCATTACTACTAATTTGTTGTCAAATTCAATTAAGAAATAAATGTGAATTAATAGCCAAAATGCCCACGCAAAGAAGCCTTTGAGCTTGAGAAAACCTAAATCCACCACAGCCGAATTTTGCCCAATCATCGCTAAACTACCGCGATCGACATAAGCAAAGGCTGGCAAAGTTTGACCTACAAGCCGTTTTTGAATTAGTTCTGCGACGTATTCTCCTTCTTGCTTGGCTACAGGCGCAACACCGGGTAGTGGCTTGCCGTTTTGGTGGGAAAAATTCGCCAAGTCGCCAATTACAAAAATATTCGGATATCCCTTAATACTCAAGTCAGGTTCGACGATGACACGTCCCGCGCGATCGCATTCGGCACCTGTGCGTTCTGTTAGCACTTTTCCCATTGCCGAAGCTTTCACACCTGCTGCCCATAATACCGTTTTTGAGGCAATCTTTTTGACTTCATCCCCTTGTTTGAGGGTGACAATATCATTTTCAATATTAGTTACTAATGTTTTTGTTTGGACAACCACTCCCAAGCGCGTCAGAGATGCTTCGGCTTCTTGTGATAATTCTGGTGCAAATGGCGGCAGAATTCGATCCAGTCCTTCTAACAGCAAAATCTGGGCTTCTGAAGTGTCGATGTTGCGGAAATCTTCTTTGAGAGTTTGATTTGCCAACTCGGCGATCGCTCCCGCTAATTCTACACCAGTAGGGCCACCACCAACAATTACAAAAGTTAACCAGGCACGGCGTTTTACTGGGTCGGTTTCTTTTTCTGCGGCTTCAAATGCCATAAAAATCCGGCGACGCATTTCTATAGCATCTTCTACAGTTTTCAAGCCAGGGGCAAATTCTTCCCAGTTGTCTTTGCCAAAATACGAATGCTTCGCACCCGTGGCAACAATCAATGTATCGTAAGGTATTGCTTCGTTACCGACAATTACTTTTTGTGCTTCTGGATCGATATTATTCACCTCTCCCAAAAGCACTTTTGTATTCTTGCTCTTACTCAGTACAGAACGCAAAGGCGAGGAAATATCAGCGGGAGATAAAGCGCCTGTAGCAACTTGGTACAGCAGGGGTTGAAATAGATGAAAGTTACGTTTATCGATTAAAGTAACATTTACTGCTGTCTTAGCGAGTGTTTTTGCTGCATAAAGTCCACCAAAACCACCGCCAACAATGACAACTTGATGGATTGGGTTCTTGTCAAGTGAGTTTACCATAAGAAATATTTCTCTGTGCGACGACTGCTGTAACTATTCTTAACAAATTTATCTCAAACTTGTCATCATAAATTTGTATTTTTTTTTACATTTATAATAATAGGGACTGGGGACTGGGGATTAAGGACTAGGAATTGGGAAAGAAATATTTTGATTAGTAAAGTAACTTTTATCTCCTAAATATACTGAAAATATTTATTGTGTAGATTTATCGGCGATTGATAACGTATTTATGCAAATTTAAAAATCAAGGGACATGAGGACTAGAAAAAACTTCCCCAGTCCCCAGTCCCTAGTCCCCATTCCCCATTCCGTAGTTTTTCACTACACAATTTGAGGTACAATCAAAAGCCTGCCAATTTAATGATGCTTGCTGACAGGAGATGCTTCTATGGCCCGGATGTATTATGACGAAGATGCCAATTTAGACCTTTTGAGCGGAAAAACTATTGCTATTATCGGCTATGGTTCCCAAGGTCATGCCCACGCTCTCAACTTAAAAGATAGTGGTTTGAATGTAATTGTGGGACTATATCCGGGCAGTAAGTCAGTGGCGAAAGCCGAAGCAGCTGGGTTAACTGTGAAAAATGTTGCCGATGCGGCTAATGCTGCTGACTTCATTATGATTTTGTTACCTGATGAAGTCCAAAAAACGATTTATAAAAACGAGATTGAACCGAATTTAGAAGAAGGGAATGTGTTAGCCTTTGCCCACGGTTTCAATATTCATTTTGGGCAAGTTGTACCGCCAGCGAATGTAGATGTGGTGATGGTGGCACCAAAAGGGCCCGGGCATTTGGTACGGCGGACTTATGAAAGTGGGGAAGGTGTACCAGCGCTGTTTGCAGTTTATCAAGATGCTAGCGGTCAGGCACGCGATCGCGCAATGGCATACGCTAAAGGTATCGGTGGTTCTCGTGCGGGTATTCTCGAAACTACTTTCCGTGAAGAAACTGAAACTGATTTATTTGGCGAACAAGCAGTATTGTGCGGTGGTTTAAGTGCTTTAATCAAAGCCGGATTTGAAACTTTGGTAGAAGCTGGTTATCAACCAGAATTGGCTTATTTTGAATGTCTCCATGAAGTCAAGTTGATTGTTGACTTGGTTGTGGAAGGCGGCTTAGCGAAAATGCGCGACAGCATTTCTAACACAGCTGAATATGGTGATTATACCCGCGGCCCGCGAATTGTCACCGAACAAACCAAAGCTGAAATGCAGAAGATTCTCAGCGAAATTCAATCTGGGCAATTTGCGCGAGAATTTGTGTTAGAAAACCAATCTGGTAAACCAGGATTTACTGCCTTGCGTCGCAAAGAAGCCGAACACAAAATTGAGGAAGTTGGTAAAGATTTACGCGCGATGTTTAGCTGGTTGAAAAAAGCTTAAAAATAAGAATTCAGAATCAATCTTTTGTAGAGACGCGATTTATCGCGTCTTTTGATTTATCCCTCAACCATATCAGGAGATAACTGTGTTTTTCAGCCAATATTTCCTAGAAATTATCCTCCGCACTGGAGAACATTTAATATTAGTTGTAATTGCAATGGTGGTGGCGGTTTCTATTGGCATTCCTTTAGGCATATTTATCACTCGCCAACCGCAACTCGCCCAACCTATTATAGGTTTAACTAATGCTATTCAAACCACTCCTAGTTTAGCTATCTTTGGGTTTTTGATTTCTGTACCATTTCTTGGCGGAATTGGCAAAGTTCCTGCGATTGTCGCCTTGATTCTTTATGCTTTGCTCCCAGTAATTCGGAATACTTATATCGGTATTAATAGCGTTGAGCCGGCAATTATAGAGGCGGGACGAGGGATGGGAATGACAGACCGGCAATTGCTATTTCAAGTAGAAATTCCTCTAGCTTTAGGGGTGATTTTGGCAGGAGTTAGGGTAGCAACTGTTATTTCTGTGGGAATTGCTACCATTGCGGCAGCTATTGGCGGCGGGGGTTTGGGGGTGTTTCTTTTTCGGGGGATTTCTACTCTTAATAATCAGCTGATTTTAGCAGGGGCAATACCCGCTGCTTTGATTGCGTTAGGTGCTGATTTTACCTTGGGATGGTTAGAAAAAAACCTGACGCAGCAAAGTGAAAAAAGTATAAAAATTAATCGTCAAACAGGCATTTATTTCGGTATATTAATGTTATTAATTGCCGGATTAATTACCTTTACCTATTGGCTAACACCACCAACAATTATTATTGGTTCCAAAAATTTTACCGAACAATTTATTTTAGGTGAACTACTAGCTCAACAAATTGAATCTCATACTAAATTAAGGGTTGATAGACGCTTAAATTTAGGTGGAACTTTTATTTGCCATGAAGCGTTAAAAGCAGGGCAAATTGCTGGCTATATAGAATATACAGGAACGAGTTTAACATCTGTTTTGAAACAAAAACCTATTAGCGATCGCCAAGTAGTCTATCAAAAAGTCAAACAAGACTACAACCAAAAATTTAAATTAGAAGTTATGGAGCCTTTGGGGTTTAACAACACCTTCGCTATGATTATTCGCAGTGAAGATGCTAAACGGTGGCAGATTAAAACCCTTTCAGAAGCTGCTAAATATACACCTCAAATGCGGGCAGGATTTGGTTATGAATTTCTGGGCCGACAAGATGGTTATCCAGGGTTAGCTAAAACTTATGGCTTCAAATTTACCAAACCTCCCCAACAAATGGAGTTAGGACTGATATATCAAGCTATCAAAGAAAAGAAAGTAGATTTGATAGCAGGTAATTCTACAGATGGCTTGATTGCTGTTTTGAACTTAGTCATTTTAGAAGATGATAAAAAATATTTTCCACCTTATGAAGCTGTGCCTGTTTTTAATCAGGCAATTCTAGAAAAATATCCAGAATTACGAGAAGCTATCAATCAATTAGCTGGGCTAATTTCCACTGAAGAAATGCAAAAAATGAATTACCTGGTTGATAATCAATCTCGTCCTGTTGAAGAAGTTGTGCATGAGTGGTTGAAGTCTAAGAAACTGGTCAGTTAAATGGGAATATAAAACTGATATTTGATTTTTGAGATTAAAATGGAAATGTCGATTATGTTTTAAGGTTAATAGTCAAAAAAGTTGAATGGCTAAGGATCGTTTTCACAATTCAGTTAGAACTGCTCTAGAGAAAGAAGGGTGGACGATTACGGACGACCCTTATCAAGTAAGCATTGGGGATGTTGATTTTGAAATAGACTTAGCAGCAGAAATGTTAGCTGCCGAACGAGCAGGTGAGAAAATTGCTGTCGAAATCAAAAGCTTTATTGGTGGATCGAATGTTTCCGAATTTCATACGGCTTTAGGACAATTTATTAACTACCAATTTGCTCTTGAGGAATTCGATCCCCAAAGAAAACTTTATCTGGCTGTTCCTGACTCAATTTATAAATCATTTTTTCAACGTCGTTTTACGCGCTCAGTAATAGAGAGAACTAAAATTAATTTATTAGTTTATGATGAAAAAGAGGAGATCGTTGTTCAATGGCAGTAGAACAATATCGTCAAATCATTCAAAATTTAATTGTAGAGCGATCGCAGAGCCAATTTCACCCAGAGGAAATTGAGACTCAAGCCGTTTTAGATACTGAGCGCGACCACTACCTTTTATTACATACTGGTTGGCGCAATAATTATCGGACACATGGATGCAGTATCCATATTGATATTAAAGACGGCAAAATCTGGATACAGCATGATGGTACTGAAGTTGGCATTGCTACACTATTGTTGCAACAAGGTGTACCTAAAGAAGATATAGTATTGGCCTTTCACTCTCCTTATATGCGGAAATTTACCGAATTTGCTACCCATTAAGCTTTTAGGAAGCGAAGAAGAGAGTGTTTGTTTTATTTGTAGTGAGTAGTTAAGAAAAAGGAGCGATCGCTCCTGCTAAAATTAAATCAACAAAAGCGATCGCTGCTGCAATTATCCTCAATCTTGGCAGCAAAAATGCTACTCTATTTCGTCTTTCAACTTAAGATTTACTGGAAGTGCTATAAAATATATGCAAAAACCCCTTGATTTTAGTCAGGGGGTAAAGAATAAATAGCCTCTAATTTTGTATTAGAATTACCACCACATTGTTCCCGGACTACCTTTAAATGGCCCGACAATATCAGTAGTAATCCATCCTCCGTAAAAATCGCCAGGTTGAGGTGTTACTAACTCGTCATTGACATAACAAGCATCCATTAAATTGGGCATAAAAGCATAGTATTTTTCAAGGGAAACAAAATTAGGGGTGGGGTCAAAATATGCCCAAGCTGCATGTTGTAGATATTTATCGCCAACTTTGACATCATAATATTGATATCGCCCTTTCCATTCACACAAGCCTTTTTTGGGCGTTTGAATCAGGTGTTCTACTTTAACGTCCTCAGGGGGAAAGTAATAGACTGGAGGATGGCTTGTTTCTAAAACTCTTTTACCTTTATTAGTTTCTGCCAAAACAATACCATTACAAATTACCCGCAGTTGTTTATTAGTATCTTCTAAACGAGCCGGACGCGGATAATCCCAAACTGATTCTTGACCGGGTTGTGGTGGTATTGGATTTGCTCTCATGGTTAATAAGCTCCTGTTTTTAAGTTGTGATGAAAACAGAATTCAGAATTCAGAATTCAGAATCAATAAACATCTCCAAAAATTAAATATGCATTGTCATCAGTAGGGGATACCATCTGTAAACTTCAAGGGTACGGCCATTCGTTGTTATAGCAGTTGAAGCATAGTTTAGGAAATAAACTGATGGTAAAACCGCAGCACCAAAAAACTTTCTTTGCTTATTGCTTGTTGCTTGCTATATTTCGGACAATCCTAAAACCTGCGTGTTGATAAAAACTAGGGCGGAACCAATTGCGATAATATTTTAAAGCTTCTGTACCGTTAGTTATCCAACATCCTCCCAACATCATGTGATGTTTGGTGTCAAAAAAGATAGCAGAATTATCTTCGTAGAGATAATGAGGTTTATATCCGGAAAGAGGATTTAAATTATCGCTCAACCATTCCCAAACATTGCCTCGCAAATCGTATAAACCAGAGTGGCTTTTAGCTGTTTCTAAGGTTCCAACTGGACTTGGCGAACCAAATTTAAAATTGAGATTGTAATTGTCTATATCTTCTGAGAAATTATTGCCGTAAGTTGCTAAATGATATTCTGATTCACTCATTAAGCGAGTATCTTCACCTTGCCAACGGCAATAAGCCATCGCTTCATAGTGATTGACTTCCACTGGCCAATCTAAGGGTAATTCCATTTCATCAAACATAGCTCGATATTTATAACTACCATTTTCAGGTAGCCAAAATTTCGGATGTTTGATGTTATTTTGAGTTTTCCAATTCCAAGATTCCTTATCCCAATATTCTGGATGTTCGTAGCCACCAGCCTTGACAAAATAAATAAATTCGGCGTTGGTAATTAGATATTTACTGGCGAAAAAAGATTGAACTTCAACAGTGCGATCGCCATAATCAATATCCCATCCATAAGTCGGATCGTCAAAGGCTTTACCAAGTTTTACCATCCCACCAGGAACTTCTATCATTTCATTGTGAGGGGTGTAACCATTAAAAGCAGCATATTTCCAATTTGCAGGACGTTTTACTCTTTCAATTGGTAGTTGGCGAATTAACATCGAAGAAGTTTCAATGTGAATGCGTTGGTGTTCAATTGCCATCATTAATGCCCAAAGGGGACAATCGGGATGAATTGGCAAAGTAATTGGAGTTGTTTTAATTACTTCTGAGATGATGGAATATGCTTGTTTTCGATACTCCCAAGTTTGGGCTAAAGAGGGCCAATTGAAATGAGCGATCGCTTCATTCAATTCCTCTGGTTTCTCTGGATCGACTCCAATTTCAAACAAAATTTCATACTCTGGATTTAGGCGTTTTTCTAATAACCCAACGCGAATTAATTTATTGATGTAAAAAACAGCCGAATGTCCCAGATAAAAAATTAGAGGGTTTCTCAAAGGGTCGGGATTGATATAAAATGTATCCTCCCCAACTAGACTTTTCATTAAAACATCTTCTAGTTGCCAAGCATTCTCAAAGTAATCGAAAATAACTTGAGAATTACAGCTATCCAGTTTTGGAGGTTTAGTAGATTGTAGACTACTCATGCTGTCAAACAATTTTGGATTTTAGATTTTGCGTTTGCGTAGCGTGTCAAAGACAAAAGTTTGAGCCAGTACTTCTGGGAATAATTCGGCTCGTGAAAACGCAATTGTTCGCGTCTTTACATGAGGATTTTTGGCTGATGTAAGCTGTATTGAAATTTACCCTATTCCCTTTTTCTTAAGCTTGACAAAGAATTAACCCGAACCATTCTTGCGGATCTGTCCAAGTCTTCAGTGTCTTAAGTCCGTGTATCTTTAGTTGTTCTTGCATAATTGCTAAATCAAACTTGCGCGAAATTTCGGTAAGAATGCTTTCTCCCTCTGTAAATGAAACTTCTAAATTTAATGCTTTTAAAGATACTTGATGATTCTTTTGGCAATGCAGATACATCTCAATTTGAGCATCAGTTTGGTTATAAATAGCTTGATGAGCGAATAAATTGAGATCAAAATTGCCTTGAAAACGCCAATTCAAATGAGACAGCATATTCAAGTTAAAAGCAGCCGTTATTCCCTGGCTATCGTTATAAGCTGGCTCTAAAATTTCCTTGGGCTTTTGTAAATCAATGCCCAAAAGAAAGTAATCCCCTGGTTGTAAAGTCTTAGCAATTTGCCCTAAAAAACGATCGCATTCTTGCGGGTTAAAATTTCCCAGAGAACTGCCTAAGAAAAAAATCATCCGCGATGCTGCAAAAGTTGATTCTAGTTTTGCTAAGGCTTGTTCGTAGGTTCCGATTAAACCCTCAATAAAGAAATTTGGATATTTTTGTTGCAGCTTTAATACGCTAGATTGAACGATACCACGACTCACATCAATGGGTATATATCTACAGTAACTGGCGATTTTTTGGTAAGCATCTAACAAAAATAAAGTTTTGGTAGAACTACCACTACCTAATTCTACAAGTTCGCAAGCACCTGTTATTTGAGCAATTTCATCAGCATATTGCTGTAAAATCAATGCTTCTGTTCGTGTTGGATAATATTCTGGTAATTCACATATTTGTTCAAATAATTCTGAACCGCGATCGTCGTAGAAATATTTTGGGGGTATACTTTTCGGCGTTCGACTTAATCCTTGAATGACATCTTGTCCCTCGTTAGATAGAGCTTGATAATGGTCATTCAAAATTTTTAGAGATTTTGTTAACATTATGTGAATGTGTTGATTTCTTGATTTAATTCTTCAATATTACAGATTTAAAATTTAATAGCAAGCGTGATTTTTAAATAAATTCATAATTTATTTTTATCTACTAAAAACCAATCGGAATACTGTGGTATATTTCTCATTTGAATAATTTAGTTATCAGCTAATAGCCCTCTTTCTTCAGTCTGAATTAGAGAAGAATTTCATCCATCGCAAGTATTAATTTTAAGTGAAAGGCTTATTTCACTATAATGTTATAAAATAAAGTCTAAGAAATTTTTTAATGTTTCAAAATCGACTTCGATTTTCTTTACCGAGACTGATTAAAGAACGGTAAGTTAGTGGGTGAGAATAAACAGCACTATATTATTCAAGGTAAGCCCTTTTCTAGACTTTACTAATGAAATATAGCAAATTACAAATGATAATTCTCAGAAGTTAGCTTTATTTATGCCGTTTTACTTACAGTTAAGTTGATTAAAAAAATTGTACCTTGGGTGGCGATCGCCAAATCAAAACTACTGGCGTGACCGGGCTAGAATAGTGCAATAAATTTTCTTGTGGGGCGGGTATCTTACCCGCCACAGACGGGCGGGCAGGATGCCATTGGTGTCAACTTAAGGTAAAGTTGGCCCTGGTGGCTTCTACAGACTTTTTTTCTCTGCGTTGTGTCAAAGATGGAGTGATAACGAACCGCAAAGGACGCTAAGGACACAAAGTAAGAAAGGAAAGAAATGATAGAAGTTAATTAGAGCAAGAGTTTCACGTTAAGTTGACACCAATGGCAGGATGCCCACCCCACAAGATTTTCCTAATGCACTATTTTAAGCTTGCCACGCTATTACTTTTTGCTTTCGATATATGGCTAAAGTATATTGAATTATGAGTAGTATTAAAATACAAAAATTCTCTTAAGTAGATAGGCATAATTAAACATTATATAAAATCCTAGTCTATAGCGATCGATTCATCGCTGATTCAGGATTATCAAGACTTTAAGGTCTAAATCTCCCACTAAATTGATTGCTGAATTCTGAATTCTGAATTCTGTTTTAAATTTATTTACGCCTAGCTACTTTGTGTCTGCAATAAATTTTGTCTAATTAATTGAGAGAAGCATACGGCGATGCCTTCACAGTAGGCATCGCGGATTTTAGATTGCTCGAATCTAAAATCCCAAATCGATTTAACGATTTAGCGCCGCAGCTTCCCTTGCTGCTGCTGCTTGATCTGGGTGGATACCCAAGCGTGTAAGATTAATCCGGCCTTTGTTATCAATTTCGCGCACTTTGATAATCACTTCATCGCCTACTGCGACTTCATCTTCAACTTTGCCAACGCGGTAGTCAGCAAGTTGAGAAATGTGAATCATGCCTTCTTTTCCAGGCAGAAATTCCACAAATGCACCTATTGGTATAATCCGAGTTACGCGCCCTACGTAGACATCCCCTTCGTGCAGCTTGCGGGTCATGCCTTGAATAATACTACGTGCTCTCTTGGCTTTGCCCTCATCTACAGCGGAAATTGTCACTGTGCCATCGTCTTCAATGTCAATTTTTGCACCAGTTTCTTCAGTAATTCCCTTGATAGTCTTGCCTCCGGGGCCAATGACTAGACCAATCATGTCTGAATCAATCTTGATTGTTAACAGACGTGGGGCATAGGGTGAAGTTTCGGTGCGCGGTTGAGCAATGCAAGCGAGCATTTTTTCTAAGATGTGCAAGCGGGCTGATTTCGCTTGGTGGATGGCTTGGGCAATAACGTCTAAAGACAGACCGGAGATTTTCATATCCATTTGCAGGGCTGTAATCCCGCTATCCGTCCCAGCAACTTTAAAGTCCATGTCGCCCAAAAAGTCTTCAATGCCTTGAATATCAGTCAAGACACGGACTTCATCTCCTTCTTTTATCAAACCCATTGCCGCGCCACTGACGGGTTTGATAATTGGCACGCCAGCATCCATTAAGGCCAGGGTGGAACCGCACACAGAACCCATTGAGGTGGAACCGTTGGAAGAAAGAACTTCCGATACGACGCGAATCACGTAGGGAAATTGTTCTTTTGGTGGTAGCACAGGCAACAGCGATCGCTCTGCTAAGGCACCGTGACCGATTTCACGTCTTCCCGGCGCACGTAAGGGTTTGGTTTCCCCCACAGAGAACGGCGGGAAGTTGTAATGGTGGATGTAGCGTTTGGATTGGTCGATTTGCAAATCGTCGTTAAGGTTTTGGGCATCTCCTGGTGTACCCAAGGTACAAGCAGATAATACCTGAGTTAAACCCCGATTAAATAAACCGCTACCGTGGACTCGCTTTGGCAAAAGGTCTATTTGGCAGGAAACGGGACGTACTTCATCGAGCTTGCGACCATCAACGCGGACGTTATCTTCGATGATTTGACGGCGCATGAAGTATTTAGTAATGTCTTTAAATGTATTACCAAGTGCCTTAGAGTTTGCAGTTGCGGCAACTTTGATTGGGTCTTCGTCTGGCAGTTCGGCGATCGCAGTTTCAATTTTTTCCTTGACGACATCTAAAGCGGCATCACGTTCGGTTTTACCCAACTCAAATTGAGACAGAATTTTTTTAATTTCGTCGTTGGCGCGATCGCGGATATAATTTTCCAGCGTTGCGTCTACTTCTGGTGGTGCTTCTTGCACTAGTTGTAAACCGAGTTCTGCGACTAAATCTTCCTGGGCTTTGATTAAATCCCGTACCGCTTCATAACCAAAGTCAATTGCCTCGATAATATCTCGCTCTGGCAATTGATTGGCTCCCGCCTCGACCATAATCACACCATGCGGCGAACCTGCTACTATCAGATCCAAATCTCCGGCTTCAATTTCTGCATAGGTAGGATTAATGATAAAATCATCTCCCACTAACCCAACCCGCACGGCTGCCATTGGCCCGTTAAAAGGAATCTGAGCAATGAGGGTAGCAATTGAAGCACCTGTAACTGCTAACACATCGGGTGGCACTAACTCGTCCATCGACAGTGTTAAAGCCACAATTTGTAAGTCGTCGCGTAACCATGAAGGAAACAAAGGACGCAGAGGACGATCTATCAGACGGCTGGTAAGAATTGTTTTTTCTGGTGGGCGACCTTCGCGCCGCATAATTCCGCCGGGAATTCTACCAGCGGCATATAGCCTTTCTTCGTAATCTACTGTGAGGGGAAGAAAATCAATGCCTTCTCTGGCTTGCGATCGCGTAGCCGTCACCAAAACAGCTGTATCCCCTGATTCTATCAAAACCGACCCACCAGCTTGGGGAGCTAGTAGGCCTACTTTCAGTCGAATATCCCGTCCATCGAAGGATATTGACTTATCAACTTCAGCCATTCAGTTTTTTTTCCTTCTCTTTCGCTATTCTCTTTCTGTGGCAATCCTAACATTTATGCACTATGGCTGACTTCTGGTACATACAAAGTTAACTGATGACAGTTGACGGTTTAGACTCATTAGTCAACAGTTAAGGACATCGATTGCCATCTTTCAAGGCAAAGTGCGATACAACATTAGTGCGTCTACCACTTGCTCATTTTCTAGTTTGGCAGCACGGGGAATCCGCCCAACGATCTCAAATCCCAAAGACTGCCACAGTCTAATTGAAGCTATATTAGTTTCAAAGACTAAATTGAACATTACTGCCTCGTAGCCCAAGTGTGCTGCGATCTTGAGCATCGACTCTCCCATGAACCGCCCTATACCCTGACCCCGCAAAGAAGCTTGTACAATAAAACCAGCATTGCAAATATGGCTACACCGACCAGGAAAGTTTGGCTTTAAATAAAATGCTCCCAATATTTCTTTTGGTTTTTGTGTATCATTTACAGGTGATGCCCTGACAACAAAGGCGTCCTTGCTTAACCAGTAACTGAAAAATTCTGCTTGGGATAGAGGTTGCTTTTGAGGATAAGTTTTACCTTCAACAATTACACTATTTAATAATGCTCTTACAGCCTCCTCTTCTTGAGGATGCATATAATCTATTTCGTATTTTATACCAAATTTTAAAACTTTAACAATCGGAAAATCCATTATTAATAATGTCTCAATTGAGTGACAAATTACCAGTATATAATTGTATTACAGTGTATAAGTAATTGATAATAAATGTACTGAAGTAGCAAGTAAAATCCTGGTAATTGGAATTATTTAATTTTACGAGAATTTGAGTAGTTAAAAATGGCGATTTTACACGGAAACTGGTTACTAAAAAATCAAAATGGTAGTTTATTTATTTGGGGAGAAACTTGGCGATCGCCGCGAGTAAATTTGGCGTCGAATGAATCTGAAGAAATACCATTACATCCATTGGCAATGACATCGGTTGAGTTAAGCGAGTGGTTGCGTTCCCAAAACATGCCGATTGCCAACTTCATCCAGCAACCCCAAGTAGCTACAACTAATCGGGCACGCAAAGCAACTAGTACCACTGAGATTGCTTTACCAACCCACTCCCAAATCATTGCTTTACCAACTTACATACCAGAAAACACTGATAAAGAAAAAGCAGGGATTTTCCCCGTTCATTCTGCTAGTTTCGAGATAGAAGCAGACTCACCACAATATTTACAACCCTGGCGAGTCGAAGGTTTTTGTCTCACCCCCGCCCAAGCAGTAAAATTTCTGGCTGCTGTTCCCCTAAATGCTACTAAAGGGGAAGATACCTTTTTGGGCACAGATTTACGCTTTTGGTCGCAGGTTGCCCGTTGGAGTCTGGATTTAATTTCTCGGTGTAAGTTTTTACCAACTATCAAACGGCAATCCAATAGTTCTACACTTGCTAAGTGGCAAGTACTCCTAGACAGTGCTGTAGACGGCACCCGCCTAGAAAAATTTTCTGCCAAGATGCCCTTGGTTTGTCGCACCTATCAGGAGGGGATGGGGAGATGGGGGGATGGGGGGATGGGGGGACAAGGGGACAAGGGGACAAGGGGACAAGAGAATATTCTTAACTCCTCACTCCTCACTCCTCACTCCTCACTCCCAATGCCCAATGCCCAATGCCCAATATATGTAGACTTTCCTACAGAACCTCAAGAATTGTTACTGGGATTTCTCAATAGTACGATAGATGCCCAAATACGAGAGATGCTGGGTTTCCAGTCAGCGATGGAAAGCAAGGCGATTGTGTCTTTACCAGCTGCGGTGCGAGAGTGGTTGCCAGCTTTAACTAGTGCATCTGGTACAGTCAATGCAGAAGCCATTGAAGTGGAACGACTAGAAGCGGCACTTAAAGCTTGGACTATGCCGCTACAATATCAGCTAACTCTGAAAACTCTGTTTCGTACTTGTTTTCAACTGCGTTCTCCAGAGTCTGGCGAAACAGATTGGACATTGGCGTATTTCCTGCAAGCGGCCGACAATCCAGATTTTTTGGTGGATGCGGCAACTATTTGGAACAATCCAGTTGAACGATTGGTGTATGAAAATCGCACAATTGACCAACCCCAAGAAACATTTTTGCGGGGTTTGGGATTAGCTTCCCGATTGTATCCAGTCCTTGCACCGAGTTTAGAAACAGAATATCCGCAATCTTTTTCTCTCAACCCCATTCAAGCATACGAGTTTATCAAGTCCGTGGCTTGGAGGTTTGAAGATAGCGGTTTGGGAGTGATTCTCCCTCCTAGTTTGACGAACCGTGAAGGATGGGCGAACCGTTTGGGTTTGAAAATTACTGCCGAAACCCCAAAGACAAAGCAGGGACGTTTGGGGTTGCAAAGTCTATTAAATTTCCAATGGCAATTGGCAATTGGCGGACAGAATATTTCCAAAGCCGAGTTTGATAAACTTGTGACTTTAAATAGCCCCTTGGTAGAAATTAATGGCGAGTGGGTGGAATTGCGACCCCAAGACATCAAGACAGCCCAAACCTTTTTCGCTTCCCGCAAAGACCAAATGGCGCTATCTTTGGAAGATGCTTTGCGTTTGAGTACAGGGGATACCCAGGTAATCGAAAAATTACCAGTGGTTAGCTTTGAGGCGTCTGGCGCATTACAAGAGTTGATTGGGGCCTTAACCAATAATCAAACCATTGAACCTTTGCCCGCGCCAGCGAGCTTTCAAGGACAGTTGCGACCTTATCAAGAACGCGGTGCTGCTTGGCTGTCCTTTTTAGAACGTTGGGGCTTGGGTGCATGTCTGGCGGACGATATGGGACTTGGGAAAACGATTCAGTTCATTGCTTTTCTTCTACATCTCAAAGAACAAGATGCACTAGAAAATCCAACTTTACTAGTTTGTCCAACTTCGGTTTTAGGTAACTGGGAAAGGGAAGTTAAGAAATTTGCGCCAAGTCTGAAAGTTTTGCAATATCACGGTGATAAACGTCCTAAGGGAAAAGCGTTTATAGAAGCAGTTAAAAAGCACGATCTAGTCATCACTAGTTACTCACTGATTCATCGTGATATTAAATCATTAGAGACTGTGAATTGGCAAATAATTGTTTTAGATGAAGCCCAAAATGTGAAAAATTCAGAGGCGAAGCAATCAAAAGCAGTGCGGCAATTAGCAGCGACATTTCGGATTGCATTGACAGGTACGCCAGTAGAAAATAGGCTGCAAGAATTGTGGTCGATTTTGGATTTTTTGAATCCTGGATATTTAGGCAATCGGCAATTTTTTCAGCGGCGATTTGCGATGCCAATTGAAAAGTATGGGGATACGGCTTCTTTGAGTCAATTACGTTCGTTGGTTCAACCATTTATACTGCGGCGATTAAAAAGCGATCGCGAAATTATTCAAGACTTGCCAGAGAAGCAAGAAATGACAGTATTTTGCGGTTTGACTGCCGACCAGGCCGCACTTTATCAACAAGTAGTAGAAGCATCTTTAGCAGAAATTGAATCTGCTGAAGGTTTGCAACGTCGAGGCATGATTTTGGCTTTATTAATCAAACTCAAACAAATCTGCAATCACCCAGCGCAATATTTGAAACAAACCACATTAGGACAACATCATTCAGCCAAACTGCTGCGGCTAGAAGAAATGTTAGAAGAACTTTTAGCAGAAGAGGATCGCGCTTTAATCTTCACCCAATTTGCTGAGTGGGGTAAATTGCTTAAACCCCATTTAGAAAAACAGCTAGGGCGAGAAATATTCTTTTTATATGGCAGCACCAATAAAAAACAACGTGAGGAAATGATCGACCGTTTCCAACACGATCCCCAAGGGCCGCCGATTATGATTCTTTCTCTAAAAGCAGGTGGTGTAGGATTGAATTTAACACGAGCAAATCACGTATTCCATTTTGATAGATGGTGGAATCCAGCCGTAGAAAATCAAGCTACAGACCGAGTATTTCGCATTGGTCAAACGCGCAATGTGCAAGTACATAAATTTGTTTGTACTGGCACTTTAGAAGAGAAAATTCACGACATGATTGAAAGTAAAAAACAACTAGCCGAACAAGTTGTAGGCGCAGGCGAAGAATGGTTGACTGAACTAGATACAGACCAACTTCGCAACTTAGTAATCCTCGATCGCAATGCAGTCATTGACGAGGATGAAAGTTAATGCAGACGAGTTAAATTACTTAATTTGAATATTTTTCAATAATTCAAAAGGTAAAAACATGACGAATTATACTCTTCAAGCAAGCCGAGAATGGTGGTCGCAGCAATGGCTAGATTTACTAGATTCTTATCGCTTTAAAAAGCGTTTGGAACGTGCTAGAAACTATGCACGCCAAGGAAATGTTTTAAATATTGAGTTTCAAGGTGCAAAAGTATTAGCTAAGGTACAAGGTAGTGAAGTGGAACCTTATCAAGTTTCCCTTTCTCTTGAACCTTTTAGCGATGAACAATGGGGTTATGTCATTGAAACTATGTCGCAAAAAGCAATTTTCGCTGCCAAATTGTTGGCGGGGGAAATGCCGCAAAACATAGCAGAAGTTTTCACAGCTAACGGTCTTTCTTTATTTCCTTTTACCCTTTCTGATGTCCATAGTAAATGCTCTTGCCCTGATAAAGCAAATCCCTGTAAACATATTGGTGCGGTATACTATCAATTAGGCGATCGCTTTAGTGAAGACCCTTTTGTACTCTTTCAATTACGCGGACGCACCAAAGAGCAAATTCTCAGCGATTTACGACAGCTACGTAGTGGCAAGATAGAAGCTGTAACCTCAGAAACGCCTGATGTTCAACAATCAATTACTCACAACAAATACTCGGTAAAAATAGACTCTTTCTGGCAATACAATGAACCACTAGAGTCATCTTTAGTAGTAATTGCACCTTCAGCTAGCGAGACAATATTAGATGTATTAGGAGCAATTCCTCTAGCAAAAGAAGAGGAAAATTTAGTAAATTTAACTTCCACTGATGTAGTCATGAAGTATTTGAACATAGTTTACACAGATGTCAGCCAGAAAGCTGTTTTAGCAGCGATGAATGTGGGAGGAAGCTGAATGAATTTTAGATTTTGGATTTGAGATTTTTGATTCAATTAAATCAAAGTTTTCAATTGCTTAAATTGATTGATGGATAAAAAAGAAGATTTTCCAGATCTCAAAACTATCTACATTGATGTATAAAAAAGTTAATCTAAAGCCCAAAATCCAAAATTGAAAAATCTTTTATTGTCCAAACTCAAGCCTAGCCTGTTCTACCAAATCCCCTGTCACGACCTCTTGCTGAGCTTGACGAGCCAATGCCTCAATTCGAGCTTTTGCTTGAGGACGGACAAAAAAGGGAATATTTTGCAACTTTTCTTTTGCTTCGGCTGTCCAGCGCAAAGCGTCGATAAAATTTGATTCGCTCATAATATTAATTACCTCGGTAAACTATGTAATTTTGCATTGATAATTTATTTTTGATAAAGGGTTCGTTAATCTGTTTGCCCTCTTCATTTTTATAATAGATTCCAAGTTAGTGAAGTATACCATCTAGGCCTGTTATGTTAGCTAAAACGAGAGTCTATTCTAATTCTGACTCCTGAATTTTGCTATTTTTTATAAAAAAAACTCTTGCTTTTATGCAAGAGTCTGTAAGCTAATTGATTGTCAGTGATGAAAGAAACTTTCCAACCTAGTCGAGGAAGTCCATCGACATTACTGGTTCATTATCACGGTCGATACCTTTTTCAAAACCACCAGCAGCTGCACGAGCGCGACCAGCGTGCCATAAGTGGCCAACTAGGAAGAAGAATCCTAGTACGAAGTGGGAACATGCCAACCAAGCGCGAGGAGACACGTAGTTGAAGGAGTTGATTTCGGTAGCCACACCACCCACAGAGTTCAGAGAACCCAGAGGAGCATGGGTCATGTATTCAGCAGCACGACGAGCTTGCCAAGGCTGAATATCGTTCTTGATTTTTTCTAGGTCAAGACCGTTGGGGCCGCGCAGAGGCTCCAACCAAGGGCCGCGGAAATCCCAGAAGCGCATGGTTTCACCACCGAAGATAATTTCACCAGTAGGAGAGCGCATCAAGTATTTACCCAGACCTGTGGGGCCTTGGGCAGAGCCAACGTTAGCACCTAAGCGTTGGTCGCGAATCAAGAAAGTCAGAGCTTGAGCTTGAGAAGCTTCAGGGCCAGTAGGGCCAAAGAATTCGCTGGGGTAAACGGTGTTGTTGTACCAAACCATGATGGAAGCAATGAAGCCCATCAAGGAAAGCGCACCCAAGCTGTAGGATAGGTAAGCTTCACCAGACCAGATGAAGGCACGACGCGCCCAACCAAAAGGCTTGGTGAGAATGTGGAAAATACCACCAGAAATACAGATAAAGGCAATCCAAATATGACCGCCGATAACATCTTCCAAGTTATCAACGCTCACAATCCAGCCTTCGCCACCGAAGGGAGATTTAATCAGATAACCAAAGATAACAGCTGGATTGAGTGTGGGGTTTGTAATGATCCGCACATCACCACCACCTGGTGCCCAGGTATCATAGATACCACCGAAGAACATTGCCTTCAGCACCAACAACAGCGCACCGCTTCCCAAAATAATTAGGTGGAAACCGATGATGTTGGTCATCTTGTTCTTGTCTTTCCAGTCGTAACCAAAGAATGAGGAGTATTCTTCTAAGGTTTCTGGGCCGCGAACGGCGTGATAGATACCGCCAAAGCCAAGGACTGCTGAGGAAATTAGGTGCAGTACACCAACAACAAAGTAGGGGAATGTGTCGATGACTTCACCGCCAGCACCAACGCCCCAGCCCAAAGTGGCAAGGTGAGGCAGCAGGATCAACCCCTGCTCGTACATGGGCTTTTCAGGAATGAAGTGAGCGACTTCAAACAAAGTCATTGCTCCAGCCCAGAATACAATCAAACCAGCGTGAGCAACGTGAGCGCCCAGCAGTTTGCCAGAAAGGTTGATTAAACGGGCGTTACCAGACCACCAGGCAAAGCCGGTAGATTCTTGGTCGCGTCCAGCGCCGCCTAAAATATTTGGTCTATTAGAGAGCGTTACCACGTGGTAATACCTCCTCAGGGAATACAAATTGTTCGTGGATCTGATCTTGAGGAGCCATCCAAGCGCGGATACCCTCGTTGAGCAAAATGTTTTTGGTATAGAAAGTTTCAAACTCTGGGTCTTCTGCCGCCCGCAATTCTTGGGAGACGAAATCATAAGCCCGCAGGTTGAGTGCCAAACCGACAATACCAACCGCTGCCATCCACAAGCCTGTGACTGGCACAAACAACATAAAGAAGTGCAGCCAGCGCTTGTTGGAGAAGGCAATACCGAAAATCTGCGACCAGAAACGGTTTGCGGTCACCATTGAATAGGTTTCTTCTGATTGGGTAGGATTGAACGCCCGGAAGGTGTTAGCTCCATCTCCGTCTTCAAACAAGGTGTTTTCTACGGTGGCTCCGTGAATCGCACACAATAGCGCACCACCTAACACACCTGCTACTCCCATCATGTGGAAGGGGTTGAGGGTGAAGTTATGGAAACCTTGGACAAATAGAATGAAACGGAAAATTCCGGCTACACCAAAGCTGGGAGCAAAGAACCAAGATGATTGTCCCAAGGGGTACATCAAAAATACACTGACGAATACCGCGATGGGAGCTGAAAATGCTAACGCGTTGTAAGGACGAATTCCTACTAGCCGCGCAATTTCAAATTGGCGCAACATGAAGCCAATCAAACCGAAGGCTCCGTGTAGGGCTACGAATGTCCACAATCCACCCAATTGGAACCAACGGGTGAGGTCGCCTTGGGCTTCTGGTCCCCACAACAGCAATAGCGAATGTCCTAAACTGTCTGCTGGGGTGGATACTGCCACTGTCAAGAAGTTACAGCCTTCCAAGTACGAGGAGGCTAAACCGTGGGTGTACCAAGAGGTGACGAAGGTTGTGCCTGTCAGCCAACCGCCTAATGCTAGGTATGCACAGGGAAATAGTAGTAATCCCGACCAACCTACGAATACAAAGCGATCGCGCTTGAGCCAGTCGTCTACTACGTCAAACCACCCTCTTGTACTTGGGGCGCGTCCAACTGCGATGGTCATCGGACTAAAATCCTCTTTTTTTACTAAAATTGCAACGTTTTTGAACCAGCGCCACTTTAAAGCTTTGCTTTCTTAGCGGCTACCGTGAGGAATTAACGTTTTTTTGACAATTTCAATAGCCCATAAAGCTACTGAATTTCTGAGAGCTTGCTGTCTAGTGAAGTCAGCATTTCTCAGACCTATGCCATTACACGTACCACTGGCTAGTAACTTAGCTTGTGGTAACTTAATGATTCTTAACTTATCATATTAGTTCGTTTTTGGCCAGACACACGCAAGCGGATCGGGTATTTAACACGAACGTATATTTATATATGAATATCAGAATTTTTACAATTTGACACAAGTTTTCTCAGAAATCTAAACAATTGGATTGGAAAATTGGGCATTGGGCATTAGGCATTGGGCATTGGGAATTGGGGAATGGGAAATGGGAAAGGGGTAAGGGGGAAAGGTTAAATTTATCCCTTTACCCTTTACCCTTTAACCTTTTCCCTTTCCTGACTTATCTCCCTCATCCCCATGCGCCATGCCCTATGCCCCATGCCCCATTCCCTAATCCAGTTGCAATATATCCCGATTCAATGGCAGACTTTTAAAGAGAGTATCTCACAGGCAATGGTAGTTCAATGACGGCATCAACAACGATTAACAAAGGCGATCGCCTGCTGCATCAAAACGTTCTCGGTTCTCGTCGGTTTAGTAACTACTGGTGGGCAACTATCGTTACTTTGGGAGCAACAGGCTTTCTACTGGCTGGCATATCCAGTTACCTAAAAATTAATTTACTCATAGTTACCGATCCAACTCAACTGGTATTCGTCCCTCAAGGATTGGTGATGGGATTATATGGCACCGCTGGCTTGCTACTAGCCACGTACTTATGGTTAGTGATTTTATGGGATGTGGGAGGCGGTTACAACGAATTCGATCGCGAAACCAGCACATTTAAAATATTTCGTTGGGGATTTCCTGGCAAAAACCGTCGCATTGAAATTGATGGTCGCATAGAAGATGTACAATCTGTGCGGATAGCCGTCAAAGAAGGCATTAATCCCCTTCGTGCGCTTTATCTGCGCGTTAAAAATCGGCGAGATATACCCTTAACAAGGGTTGGACAACCATTATCTTTAACAGAGTTAGAAACAGAAGGCGCAAAGCTAGCTCGGTTTTTGGGAGTATCGTTAGAAGGGCTTTGAGGAACTGGGAGATGGGGAGATGGGGAGATGGGGAAGTGTGGGGAGTGTGGGGAGTGTGGGGGAAGAGAATTTGTGCCCCCCTCTCTTCCCACACCTCCCACACCTCCCACACCTCCTGCTTGCCCAATGCCCAATGCCCAATTCGCTTTAAAACGATAAGATACTTAAGTTGAATCAGTAACTAGCAATGCGGTTAAAAATTTCACAATTTTTGCTTTCTGTTGCGATCGCCAGTGCCTTGATCTTGGGAGCATGTTCAACACAGCAAGTCGCTTCTAATACTTCTTCTCCAACATCGACAGCTACCTCAAGCGCAGGTGAGGCAACTACTAAGACCACTACTGAAGCAACGCCTGTATCTCAAAGTACTAATGAGAGTGTTTCTGGATTCGCCAATTTACCAAGGCTCGAAGGCAAGGCTACTGTAGTACTTACAGTTAAAGGCTCACCGATTACTATCGAAGTAGACGGTACTAACGCCCCAATTACAGCTGGTAACTTTGTAGATTTAGTTCAAAGGGGCGTCTACAATGGCTTAGCTTTCCATAGAGTCGAACGCGGAACCCCAGAACAACCCCAGCCGTTTGTAGTTCAAGGCGGCGATCCCCAAAGCAAAGACCCAAATTTTCCCGTAGATCGATTGGGAACGGGTAGTTATATTGACCCAAAAACGGGAAATGCTCGCTATATACCCTTAGAAATTAAGCCAAAAGGCTCAAATACACCGATTTATAATCAAACATTTGATGCTACTGCTCAACCTGTTGTATTGCCTCATAAGCAAGGTGCGGTAGCAATGGCGCGATCGCAACAGCCAGATTCTGCTTCTTCACAGTTTTATTTTGGTCTAGCAGATATAGGATTTCTGGATGGTAAATACGCCGTATTTGGCAATGTTACTCAAGGTTTTGATGTAGTTAACAAAATTCAGCAAGGCGATCGCATCGACTCAGCTAAAGTTACCCAAGGTGCTGAAAATTTGAAAACACCAGCGCAGTAAGAGGGACAAGGGGACAAGGGAGACAAGGAGAATAATAATTTATAACTTTTAAACTCCTAAGTTCAAACTCCCAATTCTCAAATTTGTGAAAGTAGTTGTTACTGGTATTGGTCTAGTTTCTGCTTTGGGTGGAAGTTTAGAAGAAAGTTGGCAAAATTTGCTAGCAGGTAAATCTGGAATTAGATTACTTCAACCATTTCCAGAACTTAGACCATTTCCTATGGGTTTGATTGGTCAAAAGCCAACTGACTTGGCAATGCTAACTCAGTTGGTTGTTACTTCTGCTTTGCAAGATGCTGGCTTAGTTCCACCTTTGGCGGATTGTGCTGTAGTTATTGGCTCAAGTCGCTCTAATCAAGCATCTTGGGAAGTCTTGGCGCGGCAGATGTATGAGGACGCAGCCACTGAAAAAGATACAAAGAATTTCTCCTCATCGCCGCGTCCTTCCTTCCCCGCGTCATGTTTAGAAAATTGGCTCGATACATTGCCTCACATGAGGGCGATCGCCACTGCGCGACAAATTGGCGCGTCCGGCATAGTTTTGGCGCCAATGGTAGCTTGTGCTACTGGAATTTTATCTATTGCCCAAGCAGCTTTACTTATACAAACTGGGCAATGTCAAAGAGCGATCGCAGGCGCAGTGGAAGCACCAATTACACCTTTGACTTTGGCAGGCTTTCAGCAAATGGGTGCTTTGGCAAAAACTGGCGCTTATCCTTTTGATGTGCATCGGGAAGGCTTAGTTTTGGGCGAAGGCGCAGCTGTGTTTGTCTTGGAATCAGCAGAGTTGGCAAAACAGCGTCAAGCAAAAGTGTATGGTGAAATTCTCGGTTTCGGCTTAACCAACGACGCATATCATACTAATTCTCCGGAACCTGAGGGAAAAAGTGCGATCGCTGCTATCAAACAATGTCTAGAACGTAGTTGTTTATCGCCAGATAATATTGATTACATTCATGCTCATGGCACTGCTACCCAGCTAAATGACCAAATGGAGAGCATGGTAATCCAACATTTGTTTCCCCAAGGCGTAGCAGTTAGCTCCACCAAGGGAAGTTCAGGTCATACACTGGGAGCATCCGGAGCCTTAGGCGTGGCTTTTTCGCTGATGGCTTTAAAGCATCAAATTTTACCTCCTTGTGTTGGATTGCAGCAACCAGAGTTCGATTTAAACTTAATTACAGCAGCACATCTCAGTAATATTAGCCATGTATTATGTTTGAGTTTTGGCTTTGGCGGACAGAATGCAGCGATCGTCATTGGTCATTAGTCATTAGTCATTGGTCATTGGTCATTGGTCATGAATTTTTCTCCTTGTCCCCTTGTCCCCTTGTCTACCCATCTCCCCATGAGTTATTCATAATGCACATTCTTTTTGATAAAACTGTAACAAAAACTACAAAATTCCTATTTTTCAAAAAAAGAGGATAAGCTAGGCAATATATAAGATCCGGTTCGCGCAAAGGGCGCGATTGGGAGAAAATTTTATGAGTTTAGCATCTGTGTTGCCGTTGGAAGCTGCTTCTCCAGCGCATATTTGTCCATTCGATCAAGCCTGTAGTTACTTAGAAGCTGCGGCTAAGGAATTAAGGTTAGATCCGGGATTGCTAGAAATTCTCAGCCATCCACGCAAAGTGGTAACAGTTTCGGTTCCTGTGAAACTAGATAATGGAGAAATACGAGTTTTCGCTGGACATCGGGTGCAGCACTCTGATGTTTTAGGCCCCTACAAAGGTGGAATACGTTATCATCCGGCTGTGACATTGCGGGAAGTTTCAGCCCTAGCAATGCTAATGACATGGAAATGTGCCCTATTGGGTATTCCCTACGGTGGTGGTAAGGGCGGTATTGCGATCGATCCAAAACGTTATAGTGTCGGGGAACTAGAAAGGATCAGCCGTCGTTATATCAGCGAGTTGATTAAAGATATCGGGCCTTCCGTGGATATTCCTGCCCCAGATATGGGTACTTCTGCCCGTGAAATGGCTTGGATGATGGATACTTACTCCGTGAATGTCGGTCATGCTGTACCGGGTGTTGTGACTGGGAAGCCAATTTCTGTTGGTGGTTCCAAGGGACGCGAAATGGCAACCGGACGCGGCGCGATGATTGCTGTACGTGAAGCGCTAGCAGATCAAGGTAAATCTTTGGCGGGAGTGCGAGTAGTCATCCAAGGTTTTGGTAATGTTGGCGGCGCCGCAGCTGATTTACTATATGAAGCCGGAGCGAAAATTATCGCTGTTTCCACGAGTGCTGGGGGACTATTTTCCGAAGATGGTCTTGATATTCCCAAGTTGAAAGTCTACGCTGCGGAAAATCACAAGAATATCGTAGGTTTTCCGGAAGCTGTAGCAATTAGCAATGCAGATTTATTAACTTTGCCTTGCGATGTCCTGATACCAGCAGCTTTGGAAAACCAAATCACTGAAGAAAATGCCGATCGGGTGCAAGCGCAGATTGTTGCGGAAGCAGCTAACGGGCCGGTAACTCTTGAGGCTAGTTTGTCCTTAGAGGCGCGGGGTGTGACAGTGCTACCAGATATTTTGGCCAATGCTGGTGGTGTAGTGGTGAGTTATTTGGAGTGGGTGCAAGGTCTTTCTTACGTATTTTGGGATGAGGAACGCGTCAACCGCGAAATGGAACATTTGATGGTGCAGGCTTACCGCCAAGTGATTGAACAGTCGAAGAAACGGCAAGTTTCTTTGAGGTTAGCAGCTTATACACTGGGAGTAGGTAGAGTAGCTCAAGCCCTCACTGATAGGGGTCTTTATCCTTAAGTTTTACGGGTATGCGGCGGTTTTCAATTAAATAGACAAAATGGTAGGGGCACAATATTATATTGTGCCCCTACAATAGCTTTTGATTTGTGTGTGTCAAAGATACTTAAGCTTGATGACTAACCTGAAGGTGTAGCGGCATGAATTAAGTCTGGGCTTTCCTCAGCAGGAGGATGCTTAATACTTTGATCTGATGTGGGGCGTTGATGGCGATCGCGAGTCTCTATCTTTACGGGTTGACCAATCTTAATTGACTCGTAAAGCGCCTGAATGATACTAACATCAATCAATCCTTCAATCCCAGATGGTTCTGGATCTTTATCTTCAAGAATACAATTAGAGAAGTAAGTAAATTCAGCTGCTAATTGATCGCGATCTTCAAAGGTACGCTCTTGAGTTTCACCATTAATTGTTAAGTAATGCTTGATTTCTCCCTGCCACGGATACGCAGGTTGTACTCGCAAATCTCCTTTAGTACCTACAATCTGATAAGTTGAAACGCTAGCTGCCCCAAAGCTACAGGTAAAGGTTGCCAATCGTTCATTGGGAAAACGTAAGATAACACTAGTCATTTCTTCAACTTCGCTGAAGCGTTGTTCTCCCTTATTAGCAGCAACAGCAAATACTTCAATTGGTTCATCTTGAAATAGATAACGCGCAGCATTAATACAGTAAATGCCGATATCGTCGAGCGTTCCACCACCTGTTACATTTCGTAGACGAATATTCCCTTCTTGTACTTGTTGAGTAAAAACAGAATTGAAAATTCTTGGTTCACCAATTTGCTTTGAACGAACAATTTCCACCGCTTGTAAATTTGCTTCTTCCAAATGTAAGCGGTAGGCAATCATCAGTTTCACGCCGTTATCATTGGCAGCTTTAATCATTTCCTCACATTCTTGTTCAGTGATAGCCATTGGCTTTTCACACAACACATGAATTGCCTGATTAGCAGCCCGTACAGCGTATTCACGATGCAAGTGATTGGGCAATGCGATATAAACTGCATCAACTTCACCACTTGTTAGACAGTCCTCATATTCTTCATACGAGTAAGTCAGCTTTATGCCGTACTTTTTGCTCAGTTCTTCTCTTTTAGTGGGGTCATCAGAGACCAGTGCAACTAATTCTGAGTTTTCCGCGTGGGCAAAGGAAGGTAAAGCAGCATCTTGAGCAAACCAACCTAAACCAACAACGGCATATCGAATTTTACGCTTACCATTTGTAGCAGTCATTCTTGTACCTATTGATGAACAAATTTTGTGAATTTTAATGGACTAGCTCTCAAAAAATCTCGAATAAATAGCAGTCGGAGTGGAAGACGAATAAATGTAAAGACACCAGATTGAGATTTACTGGTGCTTCAAAGTTGAGGTTTTAATTGTTTACAAGACTGATTTTGATGTTGAATTTGAATGATTATTCAGTTATATTATCTGGTTAAGGCGGCTTCAATTTCTGGTTCTAATTGAGCTTTAGTTTTCTGAAATTCTTGACCTAATTCAGTTAGCTCTTGCTCATCCATACACTCGCGCACAGCACCAAAAATTTCGCTTTCTTCCTCTTCCACATGGTACTGAACTGCTTCCTTTAATTCACTCATTTTTTCTTTAAACTCAGGAGCAGTAGGTTTAAGAGCCTTAATTTCTTCCAAAATTAAAGAAACTTCTTCATGTTCTTCTTCAGCTTCTTCAACATATTGTTCAGTTTCATCGTATTCTCGCAAAGCTGGGTAGAAGACTAATTCTTCAGTTCTAGCATGTAAATTCAGTGCTTTATATAGTTGATTGAAGTGTTCCTGTAATTTACTTCCCTTAGCTTTTTCAGCTTGTGCAAAAAGTTGTTCTACTTGACGATGCTCTGCTTCAATTAGTGAGAGAATGTCTGTTGCTTTAGTTTTAGCCATTTTACCCCTCAGTAATAATCGATTTATAGGGCTGAAAATGTAGAGGTCGAACTATGGGTTCTCATAACATTCTCAATAATTTAAAAAATTAAAACCTCATTCTTTTAGTAAGCTTTTGTTTAGACTTAAGGAATATTTATGGCATTGCAGTATGACTGAAATTCATAACCTCAGCATGAGGGATAATGAATATGTAGTATTAGCAGCCACAACTACTACTAGGAGCTAAACAAGTGTATGGTGATACAAATACAACCAACAACTCAGACTTTGTACGACCAAGATTATTACCTTTGGCTGAGAACAACAATCAATCAACTTCGCGCAGGACAGTTTTCTGCTGTGGATTTAGATAATTTGTTGGAAGAATTAGAAACTATGGGTAGAAGCGAAAAGCGAGGGATAAAAAGTTTGTTGATTCGACTTTTTGAACATCTGCTTAAGCTTACATACTGGGATAGAGAACGGGAGCGAAATGAAGGGCATTGGAAGGGTGAAATTAGGACATTTCGTAGAGAAATTAAGGAGCGACTTAAAGAGAGTCCTAGTCTTAAACCTTACATTTTAGAAATATTTGATGAATGTTATCAAGATGCAAGGACAGAAGCAAGCGATCGCTCTCAACTTGCTATTGACATATTTCCCGCGATCCCCATTGGCTCTTTAGAACAAATTTTAGATGAAAATTGGTTCCCTGAGTGATGCCATTTGGCAAATATCGCAATAATTAAACACCAGACTCACTCAATCCCCGACTCAACGATGCATGGCTAAATTTAAATGTTCTGCCTATTCTCTAACACTAGATTTAGTTTAAACATAAGTAACCACTTATTGCTTCTCTACCAAACCCGATTAAAATAAATACGCAACTTGGGTTTCCATAGGAGTTATCCAGCCGTGCAGCCGGACTTAATAGGCTTGGAAATTAGTAAAGGGGAACTGAGACGCTTGACTGGGTTCGATCCAGAAGACGTTTTTCGGCCCTCTGTTTTGCGAGATCGCAAGAAGCGATTGGGGTTTTTGATCAATGAAATGCTGGTGACGCTGGCGCTAACGCCAATTATTGTTGGCTTTGTTTATGCGTTTATTATTTTGCCAACAATTGGGTCTTCAATTAAATTTGGAATTCTTTTACTAATTCTAGTGCCAATCCCGATCTTAGTGGGGCGATCGCTCTGGCGACAGTTGACCTTTCCTGAAGGATTGACAATACTTTTAGATGAAGTTGATAAATATCATGACCTGATTAGCGCCATCGATATCAATGACCAATTGGCAGCATCCGGAAACGTAGAAAGCAATATCCATGACCGAGATCGAGTCACCGCCGCCTTGCAACTAATTCGAGAAGATTTAGTCCGCGCTCTGAAAACGGAACGAATTTTGCGAGATAATAAAAATTTGCTTGCTAGTAATCAAGAGTTATTTGTCAATAATTTAGCTAGTCTCCAAGCTTTACAAGTTAGCACTCAAGCAGGTGAATACGCTCAACTTTTAAATCAATCATTGCAGATTGCGATCGATGTGCAAGCAGAAATTAGAAAATTGCAGAAAGGCTAAGAAAATGTTTCTAAAGCTTGGGCGACTAGAAGTCACGGCTACACAGACAAAACCTGCCTCCGCAGGTTAGAAAACCCTTGATTTTATATTAGTGTAGCTTGGGCGACTAGAAGTCACGGCTACACAGACAAAACCTGCCTCCGCAGGTTAGAAAACCCTTGATTTTGTATTAGTCCGCGGAGGTGGACTTTGCTTGTATAGTAGCGACTTATAGTCGCCCAATACTTTCCCACAAAACAATCGCCCTTCATTTAAATGAGCAACAAACCCAAAATAATTGTCCTAGATGACGATCCTACAGGTTCTCAAACAGTCCACAGCTGCTTGCTACTAATGCACTGGGATGTGGACACTTTACGCAGTGGGTTACAGGATGATTCACCGATTTTCTTTGTGTTGACTAACACGAGATCCCTAACTCCAGAGTCAGCTGCATCTGTAACTAAAGAAGTTTGCCAAAATCTGAAAATTGCTTTGCAAGCTGAAGAAATTGACGATTTTTTGATTGTCAGTCGTTCTGATTCTACCTTGCGCGGACATTATCCCATTGAAACAGATGCGATCGCTCAAGAACTCGGCCCTTTTGATGCCCATTTTCTCGTACCTGCATTCTTTGAAGGTGGACGCATCACCCGTGATAGCGTGCATTATTTAATCATTGACGGGATACCCACCCCAGTCCATGAAACAGAATTTGCCCGCGATTCGGTTTTCAGCTACCATCATAGTTACTTACCAAAGTACGTCGAAGAAAAGACCCAAGGACAAATTCAGGCCGAAGCAGTAGAACGGTTTCTGTTAGCTGATATTCGCGCTGGTAGTCTGGAACGCTTGCTAAAACTGAGTAATAATCAGTGTGCTGTGGTCGATGGTGAAACTCAAGCCGACCTCGATCGCTTTGCACTAGATATATTAACAGCAGCAAGTCAAGGTAAACGCTTTTTATTTCGCAGTGCTGCCAGCATTTTAACAGCTTTAGCTGCTTTACCTCCCCAACCCATCGCAGCTGAAAACATGGCACAGTACGTGCGCCAAGGCAAACCAGGTGCGGTGATTGTTGGCTCCCATGTGAAAAAAACTACTCAGCAGTTAGAGGCATTGTTGCAAGTAGAGGGAACTGTGGGAATTGAAGTCGATGTAGCGCGACTGCTTGATAATCAAAAAAATCAATCGGCTGTACTCCTGGGCGAAATTCAGGAAAGTACGCGGTTAATACATGAGGCTGGTAAAACACCAGTGGTTTATACCAGCCGTCAGGAACTGAGTTTTCAGGATGTGAAGACACGATTGGACTTTGGGGCCAAGGTTTCAGCCTTATTGATGGATATTGTCCGCAGTTTACCATCCGATCTCGGATTCTTGATTAGTAAGGGTGGCATTACCTCAAACGATGTCTTGAGTACTGGACTAGCTTTAACTTCAGCCCGCTTACTCGGTCAAATTTTACCTGGTTGTTCAATGGTGCTAACGCCATCTAATCATCCCCAATTTCCCGATTTGCCTGTAGTGCTGTTTCCTGGTAATGTCGGTGATGCTGATGCTTTGGGAACAATTTTTCAACGGTTGACAAAAACAGCTTTAAGTGCTGAGTCAAGATAATAATCGTTTTGAACCACTCAGGTCTTTTTTGTCTAATAAATAATTAGGCAGAATCGATCGCACACATTATTTTTGATCCCCCAACCCTTTTCCCTGTCTCCACGAATGAACTTATTTTTGTCCAACTATTGACTAATTAGAAGAATGATTGCGATATACAAAGCGCCCAAAATCTTATCCAATCGAGTTTTTTTGCCCAGACGCTACGCCTAGCTTGGTTCAACCTAGTACTGCACCATCGTAAATCTCAAATCCAAAGTGTTATAAGAATGTTGTCGGATTTTGCAAACGATCTAATATTGGTAATTATTCGGTGTGTCCCTTGTCTTTTGGCTAGTATTGCATGACTTCTGATTCCACATTACCCAATCTAAAGTCAAATTCTGCACTTCCTAATGCAGAACCAAACACTATTCATTCCCAGGTAGAGAAAAGTGCTACTGTTTCCGACTTAGAATCGGATTCTATCCTCCCGGATGCTGAGTTAAATTCTGTGCTGCTGTATTTAAAATCAAATACTGAGCTTGCACAAGTAGAGTCAACTCCTGCGAAGCCGGATGTAGAGTTAAATTCCACAAATATCTTGACCGATTTAAATAGCAGTGACTCACCATTAATAGGACAGCGGGTAAATCAGAACATTCAAGTCCAGCTGAAAAGTGAAGGGGGACGGCTGTTATTAATTTTACCGTCGGAATCTCAAGTCCCTGCATCCGAAGTCAGTTGGTCTGATATTTGGCAGCAAATCAGACAGCGCCTAAACGCTGGCGATCGCTTCCGCATATCTAACACGCCCGTGCATCTAATGGCACAAGACCGCCTAGTAGATGCCAGACAACTGCAAGAACTCGCCGAAGCTTTAAGCGATGTCCAGCTGCGATTAGTATCGGTTTCTACTAGTCGTCGGCAAACTGCGATCGCTGCTGTCACCTCTGGTTACTCAGTAGAGCAACTACAACCCGTAACTTCTCTGAATACAGAGCCAAAAGCTACAGCCATACCCCAGGCAGATGCCCTTTATTTGGAAATGACTGTACGCTCTGGAGTAGAAATACGTCATCCTGGTACGGTAATTATCTTGGGAGATGTCAATCCCGGTGGTATTGTAGTTGCAGATGGAGATATTATCATCTGGGGTCGTCTACGTGGAATCGCTCATGCTGGTGCTGGAGGTAATCGCGAGTGTCTGATTATGGCTTTGCAAATGGAACCAACCCAATTGCGGATCGCAGATGCTGTGGCTAGGGCACCAGAAAAATCGCCGATGCAGTTTTCTCCAGAAGTGGCACATATTACGCCCCAAGGAATTCGCATCGCGAGGGCTACTGATTTTTCCAGAAACCAATCGATCAAGACCGATAAGTAACCCTGAATATTTACTTAAAAGATTTAAGGATATCAGGATAAAACATAGCGATTTTCATATAGATAGAATACACTACTCTAATCCATAGCCCTTTTCCTGTGGCAAAGTGTATTGTACATAACCGAAAAACGCTATAAAAAAGCACTCATAGCTGATTCTCGCCTTAGAGATTCAGACATTTCTTCATACTTGATACGATACTTCATACTTTATACTGCATTTACAGTTTTATATTTCCTGAACCCTCATTGACCGCATTTCTATCATGACTCGCATTATTGTGATTACCTCCGGTAAAGGAGGAGTGGGTAAAACCACCGTTTCAGCAAATCTGGGCATGGCTTTAGCCAAAATGGGCCGTCAAGTTGCCTTGGTTGATGCGGATTTTGGTCTGAGAAATTTAGATTTGCTGCTAGGGCTGGAAAACCGCATAGTCTATACTGCGGTGGAAGTCCTAGCAAGAGAGTGTCGTTTAGAGCAAGCCTTAGTTAAGGATAAGCGACAACCCAATCTCGTACTTTTGCCAGCAGCCCAAAATCGTTCTAAAGATGCAGTCACACCAGAACAGATGAAGTTATTGGTGAATGCATTAGCGCAAAAGTATCAATATGTAATTATTGATAGCCCCGCCGGCATTGAAAATGGATTTAAAAATGCGATCGGCCCGGCAAAAGAAGCGCTAGTCGTCAGTACGCCAGAAATTTCCTCAGTTCGTGATGCAGACCGAGTAGTTGGATTACTAGAAGCACAAGGGGTTAAGCGTGTTCATTTAATAATTAACCGCATCAGACCCGCAATGGTGCAGGCAAATGATATGATGTCAGTGCAAGATGTTCAGGAACTTCTCGCCATCCCCTTGATCGGGGTAATCCCTGACGACGAGCGTGTTATTGTATCTACCAATCGCGGCGAACCTTTGGTTTTAGGGGAAACTCACTCTCTAGCTGGCACAGCCTTTGAGAACATTGCTCGGAGATTGGAAGGGGAAAACGTCGAATTTCTTGATATCGACTCGTCCCAAGACAACTTCTTCGTGCGTCTTAGAAAGTTGTTCTCGACAAAGATTGTTTAACCTAATTTCCCAGTCTCGGCCCTAGACCTATTCGTAATGATTGAACTTCTAGAAAAACTTTTTTCTCGTGGTCCTGATAGCAGTCGAACTCAAGTGAAACGTCGCCTGCAATTGGTGATTGCTCACGATCGCGCTGACATCGACCCCCAAACGTTGGAAAAAATGCGGCAAGAAATCCTAGATGTCGTCTGTCGCTATGTCGAAGTTGAGACAGACGGCTTAGAGTTCTCTTTAGAAAGCAACCAACGAACCACAGCTTTAATTGCAAATTTACCCATCCGCCGGGTCAAAGGCGGCATACCTGAATGGGAAAGAGATGATAAGTAGCCGTAATTTTAATCTTAGTATTTGTAAAATTAAAATCGCGTTATAGTTTGGTGCAAATAAAGTGCGTTCGCCTTAGTTTTAAGCATCACCAATTGCTTTAACTAGCTCGTATTTGTTAATTTTGCTACGAGCTTTAATATTCACCGCTTTCCCTGGTTAAAGAATAAAAAACCATGCCTTTTGTGGGCATGGTTTTTAAACTAGTAGCCAGATATGAATGCTGTTTTACTCCTGAATTCTGAATTCTCTTGCATCAATAGACCTCTTGCAATCAATTGCTTTTTGCACTTTTGTGGGAAAAGGGACTTATCTTTATTGGGGAAAGTGAAAATACCAAACCTTTCCCCCTTTCCCTTTCCCCTTTTCCCGACTACTGCAATAGGTCTAATAAATGGATGCCAACACTTTATCTGCTGCTGCGCGAAATGCTGTTGCTGCTTTAGCACTCATATCTCGCGGCGCACAGATGCGATTTCTCACATAAGCAAGAGTAATGGCGCCAACAGCAGCTAAAGTTGGATCGACAGTTTCTTTTCCACCAATTCTACCCCAAGGTAATTGGACATTATCTCCATTAATTAGATAGTCTGCCAGCAATTTGAGGTGAAAATCAACTGCTTCGGCGATCGCTGAGATATCCCCATTTGCTGCTAAAGCTTGCACTCCAGAGTTTTTCAAAATATCTTTGATTGCGACTTCGCGGTTATCACTCAGTCGTTCAGCGGCTTCTGCCCGATATTGGATTTCCTGGCTAGCTGCTGCATCCAGCGGTAATGGATTTCCCACCGGTGATGCACCCCATCTACGGCGCAGAAGTAAATTATTTGTGGTGTCATCAGACTTCACCCTGTGATATGCAGGGCGCTGATTCAGTGCCTCAAACCAAGCATTGATATGGGGGAAACGAGGATTTCCTTTGATGTGATAGCCTCGGTATACAGGCAAGTTAGCCGCCAATCTATCTAGATGAGGGCTATACATAATGTCTACCAAGCTAAAACTTGAAACAAAGAAGGGGCCGGCATATTTACCCAAAGCTTCCTCAAGCTCATCTAATTTAGCTTCAAATGCTGCTTGGAAACTTGCTAACTCATCAGCATCTGTAGGCGTTTGTCTTAAGAATTTAAAGGCAATCTCTCTAAATCCATTGGTTTCGGCATCTTCAACCCACTGTCTGGCGATGGCGTTTTCCTGTGGATCTTCAGGAAGTAGGGGGGGAGTGCTAAATCGCTCTTCTAAAGCCAAGAGAATATCTTTAGATTCGTAGACTAACTTGCCCTCAATTTTTGCACCAGGGACAAGGGTTGTGGGAACCAAGTCTACATACCACTGGGGCTTATTACTCAAATCGATAAATTCCGTCGCAAATGGAATTTCCTTTTCTTCCAGTGCAAACCAAACTCGCTCGCAGAAAGGACACCAGGAATTAGTATCTCGATAAAGCAGAACTGGTGGTTCTGTATTTGGGGAAAGTTTATCTAAACCACTGGGGATTGGTGCAGTAGAAGGAGATTGTCCTGGTCTTTTGACCCTACGAGCAGAAGTATTTTTCCTAGCAGTCTCTAAAAGGTCTTCCCAGCTGGATATCGTATTTTGAATAGACATATATTATCTCGCTTTATTAGCAACGCCAGAAAAGACAAATAACTGTTGTTCTTTGGGTACAGCCGAATTTTTGCCAAGGTAACGATGAATACCTACGCCCATGTCTCCTGTAGCTGTGAGTTTGAATTTCACTTCCTCAAATTCAGATGCTCCAAAAGCTTTTCGCACATTATCGGAGTAAGGAATACCATTAGAATGCCCGCGAGTCCAGATAACAAAAGCACCTTCTTTACTTAGAAAACTCAGGTTGTCTAACAAGCGATTCAGTTCAGCTTCTTCAGGGAGATTGCCAAAAACACCACACACAAGCACAATATCCGCTGGAACTGCTCCTACGTAATTGGCAGCGATGGTTGCATCACCGTTGATAAACTCAATTTGCTTGTCTAAACCCAAAAATTCTATAGTTGCTCGTCCACGTTCAACTAAATTTGGATTTATTTCCACAAGTCGTGCGTAAACATCCTGCTTGCGAGGGTGATTTTTTAAAGTTCCTAGTAAATCTCGCCCATCACCAGCACAAGCACTCACTATACGGATAGCACCATCAGGAGATGCATTTAAACTATAAGCAATATATTCCCGGACGATTTCTAGACGCTGTTGCAATTTCGGCTCAGTGTTGTAGAGATCGTGCCATTCAAACCAGTCTCTTGGCATAAGCGGCGATTCCTATTTTATGCAAATTACCGTAAAATAAAAACTACGATAAATCGATAGACAATTAGTAGTTAATGAATGAACGCAGACTACCATAGAAGTCAATATAAAATCAAGTCTGATTCAGGTAGGTAAATTTTGAAGATCCCGCCCCAAATACCTACTGGCTTCAATAGATCGAAGACAAGTTAGCAATAGGTTATGAAGTTAATTTACTGTTTATCGCTCGAATTACCGTATTATCTATAATTATTGTGCAAAAAAGGTTTGAAAACTTTTCTGAATATACCAATTCAGTATTGCAAGCATAAAAATTTTACACCTGCTAATCCATACACGTATCAAAGAGGAAATCCGCTAATATGACAGAGAAACTAGCACTCAACGAATATCCTGTACACGACTTGATTCGCCATCGCTGGAGTCCTAGAGCTTTTGCCGATCGCCCTGTTGAAGGCGATAAAATACTTTCGTTGCTAGAAGCAGCTCGTTGGGCACCTTCTTCTTATAATTATCAACCTTGGAATTTTATAGTTGCCACCAAAGAAGACGAAACTGAATATAATCGATTACTCAGTACTTTGGTTGAGTTCAATCAAGGTTGGGCGAAAAATGCTCCTGTGCTGATACTTGCTGTTGCTAGAGTGCAGTCTGATGAAGGGAAGACATTGCGACACGCATTTCACGATGTGGGATTAGCGATCGAAAACCTGACAATTCAGGCAACAGCTTTTGATTTAGCTGTGCATCAGATGGCAGGATTTGATGCGGATAGCGCCAGAAAACAATACCAGATTCCAAAGGACTATGAGCCTGTGACTGCGCTTGCAATCGGCTATCCCGGCGATCCGCAAAGCCTTGGTGATGGATTGCGCGATCGCGAATTAGCACCCCGTACCCGCAAACCCTTGCAGGAATTTGTATTTAGCGGACAGTGGGGAAACACTTCACCTTTGTTGATAAACAATAAATTGTAGGGCTGTTTGACTAATGTCTGTGTGCGTCATAATCATGTTTATATGAACCTAAAACCGCACACAACGAAGAGGATAACAACATGAAAATCTTACCAGTTGTGAATGATGGATTTTCGCAGATTCCCATCGTTGATGTTAGCGCCTTGGTTTCTGGAACAGATGAACGTCACACAGTCGCTTCTCAAATTAAACAAGCATGTTGCGAGTGTGGATTTTTCTATATTGTTGGACACGGTGTAAACGAGGATTTACAACAACGCTTAGAACTACTTAGCAGACAATTTTTTGCCCAGGATTTAGAAACTAAATTAAAAATCCGCATGGCTTTGGGTGGTAAAGCATGGCGGGGATATTTCCCGGTGGGAAACGAACTCACATCTGGTAAACCCGATCGAAAGGAGGGTATTTACTTTGGTGCAGAACTGGGAGAAGAACATCCACTAGTGCAAAATGGTACTCCCATGCATGGTTCTAACCTCTTCCCAGCTAATATTCCACTGTTCCGTGAGACAGTACTTGAATATATGGAGGTAATGACCCAACTTGGACACACGCTGATGGCTGGTATTGCTCTAAGTTTGGGGCTGGAAGAATCTTATTTTGCCGATCGCTACACAACAGATCCACTAATACTATTTCGTATTTTTAACTACCCCGCCTATTCATCACCGTCAGATTCTGAAGATAAATGGGGAGTTGGCGAACATACTGACTACGGTATCCTAACTATCCTCAAGCAGGATGATTTAGGTGGCTTGCAGGTGAAATCAAAATCAGGCTGGGTTGCTGCGTCTCCTATTCCTAATTCCTTTGTGTGCAATATTGGCGATATGCTAGACCGGATGACGGGAGGTTTATATCGTTCTACACCTCATCGGGTTCAGAATTTGTCAGGACGCGATCGCCTTTCGTTCCCGTTCTTCTTCGATCCAAATTTTAATGCTGAGGTGAAGCGGATTGAATTAGACGGGTTATTGATAAATGACGACAAAAAACAACGCTGGGATGGCGCTAGCGTTCACGATTTTCAAGGAACTTACGGCGATTATCTGTTGAATAAGGTATCTAAGGTTTTTCCAGAGTTGCGACGGACGTTGGTATTGACAGCTGACAGTTATAGCAGGGAACAGGCAATAGACAATAGGCAACAGGGTTGAAAGTCGTATAGCGTCAAGGTTTTACCATCAGTTTATGTCTTAAACTATGCTTCAACTGGTATAAACGAAAAAAATTCCCGTTATCAGTTGTGATGACAACGGGAGTCCATCAAATTTTTTATCGGCTATCTATCGATAAGCAACTTGTGGGCCTGCCCAAATTTCTGTAACCTGTTTCCCGAAGGTAATAGGTTGATCGTCATCTGTTGTAGTGACAGTCTTGCCATCATTAGCAACTTTGACCAAAGGCCAGTTTTCCTCACCTAGTTCGCCTGCACGAAATAGGACATGATCGGGTTGGCTTTTACTCCAACCTAACAATACTGCAATCTTCTCATCATCTTGTTGTTCATTAGCGGGAGCCACAGTGTTAGCGTGATTTTTTTGCCGATCCCAAATCACGGCGCTATCTGTAGAATCACCTGTGTTAAATACGCCTTCAAATTTGCGTGCTAAAAAGCGATCGCCTTTTTCCGACCAACTAACAGGAACTAATACTCCAATCTGACCGCTGGTATCGGTTTCTTCTGCTGACACCGCCTTGAAAGCTTTGGCTTTTAATAGGGGATCGCTAACAGGAGTAGTTGAAGCCATCACCCACAATTTCTTAGTATGCATATCTTGTACAAACAGAACGCTGGTAACACGGCTGTTGTACATTTCGGGTTTTACTTCTAGTTGCACTCGGCTATAAACAGCATATTTACCATCTGGAGAAATCACAGGTACGCTGCGGTAGTGGCGCACTCCAGAACCACCGTTAGAACTAATAGCTTCTTGAGTAGTTGTAATCCATTTCCAAGGAATAGGATGAGGACTGCCGATGGGATCTATTTGTTCTGCTTGGGACTCATCTACTGGTTCGGTATTAGGTATTTCCGTTGTTATATTTGGTTGTGGCTCTCTTATAATTGGTGGTACTTGAGTTGCTACCAACGATCCGGTAAAAGATTTTTCTCTAGGTAAAGAAATTTTTTCTTCTTTCAGAGATTTGATATTAGCAGCTTTGAGTTTTTGCACTAATTTAATTTGACCAACACGAACATCTGTTAAAGGTACAAGTTCAACTTCTGCCAGAGGATCGGGAACATTTAAATCGCTGCTTGAGAGAGAACTATCTGCTTGTGCAAAAGACTCAACTTTATACTCTTTATCCTCTGGTAATACTTGCGGCTCCTGAATAGTAGTGTTTTGTGTTGGCACAGAATCGAGTTCTTCTGCTGATGAGTTAACTCGATTTACTGTTAATGTGTCAGCTATCTCAGGTTCCCCAACTAAAGCTATTTCCTTTGATACAGGCTCAGACTCTTCAGTAATTGAAGTTGGTTTAACTACTTCGGATTTTACTGAAGCCGAGTGACCGGATGCCCCTAACAAAGGTGCGATCAATATCACAACGACAGCGTAATTGAGAAATGGTTGGGCGCGGAACCATCCTGACAGCAAAAGGGGTTTAAGCATTTGTAGACTCTCTAGAGGGGCGGTTGCTTATGTGAGGAGCAATACCTATGCAGCAATGTAGCAGGCGATAATTATATGTATAACAAGAAACTAAAAGCTTTTACTAAATAATTTCTTAATTTCCACAAATTTACAAAAAATCTGTATCATTCGGTACACCTTTTCTTTTTAAGTTACTGAATATTTTTTTCCGAAAATATGCGAGTATAGTAACTATGTTGATAACTCAGTAGTTACTACATATCTATATTTATGGTGTAGGCAGAGTTAACCACACCATAAGAGCCTGTGTTTAAGGGGTATCTAGCTTAAATTTCGAGCTAATTTATAGAGCAAAGTTAGAGTAGCTAAACTGCACTGTTGAAGTTCCTCTTAGCGATCGCTAGCAAACATCAACTAAAGCAGCTTACACACTATATTCAGTGCAAACCCCGGTAATGGTAAACGTGAGGCGTTACGTGAAAAGCTGGGAAAGCAGACACATAATACATAATACTCAGAAAATATTGCTGCCAGCAACCCTAAGTTAGAATTTGCAACCTAAAGTATAGAAACATTTGGAACGCAATGCTTTTTTACAAAAGCAACTGCGCTGAATGCTGAAATTTATGAAAATACCAGCACAACAGCAATATATACCCGATAGATACTCTAGCAACTCGCAAGCACGCAGACCCTTGAGGCTAACTAGAGGAAGATGCAGTTGATATGAACTTTTATTGTTGCTAACTTAATGTAGTTAAGTTAATCAAACAGTCTATAGTTTCAACAAATACGATAATATCTTACCACCAAAGAACCAAACTATAAATATCTAACTTAAAAGTTGTCAGTTATCAGGGGCGCACTTACCATTAACTAGTGACTAGTGACTAATCATTAATGGCTAATGAAAATCGTATTTTTTGGTACTCCCCAGTTTGCTGTCCCAACTTTAGAAAAATTATTAAATAATTCTAAATTTGAGGTGTTGGCAGTTGTTACCCAACCAGATAAACGTCGAGAACGTGGAAACAAACTGACTCCTTCACCTGTAAAAGCGATCGCCACTGCTCACAATTTACCAGTATGGCAACCAGAGCGAGTAAAGAAAGACACCGAAACTTTGAATTTACTCAAACAATCAGATGCAGATGCGTTTGTTGTTGTTGCCTATGGACAGATTTTGTCCTCAAAAATCCTCAATATGCCAAAATTGGGCTGCATTAATGTCCACGGCTCGATTTTACCAAAATATCGAGGTGCAGCACCGATTCAATGGTGTTTGTATAACGGTGAAACGGAAACGGGGATTACCACCATGTTAATGGATGCGGGCATGGATACTGGCGCAATGCTACAAATAGCTACTACAACCATTGAATTACTGGATAATGCTCAAGATTTAGCTCAAAGGCTGGCTGGAATTGGTGGGGATTTGTTGGTGCAAACTTTGTTGAAGTTGGAAAGTAAAGAAATTCAACCAATACCGCAAAATAATTTAGAAGCTACTTATGCACCTTTGATTCAAAAACAAGATTATGGTTTGGATTGGTCAAAAAGCGCTATCCAATTACACAATCAAATTAGAGGCTTTTATCCTAATTGCACAGCTACCTTTCGTGACAACCCGCTAAAAATTACTGCTTCTGTTCCCCTGAGAACAAAGGGCGATCGCCAGCTACCACCAGAGTTCCAAGAACTATTACATAAATTGTCTGATTTGTCAAATATATCAGATAGACCGGGAGTTGTAGTGAGTATTGTTAAAGGAATTGGGGCAATTGTCCAAACTGGGGAAGGTTTGTTGCTGTTGCGAGAGATTCAGCTAGCTGGTAAACGTCCCCAGTCCGGATGGGACTTTGTTAATGGTAGTCGGTTAACAGTGGGGGAAGTGTTTGGTGTTGGGAGTTGAGGGGGATGAGTGAAGTGGGGAGATGGGGAGACGCAAGGACGCGGGGACGCGGGGAAAAACTAATGCCCAATGCCCTGTTTGTCCAATGCCCAACTCCTAACTCATCACGCACTCTTAACTTCTAATTTTTCATAAAAGCGGCAAGATTCGCAAGGGCCATCTGGGTTGACTGCACAGCGAATGATTTCTGAGTGAGCATTGTAGCAACAAGTTGCGTCACCAATGACCCAACGTCCTTCTACCAAACTTTTCTCAGATGGTCGTTTTGCAGACTGGACGTAAATGGCAATATTATGCAAACGGTAGCGTCCTGCCTTAAGTTGGTAGCGATGACGGCGTTCTAGAACCGCGTAGGTTTTACCTTCAAAATCTAGATAGTTTCCAGGTTGGGGTGTCCAATCAAGTTGCACTCTACCAAGGGACTCACGCGGATGCGTGAGAATCACCTCGGTTTGTAAAGAGTCTGGCTCCATAAGCTTATGTGATTTGATTTACATTATAAGGATGTTATCGCAATAACTTTCTTTAGCTTACCGAATTTAGATTACAATTAATGATTCACGATATCGCAGAATTCAGAATTCAGGAGTCAGAAGTCAGGAGTCAGAATTCAGGAGTCAGAATAAGAAAAGGGACTCTACCTAGCTATCAGTTCGAATGGCGTGCTTCACTTTCGTTGAAATCTGGTGTATTTGGAAGAAGTAGGGATGTACATCTGTACATCCCTAAAAGTTACGGCAACCAAAATTCAGGCAGGATAGATTTGGTAAAATCACGTATTGTTTGGTTGAGCGATCGCGCCACTTGGATATGGGCTTCATCGGCTTCCACAGGTAAAATCTCAGATGTCTGACCTTCTCCTAAATAAGATACTGCCAAATTCGCCGCCTCTAAACCAGTAACGTAAGCCTTTTCTTGAGACCAGGAACCATGACGGCTAACAATCCAATCTCCACTCATAAACACATTCTTAAAACTGGTCTTAGCTTGCAACATATAACGGTAGCTGCCAGGTGCAAAGTGAGTCACCGCTTGAGGTAGGCGAATTACACTGCTATCAATTAGCTTTGCCTTGCGAAATTCTGGTATGCAAGTTGCTAAATAACGCTGAACTATTGCTAAAATCTCTTCATCGCTCAAACTCAGAAATTGATTTGCGTGATAGAAATCAGCTTCAATTACTGTTCCTGCTTCGTGGCGATATTCATCATGGAGGGCATTTAAATCGAAAAATGTCCAACCTGTAGTTGCGTCAAATCCAAAGCAAGCATTGGAAGGACGAGGAATATCAATTTTGCGATCGAACCATAAGCGAGTTGCTAAAACATCAATTGCCCCTAAATTGCTCAGATTCCGAAATTCTTCACGACTTTGTAAACTCGGACTAGTTGAAACAATTTTCTTCATACCTGTGATGCCAACTGCGAAAATCACAGCATCAGCATCAAAAACTTCATCACTGCAAACCACAGCTTTTACTCGATGATTGCTATCAACAATTAAGTCTGTTACTCGACGCTTGGGTAATACCCGCGCACCAGCTTTTTCAATACGTTCCACCCAAGGACGAAATATTTTTTCTCCTACAGTTCCCCGACACCAAACCACATCAAAATCTGGTTGATGAGCCAAAATAAAATAGTAAAGCATCCCTAAAGTTGCAGCGGCTGAACATTGTTCGCCAGGGGCAAACAAACCTACCAATAACATTGGTTCAAAAGCGTCGCGGTAAAGTCGTGCAGAAACATTGAAATCTTTGAACAGTTCGCGAGCAGTGACAAAATCATAACGCCGCCAAGCTGCATCAGAATTATCGAAATCAATAACAGCAGAAAGTAAAGGTAAGGCGCTAAGACGGTCAATTAATGGCAACCGTTTAAACTGAGTGTAGAGAAAAGTTCCCAGAGGTGCGGGGAGTCGTGGTAAATCTTGAAAAATTGGTGATTCAACTTCCAACCCCGCAGGCGAATATTGGGAAGAACGAGTCCAAGTAGTAAAAGGATTAATTCCTAATTCATTAATGAGGGAAAAAATATTTCTGTAAGGATACCAGAAGCCATGAATGCCAGCTTCTACAGATTTTCCTGCGGGTGTTTGCCAACCTGCCACCAATCCACCGGGATAAGAACCTGCTTCTAGAAGTGTCACATCATAGCCTTGTTTTGCCAAATGGTAGGTTGCTCCTAAACCTGCCCAACCTGCACCAACAACTACTACCCGTTTTTGCTGTGACCCTTCTACCATCATAACCTCCGATTCTTCCAGTCCAAGAACTTATGATAGCGTAGCTTCTCCGTAGGACTACAGAATTAGAAATGGCGATTGGCGATTGGGGAGGGATATTGTTGTGCGATCGCTGTGTAATTTATCCTATCACCGTCTATTTTGGAAAGTGAGGCTTTCTTTTTTACAAACTTCAGTGCCTAGTGGTTAAGTAAAAACTCCTTGCGGTTAATGCTGAGTTGAGAGTATAACAGAAAACAGATTTATTATTTATGGGGAATAATCCTTATGGCTCAATTAGCAGATGTAAAATACAGTTTAGATAACTATGAATTACGGGATGGAATTTATTTTCCTAGCGACTACAAAGATTTGAACAGTACTCAACACAAAAAAACCTGGGATAAAATTGGTAAAACATACTATGGTTCCCAAAAAATTGAAGCAGTGGCAGAGCGATCGCCCATCAAACAAGATTACACTCTGCTAACTGGTACTCCTGGAGGTACTTGGAATAAATTCCCATTGAATAAATCTGTCGATTCAGTTCTGGAGATTGGTTGCGGTTATGGTCGCGCACCTTTACATCTCTCTAAAGCTAAAAATTTGAGATGTGAAAAATATTATGGCATTGATATTTCTGAAACTTTATTACGGCGATTAATTAAAGTTAAACAAGAGTACGATTTTTTTCCAGAAGCTGAGTTTAATATAATTTGTAATTCTGCTGAAACATTACCTTTGGCAGATAATTCTATAGATTTGGTTATTTCTAATTGTGTATTTATGCATATTCCAGATGCACAATTAAGAAATTTATTGGCGGACATATCTCGCGTACTCAAACCGGGTGGAATTTTTGTTTTTAATCATTCCTTTCATAATAAATCTTGCCCTTCTCATATCATCCATAATTTTGTGAGAAAGTTGAACCCATTTGCGAGAAATCCAGTTTATCTCAAGCAATATTCAGGTGCTGAAATAGAAGAAATGTTGGCAGATGCTGGAATGAAAACGAAGTGTCCAGACTATATTGTCGAACCAACAGAAGAATATGCAATCTTGCCAGAAACTATTAAAGGAATTCCGGTACCATTTGCGAAAGCTATCAATCAAAGTCTCAGACCGCCAGCTAATTTAAAAGCAACTTTGGCTTATGGTTTTAGTGCCTACAGTACTAAACTGGACTAATTCAAAAACTGTTGTGTGGCTGTATCGCAATCGTATCTGATGTGTGAAAATTAGCGATCGCCAAGATCCCCGATTTCTTACTAGAAGTCGGGGATCTAACTTTTGATGAATGATTTAGAACTGCCTAGCCAGATCCCATAGGGTACTAAAACCAACAATAATTAAGCAACAAAGTCTAAAGCAGTAGACACGTTTGTAGTATCTTGCACGACAGCAATTAAATCGCCATTTCTGTAGATGAGGGTATCTAAAGCTGCGCTACCACTAAAATTGGATGTTTTTTGGAGAGTGTAGCTATTGAGAGTACCGCCAATTCTAATTTTGTCACCTTCTGACCGCTTGAAGTCTGTGATAATTGCATATCCGCTGCCTAAATAGTCAATGGTGGTAAAAGAACCGTTGTAACCAAGGCTGAATGTATCCGCCCCAGTACCGCCAGTATACCTGTCGATTTCGCCACTACTGCCACCGTAGCCACTGAGGAAATCATTGTTTGCCCCACCAATCATTGTGTCATTTCCCCGTCCCCCGTAGAGCAAATCGTTACCATTGCCACCACTGAGATAGTCATTACCGGCGGGAGTACCGCTACCATTGGTGATTTCATCACCAAAAAGTACATCACTACCATTTCCACCATAAAGTGAGTCATTACCAGCCCCACCGATGAGGTTGTCAATCCCATCATCACCATAGATAGAATCGTTTCCGCCCTTGCCTTCTATGTAATCATTTCCTGCGAAACCATTGAGGTAGTTTGAGTAATCATTTCCTGTAATGTTATTGTTGAGGCTGTTGCCACCACCATAGAAAGCAGTATTCGCGTACAGTAATGTCAAATTCTCTAGGTTTGCCCCTAGAGTGTAGCTGACATAGGATAGAACTGTGTCAGTGCCTTGGTTGCTATATTCAGTAATGGTATCAGCTGTATCTCCTGTCGATGCAGAAATAAGGTATCTATCATTACCTGTGCCTCCAAGTAAAATATCAGTGCCGGCTCCACCCCATATAAAGTCATCCCCTGCTTCACCGAAAATAACATCATTACCCCCATCTCCGTAGAGAACATCTTTACCTCCACGACCAAGGATGGTATCGCCGCCTTCGCCACCGTTAACTAAGTCATCTCCCTCTCCAGCATCGATGATATCGTCTCCGCCTTTGCCATTAATAACATCGTTGCCTCCATAGCCAAAAATCGAGATATCAGCAGATTCAGTACCGTTGAGGTTGTCCTTACCAGGAGTGCCATAAATAGCCATAAATTAATGTCCTCTTACATTTTTTTCAGGACTGACGTAAGTGTTATATTTTTTAGGTTGTCTAGACTGATACAAAGACTTTACTCTAGACCCCATAACAGAAAATATATTTTTGTCCTGACATATTCTTCAATATGAATATTCTGTTTTTCAGATTTTCTCGATTTCCTTAATTGTTTGTCATGTAATTTACCAACTGCTACCAACTTTTTGAAACTAAAGTTGGTAAATTAGGGATTAGTTGAGCTAATTTTTCCCTACGCAACTATGCCATTGGATTTATCGCCGCTTTGGATATCACTCAAAACTTCATTACTCGCGACATTTATTACTTTCTTTTTGGGCATTGCTGCTGCCTACTGGATGCTGGGATATCGTGGCAAAGGGAAATCTTTGATTGAAGGTATCTTTATTGCTCCTTTAATTTTACCGCCGACAGTTGTTGGTTTTCTGTTGCTGCTGTTTTTTGGCAAAAATGGCCCTGTAGGGAAATTGATGCAGACTTTTGATTTTACTATCGTCTTTACTTGGTATGGTGCTGCGATCGCCGCTACCGTCGTTTCTTTCCCGTTAATGTATAAAACTGCACTAGGAGCCTTTGAACAAATAGACGGCAATCTGCTGCGGGTAGCGAGAACCCTTGGTGCAACAGAAAGGACAATTTTTTGGCGTATTAGTTTACCCTTAGCACTACCTGGTATTTTAGCTGGGACGACTCTGGCTTTTGCCCGTGCGTTGGGAGAATTCGGTGCGACGTTAATGTTAGCTGGTAATATTCCCGGACAAACCCAGACAATCCCAATGGCAATTTATTTTGCTGTGGAAGCGGGAGCGATGAATGAGGCCTGGTTTTGGGCGATCGCAATTATGGTGATTTCTCTATCTGGAATTATTGGAGTTAACTTCTGGCAGGAAGTGAGGGAGAAGAGAGCAGGGGGAGCAGGGGAGGCAGGGGGAGAAATTTTTTATCGGCCGGACTTTGGTTTGGAGTCGCGTGGGTTGTTTGTAGAGATTGAAAAGATACTTCCTAGTTTTCATTTAAAAGTGGCTTTCAGTAGTAACGAGCAGCCTTTGGGATTATTGGGAGGTTCGGGGGCAGGTAAGAGCATGATTTTGCGCTGCATTGCGGGGATAGAAACGCCGACAAGAGGGCGGATAGTTTTAAATGGTAGAGTGTTGTTTGATTCGGAAAAAGGAATTAATGTACCTAGCCGCGATCGCCGCGTTGGTTTTTTAGTGCAGAATTATGCTCTGTTTCCGCACATGAGCGTGGCGCAAAACATTGCTTTTGGTTTGCCCAAAGGATTGTCCGCAGGGAGTATTAGAGTACAGATAGAAGAACTATTATTAAATATGCAGTTGCAGGGATTAGGCGATCGCTACCCACACCAACTTTCAGGAGGTCAACAACAACGGGTAGCTTTAGCAAGAGCATTGGCCAGTCAACCGGAAGCATTGCTTTTAGATGAACCTTTTTCTGCACTCGATACCCATCTGCGTAGTCAATTAGAGCAGCAAATGACACAAACTCTTGCTGACTACCAAGGAGTGGCTTTATTTGTCACCCATAATATGGAAGAAGCTTATCGACTTTGCCCGAATCTATTGGTATTAGAGCATGGTCGAGCCGTGCATCATGGCAGTAAATACGATATTTTCGAGCATCCTATGACTGTGGGTGTTGCCCAAATCACTGGCTGCAAAAACTTTTCCCGGATTATTCTTCAGTCACCGCAACAGGTAGAAGCGACTGATTGGGGTTGTACTCTCCAAGTCGTGGAAGCAACGAACAGTCTACTTTCTCACATCGGCATTCGCGCCCATCAAATTATCTTAACCAGCGACTCATCGTCTGAAAACACCTTCCCTTGTTGGCTAGCAAAGACAAGTGAAACACCTCATCGAATGACATTATTTCTGAAACTACATTCTGCTGCTAATAATTCTCACGATTACCATTTGCAAGCCGAAGTCTTTAAAGAAAAGTGGGTAACTATCAAAGACCAACCTTTTCCTTGGTATGTGCGTTTAGATCCTTTGCGTCTAATTTTAATGGAATAAACGCATAGATGTAGAGCAGGAAACAGGCAATAGCCTTGAGAGTCTGTTGTTGTCGGGATTTGGCGAACAGTTTATGTCCTAAATTACGCTTCAAGTGCCATACAATATCAAGCTCTTTACGTACCATGCTAGATATAAGATAATTATTCATGCAAAAATCCGACAACAAAACATCAAAAAGGCTTCTTTTCCTATTTCCTATAGCTAGCTAAGTCAAGCTCTTATGCTCATTTACTTTGCTGCACCTTTGTTTTCACAAGCTGAACTGCACTTTAACCACTACCTGACTGAAAAACTGGAATCGCTCGGTTATCAAGTCTTTTTACCACAGCGTGACGGTGCGGAGCGGGATAAGCCACCTTACGACAAAATGACGAAAGAGGAACGTAGATTGGCAATGTTCCAACTTGATATAGCAAAGATTATGGAGTCTGATATATTTTTATTTTTATTAGATGGGCGCGTACCTGACGAAGGAGCTAGTGTAGAGCTTGGAGTTGCATATACCCACAAAAAACTTCAGCATCCCAACAAGTTGATAATTGGCTTACACACTGATATTCGCGCAGCATTTATCGGCTCAAAACTCAATCCAATGATACGCGTACCTTTGGAGTTCATCGCAACAACAGAGAAAGAATTGCTCCAAGTGTTGAGACATTATCATGATTTTCAAGTTCTGCCCGATTTTACAAAGCAGATTCAACTGTAATTTGCTGTGATTTTTGAAGCCTATTTAAATTTTGAATTCTGAATAGTGAATTGGTTTTTACTTCAAGCGCCCAGACCCAAAGAGCCTGAGCGCTTGAATATTAGGTTGCAGAGAAACTTCTGCGAAGTCGGGGAATTATGCGGTCATCATGTGCATAGATCTGCAAGATTCTGCACATTTGCGGCAAGCAGCAGCACATTGCATCATTTTGGCATCGTCGCTCATCATTTCACAGGCCATGGCGCAGCGATCGCACATTTCTGCACACAGCATACAAGTGCGTTCCATGAACTCAGAACCGCCCATCATCATGTTCATACACATCATGCACATTTCAGCACAATCGCGCATCATGCTCATCATGCTCATCATACTTTTATCCATGTGCATACCACTCTTACTCATACAGTGAGTCATGGTTTCCATACACATTTTGTGGCAGTTCATACAAGCATCCATACAAGCTTGCATTTCTGAAGTCATGGTTTCAGCCATCATCATCATCATAGGAAATACCTCTTGATTTATTGATGCATTAACAACAACGTCCTTCTGAGGACTACTTATAACAGTAGTCGTAACTTTTTTATGAGTCAATGGGGTTTTTTCTTGAGAATTTATAAGCCTACTATCCCGATATAATTACCGGAAATTGAAATTAATTCCCCAGATATTTAGTGTTGTTTTTTCAAGGATTCATACATATTAAGGCTTACATACTCCCATTTTTAAGTAGAGTTTAATCTAGTCAACTAATTTTTCCTTGGAGATCAAAAGTAGAGTTACATTTGAAGAGCAAATAATGTAATTTTTTTTAACAAATGACTCAAAAAATATTTATTAACTTATATTAAGCTAGTATTTATTAACTTGTATTAACTTGAAGCTAGACATGCTTTCGAGTTAGACAACAACAGTATGAAAATCTCTCGATCCCTACCTACACGCTGTAGGGGTTTAGCAATGCTAAACCCTTACGGTTATTCCCCATTTCCCACTCCCTATTCCCTAATTTCAAGAAAGAGCATTTTCTAAATCAGCTTGTAAATCTTGGTGATGCTCAATTCCAACTGAAAGACGAACTAAATTATCCTTTATTCCACGCTTAAGGCGTTCTGCTTCTGGTATTGAACCGTGGGTCATTTTAGTGGGATAACAAAGCAGTGACTCAACTCCTCCCAAACTTTCAGCGAGCAAAAATAACTTGAGTCGGGAAGCAAATCTTTCAACCTCAGCAAAACCACCTTTTAATTCCAAACTAATCATCCCCCCAAAGCCAGACATTTGCTCTTTTGCTAGTTGATGTTGTTCGTGGGTAGGTAATCCTGGATAATAAATTCGCTCAACTTTAGGATGTTTTTCTAAAAATCTAGCCAAGAATAAAGCATTTTTTTCATGTTCTCGCATCCTCACAGCTAGAGTTTTAATTCCTCGCAGTACTAACCAACTATCAAAAGGACTGGGAATAGCCCCGATCGCATTTTGATAAAACTTCAGTTCAGTGTATAGTTGCTCGTTAGATGTGATAACTGCGCCACCAATAATATCACTGTGTCCCCCTAAATATTTAGTAGTGCTGTGAACCACAATATCAGCACCTAAATCTAACGGTCTTTGAAAATAAGGGCTGGCAAAGGTATTATCAACTACTAAAATGAGGTTGTGTTTGCGGGCAATATTCGCTAAGGCTGCAATATCAAGAATTTTTAACAAAGGATTGGTAGGAGTTTCAATCCAAATTAACTTAGTATTTGGTAAAATTGCAGATTCAAAATCAACGATATTATCAATATCTACATAAGTAGTTGTCACACCCCAATTTTTAACAACCTTTTCTAACAAACGATAAGTACCACCATATAAATCATCGCCAGCAACAATATGGTCGCCACTTTTGAGCAAACTTAATACAGTGGTGGTTGCAGCCAAGCCAGAGGCAAATGCTAAGCCAAATTTACCATTTTCAATAGAAGCTAAAGCTTCTTCTAAAGCAGTGCGCGTAGGGTTTCCTGTACGAGAATATTCATATCCCTTGTGCTTACCTATAGCTTCTTGTTCATAGGTGGAAGTCAAATAAATCGGGACAATCACCGCACCTGTTTGGGGGTCTGATTGCTGACCTTCATGAATTGCTTTAGTTTCAAATTCCATTATTGTTCCTTGATTATTCTTGGGTTTGACTAATCCAATATCTAATTAAATCTGCTCTGGTAATTAATCCAACAGGAACATCACCCCGCTTAATAATAATGCCTGTGGTTCCTGATAAAAGCAGCCGATAAGCTTCCGAAATATCAACTTCTTCATCAAGAATTGGCAGTGGTTTACCCATCACTGCTGAAACTTCCTGATTAGAAAAGTTAATACCATCGTGAAGAAATTTCATTAAAGAAGCTTCATTGACACTTCCGACTACATGATTATTATCAATTACTGGTAGCTGAGAAATATTTAACTTTTGCAGATAGTTTGTGGCTTGGCTCAAGGTATCACGGGGACTAACAGCAACTAGCGAAGGAAAATCTATTTTTTGAGCGAGAATTTCTCCAACTTTAGTACTTCTAACTGTTGTACCTTCCCAAAACCCATTTTCCTGCATCCAGGCATCCGAGTAAATTTTATTAATATAATTTCTTCCCGTATCTGGTAATAGCACTACAATATGCTTTGGCTCTGTTAATCTGGCTGCATACTTCAATGCTGCTGCTACTGCTGTACCACACGAACCTCCTACTAATAAACCTTCTTCCCGTGCTAAACGACGAGTCATGTTAAATGACTCTTTATCGCTAACCCGAACCATTTCATCTACTATTTGACGATTAAAAGTTTTGGGAATAAAGTCTTCCCCAATTCCTTCAACTTTGTAAGATTTGGGTGTGTCACCGGAAAGAATTGAACCTTCGGGATCTGCACCAACAATTACAATATTTGAATTTTGCTCTTTTAAATATTTGGCAACTCCAGAAATTGTACCGCCTGTTCCCATTCCCGCGACAAACACATCAACTTTACCATTACTATCTGACCAAATTTCTGGCCCCGTAGTTAAGTAATGTGCTAAAGGATTATTGGGGTTTTCAAATTGATTTGGTCTATAAGCGTTGGGTATTTCTTTAGCAAGTCTTTCTGCTACACCGTTATAACTTTCTGGTGAGTCAGGGGGTACAGATGTGGGAGTAACAACTACTTCTGCACCATAAGCTTTGAGCAAATTGATTTTATCCTGACTCATTTTATCAGGCATGACGAATATACAGCGATATTTTTTCACTGCTGCAATTAAAGCTAGTCCTACGCCAGTATTGCCTGCGGTGGCTTCAATAATAGTACCGCCAGGTTGGAGTTGACCTGTTTTTTCTGCGGCTTCAATCATGGTTAAGGCAATTCTATCTTTGGTACTGCCACCAGGATTAAGATATTCTACTTTGACATAAATAGTTGAGTGAATATCTTCGGTAATCTTGTTAAGTTTGACTAATGGAGTTCTACCAATTGCTTGCAAAATATTGTCGTAAGTAGTCATATAACAGTTGTAAAAAATTTGTAAGCCATTGTATTTATTCTCTTTGCGTACTTTGCGTTCTTGGTGGTTCGTCAAAAAATTCATTTTTACAAATGAGACATACTTTTGATAATTGCTATTTATTGTTAACAATAAATAAAATTTGACAAACGTTTAAGAAATTTAGATGTTAAAACGAACCGCAAAGGGCACATAGACAAGGCAGTGCGTTGGGCGGGTTCCCCGACTTGTAGCAACTGCCGCGCGGAGCGGCTTCCCGCAGGGTAGAGCGCAAAGATAAGAGCAAAAAAAGCTGTTAGGATATTGGTTGTAGATTGGGTTGTAGTTTGAGTAATCTGTCGCCCGCTGTTTGTAATGTCTCAGGTGTTTTGCTAAAGCAGAATCTGATTAATGAATGTCCTTTTTCAGGTTGGCTGAAAAAGCTAGAACCTGGAACTACAGCAACACCAATATTTTTAATTAAGTGGTAAGTGAATTCAATATCGGTTTTATAACCGAATTTGGAAATATCTGCAAGAACATAATATGCTCCTTTGGGACGGAAGTAGGGAATGCCTACTCGATCTAGAATTTGTAAAATGTTGTCTCGTTTGTGCTGATAGAGTTTGGCTAATTCTTCATAATATGATGGTGGTAGTTGCATGGCAGCAACTCCGGCCCGTTGCAATGGTGCAGGGGCACCTACTGTTAAGAAATCATGGACTTTACGAATGGCGGTTGTCAATTCTGGGTTTGCCAAAATATAACCGACTCGCCATCCGGTAACGCTATAGGTTTTGGATAGTCCGTTGATGGTAACTGTGCGTTCTTCCATTCCGGGAAGGGTCGCTAAAGCAATATGTTGAGCGCCATCGTAAAGAATGTGTTCATAGATTTCGTCAGTGAAGGCGAGTACATCCCACTTTTGACAAAGTTCGGCAATTAAAGTGAGTTCTTCACGGCTAAAGACTTTGCCAGTGGGGTTGTGGGGTGTATTAATAATAATGGCTTTGGTATTAGCATTGAAAGCTTGACGCAACTGTGTTTCATCAAATGTCCAATGTGGAGGATGCAGTGTCACATAGCGGGGTGTAGCACCAGCTAGAATCGCATCGGGGCCGTAGTTTTCATAGTACGGCTCGAATACAATTACTTCGTCACCGGGATCGACTGTAGCCAGCATGACAGCTGCCATTGCTTCTGTGGAACCACAAGTAACAGTGATTTGAGTTTCGGGGTTGATATCCAAGCCGAGATACCAGCGAACTTTTTTGGCGATCGCTTCCCGAAATGGGCGATCGCCCCAAGTGATAGCATATTGGTTAACATCAGCCTCTATTGCTTCATAAGCTGCCTGCTTCAACTCCTGGGGACAGGCAAAATCAGGAAATCCTTGGGCTAAATTCACCGCGCCATATTGCAGTGCCACCCTTGTCATTTCTCGAATCACCGACTCTGTAAACTGTCCTGCCTTCGCTGATATTTTTTGGCGCTGCATCTGACTCACCCCTTTACCTCTTGTACGACAATTTCTCTAAACTCGAATAAAACCATAATATCGATAGATTTATCGTAGTATACTCAAATTTCTAATTGAGAGGAAGAATTGGGCATGGGGCATTGGGCATTGGGCATGGGGAAAAGGGGAAAGATTAAATTTCAGGATTTACGCAAAAATGACCAACTTCGCTTAATTTCTCGTAGACGCTTTGCGGCTTGGCGTTCCCGAAGGTAGGCTACCGCCAAGACGCCAAAGATTTTTAGAGTGTGGGTAAATCCTAAATTTATTCCTTTTCCCTTTTCCCTTTAACCTTTTCCCGTCCCCAATGCCCAATGCCCAATGCCCTATATACTGAATTATTGAGATTAATAGTCAATTATTGAACGTACTAATCCAGAATCATCATGAAATCTTTGCATCGTCCCGATCTCTATAGCTGGTCTAGTTTCAATCCGGCAAGAAATATTGATTTCAATGGGATTGCCTGGATTCGCCCAGATGGCAACATCTTGATTGACCCAGTAGCGCTATCTAACCATGATTGGAATCATTTGCAATCTCTCGGTGGTGTGGGTTGGATTGTGTTGACGAATTCTGAACATGTCAGGGCAACTAAAGAAATTGCCGATCAAACTTATGCTAAGATAGCCGGCCCTGTGGCAGAAAAAGACAGTTTTCCCATACACTGCGATCGCTGGCTATCTGATGGTGAAGAATTTGTACCCGGACTAAAGGTAATTGAACTCCAAGGTTCTAAAACGCCCGGCGAACTGGCTCTATTATTGGAGGAAACGACTTTGATTACAGGAGATTTAGTACGGGCACGCAAGGCAGGTAGTTTGACTATATTACCTGATGACAAGCTGCTGAATCGAGAGCAGGCCGTTGCTTCTGTGCAGAGGTTGGCAGAACTTAGCCGGGTGGAAGCTGTGTTAGTGGGAGATGGTTGGCCTGTGTTCCGCGATGGACGCGATCGCTTAAAGGAACTTGTGGCGACGTTGTAAAAGTAATTTTGTAGATTTGTCTATCAAATTACAAACTGCTGATATGAACAATACGGTTTAATTTGTAAGAATTTAAAGTCATAAATTCCTGGTTTTTATTGAAAAAACCGGGAATTTTATCTTTTATAAATAATTTGATAATTGAGATACTTTGTATTAGCAAAGTGGTAAAAATCAGAAAATAAGTAACTCAATCGAAAGCATTATGACCAAAGTAATGCTGAAATAATGACTTTTTGCCAATGTGGATTCTGAATTGAATGTTTTAAACTCATAGCCATACAGCAATCCTATTTATACGTGAAACAAGTAAGACTTTTATAGCGAAAACAGATATTTTTCTGAAGGCTATTTAAGGGCTAAATGTTCGCAAATTAATGAGGAATGTTGTAGACAAGTAAACCAAACTTAACTAACGAGAGATTCGATTATGAAACGTATTCTAATTGGCACATTACTGGCTCTACCACTGGCTATTGCTTCTTTACCATCACAGGCATCGGCAGCAAAAATCATTGTCAGACCTGAGGTTCATAGACCTAATGTTGTTCGACGCCCAGTTATTCATCAAAAGTTGATTCCTGGGCATTGGGAAAAAACACGAAATGGTAGACGGTGGGTTCCCGCTCACTACGTGAGGATTTAATAAACAGCGATCGGTTTTCTACATTTTTGAGAAGTTATGATTTTCTACTTCTAAAGGTAGAAGTTTCGTTTGGAATATATATCAATTCCAGATGAAATTTGATAATCGATCTTTGTAGGGTGGGCATTATATAAAAAGGTAGTGCCTACCCTACGCTGATTAGGAATAGTTGTTTTCTCTACTTCCCCTGTCAGTTTATCTTAGTGTCATTATCATCAATGTATTGACAGTTAATAACTTGGCCGACTAGCTTAAGAAAATTAAGAGGGGAAGGATGAACAGTTGCCGCGTTGTCGTTGTTGGCGCTGGATTCGGTGGGTTGCAAGTTGCACAATCTTTAGCTGATTCTGGTTTAGATGTAGTATTAATCGATCGCAACAACTATCACACCTTTGTACCATTGTTGTATCAGGTTGCCACAGGGCAATTAGAACCTGAGTATATTGCTTATCCGATTCGGACAATTTTACGGCGATTCTCTTTGTTAGGGAATAAGGCTAAGATTGAGTTTTTAATGGCTGAGGTTAAGCAAATTGATTTTTCAAAACGAACTATTGAAACAGATACTTGTTTAATTAGCTATGACTTTCTTGTGCTAGCAACTGGAAGCCAAACTCAGTTTTTGGGAGTTCCTGGAGCTTCAGAATTTGCTTTTGCCATGAGAACTTTGGAAGAAGCGATCGCCATCCGAAATCAAATCTTATTTTGTTTTGAGCGAGCTATTCAAGAATCTGATTCATCACGACGCCAACAACTGCTGACGTTTACAATTGTCGGGGGTGGAGCAACCGGTGTTGAGGTGGCGGGTGCTTTTGCGGAAATGCTTCGAGGTCATTTGCGTCGAGACTATCTTACACTTTTCCCGGAAGTTAGGTTGATTCTCCTGCAATCTGGCGATCGCTTACTGGCCGAACTGCCAAAAAAGTTGGGAGCTTACACTCATAAACGATTACATCAACTAGGAGTAGAGGTTTATCTGCTTTCCAAAGTCACCAGAGTAACTTTTGAATCTGTGCATCTGCAAAATGATGAGGTAATTCCAACTGCAACCGTCATTTGGACTGCGGGGGTAGAGGCAAATTATCCCACAATCTCAGACGAGCTTTCTTTGGCAAATAAACGAAAGTTAATTGTTCATCCCACCCTGCAATTGCTAGAGCAACCTAATGTTTATGCCATTGGGGATTTGGCATATCTGGAAAAGAACGGCAAACCATTAGCTGGGTTTGCATCAGAGGCACTTCAGCAAGGTACTGCTGTAGCTCGAAATATTCAGCTGCAATTTCGAGGTAGATCGCCACAACCTTTTAGCTATTTCCACAAAGGAATATTAGTGATTATTGGCTGCTATTCAGGTGTGGCAAAAATTGGTACATTTGCCTTTACAGGCTGCCTACCTTGGCTGATGTGGCTAGGAGTTCATTTGGTATATCTCCCTGGCTACCGCAGTCGCTTATTAGTGTTACTTACTTGGCTTCATACTTATTTATCACGCGATCGCTCAGTTCGCTTAATTCTGTCTGTAAAAAAACGTTAGTGAGGAGTGAGGAGTTAGAAGTAGAGACGGAATTAATCGCGTCTCTAAAAGAGTTTGGAGTTTGCAGTTAAGAATTATTCTCCTCATCTCCCCATCTCCCCATCTCCTCATCTCCCCATCTCCCCTACGCCGGAACGAACTTCAGCGAAACACCGTTCATGCAGTAGCGCTGGCCTGTGGGTGCGGGGCCGTCGTCAAAAACATGACCCAGATGGCCGCCACAGCGACTACAATGCACTTCAGTTCTGGTCATTAACAATGACCTATCTACAGTAGTGGCGATCGCACCTTCAATTGGTTTATAAAAGCTAGGCCAGCCAGTACCGCTATTAAATTTGGTTTCAGATGTAAACAATGGTTGTTCGCACGCAGCACAATAATAAGTCCCTTCATCGTATTGCTTATCGAGAGGGCTAGTGTGAGCGCGTTCAGTCCCGTGTTTACGCAATACTCGAAACTGTTCTGGCGTTAAAATTTGACTCCACTCTTCTTCAGGTTTGTTAATCTCAAATCTACTGTTAGAAGTTGTCATTTCTTCTGACCCCCATTTGATATACCTTGATAATAAAGCTGTGCCAACTATTACTGCACTAGCTTGTAAAAAATACCGCTTGTCCATATATCTATTATTTTCTATTTCCTGGGTCACTGGTCAATCAACTCCAGTACGGTATTCCCTGCTTTAATTATCAGAATTAGCGATCGGTCTGAATTAAAGCTGATAATCTGATTAAAATTAGATGAGAAACAACAAATTATAAAATACTGGACGGAAATCCGATCCGCTTGACTTAATTTCGCGCTTTAATAAAAATCCACTAAATTCTGCATTCGTCTTCAATCATCATTTTCATCATCAGAACTTGTTAAATCCTGAGTACTGCCGTTTTTATCCTGACCGGTCAGAAACATAAATGAACTATTGAGCCGCTTCACACCACTCAGAGTGACTAGAGTCAGCAACCCTCCTAATAATCCCATTTGCCACAAACCGCAGCCGATGGCAGCCCCCAATCCGGCCGCTGTCCAGACACACGCAGCTGTGGTTAACCCGCGTACCTTTGGTGTCGCAGATTTTCTGGGAGACTCTTGTAAAATTAATCCAGCTCCTAGAAATCCTACTCCTGTAGCTACACCCTGTATTGTCCGACTCAACGCATTGGTAGCAGCATAGGGACTTTCACCTTCAGCTTGCAAAGGAATCATCACAAATAGTGCCGCACCCATACTCACCAGCATAAAAGTTCTCATCCCCGCGGGTCTACCTCCTTGCTGACGGTTAAATCCAATCATGCAACCAACCAGCAGCGCCAAAGACAGTCTCAAAGCTATATGCGGCCAATCATTGGCAGTAATAAACATCGGCCCCATTATCTTATTTCTCCCAGAGATAGAACAGAATTGGACGCCTATTGCTAGCTGACTGGATAATTACCCACATCTAGAGATAAAAACTTAACTACAATAAATCAATAGGTTTGGCGTACATTAAGAATAATTTAACAAAAGGTTAGCAATAAGCAAAATCATATACGCAAACCTGTAATTTCTCCATCCCTCCGAGAGGTGGAGGCAGGGGAGGCAGGGGAAAAGGTTAAAGGGTAAAGGGAAAAGGAATAAATTTAATCTTTCCCCTTTTCCCCTTGCCCCTTTCCCTTTCCCCTTGCCCAATGCCCAATGCCCAATGCCCAGTGTTTCTGAAAAAACTTCTTGCTTAGCGAAGTTGAATATGTGATACTCTAAAGCTGTAAGTAAAGTACGGTATTTTTATCAGATTACCGTAGTTTAAAAGGATAGAATTCATGCAGCTACTATGGTTCATCCCAACCCACGGAGACGGACGCTATCTTGCAACTGCTACAGGCGGAAGGGCAGTGAGTTTTGCCTATCTGCGGCAGATTGCCCAGGCGGTGGATGACCTTGGCTATACCGGGGCTTTGTTGCCAACTGGTCGCTCTTGCGAGGATGCTTGGATTGTAGCGTCAACGTTGGTATCACTGACGCGGCAGATGCGTTTTTTGGTGGCGATTCGTCCTGGCTTAGTGTCGCCTGGAGTAGCAGCGCGGATGGCGGCCACATTCGATCGCCTTTCTGGCGGACGCTTGCTGATTAATGTAGTTACAGGCGGCGATCCCGTAGAGTTAGCGGGAGATGGCTTGCATTTGGATCACGATCGCCGTTATGAATTAACGGATGAATTTTTGACGGTATGGCGAGCGATCGCTAGTGGCGAACAAGTCAATCTTCAGGGCGATTATCTCAACATTCAAGATGGCAAACTGTTGTTTCCACCAGTGCAAAAGCCATATCCACCCTTGTGGTTTGGTGGTTCTTCTCGCATTGCCCAGCAAATTGCAGCCAAGCACGTAGATGTTTATTTAACTTGGGGCGAACCACCAGCGCAAGTAGCCGATAAGATTGCATCAGTTAAGAGACTTGCCCAAGAACAAGGCCGGACATTGCGGTTTGGTATTCGCCTACATGTAATTGTGCGGGAAACCGAGAGCGAAGCTTGGGATGCAGCGAATCAATTGATTAAATATGTAGATGATGAAGCGATCGCTAAAGCCCAAAAAGCTTATGCCCGGATGGATTCAGTTGGACAACAGCGGATGACTCAACTACACCACGGTAGTCGAGAAGCACTAGAAATTAGTCCGAATCTGTGGGCTGGAGTTGGCTTAGTACGGGGTGGTGCCGGAACGGCCTTAGTCGGCGATCCGCAAACTGTAGCCGCCAGAATATTAGAATATGCAGATTTGGGTATTGAGTCCTTTATCCTCTCTGGGTATCCCCACCTAGAAGAAGCTTATCGAGTTGCAGAACTTTTATTTCCTCATTTGCCTTTAACAAATCTCCCCGCAGTAGAAAAGCAACACGTCTTGAGTCCATTTGGCGAGATCGTGGCAAACGAAGATTTTCCTCAGCAGCATAAACAGAAAGCTACATCCATATCCTAGTAAAGTTTAGGGTATTGGGGAATGGGGACTGGGGAGGTGGGGAGAAAGGGGGAAAGATTTCTTCTCTATCCTCCCACACCTCCCACACCTCCCACACTTCCTACTTGCCCCATGCCCCATGCCCATTAATTTAGGAGTTTAATTAAATGACAAAGATTTTAGCGATCGCAGGTAGTCCAACTCATCCTTCTAGAACTTACGGTGTTGTTGAATACACTGCTAAGCTTTTACAACAAGAAGGTTTGCATGTAGACATTATTTCAGCTAGGGATTTGCCTGCTGAAGATTTAGTTTTTGGAAGATATGACAGCCCTGCTTTAGAAGAACCAAAAGCTTTATTAGCAAACGCAAATGGTGTGATTATTGCCACCCCAATCTACAAAGCTGCTTACACAGGAGTACTCAAAAGTTTTCTCGATTTATTACCGCAGAAATCATTAACAGGTAAACCTGTATTACCAATTGCACTTGGTGGGACGATCGCTCATTTATTAGCAATAGAATATGCTCTAAAACCTGTGTTAGGTGAATTAGGAGCGCGGCATATTTTAGCTACTGTTTATGCAGTAGATAAACAAATTCAACGACAACCCGATAATAGCGTCGTGTTAGATGAAGATATTGACCAAAGGCTCAAAGACGTTCTCAAAGAATTTGTGAAAGCTGTAGAATACGATGCCGCAGCACCTCAAGAATTGGTTCATGCCAATTAAATAAACAAGTTTATACCTCCGTTTGTCGTAGCAGTAGGGTAATTCATACCCATCTGCTACCTTTCTCAAAAAGTTAAAAATAGCAACATCAATTTATTCTTAATAATTACATTTTTGTAGCTAGCTCAAAATCAAGAGGCTACACCTATACTTGTTTATTCTATTCAACTAATATCGCGTATCTTTAAACTTCAATAAATAACTAATCAGGCTCAGATCCAATATTTTTTGGTTAAAGGGGAAAGGTTTAATTCATCCCTTAGGCATTTACCTTTACCCTTTTCCCAAACCACCAAAAAATTTGTTGGCACTTATCCGAAAAGTATTGCGGTCACATTATACGAGGTGTAAAACATGGATATCAAATTTGCATATTGGATTCCTAACGTCAGTGGCGGTTTAGTTGTTAGCAAAATCCCCCAACGCACAGATTGGACTTATGATTACAATGCCCAACTAGCCCAAACTGCCGAACAGGTGGGATTTGATTACGCTTTGGCACAAGCTCGGTTTATTGCTAGCTATGGTGCTGAGTACCAACTGGAAGCTCTCACCACGGTAGCAGCTTTAGCGCCAGTTACCCAGAAGTTAAAATTGATTGCTGCGGTTCATCCAGGATTGTGGCATCCTGGCGTAGTTGCCAAGATGGGTTCGTCCATTGATGCAATCTCCAGTGGCCGCTTCTGTCTGAATGTTGTCAGCGGTTGGTTTAAAGATGAATTCACCATCTACGGCGAACACTGGTTAGATCATGATGAGCGCTATCGTCGTTCTGAAGAATTTATTCGCGTTCTTAAAGGAATGTGGACTGAGGAAGAGTTCCACTTTAAGGGGGACTTTTATCGCATCAATGGTGGTTGGGTGAAACCCAAACCTGTTAGTTCTCCTCACCCAGAAATTTTCCAAGGCGGTAACTCAAAAGCTGCACGACGAATGGCATCCCGCGTCTCTGACTGGTACTTCATGAATGGGAATACCTTAGAAGGAGTGCGCGAGCAAATTGAAGAAGTTTCTGCACTGGCGCGTCAAGAAGGACGAAAAATTAAGTTTGGCTTGAATGCCTTTATTTTGGTGCGGGATACCGAAGCTCAAGCTCATGCTGTTTTAGAAGAAATTATCGCTAAAGCAGATGTAGAAGCAGTTCATGGGTTTGGGGAAGCAGTCAAACAAGCCGGTGCTTCCACTAGGGAACGCCAGGGAATGTGGGCAAACTCTAACTTCTCTGATTTAGTACAGTACAACGATGGATTTAAAACCGGATTAATTGGCACTGCTGAGCAAGTTGCCGATCGCATCCGTCAATATTACGAACTCGGTGTCGATCTAATTCTCGGTGGTTTCCTGCATTATACGGATGACTTGCCAGCATTTGGTCAAACTGTAATTCCTTTAGTCAGAGAAATTGAAGCTCATCGCCGGACATCTGAAGAGTTGGTGGTTGCATAGAAACGCGATTTATCGCATCTGCGGAAAAATAAAAAGGTAGGTATTATATGACAGCAGTAATTTCTTCTGAGCAAAAAGCCCATGTAATAACTAGCGATGCCGAAGCGATCGCCATTGCTAAGGAACTAGCAGCTGAATTTGTCAAAGGAGATTCGGAACGCGATCGAGACCGGCGTCTACCATATGAAGAGGTGAAAAAGTTCTCTGCTAGTGGGTTATGGGGAATCACCGTACCTAAGGAATATGGCGGGGCGTTTGTTTCTAATGCTACCTTGGCAAAAGTCATCAAAATTATCTCCGAGGCCGATCCCAGTCTGGGACAAATTCCCCAAAATCACCTCTACATGGTGGAAGCAATCCGGCTGGACGGTACCGAGGAACAGAAACGGTTTTTCTTTGATTTGGTATTGCAAGGTAAGCGTTTCGGTAATGCCTTTTCGGAAATTGGCACCAAATCTGTAACCGACGTGCGGACACGCTTAGAAAAATCTGGCGATGGATACGTCCTCAACGGACGCAAATTTTATTCTGCTGGGGCGCTGTTAGCACATTGGATTCCAGTAATTGCAAGTAATGACGAAGGCAAAACAGTAATTGCTTTCGTAGAACGTGACGCCGAAGGGCTAACTTTACTCGATGACTGGAGTAGTTTTGGCCAGCGAACTACTGCTAGTGGCACCACGATTCTAGAAAATGTGAAGGTGAAATCAGAGCATGTGATTCCTCACTACTTAGCCTTTGAGCGTGCTACTCCTATGGGTGCGATCGCTCAAATTATCCAGGCAGCGGTAGATGTTGGCATTGCCAAAGCCGCAGTGCGAGACACAATCGACTTCGTTCGCAAGCATACCCGTCCTTGGGTTGACAGTAATTTGGAGCATGGTTACGAAGATCCCTTAACAATTTATAATCTTGGACAGGTGCAGATTCAGGTTCACGCTGCCGAAGCACTGTTAAAGCGTGCGGGTGAATTTATCGATCGCGCAAACGCTTCTGGTTTAGAAGAACCGAAAGTAGTTGCCGCTTCCATCGCCGTAGCTGAAGCCAAAGCCCTAGCCACCGAAGCATCCTTACTCGCAACCAACAAGTTGTTTGAACTAGCAGGTACAAAGTCTACCTTGCAAGAGTTCAATTACGATCGCCACTGGCGCAATGCCAGAGCGCATACTCTACACGATCCCGTGCGTTGGAAATATTACGCCGTTGGTAATTATTTCTTGAACAATGTCAATCCACCACGTCATCCGTGGTTGTAAAGTTTCCCAAAATTACAGCAGATTGCAACTTGGTGAGGTACAGATCATCGTAGGGGCGCACAGCTGTGCCCCCCTACCCATGTAACTATGTACTTCATTTACTTGAAAAACGCTGTATTAGGTTGAATTTAGGACTTACGCACTGAAGCCTGAAACCCCGATCCCCCTCTTGAAAGGCTACCGCGTACACACAAGTCTTTTAGAGTTGTTGTGTAAGACACAGAAAATTAATTTTTGCTCTTCGATGCAACAAAGGTGCAGGGCGATGCAACAAAGGTGCAAGGCAATGCAACAAAGGTGCAAGCCGATGCAACAAAGGTGCAGGGCGATGCAACAAAGGTGCAGGGCGATGCAACAAAGGTGCAGGGCAATGCAACAAAGGTGCAAGGCAATGCAACAAAGGTGCAAGCCGATGCAACAAAGGTGCAGGTCAAGAGACTTGTGTATACACCGTAGCTTTTTCAAGGGGAATTGGCGGGATCGAAAGCCTGCGGCCCAACTCTAGAAGACTTGTGCGTACACCGTAGCCCCGAAGCAGGAGAGGTTTTAACAAATTCGCTGGGTTTAAGTCCCCCGGTTCTATAACCGGTCAGTTTTGTGGTGGGGTCTAAATGCCCATTACAAAACTGTACTTCCGACTTCCAACTTCTTTAACAGGGGTTCTTTGGAATCTATAGCGATCTTTCTTCCCTTTGCGTCCTACCCTGCGGGAAGCCGCTCCGCGTCTACGCGTACTTTGCGGTAGCCTGCGGCAAGCCCTTCGGGTTCGGTAGTTGCTACCCTACGGGAACGCTAAGAGCGAACAAGTCGGGAAACCCGCCCAATGCACTACCTCACCGCTGGCGCGTCTACGTTTCCTTCTCAATATTTTTCACAAATCAAATAGGACTGCTATATCGAACTCACGTTATATTAATGGCAATGCGCTTTTTTGGTCGGGTTAGCCAGTAAATTAGATGTAGGGCGTAAAAAAATAAACTTAATGAAAGCGATGTCTAACGACAAGCCGCAAGGTGCGTGCGCTTCTGCTCTTACATCTATCGTCGGCGAAGAAAATGCTGTTTGCCTTTGGGAAAATGTCGAACTAAATCAGCAAAAACGTATTCAAAAGGCTATAGCTTCCGGAAACCTTCCCAATTGTATTGTCTATCCCCGCACCCAAGAACAGCTAGCCGCAGTCCTCGCCACAGCTGATAAAAACAACTGGCGTGTCTTGCCCTGTGGTAGTGGCAGTAAACTTTCTTGGGGTGGTTTAGCTAAGGGCATTGATATTGTAGTCAGCACAGAACGCATCAACCAACTCATCGAACATGCTGTGGGTGATTTAACTGTGACTGTAGAAGCGGGGATGAAATTCTCGAATCTGCAAGCACTTTTAGCAAACTCGCGGCAATTTCTTGCCCTTGACCCCACTGCACCAAAGTCGGCAACTATTGGCGGTATCGTCGCCACAGGTGATACAGGTTCTCTACGACAACGCTATGGTAGCGTGCGCGACCAATTACTAGGTATTACTTTTGTGCGTGCTGATGGACAAATTGCGAAAGCTGGCGGAAGAGTAGTCAAAAATGTTGCCGGATACGATCTAATGAAATTGTTTACTGGATCTTACGGCACATTAGGAGTTATTAGTCAAGTAACTTTTCGACTGTATCCGCTACAAGAAGCATCGGCAACGGTGGTACTAACTGGTGAAGCTGAGGCTGTATCTCAAGCGGCTGATACTTTGCGGGGTTCGGGGTTAACACCAGTCCAGGCTGATTTGCTATCAACTAAATTGGTATCTGGTTTAGGTTTGGGTAAAGGACTAGGATTAATTGCTCGGTTTCAAAGTATTAGTGAGAGCGTTAAAGAACAGTCAAACCGAGTTTTGGAACTAGGGCAAAAATTGGGTTTAGATGGGGCAATTTATATAGATGGCGATGAAGCTAATCTATGGGAAAGATTACAACAACGAATACATTCTCGTGTTGAAGAATCTGTAATTACCTGCAAAATAGGAGTGTTACCTACTGCTGCGGTGGAAATTTTATCTGAGGTGGAGTTAGGTTTAATTCATATCAGTAGTGGTTTGGGTTTGTTACAATTAGAGGATAAAGATCGGGTTTTGCAAGTTCGCGATGAGCTACGCCTACGCACTCAAACTCATAGTGGTTTTTTAACAATTCTGGAAGCACCAGCGGCGGTTAAAGAACAAGTAGATGTTTGGGGTTATACGGGGAATGGTTTAACATTGATGCGCCGTATTAAAGAGCAGTTTGATAGCAAAAATATTTTAAGTCCTGGTAGGTTTGTAGGTGGGATTTAGTTGGAAGAAATAACCGCCAAGGACGCCAAGGAAGAGGGGAGAAGAATTGATTATGCAAGTTTCAGAAAATTCTGTTAATAAGACGGCTAGTTTGAAAGATTTGCAGGGGTTTGATGAGAGTCATCCACCTGAGCCGAATTTGATTGATAGTTGTGTGCATTGTGGATTTTGTCTCTCGACTTGTCCGAGTTATCGGGTGTTGGGTAAGGAGATGGATTCTCCTAGAGGACGCATCTATTTAATGGATGCAATTAATGAGAGTAAGATTGCTCTTAATACGGCAACAGTAGAACATTTTGATTCTTGTTTGGGATGTCTTGCTTGCGTGAGTACTTGTCCTTCTGGCGTGCAGTATGACAAGTTAATATCTGCAACTCGTCACCAAATTGAACGCAATTATCCCCGCAGTTTGCCAGATAAATTATTTCGGCAGTTGATATTTTCTCTGTTTCCTTATCCCAATCTTTTACGAGTTTTATTAGCTCCCTTGTTTGTTTATCAAAAGTTGGGTTTGAGTAAGTTAGTTCGGACTACCAATTTACTCAATAAAATATCTCCTCGTTTGGCAGCAATGGAATCTATTCTGCCAAAAATTACTCTCAAATCTTTTCAAGATAATTTGCCTAGTGTGATTCCTGCTAAAGGTGAAAAGCGCTACCGTGTTGGGGTAATTTTGGGATGCGTGCAACGATTGTTCTTTTCTCCTGTGAATGAAGCGACGGTGCGGGTTTTGACAGCGAATGGTTGTGAAGTTGTAATTCCCAAATCTCAAAGCTGTTGTGCAGCGCTTCCCGAACACCAAGGACAAACAGAACAGGCCAAGGCTTTAGCAAGACAGATGATTGATAGTTTTGCCAAGACTGATGTAGATTTTGTAATTATCAATGCTGCTGGCTGCGGTCATACTTTAAAAGAATACGGTCATATATTAGAAGACGACCCAGAATATCGCGAAAAAGCGAAGGATTTTGCGGCTAAGGTGAAAGATGCTCAAGAGTTTTTGGCAACTGTTGGATTAACAGCCAAACTATCACCATTGACAGATCAAACTTTGACTTTAGTTTATCAAGATGCTTGCCATTTATTACACGGTCAAAAGATTAGCGTCCAACCGCGTCAGTTATTGCGGCAAATTCCAGGGGTCAAGTTAAAAGAACCTCTAGATGCGGCTTTGTGTTGTGGCAGTGCTGGTGTTTATAATATGTTGCAACCAGAAGTTTCTGAGGAATTGGGTCAGCAAAAAGTACAAAATTTATTGAATACTGGTGCTGAGTTAATTGCTTCTGCTAATCCGGGGTGTACTTTGCAAATTACTAAGCATTTAAAGTTGCAAGGTAAAAAGATTTCAGTAATTCACCCGATGGAGTTGTTAGATTATTCAATTCGGGGTGTGAAGTTGGAAGTTTGAAAAGTAAATATAAGACCTCTTGCATAAATCGAAAATAAGACCCCACCCCGCCAAAGCTACGCTTTGTCTCCCCTCCCCTTCCTTAGCAAGGGGTGGGGTATTAGGGACTTTTGCAAGAGGTCTATAGATTTAGTGCAGCGTAGCACAGCTTTGTTTATTAGTTCAAGTTAAGGTTTTTGCTGAAAATTCTAGATCCCGAAGACGCGATAAATCGCCGTTTCTACAATAATCAATCTTTCGTAGAGACGGCGATTTATTGCGTCTCTTGTCAATTTTATTTATGAATTAGATGATTTATCCTGCTTGACTTTTTTGATTAATTCTATGTAGACATTAACCTCATTTACTTCTAGATCGTGTTCGACTCTGGTTACTTTCCATTTCTCTTTTTTTAAGTAAATTTCCTCTCCTAGTCTAGGAACAAATTGTAAATCATAGAACTTTTTAACAAAATCTTTTTGATTCTCTTCCCATATGATTACTTTGGCTACTTCTTTGCTCATTGTTTGTCCTTTTTTGTTACTAAATAAAACTCAGTACTTTGATGACATTCATGAGGCAAGTTTATCTTATTAATTCAAGTCAATAACGTAGTAAAAACCACATTATTTACTCTTTATTTTCTTTACTATAAATTTCCAGTAAAAATACTCAAGTTTTTATAAAAATAATGTTTTTTCTACAGCGTTATTCTCAATATTTATAGACTAATGAGAATACCTAATGGAAAAATTAGGGCTTGAAGAAAGGCTTAAATAACCTTTTCAACATGCCATGAAAAGTCAGAATATTAGCAGGTTAAAAAACAACAATAATTTAAGCTTTTGTGAAATGTTTTCTTAAATGCCTTAACTGTCCTTGCATTTTTATTAAAAACCTGGAACCTAAACGAAAGATATTAATTTTTGACTTTTGAAATACCCTGGCAACATAGTTATCAGGTGATAAATTAACAAGAAACTACTTAGTGTTGGTACTTAATTTTGGCAACGCTGAAATTTTACAGCAGAATTTAGGAGTCAGAATTCAAAAGCTAAAAAAGAGGTAACTTATGAGCGATACTCAAATGACAATCGCCATAGCATTTTTTTCAAGATTTAGGATTGCGATCGCCTATTTGTCTGCAACTGCGTTATTGTCTCCAAAGACAAACCGCTTGTAGGAATTAGGTAAACGGAAAATATAAATATAATTATTTCCTAAAAAAGTTACGCTACAAACAATTTTTAGCCAGTTTTTTGTATATTATCAGCTATTTCATTTTATTTTTTGCTTGAAAATAAGTTATTATATTGATCTAACATAATTATGTTGCTTCCATTACCAAAAGAAGTGCTTGTTTGGCTATTATTTACATTTATAGTCTCAGTACTTCCATTAGGAATTGATTGTCTGGTTAGGCTATTTTACGGACAAGAATGGTTTGACTATCAACATTACAGAGATGGGCAGTTACTAATAATTGCTGTATCATTTGGAGCGGAATCAATAGGTAATATCCTGATTAGGTCAAGCTTAAATCAATGGTATGAAATTCTAATCATCGGTGGTTGTTTTTTGTCTACATTAGCTGCTGGGCTACTCTATCCTTACATCAAAAATCTTCCAGTAAATAGTCAAAAAACAACTAGTCAAAACATTGACAGAAGCATATTTTATGCGACGGTAGCTATATTTTTATTTTCTTTTGCTACCAGTCTTTTTTGCAAGTATTTAGCTATGTCTTAATTCGGAGGAAATTATGGAAATTCTAGCGATTGTTTCTAGCATAATGGGCGTGTCTGCTTTAGCAACTACATTTAAGCTTGTGAGAAATATGTACGATCCAAAAAAAAAGGGTGGAGTAAACAAGAGAGAAAGTAAATTACCTTCATATCAAAAAGATGTTAGATGTGTTAACTGTGTTAACAATCCTAACCAAGGATCTGTGTTAAAAGTTTTTATTGAAGGGAATTTAGATAATTTAGATTCAGAACATAAAGCAAAATTACAAGATGTTATCGAAAAATTTAGAAAAGAAGTCAGTGAAAGTATTAGACGGTGAAGGTTATCGGCTGAATCATTTTCTAGGTTTCATTTTCACTTACAACAACTTGTCTGGTGTAATTGGCAAGTCGCGAATCCGTTTACCTATAGCATGATAAACTGCATTCGATATGGCTGCGGCTACGCCAACAATGGGAAGTTCTCCCAAACTTTTAGTTCCTAGCGCATTCACATAAGGATCTTCTTCTTCAATAAATTGCACTTCCATATTTGGAATATCTTTATGAACGGGAATCAAGTAGTCTGAAAGATTGGCACCAATTATTCTGCCTTGGTTAGCATCCATTATGGTTTTTTCCATTAATGCCATGCCAATTCCCCAAGTAATACCACCGACAACTTGACTGCGTGCTGTCTTGAAGTTGAGAATTCGCCCTACACTATAAACACCTACGCAACGTCTAATTTTGATTTCTCCTAAAAGTTCATCAACGGCGACTTCTACAAAGATGGCGCCAAAAGAGTGTTTGGAATAACTTTTACTCTCTGGGTTGGGTGTAGTTTGTTCTGTGACTTCTAAACTTTCTAATCCCTGACGGCGCAAAATATCGGTGTAGCTGTCTCGCTGGGATGGGTTTTGTTTTAAAAATATTTGCCCTGATTCAACTGTAATATTTTCTGTTTCAGATCCATAAAGAGGGGAATTTGGATCTACGATCGCCATTTCAATTATTCTATCCCGTGCGGCGATCGCTGCTTTATGCACCGCCGGCGAAACGCTACCAACTGTAATTGAATTGCCTGTAATCGGTGCTTTCGGGTAATTGCTATCACCTAGTTGAAATTGCACTGGTAAGCCTAATGCTTCACTAGCCACCTGACTCATCACTGTATAAGTGCCTGTACCGATGTCTTGAGTACCAGTTTCTAGTTTTACTTCTCCAGTGGCAAAAATTTCGACTTTCACTGATGCTGAACCAGAATTGCTGGGAAATGTCGCACTCGCCATTCCCCAACCAATCAAAAAATCACCTTCTCGCATGGAACGCGGAACTGGGTTGCGCTGTGACCAGCCAAAAATCTCTGCACCTTTTTGATAACATTGTTTCAGGGATTTACTCGACCAAGGTAATCCCGTATGAGGATCGATATCTGCATGATTTCTCAGTCTGAATTCAATGGGGTCAATATTTAAGGCAGAAGCGAGTTCATCCATTGCCGACTCTAAGGCAAACATTCCTGGTGCTTCGCCGGGACCGCGCATAAAGGTTGGCGTACCAGCATTGATGCGTCCCAAGCGATATTTCACTTGCAAATTTTCACAAGCGTACATCATCGTTGTGGCTGCGCCAACGGGTTCCACAAAGTCTTCAAATTGGGATGTTAAGGATGTGCCGGTGTGAGTAATGACTGTTAGTTTGCCTTCTTTGGTTGCACCTAGCGTTAGGTGTTGTTGAGTTTCGGAACGGTAGCCGCAGCTAGTATACATTTGCGATCGCTCTAAGGCAACTTTCACCGGTCGGTTGACTCGTTTGGCGGCGATGGCACAAAGAATAGTATGAGATCTGAGTAGTGCTTTACAACCAAATCCTCCGCCTAAATATTTGGAGATGACGCGGACATTTTCTTGAGGAATATTCAGAACAGATGCGATGGCTCTTTGGGTTGCAGAAATGCCTTGGGTGGTTTCATATAATATCAAATTATCCCCCTCCCACATCGCTATGGTTGCAGAAGTTTCTAGGGGATTATGATTTTCCATCGGTGTGGAATAAACTTCCTGCACGAGAATATCTGCTTGTGCTTTACCAGATTCTATATTCCCTCTAGTGATTTTACCTGGCATGATGCCAAAATTTACTGTTTCTGGTTCAAAAATTTCTGCCTGTGCCAATGTTATTGTTGGCGCTGCTTCTTCGTAGATAACTTTAATTAAAGCAGCAGCGGTTTGGGCTTGTTCTAAAGTTTGAGCGATTACAATCCCCAGGTGTTGACCATTGTAATAGATGTTGTCATCTTTCTCGGTTGGTTGAGTTTTTGCAGGAGAAAAGAACGGTATTTTAATTAACGATGGTGTTTGCTCGTAAGTAACGATATCTATTACACCAGGCGATACTAAGGCTTTTGATGTGTCTATTTCGATAACTTTGCCATTGGCGATCGTACTTTCAAAAATTACGCCATAAGTCAAATTGTCTATGGGCACATCAGCTGTATATGGTGCTTCTCCCGTGACTTTCAGTCTACCATCAACCCGATCTACTGCTTTACCAACAATTTTACTCATACTGTTGCTTTCCCTTTGCTGGAAAATTAAATTTAGTAGAGGTCTGCATAAAATTGTGGCAAATTAAACTCTAAAATTTAAATCCATATATATGCATAAATTTGTTATACCAATTTTCTGCAAACTTGGACTTAACAGTCACTAATTTATCGAGCATTTTCTTTGTTTGTATCGTTGATGCCGACACTTGCTCATTCGCAAACTCACAATATGCCGTTACCTCTACTTTGGGTTCCTTGAATAAACATTAAGTACATGTTTATGATACTTTTGTATTATAGAGCAGTCCTAAATCAATTGTGAAACCTTTTCTACGAGACGCTGCGTCTTAGAAAAAGCGGTTAGTTAATTTTCGCAACTGAGATAGGATCGTTATATATAATAAATTATTTTTAGGAATTAATCATAGTTTGTAGAATTAATGGGTCTCTTATATCATGCTGCATATTGTAATCAATTGTGCCAAACTCCACTTGTAACATCAGGCGATCTTGAGCAATGGGAGTAGTGCCTTTGTGAAAACAAAAAGTATCTTCAGCAAAGCCAAACCCTGCTTTGCCGTAAATAGTCACTAATGATTTTTGTTGATAATAGCTAATAATATCTTCATCAGTTTCACATTTAGGTAACAATAAATGTGAAAGTTTTTTCTGCTTGTGGCTGCCTCTAACACAAACGTGGGGGCCACCTAATGCATCAACATGCGTTAAATAAAAGAAAAATTTTAAAAAGCGATAATCATCCTGATCGTAGTGAAACATTTGAAATGTTTTCATCTTTTCAAATGTTGTTGTCTCACCAGCAAAGCTCCACCATAATTGATTAGATAAATGTACGGGTTTACACTCTAAATACTTACCAGCTATTGCCAATAGTGTAGGATCGTTTTGCAGCTTTTTAATAGCAGGACAAAGCAAAGCTGTATTAAAATAGCCAGCTAGTTTAAATATTCGATCGTAATGCTTTTCTGCTAATTGCTTCTGATTATAAAAAAAACCTAAATTAGGTTTGTAATCACCATAACAAGCATGAGAATGAGCAAAATCAGCAATTTCAGTTACTATTTCTTTGGAAAGGTTAAGACCCAAATAAAATCCATTTTCCTGCAAACTATTAACAACAACATCAATATCAAGACCTGGAAATAGAGTGCAGCTTGTATTTACGAATTCTTGAGAAAAATGTTCGTTTTTATAAGGCAAAAAATCTCTTACAACTTTTCCAAAAGGGAATCTACCAACTTTACGCATCAACAACCAACGAGGGTTTTTAGTTAATCCTATATAGTTTTCATAGCAAATGTTATATTGCAATGGAAATTTTTTTTTAAGTTGTTTTAGCATTATAAATAACTTTAATTAATACTTGATATCTAATAAATATTTATAAATTCTTCTGAAGACTAATGCTAAGCTTTTACTTTCATAAAATTAATAGTTATTTAAATAACAAATCAGAGACTGACGTAACTCTAATTCAAAATTTTTGCTGCTGTGAAAAGAAGCTTATATCTTTTCGCGCAACAATTTGCTAATACTTGACACTACTCAAATAAACTTGTCTGTAATCAAGCCCTCAAATTCACTTACACAGATAATTCAGGGCTTAACAGGTAATAGCCATCACTACTCAAACATAGTCTTAACTTCTCGATCGGCTAATTGAGGAATAACGACTTTTTAAGGCTAGTATCAATTTATGAACTAGCTTTTTACCTTAGAGGCGATGAAACAAATATTATAACCTAAATCATTGCTAATTAGTGATATCGATCGCACTCCTCTTGTGACCAATATCACTATTATAATTGAATTGCCACTTATTCTTGCACTCAAACCTTCGCCTCTCTATTAGTTAAGCTGAGTGCAGTCGAGGAAATAAGCCACACGAATCTTGAGTTTTAGTAGAAGGTATCATACAACTCCTGTGTAGAGTTCAACCCCCACAAGATTTTGAAAGCCCACGAATTAAAACGCGTTTGACTAATTCAATTTTGAATTCATTGTGTGTTTGCGGTTTTGCTTCTTTAATTGCAAGTTCCCCTGCGGCTATAAATGTAGCTGTATTGATTGCTTTCCCTTTGAGGAATTCTTCAACTTTCCATGCACGCCAAGGTTTTGGGGCTACTCCTCCAAAAGCGATACGTGCTGAATTGATAACATTTTGTTCTATTTCTAAGGCAATAGCTACAGAAACAAGAGCAAACTCATAACTAGCCCGATCTCTAACTTTTAAATAATGAGATTTATATGCAAAATCTGGAATTTCAATAGCAACAATTAATTCTCCAGGTTGTAATAAATTTTCTGTTTGTGGCGTCTCTCCTGGTAAAAGATAAAAATCATGAATTGAAATTCGCCGTGTTTTTTCTGCCCCTTGAATGCAAATCACTGCATCTAATACTGTCAAAGCTACAGCTAAATCTGAAGGATGAACGGCGATACAATGTTCGCTAGCTCCAAAAATAGCGTGCATCCGATTGTAGCCTGTAATTGCCGCACAACCTCTACCTGGAGTGCGTTTATTACAAGGAAAAACTGGATCGCGAAAGTAGCTGCAACGAACTCGTTGCAATAAATTACCACCCACAGTTGCCATATTTCGCAGTTGTGGCGAAGCACTTTGTAGCAAAGCCTGGGTAATTACTGGATAACACTCTTGAATTTGGGGGTGAAAAGCTACATCGCTTAATCTACAGATTGCACCAATGCGAGTTCCATGAGTTTGAAATTCAATATCTCTTAGCGGTAAACTGTTAATATCAATTAATGTATTTACTACTTTTACGCCATCTTTGATTAATCCCAATAAATCAGTACCGCCCGCAAGAAATTCCGCAGTTTTCTGTTCTTGAATTGTGGCGATCGCCGCTGCTTGTGACAAAACTTTAGCATAACTAAATGGCTGCATCTTCCTTTTCCTCTAGGACATCTTGAATCGCTGCAATAATATTTGGATATGCACCGCATCTGCAAAGATTTCCACTCATTTTTTCTCGAATTTCTGCTTCAGATTTGGGTTTTTCTTCTAATATCATCCCTAAGGCAGAGACAATTTGACCAGATGTGCAATATCCACATTGAAAAGCATCATGGGTGATAAAAGCTGTTTGTAGAGGATGGAGTTTGCCATCTTCTGCTAATCCTTCAATAGTAGTAATTGCAGCGCCGATGTGCATTATTGCCAATGTCATACAGGAGTTAATTCGCCGATTGTTAACTAATACAGTACATGCGCCACATTCACCGCGATCGCAAGCTTTTTTTGTACCCATCAAACCCAGCTTTTCCCGTAGTGCATCGAGTAAAGTAACGCGGGGTTCTAGCTTTACTGAGTAGGATAAATTATTGACATTTAGCGAGAATTCTACTTCTTGCGAACTCAATATTCTAAATTCTTGGGTAACAGAGTTTGAAGGAATCGCTGCTAAAGAATTTTCTTCCATATTGGGTGCTAATGTGAATAAATATAATTACTTTTAACAAAACAGTACTGAGTTAAAAATGGTAATTATTACTCATTACTCAGCACTGTTCCGTTAACTGTAATGTTGCGTTAAATAGACTAAAATAGGAGATTTAGAGGTGTTTTTGATAATATTCCTCTATGCCACCTACAGCTTTTAATAATGGCGAATCTAACGGTTCAATCCAATCCGCCACTTCACGAGCTAGACCAAGAGTTGAGACTCCTCCTGATGGTTCGAGTTGACCATTGAGTGCCTTAGTTTTAATAGATTGTAAGGCATTTATGAGGTTGTTTAAACGTGGAGAAGACTCAGATTTTTTGTCTTTAAGCATCTGTTCGCTAATTTCAGAAGCTCGATCGATTAGCTCGATAAATTCTTGTGTGTTGGTTTCCATAAATTTTACGGGCAGCTAAACTTTTCTACAACGATATTTCCTGCGTCAGACCATTTGATATTCGGATCTTTTGAATCTTTAATAAATGTTTGTTGACCACCACCTGGATAGCATTCTTTAGGAGTTTGAGGGCCGACAATGCCTTGATAAGTTAAGGTTCCTGCTGGCAAAGTTACTGTTAGTATTTGAGTGGCTTGATTACCCCATTCTTGATTGAGAGCGAGATTCTTGATTACTTCTACATTCGTGTTATATTTGTCAGCCGTTAAATATCTGCCGTATTTGTTGTTACTGCTACTATAGTAGCGATAAAAAGTTTGGGGTTGCTCTAGTTTAACTTCCTTACACTCCGAATTTAGAAAGGTAATGGCGATATCAGCTGGTAGAGGGCATGAAGAACTAACTTCTTGGGCAAGGACTTGTGGTGGATTTACAACACGCGGCAATGAACTTACTGAAAAACTTAAAAAGCTTAAACCAATATATATGGAAGCTGATTTAAATTTCATACAAAATCCTGTTCGCAATCATTTTTGAATACAAAAATAATACAGCAAGCTATGTACCTGATATTAGGTTTTTTGAGCAATGAAGGTCGATTTTACAAAATTTACTGCCAAAATCGAGGTAAGGATATTGCATTTGAGTTTGTCAGATTTACAAAAATCCTATGCGTGCAGTTTTTGTTACCACCAGCAACCACAGGACAGATGACAAGTGATTAAAACGCCAATTCAGAGTTGGTTCTTCAGGAAGATTGACTAAAAAAGTATTTAGGAGTCAAAATAACGGCTGTGAATCTGCTTAAAACGAAAGGTAGGAGAGCAAGCGGATTTATCGGTGGGGATATCCTAAAATTCTGATTTCTATTATGAACAAAAATCTAACTCAGAAATTCTCTAAGCCGATACTAGAAAAAGTTGCGATCGTTGGCGCTGGGCCAGGCGGTTTGGCTACTGCCATAGCACTTCAAAACCAAGGTATTGACGTTCGAGTATACGAAAAAGCACAAGAATTTCGTCCGGCTGGAACTGGACTAGGACTGGCTCCTAATGGCTTAAATTTTCTAGATGCGATCGCACCGGGAATAGTCGAAACCCTGAAAAGCTCAGGATGCGAAGTTAACCACACGGTTTTAAAGAATATTCACAAAGAAACAATCAGGACTAGTCAAACTAAATATTTAGACCAATACGGGCAGCCATTATTGACTATTTGGTGGTATCGTTTACAGCAAGTTCTAGCATCAAGATTGCCATCTGACATCATTCACCTCAATCATCGTTGCATCGGCTTTGACCAAGATGAAAACGGTGTGAAAATTCATTTTGATGGTCAAAAATCAGTAGATGCAGATTTGCTAATTGGTGCTGATGGTGTCAACTCCGTAATTAGAGAAACTTTATTTGGCGAGGGTAAGCCTAATTATATCGGTAGTATGTGTTGGCGTGCTGTCATCAAGTACCACCACGAGTTATTTAATGAGTATGAACTCGTTTTCGTCAAAGGCAATAAACAGTTCATGTACATTCTCAATGTGGGAGGCGGCTATACCAGTTGGATTAGTCGTAAATTTTCGCCTGATTACTCTCTTTCTCAAGACGCCGATGGAGTCAAATCTCGCATTCTCCACGAATTAGCCGATTGGGATGAATCCTTTCGGGCGGTGGTAAAAGCCACACCAGCCGAGCAAATCTGGGAAGGGCCAATTTGCGATCGCCCACCCTTAACCCACTGGAGTCAAGGCAGAGTTACTCTCTTAGGTGATGCCGCTCATCCAATGGCACCAGCTATGGGACAAGGAGCCAATACCACTTTTGAAGATGCATACGAACTGGCACAGTGTTTTTCCCATTCAGCTACCCTCGAAGAAGCCCTAACTACCTACGAACAGTCTCGCATCGAGCGTACAAAAATTATTCAGGCTCGTAGTGCTATGGGCGAGATGCGCTACTACGAAGACTTTACATCTCCTAGTCAGACCCCACAGCGGCAAATGACGCTAAATGAGGATTTTCACAAATGGGTTTATAGTTACAAGCCAACAGTAGCGAGTTAAATTTTAGTTTTAATAGTATAATTGTACTATTAAGCAAATTTTTCAATAAAAAGCAAAAGAGGGAGATAAACTCCCTCAATTAACAAGGCAATGATTTAGTTACAGATAGCCAAGAATTACAGACGTGCTGTTGGTAACATAGCTATTGGGTTAACAGCACCCTTGCCTGATGGATGAATTTCAAAGTGAGTGTGCGGTCCAGTGCTGTGACCAGTGCTACCCATTAAAGCAATTGTCTCTCCCTGACTCACCTGCTGACCAGCTTGTACCAGAATCTTGCTGTTGTGAGCGTAGCGAGTCGTGCTGCCATCAGGATGGCGGATTTCAACGAGGTTACCGTAACCGCCATTGTTCCAGCCAGCTTTTTCCACGACCCCCTCAGCAGAGGAGAAAACAGGCGTGCCTGTGGAATTAGCAATATCAATTCCTTTGTGCATTCTTCCCCAGCGCCAGCCATAGCCAGAGGTGAGAGTACCCTTCGCCGGCCATTGGTAAGCTACGGATGAATTAGATGGAGGGGGTGTTGTTTCGTCAATCACTCTGGGTAAGTATTGATCCACTGCTGCCAAAGGTGGTATTGCCTGTGGAGCAACTGTGGTTCCGCGCAACTTCCCTAAGGAATCCGAAGCATTTACTCGTCTAGGAGGCGTTGCAACTCTGGTGCCAGATGGATTGCGAGGGGGAGTCCACTGACCAGCAGATCCTAGATTGGGTAAGAACTCTGGATTTATTGGCTCGTTGGCCGGTATAGTGGCACGGAATTGGGGCTTAATTGGTTGAGCGTAGTTAGCTCTGGTAGGTGTCGGAACCGCAATTGGTATTGCTACGTTATTCGGTCGAGACACAGAGATAGGTACGGGAATATTACTGGGGGTAGAAACAGGAGTGAATGTCGCAGCAGTGTTACTTTCAGCGGCAGCAGCTGGCATTGCTAAGTTCCCAGACTGTTGAGCGCGATATTTCTGCTGTAATCTCTGGATTTCTGCTTGTAAGCCCCGTAGACGGTCATTATTGTTGTTATTACCCCTTGCTACCCTATTTGTTGGTTCCTCACGCTGCTGGATTTCAACAAAGGCTTTTGGTACTGGGGTTTCACCACCCACGCCATAAGCTCTAGGAGCGATGGGAGCTGTTTGCAAGTCGTTCGCGCTATTTGTCTGAATTTGGTCGTCCGCAGTTACCGGTGTAGAGACGGTAACGCTACTGTTGTCAGCAATAATTCGCGATGGCGAACTGGGTAGATATGAGTTAGCACTACCAATGGTCACAGAGGAAGTAACTTTGGGAGTATTAATCGGCTCTACAAAACTGGGCTTAGTCGCTACAGGTACCTGAACTTGAGCAGTTGGAATAATCAGTTTTTGACTGATTCGCAGTTGATTGGGATTATTGAGGTTATTTGCCTTAACTAGTTCTGATACAGATGTATTGTATCTGCTGGCGATCGCCGCTAGCGTATCTCCAGGCTTAACTTCATAGGCTGTTCTTGTCGAGGACGCAATCAAGGTCGTCGGTGTAGTTAACGCAATTTCCTGTTGTGTCTTCTGTTTTAACCTCGATATCAGCTTGGCTTGACCAGCATTTCCAGAAGTCTCTGACTGCGCTAACACAGTTTTTTCAACTACAGTATTGCCAATAGCAGTTTGTGATAAATTTTCGGTATCCTCAGACCGCAATTGTGCCAGACTCTTTCTTAAACGGTTTGATTTTTCTTGTAAGCGATTCAGCGCAAACTCTTGTTGCGCCTTAAGTTGTGCATTTATTTCACTGCTGGCAGTCCCAGATGTTGCCACTGTTTGTGGTACGGTTTGTAATACATTTGTAGTACCAGCAATATCTTCAGCAATGGGGTTCGATAGCTTGTTGACTGTTGGAAAGCTAGTCTCAGCTAAAGTATTGTTCGACCCCTGGGGCACTTGGGATTTTGAGCCAGCGAGATTTTTATCAACTGGCGTTGTTTGGGAAAAACTTTCTGATGCAGGAACTGGCAAAGACGTTCCACTGGCTGCGACTTGCCATTTAGCTTCAAGCCCAGGCAACTGTGAGACTGCTGTTGGTTCCACGACAACAGGATTCTCCGGCACGCTCGGTAATGAGATTGCTTGGGATTCCAGCTTGGTGGAGGCGAATTTCACCTCAGTATCACGAACCGCAGGAATGGTTGAGGTTGCCTTTTGGCTGCCTACAGGCACCGCTGCTTGGGCTTGATCGCTTTGTCGAGTCACCAAAAGACTGGTTGCTCCCATAGAGATTGCCAAGCCAATCATGGCGGCTTTTGTCCGCACCCGACGGTTAACTTTTGGATTAATTGAATTTAGTTGTTCTACCGGGGCATCATCGCTGCTGGGGTTATTTTTCAACACAGCTTTCACTCTCTTTTTCAATGCTCGTTTCAAAGACGACCTCCTTACGATCACTAGCGCTTAACTGACCTCGATTTTTCAGCTGGATATCTAGTCAAGGATCTAGATCGCAACTAACGATAGATCGAGATCGCATTCACCAGAGATGCTTACGCAAGATTAACCTGCTTCTCTGATTTAGACAAGTTCACATCTGTTAGCAAAACTTAAGAATTGCTATGCTTGCTTGTCCGAACCACTCCTCACACCATTTAGGACGTTTTCTTTTTTCCGGTTTTCCGCGGCTGTCTTGCGTCAATCGCGGGGACTTGGCAAATAGTTTAGTTTTATCAAGTCCATAGTCGCTGCCGAAAATTAAATTGCTGCGACCTCTGGAAAAGCGATGCCCCCTGCTGTAGATCTTTTCAAGATATTTCTACACAATCCGTCTTCCCAACACGAGACTTTACGTTGATTATTCCCTAAAAAACAACCGTATTAACCATTGGCTAATTTTGGGGAGTAATCCTGGGAACATTAGAGCCAAAATAGCTCAAATGCGCTCTATGACTAAGTTATAGGGCATTTGTTCCCCAATATTGAATGCTGCAAATTCATCAAAATCTATCATTCAAATTTGGCATTATCGCGAATTTTATATACAAATTTCTTATAACAAGCTTACTCCTCTTGTAAGTATCTTCCACTACATTTTATTCAAAAACACAATTTTTGGTGTATTTTTTGACATTAAATCTGCCGTAACTAGCAAAGTCTTCGTCGCCACAAATCACTCATCTAATTGGTTTTTGGAAAAGAGTTAAGTAGATATACTTAATAATAAATTAGCTAGACAACTATTGTAAATAGCCTAATTGCCGCCGAGTTTCAAACAAACCGATAGCGACGCTCACCGACAGATTCAAGCTACGAACTCCAGGCTCACTCATCGGAATATACAGAGTAGCATCACAATGTGACAAAACTTCTGGTGGCAAACCAGTGGTTTCACTGCCAAATAACAACCAATCATCGGGTTGAAACTGAAAACTGACATAGTTAATATTTCCGGCGACACTATAACCCAACCATCTGCCTCCACGCTCCTGGTGTACTATTTTGAAGGCTTCTAACGATTCGTGATAGTGCAGCTTGACATAAGGCCAGTAATCTAAGCCGGCTCTTTTGAGGTAGCGATCGCTAATTTCAAACCCCAAAGGCCCAACTAAATGTAACTCAGTACCCGTAGCCGCACAAGTACGGGCAATATTACCTGTATTAGGAGGAATTTGGGGGTTAACTAAAACTACCTGAGGCATTGTCCGTATAATCTACGTATTGTATAAAATAATCTGTTGTCAATGTAAAATCTACCAAAAGGCAGAGGCTATTCATAGGTTTTGTTAATAATAATCAAGCATTCCCCATCGATTAGATTTTTAAAACGAACCGCAAACCCTCTCAGAATACTACCTGAGAGCGTATTTGAGTGAAATCGGTAAATATTAAATTTTATGTAAAGTTAAATGGTTGCTTGTATTTTTTTTACCAAGTACTGACTGCACAAAAATCTACCATTTGTTTGAGGGCAACCGTTGATTGGGCATCCGGGATTGGGATTGTTAGGACTACAAACGCTATTAACCCCTGTCAAGAGTTAGGAGTTATTCGCCTTGTCTTCGGTTCGCGTAGCGTCTTTGACAGGAGAAATTTGGATGCCTGCGGCAGGGCCTTTGAGTGAAGCAGTCCGCGTTGCTTCAGGGCAAACTAGGTTGAAAGCTTACACTCCAACTTCTGTTGTTGTCTGCCGATGTTTCCAATCCCCAGTCCCCAATCCCTAAAGCCTCCGGCTACGTCAGCAGCGAGGAACACAATTTGTCTTCTAGTTCGATTTCTCGTTCCTGGATGGTAGTAATAGCCTGGGTGATGACACACTGGCTGTCAAAGCCGACTCTGTGTAGCTGCAACCACTGTTGAGCTTCATTGCCTTCGCGGAGAATTTTGTGCAAAGGTGAAAGGAAACAGCTAAAACCTTGTTGTTTGGCGATCGCCCAAACATCCTGGTAAATTTCGCCAATCCAATCTCTAGCTGTGATGCTTCTGCCATCTTGCCAATGGGTTAGCTGAGCATCAAGACTAGTGGTTGCAGCAGCAGTTTCGTTTTCGGCAGTCAAAGTGACGAGTTCTTCAGGAGAAAAGGTACTTTGAGTTAATGGGTCGATGCTAGGATTTTCGATTATTTGTAACAGACGCGCTTCTAATAAGGCGGTAATCGCTAGTAAGGCGATGGGGTCTGTGACTAAATCACAAATCCGCAGTTCTAGCCTATTTAAATCGTAGGGACGGCGATCGCCATTTGGTCGCACTGATGCCCATAAATGCCTGACATTTTGCATTGTTCCAGCAGCGAGTTGATTTTCCACCCACTGGATATGATCGGCGTGGCTGGCAAATAATGGCACATGTTTAGGGGTTTGCGGGAACAGACCCCAACGGGTGGAATGATACCCTGTAGCTTTGCCATCCAAAAATGGAGATGAGGCACTCAGGGCTAAAAATAAAGGTGCTTCTAAACGAATCACCCGACACGCCCGCATTAATATTTCGGGGTCGCTAATGCCGACATTGATATGTACGCTAGCGGTAACTACCTTTGTGCCGTAGGTTTGCTCGATGTAGTCATGATAGGGGTTGGCTGGATCGGAACGCATAAAGCGATCGCTCCCACCTAAAGACAAAGTACTTCCCGGTATGAGGGTGTAATTGCCCAAACGATTGAGGTAGTTTCGCAACGTCCGTCTGGGATGCAGTAGCGCACACAATAACTTCTCGTAACTCGCCGATGGCTGGGTTATATATTCCACATTGCGGCTATCTGGCTCCCGAACAAATCCATCCAAAGCTGCAACAATTTTGTCGGAGAGACCAACGATTTCACCTTGAGGCGTGCCAGTATACATCTCAATCTCAAAGCCTTTTAATAAGACCACCTTGTTCTCCTTGGCTCTCTCAGCTTATAAATTGTATCGAATTAGACGAATCTCTGGATCTATCTTCGATCCAATCAAAGGTTAAGAATCATTGAATCTCCAACTCTTCCCAAATCAGGACGACAAACTTGTGAGTTTGTTATCTGATTTTTTTAAGTATTAAATATATCTTAGTTTATTTACGCACTTTATAGTTATAGATTCTCTGTGTTCGTTGAATTACCTTGTTTGAGACAATTAGCTTCTACTCAACACACTTTCATTTGTGGAGTTTTTTATTAGACATCATCTACTAATTAAAAACAAAAAGATATAGCTTTAATATAGATATCAGATTCTATAAAGCTGCGAATGAATTGCTAAAATCCGCTTACTCAATGCATTTTCTCTAACAGCATTGTCAGGTGGATTAAAAATGAGAACTTGTGTTTTTATTAGATATATATCCTCTGATTCAGAAAGCGAGCAATATCCAACTATCCAGATCTGTAACGATCCTCTGGCAAACTATGATAAGGAATACATACTGAATACTGTTGATTTTGACCGAATGTATAGCAATTCTTGTACAGCATGTAACAAAGCCATAAAAGAGGAACAACAAGAACCGCTCTAAAATGACCCAAAGTATAAACTAAATATCACGCAACAATAATATAATATGCAGTTTGCATAAAGTTGCTGATTTTCAAATTTTTAATAAGCCCGTGACGAGGATTGAACTCGTGACCTCACCCTTACCAAGGGTGTGCTCTACCACTGAGCCACACGGGCGAAAGAAAATTTTTGTTTTTCAGTTACAACGCTCGGTATTTTACCTATTACCCAGCTATTATAACTTATGAATTCGTGAGAGGTGGGCCGGGCTGGATTTGAACCAGCGTAGGCGCTAGCCAACGGATTTACAGTCCGTCTCCATTAACCACTCGGACACCGACCCATTTGTCTCACGATTTAACATCATAGCACTAGGTTTTATAAATTTCAAGTGCTGAGAAAAAATAAATTTTTGGTAGAGACGCAATAAAACCACGTCTCTACAACTTGTAAAAACTTATTCTAACTACACGCTCATCTCCAACATTCGTTGCATTGGCCGGAGTGCAGCAAGGCGGATATCTTCGGACATGCTAATTTCGGGAGTGCGATTTTTCATTGCCCAGTAGAGCTTTTCTAAGGTGTTTAACCGCATAAACGGACATTCGTTGCAAGCGCAGTTATTCATCGGTGGTGCGGGAATAAAGCGCTTTTGGGGAGCTAGTTTTTGCATTTGGTGGATGATTCCCGGCTCCGTTGCCACGATAAATTCCTCGGAGGAACTGTTTTGACAATGTTTGAGTAAAGCTGCTGTGGAACCGATAAAGCTGGCGTGGCGCAATACACTAGTTTCACATTCTGGGTGAGCGATAGCCTCTGCTTGGGGGTGGGCAATTTTTAACTCGACAATTTTCTTTTCGGAAAAGGTTTCATGGACAACACAGCTACCTTGCCATAGCACCAAATCTCGTCCAGTTTGTTCCATGACGTAGCGCCCTAAATTGCGATCGGGGGCAAAAATAATCGGCTGGTCTTTCGGTATTTGCTGTACGATTTTGACAGCATTGGAACTAGTACAAATAATATCGCTCATTGCCTTAATATCAGCAGAGCAGTTGATGTAAGACACCACCAGGTGATTTGGATGCGCTGCTTTAAAAGCGGCAAATTCCTTTGGCGGACAACTATCTGCTAAAGAGCAACCTGCATTCAAATCTGGTAAAAGTACTAATTTATCTGGATTGAGTATCTTTGCTGTTTCTGCCATAAAGTGAACGCCAGCAAAGACGATTACATCTGCACTGGTCTTTTGGGCTGCTTTGGCAAGCTGTAAGGAATCGCCAATAAAGTCTGCAATATCTTGAATATCGGGTTCTTGATAGTAGTGCGCCAGAATCACCGCGTTAAGTTCTTTTTTGAGGCTCTCAATGGCGCTAAACAAATCTAATGGTAGTTGACCCGGTTGGGTTTTTTCTCGTTGAGCTAGTGCAGTCGTAAACACAATTAGGGGTTGCCCTTGGTTGCAATTTGTAGTCTTGTTAAATTAATTATAGTAGTTTTTACCAAAAATAGTGGGCGGTTGATTTTCTAGAGATAATGTCCAAATCCGGCTGAGTTTCATATCCTGGAGATAGACGGCAAGGAAAGTGGCATGACCAGTCAGAAAACTCATTCGATAACCCTCAAAATTGCTGTAGTTGGAGATGTTCACGACCAATGGGAAGTAGAAGACAGCATTGCACTCAAGCATTTGGGTGTTGATTTAGTGCTGTTTGTGGGGGATTTTGGTAACGAGTCGGTGGAAGTGGTAAAAGCGATCGCTTCTGTTGACATTCCCAAAGCAGCAGTTATGGGCAACCACGATGCTTGGTTTACAGCTACAGAATGGGGACGCAAAAAGTGTCCCTACGACCGTTCCAAGGAAGACTGGGTACAGGAACAACTCGATTTATTAGGCCCTGCCCATGTCGGTTACGGTAAATTAGATTTTCCAGCTTGGGAATTAACTGTAGTCGGGGGTCGTCCATTTACTTGGGGCGGCCCGGAATGGAAATTTGCGGACATCTGTCGGGAACGTTATGGTGTCACAGATTTGGAAGAATCTGCCGATCGCATTGTCAAAGCAGTTAAAAGCGCTGCTTACCAGACGATTATTTTTCTCGGCCATAACGGGCCTAGTGGATTAGGCGATCGGCCAGAAGACCCCTGCGGCAAAGACTGGCATCCAATTGGTGGCGACTTTGGCGATCCAGATTTTGCTGAGGCGATTTCTCAGGCTGTTACTGCTGGTAAAACCATTCCTCTGGTAACGTTTGGTCACATGCACCGAACTTTACGGCACACGAAGAAAGAACTGCGAAAACCCGTTTTTAGAAGTCCAGAGGGAACAATTTACTTGAATGCGGCTACTGTGCCCAGGATAGTGGAAAATGACGGCGAGAAGCTGCGTAATTTTTCCTTGGTTTCTTTAGAGGCGGGTGTGGTTACCCAAGCTTCTTTAGTGTGGGTGGGGAATGACTTCCAGGTGGTGTCAGAAGAAATTTTGTATGAGCGATCGCATTCAGTAGTGCAACCTGCGTAGTGATAAGATATAGTATGATCTGTCAGCTTTGGTGCTAACTGAAAAATGCGGGTAGCCAGTAGCTCGACAGTTTATTTGGAGAGGTGGCAGAGTGGTCGATTGCGTCCGACTTGAAATCGGATGAACCGAAAGGTTCCGGGAGTTCGAATCTCCCCTTCTCCGTTGAGAGATTTGTGAATAAGGTTTTGAGTCTTATTCTCTAATGTAGAGTTTCAAGTAACAGACGGTAAGCCACATTTATTTTGTCTTTAGCTGTGAAGAAAGAGTCAGCCTTGTTATTATTCAAGGTACAGCAATGAATATATAGGACTCTTATTTGATTTTGAAAAACTCCTCACCCTCCCCCCATTTCCTAATATCTACCCCCCAGAGCCTGTCTACGTCAATAAGTCCAAAAATCAAAGCGAGCCTTATATGTAATTTAGCAACAGGTGAAATTTGCTTAACTTGTAAAGCATGATAGGTTGTTATTACCTGTATCTGTCTACTCTTAAATAATTAAAATTAAATGTGCCATGAAAGTAAAAATTTATAACTTGGGTGTTATTGCAAAAGCTGAAATTGATTTAAAACCTTTAACTGTATTTATTGGTAGAAATGCTACTGGAAAAACTTGGACTGCTTACACATTAGCATCTATCTTAGGTCAACATGGAACCGAAAAGTATTTGAAAGCATATCTAGATAAAATAACTCAGAATAGATATCCAATTATAGATAATGCTATTGAACAGTTTTTACAAGAAGGGACTATTCATTTTGACTTAGTTAAATTTGCTGAAGATTATGCTGAAACATATATTAATGAAATTTCTTGTTTAGCATCTAGTTGGATGAACAATTTTCTGGATACAGAACACAGTAATTTTGAGGAAATGAAAGTACTGTTTGATTTAACTAAAGTTAAACAAAAAATCCTTGATAAGATTAAAAATTCTTTTTTAGACCGACATTTTTCATTTGGTTATGAAAATAAGAACCTTTTACATATTTTTAAGCAAAAAGGTGAGAATAATATTTATTTTTATATAGTTTCAAATTCAGAAAGTAATATTTTTAAAAAACTACCTAGAAGAGTGTTTGAACAAATTTTATTTCAAGAAATATTTGAGATACTTCGTGTAAGTATTTACTCATATATTGATATTTTTCCTACAGAAAGAACTGCTGTTGTACCATTTTTCTCTCTAGGAATTGGATTTGAATATGATGAAGATATAGGAAATCTTTTTTTTGAAAAAAAAAGTATACAAAATGCAGCAGTAAAAAGTTTAATGAATATGTTAACTAATGTTTATTTAAAAACATTTGCCCAAAGGAAGGAAGAAAGTAAAACTAATAATATAATTCTAAATTATATAAAATTAGCGGAATTATTAGAAAATAATATTTTGGAAGGCAAAGTAGATCTTAGTGAGTCTAAAAATGGAAAAGAAATACTGTTTAAACTATCAGACAATGTGAAATTAGAAATAGCAGTTACTTCTTCAATGGTTAAAGAATTAGCTCCGTTAGTTCTATACTTACGCTATCTAGCTGAACCGGATGAATTACTAATTATTGATGAACCAGAAATGAATTTACATCCAGCAGTACAGGTAGAAATAATTGAATTTTTAGCAATGTTAGTTCAAGCAGGCTTAAATGTATTAATTACAACACATAGTCCGTATATTGTGGATCATTTAGCTAATTTAATGCAAGCAGCAAAACGTGAAGATAAAGAGGATATAAAAAAACGATTTTATTTAGAAAAAACAGAAGCTTTTATTCCTCAAGAGAAAGTTTCTGTATATCTGTTTGAAGATGGTACAGCCAAGAATATTTTAAATGAAGAAGGGCGTATAGATTGGGGTACGTTTGGTGATGTATCTGATGATATTTCCCATATATTCCCATAATCACTCTTAAGCTCAGGAGTGATTTAAAAATGCCTTTAAATAGTTTATTGTTATCAAGTTGTTTGCTACCAGGGAAAACAAGTTATACAGAAAATGGAATAGAGATTAATATCAAACCATCTAGTGGTGAAACAATTCTCTTTTTTTGTATAGATAATCAATCAAACCCTAATTGTAATTTGCGTCAACTATTAGGATTAGATCGAGAAGGAATGAAAATCTGTGATTTAATCGTATTCTATGCAAAAGAGAATATAAGAATAATCTGTTTTGTAGAATTAAAAGGTCGTGATATAAAAACAGCTACAGAGCAAGTTATAACTACATATAGATATTTCCTAAAATTATTGAAACAGTCTGGTACATCAATAAATTTTATTCCAAAAGCATATATCAAATCTAATACTTCTGCACCGCAAGAGATTGATAAATATAAACAGCAATTAAAAGAGCAGTTTTGTGACGGTAATTATGATATTACCAAGAATTCGGATTTAGGTGACTTTCTAAGAGGTATTGAGTACCAACCCAAAGGAAAGAGAAAAAAGGGTAAGTAACTTATATTAAGTTTCGTGTTAATCCGAAAAATCTTCAGTTGCGTAGGTTGGGTTGAGGAAAGAAGCCCAACACTATGCCGCATTAAAAAATTAATCTTCTGTAGCTTCTTTTGAACTTTCTAGCTTATTTAGCGCATCGGAAATTGCTTGCCTGATAAATTCAGGGTAGTTATCTAGACCTTTTAATTTTTTCAGCATTGATGGGGGAAGTCTAAGAGTTATTTTTGCAGTCAATGGTTCTTCCCTGTTAGTGGTAAATTGATGCTTTTTTAAATAAGGTTTTTCTTCGTAATTAGGCATAAAAATATTTGCTTGCATATTGATCTATCGCAAGACTTCATGCGATATTATAATTGGCAGCTAGCCAGACCTAGCAAGTAAGAGTAGCTGCCAAACCCAATTACAAAATTAGGCATTTCTATGTTTACACGTTCTGAACTTGAAAGCAAAACCCTTAAAGAATTGAAAGATTTAGCTGCGCGGTATGGAGTGAAGCCAGTAGGGAATCCAGGGTATAAAACAAGCTGGATTACTCCGTTATTGGCTTTTGCTGTGCAAGCTATTAGGCAGTTCCAAGACCATAAAACAGGTTTGAGGAATCCTAGCTGGAGAAGTACTGAAGCACTTGGCACTATGCTTTATGAAATGGGAGAAGCTACTGACGAACAAGTTGCGCTGATTCGGGCAACGCTAGAGGGTAAGTTACTTCCTCTGCCTGAACGCTACGACCAAACTAGACTGCTAAATCTTCACAAGACTAAGCAATTGATTCAAGAAGCAATTGAAATACTTAATAAATAGATGAGTGTTGACTGTTAACTGTTGACGGTTAACAGTCAACACTTCCTCTAAAGCCGCTCGCTGCTTGCATCGTGCTACCATTAGCAATAAATTCTTTTGGGAGGTCAATCAATGGCTACCCTTCATGCGCTAAATATACCTGATGAGTTATACGCACAACTGCAAGAGTTAGCTAAAGCTGAAAATAGCTCAGTTGATGCTCAAGTTATTAGAATTTTGCAGAATGCTTTGCAGGCAAAAATGCAGCCTACGGAAGACGAAAGGCGAAAAAATGTACTCCAGCTTTTAGAGGAAAGTCGCCTGCGTCGTGAGAAACTACCTAAAGATATTGAATGGCCTGATAGCACAGCTTTGCTTCGAGAAGACCGTGACAGATGATGGCTCTCAGATACGTAATAGATGTCAGTGTATGTATCAAGCACTTTATTCCAGATCCACTTTCCCCTAAAGTAGATCGATTGTTAGCTTACGCTGCTAATCCTCAAAATCAATTCTTTGTTCCTGACCTATTTTACATTGAGAGTGCTAATGTCTTATGGAAATACGTCCGTGCAGGTCTTTACCCTGCGGCGAAAGTTACAACAGATTTAGCTACTCTCAAAAATTTACAGTTACAAGTTGTCTCTACGGCTGATTTGATGGCGGATGCAGTTAGTATTGCCTTGACTTATAAAACCTCTGCCTATGATGGTTCTTATGTGGCGCTTTCACAGCAGGTAGGTGCTACTTTGCTAACTCTCGACGGTAAGCTGGTAAAAGCTTTAAGTAGTTCGCCTTACAATATTTGCTCGTTTAATGATTTTCAGGTTCCATAGTTGCGGTTAATATAGAAGCGATCGCCAAATTAACAGGCTCATTGTTTATTAATTTTCCTTTTTGAATATCAAAATTATCAAAAATGGCTTTTACTTATAACCGCACGGTTCGCTTTCAAGATACTGATGCTGCTGGGGTAGTTTATTTTGCCAATGTTCTGGGTATTTGTCATGAAGCTTATGAAGAATCTCTAGAAGCATCAAGTATTAATCTCAAGGATTTTTTTAATAACCCACCGATGGCTTTTCCTATCGTTCACGCTAATGTCGATTTTTTGCGTCCTATGTTTGTAGGGGACAAGTTATCGATTAATTTAATTCCCCAAAAATTAGGTGTTGATAAGTTTGAAATTACTTATGAAATTAATGTGGGCGAGGTGATAGTTGCTAAAGCTATTACTCGGCATGTTTGTATTAATGCGAGTAGTAGAGTTAAGCAGGAATTACCTGATGAAATAATTCAATGGTTGGAAACAAACCGCAGAGGCGCTGAGGGCGCGGAGAGAAGAAGGGCGAGAGAGGTTATTTGAGGGAGTTTTGGAGGTATGCGATCGCTATTTTTTCTAGCTGTTGGCGGTTAATTTTACCCTGTGAGTTACGGGGTAAGTTTTGCTGGGGAATCCAATATTTTGGGACTTTAAACTTGCTGAGTTTGTCTTTGAGTAGGGTTTGGATTTTTAAGGCACAGATATTTGATTTTGTGGGAATATAAATTGCTGTTAAGGCTTGCCCCCAGTCTCGATCTGGAATACCTATTACACAAATATCAGTAACGAGTTGAGTTTCTCGTATGGCTGACTCAATTTCTATTGGGTAAATATTTTCTCCGCCTGTAATAATTTTTTCGCTACTACGTCCGACAATATTTAAATACCCTTCGTCGTCTAAAAAGCCTAAATCATCTACTCGGAAATTATTCTGATTTTCTGGGATTATCGGATAGTAACCAAGGGCTAAAGATTGAGCTTCAATGATGATATTTCCTATTTGATTGGAATTTAAAATTTCGCCCTGCTCATTGCAAATAGTTACCTGGGCGTGAGGGAGAATCTGACCATTGCTAATTTTACCATTTAAAAAATCATCTGGTTTGAGGGTAGCAATTTGAGAAGCGGTTTCTGTCATACCATATGTTGGCGCTAACCGAATGCGATGAAATCTCGCTTTTTCTAATAGTTCGCTCCATGCTGGCGCACCTCCTAAAAGGACGGTGTTAAACTGGGCTAGGCATTCTGTTAATTCGGGATTTTGTAGAAGTCTTTGTAATTGAGTTGGTACTAAAGATATGAAAAATTCTGATTTTTTAATATTTAATATTTTACCAGATTCTAAGTTTTTAAACGGTTGAATGGCTAGTTTTCCACCTGTGGTAAAAGAACGTATAAATTGCATTAAACCGCTGACGTGATATAGCGGCAATACACAAAAAGAATTGATTTTGTTTAGCTGAAAGTATTCTGTAAATCCTTTTACGGATGCTATGAGAGTTTTCCAAGTGTGGATGGCAAATTTAATTTGTCCTGATGAACCACCTGTGGGAATCATGATTAGTGGGCATTGGGCATTGGGCATCCCTTCTCTGCGAGACGCTACGCGAACGGCTTCGCTCAGGGCGGGTGGGCATTGGGCATTATTCTTATTCTCCATGCGCCATGCGCCATGCGCCATTCCCCAAATAATATCTGGTTGTACTAAATCTAGGACTTGTTGCCATTCTTGGGTTCCCCAGTCGGGGTTGCAGAGAAAAACTGGGCAATTAGCTGCACAGGCGGCAAGGAAACTTGCTAAAAATTTTAGTGGTTCGCGTTCGGCTAAGATAATTTTTGGTCGTGTTTCAGATGTTGATAATTGTGTTAGTTCTAAATATAATTCTTGAGCTAGTTGATTAAATTGACGACTGTCGCAACCAATCAACCAATCATTTTCAGCCAGGTTATTAAGATAGTCTAAAGGGTTTTCCATAGACTTTGAAGCCAGGTATCATCTTCTTCAAAAAAATGGTCGATGCCAAAACCAACTGCTCTGTTATTTTGAGATAATTCTGCTGCTAGTTGGAGTGCTGCCTGTCTGCCGATCGCAGTTTCAAATACTGATGAAAATACAACATCAATTTTATTTTCTTGACAAAACTTTCTTAACCGAGATGGCGATCCAATTATCCCAGGCTTAATCGCAAAAATTTCTCGCCAACCTTGTTGATAACAATGTATAAGTTGCGCTAATGTGGCGACAGATTCATCTAAAGCGATCGCTGTTCCATAACACATACTCAATTCCAACATTCCCTGTAATTCTTCAACGGGTAGCGGTTGTTCGAGAAATTCAATTTCTGTGGTTATTTCTGGATTTGCCTGGAGATTGTCGCAAGTCCACAGCCATAAGTTAGCTTCTTCATAGCTGAGTCCACCGTTAGCATCTAATCGCAGTTTGCTGTTAGCTGGTAAAGCTTGTGTCAATGACTCAAAAATTTCAAGTTCATTAGCGATCGCATTTACACCAATTTTCCATTTAAACGTGCGATATCCCTGTTGCCATAAACTTTGCCATTGAGTTAATGCCGCTTCCCCAGCAGGTATTAAAGCGCTAAATTGGGCATTGGGCATTGGGGGTGTGGGAGGAGAGGGAGAAGCATAAATTCTGTTTCCCCCCACACTCCCCACACTCCCCACACTTCCCCATCCCCCCATCTCCTCATCCCCCCATCTCCCCACCCACTCCTGCGCTGACTCAAAGCCGAATTGACAAGCGGGTAACTCATCTGGGATGGAGAAAATGGTTTCGTCTGTGATTTCTGCTGGGAGTTGGCGACAAAAATCTAATGCCTGTTCTATAGTTTCCGAACCAAACCAGCTAATGGGGGCGATTTCTCCGTAGCCAACTCTACCTGATTCGTCAGTAAGACACAGAGTAATCCCATCCCGAATATCCCATTTACCATGACTTGTACTAACTGTTCGCACAAATCTTCGCCGATAAGGACGAAATTTAAATCTGTAAATCACTATCTTGATTTGTCATTAGTCATTAGTTATTTGTCATTAGTCATTAGTCATTTGCCCCATGCCCAATGCCCCATGCCCCATGTCCTATGCCCAATAACTAAAGCACAAATCCCACACCTAAAAGCAAGCAACTCCAAAAATGCACGGCTACGGCGATGAATTTACAGTTACTCACTTTGTCTGGTATGTGGTGATTTTCTTGGACGTGGCGGCATAATTTGACGGCAAAGGGTAAACTCAACCAACTTAGCAATGTCCAAACTGGAAAAATTCCTGACAGCACAAACAGCAAAGTCAGAGGATAAATGCTGCCAGTAAACCAGAATAGCAGTTGGGCACCTTTTTCGGTTCCGAGGCGAACGATGGGCGATCGCTTGCCTGCGGCTATGTCATCCTTAACTTGGTGAAAGTGCGAGCAAAATAAAATCAAGGTTGTGGCAATGCCGACAATAACTGAGGCTGCTAAACTCGTCATTGACCAAGTTTGAGTTTGGCTGTAGTATGCTGCCTGCACTGCTAAGGGGCCAAAGGCAAAAAAGCAAAGAATTTCCCCTAAACCCTGATATCCTAAGCGAAAGGGAGGCCCTTGGTACATATAGCCCAAACCACAGCACAGCAAAATTATACCGATAACAGTTAGGTCTTGTTGCCAAAAAGCGATCGCTACTATCCCCAGCAACCCCAAACATAAGCACAAGTTTCCTAGCCAAAATATTAATGGCTTATTACCTGTTAAATTCACTAGAGAATGGTGTTTATTTCGATCTATACCTGTTTCGGAATCAAAAACATCATTACTGATATTTTCCCAGGCAAGAATTAAAATTGCCGCAGCTACAAAAGTAGAAAATATTGCCCAATTGAAAATTTTTGTTTCGGCAAATGCTACTGCTGTTCCTACCCAAATGGGCATGATGGCAACGCTATACATCGGCGGTTTAATCGCTGCCATCCATAACTTAGTGTTCGGATATAAAATCTGCTTGGTAGTCATCAGTCGCGATCGATTAAATTCCTACAATATCACTTTCACAAAAGATTTTTACTGTCCGAATTTTCTGATTCAGGAGAGTATTTGATGAATGAATATACCAATCATAGTAAACTCCTTATAAATTCTGACTTCTAACTTTTGGGTGTCCAATTCTTACCTTTAGTCGTGGGGTTTGACTCCCGACTCTGACGCCGAAGTTGCAGCCTTGACTACAACTGGCTTCTTAGGCTCTAGGAACACCACCAAAAGGCAAATCTTACGCTGGTGAAATGGCAACTTAATATGTTACCTGTAAAAATACGACCACGATTAATTACACTTTAGGAAGTTAACTTAAAAAAAATTTACTATCAATAGATCCATGACAGTTTCACCATGTCGTAGCAACTTGTTTGTACAGCACAAAGATTTATATCAATTTCTGTTAGCAGTGCAAAAAAAGTGCATCAAAAATAATTACAAGCAAATTGTCAGTATCTCCCAAGAGATCGATTTAGTTGACCCTCTACTTGTATTGGATCGATTTACACAAGCAAATGAAATAAATTTTTACTTTGAGGATAAAGGCAAAGGAGAAGCGATCGCCGCAATTGATTCTGTAGAAAAGTTAGAAGTTGATGGTACAGGCCGTTTTACTAAAGCTGAATATTTTATCAAATCTTGCCTAAAAAATATAATTAATTTTGGTAACTCTAACCTACCTTTTTCTGGGCCTCATTTTTTTTGTTATTTCAGCTTTTTCGATCAAAATTCTCAAGCTGATTATCCATTTCCGTCTGCTACCATTTTTCTGCCCCGTTGGCAAGTAGCTGTGAAAAACCAGCGCTGTATATTAGTAACAAATTTAACGATAAATGCTGATGTTAATATTCAAAAAATATTGCACGCCCTACAAAGCAAAATTGAATTTCTCCAATCTTTAGAAAATTATTCTCCAGATATCAATTCTCCGACAAAATTTTACCAAAAATCCATCGCTAATGCCGAGCTATTTAAATATTCAGTAGCTTCTGTTTTAGAAAAAATCCAGTCTAGCTATTTAAGCAAGATTGTTCTAGCAGATATACTAGATGTAAAATCAAGCAATCATTTTGACTTAGTTAAATCTTTAAATAATCTCAGACAGATACATCCTAATTGTTATATTTTTTCTACAAGTAATGGCAAAGGACAAAACTTTATTGGTGCGAGTCCCGAACGATTAATTAGTATTAATAATCAGCAGCTAATCACTGATGCTTTGGCTGGTTCTGCGCCACGAGGTAAAACTCCTGCTGAAGATGCAGCTAAGGCTAATCGCTTACTCAATAGTGAAAAAGAAAGGCACGAACATTCGCTGGTGCTTAATTTCATAACTCAACGACTATGCCAGCTAGGTTTGTTACCCCAAATATTAGCACCTCGTCTGCGACAATTATCCAACATCCAGCATCTGTGGACCCCAATTAGCGCTGTAGTTCCTGCTAACATCCATCCATTAAAAATTGTCGCGCAATTGCATCCTACACCAGCGGTTGCGGGTGCAGCACGAGATGTTGCTTGTGCCGAAATTCGTCGTTATGAAAGCTTTGAAAGGGGTTTATATGCTGCACCTCTCGGTTGGATAGATGCTAAGGGAAATTGTGAATTTATTGTGGGAATTCGTTCGGCATTGATAGATGGCGATCGCGCCAGGTTGTATGCTGGTGCGGGTATTGTCGCTGGTTCCGATCCCGACAAAGAATTTGCAGAAGTACAACTTAAACTTCAGGCTTTGTTGAAAGCATTGGTTTAAAGGTATAGCAGAATTCAGGAGTCAGAATGGGCTACGCCCCGCTGCGCTAACAGAATTCAGAAGCAAAACAGTAAACTTGATTGTTTTAACAGGTGCAAATCAAAATACACATCAGGCAGTTTATCCTAAATCCCGATGAGTAAAGGGTTTTGCATTGGCGCCAGTGTAGTTAGCGACAATATGGCCGTCACCAGTCATTTGATATTTGTATGTCACTAATCCTTCTAAACCAACAGGGCCGCGGGGAGGCATTTGTTGAGTACTAATTCCGACTTCTGCGCCGAAACCATAACGGAAACCATCAGCAAAACGAGTAGAACAATTGTGGAATATATTGGCTGAATTCACCAGTCCAAAGAAAGTTTCTACAGCAGCAGAATCTTCAGAGATAATCGCATCGGTATGCCGGGAACCATATTCGTTGATATGAGCGATCGCATCTTCAATCGAGTCTACAATCTTAATCGACAAAATATAATCGTTGTATTCTGTTTCCCAGTCAATCTCTGTTGCAGTATTGATATGAGGTAAAATTTCTAAGGTACTTTCATCGCCTCTTAATTCTACATGGCGTTCTGCTAAAGCCTCAGCAACTTTTGGTAAAAATTCTTGAGCTATTGCTGAGTGAACGAGCAAAGTTTCGATAGCATTACAAACAGCAGCATATTGAGCTTTGGCATCCACAGTAATGGGAACGGCAAGAGAAATATCGGCAGCTTTATCTATATATAAATGACAAATTCCATCGGCGTGACCGAGTACGGGAATGCGTGTATTTTCTTGCACAAACCTGACAAAAGAATTAGAACCTCTGGGAATAATTAAATCTACATATTTATCTAACTTTAAAAGTTCCAGAGTTTCCTCTCTTGTTGTGAGCAACTGTACTGCATCAGGATTAACAGCAGTATGAGATAATCCTTGCTTAATTGCCTTAACTATCGCTTCACAAGAGCGTACAGCTTCCTTGCCACCTTTCAAGATGACGCCGTTTCCAGATTTAATTGCCAAAGAGACAATCTGAATCGCCGCTTCTGGACGCGCTTCAAAAATAATTCCTAAAACACCCAAAGGACAAGTAATGCGCTTGAGAATTAAATTAGTGTCGAGTTCGCGGTGAATCTGCACCTTACCGACAGGATCGGCTAGCTTACCAACATCTCGTACCCCAGCGATCGCATCTCTTAATTTATGTTCGTCCAACTGCAAACGCTTATAAAGCGGTTTAGCAATTCCCGCCCCAATAGCGGCTTCACAATCAGCAATATTCGCTGCCAGAATTTGATCTTTAGCTGATTCTAAAGCCTGGGCGATCGCTTCAATCGCTTGATTTTTGGCTTCAGTGGAGAGAATCGCCAGCTTACTTGCAGCTTGGCGAGTTTGTGCTGCGATCGTAATTAGGGAAGAAGCAACTTGAAAAGTAGTCATATTCAAAAAAAACCCTTCAACTTTTTCATCCTATCAGTATTGGGGATTGGGGATTGGACATTGGGCAGGGGAAAAGGTTAAAGGGAAAAGGGAAAAGGAATAAATTTAATCTCCCTTTTCCCCTTACCCCTTTCCCTTTCCCCTTGTCCTCTTCTTATGCCCCATGCCCCATGCCCTATGCCCTAAACGTTAACCGCAGTCTGAGTGATAATTTCCCGCACTTGGCTGCCAGTCAAACTCGGATTGGCACTGAGGATTAAGGCTGCTACTCCTGCTACATGAGGAGCGGCCATAGAAGTGCCATTATAAAAACCGTAGGTTTGATTTGGTAGCGTAGAGTAAACGCTAACCCCTGGCGCAGTCACATAAGCTATGCTGGCATCACTTCCGACTCGGTTAGAAAAATCAGCTAGATTGTTATTGCTGTCAACTGCTCCAACGGCTAAACCCCAGTTTGTAGCATAGTAAGCAGGATATAAAGGAGTTGAAGCTCCTGAATTACCTGCTGCCATAACTACAATTACACCTTGACTATTGGCATATTGAATGGCTGCTTCTAAGCCACTGTCAGGAACGGTTCCAGCTACACTTATGTTTATTACTTTCGCTCCCTTGTTGACGGCGTAATAAATTCCTTGGGAAATAGCAAGATAAGTGCCTTTGCCATCATCACCCAATACTTTCACAGGCATAATTTTGGCGTTATAGGCAATGCCTGTAACTCCAAAATCATTGTTAACTGCTGCGATCGTACCAGCCACATGAGTACCGTGACCGTAAACGTCTAAAGTATTGTTATTGTTAGAAATAAAGTTCCAGCCGTAGAAATCATCAGTGTATCCATTGCTATCATCATCGATACCGTTGTCAGGGATTTCTCCGCTATTTGTCCAGATGTTTGAACTTAAATCTGAATGGTTATAGTCAACGCCAGAATCTAATACCGCAACCACTACTCCCTGACCTGTATAACCTTTCGCCCAGACTTCCGGAGCTTTGATTAAATCTGCCCCCCAGTTGTTACCACCTAAATCGGGAATACCCGAAAAGGTAGGTTGACCAATAGCTTTAGCGACGGCAGCAGAAGCATTCACTAAACCATAACCATTGATAAAGCTATAATTTGGCAAACTGTTGGCGGAATAAACATCAATACTAGCTTGGTTAGCTTCATTGAAGACATTGGCTAAATCATCTTTTCCATCGCCATTAAAGTCGCTTGCTAACCATTTTTGCTCGTTCCAAAATCCACCTTGTGCAGTTGCCCATCGCTGATTTGTGAAGTTGCTCCTGCTAGAGAGATGAACATCAATACTAGCTTGATTAGTATCATTGAAGACATTAGCTAAGTCATCTTGCCCATCGCCATTAAAGTCTCCTGCTAGCCATTTTTGCTCGTTCCAAAATCCACCTTGTGCAGTTGCCCACCGAGCAATTTCCAAACTGTTGCCATTGGATAGATGAACATCAATACTGGCTTGATTGGTGTCATTAAAGACATTGGCTAAATCATCTCGCCCATCGCCATTGAAATCCCCGGCTAACCATTTTTGGTCATTGGAAAATCCACCTTGTTGAGTTGCCCAGCGAGCAATTCCCAAGCTGCTGCCATTGGAGAGATGAACATCAATACTAGCTTGATTGGAGTCATTAAAAACATTGCCAAAATCATCTAGTCCGTCGCCATTAAAATCACCAACTAGCCATTTTTGACTGTTCCAAAATCCACCTTGTCGAGTTGCCCAACGGGCAATTGTAAAGTTACTACCGCTGGAGAGATGAACATCAATATTAGCTTGATTAGCCTCATTAAAAACTTTCGCTAAATCATCTCGCCCATCGCCATTAAAATCACCAACTAGCCATTTTTGACTGTTCCAAAATCCACCTTGTCGAGTTGCCCAGCGCTCATTTGTAAAGCTACCATTGTTGGAGAGGTAAACATCAATATCGGCTCTAGTAGCGTCATTAAAAACTTTTGCTAAATCATCTCGCCCGTCGCCGTTGAAGTCACCTGTTAACCATTTTTGTTCATTCCAAAATTCACCTTGTGCAGTTGCCCATCGTCCATTGATATAACTGCTGGCAACAGTAGCAGAAATTTCTGAAGTAATAGAGGAGGAAACATCTGTACTCAAACTACTAATAGCCGAAGTACTAGCATAGTTTTCTGGAAGTCCAGTTAAATAATCAATTCCAGCTATTGTTTGGTCTGTTTCATCTGAGGTGTCTGGAAAACTCAAGGTAGTTAGTGCTTGGTCAATGGCATCAATATCAAATCCGTAATTTAAAGAAAGTTCAGGTTGTCTTGTTGCCGAAATGGATAACAACGCTAGATCTGATGTGCCAAGAATAAGGCTATGAGAATTGGCAATAGGATCGGTAGGCAACAGGCTCAAGGAGTTCGCATCTAAAACAGTAGGGTCGGGCATCTAGCGTATTCCCCCAATAAATTCTCAATTAAGTTAAGTTCGTCATTGCTGAAAAATAATAAACAACTGAAACTAGCCATTGATAGAACACAATAGATCGATAGAAAAATCTTTATTCAAAGAATTTTTCTCTATTATTTGTCATCTGAAATTTGAATTTTCAGATACGTGTATAACATTTAAATGTAAATAATATTGTAAAGCAAAACTAAAGATTTTATAAAGTAACTTAGAAAATACCTGTATAGCAACAAACATAAGAAGAAATAGATTTAAGCAAATTTTTCTAAAGCTTAAGCAGGCCTGATGGTTACAGCAACAGTACCAGGACAACAGGTCAAAGTTGGGCCAACCCAACTGCTGATTAACAATGAATGGGTAAGTAGTATCAGCGATGCCCGATTTGCAACAATTAATCTCAGTACAGGTAAAATAATCTGCGAAGTCTCACAAGCAAACGCCCCAGATATCGATTAAGCAGTACAAGCTGCCCCTAGCCTTATTTATCCCCCGAAATCGAAAAAAAAATCGATGTTTGGGGGATAGCAATGTGATATTTGCTATGGGGTGGGCATGATAAATACGACATAGCACATAACCCGAAGATAACTCCAATGATAAATGCGATCGCCACTAGATTTTGCCAAGTGATGGCTGGGAGGAAAAGCCGAATTGCCTATTTCCACGGACATAACCGCAAAAACCAAACCAGACGTTCTGTATTACTGTATACCTGCATAGGATTAGTAGGTACAATTCTGGCATTTTTGTTAATCGCATCCCCAGGATTCACCCAACAACCACAACCCCAACAAACTTTAGTAGTAGCTACACGAGTCATACCACCCTTTGTTATACAAGACAAAGATGAGCTATCGGGATTCAGTATTGACCTTTGGCGCAGCATCGCTAAAGAAATGAGTGTAGAGTCTAAATTTATTCAATATTCCACTGTGTCGGAACTGCTTGCTGCCATTCAGGAAAACAAAGCCAAACTTGGAATTGCAGCTATTTCCATTACAGCCGAACGCGAGCAGTATTTTGACTTTTCATTACCAATTTTTGCTGGGGGGCTGCAAATTCTAGTCAGAAATCCAGAAAACAACAGCAGTGGCTTTCCCAATATTTTGCAATTGTTTTTTTCCGCTAGCCTCTTTCAGGTAATAGGTATTGCCCTAGTGCTAATTGCCGTAGCAGCGCACATTATTTGGTTATCTGAGCGCAATCATAAAGAAGGGATGGTTCCCCAAGAATACTTTCCTGGCATTTTTAAAGCCTGTTGGTGGGCAGCTGCCACATTAGCAACCCAAGCTGATGAAATGCCTAAAGGAGTAGTAGGACGCTTAGTAGGTATTGTCTGGATGTTCATCGGAGTGCTTTTCGCTGCCTACTTTACAGCCACCGCAACCACCTCGTTAACAGTCCAGCAACTCCAAGGCGATATCAAGAGTATTGATGATTTGCCGGGTAAGATAGTCGCCACAACTGCGGGTAGCACAGCCGCAGCATACCTGCGAGAACATCATATTTCAGTTCTACAAGTTCCTAAAATTGAGCAAGCTTACACTGCTCTAATGACCAAAAAAGCTGATGCTGTGGTGTTTGATGCACCCGTACTTCTGTATTATGCTGCCAATGAAGGCAAAGGCAAGGTACAAGTTGTTGGCAATACTTTGCGTGAAGAAAGTTACGGTATCGTTTTGCCCAATAACAGTCCTTACCGCAAACCAATTAATAAAGCTTTGCTGAATCTCAAAGAAAATGGCACTTATGAATCTTTATATGATAAGTGGTTTGATGCTAAGGAATCTTGAATAAGGGAATTGGGAGGTGGGGAGGTGGGGAGGTGGGGGGAGATGGGCAGATGCGGTTCGCCTTTGCGGAAATTGAGCGAAGCCCAGATTCACCGACCGAGAAAAAGTAATTCTTCTTTCCCCTCATCTCCCCATCCCCCCATCTCCCCATCTCCCCATCCCCCCATCTCCCCATACCCTATGTCCAATGCCTTACTCCCCACTCCCTTCTTGGGCAAGTTGAATTTTTGCCTTTTGCCACAATTTTTCTAACTCATCCAAACTGTAATCGCTCAAAGGACGGTCAACAACTGCTTCCATTTTTTCTAAGCGTTGGACAAATCGCTGATTTGTGCCTTGCAAAGCGGCGCTGGGATCGAGGTTATGCCAACGTGCAAGTTGAATCACGGCAAATAGTAAATCACCTAATTCAGCTTGTTGTCGTGCTGGTGTTTCCTCAGCTAAAGCCTGTTGAAATTCGACTAATTCTTCATGAAATTTATCCCAGACTCCATCAATGTTTTCCCATTCAAACCCTACAGCTGCGGCTTTTTGAGAAATCTTCATCGCCGCAGTTAACGGGGGAAGGGTACGTCCATAACGACTGAGTTTAGCACTGAGTTTTTGAGTTTCTGGAGAGGATTCGCCTTTTTCCGCAGCTTTGATTTGTTCCCAATTTTGCCGCACCTCATCGACACTTTGCACCGACACATCACCAAATACATGAGGATGGCGGCGAATTAATTTTTGGGAAATGCCTTGAGCGATCTCTTTGAGGGAAAATTGCCCAGATTCGCTGGCAATTTGGGCTTGCAGTACTACTTGTAATAACAAATCGCCCAACTCTTCGGCGATCGCTTCCTTATCCCCATTTTTTATTGCATCCACTACTTCATAAGCTTCTTCGATTACATAAGGTGTCAGCGTTTCGGGAGTTTGGGCCAAATCCCACGGACAACCACCATCAGGCGATCGCAATTTCGCTACTACCTCTATTAATTCTTCTAAAGCTGCCAAAGTATCGCTATGCTTTTGATTTGATTCCATGAGTTAAATTATCAGAATTATTGTTGACATAAATAATTAAATATGCAGTTTAAATTCTCATCCCTGCAATTAGATTGTAGAACCGATTAAGATCGGCTTTTAGTATTTCTAGGTTTAGACTGACGCTTAGTGCGACTTTTAACTTGACGCTTTTTAATTTTGCCACTGGGAAGCAACCCACGAATTCCCTGTTTTTGAAAACGCTTGTATGCCGAACCGCTCCAATCGCTGAGAGAATGGCTCATGGCACCGAGTTCTAAACCCAAGAAAAGGGCGACATATTCAGTATCGTAATCCAAGAGCGATCGCCCGACAGTTCTCCCCAAATCTTGCCAGGTAAAACTAAAATTCCCCAACTTTTGACCAATTGCCAAAACAAAAATTGCCAAAACAGCTAGCAAACATCCCAGATAAAGCACCCGTAGCGTTGTACCAATAATCGGCCCGTGTGATAAAAAAGAGCGATGACGGAGACTTTTTTGATAAGGTAACCATATCCAACGCAAGAAACCCCAGCGTTGGTACTGCACAGAATAAATATCTAAATCCGGGCCAAACATCAATCCGCCGAACAAAAACCCACCCGCAACCAACAAAGTTGCATTGCTACTGCGAGTTTGCCAGAAAGTTACACTTGCCACCAAAGGCAGAGAATATAGAGTAATGCGATCGTGCGTCCGACCAGAGGGCATCCTGATTCCTGTTAGCGATAGCGGGGTGTTGAGCCAGTGCTGAATACTGAGTGATTATAAGCCAATACCATCGGCTTAAGCATTTTTTAGTTCTTTGTTGTATCCTCTCGACCTTAGCCGTTCCTCAGTCACCTTGCCACTGTTGGGCTTTCTGCTTTATTTGTTGTAAAAGAAAGATAGAGTTACTTTTTATTTTTACCTTTTACCTTTTGCCTTTGTTATGGCTGTAATTCGCTTAATTCTATTGGTGGCAATATTGGGAGGGCTAACACTGTTGTTAGTTCAGAATTGGTCACCTCCCCTATCGCTGGTATTTTTAGGTCTGCGGACTCAACCATTACCACTAGCGATGTGGGTTTTGTTCAGCACAGTCACTGGTGCTTTTACATCTATATTTATTGCGACTTTGTTTAAATTATCCAATTACTTTGCCCCAGCACAACGTCAAACTCCTGACACAACAGCAACTTCACCTCGTGCAAAGGCAAATCGTAGAGAAGAACCTACATCTGGTCGTCCTAGTCCTCCACCAGCTGGTAAAAAACAAGAACCTAACAACGATGCGTTTGATGATTGGGAGACAAATAGTAGTGGAGATGATTGGGACTTTGATGAAAAATCGGAAGAAGCGTCTACTCCCAATCCTCAAACTCAACAGCCTAGAGACTCTAAAACTTACGAACGTCAATCACAACCTAAAAGCAGTTCTGGTTCTGGTTCAGTTTACTCATACAGCTATCGCGAGCCGAAAAATACGGCTGCGGGAAAAACTGAATCAATTTACGATGCCGATTATCGAGTAATTATTCCCCCTTATCAGCCGCCAACAACGAATCAAGCAGATGATGATGATGATGATTGGGGATTTTTTGAAGATGATCCTGAAGATGACGATAAACCCCCGCGGCGGTAAGAAGTATTGAGCTACATCTTCTACTTAATACCGCACCGCTCTCTGGACTGTTGCTTGACTTTACCAGTCATGGCAGCTTCCTGCAAAGCCATGAAAGCATTAAAATCTTCCAAGTCATAACGGGTAGTCAACAGTTGTCGGAGTCGATCTTCAGCTTCGACTGTCAAATACCCAGTCGCTAAAGCTTCTTGTACAAGGTCGCGAATTCGAGCCATAGTTGACGCCTCATTCTTCCTACTATTTATTAATTCAGGCTTATTCAAGTGAAATATGCAGTAGTTTTTATGTCGAAACTTCCAATTTGCAAATATTTTTCTGCTAATTACGGGTAAAAAGTCATTATTTACACCTTGATTATTAAAAATTAATTGTTCATCGCTTTTCCTCACTAAATTTTTAAAAAAACCACTTTGTGCTGATTAGAACACGGTATTTTGTATACTTAAATTCGTCCGCCAGGTAGAAAATGCGGGTTATCTGAATAGACAGAAATTGTTTCGATAAAGTTTCAAAGAAGTTATCTTAAATTTACGTTAAACGTAAATATAGCTCAACAAAATTTGTTAAGCCACCTCACGAAACTTACTAAATTTGTGAGAGTATTAATTATTTATCTATACTGAATAATTGTTAGTTTCTCTTATTTGTTATTTCCAATACATGAATAACAGTAATAATGGCAGTTTGTTCCATTCAAATAGAAGGTGAATTTATAGAAATCGAACTTACACTTTGCGATAAAAGACCAGATATAGATGATTTGAGAACCACATCTATCTTAGGGAATATTGTTGTATGGTTACACCGCAGATTTAGTGGAGTCTGATAACTAAAACAAAAGACTTCTTGCAGAAGTCGGGAAAAGGGGAAGGGTAAAGGGGGAAGGTTTGGTATTTTCCCTTTCCCCTTTAACCTTTTTCCTTTGACCACAAGAGTGCAAAAAGCAATTGATTGCAAGAGGTCTAATATATTTTGGTTAAGGTGTGCTTTTATTGGCATTCACCTTTGGTCAAGGCTCGATCGTCTTAACTTTGGAAAAGTCTAACTTCTCAAACCCATACCCCTATCCATTGTGGTGATATTAGCAGCGCAATCGCTTGTGACTCTAATTCTCTAAAATCTCAATTCAGTACTAAAATTAAACTCTTGTCAGGCTTTATCTGAGCGTGACGAAGCAGCTAAAATAACTGACAATTGGAGCAAGGTAACTGGTGGGTAGTTTATTACAAGGAGTCAACCTGTACTTAATCGGTATGATGGGCGTTGGTAAGACGACGGTGGGGCGCTTACTAGCAAAGCAGCTGGGTTATGGGTTTGTAGATACCGATGATGTTATTGCTCAAGCAGCAGGTAAATCCATCAATCAGATCTTTGGCGAACAAGGAGAAGCCGTATTTCGCCAGTTGGAAAGCGATGTTCTATCACAGGTTTGTGCTTTTACAAAGTTAACCATCGCAACTGGTGGCGGCATTGTCTTGCGGCGAGAAAACTGGAGTTATTTACACCACGGTTTGATAGTGTGGTTAGATGCGCCTGCGGAACTAATTTATAGCCGTTTAGCTGAGGATACCACAAGACCGCTGCTGCAAGATGCCGATCCTCAAGAAAAGTTGCGATCGCTCCTCAAACAACGTCAATCATTATACGCCCAAGCCGATATCAGAATTGCGATCGCTGAGGGAGAAACACCAGAACAAATTGCTAAGCGGATACTTGAAGCAATTCCTAGCGTTCTGAAAACAGAAGTTTCTCACAATTAAAATGTGGGGGCTGATGCCTTTAATTTTAAGCAAGGTTTAAAACACTTATTTATTATTAAGAGGAACAAAATCATACCCAGTAGAAGATTTGCTACTCGGTTGCACCTTGACTAATATTGCTGTGCCGTTGCGATCGCCTGATGGTAAAAATTCAATTTTACCTGTGGCACCATAGGCTGAAAAACTGGAACTATGCAACACCTTTTGCAAATCATCGCGGTTTTTGCTTTGCTGTAAACCTTTAGCGATCGCCATAGTTGCATCATAAGCCGTAGCAGTCCGCCAATTAACAGTTCCACCCCAAAGTTTCACAGCATTTTGAGAAAAGTCATTACCTGGAATTGCATTGGGATGCCAAGTTACAGGCAATACCATACCATTTACATCAGTTTTTCCTACTTGTAGAGTTTGAAATGTATAAAGTGTAGGACTGCCAAATAATGTCAATTTTCCTTGATTTGCTGCTGCTAATTCCAAAGCTTTGTTAATTCTATCGACATGGGGCGCTAAAACTAAACTATCTGCGCCACTACTAATAAATTGAGAAATAACTGCATTGGGATTAAAATCAGCAGCAAAAAGATCGCAATTTGTGAGGTTAACTTTGCCACCTGCGGCTAATATACCTTTAACAAGCTCATCTTTAAAAGACTGATTATCAATTGCTTTGGAATCAGCACAAATACCAATATTAGTTTTGCGAACCGTTTTGATGATATGACTAGCAAGACGTTCAGCAAGAGAATTAATACTGGGAATAGTGCGGAATATGTGGCTGCCAATGCCAGAGAGATTTTGCGCGAAACTGGTGGGAGAAATCATAACTAAGCCTCCCTGTTGATAGACTGGGGCAGCGGCAATGGAAGCGTTACTAGCGTTATGTCCTACTACAGCTAGAATGCTGGAATCTTTCACAAACTGCGTTGCGACCTGTTGAGCTAAGCTGGGATCGTTGTCATCACTGGCGATCGCTACCTGCAAAAGCTTACCATTGATGCCCTCAGTCCGATTGATCCGATCTTGAGCTTGAGCCACACCCCGCAAAATCTCTTTTGCAACATCTAGATTGCCGCCAATCGGCACACTAACCGCTATTTTGAGATATTTACTATTGTCTCCTTGGGAGTTATTTAAATAAATTAACGCCTCTGGATCGTTGCGATTTTTGAGCAGGGAGGCTTTAAAATTATTGGCAGCAGTCACAAAATCGCCCTTAGCAAAAGCTTGCACTCCTGCTTCTTTCTCAGGGTTAGTATTAGCAGTAACTAAAATTTTTTCACCTAAACTGATTCGTTCTGATGTTGAGCCTGTAGTTATTTGACCTTTATTATCTGGTTGTAAAGAAATTATACTTTTTCCAAATAATTGATTCCACAACCAGAAGCCAAAGCCTAGTAAAAAGGTGGTGGACAACAAAGACAAAATAAGAACTTTAGTTTCCTTCTGAGAATTCATAGGTTAGGTAAAAACAGGGAGTAGGAAAATGGGGAGTGTGGGAAGCGTGGGAGGAGAACAACTTTCAACTCCTAACTCCTCAGCCAACAGTCATCAGTCATCAGTCATCGCTCCCAATAGCCAATACCTTATTGTTACAGGTTCCAAAGTCTTCTACACTGACTGAAATAGGTTTTAATTTTCAATGGCGGCTCCTCATGACGGTTAATGATACTGAGTACATCAGGCAAGCTGAAGCTACTCGCGTGCAAGTGCTAAGCGAAGCACTACCTTACATTCAACAGTTTACCGGTCGTACTGTTGTTGTTAAATATGGTGGCGCGGCAATGAAAGATAGCACGCTTAAAGATCAAGTCATCCGTGACATTGTATTTTTATCTTGTGTTGGCTTGCGGCCAATTCTAGTCCACGGTGGCGGGCCAGAAATTAATAGTTGGTTAGATAAATTAGGGATCGAACCGCAATTTAAGAATGGTTTACGGGTTACCGATTCCCCGACGATGGATGTCGTGGAAATGGTTTTAGTCGGTCGAGTCAATAAAGAAATTGTGGCGTTGATTAATCAGGCTGGAGGTTTAGCTGTAGGACTTTGCGGTAAAGATGGTAATTTGATCGTAGCTCGTCCCCAAGGCCAAGAAGGCATCGGTTTTGTAGGGGAAGTCAGCAATGTAAATATCAAAATTTTAGAAACTCTGGCTAGTAATGGCTATATTCCGGTTGTATCCAGCGTCGCCGCAGATGAGACAGGACAAGCCTACAATATTAATGCTGATACTGTGGCTGGAGAAATTGCCGCAGCATTAGGAGCAGAAAAGCTAATTTTATTAACTGACACCAGAGGTATTTTAAAGGATTACAAAGATCCGTCTACCTTAATTCCCAAAGTAGATATTCGTGAAGCTCGCGAACTGATTACTGCTGGTATAGTTAGCGGTGGTATGATTCCTAAGGTTAATTGTTGCGTGCGATCGCTCGCTCAAGGAGTACGTGCTGCACACATCATCGATGGTCGCATTCCCCACGCCCTACTATTAGAAATCTTTACTGACGTTGGGATCGGGACAATGATTCTCGGTTCGCAATTTATGTCATAGGAGTGTTGACTGTTAACCGAAGAGTTAGGAGTAGAGACGCGATTAATTCTTGTCTGTATAAGAGTTAAGAATTATTCTCCCTTGTCTCCCCACTCTCCAGTCCCCACTCTACCGAGGATAAGTGATGATAACCCGCGATCGCCCGCCGCTAAATGGTGTACGACGCCATGAGTTATTGATAATCACCGGATTGACTATTGTTGAGTTGCGAATTGTCGGATTAACCAAAGTTGGATTAATGAAGGTGGAATTTCTCACCCTCTGCCTACCCACAGGATAGGAATAATTGTTGTAGTAATCGTTGTAGTAATCAATGCGTTGTGGTGTTAATCCTGTTGCTGGGTTTACAGGCATTGGTGTGGGAATCGGACTACCATAAATGAAGGAACCAACAGCAGGCGCTCGCCTAATTCCAGAGCCACTGTCAATTATAATTATTTCGGCAGATGCTGGAGCGATGGCAGCACTCATCACTGCCAGAGATATGCCTGCTCCTAGCCAATACAGTGAATGCTTGGTTTTTAGCATATGTTTGATAACTTCTATTTGATACCGGACTTGTTAACGACAAAATAGCCGTAGCTACCTAATTAAAATTTTAGAAGTTTATCTAGTTTCAAGTTGTCAGCCTGTGAAAAGATTTCAAAAAGATTGCTGGCATTGGCAAAATAAAAATAGTGGTAATTTGTGAACAGAACGTGAGTGCAGAAAGTATAGAAATTGCTAAAACTCGCTATCAGACCGGGAAAATTGCCTTTGAAAATGGGCAATATCGCGAAGCTGTAGAAAATTTAGAAAAGGCCAGCGCTCTATTAGCTCGTAATTCTCGTCTTGGGGGTGAAGTCGAAATTAGTCTAGTGACTGCTTATGAAGCAGCTGGACGCACAGATGATGCGATCGCTCTTTGCGAAAGACTCAAACGCCACCCACATTTTGAAACTAGCAAACAAGCGCGGCGGATGCTTTACATTTTGAAAGCACCAAAGCTCAAAAGACCGAGCGAGTGGATGACTGAAATCCCCGATTTGGGCGCACTACCCGATAACGAACTCAAAATTTCTGTAGCTGCTAAGCCTACTAAGTCTCCTCAACAGCAAAAGCCTAAACTGACTGAGCGAGAATTCGTTGACCTGAGTCAAGTAAATACCAAAGATAATCGCTTTATCTGGGTAGCCTTAATTGCAATTGCTTTAACTATTTTGTATTTGGTTTGGTTGAGTGTTTCGGGTCTAAATTAATTCAAATTTTGCTAATTTTTATCCCTAGTGTTGAAGGTTCAATTCGAGACTTGAATTATACCAGTAGATAAAATTTCAATTTGAGAATTGGCTAATTTTTCAAATTGTTCGCTCGGCTAGAGAATAGGAAAGCTGAATTTACTTGAATTTAGACCCTAAAAGTGTCAATTTCTGATAATTTTTAAATGTTCGTAGGAGTTCTTTCTACAGTCCGCATACAATTGGGAAAGCTTATGAGCAGCTTCTCCAACAGAGCCTGTCTGTAGGCAACTTTTCCCAAGTTATAAGAACTGGCGTGGAAACCTTTAACACTAGATTGCCTGCCGTTAAGGTAAAAGTCAAGATTGGTTAAAAAATTTGACTTTTGGGGAGATTTGTAGTTATGTATTCTTCAACTTTAGGACGAATTTTCCTGTGGTTAATTAGACCATTTAGTTTTGTATTGGCGATGAAATTTATGCTGCCAAAAATCGATCGAAATCGAATCAAACGTATTTTTCCAAGCCAAAATCCTATTTTGTGGCTAGTGGTGTTAATATCACTACTACTATCTGGTTGTGTTAAGTATGACGTGGGACTTAACTTTAATAATTCAAATAGCGGTCAACTTGTACAACATATTAAATTAGGAGAGCAGCTAACAAGTTTTAGTGGCGATTATGTATATGAATGGTTAAATAGCATAGAGCGCCGCGCCAATAAACTTGAGGGGAAAGCACAGCGAATTTCTCCAGAAGAAATTATTGTGACAATTCCTTTTAGCAGTGGTGTGGAATTGCAAGAAAAATTCAACCAATTTTTTAACTCCCGTGCTAATCAACCTTCTGAGCCTGTACAAAATGGATCTGACTCAGAACTACCAAAAATTGAATCAAACGTAATTTTGGAGCAGAACAATTTTTTACTAGTAGTAAAAAATCGGTTGATTTATGATTTGGATTTGCGATCGCTGTCTCTAATTTCTAACAAAGGAAACGTCCTAGCTAACGCTGGTTCCATTCTCGATTTGGAATTCACTCTCAATACTCCTTGGGGAGCAAAAAATCTTCCACAAACTGAAACTGCAATTGAGCCGGAAAAGAATGGCAATCAACTGCTGTGGAAACTCAAAACCGGCGAACTAAATCATATTGAAGCTGTTTTTTGGCTTCCCAGTCCGCTTGGTATCGGTGCATTTTTAATTATCCTGTTTGTCTGGGGAGGATTTTATTTAAGATACAACTTTATGCCAGATCCCAGGATTCAGTTTTCTGCCAAAGCACCAGCTACTCAACAGCAGTAGAGTATTATATCGAAGATTATTAGTTTAGCCGATGAAAAATGCATCGGCTTTTTTACTTGTAAAAATTCTTTCAAAAAAGAATATACATTATCTAGAACACAGATTTAATCTGCTTTATATTTAAGTAGGCTAAAATCTGCAACAAGGCGAGAAATAAGCATTTTCAAGTTGAAGGCAAGTTTTTTTACGTCATCAGATAGAAGTTTTATAGTTACTTTTTGGTAACTACTTTACTTTAGTAAGTATTTACTTTTAGTATCTGACGCAGTGCTTGGAAATTTAGAAGCAAAAGCAGTTAAATCCTAGCCAACAAGGAGATAATTGATGCCAAACATATTACACATTGATTCCAGTCCCCGTAGCGATCGCTCGCACTCCAGAGAACTATCTAAGGAATTCATCACTGCTTGGAAAGCAGCCCATCCTGAAGATGCGATCGCCTATCGAGATTTAGGGCGTCACCCAGTTCCTCACGTCGATGAACCTTGGATTGCAGCTGCATTTTCACCGCCAGAAACCCACACCCCAGAATTAGCCGAAGCGCTCCGAATTTCCGACGAGTTAATTGATGAATTTTTAGCAGCCGATCGCTATGTCTTTGGAGTGCCGATGTATAACCTCAATATACCTTCCACTTTTAAGGCTTACATCGACCAAATCGTTCGCGTTAACAGAACTTTTACTGTGGATGCTCAAGGTGGCTATAAAGGCTTAGTCGAGGGTAAAAAGGCAGTTATCATTACCGCTCGTGGTGGTGACTTTAGCGCCACATCTCCTTTCGCGGCCTATGACTTCCAAGAACCATATCTACGTGCAATTTTCGGCTTTATTGGGCTTACAGACATTCAATTTATTAACGCTAATAGCCTGAATGAAGGTGATGCCACTCGTACTCAATCTTTAGCAGAAGCACGGACAACAATTCAAGATTTGATTGCTCAGTGGTAAGAGCGACTGGAGACTAGGGAATCGGGACTAGAAAGCTTCCCTAATACCCAGTCCCCAATCCCCAGTCGCCGCGTCTTCTTTACGGTGACAACCGCTGAATTTTCCAACTGCCATTATCTAAATGGCTGTAAAGTAAGCGATCGTGCAGACGACTAGGGCGTCCTTGCCAAAATTCGATTTCTGTGGGGATCACTCGTAAACCTCCCCAATGAGGCGGACGAGGGATCTCTTGATTTTCATATTGACTTTTAAACTCTTCCATGCGTCGCTCAAGAACTTCTCGGCTTTCTAACACTTCGCTTTGATTCGATACCCATGCACCCAAACGACTATTGACAGGACGACTGTGAAAGTATTGGTCAGACTCAGTTTCGGAAACTTTCTCTACATAGCCACAAATCCGTACTTGACGTTCCAGTTCCGCCCACCAGAAAACTAAAGCTGCCTGGGGATTTTCTGCCAGTTCTTGTCCTTTGTGACTGTTATAGTTGGTGAAGAAGGTAAAGCCCCGTTCGTCAAAATCTTTAAGCAGTACCATTCTGGCTGAAGGCTTACCATCTGGTGTAGAGGTAGCAATGGTCATAGCATTGGGTTCGGGAAGTTGGGCTGATACTGCCTGCTCGAACCACTTTTTAAACTGAATAAAAGGATTAAGGTCAACTTCGAGTTCGCTCAAGCCTTCCAAGGTGTAATCTTTGCGAAGGTCTGCTACGGTTTTGTCCATTTTAATTTGCTTCCTTGCTATCAGATAGGCTAATAGATACCTTTGTTAAAAATATCTACGATCGCGATCGGTACTAACCCCAGTTTTACAATTTATCTCAAGAAGTTCTGAAAACAGATTGCCTCAGATGCGCCGTTCTGCCTCCCTTAAACGTCTGTTAATCTATGGTCTGAGCGGTCCGCTGATCGCTCTCAATGTCTGGTTGCTATCGGTGCTTTTTCGTTATTTCCAGCATCCAATTAGCATTTTGAGCATTGCAGCAATTCTGGCTTTTTTACTAAATTATCCGGTTAAGTTCTTTGAACGCGCTCGGATTACTCGCACTCAAGCGGTGAGTATTGTTTTACTTGCCACTTTAACCATTTTGGTAATCCTGGGCGTGACGCTAGTACCAATGGTGATTGACCAAACAACCCAATTATTAAATAAGATTCCTGATTGGTTAACTGCTAGTCAAGCAAATCTAGAGCAGGTAGAGGCGCTGGCCAAGCAACGACGTTTGCGTTTGGATTTGAAGGTTTTCAGCAGTCAAATCAATGCCAACATTGAGAATGTAGTGCAACAACTAGCTTCTGGTGCAGTCGGATTTGCTGGAACGCTATTGTCAGGATTATTTGACGTAGTGCTAATAATTGTGCTGGCTTTTTATATGCTTTTGTATGGCGATCGCGTCTGGTATGGTTTGGTAAATCTTTTGCCCTCTGATATAGCAGATCCCCTCACTACATCTTTGCGGCTAAATTTCCAAAACTTCTTCCTCAGCCAGTTGTTGTTGGGACTATTCATGGTAACAACCTTGACCCCAATTTTTCTAGTCTTGAAGGTACCTTTTGCTCTGTTGTTTGCCATACTAATCGGGCTTTCAGAACTCATTCCTTTTATTGGAGCATCTCTCGGCATCGGTCTAGTGACGATTTTGGTATTGTTACAAAATTGGTGGTTAGCGGTTCAAGTTGCCGCGGTATCAATTATCATGCAGCAGGTTAAAGATAATCTATTAGCTCCCAGATTACTCGGCAATTTTATCGGACTCAATCCCATCTGGATTTTTGTTGCTATTTTGATGGGGTATGAGATTGCTGGATTGTTGGGGACACTTGTTGCTGTTCCCATTGCTGGTACTATTAAAGGCACTTTTGATGCCATCAGAAGCAGTAAATCAGGTAACTTTGTATCAACAGTCACTATTCATCACGATCCGCCCCTTGATTAGATTAGATAATTGGGCAAATATGCAATGCCGTTTAAGAATTGTGGCGTGCTGATTGTAACTCTGTACCCAAAGTATTTAATAGTCAAGCAATACCAATAATTTTTTAGGAGGATGGAAAATGCAAAAGTATATATGTACTGTTTGTGGTTATATCTACGATCCAGAAGCAGGTGATGAAGACGGCGGTATACAACCAGGAACAGCCTTTGAAAGCATCCCAGATGATTGGGTGTGTCCGACTTGCGGGGCCGCAAAACAAGATTTTGAACCTTATGAAGGGTGAAGATATGGCAACTGCCAGCTAGGTTAGGACATAAACTAATGCTAAAACCCGAATACCAATAGACTTTTAAACCTGTTCCCTGATATAACAGCTAGCCTAGATAGTAGATGCCTGAAAAGAGATATTTTTGAAATTGCTACCGTTACAAATTGTAGTTATTGGAGGTGGGGCAGCGGGGTTTTTTGGCGCGATCGCTTGTGCTAAAGTTAACCCTGATGCCCAAGTTACTTTAATCGAAGCCAGTCGCCAACCCCTAGCGAAAGTCCTAATTTCTGGTGGCGGACGCTGTAACGTCACTCACGCTTGCTTCGATCCTGGGGAATTAGTGCAAAATTACCCCAGAGGCGCCAAAGCCTTGCGGGGCGCTTTTACTCGGTTTCAAGCTCAAGATACAGTAGCTTGGTTTGCTAAACACGGAGTCCATTTAAAAACCGAAGCCGATGGTCGGATGTTTCCTGTTACCAATACTTCAGAAACAATTGTAGAGTGTTTAATTAAAGCGGCTGCGACATCTGGAGTCAAACTTCGCATCGGTACACCCGTAACTTCAGTAAAACGCACTTCCGAAGACCGCGGATTTGATATCCTGTTGAAGTCGGGAGAAACAATTAAATGCGATCGCTTACTTCTTGCTACTGGTAGTAGCTTAATAGGTTATAAAATTGCTAAGGAGTTAGGACATAAAATTGAATCGCCCGTTCCCTCTTTATTTACCTTCAACATTCTCGATCCAAAGCTGAGGGAGTTAGCAGGAATTAGTATTGACACCGTACAATTGCGGTTATCTGTAGGTGGAAAATCTCAACTACAACAAACCGGGCCGTTACTGATTACTCATTGGGGTTTGAGCGGCCCTGCTGTTTTAAAGCTTTCTGCCTGGGGTGCAAGAGTTCTAAACGAAAGCCGCTATCAAGCAAAATTATTAATTAATTGGTTGCCTCATTTGCAACAAGAACAAGTGCGACAACAAATTTTAGCAGTCAAGAATGAATGGGCAAAAAAAGCGATCGCATTGCATCGTGGTGTTGACCTGCCGCATCGTCTCTGGCAATATATAATTGCCCGCGCAGGTATTACCACAGAGGATCGTTGGGCGGGAATATCTAATAAAACGTTAAATCTGTTAGTTCAAGAACTCACTCAGGGGCAATATTTAATCAGTGGCAAAGGAGTTTTTAAAGAAGAATTTGTTACTTGTGGCGGTATCAATCTCCAAGAAGTAAACTTTCAAACAATGGAAAGTAAGTTAGTTCCTAAGCTGTATTTTGCTGGAGAAATTTTAGATATTGATGGTGTGACTGGCGGCTTTAACTTTCAAAGTGCTTGGACGACAGCATATTTAGCTGGTAATGCAATGGGAACTGAACTGTCGCGTATTTAATGCAGCAGATGTTTTTGTGTTGGCTGTTGATGTCTACAAATTATAGGGGTTTAGCAATCCTCATTGGTGTCAACTTAACGTGAAACCCTGATGAAAACGTGATGAGCAAGTTCTACTCACTTACCCTCAAGATGCGCGTTACCCCACCCCTCAATCCCCTCCCCTTGGCAAGGGGAGGGGATTGAGGGGTGGCGTAAACGGCTGTGTAACAAAGCTTTGAGCTTAAGTTGACACCAATGAGCAATCCTAAACCCCTACTACCTAGTAGCTATTTTCAAGTTAGATGTTCGTGCCGTCAATCATGCAACGAGGGCATGAAAATATTTCTTTTCCAGTCCCCAGTCCCTATTTTTAAAACAGGTATTGCCACGATGAAGAGATGTTGAATAAATGGCAAAATGACTGGAAATTGTTACTTAAAACGAGAATTTTGTTTACGACGTTGCTTATGCCTAGCAATTGCTTTGCGCTTCTCTTTTTCTATTGGAGTCTCGAAGTGACGTTTTTTTCTCATATCTTGGAAAATTCCTGCTTTAGAAACTTCCCGCTTAAATCTTCGTAAGGCTGATTCAATACCTTCATTCTCTCCTAAAACTACTTGTGTCATTCTCATTCCTCCTAAATATGGATGAATAATTGAAAATTAAATACAAAAAAAATATTCCAGCAGAGCCGAGCCTTTGCCTTTATCTGCTGGAGACTCTAGATGTGAAATTTTTAGGAATTAAGTTAGTAGTTTCTATTACGGCGAGCATTGCCGCCACCCCAGCTACCACGGGGAGAATTGCTTCTCTCTTCACGCGGTTTAGCTTTATTTACTCTCAAATCACGCCCCATCCATTCAGCACCATCAAGTGCTTCAATGGCAGCTTGTTCTTCTGCATCTGTTTGCATTTCTACAAAAGCGAACCCACGAGGCTTGCCTGTTTCTCTATCTGTAGGCAATTGAACGCGGGCTACTGTTCCGTATTCTGCAAATGCTCGCCTGAGATCGTCTTCCGTAACCTGATAGGACAGGTTACCAATGTAAATTGACATAGGAGTCTCCGAATTTAGGGAGTGTGGAGAGTTAAATTCGGAGAGACGCTTTTAAAAATCAAAACGAGTTACTCAACCGAACATAATCCTTATATGGATAAGTGTAGCACAGCCATTGAATATGCATTCACAGGGAATTTCATTTCCAAATAAAACTTTTAGGAAGGTATTCCAACCCTTCCAACGGCACGCTTTGGCTGTTTTTGCTGTGACAGTTTTAATTTCAAAAGCAAATCAGTATTAACTAGCGATCGCCGAGAAAATTAGTGTTTGGAAATTGAGATATGTACTAAGCGTTAAGGATTATTTACTAGTGGGCTTAATTATACCATAAATTACTATGTTAAAAGCGAAATTGAAAATATTTATCTCCAAATATCGCAAATAATTTTAGCTCTGGGCGAACTGGGCTAAAATCCTTTCTGCTTCTTTACACAGCACCTCGTGATATTCACCGTTACTAGCCAGCAAACCTCCCCATTGATTGATATCACCGGTGTTGTATTTTAACGGGGTACCATCGAAGTGAGTAAATTGACCTCCTGCTTCTGTTAATATCAGTTCTGGGGCTGCCATATCCCAATCTTTGGGAGCAGATTTACCAGACAGAGATATGTAAATTTCTGCTTGTTGTTCGACAATTGTGGCGATTTTACATCCGACACTGCCAACAGCTTTTTGATTTTGACAGGGTAAGTTTTGCAGTAGATAATTTAACCGTTGGTTGCGGTGAGAACGACTGACAACTAAGGTTAAATCTTCAATTCGTTTACCTGATGATACTTTTAGAGGAACAGAACCATCGCGGGTTTCTACAAATGTACCGCTTCCCTTTGTAGCATAATACAACTTTTGGGCTTCTGGAACTGCCACCACTGCTAACACTGGGCGTGTTTGTTTGACTAAAGCAATGTGAATTGCATATTCTCCAGTTTTTTCGATAAAGTCCCGCGTACCATCTAAAGGATCTATAATCCATACCCAAGGGGTAGAAGGTTGTGGAGACTTATTAAGGGATTGATAGGTTTCTTCGCTGATGTAAGTAAAATCTTCATTACCGAGACTTGCTTGTAGCTTTTCAAGAATATATTGACTGACAGCTACATCAGCAACGGTAACAGGTTCATTTTGTTTGTATTCTACTGCTAAATCAGGATCTTTAGCAGTGCCGTGGTAATAAGATCGCAGTATATCCGCGGCTTCCCAACCTATCTGACGAGCGATCGCTAACATTTCTTGTAAGTCTTGCATTAATGTAGCCTAATCTAACTTAAAAATATATAACCTCACTCCAAGGACACAGCTTGGCGTCCTTAGATAACATCCATCCAGCGGCGAGTCCCAAAAAATTGACAGGAATTAGCAGCGATATTTGCTGCTAGTGCCAGGGCATCAGTAAAACTTTCTTTTAAAATGTAGTGACAGAAGCCACCGTGAAAAATATCTCCAGATCCTAAGGTATCAGCGGCTTGAATTTGGGGCACATCTACAATACCAGTTTTATTGCAACTCAAGTATTGAATTGGTTGTTCTCCGTGAGTAATGGCGATATGAGGAATATTAAATTTGCTCAGATAAGCAAAAACTTCTTCTGAAGTTTCACAGTTAGGTGGATGAAAATTAGCCGAACAGATGGCGTAATCTACGAATGGTAGGATTTGCTCAAATCCAGGTTTCCAGCTACCACCATCGATGACTACGGGGATATTCTGGGCTTTGGCAATTTGCGCTATGGAGTAGCCAACAGCCATTTGATGTCCGTCAATTAGCACTATGGCAACATTTTCTAAAATATTTGCTGGGATGGATGCGCTACTGGCTTGAGTTTTCACAGCATTGATGGAAACCACAGCTCTTTGCCCCGTGGCTTGAGTAACAATAATTGAAGAGACTGGTGGTGCTAAATCGATGGTAGGCTCAAGATCGGCGATCGCCACTTGATAATTTGCCAAATCACCCCGAATTAACTGTGTGATTGGGTGAGAACCTAGCACACCCAAGACTGTAGCCCGATTGCCTAAATAGCTAAAAGTTACAGCCGCGTTTGTAGCTGGGCCACCTGCTGCAACACTATAGTCAATAGCAACAATTTTTTGATTATTCTCTGGGGGGGAGTCAGCGAGGTAAATCAAATCTAAGGTTACTAAGCCTACAAATAACCCATTAGTCATTAGTCATTAGTCATTTGTGTTGTTACAGACGCGATTAATCGCGTCTCTACTCTTAATTTTGTACAGAAGCGATTAATCGCGTCTCTTAACTCATGCAAACCGATCCCAAACCAAGAACACTGTACGTCGTTGGCACACCAATTGGCAACTTAGAAGATATGACTTTTCGGGCTGTGCGAATTTTGCAAACTGTGGATATTATTGCTGCGGAAGACACGCGCCACACAGGGAAATTGCTACAGCATTTTGAAATTAAAACACCCCAAGTAAGTTACCACGAGCATAATCGTACCAGTCGCATTCCAGAATTATTACAATATTTGGCGAATGATAAAGCGATCGCTCTAGTCAGCGATGCTGGAATGCCAGGAATTTCCGATCCTGGATATGAGTTAATTAAAGCTTGTATTCAAGCAGGTATTACTGTAGTTCCTATTCCTGGTGCAAGTGCAGCAATTACGGCTTTGAGCGCAGCCGGACTACCTACGGATCGGTTTGTTTTTGAAGGTTTTCTGCCAGCAAAAAGTCAACAGCGACGAGAACATCTAGAATCTTTACAAACAGAATTTCGCACATTAATTTTCTACGAATCGCCCCATCGGTTGCAAGATACTTTACAAGACTTATCAGAGATTTTGGGAAGCGATCGCCAAATCGTACTCGGACGGGAGTTAACTAAATTGTATGAGGAATTTTGGCGGGGAACAATTGCCGAAGCGATCGCCCACTACAACCAACGAGAACCCCAAGGGGAATATACTCTAATTGTTGCGGGAATTCCAGCTAGTCAACCCCAATTAACGCAAGAGGAATTAAAAGCCGAATTGAAACAATTAATCAGTCAAGGAATATCGCGATCGCAAGCTAGCCGTCAATTAGCAAAATTAACTTCACTTCCCCGTCGCCAAATCTATCAACTAGCTCTTTCTTTAGCCATTACCACTGATTCTTGAACAATTAATACTGCTTTTTTAAAGTTAAAGACTTTATATCTCTTTCTTCTTTTTTCGAGCGTCTCTGCTTGAAGTTTTCCTACTTATATGCACAATAATACCATCAAAAAAAATACCAAAAACTCGCCTTTACTTTTCTTAAGCACCTTAGCTATAGCTATCAGAATCTATAACATTAATTCGCCAATCATCGGCATTCATTCCTGGCGTCAGTCAGATACAGCAGCAATAGCTAGAAATTTTTATGAGAATGGTTTCAATTTATTTTATCCTCAAATTGACTGGGGAGGTAATTCTCCTGGTTATTGTGAAACCGAGTTTCCAATTTATTCATTTATCGTTGCTCTTCTTTACAGGTTTTTTGGAGTTAGAGAGTTTTGGGGAAGATTTTTCTCAATTATTTGTTTTTTAGTTGCTCTCTATTTTTTCTATCAGTTGATTATCAAAATTTTAGATAGCAAGACTGCATCTTGGTCTTGTTTATTTTTTGTAGTTTTACCTTTGAATGTCTATTATAGTAGAACTTTTCAACCAGAATCCATGCTGTTAATGTGTTCAGTTATCGGCTTATATTATTTTATTAATTGGCTCGACTTTGAAAAACAACAAGATTTGATTTTATCAGGTTATTTTGTCGCCTTAGCTTGTCTAATCAAATTTTTACCAATAATATATTTAGGAATACCGCTTTTTTACCTAGCATGGACTAAATATGGTATAAGAGTTTTTTCTCAAATATCATTGTGGATTTATAGCATCTTGATATTAATATGTGTTGCTATTTGGTATTACCACGCTCACCAAATATTTTTAGACTATGGCAATACTTTTGGTTTTTGGTCGGGTTCAAGCGATAGGTATAACTATAATATTGTACTTACCTTGCGTTTTTGGACAGAAATATTCTTTAGGACTGTTGTCAGGCATTTTGCTATTTTTGGCTTTCCCATATTTATATTAGGTTTATTACTTCCTAGAAAAAATAGACAAGAATATGTATTAGATATTTGGTTAATTTCAGTAATATTAACTTGGGTTTTAGTACCAACTACCAGTTTAGTTCATGAATATTATCAACTTCAATTTATGCTTCCAGCAGTGGTATTCATGGGTAAAGCTTGTAGTTACTATTTGGAACAAGCTACTGGGAAATTTAATTATAAGAAAGCTATAGTAGCGTGCTTATGTCTGACTGTAGCCGCTGGTTCTGTGATTTATACTGTTGATTACATGTTTAAAGAAAGAACAGAAAAATCGGCTGTTTTTCAATTTGCACAGCAAGTAAAACAAAAGACAGAACCGAAATCGCTAATAATTGCTACTAGTGGTAGCGACCCAACATTACTTTATTTATCGCATCGAAAAGGATGGCTAATTAACCACAATGATGTTAATGAAGAATATATTCTATCTAAAGCCAAATTAGGAGCTAAATATTTAGTAGGAAGTTTTAAATTTGTAGAAAGCTATAATTTATTTGTTGATGATAACCAAAAGCAAAAAGTTCAGAATTTTCTCGATAAATATCCCAATATTTTGAAAGATGGGATGAATTTTATTGCTAAATTACGCTGATTCCATAAAAGTAATGGCGCATCAGGCTAAAGCCTAACGCACCTAATTAAGATTTATGTCTTTCTGATTGTATTCTGAATTCTGACTGATGTTTTAATTTTTTGGAGCCTGAGCGTCGATTAAACAATTTCTCAATGTTTCAGCTAACACCTCTACGTCAGGTTCGCGGAGTAGAGAAAGGTGAGAACCGGGAATATAATGTATATCTAATCCACCGATAACTATGTCACCCCAACCAAATTGAGGATCGTATTGTATGCCTATACCTTCACCTCGGTTCTGGTCTTCAGTCCGCAACAGGATAGCTCGACCAGGGTAACTTGGATAAGTATATTGACTAATAGCTTGAGTATTCATGTCTATACTTTTTAAGTGTTTGTCGGTTTCAGGTAAATCAAGTTTGCCTTCCAAATAACGCTTATATGTATTTTGGAGACGGGATTTATTCCAATAGCTCCATCTCACAATCTTTTGCCAGAGGTAACCAACTCCTTGTTGAAGGATATTGTTTAAATGCAAGAAAATGCGTTTGAAAAATGGCGATCGCCAGCTATAACCAGGACGACAACTATCAAGGATAATTAAAATACCAATTTCTTCGCCTTGTTCGTGGAGTTGTCGAGCCATCTCGAAAGCAACTGCACCTCCAAAGGAATAACCTCCAAGAAAATAAGGGCCATGAGGTTGGAAGGTCTTAATCTCTTGAATGTAGTGCGCGGCCATATCTTCAACGCTTGTATGGAAAGGATGTTTTCCATCTAGTCCCTGTGGTTGTAGTCCGTAAAATGGTTGTTCGGAACCTAAATGTTGCGCCAATTCACGGAAACACAAGACTTCTCCACCAAGTCCGTGAACGCAGAAGAAAGGCGGCTTAGAACCATTGGGTTGAATTTCTACTAAGGATGACCAAGTAGCTTTTGATTTGTTTTTTACTGAAGTTTTATTTATTGCCAAATCTTCTTCAATGATGATTTTGGCTAAAGCTTCTACAGTACTTGACTGGAAGAGAATGGCAAGCGGCAGATTTTTATTAAATGTCTTCTCAATTTGCCAAAATAATTTCACTGCCAGTAGAGAATGCCCTCCTAATTCAAAGAAGTTATCTTGAATGCCGATGGGTTGCACGCCTAAAAGTTGTTCCCAAATTTCTGTTAGTTGGCGTTCCACTTCATTGCGGGGAGCAACAAAAGTTCCTTCTGGCTGTTGTCTTGATAAGTCCGGTGCAGGTAAAGCACGGCGGTTTACCTTGCCGTTGGGGGTTAGAGGCATGGCCTCTAGCAAAACGAAAGCTGAAGGTAGCATGTACTGTGGTAGTTTTGCCGAAAGGAAGTGCCGAATTTCACTAACCGTAGTTACCGAATCCGGATTTAGGATAATGTAAGCTACTAAACGCAGATCTCCTGGAACATCTTCACGAGCAATTACTACAGTCTGGAGTACATCTGGGTGTTGGGCTAACACTGTCTCAATTTCCCCTGGCTCAATGCGTATCCCACGGATTTTGACTTGATGATCTTTGCGACCAAGGATTTCTAGTGAACCATCGGGACGATAGCAACCGCGATCGCCCGTATAATACAGCAAATCTTCTTCGTTATTTCCAAAGGGATTTCTGACAAACCGAGAACGGTTTTCTTGCTGGGCATTGATGTAACCTAAACTCCGAAATGGAGTACGGATAACTATTTCGCCCGGTTCGCCAATGCCGCACGGTTGATGATTTGGTGTAAAAATTAGTGCTTGGGTTTCTGGTAATGACGAGCCTACTGGCTGTACTCCTTGCATACACTCAATAGGTACTCGGTAATAACATTTGGCCAGTGTTGTCTCCGTTGGCCCGTAGAGATTGACAATTTCCCCTGATTCTGGGAAAGCATCGCGCCACCGAAGTACAAGTGTTTCCTTGAGAGGTTCTCCAGCAAAAAATAACCAGCGTAAGTTACGTAGAAAAACTCCTGATGGCACATTCGCTAACCAAGATTGTGCCAGAGAAGGAACTGTGTGCAATACAGAAATTTGCTCGGCTTCCAAGTAACGCAAAATTTTAGTCGGTTCTAAGTTATCCCCTTCCTCTGGCAAACACAAAGTTGCACCGCTTGTTAGAGGTAAGAAAATATCTCTGAGGACGACATCAAAAGAAAGACCCGTCAATTGGGCAACGCGGTCTTGCTGACCAATTTTAAATGTCTGCCGCTGCCAGTTGAGAAAATGCGCCATTCCTTTGTGACACCCCAGCACGCCCTTAGGTACGCCAGTGGTACCAGAAGTAAAGAAAATATAAGCTGCATCGTCACCAGTGATTTGGGGCAAGTTTACGGTTTGAGTACTGCCTTGGGGTGAATTTATAATTTCTCCTGTATCTGGATTTACACAGATACTAATTAAAGATTCAGTTATGTCCCTGTCTTCTTGGGTTTGATTATTTATATATAATATGTATTTAGCTTTAGCTTCTCGTAGCATGAGCTGGTGGCGTTGGCTAGGCAGTTTCGCATCGAGTGTCAACAGCACACCCCCGCTTAAAAGCACACCAGTCATACTTGCAATCAGCCCAAAGCTGCGCGTCCCAAACACCGCCACCACATCTCCCCGCTGGAGTCCTTGGGATAATAAAGCCTGAGCTAAACCTTGAGCTATTTTCCCCAATTCCCCATAGTTCCAAGTCCGAGATCCTTGACGAAGTGCTGAATGTTCTGGCACAGAGTTCACCCAAGAGGTAAACATTGTTGTTACCAGTTCGTACTCTGGTTCAGGCAATACTGCTGTTGGTTCTGGCAGCAAAAATCGCGCTTGTGGTGTGACCAGAGAATACAAACTAATCTGGTTTCCTGGAGCAGTAACAATTTGATTCAATAAATGATGGAATTGATGCAGCATTTCCATCATCCGCTCTGGAGTAAACAAATCGGTATTGTAAACTAAATCAAGCTTGATTCCCTGGTTTTGTTCTGTAACATATAAAGTTAAGTCAAACTTGGAACCTGTTTCTAGCATTGGGATTGGTTCTACAGCCACCCCAGGTATTTCCAGTTGGATATCTCTCAAGTTGAGCATATTAAACCACACTTGAAACAGTGGGTTGCGGCTCGTATCCCGTTCTGGTTGCAGTTCTTCCACCAGTTTCTCGAAGGGCATATCTTGATGGGCATAAGCGCCTAAGGCCATTTGGCGGACTCGACTCAACACTGAGCGAAAACTAGGATCGCCAGAAAAATCAGTCCGTAAAACCACAGTGTTAATGAAAAATCCAATCAACCCTTCAACTTCAGAACGGTTACGTCCAGCAATGGGAGAACCAATGAGAATATCTTCTTGCCCAGTGTAGCGATGCAATATTGTGCCAAAGGCTGCCAGCAAGGTCATAAATAAGGTGACACCTTCCTGACGCGACAGTTCTGTGAGTGATACACCCAAGCTTTCGGGTAGCATTAATGACTGAGCCGCTCCTTGGTAAGTTTGCACTGGCGGCCGCGGTCGGTCAGTAGGCAATTCTAGTACAGTATTAGCGCCTGCTAACTGGGTTTTCCAGTAGTTTACTTGGTTGGAGAGGACTTCGCCCGACAACCATTGATGTTGCCAAGCAGCAAAATCGGCATATTGAATGGGTAATTTTGCTAATGGAGAAGGCTTACCATTTAAAAAAGCTTCATAAACGGCTGCTAACTGCTGCCAGAGAATACCCATTGACCAACCATCTGAGGCAATGTGGTGCATGACTAACAGAAGTATCTGCTCGCGTTCGTCTATTTGCAGCAAGCTAGCCCGCAACATCAAGTCAGATTCGAGGTTGAAGGGGGGTTGCGCTTCTTGAGTGAGGAAATATTTTGCTTCCTCCTGTGTGACTTTAATTAGCTTGAGTTCTACTGGTCGAGGGGCACTAATTACTTGTATGGGGCTACCATCGGGTGATTTAATAAAGTTTGTTCGCAGTGCTTCGTGATGAACAACGATCGCATCTAACGCCTGTTGCAATACATCCACATTTAACTCACCCGTTAAGCGCTGTGCATCTGAAATAATATATGCCCGGCTGTTGGGTTCCAACTGCTCTAAAAACCAAACTCGCTGCTGGGCAAAGGATAAGGGCGCTGCTTCTCGGTTGCCTATTTGCAAAATGGCTTGATTTTGGGAATTATTTCCTGGAATTTGGTTTTGAGCAATGGCTTCGGCTAAATTAGCGATCGTGGGATTTTCAAACAAAACTTGCAACGGTATTTCTATCCCGAAGGCTTGACGAACTCTAGACATCACTTGAGTAGCCAGCAGCGAATGGCCTCCCAATTCAAAAAAGTTATTGTGGATGCCTACTTGTTCCAAACGCAGAACTTTTGCCCAGATGTTTGCTAAGACTTCTTCTGTGGGATTCTGGGGTGGGACAAAGTTACTTAAATTAAAGTCGGATATATCAGCCGCAGGCAAAGCGCGGCGGTCTATTTTACCATTGGGGTTTAATGGCAAGCTATCTAAAAATACAAAATAAGCAGGCACCATGTATTCAGGCAGCCGACCTTGCAAAAACTGGCGTATTTCAACCTGAGTAGGAGTTTCCCCTGGTTTAGCAACAATATATGCCACCAGCCGCTTCTCGCCAGGAATATCTTCTCTGGCTATAACTAAAGTCTGCGTCAGCGCCGGATGTTGGTTGAGTACAGCTTCAATTTCTCCCAATTCAATCCGGAAACCGCGTATTTTCACTTGGTGGTCAATGCGGCCAACAAACTCGACATTACCATCGCTGTTGTAACGTGCTAAGTCGCCAGTTCTGTAAAGGCGTGCCCCTTCTTGAGAACTCAAAGGATCGATAATAAACTTTTCTTTTGTCAGTTCTGGACGATTAAGATAGCCCCGTGCCAAACCAATACCGCCAATATACAGTTCACCTGACTCACCAACAGGCACGGGTTGTAAATTTTCATCAAGGATGTAAATCTGGGCATTGGTAATGGGACGACCAATGGGAGCAATGGTGTAACTACTGCCCCGCTGGCAAGTCCAGAATGTGGTATCGATGGAAGCTTCTGTCGGGCCGTAACAATTGTGTAAAACATTGTCCAAATTCAATTGGGCAAAAAATCGGTCTATAAGTTCTACAGGTAAAGCTTCACCACCGCAGGTAACGTGTCTGAGAAGCCTGCAATTCTTAATTCCCTTTTCTTCCAATAAAACACGCAGCATTGAAGGTACCAAGGCTAGGACTGTGATTTGCTGCTCGGCGATCGCTTTTACAAGATAGCCAGCGTCTTGATGTCCGCCGGGGCGAGGTATAATTAATTGCCCCCCAAAGCACAACGGCCAGAATATCTGCCACACTGAAGGGTCAAAACTAAAAGAAATGGTCAATAAAACTTTGTCTGCGTCAGTTAATCTAAAGGTTGTTTGCCGCCAGTGCAATTGATTGCAGATTCCACGGTGAGGAATCATTACACCCTTGGGCTGTCCTGTAGAACCAGATGTGTAGATTACGTAAATTAAATTATCAAGCGTCGTCTGATTTACAGGATTTTCTTGGTTGTTTTGGATATTTTCTTGCAAAAGCAAGTCTAGACAAATTACTTGCGCCTGATGCGCTGGTAGGTTTTTGACCAATTTCTCTTGGGTTAACAACACTGGTGTTTGTGTATCTTCCAAGATGAAAGCTAAACGCTCTTTTGGATATGACGGATCTAAAGGCACATAAGCACCTCCAGCTTTGAGAATTCCCAACAGCCCTACAATCATCTCCAAGGAGCGCTCTAAACATATACCCACAAGTACTTCTGGCCCAACGCCTAATGTACGCAGATAGTGTGCTAGTTGATTTGCTCGTTGGTTTAACTGCTGATATGTAAGTTGCGTGTTTTCAAATACTACAGCAATTGCTTGGGGCGATCGCTCTACCTGGGTCTCAAACATTTGATGAATACACAGATTACCAGCAATTGTTTGGGTATCGCTGCATTCCTGCATAACTTCAGTACCAAAAATGTTAATTAAGGTATCTAACGGAATATTCTCTTTATCTTCTGAAGTATGGCTATCTATCTGCATTTTATATATAGCAACAATTTACTAAGGTCTCTGGTTATATTTGTGCTTTCGCTAAAGCCAAAGTTCGTATTAGTTTAATAATAATCGGGATATATTTATATTACTTAATTATTTGTATATTTGCGCTAAATTATATTTTGTAAGCTAGTAAAAAGCTGTATAAATAGTCAAAAAAATTTTTTAAAGCTTTTAAAATTAGCAAAATTTTCTGAGTTTTAATAGGGTTTTAATTCCAGCTTTGGCCTTGAATTATAATTTATACGTTCTGACAAAATTTGCCGTATTAAAATATATCAAATGTATCTATAATAGCTTACAAATACGTTTTTGTCTAAGTTTAGGTTTTAAAAAATAACAACTACATGACCAAATAAAAATAGATGTTTGAGTTTTATCTGAAAACTGAATTGCTGTTTTTAGTGACGTAATTTAGCAAATATGATAGTGGAATTACTTTATCCCTTTTTATCCCTTTTTATATTGACTGGTTGAGCAAAAAAATAATTATTACCGAATCTTCATTGTGTATCTGAGTATGTAAAATTACTGTAAAACCTTAGTATGAGTAGCTGCAATAATTACGGAAATTCAGTAGAATTTTTACATACGCACTTAATTGCGTAAGCCTGTAGTTTCTGACATAGAAAGCTAAATAAGTTCTAAATCTCATCTGAACCCAAAGAATAGCCAAAATAACTGACTCTACTAAAGGAGCAAAAATGCCTATAATGCAGATATAGCAAACCTTATACGTCTTAGACATACTTAATAGTGCTTCAATTTCTTAAAACTCATTTTTAGCGTTCCATATTTGCGGAACAATTTTATTGGTTTTGTAAAACCTACATCTTCTTTGTTGCACTCAGCCCAACAGGCTGCTCATTTGACAAGAGCAATTTCTTGATTGATGCAAGCCTCGGTTTTTACTGAATTTGCGTTCTCTTGTCTACTCAGAATGTTTAAGATTTGATACAAATCTAGCCAGAGTTTAAAGAAATGTAAATTTTTGTAACAAAGATCAAAATTTTTGATGCATTTCGTTATATGTTATGTCTGTATGTTTTTTTAATCAGTAATTATGCTTAAGCAAGCAATAAAGGCTTGAAGCAAAAGTGAAATAGTCTAGCTAAACATACTACATTAACTTCGTAAGGGGTATAATTTGTTCTGAAAGCCCAAATCTGTGAAAGAGCTTTGACGCCCCACTGAGTTAATGTATTAAGCAAATTACAAATGGTCTCCTGACCTGACATATCCAATTATTAATGTCAGGAACTGCATTGAACTATAGTTTAATTAAGACAAAATCCTTACCTTTAGATTAAAACCCAAAGTTTCGAGATGCTACGTTGTAAAAAATGCTGAAGGTTTGGATAAAGCTCGCACTGAGGCACTCGAATATATTTTTGCTAAATAAATTAACTTTACTCTTGAAAAGTGAGTAAATATTCAACAAAGAAGGTCAGGTTTGTTTCAAAGACATGTGAGATACTCCACTTGCATATATTTCCATCCAACTTTAACGACACCAAGTGTTACTAACTATGAGTAATCAAAGTATTGCAACAAACAATTTGAGTGAAGTGCCATTGGATCTACGTGCATCTTCAATTGTGAGAGTACGCAAAGGTTCGTGGTGGCTGAGACTAACAACACTATTTTTAGTAGATTGCACTCTTTTATCCTTAGCTTGGATTTTAGCTGGATACCAGTCTTCTTACGGTTTTACTTGGGGTAGCTCAATCCCTTATTTGCCGATATTAATGACTATTGGCATTCAAATAGGATCGCTAGCTCTCGAAGGTATTTACCGAGAGGGTCAAAAACGGTATGACTATCTGAATATTATTAAATCACTGACTTTTGCTCATGGATTAATACTGTTAGTTTGTTTGATATATCAGCCAATTATAGATATTACAAGTCCGAGTTTAATACTTTTGTCTTGGTTGCTCAGTACATTTTTTGTTTGTACTGGTAGATATAGTGTAAATCTAGTTCTGGAATATCTTCGTAAGCAAAAGAAAATAGTCCGTTCTTCTGTATTTATTATCTGCGATCCTCAAGACCACGAGCAAATAGCTAGCTTCATAAAAAAAGAGAAACATTACATTGTGTCTGGCACAGCAAATGCTAATGCCTTAGACAGATATCAACGCCAACAAACATTGAATCAACTCAATCAGCTAGGTGTAACAGAAGTCTTTATCTCTTGGGATGCTTTGAAGAATAGAATGTTTTTATGTTGGTTATTTCAAGCATCAGGTATACAAGTACACATTATACCGATGGAATTAAAACCAATTTATAGAAACGTAGAATTTAACAAAATAGGAGGAATGCCTTGTCTGAGCTTAGATTGTCCGATAATTACAGGTAAAGACTTCTGGATAAAGCGTACTTGTGATTTTTGTTTCGCCGCTTTATTCGTAATGTTAACATTTCCTATCTATATAGCTATAGCTATAGCTATAAAGTTGGATTCTTCTGGCACGGTATTTTACAAGCAAACTCGTATCGGTCTACATGGAAAACAATTCAAAGTATGGAAGTTTAGAACCATGAGATCTGATGCAGACAAATTGCAAAAGGAACTGGAAGCTTTAAATGAGACAAAAGACGGAATTATTTTCAAAATAAAAGACGATCCTCGCGTTACTCGTGTTGGAAAATTTCTGCGTCGTTACAGTTTAGACGAATTACCCCAACTCTTTAATGTGATCCTTGGAGAAATGAGTATAGTTGGGCCTCGTCCTTTGCCAACTAGGGATGTAGATAAGTTTTCCGAACACCATTTTATTCGACATGAAGTTTTACCTGGTGTTACAGGACTTTGGCAAGTTTCAGGTCGTTCAAATATTTTAGATTTTGAACAAGTCATAGCCCTGGATATGAGCTACATAGAAAATTGGTCGCTTAGTTTAGACTTTGAAATTCTCCTCAAAACAGTTATGGTGGTTTTGAAAAAAGAAGGCGCATACTAAAAGGAAATGAGTTGCTTTAGTTGAATTTAGATCGATTAATTAAAAAAATCATTATAAAAGCTCAACAAAGCATACTCTTTCTTTAACCTAAAACTATTTAGATAGTTCCTGTCTCAGTTACTTTGTTAAAGAAAGCAAAACTGACATATCAGTTGGTTCCAAGTAAAGATTTTTTTACCAAAAAATCGCAGAAAAAAGTTAATTTAAATACTTGGTATGTCTAATAGCCATAGAGTATCTGAGAAACCAGATTTTCACTTATGCCTTTTAAGATTGACAAATTATTATACAGAGATTTACGGTTTTACAGTTCTGAAATTTGATTGAAACTAACTAACTGTAACATAAGGAAATCAGTCGAGAAAAAATTCTAAAAATTAAGCTGATTACTATATGGTAAAAAACCGTAAACTAATAAGTAATTCCCTTTCAATGGTAGTTAATCGTTTAGCGCAAAGCATTACAGCCTTTGTGTTAACGGCATCTATCGCTCGCATATTAGGAGCCGAGGTCTTAGGACAATATCTACTAGCATTTACCTATTACTTTATATTTGTAAGCATTGCCTCACAGGGGTTAAAAACCTTATTTACTAGAGAAATAGCCCGCGAACCCGAAAGAACATCACTTTATTTAATAAGTGGAACCTGTTTGCAGTTAATTTTCAGTTGCTTGAGTTATGTAGTTTTGGTAATCATAGTATTTTTATTGCCCTACACTTCTGAAACTTCTACCGCTTGCTACATAATGGGTTTAACAATCATTCCGTTTTCGCTTTCCAATATTACTGAGGCAATTTTTCAAGCGAAAGAAAAAATGCATCTAATTGCCCTAGCAACAGTTCCAGTGTATGTAATACGTTTATTCATCATGCTCTGGGGGATGCAAAGGAATTACGGAGTTGATTTTTTAGCGGCAATTTTAGCGATCTCAGAATCAATTATTCTCGGTATTGAATGGATTTTGATCGCTAAACTTGTAAAACCCAAATGGGAAATTGATAGAGGCTTTATCTCGAAAACAATAAAAAATGCGCGTACATTCTTTGCTATTGAAGGACTAGCTGTAATCAACGCTCGAATTCAAATTTTGATACTTTCATTATCAGGAAGCGAGTTTTTAATGGGTGTTTATGGTGGAATTATACAATTATTTCAACCATTTTTAATCGTTGCAAATAGTATATGTATAGCAATGTTTCCAGGATTATCAAAGGCAGTGAACCAAGGGCGGGATAAACAGCGAAACATTATCGAAAAATGTATTGAAATTTTATTAACTATTGCATTACCTTTATGTGTTGGTTTGCTGTTTGTTGGTAAAGACTTACTAACTTTTATCTATAATCCTAGCTTTGTTCGAGGAAGTTTAGCTCTTAGTATTATTGCCATATCGTTAATTTTTCTTCCCTTCAATCAGTCATTATCTTTTTTACTTGTAGCAAATGGTTTTGAAATTGTAAATTTGCGCCAGGTAGCTATTAACACTATATTAGGAAGTTTATTAGGTTTGATATTAGTCTCCCAATATAACTTACTAGGTGCAGCAATAATGGCTTTGTTAATGAGTTTTATTGGTTTTAGCCAGTATTTATATTTCACTTATACTCTTGTATTTCCATTAAATTTATGGCGGATTATCCGCTCTCCTCTAATAATTAGTGTCTTAATAGCAGTTGTATTTATACTTTTAGGAACAATTCATTTGAATTTATTATTAACTATAGCGATCGCTACTTGCTGCTATATTCTATTCGTTAGCTTTTTGAGTATTCATGCTTTCGGTAAAATTCATGTTGCCTGGGAAAAACTCGTAAAAAGATGATCGATATTCTGGTCAATTTTATTGTATAACTAACTAGCAAAAAAATTAAGCATCAAATTTAATAAATATCTAAATTATTCAAACATAAAAAACAACAACTCAAAATATGCCAATGTCAAACGAAAGTAACCAACCAATAGTCAGCGTAGTTATTCCTACACGTAACAGGCCACAAATTGTTGTCAGAGGTGCCAAAAGCGCATTAAGTCAGACACTACAATCTATTGAAGTGATTGTGATAGTAGACGGCCCAGATCGGCAAACAGTCGATGCACTATCTGAGATAGGCGATCCCAGACTGAGAGTTATAGAACTACCAAAAAATATTGGGCCATCCGGTGCTAGAAACACTGGGGTGAAGGAAGCCAAAGGTACTTGGATAGCATTTTTAGATGATGACGATCAATGGCTACCACAAAAATTGGAACGTCAATTAGAACTAGCTAATAGTTCCAATTATGAGTTTCCAGTTATAGCCAGCCGTTTCATTTCTCGGACTCCAAAAGGTGACTTTATTTGCCCAAGACGGCTACCTCAAGCGTCTGAACCTTTGAGCGAATATCTTTTTGTTCGTAACTCATTTTTTAAAGGAGAAGGATGCATACAAACCTCCACTCTTTTTGTAAAAAAAGAGTTAATGGAAAAAATGCCTTTGGAAGAAAAATTTCCAAGACACGAGGATTGGGAGTGGTTACTGCGGGTCAGTGCAATGGAAAATGTACAAATTCTATTTGTACCTGAAGCTATGGCAATCTGGCATTCGGAAATGGGAATCAAACGTTTGAGTAACGTCAATGATTGGAAATATTCTTTAGATTGGATTCGTTCAACTCGTAATTTAGTAACACCAAAAGCTTATTCAGGTTTTATTGCAACAATTGTTAGCCATTTTGCGTCATCAGCAGGTGATTGGCAAGCTTTTTTCCCTCTATTGTGGGAAGCTATACGCTGGGGTAAGCCCAGACTAATAGATATATGCTTGTACTTAACAATGTGGTTAATTCCTCACGGTCTCAGACAGCGAATTCGCTCTGTTTTCAATAAAAATTCAAAAACACAACCAGCTGTTTTTAAGGAAATTTCACCCTGAAATGGGTTAGTTGGCTGATATACTGAGGTATCAAAAGGATGTGTTGCCAGTTAAACCGCTTCATCAGCGTTATTGATTGGCAACTCATATAAACTGTGTCTATAAATGGCTGTCAGCAATAATTAAAATTAGTCAAATACTTTTATGTTTATCAAAAGCCATAGAAGTGAATTTAGTTTTTAAAGTCTACCCTGGATAATGATATGAACAAAAAATTGAATTTACTACAAGTATACCGTGGTATTGCTGCTATCCTCGTAGTCTTATCTCATGGCGATCGCATACTCTCTCGTCAATTCGACCGGAACACTTTATTGCACATATTTCATTTCGGTTGGATAGGTGTTGATTTTTTTTTCGTACTAAGTGGATTTATCATATTTTATATTCATCAATATGATATAGGTAAACCAAATAAATTGAAAGCTTTCATTACCAAACGATTTATTCGCATATATCCATTGTATTGGATTGTTTTAGCTAGTAAAATTTTAGCTTCTATATTTACCAATTATAAAGATACAATTCCTCAAACAGGTGCAGGTGAAGTTTTAAAAGCTTTTTTATTATTATCACAAGATAGAGCTATCCTCAACACTAATTTTATTGGTGTCAGTTGGACGCTAAGCTATGAAATTTTTTTTTACTGCCTGTTTGCCGGATTAATTTTGTTTGACACAAAAATTTGCAGAGCTATAGTTGTTGCTTGGATAGCTGGGGTAGTTCTCAATCTCTTCGATCTTTTACCAATTGGCAATAATTTTCTCCTCAATTTTATATTTGACGAACATAATTTAGAATTTATACTTGGTTGCTTAGCTGCATATGCTATCTCTAAATCAAGATTTAAGTTAAAAAGCTCATTAATTTACACTTCTCTTTTTCTCTTAGTCTTATCAGTTATCAATACAAAATATGGAGAATTCGATGTATCAGGTATTCCCTCTTTAATAAGTTATGGGATTCCTTTTACCCTTCTGATTATTGGCTCAGTATATTTAGAAATGTCGAGTAAGATAAATATACCATTAATTTTAATTTATCTAGGAGATGCCTCTTATTCTATATATTTAACACATGGGTTTTTCTTAAGTAATATCAGTAAAATTTTGGATGCGCTACTAAGGAAAAGTGAAGTATTATACACAATTATAAATTTCAATATCATTGTGTTTCTAACCGTCTTTATAGCAGTAGCTCTAGGATCGTCGATCCATACTTATATAGAAAAACCATTAATTATAAATCTAAGGAACAAAGTATTTGCTAAAATTACCTAAAACTAACAGCCGCACGCTTACCAACTGCTTAATCTCTTGTGTATGCCCACAATGATACATACTACAAACAATGAGAAAACTTTTACTTTCTGCCGAACAAGTAATTACAGCTATTTGTTTAATAATTTATTCAGGAACTCCATTAGATCCATTCCTGTCACAAGGCTATACCTTACAAGATGGTGATAGAACCATATATAGATTTCTTTACACTCTTACATATGGAATAGCTTTTTTATTAATTATTCTACGCTGGAAGAAAGTTATCTATGTTAGTAGCAAAAATAAGCTTATTTGGACTTTTCTGGGAGTTTGTGCAATTTCTAGTTTTTGGTCTTTAGATCCAGATACAACTACGCGTAGGGTTTTTGGCCTTATAGGAACAACATTTTTTGGAGTTTATCTAGCTTCACGCTACACCTTGAAAGAACAACTGAAATTGTGTGCTTATATGCTTGGTATCTCCGCTGTAGCTTGTTTCCTGATTGTTTTTTTGATGCCACAATATGGTATTGGAGTGGATGACCACGCAAGTGCTTGGAGAGGAATATATTCACAGAAGAATACTCTTGGTAGGAGATTTGTACTTAGTGGAGCAATATTTTTCTTCCTTGCTATGACTACTCGCCAAAATCGTTGGGTTTTATGGTTTGGCTATGTAGCTTCTGCAATACTTGTGTTATTCTCAAGCTCAACAACATCTTTAGGGAATTTACTCATACTTACAGGAGCTTTCCCCGTATATCAGAGAATTTTACGCTTGAAGTATACAACCTTAATACCTGCACTGGCATTTATAAGCACCATAAGTATAGCTTTTTACGCCTTGTTCGTAACATACGCCGATCAAATTTTGGGAAGCATAGGTAAGGACACTACGCTAACTGGACGTTCAGAGATATGGCCAGCTGTGTTGGAGATGGTGCAGAAAAAACCGTTGCTTGGATATGGTTATGGAGCATTTTGGTATGGCGCTGACACTTCTGGTGCAGCTTATGTACAAGAGTCAGCAGGATGGCCTACTCCTACTGCTCACAATGGGTTTTTAGATCTCCTATTAGCCTTGGGTGTAGTAGGATTCTTAGTTTTTCTAGCGGGCTTTTTAAGTAGTTTCTTCAAAGGAATATATTTTATTAGATTAAATAGAATGTTGGAAAATAATGTATGGCTCTTGATTTATTTAACTTTTCTTGCTTTTGCAAACTTTACTGAAACTGTATTAATAGAACAAAATTCTATTGAATGGACACTTTATGTATCAGCGATACTATCAAGCCAGCTATCTCATAATTTCAAACAAAGTTATAAAAATACATTCAATTCAAACACTGGACAGTTGAAAATTTAACAATCACTAGGTAATAACCAAATTTTGTTGCCAAATTCAAGCTAAAAATGATGAGTGAAACTAATCCTCTGAAAATTATTATGTTAGGCCCAAGCTTACTTCAACAAGGTGGGATTTCTGGTTATGAAAATCTTTTTTTGAAGTATGCTCCTCCTGAAGTAAAAATATGTCACATCATTACCCATGAGGAAGGAAGTGTAGCAAAAAAAGTCACGGTATTTTTGAAAGCTATATGGAAATTTCTCTGGATATTACTCAAGCAAGAAGCTGATATTGTTCAACTTCAAATTTCACAGCGTGGCAGTATTTTGCGACAAGCGATTATGATTCTTTTAGCTTGGGTATTTCGCAAACCAATAATAATACACGCTCATGGTAGTCAATTCCATCTTTTCTACTCTGGGTTACCAAAATCTCTACAGAAACTGCTAAGTTGGATATTTGTCAAGTGTCAAAGGTTAATTGTATTATCTGAAAGTTGGAAAAGCTTTTATATAGAAAATCTTGGCCTAAAACCAGAACAAGTTGTAGTTTTCTATAATCCAGTAAAAATTCCTGTTGAAGTTCCACAGCGTTCAGTCTCTGACAAAGTTAATTTACTCTTTTTAGGACGAATTGGACAACGCAAAGGAGCATTTGACTTGATAGAAGCGATTTCTCTTTTGCCTAATGAACATCGAACTAAATTGAGTCTGATTATGGCAGGAGATGGAGAGGTAGTAGAAGCACGCAATTTAGTTACAACTTTAAATCTAGAAGATTACATAAAATTACCTGGTTGGATAGGCTCAGATGAGCGCGATATTCTCCTAACTCAAGCAAATATTTTTGTGCTGCCATCTTATAATGAAGGCCTCCCATTAGCAATGCTAGAAGCAATGGCTTGGGAGTTGCCAGTCATAGTGACACCAGTAGGAGGTATCCCTGAAATTGTGACTGATTTAGAAAATGGACTAATTGTTAATCCAGGTAATCGTGAGCAATTATCAAATTCTTTGAAATCTTTGATTGAAAATAAAAATTTGAGGTTTTCTTTAGGACTTAAGGCCAGAAAAAGCGTTTTGTCTCTTGATATTAAAAATCATTGGGTTTCTTTCCTTGATTTATATCATTCAATATTGAATCCAGATGTTAAAGTAAGCCTGAAAAGTTAGGTAAGTCTAAGCATACAAACTAAGAAAATAGAAACACGCAGGTTAATTGATCCTGTTTTTGACTAGAAAAATCAGATCTGTAATTGGCAAGTTTGTTCGTCAAATAATTAAGAATTTAAGTTATTATGGCATCAGCAAAAAGAGTACTAATTATCGTTGAAAATCTGCCAGTTCCCTTTGACCGACGGGTGTGGATGGAAGCCACTACTTTGCAAAAATCGGGATATGAAGTTGCTGTGATTTCACCCACAGGTAATGGCTTTGATAAAGACTATGAGGTTATTGAGCAGATTCACATCTATCGTCATCCTCTACCACCAGAAGAAAGTTCGGTCGTTGGGTATCTTCGAGAGTATAGCTGGGCAATTAACTGGCAATTCCGCCTAGCTCAACGCGTGTGGCGAGAGCGTGGTTTTGATGTCATCCATATTTGTAATCCGCCGGATTTGCTTTTTTTAGTAGCAGGGTGGTTTAAATTATTTCATGGTGTACGCATTATTTTCGATCATCATGACCTCAGTCCTGAAATGTATGAAGCTAAGTATCAACGTCGTGACATCTTTTATCATGGGTTACGGTTGGCTGAACGCTTGACATATGCAACAGCAGATATGGTAATTTCAACCAACGAGTCGCATCGAGAGGTAGCTATTAGCCGTGGTAAAAAGAAACCAGAGAAGGTGTTTGTAGTTCGTAGCGCACCAGACCTTTCTCGTTTTCGCCGAATGCCTCCAAATCCAAATTACCGTGCAGGTAAAGACTACTTAGTAGGTTACATGGGTGTTATGGGCGAACCAGAGGGAATTGATTATCTCCTGAGAATGGTAAATTACATTGTTCGGAAAAAAAATCGCCAAGATATCCACTTTATGCTAATTGGCAGTGGCCCTGCGGCAGAAAAGCTCAAAGCCTTATCTAAAGAACTGGAAGTAACTGATTTCGTAGAATTCACAGGATTTAAACAAGGTGAGGAACTTTTAGAGCGGCTTTCAAGTTGCGATGTGTGTGTGGAACCCTCTCCTACATCTGCTTATAACGAAAACTGCACCATGAATAAAATTCTCGAATACATGGCTATGGGTAAAGCAATTGTCCAGTTTGATTTGCGAGAAGGAAGACGTTCTGCACAAGAAGCATCTCTCTATGCCAAGCCGAATGATGAGGTGGAATTTGCTGAGAAAATTCTAGAGCTTTTAGATTCCGCTGAACGCAGAGAAAAAATAGGAGCCGAGGGACGCCGCAGAATGGAGGAGATCCTTGAGTGGCAATATCAAGTTCCGAAACTTTTAGAGGCATATGATAAGATTTTCCAAAGTCAGTAATTACTACCTTCAAATTCCGCAATCATTACTCATGGACTTGAGTAGTAGGTAAATACTTGTATTGAGGGTGCTTTAAATCTTTAAGAAGCGCTCAAATCGGCTAAAAAATATAATTTACCAAGGTTCTTTCTGACGAATGTGGCGCAATCATGCCAGAATATAAACTCAATTTGTAACTTATATAGTCTATACTGTGTGTTATGCGTAAGGTTTTATGGTACAAGTCCTGTTAATTGTAGTGCTTTTTGCTTGCTCAAAGCCATAATATCTCTAGTTTATCGCTCAAAACCCGTACTTTTGAACATTTATGTCATAAAAATTTATGGAATCTAGAGAAACTATTGATTTAGACCTTAATCGTTATTTATTGATGTTGAAACGGTGGTGGATACCTGCGGCCACCATTTTTCTAGCTACGGTCATGCTCAGTGCAGTAGCTACAAGATTTATAAAGCCATCCTATGAATCAGAAGGAAAACTATTGTTCAGAATTCCTTCTTTTAAAGTAGTAGGATCTAATCTTTTGCCGACAACCACAGAAGGAGGATCTGCAGGAGACCTCAAATCCCTGATAGCATCTCAAAATCCTATAAACACTCAGATAGAAGTTATTTCCTCTCCTGCTTTATTGCAGAAGACAATAGATAAGTTACAACTCAAAGATCCAGAAGGTCAACCCTTAACAGTAAAAGCTTTACAAAAATCGCTGGTATTGAAAATTATCGGCGGAACAGATGTATTGAGAATTACTTATTCTAGCCTTGACCCTGAAGAAGCGGCGGCAGTGGTCAACACAGTGATGAATGTTTATCTAGAAAACGATATTCTCACAAGTCGGTCAGAAGCAGCATCAACTCGTCAATTTATTGCTAGGCAGCTTCCAAAAACTCAAGAGGCTGTTGACAAAGCAGAGCGAGAGCTGCGTATATTCAGGCAGAAGAACCGCATTGCAGATCTCACAGAAGAAACAAAGTCAGCCGTCAGTATTATTGGGAATTTAAATACTGAGATTAATACTGTTCAGGCTCAATTAGATGAAATCAACGCTCAAACAAATGAACTGCGACAGAAAGTAAATTTGAGTTCCCAAAATGCGATCGCTGTGAGTGCCCTCAGTCAGTCACCAGCTGTACAGGGAATATTAACACAACTTCAAGATATTGAGCGACAGTTAGCGAGCGAACGTAGCCGTTTCCAAGATGATAACCCCGCAATCATTAATCTAGAAGCCAAAAAAGCTAATTTAAGAGCTTTACTACAGCAGCAAATTTCTCAAACCGTTGGTAGCAACGCCCAAGTTCCTCAGAATTTATTGCAAATTGGAGAACTCAGACAAAACCTGATCCGAGATTTTCTGCAATCAGAAGTGCAACGTTTTGGCTTAAGCCAAAGGCTCGCTTCTTTGTATAATTCTCGCTCTAACTACCAAAAGCGCGTGCAAGTTATACCCCAATTAATACAAAATCAGCGGGAGTTAGAGCGGAAACTTGAAGTTGCAGAATCAACATATCAAACTCTATTGAAAAAGGTTCAAGAATTACAGTTAGTTGAAAATACCAATACAGCTAGTTCCCGGATTATTGCTCAGGCTTTAGTGCCCACTGACCCAGTAGCAGGCAAAAAATTTATCGTCTTACTCTTAGGAGTAATGTTCGGTTTATTTTTGGCTACAACCACTGTTCTGTTCTTAGGTATGAGAGATAGATCTCTGAAAACACTTAAAGAAGTTAGAGATGTATTTGGATATACCTTACTGGGAATTGTTCCTTTGTCTGTGAAAAAGGTTCGCTCTCGTTTTTCAAGCGCAGAATCAATAACTCAAAAGGTTGCTGTCCGAGATATGCCTCACTCTTTAACAAGTGAAATGTATCGGATGATTCAAGCAAATCTAAAATTCTTGAGTTCAGATAAAGTACTCAAAACAATCGTAGTAACTAGCGCAGTTCCTAAAGAAGGAAAGTCTACAGTTTCAGCGAATCTGGCAGCGGCGATCGCTCAGCTAGGACGTAAAGTTTTACTAATTGATGCAGATATGCGAGTTCCTTCTCAACACCATCTGTGGGAACTAACCAATGCAGTTGGTTTAAGTGAGGTTCTTGTAGGTCAAGCTGAATTTAACACAGCTGTATCCAAAGTAATGGATAACCTTGATGTATTAACTGCTGGAGTTAGACCTCCCAACCCACTTGCTTTACTTGACTCAAAACGCATGGCATCATTAATTGACAATGTTTCATCTCAATCTAATTATGATTTCGTAATTATTGATGCTCCTCCACTTCTTTTAGCTGCTGATGCTCTAAGTTTAAGTCAAATGACTGATGGGATTTTGTTAGTATCTCGGCCTGGAGTGATTGATTCTAACAGCGCTAACGCGGCTCAAGAGATCTTAGAAAGATCTAACTATAATGTATTAGGTTTAGTTGTCAATGGAATCATTGATAAAAATGAATCTAGTACTTATTTGTATCACGGTCACGAATATTTCCAACCAAGAGAGCTAACAAAAGAGTTTAAGGGACTTGCAAAAAAATAAAAGCTCCACAGTAGTTTATGTTGGTTATACCAACCTTTATGACAGCAATGAAACGTTAATTGAAGCCAAACGCTGATAAGCAAAGCGGAGCAAAGAAAGCTCCGCTTTTGGTTAATTCTAATAATACTCCCAGGTAATTTTTGAATTTACTAAATTGTTCTGCAACTATGTAAACCCAAAAAATAAATTTGCCGTTTCTAATTTATTTCTGAGTTTTCAAAAAATCAGCGAATTATGAATTACAAAAATAGATTGTATGGCAAAATTCTGTAAAAATCAGAATTTTGCCATACAACCCCTTACTATGCTATTTAGTACTACTTAATTTAGTACTATTGAATTTCGTATGCTCCTCTATCAGGTTTTGAACCTTTCACACGGGCGCTGCCTAGAAAATCGGTTTTTAGAAAATCAAAGTTAATGCCACTATTGATTGCTGGACTCGTCGATTTCACTCTAAAATCCTTTCCACCAGCATTAACAAACTGTGGATCTGCAACAATATCGTTAGGGCCCTTACCACTTGCACTATAACCGTTATTGTTATAAAGGTTGTAGTTAAAAGTAGTGTTGATATTTTTTCCGCTCGCCGAGTTTATAGGCTTACCACTTTGAGAATAGAGGATGTTATTCAGAACTCTGACATTCCTGGTATCATTCATCGAGATTTGTCCGTATGGAATTTCTGGAGTCTGGCTATTCATATAAGAAGTGTTATGGATAACGTCGATATTGTCAGTTTTGAATGCATGAACGCCGCCACCACCATTCTCATACACAACGTTGTTAGCAATCAAAATACGACCTTGATACGGAGGTAATTTTGCTCCCGCCTGATCGTGTCTTCCACGGTCAAAAATTATTCCGTTCCCGTCTTGTTTCTTACCGTTAAAAATCCAGGGAACGTACAATCTATTTCTGTAGACCTTGTTGTTGGTCACGAGCATTCTGTAGCTGCTCTGGTTACCGTCAGAGTTCCAATTTCCCAAGAACGAAATGCCACTACAGCCAAAGGGTGCATACCAGGCATTATTGTAAACTTCGTTATTACTCACTGTCACATAGTCAATTTCAAGTCCTGAAATGCCTCCTCCTCCACAGTCATGTATCTCGCTATTGAGAATACGTATATGATGAGGACGACCGTTTCGTCGCCCATCTATAGTGATGCAGCTTCCGCTAGTTTTTGGGTTTCCAGTGTTATACTTTTGGCTCAGGGCATAGCTGAGACTTATATTACGATTGTTTCCTTCAATTTCTATGCCGTTCACCTCGATATATGAAGCTCCATCTTTAATCCAAACACCATGCCATCCATCATGCTGAATCTTGGGTGAATGTCCAGGGTAAGCTTTATATGTAATCCATGCATTTGACGACCCGGAGCGTGTAATCACTAATACTGACCCTGATGGGCTTGAATTACTGTATACTCCGTTCATTAATAATACTGTATCACCAGGTTTGGTGAGGTTTGCCGCCCTTTGAGGAGTTCTGAACGCTGATGAGGGAGTGAGTCCGCTATTCTTGTCGCTGCCGCTACCACTAACATAATATGTTGTCGAAGCAGCTGCAATAGCGCTTATTAGCTTGCGGTTGGGTAGTTTATTGACTTGAACAGTGGATGCTTCAGGAACATCTTTAACTAAAGGCTCTGTTATTTTCTGCCCTTGAACCATACCTGCTAATGCCCAGGGAAGTACAACAGATGCACTCAAACTGAGAAAACTCAAACCATGAATCATCATAGGAAAAAAAAGGTTATGTTGCAAAAACTGAACTGTCAAAGGTTACTAACTCTAGCCTTAGTAAGTAACTCAGTATTCGATACGGCCGTATAACTGCCATTTGTAAGTTTATACACGGTTTTTTAGGTTTGCACCTGCGAATTTCCGCGTAAATATTATTTCAATGCTTTTTGAGATTGTGTTCTGAAAATTAGCAAATCTGTAGTAAAAGTACTGAGAATAAATCATCAGTATGCAGAATCACCATTTTAATGAACACTAAGCATCAGTACAAATGGCGTCATTCGTAATTCGACATCATTCTACTGTGTATATGCGGGATCTGTAGTTAAAATAGTGTATCTCTCATCAATCGGTTAATTTACTTAAATAATACTTATGATAATAATAATCAGCATTTCAGTAAAAGCAAGGCAGAGACGAACACTGGTCGCCTCTGCCTCTAAAATATTCTCATTATCATAGCAATTTCAGTTAATTACAACACACCTTCAAAAAGCCTATTAATGCAGATTAAAAATTCTCAGTAATACACGTAGGACTGAATTAGGACTGAATTTAGATGTGATGGTAATAGGATTATGGGGACAGGAAAAGTTAACCAACGCCCCCAATTAAAATCTGAATTTGAAATTATAGTCCGAATACCCTCAAAATACTGAAGATAACACCTAGAGGCCCAGCTATAGTATTTGTAGTATCACCAGTCTTCGCTATCCCGGAACGACCGACTAATACAACATCGTTATTGCGGAGTATGGGATTAGTTTGCTCATTAATTCCAGCAGCGAAATCGACTTTTACTACACGTTTAGTTACAGAACCATTAGGATTGAGACGAATTAAATCAACAGCATCGTCGCTAGCTCTGGCATCGTTAAATCCGCCAGCAGCAAGTATAGCTTGATTTAAAGAGCTATTCGGCTGAACTTCTGTTAATCCCGGTCTTTTGACTTCCCCGACTACACCAACTTGAATGCGTGCAGGAGACAAAGTAGTTGTAGCTAGTTGAGTAGCTTCTGCTGGGTTGATCTCAGTTGCCGTCGGAATAACAATCGTATCTCCGTCTTGGACGATAATGTCTTGATTGGCATCGCCGCTCTGTAACAGTTGCCAAAGATTGATATCTATAGCTTGTTCTGAGCCAGTTCTTGTCAGTCGGCGTAGCTTGAGATTACGAATATCTGCTTGTGCTGTAATTCCACCAGCTAGTTGAATTACTCGCGTTACATTTGGGAGACCGGTGGGAGTAGCACTACCACTGTTAGGAGTTGCACCTCCTTGATCGTTTAGACTACCTGGGGTAACTAGATAGGAACCAGGACGGTTAACTTCACCAATAATTGTTACTGTGCGGGGTGTGGTTTGACTGGCAGCAAAGTTAGCTGCAAATAGATTGCGAGATTCTGCTATGTTGAAGTTATTTGCAGTTGGCACAACTATAGTGTCTCCATCCCGTAAGGTTATATCCTGTGATAATGTGCCTGTTTGGATCAGTTCCTTCAAATTGAGGGTAACAACTTGTTCTGAATTACGTCCGAATTTACGTCGTAATTGAACTTGAGTCACATCGGCAGCCAGCGTAACTCCTTGGGCTGTTGTCAATGCAGCTAATACAGTGGGGTATTGTACGCCTGGATTGTCTCCGGCGCCTCCACTCAAGTTTAAAGTATAAGCTCCTGGACGTGTTACCTCTCCGGCAACAAAAACATTGATCGGACGAGGCGATAATAAATTGACTGAAATTAAAGGACGTTTGAGGAAGCGAGCATATCTTCTGGCAATTTCATCAGCGGCTTGTTCAGTTGTTAGCCCAAGAACTGGAACGCTGCCAATTAAAGGTAAGTTGATTGCTCCTCCTGGAGGAACTTGGTATTCACCTGTATATTCGGGTACTTCAAATACATTTACACGGATGCGATCGCCGCCTCCCAATAAATAATTAGTATCTAATTGTGTTTGTGTATTAGGTATTGGTGTAGCTGGTGATGCTGGTTGTCCCTGAGCTAGGCTAGCAAAGGGTACAGCAACATTGACAGCAGTTAATAAAGCTGCACCCACAACTGGTTGAGTAAGCGATTTAAACAAATTTGTTTTAGGCATATTTCCTTGAGATTCTGAAATTACGATTAATAAAGTACTGTCTAAACATTTTTATTTTGACTATACCTAAGTATTCAAGTTCCCCAACACTCTTATTTTCCTTGAAAAGTGTAATTTTCCGGAGAAAATTTGTTTATTGAATTTGAATTTTCAATGAAGTTAATTTAAAGTTAACCGTGTTTGAATATGACAATTATCCTAAAATATCAGATTTAGGCAAACCAAGGTATTTTATACAATAATTTGTCTGCTTTCCAATGAGGCAATTACCAATTATTTTTTATTAATGAGTCAATTTAATGACACTGAAGTTTTAATTTAAAATATTTAACGAGTAACATTTGCTGTCAAAATAAAAATCGCCACTATATAGTGTCAAACAGAGAATTATTTAGCAATTAGATTAGTTAAGTGAGTTATTTTTTGTTTGGATTTGTTGAATAAAAAACTCTTCTAATGACTGACGAGACAAGTTCATGGTAATAATTTTACCTTCCATGAGACGAAGGCTAGCGAGAAAATCATAGTAATCGTCTTGTAGTGTACCTTGCCAGGAACCATCAGCCTCAAATCTCAAAGTAGGTAGCCATTTTTTGAGAACTTCCCAATCGCCACCTTGACCTTTGACATGATATGTGTCGTTGCCGCCTAAAAGTTCATTGAGGGAACCAGAGCAGATTAATTCGCCTTGAGCAAGTATGGCAATGCGATCGCAAATCTGTTCTACTTCACTGAGAACGTGGCTGTTGAAAAAAATCGTCTTGCCAGCGGCTTTGAGAGCCAGAATAATTTCCCGCATTTGATAGCGTCCCACGGGATCGAGACCAGACATTGGTTCATCTAGAAAAACCAATTCTGGTTCGTTAATTAGTGCCTGTGCCATACCAACACGCTGTAACATTCCTTTGGAATAGCGGCGCAGCAGCTTTTTGCGAGCATCGGCTTGGGATAAACCTACTAATTCCAGCAGTTCGGGAATGCGTCGGCGTTGTACGCTCTCAGGAATTTGGAATAGCCCAGCTGCTAACTGTAAAAACTCCCAGCCGGTCAAATAATCATACAAATAAGGATTTTCAGGTAAATAGCCGATGTATTGCTTAACATGGCGATCGCCAATTGGCTTACCTAACAATAGTCCCCGCCCGCCAGTTGGGCGAATAATGCCCAGCAATAGTTTTAAAAGGGTAGTTTTACCAGCACCGTTTGGCCCTAGCAGCCCAAAGGTTTCACCTTGATAAATTTTTAAAGAACAGCTTTTGAGAGATACGACTTTTTGATTTAGCCAAAAACCACTACGATAAACTTTTCGCAACTCAGAAGTTACGACTACTGGCAAAGTGTTTGTCGTATTCAGTTGAGAATCAGGGTCATCTGCAACAGACTTCATCTCGGTTCAACCAACAATTTAGCAGCTTGGTATTTATTACAAGTTACCCAACAGGGCGATCATAATCACCACTTAGTTGGATAATTCTTGCAAACACAATGAATGCTGTTAGCAGTAGCGCGGTGTTCAGCTAGTATTGAGTCAAGAGTCAAGAGTCATTATTTTTTCTCTACTCCCCTGTGCCATAAAGCTTGTTACAAGACGCCTTTAGAACTAGGAATCAAGCCAGCACGACGAGGGTCGATTTCTACTGCTAGGCGTGTTGCCCTCGCAAAGGCTTTAAATGTCGCCTCAATAATGTGATGAGAATTAATGCCATCCAGTTGCCGAATGTGTAGTGTCATTTGGCTGTGGTTCGCCAATGCCACGAAGAATTCGCGCACCAGCTGAGTGTCATAAGTTCCCACACGCTGGGTAGGAATTTGTAAACCGTAGCTGAGGTGAGGGCGTCCAGAAAAGTCCAGCACTACCTGAACTAAAGCTTCATCCAAGGGTGCGAGAAAATTACCAAAGCGGACAATGCCTTTCCTATCGCCTAATGCTTGGTTTAAAGCTTGTCCTAAGGTAATACCCACATCTTCGTTAGTATGGTGGTCATCAATTTCCCAGTCTCCCTTAGCTTGGATATCTAAATCAATCAACCCGTGGGAGGCGATTTGATGCAACATATGATCCAAAAAAGGAATGCCTGTTGCTGCGGTGCATTTTCCTGTTCCATCAAGGTTGATGGTGACTTGGACATCAGTTTCCCCTGTGGTGCGATGAACAGTAGCAATCCGAGGGGCTTTAGTTAACTGGTCGTAGTTTGAATTGACTTGGCGATTGGTTGTTTGCATAGGGAAGAGTTAGAAGTTAGGAGTTAGGAGTCAGGAGTTAGGAGTTATAAATTTTTAACTCATAACTCATAACTCATAACTCATAACTTTATCGCGTCACATTCCCATAATTTCATATCCTGCATCTACATACAGAACTTGTCCTGTAATGCCGCTGGACAAATCGCTGCATAAAAATGCCGCAGTGTTGCCGACTTCTAGCTGAGTGACAGTGCGCCGTAGCGGAGCTACTTGCTCTACATGATGAATCATATCTAATATTCCGCCTACTGCTGAAGATGCCAAAGTGCGGATAGGGCCTGCGGAGATGGCGTTGACGCGGATATTTTGCGGCCCTAGTTCAGAGGCTAGGTAACGCACGCTCATTTCTAAACCCGCTTTGGCAACTCCCATGACGTTATAGTTAGGAACTGCCCTGACACCGCCTAAATACGTCAGCGTGACGATACTACCTCCCTCTGTCATTAGGGGTTTAGCTGCACCGCTCAATTGCACCAGCGAATAAGTACTAATCTCTAAAGCAGTTTTGAAGCCAGAACGAGAGGTTTGGCTAAAATCTCCAGTCAAGTCCTCTTTATTGGCAAAGGCAAGACAATGAATTAGGATGTCTAACTTTCCCCACTTCTCGCGTACTGTCTCGAAGGTAGATTGAATTTGTTCGTCGTTTTGGACATTACAGGGAAGAAATAAGCTGGGGTTGAGGGGTTGCACTAATTCGGCTACTTTTGCTTCCATTTTGCCGCGTTCATCCGGAAGGTAGGTAATTCCGAGATTAGCTCCTGCTTTGTGTAGTTGTTGGGCGATGCCCCAAGCTATGGAGCGGTTATTGGCAATACCTGTAACTAAAGCATTTTTTCCAGTCAGATTCAGCATAGGAATTGTTAATGCGATCGATCATTAGGAGCATACTAGAATCTGAGGCACGTTTTGTCTTTGTTTTACACAGGATTTGCAAAAATGAATATTGGTAAGGGTGTTTGCTGTCATCAAATTCTTGATTCTTTCTAAAGATATTCTCAAGTTGTCTTTATTTGTTCTTTAAAAAACCTTTTTAATACAGCTACTTGGAACCATTTATCAACAATTTATAGCCCAAGAGATCGACAATTATGTATCATTATAAACAAAGACTTAAGAAGCAATTAGTTGGAGTATAGGAAAGTACAGAAAGATTGACGGTGCTTTATTGAATTTTCGGGTGTATTCTTAGGTAATTAGTTTTTGTTTTTCCGGCATTGGGTAGGGGAAGGGAGATGATCGTGACACAAGATAAAGCCCTAGCAAATGTTTTTCGTCAGATGGCGACCGGGGCGTTTCCGCCAGTTGTGGAAACGTTTGAACGCAATAAAACGATCTTTTTTCCTGGCGATCCTGCCGAACGAGTTTATTTTCTTTTAAAAGGTGCTGTTAAACTTTCCAGGGTGTACGAGGCAGGAGAGGAAATAACGGTAGCACTGCTGCGAGAAAATAGTGTTTTTGGTGTATTGTCATTGCTGACAGGAAATAAATCCGATCGCTTTTACCATGCGGTTGCATTTACGCCTGTGGAATTATTGTCGGCACCAATCGAACAAGTTGAGCAAGCACTCAAGGAAAATCCAGAATTATCAATGTTAATGCTGCGGGGTCTGTCTTCGCGAATTTTACAGACAGAGATGATGATTGAAACTCTTGCTCACCGAGATATGGGTTCTAGGTTGGTGAGTTTTTTATTAATTCTTTGTCGTGATTTTGGAGTTCCCTGTGCGGATGGGATCACAATTGATTTGAAATTGTCTCATCAAGCGATCGCCGAGGCAATTGGTTCGACCCGTGTTACAGTTACAAGGCTACTAGGGGATCTGCGCGAGAAAAAGATGATTTCCATCCACAAGAAGAAGATTACTGTGCATAAACCCGTTACTTTAAGTCGGCAGTTCACATAAAAACAATTGGAGTCAGCGGAGTCGGCACGTGTCGTGTTTTTCAAGATCGCACTAATAGCTAAAGGAACACCTAAAATTGAGTAATGGAAGCTATTGCCAACCTCCACTTCTCCACAGACAATGGCTAAAAGTAGTAGGCTGTATCTGGAAGGATTTCGGTAGCTAAACATGACCACCGGATACATCCTCATCGCAGCAATTTTAATTCTGGGAGGCGTAATTGCAACCGTGGGCGATCGCATCGGCACACGAGTTGGCAAAGCCCGCCTCTCACTTTTTAACCTTCGTCCGAAAAATACCGCCGTACTAGTAACGATTTTTACTGGCGGTTTGATTTCGGCATCAACCTTAGGAATTTTATTCGCTGCTGACGATAAATTGCGCCAGGGAGTCTTTGAATTAGAGGATATTCAAACAGACCTCAGGCAAAAGCGAGAACAACTAAAAACCGCAGAAAGTCAGAAAAGCCAGGTAGAGAACGAGCTAAATCAAGCAAGAATCGCCCAAGCAAAGGCACAACAAGAGTTGCAAGCAATTAATCAGTCTTTGCAGGCGGTCAATGCCAAGCAAAGGGAAACTCAAGCCCAGCTCAACCGCACTATTCAACAGCAAGCCCAAACTCAAACTCAACTCCAGCGCACTCAAGGGCAGCTAGATCGAGTTGTAACTCAGTATCAAAAAGCCATAGCTGAACTGCAAAGCGTTTACAATCAGCGAAAGGAACTACAGGCAGCAGTTGAACTATTAAAGACAGAACGTCAACGACTGTATGCTGAGGCGAAAAAAGCGATTGACGAAGCCAAAACAGCTATTGAAAAACGCGATCGCGAACTTGCCAACCGCCAAGAAGCCATCGAAGCACGCGATCGCAAAATTGCCCAACTCGACCAGTTAATTCAAAAGCGTAATTTAGAAATTACAGCTAGAGAACAAGTGATTGCCAAACGGGAATCTCGCCTCAAAGAATTAGAAGCGCAACAGGAAGAACTAGAACAGGAAGTTGCTAGGCTGGAAAAATATTATCAGTCCTACCAAGATTTGCGTTTGGGTAAACTAGCCTTAGTTCGGGGTCAAGTTCTGTCTGCTGCTGTGGTTCGCGTTACCCAAGCGGCTGCGGCTCGTCAGGCGGTAGTACAACTTTTAGAACAAGCCAATCGCAACGCTAACTTGGAATTAAGCGAACCTGGTGCAACTTCTCCAAACGTAGAGCTTGTGCGCGTGACTCAAGAGAGAGTCGAGCAATTGAGCAAACAAATTGAGGATGGTCGAGAATATGTAATCCGAATTTTCTCAGCGGGTAATTATGTCAGGGGAGAAAAGCAAATAGAAATTTTTACCGATATAGCCCGCAATGAATTGGTTTTTTCCCAAGGGACGCAGTTAGCTACAACTACTGCTGACCCTACAAACATGACATCTTATCAGTTACAGCAGCGATTAGAAATATTGATTTCTGCTTCTCAATTTCGCGCTCGTAACGCCGGAATTGTTGAAAATGTACAAGTAGACGGCACTTTTCTACGTTTTGTCACCCAATTAAGGCAGTACAATCAACCATTAGAAATTAAAGCGATCGCCGCAGAAGACACTTATACAGCCGGGCCATTGAGAGTGAAATTAGTAGCAGTAGTCAACGGACAAATCATTTTTAGTACTTAAACAAGAAGTCAGGAGTCAGAATTCAGAATTCAGAATTCAGGAGTTAGAACTCAGAATACAATTAATGGGAGATGAGCGCGGAAAGTCACGACTCGGCGGGTTACGCCGTAGACGCCAGGAGGTCAGTTCATAACTTTCCTACACAGACTCGCCACTAGCCACTAATTAATTCTGATTCCTGAATTCACCAGTTCTGAATTCTTTTTTTTTATTACTTATGACTTTCCGTGAATTTTTACCGACACAGCCAGTAATTTTGGGTTTCGATCCAGGTCGAGATAAGTGTGGTTTAGCAGTGATGGGACTGGATCGACAATTATATTATCATCAAGTCGTGTCGGCAAAAGAGGCGATCGCTACCATTGAGACACTGCGTCAGAAATACCCCATCTCCTTAATGGTAATGGGCAACCAAACAACAGCCAACCAGTGGAAACAGCAACTGTATCAAGAATTACCAGAACCGCTAAATATCATTTTAGTAGATGAGCGTTACACAACCTTAGAAGCACGCGATCGCTATTGGCAAATGTATCCGCCCACAGGGTTAATAAAACTATTACCACAGGGTATGCGGCAGCCTCCAAGACCCATAGATGACATTGTTGCCATCCTGCTAATCGAAAGATACTTAAATCGCCTCACGGAATCAGGAGTGAGGGGTGAGGAGTGAACAGTTAGGAGTGAGGAATTAATATCTTCATAACTCCTAACTCGTAACTCCTAACTCCTAACTCCTAACTCCCAATTTCCAATTCCTAACTTCTAAATTTCCGCCCGAATAGTAAAAGCATAGTCTCCTCCAGGCTCTAGTTGATAATCTTGTTTCTCCAAAAATCGACCGAGGGGTTCTTTGATTAAGGCGCGACCTTGGGAGGGCTTGACGGCAAGTTCTCCCCTGCGAAAATGCCACTGGAAATGCCACTCAAACTCACCTGCACTCACTTCACCCTCAAGGAAGCCGTGTTGCCAGGATTGGCGGGTAATTTTGACATGGGCAATGGTTTCTGGCAGACGTTTAGCACTCACAATGCTTTATGTCAAGTGTGGAATAACTAGCCAATTTATGTAGGCTACTTATTTTATTTACCAAACATAGCTTAAATAGACAAACTGACAAAATGGGTATTTGTAATTAAGAGAGTTATATTAATCAGCCGAAAGACTGAAGATAGCGAAGTTAGAGCTATAACTCGGCATATCTAAAAAGCCAACTTGGGATTTCTCAGATTTCAGCTTGAGAGTCAAGCGATCGATTGCTGACAAACAAGCAGATATTGGATAACACTAAGTTATAAATTGAGGCTAATAATATTATTATTGCTTATTTATGTATAGAAAAAAGTCATTATTTTATTGTTCTATCAAAGCGTAAGTCCTAATATCTTACGAACGACTGTATCCTAGAAACAATATATCGGACATTATTTTCATCAGTATATTGTGGATTGATGGGAATTTTCTTGTAAGTTTTTAAGACAATAACAGCGCGATACAGCTTGGAGTATTTATATTGCCTTTCTTCGATATCAAAATACAGGATACTTTCTAGTGGATATTCAATAATATGGTTACCGCGCACACCTTTACGTTCTATCACGACTTTATTGAGACTTTTGTAGAAAGTGCAGTTAGTCACAGGCGATGTTCCAAAAAAAGCAGCGATCGCCATTCCAATCAAGATAAATAAACTTAAAACAAATAGATAATCTCTTTGATTTTGCTGCACTAATAGCGAAGACTGATTAGAATTGATAAAATTATTTATTTTCCCAGCAACTTGCTGATTTTCTTGATAGCTAACCTGTGATAAAAGAGTAAAATCTCCAAATGGAGTTGTAATAACAACCTCAGAAGTGTTGTTTTTAGAAGCTCTCTTGATAATAATGCGTGCTTCTTGAGGGTCAAAAATTTTCAGCTTTTGCATACCTCCGAGCAAATTAAATCGCCTCAAATCACAGTCGATTTGGTTAATTGTAAAGCGGCGATCGCAAGTTAGTTGAATTGAAGCAGAATCAAAAAATAAGCAGTAAATCAAAAAGCTTAAACAAACAATAAAAATGCACCACCCGATGAACCAATACCTAAATGGTCTATGGTTTAGCTGCAATCTAGTACGAGTTTCTTCTATAACTTTCATCGCAGTTTGTCTAGAGTACTTAACTCTTAGATAGAGTATTCCCGTTGTAGCCCTCAAGTTTCAGTAATAAAGAGGATTTTCCATGAATTGCTAAAAAATTTTTGACTAAGTGCTTCATAATTAGGTGAGAAAACTATGACTAAAAGCATGGAAACCAAACAGCTAGGGAAAACTGGTATCTTTGTGAGTGCGATCGGTTTGGGTGGTATGCCGATGTCAATCTATAATCGCCCTCCAGAATCGGAATCAATCCAAGTGATTCATCGTGCTTTAGATTTCGGTATTACATTTATTGACACTGCCGACTCTTATTGCAAAGATGAGTCAGATAAACATCACAACGAGCAGTTAATTCACAAAGCACTTGCTAGTTATCAAGGTGATAGTAGCCAAGTGATTGTCGCAACTAAAGGCGGCTTAATGCGTCCGGATGGTAATTGGACGCGCAACGGTAACCCAGAACACTTGCGCCAAACAATTAAAGTCAGCTTTGAGGCTTTGGGCGGCGCTAAACCCATTGATGTTTGGCAATACCATTCCCCGGATAATAATTACACCATTGAAGAATCTCTTGCACCAGTCAAAGAAGCTGTAGAAGCAGGTTTAATTCGGTTTGTCGGAGTTTCTAACTTTTCCGTTGAACAAATTAAGCGGGCGCAGGATGTGGTGGATATTGTCTCAGTCCAGAATCAATACAGCCCTTGGGAACGACAGCCAGAAATTGATGGCGTGTTAGAGTATTGCCAAGACCAAGGATTGACTTTTTTACCCTGGAGTCCTTTTGGTGGTAGGCGTCGTCATCAAAACTTAGAAGATATTCCAGCGATCGCTCAGTTGGCTAAAGAAAAAGGTGTGTCAGTGTACAATATCGTTCTGGCGTGGTTGCGTTCTAAATCGCCTGCTATTTTGCCAATTCCTGGGGCTAGCAAAATTTCTAGTATTGAAGACTCAGCACAAGCTATCAATGTGAAACTATCTGATGAAGAAGTGCGAAAAATCGATCGCGCAACTTAATCATTATTTGAAAATTGAGAATTCAGGACTCAGAAGTCAGAATTTATATTGGTTTGACATGATTATCGACGAAAGGAGATAAATTCAGAGTTTGATTTTTTTGACCTTCTGACTCCTGAATTATCATCATTATTCCAGATCGAGACACTTGCTAAATACTATATCAACCCGGTTTCTTAAAAAAACTGGGTTTTTTATCAAGTAGGCTATCCCTCGAATTAAACTTGGCATGGCACTATTATCCAAGTAATTAAATTAAAACCTATGCAGCCAAGTTTCGTAATCAATAGGTTAAAGCAGATGATGAAAGTGTTTGCTGTTTTGCTAGTATTTTCGCCGTTTTACTTGCAAAATCTAGTAGACGCACAGCCACAGGAAAATACTAAACTTCTACCATTTTTTGATAATGTAAATAACCCGGTTCCTGTTGGTTTCCCCGCAGGACAACAACTAGATATCACACCACCGCCACCGCAGCTAAATTCTTTTGACCAAGCTGTATTAAAAATTTGTGGTCCTATTGGTACGAGAGTGAGTGCTAATAGTTTTAAACAATTGTTATCTTCTTATCCAGATGTTTTGCAGAAAGTTCAGCAAGCTAGCGGCGGCGAACTGCTTCCTGGACGTAGGAAGAAAGCACAATTTTTAGAAGATTTAACTAATATTTGGTTCCAGCGCCGGGGGTTTGAACATATATTTTGTGGTGAAATATATAACGCAAATGATATTGGTGGTTTACATTTTTACGGCAGGTATTTACAGCTACAAAATCAGGGCATAGGAGGACGACTATCATATAATCAACGGCGAGAAGAAGTTGTTCCTGGGGTGATTTATACAATGGGTGTAGTAATTAAGCAGAAAAATCGTACAGTCAGAGATGTTATTAAAGGTTACGGCTATCTCAGCAATGCTGAAGAAATACTTTTAGATACTACTAAAATATTTAAACTTCAAGGAAACAATGAAGGAGCGTGTATTTATAATGTACGCGATCGCGAAACTGGTAAATCCTTTCCTACTGTCTTTGTAAGAGAAGAAAAAGCGATCGTTACCTATTATACTGATGCTACTCCTTTTGGTGCAAAATGTAAAATTTGAACTGGGTATTGGGGACTAGAAACTGAGATAAACTTCGATCAATATAATAATATAGTCAAAGGCATGTTCCCCCATATTGTTAAAATCACGAAATATCCTGTATAAAGCACATATAAATAAAAGATGATAATAGAAACAAACCGCTTGCTAATGCGTGAGTTTGTAGAGACAGATTGGCAAGCGATCTTTGCTTATCAATCCAATCCTTTATACTTGCTTTACTCGGACTGGACGCATCGTATACAAAACGATGTTTATGAGTTTGTCCAGATGTTTATTAATCAGCAAAAAGAGGAACCGCGAACAGAGTTTCAGTTAGCTGTTGTTCTTAAAGAAGAAAATCGGCTGATTGGCAATTGTGGTATTCGTGTCAACGACTCTGAACTGCGAGAAGCAAACATTGGCTATGAACTAAACCCTCAGTATTGGGGACAAGGTTATGCAACAGAAGCAGCACAGACAATTTTAAAGTTTGGTTTTGAAGAATTAAAAATGCATCGTATCTGGTCATGGTGTGTTGCAGAAAATGTCGCCTCTTTTAGAGTTTTAGAAAAAATTGGTATGCGTCGTGAAGGCCATCTACGAGAAAAAGAGTTAATTAAAGGTAGATGGTATGACAATTTTATTTACGCTATTCTTGAAAACGAGTGGAAATCACAGCCTATCGATTTATATGCTAGTTTTTAATTGATTGAAACACATATTTTCACTGTTTATTTTTCGATTTATTCATCGCATATTCAGCGTAAGTTAAAATATTTAAAATGGGTTAGCAGAACGAATTCATACTGCAATTTTGCTTGAGGAACCTTTGGCGAGTAAATTGATTAGTGTTGTGCGCCCTATGAAATAATAAATTTAATGAAATTATTTTCTAAAATTTATACGTTAAAATTAATGCAACAATCAAATAGTATTATCACATTTCGCCAGAAGCGATCGCATCTAATTTTTTGGCATCAACTATTGTAATCTTCCCACCCCGACCGTAAGTAATTACTGACTTGAGGCTTTTAATTAACCGCACACATTCTTCGTAAGTAATGCCACTAGTCCGAGCCATGCGGTAATAAGGTAATCTAACTTTTAAACACTCTCCTTGTGGAGTTAAATCAGTTCCCGATTCACCAGCAAAATATTGAATTAATCTCGCAAGCCTAACAATAGCTCTCTCCGAAACTAATCCGTGGACTGTTTCATGTAATTGCTGAATCCGACTATTAAAAACCATCAGCATTCGTAATGCAATTTCGGGATTTTCCTGAATAGCTTTTAATAAAGCGTCTCGCTCTACAGTCAGAATTTCACAATCAGATTCAGCAGTTACAGTTGCCGGAGAAATGCCATTTCCTAATAAAGCAGGAGCCGCAAAAATTTCTCCAGCAGCTAGGACGCGGAAAATAGTTTCTTTTCCCGTTGTTGCTGTTTTGCTAACTTTAATTAATCCACTGACAACAGCATACAGTTTTGCAGGTAAGCGATCGCCTTCATGCAGAACAATCTCTCCTTTACCATAGCGTTGCACCTGGGTGTAAGGTTGCAAAGCTACTGTGTCTGCTGTTTCTAAACCAGCAAACACAGTAATTTTTGAAAGCTGTTCCAAGGATGCCTGCATAATTAGGCTGAGATTGCAAAGGCTGGACGATGCCCAATCCAAGGTTTAGCCGCTTCTATTTGTGCCGCTAGGCTGATAAGTGTGGCCTCAGCTGCCGGTTTGCCAATTAACTGTACGCTGATGGGTAAACCCTTACTATCAAATCCTACAGGAATGGCGATCGCTGGTTGTCCAGTTGCATTTGCAGGCGGACAAGGTGCAACCCACTGAACAATATTTTGGAATGTCTCTTCTGGACTCAGATTTGCCCATTCTCCCACACGGATGGGTGAATGCAAATAAACTGGCAGTACCAGCACATCCACATTATCGAAAAACGCCACAATTTGCCGTGCCACTACCTGCATTTGGGCAACTCCTTGCAGGTACTGAGCTACGGAACCCGTGCGGGCAAATAGCCAGCGATTTAAGGGCTGCAAAGCTTCAACAGGAAGCCCTGACGCTGCTACCCCAGCTTGCCAGACAATTTGAAATGGTTCGATTAAACCGCTGAAATCTGGAGATTTCTGTTCGACTTGATGGCCGAGTTGTTCTAACAGCTTGACTGTTTCTCGGACACCTTGCTGACAGTTAGCGTCAGCTTCTCCCAAAGGAAAAATGCTCGTGTCAAAGGCTATTCGCAAAGCGCCAGGTTTTGTTTGGCTGGCGGCGAGAAATGATGTTTCGGGATCTGGTAGCCAATAGGGATCGCCTGTGACATAGCCAGATATGGCATCTAAAAGCCCAGCAGCATCAGCCACAGTCCGTGCTATTGGCCCGTTGGTGGCAATTCCGGCGAGACGTTCGCCCACGGGTGCTTTACTCACCCTACCCCGTGATGGTTTGAGTCCTACCAAACCACAACAAGCCGCAGGCCCCCGAATCGAACCACCGCCATCAGAACCTTGGGCGACGGCACATAATCCTGCTGCTACCGCCGCCGCCGCACCACCACTAGAACCGCCAGGAGTGTATTCCAAATTCCACGGATTTCTTGCTGGGGGAAAACCCGTAGGTTCGCTGTAAGGTAATGAACCTAATTCGGAAGTAGCTGTTTTACCGAGAATAATAAAACCAGCTTGCCGAATTTTAGTTACGACTACATCGTCATAGCTAGCAATATTGTTGATTAATGCCGGATTTCCATAGGTACAAGTAACACCAGCTACAGCATTCAGGTCTTTAATGGAAATCGGCACACCAAAAAATGGCGGTAGTTCTGAGGTAGTTGTTAGTAATTCTGTTTTAGCTTTGGCATCTGCGATCGCCGTTTCTGCTGTGACTCTAAAATAACTTCCTAATTGGGGATTCAACTGTCCAATGCGTTCTAAATATATTTCTACCAACTCTAGCGGTGATACTTCCCGGCGACGGATTAATTGGGCTAACTCTAGTGCTGGGGTAAATGCTAAATCAACTTCATTCATACGTTAGTGAATAGGTAGTTTCGTCTTTATTTTGGGATTTTTAAACTGAAATTGATACTTTAGTAGGATTTCTGGGAACTATATATTCTATAAGTTCCTGAAATTTGTCATTCATTTAGGACGTTCAGAGGCAATAGACATGGTTATGTTCTTACTCCAGTCATTTTAATTGTTTCGCATATATTTTCGACAAATCCCTAAGGGGTATTTATGGCTAACCTCGAATTACTTGTTAGTGAATTGCCAAAATTGATTCAAAGTTTGAAGCTAACTATTGGCGATTCTCATGAGATCGTGGAACAAATTATCCTGATTAATAATGCTCAGGAAGAACTCAGAAATATTCAAAAAATAATTATTCAGGAATTAAAATTTGGTAATATCAATAATTCCGCGATCGCCACACTTACTCGAACTAATATAGTAGCCAGTTTGTTTATACCTCATATTGGATTAGTAGATCCAGTCCTAGCAGCAAAATTTGGTAATAGGGAAAGTAAACTTTCATTAATTGATTTAGGTAAAAAAATTGATACCTGGATTGAATGGGGCTATTTCTTGCAGGCTTTAGCCGCCGATATTCTCAGCGACGTTCAATTGGTAAACCAACTCAACTCTGACAGTCAGCATGTCAGCTTACCCTCGAAATTTAAAGCGATTGCTGAAAACTTAAAAAATAATTTAGTCTTTAATAACTCTAAAAAATTAGAGTATCAACTTCAAAAAATCAGTAATTCTCAAAAAGAATTATTACAGTTGCAACAAAAATTAAATTATATTTTTAATACTATAAAAACCAGTCATAGCTTACTAACTATTTTGTTAGGAGTATCTGCTTTTTGTGGAAAATCTGGATTTACCTTAGAGTGGTTAGATGACGATCATGAATTAATTATATCGAGTGATGGTAAAACTCAAGAGCTAACAGGTATATTGAATGATTGTGATGTTTTTCAAGAACAGATTGCTAGTTTAATTATTGAAGGTGACACTTTAAGAGAGGAGGCAGAAAAAGCTATAAAAAAGATAGAACAGCAAAGTACTAAAAAATTAATTGTTAGTAACAAATTAGAAAATACAATAAAAATTCCCACGCCAAAAATAGCAATTTCAGCTTTGTTTCTAGCTTCAGCCTTATTATTATTAGGTTTTTGTGGTCGGCAAACCCAAAACCAAAATCCCCAATTAGAAACTCAAAACTTAACTCCAGAACAAAGAGCGATCGCTAATTTTAAATCTGCTCAAAAACTCGGTATGGAAGCTGCATCTCTAGCTCAAAATCCTCCACATTCTTTGCAAGTGTGGCAACAAGCAGAAACTAAATGGGATCGAGCAATAAAGTTATTAAATAGCATTCCCCCTCAAACATCAGTTTCTGACCGAGCAAAGAATAAATTAACCCATTACCAGACTAACTATAACGCTATCAGTAAAATAGTCTTAACTGAAAAAATAGCAGTTCACAACTTAGAATCAGCGCAAAAGCTAGCAATAGAAGCTACCTTCTTTGTACAAAATTCGCCTCATTCACCGATAACTCGCCAGCAAGCAAAAGAAAAATTGAAGCAAGCTATTAATTTATTAGAAGCTATTCCAGAAAATAGTTCTGTTTCTCCACAAGCTAAAGAAACCCTGCCTATTTATAAAACGAACTATGCTGCTATTAGGTCGAGATAATCCAAAACTAATACAATTTTAGATTTTGCAGAAACTCTCTAAGTTAGAAATGGCTTAACTGTTGGCTTCCTCACCAGCCTAGAACTAAAGTTCTTTTGCTTATACCTAAAGTCTACTGAAGTAGACTAAAAACTTTTAATAAAATTGAGTCATCTTGAGATGACTTTTGCTATCAGCAAGGAACTTCAGTTCCTTGCGGAACATCGGTTTTACGTTAAGTTGACACCGATGAATAACTGTTAACTCCTCACTATACAGTCAACAGTCAGCATAATTTCCCTGTTGCCTGTTCCCTTAGCCCTGTTTCCTCTGAATACAGTGATTCTACTAAATTTAATATTTTATTTATATTCTCTAGGAGTTTCCGTAGCGATCGCCCAAATACTCACAAATCAAGCTTTTTTGATTACTAACTTACCTTTTTCGTCTAATTTTATACATTGAAAATGATCTTTATAATACTTTTCTCATCAAATAAAAACTATATATTTTGCACATCTAGCACAGTAGGAAACGCCGAGGGGGAGACTGGGTTAAAGGTACAAGGTAAAAGCTACAAAGTAATTAAGGTTAAGTACCCTTCTTCATTTTTGCCCGCTTTCTATCCTTGTGGCGCAAGCGTTTTCCCTGTTCCATCTCGGCGTTTTAATTTTTCCTTCATCCGTTGCAGCAAGCTCACAACAGCTGCGACGGATTTTTGCTTTTTTTAGTTTCTGCTATCTAATTCCCAGAAGAATCCAAGAATTTATTTCTTACTTCACAGGAAGCATGAGACCCGCTATCCTTCAGTAAACATATCGCGTTCTAGCCAAACGCGATATTTGTAATTTGTTCAACTTTGGTTTTTGTAAACCTTGTTGGTATTTAAGTAAATAACCTTGATTCAACACTTTGTCAAGACCTTTGTAACACTACTTTATTAAAAATAATAAGGGCATGAGAATTTTAGGCTATAGGGCAAACAGGGCATGGGGAAAGGGGTAAGCGGAAAGATTAAATTTATGCCTTTTCCCTTTTCCCTTTTCCCTTTAACCTTTTCCCCTGCCCCCTGCCCCCTGCCCTTATTCCTGCGCCCCAGCTTTTTGCAAACTCCGGACAATATTCTGATAACCATTAAATTCTGCAATCATCAAAGCTGTGTAACCGCCTCGATTTTTCAAATTCAAATCTGCCCCAGCTTGGATTAATAACTGCACAATCTGTCCATGGCCTGCTGAAGCAGCCCACATCAATGCTGTTGCTTTGGCTGAATCTTGAAAATTTACATCTGCGCCCTTTGCTAAGAGCATTTTTATTACCTCTATGTGCTGGCGTTCAGTTGCTTTAATCAAAGCACTTTTGCCATCATCTGCTGGAATATTGGCATCAGCGCCATACTCAAGCAATACTTTCACCGTTTGGGTGTGCCCTTGTGATGCAGCCAGCGTCAAAGGTAGTTCGCCGAGGTTTTTTCCATTAATATCTCCGCCAGAACGCAGCAGTGCTTCCACAATTTCGCTGTGTCCCTGCAAGGCTGCTACTAGCAATGGCGTATCACCAAGGTGGTTTTTAATTTGGACATCCGCACCTTTGTTAAGTAACACTTCCACCACATCAACGTAACCTTCCACAGCGGCAAGGTGTAAGGCTGTTTCACCATCTTGGTCTTGGAAATTAATTTCGGCACCTCGATCTAGTAAAGCAGATGCGATCGCACCATATCCCGCCGCCGCCGCCGCTGATAACGCAGTTCCACCATCGGCGTTTTTCGCCTTCACATCAGCCCCCGCTGCCAACAGCGCTCGGACAATCTCCAGATGTCCCAAATCTGCCGCTAACATTAACGGTGTCTCACCCTCCTCATCTGGGACATTGACATCTACATTAGTTTGGAGAATTGCTTTTATAACTTCTACCTGCCCGTGCCTAATTGCCAACTTCAAAGCCGTATCATCATCTTTATCGGCGATGTCCACCCCTGCACCAGCAGCTAACAAAACTCGTACTACATCCACATGACCTTTAACTACTGCTGCCATTAAAGCTGTGCTGCCATCTTCATTAGTGGCGTTGACATCCGCGCCTCTAGATACTAAAAGTTGCACAATGTCAAGTTGTTTGGCGCTAGCTGCTAACATTAAAGCCGTCAAACCATAAAGTTTTCTTTTGATATTGATATTTGCCCCAGCATCCAGGAGCGATCGCACAATTTCCGTGTAACCCAAATTAGCAGCAAACATTAAAGCCGTAGTGCCTTGGCGATCGCACGCATCCACCTTCGCACCAGCAGCTAGTAGCGCACGCAGCCCCTTAATATCCCCACTTTTAGCAGCTTTCAGCAGCAAAGTATCGTTGTTTTCAATCATCGATAAAATCCCACACAGGGAAGTTTGATTCATCTACCCTCAAAATTCAGCTTAAGCCAAAACAAGCCCAAGCGATTGCCTGGACTTGATGTTGAATCCTAAATTTTGAATTGTGACTTCTTATTTAATTTGTGCAACTTTAAGCACAGAAAATAGAGTTATGCTAATTTTTATGAAGATTTAATACTTGGGCGAGGGCACGATGAGTCTGGAACTTTCTCCGTCGGTGAAATATTGGCTGAACTTCTTTCATCCGCTGATGATGTGGGCGCTATTAGTAGTCTCGATTTATGCTGCCTATTTGGGGTTACAAGTACAGCGTACCAGAAATGCTCAGGGGGAAGAAAAGAAAGAACTGATTAAAGGTAGATATAACGTCAGACATTATCAAATCGGGTCTATACTCCTAGCTTTCATGGTGGCAGGTGCAATTGGAGGGATGGCTGTCACTTACATCAATAATGGCAAGTTGTTTGTAGGGCCTCACCTGTTAGCAGGTTTGGGTATGACGGGTCTGATTGCATTTTCCGCGGCTTTGTCTCCCTACATGCAAAAAGGAGCAAATTGGGCGCGTGCAACTCACATTCTCTTAAATTTCACGCTTTTAGGGCTTTTTGTTTGGCAAGCTGTTAGTGGGGTACAAATTGTCCAAAAAATTCTGACTCAAGCATAGTTAATTAGTCATTTGTCCTTTGTCATTAGTTTATGGCAAGGGACAAACAACTGTTGACTAGCAATTTTAGACTTTTTGGATTTGTTTCACACACGAGGGTTGAAACAAATCCAAAATTTAACTTGTGCTTCGAGCGCACCAAAGGTGCAACCCAAAATCCAACAATCATTTGATTCACCGCTTTTTCTTGGAATTAACAGGAAAGGGTATTTGCAAAGATTGATGAAAATCTTCTTGGACTTTGCGAGTTAAGCGGCGGGAGACTTGGCGGACGATTTGATTGAGTAAGCGATCGCCTGTAGATTGAATTAAAGACTTGGGTAATCGCTGAATAAACTTGGGAAAGTGTATGTAAACTACTAAATCCAACTCCCATTCAACTTTGGTCACCTCGGCAATATCAGTATAAACACCACTTACCGCGTTTTCTGATAACCTCAGTGATGCGCGGTAATCCACGTCATAACCAGGCGGTTGGTAATCAGGGATGGGAATTGTGCGGATGCGGTAAATACCTTCGTCTGGAGGTAATAATTCCAAACCAATTTTTGGTTCTACTTCATAACCAAAGGAACCAAAACGACCAATTACTAGAGCATAGCCATTTTCCCCCAACGGTTGCACCTTCATTGGTTCAGCGCAGCGCGAAAACCACGAACTGTGAGAATTAAGATACTCACCAACCTTGACTGCTGGAGCAAACATTTCCATACAGTCTTGATAGCGACCATAAAATTTTGTGAGGGTCGCTACATTTGTTTCTGTTAATGTCTCGTTTGCTTCTTCTTGGCTGGATGCTACTGGTAAAACTGTTTCTGTTATTTCCAAGGATTGGTATTCGCCGTCTCTTAAAAGCATAAATACATGACTGTATACTTTGGCGTTTGTCTATATTAATAATTCCCTGCCGACTTGGGTAGTTTCGCACAAATATCCTATTTTGACAAAAACCTCAATAATCTGCCATCAGCTCCATAGAATCACTAAAATAAAGAACTGAACAAGCACACAATAGTTTCCCAGGATAGCATTTCTTATGAAAGCATTTGTAGCAGGGGCAACGGGTGAAACAGGTCGCCGCATCGTGCAAGAGTTGGTAGCGCGGAATATTCCCGTCATAGCTCTAGTGCGGGATATAGAAAAAGCTAGAGGTATTCTGTCTCCAGAAGCTGAATTAGTAGTAGGCGACGTGTTACAACCAGAAACTTTGAGTGCTGCCTTGGGAGATAGCACAGTTGTGTTGGTTGCAACTGGCGCAAAACCTAGCTTTGACCCCACTGGTCCCTATAAAGTGGATTTTGAAGGTACGAAAAATTTAGTCGATGTTGCTAAAACTAAGGGAATTGAGCATTTTGTGTTGGTTTCTTCTCTGTGTACGTCTCAGTTTTTCCATCCATTGAATTTGTTTTGGTTGATTTTGGTGTGGAAAAAGCAAGCTGAAGAATACATCCAGAAAAGTGGTCTTACTTATACAATTGTGCGCCCTGGTGGCTTAAAGAATGAAGATAATACCGACTCCATTGTAATGCAGGGTGCTGATACTCTGTTTGACGGTAGTATTCCCCGGCAAAAAGTCGCCAAAGTTAGCGTCGAAGCACTCTTTGAGCCAGCTGCACGTAATAAAATTGTTGAGATTGTAGCGAAACCTGAAGCAGCGTCGAAAAGCTTCGCAGAGCTATTTCAACAGTGTTAAGTGGAAAATGGTGTTGATTGATGACTGATGACTAATGATAAGCGATCGCTTTTTGGTGTGAAGGCGATCGCTCTTTATCTTATTCTGATTAAAAAAAGAATTGCATTATATTTATTTTCTACTCTTTTTTTTGAAGAATAATTAAATAAGCAGTAGTTTAGGTAGCGATGTCTGTGCAATTACTAAGACGGAAATTCACAGTTGACCAATATCATAAAATGCTTGATTCGGAGATTCTTAAAGAAGGCGATCGGGTTGAATTGATCCGGGGTGACATTATTGAAATGTCGCCTATTAGTACAAAACACGCTGCTTGTGTCAGGCGATTTAATAATATGTTAGGGCAGCGATTGGGAAACCGCGTTATAGTTTCTGTTCAAAATCCCGTAGTTCTGGATAAGAATTCAGAACCCCAGCCAGATGTGGCATTACTCAAACCGCGTGATGATTTCTACGCCTCTGCACACCCCCAACCCCAGGATATTTTTTTATTAATTGAAGTAGCTGATTCGACTCTTTTGTATGACCGGGAAGAGAAAATTCCTTTATATGCAGAAGCAAATATTATTGAAGTTTGGTTAGTAGATATTAACGAGGAAATTGTCGAAGTTTATCGATAGTCGGCGAATGATAACTATCAAAATATTCAGAAGTTAATGCAAAATCAAATGTTATCCATAAAGGCTTTATCTGACGTGATTATCAATATCGATCAAATATTCGTGCGATAAAACTATTATTGAATCTCTTCTTATTCATATTCTCTTAATTTATCTCATGTGTAGGATTTTTGCCCCTTCGATCTCTTCAAGGTGGAGGAAATATATACGTCCTGAATCGTCTCCTACCAGAAAAGTCACTCCATCCGGTGCGGCGGCACAGCACATCAATCTATCATCTCCCGTGAAAGTAGCAACAACTTCCCAATTGTAAAAATTCCAAACTTTGAAAGTACTGTCGTTATAACCCGAAATCAACCACTTACTATCTAAGGTAAAAGCGATAGCATTTACCGTGTCACTATAATTATTAAAGGTGAAAATTTCCTTGCCTGTTTCTAAATTCCACACTTTAAAAGTTTCATCCCACGAACTAGAAATTATCTGCTTGCCATTTGAAGTCACGGCTATCGTAGTTACCGAGTCTTCATGACCAGTGAGGGTAAACACTTCTTTTCCCGATACCAGATTCCAAACCCTGAGAGTGTTGTCCGTTGAACCAGAAATTACCTGTTTGCCATCGGGAGTTACGGCTACAGCATTTACTTGTCCAGTATGTCCAGTAAGGGTAAAGAGTTCTTCTTTAGTTTCCAAATTCCAAACCCTGAGAGTATTGTCCGCTGAACCAGAAATAGCCTGCTTGCTATCTGGAGTCACGGCTACAGTAGTTACTTGTTCGGTATGACCAATAAGAGTAAACAACTCTTTTCTAGTTTCCAGGTTCCAAACTTTAATAGTTTGATCATTTGAACCAGAAATAGCCTGCTTGCCATCTGGAGTCACGGCTACAGCAGTTACTTGTTTGGTATGACCAATAAGGGTAAATAGTTCTTCTCTAGTTTCCAAGTTCCAAACTTTAATAGTTTGATCATTTGAACCAGAAATAGCCTGCTTGCCATCAAGAGTCACAGCTACATCTCTTACTGCTCTACTATGACCTGTGATGGTAAACAGTTCTTCTGTTAATTCTATATTCCATATCTTGATAGCGTTACCCCCTGAATTAGAAATCAAGTGCTTGCTATCCGGTGTCACAGCAATAGCACTCATCAAACTACTATTGTTAGAGATAGTAAATAATTCCTTTCCTGTAAGTAGGCTCCAGACTTTAAAAGTATTATCCCATGAGGCAGAAATTACTTGTTTGCTATCCGGTGTTACAGTAACAGCACTTATCCAACCACTATGGCCAGCAAGAGTAAACAGTTCCTCCCCTGTAACCAGACTCCAAACTCTGAGAGTGTTATCCCGTGAACCAGAAATTAGCTGTTTAGTATCCTGTGTTACAGCAAAAGCTTCTACAACTTCACTATGGCCAGTAAGGGTTAAGTGTTCCTCTCCAGTTTCTAAATTCCAAATTTTGATAGTGTTGTTCACTGAACTAGAAATTAACCACTTGTTATCTGGGGTCAAGCAGATATTTTGAAAATAGGAGTTATGAAAAGTCTGGGTAAACGCTTCTTCTCCTGTCTCCAAATTCCAAACTTTGAGAGTTTTATCCCATGACACAGAAATTGCCTGCTTACCATCCAAGGTTACAACTACAACCTCTATCCAATGAATATGACCAGTGAAGGTCAACACTTCTTCTGCTGTTTCTAAATTCCAAACTCTAAGAGTGTTATCCCTTGAACCAGAAACTAACTGCTTGCTATTAGGGGTGATAGCAACTGTTGATACTGAATCAGTATGACCAGTAAGAGTAAATTGTTCTTCTCCAGTTTCTATATTCCAGACTTTGATATTTTTGTCATAGGAACCAGAAATCACTTGCTTACTATCTGGAGTGACAGCAATAGTAGTTACTGGACTATTATGACCTGCAAGAATGCGTAACAAGCGTCCCCCTGGTGGCGTTAAGCTTGGGGTTAAGGGACACAGCCAAGGAGTAGTTGTCTTTTGTTTTATCTGGGTTAATAATGCCTGAATCTCCTCTGATGTTTTCTGATGTAGTAACCTTCCGTGTAATTGACTAGCTAGCTGTTGCTTATCTGTTACTAAAATATGCGCTGATAGCCTTAATGCTCCTTGAATCAATTTCAGACTTTTGACTTTTTTAGGGTTATTTAATGCTTCCGCATTATCAATCAAATCATAATCTTCAATTAGCGCCTGCACTCCAAACTCAGGATGGTTAATCTTGTCAGTGATGAAATCAAAATCAGTCAGCGTTTGGTAATATTTTTGTAAATTTCCTGAAGTTACCAAATTATAAGGATACCTGCCGAGATAAGCTTTGCGGGAGTAGGATTTTTTTACTCTTGATTTCTTTTCAGTTTTCGTCATCTTCCTCCTTCTCCCGTTTCCAGTAATCAACAATACGTTGATTCACCTCTTTAATTAGCTGGCGCTTTGTATCCAAAATCGGTTTTGATTTGAGAAAGTCTAGAAAACTAGCATGGTAGATGCTGTAACAAGTGTCTCCATCTATCGTTTGTTGCTTTAAATATTCAAACCACTTATTTAAAATTTGTTGCACCTCATATTCATCTTCTTGGGCAATATCAGCAATCATCTCACAAGGAATCGGCGTACCAATTTCTACTAAAATATATAGAATAATGACCATGATTTTATTAGGTGCAGAATCCATCTTCATCCGCACCCAATGAGTTTGATAATATTGCTGAAGACCATCTGGTAATTGCTTTAAATTAAAATCATTATATTCACCTTTAGCAATTCCCGGTAAGACATAGCGCAGGTACATAAAATTACTTTCACTTTTTGCCGCTACCTGCTCAACAAAAGCCTCACGGTTGATATCGCGGTCTTGAATCCACTTGAGCAATCCGGCTTTATAATCTACATCATCATTGAGAAAAAAGCGAATATATTCTTGAATATCATCACGATTGTCTTTGTTATATCGGCTTGCGTTTAAATCTAACTCTACCTGCTCGACACCTTCAGTATATAATCGCTTTTTACCCGGTTCATAGCGTCGCCTCGTCAGCAAAAAATAAACTTTATCTGGCAGAGTTTTAGGCAAATATAAAATATTTTCTGCCCCTGGTGCTTGCTCTACTTCATCCAACGCATCAATTACAATTACCAAGGGTTGATTATTAATAATTTTGCTACTAGCTTTAATTAACAAAGCTGATAAATCATCATTCTCGGCATTTTCTAAGTGATAGCGGTTAATTAGCTGCTGACGAACACTTTTGAGAAATAATTCTGGGCGATTGTTTCTTTCTTGCAAAACATTAAAGTAACAAATAGCTTGATTTTCATCAATATACTTTGCAGCTATAGCACTTTTCCCCATCCCAGCATCTCCGATTACCGTAAAATAACCCTTGGGATATTTATTAAGGAAATCTTTAAAAGCATCAAACACAAATTTACGTCCGCAAAACGAGCGAATCTTTTCTTGAATGAGTACTTCAAACTCTGTGGGAATTTTTGAGAATGTAACAGCGTTAGGAACTGGTATATTTTTATTTAATTGATAATAAGTTTCCTTCATATAAGTTCGCAAAATTTCAAATTTTCCTGCTCCTTGCTGCTTTGTCAGGTCAGGACAGCTAACTTGAAATTTTTTGTAAATACCCGCAAATCTGCTTTTGACGGTAGCTTCAGTTATGTTGAGGTCTGAAGCAATATTCAGTTGATTAATTTGTGCGTCTTCTCTCGGTAGTGCAGCTAATAAAGTTTCTTTCTGCTCAGGCGACAAACCGTGTCTACCTGCCTCTTGACTCAGAAAATCTTCCCAATCCATTAAAATGCTTCCAAAGTCAATTTAGCAAAAATTATAACCGATCTGTTGCTTTTATTTCATGATTTTACTTATCTATACTTTGAATAGACCTTAGTTCTACCTCGCTTGAATCTACTTTAGTTAGACCTATATTTATACCTTATTCAAACTTAAGCATTGAAAAACAATGACACGATAATAGTGTAGATAAAAACTACAAAAAAATCTTCAACAAAAATCAAGGCAGGTAATTATGACAGTTAATTTTAGGAAAACAACACAAACAAATCACAACAATAATGATATAAAACAGGAATTGATACAAGAATTATTACGCCAAGCAAAATTAACCTTTAACCTTGCCTTGAGTGTCACCGCTGCTTCTGCCATGATGACGTTAGGCGGTGTGGGATTGCTTTATTTCAACAAAGTTTCTGAAGCCAGTCTCATAGCCGGAGGCGGCGCACTGGCTACTATCACCAGCATTCAACTCGCCAAGCAAACCAAAGAAGAATTATTAGAGATTATAGAAAAATCAGACGGGTAAATTTAGGGAAGATACGGCGATTATCCCTAAAATAGCTTGAAACATGGAACAATCTCCTACCCGTTTCAACTTCTAAACTCAACAACTGACCTTGTGAAGCTCAACGTTGACCTTCTGAGGCTCGACTTTGACCTTCCGAGGCTCAATGTTGACCTTCTGAGGTTCAATGTTGACCTTCCGAGGCTCAATGTTGACCTTCTGAGGTTCAATGTTGACCTTCTGAGGCTCAACGTTGACCTTTTGAGGTTCAACTTTGACCTTCTGAGGCTCAACTTTGACCTTCTGAGGCTCAATGTTGACCTTCTGAGGCTCAACTGCGGCAATATTAATACCAATTTAATTAACGATCGCAACACATCCTTGGGTCAAGACGCGATTAATTGCATCTCTACAAATGGTCTATTTGTCGGTGTTGCATTATTGTGGGATGATTTTGGAATTTGCATCAACCATAATCCCCGCGTCTCCATGTCTCCGTGTCCCCGTGTCAGCCTCAATCATCCCGTTATTCAGCAACGCCCTTTTTTCTAATGGGTATAACGTTGCAACTATATAGATGCTTGGATATTTCAAGATGGCCGTGTATGGTATAGAAATGTATAGAATCTTGAAAAGATATAAAATATAGTTCTTAAATGCAAACATTTTCAGCATCTTCCTCAATGCAGCTGTCTGTACCACCAAAACACTTTCAGCCAAAGAAGATTGTCGCACTGGGAGACAGCTTAATATATGGATTTGGCGACCCGGAAAAAGGGGGATGGATTGAGCAACTACGGCGATGGTGGATGTTGCCGGATAGTGCGGGTCATGTTCTCTATAATTTAGGTGTCAGGGGCGATCGCACGCAACAAGTAGCTCAAAGGTTAGAAGTTGAATTTCGCCATCGCGGCGAACTGCGAAATCGCGTTCCAGACTTAATTATTTTATCAGTAGGCGTCAATGATTCAGCTCGTTTGGCGCGTCCCGATGGGCGGAGTTACACAGATTTCACTGTATTTGAAAAGGAAATCGCTTCTCTCTTAGATTTGGCACAGCAACTCTGTCCCGTATTATTTGTGGGTATGGTGCCAGTAGATGAAGCGAAGATGCCATTTTTAGATTGCTTTTACTATAATCATGCCGACCAGTACCGTTACAAAGAAGCAACGCGCATTGCTTGTCAGAAACGGCAAATTCCCTATTTAGATATTTTTGATATATGGATGGAACGCGGTGAAACTTGGCGGCTCAAACGCTTGAGTCATGACGGACTTCATCCCAATACACTAGGTTATCAAGCTTTGTTAGAAGATGTAATCAATTGGGATGCTATTGCAAATTACCATTCTCTAGATTTGATTACTACCTGAAACGATGCCAATGTTAGATTTTAGATTGCACGTCTGCTGTGCTGACAACGCAACTTGAATTTTGGATTCAAGCACAAATCTAAAATCTAACACTACTCCTATGACACCAACTTTACTTGGTCGCTGGCAAACTCGCTTATTATTATTTGCAACTGTAGGCGTACTCGTATCTTTACCCTTTGCAATGGGTTTGATTGGTTCTGGTGCTAACTCAGTTTATTTTTGGATACTTGGTTATGTCACCGTCTTTGGCTTGGGTTGGGATGTGCTTTATAACTATCTCCAGAAATTCCGCTGGGACAGAGATTGGCCAGCAGTGTATCAGCTTTTAGCTGGTATTTGGGAATTAATCTTTGTGTTCTGTGGAATCAAATTGTTTGGCTTTTTACCAATACCTCTACCAAAGGAAGAACTATCACCAACAGATTTTTTATTACACTATAGCGTCGTCTGGCTAGCAGTTTTTATTAGTTCCCAAAGCCTAATGCGAATCATCTTTCTCCGTTGGCGTTTCCGGGGTGGGGAGTGGTTGTAATTCGTAATTTGTAATTGAATTAATTGCAAATTTAGACTCTAACTAATTCAAGATCGCTAAATTGGAGATTTTCATCTGGCGTTCTATTAATAATTACGAACTACGAATTAGTAATTTTCGCAAGTTATATCAATTTAAAAAAAGAATGTGGCAAATACAAGCCTAGAAACCCAGATAACATTTAGGTTTCTTAATTTTGAATTGATATGAAATTTCATATGTTTTTGTAAATACTTGTATCTTTAGCTTTGTCTTAAAACAATTTTTACCAGAGTAGAATAAACACAGATGAGTAGGGTAGCGCAGCTGTGCTACCTGACTTTTGTCCAATGAAGACTATTTCTAGTTATAACCTGGAAAGAATATCTTTTTCTAGGCGAAACTGAGTGAGTATTTTATACTTCTTAAACGTCTTCTGAAAGTTTTCGATTTTAATTTTTGTTAAATAAAGTAAAATGTCAAATTTCGATCTGGTTATTCAGCTATTTCTGCAACTCACGGTAATTTTAGCCACTTGTCGCATAGTTACGATTTTAGGACGCCGCTATCTTGGGCAAACTGATGTTGTTTGCGAAATGATTGCAGGTGTCATGCTAGGGCCGTCACTTCTAGGTTTGATTGCACCAAATTTTCAGCAATGGTTATTTCCTAAGCTGCCGATTATCACTGCTTTGGGAGATAAGATACCCAATCCATCGATGTCGATTTTATATGCCATCAGCCAAATTGGATTGGCAATTTACATGTTTTTGGTTGGTCTAGAGTTCAATACAAAACTCTTGAAACACCATATCAAAAGTGCAGGTTTATTATCCGCTGCGGGAATTATTACTCCTTTTGTCTTAGGAGCGATCGCTTCTTTTTTGTTATACCAAAATGGCAATTTCTTTCAACCAAAAGTAGTGCCTTGGTCAGCCGCTTTATATCTAGGCGCATCGATGACAATCACCGCTTTTCCAATGTTAGCTCGCATTATTTACGAACGCGGACTTGCCCAAACTCGCTTTGGTACTTTGGCTTTAGGCGCAGCATCGGTGGATGATGGAGTTGCTTGGTGTTTGCTGGCGATCGTACTTGCTAGTGTGAAAAATTCCATCAACATCGCCATCTTAGCAATTGGTGGTGGCATTTGCTATGTGCTATTTGCAATTTTTATCGGGCAACGTCTACTTAAAGTCTTCGCAAGCATGACAAAACGCGATGCAGGTGTGAATAGGCAAACGTTGACTTTATTGTTGATAGTTTTAATGTTTTGTGCATGGTTTACTGATATTACAGGTATCTATGCAATATTTGGTGCATTTGTGTTGGGAGCAGTAACACCACGCGGAGAATTCGCCCAACAAATTCGCCAATATACAGAATTTTTCACCACTTCTTTTTTGCTACCGATATTTTTTGTTTTTTCTGGATTAAACACACAAATCGGACTAGTAAACACGCCTGCATTATGGGGAATTACGCTTTTAATTTTGGCGATCGCAATTATCGGTAAAGGTATTGCTTGTATGTTAGCAGCAAAATTAGCAGGAGAAAATTGGCGCGAATCAGCAACTATCGGCGCTCTCATGAATGCTCGCGGTTTAATGGAGTTAATCATCCTGAACATTGGGCTTGAACAAGGTATAATTACCCCTACTTTATTCACTATCATGGTTATTATGGCTGTAGTTACTACACTCATGGCATCACCCTTGATTGCCTTTTTATTGCACGGTACAAGCTATGAAAAGTTTACCGTTTAAACACATTTATATAGGAAATTAAGAATCAATTCCTGATAGAGGCTGTAGCAAAGTACTGAGTGTTGAGTGTTAAACCCCAGTTGCTAACCTTTTTTTCTCTACGAGACGCTAAGAGCTAACGGAAACGCCAAAGGGAAGCCCGCTAAGCCCTCTAATGCACTGGCTTCTGTTGACTGTTGGCTCAGAAGTTATACCGATTCAAAAAATGTTTGCCACAGATACCCCACCCGCCTAACGGCACCCTCCCCTTGCCAAGGGGAGGGTTGGGGAGGGGTTTTGTCTATGTGTCGCATTCTTTTTTCAAATTGGTATTAGGAATTTAGAGTTATTCTCTTTGTCCCCTCAGTACTTTATCTCCCTCATCTCCCACTAACAGCTACCGACATCACAAATGACTGCAAATTCATCTTGAGTGTATCTTCCAAAATTGACCTAATAATTCGTAATTCATAATTAAACGTAGAAGCTTATAAATTGATTTATACAGTTGTTAATGGCTGAATTTTGAATTTTGAATTTCTAGTTTTTGTAGCCTCTCGCCAAGAGTAGGGGTTGACATTTTCCAGTATTTTAAACAATTATCTTAGGGAAACCAGATAGTTACTTTTGAGGAAACCATGCACACAGTTATTCTCGTTCTGGTTGAGGTACTGATTGTTATTGGACTTTCACGGCTAGTAGGGCTAGGATTTCGTTCTATTAAGCAACCGCTGGTAATTGGTGAAATTGTCGCTGGGATTATGCTTGGGCCATCTTTATTTGGTTTAATAGCTCCCCATGTAGCAGTTACCTTATTTCCACCAGAAACTATTCCTTTTTTAAATGTTTTGTCTCAGGTGGGACTAATATTTTTCATGTTTCTGATTGGGTTGGAACTAAATCCAAAATACCTCAGCGGTCAGCTAGAAGTGGCAGTTTTAACTTCTCATGTCAGTATTTTGGTGCCTTTTTCCTTGGGAACATTACTAGCGGTGGTGCTTTATCCCCTGGTTTCTAACGCTAGTGTATCGTTTACTGCCTTTGCCTTATTTTTGGGCGCGGCGATGTCGATTACTGCCTTTCCAGTGTTGGCACGAATCATTACTGAGAATAATTTACAAGGAACCCGCTTAGGAACATTAGCGCTAACTTGTGCAGCAGTGGATGATGTCACAGCGTGGTGTTTATTAGCAGTAGCGATCGCTGTAGCTAGGACTGGCGATTTTGCTGGTGCAATACCGACAATTATTGAGAGCATAGTCTACATCGGCTTTATGTTAACTGTGGGACGTTGGTTTCTCCAAGGTCTTGCCAAACATTACCGACGTGCGGGACGCCTCAGCCAATTGCTCTTAGCTGGGATTTATATGGGAGTGGTTGCATCTGCATTAATCACTGAACTGATTGGCATTCACTTAATTTTCGGGGCATTTTTACTGGGAGCCGCAATGCCCAAAAATGAAGATTTAGTCCGGGAATTGGCAGTAAAAACCGAAGATTTTGTCCTGATATTCTTGCTGCCAATATTTTTTGCCTACAGTGGTTTGCGAACGCAGATTGGTTTGCTGAATCGTCCAGAATTATGGCTATTGTGTGCATTGGTTTTAGCAGTAGCGATCGCAGGTAAATATTTTGGTACTTATATCGCCGCTCGTGTTAGTGGTATTAATAAACGCGAAGCCTCGGCACTCGGTTGGTTAATGAATACTCGCGGCTTAACCGAGTTGATAGTGCTTAATATTGGTCTGGAGTTAGGAGTAATTTCACCTTTAGTATTTACCATGCTGGTAATTATGGCGCTGGTAACTACATTTATGACCTCGCCACTGTTGGAATGGACATATCCGAAAAAGCTAATCAGATTAGATGTTGTAGAAAAGGAGTCACAAGAAGAAGGCGAAATACATTTAGATACAGAAGATATAACTGCTCAACAAGGAACTTACACTCGTCCCTACCGGATTTTAGTACCAGTGGCTAATCCGAATTCCCAAAAAGGTTTAGTACAGTTAGCAGTAGCGATCGCTCTTAACTATCGACAATCGGCTGTTGTCCATCCCCTCAGCTTAATTGAATTTGAAGAAGACTATGCCTTTGAGAGTACCCCAGTTGAAGCAGACCGATTAATTGCCCAGCGCCGCCAGCAGTTAGAAGAATTAATCAATACTCTCGAACCTCCAGAAACACGCTCTTACGTGCATCCCATCGTCCGTACATCCAGCAATGTTGCACGGGAAACAGCCCAAATTGCTGCACTAGACCAAGTGGATTTAATTCTCGTGGGATGGCATCGCCCAGCTTTTAGTAGCAACCGCTTGGGGGGAAGAGTCGGTCAAATTCTCAGCACTGCACCAGTGGATGTAGCAGTATTTGTAGATCGGGGAGGCGACCGACTAGAAAGCTTGTTAGTGCCTTATTCTGCAAATATTCACGATGATTTAGCATTAATACTTGCTTTGAGATTGCTAATCAATCGTGAAACTTGTATGTTGCAGGTTTTACACGTTTTACCAGAAAATCGCCTCAAGGATGAATTGAGTTACGAACTGGACACGATGATGGAGCAATTACCAGGTAGTGTACGCGGTCGCATAGAAATCAAAGTCGTCCAAGCTCAAGATCCCATCCAAGCCGTAGTCGAAGCCTCGAAAAATGTAGATCTGACAATCGCTGGCACCAGTCGTACTTGGGGTATTGAACGTCAAACCTTGGGAAGATATACAGACCAATTAGCCATCCAATGCCGTTCTTCTCTGCTGATTACCCGTCGCTACAGTCAAGTTACCGCTCACTTGGCTTCGGTGCTTCCTGAAGTTAGTACTCAAGAGCCAACAACTGAGGAATTGAGATTATGAATCATTTCAACTTCAAATCCTTTGCTTTTTACGGAGTAGCCATCAGTTCAGTGCTACTGCTGTTTAAAACCGTAAGCGCTTATGGAGAAAACAATCTCAAAGCTCCTCCTAAGGTTAGCGATCGCTATCGTCTAACACTAGCTGAAAATTTGCCCAATTGTGAAAAATCAGACACCTTGACATTAAACATTGAGCAGTCAGGTATCTACTTAAATGCCTCTGTATTACCAGCAGATGCCAACGCCGATATTGACGAAAAGCATTCTCTCATGGGCATCTTGAAAAATCAACAGTTAAATTTATCCGGGAAAGTTAACACATCGATCCTTTGCAATATTCCTCAGTCCCAGAAAGATCCTCTCAACTCAGTCACAATTCAAATGCAACTAGTCAACACAGGTAGTATACCAGGGCAATTAACTCTCAGTGGCATTCCCCAAACTCTAAAATTTACTGCTGTGCCAGAAAAAGTTCAGGAAAAATCTCAGAAGTCCAATAGTCATTAAAAGGCATTGGGCAAGCAGGAAGTGTGGGAGAGGTGGGGGTGTGGGAGGTGTGGGAGGGGTGGGAGGTGTGGGAGGTGTGGGAGGTGTGGGAGGTGTGGGAGGTGTAGGAGGTGTGGGAGGTGTGGGAGGTGTAGGAGGTGTAGGAGGATGGTGAAAAAATCTTTCCGCCCTCTCTCCCCACACTTCCCACACTCCCCCATCCCCCCTCTCTCCCCACACTCCCCCATCCCCCCTCTCGTTCCCACTTACTTTTTGATACGTTTTAGCCTACGCAGCCGATCGTACTTACTTAAAACACAAATAAGTATATTTACTTATAGCATGGTTGAGTAATAAAAAGTAAAAAGTATAATTTAATTCTTGGCTTATACTAAAAATTCCTCAGAACTCAATATTGAAGGCATAATTAAGAATGTCTCAGAGATTAAAGGCTTGGCATTGCTACTGGAGCAAAAAGCTACTTAGCTTCAGTGTATTCGGTTTCTATGCAGCGATCGCCCTTGAAGCTTCCAGCATTGCTGTTACAGCAGTGGCAAAACTAGATAATTGGCGCTTTTCCCCAAAAACACAGCAACTCGAAATTACTCTCTCAACAGCGACAACACCTCGTTATTTCTACCTTGCCCAACCACCTCGCTTGGTTGTAGATTTACCGAATACTAAGTTAGGTTCCGTTACCACCCAACAAAGTTACTCTGGAGTCATCAAAAGTATTCGTGTTTCTCAACTCAATGAAAACGCCACACGCATTGTTCTAGATTTAGCACCAGGAACTGTTTTAAATCCCAACCAGGTAAAACTGCAACCAGTTTCTCGAAAAAACCCTACTCGCTGGGTATTACGTCCTGTTATTTCTGGTAAAAGTACTGCCGTAAAACCAGCAAACTCAGCACCTTCACCCAAAAAACCACCTCAAAAGTTACCCACAAATACTACTAACTTCCAACCACCTAATAACTTACCTATACTTACTCCTAACTCACAAGCACCCTTACTGACAATTGAGCCTGTATCGCGTCAACTGCCCTCAACAACCACTACTAACTCAAGTCAGCCCTTTGTAACCGTACCTCCCCTAACCCCCAATGCACCCCCTCAACAATCCAATTTTATTCTTCCCCCTCCTTCTTTCCCAAATCAACCCGGTACATTAAATAGCATTCCCACTTTCGGTGTGTCTGAATCTCCAGTACCAACAGCCCCCAACGTTCCTAATCCCCCAGTCATTGAGTTCGGCCAACCCCTTCCTAAAAGTAGTAGGTAGGGAGTGGTGAGATGTGGAGATAAAGAAGTATGAAAAGTGCGGGGTGAAAGATTTCTTCCCCATCCTCCCACACCTCCCACCCCTCCCACGCTTCCTGCTTGCCCCATACCCAAATCCTAAAATCTATCCGTTTCTTGGGGTGTTCCAACTGCTCCTGGTTGAGCTGTGAAGAAGTTTTGAGCAGCTTCATTCTGATATATGCATCTAATATCAGGGTTATCACTGTCCAAATTGCCTGTAAAGCCAAAGGTGTTTAAGCGATTCTTGCAATCTCTTACCTGATCGGATGTCACGAGGCGACGCTGCTCTAAAATTGCCCAGTTATTTTGTCGAATAACACATCCAGGACGCATACTCGGCTGAGAAACATAGACATTGAAAGGGTTGAGAGTCACGAACAGTCTAGCGTCCATCACCATAGCACTGGCTCCATACTGCACGCAGATCTCAGGGTTCGGTGCTTTAGTATCAATAAATTCACGGGAAGCCACATTTGATGGCGCCAATGTGGTTGTAGAACTGAAAGCAATGCCAATGCCAATTCCCAAAATCAAGACCCCTCCCATAATTGCAATAGTGAAGAGGTTAAACATCGAGGATTGGATATTAGAGGGTTTAGAAGTAGTAGCCGATCTACCAGTCGATTTACGTCTCATTGTTGCTTAATCACCTTCACGTCAATTTAGCAGGAGTAGTCTAAAATTTTCTACCTCTTTCAGTATGCCTAGTTTTAACTGTAATTGTCTGGGAGTTTGTGGCAATTTTCTTGTTAAATCACAAAAATAGCAAATTATTTAAATTTTTGAATCGAATTTCAACGTTAGTTGCTGACAGTTCCTATTTGCATTAACTAGCTAGTAATATTATCTATTTTAGAATTAATAAATTTTTTGTTAGCAATTTTCATCACAAATTTTTAGTTATAGATATTTTTGTTACCCCTAGTATTTGATGTATCAAACAATGTAAATTAACTTTGAATACAATTTCAATACCTAACTAAAAGCAAGTGAAATTTCAAAGAGCGCTATTATCGAGCAAGAGCTTCAAAACTTCGCAATTTCAAATTCTCCTAGCTGATAGTCTAACTATTTTTTGGGGAGATTGGCTGGATTTACGTGCCAGAGTTGTGCAAGTTGCTGCATCAGGCTTAATATCTCCACTGATATATATTTTAGCTTTTGGCTTAGGTTTGGGTAGTTCCATCAAACCCGGCTCAGGAATTAGTGGTAACTATGACAACTATTTAGAATTTATATTACCAGGGATGGTGGCGCTGTCGTCAATGACCATTAGCTTTGGTGGGACGACATTTTCTATTTGTGGAGACAGATTATTTAGCAAAACTTTTGAGGAATTATTGTTAACTCCCATACATCCGTTAGCATTGCACATCGGCAAAATGCTGGCGGGAGTAGTGCGGGGGTTAATGACATCCGGTTCCGTGATTTTAGTAGCGGTACTGTTGACTGGAAACTGGAATTTTCTGAATCCGCTATTTCTAGTTTTAGTTGTACTCAATTGTGCTGTATTTGCCGGGTTGGGGGTGATTGTGGGATTGAGCGTGCGATCGCTCGAATCAGTGGGACTATACAACAACTTTATAATTATCCCCATGTCTTTTTTAGGAGCGACCTTCTTTGACCCCGGTACATTAACAGCAGCGCTGAAAGTTGTAGTTTACTTGTTACCACTAACCTACGCCAGCATCGGGCTGCGTGCAGCCGCTCATTTACCTTTGTCACAGTTTCCTTGGTATAGCATACCGATTTTGTTAGTAGCCGCGATCGCTCTTTCTCTCTGGGGCGCTTATAAATTTGCTCGCCAACAGGATTAGAAACTTTAGAGATAGCAATCCTATTTAAGTTGTGAAAAATATCAGCGATGCCTATTGGCTGTTAACAGCCCAAGAAGCAAAATATCACTTTTATGACTGCTATAGATTGAGAAAATGTAGGATACCAAGCTATTGGCAATCTAAAATCTGTCTTGAAAAGTTCAGATTCCCGGAAGCCGACGCTCCGACGGCAGTTGCTTTCCGACGCAAGGCGACAGGATCGCACTGGCTCGACTTTTCGCAAAATCTAAAATCCAAAATTCCATTATGCTGATTCGCCCTGCTTCCCTAAGTGACGTACCCGCAGTTTTACCAATGGTTGCCAAAATTTGTGCTTTGCATGAGTCTTGGGATTCAGCGAAATACGGTTTTCTAACGCATCTAGAACAGCGCTATGAAAAATGGTTAACGCGGTTAGCAAATAGCGATCGCTCCGACGCTTCCAGCCTACGCAGTGTATTTTTAGTATCCGAAAATCAAGGACAACTTGTAGGGTTTTTAGTAGCGACAATTGAGCGAGAAATCCCGATTTATCGGTTACAAGAATTCGCTTTTATCCACGATCTTTGGGTTGAGCCAGAATATCGCCAAAAGGGAATTGCGCGACAAATGGTAATGCAAGCTGTAAAACGCTTTTCTCAAATAGGCGTCAAGCAAATTCGCCTAGATACAGCAAATGCAAACGAAGCTGCGCGGCGGTTGTTTGCATCCTGTGGTTTTCGGATTAGCACTATTGAAATGTTAATTGAATTAAGCCATTAGTCATTAGTTTTTTGCTAATGACTAATGACTAAGGACAAATGGCCAAAGACTAACTAGCTAACAGAGTCTTTTCTAGAGAAGTCCAACGGAAAGTGCGATCGCCACCCCTCTCGATGACTACTCTCACCCGCGGTTCTAGCTTAGGCAAATTCGCTAAATATTCAATTTCCTGATCGGAAAGAATATTTCCTTCAATAATCCACAACACCAGCCCCTTTGACTTTGGTGGTAGCTGTTCTAAATGAGTACTAATAATTGGTGGCGCATAGTATACATAACCTACTGCTGCACCGCTACCAGTACTTTTTTTGCCCAGATGAGGAGGCCTGACTCCATGAACTCTTGTGAGATACGCAGCTACGTCGCCCAGCCCCTTGGCAGTAATGTGCAGCGTAGTATAGCCAGCCGCACGAAGTCGGCGCTGATATCGGCCTTCATAACCTCCTTCCAGAGGTACATACACTCCAAGAGCGCCAAATTTTTCCAGATCCCGGATTAAAGCGTTGCCAGTGGTAATTAGTGCCATAGATTGATTGTTGTCTTATCCCACTTAGATATCTCTATTATTTACCGCGAACCGATAGATAGAGCATTTTTTTTGGGCATAGGGCAGTGGCTCTCCCATGCCCTATGCCCAATTACAAAAAATTACTGGACAATGATAAATAAATGATTTATATTATTAGATTGTGACCAAATGTGCAAATTAGCTTGCCGAACTTATGTCATTCTGAAATATTGTTAGCATCGAAGCCCGATGTGTCAATTCAAAGATGATAATTTAACGAAAGATTGTTCATAGGCTGGTAAACTAATAAAGCTTTTAGGTTAACATTGGAGCTTGTGTAGGAAGAAGCAAAGCCAATCCTCAGCTTCAAACTAAATTGACTCGTAAGCCTCTAAAAAAGGCAAAATCTTAAACTTTTGTTTAAGGTGTTTAGGAGAGCAAAAACTGATTCAGTAATACTGACTCAGTTAATGGATACTGGGTGGTAAAAGCCGCTTAAGTCCAACTGCAACAAGGCAGTCGCCAACCTCAGGGAAGCCGTCCTTTGGGCAGATACAAATCGAAAACCCAGCGGTAACGCTGCCTGCGAAAAGTGCCACAGCAATTGCTTGGACAAAAGCATTGCTGCACACAGCTTAAAGCTGTAGCGCCTTGCATTCATTCCAGAAGTTACTCCTTCCCAAAGGGAAGAGACTTGTGGCTGTTCTGGCGATCGTGTGAGTGAAACTAAACAGATTTGCCAAGCAGTACGGACACGGTTTGTTGTGTCCCAAAGTATTTGGAGCGGTTGAGACCATTCCAAATTTCCCAGGCTGTAGCCTAAACTGACGCGTACAAAGCGTGTCCTCTAGAGTCGGATTCCAAGGTCAGCAAGTAGAAAGGAGAACCAGTTACTGTGTCTGTAGGTATTCTCGGCACCAAGCTGGGCATGACCCAAATATTTGACGAGGCAGGAGTAGCCATTCCTGTCACCGTTGTCCAAGCTGGGCCATGCACTGTTACACAAGTTAAAACAAAACAAACCGATGGTTACGCCGCCATTCAAGTTGGTTATGGCGAAGTTAAACCAAAGGCGCTAAACAAACCATTGTTGGGTCACTTAGCTAAATCATCTGCCCCAGCATTGCGTCATTTAAATGAGTATCACACCGATAGCTCTAGTGATTATGCTTTAGGTCAACAGATTAAAGCAGATATTTTTAGTGCAGGTGAAATTGTAGATGTAATCGGTACAAGTATAGGTCGCGGCTTTGCGGGTAACCAGAAGCGCAACAACTTTGGTCGGGGGCCGATGTCACACGGTTCTAAAAACCATAGAGCGCCTGGTTCCATTGGTGCTGGTACTACACCCGGTCGTGTCTATCCAGGTAAGCGGATGGCAGGGCGTTTAGGCGGTAGCCGCGTCACAATTCGCAAGCTGACTGTAGTGCGAGTAGACGCAGAACGCAACTTATTGCTAATAAAAGGAGCCATTCCTGGCAAACCAGGCGCTCTAGTAAATGTTGTACCTGCAAAGAAAGTTGGTAAATAGTCGCTAGCCAAGAGTCAACGGTCAACCTTTGGACTAATGACTAATAACTAATGACTAATGACTAATGACTAAGGACTAAAAATGGTTGAAAGCGTAGTTAAAAATTGGCAAGGAGAAGAAGTCGGCCAGACGAGCTTTGAATTGCGAGTTGCCAAAGAACAAACAGCGTCTCATATTGTACACCGCGCTTTAGTACGGCAATTAAACAACGCTCGTCAAGGAACTGCCAGTACAAAGACTCGTTCGGAAGTTAGAGGTGGCGGACGCAAGCCTTGGCGGCAAAAAGGTACTGGTCGCGCTCGTGCTGGATCGATTCGTTCGCCCCTGTGGCGCGGTGGTGGTGTGATCTTTGGGCCCAAACCCAGAGACTTCAACCTGAAGATGAACCGCAAAGAGCGGCGTCTAGCACTGCGGACAGCATTCCTCGGACGCCTTGACGATTTGATTGTGGTAGAAGAATTTAGCGAACAGCTGTCACGTCCAAAAACCAAAGATTTGGTAGCAGCATTAGCTCGTTGGGGAGCAGGACCAGAAAATAAGACACTATTAATATTGTCTGAATTTCCAGAAAACGTTTATTTGTCAGCCCGCAACATCGAAAATTTGAAGATAATTGCAGCCGACCAGTTAAATGTTTACGATTTACTGCACGCTGACAAGATTGTGCTTACAACATCAGCCTTAGAAAAAATTCAGGAGGTCTACAGTGCCTAACTTTGACCCCCGTGACCTAGCTGACTTAGTGCGTCGCCCAATTGTTACCGAGAAAGCGACGATTCTAATGGAGCAGAATAAATACACCTTTGAAGTAACTCCAAAAGCGTCTAAGCCAGAAATCAAGGCCGCGATCGAAGACTTATTTCAAGTCAAGGTTGTAAAAGTCAATACCGCAGTACCACCACGTAAAAAACGTCGCGTTGGGAAATTTATTGGTTTTAAGCCCCTCTATAAACGAGCGATTGTCACAGTCGCACCAGGAGATGTAGAGAAGATTAGACAAGTTCTATTCCCAGATGTTTAGAAATTTTAGATTTGAGATTTGAGATTGACGAGTTTACTAAAAAAGTACCATCAATGGTTGTAATTAGTTAAATACTCATTAAATCCAAAATCCAAAATCCAAAATTCAGTAAATCGGTCTTGGGAAGTTCCGAACGGCAAAAGCCGCCGCTTAGACTTTCCGCAAAATCTCAAAATCCAAAATAGATTATGGGTACTCGTTCTTATCGCCCTTACACCCCAAGCACTCGGCAAGTTACGATTTCTGACTTTTCAGAAATCACCAAAACTGAGCCAGAGAAATCTCTAACCAAATCCGTACACCGGGCCAAAGGTCGGAATAATCAAGGGCGGATAACCAGTCGTCGCCGGGGTGGCGGACACAAACAGCTTTACCGGATTATTGATTTTAAAAGGGATAAGCGTAATATTCCAGCGCAAGTTATAGCGATCGAATACGATCCTAACCGCAATGCCCGGATTGCACTGTTGCAGTACGAAGATGGCGAAAAGCGCTATATTATCCAACCGAATGGCTTGAAAGTTGGGACAACAATTATTGCTGGCCCTGAATCTCCCTTTGAAGATGGTAATGCCTTACCACTATCCAATATTCCCTTGGGTACTAGCGTTCACAACGTAGAACTGACCCCCGGTAAAGGCGGTCAAATTGTACGTGCGGCTGGTGCTAGCGCTCAAGTAGTGGCAAAAGAAGGTAATTACGTAACTCTCAAGTTGCCTTCAGGAGAAGTCCGATTGATACGGCGCGAGTGCTACGCCACCATTGGGCAAGTAGGCAACACCGACGCGAGAAACCTGAGTGCGGGTAAAGCAGGACGAAATCGCTGGAAAGGGCGTCGTCCTAAGGTCAGAGGTAGCGTCATGAACCCAGTGGATCACCCACATGGTGGTGGTGAAGGTAGAGCGCCTATCGGTAGATCCGGCCCGGTAACACCTTGGGGTAAACCGACTTTGGGTGCAAAGACACGCAATCCTAAGAAACTCAGCAGCAAATATATTGTGCGTCGCCGCCGTAAATCTTCTAAACGCGGTCGCGGCGGTCGTGAATCTTAAAGAGTTAGGAGTTAGGAGTTATGAGTTATGAGTTGAATCTAACTTATTAACTCCTAACTCCTAACTCCTCACTCCTAACTTCTAATTCCAAAATCCAAAATTGAATTATGGGTCGTTCTCTAAAAAAAGGTCCTTTCGTTGCGGATCATCTCCTTAAGAAAATTGAAAAGCTCAACGACAATAACAGAAAAGAAGTTATTAAAACTTGGTCGCGAGCTTCAACAATTTTGCCTTTAATGGTTGGTCATACCATAGCTGTTCATAACGGACGCCAACACGTTCCAGTTTTTGTAAACGAACAAATGGTAGGGCATAAATTGGGTGAATTCGCCCCAACACGCACCTACAGGGGTCATGGCAAAAGTGATAAAAAATCAGGTAGGTAGTCATTAGTCATTAGTCATTGGTCATTAGTCATTAGTCATTAGTTCTCGACGAAGGACAAAGGACAAAAGACTTTTGACAAATGACAAAAGACAAATGACAAAAATGGAGAAAATTATGGCTACTGATACTACTGAAATCAAAGCGATCGCCCGTTTTATACGCATTTCTCCCTTGAAAGTGCGTCGCGTACTCGATCAAATTCGGGGGCGATCCTATAGAGAAGCGTTAATTATTCTGGAATTCATGCCCTATCGCGCCACTGAACCCATATTAAAGGTTCTCAGAAGCGCTGCTGCGAACGCCGAACACAACGCTGGCTTAGATCGGACTCAACTAATAATTACTCAGGCTTATGCCGACCAAGGGCCTGTCCTGAAACGATTCCAACCAAGGGCGCAAGGTAGAGCTTACCAAATCCGCAAGCCGACATGTCATATTACTGTCGCCGTTGGAGCCGCTCCAGAAAAATAACGATTTAGTCAGAAATTTTAGAGGAAGCATTCGTGGGACAGAAAATTCATCCAGTCGGTTTTCGCCTGGGTATTACACAAGAACATCAATCCCGTTGGTTTGCAGTTCCGGAACGTTATCCAGAACTTTTACAAGAAGACCACAAACTCCGTACATACATAGAACAAAAGCTTGGTAGACTTGCTCAAAACAACGCCGGAATTTCCGAAGTACGGATTGAGCGCAAAGCCGACCAAATCGACTTAGAAGTACGCACAGCTAGACCAGGAGTAGTAGTGGGTCGCGGTGGACAAGGGATAGAATCCTTGCGTACTGGGCTCCAAGGGTTATTGGGTAGTAATCGCCAAATTCGCATTAACGTAGTTGAAGTGCAACGAGTTGATGCTGATGCTTACCTAATTGCCGAATACATTGCTCAACAATTGGAACGCCGTGTTTCCTTCCGTCGAGTAGTGCGACAAGCGATTCAGCGTGCCCAACGCGCTGGTGTCCAAGGTATAAAAATCCAAGTCAGTGGGCGGCTCAACGGTGCTGAAATTGCCCGGACAGAGTGGACTCGTGAAGGTAGAGTACCTCTACATACCCTACGGGCTGACATTGACTACTCTTATTGCACGGCAAAAACTATTTACGGCATTTTGGGCATCAAAGTTTGGGTGTTTAAGGGAGAAATTATCCCAGGACAGGAAGAAACTGCACCACCACCCGCAGCTCGCGAACGCGATCGCTCGGATCGGGGCGATCGAGAACGCGAACCCCGTCGCCGTCAACAACAACGCCGTCGCCAACAATTTGAAGATCGTTCAAATGAAGGATAAATGGGAATGGCGCATAGGGTATGGGGCATTGATAATGCCCAATGCCCAATGCCCAATGCCCAGTACCCAGTACCCAGTAGCCAATCATGTTAAGTCCTAGAAGAACTAAATTCCGCAAACAACAACGCGGACGGATGGAGGGACTAGCCAGCCGTGGTAGTACCCTGAACTTCGGTGATTTCGCACTCCAAGCTCAAGAACCTGCTTGGATTACCTCCCGGCAAATAGAAGCTTCTCGTCGAGCAATGACTCGTTATATTCGCCGGGGCGGACAAATCTGGATTCGGATTTTCCCTGATAAGCCTGTAACCATGCGTCCTGCGGAAACCCGGATGGGTTCCGGTAAAGGTTCGCCAGAGTTTTGGGTAGCTGTAGTTAAGCCAGGGCGGATTATGTTTGAAATCGCTGGCGTTTCTGAAGAAATCGCCCGCGAAGCCATGCGCTTGGCTGCATATAAGCTGCCAATAAAAACCAAATTTATTGTGCGCTCTCAACCACAGGAGCAGGAGTAGGTCATGCCTCTTCCCAAAATTTCAGAAGCAAGAGAATTAAGCGACGATAAACTTTCTGAGGAAATTCTTGCTGTCAAAAGACAACTATTCCAGTTGCGCTTGCAAAAAGCCACAAGACAGCTAGACAAGCCCCACCAGTTCCGACATGCTAAGCACCGGCTAGCCCAATTGCTAACGGTGGAAGGAGAACGCAAACGGGCAGCAAATCAACCGCCGCAAGCAGAAAAGTAGGAGATTATGGCAGTCAAAGAACGAGTTGGCTTGGTAGTGAGCGACAAAATGCAAAAAACGGTGGTAGTCGCCGTAGAAAACCGCGCTCCTCACCCCAAGTACGGCAAGATTGTAGTCAACACCCAGCGCTATAAAGTTCACGACGAAGAAAATCAGTGTAAAGTTGGCGATCGCGTCCGCATTCAGGAGACTAGACCCCTGAGTAAAACTAAGCGCTGGAAAATTGCAGAAATCCTGAACGTCAAACCTACTTAAACCTCATAGTTGTTAGTTTTCTGACAACATAACAAGGGAGTACAACCGTGATTCAACCCCAGACTTACTTAAATGTCGCTGATAATAGCGGTGCCCGGAAATTAATGTGTATCCGGGTCTTAGGTGGAGGCAACCGCCGTTATGGTTTTATTGGCGATAAGATTATTGCTGTTGTCAAAGATGCTACACCCAATATGGCTGTAAAAAAGTCTGATGTTGTGGAAGCAGTAATTGTCCGTACTCGTAAAGCCGTAAATCGCGATAGCGGTATGAGCATTCGCTTTGACGATAACGCCGCTGTAATTATTAACAAAGACGGCAATCCTAGAGGTACACGGGTTTTCGGCCCAGTTGCACGGGAACTGCGCGATAAAAACTTCACCAAAATTGTTTCTCTGGCTCCGGAGGTGCTGTAATGGCAACCAAACAGGGTACGCCCAAAGTATTTCACAAAATGCACGTCAAAACTGGCGACACCGTACAAGTAATTGCTGGTAAAGACAAAGGAAAAGTTGGTGAAATTATCCAAGCACTTCCCCAACTGAGTAAAGTTGTCGTCAAAGGTGTCAACATTAAAACTAAGCACGTCAAACCCCAGCAAGAAGGAGAATCAGGGCGGATTGTCACCCAAGAATTCCCCATTCATAGCTCCAACGTCATGCTTTATTCCACCAAGCAAAACGTTGCCAGTCGTGTTTGTTACACTTTTACGCCAGAAGGCAAAAAAGTCAGAAAGCTCAAGAAAACTGGCGAAATTCTAGATAAATAGTTAGAAGTTAGGAATTAAGAGTTAGAAATTAAATTTAACTCATAACTCATAACTGATAACTCATAACTTTGTTCCCTGACCAAGCCCAGGGATATCAGGACAAAAAACTATGGCGACAACAAGACTCAAAAGTTTATATCAAGAGACAATCGTCCCCAAACTAACCCAGCAGTTTCAATTTACCAACATTCATCAAGTACCGAAGTTGGTAAAAATTACTGTTAACCGGGGTTTGGGCGAAGCGGCTCAAAACGCGAAGGCGCTAGAAGCATCTATTAACGAAATTGCGACGATTACCGGTCAAAAACCAGTAGTGACGCGGGCGAAAAAAGCGATCGCTGGCTTTAAAATTCGTCAAGGTATGCCTGTGGGTATTATGGTGACCCTCAGAGGCGAGAGAATGTATGCCTTTCTCGACCGACTCGTTAGCCTGTCGCTGCCCAGAATTAGAGATTTTCGCGGCGTCAGCCCTAAAAGCTTTGACGGACGCGGTAACTATACCCTGGGTGTTAGAGAACAGCTAATTTTTCCAGAGGTCGAGTACGATAGCATCGATCAAGTCCGTGGTTTGGATATTTCCATCATCACCACAGCGAAAAACGACGAAGAGGGTCGCGCCTTACTTAAAGAATTAGGAATGCCCTTTCGCGATCAATAAGTTCATCTATAGAGGGAACGATGGCGGCTAACGACACAATTGCAGATATGCTGACGCGCATCCGCAATGCCAACCTGGCACGGCATCAAACTACACAAGTGCCAGCGACAAAAATGACCCGTAGTATTGCCAGAGTGCTGCGGGAGGAAGGTTTTATTGGTGAATACGAAGAAGCAGGTGATGAAGTAAAACGCAATCTGGTGATTTCCTTGAAATACAAGGGTAAGAATCGTCAGCCTCTGATCACCGCCCTGAAGCGAGTTAGTAAACCAGGTTTGCGTGTTTACTCCAACAAAAAAGAATTACCAAGAGTATTAGGCGGCATCGGCATCGCCATTATTTCCACATCCAGTGGCATTATGACTGACCGCGAAGCGCGGCGTCAGAATTTGGGCGGCGAAGTGCTTTGCTACGTATGGTAGTCAACAAAAGTGAAGAGTTAGGAATGAGGAGTGAAAAGTTAGTCATAAAAACTCATAACTCATAACTCATAACTCATAACTCCATAAAGGACAAAAAGTCATGTCTCGTATTGGTAAACGTCCAATTACTATTCCCGCCAAAGTACAAGTGGCGATCGATGGCACTAAGGTTGTGGTGAAAGGGCCCAAGGGAGAACTTTCTCGCAATTTACCTGCTAACGTTATAGTTTCCCAAGAGGGAGAAGTATTACAAGTAACTCGTCGAGATGATACCCGGACTTCCAGGCAATTACACGGCTTGAGCCGTACTTTAGTTGCCAACATGGTTGAGGGAGTTTCCCAAGGTTTTCAACGCCGTTTGGAAATTCAAGGGGTTGGTTACCGGGCGCAAGTTCAAGGACGTAACCTAGTTTTGAACATGGGTTACAGCCATCAAGTACAAATTGAACCACCAGAAGGAGTTCAGTTTGCCGTAGAAGGTACCACTAACGTCATCGTCAGCGGCTACGACAAAGAAATTGTCGGCAACACAGCAGCTAAAATTCGTGCTGTTCGCGCACCAGAACCTTACAAAGGCAAGGGTATTCGCTATGCCGGTGAAGTGGTAAGACGTAAAGCTGGTAAGACTGGTAAGAGTGGTAAGAAGTAAAGATGAAACTTACTCGTAGAGAATCAAAACAGCGTCGCCATAGACGCGTCCGTGGCAGAGTTATTGGCTCACCAGAACGTCCGCGTTTAGCAGTGTTTCGTTCCAATGAGCATATTTATGCCCAGGTAATTGATGATACGCAGCATCACACCATAGTGGCAGCATCAACTATAGAACCAGAGTTGAAATCGAGTTTAGCTTCAGGCGCTAACCGCGATGCATCGGTGCAAGTTGGTAAGTTGATCGCAGTGCGATCGCTAGAAAAAGGCATCACCAAAGTAGTCTTCGATCGCGGTGGTAACCTATATCATGGTCGTGTCAAAGCCCTAGCTGATGCAGCCCGCGAAGCCGGTTTGGATTTCTAAAGTCATTGGTCATTAGTCATTGGTCATTTAGTCATTGGACAAATGACAAAGGACAAATGACAAAGGACAAATGACAACTGACAAATGACATTAAGAGAACATTGATTATGGCAACAGAGCGTAAAAGTAGAACCAAGCGTGCCAAAAAAGAAGAAACCACTTGGCAAGAGCGGGTAATTCAGATTCGACGCGTGAGTAAGGTCGTTAAAGGCGGTAAAAAACTCAGCTTCCGAGCGATCGTTGTTGTTGGTAACGAACGCGGTCAAGTTGGTGTCGGAGTAGGCAAAGCCTCAGATGTAATTGGAGCAGTGAAAAAAGGTGTAGCCGACGGCAAAAAACACCTCATTGATATCCCAATCACCAAATCCAATTCCATTCCTCATCCCATTGATGGTATCGGTGGCGGTGCAAAAGTAATTATGCGTCCAGCCGCACCTGGTACTGGTGTAATCGCTGGTGGTGCCGTGCGTACAGTATTGGAATTGGCAGGAGTTCGCAACGTCCTAGCTAAGCAACTTGGCTCCAACAATCCGCTTAACAATGCTAGAGCCGCAGTCAACGCTTTGTCTACACTGCGTACTCTTTCTGAAGTTGCCGAAGATCGCGGTATTCCTATTGAAAATCTCTACATCTAATTTAGTCATTAGTCATTGGTCATTTGTTATTTGCTTTGGACAAATGACAAAGGACAAATGACAACTGACTTTCGACATAGGACAAATGACAAACTACAAATGACACTTTTAGCTTATGAGACTCAACGATGTTAAGCCCCAAAAAGGCTCAAAGAAACGCCGCCGCCGTGTAGCTAGGGGTATTTCTGCCGGTCAAGGTGCTAGTGCAGGTCTAGGTATGCGGGGTCAAAAATCTCGCTCTGGTAGTGGTACCAGACCAGGTTTTGAAGGTGGTCAACAGCCATTGTACCGCCGCTTACCAAAACTCAAGGGCTTTCCGATTGTGAATCGCAAGATTTACACTACGATTAATGTAGAGAAGCTAGCCTCCCTTCCCGCTAATACAGAAGTAACTTTGACCTCCTTGGAAGCAGCAGGTATTATCACTGGTGCTAAAGGCCCATTGAAAATTTTGGGTAACGGGGAATTGAGCGTTCCGCTCAAGGTACAAGCGGCAGCTTTCACAGGTACAGCTCGGAGCAAAATTGAGGCAGCTGGTGGGAGTTGTGAAGTCTTATGAGTGAGCCGGAATAGGGCACTTAGATGCAAGCCAACTCGCAGCCAGCGCCTGGTTCACACTAAAGGTAGCACTCTATGATCAGTCGAGACAAAGCCCCAACGGCTCAAGAAACTTTTATGCAGATGGCACAAGCAGCCGGGCTGAGAGGTAGGCTGCTTGTCACCGTCGGTATTTTAATTTTGGTTCGCTTAGGCATCTTCTTGCCTGTGCCAGGGATTGATAGAGGTAGGTTTGCCGCAGCCATCTCAGGCAATAATGCCATATTTGGTTTGTTGGATATCTTTTCCGGGCGAGGACTTTCAACTTTGGGAGTCTTTGCTTTAGGAATTTTGCCCTTCATCAATGCGTCCATTATCATCCAATTGCTCACGGCCGCGATTCCATCTTTAGAAAATTTACAGAAAAATGAAGGTGAAGCAGGCCGGCGAAAAATATCGCAAATTACCCGTTATGTATCTTTGGGGTGGGCAATTATTCAAAGTACGGCTTTTTCGGCATTGTTTTTGCAGCAATTTGCCTTAAACCCAGGACCGCTGTTTGTAGCTGAAACTGCGATCGCCCTCACCGCTGGTTCTATGTTCGTCATGTGGGCATCAGAACTGATTACAGAACGTGGGATTGGCAATGGAGCATCATTGTTGATTTTTGTCAACATTGTTGCATCATTACCAAAAGCTTTAGGCGATACCATCGATTTGGTGCAAGTGGGCGGTCGGGAAACAGTCGGTCGCGTGATCGTGCTAATCTTAGTTTTCCTGGCAACAATTGTTGGTATTGTGGTTGTGCAGGAAGGAATGCGTCGCATCCCAATTATTTCGGCCCGTCGTCAAGTAGGTCGTCGAGTTTTGGCAGAGCAACGTAGCTTCCTACCTTTGCGCCTCAATCAAGGCGGCGTAATGCCAATTATTTTTGCTGCTGCAATCCTCAGTTTGCCACTGTTAATCGCCAATTTCACTAAAAATGCCGAATTGGCCAATATAGTTAACACTTATCTGAGTCCCAGCGGTTCTGGCTCTTGGCTTTATGCCCTAGTGTACATGATATCGATTATTTTCTTCAGCTACTTCTATTCTTCGTTGATTCTCAATCCAGTAGATGTAGCACAAAATCTGAAGAAAATGGGTTCGAGTATTCCTGGTATTCGTCCTGGGAAGGCAACTAGCGAGTATATCGAACGAGTATCAAACCGACTCACTTTTTTGGGTGCGATCTTTTTGGGCTTAGTTGCTATTATCCCAACCGGCGTAGAAAGTGCTTTAGGAGTCCCCACATTTAAGGGATTGGGTGCTACCTCTTTGTTAATTTTAGTTGGTGTGGCGATCGATACGGCAAGACAAATCCAAACTTACGTTATCTCTCAGCGCTATGAAGGAATGGTGAAACAATAGTGACGCGACTAATCTTCTTGGGGCCGCCTGGAGCTGGTAAAGGAACGCAAGCTAAGACATTAGCTGACCATCGGCAAGTTCCCCATGTTTCTACGGGTGACATACTACGCGAAGCATTGTCCAAGCAAACCCGTTTGGGCTTGAAAGCTCAAAGTTATATGGATAAAGGGGAACTAGTCCCAGACATTCTAGTACAGGAAATGGTACAGGAACGTTTGAGTCAGTCAGATGCTAAGCATGGTTGGATTCTCGATGGTTTTCCTCGGACTGTTAAGCAAGCAGTTTTTCTTGAAGAATTGCTCGAACAGCTAGACCAGTCTGGTGAAAAAGTAGTCAGCCTGGAAGTCCCAGATGAGGTAGTAGTAGGGCGTTTACTGGCACGAGGACGAAAAGATGATAGCGAAGAAGTTATTCGTCGTCGTTTAGAAGTTTACCGTGCTGAAACTGCACCTTTAATAAATTATTACCGCGATCGCCAAAAACTCCTAACAGTCAATGGCAACCAGTCCCAAGAAGAAGTCACTGACGAGCTCCAAAAGATAATCGCTTAAGTATGAGGGGGATGAGGGAGCAAGGGAGACAAAAAGAGAAGTCCGAGCGGAGGTTTCCTCGGATGCCTACGGCAACGCCAAGGGCGAACGGAACTTCAAACAGACAAGGAGAATAATTCTTAACTCACTCAGCACTCCCTATGCCCCATGCCCAATGCCCTATGCCCAAATTTAGCTAAAATATATTAAGAAAGTGTTGATATATTTATCAAAGTGTGTTCTGTTGCAGATGAAGTGCTGCAAAGGAACAGGAGATTGTTGAGTTGAGGAAAAAACAAATTGTCTAAGCAAGATTTGATTGAAATGGAAGGCACGGTTACCGAGTCTTTGCCCAATGCGATGTTTCGCGTTGACTTAGACAATGGTTTTAACGTGCTGGCACACATTTCTGGGAAGATTCGCCGCAACTATATTAAGATTTTGCCTGGCGATCGCGTCAAGGTAGAGTTAACCCCCTACGACTTGACTAAAGGCAGAATCACCTACCGACTGAGAAAGAAGTAGATATCATGTAGAGGATTTTACCATAAAAGCATCTTTTTGACTATTTACTAGTCAACTTAGCTGAATAATTCCCCAAGAAATGTTATAATTTAATATTTGGAGTCAAAGTAAAAAAGGCATGAAAGTTAGAGCCTCAGTCAAGAAAATCTGTGAAAAGTGTAATGTGATCAAACGCCGTGGTCGCGTTATGGTGATTTGCGTCAACCCCAAACACAAGCAACGTCAAGGATAAAACTCCGATAGACAGAGGAGTGTTGCAAAACGCATAATCTTTATTAAAACGAAAAAACGGCATTAATCGCGTTTTTTTTAACTACTAGAGAACAATAGGGAGAGTTCATTGTGGCACGTATAGCCGGAGTAGACCTTCCACGCGATAAGCGCGTCGAGATTGGTCTGACTTACATTTACGGAATAGGGTTATCGCGATCGCAAGAAATTCTAGCAACTACAGGTGTAAACCCAGACACCCGCGTTAAAGAGTTGACTGACGGCGATGTAGCCAAATTGCGAGCAGAAATAGAAACCAACTACGAAGTTGAAGGGGATTTGCGCCGCTGGGAGTCGATGAACATCAAGCGCTTAGTTGACATTGGCACCTACAGAGGGCGTCGTCATCGTATGGGCTTACCAGTCAGAGGACAGAGAACTCGCACCAATGCTAGAACCCGTCGAGGCAGAAGGCAGACAGTGGCTGGTAAGAAGAAGGCACCAGGCAAATAAATAATTTGACAACGCTTGCCAAACACAGCAAGTTTCACCTTAAATCAACAAAACAAGTATGGCGAGACAACCAACTAAAAAATCCGGGAGCAAAAAGCAGAAGCGGAATGTCCCCAATGGGATGGCCTATATTCAGTCTACTTTCAACAATAGCATTGTCACCATTACCGATCAAAATGGAGATGTTATCTCCTGGGCTAGTGCTGGTTCTAGCGGCTTTAAGGGAGCGAAAAAGGGAACTCCCTTTGCAGCGCAAACCGCCGCTGAAAGTGCAGCCCGTCGAGCCATCGATCAAGGTATGCGCCAAATTGAGGTAATGGTCAGTGGCCCAGGAGCAGGTAGAGAAACCGCTATCCGCGCACTTCAAGGAGCAGGACTGGAAATTACCTTAATTCGGGATATTACCCCCATTCCTCACAATGGTTGCCGTCCACCCAAGCGCCGTCGAGTTTAATCGTTAAAATTTGGGCGGTGAGAATTATAAGTTGCAGCCAAACTACAGTTAAGTCACTTGTAATGACCGCTTAGTTGTCTAGTGTCGAAACTGCATTGAATTCAGGCTGAAACTTTGGACGGCTTGGGCGACTAGAAGCGTGTCAGATTTTCCTATAGGCAAAGCTGTTAAACTTCGGTCAACCCAAAATATTATTAATCAATTTTGGATTTGTGATTTGCGATTTTAGATTAATCCTCAATATTAGGTGGGGACTTCGTTGATTTTAAATTGATGATAGCGTAGCTAAGCCCATCGAGAATCTTTCAGATTTGTTCCGTCTCAAAAAAGGGAAACAAATTGAAAAAGCACAATCCAAAATCAAAAATCCAAAATCGAAAATTGACACTTAATTCGGGAGGCAATAGATTTGTCTGCTAGCAGCACCTTAAAAAAGGGAGGCTAATCCGTGGCGCAGTTTCAAATTGAATGTGTAGAGTCTAATACTGAAGAAAGCCGCAACCATTACAGTAAATTTGTTTTGGAACCTCTAGAGCGCGGTCAAGGAACAACGGTTGGCAACGCGCTGCGGCGGGTTTTACTGTCCAATCTAGAGGGTACGGCAGTTACAGCAGTCCGGATTGCAGGCGTTTCACATGAGTTTGCTACAGTCCCTGGCGTGCGGGAAGATGTGCTGGAAATCCTCATGAGAATGAAGGAAGTTATCCTGAAAAACTATTCCTCGCAACCCCAAATTGGTAGGTTACTCGTTAACGGTCCAGCAACAATTACTGCGGCGCATTTTGATTTACCTAGTGAAGTAGAAGTCATCGATCCGACCCAGTATGTAGCCACCATCGCCGAAGGTGGAAAGCTGGAAATGGAATTTCGGATCGAGAGAGGTAAAGGTTATCGCACTGTAGAGCGAGGACGTGAAGAAGCTACATCGTTGGACTTTCTTCAAATCGACTCGGTGTTTATGCCAGTGCGAAAAGTAAACTATAGTGTCGAAGAAGCTCGTGGGGATGGGTCAATTACCAAAGACCGACTGTTGTTGGAAGTTTGGACAAATGGCAGTATATCACCGCAAGAAGCACTATCCTCTGCTGCTGGAATCTTGGTAGATTTATTCAACCCGTTGAAAGATATTTCCCTAGAACCAACAGATACAGGTTCGGAAATTTCAGAAGACCCAACTGCTCAGATTCCCATCGAAGAGTTGCAACTTTCTGTACGGGCATATAACTGTCTCAAACGCGCACAAGTGAATTCTGTAGCCGACTTGTTGGATTATACCCAAGAAGACCTCCTAGAAATTAAAAACTTTGGTCAAAAGTCAGCAGAAGAAGTCGTAGAAGCTTTGCAGCGTCGCTTGGGCATCACCTTGCCCCAAGAAAGAGGCTCTAAACACCCTTAAGTGATATCGAGTCAGGTTGATTACTTATCATGTAGACAGACGCTCTGACGCGAAGACGCAAAGACGCGGAGAGTTTTTTGATAAGCGATCGAATTGACATGATATGAAAATTGTTTGTAGTTCATAAGTGCTTAATTATGCGTCACCGTTGTCGCGTCAAACAACTCAGTAAACCAGCAGACCAGCGCCGCGCTTTATTGCGATCGCTCACCACCGAACTCATCCGTCATGGTAAAATTACTACCACTTTAGTTCGCGCTAAAGTTGTACGGAGTGAAGTAGATAAAATGATTACCTTAGCCAAAAACGGCTCCTTGGCTGCACGCCGGGAAGCCCTTGGCTACATCTTCGACAAAGCCCTAGTTCACGCTTTATTTGAACAAGCTCCCACTAGGTATGGAAATCGCCAAGGCGGTTATACCCGTATCGTGCATACCGTACCGCGTCGGGGCGATAATGCCGAGATGGCAATACTTGAGTTGGTTTAAGTCATTGGTCATTGGTCATTGGTCATTAGTCATTAGTCATTAGTCATTAACAAAAGACAACGGACAAATGACAAAGGACGAAAGACAAAGCGCAAAGTCTGAGCGCCGGCTTCCGGCGATCGGAACTTTGTAAGAGAGGACAAAATCTGTATGTTAGAAAGCCACCAGCCTACACAAACTCAGCGAGTAGCCTTGGTAATCCAATACCTTGGCACTCATTTTCATGGCTGGCAAAGGCAAAAGAACCAGCGTACAGTCCAAGAAGAGATCGAAAAAGCGATCGCTACTATTCTCGGACATCATGTGACACTACACGGCGCCGGACGAACCGATGCCGGAGTCCACGCTGCTGCTCAAGTAGCCCATTTTGAAGCAACAGGTTTAATTCCAGCTCGCAAGTGGGCAACAATCCTCAACAGCTATCTGCCATCAGATATATTAATCAGGGCTTCAGCTGGTGTAGATGCCCGTTGGCACGCCCGGTTTAGCGCAGCCTATCGGCGGTATCGCTACACAATATACACTGAAGATCGACTGAACTTGTTCGTGAAACCCTTCAGTTGGCATTATTATTATGCACCCCTGGATGAATCATTAATTCAAGCTGCCCTCAAACCTCTCTTGGGAAAGCATCACTTAGCTGCTTTTCATCGTGCAGGGTCAAAGCGATCGCATTCCTGGGTAGAGGTACAAGCAGCAGAATGTCATCGCAGCGGGCCATTTATCCATATTGAAATACAGGCAGATGGATTTTTGTATGGCATGGTAAGGCTGTTGGTAGGAATGTTGGTACAAGTAGGTTCTGGAGAACGTACACTTTCCAACTTCACCGAACTCTGGAAAGAGGAACGCCGCCAAGAAGTCAAACACGCCGCACCAGCTCAAGGTTTGTGCTTGTTGCGAGTCGGCTATCCAGATTTTCCCTTTCCAAAGGAGATTTGGTACGATACCCTGCCAAAGTTGGTCATTAGTCATTAGTCATTAGTCATTGGTCATTAGCAAACAGCAACTGACAAAGCGCAAAGTCAGAGCGGAGGTTTCCTCCGATCTGAACTTTGTAAGAGAGGACAAACGACAAAGGACAAATGACAAATTACAAAGGACAAAGGACAAATAACAAATGACAATAGTTAAAACTTACCTTCCTCCTCAAGCATCCCTTGAGCGTGAGTGGTACGTAGTAGATGCCACCGATAAACGGCTCGGACGCCTCGCCAGTGAAATCGCTCAAGTCCTCAGAGGCAAAAATAAACCCGAATTTACACCCCACATAGATACAGGTGACTTCGTAATCGTTGTTAATGCTGAGAAAGTAGCAGTCACAGGCAAAAAGCGCACTCAAAAAGTCTACCGTCGCCACTCTGGTCGTCCCGGTGGGATGAAAACAGAAACCTTTGCAAAGCTACAACAGCGCCTACCAGAGCGGATTTTAGAACACGCAGTCAAAGGTATGCTACCCAAAAATAGCCTGGGTAAGCAGTTATTTACCAAACTGAAAGTTTACGCCGGGCCGACTCATCCCCACGAAGCTCAAAAACCCAAAGAATTAAAAATTAGTACAATTCCTGGAGAAGAAAGTTAATGGTAGCAGTAGATACCAATAGCGGACGCGCCGTGTACTGGGGTACTGGTCGCCGTAAGTCAGCAGTAGCAAGAGTACGCCTGGTACCAGGTACTGGGAAACTGACTGTGAATGGTAAAGATGGAGACTTGTATTTCCAATTCAATGCCAATTACCTGGGAGTCATCAAAGCACCCTTAGAAACTTTGGGACTAGAAAACGAATATGACATTTTGGTAAAAGCAGAAGGCGGCGGTTTGACCGGACAGGCTGATTCTGTTCGCTTGGGAGTCGCTCGTGCTTTGTGCCAACTAGACCCAGACAACCGCCCACCTTTGAAAACCGAAGGTTACCTAACTCGCGATCCCAGGGCAAAGGAACGGAAAAAATATGGTTTACACAAAGCCCGGAAAGCGCCTCAGTACTCTAAGCGTTAGGATATGGGGCATTGGGCATTGGGTATGGGGCATGGGACAAGGGGGACAAGGGGGGACAAAGTAGCAATCTTTCTCCCTCATCTGCCTTGTCTTCCTTGTCCTCTAGTCTCCCCAGTGCCCAGTCACCAATCCCTAGCTCTAATTTCAACCAAAAAGTTATAATTTTTATAGATTCACCACAAAAGGAACAATGGCTAAATCTGATATTCATCCCAAGTGGTATCCAGATGCTAAAGTCTACTGTAACGGTCAAGTTGTGATGACCGTTGGCTCTACCAAGCCAGAACTGCACGTAGATGTTTGGTCTGGAAATCACCCATTTTACACTGGTACCCAGAAGATTATTGACACCGAGGGTCGAGTTGAGCGGTTCCTCCGGAAATACGGTATGTCCAGCGAACAAAGCTCCGGCACCAAAAAGAAAAAGTAGCTGGTTGGCTCTGCTGTTAACGACGACCCTGCATTTTTCGGGGTCGATTGTCATTTATATGCTCGAGCCAATTTGTTATTTTTTTAAGGAGCGATCGCACTCGTCATGGCTGAATCATACTTACTGGACAAACTAAAATCCGTTGAACAAACCTTTAATGAATTAACCCGTCGTCTTGGCGACCCCGATACCGCTAGCAATCCTGATGAATATCAACAAATTGCTAAGTCTCGTTCTTCTTTGGAAGAAGTAGTTAATACCTATGAAATTTGGAAAATAGCCCAAGAAGACTTGATCGGAGCGCGTCAGGTATTTAAAGAATCTGCAAGTGACCCAGAACTGCAAGAAATGGCAGCACTGGAAGTAGATGAACTTGAGGAAAAAATAGAATATTTAGAGGCTCGTTTGAAAGTTTTATTGCTGCCTCGCGACCCCAATGATGAAAAGAATATCATGTTGGAAATTCGCGCTGGTACGGGTGGCGATGAAGCCAGTATTTGGGCTGGCGATTTGATGCGGATGTACACTCGCTACGCCCAAACTCAAGGTTGGAAAGTTTCTCTGGTGAGTGAATCTTTGGGAGAAATGGGCGGTTGGAAAGAAGTGATTCTGGAAATTAAAGGTGACGACGTTTACAGTCAGCTAAAGTTTGAAGCTGGAGTGCATCGCGTACAGCGGGTGCCGCTTACAGAAGCAGGTGGACGGGTTCACACTTCCACTGCAACGGTGGCAATTATGCCAGAGGTGGATGATGTGGAAATCCACATTGACCCGAAGGATATTGAAATGACCACGGCTCGTTCTGGTGGTGCTGGCGGACAAAACGTCAACAAGGTGGAGACAGCCGTTGACTTGATGCACAAACCTACAGGAATTCGGATTTTCTGTACGGAAGAACGCAGCCAGTTGCAAAACAAAGAACGGGCGATGCAAATTTTGCGGGCGAAGTTGTATGAAATGAAGTTGCGCGAACAACAAGAAGCTGTAACTTCCATGCGGCGATCGCAAGTTGGAACGGGATCGCGATCGGAAAAAATTCGCACCTACAATTATAAAGATAACCGCGTTACCGACCACCGTTTAGGTCAAAACTATTCTCTTAATCCTGTCTTGGAAGGCGATTTAGAAACTATTATCCAATCTTGCATCTCCCAAGACCAACAGGAACGTCTAGCCGAATTGGCAACTGCTAGCGCTAATTAATTTTTATTAGTAAAAAGTTTCGTAAACCGCTTGTTGTGATGTTGCTTTTAACACATGCAAGCGGTTTTCTAATGCAGCGCAGAGTACATCTTCCATTTGACTGGGATATTGATAATAGGCAAGTTCGTGCTTCATAAGGTAATTTACTCTTGCCCATTCTTTCAGAGTTTGGCTGGTATAAATTAAATTTTCTACTTCTTGTTGCCAACGCCCAAAAATGCGGTAACTGAAAAAGCTACTACAGATGTTACCTGCCCCATCCCAGTAAGAAATACACACCTGATGCTTCAGACATTGGATTTTCTTGATTTGCTTGATGTTATAGCCTTTGGTGTTGAGAGCTTCTTTTGCTTCACGGTTTGAAATTTGCCACTGTTCTGGTTTAATTTTATTAGACGTTATGAAATTTCGACCTTTACGGCGATATTTTTTTATTTGGCGTGGCTTGGAAAACATGATGCACCTTTTGTGTATTGGCAACAATGCCAAATAACCTAGCAGCGTCTATACTCTAGGATTTAAATCAACGTTGCTTAATTACAATGTTTATTTAAAGTATCATTAACAATTAAAGTTGTCAACAATAAACTAAAATTTTAAAGTTTCTCACTAAACTAATAAATGCAGTTGACTAGCTACACAAGCAGTGAACATCGAAAGCAGAGAAAAACTGATTGAAATCATCAAACTAGCTCGCGGTTCCATGAGCCAGCGGGCTTTTGGCAAGCTTTTGGGAGTTTCTGCTACAGCTGTTCAGTTGTGGGAAAAGGGTGTAAATGTGCCAGACACAGAATATTTGGCAAAAATCGCAGCGAGAGCGGGTTACACACTCCAAGAGTTACTTAGTTGCTTGGATGGCAAGCCGATACAAGAAACCTCAGATTTAAGTTTGATTCTCAGACAAATACAGCACATGCCTCTTAGCCAAGTTGCTCAAATCGTTCAGGCTGCGGCTGATAGGTTTGCTGCTGTGGCTGAAGCGTCAGGCGACGAAGCAAAGGCCAGTTGAATATTTGTTCATAATTAAAAGAGAATTCAGAATTCAGAATTCAGCAATGCAATCAGTGTAGGATTTAGGCTGCCACTGTCTTATTGACAAACAAATTTTTAATTTCATAGGGACTTAAACCTAGTAATTCACAAGCCATTCTGAATTCTGACTCTTGAATTCTTACGATTGATTTATATGGATATGGACAAACCTGGTTTGTATGACCAAGACTTCTATGGCTGGACACAGCAGCAGGCTAAAGTGTTAGAGCAGAGGCTAGTTACGGAACTAGACTGGGAACACCTGCAAGAGGAAATTCAAGCTTTGGGCAGACAGGAGTATCGGGAACTTGTGAGCCGTCTGAGTGTATTACTCGGTCATCTCTTGAAGTGGGAATATCAACCCGAACAACGCTCTCGCAGTTGGTTTTTAACAATTCCAGAACAGCGTCGTGCCATTGGCAGGCATTTACGGCAGAACCCTAGCTTAAAGTCTCGAATAGAAGAAGCTTTGTTAGATGGCTTTGAAGCTGGAGTAGATTTAGCGCTACGAGAAACTAACTTACCATTACGAACTTTTCCAGAGAATTACCCCTATTTATTTGATGATGCGATCGCAGAAAATTTTCTGTGCGATACTCGTCAAGATTGGGAAGGATAATTACTACCATTTTTTTTAATTAATTTATTACATACAAATTGCCAAAATGCTTAAGGCATCGCCTTGGGAAAGATATAATCCAGGACAGATCCCCGACTTTTTCGAGAAGTCGGGGATTTGTATTTAAGCCTAAATATAACTACTGGCGACTCAGTATAAATAGTTTTAAAATGGGGAGCATCGAATTTGGACAGGTGCAGCTATGTCGTTACGCAATGAACCATTAGATTGGCAGATCGAAGTTAATAGCCCTTACGTACCTATTTACCACAAAGGTGATTTAGTTGGTTTTTTCAAACAAGAGTATGCTAGTGAAGTTATTAAATTCCTCAACGAAGAAGAAGTTTTAAAAAAAGCACTAAAAATGGCTTGTACTGATTTAATTAAAAAAATAGGCGGCGATACAAGTAAAGTTAATTATTTAATGGAAAAATATGTAAAAACTAGCGAACGTCCCAAATATGGAACTAGAGCGATCGCTGTGTTATTGCGCGATCGCCAAAAGGAACTCGATTTAAGTAATCAAGAGTTTGCTAAATTTTGCGATACTTTTAAACTATCACCCACTGAACTGAATAATATTTATGCTGGAGAACCATTTGATGATAGTTTGTTAGCACCACTTTCACGGATATTAGGAATAGCAAAAGAACGGTTGCTAGAAGTGCGAAATGGTTCAGAAAAAGAAAGTAATCTATAAACAGTAAACGAAAATTCCTAAATGGTAAAAAATTATCAAGGCAGACAAAGTTGCTGAAGGGTTAGATTTAACAATAAAACAAGCCCACAACCCAAAACTGTTTTTTCAGGGCTTCCAAGAAAGGGAGCGCACACCAAATTTAAATTCATACCCGTCTTATTAAAATCAGGGGTAGCTGGGGAACAAGTGCCTGCCACCTGTGATTTAAGTGTTAAAGAAGTCAAATAAGTAACAAAAAGCCAGTTTTAACAGGGATGCGATAATTTAAATGACTTAGCTCAAGCTAAATTTAATTTGCAGTTCCACAACTTTCCAGGGACGAATTTATAGTTAATTTTTGTTAATATTGGAAGCGGTGTTACTACTTCGTCCTCAATCACCCACTCCCTACCTGAGAGAAACTTAATGCTGCGACTCGAACATATTAGTAAAATTTATCCTACAGGCGAAGTTCTCAAAGATATCAACTGGGAAGTTAAACCAGGCGATCGCATTGGCTTAGTCGGTGTCAACGGTGCTGGAAAATCTACCCAACTCAAAATTATCACTGGGGAAATGGAACCCACAGCTGGGGAAATCATTCGTCCTGCCAGCTTACACATAGCTTACCTCAACCAAGAGTTTGAAGTAGACCCCACGCGCACCGTTAGAGAAGAATTTTGGACAGTTTTTAAAGAAGCCAACCAAGTACAGTTATCTCTAACGGAAGTACAACGCGAGATGGAAACCGCTACTCCAGAGGAACTCGAACGGCTAATCAACAAATTGGATCGTTTACAGCGACAATTTGAAGCTTTGGATGGCTATGGCTTAGACGCACGCATTGGGAAAATCTTACCAGAAATGGGATTTGGAGTAGAAGATGGCGATCGCCTTGTCAGTGCTTTTAGTGGCGGCTGGCAAATGCGGATGAGTTTGGGTAAAATCCTCCTACAAAAACCTGACTTATTACTGCTGGACGAACCAACTAACCATCTGGATTTGGAAACCATTGAGTGGCTGGAAAATTACCTCAAGGGACTAATTACTCCGATGGTTATAGTCTCCCATGACCGGGAATTTCTTGACCGTCTGTGCACCCAAATAGTGGAAACTGAACGCGGTGTTTCTAGTACTTACCTCGGCAATTATTCTGCATATTTGCAACAGAAAGCCGAAAATCAATCAGCACAACTGAGTGCTTACGAACGCCAGCAGAAAGAGTTAGAAAAACAACAAGTTTTTGTCGATCGATTTCGTGCCAGTGCTACCCGCAGTACCCAGGCAAAAAGCCGGGAAAAGCAACTGGAAAAAATTGAGCGTATCGAAGCACCTGTAGCTGGAGTAAGAACTCTACACTTTCGTTTTCCTCCTGCACCCCGCAGCGGACGCGAAGTGGTAAACATCAAAGATTTTACTCATATCTATGATGATAAGATTTTGTTTTTGGGAGCGAATCTCTTAATTGAAAGAGGCGATCGCATTGCTTTTCTCGGCCCCAATGGTGCTGGAAAATCTACACTTCTGCGCGTAATTATGGGTATGGAACCGCCGACAGAAGGTACTGTTCAATTAGGCGATCATAACGTGATTCCTGGTTACTTTGAACAAAATCAAGCTGAAGCTTTGGACTTGAAGAGAACTGTTATGGAAACAATCCATGATGAAGTTCCCGATTGGAAAAATGAAGAAGTCCGCACGCTATTAGGGCGATTTTTATTTAGTGGTGACACAGTATTTAAGGCAGTTGGGGCATTAAGTGGAGGAGAAAAAGCTCGTTTGGCATTGGCAAAAATGCTTTTACGTCCTGCCAACTTATTAATCTTGGATGAGCCGACAAATCACTTAGATATTCCAGCAAAAGAAATGCTGGAAGAAGCCCTGCAAAATTATGACGGTACGGCAATTGTTGTATCCCATGACCGATACTTTATCTCTCAAGTAGCCAACAAAATTGTCGAGATTAGAGATGGAGAATTCCGCGTTTATTTAGGAGATTATCATTACTATCTCCAAAAAATTGCCGAAGAAAAAGAAGAAGCTAGGTTAGCTGCAATAGAAGCCGAGAAAGCTGCTAAGAAAGCTGCTAAAGCTACCAAATCTGCCACAAAAAGAAAATGATCGACTGGAAAATTGCTTACTAGTTAAGCTCAACGCTTATCATTTGCCAGTTTTCTGTTTTAAGAACTACTTTGTCCTACAGTTATCAGTGACCAATTATCAATGTTACTGATAACTGTTAAATTTCCCTGACTTAAATATTTAAGATACAGCTAATAACTGGTAAGTTGTTTAATAATGTTAATTAAACTAACACCATCAAATATCGCATTTTTTACCAAAACTGTTATTCTTCATCATCATTGAAGTATGGGTTATTACCAACAAATGGCATACAATAGACCTCCTGCAAAAGTTACTTTTGCAAGAGGGGGGAAAGGTAAAAGGTTAAAGGGAAAAGGGTTTTTATGAGCCGCTTTCCCCTTTACCCCTTACCCTTTTCCCCAATAAAAGCAAGAAGTCTAATGAACAACCTCACAAATTGATATGCAACTTAAATCGATCGCAGGCTACTAAACGATCGCTGATTATTCAAGCTCGAAAACATCATAGAAAAATTACTAATATTTAAAAAATGTCTCAAAAAGCTGCAAGTCGTTCATAAAAGAAGTTAATAAGCAGAAATTCACTTGCGGCAGCGATTAGCAATGGTATCATTCGGGTATTACAAAAAGTAAAGGGCAATTTTACTATGACCAAAGCACCTGTTGCTCCTGTGGTGCTAGTCATTTTAGACGGATGGGGCTACTGCGAGCAGACGCGAGGAAACGCTATTGTTGCTGCGAAAACTCCCATTGTGGACAGTCTATGGGCAGCTTACCCGCATACCCTCATCCACACATCAGGAAAAGCCGTAGGGTTGCCAGATGGTCAAATGGGCAACTCAGAAGTTGGCCATTTGAACATTGGTGCTGGGCGAGTAGTACCGCAAGAACTGGTACGCATCTCTGATGCGGTCGAAGATGGTTCTATTCTCTCAAACCCAGCACTTGTCAAAATTTGCCAGGAAGTTCGCTCTCGCAATGGCAAGCTGCATCTAGTAGGGCTTTGTTCTGAGGGAGGGGTACATTCCCATATCACCCATCTGTTTGGACTACTTGACTTAGCTAAAGAGCAGCGAATTTCAGAAGTTTGTATCCATGCGATTACCGATGGCCGCGACACCGCTCCAACGGAGGGTGTAAAAGCGATCGCCATGCTAGAAGATTATATAGACCGCATAGGAATCGGGCGCATAGTCACCCTCAGCGGTCGGTACTACGCGATGGATCGCGATCGCCGCTGGGATCGGGTAAAACGAGCCTACGATGTGATGACACAAGAGGGCGTGGTTGATAACCGTAAGGCTGTAGAAATCTTGCAAGCATCTTACGCCGAAGGGGTAAAAGATGAATTTGTCAACCCCGTTAGAATTGCTCCTGGTGCGATAGAAGCAGGGGATGGAGTGATATTTTTCAACTTCCGCCCCGACCGGGCCAGACAACTAACTCAAGCCTTTGTCAGCCCTGAATTTAACGGTTTTGAAAGACAGCAAATAAAACCGCTGTCTTTTGTCACTTTTACCCAATACGACCCAGACTTAAGCGTGGCTGTGGCTTTTGAGCCGCAGAACCTGAATAATATTCTGGGGCAAGTAATAGCCGATCGCAATCTCAAGCAATTCCGCACCGCCGAAACTGAAAAATACGCCCACGTCACGTATTTTTTTAATGGCGGTTTGGAGGAACCTTTTCTTGGGGAAGACCGGGAATTAGTCAGCAGCCCAATGGTAGCGACTTACGACCACGCCCCAGCGATGTCAGCAACCGCAGTTACAGACGTAGCGATCGCTGCCATTCAAAAAGGTTTATATTCTTTAGTTGTGATTAATTATGCCAATCCAGACATGGTAGGGCATACTGGTCAGATTGAAGCCACCATTACAGCCATTGAAACAGTCGATCGCTGTTTGGGACGCTTATTAGAGAGCGTTAGCAAAGCTGGCGGCACAACACTTATTACTGCCGATCATGGCAACGCTGAGTATATGCTAGATGAAGAGGGTAACCCCTGGACAGCTCACACAACTAATCCAGTCCCCTTTATCCTCGTGGAAGGAGAAAAAGTTAAAATCCCTGGATATGGTACAAATGTCGAACTGCGAAACGATGGCAAGCTAGCCGACATCGCCCCCACCATTCTAGAGATTTTACAGCTGCCTCAACCACCAGAAATGACAGGGCGATCGCTGCTGAAAACAGCAGAATATGACTTACAACGCACTCGCACCCCCGTGCAAGTCGGCTTGTAAAAAAGTTAAGAGTGAAGAGTTAATAGTGAGGAGTTAATAGTGAAGACCGATAAATTCAGACTTTCCTAACTCCTAACTCTTAACTCCTAACTCCTAACTCCTCTTTTTTAAAACTTGTTATAAATGAGATTGCTACCATGACAGTTACTAATATCGTGCAAGGCATTTGGGCCTTTTCTGCCGTTGGTCTAATTATCTTAGTTTTGCTGCATAGCCCCAAAGGTGATGGTATTGGAGCCATTGGTGGACAAGCTCAGCTATTTAGCAGCACTAAAAGTGCAGAAAATACCTTGAACCGAGTTACCTGGGCGTTGACAGTCATTTTTCTTGGTTTAACAGTAGTTTTAAGTGCTGGCTGGCTGCCTAAATAAAGATGGGGTAAGGGCGAGATGAGGAATAAAACGCAATACTCAACACCTAAAACCCCCAAAAATTTAATTAGACAGCGATTATTAGCAGCTCTTAGCTTAACTATTGGCACAGGGCTGCTAGTTGTTTTTACTAGCTTGGGGCATGGCGCAATGAGCATTGCTTATTCGCGTTATCTCCCCGTCTCCCCCACTGTTTCATCTTCTCCTCTCTCCCTCTCCCCTTCGCCAAGACCTCATCCCTTGCCGACCACACTCGCACAGTGGCAAGATAACACCAACAGTGGCGATTACTTTTCACAAGTCACAACAACTGAAGTTGGTTATTTAATTTGGTCGAAATTTCCTATTAAAGTTTACGTAGAAACACCAAAAGCCGTTAGCGAAAAACAAGCTCAAGTATGGGTGAAAAGTATCTTAGAAGCTGTGCAGGAATGGAATACTTATTTGCCTGTGACAGTAGTCCAACAGCCAGAAGTTGCTGATATTACGATTGTGCGAAAAGCACCACCTCTACAAATTTCTCCAGGTAGTAATATACCCCGTGCCCGATCGGCACAAACCACTTACGAGTTATATACCAACAACAAAGTTCTATTTCACCGCTTCACTATCTTGCTAAGTCCCAGTCAAACAGGTGAGTATATCCAAGCAGCAGCCCGCCACGAACTCGGACACGCTTTGGGAATTTGGGGTCATAGCCCCCTACAAACGGATGCTTTATACTTTTCCCAAGTTCGTAAACCGTCGCCTATTTCCGTTAGGGATGTGAATACTTTGAAGCGGGTTTATGAACAGCCAACTAGTTTGGGATGGTCTTTAGTAGATAATTTAAATAATTAGTTAGCAGAAATTTTATGACTACGTTTCCTGCAAATAATCAAAGTTTAAGATGAGTGTAATACCATTTCTTTGTTAGGCTGCGCCAAATTCTCTGGGCTTGCTTGCTTCTTTCTTTGTGTCCTTTGCGCCCTTTGTGGTTCGTTCCTTATATAGTTTGGCGCATCTTCATACAGAATTGGTATAACCTACGAAAAATAGCTTCATCAATGGGCTTCCCTTTTGCTCGACTTCGCAATTCGCAATGGGCTAAGCTAAAGCAACTCGCAATTCGCAATTATTAATTAGCAACCAAATATTAGAACCTATCCCACTATTTTAAAAATACCTAGTTATCTTTGCGAAATATGCTTGAAAACCTTGATTTCCCGTTTTCATTTTTTAACAAACTTAAGCTTTGTCGCGCAAAAATGACTGGTGGGATAGGTTCACGTATTTCGTCACACCCCAATTAGACAGCTAGAGAATTACCCTTAAACAACCACAAAATTGTTGTTAGATAAATACAGTAACAAGCGCTTTTGTAATAGCTGAGAATCTAATACTTCTTAAGACGGATTTAAATGTTCAGTAAAATTTACACGTAAATCTGTTTCTTTGAGGACATATAAAAGACTAGTCTTTCGCCAACGGCGATTGATTTCGGTTTTTAAACGGTATAAATTTATCGGTTCGGTAAACTCGGATATGTCTGTAGGCAAGATTATATAGCAATTTGCAGTTGAATAGACTACAGTAGGGGCAAAACAGCTGTACATTGGTGTCAACTTAACGCCAAAGACTAGTCTGATAAGCATTTCAAAATTTTTCGATGCACTAGCTAGATTTTCGATCCCCCCTAATACCAATTCTGTATGAAGATGCGCCAAACTAGGTCAAACTTATAGATGGGTGCATTGAGTAACTTTGTGATGAGTCGTCCATTCCAAATTGAGATTTCAGAAAGCCAAGAAGAATTGGAGAAAGCTGTCAAACATGCCACCACGGCAAGCAGTAAAGAAAGATTACAAATGCTCTATTGGCTCAAGAGTGGTCAAGTTAGCAGCAGGCGATCGCTTGCAGAACGTTTAGGACGCTCTGGTAGCAACCATAACTCGTTGGGTAAGGAAGTATAAAGATCAAGGAACAAGGGGCTTGCTTGAAGTCAAACATGCACCCGGAAAAGCTCCGAGCATTATTGGTTCAGACTTAGAACGCTTGGAACAGCGGTTACAGGAGCCATCTGGGTTTACTAGCTATGGCCAAATTCAACAATGGCTCAAGAGCGAATTAGGGGTTTCACTTGCCTACAAAACAGTCTATGAAATTGTTCGCCAGCGTTTGGGTGCGAAGTTAAAAGTGCCTCGTCCTCAAAGTACCAAACAACACCCACAAAGTCTATCTCACTTTAAAAAAAACTGCCTTTAGCATTCAAATTCTTGCAGGAGGAATTTGGAGCGGGGAAACGATTGAGGTACTTGTGCGGAGCCGGAGACGCTCCGCCTCCGGTCAGGATGAAACACGTTTAGGATTAAAGACAATTGCAGGACGTTTGATTACAGCTAGAGGAGTTAAACCTGTAGGCTTAAGTCAATGGCAACGTGAAAATTTTTATTTATACGGAGTTGTAGAACCTCTAAGTGGATACAGCTTTTTCTATGAGTTCCCCTACCTGAATGCTGATTGTTTTCAACACTTTTTGAAGTTGCTATCTGCTGATCTTGGTGATGATATTGCGGTTATCCAGTTCGACCAAGGATCTTTCCACAAAGCTAAAGCTCTCGATATCCCAGATAACATTATCCCGATTTTTCAACCTCCTCACTCTCCTGAACTCAACCCAATTGAGCGGTTTTGGGAATTTCTCAAATCTCAACTCCAATGGGAAAATTGTAAAACTCTCACACAACTACAGCACAAGTTAACTGATGTCCTCAAAGAAATTACACCTTCGATGATTGCCTCTCTCACTTCTTACGACTTTATTCTTGAAGCCTTATTTAGCGCAGCTTCATAAAGAATTGGTATAACCCCCCTTTTTAAGGGGTGAACTAGAGTTTTTTGCCCCCAATTTATCGGGTGTTGTGGGATCTAAAACCACGGTAAATTGAGTGTTTGAGCTTAAGTTGACACCTATGACAGCTGTTTTGCCCCTACAATGATTTGATTTTCTTTCTGTGTATTCCATTCAATTGAAAATCGCTATATATTCTGGAGTCAGTCGAACAGTCACAACTTCGTTTTTGGACATGAATAACTTTCCTTTCATCAGTCATCCTAGCGTTCTGTATATTATGAATACAAGAGAATACTGTTGAAGAAAAGCTGTGTCCATACAACAGTAATAAGCCAAAAAATGTGTAGGCGCAGCCCACTTTAGGCATTGCCCTTTTTCCTTTTCTTTATGCTCTATGACTGAGCGGTAAAGGTCGCTGTGTTAAAACTTCTTTATAAAGTTCTTCTAGCAGAGTAATATTTTTACTGAGAGTATAGCGGTCTAATACACGCTGTCTAGCTTTTTGCCCTAGTAGTATTGTTAACTCTGGATGATCTTGTAACACTGGTAAGAGAGTTCTTAATTGCGATCGCACTGTTTTGGTATTAATAACTATACCCGCTCCCTTTTCTAAGACTTCTCCGTCTGCACCGACATCTGTTGCCAAACAAGCCAACCCACATGACATTGCTTCTAACAAAGATAAAGATAGTCCCTCTACCAATGAAGGCAAAATAAATACATCCGCGCCCCGTAAAATTTCAATCCGCCGATTTTCATCAGCGACAAATCCTAACCAAATAATTCCGTATTCCCAACCATAAAACGGTTCTAAAGAGGACTTTAAAGGCCCGTCGCCAACAATTAACAGCTTGCTATTAGCTTGCATTGGCGACTGTTTCCAAGCTCTCAGCAAAGGTTCAACATTTTTCTCTGGTGCTATGCGACCTTGATAAACAAATAAGCGTTCGGCTTGGAATTCTGCTTTGACTCTAGAAGCCCCTGGAGAATACTTTATGGTATCAACACCGTTAGGGATGATCGCAATATTTTTTTCCCTTACACCCATCCCTGCCAATAATTCTCGCTGAATTTGGGAAAATACAATCACGCGATCGTAGTTAACTAAAAAAGGCGCGTAGAGCTGATAAGCCAAAAGCTGCGTTCCTGATATCAGTTTTGCTCCCTTCCCAGCAAACGGTGTATGAAAAGTAGCAATTAAAGGTAGCCTCAGTTCCTCACAGATTTCTGGTAAAAAAAAGTCTAGAGGAGATAAAGTTAAGGAAGCATGGACGATATCTGGCTTAATTTCTCGCAGTGAATCGGTTAAAACTTTGGTTGCCTTGAAAGTAGGGATTGTGTAAACCTGGGACTTATAAATGAAAGGTAGGGGAACCTCTTGAAGATTTGGCCAATTTTCAGGTTCTGATTCTTCTTGTGCGAAGTGGAGAAAACTAACTTGATGTCCCCTGTCTAGCAAGGCATTTGTTATTTCTCGACTGTAGGTAACATTACCGCAAAAGGGCGATTTTTTTCCAATCCAGGCTATACGCATTCTTTATTTGGCTGTAAAAAAAGCGGGTTTGATGTATTAATTAACTTTGCGTCCTTTGTTGCTTTTATCGTGTTATACTTGCTGGTTTATACTTATTAGACAATATATGCCAAAAATTAGTTTAAAAAGCTAATTTTTTAGCTAATTAAACTGGTCAATTTATGGCTTTTTTGATTCTACTGAATAAGTTGTTAATTTGTGATATTTAAACAACTTATTCTGGCTAATGCTCAGATTGATATGCGGCAAGTATCGATAAATTTTGACTGGACTTAGTTTAGCACGAAGACAAAATTTTTAAGTAAATTAGTAATTATTTCGAGGTAATGAATAATAGCTCCTGTTAATAACTACTGATGTGAGTTATACCAGGTTAATATTCCTCCTGAAAAAGCGATCGCAGCTAGTCCGAAAAAAACAGCCTGTAAGCCCACAAAAGTTTCTGCTACACCAGCTAATGCCAAAGGTAAAGACAAAGCAATGTTAATTACATTGTTCTGTAAACCAAAAACTTTACCGCGCATTTCTGGAGGCGTTTCTGTCTGAATTGCAGTTTGCATAGGAATGCCGACTAGTGCGCCAAAAATACCTAATAAGGTAATTAGTAACAAAACTATCCACAAATGTGTTGTAAACACAGAAATTCCAATCAGCGATGCTGCCATACCAAAACAACCGCACAGGCTTAGTTGTGTGTATGAGAAGCGTTGACCAAACTGACCGAGAATTGTTGCTCCGGCTGCAATGCCAACACCGCCCGCTGCAAGTAAAAAGCCAAATTGGGAGGCTTTCATGTTGGGAATTATTTCTGCCATCCTAACAGCTAAAACAGTTAAAGCTGCGAAGATAGAAAACAAAATAATCAGCTGAAGTAAAGCATTACGGACGCGATGATTTGCTTGCAGGTAGGATAGACCATCTCGCAAGTCAGAGAACACGTGAGGAAATTCGGTTTCGGGTGCGTGAGGTTTTTCGTTAGTTTTCAGCAGGAACAAAATGATTCCAGCGATCGCATAACTGCCACCTACCAAAAGCTCTTTCCCCAAACCATTACTACCACTAAACTGCAACCAAAGTCCATCAGCGATCGCTAATAACGGTTCCCCAACGGCAAACCCAACAATTACCGATGCCATCATTGTTGTTGTATAAAGCGAATTAGCCGAGAGTAAATGCTGTTCTTCTACTACTAGAGGAATTGCTGCTTGTTCCGCCGGTGCAAAAAACTGCGTCAGTGTGGAAACTAAAAAAGTCACAGCTAGGATGATTAAAAAACCCACTGGTAATACTCCTATGGGCCTCCAATCATGAGTCAACCACAACAAAAAGGGAATTGACAAAACTAGGATACCGCGCCAAACATTCGTAGCCACCAGCACAGCCTTTTTTGACCATCGGTCTACAAACACACCTGCGACAGAACCAAACAATACTGCTGGAATAGTAAAAGCCATCATTAAAGCTGATACCCATCCACTAATACTCTGATTTCCAGCCTGAAACTGAGTATTAATCAAAGCAATCATTAACACCAAATAAACTTTATCTGCCAGTTGACAAAAAACTTGACCGCCCCAAAGAGCCAGGAAATTCAAGTTTTTTAATACCGGTACAAACCCCCGTTGTTTTGGATTTTCTGGCCCAGCCTCATCTATTTTCGGCGGTTCTGTTTCTGGAATGGTGCTTACTGGTAAATTCTTTCCATTGCGTAGATCTAACCCGTTATTGGTATCATTATTTTTATCAGCCTGACCATTGGTTGATTGGTCTTGGTTTGGTGCTTGTGATGTTTCCTCTGTCCAACTTCGATCGCTTTGAGAAACGTCTTTTGGGGACATTTCTTGGCCATTGATTTGATGAGGTGTAGACTTAGAAACGGCACTCAGATGATTAGTTACTGTATGGTCTGATGCCCTATTCTGTTTTTTAACCAGGCTTGGTGATAAAGGTGGGATTTTTGTATCCAAATCAGACGATTGCATCATGGTTGGCAGCAAAATAAGAGTCGATCAAGGTAGCAGAGCGAATAGGGCGGCTTAATTGATACTGAGCATACTGGCGTAAAATCTGCTCAACAGATAACCAGTTAATATCTCTAGCACCATCAATTTGTACGATCTCTGGTTGCGATAAATGTTGAAGCAAAGCTAGTTCCATTGCACCAGTTCGACTGGAAATCACAGGTATTTCTTGCCGATGGACAACAACTGTTTGGGCGTTGGGTATAGGGGATGGGGCATTGGTTATTTCTTCGTCATCTGTCCATCTCCCCATCTGTCCATCTGTTCGCAAACTTTTCCAAGCTTCTAAACAAACCGTTCCACCCGCAGGGCTGCTAAATCCTACCTGCCAGTTGGGGTCTGTAAAGTCTGGCCTCAGGGGTCGCCCAGACAAGCAACAAACTTGGACTTGGGGCGTCAGTCCTGCTAAGGCTAAAAGGTGAAACACCCCATGAGCCAGATGAGCTAAAACAGCAGATGTATTTCCACTAGGCAACACCTCCAATCGATGGAGATGTTCGTTGAATAACTCATAAAGTTCTTCTTGGGGTTGTTCGCTCAAAGCTTGAGACAGTACTATTTCTGCTAAATACTGACTAGCAGCTAATTTCCCCAAATCTTTAGCTAGACCTGGATAAGTTTTTAACGTCTGTGCTTGGGTAATTTTATCAAGCGATCGCCCTTTGGCAATCAATAGTTCATTCACAACGAACATACCGCTCCTACCGCCCAAGCTTGAGTTGTGCTTGCGTGCCCCTGGAGCCACTGCTCGAACTAGACCGAATTCTGGTGTCAAAATTGTCACTATTTTATCCGATTCTCCGAGCGCCTGGGTTTTAAGATTAATTCCGATTGCTTTGTAGGTTCTACTCATTAGTCATTAGTCATTGGTCATTGGTTATTAGTCATTGGTCATTAGCCACTTAGCGAACAAATAAGGACAAATGACAAAGGACAAAGGACAAATGACTATTTACCCTTTTCCAGGTTATCGCGCTGGCGGATCAAATCGATACCGCGAGATGTCCCTAATCTAGTAGCACCCGCTACGATTAAGTCTAGAGCTTGATTGATATTACGAATACCACCTGAAGCTTTAATTCCTACCCTTTCTTTTGCTAATTCCTTCAAAAGTCGTACATCTGCAACTGTAGCGCCACCATTCCAACCAGTATTGGTTTTTAAGAAACTTGCTCCCGCATCCATAGAGATTTCAGCAGCTATTTTTTTTTCTGCATCTGTCAAAAGGTTAGTTTCCAAAATTACCTTCACAGTTTTTCCAGTCTCCTCGCAAATTTCGGCAATTTCGCGATGCACTTGTTCGGTTTTGCCAGCTTTTAACCAGCCCAAGTTGATTACCACATCCAACTCAGTAGCTCCATTTTCCACCGCTTCTTGAGCCTCATATAACTTGACTGCGGAAGTCGTCGCACCAGCAGGAAAGCCAATCACCGTACAGACTTTCGGGTTCTTAGCGTGGAGGAGTTCGACTGCTTGCTTGACATAAGTAGGGTACAGGCAAACGGCCGCAAAATTGAATCTGTATGCTTCTTCACACCATTGCTCAACTTGCTCTGGAGTAGCAGTTGGCGTTAACAGGGCGTGCTCGATAAATGGCGCAATATCAATGTCTGGATAGTCTGCTGCCATCGTGTCTTCTGCCAGTGATTGATTATTAAAGTTTATAAAAAATTAAAACATTTCTTATATATATATTAAACCACATTTATTACGAGTTTATCCTGAAAATAAGTTGCTAACTTAATCTGGGATGTTAGTTATGCAGATGTCCCATAATTATTGTAAGTATTTAAGTTGACATTAAGTGCCAGTAGGGTTAAGAATATCAACAGTATTTTTCACGTCACTTACTAAGAACTGAATAATAGTTTGAGCTAATGCTTTCGACGCTAAATACGGTACACCGTTACCGATAGTTTTAAACATATTCGTCAGTGACATATTCTCTGGAAGCACAAAATTGGCAGGCAAAGATTGAATAGCTAAAGCTTCTGCTACAGAAATACGTCGGACTTTATAAGGATGTAAATGTACTTCGTTATTCCCATAGCAAGCTGTTGGAGAATAGCGCCATCTGTGAAGACGCTTGAAAGATTTTTTAGAATCATCTCCTTCATTAACAACAGCAAATTTGGCGATCGCTGCCCTTGGTTGAAAGTAATGTTCAGCATTGGGATGTTTAAGGACATTATTTTTTATAAACCAGTATTCAACTGTTAATTCTTGAGGAATATCCCCAGGACAAGGCATAAGAGAGTTTTCTTGGAATACATTGTACTTAGGCCAAGGGTAAGCAAAAACATCTTGTCGGTCGTACAGTATGAAACTTTCCCAAGGGAAAATATCTTTATTTAGTAATTTTTGTCTATTTAATTGCGTTCCCCTATCCTTGAGAAAATTATTTTGAAATCCAATCAAAATAATTCTTTCCCTATCTTGGGGTACACCATATTCAATAGAATTAATTAACCGTTCTGTTAATATATATCCCGCTTTTTGTAATCGTTGCTTCAAAGATTCAAAAAACAAACGATGTTTTTTTGTCTTCCACAAACCTTTAACATTCTCAAATAAAAAGAAATCTGGAAGATTCTCACAAATTAATTCCACATAAGAGGCTGAAAGCTTGCCATTATCTCCCAAATGTCCTCTGTTTTTTCCCCCAATTGAAAAATCAGGACAGGGGGGCCCGCCAATAAAGCCAACAATATCATTAAATTTACGGCAGTCTTTGACTAACTCGTAAATGCATTGTGCTTGTGAAGCTTGGGTAAATTTACTTACGTCTCCTGCTTCGCCGTCATGATAACCGTATTCTGGTAACTCTAGATTGAGAACGTGTCGTGAATAGCGGTATGCTGCCATGAATGGAGAAAAAATTTCATTAACATAAACAATGTTAAATCCACTGGTTTCAAAACCTAAATCGAGGAAACCTGAACCAGCAAAAAAAGAGAAAATACAAGGGCGATCGCTCATCCAGTTACTATTATTGTGAAATATTGATATTAATTTTATAAAATTTAGGGTTTCTACTTACGTACCAGTCAGAAGTAAGCATTTGAATCCTCGATTAAATAGTAAAAATTATTCTCATAACCCCTAAGAATTCAATATAAAAGTTTACTCAATCTTTAAGGAAAATCCCTGACATAAAAACACTCTGAAGCCACAATTAAATATGGGACTTTGCCAGTTCCCAGAGATATTTAAGACAAGTTTTGTCATTAAATAAAAAACCGGGGTACTTCAGACTAATTTCTATGCGAATTTTAATTTACTCATACAACTATCACCCAGAACCAATTGGTATTGCCCCGCTAATGACTGAATTAGCAGAGGGACTAGTCAAGCGGGGACACCAAGTGCGCGTAGTTACTGCCATGCCTAACTACCCTGAGCGTCAAATTTACCAAGAATATCGGGGCAAGTGGTATGTTACAGAATACAAAAATGGTGTAGAAATCCAACGTAGTTATGTTTGGATTCGTCCACAACCCAATTTACTAGATCGAGTCTTGCTAGATGCTAGCTTTGTTGTCACTAGTTTTGTACCCGCCCTCATGGGTTGGCGTCCAGATGTTATTCTTTCTACCTCACCATCCCTACCAAGCTGTGTACCAGTTGCTCTTTTAGGATGGTTACGTGCTTGCCCTGTAATCTTAAATCTACAAGATATATTACCAGAGGCAGCTGTTCACGTAGGTTTACTTAAAAATAAATTGCTCATCCAGTTGTTTGCATTATTGGAAAAATTTGCTTACCAAAGTGCAAGTAAAATTAGCGTCATCGCCGATGGGTTTGTGGAAAATTTGCGATCTAAGGGGGTAGAAGCTGACAAAATTGTACAAATTCCTAACTGGGTTGATGTCAATTTTATCCGTCCCTTACCTCAAGAAAATAACCCTTTCCGCACGACGCACAACCTAAATGGTAAATTTGTAGTGCTTTATTCTGGTAACATTGCCCTGACCCAAGGCTTAGAAAGCGTTGTCAAAGCTGCTTCTGTGTTGCGTCACATCCCAGATATTGCCTTTGTCATTGTCGGGGAGGCAAAAGGTTTACAGCGACTGCAACAGGAATGTTTAGACTGTGGTGCAGATAATGTTTTGCTACTGCCATTTCAACCCCGCAAAAATTTACCAGAAATGTTGGCAGCTGCGGATGTTGGTTTAGTGGTGCAAAAGAAAAATGTTATCTCCTTCAACATGCCGTCAAAAATTCAGGTGCTACTTGCTAGCGGACGGGCTTTAGTTGCCTCTGTCCCTGATAACGGTACGGCAGCAAGGGCTATCAGGCAAAGTGGCGGCGGAATTATCGTTCCTCCAGAAGATCCCCAAGCTTTAGCAATGGCAATTTTAGACTTGTATCAAAACCCCGAAAAAGTTAAAGCTTTGGGTTATAAAAGTCGCCAATATGCGGTTGAGCAGTATGCTTTTGAGCAAGCTTTAAATCAGTATGAGTCGTTATGTTACTCATTAATTGCAAATCGTAGAGAAATTCACTCAACAATAATCACCAAACAAGAAGTGTAATCTACGACGATGGAGTTACGTTGCATACAGCAGAATTCAGAGAGAAGTTCGAGCCGAGACTTCCTCGGCTCGAACTTGGGAGAGTAAACCAGCCTGTATCATACCTTTGGAAGTTAGGATTTGTATTTTACTAAGCTGAAATCTGCTGTATTTACAACTCCTGTAGGGTTGATGTCAAAATCTTAATTACAGAGAAGTTCACCGCATCAAATTTTACTTAGTAATTTCAATATAGAAACATTTTTTTAGCTGCATTCGTATTGAATCAAAAATCCCACGGCTTCACTTCATTCAATTCAAACCGTGGGATATAAATTTTTTATCTAATAATTAATAAAGGTGCTTGGTATCCCCAAACACAAAATAGTACATTCATGCTAATCAAACTTTTGGGAGATCGGGGATGAGTGCGTTCTCTTGTATCGTAAGTTTTAATAGACAGCATAAAGTCTAGTCTTCTGGCGGAAAGATTTTGAGAGTTGAAAGCTAAAACGAAGACACAGAAATTTTAAAGCCTGCAAAATTAATCCGATGAACGAGCTGTGCTGCAAAGCAACATTCGTAATACTCCTATGAAGGCGAGAACTAATCGCATCCTAATTTTTAATTCGGATTATCAGGCTAGACGTTCATGCAATAAATTACACAACGGGGGTAGGAAAATATTTCTTCCCAGTCGCTAGTCCCTACTTCTCATTCCCTACTACTTTTTCAAGCTAGCCTCCATAGACACCTGTTTTTTTGTTAGTATTCAAAAAAACCCATTGACACATTTTCAGATCGATTGTTTGTTACTTGTTAAGTAAATGTAAACAATTGTTTCAAAAGGAAGAAAGCACCTGAGGTTTAATGACTGATTATTTCCAAGGAAATTTCCCATTACAATCTGTCCCACTAACAAATAGTGTGCTGAAAAACCCCACCCAAATAGAAGAAGCAAGCCAAAAATTAGCTGCGATAATTGCTGAAGCTGCATCAGATCGCAAAGCTGGTGATATTTTGTTGCTCAGAGTAGCAGACGTATCTTACCTAGCAGATTATTTTGTGATGATGACTGGTTATTCTAGGGTACAGGTAAGGGCGATCGCTCAAGCAATTGAAGAAAAAGTCGAAACCGAGTTGCAGCGACGCCCCTTGAGGACAGAAGGAAAAGCCGAGGGGAGTTGGGTACTACAAGACTACGGTGAAGTCATCGTTCACATCATGATGCCAAAGGAACGGGAGTTTTATAATTTAGAAGCGTTCTGGATTCATGCAGAACGTATTTCCCTTCCAGAATCTGATGAGGGTGGGGGTAAGCCAACATGATTAGGTCTTCAGTTTCAAATTGCCCAGTTCCCGCAGACCAACAACCGCTCAATGAATACGAAGAGTTAAAAGGTTCCTGGTTGTTTCGTGATAGCACTTTACATTGGCGAGAGTATATCACGAAAATACTTTGGATCTGGAGTTTATCTTGGTTAGTCGCTGGGCCTGTAGCAGCAGCAAGTTTTCCCCCACAAAAGTATCTTGCCCATTTTATTCTCTGTGGTGCAGCAGGGGCAAGCATTGGCGTACTGCTGGCGGTGGTAAGGTTGTATTTAGGCTGGTTTTACGTGTGCGATCGCCTTTGCTCTCCCACTGTATTCTATGAAGAGTCAGGCTGGTACGACGGTCAAACCTGGACAAAACCACAAGAAGTCCTCAATCGCGATCGCTTAATTGTGGCATACGAAATTAAACCTATCTTACGACGGTTGCAATTTACCTTTGCTGGCTTGGCGGGAATGTTCGTTATTGGTACTATAGTTTGGCATTTGTTGTAAACCGTCATTGGTCAAACAGGGCATTGGGCATTGGGCATTGGTCATTGGTTATTAGTAAATAAACAAAGGACGAAGGACTAATGACTAATGACTAATGACTAGTGGCAAATAATAAAAAAGTGATAAAAATAAACCCATGACAATGGGAAAACGAACTCAAGCCACAGCACTGGAAGTCCGGTTGCTGCGTGAAGGTATCATTGAATCCAAGCATATAGTCCAGGCTGTTGTATGCGACGAACGCGGACGGGTTTTAACCGTCGCTGGGAACTCTGAAACTGCTGCCTTTATTCGTTCAGCACTCAAACCATTTCAGGCACTCGCAGTCACCACTACAGGTACACTGGAACGCTATGACCTTAGCGATCGCGATTTAGCAATTATCACCAGTTCCCATAAAGGGACAATAGAGCAAGTTAGACAGGTATTTAACATCCTTTGGCGGGCAGATCTTGACCCCACTGTACTCCAGTGTCCGATTCCTGAAGGCAAGCGCAGTCCTCTGGAATACAATTGCTCTGGTAAACATGCCGGGATGTTAGCTGTTTGTCAGCAACGCCATTGGCCTTTAAATAACTACTTGGAACGCAAACACCCAATACAGCAGTTGATTTTGGGGAAAGTCGCAGAATTGCTACGAATGCCGGCAGAAGAATTTATCAGCGCCCATGATGACTGTGGCGCACCGACTTATTTGATGCAACTCGGTCAAATGGCTTCTTTATACGCCCTGTTAGCCTCTAGTAGCAACTTGGATATGGAGCGTATTGTCCGTGCCATGACTCATCACCCGGCTATGGTAGCAGGAGATGGAGAATTTGATACGGAACTGATGCGTTTAACTCCAGGGGAACTGGTGAGCAAATCTGGGGCTGAAGGAGTGCAGTGTATTGGTAGACTCGGTGAAGGCATGGGATTAGCGATTAAAGTTATGGATGGGGCAAAACGAGCAAAACACGCTGTTGCCATTCATTTACTCCAACAAATGGGTTGGATTAGTCCCAGCGCCGCCGAAAGTCTTAGTGAAAAGTTTGTCACCTTAGGAAAATACAAGCGTTTAGAAGTAATTGGAGAATTATCGTTTTTGTAGTTGCCAAACTCTTGACTTTAAGTTAGACTAGAAAAGTCAAGAGCGACGCGGGATAGAGCAGCCTGGTAGCTCGTCGGGCTCATAACCCGAAGGTCAGTGGTTCAAATCCACTTCCCGCCACCAAATTAAAGATAAAACCCTGTTTTCTGAAAAGATTACAGGGTTTTGTTTTATGCTGATTGTCAGCTACTTCATCTTGATCTCACTAATGGACACAAAGCTTAGAGGGGGAGCATCCCAGTTTTTTGCAAAGAGGACGAAAATCAGTCAGGATAAGTAAGACGAGTGTATTTACTTACCGATGACCCCAGAACAAAAGCAAGCTCTTGAAGAACATGTTCAAGCGATCGCTAAAATACTATACGAAGATACGTCACCAGAAAGACTAACAAGCCTTGCAGGAATTGAAGAGGCAGTGCGAAGTCAAATGCAAAAGCATGTCATGCCAGAAGTCGGGGTTTTTTTATCGAAACGGTTACGGGAACAAGTGCAGGGTATCAACGACGACTAAAAAGTATTCTAGGAGAGTTGCCAATTACAAGTAAGCAGACGCAGCAATTGGGAGTCGCTTCTAGCAATCAACTAAGTCCGTATCTGGAAATTTGCTGTCTACGTGTGAGTGCCAATGTCAGCTATGAACATGCAGCAGCAGATATCGAATATTTTACAGGCATCCAGGTTTCCCGCAGCAGTCAGCAGAGATTGGTGCATCGTCAAAACTTTGGATTGCCAATGCCAGAAGAGACGGTTGAAGAATTAAGCGTCGATGGTGGAAACATTCGTGTCCGCACTACTGAAGGTGAAATATGTGCTTGGCTTGGCTATAAAGCGATTAGCTTACATCACAATGGAATGGTTGGAACGTCCTTTCAAGATAATCAGGTTGTCATTGATTGGGTTAATGACCAAACACTGGCTAGCCCACTCACTTGTATTGGTGATGGACATGACGGCATCTGGAATATAATTGACCAACTAGCACCTGATGTGCAACGTCGAGAAGTACTTGATTGGTTCCATTTGATAGAAAACCTCCACAAAGTTGGGGGTTCACAAAAACGCCTCAAACAAGCACAAGCTCTACTATGGAAAGGGCAAGTTGATGCTACTATTGCCCTATTCACTGATTGTAAGGGTAAACAAGCACAAAACTTTTGCCGTTATCTTGATAAGCATCGCGATCGCATTATTAACTACGAATATCATCAAGCTGAACAAATTTGTTCAATTGGTTCTGGTTCGGTTGAATCTGCCGTTAAACAGGTTGACCGTCGAACAAAGATTTCCGGGGCACAATGGAAACGAGAAAATGTGCCTCAAGTCCTTGCCCATCGCTGTGCCTACCTTAATGGATTATTGTCGGTTTGAGGTACTTCAAAAACTGAGATGCTCCCGCTTAGAGGAGACATAGCAGAACAGATGCTGTTCTTCATGCCTTAAAGCGTGGTTGGGGAGTTTTAAAACCTTTTGGCGATCAACTACCTTACGATCTAGCATTTTATGTAGAAGGAACTCTAATTAAAATTCAAGTCAAATATGCTTGGTTTGATGACCCTTCAGGCAATTATGTTGTAGATAACTGCCTTACTAAAACCAACTGGTGGCTGATGTTTCAAGAAATGTATAAGCCAGTAAACTTTAATTTTGCTTGAGTTTAGGGACTTACAAAGAATAAATTATTCAAAAAAATTAAGAGAACAAACTTAAATAGTAATGATAATAATTATGAGGAGTAAAAGTAACTTACCGTCGGCAAGAACCTCTTACTCCTAGTCAGTGTGGTTTGTTGAGTCAGTTTAATTTATTGGCTTTAACCCATAAGTTCTGTTTAGAAAAACAGTAACACTAGCAAGAATGAGGGCTGATGAGAAGAAGCATACAGATATCCAGGAATTTTTATCAATATGATTATTTTTAAATAGTACGCCCTCAAGAAATCTGTCTAGCTTAGATAATAAATAGCCAGAAAAGAATGTCGCTACTACTTTTGCTAATTCACTAAAAACTTGTTTTTCATCGGGGCTAACAGGTGATGCAACGTTCCCCAATACCCAGCCGATTAGACCACCTAATAAGCTGATTAGCAAATTAAGCCAAATTCTGTTCGGATCATCCTTGTCATTCTTATCAATATTAAACAAACAGACAAAAAGAATAGTCCCAAAGAATATTGCAGTTAAATTTATTGCTACAATATTTAACATATTTATATTTAGAGATAAAAGTTCAAAATATTTCACCTATAGACAGTTTCCATATATGAAATTGCTGAGTATTTGAGTGACTGGAATTTAATTTATATTATATACATAAACTTGCCGCATATTTACTTAAGGTGTTACAAATATTATATAGAAAGTTTCCGCGTAACATCTGGCACAATACTGTGAAGCTTAGAAGTTAATTTTACAAACCTCTGTAGGTGAAGAAAATTGTGTTCGATCGCCTGTTAAATTCAAAGAAGCAGGATTTTAATCTATTCTGGAATAAATAGCCATCTAAAAGGCGCGGAGAATCATGGTTGTGAAGTTGCAGCGACCAATTTTAGTGGGAGGATTGGGACTGTCCTTTTCTCTGTGGATGTTGGACACTTGGCACGATTCTATAGTGCAGGTGGGTGAGTTTGGTTTATTGAGTGCCTTAGCTGTCGGCGGTGGTTTGTGGTTATTCCAACAAAATCGCCCAAAAGCCGGTTTAGAACAGCTAGATAGTATGCTTGTAGATCGGGCGACTGTGGAAAGTGCGATTTCTATTGCTGAAGCTGTAATTAACCAACTGGCACAAGAAGCAGAAAACCATAGGGCATTAGAGACGCTGAGAGAACAAGTTGCCCAATTGTGGTGGGAATTAGACAGGCAAGAAATTAAAGTGGCTGTGACTGGTGGCAAATCTGTCGGTAAAAGCACTTTAATTCAAGTCTTAGCAAAAAATCTACAGACAGAAAATCTTTCTCTACAAGAGACAGCACCTTTGTTTCGAGAAGCAGGTGAGAATTCAGATGCAGCTGTTTTAGCAGAAGTGGCAAAATCTGATTTTGTGCTGTTCTTGACAAACGGTGATTTGACAGATACCGAATTTCAAACTTTACAGCAGCTAAAAGCAGTAAATCAGCCTGCAATGCTGGTTTTTAACAAACAAGACCAGTATTTAGCCGATGAACGTGCTAGCGTTTTTCTGTCATTAAAACAGCGGATGCCAGGAAATGTAGTTGCAACTGCGGCCTCTCCCATCCCCGTCAAAGTCCGAAAGTATGAGGCTGATGGTTCTGTGCAAGAGTGGATGGAACAACCAGCACCCGATATCCAGCAATTAACCCAGCAGTTCGGTGAAATTTTGGCACAGCAAAAACAACGGCTAGTTTGGATAACTACCATTAGGAAAGCCAGATTGTTGAAAGCTGAGGCGAAAAATTGGCTCAATGGAATCAGATGCGATCGCGCTACCCCAATTATTGAACAATATCAATGGATAGCTGCCGCTGCTGCTTTTGCTAACCCAGTACCAGCCCTTGATATTCTTGCGACTGCGGCCATTAATGCTCAGATGGTAATGGATTTGGGTAACATTTATCAGCAGAAATTTTCCCTAGAACAGGCGCAAACCGTAGCTGGAACAATGGGAAGTTTGATGCTAAAACTTGGTTTAGTTGAACTTTCTACTAAGGCTGTTAGTACTGTTCTTAAAAGTAATGCTGTTACCTTTGTTGCTGGTGGTTTGGTGCAGGGAGTAAGTGCAGCTTATCTGACCAGAGTCGCCGGATTAAGTTTAGTAGAATATTTCCAACAGCAAGAAATAGCAACAGATTCTGGAAGTAATTTGAATTTGGAAAAATTGCGAGAAACTTTGCAAAAAGTATTTGGACAAAATCAGCAAATTGCATTTTTGCAGGGGTTTGTGAAGCAAGGCGTGAAGCGTTTATTGCCAGAAGTGCAGCAGGTTGAAGTAGTTGGTATTCAGAAAGCGGTGGGATAATCTTATCCGAAGACTAAGCAAATTTTAGATTTTGGATTTTCCATTAAATGATTCAAAATCTACAAATATACATCTATAGGCAATAGGGAATTGATATTTCTCTATTGCCTATAGTCTATTGGTGAAAAATAAGTAAGTTTAAAATTTAAAGTTTCGAGAACTAGAACTCGTCTTTGGGGTCTATTTAAAATATCAAATAATACTAATTAAAATAATGTTTGCGACACATCAATTATCCGTAAAGGCACAACAATGTTATGCCCCTACCCATCTGTAGCATTCTTTTTTCAAATTGGTATAAGTAAACCTAAAAATTTACCCAAGCCCGAAATGGGCTTGGGTGTATTTTAACAATTATCGCGATCGCGAGTTAGCAAAAAATTGTAAATAAGGGTAGTTAGCTAAACAGCACCACTGTTTTTGTTAAACAGAATCGCTATAGTTTTGAAAATTAGCTTTAAATCGTACACCAAACTCCAATTTTTTTGATACTGCAAATCTAGGCGAATTACATCTTCAAAACTTCGGACTGTAGACCGTCCATTTACCTGCCATTCGCCAGTCATACCGGGTTTGACATCTAAACGTTGCCACTCAGGTACTTCGTAGCGTTCCACTTCGTCGGGTGTGGGTGGTCTGGTACCGACTAAACTCATTTCTCCTTTGAGGACGTTCCAAAACTGAGGTAATTCATCAAGACTAGTTCGCCGTAAAAAACGTCCCACTTTGGTAATTCTGGGGTCATTTTCGTTCTTGAAAAATGCACCTTGCACTTGGTTTTTGACTTCGGATTTTTTTGCTTCCGCATCCACACACATAGAGCGGAATTTCCAAATTTTAAACCGTTTTCCCATCCAACCGCAGCGGGTTTGACTAAAGAAAATGGGGCCAGGATCGTTAATTTGAATAGCGATCGCAATGGGAATACACAAAACTCCTGTAATTAATAAGCCAGCGATTGACCCTATAATATCTAAGAACCGTTTCATCCAAGATGCCACAGAAGGATGAGTCTTAGGCAACTGCTCTACTTGACGAGAAGTTGTCTTGCGATTATCTATTGGCTCTTGTCGTTCTATTAGCGACCCATTGTCTACAGGTTCTAAGGGAAAAACTTGATCCAATCCCGTGAGTTTTAAAACTGCCATCACTTGAGGTGTTACATTCCGCAATCTTAATGCAATACCTTTAGCCTGGGCGTACTTAAAATTACTGACCAAGGCACCTAAACCACTACTATCCATAAAAGTAGTTTGGTGAAAGTCAATAATAATTTGCTTGAGATATGAATTGGGTTGGATTAAGCCTTGGCAGGTTTGCTTAAAGCCTAAAGCTTCCAGCACGCTCAATCGTGTGGGAACCTGCACTATAACCGTGTCGTTTAGGGAATGAACTGGAAAATCGACCTCTGTCGGTTGGCTAGTCATGAAGCTCTGCACTTTCGTTGCCATGTATAATGTAATCTGCCAAACATTATTTTGTCCTTTGAAAATTACTTAGCCGTAATCAGGACTAATTACTATTTGCTCTTTGAGAGATTGGAAATCGCCAGCGACGATTCACAATAGAACAAGAAGCTAAAAAATATTCTTGTTGTTGTGCTGACGCAATGCGATCGCGTTGCTGAGATCAAATGATTGCTAAAACTACGGTTACACCTACCGCACGCCTGGTTGAGGTCTTCTCTGCCATTCAAGGGGAAGGACTGAATGTAGGGACTCGTCAGATTTTTATTCGCTTTGCTTTGTGTGATTTGCGCTGTCACTTTTGTGATAGTTCCCACACTTGGAATGCACCTGTTAGTTGCCGGATAGAGCGATCGCCCGGATTGCGCGACTTTGAAATATACTCTAATCCTGTCCCATTACCCATATTAATCGAATGGGTGGAAAGGCAAAATCTACCTTCCTTACACGATAGCATTAGCTTAACTGGGGGCGAACCACTTCTTCATGCTCCATTTTTAACTCAGTTTCTACCCAAAGTGCGAGACATAACTGGCCTACCTATATATTTGGAAACTGGCGGACACCGCCCAGAACAATTGGCAATGATTCTCCCCTACTTAGACTCTGTAGGAATGGATTTCAAATTGCCCAGTGTTAGCGGCGAAAGTCATTGGCAAGAACATGCAAAATCTCTCCAATTATGTCACGATTCATATTTAAATGTTTTTGTCAAGATAATTGTGTCCCAAAACACAGATCCCGCTGAATTGGAACGTTCAGCTTTATTGGTGGCAGATATTAGTCCAGATATACCGGTATTTTTACAACCTGTTACGCCTTTAACAAAGTCTGAACAATTGTCTCCAATACCTGTACTTGCTCCTACACCAGATCGAGTTTTGATGTGGCAAGCTTTGATGAAACAGTCTCTCAAACAAGTGCGGGTAATACCCCAGACACATAAAATGCTCAATCAGCTGTAAAAGTTGCTGCTAAATCTACGTATTACTAAAGATCTCGTGAAAGTAAAAATAAATTTATATGAAATTTTATTAGCTAAATAAATATATTAATTTTTATTTAATCTTTGTCCAATAATAAAGCTGCTAGCTATCAAAAAGCAGCTTGGCTAAAGCCAAAAGATTTTGGATTTAGATTTTAGATTTAGATTTGAGATTTTAAATTTATTTATTGAAATATTTTTAGGGGTGGGTATCGCCCACCCAACCTACTTTCTGGTTGCTACAGTGCGCTTTCATCCATCGTTCTGGACTTAGCTTTTGCCTTATTTGCACTGCGTTTGAGAGCAGAGAGCCTTGCTTCGTATTTCGAGCGTTGACGCTTGCTAGGAGTGTTATCAATCAGGGTTTTTAAGGCGCTACCAAGACTCTTGTAGGCGTTGGGGAGGGTATAACCAAAACGAGTTGCCAAGGCGATCGCTTTTTCATCAGCATTGAGCAGTTCTTTTAGTTGCTTTTCCCCATTGTTCTTTTGATACAATCGCCAGCCTGACACGCCGCACAGCGCTAAAGCTAACACCAAAAGCAATCCATCTTGTACCCACAATTCACCGACAGCACCACCTAAACCGATGGCTAGTGCTGCCATTTCCCAGCCATCTTTGGGAATTGTGTCGTTTTGAACGCGAGCAACTTCATGCCAGAACAGCAGATTACGCTGATCCATTGCGAGGGTGTCCCATTTCACCAAGTCAATTTGAATTTCTACCTGGTCTTTACCAATTTCTTCGCAGCGGATCAGGGGTGGATTGACCTCAGTGGTGCCTTCTACCGTGACCCAGCTCTGCAATTCTGGCGGTAGTAAGCCTTTCAACCGCCGGAGTTCACTCATTTCCGCTTTAGCAGAGGAGGTTGCATAGGATGTCATAATATCCAGCCCCAGAAAATTTCAGTATATAGTGAGGGTATCACTTTGGAGTATAGCTATTTCAGTAACGATCCGTCTCACTCGTTGGGAAAACTTCCTCGTTTTTTTCGTGCTTCCATTGCCTTTTCGAGTAAATCCAGTAAACCTGGAGCTTCTTCTTGGATACTAAGTAATAATCTTTCTCCAAGTTCTATATTTCCCGGATCGAGGCCTGTTTCCATAACTTCTTTCAGGCGAGGGATTGCTATGCCATCTACAATCTGAATTAATCCACTCAGACAACGGTGAAACTGCTTTTCTGTGAGAATTGAGTCTTCCAGAGGGAACTCAATAATGGCACGGATTTCACCATCGGATGGGTCATACTCCCATTGCAACATTTTGGTTTCCCAGGAAATGGCAAGCATTGTCTGTAGGATAGCTCCCTTGTGAGGATGGTCTTGAATTCCTGCCAGAACTTGAGGTGCAAATACCCGAAAAAATTTTCCTTCTTCATCCAACTGAACAACTATTAGAAAATCTTCTAAGTTATCAGCTTCCACACCTGTTATAATCCGGTCTTCTTCATCATCAAAACGGTAGTCCCAACCAAGGTTATCTAAGTACTTGGCAATTTGTTTGAGGTTAGCTCCCATAAAAGCCTCATAGGAATGCTGGAGCAGCTGTTACCAGACCTAGTTTAACCTGCGAGTGGTAGTAGTTTGAGTTAGTGTGGCTACTTATGGATGAATTAGGTATGGGGGATAGGGCATAGGGCATGGGGCATTGGAGATAGTAAAAATAGGTTTTCATGCTGAGATATATCTATTATTTTTTGAGGCCTTTTGTTGATTATTAAAGATGCAATAATTTATTACTCCAACTTTTACACAATAAAAAATATAAAATTGGTATCGCTAAATTTTTAATATTATCTTCCAGGTTTGATTAATAGATTGCTATTAAGTATGCTGAGAGCATTTTCAACAAAAATGCCAAATTAAAGGTAATTGAGGCAAGTTATACAAACTCTCTGAGGCTTTTAAAAAATCAGTAAAAACTTCAACCAAGGCTTTTAAGGGTGAAAAAAAATAGCCCGGAGGCTGGTAGAGTTTTATATGACAAGCAAGAAATTGTTTTTAAGAAAATGATTGTAGTGAATAATACATTTTTATTGTCTAGTAACTATGAAGTTTATGTATAAATCAGGTTTAATTGTAGCGATCGCCCCTCTAATCTTTGCCATTACTGCTTGTGGTGGAGGGCCAGGGCAAACAACAAATACAACCAGCAGCCCAGATAGTAATCCACCAGTACCAGGAACTCGAAATCGTTTGAATACTATTAAAAGCCGCAGTCAGGTAATTTGCGGTGTTAGTGGTGAAATTCCAGGCTTCAGCTTTGTGGGAAGCAACGGGAAATACAGTGGCATTGATGTAGATATTTGCAGGGCGATGGCAGCTGCTTTGTTTGACAAACCAGATGCAGTAGAATTTCGCAATCTCAATGCCAAAGAGCGTTTTACAGCTTTGCAAACTGGGGAAGTAGACGTTCTTAGCCGTAATACTACCTGGACTCTAAGTCGCGATACTTCAGTAGGTTTAGAATTTGCACCTGTAGTCTTTTACGACGGACAAAGCATCATGGTTCGCAAAAATAGCAATATTAAATCCTTGGCAGATTTAAAAGATAAAGCTATTTGCGTTCAAACCGGCACTACTACCGAACAGAATTTAGCAGACCAAATGCGGAAAAGAGGCATCGCTTACAAACCTGTTGTATTTGAAGACGTTAATGTTACTTTTGCCACCTATGCTCAAGGGCGTTGTGATGGTATCACGGCCGATCGCTCGGCGTTGGTTTCTCGGCGCACAACCCTACCCAACGCCCAAGACAATGTAATTCTTGAAGAAGTGATTTCTTCAGAACCTCTTGCGCCAGCAGTAGCTAAAGGAGACATTAGGCTGGGTGATGTCCTGAAATGGGTGGTTTATTCTTTAGTAAAAGCTGAAGAATTGGGCATTAATTCCCAGAATGTAGGTCAGTTAGCCGCTAGTAACGACCCAGACATTAAGCGCTTTTTAGGAACAGAAGGCAACCTTGGTGAAGGACTCGGCTTAACAAACGACTTTGCCGCACGAATAATTAGGCACGTCGGCAACTATGCTGAAATTTACGATCGCAACCTCGGCCCCAAAACCAAACTTAATTTAGCTCGCGGTCAAAACCAACTCTGGAATAAAGGCGGACTACTTTACTCTCCGCCGTTTCGGTAGGAGTAGGAAATGGGAACTGGGTAATGGATAAAGTTTGAATTATCAATTACCAATCCCCAATGACTAATGACTAATGACTAATAACTCATGATTAATGACTACCGTTTTTGGAGAATTATTGGGCAATTTTTTGCAGTATTTTTAACAGCAGTTGTAATATTAATGTTATGGGAAAATCTTAACCGCAATTTGCAGCAATTGGGCATTCAGTTTGGATTTGGTTTTCTCAATCAGCAAGGTTCTTTTGATATCGGTGAAACGGCGATTAGCTACAAACCAACTGATACTTACAGCCGAGCTTTATGGGTGGGTTTAATTAACTCTTTGCGGGTGGCGATCGCCGGAATATTTCTCACGACAATTGTAGGGATCGCTGCTGGAATTGCGCGATTTTCTGACAATTGGTTGGTACGGAAGATCGCTTTAGTTTATGTAGAAATTTTCCGTAATACGCCCTTATTGCTGCAATTGTTATTTTGGTACTTTGCTGTTTTTCTTAGTTTTCCCAAAACCGAAAATAAAATATCTCTTTGGGGTTTTATTAGCCTGAGCCAAAGTGGTTTAGAACTGCCTTGGTTTACTCTATCACCAGAGTTTTCAGCTTTGCTGTTGGGATTAACTTTTTACACGGGTGCGTTTATAGCAGAAATTGTCCGAGGTGGAATTCGATCGGTACCTCAGGGACAATGGGAAGCAGCGCGATCGCTAGGATTAAAACCAGGCTTAGTGATGCGACTGGTGATTTTTCCCCAAGCTTTGCGGGTAATTATTCCGCCGTTGACGAGTCAATATCTGAACTTGACGAAAAATTCTAGTTTAGCGATCGCCATCGGCTACCCTGATATTTATTTTGTCGGTTCCGCCACTTTTAACCAAACTGGCAGAGCCGTAGAAGTAATATTAATAATTATGCTCACCTATCTCATTCTAAGTTTGAGTATCTCTTTAATAATGAATTTGTTTAATCGCAGCGTGCAAATTAAAGAGAGATGAGGAAGTTAGGAAAAATGAAAAGATGCGGGGACGCAAAGAAAAACAAATGACTAATGACAAATTGACTTGGTTGCGTAAAAACCTATTCAGTACTTGGTACAACACCTTGTTAACTGTTGTCTGTTTGGTATTGTTGTTTTGGATAGCACGAGGAGTGATAACCTGGGCAAAGACTCAAGCACAATGGGCAGTAATTCCAGTTAATTTACGTTTATTTTTAGTTGGGAGGTTTCCCCAAACACTATATTGGCGAGCTTGGACTGTGCTGGCGATCGCTGCAATTTTAACCGCTATTACTGGAGGTGTATTCTTTAACAAGCAACAGTTAACAAAACGGAGAATTGCTTTTTTTACGTTTGGATTCGGTATTTTATTAGTTATTTTACCGCTAGATTTTATCTACCGCTTGCAGTTACTATTAATTGCAGTTTTAATATTGGCATTTTTTTGGTTGGCAAGAAAATTTGCTCAAGTATTAACTCCTTGGCTTTCACTATTATGGTTATTATCTTTTCCTATTATTTTGTGGCTAATTGGTGGTGGATTTGGATTGCAATCTGTACCAACAAATTTGTGGAATGGTTTGCTACTTACCCTACTAATGGCAGCAGTTAGTATCGTGCTTTCGTTTCCCATTGGGATTTTACTGGCTTTAGGGCGAACAAGTGATTTACCAACCGCTCGTTGGTTTTCTATCCTCTACATTGAAATCATTAGAGGAGTTCCATTGATTGGCATTTTGTTCCTTGCTCAGGTAATGCTTCCCTTGTTTTTACCAGCAGATGTGCGTTTAGATCGGGTGCTGCGAGGAATTGCTGGATTGGTTTTATTTAGTGCTGCTTACATGGCAGAAAATGTACGCGGTGGACTTCAATCAATTCCACGGGGACAAGTTGAAGCCGCAAAAGCATTAGGATTAAATACAGCCTTGGTGGTTTTATTAATTGTTTTACCTCAAGCTTTACGTGCGGTTATTCCTGCGATCGTTGGTCAATTTATCGGCTTATTTAAAGACACTTCACTTTTATCTTTACTGGGATTAGTAGAACTCACAGGTATTGCCCGTTCTATTTTGGCACAGCCAGAATTTCTCGATCGCTACGCAGAAGTTTATTTATTTATTGGATTGATTTATTGGATATTTTGTTACTCAATGTCAGTAGCTTCTCGGAGTTTAGAAAAAGAGTTAAATCAGTAGTTATATTATTTAATAATTTAACATCAGGAATTCCTATTTACTCTATTAACATACTAAAAAAATCAGAGGTGTATATCTGTGTCAACAGACCAAAAACCGATAATAATTGCTGAAAATGTTCACAAGTGGTATGGCAAATTCCATGCTCTCCAGGGTGTGAGTTTGACAGTAAATCGCAAAGAAGTTGTAGTTTTAATGGGGCCTTCTGGTTCTGGGAAGTCTACTTTTATTCGCACGTTCAATGCCTTAGAAGAATATCAACAAGGAAGAATTGAAATTGATGGTATTACTCTGAGCCATGACTTACGAAATATTGAAGCAATTCGTAGAGAAGTGGGAATGGTATTTCAACAGTTTAATTTATTCCCCCATTTGACGGTATTGCAAAATATTACTTTGGCACCGATTTGGGTGAGACGATCGCCAAAAATCCAAGCTCAAGAATCGGCGATGAAACTACTAGAAAGAGTAGGCATTTTAGAACAAGCGCATAAATATCCAGGACAGTTATCTGGGGGACAACAGCAACGCGTGGCGATTGCTCGTGCTTTAGCAATGCAACCTAAAATTATGTTGTTTGATGAACCCACCTCAGCCTTAGATCCCGAAATGGTACGGGAAGTATTGGATGTCATGCGAAGTCTCGCCCGTGATGGAATGACAATGGTAGTCGTCACCCACGAAGTAGGATTTGCCCGCGAAGTCGCCGACCGAGTTATCCTCATGGATAGCGGTACTCTCGTCGAATCAGCTACCCCAGACACATTTTTCAGCAACCCCAAACAAGAAAGAACGCGCAAATTTTTATCACAAATTCTCTAAAACCTCTGCGCCCCTTTGCGTTTCACTTCTAACCCTTTTGTCCCTCACACGCCTGATTGCTGTTAGCGATCGCTCAAAGCCCGTAGTCATCATATACAGGTACTTTTCAGATGTCCAATATATATTGATATAAAATTGAGACTTATAAAATATCAAAAAAATGGAATTGCGACATCTGCGCTACTTTATCGCTGTGGCTGAAGAACTCCACTTCAGTAAAGCCGCCGAACGACTGCATATTGCTCAACCGCCGTTAAGCCAGCAAATTCAGCAACTAGAGGCGCAATTAGGAGTAGAACTGTTTCACCGCAAAACCAAGCGACAGGTGCAACTAACCGAAGCCGGACAAGTATTCTTGCAAGAAGCTTATCAGCTTTTAGCCCAACTCCAAAAAGCAATCGAGCTAACTCAAAAAATTGGCAGAGGTGAAAAGGGACAATTACGAATTGGGTTTACCAGTTTGGTAACTTATAATTTGCTTCCTGGAATTTTGCGACAATTTCGAGAAAAGTTTCCCGAAGTAGACTTAATTTTGCAGGAATTAACTACAAATGAGCAAGAAAGAGCGCTTCAAGAGAACCGCATTCACGTAGGCTTTGCTCATCCACCATTAGAAGATAATACGCTCAATCAAAAGTGTATTCAACAAGAAGCTTTAATTGTCGCTTTAGCGGAAACTCATCCTTTAGCTGAACGAGAAAATATTTCAGTGCGATCGCTAATCAACGAAAATTTTATTATGTTTCCTCGCCATTTAGGCTCTGGACTTTACGACCAAATTGTAAGCCTTTGTCAGCAAGAGAATTTTAGCCCGAAAGTGACTCAAGAAGCGATTCAAATGCAGACAATTATCGGGCTGGTTTCAGCAGGAATGGGGATTGCGATCGTGCCATCTTCGTTGCAAAATCTTCAAAGAACTGGTGTAGTTTATCGTAGTTTTGAGGAGAAAACACCATTAGTAGAAACGGCTATAGTATGGCGGGAAGAAGACATGACACCTGTTCTCCAAGAGTTTTTGCAAATGCTTCAAGTACGAAACCGAAATTCATAAAATCTCAATAGAAGCAGTACGACGCGGAACTAAGTAAATTGCAAATATTTGGTTTGAGGCTTCTGCCAATTTTAAAACTTCACGTAAATTTTCACTGTGAGCGATTAAGCCATCGGCATTGTAAGCAATATATTGATTCTTATATAACTCTAATAACATTTGGCGATTCTGGTTCAGCCACTTCAGCATTTGCTTACTTTCGTGTGGAGACGGTGTTGTATTCATAGATTTCTCTCATCATAAATTTATAAGCTTGCTTTAATTGAGAGAAGATATTAAGCCACGTTCAACAGCCACTTTTAATGCTCTGGCTTTACTTATCAAGCCATGTCGGTAGACTTGCATAAGTTCATCTAGTTGACGAGCTTCTAAATCATTTATTTCTCCCTCTCGATTACGCGCTAAAAGTTCGCTTAAAACTTTTTGCTGTTCAACTTCCATTTGCATATCACACATAGCCAAAACCTCAGCATCAGGTAGTGACTCCAGAGTTAGTTTACTTTCATAATCTTTATTGTTCATAATGATATTTACAAGTCAAAATAATTAACAAATCTTCTTCAACTTTGTAAACTAATCTATGTTCATCTGTTATCCGTCTCGACCAGTAACCTTGTAGTTCATATTTTAATGGTTCTGGCTTACCTATTCCTGCGAATGGATCTCTTTGTATATCTCTAATCAGTTCCAAGATTTTTTTAAATATTTTTTTGTCTTCTGTTGCCCACTGACCTAATTGTTCAAAAGCTTCTGGTTCAAAGGCAACTTTTTTCATATTCATCTAAATCTACATAAATTAGATTTCCTGCTTTTACATTTTCCACAGCTTTGAGCAGATGATTTTTGTTAGTTTCTGATTTCAAAAGATAAGTAGTTTCATCTTCTTGAGTCGATGGTTCAACTAGAACAATTACTTCTACAACTGTTCCTTCTGGTAGCTCAGTTTTTGAGAGTTCAATCTTGCCATTTTTGCCAACAATAGCCTTTTGTTTAATTCCACTAAGCATAATTGGTATTTACTCTAATCTTTACTATCTTATTGTAACTGTGTTTGACTGAAATGAGATTTAGGCGATCGCCACATTTTTTCAGGTTTTTTAAAAGTAGCGATTGTTATTAGACAGAATAGAACTCAAATTGGGAATACTGAATAAAGTACGGGTATTAGCTGCATAGAGGCAAATGAGTTTATTGCCGGATACTATGCTACTGAGTATTTAGTAAGTGAGAGAAAACTATGGAAAATTTTACAACAACATTTATAATTCCTAACTGGATTGTTGAGGGATTGAAAAACCAAGCTTACGAACGTGTTGGCGGTGTAATTCGAGAAGTAGGGAGCAAAAAAGTTGTTACTTGGTTACGTGAAATATCACCGAATTTGATACAAAGCTCAACAATACTTTCTCAATTTGGTTCAGCCGCTAGTATTCTTAATCTCGGCGTTTCAGTAATAGGATTTGCTGTGGTAATTAAACGCTTAGGCGAAATTGAGCAACGCCTCAAAATTTTACAGCAAGATGTTAAGCAACTCAATAGTAAGTTTGACTTGACTGTTAATGCCAATTTTTGTGCAGCTCTTGATTTAGCGCGTGATGCTTTTACAATGACTAAACCGGAAAATCGTCTTAACATGATGAATTTAGCTATTAACCGATTTTTAGAAGCTCAACATATTTATACTGGTTATTTTGAAACAGCATTAGAAGAAGATATTCAAGTTGCTGATGAATATTTATCATCATTATTCTTAACTTATGTAGCTAAAACGCGTTGCTATTTAGAATTGGAAGAAATTGAAACTGCGCGTCGTTGTCTGCAAGAAGGTGCAGAATTGCTTGCTAAAAGTGTAAAAAAATTTGTTGAGAAGATATTTGCATATCTTGACCAGCAAGAACAAGATCAGTTTTACAAAAACTATTCTCTGTTAATTCCTCCTACATATATCACTATGAACGATGTCATTACTGGAGTACTTGGAGGTTGGACTACAGTCAAACCAAAAATAGAACCAATATTTTCAGGAATATCAATATCAGCACTTGCAGCACCACTCATAGCACCGGTATTTCCGCTAGCAGACCTACTAGGGGGACTCATGGGAATTAATTCATCAGAAAAACAAGACAAACCAAAATTAGCTCAACCATTGCAAAAAATTGAAGCTATGATCGAAACTTATCGTCGTTTTGAAGCTTATGAGACAGAAGTAGAAGTAATATCCAGACTAGACAGCAGTTTCCAAGACTGGCTTCAATTCAGTTCATCTACTAAAATAAAACTTGATGAAGCAGAATTTATTTATATAATCCCATCTAAACCTTTAGATTTACAGTTATGTAGTTATTCAATTTTTGAATACTAGTCATATTTTGATTCGCTCTTATGTAGTTTATAAAAAAAAGGCGAACTTTTCGGTTCGCCCTTACTCACATAGTCTTATAGTGTTACTCAATAAAAACCCAAATCTTAAATCTTCGCTTCTTCCTTCACCAACTTCTCCCAACCCAAATCTTTCAAATTATTATTCCGACGCAACGGACGAGTCACCAACTCCAACATATCCCGCGCATTTGTAAAGCCGTGAATTTGAGCAAAAGTGAACTCTACAGACCACTTAGTATTAATACCGCGTGCTTCCAACGGGTTAGCATGAGCCATACCAGTAATTACTAAATCTGGTTTCAACTCATAAATTCGCTGGAGTTGATTGTAATTATCCGGCTTCTCCACAATCTTTGGCAGAGGCGAACCCATTTCCTGGCAAGTTTTCTCCAGTAGCGCCAACTCAGCAGCTTGATAGCGCTTATCCATGTAAGGAATCCCAATTTCGTGAACTGTCATCCCACAGCGCACCAAAAACCGTGCTTGGGAGATTTCCAGCAAGTTATCACCCATGAAGAAGACAGACTTACCGCGAATCAGTTTCACGTAATCTTCCAAGCTTTCCCAAATTTGGGTTTCCCGTTCATCCAAACCCTTGGGAGTAATACCGAACACCGAGCAGATTTTCTCAATCCAAGCGCGGGTACCATCGGGGCCAATTGGGAACGGTGCGCCGATGAGTTTACACTTGCGGCGGCGCATTAAAGTTGTAGCTGTGCGGCTGAGGAAAGGGTTGACACCAGCGACATAATACCCTTCTTCCAGTACTGGCAGTTCAGTGAAGCGCTTTGCGGGTAGCCAGCCGGAAACTTTGATGCCTTGTTTCTTCAGTTCCAAGGTTAACTGAGTAACCACGGGATCGGGAAGGGAACCAAAGAGAACTAACGGCGGGTGGTCTACGTACTCAGATTCTTCTTGGACGACATCTTCTTTTTTCTTGCCGAAGTTTAGCAATTTAGCGATCGCATTGCGTTCAGTTTTCTCTGTTTCTGCCACCGGCGCCTTATCGGGACAACGATTAGCCATTGCAGCTAACACGGTGTCTTCTCCTTGGGTGAAGGCATAATCTAGACCGTTTGCACGCGCCACAACGATGGGAATACCAATCTCAGCTTCTAGTTTCGGTGCTAAACCTTCTAAATCTGTTTTGATAATTTCTGTGGTGCAAGTACCAATCCAGACAATTACACTAGGATTGCGATCGCGTTTAATTTGCAAGCACAACCGCTTCAGTTCTTCATAATCATTCAGCTGTGCCGAAATATCCCCCTCTTCCAACTCAGCCATTGCATAGCGGGGTTCAGCAAAAATCATTACCCCCATCGCATTTTGCAGGAAGTAGCCGCAAGTTTTTGTCCCAATCACCAAAAAGAAACTATCTTCAATTTTTTGGTATAACCACGCCACGCAGCTAATTGGGCAAAAGGTATGGTAATTCCCAGTTTCACACTCAAAGTTTAAAGCTTCTGGTTGTTGAGCGACAGTCATTTTGGTTTTTTCTCCCCTTGATTTTTCAAGTTAGAAGTAATTAAGTTAGGAGTTAGGAGTTAGGAGTTAGGAGTTGTGAGTTAGGAGTTAGGAGTTAGGAGTTGTGAATTAGGAGTTGTGAATTAGGAGTTTTTATTACTAACTCTTAATTCTTAACTCATAACTTCAAATTACTCCTAACTTTTCTGAACTCCTAACTCTTAACTCCTAACTCCTAACTTTTCTGAACTCATAACTTTTCTTAACTCCTAACTTAGTAATTAAGCGTTGGGGAAGAGACGGGCAATTTCGGATTCATCAAAAACGCCAGCTGGCAGTTCTTCCCCTAACAAATCGTTATTTTCTTCAGCCTTTTGCAGCGATGTTTCATCACCCCAGACATCTGATAGCACGTCACTAAACGCATTTTCGTCTAATGGACTATCTTCAAGTACCTGGTCATCCAGCTTTACTTCCATTGCAGCTGTTGTTGCATCGAAAGTAATGTCCCCAAATTCATCTGCTTCTACACTAGAGGTTTGGAGTGGCTCATCTTTTGAGCCTTCGTCGTTGGCTAAGGAAATATCACCAAAGCCATTTTCACTTTCCTCAGAATCGCTTAACGCCAGATTTTCATCATCGGAATCCACCATTGTGAACTGTTGAGCTACTGCCACTGACTCAAAGCCATTATGAGAATGTGTCAATGTTTCATCTTCAGGTCTTTCATCAACGGCAGCTACGGCATTATGCACATAATTCTCTTGTTCTGGTGTGACTTGGAAGCGATTACCGAGAGCAAAATCTGGGTCAAAATGCAAATCCAGAACTTCAATCAGGGTATCAGCATCAGGATTAAGTTTGGCAAAAGGCAACATCAATTGCGCTAACTTTGGTTCTAGCGCGTTAACTACTCCCAGGATGAGGTAAGAAGGTGGTCGCTTCCCGCCATCAGGCGTGTAGACTGATTCCACTTCCATGTGCAGCGTAATCCAGTCCCGATTTGTTTGAAAAAATTGCAACCACTTCTGCTTTAATGAATCTGTAAAGCTGTGAAAGAATGCCATGTTATTGTCCCCCATCCTGAAAACTTGGTGATTTATACAATCATCAAGTCTAGTTCCTCTTCGGCATTAGGAACCTGGGGTTTACCCGGATTTAGATAAAAATCGGACAACAAAGAGAACAATTCGCGATCTGGTGAGTCGTTAGGTACAACGCCTTCGGGACGCGCCAAAATTTGATCGGCAATGTTGAGATAGTAATCGCAAACGTAGTCCAGGGAAGGATCTTGCTCTGCCATTTCAAACAAAGTCTTACCTTTAACGCGCGAAACGCGGATATCTTCAATCAAAGGTAAAACCTCTAGAACTGGCATTGGCACAGCTTCTACATATTTTTCAATTAAGTCGCGCTTCGAGGTGCGGTTGCCAATTAACCCAGCTAAACGCAATGGATGAGTTCGTGCTTTCTCCCGGACTGAAGCAGCAATGCGATTAGCAGCAAATAACGCATCAAAGCCGTTGTCTGTAACAATCAGGCAGTAATCTGCGTAGTTGAGTGGTGCTGCAAATCCACCGCAAACTACATCGCCGAGAACGTCAAACAGAATTACATCGTACTCATCAAAAGCGTTAAGTTCTTTAAGTAATTTTACGGTTTCGCCAACGACATAACCGCCACATCCTGCACCCGCAGGTGGCCCGCCAGCCTCTACGCAATCAACACCACCGTAGCCTTTATAAATCACGTCTTCCGGCCACACATCTTCGTAGTGATAATCCTTTTCTTGGAGGGTGTCGATAATTGTGGGAATCAAAAACCCTGTCAGGGTGAAGGTGCTGTCATGTTTTGGGTCGCAGCCAATTTGCAGCACTTTCTTGCCACGTTTAGCTAGGGCGACGGATATATTACAGCTAGTTGTGGATTTGCCAATACCACCTTTTCCGTAGACTGCTAGTTTCACTGTTGTTTGCCTCTTATAGCTTCTTGTCAAACTTGTGGCTCAAACGTTTGCCTTCACCTTGCCTGAGACGGCGATGCGTGAGGTCTTGTGGTTGTCATTATTGTGCAAATTACATAGAAAAGAAAGTGGGTCTGAATCTATAAAACGTTGCTATCTGGCGCTAGATAATTTAAATAGATTTATTTAGCCTTTGATTACTTTAAAAAGCTTATATAAACCTAAAAATACTAAATAAAAGTTTTTTAATAACTATTTTTTTAAAAATAGTTACAAAATACAAAAAGCTGAAATTCCCTTTTTTAAATGGTTTTCATAGAATTAGCCGATCGACATAGGAGGCGTTTTCAGGGGATTAGGACGCAGTATCAAGGTTAGACAGAGGTATATGCAGCCATCTGTTACAAAAACGACTGAAATTAGCGATCGCAATTAAATTCCCACCTTTCCCTCGTTAGCCAACACCACTTGAGAGGAAGTTAATCTGATTTTGTAAAATATTATTAAATTGCCAAATTATTGTCTAAAATTCTTCAAATCTCTAAGCTGCATCAATATAACTAGGTAATATTTAAGAAATATTAAGATATTTATTTTCAGAAAAGTACAGTCTTGTCAAGCCTAAAAAATCAATGTTAATACTCAACATTTCTGTGTTGAGAAAAGTTATGAGTGATGCACAAAAAGACCGTAACTTTGGTTGCCTTAATGTTAATTTAATTCCTGTCTAGGGAATTATATATATAAAGCAACTTATTGCTTAACGATACAAATCGTTAAAGCTTGCTGCTAAACAAATTAATTTAAGAAAACTCGCTCAAAAATATGGAAGTTAAATTAGGATTCGGAGCTATTCCAAAACCTCAATACGTGTTTGTTAGTAGAGAAAACGATCATTGTTGGTATATGCTATCTGAAGATGAAAAACGCATCCCAATTTATGAGAGAGCTTTAACTGGGGCGATAACAGGAATAGAAGTTAATAAAAAGGTTGAAACTAAGTTTAAAGTAGTTGAAAAAAATGATTTATATATTTTGGCAGATAAACCTTATATTATTCGTTCAGGAAGTGAATCTTACTTTTCCCAAAGTTTGTTGTTATCTTTAGATATTCTTACTTGCGAACAACTGCGTAATCCACTAACGATGGCCGTTAGCCCAGGAGAGAGCAATGTAGTTTTTTGTACTATTTACGATCCAGTAACTTATCGCTCTATAGATGTTAGTTGGAATGGACACAAGGAAATTGATTGGCAAGCTTTAGGACAAAAAGTAAGTTTAAAAATTAACTCTCTGCAAAATTTCAATCAAGAACCAATACAAATATCTACTAATACAACACCCTCAGAAGCCCATACAGTTTTGATAGCTCAAAGTGATAGATATTTAGCACAATTAAATTGGACTCCAGAACAAGGGAGAGAGTATTTGCAGCAAAAATATGGAAAGCGATCGCGCTTACAACTCACTGATACAGAAATTCTCGAATTTATTGATTATCTGGAAGGAAAACTAACTCAAAACTGTCAAATTTAGCTGCTGTTGTGTGAGATTTGGATAATGGCGATCGCCTGTCTACTGTACTCAAATGTGAGCTTTGGATAATTGCGATCGCACAATTAAATAAAAGTACCAAATATTAAAACACTTCCATGAACTCAAGGGCTGATTTGTTGACTCGTATTACTCAAACCCCTGGTCAGTGTGGTGGTCATCCTTGTATTCGAGGCATGAGAATTCGTGTGAGTGACATTTTAGAAATGTTGGCTGAGAATGTCAGTATTTCTGAGATTTTAGAAGATTTTCCCGATCTCCAACTTGAAGATATCCAAGCCTGTTTATTGTTTGCAGCGATCGCTAAAATTGAAGCAGCAAAAGACTTTATGCAACAAGTAAGACGGCGGATTAATGAGTTACAGGGCGTATTTGAATGTCTGAATGAATGCGCTATTCTAGGTATTCAAGAACTTGAATCTTTACCATCATTCGACAAAAACAGGGATGCTAAGAAGTTTCAAAAAGTCGCACTTTTTGTGAAAGCACTTGCAGAAATTATGAAAACTCCTGTTTTAGACAGTGAAGGGCAGCTTAATCCCACTACTGCGACTATCCAAGCGAAGTATCGTACTTTGGGAGGCAATTAGAAATGACACTCAAAATAATCAAGGAATTTATTAATCCTGCTGAATCTCTACAGCAAGTAGTTTCAGCTTACACAGATTACCTTAAAGTTGCCGAAGAGGAACAGACAAAGAGACGTAATATTGAGGCTTGGGAAAAAGAAACAATCACCAGGATTAATGCTCAGCGAGATTTGCTGATGGCTTATTTAGATCGCTCTTTTGATGAACGTGCAAAAAACTTTCGCGCTTTATTTGCTGTTGTTGATAATGCGATCGCATCCGGTAATAATGAACAACTAGCTCTTACCTTAAACTCAATTACAGAAATCGCTAAATCCAGCCCATTTAAAGAACTTGCAAATTTAGCTTCTGTTCGCGCTGCCCTTGATGATCCAGACCACGAATGGACATTTTAATTTTATAAAAGTGGAATCACACTTTTGAAACTTTCCAAAATAGCCTGTTAACTCAGGCTTTTTTCATGTAATACCAAATTTACAGATAATAGGCACTCTGAGAAAATAGCGATCGCCATACAGAAATAATCACAATTACAGTTATCAAATATCGCTTGCTTCCGGTAGCCAGTCTTCATCTAACGCTAATTCTAAATCTCCATCGTATACGGTAATTCGCATTCCTCGAATACAAGGTTTACCACCTCGCCTCCCTGGTTCGATTGTAATAATGTTTTGGTACTGCACAGCTATTCAACCCTCAAAAATCATCATCAACAAAAAATTCGGCATCGTCTTCTAATCGAGAATTACCCTGTCCATAACCACCAAGATTCCACAATGGTTGCAGCAGTGCTGTGCCAATTAATCCTATAACTGCACTAAAAGCTAAAACTAAACCCGCTGGTATTTGTATTGATTGAAATGTTAAGAATTTTAACGATACTGGGGTGGCATTTTGAACTGAAATAATTGCGATCGCCAGTACCCAAATAGCTACAACTACGATTGTTAATAAAGGAGCTAAAGTTTTCATATCTTAATAAAAGTTAGGAGTTAGGAGTGAGGAGTGAGGAGTTTGAGCGAAGTTATAAATTAAGAGTTAAGAATTGCTAATTTACAACTCTTAACTCCTAACTCCTAACTCTTATGCTTCTAGCTTAGCAATGGCATTTTCCATCTTTTGAGAGATTTTGAAGAGTTTTTCCGGAGAGTTGGTTTCTAGGTAAACGCGCACCAAGGGTTCTGTACCGGAAGGACGCAGCAAAACCCAGCTACCTTCTTCTAAATAGAGTTTAATGCCGTCTTTACGCCCGACTTCCTTGACTTTAATTCCTGCTACCTCTGCGGGTGGATTTTTGGTAAAGGAGTCAATGACAGCGGTTTTGTGTGACTCGGTGAGGTGTAAGTCAAGGCGGGTGTTGTAAAGTGGCCCATCAGCTTCAGCGATCGCTTCCTTAACTAACTGACTTAGGGGTTTACCTTCATAAGCGATGGCTTCTGCCACTAGCATATCGGCTAAAACACCGTCTTTTTCGGGAATATGCCCAATTACACTTAATCCGCCTGATTCTTCCCCACCAATCAGTACGGCAGTTTCCCGCATTTTTTCACCGATGTATTTAAAGCCTACTGGTGTTTCATAAATTTGCAGCCCATATTTAGCTGCAAAGTTATCCAGCAGGTGGGTTGTAGCCACAGTGCGAACTATGGCGCCGCTTTTACCTTTATTTTTGATTAAATGTCGTGCTAAAACTAACAGCACAGTATTCGGAGTGAGGACAGTACCTTGTTCGTCAACAATACCAAAGCGATCGCTATCTCCATCTGTCGCCAAACCCAAATCTGCGCGATCCTTGACTACTGCTTCCACTAATTCAACTAATTGTTCTCCCTTAGGTTCTGGCATTCCGCCGCCAAATAATACATCTCTCCAAGTGTGGAAACTTTCTAATTGAGTCCCACTTTGTTGCAAAACTTCATCTAAATATCCGCGAGAAGTAGAATAGAGAGCATCGTATTTTACTTTTAAATTAGCGCTCTTAATTTTATCTATATCTAGCAGAGTGTAGATAAATTGTAGGTAATCTGGCTTGGGATCGAAAGTAGAAATTGAACGAGATGGATTGTTGCTAGGCGGTTCATCCGATGCACTTTCTATATTTGCCACAATAGTATCAGTAATCTCTGGAGTGGCAGGTCCAGCATAATCGGGGATATATTTAATTCCACAGTATGGTGCTGGATTATGGCTAGCAGTAAACATTAACGCCCCAGCGGAATTTAAGTGACGGGCGTTGTAGGCAATTACTGGTGTGGGACAATCCCGATCGGTAAGTTTCACACTCCAACCCAAATCTGCCAAGACTTGGGCTGCTGTGCGGGCAAACTGGTCAGCTAAAAACCGAGTATCGTAGGCTATAAGTACTGGTCTGTCTTTTGTATAGGCTGTTTCGAGGTAACTAGCGATCGCTCTTGTTACTTTCCTCACATTGGAAAAAGTAAAATCATCGGCAATAATGCCTCGCCAGCCATCGGTACCGAATTTTATCTTGCTGGAATTCCTGCTAGCGCTCATTTCTGCCACTTGCTCCCGTACATCATCAGTACTATTAAAAGCTTCCCGCAAAGCGTGTGTAGCAGCAAGTATCCTCCGAGGTTTATGTTCGGCGGAAACTAGCGAACATATTTCTTCCCACCGTACTTTCTCTCACCGTTTCCGAGCAATGTCAACCCCCGATCGACCTTTTGCCAGTTATCACCTTTGGTCTTTAGTTGCCCCAGCGTCAGGGCAAGAACGCTGGCATTGCCAGATGAGACGGGGGTTTATCAAAGCGCGGCAAAACGAACCACAAGTCAAAGCACTGTTAGCGAAAGCTACCGCACCCCAGCGGATTGGAATACTTGCCCAAAAAGGCGTTTATGAGTTTCATAATCACAGACACCTCTTAGAGCGATCCGATGGGGTAGAAAAAGTTGCACAGCTACTAAAATTAGCTAGTTCAAGCGAGCAAGTCCGCCAACGGGTGCTGCAAATTTTGAAAAAATATCATGATGCGCCGTTGCTGTTGGATAAAAATATTATCCAATTAACTCCTGGTGATGAAGGTTTTCCGAAACCGATTGTCATCGAACAACAAGATTATTGCTTTCGCTTATATGCGGCTATGGACTGCGTTTTCATTGAAAGCGATCGCACTTTACATATTTTAGATTTCAAAACTGGAAAATCAGCTTTTGACCGAAGACAGGCTTTAGTTTACTTGTTAGCTGCTCGTTATCTTTACCCTGGAAGACAAGCCGTTGCCTCATTTTATAATTTAGAAATTTGTAAAAAATCTGAATTAATTAGCATCAATAATAGCGAGTTAGAATCCTTAAAATTTGAGTTAGCTAATATAGCCCACAAACACCAGCGCGATTTACAAAATTATCAAGAACAAGTCAGCAATTTTAGTAAAATTTTTCCCCCAAATCCTGGCTCTCACTGCCGCTTTTGTCCATTTAACTCTATTTGCGAGTTTGCCGATTTCAAGCAGCATCAATCGTATCCATTGCCCAGTTTAAAGGTGCATAAGTAAGTACGTAGGGCTTGCTGAAAAAGTAATAAAAAAGCAAGATCGGGATTGGTTAGTTATTGAAGGTGGGTTAAGACATGTGTAACTCAGCCAACTAGCTTGTGGCGTTTCGGTACAGTGACTTGTTAGCTTGCGGCTAGAGATACAACACCATTCGCAAGCCCTCGTTTACCTCCTCCTGCAAATAGTCTGGTAGTGAAGCGATACGTTCAGTAAGAAATGCTTTATCGACTGTAAAAATCTGAGATACATTAGCGACACAATCTCTAGATAAACCTGATACTTCACAAGGCAATAACACATTACCTGGTGCTTCTGCTAACTGAGTATTCGAGGTAATGATGACAACGATAACTGTATTGATACGGCTTTGATTAAAAACATCATCTTGAATTACCAAGACAGGACGACGATATCCGGGTTCTGAACCTACTGGGTTAGGTAGATTCGCCCACCAAATTTCTCCCCGATACATTACCAATCCTCATGAGGCAGAGACATAAACTGCATCTTTGCCATTACTGGATCTAGCTCAGAAGATTCTTGAGAATAAACTTGGTTCAACTTGTGCAAAATTTGATTGCGGTTGTACTTTTTCAAATAAGCTTTTAACGCTTTTGTATAAAGCTCGCTACGCGACAACCCTAGCTCCTGGGCTAGTGCTTCTGCTTCTTCAAAAACTGAGTCAGGAAGCGAAATCGCAGTTTTCATAATGACCTTAGCTGCAAGTTTTATTTTTTGAGTTATACCTTGGTTATACCAAGACTGCAAGAGTAACCGCACTCACAGAATAGCAAATAATCTTTCTGCACGTCACAAGCCAGAATTAAAGCAGGTTAACGTCCCCAATCAGCCGCCGCAAACACCCTCAAACACTCAGCAGGTAGCTCATACGGTCGGTGTGCATTGGGCTTGTTAGACATCCCGCAGCATGGAATGGTTCAAAGCTGGCTCCAATACCTGACGACCAGAATAATACAACGCTCCCCTTCAAAGATGTATGGAGCAAACGCGCAATTGGAATCGTCATCATCATCAAGCTTGTAGGCAATAATCTCTTCCCCCAACTCTGATTTTAAGGAGCCTAGCCATGTATTCAGTAACGCTTCTTCTTCAGAATCTTCAGGTTGAAAACGATCTAACATCCAGATAGCGAAATCCATCGGCTGCATAACTTCAGCCTCATTTAGCATATCTTCCTCTGTCCACGAGTCCGGCATTGTGGAGTGAACATAGTAATCTGGATAAATCGCACGCACAAAAGCTAGCAAATCAGTAATTTCAATCTCTGTATCTTCTTCATCAGAACTGAATAGATAATATCCTTTGGGTTTTGCAAAGACTCGAATATCAGGAATGCCATAATCAAGATTTTTTCTAGGGGCTAGAAGCGCATCCAAGGATTGCTGCATCGTCGGTGAAAACTTGAAATTCTGAATAAAGTAAGCATCACCAATCTGAATAGCCTCTTTCTCAAATTCTTTTGCTGCCTTTCCGTGCTGCTTGACGAGTTGCTTCAATTCTTCAGGAGACATTTAGCTTTCTGGTTCACTCCAAGCAGACTTTGACAACTTAACATCATGATTGACTCAAGAGAATCGTAGCAAAGTGCCAAGGCGATCGCTAGAAATCATCCTTGACACGAGCGGCCCTTGAGAAAACCATACCCAAATAAATTTAAAACGGTGGCAATTCTTTAAGAATTGTGAACCGAATATGATTGATCGCCAAATCCCCAATCGGGATATCTTCTTTGGTTAACCTGGCACCTTGACTGGTTACAGTTTCAAAGGTGATACCTTTACCAATTTCAATGTGATACCAGGACAAACCCATAAAAAAGCGCGTGGGATACGGGCCGCCATGACCGACATCATCGGGATTTGATTCCATTGGCAACCAACCAAAATTCGGTACGTAGAACTCCAGCCAAACGTGATTAAAATCAGGTTGTAGGGGTACGCCTTGGTGTTCGCCATTGGGCGGACATTTATACCTGCCAACTGTACGACAGGGGATGCCATTCAAACGACATAGGGCTAGTAAGACGCCGACATATTCGCCACAGGAACCAACACCGCGTTCTAAAACTATATCTGGCGTATCAATGTAAGGCTTAATACCGTAAGATAGCTCATCGTATACATAATTACGGATGTTGTACATTTTCCGCAACAGATTGGTTTCAGAACCAATAGCATCTCTGGCGGCACGGCGGACAATGGTAGTATCCATTGCTAAGTCGTCGTCGTCCACTAGATAGCGACTTTGCAATTCTGGTGAAAGTTCGGGTATATCTTCCACATCTTTGGGTGTGATGCGATACTTAATATTGCGAACTTCTAAAAGAGCTTTCCAACCAAATATATGGCGTTCGCCTGGGGTGAGGGCTTCAAATTTAAATACTGCTACGCGTTGACCATCTATCACTTCTTCGGTAAAGGGTAGACCAATGGGTTCAACGTGTTTCACCTTTTGACGCTCGGTTTCTGATGGTAGGGCGATGCGCCATTCTACGTCGGGTAAATAAACCTCGTCTAAGGGTGCAATTTCTTCAGCATAGGACATTTCTATGAGATAGCCATTAGAGAGGGCGTAGCGTTTATCGGGTTCGTAGTGATAATACAGGGGATGAATAAAAGTGCGATCGCGGTAAGTTAGCTCGTGATTCGGGTCAGCATTTGGATTGTCCCGGATATAAGGCTCCTCAGAGGCGTAGGCGACATACAAACTTTCTTTGCCTGTATCGCCATCTTTATGTATTGCTATGCCTGTAGGCGATTCAAAGGGCGTCAGCACGCTAAATTGAACTTCTCCAGTTGCCCTGTCCATCGCATAAACTGTTTGTTCCGTGCGATCGCAAATCCACAACATTTCCTCACTGACTGCCAAATTTTCTACCCCAACTCCAGGGGCATAAAATCTGGTAATTTCTTTTCGGCTTTCGCGATCGAAAATCAGAATGTAGCCTAATCTTTGACAGCTGACATATACTGTTGTTTCCCAAACAGCAACGCCGTCAGCTGGATAAGGCAAAGTAACGAAATGCTCTAGACCCAAAGCATTCAGCTTGCATAAATAAACGCTATGGTCGCGGCTCACCCACAGTGTATCCTCCCATATCGCTAAACCAGTGACATCGGTAAATTCCTTAACTTGATGCGGATTGAGAATTTTGCTGTTGTCAGAGGCAGGATCGATCTCCAGTAGATGCCCCTTAAGACTGTCAATGGCAATCAGCCTATCCTTAATGAAAGCAATACCGCACAGGATAGCAGCAGTAAGCGGTCGAATTGTTTTTTGCCCTAACATCTGGCTAGCAGTCAAAGTGGGGAGTACAAAACTCATATTAAATATTTATTAAATGGTTTAGCACGTTTCAGCAATTCCAAATTTGTTTGGAAAAGTTTGCTACAAAGCCAAACCCGGCTGGCAACTTGACCCAAATTTAAAATCCAGAAATGCGATCGTCCCATGCATCCTGGCTAAAAACTGGATGCAAGTTCAAGCAACAGCAGCCTAAAATTTATTGTGGCATATCCTTTGTAGCCAAACTTCAGGCTTCTATTACTTACAATTATCAGTACAATGTGTTTCAAAAAACTCTTTCGTAAGAAATAACACATTTATGTCACATATATGTCAACGGAAGAGAAATTTGTAAATCAAAAGCATTGCCTCTACACTCATAAGATTTAGTATTGCTTTAATGTAACTTTAGGAGATGGTTTTCCAGTCATCATTAAATTATGATTATGATCGAATTTTGTAACCATTTCCTGTGACTTACACGATGTCTGCTAATTCTCTGCCTGAAGGTGCCGCCGTTTGGCATAGTTTAGAAGTTGATAAAGCGCTAGACCTGCTTGATAGTAACGCAGACAGTGGCTTAACACCCGACGATGTTCAACAAAGGTTGCAAAAATACGGGGCCAACGAGCTTGAAGAACAAGCCGGCCGCAGTGCTTGGGAAATTTTGCTAGATCAGTTCAAGAACATTATGTTGTTGATGCTGATTGGCGTAGCTCTGATTTCTGGGGTTTTAGACCTTATAGCTTTGCAATCTGGGACAAAATCCGGTGAAGTCCCATTTAAAGATACCATCGCTATTCTGGCAATTGTTATCCTCAATGGCATACTCGGCTACGTTCAAGAAAGCCGTGCGGAAAAAGCCCTAGCAGCCTTGAAAAAACTCACCTCTCCCTTAGTACGAGTCATGCGCGACGGTAGATTGGTGGAGGTAGCAGCGAAGGAACTAGTCCCAGGAGATGTGATGCTGCTGGAAGCTGGGATGCAGATAGCCGCAGATGGACGGTTGATCGAACAGTCGAATTTACAAGTGCGAGAGTCGGCACTGACTGGTGAAGCTGAAGCTGTCAATAAACAAGCAACAATAAATTTACCAGAAGAAACAGATTTAGGCGATCGCATTAATTTGGTATTCCAAGGAACTGAGGTTGTCCAAGGACGGGCAAAGGTTCTGGTAACTAACACTGCAATGACAACGGAACTAGGCAAAATTGCTGCCATGTTGCAGTCGGTGGAAAGCGAACCTACGCCTTTACAACAACGGATGACTCAACTGGGTAATGTCCTGGTTACAGGTTCTTTGATTCTCGTCGCAATTGTTGTGATTGGCGGTGTCATCCAAGCCAGAGGTTTTAGCAATATCCAAGAGCTTTTGGAAGTGTCCTTGAGTATGGCAGTTGCCGTCGTTCCAGAAGGTCTGCCTGCTGTAATTACCGTCACTTTGGCCTTGGGAACTCAGCGAATGGTACGCCAGAATGCTTTGATCCGCAAACTGCCAGCAGTGGAAACATTAGGTTCTGTAACCACTATCTGTTCTGATAAAACTGGCACGCTGACTCAAAACAAAATGGTGGTGCAATCGCTGTTTACTAATAACAAAACTTTTGGCGTCACTGGAGAAGGTTATGCTCCTACAGGAGATTTTCTCTTAGACGCTCGAAAAATTTCTTTAGAGGAATCGCCAGAAATCTCAGCTTTGTCAGTAGCCTGTGCTGTTTGTAATGATTCAGTATTGCAAAAAGAAAAAGGCGAATGGGCGATTTTGGGAGATCCCACAGAAGGGGCATTAGTCACCCTAGCAGGGAAAGCAGGAATCGAAAAAGAACAATGGAATAGTAAGTTACCCCGCGTTGGAGAGTTTCCTTTCTCCTCCGAACGCAAGCGGATGAGCGTAATTTCTCAGGTGCAGGAAGTCGCCACGGGTGAAGGGTCTTTGAATGCCGTTGACCCAGCCATCGCCAACTTCTTACAATCTGAATCTTACTTAATGTTTACCAAAGGTTCGCCAGAGTTAATCTTAGGACGTTCCACTCAGATTTATTTAGGCGATCGCTCAACACCTTTGAATGAAGAACAACGTCAGAAAATTCTGGCAGAAAACGACAATATGGCAAGTAAAGGTTTGCGGGTGCTAGGTTTTGCCTACAAACCCCTCGCCGAGATTCCACCAGAAGGTTCAGACGAAACATCCGAACAAGATTTAGTTTGGCTGGGATTAGTGGGAATGCTGGATGCGCCACGTCCAGAGGTGAGGGCAGCCGTGCAAGAGTGCCGAGAAGCAGGAATTCGCCCTGTCATGATTACTGGCGACCACCAATTAACAGCACGAGCCATCGCCACGGATTTGGGAATTGCCAAAGAAGATGACCGATTGCTCACAGGTCAAGAGTTGCAACGGATGAGCGACCAAGAACTAGAGCAAAACGTTGATTTGGTCAGCATCTATGCCAGGGTTGCCCCAGAACACAAACTGCGAATTGTCCAAGCACTGCAACGCCGAGGCAGATTTGTGGCCATGACTGGTGATGGCGTCAACGATGCCCCAGCCCTCAAACAAGCTGATATCGGTATTGCAATGGGCATTACTGGTACAGATGTAAGTAAAGAAGCCAGCGATATGGTGTTACTTGATGACAACTTCGCCACTATTGTCACCGCTACCAAGGAAGGTAGAGTGGTTTACACCAATATTCGCCGCTTTATTAAATACATCCTGGGCAGTAACATCGGCGAAGTTCTGACAATTGCCGCCGCCCCCTTAATCGGTTTGGGAGGCGTTCCCCTGACCCCCTTGCAAATTCTGTGGATGAACTTGGTAACAGATGGTTTGCCAGCCTTAGCATTAGCTGTGGAACCGCCAGAACCAGATGTGATGAAACGTCCGCCCTTTAGTCCCCGCGAAAGCATTTTTGCCAGAGGATTGGGTTCTTACATGATTCGCATTGGTATAATATTTGCCATTATCACCATTGCCTTGATGTGGTGGGCTTATCAACATTCCAACGCTGTTTACAGTGAGGAGTTAAGTAAAGAACGTTGGAAGACGATGGTATTTACTACCTTGTGTATCGCCCAGATGGGTCATGCGATCGCCATTCGCTCCAACAATCGGCTTACCATCGAAATGAATCCTTTTTCTAATATATTTGTACTAGGGGCTGTAGTCGTAACCACGATTTTACAGTTAATGCTAGTTTACGTCCCACCCCTGCGAGACTTCTTTGGCACTCACTACTTAAATCTGCAAGAATTGGGAGTTTGTATTGGCTTCAGTGCTTTAATGTTTGTCTGGATTGAATTGGAGAAGATATTCTTACGTGTTATGGGCAAGAAGGCTGTGTAATGGGCACTGGGCATTGGGGATTGGGCATTGGGCATTGTTTCTCGTGTCCCGACTCCCGACTCCCGACTCCCTATTTCCCATGCGCCATGCCCTATGCGCCATGCCCCATGCCCTACTATGTACCTGAAAACTCTACACCTGAGACAATTTCGGAATTATCAAGACCAGAAGGTTGAGTTTAGTGCTGCCAAAACAATTTTGGTAGGTAATAATGCTCAGGGAAAGTCGAATTTGTTGGAGGCGGTGGAGTTATTGGCGACATTGCGATCGCACCGCATGGCACGCGATCGCGATTTAGTTAAAGAAGGGGAAACCATAGCCCAAATTAATGCTCATCTTGAGCGGCAAACAGGCAGCAGCGATCTGACTTTAACTCTGCGCCGCAATGGTAGGCGTAGTGTTGCTCTCAATGGCGAATCTGTACGCCGTCAAATGGATTTTCTCGGCGTTATCAATGCAGTCCAATTTTCCAGCCTGGATTTAGAACTAGTGCGCGGCGGTCCGGAAGGTCGCCGCAATTGGTTAGATACACTTTTGATTCAACTCGAACCAGTTTATGCTTACATTTTGCAGCAGTATAACCATGTTTTACGCCAGCGCAATGCTTTTTTGAAAAACAATGAGACGTTGCATACAACGTCTCTACATTCAGAACTGGCTTTATGGGATGCACAGTTAGCTACCGCAGGCACGCGGGTAATTAGACGGCGCGATCGCGCCATACAGCGATTAGCTTGCATCGCTACTGCTTGGCACGCTAGCATTAGCGGCAGTACAGAAATTTTAGAAATCAAGTACGCACCTAATATTCCTTTAGAAGACAACCAACCAGAACAAGTCCAGCAAGCTTTTTTAGCAAAAATTCAACAGCGAACCCTAGCTGAACTGCACCAAGGCACTACCCTTGTAGGCCCCCATCGCGACGAAGTAGAATTAACCATTAACCAGACACCAGCTCGTCAATACGGTTCTCAAGGTCAACAAAGAACGCTCGTTCTAGCCTTAAAATTAGCAGAACTACAATTAATTGAAGAAGTTGTCAAAGAACCACCATTGCTATTACTTGATGATGTTCTAGCCGAACTAGATTTATCCCGTCAAAATCAATTACTTGATGCTATTCAAGACCGCTTTCAAACATTGATTACTACTACTCATTTAGGTTCTTTTGATTCACAATGGTTGAAATCTTCACAAATTCTTTTTGTGAAGGCAGGAGAATTAACAATTTAAAATTAAAAACATTTACACAAAGGATCTGTTATTTTTATATATTATCCGCTGTTTCTTCATCAACGGGTTTAACTATTACATTTGCATATCTTTGAAGAATATAAGCAGCTTGAAATAAATCTAAAATTACACCTTTAAGCTGATTTATATTAATTTGTAAGCCTTCTATATTAGAACCACGAAAATCAGCGTCTTTAAATTTAGCATCAGCAAGAATAACATTATTCATTTGGCAATTTATAAATTTTACACTTGTTAGAGAAGCTTCTACAAATGTAGAATCTTTCAGTATAGAATTTTCAAAAATTACACGTTCAAACTTACTAAAATTAAACTGTGCAAACTGGCCTTGACAGCCTTTAAAAATAACATTTTTCAATCTGGACTTGATTATTTTAAATCCTAGCAATCTACAGTTAATAAACTCGACTTTATTAAGCGAAGCCTCTTCCCATTCAGTATTAGCAAAATCACTTTTAGTAATTCTCACATCTTGTAGAGAAAGCTTTTTAAAGTAGGTATTTATAGTTTTAACGTTATCAAAGTAAGCACACTGAAAATCTACTCCTCTAGTTCCTTCAAGCTGACAATTTGATAAATATACATTTTTATAGCTCTCTAATTCATATAATTGGTTATCTGGTATTCCCCGATTAAGAATTTCAGATGAAGGTAGATTAGGAGGCTCAATGGCTCTATTTTTGCTAGGCATATTTTTAATTCAAAATACTATCTAACTAATCGCAAATCGTGTTAATCGCGTTTCTCCAACCTTTTAAAAAGCTTGAGAATTAAGAAAGTGAGGATAGCACCGATTAATCCTAACTGCCATAAACCACAGCCAGCAGCGATTCCTAAACCAGCCGAAACCCAGATAGCTGCTGCCGATGTCAGTCCTTTGATTTCAAGTTGCTCTGATGGCTGGGAAGATTGCCGCACAATTTCTCCAGCACCGAGAAATCCTACGCCAGTTGCAATTCCCTGAATCACACGGCTGAGTGCATCGGGACTAGCCTGTAGCTGACCTGTTTGCAGAGGTATGATGGCAAATAAGGCTGAACCCAAAGTTACCAGCATGTGAGTTCTTAAACCAGCGGGTTTGCGCCTAATTTGGCGTTCCCAGCCGATAATTCCTCCAATCAGCAATGCGATGCATAGCCGGAAGCTGATATTTAACCAATCATTAGTTGCAAGATAGTAAGTGTTTGGCAAGGTTAGTTCTGGTATGGATAAATATATTTACTACGTTAATTGGTAATATATCTTTTAAGAAACATGGGGAGTAGGGAGTGAGGAAAAGAAATAGTTTCTTTCATTTGTAGCGAGTAGTGCGCCTTCCGTCGGCTGCTTTTGAGAAGAATGCACATTTTCAGAATCCGATCGCGTTGAGATTCAAGCGTTATACGATTTTAGACTGTTGTGAGGATTATTTCTCAATAAAATATTATTTTGACCAATAAATATAGGTTTGCATTCTTAAATAAGGAATGGCTGTGGCTACTTTATAGATAACTGACAACTAACAAATTGAGTGGAAAAACTCTACTGGCTAGACCAAATTAAACTACAAGACCGCGCCAAAGTAGGTGACAAAGCGTTTCACTTAAGCAGAATTATCCAACGTGGCTATCCGGTGGTGCCTGGCTTTGTGGTTTCGGCAGAAGCTTTGCGGCAATTTCTAGAAAATCTCAACAGTTCAGAATCATTAGTTGCTGATTTACCTTATTCTTCATTACACCTAGACGTGAGTAATTGGCGTCAGCTTCAGCAGGTAGCTGGCCGTTTGCGCGAAGAAATTCTCACTGCAACTGTACCACAGGATTGGGTAAGTAAAATTTTTACAGCAGCTAGACAATGGCAAACTAGCTGTTTGATTTTTCGACCTAGTTTGTCAGTAGCCGATAGTACTCAAACTATGGAAAATATATCTGGGTTAGTGGAGTCAGTATTTTGCCATTGCCAAGAAGACGCGATCGCCACAGCATTAAAACGTACTTGGGGCCAAATATTTCGTGCCAGAAGTTTACTATATTGGCAGCACACAGGAATTAACCTCCAACAAATTAATCTCGGAGTTTTGGTGCAACCTGTGGAAAATGCTATGGCCAGCGGCTTGCTCAAAGCCAACTCCTCTGGATGGGAAATTGAAGCCACTTGGGGATTAGGAATTGCCATCGCTCAAGGCGAAGTATTGCCAGATGTCTACTACATTCAAAATGAAACTGGGGCTATCCTAGAGCAACAGCTCGGCAATAAAATGCTGGCTTACGATGTTAATGATGGTTCCCCGAAAATTTCCCAACCTCTGGCAGACTCAGTACTAACACCAGAGAAAACTTGTCTGATTACCTACGTGCTTCAGGAAGCCCAACAAAAACAGTACGCTCTACAACCAGAATACTTACAACAAATAATTGCCCTGGCAACTCAATTAGTAACTCAACTAGGTAAAACCTTTACACTGAAATGGACTATCGCTAGCCAAACTACATCTGGCAAGCTCTATTTAACACAAGTTACTAGCCCCCAATCCATAATCCCCGACGTATACTTCATCAGGGGACTGCCAGCCGCAGGCGGACGGACTGTGGCAAATGCTTTAGTGACCATCGATTCTCAGCAAAAACCCGAACAAATCCCAAAAGGAGTAATTTTAGTAGTTCCAACAATTACGCCTGATTGGTTACCATTATTGCAACATGTTTCTGGTATTATCACTGAACGCGGAGGATTAACTAGCCATGCTGCAATTCTAGCCAGAGAATTAGGGATTGCAGCAGTAGTAAATGCGACATCAGCGACAAGCTTAATTCAAACTGGCGAACGGCTTTTGCTTGATGGCGACAGAGGAGAAGTTTATCGGATCGAAACAGAAGCCAGAGATGGAGAGATGGGGAGACTTGTAGTGAGCGAAGCCGTTGGCGCAGCCTCTCGTAGAGAAGTATCGGGAGATGGGGAGATGAGAGAAACTACTCCTATACCCTTACCCCCCCATCACCCCACCACCTCATCACCCCATCTACCTATGATTGCTACCAAACTGCTGGTTAACTTGAGTCAGCCAAGCTTGATAGAGCAAGTAAAAAGCTTGCCTGCCGACGGAGTAGGATTGCTGCGCTCAGAATTGATGGTACTAAATATATTAGATGGGCAACATCCCAATAGTTGGATTTTAGGCGGGCGTCAAACAGAATTGTTAGAGCGTTGGTCTGTTGCGATTATGGAGTTTGCTCGCGCTTTTGCACCAAGACCAGTTTTTTATCGTTCTTTAGATTGGCGATCGCCAGATTTACCATCATTGAGTGATAGTTTACAATCCTCTCCACAATCGATGTTAGGCGAACGCGGCACCTTTAGCTATCTACGAAATTCTGCTGTGTTTGAGTTGGAACTAAAAGCTTTAGCCAACGTACAGCAATCTGGCTACAGCAATATTCATTTGCTGCTACCTTTCGTTCGGACTGTGGAAGAATTCGTGTTTTGCCGTCACAAAGTCGAGCAAGCTCAGTTAACACAGGTGGCAGAATTTGAATTGTGGATGATGGCAGAAGTGCCAAGCGTGCTGTTTTTGTTGCCAGAATATGTCAAAGCAGGCGTAGCGGGAATTTCCATTGGTACAAATGACCTGACCCAACTATTGCTAGGAGTAGATCGCGAACAAGGACAACTAGCAAAAGTATTTAACGAACGTCATCCAGCAGTTATGGGTGCGATCGCTCAATTGATCCAGATGGCTAAAAGTGCTGGTATCCCTTGTTCAATCTGCGGTCAAGCACCAGCACTCTATCCAGAAATTATCGATCGCTTAGTGGAATGGGGGATAACTTCTATTTCCGTGGAACCCGAAGCCATCGAGCGGACATATCAGGCGATCGCACGTGCTGAACAACGCCTCATTTTAGCAGCAGCACGACGCGAATTAAAATAGGAAACATCTTGATGAAAATACTCAAAAGTATTGAGGTATTTTTTTTGTTTTTATGTATTCCAACTTTTCTATTGGGAATTACATACTTTCATGAAGATGTTTTCATCAGATTATTTGGTGAATCTTTGACATCATCTTTAACCAGACCAGTTAGGGAATTCCCCACAATATATTTAATATTTTTATGTTGGAGTTTGCTATCGATTCCCATTGGTTTAGGATTAATAATTATTAAAATTTTAAAAAAATATTGGCTTTCATCAGTAATTTTGTTAATAGCAACAATTATGAACGGTATGTTAGTAATTGACTTTATAACAGCTTGGTATGGATTCAGTCGTGCCTGGTAATAAGTAGCTCAACTTAGTTTGACAGGACTTACGCAAAAGATAACAAAAGTAGCGGTAATACCCTGCGGTAAGACGCTCCGCGTCTACATGAATTACTGCTACGCTTGAATAAGGTTTTCAGTCACATATTGCGTAATACGTTTCTTTGTGAAGCTGCGCCAAATTCTCTCAAACTCTTACCTTGGCGTTCTTGGCGGTTCGTTAAAAAAATTAAACGCATCTTCATACAGAATTGGTATAAGTCCTGTTTGATAATCTTCAACGAACTATAAATTGAACATCTTCGGGAGATGTCAAAATCAAGCAGGTAACTTGCTCGTTACATCGTGGAGGCTAGATTATGTTAATAGTTTTTGGTTTCAATGGTTAAACTTAGCCATTGGTTCCATAAATCAGATTTTTATAGATTCATCTCATTAATATAAATCAATCATTTTCTATCACTAGTCGGCGGATAATTCCTGTTAACCCAAGTTGATTATGCCAATGGCAAATTAACTTTTTAATTCTCATCAAATCTTCATCAACTTGAACTGTAGTTCATTTTTTATGGGAACTTTGAGGGGAACACTAAAATCAATCAGGTTGAGCAAGGTAGTTACCAATGAGCCAAAGATGTCGTCTCTCCAAAACTTGTGCTTGTCATAATATTGTGCGCTGCGAGACTGGGGAAGCAGGTAAGTTCTTTCTTTGGTTCCCCGTTTCACATACCTTGACAAAAGTCACCTCATACTTAAAAAAGTTAAGCATTGAGTATGAACTGATGCACCAGCGACCAGGGCTGAGTTTGAACTGTAAAGCTGGACAAGCTCAAGAAATTGCTCGTAACTTGTCTCAACTCCTTGCACCAAGAGAATTAAGAGAGACGCAAGTTCTTTTCATTCAAGGTGCTATCCAACCTCAGCTGCAAGATTTTAGTGATATCGCCTCATTGCAGCGTTTTATTAAGTTCAGTCAGTCCGAGTGGTTAGTGGAAATGCTGGCAAGCGAACGATTCACCAGCCACTTTCAACCGATTGTCTCGATTCAAGATACATCCCAGATTTATGGATATGAATCCCTGTTACGAGGGATGGATGAAGAAGGCAATTTAGTACCACCGGAATCAATCTTCGAGTTAGCCAGCGAAGCCGGACTGCTGCCACAACTCGACCGAGTTGCTCGCCTCAACACAATCAAAGAGTTCAGTCGGCATCAATTGAGTGGGTGCATTTTCATCAATTTTGCACCAACGGCGCTTTATGACCCTGTTTATTGTCTACGCAGTACAGTAGAAGCAATAGATAAAGCAGGGATTGACCATCGAAGGGTTGTCTTTGAAGTCGTGGAGTCGGACAACCCTCAAGATTTAGCCCACCTGAAAGCTGTGCTTCAATACTACCGCGATAGTGGGTTTTTAGTTGCCCTTGATGACCTTGGTTCGGGTTATTCCAGCCTCAACTTGCTGCATCAATTACGTCCAGATTTTATCAAATTAGATATGCAGTTAATTCGAGATGTGCATCAAGACCTGTATAAAGCCTCGATTACTGAAAAACTTCTAGAAATTACTCAAAAGTTAAATATCCAAACCGTCGCCGAAGGAATTGAGTGCATTGAAGAACTAAACTGGCTGCGAGAACGAGGCGCAACCTTTGGTCAAGGCTATTTAATTGCCAAACCAACTGCCGTGCCGATCGCTACAACCCCTCACTTTGATGCTTTAGCGTTAACTGTAGCATCGACATCTCGTCAGCAAATTGAGCAGCGCGTCCAACATCAGAGCGAGTTCGAGCGAATTGTCGCGGCTGTTACCCAGCGCATTCGCCAATCCTTGGAGTTAGATGAAATATTGCAAACTACGGCAGATGAGGTAAGACAACTGTTTGAAGTAGACCGAGTAGTAATTTATCAGTTTAAGCCAGATTGGAGTGGGTTAGTTGCTGTAGAATCCTTAGCACAAGGGTGCATGTCCATTCTGGGATTTCATGTGATGGACACATGCTTTCAATCCACTGGTGCAATTTACTACCAACAAGGTAATAGTAGAGCAATTGAAAACATTGAAACTGCGGGACTATCGCCGTGTCATGTTGAGCTATTGCGGAGTTTGCAAATTCGGGCAAATCTTGTGGTGCCGATTTTACAGCAAAAGCGTTTGTGGGGACTATTGATTGCTCACCAATGCTCTAGTACTAGATTATGGCAGCAATCAGAGATTAACTTGTTTAATCAGCTAGCAAGTCAAGCTGCGATCGCTATTCAGCAATCAGAACTTTATCACCAATTACAACAAGCAAATCAAGAATTACAGCGCCTTGCCTCTTCCGATGGTCTGACCCAAGTGGCAAATCGTCGCTGCTTTGATGACACCTTCAACGCCGAGTGGCAAAGATTAGCACGAGAGCAAGGCTCACTATCTTTGATTTTGTGTGATGTTGATTACTTTAAACTTTATAACGATACTAATGGGCATTTGGCGGGAGATGATGCACTCAGACACGTTGCCAAGATAATCTCTCAGACAGTTAAACATCCTGCTGATTTAGTTGCTCGGTATGGTGGAGAAGAGTTTGCAGTCATCTTACCTAATACTGATTCCGAAGAGGCCATTGCAGTTGCCAAAGAAATCCAAACTAATATCAGTGGATTACAATTGCCTCATGCGAATTCTCACGTCAGTGAATTTATCACCCTCAGCCTTGGCGTCGCAACAATCACTCCTCATAGTCAATCATCTCCCGCAACCTTAATTGCTGCTGCTGACCAAGGACTCTATCAGGCAAAAGCACAAGGTAGAAATTGTGTAGTCAAGATAGACTGTTGAGGGACTGAGGACTTGGGAGGTGTGGGAGGTGTGGGAGGTGTGGGAGGTGTGGGAGGATGGTGAAGAAATTTTTCCCCCCTCTCTCCCGACACTTCCTTGTCTCCCCTGCCCCCTCTCTCCCCACACTTCCCCATCTCCCAACTCCCTATTTCCTGCTAACAACATCAAAATCGAAAAATTGCTGCTGCTGGTGCGTCATTTGGCATTTTTTCTGGCTCAACAGCAAACACTTGCCCGCCATTTAAAAGCGTATGAATGGCAGCAAAATCTAATAAATCGTAATCTTCCGGTTCTGGTTCTGGGTGTGAATCTACAGCCATTGTTTCTGGATCGAATTTACCCCAAATCTGTTGTCCCACTGGCACAAACAAATTATCAACTCTTTGGTAATAAGCTGCTGCAATAATTTCTTGAAGATTGTTAGAAGCTTTGCCAGTACCTTCACCAGCTATTTGTTGGTAAAGTTCCATTATTTGTTTTTGATTTTCATCAAACAGAGGTTCGACAATCTGCCAAGCTTGGTCTTTTAATTCTTCGGGCTTGGTAAATTGCGGATTGCCTGTAATCGGTTCCTCCACCAAATGATTATAAGTATTTGCTTCCTGATAAATTGGGAAAAGATATTCAACCCCAGCCAAAACTAAAGGTGCTTTTTGCTCGCGTAATTTTTCATGTAATGCTGTATCAACAGCGTAACAAAATTGGAGAATATCTTCCTGATGCTTATCTCTGTCGGGACTTCCTTGCCCGTGAAATGTACCGGGGTGTGAAGAAGCATTAGCAGCTCCCCTTTTAGATGTGCCGATTCGCTGCTGCACCCCTTTTTGAATTTCATCTTCTAAGAGAGTTTCATCTAAACTCTTGGGCATATTTTCGACTTCTATTTGGTTGAGGCTGTAGCGAGTTCCCTCAAAAAACCTGACATCCTTTTGGCTCAGAGCTAGGACGTAGAAGCTACCATCATTATTGAGCAAATGTAGCAGCGGTTTCAAGTGGAAGCGATCGCTCACAACCACTAATTCTGGAAACTCCATTGGCAATTGGTAGTAGCGAAACACTTGTGGCGAAATGAATATTGCTAATCCGCGGTCTTGGTGTTCCCAAAACTCACTCGTATCTAGTTCCATCGCTAGCTGGAGAAGATTTTGCCCTTGGGTATGGTCAATTTTCATCGCATCCAAGCGTTCTTCAGCTTCCCGGATTAAATTTTTGAAGCGAATAGGGTTTTGGCGAATCTCTGGCCCTGCTTTTTGCATAGGCATATACAGAGAAATACTTGGGGTTTGAGAATTTTCTGCTAATGTTTTGAGTTCATCAATAGATAATAGACTCATATTTTTCAACTCCGAATCTAAGTTAATAAAAACTAAACAACCTAGATTCATTTCAATTCCTGATGTGTAAGGCTGCATCTTTCTTTTGATACGGAATTGACTTGAGTGTATACCCTTCTTTAGGTGGAAAAAAATAGTGCTTCTGAGTTGGACGGAATACGCCAAATTATTAGAGAGTTAGAAAAAGTTACAGATATAGTGCTAGCAAATTAAGAAATTTAGGATAATCAAATACGAATTACTAATTTTTTATTACCCAGAAAATTAAACTTTTTACCCCCTTAGTCCCCACTTATAAAGGATACGGTGTACACACAAGTCTTTTAAAGTTGTGCCGCAGGCTTTTGATCCCCCCAACCCACCTTTTTAAGGGGGCAAAAAATTCTCAAACTCCCCCTTTTTAAGGCGGATTTAAGGGGATCTAAGACGATTTTGGCTTAAAGCGTTTTTTTAATTCCCTAATTTTAATTATGAAATTTGCCTATTGCTTATTACTTTTTTATTTTTTATTGTGGATAACCTACACCTACCAATTCAGCTAAGGTTGCGTTTGCGAAACGTCTCTTAAGAAAGAAAAGGCAGGTGTGAGTACTCGATCGTTAAGCGTTGGGAGTGTTGGGATTTACTGGTTGTGTTTTGATAGCATATCCATTTTTTGGTTGCACAATAAAACCCAAAGTTACTCGTTTCATAATCCAGTAAAGTCCCAGAAGTATCACAAAAGTGGTAGCGATAATTACTAATGGCTGTTTACCAAGAATTTCCTCAACGCCTTTGGTTAATACCGCATCAGGTTGAGTCACAAAATCCCAACTATTGAAACGTAAGAAACGCCCCCAATAAATACCAACAGCACACAGAGCATGAGTAATCAATTCCAGCCGCCAAATCCATTGACTCTTACCAATTCGGTGTAAGTAGTAACCCCAATTTATTAACGATATTACATAAGCTTGAAATCCAGCAAAAATTACTAACAAATACACAGGAATTAGTACTAAAGTAATCATCCACACTGATTGGATGGTGCGAATATCGTATATTAGGTGAATTACATCGGTCAACAAATATGGGGCATTGGGTAAGAATGCATAGAAAACTAAGAATCCTAGCCACCAAAGCCAAGTGCGACCACGCTTAATGCGAAATAGCCATACACTCAAAGCTAAAGGTATAAAAGCCAGAAATAAATTCCAAGTCATCCAACTCATATTAATTCGTAAGACCTGTACAATTCTGGCTATCAATTCTTCTTTCATAGGTGCTAACTCAGAAGATGTTTTAATTGCTCTAAATTTACTTTGTAGTGTTAATACGATCGAGAAAGGGGATTGGGGATTGGAAAATAGTACTTTTAATATTATTACCTAGTCTCTAGTCCCCAGTCTTCAATTTATTTTAGTCAATCGGCTGAAGTCACTAGTATAGCCAGAAAATCATGAGGGTAAAATCTACCACAGAAAGGAAGGCTGGCCTGTAAAAGGCTACAGAATAGCTTATGGTAGACTTTTGGAATTGAAATATTACCCCGTCTTGGCTATTATATTGATTTCATTGTGCTGTGTTGGAGTTCCAGAACTACCCTAAAGTTTTGCTCGAAAGGTTTATATGAGGTGGGGAATAGGAAATGGGAAGTGGTGAGTAGCAAAAGCGTTTTTGGTCATAAATTTATGTTTACAACTCCTCACTGTCCCCAAAGTGAAAGTTACAGTAAGATGTGCGAATTAGTTATCTAACGCACCAGTACTCGGCTACGCGGGCCGATCGCTTGTTTCCGTGAAGCAGGTTTTGTACAGCTATCAACAGCATCTTTTGAACAAGCAGTTTGAGCCAAGGTTCCAGGGTTCATAACTACTTGATTAACTGTTGCAGAATTACCGCTACTGAATTCCATGTTAGGTGTAGTAGACAGCGATGGAGAATTGGACTCAGATGTATAAGTTGTAGTTGTCGGCGAAGCGATCGCACTATTACTACCAACTATCGGTGCAACAGTTATTGTGTCACCACTACCAACTATCGGTGCGGCAGTTATTGTGTTGCCACTATCAACTATTGGTGCGGCAGTTATTGTGTTGCCACTATCAACTATTGGTGCGGTAGTTATTGTGTTACCACTATCAACTATCGTCGGAAGAGTGGGTGTGCTACCACCGCTAACTACTGGTGCAGGAGTGGGTGCAGGGGTGGGTGCAGGAGTGGGTGCAGGAGTGGGTGCAGGAGTAGGTGTGCTACTACCACCGCTGGGTGCGGGTGTAGGAGTGATGAGAGTTGCATTTGCAGGTACTTTGATTGTCAATTTCCCGATAGGAGAGTTAGTCATTACCAAAGATTTCACCGTTGGTAAGCCAGGTAGATCGGATTTGAAATCGAAGACTGTGGGGGTTGCACCACCATTGCGATCGCTATATCTGGGCCCATATCCACTCACTTCAAAAGTTCCCTGATATTGGTTTCCGGTTGCTGGGTCGGTAACAATACCAGTGTATAAAGCTTTTGTGAGATTAAATTCATCCTGAACTACTCCTTGAAACTTAGTCCCAGCCACTTGTCCCTGGTATTTAAAAGGTGTTAACTCGCCGCCAGAGAGAACAGGCGAATCTAGAACGCCGTTGAAGGAAATTATGGGAATCCCTTTAAAGTCAACAAAATAATGTAAAGTACCATCTTTACGTGTTTCTACTTTCACATAGTCTGACTTGTATATAGGCACGTAATTAGGATTGTTTTTAGTACCTAAATTCCGCGAGTAAGTCCCCGTGTCGTCTGTGTCAACACGAGTAATGCTTTTATTGAAATTCGGATTGTTGGTAGGAAGTTGAATCGTACCTGATAATGTTCCACTGCTTTGGATTGTGATTTGAGCTAAAGCACTTGTTCCACCTAAAGCAATGATGAGTGCGGCTAAACTACTGCTGGTAAGAACAGCACAACCCAACTGATAGAATTTTGGATTTTCGTCAAAATTTCTCGAAGTGGTATTTGTTGTTGAATTTAATTTCATGAAAAATTTGCTCCTTTAATCACCTATGAAAAAATACGCATGAGTTTTTCCTTGCTTCTATTCGGGAATAAAAGCATCTAACTACTGATTTTTTCAGTAATAAAAAAGCGTATTTGATTACATTTACATCAGTACAAAATTAAAACCGGAAAGTTGCTCTTAATGCTCCAACTACTAAAGCATCGTTAGCAGCATTATGATCGGGATTGAAAATAACGAATAAGCCTGGAGTTAGGGCAATATTGTCACTCAGTTGGGCGCGGTAAAAAAGTTCTACATGAATCGATGTGTCAGCGCGTCCTCCTGGTGTCCCTCCATCAGAAAAGTTGGGAAGGTTAAATCCCTCTGGTAAAGTACTAGAAGTAATTTTTGGTGGTTGTCCCACAAGAACGCCCCCTAAATTCCCCCGACGTAGCAAATTGGGAAAAGCTGCGAACACCATCCAGTTGGTAGTTTCTACACTTCCAGAAAGATTGGATGGTTTCGAGGAAGTGAAGCCACCCCAACCACCTACCTGTAAGTTAGGGTTAATTCGCCAAGCAACGGTGGCGCCAACTGCGTGGGTATTGAAAGCTGTAGCATCAGCAAAAGGGGAAATCAGTTGAGAATCGCCGATACCAGTTCCCAGTAAGCCATCTGGAGAGTGTGAATAAAGATAATGTATGCCGATATCAATATTATTAGTAGGTGCTAAAGTTAACTGAGCGCCAGTAGTAAATCTACCACCAAATAATCCCCCCTGGTTGATATCGCCAGGAAAACTGGGAATTTCTGCACTATAGACACCTTGCAAACTAATGCGATCGCTAATTTGCCAGTCAAAACCTATACCGCCAGTACCGTTACCAATGCCTAAAATCGGGTTACGCTGACCGAATAAAGAAATTGCACCGTCACTAGAACCTTCTAATGGGCTAATACCGCGAAAGGTGTTGATGGGGTTGACTCCCGCGGTACCGACGACAATTCCCAAGTTATCTGAGGCTAAAAATCTATAAGATAAATCACTAATAACTACATTGTTGTCTGTATTGGACTCGAAACCCAACCGCCCCATATTGGTAGATAGCAACGATGCATTAGAACTCAAATTTCCCGCAGACAGTCCTGTTAACAGCAAATCTCGCCCGTTAAATGAAGTTGCTAAGGTTAGTTGGGCGCTACTTGTGAAAGTCAGATTAGTTTTTCCCTGGCGTTCGGGTATTCCATCTCTGGGAAACAAATCTGCATTGGTGGTATTGCTTCCCTGAACGCTAAAAACGGCTTGACCAAATAATCTGGTAGTTGTGGAAAACTGATTAGCTTGTAATTCACTAGTCCGGTTTTCTAGAACTTCGACACGCTGCTGTAATTGTTGCAACTCTGCTTTGAATTCACCTTGTAACCTTTGCAGCAGGATTAAATCTTCATCATTAACAGTGTTAAGTTTATTGTTAGCTATCGCTTCGTTAATCTTCTCTAAACAAGCATTCAAACCAGCCGCAAATTCATAACGAGTAATACTACGATTTCCCAAATAAGTACCGTCAGCATATCCCGCAATGCAGCCATACCGTTCTACCAAAGACTGCAAAGCACCAAAAGCCCAATCAGAAGGTTGCACATCCTCAAGCTGTGACACCGAGTTAACTTGAGACATTGGGTCGTTTGAGTCTGGGGCTTCGGAATCGTTTTTGTCAAGTTCTTTGGTTAGAGGTTGGGTATTTTTTGATTTAGGCGAGTTAGAAGAACTTATAAATTGAATTTTTTCTCTACTTTTTTTCAGTATATTTTCGTACTTAGCTTTGGCGATTGAAGTACTTATATCTGGTTGTACAAATTCAGGCGGTGTAATTTCAGCAGGCGTGACTACTTGAGAGAAATCTTCTTTTGTTGACTCCTGCACCTGATTATCTGGCTCGATTACAGCCTGTTCTGGTAAATTGAGCGCAGATACTGGCGCTGTTGCTAGCAGACTCGCCATCAGTAGACTCATATCACTCCTGGTATTTCATTTGACTTACACCAACATTTCTTTTGACAGTCAAAGTTAGTGTGTATCAGGAATATTTCTAAAAAAAGAGTGATAAAAGTTACTATAGCTTTTGTGGAAGTGGAGAGTTAGGAGTTAGGAGTTATGAGTTAAGAATTATTCTCCTTGTCCCCCTTGTCCCCCTTGTCCCCTCTGCCTCTTACTCTGCCTGTTTACAATACTTATTCATGTCATTGACTAACTTATCTGACTGCTTACCAATAGTTTCAGCAGCTGTCAGCGATGAATCAATTTCGGTTCTGGCTTTTTGAATTCTATCCCTACCAGCAGCCGAGGCTTCTGCTATTTTAGTCGAACCTAGCGCCCTACCTGCTTTGGCGATCGCTTGACTGAGATTTTGGAAAATCTTCACAAACCCGCTTTGATATTCCTTCAGCTTGGGGTCTGCTAAATTCAATTCCTGAATTGATTTAGTAATAAACTGCAAATCTTTAGACAGCTGGATGCTGGTTATAACTTGCGTTCCTTTATTTTTATCAATCAATGACGTTCCTTCATTGACAAGTTTAATCAATCGCTGGCACTGGGAGACTTTAGTTTCGCCACAACTAGTAATGAACAAAGCAATGCTCAGACTGGCGGGAGCAAGAACAGTATATTTACGTAAAATAGACATTAACACCCCAAGAGTAATAAAACCGAGAATATAGTATCCAAATATTACGAGTAAAGATAATAACTCAAGTAGAGGGTATGGGGCAAAAGCTTAACAAATTAGTTAATCTAGTTATCTTGGAACTTTATGAACTCGAATCTTGTACCAGTTGTAAAAATCGCTATGGGTTAGAGACTTCCAAATAAAAAACATCAAGTTTTTCTAGTGGAGTGGAAATCTTGTTTGCTTCAAGCCTTGGGCGGGCGAGACGCCCACCCCACAAGATTGGATAATATAATATATTTGTTGGTAATTAGGACTTACGCAAAAACTCTCTCTTACTCTTATTTGTTTGTGTTATTCTCTGACGAGACGCTGCGCAAATGCGTGCTTTGCGGTTTGTTTTTTCATGATTTTCCGTAATTCCTGGTAATAACTGAGAATGGTTTTAAATAGCAGATATAAAACCAAATTAACGCATTGTTTTGTCATCACTAATGATGATATCTCAAATAGGTGAACCTCCTACTCTTCGGGCAAATGCAATTATAAATTTGTTAAAGAAAAATTAATTATTGGTATATTTAAAATCAGTATTCATGAACTTAAAGTACCCATGAAAAAAGGCAATTCATAAATTTAGTAGCAATACCGTAACATACAAGCTTACTGTGCTACTTTTTGGATTTTTTAGTTTATCAAACAGAATACATGCGTCAGTCGCCAGAATTCTCCAATTGAATTGGAGTCCGACACTTCGACCGGCTCAGTGCATCGCTGGTGGATAGCGCAGCGTTAGCGAGTCCGCGAGCGTCTGAATAAATGGGTTTAAGACCCCCACCAAATTTCAACAAAGGTGGTCTTCAATCAGCGCAAAGTCAGAGCGGAGGAAACCTCCGCTCTGAACTTTGTAAGAGAGTGGCGGGTCTGAATCCCCCACTGATAGCGAAGCGTTAGCGAGTCCGCGAGCATCTTGCATTCTGATTTCTGAATTCTGACTTCTGAATTCTTCAATTAAAATGTAAGGGACTAACAAAAAAAGGGCTTAAGCCCTTGATGAAACCGACAGAGGTGGGTTTTATTTGTTTAGACGCAGTTTGTAACCGCCTATTTAGCATGAAGTCAACTCCCCTCACCTAAAATCACCAATCTACCGGCAAACCCAACCGATCTAAAGTCCTGCCTTCTTGCAAAAGTGGCTGAATATCGCTGTCTATTTGAATGCGGCCGCCAGATAGCACTAAGGCACGTTGAGTAACTCTACCCAACCAATGCAGGTCGTGAGAGGCAATTAATATCACTTCCACGGGTAACTTGAACAATACTTGTGCCAAATGACGCCGCCATGCTGGATCGAGACCGTTAGTTGGCTCATCCAAAATTAGAATTGTCGGTTCTAGGGCTAAAATTGCCGCGAGGGCGGCGAGGCGTCTTTGTCCGCCGGAGAGTTCGTGTGCAGAGCGATTGGCGTAGGCTTCAAGACCAAAATCTGCTAATAACTGACGCGCTCGATCGGTAGCTTCTGCTGCTGACATACCATAGTTGCGCGGCCCGAAGGTGACATCTTCTAAAATCGTGGGCATAAATAGTTGGTCGTTGGCATCTTGGAAGCTAAAACCGATTTGACGACGTATTTGGGGTAAAGTTTTCGGTTGTACGGGAATGCCATTAATCCTAATTTCCCCAGATTGCGGTTCTTTTAAGCCGATTAAGTTCTCCAGCAAGGTGCTTTTTCCAGAACCGGTGGCACCCATCAACGCCACGCGATCGCCTCTGTTCAAACTAAAAGAAATTCCTTGCAATACTGGTTCTTGGCGAGAATATGCATACACCAGATTCTCAACCTCGACTACAGCAGCGTGGGGTTTATTCGTTGATGGTTGGGGGTTGGAAGTTAAGGATTTCAAAATATACCTATGTAAGAGAATGGGGAGTGGGTAGAGACGCGATCGATCGCGTCTGCGGAGAGGGGGTTAAATTTTGTAGGAAGTTAGAGTAACTGTGGCAGCGATCGCCCAAGCTAATAACAAGGCAAAGCGTTCTTTTGGTCTGAGATTGGAATCGATGGGCAATTGTCCGTTGTAACCGCGAGTTACCATTGCTGCGTAAACTCGTTCTGCTCTTTCTAAACTGCGGAGGTACAAGGCTCCAATCATGGCAGCACTGGCATAGCGCAGCCATGCCGCAGTTCCAGTTAGACCTCGTAATTGAGCGCTGCGTTGCATACGTGTGACTTCTGAGAGCAAAATCTCCATATATTGCCCAGCTAGCAGCAAGTTTTCTTTGATTGGTGCTGGTACGGGTAAGCTTTTGAGGGCAATGCCGAAACTGTGAGGCGGTAAGGTTAACAAAAAACTATTCATGGCAATCAAACAAACCAGGGAACGAACTAGCAAAAAACTAGCTTTTTCCCATCCCAAGGGTAATGCCAGCAATGACAAAAAAATCAATTCTGTACCGAGTAATCCTCCTAATCGGCGAATTGGTACGCGCAACAGCCAAGCCCACAAAAGTGCGATCGCGCCATACACAGCCAGACTATACCAAGCATGATGCTTTAATAAAGCTGCCCCCACCACAATCGCTAGGGACAGTTGCAAACGTAGCGGCAAAGAAAGTTTAAGCATTGTTCGGTTTCACTATCTTGGCAATGCCAAAGGCAACAGCAAAGCAAACCGCAGCCCCCACAAGTCCAGCGATACTAGTGCCAATTGCTCCCAAACCCTCAATTCCATAGTCAGCTAGCGGAGTTGGTACAATTATGCGTACTTTACTGGCTAAGTCGATAAAACCTAAGTTTTCGGCAACTTTTTCTAAACCATCGGGCCATGCTGAAGCAAACAGCGATAATACTCCTGCAATTAAAAAAATGCTGACAATGGGTATCGACCATCCGCGAAATTCGTGCTGTTCTCCTGGTAATAAATCTGGTCTAGCTGTTGCCAAGTAAGTGAGTACGCCACCGGTAATTAGCCCTTCACCAATGCCAATTAAAATATGTACGCCAGTCATGGCTGGTAAAACTATAGCTACAGGTGCAGTTCCAGACAGGGCTAACTCAATGGCTGCTGCTACGGCAGCTACCACTACACTGACGCCAGCCCCAATGCCCGCAGCTAATGGTAAACGCTTTTTAGACCCTCCAAAGAGCCGTTGCAAGGTTTGGGTTAAAATCCAGCCTACCCAAACACCAATTACTGCCATGTTCAAAATATTTGCGCCCAATGCTGTAATTCCACCATCAGCAAACAGCACGGCTTGAATAATTAAAACTGTGGCGATAGACAGCGTTCCTGCCCAAGGACTGCCTAAAACGATCGCTGCTAAAGTTCCCCCCAATAGGTGACCGCTAGTACCTCCTGCTACAGGGAAATTAATCATCTGGGCAGCGAAAATAAAGGCAGTGGTTAGCCCTAGCAAAGGAGCGCGACGCACACCAAAAGCCTCTTGCGATCGCCTTAAGGCTACAAAAAGTGCTGCCACACTCGCTAAACTAGTAGCCCCTGCTACTGGCACAGAAACAAATCCATCGGGAATATGCATAACTTACCCTGTATTTTAGATATTCACTTACTCAAAAGAAGTAATAAAGTAACAGCATATAAATTAATAACAAACAAAATTTTTCTCCTGTTTGCAATGCCCCAATGGGGGATTTTATTGTGTTACTTTCGACAGATTTACAATACTATATATACTCCTTAGTGTAGTTGTTTTTTTGTTTTTATTAATTTTTATAAATTTTGATTTTAGATATATTACTAAACTTTAATTGATTATTGCAAAAGTCAAAAAATCTCGATATTAATAGCTTTTACCAAGGTTGAAAAATAGCTATTACTAGCTCAAAAGCAATACTGCTCCGTTAAGCATTTTTAACTCGTAATTGGGTTTGGGGAAAAGGGTAAAGGTTAAAGGTTTTTTCTTTTCTCTTTTCCCCTTAACCAACAAGTATTGAGAGATTATTTATAAACTAAATCTTAAGTAGGGTGTGTTACGGCTTTAGCCTAACGCACCGTCTTATATAGTGGTGCGTTAGGCGCTAATATCATATTTTTCGTGACAAGTAATCTTAAAATACGCGCCTAACACAACGCCAGTTGCTACCCTACCCTGCGGGAACCCTCTTCGAGGGAACGGGTTCCGCTTTAGCGGTACAAGTCTCTTAACCGCAAGGGCGCACTGGCTCCCCTGCAATAATTTTATTTTTACTTTATAAATAGCCTCTGAGATTGAAAGTGTTTATCAATTAAAAATAAAATTGTTCCAGTTATCAGCTTGACTTGTCTGCTCAAAGCGCTCTTGCTCTATAAAAATTGACTTCGCATTAGTTGCATATTTTGATAGTATGTGTCATTAAAAACAAAAATATTTAGTATTTCAAGTAATAGCAATTAACATGTTTGATGACAGTTAGAACTATCAAATTAACGCGAGAGTAAATACTACTCATGCTGCCTTTGCTAGTTGAGATTTATTTATCTAAATTTTATTTATACTTGCTCAGTACCTATGAAAAAAATTGATTTTTCTCCAGAGATTTTTTTGTGGCTAAAGGATATTAAAAATAGAATATAATCTGGCGATCGACCACTTTTAAATTATTAATAAGCATATTATATGCCAAAATTATTAAATAATTTGCGGGTTTGAACATTGCAAATTTTCAGAAATTAAATATAATTACTATGTTTGGATTACTAAATAATAAAATGCTTAGGATTTCCTTAACTGAACTTTGCCAACTTTTCCAGGGTTAAGGCTTAAAATCTCGACTCTAAACCACTACAGCAGAAAGAAGTGTGTGTCGCTAAGCCAATCCATGAGCGATTAAATTTGCTTATATATGAAAATGTATTTATAAGATAAAAGAATGATATTTTATTGAACAATGATTCTGAGGTTACCCTTAGAAAAGTTAAGTTTGCTAGCACCTTTACCTCCAGAGCAGTTACTTGAAAACATAAGGCGCACAGTAGCACTAACTCAACTGTTGGCGAAATCTAAAATCAAAAATTGTTTGGCTAAGTTAAGTTAATGGTAGACTGTGTTTGTACTGATAGAGAAAGTAAATAAAGATTACTACAGCAATAGGCAGCAAAATATAAAATTTAGATGAATTTAGTAAAAATACTGGAAATTTATGTGCGGTAATTACTAAACTTTCAAAATAGCAACCTGTAACAAAAGTAATTACGACAAGTTAAACAAAGTCCATTGGATCGACAAAGCTAGCAGATGTTCGATTCTATTAATCACAACATCGTTATGTAATTTGAAATATGAAAACAAACTCATCCAATTCACTATTAACAGTTCCAACTGGTCTACTCAAGATTTCAGAATTACCTCCTAAGGAGCTGGATATCAGTAGGGAATCGATCCATCTTTCCCTAGTAATTCCAACTTACAAAGAGCGCGATAACATCAAGCGGATAGTCAGTATACTGAGTGAGATATTAGATGAATCAATTCCAGGCAAGTACGAGCTAATTGTCGTAGACGATGATAGCCCAGACAGGACTTGGGAAATTGCACAATCCTTGACAACAGAATATCCGCAGTTGCGGGTAATGCGGCGTCAAAACGAACGGGGTCTGTCTTCAGCAGTTATTCGCGGTTGGCAAGCCGGCACAGGAAGTGTGTTGGGAGTGATTGACGGAGATTTGCAGCATCCACCAGAGGTGCTGATGGAACTGCTGCGTAATGTTGAGCAGGGAGCAGATTTGGCAGTAGCTAGCCGCCATGTAGAAGGAGGCGGTGTCAGTAGTTGGAGTGTAGCCAGACGTTTCTTGTCCCGTGGCGCTCAGTTGTTAGGCTTGATTATCTTACCGGGTGTATTGGGAAGAGTTTCCGACCCCATGAGTGGTTATTTTATGGTGCGCCGGAGTGCGATCGCCAATGCAACACTCAATCCAGTAGGATACAAAATTCTTCTAGAGGTAATTGGCCGCGGAAAAGTAAATCAAGTTGCCGAAGTTGGGTATGTATTTTCCGAACGCAAAGAAGGTGAAAGTAAAGTTACGTGGAAACAATATGTAGATTACATACACCACCTATTACGGTTGCGCGTTTCTACAGGAAGAATAGGAAGATTCAAAAGAAAAGTTAATTTTCCAGTTGGCCGATTCGTTCGCTTTGGTTTGGTTGGCTTGAGTGGTGTATTTGTTGATATGGCACTACTTTTCCTACTGAGCGATCCCACGACCTTAGCTTTACCATTGACACGCAGCAAAATTATTGCTGGTGAAATTGCAATTTTAAATAATTTCTTGTGGAATGATGCTTGGACATTTGCCGATGTTAGCTCCAGACAACAAGAATGGCATCAACGAGCCAAACGGTTTTTGAAATTTAACGTCATTTGCCTTGCTGGACTTATATTAAATGTACTGGTATTAAATTTAGTCTTCAATTTTCTAATTCCTAATCGTTATATTGCCAATCTAATTGCGATCGCAGTTGCTACTATTTGGAATTTCTGGGTAAACATGAAACTCAGCTGGCGCGTCACTGATGTGAAATAATCACAACGATGGATTTGAGGTTTGGTATTTTCTTTTTAGATTTTAGAACGAATCTAAATCTAAAACGTCAAATTTACAAATCCATTAGTGTGAGGCCCGGCTATGAAAGTTTTTGGGGAGACATCCTATTTTTGCAAAAAGATTATCTTGTTGCTGCCCATTTATGCAGCTAAGATTCTACCAGCGAGAGGTAAAAAATCTGTCGCGCAACAGTTGTCTTTGCACAAATGGTATGCTCCTATTTTTCCTAGCTGGTTTCATCCCTTGATGTGGTTCATTATCGGTTTTGGCTTACGTCTAGGTAACTTGACTGCAAAGCCTCCTTGGACTGATGAATTTTCTACCTTGGTTTTTAGTTTAGGGAATAATTTCTTAGGAATACCCTTAAATAGAGCGATCGCAGCTGATACTTTATTACAACCGCTACAACCAAACCCAGCTACTAGTATTGGCGATGTAATTCATAACTTAGTTACACAAGATACCCATCCACCGCTGTATTTTGTATTAGCTTACCTGTGGATGAAATTATTTCCCAACGAAGGAGGATTAGTATCGCTATTCGCTGCGCGATCGCTACCAGCTTTCATCGGTGCTATATCCATACCTTGCGTTTACGTATTAGGTAGAATAGCATTTCGTTCGTCATTGGTGGGAAACTTTGCTGCTGCGATGATGGCAGTATCGCCCTACGCAGTTTTTTTATCACAAGAAGCACGCCACTACAGTTTAGCAGCCTTATGGGTAATTGGTTCGCTTACTTGCTTAGTAATTGCCACGCGTCATTTACAAAACCGCACGCCATTACCGATGTGGGTAGCATGTGCTTGGGTAGAAATTAATGCTTTGGGTTTTGCTACCCATTACTTCTTCACCCTCACCCTCTGCACTGAAGCTGTAGTTTTGATATTTTTGGCTTGGCATCAAAAACAAACTAGCACAAAATTTTCTTTGTTTTCTTCTTGCTGGCAGCGCATCTATGCAGTTGCCATCGGTACTTTTTTTGCAAGTTTAATTTGGCTACCAATATTTTTAGAAAATAGAAATCGCGATAATTTAACCGAGTGGATTCGAGGTTCGCGTGACGGATTAGATTGGATCGGCCCAATTTTTCAAGCTTTAGGAACATTGATTACAATGATTTCGCTCTTACCAGTCGAATCTGCACAACTATTGATTGTGATTCCTTCAGGACTGGTGATGCTGATTTTCTTTATTTGGGCAGTACCAATTTTACTACGGGGGATAAAAATTCAACTACAACAGCCAGAAAATCGGATTATGATTCAGGTGCTAGCTGTAGTTGCTATGAGTGCGATCGCTTTATTCTTTATCTTTACGTACATTTTAGGTATTGACCTAACCAGGGGCGCTCGCTATCACTTTTTTTATTTTCCCAGTATCATTGTTTTACTAGCAGCAAGTTTGGCAGTTTGTTGGCATATTCCCCAAGAATTGATTGTTAAAAGCATAGGGCAATGGAGAATAAATGGCAAAAAAGCTGCAATCTTAATTTTGTTAATGTCATTTGTCAGCGCAATTACAGTAATAACCAATCTTGGCTATCAAAAATATTATCGCCCTGACCTTTTTGTACAATTAATTCAACAAATATCATCACCACCAATATTAATTGCCACCACTCATAAAACTTATGTCCACACTGGGGAAATGATGGGAATAGCTAGGGAAATTAAACTGGAAAATTCACCTCAAAATACCCAATTTCTCCTTGCCCATCAAGACCAAGACCCCAATATTTCTAGTATTGCTCTAGAAAATACTTTAAAGACACTACCGCGACCTTTTGACCTGTGGTTAGTAAACTTTCATGCCCCCACAGCAGAAGCCGTCAAAACATGTATTATCTCTAATACTGAATCTTTACCAAACATAGACGGTTACGAGTATCAACTTTACCATTGCCAAGGGGGATGAGGAGATGGGGGGGTGTGGGGAGTGTGGGGAGTGTGGGGGGAAAGAAAATTTATACTTCCGGCTTTTTCCCCTCTTCCCTCTCCTCCCACACCTCCCACACCTCCCACACTTCCTGCTTGCCCCATATCCCATACAGATGCATCTTGTGGAAGTTCCTCAAATATGAATATCCATAGGAGACTAGAGAAAGAAGAAAATAATATATCTAACACCTTTTCAAGCAGCAAACGCTTTTTGTAGTTAAGGAGGATTTATGCGTGCAGTACTAATGGCAGGCGGTTCGGGAACGCGGCTTCGTCCGTTAACTTGCGATCTGCCTAAACCGATGGTGCCTATCCTCAATCGACCAATTGCCGAACATATTATCAATCTGCTCAGAAGGCATCAAATTACAGAAATTATTGCGACATTGCATTATTTACCCGATGTCTTGCGAGATTATTTTCAAGATGGGAGCGATTTTGGCGTTCAAATGACCTACGCTGTGGAAGAAGACCAGCCTCTGGGGACAGCCGGTTGTGTGAAAAATATTGCCGAACTGCTTGATGAAACTTTTTTAGTAATTAGCGGCGATAGTATAACAGATTTTGACCTCACAGCAGCGATCGCATTTCATAAACAAAAAAAATCAAAAGCTACTTTGATTTTGACCAGGGTTCCTAACCCCATTGAATTCGGAGTAGTGATTACCGATGAAGAACTACGAATTCGGCGATTTTTAGAAAAACCCTCTACTAGTGAAATTTTTTCCGATACCGTCAATACTGGCACTTACATTCTCGAACCAGAAGTTTTGGAATATCTGCCAGCAAATACTGAATCCGACTTTTCCAAAGACTTGTTCCCCTTACTCCTAGCAAAAGATCAGCCAATGTATGGTTACATTGCTGAAGGTTACTGGTGCGATGTCGGTCACTTGGATGCCTATCGGGAAGCTCAGTATGATGCATTAGACCAGAAAGTGCAACTTGATTATGCCTACAAAGAAGTTTCTCATCAATTGTGGGTAGGTCAAAATACTTATATCGACCAAACGGCTGTAATTGAGACTCCAGCAGTGATTGGTGACAACTGCCGCATCGGCGCAAGAGTCCAAATTGAGGCAGGAACGGTAATTGGCGATAATGTGACTATTGGCGCTGATGCTAACCTCAAACGCCCCATCGTCTGGAATGGAGCAATCATCGGCGAAGAAGCACATCTTTCTGCCTGTGTAATTTCCCGTGGCACTCGTGTAGATCGCCGCTCCCATGTATTAGAAGCTGCTGTGGTGGGTTCGCTTTCTACAGTGGGAGAAGAAGCTCAAATCAGCCCTGGCGTGCGTGTATGGCCCAGTAAAAAGATTGAGTCAGGTGCTGTTTTAAACATTAACTTGATTTGGGGAAATATTGCCCAACGCAATTTATTTGGGCAACGTGGCGTCCAAGGATTAGCGAATATTGATATCACCCCAGAATTCGCAGTGAAATTAGGAGCTGCTTACGGTTCTACGTTGAAACCTGGTTCTAAAGTAACGGTTTCCCGCGACCAGCGTAATATTTCGCGAATGGTGACGCGATCGCTGATTGCTGGTTTGATGTCTGTAGGTATTGATATTCAAAACCTCGATGCCACAGCTATTCCCATTGCCCGCACGGTTATACCCATCATGAAGGTAGCAGGTGGCATCCACGTCCGCGTACACCCCGATCGCCCCGACTACATTTTGATTGAATTCATGGATACTAAGGGCATTAATATCACCAAAGCCCTAGAAAAGAAAATTGAAGGGGCTTACTTTAAGGAAGATATGCGGCGGGCGCTAATTCATGAAATTGGCGATGTATCTTACCCCAGCCAAGTCATTGATAGTTACTGCACTGCTTTTGAAAAACTTTTGCACGTTCATACACTCCGCAATAGTCGGGCAAAAGTAGTGATTGATTATGTTTATGCCGTATCTGGGGCAGTTCTACCGCAAATGTTAGATAAATTTGGCGCTGATGCGGTGGTATTGAATGCCAGTGTCAATAAAACCGCCATGTCGGTAACTGACCGCGAAGGACTGTTGACTCAGTTAGGTCATGTGGTGGAAGCACTGAAAGCTAACTTTGGCGTCCAAGTCTCGGCTAACGGCGAACAGCTGATTTTAGTTGATGAATCCGGCTACCCAATTCGCGGGGAAATGTTAACAGCGCTGATGGTAGACATGATTTTAACTGCTAACCCTAGAGGTACAGTAGTAGTCCCAGTTCATGCTTCCAGCGCCATCGAACAAGTCGCCCGCCGTCATGATGGCAGAGTAATTCGCACCAAAGCCAACCCCACAGCTTTGATGGAAGCTTGCCAGAAAAATCCCAATGTGGTTTTAGGAGGTAGTGGAGAAACTGGTTTTATTTTCCCGCAACTGCATCCGGGATTTGATTCCATGTTCTGCATTGCTAAGATCATCGAGATGTTGACGATACAGGAGCGATCGCTTGCCACAGCGCGGTCAGAATTGCCCCGCGTAATTCACAAAACTTACACAATACGCTGCCCTTGGACAGCCAAAGGTGCTTTAATGCGCTACTTGGTGGAAACTCACCCAGCCCAAAATTTAGAACTCATCGATGGCGTGAAAATTTGCCAACCCTACGATGACAGTTGGCTGTTAGTTTTACCAGATGCCAGCGAACCACTCGTACACTTGTATGCAAATAGCAACGATCGCGATTGGGTAGATGAGACCGTAAGAAACTACCGCACCCGTGTCCAGGCTTTTGTGGAAAGACAACAAGAATATCAACCCGCTGAAGTGTAATTTTTAATGGGCTACGCCCCGCTTCGCTAACGTAATTCGTAAATTGCAACACATCGACGATCCGTAGGGGCTTTACAGCTGTCATTGGTGTTAACTTAACGTGAAACCCTGATAAAAACGTGATGAGCGAGTTCTACTTACTTACCATCAAGATCCGCGTTACCCCACCCCGATTTTGTCTAAAGCCAAAATCGCCCCTCCCCAAGGCATCGGGGAGGGGTTGGGGGTGGGGTAAAACGATTGTGGAGCAAGAGTTTTAGCTTAAGTTGACACCAATGCACAGCTGTAAAGCCCCTAGAAATGCACAAATAATTTATTATCTGTAAGTCCCTAAATACGCCGCAGCTTGTTGCTGGCGATCGCTTGCTTAAAAAACAATACGGTTGAGTTAGTGTTTTAAGATTCCCCCAACCCTTCTTAAAAAAGCTTGCTCGCAAACTCTCTTTCACTCCCTTTTTAAGGGGGTCGCCGCAGGCGGGGGAATCTTAACTGAACTGTATCGGCTTAAAAAATCTTCATAAAAATGTATCGATGACCTTGCTCATACACATATAAGCGTTTTTTAAAGAAAAAAACCCCTGGAGGTTCCAGAGGTTTCGGTTCCTGATTTAGTTTCTAGTTGTTACTACAAATTGTCCTGAGTCATTTCCAGATGGTGAAGAAAATTATTTTGTTTACAGCCTGAGTACTGGTTAGCGCGGGCTGTAACCCTGATTTTTGCGTTGTGGATAATGCCTAGCTAGATGCTATCCTCCTGTAGTGCAGTGTCAGGTTGAATTTTTTACACTCTCTTAGCATACAACGCGCCATACATTTAAGCCATTTAACTTTCTTAACAGTGTTGAGAATATTAGCAAAGACTTACTTTTGTGTAATGTTCTGCGCCAGCCTAAATTATTATCATTCTCAAGGTAGATACAGATATGCTAGATATTAATTTACATAGTTTTCTTACTATGGGCAGATGTAAACTTGCCCTATATTTATGAGAATACTGCATTTTTAGCAACAATTTTTTAACAAAGAAAGAGTTAAATATTCTATAGCATTTCTTGAGAAAAAATTTAAAGTTTTAGCTTATTTTTAAAAGAAAAAATTTAATAAAAATGCTATTAATTTTTAAGACATATTAATTATAAAATTTTTATAAATTTATTGTAAAGTTTTTACAAAAATATCATTTTTTTTGTAAAAACTCTTGACTAAAGGTAGGATTATTTTTAAATAAATAGCAGTGGATAAAAATAAAGCTTGAATAACTCTCACTTTTTTATTAAGCTTTTATTTGAGAGAGGTTCAAATCTATCACTATCTGCTGATGAGAAATTAGCTAGTTGTAGGATACTGTAAGAAATAGATTTGTACTCATACCTGACCTTGAATGTATTTAAGTTTCAATTTCCCAAACAAGATCCCAAATCTTGTAGGTACTCAAAACTATTAAGAGATTAACCTCGAAAACTGTATTGCAGAACTTAGTAAAATTATCAAAATAAGGGCTACCCGAAGGCTCGAAAGTGTTTGCCTATTACCATCAACCAGGGGCGAATGGTTTTAACCAGTACCATTATTGCACCGGGCTTTAGGAAAGTCTGTCAAATTTTAGGCGTTAACCAGTGAAGAGTTTACTGGTTATAAGTGTTATACCATTAACTGTGGCAATTTTAGATTTTTGGTGTAAATTTGGCCTTTTGTAAGGCTAGGTAATCTAAAATTCAAAATCCGGGCACGTAAAAGTTATGTCTAGGAGCATATTCGATCGAGGCTGCTTACTATTTGTAAGCTATCTTGCTTTGGCAGCTTAATAGTGCAGCTTAGAAGCAAAATTTTGCTGAATAGGCATAATAAAAACTCAGGTAATATGTCTCAGATTTTGGAGTTATTTTTTCCAAGTGAAGGCCATTAACGTCAATTTGTAAATATTAAAATCTGAGAAAAAATAGCAAACAACTCTGTAATTTTACGAATTACAGAGTTATAGATAGCGTTAGTTGGACACCAGCAAAAAATTTATCAATCTTTTAGGACTAATAGCTTTTGCAGGTTTTATTCTCTTTTCAGAGTTTAATTACAGGTGCAAAAGAAAAATTCGCCCACATTTGATAGTTGACGGCAACTGGTAGAAATTATGTCAGAATATTCCGGTCAAGAAAATGCTTTTGAAAGCTACGATCTGCACGAAAGCAAGTTTTTAACGCCTTTTCAGCGGAAAGCATTGCTGAAAAATTTGCAAAATAATTTACAAGCAGAATATCGTCGGCGGATTGAAATTATGTTGCTGGCGGATATGGGTAAATCTCAAAGCCAAATTTGTGAAGCTTTAGGTTGTTCGCAGGAAATGGCGCGTTATTGGATTGGAATTGCAGAGGCGGGTATGGCGCACAAATGGAATGAGCGTCCTATCGGCAGGCCGAAGACTGTTAACGATCGCTACATCGAACGTTTGAAAGAATTAGTCAGTAATAGTCCGCGTGAATATGGCTATGCATTTAGTTCTTGGACAGCACAATGGTTGAGCAAACATTTAGCAAATGAATTTGGTATTCAAATTACCGATCGCCATATCAATCGTTTACTAAAACAAATGGGTCTTTCCACCAAACCTAAAAATAATCAGCCACAAGAAACCGAGCAAAATAAAGATACTGGTATTACAATTTCTGATTTGCAATCTAACCCTGAAGCTAATATGCATTGGTCTTTTAATCTAATTCAATCAAATAATTAAACTGTCATTAGTCATTGGTCATTGGTCATTAGTCAGTTATCCAATGCCCAATGGCCAATACTTCGACTTCTCTACGAGACGCTACGCGAACGCTCAGTACAAGTGCCCCATACCCCATGACCAAATACAGTTTTGGAGGTTAGAAAATGTCATCAGCGTTTTCTCGGCAATATTTAGCTGAACAACTCACTCGAAGCTTAGGTGAGTCGCTGTCAGATGAACAACTTCAGAAATGTATCGGAGTGCTGGAAATTATCGAACCGCCAGTAGCAAAACAATTTTGGGAAGCAACTACAGCAGCGCCAGGAATTTATATCATTTTGAGTGGTAAAGTTAGGCTGTTAGATAGCTCTAATAACTTAATTACTACCTTTTTTTCTGGCGGATCGTTTGGCGAATTGACTTTATTTCCAGAACACCAATTCAGCCCTTATGTTGCTAGAGCTTCGGTTAATTTAAAGCTTTGCTATATCAAAGGAGAAATTTTAGAAGAAGTTATTTTGACATCGGCTAGCATTGGCGATCGCCTTTTAAAACGTGCAGAAACTTGGGATTTGCTGCTTTTATGTTGCCGCAATTCTTTAATTAATTTAAATGGAACTGTGGAGGAGATATTTAAAGCATTATCTCTATTTCATCGTCACGTTTTAGAAAGTGGTTCTCTGATGACTAACCTCATCAAAGATAAACACCTGTGGTTACTCCATCGCGGAGAAATACAAGACTCTAGCGGGCGGATATTAACACCTGGAAACATCTACCTAAATCCAAAACATGAAAGTTGGCAGGTAACTCAACCAACCATCGCTTATAGTTTGAGCAATGCTGATTGGCAAATAGCACTACAACATTGGCCGCAATTAGCAGAATTAATACATTTTCAAGAACGTCAAGTTGAAGTGGGGACTGGGGAAAGTTTTTCCCAATCACCAATACCTAGTCCCCAATACCCAATCCCCAAAGTTGAGCCGAAACCAAAGCAAAATAGACAACGACCCTACTTTCCTAGTCCAACGGTGAAGGCTGGGCATTTTTGGGGACGTTTGACTAAACGATATCCGTTCTTTGAACAACAAAGTGCTTCAGACTGTGGTGCATCTTGCTTAGTAATGATTAGCCGCTATTGGGGTAAACGCTTTAATGTCAACCGGATACGGGATTTAACTAACATCAGCCGCAGTGGTGCATCAATGCGAGGTTTGACAACCGCCGCAGAAAGTATCGGCTTTGCTAGCCGTCCGGTAAAAGCTAGCTTAGATAAATTAGCACAACAACCCCTACCAGCGATCGCTCACTGGGAAGGTAGGCATTATGTTGTTGTCTATGAAATTAATAAAAAGCGGGTGATTGTTGGCGATCCCGCCATCGGTCAACGTAACCTAACTCACAGTGAATTTAAAATCGGTTGGACTGGTTATGCTTTGTTATTACAACCCACAGATTTACTCAGAGAAACTGACGAAGCAGTTACACCATTTTGGCAGTTTTTTGATTTAGTAAAACCCCACTCCCAAGTATTGATAGAAGTGTTTATCGCTTCGGTATTAATTCAATTACTAGGACTTGTGACACCCTTATTTACGCAGTTACTTTTAGACCGAGTGATTGTCCAAGGTAGCACCTTAACTTTAAATGCCGTTGGTTTAGGATTACTAATTTTTAGTGTTTTTCGCGTTGCGATCGCTGGACTGCGGCAATATCTATTAGATCACACAGCAAATCGCTTGGGGTTAGCACTATTAGTAGGTTTTATTAAACATACTTTTCGCTTACCCTTAGCTTTTTTTGAGTCGCGTTATGTTGGGGATATTGTCTCTCGCGTCCAAGAAAATCAAAAAATACAGAGGTTTTTAACTGGAGAAGCACTTTCTATTAGCTTGGATTTATTAACAGTATTTATCTATGTGGGATTGATGTTTTGGTACAGTTGGCAATTGGCATTATTATGCTTGGCAATTGTGCCACCATTTGTATTATTGGCGCTCATAGCTACACCTTTCTTGCGCCGCATCAGCCGCGAGGTTTTTAATGCCTCAGCCAACGAAAATAGTTATTTAATTCAATCCCTCACTGGTATTCGGTCAGTTCGCTCTATGGCAATTGAGCAAACAGTACGCTGGCGTTGGGAAGAACTGCTAAATAATGTCATTAAAAAGACTTTTAGCGGACAAATAATTAGTAATCAGCTACAAGTTTTTAGTTCCGGTATCGAAGCCATAGTAACCACTGGGTTACTTTGGTTTGGTGCGTGGCAAGTAATTCAAAACCAACTCACCATCGGACAATTAGTGGCTTTTAATATGTTGTTAGGCAACATTATTAGACCTTTTCAAAGGCTCGTTGTGCTGTGGAACCAATTGCAAGAAGTGATTATTTCTACAGAACGGATTAATGATGTCTTGGAAGCAGAACCAGAGGAAGATTTACAATATCAAACCAGGCAGACATTAAGTAATTTACGCGGTAATATAATCTTTGAAAATGTAACTTTTCGCTATCATACAGAAAGCGATATTAATGTATTAGAAAATCTCAGTTTTGAAATCAAACCCGAACAAACTGTGGCAGTAGTAGGGCGTAGTGGTTCTGGTAAAACAACTCTCTCAAAATTGATTTTGGGACTATATCCACCGACAGATGGTAAAGTGTTGGTTGACGCTCAAGATGTAACTAATATTTCCCTGCGATCGCTGCGTTCTCAAATTGGTGTTGTTGACCAAGATACATTTTTATTTGGCGGTACAATCCGGGAAAACATCAGCATTGCTCACCCAGAAGCCTCACAAGAAGAAATAGTTGAAGCAGCACGTTTAGCAGGAGCAGATGAATTTATTCAGCAAATGCCAATGGGTTACGAAACTCAAATTGGCGAAAGTGGCGGTATGTTATCTGGCGGACAACGCCAACGCCTAGCGATCGCTCGTGCTTTGCTAGGAAATCCTTCTTTCTTAGTATTAGATGAAGCAACCAGTCATCTAGATGCTGAATCTGAGCGGATTATTCAGAATAACCTCAAAAAAATTCTTAAAGGACGCACAAGTTTAATCATTGCTCATCGACTTTCTACCGTGCGTCATGCCGACCAGATTTTAGTTTTAGACAGGGGAATTTTAGTCGAAAGCGGTACTCATGAGGAATTAATCGCCAAAAAAGGTCACTATTTCTATCTCAATCAGCAACAATTGGCGCAAAAAGCTTGATTAGGCATGGGGCATGGGGCATGGGGCATGGGGCATAGAATTAAGTTGCTTTCCCTATTCTCTGTTTCCTATGGATTTGAGATAAGCATTAAGCTTGGGTAACAGTCGATCGAGAATTGGTTTAAATCTGTTTACTTGTTCATTTGTCAATAAATGTCTGGCATAGGCTAATCTCAACCAGCTAATAGTTTCATACAAAGATCCTCTGGCAATCTTGACGAAACGTCGATTGTCTTGGTCGTTGTACCTGCCTCTGCCTTCTGCGATGTTTGCACAAATACTGTCAGCAGACCGAACAATTTGCTTGCCTAGCGTATCTTTAGTGAAATTGTCCCACACTTTAACAATATGCCAAATTTCATTAGCTAGTTTTTCAGCAAGTTGATAAACTTCCAAATTCTCAAAATCAGGTCTTCTCACAAAAATCCATCAATAGTACCGATCGTATAGTTCCCAATTCCCATACCCAATGCCCCATGCCCAATGCCCCATGCCCCATGCCCAATGCCCAATGCCCCCTTTCCAATTTTTATGCCAAACTCATCTAATAATTCATCATCGGCGTTCGCCATAGAAAAGGACGCTAATTTTTACCTAACTGAGGACAAAAGTACTATTGTCGATCCTCAAGCGCAGGAAACATCTCAAATAAATGATTGGTTTTACGGTACTGAGGAACTTTTAGATGCTTTACCAAGAATTTGGACGCGTTCCTTGTTGTATTTACTGATTGGCTTTGCTGCAATTGTCATACCTTGGGCGATGCTTTCTAAGGTTGATGAGACAGGAAGTGCTAGAGGACGGATGGAACCAGAAGGAGCAACGCAACAATTGGATAGTGCTGTTAGTGGTAGCGTGACGGCTGTAAATGTCAAGGAAGGCGCAACGGTAAAAGCAGGACAGGTTTTAGTTCAGCTGGAGTCTGATGTGTTGCGATCGGAACTACAACAGGTGCAGACAAAACTAGAGGGTTTATTAAATCGGCGATCGCAACTCGATCTCCTCAAAAATCAAATTCTACTGACAATTAATGTCCAAGAACAGCAAAATAAGTCTCAAGAATTGGAAAAAATCGCCCAAATTAGCCAAGCACAGCAAAACCTTGATGCTAAACAAAGTACTTATAATTTACAACGACTGGAAAAACTAGCTCTAGTAGAACAGGCTAGTCAAAATATCAGTTCTACCCAAATTGCCCAGAAATTAGCTCAGAGTCGTTTAAGCCGAGATTCCACGGAAGTCGAACGTTATCGCCAACTTTTGCAAGAGGGGGCGATTCCCCAAACCAAACTTGTGGAACTCGAAAAAATAGCAGAAGAAAGCCAACGCCTGCAAGAACAAGCAAAATCAGATATTACCCAAGCCCAGTTGCGGTTAAAAGAAGAACTCAACCGGTATCACTCGCTAATGAGTCAAGCTTATTCAGACATTCAACTTTTCAAACTTCGCCTGCAAGAACAGCAAAGTAGCTATCGCGGTTTAGTGCAAGCAGGTAAACTGGCGGTGCTGAAAAATCAGGAACAGCTAAAAGATTTACAAACCCAAATTACTAGCGTGCAATCAGAAATTGCTCAAACGAGCAGCCAGATTACATCCTTAAAACTACAATTACAACAACGAATAGTGCGATCGCCTGTTGATGGGGTAATTTTTGAATTACCTATCCAAAAACCAGGCTCAGTAGTAGAACCGGGACAATTAATTGCCCAAATTGCACCCAAGGGTACTCCCCTAATTCTCAAAGCGCAGATACCTAATCAAGAAAGTGGTTTTTTGAAGGTGGGAATGCCAGTTAAAGTCAAATTTGACGCTTATCCTTTCCAAGACTATGGAGTTGTGCAAGGGCACGTTAATTGGATTTCACCTGATTCAAAAGTTCAGAGGAGCGAGCAAGGTAACACCGAAACCTATGAGTTAGAAATCTCCCTATCTCAGCCTTATATCCAAACCGCCAACAGACGTATTCCCATAACACCAGGCCAAACGGCAACCGCAGAGGTAGTTATTCGCCAACGTCGGGTAATGGACTTTATCTTAGATCCATTTAAAAAGTTGCAACAAGGTGGTTTGGAGCTTTAGGAATTAATTTACAACAAATATAGACAAGTAAAGGTTATCGTAGGGGCGCACAGCTGTGCGCCCCTACTTGTGTATTTCATTTATCTGAGAATGCTGTCATAAACAGCATAATTTGTAATTCAAATGTAGGGTGTGTTGATGCTAAGCACTGCATTTTGAATTATTGATGGTGTGTTAATCTACAGCATAAAACACCCTACATTTAGGTTTATTAAGTAGGTGGACACAATTATTTAGAAGACGCATTTCGACTCCGCTCAATGCTCAGTAGCCTGACTAAAAGAGGGTTGAGTTTCGACTACGCGGTAATCGAGCGTTCGCGTAGCGTCTCGTAGAGAAGTCGAGATTCAACTTCCGCGCAGTCGAAACCCGGTAATTTCAAATTAGGTTTAATTTAGTCCTTCTACTTAAGATAGTTTGAAATATTAGCAATAAATTTTATTTAAAACTAAAAAGTCTTAAAAATATCAATAATTCCTGATATCTAGAATAAAGAAAATTATAGACTTTATTCCAAATAAAAGTCTAACAATATATCCAAAAAAAATAGTAAAGCTATAATTAATAGAGTTGCAATTACAATCAAAACGCCCTATTAAAGTAGGCAATAATTGGAGGAATTAGATTATGTCAAAGGTATTGACTGTTTCTCCTGAGGATATTCTTGACCATGTTAAGCTGTCTTTTCAAATACCTAGTATATTGGAGGCGATCGCCAGCCGAAAAATTGTTGAAGATGAAGCTAAACACGCAGGTATTGAAGTTGATTTAGAAGAACTACAAAACGCAGCAGATCGACTCCGTTTAGCCAACCAACTTATAAAGGCAGAAGATACCTGGGCGTGGTTAGAAAAACATTATATTTCTCTCGATGACTTTGAAAAAATAGTCGAAACTAGTTTATTATCTACCAAATTAGCAAATCATTTATTTGCCAACAAAGTCGAAGCATTTTTTTACGCCCACCAACTTGATTACATCGGAGCAGTAACTTATGAAGTCGTCCTAGATGACGAAGATTTAGCACTAGAATTGTTTTATGCTCTTCAAGAAGGCGAAATTAGTTTCCAAGAAATCGCCCGCCAATACATCGATAATATTGAAATACGACGTGCTGGAGGCTATCAAGGAATACGTCTTCGCAAGGATTTTAGACCAGAAATAGCAGCAGCGGTCTTTGCTGCTAATCCTCCACAAATTCTTAAACCAATCACCACTCCCAAAGGAGTACATATAATTGCAGTTGAGGAAATTATTAAACCTCAATTGGATGAACAGCGACGGCTACAAATCATAGGAGAGTTATTTGCTAATTGGTTAAAAACACAAATTACCACTATGGAAATAGCGGCAAACATAACCACAGTGGTTAATTCTCAAACCTCTAAAGATTTAGTAATCGAGCAGCCAGAATTCAGGAGTCAGAATTCAGAAGTAATAACTCAGAATTAAAATAACCTTTGTGCTTAACTTTGAGGCTGAGATTGTCTACTTAAGCGGCTTTATCCCTGAAGGGTTAGAGCCGTTTACTACACGAAATTTAAATTTTGTGGACAAAAAGCAAGTGGCGTGTCTAAATTTCCTAGTAATACCAATTCTCCATGAAGATGCACTTAATATGAAAAAACAAACCGCCAAGTACGCCTTTCCTGCGGAACGCTTCGCGAACGCGAAGCGTCTCGAAGAGAAGTACGCCAAGGAAGAGAGAGGTAGTTAGAAGAGTACAAGTTTATAGAGAATTGGTATAAATGACTTAGATTACTGAATTCTTTTTTTAAGCTTTAGTTCGCTCCATGTTTATCGCTACCCTGTTGAAACCAGGTTGATTCTATTTGAAAAAAACCTATATTTTGATTATCGGTTTTGCTAAATAAAAAATTGCTTTTCATTAATCGAATGTAAGTACGGTAAGGTATATATTCAAGAGGATTGAACCCACTAAAACGGAGCATTAAAAGGCAAGCCCAAGAATACTTGCCATCTCTCACAGCTTTGAGAATTTCTTCTAATTGTTGAGACGTGAAATGATTTTTAATGTTAAACGATTCATTAAATTCGGAAAAATCTTCATTCATAGAATTACCTCAAAATCAAAAATTAGCTTTACTCAGTAATTAAACTGTGTATTGAGAACTGGCAATCTTTAAATTGGGATTCAGAATCTAAAAAGTTTAAATTTTAGATTTTACATTTTCGATTAAAATGTAAAATCCAAAATTGTCTAACAAATCGAAGAGTATTTTTAAAGGTTCAAGGAAGTGTATATATCCTCAGAATTTGCATTCAGGTAAGGACGTTGTAATTCAATTTTATATAAAGAAAAATGTTTTAAAACTGCTGTCAGCCGCTCTGCGGGTGTATCGTTTCCTCCAAGCCAACAATCAAGCAAACCATTGGCAATAATTTGGCAGCGGTTTGTACCGAAGCTTTCATGAATGCTAAACTTTTGGTCTGGTTCTTCAGCGATCGCCAATCCTGGCGCGATGAATTTGGTGAACAAAGGTACTTGTTCTTGAAAATAAGATTGATTTTCTAAATACACTCTTTCTAATACTGGCTGAACAACCTCATATTTGTTTTTGTCAAAATAAAATACTGCTGAATCACAACGTCCATAGTCTGAAGGATTGTAGAGAGCTTTAAACGAAAAAGGAATATCTCTAGAGTTGAGTAAGGTAGTCAAACTATCCATAACTGCAACTGCTCCTTCTGCGGTTAAATTGAAATAAACGCGCACAATATTTTCATTACTATGAGAAGCTGCATTACCAATTGCCATGTAGAATCCGTTTTGTACTAAATTCTTGGGCATTCTAATAGCAACTAAGTCATTAACAGTAGCATTTCGCTGCGCTGGTTGCAAATGAAGATGACGCTGTATATGTAGTTTCAAACCATTTTTATATACAATCAAAATGTCATCTTCTTCTTGAATTACAAGCCAATCATTACTAAAGTAGCCTTCACCTCTGTTGCTTTCATGCAAGCGTTCATAAAAAGCTACATCTACACCCAAAAGAGTGTTATTTTCTAGATTTTGGTTGAGCGCCAAATTTGTTGTATTTGCATCAGGAGCAAGAGCAGATTTTAAAGAACCGTTATAGTAGATCCCATAGAGAAAACTACGCAATTGCAGACTTAAAAACTTGTTTTGCAAATTCAAAGGTAATTGCTGAAAGCCTGCAATTGCTGACTCTGGTAATTCCATTGGTTTGTAGTCTGGGTGCTGAATGCAATAATGAGATTGGATTTGAACTTTATGAATGATATCTTGTAACGATGTCTGCAATGGCTCTGGAACTTCTGATAGTTGAGTTTGTAGCGAATTTAATAGTTGCATAATGGCTGTTGTGTAAATTTTGCTGGCTTGTGGGTGTTCAGATCTCCGACTTCTTTAAGAAGTCGGGGATCTATAAGCTCTCAGAATTAATGGGACAGACCACTTGTTTTTATACACGAGATAAATCTGTTGGATAGAGGTCTGATGCTTGCACGCCAAAAATTGTTGGTATAGATGCTTCTGGACGGCACAATAAACTCTTGGCAACTTGCAGCATACAGATACCTGAATTACCAAATCTCTTTTCATATTGAAGTATCGCCTGAATAGATCTAATCAAGGCTAAACCAGAAAATTGGATAACTCGTTGCAAGAAATCAGGACGATGTTCTAGTACTTGAGGAAATTCAGCTAAATAACTAGCCACTAACGCCGCCATTGATGGCTGAAGAAGTTGCAAAGGAGTCGTAGCTAAACGTAATGACTGTTCGATCGCTATATCTTTACCAATGACAATACTATACAGCCATATTTGCAGATAGCTGGCTAACAAATTTCCCAAATCGTTAGCTGGATCTCCCCAATCACAACGTTCCCAGTCAATTAGCCGAATCGCACTCTCACCTGAAAGCGATTCCTGAGAAGTTGCTTGTTCCCAATTGAGAGAAATCAGAATATTATTCAGCTTGAGATCGTTATGAGTCAAACAGTACGGACTAAAAGCGCTAGCCAAATTTGCGATCGCTTGTCCTAAACTATCGTAACGTTGGTAAAGGGTGAAAAATTTCAATCCATCGCCAGGAACTCTACCGTAAATTTCTGGTGTAATTCTATCAAGTCCTTGATGTAGGTTTGGAGGTTCTTGGCTAGATACATTCTCACGATTTTGAAAGAATTCTTGATATTCTGGACGGCTAAGGCTTAGACGATGAATCGATGCCAAAACACTGCCAACTACCTTGGCAATCTCAGTGGGGTAAGAATTCTCTTTGATGTAAAAATCTGCCAAGTCGCGATAATTACTCAAATAATTAAAAACAATGATGGAATTTTCTGCATCAAAATGTAGGACTTCCGAACAATAGGAGCGAATATGGCTAATTTCTGGGAAAGTGCGAAAAAAATTATGAATTCTCCATTCGTCAAGAAACTCGCCAACAGCTTTTCCTTCTCGATTATGGCGCTCTTGTTTAACTAAAAGTTGCTGACCTTCTGGTAAGGCGATCAATAAATTAAAATTTTTTGCAGGCTTTAGCTCGATTTTGCTCAATTTTTGTTCTTCTTGAGTACATAATCCCAGAGAAATTAGGTAATCAAATACGTTTTGAGAACTTAATAAAAATGGCATATTGTCAGATATTTCCTTGGAAAATTCAAAGTTGCTATTACCCAATGAAGAAGCTGCTAAACTAGTATTCTGCTGGATGTCTCGCGGTGAATTGAGCGTTTTTTGAATTAGCGATCGCACTTTAATTAAGCTCAAATCCACACTCAATAACAACTATATAGTTCCTATTTGATTGGATGAATAAACTCGCCGTCAACTGGAACAGGATGATTCTAAACTACGGTACAGGCGGTATTCATCACCTCTGCATTCCCTACTAATGTAAATTAGTTTAAAAATCAAAGCAGATTATTATATAGCAATCCTAAATCATTTGTGAAAAAATCTATTGCCTATTAACTGTTTCCACGACTAATTTCTAAACTCAAATAGGATTGCTATAACTTAATAATCAACTACAACTTAATTATTAGGCAGCACTGCTACTGCTGTAAGACTTAGCTATAAAAGCAATATGACCAATAGCATAGGTATCAACATAAGCTTCAGCAAGTTTTGTCAAAGTTGAAAGGTCGCTAAATCCACTCCACTCGCTACCACCAGAGATAGAATCAACATCGCTGAAATCATTCAGAAAGCTTTCGGTCCCTTCAAACAATTCAGAACCAGAAACATAGAGTTCAGAAAGAGTAATATTTGCCATGACCTATTCCTCAAGCACTTGTTATAATTGGGTTTTTTTTCAATTCATGTGGGTGGCTCTTGGGGATTATTGATAATCAAGAAACCTCATACTCTCAATAGAGATGACTTTCTATTTTTTATCCCCAAAGAGCCATTTATCTTTCTCAGTAACTCCTATTCAACGATTATTAGTATGCACCGCTGCTGCTGTAGGACTTAGCTACAAAAGTGATATGGCCGATAGCATATGTGTCAACATAAGCTTCAGCAAGTTTTGTCAAAGTTGAAATATCGCTGAATCCATCATAGTTACCACCAGAGATGGAATCAGCATCGCTTAAATCATTGAGAAAGCTTTCGGTTCCTTCAAACAATTCAGAACCAGAAACGTAGAGTTCAGAAAGAGTAATATTTGCCATGACTTATTCTTCAAATCCTTGTTGTGATTAATCTCTAGTTGAATTTATTGGTTTGGCTCTTAGGGATTATTGCTAATCAAGAAACCTCAGACATGCAATAGAGGTGACTTTCTATTTTTTATCCCCAAAGAGCCATTTATCTTTCTCAGTAACTACTACTCAACGATTAGTAGTATCCTGCACCGGTGCTGCTGTAGGACTTAGCTACGAAGGCGACATGACCGATGGCATATGTATCAACATATGCTTCAGCTAGTTTTGTCAAAGTTGAAATATCGCTAAATCCATTATAGTAACCACCAGAGATGGAATCAGCATCGTTTAAATCATTGAGAAAACTTTCGGTTCCTTCAAACAATTCAGAACCAGAAACATAGAGTTCAGAAAGAGTAATATTTGCCATGATTTATTCCTCAAATTCTTGTTGTAATTAAGCTGTATTTGAGTTGACCTATTTGGCTCTTGGGGATTATTCTTAATCAAGAAATTTCAGACATACAATAGAGGTGAATTTCTACTTTTCATCCCCAAAGAGCCATTTATTTTTCTGAGTAACTACTACTCAACGATTAGTAGTATGTACCGTGGCTGTAGGACTTAGCTACGAAGGCGACATGACCGATAGCATAGGTATCAACATATGCTTCAGCTAGTTTTGTCAAGCTTGAAATGTCGCTGAAATTGGCATAGTTACCACCAGAGATGGACTCAGCATCGCCTAAATCATTGAGAAAGCTTTCGGTTCCTTCAAACAATTCAGAACCAGAAACATAGAGTTCAGAAAGAGTAATATTTGCCATTTTTTCCTCTTAGAAAACTTGCTTTAAACCAGGTTAGTTGAACGGGTAATTAAGCTCTGCTTTCCTTACCTGTTACTGCAATTTTTATTGATGGAATTAGCAAAGTCAAGCTCCAGAAAGGCTTTAGAAAGACACATGTCAATGAGTTGAGTCTTTATCAAAATAGAATTTATAACTCAGAGACCGGGAGTCCAAATTCTTCAATTGAATTAAAGTCATGCTGGTGAATGTAGCTTATTAATAGCTAGCACTACAAATAGTAAGGCTTTAAGCTTGATACAAATACCTTGGTAGGAGCTTTACAGCTGTGCATACGTGTCAACTTAAGCTCAAAAGCTTATTTATCCCATAAGCGTTTTACCCCTCCCCTTGCTAAGGGGAGGGGCGGTTTTGGTTTTAGACAAAACCGGGGTGGGGTGTTAGGGACTTTTAGTATGACTTCTGGATTCTTCAATAAAACTTTTCATAAAAAAGTGCGTTCTAATATTAGGGATAATTAGAACGCACGAATATAAGAGAAAACTTCAATAACAAAACTCTGCTCATAAATAAATTAGCAAATTGGCTCTTATACCAACTTCCTAAATACTTTATCTAGTTCTAGTCTAAAGTTATCCAAAAGCGCATTTACTTCTTGTAGCGAGTTTGCTCGTGATGACTCAGACTCAGTTGTAGTGGATGGATTATTTCCCTCAAGTGAGTTGGAAAACTGTCTGCCCATCGAATTAGATACTACACCACCTTCTACTCTTTTCATTTCTCCAGCACTAATTTCATCGATCGCTTCTTTGTCTGTACTAGGGTACAGATCGTAAATTTGGATTCTAACCATTGACTCAACTCCAGAAATACTTAATGTTAAATAACATCATTGTGAATAATTTTGAAATTAAATATCAAAACTATTCCTTATATAATTTTGCTTCTCAATTAGAGGAAATCAATATTTTTAGGCTAAATTTATAGACAAAAATCCGGTAATTTTGTCCTAACAACTAATAAATTGAACTAAATTTGTTTGATTTGTCTGTCCCTTTTATATGTGTAAGGACACGATTCATCGTGTCCCTACTATCTTTGGCTAAAATTTGTTATCGCGTTACAGACTTGAGATCGGCTTTTTTTCCAGCTTTCCCTATTTTTGGCGAAGTATTAGTGCCGATCGCACTATTATCGCATCTATGCAACTAATTCTTCGCTTGTGGTTGTAAGTCGGGAATCGTCACATCTATTGGTGTTACCTGTGCAGCTAATTGCGTCAAGGGCGGTTGAATGGCGGTTTGATTCCCCACTACTAAAGTGACGATATTCTCTGGCTTAAGGTATTCTCGTGCTACGCGTTGCACGTCATCAGCTGTGGTGGCGGCGACGGCTTTTTGATAGCGAAACAGAAAATCAGCCGGGTAGCCGTAATATTCGTACTGCATCAGCCGCGATAAGGTTTGGGCGGGGTCTTGGAAGTTGAAAACAAAGGAGTTGAGTGTGGATTCTTTAGCAAAAGTTAATTCCTTTGCTGTCACTTTTTGGGCTTGAATGCGCTTAATTTCAGCTTCTAAGGCTTTGACAAACTGCACTGTAGCATCCGATCGCGTTTGTCCGCCAGCAACGAACATCCCCGGATAATCGTAACGCGGACTCCAGAAGCCGTATACAGAATAAGCTAAACCTTGGCGCGATCGCAGTTCATTAAATAAGCGTCCGCCAAATCCATTTAACACTTCATTCAACACATTCAGTGCTGGATAATCTGGACTGTCAAACCGTCCGCCCAAATGTCCAATCAACACGCTACTTTGTGTTAGTTGCGGCTGATTCACAAAAAACACTCCGCTAGTATTGGCTGGGGAAACCTCCGGTAATTGGGGTTTAGCGATTTTGGGGTTGGGTTTCCAATCGCCCAATTTAGCTTGAATGAGCGATCGCATTTTTTTCGGGTCAAAATCCCCCACAATCCCCAAAATCATATTATTTGGGTGGAAGTATTGCTGATAAAATTTGAGCAAATCCTCACGGGTAACTCGCTCCACCGTTGCATACTCTGTGGTACGACCATAGGGGCTATCTTTGCCATAAAGTAATTTGCGAAATTCTCGATTTGCAATGCCATTTGGATCGTCATTGCGCCGCGCGATCGCACCCTTAGCTTGGGTTTTCGCCAAATCTAGCTTTTCTTGAGCAAATACAGGCGATCGCAACACCTCAGCAAACAACCCAAACACCGTTTCTAAATCTTCACTGAGGGCATCAAAACTAGCACTACCAGCAGTTTCACTAATACTAGTTTCCACCGACGCTGCTCGTTGTTCTAATATCTCATTTAATTCATCGCCCGAATGCTTGGTAGTTCCTCCAGTCCGCATCACCGCGCCTGTAAAACCAGCCAACCCGACTTTTTCCAACGGTTCCAAACGATTCCCAGTCCTTACCAACACGGTACCTTTCACCAAAGGTAATTCGCGATCCTGCATCAAATAGACAACCAAGCCATTTTGCAGTACAAACCGCTCGTACTTGGGTAACTTAACCTCAGGTAGCGGTGGCAGCTGCAACTCAGTGTAATGTTTCGCCTGTGCCGTTGCTGCAACAGAAAAATTAAAAGTAAAAAGTAAAAAGGCAAAAGCCACAACCACCGCAGAAACAATCTTCTTCCCACTAGGGATTTTCAGAGCCATCTTCCTTTTACCCTTACCCTTATACCTTTCCATATCTCTCTTCCTTTGCGTCCTTTGCGGTTCGTTTTTCATCCTTGTTTCGACAACAGCTTACCAATCGTGCGATTTTCCAGCGTAAACGTCGCTTTTGCTACCCGCTGAATATCGCCAGGAGTTACCGCCGCAATTTCATCCAACTCCTTAAACAAATTCCGCCAAGAGCCAGTTTTCACCTCGTATTCCAGCAATTGCTCAGCCATTCCGCTATTAGACTTCAAACTACGCAATAAATCCGCCCTTGCTTGGGTTTTGACTCGTTCTAACTCAGTCGGCGCTACAGGTTCAGTTTTTAATTTCTCAATTTCCTGGCGTAAAGCGATCGCCAATTCATCAACCGTATGACCGGGAGCAGTCAAAGCATAAAACAACATCAAGTTTGAGTATTTATCCCCAGGAAACCCGCTAAAACCCTGGGCGTTGAGCGCCAAACGCTGCTTTTCTACCAAAGATTTATACAGCCGGGAAGTGCGCCCATCGCTTAATAAACTGCCAATCATTTCGTAGACTACATTATCTGGATGATTAACTGAGGGACGATGATAGCCTTCCAAATACAACGGTTGAGAAGGTCGTTCTAAAGTAACTTCCCGTGTTTGTTTTTGTTGCGGTTCCACAGAAATTTTTTGAGTAGCTTTAGCTTTAGCTTGATAGCGTTCAAAATAAGTTTGTGCGAGTTTTTTCACTTGGGTGGGATTGACATCTCCGACAATGGCGATCGCTAAATTATTTGGTACATAATAAGCGTCATAAAATTTTTCTACATCTTCTGGTGTTAAGTTACGGATATCTTGGTCGTAACCAATCACCGGACGCCTGTAGGGATGAACCTTGTAGGCAGTGTCAATGAATTTCTCCAACATCGCCCCAATGGGTGAATTATCCACCCGCATCCGTCGCTCCTCTAAAATGACATCTCTCTCTTTATAAAACTCACGACGAATTACAGGGTCGAGAAATCTCTCCGACTCCAGCGACATCCAAAGTTCCAACTTATTAGCAGGAAAACTGTAAAAGTAACGTGTGGCTTCACTGGAAGTAGTGGCATTTAAACCCACACCTCCCGCTTGTTCCACAATTCGCGCCAGTTCGTTTTGCCTCACTAGCTTCCCGGCTTGGGATTCCACTTGCTTAAACTCAGCTTCCAACCGCGCCACTTCATCCTTTTTGCCATCAGCTTTCGCTGCTTTAATTTGGGCATCTAACTTGTCTAGGCGTTCTAGTAGTGGTTTTTCTGCCTTGTAATCTTCCGTACCGATGCGCGTCGTCCCTTTAAACGCCAAATGTTCTAGAAAGTGCGCTACACCTGTTTTACCATCCGGCTCATCCACACCACCGACATCAGCGTAGGTAAGAAAAGAAACTACAGGTGCTTGATGTCGTTCCAGAACAATGAACTTCAAACCATTATCTAAGCGAAACTCCGTTAACTCCTTGATGACTCGATCGAGATAAGGTTGAATCGAAGTCGCAGCTGGCGTTTGAGTTTTAGCTGGTGGAGATATTGTTTGAGTTTGAGCCAGAGCAATTTCTGGGTTTAATCCCCAGCAAAAGGCGATCGCAGCCAACAAGGCGACAAGAGACTTACAAATCAAAAAATATCCAATTAAGTTTTGTGGAGTGGGTGTCTCGCCCGCCATATCCACTGGGCGGGCAAGATGCCCACCCCACAACATTGAAGAATTTATTTGTTGGAGTTCTCTAAACAGCCGACGCGATGTCACTGATACTTTCTTCAACCAATCCAAAATCCAAGTTACGTTTCTAGCGCCCCAAAGGTGCGACTTCAAATCGAAAATCAACCGACAGAGTTTGTTCATAAGCCAAAATTAAGATAAAGTTACACTACCGAAGAAATACGCTACTTAGCAAATAGAGCGTTAATGTTGTATTAAGGTTTTTCGGCTTTTTGTACTTGATGTTAGACAATAATGCTACAAGTCCGGCACCGGATATTTCACCATAACAATTATGCGAGTTTTTAATTCTCCCCCGCCCTCAGAGGCTCAGACGCGCACCCGCATTTTACAGGCAGCACAACGTTTGTTTGCCGCTCAGGGATTTGATGGCACTACCACCCGTGATTTAGCACAGGCAGCAGGTGTAGCTGAAGGCACTCTATTTCGCCATTTTCCTAATAAAAAGGCAATTTTGGTAGAAGTAGCTACAAATGGATGGGTGGAGATTTTGACGGATCTGCTCACAGAATTAAGTGAAATGGGTAGCTATAAAGCAGTAGCTCAAGTGATGCGCCGTCGGATGTGGAATTTTCAGAAAAATGCCGATTTGATGCGTGTTTGTTTCATGGAAGTGCAATTTCATTCCGATTTGCGCGATCGCATTCAATTAGAAGTCATTACTAAAATGACGGATGTTGCTGAAGCCTTCTTTCAAACAGCAATGGATAAAGGCATTTATCGCCAAATGGACGCCAACCTAGTCGCCAAAGTTTTCTTAGGAATGTTTGCGATCGCAGGTTTTTCCAACAACACCCTCATGGAACCAGACGCCTCCCCCCAAGAAATGCAACAAATGGCAGAAGGACTGGCTGATATCTTTCTCAATGGAGTATTGGCAAAGGATTAGCGACTGGGGACTGGGGACTGGGGAGTGTGGGGAGTGTGGGGAGTGTGGGGAGAGAGGGGGGAAAAATTTCTTCACCATCCTCCCACACCTCCCACACCTCCCACACCTCCCACACCTCCCACACCTCCCACCCCTCTCGTCCCACACCTCCCACACTTTTCAATGCCCCCCTACTCCCCACTCCCCACTATTCTCGCTTCCTGACTCCACCGTTCTACTAACTCAATCGCTGGACACAAATCTCGTCGCTGCATTGTTGCTACTTGCAAGCGCAAAATCTGTTTGTGTAATCTGTGAGTAGGAGTTTGAGCTAACTGTGCCACAGAACCAATACCCGCATGGAGCAATAAACCGCAGTATTGGGTTCCAACGCTGGGAATACGTGCCAAGTCAGCCAAAGCCATCCATTTATTCACATACTGAATATGGATTTGAAGTTTATTTGCTAACATCAGCCTTGCCTGTGGAGTCTTTCCGTGCTTGACTAGCGCTGCTGTAGTATTGATTTCACAATTTCGCAGTCGGGATTGTTCTTCTTGGGTGAGTCCTGGTAATTGCTCAATCGGCCAGTCACTAGATGTGACAGGACTTCTATGGTTTTTCTGTTTAGCGGACATTTTTAAAATTAAAACATAGGCTGATTTACATATTCTGACAATTAATTTCTAGTGTCAGTTTAAGCGGTAATTAATTCGCCTCGTAAAACAGTTACTGCTTGTCCGCCAAGCAAAACGCGATCGCCCCCATCGTAATATACTTTCACCACGCCACCCCGACTCGAAGCCTGATAAGCTAAAAATCGATCTTTGTGCAAGCGATCGCGCCAAAATGCCGCAAGACAACAATGAGCCGCCCCTGTTACTGGGTCTTCATTAATACCTAATCCTGGGGCAAAGAAGCGGGAAACGAAATCATATTGGGAATCCGGCTCAGCAATACTGGTAACAATAACATCAGAAATAGGCAGTGTTTTTAGTAGCTGAAAATTGGGCTGTATTTGCCGCACTAATTCTTCAGATTCTAGTTCTACTAAATAGCCTAGTGAATTCTGCAATACAGATTTATATGGTACGCCCAAAGCTTGACTAAGTTCTGGAGGAGCGATCGTTGATTTTGAATGATTCACAGGAAAATCTAACTCAATCCACTCACCTTGTAACTTCGCAATAAGTACTCCACTTTTAGTATAGAAACGCGCAACTTCGTTTGTTGACAAATGTCCTTCTGACCAAAGTACATGGGCACTAGCTAAAGTTGCGTGACCGCAAAGCGGTACCTCCACCGTCGGCGTAAACCACCGCAAATTAAAACCATCATCTTGTTTAACCAAAAAAGCCGTCTCAGATAAATTCATTTCCTGCGCCACGTTTTGCAGCCAAATATCATCTTTAGGATTAGCCAAAACACATACAGCCGCAGAATTTCCAGCAAACAGTGTATTAGTGAAAGCGTCAACTTGAGTAATGATTTGTCCCATGAAATTACTTCCAAAGTAGAAAATTAAAAATCAAAAATCATAAAAAAGTAAATATTCTTTAAAAGAAGAATTTAGATAGATGAATTGTAATTTTTTTTAATGTGGAATAGTTGATTTATAAAAATAGATATAACCAGGGTAGCTGAAGATAAGTTTTACATAAATTTGACTAATGTATTAATTTACTCTGAACAGACAAATATAAAATATACCGTATTAAATTGTACATGTGACTAAGTTGTATAAACTAACGATCGTTTATTTTGCGGAAACAATTTGCTGTTAGTAAGAGCCTCTAGCCTTACTTTTATACAACTTAGTTAATTAGTTGATTGCAAAATAAAAAGAGGAATCAACAATAATGGCACTTAATCCAGCAGTTTTTAACCTGTCTGACTTAAACGGGAGTAATGGGTTTGTAATCCGTGGTTCTTACTTGAACTTGAGCAGATCTGTTAGCAGTACCGGAGACATCAACGACGACGGCATCGACGACCTAATAATCGGCGGGCCCTTTGCTGGTTATGGTTCAGGGAGCAGAGAGAGCTTTGTCGTATTTGGCAGCAGCAGCGGCTTTAGTTCAGTTCTAAATCTCTCTGACCTTAACGGCAGCAACGGCTTCGTCATCAATGGTATCGATCCAGTAATAGAGTATAGGTCAGCTTCCTCCGTCAGCAGTGGCACAGACATCAACGGTGACGGCATCGACGACTTAATTATCGGAGCGCCCAATGCCTCTGTTAACGATCGGTATAGTGCAGGGCAAAGCTACGTAGTGTTTGGCAGCAGTAGTGGCTTTGGAGTTAGCTTTGACCTTTCGTCCCTCGATGGCAGCAACGGCTTCGTCATTAACGGCATTGACGCTTCTGATTTCTCAGGTTTTTCCGTTAGCAATGCCAAAGACATCAACGGCGACGGCTTCAATGACCTAATTATAGGGGCACGCTATGGCGACCCCAGCGGTCAGTATAATGCAGGGCAAAGCTACGTAGTGTTTGGTAGCAGCAGTGCCTTTGCAGCTAGCCTGAATTTATCGTCCCTAGACGGCAGCAACGGCTTTGCCATCAACGGTATTGGTGCTAATGACCAATCAGGCTTCTCGGTCAATAGTGCCGGAGACTTCAACGGTGACGGCTTTGACGATGTGATTATTGGCGCAAGAGGTGCCGACCCCAACGGTGAGAGCTACATAGTCTTTGGCAGCAGCAGTGGCTTTGCAGCTAGTTTCAATCTCTCATCACTAAATGGTAGCAACGGCTTCGCCATCAACGGCATTAATGCAGATTCGTTGGGCTTCTCGGTCAGCAGTGCCGGAGACTTCAACGGTGACGGTTTCGACGACGTGATTATCGGCGCCCCTACTGCCGATGCCAACGCTCAGACATATGCTGGACAGAGCTACGTGATATTTGGCAGTAGCAGTGGCTTTGGAGCTAGTCTCAACCTCTCATCGCTAGATGGCAGTAACGGCTTTGCGATTAACGGTATTGATGAGCGTGATTTCTCAGGCTCGTCCGTCAGCAGTGCCGGAGACTTCAACGGTGACGGTTTCGATGACGTGATTATTGGCACAAAAGGTGCTAGTTATAACGGTGTGGACTTTACTGGGTCTGGGAAGAGCTACATAGTCTTTGGCAGCAGCAGTGGCTTTGGAGCTAGTCTCAATCTCTCGTCGCTGGATGGCAGCAATGGCTTTGTAATTAACGGAATTGATAATGGAGGCTTTTCTGGCTCTTTCGTCAGTAGCGCAGGAGATATTAACAGTGATGGCTTTGATGACCTGAGTATCGGAGAAACTTTCTCCTCACGCTTTATAGCAGATGGAGAGAGATACGTAATTTTTGGCTTTGCAACAACCACGGCTCCTAATCGACCTCCAGTTGCAGTTACCGACACCGCTACCACTGATGAAGAAACCATCATTAACATTCCGGTCTCAGCCAACGACAGCGACCCCGATAGCAACCCCTTAACGGTGACAAATATCAATGGTAGCCGTGTAAACGTTGCCGATTTTATTACCCTGAGTTCTGGTGCTCAGGTTTTCAATTATGGTGACGGCTTCTTCGGATACGACCCCAACGCTCAATTTGAAACTTTGGCTGTAGGCGAAACTGCCAGCGACACCTTCACCTACACAATCAGCGATGGCAGCTTTACCAGTACAGCTAGCGTCAACCTGACCATTACCGGAGTGAATGATGCACCAGTTGCAGTTCATGATACTGTTACTGCTGCCAAATATACTGCTGTGTCTATCCAAGCGAATACTCTGCTGGGTAACGATACTGACATTGATAACACCAACCTCAACATCACTGGTGTCAGTAGTGCGGCTAATGGGACTGCGGTACTGAAAAATAACGGCACTCCCAATAACACAGCAGATGACTTTATCCTATTTACCCCAACTACCGGGTTTAGTGGTGCGGCTAGCTTCAACTACACTATCGCTGATGGCGAACTTACAAGTACTGCAAAGGTAACTGTGCAAGTGGGCGATCGCCTTTTTGGTGGCAACGGCAACGACCGCCTCAACGGCACCCCTGGCAATGACTACCTCAAGGGAGGCAATGGCAAAGATTCCCTCAATGGTGGCAATGGCAATGATACCCTCACAGGTGGCAATGGTAACGATCTATTGTCCGGCGGTTTTGGTAACGATACCCTCACAGGTGGCAACGGCAAAGATAAATTTGTCTTGGCTGCTACACAAGGTACTGATACTATTACTGATTTCTGCAAAGGCACTGACTCGATCGCACTTTCTGGCGGTTTGACCTTCAATCAACTCAGTTTTTCCGGTCACAAAATTATCGTCACTGCTACTGACGAAATTTTGGCAACGCTGACTGGAATTAACACCACCACCTTGACTGCCGCTAATTTCAGTATTGTCTAAACCTAACTTTTTGCAACTTTGATGCATCAAAGTTGCACAAATTCTCCTTAACTTGAGGAATTACTTATGATTAGCTGTTCGGGGAGAAAAATGCGATTGCTTGCGTCATAATACACTTTCACGTCTCCATCGCGAATTGATAGCAGGATTATCTGCAAAGGATGTATTTATGAAAGCATCAAACGGAAACATCAGGCTAAAAATCTTCAGGGGCATTTTTGCTACTGTGAACTTAGTGTTAATTTGTGGAGGATTAGTTAGCTGTATCGCTCAAGCACCAAAGCCTTTGCCTCCAACTGAACAACAAAAACCAGTCGTGCAACCTAATCAACCAAACTCAAATGACAAGTCTGACGACGATAAACTGGATGATAGCAACGACGATGGAGACGAAGATCGTAAAAACAACGATGATAAAGACTAAATAACCTTTATCTTTTTTGAGTTTCTATATTATGCTTATTCAACAAACTTCTAGTTCCCTGGTGGAAACTCTACGCCAGCGAAGGCAGAGACTAGCCAACCTGATTGATTTTCCCGCAATTCTCTGGTCAGGTAGCAACAGTCCGCGTAACTTCCCCGCAAATTCTTTTCCTTTTCGCGCTAGCAGTCATTTCCTTTACTTTGCCGGGCTGCCGTTATCAAACGCGGCAATTCGCCTAGAAGGGGGCAAACTAGAATTATTCATGGAAGATCCATCACCCAGCAGCGCCCTTTGGCATGGAGAAATGCCAACACGGGAGGAAATCGCCGAGAAGATTGGCGTAGATGTGGCTCGACCTTTAACAGAATTAGGGTCTTGGATAGAAAATGCTGCAACGATCGCCGTACAAGATGCTGCTACTTGGACGCAGCAATCACAGCTGTTGAATAGATGGATTTTACCCCAAAGTCCTCCCCAAGGAATTGACTTGGAGTTAGCTAAGGCGATCGTTTTTCTACGTCTCACCCACGATGAAGCTGCATTAGCCGAGTTGCGAAAAGCTGCGGCTGTCACAGTGAAAGCACACAAAGCTGGGATGGCTGCAACACCTCAAGCCAAACTCGAAGCAGAAGTTCGTGCCGCAATGGAAGGTGTAATGATTGCCAACAATATGACCACCTCCTACAACAGCATTGTCACTGTTTGCGGCGAAGTTTTGCACAACGAACAGTATCACCATAATTTACAACCAGGTGACTTACTCCTTGCTGATGTCGGCGCTGAAACCGAAACTGGTTGGGCTGCGGATGTAACTCGCACTTGGCCAGTTTCTGGCAAGTTTTCATCTACCCAAAGAGATATTTATAATGTTGTGCTGGCAGCCCATGATGCTTGCATTGCGAAAATATATCCTGGCGTAGACTATGGAGATATTCATTTACTAGCTGCTACCGTCATCGCTGAAGGTTTAGTGGATTTAGGAATTCTCCAAGGAAATCCCGAATATTTAGTGGAAATCGATGCCCACGCGTTATTTTTTCCCCACGGTATTGGTCATCTATTGGGTTTAGATGTCCATGACATGGAAGATTTAGGGGATTTAGCAGGGTATGAAGAAGGAAGAACGAGGAGCGATCGCTTTGGCTTGGGATACTTGCGTTTAAATCGTCCATTACGTCCGGGAATGCTAGTTACAATTGAACCTGGTTTTTACCAAGTACCAGCAATTTTAAATGATGCTAACGTGCGTTCAAAATATCAAAATGTCATCAATTGGCAGCGATTATCAGAATTTGCTGATGTCCGCGGCATCCGCATTGAAGATGATGTTTTAGTAACCGCAGAAGGCAGCGAAGTTTTAACAGCTGCATTACCGAATGATGCCAATAGTGTAGAAAATTTAGTCAATATCTGAGTCGATTATTAACTAACGAATCCAGCAACATTACTAACATTGAAACATCATGTTCGTGGTGAGAATTAGAGTATTCTGCTGGATTTCGATTGACCTGGACTTGAGCAATTTTGACGCTTTCTCCAACTACCTCAAAACGCACTTTAAAAATGCATAAACCAGTCCAACTACGATGCAAGTATAACCAAGGAGCCTCATAGAAAATAAACCATCTATCTTCCATTTGCTGTGGAATTACTCCAGCAGTGATTCTGTCAAATTCTTCGTGTGAGTAAACTTTTTCTACCGTTATAATTGTAAACTCAGAAGGCATAGGTTCTGTTTTCCAATCATCTCGTTTGGCTATTTGCATAGTAAGAACTTCCCAAGCCAAGTATCCGCTCTGTTTTAGTTCTGAATTCTGAGTTCTGAATTCTGCTGTAATATGATACCTCGCGATCGTCTAAAATAATTGCAAATTCATGATTAAAAAACCCATACGATTACTACTGAGTGGAGTGATTGTCAGCTTCGGACTACTACCATCATTAGCTCAAGCACAAAAGCCTGTTTCTGATGCCCAAGTTGCGGCGATGGTAGAAGCGCTGCGACAAGCTGCACCGCAAACAAAAAATCCCAACGATGGACTTTATAGCGAATGGCAAGTCAAACCAGAAACCCTCAAAGGCTGGTCGAGAACTTGTCTTAAACGAGAACTAACACCGACGCAATTTGAAAACAGCCCTGTGCTTGCTCGTTCGATTGTATCCTGTATCGCCCGCCGCGAGTTAACCAATCAATTCGCCGCCACCAACAATAATGAAATTGCATCTGTGCGTGGCGCCGCTTGTTGGTGGATGACTGGTAAGTATACAGGCTGCGACAAAGGTTTCACTGCTGACTATGTGCAAAAAGTTGTCCGCGTTTATCAACAGCAACGCTCAAAGCCAGCAACTTAATCATCAAAGAGTGGCTTTAATATCAAGTTCGGATGATTAGTTATGATTGCAGTCCTTATTTGTCTGATTCAATAGTCTGTTTGTTGGAATGGCGATCGCGGGCTTGAAATGCGGCGAGTGCAGTATGCAAAGTAAAATAAATGTGCTCGGAGCCAATAAGATCCAAAAGCTGCGATCGCTTTAATTGTTTGTAAAGATCCTGTTTGACGCGTGTAATCGCAAAGGTAATGCCTTTAGCGGCTAGTTCGCTGTGCAATTGTATTAATGTGTCGATGGCAGTAATATCAACATCAACAATTGCTTCTGTATTTAGCACAAACCACTCCACTGGAGTTTTTTCTGCTTCAATTGTCGATAATGCCCTACGCTTGAAATTTTCTACATTCGCAAAGCAAAGGGGAGCATCATAACGATAAATCACTAAACCAGGGATAGTTTTGGCTCCCTCCCAGTCTTCAATGTCATGTAATCCAGGTAGATCGGGCACTTCTCCCAAAACTGCATCGTGTGGTCGTGCTACCCTGGCAAATAAATCAATCACAGATAAACCTACTGCGATACCAACACCAACCAAAATATCTGTGAGTAAAACTCCGACGATTGTGGACACAGCCAAGAATAACTCGCTGCGTCGAAATCGTGCCAATCTGAGAAATTCTGGAATTTCAATCAGTTTGGTAGCCGCATAGATGACAATCGCCCCCAATGCTGCTTTTGGAAACTGTGCCAGCAACGGCCGTAGGAATAATAACACCAAGATGACTACAACTAAAGCAACTAAAGAGAACGCCTGGCTTTTGCTTCCTAATGAGTTGGCGATCGCAGTACGACTACCGCTACTACTAATTGGAAAACCCTGCATCAATCCGTTTCCCAAATTCGACGTTCCTAGCGCCAAAAGTTCTTGATTCGCGTCAATTTTGTATTGATTGCGGCTAGCAAATGCCCTTGCTGTGAGTACATTATCTGAATAGCCAACAACCGCAATCCCAATAGCAGAAGCTATGAGTGTTGATAAATCTTGAGTCGGTAATTTCGGTAAAGTTAAATGAGGTAAGCCGGCCGGAATCTCTCCCACTACCGCCACCCCTTGTCGGTCGAGATCGAATAACGCCACGCTAGCCGTTGCTAGTAACACCGCTAGCAGAGGCCCAGGCGCAGTAGGAAAGCGCCGCTGAATGATGAATAGAAAAGCTAAAACTATAGTCCCTAAAATCAGGGTTGGTTGATGAATTCGATCTAGCTTGCTGAAGAATTCACCCACTTCCCCAAAAACAGTATTTGCGTCAATGTCAATGCCGCCAATTTTACTTAATTGCCCTGTAATCATAATTACAGCAACCCCGGCCATATAACCAACCAGAATCGGTTTGGACAGCAGATTTGCTAGAAATCCTAAGCGGGCAATGTAGCCAATTATGCATACAACTCCGACCATGAAAGCTAGCATAGAAGCCAGACTGGCATAATTACTCCCATTAGATGCAACCAAAGGACCGATCGCAGCAGCCGTCATTACTGCCGTCGTCGATTCCGGCCCTACGGAAAGTTGGGGCGAAGATCCTAACAAAGTATAAATAATTATTGGCGGTAGAATTGCCCACAATCCTACAACAGGTTGCACCCCTGCCAATTCCCCATAAGCCATGCACTGCGGGATTAAGTAAGCCGCTACTGTTACACCTGCCAGTACATCAGGAAGCAACCATGCTCGTTGGTAAGACAGCAACCGTTTTAACCCCGGTATGCTTGGTAAGGTTACTTGATGCTTTTTTAACATAAAGAACCTAGATTCGGACTTCTATTTAGTTTAAGAAGAGATTAAGTAGTTTAAGAAAAAGTTAAAATAAATACATATGTATGGCTTGCACGAGAACCACAGTGTTGGCAGGCGAGATTACATTTTAAAGTAATTTCCTAAACTGCATAACTAATTTGGCGATCGCTCATCAAAAATATCCTCTATTCAACTTAATTTCAAGAGGGACGGTTTCGCTCTTACCAAGGCATTTGTATAAAGTTTAAAGTGAAATAGTATAAGAGATATTCTCCGAATCAAATCAAATTCCTACAACAATCTAAAGTTACAATAATTGTTTTACTTTTTCAGTCAGCCAATCGACACGATCCTTACCCCAAAACTTTTCGCCTTCTACTACCCAGGTTGGTACGCCAGGACAGCCAAATCGATCGTATTCTGCTAAAGCTTCTGTTGCGGCTTGTTTAGCTGCTTCGCCTTGGGCTAATTCTAGAATGCGATCGCCATTCAACCCAACATCATCAGCAACTTTTCTAATTACAGACTCATCGTTGACATCAAGCAAGTCAACATAACTGGCTCGATAAAAAGCAGCATCCAAAAGATGCTCCTTCCCGCTTCCACGAGCAGCGTAATATGCTCTAGCGGGAAGTTCTTCCCGACTAAATTTCATTTCTTGCCAGCGTTTTACCCACCTCCGGAATTCCTCAAACTCCTTGAATCGAATTTCAATGCCGTACTTTTTCGCCCACCGCAGACAATCTTCTTTGTGATACAACGATACAGCCGCGCTTTCACTTCCTCCTTGCAGATCGGCTACCTTAATACCCCGCTCCTTGGGAATGTAAATTGGTCGTCGTTCAATATCAACAGGTAAACCCTGCAATGATTTTTCAGCAAGAATGATGCCAATGTATGAGTTTGCTGAGTGGTATATTGAGTAGGAGTAAATTTTGATTCGCTGTGACATATATTTTTTAGACTTTTTCCATAAATATTTTTTTGTTTCACGCAGAGGCGCAGAGGCGCAGAGGAGAGAACGCAAAGAAAGAGTTTTGCAAGAAGTCTTTTCTTTTATAGCTATCTAAATTAATTCGCTATTTTAATAATATTAAATTTGGCTTTTAACCCATTGGCGAAATTCTTTAACTAATTCCAAATAATCTTTTTCTCCCACCTGCTCTAAAAAATTAGAAATCTCTGTTAGTGGCAGATTAGGAAATGCTAAACTTTGTTCAACAGATATATATTTTTGATTTTGTAAAATATTAATACTAAAATCTTTACCATCATATCGCCAGATTTCAGGCACACCCATATCAGCATAGACTTGAAACCGATTTATAGAACTGCTAGTGATATCAATTTCCACTACCAAATCTGGCGGCGGATCTTGCGCTAAATCTATTCTTTTTTTGCCTTTTATAGCATTAATATTTTCAATGTAAAAACATTCATCTGGTTCTGCACCACTCAGTTCTGGGCGCTTGAAAGTAGTAGAACCAAGGCACTCAATTCTAACTTTTAGTTCTTCCGCGAGAGTTTCGACAAATCGACCCGCAATTCTTTTGTATCGTTCATGTTCAGGTGAAGGAGCCATAATTTCTAGACTACCTCGATTGTAAGTAAGCCGGAGGCGGCGATTAACACTAAGTTCAGCTAGCAAGTTCTCATAAGTTTGCCAACTGATACCTGATAAGTGGATGATTTCTGTAGGCTCAAGCAGTGTGTTGCTAACCATAGCGATATGCAATGTAGATTCTCGCTGTACAATAGCCATTCTTACTCTTACTGTACTTTAAGCTCAATCTTCTATAAATGTAGGTATCTAGTTGCTACAGTCGGGGTGAAAACTACTAAGCTGGTAGATAGCACGTTGAAACTTTACCGGAAAATCTGAATCGCATTTAGAGATGGTTCAGAATTCCTCACTGGCGAACTACCTGTAATTACATTATGTTTGATGCTTTATCTGACCGTTTAGAAGCCGCCTGGAAAAAACTGCGGGGACAGGACAAAATTTCTCAGTCCAACATTCAAGACGCTTTGCGGGAAGTACGCCGCGCTTTGTTGGAAGCAGATGTCAATCTCCAGGTAGTCAAAGATTTTATTAGCGAAGTTGAAACCAAGGCACAGGGAGCCGAGGTAATCTCCGGCGTGCGACCTGAGCAACAGTTCATCAAAATTGTTCACGATGAACTAGTGCAGGTGATGGGGGATGAAAATGTTCCTTTAGTAGAAGCTCAAGAACAGCCTACTATCGTGCTAATGGCTGGGTTGCAAGGTACTGGTAAAACCACGGCTACTGCGAAGTTGGCTTTACATCTGAGGAAATTAGACCGTAGTTGCTTGTTGGTGGCCACAGACGTGTATCGCCCAGCGGCGATCGATCAGTTGATAACGCTGGGTAAACAAATTGACGTACCAGTTTTTGAACTGGGAAGCGATGCAGATCCTGTAGAAATAGCACGGCAAGGTGTAGAACGCGGCAGGGCAGAAGGTGTAAACACAGTAATTATTGATACTGCTGGGCGTCTGCAAATTGACGAAGATATGATGGCGGAATTAGCCCGCATCAAAGAAACAGTCCAACCCGACGAAACTCTGTTGGTGGTGGACGCGATGACCGGACAAGAAGCAGCCAACTTGACCCGCACCTTCCACGAGCAAATCGGGATTACTGGGGCGATTCTCACCAAACTCGATGGTGATAGCCGAGGTGGTGCAGCCCTTTCGGTGCGACGGATTTCGGGAGCGCCAATTAAGTTTGTTGGGGTGGGTGAAAAAGTCGAGGCATTGCAACCCTTTTATCCCGATCGCATGGCATCGCGGATTTTGGGAATGGGTGATGTTCTTACTTTAGTAGAAAAAGCCCAGGAAGAAATTGATTTAGCAGATGCTGAGAAAATGCAGGAGAAAATCCTGACGGCGAAGTTCGACTTTACCGACTTTCTCAAACAACTGCGCCTATTGAAAAACATGGGTTCGCTGGGAGGAATCATGAAGTTGATTCCAGGAATGAATAAACTCTCAGACGACCAGCTAAAACATGGAGAAACCCAACTCAAGCGCTGTGAAGCGATGATTAACTCCATGACCCGCCAAGAACGCCAAGATCCCGATTTATTAGCCAGTTCTCCCAGTCGGCGACGGCGGATTGCTGCTGGTTCGGGCTACAAAGAAGCCGACGTGAGTAAACTCGTAGCTGACTTTCAAAAAATGCGATCGCTCATGCAACAAATGGGTCAAGGTGGCGGCTTACCTGGAATGCCAGGAATGTTTGGTGGCGGTATGGGCAGCCCATTTGGAGGTGGAGGTAATCGTGCCGCAGCCCCCGGATGGCGAGGTTACAATGCTGGCGCCCCAGCCACGAAAAAGAAAAAGAAAGATAAAAAGAAAAAAGGATTCGGTAATCTTTAAATTATTGGGGAGATGGGGAGATGGGGAGGTGGGGAGATGGGGAGAAATAACCAATCACCAAGACAAATGACCAATGACAAATGACAAATGACCAATGACCAATGACCAATGACTAATGACAAATAGCATCAAACACTAGACGAGTGCTAGAATTAGCATTTCGGCATACCTAATAACAGGAGAATGATTCTTCAACCATGATCAAACTGCGCTTGAAGCGATACGGTAAAAAGCGGGAAGCAAGTTACCGCATTGTCGCCATTAACAGCCTCGCTCGTCGCGATGGTCGTCCCTTAGAAGAGTTGGGATTCTACAACCCCAGAACTGATGAACTGCGACTAGATGTTCCCGGCATCGTCAAGCGACTACAACAAGGCGCTCAACCTACTGACACGGTACGTCGCATCCTAGTAAAAGCCAATGTTTTTGAACAGGTCAGTGCCACAGCCGCATCATAATTTCGGAACACAATCTCCAAAAGCTAGTCCAAATTACGTTGGGCTGGTTAAATTTTTGGTGCAGCCGTTTTTAGAATCTCCAGAAACTTTAAGCGTCGATAGTGAAATTTCCCAGACCTTAAATCGGGTTTGGATTCGCATCGCCTTTGACAGCGCAGATAAAGGAAAAGTGTTTGGTCGAGGAGGACGCAATATTCAGGCAATTCGTACAGTAATTGCCGCAGCCGCAGCCGCAGCTGGGCAATCAGTATACCTGGATATTTACGGCAGCACTACTCCAGGTCGGGAGGGTATGTCTTTTGATGAAGACTCAGAAGAGCGATCGCCGCCACCACCAAAAACAAGAGAACCACGAACAAATGGGCCTAAACCCATTGTTAAACCCCGGACTCGCTAGATTAAAACTACAGCAAAAGTCTGAGCGGAGATGACCATAACCGCTCAGAATTTTTGTGGAAATAGAAAAGTGGCAAAAAATGTATTTTTTTGACTCTTTCCATCGATTACATACTGATGAAAGTGGTTAATACGTTGTATGCAAATCTAATTATCCCTGTAAGGAGGTGAAACCAGGGAGTGGCTGAAATTCGTTTGGGTGAAAATGAGTCGATTGACTCGGCATTAAGGCGCTTTAAAAAGAAAATTCAAAAAGCCGGAATTTTATCCGAAATCAAACGTCGAGAAAGATACGAAAAACCCAGTTTGCGCCGTAAGCGAAAAGCAGAAGTCGCACGTAGAGGTGGCCGTTAATCAGGAACTGACAAATAAAAATATCTAATTAATTTTTTGGGGTAGGGTATCTTGCTCAGTACATAGCGCGTGCGACACGCCTACCCCACAATTAATAGTCATTTATTTGTTAGAGTTCCCTAAATCAAGGTGATGTTAATCAATTTTGGATTTTAGATTTGCGATCGCGTAGCTGTCTTTGATTATTGTCTGGACAAGCTACGCTTAATTTACTCAGTATTGTAAAGGTATAAGTATCTTTGAGATTTGTTCCGTCCACAAGGGTGGGTATGTAGCAAACTTTGAGAATCAAGGTACTAAAAAACAATTCCAAAATCCAAGTTGTGCTGAAAGCGCACCAAAGGTGCGACCAAAATTTAAAAATTACTTATGGTAGGTGCTTCAACAATTCAATTGCCGAATATTTCCAGTGCGATCGCTCTTGCAGGAGATGGAGAAGAAAATCTCAAATTCCTATCTCGCCAAACAGGAGCTAATTTGGTGTTGCGCGGACAGGAATTACTGATTTCTGGTACAGAGAACCAAATTGAACTGGCTACGAAATTAGTGCGATCGCTTGAAGAACTCTGGACTAAAGGCAATACGATTTCCAGTGCCGATATTTTAACAGCTCGTCAAGCCATAGATAGCGATCGGCAAGGCGAACTGCAAGATTTACAACGAGATGTCCTCGCCAGAAGTCGTCGTGGCGAAGAAATCCGCGCCAAAACCTTTCGTCAACGTCAATACATCGACGCAATACGCAAGCGAGACCTCACCTTTGGTATTGGGCCTGCTGGTACGGGTAAGACTTATCTGGCTGTAGTTGTGGCCGTCCAAGCACTCCTAGCCAACCAGTTTGAAAAAATCATTTTAACTCGCCCTGCCGTGGAAGCTGGCGAACGACTCGGCTTTTTACCTGGAGACTTGCAGCAGAAAGTCAACCCCTACCTCCGCCCACTTTACGATGCTATTTATGAATTCATCGACCCTGAAAAAGTACCCAATTTAATGGAACGGGGTGTGATTGAAGTTGCACCACTCGCCTATATGCGAGGACGTACTCTTAATAACGCCTTTGTAATTGTGGACGAAGCCCAAAATACTACACCAGGTCAGATGAAAATGGTTTTGACTCGTTTGGGCTTTCGTTCCAAAATGGTGATTACAGGTGACATTACACAAACTGACTTGCCACTCAACCAGCCATCAGGCTTAACAATAGCGCTGCAAATTTTAAAAAACGTTGAAGGCATTGCCTTTTCTGAATTTTCCCAAAAAGATGTCGTTCGCCATCCTTTAGTTCAGCGCATTGTCGCCGCTTATGAAAAACATGAAAAGTAGGGACTGGGGACTGGGGATGGAAAGATTACGAAGATGAATTAATAACCAATGACTAAGGACTAATGACTAAGGACAAATAACAAATGACCACAACATTAAAAGAATTTTTAGCAGCTTGTGAAAATCTCGGAACTTTGCGTCTAATTGTTACTAGTAGTGCTGCTGTTTTAGAAGCAAGGGGTAAGTTAGAAAAGCTATTTTATGCAGAATTGCCGAAAGGTAAATACGCGAATATGCATACCGAAGGCTTTGAATTTCATTTGAATATGGACAAAATTACACAAGTGAAATTTGAAACTGGTGAAGCGAAAAGAGGGAATTTTACAACTTATGCCATTCGTTTTTTAGATGATAAACAAGAGCCAGCTTTAAGCTTATTTTTGCAATGGGGTAAGCCAGGAGAATATGAACCAGGTCAAGTGGAAAATTGGCAAGCTTTAAAAGAAAAGTATGGGGAAATTTGGCAACCCTTACCCGCAGAAATTTAATTAGGGCTTGCTGAAATTAATTCTGCCTCATCCGAAACCTTTGTAGAGACGTAGCATTGCTACGCCTCTACACAGATAGGGGTGGAGGAAATCGAATATCTGCACTGAATTGTTCGACATTGGTACTGCGATAAATCGGTAAAACATATTCTAAATTTTCGTGGGGGCGGGGAATAATATGATGAGAAAGTACTTCACCACCGTTTACTCGCAGCGCTGCTTTTAGTCCTGCCGTTATCGCCACATGCACATCGCCCACAACCCCACGAATTAATACAGTAATTCGTCCCAAATCAGTATTTTCATAGCCAACAAGCGTAACACGGGCAGCTTTACACATAGCGTCTCCCGCTTCAACTGCTGTGGGAACGCCGTAGACTTCAATCATACCTAGTGCCAATGTCACGTCGCTTCACTCCGAATTCAAAATTCAAAATTAAATGTAAAATATAAAAGCTTAAAACCCCGATCGAAAATGGCTTTTATCTTATGCCTTCTGTATCCTGCCTTTTACTGAATAGGCAATATCTCTAAGTGCATTATTATCCCATATATAGGACTACTATTTGATTGCGTGAAAATAAATATACGTAGGGTGTGTTAGCGCAAAGAGTACAGCACTATTCGTTACGATTTGGTGCCTTACGGATTTCATCCTAACGCACCCTACATTACTAATTTTTTTCAAAAATCAAACATGATTTCTATATTCATTTTTAATCAATAAATAATGAATGTTTAATACAAAACTGCTTATGTTTATAATTAGGGGAATTTGGAGTTTTTGCTTGCTTCTGTTATTCCTACTGGGAAGTGGTGAGGCTGTTGCAGGTGAGTTGTCTGAACGCCTAGCTAATTTCCCTCAGTGGGAAAAATTAACTTCCGTGCAACCAGCATCGGGTGATTTAGTTTACCCTGAATGGATGGCTGGTACTTGGGAGGTAACAAGTACATTGGTAGATTTGGTTGCGCCTTTGGCACCAGATATCGTTACGCCAGGGTTTGAAGGTAATCGGCGACAATTAAATCAACCTGTAAGTTTTCTAGTAAGATTTATAAAAGAACAACCACATATCACTGGGTTTAAAATAGTTCCTTGGATCGATCGCAAGTCACCAATTTTAGTAGCAGATAGAGCATTTAATAGTTTGAATTTGGCACGAGCTTCTTTAGGAAATGAAGCGGTGTTAGCAGTTAAAGTAGATCCAGATTCACCTAATCGTCAAATTACACTCTTGCGTAGCAGCCGGCAATTAGTTTCTACTATTACTGCACGGGCTACAGAAACTACTCCTGATGGCAAGTTCATTACTACAGAGGTATTTCAACAACTATTTAAAGGCAGTTCTCGCCCGTATTTAAATTCTGTAGAATCTACCACGGCTTACCACAAGCTAGAGGGAGATAATCCGGCAATTGAAGCAGACCAAGTTACTGCTGTTTATCTTTCACCGCAAGATCCAAATTATTTTACCGCAGCTTCTCGCCCAGTTGCTCTTTATCGCTATCGCTTGGAATTTGTCCCCGAAGGGTTAGGGCGTTCAGATCCCCGACTTCTTGAAGAAGTCGGGGATCTTAGTCACCAGAATTAATGCAATAGATTAGTTCAAAATAGTGACTTCAATTTTTAAGTGTTGACTCTTTTGTAGTATACTTGTAATTTATAAGTTCCAAGTTAACGATCGCGCTCTTGGAAGGTGTGCATCATGGCGACATTTCGAGATATTGTCAGTTACTTTCGCGCTGACTGGAAGCTGAGTGTTTTCAGTATTGCAGCATCGAGCATTTACGAAATTATTGATTTAGTTGTACCTTATGGGATTGGGCAAATTTTAAATGTTTTGTCCAATCAACCATTGGATAAACCACTTGAAAGTGCGATCGCAACTATTTCTAACATCATCAATTACCCAGTAAATAAATTTCTATCTTTGGGAGTATTACTGGGTTTAATTTTTGTTGTCACTGTAGTGAGAGCGCCAACACAGCCCTGGTTGACTGCTTGGTTTCACTGGGATATAGCTTTTAGATCGCGTCGAAATAAAACTCAAGAAGCTATCGCCAAAATTCTTACTTTGCCACTGGAATTTTATGATGAAAATAACCCCGGACGCATTGCCGGAAGAGTAGCGAGAGGTGTTAGTAACCATACTTGGGTGTATCCAGAAATCGCCGGACAGTTGATTCCTAAAGTAATTCGTGTATTAGGAATTTTTGTGTTTATTTTAGCGATCGAGTGGCGAATTGCGATTTTATATCTAATTTCCTTTGTAATTATTCTCAGCTTAAGCTTGAAGAATTTACAGCAATTGATTCGCGACGAAAGTCGTCTGGATAAATATGCAGAGGACACCGAAAGCCGCACCTCCGAACTAATTACCAATATCAAAACGGTGAAAGCATTTGCTACAGAAGGTAGGGAACTTAAGCGACAAAAGGAACGTTTAGAGCGCGAATTCAAGGTGCTTGATTATCGCATTCACATAGGTTATGTGAAATTGGGTACTTGGCAAAGAACTGTAATTCAGTTTTGCGTATTTACTATCTTGGGATTAACTTTAGCAGCAACAGTAGATGGTAGAATTTCCCTCGGTCACTTTATCATGACCTTAACTCTTTCTAGTATGGCTTATGCCGAATTAGAACCTATTAACAATTTGGCAGAAGTTTTTGCCCGTCGCTACTCTTCTATGTTGCGGTTTCACGAATTTCTTCAAGAACCAACTGGCACTGATTCGGCTGGTCTTTTAGAAGAAACCGATCGGGCAGAATCAGCTTATAAATTTACTGGAAAACTTCAGTTGTCTCATGTGAGTTTCGGATATGATGCCAACCGTCAAGTTTTGGAAGACATTAACTTGTCGATCGAGCCATATCAAACAGTGGCATTAGTAGGGCGTTCTGGTTCTGGAAAGTCTACTTTAGTGAAATTGCTGTTGCGATATTTTGAACCTCAATCAGGTCAAATTTTGATTGATGGTGAAGATATCCGCACTTTAGATGTGGGTAAATATAGACGAAGATTAGCGATCGTTCATCAAGAAGTAGACGTTTTTAACGGTACCGTATTGGAAAATCTCACCTATGGTAGACCGGATACCAGTTTGGAGGAGGTTCAAGAAGCTTGTAGAATTGCCAGAGTCGATGAAGTAGTGCAGCACTTACCCCAAGGTTATTACACCGTTGTCGGGGAACGAGGCGTTCGCTTATCTGGAGGACAAAGACAACGTTTGGGAATTGCTAGGGCGTTGTTAGTGAAACCAGACGTGCTGGTTTTTGACGAAGCCACATCTAGCTTAGATTATGAATCAGAACGTTCAATTCAGCTAGCAATGCGATCGATTCAGGGTACTTGCACCACCATTGTCATTGCCCACCGTCTGAGTACAGTACGGGAAGCAGATAAGATTGTAGTTCTAGATCGAGGAAGGATTGTAGAAGTGGGTAGCCACGACGAACTTTTACGTCACGAGGGTATTTATCGCCGCTTGCACTCCCTCCAAGAAACTGGAGAACTTTTAAATTAGGACAGCATAGCATCTATAAATAAGGGCACAACTATTGTTGTGTCCCTAAAATTTTTTCCAATTATCCTCAAGATTATTCGACTTGCTGAATTTGCATATCAAATACATTACATTTTTTTAATCTTTCTTCTTTGCGTCTTCGCGCGGCAGTCGCTCATAGGGGAAACCCCCAAGACCGCGCTGCCTTGTCTTTGCGTGAGACTAATTAATATTTTTACTTAGCAAAGTCCAGCATTTTTTACAATACTATAAATTATTGACAAAATTTTAGTAAAAATTCCTTCATCCGACCAGAGATATTACGGTACAGATATTCAGCAAGCTGAGTTGACTATTTATCAAGGTCTGGCTCAGATTAATCAAAATCGCCTACAAGCAAATCGAAATATCAAACCGCAATCTGTAGTTTGGATTAGTGATGCACCCCTATTTACGAAATCCGGAATTACTTCTAATATTTGGATAGAAACGCCTGCTGGTAGTCCTTTTCGGCAAGCAGATTCTCCTGAAAGTCAACAGCGACAAGCTTGGATTAAGAGTTTGCCGATTAATAGGCGATCGCTATCAATTAAAACACAGAATAATCAAGAATATAAACTCACAGTAGTAGACATTGCTCCTACAGTCCAGGAATTTTGCACGCCAGCACCAGGCAATCAATAAACTTGTTTAGTTACACCTTATTTAGTGAAAAAATTATGGTTGCCTGGATTAATTTCCATATTAATATTCATCGCACTTATTTTTGCTGGATTAAAAGTATATAGGTTGCAGAAAAAGTGGGAATTAATAGTCGATTTTGAAGTTACAGCCAAGCCAGAAGACCAAAAATGCAGCTTGCCAAACAATAAAAGAATCGCAATTGGTGAATATGACTCTACTTGTATAGATTCTATTGACTGTCCAGGAGAAGAAGTTAGAGCATATTTGGAGCGCAAAGGTGAAAAACTTTATTTAGTACCAACTAATTTGGCAGCCATTTATTACAACGAGCGAGAAATTACCACGCGTACTCTTATAAATAAATCTAAATTTCGCCTCAATTGTCCACACCGCAAACGCGACTACGAAATCATTATTAAACTAAAAAAATAGTAATTACTAGGTGCATACGAATGAATCAAACAACTACAAATGAATTTCAATATCGGGGAATTAACCGCACAATTTGTATCGGCTTAGGTGGTACTGGACGCGATGTTTTAATGATAATTTGGCGGTTAATTGTTGACCGTTATGGAGATTTAAGCAACCTACCAATTGTCAGTTTTATTCACATTGATACAGATAAAGGCGCAACCCAAATAACTGGTATTCGCACAGGAACTTCGTACCTGATATAGAAAAAACCACAAAAACTTACAATATTAATACAGTTGAAATTATTGGACACACTGATGAACAACCCATTGGCATTATCAACAGCAATCTAGACAACAGTTTAGAAGTAGCAGCTAGTCAAGGGGGTTCAGTGAGTGTACTTAAGGCTGGTTCTAATGCTGATTTAGGATTGATGCGTTCTCTTGCAGTGGTCAAAGAACTATTAAAAATCCAAAAACAAAATAAAATGCCGGGCGTTCAATTTCGCGCCTATTCAGCAGCATAATTAATTTTACCAAATGGAGAATTTGCTCCTATTCCACAAGCAAAGCGCCAGTCAGAACCGAACCGCCGACGCATTGAGATTCGTTTTACGCGCTTGGGTGAAGTGAGAGAAGTAAAATGACCGGAAGTCAGGATCGGAAAAAACCGCTACGCTAACAAAATTTAGAGCAGTTTTCAAATACTCAAAAGACGCTGTAGGGGCGCAGCATTGCTGTGCCCCTACGAAAGATGTGCTTCAAATAGATGAGAAAGGCTGTAAAATAAATAACTAATTAAATTTGGCAAGACTTTGCTTCCCTTTGTATTTACTTTGCTAGCTGGAGGATTTAGCAACGTTAAAATTTGACACAAAATTCTACTAAGATTTAGTTTTTTGTGCTTCTTTTTGTGCTGACTCACTATACTTTTTATATAGTTGAGTCCGAATCTTAGCTTCTTGATAACGGTTGTGGTTTTTTGGCACCGTACTCATTAAATCTGAAGCCCGTTGCCATCTAGCAGCTATCTCTAACCACTCAGTTGAAGTTGTGGCTACTTTACCAGATGCAGAAGCTTGGTTAGCAATTCGCACAGCCGTTCCAAATGGATCGTCAGGTGATTCAGCAACAGTATTATTAGGAGTAATGAGTGGTAATCGAATTTGATTTTCTTTAGTGGTTTGTGTTGTTAAAGATTTGGAAGTGTCTGGTTGTATCAGGTTTTTAATTTTATTACCTAACTTGGCATATACAACCCAACCAAGTAATAACAAAGAACAGAGACTAACGGCTGCTAATATCTTTGTTTTGCTTTTATTTTTGTGTTTTTCTTTGTTAACTAGTACTAAAGAGCGGGAGACTGGAGTTTTAGCAAAACTTGGTTTTCCTAGTTCTGCTTGGGCTTGGGTGAAATCATTAATTAATTGCTTTACAATATTTGGCTGAGTTAATGTAATTTCCTGCGACCACAGTAATTGATTCTCGCGATCGCTCGATATTTCCTTTAACCAAAGTAATTGCTGTTCCCGAACTATTCTACTATTGATATTGACTCGGCGAATATTACGCGGTGCAATGGACTCCAGAATTTCCTGGATTTGTTCTACCAGGGGAGATTGCTCAAGTTGCTCTATGTTAGCCGCTTCACATAAAAGTTGTAAGACACCATCGGAAAAAATGGCTCTGGTTCTAACGCCTGATTTAGTCAGCTTTTCGTTCAATAGCTGAATAATCGCTGCAACGCTACCCTGGTGAGCTTGCCAAGCGATATCGTTTATTCGGTCTATCATCTGGGGTTTAGTGATAGCTCTTGCACCCTGAGTTATTGACGGATTCATTAATTTAGGAACTCTTTTCTACTTACCTTTACCTTGTCTTCGATTTTACGAGTAAAAATATTAGTTGCCAAATAAAATCACAAAATAAAGCCTCCTTTTGAGTTTGGCAAGGAGACTGTATCACCATTAGTGAGGGGAATCAAACTCTGTAACAAAATGTATTATATTTTTTCCTGTCTACACCACCGTTGGAAGCAAGGCAAAATAGGAATTTGTGGCAAGATACCCCATTTGGTAGAGGCGGATTTGCTGATAATATTATACGTACACAGAGACGTTGCAATTGCTATTCATTTGTAGAGATGTTGCATTGCAACGTCTCTACAAGGTTTTGATATCATGCACAATTGTTTTCATGCGTGAAATCAGCAACACCCGATCGACGACTGATGAGTATCTGGCTGCGTCAAATTCTCCCCTATTCATGAGGGAAAATTTTATCTCCTGTCTTGGGATCGAATATGAATAATTCATTTAAATCTAATTCCAGAGAAAGGCGATCGCCCGGACGCGGACGCACATCCCCAGTTGTCTGAATATTTAATACTGTCGTCGAACCAGGTAAACCCGCACGAATCAAAGTTTCTCTTCCCAAAGGTTCCACCACTTTCACCTCAACATCCAAGAGTGCTGACTCCTGAATCCTGACTGCTGAATTCTGACTCCTGAATTCTGAATCAGTGTTGATTTTTAGATGTTCCGGTTTAATCCCCAAATTTAAACTTTGTCCTTGACGCAACTTTAATCTTTCCTGCACAACTTTTGGAATCGGAAATAATTGCCCACTCACATCAAAACTATCATTCTGATAGATTGCAGGCAAAATGTTCATAGGCGGACTACCTAAAAAAGTTGCCACCATCTGATTAGCTGGACGCGCATAAATACTTTGGGGGTCGCCAATTTGTTGAATGCGCCCGCGATTTAGCACCACAATTTTATCAGCCAAAGTCATTGCTTCGACTCGATCGTGGGTGACGTAGATTGTGGTGATGCCCAATTCTTGATGTAGTTGTTTTAACTCTGTTCTAGTGTCATCTCGCAACTGAGCATCTAAATTAGACAAAGGTTCATCAAGTAAAAACACTTGGGGTTTGCGGGCGATTGCCCTTCCTAAAGCTACTCGTTGTTGCTGTCCTCCAGAAAGTTGTTTGGGTTTACGATCTAGGAGATTTTCGATCGCAAGCGATCGCGCTACATTCATGACTCTTTCTTGAATAATCTTCGAGTCAACCTGACGCATCTGCAACCCAAAAGCAATGTTTTGGGCTACCGTCATGTGAGGATAAAGAGCGTAGTTTTGGAACACCATCGCCACATCCCGCTGTCTGGCTGGGATATTATTCACCAAGCGATCGCCAATAAAGACTTTGCCAGAAGTCGCAGTTTCTAAACCGGCGATCGTTCGTAAAATTGTAGACTTACCACAACCAGATGGCCCGACTAAAACCCAAAATTCTCCATCGGGAATTTCAAAGGTAATGTCCTCGACAGCAATGACATTATTAAATCTACGCTTAATGTCTTCTAAACGAACGTTTGCCATTAGTTTAATTTTTCCTTTGTCATTTGTCATTGGTCATTTGTCATTTGTCCTTTGTTTTTTTACTCAGGACTAAGGACTAATGACTAATGACTATTTCCAGGCAGGATGAGATAACAAAGAAGCAAAAACTCGCACTCCCCGCAGTTGATTAGAGAGGGGTAAGTGACCTTTAGGGGCGCTCAAATTCCATGTAAATTCATGGGGGTAGCGAGTCCAATTATTACCTTGTTTCCAGCCAATTTTTGGCCAGAAATTCTCCCAGTTTTTACCCAAACTCAACCAAATTTCTCGCTGTACTGAAAAGCCAAATTTCCCCTCGGAGTGGACTAGCCATAGATTGTTAATAGTTTGTAAGTCAACAGCGGGGAAATTTTCTACCTCAGTAAAATACAACCATTTGCGTTGTACAGCCGTTGGCCCTGAGATTTCACACATTTTTTCGATGGTCATGCGATCGGCAGCTTGGAAATCTTGCTGTGCCAGTAGCTGTTGCAAAGGATTGTAATTAATCCCGCACTCTGATTTTAGAGGTACAATTCCCTCAGGAAACCACGAGAGCAGAAATTCTTTGGCTTGGGGTGCATCAGCTTTGTAAAGGACTTGGTATGCTTTGCCATCAATCCAAGTCGGTGGATTGTCACGTCGTTTGAGTAAAAATTCCATTAACACATCTAATCCCCCATCGCCCAACTGTGCTAGCTGTGAGATCGTTTGTTGTTGGACTTGAATAGACCCAGCGATTAATGCTTGTCGGAGGGAGTCGATGTCAGTAGCAGGGCCTGATAAAATCATTGGGTCTGTCATGCCATTACTCGTATTAGCTCTTGCGTAAAAAAGCGGTCAGCTATCGAGCATTTCTTAGGTGAAGCACTGATAGCGAGAAGTAGTTTACTATTTTTGATCGTACAAAATAGCGATCGCTTCACCCAATCCCACCCTCAATTCGCAAATAATGTACAAGGGAATAGGGGGAAAATCTGCGCTTCAGGTGGGGACTGGGGAGATGGGGAGCAGAGGGGCAGGGGAGAACTTAGAGTAAGTCTTTCCCCTTGTCCCCTTGTCCCCTTGTCACCTTGTCCTCTTGTCCCCTTCCCATGCCCTATGCCCAACACCAATTTTCTAGGAGTGTTTAAAGTATGTACGAAAAGATTACCCCCCCTACAACTGGAGCAAAAATCACCTTCAAAAATGGTGAACCAGTGGTACCAGACAATCCAATTATCCCTTTTATTCGGGGCGATGGTACGGGAATAGATATCTGGCCTGCTACCCAAAAAGTACTAGATGCTGCGGTAGCTAAAGCATACAAAGGTCAGCGCCAAATTAGTTGGTTTAAAGTTTACGTTGGGGATGAAGCTTGTGATTTATACGGTACTTATCAGTATTTACCTCAAGACACTCTAACGGCAATTGAAGAATATGGTGTAGCCATTAAAGGGCCTTTAACTACCCCAGTTGGTGGTGGTATTCGTTCTTTGAATGTAGCATTACGGCAAATTTTTGACTTGTATGCCTGCGTGCGTCCTTGCCGCTACTATGCAGGGACGCCCTCACCCCACAAAAATCCAGAAAAACTGGATGTAATTGTTTATCGAGAGAATACGGAAGATATTTATTTAGGTATTGAGTGGCGACAAGGCAGTGAAATTGGCGATCGCTTAATTAAAATTCTCAATGAGGAACTCATCCCCGCCACCCCAGAACACGGCAAAAAACAAATTCCCCTCGATGCTGGTATCGGTATTAAACCCATCAGTAAAACTGGTTCCCAACGCCTAGTCAGACGTGCCATCAAACACGCCTTACAATTGCCCAAACACAAGCAACAAGTGACTTTGGTGCATAAAGGCAACATCATGAAATACACCGAAGGCGCTTTCCGCGATTGGGGTTACGAACTAGCAACCACCGAGTTTCGCCAAGAAACTGTCACCGAACGGGAATCATGGATTTTGAGCAACAAAGAAAAAAATCCCAATATTTCCTTAGAAGAAAATGCCCGCCAAATCGATCCTGGGTTTGATGCTCTTACCGATGAGAAAAAAGCGCAAATTGTCAAGGAAGTTGAAACAGTTCTTAACTCAATTTGGGCTACCCACGGCGATGGCAAATGGAAAGATAAAATTTTGGTGAACGACCGGATTGCTGACAGTATTTTTCAACAAATCCAAACCAGACCGGATGAGTATTCGATTCTAGCAACGATGAACTTAAACGGCGATTACTTGTCCGATGCTGCGGCGGCCATTGTCGGTGGGTTAGGAATGGGCCCAGGGGCAAACATAGGCGATAGCAGTGCCATATTTGAAGCCACCCACGGCACCGCACCCAAACACGCCGGGTTAGATAAGATTAACCCTGGTTCAGTGATATTGTCTGGTGTGATGATGTTGGAATATCTCGGTTGGCAAGAAGCCGCAGACCTAATTAAGAAAGGTTTAGGAGATGCGATCGCCAACTCTCAAGTCACCTATGATTTAGCACGATTGCTAGAACCGCCTGTTGAACCCTTAAAATGTTCTGAATTTGCCGATGCCATAATTCAGCATTTTGATTAATTATTAATCGGGCATGGAGAAGAAGATGGGGGGATAAGGGGATAGGGAGATGGGGGGAAAGAAGAATTACTTTCTCCTCACCTCCCCACCTCCCCATCTCCCCACTCCCCACCTCCCCAATTTTTTGCAACCAGAATCTAAGAAAATAAAAACGACCAAGTAATTGACATGGATTCGCTGCAAAAACTTATATGACTGTTAATCGACGTTATTTCTTGTTTTTACTCACAGCAGGTGCAGGTGCTTTGGCGTTAGATGCTTGTGCATTGGCAGAAAATTCTCCTCAAGAAAACACTACAACTCCCAACACAACACCAAACACAACAGGGGCTATCCAACTACCACCATTACCTTACGCCTACGAAGCCCTGGAACCACACATTGATGCCAAAACAATGCAGTTTCATCACGATAAACATCACGCAACTTATGTGAAAAACCTGAATGCGGCATTAGAAAAACATCCAGAACTCAAAAGCAAAAGTGTCGAACAACTTTTGCAAAGACTTAACACAGTCCCACAAGATATTCGCAAAACAGTACAAAACAATGGTGGTGGGCATGTTAACCATTCGATGTTCTGGCAAATTATGAAGCCTAAGGGTGGTGGAGAACCAACAGGAGATATAGCCTCGGCTATTAATCAAAATTTTGGTAGTTTTGCAGCCTTCAAAAAACAGTTCAACGAAGCTGGTGCTGGTCGTTTTGGTAGTGGTTGGGTTTGGCTAGTACGTAACAAAGATGGCAAGCTAGAAGTAACATCTACAGCTAATCAAGATAGTCCCCTCAGCCAAGGTAAATATCCCATCCTGGGAAATGACGTATGGGAACACGCATATTATCTCAACTACCAAAACCGCCGTGCCGATTACTTAGAGGCGTGGTGGAACGTAGTTAACTGGGATGAGATTAACAAGCGGCTTGCAGACGCTAAAAAATTTAAATTTGCTTAGATAAAAGCGATGGGGAGACAGAATTATTCGGTATCTTCCCATCTTTTACTAATCGGGTTCGCCACTTTGCCATCAACGTAAAGCGGAGCCACTGCGTTGGACGGGTTCCCCGGCTTTAAGCAAGTGGCGTCCAAGACGGCAAGTGGACTCACCTGTTGCCTGCTATAAATGTTGCTAGAAGTAATTTAGTTGTAGCTTTTAACTAAGTTTTTCCTCTTAGAAGCTTTCCTTTGCATTAAACTACCCATTCCTAAAACCGCTGCCAAGCCAAGAATAGTTTGCGGTTCTGGAACCGAATTAACTGGTGTGGGTGTGTTGAAATTTAGGTTATTAAAAGAGTAACCAAATTCACCTGTGAAATCTACTTCGATGCGATTAATTCCCGGCAACGAGAATGAGACTGGGAAAGCTGATTCGTTGACGAAGTTTTGGGTTTGGAGTAGCGTGTTATTTATATCGAAGGCACGAATTTCAAATATGTCTAAGTCGGCACCACCGTCGCCTATGGAAAAAGAGACAAAATCGGTTTGTGCAGGTTGTAACGTATTGGGCAGAACAAAGCTGAAGAAAATGTCACCAGTAACAATATCTGGAATATTCCCAAATTGATCTAGTCCAACCACAGTGTTACCTGCGCTTGGATCTAGACCAAAACCAGGGCCGACAACTGCAACACCAGCACTTACCCCAGTTTTGCCAAATAGCACTCCATCTGATATGAAGTCGTCGGTTAGCACTGATTCTGGAACAGGTGTATTTGTCGGAAGCGTTGTGGTAGGAAGCCCTTCAAAATCAAGTAATGCTGCTTGCGCTGCGTTAATTTGTCCTAAAAATACAGTGCCTACTATTGGAAGTATACTCAAACTCAGTTTAAAAAAATGCATACTTAATCTCTCTCTTCTGATTATTTACTTGAATTAATTCGCTTTATCTTGTCTGTTTTAACAGCATAGATACTATTACTTAAGTAATAATACAGTCAGATAAAAGAAAAGTTTTTAAGCCAAGCTTTATGTTCATTTAATCTTTAAAAATTTTTGGGAATAATAAAGTTTTAAAGATTAGCTTTATCTTATCTTTTTACATCTAGCTAACCTATTTACACCATGAATATAGATTTGAAAAATAATCTCACGCACCAAACGCAGCACTTTAACAAGTTGCTTGGGCAGCTTACCCGACTTGTGCATAGACCCTTGGAGGGTGGCTTTTCATCAAGTATTGGCGTTGCATCAAAACTTTTCTAGACAGAGATGCTAGAAAAGAGTCGCAAAACCTCTTTAGCGTTCACAATCAATTTAAAATCACTGTATTAAAGCTAGGGATAGATCTTTTAATTGATTAGACGCGCACAATATGACCTGTCGAACTCACATTAATCTTGAAATTTATACTCAGATAATTATTAGATTTTATAGCTAAATTGGCATATCTTAATTAGCTTAATAAAGGTTAAAGAGGCTTTTGAGTAGGTACACCCGTAGCACGTGGAAACTGAACTGGTGTAGTTGCTACCTTACGCAAATACACACAGTGGCGAATGCTTTCACTCAATGGTGTTGTAAATTTTTCAATTAATTCAATAACGCCGCCCAATTGTTTAACAGCATTTTGCAAAGCTGTTGTTTCATCTTCTGTCCAATTACCACGATAAATTATGGCTAAACCTCCCTGTTTGAGCAGTGGTAATGTATATTCTGCACAAACAGAAGCTGTCCCCACAGCACGAATTAAGGCAATATCATAAGCTTGTCGGTGTTCGGGTTGCTGACCAATTTCTTCAGCCCTGCCGACAAGAGTTTTAGCATTTATTAGGTCAAGTTCAGTTAAGGTTTGTTCGATAAAAGTAATTTTTTTGCGGGTTGAATCCATGAGAGTAATTGTGCAATTGGGTGCAGCAATTTTCACTGGAATACCCGGAAAACCTGCACCCGTACCAATATCAATTACAGATACACTCTCTTGAAAAGATGAAAGAAATTCTCCCTTTGGCACAATTCCTCGCAGTGAATCCCAAAGATGTTTTTCCCAAAACTCTTGTGGCTCAGTGATGCGAGTTAAATTTAATTGGCGGTTACCTTCCAGAACTAACTGATAAAGCCTCTGAAATTGTTTCTGTTGTTGGGCACTTGGTTGCCAATTTAGAGTTTGCTGCCAAATTTCTGCCATTTCAGGCAATGAGTTGGTCATTTGTCATTTATCATTTGTCATTTGTTATTGGGCATAGGGCAAGCAGGTAGTGTGGGAGGTGTGGGAAGATAGGGAAGAAATCTTTCCCCCCACACTCCCCACACTCCCCCATCTCCCTATCTCCCCATCTCCCCAACCTACACCGTCGGCAGGGGTTCTTTAGCTTTGGCTTCTAGTGTTTTCGGGTCAACTGATTTTAGTTCGCCGTGGTTGAGTGTCCAGCAACGATCTGCGATCGCTAATAGATCTCCAGCATCGTGTGTCACTACTAACAGCGTCCAATCTTGTTTGAGTTTTGCTAATAAATTTACCAGCTGTCGCCGCATTGACCAATCTAAACCAGCAGTTGGTTCATCCAATAACAGTACATTTGGCTGACGAATTAATTGCACTGCCAAAGCTAAACGCCGCTGCTGACCGCCACTCAAAGCATGGGGGGCAGCGGAGAGCGATAAATGTTCTAATCCCACCTCACTCAAGGCGTGTCTGACTCGATCTGACCCTAATTCAGGATGTCCTAAACGCAATTCTTCTAAAATCGTACTTCCGCAAAAATGTCGCTCTGGAAACTGGAATACCAATCCTGCCAATTGTTGCAGCTGTTCGGGAATCAGTTCTTGTTCGCGCCAAAAGAGTCCGCCAGAGGTGGGTTCAGCTAGTCCAGATAAAATTTCTAGTAAAGTACTTTTACCCGAACCACTTGGGCCAATAATCAGACCTAGCTGCTGGGGTGCTAATTCTAAGTCGATGGATTTGAGAATCGCTGTTGGGCACGCTGTGGGGTGATAAATTAGATTTCGGAGATAGAGCATTTGTTAAGATTACCAAAAAGTCAGCGAATTACTGATTAACTACACCAAGAGCAGCTGGAAAATTCAACAAAAAAAAATTCATAAAATATTACTTGCTTTAACACCCTAATCTAGCAGCAAGAATTATCCAGTTTTCTCCATTGTGGCAGAGTTGGCCTTAAACAATGGCTACAACATGCCTGGGAACATCAAAAAATTACCCAAGTCAACCTCGATCAAAAATTTTGCCTGAAGCAGACACAAGTTCAAATTAACTATTTTTTGCATTCAAAGTAACACATACAACTATTTCAACTGCAATTATTCTGAGGGTCAAAATGGCTAAAAGGTTTTCGTGTTCTCAATCGGTGGTGTTTGCTAGACTCAACTTATTTGCTCAATTGGGTTTTAGTGCAGCGATCGCACTTAATCTTTTGATAAATCCCTCGCTAGCTGGCGATCCCTTTCGGAGGGAAAAACCCCATCCAATTGGTGACGAAACTCAAGCAGCTTTTGAAGCAATTTTCCAACAGGGCAATTATCCAGTAGCAGAGCGTCACCTCCAACAAGCACTAGTCAAAGAGCCAAATGAACCTCTAGCTTATGCGATGAAGGCGTCTTTAGCATACGGAAATAAGGATTGGGGTAAACTCAACACCTACAGTCAGAAAACCTTGGAAAGCGCACAAAAGTTGATTGATACCGATCCATTGCGTGGAAATTTATACACTGCTGTTGGTCATTTTTTAGAGGGTTCTGTAATTCTCATCCGTGAAGGTACAGTCAACGGCGTACCAGAAGCTTTTGGTCGGTTGCGGCAAGTTTATCAATATTTGGACAAAGCCGAAGCGATTTCTGCCAACGATCCAGAATTAAATTTAATCAAGGGTTATATGGATTTGTTGTTGGCGGTTAATTTACCTTTCGCTAGTCCAGATCGAGCGATTGGGCGCTTACAAGAAAATGCTGCTCCTCAGTATCTCGTGCATCGGGGTATTGCTCTTGCCTACCGCGATTTAAAACGGTATCCTCAGGCGCTAGCGTCTGTCGATCGCGCCATTGAAAGCGGAGGCGAGAATCCAGAAATTTACTATCTCAAAGCCCAAATTCTCAGACGACTGGGGGAAAAGGAAAAGAATCAGCAAGCGATTAAAGAAGCGATCGCTAATTTTGACAAAGCATTGGCTAAAAAATCTCAACTCCCAAGTAATTTAGTTAAACAAATCGAAAGCGAACGTAAAAATGCTCTTAGCCTAAATAATTTAAGGTAATTGGGCATGGGGCATCGGGAGAGGCGAGAGACAAGGGAGAAAAATTGCTACCTTGTCCCCCTTGTCTCCCTATCTCCCCATCTCCCCCACTCCCCACTCCCTACTCTGATATGCTTGTCTTCAGTCAAAATAACTGGAATATTTAACTAAAATGCAAATTCAATTCCGCGAATTTAATCCTTTTGATGTCTGGATTTGGTTAAAATTCAGCACAATTCCTTCTGAACGTGAAAAACAGTATGTAGAAGAAGCTTTTGATTCCTGGTTTTATCTAGGTAAATTAGGTGCATTTAACGCAGAAAATCTCCAGGTGCAGGAAACCGGACTCGATATCAGTTACATGAATTATGATTCCCAAGGGTATGACAAAAGCTTGCTAGCTTTGATGCATAATATGGGTGAGTTTGAATATCAAGGAGAGTGGGCGCGTTGTTGGTTTGATTTGGGAACTAGTGATGCGATCGCCATTGATATTTTAATCAACGCCCTCACACAATTAAGTGAGGAATATGTCACCATTGAAGATTTGTACATCGGCGGCGAAAACGAAGATTGGCCTGTTGAAGATAGCGAAAGCCGCCCTTATTCTATTTACGATAATTAATTACAACAATGAATAAAGCTGGCCAAATTCGAGTATTAGCTTTAGGACTAATTCGAGATGGCGAACGCATTTTCGTTTCTGAAGGCTACGACCCTGCAAAGCAAGAAACATTTTATCGCGCTTTGGGTGGTGGTGTTGACTTTGGTGAAACTAGCCGTGATGCTCTACAACGGGAGTTTCAAGAAGAAATTCAAGCAGAGTTAACCAATATTCGCTATCTTGGCTGTATAGAAAATTTGTTTATCTTCAACGGTAGACAAGGACATGAAATTATTCAACTTTATCAATGTGATTTTGCCGATTCTAGGTTTTATAGCTTAGAAAGTTTAGTTTTCTCTGAGTCAGGTAAACATAAACATCGGGCATTATGGATAGATATTTCTCGCTTTAAATCTGGGGAGCTAAGATTAGTTCCAGAGGTTTTTTTTGAATACTTATAGATTGCTGAGCCTAAGTTTTCAAATAAATCATAATGCCATATCAATGATAATAAAAAAACAAGAAGATTTTTTAGAAATTATTATTCCTCCAGCAGGAATTAGAGATTTTAAAAGTATTACTATCTTGGGAGTAATGTTTATTATGCCTAGTATAGTTCTGGTATTTCTTGTGTTTGCTATTTATTGGGTTGATTTACAAAATAAAATCTTTCTAGGTTTATTCTCTCTTCCTTGGTTGAGTATAGCTCTAGCAATGTTATGGCTACTCGTACATCTATTTGCCAACACACGACTCAAGATTGATGAGCAACAAATTTCATTAACTCATGAAATTTCCGGGTTTGTAATTAGTCAAGCAACTCCCAGTTCTAGAGAAGATATTAACAAATTAGAACGCATCAAAGGTCATATAAAATTTAGTTCTCCTAATGATGGAGGTATCATAATTGAACCTAAACTAGTTATTTGGGCAGGAAATAATCAATATAGTATTTCGGCTTCTCCTATATTGTCTGAGGTCGATCTAGACTTGTTGGCAAATGAATTAAGTGAATGGTTAAAATTAACAATTAATAAAGATTAATTTAATTATGCATTGTTTAAAAATATAATGCGAACGCTTCACCCTAATCATATTTATTATCTTTCTATTTAATCACTTCAATCGCCCTTCGGAAATCGCCTTCAAGGAACTTGTAGTAATAACTGATTATCTTTAATACCGGGGCTGATTTCTAAATAAAATTTATGCTAGTTAAACTACCGTTACCTATATTCATAGTGCTATTAGGATTAGCTATAACTCAAACCCTTGGATGCACAAGTCCTAATCATAATTCAGCGAACGCTCAAACTTCACCAAAGCCAACTTACCAAGAAATCCTACAAGCTGGGGAAGTTCGGGCTTTACCAGGCAAATTAGATACAATACCCGTCTTTAACAGCAATAGCCCAGAATGGATTAAAACTGAGGGAATTTTACTGTCTACCTTTCCTCCAAACGGGAAAAAAGTTCCAGCCGCCCACCTCAATTTCCCTTTTAAAGGACGTTTTGACTTATTCGCCCACCACTACACCCACACTCCCAAGGATTTACAAACGCTATACCTGGGTGTAATGGTGCATAACCCTGGTAAAAAGCCTGTAACAGTAGATGTATTGCAAGCCGCCAGTTATTTAATGCAGGATGCGCCCTTTGTGACCTTACCTCCTTACATTGAAAATAACGATGGTAAGGCTTATTCAGGCCCAGGTGCCCGCGCTGTTGCTGATGTACTCCGGGGTGTTCGCCAAGCTGATTTCCCCGCCCAACTGGTAATTCCTCCAGGACAAAGCCGGATGTTGCTAAATCATCCCATTCCTGTAAGAAATCTAGAAAAACCAGTCAACGGCCGGTCTAGTTTTATGCGGCTTCGTAGTAGCGATTCAGTTTATGCAGCAAGTTTAGCCATGTTTGCCAAGAAAAATGCTGATGGTAGCGATCGTCAACCCACTCTCAAGGAATGGCAAGCTTTACTAGATACTGGTAACTTTGCCGGGCCGCGAGATAAAACACCGACTCCTCCGGATGCTACCAGTGGCGCACTGATTTATGGGCGTGTAGCTGGTGTTTCCCAAGGTTCGCAATGGCAAGCAAAACTCGTGGATAATCCCCAAGCCACAAATCTGACTATTCCCCAGCGTGGTAAAGCTATTTCTTATCCTATAGTTACACTGCGGGGTGGTCGATTAGGTACCGAACAAATCCAAACAGCCAAGATGCTGGTACGCTATCCCGATACAGCATACGAAGCACATGGTAATTACGGTGTGGAATACAAGCTTACTTTACCGTTAAGTAATAACACTGCCGAAAATCAGACCATCGCTGTTACCTTAGAAACACCTTTAAAGGAAGATAAATTATCCCAAGGTGGTCTGCGTTTCCGCAAACCCTCCTTAGATTTTCCTTTCTTCCGCGGTACAGTGCGGGTACGTTATTTCGATGACCAAGGTCAACAAAAAATCCGCTACGTGCATTTATGGCACAGAACTGGGCAGGTATTAGAACCATTAGTGCAACTTTCACTCCCACCCTCTACTAAACGGATAGTAAATGTAGATGTGATTTATCCGCCTGATTCAACGCCACCCCATGTATTGAGTGTAAAAACTTTGTAAGATCGCTCTCGGTAAAATATTACAAGCGATCGCAAACGATAATTAGACACTAAAAGTGCGATGTCTTGCGACAAAAAGCGTAGCTCTCTAAGGATTTTCTACATTTAATTAATCCGCGCCTGTAACCAAGCTTGTAAATCAGCCACACTTGTAAAATCCAGCAATGCTTCGCCCAATGCTTCCAACATTGGTAATGGCAAACCTGCAACCCAAGAACGCACCTCTTGGGGAATTTCCCCCAATCGCTTTGTCAACAATCGAATAATAATGTTAGCCGTTGCTTCTCGTCCTTCTTCTCGTCCTTCTTCTTTAATTTCTCGATAAACTCTTGTTTCTTTCAGTGTGATGTCTAACATCGACTCCACCTCCCTTCGACTCAGTTGCTCAAACCGATACGTCATGATGGTTGTGATGATTTCGATTATCGCACGACTTACCGGTGAATAGGTTTCTTGACGAGTTCTCGCTAATAAATACCGAGCTTCTGCAGGGGCTTGTTCCTCTTCTATAGTAGTTAATACCATCACTGCCACCCACAAAGGCAAGGAACGGATATTTCCCAACTCATCCAAATATACTCGATGCACTTGATTGCCGTTGAGAAATGTTCTATGAGGATAAGTATCACCCTTCGGGTTCAGCAGTTACTCCACTTGGGGAGACCCCAAGACCGTACTGCTTCACTTTGTTCAATACTACGTGATGGATAGATTATCACTGCTTGCCAATCACTAAATCTGTCACGGTTGCGGTAGAAATACAGTGAAGATTCCGCAAATACCCTTTCATAAAGCTTTTCGTCTTTTTGGAACTGTACCTCACAGAAATACACAATACCCGGACTTTCATTTTCTGGTGGTAAAAATACCCCATCAATTTCAAACTTAGGTTCTTTGACAGCTACCGAGTCAAATTTATATTCAGACGCATTCGCCGGAGGATTTGTCAATAGTTCAAATAATAAAGTAGGAGATTGTTGGAATAATTTATAAAAAATTGAATCTCGACGCATGAACGATTGGCATAGGAATATATCTCAAATAATGCGTAGGCATTGCCTACGCTAAAAATTACTTACCGCCGTAATAAAAGGCAATTTCTTTTTCTTTCAAAGGTGCAAAATCAGCATCTTTAAGCAATTGATCGAGTTCAGCTTGGGGGATGTGTTTGGCACCGATGCGGACAATGCGCGATCGCATGGTATTAGATACCCCACTGCGCTGTCTATTGCCCTCTAGCCCCATGACTTTGCGATAAAGTTCTAATTTGGCAGGCGGAATGGGAGAACCATCAAAATCAATTCCCCGTGCGATCGCTTCATCAACAGCATCGGCACCTGTAGTCGTTTGATTACCTGGGTTAGTTTCAGTAGTCATGGTGATTTGCTCTTCTTCGCTATGGGTAGATTTTACCAGTCTTGCTGACACCAACACTGCTGAGGAGAAATTTATCCATTACTTAATTTTGATTTTCGCGCGTTACTAAACCGCCAACAAACGCACCTAAAACTGTACCTGTCCAGAGTCCTGTTGTGCTACCTTGCCACATTCCTCCTAGCGTCGCCCCAGTGCTGCATATTACTTTTAAACCCCAATATTGGTTTTGGCACTTCTGGTTATGCAACATGGTGGTAATTTGTGCGCTACTATAAGCACCAAAAAAACCTGATGATATTGCTAAAAATGTGCAAATTAAAATTTTGTTTTTAGTCATTTGGATAGGGTATTAAGCATCAGCTTTTGCCAATTATCAATAAAGTTAAAAGTTTTAATTAGCTTATTATTTTTAACTACTATAGCAGTCCTAAATCATTTATTAAAATTATCTATCTCTTTCTTATTTCTTACCTTTGCGTCCTTTGCGTTCTTAGCGGTAGCCTGCGGCAAGCCGCTCCGCGTCTATGTTTCCTTATCCATCTTTTTCACGACTCATTTAGGATTGCTATAACTGCAAATTCTCAACAAAATTAAAGTTTATTTGGGTCAATTCCTTGCTGTTGTAATCTCGCTAATAAATTTTCTAGTTGTTCCTCCGGGGTTTGGTATCTGTTGCCATTTTCGTCATACCAAAACAGCCATTCTCGCGTTCTTCCTTGATAAGTACCCTGTTCCCTTCCAATACCTAAACCAACTTCCGGCATCCAGATTTTATCCTCTGCCTGTAAAATATATTTCCCTTCAACTAAACGATAAACTTCTAAACGTTGACGTTTCCGGCGTAGCCGCGTTGGTGCATAAACTACATAATACAAAATGCCTAACTCGGCATAATCGATTTTTTTCTGTTCGTATTCACCGTTGTAAGTTTGAGAGATTACTTCTAAAGCTAAAATGGGTGAAATTCCATCTTCTTCCCAAAAAACATAGCTAGAACGTCCATTTTCACCAACAAAACGTTCTACACCCAAACTCAGAAATCCATCGGGGACTATGGCAGGTTTTAATGGTGTATAGTAAATACCCATATTGATACCAAAAAACCAGTCATCGCGGTTTTGCCAAATCGAAGCTAAGATGGCTAATAATAAATTGGGAATTAATATTTGCAGCTCGTTATCCACAGGGGTGTCATCAGAATCCTGCAATTCTGCTGATGAAGGTAGGCATTCCAACGGATTATAGTTATACATAATACCTGACTTGTTAATAGTTATTAGAACAAGCTCATTTATCCTGCTTCATTTAAGAGTAACTAAGTTATGATATAAGAGCTTTAGCCTCTTACTAATTAATAATTATGGATACTTGCCGACGAATCTTTAATATTCGCCGACAAGTTTTTAAACTTCACTTTTGTGCTTTTCCATCATCCTAATTTCAACTTTCGATTAACCTGTATTTCTCATACCAGCAGCAATACCATTAATGGTTAATAATGCCCCTCGCAGTAATTCACCTTTGCTATAACGAGAGTGAATTACTCCAGAAGTAGCAGTAGTATTCAAGGACTGGCGTAAACGCTTGAGCAAGGAAACTTGAATAAATCCCAAGGGGACAATTGTGCCATTGCGTAACTGTACAGATCTTTGCAATATCGGATCGCCATCTAAGAGGCGATTGTGATTGGTGATTTTTAATACCAAATCTCTTGTGAGATTAAACTCACTAGCAATTTGCTCAAAAACCTTAATAAAACGCTCTCGATCTTCAGGCTTTGATAATTCTTGAACGTAGTGCTGTGCCATTTGCATATCTACTTTTGCTAGGGTCATTTCTGCTTTGGAAATCACCATTTTGAAGAAAGGCCACTTAATGTAAAAATAGCGCAGCAATTTTAAGTGTTCTTCTGGTTCTTCGTTCAAGAATTCTTGCAAAGCGGTGCCAACACCGTACCAAGAAGGTAGTAAAAAGCGAGTTTGTGTCCAGCTGAATACCCAAGGAATCGCTCGTAAACTGCTTAAGTCTTTTTTGCCAGAGGGACGCCGCGCTGGACGAGAACTAATTTGCAGTTGGCTGATTTCTTCGATTGGAGTTACTTGGTGGAAAAAGTCGATAAAATCAGGTTGCTCGTAAATTAGGGCGCGATAATGTTGACGCGATCGCGCTGCTAGTTCTTCCATAATGTCATTCCAAGGTTCGATATCATCAAACCCTGTCCGCAGCAAACTAGCTTGAATCACTGCGGTGGTAATGGTTTCCATGTGGTACAAAGCTAAGTCCAACAAGGAATATTTGGAAGCCAAAACTTCCCCTTGTTCGGTAATCTTAATCCGCCCGTTGATGCTGTGACCCGGTTGAGCCAAAATCGCTTCGTAAGCCGGGCCCCCTCCCCGTCCCACAGAACCGCCGCGTCCGTGGAAAATCCGCAAATTCACGCCATATCCTTCTGCGATTTTTTGCAGCGATTTTTGCGCTTTATGAATTTCCCAGTTGCTACTTAAAAAACCAGAGTCTTTGTTGCTGTCAGAATACCCCAGCATCACTTCTTGTAGGTTGGAAGTGAGGGGAGGGGAAGAAGACGCAAAGACTGGGAGACGCGGTGACGCGGGGAATTCTTTCCCCGCGTCACCGTGTCCCCGCATCCCCGTGTCCTCTTCTTGCCCTGCTGCATAGCCGCCGGCTAATAAAGCGCGATACAAAGGAAGTTCAAATAATTCTTGCATGACGCTTCTAGAGCGTTGCAAGTCTTCTACTGTTTCAAATAGGGGAACAACTTGAATGGAGCCTACAGCAATAGCGGGGTCAAAAAGTCTGGCTTCTTTGGCTAAAAGCAATACTTCCAACACGTCGCTGACTTGGCGGCACATGCTGATAATGTAAGTTTGACAGATGTTGTCGCCAAATTCTTGTTGCAGCGATCGCACGACGCGAAAGGTTTCAATCACATCGTTGGTTTTTTCGGAAAATGGCAATTCTGCGGGAATTAATGGACGGCGGGTTTGCAGTTCGGAGGTTAGCCAAGCAACTCTTTCTGGCTCTGAGAGTTCGTCGTAAGGTTGGGGTAGTACTTGTAGGTATTCTAAAATTTCATTCAGGGCATCAGAGTGCCGCGATGATTCTTGGCGGATATCTAGCTGTGTCAAGTTAAAGCCAAAAATTTCTACCTGACAGATGAGATCTTCTAACGCTCTACAACTTAAACCTGTTTCTGTCAAGTTGCGCTCAATTAAACGCAGTTCTGCTAAAAACTCGGCTCCAGAACGATATAGGGGGCTGTCTTGATTTTTGGGCGTTTCCCGATTGTATAAAGCGAGATTGCGATCGCGGGTATTTTCTAGTCGTTTGAGGACATAAGCTAGTTTGAGCCGATAAGGTTCTTGGCGATAACGCAGCGCTAGGGCGTCATATACCTCGCTCAACTGGGACTGATCTAATTCTAAAGATTCCAGCAAGTCTGGTAAGACATCGCTCCAGTGCATTGACACACTCAATAATTCAATCAGTTGTTTCACTGACTGGATATATCTTTCCAGCACCATTTTGCGCTGATAGCAAGCTGTCTGCCAGGTAATTTCTGGCGTCACTGATGGGTTCCCATCTCTATCTGAACCTACCCAAGAACCAAAGGAGCAAAAATTTTTACTTGGCGGTTCTAGCCAAGGAAAGGTGTCATATAAAGTGTATTTGAAGCGTTTATAAAGTTGGGGAATGCCATCAAATAACACTTCTTGAAAGTAATGTAGAGCATAATCAACTTCATCCAGCACCGTAGGTTTGAACTGGTGAAGTTCGTCTGTGCGCCACCACAAACGAATTTCTTCGAGTAATTGTTCGCGGATATCCGCCGCTTCCCAAGGATGTCCCACTCCTGTGCTAATCGGGCTATTTTCCAAAGCGTCGAGTTTTTGCAGAAGTTGTACCACTTGTCGCTGCTTATCGCGGATGGTATGACGCACAATTTCAGTTGGGTGCGCTGTGAAGACTAAGCGTACATCCAACTGGGAAATCAGACGTTGAATTTGCTGGGGTGGAACATTCAGTTTAAATAAATGGGGAAATAAAGCCGCAAAAGTACCTTTTAGTTTGGTTTGGGCTTTTTGGACATAACTCTTTGCCAGCAACTCTGCTGCTAATCCCCCAGTAACAGGCGCGTCGTCTTCTCCTTGATTTGACGAATAATTAGCATTTGGTGGCGTTTCTGGCTCGGTTGCTTCTGTTTCGGCCTCATAGCGGCTCAATTGCTGCCGTTGCTCGTATTCCTGCTCTATGATGTTAATCAACTGAAAATACAGAGCAAAAGCACGAGCCGCGCGGATTGCTTCATTGATGTTGAGTTGTTCGATCAACTTGACAGCTGAAGAGGCTTGGTCATTTGTTGTTTGTCCTTCTGGCGAACACAAATCCCGCAATTGCCGCAACAGATCTACCATGTTTTGGCCGCATTCTTGCCTCAGAACTGACTCCCACAATTCTTCCACTACCTGTAGCCGATGACGTAAAAATAATTCCGACACCGGGTATATATCCGCAGTTTGCGATGAAGAGTATAAAAGGGAACTCATATTCTTGATGATTGTAAAGCCAACTACTGTTTACACTTGTAGGTTTTGCACTCGGCGCTCACGATGTTTTCCTGAGCAGATAATTGTTCGATGTATATTTTCTAAGTTCGTTCAGTTTCGTTATCCTCTGGGAAGTCAAGAATGGGTAAGCGATCGCCTCGAAATACTTCTTCACTAGCTTCCCCTATAGCTTCTAGTGCCTTTACTGTAGCTTTTTGTGTAACCAGCAGCAGTACCATAGACGCTGTACCTATTTGCAAGAGAAATGATTGGGGAATGCTGAAAAAATCCAGATTGGATGGCGGGTTATCTGAGGGTTTTTGGTTTGCTGCTGTCATTGCTAATTCTTTGGTTGTGGAAAAATCAGTCAAAACGAGTCAGAATTCAGGAGTCAGAATTCAGAAGGACTTCACATATCAGGAGAAGGAGTTTAAATTGGATAAGATTTGTTATTGGTTTAGCCTACAAGGAGGGTTAGCTCAATCGGAGGCGTTCAGACTCTAAAAGACAATTTATCAGCTAGTCACATAAAATTATTCTGACTTATAACTCCTGACTTCTGAGTTCTGAATTCTGACTTCTGACTTATAACTCCTGACTCCTAACTTCTGACTTCTGACTCCTTGCGAGTAAAATAAACGCAAAACTCAACATTAGCCAGACTTGCAACCGTACAAGACTATCTTTGCCGATTTTGCAAGCTACAAAGGTAACAAAATTGTTAAAAAAAAACGTCAAACTGTGATACACCTATGGTTCTAGTTTACAAGTGCAGGCACTATCCCCAACAATCGCTGACTGTTAAAGTTAATTTCCCATGAAAACAGTATTACCAGACCGCCAGCAATCCTTAGTGCAATGGATCAGTCAAGCAACAGGGATTAACACTTTCGGGGTGAAAATCCGATTACGGGGAAATGACCTTCATATTCTTTGTGAGGGGACAGAATGTCCGCAGCGTTGGCGTACCCTGTCCGATTTGCTGCAAGCACTACAGCAAACTGATTTGGATAGCCTGACAAGCAACGAACAACCCTCAATATACCAAGTATTTGTCTATGGTCGAAGAAAAGGGGAATCGCGCCCTAAATGGTGTCATCGAGTTTATTTGAATCAAATCGACAAGCATGTAGAGCAGGTAGAGCAAGCTTTACTAGCAGACTCGGAAAATTCAAAACAGCCAGGTGGGGCGCTGATTGTCTCTAATGAAACTTTGGCACGCCAAGGTAACCCAGATGCCATTGCTCGCTACCTGAGCGAAACTTTGAGTACGTTGGGCGTGTCAGTGAGCGCAAAAATTAAGCTATATAAGCCCAAGAATTCTCAGGTTGAAGAAAATCGCCTGTGGATATTTTGCCATTCTAGCTATAGTCCCGATGCATCGTTGCTAGCGGAACCAATAGCCCAAAAGTTGCGTTATCTCAGGCTTTGTGGCTATCCAGATGCGGTAATAGTTTCTCAAGTGACTGGTGAAACTGCACCTGATTGGCTGCTGCGGGTGGATTTAACGCCTCCAGAGGTGATGCTCAAGGAGTGGGCGCGTTGGGGGGATGTGCAAGCGATCGCCAGATTACTAACCGAGGTATTGTCAGGATTAAAGGTTGCTGTCCAAGCTTCTCTCAAAGAATCAACGCTACATATTTTTTGTACGCCAGCTTTTGACCCCTTAGGAACCGCCCCAATCCCAGATAAAGCAGCGTGCTTGGAGGTAATTGTACCCCAGCTAGAAGCGATCGCTCCCCAAGGTCTCCTTGGCGCCACAATATACGGCCAAAAAGCAGGCGACAGCCAACCTGCTTGGATTGATTGGCTAGCTTTACCTGCTGCGGAGCATTCCGTCTTTGCGACATCACCACTAGATTTGGCAAATACTGGCGATGAAGAAGCGATCGTTTTTTTACTAGAACGCTTACTCAATCCTGACTTAGATTGGCGTTTGCTCACAGGTGGAATTCGCGTACAGCTGCTCAACAAAGGTGATTTATTGCACATCATGTGCGATGCCCCTGTTTGTCCGGGACGGGCACAGGTAGCCAATAAAGTTACACAGTTTATCCGCCAATTAAAAATTCCTGGTATAAAAGGAGTGCGCGTCTATGGAAGGCGTGCAGGGAATAAGGAACCTTTTTGGCATCATGGCATCGATTTAGAACATCGCCAACGTTTAGTACCAGAAGCAACCCCAGAATTTGCTGCTACTTCTCAATACGTTAACGATTTGGTTACGGCTGAAACTAGCGAACCAATTTTGCGCCCAGACTTAACCACAGAAGAAGTTCAAACTTTTGTTACAGAAGTAGCCCTCGATTGGCTAGCAACGGCGAATGCAGCAGTCAAAAAATTCCTCTTGGGAAGTCAACTATTTACCGAAACTGACCAATCAGAAGACCTCAACCCTGATGCTCAAGGAATTAAGATTGCTTTGGTTTGGGGGACACTGGGATTATTGCTCACCGTTCAAAGTGATTGGGTGTTAGGTCAATTCATCGCCCGCACTACGCCAAGTTCCCCAACAGTCGCTAATGTCTCACCTGCACCATCTGAGCAAAAAGCATCGTTGACATCTGGGAAAAATCCCAACGAGAAAAAGACATTTCTTGCCAGTACAAGCAAAACCAAATCTTCTCTAAACCAAACTTCTGTATTTAATGCTTCTCAATTTACCCAAGGTGATGATACCGAAAGCGGAAATTTAGCAGCAGCACCATTGAAAGAAAAAGCAACCGCCACTGCTATTCTTTTAGCAGCGCGATCGCAAATGCCAAGTTTCAATGTTAGGCAATTAGACGAGCAACTAGCCCTGTATAAACAACGCCTCGCTAGAACTGGTAGCCCACCAGATGTATTAATTATTGGTTCCTCCCGCGCCCTTAGAGGAGTAGACCCAGCAGCACTTTCTAAAGCTTTAGCAACTCAGGGCTATCCAAATGTTGACGTGTTCAACTTTGGCATTAATGGTGCTACTGCACAAGTTGTAAACTTTGTGCTTCGCCAAGTTTTAGAACCATCAGAACTACCGAAATTAATTCTTTGGGCAGATGGCGCCCGTGCTTTCAACAGCGGACGCGAGGATATTACCTTTAAATCCATCGTTGCATCAGCTGGCTATAAACAAGCTTTAGAGAAAGCCTCGACAACTGCAACTAGCAGTGATTCCCCTGAAAATCCAAAAAAAGAAAAGCCAAAAGAAGAAAAGCCAGAAACTAACGGTTATCAAGCTGTCAATGATTGGTTAAATCAGGCTCTAGCATCTGTTTCTACTAGCTATCAAAACCGCGATCTAATTAAAAGTTTAGTCCAAAAACAACTGCTTCAATTTGGTCAAAATCAGACAGTTACATCCCAAAAGCAGCCAACAGACGGGAATTTAGAAGATACATCCCAGCAAGCAGTTGATTTTGATGGGTTTTTACCTTTGTCTATTCGCTTTAATCCTGCTAGATACTATCAAAAACATTCTAGAGTTCCAGGAAATTATGACAACGATTATAAATCTTTCCAACTAGGAGGAGAGCAAGAAACTGCATTCCAAGAAGTTCTGGAATTTACCCAATCTCAGAAAATTTCTTTAGTGTTTATCAACATGCCGCTAACAGCAGATTATTTAGATCCAGTGCGTAAAAAATATGAGCAAGAATTCCAACAACACATGTTGCATTTAGCAACTAACCCCAACTTTATTTATCGCGATTTAAGCCAACAGTGGCCGAAAGTAAATGACTATTTTTCTGACCCTAGCCACCTCAACCGCTTTGGCGCTTATGAAGTCTCGAAAAAGTTAGCAAATGACCCAATGATTCCCTGGCCAGTTAAGTAGGGAGACGCAGGGATGAGGGAGATGGAGAGACAAGGGAGGCAGGGGAGACAGGGGAGACAAGGGAGGCAGGGGAAGCAGGGGAGGCAGGGGAAGCAAAGGGAGAAATAGCCGATGCCCAATGCCCCATGACTAATGACTAATGACTAATGACTAATGACTAATGACTAATGACTAATGACTAAAAAATGAACTTTATATCAATTTTCTATGGTCTTTTCTTGTTGAGTGTACTGGGAATTTACTGGTCTTTAGGACAACAGAAATTGCGATTGTGGACGCTCTTAATTGCCAGTTTGGTTTTCTATGCGTCTTTGCATATCCAGTACATACCATTGCTATTAGCATTGACTTTTATTAATTTTCGCTTGGGAGTAGAAATTGGCAAGAATACATCTCTGGGAAAACATTCTCATGACTGGCGAATTTCTAATGAAGAATGGCTATTTATCGAAAATGACTGGAATTTACGTCGTTTAAAGCTGCTGTGGTTAGGTATAGTTATCAACGTTTTACTTTTATTGGGCTTTAAGTATACTATTCCTTTATATAACTTTGTTTTTAACATCCAAATAAATCCACAAGAAAACTCTTTTAGATTAATTGCACCCTTAGGAATTTCATTTTTTACCTTTGAGTGTATTGCTTATTTAATAGATGTTTATCGTGGTGCCCCAGCTACGGATAAGTTTCTGCAATTTGCGTCGTACAAATTATTTTTTGCCAAGCTAATTTCCGGCCCAATTACGCGCTACCACAACTTAGCAAATCAATTTAATACTCTACACTTACCTAGTACTAATAGAGTGGCAGAAGGATTGTGGTTAATTGCTAGGGGTGCAGTCAAAAAAGGTATTTTGGCAGATCATTTGGGAGTTTTTGTTGATTTATGTTTTGGCAATCTACAGCGGGCGGGTAGTACAGATCTCTGGTTAGCTACATTTGCCTACGGCTTGCAGTTATATCTAGATTTCAATGGCTATGTAGATATTGCCCGTGGTAGTGCTTTACTTTTCGGGTTGGTTCTGCCTGAGAATTTTGATTTCCCTTATTTCACCACCAGCATTGCAGAATTTTGGCGGCGCTGGCACATGACTCTAGGCGATTGGCTGCGTAACTATATTTATTTTCCTTTAGGTGGTTCTCGCCGGGGTTTGGCTCGGACTTGTGGGAATTTATTTATTGTGATGCTAATTGCTGGTATCTGGCACGGAGCTGCTTTAGGTTATGTAGTGTGGGGAATACTTCACGGATTAGCATTAGTAGTTCATCGGCTTACAGATGTAATTAGCGATCGCTTTGAAAAACTAGAACATTTCTGGCAAAATCCTCTGGGTATATTTATAGCTTGGCTGTTGACCCAACTGATGGTTTTTACGTCTTGGATTTGGTTCCGCTTACCTAACCCCCAAGACTCTTTTTTGGTAACTCGACATCTTTTAGGTTATCCAGCCGACGCCCAGTTTGCCCAAAAAGTCTATGTGGAAGCTTTAAATATGAGCCAATACCAACTCGCTTGCGTGTTGGCAACTTTAGCTACTCTCATGGCTATAGTCTACGCCTTTAACCGGATGTTGAAGTTAGAGTTCAACTGGCCTATAAAGCTTGTTTTTGTGCCTTTATGCTTCTACGCAGTTTGGTTATTAGCTCCTGAAGGTAGCTTGCCATATATATACTTTGATTTTTAATTTCTTGGCACACAGCCAACCGTAGTTAATAGCAATTTTCGAGGTAGAACATAGGGTAGCACAGCTGGCTGTGCTGCCCTATTGATTTTTCGTAATCCTATCTAATTGAAAATCCTTATAACTTCTGGATGATTGATTCTTACGAGATATTTTTTATTAAATATTTTTAATTATATTTGTAAACAAATGTAAAGCAGGATAATTACGTTAGGACTGACGCATAGCTAAAATAAAATATAAACACAGAGGGCGCAAATAACCGCAGGGATAGGAGTTAGAGAGATTTTTGCGTCAGAACTATGGGGAATAGAGTCCCGAAATTAGTTTAGTGTTTAAATTCCTTTAAACCATACAGTGAAGGGCTTTTGATGCTTTTTATGACTGCAATAAATCCGAAGAAAAACTTTACTTTTATGTGAGTTTATTCAACAAATGTGTTACAGAATATTAAGCTACATCTCGCATCAAAGTAAATTCATGTAGACTTATTTCTACAGGCGAAAAAAGAAATTAGCCTGTTCAATTTTTACAAAACATAGCACTCATAAAACAATGACCACAACCTTACAACGGCGTTCTAACGCTAACGTATGGGATCGCTTCTGCGAGTGGATTACCAGCACTGACAACCGCATCTATGTTGGTTGGTTCGGCGTGTTGATGATCCCTACCCTGCTAGCCGCTACCGTTTGCTTCACAATCGCTTTCATCGCTGCTCCTCCTGTGGACATCGATGGTATCCGCGAACCTGTTGCTGGTTCTTTGATCTACGGAAACAACATCATCTCTGGTGCAGTTGTTCCTTCTTCTAACGCGATCGGTTTGCACTTCTACCCCATCTGGGAAGCTGCTTCCTTAGATGAGTGGTTGTACAACGGCGGTCCTTACCAGTTGGTAATTTTCCACTTCTTGATCGGTTGTGCTTGCTACATGGGCCGTCAGTGGGAACTTTCTTACCGCTTAGGTATGCGTCCTTGGATCTGCGTAGCTTACAGCGCACCTCTAGCTTCTGCTACCGCAGTATTCTTGATCTACCCAATCGGTCAAGGTTCTTTCTCTGATGGTATGCCTTTGGGAATCTCCGGAACCTTCAACTTCATGATTGTGTTCCAAGCAGAGCACAACATCCTGATGCACCCCTTCCACATGTTAGGTGTGGCTGGTGTATTCGGCGGAAGCTTATTCTCCGCAATGCACGGTTCTTTGGTAACTTCTTCCTTGGTTCGTGAAACCACCGAAACCGAATCTCAAAACTACGGTTACAGATTCGGTCAAGAAGAAGAAACCTACAACATCGTTGCTGCTCACGGTTACTTCGGTCGCTTGATCTTCCAATACGCTTCCTTCAACAACAGCCGTTCCTTGCACTTCTTCCTAGCTGCTTGGCCTGTTGTTGGTATCTGGTTCACCGCTTTGGGTGTAAGCACAATGGCTTTCAACCTGAACGGTTTCAACTTCAACCAGTCCATCATTGACTCTCAAGGTCGCGTTATCAGCACTTGGGCAGACGTAATCAACCGCGCTAACTTGGGTATGGAAGTAATGCACGAGCGTAACGCTCACAACTTCCCCTTAGACTTAGCTGCTGATGAAGTTGCTCCTGTTGCTCTAACCGCTCCTGCTATCAACGGCTAATACTTAAGTAATAGCTGAATAAAAAGCGTCCTCTGAAAAGGGGGCGCTTTTTTTAATTAGAATTGTGATATTAAAAAGAAGAATTCAGATAATGGGGGATTTAGAATAAAAATCGCTGTATGCTAATTCTTCTTACTTTTTCTCAGAATCAGCTAGATTTATTCTCTAGCATGAATGTTGATACGGTACTCCAAAGAATTGATGGTTCTCAGAATATTTGGTTGCGCTGTGTTAATTTCCGCGATCGCGCTGGAACTGGCAGAATTCTCAATCACTTTCAACTCAATCCATCTCGCGTGAACATGGTTTTCAACCATACCCCTACAGGAATGGATGAAGATACACAAGATTGTTTATTTGATAATTATGAAATTTTAACTCATCAACTAAAAAATCGAGAGTTTGAAGTAGCGCGTGGCAGTATTTTGCTAGGAAGGAATTTTATCATCACTTTTGAAATTACTGAAGTCAAAATATTTACTGTACTAACTAATAATCTCCAAAAGCGAAATATAGACCCGCAAAAGTGGGGAATTGACTATCTTTTATATCTTATTTTTAAAGATATTTTAAATAATTACCATACAGTATTTGAATACATTTCTAGACAACTTGATGATTTAGAAGATGAAGTTTTAGGAAATTTTGGTGATGAATCAACGTACCATAAGATCGCTAGCATGAGACAATCTACTCGTGTTGGGCGTCGTAATTTTCAAAGCATTAAATCTCTTTTAATGATGATGGATTACGAGGATTTGCAATGGATTTCAGAGCCAGTAAAGGCTTTGTTCAATCAAGAATTTGTGCATCATATCGATAATCTCTGGCAGGAGTATCAAACTCTGAGAATCTGGATGTCAGAATTAATGGAAATTCAACGCGATAATATTGCCAGCGAAACTAGCGATCGAATTAACCGCTTAACTATCTTATCAGCGGTATTCTTACCAATCACCTTTATTGCTGGCGTTTATGGTATGAACTTCAAGTATATGCCGGAATTAGAACAACCTTGGGGTTATCCTGTGGCGATCGCCGTTATGGCTTTAATAGTCATTGGTAGTATTGTCTACGCTAAAAAACAACGTTGGTTGTAGTTTTGATTGGTCATCGACTAAAACAAAAAGTACCTCTGGGTCATTGGTAAAACTGTTGCAGGTTCGCAAATCAGCAAATTACCATCTGCCCTGACTTCGTAGGTTTCGGGGTCAACTTCAATTTCGGGTAGCGCATCATTCAGCTTCATATCCTGCTTACTCAATTGGCGCGTTCTGGAAACTGCAACTGCTGTTTTTCGTAAACCTAACTGCGTAGGAATTTCCCTTTCTAAAGCTGCTTGGGAAACAAAAGTTAATGATGTGGCGTTCTTCGCACCAGCAAAACTGCCAAACATCGGCCGCATATGCACTGGTTGGGGTGTGGGAATACTGGCGTTAGCATCGCCCATTTGCGACCATGCGATCGTTCCGCCTTTAATCACTATTTCTGGCTTGACGCCAAAAAATGCCGGACGCCATAAACACAAATCTGCTAATTTTCCCTCTTCCACTGAACCCACGTGTTCAGCAATTCCGTGAGCGATCGCTGGATTGATAGTATACTTAGCAACATATCTTTTTGCCCGAAAATTATCTGCTGGTTGCTCAGTTCCTTGTGGGTTAAGAATTCCTCGTTGCAGCTTCATTTTGTGAGATGTCTGCCAGGTGCGAATTATCACTTCGCCCACCCTTCCCATTGCCTGAGAATCAGAAGAAATCATACTAAATGCACCCAAGTCGTGCAAAATATCTTCAGCAGCAATGGTTTCTCGGCGGATGCGGGACTCAGCAAAGGCTACATCTTCCGCGATCGCCGGATCGAGGTGATGGCATACCATCAACATATCCAGGTGTTCGTCTAAAGTGTTGAGGGTGTAAGGACGCGTGGGGTTGGTGGAAGATGGCAAAACGTTGGCTTGACCGCAAACTTTGATGATATCTGGTGCGTGTCCGCCGCCTGCGCCTTCAGTGTGGTAGGTGTGTATGACACGATTCTTAAACGCAGCGATGGTATCTTCCACAAATCCGGCTTCGTTCAGGGTATCGGTATGGATAGCCACTTGAACATCGTATTCATCGGCAACGCTGAGACAAGTATCGATTGCTGCGGGGGTGGTTCCCCAGTCTTCATGCAGCTTTAACCCCATTGCACCGGCGGCTACTTGTTCTACGAGTCCTTGGGGCTGGCTGGCGTTACCTTTACCCAAAAATCCTAAGTTGACGGGAAAAGCATCAGCAGCTTGCAACATCCGATAAATATTCCAAGGGCCTGGAGTGCAGGTAGTGGCGTTTGTTCCTGTAGCGGGGCCAGTACCGCCGCCAATCATGGTGGTGATACCAGAAGCGATCGCCACTTCAATTTGTTGGGGACAAATAAAATGAATATGGGCATCAATACCGCCAGCAGTGAGAATCATACCTTCTCCTGCTAAGGCTTCAGTTCCAGGGCCAATAATAATATCTATATTATTTTGAATATAAGGATTTCCAGCTTTACCAATTTTGAAAATCTTACCATCTTTAATGCCGATATCTGCTTTAATGATACCCCACCAATCGAGGATTAAAGCATTAGTAATTACTAAATCTACAGCGCCATCAGCATTAGAAATAGGGGATTGTCCCATGCCATCTCGAATAACTTTACCGCCGCCGAATTTCACTTCATCGCCGTAAGTGGTGAAATCTTGTTCAACTTCGATGAATAATTCTGTGTCTGCAAGTCGGATGCGATCGCCTACTGTGGGGCCATAGGTTTCGGCGTAAGCGCGGCGGGACATTCTGTAATTCATAACTACTCCCTACAAACTGCGAATTTGGAAATTTTCAAACCTCATCTGAAAACCATTTCCTTCAGGAGAGGCACACATCACACCAACATTTAATGTTTCCACTGGAGTCAAATAAGCAAGTCGCAGCATTGTATACTCGGTTCCATTTAAAGAGTATTCCACCTCTATTGCTGTGCGGCGTCGAGTTACACGTATCCAAATAGCAGAAGGATTTTGCGGCACTGGAATAACAGACCAATCTGAGTAATTACGTGTCACTACTGCACTAATTTGTTGTACGCCATCCACAAATTCAATGCCACATTTTAACCAATTAAATTCATCTGAACGTACCATTAAACCGGCTTGATCGTATAAATCGTGATACTGTCCAGTCACTTGAACTTCTGCAATAAAGTCACCTTCAATTCTTTGATAAAAAAAGTGACCGTTATCTCGAATAAAACCGTAGTGAGTTTCCCGCCAGAAATCTGTTTTTGCTCCGGAAGTGACAGCGATCGCCTCATCTTTTAGTTCCCAAATAGGCGGCTCATTATACCATTCCATTTGCATAATTATAGAGAGCCGTTAATTTTACCGTTGAAACCGTAAACTTGTCGGCTACCAACCAAAGCCACTAACGTCACTTCTTTTTCATCACCTGGTTCAAAGCGAACTGCCGTACCTGCGGGGATATCAAGACGCATTCCTCGCGCTTGTTCTCTATCAAAATTTAAAGCAGCGTTAACTTCATAAAAGTGAAAATGCGAACCGATTTGTATGGGGCGATCGCCTGTATTAGACACTCGCAATTTAATAGTAGGACGACCAACATTGAGTTCAATGTCACCTTCCGGTGTAATAATTTCTCCAGGTATCATAATTAAAAAATTAACGAATTGGATTATGTACTGTAACTAACTTTGTCCCATCAGGAAAAGTTGCTTCCACTTGCACTTCATGTACCATTTCTGGTATTCCTTCTATCACATCATCTCGTGTTAACAACGTTGTGCCATAACTCATCAATTCAGCTACAGTTTGCCCATCTCTTGCACCTTCTAAAATAGCAGCAGAAATATAGGCAACTGCTTCGGGATAATTCAATTTCAAACCTCTTTGTTTACGTCTTTCTGCTAATAAAGCAGCAGTAAAAATTAATAGTTTATCTTTTTCCTGCGGCGTCAGTTGCATTCTTATCTCCCTCTTGGCGGTTAACTTGCCACACTCTTGGTATACAGTTACCACAATTTAAAAAAGAAACTCGTAGCAACTGCCAAACATCAATAAACCAGTTTCTCACCTCAGATGTAGAATCACCGCGATATCGACACAATAATCCATGTTCTAATCTGGTAACACCTGTTTCACCAATACCGTTGGCTAAAACTCGTATTTTTTCCACAATTTCTGGTGAAACTGTATCACCAAGCCAAACTAGACTACCTGTTATTGGTTTTCCCGCCAACCCGTGAAAACTGTAGAAAACTTCTTCGCTAGCTGGTAAATATTGCCGATCTATCCACAAGGGAACGCCTTGTTGCCAAATTTCAGTATGCGATCGCCATTCACCTTGCAAGAATTTCTCTCCTCTAGCACTGCGGCCAAAGCGGGTAATTTCCCAGCCTAAAAAGCTAGCCCCGGTTGCTAATTCTACCCGTAAATCTTGCCGATAAATCGCACTGTTAAATAAAATTGTTTCTTGCGGTAACCATTCTAAACAAGCACCAGCGTCAACTTGTATCTCGATGTTTTGCCTAGCTTGTAAGCCATTACTGCGATATATCTTACTAGCTGCTGCTGTAGTTATTAAAGCGTGTGTATGGGGTTGGAGGTGGATATTAGAGGATAAGCGATCGCCCCCCACAACTCCACCAGCCGTGTGTAAAATTACGCTATGACAAACTTTTTGCCCTTCTGGATAAAATGGGCGTTGCACCTTCAAGGGTGCTTGTTGGTGATTGTAGATTAATTCGGTTGTGTTGTGGCGATCGGCGTAAACTAAATTCAGTTTGCCATGCCAACCTTCTGTAATTTGTGAGTTGCAAGTCATTTAATTAATTGCTTCGCCAAGGTGTACGCTAGTGCGATAGACCAGATACACAAAACCATTTTCATCGCGAAAACGCTGATAAATTTCTTGAAAACTATCAATAAATTTGTTGTCTGCCAAGCTTTCATTAGGTAGATAAGAAACGCTTTTTGCTCGTCCAATAAGTCCAGTTAAATCTAACTGTTGTCTATAAGTAAAAGTATATTCGCGGATGTTGCAAAAATAATGAGTTGCTAAAAGTGGCTCTACTGACTGCATCCTTGATTCTGCTGGGTGATTGTTAGATGCTTCGCGGACTATTCGGCTATATTCTGAGGTGAAAGCATCTTTTTGATCGCGGTTATTCCACACCACAGCTAAACGTCCTAATGGTTTTAAAATGCGATGAAATTCTGATAAGGCTGGTTCTGGATTGAACCAATGGAAAGCTTGAAAACAAGTAACTAAATCAACAGATTTATCCGCAAGTTTGGTAAATTCTGCCGTTCCATCACGAAACTCTAGTAAAGGATGTGGTTCGGCGGCTTCTCTCATAGCTGCATTTGGTTCTATGGCAATGACATTAACTCCACGTTCAGCTAATAATCTTGAACTAATTCCTGTACCCGCACCAATATCTGCTGCTAGAATTTGTGAATTTTTATCTAATCCTTCCAAAATAATATCAATTACATCTGAGGGGTAGCTTGGTCGGTATTTTACATAATCTTCTGCTCTATCAGAAAATCGGTTGAGTGGGTTTAGGGTATGTAGGGGAGTTGTTTCAGAATGACTTTGGCTCATAGATTTTTAGACAAAAGAAAAAATTAACCTGTTACTTGAGCATATTTCCAGGGAAACATAGAACTGTAGCCCATGAAATGTGTAAGTCTACCAGAAATTATGACAGCTAAAGTGATAAGTATTTGCAACCTCAAGGGTGGAGTTGGCAAAACTACCATCGTCATGGCATTAGCGGAATATTTAGCAGGGGATACCATGTATGGTAAGCGTGTACTGGCTATCGATCTCGATCCTCAAAGTAATTTGACTAGTGCTTTAATGTCAGAAGAGGTTTGGGAAAAAGAATTTGAACGTAAAAAATTAACATTGCCTTATTTATTTAAAGATCCTGAGTATTTTTTAGAAAATGTTCAGAACGAAAATTTTATAGTTAAAGAAAAGATTTCAAATGTTAGAAACAGAAATTCTTTTGCCCACTTACATTTAATACCTAGCAGCCCAAGGCTATTTGAAATACAAGAAGAATTACCACCAGGTTATTATTCTTTTAACTTTAAACCTGTTGAGCTTATTCGTAAAATTATTAAACCATTATTGAATAAATATGACTATATTTTAATAGACTATGCCCCAAATATTAACACAGTAGTTAAAAGTGCATTTCTAGCTAGCAACGCTTGTATAATCCCTTGCGTACCAAACCGAATGTCAATTCATGGATTAGATTTATTACTTGAACACATTGAAAAGTTTAATAGAGATTATGTACATAACTTAAAAGCAGTAGGAACATTAATTTCTCGCTATAACCGAACTATAGCCCAAAGTGAAAATTTAAACTCTATTATTGTCAATCCTTTCTATCCGCCAGTTTTTGAAACTAAAATTTTAGAAAGAGCAAAAATTGCAGAAGGATTAGAATTGAATAATTATTTGACATATAAACAAAAGTATGACGATTCTCATGATTCTATGGTGAAGTTAGCTAAAGAATTTATGCAAAGAGTAGGTAGATAATGGAAGCATCACAAATTGCGAACTTATTAAGAGCGATCGCAGAAGTTATAGAATCCGATCCTAAGCTTGCCAAGGCTGTAGAAAAATGTCTAACTAACACTTTAAATGCTCAAAAAAGTAAAGATTCATCTGAGGCAACGCCAAAGGAGTCAGACGCTAGTAAAACTCTAGAAAATGGAGATATTATCCTAACTGAATGTCGGCAAGTTTTACGCGAACAGGGTGAAGAAGAGTTGAGGCTTTACTTAACTAAGCTAGGAGAACAGGTTAGAGAATTATTGAAACATGGTCAACTCGATCCAAAACGCTCTATACGTCGCCGAAAAGATTTGAATAGTATTATTGAGCATATTATTCAAAAATTACAAGCTCAAGATAAAAGTGGAAAACTACTTGCAGCCTCAATCTCGAAAAGATGATGCATCTTTAAAAGTAAATTGTTATTATTAATTCCTCTCTTGTTGCTCTTTCCAAGCTATCAAATCAGCCACTTCCGAAAAATCAAGTAGTTCTTTTCCCAAGTCCTCTAATTGTTCAGCAGATAAATTACAGACTCTTTCATTTTAATTTAGATACCTCATAATCAGTTTCAATTCATTTAAATCTCCTTAATTTCCAAACGTTTTATTGTAGAATTTTTAGAGTTAATAGAGTTTAGGTTTTCATGGAGCCAACAGAACTACAGTATCTCGTTCTCAATGCTTTAGAAACTCTAGGACTGCTTGAGGGAATGTTTTATGATGATGAGAGAGGACTTTACTATATCACCACTCCTAGTCCAGTTTTACCTACAGCACTCCTTTTGCAAAATGGCGAAATAGCTCCTATTTCATGGGCATCAGAACTATGAAAGAACCAACAGTATTGTTAAAACAAAAGTATCAAAGGCTTAGAGAAATTTTTGCACTTGCTCGACAAAGATATCTAGAAGCAGGCGGCGATCCTCGTCGTCCAACTGATAATCGTTATTTAACCAATGAAGAGAAACAAGAAGCTTTTGAAATAGGAGTCCAGGTTTTCGGGGTTCAAGAAAACCAAACTAAATAGAAATCTTAATTTTAAGTTAAGCAATTCGCTCTATGCGATAAAAAACAGCCGCCTCCACTAGGAAAGCAGCTGTTTTTATAAATAACGGACTACAGAGTATTAGTAATCGAAGTCGCCACCAGCACCAGCACCAGCAGCAGGAGCGCCATCTTTAGGCTCAGGCTTGTCAACTACAATACATTCGGTTGTCAACACCATACCAGCGATGGAAGCAGCATTTTGCAGAGCAGAACGAGTTACTTTCGCAGGGTCAACAATACCAGCACTCAACAAATCGACAAATTCGTTAGTTGCAGCATTGTAGCCAACGCTGAATTCCTTCTCTTTGACGCGCTCAGCAATTACAGCACCATTTTGACCAGCGTTTTCCGCAATTCTCTTCAAAGGTGCAGGTAAAGCACGAGCCACAATCAACGCACCAATCAACTCTTCACCTGTGAGGTTGCTGTTAGCCCAAGTTTCTAAATCAGGAGCTAAGTGAGCGAGAGTTGTACCGCCACCAGGAACGATACCTTCTTCCACAGCAGCTTTGGTAGCGTTGATAGCGTCTTCTAGGCGCAGTTTCTTGTCTTTCATTTCGGTTTCGGTGGCTGCTCCCACTTTCACCACAGCGACACCGCCGGAAAGTTTAGCAAGACGCTCTTGCAGTTTTTCTTTGTCGTAGGAAGATTCGGTTTCTTCGATTTGACGACGAATTTGTTCTACACGAGCTTTAACTCCAGCTTCGTTACCTTCGGCAACAATTGTGGTGTTGTCCTTGGTGATGGTGATACGGCGAGCTTTACCCAAGCTATCTAACTTGGTGTTATCAAGCTTCAAACCAGCATCTTCGGTGACTAATTGACCGCCAGTTAATACAGCGATATCTTCTAGCATAGCTTTGCGGCGATCGCCAAAGCCAGGAGCCTTAACAGCAGCAACATTCAGTACACCGCGCAAACGGTTTACAACCAAGGTTGCCAAAGCTTCTTTTTCGATATCTTCAGCAATAATCACCAAAGGACGACCAGCACGAGCTACTTGCTCTAATACTGGTACGAGGTCTTGCACCAAAGCAATTTTCTTATCGGTCAACAGGAGGAAAGGCTCGTCGAAAACCGCTTCCATCCGTTCTGGGTCGGTGGCAAAATAAGGAGAGATATAGCCCTTATCAAAGCGCATCCCTTCTGTAATTTCCAACTCGGTGGTCATAGATTTCCCTTCTTCTAGGGAAATTACGCCTTCCTTGCCCACCTTGTCCATAGCTTGGGCAATCATTTGGCCGACTTCTTCGTCGTTACCAGCCGAGATTGCACCAACTTGGGCAATAGCTTTGGAATCTTCCACCGGACGGGCGTGTTCAGCAATTTTATCTACGAGGTAGCTGGTAGCTTTATCAATACCGCGCTTCAACAAAATCGCATTAGCACCAGCCGCAACGTTCCGCAAGCCTTCTTTGACAATCGCATGAGCTAAAACGGTGGCAGTGGTGGTGCCATCGCCCGCAGCATCGTTGGTCTTAGAAGCAGCTTGACGAATCAGAGCTACACCAGTGTTTTCAATGTGGTCTTCTAATTCGATTTCTTTGGCGATGGTTACACCGTCGTTAACAATTTGCGGTGCGCCAAATTTCTTTTCTAGGACAACGTTCCGACCTTTGGGGCCAAGGGTAACAGCTACAGCCTCAGCCAGGATATCAATGCCTCGCTCAAGGGCGCGACGGGCGTTTTCGTTGTAGATAATGCGCTTTGCCATAAATATCTAAATCCAAGGAGTAAGTCAATTTTTTTTGAATTGGGCATTGGCCAAACAGGGCATTGGGCATCGGGAAAACTCTTTCCTATTTCCCATCCCCTATTCCCCACTCGCCTGTTAGATAACGACTGCTAAAATATCTTTTTCAGAAAGCAGTACATATTCTTCAGTACCGAGTTTGATATCAGTACCGGCGTACTTAGAGTACAGAACCTTATCACCGACTTTAATTTCCAATTCTTGACGGCTACCGTCGTCATTACGCTTGCCAGGGCCAAGGGCGACTACTTCGCCTACTTGGGGCTTTTCTTTGGCGGTATCGGGCAAATACAGACCACCTGCGGTCTTTTCTTCAGAGGCGCTCACTTTTACGAAAACGCGATCGCCCAAAGGTTTTACTGTAGAAACGGTTAGAGATATTGCTGCCATATGATTTTCTCCAGAGTTAGCACTCTCAACTCCTGAGTGCTAATCTACCCAAAAGCAGCGTCCAATGGCAAGAATTTCTTAAGTACGGGTTCCCGAACTAGAATCGCTGGGGTGTACTTAAGTATAAATGCTTAATTATTTTTATCCTTCGGGTTCTGTTCCGGAAGCTACGAATATTTTTATAGGGAATAGGGCATGGGAGATGACGAGATAGGGAGAATAATTATTAACTCCTAACTCCTAACTCCCTGTTTGCCCAATGCCCAATCCCCAATGCCCCATTCCCCATCTCAGTAAACTTTATTTGCAAAGCTTGGAAATTGTTATAGAACTGTAATCAGGGAGCCGCTCGATGAGTAACAATAAAGTGATCCAGAAAAGCCATCAAATCCCGAAAACCACCAAGCCTCTTGAACATAAAGCCCTGAGTAATTGTGTAGAAAGTTCAGGAGTGCCAAAAATTCAGCAACATATTTTTATTTGTGCTGACCAAACAAGCCCTAACTGCTGTTCAAAACCAGCCAGTTTGGAATCTTGGGAGTACTTAAAAGAGCGACTTAAAGAGCTAAAACTCGACAAGCCGCAAGCAAGTCATCCCATTTGCGTTTTTAAAACTAAAACCAATTGCTTGCAGGTTTGTGGTTCTGGACTCATAATGGTGGTCTATCCTGATGGCGTCTGGTATCGCCAAGCAAACTCGGAAGTTATTGAGCGGATCGTTCAAGAACACTTAATAGGCATAATGGTGGTTGAAGAATATGCATTTTTAACCCATCTTTTGCCAGAAACTTCCCTAGTTTCTTGTTAACATCTCATAGAGGCTTAACAGCGCAAGGATATGTTATAGCAGTAAGCTTTTAGAAAGTGCGGGTTGGTTTTGAGGTAGGGTCATCTTTAAGCCAATACTTAACTAGTGAGTCAGAAGGATTATTATTTTATCAGTGTTTTTTACCCCGCCCCTTTCAAAGCGATATATAATAGCGCATTATAGATACTACTGCTATACGTATCCTTGCTGGACTTTTGCTATCGAGCTAGTAGTCTCTTGAAAGTGCTCGGCATTTTTGAGACTTGAGACAGCAAAGGCAAGTTAAGTAGGCAAAAGGACAACATCTCACATAAACCACCATAGAGGATAAATATTCAAGACTTTGATGGACCGAAGCGCGACAAGTGCCACTGCTATGAAAGAGCCCAGCATGAAAGATCACAAACGACTTCTATTGATTGATGATGACCCTAACCTCATCTTGCTGGTGAAGGATTACTTAGAATTCCGAGGATATGAAGTCATCACCGCCGAAAATGGACGCGAAGCTCTGGAAATTTTAGAGCAAGATGTTCCAGACATGATCATCTGCGATGTGATGATGCCGGAAATGGACGGATATACTTTTGTGGAACAAGTCCGGCAAAACGAACGCACCAGTTGGATTCCAGTTCTTTTCCTTTCAGCAAAAGGACAAAGTGCAGACCGAGTTAAAGGTCTAAACAAAGGTGCTGATGTTTATATGGTCAAGCCCTTTGAACCAGAAGAACTCGTAGCCCAAGTTGAGTCCTCGCTGAAGCAAACTATCCGTTGGAAAGAACACCAAGCAAAAGGAGGCGAAAACGGTTCCCGCATCCAAGTTCCCTTTGATGTGCAGTTAACCCCAACTGAACTGAAAGTAGTCCAGTTTGTTGCTAGGGGTTTAGCTAACCGAGAAATTGCTGAAGAACTCAACGTTAGTCAGCGTACAGTTGAAAGCCATGTGTCCAACATGTTGGGCAAAACCAATCTCCACAACCGCACTGAACTAGCGCGGTGGGCGATTGAAAATCAAATGGCATAAATCCAGTTAGGAGTTAAAAGTTAAGAGTTATGAATTTTTTAACTCCTAACTCCTAACTTCTAACTAAATTTACTAGCCATCTTCCTCAGGATTGGGTTGATGCAAATTTTATAAATCCAGTTCATCTAGCAAGGTTAAAGCGCTTTTTATCTGGTAAGTTGTTCATCGTAGTTCAAAGTCGAAACAACTGTATTTTGGTATGTTTGCGCTTACCTCAGCAGAGCAATAATAATTATGAAGCAATAGTGAAAAACCAGTGTGAAATGCCTGGTTACCTCATTCAAATCTTTGGGAATGCGAACCGGAATCAGAGTTTAGGTGCATCTATTATTTAAAATATCTGTAATTGCTATTCTAGGTTCCTATTCGATACTCAATGCAAACCAGGAATCTAGATAAAGATGAAGAATTGCTCATATTATAGTAGCAACTAGTTAAATACTTCTTTTATATTTATCTTAAATCTAATTAAATATCAACAATCTTTAGGGGTACAACGAACGTTGTGCCTCTGCTTTTTTATATGGATTTGGAAACTGATAAATTCTCTTTCCAAACTTTTAGACATTAAATTAAAGCGTGTAGGCTGTTGTTCGTAAACTTAGGTTGGGTTAAGCAAGATGAAAAAGCAGTTGAAGTGATTAGCGATCGCCAGCTACAAAGAAACATAGCTGCCGCCAGTGGTATTCTAGCAGGCTTGGTGTTAAATAAAAATGTAATTAACAAGATTTTAAGGAGTGAGATGATGCGCGAATCAGTCATTTATCAACAAATCCTAGAAGAAGGCAAAGCCAAAGGTAAAACAGAAACAATAAGAAAGTTGGCTTTAAATTTGTTGCGAATTGGAATGAGCTTAGAACAAATTGCTCAAGTTACTGAATTATCTATTGAGCAAATTCAAGTTTTACAACAAGAAATTCAAAAATCTTAGTTTTCATTCATCGCTTGATAAAATACCCCTCTATACAAATAAAACCTGCATTCGCAGGTTTTAAAGTTTTTATTAGTTCATCACATTGACTTAGTTTGTATAGAAGGGATTTCTAATCACCTGGTTTTCAACTTCTGAAACTAAAACTCAGCACTTTGCGGTGTACGCGGGAAGGGAATTACATCACGAATATTTGCCATTCCGGTGATGAATTGTACGAGTCGTTCAAAACCCAAACCAAAACCAGCGTGAGGGACAGTACCATATCGACGCAAATCGAGATACCACCATAAATCTTCTGGCTTCATTCCTTGCGCTATTACCCGACGTTCTAGAACTTCTAAGCGTTCTTCCCGTTGGGAACCACCAATAATTTCGCCAATTTTCGGCGCGAGAATATCCATTGCGCGGACGGTTTTTTCATCGTCGTTCAAGCGCATATAAAAAGCTTTAATTTTCGCTGGATAATCTGTGACGATTACTGGCTTTTTAAATAATTGTTCGGCTAGGTAACGTTCGTGTTCTGATTGCAAATCTAAGCCCCAGCTGACAGGATATTCAAATTTAATATCGGCTTTTTCTAAAAGTGCGATCGCTTCAGTATAAGTTAAGCGCTCAAATTGATTATTGATAATATTATCGGCTGTTGCCAACACAGAATTATCAATGCGCTGGTTGAAAAATTCCATGTCTTCTGGGCAAGTTTCCAAAACATAATTAAAGATATGTTTGAGAAACGCCTCAGCTAAATCCATGTCGCCTTCTAAGTCACAAAAAGCCATTTCTGGCTCAACCATCCAAAATTCTGCTAAGTGACGCGAAGTATTGGAATTTTCTGCACGGAAAGTAGGGCCAAATGTGTAGACGTTACTAAACGCCATCGCCATGATTTCCGCTTCCAACTGGCCGCTAACTGTTAAATATGTAGGTTTAGCAAAAAAGTCTTGGCTATAATCTACCCCTTGATTATCTGTGCGGGGAATATTTTTTAAATCCAAAGTAGTAACGCTAAAAAGTTCGCCTGCGCCTTCACAATCGCTAGCAGTGATGATGGGTGTGTGTACCCACAAAAAACCTCTTTCTTGGAAGAATTGGTGGATTGCCGCGGAACAAGCATTCCTGACGCGGAAAACTGCACCAAAAGAATTAGTACGCGATCGCAAATGTCCAATGGTTCGCAGAAACTCAAAGGAATGACGCTTCTTTTGCAGGGGATATGTATCGGGATCGGCTTCTCCGTGCACTTTTATAGATTCTGCTTTCAACTCAATTCGCTGTCCTTTACCCAAAGAAGCTACCAACACGCCAGCGACCTCAACAGCAGCACCGGTATTCAGCTTTTTCAAAATAGCTTCATAATCTGGCAAATCCTGATTGATGACGACTTGCAAATTAGCTAGCGATGAGCCGTCATTAACTTCGATAAAAGCAAATCCTTTGGACTCGCGTTTTGTCCTCACCCAGCCTTGAACTAGGATAGACTCATCAGGTTGACCACTTCGCAATATTTCTGCAATCCGTCGATTTATCATATTTACCCAGCATAAGACTTTAATATCCAGCCTATGATAACGCCCATTCCACCAAAGCGGACGGCCTGCCAGAAAGGTTTTTTGAGACTACGCCAAGAAAACAACTGGCTTTCTAAGTTTATTTCTAGCATTTCCAACTGCTGTTTGATTTGCCGTAACTCTGCTTTAATTTCTGGTGTCTGGGATTTATGGCGCTTTAATTGCTCCTGACGCTGTTGCAATTGAGCTTTTTGCTGACGATCGCGCTTTAGTTGCTCGTAACGTTCTCTCAAGGATAAAAGCGATCGCTCTACTTCCTCGATTTCTTGTTCTAAATCTGGTTCCGGATTTTCCCCTGGCGGTTGTGATTGTTGAGACGGCTTCATTTACAAGTAGTAAACTAAGATTAAAAGTCAATTGTCATTTGTCATTTGTCATTTGTCATTAGTCATCAGTCTTTTGTTCAATGCCCAATGACGGCAGTTGCTCCACTTAGGGAGACCCCAAGACCGCACTGCCTCGCCAATGACAATTGAAAATTGACAAAGGACTTTATATTATGTCTCAATCTGCACAACTGCCGAAAACCAGTCAACTGAATGAATTTAGTACTTTAGAACTAGCCCAAGCTCTAATGCAAAGACTAAGCATCTCTCCTGAGGATTGGCATCGCCTCAAGTCCAACCGCAATTCCCGCGCCAGCGAACAAGTAGCCGCAGCTGTTGTTTATCTTTTAAACAATCAGCCACAAGAAGCCCAAGCCAGACTAGAACAAGCACTAGGCTGGCTAAATCGCTCTATTTCTGCTCCTCCCTGTCCAACTCACGGAAAAAGTTAGCAATTAGGAGTGATAAGTTATAAAGTTTTAAACTCCTAACTCCTAACTCTTAACTCCTAACTACAACTACCGTCGCAGAGATAGTCCGCGACGATTTTCCATTTGTTTACAAAGCCTTAATTCTGTACCCTTGCGATTCCACTCTACCCGATCGAAAATTTGATGTAGAAGACATAGACCACGACCACTTTCTGCTTCATCTGGTGGTAGATAGTCTGTTGGTTCTTCATCAGTAATAGGTGAGGGAGTAAAGCCGCTACCTTGGTCTGAAATTATCCACCAATATTGATTATCTATTAAGGAAAAACGTACTACAACTCTTTTACTCGGATCGAGATTATTGCCATGTTTAGCTGCGTTTACTAGGGCTTCTTGAAGTCCTAGACGCAGTTCTGATTGTAATTTTGCTGGAATTTCTGCCAACAATAAATCTAATATGGGACAAAGGTAGAGGGTTGAGGCAAAACTAATCGTGCCCCAATAACGTCCAACTGGACGGAGCGAAATAGTAATCACAAGAGAAACCCCATAGCTTTCAGTTAGCTAGACATCAGTTTGGTGTCACAGGCACCCTGATAAAAATTGAGGTGGTCATGCTGCCTTCAAACTTGCGTCTTTAAAACTAAATTTTGAAAATGCTAGGGAGCATTGACTATATGAATGAGTTGGAATTGGTCGGATATATAACGGCTGTAATAAATTTGATAAAGGAATGAGCAACTTAATAAAGTGCGATTAATTTCATTGAGTATTGAGATACTCTAGTTAATTGCCGATTTGCAATTTACACAATCCCATTCATACTTTTAGGAGTCGATGCAACTTTAATTTCTTTAAACAAAATGAATTTCTATTTTTAGCTTAATTCGATTTTAGCATTGTTAGTATGCACTAGACTACAAATTTGAAATTTCAATTTTTTTAAAGAAATCAGCATCCTTATCCAAATGTGATAGCACAAGAAAGGCAGCAGCTTCCACATGAGCAGTTTGGGGAAAAAAATCAGCAGGTTGTACCCGTGCGATCTTATATTGCCCATCTTGACAGAGTAATTTCAGGTCGCGGGCGAGGGTGGCTACTTTACAGCTGACGTAAACAATCCTATATGGTTTCAATTGCCGTAAAGTGTCTATGACACCGCGATCGCAACCTTTACGTGGGGGATCGAGAATTACGACCTCTGGTATTGTGCCCATTTTTGGCAGCAATTTCTCAACTGCGCCGACTTGGAATGTTACGTTATTAATTTCATTGCGCTCGGCATTCAAAATCGCTTGTTCCACAGCTGCTGGTTGGACTTCTAAACCTATGGCTTGACGCGCTTGTTTGGCGAGGGGCAAAGTTAAAGTACCGATACCACAGTAGGCATCAACTAGAAATTCATGCCCTTGAAGATTGAGTTCTGACTGAATTACGTCCAATAATGCCTCTGCTGTTTCTGTATAAACTTGGAAAAATGTATCTGGGCGCACTTTAAATTCCAGTCCAGCAAATTGTTCGCGCAGGTGGGGTACTCCAGCGATGCAACGGGTTTCTACTCCAAAGATAGCATTTGTGCGATCGCCATTGCGATTCAGGCATACTCCCATTAACTGCGGATAACGCTTTAACCATTCCTGGGCTTGGGTTGCAATTTCTGGTAAATTCCAGTCCTTAACCACTAAAGTCAGCAACATTTCGCCAGTATGGCGGCCGATGCGTAAACTCAAATGGCGAATTTGCCCAAGGTGGCGATGTTCGTCGTAAATTTGCCAACCCCGCTGTTGGATATCCTGCTTAACTTCAGCAAGCATTGGATTTAAACGCGAGTCTTGGACTGGACATTGATTTAAGTTGATTAATTGGTGACTACCTTTTTGGTAGTAACCAGCTTGTACTTGTCCTGTTGCCGATTTGCCTAGAGGATAAGTAGATTTATTTCGGTAACCGAAACCAGAACCGACAGCCAGTACTGGATCTACTGGTGGTTGAGTAAAACCGCCAATGCGCTCCATTGCTTGGATGACTTGATTTTGCTTAGCTACAAGCTGGTAATCATAATTAATATGCTGCCACTGGCAACCACCACATTTGTCAGCCACAATACAGCTAGGGCGGATGCGATGGGGAGATGGTTGCAATAGCTCCTGTAGCTTAGCGTGGGCATATTTGGGTTTAACATGTACTAAACGGACAATAGCGCGATCGCCTGGTACAGTATCCGGGACAAATACTACACGTTCATTAGCACGTCCCACACCATCGCCAGTATCGCTGAGATCGGCGATGGTTACTTCAATTAATTCACCTTGTTGCCAAATCATTTTAGTCATTAGTCATTAGTTATTAGTCATTAGTCAAGCAGAGCAAGCAGAACATGGATTATGAATTATTCTCCCCATCTCCCCACCTCCCCATCTCCTCATCTCCTCATCTCCCCATCTCCCCATCTCCCCACTCCCCACTCCCCCTTCACTTGTGTACCTCAGACTCGCTAAACTAGCAGATAATATTTAAGGTGATTTCAATCATCATGACTGTAATTAGCCAAGTTATTCTCAAAGCTGACGACGAACTGCGTTATCCCAGCAGTGGCGAACTTAAAAATATCAAAGACTTTTTGCAAACCGGTGTACAACGGACGCGCATTGCTGCTACGTTAGCTGAAAATGAAAAAAAGATAGTCCAGGAAGCAACCAAACAACTTTGGCAAAAGCGTCCTGACTTTATCTCTCCTGGTGGTAATGCTTACGGGGAACGTCAACGGTCTCTATGTATCCGTGATTTTGGCTGGTACTTACGCCTAATTACTTATGGTGTACTTGCCGGCGACAAAGAGCCAATTGAAAAAATCGGCTTGATTGGTGTGCGCGAAATGTACAACTCATTGGGCGTTCCCGTACCTGGAATGGTAGAAGCTATCAGTTCCCTCAAAACAGCCGCCCTTGGCTTACTGAGTGCGGAAGATGCTGCGGAAGCTGGGCCATACTTTGATTACATCATTCAAGCGATGTCTTGATACAAAGTCTGTGCCGATCTAAGAGATACTTTTGCTCTACTAGAGTGAGTGTAAAATTTTAGCACTCCATAGGCATAAGATTACCAATTCCATCTTAACTTCCCCACATTTGGTAGTGGCTATGGCTAAATCTCTGTCAAGTTACCAACCAGTTGTGGGGAAATTTTATTTGATTATGGGGCATGAGGAGACGGGGAGCAAAGGCGCAGGGGGCAGGGAAGCAGGGGGGCAGGGGAGATGGGGAAGTGTGGGGAGGGTGGGGGGAAAGATTTCTTCCTCATCCTCCCCACACTTCCCACACCTCCCACACCTCCCTCTCTTCCCACACTTCCTGCTTGCCAATGCCCAATGCCCAATGCCCAATGACTAATGACTAAAAACAAAAAACCGACAGTCTTTGATAAAGGCTGTCGGTAATTAGTGTGTTCCCTATTAATGACTCGGCTAGAGTTCAGTTGTCCTTAATTATGCCTAGCTGGCGATCGCGATGAGACGATCCTAATCATCTATAAGTGTGATTGTCGTCACTCGATTGTTACTACTAAGCTGCATATACCCAAGAAATCACTGATTTATAGTCAATCTATGCAAGTTTAGAGCTAAGAGTATATACGCTGGTAGATATTTTTTCAGCTTAAGAGAAAATAACGCCAATTAGACTAGGGGGTAAAACATCAGATAGACGAATTCACAAACTCATGCCCTCTCAAGCCAAACTGTTGTAAGACAAAGAGCTATCTGCAAAGATAAATTTATCGAAGCCAGTCGTAGATAAGCTAATCAGGTTTCCATTGTTGTTAAAACTGATGTTAGCAGGATTAAGGGTAGTGCCAGAAATAACACCAGATACAACCACTTGAGAGCGATTAAAAGCTGTCAAATCGAGGGTGTCAAAACCGTCGCCGCCATCAACAGTTCCAGCACCGAAGCCTTTGAAGTAGTCATCCCCAGCGTTCAGAGCAATCTTGATGCCACCACCGATAGTAACTTTTTGTTGAACTCCATCTAGGATACTGGTAGCGATAACTTTGTCATTGCCATTGCCAGTCTTAATGGTTCCTTTTCCGTAAATACCGTAGGCTGTACCGCCGATGGTTGCTGTAGCCTGTCCGGTAAGAATGTCAGAATCATTGCCAGTATCAATAACTCCATCGTTGACGATTCCATATACGCTGGCATTTATTCCAGAACTGTTGCCATAACCGATAATCGCGTCTTTGCCTAACCCTGTGGAAATGATGCCGTCTTTAGTGTTCTCAATACCAGTCCCAGTACCAGCGTTGCCGCTGGAAATCTCGCCCTCACCGCTGATACCGCCAGTACCTGTACCTGCGATCGTGTCTTCCCCTTCTTTGGTATTTAGTTCGCCACTGTTGGTGATGCCAGTCCCATTACCGCCGTTGCCAGTGAAAAGTCCATCCCCAGAGTTGCCGCCACTACCAGTACCTGTTATCGCGTCATTTCCGTCCTCTGTATTCAAACTGCCGCTGTTAGCGATGCCTGTCCCACTACCACCATTGCCGCTGTCGATGACATTGCCACCAGAGTTGCCGCCAGTACCAGTACCAGCGATCGTATCTTTTTTGCACCCTGTATTCAAACTGCCACTGTTGTTGATGCCAGTCCCAGTACCACCGTTACCACTACCTTCGGTGTCAGCACCGCCGCTTGTACCGCCTGTACCGATGCCTGCGATCGCGTCTTCTCCATCGTTAGTGTGCAGTTTGTAACTGTTGCTGATGCCGATCCCAACTCCACCATCCCTGCCTCGGAAGTCGTTGGTATCGCCACCCTTGCCACCAGCACCAGTACCAGCGATCGTGTCTTTTCCGTTTCCTGCATTTAGAATGCCATTGTTAGCAATGCCTGTTCCTGTTCCACCGCTTTTACCATCCTCTATCTCTGCGACATCACCGCCATTGCCGCCAGTACCAATACCACTAATCGTGTCTTCTCCATCCCCTGCATTCAAAGTACCACTATTAGTGATGCCTGTCCCAGCACCACCGTTTCCGCCCTGGTCTCCGCGGCTGGCGCCCACGCCGCCAGTGCCTTTCCCGATAATCGTGTCGCTTCCCTTGCCTGTATTAAAAGTGCTACTCTTGGCGATGTCGATCCCAGTACCACTACCACCGAAACCGTTGACGAAGCCAGTAGTACCAGCGCCACCAATACCAGTGCCAATAATGGTGTCGTTTCCGTCTCCTGCATTAAAAGTGCCACTGTTAGCGATGCCTGTTCCGGTTCCACCATTGCTGCCGTCGCCATCGAACTTGAGGCGATCGCCACCGTTACCGCCAGTACCAGTACCAGTAATTGTGTCATCTCCGTACCCGGTATCCAGTTTGCCAGTATTGCTGATGCCGATGCCAGCACCACCGACGCCGGGAATGCCCTGAATCTCCGCGGTGGCACCTTTACCGCCAGTACCGATGCCAGTAATCGTATCTTTTCCATTCCCTGCATTCAGACGACCGCGGTTGGCAATGCCAGTTCCAGTACCGCCTTTAGTAGAGCCGCCAATACTGCCAGCACCCGTACCCTTAATGGTGTCATTCCCTGAGTCTGTAGAAATTAAGCCTCCAGTTAAAATATCGATACCTATGGCCACAGATACATTTAACTGTTCGCCGATCAAACTATCGGAACCAGCAGTGCCAATAAAATTGGGTGGAAAGGTAAGTCTAGGCATAAGTAAAATCCTCTCAATTAGGTTATTAAGGCCACTTTGCTCATTTAGATGAGCAGTCTTTTAAAAAATTTCCAAATTGTTTCTCCAAAAGCCATTGATTTAGTCTGCTGCTGTTGAAGTCAATTAAGCACAATGAAATTCCAAAGATTAAACCCGTATTTGGCAGGTGCGTAGGCTTAGCCCGCCGCAGGCATCGCGACTTACAAATTCTCTATGCCTTCAATTAATGGCTCGTCTTGCAGGCTGATAGCATTTCCAGATTATGGAAATCACCTACGCAAGTTACAGGAAAATAAAATTTTATGCCTTTATAACTAACAGTATAATTACTAGTATTTCAGTATTTATTACGATGTATTTGACTTATTACAAATATTTGTTAAATAAATTTCTGTATTCAGTTAATCTTTAGTATTTAGCTATGAACTACTTTAGAACTACACCTAGAGGGCAAGTAAATCGATAGAATAATGCTCTGTACAATTGATGCATTATTTCCATGACTGCCACATCTCCTGCTCCCTTTTCCCCCGAAGAAATCGCCACTGAAGGTATAAAGCCAGAAGAATACGCAGAAATTGTGCGTCGTTTAGGGCGTCATCCCAACAAAGCCGAACTGGGAATGTTTGGGGTAATGTGGTCAGAGCATTGCTGTTATAAAAATTCTCGACCTTTACTCAAACAATTTCCTACCGAAGGTCGCCGCATTCTCGTGGGACCTGGTGAAAATGCTGGTGTTGTAGATTTAGGTGACGGACTGCAACTAGCCTTTAAGATAGAATCTCACAACCACCCCTCAGCAGTCGAACCCTTTCAAGGAGCAGCAACCGGAGTAGGAGGTATTCTCAGGGATATCTTTACAATGGGTGCGCGTCCCATTGCCATCTTAAACTCGCTACGTTTTGGTTCCCTAGAAGATGCTAAAACCCAAAGGTTATTTACTGGTGTAGTATCGGGGATTTCTCATTATGGTAATTGTGTGGGAGTACCTACCGTTGGTGGTGAAGTTTACTTTGATACTGCTTACTCTGGTAATCCCCTAGTGAATGTGATGGCGTTGGGATTAATGGAAACCCCAGAAATTGTCAAATCTGGGGCATCTGGTTTAGGAAACCCTGTGTTGTATGTTGGTTCGACCACCGGGCGCGACGGTATGGGGGGTGCGAGTTTTGCCAGTGCAGAATTGACCGAACAGTCAATGGATGACCGTCCTGCTGTGCAAGTAGGCGACCCATTTTTGGAAAAGTCGTTAATTGAAGCTTGTCTAGAAGCTTTTAAAACAGGCGCAGTTGTCGCCGCCCAGGATATGGGAGCAGCGGGAATCACCTGTTCTACATCAGAGATGGCGGCAAAAGGTGGTGTGGGAATTGAACTCGATTTAGATAAAATTCCCGTCCGGGAGCTAGGGATGGTTCCCTATGAATACTTGCTTTCAGAATCTCAAGAACGGATGCTGTTTGTTGCTCACAAGGGAAGAGAACAGGAGTTAATAGACATTTTTCACCGTTGGGGACTTCATGCTGTTGTTGCTGGTACAGTGATTGCCCAACCTATTGTGCGAATTCTCTATCAAGGTAAAGTAGCAGCAGAGATTCCCGCTGAAGCTTTGGCAGAAAATACCCCGCTTTATCAACGGGATTTATTGGCAGAACCACCAGAATATGCACGTAAGGCTTGGGAATGGACTGCTAATTCTTTGCCTGCTTGTACAATTGCAGGAATCGAACTCCAAGGACACCTGCTAAGTTGGAATGATATTCTCTTAACTTTGCTTGATACACCGACGATCGCTTCTAAAAATTGGGTATATCGTCAGTACGACCATCAAGTACAAAACAATACCGTAATTCTACCAGGTGGTGCAGATGCGGCTGTTATTCGTTTGCGTCCACTGGAAGAGGCAGGGGAGCAGGGGAGCAGGGGAGCAGGGGAGGAAAATGCCCAAAGCGCAGTTGCAGCCACCGTAGACTGCAATTCTCGTTATGTTTATCTCGATCCCTATGAAGGAGCTAAGGCAGTGGTGGCGGAAGCCGCACGCAACTTGAGTTGTGTTGGTGCCGAACCTCTGGCGGTAACAGATAACCTCAATTTTGGCTCTCCAGAAAAACCAATTGGTTATTGGCAATTAGCAGAAGCTTGTCGCGGTTTAGCAGAAGGTTGTCGAGAACTAGCAACACCAGTTACAGGTGGAAATGTCTCTTTGTATAATGAAACCCTTGATTCCCAAGGTACTCCCCAACCAATTTATCCCACTCCTGTTGTGGGTATGGTGGGCTTGATTCCTGATATCACCAAAATTTGTGGTCAAGGTTGGCAAACAGCAGGCGATGTGATTTACCTTCTGGGATTGCCTTTAACATCCCAACTCAGTTTGGGAGCATCTGAGTATTTAGCCACCATCCACGGTATTGTGGCCGGAAAACCGCCACAAATAGATTTTGACTTAGAACGTCGGGTACAGCAAGTTTGTCGTGATGGAATCCGTAATGGTTGGGTACGTTCTGCTCACGATTGTGCTGAGGGAGGAATAGCGATCGCCTTAGCAGAATGTTGCATTTCTGGCAACCTGGGCGCCCAAATCAATTTAGAAATAACACCAACTCAATTAAATCACGGCAGTTCCTCCACTTGGGGAGACCCCAAGACCACACTGCCTCGTCTAGACGAGATACTGTTTGCCGAAGGTGGGAGCCGAATTTTAGTTTCCATAACGCCAGAACACCAAGAACTTTGGGAATCATACTTACAGGAACATCTGGGTCAACAGTGGCAAAAACTCGGCATAGTCGGTAATTTCGAGACAGGTTTGGGGGTTTTAACCACTGACAATCAACCCTTAATCAAAGTTAATATTGAACATATGAGCGATCGTTATTCTCAGGCGATCGTCAGGCGTCTCGCCATCCACACCACGACTCCCAGTTGAAGCAGTTAGGAGTGAAATGAGAAAAGTTAAGAGTTGAGAGTCAGGAGTTAAGAATAAAAAGCCTAACTTTGAACTCCTAACTCCTGTACACAGGCGATTAATTGCGTCTCTACTCCTAATTTATTAATCTTTGTGAACAGAATTACGGTACTGTTTTAATGGATGGTTAAAGATTTATTAAGAACTCTGCGACTATCTATCGACATAATCTCAGTGACTCAACTACCAGATTTTAGATTTTAGATTTTGGATTGAGAGTACTTTTTCTAGTTAATGTATCATCCGTCTTCAGCAGGTTCAATAAATCTCAAATTATCTACCCGTATTCCTTCTAGGGTGCGGTCAATCCAAAAGACGCTCGCAGACTCGCTAACACTTGGCTATCGTAAATCTAAAATTCCAAATTGACTGACCCCCCACCAGGAGCAAAGCTAGCATGACTTCTATTCATTCTGTCACTTCGGATGAATACCCCGACCAGACCAACAACCCAATTAATAGTTATGAAAATCATCCCGACAAGCCAGAAGAAGCTTGCGGTGTTTTCGGTATTTACGCACCAGGAGAAAACGTTGCTAAACTAAGCTACTTTGGATTGTATGCCCTCCAACACCGGGGTCAAGAATCAGCTGGTATTGCCACCTTTGAGGGTACGAAAGTCCATCTGCACAAAGATATGGGCTTGGTGTCTCAAGTATTCAACGAATCGGTCTTAGAACAGTTACCTGGTAGTCATGCTATTGGTCACACTCGTTATTCGACTACAGGTTCTAGCCGCAAAGTTAACGCTCAACCGGCTGTCATTAAAACTCGCTTGGGTTCGTTAGCACTTGCACATAATGGGAATTTAGTCAATACAGTGCAATTGCGTCAAGAGTTGCTGGAGAACAAATGCAACTTAATTACCACAACAGACTCAGAAATGATTGCTTTTGCGATCGCTCAAGCCATCGATGCGGGTGCTGATTGGCTTGAAGGTGCAATTGAGGCGTTTCATCGCTGCCAAGGAGCTTTTAGCTTAGTTATTGGCACTCCGAGTGGCGTTATGGGCGTGCGCGACCCCAATGGCATTCGTCCGCTGGTAATTGGGACTTTAGCTGGTAATCCAGTGCGTTATGTTTTGGCTTCGGAAACCTGTGGTTTAGACATCATTGGAGCCGAATATCTGCGGGATGTAGAACCTGGTGAATTAGTTTGGATTACTGAAGAAGGTTTAGCTTCCTATCACTGGAGTCAACAGCCCCAGCGGAAATTGTGTATTTTTGAAATGATTTACTTTGCCCGCCCCGATAGCGTTATGCATAACGAGAGCTTGTACAGCTACCGGATGCGATTAGGGCGGCAACTAGCGAAAGAATCTGCTGTAGAAGCTGATATTGTCTTTGGCGTTCCTGATTCTGGCATCCCTGCTGCCATTGGATTTTCCCAAGCTTCTGGTGTCATGTACATGGAAGGACTGATTAAAAATCGCTACGTCGGGCGAACCTTTATTCAACCAACCCAAACCATGCGCGAATCGGGTATCCGCATGAAACTCAATCCCCTAAAAGATGTGTTGGTTGGCAAAAGAGTAATTATTGTAGATGATTCGATTGTGCGCGGTACCACCAGTCGGAAACTAGTCAAAACTTTGCGTGAGGCGGGTGCAATAGAAGTACATATGCGAATTTCTTCTCCACCAGTCACTCATCCTTGCTTCTATGGCATCGATACTGATTCTCAAGACCAGCTAATTGCTGCCACCAAATCAGTAGAAGAGATTGCCAAGCAACTGGAAGTAGATAGCCTCGCTTATCTCAGCTGGGAAGGAATGCTAACAGCAACAGGAGAAGACACCAATAGTTTTTGTTCTGCCTGCTTTACTGGAGATTATCCAGTAGCCATTCCTGAGCAAGTCAAGCGTTCTAAGTTGATTTTGGAAAAAGAAAAGGTAGTAGTGTAGGGACTGGGGACACTTCGGCAAGCTTCAGTGCATCGCTGGGGACTGGGGACTGGGGAGATGGCAAGAGAATTTCACCCCGCCCAATGTCCCATACCGACTCTAGGTAAAATAGTTGAATACCTTAACAGATAATGATTTATGAACCAGCCGATATCTGAAAGAGTGCGCTGGACTACCGCCGACTTAGAATTGTTTCCAGATAACGGGAACCGCTATGAGATTATTGACGGAGAATTGTTTGTGACCAGAGCGCCTCACTGGAATCATCAAAAAGCCTGTGTCAGAATTATTGCTCCTTTGGATACGTGGTCACAAGCCACTTCATTGGGACAGGTTGTACCTGCTCCAGGAGTAATTTTTGGGGAAAATGATAATGTAATTCCTGATGTAGTCTGGGTTAGTAATGAAAGATTGCCTTTACTTTTAGACGAGGCAGGACATTTGACTGGTGCGCCAGAACTAGTGGTAGAGGTACTATCTCTTGGTAGTGACAACGAAAAACGGGATAAGGAACTTAAACTGAAGCTCTATTCTTCAAGGGGAGTGAGAGAATATTGGATTGTGGATTGGCACAAGCAACAAGTGGAAGTTTATCGGCGCGAGCAAGGGAGTTTAAAGTTAGTGGCAACATTGTTCAATAGCGATGAACTAAATTCACCGATGTTGCCTAATTTTACTTGTGCGATCGCCTCTTTATTTACTTAACATATTCGTTTTTTCTGAGATTAAGCGTGCAAAGGTATTGAATAAGCTGGTTTTTCTCAAGATGGCAAAATTAGTTTTCAACTATGTTGTAAAAACTCGACTTTGGGCAATAACGGGTCACTTACAATCCCTACACCTGTAAAACCCCAGCGTTTGAGCAAACTTCCCAACTGTGTACCCGGAATCGATTCTATTGCAAAACGATTTGCCACTTCTGCTGCATGGGTGTTCAGATAACTAAGAGCATCAAAGTTTTCCCGAAACAATAATAGATAACCTGATGCATCAGCATTGGGACGAGCTGTCAGGTAACGACCATCACTTTTTGAGCGCACTAGGTAATAAACTTCGGACAACATGGAAGGAATAGGGGACAAGGGGACAAGGGGACAAGGAGAATAACTGCTCAGTCAACAGTCAACAGTTAACAGTCAACATTCCCCATGCCCAATGACTAATGACTAATGACTAATGACTAATGACTAATAACTAATTCAGATTTTCTAAACGAATACGTGGGTCGGCTACTTTAAGCATTAAGTCAGCAATTAAGTTACCGACTATTAGCAAAACTGCACTCATGACTAAACTAGCCATGACCAGATACAAATCTTGAGACATGACAGCTTGTAAAGTTAATCGTCCCAAACCAGGCCAGTTGAAGAATTGTTCGGCAATGAACGCCCCACTTAATAAACTAGCTAACTCGAAGCCTAATAGAGTAATTAAAGGGTTTACAGCGTTGCGGAGAGCGTGAACATATATTACGCGGTTTTCTGGTAATCCTTTAGCACGAGCGGTTTGGATGTAATCTTGACGCAGAACATCTAACAATTCTCCGCGAGTGATGCGTTGTAAACCAGCAAAACTAGTAATTGAGAGGGCGATTGTAGGTAAAATCATGTGCCAGCCAATATCGAGGATTTTGCCAAACCAATTCAGTTCCGAGTGATTGATGCTAGTCATACCACCCACTGGGAACAACGGCGAGGTGATTTGGGCAAAGAAAAGCAGCACTAAAACGGTGATGAAACTGGGAAATCCTTGCCCAGCGTAACTAACGACTTGTAAAACGCGGTCAGCCCAGCGATTTTGCTTGATGGCGGCGATGATGCCCAAGGGAATGGCGATCGCCCAAGTTACAATCAAAGAAGCGATCGCTAACAGTAAGGTTGCCGGGACTCGTTCCCATAACAGCGATACTACTGACCGTTTATAAGAAAAACTCGGCCCAAAATCGCCTTTCGATACAATATTCCACAACCAAAGCCAAAATTGTTCCACCCAAGACTTATTTAAGCCCCAAAATTCCCGTAAAGCCTTAATTTGGTCTCTAGATTTTTTGGGATCTGCTTCTAATTGCGTGACAAAATCTCCCGGAGCAAGTTGCATAACTAGAAAAGACAGCGCCGACGCTAAAAACAAAGTTAATAATGCCTGCAACAGCCGCTTCATGACGTATATAAAAGTTTCACTTGTGACTAGCCTAATCAGCCAATCCCAACCCGTTGCTAAAGAAATTTTTGCTGTAGATGTCATAACAATTTGTTTAGTTGTTGCTTTGGGGAGATGGGGAGACTTGTACTGAGCGAAGCCGAAGTATGAGGAGATGGGGAGACAAGGGAGACAAGAGAGACAAGAAGAATAATTCATAATCGATGCCCTGCTTGTCCTGCTTGACTAATGACAAATGACCAATGACTAATGACAAATTAGATTAATATTCAACCAAAGAAATAATCGGCACATTTGGCAAATGTCTGCGTCCTTCTAAGTCTCGTAGCTCGATAATAAACCCAAACCCTACTAGTTTGCAGCCAATCTTCTGTACCAAGTTAGCTGTTGCACTGGCAGTTCCACCGGTGGCAATCAAATCGTCTACAATCAAAACCCGGCTACCCTCGTGTAAAGCATCTTGATGTACTTCTAGGCAGTCTGTACCATACTCTAGTTGATACTCAATCGAGTGAACTGCTGATGGTAACTTACCTCTTTTGCGGACGGGAATAAAACCAGCTCCTAGTTTATAAGCCAGAGGTGAGCCAAAAATGAATCCCCTCGACTCCATACCAATGACATAATCCACCGTCATCTCAGCTTCTATACATTTTTGTGTTAAAAAGTCAATAGTATAGCGTAGTCCCTCTGGATCGCGCAGCAGGGTAGTAATATCCCGAAATAAAATTCCAGGTTTGGGGAAATCTGGGATGTCACGGATCAGAGACTTCAAATCCATAGAATGGGGAGGGGGGAATGGGGAATAGGTACGGGGGATAGGAAGAGGACAAGGGAAAGGGAAAGGGTTAAGGGGAAAAGGGGAAAGATTAAATTTATTCCTTTTCCCTTTTCCCTTTAACCTTTTCCCCTGCCCAACGCCCAATTCCAGATACGTGAAAAATCGTACACTATAATGTCATACGCTGGGCGTGGAGGCTAAAGCTTCACCCTTGATTGACGATAAGTAGAAACTAAATCAAGCTAGAAAAGGTATAGGGCTAATAAATGAGGTGAATTAAGTGATGTTTTAAAGTTTTGAATTTAATATAGGGAATCCTTTGAGTAGAAAGAGTTAAGTAATGTATATATCGGGTAGTCATGACTCCTGCCACAAGTCTAATGTTCAAGTCTTGGCTACTTATCTTAAATTTGTTTTACCTAGTCTATCAGAAGCGCACAAGGTATTTATAGAATGAATGTTTCTGCAAGTTTAACGCCGTTGAAAAGTCCAACTCAAGATTCACTGCCGATGATTCTGGACACTTTACCAGATCCTGCGATCGCCGGACAAACATGTCCTCGAAGAACTCGGTTGCAAATTGACCTGATTTTACTCGCTATTGAAGCTCTAGAGCTTGGTGGTTCTGAAGCAATCCTGGCTTTTGCTCAAGAATTAGATCTTAAAGGAATTGTCAAAGATCGGGTAAATTTATGGCGGATGCGTAGCTCTAACCCGCTACGCAGAGCGCACATCCGCCGTCCCCTAACTATTATGGAAGCTAAAGCTTTGGTAGTTATTGCTTGTTACATAGCGCGGCGTTTAACTGTTGTGATTCGGCAGTTATTAATGTTATGTCAACAGATGGAAGAAAAGCAGATTCCCCTAGAACAGAATTTGCGGCTATCTAATTACCTGGAGCGGTTTAGAGCGCATTTTAAGAGCCGGATGAATGCTCGACGTTCCGGTGTGCTGGCATTAACTTCCGATGAAAAATTAGATGAATTAGCGATAAATTTGTTAGGGCAATTACTATTTTGTACTGGTACGGCTGGAATGCAGCGGTTTTGGATTAGTCTGTTTGATGGTGAAGTGGAATGAATATTCAACGTAAGTACAGTTTGCCTAATTGTACACTGCTTTTAGAAGGGTTAAGTGATGTCACTAGGGCTGCACAGTTCCAAGAACTGCGCCCAGAATTATCTATATTGGTAAATGCCGAATGTTATTTATCTGGATATAATCAACCTTTAACTGGAGGACGGGAGTTTTTTGAAAGTTTGGTGAGGGCAGTTAGTGGCTATGCCCAAGAATTTTTAAGTAATGTACCTAATCCCCAAGCCCACAATCATGAATCAGAGTTAGTAGAGTTTCAAAAAATAGACAGCAACCGACATCGGTTAATTGTACATTCAGAAGGGGCACCAGAGGGTTTCGAGTCTCAACCAAGCCATGCTAAACGCCCGCCAATTGAAATAGACTTGAGTACGGTGCAGTTGTTTGATTTGGTAGAAGCGGTAGATCAGTTTTTTGCTGACAGCCAAACTTTACCAGAACTTTCCCTAGAACTACAGCCAGTCACCAGACGCTATGGTGGTGCTAGTCAAGCTTTAATCAGACAGGCGGTTCCAGCTGCTGTGGGAGTATCAAGTTTAGCAGTAGCAGCGATCGCTTTTAACTTGATTCCACCTCCGCAAATTCGTCCGCCACAGCCTCAGCCAGATGGGCAAACTAGCTCAACAACCAAAAACCTGACTCCTTCAGCATCAACCGATCCAACTCCTACGTCGGCTGCGACGCCGATAGCTGCTGCGACTCCCACACCAACACCTGCAACTACTACCAAGCCAGCAGTTAAAGATTTAGAAGCACTTTTAAATACAGTTTCGGAAATTACCGATCCATCCCAACTGCGAGCCTTAAATCGCCAAGTGTATAATCAAATTCATCCAGCTTGGACTAATCGATCGGGATTGCAACAGGATTTGATCTATCGCTTAGGTGTAGCTGCGGATGGAGCGATCGTTGGTTATAAAGCGGTAAATCAAGAAGCAAATCAAGGAGTAGAGCAAACTCCTCTACCTAATTTACTTTACAACCCTGCTAACCGCGCTCCCATTTCCAATGAACCCATCGCCCAATTCCGAGTAGTATTTACTACAAACGGTGTCCTACAAGTCAGTCCTTGGCGCGGATATGCTAGAACCCCAGAGGTGGTAGGCACAAGAATTACTGACTCTAATATAGTCAAAGATTTAAATCAAAAACTTTATAATACAGTTCGCCAAGCTTGGAGCGGCACGCCTACATTTACGCGAGATTTAAAATATCGGGTAGCGGTTAACAAAGATGGTGTAATTGCTGACTACGAACCGCTCAACCAAGTCGCCTTTGACTACTTCCGAGAGACACCACTTCCGCAGATGTTTAACGCTATCTACGGTTCCAATGTAGCACCCCCCAATAACAAAGAACCTCTTGCCCACTTTCAAGTGATATTCAAACCTAATGGCAAATTAGAAATCAGTCCTTGGCAGGGATATCAGTAATTGGGGACTGGGGACTGGTGACTGAGGATTGGGTATTGGGGAAAGGGCAAGGGGCAAAGGGAAAAGAAAGATCCCTTTTTTTCCTTTTCCCTTTTGCCTTGACGAAGCCATCTTCCCAGTCCCCAACTTACCTTGTAATCCGCCGCATATAATTTCCCCATAACTGAGCTGCTTGAGCGCTGCTGCCAGATGTGGGGGAATTATTGTCGTTTCCCAGCCAAACACCAGTCACAAGCCGGCGACTGGGAATAAAACCTATAAACCATAAGTCAACGTTTTTATCAGTTGTGCCTGTTTTACCAGCTTCCCCCAATCCAATGGAGGCACTACGACCAGTACCTCTGCTGATTACACCGCGCATTAAACTAGTCATTTCATCGGCGACACCATTTTGCAAAACTCTTTTGTTGGCGTCTGGATCTTGGTCGAAGGAATAGATGACACGGCAAGTTTTTAAATCGTTGCGATCGCGGCAATCACCACTATCTAAAATACGATTAATGGCGTGGGGAGGATTCCACACGCCGCGATTGCCAATAGCCCCAAAAGCACCAGTCATTTCCAAAACATTAACTACACTTTGACCCAGTACCAACCCAGGAACCGGATCGAGAGAGGACTTTACCCCCAAACGCTGGGCCATAGCCACCACTTTATCCAGCCCAACTTCTCTGGCAACTCGCAAAGCGATGGGATTTTCCGAAAGAGCCAGCCCAGTGGCAATATCTAAACTAGCGTCTGCACCAGCACGACAGGGTTTGTAAGTGAAGCCTTGCCAATTTAAAGGAGCGCAAGAATAAGTATTAGATGGTGAAATTCCCTTTTCAATAGCGGCAGTATAAGCAAAGATTTTGAAAGTGGAACCTGGTTGTCTTTTAGCTTGGGTTGCCCGATTGAACTGACTTTTTTTGTAATCAGTTCCCCCTACCATTGCCAGGATACTACCGGTACTGGAGTCAAGGGTAACCATTGCCCCTTGAGAAAAGTTAAAACTTGCACCAGCGTTATTTACTGAATTACGCAATGCCGCTTCTGCTTGGCTTTGGATGGCTGGATCGAGCTTGGTTTCGATGATATAGTTGCCTTCTCTTGCTGCTCCCTCCCCCAAGATTGATTCCAACTCAGAGAAAACGTAATTGTAAAAGTAAGGAGCAATGGTTTTGGCTTGCTGTTCGCAAACTTTTGGACTAACTTGAACAGTCGAGCGTCTCGCTCGATTAGCGTCTTCTGCTTTGATTTTGCCCATCTCCACCAGCCGCTTAATCACACGATTCCGGTATTCGGCAGTTTCTAGCTTATTTGGGCCATCCCCGCAAAAATCGAAAGCGTTGGGAGCTGGTAAAATTCCTACCAATGTTGCAGCTTCGGACAAACTTAAATCTTTAGCTGGCTTTTCAAAGTAATACTTGGCTGCATCTTCAAATCCAGAGGTATCCCCACCCAAAAAAACGCGATTTAAGTACATCAGCAAAATGTCATCTTTGCTGTAAAACGTTTCTAGCTTCAAGGCGACAATTGCCTCCCGCAATTTCCGCCCCAGGGTGTCCTGTCTGCCTACATAATCGCGGAATAAGCTGCGGGCGACTTGCTGGGTAACTGTACTGGCTCCTTGTTGGACATCTCCGCTGCGGCTGTTAATCAATACGGCTCGCAAAATTCCCAACGGATCAACCCCAAAGTGCCAATAATAACGGCTATCTTCGGAAGCAACTACAGCAGCAGGCAAATAAGGGCCAAATTCTTCTAATCGCTTCATGTCCACGTGAGAAGTAGTCCGAGGCTCTCTCAGGGGGGTACTCCCATCACGGGCATAAACAACTACTGGGGCGCGTGTAGTTGTGGGTAGGGGCCTGACTGAAAATTTTAGCCATTCCACGCCAATCACCAACGCGAACAGGGCACTGACACCGCCGATACCATAACCCGTCCAAGTTGCAGCTTTGATATACCAAGGTGGCGGATCGACGTATTGCAATCTTACAGAAGCGGCAAGTTCTGGCGGCCCCAAGGTGAGAATATCGCCATGACGCAATTCCAGGGAATTTACACGACGCTTGCCACGATAGATGCCATTGGTGGAATTTTCGTCTTTGATGACGAAAACTGGTGTGCGCTGAGTGGAATTGCGCGATAGCGATAGGTGAATTTGGCTGACAACAGGGTTACGAATGACGATATCGCAGGATTTGGAGCTACGACCGAGAACATAGCGATCGCCCAACAGTGGATATACCTCTGCTTTATCCGCCCCCGCATCCTGCACCCAGAGTTCCGGCACTTTGGCATTAGGCTTGAGCGCCAATTTGGAAAAATCAACCCTAGCTTGAATTGTATGTACTGCTTGAGTCAGTTGACCTAGTAAAGTTTGTGGCTTGTGAGGGGGTTGGGGAGAACTCATCGGCTATTTACATCACACTTTTTAGTGAAGAATCGGGCGAACTACAACTTAGATGTTAATCTTCCATCATTTTACTCATAAGCCAAAGCATAAATTGGCTAGATGATTTTTTGGATTCATTTTATACCTAAACATTTTTCCGAACTAAGCTTAGATTGTAATTTTTATTGCTTGTTTCATAACTGATAATTTTGTCTATCAAGCCTAAAAGCTTTATCCGATACTGTTTTAAATTTTAACTGACTACAATCATTTTTTATAAACTTGTATTTCTTAACACTAAATACTCATAAGCAACAAATTTTATTTTTACTAGTTTTACATATCAACATATTTTGAAACAAACCTAAATATCCTCTTTTAGGAAGATTTTCTAAATCTTATTGTCTGTTTTAATAGTGCGAGTGTTCCGTTGAGGTTAATTTCAGAATGATGGGAAAATCTCTGACCCTGATTGGTACAGCTCTATCTTTGGCACTTTCCACTAATATTGCTGTAGCTGAATCCAGTAAATCCCCCATAGCCCAATCCAGTAGCGACTCCTCCACTAGTGCACCAACGGAAATCAAAATGTCGCCAGAAGGTATGAAAATTCTGTGCGAATATTTCCCCCTTAACTCCCGCTGTAGTGGTGGTACGGCAGCTACGCCTACTGCTCCCGGTAGCACTACAGTTCCAGCAGAAACCACACCATCGGAAACCACTACTCCCGATAGCACAACCACACCAGGAAACGCCACTCCGTCCGGTTCTGGCACTCCTGATAGCACCACCACAACTCCAGCACCAGGAGCCACCCCTTCTGACTCTGGCGCTCCTAGCAATACCCCTTCTGAGTCTGGCACTCCTAGCAATATAGCTCCAATACCAGGAAGTGGTACTCCTTCTGACTCTGGTACTCCTAGCAATACAACTCCAACACCAGGAAGTACTACTCCTTCTGAGTCTGGCACTCCTAGCAATACCCCTTCTGAGTCCGGCACTCCTAGCAATATAGCTCCAATACCAGGAAGCGGTACTCCTTCTGACTCTGGCACTCCCAGAAATATAACTCCAGCACCAGGAAGTGGCACTCCTTCTGATGGAGCTTCTGAACCAACTCCTAGCTCTCCTAGTTCAGTTCCAGGTTCTAGCTCCCCCAATACTCCTGCCACAGGCAACTAAATTTAGATCTGCATATTGATTTGCCGTTAGCGATCGCTGTAGATCTTGACAACTTACACCAGTTGTAGTAATTGGTGTAAGTTACGAAATTAAATAACTCAAACCCAAAAATCAAGTTGTTCCCATATATGACTGACAAAGGGTTTGCACAATCTATAGCCTGGGATGAACCATCCCAGGCTTAATAGTTTAATCTGACCTGCCCGTTGAAGTTGGTGTTTTTTGCAACGAGGCAATTAGCAGGCAAACAATACCGATACTAATAAATGAATCTGCCACATTAAATACAGCAAAGTTAATTAGACGAAAATCTAGAAAATCAACCACATAGCCTAAAACAAAGCGATCGATGCCATTGCCCATAGCTCCGCCTAAAATCAAGCCATAGCCTAGCTGATCCCACAGATTTAACGTTGGGCCAAACAATGCCAGTCCTATTAATACTAAACTTACTCCTAAAGATAACCAGCGCAACCATTCTACTTTCCCACTTAACAGACTAAAAGCCGCACCAGTATTAGTGACGTAAGTCAAGTGAAATATCCCAGGTAAAAGTGGTACTGTTTGCTCCAAACTGAAGGTTTGCACCACCCAGTATTTTGTTATTTGGTCTAAGAAAAAAGCTATGAAGGCAGAAATCCAAAAAAGGCGATTTTTTAAACGCATGGCAAATTAGGCATGGGGCATGGGGCATGGGGCACTTGTACTGAGCGACTTGTGCCGAGCGTACCTTGAGGGGAAGCAAGGCTGGGCGTAGCATCTCGTAGAGAAGTCGAGGTAAGTCGGAGTATTGGGCATTGAAAAAAAGGACTAATGACTAATGACCAATGACTAATGACTAATAAAACATTAAGTGACGCAATACATATGCTATTACAGTGACGGCACAGACTACAGTTAGTTGGCCTGGCAGTACAAACCAAGAATATCTGAGAATTGCTTGCATTAAAGGTAGATTTTCTGTGCCTTTCCACTGAAAAAGATAGCTAATAATCAAATAACTAATACCGCAAAGGTGGAGAGTTAACAACCCACAGATGCAACTAAAAGCGAGGGTTTCTAGTCGCGGTCTAGCTTTAAATGCAAAGAAACCACAAATCCAAGCTCCAGGAATAAAGCCCAGCAAATAGCCAAACTGAGATAGCTTGACATAGCCAATACCACCACCATCGGCGAATACTGGCAATAAGGTTAACCCCATGACTAAGTAGGCAATTTGCGAGAGCGCACCAGCATTTTTACCCCCCAAACAACCCACGAGGAGTACTGCACCAACTTGAAAAGTTACACCTAATGAAAAAGTCTGAATTCCATGCTGACTCCAACTCCAAGGTGAAGTGATGCCATAAGCTTCTAGGAAGGTGCCACCCATTGTCAGGAGTAAGCCAATCATAGACCATAGTAATTGGTTGGAAGCAGCAAACATTTATCAGACAACCAAGGAAAGGCAAAAGGGAAAACCAATAGCAACCAGTATAAACATTAATATATGAACTTTCCCACTTTAGCTATGGCTATACCTCTTTGCAGAACCAAAAAAGTATGTAAGGGTTCCGATCTCTCAGTAGAATACGTAAACTTAAACCTGTATCTGATTGATATCTGATTGCTAATATATAGCCCTAAATTAATTTCAAAATGTGTAGATTCCAATAAATATTTCTAGCTTACCCAAATAATTTCTATTTAGTTTATTTACTGTAAGATAATAGTATAATTTAAATCACCTTTTAAATTATTACTGATGGATAAATGTGCCTTTGCTGACTTCAATTTTTAGTGTTTTTGAGTATGTATTAGCATTGACTTAACCGGTTGTTAACTTTTCTGTCAATCTTAAATGCTAATGTTCATACTGTTAATCCATAGCATCATCTATAAAGATCCTTATGTTCTCTTCAAAGGTGCGGTTGGTTGCTCCCCTAGTTGCTTTGGCAATTGGTGTTAGCTCTTGCGGCGGCGAAAACAATCAGGCTTCTAACAACTCTAGCCCAGGAACTCAAGGCGGCGCTACCCCAGCCACCAATACAGCAACCGGATCGAATTTATCTGGAAAAGTCAAGGTAGATGGTTCTAGTACCGTCTATCCTATTTCTGAGGCGATGGCAGAAGAGTTTCAAAAGGCGAATCCTGGTGTCCAAGTGACTGTCGCTTCTTCTGGTACAGGCGGCGGTTTCAAAAAGTTTTGCGCGGGTGAAACTGATATTTCTAATGCTTCCCGCCCCATTAAGCCAGAGGAAGTAGAACTCTGTAAAAAAGGTAATATCGAGTACATTGAACTGCCCATCGCTTACGATGGTCTCTCAGTGGTGGTTAGTCCCCAAAATAAGTTTGTTGAGTGCCTCAAAGTTGATGAACTCAAGAAAATGTGGGAGACTGCTGCTCAAGGCAAAGTCACTCAATGGAACCAGATTAATCCGAAATTCCCTGCTGAGAAAATAGGTTTGTACGGCCCTGGAACTGATTCGGGTACTTATGACTATTTCACCCAAGCAATTGTGGGTAAGCAAGGAGAAAGCCGCGGGGACTACACTGCTAGTGAAGATGACAATACCTTGGTACAAGGTGTAAGCGCTGACAAAGGCGGTTTAGCCTTCTTTGGCTTTGCCTATTACGAAAACAACAAAGACAAATTAAAGCTTGTTGGTATTGATGGTGGTAAAGGCTGCGTTCAACCTAGCCCTACAACTATCGCAGATGGTACTTATCAGCCACTTTCTCGCCCAGAATTTATCTATGTCAAGAAAACTGCGGCGACGCGTCCTGAAGTCAAGGCTTTTGTTGATTTCAATTATGCGTCAGCTAACCAAAAGCTAGTTACAGAAGTGGGCTATGTGCCTTTACCTAGCGAACTACTGACTGAAGTTCAAGCACGCTTCAGTAGTGGGAAGGTAGGCTCGATTTTTGCAGGTAAAGGTTCTCAAGTGGGTGTTACCCTTAAAGATCTTCTCAAGCAAGAAAAGTAAGAGTTAGCCAGAAGAATTTCGCTCTAAGCACAATTTTAAGACTCGCCTTGGTAGCTGGAATTAGCGATCGATCGCACTCAGAGTCAGCAAGCTTGATTTAAGCCTGACTTGTGTTGAAAGTTTAGCTAAATTTCCAGCCCAAGGCAATTTTCCCAAAAAGCAACGCACGTAAATAAAGGAAGTTTGAATTTATGAGGTTGTCTCCAAATGACTTCCAACCCGTTATCTAATCAACCAAATAATGCCAACTTATGGCAGCCTAATCGGGCTTTGAGTAAGCGGATTGAATTTGGTGTCAAAAGTTTATTTGCCTTATTTGCCTTTGTCTCGGTAGCAACCACAATTGGTATTGTTTTAACACTAATTTTTGAAACAGTATCATTTTTTTCGGAAGTTCCCATCTGGCGGTTTTTAACAGAGACACAGTGGACGCCATTGTTTGCCAATAAGCAATTTGGAGTGATGGTGCTGATTAGCGCCACATTGCTCATATCTATAATTGCGATCGCAGTAGCATTACCACTGGGGTTATTAGCAGCTATCTGCTTGAGTGAGTATGCTCCAGCTAAGCTTCGCAAATGGCTCAAGCCAGCCCTAGAAATTTTGGCAGGGGTGCCAACCGTTGTTTTTGGTTACTTTGCACTGTTAACAGTGACACCCTTCCTACAAAAATTCATCCCCGGTATGCAAGGATTCAATGCCTTGAGTGCAGGTTTAGTACTGGGAATTTCGATTATTCCTCTGGTAGCTTCTCTGAGTGAAGATGCTCTTTACGCAGTTCCCCGTAGTTTGCGAGAAGGTGCTTATGCACTTGGCTCAACGAAAAGGGAAACAATTGTTTCTGTGGTATTACCGGCAGCTTTATCTGGGATAGTAGCTTCTTTCATTTTGGCTATTTCCCGCGCCATCGGTGAAACAATGATTGTTACCATTGCAGCTGGTCAGAATCCTCAGTTGACCTTAAATCCGTTAGTGCCAATTGAGACAATGACAGCGTACATTGTCCAAGTCAGTAAAGGAGACACACCAGCAGGTTCGTTGGCCTATAAAACTATTTTTTCAGTGGGCATGACATTATTTCTCATGACCTTGGCACTGAATATTTTTAGTTACTGGTTTGTCCGCCGCTTCCGGGAGAAATACGAATGACGAAAAGTAATATTCAATCGAAAAATCGGTTTGACTCTGGTGCCAACTTCGATCTATCAATCGATAAGCGTTACAACCTCGACAAAATTTTTGCGATCGCCACTTGGGCTGCAACTTTATTTGCGTTGGTAGTATTAGCAGTTTTGCTGATTGATATTTTAACTGATGGTGTTGGGCGTTTGAATTGGTCTTTTCTCACCAGTTTTTCTTCTCGCCGTGCTTCTTCTTCTGGGATATTAGCTCCCTTAGTTGGTACTATCTGGTTGTTGGTAATAACGGCTTTAATCTCCTTTCCTTTAGGAGTAGGTGCAGGGATTTTCTTGGAAGAATATGCTAAAGATAACTGGTTTACTCAATTAATTGAAATCAACATTGCAAACTTAGCTGCTGTACCATCTATTATTTATGGCTTGCTGGGGTTGCAAATTTTTGTGCGGGTGATGGAACCAATTACTCAAGGACGCAGTGTATTAGCTGGTGCTTTAACCTTGAGCTTATTGATTTTACCAATCATCATTATTACCACTCGTGAAGCTTTGCGTTCTGTTCCTGATAGCTTGCGGCAAGCGGGTTTTGCCCTTGGTGCGAACAGGTGGGAAATCATCAGAGAACAAATTTTTCCCATTGCTTTGCCAGGTATATTGACTGGTACAATTTTGGCACTTTCCAGAGCGATCGGCGAAACAGCCCCGTTGATTGTAATTGGTGCTGTAGGGTTTATTACCTTCTTGCCTGAGCTTTCTTTAAAAGGCTTGCAAAGTTCTTTTACAGCATTACCAATTCAAATTTTTGACTGGGTTTCTCGTCCTCAAACAGATTTCCACCAGAATGCTGCTGCTGGCATTATCGTTTTGATGGTCGTGCTGCTTTTGATGAATTCAACAGCAATATATTTACGTAATAAATTCCAGCAGTCTCGCTAAACGAGCCAGTCACATTTTCAGTATTTCTCTGAAGTTTTTTATGGTATTAAACTCAACAACTGCTACATCTGAGACTATATTGCAAGCTGAACAATTATCTGTTTTCTATGGTAATTTCAAAGCAGTTCGTGATGTTAATCTAAACATTGGTAAAAACAAAATCACAGCTTTTATTGGCCCTTCTGGATGTGGTAAAAGCACTGTATTAAGATGTTTTAATCGCTTAAATGACTTGATTCCCGGCGCACGCATTGAGGGAAGAATTACCTTTGGTGAAACTGATATTTATGACAAAAGAATTGACACCGTAGAATTGCGTCGGCGCATTGGTATGGTGTTTCAAAAGCCGAACCCTTTTCCAAAATCAATTTATGAAAACATCGCCTTTGGAGCTAGGATTAATGGCTACAGAGGTAATATGGATGAATTGGTAGAGCGGAGTTTGCGCCAAGCTGCTTTGTGGGATGAAGTGAAGCACAAACTCAAACAAAGCGGTCTATCTATATCTGGCGGACAACAGCAGCGCTTGTGTATTGCTCGTGCCTTAGCAATTCAACCAGAGGTGTTGCTAATGGATGAACCATGCTCAGCCCTTGACCCAATTTCAACTTTGCGGGTTGAAGAATTACTTCAAGAACTAAAGTCTCAATATACGATTATTATCGTCACCCACAATATGCAACAGGCTGCACGGGTGTCGGATATGACAGCCTTTTTCAATGCACAGGCAACGGAAAGTGGCTCCAAAATGGGATATCTGGTGGAATATGACTTGACAGAGCAGATTTTTAACAATCCTAAGCAGGAATATACCAGAGATTACGTCAGCGGCAGATTCGGATAAATATTTTGACTCGTTGATTTAAGAAGATAGTTTAGGATACTAATTTCGAGTGCAAAATTCGACCAAGTTGTAGTTTTTGATATTCCCTACGGCTATAAGCTGGGGGATTTTTGCTTTACGGTGTAGAAAACGAATTTATCCTTGCCAAGAATTTTGGCCGCGTACCCCACGGCTAAAAACCCTAGAAGGAAAATTCGGTGCGTTATAGCAACGCCTAACGCACCCGACAATTTAAGGTTTACTTTATAAATCATCTCTTAAATGTTGAACAGCTAGCTTGCTAGTAGAAAATGGGTAATCAGCAAAGCAATTACACTCTACCTGCCAAGTTCATCAATTGTTTGAAGTTTACAAGATAAGTAATGTTGTTAGCGCTGTCAATATTAATCCACCCTTTTTCATGCAGCTTTTCCATGATTTTGGTAGTTTCTTCAATACCGATTTCTGTCACCTCTGCCAAATCTTTAAAGGGAATGTTAAAAATTTCTCTGCCCTGGTTCGCTTCCTGACCATAGCTTTCGCCTAAAGTCACTAAGGTATGAGCGAGTTTGACAGCTGGTGGTGAAGACCGCATTTGCAAGCGGAGGTTAATTTGTCGTAGTCGCCGCACCATCAATTGCAACATTCGGTGGTGTAATTGCGGGTCTTTAAACAATATTTGAATAAAACGTTCTCTGGAGATGCTAAGTAACTTCACAGGTGAGAGGGAAATAACATCAGTTGAACGGGGAGATTCATCTAAAATTGCCATTTCTCCAAAAAAATCCCCACGACCAAAAATTGCCAGAGCTACTGAATCTTCCCCGACGGTACGTCGGACTTTCACCCAACCAGAAACCACGAGATAAACGGCATTACCCCAAGCGTCTTCCATGAGAACAGCTCGCCCACCTGGGTATTCATGTTCAATTGCAACGTTGAGCAGCCATTCCAAAGTTTGTGGGTTGGCTGTACTCATTAAGGGGAAAAGTTCGCTAAAAACCTCTGTTTGCATGAAATATTTGCAATAATATGGATTTAAAAGCCGAAAATTAACTTGGTTACTATAACTTTCTTTCAACAGTAATCTTACGTAGAATACAGACGTAAGATTTATATTTATTTGTTCTAACCTTCTTAGATTGGTGGGTTCAGAGTTCGATTACAACATAACAATTATGTATTGCGATCGAAATCAGCGGTTTCACTGATAGACTTATGATTTGCTGTTTGTCGGTGGATCGCCCTCTAGCGCTAGTTTTTTGAGCTGTTGGTCTAAACTTTTCACTAGTTGATTCAGGGTAACTAAAGCCTCTAATTGCTCAGAGTCAAGGCCGCGATTGAGAAAAAGACGTTCTTGTAGTTCATGCAACTTGAAGCTTAATTGCTGAGAAATTCCTAAGGCATCGCGGCTCAAACGCGTCAACTGTTGTTGCTGATAAAACTTTAATGCTGCCCCTCGCAAAACTTGGAGTGTGGCTTCTTCGCCATAGATTCCTGGCATAACTCGCAAGCGTAAAAGCAAACGAGTTTTTTGATACAAACATTCTTTCTCTACCTGTTTTGGTTCTGCAACCTTGGTTATTGGTAGGGAAGCAAACCGCTTTAACTCATTAAGCACTCCTTGGAAAACAGAGAGCGGCAGTTTGTCTAACACAGACTGCAATACTCCATTGTCACTCCATAGTATTCTGCCTTCGTAAGGTTGCCTTTCTAGATATAACCGACCAATTCCCCCTGCCAAAATTCGCCCTAGCAATTCTTCTAGTAATCTCTTGGGTGGAAGTGTTGCCAACGCTTCCACAGGACTAAACAGTTCGGGAATTTCCACTGGCAGGATAGGTAAATTTTCTAGTAATGAGGCTTCGGATCTATCCCTTTGTTGACCTGTATTTCCCGTGGTCAAGAAGGTAGAAATTTGAGGAGGATTCTCTTGATTTGGGGGTGGCAAATCTATCGGCTGCCGAGGATGTTCGTTAGTCTGTGTCTCAGGTGGTATGAATGTTGGTAGGTGCTGGGATTCAGAGTAAGTATCACCAGTAATAAAGCTGTCAACAATGGTAACTGTTATTTCCCGATCCGCTTGTTGAGGATCTAGCTGGGATATATTTTTGTGGTTGAGGTAGGCTGACAGTATTCTACGGTGAGCGTCAGCTGCGATCGCCTCAATTATCAGCGTGCAATTCATATAAGAGGCAATACGGCTAACATAATCTAATGCCTCAGCGTCTTCTGGATGAACCATACCTAGTAATAGTTTGTTGTCTTTTAATCCAAAAGGCAAAATTTGATGGTAAAGACAAGCTTCAAACGACAAAAAACTATCCATTAGCTGGAATACTTGTTCGCGTTCGCCTTCTTGCTCCCACTTACTTTGTGTAGCGGTTAGCACCTGTCGCCGATTGGCTGTGCTATTTGTGAGTTCGCCTTCTGAAGACAACATAGATTTTATTACTTGGTATTTTCTTATATAGTATTTTCCTTTTAGTTTAGTAGGTAGTTAATAAAGATACTTTGTTTGATTGTTAAAAATTCAATTATATATTACATAAGTAGGTGTAAGTAGAAGATAAATTTTCGATTAACGATCGGGGAAAATACTGATAAATGGGGCATACATAAGGCATAAGAGACGGAGTAGTGTCGCAAGAGAGGGAGAAAGATTTCTTCACCATCCTTCCACACTCTCAATGCCCCATACCCGCTTACTCCTGAGTTCTTAAAGCTTGGGCTGCAAGATAGACTTTTGTCCATTCGCCTAGCACTTGATGGGTTTTGAGTTTTAATTGTTGGGCGATGTCTTCTATTGATTTACCTCCTCTCCGCAGATCTAAGATCTGACGCGCCAAAGGAGTGAGTTTTTCATGAAGTTGCTGCCATTGGCTTTGTGTTAGCCCTAAGTTATGTTCTTCTAAGGAAATTGAGAGCCAACTGTCTACGAGTTCTGGTTTGCCTTTGAGGGCAAAGACGCGCACAGCGTGGTAACTAATTTTTTCTCGCAGTCGGTATACTTCCCTAGTCGGCTTATTTAGTCTTTTGGCAATTTCTTCTTGGGATTTACCTTGAAGATACAACCTTAACCACTCTACTGCCTCGGTTCCGAGATTTTCTTGTAAATAATGTTCAAATTCTCTTTGTACGGACTGACGTAGCGCTTGTTGTTCTTCTAGTTGTTGTGCTTCTTGATATTCTGCGATCGCTTGACTATCGACTAAGTTAACCCGATTGTCGCTGTCGTCTGTGAGAACTTCTTCTGAAACTAATCTCACTAAATCGCGGCTTGGTACTTGGGTTAAGCCACCACGCTGAGTACGACGTAGGTAATTTACAAAACGGTAAGCCAATAGGGGTTGATTGCGTACTGGCCGCAAACAATATTCTTCTGTGCTGGCAAACAGCAAAGCATCGGCTAATCGGCGATCGCTTGTATATTTGGCGATGTCAACCATTTGCTGTTGCATGTAGGTATCGTTTTGCAATAATTCTTGTAGTACTTCTTGCAACACATCGATGACACTGCGCTGGCGATCGCGGCTAAGAGCAACCCAAGTCTGAATTTTATTCCGTAATGTTGCTAAACTCCCCAGTCGCGTTATCAAGTTACGATAAGCACGTTCTCGCCCTAACCCTAAGTAGCGTTGACGTAAAATTCTCCAGCGATATTCCATTGCTTGCTTGGCAATCTCAAGTTCTTTCGGGTTGAACATATCAAACCGTTTTGAGTCAGACCCCAACAGCCACAGAATAATACTTTTTCTAGTAGCTTCACTTTGTTCTGGACATTCTACAGCCAAGCGCTTTTGCCAATCCAAAGCCAGTTTTTCCAAATCCTTTGTCATAGCGAGATTGCGCTCCTCGAAACTCAATTTTGAAGTTTGCATCACAACCCCCATTCATCCCATCTAACCTAAATGTTTAACTGGCAGTTGCCCCGGATTTCATGAGTTTCATGAAAACATCTCAGTGATTCCACTTTTATTACGTCTAAATTCACTAACTTTATGCAGAAATTTCTCTGTTGATGTTTTCCCTCGGTATTCAAAGTGCCACAAACCAATATCTATGAGGCATTTCCGTTAATTTTGTTAATTTTAACTTTTGTTAAGTTGTGTTTTTTAACTGACAACAGAAATGTACTTAGAGTAGTGAGGATAATACATCATTACAAAAAATGGGTTGGGGAAATCTGACTTTGGGAAACCCAGCCGAGGAAAGAATATAATTTAACTCAATATCAGACGTTATTTCACCCGTATAAGTTTCAACTATCGGCAATACTTTACGTAGTTATATACTTGGTTTTACTTGAAACCATAAAATCGTTTCACTAAGTATATACATGGTAATTATCAATTAATAATAATTAGATTTTACAAATACATTTATCAAGCTAATTGATGCTTGATAAGATAGCGATCGCTAAGATTGATGCTCTGATGGAAAGAACAGGATATTTGCTAAATTTTGCCAGTCAGAATTGGGAATGAAAACAGGTTTTAGTCCATATCACAGAGTTACTTTGTGTACTTCACCTACCTGAAATCTGTTATATTTTAATACTTAAATAATTAAATAAACTTCAGATAAAACTTGATAGATTTTCGTGTTACTGAATCAAGATATGAGTGAGCTTTAGGGAATAGCTTAGCGTTAGCAAGCCTTTTGGCGTCTGATGGCAACGCCAAAAGGGAAAAAACAGGGTTTGATGTTATCGTCCGTTTGAGGATCTAACAATCGGGTTTTCTACAGATTCTCGATATTGTTGCACTTCTTGTGTGTAAGCAATTGGTAGAACAGCTTCAACGTTTTCATGGGGACGAGGAATAATCACCCAAGACTCTAGGGTTCCACCATAAACATTTTCTGCGGCTTCAACACCAGCAGCCATAGCTGTTTTAACTTCAGAAACATCACCACGAATATTAACTGTAAAGCGAGCGCTACCAACTCGGATGTAACCAACCAGAGTGACTCGACCAGCTTTTACCATAGCGTCTGCTGCTGCTAGCACAGCAGGGAAACCCTTAGTTTCCAGCGATCCGACTGCCTGTAGGGACATTACTAATCTCCTGTATGAATAAACGATATGTGGCGCGACGAATTAATTGTACGAAGCTTCGCTACAGATTTTGATGGCGAAATTGCTTAGAACATACGGAAAGGTTCTGATTTTTCAGTGAAATGGATTGGTAATATAGTTTCCACATTTTCCGGGGGATTGGGAACAATGTAGTGGGTGATTACTGTTTCAGCCTTTACTTGTTCTCCAGCATCAATACCTTGTGCAACGGCTCTTTTTACTTCAGCAACTTGTCCCCGGACGGCGACTACAAAGCGACCACTTTCAGCTAGACCATAATACACCAGCGTGACTGCGGCAGATTTTACCATTGCGTCTGCTGCGGCTAAGACACTGGGAAAACCTAAAGTTTCAATTACGCCAACCGCCATCGGCATGGCATTAGCTCCTGAGTCAATAATAAGTGATATTTATTGTACGTGGGTTTAGCTCCAATTTTGACATTTTGGAAAACTTTCTTTAATCCTTGGTTGGGGGAGTGGGGAGTAGGGAGTAGGGAGGTATACTATTTAGGATTTTGGATTGATAATTGGCTTCTGGTTTTTGGTTGTATGAATCTACATGTAGCAATCATTTTTCAAGTTGAATTATGTTTTATAGATTAAAAATGTTAATTAATAATATTAGTCTGCGTAATTTTGTGGTTTAACAAAATCAGCGATGTTTGGAAGTGACCTAGTACGATAAACTGATATTTATGTTTCCAAATTTTCTTCCTACAGTAGTTGAGCAACTAACAGAACCAGAATCCATCGCTCTGGCTCGGAGTATTCAAACAACTGCTCTCACGACGCCTTTAAGTAATCAAACAATAACCACAGCTTATGTCAAGCAAGGGAGTGGTGGAACTCCTATTTTATTAATTCACGGTTTTGATAGTTCTGTATTAGAATTTCGTCGGCTTTTGCCATTGCTTGCTGGAAACAATGAAACCTGGGCAGTAGATTTGTTAGGTTTTGGCTTTACAGATAGACTTTCAGGAATTGCCTATAGCCCAACTGCAATTAAAACCCATCTTTATTATTTTTGGAAAAGCCTGATTAACCAACCTATAATTTTGGTAGGGGCTTCAATGGGGGGTGCAACGGCGATTGATTTCACCTTGACTTACCCAGAAGTAGTTAAGAAGCTAGTGTTAATTGATAGTGCTGGTTTGGCGGGCGGTTCGCCATTAAGTAAATTAATGTTTCCGCCATTGGATTATTTAGCAACTCAGTTTTTGAGCAGTATGAAAGTGCGCGATCGCGTTGCCCGCATTGGATATAAAAATCAAAGTCTTGCCTCTTTGGATGCTTTATACTGTGCTGCATTGCACCTACAAATGCCGAATTGGCATCAAGCTTTGATTGCTTTCACTAAAAGCGGTGGTTATAATGCTTTTAGGTTTAAAAAACTCTCACAAATTGTGCAAGAAACGTTAATTTTATGGGGCGATTCCGATAAAATTTTGGGTACTAAAGATGCCATAAGATTTAAAAGAGCAATTCCACAAAGTACCTTGACCTGGATTCAAGATTGCGGACATCTTCCTCACTTAGAACAACCACAAATCACTGCTCAGCATATTTTAAAATTTTGTAGTGAATGATATTACTTAAAAAGTAAAAAGGTAATCTCCATAAATAAATTTAGGAGATTACCTTTTTATTTTTCAGCTGACACCCAAAAAATTTGGACTTTCTGTTCTGAAGTTGACGCCAATGAACTACGCGCTTTGCCCCTACGAAGTTGTGTTCTACTCAATCAAGAACTATAAAAGTGGTCTGGTTCTAGCTCTATAGTCCATCAAAGCCCCTTGGCTAACTACAGTCCGCCCATTTCTTCTAGTAGTGGGAATTTGTCCTCTTTGCAGAGCCATGTATAAAGTACTCTGGTCTACACCCAAAAATCTCGCTGCTTGTACAAGTGAAGTACCCTGTTGCAGGATACTCCCTCTTCTTCTGTTCCTAATTGATGAGGGACGTGTCATGGCGAAATGTAAAGAACAACTTAAGAAATCTCAATTTTCTACGAAAAAAATCTAAGAATTAACATTAATTCACAATTAGCTAAGATAAGGCAATGCTGTATCAGAAGAGGACAGCAGAGCTAATTTGATTTTTTTCTAATTAGATTGAGATCTAATTTGATTATAACAAATTATGGAGAAAGAACAGTTTCAGACCCTGCTGCGATTTTTCAAAGCTTTAGCAGACGAAAGCAGATTGAAGATTGTAGGTATTCTGGCGAACCAGGAGTGCAGCGTTGAAGAATTAGCTGTGTTATTGCAACTCAAGGAACCGACAGTATCTCATCATCTAGCCAAACTTAAGGAACTCAGTTTAGTGACTATGCGCCCTGAGGGGAATAGCCGCCTGTACCAGTTGGATAGCGACGCTTTGCAAAGCATCAGTAAGCAAATTTTTACACCTGAGCAAATTGCTTCTTTGATTGACGAGGTGGATACTGAAGCTTGGGAAAACAAAGTATTGAAAAACTATTTTGATGGCGATGTCTTTGACAATAACTCCGTCCAACGCCTCAAAGAAATCCCTGCTAGTCGCAAAAAGCGCTTAGTAATTCTCAAGTGGTTAGCAAATAGATTTGAAATTGGGGTTCAGTATCCAGAACGCGCGGTGAACGATGTTCTCAAGCGCTACCATCCTGACTACGCCACTCTCAGACGGGAATTGATAGGCTACCAGTTGATGCAGCGAGAGAATGGGGTTTATTGGCGTTCGGACTGATAAGCGCGTACAGACGCGGTTAACCACGTCTGTACAAAAATAGGGAGTGGTGAAAGCAATTAAAATTAGATATAGTTCTAATTAGATAGATATCTAACTAGAGGTAAGTTATGCAAGCAGAACAAATTAACATCTTGCTGCACTTTTTCAAGGCGTTAGCAGACGATAGTAGATTGAAGATAATAGGTATTTTGGCAAATCAGGAATGTAGTGTTGAAGAGTTAGCGGTACAAACCCAACTCAAAGAATCGGCGATATGCCATCATTTGGCAAAACTTAAGGAGCTAAATTTGGTGACAATGCGCTCTGATGGTAATAGCCATTTGTATCTATTAGATAACGAAGCTTTGCAAAGTATCAGCAAACAAGTTTTTATACCTAATACAATGACAAGTTTGATAGAAGACATCGATAGTGAAGCTTGGGAAAGCAAAGTCCTAAAAAACTATATCGAAGACGATGGGTGTAAGCAAAACTCCGTGCAACGGCTCAAAGAAATTCCTGCTAGCCGGAAAAAGCGCTTAGTAATTCTCAAGTGGTTAGCCAACAGATTTGAGATTGAGGTTCAGTATCCAGAACGCGCAGTTAATGATGTTCTTAAGCAGTATCATCCTGATTACGCTACCCTACGACGGGAATTGATAGGCTACCAGTTGATGCAGCGAGAAAATGGGGTTTATTGGCGTATTAATCTTAACTTTCCTGACATGAATCTTCTTGAGGAGGATGCCAACCAGAACGAACCCATAACCGACGAGATTTTTGAATAAATCTATTGCCATTACGTTCATCAACGACGAGGATTCACCCAAGCAAAGAGAAAAGCGATGAGACGACTACTAATTTCACTGGATACGATATCTGATGGGCCCATAATTGAGATTTTCCCATTTTCGAGTTCCAGTTGGTAATATAAACCTGCTTCAGAAAAAGCGGTTTGAACTCGTTCTAAATCTTTGATTGTCATCATTGACATAAAACTTGTTTTCTGATGTGCAAATTCAGTTTAATTTTAACACTACCCTAATTTTCAAAGATTTAACAAAACAATAAAGAGCAAGAATAAAAGCCTCTCTTCCTATGTGGAAGAGAAAGCCAATAGAACTTTATTTTCCTAAATAAGCTTCGAGAACTTTGGGATTGGTTTGAATTTCTGCTGGCGTACCGTCAGCTAAATTTTGTCCTTCGGCAAGTACCCAAACCCGATCGCACAATGACATAATCACATCCATATTGTGTTCAATAATCAAAAACGTCATTCCATCTTGGCGGTTCCAAGCGAGAATGCGATCGCAAATATCATCAATTAATCTCGGATTTACTCCTGCTGCTGGTTCATCCAACAAAATTAACTTGGGATTAGTCATCAGTGCGCGTCCCATTTCCAACAGCTTGCGCTGTCCGCCAGACAAACCGCCAGCGTAATCGTGGGCTTTTTTTGCTAAACCAACCGATTCTAATAAAAACATTGCTCTTTCTTGGAGTTGCTTTTCTTCCTTGGCGACGATGTGCGGTTGTAACTGTACCTGCCAAAAGTTTTCACCGGTTTGTTTTTGCGCCGCTAACAACATATTTTCTAACACCGACAACCGCGAGAGAGTGCGTGCAACTTGAAAAGTGCGTATTACTCCTTGCTGGGCAATTTGATATGGTTGCAAATTGTGAATGGGTTCGCCGTCAAAAATTACTCGCCCTTTATCTGGGCGGATGAAGTTGGAGAGTAAATTAAATAAAGTAGTTTTACCAGCACCATTGGGGCCAATTAAACCCGTAATGCTGCCTTTGGCAACTTCGATTTTTGCTTCATTAACTGCTTTAATACCACCAAAACTTTTAGAAAGTCCAGTGGCTGCTAGCAGAGGAAGTGGTGATGATTGGTTATTTACCAAGGGTGAGTTCCTCCTTTTTCCCTAAGATACCTTGAGGACGCCAAATCATCAGTAGCATTAAAATAAATCCGATTACCATGATGCGAAATGCACCCAAACGTGCTTCATCAAGGGGTACGATTCTCGGCAAAACTTCTCGCGTGATGGCATCGTAAGCAAAGAAAATTACCGCGCCTAAGATTGTGCCGATATTATTCCCAGAACCGCCTAAAATTACCATAATCCAAGTATCAAAGCTCAGCTGGGGTTGGAAATTATCAGGATAAATGGCGCTGAGTTGCCAAGCGAAGAAAGCACCGGCGATACCAGCGATCGCACCCCCAAGCATGAGAGATTGTAATTTATACCAAAACACATTTTTACCTAATGCTTTGGGAATTTCTTCATCTTCACGGATAGCTTTGAGAATTCTACCCCAAGGCGATCGCACTAAAATTTCTAATCGCCAGAATACCAATGCTAAAACCAACAGCAGCACCAGCATCAAACCTGCTTTTGGGTTGTAATTATACAATCCAATTACCCCAGAAATATAAATTGCTGCTGCCAAAACTGCTAACAAAATTCCCACTCCCAAACGCGATGCAAATTCCTGTTTGCTAGTCGTCCTTTGACCTAAATCAGTAGTGCGAGATACTTGAGTAGTGCGAATCCATCGCCACAAAGTTAAGAAAGTGACGACAGCTACCAGCGTTAACAGTCCAATCATTACTAATCTCAAAAACAAACTCGGCTGTGTCGAGAAGGGTATGGGATAACTTTGTACCCCAAACGCCCCAGAAACCCAAGAATTACCTACAGGTAATTCTTGATTATTCACCACTAAACGAATTAATTCTCCTGTACCAATGGTGACAATTGCTAGGTAATCTTCCCGCAAGCGCAGAGTCGCAAAACCAATTATCAAACCCAACAAAGCGGCTACGATTGCTCCCAGGAGCGTCGATATTAGTAAAGGAACGCCCTTTAAGCTTAACAACACAGTTGTATATGCTCCCAAGGTCATGAAAGCGACATGACCAAAGTTAATCAACCCCGTGAAACCCCATTGTAGATTCAGTCCGAGAGCGAATAGGGCAAAACTGGCTGTAGAAATTGCTAAGAAAATGAGATATTCAACCATATTAAATAGTTAAAAGTTGGGAGACGCGATTCATCGCGTCTGTACAAGAGTGAGGAGTGTGTTCAATCTATCATTAAGAAATAGATTTTACAGGTTTTTATTTTAAGTTCGCGTTTTGTAGACTGCGATCGCACCAGCCATTGATTGAGTTTAGTCCTCTTGAGAAGATTTAAGGGGTTTCCAAATAAAAAAATTGAACTTCTCTTGTGGGGTGGGCGTCTCGCCATACGTGTCAACTTAACGTGAAACCCTGGTGAAAACGTGATGAGCGAGTTCTACTCACTTACCATCAAGATCCGCGTTACCCCACCCCGGTTTTGCTGGCGCAAAACCTCCCCTCCCCTTAGCAAGGGGAGGGTTTGGGGGTGGGGTAAAATGCCTGTGGGGCAAGAGTTTGAGCTTAAGTTGACACCGATGGCGTCTCGCCCGCCCGGAAACAAGGGCGGACAAGATGTCCACCCCACAATATTGGGATTGGATAATTTATTTCAAGACTAAAATTGAGCCTCAAAAGGTCAAAGTTGAGCCTCAGAAGGTCAACGTCGAGCCTCAGAAGGTCAAAGTTGAGCCTCAGAAGGTCAAAGTTGAGCCTCAGAAGGTCAAAGTTGAGCCTCAGAAGGTCAAAGTTGAGCCTCAGAAGGTCAACGTCGAGCCTCAGAAGGTCAACGTCGAGCCTCAGAAGGTCAACGTTGAGCCTCAGAAGGTCAACGTCGAGCCTTAGAAGCTGAAATTTTATCTTCCTATACTGTCTTGTACGCTTGGTTAGGCGGATATAGCACAATGCAGTTCAGATAAGCCTGTTTTTTCTTTCCTCTGTTCCCTATTTCCTTGTCTCTACAAAAGCAATTCCCAATTCAAAACCCAAAATATTGTCGTTAAGCCTGACTAATTTTTTGGGAATACTATTTATTGTTGGTGTTTGCGTATGAGGAAAAATTAACGTATGAATTTACTGCGACTGAGAATGCATCATTTAATCGAGCAGTTAGCGGACGACGATTTGCAAAGCATTTGGAACGTTCTTGAAGCTTTACATTGTGACTTTTATATGCTTAAAGCCATACAAAAAGTGAAGCGATCGCAGCAACCGTGGGACATCTTAACCCATGACGAAGCAATACGACTGTTAATGTTTTTCTGATGCAGAAGTGCTTTTGATTTCGTAGCAGTATGCGTAGCTTGCTTGTTTGCAGGAGTACACAATTGAGAATTCCAAATCGCTCGACTGAGCGACTTGTGCCGAACGAAGTCGAGGTAAGCCGAAGTTTAAAATCCAAAATGGTATAACCCCTAGTGAGTGTGGAAGTACGCTATGCAAGGTCTTTTTTGCTAGACCTAAAAAATTTAGAACCTGCTGCTTACGAGCGGGTGTATGATTTTGTTTTTACCGAGTTTGCCCAAAAGTGGCAGCTGACTGGACTAAAAGAACTACGACAGCTTGATAGTGAAGGGATTTTTCATCGCTTCACTCTGGATAATTATTTGATTGGTATAGAAATTAGGGGTGGAATTGTGAAATTTTTGCGTGTCATCCCTATGCCAGATGTTTAAGGGAAAGAGTTAAGCGAACACTTAAAACTGTAAACTGTATAACGCTAGGCAGGGATCGCTATAACCTTCCATTAAACTGGTTTTTGAAAAACACTTTACTTGAGATTTCCCTATGGATGCTAGGGCACTTTGGCAACGATACCAAAACTGGTTATATTTCCACGAGGGATTGGGACTGTACTTAGACGTGAGTCGAATGCGGTTCGATGATGCCTTTGTGGAGTCGTTGCGGCCGAAGTTTGACAAGGCGTTTGCGGATATGGCTCAACTGGAGAAGGGTGCGATCGCAAATCCTGATGAAAACCGCATGGTTGGACACTATTGGCTGCGAAATCCCGATTTGGCGCCAACTCCAGAACTTACACAAGAAATTGTCCAAACCCTAGAACAAATCGAAGCTTTTGCGGAAAAAGTCCAAACAGGTGCTATTCATCCTCCCACAGCGAGCCGTTTCACGGATATTATTTCTATTGGTATTGGTGGTTCCGCCCTCGGCCCCGAATTCGTCGCTGAAGCTTTGGCGTCTGATTTCCCGCCGCTGAAAATTCACTTTATTGATAACACCGATCCGGCAGGTATCGATCGCATTCTCAATCATTTGGGAAACAATCTTGCCAGTACTTTAGTATTGGTAATCTCCAAATCTGGGGGAACGCCAGAACCTCGCAATGGCATGATTGAAGTTAAAAAAGCCTACGCCAGCCATAATTTGGAGTTTGCTCAATATGCGGTAGCTATTACCAGCCCTGATAGCAACCTCGATAAAGTAGCGAAAGAGGAAGGCTGGTTGGCTAGGTTTCCCATGTACGACTGGGTGGGAGGACGCACATCAGAAATGTCTGCTGTGGGACTAGTACCAGCAGCGCTGCAAGGCATTGATGTTCGCGCCATGCTGCAAGGTGCAAAAGAAATGGATGACGCTACCCGCGTCCCAGATGTGAAAAATAACCCAGCAGCCTTGCTTGCATTGTCTTGGTACTTTGCTGGCAATGGCAAGGGTGAAAAAGATATGGTTGTTCTACCTTACAAGGACAGCCTATTGTTATTCAGCCGTTATCTGCAACAGCTAGTAATGGAATCCTTGGGCAAGGAAAAAGACTTAGACGGCAACATTGTCCATCAAGGCATCGCCGTTTATGGTAACAAAGGCTCAACAGATCAACATGCTTACGTCCAGCAGTTGCGCGAAGGCGTGCCGAATTTCTTTGCTACCTTCATTGAAGTTCTGGAAGATCGTCAAGGGCCATCAGCAGAAATAGATCCGGGAGTGACATCAGGCGATTATCTTTCTGGTTTTCTCCAAGGAACCCGACAAGCACTTTATGAAAATCACCGCGATTCGATTACAGTCACTATTCCCCAAGTTAACGCCCGAACTGTAGGCGCGTTAATTGCTTTGTATGAACGTGCTGTTGGTTTGTATGCTAGCTTGGTCAACATCAACGCCTACCATCAACCAGGGGTAGAAGCTGGCAAAAAAGCCGCCGCCGGTATTCTTGACTTACAAACACGAGTAGTAGCAGTGCTACAAAAAGAAAAAGCTCCCCTTTCTTTAGAAGAACTCGCCGAAAAGGCTGGTGCATCAGAGCAAGTTGAAGCGATTTATAAGATTTTGCGTCATCTCCATACCAATCAGCGCGGTGTGGTTTTGCAAGGCGATCTTCATAAACCCAGCAATTTGACGGTTTCTGCTGGCTGATAACTCTAGTGCAGATATTACATTTTGTCGATAATTGTTGTATCTGCAACAATTTTTTATTGTGAAGCATCCTAGATAGAAGACATATCTTCAGTCTAGGATGCTTGATTGTATAATGGAAAACTCATTATTTTAATTATGAATTGCCATTAGGCGTTGGTTAAAGTAGCTCTTGGGTAAGAAACAGCGATCGGGTAAAAAAGGATTGTTGATATTTTGAGATAAGAAAGTACCTGGCTTATCGCGATGACAAAATGGCGCTACAATTCCCCAGTCTTCTGCCAGCCAAATCCAGTATCCTGTTTCAATCCTGCCGTAATTTGAGACCGTTAGAATCTCACCAACACTATTGTTAATTGATACTAATTCTGACGACGATTTGATTTCAGTTAACAGCCAAGCTAATTCATCTACAGAAAAGTAATAGTTGTTCTCCGCAGCTATGTTGACAAAATGGTGTGGACTTTTAGCAGTGAGCAATTGCTCTTTAAGAGACGGCGTTTTTTGTGCCAAATCAAAAAGATCCCAAATCTGTTTTCTGGTAATTAAAAACCATGCAAGTTCATCTGCTGTTAGCTTGTAACCATTCTCTGTTGCTAACTTCAGAAATGGCTCAAGACTATCAGTTTCTGCTAGTCGATATTTGAGTGCAAAAGTCTGCTCAACCAACGACAAAAAATCAATAATCTTTTGCCATGTAACTCTGTTAAAACTTTTGTGAACTTTTATTCTGTCTTTCCAATAATTATATTTATCTTCTTGAAGAAAAAAGTTCCAAATTTGATAATACATGACTCATTTTTCCTAAGTCTTAAACTTGCTACTGGATTGTAATTAATAAACACCAGTGTAGTAAGTATAAGAAGACTCTTCGACAGTATTTAGTTGACTATCTATTGTAAATGAAAATACACAGTAGCTAAGTATAAAATTTTTGTAAAGTTTATCACTTAAAATCAAAAACACTGAGAAAAAATTCAACATAGCGATGCTTAGATTCGCCATCCTTCGTTGTTAGTTCCCATAATATAAAGTTAAAGAAAGTTAAAGCAACGTCAACAGGTAAGGTTAAACCATGACAGAATCAACTGCAAAACAACCTGCACGTCGGGGGAGAATCTTTCCAGAACGCAGTTTATCGCCAGAAGAACTTGCTAGACGCACTGAAGTTGTTATTAGAGTGGGAAAAAGGTTATCAGCAATGGGTTGAAGAAACGCGGGAAAAAGTTGAGGTCGCTATTGAACAACTAGATAAAGGGCAAGGTATTGATGGAGAGGTTGTAGTTGAACAATTGCGAGAAAAACTGCGTCAAGTAAGAGAAGCTCAAGGATGAAGCGACATATTATTTCTATTTATACTTATTTAAAGTTTATTGATAAATCCCGCAGGAAGTAAAAGCGATCGCCCCTCCAATCACTACCTTTAATTCTTCCTAAATAGCCTGTTAATGGTGAAGAAAGTTCTATCAATAAATCGTGAACTACCTCATCATTTAATTTCGGGTTATGAGTAGCATTGAAATGAACGCGAATTTCTGTAACTGTAAAATTCTGGTGTGTAGCTTTTGAATTGTCGTCATCTTGTTCAGAAAGTTCTTTGACTGCTGTAATAATTTGCGATCGCAACTTTATAGATTGTTCAACTTTATCAATATAATTATTAAGTTTCTCTTCAGCTAAACCAAAAGGAGTTTGTTGCAAACACTCTTTTAGTTCTAATAAATTGATAGAATTTTTATAGGATGCTTGCAGTGCAACAAGTTTTTGTAGAGTTTCAGGGCTAATAACATTCATTTGATTTTCAGTTGCTGTTCTTAGAGCGTAAAAATTTAGTTCTCCAGCGGCTACAATCAATTTAATACAATTTTCATATTGAAATTTACCTAGATGGTTCATACCTATTTTTAATAACTGTGCAGGTGTCCCATCAGTAACTTTCTCAGTTTTAGTTGCCTTGCACTCTCCTACTATTGGATAAGGTTGTTCAGCATAAAAATCCATACCTCCTGCGCCACCAGTTGCATCTGCATTTAAACCTGAGCCTGTAAAGCCTAATTTTAGTAATCCTCTACGAACTAATTTTTCAAATGTATGTCCGTCGCTAGAGTTTCCAACTTCAGCAATTTTTTGAATCCAAACTAAATCTGAATCGGCTAAAGTTTCTAATTTTCTAGTATTCCAACCTAGAAAAATTTTGATGTCATCATCTAGTTGCTGTGCAGCTGAGTTTGTATGAGATAATTGTGCGATGGCACTTTGTAATTCTTCCAGTTCAGGATGCAGTGGTGGCTGTAGGTTTTCTAGTTGATGCTTGCGTTGGGCGAAAGTGCGATCGGTTAAAATTGGTAAATCAACAGATACCTTTAACGGATGAGGTAAACCCATAAACTGGCTTTGTGGATTCACAGGTATTTCAATTGGCTGAGACAACAAATAGACACGCAAATAAGCAAGAAAGATATGCTTCCTTTGTAGCAAAATTTGTTGTAATCCTTTTATTGTCCAAATATTTAATTGTGACAAAGCTTCTAATGATTCTGATTTATTTAGAATTTGGCACAGTTCACATTTACCCCAGGATTTAATCCAGACTGTTTCAGAACTTATTTGAGTAATAGCTTTTTGGGTAACCGTTAATAAATTTGATTTGTAGTATTGTCCATCGGGTAACACGTTAATTGAAGTTGCAGACGGATAGAGAGCAAAAGAACGCCCTGGATGAATAAATGTCTGTGGTAGAGCTATAATTATTCGACCCTGTAGCAATGCTTCAACGTCAGGAGCGGGTAGACATAAGGCTGTATTGAGCAAAATTAAATTACTCATAAACCAAGTTTAACCAGTAAATTATCGAGCATAGCATCTACTTCTTTAGTCATATTTTTATCTTGTATAGGCTGAGTTTCAGAAAGACATTCTTCATTTATTAATCCACTGGGAATTTGACCAGATGGATCGCTTAAAATTTCACGTATTAAGTAGTTGTCAGTTGCAATTTTATGTTGAACTATAAATTGACAAATTTCCTCCTCAAGAACTTCATAATCTTTAGAAGCTTGTTTAACAAATAAAATAGCTAAAAGAGGCTTAATATCTTCAATATTAAGTTTGATAAATTCTCCTCCTAAGTTTTTAGAAAGTAGTTGTTCTAAATATTCTTTTCCTCTAGTATTAGATTTCACATCTTTAGCCCGAATTAAGCAACCGCGAGTCATATCAAATGTTTTGTAATCTATTAATCTTTTCAAGGCAGCGCTTACAAATTTATTGCTAGATTCCTGCACAACTGCTACTACTATTTTGACCACTCTTCCCTCTTCCTTACCAATAATTTTAAAATTAAGGTAGCCTTTGTCTACATTTTTAACTATAACTTCCTCAACCTCATCAATTTTTACTCTTTCTAGAGTTTTCCCTTTTAGAGTTAATAAACAAAAACGTATAGCATCAGCTATGGTACTACTGTCTTCAAAGTAATTTTCTATTGTGTTATCAAGTGCTGTAAGTTCTTTATTAAAAGCTTTTTCAATTTTATGTAGTGGATCGACTTGTGTCCGTAAGCCACCAGGCAAATTCCAATTATTTGTACACCACTGTAAAACCTTTCTAACTATTGGTTTTTCTTTACCAAGCTCTCGTAAGTTATTTTCATCAAAAGGATAGACAGCATGAGGTGGAGTTAAATTATTTCTATCATAAAACTCTTTTAGCCAGTGCGAGACAAGAGTTACTACATCATCACTATTAAGATGCCTTAAATCAAATTTCTTTTCACCAATTCTATCAATAACCGAATCTGCTTGTGGCACAACTTTAACTTGTTGTGTCCAAGTTTCATCGAACATAGCTAGAATTAAGACTCCACGTTTAATTTTGCTATATATATCTTTTGCAAACAGAGCAATAACTTGCGATCTTGTAAAACCCTGCTCATTACAATTGACGCTTTCTAACTCATCAAAGCAGATGACTATTGTCCTATAATCACCAATTAAGTCGATAATTTGGCATACAGTTTGGAATGCTTCAGCTTCTTTATCGTCTTGACTAGTATTAGGTAATCCCATAGAATCAGCTTGTGACTGTGCCAAATCTCTGCCACTAAGCCAATTAATTGCAAATGAAGCTTTATCTAAAGAAAGTGTCCATAGAATAGCCTGAATCAAATAAGGATTTTCAATGTTTGGCTTGAGTTTCAGTACTTTAGCAGTCAAGGCATCAACTATTTTAGGATGTTGAGCTAAAACCCCAGGAAATCGCTTCATTAACTCTTGAGGAGTGTAGCTTGACTTATATACTTCATTGACTAAAGTAGTTGCCAACTCTTGCCATTGCATTACACTTTGATTACCAATCTGTTTTAGACTAGATGTCAATGTGTTTAGAAATTTAGAATGTATTTTGTTTAAGTCGCCATAGTCAACTTCGCTCATATAGACAAAAAAACTACCGCCTTCACCCTGAATATGGTGACGAATCCGACTCATTAAGTGACTTTTACCTAGCCCTTTTTCAGCTTTAATAGTTATACCAATAACTGAACGTTTTCCTGTGGATATTTGCTCTATTGCCTGAAAGACAGCATCTGATACATGAGAATTTATTGAAGAGACATCTGGAAAATTTTTGTTCCAGATATCATGATTTCTGACTACTAATGATCTATCAAATGGGTTATTATTTGTAATAGCTTTATTGATGTCCGAATATGAAGAGAAAGAATTACTCATAATTGTAGTTATCCTGAAAATAATGACTAAGAAATAAAAGCGGAAAAAACCGAGGAGCTTAGTTTAAACATTGAGGCGTTTAGCATAACAGCGTAATCCACTGACTTTAGTAGTAATGGAATCTTCAATCTTGTCGGGAGCGCTATCTTCTATGCTTCCACCCTGAAGTTGCAAAATATCTTTCTCCTGAATTTCTAGCAGCCATGTGTTGAAATCTTCACGACTAACCCGATCGCCTATTTCTCTCCTAATGCGATAAATTGGCACTAGATCGTCTAAGTTGTAGTTTTGGTTCAACTTGTCGTACACTTCCAACGCCGCTGACTTAAACTCGTCGTAAGAAGCGATCGCCCTACTCTTCCCATTAACTGCTACATTTGTACTACTTCCCGCAACATTAATCTGGCTAATCCACTTCACCAACGCATTCGCCGCCCAAGTTCCGACAATTGTCCCTTCAAACTTAAAACCATCACTCCTCAAACCCTCACCCAATGCCTCTAAACCCTTGGGAGATATCAGAGAATATCCCTTTTTGGAAATTGCGATCGCTCCTTGATTATGTAATTCCTCGAATATGCCTTGATAATCTGCTACCTTTTTAGTTTTAGATACAATTCGTTTTGTGAGTAGACCTTTACTTACTTGCTGCTGAATTCCTCCCAAATCCCACAAAGCTAAAAGCACACGAGTTCTCGTTTGGGCTGTGTTTTGTGATGTCATATTTAGTGTATTTTTTGACAAATATCATCGTATTACCTGTATCTTTCTAAGTTATTAAGCCACCTAAAAATAACCGAGAAATTGCTGAATATTTTTGCCTTTTATTTATAGGGAAGAAATAAAAAATCAACAAAATATTTCGTTGGGATGAAGTGAGTTTCTCTCAAAGGCAAGATGGAATATTCAACAAATTTGCTCATTATGTTAATGAAATGCTGTAGTTGTGCTGTTGTAAATCAGCGGTAAATGTTTTTGTAATTCCAGGTAAACTAACAGGAACTCTAACTCTGTGGCTACAACAGCAAGGCTTTTAGTAAACGTAGATGATGATGAGATCCGATGATTACAATATATAAAGAACGTAAAGTAGTTTCACGTTTGCTGGCTGTTTTGCTTTCGGCATTGCTAACAGTGCCATTGCTGAGTAGCTGCGGAGGCGGTTCCCGAAGTGCCAATGTACCACCACCAGTTGATGATAGCGTTGGTAGAACAGTGAGCGATCGCAGCAGCCAACCCGAAGTTAAAAAGGGCTTATCTGGCGGTCAAAAAGTGGCGATTTTAGCCGGTGCAGCAGCACTTTACTACCTCTACAACCAGCATAAAAATGCTCCCCAAGAAGGAGCGCAAGGTAAGTACTATCTTTCCAAGAATGGCCGTGTATACTACCGCGATGCCGAACATCGCGCTCACTGGGTAACTCCACCATCAGAAGGAATTCGAGTACCGGAATCTGAGGCGCGACAGTACCAGGATTTCCAAGGTTATAACGGACGCTCTACAGGTCGCGACCTAAGTAACTTAACTTCATCAGCAGCTCCGGCATTTTAGATCGGCAAAGGTGTTCCTAGAGGATAACGCCGATCGCTCACGTCGGAAACACGAACTTAAATCAGGAGACAAATCATGGTAGATGACTTTTTGCGAAAGGCGAAAGATTTCCTCTTGGGGTCAAACCGCGACGAAGCTGAAATAGATCGATACCGCGATCGCAATGTCCGCCCAGCTAGCGAAGATCCCTACGGCGACCCCGCAGACCCAGCATCTTACGGCAACGTCCGCCCAGCTAGCGAAGACCCCTACGGCGACCCCGCAGATATCGCATCTTACGGCAACGTCCGTCCAGCCAGCGAAGACCCCTACGGCGACCCCGCAGATATCGCATCTTACGGCGATGTCCGTCCAGCTAGCGAAGATCCCTACGGCGACCCCGCAGATATCGCATCTTACGGCGATGTCCGTCCAGCCAGCGAAGATCCCTACGGCGACCCCGCAGACCAAGATTACCGCCGTTAACAGAAAACTAATATTTTATGAAACTGCCCGCACGTTTTATGCGTGGGCAGTTTCATAGTACTTTTAGTAAAAACATTTAATCCAAAATCGTTCGGCTGAGCGACTTGCCAAAATTGCCATCATTTAATTATTAGCCAAAATTTCCTGCGATCGCTCAATATTCTTCCGTACAGATTGAGCCGAAGTATGCAAAGCTTCTCTTTCTTCATCAGTCAGATTTAATTCCAACACGCTTTCAATTCCACCGCATCCCAACCGACAGGGAACGCCAATCACAACATCTTCTAAAGCGTATTCACCTTGAAGATAAGCCGCTGCTGGTAACAATCTCGATTGATTTAATAAAATTGATTCCACCATCACACTAGTAGCCGATGCAGGAGCAAAAAAAGCACCACCTGTCTGCATTAATTCCACAATTTCAGCACCACCATTGCGAGTTCTTTCCACCAAACGTGCAATTGTAGCTGCATCCAACAATTCTGTGATGGGAATGCCGTTAACAGTAGCATAACGAGACAAAGGCACCATTAAATCGCCGTGGCTACCCAATACCATCGCTTTGACATCAGCGGGTAAAACTCCTAATTCCAGGGCAATGAAAGTTTCAAAACGCGCAGAATCCAACACACCAGCCATACCCATAATTCGACTGCGTGGTAAACCAGTTGCTTGCCAAGCTAAATAAGTCATCACATCCAAAGGATTAGTAACCACAATAAAAATGGCATTGGGAGAATAGGCGATCGCATTCTTGGCCGCTTCGACTACAATCTTGGCATTAGTTTTCAGCAAATCATCCCGACTCATACCTGTTTTTCGGGGAATACCTGCCGTAATCACCACAATTTGCGAACCAGATGTATCAGCATAATTATTTGTGCCAATAATCTGACGATTGTGTAATTCAATTCCTCTAGCCTCAACTAAATCCAGTGCTAGACCTTGGGGCATTCCTGCAATGATATCTAGCAAAACTACATCTGCTAAGTTTTTCTCCGCAATGCGTTGGGCTAAAGTACTGCCAACCCTACCCGCACCAACAATGGTGACACGGGGTAAATTACACAGAATTGGGGAGTTAGAAGAAAAAGACATAAATCAAAGAAGAATACAGAATTCAGAATACAGAATTCAGAATCAATTAGTTAGGAGTAGCACACACCACTAATTCTAGACCACCAAATTTTAAATTTGGTAAGTAACTTAAACCCCTTTATTCATCCATGAGTCACACATAATTCAGTTGTATAATTCTGGCTGCTGACTCGTGAGTTGTGTTTTATTAAAATGCAATTTTTTTTAATAAAAATTCAAAATCCAAGAGAAAGAATGAATGCTCAATTCTGCCTCTTGGATTCTGTTAGCTTAGCGGGGCGCAGCCCATTGTGAATTCTTTTTTCTTACTTAAACTCTTCGAGTTGATCTACACGTAACCAAATATTTGGTGTTGGCACTTTCCCAAACTTAACAAGTGCATAATCACCTTTCAGGTCTACAATTTCGCCCTTAGAGTCGAATAGATAGGAAGGAAAGCGAGTATCGCTAGCTTTTGCTTCCACACTGTTTTCCAGTTTTTCCCGGACAGCGCGAACTATATCACCTTTTTTGACTGCCATGAGTTCCCCTCTCAAATTTGTAACTTGTTTTATCTGCATTCTAAAAGACTTAGAACTCACAAGTCATTAATCATTAGTCATTGGTCATTGGGCATGGGGCATGGGGCATGAGAAGAGGACAAGGGGGACAAGGTAGCAATCTTCTCCCTTGTCTCCCTATCTCCCCATCTCCCCATCTCCCTAGTCCCCAGTCCCTACCCCCTTTGACACTCAGGACAAAAGTGACTCGATCGCCCAGCCAGCCTAGTCCGCATAATAGGCGTATCACAAACTCGACAGGGTTCTCCAGCGCGGTTATAAACCCAAGCTACGCCTCCGTAGTTGCCATTAACACCCTTAACATTGAGAAAATTACTAAAAGTAGTACCACCAGCCTCAATACTCGTTTCTAAGACCTGAATTATCGCTGTTCGTAAATTCTCGATTTGCTTTAGCTGCAAATCAGTACACAACGTTTCAGGTAAAATTCCGCTCTTAAATAGTGCTTCATCAGCGTAAATATTACCTAACCCAGCCACCACCGACTGATCTAATAGCGCAGTCTTAATGGGACGGCGACGCTTTTGGAGTTTACTTGCTAGATATTCAACGCTGAATTCATCTGAAAATGGGTCGGCTGCCAATTTTGCCAAACCCGTTATGACACTTTCTACAGGAACACCAGGGGGAACCCACCACATTTGCCCAAAAGTGCGTTGATCGACAAACCGTAATTCTTGCCGATCGCCAAAGAATAATCTGACTCGCGTGTGTTTGTGTAACGGTTCATCTCGATCCACCCACAGGAGTTGACCGGTCATTCGCAGATGAACCCCCAGCCAACTGGTTGAGGAGGGAGATGAGGAGGTGAGTTCAGCTAGCAAATATTTGCCGCGACGATGCCAAATAGCGATCGCACTGTTTTTAATTCCATCAATAAACTCACCGACAGAAAACGGGTAGGCGATGGTGCGATCGAGCAACACATCTCCACCCGTAATTTTTTGGTTGAGGGTCAATTGATTTAGACCCCTTCGGACTGTTTCGACTTCAGGCAATTCAGGCATTCAAGCTGATTAAGCGAGCAAATTTTAGTGTATTCGGGGACTAAGCAAACAAAGATGAGACAGTATGTAAACACCCGTAGGTGGCTTTACCATACTACTCTAAACAGAAACCGTAAATACCCGCAGGGCGGCTTCTTATAGATTAGGGTAGGCTAAGAGCAAGGATGAAAGAACTGAAAGTTTCATATTTTCAGATTTCATACTTTAGACTTCCCTTCATCATCCCATTAAGCAATCCCCTTGTGGGTTTGCTGCCTATTTTTTCGCCTTAGCCTTTGGTGCTTCAACTTCTAATAGTTCGTCTTGAGCAAAGTTGTTGGTATTAATACCAGAGTAGTTGACCTTTTCAAAACGGACAATTACTGGGTATTTAATGCCGCTTTGATCGATAGAAGCCACGGTTCCTACATCTTGAAACCAGTAGGATTCAGGGCGGAGAATACGTACTTTAGAGCCACGTTGAACCATGATTACTTTCCCTTTTAGTTATCAATTGCCAATTTAGAGGGCTAATTGATTTCACTCTACAACCTGAAGGTCGCAGCAAGAGCCTTTGTTAAGTTATTTGTCTGAATTAGGTTGTAGGGTATGGGAAATTGGGCAAATAGGGCATGGGGCATTGGGTATGGGGCATTGGGCATTGAGTATTGGGAACTAAAAAAAATTTCTCACTTAAGAATTCCTAGTCCCCAGTCCCCGATCCCCAGTCACCAGTTAAAAATAGTGTTTAAACCTCCTTGACAAAGTTCTTGTTATAACGTACCTTCGTTCGCGAACAGTATTTTTGCATAAGCTTATGTTTTACTCAATACGAACACACTTCCCTCGTTACCTCTACCGATTCGCAAATCGTTATCTATATAAGTAATATCTAACCAGCCTTGCTGTCGATCGTTGTTTATAGGAAAATCAATCGCCGGAAATTTTCTACCTGCTTCAATTTGTTGGATAAAAGTTACCGGAGAATTGTATTCTATTAAACGTTGTAAGCCGATAATAGACCGCTCAAATTTTACTTCGACGCGTCGATGTGAAACTGGCCGAAATTTGGCAGCAACACTGACTAATCCTTCTAAATAAGGTAAGCCGTAAATCTCCGCTATGTTGTAAACGCTGGTAGTTTCTACCCGGATACACTGATAGATTTGACCGAGTTTGCACAAAGGTAGATTATCTAAGTTCAAAATACCCCTGCTAGTGGTGTATAGTAATCGCCAATTGCCATCGAGCAATTCCTTTGCTTCCACCGGACGTGGTGTAGGATTAAAGTCTTCTAAGTTAGCGATCGCTGCTAAGATAGCCTGTTTCTGTGCTTGGGTCGCCAACAGACCGCGATTTGTACCAGCGATCGCATCAATAAGAGCCGTTTTTCCGAGCATAGTCTGTGACCTCAAAAATTACTCTCTTTTCATCAGCATAAACAAGTTATTCATAACCTATGTCTAAAGCCAAAAAAATTACTAATAACGACTTCCCGTAAGTCATAAGCGTATTAAATAAAAATTTCTATCTCAATGCGGATTTATCAACTCAAGGGTTGAAAGGATAACTAAATTAATCCATGTCAAGTGATAGACTCTAAATGTCAAGTTAGGTAAACCTTTCGTTGTCTTCGTCGATATGTTGAACTCTCCATTACGTGAGGAACCTCGTAATCAACGAGCTGATGTCATCCCACTAAAGCAAGAATCTTCCCTCCTAGATTGGTTACAAAGTAACGGTCGTCTCATAGCGCGTGACGTTCACGAACCGGATTTTCAAGATGACGAAGAAGAAATAGACTCCCTAATGGGCGTAGAAGATGGAATTGGCGATTACGACCTTGATGATGACGACGATATCGGAATCGCTGAAGATTAAGAATTTGTCTTTAGGAACTTGGTAAAATGCCTCGTTTCTGGTATTTACTTTTGTAAGTGTGGAGTGAAGGGAAACTTCTGTGGACGCTAAATTATCTCCTGAGCAAGGATTAAACATTTCTGGAATCGCTCTAGCCTCTTTATTAGCCGTAGGGTTAGGCACAACCGCATTTTTCTTGGATTGGATGGCAAATAGGTTACCTTGGCAAGCTATGTCGCTAACCTTGCCACTATTGCTGTCTGCGCTGGCTTCAGCTATCGCCGGTTATTTGGTAATACCTATATTACAAGCACTTAAAACCGGACAAATAATCCGCGAAGATGGGCCCCAAGCTCATCTCAAAAAGGCAGGGACTCCCACAATGGGCGGTATATTTTTTGTCCCTGTAGCTGTAGTGCTTGCCTGTGTATTGTCTAATTTTGCAAAAGAGGTGCTTGCAGTTTCGGCATTGACAATCAGCTACGGGTTGATTGGCTGGCTCGACGATTGGCAAATTCTCCGCCGTAAGTCAAATAAAGGTATATCCCCCCGGATGAAACTGGCTTTACAGGTAAGTTTTGCGGTGGTGTTTTGTTTATGGCTGATGTTTAATCAACCTTCTAATATTACAAATATAGCTTTGCCTTGGGTTAGCTTTACATTACCCTTAGGATTTCTATTCTGGCCTCTGGCAGGTTTTGTGCTAGTTGCAGAAAGTAATGCTACTAATTTAACTGATGGTATTGATGGCTTAGCAGGCGGAACAGTAGCGATCGCTCTTTTAGCCTTAGCCGCCCTAATCGCACCGACAGCACCGGGTTTGATGGTTTTCTGTGCTGCTTTAAGTGGCGGTTGCTTAGGTTTCTTAGCCCATAACCGCAACCCAGCCCGCGTTTTCATGGGAGATACCGGTTCCCTTGCACTGGGAGGAGCTTTAGCGGCTGTAGCGCTGTTAACAAATAGCTTAGTAGCCCTGTTTATTCTCAGTGGTATCTTCTTTGTAGAAACTCTGTCTGTGATGGCACAAGTAACCTACTACAAAGCCACCAAAGGCCCTGATGGCAAAGGCAAGCGTCTTTTCAAAATGGCACCCCTACACCATCATTTAGAGCTAACAGGCTGGTCAGAATTGCAAGTAGTTGGAGTGTTTTATATCATCGCTGCGATATTGGCTGCTGTTTGTTTAGCGATCGCTCCATTCTAAAAATTGTTGAAAAACTGATTTAAGAAAAAGAACCCTCAAAATTTCGAGGGTTCTTCTTTTATATAAATTTTTACAACCCACAAGTTGCCAGTACCAAACTACAAGCAAAATAACATTACTCTCTTCTTTTCACCGAAAAGCTACAGAGTCAGATAACGAAAACTAAGAAACAGCAATACTTTGCGTACAATGGCTTATTTGGTAATTTCTACATTTTCTGTAAGCCTTATATGTTACATTTTCCCAATTTGGACACAAGAGAAAAAAACCGCCGTCCCAGGTCGCGGCTTGTTTCCTCATCACTAGCACTCAAAGCACCACCCAAAGCAGCACCACCAGCACCTACAGCACCAGCAAGCGGCAAAGCAACAAGACCGAAAGTTAAAGCGGCAGTTGCCAAAAGACCACCACCCACCAAAGCACCAATCAAAACAGCATTTAAATCATTATTCATGCTGTACAAGTACTTTGCTGGAAGGTGTCCCTGAGGTGCGATTCCATCATGCTTTATACTCTCATAATTAATCAACGACGATTTGGCGGTTATCTCCCATCCAACAAGAGCATGGAAAGCATTCCACTTTTCTCCTACTTCTAGCCAGATTTTTTTCTGCACACTAAAGCCATATTTTCCATTGCTGTATTTTACCCAGAGTTGATCTATCGTGCGTAAGTCGGTGCAGGGAAATTTTTCAATTAAATCAATATATAACCAGCCATCTTTTTTTATACCAGCAGCTTTTAGCATCACTACTAGAGTTTCTTCATCCGCTTCTTTCCAATTCTGCATTTTGAGTAAGTCTCGTAACAGCGTGTAATCTACACCCTTCTCAGAACTAAGATCATCTGTTTCCTGCGTTGATTCAGTGGTTGTTTGAGTAACTTGCTGTTGTCGCCGCCTATTATATTCTTCTTGTTCGCTTTGCAGTCTTTGTCCTTCTTGTTGTCGTAGTCTCTCAGTTTCTTTTAATGGAGCCAAAATTCTTTCTTCAACTTGCTTAACATCTCCATCTATTAGCCCTAGTGACTGTTGAAACTGTTTGAGTGCATTGCGAACATATTCACTTATAGGGAATTCCCCTTGAACTGCTCTGGAAAACTCTTGCTCATAACGTTTCAGATTTTTGACATATTCTTGCTTTTTCTGGGACTCTTCAGCTTGCTTTCTGGTTAAGAGTGGTGCTTCAATTTTTTCTATATCTTCATCTGTGAGTCTTAATGACTGCTGAAACTGTTTAAGTCCATTGCGGACATATTCACTTATGGGGTATTCTGCTTCAACTGCTCTGAAAAACTCCTGCTCATAACGTTTTAGGTTGTTGACATATTCTCTAGCAGATATAATCTCTTTTTCTATCTCCTCTACATCCTTATCCCTAAGCTCTAAAATATCATGCCGATAATCCTTCAATATTTGAAAAGTACGCTCATCCAAAGGATATTTTTCCTTAACTGCTTTATCAAATTCTTGTTTGTAAAGCTCCAGGTTTGCTAACCGTCTACGAAAAATTTCTAAAACTTCGTTTTCTATTTCCTTAGCTTTTTCATCTGGAATTCCAAGTTCTTTACCTTTCGGTTTTAATATTAAATAGGCATATTCACTAAGTTCACCATTTTGGGCATATCTTTCAATAAGCTTGCGATACTCTGCCTGTGACTTCTTTGGCACATTGGCGATGATAATATTAAAGCCTTCCCTAGCAATAGTAATCATATCTGGAGTCACATTAGGCTTGACTTCTTTAACTTTTGCCTTGGCGTAATCATGCAGTTCATGTATACCAATGTTACCATCACCATTTTTATCTGCTGCGCCTGTTTCAATTCCCTCAATTAAATATTTTGTGTAGAGCGAAAGGGTTGAGCCTTCCTGTTCAAAAGATGTTTGAGTTGCACTTGAAGATGTAAGAACAACTCGCCCTTCTGCACCTAATTGCTTTTTGATATCAACATCAACACTTTTTGTCCGCCAACCTTGAGCGTAAGCACCGCTATAGCAAGCATCTAGAATCAAAACTTGCCGTCTAGAATAGCAATCGTTTGATCTTCCGTGGATATAATTTGCATCTACAGCAGTAGCTAAAAAGTTATCTTTAGCTGTAATCTTAGTTGCTAAATAGAGATGACCCTCATCATTAGTAATACCATGACCAGAGAAAAATAATAATACTAAATCATCTTTACGAGCTTCCTTAAACAGGTTGTAAATTGCTATTCTCATTGCAATCGCATCAGGATTAAGCAGTTTCTCAACCTGCTCAAAACCTCCCAAGTTTGGGTTTTGTAAAACTCGCTGCATCGCTTCTACATCATTGAGAGCAGATGACAGGGGAGGGATACCTTCACCGTACTCACTGACTCCAATCAATAGTGCTATCTTAGCCATTTCCACCACCCATTACTGTTAACAGTTCTTTTGCTAGTCTTTCAGTTTCTAGTAGCTCTTGTCGGCTTTTAGCTTCTATGTTGACTTCTTTATCTCCAAGCTTGACATTGATTTTAATGGGCTTGTCTCCCAGACGATCGCCCAAAAAGCTTAAAAACCCTTTAACATTCTTCATGCTCACCTCAGCCGTAAGCACTCCTGTCAAAGTGGCAAACCCTGGCTTGCTACCCGTTTCTGGATTTAAATCTTCGGCGCGATCGGCTTTTTCCACATCATCCAAATCCCGGATTTCCCGCAGTAACTTGTTAGCTATTTTTTGCCGTCTCTCATCATCTAACTCTGGGTCATCAACACCAAAGGTGAATTGAATCGTGGGTTCGCCTGTCATTTTAACCTCCAGTCGCTTTATCTACACGGCAATAGACTACACCGTAGAATTCTACGATTTCGTATTAAAAAAAGATAGTCTGCAAAAGTGAGCAAACTACCTCTTCTTATTTCTTGTATAATTTCATGTTACTTATGCACTTACCACACGTTAAGATCTCTACGACCCCTTTTAATCTAAAATCCAAAATTGGTATCAACCTCTATTTCCGCATTTGACTTACTAGATGAGCCAGTTCAGGTAAAATCAGCTTTTCCATACCTAACCGCACAGCATTACTGGAACCAGGGAGAGAGAAGATTAATTTATTTTGATAAATACCAGCAACGGCGCGAGAAGCGATCGCACGCGAGCCAATTTCTTGATAACTTAAAAAACGAAATAACTCACCAAATCCCGGCAAGGTTTTCTCTAGTAACTGCTCAATTGCATCATAGGTAGTATCTCTGGGTGCAATACCTGTACCACCATTAAAAATTACAGCATCCAAATTTGCAGTTTTACCCAGATTTTCTATCTGTTCTTGAATCTGTGTTGGCTCATCTTTAATAATCGCATAGGCTCCTACAGTATGGTTGGCAGCAGTGAGTAACTGCTGAATTAGCTGACCACTTTTGTCTGTTTCAGGCGTGCGTGTATCGCTGACGGTAACCACAGCACAAGTCAGCGTAATTCCAGATGAGTCTGGGTGGGGTTGTTGTGTCATAGAGAGGGAGTGGGGAGTGGGGAATAGGGAGATGAGGAGATGAGGAGATGGGGAAGTGTGGGGAGTGTGGGGAGTGTGGGGGGAAAGATTTCTTCCCTATCCTCCCACACTTCCTGCTTGCCTCATGCCCTATGCCCTATCCTGGATTTTTACTGAGTCCAAGACCGTTTTCATCACCATATCGCTGCATGAAGCGCATGAAGCGATCCCATTCTTCAGGGGATTTCATAATGTAAGTTGCTTCTAATCCTTCCGGTCTCCCATTAATAAATTTAGCCTTAACTTCACGGGTGATGATTTCGCCTTCTTCGTCAATTAGGTACATCCCAGTGATGTCGTCGGTGCCGCCTTGGTCTAAAATCTTGGGATTTTCAAAAATAAATGTTGCCGTGCCAGTTTCACCACTGCGTCCTCGCGTCAAACGCACGTCTGGAACTACTTCTTCGTCAACACCTCTAGCAAACTGTATTTTCGCCATGATAAATGAATTTAAACTTTTGCGATCGTTAGTTTAATATTCTCTCATCAATTAGAACTCTACGGTCTAGAGACGACTGTGATTCATGTTCTTAGACTGTTGACTGCTGGCTGATGACGCTTTCATGAAGACCTGATCCGTTAACTGTCATCAGCTAACAGTTAGCGTTAAGTTGCTTCTTTTTCAAGTAACAAAGTTACCGGGCCGTCGTTTTCAATTGAAACTTGCATCATTGCACCGAATTGGCCAGTTTCTACGTGCAAACCACTGGCTGTTAACTTGGTAACAAAACGATTATATAAATCTTCTGCTGATGCAGGAGCCGCTGAACGGTCAAAAGAAGGACGACGACCTTTGCGGCAATCACCGTAAAGGGTAAACTGACTAACTACCAACAACTCACCGCCAATTTCTTGCACAGATTTTTGCCAACGTTCGTCCCCTTGTTCGTCAGGAAACAGCCGCAATTCTAAGCATTTACGCACCATCCAGTCGAGTTCAGCATCAGTATCGGTATTAGCAATGCCAACAAGTAAGTTGAGTCCCCGCCCAATTTTGCCGATGATTTCGCCGTTAACGATAACTTGAGATGATTTAACTCGCTGGATAATAACGCGCATAAGAAATTAGGAGTTGAAATGAGAAAATGCGATCGCTATTCTCTCATTTTCATCATTGCAATCTTGTACGCAGGCCGAACCTGTAAATACACAATTTTAACTCCTAACTCTTGTAGACGCGATGAATCGCGTCTCTACTTTTATTTCCCAAACCCTTTACCGCGGCTGGTAGAAGGCAAGCAAATGCAGTTTTCTATCTGGCTAATTAAAGTTTCACGATCCAGATTTTGACCAATCAGCACTAGTTGGTTTTTGGGTTGACCTTGCCAATCATCATCATCCAAGGTGAAGCGTTTCCCACAAAGGTGGAAAATATGACGCTTCGGACTTTCATCAAACCACATAATCCCCTTCGCGCGGAAGATATTAGAAGGTAGCTGGTTATCTAAGAAATACTGAAACTTCCTAATAGAAAACGGTTTCTCACTCTGGAAAGATATGGAAGTGAAGCCATCATTTTCTAAATGATCGGAGTGATGGTGATGATGTTCGTGGTCATGGTCGTGATGGTCGTGACCGCATGTTGAGTGGTCGTGTTCGTGGTCGTGATGGTCGTGGTCGTGATGGTGATGCTCGTGATGGTCGTGGTCATCCACCACTGTGTCAAAATATTTATCAGACTCAAACAGACCGACGCTGAGAATTAACGGAAGTGGTACTTGCGATCGCGTGGTACGGAGAATTCTTGCTCCTTCTTTAACTTCGTTAATTTTTGTCTCTAACTCATTCAAAGTAGTTTCATCAACTAAATCTGTTTTATTCAGAACAATTACATCGCCATAGGCAATCTGGCTGTATGCTGCCTGAGAATTAAATAAATCTAGACTGTAATTGGCTGCATCTACGACGGTGATAATCGAATCCAAGCGAGTTAAATCTCGCAATTCTGTACCCAAGAATGTTAAAGCTACAGGTAACGGATCTGCCAGTCCAGTTGTTTCTACTACTAAGTAATCTAGATTTTCTTGGCGTTCTAAAACTTTGTAAACTGCATCTACTAAATCATTATTAATAGTGCAGCAGATACAACCATTATTTAGTTCCACCATGTTCTCACCAGTGGAAACAATTAGCTCATTGTCGATGCCAATTTCGCCAAACTCATTGACTAAAACAGCGGTTTTTAAACCCTGTTGGTTGTTGAGGATATGATTAAGTAAAGTCGTTTTGCCACTACCAAGGAAACCCGTAATAATTGTTACTGGCATTCCTTGTTTAGGTGTGTCCATTGCCTGAGATTCGGAAGTAGCTGCTGATTGCATAGCGCTGTTATCAAAAAATCAAAAATAGTTAATGTAGCGCAGATAGTCCAGAAAACACTAGCGCCGCTACGCGGAATTCAAAATTCAAAACTTGTACTGAGCGCAGTCGAAGTATTCAAAATTCAAAAACCTTTGGTTTTTAGGCTTTGGAGATTTTGTCGAATAATATGTTGATTTCCGCCGTTACGTACTAGCATAGGGATGCTGGATCGTCATCCCATCTGCTTTACTTTATTATTGCGTATCTCCCTATTGAGCATTACACCCCTTGAGGTGTTCGACCTTTGATTTGCATACAGTCAGCAGTCAGAATGCTTGCCAATACGAGGTTTTCCATTTTGAATTTTGAATGAGAGAATTTTGAATTGATTATGACCCTAACCCTCTACAATACCCTCACCCGTCGTCAAGAACCGTTTGAAACAGTCGAACCAGGTAAGGTTAAGATGTATTACTGCGGCGTGACGGTATATGATTATTGCCATTTGGGTCATGCCAGAGCTTGCATCGTTTGGGATGTAGTACGTCGATACCTCCAATTTATCGGCTATGAAGTACGCTACATTCAAAATTTTACTGATATTGATGACAAAATTCTCAACCGAGCCTGTGCTGAGCATTCATCAATGGAAGCCGTAGCCGATCGCTTCATCAAAGCATATTTTGAGGACATGGGACGGTTGGGAATCAAAGAAGCCGATGAATATCCCCGTGCTACTCACACGATGAATGGAATTTTGCGGTTAATTCACGATTTAGAAAATAAAGGCTTTGCTTACCCTGCTGACGGCGATGTGTATTATGCAGTACGGCAGTTTTCTGAGTATGGGAAGCTTTCGGGACGTAAGTTAGAAGATATGCAAGCCGGAGCCAGCGATCGGGTCAACATCGAAGATCCAGAATATCAGAAAAAGAAAGACCCCTTTGATTTTGCCTTGTGGAAAGCAGCAAAACCGGGAGAACCTGCTTGGAAGTCACCGTGGGGTGCAGGGCGTCCGGGGTGGCACATTGAATGCTCGGCAATGGTGCGCGATCGCTTGGGCGATACTATAGATATCCATGCCGGTGGTGCCGACTTAATTTTTCCCCACCACGAAAACGAAATTGCCCAATCCGAGGCTGTGACAGGAAAACCCCTAGCGCGTTACTGGTTGCATAACGGCATGGTGAAAGTAGATGGTGAAAAAATGTCCAAATCCTTGGGCAACTTTATCACCATTCGAGAATTGCTAGATCGAGGAGTTGACCCGATGGCGGTGCGCTTATTAGTGCTAACAGCCCAATATCGCACACCCATCGATTTTACCGACGAAGCGATCGCAGATAAAACAAACGCTTGGCACACCCTCAAAGCAGGTTTGCTCTTCGGTTACCAGCACGGGGAAAAACTCGGCTGGAACTTAGGAGCTGGAAATATCCCAATCCCCAGTACCCAATCCCCAGTACCCAATCCCTATATTGAGCGCTTCCAAGAACTTGTCAATGATGACTTTAATTTTCCTGGTGGCTTAACAGTGCTGTTTGAATTAGCGAAAGAATTGCACCGTGAAGCAAATATTCTTGTGCATCAAGGAAAAACCGAAACACCAGCCTTTGAGTTACAACGCCAATGGCAAACACTCGTCACATTAGCTGGAGTATTGGGTTTAGAAGCCAAACCAGAAGTAGAAACTTCTAAAACAGAAGGTTTAAGCGATGCGGAAATTGAGGCGAAAATTCAACAAAGGCAAGCAGCACGCCAAGCCAAGAATTTTGCCGAAAGCGATCGCATTCGTAACGAACTGCAAGCACAAGGTATTACGCTAATTGATAGCCGTGAAGGCACGCGTTGGCACCGTAATTAAGAGGGATTAGGGACTGGGGACTGAGGAGATGGGGGAGTGTGGGGGGAAAGAGAATATATGCTTCCTCCCACACCTCCCACACCTCCCACACCTCCCACACTTCCCACACCTCCCACACTCCTTGCCTGCCCAATGCCCCATTCTCCATTCCCTAAAATTATGTGGTCTGAACTGAAAAAAGCGATCGCCAGTTTCGATATTCCTGCTGATTGGATTGGTATCAGAGCCGTCAAGGAAACTTCCACTAATCGTTTAGTCCGTGACGGCTTACCCCAAGCCAACGGCAAATCCTTCACCGTAGGAGCCATGCTAGAAGTTTTGGTCAATGGCTGTTTGGGTTATGCAGCTACCAACTCCCTAGAACTGCCATCCCTACAAGCCGCCGTCCAAACAGCTTATAAACAAGCACTAGCGGCTAGTGAATGGTGGATACATCCCTTCCGCGAAAGCGAACGTCCTAAAGTTGTTGGTGAATATAAATCTCCATTTATTGAGCCATTGGACGCTTTAAGCCCTGGAGAAATCAACGATTTATTAGTTCGCATTTGCCAAACCCTAAAAGTTGACGACAAAATTGTGCAAACCATCGCCGGCGTCAACACCAGCGAGAGGGAATCTTGGTTTATCAGCAGCAATGGCTCAGAAGTCTATCAAAAATTTCTATCCATCGGCACTCATTACGGAGCCACAGCCCAAGATGGGGCAATTGTCCAGCAGCGCAGCCACAACGGCTCCCTAGCAAACTGTTATCAAGGTGGAATAGAACTTTTCAAACAAGAGAATTTATTGCATCAGGTACGGCAAATTGGCGAACAAGCAATAGAACTTTTAACAGCAGAAGAATGCCCAACCACCCGTACCAATTTAGTTTTAGCCCCAGACCAAATGATGTTGCAAATTCATGAAAGTGTCGGGCATCCGCTAGAGATTGACCGAATTTTGGGAGATGAACGTAATTATGCCGGGGGCAGTTTTGTCAACAAAAGTGATTTTGGCAAACTAGTATATGGTTCGCCATTGATGAATATTACCTTCGATCCCACCGTCCCTGGTGAATTTGCTAGCTATGGCTTTGATGATACAGGTGCTGTAGCAACACGAGAATATTTAATCAAAGAAGGTGTACTCCAACGGGGTTTGGGCAGCCTGGAGAGTCAAGCTAGAGCAGGCGTACCAGGAGTAGCCTGTGCCCGTGCTTCCTCGTGGAATCGACCAGCGATCGATCGCATGGCAAACTTGAATTTAGAGCCGGATAACGCTAGTTTTGAAGACATTATTGGTGGCATAGAACATGGCGTTTATATGGAATCTAATCGCTCTTGGTCAATTGACGATCGCCGCTATAAATTTCAATTTGGTTGCGAATACGCCAAATTAATCGAAAACGGTAAACTTACCAAAACCCTCCGCAATCCCAACTATCGCGCCACAACACCAGAGTTTTGGCATAGCTTAATTAAAGTAGGAAATGCCAATAATTGGCAAATGTACGGTACTCCATATTGTGGCAAAGGAGAACCAAATCAAGCTATTTGGGTAGGACACGGTTCGCCCGTTTGTGTATTCGCTAATGTCGAAGTTTTTGGTGGAGGAAATTGAAAGAGAAAAAATTTAATAGTGAGGAATTAGGAGTTAAAAGTTAGGAATTAGAAATCAACAAACTTTCAACTTAAATTAATAACTCCTCACTCCTCACTCCGAACTCCTAAGTTTTAAACTATCCCCTACTAATAGTTAATATCCATGAAAATTGAGGAATTATCTACTTTAGAAATCAGTTTTAATCAATTGATTGAAACTCTAATTATTAAAAAATCAGAAGATGAACAATTCACTGTGAGGCTAAGCAGCGAACGCAGTCAATTTACTCGTTTCAACCATGCAAAAGTCCGGCAAACTGGTTGCGTTGCCGATGGTTGGATCGAACTAACTTTAATGAAAGATGGGCGCAGTAGTTCTCGGCAATTCCCCTTTACTGGAAATTGGGATAGAGACTGGCAATTAGTCTATAGCGCTTTGCAAGAACTACGAGATGAACTGATTTTACTACCCATCGACCCATATTTAGTTTTACCTTCAGGAAATAATACTAGTCGAGAAATACATTCTGGAAATTTATTGTCAGAAGAAGCAGTAGTAACAACTATTCTAGAACTAGTTTCCGAACTTGATTTTACTGGAATATACGCTGGGGGAGTTGTAATTAAAGCTTATGGTGATTCTAGCGGTCAAAAACACTGGTTTGCTACTGATTCTTTTACTTTAGATTATTCTTTATTCATTAAATCTGGGCAAGCAGTTAAAGGTACATTTGCAGGTAGTGATTGGGATAAAGATGCATATATAGCCAAAATAAACGAAGCTAAAAAGCAACTAGAACTCCTTTATCGTCCAACCAAAGAATTACCAAGAGGGCAGTACAAAACTTATTTTGCCCCTGCTGCTGTTGCAGATTTATTAATGATGCTTTCTTGGGGTTCTGTAAGCGAAGCTGATATTCAACAAGGTAATAGTTCTTTAGCGGCTTTATGGCGTCAAGAAAAACAACTGTCTTTGAAATTCAGTTTAAAAGAAAACTTTCAGCGGGGGTTAGTACCTCGATTTAATGAATTAGGCGAAATAGCAGCATTAGAGTTACCTATTATAGAAAAAGGATACTTGGTAAATACTTTAGTTAATTCTCGTACTGCCAAGGAATATGGAAAAGTTGCCAATGGTGCCAATGGTTCAGAGACATTACGTGCCCCAGAAGTGAGTCCCGGTAATTTAGTATTTGACCAGATTCTTCCAAGTTTAGATACAGGATTATATGTATCGAATTTGCATTACTTGAATTGGAGCGATCGCCAAACTGGTAGAATCACAGGTATGACCCGTTATGCTTGTTTTTGGGTAGAAAATGGAGAAATTATCGCCCCCATTGAAAACTTGCGTTTTGACGAAAGCCTCTATCGCTTTTGGGGGGAAAACCTCATCGATTTAACTACTTTTCAAGAATTTATTCCCGAAGTCGGAACATACGAAAGTCGTCAACTAGGAGGTAGTCTAGTTCCCGGTATGTTGGTCGAAGATTTTACTTACACTCTGTAAGTGGGAGATGGCAACGCCTTGGGGAAAGGGATTGGGATGAGGGAGATGGGGAAGTGTGGGGAGTGTGGGGAGAAAGAGAATTTATGCCCCCCTCTCCTCCCACACCTCCCACACCTCCCACACTCCCTGCTTGACCCATGCCCCATCCTCTATCCCCCATATCTCAACTTGACATAGGCATTTGCTCTATATCTGCTAATAATAGAGGAGTAGGTTTTTTCAGGAATTGCGATGATTAGTCCGCAGCAGGTTGAGGCAATGATCGTGGCGGAACTGCCAGACGCCCAAGTTCAGGTGCAAGACTTGACTGGTGGCAACGACCACTATCAGGTCACAGTAGTTTCATCGCACTTTGCAGGTAAAGGACTAGTGCAACAACACCAATTAATTTATGGTGCGTTGCAACAAGCTATGTCAAGTCAAGCGATTCACGCTTTGTCTCTAAAAACATATACTCCTGAAGCTTGGCAAGCAACATCAGCTTCGTAATATCAAAGTTAGGAGTTATGAGTACAGATAAAGGTTAACCCTTGTCTGTACAAGAGTTAGGAGTGATAAATTTTTTACTCTTTACTCCTAATTCGTGATTGTTCAATGTAACATAGGAAACACGAATACCATGACACCAGAACTCAAAGAGAAAATCGATAAATTGGTAAAAGACAACAAGATTTTGGTTTTCATTAAGGGAACCAAGTTAATGCCCCAATGTGGTTTCTCCAACAATGTTGTGCAAATTCTGAATACTTTGGGAGTTCCTTTCGAGACAGTTGACATTCTCGCAGATAATGAAATCCGCCAAGGAATGAAGGAATACTCCAACTGGCAGACATTTCCCCAAGTGTATATCGATGGTGAATTCGTTGGTGGTTCAGACATTATGATTGAACTCTACCAACAAGGTAAATTGCAAGAAAAGGTAGAAGTAGCACTAGCTTCGTAAGCATAGGGCATAGGGAGGTGTGGAAGGTGTGGGAGGAGAGGGAGGTGTGGGAGGATGGGGAAGAAATCTTTTCCCCCTTTCTCCCCACACTGCCCACACTTCCCCATCTCCCTCATCCCAGTCCCTTTCCCCAAGGCGTTGCCATCTCCCCACTGCCCATTTCTAAAAGCCAAAAATCCCCTCAGTTGCATTGGCAAGACCAATACAGGGCTGAGGGGATAAGTTTTATCAATACAATATCTCCAAAATTCCACACCACAAGAACCCGTTGACCAATACAAATAATATGCTATAATTATCTGCGTTGATTTACGGTTACTATTAATGACCAAGCAAGCGGTATTAGTAGTAATCGGGTTGTGGCTGTGGTTGCGGCACTGCAAAGTTTGATGCATCGTACAAGTAGCGGCTGGCTTCCTCTTCTAGGCGATGAATCAGAAAGGGTTCAATGGTGTTGCCGTGTCGCAGTGCGGCTAGATATCCATCCAAATACATCCGCATATCATCCATACGATAACCGCGATTCCATAACTCGACGAAGGCGTCAGTGAGTCTTTGGTAATAGCGAATGGTTTGTGTGTCTTGGAGCATAACTGCTGTATTAATGTCTTTGGAATGAGAATTGTAAATGATTCACGTTCAAATGTGAAGTGTAATTTCACTTTGACATCGATTAAAAATAAACATATGTCTTTCGGTTAGCACTCTCCTAGTAGCTACAAACTACTTTAATCGTATTCCAGAAAACACCTATTTTACTTATTTGCTAAGGGATTTTTATGATTTTGCCTGCCAACAGAGAGATTTTATTAGTGCTATATTCATGGATATAACCACTAAATCTCTTCCTCAAGAATCACTTTTCCATGAGGCTGGAAAGCTTTTTTCTTAAGGAGTAGCTATTCGGTTTATGGTTTCTGGATCTCATAGCCATCAAGAAACAGAATATTTAAGTTAGAAGAACTTTTGATAAGTTCGACAACTCTTTTTATAAGTTTAACAAAAATTTAAGAATATTTCTAATGCCCTTTTGTCAAGGACAAATTAAAGATATTGGGACTTTTTTTATGAGGAAATGTAAAGCTAATAGCAGTTGAAGTAACAAAGGCTACAAAACCTTAGACATGGGCTTGTTACTTTGAAAGTCATCGACGCTAAGGGGTCTTGCCACCGTGGGTTCGGTTTGTATAGAAATCATTGAAGGGAATCCCCATCTAAGGTCGTTGCTAGGTTGGCACTTGCAACAACTGGAATACCGGGTGCATCAAGCTGCCAGTATTTATCAAGCAAGGGAAGTATTTTTAAGCCATCAACCAACACTCGTGGTTTTGGATGCAGATCTTCCTGACGGTGATGGCATTGAATTTTGTCGTTGGTTGCATCGTCAGCAACAGCCTTTAATCTTAATGCTATCTGCCCGCAATAGTGAAGCCGATATTGTCGCAGGTTTAAAGGCGGGTGCAGATGATTACTTGAGCAAACCTTTTGGAATGCAAGAGTTTTTAGCACGGGTAGAAGCACTGATCCGCCGTAAGCGCACACCTACTGCACCAGCATATTTGGATTATGGTACTTTGCAAATTGATTTAGTTCAGCGCCGCGTCCGCTTCCAGGGAGAGTTTATTGACTTAACACCCCAGGAGTTTAGTTTATTGTACGTTTTAGCACAAGCTGGGGGAGTGCCTCTGAGTAGGTCAGAATTGCTGCGTCGTGCTTGGCCTGATGCCATCGATAACCCTCGTACCATTGATACTCACGTTTTGTCGCTGCGGAAAAAAGTTGAACTCGATCCCCGACAACCTAGCTTGATTCAAACTATCCGCAATGTGGGATACCGTTTTAACATGGAAATTTTGAATAGCAACCTTCCACAGTCACAAACAAAGTTAACTAGAGAGAGATTTAGTAATCAACGTTCAACGCTTAGTAGTAGTCAAGTGTAAAGGGGCATGGGGCATGGGAAAGATAGGTAGAATTATTACTAATTTCTAACTCGTGTCTCCTGTTTCATTAATCCAAAAATTTAAAATTCAAAATCGTCTTGAGATTGTGCTTTTATCAAAGTTTCTCGTAATTCATGCCAGTTGATTTCAGAAACTCTTTGGTTTGTTGATAAATGACCTTGCTGTAAGTGTAATAATCGAGTGCAAAAGATCTGGGCTAAATCAAGTTGCTGATTTACCATCAAAATCGTGGTTTGACGGGTTTGACTCAATTGGATTAAGACTTGTATTAGATGGGAAGCTGCACCAGCATCTAGGGCAGAGGTTGGTTCGTCTAATAATAAAATTTTAGGCTGGATGAGTAAGGCACGAGCGATCGCTACTAATTGTCGCTGTCCCGCAGAAAGCTGCACCTCTGTTCTACCTAGCCATTCATTGGGAATGTGCAGTTGTTCTGTCCAGTAATTGACTCTTTCCTCAATTGCCTGTTTGGACAAACCACGCAAAACCAAAGGATAAGCCAAAGCTTGCCCCACTGTCATCCCCAACAGCTTTGATTCCTGCAACATAAGTGTCACCATCTGGCGTAGTTGTATGACGGGAATTTGGCGATACTCTTGATTTTCTAGATAGATTTTGCCGCTAGTGGGTTCAATGAGGCGGTTTATCAGGCGTAGTAACGAAGTTTTACCAGCGCCCACTGCGCCTACAATGGCTATGCGATCGCCCTGGAATACCTCAAAGGAAATATCCTGCAATATGGGATATCCCAGCTGATTCCCTGAAGCTTGGGTTTTCAGCTTTGTAGACAGATTCACTTGTTCTAGCCTGAGTATGGCGGCATTGGGCATGGGGCATTGTAAACAGATTAACTTGTTCTAGCCTGAGTGTGGCTTTTGCTATGACACTATTCAAGCAAAGTGGGGAGTGAGGAGATGAGGAAGAGGACAAGAAGACAACGAGACAAGAGGACAAGGAGAATAACTCCTAACTCCTAACTCATCACTCCCCATGCCCCATGCCCCATGCCCTATTTTATAGTTAAAGCTGTGGCGATCGCCCAACCATCAACGAACAGTAACAACAGGGTGAATACTAATAAAATCGCATACATCCACGGTTGTGCTAACGGACGAACATCTGTAGTGTCAATATTGGTCTTTGCCTGGACAATCTGCACCAAACGGGCAAATCCAGCTACACGCATTGGTAGTAGATAAGCTTTTCCATCTTGGCTGAGAAAATAATAAACTATACCTCCTTGACCAGTGGTGCGAGGTTTTAACTCTTTGACTTCTGACCAAGGTAAAAACCAGCCTTTACGAAAAAAGCTGGGAACCCAACGGGGGTAACTAACCTGAATTCCTTGTTCGTCTACTATTACTCGTTCAGTCAAAACTGCATACAAGCCAACAAAGCCGATACTAATCCCTACCCATAATAATGCTGGGGGTATTGGTGAGGCTGTTACCTGGGATAAAAAGGGTAAGGGAACTGTGAGTGCGATGTATAGACTCAGCAGCGTTATGCGAATCAAAGGAGAGAGATTAAAAATATAAGCTGAAGTATTGGCTGAATTTGCTGTCACGGCTCAATTACAATGCTTTTCTTCATTGTAGGATAGCTTTTCGTCCTACTTCGCCTAAGGCAAATACTTTTGGACGACACTCCAGCCAGTAACGGATACCCAAGCAAATCCTAGAAACAAAATAATATTTACGGTGATGTGTAAAGGTCTAGCCCAAGGTCGTCTGGCATTAATTTGGGTTGCACTGAAAGCAGACAGTAAAACCAAGGCTACCACAATCAATCCCGCCAGCAAGTGTGACGAGTGTCCTAGAGAACCAAAGTGACCCAAAGTGCCAACAATGCCGATCGCCAGCAATAGTAGCACTAAACTGACCATACTCATACCCATTAAATAGTGCAGCGATCGCACTCCTCTATTTCCGCCCATAAATAACGGAATAAAAGGAAATTGCTGCGAAGTTCTCGCCCGAAACATCCAAACGCCGGTGACTGCTAACATTAGGTATGCCAGCAGGGACAACCCCATCGACCAGGCGGCGATTTTCCACAACCAAAGAAATGAAGGCAGATTCATAAGAATGATTGTAGATGACAATGGCGCATGGGGCATTGGGAAGAGAATTAAGGGACTTCCATCAATCGCTATGTAGGTGGTAGGGGAGACAAGGGAGACAAGGAAGCAGGAGGAGCAGGGGAGCAGAGGAACAAATAACTAATGATTAATGACTAACGACCAATGACTAATGACTAATGACCAATGACTAATGACTGATGACTAATAAAAAAAAGGCTGCTGAATTCAGCAACCCCGAAATTGAGCCAAATTGTTTTTTTTAATCAATAGCTGCTAAACCAGCGATTTGTAAGGGTTTTATACTATCTCCGGTCTTTGTATTAAGTTGCTGCACCATTTTTGTGGTATCTATAGGTTCTTTTCCAAATGATGAGTCTGTATCCAACTCATAATTGCTAGGGTCATCGAGCATCAGGCGATCGCACGGAATCGTATCGGATAAAATTGCACTAGCCATCATACCCGTATGAATCTCAATTTGAGCTGTTCGCGGAGCTTCAAACACTAGGCGTTGCCCTGGAAAGACAACCCTTTCAAAATACCAATTGGGAATATTAGAGATGCGAGCTACCTGTATTTTGCTCGTGGCATTAATGTAGCAGCAGAGAATTTTCCCCGATTGCTCAGGTGGTAGAGGATCTAAAATTTGAGCCATAACTGCTGAGGAGCTTTACGCCACAATTTTACATTAGACTTTCCAAGCCTAGCACTGACTGATCCCCAGTTGCTGTAACTGTGAATACCAACTGAATATTTATAGATTATTTCTATCTAAAGAAATATTTATGGTTATGAAAATTTTGTAATTATTTATGCCTTTTTTGCAATTATACACTATAACTGAAATCTTTAGATATTTTTACTCACTATAAAAAGTTTAATTTTCCCAAGACAGATAAATAGAATATTAATCTGACGACGATCCCTTTGCTTTTCACTTTGCGAACAAGTGAGTTTTGGTGTTCGATCTATCCCAAGGTTAATACAACTAGATGGTCGCTTATTGAATAAACTCAATGTTATCGTAAAGCTATATGAAAAATATCTTCATAAACATCTCTCACTCACATGCATTTAGCGTGCAGGGTAACTTTATTGATTCTTAGAATCGCGAACAAAAAGTTGATAAATATCAATAATCGGCTTCAATGTCAAGCAAGATTGTGATAGATAAAAGCAACCAAAACAAAAACAACCCTTAAAACTGAAGTTTTTCTCGTTTTACCCCAACATTGGCAAGATGGCAGTCAAAACACCCATAATGGAAAATCGAATTCTTTATGTTCGCCTTCCCTGTAACCCCATCTTTCCCATTGGGGTTGTCTACCTCAGCGATAGCGTCCACAAGCAATTTCCCAACATCGAACAGCGCATCTTTGATTTGGGAACAGTACCACCTTTAGACTACAACTCGGCTTTAGATCGGTGTATCGATGAATTTAAACCCGCACTACTAGTATTTTCTTGGCGGGATATTCAAATTTATGCCCCAGTCGGCGGACGTGGTGGTAACCCGCTACAAAACGCTTTTGAATTTTACTACGCCAAGAATCCTCTATTAAAACTACGGGGAGCGCTAGGCGGTTTGCGAATCTTCATCGCTTACTATGTAGAGTTGTGGCGCAACCTGGGCTTAATCAAACGCGGTTTAAAGCGTGCCAAAAAATATAATTCTGATGCCCGTGCAGTTGTGGGTGGTGGTGCAGTCAGCGTATTTTACGAACAATTGGGTAAAACCTTACCCCAAGGGACAATTATTTCTGTGGGTGAAGGGGAAACTCTGCTGGAAAAACTTCTAAGTGGCAGAGAGTTTCGAGATGAACGCTGTTATGTTGTGGGAGAAACTCAACCACGAAAACGGCTAATTCACGAACAACCGACTCCCATAGAAAAAACAGCTTGCAACTACGACTATATCGAAAGTATTTGGCCGGAGTTTAACTATTATCTGCAAGAGCAAGACTTTTATATAGGCGTACAAACTAAGCGTGGTTGTCCTCACAACTGTTGCTATTGCGTTTATACGGTTGTCGAAGGCAAACAAGTACGCATTAATCCAGCAGATGAAGTAGTTGCCGAGATGCGCCAATTATACGATCGCGGCATTCGCAACTTCTGGTTTACCGATGCCCAATTCATCCCCGCACGCAAATTTATCGACGATGCCATAGAACTCTTGCAAACGATCGTCGATTCTGGTATGACAGATATCCATTGGGCAGCTTACATTCGAGCTGACAATTTGACACCACAACTGTGTGAGTTGATGGTGAAAACCGGGATGAACTACTTTGAAATCGGCATTACCAGCGGTTCTCAAGAACTCGTGCGGAAAATGCGGATGGGATATAACCTCCGAACCGTCTTACAAAACTGTCGTGACTTAAAAGCTGCCGGTTTCAATGACTTGGTTTCCGTCAATTACTCCTTTAACGTCATTGACGAACGTCCCGAAACCATCCGCCAAACCATCGCCTACCACCGGGAACTAGAGCGAATTTTTGGTGCTGATAAAGTCGAACCTGCCATCTTCTTTATTGGACTACAACCCCATACCCATTTAGAAGAATATGCCTTCAAAGAGGGCATCCTTAAACCAGGGTATAATCCAATGAGCTTGATGCCGTGGACAGCTAAAAAACTCCTGTGGAACCCCGAACCCCTCGGTTCCTTCTTTGGAGAAGTCTGTTTACAAGCTTGGCGGCAAAATCCCAACGACTTCGGACGCGAAGTCATGAATATTTTAGAAGAAAAACTGGGTTGTGCCGACTTAGAAGCAGCACTTTCTTCACCAATCGAGAGGAAAGAAAAACAGCTAGCGGGTGTATCCTAGAAAACATAAAAAAATATGGGGACATTCAGAATTAAAAATTTTGAATTTCTCCGCCTTCTTTTCCTCAGCATCCTTAGCGCCTGAAGCGGTTCGTTTTTATAAAATCCCAAACTCATGTTAGAAGGTTCAATTCTACAAAAGCTGCAAATAGCTCATCGCCACAGCACCAGGCCAATTCGATTCGGGGTGTACTATAAAAATACCCTAGTATCCCTGTGCCATGCCCTAGAAGACCACATCCTAGCAGACGACGATCGCCCTTTAGTCATCACAGCCTTCCAACAGGGTAAATGGTATCTGCAAGAAGCCGAACGATATGCAGACATCGCCCAACGCAGCGGCGAGATTGTGATTATGGCTGCCCCTGACGGTGGGTTTGCCGAACATCCCACAAGCCTGCTACCGAATGTAGACTTAGTAGCATTAGATTCAGCCGATCCAGTAGCACAAGAGTGGCACTTAATTATTTTGTCGCCAAACTACACAGCAATGGTAATTTGTCAAGAGTTATCAGAGGCTGATTATGGCAGCAGTGGCATACCGACATCAGACTTAGAGCGCAAATTCTATGGTTTGTGGACATTTGAACCAGAGTTAGTGCAAGAGACAGCAGAAATAGCGATCGCTCACATCCAAAAATACAACCCAGAACTGGCGAATAAACTCATTGCCCATAGAGAGGCGATCGTACCATCTAGTGCCAGATTAGAAAACTTGGGTACAGTTGTCTCCCGTGTAGTCGATTATCTCCATACTGGACAAAACAATTTATCCATCCCCACAGCCCTTGGACAACAAACCTTAGATCGGAATTTGGTTTCTAACGAAATCCAAGCATTTTTGCGGATGGCGCAATTGCTAGATATAGCAGATGTCAACAATCCAATGGCAGCTGCCGAAGTAGTAGCACTTGCCGAAGTTGTCGCTCAGCTTTTGGATCTTCCTGCATGGCAGATTAAGAGATTGCGGCTAGCAGCTTTGTTGCATCGCATAGATCCATTACAAAAAGCAGAAAGTGTTCTCACTTCTGGTAAAATACCCACACATTCCCAAGAAGATGCTCCTAGTTGTCCTTTAATACCAGGGGCACAGGTATTGCGAACCATGCCACGGCTGCGAGCAGTTGCCCAAATTATTACTCACCAAACCGAATGGTGGAATGGCACAGGGGAACCAGCAGGTTTAGCTGGAGATGAAATTCCCTTAGAGTCGAGAATTTTGGCATTATTGGCAGACTTTCAGTGGCGAGTAAATCAGCGGAAATCTTCAAATCAGAGTCGTCAAGAAATATTTACTCAAGCTTTAGATGAGTGCAGACAGCAACAATCCACCCGCTTCGATCCTAAACTTGTAGATACCTTAGCTTTATTAGTTATGGGTTTACAACAGGGACTCGACTTACCCATAATGACACCCAAAGTCAGCAGCGGCGTCTGGCTACTCGATTCCCAATGGGATAGCCACAGCAAGACAAGTGAGGAGATTAGTAGTTACCCCAAATGAATATTGAAGCTATCAAATTAGGAAAACTCAAACAACTTCCAGGGGCAAATTTAGAAGACGAGGAACTTTCTCGACTGGATTTAAACCGAATTAATCTTGCTGGTGCCACCCTTGTCGGTGTTAACTTCGCTGCTTCTAAACTCGAAGGTGGGCATTTAGAGGGAGCGAATTTAATGGGGGCGAACCTCCAAGGAACCGACTTGCGGGCGAACCTCATGGGAGCAAACCTGATGCAAGCAGATTTAACCGGCGCTGACTTGCGGGGTAGCAATCTGCGGGGTGCTAACTTGATGGGAGCCAGACTCAGCGATGTATCCTTGGCGGGTGCTTTCATCAGCGGTGCCAATTTGATGAATGTGAACTTGCAAGGTGTGGATTTGCGCGGTGCTGACTTGCGCGGTGCAAACCTAACTGGGGCAAATCTCAAAGGTGCAGACTTGAGTCGTGCTGATTTGCAAGGAGCATTATTGAGTGAAGCAAACCTTGAGGAAGCTGACTTGCGTGGGGCAAATTTGGCAGGGGCAAATTTTACAGGGGCGAATTTGCTGTGTGCAGAGTTAGAAGGTGCGAATTTGAGCGGCGTTAATTTGGATAAAGCGTGTGTGGTGGGTACAGTGGTTGAAACGCGGGGGTAAATAATGACACCCGTGGCAGCAGAACTCCCAATCACCGCCATCGTTCCCATGCTGACCGCGATCGGAAATCGGCAATGGGAACAGTTCAAACAACTGGAGGCAGATTTTGTATCTCAGTATGGGGTAGAGGTCTGGCAAGAGGTTTTTAACTTCCGTCTCAAGCCAGCACTGGATAAAGATTCTGACAGATGGCTACTTATCCAGTGGTGTAGTGAGGGAATTATTTCAGTCAAAAATGTGGGGTAGGTCTAACATTCTTAACTTCCACAACTTTCTAGAATAACTCGACCATTTTTACGATCTAGTTCGGCGATCGTTGCTTTTAAATTGTCATTAATTTTGAAAAATTGGTTTGGATGGTTAACAGATGGATGGAACATTTTTGAGGTCGGTAACAAAGCATATAAATCTCCAATATCAACGAAAACACCATAATCTTTGATGCTCCGTATAGTGCCGCTAACAACTTGACCAACCTGCAATAGTCTGAGTCTGATTGAAACAGAGCGATGGAGCACTACTAAGCGATTATACTCCTCTTTCACTTCTATAATTTTGAGCGGAAGTTCCTCCCCTACTACTAATTCCTCTCTATGCTTATCAACATGAGTAAGAATTACTCCACGCAAACCCTCTATTTTCACTAATGCACCCCTTGAAGTTTTTTTAAGGATTTTTCCATATACTGTTACGTCCTCAGTCTGTAATTGTCGTACCCGTTCCCATGCTGTTCGCATTTCTAGTTTGCGAATTGAAAAAGAAACAGTTGGAGGATGTTCTTGAGAACATAAAAACCAGGAAATCCTTACTGATAAACCATGTCTATGAATATCAAGAAGTTTAGTGTGTACGATTAGGTCTTCTCTATTTATGGAATGACCACATTTTTCAGAAGCCAAATCCAATGCAGTCTCGTACAAGCGATCGCTATCTTTAAGTGTGTCAGGCGAACAATTGGAGAAGAAAATACCGTGTTCGCCATCGTAGTCTCCCACAACTAAAAATTCTCGGATTTCATTTAGTTGCACAGCTTCTTCCGGGGTCTCAATCTCAGCGAATGATAGCTCTATTAATGGCACAAAAGCTAGTTTATCTGTATCAAAATCAACTAGAATACCTGTTGGTTCGAGCTTCGTAATTTTTCCAGCGACGATATTGCCAACTTGAAAGTCAGCTAAAGTGAAGCTCATAATATACTGCGATTAATATGCATCATTATATAAACAATATGGTAACGCTCATCTTATCAAACAAGCGATCGCCTCTGTTGCCCCCATATCAAAAACGCCAGTATACTCATTAAAAATACCCCCATCACTCCTTGTAAAGGATTATTATTGACACCAGTTACCCAATCAGGAACTTGACCAGAATATTTGACTAATTTCCCCACATTAATAATGTAGTAACCCCAGACTAAACCACCATGCAAACCAATGGGAAAACCTAAGCGTCCTCTGCGCCAGCGCTTTCCCCATACCTGCGTTAACCCCAGCAATACTAAAGCTGGAAATTGCGGTAGTGTCTGAATAATTACTGCTAACGGTTTAATAAAGTGCAAAGTTGCAAATGCGATCGCATCTGTCCATAACGCCACACGCGGACTGTAGTCTCGCTGTAATTCATCTAACAACCAACCGCGGAATAATAATTCCTCAGCAAAACCAACGCCTAAAGCGACAATTAAACCTTCTAAAATTACTTTTATCAATAAAACTTTTGGTTGCTGCCAGACTAACCAACCCAAAAAACCTTGTACCCCAAAAAGTATCAGAATATTAATTATCCCCATAGCCAAACCACGGATTAAATCCACACCGTTTTGCCGCGTGAATTCTAAGCCATAATGCCGCAGAATTTGGGGCTGCTGGTAGACATGCTTACCCCAAAGCCTCAAGAGAACAATAAATAACGCATATAACAACACCATTGTCAATATACTTACTAAATTTGAATTATTGACTAGTAGGTATATTGGTGCAGCTAAGGGCAACCATAGCAGCAATAAACTCAAAATAAAATAACCCAACCTAATAGGGGCAGGGCGTTGGGCTAAACGGACAAGCTTTTTTTTCATACAAACTAAGTCAGCGATCGCCAATGACCAATGACTAATGACTAATGACTAATGACTATTCATCAGGTTCAATCGTGCTACTTAAACCGTGACTTTTCAATGTTTCGCAATAGAACTCAGCATGTTCCTGAGCGCAAGTAATGACTAAAGCCATTCCGTTAGTATGAGCTTCCATCATGATACTAACAGCCTGTGGTTGGGTAAGGCTGGGCACAGTAGTTATTAATACCTGTACCACGTACTCCATAGGGTTGTAGTCATCGTTATGGAGCAAAACGCGATAGCGAGGTGCGAGCTTGCGGGAGGTAGAACGCTTTTCAATGGTTTCAACTGACACTGCTCTTTGCTCTTTAATCGTTAATTCACTACAACAAAGCCTCTGTTTAGCGATCGCTTAACAGTTATTTACCTATTCTATAGTATTTCTGTCGAGATACTATGCTAGGAAAACCCTTTGCTGTTAGGGATTAGTCCTATTAGTTTTGGGTAGACACTGATAAACCATATCTCTAAGACATCGTTGCCGTGAGGTGCTACCCTAATGTTACAGAAGCTTCCTTTAAAAGGAGCGCATTCTGGCTTTTAAATTCAAGAACTTACAAAACAATCTTTATCGCCGCCCAAACTGTCTAAATGATGGACATGAACCTAGATTTTCTTCAACCGGGACAAATAGTGTCTTTAAAGCATGGTGAGAGAAATCTATATGCAGAAGTCATTCAATTTGTAGTTTCTCGCCAGTTGTGCTGGGTGCGTCCTTTATTGATGGTCACCTTCATGGAAGAATCCCCCCTGATTACCGATTTACGCGATGCATCTGACCTACTTTGGCCTGCCGATTTATTTCAACCAGCTTTAGACACAGAAGTAATTACTTTATTGAGCCAAGTTTTAGCAAAACAACCAAAAGCTGAGCTTGATCCAGCCGCAAAACAGCAACTCAATCAGTTTATTCACCAACTTTGGCAAGCATCCCAAGAGGGACTGGGGATTGGGGATTAGGGATTGGGGCATGGGGTATGGGGCAAACAGGAGGTGTGGGAAGTGTTGGAGGAGACGGAGGTGTGGGAAGATGGTGAAGAAATCTTTCCCCCCTCTCTTCCCACACTCCCCACACTCCCCCATCTCCCCAGTCCCCAGTCGCCAGTCACCAGTCACCAGAGAGCCATTCACACGTAACGAATGCCAGCATCTCTCATGCGTTGAATTCCTTCTCGCAATCGTTCGTCAGAGATAGTTAAAGCTATTCGGAAAAAGCCTTCTCCACATACACCGTAACCACTGCCAGGAGGGACAACAATGCCACATTTGTCAAGTAGCAAATTCACAAATTCTATTGAGGAATATCCTTGAGGAACAGGCGTCCAGACATAAAGGGTAGCTTTAGGAGGCTGAATTGGCCAACCTAGAGATTGCAGTCCATTGATGATAATGTCACGCCGATTTTGGTAAACCGACATGATGGTTTGGAGTTCTGCCTCTGTGGTATTAGAATAAGCTGCGATCGCTGCTTGTTGAATTGCCTTAAACACCCCAGAATCTACGTTAGTTTTTACCTGGGCCAAACCTTGAATGCCAATAGGATTACCAACAACGAAACCCACTCGCCAACCCGTCATATTGTATGACTTAGACAGACTGTGAAATTCCATAGCCACATCTTTCGCACCCGCAACTTGCAGCACACTAGGCGGTTTGTAGCCATCGTATGCCATTTCTGAGTAAGCGTGATCGTGGCACAGCAATATATCATACTGCTTGCAGAAAGCTACCAATTCTTCAAAAAACTCTAGTGTTGCTAACGCCCCAGTGGGATTATTCGGATAATTAATCCACAATAGCTTTGCTTTGTGAGCTACTTCTTCGGGTATGCTACTCAAATCAGGCAAAAAACTGTTTTCTGCCTTCAAAGGCATAGTAAAAGATTCACCACCAGCAAAAATTGTCGAAGTCCGATACACAGGATAACCAGGATCTGGTATTAATGTATAGTCTCCTGCTTCCACAAATGCTAAGAAAGTATTATGAATTGCTTCTTTAGAACCAATTGAAGAAACAATTTCTGTTTCGGGATTCAACCCTGTCACGCCAAACCGATTTTCCATCCACTTAGCCGCTGTCTCCCGGAATTGCTTCGTACCTTGGTAGGGCGGATAATTGTGCATAGAAGCATCCTCAATCGCCTCATGCATTACCTGGAGAATATGAGCAGGAGTCGGTTTATCTGGATCGCCAATACCCATATTGATGATATCAACTCCCTTAGCAATGAGTTCATTCTGCTTGTGGATAATTTCAGCAAACAGATAGGGAGGGATTTTTTCTAGGCGTTTAGCGAACTGCATGGCTATTTATGAAGAATGCACAATCTAGGTGGTCATTAGCACAGTTTACGCCACCTTAGTATTTAAATAATCAATCTCATAGAAAATAAAACCAAGGTCGCCCTTATTATCAGTGTTGTGTTTCAAGAAGGTACGCTGGTAGGAGCTATCTTCATGTGTGGTGAATTCTTCTTCTTCATTAGCCATGCCGGAGCTAGCATAACTATTTTTTTACAGTTTGATTTCTCTAGTCTTTATTAAATTTACTTAATAATCTGAATCTAAAAACATCTATATCCAAAGACAGAGGATTAATATCCGAGGCTAGAAACCAACTGAATTCGACCAGCATCCATTTCTGACATTAATAATTCTAAAGCTTCATAATCAACGTCAGAAATGTAACCCAGTTGCGTTAGTTCTGAGTTAATTTCATTTTCTATCTCAGGAGTTAATTTTTTAATATCAAGAGCTTTTTCTACCAATTTACGAATAGCGTACCTAGTTCTCATAAGTAATAACCCAACTCTATATGATATTAATTATTCCAGATATATCTAAGTATAAAAAGCGATCGCACACTACTTCATTAGTGATATAGATCACAATTTAAATTAACTAGATAAATAATTTGCTGTGATTTTGCCTAATATCATCGGTAACACTGAAGTGTGACATTTAACTTTCCGTTAAAATTTAGCTAAATTAGCTTAAGTTATAGACTAGGCAAGTTTCCTCAGGAAAGTTACGGATAATTTTTCTGTTTTACTGCTGTCTATGTTGATTGTTTTTGAACTGAGATTAAAAAAAAGTATATACGAGCACATTTTCAACTGGAATTATGACAATCTTTAAACAGACATACTAAAGCAATAAAGATTCAGCAAAGAAACCTAAGACATATGGTCGATGCAACAAAAAAAAGTTTATGTTCAAATAATTCTTACCTTGACGCTTCAATAACTCTCATAGGATGTAACCATGCAAGCAGTGCTTCAGTATCCCAAAATTGCGGTTATTCAACCACAAGGCTCTTTGAATGCTGCAAACGCCTTAGAATTTGAACGAGATCTAACCACGGAGCTCGCAAAAAATGATATTTCCATCTTGGTAGTAGATTTAGGGGCAGTAGAATCTTTAGACAGCGCAGGTTTGATGGCATTGTTATCTGCACATAAACTGGCTTTGGGTTTAGAGAGGAGTTTCCGAATTTGCAATCTTGCTCCCTCAGTTAAAATTATTTTTGAACTGACGCAGCTCGATAGAGTTTTTGAAATTTTAGAAAGCGAAGCCGACTTTTTTGCAACATAAATTCATATAAAAACTACGTAAAACAAGCAAAGTTTAGGCGAGGAGCAGACTTTATGTAAAGGAGTTATAAGTTACAACGATAATTTTTGTTGAAAGGCCTGATTCGATGCTAAGGTTGGGTTTTAGTAACTGTAATTAAGGTAGCTCGAAGATAGCATAGTGGCTGTTGCAGTTGAAAAGCTAATAACACCGGATATTTTAAAACCAGGGCGTTACTTGGGTAACGAGCGCTTAGCAGTACACAAACCTTGGGAAACGACAACAATACGCTGGGTCTTAACCTACCCAGAAGTCTATGAAGTCGGTGCATCGAATTTAGGGCACATCATTTTATATAACATTTTGAATGCCCAAAAGAGCCAATTGTGCGATAGGGCCTACTTACCAGGACAAGATCTATCAGCCAAACTACGGGAAACCAATACACCCTTATTTGCGGTAGAGTCAAAGCGATCGCTAACAGAATTCGACATTTTAGGCTTTAGCCTCAGTTACGAACTGGGTGCAACCAATATCCTAGAAATGTTGGATTTGGCCGGAATACCTTTAACGTGGCGGGAGAGAAGAGACGCAAAGACAAGGGGACGCGAAGACACGGAGAATCAAGAAAATATCGCCGCGTCTCCCCATCCCCCCGTCGCCGCGTCCTCTTCTTACCCGTTGATTTTTGCTGGGGGACAGACAGCGACATCAAATCCTGAGCCTTACGCTGACTTCTTCGATTTTTTCGCTCTTGGAGACGGAGAAGAATTACTACCAGAAATTGGTTTGGTTTTAGAAGAAGGCAAAAAAGCTCTTTTGAGTCGCGAAGAATTGTTACTAGACTTGGCACAGATCCCAGGCGTATACGTCCCTCAGTTTTACGAGATGGCAGACGATGGCTCAGTTCATCCTCTGCGTCCAGATGTCCCCAAACGAATTCTGCGAAGAGTTGCAACCCCTATCCCAGCATATTCCATTGGGTTGGTTCCCTACGTAGAAACAGTACATGACCGCTTGACCATTGAAATTCGCCGTGGTTGCACTCGTGGCTGTCGCTTTTGTCAACCAGGAATGCTGACTCGACCGGCACGGGATGTAGAACCGGATAAAGTGGTAGAAGCAATTGAACAAGGGATGCGGGCAACCGGTTACAATGAGTTCTCGTTACTTTCCTTGAGTTGTTCTGATTATTTATCCCTACCAGCGGTGGGGATGGAAATTAAAAATCGCTTAAGAAATGAAAACATTTCTCTGACTCTACCCAGCCAACGAGTAGACAGATTTGATGAAAATATTGCTAATATCCTTGGAGGTACGCGGCAAAGTGGGCTGACCTTTGCTCCAGAGGCTGGAACTCAGCGGATGCGAGACATCGTGAATAAAGGTTTGACCAATGAAGAATTGTTGCGCGGAGTGAAAACCGCTTGGGAGCAAGGTTGGGATAAAATTAAGCTATATTTTATGATTGGCTTGCCAGGTGAGACAGATGCTGATGTCTTGGGCATTGTCGAAACAGTAAGTTGGCTACAGCGGGAGTGTCGGGGTAAAGGCAGAAAACCCCTAAACTTTAATTTGACAATTTCTAACTTTACCCCCAAGCCGCATACGCCATTTCAGTGGCACTCAGTTTCTACCAGTGAATTTAAGCGCAAACAAAACTTGCTGCGGCAAGAATTCCGCCGGATAAAGGGAGCAAAGGCAAATTTTACCGATGTCCGGATTTCGGCAATGGAAGATTTTATCGGGCGAGGCGATCGCACTTTGGGCAAGGTACTGCGTCGCGCCTGGGAATTGGGTGCAGGTATGGATTCCTGGTATGACAATTTAGATAAAGCTTTTACTGCTTGGGAAGATGCGATCGCCCAAGCTGGTCTAGATTGGAAATACCGCCAAATCGAAAACGGCGAATGGAATGTATTTCAAAAACAGGAGCACTCCCCACTCGGTACAGACGCGATTAATCCCGTCTGTACCCACTCCCTTGACGCTCCCCTACCCTGGGATCATATTGATACTGGCATTGACAAAAAGTGGCTCAAAGAAGACTTGGAACGCGCTCTAGCAGCAGCAATTGTACCTGATTGCTCCTTTGAAGGTTGTTCTCACTGTGGGGTGTGTGGCACTGATTTTGGCCACAATGTCGTCATTGAATCACCTGCTGTGCCGAAATTTGCTGGTGAATTTGTTCCCAACACCACTAGGACACAAAGAATACGAGTTTGGTTTGGTAAAGAAGGTAACATGGCTTTGGTGAGCCATCTTGATTTAATCCGTTTGTTTGACCGAGTTGTGCGGCGAGCAGGCTTGCCAATAGCCTTTACTGGTGGGTTTCACCCAATGCCGCGAATTTCGCTAGCCACCGCTTTGGCTTTAGGAGCTACCAGCAGTGGTGAAATCGCGGATTTTGAGCTAAGGATGCCCGTAGCAATTGATACTTTTAAAGCACAGCTAGCTAGGGAAATGCCTACAGACATACCTATATATAATGTGGCGCAAATCGATTTAAAAGCGAAAGCCGCTAGCCAACTTTTAGAGGCAGCAGAGTATTTGATGACTATAGCAGCATCAAATGAAGTGACACCTGCACAATGGCAAAATTGGATTGATACCATTAAAGCCAAAGACGAACTCTGGTACGAGCAAACAACTAAGTCAGGCAAAAGCCAGTTAATAAATCTGCGCGATCGCTTGTTTGAATTGGAATTGGTAGAAACCGACAATAATACGCCAGAATCCATATCTGTTGTTCGTTATGTAGGCAGCTACCGCCAAGATGGTTGGCTTTTGCGTCCAGAACAAATCGTGTTTATGTTAGAGGCAGTAGCTAATGTAGAATTTCAAATCCTACACATCCACCGCAATCGCCTAGTTTTAGGGGTATAATCCCTCTATGGCAACTTGCTAGTAGTTGTCATAAGATGGCACATCATAGGAATTGATTTTTAGCAAGGTTGCGTTAGAATGAGATGAAGAGAAATTTTCTGGCGCTGCATTGAATTAGCTGGTTCACTACCCTCGCATTCAGGGGGCGAAAGCAAAGATATTAGAGTGCAACTTCTAGGATTTTATCCCAGACAAACTGAGGCAGATTAAAGAACACACACTCTCTCTATAGCTAACTTGTGAATCAGTAACGAACAGCAGGCTCGGTTAGGTTCTCTAACTCCATGCTTTTTAAACAACTGCTGAATGTCTAATCCACAGTAGTGCCCAAGAGCCAGTGCGTTACTCTTGTAGAGTTGTATTCCTTTGGAGAACTCGCGATGAAAGCAACTGCCGTTGGTTATGCCGACTTCTAGAAGCCCACAGACGCGCAAAGCCAAAACGCAGTTTCCCGTAGGCTAGAGCAACTTCAGGTAGAGTAGCAACTGGTGTTGCTGAATATAACCCTAAGGATAAATCTGGGGAATGGAAAATAGAAGTAGTTTTTTTTTGTTAACGACTTCAGTAGGTTACTCTCAAATCAAATATCCTGAATTCAAAGTTGACTCAGGATTTAGTACTTTCAACTCAGAACTCTCTTTCAAAGAGGGTATTACATCAAAAATCAACCACGGACGGTTGATTTAATTGCTTAAACAATATGAATATGCAGCCGTTCTGGAATAATCAAGCGTGTGAAAGCTCTTAAGAGTATTAATAGCTATTTAACTCAGAAGCTCAGGTTGACTTCCAATTTTCAATTTTAGATTTTGCGTACTCCTAGGTCGAAGCAAGCTACGCGTAGCGTGTCGGAGACAAAAGTTGAGTCAGTCGTTTGGGTGAGTTTTTGCATTTGTACACTGGCATTTGAGCGGAGGAAACCTCCGGCCAAAGCTTTTCAAGACAGATTTTAGATTGTTTTTTTCATTCATGCCCCACCTTTGTGGGTCGAACTAATCTTAAATCATCAATCTAAAATCCTTAAGCTTTTTGCCCTGGTAGTGTGTTTCAATCAAAAATCCTAAATCTAAAATCCAAAATTGCTTGACGATTGTTATTACCAGTAGCGTCTTTTTAGGCTTACAGGAATAAAAGGTATAATATCGAACTGGAATTACACAGAAAATGAAAACTGACGCAAAGACGAGACATGTGCTAACAACGGGTTACCCGAATTGTTTGCCTTTAGCGTTTCCGTTCCCAGCAGGGTAGGGTAGCAACTGCCGTGTCAAAAGAAGTTTGAGCTAAGGCTAAAGAGTTCTTCTTGGGAGTACTAGTGATAACTGTAACATTGTCTCAAAAGACACGGGGATGCAAGGACTTTTCATTTACAAGTAATTAACCGGACTCGATCCAACAAACCTCTAGACCTGTTAGTGCTGCCAATTTTTGAGGAAATTGAATGCCAAAACAAATTATTATCGCCGAGCAGCACCAAATTGCTGCGGTTTTTTCTGAAGATCAGATACAGGAACTGGTTGTTGCTACCGGTCATCATCAAATAGGTGATATCTACTTAGGAGTAGTAGAAAACGTATTACCTGGAATAGATGCAGCTTTCGTTAATATTGGTGACCCAGAGCGCAACGGCTTTATTCACGTTACGGACTTGGGGCCATTAAAGCTAAAGCGTACTGCAGCAGCAATCACAGAACTATTAGCACCACAACAGAAGGTGTTGGTTCAAGTGATGAAAGAGCCAACGGGAACAAAAGGGCCGAGGCTTACGGGTAATATCACCTTACCCGGACGTTATGTGGTACTGATGCCCTATGGCAGAGGCGTAAATTTATCCCGACGGATTAAAAGTGAAAGCGAGCGCAACCGCTTGCGGGCGTTAGCGATTTTGATTAAACCGGCGGGAATGGGTTTGCTGGTGCGTACAGAAGCAGAAGGCAAACCAGAAGAAGCGATTATGGAAGATTTAGAGGTGCTGCAAAAGCAATGGGAGGCGATCCAACAGGAAGCCCATTCTACCCGCGCCCCAGCACTGCTCAACCGGGACGATGATTTCATTCAGCGCGTATTGCGAGATATGTACGGCGCAGATGTGAATCGGATCGTTGTGGATTCTAGCACTGGTTTGAAGCGAGTTAAGCAGTATTTACAGAACTGGAGTGGAGGGCAAACACCTCAAGGGCTGCTAATCGATCATCATCGCGATCGCTCGCCAATTTTAGAGTATTTCCGGATTAACGCCGCCATTCGAGAAGCCCTGAAACCAAGGGTAGATCTGCCTTCTGGGGGTTACATCATCATTCAGCCGACTGAGGCATTAACAGTAATTGACGTTAACTCCGGTTCCTTTACGCGATCGGCAACAGCCAGAGAAACAGTTTTGTGGACAAACTGCGAAGCTGCAACAGAAATTGCTCGGCAGTTGCGTCTGCGAAATATTGCCGGGGTGATTGTCGTTGATTTTATTGATATGGAATCGCGACGCGACCAACTGCAAGTTCTGGAACACTTTAATAAAGCACTCAAAGCAGACAAAGCTCGTCCCCAGATTGCTCAACTAACTGAACTAGGTTTAGTAGAACTGACTCGCAAGCGTCAAGGTCAAAATATTTACGAATTGTTTGGTGAAACTTGCCCCACCTGTGGCGGTTTAGGACATACTGTGCGTCTGCCGGGAGAAATCGAAAACCGATTCCCCACACCAGCAGAAATGCCAGAACGCGAGCGTTTTGTTTCTCCTCTGCCTCACAGAGAACCGCGTCAGCCATCTGCCCGCATCCCAGAACCACGAGAAACCTATGATGGATTTGGGGAACCATTCGATGGCGACTCGGAATTGAGTAATCTCAATCTGATCAATCATCCAAGTTATCAAGAACTTAACGATAATAAGCGTCGTACCCGGACTCGTCGCAGTCGTATTGGTGGTATTAACGGATTAAATGGGAAAGATGAAGCCAGGACTAGCACTAATCCACTGGCTTTTGTCAACGAGCCAGACTTAGACCTTGATGGTGAACCAGAACTAGGAGTCACACCAGAAATTCCTTCACCCACCCTTGGTAAGCCAGGTTGGAGCGAAAGAATAGAGCGCACTAAAATTACCAAAGCAGAGCCAGTCAAACCAGTGGTAGAACCACCGGAAATTAGGACTGTAGAAATGACACTCCAAGAACAGGATATGTTTGCCTTAATGGGAATCTCTCCCTTGGTCAAACTGGAGCAAGAAGTTAAAAATCCCAAGTCTGTGATTATTAACGTGATTCAGCCCGGACAACTGCCAATGACACCAACTGAATCAATTCCAGAACCAATTACTGTTCAAAGAGCAACATCTGAACTGACTCCAAGCAGAGTGCCGATACCAAAAGTTATTGAGCCAGAACAAAAATCCTCAATCCCAGAAACAATCCAAGAAATCCAAGAGACAAATGAACCATCAGGGTTTACTGACAGCCCTTCAACACCCCTGGCGAACGCAGATGAAAGTGATGTAAGTAGCACCACCACAGCCAACCGTCGCCGCCGCCGTCGTTCCTCAGCCATCGACGACAACTAATTTGCCTTATGGTAGAAACACAGCAAACTGCTGCTGATTGTTCGCCAGCACTTCTGGAAGAATCCAGTTGGCTGGAGTTTTCTACCCTGTCAGAGATTTCGGGGCTAGTTGCAGGTGTAGATGAAGTAGGCCGAGGCGCTTTATTTGGCCCTGTGGTGGCTGCGGCCGTTATCCTGCCAGATTATGCTTTGCCAAAACTAATGGCAGCTAAAATTAAAGACAGTAAAAAATTGTCTAGTCAAAGAAGAACTCAGCTAGCACAACAAATTTGTGGACTAGCTGTAGATTGCAAAATTGGGTTTGCTTCCACTGCCGAAATTGACAAGATAAATATTTTGCAAGCGACGCTGTTAGCAATGAAGCGGGCTGTACTAAAGTTAAAAATACAGCCAGCACTTTGCCTAGTTGATGGCAATCAGTCAATTAAAGACTTGCTAGTGCCGCAACAAACAATAGTCAAAGGAGACGAGCGATCGCTTGCTATTGCCTCTGCCAGTATTGTTGCCAAGGTTTGGCGTGACGAGTTGATAATGCGTCTAGCATCAAAATACCCAATGTATAACTTGGAGCGTAACAAGGGTTACGGTAGCCAGCTGCATCTGCTGGCTTTGCAACAATACGGCCCATCGCCACTACATCGCAAGTCTTTTCGTCCTTGCCAAATCAAAGTGCTTGATGGGGAGTGATGCAATAATTACTCAGGATTCAACATGGGCAGTTTACCAGTGTCGCCGCCAATTCCTTGATTTTTCGTTTGTAATATCACCCACTGGCGATAATCTGCCAAAAGTTGATGTAATAGCCTTTGCTTGACCGTTAACAGCACGCTTTTGAGCAAACCATTGCCAGTAGCCTCTAAAATTGGCTTGGGAGTCAGGGAAAATGGTGGTGGCAAATCTATCTGTACTTCTAAATCAGCTCTTCCTTGCAAGCGAGTACCTGTGCTTACCTGTTTGGGAGATAAATACCCTTTTAAATTGAGAGCAAAACGCTGATTAATATACTCGAAACCTAGAATTTCACAGCCTAGCGATCGCAAATAAATTATGTCATTTGATTCTACCCAAACTCTCATGTCTACAGTCGGTTGAATACTTAGCGACATAAAAGTCAGCGGACGCATTTTCAAGCGAAATATCTCTTCAGAAAGTTGCTGAATGCGGCTATTGTCAACCAATGCCTTAACCAGACGTTGAGGCTGACGCAAATAGTACTGAATCGGAATAGGCTCCTCTGGAACGGCTATTTCAACCGATTGGGAGGCTGTAAATCGGGTAGCCATGAGCGAATAAAAGTATATGTTTCTTAATCTTAATATTTTTTAACAAATTAGATCTGATTACAGAAAAGTAAAAACTTTATTGACCATCAAAATTATACTTGTTGATGAGCTATATACAAACAATAAAAAGTTGGTATCCTCATTACTATCTTCTCTTAAAGAAACCCAGGATTAAAAATTAAACGTTGACAAATAATTACAAATATGCATCAAAAAATTGCGTAAGCTAATAAAATTTATCTTTAATCTTTACAGAAAATTAGACTAACAAGCTGCCTAGAAATCTGATTGGTTGAGGCTGCTATGGATAATTTCTTTACTTAAATTAATAGATCAATTTTATTGTATTTGGAGAAAAATATTTAGGATACAATTCTTTTCTACAATCCTTCTCAATTCCCAATTTTAGTAAAAGTCTCAACTCAAGGTTAAAGGCATGACTATATCGATCGCACATTTAGGGCCTCCCGGTACTTACTCAGAACAAGCAGCTGTTTTTTATGCCAACTGGCTGGGCAAAAGTGTGGGAGTTGAAGCTATGTTATGCCCTTATCCCAGTATCTCCCAATCGCTGCACGCTGTTGCTAAAGGTCAAACCCAGCTGGCTGTTGTGCCAGTGGAAAACTCTATTGAAGGGAGTGTGACTATGACGCTAGATACAGTATGGCAGTTGGATGCCTTGCAAATTCAGTTGGCCTTGGTATTACCCATTGTGCATAATTTAATTTCTTGTGCTATTGGCTTAGAAAACATTCAAACTGTCTACTCTCATCCCCAAGCTTTGGCTCAATGTCAGGGATGGTTAGAACGATTCCTTCCACAAGTACAAATTATTGCCAATAATTCTACAACCGAAGCACTAGAGCGATTAGAGCAAGAGCCGACAACAGCAACTATCGCCTCTAGTAGAGCAGCACAACTCTACAATCTGCCCATACTTGCCAGCGCGATTAATGACTATCCCGGAAACTGTACTCGTTTTTGGGTAGTAAGTCACAATGAAGCAAACGCTGGGTTTGAAAAGTCGCAATCAGTTGCTAGCCACACTTCTCTAGCTTTTAGCGTACCTGCCAACGTCCCAGGAGCATTATTGAAACCTTTGCAAATCTTTGCTCAGTTGGGAATCAACCTCAGCCGGATTGAATCTCGTCCCACAAAGCGATCGCTAGGCGAATATTTGTTTTTTATTGATGTAGAAGCAGACGCCAGCGAAACACAAATGAAATCTGCTTTAGCAGAATTAAGTAGCCACACAGAGATTCTAAGAATTTTAGGCACTTACAGTGTTTTACCAGTAAGCGCTGTTTAGTCATTCCTCAGTAGTAATTTGTTCTTTGTTTATTAAGAAATAACCAATGAGTAGTGATTAATGACTAATAACTACTTAGAGCTGATTCGTAAAGAAAATTTTAAGGGTACTCAACTGATTACTAGGTCTGAGTTTCAGCGAATAAACGCTGTATTGACTTAAATTACTGAAACCCTTACTAGACAAGTACTTTACTTGAGTTGACAAATTAGCTCTTATGATTTCTCATTAAATGTGTCTTTCAGGACAGCCCTAGCTGCCAAGTGATTACGAGTAGAAATTAAAATTTCTGCTTCCCGCTCTAGACGAGTTGCAGTATCTTGCATTTCTAGCAATAACTGTTGTTCTGCGGCGACACCATAGAGGTTGCTAGCTACCCAATAAGATAGCTCTATTGGGAGGTCGGGTAAGTCTTCTGGCAACTCAATATTTTGTTCGGTTAGTTTAGCTGATAGACGTACAACATCCCGCAGTAGTTGTTCTACTTCTGAAGCCAAAGGGCGCAAATCTTTTGTTGGTGGGTGGTCTTCAATCCACTCTACTAAGCCAACACGATATGGCTTTTCACGAACGTATTCTAAGACGCGAAATCTTTGTTGCCCTAAAGTCAACATTTTCATGCGATCGTCTGGCAACCGCTGATGGTGAACGATTTCAGCACAGCAGCCAGTGTTTGCAATTGTGCCTTTAACTGGATCGAACATTAAAACACCGAACCTGCGATCGCTCTCCAAAATCGTGTTCATCATGATTCGGTAGCGAAATTCAAAGATGTGCAGGGGCAATGGTCTGGTAGGAAACAGAACTACTTCGGGTAACGGGAACAGAGGTAGTTCGCGGACTGCAATTTTAGAAGATGATGTCATTGTTACCTTGGTATAAACTTAATCTTTAAAATTTATTTTTCTCTGCTTTTCCCGTACTTTGTCTACATTCTACCATTTGTTTTGCAGCTAAATAAAAAGCCCTGAGATATATTTCTTCAGGGCAAGGTAAATATTCATACTGATATCATTATTCGTGTCTTACAAAGTCTAAGCAAAGGAAACCTCCTGCCAGACTTTGCGCTTTGTTAGTCGTCTTTTGTCTATCGATTAATGACTAATGACTAATGACTAATTAAAGTTTGACTTCGATATCTACACCGGATGGCAAATCCAATTTCATTAGGGCATCAATAGTTTTAGAAGATGGTTGGTAGATGTCAATAATCCGGCGATGAGTACGGGTTTCAAAGTGTTCCCGCGAATCTTTATCTACGTGAGGCGATCGCAGCACACAGTAGATTCGGCGTTTTGTTGGTAAAGGAATGGGGCCGATCGCTGTAGCATTGGTGCGGTTCGCGGTGTCTACAATCTTCTCGCAAGATGTATCTAATAAGCGTCGGTCAAAAGCTTGTAAGCGAATTCTAATTTTCTGCTGCTGTAGAGTTGCCATCTTTAATTGTCCAGGTTCTGCGTAATAGGGGGAGTAGTAAATGGGGAGTGGTGAGTAAGGAGTATCTTTTTTCTATTCCCTACTCTTTTGAATTCAGGGAAGAGAAAGGAGCAGAGTGGAATCATACCATCTCTGCTCCTTTGTTATGAGCAAAAAGGTGCTATTTCAGAATTTTGGAAACGACACCAGCACCGATGGTGCGACCGCCTTCGCGAATAGCGAAGCGCATTCCTTGTTCGATAGCGATCGGGTTGATCAATTCAACTGTCATTTTGATGCGATCGCCTGGCATTACCATTTCTGCATCGCTACCATCATCTGAGGTAAAAGTTTTGATTGTCCCTGTTACATCAGTTGTCCGCACGTAGAATTGAGGACGGTAACCAGCGAAGAATGGAGTCTTGCGACCACCTTCTTTTTCTGTTAAAACGTATACTTCACCTTCAAATTGAGTGTGAGGTGTAATCGAACCGGGTTTAGCAATTACCATACCCCGTTCAATATCAGCTTTTTGGATACCTCTGAGTAGTACGCCAGCGTTATCCCCAGCCATACCTTGGTCGAGACTCTTCTTGAACATCTCAATACCAGTTACGGTGGTAGCGCGAGTATCTCTGATACCCACTAATTCAACGTTATCGCCGACTTTAACTACACCCCGCTCAATCCGACCGGTGGCAACAGTACCACGACCGGTGATGGAGAACACGTCTTCTACAGCCATTAGGAAGGGCTTGTCAACATCCCGTTCGGGAGTGGGAATGTAAGAATCTACAGCATCCATCAATTCGTAGATTTTGTCTACCCACTTATTTTCTCCCCGTTGGGTCTTGGGATTCTTGGTCATTGCTTCTAAAGCTTGCAGACCAGAGCCTTTGATGATGGGGATATCATCGCCTGGGAAATCGTAGCTAGAAAGCAATTCCCGCAGTTCTAGTTCTACTAGTTCCAAAAGTTCTTCGTCATCCATTAAGTCTTCTTTGTTCAAGAAGACAACCAGACTAGGAACGCCTACCTGTTTTGCCAGCAGGATGTGTTCGCGGGTTTGGGGCATAGGGCCATCGGTAGCAGCAACCACAAGGATGCCACCATCCATTTGTGCTGCGCCAGTGATCATGTTTTTCACATAATCAGCGTGTCCGGGACAGTCTACGTGAGCATAGTGCCGCTTTTCGGTTTCATACTCTACGTGAGCGGTATTGATAGTAATACCGCGTGCTTTTTCTTCTGGCGCGTTATCAATTTGGTCGTAGCCCTTAGCTACAGCTTGGCCGAGAGCTGCCAAGGTCATTGTGATGGCTGCTGTCAAGGTAGTTTTACCGTGGTCAACGTGGCCAACTGTACCGATATTAATGTGGGGTTTAGTCCTTTCAAACTTTGCGCGTGCCATGAATCCTCGTTTCCTTTTTTAATTAAGCGTTCCCTTTGCTTTTTGCGATGATAGTTTCAGCTACGCTCTTGGGCACTTCTTCGTAGTGGCTGAATTCCATCGTGAAGATACCGCGACCTTGGGTCTTAGACCGGATATCGGTAGCGTAACCGAACATGGTCGCTAGTGGAACTTTGGATGCCACCTTAGCGAGTCCCTGTTCAATGCTTTGGCTTTCAATCTGCCCGCGGCGGGAGATGAGGTCGCCAATGACGTTCCCCATAAAGTCTTCAGGAACTTCCACTTCAACTTTCATCATAGGCTCTAATAGTACTGGTGAAGCTTTAAGCACAGCTTCTTTCATTGCCATTGAGCCAGCGATTTTGAAAGCCATTTCTGAAGAGTCTACATCGTGATATGACCCATCAATTAGCGTCGCTTTGACATCAATCAACGGATATCCAGCCAGAACACCTGATTCGCAGCTTTCTTTCATTCCTTGTTCTGCGGGGCCAATGTACTCTTTAGGTACGACACCACCAACAATTTTGGAGACGAATTCAAAGCCTGTGCCTGGTTCTCCTGGTTCTAAATCGATCACAACGTGACCGTATTGACCTTTACCACCGCTTTGGCGGATGAATTTACCTTCGACTCTGGTTACATGCTTACGAATTGTTTCGCGGTAAGCTACTTGTGGCGCACCAACATTCGCTTCCACTTTGAATTCGCGTAACATCCGGTCTACCAGAATTTCTAGGTGTAGTTCTCCCATCCCGGCAATTACGGTTTGGTTGGTTTCTGGATCGACGCTGACGCGGAAGGTTGGGTCTTCTTCTGAGAGAGATTGCAGAGCCTTGGACAGTTTGTCCATATCGTTTTTGGTTTTGGGTTCAACCGCTACCGAGATTACAGGCTCAGGAATGAATAGAGATTCCAGAATTACTGGCGAACTATCATCACAGAGCGTGTCACCTGTCAAGGTGTCTTTTAATCCCAAGGCTGCTCCGAGATCGCCCGCACGCAATTCCTCGACATCTTGCCGTTCGTCTGCCTTCATCAGAACTAAGCGGGAAATCCGTTCTTTTTTATTCTTAGTAGCGTTGAGAACGTAGCTACCTTTTTTCAGCACACCAGAATAAACACGAACAAAGGTGAGGCGACCGTAAGGGTCAGCCATAATCTTGAATGCCAGAGCAGATAGAGGCTCATTGTCATCAGCTCTGCGCTCAACAGCGTCACCATTTGGCAGTATGCCTTGAATTGGTGGAACTTCACTTGGTGCAGGTAGGTAATCTACAACTGCATCAAGCATTAACTGTACGCCTTTATTTTTAAATGCCGAGCCACAAAGTACAGGCACAATCGTACCCGCAATTGTACCAGTACGTAGAGCATTACGAATTTCTTCTTCTGTAAGTTCTTCGCCCTCGAAGTACTTAGTCATCAGATCGTCATTGGTTTCTGCTACCGCTTCGATCAGCTTGGTACGGTATTCTTCTACCTGCTTTTGCAAGTCGGCGGGGATATCCGTTTCTTGGATATCAGTTCCTTGGTCATTGTTATAGATGTAGGCACGCAACCGTACCAGGTCAATAATACCCTTCAAGTCGTTTTCGCTACCAATTGGTAATTGAATAGCGATCGCATTTGCCCGCAAGCGATCGCGCATTTGCTCGTGAACTTTATAAAAGTTCGCTCCCGTGCGATCCATCTTGTTGATAAAGGCGATCCGAGGCACTTTGTAGCGGTCTGCTTGTCGCCAAACTGTTTCTGACTGTGGTTGTACGCCACCGACGGAACAAAATACCGCGATTACACCATCCAACACGCGCATGGAACGCTCAACTTCAATTGTGAAGTCTACGTGACCTGGAGTATCGATAATGTTAATTTGATGATCTTTCCAACTGGTACTAATAGCAGCAGCAGTGATGGTAATTCCCCGCTCCCGCTCCTGCTCCATCCAGTCTGTGACGGCAGTTCCTTCATGAACTTCGCCAATTTTATGAATTATCCCAGAGTAAAACAATATTCTCTCTGTTGTTGTTGTTTTGCCCGCATCTATATGCGCCGCAATACCGATGTTGCGTACTTTCTCTAGCGGGATCGTGCGTGCCACAATTACCTCCTATATTTTTGGCCTCATGATATCTTGTATATTACTCTTTGTTAAGATTCTATACTTTTACGGAAAACCGTCTTTTTTGTAAATCTCACGATATACCGCTTGAGGAATACGATATATCGCTTTTCTACTTAGTAACGATAATGTGCAAATGCTTTGTTAGCTTCCGCCATCCTGTGCGTTTCTTCACGCTTGCGAATTGCATTTCCAGTTTCGTTAGCAGCATCCATTAATTCATTTGCCAGTTTGCTTGCCATTGTGCGTCCTGGTCGAGAGCGAGAAAATTGCACCAGCCAACGCAGTGCTAGGGTAGTACCCCGTTCCGAACGCACTTCCATTGGTACTTGGTAGGTTGCTCCGCCGACGCGCCGAGCCTTTACTTCTACTAGAGGCGTAGCATTCCGCACCGCTCTTTCAAAAGTTTCTAAAGCATTATTGCCAGTGCGTTCTTCAATGGTTTTTAATGCATCATAAACAATTCTGGCGGCAAGCGATTTCTTGCCATGACGCATGATCCGCCTGATAATCATGCTCACAAGGCGACTGTTATATACTGAGTCAGACGGAACTGGGCGCCTTTGAATAACACCACGACGAGACATACTTCACCTTTAATTCGGATTTGGCAACGAAATTATATGCTATCAGACACCGGAAACTAAAAGCGGTGGAACCCAACCCTCAGACTTCCTCAATTTTTTTCGAGCGTTACAGATGCCAATTTTGGATTTTGGATTTTTGATTAAAATTTTTCGTTAATATGTCCTTAACCTTGTGGTTGGAACAAATGAAAAATCAAGAGTCTGTAAGTCTCATTCTCTTGGAAATTCGATAAATCTAAAATCGCAAATCTAAAATCTAAAATTGCTTGACTTGCTAAGAGCAACTGAATACTCAAGGCGACAAGATTCTAAACCTTAATGTACGAATGAGAATTCTGTTATTGTTACAGGATTCTCCTCAGAAATTCTACACTTGCTCGCTGAGTGTAGGGTATAGCTTGCTTGATTGCTTCAAACAAATAAAACAGTTTTTATGACTGCTGCAAGAACACGCCTTGGCGATCGCTTTTTGTTGGTGAGCCTTTCTAGGGCAGACGATTAATCGTGTTTAGTGCGATTAATCGCCTAATCCTATTTTTTGGCTTCTTTTGGACGTTTGGTTCCATACTTGGAACGGCCTTGCTTGCGGTCTTTGACTCCGGCTGTATCTAAGGTGCCACGGATGATGTGGTATCTCACGCCTGGTAAGTCCTTAACCCGACCGCCACGAATCATAACAACTGAGTGTTCTTGTAAGTTGTGACCAATCCCTGGAATGTAAGCTGTAACTTCAAACCCAGAGGTAAGTCTTACCCTTGCTACTTTGCGGAGAGCTGAGTTAGGCTTTTTTGGTGTGGTCGTGTATACTCTGGTACAAACTCCCCGGCGTTGGGGGCATTGTTTCAGAGCTGGGGACTTTGTTTTCTGACGCGCTTGTTCGCGTTCGTTACGTATTAGCTGCTGTATTGTTGGCATGAGTTACAGCGCGTTAAGCTGCTTATGGTCTAAGTTTTAACAAATCCTGATTATATCTTTTTTTCGGACTTGATGTCAATTGTCAATTGTCCTTTGTCTTTTGTCATTTGTGAAAAACTAATGACCAATGACCAATGATTAATTACTGATGGAGAAGGAATTACCACAAGTACAGGTAGCGATCGCTTGGGGATTATGAAAACGAAAAGCACCACCCATCAAGTCTTCTGAATAATCTACTGTCAAACCGTTGAGTTGATTTAAACTTTCGGCGTCTACGATTACTTGAATCTCGTCGAAGTCAAAAATGCGATCGCCAACTTTTATTGCTTCATCGAAGGACATATCATAAACAAAACCCGAACAGCCACCTGGTTTTACCGCTAATCGAAACAAGACATTTGGCTGTTGCTTGGACTTAATTCGCACGATTTCACTCGCGGCTGCTTGACTCAGATGAACCATGAAATTCGTTTTTGCAACTGAATAACCTATGTTTATTCTACAGATTGGTTGACCAATGCTTTGCTATTATATCCTGCACCTAGCTTACTTCTATGTAGAGTTACGTTTGAATTCAAATCTCAACAGACTTAATTTATACAGCCAAATCTCAACTTCCAAGGACGAATGAATATTTTTTGGCTTTTGAGCTTTAGCTAAATACTTGGTGTTTCCAGTTAACAAACAATTTGGTTTGACAGGTAGGAGTATTGGTCTATTTGCTTTATCTTAGATGAAGATTGTGAATTTTAACTTCATATTTCCCCGGTAGAGCGATCGCTCTTACTACATATTACTACATTTATATGACTAACATAAGTCCCCACCTCAACTAGGCAGGGACTTATGTTGTGCAGTACTTACTAGAGACAATTTGCACAAAAGTGTATTCAGTTTTGGGTTTAGAGCTTTTATAGCGCTCTTTTGGTTCTAATCCTTGGTACGAGCATAATCGTCTTGGTAGCGAATAATATCGTCTTCACCCAAGTATTCACCATTTTGTACCTCAATTAACACCAAAGGAATCACACCAGGATTCTCTAAACGATGAGCTGTACATTGAGGTACATAAGTTGACTCATTGTTACTCAATAATACTTCTTGCTCACCACAAATTACCCTAGCTGTACCAGAGACGACAATCCAGTGTTCGCTGCGGTGATGATGCATTTGTAAACTCAGGCGGTGTCCGGGCTTAACTTCGATCCGCTTAATTTTGTATCCGCGTCCTTCTTCCAATACTGTAAAAGCACCCCAAGGACGTAACTCTGTTGCAGCAATACTTTTGGAACTAATAGCTGTAGGTATGTGTAGAGCCTCAGTCTGTGTGATTTCTTGATATCGAGTCATAGTAACCTCATTAGAAGACATAACAAACCGTCGGTACTCTTAAAATCTTGATGAAAAATTCTGGTGCTGTCTTGCAACCGAAAAAAACCAGAATTTTGTTGCACTTTGTTAAAGATAGCAAAATCATTCCCTATGGTGTAAACTGTCACTGACTAAAACTTTCAGACCTACACTAAGTCTTCATTAAGTAAAATGGCAGCTTGTTCTAAACTTTAAAAAACGAGCTGAGAAATAGGGAATAAAGAATATTTTTAATTAAAAAAAATTAAAAATATTATTTTTAATCCCAAATACCCAATCCCTATTTCAAATACACAATCTCCGGCGCTAATTCCTCATTTTTGCAGGAAAATACCGATGCCATTATGGACGCGAGCAGCTGTACTCGGAAAACGGTCAAGTAGTTGCCCTCCTAAGTAAAGGCTGGTGGAACTACCACCATCTAAATTTAGAGCGTTCGCACAGCCCATTTGTTGCAGTAATTGGGCGTGTTCTGCCAATGTAGGGCCATAACCACCGACACGATTATGGACAGCAGTTATCATCAGTGTCCCTGTTGGCGTTGTGCAAATACCGCTACGAATAGCTTTTTCTGCAATAAAAGCATTGCTGAATTTTTCGGCTTTGGCATCAAGGACAATTTGACCATTTTGGATTAATAGCGGCCCTGCTCCGATAATGTGGGGATAACGATCAAAATCAGCGCCAGTAGTGCTGCTGGAAATGGTGACTGTGGTGCCAACAGGTAGCTGTGAGGCATTAGCAGCAGCGTTGGCGCGTAAGGTTAGCAGGTAGCCGTCCTGGGGAATAGGAATCGCCTGTTCGCCAACTTTGCCCCCTGGTAGTTGATTAGTAATTTGGTCTTTTTGTACCACTAGGATGATTTCATTGTCTGTTAGGGGCGTGTAAGTTGCTCCCCAAGCAGGGGTGTAACGAGCAATACCACTCTGGACGTAGCCACTATTGAGAAAGAGAATTGGTAAGCGTTGGTTATTTGCAGCGATCGCAGTTTCTTCTAAGGTGAGGCGGCCGAAGTAAAATTGACCAGAATTATTCCAAGCGATCGCTCCTCGGTTGAGAATAGGGCCTGATAACCACTGACCATCTCGGCGAATTGCACCCAACGGCAATCTGTTATTGCGGTTAAAATAACCACCGTTAATTCCAGCTACTGCTAAGTAACGTTGTGCTGTTTGAATTAAAGGAGCAGTACCAATTAGTGTATTAGAACTAACCCACATCGGTTTTAACGTTACCCCAACTGTGCGGGGGTTAACTTCTAACCAAACCACCGGGAAGCGTTCTGCCCCCAAGTTAATATAATGCTGTCGCCAGCGCAATCCTGGCGCCCAAGTAATATCTCGTTCTTCTAAAGGATCGGGTCGAATGTCGATAATTAGGCGATCGGGGTTTGCTACAGTACTCACTTGAGGTGATAAACCAAAGGGAACGCTCAAGCGAATAATGGTTTGGTTCTTCACCACTTCCACTTTTTGAATTAATGGTTCTGGGGCTGGTAGTGGTGGTGCGCTTGGCGACAATTGTTTGAGTAGATCTGGCAGCGATGTTGGTGGTGCTGCTGGTGGTGGCTGGGGAGTATAGCGTTGTATTAAAACGGGATCGGCTATTGCATCCAGGGTAACCGTCCACTCCCGATTTGGTGGTGTGGTAGATTTTGGTGGTGGTGTGTCTGGATCGGGAGATGTAGTGGGAATTGTTTTAACAGTCGATCCTTGTGCAACTTGCCAGGGAGTTGGACGATCTAAATCGACAAGAATTCGAGTTGGTTGCAAAGGAGTAACAGTGGCTTGGGAAGGTTCCTGGTTTTGAAGAATGTTCGTTACTTGGGCTTTTGGGGTGGCGATCGCTAAAATATTACCATTGGCTTGGATTTGCCATCCGGCTGCTTGGGCAAAATTACTAATATCTAGATAGCGATATCCCTTTAGTAGGGTAGTGTTTAGAACTAATGGGTTGCTCGTCGAAGAGAACCACTGTACTGGTTGCCTAGCCCAATTACTACTGTTTAAAAAATTTACTCCGATTAATTGGCGGAATGCACCGTCACTGATATGGGTTGTGATTTGATTGGCTTTTCCAGGTCGCTGTAACCAAGTTCCTGACAAGGTACGCCCATTGAGGGAAATTTGATTGCCAAGGGAAGGCGATCGCACCGCTGGTAATGGAGATGTCGGCGTCTGTGAAGTTATCGGTATTTGGTTATCATTTTTTGGGGACTCCTGGGCGTTAACATAGGTAGTAGCTAAGCACACCACTGCCAAAAGTATTGGTGACAAAGTAGCTTGCATCAACCTGGTAGTCCCAATTAGCGACATCACACTTGAGTATTGTTGTTGGCAACAATTCGGCATTCTTACCATAATTTACTAGGTATTTTTCAAAACGATCGCTCAAGGTATAAACTAACTAATTATTTGCAAATATAAAAAACATCAGTTTTTTGCGAAAAAATATGATAATCTATATATTGGATTGTTATCTCTTGTAAAGAGAAAGAATAATTAAGCCGTCTAAACGACTGTAAGCAAGTGTTCTAACTGGCACTAATAGCGATCGCACTATACACGGTAGTGCTAGTTATCAAAACTGGATTAAGATATTCAATCCTCATTGTTAGTTGCGATTGCTACTTAAGTGAGGTGCAATTGCTAGTGGGACAGGTGGCAACTGGTGAAGAGAAATTTTTGGGAATTGTCAAATGGGCATATATTGTAATACGCTGATTTTATTGCTGGATCGGGATAATTTTGATTTTAAAACCTAGTGCAGCGTTAAGTGGTTGTATATGAGATGAGCCAAAGGAGGCTCTCAAAGCAAGTAGCTAGTGTGCATCTGGAAAGAGGGAATTGAGAAAATATTTAGCTTCACAATATATAGAGAGAAAATGTCAGGGCAATAAAAGTGTCTTGGCTAAAATAGCTTGTCTAAAAAAAGCATAAATACATAAAAAGTACGTAAAAATTTTAACACGGGGCAACTAAAAAGTAAAACCGAAGTTAAAATTTTTTTTCCCTAAATTTTTAGTCTTGATGTATTTCTGCATCGCTAAATTGAAAAATTTTTCTCATAAGTAGTGGCAAAATTGGTAACTCAATAGTTCAGGTACATGGTATGAATAATAAATCGATGAATCAAGACCATAAAATCACGGCGGATATTGACTCAAGGAATACCAGCCAGGGGCAAAGATGGTTAGTAGAGGAACGAGATGCCTGTGGTGTAGGTTTCATTGCTCATCGACAAAATCATGCCAGCCACGAAATTGTCGAAAAAGCTTTAGCTGCTTTAACTTGCCTAGAACATCGGGGAGGTTGTAGTGCTGACCAAGACTCTGGCGATGGTGCAGGAGTATTAACAGCAATTCCTTGGGAGTTGTTTCAACAAGAGTTTTCCCATCAAAAAGAATTTTCATCTACCAACAATACAGCTGTGGGGATGATATTCTTACCACAAGACAAAGAAGCAGCACAAAAAGCCAGAGCAGCAGTTGAGCGAGTAGCTGGTGAAGAAAAATTGATGGTGCTGGGATGGCGAGTGGTGCCAGTGCAACCTAGTTTACTAGGGGTACAAGCTAGAGAAAATCAACCCCAAATCGAACAAGTTTTATTAGCTTCTGTTGACAAAACAGGCGAAGATTTGGAACGGCAATTGTATCTGACTCGCCGCCGAATAAGTAAACTGGCAAATGATATTTCAGAAGAATTCTATATTTGCTCGTTATCAAGCCGGACAATTGTCTACAAAGGCATGGTGCGTTCTGCTGTATTGGGAGAATTTTATCAAGATTTAAAAAATCCTCTTTACCAAAGCGCCTTTGCTGTCTACCATCGTCGCTTCAGTACCAACACAATGCCCAAGTGGCCGCTAGCTCAACCAATGCGGCTTTTGGGTCACAATGGCGAAATTAATACTTTGTTAGGTAACATCAACTGGATGATGGCGCGTGAAGCCGATCTAAATCATCCAGTATGGACTATGGGTGCAGGTTCTTCCCAAGAGAATCGCATCAACGAACTTAAGCCATTAGTTCACATTGACAACAGCGACTCAGCTACTTTAGATAATGTGCTGGAATTGCTGGTGCGTTCTGGACGCAGCCCCTTGGAAGCTTTAATGATTATGGTTCCAGAGGCTTACAAAAATCAGCCTTCTTTAAATGAATATCCAGAAATTATTGATTTTTACGAATATTACAGCGGTTTGCAAGAAGCATGGGACGGCCCAGCGCTTTTAGTATTCAGTGATGGGCAAAAAGTTGGGGCGACACTAGATCGGAATGGATTAAGACCGGCTCGTTACGTAATTACCGAAGATAACTATATTGTTGTAGCTTCGGAAGCAGGAGTAGTGGAATTCCCAGAAGCCAAAATTATAGAGAAAGGTAGACTAGGGCCGGGGCAAATGATTGCTGTGGACTTAGTAAAACATGAAGTGCTGAAAAATTGGGATATAAAGGCACGCATCGCTAAGGAGCATCCCTATGGAAAATGGTTGCAACAGTACCGTCAAGAATTAGAGTCGTTGGTCATTAGTCATATATCATCAGCAAATGGAAATGGTAATGACCAAGGACAAGTGACCATTGACAAGCAAAGCTTACTTCAGCGTCAAACTGCCTTTGGTTACACCACAGAAGATGTGGAAATGGTGATTCAACCAATGGCGATCGCAGGCTCAGAACCGACTTTCTGTATGGGAGATGATATCCCCCTAGCAGTACTGTCAGAAAAGCCCCACCTGCTTTATGACTACTTCAAACAGCGCTTTGCTCAGGTAACCAACCCGGCCATCGATCCCCTACGGGAAAAGCTGGTGATGTCTTTGAAAGTCGAGTTGGGCGAACGCGGTAACTTATTAGAACCAAAGCCAGAATATGCTCGCAGATTGAGACTTGAGTCGCCAGTATTGAACGAAACAGAATTAGAGGCGATTAAGCTGTCAGGATTTGCCACAGCCGAGTTATCAACTTTATTTGCGATCGCTAACGGCCCGGAAGGATTAAAAGCTGCTGTGGAGGCTTTACAAGCACGAGCAGCCGAATCAGTGCGGGCTGGTGCAAAGATTTTAATATTAAGCGACCAGATCCCTCCAACCTCACTTAATAACGCGGGGATCGATACAGAATACACTTACATTCCTCCCCTATTAGCAGTCGGCGCCGTCCATCACCACCTGATTCGGGAAGGGTTGCGAATGAAAACATCCCTGATTGCTAATACTGCCCAATGCTGGAGTACTCATCACTTTGCTTGTCTGATTGGCTATGGTGCTGGTGCGGTTTGTCCGTATATGGCTTTGGACACAGTGCGTGATTGGTGGTCAGATCCCAAAACTCAAAAGTTGATGGGTTTGGAGAAAATTGCAAGCATCACTCTAAAGCAAGCTTTAGGAAATTATCGCAAAGCAGTGGAGTCGGGTTTATTGAAAATTCTCTCCAAAATGGGAATTTCTTTACTCTCCAGCTATCAAGCAGCGCAAATTTTTGAAGCGATCGGTATCGGTAGGGATTTAATCGACCTGGGATTTCGCGGTACGACTTCCCGCATTGGCGGTTTGAGTGTGAGCGAACTCGCCTTGGAAGTGCTTTCTTTCCACAGCAAAGCTTTCCCGGAACTGACAACCAACAAATTAGAAAACTTGGGCTTTGTGCAGTACCGTCCTAAGGGCGAGTATCACATGAATAGTCCAGAAATGGTGAAGGCACTGCATAAAGCTCTAGATGGCAAAAACTACGACCACTATGAAGTTTACAAACAGCACCTCCAAGGCAGACCGATAACGGCTTTGCGCGACTTGCTCGACTTCCAAGGCGATCGCCCCTCAATTCCGTTAGAAGAAGTAGAATCAGTAGCTGAAATTGTCCAGCGTTTCTGTACTGGAGGCATGTCTTTAGGTGCTTTGTCAAGAGAAGCACACGAAACTTTAGCCATCGCCATGAACCGCATTGGCGGTAAATCTAACTCTGGGGAAGGTGGCGAAGATCCAGTGCGCTATACAGTTTTGGATGATGTAGATGAATCTGGACACTCAGCAACTTTGCCCCATTTAAAAGGATTGCAAAATGGCGATCGCGCCTATAGTGCCATTAAGCAAGTAGCATCGGGACGCTTTGGTGTGACGCCAGAGTATTTAGTCAACGCCAAGCAAATTGAAATTAAAATTGCCCAAGGTGCCAAGCCTGGGGAAGGCGGACAACTACCAGGGCCGAAGGTAAGCCAATACATTGCCATGTTAAGGCGCTCTAAGCCTGGTGTAACGCTGATTTCACCACCACCACACCACGATATTTATTCGATTGAAGACTTAGCGCAGCTGATTTTTGACCTACACCAAATTAACCCGAAAGCAAAAGTCTCAGTCAAGCTAGTTGCTGAAGTCGGTATTGGTACGATCGCCGCGGGTGTAGCCAAAGCAAATGCTGATATTATCCAAATTTCTGGTCATGATGGCGGTACCGGTGCATCGCCGCTCAGTTCAATTAAACATGCGGGTTCGCCTTGGGAACTCGGTTTAAGTGAAGTGCATCGCGTTTTGATGGAAAATAGTTTGCGCGATCGCGTGATTTTACGGGTCGATGGCGGTCTCAAGAGTGGTTGGGACGTGGTAATAGGTGCATTGATGGGCGCTGAAGAATTCGGTTTCGGCTCCATTGCTATGATTGCCGAAGGCTGCATTATGGCGCGTATCTGCCACACAAATAACTGCCCCGTGGGAGTCGCTTCTCAAAAAGAAGAACTCCGCAAGCGGTTTACAGGAATCCCCGAACAAGTTGTCAACTTCTTCTACTTCATCGCCGAAGAAGTGCGGAGTTTGTTAGCACGACTCGGCTACCGTTCATTGTCAGAAATTATCGGACGTGCAGATTTATTGAAAGTGCGCCCAGAAGTAAAACTTACCAAAACGCGATCGCTAAATCTCAACTGTTTACTTCAACTACCAGACACCAGAGAAAATCGTCACTGGTTAGTGCATGAAGAAGTCCACAGCAACGGCGTAGTTTTGGATGACAAATTGCTTGCCGATCCCGACATTCAAGCTGCCATCAAAAACCAATCTACTGTTACCAAAACCTTCCCCATAGTCAATACTGACAGAACAGTAGGTACTAGATTAGCAGGGGCGATCGCTTCCCAGTACGGTGACAGCGGCTTTGAAGGACAAATTAATCTCAAATTCACGGGTAGTGTCGGACAAAGCTTTGGCGCTTTCAACCTCCCAGGCATTATTCTCACCCTGGAAGGAGAGGCAAACGACTACGTAGGCAAAGGAATGCATGGTGGTGAAATCATCATCAAACCGCCGTCTGATGCCACTTATAATTCATCGCAAAACGTCATAGTTGGCAATACCTGTCTTTATGGCGCTACTGGTGGCACATTATTTGCCAACGGTTTAGCAGGAGAGCGGTTTGCTGTGAGAAACTCCAAAGGTGTCGCAGTCATTGAAGGTGCTGGGGATCACTGCTGTGAGTATATGACTGGTGGTACGATTGTCGTTCTTGGTAAAGTAGGACGTAACGTTGGGGCTGGAATGACCGGTGGACTCGCATACTTTTTAGATGAAGACGGTTCATTCCTTGAGTTAGTCAACCCAGAAGTTTTCAAAAAGCAGCGAGTGATTACTCAAGCAGGTGCAAAGCAATTGCAAGAGTTAATCAAAACTCATGCAGAACGAACTGGTTCGCCAAAAGCGAAGAAAATTCTGCAAAACTGGCAAGAATTTTTGCCCAAATTCTGGCAGTTGGTTCCGCTTTCTGAAGCTGATAGTCCAGAAGCCGATCCTCAAAAAGAGACAGCTGAGTTCAGTTTAGTGAGTAGCAGTCATTAACAAACAACAAAGATCCCCGACTTCTTTAAGAGGTCGGGGATTTGCGATTTATAACTTAAATGGAATCAATTAGTATTGCCACCTAGTATTTAACCAAAAAATATAATTTTAGTTGTTACTCAATTAATATTGGCCAATAACTTAGTAATTAATAATTATTACTTTTTATTAGCAACTACCTTTATCTCTTTATCTTCTATTTCTAAAAGTTCTGGAACAGTTACAAACCGATAGCCTTGCTTTCTAAAGTTACTAATAATTTCTGGTAAAGCTTGCACAGTTCTAGAACGATTACCGCCACCATCGTGCATCAGCACAATGCCACCAGGTCTGGAATCTTTAAGTACATTATTAATTAGCTTTGGGACGGGTGGCTGTTTGTAGTCCGTGGAGTCAGCTGACCACATCACCACAGTATATTTTTGTCCTTTGGCATAACCAACTAGCCCATTGTGCATCATACCACCGGGAGGCCGGAACAGAGTTGTTTTAACTCCTGTAACTTGATAAATTAATTCTGTTGTGCGATCGATTTCAAAGGCAGCTGCCTGGTGATTAAAGAAGTGATACCAATGATGCCAAGTATGGTTGGCAATGATATGACCTTGAGCTACAATTTCTTTGCCTAATTCTGGATAATTTTTCAGGTTTTGCCCAACAACAAAAAATGTCCCTTTAATATTATTTGTTTTTAAAATATCTAGTACTTGCTTTGTACTTTCAGGCCAAGGGCCATCATCAAAGGTAAGAGCAATGACTTTCTCTGCTTGAGCCAATTTTGCCTCTTTAATTATCGTCCCTTGAAAACGCGATGGTACGGGGTAGGAGAAGCCTTTGACTTGTGCCTGTTGCTGCCAGCTCATCAGCATCGCTCCCTTGAATTTCTCAATGCGCTGCTGAGTTCCTGCGTTCGCAGATACATTATTTACATTGATATTTGGTTTAATCTGAGCTTCCGAAGTATTTGGTCTCAGAAGCATCATCAAACCAAGACTAAAAACACCACCCAAGCCAAGCAACCCAATTAATATGCCTTCTGGCCACAAAAACGGCTTATTATTTTCCACCATTTAGCTCCTTCACCAAGAAAACCATCCCACGTATATGACAGTACGTTCTAGCACAAAATTTTTTAGATATTTAAAAACCAATGGTTTGTATAATTCTGAAAATTAGAATCAAACACACAGATTTTACAGCTTTTACTGAAACTTAAATGTTTAATCTCAACCAACCCATAAACAGTAGAGTCTGCACTTACTCTGAGCATTAGCTCTTGCAAGGAGCATTATTTAGATAATTAACTACACCTCGAAATCCTCTTAATAGAAGTTTTTAATTTACTATTGTCTCTACCCAACTAATAGCTACAGCAGTACTATACTTTCAGGTAGGATACTTTCAAAAATAAATAAGTTCAGTTTAGCTGCTAAGTCTACAACTCACATCTTTTGCAAGCTCTCCTTTTGACAGGGAAGTTTTATATTGATAGCTTCGTAAATTATTTAATTAATCTACAAAACTACTCAATAAAAGGCGAGTTTTTTGAAAAAACAGTCTAATAAACTATTTAGTTATACAATTTATAAAATATATTTTACTGCCTAATGACATTGCTTCCCTTTTAAGAAAAAGTTAAATTTTTAACTGAGAGAATATTGCTTTGTAATTTCTATCAAACAGAGAGACGGAAATTAATTCAATATAGTTTCTCATTGCCAAGGGGCACTTAGTCGTTAATCTAGATACTTTTTACTTATTTAGCAAAAATAATTGTATTGGCATAACTCTATTTTTGATGTTGAGATTTTAGTCAAAATTGCTACTGACTTTTTATCTGCTATCCTTAATCTTGATAACTAAAGAGGCTCATACATTATTAATATTACAATTTAATATGCGTTGTTACCGTAGAATTACGTAACTTAATCGCACTTTTACGAACAATTTGTTAAAATATTATATAGTCTGTCGTAGAACTATTAAAACATTAAATATTGTATTTAAATTAAATGTTTCTTGACTAATTACACCAAGTTCAGTTAATTTTTTCTCGATCGCAGAAAAAACCGACTGGCTATATAGCTATTACAGTCGGCAACTAGCTTTTTTTAGTAAGAGGAAGCAAAGCTGAAAATTGTCTAGTAACTTAGCTTATAATTGCAGCAACTAGAATTAAAATTTTTAATTGTCTATCTAATAATCTTAATCTTCAGCTGATGTTCCGTGAGACAGGTCATAGTTGATTTTCAGGAGTTTTGCATAGCGTTGATAGATGCAATAACTGTATTATTTAATCTATGTATGAATTGGTGAGAAACTCAGCTTGTTTATCAGTATACCTTTGAAGTCAAAATAATCAAGGTATTTGTTCCACTTCTTTAACTGGCTAAAAATTTCTATGATTCCTCACGAAAGTGATGCAAAGCAAGAGCGTGCGTCGTCAAAAGTATGGCGTAGTTGGCAGGAAAATCTGATTTTAGTGGCGATCGCCTTATGTTTAGCACTCCTAATTCGGACTTTTATCGCCGAACCTCGTTACATACCTTCTGACTCGATGTTACCCACCTTACATACTGGCGATCGCTTGGTGGTAGAAAAAATCTCCTATCATTTTCACCCCCCCATAACTGGCGACATTATCGTTTTTCAACCACCCGCAGAACTACAACGTCGAGGATATCCCCAAGATCAAGCCTTCATCAAGCGAGTGATTGGCCAACCAGGCGAGGTAATTAGTGTTGTTCGCGGCGAAGTTTATATCAACAACCAACGCCTAGCAGAAGACTACATTGCTGAACTAGCAAATCAGCCGTTTCAACCAGTGAAAGTTCCAGAAGACCAATTTTTTGTCATGGGAGATAACCGCAACGACAGTAACGACTCTCGTTATTGGGGCTTTTTACCCAGAAAAAATATCATTGGTCGGGCAACATTTCGCTTTTGGCCTCTAAATCGCATTGGGTTTATTTAATTAGTAAATAGTCAGTTGTTTGTGTTGAACAACTGACTATTTAGAAGAGTAACTAATAAATAACCTGTTAAAAACGCAGAAAATACATTAACTGAGCGATCGCATCACCAGGTAGCTCTAATCGTCGTTGAAAATCAGCTAGGTTATGAAAAGGCCCGGCAGATTGGCGATTTTGCACTACTGCTTGTGCTAGAGACACATCGATAAAGGGAATTTTGGCTAAATTTTCAACTGTTGCCGTGTTCGGATTAACTAAATTTGTTGGAGAATCTAAAGATTCGCGATCGTAATAACTAAAATTTAATAGGGGTTTTAGTGGTTCGAGTCGCGGGGAAGGCATACCCAAAGCCGCAGCTATATCTTCAATACAATAAAATTTCACACCAGAATGTGAAAGTTCCACAAGCGATCGCGCTTGGTGAATTGACAAACCTGGTAAGCGTAACCAATCATCTACAGTTGCTTGATTAGCATCAATGCGAATGCCCAATTGTGCCGCAATCTGAATTTCTTCCCCAGATTGCAAGCGATAGTAAGGATCGTTGAGCAACTTGGCACGGAGTTTTTGCAGCTTCAAATTGAAAGGTAGCCAATTGTTCATGATTGTCGTTAATATCAAGAAATTTGGTCTAGCAGTTGGCGGCGTTTTTGCTCAAATTCATATTCTGAAATTAGTCCATCTTGGCGTAGAGCATCGAGTTCGCGCAAAGCATCAGCAACTGCTCCTACTCGATCGCTCGCGTGCTGTGAATTCCTGAGAGCTGATTTGCCGAGATTAAAATTGCGATCGAAGGCTTCTTCGTCTTGAGCTAAATACCAAACTCCCTCAATAGCACTAGCTACCTTGGGGATAGGTGTCCACGAAAGTAAGACATACAAAATACCCCACAGGTGCTGTCCCAGATAAAATTTATGCAATCCGGAAATTGTCAGCGTGCCAGAAAAAGCTAGAACAGCGGCAACACTTCGACTTTTGCGCTTAGTCAACATATTCCTAACAAATATACCAGTACTATAGTTCCTAGAATAAGACAGCCATCAGTAATTCCAAATTTAAAATCAAGAAATATAATGGTGGCAATTATCTTCAATATATTGCTAAATTTTTACTTAAATAGCGTTCAGATAATTTTATTTTAATCAACTACTCTACTTTGCTTTTGCGATCTTTGGGTGGAAAGTCCTCTCAGGATTTAGGGTTTGAGAATAAACTTGAGTAGGTGTCATATCACCGAGCATTGAGCTTTGATGCTAATTTTAAGTTTTTAAGCGATCGGATTACTTTACTACAATGTCACAAACTTTCCTACCGCCGAAATGGCTCGAACAGCTTTGCGATCCTTATGCTGTGCTAGGAATTTCCGTGACTGCTGACGATCGCCAGATTCTCAAACGCTATCACACTTTAGCAAAACTGTTACATCCCGATCGCCATACCAAAAGCAGCAATCGAGAACAAGAATTAGCAACGGCAATATTTAGCCATTTAATCAACCCAGCCTATGAGCAGTTGAAAAATCAACACAAGCGCTTGAGTGCCATAGCAATGTTGCTTTCACAAGCAAGAGTCTTGAAGGAGCAAGTTTTGTCTGAAAAAAGCGCTCTATTCCAGGAAATTCGGGAAATGACTACACCCCAAGCAGAGTTCTTTTACGAAGAAGCGATCGCCTGCTATGCAGAAGCTCAATACAAATCACTACATCAGTTTTATCAAGTAACCCAACAAATAAGGATACTAAATTTAGTTTACTTACAGTTGCATAAATCTAATCTGTTGCTACCTCAAGAACCTCTTCCCATCATTTCCAAGGTAGAAGTTAAGCCAGTTCAAGTGACATTAACTGAAGAAACTAATGTCAAACCCGTTTTGAAAAACTACGCTCAACGTCACTACGAGCGAGCTATAGAGTATATTAAACTAACCAAATGGACGCTAGCTGTCCAAGAACTACGGGATGCTATCAAGTTAGAACCTAATAACAGCGATTATCACGCCCTATTAGGTTTTGTACATCTTCGGCAAAAATTACTAGGAATGGCTAGGGTTTACATCACTCAAGCATTAAAACTTAACCCGCAAAATTCACTAGCTTTGAAATGCGCTACCAGGTTGAAAATTCAGCCCGATGAAAACCGCAATCCGAAATCAATTGCTAAAGCTTTGAGTATTGCGGCTTTATTAGGTGGGTTTAGAGACGGGAAACGTTCTCAAGTCAAGTGTTGAAATTTCGGTAATAAACCGTACTCAAACCGAAGCTTGTCCGCTAGATTACTCGCCTAGACTAGAATAAAAATATAAGTCAAACTATTAAGCTACTGAGTCTGGGCGCTCAGTTTTATATAGGCAACATGGGATTCTTCGATTCTGAAATAGTTCAGCAAGAAGCAAAGCAGTTGTTTGATGATTATCAAGCACTTATCAAGCTTGGCAACAGCTACGGTAAATTTGACCGCGAGGGCAAAAAGCTGTTTATTGAGCAAATGGAAGCCATGATGGATCGCTATCGCATCTTTATGAAGCGCTTTGAGCTATCAGAAGACTTCATGGCACAAATGACAGTAGAGCAACTAAAAACTCAGTTAGGTCAGTTTGGTGTTACCCCGCAACAAATGTTTGACCAAATGCACCTGACTTTAGAACGGATGAAAGCCGAGCTAGAAAAACAGCCCTAACATCAAGTTACGAGTTAAGAGTTAGGAGTTGGGAGTTGGGAGTTAGAAGTTAAAAATTTTATGCGAATCAGGTATTGAAAGCCTTGTTACTTCCTTAATTTATCCAAAATTATTATAATTTGGCTTAAATTTTGGATAAATTCATCTAACTACAGGTAAACCAATATCAGGTAGGAGTTGCTTAATAACTCCTAACTCTTAACTCCTAACTTCTAACTCTAATTAGACTTGGGACGGGGAAACTGGGAAGGTGACTTGAAGTTTTCTACAGGCACATTTTTGAGTGCTTTTTCCATAAAATCTTTCCAGATGGGAGCAACCATACCGCCGCCTGTAGCACGGCTAGCTAATTGTCTGTTGTCGTCTCTTCCTACCCAAACAGCAGTAGTTAACTGGGGTACAGTCCCAACAAACCAAATATCCTTTTCTGAAGAAGTTGTACCTGTCTTACCAGCGGCGGGGCGACCAATAGCAGCACCTTTACCCGTACCACTGGTAACCACCGTTCGCATCACATCAATAATGGCTGCCGAAGCCCAAGGGTCTAGAACTAGTTGGGGTTTAGGAGTATTATCTAGTAATACATTACCACTACTATCGCTGACACGGGCAATTACAGTTGGTGGAGACTGCCAGCCATAATTAGCAAAGGTAGCATAGGCACTAGCCATTTCCAAAGGTGTGACACCAATTGCTCCCAGAGGTAGCGAGGTCACAGGTTCCATTGGACTCATAATGCCCAAGGTACGGCAGGTTTCTATGACTCGATTCATCCCCACAGCCTTACCAATTTTAATCACAGGAATGTTCCGTGATTGGGCTAAAGCCGTGCGAATTGGCATCGGGCCGCTAAAACTGCCATCGTAATTTCTTGGAGAGTACCAACCACTACCATCTTGATATCTAACTGGTGCATCCACCACCGTTGTATCCGGGCCGTATTTGCCAGTAGCAAAAGCAGTATAGTATACGAAGGGTTTGAAAGAAGATCCGGGCTGTCGCTGAGCTTGAGTTGCCCGATTGAATTCACTGACTTTAGGATCTACACCACCCACCAAGGCTTTGATAAAATGCGTGCGCGGATCGATCGACACCAAAGCAATTTGATTCTTCGATAGTCCCTGCTCCAGCAGTGATTTATGCCACTTGACAACAGTTTCCTCTGCCATAATTTGAAAGTTGGCATCAACTGTAGTTTGCACCCGCATTCCACCCTTGAGTAGTGCCTCGCGGCCAAACTTCTTAGCCAACTCCTGCGCTACAGTGTTGGTTATATAAGGTAGGGCACTACCTTGAAAGGATTTGATTCTGCCAAGTTTGATTTCTTGCTTAAGGGCATCATCGTACTCTTGCTGGCTAATCCAATTTAATTCCAGCATCCGTCCCAGCACTTCTTTTTGTTTCTGTTTTGCCAGCTTCATACTCACAAACGGGCTGAATTCTTCTGGTGCTTGAATCAAACCCGCCATCATTGCTGACTCACCCAAAGTTAAATATTCTGATGACTTGTTAAAGTAACTGCGTGCCGCCGTCTGTACACCATAATTGTTATGACCCCAATAAACTTGATTGAGGTACATTTCTAAAATTTGGTCTTTGGTGAGAATTTGCTCTAAGCGAATTGCTAGCACCCCTTCTGCTAACTTCCGGGTAAAGGCACGCTTGCGAGTCAAAAATAAGTTTTTTACTAACTGCATGGTAACAGTAGAGCCGCCTTCACGCACTCCACCTGCTACAGCGTTAACTACTACAGCACGTCCGACGCCAGTGGGGTTAATGCCGTGATGACTGTAGAAGTGGCTATCTTCACTTGCCAATACTGCCCGTTTGAGATTTGGGGAAATTCTATCTAAGGGAACTACTTCCCGGTTGGCTTCCCCGTGGACGCTAGCTAAAAGTTTACCCTTAATGTCATAAATGTAAGTTGTTTCTGAGGGAAAGAAATTACGTAGCTGTCTTACATCTGGCAAATTACGGAAACTAATGGCTAAACCAACCAGTCCTCCGGCTACAATGGAACTTGCCAGCATGGTGATTGAAAGCAGAGTACCGCCAGTTACCTGACCGACTCCTTTCAAAAACTCGAAACCCGATGAAGCCTGACGTTGTGGCTGTTTCTCTTCAAAAGTCCTAGACGACGACACGGCGATTTCACTTCCTCATGTGTAAATTTAACTGTAATTAATTCGGCGAAGCAAGGCGGTTAATTTTTTGCAATTATAGTAGTTTGGCAGATGAGAAAGTGGATAAATTGCAAGTGTTTATAACCAACTTAACTTCTAGTGTACAAAGCATAGCTAACGATGGATTTTCTGGGATGACGCAAGATATGAATTGGTTGCGTCGTGGTGTAGTAGAAGTTTTCCCACAACCAGCTGATAATAACAGTGAAAGTCTAGAAAAGCGCTTATTAACTACAAACCAACCTTTGAGGATCAAATTGGGAATCGATCCTACAGGTGCTGATATTCATCTAGGTCATAGCATACCAGTACGAAAACTGCGAGGATTTCAAGATGCTGGTCATACAGCAGTTCTAATTATTGGCGATTTTACAGCACGCATTGGCGATCCGACTGGTAAATCTGAGGTGCGTCGTCAGCTTACGCAAGCAGATGTGGCCCAAAATGCCCAGACTTATCTTGACCAAGTACGTCCTATCTTGGATTTTGACACACCAGGAAGATTAGAGGTGCGCTATAACTCCGAATGGCTTTCCCAGCTTAACTTAGAGAAAATTTTGGAGTTACTCTCTACGATGACAGTCGGGCAAATGCTGGCTAAAGAGGGATTTGCTGAACGCTATAAAAAAGAGAATCCGATTTTTATCCATGAGTTCCTGTACCCATTAATGCAGGGTTTTGATTCTGTTGCGGTGAAGGCAGATGTGGAATTAGGAGGAACCGATCAAAAATTTAACATTGCTGTGGGCAGAGATTTACAACGTCATTTTGGTCAAAAGCCGCAGTTTGGAATGCTGCTGCCGATTTTAATTGGCACGGATGGCGTGCAAAAAATGTCCAAGTCTTTGGGTAATTATATTGCTTTATCAGAACACCCAGGGCAAAAGTACCAGAAGTTACAAGGGATTCCCGATCGCCTGTTGGAACAATATTTTGAACTGTTGACGGATTTACCTTTAGACAAATTGCCAGAAAATCCGCGCGATCGCCAAACACTTTTAGCATGGGAAGTTGTCAAACAGTACCACGGCGAAAAAGCAGCCCAACAAGCTCTAGAAGCTGCCCAAAGCGGTGGTAAGGAAGGTGCAGTTCCAGAATTTTCTTTAGCTGGGGTGTCGCAATTTCCTGTGAAGTTAGCTTATCTTCTTAATGTCACTGGCTTGTGTAAAAGTACAGGGGAAGGCAAGCGGAAAATTCAAGAAGGTGGAGTACGCTTAGATGGCGATCGCATTTCTGATGTCGATACCACTTTTGCTGCTGCTGCTGATTTACAGGGTAAAGTTTTACAAGTCGGCAAAAATAAATTTGTGCGTTTAGTGCTTTAGATGGGGAGTAGGCAATGGGGAGTGGCGAATTGGCTCAACAACGAGTGATTGTGGCTTTGGATGTGCCAGACCAAGAAAGTGCGATCGCCCTTGTAGATCGACTTGAGGATGTTACTTTCTTCAAAGTAGGTTTAGAGTTGTTTACCAGCACTGGGCCAAAAATTCTGGAAGTGCTAAAATCCCGGCAAAAGCAGATTTTCCTGGATTTAAAGTTTGATGACATCCCCAACACTGTCGCTGGTGCTTGCCGTAGTGCAGCTCGTTATGGTGTGGATTTATTGACAATTCATGCTACGTGTGGTAGAGAAGCTCTCAAGGCTGCAACAGAAGCGGCACAAGCAGGAGCGGCACAAGCGGGTGTAAAACCACCCAAGTTAATTGCTATTACTTTGTTGACAAGCATTTCCGCTAGACAACTGGCCTTTGACTTGAAGATTCCCTTAGAGTTGCCAGAATACGCTCTAGAAATGGCATTGATGGCGCAAGAATCGGGATTAGATGGGGTAGTTTGTTCGCCTCAAGAAGTGGCACAGCTACGACAAACTTGTGGAGATGACTTTTTGTTAGTTTGTCCTGGTGTGAGACCGACTTGGGCAGACAAAGCCGATCAAAAGCGATCGCTCACTCCAACACAAGCGATCGTTGCTGGGGCAGATTACCTAGTGATTGGGCGTCCCATCACTACTGCTGCTGAGCCTGAGCTAGCTTGGAAGAGAATTTCTGAGGATTTGAGTGCGATCGCATGAAGCCAGAAATCAGAAATCAAATTTATAGCTTGTGGCTCCTAGTTTGTGGTTTCTGGTTTTTAACACCAAATATCTTGCATAACTCAGCATTCGCAAATAATTTTACCCCTAGCGTCTCTTTCCTAGCAGAGAGGGAAAATGCTAACACTGGGGCAAAATCTTTATGTTCTGAGCAAGATTTAGAAACATTGACTACACGGTTATTGCAAGATTTACCGAGTTACACCAACCGCGCTATTCAACGCGCCCGCCGTCGCAGCCGCAGCGCTGACCTATACAGCTATATGCTGGTAGCAGGAAGGCCTGAGTTTACTCCCCTGCCCCTTAACCTTGAAGAATATAGTACAGATGCTCCTGAAAGTTCTGCATCAGGGGTAGAACAAGTTTTTTTTAGCACTTTACAGCGCCAGTATATAAATAAGAAAGCGGTAGAATTACAAGAATTTCACTGGCTATTGTTGACTAAAACTAATAATGGTTGGCGTCTAGTAATGATGTTTTCTCAAATAGGTGCTTATCCAAAACAACAACCACCATCGCCACCACGCGATAGTAGTAATGGTGCGATCGCTCAAGGAGTTCAAGCTTGGTTACGCGATTGTCAAGCGGGGACTGTGCGTCAATAAGCAAATTAGGAGAACATTAAATAATGTCTAAAATACCTACTCAAATTCTTTACGAACAAGATTATCAATTGTGGTTAGAAACTACATTGAAACAATTGCAAGAACGAGATTTAGATAGTCTTGATTGGGAGCATTTGATTGAGGAGATTGCAGCATTGGGTAACGAACAGAAACACAAGCTAGAAAGTTATCTACTGCAACTTCTCAAACATCTGCTTTTGTATCAATATTGGAGTCTGCCTGAGTGTAAAAATCATTGGGAGGTTGAAATTGATAATTTTCGGGTGGAACTTAGGAAACTAACTAAATCTAAAAACCTCTATAATTATTTGCTCGCAGTGCTTGAGGAAGTCTACATTGATGCATTACGACAAGCAAAAAAGAAAAGTAGATTAAATTGTTTCCCGCAAAATTGTCCCTATACTATTGAGCAAGTTTTAGATGTGGATTATTTGCCACCATTTACATATTTTTAACGGTCTATTGACTGGAAAAATTTGGCGTAGGCGTAGCCCGCCGCAGGCATCGCTCATTTTTAGAAAAGTTAGGTTCAAAGTCCACACACTCAGGACGTAGTAAAAATTACTTTGGACGCTTACATAAGCGTGTAAGACCAAAACTGAGTTTAGTTGGTAGAGGCAGTGTTTAGCCCAAGTGTTTCACACAGCAAAGGGCGGTGAGTGTCAATAACTCTCACTTTAGTCCCAGCTACTGCTGCCAGAGTCGCAGCTACTACTGCCAGAGTCATAGCTACTACTGCCGGAATCATAACTACTACTGCCGGAGTCATAGCTACTACTGCCGGAATCATAACTACTACTGCCGGAGTCATAGCTACTACTGCCGGAATCATAACTACTGCTGCCATCACAACTACTACTGCCGGAATCATAACTACTGCCGGAGTCATAGTTGCTATTATTGTGACTACTGTTGCCAGATTCACAGGCATTATCTTTCTCGTAGTCATAGCTACTACTAGAGTCATAGTTACTACTGGGATTATATATCCGAGCATCATCAACAGACCAACTACTGCTACTATCACTAGAAGAATTACTAAAGTTGCCTCTACTATTTTTATGAGAACTGTTTTTAGTAGGTGAAGCAGCACCTTTGATGAGAGCTATAAAACCCAGCACAATTAGTAAAAATACGAGCAAGCTCCACATAATTCCTCTCCTATGCTAATCTTCTCAAGATTAATAAGCTGACGGAAGCTTGAGTATAACTTCACTCGTGTCAACCGTTTTTCCAGATTTCATCAAGCTTGAGAGGTATAAGAAGGAACAGGCAATAGGCAAAGGGCTTGAAAGTCTCTTGGCGTAATGATTTTACCTAATCTAGCTGACGACTGCTGTAGTATCTAAATCTCTTCCCCCATATACGGAAAATTATTTGTATAAAATAGTAATACCAGGGTTTTCTCTTGAAAAGAGTCTGGTAGAAATCCAGTTTCATCACGTGGTTTTTCTAATTTCATCTAACTTGGCACGCACCGCTTGGATGTCCTGCCACATCAGCCATTTTGGGCTACCTCTTTCTTTAGAAGGGTTACGCAGCAAATAGGAAGGATGAAAAATTGGCATACACAAACGTCCTTCCCACTCTAGCCACTGTCCGCGAATTTTCGTAATTGCCCGCTTGTCGCCAGTTAAACCTTTGAGAGCAGTTGCACCTGTTAAGAGAATGATTTTGGGGTCAACTAAGCGAATTTGTTCTAATAAGTAAGGTTTGCAAGCCGTCATTTCTTCGGTAGTGGGAACTCTGTTATCTGGTGGACGGCATTTATTAATATTAGCAATGTATATATCTTCCTCAGTACTCAAATCCACAGATGCCAGAATTTTCTCCAGCAACTGCCCTGATTTGCCCACAAATGGTAAGCCTGTTTCGTCTTCATTTTGACCAGGCGCTTCTCCCACAACCATTATTGGGGCTTTGAGGTTGCCACGTCCGACAACAGCGTGGGTACGAGTGTCTCCCAGAACACAGCGATGGCAGCGATCGCAATGCTGCGCCAGCTCGGCCATTGTGGAATAGGTTCCGGCAGGGATAGAAATCTTCGCGCCTGTGGGAATCAGCTCTCGTTGGTCAAAAGTTGAGTCGTCGAAGAGGCTGAGTTGGGTTTCGCTGCTCATGAAAATTTACGATTTTGGTATAGCACCAGCAGTCTTATCTGATTCAAGCCTGTCTTTGGTTGGGGACTGATTCGGAATATAGACTTCACAAATAGACTTTTACTGAATACTTATTATTTATACAAATCTTATTCTATCAGTTAATTTGAGACAAAATTCAGTCATCATAAAGGCAGTGCCGTCCTAAGACACTAGGGGAAACCATGTCATATACCCCACTTTTTGCCGATCGCATCCATGCGGGTGAAGAATTGGCGCGAGTAATTCACGATCTTTTCACTCAGCAAACTATTGATTCTGGGCTAAAGCCTGTACCAATTGTTTATGCTTTGCCAAGGGGGGGTGTACCGGTGGCAGCACCAATAGCAAGCCTTTTGGGTTGTCCGTTAACGATAGTTGTAGCTAAAAAAATTAGCCATCCAGAAAACCCAGAGTTAGCTATTGGTGCAGTCACTAGTTCTGGAAATGTTCTTTGGACTGAGCAAAAGCTATTTCGCCCCAAACATGATGCACAGTGGCGAGAAGCGGCTTTAAATAAAGCTATTAAGCAAGCTAAGTCTTTGGAGGAGCAATTAATTTCTGCTTGTCCTCAGGTGAATACAAAGAATGCTACGGCAATCTTGGTTGATGATGGCATTGCCACAGGTATGACTATGGCAGTTGCTTCTGCTGCCATCAAAACCCTTTCCCCAGCAGCAATTTGGCTATGTACTCCGGTAGCACCACAAAAATTGCTACCTTGGTTGAATCAATGGGGCGATCGCATAATTGTTTTGAAAACACCGGAACCTTTCTGGAGTGTGAGTAATTTTTACGCACAATTTTCCCAAGTAGACATATTAGAAGTTATCGAATATCTCCAGCAACAAAAAACAATAGCCAGTACAGATTCGTGTGAGTGATTTTCAATTTTTATCTTCTTGCAAGAATTCCTGGGGCATAGGCCTCAATCACTTTGCCAGTGCGAGTGCAGCTAATCATTAAGTAATCACAACTTGGGCATTGTGTCCGAGTTAATTCATTATCAGTAATAAAATAACGCTCCGCGTTGCTACCACAATTTGGGCAGTAAATCTTTTGTACTGTCTGCATTTCAAGACCCCTGGTTCTAAATTATTTTTTATTTGCTAAAACTGCTACCTAAACCAGTAAAAAATTCTGGTTCGACCAAACTTAACAAACTACTGTGAAATTAGCTAATGATTTTAAACAAAATTTCAGGTTTGAAAAATCTTGGATATCTTTATTTTATTATCCTAAAATTTATGTTATTTTATCCTCCTACTTTAGATACATAAATTAAAGTTTTAATAAATTCTGCTTAGAGATTGAGCGATCCCTATGGTTAATGCCTTGAGAGAGACTGGTTTTTAATGATTGTAGACAAACACAAAAAAGCCATTCTAGTATTCAAAAGTTAAAACTCAAGAATTACTGTATCTTTGGTTACAAAATATCTCTCTTAAGATTTAGTTAATGTTTGCCTACAAGATTATAAGATTAAATTCTGTCCAGATAATATTTCATCGAAAGAAACATACGGAGTGGGTACAGACGGTTTAGCCAACCTGCGTAACATCATTTCACTACGTATAAATATTTTATACCTGTATCGAACGAAAAATTCCTAACGTACTTATTCCTGACGCCGTTGGTAATTTCTCCAGAAGTGCGATCGCTTTAATCTTACTCTCACTACTGATGGTGTCCTGAAATTTCTGGCTCGTACTAAAAATCCTTAATTAAACCATATTGCTTTTTAGATACTATTTAACTTAATAATTTCATTGCCAAAATATAATGATAGAACGTACCTTTCTTTTACCTGTTCTCGTTTTCATGGGAATATCATTAAGCGTTTTATTCGCATACTTTGGGTTGAATTATTCAGGATTCTGCTTCGCCAAGATGCGTTATCTAAGCGATGAAGAGAGGTTCCGAATGGTTTTTGATTATCAAAATGCTCGAACAGATTTAGGACGAAGCAGTTACAACTACATCAAATATGAAAGTTTTGATCGATATATCAAAGAAAATCCAGACTGCTGTTCTATCAATCCCGGTGGGTCTTATGAGATTCGACAGGCTTCATTTTTAAATCGGATATTTGGATATGATGCTCCTGATGTCATAGTTATTAAATTCAAAGTGCGTTATTTAGATGAAACCGGTAATAAAAGAGCATTTGCAACGCATTTTGAAAATACTTTACAAAATTGTGGGCATCCCCAATGAGGATTTTCTCTATTAAACAGCAGTAACGTGCAAGCAACAGGTATGAAGCCAATCTAAAATCCTTGCATTATTTGGCTCATATCAAGATGGATGAAAATAATCGTAAATTTCTTGAGCCAAACGCGGGCCGATTCCGGGAACTTCGGCGAGTTGTGCGGTTGTTGCTTGCCGAATATAATCAACGGAGCGAAAATGTCCTAGTAGCTGCTTTTGTCGATGATGTCCTAAACCAGGAATTTCATCTAAACGCGATCGCTTTAATTTATCACTGCGTTGCTGACGATGGAAAGTTACTGCAAACCGATGCGCTTCATCCCGCAGTCGTCGCAATAGCTGTACCCCAGGTTGTTCTGCGTCAGTGGTTAATGGTTGAGATTCTCCCGGTAAAAAAATCTCTTCTCGCTGCTTCGCTAAACTTACAACTCGCAAGTCTTCCAATAAATTCATTTCTTGCAAAACAGCAACAACTGAAGATAATTGACCTTTACCGCCATCAATCATAATTAAATCGGGCCAGTCAGGATTACCCAAACGTGTTAATTGCGGATCTTCGGCATACTTGCGAAACCGGCGTTGGATAACTTCCGCCAGACTGGCAAAATCATCAGAATGTCCGGCTGTAACTGTGGGATTTTTGATCTTGTAGTGGCGATAGTGCTGCTTGGCGGGTAACCCATCGATAAACACGACTTGCGAAGCTACAGCATTTGAGCCTTGGATGTGCGAAATGTCATAACCTTCGATGCGGTGGGGTACATCTGGTAAATCTAGAATAGCCGCTAAATCTTGCATTGCTTGGTGATTGCGATCGCCCAATTTTTGCATTCTTTGTAATTCATACTGGGCATTTCGCTCTACCATCTCTATTAATTCTGCCTTAGTTTGCCGCAAAGGAGCCAAAATCGTCACTTTTCTACCTTTACGTTCAGTTAAGACATCTGCCAATATTTCTGTATCCGGTAATTCATGCTGTACTAAAATTTCTGTAGGTATTTCCACAGAGTCAGCAGTTTGATAATGTTCTTCTAAGGCTCGTTGTAAAATTGCTCCTGGTTCTGCATGAGCATCCGCCACAAACGCCAAGCGTCCCACCAATTGTCCAGCGCGAATTTGGAATAGTTGAATGCAAGCGTGTTGTGCGTCAGCTGCTAAGGCGATGGCATCCCGTGAAACTGTATCATCTGGTAAGGACACCTTTTGGTCGGCTGTCAGTGACTTTAATCCAGAAATTTGATCGCGAATTCGCGCCGCTGACTCAAAATTCAAGTCTTCAGCAGCAGCGTTCATCTGTTGGGTCAAAATATCAATCAACTCTTGAGTTCGACCTTGGAAGACCATCGCGATTTTTTGGACAATTTTGCGATATTCTTCTGGTGAAATCATCTTTTGACACACACCCGGACAACGCCCTAGATCGTAATTCAAACAAGGACGATCTTTAAAAAGCGGTTGAGGTCGTTGTCGCTGAGGAAAGATGCGCTTACACAAACGTAAAATTTCTCGCAACAAACCAGCATCGGTATAAGGCCCATAAAATTTATCCTTTTCTTTACCTAGCTGGCGTTTTCTGGTGATAAAAATCCGTGGATAGTCTTCCGACCAAGTGATGCAGAGATACGGATATTTTTTATCATCTTTGAGCAGCACGTTAAAGTATGGCTGGTGCTGCTTAATCAAGTTGGCTTCCAGCGCCAAGGCTTCGGATTCTGTATCAGTGACGATGAATTCAATTTCCGTCACTAATTTTACCATTGTGGCGATGCGTTCGCTTTTGTTGTATCCATCCCGGAAATAGGAACGCACGCGCGCTCGCAACTTACGCGATTTACCTATATATATAATGCGATCGCTTTTGTCCCGCATGAAATAAACCCCCGGTTCCGGTGGAATTTCCGCGAGACGGTTTTCCAGTCGTTCCGGCTCTTTAACCAGTGGTAGTATTTGAGTGGATATTGTCACAACTAAAATTAAGTAATCTTTCTCTATTTTAAGAAAAATTATCTTTTCTTGCCCATTTTACGAAGCCTTATTAAGTAAATATACTTAGCTAAGCTTCTAGTCAATATTATAGAAGAGTATAAGTTTTCTTGACCAAAACCTCTGCTTGGACTTAGTTATTGTAGCTATGAGTTAACTTTTCAATATTTATTAAAATCAAAACTTTGCTTTTTGAATTTATCTTTTACATCTGATAATTATATTTTAAATAAAAAGTATTTTTAATTTTTTGACAGTGCCAATTTGAGATTTTAGATTAAAAATTATTTCGGTACTCTTCCAAATAAGCAAGCTACATACTCTGCTGCTAATAAACCAAACAAATCTTTTCATTTTAGATTTTAAATCCTCAAACTGCTACCTAGTGTAGTCTGTTTCAACGTACCACAAGCTATTGCTGCTTGCTTTTGTGTAGTAGTATGGCGAGACAGGAGGGGCTAGCTCTCAGCAATCTAAAATTAATTTAGTATGTTAGGTTTATATATTTTTTATCAAACTCACTAATTTGTTGAAGTTTTAATATTAAGCGTATTAACGGATTTAGGAAGTTAAATTTATGCTTATTATTGAAAATATAACTATCTATGATAATTACAGATAAATAAATTATGAATCTGCAAGACTTTGAAGCCCAGTATCGTGAGGCTATAGCCGAAACGCTCAATGAGCTGCAAGCAACAGTTTTATTACTAGCAGAAGTCCAAAATAAAATTTCGATTATTGGCAATTCTGTGCAAAATCTTAGTCAGCGTGTTGAAGAGTTTATCGCTGAGCAAAAAGCAGAGTAAATAATATGGGAAAAAATTTTATCTATGATGACAACTAAACTCTTTTTCAATTGTCACGATTAAATCCTTGAGTTTTAAAGGTTTCACGAAATAGTGGCGTGCGCCCAAACTTAGGGCTAGTTCTTGATCTGCTTTAAAAGCAAATGCTGAAACCACAATAACAGGTATTTTTGCTAAATCGGGTTTTTGCTGGACTTGTTTTAAGAGCGAGTAACCGTCAACATCTGGCAATTTCAAATCGAGTAACATTAAATCTGGCTGAAATTTTTCTATAGTTGAAAAAAAAGTAGAACCTTCTGATAAACTCTGGACATCGTAACCGCAATAACTTAGGTAGTCACTGAGTAACATTCTATTAAGATAGTGGTCTTCGACTAACAAAATTCGTCTAGCTTGATTTGAACGCAATTGGTGATTTATATTCAGTAATTGTGCTGTCATTGCCGTTTATCATCATTTTAAGTTACAAGCCAAATATCGCCAGATGAATTGTGAGATGACTAGAAACCTTGAGTTATCTTATGCAGCTAAAAATTATAATATACCATTTTTAGCTATACTGGTATAATTAAATCATATTGTATAAAAATGAATAATTAATAAAAAATTAAGCTTTTCTTCACAAAGCTTTTATTATTAATTGTATTAAATAATTTGCTATTACGGGAAATGCTTAATAAAGCAGTTTTGATTTATATATTATGGAAAATAATAAAGAGAATACATCATTACGATAAGTAAAAGGCACGATAGCGCAGCGTAAAGCCTTCTCTTTCAAAGACGCTAACGCGTAGCTTGCTTAATAGGGGTACGGCATAGCTTCTCTACGAGACGCTACGCGTAGCTTGCTCGTATTGCAGGGGTACGCTTAGAGCAATTCCACGAGCGTCGGCACAAGGCAAAAGCCAGTTGCTCTCAGGGTTTTAGACTTTTGGATTTTACATTTAATTATGTCTATCTACTTAGTTTGGAGAGAAATATTCATAAAAAAGGGAGCTAATAGCCCCCTAATCATTTATAGATTTACATTCAGTGTCTCAAATAGATGCTTTTTTTAGTTGGCGTCGGGTAGTAAAGACACCAGCAACACCCAGCAAACCAAGTATTACTGATGGTTCTGGGACTGAGCTTGCAGGAGGAGTGGGTGCAGTATATCCTGGCGTATTCCAAGTGTAATATGCACTGTATGAGACACCATCATCGGAGGCTGTAATTCCAGATGCAGTGGGGTTAAAGCTATAAGCGTAGTAAGTTTTACCACCAGTAACTACCTTGGCAATTTCACTAGCTCCGATTTGACCTGAGTAGCCTTTTAATGTCGCTTGCAAGCTGAGTATTTCTTTGAATGATGTTAGTTGAGTTATTAGAGCTGGTAGCGTTGCTTTTACAGAAGCAGGAGTTAGAGAGGAGGTCAGGGCTGCTTGAAGTGATGAAATCTTAGCACTAACATCGGAAACCGTTAGTAAGCTTATATCTTTATTGCCAAACTGTGATTTCACTGATGTAGTATATGCAGCATTAAGCTTCTCAGAAAGTGTTTCTGAGAGTTTAGTCTTAACATCCAAGTGACCAACCAATGTCAGTTGCACACCACCATTTTGACCGAATTGGAAGTTACCAACATTAGGATCTCCCATCCCCAATAAAGGCAGATAACTCGTTACTAATGATTTGGTATTTGCTGAAAACCCATTCCAAACTGACTGGAATGGAGTATAAGTACTTAATAAATCACCCAGCCATTGAGAACTAAAATTATTCCAGTCATCAGCAGTAACACTGGTAACGGTAGCACTGTAATTTCCTTGTGTAGCAGTGAAACCAACGTTAGAAGTAGGATTTTCAGTACTATACCAAAGTTCGACGTTAGAGGAAGCATTACCATCACTCAAGGCTTGGGAAGCAGCTACAGTATTATTTGCGATAAAGCTACCATTCGATCCACCAGTATATGTTTTAATTTCATTCGCGTTGTTGAAACTAAAAGATGTAGCGTGTGCTGGAGCAGTGGCAACGCTCACACCAATAGCCATTGATGCACCAATCACAAGTTTCTGAAAAGTCATCTTCATTTTTTTTAAGTCTCCGTCAGTTTGGAAGTTAAGGTTTAAACTACTGCTGTTTCTAGGCTTGGACTGTCTTGGCTACAGGCTTTTTGGCAATACTGCTGCTTAAAAATACAATTTGTATTGTTAGCCGTTTCTGGTAGCTGAACGTACAAACCCAGTTTAAGAAACCGGGAGACTTTATTGGGTAAAGTTCGTGTTGATTATCAATAAAATGATGACGAATATTTTTCGAGACTTATATGTATCATTACTTAATGATGATGAAAAACCGGGCTAGTTAATATACATAGAAATTGGATTGAAGTTTTAGTATATATACGTAAAAGTGGGATAGCACAGCTGTGCCACCCCATCCAAAAAATGCTTGGCATTCAGTTTGAATTTAGAAACTCAGCCATTCTTTCTACAGCTGTTTCCAACAAAGAAGGCTCATGCACCAAAGCAAAGCGGACATAGCCTTCGCCGGATTTGCCAAAACCCGCACCTGGGGAAGCAGCTACGCCAGTTTGTTTCACCATCTGAGTGCAAAATTCTATGGAGTTTTGGCTCCAAAATGAAGGCAACTTTGCCCAGATATACATTGTGGCTTGGGGAGTGGGAACATTCCAGCCAATGCGGTGTAAAGCAGCAATGAAAGCATCACGGCGCTGCTGGAAGGTAGCGACGGCAGTTTTTACCCCAATTTGAGGGCCACTCAAGGCAGCGATCGCCCCATTTAAAATTCCCCGATACTGGTTAAAATCAACAGCTGCTTTTACCTGGCGTAAAGCATTAATTAACTGGGCATTGCCGATGGCATAACCAATGCGGAAACCGCCCATATTGTAGGACTTGGAAAGGGTAAAAAATTCAATTGAAATGCTTTTCTCTGGATCGGCTTGCAAGATAGAAGGGACTGGGGATTGGGTATTGGGGACTGGGGATTGGGAAAACTCTTTCCCAGTCCCTAGTCCCCAGTCCCCAGTCGCTGTAAATACCAAATCTACGTAGGGGAAGTCGTGAACCAAGGCGAGATTGTGTTGCTGACAGAAGGCGACGGCTTCTTGGAAGAAAGATAAAGGAGCGATCGCAGCTGTGGGATTGTGGGGATAACTTAATACCATCATCCGCGACTGAGCCAGGACTGGGGCGGGAATATCAGCAAACACTGGTAAAAAACCGTTTTCTTCCTTTAATGGCATTGGGTAAATTTGCCCGCTTGCGAGGTAGACTCCTCCAGCATGAGACGGGTAACCAGGATCGAGCAACAGAGCAAAATCTCCGGGGTTGAGCAATGCTAAGGGTAAATGAGCAGTACCTTCTTGAGAACCAATCAGGGGTAGCACCTCAGTTTGCGGATCGACTTTGATACCAAATTTTTTTTCGTACCAGTTGGCTGCGGCTTCGCGAAAGCCTTGGGTACCGTTAAATAATAGATAGCCGTGGGTAGTGCGATCGTGAAGAGATTGGGCGATCGCCTCAATAATATGTGCCTCGGCTGGTAAATCAGAAGACCCCAAAGACAAATCAATTAGCTGTTGTCCAGCAGCCAAGGCAAGTGCTTTGGCTCTATCCATATCAGCAAATACATTAGATTGTAGGGGTTGTAAACGTTTTGCAAACTGTATATTAATCATTGGTCATTAGTCATTAGTCGTTAGTCCTCTGTTACAAAGTTACGATGGTCGGAAACCTCCGCTCATACTTTGCGCTTAGTCACTAGTCACTAGTCATTAGTTATGAAGTTCTATATCCTTCTATGTATGGAGACGCTTTTGCTGGCTTGCTTCTCCGTAGGAATACGGTATAGCAAAGCCAGACGTTCGCGCACACAGCGAATCGCTACTCTATCACAGGAAATCCGATAAGAAACTTTGCGCTTTGTCATTTGTCATTGACAAATGACCAATGACTATTGACTAATGACTAATTAGTATCTAAATGCTTGGCTAAAAGGCTGAGTAATTTATCTTTGCCGATGACTCCCTCAGTAGATTCTAGTAGTTTTTCTCCTTGAATTAGCCTGAGGGCGGGGACTCCTTCCACTTGGTACTGTTTAACCGTAAGTGGGTTGGGGTCAATTTCCATTTTAACGACTTTGAGGCGATCGCTATAAGCACTGGCAGCTGAGTTAATCATGGGCGACATTAATTGACATGGCCCGCACCAGGAAGCCCAAAAATAAACTAATACAGGCTGCTCGGCTTTTAACACTTCGGTTTCAAAATCGGCATCAGTTATGGTGATTACAGCCTTACTCATTGCAGTCTCCATCAGGTGGCGATCGAAGTTGGCACACACAATACTCTATCCCAAACTGAGTCCTGAGTCACCGAACTTGTGACTTGGGCAACCGTGAAGTTCTAAAGTTATTGCCCAGTGCTGAGAAAATAGTACAAATCCTTGTAGGGGCACAATACTTATGTACTTCATTCAAATGAGAATTAGTTATAGATTCAAGCTAGAGTGAAATGTAAATATTACAGGCTGATGCAAGTTAAAACAGCTAAATAATAGCGCCTGGATATCACTCTGTTTAATTATCAGGAGCAAAGCGCGATTCTCTTGCCAAGAGGCTGCGCCCATGTGTGCAGAATACTTACAGTGTTGCCTAAAATTATGGATAATTTCCCAGTGGTCGCTCAAGCGGATGCATCCCTACCCAATTACCCTCAAGAAAATACATTTCTCATGCGGTCTAATACCGATTCGGGTTCACCGCCGAAAGAAAAAGTAGGAACTGACCTTGACTCTCGCATGATGCTGCGGTGTTTGGAACTTGCTCGCCGCGCCTTAGGGCGTACTTCACCAAATCCACTAGTGGGAGCGGTAATTGTCAAGGATGGCGAGATTGTCGGGGAAGGATTTCATCCTCGTGCAGGTGAGCCTCATGCAGAAGTGTTTGCCTTGAAAGCAGCAGGAGTTCGGGCCCGAGGTGCAACAATCTACGTCAGCCTGGAACCTTGCAATCACTACGGACGCACTCCCCCTTGTTCGGAAGCCTTGGTTAAAGCAGGGGTGGCAAAGGTGGTAGTGGGTATGGTCGATCCTAATCCACTGGTGGCTGGAGGAGGTATTGCTCGCTTACGTGCGGCGGGGATTGAGGTGTTGGTAGGAGTAGAAGAAGAGGCTTGTCGTCAGCTAAATGAAGGTTTTGTTCATCGCATTCTCTACAAACGACCTTTGGGTATTTTAAAATATGCCATGACTTTAGATGGCAAAATTGCTACTACGTCTGGTCACAGTGCTTGGGTAACAAGCCAAGATTCCCGCACTGAAGTACATCAGTTGCGCGCGGCTTGTGATGCTGTCATTGTCGGCGGTAATACAGTACGACTGGATAATCCTTATTTAACTAGCCATCAGGTGGGGGCACATAATCCCCTGCGGGTGGTAATGAGTCGCCGTCTTAACTTACCGGAAAATGCCCACCTATGGCAAACTGTGGATGCTCCAACTTTGGTGTTGACAGAGGAGGGTGCTAACCCTGATTTTCAAGAGGTGTTGCGGAAACTTGGGGTGGAGGTAGTGGAACTGACATCACTGACACCAGATCGAGCAATGGCGTACTTGTATGAACGGGGTTTTTGTAGTGTGTTGTGGGAGTGTGGTAGTACTTTAGCTGCTAGTGCGATCGCTCAAGGAGCAGTGCAAAAAGTCTTAGCGTTTATTGCCCCAAAAATCATTGGAGGTAGCATTGCTCCGACGCCTGTCGGCGATTTAGGTTTTACTACTATGACTCAGGCACTGTCTTTAGAACGCGTTCGTTGGCGTGTAATAGGCTCAGACTGTTTAGTGGAAGGTTATTTTCCCCAAACTAGTCGAGCTTAAGAAAGAATTTGAATTCTGAACTGGTGAATTCTGAATTCTACAATTTAGTGATTTTGCTCTTATCCACACTGACGTTCGCGAGCAAGATCGCGTATGAGTGCTAGCCGAGATTGAATGTAGTGGCTGAGAAAATCAGTTTCGTTGGAATTTAACAAAATTTGCGTTTCTGTTTGTTTGACCAACCACTGCACCAAGCTAGCATCATCAAGTTGTAAGAGGATCTTAGCTTGGGCGGTTTCAACCACAGACCAAAGCTGACGCATAATTATAGGAGTCATCAGACCTCAAAAGAATCATTAGCTTAGCTGTTTTCAGATTACACAATTTCGATCGCACTTTACGACATGAATGTGGAAGCTGAGACAAGTATTATTAAAAACTTAATAATGGTATTTATAACTTTATGATGATTCAGAATTGAAAATGGGCATTGGGCATTGAGCACTTGTACTGAGGGCAGCCTTTGGCGCAGCCTCTCGTAGAGAAGTATTGAGCATTGGGCATGGTAAAAAGAGAGTTTTATGAGTTTATTCCCAAAATTTAGAACAGAAATTTACTAATCTTAAAAACCTAGTTTTTGTGTTTAAGAAGACTGAAATTCTGTTAATTTTTGCTCAAAAGACTGGGTTTTTAACTCTAATGTTGAATATTGTATCTGTCTTATAGGATACAAAAATTAAATTGAAAATTAACATTTTTTACCTGTAGATGGATTTACAAAATCATGTAAATCTTCATCCCAAATACTAATGTAAATAAAATTACATTCTTGGCGAATAATCTGGCCTTTAACTGAGCCATTTGTGAAACTAAAATTATCAGACTGGCCCTGCTGTACCTGTTTAAGCCCCTGCTTAATCTCTTCAGTAGCTTGGCCGTTCAAAAGTCGATTTAAAGTAGACTCCATTAGCTGTGGTTCCACCGAATCGGCAAAAGATACCTCGGTTTGGCGCAGTGCTTGAGAATTGCGATCGAATAAGTAGCCAAGGTCTATTTTGTTTGGTACAAGTTTGTAAACAACAGCGCGGGTATTACCCCACGCACCTCTTAAATCTTTCCTTGGTTTGCCGAGGGTAGCTTCTACAACATTTCTGGATGTACCTGTGGGAAATGCCGGAACGTCTTGCTTGCTAACAGTTGCAGCTAATTTACTGCGGGGCTTTTTTTGTGGTGTGGGAACCGGAACCTGATTCTCTGGTTCTGGCTGTGGTGTTGATGTTGCTACTGGTGTTGGAGTCTCTAAAATTACAGGCTCGTTTTCTGGCTGTGGCCTAGATGCAACTGGGGGATTAAAAGTTGGTATGGATTCAGGAGTTACTTGTGGCTGTGGTAGTGAGGTGGGTACAACTGGGGCTGGAGAAGTTTGGGAAGAAACTGGTGGATTGGTAAATGTAGGAGTGGGCACAGATTCTGGTGATGGAGTGGGACTTGTGGCAGTGGTTGTCTGTAGTTGTTGCTGGCGAGTCATGCCAGAAATTGCGACTGCACCAATTAAGCTGCCTATCAGCAAACTACCAAGAATCACAGCAGGTTTTTGCCAATTTCCAGGCTTAGAAGATCCATTAATAATTGGAGCTTTTTGGGGGGAAGATATCGCTTCTGTTTGTCGAGTTGATTTCGCAGGAGGGGATAAGCTGATTGTGTTAGCAGTTGTAGGTGGCTGTGGAGAGATATAACTAGCAGACTGCAATGCATATAGCATTTTACTAGCAGTACTATAGCGATCGCCTGCATGAGGTTTTATTGCCTGATTGAGTACCGCCGCCAATTGGGCAGAGACATGAGGCGTGTGCTGCTGCCAAAGGATTTCGCCAGTTTGCAAATCTGTTAGTAGTTCTTGGGGATGTTTGCCAGTCAACAGATAAATTGCTGTTAAGCCCAAGCTGTAGATATCTGTGGCGTAAACTGGACGCCCAACGGCTTGTTCGCTGGGCATATATCCAGGGGTACCAATGACGAGCGATCGCGTGGGGTGTCCTGGGGAAATCACTACGGAACGAATTGTTTCTTTGACTGCACCAAAATCAATCAAAACTGGCTTGCCATCAACAGAACGGATAATAATGTTCTCAGGCTTGATATCCCGGTGAATAATCCCTTTGCTGTGGACATAATCCAAAACTGACAGCAGACTCAAGAGGATCTCCCGCACAGCAGTCTCACTCTCAAATCCTTTGGCTTCAATGATTTTTGTCAGAGTTTGGCCGTGAATCCATTCTTGGACGAGGTAAAATTGCCCATTCTCAGAAAAATAAGCGTAGAGTTTGGGAATTTGGTTACAACTTTCACCCAAATATTCCAAGGTTGCTGCTTCTCTCTTAAACCGTTCTTGGATTATTTGGTAGGTTTGCGGGTCATTATTAGTTATCGGTTTGAGTTGCTTAATTACGCAGCAACGCCGAGAAGGCATGTGGGTGTCTTCTGCGAGTAAGGTTTCGCCAAACCCACCAGCACCGATTACCTGGATAACTTGATAGCGATTGTTTAGCAGCGTTGTTGTCATGAAAATTTACAAGCGTGCGCCCTTTCTCAATGTACCTTAGATATTTTCCTTATTTTGGGTTCAACCTGCTATATCTCATGACAAGATTCTGCTAAGAATCTATCTAAACTTTAGTCAAACATTTTGAAAGCAACTTAAGTTTATGAGTGCAGGCATAAATAGTACAAATGTAAATTCTTATTTAAAACTAGAAAATAAAGGAATAATCTTATACTTTGAACTCAAGGAGCAACAACATATATTGGGGCGCGATCGCACTTTTGCCGATCTGGTTGTGCCTATAGATTGGCAACTTGTAGGCAGATATCAAGCTCTGTTACGCAAAGATGGTGAAGACTATCGCATTTATGACGGAGATGGTGTCAAACCCAGCACCAATGGGCTTTATATAAATCAGATCCGCATAACTCCAGATGGCTATAGCCTCAAAAACGGCACAGAAATTCGCATTGGTCAGAACTCTCAAGACCAGATTGTACTGACCTACCATAATCGAACCCAACCCTCAACTAACAATACACAGCAATTACAAAGGGTTTCTCTGAAAAATCGGTCAGTTTTACTAGGCCGCGATGTCAACGCTACTTTACCTCTGGAAGCGCCTACTGTTTCTCGCCGTCACGCCACAATTGATACAGACGCTCAAGGGCGTTATATTCTGCGCGATTACAGTACCAATGGTGTTTTTGTTAATGGGCAAAAAGTCAATGGTACTGCTGTATTGTCAGCAGGAGCAACAATTCGCATCGGGCCATTTACACTCGTGCTGCGTGGCGATGAGTTACAAATACTCGATCGCGGAAATAAAATTCGCTTGGATGCTTGCAATCTAGTAATCCAAGATCGAGACAAGCGGCGATTGGATGATATTTCTATACCCATTGAACCCGGACAGTTTGTCGCCTTGGTGGGAGGAAGTGGTGCGGGGAAGTCAACTTTGATGCGGACGCTATTGGGAGTTGAGCAAACAACCCAAGGTGTAGTTTATCTAAATGGGGAAAATTTGCGGAAAAATTTCAACATGTACCGCACGCACATTGGTTACGTACCCCAAGATGACATTATTCACCAAGAACTCACCGTGTCTGAAGTTCTCACCTACGCCGCCAAGTTGCGACTACCGCCAGATATTGATGTGACTCAGGTGGTGGAAAAGACTTTACAAGATGTAGAAATGTCCCATCGTCGGGATGCTAAGGTGTCTGAACTGAGTGGAGGACAGCGGAAGCGGGTAAGTATTGGGGTGGAATTACTAGCCGATCCGAAGTTATTTTTCTTAGATGAACCAACCTCTGGACTCGATCCGGGATTGGATAAAAAGATGATGCAGCTGTTACGTAAATTAGCCGATCAGGGACGGACGGTTATTTTGGTGACTCATGCAACGACGAATATTAAATTGTGCGATCGCGTTGTGTTTCTCGGTCGAGGAGGAAAGCTATGTTATTTTGGCCCTGCTGATGAATGTTTACAGTTTTTTGGCGTTAAAGATGATTTTGCGGATATTTATAATCAGCTAGAAAAACCAGAAAACATCATCGGCCAAGCTAACAAATTTCGGCAATCGGATGATTATCGACGCTATATCGATAATCGTCTCAATTCTGGCACTCAATTACGAGAGTCAAATATAGTAAATAATCACAGTCATGGCATTTCTTTTTGGGAACAGTTTAAGATTTTAGCCAAACGTTACTTTCAAATTCAAAAGCGCGATCGCGTGAACCTTGCTTTAGCACTTTTAACAGCACCCATTAGTATTAGTTTAATGACATTCGCTATCCGAAATCAAGACCCTTTAGTGTTAGGAGAACAACCAGATCCGACTCTTGCACCTTTAGCTTTGCGTGTCTTATTCGTATTTACTTGTGCTGCGTTATGGGTAGGACTTTCTAGCTCATTACAAGAAATTGTCAAAGAGTCAGCGATTTACCTGCGAGAACGGCTGGTGAATTTGGGTTTATTTGCTTATCTTGCTTCTAAAGTCGCAATTCTTTCAGTTTTAGCAGGATTACAAACTCTGTTAATGACAGCGGTAATTTTTCTATTTTTTAAATCCCCACAACCAGAATTAATTTCTTGGCAATGGGGATTAATTATTACTACATTTTTGACACTTGTAACTAGTTTTAGTCTGGGTTTATTTGTTTCAGCATTTGTCAAAAATACTAGTCAAGCCAATAGTGCTTTACCTTTGTTGCTGCTTCCTCAATTTATCTTTTCTGGCGTTTTGTTCAAAATGGAAGGTATTGCAAGTAAAGTTTCTTGGTTAATGCTAAGTCGTTGGTCAGTGGGAGCTTACGGTACTTTGGTTAATCTCAATCAGTTAGTTCCCGAACCGATTAAACTACCTGACGGTAGTACACTTCCCCAACCATTTGAACCAACACCTGTTTATGAAGCAACATGGTCTAATTTGAGTTTGAATTGGAGTATTTTATGTTTGCACGCATTTATTTATTTAGCTATGACGTTTTATTTGCAAAAGCGAAAAGATATTTTTTGAAGAAGAATTCAGAATTCAGAAGTCAGAATTCAGAATAAAAAACTTGCTGGTTGAAATTAGGCAGTTTCCAGCCGCTTTCAATTAATTTTAGATTCTTTATCGAATGTAATTCTACTTTGCGCCAGTTATAACCCATCTACTATTTCCCTCGTCCCATAAAAGAAAGAAACGCACAGAACTAGGCGCTTCTTTGCCATTTTTCAGAAAGTATCTCAATTGAGCATTAACTGTGGCTGTTTCTGAGTTATTTTCTATTAAACTCACTTGCTGAACATCTACACTTTCTACTTGTCCTCCCCACCAATCAATATAAGAAAGATAACCTTTGGGGTGAAGGCGTTGATTATTTTGATAGCTAGGAGATAAAAGATTCCAAGCTTTTTGATATTCACCATCATTAATAGTTTGATAATAACCTTCCACTGCTTCTTCTGGTGAAGGTCGATTAATTTGTTGTGTTGAGGTAGGCTGTTGAACAGATGGTGTAGTTTGTTGCACAACTGGAGTATCAACAGGCTCTTGAACAGGAGGCGTAGTTTGCTGTGCAACTGGAGTATCAACAGGTTCTTGAACAGATGGTGTAGTTTGTTGTGCAACTGGAGTATCAACAGGCTGTGGAGAACTTACCGATGGGGGGACATTTTTGTCATTACTATTTGTTGAAAGTTCAGTTGATGAAGGCGTATCTGCTATTGGTTGATTTGATTTATTAAGAGCAAAACCAATAACAATAGAACTACCAATTAAACCACCGGCAATTAAAAAACCGAGAAGGATTCCCTTTTGTCCACTCTTGTTTCCAGTATTTTGATGGGTAGGTTGACTGCTAGAACCTGGACTGACAGCAACTGTATTTTGTAGTGTTGCAGGAGGTTGTACGTTGGCTACTGGTGGTTGATTGTAAGGTACTGTTGGCGCTACTGGCGGTTGATTGTAAGGTATCGTTGGCGCTACTGGCGGTTGATTATAAGGTACCGTTGGCGCTACTGGCCCAAATTGCAAGGCGTCTAGCATTTCTCTGGCTGTGACGAAGCGATCGCGTGGATGGTAGGCGATCGCTCGATCTATCACCCCTGCTAATGTAGGACTGATACTCAAAGCATGTCTGTGCCAAATAATTTCTCCAGTACGCGAATCTGTCTCTAATTCTTGTGGTTGTTTTCCAGTGAGAAGATAAATTGCTGTCATTCCCAAACTGTATAAATCGCTTGAATAAACTGGTCTACCTGCGGCTTGTTCGCTTGGCATATATCCCGGCGTACCAATGACAATCGAACTCGTAGGTAATCCTTGCGAATTCACCACTGTTCCCATTGATTCGCGGACAGCGCCGAAATCAATCAGCACCGCTTTATGGTCTCGATGGCGCAAAATGATGTTATCTGGCTTGATATCTCGATGGACAATGCGCTGATTGTGTACTTGTTCTAGTACTGGTAATAAATTTATTAATATTTCTCTGACGGCGCTTTCACTTAATAAGCCTTGTTCTTGGACTTTCGCTGTTAAAGTATCACCTTCTATCCACTCTTGAACCAAGTAAAATTGCCCATTTGATTGAAAATAAGCATACAGGGTGGGAATTTGGTTACTTGTACCACCTAAGTCTTCTAAAATTGCCGCTTCCCGCTGAAATCTTTCTTGTACTAACTGATAAATCTGCGGGTTGTTTTGAATTGGTCTTAGCTGTTTAATTACACAACGGCGGTTGGAAGGCATTTGGCTATCTTCCGCTAAGAAAGTCTCACCAAACCCACCGCTTCCTAAAGTCCGAATAACTCGATAGCGGTCGTTTAGCAGTGTTTCCATAAATTAGTACTAGTAACTATAAGTTTGTTTTGTGGTATTGTTTTATCTACTTTAGTTGGTATCTGATTTTTTTTTCTACCAGCAATATAAATATTACTAAATATAATACCCATGAGAGTGAGAATCAGAAAATAGCGCTGCCCACTCAATAAGTGAGAAGCGCTATGCTTTTAGTAATGAAAATATTGCTATTGTGATCTTTTTCAGACGCGATCGCCACGCCATTCTGATACCGAATTCCCTAGCAAAAGATATTTCTACTGTCGATCTTCTCCATCCTGAGGCTTGGATCTTTGCCGATGTTGTTCGACCTGTCGATCGACGGTTTCTTTGATTTTTCGTTCGGTGGCGTCCATTGCAGAATATTTAAAGCGGTTGAGTATGCTACTGAATAAGTTACTAAAGAATCTCTCAATTTCTTGCATGATTTTATACCTCAATCTTTAAAGGTAAATTATTGACTCTATATAGTAATCCGCTTTGATTTTTGAATTTATTTGTGTAGTCAGGAAGTAGGGAATCAATCTTTTTGAATTGAGGGCGAGTTTTTTCAAAAATCAAATAGGAGTCCTAGTATTTGGTTTTGCACTTTCTGGTCGAAGTTGGAAATCAAACGCTAAACTGTTTTTTTGAAGTATCTATTAGCTTCTTAGCCTCTCTAGGTGATAGATTGAAACCCGGTAGATATCCATCTATTGTAAGATGCTTAAAGTAATAAATTTTACTTGATAATAATTCGTAATTTGTAATTCGTAATTAAAAGTACAAAAAATTTACTTAATAGTATCGGGGTCTATGTTGAGCGATGGCTGCGCCAACGCCAAGGGCGAACGCAATTTTGCCTTTAATCGTTCTATTTCTAATTGCGCTTGTTCTGCGCGTTGACGTTCCTGTTCTGCGCGTTGACGTTCTTGTTCTGCGCGTTGACGTTCCTGTTCTGCGCGTTCCTCTGCTTGTTGCTTTGCTACAACTTCTTGGCGTAAAGCTTCTATCAATTCATCGCCAATGAGCAATTTTTCGCCTGTATCCTCTCGATAAAAGGCAATTATCTTTCCTTCTATAGCTAAACGCAGTTGTAGCGGTTCACTGCGTCCATCTTCTATGGGTTCGTAGATTTCTCCCCGCAGCCGATAGCCGCGCAACTGTTGTTCTACCCACTCACTTTTTGGGTCGAATAACCAGTATTCTTTAACGCCTAGCTGCTCATAGAGGGTCTTTTTGAAGATTTCATCCTGTCCTTTAGTACCAAAGGATGTCATTTCAAAAATCACTGTTGGTACTTGACCCTCTTCCCAAATTTTATAATTGTCGCGACCGCCGGGTGCAACATCAAAAATTACCATCACATCTGGGGCTACCCGTAATTTGGGAAAGCCTTGTGCATAGTAAAGAAATTGATTTGCTAATACTGTTGCCTGACGGTCTGCTAAATACTGTTTGAGTACTTCTAAAGTAGTTAATAAAGCATAAAGGTGGTCGTAGGTTTCTGCCACTGGTTGACCATCAGCACTGGGGTAAAAGATTTCTGATTCGACACTAACAGGTAGAGTAGCTGTCATAGTTATAAAATCAGTGCTACAAGATTATTTTAGAGCAAGTTCTAATTGTTCCTAATTTGGGATTTAGAAGTTTTGCAAAATGTAACTAGATAATTCACAAAATCCATCACCTTCGGCAGCAGTGGTAATATAAGCGGGCTGATGTTGTAATTTATCTGCATATTCCAGCACATTTGCCACACCTACAGAAACAGGAAAATAACGGCGATCAAATAAACTTTCATCATTGGGACTATCGCCTACAGTGACAATTTCTTCTGATGAATAATCGGGGAAGTATTCGCGCACTACCTGTAACAATCCCACAGCTTTATCTTGCCCTTGGGGTTTAATGTGACACTGGACGTTACTGTAAGTAAATCCCCAACCCATTTGTTGACACAGACGCTCTAAAATTTGTAGTTCATCTTCACTCAAAGTGGCTACATCAAAAGTCCAATCCGTGACGCGAAAGCGATTATCAACAGATTCCTGGATTTGGGGAAATTGAGTTTGTAACTTTTCAAAAGTTGTAGCCAACTGCTGGCGATGCTGAACTAAATCGGGAATGGGTGTTAAAACTACTGGTTTTTGGTTCCCAGGTGGAAAGTACAAACCGCCATTTTCTGCCATAGCACCTGCCACTGGCATCAAACTACTCAATCCACTCACCCACCCAGCAGAACGTCCTGTGACAATCAGTACCTTAATGTTAGCTGTTGCTAAATCCTCTAAAGCTTGCAGCAATGCGGGAGTAAATTTTCCTCGTTTAGTCAGGGTGCCATCCATATCTGTGGCAATGAGACGAATATTACTCAGGCAAGTAGATGAAACCTCGGACAGGGCAGTGAGGCTCAGATGTTTTGGCATGTGCGGTTTGTAAAAAGCTGTAAAAAATAATAATCATACAGCAAGATGGACTGAAAAATTTGGGAATCCTAAACATTAGAAGTCAAGTTTTTCAGTTTTCCAACCATGCCTACTTCGATGTTTCTTGCCCAATCCTCTGGGACAAAAACTAAAAAGGCATCCCAGGAAGTGCCAGCAAGTAATCCTCAAACACCACCATTCTTGGTGCTAACCTCTGGAGGACTGGCTTTAGTGGTGATTGCTTTGATTGTGTATAGTAAACTCCAGATGAGTAAACTGGAGAAAAAAATTAAGTTTGAACAATTCCGGGCGCGAGAATTAGAGAAAAAATTTAAGCTAGCTCTGGAAACGATTCGCAAAATGGAAACTAATCCCGATTTGGTGAACTCACGGGATTTCAACCTAGATTATCTACGAATGCGGATGTCAGAGGAAGTGTTTCACTTTGCGATTCTTAATCAAGTAAAGATTAAGGTCAAAGATAAAATTTCTCAAGCCCTGCGCCCAAATCAAGCCCAACATGGGTCGGTGGGAATTGCTAACAGTGCCGGTCGGCAGGTGGATGAAATTTTTGATGTCGAGTATGAAACTGGTAATCCACCGAACTCTGCTAAACGCGTACTGTTTCGGATTCAAGTCCGGTTAATGAAGTTACCGACGCAAGCAACTTCCGCAACTATTAGTCAAATTATTGATTGTATAGAAACTTATTTAAGTCCTATGGACGATGAAGATAGTTGGCAACCAACTATTCAAGGTCGGATTGCTACTATGCATTGGGATCAAAAGGCTAAGCCTACACCTTTACTGGTGTTGGAGCAATCAAATGAAGGCGTGAATGTGACCTTTCGCACTAGTCGCCAACCAGTCGCCCCAACTCCACCAAACCAACCTGGAACGAAAAAATAAGGCTTGGCTAAACAATAATTATGTTTGTCATTTGTCATTTGTCATTTGTCACTAGTCATTGGTCATTTGCCTTTTGCCAACGACAAAGAACAAATGACAAAGGACAAATTAAATTATGACTGAATAACTGTATTTGAAGAATTACGAGTTAACAGGCCATCTTCCATTTCTACGATGCGATCGGCGATGTCTAAAATGCGGTTGTCGTGCGTGACTAACAAGATAGTTGTACCTTGGTTTTTAGCTAGACTCTGCATGATTTCTACGACATCGCGTCCTGATTGTTTGTCTAATGCTGCTGTTGGTTCGTCTGCTAGGACTAGGGGAGGACGATTAACTAGGGCGCGGGCGATCGCAATTCTTTGTTTTTGTCCCCCAGAAAGATTATCTGGGTAATAATTTATTCTTTCTTCTAAACCAACAGCCCGCAGCATCATTTCTGATTTAGCGATCGCTTCTGCTTGAGAAACGCGATCGTTTAATTCTACTGCCATTTGTACGTTTTGTTTGGCAGTCAAGAACCCCAGCAAATTGTGAGCTTGAAAAATATAACCAATGTTACGCCGCATTTGCACCAGTTTGTTTTGACTGGCACCAAACACTTCTTCACCTAAAAATTTTAAACTTCCCTCTTGTACAGACCGCAAACCGCCAATCAAGCTCAGTAATGTAGTTTTACCTGAACCTGATGGCCCGGTCATAATGACAATTTCACCAGCATAAATGTCTAGGTTGATGTCAAATAAAATCTGTTTCTTCAGTGCGCCTTTGCCATAGTAATGATTCAGATTTTTAATGGAAATTACAGGTTCTTCTCTCTTCATAAATTTGTTAGTTATAATTTAGCATTTACGACGTGGAACTGTTTCTAAAAAAGTGGCAATTCAATTAATTCTGAATTCTGAGTTCTGTATTCTTCTTTAAAATATATCTGCTGGATCGGCAGAGCGTAATTTTCGGACTGCGATCGCACCGGAAACAAAGCACATGATTATGGTTAAAATCAACACAGTTGTGGCGCGATCGAAACTCATAAATACTGGCAAAAGTGTTGCTTGCCTTGCACTTTGATACATAAATAAAGAAAAAATTATTCCGGGCATATATCCTAAAACAGCTAGTAGAAAAGCCTCTTGCAGAATGACTTTTAATAAATAGTTATGTGTATAGCCTATGGCTTTGAGAGTGGCGTACTCAGCTAAGTGATCTGAAACTTCTGTATAAAGGATTTGATAAACAATTACAGTTCCGACAATAAAACCCATGATAGTTCCTAATGTAAAAATAAATCCGATAGCCGTACTACTTGCCCAGTAATTTCTCTCAAAATCAATAAATTCTTGTTTAGTTAAAACATTTATCTCTTTAGGTATATATTTCTTTAAATCCTCGGCAACAGCGTTAGCATTTGCTCCAGGTTTCAATTTAATTAACCCAATATCTATTAACCCTTTCTGACGAGTGTTGAATATTCGCAGAAAGTTAACATCACTGGTAATTAAGTTACCGTCTGCACCAAATGATGCACCTAATGTAAATATTCCTACTACTCTAATTCGCCGTCTTCGTACTTCTGCTGTGACATTTTTTCCCTGGTCATAATCAGCAGCAATCGGCCCGTATTCAACCCTGGAAGAACGGTCAAATAAAACTACATCTGGTAGTTTAAGTTTTTCTAAATTTTCTTGTACCCCAGGCAAATTTAGCAGGTTAGTTTCTGGGTTCATGCCAAATACTAAGATACTACGAGGGCGACCTGTTATAGGATTTTTCCAGGTTGTATAATCTAAATATATAGGGTGTACTGATTGTACTGTTGGTAACTCTAAAGCTTTATATAATCGCCGTTGAGAAAAGCTTCTCATAGCCAAAACAGCACTAGATTGACTATTAATTAAAACAATATCGCCCTGCAAACTGCTATGGAATCGAACGTTACTATAATATAAAGCATCCCGAAATCCGAGTTGCATAAACATCAAAATGTCAGCAAAAGCAATTCCGGCCAAAGCCACAGCTAGGCGAGTCCTTTCTCTGGTTAGTTGTAGCCACGACAGAGGGATTTTTTTAGTCATTATTTAGGATTGATTGCTGAGGAGTTAGTTATTAATTTCTACAAGAACTTTCGCATAAGTTAAACCAGAAACTTTCAGACTATCTTCTGGAGACAAAGCAATTTTCACTTCTATGACTCTGGCATCCACATCTGCTGCTGGATCTGTATTTAGTACATCTTTTTTGCCAATTTTTCTGCCAATTTCAGTGACAGTTCCTTTTAGTTCTTCGTTAAATGCTCCATTATCGCTAGCGATCGTAGCGTTTTGTCCGAGACGCACTTTGCTAATACTATCTTCAGGGACTTCAGCAACTACAAACATTTGATTAGTTTGCCCAAGTTCAGCAATGCCATTTGCACCTATAGCTTCACCCGACTTGGTGTAAATCTTTAAAATTTCTCCAGCAATTGGCGCTTGAACGTAGCTCAATTTTAGTTCTGCTTCAGCTTTTCTAACATTAGCGATCGCATTACTAACTTGCGCTAGGGCTACTTGCACATCAGTGGGACTAACCTCTAAAAGTCTGCTGAGTTTGGCTTTTTCTTCATCAATTTGTCTTTGCAAAGTTGCTACAGTCTTGTCACGGTTGACTTTGGCTTCAATCAGCTGCTGTTGCAATGTTGCTAAATTTTGTATTTGAGTAGCTCTGGCCTCGGCAAGTTGCTGTCGCAGAGTTGCCAATGTCTGCCTCAAAGTGGCTTGACTTTCAGCAACCTGCTGATTAGCTGTAACCGCACTCAAGCGTCTGCGATCGCGTTCTTGCTGCGAAATCGCACCTTCTTTGTATAAAAACTCATAACGTCCAGCATCGACTTGAGCATTACGCTGTTCGGCTTGGATACGTGCCAAGGTTGCCCTAAGAGCCTCTCTTTGTCCGCTAAGTTCAGCTTCTAGGCGATTCACGGTTGCTTGTTGGACGAGTTTTTCTCCACTTAACTGAGCTGCAATCCGAGTAATTGTCGCTTGTTGAGCATTCTTTTCGCCAACTAACTGCGCTTGTAGGCGACCAATAACCGATCTTTGAGCTTGAATATCTCGCGGAGATCCGGCTCTGACTTGCGCCAAATTCGCACGGGCTTCTTGGACTTTAGCTTTTGCCTCTTCTAGTGCGGCTATTTGAGTATCGCGGTTGTCCAAAATTGCCACAATTTGGCCTTGTCTGACCTTTTCACCCTCTCGCACTAGAAGCTGCTGAATTCGTGACGATGGTGCTAATCCTGAGGATGGCGCAGATAATTTAATAACTTCGCCTCGCGGTTCCAAACGCCCCACAGCGCTAACGGTATTGCTAGATGGCATTACCGGTGCGGACACATTGAGTTTTTTGAGCTGCTCGATTTTAGCTGTACCTAGTACCCCAGCAGCAATTACTATTGGCACCGCTACAGCAATACCCCACCAAATCTTAGGTTGTTCGGGATTAAATGTCTGCTCAGTTGGCTTTGGCTTCTCGGTCACCCTTGACATAGTATGTTGCCTGTTTATCTGAATTGTGCTGATGCGAGTAAAAAAGGGTTTTTAATCAATAGCCAGCCGCTTATACCAATTCAAAATTAAAAATTCTTGCATTAAGAAGACTAGATATCACAAGGGTTTGAGCGTGTATATCTGTCGCGTCCTTTTTTCAAATTGGTATTAGGACAAACAATGGGTATGGCTTAAAATTTATTGCGCGATCGACACTCAACACTCACACTAAAGCTTTGTAAAATGATGCCCTCTTGTAGCTGGCTATTTGAAGAAGAATTCAGAATTCAGAATTCAAATTAATTAGTGGGGCATTCAGATATAGAGACGTGAGATATCGCGTCTCTATTAAAAATCTAAAACTACTATGATGCGGTACTGTACTACTACATTTACTACCGCAAAGATAAATTAGTTCACATTAACTAATCAGTGAAGGTTACTAACTATTTACTGATAAAACAATTTTCCAATTCAGTAATCAGAATTCAGAATACTTGGAAAATCAATCTTGTATACCTGCTTGATTTTGTGCTAATTATCAAACCTGAATATCCAAGCCTTATTTATTCTTAATTCTGGATTCTTAATTCTGAATTCTGAATTCTTATGCTTAATCAGCGGAGGCTACAGTTATTGACAAAATTCAAAAACAAGATCAAAAATCATTTGTTTCAAAGACCAGATACCAATTCTCAAAAATTTTGCTACACATTATTCTCCGCGTCACTGTGTTACTGTGTCCCCGCGTCATTATCTGTAACCTATTTAAAGTTAATTGGTCTTAATTAATTTCCCTGCTCTATTTTGAAACTCCATCAAACTCTCGTTGAATGAATTCTACATTTATCAGTTACCGGAAAACGTAACAGAACCTACAGATGCGGGAATAAAGGCATGGGGCATTAGGAGTTAAGAGTGAGGAGTTAGAAGTTATTCTCGTCCCCGCGTCCCCACGTCCCCGTGTCATAGCATCCTCTCACCTTCTGGGTTGAAGATTTTTTATCTGGAAATCTCCTGAGGAAGGTCGAATAGAACTGTGGTCATGTAATGTTCTGCCCAAGCGGGGCCAAAGGCTTTTTCTAGGACGCGACGGGTTTTGTCGTTTTGCTGCTGTTTAGTGCAGTAGTTGTGTTGTCCGGCGAGATTTTGTGTGACTTGTTCTATTGGAACGGGACTAGAGGCGATCGCTTGAGTACAATGAATCTCTAAAAATTCTCCCACGCGAGACAAAAACATTGTTTCTTCTTCCGGGGAAGTGGGGCGCACAAAGATACAAAAGTCTGAAAAAATATTTCCCCAGTCAGGTAATTCGCGGGGTTGGGAAAAGTTAAGCACTGTTAACTGTGTGAGGGCAGCAGTATAAGATTCTGGTAAGGTACGTTCTACATGTATGGGAGAAAGGTCTGCGATCGCCGCACTAATTTGACCTCTACCCCCCACTAAATCACAACCAAACATCGGCAGGTTGTATTCAGGACGGGGAAACATGACGCAATGCAAAATATCGAGCATATTCCCGACTTTTGCCAGTTCCAAGTGCATTTTCCGGAACTGGGGGGTTTGATAGCAACGGTTTTCAATGGTCAGTTTTTCCCCTTCTAGTCTACCTTCCACATACCCCAACTCAGCTGGCAAATGGTAGGGCGATAGATCGAGATGCTGATGCCAAACTGCCTCAATACAATCAGCTAGCTGACGAATTAGGGGATGTTGTTGTTCGCGCAGCGAGGGCATAGAAGTAAATGACATATTCTAGTCTAGTTGGGAATTGCGGTCTAGTAGTCAGTCTACAACTTGCCGTGCCTCACAGTCATAGCTTGCAATATTAAGCAAACACTTACATCAGCGAACGTAAAGTTATAAGACAGTTGCTTTTCACAAGTATTATTTATTTTGTAGTCTAAGTTACAGAAATAATTTTAGATTAGCCCATTAGTTAAGGCTAAGGCGAAGATATGAAACTAGATTCTAAAAGACCAGATTTTGCTGTCCAAGCAAGAAGGCGGAATCTGGAAGATTTACAACAGCACTTAAGAGTTTCTAGTTGGGTAAAGCTTTTAGAACTTCCCAACCCTTGGAGTTTTGACGAAGCACTTTTATTATGTCCAGTGTCCAAAGATGAATGGCTGGCTTGGATTCCAGATCACGGAGAGGCGATACTGAATATCAGCCAAATACGTGATATCGGAAAAACTGTATGAACCATTTCCTGGATCGGAAACTCTCCAAACGCTTCCGCACTTTCGATGACGACCGCAACGGCTTTATTGAGCAAAGCGACTTCGAGATGTCAGTTGCACGTCTGGCTGAAGAATTCGGTCATCAACCTGAATCTCTTGCCAGACAACGCCTACTTGAGGTCTGCTTAGGGTTGTGGGAGCACTTGTTAGAAGTCGCCGACACAAACACCGATGGGCGCATCAGCGAGGCAGAGTACAAAGCAGCGTTCGCATTGGGACTGCTAGAAACGAGTGAAGCTTTTGACCAGGGCTACATGCCTTTTCTTTCGGCCATTATGGATATCGTTGACCAGGATCGGGATGGCAAGCTCACCGTCACTGATGAGATCCGCTGGACTGGGGCTATGATGCACCTATCCGAGCAAGATGCCCGCGAGGCATTCCGTCGTCTTGACCAGGATGCGGACGGCTTCATCACCACCTGCGACCTGCTCGAAGCCATCCGCGGCTATTACTTCGACGACTCGCCTGATTCTCCGGGGTACTGGCTGCTCGGCCCCCTCGATTCCTAATCCTTTCCTATGCAAGTCAGGTGCAGCTGGGCGAATTCAAACGCGATAATAAATCTAAAATCCCAAATCTAAAATTAGATGACAAGTCCGTGACTTTATAGCTTATGGTCAATCTAAAATCCAAAATCCAAAATAGATTGACTATTGCCAAAAATCCGTAACATCGTATCCCAATTCTGCTAACATCTGCCGCAGCAGGGGTAAACTCAGTCCAATTACATTGCTGTGACAGCCTTCAATTTTTTCGACGAACAAACTACCAAAACCTTCAAGGGCAAAGGCACCAGCACATTTAAGAGGTTCGCCTGTGGCTACATAAGCTTTAATTGCCTTGTCGCTCATGGGAGCAAAATAAACTCTTGTAACTTGAGACTTGACTAAAGTGCGGTTCTGCTTGAGGTCAATCAACGCGTGACCTGTGTATAAGTCACCAAAGCTATCTTGCATTATCCGCCAACGGGCGATCGCTTCACTAGGATCTGCTGGTTTCCCATGAATCTGATTATTTACAGACAAAACCGAATCACAACCCATAATCAAACCTGATTCAAACTGTGGGGCTACGGTTTGCGCTTTGTACTGGGCAAGAGTTTTGACCAATTGTGCAGGTTCGCTTAATTGGATTTGCGACTCATCAAAATCACTAGGTCGAACTATCGGTTCAATACCAACACTTTGCAGCAAGCGCCGTCGCGCTGGGGAAGCTGAAGCCAGTACGAAAGGTGGAATGCTCATAGAGAAGCAGGGGGGCAGGGGAGGCAGGGGAGGCAGGGGAGGCAGGGGAGGCAGGGGAGGCAGGGGAGGCAGGGGAGGCAGGGGAGGCAGGGGAGGCAGGGGAAAAGGTTAAAGGTTAAAGGGAAAAGGAATAAATTTAATCTTTCCCCTTTTCCCCTTACCCCTTTCCCTTTCCCCTTGTCCTTTTCCTATGACTAATGACTAATGACTAATAGACAGAAAAAGAATTTACAACTTCATCAATTGTTTGTTTAACTTTTGGCCAGCGTTTTTCAGAAATTGAGGCGTTGAAGGTAAAAAGCTTACCGCGGCTAACAGCGACGCTGGCAATGTTGTGTCGTTGCTGTTGATTGGCGAGTTTAACTTCATACTCCAAAAGGTAATATGTTTTACCATCGACTTCACGCTGCGCGGCATTGACTAATTCGGCTGAACGGCCGGAATCAGGAGGCGCTAGAGCGGCTTTTCCCAATTTATACCCTACTTCTGTTGGAGTTCCCAATTCTGCTAAGGTTTTATTTTCTGGAACTGGGCTAATCACTACAGAAACATTTTCAGATACCTCAATTAAATCGTGAAAAACCACATCAGGGCCGTTGGCAACTTTAACTTGCAGCCAGCCATTAGGATATAAAAACTGATAGCCATCATTGCTGTCTACAAAGCTTTTCAGTCCAGCTGCGACTGCTACGCCAGAATTACTCAGGCTGAAGCTCAACACCAATAGCAAAATTAATACAATTCGTTTCCACATTTATACAGGTTCCTTTGGGCTGGAGGCAATACCAGGCAAGCATCATTTCTCGTTTTTATTTTCCCACCAAGCGGTACGCTTCGGATGAAGACCCGCCTCGGAATAAATTCCAAGGCTAATAGTTAAACTCGGCTCAAGCCGACTAGAAGATTTTCAATAATCGAGGGAATACTAAAGGCAGGAAATTTATTCAAAAACAACACGTGCATGGCTCTGTGGCGACTTTACTATCATCTTATTTGGGCAACAAAAGAGCGACAGCCACTAATTACCCGCGAACGCGAAATTTTACTTTATGGTTACATAATTGGCAAAGCCAATTCACTTGGTAGCATAATCCATGCTGTAGGCGGGATAGAAAACCACATTCATTTAGTGACTTCTATTCCACCTAAAATTTCTATATCTGATTTTGTCCAAAATATCAAAGGCAGTAGCGCTTATCATCTTAATCATCTGTCATCCTCACAAGATTTGTTTGGCTGGCAACGTGGATATGGCGTTTTTTCACTTGGAAGCAAACAACTCCAGCAAGCTGTTGTGTATGTTCAGAATCAGAAAGCACATCATTCAAATGGGACGGCAATTTCGTTTTTGGAACGGCATAATCATGAAGATGATGGGCCAAAACTCACGCAGCTAAACCAATAAATTTAAATTTGTTCAATTATTAATCTTGGGTATTTGAGCATAGTCAGCTTTAAGCTGACTTGAGCTATGAGCCTGAGAATTCATTCTCAGGCGGACTCAGGCGGACAGGTAATGTTTAAAATCTCACACCTGAAGCCATGACTCGCCAGAGGTTAAAACCTATGGCTGATAGCGAAATTCATCTCAAAGATGACTAGAATCAGTTTAAGAAATAAGCAGCTAATCAAGAAAACAAAAAACCCCGACTTGATAGCCGAGGTAAATGGGAGAAGTCCAAATGTCAATGAGATATACCGATACCGAAGTCTATTTTTAGTTAACATCCAAGGCAACCAAAACTAGAAAGGTCATATACGACGTCCAACCTTAGCTAAGTAGCTTGCTTTGCTGCTTTGTTAACCTATGTAAATAAATTTAACAAATTTATTACAGTTAGTCAACTTAGCTTGACAAAGAAGGGTTAATAGCTTTGATAAGTAGATCTTATCAAAGCAGTGCTAATGAAAAAATTTTCACCGTCATCCATGAAAAAGCAGCTAGGAACTGGGGACTGGTATTTTTACTCGCAAAAGTCTTTACAATTCCCTTGTTGACTTAAAAAGAATTTTTCAACGTATGACGAATCAAGCTCCTATCCCGGTTATTGTCAACGGTGCTGCTGGTAAGATGGGTCGTGAAGTGGTTAAGGCGGTGGCGCAAGCACCCGATTTGAATTTAGTGGGTGCAATTGATAGCAGTCCAGAACATCAAGATAAAGATGCTGGAGAATTGGCGGGTTTAAGCGAACCTTTGGAAGTGCCAATTACCAATCAATTAGAACCGATGTTGGGTTATGTGGCTGGAGAAAGACAAGGACCTCCAGGGGTGATGGTAGATTTTACGCATCCCGACTCAGTTTATGACAATATTCGCAGTGCGATCGCCTATGGCATTCGTCCTGTAGTCGGTACCACTGGATTAAGTCCAGAACAAATTCAAGATCTCGCGGACTTTGCCGAAAAAGCTAGTACTGGTTGTTTGATTATTCCTAACTTTTCCATTGGTATGGTGCTGCTGCAACAAGCCGCAGTCGCCGCCTCTCAATATTTTGACCATGTAGAAATTATCGAACTGCATCACAACCAAAAAGCTGATGCTCCCAGCGGTACTGCCATTCAAACGGCGCAGTTATTAGGAGAATTAGGTAAAAGCTTTAATCCTGCGTTAGTGCAAGAAACTGAAAAATTACCAGGAGCTAGGGGAAGCCAAGCAGAGGAAGGCATTAGAATTCATAGCGTGCGCTTACCGGGATTAGTTGCTCATCAGGAAGTTATTTTTGGCGCACCGGGACAGATTTATACTTTACGACATGATACGAGCGATCGCGCTTGCTATATGCCAGGAGTACTATTAGCCATTCGCAAAGTCCTAGCGTTAAAGTCGTTAATATATGGATTAGAAAAAATACTTTAATCAGAAAGAATTCAGGAGTCAGAACTCAGAACTCAGAATTTACCTAAGTACGACTGGTAAGTGTAGCTTGCTTCTCATAGGAGTATAAACGGTGAAACACACGCGTGATTTTCAATTTACTAGTTTTCAATTAGTAGCAGCTCTGTAACTTCCTTAAAGCAGCGTATCCCCCACTAATTGATTCTGAATTCTGAATTCTGTATTCTTGTTCCAACTCATTACCCATTACTCAGCACTCATGTTAGTACCACTGACTCGCCAGAAATTTGAACAAATTGTCCCCTTAATTGCCACTGGTCTTCAGTACAAGTACTACTGGGGAAAGTTTGCAAATTTTTTGCAACGCCTGTTAATTTCTGTAGTTGCCATAGTTGTAATTCTACTTGTGAGAGCTTTGTTCGGGCTACAGTTTGGCCCCATAATATTTGTGCTGGGGGTAATTAGCTCTTTGTTTTGGCTGTGGTATCCAGTGTTTCAAGCAAGTATGCGAAATTTACAATGCCGCCGTTACAAATACAGCGGCTTTTTTCGCGGTCGCGTCCTAGATTGGTGGATTACAGACCACTTAATTGGGAAACAGGAAACCGTCAATAGCAAAGGTGAATTAGTAATTGTAGAAAACCGAGAAAAACGGATTAACTTAGAGGTAGGTGATGACACCGGATTTACCATTGAATTTGAGGCACCACTACGTCCTAGCCACAAAGCGATCGCTCGCGGTCAAATTGCAGAAATGGTAGTGATGTCAAATCGCCCAGATTTAAGCAGCATCGAAGAATTCACCGATATATACATTCCCAGTCGTGAGTTGTGGGTCAGCGATTATCCTTACCTGCGGCGCGATTTCTTTAGCGAAGTCGGCCGTCGCTTGCGTGAAGATCGACAAGAAAGAAAGCCGCGTCGGCGTCAGCGTAGAGTAGAGGAGTAATTCAAAATTCTTAGGATTTAGTTTCACTTTATTTCTTGTGGGGCGGACATCTTGTCCGCCCTAAACATTGGGCGGTATCGCCCACCTCACAAGTAGTAGTAATTTATTTCTTAGTAATTCCTAACGCGAACATCCCACCTTTATGAGTTTGCCATTGAGAGTATAAGTCACTGGTTCGCAAACAACACTTGCTGAATTAAGCTTGATAGAAGCTGGTGCAGAGCGATTTTGCTTAGATAATTGTGAGTTCCAATCACCAGCTATTTTTCTCAACGTGGGATGTGCCCTGATAAAATCTGCATCTGCAACAATATCGTGAGGGCCTTTAACATTTGCAGAGGAAGTATTCAGGTAGATATTGTAATCAAAAATAACGTTTTTACCTTTACTATTGCTGTTAACATTTTTGCCAGGAAAAGCATAAAGAATATTATTTAAAATTTTCACGTTAGATGACGCTTGAGTAAATATTTGTCCTAGTTTAAGTTCTGGAGTCTGATTATTTAAAAAAGCTGTGTTATTGATAATATCAATATTATCGCTATAAAATGCATGAATGCCTGAACCACCGTTATGAAATGTCAGGTTATTTTTAACTAAAGTACGTCCTTTATATGGAGGGTTTGTTGAGTTTTTCTCCTTACTGAAAGTATCAAGAATAATGCCATTACCGTCGGTGATAGTTCCGGTCTTAATCCAAGGAATATACTGTCGATTGTTGTAGACCTTATTGTTGGTTACGAACATTTTATATCCCTGGTAATTATCAAAGTCCCAATTACCCAGCAGTGAAATGCCGCTGCTAGCATAGATACCGTACCAGGCATTATCGAAGACTACGTTATTATCTATAGTCACATAGTCAGCTTCAAGGGTTCCAATACCTGAACCACCACAGCTATGTGTCTTGTTGTTAACAATACGTATATGGTGAGAATGGCCTTTTTTTCGTCCATCTACGGTAATGCAGTTTCCATTTGTTAGCTGGTTTGACTTATTACTCTTCTCACTCATGGCATAATCAAGAGTTACATTGGCATTATTTCCTATCACCTCAAACCCGTTTACTTCAATATATGAAGCTCCATTTTTAATCAAAACTCCATGCCATCCATTGTGCTGAAGTTTTGGTGAATGTCCGGGATATGCTTTAAACTTAATCCATGCATTTGCAGTTCCAGAACGAGTAATTGCTACTACCTCCCCTTTCGGACTTGCATTTGTGTAGACTCCGTTCATAACGAGTACGGTGTCTCCAGGCTTGGTAAGATTTGCTGCCTTTTGAATAGTCCTAAAACCGGATGAAGTGGAAAGTCCATTATTTTTGTCGTTCCCTTTGCCACTAACGTAGTATGTTTTTCCGGTTGTTTTAGTGCTGATTAACTGGGGGTTAGGAGCGATCGCTTGTTGTTCGACAGACTTCTGACTAACATTTTTAATTACAGATACTTTTATGTTGTCTCCCTCAAGTAAAAGACTTAAAACTACGGGGATTGCAATATAAGCACTTAAACTTAAACCCTCAGTTACCACAGTATTAGGCTCCTTACTCGGTAGTATTCAATAAAAATATCGGGATATTCACTAATTATGAATACTCTTTTGATACAGGATAGCACAGAGCCGACTTTCCTAGCTTCCTCGATTTCTATCTTGCCCGTAGGCTTGCCAAGCCAAATCTACCAATCCGTCAACGATCGCAGCTGCTATAACTGCATTACCTTTGCGGCTTTCTATTGTAATGTGGGGAACCAAAGAGTCTTGTAAACGCGCCTTGGCATCGCCATTTACAAATCCCACCGGAGTCCCAATGATTAAAGCCGGTCTAATTTCCTCAGCTTCGATTAAATCTACCAATGCTGTTAATGCGGTTTGGGCTTGACCTATCACAAAAATACCTTCTGGATAACGCTTTGCGAGGGTTTCTATTCCCCATGCAGCCCGCGTTTTTTCTTTTTGGGGGCGTGTCAAAGCTTCCATACTGCAATAGACTGGATTAGCAAAGGTATTTTGGATATCGTAGGTAATACCTACTTGTACCATCGGTACATCTACCACAATCGTGGTACGCGCAGCTAAGGCTGCTGCTCCAGCTTGCAAGGCACGCTCAGAAAAGCGAATCAAAGACTTATACTCAAAGTCAGCCGTGGCGTAGATTACCCGACGCACAATCTCATACTCTGCTGGTGAAAAGACATGATCGCCAATTTCACTATCAATGATTGCTAAACTTTGAGCATCAGTTACGTGCCATTCCATTGTTGTTGAGCTTTTCAAATGTTTAGCTTTCAGCTTATCAGTTTAAGAGAGTTAGGAGTCAGAATTCAGAATTCTGACTCCTGAATTCTGAATTCAGCACTCTTCACTCGTTAGTGGAAGAAGGCCGACTGAAAACAGGAGATAGATAAGCAACTAAGACGCCAATCAGAAACCCAGAAATATTACGAACTAGAGGTAACCAGTCGTTTGTACGTGTCACTACTGGGCCAATGCCAAAGGCAATAAATAAGATTCCCCATAAAGGAGAAAAAATTAAAGCCCATTGCCAAGCAAAAACTTGCCCTTGTTCGCGAGGTTGAGCTGCAAATCCGCAAATTATCCCACCAATCACTGAGGTAATCAAGGTGAGAATCCACTGTTCTCGCGGCAGTCCGGGGACCACATTGCAACCACCTTTGAGTAAACAGCCTTTAACAGATTCTAAGGCTTGCAAAATAGCTTGGTCTTCGCCTTGTTCGCGTACAAAGTACAAATTGCCGAACCTGGTTTGCAGTTCTATCCAAAAAGTCCGGGGTAAAAGTTCGTAAACAGCATCGCCGACACTAAAGCTCAGGATGTTACCGCCACGAGAATCAGCAACTAGCAAAATACTTTTATCATCTAAGCCCCAATAATTAATCACTGCCCGACCGGGTGTGCGGTCATACTGAGTCAACACTCGCAATTTCCAGCCAGTATCAGCTTCAAACTGCTCTAAATCTTTGACAAGTTTTTCTTCTTGTAGTTCAGGGAGAGATTTAGCTAAGTCTACAACTGGGGTAAAGGTTTTTGGGAGCAAGTCAGGATTGTCATAAGCCAGCGCTGGAGGAGAATGCATCACCCAAATTGACCCAGCTAGGAAAAATACTGCAATGGATACCAGGAGTCGTCGCCAAAAACAAGACTGCATGAACGTTTTTATAGAAATATAAAAGGTAAAAGTGAACAAGTTGTTTTAAAAGAGTACTGGAAAAATCATACTTCTTTACACTTGTTTACTTTACTCTAATCTTGTGGATCAAAGCAAAGCGTTTTTGGGGATTGAGGGATTGGGAGTGGCATTCGCAATAAGCCTATATAAGGTGCGTTTTGTCAATCGGTTAAAATACTCAAAATATTTTATGAAAATGATAATCGTAGATAGGGAAGAGGGTTAGTAGTTCATGATTTATTGTCTATTATTAGTTTTTTTATTATCATTATCATTAGAAAAAATTAACATCTCAAAATTGACTAAGCCATAGCAGAGTTCCCCATATCATAAAAAATGAATGATTAAAGGTGAGAGATGACTAACAAAGAATTATTAATCCAAGAAATAGAAAATTTACCGCCGGAGTTGCTAACACAAGCACTCGATTTGATACGTTCTATTAAGGTTAACTATACAAAAAAGGAGTTGGAAGCAGGTAAGCTCGAACCTATCCCTTTAAGCGATTCTAGAGAAACTTTTAGCGATAAAGATAAAGAGCAACTTACATACCGTCCTGCTTCCGGGCGTTCCATCCTTCGACATGCTGGCACTTGGGAAGGTGACGATTTTGAAGAATGCCTTCAAGCTGTATATGCTACCCGTGGAGAAGCTAAATTTGATGACGAAAACCTATTTGAATAATGTATTTACTCGATACCAATCATTGTAGTGCCATTATTTTAGGCGAACTAAATGTTATCCGTCGCGTGAATGAAGTTGGAGAAAATAACATTGCTACTTGCGTAATTGTCCAGGGTGAACTGACATTTATGATGGAAAAATCCCAACGCAAGGAAAATAATCTGGCTCGCTTGACAGAATTTTTAGAAGATATTCGTATTTACCATATAATAGAAGAAACAGCAACAATTTACGATCAAATTAAGGCAGCTTTATTCAATCAATTTGCACCCAAAGATAAAAATAAGCAGCGAAAAACTAAAATTGTTGAGCTGGGTTTTGATGAAAATGACATTTGGATAGCTGCTATTGCACTGCAAAATAATTTAACTGTCGTTTCTACTGATAGCGACTTTTTGCGAATTCAACAGGTGAGAAGCTTTTCGCTGTCATCTTGGGTTTGATTTGGAGCATAATAGCTATAGCTGCATAATTAACTTTACAGTACCCATCGTTTAGCTATAGTTAAAATACAGCTATCTCCAATTAAAATTTTTTCGCTCAATCTTCCTCATCAAAATTGTTTTCCCAGCTAGTGGCATCGTTATAACCGTCATTAGCGCGGTATACTTCTGCTTTGCTCCAACGATTTTCTTGCTTTAACACTTCTCGTTCTCGCAACGTTAGGGGTGGTTTTTCATTGTTGACGAGGCGATCGCTGATTCGTCTTGTTGGTTTTTGGCGCGTGAAGTTTCTCCAAGCTGCTTTGACGCCAACCACAATGCTGCGCGTACTTACTTGCAAATTTTGAGCCTGAATTCTTGCAGTATCAAGGCTTTGGTCAACTTGTTTAACAACTTGACTCGCACTTTTTACACCTTGACTGACATCATCAGTTAAGTCAGTAATTTCTAAACCAGTGACGCGGATAGCATCTAGAGTCGGTGGTAATTCTCGTGAAAGTGTGTCAAATAGCTTTTCTGCACTCCGGGCTGCGCGTGCTAACTCCTGCAAAGCCGGTATGGCCGCCACTAAAACCGCAGTCAAGCTTGTGGCGACTAAGAGTAACGAAAATCCCAACCAAAACAGGGGTTCAATCACGGTTAGATAATTTATAAGCTATAAGCGTTCTAATTGCTGGGGAAGAGAATCTGAGTCCTCGACAGATGTTCGCCGCTTCAAGACTTGGCTTTCTCGTTGACTAGCATCTACACCTGCGGCGATCGCTTCCTTTAATCTATCTAAAGTTTCATCCCAGTTTCGCAGTGCGCTAGCAGAAAGACGATCTGCCTGGATTTGCACGCTAGTTGATATATCTTCTGCCAATTCTGGGATAGCATTGGCAGATTTTTTCAGTATTTTACGCGTTTCGCGCCCTGTGCGTGGAGCGGCGAGTAAACCGGCTAAAGCGCCAATGGTAGCTCCCACCATCAAACCACCAATAAATATTCCAGAACGATTATTAGACATTTTGTTGCTTCTCTCCTTAAGACCCATTTTAGGTGGGTTTTCCCCCCTTGTAAGACTTAAACAATTTTATCTATATGTAGCACGGTGAAAATCCAGCTAGCATCTCATTCAGCAGACTGGGGGTTTAAGTCCTTTGTGAACATGAATTCGGCAGACCTCACCCACCCAGCCTCCCTTTCCTTCGAGGAGAGGGAGGAGTAATGAAAAATTAGGCTTTTTACTCCCCTTTCCTTAAAGGAGAGGGGCTGGAGGTGAGGTCAAAATCCTATACATCGAATTCACGTTACTTACTATCCTGACAAAATATCAGCCACAAATGTTGCTTTTATTCTCAGAATTCAGAAGTCATAATTTTGCTGTGAATTTTAACTTCTGGCTTAGTATTTGCTCAATTGTCAACTTTTGTTGATTAACTCATTTTATAAATTTTGTTTTGTGAGGCGTTAATTGTGGTCTACGAAAATAACGCTGCCAGATTTGCCGCCCTAGCACAATCAGACTGATAATTTGCTGCACTTGTTGAATTTGTATCTTTAATGTTTGGTTTCTCTGCCGTAAGTTATAAATATTCTGCTGATTGAGATAAATATTTTCGGGTGCTTGATGCAGTGTTGCATGGGTACAAACTTCATAGGCAGTTAAGCTATCTGCTACAGATGCTAATCGCTGCTTAAGTTGCCACACCCGCAAAGCAATATAGAGTAGTATCAACGAAATTAAGGTGTTAATTGTAACAACTAAAATTACCATCGTTTATTTTGAATAATGTCAGCTTTGAGGAGTTATTCTACAATTAATCTGCTTTGATTTTTGAAGGTATTTAGGCGTATGGGGAGTGGGGACTAGGGAATCAGTGTTTTGGACTTGAGAGGGAGTTTTTTACGCAATCAAGTAGAAGCTTTATATAAAGAACAAAAAATTTATAACTCTAATCAACTAAAAGGTAATTTGTATAAAAACCTTTTTATTTTTTTAACTACAATCTTAATATTACAATTCCAATACTGCTATCAAATAAAGGTTCGTCTGATTGCTTCTGGAGTTAGGATTCATTAAGCTGCTCTACAACAGGCTTCAGTTTTTCGCGAATATCCATATTAGTTGGCGATCGCTAGCTTTTCCTAAATATAGCTTTTTTTCAGGAAGCAACAGCAATTGATTAATGGTTAAAAATCGCCAATTTAGCAATTTTGTAACAAATACATATCCACACCCGATAAAAGCACAGCTACAATTGCCTTAGATTCACGACATGCTTTGCTTTCTTGAGCCTATACGAGCGATACGCCCCACCATCACTATGTTCCCTTCCCTAATCTATTTGCGATTTTGACGGCATATCAGCACAATGGTATAGTTGCTTGATGCAGATGGTGAGAGACTGCACTATATTTTCTACCAGAGAGACACCCTAGCATCGCCTCGTATCTTGGTGCTTTTACCTTTAGCAGTTTTGCAGCCCGTCGCGTAAAGCTACATTTTGCTTGCAAAAACCTTGTTTGCTGAATTCAGAATTCTGAATTCCTAAATAATAATGATTATCTTTTTTATGCATCCAGTAGGAGATAAGGATGTCAAAAAAATCACCAAAAAATAATTTATTACGAGCTATTCTTGTTGTATTTACAGTTGGATTTGTTGGATGTGGGAACCAAGCTGTAAGAACGACATTTACTCAGACTACCGCCGAGGTAAATGAAAATCTTCCGCGAGTCGTAGCAACTACAAGCGTACTTTGCGACTTAACCAGACAAATTGCAGAGAATACAGTTAACCTCACTTGTTTGATTTCCCCTACCGCCAATCCAAAAGTTTATAAACTAAACCCAGAAGATCGTAAAGCTATTGAGCAAGCTAATCTGATTCTCTATACTGGTTACAATTTTGAGCCAAATGCGATCGAATTAATTAAAAGGACTAAAAATTCTGCACCAAAAATAGCCGTTGCTCAAGTTGTACTGTCTAAGCCACAAAAATTTATCCAAGGTCGTAAAAGGGTCAGCGATCCTCATATTTGGCATAATACTAAGAATGCGATCGCAATGGTAGAAGTCATCAATAGTAACCTGAAGAAATTACCATCTAGTGATGCAGAGCTTTATACAAGTAATACCAAAAAAATTAGAAATGAACTCGCTCAACTAGATAACTGGATTAAATCAACAATTGCCAGTATTCCCACCAAACAACGCAAGCTAGTTACTACCTCTGATGCATTTGGTTATTATGCTAAGGCATACGGTATTTCATTGGCAGGGGGAATGGAAGGTATTCGCACTCAAGAAAAACTGACAACTCCACGGGTAAACAATTTAGCTAAAAATATTAAACAGGCTAAAGTGCCAACTATTTTTCCTGAGGTTGCAATTAATCCTAATTTAATTCAATCTGTGGCCACAGAAGCTAACGTGCAAATTTCTGAGAGGAGGCTTTATTCTGAGGGACTTGGAGAAGCTGGAAGCGAAGCAGATACTTATCAAAAAATGATGATTGCTAATACGCGTACAATTGTCGAAGGCTTAGGAGGGACGTATTTGATGTTTCAAGCGAAATGAATTGGAATATAGCAGGTAACAAGCAATAGGCTTAAAATTCTGTTCGTGTTTGGATTTTACGTCAGCTTATTGGTGTCAACTGAAGTTACAACTGACTTAACTGTTGGCTTTCTCACCCGCCTAGAACTAAAGTTCCTTGCGGGACAGCAGTTTTACGTTAAGTTAACACCAATAACGTCAGCTTCTGTCCTCTACTATAAATCTCAAGTTTTTTAACCTTTAATAATAACAGCAATAGGGACGTACATCTGTACGCCCCTACTCATCAATTCTGAATTCTGAATTCTGAATTCTGTATTTTACTACAAGTTAACGCACCTCTTTAAGAGTATCGACTTGCTTGGTAAATAACTCAGTGAAGAGACTTAAGACAGTTCGTTCTTCGCGCACTTTGATATTAGCACTGATAGACATCCCTGACTGTAATGTGACGTTTTTGCCCTTAATAACTAAGGATTGTTTATCCAAAGAAATTTTAGCTGGGAATCGATAAAACTGATGTGTTTGATCTGGCGGTAATGCATCTGAACCTATTCCGGATACTTCACCCTTAATGTCGCCAAATTCACTGTAAGGGAAGGAGTCAATTCTGACATCTACTTTCATCCCTTTTCGCACAAAACCGATATCCTTGTTGGTGATGAAAACCTCACCTATATATTTTTCATTGGGTACAATTTGCATCAGCTTTGTAGTTGGATTCGCTACAAATCCGGGGTTTTTGGCTTGCAAATCAAAAACTGTTCCGGACACCGGTGCGCGGAGTTCTTGATATTTGACGTTTAACTCTGATTGGGAGATTTTACTATTTATATCTGCTAAACGTTGCTCGTTATCTAGCACAACTTTCATGAATTGGCTATCGATTTCGGCAATACGTTTTTTGTTGTCAGCTATTTTATCCAAAACGTTTTTGTCAGTGACAGCTACTGTATTGCTTACCTCTTCTTGCCCTTTCTCAATGTCGAACTGGAGACGTTTGATTTCTTCGCCTAATTGAGCTACTTCAGCTGTACGGTTTTGTACTTCTTGTTGTTGGTTGAGATACTGAAGCTGAGAAATGCCACCTTCTTCTGATAGTATTTTTAATTTATCTAAAATTCTTTGTTGAATAGCTAAACTTGATTTACTATCTTCCAATTTAACTTGAGTTTGAGTTACTTGTTTTCTGATTTTTTCTACTTCAAACCTCGCAGCAGCTGAACGAGAATCTAATTCCTGTTTGGCAGCTAGTAGACGCTGCTGTTCATCAATTCCCAGTGCATAATCTTGACCGGAGTTTCTTAATTGAGTCCGCAATAAATCATTTTCTGCTACTAGGGCTGCCCGACTTTTCAACAAAAAAGAGGTTTCTGGTGGCAAGTTACCGCGCAAAAATAATAGTTCTGATGCAGTGGCGGTACTTGCTCCCAACAGTCGCCGATAAATTTGGTTTTCTTTTGTTAATGCTACACGAATTTTATTCAAAGAATTTAATTCAGCAACAGAGGCAATGGAATCGAAAGTTAGTAGCAAATCTCCCTGCTTAACTTCTTGTCCATCTTTGACATAAAGTGATTTGACTACTCCACTGACAGGAGCCTGAACATCTTTGACTGTTCCTTCCGGTTTTAATTGCCCTGTTGCTGGTACTACTTGCTCAATTTTGGCAAAATAAGCCCAAGCAATTCCAAAACAAGCCAAGGCCATTAAGGTCACCATAATTGTACGCGACCATAGTGGAGATTGGCGTAAAATAACGGACTGTTCAAACTCCTGGGGAGTTGACTTAATTAAGGATTCTGGAGCAGCTTTCTGTTGTTTTGTCACAACTGGCGAATCTTGTTTGGCTCCGTTTTTATAATTACCGTTGGTGTGATTTCCATTAAGTTGAGTCATGGTGATTTTGGATTTTGGATTTTGAATTTTGGATTGAAAATTAGACTTTGATTGTTGTAGGGTAGGCACTATTTATGGATGTCAGTGCCCACCCTACGGTTATTGCTGAATTCTGACTCTTGAATTCTGATTCATGCTCATAAGTTTACTTCTTGTTGATGATACAAGTAGTAATAATGACCTTTAGCAGCCATTAATTCTTGATGGCTACCTTTTTCTATAACCCTGCTGTTATCCATGACAACAATCATGTCTGCATTACTAACGGTATTCAGTCGGTGGGTAATAAAAAATACTGTATTACCTTTGAATGCTCTAGCTAAGTTGAGACAGATTTGTCGCTCTGTGGGATAATCCAAGGCGCTAGTTGCTTCATCTAAAACTAGTAATTTTGGCCGTTGTAAAACAGAACGCGCGATCGCAATTCTTTGTCGTTGTCCCCCAGAAAGTGCAGAACCCCTTTCTCCCACCCGCGTGTTGTAACCGTTGGGCAAGTTCATAATAAATTCGTGGGCGCAGGCTACCTGAGCCGCTTGAATAATTTCTTCGGTTGTCGCATCGGGATTTGTGAGGGCAATATTTTCTTGAACGGTGCCATCAAATAACAATGTTTCTTGAGGAACTACACCAATTTGTCGTCGCAGTGAATAAAGTTCTACTTTGGCAATATCGTAACCATCAATTAAAATTCTGCCGGACTCGGTTTCATAAAGTCTCAGCAATAATTTCATCATGGTACTTTTACCAGAACCACTTTGTCCGACAATGCCAACAAATTTTCCGGGAGGAAATTCGAGGTTGACGTTAGAAAGTTGTAGAGGACCAGTGGTACCAAATCGGAAAGAAACGTTCTCGTATTTGACTGCTCCGGTAATTGCCGGTAAGGGTATATTGTAACGGTCTGTTTCTGCTTCTTCTGGCGTATCAACAATATCGCTCAAACGTTCTATGGACAAGGCAGTTTCTTGGAAGCTTTGCCAAAGTTGAGCTAAACGCAATATTGGGCTGGTAACGTAACCAGAGATAATTCTAAAGGCGATTAATTCACCTAAAGTTAATTGTTGTTGCAGTACTAAATAAGCTCCTACCCATAAAACTAGTAAGCTGCTGAGTTTGTTGAGAAAGTTACTTGTGGAGTTGGCGAGGGTAGAAGTGACAACTGTTTTAAAACCAGCGGCGACATAACGAGCATAACGCTCTTGCCAGGAAAAGCGCGATCGCAATTCAATATTCTGCGCTTTTACTGTTTGAATTCCTGACATCACCTCCACTAAATAAGATTGAGTTTCGGAGTTGCGTTCGGCTTTAGAGCGTAATTGTCTGCTAATAGTAGGAGAAGCCACTAAGGTAATAATCACAAACACGGGAATTGTGCTTAAACCTACCAAGGTGAGTTGCCAACTATAAATCAGCATCACACCGATATAAACGAGGGAAAATAGAGCATCTAACCCTACTGTTAAAGCAGTACCGGTGAGAAACTGGCGAATATTTTCTAGCTCGTTAATCCGAGTAGAAAGTTCGCCCACCGGTCGCCGTTCAAAATAGCGCAGCGGTAGACGTAATAAGTGGTCGATAATTTGCGACCCTAAACCCATATCGATACGATTTGTAGTATCGACAAATAAGTAGGTTCGCAAGGTAGTTAACACCGCCTCAAATAGCCCGACTACTAATAGTAAAAGCCCTAAAATATGTAAGGTACCAATACTATTTTGGGTAATTACTTTGTCGATAATTAACTGCACTACCAAGGGATTTGCCAACGCTGCTAACTGCACGAAAAAGGAAGCGATAAATACTTCTATCAATACTCGGCGATAGCGTGACAAATAAGGTAAAAACCACCGCAAACCAAAACGTTCTTGTGGTGTTTCTTTGGTAGCCGAGAGCAGTAATACTCTCACTTGTGGCGGGAAGTTATTCGGATCGGTATCTAATTGTTCGACAAATTGGGCGGGTTTGCAGCGCACAATTCCTTCGGATGGTACGCCCACAACCATCGTATTGGCATCGGCTTCATACAAAACTGCAAAATTATCACCGTAGCGAATTAATGCAGGTGTGGGAATTCGGGTGACTGAGGCTACTGGCAGATCTACAAGTTGCGCTTTGAGTCCGATTAATTCTGATAGGTAAGCAAGAGCTGGAAAGGAAATATTACCCTGGCGTTTGATTTGCTCGTTTAAAATACGGCGAATTACTTCCCGACGAAACGGCATTTCTAAGTGTTTCGCCAGCATTTGGAAGCAGGCGAAGGTTGAATTTAATTCTCCTTTGCCGCCAAAAAACGGGTATTTTATGCGTTTTCCCGAATTCTTCGAGGCCTGACCGGTTGTTTGCGATAGAACTATTTCGTCTGATGCGTAGGGAATATCTAGTTCTTCTTGGCTAGGCGGTTGGGTGTCGCTGACTGCAATTTCTAGCTGACGAGTATCTTGCAATATCAAAGTTGAAGGATTTAGACCGAGTAAGCGTGCGGGAGTTTGGCCGGTAACGTGGATCTTGTCTCGATCGTCTTCTGGTTCTAACCGATCGCCAGCAGCAAAATTGGTGACGGTACCCCCACCACTAAAAAACCAAACGCGTCCGCTATCGAGTTGGGTGAATGAAGTTTTCCCAGGATTTACGTACTGAATTGCCGCATCTTGCAAAGCTGTTTGTGTGAGTTCTTTCAGGTTTAATGTGGCGATCGCTTGCTTTTGCCAATAAGCACCGAGAATATCGAATACTTCTACTAAGTTACTGCGGTTTTTACGAGCTTCGGCAAATGCTGGGTATGACTCTAATAGCTGAAAATATACTGCCGCACTCAAGGTTAAACCCACTACTTCGGTGGAGGCGATGGCTGTTTCACAAGGAATATCGCGCAATAAACCAATTTCGCCGATGATTTCCCCTGGTTGCAGTAATTTCAAGGTGGTTGGGATTTGCGTCTGGGGTTCGTATCCCAACAGCCGCACCTGTCCTTCATAAATGATTGTTATCTGTTGCGGCGGACTTTCTTTACCGATGATTTTTTGACCCAACCGATACCGCCAAGCTTGCAGCTGTTGGGATACGTTGGCGATCGCTTCATCTGGTAGGCGATCGAACCCCTCTATGGTTGTGAGAAATTCCGGAAAAGTGTTCTTAATATAAGTCATGTCAAATAAGTCAAAAGGTAAAAATGAGCGATCGAGTTATGAGTTAGGGATAAAGAATTAACACAATTTTTAACTCCTACGGGGTTCGCCATTCGCCGTTCGAGGAAACATTTAAGACTGCACTGCCTCACTTCTAACTCCTAACTTGACAATGTGGCACTCAGTGTATGTGGATACACGATCCCACAGATAACAAATTTGCTAATTACAAACTTACATTTATATCCACGGTTATTACGGTTTGTTTATTCAAAATAAGCACTGTTTGTAATAATTCTTAAACTTAGGCGATCGCCGTAAAAACCCACAACCAAGCACAAACAAAGTTTCCTCCACTACTCTGTTACAGAAGCGAGCGATCGCGTCTGTACCTACTTCCCACTCCTGATTACCAAGACAGTCAATTACGGCAAAATCCCACAAGCAAAGATAAAAAAGGAATATACCCTACTCCCTACTCCCTAGTTTTAATAATAAATTGAGAAGAGATTATTACTTGGTTAAGCTACATAGATTTATACAAACTGAAATTCAGAATTTACTATTGCAACTATGGAGAATGATTACTCACAACTAAACTGATACATCAAGACCTGTTTGTTAAATTTAGCCTGATGCATTTCAAGTTATGATAGTCAACATGAAAATATCACAAATGCTTTCCTAAGTAAATACCCTAATTAAGAATTAGTAATAAAAAAAACCTTAAATTTTGGAATTATTTTTTACAAATTCTTTCATCTAGGGAACAACAGTATCACTGATAAAGAAAGGCAGCAGTCTTTCCTCATAAAACACCACCCATACCTAACTGTCAAATAATTCCGCATCACTTTTTGTCAGTTAAGTTCAATATGGATTAACTGAAAAAGTACTGTAGAGGAATCAACTATCAAATCTATGAAGGAAAGACAATGACTGGCTTCAGTAGATTTACTAGTTTAATCTCGTTGTAGCGTGAAGTTGTGTGATTTTAATATGTAATTAACGTCTGATGTGAATTATCCAAATCAACGAAATATCAAGGATTGTCCGTCCTGTAAAGACGTTGCACTGCAACGTCTTTACAACGATAAATCAAGGGTTTTAGCGTCTAATCGACATAATGCATAATTACAGAAATTTTATCTCACAAAAAAGTACAAACCGTAATTTCTAAGTATCAATAAAAACCTTAATTCTGAGTATGTGCTGTTATTTGATTGTTAGATATTTAAAAAATTCTGCAAATTATAAGGCAGAAGCCAATAAATCTTTCTTTATCGTAACATCAAGGGTTTAAGACCCCAACCATTACACGTAGTATCAGTTGAGTTAGGGTTTAAATCCCCAACCCCAACTGTCTTTAATTTTTAATTTTTAATTTTGAATTGTTAATGCCTATAGCAGTCCTAAATTATTTGCGAACAACAAGATCCCCGACTTCTCAAAGAAGTCGGGGATCTGAAGCCCCTCGATTTTCACAAATCAAATGGAATTGCTATATATTACACAGCATTAACAGTCAAATCGATCTTTACAATGATATCGTTATAATCTTTGTCACCGCCTTTTGCTAAATCTTCAAAGCCAAAGGTGTTATTTCCCAACAACCTAATGTGATCTGTCTTATCAGTGTTAGCACCTAAGAATGCAAAATAAACCGTGGGATGATTTTTGCTATTTTTATCAACAAACGCATCGGGTTTACCATTGATAATAATAAACGGTGCAAACAGCGAACTAGCTGCAAAAGTGCCATTGTGAGAAGCTGTACCTTGGTTAGTCACTGTTAAATCAATGCCTGTAATACGCCCACGCACAGCGGCTTCGGCGTAACCAGCCTGTCCAACAAGAAGATCTGCAACACCATCATTATTGGTGTCAATACCACCACTCTCATCAGCAACTTGATAGAACCCGACACAGTTGTTGAGTGTAGCTTCTCTGTGAACTTTAAAATCAGCTTTGACTGATTGTTTAATCTCCCGCAAATCAATCAGTTCGCCTTCTTTTTTGCCTTGCAAACCTGTACCCAAAGTTACTTGTTTATCTGTTGCTTCAACGGTGACAACCAAACTCTGGAAGTTGAGAGAAAATCCTCCATTTTCTGAGCTTTCTGAGTTGCTACTCGTGCTTGAAGAAAAAATCACACTTGACAATGAGGCTTTTCCAGACAGTACATCCTGAGTAGTACTGTTGGATACCATATAAAATCGGAGTTTGGTATCAGAGTCGAATTGTAAGATGGTTGCCAAGTCAGCGGTACTAAAACCATTCGGCAAATTACCAAGGGAGCAGAAAATCACTTTTGAACGCAAAAGAGCCGCTTGTGTATAGCCTTCTGTACCAGGGGCTTTGCCGTCAATCTTACCTTCATCATCATCAACATTAAATACACACAGTTCCTCTACTTTGTTAGAGGATTTGGTTTTAATCTTGATTGAGAGTTTTCCTTTATCACCTTTAATGTTGAGCTTAGTCTTGACATTAAAGACATCGCCTTTAATTATTGTCAGTAGGGTAATCGGCACGATAGTGAGATCGGCCTTTTGCTCGACTGCTAGTTTAAATACATCACTGGCTTCATCTCCAGCAATATCGGTAGCAGTAACTTTGATGTTTAGACTACCCACATCTTTATTTGTCGGAGTACCCGTGAAGGTAAGGGTATCAGGATTAAAGTTCAACCAAGTGGGTAGTAGCTCATCATTTTCCAGAGTTGCAGTGTAAGTCAGGATATCTTCAGCATCTGCATCGCTGAAGGTATCATCTGGAATAGTGAAGTTAAAGACACTATCTTGGGTGGCTTCTACATCCTGAATTTCATTCGCCACTTCTGGAGATTGGTTAACCGAGTAACGGGCGATCGCAAAGTCATAATCAGTGCCGTTATTGCTAACTCCCGCTACCAGAATCTTGTCGTCATCTTGGACGATGATGCTGTTGCCACCCTCATCATTGCCGTTAAAGTCGCTAGTAAATTTACCAGTAGTGTTGAATGTTGTGTCGAGAGTACCATCGCTGTTATAACGGGCAATGGCAAAGTCATCATTAGTGCCGTTATTGCTATATCCGGCCACCAGAACCTTGCCGTCATCTTGGACGGTGATGCTGTTGCCAGCCTCATCATTGCCGTTAAAGTCGGTAGTAACTTTACCAGTAGTGTTGAAGGTAGTGTCGAGGGTGCCATCGCTGTTATAACGGGCAATGGCAAAGTCATCATTACTGCCATTATTGCTACTTCCTACTACTAGGATTTTGCCGTCATCTTGGACGGTGATGCTATAGCCACCTTCATTACTGGTGTTAAAGTCGGTAGTAACTTTACCAGTACTGTTGAAGGTGGTATCGAGGCTGCCATCGCTGTTATAACGGGCGATGGCAAAGTCGTTATTAGTGCCGTTATTGCTATATCCGGCCACCAGAATCTTGCCGTCAGATTGGACAGCAATGCTGTTGCCAGCTTCATTACTGGCGTTAAAGTCAGTAGTAACTATACCAGTACTGTTGAAGGTGGTATCGAGGCTGCCATCGCTGTTGTAACGGACGACGGCAAAGTCATCATCAGTGCCGTTATTGCTATATCCGGCTACCAGAATCTTGCCGTCATCTTGGATAGCGATACTGTTGCCACCCTCCTTACTGGCGTTAAAGTCGGTAGTAACTTTACCAGTAGTGTTGAAGGTGGTGTCGAGGGTGCCATCGCTGTTATAGCGGGCGATGGCAAAGTCATCATCGGTGCCGTTATTGCTATATCCGGCCACCAGAATCTTGCCGTCATCTTGGACGGCGATGCTGTAGCTGCCGTCTTTATCGGCGTTAAAGTCGGTAGTAACTTTACCAGTAGTGTTGAAGGTGGTATCGAGGGTGCCATCGCTGTTATAACGGGCGATGGCAAAGTCATCATCGGTGCCGTTATTGCTATATCCGGCCACTAGAATCTTGCCGTCATCTTGGACGGCGACGCTGTAGCTACCGTCATCACTGGCGTTAAAGTTAGTAGTAACTTTACCAGTAGTGTTGAAAGTGGTGTCGAGAACTACTTTTCCTAGTACTGAGGAGTAGGCTGACATTACTTGTTCGTGGAACGCCAAACCAGAAGCGATCGCCCCCGTAGAAATATTCAGTTCCCAGTTCCCGCCTAATGTGCGACTCCCTATTAAGCGATCTGAGGCTGCTACCACTGCACCCGTCAGTTCGCTCAATCGCCGTACAAATGCTATACCTTGCGGTGTTTGAGCAACTTCACAACCATACACTAGTAGTTGTGCATTGGCAGTCAAAGCATTTGCCCAACCTATGAGTTGTGAAGTATAGCGATCGAGGGTTTCGTGGCTAAGTTGACTGTTCCCCAAATAAAGCCGCCCTGGTGCGCCGTGAGAAACAATGTGCAGGCTGTTCACTTGCCGATGCAATGCCAATACTTGGCTAATTTGCTCAATACCATCCCGATCGCGATCTAGGACGACAACAGTTATGTTGGGCAAAACACCTGCTACCAGATTTTGGTAGTCTTCTAGCTGTGAGTCAATAAAAACTAGTTGATTAGCAGGTTGGCTATGCAAGTCTTGATAGTTATCTGCTACCAAGTCGAGTTTGCGATCGCCTTCAATATCTGCCGTAGTAACTGAATTAGCAGTTGTCTTAGCTAAGAAGTTATTCACATTTGTTAATGATGCGGTCATAATTGTTTTGAAGTAATATTTGGTTACCTCACACCTGTTTCTCTTGAGATTGCAAAATAGTTAATCAGAGTAATATTCTTTGCTAGCAAGGTGAGGAATGCACTATACAGCTTATTGTCTAAATTTGAGTAAAACCTCAGCAAATACACTGGGTTAATAGCAGTTTTGGGCTGATGTAAAGATTATACTGGTAATTGCATATACACTCATACAAGCTTTACACTGCCTTCATTCAAGTTCTAATGCAAGTATCTGCCAAGAAAATAACCCCACCTGCAATTCAGATGAGGTTAGAAAGTTGTACTAAATCAGTTAGCTTAACTGATTTTGAATGTTGAATTTAAGCTGTAATTACTTTTGGCTAAACCACACTAGCAGAGAAAACGAAATCATTGGCAGTAAGGCTAGTTGAGGTAATTCCAACTAATAAAGCCAACTCTGTATTTCCGGTTTTTACTAAAGTGTCAGTACCCAGTTGCAACAGCGTTAAGGCACTAAATTGAGTCACGCCGATACCGCTAAGCCCAATTTTATCAATGCCAATTGTAAAATCACTGACGATATTCTTGGCAGTTGGCAGACTGGCATTAGCAATCCAAAATTGATCTGCACCAGCACCACCACTGAGTTTATTACCACCTGCTTGACCGGCGAATAGCACATCATCGCCATCGCCACCAAACAAGGAATCATTGACAGCGGAGAAAAGTTTGTCATCTCCAGAACCACCATATAGACGGTTATTGCTGCCATTACTTTTGAGGGTATCTTTACCCGAACCACCGAACGATAGTTGACCCGAACCTTCAACGACTGTGAGATTATCAGCGCCTGCACCACCAAATAGGTTATTGCTACCACTGGCTTCGACTACGGTAATTTGGTCATCACCATTGCCACCATCGGCGCTAGTATTTTGAGCTGCACCATCTTGGCCGACAAAGATACTATCATCACCGTCTCCTGCCGACACTGAAGAGTTACTGCCAACTAGCACCGTATCTTCACCGCCTCCGGCCAGAATTGTGTTATTTTTAGTACCTTCTACAAAGTCTGCTCCGTCGCCTGTGAATAGGATTTGGTTCGACTTGATAGTGACATCATCACTACTTGTAGAACCAAAATCAACATCTAATGTATTTAGTCCAAGGGTGCGATCGGCGAATCCTGCTGCTGTAAAGTACTGAGTATTGCCTACACTCTGATAATTGAGAATTGTTGTTTGGCCATTAGCAGCTTCTTCTGAAGTCAAAGTTCCTTGGGTGAAGGAGACTGAATCAGGCCCTCCAACTAATGCCTCTGTAATGGCACGACCTTTCAAATCGCCATTACTGGGAATATTCAAACCGAGAATTTTAGCAAGGGTGGGTGCTACGTCAGCATTACTGACAGGTGCATAGTCAACATAACCTGATTTGAAATCGGGGCCAATAGCAATCATGTTATTGAAGGTATCACCCCGACCAAAACTGCCATGCATCCCCTGTCCTTGTTGTAAGCTGGTGTCAGCAATCTCTACCTCAGCTTGAGGGTTGTTTGGGTTATTTGGGTCGGTGCTAAAGGTTTTGAAATTGATGACGATCGCCGGAGTAGGCGTTTGAGCATCACCTTTTAACCCGATCGCACTTAGCGGTAAAGCACCTGGAATGTTTCCATAAACATCGTCTACGAAAATACCGCTAATGTAGTCTTTTTGCGAGAGCAAATCCACTACTTGTTTTGCTAGTTCAACATTGCCATTAGGCAAATAAATCAGATCCGAACCACCGTTAGCAGCGACAACGATCTTTGCACCTGAGTCGAGTTTCCCATTAATTACTTGACCGCTACCGCCAATTACGCCATTGCCGGCTGTGGGACGTTGACCTTGCGTCGCATCAACAGCAGCATACTGAATGTTATTGATGTCTAGAGGAGCGACTGTATTTTTATCGGGATCGTATAGAGGTAGATTTAGATCGTGAGCCAAATCAATTGCAATGAAACCTGGTGGTAGAAATCCCGGATTAACACCAGAGTAGGTTTGAGTCGCAGCATAACTACTAGTTGTTGTGCCTTGGTTATCAATAACTTGTCTGCTGATGGTGGAAAAACCGTGGTCAGAAGTAATAAAAACATCTGTAGTTTTGTCCAAACCCGTACTTTTGAGGTAATCAAGAAGCTGCTTTAAGTTATTATCAGCATCCTTAACCCCAGCTTTGGAAGTCTCACCATTGATGCCCGGTGTCAAGCTGTTTAAGCTATCACCTTGATTGTGTTGACTTCCATCGGGATCTCTCGACCAGTAGACCAATGCAAATGGTTTATCTTCTTCTTGAAACTTTGGGAGGACTACTTTGGTAGTGGCATCGATAAAAAATTGTTGCTGATCGACATTGGCAACTGTAGTTCCTGGAGTTGTGTTATTGCCAGAATTACCGTTTGCTCCTCTAGCTGGAGTTGTGGTAGGTAAACCAACTGCTTCTAAACGAGCTGCTATATCAGGATCGAGTGGTACAGCTTGAGGCGAACCTGTTATGGGATTAGCTGCTGCACCAGTGCGATCGTCGATAATTACAGTATCTGGGGTGGGAATAGTTCCTGCGGTGCCGCCTTCTCGGTTTACTTGGGTGACATCTTGGATGGCAACTGGCCCTAGCTTACCAATTGCAGCGGTGTTGAAGCCTTGCGCCCGTGCGTAGGATAGCAGTGACTCTTCATCTAGAAAGTTGTTACCAGGAAATTTTTCATCAATATCCCCCAAAACTGCATCATTTTCGATGAATGGTGTGACACTACCGTTAGCATTCGGGACAGGAAAACCAGTGTAAATGGTGTTGCTAAAGTCACCTGTATCGCTGAGGTAATGTCCAGTGGCGATCGCCGAAGCATTCGGTGTGGTAAATGTCGGAAATAGCGAATGGCTGTTGGTAAAATTAACTCCCTGCTGGCGGATGCTATATAAAGTCGGGGTGTCAATAGGATTTACAGAACCATTACGCAATCCATCTGCAACAAAAATAATGACATTTCTAGCGTTGCTGTTTGTATCAGCCATGCGGACTACTCCTTAAGGATTGTAAGCTACGAGCGATGCCTACGACGGGCTACGTTTACGCAGCAGTTATATATCTGTAGGCTGGGTGATTAATTGCGCTTAACCAATGCAAAAAAGATTACCTACAGAAACCTGAGTAGTATTCGGCGACAAAATGCTTGATGTCTACACAAATTAGTGCAGAAAATTTTAGTCAACGTTTCACAAGATAGTTGTTCAATGTTTAAGGAAAGTTATGAACAAGTTAAAGTTCTAGATTTTCCAAAATGTTTGGAAATAAATTCTTAAAAATTAAATTACTAACAGATATGAGACTTAGCAAAAAAGATTTAATTCTTGTTTTCGCTGAATTTCTGATGCCTTATCTTCTCTAAAAGATGCTTTCAGGAAACAATAAAACTCAAAGGTACATTGCAAAATTATTCACTTAAGCTTCTCTCTTTGGTTGTATTTTGTCTGATTTATGCTTAACTATTAAGATATAAAAACAGCAAACGAAACTTCAGGTAGGTAACAATTACTAAATACAATCAAGAGTTTGATACCCAGCAATTGGATTACCAGGTAAAAGACAGGATGGATACTACTGCTTGTCGTATTATCGTAAAATTGCGAGGGAGTGATACTCCCTCGCAATCATAAAATCACTACAGCTTACAGCGCTTTTCATTTGAATGGAATACATGCTTGAATACTAAATTATCGTAAGGGCACAACATTGTTGTGCCCCTACTGTGGTCTATTCAACTGCAAATTACTGTAATTAATTTTGATGTTGAATTTCAGCTGTAATTACTTTTGGCTAAACCACACTAGCAACAAAAACGAAATCATTGGCAGTAAGGCTAGTTGAGGTAATTCCAACTAATAAAGCCAACTCTGTATTTCCAGTTTTTACTAAAGTGTCACTACCCTGTTGCAACAGCGTTAAGGCACTAAATTGAGTCACGCCGATACCGCCAAGCCCAATTTTGTCAGTGCCAATTGTAAAATCACTGACGATGTTCTTGGCAGTTGGTAGACTGGCATTAGCAATCCAGAATTGGTCAATTCCATTGCCACCGCTGAGTTTATTACCACCTGCTTGACCGGCAAATAGCACATCATCGCCATCGCCACCAAACAGCGAGTCATTGACACCAGAGAAGAGTTTGTCATCTCCAGAACCGCCATACAGACGGTTATTGCTGCCATTACTCTTGAGGGTATCTTTACCTGAGCCACCGAAGGATAATTGACTTGAACTTTCAATTACTGTCAGGGTGTCAGCACCTGCGCCTCCAAATAGATTATTGCTACCATTAGCTTCGACTACGGTAACTTGGTCATCACCATTGCCACCATCGGCACTGGTGTTGTCAGCAGCACCATTTTGACCAATAAAGATACTATCATCACCGTCTTGTGTGGAAACTGAAGAGTCACTACCAACTAGGACTGTATCTTCACCGCTTCCTGTTTGGATTGTGTTACCTTCAGTAGCTTCTACAAAGTCTGCACCATTACCTGTGAATAAGGTTTGGTTTGGTTCAACTGTAATGGTATCGCTGTTAGGAGAGCCAAAGTTAAGTTGTTCTGCTGGAGGTTGACCTAAGCCTGGAGCTAGATTGAGAGGATTCTCCAATTTCAGCAGAATAATTTCGTTGTTGTCTATGACTGGATTTTGAGGATCGTTGCCAGGACGACCAGTTGAGAAGGGATAGTTGTTGTCATTGGCTGCCAAAATGGTGTTTTTGTCAACAACTAAAACATTTTCAATTGTGACAAATGGAAAATCGAAGGTGGTTTTGCCGTCGCCGTTGAGGTCGTTGGGGTCTTGGATGTTCAACAAGTCTGCAACTTCTTCTTTTGCTACGTAGCCATCAGAATCTGTTTTAGACAAGTCAATTTTGTAGATTTTCTTGAATTGAGCAGCAGCACCTTGACCATTATCTCGCTCAATTACAAGGTATTCATTGTCGTTAATAACTGCTAAATCCCCGATCGCATATCCAGGATTTTCCAGTTTGTAGTAGAGTTTTTTATCGGTATACTCCTTGCTAGCAATATCAAATTCGTTGATCCGCAAAGCACCAACGGGATCGCCTTGGACTGTACCCTCTAGCAGCAGATAGAGTTTGGTTTTGCTGGCGTTGATTGCTCCGCCTTCAAAACCTTTGGAGCCAGCCAAGTTAGGAAAAGCATCCCCTGAGAGGACATCTGGGTTTTGTGGCGATCGCACTAAGTTATTCTCAGGAATACTTAAGAAATCTCGGACTTTATCCCCTGTATCTGGAAAGTCTGTGAATAGTGCGTCTACGCCTAATTGGAAGAACTGCTGAAATTCTAGTTCTGGATCGCCTTTGTAGTCTGCTGCTAAATACAAGTCTTCGTTACGGAAGGTGTAGGGATGCACTTCCAAACCTGCATTGTGAGCGTCTTGAATTAAAGTCGTGGGAGGTAACAGGGTTCTGTCAGATTCATCCACTACGCCATCGTTGTTGATATCATCTGCCAAACCATCGTTATTAGCATCAGTACTTTTGACACTAACAATCATCCGCTTCCAAGGCCCAATACCATCAGCGTAAGTAGCAACTTCAGCTAAGCCTGCTGGAGTTCGTAAATCACCGTATGTGCGGGGGTCATTACTAACTTGGAAATCATAAGGCTTAGTTTCGATGAGGGTACCATCTAGCGCAATACCAGATGCATCTAGAAGTTGGATCAGTGGGATATCTACACCTGCATTCGGCATAATGCGATCGTGTAGATCCTTGAGATTACCAACTTCAAAGGATTGGATGAAAATGCGATCGGGATCGGTGAAATTCTCAGCTTTGAGTGTGTCGATGAGTATTTCACTGATGTTTCTGTTAATTTTCTCTGTGGTGCCTACATAGGTAGCTTCTTGAGCAAAATATGTGGGATGCTTGGTTTCAGGATAGATGCCAATTTTTTTACCTGTCTCGGCTTCTACTTGTTTCACCAAGTCAATAACTTCCGCCAAAGTGGGAATTTCAAATTGACCGTTAAAAGATTGGTCGCGGAAGGGTAGACGCTGGATGGCTTTTAAACTCTTGATTTCCTCAAGAGTAAAATCTTCAGCAAACCAACCTGTGATTTGATTTCCATCGAGGCTGACTGTTTTCTTGCGATCGGCAAACTGTGGATACTTGGTAATATCGTAAACGTCTGTGGTTGTATTGCTGAAATTGACAGTACCATCAGCGTTCAAAATTGCCAAAGCAGGCTCATGGCGAGCAATTAACACGCCATCTTTTGTAACAACTAAGTCAGGCTCGATAAAGTCAGCGCCGTCTTCAATTGCTTGTTTGTAGGCCTCTAAAGTATGTTCTGGAAGCTTTCCACTAGCACCTCTATGACCGATAACTAATGGTGCTTCCCCATCTAGGGTTTTGAATTTGTCAGGTGTAGCAATGGGAGCTTCTAATAAGTTACCAGCAGCATCAAAATGTAGCAGGTAAGGGCCAAATTCGTCTCCTACCCAAATGGTACCGTCTTTATCAAATACGAATGATTCTACGTCAAAGTCGGCACCAGTTAGTAATCTGTCAGAGGTTCCTTCATTGACTATTGGGAAAGGAATTTTGTTGTTAGGATCGGCAAGTTGAATATAATCTAAAACCTTAACAGTGGCATCGCTATTTTCTATTCCTTTAAAATTGGGATCTAGACGATGGATACGTAATAAAAAGTCTTCGCTATTATCTTTGCTACCGTAACCATTATCTGACAGGAAATAGAGAGAGTTATTATTCGCAAACTGTACGCCACTAAACCCTTGTATTGGCTGTCCTGGGAAAGGGCCGGTTCTACCATTACCTGAAATTTCCTCACCAGAAGCCGGCCCTTCACCATAGGTATCAGCGGGTAAAGAGGCAAAACCTACTAATTCAATTGCCATAATTAGAATGTTTTTTAGGTGTTTGGTTTGAGAGCGATCGCAACAATGAGAACGTGAAATCTTGACTGATGAATGTCAACAGCTAACATTGGTGTTTTTCACAACTCAATAGGATTGCTATAGCCTTAAAGATGTTTTCACTGAAAGATTAAGAAAAGAATAAATAAAGCGGAAGAACCGATTAAAATCAAATTATTATTTAATAATAATATTTGTCAAATTTTATCAAAAAAGGCTTCAAAAAATATATTTTAAACTAGCGTCCAATAAATTGAAGATCCCCGACTTCTTTAAGAAGTCGGGGATCTATATTGTTCAGAAATTTCGATTAGGATTATGCTAGGCGAAGCAATTAAACGGTAACACTAGCAACAAAAACGGAATCATTGGCAGTAAGGCTAGTTGAGGTAATTCCAACTAATAAAGCCAATTCTGTATTTGATGTTTTCACTAAAGTGTCACTACCTTGTTGCAATAGCGTTAAATCACTAAATTGAGTCACGCCAATACCGCCAAGCCCAATTTTATCAATGCCTGCTGTAAAATCACTGACGATATTCTTAGCAGTAGGTAAACTACTACTAGCAATCCAGAATTGGTCAATACCAGTGCCGCCACTGAGTTTATTGCCACCTGCTTGACCAGCAAATAGCACATCATCACCATCGCCACCAAACAACGAGTCATTGAGATTTGAGAAGAAAATATCATCACCAGAACCACCATACAAACGGTTCTTGTTACCTTCACTGCTGAGGGTGTCGTTACCATCTCCACCGAATAAAAATTGGCGAGAACCTTCTATGACTGTGAGAGTATCATCACCTGCGGCTCCGAATAAATTATTGCTACCATCGGCTTCCACCACGGTAATCACATCATCGCCATTGCCACCATCAACATTGGTACTTTTAGCCGCGCCATTTTGGCCAATAAATATCTGGTCGTCACCTTTTTGACCGGATACACAAGAGTCACTACCTACCAGTACAATATCGTCACCCTTTCCGGCTCGGATTGTGTTGTTTGTAACACCTTCTACAAAATCTGCGCCATCACCAGCGAAAAATGTTTGTCCTGGCTTCAGTATCACATCATCGCTGTTGCTAGAACCAAAATCAGGTAAAGTAGGCTCTAGAGTTGTCAGATTATTAGGTAATTCCAGAATACCGAGTCTTTCAGCAGGAGTATTTCCCGTAATGTTGAAGTCGTTGTCATTCAGCAAAGCTAGGGTGTTGGGTGCTACCAGCGCCAAACCTTCTAATTTTTCCACTCCGGTGTAACCCAACTGAGCAGCATTAGCAATTAAACTCTTGGTCACAGGGGTAATATTAGCAGTAGCTAGTTCCGCAGAGGTCAGTTGCTCAATGGTTTTTCCAGGCGGCAAAGTAAAATTAACAGGGTTGTTGATGTTGGTCGCCCCGGCTAAATCAATTTGGTAAATTAATTTATTGCCAGCAGATGTGCCATTGTCATCTCGCTCAACTACTGCAAATTTGCCGTTACCCAAGGAAACTGCATCGCCAATTTTATCGGTTCCTGGCAAACCTTCTAGGCGATATAAATACTCTGCTGTAACTTGCTTGGTGACAATATCAAACTCCAGAATTCGCAGGTTGAGAGAAGCTTTAGAAGTCGCATCATTAGCGACATCTGGATTATCAATTGGACTCTGGATAAAGGCATATAATTTATTGCCTTCCAAAGCCACAGCTTCAAATCCCCGGTTATTGCGGCGTTGGGCATAAACCGCTGGCAGTACCTCAATGCCAAAGGTTCCGGCTGGTTGGTCTGGGTCGGGTGCAGTGGCGGTTCCTTGAGGAATAAAGCGCTCGATCAGTTTACCATTGCGATCGAAGTGGTAAATGGCGGGACGATATTCATCTACCAACCAATAGTCGCCATTTTTGGCAACTACAATTCCCTCTAAGTCTGCACCCAAAGGATCGTTAGCTAAAACGTTGTTGTCTAAATCAACGGCAATTTCATCTGTGTAAGCTAAACCGTTTCCTACAGCTTGCAGGTTTGGTAGTCCCGTTAATGGTGTCGTTCCATCTTGGCGAAATAGCTTTGTTCTGTTGGTAATGGTGATTTCACCTGTGGTGCGGTTGAGTTCAAAGCTGACTATTTCTGGCTGGAAGTTGGGTAATAAAAATGGTCTTTTGACGCCATCAGGTTCTCCATTGGGGCCCCGGTCTGTATTGGTGACAAACTTGAGGTTGCCATTTGCGGCAATTCCTTGGAAATACAACCCAGAAAAACCACCCAAGAAAATATCTTGATTTTTAGAGGTTGTACCTAACTTGGGTAAATTTTCAAAGTCATAGATGGTCAACTTGGGTTGGGCAACAGGATTGCGGGGATCGTAGCTAGTGGTGTCGATATTTAAAGGATTGGGGAGGGCGTTAGCAATATTTTCCCAGGGTACGAGTTTGAAGTTAGAACTGATATTTTCTTCTTCACCTTCATCGCTAACTATTTTACCGGGTTCATTTGAGCCATCTTGAGTCACAAATAAACCAAATGGGAAGTTAGGCCCTAGTGGTACGTTAATGACATCTGCACCGTCTGACTCTTGTACGCTGTCAATTGACCCGCTGTTTCCAATGGCGAAGTTACCGATAAAGTCGTTGTTACCTTCACGGGTGTAGGCAACAAAGGTGTTGTCGCCTTGGCTGGATGCTAGTAAGTAGCCTGTGCCATTTTTGCCATAATAAATGGTCAAGCCTTCGACATCGTTGGTGAGGTAATTACCGCCCAAGTCTTTAACTTGATCGATTAACTTGCCAGTGGTGTCACCGTTTGGTTCTGCTTGATACTTCCAAATTCCGACATCTTCCTGGCCGATGTAAAGAAAGCCTGTTTCTTGGTCTATCACCATGCCCTCAGTTTGAGGTTCGCGATCGCCAATTGTTGGTACAGTAAATTCCCGTACTCGCTCAATGCCAATTTTACCATTACCTCGATCTATCAGTTTATACTGAGCCACGTCTCCGGTTTCCCGGCGATTGACAAAGACATAGTAATCGTTGGTGATGGGACTGCGGTACAACGCCAACCCGTAAGCACTGCGAGAAGATGAAGAATAAGGTTCTGCAAAAGGTGGCCCTTGGAAAAGAGTACCAATGCTGCTGTCGGTAATGTCTTCTAAGTATTGTCCGGGGGTGGTGGGGTTGGGGTTAATTTTGAAGATTGCTAGTTTATCATTTTGGCGATCGCTTGCCACAGCAATATCGATAGATTGACCGCCTAATTTAAAACCGTATTGCAAATCAATGTTGTTGTAGCGAATCCCACCAGGATTAACTGTTTGCAATAAATCACCAGACAAATCATAAACCCGCAGTCCGGCATTTTTGACTGAAGTTAATACTAAACTATCGGCAGCATTTGTAGCATTAACATAAATAGCAGGATCGTCAGCATCACCCTGTTGATCTACTGGCAGTGTTTCATCGTCCAACAAATCGGGGCGGGTTTCTACTGTGGGTGCAGCAGTGGGAACTAAATCTGCATCCAAAGTGAGGATTTGAGTAAATTGGCTGGTGCTGAAGTTGTTGTCACTCACCAAGACAATCGACTGGCGACCATCTGCTAATTTGGGGCCAAAAGCAAGACCTTCTATATTATCCAATCCTGTAATTGGGTGATTTGTATCAGTGGGCAGATTCAAATCCGTTAAATCCAACAGTAGGCGTTTTTGAGCAGGTTTAATAGCCGCTAGTTCCTCAGCACTCAAATTATTCAGAGAATCGTAGAAGCTAATGTCTGTTGCACCTTGCAAAGAAATTTCGTAAATTTGGATGGTGTTGCCTACACCTTGTGCAAAGGAACGTTCTAGTGCCAGTAGTGTCCCACGATTATCTATTGCTAGTAAATCTACCAAACCATTGTCAGCAGAACCTGTGCTGGGGTTTGGTGCTTCGGGGATTGCATCGGTGATGTAGAGATATTCTTTTTCTGGTTGTCCGGTAACCAGATTGTATTGCAAAATCCGGGAACGGCTACCACTGGTGAGTGAAGCCTTTAAGCCATCTTGGGATAGGGCGTTTTCAGTAGCGGTGAATAGAGTTTTTTGGTCGGGTGTGATAGTGAGGCTTTCAAATGCCAAATTATTGTAAACGCCTGATGTCTGCGTGTCACCTGCATCTACAACACCGTTGTTGTTGGTATCTGCAACTACTGGTAAGAATTTAGTAGGGATGGGTAGCGATCGCACTTGTTGACCTGTAGTCAGCGAAAACTCTTTAATAAAAGGATTAGTAACGCGCCCAGCCACCAGATTAACTTCGCCCTCCGAAGATATGAAAGCAGTATCATTGTTAGTTAAAGCAATACCTTCTGGGTCGAGGCTAAAAGCTGTAAAAAAGTTGCCAGTGCTATCTTTTAGGGGAGTGACATTAGTGAAAGTCACTTCACTACCAGCACTGAAAGTATAGAAGCGAGCCAAACCATTGGTATCAGACCGAGCATCAGAGATAGCATAGTAGCGGTTGTTAACAGCATCGTAGGTAATACCAGATAGTCCACCCACTGGAGTTGGTGTACCATTGACAGTTCCCGCCGCACCAGGAGGAATAAAGCCAGTCACGAAAGTACTTTGTGCCACAAATTCCGCGCTGGGAATGGTTTTACCTGGTTCATTTGGTCCGGTTTGCACATCCGCGAACACCAAGCGATGGTCGGAACTAGGGAAGGGAAAAGTACCTACTGGGGAGAATGTCGGGTCAGTATTTAGCGGCCAAAAGACTCCGGAATTGGCAATTGTCAAGTCAGCTGAGGGTAGCACATAATCAGACCGCAGGTTTCCAGGGCCAGGAGTATCACTAAAATCTGCGGTGTCAAAAGCCGGATTACTCTTGTGGTTAGCGTTTGCACCACCTTGTAAATCTGCTTGTTGGGAACCACCAAGACTGCTAGGGATGACATTAGTATTAATACCGGGATTTTGCAACAATTGGCGAATAGCAAAGTCAACACTATCACCATCATTCGGGTCAGCATTTTGGTCGCCCATAATCACAAAACTCGATCCAGCAGAAATACCGCCCGTTTTACCCTCATCATCATAGATGTAATCAGCTTTACCAGGAGTAATATAATCTGCCCAAAAGCGGATTTCATCATGATTGCGTTTGCCATTGCGGTCTTCTGGCCCATCAAATACTGGCGGTGTGGGATGGCTGGCGAGGACATGAATTGTCTCGCCGTTTACTTGAATGGGTATATCCCAGTGACTTTTAGAAGAAAGGCGTAGAACTGCTAGTTCCTCTGGAGAATACCAATCATTTGGCTCTGGAGTCGCAGGATCGTCAGGAAGCAAGGCATCGGGCATATCCTTCCAGAGGAACTTTTGGAATGTGCGGATATTCGCGGTATCGATAGGATATTTAGATAACAGCAACATCCCGAATTGCCCAGGAAAACTACCGAACCCCAAGGCATCATCACCGTATCCTGCTTCACCTGGGGTTGTAACTGCTGTACCGTTGTTATTTAAATCAAATCCAGAAGCAATACCCGTGTTGGAAGGAGCAATGTAGAAGTAGGGATAGTCAACAGGAGTTGCACCATTTTGACTAACCGCTAAGTAATTTTTCTTAAATAATTCAACTGCTTCCACAGAGTAATCAAACTCATTAATCAGCAGCACATCAGGATTATTACGTTGGATGATTTCTGCAACTGCTTTGGCCTGAGCATTATCAGGAGTAGAAAGATCGGTTACTAACTGACCTTCAGCATTGCGATTTAAAGAAGCATTGAACTGAGAAAAACGAATTGTGTTTGTCATAAAAATGGGGAATGGGGGGTGGGGAGTTAGGAGTTATTCTCTCCTTTGCGCCTCTGCGTCTCTGCGTGAGGGATGCGTTAAACAAAGACAAAACGAGTATCTGTTGCCAAATTTGTATTTTGGTTTAACCCAGTTTCGACAACAGCAATCAATTCTGTACCGTTGCTAGTGAAAATACTGACGGCAGATTTAATGATAGATACAGCAGACGCTGAACCTAATGAATAATTGTTGGCAGTTCCTTTGAGTTGAATGCGATCGCTCGTCTGTAAATTGAGAATATCTGCGTAGTCACTCTTACCGGAACTAGCATAGAAAACAGAAGTTTTATCGCCTAAAACGTAAGTATCTGCACCTTGGTCGCCGTTGAGAATATCGATTTCGTTTGTACCGCCTCCCCAACCAATGAGGCGATCGTTACCATCGCCTCCAGAAACAATATCTTTGCCAAGTCCACCTAAAATTGTGTCATTACCACCATCGCCAAGGAGTACGTCAGCGCCTCCTTTACCATCGAGGTAATCATTGCCTGCTCCACCGTTGATTAACTCAATGCCGTTGGTGCCGATAACGCGATCGCTACCACCTAGAGCATCAACTATGTATTTATTCAAATCAGTAAGCTGTTCGACGAAGATGATGTCGTTGCCAGATGTGGCCTTGTTATTAGCAACGGTCAATTCAAAAGTATCGCTGGCTGTCAGGCCTTGTTTATCAGTAGCTGTGACTGTGACTGCAAAAATACCAGTTGTGGGGACAGTGCCGGAGATAATACCAGTGTTAGCAGCGATACTAGCTCCACTTGGTAAACCAGTAGCACTGTAACTGAGAGCGTCGCCTGCATCAATGTCAGCAAATTTGTTACTGACATTGAAAGAAAAGGATTTATTAGTGGAAATGATTTGGTCGTCAATGGGTTGCACTACTGTGGGTGCTTCATTGATGTCGTTAACTTGGATAGTTAACACTTTTTCCACAGAAAGCCCACCATTATCGGTACTGCGTAACCGAATGCTGTAGGAGGGTTTGGTTTCAAAGTCTGGAGAAGCTTTGATTTGTAAGCTGTTGCCATCAATTGTGAAGGCAGCGTTATCAGTATCGCCAGTTCCAGTAACCAAGCTGTAGGTGAAAGTGTTACCTGTGTTAGGGTCGGTGGTGGTAAATGTACCTATGACTGTGTTTGCTGCAACATTTTCATTGACACTGGTAGCACTCAATGTTGTGTCTGTGGGCGCATCGTTTCCAGATATGTTAAACCGAGCCACACTGGGATCGTGGTCGCTATTTTGATCGGCAAATTCTGAGTTGATGTGGACTACATCATACCCATCTAGTTTGCTCAGCAAATTGTTACTGACTAAAACGTGGTCAAGAGTTTGGGCGTTGCCTTCAAAGTTATAGGTGTAGCGCTCATTTTGAGGCAGAGTTTCAATCAGAGAAGTCAGTCCAGCACTTTTTAAGGTGTTGACAGGGTTGGAAAACTCAAAGTCGTTCAAGTCACCGGCTACAACTATATTGGCATTGGGATCGATCGCTAAAATATTCTCAACAAAGTTTTTCACCAACGTAGCTTGTTGTTGGCGCTGCACTTCGCTAGTCAGGGTTGGCGGTTGATTCACACCAAATAATGGTTGGTCGCCACCTTTAGAATTAAAGTGGTTGCCAATTACATACACGGTTTCGCCGTTGAAAGTAAATTCACCCACTAACGGTTTGCGGCTGCTATTGAAAGCCGAGTTGGTGGGGTCAATCAAACCAGGACTATTAGAAATTGTGGGAACGCCAGAGTTGTTGGTGACTGTGGTGCTGGAGGTGGAAGTACCACCGGGACGATCTACAAAGGTGACGCGGTTGGGATTAAATAAGAAGCCGACGCGGATATTTCCCCCAGGTTCGCCGCCATTGGTATCATCCACTGGGTTAATTTGGCGATATTCGTAGGTCGGCCCGCCAGCAGCAGCGATCGCATTAATTAATGTTTGGAAGGTAACACTGGCATCGACTACGCTATCATTCGTCGGTCCATTATTATCCTGAATTTCTTCTATGGAAATGATATCTGGCGATTTCAAATTATTGACAATGCTGTTAGCAAGGTCGTTAAACTTCGTTGCACTGTCGCCTGGGTCAAGATTTTCGACGTTGAAGGTAGCAATTGTCAGCTGGTCAGTGGTAGCAGTTAAATTGGTGACTTCTTTTTCAAGAGTACTGTTCTGTACTACTGTGGGAGCAGCCGATACTAAAACTTCATAGTTGCTAAAGTCGTAGCTAACGACACCTACAACAGTGCTAAGTTGCGTACCAACATTAACTTCAGGTAGCACTAAGGCATTGTTGAGATCGTCGATCTGAATCCGTTCGGGATTGAAGTCTGAGGGACTAATTAGGCTACCACCACGAACTGTGCGCCCAGTGGCATTTGCTCCATTGTCTGCTAATACCCAAATTTCCTCTGATGTACCAAAGTTTCCAGTAGGTGAAGTGGCGATGGGGTTATTGACCTGTACAAGCATTCCTTCTAAGCTTTCGTAGAAGTCAATGCCATCTTGGGCAGGGTCAAAGGTGGTCGTTCCAGTTTCGATATTACCAGTAGTATCGTTATCGATTACTGTAGTTGGGATCGTTCTGCCCCCATTACCCAGAATTGTGGCAGCTGGCAAAGCATTGCCATTGGAGAGTGTGACAATTGTAGGGGTAGTAATTTGTGTTATCGTCAGGTTATTAGCATTATTACCCGGACGAAACTCGCTGACTGTTCCACTGACTAATATAGAATCGCCAACGGATACCGTTGGTGCTGATGAAGTGAAGACAAAAATGGCTTCAGAGGTGCGATCGTCGTTGTCTGGGTTGGGGTCTTGCAGGTAAAAACCGTTACTTCTAATTACCGTGACAATTCCCGCTACATTATTAACTGTCTGGCCTGCCAAAGGTGAGATGTGGGCTGCTCCCTGAATCCCACTAATCTTAATCGATGGGGCTACTTCGTTATCTGTCACCGTAATATCTGCACTGCCGTTAGTAAAACCTGTAGCTGAAGCAGTTATGGTCGCTGTCTGGGAGCCATCAAGTATCAAATCGTCTACAGCATTAATCCCAAAGGTTACAGTCGAACCATTGCCACTGAAGGTGACAGTTGTGGTTACTGTTGCCTCAGTTGTATCGTTACTGCTCAAATTGACAACTAAATCAGATGTGGAGGTGTCTGAGCGTGTCAAGGTGGCTGTAGCAGCATTAGCCCCGGCATTTTCAGCAAATGAACTAGGAGTAATACTTAAAGTTAAAGTTGGTAATGGTGGGATAGAGCGTAGATTATTGATATAAGTTGTATTGGCTCCACCATTGGGCAAACCAGGTGTAGTTGCAGCAAAGGCAATTCCTGTCGTCCAGTTGGCAGTGTTTGTTGCGCCTGCAAGGTCAGAGTTTAATGCATAGCCTGTGTTATTTGTGCTAGCACCAAAATTGACATTTGCTGCGCTTGTGAAGGCTCCTGTTGCAGTGCCAATATCTACAGCAAATCCGTCTGTGGAAATAGTAGCGCCAGTATTTGAAGTATCAACCCAAACAACATCATCACCAGCAATATCTCCGTTATTGCCGCTGTTGGCATTAGGTAGGAAGGAACCACCAGCATTGAGAGCTATATTCCAGTCATTAATTGATGGATTATAGGATGTGTTCTGAGTAATAGCTGTAGTTCCACCGACTGTAATAATAGTTCCTGCTTTAAAGGTGGAGGCTATAGAACCAAGATTTGTAAATTTATAAGCAGAAAACTTAGAGGCTTTGGTGCCTGTGGAGTCTCCCACAAAGAAAGACTCAAGCTGTGTAGCAGTCAAATCTTCAGTAAGCAAAAGCTCGATAAATTCGTCACCAGCGGTTAAGGTGCCACCACGATAAAATTCATTGATAACGATCTTGGGCATAAAAACCTCTTGCTTTAATTGTGTTAAAGAGCGATCGCAACATCAGTTTGTGTCAAGGCCAAACCAACAGCATCAGAAGTCTGAGGGCTAGTACCGGCAGCATCAATGCCACCTTCAAAGTCCGAAGTGTGGAGAATTTGGAGTGTAAGTGCCATTTTTTTGCCAGTAAAAGTACGTTAACTGCAAAGATGCACTTCGCAATTAACGCGAGAGCAATACTAAATAGAACTTTCAGACCACCATTCTTGGCAGTTAAGAGAAGTTATTTGTACAAGTTTTGAGCATTTAACTATTCAGCCACCTTAAAGTATCTGAATAAAGTTAAGAAACAGCTAGCAAAAGGTTAAAAAAACAGATAGTTGAGTTGATAAAAGGAAACAGGCAATGGGCAAGAGGCAACAGAGTTGAAACTCTGCTGGCGTCAGGGTTTAGGGGTTATACCATTTCTTTGTGAGGCTGCGCCAAACCCTTTTAACTTCTTTGTTTGTGTTCTTCTCTGACGAGACGTTGCGCGAATGCGTCCTTTGCGGTTCGTTTTTCTTTCTTGTACTTATGCTTTAGCGCATCTTAATACAGAATTGGTATTAGTTTCTGTTCTCAGCTAGGCTGCAACTGCGATAAATTACAGCCAAAAACACAAACATTTAAGAATTTTCCCCGAAAAATTTTTAAATGCATATACACTACAATTTATTGAAAAAAATCAAAAATAAATATAAATTTTTCTAAATATTATGTAAGAAGCGATACACGCTAATATTATCTCGTGTGCGATTAAAGACTTATCATTTAGACCGCAGGGGAACTGGAGAGAGGAATAGTCACCTTGAGTCTAGAAATTGCAATAATTGGCGTTGCTGATTTCATGTATGAAAACGATTGTGCATGATATCAAAATCTTTGTAGAGACGTTGTAATGCAACGTCTCTACCTGTGTATTCATACCCAATTAACGGAAATTACCAGGATTGAGGCGAACAGAGTTAGGCTGAGACTGGCGACGAATTGCTACTCCATTGCGGAGGTTTCTGGCGGTACCACCATCTCTGGCATCCAGGAAAGGCTTGAGATTAATTCCACCTTTATATGAACTAACTCGATTATTGCCGTTGCCTAGAAGTGTGCGTCCTAAATTATATATGCTGCCTGAGCGATCGCCATACGTGTTAACGGCTACGGTTTGTTGTCCGCTATCAGCAGTAGTCAAGTTTTGGAAAATGCTATTGCGGATAACAACGGCATCTTTTCCACGGGGTACTGTCAACACAATTCTACAAGTTGGGTTAGCTTCGGTTGTCACGCAGACAATGTTTTCGTTATTTTGTACGGATGTCTGGAGTTCTTGCAAACCATCTGGACGATACTGTTCCAAGCGGTTGGCAATTGCTACACAACGCTTTTCAGCATCCCAACCACCGCCCAAAGTCGCAGGCGCCGCCCAAGGAAAGTATTGTCCTGGTTGACTTTGTGGCTGATACATGACTGTGTACTGACCATTGTAAGTCTGACAACTAAAGCGAGTTGTACTATCAGATGTTGGTGATGTTGGTATGCCTGTCGATGTGTCTATTGGCACTGGTGCTGATGTGCCGCCTGATGGGACTGTTGGTACTACTACTCCATCTTCAGTAGGATAAGGATCGTATTGCGCCATTGCTGCGGAATTGCCCAGACACAAAGATAAGCCAATACTGCCCAAAGATATCAATCGCAGCAGTTTTGATGACATAGCCATCCTCCAGTATAAATATGTAGGAAATTGATAATTTAAGAACAAAGAATTCAGAGTTGGAGAGTCAGCCGTCAGAATTCAGTTGGGAATTCTGTATGACACTTCGACAGGCTCAGTGCATCGCTGGCGGATGAATAACCGGTGAAATCAAGCATTACTGAATTCTAAATTCTAAATTCTAAATTCTGAATTCTGAATTCTGAATTCTGACTTCTATGTTGAGTGACGAATAATTCTATTTTTTGATTCATTAAAAATCTATTTTTTTTCCTCTCTAGCTTTTTTATCTTGAAGTAACTTTTTCACTCGTGCTTGAATTTCTGTATGATGTCCGACTCCTTCATAAGCGTAACGATTGTAACTACTACGGGTAATAAGATTTTCTAAATTACTAACTCGTTCGCCGCCGCCAGGATGGGAAGACAACCAACTAGGAGGTGCATTTTTTTGCTGTTTATCTAATGTCACCATTAAGTTACGCAAGCCATCAGCAGCGTAACCACTGGCTACAATTAGGCGCGTGCCGAGTGTATCTGCTTGACGTTCCATGTCGCGGCTGTAACCGAGGGCAAAGAGTTGGCCGATGGTTCCACCTAAAGGAAGATATTGGGTAACGTTAGAAATTAAGTTGCCTTGGGTAATTAATTGAAAACCGTGAGATAAAACAACATGGGACAATTCATGACCAATTAATCCAGCTAATTCTGCTTCGGAATTAGTCTTGGCGATCGCACCCGCATTAATAAAGATTTTACCTCCAGGTAATGCAAAGGCGTTGAGGCTTTCTTCTGGAATCACAAAAAATTCGTATTTAAATTCTTCACGTCCAGTTACTTTCGCTAATTTCTGTCCGATTTCGTTGACGTATGTCAAAACAGTTTCGTCTGTAATCACATTCAACTGTTTTTTTGCCTCTTTAGCTACCGAATCGCCTATGGCTCTTTCACCTTGTAGCAGAATGATGGTAGAATCAACAGCCGAAAACGGCCCAAGCAAACTGCCAGTAAGAGCGTAACCTAACGCACCTGTAATAATATTACCGATGACGTTGCCTCGAATTTCTGCTCGGATATGTTTTTTGTAACGTTCGAGATTTTCTTGTGCTAAATTTGTAAACTCAGCCGCCTGGGGATCTTCGGGGTTGAGAATGGCAAACTGACGCGCCGCCAAAGATGCTTCCATCCATTTTTTCTCGCCAGCCAAGGCGTTGACTCTCGCTCTAACCAATTCTGGCTGGTCTGGATAAAGAGAAGATGCTCGTTCTAATATATCTAACGCTTCTTTGGGGCGATCGTATTGTTTTAAAATTTGAGCATATCGGATATGACCGGGAATAAATTCTGGATATTGCTCAACTAATAATTGCAAAGGTACAACCGTTCTTGTTTGTAACTTACTTGCTATGCCCGCCTCTGATTCTCGCCAGTATACCTTACCTCCTGGTGATAGTTGCGTAGGATCGAGTATGGCTGGTTTACGTTCTTGGGGTGTGCTTGTTTTGGTAAAAGGTTCTTTTACTTCGCGGTAAATTTTTTCTGCTTCGGGAATTTATTTGTCCGGCGAGATAAAGTCTATCGGCTTCAATAAATTTTAGCTGACGGCTAATTTCTTCAGGACTAAGTGTAGGTTCCTGTGGAGACTCTGGCTTTTTCGGTTGGGAAACTTCCGGCGAGGGTTCTTTTGTTGATGAAGGTTCTATCGCTTCCGGTAATTTTTGATCTTGAGTCGTTTCAACTGTAGTAGACGCAGCAGGTTCTTGTGCTGGAACTGGTGCTGTTGGCTGCGTCAAGATAATCAAAATTGATGTCCCAATCGACAGTAATACCCAGTTACAGGCTAGCAGTAGAGACTTCCAGGTTCGTTTCATGCCAGGTACGACCTATGCAAAAGGCTGTTTTTTCAATGTTACGAGGAATTGGGAATTACGTATATGGAGCGATGCCTAGGTTGGGCAGGTACGCCATCGCCGCTATTTTACAACACAAAAAACCCCGGCTAAATTAGCCGAGGTCAAGTCGAGAAGTGAGAATGACGATGAGATATAGCGATACCGAAATCTAAAAACTCTTAGCTAACGCTCAAACCAACCAAAATTAAAGTAGTGACGATTAATGTTGCAAAAGCACCTTGAATCAAGTATTTACGTTGTTCCCAAATCGCGGGGTACTCAGCGTAGTACATTTTGGGTTCGGTTGCGTAGTTATTGAGAACTCCGTCTTCATTTACAGTGGTGTACATAATTTTTTCTCTTGCTTGTTTATTAACTTATGTAAATAAATTTAACAAGTTTGTTACAAATCGTCAACTAGGCTTGACAAAAAAAGAGTGATAATTGTAATAAAATCTGCTTATCAGCGATGCCTACAGCGGACGGTTATGTATGCAGAGGAAAAAGGGCGATCGCGCAGAGCTTCAAACAAAAAAACCTCAGCTAAACTAGCTGAGGTAAAAAAATAAGTACGAATGGCAATGAGATACAGCAATACTGAAGTCAAAAAATCTTAGCTAACGCTAAAACCAACCAAAACTAAAGTAGTAACGATTAAAGTTGCAAAAGCCGCTTGTATTAAGTATTTACGTTGTTCCCAAATTGCTGGGTACTCAGCATAGTACATTTTGGGTTCGGTTGCGTAGTTATTAAGAACGCCGTCTTCATTTACAGTGGTGTACATAATTTTTTCTTTTGGTTATTTGTTAACTTATGTAAATAAATTTAACAATTCTGTTACAAATAGTCAAGTAGACTTGACAAGAAAAGAGCGATACCTCTAATAAAAGTTACTTATGAGCGATACCTACGGTGGGCGGGTACGCCATCGCGGATTGTGGCGAAAGGGGTAAAAAAAGATTGCAAGCCCCCCTTTCCAAGGGGAGCCCGCGACGGGTATGTAGGGGGTTTTCACGCCACTTGCTTGGCTGACAGTTGCTCTCCATGAGCGACTGGCGTGGATTGGGGGGATCGTAAGTCTGCGGCGCAACTTTAGAAGACTTGTGTGTGCACTGTAGCTCTTCGTGTCTCCCTCACGCGATCGCCACATCCTCTTGAATGTTAATATTTGCTTCTTTTACTAAAACTTTTAGCAAAGCTGCTATACCAATTTGCTCAGAAACTGCATTAGCATCCCATTTGCCATCAGCTACATACTTGCCTTTGCTGTAGTGGTTAGTCCCCGACCACAAGTAAGGTGTGAGAACTTCTGGGTGGTATTTCCTATAACCAACACCGTTGTATCTTTCTAGTTGCCAAAGCTGTGCTGGCAAACTCCAATCTTTTACTCGGTCAAATTCTTTCATTGTCAGAGCATCGATGGCGCTTTCTTCCCAGGTATATCCCACTTGCCAGCCGTTGATGGGGTCGGTTAGCGGTCTGCCCGATGGTTCGTTGACGGTGCGTTTTTTTAGTGAATCGCCGTTATGCAGATGTTTGTTAAAGTTCAGGGAAGATTCCATATTATGGATGACTGCAACAAAGTACCAAGGTACATTGATTTTTTGTTGTAATCCTTCGTAACGAGGGCGACTTGCACTGATTTTCGTAACTATGCTTTGAGTGCTGCTGAGTTTATCTGGCCTGATTTCGCAGCTATCCCAAAGCCTTTGATATTCTGGTTTTAAATCTAGCAGACTAAGTAGTATTTTATTTGCCATTTTGTTAAATACCTAAGAGTAACTTTGACTTTTTTGTTATGACAAAGTTACTCCACTTATATAGAAATTGGCAACTTTTTATACGAAAAATTATTTTTATACAAAAATTTTTTGATATTATATGCTTCAGAAATTAGTCTGAAGTTAAGTTTTGTATTTTTGTAAATCCAACCACCACCAAGTATAAATATTAAACGGCATTCAATTTTGACTTAAGTAAAATTATATAAATTTTTGTATGTAAATCATAAATTAATAGTAAAAAATTTAACTTTCTATTAATCACAAAAGTATAGTTTCAAACAAGACCAATCCTGAAAATGATGTTTATACTTAGAAATAAGTCAATAAAGCCAGGTGCATTATGAAACTACAAGATTTCTTAGGAAAAGATGAAAAATGGGGATTCGAGGCGATCGCTAAAGATCCAGAATTAACTCGTCAAATTCAAATACTGTTAATTGGCTTGGGTTTACTCGACCCTCCAGCCGATGATAAATTTGGGCCAGTATCAGCCGCAGCCCTGAAAAAATTTCAAGAATTAATGAAAATTGGGGAAACTGACTATTTAGGCCCAGTCACCGCCAAAGAACTAATTCAAACTAAGCCAGAGGAACTTCCTAAACCTCCTTTAAAACTTGGTAATGACATTGCCAGCAAGATTATCAAATATATGCAGGCAAAAAATTATCAGATATCTACTAATCCCAAAGAATACAACATTGTTTATTTAGAAGGAGTCAATGAAGACTGGACTCTCAACAAAGATACACCGAATCAATTCAACGATCGCCGTATTGTGATTGAAGTAGTAGATGGTGTTCCTAAAATTGTAAATCACTGGCAAGCCACCACAGAACCAGGCAGCCACTATACTTATAACCCAATGAATCCCGGAGGTGCAGCCAGAATTAAATTTGGCCAATACAAAGCTTGGTCTGTTGGCATACACGGCAATTCAGAACCTCACGAAGCATTGATCCAAGTTGCACCTATCACCGTTCACCGAGATTTTAATAAAGATTTTCAACGGACTGGTGACAAACTAGATACAGGTCTTTTCTTGGTAAATCAACACTACGGTTATGATGCTCCTGTAAATGATATCAAAAATGCTAGTGCAGGTTGTTTAGTAGGACGTAGGCGCGAGGGACATCGAGAGTTTATGTCAATAATTAAACAAGACCGTCGCTATGTAGCTAATAAAAATTATGTCTTTTACACTACAGTCATTCCTGGAGATGATTTATTGAAGTAGTTTTTATAGCAGTTGCTAGCTAGGTTAGGACATAAACCGATCTTAGAAACTGACATTAAGAGACATTTAAGCCTGTTGCCTGCAACATATTGCTTTTAAACATTTTAAATTTGGGATTTTGAACCATCAACCCAAAATCCCAAATTTAAAATCTAAAATTTGGGTAAATTAGATATCCCAGACCATTTTGTCTAACTTTGTTCTTGTGGAATTTGCCCTATCTGTGCCGTCAACTTCTCTTTATCCTGCCTACGTTTTTTGGCATAAAGTTGAATAGTAACTGCCATCAAAATAATCATGGCAAAAATACCCCAGGCAGCTATATCTGTTGGTAGATTATTTTTAAATATAGCCAGTAATACGATCGCCACCAACATAACTGTCGGTGCTTCATTTAACGCCCGTAATTGCTGACTACTCCAGGCACATTGATCCGCCGCTAACTTCTTTATCAGACGAGCGCAGTAATGATGATAGCCTATTAGAATGGCTACAAACAGCAGTTTTATATGCAACCAGCCCTCTTTTAACACTTCTGGTTCAGTGGTTATTAAACCAATGGCCATTGCGATCGTTACATACATTCCTGGGTTAGTGATGATATGGTAGAGGCGCTTTTCCATAATTTGATACTGATTTTTCAGTATGGTTCGCGCTGGTTCGGGTTCAAGGTTCGCTTCAACGTGATAAATAAAAAGACGTACTAGGTAGAATAAACCGGCGAACCAAACTACAAACCCGACAATATGAAATGCTTTAAACCATGAATAAGCCATAAATTCTAATCTCCATCAGTGTGGTTGTGATGCATTTTTAGCGGTCATAAAAAGCAGGCAAAATTCAGAATACTCCTCCTTGAAAGGGTGGAGTTTTAAAAATAAAGAAGATTTGAATTTTGCCACTCAATGTTCCATTTAGTGGAGTAAAATTAGTGGTCACTTGGAATTCTCCAGTAACTAATTCTGAATTCTTTTATATTATCGATTTTTGCCTGAGGTATATTCTCAATGAGCCTCTTTACGACGCACAAAGGGTAAAAGGTCTTCTAAAATAGTCTCATGGTAATGTTCTTGAGGATAATGTCCGACGTTATTAAGTTTTATTAACTCTGCATTGGATACCGAATTAGCAAAATTTTCTGCAATGTCTACAGGTAACCAAGGATCGATAGTACCCCATTGGATGAGAATTGGCTGTTGCCATTCTTTAAAACCTGATTCGATTTCTGTCATTGCTGAATCAAGTTGTAAATTGCGGATACTTGCTAACAAACTCCGACCGGATGCAGAAGTTGTTAAAAATGGTTTTCGATAGACATCTAAATCGCGATCTTCGATGCGATAACGGCTACCACCTTCTAGGGTTCGGTCAACTAGCAGTGGGTCTTGGGTCATGACTTCACCAGCCAAAGGTAAACCCATTTGTTTAATTTTCCAGGGTAATTTGGCAGTCGTTGAAATTGGTGTATTTAAGATAGCTAGATTAGCAATTTGTTCTGGGTGACGCAAAGCATATTGTAGTCCTACAGAACCTAAAAAACCTTGTACAACTAAAGAAAAATGTTCGAGTTCTAGTGCTTTGATAAATCCTTCTAAAGCTGTGATAAAAGCATCAGGAGTGTAAGCAAAATCTCGTTTTTCTGGTTTTCCAGAAAAGCCATAACCAATCCAATCTGGGGCGATCGCTCTCGTACCTTGATTAGCCAAAGCAGGTATAATATGACGCCAGCTGTAACTTTGTGAAACTAAGCCGTGTAGTAACAATACTGGCGTTAAGTCAGTTCTGCCGATTGGTAAAGATTCACGATAAAACCATTCAAGTGAATTTACAGTTATCTTATGTTCTGTTATTGACACGCTATTTTTCTTATAAATTGGGCATTGGGAATTGGGCATTGGGCATTGGGCACGGGGAAAGGGGTATGGTTCGACCCTTCTCTACGAGAGCCTTCGCCAACGACAAAGCTCAGGACAGGCAATCGCCAACCAGGGAAAAAGGGAAAGATTAAATTTATTCCTTTTCCCTTTAACCTTTAACCTTTTCCCCTGCCCCCTCTGCTCCCTATGCCCCATGCCCCACTCCCTGAGGAATAATCATCTCACGAATTGCATATGCTGTGGCGGGTGCCAATAAAACGCCGTTGCGATAGTGTCCAGTTGCTAACAGGACGTTACTAAATCCTGGTAACTTACCAATGACTGGGGCTGGGCGTCCTTCAGGACGAGGGCGTAATCCAGACCAAGTGCGGAGAATACTTGCTTTAGCTAATTCTGGGCAAAATGCGATCGCTTGTTCTCTCACAGATTCCAGCAGTTGCTGATTCGGCGGTATGTTATCACCGTCCATCGGAAATTCTACTGTTGCACCCAGCCAATAATCTCCACCACCCACAGGAACAATATGGACATCGTTACCTGTAATTGCTGGCTGGAAGTCAGGATTGCCTAATGGATGCCCTACACGTACTTGTAACGCCTGTCCTAAAACTGGGCGGATATCAATCTGCTGGTTTAATTTTGCCGTGAGTGGCGTTGAACCTAATCCTGCTGCGACTACAAACCAATCAGCGGCTATTTTTCCTTCTGTAGTTTCAAGGCGATCGCAACATTTGAGCGAAGATTCAGATGTTGAGGTTTGACTATCTAAAACAGCCACCCCAAATTTGAAAGTCACACCATTATGCCCAGCAGCTTCAACTAAAGCTAATGTCAGTGCAGTTGGATCGAGTTGACGGTCTTGCGGAGAATAGACAGCGCCAGTAATTTTTTCGTCATCTACCTGAGGACAGATATTTTTGAGTTTAGCAGTATCCCAAATCTCTAACCGCCAGCCTTGAGAGTGCCGACTTTCTAATAACTTTTCCCATACTGAAATTTCCTCGGTGGGATTGGACAACAGCATGAGAATTCCTTGGCGGTTAAAAGGAATTTTACGATTTGTTAAAGCTTCTAATTCTGGAATCAAAGTTTCATAGCGTTGGATGCTAGTTTGTCGCATTTGCCAAGCCTTGCCCTTGATTTTTTGACTGATTGCGCCCATCAAAACACCAAGTGCAGCACCCGTAGAAGCTTGTGCTGGTGGTTGTTGGTCGAAAACTGTGATTTTTAGCCCTTTTACTTGACTGAGTTCATAGGCGATCGCAGCCCCAACTACACCACAACCGATAATGACTACATGACTCATTGCTTGTTTGAAATGAAGGGCATAGGCATAGGGCAAGCAGGGAGCGTGGGAGAAAAGGAAAAAATGGGAAACTTTTTTCTAATCTCCCCCTGCCTCCTCTGCCTCCCCTGCTCCCCTGCCCTTCTATTGAGTGCTTTCCTCAGGAAGCAACTGGAGGAATTTGTCAATATCTGCGAAAGCAGCTTCGGAGTTACTCAATGCAAGTTGAGCGTTACTAGAGGAAGCGCCTTGATTGACTTTAACCAAGTGGTTAAATAAATCTCGCGTTATTTGACGTGCTGTATTTTGGTCTTTGGGTAGAAGGTGGGGAGTGACATAAGTCAAGTTCAACCTTGCTTCTGTTATCGGGCCGTGTATAAAGTTGCTCACGTTAATCCAATCTTGTCTTTGGATCAGGGTTTTCAACTCTTGTGAGCGATCGCGTACAGCTTGAATTTCGGGAACGTATTCCTTAATTTCCGCAATTTGGGTTGCAGTGTACGTTGGAGGTGCAACTGCGACACCGGGCCCGCCACAACTAATGAGAAATGTAGCCAACAATACTAAAATCAGTGAAAAAATAGAGCTTTGACGCTTCATACACGGAACTTATTTGCTTCTTGTTTGCCGATTCACAGTGTAATTTTAGATCGCTAGCGCACTTTATCTTCACTCTAGAAATCTAAAATCCAAAATGGCATTGGAGTTTTTGTAAAAGAAACTTTTCAAATGAAAAAAATCGACAAAAACGCCCTCTGTTTCCAGAGAGCGTTTTCGATTTAACTAGACTTGATGATTAACCGTTGATAGCAGGAGCGCTCAGAGCAACAGGAGCAACATCACTTGCAGCCAAGTCTAAGGGGAAGTTGTGAGCGTTACGCTCGTGCATTACTTCCATACCCAGGTTAGCGCGGTTGATGATGTCAGCCCAGGTGTTGATTACGCGACCTTGAGAGTCGATGATGGATTGGTTGAAGTTGAAACCATTGAGGTTGAACGCCATTGTGCTTACACCCAAAGCGGTGAACCAGATGCCGATTACAGGCCATGCAGCTAGGAAGAAGTGCAAGGAACGGCTGTTGTTGAAGGAAGCGTATTGGAAGATCAAGCGACCGAAGTAACCGTGTGCTGCAACGATGTTGTAGGTTTCTTCTTCTTGACCGAACTTGTAACCGTAGTTTTGAGATTCGCTTTCGGTTGTTTCACGAACCAAGGAAGAAGTTACCAGAGAACCGTGCATTGCGGAGAATAAACTTCCGCCGAATACACCAGCCACACCCAACATGTGGAAGGGGTGCATCAGGATGTTGTGCTCTGCTTGGAACACGATCATGAAGTTGAAGGTTCCGGAGATTCCCAAGGGCATACCGTCAGAGAAGGAACCTTGACCGATGGGGTAAATCAAGAATACTGCGGTTGCTGCTGCTACTGGCGCAGAGAACGCTAGGCAGATCCAAGGACGCATTCCCAAGCGGTAAGATAGTTCCCACTCACGACCTAAGTAGCAGAATACGCCGATTAGGAAGTGGAAGATTACCAACTGGTAAGGGCCGCCGTTGTAGAGCCATTCATCTAAAGATGCTGCTTCCCAAATTGGGTAGAAGTGCAAACCAATTGCGTTAGAAGAAGGTACTACTGCACCGGAGATGATGTTGTTTCCGTAGAGTAATGAACCTGCTACTGGTTCGCGGATACCATCGATGTCTACTGGTGGTGCTGCGATGAAGGCGATTACGAAGCAGGCGGTGGCGGCTAGCAGGGTGGGGATCATTAGGACGCCGAACCAGCCGATGTACAGGCGGTTGTTGGTGCTGGTAATCCAGTTTGCAAACCGCTCCCATACGTTGGCGCTTTCGCGACGTTGAATGGTTGCTGTCATTGTTTTATAAGTGCGGTTGTTTATGTGGAAATTAATTAGGTAGGTTTGACTACCTTGTTACATATCTTAAAACATAATATTGAGTTTTGTAAAGTATTTTGAGAAAAAATTTTTTCTTAGATAGGACTTACGCAAACTCTACGAACTCTTGGCGTTCTTCTCTACGAGACGCTACGCGAACGCGTTGGCGGAAGCCTCTCGTAGAGAAGGCGTCTTGGCGGTTCGATAAATTAAGCGAAGTTGGCTATTTTTGCGTAAGCCCTGTTAGAATTTACGCACCCCCAGCGTAGTGAAAAATTGCAGGTTTAACTCAATTCCTATGTGTACCGAAGAGCAGCCAATGAAAAACAGACTTAAAAGTCGCTTGGTATATGAGTTTGACAATTAGCTTCTGTTTTAATCTACTTGTCAACTGTTGCAATAATAGCTGCTTAAAAAGCATTTAAATGATGATTATGCTCTGATGCACGGATACGCCAGACGCATAGAAAGCCTTAAATTTGTTTACGAGTTGTTTAATTCGGGGTTGGTTGCTTAGTGGGTATAGTCTCTGCACCAACTTCTGGTAGAGGCGGACGCACACATAGGTAAATCAATGGCCCGAATAAGGGTATTAACGCTGTTAGCCAAGGTATTTGAGGATTTTCCCAACCACGACGCGCCATATCATCTCCTACTAATGTGGGAAATAATAGGCAAAGTAAACAGAAATCTAGGCTCATTATATGGATGAAGCGGCTAGTTTGCCACTGTTGGATAAAGTCTGTCCAATCTGCTCCAGTTAAACCATAGGCAACTAAAATAAAGGCAGCTACGGTGAGAACAAAACCAGTTACGCGAGAATCTAGCAGCTTGACGAAAGTAGTCTTTTGACCGATAAACTTTTGATTTGGTTCCCTAAGAGCTAGGTAGGGCAGTATGGCAAAAGCACCAACCGCAAAAGAAGGTATCGCAAATAGCCAAGCAGGTATTTTTTGCCCTCTACCATCGATAAAGACTACTGCGCTGTAAATAATAGGCCAAACGCCCATCAGATTGAATAGGGCTATTATTAATGGATTTATACCCTGCCATTGGGCAAGAGAAAGGTTTTTAATCAACTCGAATGTGCCTGGTTGTTGAGGAGGAGAAAGAAAAAATGCATAAACAATCAATCCCAACCACAGTAACCCAAAGGCAATTTTTCTGACCATAATCTGTGTAATTTAACTGAAAGCTTCTGAAAGGTAATCAGCAGCAGCAGCTACAACAGCGATCGCACTTTCATAATCTAGCCGCGTAGGCCCCAAAACTCCTACGCTTCCTACTGGTATTGAGCCTCGGCGATAGGTGGAAGAAATCAAGCTACAAGTACGTATCGGTTCTAAGGGATTTTCTGCACCAATGCGAACCGTTACCTTTGATTTCCCTAAATCTTCTGGCTCTGGTTCCTCAAATATTAATCGCCATAGCTGGTCTTGTTCTTCTTCCAGCAGGTGGATAATTGTTTGCACTTGCTGTGATTGTGAAAATTCCGGCTGACGCAAAACTTCTGCAACGCCTCTAACCATAATTTGTGTGGCAGTGGGCGCAAAAGTGCGGCGAGTTAATTCCGCAACTGAAGTTTTGAGAAATTCACCGTAGCGTTGGAATTCTCGATCTAATTGACTCCAGTCGAGAGAGGCTAATTCCAACAAACTCCGCCCTCGTAAGTGACTATTCAAAAAGTTGGAAACAATTTGCAATTCGCGATCTATTACTTCTGATTCGCGTTGTGTTTCCTCTGGTACTGGCGACAAATCCATCAATTTGGAATGTGTTTCATAACCATCAGTCACTACAATCAGCATGATTTTTCCGGCTTCAATTTGCACTAATTGTAGATGTCGCACTAACGCCGTAGTGGTTTGAGGCATGGTAATCAAGCTAATGCAGCCACTCAAGGTTGCTAAAATTTGTGCAGCTCCTTGGAGTAAAGTTTCTAAACTCCAATTTTCCCAATGTAGGCGCTTTTGCAACGCCACCTCTACTTCTTTTGCTAAAGTTTCTGTTCGCGTGGCGTCTCGAAGAAAAGGTGTAATTAGCTGGTCAACATAAATGCGATATCCGGAGTCTGAAGGTACTCGTCCGGCAGAGGTGTGCGGTTGGTAAAGTAACCCAGACTTTTCTAAAACACCCATAACGTTGCGAATTGTTGCTGAGCTAACACCCAAATCGTACTCCTCGATCAAAGCCTTTGAACCAACAGGCTCTGCCGTGGCAATGTAGTGACGTACCGTAGCCCAAAGTATATGCTGTTGCCGATTTGTCAACTGGACTTCCATAGGGTATGCTTTGCCGAGTGCAAATTTTAATCAAACTTGAAAAAAAATTTGAGGATTCGATCCTAAACAAAGATTATTAATAATTAATTAATTTAATAGATTATACAATTATATTGTGATAGATATTTTTGAGGTCTGCGTAGAACACGGTTGAAATGCTGCAAACATAACTTCATTTTTTGCTATAAAGAGCGACTATCTTAATCTACAAGTTCATAGCTTTATAACCGTATTTTTGCACAAGTATAATATTGCGAACAGTATTATCGAATACGTATTTTTTGGGTCATCGCTGCTATATTAGGGCTTAAAAAACTGACATAATGTCTACCCTATATAAAGTCCCAAATGGATTGACGACTGATTTGACAATAGCAAAAGCTAGATGGAAGAGTAAGTCCCATCTGAAGTAATCTATAAGTTCAAAAGTTAATACTGGGGAATTGAAGAGTCTACTAATTTAGAGTAGGCATCAATACCGCCTGAAATATTTTGTACGTTGGTGAATCCTTGAGCAATTAACCACTGACACATCTGAGCAGAACGGATACCGTGGTGACAAAGCACAAGTGTTTCAGCTTGCGGATTGAAGAGAGTAGGTACTCGATCTCCCCATTCGGGAAATTCACTTAAGGGTAAATTAACAAAGCCCTCAATTCTAGCGATCGCCAATTCTTGTGGTTCGCGTACATCTACTAGCTGTATGCTTGAATCGCCTGAAGCAAGACGTTGTGCTAGTTCCTCTACACTTATGTGGGCAATGGGCTGACTAAAAGAGTTCTCTGTCATGAAATTTTTGTGGACAATTGTAATTTACTTAATGTTGACAGAAAATCTCTGCCTTGGCATGAGCATTGATTCCCAAGAATACTCCTCTAGGATAGGACGCGGGGACACGAGGATAAGCTGTTAAGCACCTAATTTGCACATTTAGATAGCTCTTGAGCAGAGGGGCAGGGGAGAAGGATTGAGGCTTTTTCTCCAAAATCAACAATATGCAAGTTAAATGCGTATTAGCTTAAAAGAAGAATGCAGGAATATTGGAATATAAAAGGTACGGACAGATAGCGAAATTTGGATTCTTAGCTTTTTTGGTGATTTATGTCCCTGGGCGTCCTCTTCATCAATGGGCTAGGGTTTCTGCTTAAATGGCTGTGAACTATCTTTTTTAATAGGTTTAATGTGAATAGACAACGCCCATTCATCGGTTTTATCATAGCTGGTGCGATCGCAGTGTTAGCCATTGCGATCGCAGGCTTCTACTGGTTTTTTCCTAAAAATCCGGCTAGCCTCATTGCCCCTAACTCCCAGCCTGGTGCAACAATATTCGTATCAAAACTTTCCCCTGTAATAGTGTCATTACTGACAAATCCTGATAATTTGCAAGCGTTTGAGCGTGAAGGGGAACTATCTAAACTCAAAACTAGTTTCTTAGCTAAGAGTGGCATCGATTATCAACAAGATATTAAACCCTGGCTAGGTAACGAAATTACACTGGCTATCACGACCCTAGATATCGATCGCGACCCAGAAAATGGACAGCAGCCAGGGTATCTTTTGGCACTTGCAACCAAGGAACCGGAAAAAACTCGCGAGTTTGTCGAGTTGTTATTTTCCAAACGAGCCTTAGCTGGGGCAAACTTAAATGTTGAAGAATACAAAGGCATAAAGCTAATATCTGACAATCAGCAAGCGATCGCAGAAAATAAAATCCCAAATCCACAATCTACAATCCAAAATAATTTAGCTGGTGCGGTAGTTGGGCAAGGTTTTGTGTTGTTTGCTAACGATCCCAAAGTGCTGCGGGAGGCTATCAATAACGTCCAAGCTCCCGATTTGAATTTGACTAGCTCCTTTGAATATCAAAAAGCTACCAAAGAACTAGCCAAAGGTAGTATAGGTGTAGCTTTCTTGAATCTTCCCATCGTGGCAAAATGGCAAGGATTAGAATTAGCAGAACAAACATATGACAGTGAAATCATTTCTCTATTGTTGAAACCCAAAGGATTGGTAGCAGAAACAGCCTTTTTGAGTTCATCAGAAATTGCTTCTCCATCACCTCCACTAACTAAACCTGTAGGAGCATTGCAATATATTCCCTCATCGGCAGGTTTAGCAATTGCTGGGTCAAATTTAAGTAATTTGAGTAACAGTAATGTAGCCAAACTTTGGAAACAAACAACAGCAACTATATATGGTTCTCAAGAAGATGTGGTTTCTCAGTTATTAAAACCTTTAGGTGATGCTCAAAAACGCTGGGGAATAAATTTGCCAAAAGATGTTTTCAGTTGGGTAGAGGGAGAATATGCCATAGGATTGTTACCTCAAGAGCAAACAAACCCCCATTGGATTTTTGTAGCTGAGAAATCCGAGGGTGTAGAACAAGGCGTAGCACGTTTAGATGCGATCGCTTCATCGAATGGACTTACCATCAGTCCTCTGAACATAGACAACCAAAAAATTTATGCTTGGACAGAGTTAAGTACAGCTAGTAAAAAAGCCAATGACAAAAACCGAGCATCATTTACCATTGAAACAAAAGTGCGAGGAGCGCATACAAATTTAGGAAATTATGAAATTTTTACCTCCGATCTTGAGACAATGGATGAAATTTTCACAGCCAAGGAAAATTCCTTAATTAATAATCCTAAGTTTCAAGATAGTATTGCTGCCCTTCCTAAGTCTAGCGAAGGGTATATCTATCTTGATTGGACAAAAAGTCAGGATTTATTAGAGCGTCAAATTCCAATTCTCAAGTTAGCAGAAGTTTTAGGAAAACCGTTTTTTAACAACCTGCGATCGCTTACAGTGAGTAGTTACGGAACTAACACAGAAGCGCTCAAAGGCGGCGTCTTTTTCCAACTAAATAATTCCTGAAATTTTCACACAAATTCAAAGTGCAGAAAGTTAAAAATTATTTAATTCTCTGCACTTTCTTTAACTTTAAAAATTGTGGATGCTGTTTGGTTGAGATAATAACTAGCAACTACCTGCGTGCGTTTAAAGACATCACTTGTGGCACATTTGAATGTGGCACATCTAATAGAAAATTCACTGTAATTTATTAACTAGAATATGTATATATCACTACTATTTTCAAAGCCTGTTGGAGGGCTACTATGAAATACCGTTGCCCCCGACCTCAGTATTGTGGCGGCTGGCTCTTAGCTATAGTTGCTGCTTTAGCAGCTACTCCGGTAATAGCAGAAACAGTAAATTTTGGTACTTTTACACTGTCAAAAAATTTCGAGCCAACACAAGGAAAAGTGCAGGGATTTACAGGTGGTTCTTATTCATTGTCTGCTATTAGTAACCGCGATCGCGAACAGAAAGCCTGTATCGGTTTTGCCGATCCGAATCCAGATCACATTATGAATTTGGAAAATGACTTTTCCCAGTTGACAGTACAGATTGATAGCAACAACAACGATACGACTTTACTTATCCAAGGCCCGGATAAAGCGACTATTCGTTGCGGTGATGATACTGGTAAAAGTAAAGATGCTAGTGTTAGCGACGGCAACTGGAAAAAAGGCACCTACAAAATTTGGGTAGGCACATTTAATCCTGGAATGAAGCGTGATTATACTCTGACAGTGGAGCAGCAGTGATAAAGACCTTAGAGGCAGGGGAAAAGGTTAAAGGTTAAAGGGAATTTAATCTTTCCCCTTTTCCCTTTACCCCTTTCCCTATGCCCAATGCCCTATACCCAATGCCCCATTTTTTCTGCAACACCTGAGACGATAATATGGGATAGTAGCTTGTTGTGCTTTCCGAGGGTACTATCTCGTGCTATCTACTCTGAGTGCTGACTTTCGTATCATATTTGAACGTGACCCGGCTGCCCGTAACTGGTTAGAAGTTTTATTTTGTTACCCTGGCTTACAAGCCCTGTTATTGCATAGGCTGGCTCACTGGCTTGATAATGTTGGTCTTCCTTTTATCCCCCGCCTGATTTCTCACTTGGCCCGGTTTTTGACTGGAATTGAAATCCACCCAGGTGCAACAATTGGGTATGGTGTGTTCATCGACCACGGTATGGGTGTAGTAATTGGTGAAACTGCGATCGTGGGAGACTATGCGCTAATTTATCAAGGCGTTACCCTTGGGGGAACTGGTAAACAATGCGGTAAGCGCCATCCTACATTGGGTGAAAATGTTGTAGTCGGTGCGGGAGCGAAAGTCCTGGGAAATATCCAGATTGGCAATAACGTCCGTATCGGCGCTGGGTCAGTTGTCCTCAGGGATGTCCCTTCTGACTGCACTGTAGTAGGGGTACCCGGTCGTATTGTGTATCGTTCTGGAGTGAGAGTTGCCCCATTAGAACACAATAATTTGCCAGACTCAGAAGCGGAAGTAATTCGCGCTTTAGTAAATCGGATTGAATTGTTAGAAGAACAAATACAAAATCTTCAGAATATTCATTTTTCAAATGGAAAAACCCCTGTATTTGCAGGTTCTGTAGCTTCTAAGGAAACTGAAATATCAGAGAATGCTCCTGTGTGTAGCCTCAGAGATAAAGCAATACAGCAGTTTCTAGATGGCGCGGGTATTTAAAAAATAATCGGCGTTGCATAATTGCGGGATGATTTATCGGGCTACGCCCCGCTACGCTAACACGCAGAGGCGCAGAGAGAAGTCGGAGCGGCGGCTTCCGCCGATCTGAACTTCGGTGGGCGCAGAGAGAATAAGGAGTTTAAGATTTCAATAGTTGGGGTTTCATCCCATAATTCAGCAACGCCAAATAATCAGCACTGCGTATGTCTGTTTAGCTGGAAAAAATCTATTCCGATGAAAAAAGAGCCACCTAGTGAAATTAATTTTCTTCGTTAGAAGATAGCAGTTGTTTTTCTAGTGCGATAAGTGGCTCTTTACTCTATTTGCGGGTATAACGATGTTTCACCCCAATGGGGAAATATTCAGCATCACCCATTGCGGCTAATGTAACTTGCGGTGTTTGATATTCTGGGGGAACATAATTAGCAAACTCACTATTGAGGCGTAGCAGTTGTGAAAGAATGGAAGATGCGATCGCTTCTCTTTGAGCTTCACTACCTTCTACCCCTGGTGCTAATTCCACAACCACAGATAAAAATCGGTTTTTGTCTGCGTCTTCTTTCACTTGCAACACAAACTTACCCGTCACCCATTCTTGAATCGCTGGTTGTTCTAATCCTACCGTCACATTTTCTGGATAGATATTCGCCCCAAAGTAGGAAACTGTAAAGTTAGAACGACCAAAAACATAAACGAAAGGTAATGAGTGAATACCTCTAGCTGAATTCTGAATTCTGAATTGTGAATTCTGATTCTGTAACTCTACAACAGGATCGAATCCCCACTCTGCTAAAAATTCCAGCATGGCTTCATAACTAATTATGCCGCCAGTATCTAAAATGTCATAACGCACCAAAGGAATACCGTTGTCTCCAGAAAATAGCAATGCGCCATCTCGAACTTCAAAAAAGCGACTGCAAGGATCGTACTGCACCAATGTTGGTAAACGCGATTCGCCAAATAAAGTTCTAGATGCATCGGGATTTTCTGCCAAGAAACGGCGAATACAAATACTTAACGGCGTTTCATTGCCCAAAACTCCTGCATCCGCAGTACCGTAAAGCGATGCAAAATCATAGCAGGGATTTTGCGAACCAACTCGTTTACCAACCAAACTCCGCCATTCTTCGCTGAATACTTCTCCCGCCATCACAAATTTAATTTTATATTGCTCCCACTCCACACCACGAGCAATTCCAGTATCAATGACATCTTTTAAAAATGGCGGGTATCCCAAAAGTACTACTTGCTCGAAAGCAGAACCTAATTCTTGCACAACTCGCAATATTTCTTCTTTATTATTCCCAGGAGTAATTACAGTCAGAGGATAACCTTTACTAGCAAGATAACGACAGCAATTGGTGGTGAACATTCCACCTACCCAAGTACCTAAAGTGAAACAAATCACAGCTAGAGTACGTCTAGTGTCTGTATAAAAACTATCGTGAAAAATCTGTTCAAAACGCGTGGCGATTTGGAGTTCATCTGTAAAAAAACGAGGCCAAAATGTTGGTTTCCCACTAGAACCAGAGGAAGCGGCTATCATATCGCAGCTTTCCAATTGTCCGTTGCGGCACAAGTCAGCTAAGGGATAACGCAGTATATAATTTTCTTTAGCGATCGCTGGGAGTTTTTGAAAGTCCTCCAAGGTTTTAATATTCGCCGGATTAATTTCTCTTTCTGCTAAAAAAGCCTTGTATGCGGGTACATTAGCCGCTACATCATGAAATAAAGCTAAAAATGATGAATGGGTGGTGAGATGTCGTTGCAGCTGCGTTTCTAGGGGGGTAGAAAGAAAATTCTCAAATTCTTTAATTACTCGCTGGCTTTGTGATTTGCAATTCATGATGCTTGTTTTTATCCTAAAAATAGAACCAACACCGTTACTTGCAAGTAAAAAGCTCAAAGGCAAAAATAAAAACAAATATTAAATTTATCGTTTTTTTACTTTTAACTCGCTACTTTTTACTTTTTAAGTTATACAACTCCTATTTAATTGTTGAAAAAACTACCTACGCCTTGAAAGTGGTAATTGTTTATTTGCTACTTTTGTACAGACACGATTAATTGCGTTTATACTGACGCTGTAGGAGTTCAAAAATCAAAGCGGATTAACATATTACATAAGTATACAAAACCATATTCCTCAGGATAGCAACACCCTAACGCTAACGTTTGATAAGATATCCGAAAACAACTGTACGCACGTTGTAGTCATTAAATAAAACCTTAAATACTTGGGCATCATGCAGGTACATTGCAGCAAACAACACACGAACGATAATGGTAACCGCTTTTGTACCCATTGCGGCGAACCGTTACCTCTCGCTGTGGGACAGGTTATAGATAATCGCTATCAAATCCTACGTCAACTGGGACAAGGCGGCTTTGGACGCACTTATTTGGCGGAAGATAAGAAATCCCATCAAACCTGTGTGCTGAAAGAATTTGCACCCCAAGTACAAGAAAAACAAGATTTACAAAAAGCCAAAGAGTTATTTGAGAGAGAAGCCAATGTCCTCAAAAAACTCCAGCATTCTCAAATTCCGCGTTTTCACAGTTCGCTACAAGTAAAAATAGGTAGTAAAGATTTTTTCTTTTTAGTCCAAGATTATGTAGATGGTGACAATTTTGACCAATTATTAGAACAACGTCGCAGTCAAGGCAAAGCCTTTAGTGAAGAGGAAGTAATTACTTTACTGCAACAAATCTTACCTGTATTACACTACATCCACTCGCGAGATGTAGTTCACCGCGATATCTCTCCCGATAATTTGATTTGGCGGCGTTCCGATAATCTACCAGTATTGATTGATTTTGGTGGCGTCAAACAATTGCCAGCTTCTCAAGGTTTTTGGCGCACTCAGTTGGTTGGGAATAACACCTTGCTGGGTAAAAAAGGTTACGCTCCAGAGGAACAACTACGCCAAGGCAAAGTATTTTTAAGTAGCGATCTATACTCTCTTGCTGTAACTGCATTAGTTTTACTAACGGGGCAAGAACCGCAAAAATTATACGACAGCTATCAGGGAATTTGGTACTGGGGCAAGCAAATCCAAGTGAGTCCCAAACTGGAGTCGGTGTTAAAAAAGATGCTGGCTTATAAACCGAGCGATCGCTATCAACGAGCCGAGCAAATTCTCAAAGATTTACCATCGCCAAATGCAACTAAACCTCCAGCAAATTATGTTACCAAAATTAAGACGATGGTAGTTGCTCCGGGAAGACAACGCGCCAGCGCTATTATCAGTAGATTCCAAAATAGAACTCAAGCGATCGCTAAACCAGCATCTTTCCCGCTTTGGATTCGTCCTTTTGTGATGAGTTTAGGGGGTACAGCTTTAGTAGTTTTAACTGGTGCGGGTGCTTGGGCGGTAGTAAATGCAGTCATTCGTAGCGTATCATCAATTACTATTCCATCTATTTCCTTACCGCAAATTCCCCAATTACCCAATCCTGCGGGGAAACCAGCGAGCGATCGCGGCACAAATCGCAAACTCCAAGAAATTATCAGTCGCCGCCAACAGCTACAAATTAGCGAAGGATTTTTTACTCGCTTCGTAGATGATATTTTTTATACAAAAAACTCCCAATTAAAGGGACGCAGCCTGACATCTAAAGCTGAAGATGCTCGTTTGCGAGATGAGTGGTACAGTATTGCTGATGACTTATTGAATAAAGTAGAACAAGCTAACCTCAGTACAGCAGCGCGTCGCAAACTAGGAACTTACACTACACAAGATTATGAAAGATGGAGACGGCAAGCGCGAGCTGGAGAATTCCGAGACTATACAATCGATCGCTTGAACAAAGAAACGAATGAAAAATTCGATCGCTTGTTTCCCGACCAAGACCGTGCGAAACTCAATCAGCAAACTTTCGGTCAAATTTGGTATGCCCTCGCAGCCGATCGAATTGATAAAGTAAAATCTGGGAATTAAAGGGACTGGGGATGCGGAGAATAACTAATGACTAATGACTAATTACTAATGACTAAATTATATTGTTCTAAGGGACATGAAAATTCCCCAGGTAGTCGTTTTTGTTTCCAGTGTGGTGAAAAATTGGATACGCCTATGAGTTATGGTATACAAGCAGGATTAACTTTAGGCGATCGCTATGTGATTGTGCGTCAACTCGGTCAAGGTGGCTTTGGACGCACTTATTTAGCTGAAGATGTTAACCGTTTCCGCGAACTTTGTGTTTTAAAGGAATTTTCTCCCCAAGTCCAAACCGCCTACGTTGTCGAAAAAGCTGAAGAACTTTTTCAAAGAGAAGCAAGTGTTCTCTATCAGCTGCAACATCCCCAAATTCCCCGCTTCCGAGAACTGCTTCGCACTAATTTACAGGGCAGAGAATATCTGTTTTTGGTGCAAGATTATGTAGAAGGGGAAACTTACAACTCGTTGTTAAATGCTCGAACCAAGCAAGGTTTACGCTTTACAGAAGCTGAAGTTCGCCAATTATTACTACAAATTCTGCCAGTATTGGAGTATATCCACTCACTAGGCGTAATTCATCGAGATATTTCTCCAGATAACTTAATACTTCGCAGCGTTGACCAATTACCAGTATTAATTGATTTCGGCGGTGTTAAACAAGTAGTAGCAACTGTAGCTTCTCAATATTACCAACCTGGTGTAGCCGCTTCTTCCCCATCACCAACCCTATTAGGTAAAGTAGGATTTGCTCCCCCGGAACAGATGCAAACGGGGTTGGTATCTCCCCACAGCGACTTGTATGCTTTAGCTGCCACCATGTTGGTTTTACTGACAGGTAAACTACCGCAAGAACTAATTGATACTTATAATTTAACCTGGCAATGGCGACGAGAAGTCACCCTGAGTCCCCTTTTAGGACAAGCATTAGATAAAATGCTATCCGTCAGACCAGGCGATCGCTATCAATCAGCCCGTCAAGTACTCCAAGTCCTGAACCCGCCTCCAGTCAACTATCCGCCTACCCAATATCCTACCCCAACTCCACCAGAACCTACATCCGCCACCGTTGCTGTCTCCCCTCCACCCCCTTCATCTCCTAGCCTGCGGGAAGCTCAAGCTACATACTCTTCACCTCCCTCATCCCCTCAACCCACAAGTTTCTGGACGCCAACCAAAACCTTTCTGGCTGCACTAGTAGCAGTTACTACTGCTGGATTAATTTTCTGGGGAGTAAGTAGCAACCGCAATAAAGGGGAAGTTGAACCTAGCCCTACAGCTAGCCCAATTCCAACGAGTAACCAACCAGTCGATCCCTTAGCGCAATACTCGCCAGCCGAACGCCAGCGCAAACAACAATTAAGCGATCGCCGCCAACAGTTGGGTATTGATGAGAAGTTTTACATTAACTTAGTGAATCAAGTTTTTTGGGATAGAAATCCCAGTTTACGGGGACAAACTCTCAGCAATGGTTCCGAAGACGAGAGTTTGCGGGCACAATGGGATAAAACAGCTTCAGAATTGCTGGAAAAGCTCGCACTACTGAGTTCAAACTCGCGTCGCCAATTGGGAACTTATACGAGTGCGGAACGCGATCGCTGGAAAGTAGAAGTCAACCGCATCAACGTTGGTAGTCGTTCTTTGTACGATTTGGGAGATGCAGCTTTTTTAAGCGTATTCCCTGACCAAAGAGGTAAAAACTTTACAGGACAGCCCATTGGACAAGTTTGGTACGCATTTGTGAGTGATAAACTTAGTGCTATCCTTGCCGGTAGCGCTTTCCAAAAACTTGCCTTCGATCCAGGTGCTATTACCAAAACAGTCAGCGGTACTCTGGAAACTGGTGGCGGTAAAGTTTTTATTGCTGAACTTGCCAAAGAACAATCTTTAGAATTAAAGCTACAAGCAAATTCCCAAGTTTTATTCTCAGTATATTCACCCACTGGCAAAATTAAATTTTTAGAAGATTCTACACGGCGTACTTTATCAACTAAATTACCAGAAAACGGTTTTTATGAGTTTGTTGTTGTTTCCACAGCATCGAAACCAATAGACTATCAACTCACCATCACAGCGGAAACTCCCACGCCTACGGAAACTCCGACACCAACGCCTACGGAAACTCCTACGCCTACACCCACCCTGACACCAACCCCCACAGAAACACCGACGCCAACTCCCACAGAAACCCCTACTCCTACACCGACGCCGACACAGGAAGCAACGCCTTAGTAGAGAGTTAACCCTTTTGGGGAATTCAAAATTCAAAATTCATATAAGTAGGTCAACTTAATTAAACATAAAACAATAGTAGGGTGCGTTGCGCTTTGCGACAACGCACCTCAGTCTATCGAGATGCGTTAGCCTACGGCATAACACACCCTACATTTATTTACATCTACGTCTTACTTTTTTAGTTGAGCTACTTAATTCAAAAAATAATTAACAGAAGCCTGAAGCGATCGCTCGATTTCGATATATGCATATCTCAATTAATTTGTATAGTATGTAAATGCTATTTATATAATAATATTTTTTAATCAAAAACAATATTTTTGAATTTCTTAACATTTTAAAGATTTGCTAAGTAAGTTTATGTAACCTCATACTTCATGATAAATAAATTACTACATCTAAGTTCAAAAAAGTTGAAAAAACCGAATTATTTGACCTAATTCCTTACGATCTGGTCATTAATTAGGATTTTCAAAAAATAAATTATCTAATTTTATAGAGTAGGCATTTCCTTTGCTCGCTACTGAAAGCGAGCTATTTTGAGCAGCCAACAATAAGTAATTGGATACTTTTTTTGTTTAGAACTTCCTAAGCAAATAATTAATGTTTTCTGACTTAGCTTTAGGCAATGGTCAGTAATCTTGATTGAACTGATGAATAGTTCTTTGATTAACACTGAACTTACTTAATTCGCAATAAATTCAGGAGAGATATGGCAATTACTTTCGGTACTACAGGTTCTGAGACGAAAAATGGGACTTCGGGAAATGACACGATAGTTGGTTGGGCTAGTGGTGGTAATGCCAATACTACTTCCGGTAACGATACATTGAATGGTTTAGCTGGTAACGATTCCCTCGCAGGCGGAACATCGAACGATAGTTTAAACGGTGGAGATGGAAGTGACACTCTAAACGGCGGTACAGGGAACGACACTCTAAACGGTGGTAACGGAAACGACACTTTAATCGGCGGTGCAGGAAACGACTTCTTCCGAGGCAGCCAAGGTAACGACAGCATTGATGGAGGAGATGGCTTTGATATCGCAGACTACAGTCAACTAAATCAAACCATTACCTTATCAGGTGTCGGAACCATTCAAAAAGGGGCTTTGGGGCAAGACCAAGTTTTTAAAGTAGAAAGGGTTATTGCCAATGCTAATGTTGCCAACAACACCATAGATACATCTGCATCTTTGCCAGGAGTATCTATCACAGTTAACTTGCAAGCCCAAACTATCTCTGCCAATAACGTTCCTGGTTTGGGAACAATATCATTTAGCGTAATCAACTTTGATAATATCGTTGGTACAAATGCAAGTGACAGCATTGTTGGTGATAGCCAAAATAACCGATTATCCGGTAACAATGGCAATGACACAATTGATGGTGGCTTGGGTATTGACACCCTAATTGGTGGACTAGGCGATGACACTTACATAATTAACAGTACTACTGATACCATTACGGAAGCTGCCAATGCAGGCATAGATACTGTCCGGTCTTCTGTGAGCTACACACTCGGAGCCAATCTAGATAATCTAACGCTAACGGGAACTGGCTCCATCAATGGAACAGGTAATAGTCTCAATAACACCATAAGCGGTACCAGTCCGGGCAACAACATTCTCAACGGAAGAGGAGGTGATGACTCACTAATCGGTGGTAGTGGCAATGATACCCTCAACGGAGAGGACGGCGACGATAGACTCCGAAGCGGACTGGACAATGACAGACTCAATGGCGGGGCTGGAAATGACGTTCTGATCGGTGTTTTTGCTGGTGGTTTTCCTGGCGGTAATCCGCTTCCACCTGGATTAGGCGAAATTGATACTTTCACTGGTGGGACTGGGACAGATAGATTTATCCTGGGGGACTTTATAAATGTTTACTACGACGATAACAACAGTGCGAATCCTGGTTTTAACGACTTAGCTATTATTACTGACTTCAACTCTAGCGAAGATCGAATTCAACTCAAAGGAAATGCACTGGACTATCGTCTGGAAGTTGTTGGAAGCGACACACGAATATTCTTAAACAAACCAGGAGCAGAGCCAGATGAGATTATAGGTGTTGTGCAGGGAAGAAACAACCTCACGTTTAATGACTTCCTTTTCAACTTTGAGCGCGAACTTCCTGGAAAAGGTACAAACAATACAATAGTCTCTGCTGAAGAGTTAGGTACTTTGCCATCAGGCTCAAGCATTGATATTTCAGCCCAACTAGTAACAATTCAACCAGGGGGTAATCCCGATTTCGACTTTTATACATTCTCTTTAGCAAACGCAGCAAGTGTGAATATCGTCACTGGAGTGACATCTCCTGGAGATACAATTCTCGGTCTGTTTGACGCTTTTGGGACTTTAATCACAAGTAACGATGATGGTGCTGGTGGCACTGCGTCATTAATCAACACTTTCCTGGGTGCGGGTACGTACAGCATTTCAGTGAGTAAATATGCTCTCTTCCCTCAAGATGGCGGAACTTTCTTTGGTAGCACCACTGTTCCTGATTTTTCTTATACGCTACAAGTCAATGTTGTGTAAGAACGCTGTCAACTTGGGAAAGCATGACATTAGAAGGCAGATTTAAGGATACTTTTGCTCTAGGCTACGGTAAAACTGCAATGTGCATTGGTGCCAACTTAACGTATAAGTTAGGTTTAGCAGGGGTTTTAAGTTAGCAGGCTTTTTCATCGATTTGAGTCCACAATTAAGTTTAGAGACGCACATGTGTGCGTCCCTATCCTCTGGTTTAATTACCTGAAAATTGCTGTAACATATAGACGTTACATGTTACTTCTGTACTTAGGCATCATCTAAAGCAGCGATACCAGGTAATACCTTACCTTCAAGTAACTCCAAACTAGCGCCGCCGCCGGTGGAAATGTGGCTCATTTGTTCGGCTAAACCGACTTTTTCCACAGCCGCCACCGAGTCGCCGCCGCCAATGATGGTAGTTGTGCCAGTTTTGCCGATTTCAGCAAGAGTGCGGGCGATCGCTTCTGTACCTACTGCAAACTTATCAAACTCAAATACACCCATTGGCCCGTTCCAAATTACCGTTTTGGTATCTGCAAGGGCTTCTTGGAAAACTTTTACTGAGTCCGGGCCGATATCCAAACCCATACCATCAGCAGGGATATTCTCAATGCTGACAGTTGTCGCATTGGCATCGGGAGCAAATTTATCTGCCGATACGATATCTGTGGGTAACAGGAAGGTAACGCCACGTTCTTTTGCCTTCGCTTCCAAAGACTTCGCCAATTCTAGTTTGTCTTCTTCCACCAACGACTTACCAACATTCAAACCACGGGCTTTATAGAAGGTAAAAATCATCCCACCGCCGATGATTAGCTTGTCGCACTTCTCCAAGAGGGTTTCAATCACACCAATTTTGCTAGAAACCTTGGAACCGCCGATAATTGCAGCCAAAGGACGCTGGGGATTTTCAATGGCGTTTTGCAAATATTCCAATTCCTTCTCAACCAAATATCCAGCCACAGAAGGACTGAGGAATTTAGTCACACCTTCAGTAGAAGCGTGGGCGCGGTGTGCAGTACCAAAAGCATCATTTACATAAAAATCAGCGTTGGCTGCCAATTTTTGGGCAAATTCTGGGTTATTTTTCTCTTCTTCTGGGTAGAAGCGGACATTTTCCAGTAACAGCACTTGTCCATTTTCCAGCGCCGCCACCTTAGCTGCAACTTCATCGCCAATGGAATCATCAGTTTTGACAACTTCTTGCCCCAATAACTCAGAGAGGCGCTTAGCCACGGGTGTCAGGCGCAGTTTATCATCCACACCTTTGGGACGCCCAAAATGGCTGACGAGAATCACCTTAGCTCCCTTCTGGATCAAATCTTGGATAGTTGGCAGAGCAGCGCGAATGCGAGTATCGTCTGTGATATTGCCTCCATCGTCCACAGGCACGTTAAAATCAACCCGCACCAAAGCGCGTTTTCCAGAAATATCAGCCGCAGATAAACTTGCTAAACTTTTTTTGGACACAGCGAACTCTCCTGATTGCCTTTTTGTTATTGTTTTGAAAGTAGAACCATCCAGATTTTACCGGAGTCAGGGGTGCCCAGGTGATAGAGATGTTTAAGACAGTACTATTTCCAATCGATCAAAGCCGGGAAACGCGGGAAGCTGCCGACGTAGTTACCAACATAGTTCAAAAGTACGGCAGCCGCTTGGTGCTGCTGTCTGTGGTTGAAGAACCACCAGCAGATGCGCCTAGTGGAGATCCAATGGTGTCACCAGAGGTAGTTGCCAAACTACTGCAAAGTGCCCAATCTTTATTTTCTGGGCAAGGAATTCAATCTGAAGTTTTGGAAAGGCAAGGCAAACCAGCTTTTACCATCTGCGATGTTGCTGATGAAATCGGGGCGGATTTAATCATCATGGGTTGTCGGGGGCTAGGCTTGACTGAAGAGGGAGCAACTGATAGTGTTACCACTCGCGTGATTAACCTTTCCCCTTGCCCAGTGTTGATTGTTCCGTAAAAACCTCTAGCGTGCGTTAACACAGCGTAACGCACCGCCTAAAATTTTTTGAACTTTGTTTAGGGGTGGTGTGGAATCGATCGGTAAACCCAGAGAAGCTAATTTTATTGTTTGCCAACTAATTGAAGACACTTATATTCAACAACAATATCGGCTAAAAGAATCAATTCATTCGCCGCTTTTCCCTAGTCTTCATATTTGGCATTCCAACAACAGATGCAACAAATTGGCTTTTCGATTGGCTCCTAACAAATACCTGATATTGCATCGTTATTATCTCCAGGTTCTTTGTACTATCAATTATAGTGAGGTTTTAAACGCGATCGCCTTTAGAAAAATATGAGTATTCGCTCTCCCTTAGGCGAGCTTTTCGTAGACATCGCCTGTTTTAAACTGATTGTCTCATTCGCCGCGGTAAACGTCTTTACGATGCCCCACTCTGACAACAGTAACCAGTAATACATCATCAAAGATATTGTATAAAACTCGGTAATTACCAATTCTAATTCGATAACCATTGTCCGAATCTTCTAGCTTAACAACCCCGTTTGGACGTGGATTATCAGCTAGTTCATCAATTTTTGTTTGTATTCTTGTCCGTACTTTTACAGGTAGTTTTTTAAGTTGTTTCAATGCAGCATTAGAAAATTCAATTTTATATTTATTCACTGGCTAATTCTCGTTTAACTTGTTCCCAGGGAATAGTGCCATTTTTCTTAATATCTTCCTGTGCTTCATGTAAAGCTTGAATATCCTCTTGGTCTTCTGCTTTGCGAATGTCTAAAAGTTCTATGACATCCTCTAAAGTGTCTTCATAAGCTTGTTCTAATCGCTCATAAATAGCTTTGATTAAAGCCTGTTTTCTGGTTGTAGTTTCCATTTTTACCTCTATTAATTAGCAGGAATGGCTTCCTTTATGCCTTTGCTTAGTTGACTGTGTTATGTAGTTATTAATGTTACGTCTCTATTTTTCTTGCTAGGCTATCACTATAATTTTACTGTATCAGCCTATCCGGTAGGGTTTTAACTTAATAAATACCAACTTGGGTAGACACTCTGCTTATTGTGGTCAGACATCGCTTTGAAAAAAGTTTGCCTAAACATTTATGAGTAAAACTCCCCGTATTTATATTCCGCCGGAAGTAAAAAAATATGTCTGGCAACGTGACAAATATCAATGCCGAAGCTGCGGTAAAACTGCAACAGAAACTAACCTGACCATTGACCATATCATTCCCTTGGCTCGTGGCGGTCAAAACGATATCAGCAATCTACAAACTCTCTGCTTTACCTGCAATCAGAAAAAAACCGACAGGATCGATCCCCGGTTTAGACGCCATTTCGATTTGTAGTAATTCTTGTATGGATGCAATACGTGGTAGGGGCACACAACTAGCTGTGCCCCCCTAGATATTATGGCAACTGATTTGCAATCATACTGACATCAACCGCTAACTTTTTGCCCAACTTGAGCAGCTGTCGGCACTGATAAATATCTTCTTCGTTGCTCAGGGTGGTAAGACACAAAGGTATTATCTGACTGTGCAGACAACTGAAATATAATTCTTGGGATCGATGTAAAGAAATATCAATATTTAATCGATCCCCGATATCAATCAACCGCTCCAATTGTTGGATATCTGCATTAAAACTACCATTTGCATCATGTAACAATTGCCAGAGCGCTCGCATAATTAACTGTTCTAATATCTGCTTGCCGTCGGGAATATTCAACCGACAACGCAGATGTTTTGCTTCTGTGGCGATCGCCTCCAATTCTAATATGTGGTTCCAACGCATTTGCGGTTCGGTAATATCTTGCTCAAGCGATCGCAATGTCATCATACAGCGATGCCCCAAAGCTATCTCCGCCGCTACTTGCAATTCTTGTGGTACTGATATTTCATCTCGATGAAAGGCCATCAACACACCATAATTATCGCGATACACTTGGGTATAAAGTTGTCCTAAGCCTGTCAGTGTTTCCTGACTCAGCAACCGCATAATCCGGTGGCGTTCTTCTGCAAATAGATTTTCCAAGCTGAAAGTATCTTCGCCAAAGAATTGCGTCATTGCCAAGATGGTATGAGCCGCACTCGCTTGTTGCAGCGCTCCAAACACCTTTTCTTTTAATTGGGTGTAGTCACGCCGCCCAGTAAATTGTTGGATGCAGCAGTGGAAATCCCAACCTCCCAAATGCAGAACCGCAAACACTAAATGTTCGCTTTCCCAGGTAATTTCTGATACCAGCTTTAAATTGCCTACAGCCAAAGTCAGCGATCCCATACGTTGGAGTTGGTAATCTAGCTCATTGACGGCGTAGCAATAAACTCGCTTTGTGTGAGTACCCATTGAGTGCCCATTACCCAATGCCGATCCCTGATTGGTAAACAAGGAACTAATGGCATAATGGGCTGCTACTTGTTTAAAACCAAGTTGGGCTGTGAGTACTAATTGCCGATAAATTTCGCCGCCATGTTTGAATTGCTCGACATTACTGGGGGCGAGGCCAAGATGTCTGACGAAGCCTTTTTCCAACTGTACGCCTGCTACTTCCCCTGCCAATTCCAAAGCACGGGCGGCGTAGCGGAGAATCTGCGTACCTTCTGGACGGGAAATTTCTTCAAAAAACCAACCACAACTAGTGAACATCAATAAAGCATGACGTTGCATTTCCAACAAACGCAGGGCGTCTACTTGTTCGGCGGCTGTTAGTTTGTGGGTTTGATGGCGGGAAAGGAAACGGTTGACATTGGCGCTTGAGCGATCGCGCATCACCTGAATATATTCATCCCGCGCTTGCCAGGGATCGCGAAATAACTGCCTGCCATATTCTTCGTACACTTCAATTAGTTGATCCCGCAGCCAATTGAGAGCATCCCGCAACGGACGACGCCATTTTTGATGCCAAACACCACCTTCTCCACCGCAACCACAGTTATCTTGCCATCTGTCTACACCGTGGGCGCAACTCCAGGCTGTGATTGGCTTCAATTCCACTTCCCAAGTAGGAGAATTTAAACTCAGGTAGTGGGCAAAGTTCGTCACCGTCCAACCTTGCTGGGGAAATTCTGTTGTAAAGGCGTAGGCTAAAGTTTTTTCAGTTCCTTTCTTGTGATGTCCGAAGGTTTCCCCATCAGTGGCCACAGAAATCAACTGTGCCGGACGATGATCCCCACGCACCGCCGAACCGATACGTCCAGCAAAGTGATTGGAATTATAAACCACATCACTAAAACCCATGTCCCGCGATATCGGGCCGTCGTAGAAGAAGATATCAATATAGGGTAATCCTTCCCTACTTCCATCCTTGGAACTATCGTGGATCGTACTTAGAGGGGAAGATGAAGTGTCCAGCGTAGGCTTCAAATAACAACGATAGGGACGGGTGGGATCGATCTGACTGCCGCCGACTTCGTACCATTGAGGATTGGGATTATCTTTAGTTGGGAAGGGACGGCAGCGCTGTGCTTGAGACGGTGCAAGGATAACGAAGCGAATACCTTCCGCAACTAAAGCTTCTAGAGTGGGGTAGTCCACACCGGTTTCTGCCAACCACATACCTTCGGGATCGCGTCCAAATCGGGAACGGAAGTCTTCTTTGCCCCAGCGAATTTGGGTATATTTGTCGCGTTGATTCGCCAGAGGCATGATGATGTGATTGTATACTTGCGCGATCGCATTCCCGTGACCATGCAACCGTTGACTGCTCTTGGCATCGGCCTCCAAAATCCGCTGATAAACTTCCACATCGTAGCGTTCTAACCACGACATCAGCGTTGGGCCGATATTAAAACTAAAATACTCATAATTGTTGACGATCCCCATCACTTCGCCTCGGTCATTTAAGACTCTGGCAAAAGCATTCGGGCGATAGCATTCCCAATGAATCCGCTCGTTCCAGTCATGGAAAGGTGCAGCGCTCGGTTGGCGTTCAATCGCGTCCAGATAGGGGTTTTCCCTCGGTGGCTGGTAAAAATGACCATGCACCGCCACATAAACACCATGAGCCGTTTTCAGGGGATCGGTCTGGTGAGTGTTCGGAGAATCTGAATGGAATGTTGACGTTGAGCCATTAGCTGGCATTTGTGCAGCAGAAGTCATGTATATATATCCAAAACAAAAAACTCGCAGTTGCACCGTTAAACTTTGTGCATAAACGTTTCTACAATGGTTTGAACACAAAATCCGGTATAAACAACAACTATGAATACAACCAAATTTTTGAGAAAGCCGTTTTAGTATAGTGGGAAATCTGCGTTATCGCACAGCCCTTTCCCCGAAGGCTTCAAGTAATTAGCCATTTAACAACGCCTCATTTAGGGGTTTTCTCGTTGGCAGCGCCAATCAAAAACTTAATTGTCTTTTAATATATTAAACCCCATTTTTGGTGTAATATTCTGAATCCATTTCATACTTTTGCAACAAAAGATTACGAACTCTTCTTAAATGGCAACATTATTTTACATAACATCCACAAGAGTAAACTGAAAACAGTAAAATCTCTGAATTGGCCTACAGAGGGTTGAGAGTATCCTATGGGAGTGATGATTAGTAGATGGGAATTCCCCACTTATTGATTCGGAATTCTGAATTCGGAATTCTGTATTCTTCTTCAATTCAACACTCCAAATATAAAATTTAGGACTACCCGCTGTGCATGATACCCTCAACTCAAACCAACAAATGTCAACTAAAAACATTATTTTTCTGGTTTTGTTACTGTTTATCCCGGTTTCTCTGGCAGCCCACTTTCTAGAGTGGGGAGAATTGATAGTTTTCATTACAGCTGGATTAGCGATTTTGCCTTTAGCGGCTTGGATGGGAACGGCCACAGAAGAAATTGCTGTAGTAGTGGGGCCGTCATTAGGGGGTTTATTAAACGCCACTTTTGGCAATGCTACAGAACTGATCATAGCGCTAGTAGCTCTAAAGGCTGGTTTGATAGATGTAGTCAAAGCCAGTATCACGGGATCGATTATCGGTAACTTACTGCTGGTGATGGGTCTTTCCATGCTTTTGGGAGGACTGCGTTACAAAGAACAAACATTTCAGCCAATTGTGGCGCGGGTGAATGCAGCTTCGATGAATTTGGCTGTGATTGCCATTTTGTTGCCTACAGCGATGAACTACACCGCTACAGGAGTTAACGAAAAAACCCTGCAATATCTATCTGTTGCCGTTGCCGTAGTGTTAATCCTGGTTTACGCCCTAACGCTGCTGTTTTCCATGAGAACTCACTCTTATTTGTATGATGTGGGTGTAGCAGACGCAGAAGAAGAGGAAATTTCCCATAGCAAACCCAATGTTGCGTTGTGGGTTGGTGTGCTGCTAGTATGCACCTTGTTAGTGGCAGTTGAGTCAGAAATGCTGGTGGATTCTTTAGAAGTAGCTACATCCCAGCTAGGTTTGACATCATTGTTTACAGGGGTGATCTTAGTTCCCATCATTGGTAACGCTGCTGAACACGCCACAGCAGTCACCGTAGCTATGAAAGATAAAATGGATCTCTCGCTTTCTGTGGCTGTGGGATCGAGTATGCAGATTGCCCTATTTGTCGCGCCTGTGTTGGTGATAGCAGGATTGCTATTCGGTCAGCCGATGGATTTGGATTTTAAACCCTTTGAATTAGTGGCTGTGGTTGTGTCAGTGTTGATTGCAAACACCATTAGTTCTGATGGTAGGTCTAATTGGCTCGAAGGCACTTTATTATTAGCTGCTTATACAGTATTGGGGTTCGCCTTCTACTTCCATCCAGTCATGGGTGCTATGGGTTAGTTAATTTGCAGCGCCCAAGCCTAGCCTGTGGTATAAATTGCTCCAAGTTTAACCCAAAGCGATCGCTCTCCTTATAGGTAATTAGAGGACTAATTACCTATTTCCAAAGATATAAAATAATTAGTAAAAAATATTTACCCAAATTTTTCCAGAATTTTGTATTCTTAATGACATTTTTTCTATTAAATCGATCCACTGTGGTATTCAAGGCTTAGTATAATCAACCACAGAGAAAATTTGTTCCTAAATTTATAGAAGAGATGATTCAAATTCTGGATTCTACTTTGAGAGAAGGGGAACAAACTCCTGGAGTTTATTTTCCTCCTGATATCAAGTTAGCGATCGCTCAGTTTTTAGATTGCATCGGAGTTGATATTATTGAAGCTGGTAATCCGGCGGTAGATAGAGAAATTGCTTTAGCGATCGCTCGTATTGCCAATGCTGGTCTTAAGGCCAAAATAGGCGCTCATTCACTTTGTCGAAAAGACGATGTTAAAAAAGCCCTAGAGTGTGGTGTCAATTTTTTAGGTATCTTTTTTAGCGTCTCCGAGAAACGATTGCAACAGGATTATGATATTGGCTTAGAAAAAGCAATAGAAAAAATTGTTGAAGTTATAACTTATGCCAGAGAGCAGCAAGAAAACTTAGTAATTCGTTATACTCCAGAAGATACAGTGCGATCGCCTATGGAAAACGTGATTGCAGCGGCGATCGCAGCAGTACGAGCAGGAGCTAATATCATCAGCATAGCTGATACAACTGGATATACAACACCATTTGCTCAAAATCGCAGTATTTCTTATTATGTGAAAACCCTCAAAGGGGAATTGGCAAAACATGAATTATATCCAAAAATCGAAATTCATTGCCACAACGATCGCGGTTTAGCCTTAGCGAATGCGCTAGATGCTTACAAGGCGGGAGCGGATATTATTGATGTAACTGTCATGGGATTAGGGGAACGTTCCGGCATTGTAGATTTAGCAGAACTACTCATAAATTTAACAGATATAGTTGAAGAAAAATCATCTTGGAATTTGAGCCATTTAAAGGAATTATATGATTTTGTCAGCGACCATTCCCACATATCTATTTCTCCTCATCATCCCTTAGTGGGAAAAAATGCCTTTACCCACTATGCCGGCGTTCATGTCAATGCTGTAGCAAAAGATGAAAAGCTCTATCAAAGTTTAAATCCAGAAGTTTTAGGAATTAAAAGTAGCTTGGCATTGGGGGTACAATCAGGATATATCGCTGTTAAACTAGCTCTCAAACAAATTGGTAGAGAAGAACTTATTGAAAACCAAGATTTGGTAATTAAAATTTTTCAAGAAATAAAAGAAATTGCTAAAAGAGGAACTCCAATTGATATTGAAAAGGAATTGCCAGCAATTGTAGAGTGTTGCACTGGTAGCCAAATAATTACTAATGAGATTTGTTCGGTTTCTAGTTGAACCTATATAATTTTAGATTTTAAGCGGCTACGTTCAGCCGAACGATTTTGGATTAAGAATTGACTTCTGCACCTGGATTTTATTAATCCATCTTTTGTAATCATTTTCACATTACTTACTACGCTGATAGAAAGACGCATAGAGCTTTTTCCAATCGTCAATTAAATCGATATTATAGACCTAATACTAATTCAAAATTAAGAAATTCAGCTATTTTTTCACAAAATAGTAATATTGGCGTCATACCATTTAACAAAAATTCTGAATTCTGAGTTCTGAATTCTTCTTTAAGTAACTCTGTGTTTTATAGGAATTTCGATCCAGAACTCACAGCCTTTACCAGGTTGAGAAACACACTTGATATTACCGCCATGTTTTTCTACAACAATTTGATAGCTAATAGATAGCCCCAAACCCGTACCTTGACCGGGTTGCTTAGTAGTAAAGAAAGGTTCAAAAATGCGCGATCGCATCGTTTCTGGAATACCACAACCATTGTCTGCAATGCAAATAATAATAGTATTCCATTCTCGAACTTTTGTCCGAATTCGTATTTTTGGATTATCAACTATTTGACCAATATTTACTGCATATTCCAGAGCATCGATCGCATTATTCAGAATATTCATAAAAACCTGATTCATTTGCGCTGCATAGCAAACCACCGGAGGTAAATCGCCATATTCTTTAATTATTTCAATGGCAAAAGAATTAGTTTGTGGTTGCAATCGATGTTGTAAAATCAACAAAGTACTATCAATACCTTCATGCAAATCAACAGGTTTCATTTCGGCTTCATCGAGTCGAGAAAAACTCCGTAAAGACAATACCAATTGAGAAATTCGTTCTGCGCCCATTGTCATTGAAGTGAGAATTTTTGGTAAGTCATCGGCAATAAAATCTAAATCTATATCTGCTGCTTGCTGTTGAATTTTTGCTGTTATTTTCGGGGCTTCTCGATCGTAGAAGCGGAGTAATTTTAATAAATTTTCAGCATGTTCGCTAACATAAGTGATATTGCCGTAAATGAAACTAATTGGATTGTTAATTTCATGTGCAATTCCAGCAACTAATTGTCCTAAGCCTGCCATTTTTTCGCTTTGAATCAACTGGCTTTGAGTTTGCTGCAATTCTTTAAGAGTCTGGGCGAGTTCTTCTTTTTGACGTTGAGTCTGTTCGAGTAATTCCGCTTGTTGAAGCCCGACTCCTAACTGAGTGCCAATTTGCATCAGCAAATCTACTTCATCTTCTTGCCAATCACGGGGCTTCATATTTTGATATGCTGCTAGTAATCCCCAGAGTTTCTCGCCCTGAAAAATTGGTACAATCATATATGCCCTAGCCTTAATTAGCTCTATGGGGGCAATATCACAGACAGAATAATTAGCCTTGTAAATATCCTTAATGACAAGTATTTGACCATTAGCAAAATCTCCTCCTTGGGTATTTTGTAAGTAATCATCTGCGTAGGCGTAGTCCGTCTTAGACATCGCACTTACAAGTTCCCTGACTGGTATCCAACCTTCACCTAAAGATTCAGCAACAAATTCGCCACTCCAATCAGTGCGGAATCGATAGATTGTCACTCTATCAACTTCTAATAGCCGTCGGACTTCTTCTGTGCTTGTAGCAAAGATGGTGTCAATATCAAGAGACTGGCGAATTTTCTCTACTGTTGCGGCTAATGCTTTCTCTCTTTCAGCAGCTTTAGCCAACTTTTGGGCTTGTACTTGCACCTTTGTTAAAGATTCAGCTTGCTGTAATGCTACCCCCAATTGCACGCCAACTTGCGCCAGCAAATTAATTTCCTCATCTTGCCAATAACGGGGCTGGGAGTTTTGATAAGCTACCAACAATCCCCAAAGCTTCTCTCCTTGAGAAATAGGGACAAAAACTTCATTACGTGCATACTTACCTGCTTGGGTTCCTTGTACAAGAACGCCTTCCGTCACAGGTTGGGGTTTAACCATTGGCGTCCAGCCATCAACAATCGAATCAGCGACAAATTCGCCACTCCAATCAGGATAAAAGCGATAAATTGCTACTCGTTCTACTTCTAATAACCGTCGGACTTCTTGAGTAGTGGTTTTAAAAATGGCTTCAATTTCCAGTGACTGACGAATTTTTTCTACGGTGTTCGCTAAAGCTCTTTGCCTTTCAGCAGCTTTACTTATTTGTGCTGCTTGGAGTTGCATTTGTTGTAAGAATTCGGCTTGCTGCAAAGCTACACCTAGTTGGGTGCTAACTTGGGTGAGCAAGTAAACCTCATCTTCTTGCCAATCGCGGGTTCCGGTGTTTTGGTATACTGCTAGCAAGCCCCAGAGCTTTTGCCCGTGGTAAATAGCAATGATCGCATAAGCTCTTGCTTGATAGATCTCTAAAATTTTAATGTAGCAGTCACTAAAGCCTGCATTATAAATGTCATTACAAAGACGGTACACTTCACTTCTGGTAAAGCGGCCGCCTGCTGTTTCTTGTAGATAGGTATCAGCAACTGGGGGTTTAGCTAAATCTTTAGCACTACATTCGCTGACGTTTTCGCTCAATTCTGGTCGGTGGAATTGCTCATCTATCAGCGATATCCAATCCTCTGCCACTGATTCAAACACAAATTTACCACTCCAATCTGAATTGAAGCGATAAATCGCCACGCGATCGGCATTTAGTAGCTGTCTGAGTTCTGCGGTGCTGGTGCGGAAAATGCTTTCTAAGTCCAGGGACTGACGAATTTTCTCAATAGTTATGGCTATAGTTCTCTGCCATTCTGCTGCTTTTTCTTTTGCTTTAGCTTGCGCTAGTTGTGCCGATTGTAGTTTTACTTGTTCTAGGTAATCGGCTTGTTGCAAAGCTACTCCTAAATGTTCGGCAATCAGTTGGACAAACTCAATTTCTGAGGCTTCCCATTGCCGAGGACTATCGCACTGATGAATACACAACAATCCCCATAAATCTTTACCGTTCAATAAGGGAGCAACAATATTGGCGCGTACCTGAAATTTTTCCAGAATTTGAACGTAGCAATCACTGACGCCAACTTGATAAATATCAGCTGTTGCTTTAATTCGACCTTGCTGATAAAGATGTGCAAAATCTTCGGCAAAGCAATGATCGCGCACTTTAGCTGCTAGTGCTGAACTCAATTCACTTCGCACATCTTCGTAGATAAATTCTCCTTCCCATGCCAAATCAGGATAGAAACGAAACACACCAACTCGATCGCTTTTGAGAAGCTGGCGGACTTCAGTAACTGTGATTTTAAAAATGGCGTCTATATCCAAAGATTCACGAATTCTGGCAATAACTCTAGACAAAGCTTTTTGTTGCTCATTCTGGCGCAAGGAAAATGCCACATCTGAATGAGATTCTTGCTGTTGTGAATTTGGTTCTATGGGTTGAATAATAGAGGAGTTTTCCATTCCCTGCGGAATTTTAAATATTAAAAGTTCTCCATCTCATAATTCCCTTAACCACCGCAAAGGTAACAATCATCTGCATAAAAGGGACTGGTGACACTTCGGCAAGCTCAGTGCATCGCTGGGGATTAGGGACTGGGAATTTACAAAAAACAGAATAAATTATGGAATTTGCTTTAATTCTGGACTTTAGACTAAAGAAGAGCGAACGTCAGGTAGTAGCTGTGCAAAAAAAACACAGGACTTACGCAAAAGATAACGAAAGTAGCGGTAATACCCTACGGGTTCGCTCTTAGCGTTCTCGCAGAGTAGCCGCTGTGCATCTACATGATAGGACTTACGCAAAAACTCTCTGAAACTCTTATTTCTTTGTGTACTTTGTCTTGAAAAGTTCAGTTCGCGCTTCGCGTTGCCGTTCGCGCAGCGTCTCGTAGAGAAGGCATCGCCGGAAGCCGGCGCTCCGACTTTTCGCTGCGTCCTTTGCGGTAGCCTGCGGCAAGCCCTTCGGGTTCGGTAGTTGCTTCAAGTCGGGAAACCCGCCCAATGCACTACCTCACCGCTGTGCGTCTACGTTTTTCGTTATTTTGCGTAAGCCCTGATGAATTACCGCAACGCTTGAATAAGGTTTTCAGTCACATATTGCGTAATTTCTGAAAGAGATGCTAGTACCTGGCTGACTCCTGGACGAGTTGCACAAGCGATGCCTGGGATTTTGGTCAGAGTTTCTACTCCTGCCCAACCGCCAAAACCACCAGGTAAATCTCCGGGTTGGAAAACTGGACATCCTCTCAGAATTTATTAAAATTTTTTTCCCGCCCCCGATCTCAATTTAATTTCATACATTCCTAGCAACCCTGCTGCAAGCAGCAAAGGAAAAAAGTAGTATACTCCGCGATAAGCTAATAGGGAACCCAGAATCGTCACTGGCAAAATTTTGGATGACAAAAATAGCAATATTACAGTTTCAAAGACACCCAAACCGCCAGGAATATTACTCACTACACCTGCAAACATCGCTAGTAAATAAATTCCTAAAAAGTCTAAATAAGATAAAGATGTATTATTAGTAAGTATTACATAAAGAATTGCCGCAGCCAGAATCCAGTCAAGGCTAGAAATTACAATTTGAGCTAGGGATATTGGCAAGGAAGGAAAGCGAAATTCGTGTTGACGAATAATTAATGGTTGTTTAATTAAAATACTTCCCAACAAGTATATAGCAATTAACAACAGAAAAAATATCCCGATAGGACGTACTGTTGTAAAAGGCAAATGTAGTTGTGTAGGAATTGTTAAAGGGTTGGTAAAAAATATCAATCCAGCGGTGGCAAACATTCCCAGCCAAAAAGTGAAATTAACGAAAGCAATAACTTGAGCGATCGCCACTGCTGACACTCCCCAATTAGCATAAAATCGATAACGGATAGCGCTGCCAGTCAGCAAGGCAAAACCAATAGTATTACTAAATGTAGAGCTAATAAAGTTAGTGAAAGCTATTTTGTTCCAGCTTAGGGAACGATTAATGTAGTTAAAACCCAAAATATCGTACCCAATCATCACTAAATAGCCCAAAGCTGTCAACCAAATTGCCAAACTTAAGCGACTTTTGGGAATTGCTGCTAAAGAGTTGAGGATATCGCGATAATTATACTCCTGCAATTCACGAGCGATCGCCCACAAAGAAAGCATCAATAGCAACAAGCCAAACAAAGAACTGAAATTAATTCGCAGCTTTTTAGACATCCTCAAGAAACTTATCCTAACTTTTGATTTTTAACTGAGAACTAGTCGTACAGTTTCCATCATGTTGACACAACATTGACAAATTACTTGCGTAAACTTTTGATTGCTAGTACCAAATGTCTAATGTCCTTTAAAGATGAACTACGAAAAATCAAAAATGTTTTTGCTACTTTCAGTATTAACCTTAGTTAGTTGTAATTTATCCCAAAGTGTCGTCGCCAAACCACCCCAACAGCAAAACTTACAAACAACGCCTTCCCCTTCTCCATCCCAGCCTAATCCTAGTAACTTGGCTACTCCCCTGAGCTATAAGATTGAAACTTACGATAGTCAAGTCATGGGTACAAGTCGTACCTACGCGGTTTCTTTACCCCCTGACTACGAACAAAATCCAAAACGCAACTATCCTGTAATCTTTCTTCTCCACGGCGGACATGGTAATGCTACAGATTGGTTTGTTGAAAATAAGGGACAAGCTCTCAAAACTATCAAACAACTTTATACTACAGGTAAGTTGCCGCCCAGCATAATTATTACACCAGATGGCAACGACAAACGCGGCTCTAGCCCCTACAGAGACCCTGAATATATTGATGGCCCAAACGGTAAAGTCTCCACAGCCTTGGGAGATGAATTAGTAAAAGTTGTACAAAGCCGTTATCGTACAATAAAAAATCCAGATTTTTGGGCCATAGGTGGTTTATCTTCTGGCGGTTGGGGTGCTGTTAATGTAGGATTACACAATCTGAATCATTTCTCAATTTTATTTAGTCACAGTGGTTATTTTCAGGATAAAAGTGGCCCGAACAATAGCCCAATAATTTTTATCAAAACTATTCCACTACAAGCCCAAAAACGGTTGAGAATCTACCTCGACACTGGGAAATCGGATATTGAAGAAATTGAGGAAGGCCAAAAATTTAGTAAACTCCTCGCGCAACTGAAAATTTACCATCTATTTCGCGAGTTTCCTGGCGGCCATACTTGGCAATATTGGCGAGAACATTTAGCTGATTCTTTGACATTTGTGGGGGAACAATTCAAATTATCAGAAATAGCACATCAAGCCGATAATCAAAGTTTTAAGTTTGAAAAATAATTGAATAGTAACAGAATCTTCTCAAAAGCTTGATGTCCAAAGTTGAATAGAAAAATCTGATGAAAAATTTCATCGGGTTAAGTATATTCAATTCTAATAGAAGGAGAGGTGAATTTTTACGATAAAAATATATGAAAATTTCTAAATTGTTAATTAGCTTGATAGGAGCGATCGCACTCCTAACCGCCGTCGGTTATTATTATGTATTTATCTTAGGTGCGCCACAACTAGACCCGCCCCAAGAAGAAACAAATACTGGGCTAAAGTTTCAATTAACAAGCTTCAATTCCCAAGCGATGGGTACAGTCCGCAACTATGGCGTAATTTTACCTCCAGGCTATAACAAAAATCAGCAAAAACGCTACCCCGCGATCTTCTTACTACATGGAGGACATGATAATGCTCGCGCTTTTGCTGATAAATATGCAATTTTAGATGTGTTGCACGAACTTTATCAAACTAAAAAATTACCTCCGTCGATTATAATTACACCTGATGGTAATGATAATCGCGGTTCCAGTCCCTTGTACGATCCTGATTATTTTGATGGGCGAAATGGCAAAATCGGGACTTTAATTGGTTCGGAATTAGTACAAGTTGTCAAGTCACGCTACCGCACTTTAGAACAACCCCAATTTTGGGCGCTGGGAGGTCTATCTTCTGGGGGATGGGGAGCTTTTAATATCGGGTTACGCTATCTCAACAACTTTCATATTCTGTTTAGCCATAGCGGTTACTTTACTGATAGCAGCGGTTCCCAAAATAGTCCTCAACAAATTGTGCAACAGTTATCACCTGAAGAGAAAAAGCAATTGCGTGTTTACCTAGATGCAGGCGTCAACGATATTGATTTACTAGCTTCTACCAAAGCCTTCCATGAAACCTTAAATAAATTAGGCATTGTTCATGTATTTTATGCTTTTCCCGGAGGTCATGGTTTATCTGGTGCTAATGTTGGCTGGAACTACTTCCACAAACATCTCAAAGATTCGCTTTCCTATGTCGGAGAACAGTTTAACAAGTTAGGAGTTAAGAGTTAAAAGTTAAGAGTTAAAAGTAAAAAATTGAAAACTCCTCACTCCTAACTCCTCACTCCTAACTCCTAACTCGCAATAACTAATGACTAATAACTTAAAAACTCAGATTCTACTTTGGAGTGCAGCGTTACTTACAGGTTTAGTTGGGGTAGTCAATTTATTATCAGCAGTGACACCTAACCTGTACGGGCGAAATCACTGGTTAAAGGAATTTTTACCATTTGAAATTCGTGCTAGCGGTCATATTTTTGCCGCCCTAACTGGGTTTGTTCTACTCACGCTTGCTACTAATTTATTACGTCGTAAAAAAATAGCTTGGTTACTTACTATTAGTCTCTTAGTAATTTCTATTTTCAGCCACCTGCTCAAGGGATTAGACTATGAAGAAAGTCTACTATCTGGAGTTTTGCTAGTGCAATTAATTCTGATGCGCCATATTTTTACGGCGCAATCAGATCGTCCTTCCATTGCACAGGGAGTCCGAGTACTTATCGGTGCTTTACTGTTTACCTTGGCATACGGAACTATTGGATTTTATTTATTAGATGGCAAATTTTCAGAAAATTTTAATTGGCGTGAAGCTGTACTTCAGACTTTAGCGATGTTCTTCACTGAGGATAATTTGGGACTGCAACCAAAGAGTCGATTTGGAGAGTTTTTTGCTAATTCTATCTATATTATTGCAGCAGTTACTATTACATACGCGGTGTTTATGCTGTTGCAACCTGTATTTTGGCGTAATTTAGTAACTGCGAATGAAAGACAAAAAGCTAAAGAAATTGTCGAACAATATGGATGTTCGTCTTTAGCAGCTTTGACACTATTAAATGATAAAAGTTATTATTTTAGTCCCTCTGGTAAAAGTGTAATCGCTTATGTTCCCAAAGGACGAGGTGCGATCGCCTTAGGAGATCCCATAGGGCCGATTGAAGACCGCAAAGAGACAATTGTTGCTTTCCAGCTGTTTTGTCAACGCAATGATTGGTATCCTGGTTTTTATCAAACTTTGCCCGATGATGTTGAACTTTACAAATCGTTAGGATTTAAGGTACTTAAGATTGGAGAAGAAGCGATCGTTGATTTGAAAAATTTTACATTACAAGGTAAAGCTGGTAAAAACTTTAGACCATCAATCAATCGTTTAACAAAATTAGGATATCGAATTAACTTTTACCAACCACCAATTGATAATGATTTATTGCACTTGCTCAAACCTGTGAGTGATGAATGGCTAAATATGGTGCAAGGTTCGGAAAAACACTTTTCTTTAGGTTGGTTTGATGAAGCTTATCTGCGAGAGTGTGAGATTGCTGTGGTGTATAGTCCAGAAGGTCAGATCGGCGCTTTTGCTAATATTATCCCAGAGTCTCAACTCAACGAAGCAACTATCGATCTGATGCGACACCGCTCGTCCGTCGAACATGGGACAATGGACTTTTTATTTATTTCTCTGCTTCAGCATTTTAAAGAAAATGGTTTCGATAGCTTTAATTTTGGCCTTTCTGCTTTGGCGGGAGTTGGAGATAATCCAGAATCACGCCGTTTAGAGAAAGTATTGCATTATCTTTACGAGCATTTAAATCGCTTCTACAATTTCCAAGGACTACACGCCTACAAAGAGAAGTTCCGCCCCCGTTGGGAACCGCGCTATTTAGTTTACCCTAGTTTAGCTACCTTACCAGATGTAGTTGTAGCATTGATTCGTGCTGATTCAGGCGATCGCCTTTTTGATTATTTCAAACCTGGAGCATAAATGTTCGACAAGAATGCGTTGATTGAACGAGTTAAGGAACGATTTCATTTATGGAAATCGTCCCTTCTAGATTCTAAAAGTAAAGTATTAGTTATCTGCTTACTCGTGCGGGTTCAACCCACTCATCCCAAGAACTATCGTAGCCATCATAAGTAATTTTATAAAGATTATTACTAACATCTAAAATTCGCCCTTGATACCATTCACCCTTCCACAGAATTCTCACAGCATCCCCAACTTCAAATGATGCTCGAAAGCGCGAACTTCCAACCCACTCATCCCAAGAGCTATCATAACCATCGTAGGTAATATAGCACTGATTATCATCAACATCTAGTACTGTTACTGGATACCATTTCTCTTTCCAAAGAACCTCTGCTTTTTGTCCCACAGAACAAGTTGAAGCAGCAAAAGCACTGGGGATTAATGTTCCTACCCAAGTTGCCATGAAAATGCCAGCAAACAATAGTTTATTTTTCATTCTTTTGTCTCTATTTAATTAGTCAAGCCTAATTTTGATGATTTTTTTCAACATCATCAAACCTGCAACTTTCTATTACTATCTTTGTGCGATTCAATTGGCGATCGCCTCAGCAAAATTTATGAATTTACGCCGCACTTTGTAAAGATATTCCCGAACGATACCGTAAGTTAAATTAACAGCAGTTGCCGATTTTACTTAATTTATATCAATGCTAGACATCACGACTTGACATTTTTACAGTACAAATGTACTATATAATTATGAATATCCGGTGAGTATATAACCTAGAAATGCCCCAAGTTTGAACAGAACGTGTTTGCTGACTAGTTGGTGAATGTAATTGCGATCGCACAATATTTGTATCTTGTCTGCCAATTTTTACATATATTTGGCATCGATTTATTGTGTGTTTCCCTGGCAATTTTCTCCAGTTTCAACAACATATTCAAGCGTAGATTTCATGGAAGGTGGCAATATGAAAACTAATCAAATCTCTTTAGTAGAACTCATCCAAATTTTTACACAATACCGCAACAATATTATTGTCAACATCAAGCACCTACAAGAACACTATCAAAGAACAAGTATCAAGCGTGTTATAGGTGTGAGAGACGAAAATGGAGAATTAATCCAACCTTGGTTGCGAACAGAAAATATAGACAATGCTGAGTATGTTGGTATCGGCGATTTTCACTTTAATCGCAATACTGCTACTATTAATATGCTGATTAAACGTAAAGTGAAACTTGCCAAATCAGCAGACCAAACTCCTACTCTTGAGGTAGCAGGTTTGCTAGTCAATGACCTCAATAGTTTTAATAATTACACCATTGTTAGTGACGGCAAAATTAACGTCAAATCGTTACAAGTCAAAATTAGCAGTAAAAAAGCTTTTGACTTGCTTAAACAAAAAGGTGTGTTGGATGCCAAAGATTTTGACTTTCGTGCTGAATATACCATACAGCTAAATAACTTGCCGCTTGTCGCTCCTGATAGTAATTACAGCAGCATTGATGGACTATTTAATCAACTCGCAGAAATTAAAGTACTTACTAGTATTATTTCTGCTCATTTGAAAAAGGAGTCAGATCTATTCGTAACGGAACAGTTAGATGAGTTTAAAAAGCACTATCTATCAAAAAATATTTACATCAACTTCCCGACAACTAATGAATACACAGATATTCAGGAAGCTTTAGTTAATGGTACTGTCGAATCAAAATTGAGCTATAAAATTGATATCGGTAGTCAAGACATTCTTAACTTTAGCAAGTTGCATTCGGCTAACAAATTCCTGAATAGAATGTATCGCCTTTACGATAAAGATACTAAAGAAATGATCGCCAAGGCGAGTTTTGAAATGGCATTTAATCAAAATCTTGCTGTTAGACAGAGGCTACTTTCATCACGCACCAAAATTACAAAAGTGGACGAGTTGATGAAACCGATTTTTGATGATTTTCTTGGGCTTGAGCAAAATGGCGTAGTTGCAAGTATTCTGAAGAAAGTTGGTGCTAATAGTTTGGCACAGTTGTTGCAAGATAAACAAGCTGGCAAGCAAATCAATAAAGAAGAAATGGTTGCAGCATTAACAGCGGCAAATACCAAGCTAGAGGAATATGCAGAAAAAATCTACCAAGACAAAATTTCTCCTTTGGTATTTTACATTGGGTGTACTGGAGTATTGCCAGAAAAAATGTCAACAAAAGCCATGACTGCCCAACAAGCTGCTGCCAAATACCCAAATTTGCAATTTTCTAAAAATGAACAACAAGGTAGTTTTTTTGCAGTTGGTGATAGTATTATCAGCATTTATACAAAAACTGAATATTATACCAAAAAGCCAGCAACCCTAAATTATTTGTAAACAACAAGATCCCCGAATTTTTTGACAAGTAGGGGATCTGCGGCTAAACGTATTGGACTAAAAATTTACTGACTCTCCCCCAAACATTAACCGCATAAGTAAATCAGCAATGCCACTAAGTCCTATCCCAAATTCTGGAATTATAAATAAAAGCATCATTGCAAATATTCCAAAGTAAGTATTTTCTAATGGCTTTAACTTAGGGAAAATTTCACTGAATACATGAAAGCCATCAAGTGGTGGAATTGGCAACAGATTAAACAGAAATAACGTCAAATTTATCCGAGCCGCTAGGTAAAGAAACTCGGCACTAAAGAATGCTGAAAAACTTAAGTTAGCAATAAGTTTAAGCATTAAAACAAATATAATACCTAACGTGAGATTTGATAATGGCCCAGCTGCGGATACCAAAATATTGCCTAGCTTGGGAGAGCGAAATTTAGAAGGGTTGACGGGCATTTGTCCCCAAGCTATACCCATGAGACAGAGAAAGATAATTGATTCCTTGCCCATGTGAACTACAGGATTGAGGGTGAGATGACCAGTTTTTTGTGGAGTGTTATCTCCCTGACTCATTGCAGCCCAGCCGTGAGCAAGTTCGTGTAAACTGATGGAAAATATGACAATTATAATTATTCTGAAAAAATAAATCGGCTCTGTAAATAGTGTTTCAATAAACATATATTCCGGTTCGTGGTATGGTAGAAGCTAAAATTAGGGCTTTTTCAGGGCTAAGTTAAAAGGTGCATCTCACTTTTGTAGATCGATCTATATCTACAAATTTCGATAGATGCTTTTCGCATTGTTTCAGAGATATTTTTACCAGACGCTATGTTAAAGCCAACTTTTTCTGACTACAGTGATGAAGTTTTCATCTATGCGAACTGCAATGCATAGCAAAACTGATTCGGAGAGTTTTAGTATCATAATTTACTATGTTTTTTAGCGCCCATATGTATATCAGCAAACTCATGATATAAATATTACTCTTTGGTTACGTAATTAACTCCGGTATTTTTTGGTATTTCTTATAAAGAAAACTTCAATAAAGTAAATTATTTTAATTGATTGTATAGCTGAGAAAAAATTTCTGATGACACTCTCAAGGTTAAGAAACTACCAACAAATACGGATTAAGTTTAAATTTTTTGTATATAAAAACTCAATATTTTTTGGCATTGTTTGGCTATTTCAATAAAATAAGTGATTGCTGAGCCAATAAATAGGTAATAAATTATTAATACTTCAGCTTTATTTGTATCTAACAACAACTGTAGTTTTACGTATATGAAAACAGAGTAAATATGATATTTTCATTTTGTATATTACTTAGGAGAGTTAATTTTATTACTTAATATAACAATAGATTTACTAATAATCTTTAAGAAAATTACGCAGAAATCAACTTCAATGAGACAATCTGACCTAATCTTCTCAACCTAAAGGAAGACATGAACGATCGCACAAAGGCTCTCCAGGCTCTCGCGGCTGAACGTTGGCGGGTATCCCTGATTCTGACTGGAGCCATGATGTTTATTTACTTTGGTTTTATCCTGTTAATCGCTTTCAATAAGCCCCTGTTGGGGTCATTAGTAGTTCCAGGTCTGAGTTTGGGAATTTTACTAGGGGCGCTGGTAATTGTCTCAGCATGGGTATTAATTTTTATCTACGTGCGTTGGGCAAATAGCAGTTACGATGACCAAATCGCAAGACTCACACGCAAGTGAATTTAGTTATTAGCAATTTCTAGTCCAAAATCTAAGATATCAAACCCAATTAAGCATGAATATTGTGTTTTGGTGCGATTTGCCTTTAGCAGTAACGGATATTTCTAGGCTTGGCCACTTTAATCCGTTGGCGATCGCTTTCTTTTTTGTGTTTGTTGCAAGTTCTTTAGGCATTACCTATTGGGCGGCAAAGCTGACCAAAAGTACATCACACTTTTACACAGCTGACGGTAAAATCAGCGGTTTCCAAAATGGGCTAGCCCTCGCGGGAGACTTCATGAGTGCAGCCAGCTTTTTAGGTATCGCTGGGCTGGTAGCGCTCAACGGCTTTGACGGCTTAATTTATTCTATCGGCTTCTTGGTGGGCTGGCCGATTGTCATGTTTTTGATTGCAGAACCGCTACGTAACTTAGGCAAATACACCTTTGCTGATGTGGTAGCTTTTCGCTTGCGACAAAAACCTGTACGCATAGCATCTGCAATTGGAACTTTGGCAGTGATTTGCTTCTACCTAATTGCCCAAATGGTAGGTGCTGGTGAGCTAATCAAACTGTTGTTTGGCTTTGATTATGAATTAGCTGTGGTCATTGTCGGTTGCGTGATGATGGCCTATGTGATTTTCGGCGGCATGATTGCCACGACTTGGGTACAAATTATCAAAGCAGTTCTCTTGCTTGGCGGAACTATTTTGCTAGCTATCTTGGTACTGGCACGATTTGGCTTTAACCCCATCGCTCTTTTTGGCGCTGCGGCTGATAAATATACAGGTGTATTAGCTCCAGGGAAACAAGTTTCCGATCCCTTTGATGCTATTTCCTTGGGCATGTCGTTGATGTTCGGTACCGCTGGACTACCCCACATCCTAATGCGTTTCTACACAGTACCCGATGCTAAAGCAGCCCGGATTTCTGTTACTTACGCCACAGCTTTTATTGGCGCTTTTTATCTTTTGACCTTCATCCTGGGCTTTGGGGCAATGGTGCTAGTAGGTCAAGATGCCATCAAGCAAATTGGTACTGGTGGTAATATGGCTGCGCCGATGTTAGCAGAATTTCTTGGTGGCGATGCTTTCTTAGGCTTTATTGCCGCTGTTTCCTTTGCGACGATTTTGGCGGTTGTTGCTGGGTTAACACTCTCAGGTGCAGCTGCACTTTCTCATGATTTGTGGGTGAACGTGGTGCGCTCAGGTCATGCTGATGAGTCAGAACAGCTGAAAGTGGCTCGTGGCGCGACAATGCTTTTGGGGTTAGTAGCCATATTCTTGGGCATCTTGTTTAAAGGACAAAACGTGGCTTATATGGTAGGTTTAGCATTTGCGATCGCTGCCAGTGCTAACTTCCCAGCGTTGCTTTTATCAATGCTTTGGCGACGCTTCACCACTAACGGGGCAGTTGCGAGTACGCTAGTAGGCACCTTCTCCTCCTTACTACTGATTTATTTGTCACCTACTATTCAGGTAACAATTCTCAAGCACGCCTCTGCGCCCTTCCCCTTAAAAAATCCTGGATTAGTTACTATTCCTCTAGCATTTATTGTGGCGATCGTTGTTTCACTATTGAGTACTGAACAGCAGGCACAGGAAAAATTTGCCGAAGTTGAGGATCGCATCCACATTGGTTCTGAAATGTAATTAAGAATAGGGCATAGGGCATTGGGCATTGGACATTGGGAAAGGCAAAGGGTAAAGGTATTGATTTTTTAATTATTCTTCTCTGCTCCCCTGCTCCCCTGCTCCCCTGCTCCTCTGCCCTCCTGCTTCCCAATCCCTACTGTGCAAGTTCTTTAATATTTCTTGTCACTTGTTGGTATAAATCATTGTTACCTTGAGTTTGAAAGATATTTGCTGCTTGTTCTAAGTCCTTTAGTGCCCCTTCCTTATCTCCATTCTTGGCGCGGGCATTTCCTCGGTTATTGTAGGCAGGGGCAAAGTTAGGATTGAGGCGAATTGCTTGATTGTAATCTGCGATCGCCCCCTGTGGATCTCCATTGGCAGCACGGGCATTTCCCCGGTTATTGTAGGCAATAGTATATCTGGGGTTGAGGGCAATGGCTTGGTCAAAATCATCTAGCCCTCTGTTTTGTTCTCCTAATGACGCGCGGGAGTTACCCCGGTTGTTATAGGCTTCGGCATAGTTCGGGTTTAGGCGAATCGCTTCACTGTAATCTTTAACTGCTTCTCGATTATTTCCTTGTGAGGCACGGGCGTTACCTCGGTTATTGTAGGCTTCGGCGTTGTTGGGATTGATACGCAAGGCTTGATTGTAATCTGCGATCGCTTTTTCCTTGTCTCCCAAATCAAAATAGGCTAATCCCCGGCCGTTATAAGCAGCGACATATTCAGAATTTTCATTAATTGCATTGCTGTAAGAAGCGATGGCTGCTTGCAAATCGCCGTTGACATGTTGATTTTTTCCCTGAACATAGAATGCCTCAGCTTTAGTTCTGATAGCTGAACGGCGGGTAGGTGGATTAACTCCAACTTCTGTGATCAATACATTGTCATTCTTAGTGCAAGAAACGCTACTAATTGCTGTCAATGTAGTAAAAATAGCTATGGTAAATACTTTATTTACCCTTGTTTGCTTTTGCCTAAATGAACGCCGTATCATAGGTTAAGATCAACTGCCTTAAAGAAGAATTCAGAATTCAGAACAAGAAAATCTGGTGACTGGCGTCTTCATTATTTCTTGATAACACCTGAAATAAACTAATCCCAAACTCTAGATTTTAATTCTTTAGCAGAATAATTATTCTAACTTTTGATACAGCTTTCTAGAAATTTTGTTAATTGGTCTTGCTAATTTTAAATTTTAGATTAAAAATTATTACGGTATTTTCGCAAATAAAGATTGTCAATTTAGTTACTATAGTGACGCTGCGATCGTCGATAAAATAGCAGCAAAGGCAATGTAAACTTAAAATTGCATCAAAAATATAGCGGTTCCCAATCACATGAAGTACAGAAATTTGTAGGGGCGCATAGCTATGCATTGGTGTCAACTTAAGCTCAAAGCTTTGTTACACAGCCGTTTACCCCACCCCTCAATCCCCTCCCCGATGCCTTGGGGAGGGGAGGTTTTGCGTCAGCAAAGCCGGGGTGGGGTAACGCGCATCTTGAGGGTAAGTGAGTAGAACTTGCTCATCACGTTTTCATCAGGGTTTCACGTTAAGTTGACACCAATGAACAATGTTGTGCCCCTACCTTGTACCTCACGCTTATCGAGAAATACTATAAAAACAATTCTTAGTGTACGTTAACCAACAAAAAGAACAATTTAGCAACCCATATCTCCAAGCCATCACCACTGTTGCAGGTTATTCTCTCTACAAACCAGCCGTAGACGACAATAGCATAGATTGGGGAATCGCAGCCACAGGTCTTATGGGACGTACCTGTAGCATGTACGGGTGATTTAATTAAAAAAAATGATATTTTTATTTTAAAAAATCCACGATATTTTCAAATTGAGAATATTTAAATATCATTTTTGTAGAAACGGCGATTTATCGCGTCTCTTACTCATTATTGGTAATAATTTGGTGCGTTAGCGATAGTGTAACGCACACCACGTGTCTTTTCAAAAATCAAATAGTAGTTTTATATATGAATCATATTTGATTGGGTGAAAAAACTCCATAAATATGGGAAAGCTTCAAGATATACTACTAAATAAAGCAAAATAATTTTAATAATTATTGATTAATGAAATTATGTACATTTGCTTTTGTTAGAGAAGTTATCTGTTAACGTTAATGCTTAAAAGGTTAGGAAAGGTGGGAAAAGTAATAAAGGTAGGTAAATTTTAGTTTGCGAAAAAAAGAATAAAAATTAGTGTTAATATTTTGGTCAAACCTTAGAAGATGTTTTGAAAGTTGTAAAAGATCTTAAAAGACCTCTTAAAACCTCTCTTATCAAAGGAGAGAGGCTTTGAAAGCATCATTACGAGTGAGCTAGAGGGTTAAATCTTTAATGCTTTGATGTTAATAACAATACTTTCCAAACATCCTTTAAGCAGAGTGTAGCGAAGTTGAATAAAGCATCTATCTAAAGTATTATCTTTAAGAGATTATGCGACGCTTCACTTCATGACACTCACAACGAACGCAACTTCAAAACGCAATTAGTGAGTAGAAATAATCAAAATGGACAGAGAAAACAGAAAGTACAATAATCAAGTCGAAATTCATGATTTGCTTGATGAAGCTGTAAATAATGCGCTAGCACGGAGAAATCAACTTCAAGATACAAGTCAAGGTTTATCAAGTTTATCTGATGAAGAAGCGGCAAATATTGTAGGAGGTATTCAGCCTGCGATCGCAGGTTTTAAACCTGTTTCTTCTCCTGAAGCCGTTCCTACTAAACCTGTTTGTCCTCCAATAATCGTGGGATTGGTTGCACCCGATCCTAAAAGTTTAGATTCAATAGCTTAGATATTGAGCCAAAAATTATCTTTACCAAAGCTTTAGATCGTGGAAAATTCTGCCGAACGGACTACACTTTGTCCTAGTGCTAGACCAGAACTGGCAAACAGCGTAGTCTTTGGCTTAGTTAGTGGCAAAGTTACAGAACCCCGTGTAACTTATCTCAAACAGCCACTACCAGTTACAGATGAACTGTTAGCAAAAGCTAGCCCAGTCACACCTACTGAAATTTTTCGTACTGCTGCCCCTTGTGCATTAAAAGGTTGCCAGCATTTTGACGGTCAAGATTGTCGTTTAGCAACGCGAGTTGCAGAAAAATTACCTGCTGTAGTAGAAGAACTTCCTCCGTGTTCTATACGAAAAGATTGCCGTTGGTGGCAGCAAGCAGGCAAAGCAGCTTGTCTGCGTTGTCCGCAAATTATCACCGATAATTACAACCCATCTCAAGTAATGCATGAAGTTGCTCTACCTGAAGTAGTTACTTAAGGAGAAAATTATGTCATTTGAAAATGTTAGAGCTTTTTATGAAAAGCTCGTTAGCGATGAAGCTTTTCGCGCCCAAATGCAACAAGTTAAAAGCAAGGATGAATGTAGCAGACTAGTAAAAGCAGCTGGCTACGATTTCACTCAACAAGAGTTTGAAGAATACACAGCTCAATTATTAGAGTCAAATGCTGAGGACAGCCAAATTATAGATTTAAATGAGCAAGAACTAGAAGCTGTTTTTGGTGGCGCTGCTTCATTAATTGATAATCAGCTGATAATTCGACCATTGTATGGGGTTGTTGAGCCATCGCCTGATAAACCATATCACGAACCATATCCGAAATGGTGGTATATTCGCCCTCAACCTATGTATGGAATTCCGATTGATGAACAGGCAACTTAAAGCTATAACTTAAGATTTTTGGGACGGATAACAACAAAAACCGTCCCTCATTAAATAAGCATAATAAAGGATATTTTAATGAGCGATCGCCGAATTAGTTATGCAGTTTGGGAAATTACCTTAAAATGCAATCTTGCCTGTCAGCACTGCGGTTCTCGTGCAGGGCATACCAGAACAAAAGAACTTTCCACAGCCGAAGCCCTCGATTTAGTCAAACAAATGGCTGATGTTGGCATCACCGAAGTTACTATTATTGGTGGCGAAGCTTTTCTGCGTCCAGATTGGTTGGAAATTGCCCAAGCCATTACTCAAGCCGGAATGCTTTGTGGTATGACCACCGGTGGTTACGGCATCAGTTTAGAAACAGCACAGCGGATGAAACAAGCCGGCATAAAAGTAGTTTCTGTTTCCGTTGATGGACTAGAAGCCACTCACGACCGCCTCCGGGGTAGAAAAGGTTCGTGGCAGTGGGCATTTAAAACCATGAGTCATCTTAAACAAGCAGGCATCGCATTTGGTTGCAATACTCAAATCAATCGCCTCTCTGCACCAGAATTTCCTAGCATCTACGAACATCTCCGCGATGCTGGCATCTTCGCTTGGCAGATTCAATTAACTGTACCAATGGGAAATGCCGCAGATAACAGCGAAATTCTGCTGCAACCTTATGAATTACTAGATGTTTATCCAATGATTGCTAGGGTTGCCGAACGCGCCGAACAAGAAGGGATTAAGGTTCAGCCAGGTAATAATATTGGTTACTTCGGCCCTTACGAGCGATTTTTGCGTGGCGGGAGTGCCTGGTCGTTTTGGCAAGGATGCAATGCCGGACTTTCCACATTAGGAATTGAAGCTGATGGTGCGATTAAAGGTTGTCCTTCGCTGCCGACTTCTGCCTACACGGGTGGTAATATTCGGGATTACTCTTTGCGAACCATCATCGAAGAGACAGAAGAACTGCGCTTTAATTTAGGCGCTGGGACACCCAAAGGCACAGAACATTTGTGGGGTTTCTGCAAAACTTGTGAATTTGCAGAACTATGCCGAGGTGGTTGCAGTTGGACTGCACACGTATTTTTTGACAAACGAGGAAACAATCCTTATTGTCATTATCGCGCCCTCACACAAGCTAAACGCGGCATTCGAGAACGAGTATTTCTGAAAAATCAAGCTGAGGGCAAACCTTTTGATAATGGGGAATTTGGTTTGATTGAAGAACCGATTGATATTCCTTGGCCAGAAAACGATCCGCTACACTTTAGTGCTGACAAGATTCAATGGTCAGAAAGCTGGCAGACAAAACAGGAACCATATCAATTAGTGGTTAATAATTCGTAATTAAAAAAGTCAGATGGATAATAATTCTATTTCTAATCCCACAGATGGCAATTTCAAGTTACTGCCAGAGGAATCTCAAAACCAGATAAGTTCTGCCAAATTGCTCTTGCCCCGTTCGGCGTGGAGTAGTCAAGTAGCTTATTTAAGAGTACTTTTTAGAGCCAAAAAAGCTTTAGATCGTATAGAACAAGAAACAAAATATGAGTATAGCAATCCTAAATGACCAAGACTAAACCAAGGCAAACAAATTCAGAATTCAGGAGTCAGAATGGTTAAAAAATCAACGGTTGTATACCTAGTTAATTTTGTTTAAATTCTCAAGTTTAGGTATCCAAGCTTGATTAATTCTAAATTCTGAATTCTGAATTCTGGCTTATTATTCATTCTCTGTTTCAGTGTCTTGAGTTTTGGCACTTAACCGCCAAGCAGTAGTTTTGTCAATATCTACAGATAATTGTTCTAGATTTTGCCCTAAATCTTTTTGGAGTTTCTGAGTTAGCGTAATGGGAAAATCTAAATCAATATCTTGGGTTTGTGCTAGATTGAACAATTCTGTAAACGTCGTTTTGATTGTGGTACGCTCATAACTAGTTAGTTTGTAATCAGCAGTTTCAGATATATTTTGAGCTTGCATAGCCTTTTTTATCCGTTCTTGCAAATGCTCAAATTCTGAATTTAATAACTTGTATTGCTGCTCAAGTTGCGAGTATTTAGCACTGAGTATTCCTAAATCTTCCGTTGCTGGGTCGGGATTAGCTTGGGCTTGTAACTTTAACAAATTTGAGTGGATTTGAGCCAGATAAATACAATCTAGGTAAGCATACTCTATTTGTTCTTCAGTCAGAGGACGTTTTCCCCAATCGCTTTGTTGTTCTTGTTTGTCGATATTGTTAAAACTACACAGTGCAGTAGCTATAGTTTGGAGTTGGTAATTTGGCAATGGCAACAGATAATAAGGAATTTTCTTTGCCATTTCCAAAGTACAAGTAATATTTTTTGCTTTTTTATTACCGAGAAGTTTTAAATCGTAACTGGCATTATGAAAAACTTTTTCAATATTAGGATTGAACATGATTTTTTCAATAAATTCAGCTATAATATCATCCTGTTCTAGGACATCTAAAAGATAAACGCGATCGCCACTCATATCATCAGCATCGTCCAATACCTGAATCAGGGAGAGCTTGGGATTGCGGCTTTTATAGTCAGCCACTTCTGTATCTATCCACAGCGTTTGAGCTTCGGTATATTCAGCGACAATGGCGCGAATTTCCCGCGCAGAAGTAAGGTAGGGCATTGGCTAATATTTCCTGGTATTTTGGACATTTTAAGCAAGCCATAGTTTTTTAAACTAACATTTTTGTTGGTAATTTTGCTGGCAGCGAATTGAAAAAATGCGGAAATTTTGAGTCGTAGAGGCAAGGTTGTTGTAGATATCGCCAAACTTCTGCAAATCTGATAACATCAAATCACTACTTTAGGGTTGCATAGTCTCATTCCAAAAAAGCTATTTAGCATCTACCTGAAATTGAAATAGCTATAAAATGATGTAGAGCTATGCTACTAAGCAGTCCTAAAGAAATTGAATTGGTGCATTCTCCTAATTTAGTCATTAGTCATTGGTCATTAGTCGTTAGCAAAGTACAAATGACAGATGACAAATGGCAAACAAAAAATAATAAATTTTTAACATTTGCTCCTCACGATCGCACACAGCTTAATTAATTCGCTTCAAGTACTGAATTCGGAGATAAATAATGAAAAAGCTAATTCCATTTGTAGTTAGTGGCATTTTGGTAATTGGTGCTGTTGGCTGCCAAGAAACTGCTAAAACTAATTCCCAAACTCCTACCACTACCAATGAAGCGTCCCAACCACCAGCAACACCAGCCTCGGCAACAAATCCAAGTGTTGATAAAACTGTTAAAGTTCCAGCACTACCAACTTTGGTTCCAATACCTACTACACAGACTAAAGTTAAAATCGATTCTCCAAAAAGTGCAACAACAAAAGCTGAAAGCGATTTAAAAACTGAAGTCAGCAAAAAGTTGAATCAAGATTTACCAGGAAATAAGTTACAAGTTGAAAATAAAGAGGGTGAAATTATCCTCAAAGGTACAGCTAGTTCTGTTGATGAACTTAAAAAAGCTGAAACCTTGGCTAAGGAAGTTCAAGGTGTGAAAATGGTGAAGATAGAAGCAAAAGTTGAAGCTGTGAAAAAGCCATAGAAGAATAGTTGAACTTCTGTGTTGCTGATTTCATGCATGAAAACGATTGTGCACGATCTCAAAATTTTTGTAGGGATGTTGCATTGCAACGTCTCTACATACAGCAGATTACAGGTAGGTGAGGTACAGATAATTGTACGGGCGCACAGCTGTGCGCCCCTACCCGTGTACGTCATTTACCTGAAAAATGCTTTAAATGTACAAAAACGGTGGAGGGCGATCGCCTTTCTTATTCCCATTTAAGGTATAATTTTATATTTATTAACTACTCTCATAAAAAAATCAGGATTTATCAGCAATTTTTTGAAGAATTTTATTTAAACTTCGTGTTTTGGCTAAATTAAATAAGCAAAAGCCGCAATTACTTTCTCAAGAGCTGCAATTGCTTTCTCATTTCAGTGTTTTACGCAAGCAAAAGCTGTAATTGCTTTCTCAAAACAAGCTTTTGCTTTCTCATTTCAGTATTTTACGCAAGCAAAAGCTGTAATTGCTTTCTCAAAACAAGCTTTTGCTTTCTCATTTCAGTGTTTTACGCAAATAAAAGCTGTAATTGCTTTCTCAAAACAAGCTTTTGCTTTCTAAAAATGAATTACTGTATATCAAAAAAGTGGTAAATTAACAATTTGGTTTTGATATTCGTTCTTAAAAGACGCTTCAGCAATTAAAATTAATTGATTAATAGTCTGACCTATAGTTAATTTCTCATTCAAAATAAAAATGCCTGGTACATTACGTCCTTGCGCGATATGTTCAGCTAAATGTACAGGCGCAGATATTTAATAGTCATTATCCCGTGTTTTTGGCAGAGCTTGTTTTTCAGCTAACAGTTTTCTCAATTTGATAACAGTCGGTGAGGGATTGCGCCGCTGTTCTTCCTGCATTCTATGACTCCACTCCAACCAATTAGCTATATAGGCACTGACAGCTTCTTTATTGTGCAAATAATAAAGAATAGTCGCGTAAACTTGTTCTAGTGTTAGTGATGGATAACTTTCGGCAATTTCCTATGGAGTTCGAGCGCGGTGGATAAAATCATAAAGTATAGTTTCAATTCCTACTCTTGTACCTTTGAGCCGAATATCATCGGGACGTTGAAAGTCAAAGTAATCTTCTAGTTGCATAATTTACTGCATGGTTTGTCTATTCCTAATAAAATCTTACATACTGGCAAAATCCTATTACAAAAATTTGTGAATGAAATGCAAGCGATCGCCCCCTTTAGCAATTTTTGATTTTAGATTTTCTTCCCCTGCTCCCCCTGCCTCCCCTGTTCCCCCTGCTCCCTGCCTACCCTGCCTCCTCTGTGGTTTAATAATCCTGAATTACCCCTAGTTACCCTCTTGCGATTCTGGAATTACTTGATACACTTGTCTTTCATTAACCATTAGCCCAGTTAACCAGCGCCCTATGGTGCATATCAAGCGCGTGGAACTCACCAACTTCAAATCCTTCGGCGGTACTACCTCAGTCCCTTTGCTGCCGGGGTTTACTGTCATATCTGGGCCAAATGGTTCGGGTAAATCAAATATTTTGGATGCGTTGCTGTTTTGTTTGGGACTCGCTAGTTCTAAGGGAATGCGGGCGGATCGCTTGCCGGATTTGGTAAATAATACTCAAACGGCTAAGGGAAGGAGTGCGATTGAGGCTAGTGTGACGGTGACGTTTGATTTGTCGGATGAGGTGTCACGCAGAGGCGCAGAGGCGCAGAGGGAGGAAGAGGAGGAAGCAGGGGAAGCAGGGGAAGCAGAGGAAGCAGGAGAAGAAAATTTAAAATCTAAAATCGTTCGACTGAGCGAAGCCGAAGTCCAAAATCCAAAATTGGCGGAGTGGAGTGTCACTAGGAAGTTGCGGGTGACTCACCAGGGCACTTATACGTCGAATTACTACATTAACGGTGTCGCTTGTACGCTGACGGAGTTGCATGAGGAATTAAATAATCTGCGGATTTATCCTGAAGGCTACAACGTGGTGTTACAGGGGGATGTCACTAGTATTATTTCGATGAATGGGCGCGAGAGGCGGGAAATTATTGATGAGTTGGCTGGGGTGGCGGCGTTCGATCGCAAAATTAATCAAGCGAAATCTACTTTAGATGAGGTAAAGGAAAAGGAAGATAGCTGTCGGATTATTGAGACGGAATTAACCGCACAACGCGATCGCCTTTCTCAAGATCGTGCTAAAGCTGAGAAGTATCAAAAACTGCGGGCGGAATTCTTAGCGAAGCAATCTTGGGAAGCTGTATTATCATGGCGATCGCTGCAAGCACACCAAGAAAAGTTGGTTGGTGAAATTCAAAGTGGCGATCGTAATTCTGGCGAACTCAATACGCAACTCACAACTTTAAATTCCGAAATCGTCCAAAAAAATGCCGAACTTGAAGAACTCAATGCCCAGGTGAAAGCTTTGGGAGAAGATGAACTTTTGGCTGTACAATCTACCCTCGCTACCCAAGAAGCAGAACGCAAACAATTGTTGCGTCAGCAAACGGAATTACAAACATCTTCCCAAGAAACTGCCAAGCGTCTGGCTCAAACTCAGCAGGAGATTGAACAACACCGCCATACTTTACAAGAAGTTGCCCAAACGCAACTTGTAGAAGGGCAATCGATTGTTTATTGTCAGCAGCAAAGAAATGAGGCACAACAAACTTTAGAAACTTCTCGCCAAGCCGCCGCAGAAATCGCCTCGGCTTCGGAGGCATGGGTGCAGCAACAAACGGCATTCAACCGTCAAATTGAAACTTTGCTGCAAACTCTGGAACCCCAGCGCACGGAACAAGCACAACTGAGAGAACGCAATAACCAGTTACAGCAACTCATCCAAGAACAAACTCAGCTTATCGAACGCCTTGAACCGGAATTAGCGGCAAAACAAGCTGAATGTAGTGGTATTGAAACGGAATTTAACGCTTCTAGCGAACCCATCCAAAATTTAGCGCAAAATCTCTCAGCTACAGAACAAGAATTGCAAATTCAGCAGGAAACCCAAAAGCGGTTACTTGCTGAACAACGAGAAAAACAACGCCAGTTAGATAAATTAGAAGCGCAGACACAAGCACAGCAAGAAGTTCAAGGAACTCAAGCGAGTAAAGTGATTATACAATCGGGAATGCCTGGTGTTTGCGGTTTGGTTGTGCAGTTGGGACGAGTAGAACCCCGCTATCAGCTAGCTTTGGAAATTGCGGCTGGTGGACGTTTGGGACACATTGTGGTTGAAGATGACGGTATTGCAGCAGCAGGTATAGAATTGCTCAAACAAAAACGTGCGGGGAGGGCGACTTTTTTACCGTTAAATAAAATATCTGCTCCGAAATTTACCCAAGATGCAACGCTGCGTTTGGCTAGCGGTTTCGTCAATTATGCTGTGAATTTAGTTGATTGCGATCGCCGTTACAAAGATGTATTTAACTACGTTTTCGGTAACACCGTCGTCTTTGGCAGTCTGGAACAAGCACGAAAAAATTTAGGACTCTACCGCATCGTCACCTTAGACGGTGAATTGTTGGAAACCAGCGGTGCGATGACTGGAGGAAGCACTACTCAGCGTTCGGCATTGCGCTTTGGCACAGGTGAAGCAGCGGAATCTGATGAAGTTATTGCTTTAAAAAATCGTTTGGTAGATATTGAGCGAATTTTAGACCGTTGTACGGAAGCGATCGCCACTTTGTCAACCAGAACCAAACAATTGACGCAAGAATTAACAGAAGCCAGGCAAGCGCGGCGAGAACAGCAGTTGCAATTGGAACAGTTGCACAAAGATATTAAAAATTTAACAACGCAATTAGAAGGGACGCGATCGCAATTAGTCCAAAACAGCGAAAAATTAACCACTGCTCAATCTCGCCTGGAAGTTTTAGATCGGGAATTACCAGGACAAGAAACTCAACTGCAACAATTGCGACAAGCCTTAGCAGAGTTAGAAGCCTCGCAAACTCCGAGTGAATGGCAACAAATCCAAGCAACCATTAAAATTCAAGAGCAACAATTACAACAACGGGAATCAGCTTTAAGGGAAGCCGAACAAAGATTAAAAAATTTAGAAAATCAGCAACAGCGCCTCCAAGAAAAAATCCAAGAAGCCGAAACCCGAATCGCTGAATACGAAACCCAACAAACCTCTTGTAGAGACGCGATGAATCGCGTCTTGAACCAAATCGCAACGATAAACGACCAAATCGCCCAAACCCGTTTATCATTGAGCGAAATGGAGCAAAAATTAGGCGAACAAAAACATAAACGCGACGCCACAGAACAGGAAGTGCGATCGCAACTTTTGCGCCAACAACAACTAGAATGGGAAATTCAAAAACTCCAAGAAACGCAAGAAAAGCGGCGAGAAGAACTAGTTACACTGCAAAGTCAGTTGCGCGATGTGGCAGCAGAACTACCAGATCTGTTGCCGGAAGTTCCCGATAAAGTAGACTTGGAAGAATTGCAGAAAGAATTGCGATCGCTCTCCAAACGCCTACAAGCAATGGAACCTGTGAACATGCTGGCGTTGGAAGAATACGAACGCACTCAAAACCGCCTCCAAGAATTAACCCAAAAATTAGAAACCTTAGAAGCCGAACGCACCGAATTACTTTTGCGAATTGAAAACTTTACCACATTACGGCAACTCGCCTTTAAAGAAGCTTTCGATGCCGTCAATGAAAACTTCCAATCGATTTTCGCCGTTCTTTCCGACGGTGACGGCTATTTGCAACTGGAAAATCCCGAAGATCTATTTAGCAGCGGTTTGAATTTAGTTGCCCATCCCAAAGGCAAACCAGTACAGCGCCTAGCTTCCATGTCTGGGGGAGAAAAATCACTCACAGCCTTGAGCTTTATCTTTGCGCTGCAACGCTACCGCCCATCGCCATTTTACGCCTTTGACGAAGTAGATATGTTTTTGGATGGAGCAAACGTAGAGCGATTAGCTAGAATGATCGTGCAACAGTCACAACAAGCCCAATTTATAGTTGTTAGTTTGCGTCGTCCGATGATAGAATCAGCCGAACGCACAATTGGCGTTACTCAAGCACGAGGAGCTTATACTCAAGTTTTGGGGATTAAATTGACATCATCCAATACATCTGCTTGAGTTTTTGTTAATAATAGTGTATAGATAAACCGGATTCGAGATCAGGACTCGGTATAGAATGACCTCTGAACAAATAATTAGGCGTTCCGACATATTAAATACTCAGGTAATTACCCGCGACAACGGCAAACGACTAGGCATCGTCAGTCAAGTTTGGGTAGATATCGATCAACGAGAGGTTGTGGCTCTTGGTTTGCGAGACAGCCTGATCTCTATTTCGGGCATACCGCGCTACATGTACCTCAACAACATCAACCAAATTGGTGATGTCATCCTGGTTGATAACGAAGATGTAATAGAAGATATCGAAGTTGAAGCTCTCAGCAACCTGATTAACTGGGAAGTAATCACAGAAACAGGTGAAGTCTTAGGCAAAGTTCGCGGCTTCAAGTTCAACGGTGAAACAGGTAAACTTGATTCCATAGTCATTGCCTCATTAGGATTGCCCCAAATTCCCGATCAATTCGTCAGTACTTACGAGTTCTCAGTCGATGAAATTGTCAGCACAGGCCCCAATCGCTTGATTGTGTTTGAGGGAGCCGAAGAACGGGTGAACCAGTTGACAGTCGGTTTACTAGAGCGTTTGGGCATCGGCAAAGCACCGTGGGAGCGAGACGAAGAAACAGAATACGGTGGTTATACTCCACCACGCCAAGTAACCCCAGATAAACAGCTGCCAAGTGGAGTACCATTGCAGCCACCCAAACCGAAAGTCCGCGCCCCTGAACCCGTAGCCGAAGAGGAATGGACAGAAGACTATGTGGAAGAAGTCAGGCCACAGCGCCAAGTGATGAAGGCGCGGCAGTATGAGTCTATTCAATACGAAGAAGACGACGAAGAAGATAACTGGAGTGAAGCAACAGGTAGCGACAGGTATAAACAACCCCTAAAATCTGAACCCCAGCCTTATAACAAGTCATACGCTGATGATTACGATGATTATGACGACTTAGAAACCGATGCTTGGGAAGATGCGCCAAAGCCAGTCAATATTCCCAAGAAAGTCAAAGAAAGACAGCCAGAATACGAAGAAGAAGGCGGATATTAATTCGTAATTCCATCTCAAGGTGGCTTTAGCCCTTTCCCTACAATAAGTAAGGAAAGGGCTAATTTTTCAAATGCAGTAGTGGTATAGCAAGCTTAATAGCTTATATTCGATTGTGCCAGATGAATTTACAAAATCTAGACGCACAAGGCCATTCCCAATTTAAATTTAGGCTGTGTTACCAAGCGATGCACCTTCAACAATTTAAGGTGCGGTAGCTAGCCTACAGCATAACCACGCGACAAACAATTCATATTTCTTCATATACATTGAATTGCGATCGCTGACTTACTTAACTTATGCCGAAATACTTACCAGCACCTTGATTGAAGGCTGGACTTAGCTTACTTATTTGAAGATTTCCCTTAAAAAGCTTTACCGATGGTAACGCAATCTGAGAAGATCTGAATGTATCTTCTGTCAGCTATTAGTTAGTTATTTTTTGACAATTGTTTAATTGTATGCATCAAAAAGCTACTAGCTTTGGCAAAGTAACTAACAATAAACAACAGTCAAACACTGACAAAAAAACATCATAAATACACATAAAAGGAAACAAAAGATATGGATGAAACCTCGGAACTGACAACAAATGATGTAACCACTCAAGACATAGCAGAAGTGATTGCAGAACTTGAGCAATATCGGGAACGTTTAGTTCAAGAAACTACAGAAACAGCAAAACGCGCTAAGTTGATGAGGGTAAGCGTCATGGCAAAATTGGAACCTGAGCTTGCCAAAATTGATGCTGCCCTCCAAGAACTGCGTAATCAGCAGGCCACTCTCAGCGGTAGTAATTAGTACTACAAGGCAAAAACCAGACAATTTTGGATTTTAGATTTTGGGCTTCGACTACGCTCACTCGAACGATTTTCGATTGGCTATCGAGGATTACACATCGTCATTATAAGAGTGGTGGGAAGCTCTTTTATTATCTCCCCACACTTCCCGCACTCCCTACACTCTCCCCACACTCCCCATTCCCTAATTCACATGGTCAACTTTGAAACTCAGTCCGGGGAAAATTCAATCCAGCTATCCCACGCCGAAACTGATGCTTTACTTGCAGCAGTCAGCGAGCAATTAAATCAAAATACCTTCAACCCCGATGACCAAAAAATCCTCAAACAAATGATTGAGAGTATGGGAGACTCACGGGGGATGGTACGTTTGAGTTTTGCAGAGGCTTTGGGTAAAGTCGGTAAGCCTGTAACTCCTTTATTATTGCAAGCTGTGGCAAATCACCCAAATCCAGTTGTCAGGAGAGCTAGCACTAAAACTTTGACATTGATTGGCGATCCGATCGCAGTTCCCACCTTAGTCAACGCCCTCCTAAATGATGAGGATACCGTAGTTAAAGGTTCGTCAGTGGGAGCGCTGGCTAAGATTGGTGAGGCTGCTGTACCAGCATTGTTGGAAATTTTAGCTTCATCCGAATATCCAGAAAGCGCCAAAGGATATGCAGTATGGGCGTTAGCATTTATTGGAGCAGAGGCAAAGGAATATCTATATCGGGAAATTAACTCTGACTCGCCAGAAGTTCGGGCCGCAGTGGTGGGAGCGATCGCTAAAATCGCTGAAGAACGCACAGAGGCTGAAGCATTTCAAATCTTGATTAACGCCCTCACCGATGCATCCCCAATCGTGCGGTGTGAAGCCGCGGTAGCTTTGGGTAGCTTAGCTCATCAACCAGCAATTCCCAACCTCGTTGAATTATTGCATCATCCCGATTGGGAAACTCGAAAAGCAGCCGCTTTGGCATTGATGAAAATTGGTGATGGTATTGCTTTAGAGCCTCTACAAACCGCATTGACCGAAGAACAGGAAGCAGGAGTTCAAGCGGTGATTAAATTAGCAATTTCTCAACTTGAATAAAGATTAAGAATAAACACAATCATGCGTTACGGGCTTCGTATTCATGCGATCGCCGCTGATTGTCTCGTCAAAATTTTCCTACCGACTCTCGAAAGGTCTAAAGCAATTTAGTCGCTTGTCTGTACAGCCAAGAGGTAAACGTGCTGCGATCGTTGTTGCTCATTGAATTTTAATTATTACCTACAAAAAGGCAATATACCGCCCAGGTGTAGGTTTTTTAGGCTTTCCTTTAAAAATACGAGTTTTAGAGGGTGAGGGTTGATAAAACCATGATGATTACCTTGGTTTTACATTTATTACTCATTGCTTTATTAAAAACCTATACGTGTCAGCCATTGCCTACTCCCTTTTTCAAGCTAGGTCTATTGGAAATTAGTCAAGTTTTGAAAAATTTATCTTCCGTATATATACTGTTTATTTTTAAGTAAAAAACTTTATCATAACATTAAGTACCAAAGTCAGACTTACCAGTAAAACATCATAAAATCAACCAAAATCAAAATGTCTGCAAAGTTATATACAGTGCGGCTTGATGGCAGTATAACCTGTTATCAGCGGGCGATTCCTTTGGGTATTGTTCCTGGTACAGGTTTGTTTATTGGTGACCAATTTACTTGAGACAAAAGTGACCGGTACTACCTCTGGATTTAGTTTTGTGCAATCTTTTTTATGCAACTAAGTCTAAAACATGACATTATCTTGCTCAAAAAATTTGAAATTTGATTTATGCTAGCCACCTCCAGCACTACTGCCCCACAAGAGAACAACTTAATTGAGTGTAACGCTGACCAAGGATTTATTTCTTGGCTGAGTCAAGCAGGAGGTTCGGTTGCCATCACCACCTACCAAGCCGGGAAACTAGCACTAGTGGGTTGGAATGGACAACAGATTACCATGCTATTACGCCAATTTTCCAAACCAATGGGGTTAGCAGTTCATGGTTCGCGTTTGGCACTGGCTACCCATCACGAAGTCTATTTATTAGCCAATGCCCCCACATTAGCTTATGAGTATTTAGAAGACCAGCCCGGACGGTACGACGCCCTTTACCTGCCACGGATGACATACTTCACAGGCGACCTGAACATTCACGACCTGGAATTTGGTAGGGAAGGGCTGTGGATTGTCAACACCCGTTTTTCCTGCCTTTCTGCCTTGAGTCCAGACTTTAGTTTTGTACCGCGCTGGCATCCCAAATTTATTTCTGAAGTAGTACCAGAAGACCGATGCCACCTCAATGGCTTAGCAATGGTGGATGGCAAACCTAAATACGTGACTGCCCTCGGTGCGACAGATACCGTCGGGGGATGGCGGCCGGGTAAAGCCAACGGTGGGGTCGTAGTGGAAGTGGAGAGCAATGAAATTATTTTAGATGGATTATCAATGCCCCATTCCCCAATTTGGCATGACGGGTTTTTGTGGCTGCTCAACTCTGGTGCAGGGGAAGTATGGCGCATTCATCCAGAATCAGGAGATAAACAGGTAGTCTGCGTACTCCCCGGATTTCTGCGGGGTTTATGCTGCGTCGGGTATTACGCCCTAGTGGGACTATGCCAGATTCGGGAACGGCATATTTTTGGGGGGTTGCCCATTACTCAAAGGTTTGAGCAGTTGCTCTGTGGCGTAGCAGTCGTAGATTTGCGAAATGGGCAGCACCTGGGGATGCTGAAGTTCAGCACAGGATGTCAAGAACTTTATGATGTCCAGTTCCTTGCTGGTGTAGGGCGTCCGATGGTTTTGAATCAGGAACGAAAAGAAATCCGCCAAGCATTTACAGCACCAGAGTTGAACTACTGGCTGCGACCCAGTGCGGTGATTCCTAATGACTAAAGAGTCTGTCTAGTCACAGCGTAATTGTTGAAATCAAATTTTTAGTTTTTAAAAGAGGTTTTTCCATGACAGAATTCAAAGTTAATACTTACATCAACAATAATCAATCCAACTCCACAGTGGCGATGGATAACACTGGAGATTTTGTGATTGTCTGGACTAGCGAAGGTCAAGACGGGTCTGGTACTGGCATATATGCCCAACGCTACAACAGTGCTGGAGTGGCACAAGGGGGCGAATTTAAAGTTAATACCACCACTGCCAACAGCCAAACTAACCCCACAGTAGCGATGGATGCAGATGGGGACTTTGTGATTTCCTGGGCTAGCTATGGTCAGGACGGGTCTTATGAGGGAATATATGCTCAACGCTACAACAGTGCCGGAGTAGCACAAGGCGGCGAATTTAGAGTTAATACCACCACTGCCAACAGCGAAAATAACCCCACAGTAGCGATGGATGCAGATGGGGACTTCGTGATTTCTTGGGCTAGCGTAGATCAAAACTCGTCTATCAATGCGATATATGCCCAACGCTACAACAGTGCTGGAGTGGCACAAGGGGGCGAATTTAAGGTCACTACCACCAACAAAAGCCAAAATAACCCCACAGTAGCGATGGATGCAGATGGGGACTTTGTGATTTCTTGGCAAAGCTCTGGTCAAGACGGGTCTGGTAGTGGAATATATTTCCAACGCTACAACAGTGCCGGAGTGGCACAATCAAGCGAATTCCAGGTCAACACCTACTTCACTGACGAGCAAATTAATCCCACAGTGGCGATGGATGCCAATGGAAACTTCGTAATTTCCTGGCAAAGCTTTGGTCAAGACGGGTCTGACAATGGGATATATGCTCAACGCTACAACAGTATTGGGGTGAAACAAGGGAGCGAATTTAGGGTCAATACCTACACCGATGGCGGTCAAAGTAATCCCACGATAGCGATGGATGCAAGTGGAAGCTTTATTATTTCCTGGCAAAGTTTTGGTCAGGACGGCTCTGACAATGGAATATATGCTCGACGCTACAACAGTTCTGGTGTGGCACAAGGGAACGAATTTAAGGTCAATACCTACACCACCAATAACCAACTTAACCCCACGATCGCGCTGGATGACAATGGGAACTTTTTAATTGCTTGGAATAGCTCTGGTCAGGACGGGTCTGGTGATGGAATATATGCAGAACACTACAAAAACAGTGGTGCTCCCCCAACAATTACCTCTGGTTCTAGCTCTGCTTTGGCATACACCGAGAACGCCACTATAGCGATCGATTCAGGTATTGCCGTCGCTGATACAGACTCCCCCAACTTAGTTAGTGCCACCATCAGCATTAGCAGTGGTTTCGTCTCTGGTCAAGATATCCTCGCTTTCACCAACCAAAATGGGATTACCGGCAGCTACAACAGCAGCACGGGTGTCTTAACCTTAACTGGCAGTGCCACCGTTGCTAACTATCAAACTGCACTGCGTTCCATTACTTATACCAACAGCAGCGACAATCCTACTACAACACCTCGTACCATCAGTTTCCTAATTAATGATGGGGCTGCTAATAGTAGCGCCGCTATCCGCAATGTTAATATCACGGCGGTGAATGATGCACCCGTTGTTACTGCTACAAACTCTGCTTTGGCATATACCGAGAACGCTACTACAGGCATCGACTCAGGCATTACCATCAGCGATGTAGACTCAGCCAACTTAGTCAGTGCTACTGTCAGCGTTAGCAGTGGTTTCGTCTCTGGGCAAGACATTCTCGCCTTCACTAACCAAAATGGAATTACGGGGAGCTATAACAGCAGCACAGGTATCTTAACCTTAACTGGCAGTGCCACCGTTGCTGATTATCAAACTGCACTGCGTTCCATTACTTATACCAACAGCAGTGACAACCCCACTACAACACCTCGTACCATCAGTTTTGTCGTTAATGATGGCACTGCTAATAGTACTACTGTTACCCGCAATATTAATATTACGCCGGTGAATGATGCACCGATTGTTGCCAACCCCATTGTTGACCAAGCAACAACAATAGACACCACCTTCAACTTTGCCCTACCAGCAAACACCTTCACGGATGTGGATGGTGGAAATCTCACCTACACAGCCACCCTGGAAAATGGTGGTTCACTTCCTAGCTGGTTGACCTTCAATGGCACCAGTTTCAGTGGGACTCCCACAACTAACAACGTTGGTAGCCTCAACATCAAAGTTATCGCCAGTGATGGAAAAGCATCTATCGACGATGTTTTTATGCTGACAGTGACCGATCCTAGTCAAGTGGTTACTGTAATTAATGGTACTTCTGATATAGATAACCTGAGTGGTACGCCGTATCGGGATCTGATCTCTGGATTAGTGGGCAATGACACACTTCAAGGACTAGGTGGTAATGACACCCTTAATGGTGGTGATGGCAATGATATCTTAGATGGCGGTACAGGAGATGATACCCTCATTGGTGGTAAAGACGATGATATCTATATTGTAGACAGCCTCAGCGATACGATTACTGAAGCCTTAAATGCAGGTACAGATTTAGTCAAGTCTTCAGTGAATTGGGTGTTGGGAGCGAATCTAGAAAACTTGACTTTGATTGGAAACGAGGCAATCAATGGTACTGGTAATACACTCAACAATATTCTCATAGGAAATACTGGTGCTAACATCTTAAGCGGCGAAAATGGTAATGATAACCTCAGCGGTGATGACGGCAATGATAGCTTGTTGGGCGGTGCAGGCAATGACACCTTAGATGGAGGTGCAGGAGCCGACAGTCTTGATGGTGGAGTTGGTAACGACATTTACACCGTAGACAACCTCAGCGATACCATTACTGAAGGCTTAAATGCAGGTACAGATTTAGTCAATTCTTCAGTGAATTGGGTGTTGGGAGCGAATCTAGAAAACTTGACTTTGATTGGAACCGAGGCAATCAATGGTACTGGTAATACCCTCAACAACATCCTCATAGGAAATACTGGTGCTAACATCTTAAGCGGTGAAAGTGGCAATGATAACCTCAGCGGTGATGACGGCAATGATAGCTTGTTGGGCGGTGCAGGCAATGACACCTTAGATGGAGGTGCAGGAGCCGACAGTCTTGATGGTGGAGTTGGTAACGACATTTACACCGTAGACAACCTCAGCGATACCATTACTGAAGGCTTAAATGCAGGTACAGATTTAGTCAATTCTTCAGTGAATTGGGTGTTGGGAGCGAATCTAGAAAACTTGACTTTGATTGGAACCGAGGCAATCAATGGTACTGGTAATACCCTCAACAACATCCTCATAGGAAATACTGGTGCTAACATCTTAAAAGGGGAAGATGGCAATGATAACCTCACCGGTGATGACGGCAATGATAGCTTGTTGGGTGATGCAGGTAATGATGACCTAAGCGGTGATGGCGGCAACGATAGCTTGATGGGTGGTGCAGGTAATGACACCTTAGATGGAGGTGCAGGAGCTGACACTCTTTATGGTGGAATAGGCAACGACGTTTACATCATAGACAACCTCAGCGATACCATTAATGAAGACTTAGATGCAGGTACAGATTTAGTTAAGTCTTCGGTAGATTGGATCTTGGTAAATAACCTGGAAAACTTGACCTTGACTGGAACTGAGGCAATCAATGGTACTGGTAATACCCTCAACAACATCCTCACAGGAAATGCTGGTGCTAACAGTTTGAATGGACAAGATGGCAATGATAGCCTGATTGGTGGTTCCGGCAATGACATCTTGTTGGGCGGTTCAGGTGACGATGACTTGGATGGAGGTATCGGTAATGACACCTTGAATGGAGGTGCAGGTAATGACATCTTAGATGGTGGAGTCGGTAATGACAACCTTGATGGTGGAGCAGGGGATGACATTTACACCGTAGACAGCCTCACCGATTCGATTACTGAAGGCTTAAATGCAGGTATCGATCTAGTCAACTCTTCAGTAGATTGGGTGTTGACAGATAACCTGGAAAACTTGACCTTGACTGGAAGCAAGGTAATTAATGGTACTGGCAACAGCTTTAATAACATCATCACAGGAAATGGTGGTGCTAACATCTTGAGTGGACTTGATGGTAGTGATAGCCTGATTGGTGGTTCCGGGGATGACACCTTGTTAGGCGGTTCAGGTGATGATGATTTGGATGGAGGTACAGGTAATGATAACCTTGATGGTGGAGTTGGCAATGACACTTACACTGTAAACAGTATCAGCGATACCATCGTTGAAGGCTTAAATGCAGGCACAGATTTAGTTGAGTCTTCTATAGCTTGGGTGTTGACAGATAACCTGGAAAACTTGACCCTGGCTGGAAGTTCAGCAATCAATGGTACTGGCAACACCCTCAATAACACCATCACAGGAAATGCTGGTGCTAATAATTTGAATGGACTTGATGGTAACGATATCCTCTTGGGTGGTTCTGGCATTGACACCTTGTTGGGCGGTGCAGGTGACGATGTACTGGCTGGTGGAATTGGTAAAGATGTGCTGACTGGTGGAAGTGGTCGAGATAGCTTTAACCTGGCTGATACCCGCACTAGTGGCTTTGATACTATTACTGATTTTATTGTTGGAGATGATACTATCTTGATTTCTAAGGCGGAGTTTGGACTGAGCCAATCTGTAAATACTACATTGGATTCGAGCATATTCCGACTTGGTACTGTTGCCACAGCGGCAGGCGATCGCTTCATCTACAATCAATCTACGGGTAACTTATTCTTTGATAAAGATGGACTCGGTGGCACAGCACAAGTTCAAATCGCTCAGTTCTCGAATCAGGCAATGCTTACTAATGCAAATATTACTGTGATTGCCTAACGGCAGCTATGCAGTAAGCATTGGTAAATTAGCCTCTCAGGTTGAAGCGCTCTAAGATACAAGGTTGGGTTTTGCAACAGCGAAACCCAACCTTATAAATTCAGATCTGATGATTTATTTTTTGGTAGTCCGTGAATAGAACTGGCTATTAGCCAACTCTATAAATCTGTATTTTCAGCAATTGCAAAGCACCTGATTTAATTAGTGCCAGGCTGAGTTGGAATAAGCTGTTGTTGTGTTGGGACTGGCGTAGTTTCCAAACTAGGGCTTGAATTAGTAGGTAATAAAGTCGGTGGTGTAGATGAAGAAACCCCGATAACACTGCTGTCACTGCCATCGATGCAAGTGTCCAACGCCTGGTTAGGAAGAAGCTCGATTTTACTAAGTAAGCCAACTACACACTGACCAAAGCGCACTGGTAACAAACTGCGACCACAGTAATTTAAGGCTGCGGGATTAATTGCTTCCTTGGTTATCGAGCTGACGCCGACTACGCAGGTAGCTAACTCCTCAGGACGCCTAGCTCTCCCACAGTAAGAAAGGGCATCTGCGGCTGTAATTTCAGTTTGCTTGTCAATTTTAACGACGCAAGCGCCAAAATCCCTGGGACGTAGTGCATTGGCGCACCCTTGTGATGCTGCTTCTGGCGTAATACCGGCCTTCAAAAGACCCTCTGCACAAACACTGTAATCATTCCTGTAGGAGGCAGCGATCGCCATATCAGGTAAAATCGCTGTCAACAATCCAGTTATTGCCAAAACTGGTACTGTTACAATCCCAAAGGTAGAACTGCCTTGTTTGTTCTGACCTTTGCTAACCGCTTTTTTGCTCTTTAACATTGCCATTCTCCAAACACCCAAAGTAATGCTAACTCAAATATCTGAAAAATCCTCAGGAATCAGGCATAATTCAGGATTCAGGAGTCATAACTTTGAATTCATAATTCACAATTGAGCAGTCAGAATGCTTTTGGGTTGAGCATTCAACCGACCAACATCTAGACAAGATTGATTATGCTGGAAATTGTGTTAATATGGGGAATTGTGTTAATATTATGATTCTTTGAAAAAGATAACAGATTTCCAGGAAGCTGAAGTAATCAACCTCAGTCTGGTAGCCAAGCAAAAAGCTTGTTTTACTCCTGACTTCTGGCTTTATGAATTCTGAATTCTGACTCAGGAATTGCTGAATTCTACTCTATGTAGGTAACGTAAAAAGTATTTCACAATAACAATACTACGTAAATCAATCTCACGATTGAGTAACCTACAAAACCAAATAAACACAAAAAACTAATTGCAAGAGTACGACATGGCACGTCGGAATTCACGCTTGGGGAGAGGATGCCTGCACTTGGGAAAAATACGTCAAACCAACGCAAGCAGCTTCGTAGAACCAAGAATCTCCTGATTTTTAATCAGTGGAGTGTCAAAATAGATGTTTGGGTAAAGTTTAAACAGGATTAGATTAAGGAAACTCATGTCCCGATACAGAGGGCCACGCCTCAGAATTATACGTCGCTTGGGCGACCTGCCTGGATTAACTCGTAAAAGCGCCAGACGTGCTTATCCACCAGGTCAGCATGGTCAGAACCGCAAAAAGCGCTCTGAGTATGCCATCCGTCTAGAAGAAAAGCAAAAGCTCCGGTTCAACTACGGTTTAACAGAAAAGCAGTTGCTACGCTATGTGCGGAAAGCCAGACGTGTTACTGGTTCTACCGGACAAGTCCTGCTGCAATTGCTAGAAATGCGTTTGGATAACACCGTTTTCCGCTTAGGTCTAGCTCCAACGATTCCAGCGGCTCGTCAATTGGTGAACCACGGTCACATTACTGTTAACGGCCGTGTAGTTAATATTGCTAGCTATCAATGCCGTCCGGGTGAAACCATCGCTGTCAGAGACCGGGAACAATCGCGCAAGTTGGTGGAAAATAACTTGCAATATCCCGGTTTGGCTAACCTTCCCAGTCACCTGGAGTTCGACAAAAATAAGTTGGTTGGAAAAGTCAACGGTATTATTGAGCGAGAATGGGTGGCACTACAAGTTAACGAACTACTTGTGGTGGAATACTACTCACGACAAGCTTAATAGTCATTTGTCCTTAGTTATTTGTCCTTAGTTATTTGTCTTTAGTCATTTGTAAAGACAAATCCCAAAGTTTGATTTGAGGTTTCCGACGATTGGACTTTGTAATAGAGGACAAATAACCATTGATTATGGGGAATTCCAGAAATTAAATTATCCAATTTTGAGAACAAAAACGCTCTTTAGATTCTTCCTCCCCTGCTTCAAGAGATCGAGAACTGCTCAAGAACTGCTCCCCTAACGATGGGATATTTTTTTATTTGGAAGTCCCATAGTTATTGGCAAAGGACAAATGACAAATGACCAATGACTATCCGCCAATTTGCGACATGGTGCGGCTGTATGCACCTTTGATACCAGAGTCGCGTCCCTTAAAGTTGATTTCTGGCTTGATTGCTAGTAAACGCCTCACCTGCTCTTTTAGTTGAGCAGTACTAGTACCAGAACGGAGGGCAGTTTTCAGGTCGAGTTGACCAGTTTCATTCAATAAACACGGACGCAGCCAACCATCAGCACTCAAGCGCATCCGGTTGCAACGATCGCAAAAACATTCTGACATCTGACTAATAAATCCAAGGGTTCCCTTTGCTCCAGGAATTTTAAACACATCAGCAGGGCCAGCGCCACGAACTTGGGATTCTGTCAAGCCCCAACGTTCCCAGATGCGTTGGCGTAAATCGGCTGAGGATACCCAACCGCGATCGCCAAATAAATTCAAATTGCCAATGGGCATAAATTCAATAAATCTCACATGCCACTGTCTATTTATTGTCAGGGCAGCTAAATCTAAAACTTCGCTATCGTTAACGCCAGGAATGACTACCACATTCAGCTTCAGTGGGTCAAATCCAACTTCATAGGCAACTTGAATACCATCCCAAACTTGTTGCCAACGAGAACGACCGCGATTACCGATAATTTGGTCAAAAGTGTCGGCGTCGAGAGAATCGAGACTAATATTAATGCGTCGCAAACCTGCATCGTAGAGGTCTTGTGCCATCGAGGCAAGCAAAAACCCGTTGGTGGTCATTGACAAATCTTGAGTTTGGGGAAAAGAGGCGATCGCACCTACTAAATCTACTACACGGGGACGTAGTAACGGTTCGCCCCCAGTCAAACGAAAGCGGCTAAAACCAAGAGGAATAAATACCTCTTGCAGCAGAACGAGCAGTTCTTCATCACTCAACAGCTGTTGCTTGAGAATATAGTCCAGCTCTACTCCCTCTGGCATACAGTATTGGCAACGGAAGTTGCAGCGATCGATTAAACTAATCCGGAGGTAGTCTACCTGGTTCATTGTTTTTATTTTTATTGTCTTGGAATAATTAAAAACACCACTGAGGTGGTTTACCCCTCTATCTATGTTTGTTGTAATTGAAAATACCGTCTTGTCCCTTAAGTTAGAATTCACAGAATTGTGGCATAATAAGCCGGTCGCATAAACTACTCGTTAGCCATCAATCGTGCAAGATACCGACTCCATCAACGACCTTGCTGCGGCTTTGCAACAGCCAGCAGATCTCACCTTTGAACTACCCGATCCAGAAGATGAACAGATTCTAGATTCAGATTTTCAACAGCAGCTCGAAATAGCTTGGCAGGTATGCGATCGCTTCGATCTGCAAACTGAAATCTGGCGGGGGCGAATTTTACGCGCCATCCGCGATCGAGAAAAAATTGGTGGCGACGGACGGGGTACGGGTTTTCTCAGATGGCTAAAAGAGCGGGAAATCAGCAAAAGTCAAGCTTATGCCTGGATTCAACTGGCTAATAGTGCTGATACCCTTTTAGAAGAAGGCAAACTAGACCCCAGCGCAGTGAATAACTTTAGCAAACGGGCATTTGTCGAAACCTCCAAAGCCGTGCCTGAAGTACAACACATGGTGAGTGAAGCCGCCCAAAAAGGCGATCGCATCACTAGGCGAGAAGTGCGACAACTCACCGATGAATGGACAGCTATGTCCTCAGAATTACTACCCGAACCAGTCAGAGCAAAAGCCGCAGATAACACCCTGCCGCCGCGCTACATTGCCCCTCTGGTAAAGGAAATGGAAAAACTGCCAGAATCGCACCAAAAGTTTATCCAAAAGGAAATAGCTGCCAATCCTGATGTAGATACCTTAAAACAGGTAACTACAGAAGCGCGTAATTTAGCAAAATACCTCAAAGGGGCAGCTCAAGTCCAGGCCCTAACGCAGGAAAATATTGATATTGAAACAGCTTTAGAAGAAGCGCAAAGAGTAGGCTGTTTGAGTATTGCTGCCGATCTAGTTAATCAAGCATCTCAAATCGAACAAACCATCGCCAAACTATATATGACTTGGAAACGTATCGGCAATTTGGCAGATAGATTGTATGTAGATACTGGCGCAAGTACGCCCAACTTGCGATCGCTCCTCAGTTGCTTAGAACCTCTGGGTGGTGAAATCATGGAATTGCAACTGAGTGGTACGACAGAACACACAGTACGTTTGCAGATTCAGGAGACGAATTAGGAATGGGGCATTAGATTGTAGGGGCGCACAGCTGTGCGCCCCTACTGCCGATATATGTGAAAACGTTATATCTGAATTTCTAGTTAGCAGCGCAAGATGCAGCTGTAAGTGATGAACTTTGAGGCGTTGCAGTTGGTAATTGAGCAACCAGAACCACGTTACCATTAGCATCCGTTACCCATCCTTGGGCTTCGACAATTTCACTAGGTTCGTTGACAGAATTCACTTTCTGTGATTTGGTATTCTGTTGCTTTTCAACAACTACTCTATTGTTCATCCCGTTAGCGCGATTCTCACTTTCTGGATTCAGTGTTATCCAATCTGCTAGGACTGCATCAGCCATCAAAGGCTGTGTGGGATCGGGTGTTGTTCCTCCACGTCCAATGTTATTAAATGAACTCCTGGCCGTTTTTGCACCAGAACCACAACCAGCAGCAATTTGCTGAGAAGGATCGACTAGATTTACAGGTAGTTCCACTAATCCCTTACTGGGGTCAACATCTGGTGAGTTTATTTGTACTGTGCCATCTAATGAAGAGTTTTGCCGAGAAAATGCCGTGATGTCATTTGTTCGCAGATTATTCGGGTCTTTTTCGCCTGTTGGATCGAGCCTCGCTACCTCTTCACCAGTGCGCCTCACAAATCCAAAGATGTTTTTAGTGGTGATTGTGATTTTGCCACCAGAGCCAAGGTTAGCGTTGGCGGTGATATCGCTATTTCCAAAAATAGGCGCGATAATGAAGCCATTTGGTGCTTTGATGGTGATATTACCCCCATCTCCATCACTGCCAGCATTAGTGGAAATTTGGCTGTTGCGGCGCATCAATAATAAATCCCGCACCTGTAGCGCCATATTCCCGCCTTTACCCGACTGACTATTAGATGTGAGTGTTCCTTGGTCGAGTAGGATGGAGCGAGCTGTTATATTTATATCGCCTGCTTTTCCTGAATTACGCACATCTTCTGGATAGATGAAAAAGTCTACAAGTTGACTGCTTACACTTATTGTAGCTCCGCCTCGGACAATCAATTTTCCTGTATCAATACTTATTTTACCAGCATCTCCGGAAGTATCTGTCAAAGCAAACAACCCAGTAGCTAAACCTCTTGAGCTTCCAATTAGTTCTACAGAATCGGAGGCTTTGACTATTAAATTTCCTCCATTCCCTGTACCTGCTATGGGTGGTGAGTTTCCATCAGATGATGCAGTGGAGTTTGTTCTTATTCGTCCCCCATCTTGGATAAGCAATCGTCCAGTGGTGATCTCTATGTCACCTGCTTTTCCAGCACCGCTTGTTGAACTCAATAATGCACTAGGTATCCTCAAATTATTATTTGGATTGACAAACCTACCAGTCACCTCCACCGATTCAGATGCTCTTACACTGAGCTTTCCACCATCACGTGTACTATTTGTAGCAGTAGATACTTGTGCGCCATCTCTAACGATTAATTTCCTGGAGCTAATTGTTAGGTCACCGACATTTTTATTAGCGATGATTTGACTGCCACTAGATTGAGTAGTCAGTAAAACGTTCCCCCCAATTATTTCTACATAGTTGCCTCGTACCTCAATATTACCGCCACTCTCACCACTAGCATCTACTTGAGATGCAATTCCAGAACCGTCAGTTCGCTTGATTACTCGAATATTCTGAAAATTTTGGACATCTGCATATCCCAAACTCAAGACTTCGTTTGTTAACTTCAAGCTGACTAAACTATTGGCAGTAAGGCTTCCTAGTTCAATTCGGCCTGAGTTTGCTGTTAAATTTCCGCCGTCTAGCGTTATATCACCGCCCACAAGTGCTAAGGTTTTACCTGACGGTACTTGTAAGCCAACAGGATTCTTTAAGATATTGGTTGTTTTCCCATCTGAACTGGGTGCTTGGGATTGATTAAGGATGAAATTAGCAGTTGGCCCGAATTGTAAACCAATGGGAACACTTACTCTCAGCAGGGGTACTTGGGGATCTGTGGCGCTAAATTTAGTACCATCAGCAAAGTTCAAACTAGCTGCCGTACTTGCTACAAATGAACCGCCGATGTTTAATGAAGCATTGCGACCAAAAATAATCCCATTCGGATTAATCAGAAACAGGTTGGCTCCATCGTTAGCCTTAAGAATGCCATCAATAGTAGAAGCAGACTTACCTGTTACCCTAGTGATAATGTTTTGAATAGCTGTCGCATTATTAAAGTAGGCTGTGGTTCCTTCTTCTACAGAAAATTGTTCAAAACTGTGGAACAAGTTACTACCACTAATTACTCCACCATCAATTTTGACAGTAGGCTGCCCATTGATTAGCTGAGGTGTAACAACTGAACTTTTAGATCCTAGAGTGTTATCTTCTAGAATCTGGGCAAATGCACAATTTTTCGAGAAGTTGAATGTTCCAATAATTGCTAAAGCACTCACTAGGGTAAACTTCCAATACTGGCTGCTTCGACTTTGATAAATCACAGGATTTGCACCCCAAAAAGTTTTTTTTAGTTTAATTTAGATAGTGAAATACTGTCGTTTACTAACGATAATAGTTGAAAACTATAAAAAGGCAGTAACACAAATCAAAATGAAATTATAGCTATTAAAATTTGTTTATAATCAGTCAACATTTTATGGATTTAGCTCTTAAAATTTGTTCCAAAATTAACTAAAATATAATTAATATGATGGTATGACGTTTCTTAAGAAACTGAGGTACACCAAAATGTTTTTTCCAAGGTTAGTACCTTTTCAAAGGTACCTCAGCAGGACGGAAACTGCGATAAGCTGTTCCACTTGAAACTACGTTATTAAGGTTTACATACTTCCTGGCCATTCTGCATCCAGCAAACTTCTTTTAATTTAAGTTTAAGCTGCACGTTTAAGGCATTTTCTTCTGATATAGCATCATTTTGGCGTACAACACTGGACTCAACGTTGTTCAAGCTCTCACTTGATTCGTTTTGAATATCATCTGTTAACTGCTGTAATGGTTGAGAATCGATAATTTCCGAGTTATTCAGGCTTTCACTTGATTCGTTTTGAATATCATCTGTTAACTGCTGTGTGTTTTGGAAATTCATAATTTTCGCTCTCCTTGCAGATTGGTAGAGGTGTTAACTTATATTGTGATGTACTAAATTAACGTGATTTTGATTAGTACAGTTTCGTAAGGAAGAAATTGAAGATACAGAGTCTAGGGTGGCACGATCGCCTTAACTTTCTAAAGCTCTTGCGAACCTTCATAATTATGACTTCAGCTTGACTAGTAATAATTACGCATTCTTTAACAGAACTTCATATATTTTTATTGGATTTCCTTAAAGCATTCATGAATCTAGTTGGTAACTGTTGTTGATGCAACAAGAGTAATTGATACCTCCTCTAATCTCTCGCTGAGTAAAAGAGTAGACAAAATAAGGTGTACGCCTATGTTTGTTGTGTCGGTGTTGGAGATGAGAGAACAAGCATCCCATCCACACATGAGTTTGAGTACAAAGAGCGATCGCTCCTCTCAACCTCATAACCAACAAGCGATCGCTTGTTTCAAAGCGATTACAAGCAGCTTACATCTAAATTTCTAATCAATTTTTTATTTTTTATCAGAGTTTATAAACTTTCACTTCTGCACACAATTAATCAACGTTAGTCAACAAAGTGAATTTTTAATTAGCAGGACAAGATGCAGCCGCGAGCATCGAAGTATGAGGCATCCCAGCAGGTACTTCAGCAACCAAAACTACGTTACCATTGGCATCGAATATCCATCCTTGAGCTTCGACAATTTCACTAGGTTCGTTGACAGAATCCACTTTTCGTGATTCTTCTATATTGCGCTGCACTTGAATATTTTTATTCTCAATTCCCTCAGCGCGATTTTCAGTTTCTGGATTTAGTGTTATCCAATCTGCTAGCACTGCATCAGCTATCAACGGCTGTGTCGGATCGGCTGATGTTCCCCCGCGTCCAGTGTTAGTAAATGAACTCCTGGCTGCTGTCCCACCAGAACCACAACCAGCAGCAATTTCCTGGGAAGCGTCTACTAAATTTCTCGGTAGTTCCACTAATCCTTTACTGGGGTCTACATCTGGAGAATTGATTTGTACTGTGCCACCTAATGAAGGATTTTGTTGAGAAAATGCCGTGATGTCACTTGTTTGTAGGTTATTTGGGTTTATTTCTTGTGCATCTAACTTTTCTACATCTGCACGGGTACGGGGAAGAAATCCAAAGATGTTTTTAGTGGCGATCGCAATCTTACCACCAGACCCAGAGAAGGCATTGGCGGTGATATCGCTATTTCCAAAAAGCGGAGCGACAACAAAGCCATTAGGTGCATTGATGGTGATGTTACCACCAGTTTTATCACCCCCGGCGTTAGTCGATATTTGACTGTTACCGCGCATCAATAATAAGTCCTGCACCTGTAAGCTAATATTTCCGCCTTTACCTGATTCACTATTAGACGTGAGTTTTCCTTTATTGTCCAACACAATAGAGTTAGCAGTTATATCTAAATCGCCTGCTTTCCCTAAATTTTTTGGATCTCCTGCCACATAAATTACATTCTTTCGAGCTTGGCTGTTGACGGTTATTGCAGCTCCATCTTTGATAATCAATTGCCCTGTTCTTACCGTTAAGTTTCCTCCATTTCCAGGCCCTTCAGTCCTAGAAAACAAGCCGCTAACCCTAGAACCATTTGGTGAAGTTCCTATTAGTTCAATAGACTCAGAGGCGTTCACCGTCAACTTTCCTCCGTTTCCTGTAACTGGTATAAATTGGTTGAGACGAAAGAAATAAATACCCTCAGAACTTGTTGATATTCTTGCTCCTCCCTGAATACGCAACTTTCCAGTGTTGATTGTTATGTTGCCAGCATTTTGTCTACCATAAGTTTCACTAAATAAGCCGGTGGATACTATATCGCTACCATCTCGCAACAGAGGAACAGAGAAGCCGCCGATTAGTTCTACTGAATCTGACGCGTTTATAGTCAATTCCCCCGGTAGTCCTGAGCCAACACTGTAAATTGTTACTTGCGCTCCATCTTTAGCAATGAACTTATTAGTAGTGATTTTTATACTTCCAGAGTTTCCGGCGTTGGAAGTTCCAGTAGCCAAGAACGCGTTTTCTCCAAGTTCCACAGACTCCGAAGCGTTCACTTCCAAATTTCCTCCCGGTTGCATTCCGAAAGTAAAAGTAAAGATGTGCGAACCGTCATTTATCAGCACGCGTTTGCCTTGGAGGTGGATATTACCCCCACTTTGACCACTGGTATCTACTGTAGAGAAAGCTTTATCTAATTTGATGAATTCGATATTTTGAAAATTTTTAACGCCTTCGTATCTGAATGTCCAAGCTTGATTTATCGAACTGACGCTGACCAAACTATTAGGAGTAACGCTTCCTAATTCAATTCTTCCTGCCTTTGCAGTTAAATTTCCACCCTCTAGTGTTATGTCACCGCCGATTAGTGCTAACATTTTGCCTGGCTGCACCTGTAGACCAACACCTTGCCCAATGCTGTTAGTTGCACCTTTTGGACTTGCTTGGGATTGATTGCGAATGGGAGCCGCAGTCGCTCCAAATTCTAAGCCAATGGGAGCGGTTACTGTCAGCAATGGTGCAGATTGAGGAACTGTCGCACTAAATTTTGTACCATCAAAAAAATTTAAACTACTTGCCGTACTCGCTACAAATGAACCACCAATGTTTAAAGAAGCATTTTTACCAAAAATAATGCCGTTGGGATTAATCAAAAATAAGCTGGCGGTACCATTCGTTTTGATAATACCATCGATATTAGAAATGGAATTGCCAGTGACTCGGCTGATAATGGTGTGAGTATCTATTGGATTGTTAAAATACGCTGTAGTTCCTCCAGAGACAGAAAACTTGTCAAAGCTGTGGAACAAGTTTTTCCCACGAATTGCTCCGCCATCAATCTGGTCTATGGACTGACCATCAATTAACTTTGGTGTAACGATTGAATTTTCAACTCCAAGGGTGTCATCCTGTTGAATTTGGGCTAAAGCAAAACTCTCACAGTAAGTGAGTACTCCAGCAATTGCTAGAGTACTCACTATACCTAATTCCCAGTACCAAATGCTTCGATTTTGAGACATTATCAACTTGCGCTCAAAAAATCAGAGTCACTGACTAGGATAAACTTTTTACAGTACAAAAACTAAAGTATTAAAAGAGAATTCAGAATTCAAAATTCAGTAGTATCAAATACCCAACTGACTCCTGACTCCTGAATTCCTTGTTGTTAAATTATTTAACAGTTACAACCTAACTGGCTACCAGTTGAAGGGCAAGGTATACACCATGCTTTTTTAACTAACACGATTTCTTCTTTTGGAGTTGTTGGGGTTGTTGCTAATAAAGCATTAGGTTGCTGTTCATCAACTGCATCATCAGATTTGAGTTGATTGGGGTCAAGATTAAACTGCCAATAAACTCTCAAAACTCTATCTTCAAGTATGCCGTACTTTTCAAGTAGTGAGTTGAAGTCAGCGTTTTTTAGGGTTTCATCAAATTTTTCCTGAATCTCGTTTTGTAACTGTTCTAATCTTTGAGGGTCTAAGATGGGTTGAGAACTCATAAAGGCTTGGGTTCCTGAATGGAATATGTATATTTATTGGTTCAGCTTGGCCTGTAAGAATTACGCACGCTGTAATAAAAGTTGACATTTTTCTCGTGGATTTCCATTAAGTACTGCGATCGCATGTCGATGCAATGGGATTGACTACAGTGGGGAGATGACGGAGACAAAGGAGACAAGGAGAATAATTCTTAACTTCTAACTCCTAACTCCTAACTCCTAACTTTTCACTCAACACTCCCCATTTCCTAATTCTTAATCCCTGTGGTAGCAATACCCTGAATAAACTGACGCTGACCAATCAAAAATAATACTATTACTGGAACTGTGGCTATTGTTACTGCTGCCATCATCAAAGGCCAATTATTTGTAAATTGCTCCTGAAATTCAGCTAACGCTAACTGCACAGTCCTTAATTCCGGTCGTGTGGTAAACACCAATGGCTTAAACAAATCATTCCATTCGCCGATGAAGGCGAACAAAAATAGTGTCACTAACGCCGGACGGGCTAGAGGTAACATTACTCGCCACAAAATTTGCAGTCGGTTCGCCCCGTCTATGGCTGCGGCTTCTTCTAACTCCAAGGGAATTGTCTGGAAATATTGACGTAACAAGAAAATACCGAAGCCGTTAACCGCAGTGGGTAAAATAAGCGCCCCATAGGTATTTATCAGGTGTCCCCACTTCAATACCAAAAAAATTGGAATTACCAACAATTGAAAGGGAATCACCAAAGTGGCCAAAACAACCAACAGCAGTGCTTGGCGTCCGCGAAACTTCAGCCGTGCGAGGGCGTAACCAGCTAAAGCAGAAGTGAGAATCTGAAAGGCTGTCACAGCGATCGCTACCAAGGTAGAATTAGCAAACGCGAGTAAAAATTTCCCTTGCTGCCATGCAGCTTGGTAATTTGCTAAAGACCAGTTATTTTCGGACAAATCTTCCGCAGTAGCAACTGTTGGTGCAAAGGAGGTGAGAAAGACCACAAACAGCGGTAGTAGAACGATAAATGCTCCTAGCAGTAACACTACTAGGCTCAAAAAATCACCAGATTTGAAATTCCAGTTTGGTTTTGACATGAGTTGCAAAGCATTACATTTGTTTCTTTAGTACTAGAGCATCGACCCCAGCAACAGCTAATCTATAAACATAGTTATTTGTTAAGTTAAATTAAACCACAATGATTATTACCCTCTGTTCTTGGGGTAAATTGAATCCTGGTGTCAAATAATTCTTTTACAGGAGAAAACATACCATGCAGCAGCTTACAGACCAATCTCATGAAATTGATTTCCACAGCGAAAAATACAAAGACGCCTATAGCCGGATTAATGCCATCGTCATTGAAGGGGAACAAGAAGCCCATGAGAATTACATCCAACTAGCTCAACTGCTGCCAGAATCTGAAAAAGAATTGATTCGTTTATCTAAGATGGAAAGTCGGCACAAGAAAGGATTTGAAGCTTGTGGACGCAATTTACAAGTGACTCCAGATTTGCAATTTGCCAAGGAATTTTTCTCTGGATTACACCAAAACTTCCAAACAGCCGCCGCCCAAGGCAAAGTCGTCACTTGTTTATTGATTCAGTCTTTGATTATTGAATGTTTTGCGATCGCAGCATACAACATCTACATCCCCGTTGCTGATGACTTTGCCCGTAAAATCACTGAGGGCGTAGTAAAAGATGAATATAGCCATCTCAACTTTGGAGAAGTCTGGCTAAAAGAAAACTTTGCTCAATCAAAGGCGGAATTAGAAGAAGCTAATCGTCAAAACCTCCCACTTGTTTGGAAAATGCTCAACCAAGTAGCTGATGATGCCAAAACTTTAGCAATGGAAAAAGAAGCTTTAATAGAAGACTTTATGATTCAGTACGGTGAAGCATTAGGTAACATCGGTTTTAAAACTTTCGAGATTATGCGTCTGTCAGCCCACGGACTCGCAGCCGCTTAAAAAAGTTAAAAGTGAGGAGTTAGGAGTTAAGAGTGAGGAGTTGGGAGTTAAGCGTTAGAAAGCTTGAACTGACAAAATTATCAATCTTGAACTTTAAACTGCTAACTCACACCCGATTCTGATGTGAATTAAAAAATCACATTGTTCCATAAGGATTTACAAGCTGGAACAAAACCGTCATTTTGGAATCATCAACAAAATTGAAAGCTTTTCAACTCTTAATTCACATTAGACGTAACTCCTAACTTTAAACTCCTCACTCCTAACTCTCAACTTTTAACTCTCAACTCTCAACTTTTAACTCATTTCACGCGCTCAAGACAGCACAAGGCTAATAATCATTACATGTTTGGTCTAATTGGACATCTGACTAGTTTAGAACACGCTCAAGCGGTAGCTCAAGAATTGGGATACCCAGAATATGCCGATCAAGGGCTAGACTTTTGGTGCAGCGCCCCGCCACAAATTGTCGATAATATCACTGTTACCAGTGTCACCGGACAGAAAATTGAAGGACGCTATGTAGAATCTTGCTTTTTGCCAGAGATGCTAGCTACCCGTCGCATCAAAGCCGCAACCCGCAAAGTGCTTAACGCTATGGCACACGCACAAAAGCATGGCATTAATATTACGGCCTTAGGCGGATTTTCCTCGATTATTTTTGAAAATTTTAAATTGGAACAATTTAGCCAAGTCCGCAACATCAAACTAGAGTTTGAACGCTTCACTACAGGAAATACCCACACTGCTTATATTATTAGTCGGCAGGTAGAAGAAGCATCAAAACAGCTAGGAATTGAACTCTCAAAAGCAACAGTCGCCGTATGTGGCGCAACGGGCGATATTGGGAGTGCAGTTACGCGCTGGCTAGATGCAAAAACAGATGTCCAAGAACTTCTGCTAATAGCCCGCGACCAAGAACGCCTCAACGAGTTGCAAGGTCAACTGGGACGAGGAAAAGTCATGAGTTTGACTGAAGCACTACCCCAAGCTGATATTGTAGTTTGGGTTGCTAGTATGCCCAAAGGCGTGGAAATTGAACCTACCGTTTTAAAACGACCATGTTTGTTGATTGATGGTGGTTATCCTAAAAATTTAGCAACAAAAATTCAGCATCCCGGCGTACACGTGTTAAATGGTGGAATTGTAGAGCATTCTCTGGATATTGACTGGAAAATTATGAAAATCGTCAATATGGACGTACCAGCACGCCAGTTGTTTGCTTGTTTTGCCGAATCTATGTTATTGGAATTTGAGAAGTTGTACACGAACTTTTCATGGGGGCGCAATCAGATTACCGTAGACAAAATGGAGCAGATTGGTAGGGTGTCGGTGAAACATGGATTTAGACCGTTGTTGGTTTAGTCATTAGTCATTGGTCATTGGTCATTGGTCATTGGTCATTGGTCATTAGTCATTTGCTTTACACAAAGGACAAAGAACAAAGGACAAATGACAAATGACAAAAGACAAAGGACAAAGGACAAACGACAAATGACAAAAGACAAATTACGAAAAATAGATAGTTCTTAACTCATAACTCCTAACGATGGCAACTACTGAACGTAAACCGCTACTGTTGGATTTTGAAAAACCTCTAGCTGAACTTGCAACTCGAATAGATCAAATTCGGCAACTTGCTGAAGAAAATGGCGTCGATGTTTCTGGTCAAATTCGTCAACTAGAAACACGTGCCATGCAACTGCGTGAGGAAATTTTTAGTAGTTTATCCCCATCCCAGCGATTGCAAGTCGCTCGTCATCCGCGCCGTCCTAGTACTCTCGATTACATCCAGGCAATTAGTGATGAATGGATGGAGTTGCATGGCGATCGCACTGGTGGTGACGATCCAGCTTTAGTTGGTGGTGTCGGGCGTCTCGGCGGACAACCCGTAGTCATGTTGGGTCATCAAAAGGGTCGCGATACCAAAGACAATATTGCCCGTAACTTTGGTATGCCTTACCCTGGCGGCTATCGTAAAGCTTTGCGGTTGATGGAACACGCCAATAAGTTTGGGATGCCGATTTTAACTTTTATCGACACTCCGGGGGCTTGGTCTGGGGTGGAAGCCGAACACCAAGGTCAAGGGGAAGCGATCGCTTATAACTTGCGGGAAATGTTTTGCTTGGATGTGCCAATTATTTGCACAGTCATCGGTGAAGGTGGTTCCGGTGGCGCACTCGGTATTGGTGTCGGCGATCGCCTACTGATGTTTGAACACTCAGTTTATACCGTCGCTACCCCCGAAGCCTGTGCTGCAATTTTGTGGAAAGATGCTGCCAAAGCACCACAAGCCGCCGTAGCTTTGAAAATTATTTCCCACGACTTGAAAAATTTAGGAATTATCGACCAGATATTACCTGAACCCATTGGTGGCGCTCATGCCGACCCCTTGAAAGCTGCTACCACCCTCAAGCAAGTACTGTTGGAAAATTTGGAAGAACTTAACCGTTTAACTGCTGCCGAACGCCGACAACTGCGTTACGAAAAATTCCGCAAAATTGGTGTTTTTACAGAGGTTGCACATTAACAGCAGTGCATAATGATTAATTAGCCTAGTAGCAATGCTATAATTGCCTATGGTGCTTAAAGATTTTTAACAATCTCATGAGCCATAGGCATTCGCATGTTTGGCAAACCTACTCAATTATATTGAGTGGCTCTTGTATTATTAAGTAATTAACTTTGAGTCTACAGGGTGAATTCTCAGGCGATGATTTGTAGTCTTTACTGAGAAAACCCACAATATACTAGCTATTGCACTGCATAATAGCAGTTGCTCTATGACAATCATCGTATTTTTAGATTCCTTTAATCTATCAAAGCTCAAAATTCAGAATAATTGGGTGGTAATAGGCTTGGGGAATTGCCAAAAAATTGGGAGACACCATGAGTGCTGAGCAAAAACGACGCGCCTTGATTACTGGCGCAAGTAGTGGGATTGGGAAAGCAACGGCTTTAGCCTTTGCAAAGGCAGGAATAGATGTAGCCTTAGTCAGCCGCTCTTTAGAAAAATTGGAGGCAGTCAGAGAAGCCTTAGAGCATAGTGGGGTGGAAGCGAAAGCTTACGCTTTAGATTTAGGGCAAATCTCCCAAGTACGAGAAAAAATCCAAGCGATCGCCCAAAACTTTGGTGATATAGATATTTTGGTAAACAATGCTGGCATAGGATACACAGGTAGTTTAAGTGAAACTCCCCTCTCAGATTGGCAGCAAGTAATTGACCTTAATCTCACCAGTGTGTTTGAGTGTATTACGGGAATATTGCCATCAATGCGCGATCGCGGCAGAGGCACAATTATCAACATCGCCTCCATTGCCGCCAAGCAAGCATTCCCCTATTGGGGAGCATACAACGTCAGCAAAGCCGGTTTGTTATCCCTTTCTCAAACCTTGGCACAAGAAGAACGCGATCGCGGCATTCGCGTCACAGCCATTTGTCCTGGTGCTGTCAATACCGAAATTTGGGACACACAAACAGTCAAGGTCGATTTAGACCGTTCCAAAATGTTAAACCCGGAAACTATAGCCGAGTTAATTCTCCACACAGTTTTGTTACCACAACAGGCAGTTATCGATGAATTAACCATAATGCCCAGTGCAGGCGCACTCTAATTTGTCATTTGTCATTTGTTCTTTGTCCTTCGTCCTTTGTCTAAAGCAAACGATCGATGACCAATGACCAATGACCAATGACCAATGACCAATGACTAAACCATAACCCAGACTCAATCATGACTATCGCTAGTTCCAACGGTTCTAATTACTCTCAATCGCCTTTAATTTCCGACTTAGCAGAAGCCATCACTCCAAGACCAGATCGCAACACCCACAACGGGAGACAACCAGATGTGTTCCCACCCAAAGAGGAACAGATGGAGCAAATGATGGATGCCGTGCGAGCGCTAATATTGGGCGTTGGAGAAGACCCAGAACGCGAAGGACTCCTGAAAACTCCCAAACGAGCAGCCGAGGCAATGCGGTTTCTGACTAGCGGCTACAACCAATCCCTCGAAGAACTCGTGAACGATGCCATCTTTGACGAAGGACATAACGAGATGGTACTAGTCCGAGATATTAATTTCTTTAGTCTGTGCGAACATCATATGCTGCCATTTATGGGTAGAGCGCACGTTGCTTATATTCCCAATCAAAAAGTTGTGGGACTGAGCAAACTAGCCCGGATTGTCGAGATGTACTCCCGCCGATTGCAAGTACAGGAGAGACTAACCCGCCAAATTGCCGAAGCAATTCAGACCATTCTCGAACCTCAAGGCGTCGCCGTTGTCATGGAAGCCACCCATATGTGCATGGTGATGCGGGGAGTGCAAAAACCAGGTTCTTGGACTGTTACTAGCGCAATGGTTGGTGTATTTCAAGAAGAACACAAAACCCGCGAAGAACTCTTTAACTTGATTCGTCACGAACCAACTTTCATTTAGGGAATGGGGCATTGGGCATTGGGCATGGGGCATAGAGAGGTGTGGGAGGTCTGGGAGGAAAGGGAGGTGTGGCAAGAAATCTTTCCCCCCACACTCCCCACACTCCCCCATCTCCCCATCTCCCCCTGCCCCCCCTGCTCCCCTGCTCCCCCATCTCCCTACTCCCTGCTCCCTAGCCGCTCAAATAAGAGTGCTACCTTATCTAAATCCTTATCTCCAGGTGCGCGTTCCACGCCACTAGATAGGTCAATGCCGCTAGGATTTACCTGACTCAAAGCTTGGATAATATTATCTGTTGTTAGCCCCCCAGCTAAAAACCAAGGGCGATTGGGACTATATTGCTGTAGCATTGTCCAATCTAAGGTTTTGCCTGTACCGCCCAGTTGTTGAGGATGGTAAGCATCGAGTAGTAAAGTATCTACGTAATTTGTGTAATCAGATGTTGTCTGAAGATGCTCAAGACTGCGAATTCTGAATGCTTTCAGGATTTCGATATTGGGCAAGGCTTGGCGTAATTGGTTGCAAAATTCTGGCGATTCATCACCGTGTAACTGAACGCCAGTTAATCCAGAATCAACAACTATTTGCTTGATTTCGCTAATGGTAGCGTTGGCAAAAACGCCAATCTTGTCAATATTTTCTGGTAATTGGGCGATCGCTGCTTGAATTTGGGATGTAGTCACATAGCGAGGTGAAGTAGGCACGCAAATAAATCCTAGTGCCGTTGCGCCAAGAGAGGCGATCGCTATAGATTGCTCTGGTTGAGTAATACCGCAAATCTTAACGCGCATCAAAATTTCACAAATTTAAAACAATCATCAGAAAAGTCTAAACTATCTCAAAAACTTTTGCGCCTGGTAACTTTATAATCTTGTAGGTCTACATTAACCTTCTATTTAGGAGACAAAAGCTTGATTTCATCTACTTTATTAGCAGTGGCGGCATCTGTTCCTCCAACACCGGGTTGGACTCCCGCAGTAGGAATCATTATCAGCATTAGTAGCCTGGTAGTTCTTTTGCTAAGTACTAGGATTGAAAAACCCTTAGTTGGCCCCAAACTCCCTATTCTGCCCGTCAGTATTCCAACATTCATCGCAGCGATGGCTTTTGGTCATGTTATCGGCGTTGGCATTGTTTTAGGGCTAACTAACATCGGCCGTCTGTAGGTTTGACATTATAGAAGCCTTGCTTCTAACGTTGCATTAACAATTCTGGTTCTTTCTCCGGCAAGAAGAACGAGCGAGCATCAGCTAGTCAGCCTTGCTGTAGTTGCTTTAACTCAAGAGGGAAGTACTAATCCTTCCTTAGAGAGAATTCAACTAGTTTACCAGCGAAGGATTTATGTAGCTTGAGGGACGGGATTATTCCCCGATCTCGGACTCAATGAGTTAATTCATGCAGGAGAAAGAACCACAATCTTATCAATACTATTAGCAGTCCAAGTTACCGTACCCAGAACTTCCACACAATGGAACTGGAATATAGTGCTGATGAAGGTTGGCGCTTTGCTGTGTATTTTGATTATTCTCAGACAATTCGCTATCCCCGTCTGGGGTCTAAGATGCCTTTGCCTTTCCCATCGCTGTTGAATAATTCCAGTGTCTCTACATTCCTGGTAGCGAGCGATGAGCGAAAGCCACTCGATCGGTATTGGCACGATTTTGGCATTGACTAAGTATCGGCATTATTTAAATTTGATTTTTCCATCTGATTGGTGAAGATAAGGGCAGTGGAGAGTGGGAAGATGGGGGAGCAGGGGGGCATAGAGAGATGTGGGAGATGGGGGAGTGTGGGGAGTGTGGGGGGATGGGGGAGTGTGGGGGGTAAAGAGAATTTATGCTTCCCTCTCCTCCCTCTCCTCCCACACCTCCCACACCTCCCACACCTCCCACACCTCTCTATGCCCCATACCCCATGCCCCATTCACCCACTCCCCACTTTTGCTCGCAGGCATTAATTGTCTATTCTAGAAATTGGAGCATTTGATAACTGAGCATCATTGAATTGATGCTTAGAAGATGTATAGCTAAAAAGCCTTTCAAAGCTATTGCCTGTTGCCTGTTATATTTACCAAAATTTACGAAAAATTACGGTGTAGGAGCTATTGGAAATATTTAGTTTTAGGACAATGTAATGCAAACAAATTGGAAAATAGGGTCTTTGTTTGGAATTCCTCTGTTTTTAGACCCGCTGTGGTTTGTGATTTTAGGGTTGGCAACTCTGAATTTTGGGGTAGCTTACCAAGAATGGGGGAATGTTATAGCTTGGAGTGCCGGAATAGTTATGGCACTGCTGCTATTTGGTTCGGTGTTGTTACATGAATTGGGCCACAGCTTAGTAGCCCGATCGCAAGGGATTAAAGTTAACTCTATTACTCTGTTTTTGTTTGGCGGCATCGCTGCTATTGAAGAAGAATCTAAAACTCCAGCACAAGCTTTTCAAGTAGCGATCGCTGGCCCTGTGGTGAGTATCGTACTCTTTTTCCTGCTACGCTTGGTAGCCACTGTTTTACCTGATACTAGTACGATCGGTATGATGGTGGAAGATTTGGCAAGAATTAACTTAGTTTTGGCGCTATTTAACATGATTCCCGGTTTACCTCTAGATGGAGGGCAAGTGTTAAAAGCAGCACTATGGCAAGTAACAGGTAATCGTTTCCAAGCCGTACACTGGGCTGCAAGAGCCGGTCAAATTTTGGGTTACAGCGCGATCGCCTTAGGATTTGCTATAGATTTCTTCACCAGAGAGTTAGTACTTGGTTTGTGGGTTGCCCTGTTGGGTTGGTTTGCTGTCCGCAACGCTAACAGCTATGACAACGTGACCACATTGCAAGAAAGCTTGTTAAAGGTCGTGGCCGCCGATGCCATGACCCGCGATTATCGAGTAGTTGATGCCGACCAGACATTGCGTTCCTTTGCCGATTTATACCTATTGGAAACAGCCCCCTTACAAGTTTATTTTGCTGCTTCTGATGGACGTTACCGGGGTTTGGTTTCCATCGACGATTTGCGTTTAATTGAAAGAAGTCAATGGGAAACTCAAACTGTACGCAACATTGCCCGTCCCTTGACAGAAATACCTCATGTTAGCGAGTCTACCCCTCTAGCTGAGGTAATTAACAAACTAGAAAATCAGCAATTACCTTGGATTACCGTACTTTCTCCTGCTGGTGCTGTAGCTGGTGTGATTGACAGAGGAGATATTGTACGAGCGTTAGCACAAAAATTAAATTTGCGGATCGCGGATGCTGAAATCAACCGTACCAAACAAGAAGGTAGTTATCCGCCTGGGTTACAACTTGGGTCTATTGCTAAATCCATTGAAAATTAAGTGTCACACCTTCGTCATAGTTTTGCAATGGATTTGTCAAAAACCTGTGTGATATTTGATCTGGTATTTGGTTACAAAATGCTTTTTTTGGGTTCGAGGTAGGGTGACCTACCTTTTTTTATTGGCAGGGAAAAGGGTAAGGGAGAAAGGGGAAAGCGGAAGGGGGAAAGGGAAAAGGGGAATGGAAAGAAAAACCTTTACTCTTCAACCTTTATATGAATTCTCTAAAAAATGAGTACAGATAATGAGGCGGGGACACGCAAGACGTAGGCAGTTGGAGATTGATTAGTGGTGAGACTATTAATATTACTGTTTCCCTTTCCCCTTTCCCCTTTTCCCTTTCCCCCTTTCCCTTTCCCCTTCCCCTTTTCCCTTTCCCCCTTCCCCCTCCCTCATATAATGTAAGTATGTGATATACTACGTCTCTTACTTACCCTGGTTTTATGGGACTGCCAATTGTTGCTATTATCGGACGCCCAAATGTGGGCAAATCTACCCTGGTTAATCGTCTCGCCGGGGAACAAACGGCGATTGTCCATGATGAACCGGGGGTGACGCGCGATCGCACTTATATGGATGCTTACTGGCGCGATCGCGAATTTTTAGTGGTAGACACCGGTGGTTTAGTTTTTAATGATGATACGGAATTTTTACCACTGATTCGCCAACAAGCAATGACAGCGCTCTCTGAAGCGAGTGCTGCTATTTTTGTAGTCGATGGTCAAACAGGCCCCACATCCGCAGACCAAGAAATCGCTACTTGGTTGCGCCAGCAACCCGTACCCGTGCTGTTAGCTGTCAATAAATGTGAATCTCCAGAACAAGGCTTAATCCAAGCCGCTGAATTTTGGGAATTGGGATTGGGCGAACCTTATGCCATCTCAGCGATTCATGGCAGCGGCACTGGAGAGTTACTCGATGAGTTAATTAATCACATACCTCTTGTTGGAGAAATCCCAGAAAGTAACGAAATCAAAGTAGCAATTGTGGGACGCCCGAACGTGGGCAAATCGAGTTTACTCAATGCTTTTGTGGGCGAAGAAAGAGCAATTGTCAGCCCGATTTCCGGTACAACCCGCGATGCAATTGATACCGTTGTCGAGCGAGACGGGCAAACCTATCGCTTAATTGACACCGCCGGCATTCGCAAAAAGAAACAAATAGAATACGGCACAGAATTTTTTAGTATTAACCGCGCCTTCAAAGCAATTCGCCGCGCTGACGTGGTTTTATTAGTACTAGATGCCTTGGATGGAGTCACAGAGCAAGACCAAAAATTAGCTGGGCGGATTATTGACGAAGGTCGAGCTTGCATCATCGTAGTTAATAAGTGGGATGCTGTGGAGAAAGACTCTTACACAATCTACGACTACGAAAAAAGTCTGCAAGCGCGGTTACATTTTACCGAATGGGCAGAAACAATTTTTGTGAGTGCCTTGTCAGGACAAAGGGTAGAAAAGATTCTAGATTTAGTAAACACGGCGGCGGAATCTCACAAACGCCGAGTCAGCACCTCAGTTATTAACGAAGTATTAACAGACGCTGTGAGTTGGCATTCACCGCCAGCATCCCGCAGTGGGCGTCAGGGCAAGATTTATTATGGAACACAAGTCAGTAGCCAACCGCCAACCATCGCCTTATTTGTCAACGACGCCAAACGGTTTAACGACAACTACCGCCGCTACATTGAGCGCCAATTCCGGGAACAGCTAGGATTTAAAGGTAGCCCCATTCGTTTGCTTTGGCGGAGTAAAAAAGTTCGTGATGTTGAAAGTGGTAGTGTTAATCGAGCAACACGCGTGTAATCAAGTTAGGAGTTATGAGTTAGGAGTTATGAGTTAAAGCCAAAATTGCTAACTATACAACCCTATCGACTTGAGTTTGATAGCGGCAGAAGGCGAGATCTATGAGTTAAAGTCAAAACTCGTAACTCCTCACTCCTAATTCTTAATTCCTAACTTTAAAATGGATTTACTGCGATCGCTACCACTTGGACTTTATTTAGAACAACCCCAAACTTGGTTGCATAAAATCGATCCGCGAGTCAAGTTTGCCTGGTTGATGAGCTTTTTAACCAGCTATGTATTAGCAAACAACTTATGGCGGGTGCTGTTGGTGGTAATATTGATTATTGCTACCTTATTTGCAAAGATTCCCCGACGAGTATGGCGGCAACAAATGGGTTGGCTGTTAATGCTATCATTTTTCGTCTTAGCGATCGCAGCCGTTAGCCCCGATGCAATGGGTGTAGATTATCAGCCACGCCTACCAGCAAACGAACAAATATTAACCCAGCCAGCAAACTCCAATAATATAGCTCCAGAAGAAACAACCAAAGGGGAAAAATACAGCTACGTGCTATTTCATAAAGGCCCAGTCAGAGTAACTCGCCGCTCTTTGGAATTAGGAGTTAGTCTGAGTTCGATTATATTTACCGTAATTTACAGCACCAATCTGTATCTACTGACAACCGCACCAGAAGAAATTACATCTGGCATAGAAAGCTTAATGCAGCCCCTACGGCGTTTCAAGTTGCCCGTTACAGAAATTGCTTTAACTTTAACTTTATCTTTGCGCTTTATTCCCTTAGTTTTAGAAGAAGTACAAAACTTATTCCGTTCTGTAATGACAAGGGCAATCAATTGGAAAAAGCTGGGATTAAAAGGAGCATTTAAGGTTTGGATGACAGTAGCACAGAGATTGTTAGATAATCTCCTCTTGCGAGCCGAACAAATGGCAAATGCAATGATGGTGCGGGGTTTTACCAGTCCCAACGAACATCGAGTCCAGTGGCACGACTTACGATTAAAAGGCCTTGACTGGCTTGCTATTGCAACTTTAGTCTTATTCTGGGGAATACGGCTAGCTGTAGGAACTAAAGTCTAATTTGCCAGGCTAGGCTACGATGTTGTATGGTAAATTGAACAGTTCCCCTCTACAAAAAATTGATCCCCTGCCATTTACTGTAGCTTTTTGGTAGGAACCAGATTGTTTTGCCGTTTTAGATCGCGCCGAACAAATTCTTTGGTTAGCTGTGGGCACAATTACAGGTTGTCCCAAAATCCGCTGCATGGAAATTATCGAAGAACTAGAACCCGTGCAGTGCAGCTTATTCTACGGTTACTGCGGCTATTTAGATTGGCGCGGGAATTGTTGCAGATACCGATCCTGAGAGAGAATGGTATGAATCTCTGCACAAAGCTCAAGCACAATTGACAGCACTGAAAATGCTGAATAATCAATAAGGGAATGGGGAATGCCCCATGCCCTGTTTGGCCAATGCCCATTCACGTTAAGTTATTTTGCTCCATTAGGCGACAGTTGTGGCAGTATGGAAAGAAGTTAGAAAGTTGGCCTGGTAGCCGTTGGGAAGTTTATCGGGTGTTTTCTCTGCCAGTCCAAGCTTTTAACAACTTTCGCCTCACTACCGTTAGCTTCAGAAGCCGATTAAAAACTAGATCGAGGTCTTCAAAACCATAGTTTCGCATTTTAAGAAAATATTCTGACGAATGTTGGTATTATCGTCTGAATGTTTGGAATGAACTGCGAAAGCACATACATATCTCCCACCTTGACTATTCAATGAATCCAGAAAACGCAGAAACTTACATAAATCATCCAACTTGGGGTTTGCTTTACAAGATCTGTATGGTTGATGAAAACCAGGATCTATTCACTACACTTTATGCCCAGCGTTTATTTTTTTTGGTGGCAAATGACATTAAAGGTGTTAAGTTCCAGCCTATAGGACGGACTGAAGCTAGAATGATGTTGGAAAATCGCTTACGTACCCTGCGTCGCACTGGTCAATCTCAGGAGTACGATCAGCTTCAGAGTGTTTTCCAACGCACCTTCCAATGAGCAGTTCGATTCACGAACGTATTGTTTCCATTCGCTCCTCGCTGCCAACTTCAGTCAGATTGATTGCTGTTAGCAAGCAAGTTCCTGTTGAGGCGATTCGCTGTGCCTATGCCGCAGGAATTCGTGATTTTGGGGAGAGCCGTATCCAAGAAGCCACCATCAAACAAGCCCAGTTGCAAGACTTACCGGATGTTACTTGGCACTTTATTGGACATTTGCAAAGCAATAAAGCTAAAAAAGCCATTGAACAATTCCACTGGATTCACTCCGTAGATAATTTAAAGCTGGCAGTGCGCTTAGAACAATTGGCGCAACAGCTAGGAGTGAGTCCCCAAGTTTGCTTGCAAGTGAAAATTCTTCCCGATCCTAACAAGTCGGGTTGGACTGTACCAGAACTTTTATCAGATCTACCCGCTCTCAATCAATGCAAAACTTTACAAATTCAAGGTTTGATGACAATTCCACCTTCAGGATTGGACGATGCCGAAATTCTGAGCGTGTTTAATCGATGTCGCGAACTGGCAAAAGAAATCCAAGAGCAAAACTGGCCGCAGATAAAAATGCAGCAGTTGTCTATGGGTATGTCAGGCGACTACGAACTGGCAGTGCAAGCAGGCGCAACGATGGTGCGATTGGGAACTATCTTATTTGGCGATCGCCTTTAGCATACTAGTGTCAAGCTGATTCTTGAGTATTAATTAAAAGATCGGGATTTGATGACAACAATTTTGTAACAGACTGGTGCAATTGGAAACAAAGGATATAGTATTGACAAGAGCAATCGCCAAGTAAAATTTGGGTAAAAAGAACTTTCCTTTGGACAAACCTTAGGATATAATCTTGACTCATTATTATGTTTAGGCGATGTACAGGCCTTGCTAAAAGTGTCCGTTCATCGCCAAACCTCGTAGTATAGGCTACAAATAGCAATATATTTGCTGAAGTATCCACCCATGTAGCGATGCCTACGGTGGGCTGCGCCTACGCAGATGGCTAAATTAATCCTTTAAGCCAAGTCAATACCGACTATTCGCACCAGGAGAGTACAAAATGAACAACATATTTTCCAAACTCAGGGACTTTGTAGGTCTAAATGAGCAAGTGGAATACGAGTATTACGAAGAAGAACCAGATACGGACAATAATTACCAAAATCTGTATCAGCAAGAAAATCCCCAACCAGTGCCACAAGAAGCCCCAGCAACTCAAAATCGACGTTGGCGGGAACCAGTGCCTACAATGGGAGAAGAGATAGCAGCAGCAGGTTCAAAGCCAATGGGGAATGTGATTGGTATGCCAGGAGCAATTAACGGAATTTCGGAAGTTTTAGTACTCGAACCACGCACCTTTGAAGAAATGCCTCAGGCAATTCAAGCGCTGCGAGAACGCAAGTCAGTGGTATTAAACCTGACAATCATGGACCCAGATCAAGCTCAGCGAGCAGTAGATTTTGTAGCAGGTGGTACTTACGCCTTAGATGGACATCAAGAGCGCATCGGTGAGAGCATCTTTTTGTTTACGCCAAGCTGCGTACAAGTTAGTACCCAAGGTGGAGTTCTTCATGAAGTACCACAACCGCCAGCCCGTCCTTCTCGCCCCGCAAGTTCTTCATCTACAAATCAAAGTTGGGGCAGCGAACCTAACCGGATGGCACAATAAAGTTAAATTAGTCTTTTGTCCTCTCCTACAAAGTTAAGCCACTGCCCTGGACGGGTTTCCCAACTGAAAGCAAGTGGCCTTTGATAGTCGCAAACCTTCACCCAGACTTTGCGCTTTGTCCTTTGTTAGTTAACAATAAACTAATGACGAATGACAAATGACCGATGACAAATGACTAATGATTAATGACTAATGACTATTAAATTTGGCTTAATTGGTGGTGGGGTAATGGGAGAATCGCTGTTATCCCGCCTTATCGCCCTTGGAATTTATCAATCCTCAGAAGTCATAGTTAGCGAACCGCTACCCTCACGGCAGGAATTTTTAAAACAGCACTACAATGTCGCTGTCACAACTGATAGTAGCCAGGTTTTCACCCAAGCAAAAGAAGTAGTGTTTTTGGCAGTGAAACCCCAGGTATTTAGTACTATCGCTCAAGAATTAGCTGATATTCATATTCTGAATATAGAACACCCACCATTGATTATTTCTATCTTAGCGGGTGTTTCTTTAAGTCAGTTAGAAGGTGCATTTGTCCAATTGCCTGTAATCAGAGCAATGCCCAACACTCCAGCAACGGTGGGAGCAGGAGTTACCGCGATTTGTTCGGGTGCATATACCAACCAGAAGCATTACCAAATAGCACATAAAGTTTTTTCTGCTGTGGGTGAAGTCGTAGAAGTTTCAGAAATTTTGATGGACGCAGTTACAGGGCTATCTGGTAGCGGCCCGGCTTACGTAGCGCTGTTGGTAGAAGCGCTGGCTGATGGCGGAGTAGCCGCAGGTTTACCCAGAGTCATTGCCAATCAGCTAGCCTTGCAAACTGTACTGGGAACAGCAAAACTATTGCAAGAAACCAAAATGCACCCAGCAGAACTCAAAGATCGCGTTACCAGTCCAGGTGGTACAACAATCGCCGGGATTGCCCAACTAGAAAAGGCAGGATTTCGCTCAGCTTTAATTGAAGCAGTAAAAGCAGCTACACAGCGATCGCAAGAACTGGGAAAATAAATAAGAGTCATTTGTCATTAGTCATTGGTCATTAGTTTTAGACAAAGGACAAATGACTAATGACTAATGACTAATACCCAACGTTAGTATAGTAAACAGTCTGGTTGCAAATGTGATTGAGTGAATTATCCCGCGCCATCTCCTGAACTTGACCTGAGGTCAATATTTCCCTTTGAACTGGATCGGTTCCAGAAAGATGCGATCGCATCTCTCAACGCTGGACGTTCCGTAGTTGTATGTGCGCCTACAGGTTCGGGCAAAACATTAGTAGGGGAATACGCTATTTATCGCGCCCTGTCGCGAGGAAAACGTGTGTTTTACACTACTCCCCTGAAGGCGCTGTCGAATCAAAAATTACGTGATTTTCGAGAAAAATTCGGGTTCGATCTGGTGGGACTGTTAACTGGAGATGCTTCCATTAACAGGGATGCGCCCATTTTAGTGATGACCACAGAAATTTTCCGAAATATGCTCTATGGTACGCCCATTGGGCAAGTTGGAATTTCGTTAGTGGACGTTGACGCAGTGGTGCTGGATGAGTGCCACTACATGAACGATCGCCAACGCGGTACAGTTTGGGAAGAATCAATCATCTACTGTCCCCGTGAAGTTCAACTGGCAGCCCTTTCGGCAACGGTAGCCAATAGCGATCAACTCACGGATTGGCTCAATCGCGTCCACGGGCCAACAGACCTGATTTACTCGGATTTTCGCCCAGTACCTTTGGAATTCCACTTTTGTAATGCCAAAGGCTTGTTTCCGCTGCTGAATGACAGCAAAACCAAAATTAACCCCCGTCTGGCTAATCGAGGCAAAAGAAGACAAGGCGATCGCACAAAAGCTGGTAGACCAGAGGCTCCTGGTATAATTTATACCTTGAACCACTTGCAGCAACGGGATATGCTACCAGCCATTTACTTTATCTTCAGCCGTCGGGGATGTGATAAAGCAGTGGCAGAAGTGGGCGATTTATGGCTGGTAAATAATGAAGAGTCCCAAATTTTACGGGAACAAATTGATGAGTTTTTAAACCGCAATCCTGAGGCGGGACGTTCTGGACAAATTGCTCCCCTGTATCGAGGAATTGCCGCCCACCACGCCGGGATTTTGCCTGCATGGAAAGCACTGGTAGAAGAATTATTTCAGCAGGGGCTGATTAAAGTTGTATTCGCCACCGAGACACTGGCAGCGGGAATTAATATGCCCGCCCGAACAACGGTAATTTCCACCCTTTCCAAGCGTACTGATACTGGACACCGCTTGCTGAACGCTTCGGAATTTCTGCAAATGGCGGGACGGGCAGGGCGCCGGGGAATGGATAAACAAGGGCATGTGGTGACTGTACAAACTCCCTTTGAAGGAGCCAAAGAAGCTGCGTATTTGGCCACATCCAAGCCAGATCCGCTAGTCAGCCAGTTTACGCCGAGTTATGGTATGGTACTCAACTTACTGCAAACTCATACCATAGAACAAGCTAGGGAACTGATAGAACGCAGTTTTGGGCAGTACATGGCGACTTTGCATTTAAGGCCAGAATACGATGAAATTGCCGAATTGCAAGCGCAATTAGCCCAATTGCAGGAACAAATCGCCGCCGTCGATGAAAATGAACTGGCTGTTTATGAGAAATTGCGGCAACGGTTAAAAGTAGAACGCCAGATATTGAAAACCCTGCAAGAACAAGCGCTTTCAGATAGACAAGAACAATTGGCGATGATGTTGGGCTTTGCAGTGTCGGGAACTCTGTTGAGTCTCAAAGGTAAAAATATCCCAGTGTCTACACCTGTAACCGCAGTGTTAGTGGGAAAAACGCCCGGTGGTGACGCTCCTTACTTGGTATGCTTGGGACACGATAACCGTTGGTATGTGGCAACTACAGCAGATGTAGTCGATTTGTATGCCGAACTGCCGCGAGTTGAAGTGCCACCAGAAGTTCTACCGCCAGCAGAAATGCCGTTAAAGCCGGGACAGCCAGTTCTTGGCGGTCAAGAAACATTTGCGATCGCCACCCAAATCCCCAATCCGGTAGAGTCTTTGTATATGGCACCAGAGGTAGCCGAACAACTCAGTCGCGTTACCGCCATCCAAGAGCAAATAGAAGCTCATCCCGTACATCAATCAGGAAATGCCGGAACGATTTTCAAACGCCGCGCCCGCTATGTCGAACTAGAAGCCGAACTCGAAGAGTTGCAAGGAGTAGTAGAGCAACAGTCCCAACGTCATTGGGAAGAGTTTCTCAATTTAATTGCAATTCTCCAACACTTTGGCGCATTGGATAACCTAGTACCCACACAACTAGGGCAAATTGCTGCTGCCATTCGTGGGGAAAATGAATTGTGGCTGGGTTTAGTATTCGCTAGCGGCGAACTGGACAATTTAGATCCGCACCATTTAGCGGCGGCGGCGGCGGCTTTGGTGACAGAAACTCCACGTCCAGATAGTAAGGTTAACTTTGACCTCAGTAATGAAGTCACAGAAGCCTTGGCAAAATTGCGGGGAATCCGTCGTCAAATGTTTCAACTGCAACGACGTTATAACGTAGCATTACCTATATGGTTGGAGTTTGAATTAATTGCCCTAGTGGAGCAATGGGCGCTGGGTATGGAGTGGACAGAACTGTGTAACAACACCAGTTTGGATGAAGGTGACGTGGTGAGAATTTTACGGCGAACGTTGGATTTATTATCGCAGATACCCCACGTTCCCAATTTACCAAACTCTTTCCAGCGTAATGCTTATCGGGCAATGCAACTGATTGATAGATTCCCTGTGAATGAAGTGATTGAGTGAAGTAGACGCGGGGACATAGCAACGCCGAAAAATTAATCTCTTCGTCTTTATATATCTCCGTCCCCGCGTATTCTTCCCCTGGTTGTAATTAAAAATGCTTTTTTTGGTTTGTATACTTTTTACCAAATTTAGGATAAGTAGTATTGTTTGGAATTCCTGGAATAGCTTTGTAATTAAGACTTTTAATCCAAAACCGTTCGACTGAGCGACTTGTGCCGAGCGTACCCCTTCGGGGAAGCAAGGCTGGGCGTAGCGCCTCGTAGAGAAGTCGAGGTAAGCCGAAGTCCAAAATCTCAAATCCAAAATTGGTACACTTATGCAAACTATTGGGACGTTGTTAACAGTTTAATAGAAGTTATTGCGATCGCCATCGAAACTTTTCAAGTCTAATACACCAAGTTTCCAGTACCCTGCAACTGACGTAAAGAATTTATGCAATACGGACAGTCGCAACCAAATAATTTAATTGCTGCATCGCTTTCCTCATCGGTAAAGTTCAACATAGCAATATTTTGATCTGACATTGATGTGACAATGGTTGCGGAACGTTGTTGAGAGGTATAAGGGAGCTTTCTCTCAGAATCTCGAATGCATATAAAATCTTTTCCACCATGTGGGTTAGTGATACAGGTACGGCCGTCTTGTGTGTGCATTAATCGCTGAGTAATACTAGCATGGGCGGGATGAAATACTCCCAAGGTGGACATCAGCGAAGCAAAAATTGTGGAACTGGAAAGCAAATTAAGTATTAGTTTTCTGTTCATCGTTTTCCCAAGAAATAATGTTTCTGAACGCTAAGGCTATCCGATTAATAGTTAGAGGTCAAGTGACCTTTTATCTATTTTGATCTCTACAATCAAAAATTTACCAGATTTTTAAGTCCAAACCTGTAAGAACAGTGGACTAAAGACTTGAGACAAGTATTTTTGCTCACCATTGAGCAATTTCAAGTTAGACGATATGAAGATGGCGCGTTGGGCTGTGCCACAACTCACTCTATTATTGTTTAATCTTAAATTAAGTTGGGCTGTTTGACTGAATCTATTTTGTATTTTATTATTCCCAGCTTTTGTACTTTTCTATCTATAAAATGCGTAATTTGATACTAAAAATGGGTATTACAAATAAGTGTTTGAGATTACATAGGTTTGTAATTATGATTTTAGGCTTTAGAAAAATTAGTGCCGTGTGTGCTGTGTTTTTATTAGTTAGCCCTAGCAGCTTTCCTCAGTCAGCAGTAGCCACTGTTAACAATCAAACTCAACTGATAGCGCAAGGACAAGCTAAAATCCAATCACATCCAGTTTTTAAGTCTATTTTGCCTAAATTAAAGCAAAAAACTCAAATCAACATTCTATTACCGAAGTTTATTCCTGAATCGGATGGGGAAAACCCGATTTACGCGATTATAGAAACTGCTAGTCAAAAAAAGTACGATATCTTACTTGGTTTTAGCCCTGACTGTAATGGTGGAACTGCTTGCCGTTTGGGTGTGCTTTCTGCTGAAGCGGTAACCCAGAAAACGCCTCGCCTCGCCGGTAAACGCGTGTCTTTAGCTAAAGGTATCACTGGCTATTTTGTGGATTTTAGTTGTGGTGCTAATTGTTCAGATGCTACCTTGACTTGGCGACAACAGAGCGTGCAATATACTGTGGGATTGAAAGCAGGCGATCGCGCTTCTTTGGTGAAAATGGCTAATTCTGCGATTAATCCCTAAATCGTCAAGGGAACTCCAAAAAATAAACAATAGCTTCAGGTAGTTGACCGCTGGCTGTGAACAGTCAACGGTTAATTGTATGAGTAGTTAGTTAAAATTCTCCCGCTAAAGCTGCAACACAACGATCGCAAATTAGCGGATGTTCTTTTGATTCTCCCACATGGGTCGAGTAGTTCCAACAGCGATCGCTTTTTCTTGTTTGTGGCAAGAATATTTGCTACTTTTAAACTAAAAAGCATGAAAAGCCATGCTTAACGTTGAGAAAATTAGTGTTGCTCTCACAGCAGAAATGGCTGCTTTTGTCCGTGATGTGGTGGAGTCTGGCGAATATACCAGCAGCAGTGAAGTTATCCGCGAAGCACTACAGGACTGGAAGCAAAAACGTCTGTTGCAGTTGCAGAATATTGATGAAGTACGTCATCTTTGGCAAGAAGGAATTGACAGTGGTGCTGGGCAGTATACAGATATTGAAGCTATTAAACAAGAAGCCCGTAGACGTTTAGGTCAATCTCAATGTATATCCCTGAAAAAGATGAACTTGACTCAATTACTAAAACAGAATTTAGGGAACTTCATTCAATACATTGGGGTATTGAATCTTACCACAAAGCTATTAAACAAGTATGTGGTATTGGAAAATTTATGGTAAGAACAACTGAGGCAATTAAAACCCATTTTTTTAGTGCGATTCCAGCTTTTACGCAATTAGAATTAATGCGCTCCGAAGAGTTAATTGAAAGTTGGTATGAAATCCAAAGGAATCTATCTCTTCAAGTGGCTCGTGACTTTATCTTAGAACACTTAACGCAAAAGTGTAACTTGACTGCATAGTATCAATTTTCTGTCAATGCGTAAGTCCTAACCAATACGATTCGGTTAAGGTTTTTTGATTATTAACCTACATTCCGTACTTCAAATTGAAGTGCGGAATGTAGGTTGTAATGCTTGATATATTAGAATTGACAAGAAATTATACGGAAACTTTGCGTATAATAAATAGTTACCTTACTTCTGTGCTGTATATTCAACACTTTGGTTGCGTCCCTGATGCTTTGCCTTGTATAGTGCCTCGTCTGCCTTAGCAATCAAGTCCCTCGAATCGCTGTCTGCACTTGAAACCACAGACGCTACGCCCAGACTCAAGGTAACATGGGCACTTACCTCGGACTGGGCATGGGGAATGGCAAGAGAGGCGATCGCTCGTCTCATCGCCTCAGCAACGTTCAATCCACCCTTCAGGTCGGTATTCGGTAAAATCGCCGCAAATTCTTCACCGCCATACCGCGCGACCAAATCAGTCGCACGTTGGGGAACTTGAGCCAGAGCCAGAGCTACTCGGATCAAACATTCATCTCCAGCCTGATGCCCATAGTAATCGTTGTACCGTTTGAAACAATCAATGTCTATCAAAATTAAGGTCAACGATTCCCGTTTGCGCTTGTGCCGTTGCCATTCCATTACTAGGTAGTCATCAAAGCGGCGACGGTTAGCAATTTGGGTTAGTCCGTCTAACATGGCAAGGCGAGACAATTCCTGATTGGCGCCTTGCAGTTCAGCAGTGCGTTCAGCCACTTGTTGTTCCAAAATGCGATTGTACTCTGTGAGAATCTTCTCGGCTTGTTTGTGTTGGGTAATGTCTTGAAAGGTTGAAAGTGCATATTGAACTTCTCCTGCTTCATTGTAGATTGGCGTTCCGTGTGCTTCTAGAGAAATCACGCGATCGCCACGATGAATTTTCATATCATCTACTCTAGAAGCTTCTCCCTTCAAGGCTCTGACAATAGGTAACTGTTCGTTGGGATAAAGTTCCTGGGTTTCAGCCACATAAAGTTGATAGCTTTGAGGAATTTCCTCAGTCGTTATTGTTGGATCGAGCCCTTTACCCAGCAACTTTTTGGCATGTTGATTCACGTAGTAGGGACATCCGTTCGCATCTAATACGCCAATGCCAACAGAAACGGCTTCGAGAAATTGTTTGAGCTGTTTTTCACTGTCTTTGACCTGGGTGTAGAGTTGAGCGTTAGTCAGGGCGATCGCAATTTGTCCGCTCAGGAGTTGGAGAAATTCGATGCGATTACTAGTAAAGGCTCCTGTAGCCACTTGATTTTCCAGATAAACCAGCCCTACGAGTTTGCTTTGGTCGAGTAAAGGATAGCAAAGAAGAGAAAGCGATTTAGCAGATTGAAAGTAGGAATCGTGGACGAAACTGCTTGCCTGGGCTGCATCGTCGAGAATAACGCTTTGGCGAGTACGCGCTACGTAATGGAGAACGGATTCTGGCAAAATTTGATGGATAGGATGGCCAGGCGAGAGCGTGGTGGTGTCAGCGTTGCTGTAAATGGCGATGGAGAGGTTGCTGACCGCTCCTGAAGTAGGGGATGTTGGCAACAGTAAACAACCCGTTTGTGCCCCTGCATTTTCTAGCAGAATTTTCATTAACGTCTGCAATAGATTTTCCAGCACAATCTCGCTGGCGATCGCCACAGACGCTTTCATCACCGTGTTCAGATCGAAGGTAGCACCACTACTCTGAATACTGTTTGACTCAAAGGCGTTGCAGCGCGTGAGAAACTGGGCAGAGCTTGCCTTTTCCAATGATTGAAACTGGGGATATTGAGTTTCCAATTGCTTGACCTTCGCGATCGCACCCCAGCGTTGATAAGCACAGTGAGCTTCCACTATGTAAGCACGGGCGATGGTTTCTTTGCCTAAACGTAAGTAGAACTTGGCAGCCATCTCGTTGGCAAGGGCTTCTTCATGGACATATTGGTTTTCTTTGGCTTTGGCGATCGCGCGATCGTAATAATCTACTGCTTGTGTATTCCTGCCTTGAACCCGACACCGTTCAGCTTCCACCAGCCAATATTTATGCAAATGATTCATCGGGCCATACTTCGCCCATTTTTTCATTTTCTTCTGGCTACGAAGCACCTTCTGAAGATGAGGTTTTCGTTGGGATGGGGAGATATCTGTGGTTGCTAGAAGCGCCAGGGAAGTATAAAAGTAAAAGTGAGGAACTAAGATTAGACCCGGAACGCTATCGAGATACTGTTCGGCTACTTCAGCATTGGCTACCGCTTGCTCCGTCTCACCGAATAGAACACAAAGCAGTAGTTTGTTGAAATATAGCTGGAAGAGTAGATTCGAGTCCTTTCTGCTTTGTAGCGCCGGTATCATATCCTGCTCGTCGAACGCTTTACCAATCAAACACGAGAAAGTTCCTGCTCCATCCAACAAGTTCAGCACCACCTGATGAAACATAGAATTCATGGCAGCAGTTCTGTCTTGTCCCGTTTGTTGTATGGCAGAGGTGCAGGTTGCCATATCTAATTCCAGTTGTGCCAATTCACAACCGCTTAACAAGGCATAGTGAGAATAGAGATAAATTGAATAGGCAGCAAATTCCAAATCTCCAGTCTCCAATCCAACTGCGTAAGCTTCCCGCAGTGGAGTCAATATCTCTTTTACAGGCTCTATCCAGTGTTTTATGGAGCTATATGCCATACACTCTGTTCTAGCTTTAATTTCTCTAGCATTCAGTTGAGAGACTAACTTGAGAGCCAGTTGACCAAATTGATAGCCAGTTTTAATATTTCCCCTGCCACAGAGGAACATCCCATAGCTACTATAAGCAGCAGCAGATTCATGAGTATTTCCCCACTGAATGGACAAGTTGACCTGTTTCGATACAATCAGCGGTCTGAGTAGAGTTGCAAAAAAGTAGGTAGCAGATGTTATTCTACTCAGAACACGGATCGCTGCTTGAGAACACGGATCGGTCATGATTGGCAGGTCAGTCAGGCTGGCAATCGATCGATGTCCTGTAATCAGTTTTGTCCGTAGCCATTCCCGCGCAACATCAAACTTGCTCGGTTGTTTGGGCAGTTTTACCCCCAGCAAATTCAACACTTCCAATCCGATATTGATGGCCTCACTATACTGGCTCTGAGCAGTGTATGCCTGAATTTTCGTCTCATACACGCTCACTTTGTCTAGCACGGTTTTGGCTTGTGATAACACGGCTTCTACCAAGCGCTCCATTAGCACCAAGTTTGCGCTGAGATAAGCCGCTTCGGCAGCCGTCGTGTAGAGATCCAAGGTCAATTTATACTGACGTTGCCAGCTGCGATCGGTTAGTAGCTCAATTCCCGTTTTCAAATAGACTAATGCAGCAGCGTAGGCAGCCGCCTGTTTGGCTTTCTTTCCCGCGTTTAAGTTCAGTTGGGCTAGGGTTTCTCGCTCATCTAACTGAGTAATTAACTCCTGTCCTTGATTCAAATGTCGAACCATCTCAAACAGGTTTTCTTCTTGCTCAGTTTCGGAAAGATGTTGCAGTAATAATTTTCCGATTTTAAGATGGGTGGTGGCTTGTTTGTCGTTGGGAATTAGGGAATAGGCAGCTTGTTGGATGCGATCGTGCCCAAACTGGTAATCTTGGATCGAGAGATTTTGGTCGGGCAGCGACTCTCTGGGAGACGGCAAAGCCGAACGCGCCACCACAAATCCACGTTCTATAGCGATTCTGAGATCGGCGAAGAGTTCTGCTGAGGTTTGATTCTTGACAAACGAGAGGGTTTTTAGATCAAACTCTGTTCCCAAACAAGCCGCCGTCGATAGAATATCTTGGACCGATGGAGGTAACTTTTGTAACTGTCTGACCATCAGTTCCACCACATTATCGGTGAACCGCATCTGCTCAATCTGACCAAACTCCCATTGCCACCGCCTCAAATTGTGATTAAAGCTCAGCAGATTCTCGTTATAGAGGGTTTTAAGAAACTGAATCGTAAAGAAGGGATTGCCCTCGGTTTTCCGAATCACCAACTCAGCGAGATTTTTGACAGTTTCGCGATCGCTTTGCAAAGTCTCTATCAGCAATTGCTCAATTTGTGGGGGCAGTAACGGCGCTAAAGTAATCTGCTCTACGTGGCTTCCTTGGCGTTGCAGTTGATCGATTGTCAGGGTTAGAGGATGACCAACCGACACTTCATTATCTCGATAGGCAAGGATTGGCAGCAAATACTGGATTGAGTGGACTCCTAGCAGTCGTTCCAGCAAGCTCAACGTTGCCAAATCCGCCCACTGCATATCATCCAAAAACAGCACCAGCGGATGCTCTGGCGTGCAACAGGCTTGCATAAACTGTTGGAACACTAAATTCAACCGATTTTGGCTCTCAGTTGCACCCAACTCAGGCATAGGTGGCTGCTGCCCAATCATCAACTCGACATCAGGAATCACATCGATCGCCGCTTGTCCATTGGTTCCTAATGCAGCTAAAAATCGTTCTCGCCATTGCTGCAAAACCGCCTCAGGTTCCCCCAACAGTTGTTTTACAAAACCTGCAAAGGCATCTATGACAGCAGAGTAAGGAATATTGCGCTGAAACTGGTCAAACTTGCCTGAAATAAAATAGCCCCGCTTGGCTGTGATGGGTTTGTAGAGCGATCGCACCAGAGCCGATTTGCCAATGCCTGCATAACCCGTAATCAGGATCAGTTCGGCATGAGGGGAGGCGGAATCTTCCCGTGCCCTTTCTGCTCCTGCTACTCGTTCAAACGCTGCCAGTAGTGCTGCAATTTCGTGTTCGCGTCCATAAAGCTTTTGAGGAATTTGGAACTGCGCGGAAACATCATACCGACCGAGGGGAAACTCAGAAATCCGTCCTGCTGTCTGCCATTGCCTTGCACATTCTTTCAGGTCTGCCTCCAATCCCCAGGCACTCTGGTAGCGATCTTCGGCATTTTTCGCCATCAGCTTGAGCACAATATCTGAAATGGCTTGCGGAATTTTGAATTCCACGAGAGGGGTTGGCTGTTTGGCAAGGTGACAATGGACTAATTCCATCGGGTCATCATTGGTAAACGGGACTCTACCTGTGAGTAACTCATAGAAAGTTGCCCCTAATGAGTAAAAATCGGTGCGATAATCCACCACGCGATTCATCCGTCCAGTTTGCTCTGGCGATAGATAAGGTAGCGTTCCTTCCAGGCAGTTAGGCGGTTGTAGGGTAGGCAGTTCTCGGCTCAGTTGGGTCGAGATGCCCAAATCAATCAATTTGAGTTCCATCGTCGTTGAATTGAGGACGATGTTGGTCAGATTGATGTCTTTATGAATGACAGACTGACTGTGGAGTTGCCCTACCGCCTTGGCAATCTTAAGAGCTAGAAGTAGAAACAAATCGATTGATGTCCCCACGGAGTAGCGGTTTAACCACTCTTTAAGGGCGATCGCCCCAAAATCTTCAAAACTAATAACCAGGGTTCTTTGCCATTCATCTAACCCGTAAGCGCGAATCACATTAGGTAACTGGAGTTGTTGGGTCAGAAAATACTCCTGACGATAGCGCCTGAGTTGATTGGTGGTCGGATAGTCCGCTTTCAGGAGCTTGAGAATGACTGGATGCTCGTCTTGAACTCGTCGTGCCCGATAAACGTGCGAATTCTTACCAGCGTGAATTTGATTCAAATCCTTGAATCCAGCGATGGTAAGCATGGCAACTGATGAGGGCATAATTGGCTAAAAAGTTTAAATTGACTTCTAGTAAAGCTAAGATTCCTTTGTTTTTATCAATCCTATTCGCTATTTGGTTGAAGCTGATTAAAGAAAGCAAGTATCTTAAAGTCTGTATTAACACAACGCTTTTGGTCTAAATTCCGCCATTAATTTCAAAATTTAGATATTTCAAGATTTTAGTATGACGCTGCGTGTCATTTATTCTTTTTTTGAGTGTTTCGCGGTGTCTTACGGCTTTAGCCTAACTACTGGCTTTAATTAACTGTGGCTGACGAAAACAGCATTGAGCCAACAACAAACGAGTTAAATGCTTAATTTGCGATCGCCTTAACATCTGTTAATAAATCCTTTGATGGCTTTTCCAGAGGATGATTAAGATATAGGTATTTGACTGATGGGTGGCGATACTCATGGTGCAAGACCAGATTTTGCTCAATGATTGGCATGTAATAGGGCGATCGCAAGACCTCCAACCTGGAACAGTTCTGCACAAACGCTTATTAGGCTCAGATTTAGTACTCTGGCATAATGGCGAGAAAGTCTTAGCTTGGCAAGACTTTTGCCCTCATCGTGGCGCTCGTCTTTCTCTGGGATATGTCAATAAAGATACCCTTGTTTGTCCTTACCACGGTTTAGCTTTTAACAGCGAGGGCAAATGCGTACTAGTTCCGGCGAATCCAGAGCAACCGCCTCCCGCACAAGCTTGCGTTAAAACTTACCACGTTCGAGAGCGTTACGATTTGCTGTGGGTTTGCTTAGGGACGCCAAAACAAGACATCCCTCCGTTTTCTGAATGGGATAATCCGGTGTATCGCAGGATTTTCTGCGGCCCCTACCACTATCACTCTAGCCCTCTGCGGGCGCTGGAAAATTTCATCGATCCGGCACACTTCCCAATTCTGCATTCAGGATTATTTGCCCACGCCAGTCGTCCTGAGTTGACGCACTATGAATTAGAGTCTCTTCCCGATGGAATTAGTTTCAAATGTGGTTTGTGGGAACTAGATTTTAATTCGCGCAACCCTAAAGAAGCACCGCTGATTTTCAACACTTACGATTACCGCATCTTCCGTCCACTAGTGGCATACTTTAAACTCGGGCCTGGAGAACATCGTTTAAATATTTTCTATACAATTACGCCAATCGATGAAGATGAGTGCGTGGCGCAATACTGGTTAATGGTAAAGGGCGGCCGCGAACTTCCAGTGGAACTTTACCTAGATATTCAAAATCAAGTTGCAAGTCAAGATATTGCCATTGTCGAGTCCCAGCAACCCCAACGCTTACCTTTGGATTTGCAAGCAGAAGTACATTTAACGAGCGATCGCTATTCTATTGCATACCGAAAGTGGCTCAAACAACAGGGCGTTACTTTTGGTGCTATATAGCAATACGCTTGGTGTTAAGGAGATTATCTGTTAGGGCAGGCAGGGGAGCAGGGGAGGCAGGGGGAGCAGGGGAGGCAGGGGAGGCAGGGGAGGCAGGGGGAGAGAAAAAAGCTTAAGTGAACGGTATTGTGCTATGTAGAACAATACGCTTGGATTAAGGATAAATGTAGTGAACTGACAAGACTAAAATTTTGCAATAAATTTTTTTGTGGGGCGGGTATCTTACCCGCCACCGACGGGCGAGACGCCCATCCCACGTTTTTCTAATGCACTATTTTAAGCTTGCCACGCCACTGCTGGCTTTAACTATAAAATTATGCTTTTCATCAACAAACACATGCTTTTCATCAACAAACACATGTGTTTCATCAACAAACACATGCTTTTCATCAACAAACACATGTGTTTCATCAACAAACACATGCTTTTCATCAACAAACACACGCGTTTCATCAACAAACTCATAATTTTCGCGGTAAATACTTAAAATTTAGTATTAAAAAATACTATTTTATGAGTATTGTACTGAACTAGAATACAGCTTTAGTAAGCCAAACTAGCTCTAAAGCAAAATAAAAAGGATACATTTATGGCTAGTCAAAAACGTACATACCGCGTTTTAGAAAAAGCTGAATTAAGAGTGGCGGGATTTAAAGCGATCGATCCCAATATGGATTTTGGGGATATTCGCAACTTGCAAAACGTGACACAACTAATTGAGCAATACCGTAGCAAGATAGATGCTTATAATACTGCTTTAGCCACGATCAATTCTTCTAGAACTGAAATGGAAGAATTAGACAAAAACTTAAACGATCTGATTGAGAAAATGCTGATTGGTGTTGCTTTCAAATACGGTAAAGACAGCCGTGAATATGAAATGGCGGGTGCTGTTCGCAAAAGCGATCGCATCCGCAAAAGTCAAGCAACGCGTTTGAAAAATTCCGATCAAAAAGCCAACCAGAATAATTCGTAATTTTTAATTCGTAATTCGTAATTGTTATTCTAATTACGAATTACGAATTTGTTAAAACTCTCCGGCTAAAGCTGCAACGCAACGTTCGCAAATTAGCGGATGTTCTTTTGATTCTCCCACATGAATGGAGTAGTTCCAACAGCGATCGCACTTTTCACCGTCAGCATTCACTACACCAATTACCCAGTCTTCGGTCTCGGCTGTATATTTTACTTGTTGCAGTGCTTCAGCAGAATCTAATAATTCCACTTGGGAAGTCAGCAATAAATAGCGCAGTTCGTCAATACCGTTACCGATAGCTGGGTTAAAGGCTTGAATTGCATCGCCTAACTGTTTGTTAGGGATATGAATTAAAGCTTTCGCTTCTAGGGAAGAACCAATGAGTTTTTCGATTCTGGCTTGTTCCAACACCTTGTTGACATCAGTGCGGAGTTTTCGCAATACTTCCCAAGATTTAGCTAATTCTCCATTGCGCCACTTTTCGTCCACTTGCACCCAACCAGCTTCAAACACTGATTTGTAAGGCGTTTCGTAGGGGAGATATTGCCAGATATCCTCGGCAGTGTGACATAGTACAGGAGCGATCGCTCGTGCTAAATTCTCTAAAGCTATCTTCAGCACCGTTTGACAACTGCGACGGCGAAAAGCATTAGTAGCACTGATGTACAGTCTATCTTTGGCAACATCCAAATAAAAGTTGGATAAATCCACCACGCAGAAATTCTGCACTGTTTGGAAGAAGCGGAAGAATTGGAAACTGTCAAAAGCTGCTGTTACTTCTTCAAATACTTCAAGGATGCGGTGCAGCATATAGCGGTCGAGTTCTGGCAATTCCTCGAAAGGTACTGCGTCTGTTTCGGGGTTGAAATCATCGACGCTACCCAACAAAAACCGCGCCGTATTGCGAATCTTACCCCTGACATCATTGAGTTGCTTAATGATGTTTTTACCAATGCGGACATCGCTGGAGTAATCTACCGATGATACCCACAATCTCAAGACATCTGCACCATAAGGCGGTTCTACTTTTTGATTTTTCCCGCCTTGAATAATTGTATTTGGGTCAACGACATTACCTTCAGACTTACTCATTTTCCGTCCTTGTTCGTCCAAAGCAAAGCCGTGAGTCAACACAGTTTTGTAAGGCGCACAGTCATTAACCGCCACACTAGTAAGCAAACTTGATTGGAACCAACCGCGATGTTGGTCGGAACCTTCCAAGTATATATCCGCGGGGTAGCGTAACTCTGGACGCTGTTTGGCTACAGCTGCCCAAGATGAACCGGAATCAAACCAGACATCCATTGTGTCTGTACCTCTGCGGTAAGACTTGCCATTTTGGCGATAGGATTCAGGCAATAACTCTTCAACTGAAAGTTCCCACCAAGCATCGGAACCCTTTTCGGCGATAATTCCTTGGACGTGGTTGATAGTTTCCTCGTTCAGCAGCGGTTCTCCGGTGGCTTCATCGTAGAAAGCGGGAATGGGTACGCCCCAAACACGCTGACGCGAGATACACCAATCAGAACGTTCCGCCACCATCGGCGTGATGCGATTTTCGCCTTGGGCTGGAATCCATTTTACAGTGGCGATCGCCTTCAGTGCTTCCTCCCTAAATCCCTCCACCGAAGCAAACCATTGCTCAGTAGCGCGGAAAATCGTCGGCTTTTTCGTCCGCCAATCATAAGGATACTTATGCTGATAAGGTTCTTCCTTCAACAAAGAACCTTTACGCGCCAACGCATCAATCACCGCTTGATTCCCATCACCCAGCACATTCAACCCAGCAAACTCTCCCGCCTCTTGGGTAAAATTCCCGTTATCATCCACAGGTGCAAGAATCGGCAAACCATAGCGCTGACCAACAATGTAATCTTCTTGACCGTGCCCCGGAGCAGTATGTACCAAGCCTGTACCCGACTCAGTAGTAATATAATCCCCACCCACAACCACCGGACTCTCCCGGTCAAACAAAGGATGACGATAACTACTATGTTCTAAATCGCTCCCTTTAAGTGTGGCTTTCACTGTCAACTCCACACCCAACGTTGCAGCCAACCTCTCCACCAACTCCGCCGCCACAATTAGGTATTTAAAACCTCTCTGCGCCTCTGCGTCTGGGCGTGACACCACCGCATAATCCAACTCCCCATTCACCGCCACCGCCAAATTCCCCGGAATCGTCCAAGGCGTAGTCGTCCACACAGCCACACCCAAATCCGGCAAATATTCCCCCAGCAGCGATTTCACCCCTTCCCCAAGACTGGTAACAGGGAACGCCGCATAAATACTGCGAGAAACGTGGCCTTCTGGATATTCCAACTCAGCCTCCGCCAAAGCAGTTTTTGAGCTAGGACTCCAGTGAACGGGCTTCAAACCGCGATAGATGTAGCCTTTTAAGAACATTTGACCAAACACGCCAATTTGCGCCGCTTCATATTCCGGCTTCAGCGTCAAATAAGGATGTTCCCAATCGCCCCAAACACCGTAACTTTTAAAACTTTGGCGTTGGTCATTTACCGTAGCTAAGGCATATTCTTTGGCTTTTTGTCTCAGTTGCAAAGACGTTAAATTTTGCCGTTCCGCTGACTTCATGTTTTGCAGAACTTTCAACTCAATGGGCAATCCGTGACAATCCCAACCAGGAACGTAGCGAACTTTACGCCCTTGTAGGAGTTGGTAGCGATTAATAATATCTTTAAGAATTTTATTTAAGGCATGACCAGTATGAAGCGAGCCGTTAGCGTAGGGCGGCCCATCGTGCAGTATAAATAATTCGCCTGGGTTATTTTGTGAAAGGCGATCGTAAATCTTGTTATCTTCCCAAAATTTTTGGATTTCCGGCTCGCGCTTAACGGCGTTTGCCCGCATCTCAAAGTTAGTCTTGGGTAGGTTTACAGTATCTTTGTAGTTTCCTGATTCGGTCACAGTCTCATGCCTAAAATTAGGTGTGCAGATTTTATTAATTATAGAAGATGAGATGAAGACCAAAAAATCAACTTGACAATTGTTTGGTAAGTTATGATACGAGCCACCGCTGATAACAGAGGAAAATCCTTCTATTAGGGAAGTTTGCAGAGGACAAAGAATTATGGGTACTGTTTTTAATAAAACTATTTACACTCAACTTTTAGTAGAGTTGCAACCTCAAGTTATCACGACCGAAGAAGAATGCGATCGCGCTTTAGAAACTGTTGAGAAATTGATGGCTTTTAAAGAGCGATCGCCAGAGCAAACTGCTATTCTAAAGCTTCTAGTTAATCTCATTGAAGAATTTGAAAATAAGCATTATCCCATAGAGCCAGCATCCCCTCATGCAATTCTCAAACACTTGATGGAAGCAAGGGGAATTAAACAATCTGATTTAGTTGGAATTATTGGTTCTAAAGGAGTTGTTTCAGAAGTTATCAACGAAAAAAGAGCAATTAGTAAAGAGCAAGCAAAAGCACTAGGAGAATTTTTTCACGTCTCCCCAGCATTGTTTATCTAAATATCACAATTAAAAAAAGGGAATGAAAAGAATTTGACCTTCATATTCGCCAGGCTGACTGCAACAAACGAATAAATACAAATCGTCAATGACCTGTCCAATTGGAGCGGTGCAATAACTTCAACAACTCCAGGCATAGACAAACCTTTGTTGATTCGTTCATAAGCATATAGAGTAATCGTTGCTACATCATGGGTAAGCAAGATGCGTTCTTCATTGGCTGCCCACTCTAAGATAGTAGAATCATCAGGATGAATTAGACCTACATCTTGAACACGAACATGTCTAATTCAGGTAAACGTCTTATCAAGCCGCGCAATATCGAGCCATTGAAGTTCTTATCAGTCAATAGACTTCTTGCGGAAGTCGGGAAAAGGGGAAGGTGGGGCCCCTGAAGGGGATAAGGGGCGGGGGAAAGGGGGAAAGGTTTGGTATTTAGGACTTACGTACTGTACAAATGAATCATGGTGTGCGTTTCTATGCATAGGTCGTTTCAGGCTTTTATTAATCATTCTTTGATGGTAAATAGACCTGGATGTAAGGGCACAGCACTGCTGTGCCCCTACGACAGATGTGGTTTTTCAATCATCCATATTTGGTATTTTCTGTCAATGCATAAGTCCTAGTATTTTCCCTTTCCCCTTTAACATGAGTCCCTTTTCCCACAAGAGTGCAAAAAGCAATTGATTGCAAGAGGTCTAATAGACGCACTGGCTATGATTCTCCTTGGGGCTGATAGCGATCGCTCAAATTAGCCCAATGCTAGGATTGCAGAATATATACCATCTCAGCTAATTATGCAGCTTGAAGACTACTTTAACTTTCTAGCTCCCGATGATATTCGACTTCAGGGTACACGGGTAGGAATTGAAACGATTTTGTTTGACTACCTCTTCCGTGCTAAAACTCCAGAAGAGATTGCTAAGACTTACACTTCATTGACTTTAGAACAAGTCTATGCAACTATTCTCTATTACTTACATAATAAAGAAGCGATAGATGCCTACATGACCGATTGGTTAGAGTGGGGCGATCGCATGAGAGAAGAACAACGCCAAAATCCCAACCCAGTTGTAGACAAACTACGAAAATTAAAAGCTGAGAAAATGGCGACTCAAGCTGATGGCGCTCAAATATCTTATAGATGAGAATGTCGATCCAATTTACACAATTCAACTGCGCCGTCTCAAGTCCGATTTATTTGTAATGGCAGTTGGTGGCTTAACCACTCCAAAGAAAGGAACTCTAGACCCAGAAATTTTGCTTTAGTGTGAAGAAAATAATTGTATTCTAATCACAAACAATCGCAAATCGATGCCAGTTCATTTGGCAGATCATCTAGCAGCAAATCATCATGTGCCAAGAATATTCATCCTGAATCCGAAATTAAGCGTTGGTGAAAATCTTGAGCAGTTATTTTTGATAGCTGAAGGTTCCCTGGATCGCGAATATCAAGACCGAATAGAGTTTCTTCCTCTGTTTTAGGAAGTTGTTGCATTTTTGCATTCATGACTGAACTAAAAAATTGAGTAGCAGAAGTTCCCAAATAATTGCAGAATAAAGGCAGTTCGTCATTATTATTACCTGGAAATGCCGACTACACTTGCTGACGCACAAAATTTGCTTTCTGACCTCATTGCCCGTTACTCAGAGCGTGTTGATTATCTGATGATTCGCCTTGAAGAAGCAGAAGGGACTGATATCTTGTTGCGTGGCGACAAGGTAGAAACTCTGAGTGAAGGCATCTCAATTGGCGGACACATTCGCGCTTGTTATAAAGGTGGGTGGGGGTTGAGTTGCTTTAACCAACTTTCTACAATTAAGGATCGTATCGAAGAAGCGATCGCTGCGGCGCGGATGGTTGGCGATGAAGAAACTATACTCGCACCCATTGACCCGGTGCAAGTAGTATGCAATCTGCCTCTCGTCGGCACCGATCCGCGAAAAATTTCACTTTCACAGAAAAAAGAACTATGCGATCGCTACACGGAATTGCTCAAAAATGTCGATCGGCGAATTACCACAACCTCAGTGCGGTATGGAGATAGCGCCCAAAGAGTAATTATTGCCACCTCTGAGGGTACTTTAATCGAGCAATCCTGGGTGGATATGGAAATGCGCTTTGCCGCTACCGCCAAGAATGGCGAAACTGTACAAACTGGCAGAGAAACCACTGGTTCTCGCAAAGCCTACGAAGATTTAACGAATTTGGACGAACAAGTCCAAAGTGCAGCTCAAAGGGCGATCGCAGCTTTATCTCTGCCATCAGTAAAAGGCAATACCTACACCGTAGTCATTGACCCAATTCTCACGGGTTTGTTTGTCCACGAAGCCTTCGGACACCTTTCCGAAGCAGATATGGCTTATGAAAACCCAGATTTATTGGAAGTCATGACCATTGGACGACGGTTTGGCCCGGAAGAACTGCAAATTTTTGATGGTGCTGCCCCAGAAGGACATCGCGGTAGTTATTTTTACGACGATGAAGGCACCCCCGCCACCACTACTCAACTAATTAAAGATGGGGTTTTGGTCGGACGTTTGCATTCTCGTGAAACCGCAGGCAAATTAGACGAAACACCTACGGGTAATGCCCGCTGTCTCAACTATCACTTTACCCCCATTGTGCGGATGACAAACACGTGGATTGAACGGGGTAAAACACCAGTCAAAGACTTATTTACTGATATTAAAGAAGGAGTTTATGCCCGCAATTGGTTGGGTGGAATGACAAACGGCGAAATGTTCACTTTCAGCGCCGGAGAAGCGTGGATGATTAGAAACGGCAAAATTGCTGAACCTGTGCGCGATGTAACACTTTCGGGAAATGTATTCCAAACTTTAGCTGATATTGAAGCAATTGGTGATGACTTTTATTGGGATGAATCTGGCGGTTGTGGAAAGGGAGGGCAAAACGGCTTATCAGTGGGTTGTGGCGGCCCAAGTCTACGAATTCGAGATGTAGTCGTTGGTGGAGAAATATGAACAATAATTCAAACTACTGACGCGAATATTTTTATTTAATAAGCGATCGCATCTCGTAAGGTGTGTTATCCCGTAGGCTAACGCACCTTCAACTGTTTATTATTGTGAATTTCCTCAAGATAAACGAGAAATCAGCAGGACTATAGAACTCATATTTGATTTTTGAAATATACGTAGGGTGTGTTATGGCGTAGCCTAACGCACCTAAATCATTAAGCGGTGCGTTAGGCTACGCCATAACACAACGCCAGTTGCTACAACGGAGGGAACCTCCGCAACGCACTGGCTCCCCTACAGATACTGAGATTTTTTCAGAAATCAAATCGGACTCCTATATACTCATTAAAGTACTTGCTTGAGTAAAGCTATCCACATATCAGACGGATAGGAGTAGTAATCAATTTCCTCAATTTGATATTGATAAGATTCGCTGCCTTGTTGTAAGATGATGCGATCGCTAGCTTTAACACCGTTGCCTACTCCAGTCATATAGCCTATTGTTCCTTCATTGACTCGCTCAAATATGTAGTCGCTGCCACAGAGTTGTTGGCTATAATCATGTGTTTTATTGTGGTGTTTTAATTTTACTGGAGAGGTTAGGAGGGCTAACTTATTGAAAAAACTAAAACTTAAATTCATATAATTCGTCTTAAAAAAATAAATTAAAGATATTTATTTAAAAATAATTTAATAATTAATGGCTAAACCTTATTCAATGTTTAACTTTTCACAAAATCTATCTTATGTTTAAAAGTCATTCTCTGTCACTACTAATTAGGATATATTTAGCAAAGAAAATTTTTTGAATATCGTATTGATTTATTACTTGATTTTCTTCGTCTTGAGCATCTAGTACAACATCAGGAATAATGGCGGCTAACTGTTGACTAACAATTTAAATCTACATTACTATTAACCACAGCCTCAACTGTAAAATCACCGAATTCTTCATTAAGATTGGCTAAATTTGGAGATTTTTCACTGAATTTGTTAAGATTTATTCACTAAAATTTTATGTCTGCGAAATTTAGTATATATGTCTTGTTTAAGATAAATATATTTTTAGTTTACACTTGGGAGTTTGAGGGCTATATCTACCTGTTTTAGTAATACTTCTAGGCTGGAGGAGTTATCTAAAACTACATTTGCACGAGCGAGTTTTTCTGCGATAGATAGTTGACTATTAATCCGAGCTTGTGCTTGTTGTCGGTTCAATTGGTTTCGTTGCATCAATCTCTGTAGTTGTTGTTCTTCAGGACAATGCACTACCCAAATTTCTGTAACCAAATCGGTCATGCCAGCCTCAAATAACAGAGGCACTACTAACACCAGTATTTGCGAAGAAGATTGGGTAATTGCTTCAACAAAGCGATGGCGCACATAAGGATGAATCAAACTCTCTATCCAGTTGCGTTCGTCTTCTCGATTAAAAATAATTTCGCCTAGCTTTTGGCGGTTGAGGTTGCCATCCCCTAGTAAAATTTGTTGTCCGTAACGTTCGGCGATCGCGCCAAGAATAGGCGAACCCACTGACACTGCTTCCCTAGCATAAATATCTGCATCCAAAATCGGCAGATTATAAGTGCTAGCTAAATAATTGGTGACGGTGGTTTTGCCTGTGGCAATACCTCCAGTTAAGCCGATTATGCGTTTTGTCATTAGTCATTAGTCATTTGTCATTGGTTATGAATTGTTGTCTCCCTTGTCTTCCCATCCCCCTATCTCCTCATCCCCCCATCCCCCCATCTCCCTACTCCCGACTCCCCATTCCCCACCCGATCAACGCTTCGGTTAAACCATCCAAAGTGTATTCTTGGGCTTCGACATCTACACGTCCGAATAAGGAATGGCAGGTTTGGGAAGTTTGAGGGCCGATTGAGGCAATACAAACATCATCTAACAATTGACTAGTATGAGAGTTAGTTGGAAATATGTTGTTAGTAAGTTGGCAGAAAAATTGTACAGTTTTAGAACTAGCAAAGGTAATTACATCTACCTTGCGGTTTTGCAAAGCTAATTGTGCCGCAGGTGGAATACTGCTGGGACAACAAGATTGATATGCTGCAACTTCTATTACCTCTGCTCCTTTAGCTGTTAATTCTTTAACCAAAATTTCTCTGCCGCCGCTTTCAACTCTGGGAAATAAAACTTTTTTACCAGATAATTCTTCGGGAAAATTTTCTACTAAAGAATCAGCGACAAAGTTGGAAGGGATAAAATCTGGTTGCAGAGAATATTGCTTGAGACATTGGGCTGTTTTTTCGCCAACAACGGCAATTTTGACGCCAGCCAAAGCACGGCTATCTTTACCTTGGGCAATTAGTCTGGCAAAAAAGTAGTCTACGCCATTGGTAGAAGTGAGAATTAACCAGTCGAAGTTAGATAAATTAGCGATCGCATTATCTAAACTTTCCCAACTCGAAGGCGGGCCAATTTCTAAGGTAGGCATTTCGATGACGGTTGCACCTAAAGCCATGAGACGATTGCTAAATTGGCTTGATTGTCCCACTGAACGTGTCACCAGAATTGTTTTGCCAGCAAGGGGAGATGAGGAAGATGAGGGGGATGAAACAAAAGGGGGGAAGTTAGTTGACATAGTTTGAGCTGTGGGAGTACTGGCGTGCCTTTCACTATATATATTCTCAGGTTGCAAGTACTTCCGTAGCCCAACAACTTCGCCAATCACAATTACGGCTGGGGAAAGAGATAATCCGGCGATTTGTTCGTAAATATTGCCCAGTTGTGCCGTCCAAATTTGTTGCTCTGGAGTTCCTGCCCAGCGGATGATGGCTATGGGTGTCAAATGCGATCGCCCGTATCGCAACAGTTGATTTACAATTTCCTGTATCTGTTGCCCTCCCATCAAAATTACTAGTGTTTCTAACCGCGATAGCGCCTCCCAGTCTAAAGCCTCTACTTCGTGAGCTGTAAATACTGCAAAAGTGCGGCTTAAAACCGGATCTGTAAGGGGAATTCCTGCCAATAAAGGTGCTGCAAGGGCTGAGGAAATTCCTGGTACTAGTTCAAAGTCACAACCAGAAGCTTTCAAAGCTTCAATTTCGGAAGTGCAACGCCCAAAAATCAAAGGATCGCCTGATTTGAGCCGTATAACTTGTTTCCCTTCTTGGCAGTAATTTACGAGTAACTTATTAATTTCTGCTTGACTGGTACTAGGTTTACCACCCCGTTTGCCCACATCTATTTTTAAGCAATCAGGTGGTACGCACTGCAATAATTGAGCATCTACCAAAGCATCGTAGACTAACACCTGAGCAGTAGCTAAGAGATTGTAAGCTTTTACCGTCAAATAAGCCACATCTCCAGGCCCAGCACCTACCAAGTAGACTTTGCCTTTGTTATTTGTCATTTGTCATTGGTCATTAGTCATTAGTCATTTGTCATTGGTCATTGGGGATTGGGCATTGGTTATGAATTGTTGTCTCCCTTGTCTCCCTTGTCTCCCCATCCCCCCATCTCCCTACTCCCCACTCCCCTGTAATTTTTCAATTAACCGATCAATTTGCTCAACCATCTGGTTGTTTTCTTCAGCTTGGAATAATTCTCTAGCTTTTTTGAAGTTGACGATCGCTTCTTCTCGTTGTTGTTCTCTTCCGAGAGTAATCCCCAGATTATAGTAAGCGTAGGCATAATCGGGTACAAGGCTAATGGCTTTTTTATAATGTGCGATCGCTTCTTGGGGCTTACCTCGATCGTCCATAGCGTTTGCTAAACCGGTGTAAGCTTGTGCGTGTTTGGGATCGAGGCGAATTGCTTGGGTGTAGTTGCCTATTGCTTCGTCTAGTTTGCCTTGAGCGTATAAAGCACTTGCTAAGTTATAGTGAGCATCTGCATTTTGGGCATCGATGCTAATGGCTTTTTGGTACTGGGCGATGGCTTCTTCTAGTTTGCCTTCGGCGTACAATACATTTCCCAAGGCATTATAACTGGCGGCATTTTTGGGTTGGAGGCGAATGGCTATTGTATACTCTGCCACTGCTTCTGCTGGCTTTCCTTGAGCATAAAAAGCATTTCCTAAATAATAGTGAGCGGCTGCATCTTTGGAGTCAAAGTTAATAGCTTGTTTGTATTCAGCGATCGCTTCTGTGAATTTGCCTTGAACGTAGAAAGAATTTCCTAAAAAAAAGTGAGCTTTGGCAAATTTTGGATCGATGCTGATGGCTTTTTGATATTGTGCGATCGCTTCTTGTGGTTTACCTCCATCATCGAGGGTATTTCCTAAAGCCACATAAGCTTCCACAAATTTTGGTTCTAATTGAATTGCTTTGCGAAAAGCCGCCTCTGCTCCTTTTAAATCGCCTTGTTTGTAGAGATTGGCTCCTTGTTCAAAGTTAGTCAGTGCATTTTTATTCTGAGTAACCGCAGCTTGAAGAGAGTTTTTAACTGTTGCTATGCCAATCTGTTTACCAAAAGCAGTATTAGCACTGCTCAAGCACCAACAAACAATAGCTGTAGCCAGAAGATTATTTATTTTCACCATTTTTATTAGTCTACTTAATTTTAATATGATTATTCATTCCCCATTACCTACTATCTATTCCCCATTCTTAATTTTGGCATTCATTTTCTCCAACAATTTAGCGATTTTTGCAGCTTTTTCCGGTTGGCGTTGTTTTTGTAATAACTCTTTAGCTGTTTGCAAATTATTTTTAGCTTCTTCTCGTTTATCTTGTTGCATTAAAACATTTGCTAAACGCAAGTAAGCGTCGGGATTTTTCGGGCTGCGGCTAATCACTTCGCAAAATAATTCTTTGGCTTCTTCGACTCGGTTTTGGCGATTTAAAACATCTCCGAGAAATAAGCGCACGACATCATTAGTAGAATTGAGAGAAATAACTTTGCGAAAAGCTGCTTCTGCACCTTCATAATCTTCTGCTTGAGCAAGATTGATGCCTTTTTGAAATAAATCTGAGGTAATCAAAGTTTTCCAAGCGAAATACCCCAGGACTACCAGACTGAAAGTAACTATGGTTCCGGCGATAATAGAATTAATTGGCAAGGTTTCTAACATTGTCTAAGCCAAAAGACAGGCGATAGGAAAAATCAGATATTCGATAAAAAAGAGTTTCCAGATAAATTGATAAAACTCGGCGATCGCAGTTTTATCTTCTAAGTCTACCTGCAAACTCCGCAACCACATCCACACGAGCAATCCTAAATGCGCGATCGCCACAAATATCGGGTTAACCGAGGCGACGCGTAGCACCGCAACTAAAATTATGCCCAAATAGCAGACAGTTATCGTCCAAAGAGCGAGATTAAATACAGCTTTGGCGCCGAGTTGGATAGTGAAAGTAGAGATATTGTAGAGGCGATCGCCTTCCATATCGGGTATATCTTTAAAGATGGCGATCGCAAATGTAAACACCAAAATAAATAACGTCAACGCCCACACCGCAGGTACAATTGCTTGGCTTTGGTGGAATGCCCAACTGTAATGTAAATACAATCCCAAATTCACAATCGTACCGCGCACCGAAAAAATACACAGCGCCGCCCACAAGGGAAATTGCTTCAAACGAATCGGCGGTAAAGAATAAGCAGTACCAATTGCTAAACTAATTGCCACCATCCCAAACAAAAACGGCCCGGTTAGCCACGCTATAACTAGCGCCAAAATTCCAGTAATTCCTACAATTAATTGCCCAGTTTTCCGAGAAAATTCTCCAGAAGCTAAGGGTAAATGAGGCTTATTAATCTTGTCAATTTCCACATCTTCTAATTGATTCAGCCCCACAATGTAGACATTGCCACACAAACAAGAAATCCATGCGCCAAAAAGAGGTAGCAGATAACTTGTAGAGAAGCGATTCATCGCGTCTCCACCAACGGCAATGGCAATTAAATATAAACCCAACACACTAAGGCTTGTACCAATAATCGTGTGCGGGCGAGAGAATTTCCAGAAAGCATACAACCAATCAAAAGAAAATGGAGCGGCTTTGCTTGACAAAGGACTGTTTTGAGAATGGCTCATGAGTAGCTTGGATACTGTATTCCGGCTTACTTTAAACCATTGTCACAGAATTTGGGCATTAGTCATTGGTCATTAGTCATTAGTCTTTCTCCGCGTCCCCCCATCTCCCCATACTTCGGCTTCTCTACGAGACGCTACGCGAACGCTCAGTACAAGTCTCCCCATCTCCTCACCTCCCCAACCCTGTGCGATCGCCCTTATCAGTGGGAATCATAACAAAAATTACCACGGTAAAGATCCGATGGCATATCAAAACATTACCGGCTCCCTTTCGGCAGCAGATATCCAAGAAATTAAAGCTGCCTTTGCGACTATCCAAGCAAAGTTGCCTTTTCTCGTGACTCTGAGTGTCGAAGAACGACGCAAGTTATTTAAGATGGGCGATAAAAGCCTAGCTTTTGTCAACAATAGCTTGACTGCTGCCCAGACTAACCGAGAAATTCTCCCAGCCAGCTTTGATGTAGAGGAATTTGTGCGGGATTATCAATTAGCTGTCACACTCACCGAACTTTTGATTGGATTGCGACAACTCACAGAACAAGTAGATGATACTCTAATGGCAGTGGGTAGTGAAGCAATGGGTAGTAGTTTGACAGTATATGATTATGTCAAGACTGCTGCAAAGAAAACTCCAGGGTTAAAAAGTGTTGCTCAACAATTGGGCGATCGTTTTAAAGCTATGAAGAGTAAACCTCCTAAAGCTGCTTCTAGTTCTTAGGCAAATATTGTCATTCGGTTTATAGCCGTTCTCGCTTGCGTCAAATACAAACCTTCGTAGGGGCACAGCAATGCTGTGCCCTTAGTGTTTACCTTGGTGTACTACAGTCTTTGAACTCCGTGAAAGAGTAGTTGAACTTCATTAATGAGTCTTTGATACTCGTGAGCGAGTCTTTGATACTCGTCGCCGAGTCTTTGATACTCGCGCGAGAGTCTTTAATACTCGTGGACGAGTCTTTGATACTCGTGAGCGAGTCTTTGATACTCGTGGACGAGTCTTTGATACTCGTGAGCGAGTCTTTGATACTCGCGCGAGAGTCTTTGATACTCGTCGCCGAGTCTGTGATACTCGCGGACGAGTCTTTGATACTTGCGGGAGAGTCTTTAATACTCGGCGACGAGTCTTTAGGTGATTTCTGACAAGGAATTACCCAAATTGACGAGTTTCGACTTCGCTCAACTCTCGATCTTTTAGTTGGTTGAGCGAAGTCGAAACCAACGGCAGCGGTAGATTTATTAACGGAAATTGCCTTAATACTCGCCCACGAAAATTAACGGCTCTCAATCAGGAATGAGCAATTCTAGGCTTGGTATTATACCCATAACCGCGTGTAATCTGCCACCTTGCCCTGATTTATGCTCATCACACCCCGCCACACTAACAAGCTCTCCATCTTTTTCCTTTTCTGTTTCACCCTACTCCTAACTCTCTTCCTCTCTCTACCTTGGGTAAACGCCGAAGAAAAACCTAAGCTGGAAACATGGCAGATCAACGGTATCGTAGCAGCCCTACAAGACCCAATAGCCGAAGTCAGGGCTACAGCAACGCAAAATTTACAGGAATATCAGTTAGATAACCTTAAATCCCAGATAAAAAACTATGATGAACTTGTAAAAGAGTTTGTCAAACAGTTAGAGGATAAAGATTCAAAAGTTTCCCGTAAAGCAGCAGCACAGGCACTAGGGCAGATGCAAGCCAAGGAACAAGTTCCACAAGTTGCCAAACTGCTCACAGATTCTGACTCTGATGTCCGTAATGCAGCAGCACAGGCACTAGGGCAGATGCAAGCCAAGGAACAAGCTCCACAAGTTGCCAAACTGCTCACAGATTCTGAATCTTATGTCCGTAATGCAGCAGCAGAGGCACTAGGGCAGATGCAAGCCAAGGAACAAGCTCCACAAGTTGCCAAACTGCTCACAGATTCTGACTGGAATGTCCGTAAAGCAGCAGCACAGGCACTATGGCAGATGCAAGCCAAGGAACAAGCTCCACAAGTTGCCAAACTGCTCACAGATTCTGACTGGAATGTCCGTAATGCAGCAGCACAGGCACTAGGGCAGATGCAAGCCAAGGAACAAGCTCCACAAGTTGCCAAACTGCTCACAGATTCTAACATTTATGTCCGTAAAGCAGCAGCAGAGGCACTAGGGCAGATGCAAGCCAAGGAACAAGCTCCACAAGTTGCCAAACTGCTCACAGATTCTGACTGGAATGTCCGTAATGCAGCAGCACAGGCACTAGGGCAGATGCAAGCCAAGGAACAAGCTCCACAAGTTGCCAAACTGCTCACAGATTCTAACATTTATGCCCGTTATGCAGCAGCACAGGCACTACGGCAGATGCAAGCCAAGGAACAAGCTCCACAAGTTGCCAAACTGCTCACAGATTCTGACTGGAATGTCCGTTATGCAGCAGCAGAGGTACTAGGGCAGATGGAAGCCAAGGAACAAGCTCCACAAGTTGCCAAACTGCTCACAGATTCTGACCCTAATCTCCGTTATGCAGCAGCACAGGCACTAGGGCAGATGCAAGCCAAGGAACAAGCTCCACAAGTTGCCAAACTGCTCACAGATTCTGACTCTAATGTCCGTAATGCAGCAGCACAGGCACTAGGGCAGATGGAAGCCAAGGAACAAGCTCCACAAGTTGCCAAACTGCTCACAGATTCTGACCCTAATGTCCGTAATGCAGCAGCACAGGCACTAGGGCAGATGGAAGCCAAGGAACAAGCTCCACAAGTTGCCAAACTGCTCACAGATTCTGACTCTAATGTCCGTAATGCAGCAGCACAGGCACTAGGGCAGATGGAAGCTAAGGAACAAGCTCCACAAGTTGCCAAACTGCTCACAGATTCTGACCCTAATCTCCGTAATGCAGCAGCAGAGGCACTCATCAAATTAGGACAACAAGATTTGCCTGTTATTGTCCTAGTTCTAGATGCAGTTCACTCTTATCCCTCTGAAATTGGTCAACTCAGGTTTTTAGCTCATTTTTTGTCAGCTGGTAAACCAGAAGTAGAAACTCTTATGCAATGGGTTGGTAACCCTAAAACGCGACCTGAAACATTGAACCATGCCCAGGGAGTCGAAACAATGCAAGTTTTCAAGAAAGCCTGGGAACCTAGTAAAGACCTGGATAGATTCAGAGAAGATTTAGCAGAACAGATTTCGATAGTTGCCGAGAACAAAAAAGTTCCTTGGAAATGGCAAGATATTGGTTTGCTACAATTCCACTACAACAACCTCAAAACTTTCTACCCTCCTAAAGCTTATGCGGTGCAGTCACAGATAAATAACCTTGAAGGTTGGCAGTGGTTCTTCAAAGCCAGAAACACCATCATCATTCACATTGCCTTTTGGCTTGCCCTGATCTTCGCCTACCCCAAATTTCCCCAAGTCCAAGCCATCTTCTTCTGGAACCCTTGGGTACGCCGAATCTTAGGCGTCGGTTATGTCGGCTTTCTCCTCACCTGGTTTCCCCCCTTCCGCCGCAAATTATTTGAACCTTTCAAACCTTCCCTATTAGCCGATGCCGGCTTAGATAACTTTCACGACCAGTCATACTTCCCAGAATCAAAAGTCAAAGTCCCCATCTCAGGAGACATCCTCCCCATCACCGCAGCCCTCCCCAGCATTCAAGGACAAATTATCTTAGAAGGAGATTCCGGCTTAGGCAAGTCGATGTTTCTCCGCCATTTATTGCAAAACTCCCAGCGCATAGTCGTTTATCTCCCCGCCCAAAAATGTCAAAAAGGCGTAATTGAAGCCATCCAAGACAAGCTACACGGCCAAGCCCAAGATGCCGACTTCCTGAAAAACCTCATTTACAGTGGTGCCATAGATATCTGCATCGATGGACTCAACGAAGTCACCGCCGAAACCCGCGCCAAAATCTGCCAGTTTGTCGAAAGCTATTTCCGGGGCAACATTATCATGACAACCCAGCCCCTAGAGTGGACGCCCCCCTCAACAGCCAAAACATATTACTTGCAGCCCCTCGAACAACAACAAATTCAAGAATTTTTGCTCTCCCGTCAGCCACGACTCCCCAAAGACGCCCAAATTCAAGGTACTGATTACGAAAAAGCTTGCATCAACTACCTAACAGAAGCCCTCAACAACCAGCAACCCAAGGAAGAGTTAGACGCCGCCCGCCGCATTCTTTCCAACCCAATGGATCTTACAGTGGTCGCGCTCATGCTATCACAAGGCAAACAGCCAAACTTGTTTCGCCTGCAAGAACAGCAATACAACTTAATGGCCGCAGAATACCTCAAAGAATGGAATCAAGAATTTCCCTTAAAGAAATTCTCCGCCGCCGTCTACGAAATGCGACTCCAAGACAAACAAGCCTTACCCGCCGATGAATTTCACCAAGTTGCCATGTCCTTGGCAGACGAGAAATACAAAATGGTAGTCACCCGTCAGTGGCAAGATGAAAAAGGCGAAGCCAAAAAAGAATGGTACTTCCGCCACGATAAAATCATGGACTTCTTCCTCGTGCAAAACTTTCTCGGCGAAAGCGATGCCGCCGAAGGACTATTAGTTGATAGAATGGGCGACCCCCGATTTCGTGGCGTTTACTTCCTGCTAGCAACCTTACTCCCCTTAGATGCAGCCAAAGAACTGCGGGAAGAATTGATTCAATACGCCGCCGACACCAAAGACAATACGGTGAGTAATACGTTTGTGCAGTTGTTGAGGACAAGGTAATTAGCCAATAGCCAATATCCCAAAAGGCTTTTCCCCCTGCTCCCCTGCTCCCCTGCCCCCCTGCCCTCTAAATGATAAATCTTTAAACCGACATAATATTAGTGGCGATCGCGGGTGTTGTTATCTTGCCAACTATTATCCTTGGTGTTAATGTGACCACTGTTACTACTTTTAGTCTCAAGAATGTCGTCACTAACTATTACACCCATAATACCAAAACTGATGCACATATCTGCGTGCAATCTGGCACAAGTGCGATCGCCACAAATATCCACGCGTTTATTTAACGCCTCAAATCTCTTTAAAGTTGATTTTATATAACTTTTGTCTGATGTCCGCCCAGCAACTTTACAAGAATTAAGTGCTGATTTTTCAACAACAAATTACTCTAAAAACACTTTGCATACTTTGAAATTCATCTCGAATATAGAGAATATGTCCCCAATTTTATTTTTTAATCAATTGCCTCTGAAACTCAGTCAATGTTTTTAGTTACTTTTCAATTTTGTTGGCAATCTTGAATTAATGGTAAACTGGACAACATCAACTAGAATTCTATCTAAAGGTTAATTATGTATAATTAAATTATTTCATATTTATTAAATAATTTAATCATAAGTTAGAGGCAAAAAAGTTCATTTTGTATTCAGGAAACTTGAGGGTATGCAAAAGGCACATATCGACGAGTGTGACGGCTTGAAAATATATCCTAAATAATACTTTTGATAATTGATTTGTTAGTATTGAAGGTGGTAATATTAGGACGCAGTTGATTTTAGGTTGATTATTTTCAATAATTAACTTTTAATGTATCAAAGACGAAAATTCATTAGTCTTGCCAATGAAGAGATTAGCGGTGTAAAAGGGCTATGGGTCTGGGTATCTATACTTGATGCCAATATATTCATAAGGTTACATAGGAGTGAATAAACATGAGCAACTTAACATCTCCACAAACCGAAGTTCAAAAAACGCAGAAAAAAAGTTTAGTTGCAGATAAAAAACCTCGAACTACAGATGATATTGTGCGTATTTATCTGCAAGAGATCGGGCGTGTAGATTTGTTGACTCGTGAGCAAGAGATTATTTTTGCCGAGCAAGTGCAGCAGATGATGAATTTATTAGCGGCTAAAGAAGAATTAGCTGAGAAACTAAAGCATCAACCCACGCTGCAAGAATGGGCAGAGCAAACGAATTTGAGTGTTGAGGAGTTGCAGCAACAGCTAAATCAAGGGCAGCAAGCCAAGCAGAAAATGATTCAAGCTAACCTGAGGTTAGTGGTAGCTGTGGCGAAAAAATATCAGCATCGCAACTTAGAATTTATGGATTTAATCCAAGAAGGAACTTTGGGTTTAGAACGAGGTGTAGATAAATTCGATCCTGCTCTTGGTTATAAGTTTTCAACCTATGCTTACTGGTGGATTCGTCAAGGAATCACGCGAGCGATCGCTCAACAAGGACGTACAATTAGACTACCAATTCACATATTTGAAAAACTGAATAAAATTAAGCGGGTACAGCGAGAATTATCTCAACAATTAGGTCGCGTTCCCACTACTGCTGAAATTGCTGAAGCCTTGTCTTTGACACCTAGCCAAATTCGTGAGTGTTTATTTTTAGCGCGTCAGCCATTTTCGCTAGAAGCGCGAGTTGGCGAACAACAGGATACAGAATTGCAAGACATACTGCAAGATGACGGACTTTCTCCCGAAGACTACGCTGCTGAAGAGTCCTTGCACCAAGACTTACAAAACTTATTATCAAAGTTATCTCCCCAGCAACGAGAAATATTAACCTTGCGTTTTGGCCTGACAGATGGGCATGAACTTTCTTTAGCACAAATTGGCGATCGCATGGGCATTAGTCGAGAACGAGTGCGCCAAATAGAACAAAAAGCTCTAAGTCTTCTAAGACGCCAAAAAGAACAAGTACGCAGTTATCTAGCTAGCTAATATTGTTTTTAAGTCAGAATTCAGAACTCAGAATTCAGAATTCAGAATTCTGAATGGTTGAAAAATTAACAATGTTTGATGGGCTGCAAGATCCCCGACGGGGATCTTAGCCCTCAAAATTAATGCCATGAACCACCAGCTGATTTTGTTGAAATTATCAAAATTGGATATCCAAACCTTCTGAATTCTGACTCCTGAATTCTGAATTCTTAACATCAAAAAATATGAGCAGTTCGCAAACAGTACAACAATTGCAGGCGCAATGGATAACGCCAGAAAACTTTTCGCCCTATGGCCAAGTTATTTTTGCGAGTCAAGATGGCAAAGCTTATGATGCTGAAGATGCTAAATTAAACTTGCAAAATGGAACTCCGCGATTTTATATTATGCGGTTGAATAAAAGGGGACGAAAGTTTCATAAAATTACTCGCCACGTGCAATGTACTCAATGTTTAGGTTCTTTGGAAGGAAAAGATTGGTTAATTGCAGTTTGTCCGCCGAATAATGATGTTAATGAACCAGCGTTAGAGAAAATTGCAGCTTTCCGCATTCCGGGAAATTGTTTTATTAAATTACATCAAGGAACGTGGCACGCTGGGCCATATTTTGAGCATGAAACTGTAGATTTTTATAATTTAGAACTAGCTGATACAAATGTGGTAGATCATTTCACGCATGATTTTCTCAAGAGTCAGAAGTTAGAGCTTGAAATGGTCTAAGAGGCTGAGGTTTTATGTCACAATCTTAAGGTAAGTTGTAAAAGTGGAAGACTAACCACTAAAAATTGCAGGGTAGATAAAGTGGTAACTTCCATCGCTCTCAAAGCAAGATTGTCGCCATGAGCAACTCAACCCCAATAGATGATAATAAAATACCGAAAAAGAAAGGGCGATCGCTTCCTCCAAAGCTGATTATTTGGCTGGGAATGTTTGTTTGGACGACGCTTTGGCGGATAATGATGTCAAAGTTGGCTCCTAGTAATAAATCGGGAGCATATATTCGTCCGAGTAGCCAGTTTCGCAACTTCATCAGCACCGAAGAAGGAAATCCTTACCAACCAGCAGCCGGACGCTATAGACTCTATGTTGGGTTGGGTTGTCCTTGGGCGCACCGAACTTTAGTAGTGCGATCGCTCAAAAAACTCGAAGCTGTAATATCAGTATGTATCGTCTCTCCTTCTCCCATCGAAGGCGGTTGGATATTCAACGAAGAAGAACAAGGTTGTCGTACACTAGCTGAATTTTATCAACGGGCAGAACCGAGTTACACTGGGCGCGTTACGGTTCCAGTCCTGTGGGATAATCAAACAAAAACCATCGTCAACAATGAGAGTTCAGAAATTATTGTCATGCTCAACTCTCAATTTAATGAGTTCGCCGACAATCCAACATTGGATCTTTATCCAGAAGAACTCAAAGAAAAAATTGACTGGTGGAATGAAAAAACTTACCGCGCAGTAAATAACGGCGTCTATCGCTGCGGCTTTGCCCAAAGCCAAGAGGCCTATAATCAAGCCTGTAATGAAGTGTTCGCAACTCTGGATGAGATTGAAATTGCATTGCAAACCAATCGATATCTGTGCGGCGACAATCTCACACTTGCAGATGTGCGTTTATTTACCACCTTATTTCGCTTTGATAGCGTCTATTACAGCTTGTTTAAGTGTAATAGGCGACGCATTCGAGACTATGAAAACCTCGGAGCTTACTTAAGAGATTTATATCAGCTTCCGGGTGTTGCTGACACCTGCGATGTAGAAACAGTAAAACGTGACTACTACGGTAACTTGTTTCCACTCAACCCCGGCGGAATCATTCCCGATGGCCCTGATATGTCCTATCTAAATCAACCACATAATCGCGATCGCATCAGCAAAGTAAATGTTTTATAAGTTATAGCAGTTAGTAGCTAGGTTAGGACATGAATTGCTCGTAAAACCGTATAGCAAGAGACTTTCTAAGTTATTTTCTGTTGTCTATTGCCTATAACAAAGTTGGTGCGATGGTGAACCAAATTAATCGAGTTGCAATTGTTGGTGGAACTCATGGTAATGAGTTTACAGGGACTTATTTAATCCAAAAATTTGCCGAGTTTCCCGACTTGATTACTAGGCAAAGCTTTGAGACAGTTACCCTGTTAGCAAATCCTCGTGCTTTTGCAGCAACAAGGCGATATGTAGATAAGGATTTAAACCGCTGTTTTCTCAGACAAGATTTACAAAATCCTACACTTAAAAGTTACGAAGAACTACAAGCTAAATCAATTCAAAATAGCCTAGCAACAAATGGAGATAAAGCAGATTTCATTTTAGATTTGCACAGCACAACATCTAATATGGGTCTGACAATTATTTTAGTAAACACTCATCCCTTTAATTTGAAGCTAGCTGCTTATCTGAGCGAAATAAACCCTTTGGTTAAAGTTTATTGCTGCTCTTTTAAATCAGTTGAAGAAAATCCATTTGTCAATTCTTTGTGTGAATTAGGATTTGCGATCGAGGTTGGCCCCATTCCCCAAGGAGTTTTAAAAGCACAATTGTTCCAACAAACTGAGAAACTGATTCACGGGATTCTAGATTATATCGAACGATTTAATCAGGGTGAAATTTTAGCAACTAAGGAAACATTAACTCTCTATCACCACTTATCTGTTGTAGACTACCCAAAAAAACAGGATGGTACAATCTTTGGCATGATTCATCCAGAGCTTCAAGACAAAGATTATCAAGCCTTGAACCCAGGAGATGCAATGTTTCTCACTTTTGATAACCAGACAATTATCTATCAAGGAGAATCTACAGTTTGGCCTATTTTTATTAATGAGGCGGCTTACTACGAAAAAGGAATTGCAATGGCTTTTACTAAGAAAGAGCAATTAAAAATTTACAGCAGTTTTCATGTATTTGAACCACATCTGTCGTAGGGCACAGCATTGATCATACGTGTCAACTTAACGTGAAACGCTGATAGAAAGGTGATGAGCGAGTTCTACTCATTTACCATCAAGATCCGCGTTACCCCACCCCGGTTTTGCTGGCGCAAAACCTCCCCTCCCCTTAGCAAGGGGAGGGGTTGGGGGTGGGGTAAAATGCCTGTGGGATAAGCGTTTGAGCTTAAGTTGACACCAATGACCATTGGTGTGCCCATACCGTGTAGTCTATTTATCTGAAAATAGCTGTAATTGTTCTCCAACTATTTTTTCCAGTTCCATAGCAAATAAGTTTTTGTATACTACTGCAATATCAAATGATAAATAAACCCCCAAAAAGGGGGCTTAATTCTACTGAAAATATTACTACCTAACTCCAACGAAACCAGCTTGTTCAATTGCTTTTTGCCCCTCTTCAGTTAATAAAAGTTTAGCGTAGGCATCCCCTATTTGCTGTTCTCGCCCTTTATTCTGCTTAATAATTACAAACATCTCAGCAGTCATTGGATAGCTACCATTTCTAATAGCCTCAATATTTACTTGATTGCGCTGACGCAGGCAGTTTTCAGGTGACACCAAAGGTTCGCGGTAGGGGGGAATTAACTCACTTGAAGTGCGACCCAATGGCAAAGCCTTCACACTACACTGAGGAATTACTGAACGAGCAGAAGCGTAATACAAACCGCCAGGAGTTTTGCTGAGTTGGCGTACTGCCTCTGTAGTCGAGTAGACATACTTTACATTGGAGCCAAATGCTTGACCCTTCAAGTTGTTATTGCTAGAAAATATTACTGTATCTGCGTTTTCTGGCCGTTGAGAGAAAGGTATGATGGGTAGGTTTGGGCCACCTACTTGTTCCCAGTTAGTAATTTGTCCGGAATAAATCTGCTGTAATTGGTCAACAGTTAAACCCGGTACTTTCAATGATGGGTTAACTACCACTGCTATTCCATCAATACCTACCCGACGTTGTTCAAGAGTGAAGCCTCGCTGTGTCGCAATTGCTTGTTCTTCATCTGTCAAGGGACGGGAGGACTGAGCAAAGTCCAATTGTCCATCAAGCAACATGCGAATACCTGAACTAGAGCCAGGACTATTCTTTGTAGGGTCTACGTAACGTAATCGTAGTTCAGGGCGATCGCTTTGAATCTGAGAATCTACCAATTGCCGGATAGATGCCCAAGCTGTACTACCACCGTAGTTAAATGAGCCGCTAGGAACATCCGCAATTGTTTGAAAATTCGATTTTTCACTAGAAGAAGCGTTTACACTCTGATTAGAAGAGTACAAGTTACTACTGCTACGCGATAATAAGTTTGGCTTGAGCAACCACCAAAGTAATCCGCCAATGACTATCAGTGTCAATACTTTACCAATAATTAAACCTCTAAGAAAAAGGGCAATTTCACCATTAATTAAAGCTTTTCTTTGGTTTGTATTGTCCATATTTTTAAATTTTATTTATTGCTTGTATTTATACTACAGTAATTTCTCAGTATTTACACTCTAAAACTCTATTGATATTTAAGTTTTAAGTAAAGCTGTCATCAACCATTCAGTATCTAGTTTTTTCATTGCTATATACCCCCAACCAAGCCTTTCCAAAGGAGGAGTAATCTAATTAAATTCCTCTTTCTGAAGGTTGAGAAGGCAGAGAGTTTACACTAAATCTCGACTTCTCTACGAGACGCTACGCGTAGCTTGCTTCCTCTCAAGGTACGCTCGATTTCCGCGTAGCCGAAGTGCAGAAGGTTTTATTAATACCAATTTGAAAAAAGAATGCAACAGATGGGTAGGGGCACAACAATGTTGTGCCCCTACGTATAATTGATGTGTCGCAAACATTATTTGATTTGGCTAGTTAAGGTATTTATATTAGTTAAATGTGACCGATGAATAAATTTTTCTATGATATTTTTTAATTGAGTAGGTTGCTGTGGAAGCGATGCGCTTGCATTCAAAAATGTATAGATTAAAATAATTACTATCAAACTAGTGCTAGCGCCGAGTCCGATACCTAGTAACAAAATAAAATTTCTGTAAGCTAGAAAATAGTTATCAACAATATTTTGTTTTAGTCCACCAGATTGTGACGACTGTAATCCTATGGAATCGGAATTAATCGCTTCGAGGGCTTCTGCGGCAGATTGATAGCGTTGGCTATGGCGCTCGCAAACCATTCTGTCTAAAATATCTGCAAAAGCGTCGCTTACTTGTGCGTGATGTCGCCAGATAACTTCGCCAGTATTGGGATCTTCTTGTAGCTGGCTAGGTACTAACCCTGTGAGGGCTTGAATCCCAATCATACCTACTGCATAGATATCGCTGGAAAGTTTTGGCTTTCCTTTCGCTTGTTCGCTTGGCATATAACCAGGAGTGCCAACCACAACGGTTAAAGCAGCTCCTAAAGCACCAATTTTTTTAATACTTCCAAAGTCAATTAACACAATCTTGCCATCGGAGTGCCGCCGCATTAAATTTTGCGGTTTAATATCTCGATGAATAATGTTGTGTTCGTGCACGAAGGCTAGCACTTCCAGTATGTCTTTTAATAGATTCAAGACTGCATTTTCTCTCAGGCGTTGCCCTGGGATAATTTCTTGAGTCAAGGAATGACCATCAATATATTCTTGGACTAGATAGAAATCCCCACCTTCATCAAAATGAGCAAACAGCCTTGGAATTTGCTCGTGGTCGTTACCTAGCTGATATAAAACTTCTGCTTCTCTGGCAAATAATTTTTTAGCGATCGCCCCAACACTAGGATTAGGATCTTTTGGGTGGAAATGCTTGACAACACAATGCGGTCTTCCTGGCAGATCTAGGTCTATAGCTAAGTACGTATCTCCAGATCCCCCACTGCCCAACTGTTTGATAATTTCAAAGCGATTCCTAAGTGTTTTTTTCACAAAACCCTGGTGATATCTATTACGTATTACGCTTCCTAACGAATAGTTTTTACCAGATTCTGGGCTTTCTAACACTTTAACAGTCTCAAAGCTACTCCTGAATGTTTTTCTGATGAGAGGGTTCTGGCTCATGTCGCGTATACTATGTGCTAATTGCTGACCATTCAGAGATTGTCATAGCTTGGGTGAGAGAATGAATACTTGCCCCTTGATTTTTCAATTTTTAGGCAATTATCTTCTCTGACTTCATAATGCTTGATGGCAGTTTTATATTTTGGCTTGAAATTGAAGTTTTAACCTACAAATAATTAAGTATAAATAATACAAGCTTCGATCGATAAAGTAAATGCAATACTGTAAGTAATTAAAACTCTATGTCTTTCTAGTGGTGTACCAGGCAATAGGCTTGAAAGTCTGTTTTGTGGGGCTTTTACGAGGGATTTACGTCCTAAATGCTTTAATTGCGATAGTGCAGAGACAGAAAACTACACCACTCCCTATTGCAGTACAGAGGCTATTAATAGCTTGTGTATTTATTCTCTGTCTTAATTGTAGTCTATAGCAGCTGCCAAGGTAAGCACATCAACTGTCTGTATGAATCTTAGGTAACGGGATCGCGCCTTAGGGAGTATTGGCTTAGCGTTCGCCCAGCGTCTCGTAGAGAACCGAAGTTCATTGCAAATTGCCTATTGGAATAAGGCCTCACTGAATACTAAAAATAAAAAAGCCCCCAAAGGAGGCTGAGCGAGTTGTTCGCGTGGAGTGAACAACTAATAATTAATACTCACAGCAAATACAGTAATCCGAACAAAATAATCCAAATCACATCAACAAAGTGCCAGTAAATTTCCGCAGCTTCAATGCCGAAGTGTTTTTCACTACTGTAATGACCCTTAACGCGCGATCGCCACAATACGGCAAGAATCGCTAAAACGCCGATAGTAACGTGCAGTCCGTGGAAACCAGTCAAAACATAAAATGCACTGGCAAATAAATTGGTAGTTAAACCAAATTCTAGATGAGTATATTCATATACCTGTCCTACTAGAAAAACAGCACCCATCGCAGCGGTAATTGCTAACCAAATCCGCGCACCCCGCGCATCATTCTTTTTGATAGCAGTGTCGGCATTGTGCATAACAAAACTACTAGCAATCAGATTGACAGTGTTAACACCGGGTAGCAATAGTTCTAACTCTGGGGTGCCTTCTGGAGGCCAAGCAGGTAGGGTAGCGCGGAAAGCCAGATAGGCTCCGAACAGCCCCATAAAAATCATCCCTTCAGCAATCAAGAAGACAATTAGCCCAAACAAGCGATGGTCTGGATGTTCTTCATGATGGCCGACAGCTGCTTCTGCTGCATGATGATGATTTAGTTCAGTTTTAGCTGGGTCAATCGTTTGACTTTGCATGAATCTTGATAAATGTAGAGTGGGGAGGTGGGAGTTGGGAGTTAGGAGTTGGGAGTTGGGAGTTTTAAACTAATAACTTTATTAAACTCATAACTCTTAACTCTTCACTCCTAACTCTTTACTTTCGATCTTCGGGATTAGCAGCAACCGCTGGGTCGGGTTTTGCTCTTAATACCGAGTTGGGCCCGCCAGACAAGACCGGATCGGGGTCGGATAAGGGTACACCTTCTTTCGCCTTTTCCAAGCCGTAGTCGTAGGGCCCTGTAACTAGTACTGGGGTTCCTTCAAAATTCTCGATCGCTGGCGGTGAGGTAGTCATCCACTCTAAGGTTAGTGCCCTCCAGGGATTATTACCAGCTTTCTCTCCGTATAACCAACTCCAAATCGCATTGATAATGAAGGGAAATGTAGAGACTGCCAGGATATAAGCACCATAGGTGCAGATTTCATTGAGTAAAGTAAATTTGGGATCGTATTGGGCAACACGGCGGTTCATACCCATCATCCCTAATTTGTGCATCGGTAAGAAGGTCATGTTTAAGCCGACAATTGTCAAGGCAAAATGAACCTTACCCCAAAATTCATTTAGCATCCGTCCCGTCATTTTCGGGAACCAGTGGTAAATCGCTGCATAAATACCGAGAACGCTACCACCAAACAAAACGTAGTGCAAATGTGCCACTACAAAATAGGTGTCGTGGACGTGAATATCAAAGGGTACTGCTGCTAACATCACGCCGCTGATACCGCCGATCACAAAGGTGCCAACAAAGCCCATTGCGAACAGCATGGCGGAGTTGAGTTGAATTTTTCCGCCCCACATGGTTGCCAACCAACTGAATATTTTAATACCAGTGGGTACGGCGATGATCATGGTGGTGATCATGAAGAACATCCGCAGCCAACCGGGGATACCGCTGGTAAACATGTGGTGCGCCCAAACAATTAGCCCTAAAAAGCTGATAGCCAGGGATGAGTAGGCGATCGCTTTATACCCAAAAATCGGCTTGCGGGAATGCACAGGGATAACTTCTGAAATTGCTCCAAAAAAGGGCAAAATCATAATGTAAACTGCTGGGTGCGAGTAAAACCAGAACATATGCTGGTATACAACCGGATCGCCGCCACCTGTGGGATTAAAAAATGTCGTCCCAGCAATTAAGTCAAAAGCTAACAGAATCAGACCTGCTGCTAACACTGGTGTAGACACTAGAGTCAATGCCGAAGTGGCAAACATCGCCCAGCAGAACAAAGGCAATTGATTGAATCCCAAACCTGGGATACGCATCCTCAGCAATGTTACGAGGAAATTGATTGCCCCCAAAATCGATGAAGTACCGAGTAGAAGGACACTCATAATCCAAATGCCCTCACCTACCTGACCTGTTACCAAGCTCAGGGGAGGGTAGGAAGTCCAACCTGCATCGGGCGCATCGCCGACTAATAAACTAGCGATTAGCAACAAACCAGAAGGGGGAATCATCCAAAAGGCAACAGCATTCAAGCGTGGGAATGCCATATCCTTTGCCCCAATCATCAAGGGGATCAGGAAGTTAGCAAAACCCGCACCAGCTGGCACTATCCACAAAAAAATCATGATTGTAGCGTGCAGCGTAAACAAGCTGTTGTAGACTTCTGGGGTAACAAAATCTGATTCTGGCGTTCGCAATTCTGTACGAACTAAGTCAGCTAACACGCCGCCTATACAGTAGAAAATGAATGTTGTGACCAGGTATTGAATCGCAATTACCTTATGGTCGGTGTTAAAGGTAAAGTAATCTTGCCATTTTCTCACTGGTGGTTCTTCACCATGACCAGGGATATTGGCAGTTTCTTGCAACTGAGCTTGTGTCATAGGAATGAGTCATTAGACTTCTTACAGAAGTGGGGTAAAGGGTAAGGGGCAAAGGGGAAAGGGAACCTTCCTTTTCGCTTTAACCTTTCCCCTTTTCCCTTTTTCTGAATTAGTGGTGAACTTGATGGAGCATTTCTGGCTGAATTCCCATGCCCTTGGTGTAGGGGGCGAGAAATTCGTGTGGGGATAAATCCGCAGGGTTAACGGCAATGGCTTGATTTAGAGTTTCTTTACTCGCAGTTAACTGCTCTTGTTGCCATTTCTCAAATCCTTCTTGTGACTCAACAACCACTGTTGTTCTCATCGCACCGTGGTATGGGCCGCAAAGTTCAGCACAGATTAAAGGATAATCGCCTAGTTTGTTGGGTGTGAAGCGAATCTCACTTTGTCTGCCGGGAATTGCATCTTGCTTGAGGCGGAACTCTGGCACCCAGAAGGCATGGATCACATCGTTGGCTGTCATATTAATTTCCACTTCTTTCCCGATGGGAACGTGGAGTTCGCCCGTGGTGATGCCAGTGTCGGGATAGGTGAAAATCCAGGCATATTGTAGACCGGTGACATTGACTTGCAGTGATGCTGGTTGACCTGCTTTATCGGGACTGCCGCCAATTGTGGGAGCAACACTACCGACACCTGGAGCATCCCGCTTTTGAGGAATTTGGTCGGCATTGCGGACTTCTGCTGTGGCTGGGTCTTGCATCGCCTCATCAGATTTTTCTTGATTGAGGTTGGGTTCGGTGCTAGGAGGTGTATCGCTCAGTGTTGCAGCTATAGCACTTCCATGCCCAGGCATTGTCATCGACTGTTCTTGAGTAATCGGCGCTTCATGGATGGCATGGGGATCGAAGCCACCGATTTCGTTATACACATCAAAACTGTAAACAGAAATACCGATAACGATAATTGCTGGGATCGCCGTCCAGAGTATTTCTAAAGGTATATTGCCCTCCACTGGTGGCCCGTCTTCATTGTCACCCGCACGCCGACGGTATCTAAATGCAGAGTAAATTAAAACACCTTCGACTATCAGAAATATACCTGTAGAAACGATCATCATCGCATTGAACAAACCATCGACTAAGACGGCTTCATCAGTAGCTGCTGCTGGCAACAGACCATGATTTTGACCGTACCAAATACTGGCTAGGGTTAGCACGATGCCAATGAGTAATGTCCATATTGAACTTGGAATCTTCACGGCTTACTTGATTGAATTTACTACGTTATCTCAAAGCTGCTCACTTACTAAGGTAGTCTAGGCTATAAGACATAGAGTCTAAATATGTGAAATTTTTATTAATTTTTTTGAATATCTTACTAATTTTGAGTACAAGGTGACTAACAGATATTCCCAAAAATAGATGCAAATCAGTAGAAAAATTTAAGGAAAAATTTAGGATGTTAAATTAACTGCCACCAATAGATTTTTCACATCTTGAAAAATACCTAAAGCTTCAGGCAAAACATAGCGAGAGTGATTCAAAGTATAAGTGAGTGCCAATCTATAAATCCCTAGAGTATACGCTAGGGTGGAGATGGGGAGGACACTTGCTTGCCGGGGTTCCCCCGCTCTTGCAAAGTGTCTGTTCAGTATTGAAAATTAAGAATCTATTAGAGATCCACCAAGAGCGGGCAGAAGGTACTGTTCATGAATGAAATTGTCCTACAACAACAAAATCAAGCGGCTCTTCAGCAACAAAAGCCCAAGGAAATGATTCGTCGCTTGGTGTGGAGAATGTGCATAGCCACTTTGATTTTGATGGCGATAGGTTCTGCCACCCGCGTGATGAATGCTGGGCTTGCTTGCCCAGATTGGCCATTGTGCTATGGCGAATTGGTGCCAGCGAAGCAAATGAATTTCCAGGTATTCTTAGAGTGGTTTCACAGATTAGATGCTGCCTTAATTGGTGTCAGCGCGATCGCACTTTTTGGTTTATCTTGGTGGCACCGTCGCTCGCTACCCAGTTGGCTGCCTTGGGCATCTACATTCGCCCTGTTTCTCATCGTCTTCCAAGGTGTCTTAGGAGGACTCACCGTCACCGAATTGTTGCGGTTTGATATCGTTACCGCCCATTTGGGAACGGCGCTATTGTTTTTTACCACCCTGTTGATTATCGGCACCGCACTCACACCCTATCAGGGGACTGGAACGGTTGGTAAGTTGCCTTGGGTCGGTTTAACTGCTGCTGTTTTCGTTTACCTGCAAAGTCTCTTAGGTGCTTTAGTAGGATCTCGTTGGGCGCTACACCAATGCTTCGGCGATTCTCAACTTTGTACCGTAATGTACAGCCATATTGCTGGTTTGGTACCGCCAACTGTGGCAACCTTGGCAATGGTATTTTTCAGTTGGCGTACACCGGCGCTACATCCAGCCTTGCGGCGACTGGCAAATATGGCTGGCGCATTGTTGAGCTTACAAATTTTGTTAGGAGTCGCCACTTTCAAATTACACCTCCAAGTCGAACCCCTCACCGTGTCTCACCAAGCCGTAGGAGCTGCTTTGCTCGGTACTTTAGTGGCTTTCACAGTTCTGTCATTGCGTGATTCAGTTAGTGCTGAGTAGGGCATGGGGCATGGGGCATAGGGCATTGGGAAGAGGACAAGGGGATAAGGAGACAAGGGGACAAGGGAACAAGGGGCAAGACTCGATCTAAGTTCTCCCCTGCTCTCCCTGCTGCCCCTGCCTCCCCTGCTCCCCATCTCCCCATCTCCCTACTCCCCACTCCCTACTCCCCGTTGTTGAAAAATAAGGAACCAGAGTCAACATGATTGAGACTAATGTCTCTCGCCACCACCAAACTTTTCTCCAAGTAATTCAAAGTTACTACCAGCTAACTAAGCCTCGGATTATTCCGTTGCTTTTGATTACCACAGCTGGCAGTATGTGGATTGCTGCTAAGGGACAGGTAGACCCATTGCTGTTACTAGTAACTCTGACTGGTGGCACTCTGGCTGCTGCAAGCGCCCAGACTATTAACTGTATCTACGACCGGGATATTGATTATGACATGGAGCGGACTCGCCATCGCCCTATGCCTTCCGGTAAGGTGCAGCCGCGCGATGCTCTAATTTTTGCGATCGCTCTAGCAACACTTTCGTTTACACTACTGGCAGTTTTCGCCAATTTGTTAGCCGCAGTTCTAGCCTTCTCTGGCATTGTCTTTTATGTTTTGGTCTACACCCACTGGCTAAAACGCCACAGCACCCAAAATATTGTCATTGGTGGTGCGGCTGGGGCAATTCCAGCTTTGGTGGGTTGGGCTGCTGTCACTGGCACTTTAAGCTGGGCAGCATGGTTAATTTTTGCCATTGTCTTTTTGTGGACGCCGCCGCATTTCTGGGCTTTAGCTCTAATGATTCGGGACGACTACGCCAAAGTCGGAATACCGATGCTACCAGTAGTTAAAGGCGATACGGCAACAGTACGGCAAATTTGGTATTATACCTTGATTACTGTAGTTGCAACAGTGTTATTAGTTTATCCCTTAGGTGCGAGTGGAGTTCTTTATGCTGCGATCGCCCTTAGTTTGGGAGGATTATTTATCCACAAATCTTGGCGCTTGTTGCAAAATCCAGAAGATCGTACTGTCGCTAGAGAGTTGTTTCTCTATTCCATTTCCTACATGATGCTGTTGTGTTTGGGGATGGTAATTGATAGTTTGCCTATTACTCATCATCTAATTAGTGCAGTAATTAATAAACTGCATTTTATTAGTTAGGGCAAAAAAGTTAATGCGATCGCGTTTGGTAAAAGGAGCGCGATCGCGTTTTAATAAATTACAAATTATACATAATTAGAGTTTGGCGGATTTTCAATTAAAAGTAAAATTTTATTATCACAAAATTGATTAAAAAGCTAAATTAACTTATAAAAAATAATATAAATGTTGACAAATTACATTCGTACAGCGATGCACAAAGCAACTTATGAGTTGCTTGAAGATGGAACTTTCTATGGGGAAATTCCAGAATGTCAAGGAGTCTGGGCAAACGCTACAACATTAGAAGCTTGCCGCGAGGATTTGCAAGATAGTCTAGAAGGATGGATTTTACTAGGATTGCGTTTGGGTCATACTTTACCCATACTTGATGGTGTTGACCTGAATATTACCAAAGAGGTCGCCGGGTTTCGACTCCGCTCAACCCTCGTCTTCTCAGGGATCGAGCATTGAGCGTTCGCGTAGCGTCTCCCCTTGGGAGAAGTCGAAATGCGTCTTCTAAATAATTGTGTCCACCTACTTAAATTTTACAATTTACAAGCCTTGATGTGAGGGCAGAGAGTCTTTTCGTTCTTCCATCTAATCTCATACTCCATACTGCTCTGGGTAGTTGTCCAGCCGGAGCAGCTAATGTAAATGATAAAAAATCATAAGGCTTCCAATTATTTTTAATCCGCCAACCTAGACATTCTCCAAAATATTGCCAAGTTTCCAAATCTAAGTCAGGTTTTCCCCCAACGCTATCCCATATTCGTTTCTGGATACTAAAACCAAAACGTGCATTACTGTATCTTACCCATAAATTATCAATGGTTAATATATCTTGACAGGGAAACTTTTCGATATCTTCTACTCTGAGATAACCTTCTTTTTCTCGACGAGATATTCTAAGCATAAGCTTCCAGGTTTCTTGGTCAGCTTCTCTCCATTTCCCAGACGCTAGTAACTTTTGTAAAATTGTGTAATCTATACTTACTCCTGAATTCAGATTTTGAACATTAATAACTTGTGTTACCTCATCCACGAATTGATAGCGATATTGAACGTGTTCTTGAAGTAATTTATCTAAAATCTGAATCATAAAAGGTGTAATAATTGTAGCTTTTGGTAAACGCTCTCTCCATATCCAACCACCCTTTGACGCATCATAAAGTTCATCAGAGCCATCTGCTTTTGGAAAACATTGGGTTAACAGCCGAATACAACTGACACCCAAACTATAAAGGTCGCTTGCAGGGAAAACTTGACCGCGCATTTGTTCGATTGGTGCATATCCAGGTGTTCCAACTGTTGTTCCAACACCTAAAGTACTTGCCGTAATCTGTTTAGAAACACCAAAATCAATTAATATTAACTTACCATCCTGACGGCGACGCATGATATTTTCTGGTTTGATATCTCGGTGAATTACACCACGTTCATGGATGAACTTCAGCACAGGCAATATATCAACTAAAAGCTGTTTGATTTTTTCTTCGCTAAAGGCACCCTGTTGCTGCAATTCTTGTAATAAATTTTGTCCTTCAATCAATTCTTGTACCAAATAAAGCCGCTTATCTTGTTCAAAATAAGCAATGAGGCGGGGAATTTGTGGATGTTCGCCTAAATCATATAATCGCTTTGCTTCTTGCTTAAATAACTCTGTGGCTTTCTCAAGCGCATTCGTTCCTTGAACTTGCGGGACAAATTGCTTAATTACGCAAGGTTCATCTATTCTATCTGCGTCTCTGGCTTCATAAGTTCTGCTAAATCCACCCTCTCCCAAAAGTCGTATTACCCGGAAGCGATTTCTGAATAATTGTGTGAGGGTTTGCCCACACTTAATGCAAAACTTATTGTCATCAGGATTAAAGGGATTTGAGCAGCTGGGATTGGAACAGTAAAGCATATTTAGAAATTTATCAGCAGATGGTGTTATGTTAAGTTTTCCCATTTCCTGCCTACTCGATTTCATGATTTACTGTTGTGACTGGATTTATTTCTAGTGGCGTCTACAGTCTCAAGTCAATTTTGCTAGCGTAGTGATATAGGGTTTATCACTTCCCAGCACGAGGTTTTAATATGGCTCATTTAAATCAGCGTCGCAGCCAAAATGTTAACGGCGATTTTTATGTAGATACTACTTGTATTGATTGCGATACCTGTCGCTGGATGACTCCTGAAGTTTTTTCTCGCGTTGATGAGCAGTCAGCAGTTTATCATCAACCAACAAATGAAGCAGAAAGATTGGCAGCCTTGGAAGCACTTTTGGCTTGTCCTACTAGTTCTATTGGCACAGTTGAAAAACCAAAAGATATCAAAGTTGCTCAGGAAAAGTTTCCGATTTTAGTAGAGGAAAATATTTACCATTGTGGCTATCATTCTGAAAAATCCTATGGTGCTGCTAGCTATTTAATTCAACTTCCTGAAGGTAATATTTTGGTCGATTCTCCTCGATTTACACCACCTTTAGTCAAGCGTTTAGAAGAGATGGGTGGAATTCGTTATATGTATTTAACTCACAGAGATGATGTAGCAGATCATCAAAAGTTTGCGGAGCATTTTCAGTGTCAGCGCATCCTCCATGCTGATGAAATTTCTGCGGGTACTCGCAATGTGGAAATACAGTTAACTGGTTTTGAACCGTTTACCTTGACTGAGGATTTATTAATTATTTCAGTTCCAGGCCACACCAAAGGACACACAGTTTTACTTTATAAAAATAAGTTTCTCTTTACTGGCGACCATCTCGCTTGGTCAGAAAGGTTGCAGCAACTAGTTGCATTCCACGATGTCTGCTGGTATTCTTGGCCAGAACAAACTAAATCAATGCGTAACTTAGCTAATTACTCTTTTGAATGGGTGCTACCTGGTCATGGACGGAGGTTTCATGCTGATAGAGAAACCATGCGCCAACAGATGCAAAAGTGTATTGAATTCATGGAATCTTTGAAGTAGAGGTGCAGATTATTTTAATTGGTGAATTCTGACTCCTGAATTTACCAATTCTGCTGCAACTTATTTCTTAAAATATCTTAAGCCATAACGGTCTTGATATTTGTTGATATACTCTACATTTTGTTGTTCTAATTTTGATAACAATTTAGATGAAAATTCTTTTGGTGAATATATGGGACGATACCAAGGTTGGTTATTAAAGTAATCTTGTAATTCAGGTGTGTCAAAACGGCGACCGTGGCTAGCAAATATGGAATTTCGCATAATATCTAGTTCAAAACCGTTTTTACCATCCAAATCTGCATCAGTTACAAGTCTTTGGGAAAGCCAAAAATAAGTATTAATAGTTGTGTTATCTGGCGTTATTAATGGAGTTGGAGAAGGTGTAGATTGAATAGGAATAGATGGAGTTGGTGTAAATTTAGGAGTTTCAATAGTTAGGCTAGGGGCAATTGATGGTGTTTCTACTGGACTGGGGACAGTTGACGGTGTTGGTGAAGGCGATACTGTTTTATCTGTTATTTGTTGAGGAGATTTTGTCAGCATTTGACCAATAATTATAGATACACCAATTAATCCACCTGCAATTAAAACGCCAATTAGGATATTATTCTGACTATTATTTTGAGGGTTTGGCTGTGGCTGAACGGGGACTTTCTGAGGTGGTGGCGCAGATACTAAAGTTGCTTGAGTTAAGACTGGTTGCGTTGGTGGAATTGGATTTGCTATGCTTTGCAAAGCATCTAGCATTGCTCTAGCTGTAGGATAGCGATCGCGTGGATGATAAGCGATCGCTTTGTCAATTATTCCTGCCATCATTGGGCTAATATGACTAGCATACTGTCGCCAAACAATCTCACCAGTCTGGGAATCTGTCTCTAATTGTTGCGCTACTCTGCCAGTCAGTAAATAAATTACCGTCATTCCCAAACTATATAAATCACTCGAATAAACTGGTCTACCTGCGGCTTGTTCGCTAGGCATATATCCAGGCGTACCAATCACAATGGAACTGGTAGGATTTCCTTGGGAATTCACCACGGTACCCATTGATTCCCGCACAGCACCAAAATCTATTAACACTGGTTTTCCATCACGATAACGCACGATAATATTATCGGGTTTGATATCGCGGTGAACGATATTTTTCGAGTGGACGTAATCCAAAACTGGTAAGATATTCATGAATAATTCAAAAGCAGCGGCTTCACTAAATAGCCCTTGCTTTTGGAATTTTGCAGTTAGGGTATCACCTTCAACCCACTCTTGAACTAAATAAAATTCCCCACCAGAAGAGAAGTAAGCATACAAAGCTGGAATCTGGTCATTTGCACCGCCGAGTTCTTCTAAAATCGCTGCTTCCCGTTGAAACCTCTCTTGAACTATTTGATAAATTTGCGGGTTGTTGTGAATCGGTCTTAGTTGTTTCACCACACAACGGCGCTTTGAAGGCATATAGGTGTCTTCTGCGAGATAGGTTTGACCAAACCCACCAGCACCTAATGTCTGGATAACTTGATAGCGATCGTTCAGCAGCTGTATTGTCATGAGAGATTACCAGCGATATTCATAAGATAGTTTTCCCAAAACTACCCTCATTTCAAATCCAGTAACCCTTGTTCTTTCAATTTAGGATTAAACCGAAGTTCTAATTGCAAACCACGCGCTTCTAGTTCTTTTAAAATTTCAGCTTCTACTCGCCGTGCGACATTTTTAATAACTTTTATCTGCGCCAATTCATCATTAGCTGGATTTTGATAATTTGCTTGTTCTTCAGGTGTCATTACCTTTTTCACATCAATGGCATTAGTCCATTTTTCTTTGTCATCTCCATTTCCTGCTGGCACACTAACATTTTCAGCAATCCAAGCATTCTCAATATTTTCTAACACTGTCCGACTGGGACGTTCAATAGTTTGAACTTTCACCCAATAACATTGCTGTGGTTGACGTACCAAATGCTGCTTCAAGCTGAGATAAACATCACGAGAATATCCCACAAATTGCAGTGTTTTTTCTCGGTCAAAGATAGCATATACACCGATTTTACCTTGAAATTGTTCTGGGAGTTCGCCGCGATCGCCAATATAAGGAATGTATTCCAAGCTTGCCAAAGCAGGAGTATTTGTTTCAGTAGTCATAAATCAAATCTAAAATTTGTTATTTGCTTTTGCGATTAAAAGCTGCTAGATAAATCCTAAACTTTTTATATATCTCTTATCTTTCTATCTTTGCGATCTTTGCGTACTTTGCGGTTCGTTTTCATTATTTTTCCTTCACAAACTATCTAGAAATTGTTGTAATTACGGGAAAGCATTCTTCTAAATTAAGCATTACCCAATTTTTGGTAAATAGCACAAAGGCGACTTGGTTTAAAAATCTTAGCAGTAAACATAAAATTGGGTGGTACATTGATGATGGCATATTCATCAGATTCATGATACTTTTCAAATTCTGCTGGCATTCCCTTAGTAGTAGTTAAACTATAAGGAACTGGCTGGAAAAGTAATTCTGTAAATTCAACTTTTTCACACTGTAATTGCTGGCATATTTGGTTTAAAAAAGCTTCACTCGTTAATAATTTAAATAGACTTTCTTTAGCTTGTGGTTCGAGGGTGAAACTCGCATCAAAGTTCTGAACGATTTTTAGGGACATTTTCTCTATAGGTACTAATTAACAACTCGGTGATGATAGAAATTGGGCAACATTTTGTACATGGTTATCGAAAAGTACTGACCAATGAACCCTACTCTTTTCAAGAGTTGAGCTTTGTGAAAAATCACTACTTTAACATTAGCCTATTAGATTGTGGGACTTCTGTCAGCTTGATTTTGTCGCTGACAGCATTAAGAATCATGAACTGTAGCAAATTTTTTTATATAGTAAGAATTCAAAACCCAGAAAGTAAAATTTGATAATGTGTTTCTTAAACAAAGTAAAAAGGCAAAAGAAGATTTTCTTTTGCCTTTTTATCTTTTAGATTTGAATTTTATTCGTCGTCGAAATCGTCATCGTCTTCGTCATCGTCTTCGTAATCTTCTTCGTCGGCTACTTCATCGGCGATTAAGTCATCATCGTCATCTAAGATTGACCTTTCTGCACGTCTGTTCCCATAGCTAGGCTCTCCCAGAGTTGGAGAATCTAAATTATAGTTGCGAGCTGTGCGGTCATCTAAGACCATATCGAGGGGGTCATCAACTTCATCTAAGACACTACTACTAATATCAGTAGCATAGTCATCGATCGCACTGGTTTCTTCATAAGTATTGTAACCAGTACCAGCCGGAATCAATCGCCCGATAATCACGTTTTCCTTTAATCCCCGCAGCCAGTCAGATTTACCTTCAATAGCTGCTTCGGTAAGTACCCGTGTTGTCTCTTGGAAGGATGCAGCAGAAATAAAGCTGTCGGTGTTCAAAGATGCCTTAGTTATCCCCAATAATACTGGGGTATACTGTGCCTTTGCACCACCTGTAATTGACATTGCTTCGTTCACCTGCTCAACTTGACGCAGTTCCACCAATTCGCCGGGAAGCATTGTGGTGTCACCACCATCATCAATCCGGACTTTGTTAGTCATCTGGCGAACAATCACTTCAATGTGTTTATCGGAAATATCAATCCCTTGAGACTGATACACCATTTGCACTTCGTTCACCAAGAATGTCTGTACTTTCTGCAAAGCGTGGCTAGCACAAGCATAAACTCCGTCTTCGGAACCCAAGCTAAAGAAGATTTCCAAAATTTCATGCGGGTTCGACGGGCCGTCGGTTAATGGTTGTCCGGCTAACACATGAGATCCATCTGGGACAATTAAATTTTGTCCTGGGCCTAGAGGATAATCTGTGACTACGCCATTTGATTCTACGACCTTAATGGCGATCGCTTCATCACCATCACCATAAACTACCTTGACTTCTCCCGCCCGCCGTGTTAAGATACACGCTTCTTTAGGTTTACGAGCTTCGAGCAATTCTTCAATCCGGGGCAAACCTTGAATAATGTCTCCGGTTTTGGCGCGTTCAAATACCAACAGCACCAAGTTATCACCCCGTTGTACCAGATCGCCGTCTTCTATTTGCAAGACAGCGCCAGGGCTGACTCGGTAAGGACGACCCACACGGATAGTAATGGCGTAATTCTGAGTGCTAAGTGCTGAGTCGTGAGAATTTTCTGCACTCAGCGCTTTTTCAGCGCTAGTTAATTTTTTGACATCCATTACTTGCCCAGATTCGTCAGCAAAAACTCCAGCGGCAACTTCTGTACCTGCTACAAGCAAGTCACCCACTTTCACTTTCGGCTGGGTACTGGTATTTACGGTAATCATGTCAGTTTCCCGCAATACCAAGCAGCGACGTACATTTTCGGTTCCCTTTTGCACGCCTCGGACTATCCCGCCTTCTTTAGACAAGATTTGGGTACGTGCGACGACGGAACCAGGGGCGATGGTTAACCCATCTTGAACTTCCAGCGTTGTCTGGGTGCTACCTTGGGTTGCATCAGCAGTAATGTCTCGACGAATTACCAAGGATTCCAAAATCACCAGTTGCAAGCGTTGAACTTCTGGATCTTCGATATCCTGTACCAATTCAATATCTGCTGCTAGGGGGGAGGCGTTATGGTCTTGTTCGCCTTCTTGCTCAATTTCCAGCACTAACTGGGTTCGCAGCAATTCCACACCTTCTACGGATTTCACTCTTTCGGAATCCTTGTAAGGCAGTCGTTGTACTGCGCGTAACTCAATGGAACGCCCAGTTTGTTGACTTACCGATGTGGTTGATGGCACGTCAGGATTGTTCGGTACGGCGAACTCGACTACTGGACGGCTTAACAGGGCTGGGCCTTCTGGTGTCTCCACATACTGGATATAGCGTAATTCCGTGGCGACACTGCCTTGAAATTCCTCGCCTGGTTGGACGAAGGTGTTATCTCGTCCCATAACTGCTTCAGGATCGTCCACCATTAGCAGTTCCCCTGGCTTGACGACCACTTCCCGCAGGATGTCGTTTTTCTGGGTAACTTCAATCACACCGCTGTTTTGGCAGAAGATATCCTTCACTACTTCGGTGCCAGCTTCTACAAACTGACCATCTTCTACCAACAGCAAGGAGATATCTTTATTAACTTCGTGGGTTTCTTCGGGAATCCACAACAGCGTACCGCCTTGGACGACTTCATAACCCAGTTTAGCTTTGCCTTTTTTCTGGACTTCCACGCCCGCGAACTTCAGGAAGCCACCAGTGGTTGTGCGATAGCGGTCATCAATTAACTCAGCTACCACTTGACCATTTTGCACTTTTGTGCCTGGTGTAGCGCGGAGGTTAAATACTTGGTTGTTGCCAGTGGAGACTAGGTAGTTATTGCGACCTTGGGAACTTTGGACTGTTACCGTTGCCTGGTCTAAGACTACAGAAGCGGTAATAATTTCAATTTCCCTGGTACTCTTACCTGGGGTAGCTTCGGGCAAACGCACCACACCACCGTGGAGAGTAGTTAATTTGGTTTCTGCTAATACTCCATTAGAAGCGATCGCATCACCATTTTTCACCACCAATTCAGCACCGGGCGGCAAGTTATAAACTTCCCCAGACAAAATCCAAATCAAACCACCTCTTGCGGCTGTGGTTGTGGTGTTGCCTTGACGGTCAGTTTTTTGTTCTGGAACGACTTCGGCAAATTGCACTTCCCCTGCCAAGTCAGAAGCCACATCTTTAACGGCTTTTTCTGTATTAGTCCGAGTTGTACGTCCACCAAGGGCGACTTCTGCCAATAACTGGCCTTGTTTTACTTGATTGCCGTCAAATACATATAATGTAGAACCTTGAGTTAGCTGCACCTCTTGGTTACCTGGTGTGGCATCGCCTTCTTTTTTAGGTTCCAAAATGATGACGCCATTGGCCTCAACATACAAGGCATCTTCCCCGTGGCGGGTACGATATTGTCTTGTCCGTAATTTGCGGGGAATTTTCACAGTCCCATCAATTTTAGAACGGACTTGTTGTGCCACTTCCCCGGTAAACACACCACCTGTGTGGAATGTCCGCATGGTTAGCTGAGTGCCTGGTTCGCCGATACTTTGGGCAGCAATGATCCCCACAGCTTCGCCCAAGTCCACCATCTTGGCATGGGCTAAACTCCAGCCGTAGCAATGTTGACAGACAGAACGCGCAGCTTCACAAGTTAAGGGACTCCGCACTACAACTTCTCCCACCCCAGACCTGCCTATTTCCTTCGCCAAGTCGTCAGAAATTGGGGTGTTGCGTGGTGCAATCACTTGTTTTGTGACTGGATGCACTACGTCTTCGCCAATTACCCGTCCCATCAAGCGGTTTGCCAGAGGAATCAAAGTTTTGGCACCTTCTGTCATTGGTCGAATGGGAATGCCTCTAGTGGTGCCGCAGTCGAATTCCCGAATAATCACATCCTGGGATACGTCCACCAAACGTCGGGTAAGATAACCAGAGTCAGCCGTCCGTAAGGCGGTATCCACCAATCCTTTTCTGGCACCATAAGACGAAATAATGTATTCCGTCACCGTCAGCCCTTCGCGGAAGTTGGTTTTGATGGGCAAGTCGATAATTTCCCCTTGAGGATCTGCCATCAGCCCCCGCATTCCCACCAACTGCCGGACTTGGGAGATGTTACCCCGCGCCCCGGAGAATGCCATCATGTACACGGAGTTGAGGGGATTAGTCTTTTTGAAGTGGACAACTACCTCATCTTTTAGCGCTTCACTGGTACCGTTCCAGGTATCAATTACCTTTTGGAAGCGTTCTACTTCAGTGATTTCACCCCGTTGGTAACGAGCTTCAGTGGCGCGAATTTCTTCTTCGGCTGCTTCCAGGAGCGATCGCTTAGTTGGAGGCACCATCAAATCATCTACACTAATGGAAACCCCTGCTTTGGTGGCGTAGCGAAAACCCAAATCCTTGAGTTTGTCCGCCATGACTGCAGTTCGCGCCGTACCATAATGCGTAAAGGCCCAAGAAATCAAATTTCTCAGTTGACCTTTATCCACCACCCGATTGCGAAAAATCATTTTTTCAGTCATTAGTCATTAGTCCTTAGTCATTAGTCATTAGTCATTAGTCATTAGTCATTTGTCATTAGCAAAGGACAAAGGACAAAGGACAAACGACTAACTTGCTAGTGCTTCCTGAATCGCTTTATTGTAAATAACCCGACCAGGCGTTGTACGTATATACTGTGAAACGAGATTTCCTTGAGCGTCTTCTCTGACTCTGCGGAACTTATACTTTAATGTCCGGCTACCATCTTCGTTTTCTTGTACCTCAAGAGGTTCTGTATCCGGTTGGTCTGATTCGAGTTCGCCATCAAACCGCACATAGATATAGGCGTGCAAGTCAATTTCCTCTTGCTGGAAAGCCATGATTACGTCATCTAAGGAAGCAAAATACTTGCCTGCGCCTTTGGTAGCACCGGGATTTTCTGCTGTTAAGTAATATGCTCCCAATACCATGTCTTGGCTAGGCGTGATAATTGGTTTACCTGTGGCTGGTGACAAAATATTGTTAGAAGCCAACATCAACAACCGCGCCTCAGCCTGACTTTCTAACGACAGCGGTACGTGTACCGCCATTTGGTCGCCATCAAAGTCGGCGTTAAATGCCGGACACACCAAAGGATGCAGCTGAATTGCTCTTCCTTCCACCAAAATCGGTTCAAAAGACTGAATACCCAAACGGTGCAACGTCGGCGCCCGATTAAGTAGCACTGGGTGTCCTTCAATTACTTCTTCCAGTACATCCCAAACACTGGGATCGTTACGCGATATCAGCTTTTTCGCAGCCTTAATGTTATTCACCATGCCACTGCGAATGAGGCGGTTAATCACAAATGGTTGAAATAGCTCAATTGCCATTTCTCTGGGCAAACCGCACTGGTGAATTTTCAGCTTTGGCCCAACCACAATTACTGAACGTCCAGAGTAGTCAACTCGTTTACCCAACAAGTTTTGTCTAAAACGTCCTTGCTTACCTTCAATAATGTCGGACAAGGATTTCAGGGGTCGGTTATTTGCCCCCACCACAGTCCGTCCGCGGCGACCATTGTCAATCAAAGCATCTACCGCTTCTTGCAGCATCCGCTTTTCGTTCCGCACAATAATCTCTGGCGCCAAAATTTCTTGCAGCCGTGCCAAACGATTATTTCGGTTAATTACCCGCCGATACAAATCATTCAAATCGCTAGTAGCAAAGCGACCGCCATCTAGCTGCACCATTGGGCGCAAGTCCGGGGGAATCACGGGAATAACTGCCATAACCATCCACTCTGGTTTGGAACCAGTAGCGATGAAGTTGTCAATTACCCGCAGCCGCTTAATTAACTTGGCTCGCTTCTGTCCTTTTGCATTGCCAATTTCTTCCCGCAGGCTTTCAGCTTCTTGCTCCAAATTGATATCCGCAAGCAAGCGCAGCAAAGCTTCGGCACCAATGCCTACCTCTACGCCTTGTAGCTGAGAATCTTCACTATAAATTTGGTCTTCAATTTCCAGCCACTGGTCTTCACTTAGTAGCTGTTTGTAAGTTAAAGTTTCGGCATTGCCTGGACTTAAGACAACATAAGAGTTGAAATAGACAATTTGCTCTACATCCCGCAAGGGCATATCCAGCAGGATGGAAATATAGCTAGGAATGCCTTTGAGATACCAAACGTGAGCTACTGGTGCGGCGAGTTTAATATAGCCCATCCGGTGACGACGCACCCGTGACTCAGTGACTTCTACCCCACAGCGCTCGCAAACAATACCTCTGTGACGGACTCTTTTATACTTGCCACAATGGCATTCCCAATCTTTCGCCGGCCCAAAGATGCGCTCGCAGAATAAGCCATCCATCTCTGGCTTGAGAGTCCGATAATTAATCGTTTCTGGCTTGGTAACTTCACCGACTACCTGACCATTGGGCAAAGTTCTCTCGCCCCACTGGCGAATACGTTCTGGTGATGCTAAGCCGATTTTTACGTAGTCAAACTGATTAGTTTGGGCAGGTCTCATACTTTAAGTGCTGAGTTTTGAGTTATGAGTATATTTAGTTTTCGTAACTTGGGCATTGGGCATTGGGCATGGGGCATTGGTTATTGGGCATTAGGCATTGGTAATCTTTCATTTCCCATTTCCTATGCCCTATGCCCCATACCCTATTCCCTAATTTTTATTCGTCGTCTTCCAGCGATTCGCGGGAAAGAGATTCGTATGTTGGTCGGGGAGGTGTACGACGGGCTGATTGGTCTGCCATCAAATCGACTTCCACATCTAAGGAACTACCGTCTGCTTGGGTTTCTACCTTGTGTACGGCAATGTCTAACCCCAATGATTGTAGTTCGCGCATTAACACCTTAAAGGACTCTGGTGTTCCCGGTCGAGGAATTGCCTTACCTTTAACGATCGCATTTAACGCTTCATTCCGTCCTTGCATATCGTCGGATTTCACTGTCAGCAATTCCTGTAAGGTGTAAGCCGCACCGAAGGCTTCCAATGCCCACACTTCCATTTCCCCAAACCGCTGACCGCCTTGTTGGGCTTTACCACCCAAGGGTTGCTGGGTCACCAGTGAGTACGGGCCTGTGGAACGGGCGTGAATCTTATCGTCTACCAAATGCACCAGTTTCAGCATGTAAGCCACACCAATGGTGATTGGTCGGTCAAAGGGTTCGCCTGTGCGCCCATCAAACACCATGATTTTACCTGGGTCATCTGGGTTATATACCCAGTCCTTGCTGGTTTCATCCCGTGCTTCTTGCAATTTGCCATGCACGATTCTTCGGGATGACTCTTCACCATACATTTCGTCAAAGGGAGTAATCTTAAATCGCACTCCCAAGGTATGACCAGCCCAACCCAAGAGGCACTCAAATACCTGTCCGACGTTCATCCGGCTGGGTACGCCCAAGGGGTTGAGTACGATGTCCACTGGGGAACCATCAGGCAAGTAAGGCATATCTTCCGCTGGCAAGATCCGAGAAATAATCCCTTTATTGCCGTGGCGTCCTGCCATTTTGTCGCCGACTTGGATTTTGCGTTTTTGGGCGACATACACCCGGACTACCATATTGGCTCCCGGTGGCAATTCATCGCCTTGTTCGCGGGTAAATAAGCGCACGTCAACTACACGCCCTTTTTCACCGTTGGGTACTCGCAGGGAATTGTCTCGCACATCCCGCGCTTTTTCACCGAAAATCGCCCGCAAGAGTTTTTCTTCTGGCGGTTGGTCGGATTCACCTTTTGGTGTGACTTTACCTACCAAGATATCCCCAGCTTCTACCCATGCCCCAATGCGAATGATCCCTTGTTCGTCTAACTGGCGCAAAGCGTCTTCTCCGACGTTGGGAATTTCTCTGGTGATTTCTTCTGGCCCCAGTTTCGTCTGTCTAGCCTCAATTTCATATTTTTCAATGTGAATTGAGGTGTAGATATCATCCTGCACCAGTCGCTCAGAAATTAAAATTGCGTCTTCGTAGTTGTAGCCTTCCCAAGGCATGTAAGCAACGACGATATTTTGTCCGAGCGCCAATTCACCGCCTTCGGTGGAGGAGCCATCAGCTAGTACCTGACCAGCCACAACTTTTTCGCCAATGCGGACGAGGGGCTTCTGGTTCAAACAAGTATCTTGGTTTGAGCGTTGGTACTTAGAAAGTGGATATTTAATTTCTGGGGTATTTGGTTTGGGACGCACCCGAATTTCTGTGGCATCTACATAGGTGACATCGCCATCAGTCCGCGATACAATTACCATCCCGGAGTCTCTTGCTCCTTGGGCTTCCAAACCTGTGCCTACCAATGGGCGCTCTGGCTTCAGCAGGGGTACTGCTTGCCGTTGCATGTTTGACCCCATCAGCGCTCGGTTGGCGTCATCATGCTCCAAGAAGGGAATCATGCTAGTAGCTACCGATACAATTTGAACGGGAGATACTGCTACGTAGTCCACTTGCTCTGGCGTGGTGGTGGAGAATTCCTGACGATAGCGTACCGGTACTTGAGGCCCGATAATGTGCCCATTCTCATCTACTGGAATATCTCCAGGTGCAACCCGCAGGTCGTCTTCTTCGTCGGCTGTCATGTAAAGTGGGGGCAAATCAAATCTGACTCGCCCATTTTCCACAGGTCTAAATGGCGTTTCCAAAAAGCCGTATTGGTTCACCCGTGCATGGGTCGCCAAGGAGCCAATCAATCCCGCATTCGGGCCTTCTGGTGTTTCAATGGGGCAAATACGTCCGTAGTGACTGGGATGAATATCCCGCACTGCAAACCCCGCACGTTCGCGGGTTAAACCACCAGGGCCGAGGGCACTCAAGCGGCGTTTGTGAGTCAGTTCTGCTAAGGGATTAGTTTGATCCATGAACTGACTTAATTGGCTGGAACCAAAGAATTCTTTAATTGCTGCTACCAGCGGTTTGGGGTTAACCAAGGAAGCAGGAGTTAAAACTTCGGCATCGGATACGGTCATCCGTTCTCGAATAATTCTTTCTAGACGGTTTAAGCCTACCCGCACCTGGTTTTGCAGCAATTCGCCGACGCTTCTCACGCGACGGTTACCTAAGTGGTCGATGTCATCGATATTGCCGATGTCATACTCTAGGTTGATCAGATAATCTACCGCTGCCAAAATATCGCTGGAGGTCAGCACGCGCATGGTGTCGGGCACAGAAAGCCGCAATTTTTTGTTGAGCTTGTACCGACCAACGCGACCCAAGTCATAACGTTTCGGATCGAAGAAACGAGAGTCTAGGAGTTGTTGTCCTCCTAAGACTGTGGGTGGTTCCCCAGGACGCAGTTTGCGATATAACTCCATCAGGGCTTCTTCTTCAGAAAATTGCCCTTCTTTTTCGATGGTTTTTTGGAAATATTCTGGATGGCGTAAGGCGTCAAAGATTTCGTTGTCTGATAAGCCTAAAGCTTTTAATAGTACCTGGGCTGAGAGTTTGCGGGTTTTGTCGATACGTACCCACACCAGATCGTTACGGTCTGTTTCAAATTTCAGCCATGCCCCCCGGTTGGGAATTAAGCTAGCAGAATAAGTACGCCGCCCGTTTTTATCGATTTCGGATTTGTAATAAACTCCTGGCGATCGCACTATTTGATTCACAATCACCCGCTCGGCTCCGTTGATTATAAAGGTGCCGCGGTCGGTCATCAAAGGCAAATCTCCAATGAATACCTCTTGCTCTTTGATTTCCCCGGTTTCTTTATTAATCAAGCGTGTGGGAACATACATTTGGACGGCATAGGTGCTATCCCGCCGTTTGGCTTCTTCAACGCTATATTTTGGCTCTTTGAGTTTGTAGTTCTGACCCAAAAAGTGTAATTCCAGTTTGCCCGTGTAATCTGTGATCGGACTAAAGGAGTTAAGTTCTTCTATCAACCCTTCTTCCAAAAACCAGCGGAAACTCGAACGCTGGATTTCAATCAAGTCGGGTAATAGAAAGGCGGGTTCCATATACGTTTCTTTAGTCATGCCTCTACCTTTGTCAACCTGGTTAAATTTTCCCTTGGACACTGCTGTTTAATGCTTCCCACTGCTAGCCAGTGTCCGAACTGTTTGGGAATTTTTGTTTATACACTTAGCTATTTTCAAATGTGGACAAACGCAGCGATGAAAGCGGTAATGAGCTTTACCAAGGGGTAATCGCCTGTAATGCTGAGTGGGGAGTGGAAGCGGGGATTGGGAAAACTCTTCCCTTGTCCCCAGTCTCTAGTCCCCAATCCCCAATTAAAAATATATTCCTCAATTCGATTTACTTCCCTCACTTCCCCTCCAAAAAGCGCGTTAATTTGCTTACGCGGCTCTACAGGTGTGGTTTAAGGTTTAAATCCACCCCGCTATTTATACCCTCAGTGATATCCTAGATATCCTAAGTTTGAGGAAACTATCCGCATTTTGTCGGCTTGGAATCAGAATCACTTTATTTTGCTGGATTGTAATCACAAGGCAATTTCATTTAACGATTTTGTATAGGTAAATACACAGCAAGCCGATTTTGTGCATAATTATGGCTCAACCTGAGTTGGTACGGTCAGTCATGTGTCGAGAGCATCCGCTTGTAGAGATTTGGAGGATGGCCAAGCCGAATAACAGCACGGTAAATTAGACTTAGAAGTTTTAACTTCCTTCCTTTATCATTATGACGCAAGCAAAATGTTTTGGAGGGAACGATCTTAGCATATTTTTGTCCTCCGAGAGTTTTATTTGTTTGTAAGCAATTGAATAAAATAGACTAAAGAACACTTTATATCGACAAACGAAATAATTTACAGGCATTGTCGGTAGTAGCTTGCGCGATCGCTTCCACAGTTTCCTGACGCAGTTTCGCCACTTGCTCTGCTACATAACGAACGTAAGCAGGTTCGTTGCGCTTCTCGCCACGTTTCGGCACTGGAGCTAAAAAAGGACAATCTGTTTCAATCAATAGCCGATCGCTACTTACCATCGCTGCTGAGGATTGGATATTTTTAGCGTTTTTGAAAGTTACTGTGCCGCTAAAGCTGATGTAAAACCCCAAGTCTAAAAACCATTGGGTTTCTTCTGGGGTTCCTCCCCAACAATGCATGACGCCGCGCACTGTTTCTCCTTTTAGCGATCGCCATTTTTGCAATACTTCTCTGGTTTGGGCAGCAGCATCGCGGCAGTGGATAATCGCTGGTAAATCCAGTTCAGATGCGATCGCTAACTGCGATTCAAACACCATGTACTGTTGCTGATAGTTATCAGCTTTGTAAAAATCCAGTCCTATTTCCCCAATTGCCACCACATTCGAGTCCGAACTCGCCAAAGATTTGATTTCATCGGCTGTGTCGCTATTCCATCTTTCAGCATCTAAAGGATGCAATCCCACAGCAAAGCTGATTTCCGGAAACTCACGCGCTATGGACTGAATGCTGGAAAACTCCTCCGGGTGAACGCAGGAATGAACTAAACGTACTACACCTGCTTCCTGCCACCGCGATCGCACTGCTGCTAAATCTGGCTGGAAATTCTCAAAGTTGAGATGGACGTGGGTGTCTATCAATTGCATCGTTTGTCCTTCGTCATTTGTTGGTTGTCATTTGTCAGTTGTCCCCTCTTACAAAGTTCTGAGCGCCGGCTTCCGCCGATCGGACTTTGCGCTTTGTCCTTTGCTAATGACAAATGACCAATGACAAATGACCAATGACTACTCAGCTGTTTGTGTAAGAGGTTTTAGTCTGCCTGCCAATTTGGACTTTTTCCTTGCCCCGTTATTTGGATGAAGCACGCCCCGTTTTACAGCTTTATCGATTTTGCTGTAAGCCTCAGATAACTTAGACTGTACTTCTTGCTTTAATTCTGGGGTAGGATTAGCTGCATAGACAGTTACAGCATTAAGATATTTCTTCATCAGTGTCTTCACAGATGATTTGTAAGCTTTATTACGCAGTCGGTTGCGTTCTGCGATTTCGGCACGCTTGAGAGCAGACTTTGTATTCGCCACAGTCAATTCCAGAAACTAATATTAATATGTACACACACTACTAGATTTACTAATATAGCATTCAAATTACCAATGTTAGAATTTCCTAAAAAAATTATGCCATTGGCTACTAGAGAAATATAAGTCCAGGTGCACAGGCATTATAGAAGCGAATAACAACTCGTCAGCCAACATCCAACGCTCCCAACAATCAATGACTAAATTAAGTGTGCCGCCAATTAAGTAAATACGTTAAAATAAACTCTATGAGTAAAATAGTCACCCTAACTCACCACCCGATGGAGCAGTGTGATTGCCAATGCCATCTGTCCTTAAAGCAGACAGACCATCGAAGGTGAAGAACTGTAATATAGCTAAATTTCAGGACTTTCCAGTATAGAACCGATGTTTCGTGTCTGTACACATGTTAACTACTAAAAGTTAGGAAAATAAGTAAAAGTTAGTTATAGTCAGACCCTACCCTCTATAAATACAAGGGATTGGATGTGGAACCACACAACCTTTAGGTTTTTTAAGAGATAGGGTAAGGGTATAAGGATAGTGGGAAATGGCACGTCCCCTTCCTACCGATGGCCAACTCAGGCAGATTCGGCTCGGCAATCAAGTTGCCTTTTCAAGTAAACCATGTGCTGGCAACCTTAGGAGTATCAAAAAAATCCAGGTTAAGCTAGAGAAGAGAATTAGAGCGAGCTTCCACACCTAGTGGGTGAAAAGCTTTTACTAAATCTCAGGTGGCAATATTATAATTTTGGCATTGTCCTTACTCCATGCTGCGAATTATTACTCAGCAGGCAGACGTTAGAGCAGAACTACAACGGATCTGCGAACGCACCCATGACGAGCAGGTGCCCAACAAAGAAGCAACGGTGCGGGAAGTTTTGCAAGCAGTCAAGCGCCAAGGCGACAAAGCTGTACTGCATTACACCGCCGAATTTGACAAACAAACCCTCAAGCCAGAAGAACTCCGCGTTACAGGCTCCGAAATGGATGCAGCCTATCAACAGGTGTCAAAGGAGTTGATGGGGGCGATTCGGCTAGCTTGCCGCCAAATTGAAGCATTTCATCGTCAGCGAGTCCCGAAAAGCTGGGTACACTTTGGCGATGATGAAGTAGTACTAGGCAAACGCTATACCCCAGTAGATCGAGCGGGGTTGTATGTACCTGGCGGTCGCGCTGCCTATCCCAGTACAGTGCTGATGAACGCAATTCCGGCTCATGTTGCTGCTGTACCTCGCATAGTGATGGTAACGCCACCAGGCCCAGGAGGTGCAATAAACCCAGCAGTTTTGGTAGCTGCTCAAGAAGCTGGGGTACAAGAAATTTATCGCGTTGGCGGGGCACAAGCGATCGCCGCTTTAGCCTATGGTACAGAAACAATTCCCAAAGTGAATGTGATTACCGGGCCTGGTAACATTTATGTCACCCTAGCGAAAAAACTTGTTTACGGCACGGTTGGTATTGATTCTTTGGCAGGCCCTAGCGAAGTGCTGGTGATTGCCGATGAAACCGCCAATCCAGTGCATGTAGCTGCTGATTTATTGGCCCAAGCCGAACACGATCCGATGGCGGCAGCGATTTTGCTGACGACGGATGCTGCTTTGGCAAAAAACGTGCAGGTAGCTTTGGAAAGACAGCTAGTGGATCATCCACGGCGAATAGACACAGAAAAAGCGATCGCTCACTACGGCTTGATTATCGTTGTGGAATCTTTGACAGCAGCAGCAGAACTCTCTAACGAATTTGCCCCCGAACACTTAGAATTAGAAGTCAAAGATCCTTGGGCACTCCTACCACAGATTCGCCATGCTGGAGCAATCTTTTTAGGTTACTCGACACCAGAAGCAGTAGGGGACTATTTAGCAGGCCCTAACCATACCTTGCCCACTTCTGGTGCTGCTCGATATGCTTCAGCATTAGGGGTTGAAACTTTCCTCAAACACTCTAGTATTATTCAATATTCCCAAACCGCACTGGAAAATATGGCTAGTGCCATTGATGTGCTAGCAACAGCAGAAGGCTTACCTTCCCATGCTGATTCAGTGCGACGCCGAATTAAGTTAGAAGAGTGATTGGGAATGCTTAATTTTTTCTGAGCTTCCAACTAAAACTTTGGGCAGCGATACCTACGGTGAGCTACGCTAAGGCACAACATTAGCTACCCTGCCTCTCATTGCTGATGGCAGTTGCCGCAAAAGTTGGGCTTTAGCGATCGCCAGTTCCTGAGGAAAGGTTGTCACTGAAACTAAATTGTTAGATAAAACTAGACAATGATGAATGTTTTGTCTTGGACAAAACTTGTTAAACTTGTGATAACGCAAAAACCAAGCGAAAAAATTAAGGTTTGAGAAGCTGTACAAAACTTTTCAGAGTAGTCCTGCCTGTTGTATGGTAATCGACAAAACCAGAGATTTTAATAGGACTGAAAATAACGGATTAAAGTAGCAAAGTTTCTCAATCCAAACATACAACCTGAAACGGCATAAGTTCTATGCAATTTTAAGCCTGGGGACTTGTGAGTGACAACACTGCTAACATCAAGCAGGATGCAATCAACAGAAAGTTAAACAGAGTTCAAACACTGCTTAACTCCGCCCAAGTGTTGTAGAACGGTTTACTCTTTAGGAGACGATAGGGGTGCTAAATACTGTTTTGGTAGCTCTGGACGGTTCGGAAATTGCAGAACGAGTAATCCAGACTTTAGATGATTTGGCTTTTTCCGAAGACGCCAGGGTTATTCTTTGCCATGTATTTCCCACGCCAGAGTCAGAGATCGAACTCCCTGCCGATCGCCCTCAGTCAGAGTCCCCAACATTTTCTTATTTTCATATTGAAAAACAACTTCAATCTTATCAGGAAAAATTATCAGTTAAAAGCGATTTAGAACTAGTAACAGGCGATCCTGCTGAAGAGATTATTCGCCTTGCCAACATATACAAAACTGAATTGATCGTAATTGGCAGTCGTGGATTGATGGGAATGAAGCGAATAGTTCAGGGTTCTGTTAGCAGTCAAGTTGTGGAAGAAGCTAATTGTTCAGTGTTAGTCATAAAACCAAGGTAAAAATTCGCAATCGGTGTCTCAGTAGCGAGAGTTACCAAATCTAGAGGCAATTATTGAACTCAACGAACCACCTCCATTATTAGTGGTGGAAGTTGTCAGTGAATCAACAAAGACCGTAGATTATCGAGCCAAGCGAGTTGAGTATAACGTTCTAAATATTCCAGAATATTCGATTGTCGATCCATTAACAAACAAAGTGACTGTCTTGACATTAATTGAAAAATTATACGAACCAGTAGAGTTTGTTGATAGTCAATGTATTGAGTCTAAAATTTTTTCAGAGTTAAAATTAACAGCCCAACAGGTGCTATTTGCTGAAGATTAAGTGCGATCGGTAATCATTGCCTACAAATTAAGATTGTGGACTGGGGACTAGGTAAGAAAGAATTAATACCCAATCACCAATCCCTAATTCAACGTCTTTGAGTTGCTAAAAACTGACGCAAACTCAACAAACTTAAGGTTTGACCCAAATTCAAGGGCAAAACTGAAACTCCTTCCAAGCGGGACTGCACCCAACCTTCTCCCCAGTACCATTCGTGAAAGCCGTCAATGCCTCCAGATAGCAGCAAACGGAGGCAATTGGATTTGACAACATCCACATGATGATGAATGGGAACAGGCCCAGTCCAGGTAGTAAATTCAAATCCAGGAAGCAATTGTTCTGGCATTCCTGGCGCAAAGCGTTGCCCCAGAAGCCATTTTGCAAGTTGCGCTGGATGCACTAGACTGTCATGAATTGCATCTGTTGGTGCTTCGATTTCGATTCGCAGTTGGCTTTGTTGAAAATTACCCAGCATTTTTCCAGGATTACCTAAAGTTGAGACATCGCTATTTCTAATTTAGTCATTAGTCATTGGGCATTGGTCATTAGTCATTAGCCATTAGTTTTTTCTTTCCTTGCTACCTTGCCCAATGCCCAATGCCCCATGCCCCACTAAGTTACTTTTGTACCAACACAGAACTTAGAATAGAAAGGTGGACTTGTTAAGAAATGTAAGGTTATTCATGGCGGATCAGTTAATTCGTGCAACAGCAGCCGAAGGTGGGATTCGTGCGGTAGGCGTAATCACCACACGTTTAACAGAAGAAGCACGGGGGCGGCATAAACTTTCCTATGTAGCAACAGCAGCACTAGGACGGACTATGGCGGCGGGTTTATTGATGGCTTCTAGCATGAAGCGAACTGGGTCGAGGATCAATGTCAGAATCAAGGGCGATGGGCCTTTGGGTGGCGTATTGGTAGATGCAGGTCTAGATGGTACAGTACGCGGATATGTGGCGAATCCATCTGTGGAATTACCTCCCAATGCCAAAGGTAAGCTAGATGTTGGCGGTGCAGTGGGTAACGGCTTCCTTTATGTTGTCCGGGATGTCGGTTATGGTTACCCTTACTCTAGTACTGTAGAACTAGTTTCTGGGGAAATTGGCGATGATGTCGCTCATTATCTAGTGAATTCCGAGCAAACTCCTTCTGCTTTGGTTTTGGGTGTGTTTGTGGGGGCAGCTGGAGTAACGGCTGCTGGAGGATTACTGGTACAAGTGTTACCCAAAGCAGCAAGAGATGAAGCTTTAGTAGAAAAGCTAGAAGCACGGGTGGCTGCTTTAGCAGGTTTTACGCCATTGCTGCAAGCTGGGAAAACTTTACCTGAAATATTTAACGACTTGCTGGGAGATATGGGGCTAGTAATCTTTCCCGAAAGGCAGATGCTCCGCTTCCACTGCGGTTGTTCTTTCGATCGCGTTTTGGGGGCACTGAAAATTTTGGGAGAAGCGGAACTCCAAGATATGATTATTAAAGATGATGGTGCCGAAGCAACTTGCGATTTTTGCGGCAACGTTTATCAAGCAAGTAGCGACCATTTAGCTCAGCTAATTGCCGATTTGCAAGCTGAATCTACTATTTCAGGATAAAGTATAAAACACCACTGAAGTTTAAGAGTTTTAATGGTATCTGTGGAGAGAGATAATCGAAAAAGTAGCTTTTTAATTATGAGAAAGTTACTATGGCAACAATGGAATTATCGATTTAAAACAGAAAGCTATTCAATTATTTTGGTGTGAGAGATGACAGAGCGGGATATTCCAGACAGTTGGTCAGGAGCCAGAGCAAGAGAGCCAGATCAAAAAACCAGATTATCCCGAACAGAGCAATTCGGTGAAAAACCACTTGATGTCCCAGGTACTGGTTCTAGCTCTAAGTCAGTGAAGCGGCGAAAAAAAAACAATTCCGCTGGCAAAGATAGTCATTCACAAGAAACTACCCAAGCCAGTAAAATTCCTCGGAAATTGCCACGCTGGATGAGAAGTTGGATATTCTGGTCGTTACTGCTAACTTTGATTCCTGGTAGCGTGGCATTCTTAGCAACGGCAATGCTGCTGAAGTTACCAGCTGCCCCTAATTGCCCATCGATTTTCTGGCCTCTAGCTAGTGCCTCGGTGCGCTTGCACTGCGCTCAATTGGCGGCTTCTAAAAATACGGTGAATGACCTGCTGCAAGCGATCGCTCTGGTGAATGAATTACCAGAAAATCACCCGTTACATGCAGAAATTAATCGTTTTACAGAAGAATGGTCGCGGGATATTTTACAGTTAGCCGATGCGAGTTTTCAATCAGGGAATTTAGAAGAAGCGATCGCTACTGCTCGTAAGATACCGGAAGATCTCGCGGCTTATAAATTAGTAGACGAGCAAATTGACAAATGGCAAACAACTTGGTCGAAGGCAGAAAGCATTTACAACAATGCGATCGCCGAAGTCCGGGAACGCCGCTGGCAATCGGCGTTCATGCTCAGTGCCAGAATGTTACGCATAGACAATCAATACTGGACGAGTACTAAGTACGACCAATTGAATAAACTCATCGCCACAGCCCGCGAAGATGGCGATAGGTTAGGAAAAGCCGAAATTTTAGCCAGAAGCCAAGTTGTTGATAATTTACTAGAAGCTATCAAGCTAGCCGAGTCCATCGGTCAAGAAAGTTACCTTTACCAAAAAGCTCAGGAGGCGATTCCGGCATTTGGACGTAAAATGTTGGAGTTGGCACAAGCGAAGTTAGATAAGCGAGATGCCGATGAAGCACTCGATATTGCTAGGCAAATTCCCGAAAGTGCCAAGCTACAAGCCGAAACAGATGACTTTATCGCCATAGCTGACGCTAAAAGAAGTGCTTGGTTAGGTAATATTTCTGGTTTAGAAGCTGCGATCGCCCAAGCACAACAAATCGATCCTTCAAGACCAGTATATGAGGAAGCACAGCAGTTAATTGCTCGTTGGCAGTTGGAAATTGAAGATGTTGCCCATCTGGAAAAAGCCAGAGTATTGGCTAGCCAAGGAACAGTTAATAATTTAACAGCAGCGATCGCTCAAGTGCAACTCATCCCTGCTAGTAACCCTAGAGGCACAGAAGCGAGGGAAGAAATGAGTCGTTGGCGTGCCCAAGTAGAGACAATCGAAGACCAACCTTACTTGGAACGTGCCGAACAGATAGCGATATTTGATGATATTAACTCATTACAAGCTGCGATCGACCAAGCTAGCCAAATCCGTAGAGGGCGTGCATTATACCCAGAAGCACGTAGAAAAATTGGCACTTGGGTAGCAAAAATCCAGCGAATCGAAGACCAACCTTACTTAGATCGAGCAAGAGAACTGGCTTTAAGTGGAAATTTACCCGCCGCTATTAGCGCAGCTGGGCAAATTGCATCTTCAGGAAGGGCACTTGCTGGCGAAGCCCAAGCTTCTATTGATGATTGGCAAGGGCAAATTCGCACCAAAGAAACCTGGAGACAAGCCCAGGAAACTGCGGCGGCTGCTACGCCAGAAGCCTTGGTTGAGGCAATACGGTTAGCAGATCGGGTTTCAAATAATAGCATCTTACGTATGGATGCCAATCTCGCTATTGACCAATGGAGTCAGCAATTATTAGACATAGCACGTACTCAAGGTCAGTCCGATATTTCCAGAGGCATTCAGATTGCCAAGTCCATTCCCCGCGGTAGTGCGGCTTACAATGCTGCACAAGACCAAATTAGAACTTGGCAGGAATTTCTCAATCCTCCTCGACCAGAACCTTCGCCGCCACCAGAGTCTCCAGAAACGTCGCCATCAACGACTACTATTGGTCAATGATTGTTCATAGCAGGGAACAGGCAATGGGCAATAGGCAATAGGTTTGGAAGCCTCTTGAGTTCAGAAACACTTTCTCAAGGAATATTAGGGAGTGGGGAGATGGGGAAGTGTGGGGAGTATGGGGAGAAAGGGGGAAAGATTTCTTCCCACACCTCCCACACCTCCCACCCCTCCCACACCTTTTGCTTGCCCCATGCCCAATTTTTAATACTCAATCACCGATCGCCTCTCCCCATTCTTTAATCACAGCAAATAATGATGAATAATCATCATCAGCAAATGACATTTTCGCAGCCGTTTGCAGGATTTGTCGCACTCCTTTAATGCTGCTGAGATCTAAACTCAAAGATTTTGCTTCCGAGATAAACAATTCTGTATCTTTGAGTAAGTGTTTTGTGGGGAAATTGGGATTGGCAAAATTGCCATCCAACATCCGTTGTAGCTTTTTGTCAAAGGTAGGTGCATAAAGTGAACTGTCGCGTAAGATTTGCATAAACACATCCACATCGACGCCTTGACGTTGGACAAAAGCGAGACTCAGAGCAAAGCTAGTTGTTAGGGAAGCTATTAGTTGATTGAGTGCCAATTTCAGCCCTGCCGCAGTTCCCACAGGGCCGACAAGTAAAGGTTCTGTCCCAAAATTTTGCAGTAACTTCAAGTGACGTTGATATTGTTCTGGCTCTGCGCCTACCATAACAATTAACTTGCCAGCTTTTGCTTCGGGGATGCTTCCTAACACGGGGGCTTCTATATACTCACCGCCACCTCCAACTACTGCATCTCTAATTTCTCGGCTTTCAGTGGAAGTAATTGTTCCCATTTGAATAATGGTGCGCCCTTTCAGAGTTTGCCAAGCCGTATCTGAAAGCAACACATTATAAATGGCCGGGGCATTAGTAAGCATGAGGATTACGCACTCAGCAGCACGAATGGCGTGGCGAGGATGTGTGGCAATTTCAGCCCCAGCTGCTTGTAGTGGTGCTAGTTTTTCTGGGGTGCGATTATAGGCAACTAGCTGTATATCTGCGGCTAATAACCTTTGAGCCATTGGTAGTCCCATCAGTCCAGTTCCCAGAAATGCCACCTTCATTTTTACGTTCCTTTTGGTACAGCGTAGGCCTAGTTCTTCGTCAAATTTGCGTGTCTATTGTGACATCTTGCAGTAATTAAGCGATCGCAATTTTATTTGGATGGACATTGCCTTATTTTGTATTGGCAATGCCTACCCAGTTATCGATAATAGTGCAAAATCACAGTATTATCAGTTATTGGTAAACAGCGATCGCTTCACCCACCAGCGGCAAAAGTCACCATAATCAAAACTGAAAGCAAAATACCTGGGGTAAGTAGTGTTACTAGCATTAATAGGTCATGGGCTGACATAATTGTTACTTTCCAATTGTGTTTAACTTTACAGTAATTACTGCTATGCTAGTCCAAATAAAACTAATACTGCATTCTTAAATAGAGTTTTAACTTTTCAAATTTAGGTTTACTCTGGCACGGTCAATCCTTTTAGTGGTTGAGAAATTTCTGTTTTTTGGAGATTTTTGCTCTGAATTAAGACTCCAAAACCACCCAACCCAGTGGGATCTAAAAGCTGATGTAGTGCTTGGCGTCGCTGTAGTAATTGCGAGAGGGGTTGCTTTTGATAGGAAATAGCAGCAATTCGTTCCCCTAATCCCAGCGCCATCAAAAATAATCCTTGCTGGATAAAACCAACGTTTTTTAAACCGCAGCGATCGCCCCAACGTTCCAAAGCTGTAAAGTCAACATGGGCAGTGATATCTTGTTGTCCCACATTAATATAAGGGTTGTCATGGAAACGGTGTTGGTAATAGCACTGTAGCGTTCCTTGCGATCGCCTGGGATTATAGTAACGAGTAGCAGGGTAGCCATAATCAATTGTTAGCACATAGCCGCGCTGCAAGCGGTCTGCTACTATACTCAACCAGGAAAGAGCGGCTAAATTGATTTCGCTGCGGTAACCATCTGGGTATGCACCTGAGGTTAAATCGATTCCCACTAAGTCGAAATACTCGGCTAGTTGAGGCGTGGAGGGTTCTGCTGCGACTTCGATAAATGATGGTAATGGGGCATAGGGCATGGGGGATGGGGCATTAATTTCTTTTTCATCCCTATTTGTTGTCACGTAAATTTCTCGTAGTTCCCCGCTTTCTAGGGTGAATTGATGGACTGGGAAGGCATCGATTAACTCATTAGAAAAAAAACAGCCAGCGATCGCATTTGATGGGATATCCTTTAGATTGCACCAACGCACGGGCAAATCTTGTAAGCGTTGTTGTTGTTCTTGCCTTAAAGTTGGCGACTTTTCAACAATTACATACTCCAAGGCAGTAAAAAAATCTGGGTATTGTAGCTGGTAATACTTAAGGATATGTAATGCCAACAGTCCTTGACCTGCTCCCATTTCTACTAGAGAAAACGGGACAGGCCGCCCTAAAATTTCCCACATTTGCAAAAATTGTTCTGCAAGTAATTCGCCAAAGTCAGGGCTGAGGTTGGGAGAGGTGAAAAAATCACCACCTTGAAAGCCAATTTTCACAGCATCGCTGGAATAGTAGCCGTGTTCGGGGTGGTATAGCGCCATATCCATGAATTCGGCGAAAGTAATTCGCTGTTGCGGACTGGTGGTAATATGATGAGCGATCGCTGCACACAGCAAAGGATTAGAATTCATAGAATTTTACATTGGTAACTAGAGAAAATAAATACTCGCCAGCAACACAATCATCAGCAAAACAATTAATTTAACTGAAGCGTGAAAATTTAAATGTTATTTATTACAGCTATTGGTTAGTGCGTAAGTTTACTTTTATATAAAATCAGCACGTGATTTTTATTCTCAGTAATTTCAAATAAACCTGATGCTTTCAAAACACCTTTTAGTGTCTTAATTCCATACTTCTTCGGCGTACAGTCAGGGTCTTGGCTCTTAATAAATTTACCCGCTGTTGCTAGCGAAGTCATACCACCTATTTTCTCTGTGTTGCTTTCAGCTAAACGCAGTAGTTTTACAATTTTTGTATTCTCCCATGCTGTTTCAGAGGGATTATTTAGATTTATATACTCAACGCCAGAAGAAATAATATCTGTCTTAAATTTGTTGTATAAAAGTTCGATATTTGGGTTAGACTCAGCATAATTTTCTCGAAGAAAGACAACCACACTAAATACAAATAGTGTTATGTCTTTATAGAATAAATTTGCTTTTTGGTACTGCGATTCTAGATCAGTAATGCAAGTTCTACATCCTTCTTGGGTGCTTAATATATTCAAACCTTCCGATCCACCAAAATGATGAACTAATTTGTTCCGTTCGGCAACTATCTCTCTTAATTCATCAGCAAAGTAATCAGGGTCATAATCCACAGACTCAATATAGGTATTTATTAAATTCCCTAAAGTCTTTGACGTGGCTGTTTTTCTGTACTTCCAAAAGCTATCGATGCCCTTTGCACTACCATCTGAGTGTATATATGGGAGAAGCACTTTCAAGCCTTTCTCAATTTGCTGAAAAACCAACATATTTCGTCCTATTTTTTTTAGGACTTTATTCACTAACTCTGGAAGCTCACTTTTCATTGTCGTGTTAGCCTGCTAGCTAAACGTGTCTAGAGGGTACGGCAATTATAACTTTGCTTGTTTGATGCCCTAATCAAAGAAACTCCAAGGTAGCGATCGCTACTACCCACTCACCAAGGAAACCAGCACGCCATTGAGGTCGCGGACGCGGGCTACTGTTTGTCCCCAAGGTTGGGTTTTCGGGGGATCTAGTGGTTTTGCTCCTGCTCCTATGGCTTTCATGTAAGCGCCACCAACATCAGGAGTGATGAATGAGATTTGAATTAATGCTCGCGGTTGTGTGGCGTCGTTGTGATGAAAACCGCCGGGAAATAATTTCTGTGCTTCGCTAGTGGAGGAGAAAGCCAATGTGGTGTTTCCGGTTTCGATTTCAGCCCAGACAAAGTGTCCGCGATCCTGGAGGGTGCGACGAACCAGACCAAATGCTTTTTCGTAAAACTCAACGGTCTTAACTACATCGTCTACCCAGATTACCGTGTAACCAAATCTCACAGTTTTTTCTCCTTATTTAGAGAATCAGTGCTGGTGAATATCTTTGCTACTTAAACTGTATGCCATTTGAATGCACAGTAGCTTAACTTTCGAGAATATTATGGTCTGCTGCTAGAGCTTGCGCTGCTGTTTGCATCATTTCCATATTTGATTGTGACCAATGATGAGGCCCTTGGCAGTGATGTGCTACTAACAATCCCCATAATCCTCTAGGTATCAAAATTGGTACAACTAGGTTGGCGCGAACTTGCATACTGCGAAGAAAATCTCTGTGACAAGACTCCATTGGTTCTAATTCAATATCAGCGATCGCTCTTGTCCGTCCTGCCAAATATAAAGCAGCATACTCGTCGTTAAAACAATTATCTGGCCCTGTGGAACCAAGTATTGAAAATTCTGGAGAACTCAAAGATTCAAAAGTTACCTGCCCTTGCCACTGCCCGTAAAAATAATACAAAACAACGCGATCGACCTGAAGGGATTCTCTGAGTTGATTTGTTGTTTGCCGCACTAACTCATCCCGCTGTATGCTTCTAACAAGGCGAGTGAGCAATTTTTCCAAACCCTGTTCGCGGCGATCGCGGCTCTGGTGAGATTCTGAGTGACGATGAATTTGCACGGCTTTAAAATTACGACTAAGTAAATACTGTCGGATTTATATAGTAATTTATCAGACCTCTACTTAAATATATCCTTGAATTTATCCCAGGAATTTAATTTTAACGGTAGATAATCCTAGTGAAGCGTTAGAGATAATTCAAAAAAAGATTAATAATTTACATTTTGTAATTATACAGCAACAAAAATTTTGAATCATAAATTTAAAATTAAAATTTTTGGCACTTTCCAATAATATATTTAATTTTTCTATAATTTGAGGCAATAAATATACTTCAAGTTGTAATGTAAAAATTCAATTTGTATTCATAGTTACAGACAGTCACTGGTAAATACGATCGAGAATCTTGACAAGCTTTAGATAGATGCGATTTTTATTTGTCAGGTATATTTGCTGATTATTTTATGAAAATGCCTGTTTACTTTCTCAAAATAGTGAAATGATTTCTTAAAATGAGGTTTAACTTATTCAAAATGCCATTTGACTTTCTCATTTTTAGTCAACTTAGAACCAGTTTGTCCCAATACGGTTGAGTTAAGCCTGAAAAATAAATTTGCGTAAATCCTGTTTTTATGTAGTAGCGAATTCTACTTTCCTAAGAATCCTACTAAAAAAATAGAGCAGTTGCACCAAGATGCAACTGCTCTTTTAAAGTTCTTAGATAGATCTTTTCTACCTATCCACAGAACCCATAATCACGTCAATACTGCCGAGAATCACCACGATATCGGCAACTTTCATCCCCCGCAGTAAATGTGGGAGAATCTGGAGGTTGTTGAAATCAGCAGGACGAATCTTCCAGCGTGCAGGGAAGACGTTATCATCGCCTACTAAATAAATTCCGAGTTCGCCTTTGCCGCTTTCTACACGGGCGTAGATTTCACCCTTGGGAATTTTGAAGGTGGGGGAAACTTTTTTACCAATGTACTGATAATCAAAAGCGTCCCACTCGGATTTTTTACCTGCGGCTAAACGCTTGGCTTCGAGATTTTCGTAAGGGCCGCCAGGAAGTCCTTTAATTGCTTGGCGAATAATCTTCACAGATTCGCGCATTTCCCGCATCCGCACTACGTAACGGGCAAAGCAATCACCAGCAGTTTCCCATTGTACGTCCCAATCGAAGTCGTCGTAGCATTCGTAATGGTCAACTTTCCGCAAATCCCATTTCACGCCGGATGCGCGTAACATTGGGCCAGAAAGTCCCCAGTTAATTGCTTCTTCACGGGTGATAGTGCCGATACCTTCAACACGCCGCCGGAAAATGGGGTTATCGGTTACCAAGCGTTCGTATTCATCAATTTTGGGTATTAAATAATCGCAGAATTCGAGACACTTATCTACCCAGCCATAAGGCAAATCAACTGCCACGCCACCAACGCGGAAGTAGTTATTATTCACCATCCGGTAACCTGTGGCGGCTTCCCACAGATCGTAAATCATCTCCCGTTCCCGGAATTGGTAAAAGAAGGGAGTTTGAGCGCCAACGTCAGCGAGGAAGGGGCCAAACCACAGCAAGTGATTGGCGATGCGGTTCAACTCCAGCATGATGACGCGGATATAACTAGCGCGTTTGGGGACAGCTACACCTGCTAGCTTTTCCGGCGCGTTGACGGTGACGGCTTCGTTGAACATTCCCGCAGCGTAGTCCCAGCGACTAACATAGGGGACGTACATAACGTTAGTGCGGTTCTCAGCAATTTTTTCCATTCCCCGGTGGAGGTAGCCAATGACTGGTTCGCAGTCAACGACATCCTCGCCGTCCAAGGTGACAATTAGCCGCAGAACCCCGTGCATTGAGGGGTGGTGTGGCCCCATATTTAGCACCATCGGTTCAGTGCGGGTTTCTATTCTGGTCATAGATTTAGTGTTCTCCCGTTGTGACAATTTTGAATCGAACCGCTAAGATGCCAACTAGACCCAATTTATGTTGTCTGTCAGTGATTGAAGCGGGGTTGGGGAGATGCAAGGACGCGGAGAATCAAAATTTTCCCATGTCCTGACATCAGCCCAAACCTGTCAATTTCTATTTGACAGTCTTTTAGAGGCAATACTTTTAGAGAAACTGCTCTACATGTATTGCCCATACAGGGGTAGGTTTGAGAAGGGGCGACAGAGGAGGGATTTTACTTGATGTTTCATTTTGTTGCACTTCTTCAACTATTATATGGAAGCTCGATATGCACTTAATTAAGCCGCCAGAATTTTTTCATCTGATGGTGCTGGGATAATGGGGATACGGAGAATAATGCGATCGCTAATTACTCCACAAGATGTAGTAAAAGAAGATGCCTCTTTATCAACAATGGCAAGTAACTTCTGAGTTTTCACGTAAGCTATAAAGATATTGTGTCAGCTATATTACAGTTTTATCAGGCTGATACATATCTATGAGCTTCACCCAAGAGCGTTTTGATAGCCTAATTCAGAAGTTAGAAGTGTTTGCCAATAAACAACCGCGTCTTTATAAATTGCAAGTTGCTTTTTTGGCTACTTTGGGCTACGTATATATATTTTTGGTTTTAGCTGTAACTTTGGCTTTGCTGGTAGGTATTGTCTTTTTGATGCTGAACGCTCATTCAGCTCGTGCCTCATCTATAAAAGCTATTTTGTTTTTAGTGGCGTTAGCATTTGTGTTATTGCGATCGCTTTGGATTTCTTTTCCCCCACCTACAGGTTTACCACTGTACCCTAAAGATGTACCCAATCTCTATTCTCTAACTAACGAAATCTCATCGAAGCTACAAGCTCCACGATTTCACCACATCTTACTGACGAATGATTTTAATGCAGGGGTTGTCCAAAGACCGCGCTTAGGTTTGCTGGGATGGCAGCAAAATTATTTAATTTTGGGTCTACCGCTAATGCTAGCACTGTCACCCGAACAATTTCGTGCTGTCTTAGCCCACGAACTGGGACATTTATCAGGAAATCACAGTCGTTTTCATGGTTGGATTTATCCCCAACGTGAAACTTGGTATCACATTATTAAAGGCCTACGATCGAGTGGAAATGAAGTATCGTGGTTAATTTTTGAGCGTTTTTTGACATAGTATGCTCCGTTTTTTAATGCCTATTCTTTTGTTTTGGCACGGATGAACGAATATGAAGCAGATAGATGTGCTGCTGACTTAACTGGAGAAGAAAATACTGCGGAAACTTTAATAAATGTTGAGGTCAAAGCTAGATTTATCGAAAGATATTTTTGGTCTGGAATCTATAAACAAGTAGAGACAGAGATTGAACCGCCAAAAATGACTTATACAGCTATGAAACAGGCTTTAAGCCAGAGGCTTCATCAGGAAATCACAAGTATTTATTTAATGGAAGCTTTAACGCAGAAAACTAACAATGCGGATACTCATCCTTGTCTGGCAGATAGGCTAAAAGCATTGAAATATATCTCCAATGCTCAGGAAGAAGCTATATTTCCAGCGGTTGAAACGAGCGCAGCCCAAAAAATTTTAGATATAAATTTAGAAAACTTTATTGAGTATCTTAGTCAAGCTTGGCGAGAAGAAATAGCAGCACCTTGGCGACAAAAATATATCGAGCGTCAAAATTCATTAGCTACATTAAAAGATTTAAATAATAAATTAAAGAAGCAACAGCTAACTCCAGAAGGAGCTACCGAAAGAGCATTTTTGACATTTAATTTTGAAGGTGAAGAAGCAGCCATACCACTATTAAAAGAGATTATTCATCTCGAGCCTCGCCATACCTCAGCTAATTATTTACTAGGACAAATATTAATAAAACAACAGAATGCAGCCGGAATAGAATATATTGAAAAGGCTATAGCAGAAGACTCATATCTAGTTCTAGAAGGTTACAAGATAATTTACTTTTTTCTTCAAAAACAAGGAAAAGTAAATGAGGCTAAATCTTATCTCCAACGTGCCGAAAATTATTATGATTTAATTTGCAAAGCGCGTCAAGAGCGTTCTGATTTAAGAGAAAAGGATGAATTTGAACCTCATAATATCTCAGATATAGAGGTAAACAAAGTTCGGGAACAGTTATCATGTTACCCACATATCTTAAGTGCTTACTTGTGTAAAAAAAATTTGCAATATTTTCCTGAAAAACCACTTTATGTACTAGCAGTGAAGCGAGAATTTAGTTGGTTGGAGGGTAACCATGAAGCCGATAACTCTAAACTGGCGAACAGCTTGTTACAGGAAATTGAAATACCCGGTAATATATTCATTTTTATTTTAAATAGCCATTTAAATATGGAGAAAAAATTAAAACAGATACCAAATTCGATGATTTACAATAAAAAAGGTAAAAAATAGTACATTTGTATTTGCGTAGACTACAGTAGGGGCGCACAGCTGTCATTGGTGTCAACATTAAGCTACAAGCTATATACAGCAGGCGTTGTACAAATCCGTCGCGCCCTCATCCCCTAACCCCTTCTCCCTCAGGGAGAAGGGGAATTAAATCTCTTGCTCCCCTCTCCCTGCGGGAGAGAGGCTGGGGGTGAGGGCCAAATCTTGCCACAAGCGGGTTTCACGTTAAGTTGACACCAATGCACAGCTGTAAAGCCCCTACAATGATTTGATTTTCAAGCATGTATATGTATTCAATTCAATTGAATACCGCTATCTCTTCCAGGTTCAAAAACTATTTTTTTACTACGAACATACAAAGACACAAGGAAAGAATACATAATTAAAGTTCATCTGTGGTTTTTGCCCTAAGTCTCATGAATGGTCAGCTAGCGATTGAAGAACCGATATTTTCCCATCTACCTGTGTTACCGCAGGAGGTTATCGCAGGTTTAGCGGTATCTCCAGGAGGTTATTATCTTGATACTACGGTAGGCGGTGGCGGTCACAGTCGCTTAATTTTAGAAGCTGCTGCGGATGTGCGGGTAACAGCAATTGACCAAGATGAGGATGCTTTGGCTGCGGCGCAGAAAAACTTAGCTGAATTTAACGATCGCGTACAATTCATTCATAGCAATTTTGCTGGCTACAAGTTTACCGCTAACACTTTCGATGGTATCCTCGCGGATTTAGGGGTGAGTTCTTACCATTTAGACCAGCCAGAAAGGGGTTTTAGTTTTCGCCAAGCTGGGAATTTGGATATGCGAATGGATCGCGGGCGATCGCTAACTGCTGCTGATGTAATTAATAATTGGGATGAAGCCGAATTAGCAAATATTTTCTTTAACTACGGTGAAGAGAGATTATCGCGGCGCATTGCTAGGCGTATCATCGAACGGCGTCCGTTTCACACCACTGTTGAGTTAGCTGAAGCGATCGCCGGTTGTGTTCCCCCCAAATACCGTTATGGTAGAATTCACCCGGCTACCCGTGTTTTTCAAGCTCTGCGAATTGCCGTCAATGATGAGCTAAAATCTTTAGAAACTTTTTTAGATAAAGCACCAAACGCCCTTGTCCCTGGCGGCAAAATTGCGATTATCAGTTTTCACAGCCTAGAAGACCGTTTGGTGAAACATGGTTTGAGGAATTCACCTTTATTAAAAGTGTTGACAAAAAAACCAATTACTGCAGCCGAAGAGGAAATTAGTAAGAATCCGCGATCGCGATCGGCTAAGTTGAGGATAGCCGAAAGGAAAGAGGAGTAAGTATATACTAAGCCCTATACTTTAGCAAAATTAGAGTACTTGAATTTATCTGGAATCGCCGAGTATGGTGATGGAGTTTTGTTTGTAGTTCAACTCAAGTACTCTAATGATTGCGACGGGTTTTGATGAGGGCGATCGCGTGGTTCTGACTGAAAAAGCAGAATTCCCTAATGAGCATGGCAAAGTAATTGCTCGTGTAACTGGTAATTTTGATACTCAAAAACAATACGAAGTACAGTTAGATAATGGTCGTAACGTAAAAATTTCAGGTGGATTTTTAATAGATGAAAGCTCAGTCCTAGATGAAAATGTCGAGATAAAAAATTTTATAGAACTGATAACATCGCGACTACCAAAAAATAAGGTAGAAGAATTAGAGATTAATTTGAAACATTTACGAGAATGTCTCAAGTATAAAAATAAATCAAGATTCGACCAACAATACAATTACATCTTAGAAGAATTGAAAATTGCAATTGAAAATAAATTTATAACAGAAGAATTGAGAAAATCTATAACTATCAGCTTGGACAAATTAAAATATTGGTTAAAAAATCATTAAATATTAATTATGCAAAGCAAGGTAACTAGATAAATATTTAAACTTAGTAAATATTCATCATAAAAAAATAACCTTGCTATAAGATGTCTGTGTACAAATAAACTCAATACCAAGATTTATCTATTATATTTGGAGCAAGTATGGCTACATTTAAGGTCATGACTTGGAATGTAGAGAATTTATTCTCTTTAGGTGATAATTTTAGCCCTAAAACAGAAGCAGAATATACAGAAAAATTGAATAGCTTAGCTAGTATAATTGTGACTCTCGATCCTGATGTGTTAGCTGTTCAAGAAGTTGGAGATCTGAAGGCATTTACAGAATTGTTAGCGCTGTTAGAAGGGCGCTATCCTCATACATGTTTATCTGCATTTCCAGACCCTCGCGGAATTAGAGTTGGGTTTTTTTCAAAAATAGCGATCGCTGAACAGGAAGATATCATAAATTTTCCTGAAGGTGGCTTCTCCAAAGTGATTAGTCAAGACACAGAGGGAAATTTAACTGAAGTTAACCGCATGGGTCGGGGTGCTTTGCGAATTCTTGTCAAACCTCAAGAAAATATTTCTATTCATATCATCAATGCACACTTTAAGTCTAAACTGCTAACTTTTCCTTCAACAAACGATAATCCCCGTTTTGCTCCCAAAGATGAAAATGAGCGAAGTCTAGTTGCTGGATTAGCACTTATAAAACGAACAGCAGAAGCAGTTGCATTGCGTGTCAAAGCAAATGATTTACTAGAAAATAATGCCAACCAAGGTCTGATTGTTCTAGGAGATTTAAATGATGTACCATCTGCTGCGACTACTCAGATTCTTCAAGGGCCGGGTGGTAGCGAGATTGGTACGCGCGGCTTTAATTTGTTAGACAAGGGAGATGATACCAGACTATTTAATCTAGCTCCTTTGATTGATGAAAAAAGACGGTACTCGCGTATTTTTCAGAACAACAAGGAGTTAATAGATCATATTTTTGTTAGTCAAGAATTGTTTCCTGGTCAACCACGCAATTTACCACAAGTAGACAGCTATATCGATGCTATGGATGGTTTACCTTCTGTTAGTGATGACCCAAACTTAAGGCGAGGAAAACCTGGATCTGACCACGCACCAATAATTGCAGTTTTTGATTTATAAATATGCAAATAAAATGCATATTTATGCTTAAACATTTCATTTATAATTGTTCATTTATACAAATGAACATTCTTTGATGGTAAATAGACTTGGGTATAAGGGCACAGCACTGCTGTGCCCCTACGACAGATGTTGTTTTTCAATCATCCATATTTGGTATTTTCTATCAATGTGTAAGTCCTAGATATGTTTTAGCTAAATTCAATTCTGTTGAGAGAAATGAAAGCTTGAAGCTAAGTTTTTACTGTCAAAAAGCAAGAAATTAGGAGTAGTAATAAGATGGCTGCCGATCCAACTATTTACAATAAAATATGGGAAGCGGATACTAACCGCTTTTCGGTAAGTGTACGTGATACCGAGGGAAATTGGGTTGATCCAGATGCCGATATCTTACTCGACCATCAAGTGAAAGCAGCAGGAGATAAATGGACTGATTTGGCAGTTCGCCCTCTGTTCAATAAGGTTAAAGATGAACGTTTTGCAGAAGGCACTTACGCAACATTAATTCAATTATTCGACAATTATTTGGTGAATTACCGCGACCCGGAAGAGTTTACAGAACAGGAAAATGATGAAATTAATACATTTCTTGACCTGTTACTAGATACTCAACCGATGAAAATTGCTTATGATTATATCGTTAATGGTCTTAGAAAACCGATCTCAAAAGATGAGTTTCGCAAAGATATAAATCAAATCTGGTTTGAACCATTCACCAATTATTTTGGGAATGATATTGTCAAGTACTGCTCTGGATTTGAGCATGTATTTGTTGGCGAGGGCCAATTTAATCCACGGGGTGGCCCAAGTTGGGGAGAGATTAGTGGTTATCACAACTGGGTGAAGTTTTATTTAGATGAAGCCAAGGGACGAGTCAATTTTCTCGGCACTCAGTATAAGTTACCTGGGATTTCTGAGGTGCAAAATCCCCACGTAGTAACGCTACAAATGACCTGGATATTGAGTAATATGGCTGGTGACCCTGTTGCCCAGATTTTTAAGGAACGGGGAGGCTTCTTTGTCGGTACTAGTCCGGAATGTGAGTTCGCTTTGGGCACTGTAGCTTACTACGAATCAGTTCAAAATTTGACTACAAATGAACGGCGGACTGTAACTATTCAAGGCGGAAATTATAACTTAGTGATTTACCGCGAGACAACTAAGGAAAAAGAGCGGGGCAAACACATACGCTCATTTTATCCAGAATTCCGGGGTGGCGGAGACTTTGAGCCTTTGCCGCGTCCTGGTAGCGGGCCTATCTCCCGTCCGCTTGAAGATGTACAAATGCAAAGCGGGCCAGTAGTTGTGGCCGCAGCACTCCCAAATCCAGAAAGATCGGAATCGGAGGAATGGGTGGAGTTAAAAAATATATCCTCAACACCAGTTGTGTTAGATGGGTGGTTCCTCACAGATAAAGCCGGTCGGCGGCGGATATTGGAGGGAACATTAGCACCTGATGAGCAAAAACAATTTCTTGTGCGGACAAATAGTCCTCTGTCTATGCAACTCGGTAATTCTGGCGGTCAGATTGCACTTTATCAACCAGATGGCGAAATGATTGCTTCAGTATTTTATAAAAAAGCTGCGGAGGGGAAAGTTATCAAGTTTATATAAGAAAGAATTGAGAATTTAGAATTCAGAATGAATTGGAGTCCTATAGGAATCCGATTTGATTTTTGAAAAAATCTAAGTAGATGTAGGGTGTGTTATGGCGTAGCCTAACGCACCCAACTATTAGGCGGTGCAATAGCTTTGGCGTAACTAAAGAATCCAGAATTCAGTATTAATTGGAGTTTGAGTGTCGATTTTTAGAGATTCTAGCACAGTAAATGTGTGCCCTAAGCTGTATTTTTCACCAGTAAAAACTGCTGCATTTGCGAGAATTTTTTCAAAAAAAATTATAGTAATTCTCTAAAATTCGGCAACAGATTCAAACTTCCAACCGAGATAAAATGTGAATTTCACAAACTGCGTAGCTTGCTTACTGCCTTCCGGGATTGCGAATTGGTATTAACCAATTAAAAAAACCGCCACTATATTAACTAGGACGGTTTGGTTAAGCAATCGGAGGGTAATTACAGATTACTTTGCTAATAAATGAAATTGCTGTAACCAAGTTTGCAATTTTATATTGGGCATGGGGTATGGGGCATGGGGCATTGGGCAAAGGGCAAGGGGCAAAGGGGAAAAGAAAGATCCCTGCTTTTAGCTTTTCCCTTTTACCTTTCCCCAAGGCGTTGCCACCTCCCCCAGTCCCCAGTCTCTAGTTTCTAGCGTAAACACTCATTGGTTCTTTGATAAACCGGGTGTAAAGATGCTTAAACGTAGATTTAATCACGCGGGGCATACCAAAATCGATGGGCATTAATTTATCTGGTAGCCGCCAATCTTCTATTTTTAATAAGTCGGGATTTAAATGTGGAAATTCTATTGCAGCAAGTTCTGGACAAACTCCTAATCTTTGGGAAGCTGCAACTGTCGGTACTTGTTCGGGAGGAACATTGAGGATTTCTACCATTGCTCGATCTAGGGCAAATATATCTGATGCGGCTGCTAAAATGCCGAGTTGGCGAGGTTCACCGTTACTAGGGCCGTTACCTTCATGACCGATGATGCCATCTAATATGGTTATGTTAGGGTTAATTGCCCTAGCAGTTTCTACTAACATTTCAGCAAATCTGTTGGCATCTTTTCCGGCTTCCATGTGCCACCAAGCTTTCATTTTGCCGGGGACGCAACCAAACAAGTTTTTTACACCCAAGGTTAATGTCAACTGGGCGTGGGATTTGACTTTTGGTAGGTTAATCACCACATCTGCTTCCATCGCTTCTTTAGATAGTCGCAGGTGGTTAAAATTATCGCTGACGGTTTGGTAACGCTGTCCGTGAAAATCGATGATGGGAAGGTTGAGTTCTTCTAAAATAGGCAGATAGCCATTTGCCACTGCAACTCCCTTGGCACTGCCAAAAGCCGGACTATCGCCCAAAAATGGCTTACCGCCAACTTCGATCGCCATTTGGGCAACTGCGTAAACTAGTTCTGCACGAGTGATACACTCTTTACCAGGACGCGCACCTGTGAGGAGATTGGGTTTGAGTAAAACGCGATCGCCCTTTTTAACAAATGCTGCCATTCCTCCAAAAGGTTCCAGCAATGTCACCAAAGATTCTCGTAAAGCCTCTTGTTCGTAGGAAGTAGCCCGAATCAGGCTCACAGATGGTTTTTGAGTCTGCATGGTAGATAGGGGATAGGGATTAGGGATTGGGGAGTGGGGAGTGGGGAGATGGGGGAGTGTGGGGAGTGTGGGGAGTGTGGGGGGAAAGATTTCTTCCCTATCCTCCCACACCTCCCACCCCTCCCACACTTCCTGCTTGCTCCATGCCCCATGCCCCATGCCCAATAACTATTATTCTGTCTTAATGGGTAAAATAGCACTCATTTGTTCTAGATTTAACACTGCGGCTAAGTCTGCTTCATTCATTAATCCTCGTTCTAGGACGATTTGCCGTAGGGATTTACCAGTTTCTAAAGATTCTTTGGCCACTGCTGCGGCATTTAAATAACCGATGTGAGTGTTGAGTGCAGTTACTAAAGCTAAACTACCTTCGGCATAAGCTAAACAACGTTCTTTGTTAGCTGTAATTCCTTTGATGCAACGTTGTGTAAGTGCAGCAATAGTATTACCCAGAATTTCGATGCTGTGAATTAAGTTATAGGCAATCAGCGGCATCATCACATTTAGTTCTAATTGTCCTGCTTGGGCGGCAAGAGCGATCGCATTATCATAACCCATCACCTGAAAACATACCATTGATGTCATCTCTGCCATCACTGGGTTGTATTTCCCTGGCATAATTGAGGAACCTGGTTGCACTGGGGGTAGTTGAATTTCTTTTAAACCAGTTTTCGGCCCGGAATCCATCAACCGCAAGTCATGAGATATTTTCGCTAAATCCTGGGCTAGGTTCCGCAAAGCACCAGAAACGTTGACAAATGGTGCCATGCTTTGCATAGCTGCCATGAGGTGCGGTGCAGGTTCTAATGGAGTATCAATTAATTCTGAGAGAACTTCCACAACACGGGCGCGATAGAGAGGATGAGTATTTAAGCCTGTTCCCGCTGCACTACCTCCCAAACCCAGCACCATCAAATCTCCAGAGGCGGTGTAAATTCGGTTTTGATGTTCTGTGAGAATTTGTGCCCAAGCTCGAAAATTCTCACCCAAGCGCACTGGTACTGCGTCTTGTAAGTGAGTTCTGCCAGATTTGACGATATCTTGAAATTCTACAGCTTTGCTTTCTAAGGCGGCGATCGCTTCTTCTAAAGCTGGGTGTAATGTGTGAGAAAGCGCCAATAAACCGCCAATCCTAATTGCTGTCGGAATCACATCATTGGTAGACTGCCCATAGTTAACGTGATCGTTAGGACTAACACGTTTATAATTGCCTTTTTCGTCACCAAGAATTTCTAAGGCGCGATTTGCCAGAACTTCATTGACATTCATGTGGTGAGAAGTTCCAGCACCCGCTTGATAAACATCCACAACAAATTGTTCGCGCAACTTTCCGCCTAAGATTTCATCAGTTGCTTGGACTATCGCCTGACTAATATCTTGGGGAATGCAATTTAGTTCTCCGTTGACAATTGCCGTAGCTTTTTTAATTAACAAACAAGCATCTACGTAAGTAGATAGAGGCTTGATGCTGCTGATAGGGAAGTTTTCTATTGCCCGTAGCGTTTGAATGCCGTAATAAACGTTACTAGCGATTTGGCGATCGCCCATCGAATCCCGTTCGATGCGAAAATCTATATTGTCAGTCATAGTATTGTTTCGATGATCTTGAAATACAGATCATGCCATGCAAATGATACTCACGCCCCTTTTACAAAAAAACATACTCAAAGCCCCTCACCTTGAGTATTGTAGTGGCGTGGCAAGGCTAAAATATTGCAAATAAATACGAGCAGGAAAACATTATGATTAAAACACCAACTCGCCGTATATCTTTAGAAGAATTTTTACAATTACCAGAAACTAAACCAGCCAGTGAATATATCGATGGTGAAATTATTCAAAAACCTATGCCTCAAGGTAAACATAGCAGACTTCAGGGTGAATTAGTTACTGCAATTAATCGTATAGCAGAACCCACAAAAATCGCCCTAGCTTTTCCAGAATTACGGTGTACCTTTGGAGGACGTTCCACTGTTCCAGATGTTGCAGTATTCGCTTGGGAACGAATTCCTGTAGATGAAAAAGGTAATATCGGCAATGCGTTTAATACATATCCAGATTGGACAATTGAAATTCTATCACCCGAACAAAGCACAACCAAAGTTACCAAAAATATTTTACATTCTTTAAATCATGGTACTAGCTTAGGTTGGTTAATTGACCCAGAAGAATATGGTGTTTTAGCGTATCCACCTCAGCAACAACCAATCTATTTAGAGAACGAAGAAGATATATTGCCAGTACCCGAATTAGTCAGCGATTTACATTTGACATTAGGGCAATTATTTGGTTGGTTAAAGTTATAGATAATTCCTCAACCCAAATTATGACTTTACCTAACTGGATTACTTTTTCTCGTTTGCTGGGTGTACCATTCTTGCTATACGGTTTGTACAACCCATCTTCTCAGGCTAGGTGGTTATGTTTGGCGATTTTTTTAGTGGCAGCGTTGACAGATTGGTTGGATGGTTATTTAGCAAGAAAACTCAACCAAATTAGCGATTTAGGTAAATTTCTTGACCCTTTAGTTGATAAATTTTTGGTACTTGCACCGTTAATGGTGTTGATTGAACTGGGAAAAGTGCCAGCTTGGGGAGTGTTTTTGATTTTAGCGCGAGAATTAGCGATCGCTGGTTGGCGGGTAAATCAAACAACGATTACCGGGGCGAACATTTGGGGTAAACTCAAAACTGTAAGTCAAATAGTAGCGATCGCACTTTTGATTGCACCATTACCTGAAGTTTGGCAAATTCCATCTTTGATTGCTTTTTGGATTTCTGTTGCTTTGACTTTAATATCTGGCGGTATTTATCTCTTACCGCAAAAAGCTACCACTAATGAAACGACAATATAGTGTTCTAATTCAGTGGTGTGACGAAGATAAAAAGTACATTGTCAGCCTACCAGAGTTTGGCCCTTATGCACATACTCATGGAAATACCTATGCAGATGCTCTCAATAATGGTGAGGAAGTGCTATAACTTTTGATTGAAGATTACCAAGCAAAAGGAAAATCGCTGCCAGAACATTTGACTGCAAACTTTTCCTTTCAGTTTCTGTCATCTAATTCCTAAAAATTATAGCTAGGTAATCCAGTCACATCAGTTTGCACAGCAAACAAATCACCAGAGTAAAAACTCTTGTCAATCTCGGCTTGGCTGAGTCCAACTGAAGCGGTGGTGATGTAAAGTGTTTGCAAATCTTCGCCGCCAAAGGTGCAACTCGTTACAAGTGGAACGGGTAGTTTTATCCGCAATATCTCTTCACCCTTGGGATTGAAACGAATCACGCACCATCCATTCCACATCGCTGACCAAATATTTCCTTGACTATCTATCGTCAACCCATCTGGGTGGAAAGATTCATGAGTTAAATTAACAAAAACTCGGCGATTAGTAATATTACCTGTTACTGAATTAAAGTCATAAGCATATATTTTTTGTTGAGGAGAATCAGTTAAGTAAAATGTCTTTCGATCGGGACTCCAACCCAAACCATTAGAGATAGTTAATCCTGTTTCCATCAGATGTAATGAACCATCAGCATCATAACGATAAAGTCTCGCTTCGGGCTTTTCGATAGTAGACATTGAGCCGAACCAAAAGCGACCTTGGGGGTCACATTTGCCATCGTTGAGACGATTATTTGGCATGTTTGCTTCAACTTCCAAAATGGGTGTAACTTCACCAGTTTGGGTGTTGAGGAATGCCAGATGACGACGCAGCGTAATAATTAATCTATCTGTACCTGTTGGTGCGATCGCCCCTACCACATCTCCCACATCAAAAAAGCGATCTTTACCCGTTGCGGGGTCAAATTGATGCACTCGATGATTAAAAATATCAATCCAGTAAAGCAGCTTTTTAGTAGAGTCCCAAATAGGCCCTTCACCCAAACGGGCACGTCCTTCCAAAATATTGTGGAGTGCATATTGTAAGACTTGGCTCATTTAATTAACCAACAATAGTATTTACACCAATTAATTTCACCAACTTTCAGGCAATTATCGAACAAGTTTGCCTGACTAACACAAAAAATTTTCATTCCTTTTTTAGGAAAAACTAAAAACGTAATTTATCGCGTCTGTCTTAGGTAGAGTAAAAAATTTTTATCGATCGCTTGTGGTTGCGTTGGTACGATGAAACAGGAAATTGGATTTCTACGCAACTAGAACAAGAAAGACGACGAGCCGAACGAGAAAAACAACGTGCTGATAAATTAGCGGCGAAATTACGAGAATTGGGCATTAACCCTGATGAAGAGTAATGTGTTGACTGTTGACTGTTGACTGTCAGCAGTCAACAAACCTCACAACTAAACAGCTTTTAAAATCTCCTCATCCACCGAGAAATTAACCTCAGCTTTATCTCGGCCAGAAGCTAGATAATCATTTTCCAAAGAATCTTGTAATCCAGAAATCAAATCATATTCCGGATGCCAGTTTAATTCTGTTTGCGCTTTGTTCACCGAAGCAAAGAAATGTTGCACCCGCATGGGAAAAGCTTTGCGCTTGCCAAAATCAAACTTCTTCGGGTCATAATGGACAATTTTGATAGCATCGGGTGATTTACCAGCCGCTACGGCGCTAGCACGAGCTAAACCATCAAAAGTGACAAAGCGATCGCCAGAAACATTATAAATCTCTCCTACTGCTTGTTGATTGCCCAAAACTTGAGTCATTGCCTTTGCTAAATCTTTGACATGACCAAATTGGGTGATATGCAACCCATTTCCGGGAATAGGAATGGGGCGATCGCGCACAACTCTGTCAAAAAACCAACTTTCTAAGTCATTATAATTACGCGGCCCGTAAATATAAGTAGGGCGAATCGAAGTAAAGGGCAATCCCGATTTACTCAGGTAAGCTTCAGTTTCATGCTTGCCAAGGTGGCGGCTTTTTGGGTCTACTGCATCACCTTCGACGTGAGGAAGTTGGTCAGATTTGAGATACACTCCCGCCGAACTCATGTATACAAAATGTTGCACCCGGTCTTGAAAAATCTCCGCAAGTGGTTGAGTATCACTAAGTTCTCGCCCATTATTGTCAAAAATGGCATCAAAATTTTCTTGTGACAATTTTGCTTTTAATTGGGCAGCATCGGTGCGATCGCCTATAATTTGTCCTACTCCCTGTAAAGAAGGTGCTGGCCGATTTCCACGGTTAAACAGCACCACCTCATGTCCTTGTTCCACCAATAGTTGAGTCAAGTAGACACCAATGAACCGAGTACCACCCATAATTAGAATTCGCATACCTTTCCCATTCCTACATCAGTTTTCTTTCAGGGAGTAGCGGCTGGGTACTGGTGACTAGGGACTGGGTACTATGAATTGGTAATTAGGGAAGAGTTTTCCCATTAGCCAATACCTAGTACCCAATACCCAGTACTCAATCCCCTGTTTGCCCCAATCTGAGGTTATCAGGTTGCAGCATCCATCTGGAACCTGTCAGGGAAAGATCGCGTCTTTGGCTTTAATCTGGGGCGCTTCCCATTAGTCGATCGCAAAGGGAAACTTTTCAGTTAACCTCATAAGTTGCCTAACGATTTTCCATCCATTACAAGTTAGCTGTGCCCTTGAAATATGCTCTGGTTCATGAGTGGTTGACACCCAAAGCCACAGGTGGTTCAGAACTCGTTGTACGGGAAATTTTGAATCACATTGATGCTGATTTGTATGCCCTCATCGATTTTGAATCCATCAACCCTGAAAGTTATTTATACAAACGTCAAATTGGCAAGACGTTTCTTCAGCACTTTCCCTATGCTCGTAACGGTATACAAAAGTATTTGCCTTTGTGGCCTTTGGCGATTGAACAACTGGATTTGCGGCACTATGACGTAATTCTGTCTTCATCCCACGCTGTTGCCAAAGGAATCCTTACCACTCCAGATCAGTTGCATATTTGCTACTGTCACAGCCCTATGCGCTACGCTTGGGACTTGACCTTTGATTATCTGCGCCAAAGCAAGGTCGGTAATGGTTTGCCCGGATGGGTGACTCGATATTTGTTACATCGTTTGCGCCAGTGGGATGTATTGAGTGCCAATCGTGTTGATTACTTCATTGCTAACTCGCAGCACACAGCCAAGCGCATTTGGCGTTGCTATCGGCGAGAAGCAACAGTGATTTACCCACCGGTGAATATTGATGAATTTCCATTGTTTCAGGAAAAAGACGATTTTTACCTAACAGTTTCTCGGTTAGTGAGTTACAAGCAAGTATCGTTGATTGTCAAAGCCTTTAATCAACTAAAACGACCATTAGTAGTAATAGGTACAGGAGATGAAATGAAAAAGATTCGCGAGATGGCAAACTCAAATATACAAATACTGGGATGGCAACCCGATAATGTGGTAAAAAAATATATGGCTAGCGCTAAGGCGTTTGTGTACGCAGCTTGTGAAGATTTTGGTATTGCCCTAGTGGAGGCACAAGCCTGTGGTACGCCAGTAATTGCCTACGGTGCTGGGGGTGCTCTAGAAACAGTGCGAGATATTCGCTCTGGTGTGGATACAGGGACAGGTATATTCTTCAAGACACAAACAGAGGCAGCTTTAGTGGAGGCAGTAGAAAAATTTGAAGTATATCAAGATTCGTTCAATTGTGAGTATATGCGATCGCACGCCGCGCAGTTTTCGCCGCAAGTCTTTGCAGATCGTTATCTAGATTTTGTAAACAAGTGCAACGAAAAAAGACCTTTTTGGAATAATGGTCTTGGTTAATTGGACTTATTTTTTTAGGCTTTTGGCAATTTATCCCCAGAAGCATCTCATTTTGGCTTTAAGATTGGGACTATGTGTGGTGTGGATTATTAAGGAGTATGATGACTGCCCAGAGCTCACTCCTCTCCGGCAAGCGAGGTATACGGCAAGACACTAGAGCATCTTGGCGTACTCTCCTAAAACGCGGTCAAAAAACAAAGACGCCTAAAGTTAAACCTAAAGGTTTATCTTTTCAGGGTTTAAACGGAGAGTTTGCCAAGCGATTATTCGATATAGTGTTTTCGCTGTCAGTGTTAATTTTATTCTTTCCTGTCTACTTAATCTTGGCCTTGTTGATTGCTCTAAGTTCAGAAGGCCCGATTTTTTATGTTCAGGAACGGGTGGGTAAAAATTACAAAGCTTTTAACTGTATTAAATTCCGAACAATGGTGAGCAACGCGGACGAAATCCTCGTGCAAATGATGGAAACATCGCCCCAGTTGCGACAAGAATTTGAAAGCAGTTTTAAGCTCAAGCAAGACCCACGGATTACTAAAATTGGTCGATTTTTGCGAATTACTAGCTTAGACGAATTTCCCCAGTTTTGGAATGTTTTAAAAGGGGATATGAGTGTAGTCGGCCCTCGCCCATTAGTAGCAGAAGAACTCCCAAAATACGGTTGTTACATTGATGAGATTTTAACGATCCGTCCAGGAATTACTGGTTTGTGGCAGGTGTCTGGGCGTAATGACATTCCCTACCCCCGGCGAGTCCAAATCGACCTGCATTACGTAAAATTCAGGAATTTCTGGCTTGATTTATGGATCATCTTAAAAACTGTTGATGTGGTCATTTTACCTAAAAATAACGGGGCATACTGAGTAATTGCTTAGGGCTGATTCTGGGGGCAGCCATGCCCCTAAGTACTAATTTTTAGTGTAAAATAAACGACTACACAAAACTGGCTAAATAATCCTGCAAAAATTTTTGCTTTTGCAACAAATGAATTAGCTGTAGGGGCATATACTTGTAAGCCATACCTATACATCTGTCGCATTCTTGTGACAAATCAGTAGTAAAAGTTTTCTTCGCGTTTTATAAATTAAATAATTTTGTATAAAGGTTTACTATTAGGAGATTGCGTTATCGTATTTTCCAAGCATCAGAAAACTAGCAAGCAAAAGCTCATCGAACTCAAATAACTTTATTAACTCTTCACAATAATCGGCTAATTTATAAAATTTTTACAAATCAAAGATGGTAACATACCTACAAACAATAAATAATTATTAAAAAACTTTGAACTTAGGAAGTTAAGTCTTTATTCTTAAGTCACTTGTTCTTAAGTAAATTTATTTACTTAAAAGTTACACTATCCGTTAGAACTAGTAGGTTCACTATTAGGCAATTCAGCAATTACCTGCTAGGTTGTATCAGATCGGCTGTAACATTTTAATCAAACAGAATAAGGGATAGTTGAGCATGACGCAAAACAAACGAGCGTTAATTACTGGTATTACCGGTCAAGATGGTTCATATCTGAGCGAATACTTGCTAGAACAAGGCTATGAAGTTCATGGAATAATTCGCCGGACATCCACCTTCAACACAGATCGCATCGATCACATCTACGAAGACCCACACAAAGAAGGAGTGCAGTTATTTCTTCACTACGGAGATTTAACCGATGGAACAACGCTGCGACGCATCTTAGAAGAAGTACAGCCAGTAGAAATTTACAACCTCGGCGCTCAATCCCATGTTAGAGTAAGCTTTGACTCACCAGAATACACTGTAGATTCAGTGGGAATGGGGACACTGCGTTTATTAGAAGCAATTCGAGATTACCAGCACCGTACCGGAATCCAAGTGCGATTTTACCAAGCGGGTTCCTCAGAAATGTATGGATTAGTACAAGCAATCCCCCAAAGCGAAACCACGCCATTTTATCCCCGCAGCCCTTATGCTTGCGCTAAAGTATACGCTCACTGGCAAACAGTAAACTATCGCGAATCTTACAACTTGTTTGCTTGTAACGGCATACTTTTTAACCACGAATCGCCCCGTCGTGGTGAAACCTTCGTTACACGTAAAATCACGATGGCAGTAGCCAACATCGTAGCCAAAAAGCAGAAAAAGCTTTACATGGAAAATCTCGACGCCAAGCGAGATTGGGGTTATGCCAAAGATTACGTTAAAGCAATGTGGTTGATGTTGCAGAAAGACCAACCAGACGACTATGTGATTTCCACTGGTGAAACTCACTCAGTGCGGGAATTTCTCGAATTAGCATTTAATTACGTCAATCTCAATTGGCAAGATTATGTCGAATTTGACGAACGTTATCTACGTCCTGCGGAGGTAGAATTGTTGATTGGTGATTCGAGCAAAGCACGGCAGAAGTTAGGCTGGACACCATCAGTAACCTTTGAACAACTAGTTGCCTTAATGGTAGAAGCAGACCTGCAAGCCTTGGGTTACACTTCACCCAACGGCAATGGTTCGCAATTTCCCCATGACGTTGCTACTCTTCGTCAAGAACTTGGCGCTTTGCACTTCTGATTGAGACCACAGAGGATAAAAATATGACCGCCTTAGAACTCAAAAATAAACGCATTCTTGTCACTGGTGGGTCAGGGTTTCTCGGTCGTCAGGTGATAGATCAACTCTCTCAAGCAGGTGCTGATAGTGAGAAGATTACAGTAGCGCGATCGCGTGATTGCGATCTGCGAGTTTGGGAAAATTGCCAGCGTGCGGTTGACCAACAAGACATCGTTATCCATTTAGCAGCTCATGTTGGTGGTATCGGTCTCAACCAGCAAAAACCCGCAGAGTTGTTCTACGATAACTTGATTATGGGCAGCCAGCTAATTCACGCTGCATATCAAGCGGGAGTGGAAAAATTCGTTTGTGTTGGTACTATCTGCGCCTATCCAAAATTTACTCCAGTGCCATTCAAAGAAGATGACTTGTGGAATGGCTACCCAGAGGAAACCAACGCACCTTACGGAATTGCTAAAAAAGCACTTTTAGTACAATTACAGGCTTACCGCCAACAATATGGCTTTAATGGTATTTACCTACTACCTGTGAATTTGTATGGCCCGGAAGATAATTTCGATCCGGGAAGTTCTCATGTGATTCCGGCCTTAATTCGCAAGGTTCACGAAGCCCAAATTCAAGGAGACAAGCAACTGTTCGTTTGGGGGGATGGTAGTCCGACTCGCGAGTTTCTCTATTCTGTGGATGCGGCGCGGGGCATTGTTATGGGTACTCAATTCTATAACGAACCAGATCCGGTGAATCTGGGAACGGGTGATGAAATTTCGATTCTTGATTTAGTAACTCTGATTTCTCAATTAATGGAGTTTAAGGGTGAAATTGTTTGGCAAACTGATAAGCCCAATGGTCAGCCGAGACGCCGTTTAGATACTGAACGCGCCAAGCTTGCTTTTAATTTCACTGCTGGTGTTAGCTTTGAGCAAGGGCTAAAAAATACCATTGAGTGGTATCGTCAACACGCTGCATAATCCTTAGGGTGGGCAATGCCCACCTGGGATTTTTTGAGCAAAAATTAGTAGTAATTTTTCCCTTCTCCAATAAAAATCAAACGGATGCATGAACAATATTTTCTTCAAAAGTTCAACTTTAGGAAAATATCAGATTCGTGATTTAAAGCCTATTTAATCTCCCAATCTATAAACCCAAGGCTGCGGTAAAGTTTTGATGGTGTTTCGTTACCTCGCTAATAGCTTGGTGCGATTAACTCAACTTCTGGATACGCTTTGAGACGCCTAACCACTTTCAATATTATTGCTCGTCCGTGACGTTGCTGATACTTGCGGTCGATCGCTAGGCGAAGAAAATCTAACACCTGTCCCTATTTCGTACATTGTGGCACAATGCTATTTAACAGGTACGTTTTTGAATGTGGACGCAGTTAATCATCAACTAAATAAAGCACAATTACGCCGTACTTTACTCAAAAAACGTCAATCAATGTCGGTTCGGGAGTGGAGAGAAAAAAGCGATCGCATTTGCTTTCATTTACAAAACTCTACTTTGTTTAACCAAGCAAAAACAATACTCGCTTATTTTAGCTTTCGTCAAGAACCTGACCTCAGTCCATTATTTACAAACACCAAATACCGTTGGGGATTTCCTCGCTGCGTTAATCAATCCCTTTCTTGGCATATTTGGCAGACTGATGATTCTGTGCAAAGGGGCACTTATGGCATTACCGAACCCCATCCCGATGCACCAACTTTAGACCCGACAGAAGTGGATTTGATTCTCACCCCCAGTGTAGCTTGCGATTATCAAGGATATCGCCTGGGTTATGGCGGAGGATATTACGATCGCCTACTCAGTTCGCCACAGTGGTTAACAAAGCCCACTATCGGAATTGTATTTGATTTTGCATATTTACCCCAGCTACCTATCGAACCTTGGGATAAACCTTTAAAAAATATCTTAACTGAAACTGGGTTGACTGCCCAAGACTAAAGGTTGAGGATGATGAGGAAACATCATCAAATATTTTTCATGAGTAATTCAGTATCATCTACCACTGACCAATCAGCCACCATCGACGAGATTGTAGCTACTAGCCTACAAGCTCAACAACAAACAGGCCCAGATCTGCGCCAAATTCATAGCAAAAGTCACGGACTGCTTTGGGGAGAGTTTATTATTGAACCCAATCTTCCCGAAGAACTGAGAGTAGGTTTGTTTAAAACACCCCAAACCTATCCTGCTTGGATTCGTTTCTCTAATGGTGGTGCGCCCGAAAAACGTGGGAAATTTCGCTCCGACACCCAACCCGATGTTCGCGGTATCGCCATCAAGGTGATGAATGTAGAGGGGCAAAAAATACTGGATGATGAGGAAAAAACTCAAGATTTTATCCTCAACAGTTATCCTACTTTCTTTACCAAAGACGTTCGCGATTACGCTGATATCTTTAAAGCAGCTAGCGGACAACTTACTCCAGAACGGTTAGAGGAACTTGGTTACGCCTTTGCTTTGTTACAAAAAATTACTAGTAAAAACGTAGGCAACCCACTTTTGATTCAGTATTGGAGTATGGCACCGTTTAAGTTTGGGAATCGTATCGTCAAATTATCTGTAAAATCTCAACAAATCGAACAACCTCCAGAAACACTTCCCGAATCTGAAAACTATCTGCGGGAAGCAATAGTCAACCATTTGGCTGTTGGAGAAGCATATTTTGACTTTCTGATTCAGTTTTATGTCGATGATGAAAAAACGCCAATTGAAGACCACGTTAAAGAATGGCAAGAAGCAGATTCACCATTTATTAAAGTTGCGACTGTCCGCATTCCCAGTCAGAAATTTGACTTTGAGGAACGCAAACGTTTAGATGAGGGTATACTGTTTAGCCCTTGGCATACACTCCTAGAACATGAGCCTGTTGGAAGTGTGAATCTTTCTCGCAAAAAGCTTTATAGCGAACTTGCAAAGTATCGGCGAGAACAAATTGCCAAACGCTTACGGGAACCACAACCTTATGCAGAGGTTGGAGATTCACCACTATAATTTGATTTCAAACTTTAGAATGATATAACAGAATTCAGAATTGTAGATTGGCGTGGCAAGGCTACAATCTTGCATTAGCGTAGAACCCCAACATCCTTCGGAGTATTGGGTTTCACTTCGTACTCTGCGGGATCTTGCTACAATTAAACCTACGTTTATTACATCATTTTAGCTTTGCCACATCATTGACTACATTTACTGAATTCTATATTTTTATTCATCCATATTTTTGATGAAAAATTACGATAAAATTAATCAAAATCATCATTAAAGCCATGTCTGACTCAATTCAATATGTTACTAATTCACAGGCAGAAAAAATTGGTGTAGTGTTAGATTTAGAAACTTACCAAAAGCTAGCAAACTTATCTATAGATCCTGAATTATTGATTGGTTTAAGCGTAGATGAGTTGCAAGCTTTAGCGGAAAGTTATTTATTTCCTATAACTCAGATACAGTTACAAGAGTTATTAAATAAAAATTCTGAAAATCATTTATCAAATGAAGAAAGTGAGATTTTAGATAGATTATTGGCACAAGTTGACCAATTAAATATTCTGAAAACTAGAGCTAGATATACGTTAAATATTTTTCAAAATAAATAGTAACTATTGTGAGTGTTTAAATTCCTGTTGAACTAAAAAGGGAAATTCGTAATTATTTTGCTGATTGTTGTGCTTACTGTCGCACTGCTGAGGCTTTAACAGTTACTAATTTTGAATTTGAGCATATCATCCTCTTGTTTGCTGGTGGGGAAAACTGTATTTGAAAATCTCTGCTTAGCTTGCCCATCTTGTAATCGTTATAAAGCAACTCGTCAAACAGCAATTGACCCGAATACTCAGGATGAGGTTAAATTATTTAATCCACAACAGCAATTATGGGCGGATAATTGTGCTTGGAGTGAAGATGCTACAGAAATTATAGGGCTTACAAGCATTGGGAGACCAACAATTTCTGCTTTAAAAATGAATCGTCTGCAATTAACTCGTGTGCGTAAACTGTGGGTGAAAATGGGCGAACATCCACCAAATATTTGAGCAAGTGCAAAATATTTAAAATTCAAAAAGTTACGAATCAAATGCTGAACTCTAATAAATCACGATCGCAAATTCTGCTAACATATGCGCTATTGGGAGCGATCGCACTGGTGATGCTCTTTCCTTTGCTCTGGCTAATCAGTACAGCCTTAAAATCACCTACAGAAAATATTTTACAGTCGCCACCACAGCTGTTGCCGGCATCACCTACACTGAATAACTTTTCTCGTGTTTGGCAATCTTTACCTTTCGGACAATATTTATATAACAGCACCCTAGTGTCAGTGCTGACTGTTGGCTTAAATCTACTGTTTTGCGCTTTAGCTGCCTATCCCTTAGCAAGGTTATCATTTGTGGGGCGAGACTGGATTTTTGTCGCCGTCGTCTCTACGATTATGATTCCCTTCCAGATTGTGATGATTCCTCTTTATATTTTGACAGTCCAGTTGGGTTTGAGAAATACTTATTTAGGAATGATTTTTCCCAGCTTAGCTTCTGCATTTGGGATTTTTTTGTTGCGCCAAGCTTTTATGAGCGTTCCCAAAGAAATAGAAGAAGCTGCTCGTATGGATGGCAGCTCGGAGTTGGGTTTGTGGTGGTATGTGATGTTACCAGCAATTCGCCCAGCATTAGTAACTTTAGCAATTTTTGTATTTATTGGTGCTTGGAGTGACTTTTTGTGGCCTTTAATTGTCATCCAAGATGAAAATTTGTACACCCTGCCTTTGGGAGTCGCCAAGCTAGCAGGTACATTTTCCCTTGATTGGCGCTTGGTAGCGGCTGGTTCTGTAATTGCGATCGCCCCAGTCTTATTACTATTTCTATTTGTACAACGTTACATTGTACCCACGGAAACTGGTAGCGGGGTCAAGGGGTGAAGGAGATGGGGAGATGGGGAGATGGGGACAAAAACCAATCACAAATGACCAATGGCTAATGACTAAATTTAATAAGCACCAGTCTTTTTCAAAACTACCCAGATTGTTTTCATAATTAGACTCAAGTCGTAAGTTACAGACCACTTACGTTGATAATCCATATCCATCTTGACGATGGTTTCAAAATCTGTAATACTCGAACGACCATTAGCTTGCCATTCTCCAGTAATGCCTGGTTTGACTCGCAACCTATCCCAATGGTGTGGGTCGTAATTCTTGACTTCATCAAGGGTGGGTGGACGAGTGCCAACTAAACTCATATCGCCTAGCAAAACATTCCAAAACTGTGGGAATTCGTCTAAGCTAGTACGCCGCAAAAATTTGCCCACAGGAGTAATTCGAGGATCGTCAACAGATTTAAAGATGTGACCTTTGGCTTGGTTATCAACTAAATGCTTGAGTTTATCGGCATCCATAACCATAGAACGGAATTTCCATATCCGGAAGGGTTTTCCATTCAAACCGCAGCGAATTTGAGAATAAAATATTGGATTTGGATCGTAAAGCAAAGTAACAATTGCTACAGGAATCGCGACCAAAAATGTAACGATCAGTCCGATAATGGCTCCAATAATATCAATTAATCTTTTTGCAAAGCTTACAGTTGAGGGATGTGAAGGCTGTTGCGAGCAATCAAGGGAATAAGAATAAATCACAATAGCTAAATTATCTACAACAGGAATTTTTGCATCAGTAGCGTAGGCATAGACATAATTTTTATAGGAGTTTTAATGTTTTTGTCTTTGCTACTGAGTAGTAATATACACAAAAGCACAAGTAGAAAAAAACTGAAGACCTAAAGTTTACAAAATCTTTCTATTAACTACTCAGATTGTAAATTTATAGTATCCTCCTGTAAAGCCCCAAAAAAATTTGTATAATTACCAGGTATATTTTTGTGGTTAAACAATACTTTTACTCGTAAGCTGACTGCTCTTAAAAAATATGGGGAGTGGGGAGATGGGGAGGCTCTTGAGGCAGGGGAAAAGGTTAAAGGGAAAAGGGAAAAGGAATAAATTTAATCTTTCCCCTTACTCCCTTCCCTTCCCCCATGCCCTATGCCCTATGCCTAATGACTACGAAGCTCCAAAGCAAAATTTACTATATATGGTTCCTCTAGTGATTGCTGATTACTAGCCTTGATAGCATTGAGATAGCGGCGCAAAGCCAAAAGTTGTTGGGAATTGGGGCGATAGGTGAGACTGCCTTGTTTTTCAAAAAGTGGTGCAGTGGCGATCGCTTGATAGTCAGGATTTTCTTGAGAACTGTGGGTGAGCCAAGTTGAGTCTGTAACTGAAGGTATCAAACCGGAAGGTAATTCACCCTCCAAAAAAGCTAACAGCCTTTGCTGACAAGTGCGGGTGTTGATACCGCGACCTTCAAATAACTGGATAACTTCACCAAAAGATAAGGGTCGGTCTGGTAGCAGGCGCAGCAATTCTGTAAATAGGAAATAATCAGTATATTGTTGTCTTGGTGTATCTAATACCTGGGGATGCAAAGGTAGCATCGCCAAACCATAGGCGACTCGACTGCAATTAGGAGCGCCGTTTTCGCCGAGATATAAATCTTGGATAATTTTAGCGCTGGGGAGTTTTTGTCGTAGCCAACGATTTACCGTCCCCACACATGCCACGCCACCAGTCAAGATAGCTTGATTAATTGCTTCTGTGGGAATACCACGAGCTACCAATAATTTGTTGAGTTCGCGGTTCAAGCGGCGGACAAAGGGGATAAAAACTTGGCTTTCTAAGTCTCGTCGGCCTAAAATCCACTGCCGATCGGCTAACTCTAAGGTAAAAGAGTCTTGGTGTTGTAAAATCAGCTTCAGAGCGAGTGCTGCATCTAATATCCCTTGTCCGAGCAAGGAACTTTCTAGACGCTGCTGGAGACGAATCCGAGCATTGATATCTGGTTCGCCGACTCTAGGTAGTTGTAATTCTTCTAACCGTAAACTCTGCCAATGCATTTGGTCTAAACCGGGAATCGAGGGTTGCCATTGCCAGGGATTAGTAGTAGGTGTTTTGCTCTCGCTTTGGGTTTCTAAACGCGATCGCCGAGATTTGGGCGGCAAAAGCAATTGACAAATAATGTCTTGTTCAATTCCCTTGCCAGCATAAGCAAAACTGTGGAGCATGAAATCATTGTATGTCAATTGCGCCAGGGTTTCTGGCACATCGACTAGTAACATTTCTGTGGCAGCTGCTCCGATATTAATGACAAGGGTGTTGCCTACAAGGGAATTTTCGCTGGTTTTTGCAGGATGAGAATCTCGATCTTCGTTTAATCTTAATTTTATTTGCTGGCCGTTAGCAGCATCGAGTTCTGGAAGTAAACTAGCGATCGCTTCTTCGACAAAAAAGACCTGCTGGGGATGTTGGACAAGTTTGCTAGTAAGTACAGCTTCTCTGACATTGAAGCGATATTGTTCTGACCAACTAGATGGACAAGTGCAAATTACACCAGCAATATTATTAATAATCTGAGAAAAGTTTTGTTCGCTGATTCCAACAGCGGCAGCAATTAAACTAGGGGTGGTACTACCTCGATCGCATTTGAGAGTTAACAGTAGTTTAGAGAGCGATCGTACAACCCAAATTAATGGCCCTGCCGAAAATTCATTTAATTGCAAAACAGGTTCCCATTTTTGCCGTTCGCTTTTGTAGGGAATAGCTACTTGTAAATAAGGCTTGAGTTGCGCTGAGTAAAGATTGTTTGTTGCCTCCGATCTCGCTGGCGTAGGATTCTTATCTTGGGCGACAGCCGCAGGTGCTGTCTGTTCCTGTCCTTCAATACTGTCATTTTCACTCTGGGGTACAGAAGCTGCGGGCAGATAAACCTCTGTTGGTAACCGAAAAGATTGCTGAAAAGAAGTTGTTCCTGGTGGATTTTCTGCTGACCAGTAGATAGGATGTACAACCAAAGAAGAACTATTTAATAAAGCCGCAGAGATTCCCGTTGTACCCAAATCAATTCCTAAATACCAGACTGATTGGAGAACGTTGGGTGAAACTTCTGTATTGTTTATCGAGTTGGAATTTGGAGGTAAATAGCTTTCTGAAATGGAAGTTGTTTCTTGCTTTTTTTTTTCAGTTTTTGTGTCTAAATCTAAGTTAGTTTCTACTTCGGGAAATGAAAAATCGTTTGTTGCTATTTGGAAATCTTCTGGTTGTTGCTCAGGTACAATTGTAGGAATTATCTCTTGAATTTTAGCAACAGGTTCTTGAGAAATTTCTAGATTTGTAGCTGGTTCAAAATCAGAATTTAGCTGGCGATCGAAATTAGCCAAATCCAAGTCTAATTGTTGCAACTGTTCTTCATCTAAGGAAATATCGGGGATCGCTGGAGCCTGATTTGACTCTAGAGAAAGTAGGTTTTCTTGTGGCGAAGCTGGAATATAGTTATCTAAAGAAAGTTCTTGGCGATCGCTTGCAGTCTCTGTGGCGATAACTTCGCTGGGTGCTAACTCAATTTCTGGTATTTCTGGAGTGGTTGGCGCTGTAGTTGTAGCTTGAATTACAGGCGATGGCAGTTCTAGAAGTTCCTCCTCAGTACTTACCTCAGGTAATAAATCAGTTAAAGTGCTAATTGTATCGGTAACTTCTGGTCGATCGCTGAGTTCTAGAAACAAACTGTCTTCTGGCGAAATTTCTGGTGGCGAGGCGAGGTTAGTATCCTCTGCAAAAAATAGTTCTTCCCCTGAATCTGTGGTTTCTACAGCAGCCTGAGCATTACTCACCTCAAAAAAATCTGTGTCTGGTGCAAATGATGTATCGGTTGCCACAATCTCAGAATCCACAGTTGGAGGAACAACAGGTGTTTCCTCAGGGATATTTAAAGTTGATGGAGAAGTTGTAACAGAAGTTGGTGAATCATTAACGGTATCAAACAAACTTGCATAAAGTTGGTCTACTTCATCAGCAATTAACGTAGAAATCTCTTCTGGTAATTCATTTGGACTTTCAGAAGATTGAGACGAGTCTAAGCCAAGCTGCAAAAGTACTGCATCTAAATCTTCTGTGAGGGTAGTAGGCTGTGGCTCAAAATTAATTGGCGAAGTTTCTGGCTGTGTTAGCTCTAAAAGCGGAAGTGCAAATTCAGTATTGATGTCGTTTTGCTGAGTTGGTGATGCAGGTGGTGTCTCAGTTTCTATCTCCAGAAAAGATGACTCAGTACTAGGGGATTGTTGCTGCAAATACTCCGTCAAATTGTTGAGAAAGCTGGCTATTAACTGTTCGCCTTGGATTCCCTTGCTATGCATTCTTGCTAATGCTTGGGATAAAGACTCGTAATAGGTATTAATGTTACGTTGTAGTGCCTCAAAGACAACATTTACAGTCCCATCTAGTGATAGTAGGCGTTGGTCTAGCTCCTGAGCCAATCGTGTTAACTGCTCTACACGCTCTGGGGATTCTAACAAAGGTTGAGTTGTCAAGGACACTGGTTCTGAATTTGGGCGATCGATTCCTGCTGAAGAAATGGAGGAATTGACCAAACTTTGTGCTAACAATGGCGTTAAATTTGGCACAAGCCGACTAACGAGTACCTGTAAAAACTCGGTAATCATCTGTTCTTGGTTTGTCAACTGCTGCGCCAGGGAATAGTTTTGCAATCGCTTTTGTTCTAGCTGCCGAATTTCTTGGACGAGAGTGGCTCTTTCTTGCAATAGCCCTTCTAATTCTGCCCGTAACGGCTGGATCAATCTCGAAAATTCAGTTTTTAATTCTCCTGCTTCACCAGCACTGTATTCTTGAGTGGGTTGGGACGGTGGCAGTAAAAGCTGACGATCGCCGCGATCGCTAAATTTTGTTAACAAAGGCGAACCCGGTTCTCTCAGAGATTGATTTTGAACGCTACTTTCTGATGCTTCTTTTTCTCGTAGCCTCACCAAAAATTCCCGAATTGTTTCTAAAACCTCTTTAGGTTCTTGCCCCTGACTAGGTAAAAATCGAGACAGGCGCTTGCCACCGCTGGCAAGTAAGTTGTCAATGTCTGCAATCAGCTTTTGAATTTCATCTGCACTGGAAGTCACTTTCACTTACCTTAGCTACAACAATATGTCAATTAATGTGACAATTACTTTACAGTCATTGAAGTTTTGAGTGACAACAGCTGTCACTTTGACTTGTGACTGTCATTATGTTATGGATTACTGGGAGGAGTGGCAATCTTCAGTCAGCGTTTGTTTAACAAGCTTAGCTTGATTGTTCAAAACCGCTAAAATATCTGAGCAATAATTAACCTTTAACAGCAACAAGGCTCACAGTATACCAGTGACGAGACGAACAAATCTCTAGAAGGATTTATATGGTTTGATATAATACACATGGTCGTTGACCTACCCGACTGTATGGAACACAAAGGCTAACTTCAAACTAGTCAGACTTGCCGCAGACACATGACTAGCTCCGGTTTAGTCAGGTAATAGCGAATGAGACCGGAAGCTTAGACTGTACCGTAAGGTCAGTGCAGGTACTTCACTAGCTTGAGTATGATGAATATTGTTTGCCTATATTTTTAAGTAATCAAGAGAAATCAAGTTTCACTAGATTTAACCTTAAGCAATACTTCAGCAAGCTATAAACTAGTTTTTGGAAAATTTTTGCCATATTTAAACCTATAGGTAAAAATTACTTAGAAAACCCCTCTTCTCACTTTCTTGCGTAGTATAGGTTATTTTTATTGTTAAAAGGTGGCTGTGCTTTAATAGCTAGGCTTAAAAAATGCTCTTGTATGTCGTGTGTATATAGCAGCTTAAATAAAAATGTCCTAATGGAAGACCGATATGTGCCCTTATTTTTTCAGGGTTTGCCAGATGCTGTTGTGGAAACAGCCCTTACCCATCTTGTAACCCGCACTCATCCAGCTAATCAAACGATCGTACTAGAAAATGACTGGGGTGGTGCTGTGTATTTTATCAGAGAAGGATGGGTAAAAATTCGTACTTATAATTTAGAAGGGAAAGAGGTAACACTCAACATTCTTGGCAAAGAAGAATTGTTTGGTGAAATGGCGGTTCTAAGTGAAAAACGCCGAACTACTGATGTGATTACCCTGACCCCAACGGTAATTGGCAGTATGCCAGCTTCAGATTTTAGCAATTTACTGAAAATAGAACCTTTGGCAGGGCTGAGATTAGCAAAACTGATGGCAGAGCGTTTACAGCAAGTGAATCGGCGATTGCGCTTGCGGGAATCTCATAGTCAGTCACGGGTGGCAGATACATTGCTGTTTTTGGCAGAAGGACAGGGAAAAAAAGGGCAAACAGGAACCGAAATCCCAAATTTACCTCATCGCGAATTGAGTAGTTTGAGCGGATTGGCACGGGAAACGGTGACACGAGTCTTGACAAGGCTGGAAAGAAGAGGCTTGATTAAACGGGATCAAGACATTATCTGTATTCCTGATATGTCAGCCTTGGAAAGAATGATAGTTTAACAACTTGTCAGAATATGAGCATTTTAAATTCTCTGCCAGATGAGCCAGAGGAAAATCCATCGCCGGAATCTCACACTCCTGTCGATCGTTGGGTAAACAAACAAGAGTTAACCCGTCCTCAACTTAAAGCCGATACGCCTTTGAGGATGGTGGAAACAGCCTTTTTAGCCAGTACTGCTAGCCTAATTTGGTTTATTAATTTTTATTTTCCTTTAGGGCCAGTTTTGCGGATATTTTTTCCAGTGCCGATCGCTCTAGTTTATCTCCGTTGGGACAAACGAGCAGCATGGATGGCAGCACTCACTTCTGGGTTATTGCTGACGGTACTGATGGGGCCAGCCCGCAGTTTGCTATTTGTGATGCCCTACGGCTTTATGGGCGTGCTTTTGGGTGCGGCGTGGTATCGTCGTCGGGTTCCCTGGATGGTTTCCATCAGCTTGGGTACCCTGTTGGGTACTTTAGGAGTCTTTTTTCGGTTATGGTTATTGTCTCTATTGTCAGGTGAAGACCTTTGGATTTATGTCATTACCCAGGTGACTGAGTTTATCGAGTGGGTATTCCTAAAGCTGAGTTTATTGGCGACTCCCAGCGTGTTTTTGATTCAAATAGGCGCGATCGCCTTAATCATACTCAACAACTTTATCTACCTTTTTGTCGTACACCTAGCAGCATGGCTGCTTTTCGATCGCCTGGGCAACCCCATCCCCCGCCCACCACATTGGGTGCAAGTCCTTATGGATTATGAAGGGTAGTTATTGGGCAATGGGCAAACAAAGGATGGGGAAAGGGAAACGGGTAAGGGGAAAGATTAAATTTATTCCTTTTTCCTTTTCCCTTTAACCTTTTCCCCTGCTCCCCTTCCTCCCCTGCCCCTCCACTTCCTCATCTCCCCATGCCCAATTCCCAAATTCGCATTTACACCAAAAAAGAACAGGGTGAAGAATGGCTGCGACGGTATCGTGGTTGCCTACCTGTATTTGCCTGTGTTTTAGGATTTACTGAAACTGGTTTGATTCCAGGAATTTCAGCAGCCGGTCGGACTCCAGAGGATCGCAAATATACTGCTTGTGCAGATGCCGAATTTTTGTACTACGGCGCGGAACATAAACCCCAATATCCCTTACCACCATTGGCGGCTGGGGCTTCGCCTGTGTTGATTTCTCGTGCTGTCTGTGAGTCGCTAAAAATACCAGTGTATTTGTTTAATGCTGGCTTACCCCAGGTTCCTCCTGTGCCAGTAATTGATTTGGGTGGCACTCCTGCCAGATGTTTAAGTGGGGGGAATGCTATGGAAATCACAACGGTACGCCACTTGCTCGAACAAGGACTACTTTGGGGAGAACGCCTTGCTGCCAATATCCAACAAGGATATTTGATTATCGGTGAGTGCGTTGTTGGAGGCACCACAACTGCTCAGGCAATTTTAACTGGTTTAGGCATAGAAGCTGCCGGAAAAGTCAACAGTAGTCATCCTGTTTGTAACCACGCCCAAAAGTCGGCACTAGTGCAAGCTGGACTGGAGAGGATGAGAGCAGAGGAGCAGGGGAGCAGAGAAGCAGGGGAGCAGGGGGAGATAAACTTCCAATTTCCAATCCAAAATCCAAAATCTAAAATTCATTCTCTAGATCCGCTAAAACTTGTTGCTGCGGTGGGCGATCCGATGCAAGTGGTGGTGGCTGGAATGGCGATCGCTACTAGTCGTAGTTGTGGTGTTCTGCTGGCTGGAGGGACACAAATGCTAGCGGTTTATGCGCTAATGAGTGCGATCGCTCAAGCTTACGCTCTGTCATGGCAACCAGCAGAAGTAGTTGTGGGTACAACGCGTTGGGTGGCAGAAGATTCTACTGGCGCTACTGTTGACTTAGCCCTGAGTTTAAGTAAAGGCAGTTCAACTGAGATTGCAGCAACTCCTCCCCTATTAGCAACTGCTCTCAACTTTAATGATTCTCGTTATCCACAATTGAGAGCTTACGAGCAAGGCTTTGTCAAAGAAGGTATGGGTGCTGGAGCAACTTGTATAGCTGCTCATCTTAGCCAAAATTGGCAGCAACACCAACTTTTAACAGCCATTGAAGCCCAACTTGAACGGCTGAGCTTGGCCAATTACTAATAACAAAACCGGAAATTTATAAAGTCCCGGTTTATATTTGAACTCATCAATATTAGCTAAATTAGCAATAAAGAATTCAGAAATCACCAGTCATCAAAAGAAATTAAATTGGAGTACGACTGGTGAATCTAGCCTACTTCGTTCTCAGAGTACAAACGGTGAAGCACCACACCAAATTTTTAATTTCGTGGCGCTTCAAGCTGGTGGGGATAAACCCGCAACTTCAAGCATTACTGAATTCTCAATTCTAAATTCTGACTTCTTTTTTAATGAATTCTTTCTCTAAGTAATTGCTCTTCCAAGGCAGCAATGCGATTGTATGCTGCTGTTAATTGCGCTGTTAGTCGTTGTATTTGAATTTCTGGTGTTAAGTTATTATCTCCACCCTGACGATGCATATCTATATAAATGCCATCTGTTAATACATCCTTGTGTTCCATTTCTGAATTTGAACTTATACGCCCTTTAAACTGGTTCCCTCCAGTACCGCTATTTTCCTGATAATTGTCCCTTGCTTGTGTATTCGCTAAGGAACACTCTGAAAAAGTTTGAGCTACTTTAATGTCAAGCTGCTCAATTACTTGGCAGAGGGCATCCAGTTTTTGGCTCAGAATCAGGATTTGCTTTTGTAATGGCTCCATTCAATACCCTCATCGGCACATTAATTTCTATGTTATTCAATTTACTGATAATCTTAACTATACTTATGAATTATTTAAGTATTCATATTTTTTGTGGCAATGTGACATTTAAATCATTACTTCTAAACATTAAGTAAAGATTTAGCATAAGTACAACTCAGGAAAATTATTGAGCAAGATTAATCTTGACGTAGTGATTTGCATAAAAGCTAGGCAATTTGAGTCAAATGTTCAAATTTATCGATATTACCAACAAAAAATGCTGAAAATTTTATAACTCTACTTTTGAGACAGCCAGTCTCTGTAAATCTCTGCTAAATATAGGTATAATCAGAAATCTCAAATCCAAAATCAATGGATCGACGGTCTTTTTTACTAGGTACAAGTACGCTGACGGTTTCACAACTGCTTTTTGGCTGTAGTGGAAATAAGCAGGCTCAATTAAAAGTACAGTTATTAAAAGGTTCCATACCAGGCCAGGTAGTTAATGAATTTCACAAAGGTTTGCAGCAGCAGGTAGAACTCAAGTTCGCTCCTGTGGAGCAGATACAGGATTTATTTAAGCAATTACAAAATTGGCAGCAGAAACCAATAGCCAATGATGAGCAGGGATGGAGACGCTTTATACCTTTTAGGCAAGCTGAAAGAACTCCTCCATCTGATTTAGTAACATTGGGAGATTATTGGCTAAAAGCAGCTATTGAGCAGAAATTGATTCAACCACTGCAACAGTTACAAGGAAATCAATTAAAACAATGGTCTGCTTTAGATGAAAAGTGGAAAAAACTCGTAACGCGCAACGATGTAGGTAACCTGGATGTTCAAGGAAAGGTGTGGGGTGCGCCTTATCGCTGGGGTAGTACAGCCATAGTTTATAACCGTGACAAGGTACAAGAATTAGGATGGACGCCCACAGATTGGAGTGATTTGTGGCGCGATGAGTTGAAGGGACGTATTTCCCTACTCAATCAACCACGAGAAGTTATTGGTTTGACTTTAAAGAAACTAGGAAAATCTTACAACACAGAAAATCTTGACCAAGTGCCAGACTTGGAAAAAGAATTACAGATATTAAACCAACAGGTGAAGTTCTACAGTTCTGTTAATTACTTAGAACCTCTAATTATGGGTGATACTTGGCTGGCAATTGGTTGGTCAACTGATATACTACCAATTCTGGGACGTTACCCGGAACTTGTGGCGGTTATTCCTCAGTCAGGAACCGCAATTTGGGCAGATTTGTGGGTACGCCCGGTAGGTATTACTACAACTACATTATCGGATCGATGGATTGATTTTTGTTGGCAACCAAGCACTGCTAAGCAAATTTCTCTACTAACCAAAACCAATTCGCCAATTTCTACAAATATTATGGCTTCTGATATTCAGAAACCTTTAAGGAGTTTATTACAAAGCGATCGCTCAGTTTTAGATAAAAGCGAATTTCTACTTCCTTTATCTCCCTCAGCAACCAAACAATACGAATCTTTGTTTAGCAAAATTAAGGTTTAATTAGGCATTGGGCATGGGGCATTGGGAATAGGGCATAGGGCATGGGTAAGTGAATTTTAAAGATGATTATTTTATTCTGACAAATCCAGCCTTTTCAATCAGTTCTTGACCTTGGGATGTCAGCAGCCAGTTTGCATAACTTTCTCCAGGTTGTCGATCTGTTTGATTAAAGATCATTTATAAAGTAAATCTTAAGTAGGGTGTGTTACGGCTTTAGCCTAACGCACCGTCTTATATAGCGGTGCGTTAGGCGCTCATCTCATATTTTTCGTGACAAATAATCTCAAAATACGCGCCTAATACCAATTCACTAAAAATTGGAAACAGATCCAAATCCAGAAACCCTTGTTAAGTAAGGATTTCTTCATTTTTAATTTTTAATTTTTAATTGGTATAACACACCTACAATAATTTTATTTTTACTTTATAAATAGCCTCTTATTCTGTTTTCTAAGACATAAGTTAGGCGTTAGCACCAAGAGTTTTTTAAAGTATGAGAGATAGTAATTTATAAATAAGTCGAAATACAGCTGTTAGGGAAATGGCGACTAAACTAGCTGCCACTGCTAAAAGAATTACTGACTGAATATCAAGACCACCTTGTAAAAAGGGTAGAAAAAAAATAATACCAAAAGTAATTGCTGGAATAATTAATAAATCAAACTTTTCAATCCAGCGTCTGGTTTGGGCAAATATCAGCATCCCCAAAATAACGGATGCAACAATTAAAGTAATGATTGGTGATTTTACTAAACTGAAGAGGGCGATCGCTATTAATGCGCCTTCAAATCCGCTAAAAGCTGCCCCACCTAATAATTCCAATGTCGAAAACATCGGTTGAGTTACTGGAGTACGGGGAACGGGAGGGCTAGGGCTTTGAGGTGATTGGGGCGTTACAGAGGACGAATTAATCTGTGTTGAGGCTAAAGATGGCGATTTAAGCGCGTCTAGGACTTCTTGAGCTGATTGGAAGCGTTGATTGGCAGCGGGTAGAAGCATCTTGTCTAAAACATTAGTAAGGCGAGGGTTGACATTCACTTGCCCCCGCCATTTCCATTGGTTGCTATAGGCATCAAAAAGTTGAGTTGCTTCTTTATCTGTCAACAACGTAATCGCAGTGACAGCCAAGGCATATAAATCCGTAGATGGGAATACTTGGCCCCCAGTCATTTGTTCTGGTGGTGCAAATCCCAAGGAATAAATTCCTGTGGAAGACGCTGCGCCTGATGCTACATTTGCTACTTGCTTGACTGCACCAAAATCTAGTAAGAAGAGTTTTCCATCACGACGACGCATGATGTTAGAAGGTTTGATGTCTCTATGGATAATGCCTCTCTCATGAACGAACTTAAGTATTTTCAGAATTTCTTGCAATACTTCTAAGACTTGTTGTTCGGTAAATTGACCGTTTTGAGTTAATTCTTCTTCTAAGTTTTGCCCATCAATATATTCTTGTACTAAGTAAAAAAATTGGTCTTGCTGTCCTGGTTGCAAGCTATTAACTATCACTGGAAAAAAGGCAAATAGATCGGGAATTTGCTCGTGTTCGTTGCCTATTTGCGCTAAAACTTCTGCTTCTCTCTCAAACATCAGCTGTGCTTGTTGCAGTTGAGTCGAGGTTAAATTTCCCGCTGGTTGAAACTGCTTAACAACGCATTGGCGCATTCCGGGAATTCGGCGATCGCGTGCCAAAAATGCTGCTCCAAATCCACCTCTTCCCAATAACTTCACGGTCACATATCGACCATCAAGCAACAGCGGCATACCACAACTAATACAGTACTTCTGCTGCGTTGTTTTTAGCGTTGTAATATCGTCTAAATCAGCAAAATAGTTTTGTGGGCGCGGGCAACGTGGGCGAGTACAGTAAACTTCCATTTTCGTGATTAGTCATTAGTCAAAATAATTCGTAATTGATAATGGGCTACGCTAACGTAATTCCTAACTAGTTCGGGTTACAGAGAAACTAAATTTCTTTATCAAGAACAGGAAAATTTTTCTTTATGTCAAATCCCTAGCTTGTCTACAGCACTTGGGGTAACGATCGCGAATTACGTAGCTTGCTTCTCGCCAAAGGCGAGTATTACGAATTACTTGGTCATTGACAAAAAACAAATGACGTGGACGCTGGAAGGGCGGCTTTTCGTACTCCTGGGTCGAAGCAAGCTACGCCTTCGCACAGCGTTTCGCAAATAAGCGTCCTATAGGTCAAGGTAAGGACTAATGACCAGATTTTAGTCTTCGCCAAGGGAGGTGGGCGTTGCTATATCCAATGTAGTTAAAACTATGTTTTTTTGTGCCAATGTTAACACATCTTGGTTCCATCCAGGGTTAGCGAACTGGGGCAGAATTTCTTGGCTAAAGGCTTCTGCCGCTTTGGATCTATAGCGGTTGGGATTAAAAATCAGCCATAAGGTTCGTTTGACAACGACGTTTTCAATGTTGCCGCAGTGAAGAACGCCCATTTGCAGTTCCTTAGCGATGGCGCTAGTGGAGACAAATGCAGCTCCTAAACCAGATTGCACAGCATTTTTAATGGCTTCAATGGAATTGAGTTCCATTTCAACTTTAAAACGCCTTGTATCAATTTCACAACGTGCTAACACTTGGTCAATTACTTTGCGGATTGTTGATTGGGAATCTAAAGCAATGAATTGTAATTTATATAGGTCTTCTTTTTGGATTTTTTCAAGTTTGGCTAGGGGATGAAAGACGGGTAAAATCAGCGCTAGTTCATCTTCAGCGTAAGGAATAACTTCCAAAGATTCTGCTAGTTCGCCGGGAATTTCACCACCAATAATGGCGAGATCGACTTGTCCGTTAGCGACACTCCAAGCAGTCCGTCGAGTAGAGTGGACGTGCAATTGCACTGCTACATCTGGATATCTTTGGCGGAACATACCGATCATTCTGGGCAAAAGATAAGTGCCGGTGGTTTGAGAAGCACCGACAATTAAAGTGCCGCCTTGGAGATTTTGCAAATCCTCAATGGCGCGGCAGGTTTCCTGACACAGACTGAGGATTTTTTCGCCGTAGCTTAAAAGTAAATGCCCAGCTTCGGTTAACTGTGCGCGTCGTCCTCCACGGTCGAATAAAGGGACATCGAGCTGCCGTTCGAGGTTTTGCACTTGCAAACTGACGGCAGGTTGCGAGACATAGAGACTATCAGCAGCGCGCTTGAAGCTCCCTTCTACAGCGATCGCTTTGAGAATACGTAACTGATCTAAAGTGAAAGGAAGGTCAGACATAAGGCTCAACCCACAAACTTTGAAAGGAGCGGATATACACAACTTTTCACCTTTGCCAGTAATTGGCTGGGCGTGATTTGTTGCATCTTAAACTTGACGGCTTGACTCGAAAAAGACAGTAGCACAACATGTTGACTAAAGTCCCCTTTTGAATACTTTGTGGTATTGGTTGTACTGAATTCAGTTTTCTTTAAATTACTTCACCCGTGTATTATGATGCCGATTTCTTGGTTGACACCCAGTCATTTTGTCATACTGGGGTTAGAAATAGTTTTTGCGATCGCTCACAGTGGAGGCGCTGCTTTACGCCCTTGGGCAGAAAAATACATTGGGCCGAGGCTTTATCGTATTCTTTTTGCATTAGTCAGCCTACCATTGGCTGCGATCTTAATTATTTACTTTTTTCGGCATCGCTATGATGGTTTGCAACTTTGGCAGGTACAGGGTGTGCCGGGAGTGCGAGAAGTTGTTTGGCTGCTGTCAGCAATCTCATTTTTGTTTTTGTATCCCGCTACCTTCAATCTACTAGAAATTGCAGCGATTCAAAAGCCTGAAGTTCATCTCTACGAAACAGGAATTATTCGGGTTACTCGTCACCCCCAGATGGTAGGGCAAATAATTTGGTGTATTGCCCACACTCTCTGGCTCGGTACTACCTTTACCCTTGTGACCTCCATTGGTTTGGTATTGCATCACTTGTTTGGGGTTTGGCATGGCGATCGCCGTTTGAGCTTGCGCTATGGGTCAGCTTTTGAAATGGCCAAACAGCGGACTTCAATTATTCCCTTTAAAGCAATTATTGACGGTCGTCAATCTATCAAATGGCAGGAATTTCTCCGCCCTGCTTATTTAGGAGTTGCGATTTTTGTGGCTTTGCTTTGGTGGTCGCACCCTCTATTGCTGGAAGCAACTGGTACGATAAAATGGGAATTTTAATCGATCCCCAGTGTCAACAGAAAATTCCAAGTCGATGAAAATTTCAGCTTATCAATTGCCCCCGAATCAATGTACGATAAATTCAAACATTTATTCAGTGGGGGTACATTCAGTCAACTCGAAATTTGATATCGGTAGGTGTCCGTCGGTTGCCAATCTGGGGAGTAAATGACCGATTAGTCTCAATTCCCAAACAGCAAAGGCAATGGATAATTGAACATCCAAAAAAGCCACCTTAAAAGTTGTGCCAACTTTTCAATCGCAGACACATAAACCTACTAAGTTATATCTAGATTGCTCTTTAGTCTTGGAATTTGTGTCCTTACAGCAGCGATGCTTACGGCGGTCTTTGCCAACGCAATCTATCGGTTTGATAATCCTTCACTGAACCTGCGCCAAGCAATGAATATTAAATACTGTGTCAAAAAAATCACAATATTATTCATTGTTTGGCAAGTAGTCCCCAGCCCCCACTTGAGTCGTAAACAAAAACAATTTAGTATGGAATTCCACTCAGCAACGCCACTGGCTCCACATTTGGAGGCCAAATGACCGCAGTGGCTCCTCAGGACTCGAAATCCAGCACTACTGAATTCATTGCAAATAGCTAGTTTGATATAAAAACCCTATAATCCAAGAGGCGTCATGGTGTTGTCGGTTAGTGAGCGGACATTTACTCAAGAAGTTTTAGAATCTCCAATTCCTGTTTTAGTTAATTTTGAAGCCCCTTGGTGTGGGTTGTGTCGGATTATCCACCCACTTTTATTGCAATTTCAAGCCCAATGCGGTGAGGAAATTAAATTGGTGGTGGTTAACGCCGATCAAAATTTTAAATTGTCTACAACTTATAGGCTAAAGTCACTGCCGACTTTACTTTTGATTGAAAATGGCAGTATTCGACACCGTTTAGAAGGTTTTCGCAGCCGAGAAGATTTACGTCTGGCGTTAGAAGACATCAAAGTCAGCTACACTAGTTGCCCTAAAATCTACAAGGGTTCTAAAACCGCCGACTTAGAGTACTGGTCAGCTTGATGAGTATAGGGCATGGGGGAGATGAGGGAGATGGGGAGCAGAGGAGCAGAGGGGAAAATTCCTAACTCTTAACTCCTAACTCCTAACTCCCAATGGGCTATGCCCAATGCTCTATGCCCGCACCTTATGTCCAAATCTAAAACCATGCTTAATACCCCACCCAATAAGCCTTGGGTGGGTTATTTTATCCTAAAGGGTGTGTGTCACAATTGTTAACAGTTCCGACACGCTAGTCAAGAATTCTAAAAGTAGGCGTCAGTGATGGAAGTAATCTATCAGTATGCCTGGCTGATTCCGGTATTACCTCTTTTCGGGGCAATGCTGGTCGGTCTAGGGTTAATATCGTTGAATCAGGTGACAAACGGCCTGCGGCAGTTGAACGCTGTAGTTATTATCTCCCTAATGGGAGCGGCTATGGCGCTGTCATTTGCCTTGTTGTGGAGTCAAGTTCAAGGACATCCGACTTATACCCATACCTTGGAGTGGGCTGCGGCAGGCAATTTTCACCTGAGCATGGGCTACACTGTTGACCACCTGACAGCCCTAATGCTGACGATCGTGACAACAGTAGCCTTATTAGTCATGGTTTATACCGATGGCTACATGGCTCACGATCCAGGTTACGTGCGGTTTTATGCTTATCTCAGTTTGTTTGGCTCTTCAATGTTAGGTTTGGTGCTTAGCCCCAACCTAGTACAGATTTATATATTCTGGGAACTTGTCGGGATGTGTTCCTACTTGCTGGTCGGCTTTTGGTACGATCGCAAGTCAGCCGCAGATGCCGCACAAAAAGCATTTGTAACCAACCGCGTGGGCGACTTTGGTCTTTTGTTGGGGATTTTAGGGCTGTTCTGGGCAACAGGAAGCTTTGATTTTAATATTATGGGCGATCGCCTCGCCCAACTCGTAGAAACAGGTTCCATCAGCAATTTTCTCGCTGTCCTGTTTGCGATTTTAGTTTTCCTGGGCCCGGTAGCGAAATCTGCTCAATTCCCTCTGCACGTCTGGCTACCAGATGCAATGGAAGGCCCCACCCCCATTTCTGCCTTGATTCACGCGGCAACAATGGTGGCAGCGGGTGTTTTCCTCGTAGCCCGGATGTATCCAGTATTTGAACATGTCCCAGCAGCAATGACGGTTATTGCCTTTACTGGGGCATTTACGGCGTTTTTGGGGGCAACTATCGCCATTACCCAAAACGACATCAAAAAAGGCTTGGCTTATTCCACCATTTCCCAACTCGGTTACATGGTGATGGCAATGGGAATAGGTTCCTACAGTGCTGGACTATTCCACCTCATGACCCACGCTTATTTCAAAGCGATGCTGTTCTTGGGTTCGGGTTCAGTAATTCACGGTATGGAAGGTGTCGTCGGCCACGACCCAGCTTTAGCCCAGGATATGCGGATGATGGGGGGACTGCGGAAGTATATGCCAGTCACAGCAACCACCTTTTTGATTGGTTGCTTGGCAATTTCTGGTATCCCCCCCTTCGCTGGTTTCTGGTCAAAAGATGAAATTTTGGGGCAAGCTTTTCAAGCTAACCCATTTCTCTGGTTGATTGGCTGGCTAACCGCCGGCATTACTGCTTTCTACATGTTCAGAATGTATTTCATGACATTTGAAGGCAAATTCCGGGGAACTGACGACAAAATCAAGGAAAAGCTCAAGAAGGCGGCGACAATCGTCCTAGAGTTAGAGTCAGAAGAACCAGTGCCAAATTATGGCCCTGGGGCAATGAAAAAAGGAGAATTGGCGGCAACTGGCGACCACCATCACTCCCATGATTCCCACGGACATCACAGCGATTCTCCCCACGAGTCGCCGTGGACAATGACTCTGCCATTAGCAGTTTTGGCAGTGCCTTCGATTTTGATTGGTTTGTTAGGGACTCCCTTTGCCAATTACTTTGAGGAGTTTATCTTTCCACCAAGCGAAACCCTCTCGGAAGTTCTAGAAAAAACTGCCGAGTTCGACCCGACAGAGTTTTATATTATGGCGGGTGCTTCAGTGGCGATTTCCGTAGTTGGTATTACCTTGGCTGTGTTAATGTACTTGCGAGGTAAAATTGACCCGGCCGCGATCGCTGCTAAAATCAAACCACTTTACGAGCTATCCCTCAATAAGTGGTACTTTGATGACATTTACCATCGCGTTTTTGTCGTTGGCTTGCGTCGCGTAGCCAGACAAGTTATGGAAGTTGACTTCCGCGTTGTCGATGGTGCAGTTAACCTTACAGGCTTCTTCACCCTTGTCAGCGGCGAAGGTTTGAAATATCTAGAAAATGGTCGCGCTCAATTCTATGCCTTAATTGTGTTTGGGGCTGTTTTGGGTTTAGCGATCGTTTTTGGCGTGACTTGATTTTCATTTGGGTAGACAGCTATCTACCCCTAAGTTTTTTAGGAGTCTAATTTAGTAGACTCCTTTTTTTTAATTGATAGTTTAGTAATTTAATGTATGAATTGTTCAGAATTAACAAGAAGTTTTATAGTCTTTCAAAGAGTTCGCCCATCTTTACAATGATAAGCATCTTCAAATTCCCTGCCTTGATAGTAGCAAATTCTTGTCTGTCTCAGAGGTTATGTTAGACCGGAGACTTTGATTATCATCGATATCAATGCTAAGAGTAAAACATTACGATTTCGATTATAAAACGCACAAGCTTGCCCAATTCACTTGAACTGGTTGCCACTGTCGTTTCCATGTCACCAGTACTCAATATTTGTGCAACAGGCTTTCCCGTATTGCGCTCCCAAACTTCTCCCCACTGACCATCATTACAATCAGCATCACGTTCATTGACAACCATTCGTAATTTCATTGTCAATTTATCTGAAGTAATAATATCAAAATCTACCCAGTAATACTGTCCAATATTATCGAAATACTTTGATGGATGCTCTCTATAAAGCCTAGTAGAATCTCTAGCATTTTCTCTATGATGCTCGGGTATGTTTGGACATTCTAAGTATTTTGCCGTACTACATTTTCCTAGAATTGAAACTGACCGAATTGAAAGGATTGTTTCATCGAACGTATCTGTCGAAGTGCGTGCTTCTCTTAGTTTGGCGAGCGATTCCCCCTCTAGTGGATTTTTATTTTTAACAGGCGACAACTTATTAATGCAAGTAGGCCATTTAACTTGCCTGTCTTCTTTACTATACAAAATCCACTTCTTCGCCATAGCAATTGCTTAAGCTCACTCAAAATCCATGATACTTGAAAGTATCGAAGAAGAGCTAAAGATTCATTTACAAAGTGTAAAAGTTTTAGAAAAAGCAGAATTAGCTGTTAATAATCGAGCAGAATTGGAGATTATTAGATATGCAGCTTAGTGTTCTTATTCTAGGGTTCGATATTGTCCCAAAGCTCTGAAACTGGGAAAGTTTGTCCTGCTGTTGCTTGTCGCACAGACTCTTGTAGGTCAGCTAATATTTGTGCTTTTGGCACTTTTTCATCAATCCAAGCTAAACCACTGGCGTTATCAGAATTTATGGAACTTATAAGCTGTTGCCAAAGTTCTACAGGAACGAGTACATCAGTTGTTTCTCCATCTGCGTTTTTACATAACGAATCTGACTTTCAATTTGTGCCATTATCATTATCGTTATTTCTCCTGTCATACTTTTTTGCAGCAAATTGCTTTTTTCAACAACCACCAAACAGCATCGTGTATTTTTAGCGATCGCCAAGTTGGACTACGCGATCGCTGCCACGTAAAAATTCCACGAGTGGCTGATATTTACTCCCCTCCTTCATCTCACCTCTTCTTGCGACCAGATGAATACAGGTACTAATTGTGGGTTGACGAACATGGAAAAATTAACCTCGTTCTTGGTAATAACGCTCTAGAAAACTTTGGATGAGGTTAGAAGATGCACGAAAAGTAGTTAATTGCAATCTAGAAATGGCGTTAGGAAAATCAATTATATCTTGGGTTCCTGCACGATAAAGAACACCGAGTAAGCCTGTTACATTGAGACCATGAGCGATCGCCACCTGTCGAGCATCCATATCATCTAAGATAATCAGGGCTGCGTTGAGTTGGACAGCCAGAGAAATGGCTTCTTGCTCGCCTATACCAAGTTTACTGGATAGGTTGGGTAACACAGGCGTAGTAGTTTGAATCTCTAACTAGCTTGGGGGGCAGGCAATCCAGTTTTCAACTTCGGTGTAGGAGCCTTCAGCAAGGAGTTCTGTGCAGACAGCATTGGGGATGGTGACGCGACTGAAAAGTTGAGGCAGAACTTCAACACAATCAATCAAGATTAGATAGCACAGGGGTAAAGTATCGCAAACAACGTTCATTGCTGAGTAATGGCTTGGTCAATAGCTGCCAAGTCTTGCTCTAAGTCAGCTGCGGTGTAGGGTAGGTAAGCTTCATAGGCTTTGAGAAAAGCATCGGTAGCTAGTCGAGAAGAGAGATTTAACAGACGCTGAACTTGGGCAGTAGAAAGTTGCCGATGGCGATAAGCTTCGACCACTAAAGATTCTAGGGCGCGGCGGGAAAGTTGGTCAGGGGTATTAGCGAGTTGATGGGCAATCTCGTCAGGGATTTCGATGGTAATTTGCATTTTCAGTGTCGGCTAATATTTGTGCTTTTGGTTCATGTTCGTCAATCAAAGCTAAACTACTGACGTTATCAGAATTTATTGAACTTATAAGCTGTTGCTAAAGTTCTATAGGAACAAGTACATCTGTTGTTTGTCCATTTGCGTTGGTGACATAACGAATCTGATTTTCAATTTGTGCCATTATCATAGGGTTGTTTCTCATGTCATGCTCTATTGCACCAAATTGCTTTTTTGACAACCACCAAACAGCATAGTGTATTTTTAGCGATCGCCACCTTGAACTACGCGATCGCATCTCTAGAACCCTAGTTTAGCGGCTTTTTTCGGGTAAATTTTTGACTTGACTCGGAGTATCCTACCTACATTCCGCACTTCCAAGTGTCAAAAAAGACTCCCAAGATAAAAATCGGGGATAGGCAATTTAATTAAATCAACCTAACGAGGAAGACCAAATCCCCAAAAAGCTGTTAGTTAATAACTAGTGACTTTTTGCCAAACATGATTTTGATAGCAGACGAATTGCGATGAATACAGCTAATTTCCCGTGGCTGACGACGATTATTCTGTTTCCGATAGCGGCGTCACTACTGATTCCCATCATCCCAGATAAAGACGGCAAAACAGTGCGCTGGTACTCCCTAATTGTGGGGCTGATAGATTTTGCACTGATTGTTTACGCTTTTTATACTGGCTACGATTTCTCTAACCCAGATTTGCAATTGGCGGAAAGTTACGCCTGGGTACCACAACTCGATTTGAAATGGTCGGTAGGGGCTGATGGCTTGTCCATGCCTCTGATTATTTTGACTGGATTCATTACCACCCTAGCGACTCTAGCAGCTTGGCCTGTGACCTTCAAGCCCAAGCTATTTTACTTTTTGCTGTTGGCGATGTATGGCGGTCAAATTGCCGTCTTCGCCGTCCAGGATATGCTGCTGTTCTTCCTAGTGTGGGAATTGGAGTTGATTCCGGTTTACCTGCTGCTGGCAATTTGGGGAGGCAAAAAGCGACAATATGCAGCCACCAAGTTTATTTTGTACACCGCTGGTGGTTCGCTGTTTATTTTGGTCGGTGCTTTGACAATGGCCTTTTATGGCGATACAGTCACTTTTGACATGCGATCGCTTGGTCTCAAAGACTACGCCCTCAATTTCCAACTTCTAATTTACGGTGGCTTCCTAATCGCCTACGCCGTCAAATTGCCGATTATTCCCTTCCACACCTGGCTGCCTGATGCTCATGGTGAAGCTACAGCCCCCGTACACATGCTATTGGCAGGTATTCTCCTGAAAATGGGCGGTTATGCTCTGATTCGGATGAATGCCCAAATGCTACCCGATGCCCACGCTTATTTTGCGCCAGTGTTGGTGGTTTTGGGGGTAGTAAATATCATCTACGCCGCCCTGACATCCTTTGCCCAGCGCAACCTGAAGCGAAAAATTGCTTACTCCTCAATTTCTCACATGGGCTTTGTGACCATTGGGATTGCTTCCTTTACCGATTTGGGATTAAGTGGAGCAGTATTGCAAATGGTTTCCCACGGCTTAATTGGGGCGAGTTTGTTCTTCCTCGTAGGCGCAACTTATGACCGGACACACACCCTGATGTTAGATGAAATGGGCGGTGTCGGTAAGAGAATGCAGAAAATTTTCGCTATGTTCACCGCATGTTCGATGGCATCTTTAGCATTGCCAGGAATGAGTGGTTTTGTAGCAGAATTAATGGTATTTGTGGGCTTTGCTACTAGCGATGCTTATAGCTCTACCTTCAAAGTTATTGTAGTTTTCTTGATGGCAGTTGGGGTGATTTTAACTCCAATTTATCTGCTGTCGATGTTGCGAGAAATTTTCTACGGTCAAGAAAACGAAGAATTAGTTTCTCACCAAGCTTTGATAGATGCTGAACCCCGTGAAGTATTTATCATTGCTTGTTTGTTAGTGCCAATTATTGGTATTGGTTTCTATCCGAAATTGCTGACTCAAATGTACGACTCTACAACTGTACAATTGACAGCAAGATTGCGTAATTCAGTGCCGACATTAGCACAACAAAAACTAGAAGCGCCAAAAGTTTCTTTGAGTGCGCCAGAAATTGCTAATTAGATAGCGATCGCTAATTTCAATTAATATTACCTTGAGGGCGGGTTTTGTACCTGCCCTTTTTTACTGATTTACATAAGGTATAGCAGTTGAAGCAAATTTTAAGACATCAGCTAGCCGGACTTATGACACCATTTCTTATACCAATTCAAATAATGTTTGCGACACATCAATTATCCGTAGGGGCACAACATTGTTGTGCCCCTACCCATCTGTTGCATTCTTTTTTCAAATTGGTATTAGTTTCATCTACTATGTAGCCGATTCATCATTTAACTTTTTAAACCTTTCCTTTAAATTTAATAATTCTTTGTCTAAATCTGGGCCATCACGAGCGATGAGATCTAACTCAGCTATTAAGCCTTCAACTTGCTTCTGAATAATTCTATATTTCTCTTCTCTTGTTTTAAATTTAAAGGTTTCTCCAATTCCTTGAACAGCAAGAATCAAAGAGCCAGTAATACCTGCCCATACTTTTTTATTTGGAATATCAACCTCTGTTAAGCCTACTATTGAAGAAACAAACCCGAATAAAATTATTGCTACGCTTACACCATAAGCCCCTATTCGATTAAGGTCTTTATTTTTTTTCCATTCTTGAGATTTTTTACTAAATACTCCTTTGTATTTTTCAATTTCTTCTAATGACATGAATTTATCTCCTTTGTTACACTGACTTATAAAAATCTATTATTTTACGATTTTGATTTGGATACTGTAATTTCTTTACCAGTCACAGTAAATTTCAAAGCTAAAAATATATGCCTTGTAGATCTAGTTAAAATGTCAGGTGACCTAAAGGCATATATAAAATTAGTATTTGATTTTTGAAAAAAGTCAGTACATGTTGACCCGTATTTTTTACTATTGCCTATTGCTTGCATACAGGAGTGATTTCTCCGAATCAAATCAGATTCCTATATTATTTGAATCTCTTTCAGGCAATTAAGACACATCATCTTTTACTTCGTCGATTTGCTGTAATGTTTGCCAGCCAGCTTGCCACTGCGAGTTATCTTGTAATAATTTGGCATTTATCCAGAAACGAACTTTGGGATCGCAAGCAGCAACCATTTCAGCGTATACCCACTTACCCTGATTTTTACGGTTGACAACTTGGAAGTGTCTCCATCCATCAACTTTTTGCTGTGCTGTCCACTTAGAACCGAGTAAATAAGGAAATTTTTGTTTTTTAGTCATTGTTTATTCAAACTTTATGGCTTGCGTGGAGTAACTAAGTTCTCTGATTAAATTACAGGAATAGCATAACTAATAAAAATACTCCTTTTGATTCAAGCACAAAGTGGAGTTTCGGCGGATGGGGCGTAGGGAAAAAGAGTTTCTTTGATTTATTTATAGGGTGTGTCCCTTGCTTTGGTGTCGAGAAAAATGTTTCCACTCCAAGCAACGGAAGGTAAAAAAGCATCAAAGGCGGTAATACTACTACTCTAGGAAGACGTGAAGACCGATCCAAGTAGGTGCTTACCTATTTTTACAATGTTTTTATCAGAGAGTATTGCTCTGTATGCCCTGTGCCCCTAAACTAGTCTATTGAATAGCTTATGCAACCTACCGATCCTAAGCAATTTACCGAAAAAGCGTGGGAAGCGATCGCCCACACGCCGGATATTGTTAAACAATATCAACAACAGCAGATTGAAAGCGAACATTTGATGAAAGCACTGCTAGAACAAGATGGACTAACCAGCAGTGTCTTGACGAAAGCCAGTGTTAACTTGCAAAAACTCCGCGATCGTACCGAACAATTTATCCAACGTCAGCCGAAAGTCTCTGGTAGCAGTACTTCTGTTTATTTAGGACGCAGTTTAGATACACTTTTAGACCGCGCAGACGGCTATCGCCAAGAATTTCAAGACGAATATATTTCAATTGAACATTTATTGCTGGCTTATGCTAAAGATGACCGCTTTGGCAAAGCTTTATTTCAAGAATTCGCTTTAAACGAAAAGAAACTAAAAGATATTATTAAACAAATTCGTGGGAGCCAAAAAGTGACCGACCAAAATCCAGAAGGCAAATACGAAGCACTGGAAAAATATGGGCGTGACCTTACAGAAGCAGCCCGAAAAGGTCAGCTCGATCCAGTGATTGGGCGCGATGATGAAATTCGCCGCACTATACAAATTCTTTCTCGCCGGACTAAAAATAACCCAGTATTAATCGGCGAACCAGGTGTTGGTAAAACTGCGATCGCTGAAGGATTAGCACAGCGCATTGTTGCTGGTGATGTTCCCCAATCTCTCAAAGACCGCAAGTTAATTGCCTTAGATATGGGTGCTTTAATTGCTGGGGCAAAATTCAGGGGTGAGTTTGAAGAACGTCTAAAAGCAGTATTAAAAGAAGTTACCGAATCTGGCGGCAATATTGTTCTATTTATTGATGAAATTCACACCGTTGTCGGTGCTGGTGCTACCCAAGGGGCGATGGATGCTGGTAACTTGTTAAAACCAATGTTGGCGCGGGGCGAATTGCGCTGTATTGGGGCGACAACTTTGGATGAATATCGCAAATATATCGAAAAAGATGCGGCTCTAGAAAGACGTTTCCAACAAGTTTATGTCGATCAGCCTAGTGTCGAAGATGCGATTTCGATTTTGCGCGGCTTGAGGGAACGCTATGAAAACCATCACGGGGTGAAGATTTCTGACAGTGCTTTAGTTGCAGCAGCGATATTATCGAGTCGTTATATTAGCGATCGCTTCTTACCAGATAAAGCCATTGATTTAGTAGATGAAGCCGCCGCTAGGTTAAAAATGGAGATTACCTCCAAACCAGAAGAACTCGACGAAATTGACCGCAAGATTTTGCAATTGGAAATGGAAAAGCTATCGCTACAAAAAGAAAGCGATCTAGCTTCACGCGAACGTTTGGAAAGACTAGAAAAAGAAATTGCTGACTTCAAAGAAGAACAAAGTACTCTCAATGCTCAATGGCAATCTGAAAAAGATATCATTGACAAAATTCAGTCCGTTAAAAAAGAAATTGAACGGGTGAATTTGGAAATTCAGCAAGCAGAACGCGATTACGACCTCAACCGGGCTGCTGAATTGAAGTATGGTAAATTAACAGATTTACATCGCAAATTAGAAGCAGCAGAAAGCGAATTAGCAAACGCCCAAAAAACCGGAAAATCTCTGTTGCGCGAGGAAGTAACCGAAGGTGATATTGCCGAAGTGATTTCTAAATGGACGGGAATTCCCATCAGCAAGTTGGTGGAATCAGAGAAAGAAAAACTGCTGCATTTAGAAGATGAATTACATCGCCGCGTAGTTGGACAAGAAGAAGCAGTCACAGCCGTAGCTGATGCAATTCAGCGATCGCGTGCTGGATTGGCAGATCCCAATCGTCCCATCGCTAGCTTTATTTTCCTGGGGCCCACGGGTGTTGGTAAAACCGAATTAGCAAAAGCGTTGGCGGCATATATGTTCGACACCGAAGAAGCCTTAGTGCGAATCGATATGTCGGAATATATGGAAAAACACGCAGTCTCTCGTCTAATTGGTGCGCCTCCAGGATATGTAGGTTATGAAGAAGGCGGACAATTAACCGAAGCAATCCGTCGTCGTCCTTATGCGGTGATTCTTTTCGATGAAATCGAGAAAGCACACCCCGATGTATTCAATATCTTCTTGCAAATTCTCGATGACGGTCGCGTAACTGATGCCCAAGGTCATACTGTGGACTTCAAGAACGCTATTATCATCATGACTAGTAATATCGGTTCGCAGTACATTCTCGATATCGCTGGGGATAACGCACACTATGACGAAATGCGTCGTCGCGTGATGGAGGCAATGCGAAATAGCTTCCGTCCAGAATTCCTCAATCGGATTGACGAAATCATCATCTTCCACGGTTTGAACAAGCAGGAATTACGCCGAATCGTGCAATTGCAAGTGGAAAGACTGCGGCAAAGACTTGGCGATCGCAAGATTTCTCTCAAACTCTCCGATGCTGCTCTTGACTTTTTAGCAGAGGTAGGATACGATCCCGTATTTGGAGCGCGTCCGCTAAAACGGGCGATTCAGCGGGAGTTAGAAACACAAATTGCCAAAGCCATCTTGCGCGGCGAATTTAACGACGGTGACACCATCTTTGTAGATGTACAAAATGAGCGTCTAGCCTTTGGTCGTTTACCTGTTGAGATTTTTACCAGTTGATCCGATTTTGGATTTTAGGAGTAAAGATGTAGAGACGTTGCAATGCAACGTCTCTTTGCCTGTTGCGTATTGCTTACTGACCTTTACAAAGTACTTGCCGCATTTTACGCATATTCGCGGGCAATTCAAAGTTCATTGCTTGTTGAATGAAAATTGATGGAATTGGGATATTAGGGGTAGCTTGGACAGTATAAGCAAGTAAAGTGCCATTACCGCAATCTTTAAGTTCTAAATGAGCGTCAAAGTCTTCAAAAGTTCCTTTTTCCATGCGGAATTGGATTTGTTGCCCTAGCACTTCTACAACATTGAGGTAAATTTCTACTTGAGCCGTGAAAAACAAGAAAGCTTTTTGTGCTGCTTGATACAGGCGTTTGGCTTCACCTCGATGTATTACTTCGCTCTTAGTGATATCAGGAAAATACTGCACCCAGCGGGGATAATCAGTTAATTGCTGCCAGACTTGCGATCGCACCATCGGCAAATACATCCAAGCTGTGACAGCGCCACCCCAGGCCTTATGCGATCGGGTTTCGACTAAAATCTCGCCCTGTACCAGTAACCTTTGCTTGTCTTGACTCCAAGCCATATCTGAACCTGCAATAATTGAGCTTAAAATATGAGACGCAGACATAATGATTTCCGTAACTCCTCAGATCGTCCACCTAAAAATATTGAAACTAAAAGCCATCAAAACTTGATTCAACTCTAACCCACTCAATTTTAGTTCCAGTTTAATACTTGTTCTTTCCGGAAACTGTCATTTTTTGGTAATTATTTCAGTTAGTTTACTGGGAAAACTGTATTTCTGAACACAATTAACACAATCAACACTTAAGTAAAAATTTATCAACGTAATACTCATAAATAAAAAATCAACTTTTTAACAGCTAAAATGGCACAAACAGCAACTAATATCAAAGGTCAAGACTAATTCTAGAAGTTTTCACGGTAGAAACTTCCGTCCATCTTTACCAACTTTTAGTAATTAGCGTCTGCGAAATTTTACGTGTTATTTCTGATTAAACTGAAACTTCACCGTATCTTTATAGTTGAATGTCAATACTAAATTTATTGTCTGTCGATCTGAGAGGAAAACTTAAGTGAGTCAATCATCTTTAAATCGTAGATTAATTCAGATTTTCGGAATCCTGCTTGGTATCAGTTTCGCGGTTTGGATACTCCGAGGCTTTGGTATTCTGACTTTTATTCCGGGCGGAATTATTTGGCTGCTGTTACTGGGGGCGATCGCGATCGGAATTATTAGTTATGCTCAAAGAACTTGGTGGCGGTTTTGATCTTGGGCATTGGGCATCGGGCATCGGGCATTGAAAGTTAGGAGTTAGGAGTTAAGAATATTCTCTTGTCCCCTTGTCCCCTTGTCCCCTTGTCCCCTTGTCCTCTTGTCTCCCCCTGCCTCCTCATCTGGGATATTCCCGATGCCCCATGCCCCATGCCCCATGCCCCTTTAATTAATTTAGTACCTGCTGATGGAAGCTTCCGAGCTGTTAGAAACAATTACACTCCTGATTCATCAAGCCCAGCAGGGGGAAATTGACCCTTGGGATGTCCAAGTGATTGAGGTGATTGACCGATACTTGGAACTGATGGCACCAGAGGCAATAAGGAAAGGCTATGAAACAGACTTGTCTCAATCTGGGCAAGCCTTTTTATCAGCATCAATGCTGGTATTGTTCAAAGCTAATACCTTAATGCAGTTGTCAACAGTAGAAGATGTACAGGATGGTGTATTAGATGATGCTCTATTAACAGATGAAGACGGTGCATTCCATCACGGGCCTCGGCTACCATTAGAACGGCAATTGCGTCGTCGTCCAGCAGCAATGCCACCGCCAAAACGTCGGGTAACTCTGCAAGAGTTAATTGAGCAATTACAGATTATGGCGAATCAGCTCAAACTCGTAGAGAAAACCAGCAAACCTGTACGTCCCAAGCGTCAGCCTAGCATCCAAAGTATGCGGCAGGCTCTAGAGTTAGCTCACCAAGAAAATCTGACAGAAGTGGCAAAAGAACTAGAGCAGGTGTTGAAATTATCAGCAAAAGAACTATGTTTAGAGCAAAATTGGTTGAATTTAGAAGAACTTGTCGAGTTATGGACTCAGAGTAAGCAATCATCTCAAAATGGGTCTGGGCACGAGTCCGAACACGCTCATCTAGTTAGCGTTTTCTGGGCGCTATTACTACTCTCGGCTCAATCGAAAGTAGAGCTATCTCAAGAGGAATTTTACGATGAGATTAAAGTTCGCTTACTCACAGATTCAGCTAACAATTCCCCAGCCTGCGAACAGGCAATTAACTCAGCAAGCCAAAACTAGCTTTACAGATAGTTGAGAGATTTTTGCGTCAGCTTCCAAATCCGAGTAAATTGAAAAGATAAGCGATCGCTTGTCATCTAAGTGTACCTATGGTTGCAATAACCACTAATTTATTGTTATCCCTGTTTGGAGGGATAACTTAGAGCAGAAATAAAAACTGATGATTAAGTATCACTCTAATGAAAGTAAACTGGCTTGTGGTTGAGGAATAAACTTTTATGAAAGCGATGATTCTCGCGGCTGGCAAGGGTACTCGCGTGCGTCCAATTACGTACACTATGCCCAAACCGATGATGCCCATCCTGCAAAAGCCAGTGATGGAGTTTTTGCTGGAACTGTTACGCCAACATGGATTTGACCAGATTCTGGTCAATGTGAGTCATTTGGCTGAGGAAATAGAAAACTATTTCCGTGACGGTCAGCGGTTTGGCGTACAAATTGCCTATTCTTTTGAAGGGAAAATAGACGACGACGGTAAACTAGTAGGCGAAGCCATTGGTTCGGCTGGAGGAATGCGGCGCATTCAAGACTTTTCACCGTTTTTTGATGACACTTTCATCGTGTTGTGCGGTGATGCTTTGATTGACCTGGATTTAACTGCCGCAGTTAAATGGCATAGAGCTAAAGGATCGATCGCTACTATTATTACGAAATCTGTCCCCAAAGAAGAAGTTTCTAGCTACGGTGTAGTTGTTACCGACGAAGATGGTCGGGTTAAAGCTTTCCAAGAAAAACCTTCAACTGAAGAAGCCCTCAGCACCAATATCAATACTGGTATTTATATCTTTGAACCAGAGGTATTTAACTATATCCCCTCTGGCGTCGAATACGACATTGGTAGCCAATTGTTCCCCAAACTCGTGGAAATCAAAGCTCCTTTTTATGCCATTCCTATGGACTTTGAATGGGTAGATATTGGTAAAGTACCAGACTATTGGCGGGCGATTCGCGGTGTGTTGTTGGGTGAAATCAAAAATGTGCAAATTCCCGGTCATGAAGTCGCCCCTGGAATATACACTGGCTTAAATGTTGCCGTCAATTGGGACAAAGTAGATATTACAGGCCCAGTTTACATTGGTGGGATGACAAGAATAGAAGACGGAGCGAAAATCGTCGGTCCCGCAATGATTGGCCCTAATTGTTGGATATGTAGTGGCGCAACTGTAGAAAACAGCGTGATTTTTGAATGGTCGCGCCTCGGCCCCGGCGTCCGCTTGGTAGATAAGCTGGTGTTTGGACGTTATTGCGTTGATAAAACCGGCGCTTCAATAGATGTTCAAGCCGCAGCTTTAGACTGGCTGATTACCGATGCTCGTCAGACAATACCATCCCATACTCCTCTTGAACGCCAAGCAATAGAAGAATTATTGGGGACAAGCGCGAATTAGAGAATGGGGCATAGGGCATTGGGCATTGGTTATTCTTCCCCTGTCTCCTCTGCCCCTCTGCTCCCCTGCTCCCCATCTCTCCCATGCCCTATCCCCCATGCACCATGCCCCAATCCCTAACTATTTAAGTACGTATACCTTCTTAGGCTCTGTTCGTAGGTTTGTAGGAGTCGCTGAGATTCTGCTAGAGTAATGCGCTTTTCCTCTAGAGCTTTCTCGCAACGCTGGCGGATGTTTTCTACCATATCTTCCGAGTCGTATTGAACGTAGCTCACCACTTCACTCATGGTATCGCCTTTGACTACGTGTTCGATTTGGTAGCCTTTGGGCGTTAATTGGATGTGAACGGCGTTGGTATCGCCAAATAAGTTGTGCAAGTTACCCATGATTTCTTGGTAAGCTCCATTGAGGAACATACCCAAGTAATAGGGTTCTCCTGTTTTGTAGGGGTGGAGTTCTAAAACCGATTTGACATCGCGCAAGTCAATAAAACGGTCTATTTTACCATCACTGTCGCAGGTGAGGTCTGCTAAAATCCCCCGCCGCGTTGGTTCTTCATCCAAGCGGTGGATTGGCATGATGGGAAATAACTGGTCGATCGCCCAACAATCTGGTGCTGATTGAAACACTGACATGTTGACGTAATAGATGGAAGCCATGATTTTTTCTAAGTCTTCCAATTCGTCGGGTACGTATTCTTGCTGCCTTGTAATGTTCAAAATCTTTTGACAACAAGCCCAGTAGAGCCGTTCGGCTTTGGCTCGTTCTCTAAGGCGTAAAATTCCCAAGTTAAAGCGGCTGATGGCTTCTTCTTTGAATTGTGCCGCGTCGTGGTAAAGCTCTTGGTAATTTTCTTTGTTGATGGATTGGTAACTTTCCCAGAGGTAATTAATAATTGGGGATTCTCCCTCTTGGGGTGGTTCTGGCGGATTGAGGGGGACATCGCTGGTACTGAGAACGTCGAAAATTAATACCGACTGATGGGAAGCGATCGCTCTTCCACTTTCACTAATCAGTGTAGGTACGGTAATTTGTCGTTCAGCACAGGTATCTTTTAACTCTGCAACAATATCGTTGGCATAGTTCTGCATATTGTAATTTTTCGATGCGTAGAAGTTGGTTTGGGAACCGTCGTAATCTACACCCAAGCCACCACCGACATCAAGGTATTTCATATCTGCCCCCAGCATTGCCAATTCTACGTAAATGCGGCTGGCTTCTTGGATGGCATCTTTTATCACATTAATGGCAGAAATTTGCGAACCGATATGGAAATGCATCAACTGTAAAGAATCCAGCAGATTAGCATCCCGTAATTTGTCAACTGCCTCGATAATCTCAGGCATAGTCAAACCAAATTTAGCGCGATCGCCGCTGGAGGTTCCCCAACGCCCCATACCTTGAGTGCTGAGTTTCGCCCGGACGCCCAAAATCGGCTTAATACCTAACTGGCGATTGGCAGCAATCACCAGATCTACCTCTTCAATTTGTTCTAAGACGATAATTGGTGTTTGTCCTAGTCTTTGGGCTAACATTGCCGTTTCAATGTATTCCTGGTCTTTGTAGCCATTGCAAACTAACAATGCTCCTGGCGTATCCAGAATAGCCAGAGCAATCATTAATTCTGGCTTAGAACCGGCTTCTAAACCAAATTGATGGGGCTTGCCGAATTTGACTAAATCCTCAATTAAATGGCGTTCTTGGTTGCACTTGACAGGAAACACGCCACGGTAGACACCAGGGTAGTTGTAACGGGCGATCGCTTTAGCAAAACAAGCGTTCAACCGCTCAATCCGATCTTCTAAAATATCGGAAAAGCGAATCAGCATCGGGAGTCCCAAATTGCGCTGCTTCAAGGCGTTGACTAGTTCAAACAAATCTAAAGAACCCCCGCGATCGCCTTTTGGCGCAACGGTAACGTGACCAGCAGCATTAATGGAAAAATAAGGTTGTCCCCAACCTTCAATGCGATATAGTGTTTCGCTATCCTCAATTTTCCAGGAGCGAGGTAAATCTCCTGTGGTAGTACTTGGTGGTAACAGCTTTTTTTGTTGATTCTTTTTCACTTCAGATTTGTGTCCATTGGACGGTAGTAGTACCACCTCGTCAGATGTAGCAGTTGACTCAACACCCATTTCTTCCTAACCTCTGTGTTTCACCCACGAATTAACAATTTAGCGCATTCGTTTCATAACCGATATGCACCCAAGGTTAATTTCTGAGATAAACTCTGATTGGTCAAGAGTCATCAGTCATTTGTCATTAGTCATCGATCATTTGTCAGAAGTGCAAAAGGCTTGAACAAAGGACAAAAGACAATAGACAATTGACTAGATAAAAACTTTATTAAGTTTTGGGAGATAGCTTTGGAGCGCACATTCTTAGCAATTAAGCCAGACGGCGTACAGCGCAAACTAGTAGGTGAAATTATCCGTCGCTTTGAAACTAAAGGTTTTACCCTAGTTGGTTTGAAGTTCTTGAAAGTCAGTCGGGAATTAGCCGAACAACATTATGATGTTCACAAGGAACGTCCCTTTTTTGGCAGCTTAGTCGAATTTATCACTTCTGCACCCGTTGTAGCGATGGTGTGGGAAGGAGATGGCGTCGTTGCAGCTGCCAGAAAAATCATTGGTGCAACGAACCCCTTATCAGCCGAACCGGGAACAATTCGCGGCGATTTTGGCATTAATATTGGTCGCAACTTAATCCACGGTTCCGATGCTCAAGAAACCGCCCAAAGAGAAATAGCCCTCTGGTTTAAGGACGAAGAATTAGTCAACTGGCAACCGCATTTAACATCCTGGTTGCGCGAGTAGGAAAGTAGGTAGATGGGGAGGTGGGGAGGTGGGGAGATGGAGAGGTGGCGAAGTTTCTTTATAATTACTCTCCTTCATCCCCCTCATCTCCTTATCCCCCCATCCCCTCTTCTCACTTCGGTATTTCTGTCTTTTCCGGTTCTACTTGGGGTAATTCGGTGTCAACGCGTTTGGAAAATCCCCAGCCTAAAATTAGGAAGATGGCTGTAATCATTGCCCATTCTGGTGGGACTAAACTATCGTTCACTACTTTTAATAAAAGTCGCAAGCCTACTAAAGCTACAGTTACATAGCCTGCATCTTCTAGATTTTCATATTCGTCTAGCCAACGGATAAACAATCCCGCCATAAATCGCAGCGTGATAATACCGATTGTGGCACCCGTCAGCACTAGCCACCTTTCTTGAGAAACTGCGATCGCAGTTGTCACGCTATCCAAGGAAAACGCCAAATCTGTAAATGCAATCACGGGGATGGCTTGCAATAGCGAACTAAAACGCGGCCCGTGATGATGCTCGTCGCTGCCTTCTTCTGAGGTAAAGTGTTGGAATACCAGCCACAACAAGTAGGCAGCGCCCAATAATTCAAATTGCCAGAATTGTTGCACCCAAGTAGCGGTAAGAATCAGGCTAATTCGCAGCACGTAGGCTACAACTAAACCAAAGTTCAAAGCTTTACGCTCAAGTTCTTTGTCTTCTAGCCCTTGAGCGATGGCAGCAAGGGCGATGGCATTGTCAGCAGACAGCACCGCCTCTAAAAATATTAGTATCAGCAGGACTATCGGGGCCTCAACGCTGAAATGAAAGTGGAGGTAATCAAAAATTCGGTCTAGCATTCCGGGTTTCTCAAGCAGGAAAAATTCAAATTTTACAGAAACAGAGATTTTTTATTCCAGAGCGCAGCAAATTGCCACTTTGATCCAGCTTAACGTGGTTGTGGTGCATTCTAAAGAGGGTTGGATTGGCGCGATCGCCCTACTACTGGGGTATTTGGCGTGTAAGTCAATACACCAAAAGTTTTAATATTTTTCTTCATCTGATGTCAATGTACTGCTGTGATTTGGCATCTAAGAAAAGGCTCAGACATAATATCGTAATAATTCATGAATATTCTTTTATGGAAAATAAACTTCTACAACGTATTACTCATAATCCAGATATTTGCCACGGCAAACCATGTATTAGAGGACTTCGTTATCCAGTTGAATTGATTTTAGAACTGCTTAGTTCTGGTATGACTAATGAGGAAATATTGGCAGATTATGACGATTTAGAATATGAAGATATTCAAGCTGTCTTGCTGTTTGCTGCTCGACTGAACCCAAGTCAAAAGCATTCATCGAATTGCCTCATGAAATTTCTTGTAGATGCTCAATTACCAGTTCGTCTTGCTCGTTTTCTTAAAGCTTCAGTTTACGATACAATTCACACTAGAGATTTACCAGACCAAAATGCCACGCCAGATAATGAGATTAATGCCATATCAATTGCAGAAAATCGAATTTTAATTACAAAAGATGTGGATTTTGTCAACTATTTTTTAACAGTTCAGCAACCCTATAAACTACTTTAAACTACTTTAAACTACCACAGGCAATATTAAAAACTCAGAACTGGAATCCCTATTCAATTTATGTCAATTGAATATCTCGAACACTATACCTTTAATGTACAGTCTCTTAGAAACTACACCTTTACTGTAAGCATGTCCTGTGGGTATGACAAGCAAGGAAATAACTGGAAAGAGCCGGAACTTACAGAAATGCGTAGCAAAGGTTTAATAATTAAGGAGTATCCTTACAAAACCGTTTTCTTTGAAAATATACTTCTTGGTTGCATACATGAATGTTTAGACGGTACGTGGTCTGCACATAGCCCATATAATGCTTTAAGTGTTGGTGATATGGAAATTTCTGGCTTCATTGATGAGTTTTATGCTGTGCGATACTTGCATCAAGTTATAAAAGCAAATTATCCTGACGATATTGGAGACTTTCCTTGTAAGCATCTTTAAAAATGCACCTTACCAGATTGGGAACCGCTATATTATGGCTTTGCGTCCCTTAAAATCTACTGTGATTCAAAATTTTACAAAATATCTGCCAACTTTACCAAGAGACTATTTGCCAAATCTATTAAGCTGATGTCGTCTTTATCAATATTATTTTCACCACCAGCTAATAAATTTTTCACAGCTTCTAACCTGTCGTCTACTTCAGAAGTTCTCCAATATTCTTCTAAACTTACTGCAAAATCGAATAGCGATCGCTCTCCCAAATATTCCCTAACTTTCACAGCTACATTATCATCACTTACCAAAAATTCTTTAATAGCATCCAACCGAGAATTACCTAAGATTTCGTCATTTCCCCAGGTTTCTAACCAGTCGCCATCTATGTCTTCAACATAAAAATTCACAAAATCAACGCCGTAAGTTAACCAGTTCTGCTGCATTTGTCTAGCTGTTGCTAAAGCTTCGGCAAAATTAACATTGTTGCAGGTGTGAGTTTCTCTTTTGTGAGCCATAAAAGCTGTAATGAGCAGGTAAGTATGTAAGCTAGAATACAAATCTTGTACATCTAAATCCAGAAACAATCAGGAAAATTTTAAATATTTCCCACCAGAGAGGTAATCACTGTTATACAGCGCCACGTTAACTAACTGGTTAACAAAATTAGCATCCTTGGGATTGTAACTTAGGAACAATCCTCTCTCTATTTCCCACGATCGCAGTGTATTTTGCCAAGCTTGGTACTTTTGTTGATTGAGTTCTTCACTGACACTTGTAACTTGAATGCAGAGTGGTTGATTGTGACGATTACTGACAATTAAATCTGTTGCCATTGATAGGTCGGCAATATAACGCTGCCAAAAACTACCTTCTCGCTGAACAACATCTTGGGCTATATTTCTAATAATATCATCATCCCCGCGATCGAACTCACCTGCCATTAATTTTTGCTTCCAAACATAAAACTTGGAATCATTTGCATTAATCCATTTAGGAAAAAGGTAACCATACCAATATCTTTCAATTGGTGTCATTTGTTCAAATTTTGCTTTTTGTTCTTCTGGTGAAGGTGAGGATTTTATTATTAACCAAATTGTCGAATCCGTAATTACTTCCAAAAGAAAAGCAAGTACAAAAGGTTTAGCCGTCAGGGAACCCGGTTTGATATTTTTTACCCAACGGTTGATTTCATCTAATCTTCTCGCTAAATTAGGATCTATCGAGGAAGCTTGCTCGATGAGGGATTTCAATTTATCCTTAATCTCTTTTGCTTGCAAACGAGGCCCTACTTTTAGATACTAACGCTTTTTTAACAATAAAGAATAAAGGCGTCAGTCGTCAGAATTTCATTCTGTATGCCTGGGGTATGAATAAATTGATTCTGAATTCTGAAGTCTCTATTCTTCTCCAATTTTACCTGTAAAGTGTCTATGTAAATTTGCTCATCTCATCAAATATTCTCAGGGTTAATGCCCTGTGTACGCAAAAGTTCGCGCAGTCTAGCAATTTCTTGTTCTGCTCGTTGGGCACGTTCTTCTGCTTGTTGGGCGCGTAAACTTTCCTGTTGGGCTAGTTCTTCAGATGATGGTATCAATTGATTTTCAGTAGTAAAGAATCTTAATTTACCTTCATAAACTCCCAAATAAAGTTCTAACTGTTGACTCCATAAACGTCCATCAGTGGTAGGTTGAATTTCTTGATACTTCCCGTCTACTAAGTGAAATCCCTGTAATTCCATTGTTATGGGATTAAAAAGGAAATAATCAGGTGTGCGAAAAGTATCTTGGTAAATTTGTTTTTTAAAGCCTTTGTCAACTGCTGTTGAATTCGACAAAATCTCTACAATGACATTTGGATATTTGCCGTCTTCATGCCAAACTACCCAACTTTTACGGTCTTTTTTCTCGGTTCCCAAAACTACAAAAAAGTCTGGCCCCCGGAAGTATTCTGATTTTTTCTGGTTGGGACTGTAATAAATTGTCAAATTTCCAGAAGCATAAAAATCCTGCCTTTCTCGCCACCACGATTTCAGTAGGCGAATCAGCAGATCGATTTGGTCTCGGTGTAGGTCACTTTCCAAGGGTGGTTCGTCACTCAGTATATCGCCAGGAGGAAAAATAATTTCATCTTCTGAGGCATCATCAGAGATAAATTCTAAAGTAGCAGGTTCAGACATAAGCGATCGCCCCGCAATTCTACGTTTATTATTCCTGAAAACTTACTAACTTGCAGACGCTTTTAAGAACTTGTAATAACTCAATTGCCCCGGCGGATTCATTGAGATTTAATAATGGCATTAATTGATAAGTTGGTTGTTGTTCGTGTCTCAAATATAAAAACTGATAACGCAGTCCGTTAGTTACCAAACCCCAAACAGATGATTGTTGTTCTAAGCTTTTAAAAGCATCAGTGAGTAATTGAGGTAAACCTTCACTCACTTCAATTGCACTATTCTTTGTTTCAATTACTAAAATCCAAAAAGTTGATGCCACATTACTTTGAGGATTATTAATTGCTAAAATATCCATCCGCCCGGTAATTCTTTTGTCTTCATCTTCCACAGCGATCGCCACGCTATCTTCCATTGTCAACCGAATCGGCACATCATAAAACCCAGCTAACCGCATTAATGGCGCAATCGTTAAAAATTTGACTAGGCCTTCAGAAATTTTGCCCAACCTGAGATAACGACGGAAGTCGTTTTGAATTCCCAATAAATCCTGTTGTTCAAACTCTGTCAACGGTTCAAAATTTAGGAAATCAGTGAATGAACCTGTTGAAAGTTCTTCTAGTTTGAGAAAGCGATGAACATCGTTCAGGGATAGGCTACTGGCTTCGAGAATAAGTGGCATAGTTTTTGGGGAGGTGGGGGGACTTGTACTGAGCGGAGCCGTTGGCGCAGCCTCTCGTAGAGAAGTATGGGGAGATGGGGGGACAAGGAGAACAAGAGGGGAATAATTAATGACTAATGACTAATGACTAATGACGCTTAATGAAAATCTAAACACAGTACAGCATAACTGGGCTAAGAATAGTTTTTAGTAACAATAGCGATCGCGCTTATAACCATGTCTCAACCAACCATAGAATCGATCCTACAAGAGAATCGCCTTTTCCACCCTAGCTCGGAATTCTCGCAAAACGCCCATATCAAAAGCTTGGAAGACTATCAGCGTCTTTACGACAAAGCCAAAGCCGATCCGCAGCAATTTTGGGCAGATTTGGCGGCTACAGAATTATCATGGTTCCAAAAATGGGATACCGTACTAGATTGGCAACCGCCTTTTGCTAAGTGGTTTGTTGGCGGTAAGATGAATATTTCTTACAACTGCCTTGACAGACACCTCACAACTTGGCGCAAAAATAAAGCTGCATTGATTTGGGAAGGGGAACCGGGAGACTCGCGTACCCTCACCTACGCCCAACTGCATCGAGAAGTTTGTCAGTTTGCCAATGTGTTGAAGCAACTAGGCGTACAAAAAGGCGATCGCGTTGGTATTTATATGCCGATGATTCCCGAAGCTGCCATCGCCATGTTAGCTTGTGCGAGAATTGGCGCACCCCACAGCGTTGTATTTGGTGGTTTTAGTGCCGAAGCTTTACGCGATCGCTTAATTGATGCTAAAGCCAAGTTGGTAATTACTGCTGATGGTGGTTGGCGCAAAGATGCGATCGTTCCCCTCAAGCAACAGGTAGATAAAGCCTTGGGTGATGGCGCTGTTCCCAGTGTAGAAAATGTCCTGGTTGTCAAGCGCACCGGACAAGAAACTTATATGCAGTCGGGCGGACGCGACCATTGGTGGCACGATTTACAAAAAAATGCGTCTGCTGATTGTCCCGCCGAACCGATGGACAGCGAAGATATGCTGTTTGTCCTCTACACTTCCGGCAGCACGGGCAAACCAAAGGGTGTAGTGCATACAACTGCTGGCTATAATTTGTATACCCACATGACCACCAAGTGGATATTTGACCTGCAAGACACAGATGTATACTGGTGTACCGCAGATGTGGGTTGGATTACTGGACACAGCTACATTGTCTACGGGCCGCTTTCCAACGGTGCAACAACGATTATGTATGAAGGTGCGCCCCGTGCTTCTAATCCAGGGTGTTTCTGGGATGTAATTGAAAAATACGGTGTCAACATTTTTTATACTGCACCTACAGCAATCCGGGCATTTATTAAGATGGGCGAACAACATCCCAATGCCCGAAACTTATCTTCATTGCGATTGCTGGGAACCGTTGGCGAACCGATTAACCCCGAAGCTTGGATGTGGTATCACAAAGTAATTGGTGGCGGCCGCTGTCCAATTGTCGATACCTGGTGGCAAACCGAAACTGGCGGTATTATGATTACCCCGCTACCAGGGGCAATTCCCACGAAACCAGGTTCTGCAACTCTTCCCTTCCCTGGAATTATTGCAGACATTGTGGATTTAGAAGGAAATTCCGTACCCAACAACCAAGGCGGTTATCTAGCAGTACGCCATCCTTGGCCGGGAATGATGCGGACAGTGTACGGCGATCCGGAACGCTTCCGCCGCACCTATTGGGAACACATCCCTCCCAAAGATGGGAACTATACTTATTTTGCTGGTGATGGCGCTAGACGCGATGAAGATGGTTACTTCTGGGTAATGGGTCGCGTAGATGACGTATTGAATGTATCAGGTCACCGACTCGGTACGATGGAAGTCGAATCAGCCTTAGTTTCCCATCCAGCAGTTGCAGAAGCAGCGGTAGTGGGTAAGCCGGATGAACTCAAAGGAGAAGAGGTAGTTGCTTTTGTGACATTAGAAGGCACTTATCAGGGTAGTGAGGAATTGAGTAAAGAACTCAAGCAACACGTTGTCAAAGAAATCGGTGCGATCGCCCGTCCTGGAGAAATTCGCTTTACCGACGCTTTGCCGAAAACGCGATCGGGTAAGATTATGCGGCGATTATTGCGAAATCTGGCTGCGGGGCAAGAAGTATCTGGAGATACTTCAACCTTAGAAGATAGAAGCGTGTTGGATAAGTTACGAGAAGGCGCGTAGCAATTTTAGATAAATCGTGGGGCGTTACACGGTAACGCGCCCGCAATTTATCATAAGTATTAGAACACTATTGAGGCATTCAGGGCGATGAAACTGAACAGCAAACTGAAATCAGCATTTGTTCAACCTTTTAGCTGCATAGCACTGACTACGATCGCTGCCATTGGTCTATCACCATCCGTGTTAGCAGTTTCTTTAGATTCGCCTCAACAGTATCCCCAAAGACAAGTACACAAACTAGCGCAATTTTCAGACCAAGGGCCATCAGAGCGATCGCAGATTCTCCAACAAGCCAATGCTTTGTACAATCAAGGAGACATGAAAGGTGCAGAGGAAAATTTACGCAAATTAATTAAACAATTTCCGAAAGATGCCTTTGGACACTTTCAACTGGGCAATGTGCTTTTCCGCCAAAAGAAATCAGATGAAGCAATTACCGCTTACCGTGAAGCCATTCGCCTCCAGTCAAAATATGCTCTAGCTTACAATGCGATCGGTATGGTCTACGCTAGCGAAAATCGCTGGCAAGAAGCTATTACTGAATATCAGAAAGCTTTAGAAATTAATCCCAATTATGCTGAAGCAATGACTAATTTTGCTCTAGCAATGTGGCAAACTAATAAACAAGACGAGGCAATATCATATTTAGAAAAAGCTTTAAATATCTTCAAAGAACAGAATAGAAAAGAAAAAGTTAATCAAGTTCAAAAAATCTTGGAAGAAATCAAAAAAGCAGACGATCCTAGTATTTCTTGAAAAATAAATTTAGCAGGAGATAAAACCTAATAAGATTTACTTGCAGGATGCTTTGCCAAAAATGCGATCGAGTAAGATGATTATGTGGGGGTTGCTGCAAAACCTGGCATCTGTAAAATAGGTTTCTGGTGTGTAATTATTGTTGGGTGCGGATTTTACCCACCCTTGAAAATACTAAAACAGAATTATTGTTGGTAATGAATGAAAAATTTCTGTTAGCCAGAGAAACAGTCAGAGTAATTTTTCACTTAGATGGGGGATACACAAAGGTTATTTGGGAACGTTCGGAAAGTGCTGCATGGGCAGGTACAGGATGGATTTTCGACATACCAACTCATATAATCCCAAATGATTTACGAGTCATAGGTTCTCGTTTTATATTGTCTATAATTAAGTCTAATGCGAATGATTGGGAAAATATAGAGAATATCCGGAGTCATAGAGATAGCTTTTTTAATATAGAAAGATTGATATTATAAATATTTCAATTTTTATGACAAAAGTACCACGAAATATCTAGTAGCGTGTCTATTCAAAAATAGTAAAACACCAATTTACAATAATTTATAATAATAAGCAGATAAGCTCTTGGTTAAAGCCTATGACTTCCGTATCGGCATTAACTTTACCTGACCACACCCAGTTACCAGATTCAGATGGTACATTTGTGTTCGCGAAGCGTGCCGGAGGCAAAAATCTTCAGGAGCATCCACAAAGTATTTTAATTACAGATTCAATTAAACCTATTTTAGAACAACGCCATCCTGATGGACAATATTGTATTGGACAAGATTCTGGTATTTACTGGAGATTGACAGATCCTCCTGAAAAAGGTGCCGAAGCTCCGGATTGATTTTATGTACCCAATGTACCACCTACTCTAGATGGTAAAATGCGGCGTTCTTACGTACTGTGGAAGGAGTATGTTGCACCTTTAATTGTGATTGAATTTGTCTCTGGAGATGGTTCAGAAGAACGAGATAAAACAGCGCCATCACAAGGTGAAGGTGGAAATGTTGGTAAATTTTGGGTTTATGAACAGGCAATTCGAGTGCCTTATTATGGGATTTATGAAGTAGCGAAAGCCCAGGTTGAGGTGTATCATCTCATCGATTTTACGTATCAACTAATGAAACCCAACGAAAGAGGACATTACGCGATCGCTCCTTTAGGGGTAGAGTTGGGAATATGGCAAGGTTTGTATCAGAATGCAGAGTTACCTTGGTTGCGGTGGTGGGATGCACAAGGAAATTTACTTTTAACAGGTGAAGAACGCGCTGAAGTTGAGCGAGAAAAGCGGCTATTAATTACAGAAAAATTGCGTAATCTTTCTGTTGAACAACTCAATGCTTTAGGAATCGATCCAGAAATGTTGGATTAAAAATTATTATCCTCTAGTAATGTTACATCTTCATATATTGCTGCGATCGCACAACGAAAATCAACGCTAGCTAAATATACTTCTTCTCCTTTTTCATAAGGATAAAGTACCCAATGCCCCTCTTCATTACGACGGAAGCATTCGACACTCATTCGGTCTGGTGAAATTAGCACGTATTCCTGTAGCGATTCTAAGTGTCTGTAACTAGCAAATTTTTTACCTCTATCATAGCCTTCTGTTGATTCAGAAAGCACTTCCACCACTAAGGAAGGATAGCACTTAAAATATTCAAATTCTTTATCTCGTGTATCGCAAGTCACCATAAGTTCAGGATAGAAATAGCGATTTATGACATCAATTTGGGCTTTCATATCTAACATGTAGACACGGCAACCACTACCCCGGAGATGGTTTCGTAGCAAAATAAACAAGTTTCCTACTACAGTAACATGACTATCACTCGCCCCTGCCATTGCGTAGACTTGTCCATCAATATACTCGTGTTTTATTTCGCTTACTTTCTCGCCTTCTAAATATTCTTCTGGGGAAATATAGTACTCATTTTGGCTAATGACCATGTTAGTACCTGAGTAATTTTATCAAATATTTTAACTCATCCAATAACTTTAATGTGCAACAGCACTACCGCTTGCTTTCACTTTTTTAAAGAACAAAATGGCAATTCCACTTAGCAATAAAGCAATGCCAATAAAGTAGAAACAATCGTTAAAAGCCATCACAAATGCTTCCCGACGAACAATATTTGATATAGATGCGATCGCCTGATTTTGTGCAGTACTTAAATCGGCTCCTCTACTGATAAAATATTGTGTCATTTGGTCAATTCGCTGTTGAGTTGTTGGGTCATATAAAGATATTGCATCGCCCAATCTATTCGAGTGAAATTGTTCTCTATTTGTTAATAAAGTTGCTAAACAAGCAATTCCAATAGAACCGCCCATATTCCGCATCATATTAAATAAACCACTGGCTGAACCTGCTTCTTTTGGACTTAAGCCACCAGTGGCAATAGAACTAAGCGGTACCATAATTAAAGGTTGTCCCATTGCACGCACAAATTGTGACCAGCGTAATTGATCTAATCCTGTTTCATTAGTTATTCCAGAATTCATAAATGCACTCACGGCAAATAAAGTCACGCCAAAAGCCACCATAAAGCGCACATCAAAACGTTGCATCAATTTGGGTATAAAAGGAATAATAAATAGCTGGGGAATCCCAGCCCACATCAACACTTCTCCAATTTGCAGCGCATTATATTTTTGAATTTGGGCAAGATATAACGGTAAAATATAAATCGATCCATACAATCCCACTCCCAAAGATACATTCACAATACTGGCTAAACCAAAGTTACGCCTAAACAACAGGCGCAAATTAATGAATGGTTGTTTACGAGTTAATTCTATAAAGAAAAATACTGCTAGAAAAATTACTGCAATTACAGTTAAGCGGACAATTAACGCCGAACCAAACCAATCTTTGCGGCTACCTTCTTCTAAAACAACTTGCAATGAACCTAATCCGATGGCCATTGCAATAATTCCCCACCAGTCACCTTGTTTTAATAAATTAATTTGCGATGCTTCTTGCTTAATTCCGTACCAAACGCCAGCCAGCATTAATGCACCAGGAACTATATTGATATAAAAGTTGTATTCCCAACCAAAATTTTCGGTTAACCAACCTCCCAATGTCGGGCCAATCGAGGGAGCGAAAACTGCACTAAAACCAAATGCTGCTAACCCTACTGATTGTTTAGATGGTGGTAAGGTCGTTAAAACAATTGTCATCGCGGTGGGAATTAAAACTCCGCCGCTAAAACCTTGTAAGGCACGGAATACAATCATAGAATTCAAATTCCACGCCCAAGCACAGCATATAGAAAAGAAAATAAATAGTGCAGTATTTACTAACAGATACCGTCTCAGAGAAAAGACTCTTGATAACCATCCTGTTAGAGGAATTACTACAATTTCTGCAACGAGATAGGCTGTAGAAATCCAAGAACCTTCTTCTAAAGTTGCCCCTAAACTTGCTTGAATATCTTGTAGCGAAGCATTAGTTATTTGAATATCTAATACCGCCATGAATGCACCAAGCATACTTGCCAATACGCCAATCCAAGTTCTTAGCGGTACGCGATCTGGTGGAAGAGCCGGATTGTGCCCTGGCTGACGAATTACACCTGTATTAGCCATAGTGTTGTTTCAACTCAAGGTTAAAGAGCAAAAAATTTTAAGTAGAAGGACTAAATTAAACCTAACTTGAGATTACCGGGTTTCGACTTCGCTCAACCCTCGTCTTCTCAAAGGCCGAGCATTGAGCGCAGTCGAAATGCGTCTTCTAAATAATTGTGTCCACTTACTTACAATCGGATTCTATACATTTATCCGCGTTTTTTATCCTAAGTTTTATTAATTATTAAAAATACCCTTTTGCTCATAAATTGGACGCATTATTTGTCTTAAAGCGGGCAACTGCCTGCTAAAAATAATAGAGCAGATAATACAAGCTATACCATCAAAAATTAAAGTGTTGGTAGCACCAATACGATTTGCTAATACACCTCCTAATAAATTACCCACGGGAATCATTCCCAAAAAGGACATTGTGTATAAGCTCATCAATCTTCCGCGTTTATCTTCTTCAACAATTGTTTGTAAAAATGTATTGCTCGCAGCAATTTGGAGAATTGTTCCTAAGCCAACAAATAACATGCTGAATAGAGAAAGTGGTAAAAATCGGGACAAAGAAAAGCTAACTAAACCAATTCCTAAAATTGCTGGAGCTAAAGCAATCAATTTACCAATTCCTAAAATTGTTTGCCGTGTAGCAAGATAAATACCACCTGATAAAGCTCCAACTCCAGACGCCGCCATCAAAAAACCTAGAATTTCTGCGCCGCCTTTAAGAACTTCTTCTGCAATAACTGGAACAAGAATAGTGTTTTGTAATCCGAGAAGGCTAACTAAAGCTGATAGCAATAGAACCGCTCGAATCGGTGGAAAGCTAAAGGCATATACAAATCCCTCTTTAACTTTTTGTAAGGGATTACCATCAGTTATAGAATTTTTCCAAGGTTTAACTTTCATCGCCAATAAAGCAGCGATGACAGCAATATAGCTCAAACCATCTATTAAAAAACAATAGCCAGCCCCAACGCCAGCAATTAGTAAACCCCCGATCGCAGGGCCAATTAATCGCGCACCATTAACCATTGTCGAGTTAATGGCGATCGCATTGGCTAAATCTTCCCGGCGTTCGACCAATTCAGGCACAAATGCTTGCCGTGCTGGCGCATCTAAGGCATTAATAAATCCTTGAAATAAACTCAAAGCAATGATTTGCCATACCTGAATCACACCAGTCAGCGCCAGCGCCGCTAATGCTAACGACTGAATCATCGCCAAGATTTGCGTGCCGATTAAGGTACGATATCGAGAAAAGCGATCTACAAATACTCCGCCAAAGGGAGATAAAAAAAAGTTCGGGATTTGGCTAGAAAATCCGACGACTCCTAACATTAAAGGCGAGTTAGTTAAGTCATAAACTAGCCAAATCGTAGCAAGTTGCGTCATCCATGTTCCAATCAGGGAAATGCCTTGTCCGGCAAAAAACAGTTGGTAGTTTCTTGACCTTAATGCAGGTAGTAGCGGTTTTTTCATGTAAGGTTTGTTTTATAAACAAGAATTCAGAATTCAGTAGTTACAATTCAGTATAAATTAGAGCCAGACTAGTTAGTAAATATTGGTTTATTGAACTGACAAACAAAAAATATTCAATACAATATTGAATATTTTATTGGTGTTCCCTAAACCTCCCTCTGGTGGGCGATTCTCCTCTTAAAACTCTATCCCTTTATAGGTAAAATATTCTGAATTCTGAATTCTCAATTCTGACTCCTTTCTTATACCAATCTGCTTTCATAGATATCATCTCACCTCATCTTTATACGCCTCTCCATAGATGTATGAGAAGTGATAGTTAGAAAGAGGTTTTTCATCTATTTACAGGCACTTTGGTATTACTTGACTTCCACCGCAACTTCCGCAGACATCCCTGGTGTAATCCGCGATTCGTATCCTTGAATACTCTTTTGGTCAAAAACTATTTTGACTGGAATGCGTTGTACAATTTTGGTAAAGTTGCCTGTAGCGTTATCTGGTGGCAATAAAGCAAATTGAGCGCCGGAAGCTGGTGAAATACTATCAACACGACCCACAAAGCTGTGATGAGGAAAAGCATCCAGTTTGACTTCCACTGGTTCTCCTGGTCGCATGTTTTCTAATTGGGTTTCTTTAAAGTTGGCAACTACCCAATTTTGATTGTCCACGATCGCCATTAACGGCGTTCCCGCTGCAACTCGGTTACCAACTTCGACGTTTTTCCTGCCTATTCTTCCGGCACTAGGAGCAGTAATATTAACGTAGGATAGTTGCAATTGAGCGTCTTTGAGCGATGCTTCTGATTGAGCGATCGCTGCTTTTGCTGCTTCGTATTGACTGCGTTTTGCTGTGGTATCTTGTCCCCCAGCCGTCGCTTGTTGCAATCCTCCCTTGGATGCAGCCAATTTTGCTTGGGCGCTGACTACACTTTCTTGGGCTTGTGCTAGCTGAGATTGGGCTTTGGCGACGCCAACTTTAGCCGAGGCTAATCTAGCCTGGGCTTGTTCTACTCCCTGAACGGCAGCATTTTTCTGCGCTACAGCCACATCATTCGCCGCTTTGGCTGTGTCTAACTGCTGACGAGCGATCGCACCCGACCGATATAATTCGTTGTAACGATTGTAATCTGCTTGGGCTTTTTCCAAGTTGGCATTTGCTTGGGCTACTTGCGCTTGGGCTGCGGGAATCCCAGCTTGGGCTAATTTCACTTCCGCTTGCGCCGCCGGTATCCCAGCCTGGGCTTCTTGGACTGCTGCTTGGGCGGTGGAAATTGCTGCCACAGCGTTGCTGACATCGCCTTGTGCCTGAGTTGTCTTACCAGTGGTGGTTTGTGAAGCTAAGGCGATATTTGCTTGGGCCGCTTGCGCCTGACCGCGTGCATTTTCTAAGGCTGCTTGTGCTTGTTGGACTTTACTTTCATAGTCCTTGGGATCTAACTTCACTAACAGCTGTCCCGGTTGCACCAGTTGATTATCATCCACCAGCACTTGAGTGACAGTTCCGGGAATGCGGCTACTAATTTGGTGAATGTTTCCTACAACGGTGGCGTTATCTGTTTCCTGGTGGGTAGAGGAATATTGCCAGTAGTTATAACCAAAAGCACCTGCGGCGATCGCACCTACACCTAATCCTGCCAAAATCAAACCAATGGGTTTTTTACGCTTCGCTGGAACTTCTTTCTCCGTCTCTGGAGTGACAACAGGTGCTTCTGCTGTCTCTGCGGTCATAGCTTCTAAAGTCTCTGAATCTTTAATCAATTCTGGTTCTAAAACTGGGGTTTTGTTATCCTTGCGTCCGTTTAAAGTATTAGCGCCCATAATTTCATCTCCTTGCAGAATGATTTAGTTAACTCTCGTTTATTTAGAATACGTAATATTGGTTTGCGAGCCTTTATTCAGCTTTTATTTAGTATGCGTAATATTATCTCAAAATAAATCTTAATGTTGCCTCCCCCGCTTGGGTGATTGTGGGAGGATGTTTAAGAGAGGTTAGCGATCGCCCGATTCAAAATCTGAGAAAAGAATTCTCTGTCAGCAAAGGAAATACCATCCATTACTTCATCACGCATTGCTGCGGCGATTGGAGGTAGGACATTTTGTAGTTCCTTACCTGCATCCGTTAGCCAGATTCGCCAGATGCGGCGATCTTGAGTATCACGTTCTCGACGTACCAACCCGCGTTCTTCCATACGATCTAATACCCCAGTTAAAGTACCGCCTACTTGTTTGAGTTTGTCACCAATACTAGAAGTAGGTAAACCATCTTCTTGCCAAAGACAGCACAACACTAACCAGTGAAATGGCGTCAATCCAAAGGGTTCTAGTTTTTCAGTAAACTTGCGGCTAAGTAGTTGCGAGAGTAATTTGATTCTGTAGCCTAAATTGTACGGTGCCAGATTTTGCTGCCACGATTCTAAAGTTGGGGATTGATTGGATGTAGAAATCATTTGATAAAATACTTAGCATACGTAATATTCATATGCTAGCTAATTTCCTGTATTTTTGCAATACCTCTTTTTGGGCATGGGGCATAGGGCACTTGTACTGAGCGTAGTCGAAGTATAGGGCATTGTTTATTTCTCTGTGACTCCCTCACTCCCTCATCTCCCTCATCCCCATGCCCCATGCCCATTAATTAAGTACTTGAATAAACTGGTACTCTTTGACAGTACCGAGAATGCGGTGAGGTCTGGATAATTGAGGCGATCGATCTTTATAAATCCAAGCATAGCTAAAAGCTGGTACTTCAGAGATAGAGACTACTGGTTTTTCGTCAATAGAAATATAGAAATCGAGAAGTACTTGGACTTTATCATCTATTTGCACAAAGTATATCGGATTAGTTTTCAGAATTGAAGCGATCGCACTTTGTTGCAGAAAAACTCTTAAAGCTGGATTATAGTCACTTAACAGGCCTGTGGTACCCATTGCAGCTAAAGCTAACCAACAGGGAATTAACCAACCTGCAATCCAGTAACGAGTTGTGAGAAACTTTTTGCCAAAGCGATAACGACTAATCCACACTACAGGTAAAATTAACCAACCCAATCCCATAGCCAAGCCAATAATTGCATAGTCGCGGATATTAGGAATACCCCAAGCAAAAATCACAATACTTGCAACGATAAGTAGAACGCCAAATCCCCCAAAGCCATAACTGAGGTTTCGGGGAAGATACTGCTTGGCAAAAAAATTTAATATATTTTTTTTACCTTTTTGAAGATTAGATTGAGAGGGAATCCCTAACTGGTAAATTTTGCCTACCCAGCTTAAACCCACAGCAGCAAACAAAGCAACGAAGGGATAAAGGAAAAGACTATAGTGAGAGAAACGAGTCGTAAAAATACTAATTTCAATAAATAAAACAACTGGAAATCCAACTAATAACAATTGGTAGCGCAAGGGGCGGCGGATAGCCAAAAACAGTCCTAAAATTCCGAAAAAAGCCCAAGGGAATGCTTTGAGAGCAATATTCCATACATAAAATAGAAAATTAGTATGATAATTGTCATTACCATTACTGCTTTGATATATAAGAAATTTGTACAACTCTTCAAAAGTTTGATTTCCATAATGTAACCAACTAAGCCATAGCCAAACAAAAGTAGGAATTAAACCGACAAAAACCCCTAAATATAAAATGGGATTACTCAAATGATGATGACGTTTGCGATCCCAAATTAAATAAGGCAATAAAGCTATGATTGGTATAAAAATCATAAAGCTTCTCATCAAGAAGCCTAAACCTAAACTTAATCCAGCAATAAAACTCCACAAGTAGCGTCTTGCAGGATTTAATTCCGCTTTGAGAAAAGAGCAAATAGCTAAAAGCACTAATAAAACCAGAGGTACATCAGGTGTACTTAAACGACAATATTGCAGCCAGAGGAATTCCACACTTAAAATTGCAGCGGCTAGCCAAGCTAATTTTTTACCCAGGATAATTTTGCCGATTTCATATACAAGCCATAAGCACAAAATTCCTGTAATCATACTAGGAAGACGCGCACTAATATCATTGATGCCAAACAGCTTATAGGAACTGGCAATTAACCAATAAGGGCCAGGAGTTTTGTGATGTGCCTTTTGCCAAGGAGCTATCCAATTGCCAGAATCGAACATCAAGCGTGAGCGTGAAGCATAAAGTGCTTCATCATGTGCTATCAGGCTGTTATAACCAGAAGTGAATATTAATAAAGGTAGTATCCAAGCTAATAAACTAAAATAAGGTGATGCTGCCAAAAGCAGGATTTTTCGCCAAATATACTGTAAAAAATGTAGTTTGTACATTGAAATTTATAAAAGATAGAAGCTGCAATCTGGATTAATTGATGATAAATTTAGGACTTACGTACTGTACAAATTAATCATGATGTGCGTTTATGTGCATAGGTCGTTTCAGGCTTTTATTAATCATTATTTGATGGTAAATAGACCCTGGTGTAGGGGCACAGCAGTGCTGTGCCCCTAGGACAGATGTAGTTTTTCAAACATCCATATTTGGTATTTTCTGTCAATGCGTAAGTCCTAAGATTTTCAAATTTGCTGTAACAATTCAGAATTAATAAAGTTTAGATACTCAAACTCGATAATTTGATAAAAATCAAATAGGTATATAATTATTGATTTTTCAACTATTCTAAACAGCAGTTTTTCAGAATATAAACCCTCAAAACAACACTACCTCCTACTAACTCCTAACTTTTGAATTATTACCACAAACTAGCCCTAAAAGCTAGACATAAAACTTGTTTTACTTCTGAGTTCTGTTAGCGCAGCGGGGCGTAGTCAATTCTGAATCCTGAATTCTGAATTCTAACTTCTGCCGTATGCTTCTTACTATTATTAAAATATGTTACAGAGTGCTTGTTTAAAAATACCTGAAATTGCCGCAATTTTGGAAAAAAGTTATCCACACGAGAGACTTATGCAGTTAAGACCGAATCAACGCCTCAAATTAGACGACACAGACGATCGCTTATTCTATGCTTCTCCTCGCTTCGTCACCCATGTAGATGAAGGATTTATTCAGCAGTTAACGGACTTATATCGCGATCGCCTCAAACCCAACACCCGCATCTTTGACATGATGAGCAGCTGGGTCTCTCATCTGCCAGAAGAGATTCAATTTTCCCATATAGAAGGACACGGGCTCAACGCCGAAGAACTAGCACGCAATCCCCGCTTCACTCATTACTTTGTGCAAAATATCAACGAAAATCCCCAGCTTCCTTTGCCAAATGAAGATTTTGATGCGGTTCTCAATTGCGTATCTGTGCAATATATCCAATATCCAGAAGCGATATTTTCCGAAATTCACCGCATCCTCAAACCCGGTGGTGTCGCCATTATCAGCTTTTCTAACCGGATGTTCTTTCAAAAGGCGATTCAAGCTTGGCGGGATGCTTCAGAACCACAACGGGTAGAATTAGTCAAGAGCTACTTCGCCGCAATACCGGGATTTACCACCCCAGAAGTTATCGTTCAGAAATCAACAGTACCCAATTTTTTACAGTGGTTAGGCGCACCCGGAGGAGATCCGTTTTATGCTGTTATTGCTTACCGCAGTTCTAGTAGTTGAAGCAAATTTTATAACATAAAGCGATTGTAAAACCCTGACATGAAAAGACTTTCATTGCCTATTGCCTATTGCCCATTGCCTATTGCCTCTTGAGCAATCATTATCAAAAAGTAAATTTTCTGGGTAAAAATCGCTAGCACCGCAGATAATTGCTCAAAGCTCAAGTATCAGGAGAATGCAAAAATGGTTTTACACGGTGGGCGTAGAGTTTTGGCTGCGTTATTGCTCTCAGTAATATTACTAACAACGTCCTGTACTGCAAAAACACCGAGGCGTTTTGACCAGGCACAACAAGATAGCAGTAAGCAAAAAAGCGGTCAAGCAGTGGTTAAAACTGCAACTCAAGGTAGCGAATTTAACAAATTTTTCCCAGATGCTAGTGATGGCTACCAGCGCGTCTATACCCAAGAGAAAAAAGGTTTTGCTGAGGCGAAGTTGAAAAAAGGTGGTAAAGATATCGCCTTGCTATCTGTTTCCGATACCAGCAGCGTACCAGCAACAGCAGCTAAGTTCTCGAAAAGTACCAAAAAAATTGGGGGTTATCCCGCAGTAGAAGTAGGTAACACGCAAACTGCAATTTTAGTGGGTAAATACCAAGTAAAAGTACTTTCCCGCGATCCGTCGTTTACAGCTAGCGATCGCGCAGATTGGATAGAAAAGTTTAATCTTAAAGGTCTAGCAAAACTCAATTGAGATGCATTGCCAGCGTCAAAATAATTCGTAATTCATAATACTGGGCAAGGCGTGAAAAGCAAGCTAAGTAATTACGAATTATGAAGTATTCGGTTAACATAATAAACCTGAAATAAGGAGATTTTTGTGAGCAAATCGATTGTTCAGTTGGTTGATGAATTGCCAACTAGAGGCTTAACTGTTTCTCTGTTAAATTCCCTCGATTTTGTTGCTCCTGGCCAGTGGCAAAATACCGTCGGTTTTGTCAACACTATTAAAACAGTTACTCTCGAAACTGACGAAGATTTAATTCAACAAATTGGCGAACGAGCCATTTATCTATTCAACGATAAATCCCAAGGATATCAAACAGCTTTGTGGTTATATCAAACCGTTGATAATACAGATAAAGCCCTTGGTGCAGCAGCTTTAGCTAATAAAGTCGGTGAGAAAATTCCGCTATTGGGTTTTTTAAACTCAGTCACCCCCAAAGCTGATAAAGCCCAAACCATCGATTTGACATTAAAATTAGTCGCTGAATTGGTAGCTTTTTGCCAAATTAATGGCATTCCTGGAGATAGTATTGGCGACTTTGTTGGCTCTTTGGGAGAATATAGCGGTGAATCACTCATCCGCATGGTCGCCTTAGTTTGTGTTGATGGTTTGATACCTCTAGGGCCAGACTTCATCAGCAAAGCAATATCTGGATTGAATCAAACAAGTCCGCAAGAGTTAGAGCAAAACTCAACTTTCCAAAACATCAAAGATGTGATTCCAGGTAACAACGATGGTAGTAAACTCAACTTTATTGGCGAAAGCTTTGATTCAGTTAAAGGCTGGATGAGTGGGTTAGTTAACGCCAATAATTTAACGCCACAAAAAGTTGTCCACAACTTGCAAAATTTTGTTGATGTTGCCGATGACAAATTAGACTACCTAGCCGCGTTCCTGGATGTATCGACCAATTATTACGAACACACAGGTACGCAAACTTTGGCTCGTCGCTTAATTGAACGCGCGGTGGCTGAGATTTAATTTGATAGGGATTAGGGAGACAAAGGAGATGGAAAGGTAGGGGAAAAGGGGAAAGGTTAAAGGGGAAAGGAGGAATCTTTCGTTTACCCCTTGCCCTTTGCCCCTTTCCCAATGCCCATTATGGTAAACGCAAATCTGCGGCGATCGCGTATAAATAAGGTTGAAAAATAGCTAAATTTTCCAGCTTCTCAAACTTACCTGTTTGCGTAGCTGAATCAAAGGCAGTCGTAATTACGTAAAGTCTAGCTCCGTCAAAGGCAACATGACCGATATGTTGCTCTTGTACTGTACCTTGTTGATTAAGTCCAGCGAAGCCATAGCGGATTCCCTGAAGTTTACCAACTGGTACTGGTTGCGGTGGGTAGGTTGATAAAATAATCTCCCTTCCATATTGAGCTTGACGGTCTTTGGCAAAAGTCGCATATTTGTCTGCAACCCAAGCTTTGAGTGCTGACAATACCTGAGTTTGGTATTTAGAACTTTGGTAGTCAACTTGAGAATTAGTTGGAACACCAGCAGCTACAAGTTTCTTTTGGAAATCCGGAATCTTTTCTAGTGGGTAAACGTTAATCTCAACTGTACCCAAAACTTTTCCTTTGGAGGAGACACACAACAAAGGCGCATTTCCATTACAAACAGCAACTTGCCAGTTAGTTGGAGCAGAAGTATTTCCGATAATTTTCTGCCAGACATTTCCCTCACTAGAGTTGGCAAGTTTTGACACAGCAGGCGCATTTGGCGGTTTTTTTGGAGAAAATTGCGGTAGAACAAATTTTGCTCCCACCGGGATTAATAGCACTAAAATCAAACCTAGTAATAAATGATAAAGTCTTAACATTTTCCTGAAAATCCATAGTCAAGGATTGCAAAGTAACGAAATAATCTGCAATTCGTCATTAATTTAGATTCATTTAGGTTCTATGATTCACAATCCATTGATGGACAAAAACAACTTCTATTATTGATTTAAAGCCCTAGTTTTACCAATAGCTTAAGAATTATGAGTTATGGCGATCGTATATACAATACTTTACAGGTATGTAAAAAATATATATAGCATTTACCGTTCTAGTGAGGTAATTGGTAGGGGCGCAAAGCTTTGTGCCCCTACCAATTTCTGTATCTCATGTGATTGTGAACCGTTATAGTTCAAATCTTGGCTTCACTCAAGACATTGTTAATAGAGCGCAATAATTCGTGGAAAGTGTAGGGCTTCCGCAAGAATACATTGATGCCAGCCTCAGTAACTTCTGCAAGCTGGCTGTTTGATGTCATACCACTAATACCAATAACCTTCACTTGTCTATTCATTTGTTGCAAGATGCGGATAGTAGTTAATCCATCCATTGATGGCATCATCATATCCATCAAAACTATACTAATTGTATTTTTGTGTTCTGCGTACAATGAAATCGCTTCAATGCCATTACTGGCTGTTAAACTTTTGTAATTATGGTCTTCTAAGGAAGTTTTAGTAATTTCTAGGATAGCAGCTTCATCATCCACAATCAGAATTAACTCTCCTTTGCCGTTGAGCAATTCCAATTTCTCTGCTTGCTCGGTTGTTTTTTCTTTGATAGCTGGTAAATAAACTTTAAATTGAGTACCCTTGCCCACCTCACTCTGGACATTTACAAAACCACCATGTTTTTCGACAATACCAATCACAGTCGGCAAGCCTAATCCCGTGCCTTTGCCTAATTCTTTAGTTGTAAAAAAAGGTTCAAAAATTCGATCTAAAATCAGCGGCGGAATCCCAAATCCTGTATCCTTGATAGTTATAACTACATATGGGCCCACTTGAGCATCCAAATTCATTTTGACAAAGTTTTCATCAACGAAAAGATTTTCTGCACAAATATATAGCGTGCCACCTTTGGGCATTGCATCACGAGCGTTGACGCATAGGTTCATTAATACCTGATGTATTTGAGTAGGATCTGCCAAGATTGTCCAAAGGTTTTCCTTGGGTAAATCCTTGCTAATTTTGATGGATTTGGGAAAGGTACTATTAATTATTTGTTCAATTTCTAACAGCAGATATTCAATTTGCAAACAAACGCCTCTGCCTTCAAATCCTCCGCGTGCAAAGGTCAGAATTTGCTTGACCAAATCAGCCGCACGTTTAGAGTTATCTTCCAAAAGCTTCAGCAATTGCTGATTACGTGCATCAAGATTAGGAAGTTTGAGCGCCAACATTTGAGACGAGGACATAATTGGCGTCAATATATTGTTCAGGTCGTGGGCAATACCACTAGCCAGGGTGCCGAGGCTCTCTAAACGCTGGGCGCGGAGAAATTGAGCTTGAAGTTGTTTTTTCTCAGTAATATCAGTATCAACAGTGAGGATGGATTTTGGTTGCGCTGTTTCATCACGCATCAGTGTCCAGCGGCTTTCTGTGATAATTTCCCTACCAGATTTCGTAACTTTACATAGTTCACCCTGCCATGAACCAGATTCAATTACATTTTTCAGAGCTACTTTTAGCTGTGGCGACGTTTCTTTATATAAAAGTTTTTCAGTATTTTTACCTTTAACTTCATCGGCTTGCCAACCATACAGACGTTCTGCGCCTTTATTCCAGAATAAAATTTGGAATTGGAAATCTTGAACTAAGATCGCGTCAGTAGCAATATCTAGTAAAGCTGCTTGTTCAGAGATTTTCTGTTCTGCTTGCTTGCGCTCAGTGACATCTCTTGCTACTCCTTGAGTTTCAATTACCTGTCCGCGATCGTCTGTAATTGCGGTAACATTCCATTGAAACCAGCGAATACCTTTAACTGTCAATGCGCGTTGCTCATAAACCTTTAAGCAATAAGGTGGAGATGCTAAACTTGCCATGTTTTCCAGCGATTGAGTTAAATCATCTGGATGGAAAAAATTAAATAACGACTGACTAGCCAACTTATCCAAATCGAAGCCGAATGTTTGGCAGGCAACTGCGTTAGCAAAAGTCAGTCTTCCTTGCAAATCTGTCCGCACAATCACATCAGTTTGACTCTCAACCAACTGACGATAAAGTTTCTCGCTTTGCTGCAATGCTTCTTCAGCACGTTGACGTTCGCGTAACGCGGCTTGCCGTTCACGGATTTCCTGTTGTAAAAGGGCATTCGCACGGGAAAGCTCAGCGGTGCGTTCTTCAACTCTTACTTCTAAATCTTCCTGAGCTTGACGTAGCAACTTATCTATCTGCTGACGTTGCATAACATCATGTTGTAATCGTTGGTTTTGCTTTATTGGGTCATCTACTTTTCTACCCATTGCTGTAATTACACTAGACAACTGCAAATGGTTAGACAAGAGCAGAAAAGTTATCTAAGTCAAGATTAAAGCAGTTCTTTTTCCTCCCTCGCTACCACTAATCCTTGCTGTTGCAATTTTAATACCTGAGAACGTTATTTTACTTAGATTATCGTACAGCAAAATCTTGATAGGTATGCTCATTGAACATGTGTTTCACTCATTGCAGCATAAACCATGTTTAGTTACAAGTTGAGAAAATTGCAAATATATCAAGTTAGTATTAGTAAAACCTCGTAAACATCCCTTATCTAAAGTTTTTTAGTCTTTTTTGCTTATTTAGCATCAAATTATTAGTATTTAGGTGAATTAAATTACTATGTTTGTGAGATCTTACCCACAACTTAAACTCCAAGGTTAATTATTTAGACCAGTTATAAAAACGCCATAAAAAAACAGAAAATTAACTATATCTCAGTAAGGATAAATCTTATATTCTACACTCTACATCCTTTGACTGTAAGCTTTATGCTCCGGTCAGTCCTTCTTGAATATACTGAATTTTATGGCAAATTTTAGAGTATTTGGAGACTGAGTAAAATGTCATAACACAGAAGTTAATTGATAATTTTATACAAAATTAATAAATAGTTTTAAAAAATAAAGATTTGGTCAACAGATATTTTTATTCTTGCGTATAAAAAGATTAGATATTAATATCTGATTCAGGAAGAAAACCGAGCTTATACTGAAATTGCTATACTTAGAGGCGTAGCAAATTGCTCAGCAATATTAACAATACAGCTTAGCTAACCAAAATTTAGATTTTTGGGGAGTATAAATTTTGAGATTTACGCCAAAATTACGGTGGAATAATGTCAATTTTCATACTTGCTTGCCAAAAATCTAGAGACTCTAAGTTTTTTGATCATTTGCAAATAAAGTCTAAAGCATAGTTAGAAAATATATGCATTTTTTGCTATGCAAACTGCGCGATTAATTATTCATGATTCGCGTCAAACTAGACAATTCAGCATCAAACAACAACCCACTGTTAAGTAAAAGAAATGACCACACTTCTTTCTTTAGATACTCAGATATCCAAGCAACTCCACCAAGTTTTATCAGACATAACAACTGCACAGGATTTATCTCTACATCCCTTTGTGCAACGTTTTGCTAAAGGAGAATTTTCACAAGACGCAATACGCAAGTTTGCGATGAAAATGCTACCTGGCTCAAATAGATTCAATATGGCTTTCTTGAAAGTTGCATCAAAAATGGATAGCTACTACGCTAGAACGATTATGCTAGAAAATGCTTTTACAGAGCATGGACAACTCAAGCCAGACCTTGCTCATGTAGCACTTTTTATGCGGTTTATGGAAGGTATTGGTTGTCCTAAAATTGATGTGAATGCAGACGATGGAGCATTTCTGATTCCAGCGTTACGCTTTAAGAAATTCGAGTTTTGCGATGATGAACCTATAGTGCGTTCCTTAGGTAGATTTGCTGCAATTGAACAAGTTCTACCTGCAATCTTCACCAACTATATTCAAGGGCTTCGCAAAATATTTCAGGGGATTGATGACCATACAATTGAATATTTTCATATCCATTGCCACTTAGATCCAGAACATACAGATGAATTGATTCAAGTAACCCAACTCTACACCAAGTCAGAAAAAGATATTGAACTCTTTCGTGATGGAGTCCAAGATATGGTTAAATCAATTGCTGATATGTTTTCTTGGATGAATGAAAATCTTGAAAAAGAAGCGCTAGCTTTACAAAGCTAAAAAGGTATGCGGCATTGGGCATGGAAAGAGGATGGGGGGATAAGGGGATGGGGAGATGGGGGGAAAGAAGAATTACCTTCTCCCTCATCTGGCCATCTCCCCATCTCCCTAATTCTCGTTACCGGATCTGGTTTTTTGAGATTTCGACAGTATAATTGCTGATTGACAAACGCAATGGTATCTTAGCGTGTTACTGATGTAATAACCCTAGAACTTTATTTGCGTTTTTTACTAATGAAATTCAGTGAAATTCTACAGCGATTGGGCGACGTAACTACAGATCGTAGCCTGAGTGTAAATCCAAACCATGACCCAGAAATTACTGGGGTAGCGGCTATTGATGAAGCTACTAACGGTAATCTCAGCTACGTAGAGGGAGCAAAATTTGGATCTTTTATCGCTAAGACCAATGCTAGTGCTTTAATTTTGCCCCAGGATGAAAAGTTACAGGCCATCGCCCAAGAACGTGGTATTGTCTGGGTAAGCACTCCAGAACCGCGACTGTTATTTGCTAAAGCGATCGCAATTTTTTACCAACCATATCGCCCAGCCCCAGAAATTCATCCTAGTGCTGTAATTCACCCTACAGCCAAAATTGGTAGTGATGTTTATATTGGCCCTCACGTTGTGATTGAACAAGGGGTGGAAGTTGGTAATAGTGTCATTATCCATCCCAATGTCGTAGTTTATCCAGATGCCAAAATAGGCGATCGCACCATCTTACACGCCAATTGCACCATCCACGAACGGACACACATCGGCGCAGATTGCGTAATTTTCAGTGGTGCTGTCATCGGTGCAGAAGGTTTTGGTTTTGTTCCTACGCGCACAGGTTGGTTAAAAATGGAACAATCCGGCTATACAGTGTTAGAAGATGGCGTGGTAGTTGGCTGCAACAGCGCCATTGACCGTCCAGCGGTGGGAGAAACACGAGTAGGACGCAACACAGTAATTGACAACTTAGTGCAAATCGGTCATGGTTCTCAAATAGGTGCTGGTTGTGCGATCGCAGGTCAAGCCGGCATGGCTGGGGGTGTCAAAGTCGGAAATCGCGTTATTTTAGCTGGACAAGTAGGAATCGCCAATCAAGTGAAGATCGGAGATGGGGCGATCGCGTCTGCTAAAACTGGAATTCACAGCGACGTTCCACCAGGCGAAATTGTCTCTGGAACTCCCGCAGTTTCCCACAAAATATATCTCAAAGCATCTGCTATTTATAATCGTTTGCCAGATATCTATCAATCGTTAAAACAATTGCAACGTAAACTCAACAATAGTTAGGCCAGAATTCAAGACTCAGAATTACGCATTATGTGAATTAGACCCTAAAATCCTTAATTTATCGTTGTAGAGACGTTGCAATGTAACGTCTCTACAGGACGGATAATTGTTGATATTTCGTTGATTTGGATAATTCACATCAGACGTGAATTCAGAATATTTTGATATGCAAACTTAATTTTTTAGAAAATTAGAAAATTATAGCAAGCTTGATTTTCCCAATATTCTGGATTCTGACTCAATACTTGTCGGTTAGGGGCTTGCAATAAAAAAAACATTCAACTCTTCTTGTGGGGGGGTCGAGACACCCACCCCACAATATTGGATAATTTTTTTGCTAATCCCTTAAGGGCAAAAGGGGAAAGCGAATAGAAAGAAAAATATTTACCCTTTACCCAAAACCAAATTTATAAAATATCTTTCTCAAAAGAAAAATAAAGTACCCTAGAGGGTACTTCCGCAATATGTAAAAACTGCCAAAATATAAGTCATCTAAGATTAAGTATCTTAATCTTTTGAAGTTAATTTTCTGATTTTCCTATTTGTCATGCGGTAGATAAATAATAAATTAAGCTTCTTCGATGACTTCTAATATTACAGCCCAAATTCAAGGAGAAATTAGTGGTCAAATAGCCGTTGGGAGTCGCATTATTCAGATTGGTTCAGTCCACGGCGGTGTAGTGAATATTGCCTCAGCACAAGAGCAACCACGGCAAAAAGCTATTGCGACACCAGTCTTTTTATTACCGCGTCCCTTTCCAGAGTTGATTGGGCGCAAGGATGAGATAAAAAGTGCGATCGCTACTCTAGAATCTAAGCAATCGGTAGAGTTTTACAGCGCAGCTGGTTTAGGCAAGTCAGTTCTACTGCGTTATTTAGCTTATCATCCCCAAATTCGTGGGGCTTTTGCTGATGGGGCAATCAGTTTTACTGTACGTCATCAAACTGTAGCTGACCTACTGCAATGTTTTTTTGAAGCATTCTATGAAACCGATATTGCCTATAAACCAACTAATACCCAAATCCGTCAAGCTCTACAAAATAAACAAGCTTTAATCATCCTCGACGATCAAAAATTAACACGGGAGGATCTTGCAGAACTGCTCGATGCTACTCCTGGTTGCACCTTTCTCTTAGCTTCTCCAGAACGTCACCTCTGGGGAGAGGGACAAGGAATGAAATTGGTAGGACTGCCAATTCAAGATGCGATCGCCTTGGTTGAAAGGGAACTGCAACGCCAGCTAACCACTCAAGAACAAAAGCTAGCAGAAACTCTTTGCACGGTTTTAGAAGGGCATCCTCTACAATTGATTCTAACGATCGCAACTGTGCAAGAACAAAAGCGATCGCTTAGCGAGGTAGTCCAGCAACTCCAGTCCTCTCAACAAAGTAACTCGCTAATCAAGCGGATTTTAGAGTTACAGACAAAGCCGCAACTGGTGATATTAGGAGTTTTAGCTGCCTTGGGTGGTGTAGCGCTGTTAATGACACAGGCCGCAGCTATGAGTAAGCTACCGGATACTGAGGTAATTTTGAATACCTTAGTCAAGTCTAATTTTGTTGAAATAAAAGGCGATCGCTACAGTCTCAATCAAAGCCTAGTTGAAGCTATACAACAAGAGTGGGATTTAACGCTGTGGCGAGAGAACGCTCTGGAATATTTCAGACACTGGACACAGCAGTATCAAACATCACATAGTCTTTTATTAGCTGAAACCGATGCAATTTTCCAAACCTTGATATGGGCGGTTGGGGTTGGGCGGTGGGCAGAGATTTTACAGTTAGTGAAAGCTGTAGAGGGCGCTTTTGCTTTGAGTAAGCAATGGGGTTTATGGGAAAAATTATTGCAATGGGGACTGCAAGCAGCCCAAGCAATGGGGGACAAAGCGGCCGAAGCTTGGGCTTTGCATCAATTGGGTAGTCGCGCCCTCTGTTTAGAGGATACGACCACAGCCGAAAATTACCTGACTCAAGCCTTACAAATCCGCGAATCCTTGGGTGATGAAATTGGCGCAGCGGTAACCCGTCACAATCTCAATCTCCTTGCAATACCAACTACATCACCCAAGATTGAACCAACTTCATTTTGGCTGAAAACTTTCCTCGCCCTTTTGCTCGTAGGCTTAACAGGATGGTTCGTTTGGTCTTTGTTGTTTCGACCGACACCCCGCCTCAGCCTTAGCCCCGATAACCTCAACTTTGGCCGTCAACAGCTAAAACTTCCTAGCCAACCGCAAACTCTCACCCTTCAAAACAGCGGCTCAGGATTGTTAAAAATCACAAGAAAAATTGAAATTATTGGCAGTGAGTCTAATGATTTTACAATTAGCAATAACACCTGTCCTCAAGATTCTATCCAACCGCAAGCAAACTGTACTGTCAGCATCAACTTTCAGCCTACAGATATCGGCAAGCGTAATGCTAACCTCAGTATTACTGACAATACCGCTGATAAACCACATCTTGTGCAGCTAACGGGTGAGGGTTTTAGTTCAAATAACCAAGCACCAATAGCAAATCCCGATAGATCCCAGACGGGCTACTTTCAAGCAGTAACTATTCCTGTATTAAACAGCGATCGCGACCCAGATGGCGATGTCATTAACATTATTAGTTTTACTCAAGGAAGGAATGGCAGAGTTTCACGCGCCAATGACCCAAAAAGTCTGATTTATCAGCCCAACCGTGGTTTTTCTGGTGAAGATACATTCACTTACACAATTGAAGATGCTAAAGGTGCTAAGGCAACGGCTACTGTGCAGGTGACGGTAGGACAACAGCCAAATCAAGCACCAGTAGCAAATCCCGATACATCACAGACGGGCTACTTTCAAGCAGTTACTATTCCTGTATTAAATAACGATCGCGACCCAGATGGCGATGCCATTAACGTTATTAGTTTTACTCAGGGAACGAATGGCAGAGTCTCACGCGCTGATGACCCGAAAAGTCTGATTTATCAGCCCAACCGTGATTTCTCTGGTGAAGATAAATTCACTTACACTATTGAAGATACTAAAGGTGCAACAGCAACGGCTACTGTACAAGTGACGGTAGGACAACAACCAAACCAAGCACCAATAGCAAATCCCGATACATCACAGACTGGCTACTTTCAAGCAGTAACTATTCCTGTATTAAACAGCGATCGCGACCCAGATGGCGATGCCATCAACATCAGTAATTTTACACAAGGAAAGAATGGCAGAGTCTCACGTGCCAATGACCAAAAAAGCCTGATTTATCAGCCCAACCGTGATTTTTCTGGTGAAGATACATTCACTTACACCATTCGGGATGCTAAAGGTGCTACAGCAAGGGCTACAGTGAAGGTGACGGTAGCACAACGTCCAAACCAAGCACCAGAAGCAAATCTTGATACATCAAAAACCGCTTACTTTAAGGCAGTTACCATTCCTGTATTGAACAACGATCGCGACCCAGATGGCGATGTCATCAACATTATTAGTTTTACTCAGGGAACGAATGGCAAAGTCTCACGCGCTGATGACCCGAAAAGCCTGATTTATCAACCCAACCGTGGTTTTTCTGGTGAAGATACTTTCACTTACACCATTCAGAATGCTAGAGGTGCCACGGCAACGGCTACTGTACGGGTAACAGTAGCACCATCTAGACCACAACTCCAAGCAGTTGACGACCAACGAGACACAAAACCTAATGGTACAGTTAGTATCAATGTGCTAGGTAATGACATTGAACCTAGTGGTAATCCACAGCAACTCAGAATTATTGAATTTACTCAAGGTCAGTATGGCAGAGTTGTCCGTGGAAATAAAAATGGAACTTTGGGTTATATAGTAAATCCTAACGTTTCCAACGTTACAGATACATTTACTTACAAAATTCAGGATGCTAATGGCGCAACTGATGAGGCTACGGTTACCGTGACAATCAGTTCAACCGAGGTTATAGAAATTCCTAATTGACTGCTCTCTTTTAAAAAAACACAGAAGGCAGGGGGAGAAGAAACAGGGGTTACAGAACGGGATTTGGTATTAGAGAATCACAAAACACTTTGAGTTTGCAGGTAAAACACCATGAATGAAGAACAAAAAGCTGGAGACAATATCAGTGCTAACATCTCCGGTGGTGTTAGCGGACAAGTAGCCGTAGGCAAACAAATCAGTCAAGACCAAACCATCACCTCTGTACCACAGCCAGAAGTCACAGAAGATGATTTAGGTGTATTGCGGCGGTTACTGGCTAACGTCAAAGGACAAGTAGAGTCAGAAGCACCCCCAGAAAAAAAAGAAGCTGCTTTACAACGGGTAGTAGAACTAGAAGAAGCGGTCACTGCCAAACAACCTGATTTAGATACAATGGCATACGTCAAAAAATGGTTTATTAAGAACTTGCCCAGCCTTTCGGGGGCAGTAACTGGCGTTGTAATTCATCCCATTGTTGGTAAACTGGTGGGGGCTGCTGGTGATGCCTTGGCTGATGAGTTCCGCGATCGCTTCGGTGTGGATTAATTGCAGTTTAGTACGGTAGCACAGCTGTGCTACCATAGCCCATCTTCAATTCAAATCAAACAAAAACAGCAACATTCAAGTTCTGAATTCGACAATTAAAGTTTAGAACTCGAAACTTAAACAATTTTCAACTAAAAGCCCAATTTTTCTAACACTGGCTTTGTAGAAACAATGTGACGTTCTAAACCCAGTTCTTTTGGACTGACTCCAACAGCCAAAGCAATCAACTGGGGTAAATGTAACACTGGTAAACCTAGCCTTTGTTCGATTACCTTTTCTACCTCTGGCTGGCGGGAATCTAAATTTAAATGGCACAGAGGACAAGGTGTAACCATACAGTCAGCACCTAAAGCTAAGGCTTCCTGAATATGCATCCCCGCCATCTTAAAAGATTGGGTACTGGCATAACTTGACAGCGGCCAACCACAACATTGCGTGCGACCTCGGTAATAAATTGGTGTTGCACCAACCGCCCGAAAAACATTTTCCATCGCTTCTGGTTGGAAAGGATCGTCATAAGGCATCGACTTTTGAGCGCGGAGGAGATAACAACCATAAAAAGCCGCGCATTTTAATCCAGTTAATTTCCGAGTCACACGTTTGGTAATTTCCTCTAAACCGTAATCTCTTACTAAGGCGTAAAGGAGATGTTTAACATCAGTGCTGCCGCGATAAGGCGAACAGCCTTCTTTGTGCAGCAAGCTATTAACCTGTTCAACATAGTTAGGGTTAGTAGTTTGGCATTCCTTTAGATGTTCGTTGACGTGACCGATAACACCTTGACAAGTGCTGCAATGGGTAAGCAACGGCAGATTTAATTCTTCTGCTAAAGCAATATTTCTGGCGTTGACTGTATCTTCCAGTAGTTGGGAATCTTCTTTAAAAGTACCCGAACCACAGCAAGCGGCTTTTTTAAGTTCAACTAGTTGAATGCCCAGTGCTTGAGTGAGGGCTTGAGTTGATTGATAAAGTTCCCGACATGCTCCTTGGGCAACACAACCAGGAAAGTAAGCGTATTTCAGTGTCTGAGATAGCATATAAGTATAGTTTGGGTTAGAGCGATCGCTCTAGACAATAATCAATCGGAAAACAAAAGCATTTACATAGTGTCGGCGATGGCGTACCGCGCCCTACTGTTCAACTGGTCAAAGAAAACTCAGCGATTCTTTTGACTCTGGGCAAGAGTTTTCTAACAGAAAAATCGTTGGCAGTGTGCGGGCGATCGCGCTTGACGATAAGATGTATATGCTCAAAAAAATGTCTCCTATAATGAGCAGATTCTAGCAATTAGTTGAGGACTTGATATCTATGAGCCAAACGGAACTTTTTGACAAAGTTAAAAAAATCGTCGCCGAACAACTTAGCGTTGACGACGCTGCCACAATCAAACCAGAATCCACATTTATGGAAGATTTAGGCGCTGATTCCTTAGATACCGTTGAATTAGTAATGGCTTTGGAAGAAGAATTTGATATTGAAATTCCTGACGAAGCTGCCGAAGGAATTTTAACAGTTCAAGACGCTGTAAATTACATTAGCAACAAAGTTACCACATCAGCTTAATCGATCGGGGATTGGGGATTGGGGATTGGGAAGATTTTTCTCTCGCACCTAGTCACCAGTACCTAGTCGCTAATCTCAAATTTTTTGCCTGCTTCGTCTTAAAAAGTGACGTTACGCACAGTCGCTAACGCTGCACTAACAATTCGCCCTTGGCGTTGCCGCAGGCAGACGCTCGCAAGCACGGCGAATCGCCACTCTATCGCCAAAAGCCGGCGCACCGACGCCAGGTGCTTCAAGTCGGGAAACCCGCCCAACGCACTGGCTCGACTTTTCGCTTTTTCGCCACCTTTAACTGAATCATGACAGATCTTACACGTAAACGCGTTGTTGTAACTGGTGTTGGCGCGATTACACCTATTGGTAACACAGCAACAGAATATTGGGATGGATTATTAAGTGGACGCAATGGCATTGACTACATCACATTTTTTGATGCGTCTCGCCATGATTGCCGCATTGCTGGTGAAGTGAAAAACTTCGATCCACATGATTACTTGGAGCGCAAAGAGGCCAAGCGGATGGATCGATTTGCCCAATTTGGGGTTGCAGGAGCAAAACAAGCTATATCTGACGCGCAGTTAGTTATCAATGACTTAAACGCGGAACAGGTGGGTGTCACGATCGGTTCTGGCGTCGGTGGCATCAAAGTATTAGAAGATCAGCAAACTGTCTACCTCAACCGCGGGCCCGATCGCTGTAGTCCATTCATGATACCGATGATGATTGCTAACATGGCAGCAGGACTAACAGCAATTCACACAGGTGCTAAAGGGCCAAACTCCTGCGCTGTCACAGCCTGCGCCGCTGGCTCCAATGCCATTGGAGATGCTTTTCGCTTAATTCAAGGGGGATACGCCCAAGCAATGATTTGTGGTGGCACAGAAGCGGCTGTCACACCATTGTCTGTGGCTGGATTTGCTGCCTGCAAGGCGCTTTCTTTTCGGAATGACGACCCAGCACATGCTTGCCGCCCCTTTGACCGCGATCGCGACGGCTTTGTTTTGGGTGAAGGTGCAGGAATTTTAATTCTAGAAGAACTGCAACACGCCATCGCCCGCGGCGCTCGTATTTATGCCGAAATGATCGGTTATGGTATGACTTGCGACGCTTACCACATGACTTCCCCGGTACCTGGTGGGTTAGGCGCAGCCAGAGCCATAGAACTGGCTCTCAAGGATGCAGGCCTAACTCCCGACCAAATCAGCTACATCAATGCTCACGGCACTAGCACCCCAGCTAACGATTCAACTGAAACCTCAGCCATCAAAAAAGCCTTGGGAGAACATGCCTATAAAGTAGCAATTAGTTCCACCAAATCGATGACAGGTCATCTATTGGGCGGTTCTGGAGGCATTGAAGCAGTAGCAACAGTACTGGCGATCGCGAACGACCAAATTCCCCCAACAATCAACCTTGAAAATCCCGATCCAGAATGTGACTTAGATTACGTGCCAAACTCTAGCCGCGCTCAAAAAGTTGAAGTGGCACTATCCAATTCTTTTGGGTTTGGCGGTCATAATGTCACATTAGCCTTTAAGAAATACCTTTAAAACAAGTCAAGGGTCAGGAGTCAGAAGTCAGAATTCAGAAGTCAGAATTCAGAATTCAGAAGTCAGAATTCAGAAGTTATTTCTCTCCCTCCTCTTTCCCTGTCCCCTGCCCCCTGCCCAGTGCAAAGTACCATAAATATCATTCTGATATAAGCTAAGGGTTCAACATGACCCAATTATCAGCTTGATTTATCACCAGAAACTCAGGACATCCCGCTTGTCCATCGACAATCGGGAATGGGATGATGAGTATACTGTGGGAATTTTGATCGGTGCCAGTTATCAATGAACAGTTACCACGCTTATATGGGAAACTCAAACCATAATCAATAAAACTGTTAACTGTTAACTGTTAACTGTTAACTCTTGAAAAATAACCCAGTAAGAGTGAGAAGCTCAAAGAGTGCTAACCCGTCGTTAAAAACAATCATATTATGGCTGTTGCAACCCAATCCCTCGAAGAACTTTGTATTAACTCGATCCGCTTCTTGGCTATTGACGCCGTAGAAAAGGCAAAATCGGGACACCCAGGGCTGCCGATGGGCGCGGCTCCCATGGCCTTTGTACTATGGGATCGCTTTTTGCGGTTTAACCCCAAAAATCCCAAATGGTTTAACCGCGATCGCTTTGTCTTGTCCGCCGGACATGGCTCGATGTTGCAGTATGCCCTGCTCTACCTAGCAGGCTTCGACAGCGTATCGATTGAAGATATCAAGCAATTCCGTCAATGGGAATCGAAAACTCCCGGACACCCAGAAAACTTCATGACCGCAGGCGTGGAAGTCACCACTGGCCCACTAGGTCAAGGAATTGCCAACGGAGTCGGTTTGGCGATCGCAGAAGCACACCTCGCCGCTAAATACAACAAAGCCGATGCCAAGATTGTTGACCATTACACCTACGTAATTTTGGGTGACGGTTGCAACATGGAAGGCATTTCCGGTGAAGCTTGTTCTTTCGCAGGACACTTGGGATTAGGCAAACTCATCGCTCTGTACGACGATAACCACATTTCCATCGACGGTTCCACAGATGTAGCATTCACTGAAGATGTTTCCAAGCGGTTTGAAGCTTACGGTTGGCACGTCCAACACGTCAAAGAAGGTAACACTGACCTAGATGGAATTGCCGATGCGATTGAAGCAGCCAAAGCTGTCACCGATAAACCTTCTTTTATTAAGGTAACAACCACCATCGGTTACGGTTCCCCCAACAAAGCAAACACCGCTGGCGTTCACGGTGCTGCTTTGGGTGGAGACGAAGTAGCACTGACTCGGAAAAATTTGGGTTGGGAATACGAGCCATTTGTAATTCCCCAAGACGTTCTCGACCATACACGCAAAGCTGTAGAACGCGGTGCAGGCTACGAAGACCAGTGGAACAAAGCATTTGCCGAGTACAAAGCTAAGTATCCCCAAGAAGCAGCTGAATTTGAACGCTACTTAAACCACACACTGCCTGATGGTTGGGATAAAGTACTACCCACCTACACAGCTGAAGACAAAGCAGCGCCTACGCGCAAACACTCGGAAACCTGCCTCAACAAGCTAGCAGCAGTTTTACCTGAGCTAATCGGTGGTTCTGCTGACTTGACTCACTCCAACCTTACCGAAATCAAGGGTAAAGGCGACTTTCAAAAAGGGGAATACCAAAATCCCAACATCCACTTTGGCGTTCGGGAACACGGTATGGGTGCCATCTGTAATGGTATCGCGTTGCACGGTTCGGGATTAATTCCCTACGGCGCGACATTCTTGATCTTCACAGATTACATGCGTGCTGCCATCCGCTTATCTGCCCTATCTCAAGCTGGGGTAATTTGGGTGATGACTCACGATTCTATTGGACAAGGTGAAGATGGTCCGACCCACCAACCCATTGAAACCCTAGCTTCCCTGCGGGCTATTCCTAACCTAACGGTGATTCGTCCCGCAGACGGAACAGAAACCTCTGGTGCTTATAAGGTGGCGATCGAAAGAGCAAAGCAAAATGCTCCTACTTTGTTAGCATTCACCCGTCAAAACGTCCCCAACTTGGCAGGTACTTCCATTGAAGGCGTCACCAAGGGCGGTTACACATTGGTAGATTCCGACGGTACACCAGAGTTGATTATAATTGCCACTGGTTCAGAAGTGAACCTCGCCGTCACCGCAGCTGAGAAACTCACAGCCGAAGGTAAAAAAGTCCGCGTTGTTTCCCTACCTGCGTGGGATTTGTTTGAAGCACAGGACGCAGCTTATAAAGAGTCTGTATTGCCGAAAGCTGTTACCAAGCGCTTGGCTGTAGAAGCTGGCTCTAGTTTCGGTTGGCACAAGTACGTAGGTACTGAAGGCGACATCGTTAGTATCGATCGCTTTGGCGCTTCCGCTCCTGGTGGTGTTTGTCTAGAGAAGTTTGGTTTTAGCGTTGATAATGTGTTAGCTAAAGCTAAGCAATTATTGGGTTAATAGCAACAGAATATTCTTTTAATCTTTTGTAGGGTGGGCCGAAAAGCCCGCCTTTTTTGTTTTTTCAAAGCAGAGGAGCGCCAAGGCATAGGCGGAGGTTCGCTGAGGGCAATTGTTTATAATTGAAGTAATTTACTAAATCATTGGATGAAGTTATGCAGGAAATTTCAAGCCAAAGAGATGTTTTAGCCAACCGAATATTACCAATTGTAGAAAAATTGTTTCGAGATAATAATCTATATCAATTGAAATTAGACAAACAAGAAATGGTAGAAATGTTAGTAAATATGTTTGGTCAGTTTACACAAGAAGAAATGAAAGCTATTACCGAAGACGCTCTGACACGTAGAATTAGAAAAATATTGACTTTGGAAGCAGTTTCAGGTACTTTAAACGATTTAACACCTGAGCAAATAGCAATTTTTGATGCAGCAGTGGAAGGTAGATAGAGAGTGACTTATCTGCTAGATTCAAATATTGTTACTTATATTTTAAAGAAAAATGCAATCGTAGATAAAAAATCCGTGAAGTACGCCGTTTAAAAGAAGATGTGTTTATAAGTTGTATTACTTACTATGAGGTGAAAAGAGGGCTTTTAGCTGTCAATGCAACAAGACAACTCACTGAATTTAATCAGTTTTGCCGAATATATAAAATTTTATTAATAGACGATTTAGAAATTATTGAAAGAGCATGTGAAATTCATTTGGATTTACAACGCAGAGGTTTTACTATCCAAGAGCAAGATATATTGATTGCTGCTACTGCGATCGCACGCGGTTTAATTCTAGTATCTAATGATTATGATTTGCAGAGAGTACAGGGGATTAATTTAGAAAACTGGTCGCAAACTGATTCTTAAAAGATTTGTATTATGGATAATGGTTCTTTGCCTCAAAAAGATTTACGATTAAACATTACCTTTTTTGGAGGAATTGTAATTGGGGTAATCAATGCAACTCTAGCGATTAATTTAATGAAGGAAATTAGTAATCTGAATTTAGCTATCACAGGAATAAAAGTAGGAGCCGTACTTGTAATTTTAACTGTACTTATTATTTGGAATATACAGTGGATTTTTAAAAATAATTTTTATATTAATATATTTTCTTGGTTGGTATTAGCCTTGACTAAAGGAACAATAGTAACGCTAATTCTTGAAGACAGAATTGGAACTATACTTGCAGCAGGCTTAACATTTGGTATTGTGCTAATGACTGTTGCTTTAACTTTATTTGGTTATCTTTCTCTTGGTATTTTATCTATTGGTTTTTTTCCTAGATGTGTGATTTGGGTCAATTCGTTTGACGCTATTAAAGTATTTTTGATTACGCTGGCAGTAAAGCTGGTAGTAATTATTTGTTTTCACGGGATTGATATACAGAGAATAAACTCTTATTTGTTTTGGTAAGCGCCGCAACCAACCATAAAAATGCCATATTAGCCATATTAAGCTAATCGTCATTCATTTTTCCAGACTGATTTGCTTGTAGTAAGTGCTTCAGCCCTGGCTTTATGCAACTTAAATGCTGATTAGCTTACCTTAATAACCCCCCAAACCTCGGAGGTTCCCATGACCTCAGCACAGATACCATTAGACATTGAATCAACCCTACCAGACCATACGGAGCTACCAGAATCTGACGGCAAATTTGTAAAAAACCTGCAAGAACATCCTCAAAGCATATTGCTGACAGATTCTATTGAACCAATCTTGCAAAAATTACATCCTGACGGACAATATTGTATTGGTCAAGATAGCGGTATTTATTGGCGAATTACTGAACCAACAGAAAAAGGCGCCGAAGCACCAGACTGGTTTTATGTGCCAAATGTCCCGCCGACTTTAAATGGTCAAGTACGCCGTTCTTATGTATTGTGGCAAGAATACGTTGCACCGTTGATTGTCTTGGAATTTGTCTCTGGGAATGGCGAGCAAGAACGAGACAAAACACGAATTACAGGTAAGTTTTGGGTTTATGAGCAAGCAATTAGAGTTCCCTTTTATGGCATTTATGAGGTGAAAAAGGCCAGTGTAGAGGTTTATCAATTGCTCAGAGGTGAATATGAGCTAGTACCTACAAGCGATCGCGGACATTATCCCATTGAATCAATGGGTGTAGAATTGGAAATCTGGCAAGGCCGCTATCAAAATCTAGAATTACCTTGGTTGCGCTGGTGGGACGATCGAGGTAATTTGTTACAGACAGGGTGGGAGCGATCGCAACGCTTGGCTGCTAAGCTCAGAGAATTGAATATTAACCCCGACGAGTTAGTTTAATTGGCATACCTTTAGATAGATACGGTAAACACTACGCGGTTTAGCATCAAAAATCAAAGTTTTATATCGCAAAACCCCTGCTCTACGTTTAATTTATTTTGTCAATGTGTAATCCCCAGAATTACCTACAAAATAGCCAAGGCCTTCTCTAGACTGATTCTAACTTCATGCTTTGAGTAGAAGTAATTATGAGTTTCTAAATGTCATTATGTATATGTTCTCAAACAATAAATAGTTGCTGTCGTCCAAACCAAAAAATCAGATTTTGTCTGACTCAGTAACTTTGAACTTTATTCAATTGTTTGATGTTTTGAGAAGGTTAAGATAATGAATACAATCCTAAAACGCACACTTTTACCCAGCCTCATGGCTGCAAGTTTAGCTGGTGTTACTTTAGTACCCGCTCAACAAGCTTCTGCCGACGATCGAGTTCTACGTGACATCGGTATTGGGGCTGCTACCAATGTGGTAACCGGAGCTATTAGGGGAAATGGTGATTTCTTAGGTAATGCTGTTAAGGGCGGTGCTACAGGTGCAGCCGTAAATGGTGCAAACGGACTCAGAAGCAATCCCCGTCACCGTAACGCTGCTCAAGATATCGGTGTTGGTGCGGGTGCTAGCGCATTGACTGGTGTAATCACTGGCGATCGCAAAGATACCCTCGGCAATGCGATCGATGGTGCAGCCGTAGGTGGAGCAATCCATCTCCTTACCAAATAAACATTAGGAACTTATCCCTTCCCTAATTCTTCTCCTTTTAGGATGAGTAGAACCAACCCCCCTTTCCTAGTAAGAAAGGGGGGTTGGCGGTTAGATTTATATTAAGATGTACAGCAGATTTCAAAGAAAGTGAAGCAGACAAACTCACTCTCAAACCCAGTTAAAAGACCTGTTTTAATTCTGGATTCTGAATTCTACTGTATGTCACCTTATACTTCAGATAACTTAATAATAAAATCTAACCCTTTAATGCTTTTCTAAAGTTTCGGCGATAGGATTGATTAGTAATAAACAAAGCTGGCCATAGCAAAGATAAACCAACGCGATTGGTCAAAGTTGGATTAAAATTAGTCCGTGCAAATCCAGTCCAAAATTTCCAGACGCCTCCTGCATAAACTACTGCTAAGACAAAAAGTATAAAGTTCATTCTCATCAACTCCGTTAGTCACTGACAGAATTTAAATTAAGTTTTACCACACAAGGTAAGTACTTCATAACCAATACCGAGAAGGTATCACTAAACTCTTTAGTCTCTGAAATCTAAGTCAATTAACGACACATTCTCTTATTCCAGTGTAAAGTAGGCTCACCGATCGCAGCTAGCGATCGCAGCGATAAGCTAGTCAAAGGATGCAAAAGTTTGAATTTCGGGTGTTTGGCGATACATTCTGCTTGTAGAACAATCAAGCCTTTTGTTTATAAAACAGAGCAACGCTGTAAAACGCCCCTAAACAGAAGGATTAGTTACTTGCTGTAGCTTTAATGAAATATCTTTTGCTCTAGACTACCATAATCTGGCTCAGAACTCCGAAATTATGTGGTTCATCATCCTTTCATCCTTATAGTTTATCTACCCAATAAAGATAATATCGTTCGCTATCGATCCAGTTTTTCTCAAAACCTTTAATCGGAACAATCTTTAAATCATTGCGGTTGACATTCAGTTTTTTATTTAAAATTAACAAAATTTTATTGCGATCGTCTCGATCTTTGAGTAGAGAATTAATTTGGTTTAATATATCAGCTTGTTGAACATCTTGACGAGCTTTGTTAAATAAGGTAAAACTTCCCATTTCTTTAAGCTCTGGATAGTAAAGCTTTCGATTAAGATAACCGGATAAAGGAGCCATATTGGCATCTCGGCTAGCAACAATAAATTCACGATCTAACCCGGATTTTTGAAGGTATTGCGCTGTTTGACGACTTGCAGAAAATGGTAAAACTAAATCTCTTGAAAAACTATAAATACCTCCCAAAAATTGGACGTAAAGAATTAACATCAAAGCAATATGATGCCATTTATGAACAAATGTAATTGAATTTGGGCGAACAGAAAATTTATTGAGTAAAACTAGAGATTCTTGATAATAATTTCCCAGCCATAAAGCCGCTATCAGAATTAAATAAAAATGTCCAAAATGCCTCGGCATACCTACAAATCTCAAGTATGTAAAGGCAAGTAGTACCAAATTTCCTGTAATGTATAAGAATAAAGGAACTGGCTTTTTAGATAATTTAATCGAGGTTAAAGTTGCAACGAATAAAGCAATTAGCGTACAAATTATTAAATCCAGCCACTTTTTATGCTGAGGAATAATTAAGAAATAACTGCCAAATATTCTACCTATGCTTCTTAAGAAATGTCGTAAATCTAGTTGTATTACCCAACCATTATTTAACCCACCATAAAGATAACTATCTGCTGGTGGAGTAATAATATAAATAGATGCAATAAAAGAAAATATTATAATTAAAATACTTAATGATAGATCGTATTTTTGACTTTGGCTAAAATACTGCTGGCGATGTTCGCTATCAAAACAAAATTCAGCTAGCAAAGTCAATGCTAAAGAAAATGATACTAATAAACCATAAGCACTACTATTTGCTAGTAAGCCCAATAAAATTGCCAAATAAGCATAAGTTATTTTTCTAGATGAAAAAATTGTGCAAAAGGCAAAAACAAATAACATACTAAAGGCATAGTTTCGAGAAATTAAAAGATATTCGTAAAAAGTAAAGTAACCAAACGAAAACAGAAATTTTTGTTGATAATTAAAAGGGCTATATAACCAAAAAATAGTAACTGAGGCGACAGTAATTCCCCAATGAAAAATTTGCATAATTAAAGGATTATCAACTATTCTTCTCAGAAGTGCCAGAGAAAAATACCATAGAACGGGATGGCCTTCATAATGAATATTTCCAATTAAATCTCCAAAAGATTCACTATCTCTGACAATAAGCCAAGGATTTAGTTCATCTCGCCACATCGAATGGTTGAGAATACCTATTAAACCAAGGGCAGAAAAAATAATTATAATAAACCAAGGAGAAGAAAAAGGTAATCTCGAAGTATATTTGATGATTTTATTGTTTAACATTGTTATTACAAAATGAAATTTATTTGTTCTAGATTTTTGTATACAATTAATTTGCCTTAAGGCATGAAGTTTTTTATTCTTCTTTTTAAGAAGATAGGCATAATTAAATGTATGGTAACGAACAAAAGTAGGCTTCAAAAATTTTTATTGTCCCGATTTGACGTTTAGCTTACGTCCTCAACTATGCTTGAAATTCTATAAAGCCTTAACTAGTGAAACTATGTGACTGAGCAGCTTTTACTTTCAGCCTTCTGACTTTTAAACTCTTCATTATCTACTGATAATTTTCTGGCATACTTACTGGTGACAACCCAGCGATCGCTCGTAAATTTTGGCAACGAATCAATTCGCTAAAATTTAAACTGGAACGCCCTTCAATTTTGGCTACCGCTTCAATTGCAGATAACAGGTGTTGTGCTGCTTCAACCTCTGAATAACCGCGCCGTTGTGCTACCCGAATTGCTGCTGCATCAGCGTTTAACTCTGACTCTTGAGACTTGTTAGTCCGCCAGATACGAACAGAAGCGATCGCACTTAATCCTCCAGCCACGGCTATACCTACCACATCTGATTGTGCTGCTTCCAATAATCCACCCAACAGCCCCACCAGCACTACACCTTGATAAATATCGGGTTTAAACCACTTCACCCCTGTCAACCAGCTAACCACCTGCAACAGCAGCAAGTCTCTTTGTGGCTTTGTTAGGCGACGCCACAAATCAAAATTAATGTATATCGGTCGCGCCTGATTCCAGGGTTGAGGAAAGGAGGCGTCAATCACTTTTGCTTGCTCTGGCTTGCTAACAATTTTTGTCGTCATCCGGCCAGAAGCAGGCATCACATCTAATAAACGGCGAATCTCAGCATTTGGCTCCATAAATTTTATTATTAGCCATAATGTCCGCGCTGACTAGTTCCGAAAATATCAAGTTTCGCTAATTTGAGAGTAATGGGACGAACGAGATGTCTATCTTACAAGAAATATCTAGATTTTTTCTGTAGTGAGCGTCTCGCCCGTCGCCTTTGAAGCTCCTTGTCTGGTAAGATGTACCAATGGAAAATCTGAAAAAGAGAAACTTTTTGTGTTAGCCTTTGATTTGTAATATCTTTGAAAAAGTAAATATTTTATTGGTATAAATTTCTCTAAATTAAGATTTATCAATAGAATAGGTAAATTCTTAAGAATATTGATTTGCTAATTATGACAGTGTTTTTCAATTACTTGAACTACACTACTCGCCAATCTGTACCCCCTACTTCCTGTCCTAATCATGGACGCTTTTGCTCCCCTTCCACCTGAATGGACAAATAAGGCGATACATGCTTACGAGTTTTGTTGCCCTAGCTGTTCCTCAAGTAGCCTCGAAGCTGAAAAAGTTTGGTTAAATCGCCGATCGCCTGTACTCACAGAAGACCGTCGTCGTAAATGGCAAGAATTTTATTCTTGTCACTGTGGTTGTGTGTGGTGGGCTTGGAGTAGCGATCGCCGCCCAAAAGATCTATCAAATCAGCCAGATTACAATCCTACATAACCATTTTTCTTCCTAAACAAAACCCCACCTTCAGGTGGGGTTTTGTTTATCTAATTCTGGATCTTAGAAGGTGAAAGTAGTACGTAGGGTACCTACATAAATGGTGTTGTTAGCATCGTTGTGTTCTGGATTGAAGATTACCAACAACCCAGGGGTGATTTGCAGATTATCAGAGACTTTGAACTTGTAAAGACCTTCTAAGTGATAAGAGGTATCGTCGTCTAAGTTAACGTTAGCAGCAACGTCTTTGATGCTACCACCAGTAATTCTGGGTGGTTGACCAAAGATAACACCTAAGACGTTACCTTCTCCACCAAAGTCTTTTAAAGCAAGCGCTCCAGCCCACCACCAAGAATCTGCATCTGTGCCCGCATTCACACCAGTTTTCGCATCAGCTGTTGCATAACCACCCCAACCGCTAAGAGCTATGTTAGGACTAAATTGGAAAGTAGCTTGTACGCCGTAGTTGTTAGATTCAACACGACTACCAGCTCCAAAGGGGTTGTTAGCAAAAGCACTACCTGTACCTTGGAAAAGGTTGTTAGCAACAGTATCTGTTTGATAAGTACGGGCGTAGCTTAGACCAATATTAAAGGCTTTGCTAGGTTGGAAAGATAACTGACCAAAGATAACGCTATCACCATTAAACAGACCATTATTAACCGTAGGGTCGTTAGCAGTTCTAGCTAGATAAGCACCACTCAAACTAATCGCACCTTTAGGATTGAAAGTAACAGTCACACCAGCACCGCCTTGACCTTGGCGATAGATGGGGCTGAAACGTCCATAACGAGATAGCGCACCTCTACCGGAGCTAGCAAAGTCAGGGTTAAAGGTGTTGACGTTTTCATATAATTCACCACCAGTGGCGTCAACTTTCACGCGTACTGCATCACCAAAGTTGAATGCATAGTTGACTTTATCGATGAAAACAGCGTTAGTGGTATTACTTACGTCATAGCCCAAGCGTGTCATGTTAGTACCAGTAACACCAGCGTTGGAGATGATGTTGCCAGCATTCAAACGGATTTGCAACTGGTCTGTACCGTAGAAACTGCTGTACAAGTTCAAACGAACGCGCTCATCAAAAACCGTATTGGCATCTAAGTCTTGAGTTGGATCGCCACTTGCAACTGCTCTTGTGTCACCAAAAGGTTGAGATATGTTGAGAATTGCTTCTCCAACCAACTTGGTAGTAGTGGAGAATTGATTAGCTTCTAATTCAGCAGTACGGGCTTCAAGGGCATCCACACGACCGCGCAGGGTAGCTAATTCCGCAGAAAATTCTTCTTGTAAGCGCTGTAGGGTAGCCAAGTCTTGTTTAGTTACCAAATCAGCGGTAGCTGTAGCAATTAGTTCGTTAACTCGGTCTAAACAAGCATTCAAACCTGCGGCAAATTCGTAACGGGTCAAAGCACGATTACCGCGATAGGTGCTGTTTGGATAACCTGCAATACAACCGTAGCGCTCAACTAGAGATTGTAAAGCTTGGAATGCCCAATCTGTAGGCTGGACATCGGAAAACTGAGAAACTGATGTTACCTGATCGATACTGTTAGATTCTTGAGCTTCAGATAACTGAGCAACATTTGTTATTTCGTCGTTAACTTCATCAGCAAAAGCGGCATTTGCTGTGCAAAATGTAGCGGCGACAACAATTGGACTAAGCTTAATAAGATTCCAGAATTGTTTTGTCATATTTTTAGTTTCACTCACACCTAACTATTCCAAGAATGGTAAAATGCTTAAAACATTTTACTTTTGGGTTCTTTCACACAAAATCACAGCACCGATTATACCTTATGTCCTTTAATTAATACAAGCAAATTAATACACTGCTGAATTGAAACTACTAATTCATATTTTTTCGTAACTGCAAAATAATGCGGCGTTTGTGACGTAAAATTGTTCCTTCTTCCTCGAATTGCTGTAGCAGACGTGTGATTGTTACTCGCGTAGTATTTAAAACTTCTGCAATATCCTGATGGGTAATATTCAGATCTATGAGCTTGCCTTTGTCTGTGTCACGTCCAAATTTTTCACTTAACCATAGTAAAAATTGCCATAAGCGTAAGGAAATTGGTTTGCGATGCACTATGCTCAGTAAATCTTCTGTTTGTTGGATGTGAGACAATAAAGCGTCAATATCTTGATGCCACAGATGAGGTGGGACAATACTAACTTCTACACCTGTCAGACATTCAATTTGATATGGCTTAATTCTAGACAAAGGATAGCCAATAAGATCTCCTAGTCCCCAATAACCGAGAGTAATGAATGTTCCATCTTCACCCCAGGTTAGAGTACGAACTGCGCCATGTTCGATGCGCCAAAGTACATCTTGTCGAGGGGGAATTACTTCTCGACGGGTAAATATGTATTGTGATACCTGCCCTTCTATAGCAGAGTTTTTTGACAACCCATAAGAGTTTGGAGTGGAAATTGTGGAATACATCATGAACCCTAGCCACAGAAATTATTAGGGGATATTGCTGCTTTTATTAAAAAAATCTAATATTTTTTTATATAGAGTATTTATTTATGCTTAAACTTCAACCACTAGCAGCTAAATCAAAACTTTCTCATCAGAATAGCTTTTGGTTCAAACCGTCTATATAGTGAGAAAAAAGGAGTTGTTTAGCTGTTCACCCGTTACTTTAATTGTGCAAGTTTAAGAAAAGGTAAGCTTTTTGTAAAATATTTAGTTAACTTAATTTTCTGAGATCTGATTCCAACTTGTACCATTGAGAAAAATCTATGCAGGGAGGCTTCGTTTGAGTTAACCTGCGCCTTTGTTGTTAACTAGAGTTCACTCTTTTCTATCATTCTGCGGAGAGAAAAATAAATCTAGCTTGGGTTGAACAGAGTGAAACCAAACAATAACAAGCTATTTATGTATTGGGTTATAAGTAGAAGGACTAAATTAAACCTAATACCAATTCAAATAATGTTTGCGACACATCAATTATCCGTAAGGGCACAACATTGTTGTGCCCCTACCCGTCTGTCGCATTCTTTTTTCAAATCGGTATAACTTGAGGTTGCCGGGTTTCGACTTCGCTCAACCCTCGTCTTCTCAAGGATCGAGCATTGAGCGCAGTCGAAATGCGTCTTCTAAATAATTGTGTCCACTTACTTACTATTTCCCAAATAGCTTGTTATAAATGATTAGTTTCTAATTCTCTCCCCCCTGCTCCCTGCCGTTTATTTGTATCAATTTTCAAGGGAAACGGTATTACTCTTGGGGTTGCTATATTCCTCACATACCAACGGCGAGCTACCGTATTGGGCTTTTCCCACATGAACAGCTGTCATGGGAATCACCGCTACACACTAGCTCCTCAACCTCAGCTGAAATTGCTAAAAGCCTCGATCGATAAGGTTTTAGATTTTTATTTAGTGAGACTTATTCAAGAGGGTAATTAGGAGCGTTGACCAGTAACGATATATGCTACCCTTTGACCGATATTAGTGGCGTGATCTGCCATACGTTCCAGACAACGAATCGCCAGCGCCAACAGTACAATTGGCTCAACGACGCCTGGTACATCGCGTTGTTGGGCTAAAGTCTGATAAACGCGATCGTAGGCATCGTCTACGGTATCATCTAAGTGTTTTAAACCCCGACCGCCGGCTTCATCAAACTCTGCCAAAGCTACTAAGCTAGTTGCTAGCATTGCCTGAGCGTGACGGGACATGACTTCAATATCTGGTAAAGACGTATGAGGCGCATAGGGAAAGATTTTAATAGCAATCTCAGCTAAATCTTTAGCATAATCGCCAATGCGCTCTAGGTCTCGGACAAGCTGCATAAAAGCACTCAAGCAACGCAAATCTTGTGCTGTAGGTGATTGCAGCGTCATAATCGCTGTACAATCTGATTCGATTTGTCTATAAAAGCGATCGATTTTTTTATCTAATCGGGGAAGTTCCTCAGCTGCTGCTAGGTTACGAGCAAATAACGCTTGGTGGCTGAGGCGAAATGATTGTTCCACCAAAGCTCCCATGCGTAATACATCCCGTTCTAAACGCCTAATACCGCGTGCCAGTTGGGGTCTCTGAGAATTGGGACTGTAACGGACAGCTTTCACACTTGTAATCTCAAACGTGAAGATATTTTTAACTATAGTCTTGGCTTAGGGAGTTTGCCATCACTTCTGGGAGTAGAATTTGCATCCACGCCCCACCTGTTTCTGGATGGTTCATCGCTTTAATGGAGCCACCGTGAGCCAGAAGGATTTGTTGAACGATCGCTAAGCCTAAGCCATTGCCAACAATCGCCCCTATGGAATTATTATCCTGTGGGGAATGGGATCTAGCTTTATCTCCTCGATAAAATCGCTCAAAAATGTGGGGTAAATCTGCTTGGGAAAAGCCTACACCGGAATCAATAAGATTTATTTCGAGGTACGGTGAACCAGCATTGCCTCCATTATTATTCCCTGATAGGATTTTCGCTTGGATGCGAATGGAAGTAGAAGGAAGACTATATTTAATGCTGTTGTCCAGCAAGTTGAGAAAAACCTGGTAAATACGGGCTGGATCTGCCTTAATCCACAGATTTTCTGGCCCCGAATAACTTAGAGAAAGATGTTGTCGCTGTGCTAAAGGTTCTAGATTTTCCCAAACAGATGCAATAAGCGATCGCAATTCTACACCTTCGGTTTGCAATTGCATGTTGGGGTTTGTTTCCATTTGGGTGAGTTCTAACCAGCTTTGCACCAAGCTAATCAAGCGGTCAACTTCTTGCATGAGGCGATTAACCCAGCGATTTAAAGGCGGTTCCAAACGGTTTTGTAAAGTTTCCACAACCAAGCGAATGGAAGTCAAAGGCGTTCTGAGTTCGTGCGCTAGATCGGAAAAAGAGCGATCGCGTGCTTGATTTATATCTAATAGGGGTTGACGATTTTCTAAAAATACTCCTACTTGCCCGTTGGGTAAAGGCAAGCTAGATGCACGCAAAGTCAGAGATTTTATTTTCGGTATTTCTGCGGCATTGTCACAAGACGGGTGAAATACCCACTCCTTCGTCTGTGGTTTTTGCCAATCGCGAGTTTGCTCGATAAAGCGATCGAGTTCGTAAGACCTTACCAATTCCAACAACAACCTTACTTCCCCTGGTTGCCACCTTTGCAGATATAAAATATCTTGCGCCTGCTGGTTGCACCACAACAGTTGATTTTCTTCATCCACCTGCAAATATCCCACTGGTGCAAATTCCAGCACATCTTGGTAACTTTGCAACGACTGTTGGAAATCTTGTCGCTGCTGCCTCAAGAGCATAATTTCTTGCCGTAACCCAGGAATCAGCGGCAGTCCCACTTTGTAAGAATGTGGGGTTAACGGTTGGAGTACGCGTCTTAGGTAGCGGTTAAGTTGAACCTGTTGCCAAACCCAAAACCCAATGCCTACCGCTAAACCCAGAAAAAATCCCAATAAGAGCATTTGAGTCGTTAGTTTTTTGGTGATTACTCAAAACTAACAACTATCGAAACTAATTATCCAAACCTATAGCCAAAACCTCGTACAGTCACAATATATTCCGGATGGCTGGGGTCTTGCTCTAATTTTTCACGCAACCAACGGATGTGAACGTCTACAGTTTTGCTATCACCCACAAAATCCGGGCCCCAAACCTGGTCTAGCAATTGTTCCCGCGACCACACCCGACGGGCATAACTCATAAATAGTTCCAGCAGGCGAAACTCTTTAGGAGAAAGGCTCACCTCCTGACCGCGAACTAGCACGCGACATTCTTGAGGATTTAAGGTCACATCCTTGAATTTTAATACTGGTAGTTGTGGCAAAGTACTTAAGCGTTGACGCCGCAGTAAAGCCCGACAACGAGCCACTAATTCCCGCATACTGAAGGGTTTAGTGAGGTAGTCATCTGCTCCGACTTCCAAACCCAAAACGCGGTCAGTTTCGCTACCCTTGGCACTGAGCATTAAAATCGGTACTGGGTTTCCTTGATGACGTAGCAAACGGCAAATATCTAAACCGTTGATCTGAGGTAGCATCAAATCAAGAACGATCAAGTCAAAGGGAAGTTCCCCTGAGTTGGTTTCAAAACTTTTGAGATACTCTACAGCAGACCGCCCATCAGGGGCCGTTATCACCCCAAAACCCTCCTCTTCCAGGGCTACAGCTAGCATTTCCTGGATTAGTTCTTCATCTTCTACTACTAGAATTCGGCTGGTTTGTCCAATATCCGTTCTTGCAGAATACTTGGTCGATTCACTGGTATACATTGATATCACAAAAGTCTATGACTGTGCTTGTATCAATTAGGATGATTAAATCTATTATCTAGCCTGAGTGCAACCGCGCTTCTACTAGGGTTAATTCTTTTAGATTTCCTTTACAAAAAGTTACATATGCCACAGCGCCTTAATTACGATTATAAAACGCTGCGGTTGTAAGCTGCCATAGTCTTTTTAGTCAAATAGCTTCAATTTTTCTATTGACAAGGGCAAATTGCGTTGGGTATATTTATTAGTACAAAAGTACTAATCAGCCCAAATATAAATATACTGAGAAAACACAAAGACAATACTGTGGATAACTCTTAGTATATCTCAGTGTCCGTTGTTAATTATTTCAGTGTTTACACTGCGTTAAAAATACTATGTAAAGGCTACTCTGATGTCTGCATAGGGTAGTCATTGGTATGGCTTGCTACCCGATAAATTATTGCTTATTGAACGGAGTTGGAATATGACTACAGTTGGAGTCAAGGACAGCAAACAACAACTAATGCAAGCATTTCAACAAATTCTGATCCAAAGGAAAAAGCTGGAATTTAAAATAGCAACTAAACAAGAGGAAGCAGAAAAGGCAAAAAGTCAAGAAATTCTGCAAGCAGCTTCGGTATATACAGTTGATAGTATTGTCAAAGGATTAGCTGATTTACAACTAGAGTTTGGCAGCATTCTTAATGGATTATCTGAAAAATTAGCTCAGGAAAATTCTAAATTAGATGAATTAAATCAAGCAATAGAAATTGAAACTCAACGCTTGCAAGAGCTTCAGCAAATTAGAGTTGTTGCTGATACTCTAGATATTTTAAGCCAAGAACACCAAGAAAAACTCAAAATCTTAGAACAAGATAGTATTAGTAAAAAGGAAACTCTAGAGAAAGAAATTGCTCTGAGGCGGAAAGAATGGCATAAAGAGCAAGCAGAGTATGAAGAAAAACTGCAAGCCTATAATGATTTATTAACCAAAGATCGCCAGCAAGAAGAAGAAGAATATCAATATAAATTAGAAACAACTCGTAAACTTAATACAGATAGCTACGAGGCAATCAAGCGTCAACAAGAAAGAGAAATACAAGAAAATTCTCAAAAGAAAGAGAAAGACTGGAACGAACGAGAAAAAATACTCACCCAACATCAGCCGCTATTTGCAGATTATCAACAAAAAGTAGCTACATTCCCTAACGAACTCGAAGAAGCCGTTAAGAAAGCTAGAGAAGAGGCAATTAAAGAAACAAATCAAAAAGCGAAAATCGAGGCGGATTTATTTGAAAAAGAATGGGAATCTAACAAACAGAGTTACGAATTAAAAATTCAATCTTTGGAAGAAACAATCAAGAAACAAACTGAGCAGATAGAAGGTATTTCTGCCCAATTGCAAACTGCATTAAAACAAGCACAAGACTTAGCTATGAGAGCTTTTGGTAGTTCTAGTAGTAAATAGTTTGAGTTTGTAGCGCCTTAGTCATTTTGAATTTTGAATTCCTGAAGAGGAGGTTTGTTGTAGTGGTGAAAAAACCGACTGAGAAGAATACTAAAGTAGAAATTCTTCAGGCGTATGAGGAGTTAGCTAAAGAACAAGCAGCGTTAAAATCGCAACTTGAACAAGTTGCTAAAGAAAGCAAGTCAGTAACTAAAGAACAGCCTAAAACTGAGCAAAAAACACCTATGAATCAGCTTTCTAGCGTCCAACAGAAGATGAATAATACAATTGAAAGCTTAGCAAAGATTCAATTAGGTTTTGGTAGCGCTGCTAATGAATTATCGGAACAATTGACAAATAAGGCTTCTAAATTAGAAGAAATCAGACGAACTTTAGAAGATGAAATTCAACAATTAAAGCAGTTACATAATTTAGACATTTCTGACGAAATATTGGATACTCTTATCCAAGCCTATGAAGATAATTCTAAAGCTTATCAGGAAGAATATAGCCAACGTGCTGATGTGTTATTACAAGAAATAGCAGATGAAAGAAATACTTGGGGAAAAGAGCAAGAAGAACATCAACGGGCGATAAAAGAAAGGAATGAAAACCTCAATAAAACTCGCCAACGCGATGTAGCAGAGTATAAGTATAATTTAGAACTGCAACGACAGCTAGACAATGACGAATACGAACAGCGTCAAAAAGCATTATATAAACAACTAGAGGAATTACTTCAAGAAACAGAAAAACAGTGGGCTGAAAGGGAAAAAGCCATTTTTGAACGAGAAAAACAATTTGAAGAATTGAAAGCTAAAGTAGAGGCTTTTCCGAAAGAAAAAGAAGCAGCCATCAAAAAAGCTACAGAAGAAGGCAAAGGTATTGCCCATTACCAAGCTAAGGTTAAATCAGATTTATATTCTAAGGAAGTAGAAGGGCAAAAGCGCTTTTACGAACAAAGACTGCAATCTCTAGAACAGACTATTACTAATCAAGAAGCACGCATTCAAAACCTTTCTAAACAACTTGAATCTGCTCTCAAACAAGTTCAGGATTTGGCAGTTAAAGCCATTGAAGGTACTTCCAATGTGAATTCGTATCAAGCGATGAAAGAAATAGCTTTAGAACAGGCAAAGAGTCAAGTGAAAAATAAATAAGTCAGAATTCAGGAGTCAGAATTCAGAAGAATTTGAGTAAATTTCAGAAGCTTCGTGAAAAGTTAGATCCCCGATTTCTAAAAGAAATCGGGGATCTGAACATCTGTTGATTTTATAATAGCGCTTTTATCGTCACATTCTATATGTAGAGGCTTAATTAGATTTAAGTCTCTACAACAAAGTCTAACAGCTTTTATTCTGTTTTCTTTGGTTTTTTGATGTCTGGAGGAGGTTGTAGTTTCTTCTTGCTCTTTGTTCCATTAGCTTGTGTTTGATTAAATGCTTGATGGGAATTTTTATCTTGACTAGGCATAATATTAAGTTTTAAAGTCTACTACAATTTTATCTACATTACGGGTATTGTCGATTACAGAAATATCTCACGGAAAAATTAAACAAATAAACTTATTAATTTTTAACTAAACGTAATATTACTGTGCTAATGCTTTACGTACCCACTGTCTGAATGCCCGTTGCGCTGTACTAGATCCTTGTGTCAGGCTGAGTTGTAAAAATTGCAATATTCCCTCAATCACAGGGAAATTTCCAAAGGTGGGACTAATTTCCATCTGCATATATTCTCCTTGATTTAAGACAAATACTCGCAACTTGCCATTTCCATAACACCAAACTTCAGGTACGCCCAACGCCACATAAGCACTAAGCTGGGTCTTTGAGGTAACATCAATCTCAATTGCTAGATCTGGTCGTGGATCGACTGACAAATCTAACCGTCGCTTGCCAATCATTTGGCGAGCATTTTGGATATAAAAACAGCTATCTGGTTCTACACCTGCTGCCATTTGCGTAGGCGCAGCCAGCCGTAGGCATCGCTTCAGTGTTGTCGAGCCGTAAGGTTCCCAGTCAAGTTGTAACTCATCAAGTACGATTTTCACCATATCACCGATTAATTCTTTGTCAACTTCATGTTCTGGTGAAGGCATCCGAATTTCTAACACCCCTGATAGTAAGCAACTCGCGTAGCCCGATGTTCTCCAAGTTCCTCTAGAATTGCTTCAAACTCTGCCCAACTAATCTCGCGCAATATCAAGCACTGGCCTGGTTGAACGTCTATTTGGCGCAGCCGCAATGTAACAACCATTTCATCCTCCGTACTGTTCACTGTTTAGCTAGAACAAATAGCCGGACTAGTTAAGAGAGACACCATTGTACTCGGCAAGGACGAGTCAGTGTGTGTAGTTTGTCAAGCAAAACTAGAAAAACCGAAATCGGGTGGAATATCCTGAATCCGTCCAGGGCCGATCGCTTGTAATGCTTCTTTGAGTAAAATATCCCCAGTATATAAGGCACGTCCGACAATTACACCAGTTACGCCTTGTGGTTCTAACGCCAGCAAACTCAACAAATCGGTAACGGAACTAACTCCACCAGAAGCGATTACTGGTATGGAAATTGCACTAGCAAGTTCTCGCAAAGCTTCTAAATTAGGCCCCGTAAGAGTACCATCACGATGTATATCAGTATAAATAATTGCTGCTGCGCCCAATTCTTGCATTGTGACAGCTAGCTGGGTTGCTAAAACTTGTGAAGTTTCTAACCAACCGCGAGTAGCTACGCGGCCATTACGGGCGTCAATACCGATAATAATTTGTTCGGGAAATTCTTGGCAGATTTCTTGGACTAACTGGGGTTCTTCGACAGCGATGGTACCGAGAATTGCCCACTGTACCCCCAGATTAAACACTTGTTCTACGCTGGTGCGATCGCGCAATCCTCCGCCAATTTCAATGGGGACAGATACCACTTTAGCGATCGCTTCAATTGCCTGAAGATTTACCACTTTACCTGTTTTTGCACCATCTAAATCGACTACGTGCAATCTTGTAGCGCCCTGTTCCACCCACTGTTTAGCAACATCAGCTGGGTTTTCGCTAAAAACTTGCGAGCGATCGTAGTCTCCCTGATACAATCGCACGCAACGACCTTCTAGTAAATCTATTGCTGGAATTACATCCATTTGCTTTTCCTCGAACTTAATTTGGTAGATATATGGAAATGGGAGTGGAGAGTGGGGAGATGGGGAGGTGGGGAGGTGGGGAGATGGGGAGAGGTTTTAATTACAAGTGATTAGTCTGACATCGTGTTAGAAGTTGAGTTATTAGACTTAGATAGTTGTTCATCGACCTTTGAACTAGATTCATCCACCTTTGAACTGGAATCATCCACCTCTGAACTGGATTCATCCACCTCTGAACTGGATTCATCCACCTTTACTACTCCCTACGTCACTGCGTCAGTGTGTCACCCGACTCCCTACTCTCTATTTTTCAATTCGTTAACTGCTTGGCGAAAACCCAACACAATCAAGATGTTCGTAAGTGTCAAAAATACTTCTGCACCGCCGTGTAACCAATCTACATTGGCTAGAGACTTGCCATAATGCAGTACGGCATAAATTCCTGCGGGAATGGTGACGAAAACAAATACAAGAGTACCGTAAAATCCATATAGTGCTAAACGCGGCATTTGCGGACTGCGGCTGATAAACCACAAGAAACCCAAATAGGGAAACAATGAAAGCGCGAACAGGGTTTCTTTAGAGATCATTGCTTTGATTTAATAGGTTGGGGTGCAACAGTGTTAGTAGACTTTGTGGAACGCCAAATCAAAAACGCCGCCGCCCAAAGTGTAATGTTACCAACTAAGGTCATGGTAGCCTGAAGCGTTACCAGCCATTCCAGAGATTCGGCGTTGTCGAAATAATGCCAGGTACAAGCACACATGGCACTAACCAAAGCTGGTAACATGGCAAGGGACAATGCCCACCAATTACGGTTACGAGTGAGTTCGCCGTAAGTCCAAACTAACCAAATGGCAATAATCCACTCAATAACGCTAGAAATATGGATAATCCAGGTGGGAATCGAAAGAACGTGCATAGAAGTGGGGAGTAGGGAGTGGGGAGTAGGGAGTGGGGAATTAGGAGTTAGGAGTTAGGAGTTCTGAATTCTGAATTCTCAATAAAGTTGATATAAAATCCAAAATCCAAAATCTAAAATGGCAAAGATGCGGGCGTTATTGTCTGGATATTACGGTAAAGGTAATGGTGGTGACGAAGCTTTGTTGGCAACGCTTTTGCAAATGTTACCACCTGATGTGACGCCTGTGGTGCTTTCGGGTAATCCAGAGGAAACGCGCGATCGCTACAATGTAGAAACTCACAATCGCATGGCTGTTTTACCTGTTCTCCAAGCTTTGCGCTCTTGTGATGCTTTGATTTGGGGCGGTGGGAGTCTAATTCAAGACGTTACCAGTATTATTAGCCCATTTTATTATGGCGGACTGATGTCATTGGCACAGAATTTCGGTTTGAAAACTGTTGCTTGGGCGCAAGGTATCGGCCCTTTGGTGCGTCCCCAAACTCGCTTCTTAGCAAGGCAAACTTTTATAAATTGTACCAAAGTCAGCGTCCGCGATCGCGCCAGTGCTGCTTTATTAGCTGATTGGCAAATTCCTTGTATCATAGCTCCCGATCCGGTTTGGGCATTAGAATCTAAACCAGTACCAGGACTTTGGGATTTACCTGCGCCGAGAGTTGCGGTAACGTTGCGATCGCATCCCCAACTTACAGAAACACGTTTGGCTAACTTGACTCGTGCTTTAGTCGATTTTCAAAAAGCCACCCAAGCGTTTATCTTACTGCTACCATTCCAAAAAAGTGAAGATTTAAGTATTGCCGAAGCTATTCAACCCAAACTTCCAGATGTCAGCAAAATTTTGTGTCTGGAAGATCCGCAACTTTTAAAAGGGGTGTTTCGCGGTGTCGAAATGGCAATTGGAATGCGTTTGCACAGCTTAATTATGGCGGCTGCTGAAGGCTGTCGCTGTTTTGCTTTGAGTTACGATCCTAAGGTAAATCGCCTGATGGAAGAATTGGCGATACCTGGGTGGGATTTAGCAACTTTACCAGATGACACCAATTTGATTGGTAAAACTTGGATGGAACATTATGCTAATGGCGATCCGTTATCACCTGAGCAAATACAATCTTTAGTTGATAGAGCATTAATGCACCGTGAAGTTTTGTATGAAGCATTAACTTGACTTTAAGTCAACCAGATTTAGATTTACTCGATAATTAAGACTATGCTACCGCGTACATTTTATTGATATGAAACAGGTATCCCATCCACGACGCACCCGCATTCTACAAGCATCATTAGCACCTGAAGAAGTACGTAACCGTCAAAAACAGCGCGACCATCTTGCAATGCAGTGTCGTGCCATTTTTGAGCGTTTACGTCCAACTTTGATTGAAACACATTACAACTGGCATATTGCTATTGACCCTGAAACAGAACAGTACTTTATCGATCCAACGCTCTTGGGGATAATGCAAAAAATCCACGAAGCTTATGACAACATTAACAAAGTTAAACTTACTATATTTCGACTCAACGACACGGGAACCTGCGGCAGGTTATGATTGCAGGTTCATTTGGTGATAATGGCGAGCTATTATTTGAAATTCAGCTTGTTGCTACTAATAATGAACTATTTGCTGTTGAAGCTTTACTCGATACTGGCTTTACAGATGGGTGGTTAGCTATTAATACTCAAGACTTGGAAGTATTAGGGTGGCCATTGATGGCCGCACAAATTGAAATGCGAACAGCAAGAGGGGAAGCACGATTCGATATTTATGAAGGCAAACTAATTATCGATGGAACTGAAGTTATAATTCCTGTTCATGTTGGAGATGAAATTCCAGATACCATAATAGGCTCATTGTGGCTCGACACTATGCAGCTAGTAGTTAATAAACCGAAAGGAATATTAACCCTTGAAATGGTAGATGGTATTAATACGTCGTGTGATGAAAATATAGGCTAATGAATCGTTTTACCGCTGACAATTCCTGACCACTGGACTTTTTTCTCTTGTTCCCGGCGGTAAGAAAAGAAATGCTCTGGAGTTTGAAAAGTACAATAAGGAGCGATCGCAATTTGTTCTCCACTAATTCCCAAACTTTCCAGCTGTAAAACATTTACTCGCCGCACATCAAGTTTTACCTTTCCTGGATTGGGGTCTTCTAATAAGGGTGAATTAGGCAGATTTTGTAATGCTTGGACAATTTTTTGCTCGTCATTATGTGGTATAATGCTGGCTCCGACTTGGGCAGCTACCTCAAGAGAAACTTGGTAAACTTCACCTGCGATCGCCGGCCCCATTGCAATACGTAAATCATCGAGTTTGCTGCCTTGGGATTTGAATCTGGCGATCGCTTGAGGGACAATCTTCTTGGCAGTACCCCGCCATCCGGCGTGTATTGCTGCCACAAGTCCAGTTTTCACATCGCCAATCAGCAGGGGCGTACAATCTGCACTAGCGACCCAGACAGCTTGTAGAGGCTGTTCGCTAATTAGAGCATCTGCCGAGGCTAAACCATCCTCAAGAGTGCTGCTGGCAATTTCTTGGGGGGTGAGAACACTATTACCATGTACCTGCTTTAAGCGATAGACTGATGCCTCTGGTTGCAGTATGAGTGTAAGATCTTGTGGCGATCGCGGCCAAAACTGGTGAGTAAAGAAACCGTGATGCCAATTTTCCAGAATACTGCAAGTTAAATAGGGCAGTCCTTCCCAATTTCGCCAGTGCCAAGTGTGCATCATCAACCAAACCTAAAGAGAAAATCACTCATCAGCCAATTAATGCTAACTTGAACGAGGCCATTTAGGTTACTGCTGTGGAATTTAATCTGCAAAATTTAGAAGTAGCCTTGCAAGCAGGGCGAAAGTATCCGTATTTACCATTTTCTGTGCATTTTTTTGAAAGTGTCTCCTCAACAAATCAAATTCTCTGGGACATGCTAAACCTTGGGGCGACTTCGGGAACAGTAGTAATTGCAACTTCACAGACAGCGGGACGGGGACAATGGGGACGCCAATGGATTTCTCCAGTTGGAGGATTGTATCTTTCGCTGGCGATTTCTTGCGATGGCAAAATAGAAGCTACCGACAGCTACCAGCTAACTTTCGCTAGTGCTTGGGGAATTGCGTCTCAATTGCGCCAGCACAACGTGAATGTTGGGATAAAATGGCCCAATGATTTAGTTTTAAATGGTCGCAAGCTAGGCGGCATTTTGACAGAAACCAAAGTAAACAAAGGACAAGTTACACAAACAGTAATTGGCGTTGGTATTAACTGGATAAACCCAGTACCAGAAACAGGAATTAATCTGGAATCGTGGCAAGCTTCCCAAAATTACAGACCAATTTCTTGTTTGGAAATGCTCGCCTCTACGGTTTTACTAGGAATAGAATCCGGTATGCAGTGCCTCTTCCAAGAAGGAATAAACATACTCTTATCTCGCTATTTAAATTTGCTTACAAATATGGGCGATAAGGTGTACGTCAATAATCTTTCAGGTACTGTAGTCGGTGTAACTCCTCAAGGAAATTTACGAATTGATTTAGAAAATTATGGGACAAAAGAACTAATTACACCGGAAATTTATATTGAACCCGGTACAATCAGTTTGGGATACCATAAATCTTCGGTTTAAATTTCAGGTTTGTTCAAAATTTCGCTCTTTCGGCAAGGCAAACCACTAGCATCATCTCTTTAGGCTAATTACACACAACTGAGAGAACAAATGACGCAGCGCCAAAATTCTGCCCATCATCGTTTGCACTACTTATGGCAGCGAGGTGTGACAAAAAAACGTTTTGCCTCGACGCTACCAGCACAGAGTCTCTGTTGGCTAAGCAGCGTCAGTCTCCTAAGCGGCGGCTTCGTGTCTGCCCAAACGGAAACACAAATAGACAACATCGTTCCCACTGTTGAAAGTTCCCAGCCAGCAGTGGTGTTTACAAACCCAGTGAAAAAACAGACTGTTGCGCCGGAAACAGCTCAAACACAGCCAGACTTTGCTCAACGGCGAACCAGACTCAGACAGAGACTACGCAAGCCAGAAGTGGCTCAATCAAAAGAACCAATTAGGCAGTCTAAGCCTAAAATCGAAGCTGCTGAACCTGTTGTTATTATCAGACAGTCTCAGCCTAAACCAGAAACTTCGCAGATTGCTCCTGCAAGGGTGAGACAAGAAAAACCTAATGCTGCTCCTCGTCCCTTACCTGAAAAACTCCCACAAGTTGCTCAACCAGCAAACAACTCCAATAGCGCTGTCAGGGCAGCCATAGAGAAAGCCAAGGATTATAATAACGCCTATATTGACCCCAATAGTTATGATACCGGTGCAACGGGCACTTATCAAGCACCGAGTTCCGTAATCCTCACAGAACGTTCTAGTGGTTGCCGAGCCACTTTGCCTTCAGGGCAAAGCGTATCTGGTGGGGTTTGTGCTAAAGCACCCCAAACTGGGCGTGTAGCCAATTCTAATGGGAAATCAGCACCTAATTGGCTCAGAAGAAGTGAAAACGCTCAGCTGCCAGTAGTTCCACCAGTGCGACAGGTGGCAAGCGCTAGTAACAATGGCAGATGGCGTGCTGTTCAAAGTGTTTCTAGTGGTGACAATAAGACTGGATTCCGTCAGAATCGATTTATTCCTAGTCCCAGCGATTTTGGCCCCACCAAGGTTAGTGCGACTCCCATTGCCCCCAGTGGCGGTACTTTACCACCACCAATGGCAGATGGTAACATAGCACCCCGCCCCAGCACTGTAAGTTACGACTTCTCGCTGGCATCAGTATTGCCACAAATTCCCTACAGTCCTAGAATCGCCTATGGTGGTACGGGAATGATGTATCCGTTGTCAATTCCCGCTTCCATTACTTCTGTGTTTGGTTGGCGAATTCATCCCATTACAGGTACCCAACGCTTCCATGCTGGTACAGACTTGGGTGCGCCTACGGGAACACCGGTTTTGGCTGCTGCTGGCGGTCAAGTGGAAACTGCTAACTGGCTGGGTGGTTATGGTTTAGCTGTTATCATCAATCACAAATCTGCTGAACAAACTCTCTACGGCCACATGTCAGAAATCTTTGTTCAACCAGGTCAATGGGTAGAACCTGGAACTGTGATTGGGCGAGTCGGTAGCACAGGTAATTCCACAGGCTCTCACCTGCACTTTGAAGTCCGCCACCTCACGCCAAATGGATGGGTTGCAACTGACCCAGGCGTAGAATTACAAGGCGGCCTGGCCCAGTTACTTCAATCCCTGCGAACTGCTCAGGTAAATCAGGAACCAGGGAGTTAACTGGGGAAAAGGTTAAAGGTTAAAGGGAAAAGGAATAAATTTAATTTTTCTCCTTTTCCCCTTACCCCTTTCCCTTTACACATGCCTAATTACAAATACCCGTGTTCTGCTAAGAATGCGGGTGTAATGTCGTTTATACTATTATTATCAGGGTCTGTGGTGTGTGGTTTGCCAGAATAAAGGAATTTTTCCACGTATTTGCCGAGAATATCTCCTTCTAAATTGACTAAACTGCCAGGAGTCAAATAGCGAAGATTTGTCTCGGCATAGGTGAGAGGAATCACCGCCACCTTGAATTGGGAAAATTCCGGCTCATATGTAGCTACTGTGAGACTGATGCCATTGACGGTAATGCTACCTTTGGGGACAATATAGCGTGCGATCGCCTCTGATGCACTAAAGGTCATTTCCCAAGAAGTCGCCGTTTGTTCTGCCATTAACAATCGCCCGATGCCATCTACATGACCCATCACAAAATGACCGCCGACTTTGCTGCCAACTCTGAGCGACGCTTCTAAATTGACATATCTCTGTTGGGTTTGCTCGCCTCCCAAAGTCGTGCGGCGTAGGGTTTCTGGTGAAGCGGTGGCGATAAAGCCATCTTTTAAAACTTTCTCCACCGTCAAACAAACGCCATCCACTGCAACACTGTCACCATAAGCCAAATCTTGCATAATTACTTCACCCGATTGGCTAACACAAGTAATTTGCCAAGAATCGCCCCCTAAGGGTTTCATCGTTCCTAAAGCTTGGATTAATCCTGTAAACACCGCTTTTTTGCCAAACTAACTCTATTTATTGCCTAATTTTGGCAGAAATTAATTAGTAATTGTCACAGAAATTGAGAATATCTGAGTATATTTTCTGACTTTTTTTTCTATGAGGAATATTAACACATTATCATCCTTCACGAGGCATACTTGGGTAAGAAGCTTATTGTTTAAGCTGACCCATTTGAATTACTCTGGTGTACACCACAAGTTCGGAGTTTAATAGAAGCAATTATAGAGAACGAATGCTTATGTTTATTACTGTCGCTAAACCGCCTGGACAAGAGTACTATTTGTTACACACTATCCAAGGCTCTCAAAAAATTGTAGAGGCTTAGCCAATGATTGAAATGAAAGTCGCTGGCATAGCATTAGATGCCATAACCCGCAGCCCGATCGTCCTTTTGAAAGATTCTTCAGATCGACGGGCTTTGCCTATTTACATCGGTCAAGAACAAGCTAGGGCAATTATGGGCGCACTGGAAAATCAGAAGCCTCCCAGACCCTTGACTCACGATTTGATGGTGAATCTTCTAGAGACCTGGAACATGACTCTAGAGAAGGTGATTATTCATTCCTTGCAAAAGGATACCTTTTATGCAGCCTTAATTGTCCAGCAAGGTGAGGTGAAAAAGGAAATCGACGCCCGTCCTAGCGATGCGATCGCCATTGCCCTCCGCACAAATACTCCGATTTGGGTAATGGAAGAAGTCATCGCCGATGCCTCTATCCCAGTTGACCGCGATGCAGACGAAGCCGAACAGCAAGCCTTCCGTGAATTTGTTTCTAATCTCCGTCCTGAAGATTTGATCAAGCGCTTTGGTAATGGCGACAGTTAAAAAAGTTATGAGTTAAGAGTTATGAGTTAGGAGTTATGAGTTATGAGTTAAAAGTTATGAGTTAAGAGTTAAGAGTTATGAATTACATTATTCAACTGCTCATTTCTCACTCCTAACTCCTCACTCCTCACTCCTAATTCTCTTAACGATGCAATACCGACGCTTTGGGAAAACAAATTTGCGCCTCTCGGTTTTTTCCTTGGGAACAATGCGCTACCTGGCTGACTTTGAAAATGCCCAGCAGACAATCGAACAAGCCTTAGCCTTAGGAATTAATCATCTAGAAACTGCCAAAGGTTACGGTAAAAGTCAGGAATATCTTGGTAAGGCGTTAAAAGCTGGTTTGTCAGTCCCCCGAACGAGGCTGCACCTCACTACCAAAATCCCACCTACACCAGATTCCGACACCATGCGTCGGTGCATCGACGAATCCTTAGAACAATTACAAATAGATTATCTAGATTGCTTAGGCATTCATGGCTTAAACACTTGGCAACATTTGGAATGGGTACAAGCCAAAAATGGCTGTATGCAAGCTGTCGAAGAAGCCGTTGCTGATGGTCGAGTGCGACACGTTGGTTTTTCGACCCACGGGACATTAGAATTAATTCAGGCAGCGATTAATACAGATATTTTTGAATTTGTCAATCTGCATTATTACTATTTTTTCCAACGCCACGCGCCAGCGATTCAACTAGCTAACCAAAAAGACATGGGGATTTTCATCATTTCCCCTGCTGATAAGGGAGGACGCCTCTACACGCCACCCCAAACCCTTAAAGACTTGTGTCAGCCGTATTCACCATTAGAACTAAACTATCGATTTTTACTTGCAGATAACCGTATAACTACTTTGAGTGTCGGGCCAGCTAACCCAGATGAATTAATCGAACCTCTGCAAGTTGCTAACCGAGATAATGAACTTACGCCAGAAGAAATTTCTGCATTCCAGCGATTAGAAAATCAGCAAAAAATTGCTTTGGGAATTGATAAATGTAGCCAATGTTATGCTTGTTTACCATGTCCGGAAAATATCAATATTCCAGAAGTATTGCGGTTACGAAACCTCGCAGTAGCTTATGACATGAAAGACTATGGCCAATATCGTTATGGAATGTTTGAAAATGCCGGTCATTGGTTCCCTGGAATGAAAGCTAATCGATGTACAGAATGTGGTGATTGTTTACCCCGATGTCCTGAAAATTTAGATATTCCAGCTTTATTGGAAGATGCTCACCAGCGATTAAATGGCAAACCAGGTAGGAGATTGTGGGGATAAAAATATAAATAGGAGTTGGAATTCAGAATATTCGTTAACCTAAGTATAAAAGTCACCACTCAGTCGAACACTTGCCATTCTCGCTCCTGAGTTATGAGTTCTTTTTTGCTACAATTTATAAAGATTAAATAAAGTCAGGAAGATCCGCTGTACTTGGGGTATCTCGCAATACGGTTCGGTTAAGATCCCCCCGCCTACGGCGACCCCCTTAAAAAGGGGGTAAAAGAGGGTTGTAAACCCCCTTAAAAAGGGGGGTTGGGGGGATCTTCGAGGAATAAACCTGTTAACCGAACCGTATTGGGGTATCTCGCGGCAAGTAAAGATGAAAATTAAAAAAAAAGAAATATTCTACGCCAATCACTGACGGTTTTCCGGTACAGTGGACGGGCTATAAGCTTAGTATGGACTACTAGCCGATCGCTTACTATTTTTCTGGCTAGTTTAACTTTAGTGGCTGGTATTTTACCGGCAGCGATATCTTACATAAGTAAGTTGATTGTTGATGCAGTGGTATTTGCCTCTCAGGTTAGCTCAGGCAGCAACGGTTCTGTTAATATTTATCCTTCTTTGTTGTATGTAGGATTAGAAGCGATCGCTGTAATTTTACTAGCAGGTAGCCAACGGGGAATCATCATTTGTCAATCGTTATTGCGGGCGCTACTGGGTCAGCGAGTGAATGTACTCATCTTAGAAAAGGCGCTGACACTCGATCTTAGACAGTTTGAAGACTCAGAATTTTATGACAAATTGACCAATGCCCGACGAGAAGCATCAGTGCGTCCCCTTTCCTTAGTAAACCGCACCTTTGGCTTAGTACAAAATGCCCTTTCGCTGATTACTTACGGTATTTTGCTAGTTAATTTCTCAGTTTGGGCGGTGCTAATGCTGATTTTGGCCGCCATACCTGTATTTATTGCCGAAACAAAGTTTGCAGGAGAAGCCTTTCGCTTGTTTAGTTGGCGTGCATCAGAAACCCGTCAACAGCACTACTTAGAGAATCTGCTAGCAAGAGAAGATTTTGTCACAGAAGTCAAACTCTACCAACTCGGAGAGATGTTGCTAGGACGTTACCGCAACCTGTTCGATACACTTTATGGCGAAGACCGCGATTTGACTCTGCGGCGAGGATTGTGGGGGTATCTCCTGAGTTTAGTCAGTACTGGCGCTTTTTACGTAGCTTATGCTTGGATTGTGCTGGAAACAGTGCGAGGTAAGATTTCCTTGGGAGACATGACAATGTATCTGACTGTGTTTCGCCAAGGACAGTCTACTTTCTCCAATGCCCTGACTTCTATTGGAGGGATGTATGAGGACAACCTTTATCTATCAAATCTCTATGATTTTCTGGAAGAGAAAGTACCAAAGTCTTGGGGTAAGGCAACCGTTGGTTTAAATCCCCAAGATGGTATTCGTTTTGAGAACGTATCATTTACTTATCCGGGAAGTTCCAAGCCAGCATTGAGAAACATTTCGCTGCACTTGAAACCGAGAGAGAAACTGGCAATTGTCGGTGAAAACGGTTCCGGTAAGACTACTTTAATCAAACTACTTACCCGACTCTACACCCCAGATTCTGGGCGAATTTTCTTAGATGGTTTGGACTTGCAAGAATGGGATGTGGATGTGTTGCGGCGTCGCATTGGTGTGATTTTTCAGAACTTTGTCCGCTATCAATTTACTGTGGGTGAGAATATTGGCGTCGGCGATGTAGAACATCTCGAAGATAATACTCGTTGGGAAACTGCTGCCCAAAAAGGCATGGCGCAATCCTTTATCGACCAATTACCGCAAAGCTTCCAGACTCAACTCGGCCGTTGGTTTAAAGGAGGACAGGAACTTTCTGGGGGACAATGGCAGAAAATTGCTCTGTCTCGTGCTTTTATGCGATCGCAAGCAGATATCTTGGTGTTAGATGAACCAACATCAGCGATAGATGCCCAAGCTGAGTTTGAGATTTTCAATCATTTTCGGGCTATTACTCAAAAGCAAATGGTACTTTTGATTTCGCATCGGTTTTCTACGGTACGAATGGCTGACAAAATTTTAGTAATAGAAAATGGGGAAGTTATAGAACAGGGAACTCACGAAGAACTGTTACAGCTAGGGGGACGTTATGCCAAATTGTTTCTGTTGCAAGCAGCCGGTTATCAATAGGAAAGGGGTTAACAGGCTTGATTAGAAGTTGTTTATGAAGTGAGTCAGGTAGTATTTTGCGTAAACTCATAATGTTTTTAAACGCAAAGTAAACGCAAAGGAACGCAGAGTTTTGCCTAATTTATTTCACTAGGAATTAATGAAATATTGTACTTAGGGAATTCAGATAGGGAACATAAAAACTCTATCTAACCTGTTAACCAGTTCGGTAAACATGGATAAAATATTTTTAGTGCCTAGATACTCCATATCGTTAAACATTGTTACCCCATAGAGCTATGCAAATAACACAACAGCGATACTATACTCCAGAGGAATATTTAGAGCTAGAAGAAGCTGCTGATTACAAAAGTGAATATATTGATGGGCGAATAATTCCTATGGCGGGTGGAACAGTAAATCACAATCAAATAGCACTTAACTTAAGTGCTGAGTTAAATTTCGCATTTAAAAAGCAGAACTACCGGGTTTTTATGGGTGATGTTCGTCTATGGATACTCCAAAAGCGTACCTACACTTATCCAGATGTGATGATTCTGGCGGGTGAACCGGAGTTTTTTAACAACCGAAAGGATATAATTCTGAATCCCCAGATTATTGTTGAGGTTTTATCAAAATCTACCAAAGGCCACGATCGCCAAGATAAATTTGAAGCTTACCGGACTATTTCTACCTTCCAAGAATATCTGTTAATTGACCAAACTCGAATTCGTGTAGAGCAATTTTCCAAAACTGGGAAAAAGCAATGGACGCTTCGTGAATATGATGAAGAAGATGAAGCGATCGCACTTACAACTGTACCCTTTGAAATTTCATTGCAGGATTTATACAACAAAGTAAATTTTGAACTTGTTGAGTCGGAAGAGGAAAGTGCTGATGTTGAGCGATTTGGGTAAGATGCGATCGCCCCTTTTTGGTAAGGTGAGAGGTGTTAGGATTACCATTCCTAATATCTGTGATTACATCTTTGTTGTCTCGGACTAGCTTTCATTATGTTGAAGACAATAAAAATAGACAATTTCCGTGGTTTCTAGTCCTTCGAGCTTCAGCAACTTGGTAGAGTCAACTTACTTGTTGGTAAAAACAATAGCGGTAAAACATCAATACTGGAAGCTATTCAATTTTTATGCTCACGAAGTAATCTTGACCCACTACGTCAGACAATGGCAATATGCTCAGGAAGTTGTAGCAGAAGCAAAAAATAGAGGAGCATTATTTATAGATTCTCATATTGATAAAGCTTACATTTACACATGGTTAGCTTGGCAAAAGCCACCAGGACGACAACTACATAACGCTATCGAAGAAGAAATTCTGAATCCACAGCATCCGAAAGCAAAGACATTCGTAACCTGGTTTAAGACTTTATACGATTTATAACCGTGAGATATATTGAGTGATAAAATTTAAATTGCTCAAATTTATTAAATATTGTTGAGGTCAAACTTGTCTTTAGCAGAAAGCCTTAAGATTAAAATTTATGAAATTGTAGAGAAAACTCCAGATTGGTTTCCAATATGCTTTAATTTTTACAGAAATGCAAGTAATTACTTAATAGATGAAGGATATCCAAGTCAAATCTCTTATAAAGACTTGTTCCTCCAAGAATATACAACTGGAGATGCTTTAACTTCAGGTTACATTATAGGTCAATTTCACTCCTTCATAGTGTCCCAAAAGGCGGCATTCATTGCTATTGAGGTTCCCGGTGTACCTTTTGCAAATTCACAGAGGGAACATAACAATTCTATTTTGAAAGAGATAGCTCAACCCTTTAAAGCAGAGTTTGATGGTACGTCATGGGGTGAAGACGGAATCATCCAATGGGATGCTCAAGATCCTCTTACACCAATTCATCCAGAGCTGGCGTTAAATAGGGATGTTTGGACATTTCCTCTGGAAGTAGGTACATGTTCACCAACAACTCTATGGGTTCGCTTTATGGATTGGGGTGGTTGGGCGAGATGGCCTTATCATTCTCAATATATCTATTTATTTGCAGCCCCCAAGCAGCTTAGTATAATGAATAACTCTCTCTTTAAATTTAATTGAGTCGTAGTCAAAGTTCCACAAATAGTTACCATCTAGTGTTAATTTTTTTTCAAACTACATTTATAAATGCAAAGTTTAAATTTTTTCTGCTGATTTTTTACTGCTTCAAAGAGATTACTCGTCTAGAGAAAGAATAATTGCTCTAGGTTAGCAAGGATAAATGTCTACCATCCTACATAAGCTTAGATAAGATCGCTCTTGAATTTTGTCGCCTTTGATATTTTCCTGATTAAGCTAAGCAAACTCTCTAATTATCGTTGCTATTGGCAGAAATAGTGAGAGTTCATTGTCTTGAAAAGGAATAAACTCATACTTGAGATAAAATTCCTTTGCCTGAAAATCGATCGCATCAACTCTCACAGCATATATTCCAATTTCTTGAGAAGCACGAACAGCGGGATAGAGAGCATCTGCTAACAATTCGCCTCCCAAACCTTGTCCTTTAACCGAATTATCTACTGCTAATCTTCCAATCAGCATTGCTGGAATTGGATAGGCAGGCATTCCACGATGATAAGCTTCTGGTAATGATTCATACTCAATAACGCTGGCACTGACAGTATAATAGCCATCTATCTTCAAGCTTCCTGATGCCGGCATTGCTACAAATGTTTTAGCAATTCCTTTATTATCATTTTGCCGTGCATATTTCTTGAGATAATCATTCAAAATTCCATAACCACAATCAAAAGAATCTCTTTGGTATTTTTTATCAATTGGTACAAAATTCCATTTTGCTTTGCTATTATTTGCCATATTTCTGTCTATATTGCTGAATAGCAGATTTGAGTTTTCCCTTCAGTTCTGGCGGGTTTTCCATTACTGATATAAACAAATCTCTATCAAGATTAGACAGCACCAGCCTTTCATTCGCATCTATATCTTGCTTGGCGATCGCTAATACATGAAAAAGTGTATAAGCACTCAACGAAATTCCTTTAAGACTTGCAGCACGTTCTAATAGTTCTTTTTGTTCTTGGGTGACTCGTAAATCGATACGGCAATCTTTTGCAGATGATGTTTCTGACATGGGTAATTAATACTTTTAGCTGAGTCTATATTTACAGCATAACCAATATTAGTGGACAATGTACACACAAAAATTTGAAACAGGCTAGTTTTTTCATCACCTCCAGGTGAATTAAAACACTAGCGTGGAGATAACGATCGCCCCCACCATCCCCCATCAACTTAGGTAAGATCGCTATGGTGCTACTTAACCCCAAGTCTAATGAAAAGCGATCGCTCCCCTTCTTCACTCTCCCTTCAACGTCCCGAACTACTTGCGCCAGCAGGTAATTGGGAATGTGCTAAAGCTGCTGTAGAAAATGGGGCGGATGCGATTTATTTCGGTTTAGATCGCTTTAACGCCAGAATGCGGGCGCAAAATTTCACAGAAGCAGACTTACCCAGCTTGATGAAATTTCTGCATCGTCGCGGCGTAAAGGGTTATGTCACTGTAAATACACTCATATTTCCCAAAGAACTAGCAGAAGCACAACAATATCTCCGCACGATTATTGCAGCGGATGTGGATGCGGTAATTGTTCAAGATGTTGGTATATGTCGTCTTATCCGTCACCTATCGCCCGATTTTCCCATCCATGCTTCTACGCAAATGACCATTACCAGTGCAGCTGGGGTGGAATTTGCCAAATCCCTTGGCTGTCAATTGGTAGTGCTGGCGCGTGAATGTTCTCTCCAAGAAATCAATAAAATTCAGCAGCAGATAGCCCAACAGCAGACATCGCTACCTTTGGAAGTTTTTGTTCACGGTGCTTTGTGCGTGGCTTATTCCGGCCAGTGTTTGACGAGTGAAGCTTTAGGCGGACGTTCTGCCAATCGAGGTGAATGCGCCCAAGCTTGCCGGATGCCTTATGATTTAATCTCTGATGGGAAAGTTGTAGATTTAGAGAATCGCAAATATTTACTCAGTCCTCAAGACCTCGCAGGATTAGATGTTTTGCCCGATTTGGTGAAATCAGGCGTAACTTCTCTCAAAATTGAAGGCCGCCTCAAAGCCCCGGAGTATGTTGCTAATGTCACCCGTGTTTATCGGCAAGCTTTGGATCGGGTGATGGAGGAATTGGACGCGGGGACGCGGGGACGCGGGGACGCGAGGAAAAAATCGGAAAAAATTTCTTCTTCTCAGGAACACTACAATTTAGAGATGGCATTTTCTCGTGGACTTTACACGGGTTGGTTTGGCGGAATTAATAATCAGGAATTAGTTCATGCGCGTTTTGGTAAAAAACGTGGAGTTTATTTAGGTGAAGTTACTCGCATCCACAACGAACAGATAGCAATCAAACTAGAAGCGCCTGTTAAACCAGGAGATGGAATTGTGTTTGACTGCGGTCACCCAGAGGCCAAGGAAGAAGGCGGGCGAGTGTATGGGGTAGCCTCCAAAGGTAACGAAACTCTGCTGACCTTTGGGAGAAGCGATTTAAACTTACGTCGGGTGCATGTCGGCGATAAAGTTTGGAAAACCAGCGACCCGGAACTTGATAAGCAACTGCGTCAAAGTTTTGCAGGCGAAAACCCACAATTCCAGCGTCCGATTGACTTGGAGGTTTATGGAGAAGTTGGTCAACCATTGATTGCGATCGCCCGCGATCGCCTTGGTAATATTGTGCAAGTGGAGTCTGAAATTTCACTAGTAGAAGCCCACACTAAACCCTTAGATACAGCCCGTATAAAAGAACAATTCGGTCGTCTTGGTAACACCCCCTTCTATTTGGGAACCCTAATCAACCACCTCAGCGATGCCATCATGCTACCCGTAAGCGAATTAAACCGGATGCGACGGGAAATCGTGGCACAGTTAGAAGAGTTGCGAAGTCAACCCAAATGTTGGCAATTACGTCCTAATGTCTCCTTCCAAGACTTACTCCCCTCCTCATCTCACTCATCCCCATCATCTCCCTCTCTCATCGTTTTGCTGCGAAATCTCAAGCAATTGCAAGCCGCACTACAAGGAGGTGTTGAAACACTCTACTGTGAATTTGAAGACCCCCGCGCCTACCAAGAAGCCGTACAGTTAGTACGCCAACAAGCGCAAACAGACAAAGAAAAATTTCTTTCCCATCTTCCCACCATCTGGGTTGCGCCACCCCGAATTACTAAACCTGGGGAAAATTGGATTTTGCAGCAGGTACGCGCGTGCAAAGCAGATGGTTATCTAGTACGCAACTATGACCAACTGCAATTTTTTGCCCAAGACCGTTGTATTGGAGATTTTTCGCTCAACGTTGCTAATCCTTTAACAGCAGACTACTTTCGGCAGCATTTTGGTTTGGAAAGATTGACTGCATCCTACGATTTGAATATTACTCAACTGGAAGATCTGGTTAAAAGTTGTCCGCCCCAGTGGTTTGAAGTGACAATCCATCAACATATGCCAATGTTCCACATGGAACACTGTGTATTTTGTGCTTTCCTATCTCAGGGAACAGACTACACTAACTGTGGACGACCTTGCGAAAAGCATGAAGTGAAATTAAAAGACCGCGTTGGTAGCGAACACGTCCTCAAAGCTGATGTAGGTTGCCGCAACACTGTATTTAATGGTACTGCTCAAACTGGAGCCGAGTACGTGCAACGTCTCATAGAACTTGGTTTAGCGAACTTCCGCATCGAATTTGTTAATGAAACACCAGAGCAAGTGAGTAAAACAATACATTGCTACAGTCAATTATTGCAAGGTGAAATTACAGGTTCCCAACTTTGGCGAGAGTTGAAACTGCAAAACCAGCTAGGTGTGACTCGCGGGCCATTGGGAGTGTCTGGACTGCGGTAACCATTATTACAAGCCGCTACATTCAACACTGGCGAGCAACTTGTCTAACTATTTCCACAAGCCTCTGCACTATTGGGGATGTCTCGTTTTTTCGCCAAATCATTGCAATGCCCACTTTTGGGGTAGATACTTGTAGACTTTTATAAACTACCCCAGTACGTTGGAGATTTTGCAAAGATGCTGGCACGATCGCCACACCCATTTCGGCTGCTACTAAACTGACAATTGTTTGCATCTGGATAGCTTCCTGGGCAACATTGGGGCTAAAGCCTGCTTGCTGGCAGAGACTGATAATTAAGTCGTAGAGTCCTGGTGCTAATATCCTGGGAAATAAAATAAATGGTTCCCTAGCAAGGGATTTCAAACACACAGTAGATTGATTGGCAAGCAAATGTGTTTCAGGTAATGCCACCATCAGCGACTCTTGAAAAATTATTTCCCAAGTAAATCTATTTTCTTCAACAGGTGGACGCACGAATCCCACATCCATTCGACCTTCTCGCAACCATTCTAACTGTTGGTCTGTAGTTAGTTCGTGTAACTCTAAGCTCACACCAGGAACCAAACTACGAAAGGTTCGCAGAATATTTGGCAAAATATTATACGCGGCAGAACTGACAAAGCCAACCACTAACTGTCCAATTTCGCCCCGACTGGTTTGCTGCCCAACTTGGATTGCCTGTTGTAATAGCCTCATAATTTGCTGGACTTCACCTAAAAACACTTGTCCCGCTTCAGTTAACTGCACATTTCGTTTCGTGCGGTGAAACAGTTCAAAACCTAACTCCCCTTCTAGCTGCCGAATTTGTTGACTCAGGGGAGGTTGGGCAATATGCAAGCGTTCTGCTGCTCGCCCAAAGTGCAGTTCCTCTGCCAAAATAACAAAGTAGCGCAAGTGCCGTAGTTCCATCTTTTACCTAAACTCATATCTTTTAAATATTAGTTAAGGTCAAAATATATATTGGACATAATTAAAAAATTTTTTTACTGTAGTGATTAGCCAATCAAACAATTTTGGATTTTAGATTGATACAATGCTTTTCCCTAATTTAAAATCTAAAATTCGGTCATTAACTTCAAGTTGATAGTTGACGATTGGCGAATTAACACATTGTAATTTCAGAGTTTATGAATAATATTTCAACACTCAATAATAATTGGGATACTTCCCTTTATGAAGATAAGCACGCCTTTGTTTGGCAGTACGGCGAAGACTTATTGCAATTACTCAATCCCCAGCCAGGAGAATCGATTTTAGATCTCGGCTGTGGTACTGGGCAACTCACACAAAAAATTGCCCAAACTGGTGTCCAAGTATGGGGAATTGATAGCGCACCTGCGATGATTGAAAAGGCAAGAGAAAACTATCCTGATATCCGCTTTGATGTTGCTGATGCGGCAAATTTTCAAGTTGAACAGCCTTTTGATGCTGTGTTTTCCAACGCTGTACTGCATTGGGTGAAACAAGCAGATAGCGCGATCGCTTCCATACATCAAGCCCTAAAACCCGGAGGGCGTTTCGTCGCAGAATTTGGTGGTAAGGGGAATGTGCTGGCGATCGCCACAGCTTTATCCAACGCCTTAGAAGCAATTAATATCCCCGCACAAGCTCTAAATCCTTGGTATTTCCCTAGTATTGGTGAATACGCCACCCTATTAGAACAGCAAGGCTTCGATGTCATCTATAGCACCCTATTTCCTCGTCCAACTCCTTTATCAGAAGGAGAGGCAGGTATGGCAAACTGGATTCGGATGTTCGGTAGCAGTTTTTTAACAGGACTTTCTGATGAGCAACAAATACAACTAATTCGCGTCGTGGAAGAATATCTTAAGCCAACACTGTATCAACAAGGAAACTGGTTAGCAGACTATCGAAGAATTCGCATCGTTGCTATTAAGATTTAGATTGTGCGAATTTTGACTAGTGCCTTAATTATGAATTAGTATCAGTTATGCATATACCTAAATTGTGCGGTCAGAAATCATTTTCATTACTACTAACTATTAGCCTCGCTGCTTTAATAGTTCCTCCCTCACTAGCGCAAACGTCCCCAATACCGTCGCCTTCTAGTGCGCCTTTAGAACTAGATTTATTGACCAAGCCAACAGACTACATAATCACAGCTAACACCATTAACCCAGTACAATTAACCGTTCCTAGTTTATGGTGGGCACAACAAAATTCTGAGAAAAAGCTATTGGATAATTGGATAGCATATCCAGCTTTTGAAAAAGAACCTGCGCGAGTTGATTTGATAGTGAATCAGCAAATTTGGAGCTTATTAGACTATGTGCAGCGCTATGATTTTGTGAATCGTTTAGGTAGCACTGCACGAAACTTTGGCTACAATATGCGGGTATTTAATTATCAAAAAGAATCTTTAGCGACCTACACTTGTAACTTTGCTACAAGCCCAGCTTTATGCAGCATCCAGATGGGTACTCAAAACAAGATAGGATTGGGGCGTTAGAATGCGATTTCTAAACGTGCGCTAGTCATCCTCAAGGCTGGCCTTAGGCTCATAGCGACTACACAAAGATGCCCATTTTTTAGGATACAGTAGGTATTAAAACAGACCCAATACTTCTGCGTCTTGTACCCCATACCCATCCCCAGTTCCTAGTATTAAACGGACACGCGGGTAATTGTTATGTCCCAAAAAAATGAAATACCTATTCTTGTTTTATCTCTCCTAATTACCGTTGGCTTAATAGCTGGCGGTTTTTGGTGGTTCAGTAGAAAATCTGGTCTTGACTTAAATCAAATTAATTCTCGTAGTACTAACACACCCCAACCTCCATCAGCACAACCTAGTGCTAACACTTTCGCCTCAGTCCAGGATGTTCCCACTGGATTATTCAATTACGGAGGCAGTACGTCTTGGGCACCAATTCGATTAATAGTTGACCCAGCGATTCAAGCAGCGCGAGGAGAATTTAGGCTGCGTTATGTAGAACCAAGCAATACATCTCCTGGTTCTGGTACTGGTATCCAGTCGCTGATAGATGGTCAACTAGCTTTTGCCCAGTCTTCTCGACCAATTTTAGACCAAGAGTTTAGCCGCGCCCAGCAGCGTGGGTTCGCTTTGAAACAAATTCCTGTAGCAATTGATGGTTTAGCAGTTGCAGTTAACCCAAACCTGAACATTCCAGGACTGACGGTAGACCAATTAAGGTTAATTTACACTGGCAAAATCAATAATTGGAGCCAGTTGGGCGGTTCCAACATCCCAATTAAGCCTTATTCCCGCCGAATTGTTGATGGCGGTACGGTAGAACTTTTTGTCCAAGACATCTTGGGTGGCCAAGCTTTTAGCTCCAATGTGGAATTTATTTCCACCACCACCCAAGCCTTGCAAAAATTGGCTGGTAATCCTGGTGGCATTTACTACGCTTCTGCCCCAGAGGTGATTCCTCAATGTTCGATTAGAGCCTTGCCGTTGGGGCGCACACAAGGGCAATATATTGCTCCCTACCAAGAACCATTTGTCCTCCCGTCTGAATGTCCTGGTAAACGGAACAAGTTAAACATTGAGGCTTTTCAATCAGGAAAGTACCCCATTACCCGGAATCTGTTTGTGGTGGTCAAACAGAATGGTCAGACTGAGCAGCAAGCAGGTGTCGCTTACGCCAACTTACTGCTGACTGAGCAGGGGCAGGGACTGATTACCCAAGCTGGGTTTGTCAAAATTCGCTGACACTGCGATGGCATTCAGGCAGAGTGGCGGAAATCGCCCCTCTGAACTGTGCTTTAACTGGCTCTATTAATCGACTCTGCTGGTAAGCAAATGAGATTATCGCCTTGGGTAAGGATTAAGCCACGTTGACGCAGCTTGCCCATTAAGCGGGTGACGGTGACACGAGTCGAACCAATCGCGCTACCAATTTGGGCATGGGTAAGGGGGAAAGGCAGACAATAGCCGCGAATTACATCCGGGTCGGTGTCGCTCATTGCAGGCTCTCCATATTCCTCAATCAACAATGTGAGGAATCCCAAGAGTCGGTCAATTGTGCGGCGTTGTCCCAAGGCACTCAGCCATAGCAGCTTACGCTGGTGCTGATATCTAAAGGCATCCATAACTTCCCGGCGGAAGTGAGGCCAGTTATCTAAGTCGTGCCAGTACATCCACAGCACCGCAGTTTGGTCAACATGAGCGTAAGCTTGGAGTGTGAATGGTGACTGAGCAACAATTTCAAAGGGCTGTCCCGCTCCAACAAAACCCAAGAACGCTTCCTCTGGAGTTCTGTTGATTCGTCGAGACGTTAGCTGGCTGGCAGTGGCGCTAACTTGGGCGGTTCCTACCATACGGATTGCACCCCTTTGCACCAAATATAGCAATCCAGGCCGGGCTGGAATGCGCTCATCTTTGCTGAAGGTGCGGCAGCGGTAGTGTTCCTGAGCCCAGTCAAGAATCCGTTGCCAAGTTAAAAAAGGCCGTGATGCCTCAGAAAAAGAAGATGGAGATTGCATAGGTAACAAAGAGCGTTCGGCTGAAGACAAAGACGTAATCGAAAGGTGCAAGGAGTGTCTTTGTGTTGGCTGATGCAGGCTTAACGCCTAACAGCGCCAGCCATCCAAAGAATAGAAAGCAAAGAATTACTCTCTACTCTTTTGTTATACTTCTTACTGTACAATGATGGTAGTAAAGTTTACTCACTATTCATCGATTATTCATCAAATTTTATCCTACTCTCATTTTTCTTCATCTAGATTAAACCTATATCCGGAGATAGGTGACACCAAATTAACAAATATACTTTACAAAGCTATTTACGTAAAATTATGTGTTTAATAAAATACAAGCATTCAGTTACGCGTCATTTAAACAGTTACTGTATGAATGTTTAAACAAATATTTAAGTATTAATACTGAAAATATCAAAAATGAATACATAAAAGATAAAAAAATTCTTCTATATAAAGATAGAAACAATAGAAAAATTTTCTATACCTCAAGTGTGGCGTTGCAAGTGTCAAACTCTCAGAATCGAAAAGCGATGGAGCTTGCCAGTGCGATCGCCCTTCATCTATCTGCAACCTGTGGCGACGTTTTTAACGTGCAAATCGTTCCCTCTGGTTTGATACATTTTGAATTAGCTGACTCAGCCTTAGCAGGTTGGTTACAAAGTCTGGTAGGAGAGTGGGGAGATGGGGAGATGGGGGGCAGGGGAGCAGGGGTGCAGGGGAGCAGAGGAGCTTTAGGTTTCCCCTCTGCCCCTCTGCCCCTCTGCCCCTCCGCATCTTCCGATGCCCAATACCCCATATCCCATACTTCGGCTGCGCTCAGTACAAGTGCCCTATTTCCCGTTCAACATGCCCATGCACGTTGCTGTTCGCTAGTGCTGCTGGCTCACCGAGAGGGATTGATTCAACTTAAAGAACCACTTGCAAATACTAATCCAAGTGTTTGGAGTGTTCTCTCCCCCAACCCCATACCTTGGTTCGACCGCGATGGAAGATTGCGGCTAAATCATCCAGATGAGCGTCGTTTAATTAGCGAGTTAGTAGGGATGGTGGACAACATCGAGTGTCCAAATGTTAGGGGTTCTATGAAATGGGAAAAGGCAGCATTGACTTTGAGCCAAGCTTTTGAAGACTTCTGGCGTAATTGCCGGATTTGGGGTGAAGTAAAAATTATGTCACCAGAGTTAGCCCAGGCTAGGCTGGGATTGCTTATGGCTACTCAGTCGGTCTTAAAATTTGTGCTGGAGGAAAAGCTGAAAATTTTTGCACCACCGGAGTTATAAAAAACTTTCATCAGAGCTATTGACTCAATGCATCACCTCGGCTACATTAGCTCTTGTGTGAGGAGCGAACCAGCAGGGGCACCGAGACGAAACACGGCCAGTCGTCGGTGTCCTTTCTGATTAGTATGGGTTAGGTTGGAAAAAGTACCCTCACTGGAGCAAAAACTTTTCAATTGCCACTGCTGCTCCGTCATGGTCTACACTAGGGGCTACCCACTGACCGATCGCTTGCACTTCTGGCGGTGCGTTTCCCATAGCTATACCAATACCCGCATACTCTAGCATTTCCAGGTCGTTGAAGTTATCGCCAATAGCCATGACGTTGGCTATTTCTAATCCCAGCAATTCTTCGGCTAGATAACGTACAGCAGTTCCCTTATTCACAGAGGCGTTAGTTGCTTCCAAGAAGGTGGCAACAGATGTTGTTAAATAAAGTTCAGCGGGTGTATATTGGCGGCGCAAATTCCCCAGTACCTCGCTGATGAAATTTGTGTCATTGCACAAAGCGAGAATTTTTGTCGGTTCATTTGTTAAAACTTGGCGTAAATCGCCCACGGCAATCGGGACAATATTAGAACGCCCAGCATAAATTTCGGTTTCTTTGGTTATTTCCCTGACGTAGAGTTGGTCATTGATGTAGAAGTGGATAGATAAAAGCGATCGCAATTGAGGGTGTTCAAAATAATCGAGTAGTTGGTGGGCAAGTTCTCTAGAAAGCACTAAATGGCGATGAATTTTTTGGGTAATGGGGTCTTGAATCCAAGCTCCTTGATAAGCCATTAATGGTAAATTAGAGCCGATTTCTTGGTGAAAGCGCAAGGCTGAACGATACATACGGCCTGTAGCGATCGCCACTTGAATGCCTCGTGCTTGTACCGCAATCAGGGCTTGTTTTACAGGTTCGCTGATGGTGTTGGAGTGTCCGGCGATCGTCCCATCGATATCTACAACCAGTAGTTTAATATTTTTGGCAGATGCGTTGTACATAAATTCCTTAAATTTAAAGTTCCAGTTAGAGGTTATACCATTTTGGATTTTAGATTTTGTAAAAAATTTGAGACAACACTTCTTTTACTCAAAGTTTTTGAACGCAGGAAATCGCGGAAAAATCAACTAAACATCAAAAAGGTTTTCTACCCTACTCCCCACTCCATAACCACAATAAAAAAACCCGATTCTCGAAAGAACCGGGGATTTACATTTAAGTTAGGAAATTTGATTTATAGGTAGAATAGAAAAGATTTACCTATTCAACTAAAGTCTATGAATTTAAGACTTTAACCAAGATTTTTTTGCGTTGTGACAACAGACAAAGCCCAGCAACTAAGCCAATTCCAAGGGTTGTCGATCCTTCAGGTACAGACTTTAATTCTTCATAGTTATAAGTTACTTTGACACCTGCTTTGGCATAGGTATCAATATAGGATCTAATGTTGCCCGATCCTGAAACTAGGGAGTCGGCTATAGCTGTGAATAAAAAGTCTACGTTGCCATTACCAGTGAAAGACTGCAAAAATGTGGCATCAGTGAAAGTCTTGATACTAGATTGTGTGGCGGTTAAGTTAGAGATAGTCTTTCCAGATGTGCCGCTATAATCGGTGACGCCATCGTATTTGGTAACTTGATACTGGGAAGTATATTTTGGATTTAATGCCAACAAAGACTGATTATTTAGTTCTAAACTCAATTGGCTGCCAAGGGTTACTGTAGCTTGACTTGCGCTTGGGCTTCTATTTTCAAAACCTGCATTGCCAAGTATATCGCCAGTAAATTCTATGGTTACACCTTGGAGTGTTCCAAGAGATGAATTGAATTTTTGGACGCTCAAAGGTGCATCAATAATATCTGTAAAATCGTAATTAGTGGAGCTAGTGTACGAGAGAGAACCAGCATTAGCTATTCCAGACGTTGCAACAATTCCTGCTAAAGTCGTGGCAGCACCCAGAGTGTTCAATAGTTTTGTTTTCATGATGGAAGATGCTTTTGAAAAGACGAATCATTACGGGATTACTAAATTATTTCTAACTCGTAACTTTTGCTTCTAGGCTTGATAAATACACGTAAATTTATATGAATTTTTTATGTTCAAATTCCTTTAAAAAACATACATTTTCACCAATATATGAAGTTTTGTTAAGAAAGGCATCTTAAGGTAGAGGAATTTCAATAAACCAACTGATGCAGTATGTAAACAAGGAGGCTTCTGGCTAGAATAGGGCTATGTCTGAAACTACTGCTACTGCAACCTCAACACGTCCGACGTTCATCCTCGTAGATGGACACTCCCTGGCTTATCGTTCATACTTTGCTTTTGCTAAAGGGCGAGATGGAGGACTACGTACAAAGACGGGGATTCCTACAAGTGTATGTTTTGGTTTTCTTAAGTGTTTATTGGAAGTAATGGGAACGCAACAGCCACAGGCAATGGCTGTAGCCTTCGATCTGGGTTTGCCCACCTTCCGACATGAAACAGATGATACATATAAAGCCGATCGCAAAGAAACACCAGAAGACTTTATTCCCGACTTGGAAAATCTGCACGAGTTACTCGATGGCTTGAATTTACCAATTTACACAGCTGCTGGCTATGAGGCGGATGATGTTTTGGGAACCCTAGCACAACGAGTAACGGCTGCGGGGTATAGGGCGAAGATTTTGACTGGCGATCGCGATTTATTTCAACTGATAGATGCTGATAAAGAAATCACTGTTCTAAATTTTAGTCCAGATGCCTTAAAGCGTTCTACAAATAGCATCACTGAATTTGAGGCAGAACAAGTTAAACAAAAGTTGGGCGTTTTACCTTCACAAATTGTCGATTACAAAGCCCTTTGTGGTGATAAATCAGATAATATTCCTGGGGTTAAGGGAATAGGAGAAAAGACAGCAGTACAGCTACTTAATACCTATGTTTCTCTTGACAATATTTATGCTGCTTTAGATGAAATTCCAGGCGCAAATCAGAAGAAATTGGCAGCAGGGAAAGAAGATGCCTATAAGTCTCAATATTTGGCAAAAATTGTTTTGGATGTTCCTCTAGAACTTGATTTAGAAGATTGCAAATTAAAAGGATTTGATACGGATGTTTTATCGCCAATTTTAGAAAAGCTAGAATTTAAATCGTTTTTAGCTAAAATAAACGACCTACAGCAACGCTTTGGCGGTCAAGCTGAAGAAGCACCAAAAACAGAAACAGCAAAAATAAAACCAGAATTTGAAGACCCAGATCTTTCATTTTTTAGTTTTGCAGAAACACAAGCTGCACAAGAACAACCTGCATCATCAATTCAACCACGCATTATTGATACTGAAGCAAAGTTAACTGAATTATTGGGAATTTTGCAAAAATTCACTAATCCAGAAACACCGATTGCTTGGGACACGGAAACTACAGATTTAGAACCAAGAGATGCTGAGTTAGTAGGAATTGGTTGCTGCTGGGGAACGAAATTAGATGAAGTTGCTTATATTCCTGTTGGTCACAAAACTGGAGAAAATTTAAACAAAGATGTGGTGCTAGAAGCACTACGCCCAATTCTGGAAAGTGCTGATTATCCCAAAACTTTACAGAATGCTAAATTTGACCGCTTAGTTTTCAAGTGTCAAGGGATTAACTTGGATGGAGTGGTATTCGATCCCATGCTGGCAAGTTACTTGCTAAATCCAGATTCTAGTCATAATTTGATGGATTTAGCGCAGCGATATTTGGGATTAACGGCGAAAAGTTATTTAGATTTAGTTCCAAAAGGTAAAACCATCGCTGATGTAAATATTGCCGAAGTAGCAGATTACTGTGGTATGGATGTTTATTCTACATTTGGTTTAGTTACAAAACTGCGTGCGGAATTAGAGAAAATTCCAGCTTTGTCTAAGCTATTAGTGGAAGTAGAACAGCCGCTAGAAGCAGTTTTAGCACGAATGGAATATATAGGGGTTCGCATTAACTCAGATTATCTACAAGAACTTTCGCAGCATTTAGAAACAGAATTAGCCAAATTAAAAGAGAAAGCAATAGAGATTGCTGGGGAAAACTTTAACTTGGGTTCTCCTAAACAGTTGAGCCAAATTTTGTTTGAAAAGTTGGGATTAAGTACAAAATATTCTCGGAAGATTCAAACAGGTTATTCTACAGATGCGGCAACATTAGAAAAACTCCAAGAAATCGATGGAACTGGATTTGTTGAAACGATAACTGAATACCGCACTTTATCTAAATTAAAGTCTACTTATGTAGATGCTTTACCTGCATTGGTGCGTCCAGATACTCAACGGGTACATACTGATTTTAATCAAGCAGCTACATCAACTGGTAGGTTATCTTCTTCTAATCCAAATTTGCAAAATATCCCGATTCGTACAGCTTTTAGTCGTCAAATTCGCAAGGCATTTTTGCCAGAACCTGGTTGGTTAATGGTGGCTGCTGATTACTCACAAATCGAATTACGAATTTTAGCTCATTTGAGTCAAGAACCCATATTAGTGCAAGCATACCAGCAAAATGAAGATGTTCACTCTGTGACAGCACGATTAGTATTTGAAAAAGAAAATATCACATCAGAAGAACGAGCGATCGCAAAAACTATTAATTTTGGCGTGATTTATGGAATGGGTTCTCTAAGGTTTTCTCGTTCAACGGGGATAGATAAAAGTGTTGCCAATGAGTTCATTAAGCGGTTTAATGAAAGGTATCCTAAAGTTTTTGCTTATTTGGAGCGAGTAAAAAAAGAAGCGATCGCTCATGGTTATGTAGAAACTATCCTCGGTCGTCGTCGTTATTTTGATTTTACTAACAACAGTTTGCGCCACTTAAAAGGCAGCAACCCAGAAGATATTGATTTGACTAAATTGAAGAATTTGGGTGCTTATGATGCGGGTTTACTACGCTCCGCTGCCAATGCACCAATTCAAGGTTCCAACGCTGATATTATCAAAATTGCGATGGTGCGGCTGCATAAAATTTTGCAAAAATATCAAGCGCGTTTGTTATTACAAGTTCACGATGAATTAGTATTTGAAATCCCTCCTGATGAGTGGGAAGAATTACAACCGCAAATTAAATCCGTGATGGAGAACGCAGTACACTTAAGTGTACCGTTGTTGGTAGAGGCGCGTGCGGGTGAAAATTGGATGGAAACTAAGTAAGTTGAATATCTGGAAGGGACTGGAGACTGGGTAAGGGTTCTCAAATTTGAGAGCTTTAAACCCAATCATCCTAGTCCTTTTAGTTATTCCCCTAAGTAATCCCACTTTATTCAAAGATACCAAGCTCAAGTTAAAGCTTTGGTTAAATATGGCTTTTTGTAGTCGAAAATACCAACATAATCAGCCAATTAGTATAATAATGTTTATTGTCAAGTGAGTAATCACTGACGCCACTATAAATCCATAATTCAAGAAAGCTTTTTTAAATAAACCTTGTATAGATATTGGGGGGTAAAACAGTCACAAAATTCTTTGGGAATTTTGAACTAGTTTTTACTCGCCTTTTTTTATATCAGCAGGACTAGGCAAAAGTCTGCAAAGCTAGTTTCTAGTTTTGAACGTATAACTACTAAGAGAACTAATGAATTTTTGCACTAAATAGTGCTGAGTTTGTTCTGGAATTCTTATAGCAATTGTGCGTGAAGATGCGCGAAACTATATGAGGAACAAAACTCACAACGGACTTGATTATGTATCATCGTTGGCTTTTATCTGTTTTAGCATTTTTTTTGAGTATAACCTTAGTTGCTTGCAACACTGTTAGTACTCAGCAGCTACCAACAAAAGTAACAGATACTACTGAAAAAACTAACTCAAATTCGCAGCAATTACCAAAACCAACAGCAAAAAGAGTTGTTGCTCTTTCTTCTCTATCAGCTGATATTATCGCTCAACTTGACCAAACAAAAATTGTCGGAATTACTGGTAGTAAATTATTTAAAGATGACTCTCGTTTTAAAAACATTCCTCGTGTTAGCGAAGGTCAAAATCCTCCTAATTTAGAGAAAATTGTGGCACTTAAACCAGATTTAGTTATTGGCGCAGAAGGTTTTTCTACTATTCCGATTCAAAAAATTAAGCAATTAGGAATTCCAACTTTGCTTACCCAGGTTAATAATTGGGAATCTCTAGAAAAGTTGACTAAAAGACTAGCTGAATTAATTGATGCCGATCCTCAGCCTTTGCTAAATCGTTACAAAAGTTTCTTGCCAGATGGTGCTAATCAAAGTATTACGGCTTTGGTGCTGGTTAGCCGTCAGCCAATTTTAGCACCTAATAAAAATAGTTGGGCGGGAGATTTACTAACGCAATTTAAGGTGAAAAATCTGGCGGCAGAATTACAAGGAAAAAGCCCAGTTGGTGGTTATGTGACGCTTTCGGCTGAGAAAGTTTTAGAGGCAAATCCGGATGCGATAATTTTGGTTAATCCTCCGCAAGGTAATTCCGAAGCAGGAGTTTTAGATTCTTTGAAAAAAGAGAGTTTTTGGAAGCAATTACAAGCAACTCAAAAGAACCGAATTTATGTGTTTGATTATTATGGTTTGGTGAATCCAGGGAGTATAGATGCTATAGAAAAGGCTTGTCAGCAGTTGAAACAAGATTTGTTTGGAGCAGAGCGTACTTAGGGTAAAAAATATAATTTAAAAATTGACATATTTTTGTCTCACGCAGAGATGCAGAGGCGCAGAGAGGGTTAAGAGGTTGTTTTAATCTTTTGCAGAATTGATTGGTTTTTGACGAGATGGAGTGTTATTTTTACCTTGAAAAAAGCCTCCTCCAAGACTGCGGAAATATAGCCCGCCTATGGCGAGTAAAAAACCAATATATGCCACGGCTTGGACGAGATAAATTTTGTCGCTGTAGCCAAATAAAGATTTGAGAATAATGCCAGGAAATTGTTCTTCTGGCAAAATTGTGGAAGTATTTGAGACAATTGGGCCTAAAATACAGGAGTGGATTTTAGTAAAGCGTTCGTAATAGAAACAAAGGCTTTGTGTGGCACGACTGCTAAGGGCAAAGTTCGCCACGGCGTCGTCAAAATTTTTCAAGGCTGAAACTACTAAGCCAGCGACAATCAATACTAATAAAACGCCCATTACTTGGAAAAATTGGCGGATATTAATTTTGATGCCCCATTTAAATAAAAGCACACCTATGGCGATCGCTACTGTCAAACCTGCAACTGCGCCGATGCTGGGTATTAGTCCTTGTTGAAAGTTAGCAGCAATGAACAAAACAGTTTCAAAGCCTTCCCGAACAACGGCAATAAAAACTAAACTAAAAACACCCCAAGCGGCATTTGAGTTTTTTGTCAGTGCTTGTGTAACTGCTCCCTCAACTTGCGCTTTCATAAATTTGGCTTGTTGAGTCATCCAGATGAGCATCCAACTGAGCATTGCGATCGCTAATACGCTAAATACACCTTCTAGTAGTGGCTCAACTACAGAAGTATATTGAGGATTAGCAGCTCCCACTACTTGAATTATCCAACTGAATAGCACACCTATCAAGCCACTAACGGCAATACCAACGCCAACACCAGCATATACCCAAGGCTTCAGATTGGATTTTTTAGCTTTTTTGAGTAAAGCTAACACAATTCCCACAACGAGGGCAGCTTCTACTCCTTCTCGGAGTGTAATTACAAAAGTAGGTAGAGCAGTACTAAAATTCATCTTTTGTCCTTTGTCATGCGTCTTTTGTCATTAGTCAGTTGTCATTTGTCCTTTGCAAATGACTAGTGACTAATGACTAATGACTATTAACTAAAATCACGTAACATCTTTTTCAGTTCGAGATTATGCATCTCCTCTTGTCCTATCATGCCACGAGCGAATTCTTCTAGATAAACACTGGCATTGTTGACAGTTTCTAGGAGACTTTTGTAGAGATCTAATGCCTTTTTTTCATGGGATAAGCTTTCTGCCAAAATATCTTTGACTGTATGCTTATAAGTTTCTTCCATCGGGGCAATTTTTAAGGAAGGATGCCCATCTAAACCTGTGAGAATTTCTCCTACTTGTTGGGCATGAAGTAAGGATTCGCTTGCTTGTGCTTTGAAGAAAGCCACTATAGGAATGCGGTTTGGGCCAGTCACCATTAAGGAATAATGTGTATACCGGACTACTCCTGCTAATTCAAATTCCATGATGGCATTAAGCAAATCAATGGTCTTTTTTTGGTCAAGTTCTTGCATCAGTTGTTAATTGAAGTGACTAATAGAGTCCAATTAGTTAGGAATTAGGAGTTATGAGTTGGAAGTTGATAATTTCTTAATTCTTAACTTTTCACTTTTTTACAGACGCGGCTAACCGCATCTGTACCTCACTCCTAACTCTTAACTATCTCCCAATTTTAAACACCTTATTCTCAGCTTCCCATTAAATCAAAATGTTATCGTTGTGCTTGGGAACTTGATTTATCAATCACTTTTTGAGAGTTTTCCTCAATGGTTTTCACCAATTTGGTAACATCTTCTGGAGTCTTGACTGGTTTAGCTGGTGGAATTGCGGCAGGCCAAACTTTTATGAGTTCGGCAAAACTGGTATTAATTGCTTTATCTGCTTCGGCATCTTGTTGAGCTACTTGGCTGGAAATTCCTTTGTATAATTCATTGGCATAGGTGACAAATCCACGAGAGTCTTGATACTCAATTGCAGCGGATATCTTACCATTTGCGATCGCCGCGCCATATTCTGAGTTCGCTGCATCCAGCAATTCGTTAACTACCTGTAATACAAATCCTGGTTTTGAACGTTCTGGTGCTGGTAAAGCTGCGATCGCTCCATCAACTGCTGCCACTGAAGAAGTAAAATTAGTTTTAACTTTACTATCCTTGGGACTAGATTTTACTAAATCTTGCAAACTCACCAAAGTTGTCTTAAATTCTTTAACTTTGCGCTCATTAAGTTGGTCTTCTACATCAACATAAATCTCCTCAACAGGATGCCCAATATGAGGTTCTGCCTGTTTCGGCTGATTTTGATCTAGGAGTTCTTTTGCTACTAAAAGATGTCCTTTCATTAAGCCTAATTTAGACATGTAGTCAACATCTTTTGCTTCACCTGTAAGTACCACATCTTGAACGCCAACCTGGTCTTTAATTTGGTCGAATTGCTCTTGAGTAATCACTTTTTTTGTGACTAAATCTTCTGGACTACCGTAGGGCCGATTCGCTTGAATTTTGTTAGATAAAGCCGGTACGCCGAGTTTGGCTTCAAATTTATCTAATTCTGACAATATAGCAGTATTAATGTTGATTTTTTCTTTACCACCGTGACCGCTATGATTGCTATTATTTGCTGCTGCCTCTGTTGCTTGGGGAGTGGCAGCTGGCACTGAGGGATTTTCTGCGGTTGGCGTACTGCTACAGGAACTCAAGGTAATTATTGCCGCAGTCGCAACAGTTAAACAGATATAGCGAAATTTTATCATTTTTGTTCCTCACACAATTTAAATTTATTAATTGTTGTATTGCCAAGCTAGCCGAAGGTGGTTGACGGATTGTCATAGATTGTACTTTCGCATATAATGATATTTTTTATCAACTAGTTAATTTAAAATTTTCAGCAATTAATTACAAATTATTTAGCTTGTGGATACCTTGGCTAGAAATAGTTAATTCTTTCGTCAATAATTTTTAACTTTCTTTTGAGATTTACTGTCAGGAATTACTTCAAATTGACCCATACAGCCGTTTTCGGCGATCGCATCTTGATGGGGATGAAACATATATTTACCTGGGTAGCGAAAAGCAAATTCTAAAATGTGCCTTTCTGCTATACCCATCGTCAGCACATCAGTTTTTTCGCTAGCTGTCATACTCATGCCATAGCGATAAACATCAAAAAAGTTAGCGTGGAGGTGAAAGGTGACAGCCGGATCGTATTCAATAATGTTGAGGACGTACAGCCGAATCAACTGATTTTGATAAATAGGAATGGGATGATGCATGTAATGATGAGGCAGGCCGTTAAAGGCGTAATAATCATTATGGCTATCATCATTCACGTCATACCCAGCCATCACTAGTACAATTTCATCGGCTGGGGGACGGGGAGTCGGAGGATCGATGATAAACATGCCGTACAGTCCCTTGGCAATGTGACGGGTAACTGGTTCGATATGACAGTGGTATAAATGAACGCCATAAGGTTCGGCATCAAATTCATAAATTGTGGCTTTGCCGTTGCTGACTGGACGAACACCATCCATTTCTGCTGGATGAACCCCATGAAAATGCAAAGAGTGAGAATGTCCGGCGTTATTGAGAAATAATATTCGCACGCGATCGCCTTGTTTGGCCCGTAGCGTTGGCCCTGGTATGCGGCCGTTTAAATCCCAGATGTTGTAAGAGACAGCACTATTGAGCTGAATAATGGAAGTACCCGCAGTTAACTGAAATTCTCGGATAGTACGCCCATTTTCTTGCTTTAGCGTCCCATAGTCAAAATCCCTTAGCATCTTCATCGGGTTAGCAACCTTGTCTGATGCTTCCATATCGAATGGTGGTACCTTGACTATTGACTGACTTTGTAAATTTAGCGTTTGCCAAAGTGCAGCTGCACCACTCACTCCCACACCTGCTAAGCCCAGCTTTAGTAATTGACGACGACTCCAAAGTTTTTCCTTACCCAAAGCGAAGTTGTAGGGCATGACAGTTAACAGTTAGCACCAAAAAAGAATTGAAAATCATTTGCAATTGTCCTTGTGTATATTATATGAATTAAAAATCATTGTCAATAAATTTGAAGTGCTTCAAAACGGTTACCAAAGTTATTAAATTCACATCAAGTTAAAATCTACCTTGAAAATAAAAAGCAGAGTCTTCCTGTTTCGTTCTTAGTTGTGCGTTTTCCTATAATTAGCTGCCTTGGAAGACTCTAGGCAAGTTTTATATATGTTTCAGCATTTTTACTTAAAATAAAGTATAAATAAAATCGAAATAATGACTTTTTTTGTATCTATTTTTGATATAGTTAATACCTTAACAGTAATTAAATTTCAAACAATGTATACCATAGTACCTGGTTGAACCTCAGCAAAAAACTGTTGGTAGGGTGTAGCATATTTAATTGGGTAAGAGATAAAATAAATCGGAATTTTAAAGACTTTCGATATTTGGCAACATAATATTTTGAATTTTTAATTAATCTCGTGTCATCTTCGCGTTAATCAAAACCATATGTCATTGTTTTGTTATTTGTATGGACTTTGTGTGTAGATTTCTGCATCACCCTTAGCCAATATTGAAAGGATAGTATAGTATTCACTAAGGGCAAATTAGCCAAGACATTTCATACCCACTTGTCAAATAGGAACTTTATCGTATATCTTTTTGCAATCAATAGGCATTATGCCCTTTAATTGATGAATTACCCAAATTAATTATCGGAGATCAAAATGAGTAGTTTTTCTCATATTTCACTATTGCAGAAGACCGCAACTATTACGTTGTCCAAGCCAGTGCAGATAACGCTTTATATGCTGCTATCTTCTTTGATTATTTGGACTGCCTTATTCTCCACCTATCCTGCGGCGCACAACGCAGCACATTCAGCGCGACACCACACTTTAGGCGTTGCATGTCACTAAATTATCTAATTCCAAAATGTTGCTGGTGGATTAGACAATTGTTTGGCAGTTAATAAAGCGATCGCAACGGAATTCAGGAGTCAGTCGTCAAAATTTAAAATGAATTTTGACGACTAATGGCTCAAAATATAAAGTTTTTGTACTTCAAGCAAATAATAGTTTGTTACTTGTTAATTAGCATCTTCATCCTTCCCCAACATCAGCTTTTATGAAAAAATATCGACTTTTTGGAGTTATCAGTGCTGTTTGCGTCACGTTGTCAATTCTTTATTCCTTAGTAGGTAATTCTCAAACTCCTACTTCTAGAGTGTTACTTTCCACCAACCCGTCTTTAGAACGTATTCTTCCCTTTGAAGCAGGAACAGAAAGACATCAATCTCCTGTTAATTTGACACTACAAGCTGTTGATGCGGCGGGTAAATCTTTAGAAAATGCCAAAATCAGCTTAGAGATTTTAACGCCACCATCTAATCCCTGGTTAACAACAGATTTTCCAATTGTTGAGGGGACAAAACTGTTGCAAATGAATGCTCTAGCACCTGATGGTAAGCTAGAAATTCAGCAGATGTTACCCATACGAGGAAACTATCAATTACTGGTTAAAGTGTCACCGTTGGTAGCAAATACCTTTGCTCCTTACGAGCAAAGTTTAAATCTTAATGTTCGAGAAAATCCAGTTAAATATAAATATTTTGTTGTTATCGCAGCAATTTTATTAGCAGTTGGATTGTTGGGTGGTTGGGTTATTGGCGGACAACAAGAACTTCAACAAGGAGAAATTGCACCCCAATCAGTGCGCCTTTTATTAAGTAGCTTGACTGTGGTAGCAATATTAGCTTTATTATTTATTAATGTTAGTGCAGAAGTCGCCGAAGCTCATGGCAGCGGACACCACTCAAGCGATACCGAAACCATCGCACCATCATCTCAAAAATCGCAAGGATTAGAAATCCAACTCCAGGGAGATAAAAACGCCACTGTCGGTAAACTTGCGAATTTAGGGTTACAGGTAAAGGATAGTACCACAGGACAACCTATCAAAGATGTAAGCTTGCAGGTAAGAGCGATCGCTCTTGAAGATAATTTAACAGTCTTTGCCTACAAAGGACTTACCGACCAAGAAGGTAAGTTAACATGGCAAGAACAATTTTTTGATGGTGCGCCACACAAAGTCGAGGTGGAAGCAACTCCCAACCCAGGATCTAGCCGTCAATTTACACCAGTAAAAGTAGCACAAGAAGTTGAAGTTGAAGCGATCGCACCACCAATTTATATTCGATTGATTGGTTTATTCTACTTTACTGCTATTGTCGGTATTGGTATGGGCATGGGATTGCTAATACAGCATCGACGAACACCACAAGCAAGGGGAAATTCGTAATATCCAGTTTTATAGTGAGAATTTCAGCCAATATAATAGTTTGCATTAAGTAAGTGTAAGTAGGCAACAATCAAACTATATTACGCAATCTAAAAATATTATATTGGCTGTTAATAAAGGCTGGAATTGTTACTCCAAACCTTTAATTATTGAACCTTGATATTATATGTTAAACAGACAATCAGTAGTTGCCAGACATTTTCCCCCAACAGCAATTACAAAATATTTTCCTCCTATTTGGCTACGATTTTTAATCGTTATTTTGTTAATATTAGGGATATTTTTTCGCTTCGCATATCTGGATCGAAAAGTCTACTCACACGATGAAGCGTATACCTCATTACGAATTTCTGGTTACACGAAGACAGAATTTGTTCGACAAGTATTTAACAGCCAAGTGTTTGCTGTTGGAAATATACAAAAATATCAACAACCTAATTCTGAAAAAGGTTTAATTAATACAATCAACTCTTTGGCAGTGGAGGATGCTCAACATCCTCCACTTTATTACGTAATGGTTAGATTATGGATGCAACTTTTTGGCAATTCAGTAGCGACTACAAGAAGCTTGTCAGCCATAATTAGCCTCCTAGCTTTTCCTTGCATTTATTGGCTATGCTTAGAATTATTTCAGTCACCCATAGCAGCATGGATAAGCGTAGCTTTTCTAACAGTCTCGCCTTTCCATCTGCTATATGCACAAGAGGCAAGAGAGTTCAGTTTGTGGATGGTGACTATTTTGCTAGAGAGTGCTGCACTGCTGCAAGCAATCAGGCTGAGTAACAAGAAGTTTTGGGGGATTTATGCAGTAACAGTGGCGCTAGGATTATACACTTTTTTGTTTTCTGGGTTGCTGGCGATCGCCTACGGTATTTATGTATTTGCTATCGAACGCTTTCGATTCACTAAAATTGTTAAAGCTTATTTAATAGCAACTAGCATCGGCTTTTTAGCTTTTATTCCTTGGATTTTAATTCTTATTAATAGTTTATCTGAAATTGAGCGCACAACAGCCAGCGCTCAAGCTAAACAATCTCTGTCAATTTTAGTTTCTGGTTGGATTAGTAATATTAGCTATTTATTTGCTGATTTTTGGCGCTACGAACCATTTTTTCCAGATTTAAATTTGCCAGTTTTGCGCTGGGGTAGATTTTTAATTCCCTTAATACTAATCTTGGTACTATATTCATTTTTATATCTTTACGATCGGGCAGGCAAACAAGTTTGGTTATTTATTTTTCTCTTAGGTGGAGTACCTGCTTTAGCTCTCATTTTACCCGATCTAATTATTGGAGGTAAGGTCAGTCTGCGCCCTAGATATGTCACTCTGTCTTATGTAAGCATTCAGCTAGCTGTTGCTTACTTACTGGCGGCTCAAATTATTTCTTCTAAATTAATAGTCCGCAACTTTTGGCGATTAGTAATGATAATACTAATTTCCAGTGGAGTTTTATCCTGTGCAGTCAGTTCTCAAGCCGAGACATGGTGGAATAAAAGCAGCCATACCAATCCTCAAATAGCTCGAATCATCAATCAAACTAAGGAGCCACTACTAATTAGTAGTAATTATTCCTTAAATATCGGCGATTTAATGTCTTTAATTCATCTTTTAGATAACAAAGTACAGATGCAATTGGTACTTGAACCAAGCATACCAAAGATTCCTAAGAATTTCAGTAAAATATTTTTGTATAATCCTTCCAAAAAATTTAGAATCGAACTGGATAAAAAATACAAATTAGTTGATGTTTTTCACAATAGTAGGTTATGGCAACTAGAACATAAAAGCAGCTAAATTTTTATATAGTATTTCTTTTTGATTCTCAATAATTTAGTATACTTATTAAGTAAAATTTTATTATTAGCAAAGTTATAAAATTAAAAATTTTCGGATAAATTAAGAGAAAAATGCTGACAAAAATTTCTGTTGAAAAAATTCTTGACCGTGCCTTGATGGGGTACGATTTATCTCCCCAAGAGGGAGTGGTATTGTTACAACAAACAGAACCAGAGGCGATCGCTGCAATACGCATCACATCTGATACTCTACGCCACGCACAAGCAGGCGATACAGTTACTTACGTAATAAATCGTAATATCAATTTTACTAATATTTGCGAGCAGCACTGTAGTTTTTGTGCTTTCCGTCGCGATGATGGCGATACAGACGCATATTGGTTGGATTGGACGCAAATCTTGGAAAAGGCCGCAGATGCAGTGAAACGGGGTGCTACAGAAATTTGTATGCAGGGGGGATTAAATCCGCAAGCACAAATCAACGGCAAATCTTTACCCTATTACCTGAAATTAGTAGAAACCATCAAACAGGAATTTCCCCAGATACATCTACACGCTTTTTCTCCCCAGGAAGTGCAATTTATCGCCAGACTTGACGGACTGGAATACACTGATGCGATCGCTGCTTTGCAAGATGCTGGGGTTGGTTCAATGCCAGGAACAGCAGCAGAAGTGCTAGATGATACAGTCAGGCGGATACTCTGCCCAGAAAAGATTGATACAGCTACTTGGTTAGAAATTATCAGCACCGCTCACAAATTAGGCTTACATACCACCAGTACCATGCTATCTGGGCATATTGAGAGCCACGAACAGCAAATTGGACATTTAGACAAATTGCGATCGCTGCAAAAAATAGCCATCGAAAAGGAATATCCAGCACGGATTACAGAGTTTATTTTATTACCCTTCGTTGGGCAAGAAGCACCCAAACCCTTACGTCGCCGCGTCGGACGCGACCAACCGATATTGCAAGATGCACTACTACTAGGCGCTGTAGCCCGGATTTACTTAGGAAATTGGATTCCGAACCATCAGCAGAGTTGGGTAAAACTAGGACTAGCTGGTGCCACAGAAGCCTTAGCTTGGGGTTGTAACGATATCGGCGGCACTTTAATGGAAGAACACATTACCACAATGGCAGGTGCTTTGGGCGGTACGTGTATGGAAGTGGAAGCATTACAGGGTGCGATCGCTTCTTTAGGACGACCTTACCAACAACGGGATACTCTTTATCAAAAAGTCATTAGTCATTAGTCATTGGTCATTGGGCATGGGGCATGGGGCATCGCTTATTAATTCATCTCCCCATCTCCCCATCTCCCCATCTCCCCACCTCCCCATGCCCCAATCCCCACTAAATTGATCCCCAAGATACCAATCCAAGATACGATGGACGTTGATTTACGTATCTTTTAGTTAATGCATATGAAGCGCTATTGGTCGCGTCTGCTTGCGCTCGTTTTGGTTCTATCTATCGGCTTGATGGGTTGTTCTGGCAGTCCAGATAGTTTGAGTGGTGATTATCGCCAAGACACCTTGGCTGTGGTCAATATCATGAGAGAAGCCATAAATTTATCACCAGATTCACCAAACAAAGCAGCAATTCAAGCAGAAGCGCGTCAAAAAATTAATGACTTTTCAGCTCGTTACCAACGAGCTAACTCTGTTTCTGGTCTTGGTTCCTTTACAACTATCCGAACAGCCCTCAACTCCCTAGCTGGACACTATAGTTCTTATCCTAATCGTCCCGTACCCGAAAAACTCAAAAATCGCTTAGAGAAGGAGTTACAACAGGTAGAATCAGCACTCAAGCGTGGCGGTTAACTCTTAACTATTACCTATTCCATGATTAAGAGTCAGCAGTCTCAAGTTTTGATTCTTCAATCTTGAGTGGAGCCGGGGACACTCTGCCTCCACTCTTGGCTACCTTCTCAACTTGAATCTCAGTCTGAGTTTAAAATTTTATACTAAACTCATTAATACTCCCTGAGATGATGTTTCAAAGCTTCTCTCCTACTTGGAGAAAGTTTGAAAGTATATATCTTGACGTTCAATAAATATTATTAAGTGTAAGTCACAGTATTTTTAAGTTCAAAAATTACATTTACTTTGGCAGATTTTCAATAATTAGGGCAAAGTAGAGTTTATCAAATACCAGGATAAACTCGCTTTGTATTTAGAGGTTGTTTGAAAAGTGATTGGCTGTGATTTTAATCGCATTGTTACCCCCCTTAGTCCCCCCTTATCAAGGGGGGAAACAAGAAAAATCCGGTTCCCTCCCCTTTCTAAGGGGAGGGTTAGGGAGGGGTAAAAAATATTTGATACATCAATCGTGAGTTTTCAAACATCCTCTTATGTGTTTTATATTCAAGTTTATGTATTTATTATGTTTACAAAAAAATACGGCAACACAAATAGATGTTTGCCAGTCTTGAAAAAGTAGGTTTTAAAACCCCGATCGCTCAACTATATAATTTGATACAAGTTGCTTATGACCATCTGAGTTGGAGTAATTGATTTTTGTGTCCATCTACTAGCAGGTATGTTTAATCGTCCTTTGAACGTTGCAAGATCGAGATTATTTTGGCGACGCCTATTCGCTGTTGTTTTCAGTAGTAGCTCATTACTTTCTAGCTTTGGGAGCCAACCAGCAAAGGCGCAAGTAACCCAGTATTGTCAGTTATCACCAGCGGCGGCGCGAGAAAAAGAAAACTTACGTTTGTCAGCCCTCAAAGGCAATCAAAATGCCCAGGCTCGATATCAAAAAATATTACAAGAACAGGCACAGGACTTACGCGAGTGCCGTAGTCGGACTTGGCCCCAAGTCCAAGCCCTTTGGTTGCGCTTGTATCCCTGCGATATTCAGCCAGGAACAATCGATCTGGTTATGGATCGGATTGTTAACGGTGGCTATAACCAGGTCTATTTAGAAGTATTTTACGATGGGCAAGCGTTATTGCCAGCAAATGGTAATCCGACGGTTTGGCCTTCTGTGATTCGTACTCCGGGAGCAGAAAACATCGATTTGTTGTCTCTAGCAATTAAAAAAGCTCGGCAACGGGGTTTGAAGGTTTACGCGTGGATGTTTACCACAAATTTCGGCTATACTTACGCCCAGCGAAAAGATAGAGAAGCTGCGATCGCTCGCAATGGCAAAGGTCAAACAAGCTTATATGTTGTAGACAACGGCTCTCAAGTATTTATCGACCCCTACAACCCCCAAGCAAAACGCGACTATTACCAATTGGTGCAGGAAATTTTACGCCGTCGTCCAGATGGCTTGTTATTGGACTACGTGCGCTATCCCCGACAAGCAGGAAGTGATTCCATCGCCACCAAAGTCTCAGATTTATGGCTATTTAGTCCCGCAACTCAAGAAGCTTTATTTAAACGGGCACAGAATTACAAAGGACTGGACTTAATTCGCCGCTTTTTGAGCAAGGGATATGTCACTGTTGGAGATGTCGCAGAAATTGATAAACTTTATCCTCAAGAAGGCGAACCCCTTTGGCAAGGACGCATTCCCCCAACAGCCGGAAAATCAATTCAGCCTGCAACTGATAGACAACCGCTTTTACAATGGGAATTGTGGCAACTCGCCGTTGCCCACGCCATGCAAGGAATTCTAGATTTTGTCACCATCGCCAGTTATCCAGCAAAACAGCAAGGTATTCCCACAGGAGTGGTGTTTTTCCCTGACGGTAACCAAACTGTAGGACAAGGCTATGATTCCCGTTTGCAACCTTGGGATAGATTCCCTACTACACTGGAATGGCATCCCATGTCTTATGCAACTTGCGGTAATGCTAGTTGTATTGTGTCGCAAGTGCAGCGGGTTTTGAGTATGGCAAAACCGGGTACAAAGATAATCCCTGCTTTAGCCGGTCAGTGGGGAAAACCCGTTAGTAATCGTCCACCGCTAGAAGTGCAAATGCAAGCACTTCGTCAATTTGCTCCCCAACTCAAGGGAGTTAGCCATTTTGCCTATTCTTGGCAATATCCTCAAGATGATAGCGATCGCAAATTTTGCCGCAATCGCTAAGCTGAATTCTGAATTCTGAATTCAAGCCAAATCCTCTGGTGTATTACAGTTAAACAACATTTCTGGTTCTGGTAGCGGCAAAACTTCCACAGGATATTGCCGCAACCACTCTTGAAACGATCGCCCCCCTTGGTTGATAAAATCCAAGAGTTGTGGCAAACACCGACGGCGATAAAAACCACAAAGAGGTTCCCAGCCTTTGGGATGATGAGCTAAAGCGGCGATCGCATTATCCCCCACGCCATCGAGTCTAGTTGCCCATTCTTGCAAAACTTCAACCTTTAATTTCGGCAAATCGCAAGCCAGCAATAACACCCATTCTGTCTGTACTTGGGCTAGTCCTTGAGCAAACCCAACTAAAGGGCCGTGGGCTAGAGATTCTCCAGATATCGGCACTTCTCGGATAAAGTGACAACCAGATAAAAGCAAGTCTTGATAGCGTTCTGGCCAAGGAGTAACTATATAAACAGTATCGGCACAGCCTTTAGCAATCCGAGAAACTCGCTCTAACAATGGCATCCCTTGGACTGAAATCAAGGCTTTATCCTGACCCATACGAGAACTCTTGCCGCCTGCTAAGACTATGGCAGTTAATTCGTTGCGGGTCGTCATTTTCGCTTCACCTAATTCATCTTATTTTTCTGGCTCAAAAAAGGTAATACACACACCAGCTACATCAATAATCGCAAACTCTTTCATTCCCCAAGGTTGTGTTTGCAGCTGACCGTTGGGATGAATAATTTGTCCGCCTTGTGCTTGAAATTCTTCATAAAGTTGCTCAATGCCATCAACTTCGATCCGCAAAGTTGTCCATTCTGCAAGGCGTCGGTCGTCATTTTTTTGCAGAAAAATTTCTGCACAGTCGCGTTTGATAATTGCCATAGTGACGGGATCGCCTTCTTGATAAATTGTTGTAAAACCAAGTTTTTCATAGAAAGCGATCGCTTTTTCCATATCGCCACCAGCAGGAATAATGGGAGTTATATTTCCAAGTACGGGCGGTTTTTTCATGGTTATGCGTCCGATGTTGTCAAAATTATCCCCTATTTTGACTTTGCTGGACTTGCTGCAATAACCGCTCTACACTTTCTGCTGGTGCAAGGCATTTCAAACCTTGGCAAACTAAACCAACACTTCCCTCTGGTAAATCAGATACCACAGTAAAAACAGCACTCGGCAGAAAGTCGGGAATAAGAGAGTTTATTTGCTCTGTTGTGCTGCGGATCAAAGTTGAATTCCGATACCAATCCAAGGCTGTAAATAAGCTCGGACAAGCTTGGGGAGCGCGATGCATTACACTCCTAAAAGCTTTTAAACCTTGTTCTGCTAAATCCAAATAATGTAGATTATCGGTGAGTAAAGCCAAACGTACAAGGTTAGCGATCGCTACTCCATTGGCTGATGCTGTGGCGTTATCGGCATAACTCCGTTCGCGCACAATTAAATCTTGACTTGCATCGCTTGATGCGTTATAATAACCGCCTAGTTCTACGCTCCAGAGAAATTCGTTAAATTCATCTTGGATAGCGATCGCTCTTTCTAACCATTGCTTGTGTTCGGGATTGGCAGCTTGTAAATCCAAAAGAGCTTTAATAAAAAAGGCGTAGTCTTCAGACTGGGCTAAAAGCGTTGCTTCTCCTTGATAGTTCAGTCGGTGAAAACGCCCATCAACAAACTGACGGTCTAAAATGAAATTCGCTGCTCGTGCTGCTAACTCCAGGTATGACCCTTGTCGAAATACTCCCGCAGCCCTAGCCAGCCCAGAAATCATCAAGCTATTCCAAGCGACAATCATTTTCGTATCTGTCACCGAGGGAATGCGACCCGGCCAGTTAGTGGTTTTCGCTTCTTGGTTGTTACGAGCCGGGGGAAAAATTTCAACTGACTCAGGGCTAGCGCCATAGCGAATTGTAAACAATTTGCTCAGTGCTGTTTCTAGCGTTGCACTCAGTTCCCCGGTATGGCGTCTTTGCAAAACATTCTTGCCTTCAAAGTTACCGTTAGGGGTTACCGTAAACTGTTGTTGTAATTCCGTGAGTTCTTCAGAGCTTAACAGTTGTTGTAATTCGCTGTAACTCCAAACATAAAATGCTCCTTCCTCTGGCTCCACTGCTGTGGGTTCGGCGAAACTGTCGGCATCTTGAGCTGCATAGAAATAACCTTCAGGGGCGGTCATTTCCCGTTTCAGCCATTCTATGGTACCAGCGATCGCCCTTGCAAAAGCTGGCTCTTGTATTCCTCCACTCCACAAACCAGCTAGATACTCGACAATTTGTCCGTTGTCGTAGAGCATCTTTTCAAAATGGGGTACTGTCCAAGTCGGGTCAACAGTATAGCGATGAAACCCGCCAGCTACATGGTCGTAAATTCCTCCCAGTGCTAGGTCTAGTCCCCGCTGCGTACAAACTTCCTTGCCATCATAGCGAGATTCAAAATTAAATCGAGTTCCCCGCAGTGCTAATTCTGCATAGGGAATCATCGGAAAGCTATTGCCAGTTTGATTGGGAGTAATTATGCCTGTGCTGGTTTCCCAACCTTGTCGCAGTAGTTCGCGATCTTCAAGCTCGTTTGTTGTAGCATCTTGCAATACCGCAGACGCAAGCAGCGACTCAATAATAATGGCTTTGCGTTGCTGTAAGTCTTGTTTTTCTGTATCGTAATAACGGCGTAGTGCTTGTAAAACTTGTAAAAATCCAGGACGACCATAGCGTTGGTCTACAGGAAAATAAGTACCAGCATAAAACGGCACTAAATCCTCAGGGGAAAGAAAGACATTTAAAGGCCAACCCCCTTGACCGCTCATCATCTGTAAAGCCTGCATGTAGATGCTATCGAGGTCTGGTCTTTCTTCTCGGTCTACCTTGATGGGAAGAAAGTTAGCATTCATGTAATTGGCGATCGCTACATCCGAAAAAGCCTCGCCTTCCATAACAGTACACCAGTGGCAACTGGAGTAACCAATGGAGAGAAAAATTGGTTTATCTTGCGCTTTTGCAGTTGCAAGTGCTTCGTCACACCAAGGCCACCAGTCAATCGGGTTTTCGGCGTGTTTTCGCAGGTACAGGCTCTTAGCTTCAGCAAGACGATTAGTCATAATCAAATGCAAATAATTGCCTTCTTTGCTCAGTCTACCTTGTTGCCAGGAATGTTCGTCTAGATTGCTATGTATACAAGGGACTCCCAATTAAAAAAATAGCCATTTTTGTAGGGTGTGTTAGCACAGAGAGTACGGCACCGCCAGGTATTTGGGTGTGCTACGCCTTTCGCCTAACTACTGTATATTTTATTTTTTGGAAGTCCCTAACAAAAAATCCTACAAAAAGATAATGCTTCAAGTAGGAAAAAATAAACTTCAGTTAAAGCTAAAAACTAAAACCGATACAGTTTGAGCTAAGAAAGATAGGCAACCTGAGGATAACCCAAGCGTATTGGAGTAAAAGCACTAGTGTTAAGTTTTGAATACCGCCTAAAGATGTGCAATTTGTAAATTATTTTTACTCAAAAGTACGCAATAGCAAACTGACGATAATATTTGTTGGCCTTTCAGGTACAGGTGATGCTGTTTTTGTCTGAGCTATAGTATTCGGGCTAAGTCCTGCTATCAGGTGGAGCAAGAAGGTGATGATGGCGGCTTGTAGAAATTTTTCCCGCATGGCACGTCTCTCTCTTAATGAATAGCATTTCAATTAGGACTGGTTATTCTAAATACACCTCGTAATCTCGATTTACCGAATCTAACAAAAATAATTTGACAAATGTCGAGGTAAATCCTGAAAAAATGTTTAAAATGTTACTTTGATTTAATAGAATTTCCCAACAAGTCAAATCATTAAATGACCAAAGTCACACAGGAAACGTTGAAATATGACTTTGGTAAGACTCGGAGTTTTTTAATTGTTCTTCCCCAAACAGGGACATTTTGAAAGACAGCCTTTGGCTTGAAAAAGTGCCCTGAGTGCAACTAACGATTAAAAGGGTTAAAATTCTATTTCCTAATCCCCCAGAGAATAGGAGCGATCGACTCCAGTTTCCTGTTCTCATCGATAAAATGTATTTAATATAGCCACAAACACCTTTCCAATGATTCCTATCGTTATTGAACAATCGGGCCGAGGTGAACGCGCCTTTGACATCTACTCACGGCTGTTGCGTGAGCGCATCGTATTTTTGGGACAACAAGTTGACAACAATATCGCCAACTTGATTGTCGCCCAATTGCTGTATTTGGATGCTGAAGACTCGGAGAAAGACATTTATATGTATATCAATTCTCCCGGTGGTTCGGTGACGGCTGGCATGGGCATTTTTGATACTATGAAACAAATTCGCCCTGATGTCTGTACAATTTGTACCGGATTAGCCGCGAGTATGGGCGCTTTCCTCCTCAGCGCTGGCGCCAAAGGTAAGCGGATGAGTCTACCTCATTCTCGAATTATGATTCATCAACCTCTAGGCGGCGCTCAAGGACAGGCGACTGAGATTGAAATCCAGGCGCGGGAAATTCTCTACCACAAGCGTCGGCTAAACGAGTATTTAGCCGAACATACTGGTCAACCAATCGAGCGTATTGCTGAAGATACCGAACGTGACTTTTTTATGTCACCTGAAGAAGCTAGAGAATATGGCTTGATTGACCAAGTGATTGACCGTCACGCTGCTGGTAGTCGTCCGGTAGCTCTTGTTTAGTCATTAGTCATTAGTCATTAGTCAATAGCCAAAGACACAGGACTAATGACTAATCAAAGTCCTGTTGGCGGATCTGGCTGAGATTGCAGGTATTCCTCGAATACCTGCAATTCTTTATTGGCGACCAACATACGCGATCGCTTCCCATAAGTTTTAATTAGATATTCCCGTTCCTGGTCTGTTGTCCAGCCTAACCGCTGCATTTCGATATTTGTTTGAGCAATGATTTGAGAAATATTCACAGGTTCCATAGCTTCATTCAGTATTTCAATAGCCTATGTCTTTTGTCATTAGTCTTCACTAATTACAAATGACAAAAGACAAAAGACAAATGACTAACTAAAATCCCGCTATCGGGTCTGGCTGAGATTGAAGATATTTAAGAAATCCGTGTAATTCTTCTTCACTGAGCAAAGTACGCCCCCGCTTGCCGTAAGTTTTAATTAGATATTCCCGTCCTTGCTCTGGAGTCCAGCCTAAACGCTGAAGTTCGACATCTGTTTTGGCAATTACATCAGATAAATCCACGGGTTCAGCTTTTTTCTTTCTCTTGCTTGTACTTATTTGCGGAACTGCATCCTCTTGAGAACTATAATTCCGGGGTGTAAATGGTGTGACATTACTGGCAGAAATTCCTGGAATGGTTGGATTTTCTATCTGTTTACCAGATTCCATTTCCAAATTTTCGGCTGGCGGATCGAATTCTAGTTGTCGGTTAGCAGTCAACGCAAACTCTCGGCCTAAATCTTGGCTGTATGTATCGTTTGTGCTTGGCGTGTCAGCTGTCAGTTCTATTCTGCTACTAGCCGCTGGCAGATCTAAATTTTCGTTTGTTATCGGTTCTAGTTTGATATTCCTTTGTTTAGAGGATGGTGTGGATATTTCTTTGTCACTGACACCTGACCATTGAGGAGCAACAAAATCCTCATTTTTTGCAGGAGAATGAGTAGACTCATTCAATCCTGCTTTAGCGTTCAACGAAGGATTTGGTTGTGTTTGAGAAATTGATTCCTGTGGTGCATTTGTAATTCCCAAAACCGTCAAGGCTCTGGTTCTGGCTTGGTCTTCTGCTGCTTCTATTGTTTCTGCTGCTGCCATACCAGTAGCACGGGTTACACCTTCAATTTGTACGCTTGCCCGAACAATAAATTTTCCTTGAAAAATTTGGACTAATTCAGAAATCAGGCTGCCGTTGGGATACAAGCTCTGGAATTGAGCCAACATAGTACTGTTACCAATCTAAAGGGAGTGGGGAGTGGGGAATGGGGAGATGGGGAGATGGGGAGATGGGGAGATGGGGAAGTGTGGGTAGTGTGGGTAGTGTGGGGGGAAAGATTTGTTCCCCATCCTCCCACACCTCCCACCCTTCCCACACTTCCTGCTTGCCCAATGCCCTAAAGTAATATTCTTGCTTTGCCCCGTGTCCCAATTGTAGCAGTAGCTCTTTTTTGGGGAAATTTTTGGCTAGTGTCAACTTACCTGGGTAGTTTTGTCTGTAATGCTATACTATTTACCCAACTTAATGTGTATAACTATTTTCTGGAAGTGCGCTCTAAATCTACAATAATGTAGATAAGGTTCGCCCTCACTGCTTATTAAGCTGCTCGCCTAATTGTTACCGATTCTACGTGTGGAAAAATTGGGTTTACCAGCAGTTCCTCCTAGTTAAAAATCAGAGTCTAATGGCGTAAAATTACCTTCAATCTAGACAATCAAACACCTGTGGTTTCCACGCCACTTGACGGCAGTTGCTCATGGGAGAAACCACGCCAGTTGCTCATTTTGGAAACCAAAAAGACCGCGCTGGCTTCCCAAGAGCGCACTGGCTCCTTCACTTGGGGAGACCCCTACGTACCCGTCAGTGGCTCCCCTGCATAGCGCTTTGGGCAGTATGGATTCTCCAAACCCAGCTTCTCAAGAACCGTCGCATAATTACCTAGCGGGGCCAAATCTCTATCAGGTGTACTTTCTAAGTTTAGTTAGATGAAGGAATTTAAACCAAGCAAACTTTGAGAGCATCGTGCAGTGAGAAGTCTAAAATACGCTCAGAGTTGTCCGTTGGTCGGGTTTTCGGCTCAACACAACTTCGGGAGCATCCCGCAAGGGTAGGTTGGCTTCCTTTCTTCGGAAATTAGGAAGCCTTGCCTCAGGGCAATTCGTTTCCAGCTTGTTTCTGTAAGCCTTCAAAACCCTTTAGGCTCTTAATCAGGGTAAAGGTGAAAGGGAAAACACAAGAAGGGAAAGGTTAAAAGGAAAATGGGAAAGGTCTTAAGGCTGGTCTTTTTCCTCTTTGTCAACAGACAAGGGTCACTTTTCGCCTTCTTTGGTGAGGGCATACAGGAAAGAACCAGATAAAAAAATGATGTTTTGACCAAAGGTCGGTTCACTGCATGGAATTTTCAATCGCTACACTCCTTGCCAATTTCACCGATGATAAATTGGTGGCTCGTAAAGTTTTGGAAAAGAAACTTGGTTGTGAAGATGAAAAAAGTTTACAAAAGCTTCACATAGCCTTAGATGTTCTGGAAAAAATCGGTATTTTGGTGAAAGAACGCGGCAAGTATCGCCGTGTTATAGAAGAGGGAATCATCGAAGCAAAACTCCGTTGTTCTAGTAAAGGTTTTTGCTTTGCGATTCAAGATGTGGAAGGTGCTGAGGATATTTATATTCGTGAAAGTCATCTGAGTAATGCTTGGAATGGCGATCGCGTTTTGGTAAGAGTCCTCAAAGAAGGCAGTCGCCGTCGCTCTCCGGAAGGAGAGGTGAAGCTAATATTAGAACGTTCCAACCACACATTATTGGCACGAATTAAGCAAGTAGAAAGCGGTTTTCGGGCTGTACCTCTAGACGATCGGCTGCTGTTTGAACTCAAGATTCAGCCTAATGGTGCAAAATTAGAAGACGCCATCGATCACCTCGCCCATGTGGAAGTCTTGCGTTATCCGTTAGCTCAATACCCCCCTTTGGGTAGAGTAGTGCAAATCCTCGGCAGTGATGCCGAAGCTGCTGCTGATATAGATTTAGTAACATGCAAGCACGATTTATCACGTGGTTTCCCGGATAACGTCGTTGAACTCGCTGCCAAGTTGCCCAAAAAGCTCTTAAAAGCAGACCTGAAAAATCGCTTAGATTTGCGTAATGCGTTTACAATCGCTATTGAAGGTGTAAATGGAGACACAAAAGTAGTCGAAAATGCCTTCAGTTTGGAGAGAAACCCCAGTGGAAATTGGCTTTTAGGAGTTCACATCGTTGATGTTTCTCACTACGTACAACCTGATGAAGCCCTAGATAGAGAAGCACTCAAACGAGGCAAGTCAGTATATTTGGGAGAATTAATACTGCCAATGTTGCCATCAACTGTGGCAGAACGCTGTTCTTTAGTACCGGGGAGCGATCGCTTAACTATCTCTTTCTTAATTACTATCGATCCGAAATCAGGACAAATAGTAGAGTGGGAAATTCAACCTAGCGTCATCAAAGTCGAGACTGCACTTACCACAGAACAAGCCGAAGAAATTCTTGCAGGTGAATTTCACAATCAATCCCCAGAGGTATTGGAGATTCTGCAAAATCTCCAAGCCTTGCAAAGAGATTTAAGACAAGTAAGGTTAAATCGCGGTAGCCTCCAATTGAATCTCCCACCCAGCCAAAACCCGTATTACGATGAAGGAATTCTGGGGGCTGTGGTGGTAAATGATTTACCAGTGCGATCGCTACTGACTGAGTTGGTGCTGCTAGTGAATCAACTGATGGCGACTCACTTAAATGCCCTTGGAGTTCCGGCTATCTGGCGAGTCCAAGGCACGCCGGATATCGAAGATGTCCAAGAAATGCTGAAACTGGCAGTTAATTTAGGCGTTGACTTAACCTTAGATCCAGAAGCGGATATTCAACCTTTAGATTATCAACATTTGACTAGAGCTTTTGCTGAATCTGCCTCCGAGCAAGTTCTTACCTATTTGTTGCAAGATACTCTCAAACCGTCTGCATACAGCACCACCAAAGGGCCTCACTTTGGTCTGGCGCTAGGGCAGTATGTCCACTTTAGCGCCCCCTTGCGGCGTTACCCAGATTTGCTGATGCAGAGAGTGTATTATACATTACTGGAGCATGGACGCGATCGCCGTAACACCCGCGTGAGAGAGAAAGTTAACTTGCGCCATTCCTCCAGCCACGAAGAAATTAACTGGAACGTTTTACCCCCAGAACTGCAACAAGAACTCCAAAGCGATTTGACTAGGGTAATTGTCCAAATCAACGACCGAGAAAAAGAAGTCCAAGAAGCCGAAGCTGATTTAGCAGGGCTGCAAAAAGCCCAACTGATGAAGCAGCGCATTGGTGAAGTATTTCAAGGCGTGATTACTGGCGTTCAATCCTACGGTTTCTTTGTGGAAATTGAAGTACCAGCAGAGGCGGTTGAATCCAGCAATAATCCTGGCGTACCCCTGAGAGTAGAAGGATTGGTACACGTCAGTTCTCTCAAAGATGATTGGTATGAATATCGCGCCAGACAGCAAGCACTGTTTGGTCGCAAAAATCGCGCTTCCTATAGATTGGGCGATCGCGTCGCCGTGCAAGTTAAGAGTGTCGATTACTACCGTCAACAAATTGACTTGGTAACTGTCGGCAGTGATGGCGTACCCAAAGGTTTAGCTGGTAGTGGTTCTAATGAAGATATTTCAGACCTCTATTTAGCAAATGACATTGAAGGTGATGACCTCGACCCTTATGGTGAGGACGAGTAAATACATTTAGGACTTATGTGTCGAATAAAACTAAGCCATTGATTTTAGGCGTATCGGGCGCATCTGGTCTGATTTACGCCGTTCGCGCTATCAAATTTCTGTTGGAAGCAGAATATAGTATTGAACTGGTTGCCTCTAGATCCACTTACATGGTTTGGCAGTCAGAACAGGAAATTCGGATGCCACCAGAACCAACAGCGCAAGAACAATTTTGGCGAGAGCAAGCAGGAGTCCCACTTTCTGGTAAGCTACGCTGTCATCCTTGGGGTGATGTTGGTGCTGGAATTGCCAGCGGTTCCTTTGCCACTCTGGGGATGATAATTATTCCATGCAGCATGAGTACAGTGGCAAAGCTAGCGGTTGGGTTGAGTTCCGACTTACTAGAACGCGCAGCTGATGTTCAACTCAAAGAAGGTCGGAAATTGGTGCTTGTACCCCGTGAAACCCCTTTTAGCTTGATTCATCTGCGTAACTTAACTTCCTTAGCAGAAGCTGGAGTGAGAATTGTCCCTGCGATTCCCGCTTGGTATCACAATCCTCAAACCATCGAGGATTTAGTTGATTTTGTAGTTGCCCGTGCTTTAGATCAATTAGATATTGACTGCATCCCAATTCAGCGCTGGCAAGGAAGGAATTGAGGTAATCTCACTTCTAAAAGGATATAGGATTCGCGTTGACCGTTAACAGTCTTTTTTTGATACCCTCCCATCCCTTGAAGGGGTGGGTTTCCTCTTTCTATGATTCTTTGATGCTTGCGATAAGCGTTAAAAAAATATTTTTCCAAAAACACTAGCGCAATGGGAAATCTTTTGCTATATTATATAATCGTGAGACAAAAGGGCGGTTAGCTCAGTTGGTAGAGCGCCTGCCTTACAAGCAGGATGTCATCAGTTCGAGTCTGGTACTGCCCATAAAACAAAAAGCCGCCTGAAAGGGCGGCTTTTTGATTGGAAGCATAGTGTAGTGGTAAAACTTACCGAGTTTTAGAGCGATCGCATTTGGATCGGAGTTTGCGATCGCCCACAGTTACAACAAAAGGATTTTGATGACCCCAAATCAACCAAACAGATTAGACAGGATAGAAGCTGTTTTAGCTGTTGTAGCGACGCAGCAGCAAGCGAATACTACGGCGATCGCTCAACTAACTCAAGATGTGAATTACTTACGAGAAATCACACTACATAACATCGAATTTACTCAACAAAATAGAGAACAAGCTGAACGCGATCGCCAAACATATCTAAGAGGAGATTCGACGGATTTGCGAATATTTATTGAGGCAAGGTGGTAATGGCAATAATCCCCTGACATAGCCAAAACCTGTGGATCTTCCTCAAATAACTAAGGGTATGGGGCATGGGGCATGGGGCATCGGGCATGGGAAGATGAAGGACTTTTAAAACTAGAAGTTTAAAGCTCAAATATTCAACGACGAACCTCAGATATTTAGCGGCGAATCTCAGATATTCAACGGCGAACCTCAGATATTCAGCGACGAACCTCAGATATTCAACGGCGAACCTCAGATGTTCAAAAGTTTGACTCTTATCTCCCCATCTTCCCAGTCACCAATCCCCAATCCCGTCAATCAATAAATCGTATAGAAAAAGTCAGACTTTTTTTTGATACCATGAAAACTCTGACTCATTAAACACCGATTGACGTATGAGTAAAGGTACTTTATTCGATAAAGTTTGGGACTTACACACCGTTGGTACACTTCCCTCAGGGCTGACGCAACTATTTATTGGGCTTCATCTAGTTCACGAAGTCACTAGTCCCCAAGCCTTTGCTATGTTACGGGAGCGGGGTTTAAAAGTTCTGTTTCCTGAGCGTACCGTCGCCACGGTAGACCATATTGTGCCTACAGAAAATCAGGCACGTCCTTTCGTCGATCCCTTGGCAGAAGAGATGATCGAGGCGCTGGAACAGAATTGTCAAGAAAATAACATAACTTTTTACAATATTGGTTCCGGCAGTCAGGGTATAGTTCACGTTATCGCTCCAGAACAGGGACTGACCCAGCCGGGAATGACGATCGCTTGTGGAGATAGCCACACATCAAGTCATGGCGCATTTGGAGCGATCGCATTTGGGATTGGTACTAGCCAAGTCCGGGATGTTCTCGCTTCCCAAACCCTCGCCCTCTCGAAACTGAAAGTCCGCAAAATTGAAGTTAACGGCACTCTTAACCCCGGTGTTTACGCCAAAGATGTAATTTTACATATCATCCGCACCCTTGGCGTTAAAGGTGGCGTGGGTTATGCCTACGAATTTGCAGGCACCACCTTTGAACAAATGAATATGGAAGAAAGGATGACAGTCTGCAATATGGCGATCGAAGGCGGTGCCAGATGCGGCTACGTCAATCCGGATCGAGTCACCTACGATTACCTCAATGGCAGAGATTTTGCTCCCAAAGGTGCAGATTGGGACAAAGCAGTGGCTTGGTGGGAATCGATTAAAAGCGATGCTGATGCTGAATATGACGATGTGGTAGTTTTCGACGCTGCTGAAATTCCTCCCACCGTTACCTGGGGAATTACTCCTGGTCAAGGCATCGGTGTAAACCAGTTTGTTCCTCAGCCAGAAGAATTGCCCGAAGAAGACCGCTTTGTTGCCGAAGAAGCTTACCGCTACATGGATTTATACCCAGGTCAAGCCATCAAAGGTACTAAAATCGATGTCTGCTTCATTGGCAGTTGCACTAATGGCAGAATTAGCGATTTGCGGGAAGCTGCCAAAATTGCCCAAGGTCGCCATGTTGCCGAGGGAGTTAAAGCTTTTGTCGTCCCTGGTTCCGAACGGGTGAAGCAAGAAGCAGAAGCTGAAGGATTAGACAAAATCTTCCAAGAAGCTGGATTTGAATGGCGCGAACCTGGATGTTCTATGTGTCTGGCAATGAATCCTGACAAATTACAGGGAAGACAAATTAGTGCCTCGTCTTCTAATCGCAACTTTAAAGGCAGGCAAGGTTCCTCCTCTGGTCGCACATTATTAATGAGTCCGGCGATGGTGGCTACTGCTGCCATTAAAGGCGAAGTATCTGACGTGCGCGAGTTGTTGTAATTTTAAAAGGGGCATTGGGAGAGACGCGATGAATCGCGTCTGTACAAGAGTGAAGAGTTATTATTCTCTCTTGTGCCTCTTTGCCCCAGTCTCTAATCTCCAGTCCCCAATCTCCAATCCCCAATCCCTAATATGGTGAGCGAAGTTAAGACAGTTTCAGGACGCGGTATACCTTTAGTAGGCAATGATATAGATACCGATCGCATTATTCCCGCCCGCTATTTAAAAGCCGTTACCTTTGATGGGTTAGGCGAAGGTGCGTTTATCGATGACCGTAAAGCATTAAACGGCGAACATCCCTTTGACCAACCGCAATACCAAGGGGCGAATATTTTAATAGTTAATAGAAATTTTGGCTGTGGTTCATCACGGGAACACGCACCCCAAGCGATCGCTAAATGGGGAATTCAAGCACTAATTGGTGAAAGTTTCGCCGAAATCTTTTTCGGTAACTGTGTGGCAATGGGAATACCTTGCGTGACAGCCGATGCTGCCAATGTCAAACAATTGCAAGAATTAGTAGCAGCCAATCCCCAAGCAAATGTAACAGTGAATTTGGAAACTTTGCAAGTAGAAATTGGCGATCGCACTGTCCCAGTTTTCATTGGTGAAGGTACAAGAAGCACCTTCATTTCTGGTACTTGGGATGCTTGCGGTCAGTTAGTAGCTAACGCAGACCAGGTTCGGGCAACAGCCGCAAAATTGCCCTATGTCGGTTGGGGAAATTTAGCTGCGAGTTAGCTTAAACCTCTGATGAAATATAGGCAGTGGGGAATAGGGAGTATTGATATAGCAATCCTCAGTGATTTGTAAAAAAAAATCTATTGCCTATAGCCCATTGCCTATTCCCTATTCAGTTTTTTGTTGACAATTCCCATTAAAGTCAAAATCCTGACATTCTTTACTTTCTAACAATTGCCTGACTGTAATGCCAGGTTGACAACTCATTAAAGTTGCTGCCAAAGCAGCCAAGGTCATTACAGTAGCTATTCCCAATACAGTAACTCGTTTTAAAGGTTTAATTGTCCTGATTAAATTTTCTATCCCAGTGCCGCTACCAATAACCTCAATTGGCTTGAGTGCTTCCAAAGCGACAGTCGCATTGGCATAGCGGCCTTTGCGATTGCGTTCCACCATTTTCATTAACCACGACTCAAAACGCGGGCTGATTTGAGGAACTAATTTCTGGAAATTAAAGCGATAATTATCATTAATTAGCTTACTAATATCAACAGAACGGGTATTACTAAGTAAGCAAATTAATGTTGCTCCCAAACTATATAAGTCTGACGCTTCTGTGAGAGGATAACCAAATTGTTCCTCTGGTGGCATGAAGCCTGGGGTTCCTGTGACGAAGCTGCTAAGAGCTATTTTTGTATTCTGTATCTTAGCCAAACCAAAATCAACTAAGTAAGCATTTAGTTGTTCGTCAATCAAAATATTCTCTGGTTTAATATCCCGATGAATAATTGGCGGAACTTGCTTTTGCAAATAAACCAAAATTTCTAAGATTGATATCGCAATTTGCTTAATTTGTTCGGGAGAAAAGCTGCGTTTTGAACCTAAGGATGGGGCATTTTTATATTCTTGAACCATATAAAAAAACCCTGGCATTTCAAACGAATCTATATAGCGAGGAATGCGGGAATGATTCAGTTGTCGCAATATTTCAATTTCGCGTTCATGGGCTTTCACACCCGACCAATCAGCGATCGCACTTGCGAAACGAAATTCTTTAATTACTACTTGGCGATCGCAATTGAGGACATTAGCTAGGTAAGTAACGCGTCCTCCTTCTTTGTTGCGTCCTAGTTCGCTGATGATTTGATAACCTTGTTTGGAAAAATCTGGATGGTGACTCAAGGGAACTACCCCTTTATGTCCATTACACACATCAAGCTCCATTATATCCACCACATGAGTTTGATTTTGTCAAGGTGCAATTCAAAATTAAAAGTGACTCACCCAGATTGTTAACCGAATTTCTACTCTACTCGCCCCAAAGCGCATAAACACAAACTGATGCCCTTGTTTTGATAATGCCAGCTACTTCAACTTTGGAAAAGTTCGGCAGTGGCTTGTCTATGCGCCAAATTGTCAAATTTGCCCTAACCATTGGGTAATCTGGGCGTTAACAACGCCTGGAACTTCATCGTGGGGACAATGACCGGCATTGGGAATGGGAACAATTTTGATGTCTTTGCCCTTCTCACGTGCCTTTTCGTAAATCTTTGCCCCAGTGATTGGCGTCCAGGGATCGTCAGCACCCCAAATTACCAAAAGAGGACGTTCTACTTTCGGCAAAAGTTCCTCTGGACTGGGGCCGGGAGGCGCGGTGAGAATCGAGGCGAAAACTTGTTGCGCTCCTGGATCGCAAGAGGGAGTATAAAGTAGATCCACCAATTCATCGGTAACGGCTTGGCGATCGCGGTAAACTTGGTATAGAGTGCGGCGAATTTGGGCTTTTTGGCGGATGCGATTGTAAACAAAGTTGCCTGTAATTGGCGATCTTACAACCCGATTAAAAGCTGCCATTACAATCCTTAGCGGCGGGTTCAATTCGTGGGGACGATGACTCAAACCACCCGCAGAGTTAATTAAAACACCGCCAGCAGCAATTTCTGGATGTTCTACCAGTACTATCAAACTCAAAAGTGCGCCGATGGAGTTGCCAATAAATACAGCCGGTTGCTGGATATGTGCAGTGCAAAAATCTTTCAGCAGTTCCACCCACACTTCGACGCTGTAATCAATGGGTGCTTTATCAGAACCACCAAAACCCAAAAGATCCAAAGCAAAAACTTGGTAGCCAGCATTGGCTAAAACGGGGATATTTTTCCGCCAGTGTCCAATGGAAGCACCAAAGCCATGAACCAATACCAGAGGGCGTCCCGTACCCATGACGGTATACTGAATTTTATAGCCCCGCCAAGTCCAAAATAATTTTTTAATGGTAGTACCTGTTGTTGGCTGCTGTGTAGTTCCAGTCATTATAAAGATTTATAAACTACTCTTAAATATAGTAATGTTCTCTGGCGTCAGATCTCACATCTCGCCATAGAATTTGCAGGCAATAGTTAAGAGGTAAGAGGGTAGGGTGATAAAAAATTGAAGTGTACGGAATTTTTTTACCCAATTAAATAGGAATCCTAATATTTGATGTTTCTAAAACTAGGTACGACTCAAAAAGCTTTTTTTACTATTGCCTCTTGCCTCTTACCTATTGCCTATTGCCTCTTGCCTCTTACCTATTGCCTATATTCAAAATTGAGATGTTAGTTTTATCTATTACCAGGGATTAATAAGTTAGGGACACCAAATACCCCTTTGACTTTTTAGACGAATGGTAGTGTGAGATGAAAAACACAAATCATAGTAACTTTGGTCATTTGAGCAAATTTGTTCTTGCTGCAACTTCTGTAGCAGTGTTTTCACCAATATTTTCTGCTTACGCAACTTCAGGGTTTTCTACCGTCGTCGCCCAAAGGCCTGATAATTCCACCGAACAACAAATTTTAGCCGATAATGAAGTAGAAACAAGAAGTAGTACTACTACTATCCAACAACAAACTGTAACCACAGAAAGCCGCACTCAAGTAAATACTAGTAGGGTTTCAGTAAAGGGACAAAAAACAGGTTTTAGTCTGGCAATTTGGGAACCAAGTGGTAATTTGTCAGAAGTAATTGCCCGTGTTTCTGTTAAGAGTAAACAGAACAAAAACTTTTTAAAAGAGCGATTCTTGGGCGATTACAAGTACAAGATTAAGCAAAAAGCAAAATTTGTTAAAGGGTTAAAAGCTAGCGATCGCATTGTTGTGCGATTATACGATCTACAAAACCGCTTCATTGGCTACAGCGAATTTGAATGTTTATCGGCAAACTCCGCAGTTAACCTGATTTTGTCAGGTAAACCAACAGAATATCAAGTAATTCGCACTGTTTATGGTATTGATGCTGACCAAGACGGCGCTATTGATGCAAATACTACCACTTACGACTACTTCACCCAAGTCAGCAATCAAAAGGTGACTTTCCTCAGCGGTTCCCAAACCTTCCAAGCTAATCAATTCCAAGTAGAAGGTTTATCAACAGTAAAAACAACCAGTATTTACCCTGTATCTTTCACCCAAGGTGAATTCGCTTTAGTCCGCCAGTCTTCCTTTAGCATCTTTAGTTCAGACTTAGCACGGGCTTTGCAAGCTACTCCTGGTAGTTTGGTGCAGGTAACTGAAGTCAGCGATAACTCTAGCTACGATGTCAGCCAACTGCTAATGAATTATCGCGAAGTTGGGGTATCTCGCAATCTCCAAGTTGGATTTTCTGATGTTTCCACAAATCACTGGGCTAAAGATTTTATTGCCGAATTGGCAGCAATGGAAATTCTTGAAGGGTTTCCTGATGGAACTTTCCGCCCAGATGCCCCGGTAACTCGTGCCCAATTTGCGGCAATGCTACGGAAAGCTTTTACAAAGGGCAAAATTCGCCAAGCGATCGCTTTTAAGGATGTCTCAAGCCGGTACTGGGCTTACAATGCCATCAGGGATGTTTACCAAATGGGCTTTTTAAATGCTGTGATTGGTAAAGATTTTAACCCTACTCAAAGCCTTTCTCGCTTAGATATTCTGGTAGCTTTAGCACAGGGATTAAATTATCAAAGCAGTGGTTCCACGGATACGATTTTATCTGTTTACAGCGATGCAACTAATATAAGTAGCGAACATCGCAGTCTCATTGCTGCCCTTACACAACGCGGTATAGTTGTCAACTATCCCGACGTAAATTTACTGAATGCCGAACGCATAGCAACTAGGTCTGAAGTCTCTGCTTTGTTATATCAAGCACTTTCTAGTACTGGACAGGTAGCAAATATTTCCTCACAATACGTTGTTGGACAACGGCAGGAAGTTGCAGTTGAGGAACGTACTGAAACTTCAACGGAACGCAAGGGAGAACGTCGCCATTGCAATCAAGGTATTGGTAATGGTGCTGAAGGCTGCGACCCTGGTAATTCCCACCCACATGGTGGTAGTAACGATGAAGGAGGGCGTACTCCTGGTAAAAGGTAATACCTATTAATTTGTAGAGACGCGATTAATCGCGTCTTTAACTGTAAATTGAACTACCTGACCGTAAGAAATTTCTAGTGTATGGCCATCTGGGTCTCGAAGATAAGCCCAGTAACCAACTGGGGGGCCAAAGTCATTTGGCCCATTCAACAATACTCCCTCTGTGCGTGCTTCATTGCACAGGCGATCGATGTCTTCCCGATTTTGATAAGCTACTCCCAGATGGGATTGTGGTAAAAGTACGCCTTCTACTTGAGTTGATTGGATCAGGACAATTACAAAAGGTCTGGTAAGGTCGCTAATCCAAGCAACATCTGATTGAATCGCTTCATCAGTGCGCCGATGTACAACGGTCATTTGGGCATACTTTGTATAAAATGCGATACTTGCATCGACATCAGTAACTGCAAGTGCAATATGAGTGAAACCAAGATCGGACATTACAGATATTTTCAGGTAAATGAACCACTTCTTTTTGATCTCATGCCAAAACGCATAGACGCAAAGGAAGAAATTTGTGGTTTGAAGTGAGTTGTTGGAAGGGTCTGCAAGAGAGCTAACACGATTGATAATGAAGATAGGCGTTATCTTCATAAAAATTTATGTTCTTAACTTGGTTTGATAGCAATAGCTGGCTGCTGGAAATCGGCGAGAAACGAATATTAATCGACCCTTGGCTAGTTGATTCGTTAATTTTCAGTAATTTGGATTGGTTATTTAAAGGGCGGCGATCGCAAAATCGCCCCATACCTGAGAACATTGATTTAATTCTGCTATCTCAAGGTTTAGAAGACCATTCTCACCCACCAACACTCAAGCAGCTTGACCACAATATCAAGGTTGTAGCTTCTCCCAATGCAGCCAAGGTGGTACACCAACTAGGTTACACCCAGGTAACTACTCTTGCTCACGGTGAAACTTTCACTTTAGATAATCAAATTGAAATCAAGGCTTTTCCTGGTTCGCCCATCGGCCCCATGCTGGTAGAAAATAGTTATCTCCTCAAGGAATTGGCAAGCGGTTTAACTTTATACTATGAGCCTCACGGTTATCATTCTCCAGAAGTGAAGCAAGCTGCACCTATAGATGTAGTGGTTACACCGTTTATTGACATGACATTACCTTTGCTTGGGCCAATTATTCAAGGAAACAATAGTGCTTTAGATGTAGCAAAATCGTTACAGCCTCAAGTAATATTACCCACAGCGGCTGGTGGTGACGTGATATTTGAAGGATTGCTGATGAAATTGATTCAGACTAAAGGAAGTGCTGCGGAATTTCGTTCGTTGTTAGAGAAAAACAATCTTTCGACGCAGGTGATTGAACCGACACCAGGCGATCGCTTTCAAGTACCATTGGAAAAGCGAGCATTAGCAATTTAACTCTCATAGTCTCCCTTAAAAAGGGAGATTTAGAGGGATCTAAAACTTTCGATCCCGACAAGAAGACTTTTCAAACATCCTGTTAATCAGAATTTAAAGTCGAATTTCCATTCATATTATGTTGCACATAAATTTCTTTGATGGGAAAAGGAATTGTAATCCCTGCTTCTTGATAGCGTTTGTGTAATTTTTTAATAAATATATGTTTGCCAATCCGCTGGTCGAAAAATTCACTGACTCGCATATAAAGCGTGAAATCTATACTAAAATCCCCAAAAGTATGAAATCTAATATATGGTTCATTTGCAATTAACTTCGGTGCAATTTCTTGCATAACTTCTTTCGCAACTTCCACAGTTACTCTTTCAACTTGTTCCAAATCGCTATCATAACTAACACCGACATTCATCGTTAAAGTTATTTCCTTGGCGGGTAAATGATAGTTAGTGAAAATTGCCGATGCTAACTTAGAATTTGGTACAATTACCACGTTATTTGAAATTTCTTTGATTGTCGTATTGCGCCATGTGATGTCTGTAACATAACCTTCATGTCCGGCATCTAATTTTACATAATCTCCAGTTCTGACTTGTTTAGAAATAATTAAGTAAAAACCAGAAAACAAATTTGCTAAGGTGTCTTGAAGAGCCAAACCAACGGCTAGACCACCAATGCCTAAAGTTGTCACTATTGGTGTAATTTGCACGCCGACAGTTTGTAATAAAATTAATGTTCCCAAAAGTAAAACAACGGCTTTAGCAAGATTAGAAACTAGTGAAGTGGGAACTCCTTCTGTTCTGCGAACCAATAAGTTAACAAAACCAGCAGCCAGCCTTGCTAAGACTAAGGTCACTGAATATAGAAATGCGATAGTGAGAATTTTTTGCAGTACATTGACAATATCTGGTCTTAAAGGTGAACTGAGAACTGCCCAAAAAAAACCGCCAATTACAAACCAGATAAAGGTCATGCGATGCAGGGAATGAAATATAATATTCCCTCCAGTAATGTGTTTATTAATAACGAATCTTTCGATTTTTCTGAAAATAACCTTTTCACCAATTATTCCAGCTAGAAAACCAGCTACAATAAAAGCGATGGGCAGAATCCATTGCATAATATCCATTTTCATTTTTAGATAAAATAATTTGCAGTTTGATTGTAATTATGTTCAAAATTTACCGTAAAAATTTTAAATTATTTTGTTTCATGTCAGACTAGTCCTTATGGATGAAAATGTAGTTTTAAAAAATTAATTTTATGGATATTCAGGATTGATTTAGCTAACGGCGATCGCAAATTATTCGCTGTTGCCAAATAATCTGTTGGTGATTGAATTTTGCCAGACATTGGCCGATGTTATTTAAGTAATTGTGATTTTCTCCATTGCTGTGACGCTGTTGCTAGAAAATTTTCATAAGTGCTGGGTAAGTGCTGTTTGCTTGCATTTAAACCACTTTTACATGAATTTTGTCAGGTAAAAACAATCTGATGATTGATTATTAGACAATCTCTAGATGTATTTGGCACCAGACTATGGTTCAAAATTAATAACATGGACTTGCCAATTATTTACCACCGAGATTACGTTGCGCCATTGCCTGAAGGGCATCGCTTTCCGATGTCCAAATTCCGGCAACTCTACGAATTGCTATTAGCTGACGGTGTAGCAAATCAAGAACAATTTCATACGCCTGAACGCCCGCCAAGAGAGTTGATAGAGTTAGTTCATACCCCAAACTACGTTCAAGCTTATTGTGAAGGAACTCTAGAACCCAAAGCACAGCGTCGCATTGGCTTACCTTGGAGTCCAGCGTTAGCCAATCGTACCTGTGTAGCGGTTGGTGGTACAATACTGACTGCTAAGCTGGCACTGAGTCAGGGTTTAGCTTGTAATACCGCCGGTGGAACTCATCATGCTTTTCCCAGTTATGGATCTGGTTTTTGTATTTTCAACGATTTAGCGATCGCCTGTCGCGTTTTACAAAAACTCGGACTCGTGCAAAAAATCCTCATTGTAGATTTGGACGTTCATCAAGGAGACGGCACTGCTTTTATCTTCCAAAATGATGAGAGTGTTTTTACTTTCTCCATGCACTGCGAAGTCAATTTCCCAGGTACTAAACAAACCAGCGATTTAGATGTTCCTTTACCAGTGGGAATGGAAGATGATGCTTATTTGCAAACATTGGCTAGTTACTTATCAGATTTATTATCTCAAGTCAAGCCAGATATAGTATTTTATGATGCAGGTGTAGATCCTCATGTAGGCGATCGCTTGGGAAAATTAGCCTTAACAGATGCTGGCATTTTCCGTCGAGAAATGCAGGTTTTAAGTACTTGTATGAGTACTGGTTATCCTGTCGCTTGTGTAATTGGTGGCGGTTATGCTGATGATATGAAATCTCTTGTTTGGCGACACTCTTTACTGCATCGCGCCGCGAGTCAAGTTTATCAACAGTACAAACTTTAATATCAAAATTCTGTGGGCAAAGGCAACATTGGATGAACAAAGTAAAAGTAAGAATTTATGAACTATCAAAAGAATTGAATTTAGATAGTAAAAAACTATTAGCAATTTGCGAAAAACTCAAAATTGTAGCTAAAAGTCATACAAGTTCCATCTCAGAATCTGAGGCGGAACGCATTCGTTTAGCGATAAATAAACTCGCAGCAAAATCCACAAAAAGTAAAACATCCTCTGAAGATTGGGGTTATACATTCGTAGGTTCAACAATTGATAAATTAATCCGCAATCTTGAAGGAGAAAGCGCCCTACAAGCATATCCTGAGTTTCGGGAACGACGCGAACATGCTAACGAATTAATGTTTGAATGCGTTGGGAAAAAGCCTTGTCTATTTTATGTACGTCGCAAAGGTGCGGGAAAAGATCCAAAAGAAGAAATTTGGGATTTAACGATAGCAACAGATTCTGATAATTTTCAATTACCACCAAAACTTGATAAACTAAGAAAAACATTAGGATTTACAGCAGCTGTCCAAAAAGATGGACGCGACGGTTTAAAGATACTTTCGGCTCATTTATTACAAATATCACGGGGAAATGCTGATAGCTATTCTCTAGCTTTTCCCTTACGTTTGCTACCTAATCACCAGTATCATCTCGACATTCCACCAGCGACATTGACGCGCATAGCAGCCGCACCAGTTTGTGGTGATAATGTACCTACAGAAGATCAACTAAAAGCTTGGAAAGCGTTTTTACAAATTGAAGAAAAGATCGCTAAAGCGCGTCAATTTTGTGTACGTTATATACGTAATAACTATAACTTAAAAAGGCGAATAAATTTTGAAATTGATGTAACTTCAGCTACCCTTGATGGCTTTTATCAAAATTCCTTGGAAATAGAAAACTTTTGGGAACGCGCAAAGCAAGCAAAAAACGAAGATTTAAAACTTTTTGAAACTGCTCCCATTGGAAAAAATTGGCTAAGTGGTCGTCAATTAGGAACTATTGAAGAAATAGACCCCAACCGTTGCATTATCAGCGTTAGATTAGAACGAGATTTAGCTGAATATATCGCAACAGAACGTTATAAGTTTCCAACTACCGGGTTTTTGTGTTTTGAAGCAGTTGGCGATATTCAGCAGATTCAGCGTAAGAAAAAAGCCTTAGAAGATTTGAATAATGGTTACACTCAAAATCCATATTTAGGTAACTTTTTATTTGATGCTTACCAAGCTAGAAAAATCAAAACAACTACCGAACTCCAACCACAAGATTTGCTATTATCTGCTGCAAATCCCGGTCAAAAAGCAGCAGTAGAAAAGGTACTTGCAGCTAAGGATCTTGTTTTGATTCAAGGGCCGCCAGGTACTGGAAAAACTACCGTCATAGCTGAAATTTGCTATCAAATTGCCCTTCGTGGCGGACGCACTTTAATTGCTTCTCAAGCTAATTTAGCAGTAGATAACGCCTTGAGTCGATTAGTTCATAACCCAGTGATTCGTGCTGTACGCAAGGGAAAAGCCGAAAAAGTTGGTGAGGAAGGACAACCCTTTTTAGAAGACCAAGTAATTGGTAGATGGCTGGAAAATACTGCAAATGACTGCGAAAATAATCTAACTCAAAGATTTGAAAATATTCAAATTTTTCGTAAAATACTCTCATCATCACAAAGATTTACATCCTACTTGCAAGCAGAAGAAGAATTCGATAAAGAACAAAGCAAATTCCTGAAAAATAAGTTAAAAATAGAGTCAGAATTTAAAAATCAAGAAAAATTTTACAACGATTATTTAGCAGCACAAAATGAGCTAAAATCCTTAATTTCTGGTTTGGATAAAATACTAAGTACTATTCCCAATATCGATTGGGAATCTCCAGAAATCACAAATTTTTTGCCACTCCTTAAACCCTACGCGGAAGGTAATACTTTAGTAGAAGAATTTTTAGCCAATGTTCGTAAATCTATTAAATATAGTGATGAACTTGGCTTTGTGCGTCCAGCGTTTGGTGCTTTTGGTTTAGCGATTTGGTTGCGTGAAACTATCGCAACAGAAATTTTGCAATTTAAAGCTGCTTTGAATTATGCTCAAAATGCCAGTGAAACTATGTCAGCAGTTGCAGCATTAGCGCAGACTGTGAAAGAGAATTTTGACTTGTTAAGTCAGTTACAAACAGATTATCAGAAATTTCTGACCAAGCAGCAAAACCTACAGCAAACAATTCAGATATGGCAAAACCGTCAGAGAGAAATTGATTATATTATTTCAGCAGTTAAAGAATGGAAGTCTACAGCACATTCTCATCTCTATCAAACTTTAAAAGATTGCCACCAATCAGGTTTACCCTTAACAGATAATTTAGTAGACTTGCCGCTAGGCTTATTGATGTTTGCTAATACATTAAAATTACTGATAGTACCAAAAAATTACAAAATTAACTTGCCTGATTGGGATTTATTGACAAAAGCGATCGCTTATGAAATAGACGGAAATTTTAGCGATCGCCAAGGCAAACAGCATAATTTTAGTTACTTTTTACAACAAAATTTTAGTCAGATTCCAATGGTGCTATCACAAAGCGATCGCGCTCAATGGCAAGAGACTTATCAACAATTTAATAATTATCAGCTACTCAACCCAAAACAGCGAAAGTTATTGGTTGAAAATACACAATTTTTCTTAATTAGAATCCAAAAAACTTATGGCGGATCGTGGGAATGGAATAATATCGACTCTACTCTCACTCGAATTACACAAGAATTGCTAGAAACTATCCTGGCAAATGCACGTCAATGCGTTTTAAAAGTCAAAACTGAAGCAGAACAACAACTTCATCATTTACGCCAACAATTAAATGAACTGCAAAAAAATGAAATCAGCCAACAGCAAATTTCTGCTACTCAATATCAACTAGAAAAAGCGCAGCAAGATGCTAATTCGCAACTTGCACAAGTTATTAATATCTTGCAAGAACTCAGCCAAGAACCAAACATACCTGCTCAAGTACGCACTTTAGCTGAGCAATATCTCACCACACAATCAAAAATTTGGGAACAACCCCAAGAATTTACTAAGCAAGTGCATTCCTGGGTAAATTGCATCACTCAGCTTGAAAGTTTGATTTCATTATTAGAACCTTTTGCTGTGTTGGAGGTAATCAAAACTTCTCTAAACGAGTATTTAGCTAAACTAAAACAAGAGACTGAAAATTCTCTACAGCAGCTTCAAAAATTGCAAATTAGCCTCCAGGAATTTGAACAACAATTACAACCACAGCCATCAGAAAGTTTAATTGCAGAAAGAATGTGGTGGTCGGCAGAATGGCAAAATCTACCCGATAAATTTAAGCCAGAAAACTCTAGTGGTGATTTGTTTAATATAGAGTTTTTACAGACTTTAAATCTTAAGTTTGAATCTTGGCAACAACAACTCCAAAAAGAAGAGACTTATCTCAGTAAATATCAAAATTTTGTGCAAGATTGGATAGAAAAGTTAAGAAACCCAACAGAAGGCGATCGCAACGATTTAAGACGCATATATTTAGATAATGCCAACGTTGTAGGTATCACCTGCGTTCAAGCTGCCAATAGAGGTTTTTCTGAAGAATTTAAATCTTTTGATGTCGTCATCATCGACGAAGTTAGTAAATGTACTCCACCAGAATTACTAATTCCAGCATTGAAAGCCAAAAAATTAGTCATGGTAGGCGACCATCGACAATTACCGCCGATGCTCGATACTAGCACTTTAGAAGAAGTTGCCGAAACAATTGGTAATACGCGAGACGAACTCCAATTTTTAGAAGAATCGCTATTTAAAAGTCAGTTTGAATCTGCCGATGACAGTATCAAGCAAATGCTGACTACACAATATCGAATGCATCCCTATATTATGGGTGCAATCAATCAGTTTTACGATGGTAAACTAGAATCTGGAATTTTAGAGCCTGATATAAAACGCGCACATAATTTAGCAGGCGAAATCATCCAAGTATCTCACCATATTCTCTGGGTAAAAACGCCTATAGAAAAGAAATTTTTAGAAGAACGCCAAGGAACTTCTTACTTTAATACTCCAGAAATTGATGCAATTGAACATTTGTGTCAGCAGTTCGAGAAAACTTGGACTTCTAAAGTTGCTAATGGCGAACCAAAAAAAGAAATTGCCGTGATTACATTTTATGGCGCTCAATTGAGAAAAATTGATGAACGCCTGCAATCTGAACTTTTCCCTTCTCTAGAAATTCGTACTGGTACGGTAGATAGATTTCAAGGAATGGAAAGACCTGTTGTAATTGTGAGTATGGTTCGCAACAATAATAAAGGAGATGTGGGATTTGCGAAGAAACCAGAACGCGTAAATGTTGCTTTTTCCCGCGCTCAAGAACTGCTAGTAATTGTTGGCTGTCATGATTTATTTACCCAGCAACCAGGTAAGGTAGGAAGTATGTATTCCGAAGTTTCAAATATTGTCAGTTCGCATGAGGGTTTCGTGGATATTTCTCAACTAATAGTAGATTATCACTGATGCATAAAAATAATTATGAATAATGACCGTCTACCAAGTATCCATCCTGGAGAAATCCTACAACTAGAATTTTTAGAGCCATTAAATATCACCTCTAATCAATTAAGCAAAGATATAGGTGTAGCTCAGACACGAATTAATGATATTTTATCTGGAAAGCTTAGTATTACAGCAGATACAGCTTTACGTTTATCTCGCTATTTTGGTAATAGCGCTCAGTTTTGGTTGAATTTACAAACGCAATATGATATACGCCAAGCTCTTGAAGAAAATTCAGAAGTTTACAATCAAATACCTAAGCTTCCCTTTAATGATGTAGCCTGAGTTTCTCCACCAAAATATTAAATCTTCTGTGGTGTGTAATTGCTACATTAGCAATCCCAACGGTAAATTTTTTTTAGCAAGTATAAAAAACTGACTCATTCATTAAGTACATAGAGGTTTTTTTGATGTCTCTTGCTTCTTCTAATAAACCAATTGATGATAATCTTAAAAATTTGGTCAAGGAAATTGAAGCAGAAAACCCTAATTTATCAGTTTTAGCAGCATGTCAATTTCGCTATAGCTGGCACCAAACTCCTATAGAAGTAAACATCAAAGAACCCCGGCAATTTAACGTACTTGAAGAATTTATTATTCGCGCTGCAATTGAATTTCAACCTCCGCCAACAGAAGAGGAATTAGCCTCAGTACTTGCGCTCGATCCTGTATTCATTCGCAGTACTACTGCAAATCTTCGCTCTTTACAAACTCTATCAGCAACATCACCACTAACAGTTACTTCGGAAGGACGTTCATTTTATGAAAAAGGTTCTGTACCTCAGCCTCCATATCCCGTACAGCTTAACGCTATTGTAGATCCTTTGAATAACAAGCTAACCTTTCAATTTGAATCATTAAACGAAACAGCAATAAATTTACCAGATATTGCAGACTTTATAAATTTTGATAATAAAATTGATATTTCGGTGTTACCGCTTGAGGAAATCCAAAAAAATATTCAAGCTTCAGATTTAGCACTTCATGTACCCGAAGAAGGAAAAATTGTCACCTCTTTTAAGGTACTACTTTCCACTCAAAAAATTTGGCAAAAGATATCAATTTTCGTCATTTTTAATTCAAGTGAAGATAAATTGAGTATTCAAATAAGAAGCGGCAAACAAATTTTAGAGTCAGCATCCAATTGGTTAGAAATGCTACATAATAAAGGTAAAATAAACTTACAAACATTATGTAATTTGTCAACAGAAGCCATTGATTTTGAACGTGAAGCAGTTCTCAAACAGAAAAACGTGGAAAATACCACCTGATTTAATAAATATTAAAACGTTCCTGATAGCAGAAATGGCGTAAATTTCTCGGCGCGATCGCAATTAACAATCCTCAATAATTCTTGTAGAGAGGCCGATTAATCGCGTCTATTCCCTTAATCGATTCAAACGAGCGCGGCAGGACTCGAACCTGCGACCAATTGCTTAGAAGGCAATTGCTCTATCCACTGAGCTACGCGCCCAAGATAATATTCTGGCTCCCAAAAGAGTCATCTGGAATATTATATCGTTTTTCTCGACTAAGAAGCAATCAAAAATTGCAGATTTCTCGCTAGCAAGGCTAAGATCCAAGTCGCTAGTTATCAATCTACATTAAAAACGAAGCAGATGGCGTATTGGTTAGATATATTGTCTTGTCAAGGGGTTACTTACCCCAGGCCGAGTCCTTCTAGGCAGCTTAGTCTAATGAAATATCCAGCGAAGCGAGCGGCTTCGACCATTTTTACATCACGCTAGGTAATTTCAGCCTTGGCGATGCTGTCAAATGCCATTATATATTCCATATTAAGAATGCCCCTGTGAGGAGTTATTTGCTAGTGCCATGTTTATTCTCAAACGGCAGGATGTTGAAATATCAAGCATTCAGCACCCAAAAAAGGATCAGCAGGTGCCGATCCTAGATTATCAAGGGCAGACTTTTCGCTTGATTAGTGTGTTCAAAGCTAGTCAAGAAGAAGAAGCTAGAGCCTTATGGAGAGAATTAACGGATAACCGGGGTAAAGCCTGTGTCTTACTGGAAGAACCCGAACGTTTTAGCGTTTGGGGGAAAATCCGTTTAGAACAGTTAGGTAATGACACAGGTGGTAATCAAGGCAAGACGGGGATTTTGATCCAAGCCACTGTTTTACTGTTGCAAGCTGTTTATATCGATATTGAAGAGTTTTTGGGTGCTAGGCAAGCTGCATTATTTGAGAAAGATATTGCGGAGGTATTCCAGCAAAAGCAATTTCCCCAAGCATCTCCTCCAGAAACAGTTAAATCATTGGTATCAAACAATCCTTTGCTTGGAGCCAAACTACCTCCTTGGCAAGAAAATCACGTAGTTACCCTTTTGCAAGAATTACATCGATTAGGCAAATCCTATTTTGGCAATGCCAATTTTACCAAACAAGTGATTTATAAGTTAGAAGACATGCCAGAAGCCGAGCGATCGCTATTTCTTTCTTGGCTAAATCAATCAGCACTGGGTAAACTATGGCAGTAGTCTGGAAATTTTTTTCAAAAGTTCCTACTGTCGGCACTTGCTATTGGTGTTCGATTGTGTCTTATTTGGCAGACACACCGCTAGCTATACAATCCTTTAACTCAAAATACTGCCAGAGTGCATCTACATAGTCAAGCCCTATGAATAACTCTTACGACAATTCCTTGGTTTCTAAATCCATTTTCAACACTCAGAACATTGTTTTGGCTAATATTGGTTGGGGCGTGCTGGCACTGTTATACTTTTTGTTGTTTAGTGCCAAAATCCCCGGAGCCGATGGCATAGAAAGCCGAGCCGAGTGGTATGTGATTGGCACAAATATTTTTGAAGCCTTAGCTTATTTGGGCGCCGGTATCTTATGCTTGAGAAACTGGCTTAGTCCGCAAATCGTCAGTGGTCGGAATGTTTGGCTCTCTATTGGCTTAGGTATGCTTTCCTATTTCATTGGAGGGATAATTTTCGGTTACACGGAAATAGTTTTAAAAGAAGAACCGGATGTGTCTTTAGGCGATATATTTTTTGTATTGAGTTATCTGTTACTAGGCGCAGGCATGATTTTAGCTGTGGCTTCCAGGCGAATCAATCTGGAAAAATGGCAGTGGCTAATTGTGTTAGCAATTGCTGTATTCGGTAGTTTGTTAGCATGGTGGATTTCTATGCAACAGGAAACATCGTCAGAACTTTTGGTCGCTATTTTGAATTGGTTTTACGTAGTTAGCGACGTAGTTCTGTTAATTATTGCTACCACTCTGCTGTTAGCCTTTTGGGGAGGAAGAGTTTCCCAGTCTTGGCGAATGATTGCCGCAGCGGCCTTTTCGCTCTACATTGCAGATATGTGGTTTAAATACGCCCAAGGCCCCAATTATCAAAGTGGGGAGATACTAGAAGTGTTTTGGGTGTTTAGTGGAGTGTTATTTGGTATGGGCGCAGCCCTAGAATATGACGCATCACTAAGACGAACGCGGCGTACCAGCACACGAAAACGAGCTTAGCAAAGATTTTTGGTATCTACCGTGAGAAAACTAACAGACTCTGACAAACAAGAAATTCTCAAGTTATATCGAGAAAGTGCCGAAACAACCTCTACTTTGGCAGAACGCTACGACGTAAGTAACTCGACGATTAGTCGTTTACTCAAAAGTACTTTGCCAGAAGAAGAGTATGAATACTTAGTTTCTTTAAAGCGAGCTGCCAGAACTCCTGAGGGTAGGGCACAGGTAAACTATGAGCAGTTACCGCTGCTGATAACTCAACCACAGCCAGAAATCGAAGTTCCACCTAGCGACACCCAGCCGAAAGTGGTAGAAGTTGAACCACCACAGCTACGTCGTGTAGTAGAGGTAGTAGAGGAAGAAACCGACTCAGAAGATACTGACGAGTCAACTGCTGCAAGAAGGGTACGGCGACGCACCTCAGCCACAGAAAAACCGAAGCTAAGAGTTACAGAAAAATCAGAAACTCCACAACCAAAACCCTTGGAAATAGCCAGTATCCCCAGCCCCATACTCAAGGATGAACGTCCAGAGGTAACTGTCATAGCACAGATGCTGGGAGAAGACTTGCTAGACGAGTCAGAAGATTTGGATGATTTAGAAGATGACGATTTAGAAGATGATGACTTTGAGGAGGAGGATGACTTAGAGGAAGATGACTTTGATGAGTTAACGCCTTTAGTTACAAGACGCAGACCGGGTGAAGCATCGGTTCAAGTTTTGCCACTATCGGCAGCACATTTGCCGAAAACTTGCTATTTGGTAATTGACCGTTCCTCGGAATTAATTACGCGACCTCTCAAGGACTTTGGCGACTTGGGGCAAATTCCCAACCTGGAAACCCAGCAAAGAACTTTACCGGTGTTTGATAATCATCGAGTAGCCAAGCGTTTCTCTACCAAACGCGATCGCGTGATTAAAGTCCCCGATAGTAAAATGCTGCATAAGGCTCGTACTCATCTCCAAGCCAAGGGAATCACCCGATTGTTAATTGATGGTCAAGTCTACTCTTTGTCTACGGTTTAAAAGTGAGGAGTGAGGATTGAGGAGTTGGGAGTGAGGAGTGAGGAGTTGAAAATTTTATAATTTATCACTTTTAACTCCTAACTCTTCACTCTTAACTCCTAACTCTTAACCCTTAATTCCTAACTCCTAACTCCTCACTCTTAACTTTAAGCGTAAACAGCCCTTGAAAAACGTTCTGCCAAGTAGATAATGTCTTGCTTGCGGGCAATTTGGTTTATCCATTGTCGGGGAATGTTTTCCACCCCGTAGTAAATTCCCGCTAACCCTCCGGTGACGGCGGCGGTTGTATCTGTATCTCCGCCTAAGTTAACAGCTTTGAGTACCGCTTCGGAATAAGATGAGCTATTTAACAAACACCACAGGGATGACTCTAAGGTATCAATCACGTAGCCGCCAGAATTAATCTCTTCTACTGGTAATTTGGCAATCTCACCGCTGAAAACTCTGCCAAAATGCGGCTTTTCTAACAAAAATTCCCGCATAGCATAAATTGGTTGGATATCTTGTAATCCTTGGAGATAAGCCGTTTGGGGGTCAGCGCCTTCTAACAAGCAAACTGCAATACTAATATAAATGCCGCAGGCCATTTGCGATCGCGCATGGGCATGGGTAATCGCTGAAACATCATGCACCCGCGCTATTAATTCGCCTAAACTTAAGTTTCTATGACAATAAGCCATCGGCAAGATTCTCATTAACGAACCATTGCCATTACTATTTTCAACTTTGCCACCCGCCTGATGGGGTACAACTCCCTGTTTCAAACGCATCAGTGCTGTATGAGTCGTTTGACCGATATCAAAGACATCGCCACGAGGAGTCCAGTAAGCTTCCTTGTACCAGCGCCAGAAGGAATTAGCTATGGCTTCTAGGGAATACCCCCTACAAAGACTTTCTGCCAAGCAAAAGCTCAAAGAACTGTCATCTGACCAAGTTCCCGGCGGTTGATTCCATGTGCCATAACCCAACATAGTTGTCACTGGAGATTTGATTCGTTCTGCACGGCTAGTAAACTCCACTGGCACACCCAATGCATCACCGACACATAAACCCATCAAACCAGACAACGTTTTTGCAGCGGTTAGCATTATTCAATCTCCAATAATTGCTAAAAATTAACTTTATAGATTTACTCTCTCGCTTGTTGCCATAGATGCTACAGGCTACTTTTTCACCCTATGTGAAATGCAAGAGAAAAAATTAGTTGACTGGCTGTTGTCCAACTAGATTGCAGCTAATTTTTAGTTCCCCTAACTATGCCACTTTTAAAAGCGTCTGCTTTTTAGATACAAAATTGGGAATCGTTGAAAAGTTAAGTGTAATTATAACATTTTGTTCAAAATTATTCATCTAATTATTCTTGAATCTAGTGGAGCGATCGCAACAGCTACTTAAGAAAATTCCAGAATTATCTGGAACATTTTTACTGAGCTTTCGACTGGGAATATAACAGTAAAAAATACAAAATTTGGTCACAATTATGAAAAGCTTACTCAAGTCTATCCTGACAATTTCTGCATTATCTTCTTTAGTAATTGCGCCTGTTCTTCTATCACCTGACCAAGCTTCTGCCCAAACCAAAAAGGGTACAGATGCTAGTTATGTTGGTGCTGGTATTGCAGCTGGCGTTACTAGCGGCGGACAAGGAACTAACGATGATGCGACATTTGGTGGTAATGTCACAGGTCGCCTGAAATTAGGAAATACCCCATTTTCTGCACGTGGAAATGTTCTTTGGAGCGATCAAACTAGCGCCATTATTCCAGAAGTTTCTGTAGATGTGCCAATTGCAAATAGAACTAATGCCTATTTAACTGGTGGTTATTCTTTTGTAGAAAAAGATGGTTCTGCAACTCCTATAGGTAACAAAGATGCAGTAGTATTAGGTGCTGGTGTTGAATCGGAAGTTGCTAAAAATTTCCTCGTTTATACTAATACTAAAGTAGGAATTAATGCTTATCAAAATAGCGATACTCCTGCTGTTAGCATCAATGCTGGTATTGGCTATAGCTTTAAATAAAAGCTCAGCAAAACATTCCTCAGCCACCAAAGTTCAGATTTAAGCAAACCTTAGCTGCAATTTCTGGCTGAGTGAAAAAACTCGATCGCTGTCAACTCAAGCAGGATAAATTTTGAGACTGGGGTAGCACAGCTGTGCTACCCTACTTACTGGGCTTACTTCAGGTAACTCAAAACCGTTATAATTATCGAGAAAAAACTCTCTTTTCGTTGAATCGAACGATTTTAATCATTAAGCTGAACTAAAGAGTATTCGATCGCTCTATACTTTACTCAGCACTTTGCACTCTCAAGAGCAGGTTTTGTTAAGTGTTACATCACTGAGAAAGCCGACTTTTGCCGTGTTAAAATAAAACTATTCCTCATTATTCCGGCCGGATTACCGGGGATAATTTAGCCGAAAAGATACTAAATATCTTGGAATTCGGCGTCCACGAATGCTTTATTGAGAATACTATACAAGTCTAATGGTTAACTCTGCTCCTTCCCCCGTCGCTAGCCGTAAGCCTTCTAAAGTAGAAGTAATTAAAGAAAATAGCAATTTTTTGCGCGAACCTGTAGCAACTGAGATTCTTGAAGATACTACTCATTTTAGTGAAAATGCTGTGCAACTGTTGAAGTTTCACGGCTCTTATCAACAGGATAACCGCGACAACCGCACTAAGGGACAGGAGAAAGATTACCAGTTTATGCTGCGGACGAAAAATCCCGGTGGTTTGGTGCCGCCGCAGCTGTATCTAGCTTTAGATAAACTGGCTGATGAGTATGGTAACCAAACATTACGAGCCACCACCCGTCAAGGTTTCCAACTGCACGGAATTTTAAAGAAGAATCTTAGAACAGCAATTGCTACCATTGTCAATAATCTGGGTTCGACTTTGGCGGCTTGCGGCGACGTTAACCGCAACGTGATGGCTCCTCCAGCGCCGTTTAAAAATCGCCCAGAGTACCAGTATGCTTGGGAATATGCCCAGAATGTTGCTGATTTGCTTACCCCACAAACAGGCGCTTATTACGAAATTTGGTTAGATGGCGAAAAGGCAATTAGCGCTGAAAATCCAGAGGTGACGGCAGCGCGATCGCGCAATGGCAATGGCACAATTATTCATGACAATCAAGAACCGATTTATGGCACTCACTACATGCCCCGTAAGTTCAAAGTTTGCGTGACTGTACCGGGGGATAATTCGGTTGATTTATATTCTCAAGACCTGACTTTGGTGGTAATTACCAATAAGAAGGGAGAATTAGAAGGATTCAATATCTTTGCTGGCGGTGGCTTAGGTAGAACGCACAACAAAGAAGAAACTTTCGCTAGGTTAGCAGATCCAATTTGTTATGTAGCCAAACAAGACGTTTACGACATAGTAAAAGCGATTGTAGCCACCCAAAGAGATTACGGCGATCGCACTGACCGCCGTCACGCCAGATTAAAATATCTAATCAACGATTGGGGTGTAGAAAAATTCCGCACCCAAGTTGAAGAATACTTTGGCAAACCACTTACACCCTTCAAATCACTACCAGAGTGGAAATATCACGACTTCCTCGGTTGGAACGAACAAGGCGATGGCAAGCTATTCTTAGGAATTTCCATTGACAATGGTCGCATTAAAGATGAAGGTTCGTTTCAACTAAAAACCGCTTTACGGGAAATTGTCGAGCAGTTTAACTTGCCCATCCGCCTGACACCCCACCAAAATTTGATTTTTTACGATATCGAACCAGGTAACAAAGAAACCATCGACGAAATTCTCAGCCGTCACGGTATCGTTTCTGACCCCAGTAAAATCGAACCTTTAGAACGCTATTCAATGGCTTGTCCTGCTTTGCCTACCTGCGGCTTGGCAATTACCGAGTCAGAACGCGCAATACCAGGAATTTTGGAACGAGTTCGCGCTTTATTAAATAAAGTAGGTTTACAAAAAGAACATTTTATGGTAAGAATGACAGGCTGTCCTAACGGCTGCGCTCGTCCTTACATGGCAGAATTGGGCTTTGTTGGTAGCGCCCCAGAAAGTTACCAATTGTGGTTAGGGGGTTCGGCAAATCAGACACGACTGGCACAACCTTACGTCGATAAGTTGCACCATAACGACTTGGAAAGCGTCCTAGAGCCAATTTTTGTCTACTTTAAGAAATCAAAGAAATCGAAAGAAAGTTTTGGTGATTTTTGCGATCGCGTTGGTTTTGATGCCATCCGCGAATTTAGCGCCACCTACGAACCGGGCACATTCAATGGTGCGAACAAATCACGCCATCGGGTAAATCTGAAAGCTGATATCTACGGCAAGTTGAAGGAAGTATCCGAAAGCCAAGGTAAGCCAATGACTCAGTTGGTAACTGAAGCTTTAGAGGTTTACTTCCAGAGTCTTTCGTAAGCTGGAAAATTGAAGATAATGAAATTAAAAAGAGACACAGATAGATTTATCTGTGTCTCCTCGCATAAGTCCTAATTTATAGTTAGGCAACACATCCACAGGAAAACTGAACTATGGTAAGCACAGCAAAATTCGCAGAAACTAGGAATGTGCTGCAAAACATTAGCTGGCAGACATTCAAAGCGATGCTGGCAGATATGGGATGTGGGAGAAATACAAGGCTAGCTTATGACAACGGAATAGTAGAAATTATGACCCCGCTGATGCCACACGAGAATTCAAACCGTCTAATTGAGGGTTTTGTTCTTGTGTTGTGTGAAGAATTTGGTTTAGAAGTTAAAAGCACTGGCTCTTTGACTCTGACGCGGGATGATTTGGAGCAAGGAGCCGAGCCGGACAGTAGTTACTATATCCAAAATGAAGTCTTAGTCCGCAACAAAGAAAATATCGATCTAAATATAGACCCACCACCAGACTTGGTATTAGAAGTAGAATATTCAAGAGCCAAAATAAACAAGTTAATTATTTATGCTTCAATGGGAGTCCCAGAATTCTGGCAGTATAACGGAACTGTGTTGAGAATTTACACACTTGACAATGGGCAATATTTCCAGAGTGAAAGCAGTCCAACTTTTGCGCCTGTGCTGGTGACAGAAATTCCTCGATTTATCCAAGAAAGCAAGAAAATAGGACAAATAGCGGCCACTCGTGCTTTCCGTAGCTGGGTTAGACAGCAAATGTCTACAGCAGAGTAATTTATTCAGAAAAATGTCTCAACTGCAAAGAATTGCGATCGCCCCCTCTCAACTCCAGCAACAGCAAATTTTACTCACCAAAGAACAGCAACATTACTTAGGGCGGGTGTTGCGTTTGCGTGAAGGCGATCGCTTTATTGCAATGGACGGTAAAGGAAAATCGTGGTTGGCACAGCTAGCAGGGGAACAAGCACAAGTTTTAGAATCAATATCAGTAGAGAATGAATTACCTGTATCAATTACACTGATGGTGGCATTACCCAAAGGTAATGGATTCGATGAAATCGTGCGGTGCTGTACGGAATTGGGAGTAACTTGTATTGCACCAGTGTTGAGCGATCGCACTTTGCTTCATCCCAGTCCCCAAAAACTCGAACGCTGGCGGCGCATCGCAGCGGAAGCCGCCGAGCAATCAGAACGTTCGTTCGTGCCGACAATATTGGAACCTGTCACTTTTAGCACGGGTTTGTCATCAGTCACTTGTACTGAGCGACTTGTGCCGAGCGAAGTCGAGGTAAGCCGAAGTATTAGTCATTTGTCATTGGCAAATAGCCAGCAATATATCTGTGTGGCTCGTGGTGACTTTCCTCATTTAAAAGATTGCTTACACCACAAAGGACAAATGACAAATGACAAAGCGCAAAGTCAGAGCGGAGGTTTCCGACCATCTGAACTTTGTAAGAGAGGGCAAATAACAAATGACAAGGGACAAGAAACAATTGTCATTGCTACCGGCCCAGAAGGCGGATGGACAAAACAAGAGGTTGAAAATGCGATCGCAGTTGGATTTCAACCTGTTTCCCTTGGTCGCCGCATCCTCAGAGCAGTGACAGCGCCAGTAGTAGCATTATCCTTGATTACCGCAGCTTGTGAAGTATAAATGAGTTATAGATCACGCGCAGACGTGAGATGTTTCTCTAGTGTGGATTGAAACATGATTGAGCAAGTTGCGATCGCCTTTGACAATAAAGACTATCAAACAGCTGCTAAATTACTCAAACAGCTGCAAAAAGAATCGCCAGAAAATCCTTGGGTGCAATTTTATCTCGCTAGGCTACATGAAGTATCTGGAAAGTACGAAGATGCAGAAAGAATTTATCGACAGCTGCTGCGAGATACGAGGAATACTAGAATAGTGACGCTAGCACGACAAGGTTTGCGGCGACTGCAAGAAATTGAGCAAGAACAAAGACAACGGGCCATTGCAAAAGCAACATCCGAAGCTAGTAACACCGAACTTGGCGTACTAATCTTAGAACCTCTTAATAACGAACTAAAAGCAGAAGCATCTCGAAAATTTGCCCAGATTATGCAAATAGATCCTTACAGCGCACGGTTAATGCTACCGAGTCGCGGCTGGAAATTTTACCGCACTGGACAAGTGGGAGAACTAAAATTTTATGGCGAACAGCTACAGCAAGCTGGTATTCCCTGTTTTTGGACAACAATAACCGCCATTCAACAAATTCAAGTTTTTCAAGTCAAATATTTTTCAGAATCTCAATTAAAAGCTACTGTTGTTTGCTCGAATCAAACAAATCAGCTCGGTTCTTTAACTTTTGATTGGTCAGAAGTTACAGCAAGAGTAGTAGGACTTTTGCCGATTTTTGAACAAGTTGTAGATGTTGATGCTCGCGGGAAACTAGAACGGAAAACTCAAACACAAGACTATGCTCAGTTTTGCGATCTACACCTACCTGGTAGACGTTCTATTTTGCGACTTTATGATAACGGCTATGAATTTCACCAAGGTTTAGAAATCACTCCTCAAGCTAGCCAAAATACAATCAGAATTAATTGGAATAGTTTATCAAATTGGATTGAGCAGCAACTACCTCAAGTCAAAACTTGGTCAGATTTCACACCCTTTGCAGATACAGCATTAGATCAGACAGAAATGTTAGCTCGAATTGAATCTCACATTCACCTATTTCGTAGAGAACAGACTAATTGGGACTCCGCTTTTCATTTATATAGTGGATTAGTGTTTGTTAAATAAGTAGATTAATTACACCACATTTCAAGCAAACTGAAATACACAAGCTAAATCCCAAAGCCAGGTATCAGTATAAATAAATCTTATAAGTATAATAACTTATTTGTATAAATTTTGTGTTTCCTTTGTCAGGTTCAAAGGATATTTTGGAAATTAAATGTCATGGAATCATGATATTTTGTAGTAATCAAAGTTTTTAAATCAATGAATTGGAATTTTTTACTCACAAAAATACTGATTTATGGCTTAAAGATTCTGTTTGCCAGATGAAAATTTTAGCTGATAATTGTAATTTAAAATTCTGTCTATTGACATAATTTACGTACTTTTTTAGCTAATTTGTTGACAAAGATTAGCTAAGGCAGTAAATACAAGGAATTTTTTTGTGTTGAGGACTGTTGGTTGTAGTTGCTCTGGAAAATTATGAAAGGTTATTTACCCAAAGGGCGGATTTATTCAAGCTATCTAGCGAGGTTAAATTATCAAAATGTTCAGGAGAAATGGAAAAAGTACTGCTTTAAAATACGTGGAACTAGGCGTTCATTTTGTTTAGATAGACCCCACCACAGACATATCTTTTGGAGTTGGTGCGGTAGTTTTATTGGAATAGCAGTAACGGCTTACCTTTCTGTAAAAACTAATTCTCCTTTGTTGATGGCTCCCTTTGGTGCTACTAGCGTATTAATCTTTGGTGTACCTGAGAGTCCTTTAGCTCAACCCCGGAATGTAATTGGTGGGAATCTTGTGGCGGCATTAGTTAGCCTAACTATTCTGCATCTTTTCGGTTCAGAACCTTGGGCAATGGGAATGGCTGTAGCTACAGCCATTGGTATGATGCAGCTTACTGCAACTTTACACCCTCCTTCAGGAGCAGTTGCATTAGTTGTGATGATGACGAAACCATCCTGGCAATTTCTTTTAACTCCTGCCTTAGAAGGTTCGATAATTTTGGTACTCTGTGCAGTGGTATTCAATAATTTGGCACACGAGAGAACGTATCCCAAATATTGGTTCTAAATTCGTGGCAATGTCCCAACGAAAGTTGCTAAAAACCATCTTTTTAATAGACTTCTTGCAGAAGTCAGGAAAAGGGGAAGGGTAAAGGGGGAAAGGTTTGGTATTTTCCCTTTCCCCTTTAACATGAGTCCCTTTTCCCACAAAAGTGCAAAAAGCAATTGATTGCAAGAGGTCTAATTAACTCGATGACACTATAAGCTCTCGCTCTTTGACTTTAGTTTTTGCTGATGGATTTAATAAAGCGATCGCAGGTTGTTCTTCCTTTTTGTACACCGAGCTTAATAGGATATCTAGCACATCAGCTTTCCGGGCAAGTTCGATGGCACGATGGGTAATGATATCGCCCGGACTTAAAATCACGCTATCATCCTTGTTTAAAATGATTCGATTCACGGTACGTCCTAAAGCATCTTTGATGCGGTGTTCTTCTAATGTTTGAATTGCCTGTTGGCGTACCTGTTCAAACCTTTTTTGCAAGATTGTCACGAAGCTAGTTACATTTTCTTGTACGCGAGCAACACTATCAACCACCAATTCGCTTGTATCGGAAAGTGTGCGATTGGCACTAGAACCAACTGCATCAATGAAGGTTAAGCCAACGGCATTGAGTAGCGCCCGTTCTTGCTTGTAACTGCGGCTGCGCTCAATTACTTGTTGGGTAACAATTTGTCCTGGTGCAGCTACGACTAATCCATCATTAGTCCGAACTAACTGATGCACTCGTCGTCCTAAAGCTTGTTCTACTAAATAACTAGCAACAATATTGCTGGTTGAGTTACTCAACTCGGCTGTTAAGCTGCCTTTTGTTGCTTGGAACAGTTGGTTAAGTATTCCCTGATGCTCGGCTCGTTTGGCAATCTCCAATGTAATTGGCTGTCCTTGAGCAATTAGCAATGTTCCATTCGGAGAAATTACGTTGCAATCAACTACTCTATCAATCACCAATGCTTTTTGTTCTTCTGGATTGATAATTACATTCATTAATTTGGTGGCAGTGTTGCGTGCTGTCAGTCGCAACTTTTCATCGGCGATCGCAGTTGTTTGTTTTACAGTTTCCTGGAATTGATTGCTAGTTGTGTCTACAGTTTCTTGAATTTTGCGTATTTATGAGTTTCATAATTAAGCATTAACTTATTACACCATCATCTTTTAAGTTAAAATTGAAAACTTTCCTCTACGCTCTGTACAAAAATTATCTAGAATAAAGTTTGCGTGTCAAAAATCTGCACCTAGCAAATATCAGAAATTACTTTCAATAGATCGAAATAACAATCAATATGGAACGCTTATCTGACGCATTACGGAATCGGATAAAGGTTACAGTAAAACGAACAAGAGAAGCGATCGCAGATTCCTTAGTTAACTTAGAACAAAAAAGTCAAGTCAGTTTAGTTGACGTAAAAAAGCAGGTTAAAACACAGCTTTTTGAAACAAAAAATCAAGTTAAAACTCAAATTTCTGAGGTTCAACAGCAGGTTGAAACACATCTCGTCACTTGGAATAATTTTCGTCAGATTGAGAGTATCCAGTCCGATCGCTTTGCGATTTTCCTGCTGAAACTACTACTTAAAGAGCAGAAATCTCCAACCGATAAACCAAGGTTCAAAGCAGGTTCTTTATTTCCTGATGGCTGGACAACATTAGCAGCATTGACGTTGGTACTGCGAGGTGTGGCAGAAGTTTTGTCACAAAAATCAGATTTATCCTGGAAAATTAGGTCTGATTCGATTTTGAGTTACGAAAAACCTGTTAATAAAGGACGTAGTGGCAAAATTGAGTATTATATCAGCGATGAAAGTTTTTCTCCACAAAAGCAAGCATTAACAATAGATGCTGCTCTTACCACCATTGAGGAGTTCGACCCAAGAGCGGGTGCTATTCATTTAATTTACTGTGCTAAAGCAATTGAGCTTCACGAACCTTGTAATCAAGCTTTTGTAATTGACGATAAACAGTTGGTTGAATATACAGGTTTATCAAAGCGCCGTGATTTGAGCAAATCACAAAAATTAGAGATTCTAGATAGTTTGGTAAGACAACCCGCTCAAGTGTTAGCAGAAATTACTTGGTTCAATACAGATAAAGTTCCAGCGTTTACAACAACAGATTGGCAAATTTGGAATGTTTCTGTGGAACACAAATTTGCTGAAGCAGAGAATAGCCATTGCAAATTGATTGGTTTAACTGTTACCGTCAAACCCGGCGAGTGGGCAAGATACTTTTTGAACAAATCAGAATATTATTACCATACAGGCATCATCACCAAGAAAACCGTACAAACGCTTTTTAGTATTGGTAAGCATAACGTCGGTGCTGCCAGAATCCTGATTTGGCTAACTTTTCAAATTGTACCCGGATTACAAAACCGCTTGATTGGCAAAACGCTGTTAGAAATTGCCTATGGAGAAAAACGAGTTACAGCAGCAGCAAGCGATCGCCAACTGCGTCGCTGTTTAGCTGACGACTTTGAAACTGATATGAATGTTGTTAAAAAAGCTGGATGGCAAATAGAACTTGAAATTGGGCCAGATTGGTTGGAGAACAAGCAAGGTAAACGTCCCACTGGATTTTGGCAAGAACTTTTAATGTCACGCTGGCGGTTCAATTTGCCGTCAGAAGCACAACAACGGTTAAACTACCCGCAAACCCAAAACAGAATTAACCGCCAAACCAAAAATCAGCCTCAACTGCGATCGCCATCAGGTGAGATTATTCGCAAAGTTAGAAAAGCTAAAGGCTGGTCGAGGGCGTTTTTTGCCTCAACGATGGGAAAAAGCATCTCTTGGGTTGACGCTGTAGAAACCAATCACCGCCAAGTCTCTGCTAAAGATTTACCCATGTTAATAGAACGTCTCGGCCTTCACCCTAAAAATTAAACTTCTTGCAGAAGTCGGGAAAAGGGGGGATGGTAAGTACTGGCGTCGCAAGTTTAAAACAGTGCATTAGTAAACTCTTGTGGGGTGAGCCGGAAAGCCCGCCCGGACGGGTGAGGACACCCATCCCACATTAACAATTCAAAATTCAAAATTCAAAATTCAAAATTAAGTAGGTGGACACAATTATTTATAAGACGCATTTCGACTTCTCCCAAGGGGAGACGCTACGCGTAGCAAGATCCCGAAGGGTACGCTCAATGCTCGATAGCTTGACTCAAAGAGGGTTGAGCGAAGTCGAAACCCGGCAATGTCAAGTTAGGTTTAATTTAGTCCTTCTACTTAAAGACATTTGGAGCGTTATGCCGTAGGCTAACGCACTGCTATTTTTATTAAAGAATTTAATGATGAACTCATAACACTTTTTATTTTGGCTATTGCCGTTAGTAACTCTAGATTCTGCTGACTCCATTTTTTCATTTCGGTGGAAAGTTTAGAATCAGATTCTGTCCAAAATTCTCGTGTCTCTAGATTTTCAGAATATTTTGGTTCTAGCAGAATAATTAAATCAGAAGATTCAATACTTTTATTATCTTCATCATAGATAAGTTCTATTTTAAAGTTATAAATATATGATGTACGTACCAAATATGGTGAATATTCATTCCTAGAAACTTGTTGCTCATTTTCTGGTAAAAATAAAGTAAACGTAAATCTATCTACATCATTACAACTCACGCACTGGGAAATTTTAAAGTTTTCAGTATAAACAATTTTTTGTTGCGTGTTTAAATAATTTTCTCTAGAAAAACTCAATGGTAAAGCAATATCAAAATTTAAATTTGCTGGTAAAAAAACTTGGTAATCACAGCTAGGTGGAACAGTTCTACTCCGCTGCATCGCCATAGCAGGTGCTGGTGCATAAGCTTGCTGCTTATTTATTTCAAGTTTAGGTAAAACCCAACTTTTAAGCATCCAGACATCATGAAATAAAAACTTAGCATTTTTCAAAAAAGCAACGCGATCGCCAATATTACGAACTTTCAAATCAATTACACAGGAATTAACAGATCCTTCAAGAGAAACATCAACAATTTTAAGTGCCGAATCATTATTTTGCGAATTATGATGAGAAAAACTGATTTTATAGTTAGCTTTCGCTAACCAGTCAGCAACTTCTCTCCAGTCTTTTAAAGTATTAGACGGTCGATTAGTTAGTAATTCGATATAGCGATACAATCCTCTAGATAAATCAACTCGTAAACCCCTAACTTCCCGATTCATTGCAGCAGCTATTTCACTAGGGCTATAGCCGCAAAGCAATCCCCTCAAGCAATTTATTTCCAATGGTGTAAGTTGTTTGGGTTTACCAGAAATTTGCTGTTTGGCAGAGGTGATATCTTGACACAAGCTTGCTAAATTCCAGTCATTTTCAGCTTGTGCAAAGAGTTGGGGAATTGGTGTCATTGTTGGATTTATCAACTTCTCCCCCATATCCTAACAAAACTCCTAAGAGTGGTTAGGTTACAGTTGCTTGTTGCTTTGGTTAGTCTAGATTTACGTTCAATACAACAGAAATTATCAAACCTATGAATAAAGTAACTGCTAAAAACGAACAGCTAGGGGGTTTATATGTCCAATCCCCTCAAGGAGAAAAGCTAGTTTTTCCCCTCAAGCATACAGAAGTATTAGCCAAAGTTGCAGGTAATTTGTCACGAGTTGAGGTGATTCAAAGCTTTGAAAATCCGTTCGCGCAGCCTTTAGAAGCAGTGTATATCTTTCCGTTACCTGATGAGGCGGCGGTGGATGATATGGAAATCAAAATCGGCGATCGCACTATCAAAGGTAATATTAAAAAACGTGAACAAGCGCAACAAGTCTATGAGAAAGCAAAACAAGAAGGACGCACCGCAGGACTTCTAGAACAAGAACGAGACAACATCTTTACCCAATCTCTAGCTAACATCAAACCTGGCGAACAAATTGATGTCACAATTCGTTACACTGAAAGTTTAAAATTTGAAGCCGGAAACTACGAATTTGTTTTCCCGATGGTAGTGGGGCCGAGATATATTCCCGGAACACCGATAGATAATAGCGGCGATACAGATAGAGTTCCTGATGCTTCTCGCATTACACCGCCTGTACTTCCAGAAGGAATGCGTTCTCGTCACGATATTAATGTCACAGTCGAAATTGATGCAGGTTTACCAATTTCTCAAGTGCGTTCTCCTTCCCATCAATTAAAAATTGAACATTCAGGCCAAATAGTCCGGATTAAATTAGCTGGAGAAGATACAATTCCCAACAAAGATTTAATTCTCCGCTATCAAGTTTCCGACCAAGAAACTCAATCCACAGTATTAACCCAAGCTGGCGATCGCGGCGGACATTTTGCCATATATTTAATTCCAGCTTTAGAATACTCTACTGATGAAATTGTCCCCAAAGATGTCGTGTTTTTGGTAGATACTTCTGGTTCGCAATCAGGCGATCCGTTAAAAAAGTGCCAAGAAATGATGCGGCAATTTATTAATGGGTTGAACCCCAATGATACTTTTACAATTCTCGATTTTTCCGATAGAGTCAGGGAGTTATCAAAGAAACCTCTACCGAATACAGCAGAAAATCGTGCCAAAGCGATCGCTTATATTAACAATTTACGAGCTTCTGGCGGCACAGAAATGCTCAGTGGCATTCGTAAAGCCATCAATTTCCCCACACCAACTGGAAGATTGCGCTCTGTTGTACTCCTAACCGATGGCTACATTGGCAATGAAAATGAAATCTTGGCAGAGGTACAAAAGCACCTCCAACCAGCAAATCGCCTTTATAGTTTCGGTGCTGGTAGTTCAGTTAACCGTTTTTTATTGAATCGCATTGCCGAAATTGGCCAGGGAATATCTAGAATTATTCGTCATGATGAACCTACAAAAGAAGTTGCCGAAAAGTTCTACAAACAAATCAACAATCCCGTACTTACGAATATTCAAATTTCTTGGCAAGGTGACACAGAATCACCTGTAATTTACCCGAAGATAGCGCCTGATTTATTCAGCGAACAACCATTAGTTTTGTTTGGTCGCAAACAAGATAAAGCCAGCGGTAATCTGCAAATTTCCGGCATCGCTGCGGGCGGTAAGCACTATGAAAAAACGTTTCACCTCACATTTGAGGAAACAGGAAATCCAGCTGTAGCGCAGTTATGGGGACGTGCTTGTATTAAAGACTTGATGAATCAAATGGTGAGTTTTGAAACCAAAGCTAGTGTAGAAGCAGTTACACAAACAGCTTTAACTTATCAATTGCTTTCTCAATACACGGCTTTTGTTGCTGTTAGCGATGACGTGCGAGTTGAGCCAGGAAGCGAATATGTGTCTATGCAGATGCCAGTGGAAATGCCGGAAGCAGTTAGTTACGAAGCAGTATTTGGCAGTCCTCCTGCTGGTGCTGTTGCGCGTCAAATAGCATTCTCAATGGCAGCAGCGCCAGCCCCAGCTGATGTTCCAGATTTTCTCAAACAAAGGGGGCGGTGGACAAAGCGAGAAGAATTAGCGCCGCCATCTCCAAAAGTAGCAGCTCCCATCTTTCACCAGTTAGAAGTCGTCAGCGCCACTGGCTTGGATGAAGCGGCAATTGCCAACTTAACTCAACACTTAGAACTAATAAATTTACCCCCAGGCTTTAGTGGTGAAATCGTCTTTGAGTTCACCGTTAAAAATGGTCGGGTAGGGGGGATAATGTTGGATGAACAAGCATCAACCCAAAAAGATGCAGCTGTAGTGGAGAATATTAAGCGATCGCTCTTGCTTTGGATAGTTCCCACATCTACAACTGCTAAAGTTGTCTTAACCTTGCGTATTCACGTTTAACAAATTTGTAGAGACGTAAAATACAACGTCTCTACTTATTATTAGCAGGGGTTTTAACCTGACGTGCTAGTTCTAGGTAAGAATTCATGTTTGCCCCTGGACGGCGACGACCATTAGAGCCATTAGCCGAAGGAGCTAGATACTTAGGCGCAAAGGTGGTTTCAGTTGGCTGCTCTTTAACGACTTTAGCTGCCGCAGCTTTTTCTTTGTTGCCAGGTTGAACTTTTAGACCCTCAGCTGTCTGGACTAGCTCAACATCAGCGGGTTTCGGATTTTTATCCGCTGATTTTGCTTCTTTAGTTGATTTAATCGATTTTGCCTTAGCTTTAGTTGTGTCGGCTTTAGCTCCGTTCAATGAAGCTGGTTCGGATGCGGCTGGTGCATCTGATGTAATTGTTTCCGTTACTTTTTTCGCAGTTGAAGCAACTGTCTCCACTGCTTTCTTCGCTGTTGATGCTGCCTCTTTAGCTGCTTCTTTAGCAGTATCCTTGGCCTCATCCAATTCTAAGAAGTAGCCGTTGCTTTTTTTCTTTCCCGGTAATAAGCCAGTAACGAAACCCAGAATACCGCTTAGAAAACCAAGAATTCCTGAAACCAAGTTTTTGATAAAACCCATTACAATTTACTCCTGTCTTTTATATTTGAAATTTGACCGCAATTGTTAAAAATCACGACAATATGTTACATTTTCTGCTTTGCGTCACCCTATTCTGGTGACAACCTCTATAGGTCTGTGTTTAATTAACATTGTAGTAAAACTACACTATAAATGCTTTGTTGCAAGCACTTACCAGCTATATACACCGAGAACTAATTATTAAATTTTACTGTAACTAAGAGCAAGATTCTGAAAGCTAGCTTCATAAAAATTAACATTTCTTTGTTAAATCATCAGCCAGCCGACCGCTTTTTCACTGAGTTAAATTTATTACATAAGTTTAGCGATCGAGCATCTTAACGTTTGCTAAGTATCTTTTTGAGAATCCGAAAACTAGCAACTCCAGCTTGTATAACAGTATGGGTCTATATTTTTTGATTTTGAATTTTGGAAAATGGAATTGAAAATTCAAAATCTGTTCGCGCAGGCTACCATTTCAAATAAAAGTCAATCTAAAATCTCAAATCTAAAATTGAGTGAAACTTAACCTTATAATTCAGCTAGATTTAGTCGATGAGTATTATAAATCAGCAGCGCAATCCGGTTTTATTAATACACGGGATTGGCGATACAGAGATAGTTTTTCGGAAAATGAGGGCGTACCTAATACAACAAGGTTGGTCTGTACATGCCTTGAATTTAGTGCCTAATAATGGTGATTTGGGTCTTGATAAATTGGCAAATCAGATAGTCGATTATGTTACGGCTAACTTTGCACCCGAACAACCAATAGATTTAGTAGGCTTTAGCATGGGAGGAATTGTCAGCCGTTACTATGTCCAACGGTTGGGAGGAATTAAGCGCGTACAGCGGTTCATTACAATTTCTTCTCCGCATAATGGAACTGTGCTTGCTTATGCTTCCCAGCGTCCTGGCTGCATACAAATGCGTCCCAACAGCCTTTTTCTCCAGGATTTGAATTCTGATATTGATATGTTAAAGCAGCTACACTTTACATCTATCTGGACACCTTACGATTTGATGATTGTACCAGCAAAAAGTTCGCAAATGCTGGTGGGAAAAGAAATGATTGTGCGAGTTGGTTTACACTCCTGGATGTTGACAAACTTAAATACTTTAGCAGCAGTATCAGAAATATTGGCACAGCCTATTAACTAAATTCAGACTTATTAAGTTCTATCGCCAATTTGCGTGTGTTCTGCACTTTCAAAAATTGCCTCCGGATAGTGATAATACTTAAATTCCATGAGGTTATAAAAAGGATCTTCTAAAAAGAAAGTACGATGCTCAAGAGGAGAACCGACGAAGCGATTTTTACTTTCTTCACGAAAAATTAACTGCTGCTTTTGTGCCCTTTCTAGTAAGCCCTCCCAGTCACTTTCCTGGGTAAAAATTAATCCAAAGTGTCTGGGATAAATTGTTTGTTGTGGTGTCAAAATTTCTTTGGTAACATGAGCTACTAACTGATGACCGTGGAGATTAAGAATTAGAGCGTGGCGGTTTTCACGACCGGGAATACAGCCCAAGCCATCTACATAATATGTTTTTGTCTTGGCAATGTCAGTCACCGGAAAAGCAAGATGGAATATAGTTTGGTTCATAGATTCTATGGAAAAAAGTAATAGTTGATGCTATCTAGAATTTATGCTGTAAAGTTTTAATTGGGTCAATTACAACACAGTTTTAATTGACATTAATCGATATACTTTATAGCAGTACTATCGAAATGGCGCACTGAGTATAATTTCAATATTTTTCTTGTAGTATCGGCTTTTTAATTGTTTAAACGGACAGATGCCTATCCCACAAGATAAAGAGCGAATCTTAACAAAGCAAAGTTTTGCATTTTGTTTAATCCATGTTTTTTAGCCAAAATTGCATTGTATATCTAGAACATTGTCTGCATTTGTTGTATATCGAGCTTTCAGAGCGATACCGATGCTAGACATTTAATAATACAAAGATATTACTGAGTCTGTAAAAATATCATAAATTAAGGACTAAGCGCCGCAAATTGGTTATTCTGTTGATATTCAGATAAAATTACTCTTGACTAATTACTGATGTTACCGTCAATTAACGATCTAAATCCCTGGCTGGTGGGAGTAGGATTAAACACAATTTTATTGGGTTTAGCTGCGATCGCTCCTAAAAAGCTGCTGACCCCAGCTGGATTATTCCACGCCTGGTTACTAGCCATACTAATTTGGGGAACATTAGGCTGGCAAGGTTACGCAGTGGTAATGTTCTATTTTTTAGTTGGTTCTGGCGTTACCCGCATTGGCATGGCCCAGAAGGAGGCCGAAGGAATTGCCGAAAAGCGTTCTGGTGCAAGAGGCCCGGAAAACGTCTGGGGTTCCGCTTTAACTGGTGCCTTGTGCGCCTTAGGAGTAGGGCTACTCAATTCGGGAGTTCTTGTACCTAATCCCCAATCCCCAATTCCCAATCTCCAGTCCCTATTATTATTAGGTTATGTAGCTAGTTTCAGTACTAAGCTTGCTGACACCACTGCCAGCGAAGTTGGTAAAGCATACGGTAAAAGCACCTTCCTAATTACCACTCTTCAACCAGTGCCTCGCGGTACAGAAGGAGCGGTAAGCTTAGAAGGAACTTTAGCCGGTATTGTGGGTTCTGTAGCGATCGCCCTTGTTAGCTGGGGAGTTGGTTTAATTGATATATTGGGCGTAGCTTGGTGTGTGCTGGCAGCATTTATCGCTACTAACTTAGAAAGTGTGATTGGAGCAACACTGCAATCAAAATATACCTGGCTGACCAATGAAGTAGTCAATATTTTTAATACATTAATTGGTGCGATCGCAGCTGTAATATTTGCCTGGGTGTGGGGCATAGGGTATGGGGCATAGGGCATTGGCAGCTTCAAAGAAATAGCCCAGAAAATGTTTTCGTTGATTTTACCGATATAGCTAATTTTTTGCCGAAATTTATACAGCGTTTTTTAGAGAATTTGCTTTGACTGGCTTGGAGGCGATCGCTAATATTTTCAATCCTGTTCTGCCTTCCCAAGAGCGTATAACTAATCATGAAAGATTATATTATCAAGAAAGCGTAGGTACACACCAGAATTCCCGCTTAATTTCCCACATCTGAGCCTCAGAGCGTCTATTGTTGAATTAACAATATATTTTTTTGACCATTTCCATGTAATTAGTTTATAAAATCTTTATCATAATAATCCATCAATGACAAGATGATTTCTATATGATTTAATTTAAAAGCCCTATGAGTGTTTAACCATTTTTACATAATTAGTTCATGGAATCTTTACCATTTTTGATAGTCGATGACCAAACTATTTCTATTGAGGAAGCAGTAAAATACCTGCAAGTCTCTGGAAAATTGGGACAGTACATAGGGGATATTCTCCGCCAGTACGTAATCGATCGAGAAATCAGAACCAGAGACGATATCGAGATTGGCACAGCTATAACTGAGCAAGCGATTATTGATTTTCGACTCAACAATCAATTAACTGACCCTCAAAGTTTTCAAGAATGGTTAAAGAGGAATAACACAGATTACACAACATTTCATGCATCGGTTACTTTTGGCTACAAACTAGAAAAACTCAAAGCTGTAGTCAGCGAACCAAAACTTCCAGAATATTTTATTGAACGCAAAATTGTTTTAGATCGGGTGGTACTTTCTCGGATTGTTGTTGATAATCGCGAACTGGCAGACGAACTACAAATCCAAATTGAAGAAGGAGGCAGCTTTGAGCAATTAGCTAGAGAGTATTCACTTGCAGACGATCGAATTGTGAATGGCATGATGGGACTCATTAGCCGAGGAAGTCTGCCTGACACACTACGGGCAGCTATTGATGTAGCAAGTCCTGGGCAAGTGGTAGGCCCAATAGAACTGGTTGGCGGAACCTCTTTGCAAGGAGAAGGGCCTTATGGTTTGTTTCGAGTAGAACAATTTCTGCCAGCCTCTTTAGAAGATACTCAACTAAAGCAAGCACTACAAAATGAATTGTTTGAGAAATGGCTAGCAGAGAAAATTCAAAAACTGACAGTCAAATTACAAGTGAGTTAAAAATTCTGGATAATGAATCTCTACGATTAGAAGTGCTGGCTTCTTTACCTTGGAATCAACCACCGCTGTGTTGGTTGACTCCCGAACAGCAATCCCGATTGCAAGAGGAATCCCAAGCCCGTCAGTATCGTCTAGGAGATAAAATCTGGTCAAGCGATATCGGCGGTTACCAATTCTTTATTGTGGCTGGTAAAGTGCGTTTGCGAGATGGGAGAAACCCATCCAACGGGCTATCTCAAGAACGAGTTGGTAAACCCATAGCCGCCCTTGAAGCAGGAGATTGGTTTGGCGATTTACAAAAGCTATCTGCGGATTTTAAAGCTGTAGCTGCTAGTAAAGAAGTAATAGTACTGTCTTGGGAGACAGCACTGTGGGCAGAATTTTCTCACCCACAAATTCAGGAATTTTGGCAAGCGTTACCAGTGGAAAGGGAACCAGAAAAGGAAACATTTTCTTTTTCTCCCACAACAATTCCACTACCCCCAGCTTCCGAGGAAACTGTCCCCCTCCAATCTCAAAAAGGACTCCCAGCCGCCAATTTGATTGCTCCCAATTATCCTTTTGTTGGTAGTTGGAACACCGCTGCTGCATGTTTAACAATGGTGGCGCAACAACTAGAAAATTCCGTGCAACTGGAATGGGTGCAACGCCAACTCAGAGGACAACGCCCAAAAAATGTTGTGGAAGCAGCAGAAAAAATGGGCTTAGTGTTGCGGCGCTTACAACTGAGTTGGGGTGACTTGCGGCAAATATCATTTCCAGCTTTATTGTTGTGGAATTCCGAATTACCTCAGAGTCCTTCTTGGGTGGTAGCCTATGGAGTTAGAGGCGATCGCCTGATTATCGCCAACCCTCTAAATCCCGATCGCCTTTGTGAAAGTTTGCCTCAGTCAGTAGTTGAAGCATCTTGGGACGGACAACTCTGGCAAGTAGAACTTATATCCCAGCAAGAAAAATTTAACCTCAGTTGGTTTACCCCAGCAGTTTGGAAATATAAGGGATTGCTAGGGGAAGTATTGCTAGCATCTTTTACTTTGCAGCTTTTGGGCTTAACAACACCACTGATTACCCAAGTTGTTATTGATAAAGTCATGGTGCAGGAGAGTTTGCCGACTCTTGATGTCATGGCGATCGCTTTGCTGTTTGTCGCCATATTTGAGTCCATACTCGGCATTCTGCGCTTATTTATCTTTACCCACACAGCTCGTCGTCTGGATTTAAGTTTATCAGCACAGCTGTTTCGCCATTTGATGCGTTTGCCTTTGGCTTATTTTGAGTCGCGGCGCGTGGGAGACACAGTAGCACGAGTCCAAGAACTCGAACAAATTCGGCAGTTTCTTACAGGTACAGCATTAACTGTAATTTTAGATAGCATCTTTGCTGTGGTGTACCTGGCATTGATGTTTTACTATAATATCCCCCTCACCTTTGTCGCCTTAGCGGTATTGCCACTGTTTGCAACCTTGACAATAGTTGCAACACCAATTCTGCGTAACTGGCTCAACGAAACTTTTAACCGTTCTGCTGATAGTCAATCGTTTTTAGTCGAAACAGTCACCGGCATACACTCCGTGAAAGCTCATGCAGCCGAACCAGTAGCACGCGATCGCTGGGAAGGCTTATTTGCTCGCTTCATCCGCACAGGTTTTAAAGCCTCCACCACCTCCAACATTAGCAGCAATATTGGTGACTTTCTCACCAATTTTTCCACAATGTTGATTCTCTGGTTTGGAGCCAAATTAGTCATCGAGCAAAAGCTCACAGTCGGACAGCTTGTTGCCTTTCAGATGTTGTCCGGTAGAGTCACAGGGCCGCTTTTGCGCTTAGTGCAATTGTGGCAAAACCTCCAACAAGTCCTACTTTCCGTAGATCGCATTGGCGATATTCTCAACGTTTCTCCAGAAGCAGAACCGGGAACTGGGTTAGTTTTACCACCCCTGAAAGGTCAAGTCAGCTTCGACCAAGTATTTTTCCGCTATCGACCTAACTTTGAACCAGTTCTGCGGGGAATATCTTTCAATGCCGACCCAGGACAATTTGTTGGCATTGTCGGACGTAGCGGTTCTGGTAAAAGTACCCTTTCAAAATTATTACAACGCCTCTATCAAATTGAATCAGGACGCATCCTGATAGATGGTTTTGATATTAAAAGTGCCGATTTAGCATCACTGCGGCAACAAATTAGTGTAGTTCTCCAAGAAGACTTTTTATTTAACGGTTCTATTTTGGAAAATATCACTCTCGGCAATCCTGATATTAGCGCAGAGCAAGTGGTAGAAGCAGCAAGGCTAGCCGTAGCACACGACTTCATCAGTCAATTACCCTACGGTTACGAAACCAATGTTGGGGAACGTGGCACAGCTTTATCTGGCGGACAAAGACAACGCATTGCCCTAGCAAGGTTATTTCTTTCCCAAGCGCCGATTTTAGTTTTGGATGAAGCTACCAGCGCTTTGGATAGTGAAACCGAACAACAAGTACTACAAAATTTGCAAAAAATTTCCGCTAACCGTACTGTCTTTCTGATTGCTCACCGCTTTGCTCCCCTCAAACGTGCCGATTTGATTTTGGTGTTAGAGCAAGGCGTGATTGCCGAACGTGGTACTCACTTACAGTTATTGCAACAAAAAGGTTTGTACTGGTCATTATATCAACGCCAGCAAGCGAATATATAGTATATTTAACTAGCATCAAGCTTGTGGGTAGATAAAAAATATACATTTTAAGAGTGGCTTTTGGGTACTCTTTGGCGAATGGAGCATAATTCCATTCGCCTTTTAAATTTGATTTTTTATATAGCAGTTGAAGCATAGTTTAGGACATTAGCCAACCGTAAAACCCAGGCATAAAAAGACTTTGTATTGCTTGTTATAAATTTTCTCCCCTACTTCTCCCCGATTATTTCCTAACCTCTAAAAGTGACCAACTAAGGTTAAATTTGGTTGAAGATCTGAATATAAACAAAAAATGTAGTATTACAAATTTATATTAAGTTATGGCTTATAAATTAGCGTAAAAGATAAATTTTGTAATATTCAAAACTGTGATATTACTAACTAAATTATGTTATTTTCTAGTCAAATATATTTGTAGTATCTGTCTTATACTAAAATTTTTCTCCGGCTCCAGTTCTTAAACAAAAAGAATTTGGGCAGTTATATAGTGCAAATTTACTTGAATATATGGAGTTAAACTGCTGATGCCTTTTACTAAAGAGCGTAATTCTAATAATCAAAATATTGGTATAGAAACTAGTAATTTATCCTTAAAAGTAGCTGATATATTTGATAATTCTAATAATTACTTTAGCAGTAGTGTAACTAATTTTAGAGCTAGCGATCGCAGTAGTAACACTACAGATCAAACCGATAAAGACTTAGCTAAGAGTAGTGAAAATACTACACAGGCAATATCTCTGGTAACCTCAAGTGCTGTTGTCGCTGCTGTTCAACCAGATCTAATAATTCAAAATGCTATCAATCCCACTGTTGGGTCAGTGGGTGGAAGCATTGAAGTTAGCTATCAAGTAAAAAATCAAGGGACTACTAGTAGTGGTAGCTATCACGAAACTAAGTTTTACCTCTCAACAAATACAACCTTAAGCAATGACGATACTTACTTAGATTCTGACTACTTTTTTAGCTCAATTGCTGCGGGTGCTTATACTGCCTCAACAACTACAATCAATATAAATAACAGCATCGCCGCAGGTAATTATTATCTGGTATATCAAGCTGATGGTAATAATAATATTGCCGAAAGTAATGAAAGTAATAATATTGTTGCTAAAGCGATCGCCATTAAAAAAGCCGATCTAATAATCCAAAATGCCATCAATTCCACTGTTGGGTCGGTGGGTGAAAGTATTGAAGTTAGCTATCAAGTAAAAAATCAAGGTACTGGTAATGCTGGCTATAACGAAACAAAGTTTTATCTGTCAACAAATACAACCTTAAGCAATGATGATATTTACTTAGGTTCTGACTTCATGAGTCCAATTGCTGCGGGTGCTTACGATGCTGTAACAAGTACAATCAATATCAGCAACAGCATCGCTACAGGTAATTATTACCTGCTATATCAAGCTGATGGTGATAACGATATTGCCGAAAGTAGTGAAAGTAATAATATTGTTGCTAAAGCGATCGCCATTAAAAAAGCCGATTTAATAATCCAAAATGCCATCAATCCCACTGTTGGGTCTGTGGGTGAAAGTATTGAAGTTAGCTATCAAGTAAAAAATCAAGGTGCTGGTAGTGCTGGCTATAACCAAACTAAGTTTTATCTGTCAACAAATACAACCTTGAGCAATGATGATATTTACTTAGGTTCTGACTTCATAAGTCCAATTGCTGCGGGTGCTTACGATGCTGTAACAAGTACAATCAACATCAGCAACAGCATCGCTACCGGGAATTATTACCTGCTATATCAAGCTGATGGTGATAACGATATTGCCGAAAGTAGTGAAAGTAATAATATTGTTGCTAAAGCGATCGCCATTAAAAAAGCCGATTTAATAATCCAAAATGCCATCAATTCTAGTGTTGGTACAGTAGGTGAAAACATTGAAGTCAGCTATCAAGTAAAAAATCAAGGTGCTGGTAGTGCTGGCTATAACCAAACTAAATTTTATCTCTCAACAAATACAACCTTAAGCAATGATGATATTTATTTAGGTTATGACTTCTTTAGCCCAATTGCCGCGGGTGCTTACAGTGGCGTAACAAGTACAATCAACATCAGCGATAGCATTGCAGCAGGTAATTATTATCTGTTATATCAAGCTGATGGTAATAATGATATTGCCGAAAGTAATGAAACTAATAATATTGTTGCTAAAGCGATCGCCATTAAAAAAGCCGATTTAATAATCCAAAATGCAGTCAATCCTACTACTGCGACAACGGGTGGCAATATTCAAATCAGCTATCAAGTGAAGAATCAAGGCGCTGGTAATGCTGGTTATAGCTACACCAAGCTTTATTTATCCAAAGATGGAATTCTTAGCAATGAAGATATCTTATTGAATTCTGAATACACCAGCAGCATTGCATCTGGAAGTTATAGCAGCGAAACATTTTCAATTCAGATTAGCAAAACTATTGCTGGGGGTAGCTACTACATACTGTATCAAGCTGATGGTAGTAACAATATTGCTGAAAGCAATGAAAGCAATAACATTGTTGCCAAAGCTATTACCATCATCAAAAATATCGGTTATGACACCACCGATGGTTATGGCTTAATTAATGCAGCAGCAGCAGTCGCTAAAGCCCTTGGCCAGACTACCTTTGCTGATGTTCCTAACCTTGGCGGTAATGATTGGGGAGCCGACCTCGTAAAAGCTCCAGAAGTCTGGGCAAAGGGATACACAGGTAAAGGAGTTGTCGTCGCTGTGGTAGATACTGGCGTCGATCGCAATCATTCAGACTTGAGCAATAACATCTGGAAGAATACCAAAGAAATTGCTGGTAACGGCAAAGACGATGATGGCAATGGCTACATTGATGACGTTTATGGCTGGAACTTTGACAGCAATAACAACAACACCCTAGATGGAAATAGTCATGGCACCCATGTTGCTGGCACCATCGCCGGAGTGAAAAATGGTGTCGGTGTTACAGGCATTGCTTATGATGCCAAGATTATGCCGGTGAAAGTCTTGGGTGATAATGGCTCTGGCGAGGATAGCGGGGTAGCTAAAGGCATTCGTTACGCCGCGGATAATGGAGCTAATGTCATAAACCTCAGCTTAGGTGGCGATGAACCCAACAGCGAAATACAATCAGCCATTCAATATGCTGCTAGCAAAGGTGTAATTGTCGTCATGGCAGCAGGCAATTCTAGCGGTTCAGAACCCATTTATCCTGCCCGCTACGCCAAGAACTGGGGGCTGGCTGTTGGCGCAATTGATAAATATCAAGAGATGGCTTACTTCTCCAACGAAGCTGGAGCAACTACACTCCCCTACGTCACAGCTCCGGGAGTCGATATCTACTCGACATTACCAGGCAACAGCTATGGTTTTAAAGACGGAACATCTATGGCAACTCCCCACGTAGCTGGGGTAATAGCGTTGATGTTGAGTGCAAAGAAAGGGCTAACTGATGCCCAAGTGCGTCAGATTGTCACATCAACAGCAGGAAACAGTTTAGCGTAGAAAAATCCGGCATTTATGCAATGCTGGATGATTTGCGATGTAGAGACGTTGCATTGCAACGTCTCTACAAACTGCGTCCTCTGCGGTTCCTTTTTTCATTTATATATGAAATCAGCAACGCCATTACCTCTGCTGTATTTCCTTCAGAGCCTCAATCATCCCATCATTAGACCTCTTGCAAAAGTCCCCTAACACCCCACCCCCAGCCCCTCCCCACTCGCGGGGAGGGGAGACTTTGACGTAAGTCAAAGGCGGGGTGGGGTTCTTTTTTTTGATTTATGCAAGAAGTCTATTCAGCAAAACCAAAAATCCTTAAAGCAAACATCTGCATAGCCTTGCTACTTGGGAAACTACCTTTTTCTTGAAATTAAAGTGATATCATTTTAATATCAAAAAAGATTGTAGGAATAGACAATGAAGCACCAAATCAGGGAATTTCCTGCGTTTAAAATCAACGGCTTCATAGCTTTGGGCATAGTCCTAGCTTTAGCGATTTTTGGCAGTTGGCAGGTTTGGTCAACAATACAAGGATTAATAGAAGTCTTAGGCAGAAGCCTGAGGGTGGGAGATTTTGCCGATTTAGCAGAAATAGGCGCATGGTTAGGAACAGCACTTATAGCGCTAGTTATTCCCTCACTATCAGGTTTCTTAACAGTCGAGCCAAATCAAGCAATAGTACTAGTCTTTTTTGGGCGCTATGTAGGTACTATTCAAGAAGCAGGCTTTTGGTGGACTAACCCTTTCACTGATAAACGCAAGGTATCTTTACGGGTTCGCAATTTTAACAGCAAAATATTAAAAGTCAACGATGCTCAAGGCAGCCCAATAGAGATTGCGTCTGTCATAGTGTGGCAAGTAATAGAACCAGCCAAATCTAAATTTTCAGTTGATGACTACGAGCAATTTGTCGCTATCCAAAGCGAGACAGCGATACGCGCCTTAGCAATTCGCTATCCCTATGACGCACCTGACGAACAATCAATTCCTTCATTGCGTGCAGTACCAGATGAAATCGCGCTTTTCCTGCAAAAAGAATTGCAAGCCAGACTTGAAGTTGCAGGAGTTGAAGTAGTAGAAGCAAAACTTTCTCATCTTGCATATGCTCCAGAAATTGCTCAAATGATGTTGCGTCGTCAACAAGCCAAAGCAATGATTGATGCGCGGCGGCAAATTGTTGAGAGTGCAGTCGGGATGGTTGATGAAGCACTTAAACGCATAAGCCAACAACAAATGATTGACTTGGACGATGAACGCAAAGCCGCTATGATTAACAATCTGCTGGTTGTCTTAACCTCAGAACAAAATATCCAACCAGTGGTTAATACTGGCAGCCTTTATACCTAATACCAATTCGTAATTTTTAATTAAGAAAATTTAGGTTATATCGAGGTTTCAAGGTTTGAATCTGTTGCCGAATTTTAAATAATTGCTATAAAACATGAGCCAGAAAAAACGGTTTTTACTGCGTTTAGACCTTGAATTATACGAAGTCCTGGAAAAATGGTCTGCTGATGAATTAAGGAGCGTTAACGCACAAATTGAGTATTTGCTAACAGAAGCAGCACGTAAAACAGGGAGATGGAAAGAAAGTAAGGCCAAAAAAAATACTAAACGGCAAACGAAGGATACACAAATCCAAGACAAATCAGATGATTAAAAAGAAGAGTTCATAATTCTAAATTCTCTATTCTGGCTTCTCTTTATTTTACAGAATCGTTAAAATACAGCGTTTTTCAGGTAAATCAAGTACACGGGTAGGGGCTTTACATCTGTGCGCCTCTACTACGATCTATACCTCACCAACTTGCAATCTGCTGTAAATATATAAATGCTGAATGATGGCTCATAAACAAGATCCTCAATTTCTTGGCGAAGTTGGGGATCTGCTGTTTAAAATTATCAAAATACTATGACTTTGTGATAATAAGCTCATATTTAATTGATAATTGTAATCTTGATAAAGCTGCCGAATTTCAAAATATTTTTTGTAGTAGAATTAGCAACTTTTTCCGAAATTACATAGTATTTATTGACAATAGAGGTTCTTCACAGATTAAAATCTTTTTTTACAAGATTTTAACGCTTCAGACTGTCAAAAACTATTGCTATTTTTGAGAAAAATACTCATGCTCAATAATGATGTTAATAACAATTTATTTTCCAATAAAGCGTTAAACACCAATTCAATCTCTTCATTGGATACCTTTAATACTAGAGATAACTACAGTCTGAATTTCATTGGTCGTAGTAGCTACAATTCAACTGAAGCTGATGTACAGCAGCTAAATAAAAATAATTCAAAAATTAGCACTAACAATACTGCTACTAGCAGTGCAACTTATAATTCCACCACTGGTTATGGCTTAATTAATTCAGCAGCAGCAGTGGCTAGAGTTACTGGTCAAAATACCTTTGCAGATGTTCCAGATCTTGGTGGGAATAATTGGGGAGCAGACCTTGTTAAAGCCCCAGAAGCTTGGGCGCAGGGATACACAGGTCAAGGCGTTGTTGTCGCTGTTGTAGATACCGGGGTTGACCGCAACCACGAGGATTTGAGAAACAATATCTGGACGAATGCTAACGAAATTGCAGATAACGGGATAGATGATGATGGCAATGGTTATGTTGATGATAATTATGGCTGGAACTTCTCCGGTAATAACAACAACACCTTAGACGGAAATGGTCATGGGACTCATGTTTCTGGCACGATCGCAGGAGAGAATAATAACTACGGTGTCACCGGCATTGCCTATAATGCCAAAATCATGCCTGTCAAAGTTTTGAATGACTCTGGCTCAGGTTCCTATAATTCCATAGCTAAAGGCATTCGCTACGCTGTGGACAATGGAGCCGATGTCATTAACCTCAGCTTAGGAGGCAGATATTCTAATCGCACTCTAGAGTCGGCCATTAATTATGCCAGCAGCAAAGGAGTAATTGTCGTCATGGCTGCTGGAAATGATGGCGGCTCATCACCAGATTATCCCGCCCGCTATGCCTCCAAGTTTGGAATTGCCGTTGGCGCAGTAGATAGAAATAATAACATGGCTGACTTCTCCAACCGTTCTGGAACAAGCGAAATCAGCTACGTCACAGCCCCAGGAGTTAACGTCTACTCCACAGTTCCGAATAACCAGTATGACACTTATAGCGGCACTTCTATGGCTGCTCCTCACGTTGCTGGTGTAGTTGCTCTGATGCTGAGTGCTAATCCCAACCTAACTGATGCCCAAGTACGTCAAATTGTCGCAGAAACCTCAGGAAATAGTACACAAAGTACAAATTCTAGTTTAAACATTTCTAATGTAAATTCTCTGACAAGTCAGGCAATGACACAAACAGCAGAATATCTATCGCCCAAGACTATCTCTAGTTTTAATAATTCTGATTTCGGTTCTATCGTCAATCAGACATTTACACAAACAACAAATTATGTGATATCAGATATCTCTAGTTTTGATAATTTCGATATTGGTTATGCGGGGGATAAAGCAATTACAGAAACAAGAAATTATTTAACCCCATCTGAAGATAATAACGAATTAGTTAATCCGCAATCCTGGGATATATCTCTAAACTACGACACAATATTCAGCAACGTTAATATTAATAGTAATGAGAATAATCAGGATGGGAATAATATTGATTTTGGTAAACTAGTAGAGCAAATGCAAAAACAATTAGAACAATTAGAACAAATTAGAAAATTCTTTGGTTTTAGTTGAAGATTAGAGCGGGGAATAGGCAACAGGCTTTGAAAGTCACTTTTATCATAGTTTGACGCTCAATTTATTTTCTAATATCAATTGTTCCTTTTTACCTGTTCCCCATTCCCTGTTTCTTGCGCTGCACTGAGCTTGTCGTATCCCTACAATACGAGCAAGCTAAGCGGCGCGTCTAGATAGGGAAGTGTTCCCTCTCTCTACGAGTTATTCAGGAATAAAATCTGATTCTTATACAAACTTACCTGACTGAAAATGCCTCGCTGAAGCGCCGGGTTACAGGCTCAGTAATGAAGGTCAAAATTGACTTTTTACGAGTCACAATTTCACCTGTAGCAGCCATCCCTGGTGTAAATTCCACTTCTTGACCCCGAACATTCACTGCGTGTTTACTTAACTTAATTCTTGTGGGAAAAACTAAGCCCAATTCTTTATCAACTATTGCATTGGGACTGACTTGTACAACTTCGCCATCCACAGTACCAAATTCTTGAAAGGGGAAAGTTGCCATTTTTACTTTAGCTCTCATTCCTTGACGAATAAACCCAATATCGCGGTTGAGAACTTTCACCTCTAGGAGCATTTCTTCGCCTTCTGGCAAGATTGACAGCAATTCTTCACCGGGTTGTACTGGCCCCTTGGTAGCTTTGACTCTGTAAATCGTACCACTAACGGGAGCGTCGATGGTTTCCAAAGCTTGCTGCTTTCTCGCCTGCTCTAATTGACCTTGAACGGTTGTCAGTTCTTCTTTACGCTTGTTTAACTCGGTCAAAATTTCACTTTGGCGTTCTGATGCTACGCGCTGAGCTTGATTTTTTGCAGCTTTATAAGCTTCTTCGGCTTGGCGAATTTCTTGGGCTTGAGCAGCAATATCTTTTTCTAATGATGTAACTTTATCTTCAGCCTCGATTATTCTATTTTGGGCGTTGGTGACTTCATCTTGTGCCCTAGTGATTTCTGTCTTTGTACGAGTTAATCTTTCTTGGGCTTCTAGGTAATCAACTCTAGGTACAGCGCCGGGAGTTATTAAGGTGCGTAGACTTTTTTCTCTTTCTTCGGCGATCGCCAAATTACCCTCAATTCTAGTACGGATGCTTTCGGCGTTGGCAACGTTGGTTTTAGCATTGGTAACGCTAGTTTTAGCAGCCACTAGGTTGTCTTGCAACCGCGTCAAACGAACTTTGGCTTGATCGATGAGTGCTATTTGGCGATTTGCTTCGGCTTCAGCTGCGGCTTGACGTGCTTGGAAATCTTGCAGGCGGGAACTTAAAAGTTCGTCTTGCAGTTTCGTACCAGCTATTTTGCTTCCAGTGCGTTCTGCATCCAAACGTTGCAAATCGTCCTGAATCAATCTCGTAGATTTGGCTAAACGGGAAACATCTGTTTTCTGTAAATCTGGATCTTTTTGAACCAGAACTTGACCTTTGGTAACGCGATCGCCATCTTGCACTTTCACAGCGACAATTGACCCTCCACCCAAGGATGTCACCGGTCTTACCTGTGTAGAAGCAATTAATTCCCCCGGCGCTGTTGCTACTTCATCGATTTGGGAGAAGTGCGCCCACGCGATCGCCCCAAACACTATAACGCTAATCGTTCCCGCTAATAATCTCGTGTACAGAGGTGGCAATTCCTGTACAGCTTTCCCTAATTCATAGGTGAGTTGTTCCTCAGGCTGGGCGAATCGCTCTTTTGTCTGACGTGCTTGAGCAGCATTTATCATATATTTTTGTCCTTTGTTATTTGTCATTTGTCATTTGTCAGTTGTCCTTTGTCCTTTGTCCTCTCTTACAAAGTTCAGATCGGAGGAAACCTCCGCTCTGACTTTGCGCTTTGTCATTTATCAGTTGTCCTTTGCTAATGACAAATGACCAATGACTAATGACCAATAACCAATGACTAATGACTAATGACCAATGACTAATGACTTGTATTTAATTCAAACTGTCAAATAGCGCCGCAAAAAACTTTCTAATGTTTCCAATTGGAAGTTAAAAATTGCTTCTAAATTGGCAATTTCATCTTTTGTGCAGAAAAATTCATTTGCTAGCAATGTGCGAAAGGTTCCGAAAGCTTTTTGAGTTTGGGGATTAAATAAACCTAATGCTCCTTGTAAACCATCAATAAGAAACAGCGGTGAATTTATTATTACTGGTTCTTTGGCAAAGATCCGACCAAAAATCCGGGGAATATCTTCTCTTAATAAAATCTCCGGCCCTCCCACCGGGAAAATCCGGTTGCGAGCGCCTTCAACTGTTACAGAATCTACTACTATCCTGGCCAAATCATCGGTACTGACAATTGAGGTACGATTTTTGCGATCGCCAATCAATAAATACAATCCTGTTTCCCGAAATCGTTCTACTAATGGCAGCAAGTTAGATGCTAATCCAGATGGACGCAAAATTGTGTAATTTAAGCCACTAGCTTCTAAATATCGCTCTACTGCTCGTTTAGCTTTGAAAACCGGAGCGTCTTCATAACCGCGATCGGCTCCTAGTACCGAAATGAAGACAAAGTACTGCACGCCATTGGCTTTTGCTTGGTCAATCAGTTCAATATTGGCACGGTAGTCTAAGGATAAAGCATCGCTATCAGAACCGTGGGCGCTGATAATGTACTTCACACCTTTACTAGCTTTTTCAATATCTTTTTCTTGCTGCAAATCACCGATAAAGATTTCTGCACCGCGATGTTCTAACTCGCTGTAGCGCGAGGTTAGACGGGCAAATGCTCTCACAGACTGGTCTCGTTGGCGTAGGAGCCGCACAACTCTGCGACCAATTCCCCCCGTTGCTCCAGTTACTAGAAACATATAAATACCTAAGTTGAATAGTTACAGCGTTTATAGTTATCGAAATGCTCGGTATATTTAAACAGGAAATATTTGCATATTTTTATACTTTGTAACCATGCTCAAGATATCCTCACGCCAAGTAACTCAATAGGTCACACTTTATTTATCTTAATAGTTGTTAGTTTCATGACAACCACAAATTCTTAAATTTCTGGTTTATATTCACTCATTAATTTATACGATCGCACTATTTATATATACTATCCAAGCAGTCCACCGCCAGAACGTGACTGCGTTTGGCGGCGATTAGATGTTAAAACTATTCCGATACTTTGTTACTAGCTCTATTGGCACGCGCCTCAGCTGAAGCCATTACCTCATCGAAATTCTCTAGCACTTCGCCAGGGAAATTTTCCAAAACTCTAGTAGAAAGAGCAACTCGCCCTTTACCTTCATCCAAATCAATAATTACAGCTTTAATTGGTTGACCAATTTGAAATACCTTTTCTAAAGATTCGATAAATTTTTGGCTTACCTGCTTGATATGAAGTAAAGCGCTCATGCCATCTAAATCAATAAACACACCAAAAGGTTTAATCCCAGTAACTTTACCTTCTACCAATTGACCGAGTTCTAACAAACTAAAGTTGCTAGAACGAGTTGCTAAACGTTGAGAAAGTATCAGTTTATTGGTACTTTTATTAATTTCTAAAAAGCCCACAGTCAGAGTTTGACCTTTGAGTGCTTCTAGATTATCGCGCTCAGCCAAGTGCGATCGCGGAATAAATCCCCGCAAAGACAAAACCTCGACTGTGACACCACCTTTATTCACACCCATAACCTTGACTTGCACTGTCTGGGCATTTTCCTGCATTTGCGCCAATCGTTCCCAGATGTGCTGAATTTCCAACTGCTTTCTAGAAAGAGTAACTTGACCTTCTGCATCCTGATCTCGGATGATCAAAAATTCCAGTTCCTCTTGCAATGGCAGCACCTCCGATAAATCCGTCACTGCTCTCAAAGAAGCCTCATCGCGCGGCAGAAAAGCTGACGATTTGCCACCAATATCAACATAAGCTCCATCATGGTCGAGTTGGAACACTTTGCCATGTACAACCTGTCCCTTTTGAAACTGGTAGTCGTGCTTTTCTAGTGCTTTGGCAAAATCGTCCATTGTAAACGACGAATTGGCTGTTTGAGAAAGTTTCGATTCGGAATTCATGACTTTTGAAGATTAATTTTTATGTCAGCTGATGCCACTGGAGTTTAAATTGTGATTTGTTCCTTGCCCTTTGTTATTTGTCAGTTGTCATTTATCCTTTGTCCTTTGCTAATGACTAATGACTAATGACTAATGACTAATGACTAATGACTAGTTGACTAAAGAGTTCTTGCACCTGCTCCCAAGCATCGGCAGCAGCTTTAGGATTATAACTGCCACGATGGTCGCAGAAAAATCCGTGGTCAGCTCCATCGTAGCGGAACACACGATGAGGAATTTTATATTTTTCTAACTCTGCTTCAATTTCATCTACTTGTTCGGCTGGGATGCTAGGGTCTTCTTTACCAAACAAGGCATAAATAGTACCTGCGATTTCTCTGGTGCGCGTGAGTGTAGGAGTGCCACCTCCAGGGGTGCGCGTGGTAATTCCAGCGCCGTAAAAGGAAGCCGTAGCTTTAATATCTGGTAAGGTAGCTGCCAGATACGCGACATGACCGCCGAAGCAGAAACCAATACAGCCAAAGCCATCTTTTTTAACCTTGGGGAGGCTTTTAAGGTAGTCAATTGCTAGTTGAACATCGCTCAATAATTCTGATGCTTGAGTCTGCTCCCAAGCGTATTTTCTGCCAATCTCAATATCTTCTGGGGTATAACCGGTTTCAAAACCAGGGGCAATACGTTCAAAAAGAGCAGGTGCGATCGCTACATACCCAAGTTTGGCAATTCGTTCTGTAACTTCCCGAATGTGAACGTTGACACCGAAAATCTCCTGCAACACCACGATTCCTGGATAAGAGCCAGATTCTTCTGGTTCTGCCAGATAAGAAGACACTTGAATATTATCTTGCAAAAGTTTAACCGTTGTGGTACTTATTACTTGCTCTGTCATAATAATTTTTACCAGTATTATGCGATCGGCGGTGTATTTCTTTGATATAACTATGCCAGTATGTCTAGGTTATTTCCAATTAAATTATCAATTACCATAGTGAGCGCATTCAAAATTTGTACCAGAAAAATTTCATATGTAAATCAAATATTTGACATCTAAATCAGCCGATCGCCAAAGGAGTGCTGACTTGCAAGTGCTAGCACTCAATGTTCACCACTCAGTATTCAGGAGGTTTGGTGATGATTCAATTCCGCATTCAGCCAGACAGCGAAATTCCCGCATCAACGCAGTTATTTAATCAAATTCGGTTTGCGATCGCTTCCCGACAATATCCACCTGGTTACAAATTGCCAAGTACGCGGGCGCTAGCAATGCAAACTGGGTTACACCGTAACACCATCAGCAAAGTTTACCGTCAACTAGAAGAAGACGGATTTGTAGAAAGTCTGGCTGGTTCCGGAATTTATGTACGCGCCCAAGGTCATGAGGGCGGTAGCAGGCTACAATCACCAATTCTCAAACAACATCCCGATGCCTATAAAATTGTCCAGCAAGCACTAGATGAACTACTTTCACAAGGATGTTCCCTAAGTCAAGCTAGAGAGCTATTTTTAGCAGAAATTGACTGGCGTTTGCGTTGTAGTGCGCGGGTATTAGTTGCAGTTCCATCTTATGATATGGGTGCTGGTGAGTTGATGGTATATGAATTAGAGCGATCGCTAAAAATACCAGTACAGTTGGTAGCAATGGAAGAGTTAGCTGCCGTGCTAGATAAAACTACTTCTGCGACAGTAGTCACGAGTCGTTATTTTATCAATGATGTGGAAGCGATCGCAGCTCCCAAAGCTGTACGAGTGATTCCTCTGGATATCTACGACTACACCAAAGAACTCAACTTCTTGAAAACCTTACCAAAAGAAAACTGTGTAGGCATAGTCAGCCTCAGTTCTGGAATTGCCCGCGCCGCCGAAGTCATCCTCCACGGTTTGCGGGGAGATGAACTACTAATTATGACTTCTCAACCAAAAGATGCTTATAAGCTTCAAGCAATGGTGAAGCGGGCTGAGGTGATTATCAGCGACTTAGCCAGTTTTGCAGCCGTGCAAGCAGCCGTGCAAGCAGCCGATGAAGATATTATTCGTCCGCCAAAGCTAATTAAGGTTGAGAATTATATCGGCGCTAACTCGATTAACTTGCTAAAACGAGAACTAGGTTTGAGTTAATCTCAAGATAATTCGACCAACATCTTTGACAGGAGGAACGCAGTGGCACAGATTGTGATTGTAGGCGCAGGGCCAACAGGTGCAACACTCGCCCTGCTCCTGGCAAAACGCGGTATTGCTGTAACGTTAATTGAAGCAGCAAGAGACTTTCATCGTGTATTTCGCGGCGAAGCATTAATGCCCAGCGGCTTAGATGCACTAGAGCAAATGAATCTATCAGCATTATTAGAGGATATCCCCCATCGGCAACTTGACGCGTGGGAATTTATTTTCGGAGAGAAGCAATTTTTTCGAGTTGATGAACCAATGGGGGCAGATCGGCCTTGTACTCTGCTTCCACAACCACCATTGCTCAAAGCACTGATTTCCCAAGCTCAAACCAATGATGGGTTTGAATTTATCCAAGGTGTTGCTGTTAAAGATTTACGCTGGAATAACCAACGCGTTGCAGGTGTAGTACTCAGCGATGGCAGAGAATTTGCTGCTGACTTAGTAATTGGGGCAGATGGTCGAAGTTCTCTTGTGCGACAACGTATAGGATTGGAATTGGTACGCCAACCCAAAAATGTGGACATTCTCTGGTTTAAGCTTGCCGCCAGCCCTGAATTTGCAGCCGATAATGTGTTTCGTACTATTTTAAATAGCGATCGCGCATTTAGCATTTTTCATGGAGCAGAATCAGGAAAACTGCATCTAGCTTGGGTAATGTCCGCCAACGAAAACCCCGACACCAAGCAAGCCAATTGGGCAGAAATTTTTGCATCGCTATCACCCTCATGGCTAGCAGAACATTTCCGTACTCATGCAGATACCATCGAATCCCCCATTCGTCTTTCTGTTGTGGTCGGTTATTGTCCAAAATGGCACGCACCAGGAGTACTACTTTTAGGCGACGCCGCACACCCAATGTCTCCCGTGCGTGCCCAAGGAATTAATCTCGCATTGCGTGATGTCATTGTTGGCGCTAATCATCTCGTACCGCTGTTCCATAAAAAAGCTCAGCACGAAGAGATTGATATGGCATTGCAGCAAATTCAAGCCGAACGCCAGCCAGAAATTATCCGCGCCCAGCAACTCCAGTTACACGAAGCCAGACAAGGCGAACTACTGCGAAAAAATCCACTGCTGCGATCGCTCTTGATTCAACTTGCTCCCTTACTCGGTAAAATAATCCAAAAGTCTTGGTTAAAGCGCCAATATGAAATGCGTCAAGGTATAACCCAAGTACACTTAACTGTCTAAAACCAATTCTCTTGTAAACTTGCACAGAATAATTGGCGTTGCTGATTAAAAATATGAATTTAGCTCACGCAGAGGAGCCAGTGCGTTGGGCGGCTTTGCCGACTTGAAGAAACTGGCGTAGCGCAGAGTCGCAGAGAGTAAGAGTTGAGAAGAGTTAATTTTTTCATTTCATATTCAAATTCAGCAACGCCGAATAATTAATTCTCTTCCTTGGCGTTCTTCTCTTCGAGACGCTTCGCGAAGGCGTCCTTGGCGGTTCGTTTAATGATAATTGGTATAAAAAACTGTTTTAATTATCCCACTTGTGCTTCTGCTGTCTTAATTTGCAAAAACTCTTGTACTCGCCGCAAATAAGTTGATGCATCTTCCAACATCGGAAAATGGGCAGTATTGGGAATCACGACAAATTCAACTTTGTCACTGAATGCTGCTGCTTGACGCCCCATCTCGGCTGGAATAATTTTGTCATACTCACCCGCTACCAGCAAAGTTGGCACTGTCAGCTTCGCAAACTCTTGCGGCATCAATTCAGATTGTGCCTTAGAAACTGAAGTAAAAATTGTACCTAATGCTGCATCATAATCTGCTTGCAGAAAATCTTGCAAAAAAGCCTGCCGTTCGGAATTCGGTATGGGACTATGCAGAAATCTAGCCATAAACATCCGGTCAACAAATGGTATTTTATCTAACCATTTGGGGCGGAATTTAACTACATAACCGCCGAATTTATGAAAGGCTGTAAATGCTTTTTCGTCATACTCAAAAACACCGCTACAAGTTAAAATTCCTCGTTCCACCCGTTGAGGATAGCGGTTAAAAAATAAAGTAGCAACAGAAGCACCCATTGAATGGGCATTAATATAGACACGCTGAATATGCAACCCATCTAACAAAGCTGCCAAATCATCAGCGTATTCTTCTAATTCATACGTCAAGTCTTTTATTGCCTCTGATTGTTCCTGAAGTGACTCAGACTCGGCAACAGATTCACTCGCTTGGACTATGGTTGGCTTACCACGAGAACGCCCAAATCCCCGCAAATCGTAGAGTAAACAATCAAATTGCTCAGATAAAGCATTAGCAGTACTTCGCCAATATCTAGCCGAACCAGCCCAACCGTGGATGAAAACCATCACTGGTTTTGTCAAAGAACCAGATGGTTTTTTCACCCATTCGTAGTAATGCTCAACGCCACGAACATTAATGTAAGGCATTTGTGCTTTGTCCTCCGTCTTTATGTCATTCGTCGTCTCTTACAAATTCCCATCGCCAAGGACGATGAGAATTTGCGCTTTGTTATTAGTCACTTGTCCTGGTGCATTTTTATTACTCGTTAGTTTTTGACTAATAACCAATGACCAATGATTAATGACTAATGACCAATGACTAATGACTCTTAAGCTGATTCTGGCTTCGGTAGTGAAGATGGATGTACGATTAGTTCGGCAGTCGATCGCTTTTCAACCATCTCGCGCGTTACTGTACAGCGTGTCACGTCTTTACGAGACGGTAACTCATACATCACATCCAGCATCAATTCTTCCACAATACCCCGCAAAGCTCTAGCACCAGTTTTTCGACGGTAGGCTTCTTGAGCGATCGCTTTTAGAGCATCTGCTTTAAAGTCTAACTGGACATTATCCATCTTCAGCAGTTTTTGGTACTGCTTCACTAGGGCGCTACGTGGTTGAGTAAGAATCGCCATCAGCGCTTCTTCATCTAGGGGATCTACTACTGCTACCATTGGCACGCGCCCGATAAATTCTGGAATCATGCCAAACTTAACTAGATCGTCTGGTTCTAGATGGCGGAGAGTGTCTGCCGCTCGTTTTTCCTTTGACTGCCCTTCTCCCGGCTGCACAAAACCTATTGCTTTTTTGCCAACTCTCTGATCTACAACCTTTTCTAAGCCTACGAAAGCCCCACCACAGACAAACAAGATATTGCTAGTATCAATTTGAATGCAGTCTTGGTACGGGTGCTTGCGTCCTCCTTGGGGTGGTACGTTGGCGATCGTTCCCTCTAACATTTTCAGCAAGGCTTGTTGCACGCCTTCGCCGGAAACATCGCGAGTAATCGAGGGATTCTCGCTCTTGCGGGCAATTTTGTCAATTTCGTCGATGTAGATAATTCCCCGTTGGGCTTCCTCTACGTCTAAATCTGCCACCTGCAACAGTCGCAGCAAGATATTTTCCACATCTTCTCCCACATACCCTGCTTCCGTCAGCGTCGTGGCATCGGCTACGGCAAAGGGCACATCAAGGATTTTCGCTAGGGTTTGGGCTAAGAGAGTTTTACCGCAACCAGTAGGCCCGATTAGCAAAATATTAGACTTTTGCAACTCTACCGCATCATCAGCGGCAGCTTTGCCATTGGCTTTAGACTGAACGATCGCCAACCGTTTGTAGTGATTGTAAACGGCAACAGATAACACTTTCTTGGCTTCGTCTTGACCAATAACGTGTTCGTCTAGATACTTTTTAATCTCTCTTGGCTTGGGTATTTGATTAAACGAAATACTCGAAGAGCGGGTACGGCGTTTTTGAGGTGGTTCTGCTCTTGGTGCAGGTTGGGCCGCTGCACCATTCGTATCGAGTAACTCCTCGTCTAGTATTTCATTACACAAGTCAACGCATTCATCGCAGATGTAGACTCCCGGCCCCGCGATTAATTTACGCACCTGCTCTTGAGACTTGCCGCAAAATGAACATTTTAAATGGGAGTCGTACTTAGACATACCAGCCTCTTATTTCAGAATGGTGACGTTTTCCCCTGCTGTGGGAAGATTTTGCCTGGAAATGACCTGATCGATCAAACCGTAGTTTTTGGCCTCTTCTGCCGACATGAAAAAGTCGCGCTCAGTGTCTGCTTCGATTCTTTCTAAAGGTTGACCAGTATGGTGAGATAGTAACTGATTTAGCTTCGCTTTAACGTAAAGAATTTCTCTGGCTTGAATTTCAATGTCAATAGCTTGCCCTTGAGCGCCACCAAGTGGTTGGTGAATCATGATTCGGGAGTCGGGAAGAGACATTCGCTTACCCGCAGTCCCGGCTGTTAACAAAAACGCTCCCATGCTCGCAGCTAATCCAAAACAGATGGTAACAACATCGGGGCGTATTTGCTGAATTGTATCATAGATTGCCATCCCTGCGTAGACGGAGCCACCGGGAGAATTAATGTACAGTTGGATATCTTTTTCGGAATCTTCAGCATCCAGGAATAACAACTGAGCGACAATTGAGTTGGCAACAGTGTCGTCTATTGGCGTTCCCAAAAAGATAATCCGCTCTCGCAGCAGGCGGGAGTAGATATCGAAAGCCCTTTCTCCCATACCGGATTGTTCTACCACCATCGGCACGATGTTGTTAGGGCTGTTCAACTGGGAGTTAATGTTTATTTTACTTAAGTTGCTGATGGGATAATTTCGCGACTGCGATACAAGCATAGAAAATTTAACGATAGTTGGGACAGAACTCTCGGCAGCGGAAGCTGCTTTCTTGACGAGTGAGATTTTTATTTAAGCTACGTGTTAACCATTATGCCTCATATAAATTCCTCTCGTGTAACACAGTATCAAGCCCAGACGCAAACGGTGTCACTATTTCCTGAAAATCCTTTAATTTTTCTTTTTATTGTAGGGTATGGGGCATCGGGCATCGGGGAGATGAGGACATAGCTTCGCTAAGGGAAAAGGGTAAAGGGAAAAGAGAGATCTTTCCTTTCCCCTTTGCCCCTTCCCCATACCCAATGCCCAATGCCCAATGCCCTTCACCTCTTTAGCTTACCCATTTCACAAGTACTTTAACTCAAGACTGGTGAATGATGGTTGTAGGGTTTTCACGACTCTGCTGCGGTTTCTGTGGGAGGTTCGCTGCTTTCTTGTGTCTCAGGTGCGTCGGCATCTGCATCTGATTGTGTTGATTCAGTTTCCTCTCCTGGAGCCAAGGAGCCTTCGGGTACAAGTTCAACTGAGGAGTGTTCTAAGAGCCAGTCAACGATTTTATCGGTTAAAAGTTCATTTTCCACCATTGAGCGCAATCTTTCTTCATCAATGTCTTGCTCATCTGGATACTGTTGTAAAAGTTCTGTGACTCTGGCTGCGATTTCGTCTGGCGTGACTTCGATAGATTCGCGTTTACCAACTTCTCGTAAGGACAAAGAGCGTTTGAGGCGCTCAATTGCTTCAGGGCGCGATCGCTCCCGCAATTGCGGAATAATATCTTGAGTAAACAACTTTCTCACATCTAGCCCTTGCTGAGACAGGCGAATTGCCGTTTGAGTCAGCATTGCATCCACTTCTTTCTCAATTAACGTTGCTGGCAAGTCAATTTCTACGTGCTTGAGCAGTTCCGTTAACAAGGCTTCTTGCTTATTGGTTTTGGTTTTTTCGTCAGCTTCTTTTTGATATCGCTCTACCAGAGAGGTGCGTAACTCTTCCAAAGTTTCAAAATCGCTGACTTCTTGGGCAAAGTCGTCATTTAATTCTGGTAACTCTTTTTCCTTGAGTTCTTTGACTGTCACTGTGAAGGTTGCTGCTTTTCCTGCTAAATCTTCATTGGCATAAGGATCTGGGAACTGCGCTGCAATTTCCTTGGTTTCTCCAGGATTCATGCCCACGATACCAGAGACAAAACCTGGAATAAATTTATCTTCTTGCAACTCTAATTGAAAATCAGTTGCTTCGGCTCCGGGAATCGCCTCTGGTTCGCCTGTTTCCTCTTCGCCTTCGGCTTTTGCGAACACACCTTTAAAATCAACTACAGCAACATCACCGATTTGGGCTGCACGTCCTTCTACAGGAATCAATGTTGCCAATTCTTCACGTTGCTTGTTTAAAGTGTTCTCTACTTGTTCTGGATCGTACTTGATTTCCTCTGCTTGGGAACGCAAATCAGTGTACTGCACTAGATTTACTTCTGGTTCGACATCAACAGCCGCCGAAATCGTTAGAGGCTTTCCAGGTTCATAATTATTAATCAAATCCTCAAACGAGGAGCGCAATTGCGGCTGACCGATTGCCTGGATGGATTCTTGTTTAACTGCTTGCTCAATACCATCTTGAATTAGTTCTTCTAGGGCTGCTGCCTTTATTCGAGTCGTACCCAGCCGTTGTAGCAATATTGGCCGAGGCACCTTGCCTTTACGAAACCCAGGAATATTGGCAGTACTCGCTAAGTTTTTAATGACTTGTTCGTAAGTTTGCTTGGTAATTTCCGGCGTAATTTCTATTTCCAAGCCAATTTGGCTGGCGGGAAGTTTTTCCTGGGTGACTTTCATGTTTCGTCTCTAGTTTTCTGGTATTTTAAACTCCGAGTACACACAAGACGCAACTAATCGCGTTTATGGCTTGATGTCTCTTAGGGGCAATGGGAGGTTGCCACAAGGCTTTATGATATCCAAAAATGGATGGTTGTCTTGGGGCAAAGATCTAGTTTACTGCCAATGTTCAAAGACTCGATACTTTAGCTTCATAACAATTAGTCATTGGGGATAGGGCATTGGGTATGGGGAAGGGGCAAAGGAAAGATCTCTTTTCCCTTTAACCTTTACCCTTAGCGAAGCTATGTCATCAACTTCCCACTCCCACAAATCAACTGAGAACTCAGGAATTAATTATCCACTTGGCTTACACCGTGATATCCTGGTTCTCAACGAGTAGTTAGTACTCTAAAGTTATAGTTGTAGTATTTAGTCTAGCTATTAACTTGTTGTAGCAGAGTGCATCTGTTGTCTAGCCCAATAGCTAAGTTGAATGTTGTGTTAGCTTGATTTCGTTGGAATTTACAGTATATATGTCATTTTGATAATGCATTTTGCAACTAAGACATTTATACGTATAAGGCCTCTGAAAAGCTCAAGTGCAGATATACCAATATCATTAATTTAAATTAAATGGCGATTTGTTGTATAGTAATATATAGTTTAAAATTAATGTAAAAATTGAATAAAAATGATTGTAAAATGCAACATACTTAACTTAAATTGATGAAATAACTAAACCAAAAAAAATAATTATATTGGATTGATAAAGATAAAGAAAATTAGAAAAAAATCTAAATTTATTCAAAATGTATTTCCAGAGTGCGATCGCCATTTAAATATAAGTAAATTGACAATTGTTCTAAAAATTACACACAAACCTCTTAAAGGAGGAAGCGAGTTTGTCTAAATCCTATCGTGTAGCTATTTTGGGAGCGACTGGTGCCGTTGGCACAGAGTTGCTGGAATTAGTAGAAAGCCGTGCTTTTCCTGTTGCTGAGTTAAAATTATTGGCATCGGAGCGGAGTGCAGGGCGATCGCTGCGGTTTAATGGAGAAAATATACCAGTAGAGCCAGTAAGCGATGGCGCTTTTGAAAACATTGATATAGTACTGGCTAGTGCGGGTGGTTCCACATCCAAAACTTGGGCAGGCGTCGCTGTGGAAAAGGGCGCAGTGGTAATTGATAATTCCAGTGCCTTTCGGATGAACCCAGAAGTCCCCTTAGTAGTGCCAGAAGTAAATCCCCAAGCGGCAGCTAACCACCAAGGCATTATTGCTAACCCCAACTGCACAACTATTTTAATGGCGGTGGCAGTATGGCCATTGCATCAAGTTAAACCAGTGCAGCGTATTGTAGCCTCAACTTACCAATCTGCTAGCGGTGCCGGGGCAAGAGCAATGGCAGAAGTGAAAACCCAAACCAGCGCTATACTACAAGGACAGCCACCAGTTGCCGAAGTATTGCCGTATCCATTGGCATTTAATTTATTCCCGCATAACTCCCCATTAAATGATTTGGGTTATTGTGAGGAAGAAATGAAAATGGTCAACGAAACCCGAAAGATTTTTGGCAGCCAGCAAATCAGAATTACTGCGACTTGTGTACGGGTTCCCGTACTTCGCGCCCACTCGGAAGCAATTAATTTAGAATTTGCAACTCCCTTTAGTGTAGAGGCAGCTAAAGAAATTCTAAATTCCGCACCTGGAGTAAAATTGGTAGAAGATTGGAAAAGTAATTATTTCCCTATGCCAATTGAAGCCACAGGTAGGGACGAAGTTCTAGTGGGAAGAATTCGTCAAGACATCTCTCATCCTTGTGGCTTGGAATTATGGTTGTGTGGCGACCAAATTCGCAAAGGGGCAGCCTTGAATGCAATCCAAATCGCCGAATTATTGGTAGAGAAAAATCTACTCAAACCATTAGTTACTAGTCATTAGTCATTGGTGATTAGTCATTGGTTATTGGTCATTAGTCATTGGTCATTGGTCATTAGCAAAGGACAACTGACAAATGAGAAAGGACAAATGACAAATGACTAAGCGCAAAGGACAAATGACAAATAAAAAATGACATTTTAAATCAATTTGCTAATAGCTTATTACAATAGAAAACCACCAAGATATAAAAACATGGGTAATTAGGAGTGACAAACAGGGTGGGAGATTTTGGCAATGTTTTAACCGCTATGATTACGCCGTTTAAAGCAGATGGTAGTGTAAACTACGAGCTAGCGGCAGAACTAGCAGCGCATCTAGCCAACAATGGTACGGATACATTGGTGGTATGTGGCACAACAGGAGAATCCCCTACCCTGAGTTGGGACGAGGAATACCAGTTGTTTGTCGAAGTGTTACAGGCTGTGGCAGGAAAAGCCAAGGTAATAGCAGGTTGTGGTTCAAATTCCACCAAAGAAGCGATCGCTGCTACCCAAAAAGCAGCTAAAATAGGAGTACACGGTTCCTTACAGGTTGTTCCCTATTACAACAAACCACCGCAAGCGGGATTAAAAGCACACTTTCAGGCAATAGCACAAGCCTGTCCCGAATTACCACTGTTGTTATATAACGTCCCCGGTCGTACCGGGCAAAACCTCCAGCCAGAAACAGTTGCCCAGTTAGCTGAGGTAAGCAACATTATCGGGATAAAAGAATCTACAGGTAGCATAGATCGGGCGAGTGAAATTCGCCGCTTGACACCAAAAGAATTCCAGATATACTCTGGTGATGATTACATGACTTTGCCCATGTTAGCGATCGGAGCAAAGGGTGTAGTAAGTGTGGCTTCTCATCTGGTAGGCAACCAACTACAGCAGATGATCCAAGCTTTTAGTGCGGGTAAAATTGAGGTAGCCAGCGAGATTCATCTCCGACTCTTCCCGTTGTTTAAAGCTTTATTTCTCACTTCAAATCCCATTCCAATTAAAAAGGCATTACAACTTCAAGGTTGGGAGGTTGGTTCAACTCGTCCCCCGCTATGCGAAGCTGACTCAGAAGTCACTCAAAAGTTAGAAGCAGTTCTTAAAGAACTTAGTTTAATCTAGCCACCAGATCTTTGAGTGCTGCTAATAGGCCTGCTTACTAAACATACATATAAACTAATGACCGTAATTGTTAGCAACTTATACCATTGTGAATGTTAAATTGAGGTTGATTTCTGAATAAAGAATTATGTGAATCCATTCGTATTACTAAGTTTTCAAATTTCAAATTGGTATTACTATTTAAAAACCTGTGTTAGGACTAATAGATATACTATGAATCCTTTAGTGTATTGTCATTTTTATTGAATAAACAATAAAAAATCTCAATTAAAACAAGATTGCTTTGGGACTGACTAAAAAGACAACTGAGGTTGTTTGAAATACAAGATCGTTAACTATCAACTTAATTAACAAAACGTAACAACTAAGGAGAAAATGGCTAAAAACGAAGCTAGTAATTCCGCCTTGAAAATTATTCCTTTAGGCGGTTTGCATGAAATTGGAAAAAATACTTGTGTTTTCGAGTACGAAGATGAAATTGTTCTGTTAGACGCAGGATTGGCTTTTCCCACAGAAGCGATGCACGGAGTCAATATTGTTCTCCCAGATACGACCTATCTGCGAGAAAATCGGCACAAAATTAAGGGGATGATCGTTACCCACGGTCATGAAGACCATATTGGTGGGATTGCTTTTCATCTCAAGCAATTTGAAATACCCGTAATCTATGGACCAAGACTAGCAATGGCAATGCTAGAGGGTAAATTAGAAGAAGCAGGAGTACGCGATCGCACAGAATTAAGAAAAGTTCTACCCCGTGATGTCGTGCGGATTGGCAAAAACTTTTTAGTGGAATATATCCGTAATACTCATTCTATAGCTGATAGTTTCACTGTTGCCATTCATACGCCACTGGGGGTAATTATCCACACCGGCGATTTTAAAATTGACCACACGCCAGTCGATGGGGAGAGATTTGACCTGCAAAGACTAGCAGAACATGGTGAAAAAGGCGTCCTTTGTTTGCTCAGTGATTCTACTAATTCTGAAGTTCCAGGGTTTACTCCTTCAGAACGTTCAGTTTATCCCAATCTTGACCGAGTATTTAGTCAAGCAACTGGGCGATTGTTTGTCACCACCTTTGCTTCTAGCGTCCATCGCATCAACATGATTTTGGATTTAGCGAAGAAGCATAATCGGGTAGTCACCGTGGTTGGGCGTTCCATGTTGAACTTGATTGCTCATGCTCGTAATTTGGGTTACATCAAGTGTGAAGATAATCTGTTGCAACCGTTGAACGCAGTCCGCAACCTGCCAGATGAAAATGTGTTGATTCTGACTACAGGTTCCCAAGGCGAACCAATGTCAGCAATGACCCGCATAGCTAATAAAGAACATCCCCATATTAAAATCCGTCAAGGCGATACAGTAGTATTCTCTGCTAATCCGATTCCCGGAAATACCATCGCTGTAGTCAATACCATTGATAAATTGATGATTCAAGGGGCAAATGTGGTCTACGGTCGGGATAAAGGAATTCACGTCTCCGGTCACGGCTGTCAGGAAGACCAAAAGTTAATGATTGCTTTAACTCAACCGAAGTTCTTTGTGCCATTCCACGGCGAACATCGAATGCTGGTGAAGCACGCCCAAACGGCTCATAGTATGGGCATACCAGCAGAAAACACGATCGTTATTCAAAATGGTGATGTCATAGAACTGACTGAAAATTCCATTCGGGTTGCCGGTAAGGTGCCATCTGGTATTGAACTGGTAGATACCACAAGTTCTGGTATGGTAAGTGCCACAGTGCTGCAAGAACGGCAACGTATGGCAGAAGAAGGTATTGTTACCATTGCCGCCGCCATCGATTGGAACGGTAAACTCTTGGCAAAACCAGAAATTCACCTGCGGGGTGTAGTTACAAGTTTAGAGCGATCGCTGCTGCAAAAATGGGTACAACAGCGGATTGAAGAAATTCTCACTGTGCGCTGGTCAGAATTTGCTGCTGGGGAAGGTGAAGCAGCAGATATTGATTGGGGTGGGTTGCAAGGAAGTTTGGAGCGAGAATTGCAACGTTCCATCCGCAGAGAATTGCAATGTCAACCATCTGTGACTTTGTTGATGCAAATTCCTGAGGAACCGCCGGTGAAAGTTGCCGATGGGAGAAGACGCCGGACTCGGACTGCTGCTCAAGTGGCATCTTAATAAGAAGCTCACGCAGAGGCGCAGAGACGCAGAGTTTTTTGGAGGGTCTTTGCGCTTTGGTGTGAGATTGAGAAACAAATCATTGCAAAGAACTAGTTTCAAACGAACTTGTCGAACTTATCTCTCAAAATTCTCCATCAGACGATATCCATATCCCATAGGGGACTGTATATCTGGAAAACTCAAGAAACCTTTAATGGTAAATGAGTTTGGGAGAGGTAGAGGTTGACCTGAAGAGTTAACAATTTCGTAAGTACCAGCAACTGGAACTTTATCCCCAGGTAAATAAATCTTTTGTTTCATCATGAGATTTGATACAAATACAAATATACTAGCAGTATAGCAAAACTAAAAAAACGTTTTTCTAGGTTAGAGAATCCATGAATTCAAACCATAGTGAAGACACGGTAGTTTTTGTAGATGAATGTATCGAATTTTGTTATATTGAATTTTTTATTTCCTCAATGAACCCAGAGGTACGTTAAAAGTAGAGTACACAGTGTGACTGGTACTCCAAATCTCAGATGTTCCCAAAAAGTTAGCTTGTAACCTAAATCAGCAGCAGCTTCTACAACTATCAAGTTGGCGACTGAACCAAACAAAGTTAAATTACCTGCCAAGGTCGATCCGGCTGCCAGTAATAGCCAATACTGGGTATCACCCTGAGGAATTAGGGGATGGAGTAGGAGTACGGCTGGTACATTAGAAATTAAGTTAGATAAAATCACAGTTACACCTAAAAAACTCCCAGCAGAGTTAACAGCGTGGGTAAATGGTTGGAGTAAATTCAATTTCTGGGTGACTCGCGTCAAGACAAATAACCCAGAAAACATTACCAGCAGATTCCAATCCACTTTTTGCAAAATCCGTTGGGGTTTAACCCGGCGAGTGATTAGCAACAAGCTAGCAGCGACTAAAGCAGACTCAGCTAAGGGTAAGCCGATAGTAAATGCAATCAGCAACCCAGCTGTAATTACTAATGTTTTATTAAATAAAGGTTTAAAAATACGTTGGTTGGTGGTGGGTAATACTTGGCAAGGTTTGATTGAGCGCACATCTGGATAAAGTAGCCACAGTAATCCTACCTGAACTACCAAGCCTAAAAGGGCAACAGGAGCTAATATACGCAGAAAATCTAGGTAGGGAATAGCTGAAAAGGAACCTATCAGGATATTTTGAGGATTGCCGCTCAAGGTAGCTACTGAGCCTATGTTAGTTGCACCTGCGATCGCTAGTAAATAAGGTATCGGATTTAAACCCAAGCTTTGAGTCAGGCTCAAGGTTAAGGGTGTAAAAATCAGCGCTATGGTGTCATTGAGAAAAAAGGCTGAAAGGATACCACTGCCAAAAGTTAAAGCAATCAGCAAACCTAAAGGACTGCGAGTCACACTCAGTATTACAGATAGCGATCGCCGAAAAAACCCTGCATAGGATAAGTTGGCGTTCACTACCATCATGCTCAACAGAAACACGATGGTATTAGCATCGATAGCCTCCCATGCTTCCTGTAAATTTAAAACACCTAAAGCAATTAAAAACGCAGAACCGACTAAAGCAATGGTGGCACGGTTCATACGTAAGCCCGGAATGTAGCCCAATGCTAACCCCAGATAAGTTAGCCCTAAGACGCTATAGGTAGCAAATTGCAGAAAAATCACTAAATATTAGCCTAATTATCTTAATTAAGCAGACTTTCTTACAGATAGCCTCGTACTGAAACCTAAGCTAAATTTTTTCTCTGGTTTCACCGCGTTTAGCTAGCAATTAACAGGACACAAAGACCCAAGAGCGGGAAAATACACAGAGGATAGACCCCCCACCAGGGTATTACCGTTATTTACACTTACAAAAAATACTTTCAAAAACATTTTATTTTAAGTTTTGTAAATGTTAAACTAAAACCTACCCAACGATGGATGTCTTCATTAAAATTTAAACTGTGTCAAGCTACGAACAAGATTACATTACTACACTACCGATCCCGCGAAAATTGCGGTTAACTTAACGTAGTAATAGATTAAATTCTGACTTAAGTGGCTAATCGGATATTACATTATATCGCAGTCAGTACACGAATATTCCGGAAAGTTCGTTGCCACGTTGTATACATTCACCAGTAAGGTGAACAGCCTCAATAATACAGAGGATTAACCATGAAGGTATTTGATAATACCACAAAAAATATTTTTCTGGCAAGCTGGGTCTCAATCAATCAATCAGAGACTAGTGAAGATCGAGTAACCCAGCTAGTCCCTCCTGTTTCCAAGCCCCACTGGAACATTCTTCAACCTTTAAAGCAGCGGGTAGACAGCATTCAAGTCCGCGATCGCCAATTAGCTCACCGCTTGTGTAAAATGATTCCATCTCAGTGTCCCTTTGAGCGAGATGTAAAATTATTCGGCAAAACATTATTTCACATTCCGCCCATGTGTAAACTTAACCCCTTATATGAAGAAGTGGTTGGTTTGCGTTTCCGAGCGTTGTGTTATCTAGCCGACGAATGTGGCGAAGATGTATCGCAGTACTGTTAATTAACTTAGGAGTGAGGAGTTAGGAATTAGTTAGGAGTGAGGAGTGAGGAGTTAAGAGTTAGTTAGGAGTCAAGAGTTAAAAATAAAACTTATAACTCCCAACTCCTAACTCCTAACTCCTAACTCCTAACTTTTAACTCCTAATTATTTCTTCCGCCATTTTTGAATAGCATCCTGAGCATCTTCGTAAGAAGCTGTCTCCTCTGGCACTAAAGTAGCAGTTTCAATTGCGGTATTGAGTTCTCCTTGGGCGGCGCGACGCTTGGCGAGATCTAAAATTTTCTCACTCCATTTATCGATTGATTTTTGGGCGGTATCGAAGCCTGGTTCACCAGATGGTACTTTTTTCGCAACTTCGATCGCCCGATTGTAAGTAGATGCTTGTCCGGGCTGAATTAAGGCGTTAGCTGCATCTAAAACAGTTGTATTACTGACATACTGCTTGCCTTCTAGCCGCCATAAGTTAATTGCCGCTTGTGCTTTGGCATAAAGCGGCTCGTTTTTGGTAATTAATCGAGCCGCAGCAATAGCACTAGCATATTGTCTTTGCTTGGCACGACCCTCTGCCAAATCTAAAATCATCCGGCTCCAAATCTTAATATTTTCCTGAGCTTGCTCGTACAATGGCTCACCAGGTTTAATTCTCCTAGCTGTAGCAATAGCTAAGCTCAAATCGCTAGCCTGAGTTTCTTGGAGTGACATTTTTGCCAGGTCTAATACTGCTTGATTGCGCTTTTGCGACTCGGAACTCAAGGCTGTTTGGGTGCTAGATTGATTTTTGGGTCTAACTGGTGGGCTGCTTCTAATTATCGAGGGGTCATTTGGTAAATTCTGGAACGCCTGGGGGTTACTAACAGTAGCATTGGGCGCTCTGCTGGATATTTCCTTGATTCTAAAAGTTTCTTGATTACGCAGAAAAACTACCGCGACTAAACCTGCTACCAGTAAACTGCCTCCACCCCACAAAATGAACTGTTTCCACAAAGGCGTGTTTGAATGATTTCGTGGGAATTGAGAGACGTAGGCTTGAGAGGAGTCAGGGATAAATCTTCCTTTGGCGTTCATTCCTATGGAAGTTTCTGGTGGTGGATTTGTGTTTCCTTGGGACTGGGAAACTAAGCCAGCAGTTGACTGCTGCATTTGTTTGCGATTAGACTTTTGGACTTTAGAATTAATAGTTGTTTCTCCCCATCTACCCTGATTTTGACGAGGATCGCCCAGGGGCGGGGCTGCCAGAGCAATGGCAAAGGATTCTTCAGGATAAATCACCGCTTCTGATTCCAAATCGCTTCCTATTGCCAATTTTGGTAAGATAACTTGCGGTCTTGATGGGATGATGATGGCAGGGTTTTGGATGGGACGCCAGTGGTGCTGGCATAATTTGGGCACCAGAAGACTCAGATAATTTTCTAAATCTGCCAAGTTGTTGCCATTACCAGAACGCAAAGCTTCTAACAACGCTGCTGTAAAAAATCCGTGGCCTAGTTCGCTACTCTCGTGGGAAAACTGCTCTGGTTGACAAGAAAAAATTGTCGCAAGTTCTAATTCTTGAGCTAGTTCTATGGTTTCTTCACCAACAGGAGCATCTGCTTGAGTGCCAAAAGCACGGTTAATATCAAGCAGTAGCAAGACATTCATTTCAGTTAGTTGGAGACTTTGCATTAGCGATCGCAATTCTATGCCTGTCTCTGGCACGAGTTCGGGGTTACCCTCCGCTGGCATTAAGTAATCTTTGCCTTTGTAGTTGACCCCATAACCGCTAAAAAATAACCATAAATAGTCTTGTGGTTGCCAACATGTCGCGGCCAAATCCTCAAGCAGCAGCAAAATATTTTCTTTAGTCGGATAGGTGGATCTATCTTTGATTGGTGGTGAGGTATCCGTCATTAGCAGGCAATGTTCGGGGACAAAACCTGCCTCTGCCACCAAAATATCCTTTAATGCCTCAGCATCTGCTTGGGCACAACTTAAAGGTTGAAATAACTGATATTGATTGATGCCAATAGCGATCGCCCAGTAATTTGCCATCCCGCTCTTTGTCGGTTATTGTTTGCTGGTCTGAAAATTGCGGTTGGCTTTGTCCAAAAAACAAAGCTAACCTGATGTTTTCTAGTCTAGGTGATTCTCATCGAATCTTAGGATAAAATGTAATTTTTATTACGTTAATTGACCGGAAAATACTTTCACCTAATTTCAATTACAAATCGTTATTCAGGAGCTACAAGGTCATGAGCCAAATTTCTGCTCACATACCATCATCGATCGCTTCCTTTTCAGTTATTAGCCAAATTGCCAGAAAAATCCGGATAGTTCCTTTAGCATTTTTGCTCATATCTACCGTCCCTGCGTGGTTTTTGACCGAAGCGATCGCCCCTCAAGTTGTGCGAGCTTACACCGCTAGAGTTGACCTAGCGATCGATCGCCTGCCGGAAGAAAACTACGAAACCATTCTGCGACGAGCCGAAGCGGCGGCGAGAGCAGCTGCTCAGCGGAGCTTCGACCAAGATATTTTAGTGACAGATGTTTCAATCATTATCTCCGTACAAAGTTATGGAGCAATCGCACCAGTCCTGACATTAGAAGTTAGTCGCCCAGAATGGCGCAACCGTCCCGATGCTCAAAATTGGGCAACTTACTTCAAAACAGCGCGATCGCTACTGTTCTTTGAAAAATGATGAGGGGGATGAAAAAGGCAGGGGGCAGGGAGCAGGGGAAAAGGTTAAAGGTTAAAGGCAAAAGGAATAAATTTAATCTTTCCCCTTTTCCCCGGTTGGTGAGCTTGTCGAACCATACCCCTTTCCCTTTCCCAATACCCTGTTTGGCCAATGCCTTTACTTAATTCTTGGCTAAATTGGCGTCCTTAGCGTCAGTGAATGGCCTAAAATAAAAAGGTTGTCAAAAATCACGATATCTGTTGACATGGCTGTTCCTAAGAAGAAAACTTCCAAATCAAAACGAGATAAACGCCGAGCTACTTGGAGGCACAAAGCTGCGATCGAAGCTCAGAAAGCTCTCTCTCTGGGCAAATCTATTTTGACCGGACGTTCTACATTTGTTTATCCATCTGCTGAAGAAGAGGAAGAAGAATCATAATTTTCCAGTCAGGAAAAGCACGAACGGCATCGATAGGTTTGATTGGCAAAAGTTACCGCTCAAATCGATCGCTAATCGATAAATGCTTTTTCTTCGCTTTCCTGATTGGATAATGAATTATAGATACTCTACACAAGCTTATTAAATCTAGAAAATTGGTAGTGAGTAATTGGGAACATCCATTACCCATTACCTATCATTCATGGGTAATGATTAAGTAAGCTAATGTGCTTCCAAGTTATAGATTCTCTGGTTAATACTGTCATTAGTTATTAGTCATTGTCATTTGCAAATAACCAACGAGAAAGTGCAAAGCCTGTAGCAATATTTTGCAGGTGCGTTGTGTTCCGTCGTAGCAATTGCGGTTTCCTCCAGCTTCTGGCTCTCTTAATCCCACAGGTACAGAACTTAATAAGAGAAGGCAAATGGCAAATGACAAATAATAAAGAGACAACCAGACAAAGTAACTACGGAATTTAAATGTTTTTTACCCTAATCAAATTCAAGGGTAAACTATCTGGCGCTATTAACAACTCAGCACAAAAGTCTGCAAACATTTTGAGAAAACTTATTTTTCTCCCATTATGCTAGGAAAATTCTTTCAGAAGCCAGGAAAAGAAGACAACGAACGCGTTCCTCCAGGTCAACATTTGGCCAAAGGTTTCCCTGTATTAACTTACGGCGCAACTCCCCAAGTTAGTATTGAAGAATGGGAATTTCGGGTTTGGGGTTTAGCAAAATCGGCTACTTTTAATTGGTCAGATTTTATGGCGCTACCTCAACATGAGTTCACAGCGGATTTCCACTGTGTAACGCGCTGGTCTAAACTCGATGTCAAATGGACTGGTATTAAAGTAACAGATTTTATGGGTCTAATTGAGGTAGACCCTAAAGTAGCCCATATCATGGAACACTGCTATGGCGGCTACACTACTAATATTTCTATGGAAGACTTTATGCGGGAAGAAAACTTCTTTGCCTTTAAAGTTTTTGGTGAAGATCTTCCAGCTGAACATGGCGGGCCAATGCGGCTAGTTGTTCCTCACCTCTACGCTTGGAAAAGTGCTAAGTGGATTAATGGTTTAGAGTTTTTAGCTAGTGAAGAACTAGGTTTTTGGGAGCGCAATGGCTACCACCGCCGTGGTGAACCTTGGAAAGAGGAGCGTTATAGCAGCGCGTTTGGGTTTTAAGAGTTAGGAGTGAGGAGTTAGGAGTTAGGAGTTAAAAATTTTTAATTAACAACTTTATTAAAGTCATAACTTATTATTCATAACTCATAATTCCTCACTCGTAACTTTTAACTATTAACTTTTAACCCAAAAGTTTCTTAATTAGGGGCAATTTGTTCTGATAGGGAGCATACCGCCATTTTAAATCCAGCCAAAAAGAGTTTTGCAATACGCTTTTGTGATGAGAAAAAGTGTCAAAACTAGCTTTGCCGTGATAATTGCCAATACCGCTATCTCCTACGCCGCCAAATGGTAAAGATGTTACTCCAACATGCATGATTGTATCGTTGATACAAACTCCACCTGATGAAGTTTCCTGCAAAACTCGCTTTTGCAGACTTTTGTTTTGGGAAAATAAGTATAATGCTAAGGGTTTTGGTCTAGAGTTAATTAAGGCGATCGCTTCTGCAATATCGCTGTATTCAATTATTGGCAAAATAGGGCCAAAAATCTCTTCCTGCATTACAGAATCTTCTAAGGAAACGTTTTCAATTATTGTGGGGGCAATATAACGTTCTGAAGATTTTGTTTCTCCGCCAACAATAACTTTACCATCTTCAAGAAACTTACTCAATCTGTCAAAGTGTTTTTGACTAATAATCCTGGCATAATCAGGGCTGTTTGCCGGATTGTCGCCATAAAATTCTTTGAGGGATTTTTCCAGACTATCTATTAAATATTTTTTGATGTTTTTATCCACTAAAAGATAGTCTGGAGCGATACAAGTTTGCCCAGCATTAATAAATTTGCCCCAAGTAATTCGTCTGGCAGTGTATTCAACATTAATGTCAGTATCGACTATACAAGGACTTTTGCCGCCCAATTCTAAAGTAACTGGTGTCAGATGTTTTGCCGCTGCTTCCATGACAATTTTGCCGACAGCCGTACCACCAGTAAAAAAGATACGATCGAACTTTTCTGCTAGTAGTTTTTGACTGGCTTCTACGCCTCCTTCGACTACTGCAATATAATCTTGGTGGAAATATTTGGTAATAATTTTAGCGACAATACTGGAAGTGTGGGAAGCAATTTCTGACGGTTTAATAATTGCACAATTTCCTGCGGCGATCGCACCTACTAAGGGTGAAATTGCTAACTGAAATGGATAGTTCCAAGGACTGATAATTAAGACAACTCCCACTGGTTCTGGATAAATGCGGGCTGAATATGAAAAAAACTCTAAGGAAACCGGCGCTTTTTTGGGTTTTGTCCAAGTTTTGATGTGTTTGATAGCATAATCAATTTCCTTAATTACGGCAATTTCTGTCAGATAAGTTTCTACTACTGGTTTATGTAAATCTGCTTGTAATGCCTCGATTATTTCTTGTTCGTGTTCAATGATTGCTTGCTTGAGTTTTTGCAGTTGCTCAATGCGAAAATTTATATCTTTAGTTTTGCCCGTTTGAAAAAACTCTCGCTGATGTTGAATAATCTCGCTAATGTTAGATAATTCAGTGTTAATCATTGTTTTGTGCTATGAACTACTTATTTAATACTATCGCTACGTCTATATATTTGTAGAAATGTAGCAATGCTAGGCCTCTAAAAGGGTTCTAGATAACGTATATTTAATTTCTGGAGATGTCTATTATAAACAATTTAAATTACTAATCGATTGATAAATGGTAAACCACGTCTAATTTGAAAACCCTAGTTTTTTAGAATCGAGTTTGATTCACAAATTCCACACTCTTCACAATTACCTTTTGAAAAACTCCAGTTATCCATTTAGACGAGGTTTACTTACTAAATTTGTTATGTTTTTTGCGGTAAAAGTACAATAAATGTACTACCTTTACCCAACTCAGAATTTAGCAAAATAATACCTTGATGTGCCTCAACAATTCGGCGAGCAAGATAGAGTCCTAAGCCACTACCAGAACTTTTGTGACTGCCTTGCCGAAATCGTTCAAATATGGTGGTTTGTTCTTCAGGAGGAATACCTGGGCCAGTATCTGCTATCTCAATGCTAATGTAGTCAGTAAAACTAGATTTTCCAGAGAATTGATATTCGCTATTTTTGGCAAACTTCGTTTGGGAAGTAAGGCGAATAGTCACCGAACCAGAGTCGGTAAATTTGATTGCGTTGCCGATAAGATTAGTAAATAGACGATGTAATTCTAAGCGATCGCCTATTACTGCATTTGTCTTTAATTCCTCAGCTAATTCCAAATTTAGGGACAGTTTTTTGTCTTGAGCTAGGGGTGTCAATTCTCCAGCTACTTCCTCTAATAACTGTGCTAAATTAACAGGTTGCAAAGCCAAAGTTTTGCGACCTGCTTCAAAGCGGTAAACTTCTAATAAGGTATTGACCATAGAAAGCAGGTTGATATTGCTTCGAGCCATGATGGCAATTACTTCCTGCATTTGCGGTGATAATGTTCCTAAAGCGCCTTGTTGAAATAGCATTAACATGCGATCGGCTGCTACTAAGGGAGTGCGTAAGTCGTGGGTGAGGCGCGAGACAAAATCTTCTCGCTGGCGGGCGATTTCATCGCGTTCATCCATACTGTGCTTCAAACGCAAAAGCGATCGCACTCTTGCTAATAATTCATCTACTGTGACAGGTTTGCGGATAAAATCGTCAGCACCCAAGTCTAATCCGTGGGCAACGTTAGGCGCATCGTGGGCAGTGATTAGCAATATGGGAATATATTGTGATAATTTCATATCTCCCCGAATATGCTTAGTAACTTCGTATCCGTCCATACCTGGCATCATCAAATCCAGGAGAACTAAGTCACAAGGAGATGCTTGCAATTGTGCCAATGCCGAAATACCATTTTCTGCGGTGCTAATGGTATAACCTTCTTCCTCCAAAATAGTTTTAATTAGAAACACATTATCAGGAGAGTCATCAACCACCAGAATTTTGTCAGAACGAGAAGATTGTAAAGTCATGTCAAGGCTAGGTATGAGGTAAAAGCAAATTTTTGTCAGTTCGACTGTGTTTGTAACAATTTGTTTAGCAATTCCTTTAATCGATCTCCCACTTAAGAGATATTATTTACTCACAACTTAGTGCTCACGGAGTATAGAATTTGCTGTTAAATTAAACTGGGCTAGGTTTTTCTTAAAAAATAACTCACTAATAAAATTATGGCTGGTAAAATTTAAAATATGGGTACAATCAGTTGCTACTGATGGATAAGGTAATATTTGATATAGTAACTACTATCGGAAACTAAAAATCAAATTGTGTAGGCGATCGCTAAATTACACAATTCGTACTCATCGAATATTAATTTATATTAAGCTAACCCCACAAACTGCCTTAAATTTATCAAGTATTTTCAAAAAAATCACAACTTATAGCAAGAAATACAACTTTAGCTGATATGTTGGCGTAATTAAGAATTCGGCAGAGTTTAACATTTAGATAAAGATTAATCATTAGCTTTATGACAATAGCACCGAAGATCGCAAAGCAATATATCGAACAACGAGGTGAAGGCTATTGGATCGAAGGTACACGCATTTCTCTCGATTCAGTCGTATATGCCTTCTTAAATGGAGAATCTCCAGAAAGTATTGCTCAAAACTTTCCATTATCACTAGAACAAGTTTATGGTGCTATTACCTTTTATCTTGCCAACCGAGAGCTAATTGATGGTTATTTAAAAGCGGGTGAGCAAGAATTTGAGAAATTGCAAGAATCTTTTCGACAGAACAATCCGCTTCTGTATCAAAAATTAAAAGCTGCTAAACTAAACAAGCAGAGTCAAGCATGACAAAAGTTAAATTTCAAGCAGATGCAGATCTCAAACAAGCGATTGTCGCTGGCACGATACGTAGGCAACCAAACATTGATTTTCAATCAGCCTATGCAGCACTGCTTGAAGGTAAGAAAGATTCGGAGGTATTGGCGATCGCAGCACAGGATGGTAGAGTTCTTGTAACTCACGATCGGAGAACAATGCCTGTTGAGTTTGGTGATTTTATCAGATCGCAAACGAGTTCAGGAGTCTTAATTCTTTCTCAAAATTTAGCAATCAATGATGCTATTGAAGCACTTATCCTCGTTTGGGAAGCTTCTACTACTGATGAATGGGTCAATCAAATTATGTCTATCCCATTCTGAAGAATCACAAAGTAAGGCTACTTAAGTCAGGAAATCTGGACACCAGTGATTACACAAAGGAAAAGCTTTGATTTGTGCTGGCTGTAAAAGAGTTCTCACATGATTGTGGCAAGCTCAAAATATCTTGTGTAGAGTTTTACTATTTGGCAAAGGTGCGTTAAGCTGCGTGAACGTAGCTTACAGATTTGTGATTGACTCCAGAAAAACATTATATTTTAGGTTTTGTCTAGATTTTTACCAAGCAATTCAATATAAAATCTAAAACTTAAAATCCCAAATCAACATGGCAGATCTAACTCCTAATTCTAGTTTTAGTTTGACACTGCGCTTGCAGATTCCCAATCGCGTGGGGATGTTGGCGTCGGTAACCCAAGCGATCGCCACTACTGGCGGTAATCTCGGTCAAATTGATTTAATCGAACAAACCCGCAAAGAGTCCACCCGCGATATTACGGTTGATGCTGCTAGTACCGAACATGCTGAGACGATCGTGCAAGCAGTCAAAGTACTGCCTGATATTAAGTTACTCAGTGTCTACGATCGCACCTTCAATTTGCATCGCGGTGGCAAAATCAGCATTGCTAGCCGAATTCCCTTAAAAAGCGTGTCCGATTTAGCAATGGCTTACACGCCAGGAGTCGGCAGAATTTGTACTGCGATCGCTCAAGATCCAGAAGAAGTTTACAAGTTAACCATTAAACAAAATACTGTTGCCATTGTTACAGATGGTAGTGCAGTTTTAGGTCTGGGAAATCTCGGCCCGGCGGCGGCACTCCCAGTTATGGAAGGCAAAGCGATGCTATTCAAAGAATTTGCCGGACTGGATGCTTTTCCCATCTGTTTAGCTACGCAAAATACAGATGAGATTATCCAGGCAGTCAAAAATATTGCTCCGGTATTTGGAGGCGTAAATTTAGAAGATATTGCCGCGCCGCGTTGTTTTGAAATTGAAGCGAGATTGCGCCAGGAATTAGATATTCCGGTTTTCCATGACGATCAACACGGTACCGCAATTGTCACCTTAGCAGCCTTGTTTAATGCCTTGAAGTTGGTACATAAAACAATCGGCGAAATCCGCATTGTTATTAATGGTGCAGGTGCAGCGGGAGTGGCGATCGCCCGCTTACTCAAAAAAGCTGGCGCAGACAAAATCTGGATGTGCGACTCTAAAGGAATTATTTCTACCAGCCGTACAGACCTCACAGAAGAAAAACTTGAATTTGCCGTCAAAGCTCAAGGTACCTTAGCAGGTGCAATGCAAGGTGCAGATGTATTTATTGGTGTCAGCGCCCCAGGAGTTTTGACACCGGAAATGGTGCAATCGATGGCGAAAGACCCAATTGTGTTTGCAATGGCCAATCCGATTCCGGAAATTCAGCCAGAATTAATTCACAAAAACGTCGCTGTGATCGCCACTGGTCGCAGTGATTACCCGAATCAAATCAATAATGTTTTAGCTTTTCCTGGAGTATTCCGTGGTGCTTTAGATTGTCGGGCACAGGCGATTACCACCACAATGTACCTAGAAGCGGCAACCGCGATCGCTTCTTTGGTGAATCCTTCAGATTTGAATCGCGAACACATTATTCCTTCAGTCTTCGACGAACGCGTTGTAACTGCGGTTGCTGCTGCCGTGCAACACGCTGCGCGTCAAGAAGGTATTGCTCGGAATTAGTTAACCAATTCCAAAAATAGACCTGTTGCTTTGATTGCTTTTTGCACTCTTGGGGGAAAAGGGTAAAGGGTAAGGGGTAAAGGGGAAAGGTTTGGTATTTTCCCTTTCCCCTTTAACCTTTTCCCACCTCTTGCAAAAAGCACTTTTGCAAGAGGTCTAATGAGCATTGCTGGAGTGTTCGGAGAACTTTTGCCTAAAAAATTCCATATTTAGACAAAAAGGCGAAATATCAATTTTCTGCGGCGATTTGGGAAGAATAACTTAATAATGATGTAGTTATAGCTGACCTTTCGCTATGAAAATTTCTCACAAACTTCTTGTAAGCTTTGTTGGTATTTCGTTATTAACGAATGTTGTTGGTGCAGTTGCCATCGCCCAAAGCCAAAAAATTGCTCAAACTCTAGCGATCGCGGAAGCTGAACACGTTGCCCAAGTGATTGCCACTTCCATAACCCACGATGCTTATTACGATAAAAAATCTATTTCTATTGAACGTTCGGATGAGCTGCAACACTACACTAATTTGCTACATGATTTGCAAAAACGCGACATTGTGGTGGTGAATCGGCAGAAACTAATTTTGGCGGATGCCGTTCCGGAAAATGTCGGCACTATTTTTGAGCATGACCAAGGCAACGAAATCCAGCAAACGATACAGGATGGTAAAGTCAGAACCTTTTTAGAAAAGAGTGTTGATTATCCCCAAGGAATTAAACTCATTGTTGTGACGCTCAAAGGCGAACAAAATCAGGTCGATGGTGCCGTCATTCTAGAGTGGTCATCGCTGTATGACAACGCCATCGCCCAAGCTAAACCGACAATGATTGCGATCGCTCTTACCAGTTTCGGTTGTCTGATTTTGGCATTGATTCTAGGATTGCAAATTTCCAGCAGTATTGCCAAACCACTGCAATTGGTGACGGAAGTGGCGCAGCAAGCCACTCAAGAGTCTAACTTCGACCTCCAAGCCCCTGTAACCACCAAGGATGAAACAGGTATCCTCGCAACTGCATTCAACAATCTGATTGAACGTGTCAAAACACTGCTGGCTGAAAAAGAGCAACGTTCAACAGAACTTCAGGAAGCTTTAACTGAGCTTCACAACACTCAATTACAACTAATTCAAACTGAAAAGATGTCGAGTTTGGGGCAACTAGTTGCTGGAGTTGCCCACGAAATCAACAACCCTGTGAATTTTATTCATGGCAACATTACCCATCTCGATCGCTACACTCAAGACCTACTGAAATTGGTTCGCGTGTATCAGACGCACTACCCAAATCCACCCGAAACCCTGCAAGCCACTTTAGATGAGGTGGAATTCGACTTTCTGAGTCAAGACGCGATGAAGGTGCTGCAATCAATCAAAGTCGGTACTGGGCGCATTCGGGAAATCGTTTTATCTCTTCGTAACTTCTCGCGCCTCGATGAATCGGAATTTAAAACTGTTGACATTCATGAGGGTATTGAGAGTACGCTGCTGATTCTGCAACATCGCCTCAAAGGAAAACCGCAATCTCCGGGAATTGAAGTCGTTAAAGACTACAGTCAATTACCTTTGGTTGAGTGCTATCCCGGACAACTCAATCAGGTATTTATGAACTTATTGGCGAATGCGATTGATGTACTGGAAGAATCTGCTCGACAACCACAGCCTCGTAAAATCTCGATTTCAACTCAACTGACGGCTGATAATTGCGTGCAAATTGCGATTGCTGACAATGGTTCGGGGATACCTGAAGCAGTGCGAGGCCGTATTTTCGATCCTTTTTTTACCACCAAACCCATCGGCAAAGGTACAGGCTTGGGCTTATTCATCAGCTACCAAATAATCACACAAAAACATCATGGCAAGATTTGGTGTGATTCCAAAATATCAGAGGGCGTCAAAATTGTAATTGAAATCCCAGTTCATCAACCTAAAACAACGCTGAGTTAAATATTACAGGCTTTAATCGCTTTATAACTGCTGAAATACTAATATATATTTTTTTGTGCCGTTTTTAACCCTTTCTTTTTATATCTTTGTCAAAATTCTCTACTCGAAGTATTAATAGTAGTTCTTAAATCGCTATGATTTTCGGGTGACATTGCAAAAAGAAAGCAAGATAATCCAAAACATCATCCACTTTGTCAGCTGTTTGTAATGAAGTATCAAGCTGGAGACGAGTTTTTCCAAAGACTACCGCTAGTTTTGGCAGGGCCAATTCTCAAACATACTGAACCGGAATCAGTAACAGTATGGCTGGCACTCAAACAGTCTTGTCAGGTAGAACTCAAAGTTTATGACACAACAAATGATGGCGAAGTGTTGGGAGAATGCTTATTGCAGGGCGATCGCTCTACTGTTGCTTTGGGTAAGTATCTTCATGTAGTTGCTGTCACGGCTCGGTCTACAGTTGGACATCGCTTAACTAGCAATCGCATTTATGCCTATGATTTGCAGCTGACTGTCGCTAACCAGACTCGGCAAACGCTACAACAAGCATTATGCTCAAACTCATATCCTACGGCTAGCATCAGCTACTTCGAGCATCAAAAACCAACTTTTACTCTACCACCCAACCGTCTCCAAGATTTGCAAATTGTCCATGCTTCCTGTCGTAAGCCTCATGGTTCTGGGTTTGATGCCCTACCGATTCTTGACAGTCTCATTGAGGCGTCTGCAAATCAAGGCAAGCGGCGTCCTCAACAGCTATTTTTGACTGGGGATCAAATTTATGGCGACGATGTAGCAGACCCGTCGCTGTGGGTTGCTACTACTCTGGGAGATGCTCTGCTGGGTTGGGAGGAAGAATTACCTGTGGGCGGGGTGTACTGCACTCCCAAGGAATTGCCCCCCGGAGAACGGGCTAAAGTTGCTACCAATGAAGCCGGTTTGACAGCAGGATTACATAATAAATCTGAGAAAGTTGCTAGTCATCTGCTGAGTCTGGGTGAATATTACGCTACTTATTTATTAACGTGGTCGCCAGTATGCTGGCCGATTGTATTTCCTAAAGGAAGCCAAGTAACACGCGATCGCCGAGCAATTAAAAATTGGAACCGGGCTGTCAAAGATTTACGACAGTTCATTTATACCCTGGGGAAAGTACGCCGCGCCCTTGCCAATATTCCCACGTACACCATCTTTGATGACCATGATGTCAGTGATGACTGGAATTTGAACCAAGCTTGGTGTTTGCGAGTCTTGGGGCGTCCTTTGGGGCGGCGAGTGGTGCAAAATGCTCTGTTGGCTTACACGGTGTTTCAAGCATGGGGCAATACACCAGAACAATTTGCAGAAGGTCAACCTGGGGAAAAACTGCTGGCTGCGGCAGAAATTTGGTCAGCTAAGAAAGGAAAAGATACAAAGGCTGATGAAGCGATCGCTCGTTATGTTGGTATGCCGCCCACCGATCCCCACACGGATTTACCTGTTTTAATCCGAGACGAGTCGGTGTTTATTTTGGCTAGATATCCTGAAGCACTTACTTGGAATTACATAGTCAAGAGCGATTGTCATGAAGTGATTATTTTGGATACGCGTACTTGGCGGGGTTACCCAGCCGATCAAAAAGCGATCGCCCCACCGATGCTGCTATGTCCAAAAGCTTTTGAGCAACAACTAGTTTTGCCTTTAGAACAAATATCTCAAGAAACTCAAATTCAAACTACATTTGTGATTGCACCCACTAATGTATTTGGTTCGCAAGTAATAGATTGGATTCACCATTGGAATTTACAACAAGAGAAAGTTTTTTCCACAGATGTTGGTGATGCTTGGAACATCAATGTTGAAGCACTAGCGAAGTTTCTCAACACCTTGTTTAAACAACGGCGGCAAGTGATTATTTTATCTGGAGATATTCACTATAGTTTTGCGGCTCGCCTGTCTTATGCACGCACCCATTCTCAATTGCGATCGGTTTTAGTACAGCTAACTTCTAGCGCCCTGAAAAATGAAGAAGCAATAACACGATTGATTCATACACGCATGAAAGATTGGTTATTAGCAGAAAAACTGAGATATTGGATTGGATGGCTGAACCCAGCCAATATGGTAGAAATTTCTGGAAAGAAATTACACCACGATACTTTTACTGCCAAACGCTACCCCAATAGACTACGCCAACAACAGCAATTAACTGACCCTGACTGGTATTGCGTACTGGAATGGTTAATTCGACAACGCGCTCAACCTTGTAACTGCACAACAGATATTTCCTCATTTATAGCTCCTTGGAAACGAGCGAAAAATACCAAAATAGGATATTTACAACCCCTAATGTTTTGGAAATCTCGCTGGTTTCAAGAAGGACGAGAAGTAGTTGGATTAAATAACTTAGGTTTGGTTCAATTTGAGTTTCCAGATGCGGGTAGTTCTTGCCAAATTATTCAAGATTCCTACTGGTTTTCTTCTTGGTATCCAACCCAAATTGTTTACAGCCGTTTTGAAACTCAGTTAACACCCAATCAATCATTGCTGGGGGATTTTAGATTTTAGATATTGGATTGAGGGACGTGAAACCGAGCCAAAATTAGGCGTTGGGAATTATTACTTCTGCAAGTTCCAACCCAACGCTGCTGCTACTTGTTGAGCTAATTCTAGGGGATTGAAAGGTTTAGCGATCGCACCGTTGATTCCTATTTGGGCATAGCGACGGCGATCGGAAGCCTGGATTTTAGCAGTTAATAAAATTACCGGAATTGCTTTGGTTAAGGGATTTGCTTGTAACTTTTCAAAGGTGGCAATGCCATCCATATCTGGCATCATCACATCCAGTAGAATCGCATCTGGCTGGTGAGTTTCGGCTTTAATTATGCCTTCTTTACCAGAACTAGCTGTCTCTACTTTCCACCCTGCGACTGTTTCCAAGCAAATCTTGGCAACTTCTTGAATATATTGCTCGTTATCAACCACTAGAATTCGCTTTGTTGCCATCATCGCTGTCCTCTTGTTGGTTGTGAGTAACTCGTTGCAGTAACTCCATTACCCGTTGTTCAAATTCCTCAGTAGTCACACGTCCTTTGGTCAAAAATTCTGTATGTCCTAACCTCAGCCGATTGTGTTCGGATTCATCCAAATCCCTAGCTGAGTATACCAGCACGGGAGTATTACACAGATGATTGTGCTGTTGTAGCCAATCTACTACTGCAAACCCATCACTCTCTGGCAAGATCAGGTCGAGAATCATTAAGTCAGGATTCACTTCTTGACTCAAACGGATTGCTTCCCGTCCAGTTTTCGCTAGGAAGGTTTCAATCTTATGCCTTTCAAACAGAGTTATCAGGAGTTGAGCTAAATCGGTATCGTCTTCAACAATGAGAACGCGGACTCCTTTTGAAGATTTAGCTAACACCTGTCTGAGTGACTCTAATAGATGGTTGTCTGAAAATGGTTTATTTACCCAATTCAATTGGTTAGTTCTATCAGTTTTTTGGGAAGTGCGGATCAAGGGGAGGGTAACGTAAAAAGTGCTACCTTCGCCTAACACACTTTCAGCCCAGATGCGTCCACCATGCTGTTGCATAATACTCCTGCAAATTGCCAAGCCCAAACCAGTTCCATCATGATTGCGCGAATCCGAGGAATCAACTTGTTGAAAGCGCTCAAAGATACTTTCAAGTTTGTCGGTTGGAATACCGCGTCCGTTGTCTTTAACTATTAACAAAACTTCATCGTCTTGTTCTTGTACTTGCAAGCAAACTGTAGACCCAGGAGACGAAAATTTAATAGCGTTACTCAATAGGTTGGTTAGGGTTTGAACAATGCGATCGCAATCTGCCCATACTTGACCTGAGACATCCGAAATTACTAACTTCACTCCTGCTTTATCAGCCAGAGACTGCATAACATTTACTGCTTGAGCGATAATCTCAGCAATATTACAGATTGTCGGTTCCATTTTCGCCTTACCCGACTCGATCCGTTCAATGTCGAGGATGTCGTTGATTAAACGTACTAAACGTTCGGTACTATCAGTAGCAATTTGTAACAGGCGTTTTCCTTGTTCTGAGTCTGTCGGTAGCAAACCACTAGCTAGCATTCCTAGAGAACCATGAATTGAAGTTAAAGGTGTGCGGAGTTCATGGCTGACAACAGAGATAAACTCATCTTTCATACGCTCGATTTGCTTCCGCTCAGTTATATCACGTAATATAACTGTGTAAAATGTCTCTTCATTCATGTCTATTTTGGAAATGGAAGCCTCCGCTGGAAATTCAGTGCCATCCTTACGGCGACCATATATTTCGCGCCGTTCTCCCATACGTCGGGCAACATTAGGAGATTTGCCAAAGTCCACTACATGCTGACGATGCACGTTGCAAAAGCGCTGCGGCAAAAGAAAGTCAAGCTTTTGTCCAATTACTTCCTGGGCAGAGTAGCCGAAGATTTTCTCTGCTCCTTGATTAAACAGTGTGATGCATTGAAAACCATTAATAGAAATAATTGCATCATCGGCGATGTCTAGAATTCGGGCAAATCGAGCTTGAGAAAAATGCAATTGTTCCTGTGTTTGCTGACGTTCATCAAGTTGTGACTGCAACTGTTGATTTACAGCAATTAACTCAGCAGTGCGCTCTGCTACTCTTAGTTCTAGTTCGTTGATAGCTTGGAGATTGGGGGCTGGGGATTGGGGATTGGGGACTGGGGATTGGGGACTAGGGACTGGGGATTGGGAAGATGAGGGAGTAATGGTATTTTTTTCTCTTGGTTCTCTGCTGTTTTGGGCTACACGTTGCCGCAATTTTGCCCGTTCTAAACGGTTGACAATTCGGGTTACTAGTTCTGGCCCGATTATCGGCTTACTAACAAAATCATCAGCGCCAACGCTAAATACCTGATTTACTATTTCGGCATCGTTATGCACTGTGAGGAAGACGATGGGTAACTCACTCCAGTGCGGATCGTTGCGTACCACCTGGCAAAGTTCAATCCCATTGGTAAATGGTAGTTCCAAATCTAAAATCAGTAGATCTGGTGCAACTGCTTCCAAGGTTTCCCAAAACTGACGCGGATCTTCAAGAGCGATCGCTTTGAGTCCCCAAGGACTAAGTAAGGTTTGCAAAAATGCCTGAATTTGCGGATCGTCGTCCACAACCAATATTTTGGTTTCTGCCTCAGAGGGATTTTCTGGCGCCGATGTCGGCGTTTCTAGCACCTGTTTAGTGGGGGATGCAGATATTACCGCTGCATTCTTTTCCTCAATTTCCCGACGCAAGAACTTTACCCAAGTTTCGAGATTGTTGATTTGAGATGAACTCAAAGTTTCACTAGAACTGAGTAACAACTCGATATTCCGCGCCCATTTGGAGCCAAGAGTCAAGCCAAAAGTACCTAAAGATCCTGCCAAGGTATGCGCCTCTTTGGCTGCAAGGCTTTGAAATTCAGGATTTAGATTATTTTCGTTTAAAGCTGCGATCGCTTGCTCCAGCACCTTCACCTGCTCGTCCACCCGCCCTTGAAATCGTTGCCAAATTTCGGCAACGGCCATTAATGTTTGCTGCTGCGATTGGGCATTGGGCATTGGGCATGGGGAAGAGGTGTGGGAGGTGTGGGAAGATGGGGAAGAAATCTTTCCCCCCTCTCTTCCCACACTCCCCACACTCCCCACACTCCCCATCTCCCCCTGCCCCCCTGCCTCTTCCAGCGGTTTCAAACGATAACCGATACCATAAACTGTTTCAATTAGATCGCTGGGCGCTCCTACAGCTTTGAGTTTGTGCCGCAAACCTTTAATATGGGTGCGAACAGCTTCTTCTTGTGGAGTATCTTCGTAAGACCAAAGATGTTCTAAAATCATGCCGCAGCTAAACACCCGCTGACTATTTCGCAAAAATAGTTCCAATAAACCATACTCTTTTGGGGTGAGTGGCAACAGATTTCCAGCATAGTTGACTTCACAGCTACTAGGATCTAGGCGCAAATTCCCACGCTCTAGGATAGGTTGCAACGTTATGCTTCCACGACGCAATAGCGCCCTGACACGAGCAACTAACTCTTCTTGGTCAAAGGGTTTAACTACATAATCATCTGCGCCTGCATCCAATCCGATCGCTTTTTCATGGCTACTATCGCGTCCTGTTAGTAATAATATTGGTACTTGCAGACCATGAGACCGAATCTGTCGGCAAAGGCTAATACCATCCAGCTTGGGCAACATAACATCCAACAGTATTAAATCAAAATCGCAAGTTTGGATGAAATCCCAAGCAACGTCACCATCGGCGGCAACTTCAACGGCATAGTTTTGGTTAGTTAAAACCGAAGAGAGTGCATAGGCATTGAACTCATCATCTTCTACAATTAAAATTTTCATTTTAAAAGCTTTCCAGACAAAAATAGATAGAACAAGTAACCAACCAAAATTTAAATAGCAAAATAATTAATATCATACCTAATTAAGTAGGGGCATACAGCAGTACGCCCCCATAGCCAGATTTGGGAAAATTATAATATTTCGAGCTTTGGTAATTGCTGATAAGCAAAAATAAGCTAATTAAAGAACCAAATCCAACACCAAAATCATCTTTCATCTAGAGTTTGAAGTTGTTGAACCCAAGCCAGGAATTATGGATCGAGTATTCATCTGAACTGAGTCTAACTATATATCTTATGGTAGATGACAAAAAAATATAAATAGGTGAAACGTCAAATTACTTAATCAGCTTTAAAGTCATAAAACTCTGGGTACGCTACAACAGAAAAAAGTCTCTGCAAAACCTGTGAAAAAACGAGTAACCCTCACCTTCCCCAAACGCGCCGTACAAATGCCAGTAACTTATGTACTGGCTAAAGAGTTCAACGTCGCTGCCAATATTATCCGCGCCCAAGTTGCCCCAAATCAAATTGGCAAATTGGTGTTAGAACTATCGGGAGATATCGATCAATTGGATGCGGCCATCGAGTGGATGCGATCGCGCCATGTTAATGTTTCTCATACTTTAGGCGAAATTGCCATCGATCCAGATGTCTGTGTCCACTGTGGTTTGTGTACTGGGGTTTGTCCTACAGAAGCCCTCACTCTCAACCCAGAGACATATAAGTTAACATTCACGCGATCGCGCTGTATTGTCTGCGAACAATGTATTCCCACTTGTCCCGTACAAGCAATTTCTACCAATCTTTAAAACCCAAACACATCTGCTATCACACCGCTATCACCCACCAACCTAGTTTTCGCTGGAGAGTCATAAACCACTAATACCGAAGGTATGCCAGTGACATCTTGAAAAAGTGTAATTCCTTCAGCGCGATCTTCCCGATTTCCATAGGGAATATCTCGTACAAAATCTGGATTAATAAAGCTATTTTCTAGTAAATTTACATCGGTTTTCCAGCGATAAAGTTGCACAGAACCATCTAAATCCATTGTTGGCCCGGCTAAAATTAACAAGTATTGCCCATCTACACACAAATCCCGAATTCCCAAACCATTTAACCAGATAAAATGCTTTTTATATAGCTCCTTCCCTTCGCCTATTTCTTTCAATTTTAAAAGTCCAGGGTTAGAGTCTTCTAACTCTATTTCTAGCACCACGGCCCAACCCCGCAATACAGGGCCGCGCAAACCAAGAAAAATCCGATCTCCAAGGATGGCTATGCCTTCAATATCAAAGCCATTATCTTTTCCTGGAATTGCTGCTTTAATAAATGAGCTTAAATGAGAATCTTCTGTCAAAGCTGCCATCAGTAAATTACCCTGATTGGTGACCTCTAACTTAGCAGCATTTAACTGCACATCAGGTTTTTGCGGATGTGGGCAAGATGAGGATAATTTCCCATCTATTAAAGGAATTCGTCCTAAGAGGTAACGGTTGGGTTCTGATTCAATTTTTGCTAGCCTTTTAAGGTTTTTTATCTCGATTTTGTCGGGTTTTGGTTTTTTGCGTTTGTAGCTATGAGAACCAACAAACCATAAGTAATAATCGCTGTAAGCGAGTCCTTCTATATCAATTTCTTGGTCTTCTGGCGCAGGTAAGCTGATAAATTCTGCTACTCTAAATTGTTGATGCTCTGTAAATTTCTCAGCATCAACTAAAGACAAACGTTCAATTGTTGAACTTTCATCTGACCCTAACCATAAATACTTCTGGTCTGTTAGTAGCACCGCTGATAATTCTTCTCTGTGTTCTTGAAAATTATCTACAAAAGTCAATAAAACTTGATTAAGCCGCTGTGACTTGGACATTTTGAACGATCTAGATAGTTGCCAAAATATTATTCTGTTAATTAATTTTTAAGTTAATATCTCTATCAAATAGAGGAAAGCTATCATTAATATCAAATCATAAGAAGAATCTACTCCTTATACCTTCGAGAGATATTTGTATAGGCGGTCGAAATACTTATATATATCAAAAGTATAATAATACTTTACAGGTATTGATTTAAAAATAATATCAAAAATAGGTGCAACTTTTTAACTAATGTTATTATGCAATAACCTGATTAGGTATCTCATTAAGATTAATTATGAAATTAGCCACACAACCCACGGTAAAAACTCTAGGGGACTACGCCTACCAAGCGATTCAAAAACACTTTAAGAAAAGCTTGAAGTGGGAAAAATCAGTAAAGAAAGATGAAGACCCAGAAGCACTTCACCAAATGCGAGTCGGAATGCGTCGTCTACGCACAGCTGTAACCAGGTTTGGCATAGCGGTAGATTTGCCCAAACCAGTAAGCGATCGCAGTATTGGAAAAATCGCTCGTCGTCTTGGTAGTCTCAGAGATTTAGACGTACTCAAAGAAAGTTTGGAAAATAATTACAAACCAAATTTACCTCGCAAGGAGCAGGGAACGCTGGAAACAGCTTTTACAGCCTTGGCCAAACAACGTGAAGACGTACTCTCAAGTGTGCAGAAAACGTTAAAGGATGAACCTTACAAGTCTTTGAAAGAATCATTAGAAAATTGGTTGGAAAAACCTAATTATCAACCTTTAGCATCAGTTAGTATCCAGCAAGTACTACCAGATTTACTTTTACCGGAAGTGAGTAATTTCTTATTGCATCCGGGTTGGCTGATTGGCACGGAATTTGTGGAATTAGAGGTAAAAATTCAAAAAAACTGGGAACGAGAAAAGATAGAAAAACAATTGACAACAGAAGGCGAAGTTCTACATAGTTTGCGAAAAGAAGCTAAACGTATACGCTACCAAATGGAGTTATTTACTGACTTATATGGTGAGTCTTACACGGCTTACATTACAGAAGTCAAAAATATACAAGAAATTTTGGGTACGATGCAAGATAGCGTAGTATTAGGTGAGTGGCTTGAAGATATTTTCAAGTCAGAAATTCAAACTCAGCTACCTACCCTTGCTAGTTTGTTAACTGAAAATCGCTACCAATCCTGGCAGCAGTGGCAACCCTTACAAGAAAGATATCTGAAAACTGAAACTAGGCATAGCTTTCATTTAACAATACTGCACCCGCTTTCGGGAGTAATAAGTTAAAAGTTATAGCAGGGAACAGGAAACAGGATTGGGCGAACTGGTTTGAAAGCCGTTTATTGCTATAGTTTTTGTTCGGCAGGGATTAGACTAACGAGTCGATAACACACCGCCAGAAATTTGCGGTGCGTTAGGACTATCATCCATAACGCACCCTAAGGACTCAAATCTTTTGTAGTAATGGTTTTTTTGACTTGTGTATACACCGTAGCCTGAAAAAGGCTTGCTCACAAATTCTCTTTCACCCCGTTAAAAAGGGAGTCGCCACAGGCGGGGAGATCTTAACTGAACTGTATTGGGCTACGGGTGATGAGACTCTGATGCAGGGATAGCCAATCGCTACACTTATTGTTATAAATTCTTCAGTAGAGTACTCGTATTTTCCACAAATTTGGTGTATTGTATTTATTCTGTCGAATTTTCCAGTACTCAACTCTATCACAGTATCCTATAGATCTGGCTGAACCTTGTTGAAAGGCTACATCAGCCTCTTAAAGAATCAACGTCCAGATTCTCTTTTTTTATGACCACTTTTCCAAACCTTTAGCATATATGAAAATCATCAAAAAATCTGAAAAGCTAACCCTGAAGAAGATGAAGGAAATGGAAGAAGCCGAAGACCAGATTCTTCAAGGTGAGAGCGTTAATTTTTCTGAACCTGTGGTTGAGGAGAAAGCAATCATCACTCCAGAGTATCCAGTTTTCAGCGAGCCTAATTATATTCCAGTACGTGACAATCCTTTAGTTCAATCTGTTGGTAACTCAGGCTGGCAACCTTCTGATATTTGGCGGGAGATGAGAGTAGATAGTTTTTATGATGGATAGATAAAGTGCTTCGCCAGCAAATATTCTGCTTAATAGTGGATTGCTACTTATAGTGCCTGCAATATAAGAAATAAGCCGTTGCTGATTTCATGTATGAAGACGATTGTCGATGAAATCGAAATCTTTGTAGAGACGTTGCAATTGCTAGCCTCTATATCTCGATTTATACCGCAATTGGGCAACGTTAGAAATAATTAACCACAAATATACTACGCAGGGTAACACAGTTTTGTTACCCTACGGAGTCGATTTATTGATATTACAGTAGTATAGAAAAATTTATTTATGGAATTGAAAAAAAGAAGAAATTTTTGGAATTATAGAACCATACAGTTCAGATAAGACGAAAACTCTTGTAGAGACGGCGATTTATCGCGTCTAGTAAACACACAATTTTGTAGAATTAGCCTTTAACTGAACCATATTGAATTATAGAACTAAATACTAATAGTTACTATTCTCTTAAATCTTGATTTTATACTAAATATCCCCCACTCAAATTACCTTAGTTAAATCTAGTGCTAATTTTTGAAATGGCGATCGCCTAACGCTCATTGTCTGGCAAAAGCCAAGTCGCTTTCAATTAACTTAGCACCTGTTAGATTAGCCCCACTCAAATTGCAGAGGTGAAAATTTGCCCCTCTTAAATCTGATAGTGCTAAATTAGCACCAGTTAAATCTGCACCAGTAAGATTCACTTCAGTTAAGTTAGCGCTGCTGAGGTTAGCTCCTCTGAGTGAAGCTTGTTGCAAGTCTGCCCCACTTAGGTTTGCCCTCATTAAGTATGCCTTATTTAGGTCAGTTCCACTTAAATTAGCTTGACTTAAGTCTGCTGCTGTTAAATCAGCTTTACTAAGATTAGCTTGACTTAAATCTGCCCAACTTAACTTTGCATAACTGAGGTTAATTTCACTCAGTTTCACCGATGTTAGTACTGCACATCTCAAATTAGCATTAACAAAATATTTTTCTCCTATTGCATAACGGCGTAAAATTTCATCAGTTGTTACTCTGTGTAAAATAGCTTTTGATGCGCCTTGATAACACCATGTAGCGCTGTGAAGTTTGGCAACGGTGTTAACAGCTACTTCATCGCATTTAGGAACGATCGCACCATTACAGCCATCCCACTGACCGTTAAGCATAAGTGCAATTTCACTAGCCGCAGCAATTGAATCAAATAGTAAAACAGAGTCTTTTTGCGGTTTTAACCAGTTATTCAAAACAATCGACATAATATTTTTCATTTTTAAAATTTCGGCTGCTATTTTGTGACAGAGTGCTGCACACAGACCTCAGTAATGATGCAGCCGATGTACAGCACGCAGTCACAAAGGAGTTACAATCAGCTTAAGTACAACTGTCTGCAAGAACTAAGTTCTATGCACTTGTTTCTGAACGTTCTATTTGCTGGCGAATGGTATCAATAGAAGCATTAAGACCAGCGAGCTTGGACTCTAAATCATCTCGCATCCAAGTCAAGAATTTTAATTTCCGCTCTAAGCTAGCTTTGTGCGAAATGGGTTCGCTTCCATAACAGGCATTACCCCAAAAAGGAAACATAATTTACCTCTTTATTTAGCTTTTGTAAGAGTGCAATATATTGCACTACTATATTTTGACTAATAACAATCAGACTGGTGTGTGTGACAACCGACCATTTTTGTACGGGCTTAACGAATACTTGCTAAACTAACTGCTGTTCAATGCTTATTTTGTCGCAGGTAGGGTATCAACTTGCTCGTTGAGTTCTCGAAGTTGTTGGTTTAATTCTCTCTGTCGTTTGAGCAAAATTTCCAAATCTTGCTTTGTTGCTAAATCTGCTCTAGCGGGAATAACTTGATTTACCTGATTTAGGCAACTATTCAAGCCAGCAGCAAACTCATAGCGCGTAACTGGACGCGAACCCCCATATGTATTATCGGGATACCCAGATAGACAACCTGTTTGGGGAACAGTGTTGCGCTCGTTGCTGGGTGTTTGTGACAAAGTTTTTGATGGATAGAAAATAATTGTTGCCAGTGCCAAGGTAGTTGTAAGGGTGGCAAACGGAAGCAAGCCAATTGAGAAAATCTTAAACATTGGTGGCAGCTACAAGGCATTTACTCCTTCACCTTATCAAATTAATATTCGGCTTTCAAACTTTAGCTGAATTCTTAAAATAGAGGCGCACAGGTAATGATAAATGCCTATACCACAATTACAAGCAATGGATTGATAAGCCTTTAGTCTTAGACGGACTAGAAGATTTTTCTCAATTGATTATCCATTGGAATTAGGCGAGTTTATCATCAGAAGTAACAGTAATTCATCCTTATGGGTATTAATAATTGGTTCTGTTGGGAGAGTGAATGTCAATGTTGGAATTGTTATTGTGTATTTGTCGGTGAAAAACGTTTATCAGGTAAATAACAATGAATGTTCTTGCTTGGATTGTTTTAGGTCTAATTGCCGGTGCCATTGCGAAAGCCATCTATCCTGGTCATCAAGGCGGCGGAATCTTAGGAACAATATTATTAGGAATCATTGGTGCTTTCGTTGGTGGCAGTCTGGGTGTATTTTTCAGTACAGGAACCTTGGCTCTAGCGGCTCCAACCCTGAGCTTAACCGGAGTTATAGTAGCGGTTCTGGGTGCAATTGTCGCAGTTTTCTTGTGGAACTTGCTAACTCGTAGCAGTGCAGTCTAGTAAATTAAACCGGATTTAATTGTAATTAATTAATAGTAAAACTCAGGGAATCGATTCAATTATATATTCTCCCTGAATTTAATTAAAAGAGTAGCGCTTACTTAACTATAGGTAAGCGCTATTATTATTTTGATAAATCCATTATTTAAGGATATTCTGGTGTTAATGAAGCGCTACTTACGTTTTACTGGAATTCCCCAAATCTTGATTTTTTGATCGTATCCACCACTGGCTAATACTCGCCCATTTGGACTAAAAGCAATCGCACTTACCCAGTCTGTATGTCCGCTTAATGTATTTATTAACTCACCTGAGCTGATATTCCACAATCTAATGCCATCTCTGCCAGCACTAGCAAGGGTTTGTCCATCTGGGTTAATGGCGATCGCATTTACCCAGTTATTATGTCCTGTAAGGGTGCGGAATAATTCTCCACTATTGACATTCCACACTTTAACAGTGCGATCGCGGCTAGCACTAATTAATGTTTGTCCGTCTGGTGTAAAGGCGACGGCAGTCACAGAATTAGTATGAGCTGCTGATTCACTAATTAATTTACCACTACTCAGACTCCACAGCTTAATCACGCCTTTATTGTCGCCACTAGCCAAGGTTTGCCCGTCGGGACTAATAGCCACCGTATAAATCAAATTGTTAAAGCGTGCTAAACTACCAAGCGGCCGCTGCTGTAGCAAATCCCATAAGCGAATTCCATCTAAAGCTCCACTAATCAAAACTTTACTATCAGGAGATACCGCTAAAGATAATACGTTGCTGGTGTGTCCTACAAAAGAGCGGCTAAAGCTAAATTTATAATTTTTCACGTTCCAGAGGTTAATCGTGTTGTCAGTACTACAACTGACGAGGGTTCGACCATCTGGCGAAATTACTAAAGATTCTACGGCAGTTTTGTGTGCTTTGCTAACATTCCCCAATTTTTTGCCGTTTGCTGGATTCCAAAGGCGAATTATGCCTTCATTTTCCGCACCTCCACTGATCAGAATTCTGCTATCTGGAGTGAAAGCTAGAGATTTAACAGTTCCAGTATGTCCTTTGAGGGTATAAAGTAACTGAAAATTCGCAAAGTTATTTGTAGTTTCGGAATTTGGTGCAAATTCAATGGCAGCATCAGCCTGATGATTATAAAACCCTTCCCAGGTCATTACTGGAAGGGCAAGAGATACCATAAATGCCAGAATAATATACCTACGCCGGAAAATCCCCCCACCTCTTCCCTCACTCCTCACTACTTTTCCTCACTTTTTGAGTAGGTATTAAAAAATATATACAAACAAATCTTCGAGAGTTATGAATTATCACTCATAACTCCTAACTCCTAACTCAACACTCCCTAAAGAGGTGGTTTTTTCTTAGAAACACTTAGCATCGGTAAAGATGGACTAGAGGAACGAGAGGGCAAGTAATGTTGTACTATAGGCTCCTCTGGTAGAGGACGACGCTGCTGGATACGCCACAACTTTAAGCCTAGCGCTATCCCTGCCATTCCCAAACCAAAAGCAAACAACGACCAGCTATCATCCAATCCGCCAATCAGGGCATCTACCAGTCCCATCGTAATCAATATAGCGATCAGTGGTTCTTTGCGGTAGGTTGACTTCAAAAAACGAGGTAATACAGCATTCATCACGGGTTGATTGGTTCCAGTTCACCTTTTGTGTATATCATTGACCGAGAATACCTCACCCATATTTTGCCTTATTCATCGAAGGCATAAATTAATTTAATTATGATTTTCTGGAGTAGGGGAGGAAGTCTACTCATTAACGTTCTTACATGTGCTAATTGCAACTTTTTACATATTTCAGTCAGTAATAGATATTTAGATTCCTCTCTTGGTTACATTCTACGGCAACAATTTACAAATAAATCTAATTAAAGTCTTGAGAGTGAAGTACTTCGCTATCAATCTTTGAAGTCAAAACCAACTGGTTGTTCCAGCTGGTTGAAACTCCTCTAAATACTAGCTTACAATTTGTGTGCTTGTTGGTGGCACTACTTCAAACCTAGCCATGATAGCACCCCTTGATTGGTGACGTATTCGATCGCCAACATCAAGGCAAAGCCAATCATTGCAGCTCGACCATTCAACCGCTCGGCATATTCGTTAAAGCCAAACTTCGGCTCTTCTAGTTTAGGTGTAATTGTCGGTTGTGGTTGTGTCATTTTTTAGAAACCTCTTTTTGGCAAACGGGACTTAATATCAGATTTTGTGGTATTGGTTGGCTAAGGAGTAATGCCATGCCTGGTTGAAGATTTGTCATTACAATTGATACAGGGACGCTCTGAGGCAAAGATGTACGGAGATTGTAATGATAAGTGATTCACCGGACTTGGCATTAAAGGTAAAGTAATTAACTTTTTCGTTAGCCTTAGCTTATTTTGGCAGCTGATGAGCGATCGCAATGCTTGAATGGCAAGAAGACTCGATCGATTCAGCTAGCAACCGCTTTTTTAACAAATTGTTACTATTCTTTATATATTGTATAAATACTGAGGCAATAGTCAAGAGTAAGAGTTTGCAGCCATTTGGATTAAATTTACAGGCTCAAGATAGAGAATAGCTATTTCTAATACAGCTATCCCTAATAGATCGGTAGCAAGCTTGAGATTGGCAGGCTACAGTTAAACAAAAAAAATTATCAGAGGCGATATATGGAAATCGGCGTTCCGAAGGAAACTAAAGATCGAGAATTTCGGGTAGGTTTGAGTCCTTCGAGTGTGCGGGTGCTGCAAGAAAATGGTCATAAGATCTTCGTTCAGACACAAGCAGGTGATGGTGCTGGATTTACAGATGAGGACTACATAACTGCTGGAGCAGAGATTGTCCCTACAGCAGAAGCGGCTTGGAATCGAGAATTGATTGTAAAAGTCAAAGAGCCATTAAAAACAGAGTATAACTTTTTGCAGAAAGGGCAAATATTATTTACTTATTTACACTTAGCTGCCGATCGCAAGTTAACAGAGCATTTAATTGATTGTGGCACTTGTGCGATCGCCTACGAAACTGTAGAACAACCAGGTGCTAACAGGCTACCTCTGTTGACTCCCATGAGCGTGATTGCTGGTCGGCTTGCAGTACAATTTGGGGCGAGATTTCTAGAACGTCAGCAAGGCGGTAGAGGCGTGCTTTTGGGTGGCGTACCTGGAGTCAAACCAGGTCGAGTAGTAATTCTCGGTGGCGGTGTCGTCGGCACGGAAGCAGCTAAAATTGCCGTGGGGATGGGTGCTAGCGTCCAGATTTTAGATGTAAGTGTCGAGCGTTTATCTTACCTAGAAACTTTATTTGGCTCTAGAGTCGAATACCTTTACAGCAACTCGGCTCATATTGAAGCCGCAGTTAAAGAAGCCGACTTACTCATCGGTGCAGTTTTAGTCCTGGGACGTAGGGCACCAATCTTAGTATCCCGCGAATTAGTCAAACAAATGCATCCTGGTTCGGTAATAGTTGATGTTGCTGTTGACCAAGGCGGTTGCGTGGAAACCTTACATGCCACATCTCACACAAACCCTGTGTACATCGAAGAAGGTGTGGTGCATTACGGCGTTCCCAATATGCCAGGAGCCGTACCTTGGACAGCGACTCAGGCACTCAATAACAGTACATTACCTTATGTTGTGCAGTTAGCGAATTTGGGAATTAAGGCATTGGAAGTTAACCTAGCCTTAGCTAAAGGTCTAAATGTGTACAATCATAAATTAGTGCATCCTGCCGTACAAGAGGTATTTCCTGATTTGGTAAGTTAGACATTGCACGGGCCAGGGCTAGAAGCTGTGCAAGTGTTAGGCGATCGCCTATCCTAATGGTGGTAATCTTCATCAATTAGACTAATTTCGTTGCCAAATGCGCGGATGGGCAGCTGTAGAAAATCAAACGAAGCAAAAAATGGCTGCATCTTATTGCGTACAAGCTTTTGAGGACTATAGGACTGGTCAACCATCCGCGCACCTTACACAGACCGAGTTTCAGCGATTTGCATCTGGTGTTACTACCATCTCCTGTGTTATGATTCACTCATCCGCGCAACTGCACCTTGAAAACCAAATACAGCAAGCCTTTCAAGAATCGGCTATTGCAATTAACTAAACTCCCTATTAGGGATTGAAACAGTATTTTGAATAATAACTTTAGTAAATCCAGTGGGATTGCAATTAACTAAACTCCCTATTAGGGATTGAAACTAAAAAAGGGTCTTCAAAAGTTTTTTATGTTTCATTGCAATTAACTAAACTCCCTATTAGGGATTGAAACTCAGCCTTTCCGGCTCCAACTTGCTCAAAGACAAAGATTGCAATTAACTAAACTCCCTATTAGGGATTGAAACAACGCCCTGTTTCTACCCAGATAACGAAACAGACCAGATTGCAATTAACTAAACTCCCTATTAGGGATTGAAACGGAAAAAAAATGTCTATATCCAACCCAGGAAACACAGGCAAATTGCAATTAACTAAACTCCCTATTAGGGATTGAAACTTATCAATCCTGCCACCAATTCAAGAACAAGCCCCCCCATTGCAATTAACTAAACTCCCTATTAGGGATTGAAACATATCAAACCATCGTTGCCGATGCAATTTTGGGAATTGCAATTAACTAAACTCCCTATTAGGGATTGAAACGGATTATTGGTACAAAGATGAATTGACTAAATACCATTGCAATTAACTAAACTCCCTATTAGGGATTGAAACGTATGTTTTTTTTCTTTAGGGATACTGACAACCATTGCAATTAACTAAACTCCCTATTAGGGATTGAAACACTGGCTCCAACATTGGAGAGGGACTGTGGTACTATATAGAATTGCAATTAACTAAACTCCCTATTAGGGATTGAAACGCATATATGAGAATGGGCGGAGACAATCGCGCTAATATTGCAATTAACTAAACTCCCTATTAGGGATTGAAACAATGCAAGTGCGCTCACAGGGTTGACACTTGCAAATTGCAATTAACTAAACTCCCTATTAGGGATTGAAACATTGGAGACATAGACTACCAGCTTTTAGGGGCGGATTGCAATTAACTAAACTCCCTATTAGGGATTGAAACAAGTACCGAGTGTACTATGAGTTCGACACACTAGATTGCAATTAACTAAACTCCCTATTAGGGATTGAAACATTTTATTTGATGAAGTTGGGGTCTTTGTAAATGCATTGCAATTAACTAAACTCCCTATTAGGGATTGAAACGACACTTGCAACCTCATATAATAGTATGAAAAAGATTGCAATTAACTAAACTCCCTATTAGGGATTGAAACCTTCGTGCCACTTCTCCACACTCTGGATCAGTACCATTGCAATTAACTAAACTCCCTATTAGGGATTGAAACAAATTTTTTGGGGCTATTAGCAAATGTATAAGTCATTGCAATTAACTAAACTCCCTATTAGGGATTGAAACTTCTCGGTTTGGGCGACTAGATCGGGCTTGAACATTGCAATTAACTAAACTCCCTATTAGGGATTGAAACACCCCACTTGTACAGCTACACTTACCAAGGAATTGTTGAATTGCAATTAACTAAACTCCCTATTAGGGATTGAAACGATATGCTGCAAACTCAAAACTTAAAAAGGAATATATTGCAATTAACTAAACTCCCTATTAGGGATTGAAACTTCGGATATTGAGATTAATTCTAAACGCGGCTTGCGGTATTGCAATTAACTAAACTCCCTATTAGGGATTGAAACGAGGCTCACAATTGATATTAGCAGTATCAACGAGATTGCAATTAACTAAACTCCCTATTAGGGATTGAAACAGTACAGATGCCTACCCCAAAAGTAGATCGCAACTATTGCAATTAACTAAACTCCCTATTAGGGATTGAAACATTAAAGGAAGTCCCAGAGATGGCGGGATTAATTCAATTGCAATTAACTAAACTCCCTATTAGGGATTGAAACGAGCCTCCCTCTGATTTGGATAAAACTCCTAAATATAATTGCAATTAACTAAACTCCCTATTAGGGATTGAAACACGATGATGTAATCTAATTTTTTACTTTAAGCAAGATAAAAGCATTGAAGTTGTGCGTGTCTATACAGAGGGAAATATAGAAAGCATTTTAGAACTTACGTAAAAACTCTGTGAAACTCTTATTTCTTTGTGTGCTTTGCGTTCTTTACGGTAGCCTGCGGCAAGCCGCTTTGCGTCTACGTTTTTTCATGATTTTGCGTAAGTCCTGCATTTTAGAACAGGAATCATATTGATTACCGATCGCAATTACGATTATGCCGATACGCTGGCATTTTTTGGCATTTTTGCGCTATTACCCTAAGATGTAGTACCATCCGGAGCTTGTTACAGACTTCTCTCCATGTCCCCACACCATTTTCACCCATTCAGTGCATGGCGATCGCTTTGCTCTTTGGATATGCTTTAAGAAGTATTAAAACAAGGCTCCTATTTTTCGGTAATCGTATCTAAGCAATTGTAATTATTAAACTGACAACCTTGACAAATTTAATGATGAAATCCTTTTCTATTCCCTTAATGCTTGTGTTGAGCGCACTTGCTATCCCCCAGAGTGCCTATGGTAACGAAGAGAATGTCCCAAATGCAACAGGCGATGCCTACGGCGGGCTGCGCCAACGCAATGAGGCTCAAGCTTTATTGACTCAACCCGCCACCATTAATACTAAATGGAGAAATTTTAGCGGACAGACTCTTAATCTCAGACCAACTTCCCAATCTATTTCAGGAGTCCAAGACCAAGAATGTGCAAAAATAAACCCGCTGGAAATCCTCAATAACCCAGAGTCATTCTTCAAGGAATGTCCGCAGCTAACAAACGCCCGAAGAAATCAAAATTATGAGCCAGTTGAGTATTTCAAGGTTCCTAAACTCGATTCTGGAATTAAACTAACAGTTACTCAGTTTTAATAGAGAAAGTCTATTAAATAATCAATAACTAATTTTTGGTCTAGTGTAATCTATCTAAATTATTTCCGGTAAAAAATGCATGAGATATTTATGTTGGCTGCTTTGAAACAAAGCAGAAAAGCTTTGCCTGAATGTTTACCGAACCCACCAGTGGGTTGTGTAATTGTAGATACTCAAAATATAGTAGCTCAAGGATATACCCATGCCCCAGGCAAATATCATGCTGAGGCTGACGCACTTCGCTATATTGAACTTCAAGCTTTTGATTACCTAAAAATGTATGTCACTCTTGAACCTTGTTCTTTTCATGGGCGCACACCTTCATGTGCTTTAGCGATCGCTAACGATCCTCGAATACATGAGATATATGTATCTATAATCGATCCAGATCCTCGCAATAACGGTCAAGGATTGGACATTCTTAGGAAAGCAGGGAAGAGAGTTCATATAGGGTTATGCGCCAATGAGGTGGGCGATTTTCTGCACCAATATTTATTTACGCCCACACAGCAAGCCGAACCGAATTAACCCGCGCTGATAACCGCGACGCATTAACCCCAGTGACAGCGCCCCTTGGATAGTAGTCCAACCAGCATTGAGTAAACCCCAAAGCGCTTGGGGAGTAAATGCCGAATCAATTACCACATTCCAAAATGGGGCAACAGCCTGCGACCAGTCAGCAGTGCGGATATTGTTTAATGGTAATTCACGGGCGATCGCTTCATACTCTGGCAAAGAAATTACATAAGGCAGACAATACACCCGATAAATATCCTGTAAGTGCTTTTCCTCATCTGCCGTTAGTGGTGACTCATCAGTTGCTCGATGACACCAAGTCACCATAATAAACGTACCACCAGGCTTCAACACCCGATAGCACTCCTGCATAAACTTGGTTTTATCTGGCATGTGTTCGCCACTTTCCAACGACCAAACCAAGTCAAAAGAATTATCATCAAAAGGCATTGCTTGGGCATTCGCCACCTGAAATTTTGTTCTTTCACCCAAATTCGCCTCTAAGGCACGTTCTGTTGCTCTGGCGGCTTGCACGGGACTCAATGTAATCCCTGTAGCTTGAGCGTGAAACTTTTGAGCCAAGTATAAAGAACTGCCACCAATGCCACAACCTACATCCAAAATATTTTCAGCCGCCTCTACCCCCGCCCAAGCGAGTAATTCTTCAATTAAGTCAATTTGCGCTTGACGACGGTCTTTTTTCTCGCCACCATCAGCCCCATAGTAGCCGTGGTGCATATGTTCTCCCCAAATCTGTTCCCAAAGACCAGAGGAAGCATCGTAGAATTGTTGAATTCGCTGGTAAAGTGTTGCACTCATGAAAAAACAATCTCAAGACAAAGCATAGTTTAAAAAAAACATATTCGTAGGCTACCATGTATGTTTTTAATTAAATAAGGGTATTTTTACTTCCAGAGAAGCTAAACCATAATGTATCCTCTGGGAGAAATTTTGCAATTTTATCTTGGCAAGCTGTTTTTGCTCCAATTTATACCAAAATAGGCTGCAAATTCAAGCATGTCAAAACCAGATTAAATCTAACTTTCAAAAATTACAAATTACGCATCGATTATGACTGTTTCTCGCACAGTTTGTCTGGGATTTTTGGCTGTTATAACTATAGGAACTATCCTATTGATGATGCCTTTATCGACTAGCAATGGTACTTGGAACGACCCGATTGTGGCACTGTTCACCTCAACATCAGCAGTTTGTGTTACTGGGTTATCAGTTGTCGATCCTGGTACTTATTTTTCTTTTTGGGGTCAGTTGTTTATGACACTGTTGGTTCAGATTGGTGGTTTGGGATACATGACAAGCACTACCTTTCTGATTCTGCTGATTGGACGCAAGTTTGACCTGCGGCAAAAGGTAGCTATTCAACAAGCTTTAGACCGACCGGGAATGAGTGGTAGCGCCCAAGTTATCCGCTCAATTATTGCTACAACATTGATTTTTGAAATTACTGGTGTATTTTTACTTTTGCCTGCTTTTGTTCCCGAACATGGTTGGAATCAAGGACTGTGGTTAGCGATTTTTCATAGTGTCAATGCTTGGAATAATGCTGGCTTTAGTCTATTTAAAGATAACTTAATTGGTTATCAGTCATCTGTGTTAGTAGTTTTCACTATCACATTTATGATTATTTTCGGGGGAATTGGCTATCAGGTAATTTTAGAAATGTATATTTGGTTGCGCGATCGCATTCACAAAAAAACCATTACTCAAGTACTTTCTCTAGACTTTAAAGTTGCCACCAGCACAACAATTATATTGTTAATTCTAGGAACAATCGCGTTTTTCTGTATAGAAATTAGAAATCCTGCAACATTTGGTTCATTAAATTTATCTGACCAATTCTTAGTAGCTTGGTTTCAATCAGTCACGCCCAGAACTGCTGGCTTCAATACTATTGATATTAGTAAAATGACCACTGCTGGTTTATTTATTACAATTGCTCTCATGTTTATTGGTGCAAGTCCAGGTGGTACGGGAGGAGGCATCAAAACAACAACCCTGAGAGTCTTGACAAGTTGCACCAAAGCAATCCTTCAGGGTAAAGAAGAAGTTTTATTATATGAACGTAAAATAGCAATATCTTTAATTTTGAAAGCTGTTGGTGTATTAGTGGGTTCAGTAGCGACTGTGATTTTAGCGACTATTTTAATTAGTCTCACAGATCCGGAATTGGATTTTATTCAAATTTTGTTTGAAGTAGTATCAGCCTTCGCTACTGTCGGACTTTCCACAGGTATCACAGCAACTGTTTCCACAGCAGCCAAACTAGTCTTAATTATCACTATGTACGTTGGACGAGTAGGTGTTTTACTACTCATGTCTGCTGTACTAGGAGACCCTCGGCCTACTAGAATTCATTATCCTGAAGAAAACTTACTCGTAGGATAGGTAGGGGACGTGGGGACGCGGAAAAATAACAAATGACAAATGACAAATGACCAATGACTAAACTGATAAAATATACATCCTAAGGCAAAAATAAAATTTTTAATTCAAGCGGTATAACCGTTTTTTGCCCTAAATACAGGGAGCCATAATAAGGATAACAACTGTGAATCTGTCATCGTTAGGTTTTTTTCGCAGTTTACGTAAAGATAACCACCAATTTGCGGTAATTGGGTTAGGTCGTTTTGGTAGATCTGTTTGTTCGACATTGCATAATTTCGGTTATCAAGTCCTAGCAACAGATATTGATGAAAAACGAGTTTCCCAAGCATTGACTGAAGAAATAGTTGGTCATGCTTTGCAACTAGACTCTACCGAACCGGCTGCACTCAAAGAAGCTGGAATTTTTGAATTTGATACCGTAATTGTAGCGATCGGTAATTACGTTCAGGAAAGTATTATAACCACTCTCAATGTCAAAGAGGCTGGTGTACCCCATGTAGTTGCTAAAGCTTCTAGTGAAGTTCACTGTAAACTGTTACGGCGAGTAGGAGCAGATCATGTTGTTTTTCCGGAATACGAAGCGGGTTGTGCCCTAGCGCGTACACTTACTAAACCATCAATCTTAGATCGGTTTGACCTCGACCCAGATAACAGCATTGTAGAGTTAATTGTGCCTGATGAATTTCACGGCAGAACGATTACTGAACTTCAACTTCGCAACCGCTACGGCTTGAATTTGCTAGCGGTGAGCCAGGATGGGAAATTTCAAATTAATCCTGACCCCACCAAGCGTTTAGAACGTGGTTCAGCAATGGTAGTTATTGGTTGTAACAAAGATATTAATCGTTTGCCGATTTAATGAAGTTGGGCATGGGGCATTGGGCAAGGGGCAAACAGGAAGTGTGGGAGGGGTGGGAGGTGTGGGAGGATAGAGAAGAAATATTTCCCCCCTCTCTCCCCACAGTCCCCACACTTCCTTGTCTCCCTTGTCCCCTTGTCTTCCTTGTCCCCTTGTCCCCTTGTCTTCCTTGTCCCCTTGTCCCCTTGTCCCCTTGTCTCCCTTGTCCCCTTGTCACTCTGGCTTCTTGTTCACTGTCCAGAACTGGTTGAACTGGATGGTTCAGCTGAAACAGGTACATCACTGGGGCTAGCGGGCGTTTCGGTAGGAGTTTCTAGCGGGTTTTGCGTCGGAGTTTGGGAGGGAGTAGCAGTTTGATTGGCTTGAGGTTGCTGTTGTTCTTTCTTCTGGGCAATTTGCTGCATTAGTTGTTCAATTTTCTCGGCTTGTTCAATATTGCCTTGCTGACGATATTCATTATGGGCACGTTTTAAGGCTCCATTGGCTTTTTTGATGTCGCCCTGATTATATAAAGTTACTCCTAAGTTATAGTAAACTGAGGCATTTTTTGGATTTTGGCGAATGGCTTGCCGATAAACAGAAATCGCCTCAGCAGGTTGACCGTGAATTGCCAGCAAACTTGCCATATTGTTGTAGGCTGTGGCATTTTTTGGATCTAGCTGTAAGGCTTGGCGATAGGTAGCGATCGCCATCTCTATATTTCCTTGTTGTTGCAAGGCCAGGGCTAAGTTAAAATAAGCGTTGGCGTTGCTGTTATCAAGATTAATTGCTTGCTGATATGCAGCGATCGCTTCTTGTAATTGTCCTTGTTCGTACAATACCAAACCCAAGTTATACAAGGTTGTGGCGTTTGTCGGATTAATTACCAAGCTTTGGCGATAAGCAGTAATCGCTGCTTGCTTTTCTCCTTGTCGATGCAACACTAATCCCAAGTTGTAATAAGCTTCACTAAAATTAGGATTGACTTTAATCGCCTCTGCATATTCTTGCACAGCCTCATCCAAGCGATTTTGCTGCAAAAATATATTACCTAGATAGTTCCGTGCTGCACTCAAGTTAGGATCTTTCTGCAATGCTTGGCGAAAGGTGTATTCTGCACCCTGTAAATCGTTGCGGTTATAGCGCATAACTCCCTGTTGGAAAAAGCTTGCTGCTTCTAAATCTTGAGAAATTGGCTTTTGTGCTAGCAGCTTGCTTCCTGGGCGATCGATAATTGTGGGTGCAGCTAAGACTAAAAATACAGAGGAAGCAAATAGAAGTCTGAACAAGGGTTTTTGCCGACCAGAACTTCTGTAAAATAATGCCACCTTCAAAAATTGACGTAACCACTGATGAGATTGAGATTTTTTAGACACGAGTGGCATACCTGTACTTAATACTTGTATATTCATAAGTCAGAGTACCCACCACAGCATCAAAAATTACAAATCAAAAATTAAGAATATAGCATTTCTCGATAAGCGTGAAGTACGAGGTAGAGGTGCAAAGCTTTGCGCCCCTACAAATTTCTGTACCTCATTTGCTTGGGAACTGCTATAACCGCAGCTTGCAGATGATAATTGAAGCCAACGGTATTACTCTTATCCTTGACTGAGTGCTGTTACCGCTTCTGGTAAAATTAGCATTGCATCACCGAAGGAATAGAAACGATACCGTGAGGCGATCGCATCATTATATATATTCAACAACCTTTCTCTGCCAATGAGCGCACTAACCAACATCAACAAACTCGAACGTGGCAGATGAAAATTCGTAATTAAACCATCAACTACCCGCCATTGATAACCTGGATAAATAAACAAATTTGTCTTACCACAAAATGGTTCTAAATGCCCAGATTGAGCCGCCCCTTCTAAAGCCCGTACTACCGTTGTCCCCACAGCAATAATTCTACCGCCAGCTGCTTTAGTGGCACGGATTTGCTCTACTGTGTTGGCGGGAACCTCAATCCATTCTTCATGCATCTGGTGGGTAGTTACGTCCTCCACTTCCACGGGACGAAATGTGCCCACGCCGACATGTAGCGTCACAAAAGCTTGATTAATTTGGCGATCGCACAACTTTTGTAATAATTCTGGGGTAAAGTGTAATCCTGCCGTAGGCGCTGCGATCGCTCCTGGTTTTTGGGCATAAACTGTTTGATACTGTTCATCAGCAGCTTCGGAAGCAGTAATGTAGGGCGGTAACGGTACTTCACCAAAAAGCTCTAACAGTTGCACTAAAGATTTTCCTTCTGGCACATCAAATTGCAACAAACGCCCCCCAGTTGCAGCGTCCGTTTCTAAAACCGTAGCCGTGAGGAAGTGAGGGGATGAGGGAGACAAGGAAGACAAAGAAGAATTTTCTCCCCCATCTCGCCTCACTTCAAAAGAAATCTTCGCTCCTGGTTTAAAGCGTTTTCCTGGTTTGACTAAAGCTAACCAACAGTTATGTTGCCTCTCTTCCAACAGCAAAACTTCAATTTGGGCACCAGTGGATTTATTACCATAAAGTCGGGCTGGAATAACTTTTGTATTATTCATCACTAATAAATCACCAGACCGCAACAGTGCAGGTAAATCGCGGAAAATGTGGTTTAGAGGTGCTGTTTCGATGCCCGTAGTGGGAGAATTAACCACCAATAACTGCGAGCTATCTCTAGGAAATGCTGGGTTTTGAGCAATCAGTTCTGGAGGGAGTTCATAGTCATATCCAGCTACTGAACAATCTAATTCCAAATCATGTGTTTGTGAACTAAAAGTATTATTTAGATTAATTCGTGATATGTTTTGCTTCATTTACTAGTATTTGTACTGGTTTAAAAAAGTGAGTTTGAGCTTACGCTTATAAGCAGCTCCATGACATTGCTGCTCAATTTTATTTCTACACCAGAAGATAGATTTTATTAGGTAACACGCAAAAATCAACATAAAATTTGGGTAAACCTCCCCATCTAAAAACGGGGGCTTTTACCCTACCGGGAACAAGCATAGATTTACGAATATAGATATGTAGGATTGGCTTTGATCCCAAGCACCAACAAACATGGAATACTTGTATTATTTGGCTAATGCCAGTCTAACTCTGAGGGTCGTTCAATACCTCCACGCCAGACCCCAAACACCTGTTTCGTTCGTCACCGTAATTCATCAAATTGATGGCTGGGTCGTTAGGATCAAACTCAGAGGTCAAGTCTCGCCTCAAGAAGATGGTGACTTTCGGGCTTTTCTAAATGAATTAGGAATTAGCTACGAGCCACCAATGCGAGTACAGATGGCACTTTGGAGTTTGGAAGCGGGACAGTGCCCTGTGGATGTGATGCGTCGTTATCAGGTAGCAATAGTCTCTCATGGTAGCCCAGAGAGAGACGAAATCGAGGCTTTCCGGCAACAGTTTGTCCGGGGCTTAGGCTACTGCCCAGAAACTTTGGCGTGATCCGATTTGGCGATCGCTATAGTACAAAATTATTGGTCATTGGTAATCAAAATATTTTATCCGTTACCGATTAACCATTGTCATTATCAATTAAACAGTCGAAAGCTGCGGGGATGTATTCTTGCAGCTTATACTCATATCCGGCTGCTGATGAAGTAGCGAGAGCTTCTTGAGTAGCTTTAACTCCAGTCATCTTTTTTGATATTTCCCGATAGTAGACAATGGCAACATCAAATCGGCAGGGATAATCTGCTTTTTCAGGGTACTGAGCTAAAAACATTCCCGCTGTACGCGAAATTTTAGCTTGCTTTTGTGCGGTAATTGCGCTTCTTCCCCCTGCGTCCCAACTGCGCGAACTGCGGGTTTTAACTTCAACAAATGCCAATATTGAGTCGGGACTAGGGACTGGGGACTGGGGACTGGGAAGTGAGCAATTAGGAGTTAGGACTGAAGCTTTATTCTGTTTGTCTCCTTGTCCCCTTGTCCCCTTGTCCCCTTGTCTCCTCTGCCCCTCCGCCCCTCCGCCCCCCTGCTCCCCACCTCCTCCAGAATATTCGGCGATAATATCAATCTCTCCCCAGCGGCAAGAAAAGCGACGATGCAGAATTACCCAACCTGTAGATTGCAACCATTGGGCTACTAAGTCTTCTCCAAAATGACCAGATTTTAGATAATGAGATGGAGGAAGGTTAGTCATTGACTAAAAACATCATGAATTCGATGAATTCTAGGTTAAGCGATCGCATAAGAGTTTTTCAGCTCGACTCATCCCATAATGAGTTGCAGTTGAAGCGTAAAAGATATTATTTGATTTGGACAAGCATACTCAGCTTATTTTTTTGGGGAATAATTGGCCTCACAGTAACCGTCGGTTTTGCTCCCACCGCTTTGGCACTCGAATACAATAAAGAAATTTTAGTCGGGGCTGATTTTTCAGGGCGTGATTTAACAGACTCCAGCTTTACCAAAGCTAATCTTCGCCAGAGCAACTTCAGCCATACTAATTTAAGTGGTGTCAGTTTCTTTGCAGCAAATTTAGAGTCTGCGAATTTGGAAGGAGCTGACTTGAGAAGTGCCACTCTAGACTCAGCTCGCTTCATCAAAACAAATTTGACAAATGCAATTTTGGAGGGGGCGTTTGCTGCTAATACCAAGTTTGATGGCGCAATCATTGACGGAGCAGATTTTACCGATGTGCTGCTGCGTCCAGACGAACAAAAAAAACTGTGCAAAGTTGCCAAAGGCACTAATCCAACAACAGGACGAGATACGCGTGATACGTTGTTTTGTCCGTAGCTAATAGGATATGGGGAGATGGGGAGATTGGGAGATGAGGAGCAGGGTAAAAATAACTCTTAACTCCTAACTCCTCACTCCTAACTCCTAACTCCTCACTTGCCTACCAACCACGAGCGCCAATCTTTTCGCAGACAAATTTCATTCCTTTACCTGGTGAAGAATCAGCTACAAAAGGTATTTCTCCTTTTTCCTTATCCTCTTGTAGTAGCTCTCCCTCTGAGCCGTAAATCGCTATGCGATTCCGAAAAAGCCGCGATTCTGTACATGATGCATCGAATGTAGTCTCGAAGATCCCATCTCCATAGATGCCGTAAAGTTTGTATGTTGTGCCCTCAATAGTTTTTGTGTCTAGGGCTATACTATTTCCTAATTTATCGTGACCTACAGTAACATACCTTTGTGCATCTTCAGCGATGGCTACGCCAACACCTTTGGTGAACGCTGCGCCACTGTTCAATAAAATAGCGATCGCTCCCACAATGCCGCCTATTTTAAAAGACATACAATTTAAAAATATAAGATTTCATATATTTCTACCCGCAATCCAAAGGATTCTGGCAGGGTAAAAGCACTGAAATCAAGATATAGCAAGGTGTTATACTAACTTCTAATACCTTATGGGAAGCGTAAAGCATTAGATAAATTTGTCATTCAGACAAGCATGAGTGAAACACTTGCTGATATTGCCATCCCGCCTCAGTTTCCCGATCGTACTCAACTACCAGAGTCTGATAGTACGTTTGTGACAAATTTTCAAGAGCATCCCCAAACTATCATTCTCACAGACTCATTTGCTCAGCTTTTGCAACGCTTACATCCAGATGGACAATATTGTATTGGTCAAGATTGCGGTATTTACTGGCGAGAGACTGAACCGCCAGAAAAATGAGCAGTAGCACCGGACTGGTTTTATGTCCCTGGTGTCCCACCAAGGTTAGATGGCAAAAACCGTCGCTCTTATGTGTTATGGCGAGAATACATACCTCCATTGATTGCCATAGAATTAGCTAGTGGTAATGGTGATGAAGAACGAGACGCTACACCTTTACCTCTAACTGGGAGTAGAGAAGGCGCAAAACCGGGGAAATTCTGGGTATATGAGCGAGTAATCCGAATTCCCTACTATGCCATTTATGAAATTAGTAATGACAAACTCGAAGTTTATCACTTGGTAGATTTTTCTTACCACAAAATGCACCCTAATGAGCGAGGACACTACCCAATTCCTCCTTTAGGAGTTGAACTAGGTTTATGGCAAGGAAGTTACTTGAATAATCCTCAGCAATTTTGGTTGCGCTGGTGGGATTTAGAGGGAAATCTGTTACTGCTTGGTCAAGAAGAAGCCGAGTTGCAAAGACAAAGGACACAGCAAGCAGAACAAAAAGCTGCAAAATTAGCAGAACGACTAAGGGCAATGGGTATCGACCCAGATGTAGTAGAGTAATATTTACAAGTTATCGCAAGCGGAAAAACCTAGTAATCATAGGCAAAACCTGACGAGAAATTTCAACTAGTTTTACAGTAGAAGGCAAATTAGCGATCGCACCTTTCAAAATCTTGATTGCTGTTTTTGCTATCTTCTGCATGGCTCCATCTTACAATTTTTACTGACTTTGGCGATGGCATCTGCGTTCAAATGGGAACCATAAGAAAATAAGCTAATGCCATGCTTTGGTATGAAGCCAAGAAACGTAATAAATCACACTAAATTGGTTTACCCATGTCTGACGAACAAGAGCGTAATTCCGCTATTAACGCTGCTGCCAACATTAATGTTCAACATGCCCAATTACAGGATTTATCCTTAAGTGTAGCCCGTAGATTATATAAAGGTGGGATTCGATCTGGCGATCCGATTAGAACCAGAGTACAAGCCCAAGAAATGTTAGATAAAATTCCTCCTTCTCAAAGAGCAGGGATTGATGGCAAATCTATTGATGTTAATACCCAAAAATATTTATCAGATAAGCACGCTAGTCATATCAAACCGCATAGCAAAGGCGGCTCAAACGATCCCAAAAATATCAAGTGGGAAAACGCCAAAGATAATTTAGCCCGTGGCGATAAACCCATGACTTCGCAAGAGCAAATAAGGTTAGATGCTAAATGGCATTTTGACAATCTAACAGGTGCAGTTAAAGCAGGTTTTAAAGCCGCGCCTCTGGGAGCAGCGATTGGTGTAGCGACAACAGCACCATTTTCGTTACTAACCAATGCACTGCGCGTAGTTCGAGGTGAAATTTCTGCACAAGAAGCCGCTGTAGAAACATTGAAAGATACCGTAAAAGGCGGCACAGTTGGTGGTGTGACAGCGTTTGTAACCACAACATTAGCAGCAGCTTGTCCACCAATTGCGATCGCTTTAACCGCAGCCGCACCTGTTTTAGCTGTTGTTGGAACTGCGGGTATGGTTTACGAGTTTTTCAAAATCCTCGACGATCACAAACAGGCAGTGAAAATCTACTATGAATCTTTAACTCAACAAGAATTAGAAAGATTACAAGCAATTGAAAATGAACTAATTTATGAACACCAGAAAAATCTAGAGTTTTTAGCTCAAGCACAAGCAATTAATCAAGAAATTACAAATCGTCCAATTGCACCGGGAATAGAAGGGGCTATGGAACGGTTACGTGAATCAGTCGCTATTGCTCAATCTCTAGGATTAACATCAGCAGATAGTAAATTACTCCCTGATTCTCAACTTCTTTCCCTTCCTCCTAATTCCTAGAGAATTAGTCAAAAATTATATGATTTTTATAATTCCTTTTGTGTTCGGTGCTTTAGGCGCCGCGGTTGGTGCTGTTGCAGGTGCTTTTACTGCTCATGCTGCTGGAGAAAAAGACGGACAAGCAGCTAAACATCACAGAGAAGTTGCAAATGAATTAACGAATAAATATGCAAACTTAGAGAAGAAATATTATGAATTTGCTGATGATAGCAAAAGGCAGATTAATGATTTAACTCGTCAGCACGCATTAGATGAAGTAGAAAAAGACTGTCTGCGTTTAGCAGTACGACTGCAACAAAATCTCATTTCTTTAATGTGGGAAATTGATAGAGAACCTACAACAGATGCTTTAAACAGGTTTCAAGCAGCAGTGGAACAAACTAACCAAGTTCTCTACCAATTAAAAAAGGAGCGAATTATTGTTCCTAATGATTACTATGCAAGTCTTTTAAAAGCAATAGCAGCAACTAAAAAAATCAACACTATAAAACCCAACGATGCTGGCAGTAAAACTGTTCTCAGCGTTGATTTAGGCAGAATTTCCACAAAGACTTGTGTCAGTTGCGAACGCGGTAGTGTTGTGTTCGTACCTGCTAACGTTAAGCAAATGTCAATAGAACAGGTACGTGGTGGTGCTTTTGAAGTTCGTGCTATTGATCCTTTAATGAATTTGTGGCTGGAATATCAAGGCAATGGATATGCTGTAGGTCAACTGGCAGCAGATTTTGGAGCGAATCTAGGAATCGGACAATCTAAGGTAGAAGCTGCACTGGTAAAAGTGTTAGCAAGTGCTAGCTACTTTAAACTCAGAGATGATATCTCAGTTGTACTAGGTCTGCCCTTTCTTTCCTTAGAGCATTTTGAAAAGGAAAAAACACAGTTGATTAGCCAAGTAGGTGGTCCTCATGTGTTGAACTTCCGAGGCGAATCTGTTTCGCTGAACGTCAATAAGGTTTGGGTAATGCCAGAAGGCTACGGCAGCTTGCTGTGGTTTGAAGCTCAACCGAAGAAAAGCCCCGGTAGCCCTGATTTTACAAAAATATCGGTGGCGGTCGTCGATATTGGACATCAAACTGTCGATTTATTAATGGTGGATAATTTCCGATTTATTAAATATCTTTCTAAGAGTGAAGACTTTGGTATGAACAAGCTCTATGAATTGATCTCCGCCGAAATAGAGGAAGGAGATAGTCAATCTCTAACGTTGATTTCTGCTGTTAATCAACCTAGAGGTGAACGCTATTACCGTCCTAAAAGCGCATGCAAACCCACTAACTTAGACGATTATCTTCCCAACCTTACAGAGATGTTTTCTCGTGAAATCTGTAGCCGTGTGCTAGCCTGGTTGCCAGAACGTGTCACTGATGTAATTATCACTGGAGGGGGTGGTGAGTTCTTCTGGGACGACATTCAACGTCTGCTCAAAGAAGCAAAGATTAATGCTCATTTAGCAGTACCTTCACGACAGGCCAATGCTTTGGGGCAGTATATTTATGCTGAAGCGCAATTACGTGCTGCCGATCGCGTTTGCTAGATAATAGAAATTATCTTTGCTTTGAGAGAAATCCAAAGCAAAGATAATTTTTAGTAATTGAAAAAGTTGATAACTAATCAACCTTTTCAGCCAATTAAATCCAGGATTCGACTGAAAATCTATAAACTTGCTGAATTCTAGTGAAGTCGCTATCAGCAGATACGAGAGTAATATTATGATAAATTGCTGTCGCGGCGATCCATAGATCGTTATCATCAAAACCGAGATTCTGAATGCGGATACTGCGGCGTTTGTTTTTTTCTTTTGGGGCAAATTGATGAAAAATAAGGTTCTTCAGCTGACTATATATCTCAGCTATTTCTTTGTCGATCAGATAAATATCAATCTCTGCCAAGAATGCTTGAACCATTTGTAAATTCATTTCTCGACGCTCTGATTTTTCTGTCATGTAGAGCAACTCACCATAGCTAATGATGCTAATCCCAAAAGGATCTTGAGCATAGCTTTGAGCTGTTGCGACAACTTGAGGATTGTTGTTAATGAGATAACTACAGTGATTGGTATCTAACAAATACATAAATTATTAGCTTAAAACTTCGCTTTTGAGCGAGTTGCATCAAGAAATGCTAGGCATTCCTCTAGGTCATCTCCATACCAAGTACCAGCAAATTTGAGCAAGTCTTGACCTGTAAAACCTCGTCGGATAATAGATCGAGAACGATCGCCACGTTGTTTTATTTCAGCGATCTTAGCGGCAAAATCTTCAGGTGGTTCTGTTAGAGTCTCATCCTCCAAAGGAGAATCGGGCGGAGTGTGTGCTTGCTCTAAAGATGCCAGAATCGAAGCTCCAGTAGAAGGTGATTTGGTCACTTCTGATTGAGATGGAACTGTTTTCTGAAAAACAAGAAATGCTATGTATTGCTCAACCTGAGTCAATTGGTCTTCTGGAAGTTGAGCAATTTGTTGTTGAAGTTGACGGCGGCGGTCAAAGATAGTCATCGGACACCTTACAGGAACAACTGAAAATTTCATTTTACTTGATTGCTACAGTAGGAATGGTTTTGACGATCGCACATAAAAGTCAAAAAGCTTGAACAAAGACCGATCGCAACGTTGAGCAGAAACTAGCTAATCCCACTCCACCAAATACTATGAAGCTCAAACTTTAGTTTTCCAAATTTATCTAACACTCCTAAACCATTCAGTAATTCCTTGAGCGATCGCTTTTGCCATTTTTTTCTGTTCTTCTGTGTTCACCACCTGTTCAAATTCATCGGGATTGCTCATAAAACCCAATTCCAACAACACCGATGGCGCGGCGGCTGGACGTGTCAGTGCTAAGTTATCCCAAAACACACCATAGGAAGGTCTGCCAAGTTTTTTAACTACATAGTCTTGTAAAAATATTGCTAGGCTGTGGGCTTGGGGTTGATACCAAAAAGTGGCGAATCCCTTGGTTTTTTCAGCATCGCCATCATCGGGTAGAGAATTGTGATGTATGGAAATAGCGATCGCTGGTTCTTCTTGATTAATAATTGCTTGACGTTCTACTAAAGAAACTTCCTTGTCGTCCTCCCGCGTCATCACCACTGTTGCTCCTCGCTTCACCAACTCATCCCGCAACAACTTAGAAACTACTAAATTGACATCTTTTTCTAAATATCCAGTTGGGCCACTGGCACCAGATTCTTTACCTCCATGCCCTGGATCTAGTACAATCTTGAGATTAGCTAAAGGCTTTCGTCTTGTGTTCCCAATATTAGGCGGATGACGCAAAGCCAAAACCAGGGTTGTACCGTCGTATCTCAGCTTATATCCCCACTGTTGAGCTTTTTTGAGGTTAAAGGTGTATTTTACTCGTTCTGGTGTCTCCTGCTGCCAATCTAGGCGAGAAATTAAGGGGTCATCATCCAGGCGAATAATGTCCGTCTGGGCAGTAGTATTGTAGAGAGTGAGAGTAAAAGTGCGATCGCTCTGTTGTACGCTCACAGGTACGGGGACTTGTAAGGGGAAAACCATCTCTGTAGCACCAGGGAGTTGACGGTATCCGACACTGCGAATTATTGTTTGTGGCGGAACTGCACCGGGTAAAGTGCGGGTTTCCTGGCTATTAATCCAAGCTCCATAGTCTAGGCGCAACCATTCACCTTCCTTACCTGTAACCGTGGCTCGTGTGCCTTTGGGCAGTGGTGTAAGTCGAGAATAATCGGTACTTGGGCCAGTGCGTGCTACACCTGCGTCTACCGTTACCTCAGCAACTGGTAACTCTGCTTTGGAAAGAATTTGAATTTTACCATTTCCTGGTTGAGTTATTGTCTTGCCGTTGAGGGTCAGTTGAAACTGGGGTTGTCCTAAATCGCTAGGAGTTGCCACTGTGGTGCAACCTTTGTAGCTGCCTACGCTAGACTGGCCATGAGGCTGATTTTGCCCCGTCAAAGCTGCCAAATTATTTGGTAGTTGGGCTTGCTGGGGTTGGGGCAAAAGGGTAACAGTTTGATTAGCTAGGTGGACGGATACACTGGCGTTAGGGGGTGCGATCGCGCTAAAACAAATAAGTTCTCCTGGTAGTCTGGCAATGTCAGCTGCTGGAGTCAGGGAATCTTTTGCAAAGGCCAACCCCTGTGGAAGTTCAGGCATAGTGGTAAGCCTTGTCACCTTAATCTGGAGTTCTCGATCGCGGTGACGCACAGTAAACAGATTCTCTCCCAACTGCAAAGGTAAACTCGGAGAAAAATGACCAGCTTTGCTGCGCCTTATTGGCTTACCATCGATCGAAACTTGTCCATCAGGAGGTGCTGTGCCCAGAAAAAAGATTTTTTGGGCACTTGTTTGGTAGTTTGTTTGAGGAAAAACGATTAGAAGAGATGGCTCTGCCAAGGCTACGGAGGAGGTGAGAATACAGCCTAATATTACTAATCCTAAGAGGTTTTTCACAGCAAGAGTGCGGAAGATTTGATCGCAATCACTATGGCACAATGACGGGATGTATTTTTAGAAGTTGTTAGAAATTCAAACTACTATGACTAAGTTTATCTTTGTAACTGGAGGCGTAGTCTCCAGTATTGGCAAAGGCATTGTAGCAGCAAGTCTAGGGCGTTTGCTCAAGTCGCGGGATTATTCAGTGTCGATCCTCAAACTCGACCCTTATATCAATATAGATCCTGGGACGATGAGTCCCTTTCAGCATGGCGAAGTGTTCGTAACTCAAGATGGTGCCGAGACAGATTTAGACTTGGGACATTACGAACGCTTTACCGATACTTCGATGTCACGTTTGAACAGCGTGACTACTGGCTCGATTTACCAGGCAGTCATCAATAAAGAACGGCGTGGAGACTACGAAGGCGGCACAGTACAAGTAATTCCCCACATTACTAATGAAATTAAAGAACGAATTCTGCGAGTTGCTAAAAGTACAAATCCATCTGTAGTGATTACAGAGATTGGCGGTACGGTGGGAGATATTGAATCGCTGCCATTTTTGGAAGCAATTCGCCAGTTCCGTAAAGAGGTAGGACGGCAGAATGTATTATACATGCACGTCACGCTGGTACCGTGGATTGCCTCTGCGGGTGAGATGAAAACTAAGCCAACACAGCATTCAGTCAAGGAACTGCGATCTATTGGCATTCAACCAGATATTTTAGTTTGTCGGAGCGATCGCCCCCTACCCGCAAAATTAAAGCAAAAACTGTCGGGATTTTGCGATGTACCAGAAGAATGTGTCATCACTTCCCAAGATGCCAAAAGTATTTACGAAGTACCGTTGAATCTAGAGTGGGAAGGACTAGCAGAACAAGTGCTGGACTTGCTGCAAATGGAACAGCGCACGCCAGATTTAACCCAGTGGCAAACACTGGTAAAACGCTTACATAGTCCCAAACACGAAGTTGAAATTGCCATTGTCGGTAAATATGTGCAGTTAAGTGATGCTTACTTATCTGTTGTCGAAGCGCTCAATCATGCTGCAATTTCCACCTATGGCAAATTGCGCCTGCGTTGGGTGAACTCAGAAATTTTGGAAACTGAACCAGCCGAAACCCACCTTGAAGGCGTTGACGGCATAGTTGTCCCAGGAGGTTTTGGACTCAGGGGAGTGGACGGCAAAATTGCTGCCATTAAATATGCTCGGAATCGCCAAATTCCCTTCTTGGGTTTATGCCTGGGAATGCAATGTTCTGTGATTGAATGGGCGAGAAACGTAGGGGGATTAACTGACGCCAATAGTGCTGAATTTGACGCCTATACAACTGACCCGGTAATTAATTTATTGCCAGAACAGCAGGAAGTTGTGGATTTAGGGGGTACAATGCGCTTGGGACTATATCCTTGTCGCGTTCTCCCTGATACTCTCGCTTTTAAACTCTATCAAGAAGATGTAATTTATGAACGACATCGACATCGCTATGAATTCAACAATGCTTACCGCGATTTGTTGCTAAAGTCTGGCTATGCGATCAGTGGTACTTCTCCTGATGGACGTTTAGTTGAAATTGTGGAATTACCCAAGCATCCATTCTTTCTTGCTTGCCAATTTCATCCAGAATTTCAATCCCGCCCCAGTGCTCCTCATCCCTTATTTAAAGGGTTCATTCAAGCAGCGATTTCTCTGTCAAGTTCTGGTACACCAACACCATTGGAGGTGTCATAACAATTCAAAATTCATAATTCATAATTCAAAGTTAATTTTTTTGATTTTGAATCGGCGTATAGCAACATTAACTTAGGGCTTGGGTACATTTGGCATATAGGGTGCATCATTCGTAAATTTTGGACTTGAGGAGATGTTGTGACGTACTGGGTGAAAATCCTTTACGAGAGGAAAGAATATGTAGTAAATTTTGAGCGCGTCCATGCTTTTTGTTATGAAAGAAATGGCAGGGTTACTTTTTGGTTGCCTGATAGTGCCATTCCCATAGTGATTAACCCCCAAAATAATCTCGAAGATTATCAAAAGGTTCTCAATTATATAGAGTGCGTTACCGAATTGGAATTAAATCATGCCTACTGGGTGAAAATTCTTTACGAAAAAAATGAATATGTAATTAACCTAGATTGCGTTAGTTCTTTTTGTCACGAATCAAATGGTAGGATAACTTTTTGGTTACCAGATGGCACTATTCCCATCATCATCAACCCTGTGAGTAATCCTGAATCCTATGAAAAAGTAGTCAAATATGTTGAGAAAGCAACAGGATATTTTTTGTCTTAATATTAACTAATTTTATGAAAATACCATAATAGTTTTATTAACGGTTGCACCTTTATATAATCATCAAGATGCAATTTACAAATCCTGGATAAACATCTAGTGAAAATGAATGTAGAGAGACGTAATGCTACGTCTCTACAAGGGTTTTAGCCAACGAATAATTAATTTATGGAGATGTCTATTGATGCTCGCCTCCATGACCATAAAAAGTTATTCCATAGGTACTGCAAAGATCGGCGCGGCGCATGACATCATAACTGCCATTACTATAAATGGCTTTAACATCGTAGGTACAATTATTGCTATTATTGCTAAATGTAACTAAGTCATATGAACCGTTAACAATATCTGAATTGAGAATATTACTACCCCAATATTTAGAGTATATTGATGATACATACAAATGAGTGATTTCTAATTCATTATTGTTGTAAACTAAGAAATCGCGCTCATCTGCAAGAGCATTTTGGTTCGTTAATGGTACTACTGGTAATGCCAAAATTGTTGCTAAAACTGTATGACGAACTAGTTTAAAAAACATAATCCACCTCTCAATCTGAGTTCAAAAAATAACGATAATCTCATCAGCAACGGTTGAGAAATTGATGATTATTATTGTTTTTCGATTCACTAACCGTTTCTTTAATACTCAGATTACGGGAGATGGCTAAGTAATGCATTCACGATTTATGCACATATAGCTGCATAATTTGTATAGTGCGATCGCATGATTGTGCATCGCATTTTACAGAAAACTGCACATAGTATTTTTCCAATATATGCAAGATTTCTGTTTAATATAGCAATCAAGCTAGTTAGGACATTAACAGATGAAAAAACAAAGACTGATGTCTCTAGCTGGGATTTTTTGAACCATAATAATTTAAAATTCCGAATACTTTTGCCATGCCAACTTTGCTGCACCCACCATTCCAGCAAATTTTCCTAACTGCGCTGGCAAAATCTGTAAACCTTCTCGCGATAAAGCCTGCACTCGCTTCTCAATTTCTGCTTTTACCGCTGGGAAGAAAAACTCAAAGCTACCGCTGATACCGCCGCCTATAACGATCGCTTCTGGTGTCAGCACGTAAACCAAAGTTGTCAAACCAACCCCCAAACACGTACCATATTCTTGCCAAAAAGTCAAGGCTTCAATATCTCCTTGTTGGGCAAGCATACCTAATTCGATGGGTTCCTTGAGAGTACGGCGACGAATGGCAGTAGCAGAAGCATATTGTTCCAAAGAGCCTCGATTGCCGCTATTGCATATTGGCCCGTCAGGGTTGAATGAAATTAAACCGAGTTCTCCAGCAGCTCCTTGATGTCCAACAAACAATTTGCCATTGAGCATAATTGCGCCACCAACCCCAGTCCCCAAAGTTAGAAGAATCAAATTTTGAAACTTGCGACCGGCTCCCAACCAAGCTTCTCCCAAAAGAGCGCAGTTAGCATCATTACCAATTACAGTAGGTTTGCCAGTCTTAGTTTCCAGCCAGTCTGCTAAAGGCACATCAATCCATCCAGGTAAGTTAATGGCAATTTTGGCAATCCGCGCCGCCGCATCCGCAGGGCCAGGAGTTCCCACACCAATAGCAACACTTTGATTATCTGGATCTATTTGAGCGATCGCATCTACCAACACTGCTAACACAGCCTCTGGCGTTGTTGGTTGGGGAGCCGTCAAAGTCAAAGATTGCAGACAAGTACCATCAGTTGTAAAACGTCCCAGCTTAATTGCTGTTCCCCCCACATCAATGCCAATTACGTCGTTTGTCATTAGTCATTAGTCATTAGTTATTGGGTATGGGGCATAGGGCATAGGGCATAGGGCATTAGTGATTCTACCCGTTCCCGCGTCCTTCCATCTCCCCACTGCCTATGGTCCAGTTCAAAATTGACAATTCCTCAGGATTTTAGAATTTTGGCACGAAAATATTCTAAATTTTCTGTCTTATTGGGTGCAAGCCGTAAGTCAGTAACAGTCGTGGTACGAACACTCGATTGCTCTTGCCAAGCTGTAACTGGAGTACCTCTTAAGATACCAGCAAGAGCAACAGAAAGCATAAACCCGCCAGTAGCGGCGGCAATTAATGTCAGGTTATCTTTCACACAAATCTCTCTACTATATTTGTTATTTGTCATTAGTTATTTGTCCTCTCTTACAAAGTTCAGATCGGAGGAAACCTCCGCTCTGACTTTGCGCTTTGTCATTTGTCAGTTGTCTTTGCCAATGACCAGTGACTAATGACTAATGACCAATGACTACTTCCGGATTCTATTTTCTCTTCGTAAACGAGGATTGACAAATTCATTTAACCCTTCACCAAGTAGTGATAACCCTACTACCATGCATGTCATAGTTAAACCAGGAAAAAGGGTGGTCCACCAAATGCCAGTAGGTAAAGCTTCCAGTGCTTGTTTTAAATCGTATCCCCATTCTGGCACTTCTTCTGGAAGCCCTAGTCCCAAAAAGCCCAAACCGCCCAATACTAAAATTGCATCGGCGGCGTTGAGGGTGAATAGTACGGGTACGCTTTGAATAACGTTGAAAAATAAATATCGAGAAAGGACAGTCCAAGTGGAAGCGCCCATTGCTTGAGCAGCTTCGATGAACACTTCAGTTTTGACGCTAACGGTGTGGTTGCGGACAACGCGGTAATATTGGGGAATGTAAGCAATGCTAATGGCGATCGCAGCATTCAATATCCCACGCCCCACCACAAACGCCAGTGTCACAGACAACAACAGCCCTGGTAAAGTGTAAATGCTATCCATAATAAACAGCAAGACTTTATCCAATTTTCCACCGAGATAACCACTCAGCATCCCCAAAGGTACACCGATAATCATACTCAAGGCGGTGGCCAAAATTACCACTTGCAACGCAGCTTGAGCGCCGAACAACGTGCGGGAGAAGACATCATAACCCAGGCGACTAGTACCAAACCAATATTTAGCCGATGGTGGCTGATGAATTGGATTCGAGAGAAAATCTTTTGGGTTTTGCAGCCATCCCCAAGCCTGGAATGCGGGAGCGAAAAATGCCAAGAAAATGAAAAATAGGGTAATGATTAACCCTATAAGCATGAGTTTCTGGGAAAGATTGGGATTTTTAGCGAACTGGAAAAATGTAGGCAACTGCCGTTTTGTGATGGCCATGTGCGATCGCCTGGATCGAGGAAGATACGCTGACCATTTTACATATCAGATAGGGAATTGCGTAAACATCCTGAATAAAAGTCCCACTGCCTCGCGGTGGATACAGAGCTAGACTGAGGTAGCGCTGAGATTATGCTTTATTTTTGCTAAAGATAAATTCCCAGCCAGTGTCACCATAAAGGTAAATCATTCCAAGTGGAGAAAGATTTTAATATACTTTGATATACCTGCAAGAGATATCGATCGTGATGCTGTTAAGAATGCCTTAGTTCAAGAAGGCTGGATAATTACAGATGACCCTTTACATTTAAAGTGGGGTCAAAAAGATATGTATGTAGATTTAGACGATGTTTGAAAAGTCCTCTCCTTGGTAGCAAAACATTTCAGATCCCCCTAAATCCACGCCACTTGCTCATGGGGAGCCACTGCGTTGGGCGGCTGTGCCGACTTGTTCGCGCAGCGTCTCCGACAGGAGAAGCAAGTGGCGTGGAAACCCCCAAGACCGCAGTGGCTCCCCTTAAAAAGGGGGACTTTGATTCCGGTTCCCCCCTTTTTAAGCTACCGTCTATACACAAGTCGAATTACCCCCCTTAATCCCCCCTTTCTAAGGGGGGAAACCGGAAAATCTAGTTCCCTCCCCTTGACAAGGGGGAGCCACTGCGTTGGGCGGCTCTGCCGACTTGTTCGCGCAGCGTCTCCGACAGGAGAAGCAAGTGGCGTTAGGGTTAGGGTGGGGTAATTCGAGGACTGGTAGTAATTCGATAACTTGTGTGTACACCGTAGCCTTTTTAAGGGGGGCTAGGGGGGATCTACAAGTGCCTAAAATCACAACCAAATACTTTTCAAACAAGCTCTTAGGAGCCAAACAATTATTAGCCGCAGAACAATGAAGTAATTTGTTAGTCCCTCAGAAATGGCAGATCTAAAAGATGCTATTGGAGGATTTATCATGTATCGCGCTGTTATCAATCGCCTTGAGCCAGAAAGAATATTATATTTGGCAGTGCGCGATAGCGTATTTACAGCTTTGTTTGAGGAACCAATTGGTACACTTTTAATAGAAACTGAAAATCTAAAGTTACTTGTTTTTAATCCAGAACCTGAGAGGATTATTCAATGGATACCTTAGATAATTATCGACATATCAGCAAAGAAGTATTAGTACCCTACACACAAATTCCTTATTCCCACGCAGCTAGTGAATGTAAAGCAGTCTTTGATAGCGCAGAAGATGGCGTCACCTACGAATTAGTAGCAGCGGGAATTCCCAAAGAAAAAATTGTCTTGGGATTTCACCCGCCAAATGTTAGGCAACACACAGGATATGCTGTTGCCTAACTTATTAAGGCTAACATTGGCAGGCATTGGGCATTGAGCATTTCTGCCTCATCCCTATGCCCTATTCCCCATGCCCCATGCCCCATTCCTTAAAGATTACTTTCAATCAACTGCCGATATTCGCTCTTTTGCTTAACGCCTTTAACTTCCTTCACTAGTTCCTTGTTTTTGAACAATTGAACTGTTGGCGTTCCTGTAACGTTAGCATTTTCAGCAATATCTCGGTCTTTGTCGATGTCAATTTCCACAAAGTGAATTTTGCTGTCAAATTCATCCACCACTTTGTTTAAAATTGGCTTCAAGGTATGACAAGGGCCGCAACCAGGAGAGACGTATTTAACTAGGAGTAAGCGATCGCTTTCGTGGAATAATTTCCGTAAAGCATAACCTCCCTCATGGCGGGTTGCATTCAAGCTAAATCCAGCTTCTTCCTCAGCTTCGGTCTTTTTGGCTGGCTGATGTTCTAATTCGTTATCTGCTGTTTCTGGCTGTTGATGAAATTCTTGAATTAAGCCACTAGATGACAACCAACGTTCTGCCAACATCGCCGCCATACAGCCACTACCCGCAGCGGTAATTGCTTGACGAAATTCATGATCTTGTACGTCACCAGCGGCAAAAACGCCTTCTATACTGGTTTCCGCAGAACCTGGCTTAGTGACAACATAACCCACCTCATCGAGTTCTAGTTGTCCCTTAAATAAAGAGGTATTGGGAGTATGACCAATGGCGTAAAATAAACCCTTGGCGTGTAGTTTGCTTTCTTCACCAGTCCTGGTATTGCGGACTTTCACCCCTTCCATGTGACCGTTACCGAAGATATCCACGGCTTCTGTGTTCCAATGCACTTGGATTTTCGGGTTGCTTAAAACTCGGTCTTGCATGGCTTTAGAAGCCCGCATTTTATCGGTGCGTACCAACATATTTACCTTGGAACCATACTTGGTGAGGTAAATTGACTCTTCCGCTGCTGAGTCGCCAGCACCAATTACAGCCAATTCTGCACCGTGGAAAATCGGTGTTGCACCATCACAAATTGCACAAGCCGAAATACCCCGACTCCAAAATTCATGCTCGTTGGGTAAACCTAAACGCTTTGCTGTCGCACCGGTAGCAATAACGATGCTGTTGGTTTTGATTTCCCTTTCTTGCGATCGCACTGTAAAAGGACGCTGACTCAAGTCAACTGAGATAACATCTTCAGTATATAGCTCAGCCCCCCAACGCTCTGCTTGCGCCTTCATCTTATCCATCAGTTCCGGCCCGGTAATCCCTTGGGGAAACCCAGGAAAGTTTTCGACTTCGGTCGTCGTCATTAATTGCCCACCAGGCAAACCCCCGGCTTGGAAACCTTCAAATACAACGGGTTTGAGGTTAGCACGTCCAGCATAGATAGCGGCTGTGTACCCTCCTGGCCCAGAACCGATAATTACTAAGTTTTCTACTGTGGGGTTACTCATGAAAATATATGAACTCATAACGACTACGCTTAATATAGCATAACAAATCAGGATTGGCTACGCCAGATGGAAAGCGATGAGAAAACGCCTACGGTACTTTCTTCCAGAAGTAGGGAAAATGGATAAACAAAAAGAGTCTTCCCTTTCCCTTTCTTCCTCCATTGGCGCAGCCTCTCGTAAAGAAGGATTCCTTTTCCTCTTCTTGTAAAACTATTTTCAAGGCAGGACTGATTATCATCACCAGCAAAAACACCCTCTACACTGGTTTTGACACAACTGTGCTTGGTGACAATGTAAATATGATAGAAATCCTCAGAAGTTGGGAATACTCAAGGTTGAATGTGCCGCTTGCAAGCTTGAGCAGCATCAACAAGTTAGTATGAGGAGCAATTTCAATGCCAAGTCCAACATTTGATTTTTTTTATAAAAAGTTTTAATGGTCGATCCTTAATTAGGTAGAAGAAACGATCCAGAGGAGCAAAATACAAAAAAATGGCAGATATTAAACTTCATATTGGTGGAGAAGAAACACATCCAGACTGGAAAATATTCAATATTGAATCTCGTCCAGAAGTAGATTATGTTGGCAATGCATCTGATTTAAGTCAATTTGAAACTAATTCAATTACTGCAATTTACGCCAGTCATGTTCTAGAACATTTTTATTATGGAATAGATGATGAGTTAACTAATACTTTAAAAGAATGGCATCGAGTTCTCAAACCAGGTGGACAAATTTTTATTAGTGTACCTGACTTCAAAAAAATATGTTGGCTTTATCTGCATCCAGAATTTTCAGTATACGATCGCATGTATTTAATGCAGATGATATTTGGTGGACAAACCAATATAAATGATGTTCATAAGGTAGGATTTGATTTTGAAATATTGTCTATATTTTTAGAAAAGGTGGGATTTATAGAATATCAAAAAGTAAACGAATTTGGTTTATTTAATGATTATAGCAATATGCGGATATTGGATACACTTATTAGCCTGAATGTCATTGCCGAAAAATAAACATTTTCTGGGTTAAATTGGATTTATATTTAACAATTAACGTTTGCATATAAATCCAATTTTATTTTGCATCAATCCGCTACGTTTGAATCTTAATTTTAGAGTGGGCAATGTCCACTCTATATTTCAAAAATTATATTCAAATGCTGTATCTTTTGAATCTATTGCTAAAAATAGACAATTTTAGTTTTTAATAGGTTAAAAAATAATCTAAAAAATATTGCATCTTATTTATTCATCTAATAATTAATAGAAGGAGCAACTTTAATGAACCACCCACAATCTGATTTACTAGATAAAATTCGTCAGCAATTTGACACTTCTCCCTATCCCAGAGTCCCTCTTGATAAATCTCCTAAAGATAATCCTAATTTACTGTACATTCATAATTTGGTTACACCTTATTATTTAAGGAGTCAAGAAGAAATCGATACTAAAGGTAAAGTAATTTTAGATGCTGGATGTGGCACTGGCTATAAATTATTAGTTTTGGCAGAAGCTAATCCAGGTGCAAAAATTGTTGGGGTTGATATATCAGAAGAATCGATTAAATTAGCACAGCAACGCTTAGAATATCATGGATTTGACAATGCAGAGTTTCATGTATTGTCAATTCAGGAATTGCCAAAGCTAGATTGTCAATTTGACTACATAAATTGTGATGAACTTTTATACCTTGTTCCTGATTTAGCTGCTGCCTTGGAAGCAATGAGATATGTTTTAAAGCCTAATGGCATCATTCGTAGTAATCTGCATAGTTCAATCCAGAGATTCCCTTATTTCCGCGCTCAGAAAGTTTTCACCATGATGGGTTTGATGGATGACAATCCAGAAGACTTAGAAATGGAAATTGTAGTAGAAACAATGAAAGCTTTGAAGGATAATGTTGAGATCAAAGCTAGAACTTGGAATTCTAATAAGTATGAAGGAGAGAACGGCAAAGAAGGAATTTTAATGAATTATTTATTTCAAGGAGATAAAGGTTACACCATCTCTGATATGTTTACGGCTTTGAAAGCAGCTAACTTAGAATTTATCAGTATGGTTAACTGGCGGCAGTGGGACTTAATAAACTTGTTTAAAGATCCAGAGAATTTGCCGACTTTTCTGGCAATGAGCTTACCAGAAATTTCTATAGAAGAACGGCTACAGTTATTTGAACTCATACATCCTATTCATCGGCTAATTGACTTTTGGTGCGGTCATTCTAATCAAGTACAGACTTTTCTCCCAGTTTCAGAATGGGCTGATTCTGATTGGCGACTGGCAAAAGTGAGTCTGCATCCTCAGTTAAAAACTCGTAATTTCCAAGAAGACCTCGTAGCCTGTATTACAGAATTTAGAATATTTCCTATCAGTGAGTATTTATCACTAGTTGAGGAATTTGTCGGGATAGATAGCTCATTAGCACTTTGCTTAATACCTTTATTAGAACAACCCCAGCCAATGAAGTTTTTGGTAGAGCATTGGAAACAATTTAGACCTTTAGATCCTATAACCTTAAAGCCTACAGATGAAGAGCAAGCCTTTCAGATGGTACAACAGCTGTTACTGAGGCTGGAGAGTCTTGGTTATGTAATGTTGGAACGTCTACCTAACGATTAGAAGGATTTTGAAAACCAGCGGGACTAGTGGCAGTCTCGCTGAGTTTCATCAATTGACAAAGACCTTAGATATTAAGAAAAGAACTAATATTAGCTACCACAGGTAGAGAATCTAATCCAGATTCAACAATATCTGGAAAATTAGATAATATTTCTATAATGGTTTGAGCAAAGTTATATTTTGGATTATCACCATAGTTAACCGTTAGGTACTCTAGCAACTCTAAACTATAATCTGGAAAGCCTAGAACATCAGCTATACAGGCTAATTTTAAAATTTTAGAGGGTTCTTTAATTTGAAAATTAGCATTTTCTCTAATCGGATCTTGGAGGTAATAAGCATCTCCCCAAAGTAATTGTCCTCGGCGGTGTGTCGAGCCGATTGGTGAGCGAGCGCGGTGACGGTAGTTAGTTTCTAAATCGAATAACGTAAAACCATGTTCTCTTAAAAACACATCTATATCAGCAAACAAAGGCTGATTTACATATATGTGTGAAAATTCAACTTCTACTTGAATTCCCAACACACCACGTTTTAAAATCTCCAATGCTCCTTCTAAAACTTGAAGTTCTGCACCTTGAACATCAATTTGTATAAAATCTATTGTGTTTATTTCTTCGGCATTGCAAAAAGTATCTAATGTAGTTGTCTCAATTTCTATGGTGAAATCCAAGTTACATAATTCTGGTAAATAGCTAAATCTTGCTGTATATGTTTCGTTCGGCGGATATAGAGAACTACACATAGGATGCTTAGTTACATAAAGGGTTGCCTCTTGCACAGACTTTCCCAGCGCTAAAGGAATATGTTTTTCAGTCCAATTTATTTGTTTCAATTCCAATTCAGCTTCAGCAGCTTCACAAGCATCCGGATCTGCATCAAAACCGTAAATAGTCAGGTTAGGAGCAAATAAATTCCAAGCACCAGCACCATAGTCATCTAGTGATGATATTTTACGAGACCCTACATTACATACTGTTATATGAATTTGGTCAAGCAGACCTTTTTCTTTGAGGTTCTTTACAAAAATAGACATCTCTTGGTCAATTTCTATGTATTTTCATAGCAAGTATCTATTGCACATTCAGGAGTGTCAACTGCGGCATAGAATCTTCGTAAATTGCAAAAGAGGCTACTAACCTTTAGGAACCTGCAAGCAGTATCAATCTTTATCTCCCCAAATAGCCTCAACAGATAGTTTTCTTTAACTCAACACATAGTGAGATTAAGGGCCTACAACTGATAAAACCCTTTCTAGTTAAGGAAAAAGCCCTAGAATCAACGCGATCGCCATATATACAGTTGAATAGTTGAAAAAAAATTTAGCTGGGGTGATATGAAACCAAACACGCGAGGGTAAGTTACATCTAGAACACACAAACACTTCCTACCCCAGGGAAAACACTTATGAAAAGCGAATTGAAAGCAAAGTTTCTCCAACACATTATCGGTAAAAAGAAGGAAAACGAAGGTTTTACACTTATTGAATTATTGGTAGTAATTATCATCATTGGGATTTTGTCAGCTATTGCTCTGCCTTCTTTCTTGAACCAAGCCAACAAAGGTAAACAGTCCGAAGCTAAACAGTACACTGGTTCAATGAACCGCGCTCAGCAAGCATACCTATTGGAAAATGGTGATTTCACCACTGTAATGGATAAATTAGGGCTTGGTATTAGAACCCAAACAGAGAATTACGCATACGCTATTAACGGGGATACTACTTTAGTCGCCAATAATGGTATATCTCTAAAGGGAACCCTCAAATCCTACAAGGGTGTTGTTGTTAAATCAATAGTATTATCCACCAGTGAAGCAACTACTCTAGCTGTGTTATGTCAGTCTGATACTGTTGGCAATCGTAGTGGTGAAGTAGCAAGCTATGGTACAGCTGGAACATCATCAGGTACTCCAGTGCAACCTGGTTGTAACACTGGCTTTACAGAATTGACATCTAAGTAAGAACTTGAGTTCTATATCTAATTGCAAGGTTTATAAGAGTGGGTAGTTTAGGCTACCCACTTTAATTTTGTTTTCAATTCTGGGAATAGTACTAGTACTATTCTGAAAATTCTTGACTATGACTTCTGTCCAAATTTCTACTGATATCAACTCATTAGAGCAGCAAGCCCAACAATATTTTATTAAAGGTAACTATACTCAAGCTGCTAGCTGCTATGAACAAGCGATCGAAATAGAACCAGAAGTGAAATCTCATTACTGGAACTTGGGATTAATGTTGCTATTGCAGGGACAAGAAGCAGAAGCACAAATGACTTGGCTGCTGGGTATGGAGGAGGGAGAAGTACAACAAGTAGAGCAATGGACTGCGGAATTGATAAAAGTTCTGCAAACCGAAGCCGAACGTAGAGAGACACTGGCAGAATATTCAGTTGCTTGGGCAATTCGCCAACATATACGGGAAATTTCTCCTCAATATGTGAATAATCTTCTTTATTTGATTGAGCTATCTATTAAACAAGAAACTTTTACTGGTGATGAATTAACTTCCCTAGAGCTAATTGAATTAATTCAGTCAGAAGAAATTATAGATATTGAGTTATTGTTGCAAGTATTAGAAAGTATTCTCAATGAAGACCCTTTGCATCCCTCTGTTCTGGAGTTTGCAGAAGCTTGTCTAGTCCATATTAGTCAGCCTCAACCTTTCATTAATATTGTGCTGCCAGCCGCAGTCAAAATCGCCCATTCTATGCGGCAACCTCAAGTAGCAATATTAATGACTGAACTATGTTTGCGCCTTGAACCTGAAAGAATAGAAATTTTACGTCATCTTGCTGCTTTTTATTTCAAAGATAATAATTATTCTAGAGGAATAGAAGTAGCAAAGTTATGTTATTCACTATCAAAGACTGTAAGTGACAAACTTTTTGCCAAACACCTGATACAACGAGGGTTAATGGAAGCTCCTGCTTATTGGAATGAAGCTTGTGTAGTTTTTCGAGAACAGGAATCTTTACTGATATCTTTGATAGAAGAACAACCTACAAATCTGGAATCATTCACAGTACTCTGGTTATTTAATACCAATTATTACGCAGCTTACTTGCGAGATGACCCAGAACAAAATAGACAAATTCAAAATCACTTAGTGCAAGTTTGCCAGCTTAATGTGCAAGAGTATGCTCAAGAAAAAGTTCAACGATATGGAAGTCGGCAGTTAAGTAGAGGCACTAAGCAACTAAAAATTGGCTATTTATCTCATTGTTTATCTAGGCATTCAGTTGGCTGGTTAGCTCGGTGGCTAATTCAGCATCACAACCGGGAAAAATTTGATATTTATGGCTATTTTATAAATTATAAACAGGTAGACGATCCATTACAAGAATGGTATGTTCAGCAATTCACTGAAGTCTATAAAGGTGGAATTTATAGCGATGATATTGCTGAAAAAATTTACGAAGATGAGATTGATATTTTAATCGATTTGGATAGCATTACTTTAGATATTACTTGTGAAATCATGGCGTTTAAACCTGCGCCTGTGCAAGCAACATGGTTAGGTTGGGACGCTTCAGGAATACCAACAGTTGATTACTTTATTGCCGATCCTTATGTTCTACCAGAATCTGCTCAAGAATACTATACAGAAAAAATCTGGAGGTTACCCCAAACCTATATAGCAGTGGATGGTTTTGAGGTAGGTATACCAACTTTACGGCGCGACTCGCTTGATATTCCTAGTGATGCTGTAGTTTATCTCAGCGCTCAAAGAGGGTTTAAACGCCATCCTGATACAGCACGGCTGCAAATGAGAATTATTAAGGAAGTGCCTAATAGCTATTTTTTGATTAAAGGGATAGCAGACACAGAAGCTGTACAGAAATTTTTTATGGAGTTGGCAGAGGAAGAGGGTGTAGAGTTTTCACGTCTACGATTTTTACCTTTGGATATTTCTGAGTCCGTCCATAGAGCCAATTTAGCTATTGCGGATATTGTATTAGATACTTACCCATACAACGGAGCAACGACAACCTTAGAAACACTTTGGATGGGTATTCCTTTAGTAACTAGAGTTGGTAAGCAATTTGCAGCTCGTAACAGCTACACCATGATGATGAATGTAGGTGTTACGGAAGGTCTTGCTTGGACAGACGAAGAGTATGTAAATTGGGGTGTGCGCTTAGGTAAGGATGAGGCTTTAAGACAACAAATTGCTTGGAAATTGCGACTCTCAAAGCAAACAGCGCCTCTGTGGAATGCCAAACAATTTACCTTAGAGATGGAGAAGGCTTACGAACAGATGTGGCAGAAGTATATTGGTAATTCGTAAGATAGCCAACCTTATGCAGCTAAAACTAGACATCTGGTGAAATTAATTCTGTGTTACCCGAAACCCTTGTAGAGACGTAGCAATCCTACGTCTCTACATTCATTTTCACTCCTATAGGGCTAGTATTTGATTTGGTGAAAAAATTCAGTACAACTAAGAAGCTTTCTTGACTCTTGCCTATTGCCTATTGCCTACCGGGAGCAAATTAGTTCAGAAATCAAAGCGGATTCCTATATGTCTATTATCAATAGTTTTATCTGAGGCTTTGTGCAACAACCTGTTTATAGAACGCTTCTAGACCTGTAACACAAACCTTGTCATCAAAGAGGCGGTGGTGACTCTGGCTCATTTGTTCTGCAATACTGCGTCGCAAAACTGGGTCTAGTCCTAATTTGACAGCAATCTCGATATATTCGGCTTCATTTTCAGCAATAGTGTCTGTCACTCCTAGCATTTTAAGAAAGCTGTCAGAGTGACGACCACGCATAAATTCTCCGGGACAGGTGACAATGGGAAGATTACAAGCGATCGCTTCTAAGCTAGTATTTCCACCAGACCATGTAAAGGTATCTAGATAAACATCTGAAAGTAAGTTAATCATCAGATAGTCTAGCCGTTCTGGGATGGTAAGAAATAAGCAATAATCTTCGCTGTTGAGTTCCACAGCGGCGAAAACACGTTGCAAACGTCTTTGGAGTAAAGTCCCACGCAAAAACACAAATTTAGCTTGGGGAACCCGACGAGCAATTTCCGCAAAAATAAAATCATATTGCGGTAGATATTTGAAAGGAGCTTGGCAGGATAAATATATTACTGCATCATCTTTTAACCCCAAATCCGAGCGGGTTTTGATGACTGGTGGAATATATGGTTGAGGATAAGAAACGCCAATATTAGGTAAAAGAATCAATTTTTCTGAGTAATGCTCTTGAGCATTTTCAGGTTCCATTAATTCGCTAGATAAATAGTAATCTATTGTCGGTAAGCCAGTGGTTACCGGATGTCCCCAAGCAACACATTGCACAGGTGCAAGCCGCAGGCCAGCCATTTGCATGGTTTGTGGGTCCATACCTATTTCGGGAAAGACTAAAATATGCAACTCATCAGCGATTATCTGTTCGCAAACTGCTGATAAGTTATGAGGAATATGGTGGAAAATATCACTGTAACTTTGAAACTGTTGCGTCACAGTATCTGGCTCATTTCCTGTATAGTAACAGTAGATTTCAAAGCTTTGGCGATCGCAGTAATGCAGCCAGCCAATTAACCAAAGTGTGCCACTATAAGAATGTAGGTAATTTGAAATGTAACCAATACGAATTTTATTATTGAGTTTTAACTTAGGCATTGATAAAGGAACTACCCATTGTGGATAGTTAGCTGCCATAATCTCATGTACTAACTTTCCATACTGACGTTGTAAATCTATATCATTTTGTGCCTGATATGATAAATAGAAATTTGTGAGGCGACCTATACCCGTTAAAGCACTCTCTTGCTCTTCTTTAGTTTTCAAAGATGTTTGCTGAATTAAATTTTGCAGTCCTTGAATAAAGCGCTGACGATAAAAGCTAATTTCTTCTATACTTTCATATATTAATGGAACTGTTAAATATTTGAGAATTTGAAAAGTGTAATCATTGGGTAAGTATTTAGCAGCATTTTCCGCACTTGAAATTGCTTCTTGAATACGTCCATGCCGCCGCAAGTCAATAATTAATGAGAAATGTAACTTCCCTTCTGTAGGGTAAAGTTTAATTCCTTCTTCAAGTGTCAGAAAATATTCATTTAACAGATTTAACTGTCTATAGCAATAACTTAGGTTACAATAAATATCTGCATTAACTGATTGGATTTCTAAAAGTTTTTTATATTGAGCGATCGCTCCTATCCATCTCCTTTCTTGAAATAATCTATTACCTAAATCAAAAACTAAGTGTTCGATTTGTATATCGGCAAAACTTTCTATTGTATATGCTGGAATTTTTTTGATTATAAATGATACTAATTTGTTCGCACTTTCACTTTCCAAAATAATTCGACCGTGGAGGAAGGTAACTAGAACTTCTAGTTCCATCTCATCTAAATTTCCTAGCAGATAAATTTCACATTCTACAGTGAGATCGAAATTTTCTGTGATGAGCAGATTCATAGCTACGGTAGATAAAACCAAGTTAGCATCATCTTCACAAATACCGTTAGTATTTATAAATAATGTTATTTGCTTGCTATAAGGATGAATTATTACCGTTTTAATTACTTGTTCTAACTCTAAAATTAGTGATTCTTCTGATTGTGACCAATCAGGAAAAATGATGATATTGATATTTTTATCGTTAACAGCCAGTAAGTCAGAAATAGGTAATTCTGATTTAGTAATTGAGTTACTTGGTTCCACTTTTAATCGCCTATAGTTAGCTTAATATAATTAATGTAAAAAGATTTAACTCAGAATTAAATCCTAAATAAAAAATATTTTAATCTATATACAAAGTAAATTATTCAATTAAATAAAATTATTTTGCTCTGGTAAAGCAATAAAATTCAGCTGCTCATCAAAATTATTATTAAAATCAACTGGTATCAGTTTTTGTGTGTAAGGCTGATAATAAAATAATTTATAACCTATATTGATTAAATACTGTGCGACCTGAATATTACTGTCTTGCTTACCTGAAATATTTTCATATAAGATAACCGGAGCAAATTCAGTAAGTAGTTTTTGACTACCTATAAGAACTGCCATTTCATGACCTTCTGCATCTATTTTGATAAAATCGACTTTCTCAATGTTTTCTTGCTCAATTAAGCTGTCTAAAGTAAAAGACATAACTTCTTCAAAAGAACCAGAAGGTATATCTTCTGCTGCATCGCTGGAAATAACCTGGTTGATTTCGCTAGCATGATGTAGTAATAACTTTAAAGTACCATTGCGATCGCTCGCTGCCCCTGCACAAACATTTACCCATGATAATTGGTTAATTCTACAGGTTTCTTCCAAACAGCGTACACAACCTGAGAAAGGTTCAACGGCTAATACTCTTCCCTCAGAACCAACTTTTAAAGCAGCACTGAAAGTATAGACTCCCACATTAGCACCAACATCAATAACCGTCATACCAGGTTGAATAGTATTTCGCCAAAACTCCATTTCTTTCTCAAACCAGTCTTGTTCGGTAATTAATACGCTAGTAACAATACTACGTAAGCTTGGCTCAACTGCCATGATTAAATCACCTTCAAAAGGTACATAAGTAAACAGGCTATCTTCAGGTAATTGAGTCCAGCACCACTCTATAGATGAGGAATTTAGTTGATAAAATTTCTGGGATACTTCCTGCCAATAATTTACTACTTCTCTCTGGTTCAAATCTCGGTAAGCCAAGTACAGCGCATGAAGAATAGGTGGGTAATCTGGCTCTAAATCTCTAGCTTGGTGTAAATATAAAATTCCTTCCTGTTGCCCATTTATTAAACTAGATATTCCTAGCTTGAGACCAACATTAACTGAGTTTACTACAACCCTATCAGCCAGGTACAACATACGACGACTTGCAGTAGTGTAAAAAGCTATCTGCGAGCAACAGATTATTTCAGTTAACAAAAATAATGCTTGCTTGTAGGAATCTTCATAACGCAAAATAGCCTCAATTTCTTTTTGAGATTGCTCGGAAATATTTTTATTATTTCTAAATATATATATTAAAAAATTAAGATAATTTTCATTGTTGGTATAAGCATGATGGACAGTATTGATAAAGGTATTAAATGCTATCTTTGTTGCTGTTGAGTTTTCTCCAATCATGCTATTAACTAAAGCAAGATGAGCAGCACAAATTGGATGTCCATCTATATTAAAACCATTATTCAGAGCTTCAAAAGCCATTTCTAAATAAACTGAGCGCATGATTAAATTATCATTACACTGTTCTGCTTCGAGCAAAGCTACTACTGCCAAGTTATTCCAGTCTGATGAGGAACTAGGATCGTCCCAAGAAGTCTCTGCCAAAATTAGAGCAATCTTTGACAAAGTACTAGCATCAATAGATGGAAGTAATCGTTTAATATATTGCAAATATACATTATTAGGAGAACGAGCATCTTTCATATATAAATCTGGGTATCACTATTTATGTAAATCTTGCTTTAAGATAGAGCAAATATTTGATTAATCCAGCTATCTACTTCATGAGATGCTAGCTTCTCTACTGGTAATTTTGCCAAAATTTCTTTATCATCGTGTGTCAAAATAATTCTGGCATCAAGACGAGATAACAAAGTTTCCCACTGAATCTCAGCCAGATCTTCTACCAGCGAAATCTCTAATCCTTCAGTAATATCTAAATCTTCTTGTACCAGCAAATTCATTGTGATACTAGATAAAAACATTGCTACTTCTTCGCCAGAAATATTATTGATATTGACAAGCAAAGTAATATTTTCACTATTAGGATGACTTGCTAACGACTTAATTACTTGTTCCAAGTCTAAACTAATTGACTCTTCTGTTTGTGTCCAATCAGGAAAAACAATTAAATTAATCTCCCTAAGATTTAAAGACAAAAGTGTAGCTTCAATTAAAGCAGAACTAACCGTTTGTGCCATCTTTGTCCAAGAAAACTTTTTCGCTTGTGCCAAACCTGCCGTAATTAATGAATTACGAACATTTGGCTTTTGTATTTCACAAAGTGAGTTGGCTAGTTCATTGACATCATCATCATTTACATATATTGCAGCTTCTCCTGCTACCTCTGGAATTGAAGCATTAGGACAAGTAATCACAGGACAACCACAAGCCATTGCTTCTACTATAGGCAGTCCAAAACCTTCATATTTAGAAGGATAAACTAGTGCTACTGCACCAGAGTAAGCTATTGCTAACTCTTCATCGCTAAGATCCAGCATGTGAACGATGCTGCCTGATGTGTAAGCCCTAAATTCTGGCGATAATACACCGTCGCTTCCTGTGACGACAATATCAAATCCATAGCTACTTTTCAACTGTGAAAAAGCTTTAAAAAATAAAATACTATTCTTATAAACATTACCAAGGCGGACTAAGAGAAAGTAAGGCTTGGTAATACCATATTTGATTTTAAAGTCATGAATATCTTCCTGATTTGCTACTGAAAAGGTTGTACGATCAACCCCATTCTCAGCAATTTTTATAGACTGCAAGGAGATTTTGGGAAAATAGGTTACTAAATCCCGTGCTGTATTTTTTGAAACCGCAATAAAGGCAGATGCGTATTTAATTGCATGGTGTTTTTCTTGCCAGATAATATGATTTAAGTTTGAACCTATCAGTTCTGCTATCATATCGTGGGCTAGAAATACAGAAGGTGTACTGATTGGCGTTGTATGATAAGAGGAAATAAATAAATCTGCTCCTTCTTCATCGCAAACTTGCTGTAGCATTACTCGATCGGAGTCAATATTATCGTAGTCATGATATGGTATCGTGCGATATCTAATACCAGGAATTATTGGCGCCGTGCCATCACGGTCTAGTAGAATAATATGTTTAGAAAATCCATTTTCGGACCATTCTTGTAATAAGGATTTCCAGACACGAGCAATGCCAGTTTGATAAAGTTGGAAGAATACACCGTCAACTATAATTATTGGTGCTGGTTTTTGAATCTGTGCAATTTGTTCCTGTACTTCTTCTGGTTGTAAAAATCGGAAATTACTGCTGCCTACTTCTCTTTGTGCAATTGGTACTACACCACATGTTTCAGCCAGATCTACCCTAGTTTCATCTATTACCCATGAGAAGTATTGCCGCAAAAGCACTGGAAATTTAGCAGTTTCTTGTAAAGCTTGCCACTGAGAAATAGCATTTTTATAACCATAATATTGCTCTTTAAATTGCAATTGTTTTGATGTTATATAGGCAAAATGTTGAAAAATTAAACCAAAATTTTCAGTCTCTTGATGTAAAAAAGGATTAACTGCTGCCACATTTTGATGTTGACCATCCGGTGATAGTTCTACTAATACAGGAGGTTCATGTGCAGCCCAAAATGCTCCTGGTTTAAATCTCCAAGTTCTTAACCATTCTTGTCGAGGATTTTGTGCATAACAATTACGAGTACTAATAATTAATTTTTCACCAACGAAATACCAGCACCAATAGAAAGCAGCTGTTTTATCAGGGTTGCTGATAAACATTTCTCTAGCAATACAAATCTGGTCTAATGTCCAGAATTCATCTACATCAACTTGCCACAGCAAACATTCCTCTTGAATATTGGGAAGTGGTGCATTTACCATTTCCCGTTTTCCATCCCAGAAAACACCTTCTGGTTTTCGGTAAATTGTGACTTGTTCGGGATAAAGTTGCGCTAATTTATCTAGATATTCTGTAGTACCGTCATAACTACGACCATTTTTATGGATTTCATCACTAATAGTTCCACCTAGTTTCAGACTCCAACTTGTATCGTGTTTTAAGTCTGCTACACCTTCAACAATATGCCAATGCCATTTAAAAGGAAGTTGTTTAAATATGTCAATGTGATATTGAATAAATGGTTGCCCATTCAAGACAATAGTAAAAAAGTGAATTGGTAATTCTTGTATTGACGTTCTAAGGTTTTTGAAAGCTTCTAACTCTTGGCGAATAACCAGCTTAGGCAGTTCAATTTTATGGATATTAGGACTATGAAAAATATATTCAAACAAGTATTGAGCAGCCTGATTTTTTGGTAAACTTATAATCTCATGTAGAATCTGCCTGAGGGTACTCTTTCTTAGTATTCCAAATAACAAAATAGTGAGCGGAAACCTGAGTAGCGGAAGTAGCTCAAGTGCTTGGTGATATGTGAAGCTTCCATTCCGAAATATAAATTTATCTTGATTTTTAAATACCCCTGAAATAAAGATGGCATCTTCAATTCTATTTTCTAAAGATGATAGCCAACCTCCTGTAAAAACTCCATCGAGATCTTGAGAATTTTCAGATGTAAAAATATCTATAGCTGAGGATATAAACGACTCATCATATTGAGTATAGTTATTAGCAAGAAGTATATAATCAACTCCTATCTCTTCTGTTAAAGATAAAATAGAGGTTATAATATTTTCATAATCATTAAAGTCACAATCATTAACTTCATGTATGATAATATTTCTATATCTGGATTGTTGAATATAGTCAGATGAAATTTGAGTTTGATTTTCACTAGTAACTTTGTAATTTAAATATATTATTCCTACTTGTGAGATATCAGTAAGCAAATTATTTTTATGCTTAGAACTTTCTTCTCTTACTATTTTTTTATAATTTTTTATTTCTTCCAATTCTTGCTTATAAAAAGCTTCTTCTTGTTGCGGTAAACGATTGTTTATATCGCTGTTGGGTAGATTATCTAGAGAAGACCCTAGCATAATCCTGTTGCAGATTTTATCTAAGGTAGGATCGTTACCAGGCTGCAAGTCATCTAAATTTTTAAATCTCAAATCGTGTAAATGATAATCTTTTATACCGATTGAGCGAAATTTATGGGATAGTTTGAAAACGCAAGCATTTGTAAAATGATAAAGCTTTTTTAAATCTTCTTCTATTAATCTAGCTGAATTTGCCAAAAGCCGATCGACTAATTGAGTTAGATATTCTATACTCGTATCTTCAATAGTATATTTGGAAGCTTTTTCATAGTATGAATTGGCTAATGTTGCTGTTGGTACACCTCTAGCGATCGCCTCAATTGCTACTGTACTAAAAAAAGCGATCGCTGCATCTGTATGCCAAAGCAATGCATAAGAAGTTAACTGCTCGCAAGGCATCACAAAGCGTACATTTTTTGGTATATCAAATATCTGTTTATAAGCTTTTGTTAAAGAGTCTGTTTCTATTGGAGTATTTTTATTACCTCCGATAAAAGGATGATGTCTAATTACTAAATATTCATTTCTGTTTCTGAAAATTTCTACTAAACTTGCAATAATATCAAATTGTGTTGTAATTCTTCCCCAACCTTCCAGTGCTGCTAGTTCATCTTCGCTGGATGTAAATACAGCGAAAATCTTAGCATCCAACGGTATCCTCAGTTGACGGCGTATATCTATAGGATTTGTTTGAAAATTATAAAAAGCTGGCCAGTTGGTATCCAAGCCATGTTCGCGCTTAATAAAAAAATTCTTTGTTTGTACTAATTCTTCATTGTTCAGCGTTATATTTTCCCAAGCTTTCACACAATTTAAAGACGCTTGAGTATTCCATGTAGGATAATTATCAAAGAAAGAAAAGCTATCCTCAGTCCATCCCCTTTCGTGAGTAATTACGTCAATTTTCATCTGACGGGCAACTTCAAAAGCTATGCGATAGGGGGCAAAGCGAGCATTGAACAAAAATACATTAGTTGGTTGATAGTTTGTAAATAGTCTAACTAGTGCCTTGTAAGTTACTAAACCATCTATTAAATATTTTTTGTGGAGCTTTTGAATATAATTGCTAGATAGTCCTACAGCAGATATCCGAAAGTGAGTATATATAGTTGAAGTTATCCATTGCCCAATAGGTAAGTCATGATAGACAGCATTTTTATAATTTTCAGAACTTACTGTTTCTATCCATTCATTAGCAATAATATAATCATCATCTTCAATAAAATTGCGTAATTGTCTGTATGGTAATGCAAATAAATCTTGAAAAAAGTTTTTACTTACTCGACTACAGTTTTGACATAATTCTTTGTCATTACTATATCTTGTAATAGCGCAGTCATTATAAACACCGTCACAGCCTATAACCAAAACTTCACACCCACGAAGTTGCAATGCAGTAGCTACAACAGCATCAACTTGGTTGTGCACTAACCATAAGCCATATGGAGAAAAGAAGAGAACTTTTTTTTGGGGAGACATAATGGTAGTTTAATTATTTAGTTAATAAAAATTCATCTCAGTAGTATGAAGATATCTCCCATCTTCATCACTTGAGCAATATAAAGCGATCGCTTAGGAACTCAAGCAATCTAACCCCATATCTAACGGGTATCCAAGGGGAATTGTACTGATAAATTCCCCTAAGTTTACGCTACTAAGCAAAGCAAATTGCGTAAATTCACAGTCCTGTTATTCTTTTATAACAATTTTAATAAGCTCTCTAGAGTTATTTACTGCGACAGCAATCTCTCATCTTTACTTTCTCAAATCAAATTTCTCCCCAAGACAAACGCCTCCGCAGCTTTGAGACCTACACTTGCACCACGCCAACGAGCTAAATGCTCTAAAGCCTCCATAGAACGAGCATGAGGCCAGGGACGCATTTCAGACTCATAGACTACCAAGGCTTTGAGCTTCAAACTTAATGTTTCTGATATATCTACAAACCAATTAGGAGTAAAAGCTGGTGCTGAACCCGGAGTTTGCCATTCAGTGCTAGAAGCAACTTCAAAAAACAGCAGGGTTTTAACAGTGCTACCGGGTATTGGTCGAGTAGCAGTTATTACCGCTTCATGGATACGCCGATGGTCAATATTCACATCACCATTGTGGTGGGTATAAATAGTGTCTGGCTGATATTTAATAATTTCTTGTTCTATAACTTTAATTATGTCTAGCAAGTTGCAACTGTCCATGCGGTTATCAGGAAAGTCATGCAACTTTAGGGAAGTTACCCCCAGAATTTCACTAGCTTGATGTGCAGCTTCAGCCAAAGCTGAAAGTTCATTTTGTAACTTTTGGCGATCGCGCTGTGGAGTGCGGCTGGTAGCTCCCTCTGCTAAAATCAGAACATCAACGCGATCGCCTTGTTGAATATGTTTAGCGATCGTGCCTCCACAACCAAGTACTTCATCATCTGGATGAGCACCAATAACCAAGACTTTTTTTCCCATCAATACTAAACTCTTCTAGCCACTAAATTCCAAAAAGCAAGGATATGATTATCTCTAGGTATATGTCTAGCAACAGTTTTATGCTCCATTACTTCTATGGCAAATCCTGCAAAAAGTTCCTCTAAATGAGGCTTGTCAGCAAAATGCACACGCCCAACATGAGCAAAGTGACCTTCAGTATAGTCTCGACGAGTGTAGATATCTTCATCAGGTATGCCAAATTGATAATCAGAATCTAAAGTAGAGAACCAGTCAATACCTACATATCTCCCACCAATTTTTAATTTGGTGTATACTAATGCCAAACTATCTTTAATAGCAGTAGTTGCATTATGAGTTAGTGAACTCCTATCTACTACTAAGTCAAATTGGTCGACAAAAGGAATATCTTTAGTGAAATCACCAACAACAATACTATTCTCAAGGTTTGGAAACTTTTCCCTCAATTTACCTACAATTGCTGGGCTACCCTCGATAGCGTGATATTCAACTCCCAATTTTTGAAAAAAAGGAATATTCGCTCCAGCACCACAACCCAATTCTAGTACACGGAATTCGGGCTTATTTGGACGAGCATAACGCATTATATAGCTGACTAAATCTGACCAGGGCCAGACACTCATATGAGTATTTTGCTGATATATCTGATCCCATTGTTGTGAAAAACCATTATCTTTCCTATATTTTTCTGTCATTTTATTAAAGTTGTATAAATGATATATTTGGTTCAAATTCAAAACATTCAAGTTTATAATTATTTAAATCAAACTTTTGTAGCAAAGCCATAGTTTCACCAGGCCATTGTTCATTATTAACCTCATCAAAAGCTATGATAGCTCCCTTTGACATTCGAGGAAGGAAATATTCTAAAGCTGTTAGCGTTGGTTTGTATAAATCAAAATCAAGATAAAGAAGTGACACAAGTAAATGTTTGTTATCATTTATATATTGAGGAATCGTTAAATTGGCATCTCCTTTAACTAGTTCAACCTTATTTATATGATTAATAAACCTGTTATTATCGTATTCTTTAATGACTTCAGCTAACTCTCCATAAGTGTCATAATCTTCAGATAACATGCCTATTGTTACTTCTTGATTCTCTCTATCTACTTCTGACACATCAGGAAAACCACAAAAAGTATCAAAGCCAATGATTTTCCTATGATAATTATAGGGTTCCAATGTAGTTGATATTTTTGCCCATGCCATAACACCGCCACCATTGTGTACTCCGCACTCTACAATACTACCCTTAATATTAATCTGTTTCTTGAATACTTCGTATTGTGCTAAAAAACGTGCTATGTTCTGTCTCCGAACATACTTCGGAAAATTCATCAACTTTTTCTCTGTAGAGCAATTTGATTCGTCAAATAACATGGAAACTTATTCTCCTAATTAATCCAAAAATTATTGCTCAGTCATTTTTATATTTCTGCCAAGGATGAAGTATTATTCAATAAAATTATTTCTTTACTCTTCGGACCTTCATTAAATAAAATATCTATTAAAGACATATAAGGCAGAAAATTACCATACAATTGCTTATAAACAGGATGCTTATAGTCTTGAAAATAAACTTCTATGCCATTATTTTTAAATGATTGTATATTGGCATAATCTCTACCTTGACTTCCAAATATATACTTTTGGGCTTTTAACTTAACACACATATCAAGTACAAGCTCAGACTTGTACCCAGTAAAATCATAATCACTTGCTTTAATTATTGGCACATCAATATCCAAACTCTTTAGCATAAAAGTCAGAATATCAAAATTGAGTTCTGTTAAATATTCATATTGTGTTTTCAGAAGAATCGCTTCTAGGCTGTCAATATATAAATCGAAGTATGCTGATTTTTTATAAGCTAAATAAATTGATTTAAAATGCTTTTTATTCCAGCCATTATTGATAATTTTAATATCACATATTTTCTTATTAAAATGATCTTTCGATTCTACAGGAACTGATAGCCAAATTTCGCCAGTATTTGTTTTAATTTTATTTCTATTGTTATAATCTTTTTTTTGGTATTGTACAATGTCAAAAACGCAAAAAACGTCAGCTAGTAATATTTTATGTATTAATCCTAACCAAGGTAAATATACAGGTTGATGTGCTGTTAAAATCATAGCAAGATATTTAATTTCGATACTATATATTCAAGCTCTTCATCAGTTAACAAAGGATATATTGGTAATGAAATACTTTCTTGAGCCAATTTTAATGCATTAGGAAATAAATTATACTCTCCAAGTAATTCCCATTGTTCTATTGGTATAATTGCCTTAACTCCCATAGATTCTAAGAAGTCAATTATGTTCGTGTTGCAAAAATTATTGGTTGTGAAAATTGCTCTATATCGAATAGGTGAGATTGAAATATTAAATTCGGAAGTTGTATCTAAAAGCTTTAATCCAGCTTGAATATAGCGTTTAAATATTTCCACTCGTTTTGATAATAAAATAGGCAGTTTGCGTAGTTGCGCTCTTCCGATAGCAGCTTGTAAGTCTGTCATCTGAAAATTAAATCTTTTGTTTTGATCTTGTCTGTAATCAAATTCTCGATAATCTCGGATAGTATCTATTAGAGCCTTATCTTTAGAGATAACCATACCACCTTGACCACCGGAAGTAATTACTTTAGTAGCATAAAAGGAAAAAATACCTATTTTTCCTTGTAACCCAACCGCAGTACCATTGACAGACGCTCCTAAAGCTTGAGCACAATCTTCTACGATCTCTATATCTTTTAAATTTGAAAGACATACTGGCAAACCAAACATATGAGGCACAATAGCAATGTCAGATCCACATTGACTGAGTGCTTGTAAATCAATATTAGGAGTACCAGGACTTACATCTACTAGTTGTTCTATTGCTCCTATCATAGCTACTGCATGTCTCAAAGAGGAACAAGTATAAACAGGAAAAGCTACTCGTTTACCCCGTGCTTGCAATGCCCATAAAGCCATAAATAGGGCTGATGTCCCATTGGCAACTGCTACTGCATAACCTGCTGGTAATCCGATAAATTCACAAAACTCATTTTCAAAAGCTTCTACTTCACGTCCTTGTGCTACCCAACCTGAGCGAATAACTCTTAGAGCGGCTTGTTCTTCTTCTATACCTAAAGTTGGTTTATTGTGTGGAATCACTGTTGTTGATATGAAATTGCTTTAAATAATATCCTGGTTTTACCTGCATTGGGTTCCCTATGACTAGTGAATACGGAGGTATTATTGCTTCTTCAACTATTGTTCCTGCGGCAACAACGGAATTATGACCAATATATGCCCCACCCTTAATAACACTATGTGAACCCACGAAAACATTGTTTTCTAGTACTATATCCTTGCGCTGTATTTCATCCAGCAAACCAATACATTTTTTGTGAGAATCAGCACAGTTAATTGAAACAAATGATGCAATATCACAATTGTCTCCAACCAAGACTCTTGCACCCTTGGCATTTATCTCTGACATACCACCTATATAAACATTTTTGCCAATTTCTGGCTCACCATTAATCCAGACTAATGGATGAAACTGATTGGGTTTAAAACTAGTCAAAAGTGAGAATAATTCTTGAAATCTTGTAATATCTATCACTCGAAATCTCCAAATTTAAGAATATTTCCTTTTGGTATAGATTTTGTAGCTTTTGCTCCTAAAACTCGCTCTAGAAGGCTTGATGGCAATCCGCTACCTGGTCTTCTCAAACCTACATTACCTGTATGCAATATCTCACCTTCGGCAATATTGTTAAAGGCAACGATACTACGCCTTGCTAAAATTTTCATGTCTTCTTCAGCAGCAGTTGCTCGAACAATGCCACTCCCCATCATAGAGTAGGACTTTTTGATTGAACTAACCCAATGCTTTAAATCTATCGGATCTTCAGAAAACCAATGATCTGGCCCCGGCAAGTTACGATCTAGCGTAAAATGTTTTTCAAATAGACAAGCCCCAAAGGCAACAGCTAAACAAGATGCTATAGTCCCCTGAGTATGGTCAGAAAACCCAAGCGGTATCATTGGGAAGGCTTGAGATAAAGTTTTGAGCTTGAGCAAGTTTACATCTTCTGGAGGTGTTGGATACTGAGAAGTACAAAGCAGTAAGATTGTCGGATAACCGTCTAGCGCCCCAATCGTATTTAATGATTGATAGACTTCTGCCATATCTGCCATACCACAAGAAATAATCATCGGTAATCCAGTTACAGCATAATTTTTTAACAACGGCAGATTGACAAAATCATCCGATCCAACCTTAATAGCTGCTATACCTAACTCTAAAAGTAAATCTAAATCAGAGGAATTTTGAGGTGTAGATAAAAATAAAATCTCTTCTCGCTCGCAGTTTTCTTTGATTAAAAACCATTCATGCCGAGATAATTCATAACGTTGAAACATCTCTAACATCGATTCCGTGATTTGTTTGTTCTGTGATTGATAAGTGTAGGTTTGACTCGGATCGCCAACAAGCTCATTAGCCTTAAATGTCTGAAATTTGATAGCATCAGCACCTGCTTCTTTAGCAACCCGGATCATTTGTAATGCTTTTTCAATTTCTCCATTATGGTTAATACCTGCCTCAGCAATAATGAAAGGTTCATAATTAGTCCCAATTAAGCGATTTACAATCTTAACTACATTCATATTTTTGCCCATTTAATATAGATAATATTCGGCTGACACCATAACCATCAATCAAGTTTTTAGCATTTTTTGTAATTTCTATTCTGATTTGTTTTGCTAATAGTAATTTCTTAATTGCTTGTGCTATTTCTACTTCTGAAATATTTTGATGCCAGCCCAAATTAAAAACTACATTCAATTTCCCAAGCTTTTCAGCAGTATCTTGCTGATTATCTGCCAAAATTAGCACAATGCTCGGTAAACCCATAAAAGCTAGTTCCCAACATGTAGAGCCACCAGCCGCCACTGCCACATCAGCCCAAGCCATTAGCTCAGGCATATTTTTAACATTCCTTTTCAAATGAATCGGAAACTTTGATTCCTGGCTAACCACGAGCATCTGCTCATAATGTGGATTGCTTCCCCCAACTACAACAACAGCTTCTAGCCCTTCCACTTCTACTTGTTGCAATCCTTGAATCACCTTGAGAGTTACATTATCTGGATCGGCACCACCTAGTGTAATTAGTAGCTTTTTCGCTACCAGAGGAAGCGAGCGCTGCCATCCCCGCCACTGCCAAAATTCCCGCCGCAAAAGGCTATAACTGGTACCAAGTAACATCTGTGTATATGGCTGTCGATTTGTGTACAATTCTTCCTCAGCATGAATATTTTGATTTAAAATAATGTCCGCGTAGTACTGTTTTGCGTGTCCATAATCATCAATGAATAAAAGCTTTAACTCAAATTCCTTAATGATTTCTTGATACTTAGCACCGAAATGATAGCCATCTACAACAACCAAATTAACATCAAACTGGCGTGCAAGTTTTGCTGTTTCTGCGGCATCTTCCGCACTTCCAATCTCAACTGACAGATGGAGAACTTCCATTCCTTCAGACTTTAACCGAGTTATTAAATCTGGAGCTGCCGTTGCCATCACAAAAATTACTTGACCATCTGCATCTAGGCAAGCTTGAGCCAAAGCTAGACAGCGCATTACATGACCTGTACCTATTTGTGTTGATGCATCTGCCCGAATCAATAGTTTCATTGATAATCAGTCTTTTCTAATAAAAACCAAGTCAAATCATCCTGCGGAAATAGATTATCGCGATGATAGACAAATCCATAATCTAATAGATGTAAGTCATCAAATTTATCAAGCATCTCACCTGCAAAGTCACGCTTAAACAATTTACCTTGATGACCGCGATAAGTTATTTCTACAGGTGTGGGATTATAATATTCTGCAATACAAATATAACGATTACTAACTTGATAAAGTAGTTCATACACTTTTGCCAGCATATCTGAACTGATATGTATCAAAACTCCCTTAATCAGAGCTAATTCATATTGGCGCTCAGGTACAAAGTCAAATACCGACTGATGGTAAACATGATAATCATGATGTGATTGCAATTTTTCCACAGCTTTTTGGTTAATTTCAACTGCCGAAATTTCTGCTTGAGGAAGAAGTTGTCTAATTGCTTGAAGATTAATACCTATATTGGCACCAAACTCAATTAAAGAGTGAATAGAGTGAGTTCTGGAAAGAATTTTTGCAAATAATGAAATATTATTAGCAATAAAAATATTTCCTTGATTCCTAGTAATATATTCATCACCAAATTTACCAGCCCAAAAATATTCTTGCTCAGTTCTAAATTCCGAGTTACTTACCATATTGTTTTTGTTCTACGTGTGCGTTAATTAGCGACCAATCAGGATACTGTCTCAACAAATTTAAACAATCTTCTAAGGTGAAATTGGGAATTTGAGGATAAAGGGCTTGAATAATTCTTTTAACCAGTTCAAAATCATCTGCTGTATCCACTGTCCAGCGATGTGAACTTTGATTATCTGAATTAACTATATTAGCTACGCGATAACGTTCAGGATGCATATAAATAAACGGAGTCACATGTTCCCGGTCAGGTTGTGCTGTTGCTTCTACAAACGCCTGATGTAATGCTGAAAATGAAAAAACCTCAGTATCCATTCCCCGTGGATAGCTTCTTTCTAAACAGTTAGAAACATAATCATATTTATATTCATGGTCAAGATAAAACTGAATTACCTTATCAATCACTTGTGGATCGATAAGTGGACAATCAGAGGTAACGCGAACCACTACATCTGCATGATGTTCTTTTGCTGCTTCATAATATCTAGCTAACACGTCTTCTTCAGAGCCTCGAAAATATGGAATAAAAAGGCTATGGCAAAGTTCAACAATTGGCAAATCTGTACTGTTTTTTGTAGTAACAATTACAATTTCATTAGCTAAATTTACTCGTTTTAATCTCTCAATTTGGTATTCCAATAAAGACCTATCTAAGACTTTTTTGAGTACCTTACCAGGTAGGCGAGTTGAAGTCATCCTTGCCTGAACAATAATTACAATTTTCATATCAGCGCCTCTCTTAGGAAAGCTACTACCTTATCTTGACTCTCTTCATCTAGTCCAGAATATAAGGGGATACTAATAGCTTGTTCGTAGTATTTTTCAACCTCTGGAAAGTCGCCTAATTTAAAACCAAATCTTTGGTAATAAGGCTGTAGATGAACTGGGATATAGTGTAAATTCACACCAATTCCTAAGCCGCGAAGTTCTTCAAATATCTGCCGATGAGTTTTATTAATCTTATCCAGCTTGAGCCGAATCACATAAAGATGCCAACTAGAATTAGTATCTGGATGTTGCCACGGCAGTATTAAGGGTAAATCTTGCAGAAGTTGATGATAGCGGTTAGCTAAAAAACAGCGACGTTCTACAAATTCATTCAGCCTTTGCATCTGACTAACGCCTAATGCTGCTTGGATATCTGTCATCCGATAGTTGAAACCTAATTCCAGTTGTTGATAATACCAAGAACCGTGAGATTTTCCTTGCATTAAATCTGGATTGCGAGTGATGCCATGAGTTCTTAATCTAATTAATTTTTGATATAATTTATCCTCATTTGTTAATACTATACCCCCTTCACCAGTAGTGATAATTTTTACTGGATGAAAGCTAAAAACTGTCATATCAGAAAATTGGCACGAACCAACAGGTTGTCTTTGATAGCGTCCTCCAATGGCATGAGAAGCATCTTCAATAATTTTGAAACCGTATTGCTGCGACAAAGCAGCAATCTGCTCCATTTCACAAGATTGCCCTGCAAAATGGACGGGTATTAATACTTTGGGCAAACACCCTTGCTTTTCTGCCCTAACCAATTTATTTTTTAATTGATCTACGCTCAAATTGTAAGTATTTGGATCGATATCAACAAAGTCTACTTTTGCATTGCAGTAAAGCCCACAATTAGCTGAAGCAATAAAGGTATTTGGTGATGTCCAAAGAAGTTCATCTTCTCTTAAACCAGCTGCAAGACAAGCAATATGTAATCCAGCTGTAGCGCTGGAAACTGCTACAGCATATTTCACCTGACAATAGTTAGCAACAGCTTGTTCAAACCTCTCTATAGCTGGGCCTTGAGTAATCCAATCTGAACGCAAAACTGCAATCACAGCGTCAATATCTTCTTGACTAATATCTTGCCGTCCATAGGGAATGTAATCACTCATTACTTCAGCATATCGAGTAGTTGGAAACCTTTTAGCCATTCTGTATTTATCTCAGAACTATACTCAAATCCTTCTGCCACAGGGACTCCTTTTTCACCCAAAGCGTTGCAGGCGTAATCGATGGAGTAGGCATATTCAATAGTTGGCCTAATCACATAATGGTCATTGAATTCTAATGCTAAATGTGAAGCTTCAGCAGAAAACATGGCTTCATGTAGTTTTTCGCCTGGTCGAATACCAACAATTTTAATTGGGACTCCCGGTGCAAGTGTTTCAGCTAGATCGGTAATTTTCATTGAAGGAATCTTCGGCACGAATATTTCTCCACCTTGCATTCTTTCAAAACTATTAAATACTAAATCTACAGCTTGCTGGAGGGTAATCCAAAAGCGTGTCATACGTGGATCTGTAATCGGAATTTCTGTGGCCTTTTCTTGAATCAGTTTTTGAAAGAATGGTACAACTGAGCCTCTGGAGCCGACGACATTCCCATAGCGAACTACAGCAAATCGGGTTTTCATTGCCCCAACAATATTATTAGCTGCAACAAAAAGTTTATCCGCAGCTAACTTAGTTGCGCCGTAGAGATTAATCGGATTAACTGCTTTATCTGTTGAAAGAGCAATTACTTTTTCTACTTCTTGTTCAATGGCAACATCAATAACATTATTTGCCCCATGAATATTAGTTTTAATGCATTCCATTGGATTATATTCAGCAGCAGGAATGTGCTTGAGTGCAGCAGCGTGAATAACATAATCTACACCTCGCACGGCCAAACGCAACCGATCGCGATCGCGCACATCTCCAATAAAATAGCGCATCGCTGGTGTATTGAATTCCTGCGCCATCTCATACTGTTTCAGTTCATCTCGTGAATAAACTATGACTTTCTTTGGCTGATATCGGCAGAGAATTGTTTTCACAAATTGCTTACCGAATGAACCTGTACCACCAGTGATTAAAATAGATTTATCATTAAACATTTTGTGCTTATTTATAATCTAAAAATTATTTGTTATCAAAAATATTTAAGTAAAATTTTTAAGGAGATTTAGGTTGATTATTTGTGCTGCGATCGCCTTTTGCCTGTCCGATTCCCTCTTGCTTTTTAATCTGCTCTAATACAGTTTTGTAATCTTGCCGTTCGGGATGCAATTTCACTAGCTTCTCTAAAGGTTCCATCGCACCTTTAGCATCCTTCAAGTTCAAGCGCAACAATGACAGTTTTTCTAAAGCAAGTTGGTTTTCTGGTTCCCTTTGTAAAACTAACTCGTAACCCTTCACCTGCTGCTGTAACGCTGACTCAGGAGAAACAGACGCAGCTACTGGCTTGGGACTCTGAATAGCTTGTTGGATTGATGGAATGGTTGCAAATACCATAGAACCAACAAACGACACCATCGACACTATTGTGACAATTTTTCGTCGCTGCTCAATCTGCTTTTTGCGGGCAATTAAGTATTCTTCCCCCTTTCCTGTCATGTCTTAATAGTTGCTGCGGTAAATACTTAGGTATCAGCAAACCTCCCGCTATGAGGATACCCATCTGCTCAACAGAAACTAACATCTTGGCTATAAATTTTTCACACAAAATTCAAAAGCAGGCCAAAAATCTAAGAGAGGTCTGTGGTAAGCCAATGCTGCACCAAGAATTTAAGCAAACGTTAGCGTTCGCGCAGCGTCTCGTAGAGAAGCTCGCCGTAGGCATCGCCTCCTCACTTTCAAGCCAAAACCCTCTCCTGTACTTAAACAGGGCAATCTTACAGGTGTTATATTCTCTATCTAAAACATTAAAAATATATAAAGATTTACTATAAATTTGCTTAACTGTATATGTTTGCGATAATGTAAATAACGTTTGAAGAAATATAAAGGGTAGACATTCCTACTCGATTACAAACTTCACATTCAGTCAAAAACTTGCTAATTAGCCTCTGTTCATCGTTTCTTCGACAAACGTACTTATTTTTTGTGACTAAAAGGAATAAACTTTTACCAGTCGCCCTCACTCAAGTGAGCAGTCCTACTTACCCTTTATCCACCTCATCCCTTAACCCTTGTCACACTGATACAAGAGGTTGAAGGAGTGCCTAGCACAATTAAAGTGTTATGGTGGTGATTACCGTACAAAAATGGATTTCCTAGTAATTGAGTAGAGTTTGTTATGGTATAGTTAGAAAGTTAAGACTAGCTTTACCAAATTACACCACTCTACGAGCCGGCACCAATTGCAGAATGGAAAGCAGTTTTAATTAAGCATTTACCAAACAAAATCTGAATTCAATCGAGGTTATGACTCAGCAAGTAATTCACCCGATGGTGAAATTGCAGCGTAACGTGCAATCACTCATAGAATCGAATATTATCAAGCCAAGCGATAGTATCTGGAAAATCGCTTTGCTCTACGGCAACGAATGGCAGCACTGGAAACAAGAATTGCTGGACTTTGGGTTTAGTATGCAAGACCCAATCAGCGAATTGCTAGCTGTAGAAGCTTGGGATGAAGAATAGGGCATAGAGCATAGGGCATGGGGCATTGGTTATTACCCCATTTCCCAGTCTCACCACTCCCTAAACTTGACAAGTAGCTAAGGCCGTAGCTAGTTCTTTGGCAGTCTGATAGCGATCGCGTGGCAATGGTTCGGTAACGCGGTCAATAACATCTCTTAATTGGGGACTAATGGTAGGAACTTTTGCCACATCAAACCTGAAGTGTCGCCCCCGTTGGCGGTAATACTTGAAGGGATTTTCGCCTGTGAGCAGAAAAATCAGCGTTGGCCCAATTGCATATAAATCAGATTGCGTCAAAGGTTGTCCTCGTTCTTGTTCGGGAGCGCAGTAACCTTCTGCCCCAATACGAGTACCCGGCGCCGTGCCAATTTCCTTAACTGCACCAAAATCCAGCACCACTATGCGATTTTGAAAACTTCGCACCATCAAGTTAGCGGGTTTAATATCGCGGTGGATGAGTGGAGGCTCTTGGCTATGAAGATAGTCTAAGATATCGCAGGTTTGGATCGTCCAAGCGATCGCCTGACTTGGAGTTACTGGCCCAGTGGTGGAAATACGTTTTTCTAAATCTTGTCCGTGGATTAGCTCCATTGCCAAGTATTTTTTTCCACCTTCCACAAAGAAATCATAATACTTGGGAATTCCCGGATGCTTGAGAGATTTGAGAGTATACGCCTCTCGCTCAAATAATTCTTGAGCTTTGGCAATTCTCACCATATCAGCATTCATTTGCTTCAACACCAGCAGTTGGGGAATACCCGCAATCAAACCAAGTGCATCCCAAGCCAGATAGGTAGTACCCATACCTCCTTGTCCCAGAGTTCGCAACACCTGATAATGGCGAATCGTCTGTTGCACTGACAGAGGTTGACCGCAGTGGATACAAAACAAATTATTCGGCGAATTACCTTCATGGGTGCAAGTGGAGGATAAAATTCCGGGATTTTTGGCTGAGGAAACTGTGGGAAATGCATTTTCTGGCGTTTCTTGTGTCTGTTGCCAAGGCAAAGAAACATCCGGTGGTTTTAGCTCCCGAATTTGAAATAGCAGTATTGGCCCTCCCTGTGCGAGTTCCAACAGGGAATTGTCTGGTAGCGAGCTTTGAATTACCAGGACACCATTAAGGAAAGTTCCATTTGTACCCTGACTAATTAGTTGCCAAGCATCACCATTGCTAGCAGAATCGACTTGTCTAAGTTCTAGATGATGCCGAGAAACCAAACTATCAGTTAAAACAATATGATTGTCTGCTGCTCGACCAATCCGAATTATGGAAGAGTTTTCAAAGCACCACTGATGGAGCGGCGTTTTTTGTTGCGGTTCTAACAGGGTCAGAGTAACCACAATACGACCTATGAGGTAAGGGGACTGGGGATTGGGGCATGGGGCATTGGGCATTGGGCATGGGGCAAAGGGCAAAGGGCAAAGGGCAAAGGGGAAAAGAAAGATCCCTCCTTTTCCCTTTAACCTTTCCCCTTTTCCCAAGGCGTTGCCATCTCCCTCATCTCCCCATACCCAATTGACGTTTAACTTTCAAGATTTGGACGCACTTTTGCCCGAATCAGTATAGCAGTAATATTATCGTGACCATTGTGTTGGTTTGCTAAATCAATTAATTCCGTGACGCCGCGTTCTAGGTTAGCGGCAGAACTAAGTAACGGTTCTAAGTGAGTTTGCCAATGGGTTTCTAATAGATCGTTATCTGATAGACCGTCCGATGCCAACACTAGAAGGGTATCTTCATTGATCTCGAAAAAGCCGACATCGGGATTAATGGAGTTTTCATCGCGGGGCCCCAAGGCTTGGGTGAGTTGATAAGCATCAGGGCGAGCGTAAGCTATACTTGCCTCCACTCCCCTTGTAATTTCCCGTTGCCCGACTTCGTGATCTACTGTGACTTGTTCTAATCCCTGCTTGCGCGTCACGCGATACAGGCGACTATCTCCCACATGAGCCACTGCTGCTTGGGTGTCTTGAATTAAAAGCATTACCAGAGTTGTACCCATACGCCCAACTCCAGAACGAGCATCTTGTTGATTGAGCTTATAAATCGCCTCATTAGCTAAATAAACTGCCTCGCGAATGCTATTTTCTGTTGGCAGTTGATTGGGAACCCAGTGTTCTTGAAAATATTGCCTGAGGGTGTTGACTGCTAACTCACTGGCTACCTCGCCGCCAGCGTGTCCGCCCATACCATCACAGAGGATATACAAACCATAGCCTTGCAGGATTCGAGTTTTGGGCAACTCCAGCTTCTCAACTTTAGTTTCAATACCAAAGTAGTCCTCGTTATGATGACGCTGACGCCCTACATCTGTGCGTCCCGCATCTTCCAAGCTACTTAACTGCATTGCCAGCACAACAGTTGGCATATCATCAGTTTTACTAATGATATCTTCTGGTTCTTGTGATTGCAGGCTAGTAGGCACAACAGTATATTTCTCCTGTATTGGGGGCAAAGTTCCAGTTCCTAGTGCTTCCAGTTCCACGGAGATTTCCTGCAAACGCGATCGCAACTGTGCGATGGTTTCAATTTTTCCTGCCTCTAAATCCCCTAACATCTGCACTACTGAACCAAATTGAGTGCGTTGAGTCTGTCTAAATAGCGTTTGCCAAACCCGCCCCAAAGCTTGGATAGTTAACGGTTGCTCTAACACAGACAGGGCTTGGTCATCTTCTAGGGATTCGGCGATCGCCTCACTATTGTGTGATTCCACATACAATCTTTGTAGCGCCAGCGTTTGGTCTTCATCCAATCGCAAATTCGACAATTCCAACAAACTTTGACGGCAACTTACTGGTTCCAATACTGCCCAAAGTTGGGCCATTTCATTACACCAGTGTAAAATTTTTAACGAACTCGTTGTCTCTTCTTGCCACAAATCGAGTAAAAGCTGCCAATTCGAGCGATCTTCGATTATTATTGTTTGTTTATCACCTTGCTGCCATGCATCGTGAATCCGTGGTATTCCAGGGTGACCTTGGTATTGTAAAGCAATATAAACTTTAGCAAGACTAGGAATTGCATTTGCCGCCACTGCTGGAGTTACTACATCCGATTGCTGATTTCCTAATATTGCTTCAATAGGTGATATTTGATACGGTTGACAGTCTAAAACCCTCGCTTCTACCTCTATAATGTTTTCTAGACTAGGTAACTTATCTAACAATTGGTAGCGCTCCTGAGGATCTAAATAGGAGTCTGATGTAATTTGAGCACTAGGGGTAATGGGAGATACTGAGACGGGGAGACATTCAGAGGCGGGGACAGAACTCTCCGTGTCTCCTTGTCTTCCAGAGTTCGCTTCGCTGGAAGCCAATGCTCCGACTTCTGTTTGCGTCTTTGTTTCTTCTTCCCAGGCTCCCTCATCTCCAGCCGCTTCTGGAGTGATAATTGCCCAAAATACTGTTCCACATTCCGTACCACAGTTGTGGCAGCGTAGTGCATTCACAGGAACATCGGTACTGCATTCAGGACAGATTTTGTGAGTCAGGGATGTGCCACATTTTTGACAAAATTTGTTGGTATTAGGGTTTTCAAATTTACACTGAGGGCAAATCAGCATAGTGGAAGTTCCTTAATTCCCGTTCCAAGGTGGTTCTAGCCACTAAGATCCAAGGTGCCACAATTGGCTGCCCCTGACTACAGTAGACTTACAATAGATTGTAGTTTTAAGAGTGGATTTTAGTGGCAGTATTAATTCTGACGCAGAAAATATTTTAATGGGCATCGGGCATTAAGAGTGTTGAGTTAGGAGTGCTGAGTGAGGAGTTAGTAGTTATTATTCTCTCCTGTGCCCCCTGCTCCCTGCCTTATTTCCAAGATTCTGGTAGTTGCGGAGGTTCGGCGTTAAACCATTTTTGATAAATTTGCTTGTAGGTGCCGTTGGATAACAAAGCGGCTAGGGCTTTGTTAATTGTATCGAGGTGGGGGGAATCTTTTGGTGTGGCAATACCGTAGTATTCTTCGGTGAGTAAGTCGGCAATAACTTTGATGCCTTTGAGTTTACCGTTTTTAATTGCATACAAGGTAGCAAAAGCATCGCTAACTACAGCATCAACATTGCCGTTGAGCAAGTCTTGAAAAAATTCTGGCCCAGAGTTAAAAGTGCTAATTTTGGCGTTGGGGATGGTTTTGGCAAAATCCGCCCCAGTGGAACCTATTTGTACAGCAATTTTTTTACCTTGGAGACTGTTGAAGTCTTTAATATTTTGATTGTCTTGGCGGACGGCGATCGCCAATCCCGCTTTAAAATAAGGCCGTGAAAAAGCAATTGTTTTCAAGCGTTCGGCGGTAATTGTAATCCCACTAATTGCTGCATCGACTCTTTTGGCTTGCAAAGCTGATATCATGCCATCAAAAGGCAAATTTTCAAAATCAACTCTAAATTTTGCAATCTTCGCGACCGCATTTATTAAATCAATATCAAAGCCTTCTAACTTCCCGCTGGCTGTTTGGATTTCAAAAGGGATAAAGGTCGGGTCTGTAGCAACCTTAAGAAGTTTGGCATCTTGCTTGGTACTGGGATAGAAACTGTTACAAGCAAGAATCAGTAGCAGACAGCCTAAGGTCAAAATTAGGTGTTGCCAGTTGCAGTTAATCAATTTCACTGTACTAATTCTGTTCTATCAGTCAATCTTCGTGATGCTTGTCATGATGTTATAAGAAAGAATACATCCATCAACAAAGAAAATCTACACTGTATTTTCCCTAACTCGGAAATTCTGACTCCTGTATTCTTCATTTTGAATTGCTTATGGCTGCTACCGCCAATAGTTATGAAATTGCTGATTTGTTCGCCGAACGAGCCAAAAACCTCGCACCACCAACCTATGGCACAGAGTTAACCAAAATCGTTAGTGTTAGTTTTACCTACGGTTTAGCCGATCCAACTCTGTTTCCTGATGCTGATTTGGCGGCTACAACTGCTGATTTACTGGCAAAAGAAGCTGCGATCGCTCTTAATTACGGCCCGCCTTCAGCTCAACTCTACGAGCAAATTAGCCTCCGCTTGGAGGCTCAAGGAATCGCCGCTGATGGCGATCGCCTTCTGATTGGCTATGGTTCTGGACAGATTCTCGGCTTACTACCAGATGTATTTATCGAACCTGGTGATGTGGTAATTGTAGAAGGCCCGACCTTCTTGGGAGTAGTTGCTAGATTTGTTCACGCTGGCGCACGCCTAATTACCATTCCTGTAGATGAGTTGGGAATGAATGTGGACGCCCTAGAAGAAACTTTAAGTGACTTGAAAAAACAGGGCATTCGACCCAGGTTTATTTACACCATTCCCACCTTTCACAATCCTACAGGCACTACTATGCCCTTATTTCGCCGCCAAAAATTAGTAGCACTGGCGGCTGAATATGGCGTGCTGGTGGTGGAAGACGATGCCTATAAGGATTTGCGTTTTCAAGGAGAAACCGTGCCGTCCTTGGCGTCCCTCGACCAGGAAGGGTGGGTGTTATATGTGAGTACCTTCTCGAAAATTATTGCACCTGGTGTCAGGTTGGGCTTTGCTTGTGGCGATCCAGCAATTATTGAGCGCTTAGCAATGTTCAAAAGCGAGGGGCCTGTAGGGCCTTTTGTCAGTCATGTAGTTGGCCGCTACTGTGCTACTGGCAAATTAGATGCTCACATTCAGAAGCTGATCGCCTGCTACAAGCATAAGTGCAATTTGTTGTTAGAAGCGATCGCTGCTGAGTTTCCCAGCGATATAGTTGCTTTGCGACCGGATGGCGGCTTTTTCGTTTGGTGTAAATTGCCGCCAGATATCAGTGCCAAAGCACTCCTAAGTGCTTGTGCACAACAAGGCGTCAGCTTTCTACCAGGAACTCGCTGCTACGCCAACGGTCAGGGCGATGATGCTATCAGGTTGGCTTTTAGCTTTCAACCAAAGGACAAGATTGTAGAGGGAATCGCTACCCTTGGAGCAGTGTTGCGTGAATGGCAGCGATAACAGCGGACAGAGGACAAGGGAGGGGGAGACAAGGGGACAAGGGGAGAAAAAATCCTTGTCTGTTTGTCCTCTTCCATCTTCATATAATACCATGTCCGGTTGAATACTTAAGTAATTAAGCTGAGGCTCTAAGACGGAGAGTTTTTAACTATAAGTAATTTAGCGAACTTGATTTATTCTGAACTCTGTATTCTTCTTCAAAAAATTTGTTCTAAACGCTCGAAATCTCGCTGCACTGCATTCCAGAGGGTTTTATTATGAGGGTCTGTTTTCAGGGCTTTTTTGAGATAAATTCTGGCTTTGAGGAGCTGGTTTTCGGAAATTAGCGCCCGTCCCCAGATTTGATAGGCAACTGCTAGCCATTGGCGGACTTCTGCATCACCAGATAGCCGATCTGATAAAGCTTCGGCTAGAGCGATCGCTTGGGGAAATCGTCTTTCTTGCAAAAATTGCTGCAATTGCTCGTAAGTTTTCCATTTGAGGCGTTGTTCTATTTCCACCAAATTGGGGGGTTTTGGTGTCCCTGGTTGCTGGGTTTTCGCCTTTGTGGCTGGTGTTTTTTCCCGATGCGTTGCCTTGGGGCGATCGCGTCCCGACGTTGACACCGAATTTGAATGTGCAGCTGTTTCCTCTTGTGGTAGTACTACCGTCAGTAGGAGTTTGTAAGCCTCTGTCAAGGCAATAAACTTATCTTTGGCTCTGTTGTCATCTGGGTTAATATCGGGGTGATATTGCTGCGCCAGTCGTCGATAAGACGCTTTGATTTCAGCAAAAGAGGCTCCCGACCTTAAACCCAATAAACGGTAGCAATCTCCAAGATCCATCTTGAGCTATGAGCTATCGAATATTTAGCTACAGACTATCAGCTACTAGCTCATAGCCTGAGATATCAATCATAAAGGTAAATTTAATATTTTAAAGTTCAATTTTGACAGTTTTTTGGTGTTGGGCATGGGGCATGGGGCATTGGGCAAAGGGCAAGGGGCAGGGGAGGAAGCGAAGACCCCTCCTTTTCCCTTTCCCCTTTTCCCCATTCCTACGGTCTTTCTTCAATCACACGGTCAATTAAACCGTATTCTTTAGCTTCTTGAGCAGACATGAAAAAGTCGCGATCCATGTCTTTTTCAATTTTTGCTAAGGTTTGACCGGTGTTGTCAGCATAAATTTGATTTAGCTGGTTGCGAATCCGCAGAATTTCTCTGGCTTCAATTTCGATGTCGCTTGCTTGCCCGCGGGTGCCACCAGAAGGTTGGTGAATCATAATCCGTGAGTGAGGCAATGCTAACCGCTTACCTTTGGCTCCGCCTGCTAGCAGAAATGAACCCATAGAGGCTGCTAGACCCGTGCATATTGTAACCACATCTGATTTGATGTGCTGCATGGTGTCATAAATTGCCAGCCCGGAAGTGACCATACCGCCAGGGGAGTTGATATATATGTAAATATCTTTACCTGGATCTTCCGAATCAAGATATAGCAAGAAGGCTATAATCTCGTTGGCGATTTTATCGTCAATTTCTTCACCCAGGAAAATAATTCGTTCTAGGGAAAGACGAGTATAAATGTGAACCCATTCCTCCATCTGTCCCCCTGGCAACCGATAGGGAACGCTGGGGTAACCAATAGGCATAATTTGCTCCGTTATTACAATGATTTATAGCAACGATGAAGCCTGGTAGCTCCTGTGGGGTAAGTGAGTTGAAATCGCAAGAAATCAGACTCACTTGATTTTTTAAAGGACGCTGGCAGGTAGTGGGGGATTGGCCAGTTCTTCTTTTTCAAAAACTCGGTCAATCAAACCGTATTCCTTAGCTTGATAGGGAGTCATGTATAGCAGACGATCCATATCTTTGCTAATTTTTTCTGGCGGCTGTTCTGTGTTGCGAGACAAAATGTCAATCAATGATGCTTTGTTGGCTAGAACTTCCTTGGCCCGAATTTGAATATCCGTTGCTTGACCTTGGGCGAAACTCTTGGGTTGGTGCAGAATAATGGATGCATGGGGTAAGCTAGCACGGCAACCTTTTGTACCAGCACTGAGGAGCATCGCTGCCATACCCATCGCCGAACCGATGCAGATGGTGTGGATCGGAGGCTTGATATATTTCATTGTGTCATAGATGGCGAAGGCTTCGGTCTCAAAGCCTATGGGTTCGCCACTGTAACCAGAAGTGCCTGTAGAGTTGATGTAAATTTTAATTGGTTTTTCTGGGTCATCGGACTGCAAGTACAGGAGTTCGGCGATGATCAGTTTTGTAATTTGTGGAACTAAAGGAGTTCCTAAGTAGACAATTCGCTCCTTTAATAGTAGAGAGGGTAAATCTGGCGGCGGTTTCCGGTAAAAACGATCGCCGTAATAAGGGGATTGAACAGCCTTGATGGCGGAAATGTCCATAGCAACTGATCGCCTGCAATTATGCCGTTAACTGTAATACATCCTAGCGTGATGCTAACTCGGTTAAAGGTGTGGATTTCTCCCTAATGGTTAAGGGGGGGCTAGCATCTGCCAATATTTGGCTTCTAAGATATTCTGATTATATTAATGTATTGGATAGGTTTTCCGTAGCGCTAAAGTAGTGCTTTGAAGTTATTTACAAATATCTATATCTTAAATAGGAATTTTGAGTTATGAGGGTTAGCTTACAGCCTGCCTTGAATGATAGTAATTTGGACGCCAATCAACTGAACTCTCAACGCCAGTTGGAAATTTCGATTTCAGCGATCGCGGAAGTTCAAGACCGCAATGTACCACTCAATTTGTGCCTGATTCTCGACCATAGCGGTTCGATGAATGGGCGACCCCTAGAAACGGTGAAAAACGCGGCGAGTCGTCTGGTGGATCGATTAAGTCCTGGCGATCGCCTGAGTGTTGTAGTTTTTAATCACCGTGCTAAAGTCTTAGTGCCCAGTCAAGCGATCGAAGATCCAGAAAAAATTAAACAGCAAATTAAGCGTCTAGCTGCTGATGGTGGGACTTCCATTGATGAAGGATTGCGCTTGGGGATTGAAGAATTGGCTAAGGGTAAAAAAGATAGCGTTTCCCAAGCTTTCTTATTAACCGATGGCGAAAATGAACATGGTGATAATAATCGCTGTTTAAAATTTGCTCAATTAGCCGCCAGCTACAATTTGACTTTGAATACTTTGGGATTTGGTGACAATTGGAACCAAGATGTTTTAGAAAAAATTGCTGATGCTGGTTTGGGTACTTTGTCTTATATTCAAAAACCCGATCGCGTAGTCGATGAATTTAGCCGTTTGTTCAGCCGCGTGCAAGCAGTAGCGTTAACTAATGCTTATTTGATATTTTCCCTCATGCCCAATGTCCGGCTAGCTGAACTCAAACCGGTTGCCCAAGTTTCTCCAGACACAATTGAGTTACCGCTGCAACAAGAACCAGACGGACGTTTCGCTGTGCGCTTGGGAGATTTAATGAAAGATGCAGAACGGGTGATTTTGGCTAATATTTATTTGGGACAATTACCATCAGGGAAACAAGCGATCGCTAACGTGCAAGTGCGCTACGACGACCCAGCTACCAACGAAACAAGTATATTTACGCCAAATATCCCAGTTTACGCCAATATAGTGGGAGATTACCAACCAAACCCCAATCCCCAGGTGCAACAATCGATTTTGGCATTGGCGAAGTATCGCCAAACTCAGTTAGCCGAGACGAAATTACAACAGGGCGATCGCACTGGTGCGGCGACAATGCTACAAACCGCTGCCAAAACTGCCCTGCAAATGGGAGATACTGGCGCAGCGACGGTGTTGCAAACTTCTGCCACCCAGCTACAATCTGGTGGAGATTTATCTGAAAGCGATCGCAAGAAAACCAGAATTGTCTCCAAAACAGTTTTGCAAGATACCCCTCCGCAATGAAAGTTAAATTGCTCTCAGCACTAAATGACAATAATGTTGATGCGGCTCAAACTAGTAGCCAACGTCAATTGGCAATGACTATTTCGGCGATTGCTGGTGAATTTGACCAAAATCTCCCTCTTAACCTCTGCTTGATTCTAGATAAAAGTGGTTCTATGCACGGAAAACCAATTACAACGGTGATTCAAGCAGTAGAAGGATTAATCGATAAGTTAAGACCTGGCGATCGGATTTCGATTGTGGCTTTTGCGGGTTCTGCCGAAGTCATTATCCCCAACCAAATTATTGAAGACCCCGAAAGCCTCAAATCCCAAATTAAAAAGAAACTCAGTGCTAGCGGCGGTACAATAATTGCTCAGGGTTTGGAACTGGGAATTACAGAACTGATGAAGGGCACAAGAGGTGCTGTTTCCCAAGCATTTCTGCTGACGGATGGTCAAGGTGAAAGCAGTTTGCGAATTTGGAAATGGGATATCGGCCCGGATGACAATAAGCGCTGTTTAGAACTGGTGCTAAAGGCTGCCAAGCTGAACTTAACTATTAATACTCTCGGATTTGGCAATAGCTGGAATCAGGATTTGTTAGAAAAAATTGCCGATATCGGTGGTGGTACTTTAGCTTATATCGAACGTCCCGAACAAGCTCTAGAGCAGTTTAGCCGTTTGTTTGGGCGGATTCAATCTGTGGGGCTAACCAATGCCTATTTATTGTTGTCTTTAGTACCCAATGTCCGCCTAGCAGAATTTAAACCCATTGCCCAAGTTTCCCCAGACACAATTGAGTTACCAGTGGAATCAGAAGATGGTAGTTTTGCTGTACGCTTGGGAGATTTGATGCAGGATGTAGAACGGGTAGTTTTGGCTAATATTTATTTGGGACAGTTACCAGAAGGTAAACAGGTAATTGGGCATCTGCAAATTCGTTATGATGACCCGTTGATTAATCAGCAAGGATTACTTTCGCCCATCGTGCCAGTCTACGCAGATGTGGTGAAGGCGTATCAACCAACATCTAATCCTGAGGTTAAACAGTCTATTTTAGCATTAGCCAAGTATCGCCAAACTCAATTAGCTGAAGCGAAATTGCAACAGGGCGATCGCACTGGTGCAGCCACAATGCTACAAACAGCTGCCAAAACTGCTTTACAAATAGGAGATAAAGGTGCAGCGACAGTTTTGCAAACTTCCGCCACTCGCCTGCAAGCTGGGGAACAACTTTCCGAAGCAGACCTGAAGAAAACTAGGATTGCATCAAAGACTGTTTTACAAGAATAGTAAAAATTCAGCGTTGCTGATTAACAATGAGCGTGTACAGTATTTTTAATTTAAAAATGGGTATATAGAACCCATTTGAGATCTAAGAAGGGGTTGCAAGTCTCTTAAGCATCAGCCGAATAAAACAAAGATTAACCTTGGCAGTCGCTGTCTTCGAGAGTTCTCTCAAAGTTCTTGACGAGGATTTTGCATCTTTCCATCCAAGCATTTGAGCGTTCAATTACCCACCTCGCTGCAACGGGAACTTTCCCCAGATTTACCTTGCACTTTCTTTTCTTGTTTCGATGGTTTTGGCGAAAGTTCAAATCTGATTTTCGTCATGATCTGGGGATAAACCAACTCTAACTCCTGCGTGAGATGTTCAGGATGATAACCGTGGTCTAGCAGGATGGTGGTCTTGGGAAGATTAACGGGTTTTGACTTGAAATAATCAATATTGAGCGTCAACATTTCAATCAAACCTTTATCATCAGATACATTCGCTTTAGTGCAATGAGTAAAGAAGGGAAACCCCAGGGTATCAACGGCTAGATGCCTCTTAATCCCATTCGTCGATTTGTAGAAACAATATCCTTTTGATTCAACACTAGCATTACAAGTGTTTTTCACCGCTTGGGAGTCAATTATGAGCAACGTCGTCCATTTGGGTTTTTTTTAACTTGCTCACGCACTTGAGAATGTAAGATACCCATTAGTTTTTCGATCGCTCCTTGAGCCCGCCACTGCTTGTAATGCCAATATACGGTTGAGTAAGGGGGCAAGTCCTTGGGCAAATCTTCCCAATTACAGCCATTCTTCAGTTGATAGAAGATGCCATCCAAGAGTTCTCTTTTTGTCCAATTGGAGGGTCTGGTCTGCTTCTTAGGCGGCAAGATCTCAGGCAGTAGAGGTTCAAGGATTTCCCACTCTTCGTCTGTTAGGCTGCTAGAGTATGGCATGACTGCTAAATACGGCTTTTGCGGTAACTCTACTTCAAGATAGTAAAAGATATCAAATGGGTTCTATATTGCTTTATGCCCAAATATAGCAGTTACGATCCGATCTACAATGATAAATCTTGCTCTACGTTAATCAGCGTCTTTAAGGCTGGTGGCATCAAGGTTTGTATTTTTCAGATTAGCACTTTGCTAAAACCTTTTCAAAGGTCTAGCTATCGCTTGTTTGATAGATAGTAGATTACTTCGATACCTATGGCTACTCCTAGCATAAACACTAAAACCCAAACGGTTTGTGGATCTGTTTGCAAAGCAAACCAAATTAATATTCCTAGTGCCAACAAAATCACCATTGCTCCTGCGAAAATTGACTGTAGCGACGACACTGAGACTGGTTCTAGACGGGAAATATCGATGTGATTGCTTCCCATAGTAATGAACAGTATCAAAATTCCCACTTTGAAGCTGACAATCCAAATTTGAGATTTCCCAATATAATTGGCAGTTAGTAGATTTAGTCCAGTTGTCCCTAAAATTGCCAAGCTAATCAGTAAGTGCTTCCAAATTGGTTGAGTAGATCCGAACAGGCTAACTCCATAACTACCAAAAGCCTTCAAGTAAAAGGAAAGTATGACCACATAGCTAAACCATAGTAGAAGATTCAGTGTCCCACTAAACAGCCCTAGACCAAAAGCTTGGTTCAAGAAGTGCATTCGATGGAGTAGTGGTGGTTCGATCGATGCGTTCAACCTTATCTATAAACCAGCAGAATTACCAGTAAGCCATTGAAAGATTTTGGTGAATCAACAGAACGCGTAGGCGTAGCCCGTCGTAGACATCGCAAAGTTTTGGCTCAAAGATACACCAAAATAAATGCGTAAATTACTTACAGCAATTTGCAGTTGAATAGACCACAGTAGGGGCACAACAATGTTGTGCCCTTACGATAATTTAGTATTCAAGTATGTATTCCATCCAAATGAAAAGCGCTGTAAATCAATAAGCAAACTGGGGTTTGAGAAAGTCAAAGCTGATTTTACTTGCGGAAAATACCAAAATCAATAAGCAAACTGGAGTTTGAGAAAGTCAAAGCTGATTTTGCTTGCGGAAAACACCAAAATCAGAAAGCAAACTGAGGTTTGAGAAAGTCAAAGCTGATTTTGCTTGCGGAAAACACCAAAATCAGAAAGCAAACTGAGGTTTGAGAAAGTCAAAGCTGATTTTGCTTGCGGAAAACACCAAAATCAGAAAGCAAACTGGAGTTTGAGAAAGTCAAAGCTGATTTTGCTTGCGGAAAACACCAAAATCAGAAAGCAAACTGGGGTTTGAGAAAGTAATTAAGCATTTTGAGTAAGCAATATGGCTTTTTGCTTATTAAATATGAGGTTTTGAGAAAATAATGTGCCTTTTTACTGATTAAATTAGAACTTACGCATTGACAAAAAATACCAAATATAAGTAATTAAAAAACCACATTTGTTGTAGGGGCACAGCAGTGCTCATTGGTGTCAACTTAAGCCCAAAGCTTTGTTCCACAGCCGTTTACCCCACCCCTCAATCCCCTCCCCTTAGCAAGGGGAGGGGAGGTTTTGCGTCAGCAAAGCCGGGGTGGGGTAACGCGGATCTTGATGGGAAGTGAGTAGAACTCGCTCATCACGTTTTCACCAGGGTTCACGTTAATTTGACACCAATGAGCAGTGCTGTGCCCTTACACCGAGGGTCTATTTACTATCAAAGAATGATTAATAAAAGCCTGAAACGACCTATGCATGTAAATTCACACCATGATTAATTTGTACAGTGCGTAAGTCCTATAAATATGAATTTCAGTTATGACAGTTGAAGCATAGTTTATGTCCTAAACCATGCTTCAACTGGTATATCTGCAAATTTTTAGCAGAAAATTTATCCAAGGATTTCGCTACTTGGTTCTTAGGCGAACCTATTACTTTAACTCAACGAAGTCCAAAAGAATGATTTCTCGAACTGATTCGTGCTGCTGCCTTAATTTTAATTCGAGTCGTTCAGTCTAATTCCCGGCGTCCTTCCAAGGCTCTTGCCAGAGTAACTTCGTCGGCGTACTCTAAATCACCACCGACAGGTAAACCAAAGGCAATTCGTGTCACCTTGGTAAATGGCTTCAGTAGCTGACCGAGATACAGTGTAGTTGTCTCCCCTTCTACACTCGGACTAATTGCCAAAATCACTTCTTGGGGTTGTTGTTTACTCACCCGACGTACTAAAGCTTGAATGGTCAACTGTTCTGGGCCAATTCCGTCAATGGGAGAAATTACCCCGCCCAAAACATGATACTTGCCCTTATACTCGCGAGTTTTTTCTAGGGCAATCACATCACGAGAATCTGCTACTACACAGATAGTATTGTTATCACGGTTGACATTACGACAAATTTCACAAACTGGCTCAGCAGATAAGTGAAAACAAACAGAACACAAGCCGATCTGTTTTTTTGCCTCTACCAAAGCTTGCGCCAAAGCTTCTACTTCTGCTTCTGGTCGCTTCAAAATGTGCAAAGCCAGTCGCTGGGCAGATTTGGGGCCAACTCCTGGTAAGCGTTGCAACTGCTCAATTAACCGTGCTAAAGGACGTGCGTAAACCGTGGTTTTGTCTCCAGAATGTTTTCACCTTAACTATGATGACATTCCTACAGAATTTTGGAGCGGTTTTGAGGCAATGGCTTTGGCACAGGGGCGATCGCTCGATTGAAACACCATAAAATTGAGTCAGGCTTGCACTAGTGATATGAAAACGCTAGCCAAATGGTCTGGAGGCAATTACCATCGCATGATTAAAGCTTCGTACATCTTGATTGAATTGGTTGAACGCATAGGTCTTTACCCCCAATTTTAAGACACTAAAAAGCGCCCCCTTTCGGAGAGCGCTTTTACTGTATTTGATTTGGCTTAATTACTGATTAACCGTTGATGTCAGGAGCGGTTAGAGCAACAGGAGCAACATCACCAGCAGCCAAATCTAAGGGGAAGTTGTGAGCGTTACGCTCGTGCATTACTTCCATACCCAGGTTAGCGCGGTTGATGATGTCAGCCCAGGTATTGATTACGCGACCTTGAGAGTCGATGATGGATTGGTTGAAGTTGAAACCATTGAGGTTGAACGCCATTGTGCTTACACCCAAGGCGGTGAACCAGATGCCGATTACAGGCCATGCAGCTAAGAAGAAGTGCAAGGAACGGCTGTTGTTGAAGGAAGCGTATTGGAAGATCAAGCGACCGAAGTAACCGTGAGCAGCAACGATGTTGTAGGTTTCTTCTTCTTGACCGAACTTGTAACCGTAGTTTTGAGATTCGCTTTCGGTTGTTTCACGAACCAAGGAAGAAGTAACTAGAGAACCGTGCATTGCGGAGAATAAGCTTCCGCCGAATACACCAGCCACACCTAACATGTGGAAGGGGTGCATCAGGATGTTGTGCTCTGCTTGGAACACAATCATGAAGTTGAAGGTTCCGGAGATTCCCAAGGGCATACCGTCAGAGAAGGAACCTTGTCCGATGGGGTAAATCAAGAATACTGCGGTTGCTGCTGCTACTGGCGCAGAGAACGCTAGGCAGATCCAAGGACGCATTCCCAAGCGGTAGCTGAGTTCCCACTCACGACCTAAGTAGCAGAATACGCCAATCAGGAAGTGGAAGATTACCAACTGGTAAGGGCCGCCGTTGTAGAGCCATTCATCTAAAGATGCTGCTTCCCAAATTGGGTAGAAGTGCAAACCAATTGCGTTAGAAGAAGGTACTACTGCACCGGAGATGATGTTGTTTCCGTACAGTAAGGAACCTGCTACTGGCTCGCGGATACCATCGATGTCTACCGGAGGTGCTGCGATGAAGGCGATTACGAAGCAGGCGGTTGCGGCTAGCAGGGTGGGGATCATTAGGACTCCGAACCAGCCGATGTAGAGGCGGTTGTTGGTGCTGGTGATCCAGTTTGCAAACCGCTCCCATACGTTGGCGCTTTCGCGACGTTGAATGGTTGCTGTCATTGTTTTATAAGTGCGGTTGAATTTATGTATGAATCAGGCGCTTTTGTTTTCGCCTGTGAGTATACTTTACACTGCTTTACAAAAGTTAATCAAGTGTTGGGACTTTTAGAAAACTAGCTTTAATCATTAGTTTTACTTATTTAAAGGTAAGCAACGAAGCTTAAAATATGCCGCAGCTACCTATATATATGGAAATTTATAGTTGTATTTCGGTTCGATCGCCTACTTATCTGGGAATAATAACTTTGTAGATTACCGCTATTCCAAAAAATTAACCCTCAGCTTACCACTGGGGGCTTTTTTGTTTGGCAAAATGGCAGATGTGCCAATTAAAGGCTTGCTATGGTATTGAAGTAGGATACATTCCATGCGAAAAGTACTGACTTGCATTACCCCTGGTTAACTACCAGGGGTTTTTATTAAAACTTGTTAACAATATAGTAAAAATCCAGAAATTAAAACAAATTCACTATGATTTGTAGATCGTAGTTATATAACCCTGCATTTTGGATAATTGGAGCTACTTGATTTGCAACGTCGGCTCTAAAACCAAGTCTCTGATAAACAACAGGATTTTTCCACAAAAACATCTTTGCTATTTTTTTTAGACGCAACGAAGCCGAAAGGAAAACTGGAAGGAACATTATTTTCCTTTAGCTCACTTATTAATTGGTAATCTTCACCTAGTTTTGGTTCATTTATTTCATCAAATTTATCACCCTGTTTTCGTTTATTATTTATGTCATCAAACTACTGATACACCTTTTGGATTAAACCTGCTAATTCTTGAGCTATTGAAGAGTCAAATTCTTTGTAATTAGAGTCAAAAATGGATATGTCTACTCTTACTACTGGTTTATTAGCATCCGGTAAAGAAGTCATCAGTTCCATCCTATGTAGTCGTTTAAGGCACTTGTAGTTTAGATTATTATCTGGTCACAAAATAGACATAGATTTTCTAGATAATATCTGTAAGCAGGTATCATACTTGCCTTATACCTATACTGTCCATATTTTGGGTAGATATCCCGAAAAATTCTGAATAACATTAATTTTTCTTAATCTGCTCTGGCTGAATCCTCAATATTAGTTAATTTGGACACTCAGCATATATTTCAATACGTTTAGGTTACAGGTTATTCATGTAGATAATTGGTCTTTAGAAACGCGATTTATCGCGTCTCTACATGATAATTTTGTTGCTCATTGTGAACTGTATTGGCATATACTTGGGAAAAACAGCGATCGCTCCCCAAAAAATCACAGGGGTGGCCCATCTGTCTTAGACATCCCATCACGAATTCCGTGCAGTGCTACTAGCCTTCAACTTGGGATAAGCAATGCGCTTGTGATTAAATTGCTGCCAAACATCCACAAATATCTGGGCAATTTGTGACATTTCTTCCCGTGTTAGCCCGGAATCTACGAGTTGATTGTCTTGCCATCTGGCACGCAAAATATTATTCAGCATTGTTAAAGCTTGTTCGATAGAGACATCTTTAGGCGATCGCTCTTTTTCTCCCTCAACAGTCTTTGCTCCTACTTTGCTTCCCTTTAACGGTACAGGACGTTTCCCTGATACTTCGAGCGATCGCAGCGCCGCTTCGCAAGCATCCGCCAACATTACAATTCCTGTTTCCCGTGACTGGGGAATCGGCCCGTCATAGCGAAAATCTGCTTCATTTACCGTTAAATTTGGATCTTCTTGAGCCATTTGCTGGGCTTGGTGATAAAAATAAGCAATCAGCATTGTTCCTTGATGTTCTGGAATGAAGGCTTGAATTGCTGTGGGCAAAAGGTGTTTACGTGCCATCACCAACCCTTCACTGACATGCTTTTTAATAATTTCTGCACTCTTCCAAGGATCTTTAATTTCTGTATCGTGTTTATTCGGCCCCCCCATTTGATTTTCAATAAATCCCAGAGGGTCGTGCATTTTTCCAATATCATGGTATAATGCACCAGCCCTAACTAATTCAACATTGCATCCTAATTGTTTGGCAGCAGCTTCAGCAAGGGTAGCCACAAACAGCGTATGTTGAAAAGTTCCAGGAGTTTCAGTCGCGAGTCTTTTCAATAAAGGGCGGTTTGGGTTCGCCAACTCTGCTAGGCGGATGGGAGTGACTAAATCAAAAAGCCTTTCTAAATAAGGACTCAAACCTAAAGCGATGACACTCCAAACAAAGCCCGATGAAGCAAATAACCCTGCTTCTCGGAGGACGATATACCAAGTTGAACCAAATGCTTGGCCAATTAAGACTTTTACAATCAGGTAAATACCGCCTTGAGTCAAAGCGATCGCCACGCCTAACAACGCCAACTCCTCACGCGATCGCAATCTCTGGGCGATGCAACTACCTAATATTCCTCCGCCTACACCAGCTAAAAGCGCAACTTTGCTCATATCCAAGCCGATGGCTAATATTGGCGACAGCAGTCCCACAACTGTCAACCCCAAAGTCGGACCGTAAAAACTTCCCAACAATAAACCAAGGGCACTCCATGTAGTGTAAGGCAATCCCATGACGATTACTCCTGGTACGCTCAGAGCTAGGAGTAACACCAATAGGCGATCGCGTTGTCGCAATTGGCAATTGATATGTCGTTCTACCCAGATAAAAATCCCAATGGCGACGGTAATGATGCATCCTAACTTCACCAATTCCACCCACTTAATCTGGCGGCGAATCAAGTGATAATGCTGCAATACCTCAAAATCCCAAGCACTAATCTGCTCTCCTTGTTTGACAATCGCCTCACCTTGCCGTACATTCACCATCACAGGCGACACCCCAGCAGCAGCTTTTTGAGCTTTTTCTCTGGTTTTTTCTTCATCTTTTTGCAGATTTGGCTGAAGTACAGCTAATAAAACTTTGCTTGCTAAAGGTTCGGCGTCTTGGGGTACAAAGGTCTGGATTTGTAAGCTGACTGCATCTTGTATAATATTTTGTGGCAATCCGTGGGGGATGCCTTGAGTGAGAATCCGCTCTGCACTCCGATGGATTCCCAATTGTGTATTTTCCCACTCCCGATCCGACAAATCTAAGAGCAGAGATTCCTCATATATTGTTTCAGGACTAACACTCTCCAACTGTAAAAGTTTTGCAGTAGCTTGAGTGTATTTTTGGCGTGCTTGCGAAATTTGGGCAATTAGCGAGGAAAAGCTTTTGTCAGAATTTGTTAACTGGTAAGCTTCTAGTTCTTTTATTGCCTGAGTAAAGTCAGTGTTTTGAGAAAAATCACCAGGTTTTGTCTCATCTGACCCGACTTCAGTATTCTGGAAATTATATTTGGGTAGTACTTGATTAGGTGCAGCTAATGAAGCGGCGGTTCGTTGTGTTATTTTTTGGTGCTGGTTTCGATGATTTTTGAGAGCCACTATCACCGCTTGCCATTCCGGTTCAGAGCAAGAACGGAGATAAAGCTGGCTAGTTCGAGACAAAACTGTAGTATCAAAAAAAGGAAACACTCCTGCAATGGCACGAATTTCATTACCATCATCCAGAAGTTGTTGTAAATCTTCATCGATTTTTTGATTGATTTGTGCATCAATCATCAACACTGGTATAAAACTTTTGCTAGCGGCTCTACGTTCAGCGTCTGTTTTTTTCTTATCTTCAATGCTATCTGTATAAGGCGCTCTAATTGTTTGTGGTGCGGGATTGCCTATTTGTATTTGAGTTTGATTGTATAGTTTATTACCAATTACGCCCGTAAGAGAGATTATAGCGATCGCCAAAATGACGAAGTAACGCTTTCCATGTATCCAGTTGCAAGCAAGTGTACAAATACTACCTTGAGTTTTGGCTGAATTTGCCATTGACTTTAGCGCTCTTTCTTGTTTTTGGCGTTCCCCTTTGTGATTGCTTTTTGAGACAAACAAGATTACATTTTTGAAGATAGCTGTTGTAAGTTCCCTTCTATAGCTTGTATCTTTAAGTAGCTTTCTCTTACGGCGTAGTAATCTGTACCATCGTCGCCAGTAAGACAATTGCTGTGTCAATAACTGCAAAAATGGCTCAGTCGTTTTCATTATCTCTGCCTGCAATTGCTGACTTTGATAAGTTAGTGTTCATTGATTTTTCCAGGATGGTTAAAATCTTCCCTTCGGGGACGCTACGCGAACAAAGGGGCTAGACGACCAGCATTTAACATTGCAACTACGGTTGCGGAAGTTAGCTACACAATCAAGTCGAGGGTTTGCCGAAAAATATTAGTATAGGATACTTTCAATATTGCAATTTTGGCATCCGCACTGTTGTTTGCTCAAAATAGCATTAACGCAACCTAATAACACGAGGAGCTGCGTAAACTGAAAGCAAATCTACCCTAGAAACGGCACATTCCTCCTCTGTTAAGTCCTTAGGATCTAGGCGAATGTTATTATACAATCCCGACCACACAGCCACAAGTGCATCAGCTAATTCTAACATTTCGTCAAAGCTTGTTAGTTCGGATGCTGGAGAATTCTTCTTTAGAAGCAATCGCCAATTTAGAGGAATTCCTGCTGTAGTGTTATATGCGCCTGATAAAGCAGCTGTAATTGCACCTGTATGTGCTATTGATTGGGTAGCATCTTGCAGTTTGGAATCACCTTTGTGAGTAGCCCGCAAAACTGCAAGGCGAAAGTCTTCTAACGTACTCAGAAAACAGTAAAATGCGATCGCAATAGTGTTACTGAGCTTTTCTTTGCCAGCAAACTCGGCTTCTATCCTTTCTAATCCAGCCCCTTGTGCTAATAAATCCTGAATTCTTAATAATTTTTTTGGTATTGAGGTCCGCGTTTCTTGAAGAAAGGAAATTGTTTGGGGAATCAGGGTTAGGGGGTCGAGTTTCTCATTTAAGGCTAGAGCTATCGCATACCCTACTGCTAATGTCCCATCCCTAACCACTGGGTCATCATCCCAGATTTTTAGGACGCCCAGCAAGTTTTTTCGTAGCTTAATTGGATTTTCGTGAAAAAAAAGTGCCACTGGTAGTGTGGCAATAATTATATCTGTTGGAGCTAAATCAAGAGAAGCTTGTTGCTGACGCGCCATCCAATCGTCTAAATCTAATCTACCCAAGCTAATTAAACTCTGGGTACCGAGAATTGCCATTCTGCCAAAATCAGGGTAATTCTGAGGCTGTATTCCATCACCAGAGGTTAAACTTCCCCCCAGGAATGCTCCGAATAAAGTGCCTCTAAACCGACTTATAAGAGAGTAACGCATGAATTATAGAGTGAAAAGTGAAAAGTGAGGAGTGAGGAATTAATTATAAAAATTTCTAATTCCTGACTTTACTATTAACTCCTAACTCCTAACTCCTAACTCTTAAATAATTTACTAACGCTTGTAAGCCCAACAAATAACTTTGAGAGCCAAAACCGCTGATTTGCCCGATGGCTACTGGGGCGATGTACGAATGATGGCGGAAATCTTCTCGACGATAAATATTACTCAGATGTACTTCTACTGTAGGTAAATTAACGGCAGCGATCGCATCTCGCAATGCTACACTTGTGTGGGTATATGCCCCTGCATTAATTAAAATTCCTTGATGTTGCCCTAATGCTTCATGAATAGCATCCACTAAAATTCCTTCATGATTTGACTGCAAGGGAAAAACTTTCGCCTGTAATTTTAGTCCTTCCTCTTCTAACAGGCGGTTAATTTCTGCTAATGTCAACGAGCCATAAATTCCCGGTTCTCGCTGTCCTAGCAAATTTAAGTTTGGCCCGTGCAGTGCCAGAATACTTAAGGGTTCTAAGGTCGAATTTAGCACTTTCGGGGCTACTAGCGACGGCGCGAGCGATCGTTCACAGGAATCGGAATCAGTTCCGGTTCCGGCTCAGCCTCTGGCCCTAAAAGGCTCTCAATTAGCTTGCGTGCTAATTCCTTAAGCTTTTCTAGCACCTTTTCTATATAGTCCATGAACTGACCGCTCCTGAGATACTACCTCAATTTTGATTAACAACTACGCAGGGAATTGCGTATTTTTGCACCTCTAGCTTTTAACTGAGCCAATACAAAATCCCGTTTTTGGGACATTAGCCACTTCTAAAATTTGGGGTTGTGTTTTCCCATACTTTTTAGAGTATCACACTTGCAACCTATAGAGCTGCATCCTACCAAGGATGGGTATTTAGGGTCAAGAGTCAAGGGGATCTGTTAATTTATCAAGCTAAAATCTGGCAGGGAGACGCAAAAACGCAAGGCCAGGAAGAATTTTCAACTTTGCAAGTTTGCCTCGGTAGATTATCCAAAATCCAAAATCCAAAATATAAAATCCAAAATTCTTAACCTTCTGCCGCTTTTTTCTTTGTCGCTGTGGTCGATGACTTCGCAGTTGACTTAGAGCCAGTTGACTTAGATTTGGAAGTTGTTGATTTTGTGGTTTTGCGAGTGGATTTTCCCGTGGAAGCTTTAGCTGCCAACAATTCCAAGGCCGTAGCCAGCGTTATATCTTCTACCGATTGGCCCTCTGGGATACTGGCATTAGTTTTACCATGTTTGATGTAAGGGCCGTAGGGGCCATCGTAGATATTTACTGGTTCGTCGTCTTCTGGATGCGTACCCAATTCGCGTAAAGCTGCCTTAGACTTGCTGTTGGTGGAACTGCGTCCCTTTTTTGGCTCTGACAACAATTCCAATGCACGTTCTAGGGTAATTGTCAATACATTATCAGCAGCTTTTAGCGAGCGATAATCTTTTCCTTCTTTACCCTGGTCGTGAACGATATAGGGGCCAAAGCGTCCCAAACTTGCTTGGATTTTGCTGCCAGTGACTGGATGAGTTCCTAATGTCCGGGGTAGCGCCAACAGACCAACAGCCATTTCCAGGGTGACGTTCTCTGGGGTGACTCCTTTGGGTAGAGAGGCTTGTTTCGGTTTGGGGTTTTCTTCCGACTTGTCACCTAATTGGACATAAGGCCCATAGGCACCAATTTTCACATAAATTGGTTCGCCAGTTTCCGGATGGCGTCCTACCTGGTCGGGGCCTGTGGTTTTTTGCCGCAGTAATACTTCTACCTGCTTGGGGTCGAGGTCGGCTGGTGTCAAGTCTTTGGGAATTGACGCAGTGACAACACCGTTACCATTTTCAACTTCAATGTAAGGGCCGTATTTACCAATACGGACTTTGGCTTCCAAATTTTCCAGTTCTACAGTTCTGGCTTTGGTGGCATCAATTTGGCTTTCCTGTTCCTTGACTAGGGTTTCCAAACCTTTGTCTCCCAAATAGAATTGCTGGAGGTAAGGTAGCCATTTCGCTTCACCTGTGGCTATGTCGTCGAGGGTTTGCTCCATTTTTGAGGTAAAGCTGGGATCGACGATATCGGGGAAATGTTTTTCCAGCAAGTCGGTGACGGCGAAAGCAGTGAAAGTGGGTATGAGGGCGTTACTCGCCAATTGGGCGTAACCCTTGTCGATGATGGTGCCAATAATACTGGCGTAGGTACTAGGACGACCGATACCTTCGCTTTCTAAGGTTTTCACTAAAGTTGCTTCGGTGTACCTAGCAGGGGGTTGGGTTTCGTGACCAACTGCTTCCAGTTCGGTACAATTGGGGCGATCGCCTACTTTCAGACTAGGTAAAATTACTTCTTGGTCTTCCAGTGCTGCCTCTGGGTCGTCTGAACCTTCAACGTAAGCGCGTAAATATCCCGGAAAGTCAATGCGCTTACCAGAGGAACGGAAACCAGCATCTTCGACTTGCAGTTGTACGGAAATTTGGGTTTGTCGAGAGTCGGCCATTTGGCAAGCGACGGTACGTTTCCAAATCAAATCGTAGACAGCAAGTTCCCGACCGCCCAAACCAGTTTCTTGGGGAGTGCGGAAGGTGCTACCTGCTGGACGAATTGCTTCGTGCGCTTCTTGTGCGCCTTTGGATTTAGTAGTGTATTGCCGGGGCTGGGGACTGAGATATTGCTGACCGTAGAGTTTTTCTACACAACTTCTAGCAGCTGCGATCGCTTGATCTGACAAATGTACCGAATCTGTCCGCATATAGGTAATATACCCCTGTTCGTACAAATTCTGGGCAATTCGCATCGTATCGCGGGCTGAGAGGCGCAGTTTCCGGTTAGATTCTTGTTGCAGCGTCGAGGTAGTGAACGGTGGCGCGGGTTTGCGCGTTACTGGACGTTCTTCAATGTCGGTGACATTCCAAGTTTTTCCAGTCAGGCGTTCCTTAAGGGCTAAGGCTTGCTCTTCGTTGAGCAACAAGACATTGCGGCCTGCGACAATTTGTCCGGTTGCTGGGTCAAAATCGCCCCCATTGGCTATTTTGGTTCCTCCCAGTGTCACTAACTGGGCGGCAAACGGCGTTTTGTCCTTTTCTAAACTAGCCTTTAAATCCCAGTACGTACCTTCATGGAAAGCGCGGCGTTGGCGTTCCTTGTTGACCAAAAGTCGCACCGCTACAGACTGCACTCGCCCAGCAGATAATCCCCAGGCGATTTTTTTCCATAGCAGCGGAGACAAAGTATAACCCACCAATCGGTCTAAAATCCGCCGCGTTTCTTGGGCGCGAACTAACTGTTCATCGATATTACGGCAGTTCTTCAGCGCTTTTTTGATGGCATCTTGGGTAATTTCGTGAAACACCATCCGCTTAGTTGGGACTTTCGGCTTCAGCAGTTGGTATAAATGCCAACTAATGCTTTCACCTTCCCGGTCTTCGTCCGTTGCCAGAATGAGTTCATCTACATCCTTGAGGGCATCTTTGAGCTGGGTGACAATTTTCTTTTTGTCTTTCGGGACAACATATACCGGTTCAAAGTCGGCGTCCACATTTACCCCTAGCTGCGCCCATTTTTCTCCTTTGACGGCTGGGGGAATTTCAGTAGCCGACTGCGGTAAGTCACGCACATGACCCATAGACGCCTCTACCTTATAGCCTGATGGCAAGTAGTTGCGAATGGTACGAGCTTTGGTTGGAGATTCGACGATGACGAGAGTTGACATGGAAATTTCAAAAAAAGAATAGCTGCTAAGCTAAACAGTCAAATTGAGGTAATTTTTGCAAATTGTCAAGATAAAACGTCACGCTTAGGGCGGTGATTTAATCCTCACACAAACTGCCTGCTTGGGAGAAAATCCGCCCTAAGCTAGGGCGCAGTCTTTCCCAGAGTATAAGAGAGGCGAAAGCTGGATGTGAATTTCCAGCTATTTCAATCTTTAACTTATCTAGCGCAAAATTGGCGACTACAGTTTTCAAAATACCCCGCAAGTTGAATCAGGGAGTGGGGAGATGGCAACGCCTTGGGGAAAGGTAAAAGGAGGGATCTTTCTTCTCTGCTTTGCCCTTTGCCCCTTGCCCTATGCCCTATGCCCTATGCCCAATTATTAAGAGCTTGTGCCAAAATTAAACCAAACTCAAGCAAAAAAGCGAAGTGGGATTTGTACTCATGTCAGGAAAGCAAAATCATGCAACCAATTCGTCAAGGTGATGTTATCTTACTGCCTGTGGAGCAGGTTGAAGGACAAAAAATACCTCATTTAACTTTGGCAGAAGGCGAAGTTACGGGTCATAAACATCGTATTACTGAAGGCAAGGCAGAATTATACGAAAAAGATAGCACGCTGTATTTACGAGTTTTTTCAGAGTCGGCATTGCTAGCTCATGAGGAGCATAAAGCTATTTCGATTCCTCAAGGTGACTGGATGGTGAAAATTCAGCGAGAATACGAGCCTGAAGGTTGGCGTTATGTCGCTGATTGAAAAGTTAGCGCCTGAGCAAGAGGCTTTGATTCCAGTTTATCGAGAGAAGTGGCGAAAAATTGCGCTTTCTATAGAGCGAGTCAATCGTCATAAAGCCTGTGAAGCCGTAAAAGTTGCTTATACTGCTTTTGGCTTTAAAGAACCTGAAGTTATTTTTTGTGATAGTCCGTATGCTGCTTTCAATATAATATTTATGGAGCAAATTGACTATCAAATTGACCGATTAAAGCAGAAAGCTGAATTCTCAACTATTAGAAGATTAAACCAATCCTTTTTAAGCAGAAAAAGATCATTTAGAAGCCGAATACCAAACAGGCAGGAAATATTTCAACCTCTGCCAGAGCCTTTTATTAAGCAAATAGACTTTTATCATGAATTAATAGAGTCGCCAATATTTCAGGGAATATTAGATATTAATATATACACGAGCCTTTGGTTGGAATTGGATAGTAACCGTTGGGATAACGGACATAGACTCTTCTATAGGCATCTAAAGCCCGAACTACTTATCAAAATCAACGAAAAATTAAAAAATCCATATTGGATAAAATTACCTTACCGGATTGGAAAGCGATTCAAGGCTTCTATAAAAACACGTTTACAATTTAATATAGAGAATATTTATTCTAAATGCTGGCAACCAGATCAACGAGCCACAGGAACTAGTGTATTAGATTTTTGTTTTAGAGTATTAAATTTTGATTATGATGTGGAAAAATTACAGCACTATCAATCATTGGTTACAGAATGTGGCTGGATTTTTGCTTTTGAAAAAGTAGTAATTATCTGCGATCGCCCCCTTCACTTGCGCTTCGATAATCAAAATCGTCTCCACGCTGAAGGCGAACCCGCAATAGAGTATGCTGATGGATTTAGCCTCTACTCCTACCACGGTGTAACCTTACCTGAAAAATACGGTAAAGTTCACCCGCAGCAATGGCAACCTCAATGGCTTTTATCAGAGGAAAATGCCGAACTACGACGAGTCTTAATTCAGGGTATTGGTTACGCTCGAATTTGCCAAGAATTACAAGCTATTGAATTAGATACTTGGGCTGAATACACACTATTAAAAATTAATGCTGATGTTGATGAAGAACCAATTTATTTATTAAAAATGACTTGTCCAAGTACAGGTTTTATCGACGCCTTGCGAATTCCGCCAAATATTAACTCAGCGCGTGAAGCGATTCGCTGGGTAAATTGGGGAGTAGATTCAGAGGAATTTGGCGTGCAAACATAACTACTTGAGTTGTCATAGCGACTGGCGATCGCTCTAATCTGTAGAATGCGATCGCTATAAATTTGACTCCTATTTTCCACTAATCTAAAAAATCCTAATTAGCCTAAATATATCATTGAGTTAAATTCAAAAAATATACTTATTAGCAGCGACTTCCCCAAGCACAGGCTTTATTCAGACCGTGGATTTCCACCTACTTACAATCAAGTCATGTTATAAAGCAATTTGCTTGATAATATTAGAATATAACTAGAGAAATTTGCTGTATAAAACTGATTTGATAAATGAACAGTAGGGTAAAAAATATAAATAGTAAGTATAGATAAAAATGATGCATTTTACCATACATGAGGACAAATGCACGAATTCAGGCTTGTCCAAATCGAAAGTTATGGTAGGATAATTTTGGAGAAGTTAAGTTCGGCGATACGAATCTTGTTATTAGTAATAATTGCAAGCGGCTCTCCGGATGAACATCTCTGCATCAATGGATTCTGGAGAGTTTCATGTCAATCTACGTAGGGAACCTGTCCTACAGCGTCACACAAGACGACCTTAGTAAGGTATTTTCCGAGTACGGCGCCGTTACACGCGTTCAATTACCCACAGACAGGGAAACAGGACGCGCACGGGGCTTTGGTTTTGTGGAAATGGAATCATCAGCCGCTGAAGATGCTGCTATTCAGGCTTTGGATGGTGCCGAATGGATGGGTCGTGTAATGAAAGTTAATAAAGCAAGACCACGAGAGGAGAAAGGTACTCGCTCTGGCGGTGGTGGTTGGCAAAAAAATAATAACAGTGGATACTCACGAGGGTATTAAGTTTTGAGACGATTCACAAAGGCAAAAGCTTTATTAGCGATCGCCAAATTAGCAGTTTAGTAGATAAATCTGCAAAATTTTGTATAAGCAGTTCAGGAAATAGCTGAGCTGCTTATTTATTTTAGAAAGGAGCTAGTCCTGGACTTCAACATAATTTAATCTGATGGTAGGCATAGTAGTCTGGTGTAACCAACCAACTGTTACTCTAATTTCTTGTTCTGAATTCTGAATTCTGAATTCTTCTTTTCAATGCAACTTTGGTAAAGAACAATAGATAGAATGAACAGAGTTAGCCTTAATGTCTAATCGCCAAAACCTATACATCTCATGGATTTTGCTAATCTTGCATCCCAGTTAAATGCTGGAACGATCTTACCAGAGGGAATTGTAATTCTCACCCTCTTAGGGGTTTTGATAGTTGATTTGATTTTGGGGCGTACATCCTCGCGCTGGGTTGGATATCTAGCGATCGCGGGTTTATTGGCTTCCATTGTCGCCCTGTATTTTCAATGGGATGCTCTCAATCCCATCTCTTTTAGCGGCGGTTTTAACAGTGACAACCTCAGTATCGTCTTTCGCGGTATCGTAGCGTTGTCTGCCGCTTTTACTATACTGATGTCAATTCGCTACATTGAGCAGAGTGGCACTGCTTTAGCAGAATTCATCGCTATTTTGCTGACTGCTACCCTTGGGGGGATGTTTTTATCCGGGGCTAATGAGTTGGTGATGATTTTCATCTCCCTAGAAACCCTGAGTATTTCCTCTTATTTATTAACAGGTTATACCAAGCGTGACCCCCGCTCCAATGAAGCGGCGCTGAAATACCTGTTAATAGGAGCTTCCAGTACAGCAGTATTTTTGTACGGAGTATCATTGCTGTATGGGTTATCAGGCGGGCAAACTGAACTAAGTGCGATCGCCGCTGGCATTGCCACAGCTAAGGTTGGTCAATCTTTAGGTTTAGTGATTGCCCTGGTTTTTGCGATCGCAGGTATTGGCTTTAAAATCTCCGCCGCACCCTTCCACCAGTGGACGCCAGATGTTTACGAAGGCGCTCCCACTCCGGTAATCGCCTTTTTATCTGTAGGTTCCAAAGCAGCTGGGTTTGCTCTAGCTATCCGCTTGCTGACAACAGCCTTCCCGCTGGTTGCTGAGGAATGGAAGTTTGTCTTCACTGCTTTGGCCGTTCTCAGTATGATTTTGGGTAACGTAGTTGCCCTAGCCCAAACCAGCATGAAACGGATGCTAGCTTATTCATCCATTGCCCAAGCTGGGTTTGTGATGATTGGCTTAATTGCCAGCACACAGGCAGGTTACGCCAGCATGATATTTTACCTGCTGGTCTACCTATTCATGAACCTGTGCGGTTTTACCTGCATCATTCTGTTCTCCTTGCGGACGGGAACCGACCAGATTGCCGAATACTCTGGGCTATATCAAAAAGACCCACTCCTAACACTGGGTTTGAGTATCTCCCTGCTTTCCTTAGGTGGTATTCCACCATTAGCCGGGTTTTTTGGGAAGATTTACCTGTTTTGGGCTGGTTGGCAAGCAGGTCTTTATGGGTTAGTCTTGCTGGGCTTAGTTACCACCGTCGTCTCCATCTATTACTACATTCGCGTAGTCAAGATGATGGTTGTAAAAGAACCCCATGAAATGTCCGAAGCAGTGAAAAATTATCCGCCAGTACGTTGGAATTTGCCTGGATTTAGACCTTTGCAAGTCGGCTTAGTGGTCACTTTAATTGCCACTTCCATCGCAGGGATTTTGTCAAATCCACTATTTACATTGGCTAACAATTCCATCTCACATACTGCAATTTTGCAAGCAACAATCAATAGGGCTGCACAAGCACAAAATCTACCAATTGTGCGAAAGTTAGATTCGGTAAGTCAGTCTGAATCCTCAGTTGATTCGACTGCTAAAATTTAACTAGCTGAATCTCAATACAACTTTGTGCTATTGAAGAAGCGCCTGTTTGCTAGTTAGCAAGCAGGCGTTTTTCAGGTTAGATTCACTAAATTGAAACTCAGAACACTATTTCAATCCAAAATCTAAAATCCAAAATACTATGAGTTAACAGGTATCTTAATTAAAAATTCTGCACCTTTTCCTGGGGTAGAAAAACAGTTAAGTTGTCCTCCATGTTTTTCCACTATAATTTGATAGCTTATAGATAGGCCTAGCCCAGTACCTTTACCCACGGGTTTAGTAGTGAAAAATGGATCGAATAGCTTTGAGCTAACTTGTTCATCAATTCCCAAACCATTATCAGCAATAGTAATCGCTATCCAATTTTTATCTATTAGTTCAGTGGTAATTTGAATTTGCGGGTTGTCAGTTGTTTTTGAATTAACAGGTGACCACCGGCCAGTGAGTGCCGACCTTTCTAAAGCATCAATCGCATTAGCTAGGATATTCATAAATACTTGATTTAGTTGACCGGGGTAGCAAGTTACATTGGGTAGTTCACCATATTTTTTAATAACTTTTATTTCTGGGCATTCATCCTTACCTTGCAAGCGACGATCCAAAATCATTAAAGTACTTTCAATTCCTTCATGGATATTAACTGGCTTAAGTTCGGCTTCATCAAGTCTCGAAAAATTTCGCAATGATTTAACAATTTCTTGGATGCGTTGTGCTCCCGCAGTCATTGACTCGAAGAGTTTAGTTATATCTTCAATCAAAAAATTCAAATCTATTTCTTCTATTTGCTTTTGAATCTCTAAAGGAGGATCTTGGCAAATTTGCTGGTAAATTTCTATTAATTTCAATAAATCCTGAGTATATTTATGGGCATGATGAAGGTTACCATAAATAAAACTTACGGGATTATTAACTTCATGGGCAATCCCAGCAACCATCTGACCTAAACTAGACATTTTCTCAGCTTGGATCAGCTGAGTTTGGGTAAGCTGGAGTTCTTTTAATGTTTTTTGTAAAGCAGTTGTACGTTCTTCAACCCTAATTTCTAATTCTTCATTCGCTTTTTGAAGTTCTAACTCCGCTTGTTTGCGTTTTTGAACTTCTTTTGCTAACTCATCAATTTTTTGGTTTAGAAGCACGAAATTATTGCTGGCTAAAGTTCTATTTTCTAAGCGCAAAAGAATTAAAGCTGAAGATTCAGGAGACCAAGGTTGAATAACTGCTCCTTGAGTGCGACATATTAATGTTTGCCCATCATTTATACGCAAAGTTAAGGAACCTAAAATCATTGCTCTGCTAGTCGAACAAGCTTGTAGGTACTTGATAATATCGCTAGCAGGCTCAGTTACCAAATCAAAGAGGGTTTTCCCTTGCAGTTCTTGACGGCGTAATTTCAGCATATCTGCTACTGCTTGATTGGTAGCTAAGACTTGACCCTCATGAGTCACTAAAAGTAAAGGTTCCGGTAAAACTATGGCAAGTTCAAGAAATTGTTCGGGAGTCATAGGGCTTGCAATTTAAACTTGGACTAAACTTTACCGATGTACACCAGAGCTACCCCAATTTAGACAGATTCTAGCCCTCTAAAGTATTCTCTACCTTCTACATCTTCTGCCTCTGGAGTCAGTTTTAAATAAACAATAACTCTGCATCCAGAAGCACCGTGTGCTATGGTATCTTGCAATTGTACTTTCGCATACCCTAGATTATTCGCTGCGATCGTTCCAAAAACATTTGAAGTCATCATACACATAGCAGGACGATTAACAACTTTGTCGCCAAATGGGCAAACGCGGTTGCCAAAAACAATTTTTTCATCGTCTTGTTCAATAATGTAAAAATCCCCTTGAATTCGTTTTTTTAAATCAACTAAGACATCAGCTACTTGCTTTCGGGAAAGATGTGAGACTTCTAAAGCAGATTTGTAATCTTGGTTAATCTGGCTACCCATCCTTTCACCAACTACGCTAATAAATCCAGAAGCCTCTTCTAAACCAACTACATCCTGCAAGGTACCAGATAATTCTCTGATTAGTGTACGTAAAAATATATCGCGTTCTAAGGGGAGATCCAGGCTACTTATTGAATGATTAACGGAATTTGCCATAAACTTTCGGGACACAACTTAAGAACTACAGTTTTAGAGTTCCCAAAAATAGATCTTAAGTAACTGCTTATCGCAGTTTTAAGTTGTGTAAATTACATCAATTTTGTAAAAGTTGACGGTAGTGCGCCTGTACGTACACCCTAGCTTTTTAAGGGGAGAGCAGGAATCAAAGTCTCCTTTTTTAAGGGAGATTTAGAGGTATCTAAAACTTTTGATATCAACAAGAGGACTTTTCAAACATTCTCTTTACTGTCCGATCAACTAAAAAACATCTAAATCGCATAATCAGATGAAATCATGCTCTTGTAGAGTGAGACGAAAAACCCGCACTAGTTATGTAATTTAAATTTGTAATAACTTATCAGCTTATGGTATTTATCCCCAAGTACATGGCTAGAGATAATTTCGCTATCCTAATAAATGGGAATGGTGATTATAAATTCTGAACCTTCTCCCAACACGGAATTGACTTCTAAAGCGCCCTTATGTTTTTGGACAATTATTTGATAAGCAATTGATAATCCTAATCCTGTCCCTTTACCCACTGCTTTAGTTGTAAATAAATGGTTAAAAATTTTTTCTTTTACTTCAACTGGTATTCCTACTCCATTATCTTTAATCCGAATCAAGACGCGCTTTTTATCTTCAGTTAGGGCAGTATGAATTATTATTTGATTGGGGTTTGCCTTAATTTCATCAAAACTCAACCCACAGTTAGACTCTTCTAAAGCATCAATAGCATTTGCTAATAAATTCATAAATACTTGATTGAGTTGTCCTGGAAAGCATTCTATTGACGAAAATTCACCGTAATCTTGAATGACTTGAATAGCAGGACGAATCTTATTCCCTTGCAAACGATGTTTGAGAATGACGAGAGTACTGTTAATACCTTCATGAACGTTAAAAAGAACTTTTTGTTCTATATCTGCTCTAGAAAAAGTTCGCAAGCTCTTGCTAAGATTGGAAATTCGATCTGTGCCTTCTTTGATTGAAGAAATGAGTTTAGGCAAATCCTCACGCACATATTCCAGATCGATCGCTTCACTTTTTTCTTGAATTTCCTGAGATGCTTGAGGATAAGTTCGTTGATAGATATCTAGCAAACATAATAAATTGTGAATATACTCTTCAGCTGGAGTTAAATTACCTGCTATAAAACCAATTGGATTATTAATTTCGTGAGCTACATCTGCAACAAGACTTCCTAACGTAGACATTTTATTCTCCATCATCTGAAGATTAAAAACCATTATTTCTAGTTCTTGGCTTCTTTCCTCTAATTTATTTTGATATTCTGTTAATTCATAAATTACTTGTTTGAGCAAAGATTCTTTCTTTTTATTTATATCTTCTAGCCTCATGCGGTCTGCCTCAGACCGTTCCAACTGCTTTTTGATGATTCTATTAGTTTTTTGGAGTTGCTGAATCTCTTTTTCACAATCAAAACTTTCCATCAATTCTTAATGAACTCCCAAAATTAAAGTTACAAAAGTTTCGTTGTGAAATTGGGTTTGACTAATTAAATCTATAGGAGCAATCTCTCCATTAGAATAAAATCCACAGGCAGGTAAATAATTTTCCAGACAAACTTTCGTATTCTCGTATTCTTCTTGCGCCCTTGTACCAAGTATTTGCCGGCGAGCTACACATGAGAAAAACAAAACAGCACTTGGTTCTTTACCTGGATAGTTATTTAAGGCATTCATAAATGATGCTTTAGAAGCTGCTAGGATATCTTCATAACCTGCCTCAGAAATTTGAATAAATGCTTGGTCGGGAATATCGGCAAAAAACGTAATACTACCAGATTCTGGCTCGTATGCAATGGGCGCCCTGATATAAAAGTTGTCTGTATCTTGCTCAAACACTGCTAAAGGATATTCCATTGAAGGAGGAAGTAAACCTAGATAATGATGATAAAAATCTAAGGCTGGCTTCCCATCTATTTCATAGAGGATATTCTTATCTACTTTGGTTACTTTGCTGATTTGACCAATGGGATGCCAACCACTTGCAACACCATGAGAAAATAATATTTTGCCACAAAAAAGTAGAATTGGTATAGAATCACTTAAAACTTCTGTTTGAAAAAATTGGTATGTATTTTGATATTTTGATTGGTCGGCTGCTAAACCGCCAAATATCGGTACATCTTGACCAAGAGCTAGCTGTAAGCCATTTAATATAGAGACACCACTAGTTGTGAGACTTTCTGGATGAGTTAAACATAAGCTTGGTGCTATTGTACTTTTTGCTTTGGCTTGTTCTACAGCTTGTTTGGTTGCAGTAATTGTATCGGCTGAAATTTGGCGTCCAACTCCTGCATAAATTTCTACTTCGTCTGAGCAGAACAACATCAAAGCGATTGAGTCTTGCTGAAACTCTAGAACTGAAGAAATTTCGCCATCTGTTGTTCCACCAATTAATTCAATCTTGCCAAAAGCTTGATGAATTTGCTGCAAAATTAGGGAATGATCGAAGTCAATTGCAGCAAAAAGAATTCCAGCTTGTGGAATATCTCCTGCAAGAGAAGTCATACATTGTTGAATAACTTCCTCTATTGCCGATAGAGAATCTGGATCGTTACTGTGCCCAACTACTGCTTTGAACATACATTAATTGATATATAAACAATTATTTACGTAGGCGATTATAATTCCGTAATTCTCAGGAACATTTGATAATTTTGTTTAAATTTTATTTAAATTGGAAGCTTAATGATAAATTCCGAACCTTGACTTGGTGCTGAATTGACTTTCAGAGTTCCTCCATGTTTTTCAACAACAATTTGACGAGCAATAGATAGCCCTAATCCTGTACCTCGACCTACTGGTTTAGTGGTGAATAAATGGTCAAATATTTTTTCTTTAACTTCAGGCGACATACCTACACCGTTATCTTTAATCAGAATAAAGGCATGATTTTTATCTTCTGTTAGGCTAGTTTGAACCCAAATTTTGTTGGGATTGGATTCAATATCAACATAGCTACGCCCTAAATTAAACTCTTCTAAAGCATCAATAGCATTAGCTAATATATTCATAAATACCTGATTTAATTGTCCGCTGAAGCATTCTATTTCTGGTAAATCACCATAATTTTTGATTACCTCTATATTGGGACGATATTCTGATGCTTTTAAGCGATGTTTGAGGATCATGATTGTACTATCAATACCATCATGAATATTGCAATAAACTTTGCGATCGCTATCTGCTCTCGAAAAGTTTCGCAGGCTGGTACTGATGTTGCGAATCCTTTGAACGCCTTCTTTCATCGAAGAAATTAAGTTAGGTAAATCAGAAAGCATATGCTGTAAATCGATCGCTGCAATTTCTTGTTCAATTTCTGCAACTGGATGAGGATAATGCTCTTGATATAACTCAATTAGCTTAGCCATTGCCTGGAAATATACCGAAGCGTGACCGAGATTACCATGAATGAAACCAACTGGATTATTAATTTCATGAGCAACCCCCGCAACTAATTGGCCAAGGGCAGACATTTTTTCTGTCTGTACGAGTTGGATTTGAGATTCTTGTAAATCTTTTAATACTTTGGACAATGCTGCTGTTCTTTCTGCAACTCGGTTTTCTAAAGTTTTTCTGAGATTTCTTAATTGCAGATGAGTTTTAATTCTAGCTAATAATTCTTCTTCATGAAAAGGTTTTGTTATATAGTCAACTGCACCAATATTTAGACCTTTTATTTTACTTTCTGTATCTGAATTTCCTGTCATAAAAATTACAGGAATATCACAAGTTTCAGAATTTTCTTTCAGCTTTTTACATGTTTCAAATCCATCTATTTTCGGCATCATTACATCTAACAAAATCAAATCAGGTAGTCTAGATTCAACTTGTTTTAGTGCCTTTTCTCCATTAACTTCTGTCAGCACTTCAAAGCCTGCATTAGTTAATATATCCAAGACAATCTCTAAATTAGTAGTAGTATCATCTACCACTAAAATCAAACTCTCTTTTGAGACATTAGGCATTTTTATATCTGGTTTATAATTCATGTATTTAAATTAATTTAACTTCTTGTTACTTGTTTATCATTAGCTCTGGGATTGCAACTAAGCGAACTCATTTGCTTAACGGACTAACTGAAAAATTTACAGTGTGACAATTCTATAGTTCCCAAAAATTCTCATAACAGCAACATTATTACATCAAATTGTTTAGATTTTGCTAAGGCGATCGCCACAGATAGATGCTAATCATCAATCTTTGGTTTTATTAAATTTGAATATCGTCTTTTCCGAAATTAGTCATTACTACCGTTGTCTTTTCACATCAGTAGCACTAGCTCAAAAGAGTATTTTTTATGCCATAAGTCAAGTTTTTGAGTTTGTCAACAGCATTTATGATGAGCAGACAAAGACGTGATTATTTTTACCAAAAAAATATAATTACAGATAATTACGATTATATTTTTTGAAAAAATGCTTAATAATAGTCAAGTACGTTTTTAAATATTCGTATTTATTTGCAAAACTTAATAAATTCATAAGTATGAATTTTATGCGTTAGAAAACGTGGTGTTTACAGTGCATATATTCAAAAAAACTCTGTCATTGGCTCTGGGATAGGCTATTACCTTTGTGATATTTTGAATTAATACTTAATTTTTGGGATTATTTATTACATTTATTTTTACATAGCGCAACAATTTAAGTAAGTATCACTTTCATACTTAAGAAAACGTGATTTTACAGTGAATGTTTTCAAAATAACTCTGCCATCGGCTCTGAGACAGGGTATTCCCTTTGTCATCGTTCCATCAATGTTTGTTTATTACATTACATTTAGCTAAGATGATGTTGAAAAAATCCTTTTACTTTCATAATGATTACATAATGATTACAGCAGACCATCTCGGTACTTGACTGACTTTCGATTTTTTTTGATTTTTCGTTGCAAATTTTCCCACCTTGAAAGGACTGGTCGCTAGGACTTACGCATTAATAGGAAATACGAAATATCGACGACTAGAAAACCATATTAGTTGTAAGAGTTTAGCATTGCTAAACTCCTACAATGCAGGTATATATAGCATCAAAAACGATTAATCAAAGCCGGAAACGACATATTTTGGTAAATCCATAGCTTGATTCATTTGTATAGTGCCTAAGTCTTAGTTATAAGGGCAAAACTGTACTTTGAGAAGTTTTCAAACAACATCCAAATCCAAGAGATTTTTTATGCAGCAATTACTTTGCTCTGGTTTATACTGTCCATTTACACCCCAAATCAATAAGCATATTGATGTTTTGCAAGAATATGCTCTTGAATGGCTGCTTCGCTTCAACCTCTTGGCCAATGAATCAACTTATAAGCGATTTTGTAAGTCGAAATTCTTTTTATTGGCTGCATCTGCTTATCCTGATAGTAATCTTGAAGAACTGAAGGTTGCAAATGACTGGCTAAGTTGGGTGTTTATTTGGGACGATCAATGCGATCTATCAGAATTGAAAAAGCAACCTCAAGTATTAAAGAAATTTCACCAAAGATATTTAGAAATACTGAACGGTGCAGAAATTACAAACCAAGACACACTATTCAGTCATGCATTAATTGACTTACGAGAACGAACTCTCCAAAGAGCTAGCATGAAATGGTTTAAGTACTTCATCAGCTACTTAGAAGACTACTTCTGTGGATGTGTTCAAGAAGCAACCAACCGTGCCAAGGGAATTGTCCCCGATGTGGATACTTATATTACGATACGTAGGTCAAGTGTAGGAGTTTATGCTGTTCTTGCATTAGCTGAATTTTGTAATCAGTTCATGATTCCCGATGTTTTAAGAACCCACTATTTTGTCAAAAAATTGGAATTGATTACAACTGATATTATTGCCTGGTCTAACGATATTTTCTCAGCATCTAGAGAAATCGCCAGCGGTGATGTTCACAATTTAGTATATGTTCTGCATTATCACAAAAAAATTTCTATAGAAGAAGCAATACAGGAGGTGACTAAAATTCACAATCAAGAAGTAATTTCCTTGAAAGATCTAGAATCATTTATGCCATTTTTGGGAGGAGAATTAGATGCCTATATAACAAAATATATATCAGGAATGCATGGTTGGATTAGTGGCAACATTGAGTGGTGTTCCCACTCTTCTCGCTATCATAATTCAGAAAGACTAGAACTAAAAGAATTCTCCTAATCAAATTTTTCTCTACATTAGCTAAAGTGGCTTTAGCAGTAGTGTGGAATATAAAAGTAACGTGTATTCAAGTTGTAGTTCATAAACCTTGAATCTATCACGTTAGGTCATTTAGCTACGAAGAATGAACGGCTATTAGCTAACTACAATTTAAAGGTTAAAAAAACATGCAACTACCTAATCTTATCAAAACTCCCCCTTTTCTACAAAAGCTTCAGTGGGTTAGTAACCCTATCCACTATATGGAAAATGCAGCCCAGCAATATCCTGATATTTTCACTGCTAGGATAATTGGTTTTGGGGATACTGTAGTTTTTGTGAACCATCCCCAAGCAATCCAGGAAATTTTAACTAATGATAGAAAGAAGTTTGCAGCGGCCGGAGAACTTAATAGAATAGTGGAGCCTCTTTTGGGGAAGTATTCAATCTTATTCCTGGACGGCGATCGCCACAAACAGCAACGAAAACTCGTGACACCCTCTTTTCATCGAGAGCGGATGCAAGCCTATGGTCAGCTAATCTGTAATATATCCAAAAAAGTCTTTAGTCAACCACCGCTAAATAAGCCGTTTTTAGCTCGTAATCTCACACAAGAAATATCCATGCAAATCATCTTACAGGCTGTCTTTGGCTTGTATGAGGGAGAAAAAATTCAAAAACTTAAGCAGCTACTACCCTTGCTGTTAGAGCTTTTTAATTCACCTTTAACTTCTAGTTTATTTTTTTTCCCATTCTTGCAACAAGATTTAGGAGCTTGGAGTCCTTGGGGAAAGTTCCTGCGCGATCGGCAGCAAATCCAGCAATTCCTTGACGCTGAGATCGCCGAGTGTCAGCAACGACCCGATCCAGAACGCATCGATATTCTGTCGCTGCTAGTATCTTCTAGGGATGAAGCGGGCCAAGCGATGACGAGTCAAGAGTTGCGCGATCAGTTAATTACCTTAATACTTGCCGGTTATGAAACTGCGGCATCGGCAATGGCTTGGGGATTGTACTGGATTCACCACAAGCCCGAAATCGGTGAAAAACTGCTGCAAGAACTCGATACTCTCGGTGATTCCCCAGACCCTATGAGCATTTCTCGCCTGCCGTATCTTACGGCTGTTTGTAATGAAACCTTGCGAATTTACCCCATTACAATGTTCTGTTTCCCTAGAGTTGTGCAAGAACCCGTAGAACTGCTAGGACACCCTATAGATCCTGGAACTATACTGATTCCCAGTATTTATCTGACTCATCATCGTGAAGATTTATACTCTCAGTCTAAAGAATTTCAACCGGAGCGCTTTGTCAAACGTCAGTTTTCTCCCTATGAATTCTTGCCCTTTGGTGGTGGCGTTCGTCGTTGTATTGGCGAGGCTTTGGCTGTATTTCAAATAAAGCTAGTATTGGCAACCGTCTTGTCACACTATAAGCTGGCGCTAGTCGATCGCCGACCAGAACAACCTCAGCGTCGAGGTTTTAACATTACGCCAGGGAGTGGAGTGAAAATGGTAGTTACAGGGCGGCGTATGCCTCAAGAGTCTTTGCCGAAGATGACAACTACATCTATATCTTAGAACAGTAATTCAGTCACCTCTAAATCAGAAAAAGGACACAGGAAAGAAGCAACGGAGAGGGACTGAGGAGAGAATAATAATTCCTCAGTCAACAGTTAACACGAATCTATCCCCAATTATCCCTGTTGCATCGGTATTTCAATCAGGAACTCAGTCCCTTCTCCTAGTGTCGAATTACAAATTAAACTACCTTTGTGTTTGTCCACAATAATTTGATAGCTAATCGACAACCCTAAGCCAGTACCACTTCCTACTGACTTAGTGGTAAAAAATGGATCAAAAATTTTCTGCCGCACGGCTTCTGTCATACCAGAACCGTTATCAGCAATCCGAATCATCACTCTATTAGAATCTGTTAGTTGAGTAGATATGCAAATTTTCGGAGAATGATTTTTTACTTGTTCTAGAACTTCTGATGCTCCAAAACCTCCAGTGAGATTTATCTGTTGGTCATTTACGGATAATTCTTCTAAAGCATCGATCGCATTACTTAAGATATTCATAAATACCTGATTTAGCTGACCTGCATAACAAGTCACTTCTGGAAGATTTCCATATTCTTTGATGACTTCAATTTCTGGATAATCGTTCTTCTCTTTAAGCCGATGCTGCAAAATCATCAAGGTGTTATCTATCCCTTCATGAATATCTACAGGTTTCATTTCATATTCATCAAGCCGTGAAAAGTTGCGTAAGCCCAAAACAATAGTACGGATACGCGAGCTGCCAACCTTCATGGAATCTAAAACTTTTGGCAAGTCTTCTGCTAGAAAATCTATGTCGATTTCCTCAGATTTATCCTCAACTATAGGCGAAGAATCAGGATACTCTTGTTGATAAACAGCTATTAACTCCAGTAAATCTTGGACATAACCACTAGCATGAACAATGTTTCCATGAATAAAGTTAATGGGGTTATTAATTTCATGGGCGATTCCCGCTACCATTTGCCCTAATGAAGACATTTTTTCACTTTGAATTAATTGAATTTGAGCGCGTTTTACTTCTTGTATTGCCTGTTGTAATCTTTCATTCTTATGGTTTAATTCCTGCGTTCTTTCTTTGACTTTTTGCTCTAGAGTATGGTTGTATTTCTCTAAACTTTCTTTAGCTTGTGCTAAATTTTTGTAGAGGATAGCATTCTTGAGGGATATCGCTGCTTGGGTGGTGAGTAGTTTCAGAACTTCTACGCGATCGCGTGTAAATGCTCCTGTCGTTAAATTATTTTCTAGATAAATAATACCAATCAATTTTCCTTGATTGATAATAGGTATAGACAATAAACTCTTGGGTTCCTCACAGATAATATAGCTATCAGCTGCTAAAAAGGAAACAGTCATTGCATCATCGATAACCAAGATTTCTCTAGAACGCTTAACGTAATTAATCAAAGTAATCGGAACATCGTAGCTTGATTCTAAACAAATTGAGGGAAACTCTGTATAGCTATGTTCAAAATTGGAACTAGAACAAACTGCCGTAACAGTTAGTGCTAAGCTATCATCTTCACTTAAAATCAAGGCACATTTAGAAGCTCCGGCATTCTCTATGGCAACTTCCATTAAAGTAGAAAGCAGCCGCTCAAGCTCAATTTCACCAGACAATGCTTGAGATGCTTTAATAAATGTAGCTAAATCCAGAGAATCAGAAATACTTGTCTTTGAAGCAATTACAGTTTGTTGATTACTCAAACTAGATAAAGATATGTTATTTAAGGAAGCGGTATCTTGGCCGGAATGGATATTCAGTTTTAGTTTTTCTTGCTGAAATACAGGAGCAAGTAATAGGGGATAGCGTTTTACCAAATCGTCAACTTTTGCTACTGCTCCCCAGCGAACATAACTATAGTAAGCATCTGTGAGGTAGGTTTGGGCAATCTTATGTTTGCCCCATCCAAGATAGAATTTGGCGGTGAGTTCTTGAGCGAGTGCTTCTTCATTAATATACTTATGTTCTTTGGCTAGGGAAATAGCGCGATCGTACAACTCTATCGCTTCTAGATATTGACTGCCAATTCGATGTCGCTCAGCCTCTACAAGATAATATTTGTGTAAATAATTCATCGGAGCGCAATCTGCCCAATGCTCCATTTTTTGCTGGTTCTCTTGAACTTTATTGAGAATACACTTTTGCTCAGAATCCGATACATCAGGGTATACAGCCAGCCGTGTTAGTGAATCATATAAGTAGAAAAGAGGAGTCACTGGCTGTCCTGTTCCACCTTGTAAATACTTCTCTGCTAAATTAGCATTTTCCAAAGCTAAAGAGTATTGCTGAAATAGGTAACAGAGATGCATTTTACTTACATATAAGTAGAAAATGCCCATGAAATCATTGGTGTCATGGTAAAGTGGTAGCATTTTTTCCTCGTTGTAAGCTTCACCAATTAAATAACAAGGGTTTGCCACATTTCCTAGCAAATTCAAGACACTCTGTCGGTGGATAGTAATCCAGTTAAATACTGCTTGTTGGTTTAGTTGTTTGATGACACTGCTATAATTTGCCATCTCACGCTCTAGTTCTATGAGTTCTTTACTCATGAAATATGAAGAGTAGGAATAAGAGTGGAGATAATACGCTGCATATTGTAAATCTCCTATTTCTATTGCAGTATAGTAGCTTTCCAATAAAGGTTTTAATGCTTCCCGAATATGTTCCTTCCAATGTCTGATAGTTGTGTTAAATCCCAGCATAATTTTAGCTTTAACATCTTTAGCATTTTGCTGCTCTACCAGACTAATAGCCAGTTTACAAAATTGATAGCCAGATTCAATATCCCCTAGTAAACTGTTGAGTATTAACCCGTAATTACTATAGCCCAAAGCAGATAATGGAGCATTTCCATATTTGAGCGATAACTCGGTTTGTTTCAGAACAATTAGCAGAAAAATTTTAGGAGCAACTGCATAGGTAATAGAGCTTACACTTGCTAGTACACGCATTATTGCTAGAGGTTGAGCTTCTGTCATCTCCGGCAGATTAATTAAGTCTTCAATATACTTGCCGTTGAGAGTTGATGTTAATTCTGCCATTGCTAACTCAATATCAGAATCCTTTGGGCGTTCGGGAAATTCCACCCCCAAAAGTTTCACAAATGCAAGTGCAGTATTTACAGCCTCCAACGGTTGGTTCTGCGCTCCATAAGCTTGAATTTTAACTTCATAAATTTTGACTTTTTCTAGCAGTGGTTTACGTCTCAAGACCACTTCTGCTAATTGCTCCATCTGTTCAAAGTTGCCAGCTAAATATGCTGCCTCTGTCGCAGTCTCATATAAACTCAGGGTGAGATCGTGTTTTGTTTCCCAACTATCAGCTGCTAGTAGTTGGATACCGTTAGTTAAATATTTAACCGCAGTTGGATAAGCTGTTGATGCTAAAGCTTTACGTCCAGCAATTAAGTTCATTTGGGCGAGTTCATCTCGCTTAGCTTGATGGGAGATAAATTCCATTGCAATATTCAGCTGATTGACAAGCTCAAAAATTCTTTCTTCTTGTTCTGCAACTGGAATATTGCTTAACAACAGTAGCCCAATTTTTAAATGAATTGGCTTTTTTTGGTCTTCAGGAATTAAAGAATAAGCAGCTTGTTGTACGCGATCGTGTACAAATTTATATTTAGGTATTTGCAAATTTAAGCTCGCAAATTGTGTAGATTCTATACCCTGAGTAATTAAATCTTGATTAGTATTATCTGCTGGAAAAATATTGTAATTTTCCGTTTGTGGTAAAATTAATCCGTCCAGTAATGCCTGCCACAGATCTGATGCTGTATCTACTACAGATTTTTCATGAACGATCGCTAAAGTTTTTAAGTCAAATTGGTTCCCAATACAAGCAGCCAGTTTTAATACTTTTTGGGTATTTATAGGCAGCTTTTCTATCTGAATACCGATAAATTCTACTACATCATCCGTAAGAGCCAATTCTTTAATTTTAGAAATATCGTATTGCCAATAACCAAGCTCAAAGTTTAATACAATTAGTCCTTCTTCATATAAAGATTTGAGGAATTGAATAGAAAAGAAGGGATTACCTTTAGTTTTGGCAAATACCATTTGAGTTAAAGGAACAGCAACTAATTCCGGACAATGAAGGGTATCAGCAATTAAATGATTTAAATCTCCTTGATTTAAGGGTTCTAGGGTAATAGTACTAATTCTTGCTCCCGCTTGTTCAATCTCTTGCAGTGTCAAATAAAGCGGATGTGCTTTTGAAACTTCGTTATCTCGATAGGAACCAATTAATAATAAACCTCTTTTAATTTCAGCTATTTTTTCTGTATCTTCTGAAATATCTGATAAGCTACTTTCACACATTAATAACTGAATTAATTTTAAAGAAGCTGTATCTGCCCATTGTAAGTCATCGAGAAAGATAACAAGGGGATGTTCTTTTGTTGTGAAGATTTGAATGAATTTTTTGAACAATAAGTTAAAACGATTTTGGGCGGCGCTGCCAGAAAGCTCAGTAACTGGAGGTTGCTTACCAGTAATCTGTTCGAGTTCAGGAATCACATCAATAATTACCTGAGTTTGTGTGCCTAATTCCCGGAAAATCTTGGTTTTCCATTGTTGAATTTGGACATCGTTTTCTGAGAGCAGTTGTCCGATTAAGTCTCGAAAAGCTTGCACTAACCCCGATAAAGGAATGTCACGTTGAAACTGGTCGAATTTTCCTTTGATGAAGTAACTTCGTTGGCGCAGGATGGGTTTGTGGACTTCATTGACTACAGCAGTTTTGCCAATGCCTGAGAAACCTGCGACTAATATCATTTCTACTCCCCAGATTCCCCCTTGACGGGGAGCCAGGGGGTTGGGGAGCCACTCTATTGATGGGTTTTCCTGGCTCAAAGCAAGTGATTCTGCTGACTTGTACTCCTTTTGTATGAGAGAGGGCGCCAACCCAGAACCCGTAGTATTACATTTAGCGGGGGATTCAAAAGGCTTAGCAACTCGCTCGAAAGCAGCAAGTAGGGTTTCAACTTCATTTTGTCGGCCATAAAGTTTTTCAGGGATTACAAAACGGTCTGAAATGTCGCGGCTGCTTAGTTTAAAATTTGTAATATTTCCTGTCTGTTGCCATTGCTTTTGACACACTTCCAAATCATGCTTTAACCCCAGTACACTTTGATAGCGTTCCTCAGCATTTTTGGCCATCAGCTTGGTGATAATATCAGACAAAATTGCTGGAATATTGGAGTTAATCCGGCTAGCTTTTAGCGGTTGTTTGGCAATATGAGAGTAAACTAACTCCATCGGATCTTTACTCGTGAAAGGTAACTGTGCGGTGAGCAGTTCAAAGAAGGTAACGCCAAGGGAATAAAAATCAGTCCGGTAGTCAATACCTCGGTTCATCCTACCAGTTTGTTCTGGGGAAATATAAGCGAGAGTGCCTTCTAAAACGTTGGGATTTATGAGAGATTGACTTGCTCTTGGTAAGAGTGTGGCAATACTAAAGTCGATAATTTTTATCTCGCCCGTGGTTGGGTTAATCAGAATATTGGCAGGTTTAATATCTTTATGAATAATGCGATCGCGGTGCAGTCCTTCAAGAATAAAAGCAGTTTTAATAGCAATGTCAAAAAACTCATTTAAGGAAATTTTATTTTCTTTTTGATCCTCGCCCTCCAAACGCCATTTTTGCAGAGAAATACCGCCAAAATCTTCCATCACTAAGATGTAGCTATTGCGGTAATTCTCTAAGCTATAGGGTTTGATGATGCCAGGAATATCAAGGTTTTTACAGATGAGATACTGATTGCGAAACTGGGCAATTTCCGCGAATGTAGGATATTCATTCCGCATCAATTTGAGGACAACTGATTTTTGGTCTTGTTCTCTAATACCCCGATAAACTAGGGTTTTACTGCCTGAGTAGATTTGCTCAGTTATCCGATAGCCAGGAAACGCATATAGTGTATCTAGTATTATTGACATTGCAACCTATATTTATAATTTTTGTTTCTATGGCTTAGTATTCCCGCGTTCAGACTATCGTTATCAGCGAATAGTAAAAATTCTTGTTTTATTGTCTGTCGTTAAAAAATAAGTTTTAATAAAGATTTTTTTGTTATATTTATGATTTTCCAAATATTTTTTTTAAAAAAGCAATTTAATTAAAAAGCATATTTTGAACTTTATATCCAAAAAAATAGAAGTATTTTTTAGTTTATTTTTGGAGATTATTTATTATGAAAAAACGTCTATTTCATGTTGCTATCAATCAGCACAAATAACAAAAAGCCTGCCGTACTATTGAACTCAAAAGTACACTACGGCAGGCTTAATGGGTCTAGGGGTGCTTTGCTAAACTAGCAACTGAGGTTAGTAATATCCTCCCACCCTGACCAAGTAATTAGTAATTATTAATTCGTAATTGAAGATGCAGAGGATAATAGCGATCGCAAATTTTAAGCTAATTTATTTCCAAGTTGCGTATTCTCTAGTTAAGGCCGTCATTTGTCTTTCGTACAAAGCAAATAATCAATGACTAATGACAGAGAACAGCCAGATGAAGTACTTATGCAATTTAAATGTGTTTTAGCTTATTTGATTTTTTGTTTAATAAAAGTCACAACTTGAGTTAGCTGTTTCTTTAAACCCTCTATTTCTGCTTGCATTTTGGCAATTTTATCGTTCAACGCCTCAATTTCCGCTTGGGAGACTCCTGGAGAACTAGAGGTTGGTATTGTAGCATTTGCGGCAGGTGGGGTTGTTATTAAGGTATTTGGCTCATTAGAAGTTGCTACCGTAGCACTTGTGACACTAGAGGTTGTAACAGTACCATTCTTAGCGGCACCTGCTCCCACTGCAACTAGTTCTGGGCGTGGCAGCTTCGCTTTTGTCATAGCTAACTTAATTGCAGCAATTAGTTGCTTCTGATCGAAAGGCTTACCCAAAAATTCAAAATATTCAAAGGGTTCCGGGATTTTTTCAGTCACCTCTTCTTTGCGACCAGACATGATCACCAAAGGAATTTTCCTTAACTCCGGATGAGCTTGAACTTGCTGGAAAACTTCCCAGCCACTCATTTTAGGTAGCAGAAAATCCAGCATAATCAAGCTGAGTTTTTCCTGAAGGATGAAATTTAGTCCTTCCACACCGTCTTTTGCTTCCAGTACCTCAAAATTGCCCGGAGGCAACATTTCTCGTACTTTTACCCTGACAACTGTAGTGTCATCGATAACTAAAATTTTATTGCTTGCCACGACTGTTTGCTCTAACAGAAACTTTAAGTGTAAATAGCGGTTTTGCCGATTGTCCTTGAGAATTCTCCCACTATATACAAAATATCTATGAATTGGGGGATAGTATATTTCGGTATAAATGACATTGCTAGACGTATTTTGCAAAACTTTTGCTTGTCTTCTTTTGAATTTGTGTCATTGTGATATTTAAAGCTTTAGCCTTAATCTAGGCATCAAGGACAGGCGCACACAAAGAGTTCTTTTTTTGCGTCACCCCACCTTTGCATCTTACAAAGATAGGCCGTTTCGATACTCCCGGAGATTTTTGGATGATTTCGTCACAACAAGCCGAACTCAAGTCTGAAATTATGGCAATGCCTAGCTGGCTACGTCGCCCTATTGGCAAAGCCAGCGAAATCTCTACCGTACAACGCATTATTAAACAGCGGCAAATTCACACGATTTGCGAAGAAGGGCGTTGTCCCAATCGGGGAGAGTGCTACGCCCAAAAAACTGCAACTTTTTTACTGATGGGGCCTACCTGCACGCGCTCTTGTGCTTTCTGTCAAGTAGATAAAGGTCATGCACCGATGCCTCTTGATTTAGAGGAACCGCAAAAGGTAGCCCAAGCGGTGCAGCTGTTAGGATTACATTATGTGGTGTTGACTTCTGTAGCCCGTGATGATTTGCCAGACCAAGGTGCTGGGCATTTTGTGAAGACGATCGCGACTATCCGTCAATTGAACCCAGAAACTCAAATTGAAGTCCTAACGCCAGATTTTTGGGGTGGTGCGGGCAGTGGGGAATCCGGTCAACGCCAGCGGATAGCTACAATTGTGGAAGCCAAAGTGGCTTGTTTCAACCACAACATTGAAACAGTGCGACGCTTAACCGGGCCAGTGCGCCGGGGAGCCAAGTACGATCGCTCGCTGCGAGTCTTGGCTATAGTCAAAGAACTCGATTCGACAATTCCCACCAAATCAGGTTTGATGCTGGGACACGGAGAAACCACCGATGAAGTCGTCCAAGCAATGGCTGATTTAAGGGCTGTGGGGTGCGATCGCTTGACTATCGGCCAGTATATGCGCCCCTCTTTAGAGCATCTACCAGTCCAAAAATATTGGGCTCCAGAGGAATTCGAGCAACTCGGCTCCTTAGCAAGAGAAATGGGATTTACCCACGTCCGTTCCGGCCCCCTGGTTCGTAGTTCCTACCATGCGGGAGAGGAGTGAAGCAGGGGGGCAGGGGAGCAGGGGAAAAGGTTAAAGGGAAAAGGGGAAAGGGAAAAGGAATAAATTTAATCTTTCCCCTTTCCCCTTTACCCCTTTCCCTTTCCCCATGCCCCATGCCCAATGCCCAATGCCCAATGCCCAACTTCAAATATTTCTAAAGAATTTGGGGGATTGGTACACATAATTTGGTATTTCTTAAAAAGTCCTGACATTTAGGAGAAGCGCATTATGACTGCTAAAAACAGAGATTTACCAGTTGCCGACAGTGGAGCTAAACCTCCCTACCCCTATCGCACAGGCTGGGCACTGTTCTTGTTAGCTATCAATTTCCTGGTAGCAGCCTGGTATTTCCACATTATTGAGTAGTTAGAAGTGGATAAGTGCTGCTCAAATCGTTCCTTTGAATAAACCTTTGGGACGAATGAGCAGCACTAAAATCATGATTAACAGTGCGACACCTTGTTTATACTGTGAACCCAGCCAAGGAGTGCTAATTTCTTGGACAATACCAATGATAAAAGCTGCGGCGATCGCACCGTAGGGGTTGCCAATTCCTCCCAAAATCACTGAGGCAAACAGCGGTAAAATTAAAAACCATCCCATATTCGGACGCACGGCTGTAATTAAACCATACATACTGCCACCCAAGGATGTAAGAGTGCCAGCAATTAGCCAAGTCCAGAAAATTACTCGGTCAACATTAATACCTGATACCCTCGCTAAGTCTAGATCGTCAGCAACTGCTCGCATGGCTTTACCAATTTTGGTGTTTTGCAAGAGATAGTGCAGCCCTAAAATTGCTAGCACTGCCAACCCCAATACCAATAATTGATTTTGCGGCACCTTCAAGCCGAAGATATCTAAAGCTGGAGTAACAGCTAAATCATAATTTTGATTTTTGCCACCCCAAATAAAAATAATTCCATTCCGAATAAATAAGGCAAGTCCGATAGAAATAATAATTAGCGTGGTGGAGGTAGCACGAATGGAGCGCATTCTTGACCAGAGTAACTTTTCTGATAACAGCATTGCTGCGACTGTTCCTGCTGCTGCGAGGATCGCGGACAGCCAAATATTTACTCCAATAGTATTGATTAGCCAAGTGAGATAGGCTCCCAAAGTGAGAAAGTCACCATGAGCAAAGTTAGATAAACGTAAAATTCCATAGGTGAGTGTGAGTCCAACTGCGGCTAGAGCAATAATACTCCCCACTGCAATTCCGTTGACGATTAGCTGGGCGAATTGTAGATCCATAGTCTGAAGTTGCTAGAAAAAATTTTGAAATCATTCCTTTGTACAATTATTTTTTTAGGTTTAGGTGCTAAACCCGACACCATAAGTTATGGTTTATAAATAAAAAAGGATTGCCCGCCCACATAACATAGAATCCTATTCGGATTTTTATGCAAAGCTCAACTTGTTCAGCGGTCTAGTTGACCATGCAGCAGTATTCAAGCTTACCAGAACAGAACTCACAGATAGATGCAACGCCAAAACTTTTGACAACAATTCAACAAGTTCGCGCCCATTTGTGGCTGGAGAAAAGTTTAAACCAGTTGCAAAATCGCCTTAACGATCGCCTGCTTTGTGCTTGTAATACTGTCTCACAGTCGCTAGCCGCAGAAGCAGAAATTTTCCAAACTGTAATTGACGAAATTAACACTGCTGTGGACACCAGCCATGTGGCGTTTGTCCAGTTTGCTGTAGGTGTGGCTCTGCTTGAGCCACGCCAGACTTTTGCTACAGTTCGCTATGTTTCTCGTTCCCAATTTTCCGGCTCACAACCTCCAGTGTTGGAAGTAACGGTGACAGCAGAAAAAAAGCTGCCATTGAGATTGCAACAGACCATAGAAATCAAAGATTTGCAGCAGCTTGAGAATCAACAAATACCGAATGCTTGGCGGTTAACTGATGATTCTGATGGCGTCATCGGCTGGCTAGTTATCGCCACAGTAGCGCTAAGGCCTGATTCTGAGCCACTCGTTGCATCGCAAGCTCAGCTGAGATCGCAATTCATGGCCAGGTCTGCTAAGCAGTGTAATACGGCTTTGCTACAACTGAGGCACATCCTATCTTGGCAGCAACGGTACGAACAGCTAAGTACCTCTAATCAAGAATTGGAGCGCACTAATCAACTTAAAAATCAGTTTTTGGCAAACACCAGTCACGAAATCCGCACACCGCTAAGTTCGATTATCGGGTTTACCCATTTGCTGTTAGCACAAGGCTACGAACCTAGTAAAGAACGTCAGCAAGAGTATTTAAATATCATTCAGTCTAGCGGCAAGCACTTGCTAGCTTTGATTAATGATATTTTAGATCTCTCTAAAATTGAAGCCAATCAACTAGAAGTGCAATGGGAAACAGTAGATTTGCCACTGCTGTGTAGCAATGTTTTAGCGCTGGTGAAAGAAAAAGCCGCTAATAAAGGTTTGAAATTAGTCCTAGAACTCGACCCCGATACCTCAACTTTAGTAGCCGATCCCTTACGACTCAAGCAAATGCTGTTGAATTTACTCTTCAATGCTTTAAAGTTCACTAGCAAAGGCAGTGTTGGGTTACGGGTTGCTAGCGAAGGGGGATTTGTGCATTTTACTGTTTGGGATACTGGCACTGGTATATCCCCAGAAGACCAAGCTCTATTGTTTCATCCCTATTTCCAAATTGCTAACGCTGTAGCAGGTGTTGAAGGTACTGGTTTGGGTTTGGCAGTGACTCGCAAACTCGCTGAAATTCACGGTGGTTCGGTGAAAGTGGAATCTGAACTAGATCGGGGTTCGCGTTTTACCTTGGTACTTCCCCTGAAGGAAGCAAGGGAGGCAGAGGAAGCAGGGGAAGCAGGGGAAGTAAAATGTTCTTTATCTGCTTTGCCCGTTATTCCTAGTTCGTCTCCTCACATATTGCTAGTGGAAAATGACTTACCCAACGGCGATTTGATGCAAATTTATCTATCTAAATTGGGATATAAAGTGGCTTGGGCTAAAAGTGCTGCAAAAATGTGGGAAGCCTTAACACAGCAAGAGCCAGCAGTAATTTTAATGGACGTTTACCTGCCAGATGGAAATGGTCTGAAGTTGGTGCAGGAACTACGAGAAAATCCTCAGTATCAAAACATTCCAGTGATTGCCCAAACGGCAATGGCGATGAAAGGCGATCGCGAAACTTGTCTTGCCGCTGGAGTAAATGATTATATTTCTAAACCAATTGATTTACCACTTTTAGCCAGCTTGGTAGCTAAGTATAGTAAAGTACCAAACTCGATTGATGGGGAGTAGGGAGATGGCTTCGCTAAGGGTAAGGGGAAAAGGGGAAAGGGAAAAGGAAACAAGAAAATATATTCGGTAATTATCCTCTGTCTCTTCTTTTTTACCCCATGCCCAATGCCCCATGCCCAATGCCCAGTGACTAATGACTACAATAGAATTTGTCTGGTGCTATCAGGTTATGGCGGGGTTGATGAATGATGCTTACAGAAAAATTGGAGCAATTAAGAGCTTTATTTCAAGAAATGGAGCAGGCGTTAATTGCCTACTCTGGCGGCGTTGATAGCACTTTGGTTGCCAAAATTGCTTATGATGTGTTGGGCGATCGCGCTTTGGCTGTGACTGCTGTTTCTCCTTCGCTGTTGCCAGAAGAGTTAGAAGACGCCAAAATTCAAGCTGCAACTATTGGGATTCGGCATCAAATTGTCCAAACTCATGAGATGGAGAACCCCAATTATACCTCTAACCCAGTAAACCGCTGTTATTTTTGCAAAAGTGAATTGCACGACACTCTCAAACCTCTGGCTTTAGAGTTGGGGTATCCCTATGTAGTGGATGGGGTGAATGCCGATGATTTGCATGATTATCGCCCAGGAATTCAGGCGGCGAAAGAAAGAGGTGCGCGATCGCCTTTAGCAGAAGTAGGTGTCAGCAAAGTTGAAGTCCGGCAACTTTCGCAACAACTGAATTTACCTTGGTGGGATAAACCTGCTCAACCTTGTTTGAGTTCTCGCTTTCCCTACGGTGAAGAAATTACTGTAGCTAAGTTGCAGCGAGTTGGTAGAGCCGAAATTTTCTTAAGAAAGCTGGGTTGGCAGAATTTACGGGTGCGTTCCGAAGGCGATACAGCACGCATTGAATTACTACCAGAACAGATTAAAGAGTTTGTGTTAAAGACTGATTTACAAACATTAGTTAACGCATTTCAAGATTTTGGATTTATTTACGTAACCTTGGATTTAGAAGGGTATCGTAGCGGTAAGTTGAATCAAGTTTTAAATCGGGAAGTCGCGGGCGTTAAAGCAATACAGTTCAAATAAGACCAAAACACTTGTAGAGACGGCGATTTAACCTTGTCTGGTAAAACCACAATTTTGTACAATTAGCTTTTATGGCAACGATCGCCACCAATGGAGCGCCTCTGGGAAAGAAGCGATCGCTCAATTCTGGCGTTGAGTCAACTTGTATTCTATCTGCTGAAGTGCCGATTGCCAGACATCATACCCCTCTTGGGAAAGATGCAAGCCGTCTGTGGTTAATTCTTGGCGTAAATTGCCTTCCATATCTGAAAACCAACTATAAATATTGAGATAATTCGCGCCTTCTTCTTTGGCAATTTGAGCTAATTGGGCGTTAATTTTACGAATGTGGTTATTGGAGAGCTTTGGTAAGCGAGTCGGCAAAATTGATTGGACAATAATTTGAGTTTTGGGGTGATTTTGTCGTAAGCGGCGGACGATTCGGCGATAATTACTCAAAATTGCGCGATCGCTATCGCCTTTTCGTAAGTCGTTAATCCCAGCCATGATGTAAATTACATCCGGTCGAGTTGCTGAAAATGCTCCCAGTCTTTTTAAAACGCCAGCGGAAGTATCTCCAGATATGCCTTGATTGAGCCATAATTTCCCACTAGGTAATTTTTCTCTGGGAAACCACATACTTAGCGAATCACCAACTAAAATACTCAGGTGATTTGTACCTTGACCTTGAGCAATGGCTCTTGCTTCTAAAGCTAGTAGGCTTTTCCAGTCTTCATAAGTTAGTTGACGCTTCTTGATTGACTCCCACAACGATCGCAAATTATCGCTATCGCCGCGTGTATAAATCTGACCTGTTTTCAGAGCTGCTAATCTTTGGTAATAAAGTTGATTGCCAGATGTCAGTGAAATAGTAGCTGCTTGGGCACTGGGGTTGAGTGATGATGCTGGCTCTGTTGTGGAAGCAGGTAATCCCTGGCTACTGAGTTCTGGTGATGAGGAATCAATACTCTTGATGTTTTGCTCGCCCGCTGTCGGCTGCGAAATTTCTAAGGGTTGTAGGACTTGTCCGCTGAGTTCCGGTAAGGAAAAATCGACGCTGTTGATAATTTTTGTGCTGACTATTGCCGGGGAACCTTGTTTTAAATCCCAAAGAAATCTAGAATTTTGCGGCAAGACAATCGACAGGTGCGGAAGAGCCGATGCTGGTATTGCCAATCCTGTTAACAAGCCTGCTGCCAACAGATAAGGGTCCCTCATCGCTTTATCTCTCCTCTACTCACTGCTTTTTCCTATGACAGCATTAGCTGGCTGTATTCAGGATAATTTTACTTAGGTCAAATTATTATTCTTATTTACACTGTATAGTTCTGTAAAGAGTGTTCGCGAGATTATATTGGACAATTTACGATCTCTTTAAAGTAGGGTTTTCTCGGTGGTAGATGAGTCGGGTTTGTGAGAATACTTTTACTCAAAGGAATATTTTCACCAAGGGATGACTTGCCAGAATTTGGTTGTGACAAATATTGCAAGTGGCTGCAAACTTAGCGATCGGTGGATGGTTTTTGGCAATCTCAGGATAGAGGTTTTTGCTTTTGATGTTGCTAATATACGGAATAAGCGTTTGATTTCAGGTTTCTAGATTTCAGTAAGTGGCGCTACTCTTTGAGAGAGTCTGATTAACCAAGAGGCGATGTCTGGCTACAAGGCGCAAAACCTCTACGCCTTTTGATTTCTCATATGAAATTGAGCGGTGCAAATGCATCAGTTATCAAATATGGGATTAGTGAGATTGAAGATTCGAGAACTAGCACAAGAGAAAGGATGGACGCTCAAGGAAGTTTCTGACCGTTCTGGGGTAATTTACAGCACAGTTAGAAGTTATGCTCGTCGTCCAGCAATGACAACAGTTGACTTTACTGCGATTCACAAATTGGCTCGCACCTTTGAGGTGACCATTGAGGAGTTAGTGGAAATTTTAGAAGAATAGCTTAAAAGTTAGCTGTCAATGGTGTTGGCATAAGTAGGTCGTTGTTGAAAATTGTTGTTATGACAAGGTAGGAGACAGCACTTCGACTATGCCGAGCGTACCTTGAGGGGAAGCAAGCTAAGCGTAGCGTCTCGTAGAGAAGTCGAGGTACGCTCAATGACCAGGCAGAAGAAAGAGCGGAAGCAAGTTTACTTTCCGTTACATACTTTGATTTTTTGCGCCATTCTACTTAATATCTCAATCACCCAGTTTCAGTTAAGAATACTTGAACTTTGAGAACTCGCTCCAAAAACGTTATATTCTCAGTTGATTTCTAGACTGAGCAAAATCTTTGTCAAATAGTATACTTGTAACTTTCGTATGACAATAGTTAAATTTATTCAAAAGTTAGTTTTTAGGTTTGATGCTGCGATCGCAGATCTAACGAAAATTTTCTGAGAGTAGGATAATACTGTATACTTCTGTTGTAGTTCTCTATGTACAGAATTTGAAATTTATGTTTGCTCGTAGAAGTATGAGTTGAAACACATTTAAATTAAGTTTTAACTATAGAGAATAACTTCATTGAAAGTGCTAAGATTTAGGCTGAATCATTAGTGTTGTTTCTTCCGTGGCTAGAGCTAGTACAGCGATTGGTGTTAGTCCCATTATTAAGGAGATTGTGCAAAAACAGGCACATTCGACACGTTTAACCCTGAAAGAAGTTATTCTTATGGGTATGTTAGCGATTGATAAACTAGATGACCAAGGTCGTCAAGAGTTGGCAGATCGAGTTCATCAAATGCAAGTGAATGGAGAAATTTAAGTGAATAGCTATTATTTATGAGTTATAAACTTTAACTCTTCACTTTTCATTCGTCGCTTTTGAGATAATCTGAATCTTGAGTAAAACGATAACGACTTCCCATTACATAATCCTCATTAATTTCAAAAGAAATCCATCGGCGTTGGAGAATCTGAGCAACAAAGCCAGTTGTATTAGAACCTGCAAATGGGTCTAAAACTATATCACCTTCATCAGTTAAAAATTTGATGAAAAACTCTGCGAATCTTTGCGGAAAACGTGCTGGATGAGGTCTGATTTCTGCTATTTTGCAGCGTCGTAAATAAACGCTATTTGATTCAGTATTCGCAATTTCAAGCAAATTTGGCGGGATTGCACCTTGATTATCTTTTTGAAATTTGTCAGAAATATCATGTCCGCTAGGACGTATTTTAGCCTGATAGCCATTTTTAAGTAATTGCTTCATACTTTGGCTATAGGGTTTTAAAACTTTTCTATTATCTGCTTTAGGATTTGGTGTTTTGGACAGCCACCAAACTGTATTTACTGAATCTTTGACACGAATGCGCCTGATTGTCACCCATTCAGCAGGGCTTGGCAGTCGAGCCGGATTATAATGGTAGAATTCTTGAGCGAGAAAGAAGCCTACTTCCTTACATAATCTAACTAAAAGTTCGTATTGATAGATACTCCGCACGGGATTACCAGGTAAGTAAGCACCGCCTAAATCCACTACAAATGAGCCATTATCTGCCAGTACTCTTTTAAATTCATAGGCAAAAGGCAGAAACCACTCGATATATTTTTCAGCGGTTTCGTTACCGTATTCTTTTTTACGTGTGAGAGCAAATGGCGGTGAGGTGATAATTAAATTAATACTATTATCGTCAATGAATTTAATCAGTTTCAGGCTATCACCTAAATATGCTGCTCCATTTTGCTGGATGTAATAGGGACTAAAAATTATTTCTTTTGCTGGCGTTATTGGTTCTTCTTGCAAGAGTTATCAAGTTATCTCAGTTTTATAGTTATAACTTGTTTTGATGTTATTCAAACACTACCATTTTTTATATGGTAGAAATTTACCAGACATAATGATTTTAACGCGATCGCCTTTGGGGTCTTCTTCTTTCTCCACATCCAAAGTAAAGTCAATAGCACTCATAATCCCGTCGCCGAATTTGTCGTGAATCACGGCTTTAATTGGGAATCCGTACACCTGCATAATTTCGTAGAACCGATAGATTAGTGGGTCAGTTGGTACAACTGGGCCTAATCCTTTTACAGGGTATTCTGTCAACTCGTTAATATAAATTGGGCCTAATCCCAATGCTTCGACTAGTAACTTGGCTTCTTCTGGGGAAGCACTAGCTTGACGGTATATTACAGCAGCAATCCATACTTCATCGCGTCCGAGAATTTTTTCTAAATCGCCAAAAGTTAATCCTTTTTCTCGTTTTGCTGCTAATAGCTTTTCGGTAATTTCGGGAACAGACACCTGGTCACTCCTCTGATTTTCCATAATAGTATCACTGCGATCGCCTGATTCGCGTTTGTACTTCGTCTGCCACTACAAGACAACCTTATCGCAGTGGTAGTAATTCCTGTTTTTTAGTTAATTGTGCTGCATAAGCGATCGCTGCTCTGATATCTTCTAAAATCAATGGTGGATATTCTTGAACAATTTCCTCAAATGTCAGTCCATCAGCAAGGTTATCAAGGATGACAGATACCATGATGCGTGTTCCTTTCATGCACGGTTTACCGTGACATACATTTGGGTTTTGAGTAATGCGTTCTTGCCAGTTTGTCATGGTTTTGAGTGTTGATAATTAAGTTTAATTTTAGGCGTACTACCAATAGCCTTTTTGCTTACCCCACTCCAGCCAAGCTTTAGTCATTTCCTTTACCTTTCCCCTATATTCTGGAGGTACAGGATCTTCTCTGCTGATAGATTTTAATGCCCAAAACCAGTGTCCAGATTTCTTTTCCAGTTCTCTTAGTAAAAGTGGGATTACAGGTTTTCCCATACCAATAATTTGCTGGTATGCAGGGTGCATTGACATTTGATTAGTAGATGATATGCCACGAGTTTCATCTCGCCATTGGTTAACAAGTGCTGCAAAGGTAGCTTCTATTTCTGAGATTTGGAGTTCTTCCATATTGCTGGCGATCGCTCAGTTAATTTTAGGTGATGGAGGTCTATCTTTTGTGTTTATACAAAAAACTCAAAAATTCTTCTACTACTGCCTTTGGTTGGTTGTAACACTTTTCCGCAGGGTAGTGTTCAACACAGAGAATTCCTGATTTTTTGAACCAAGCATCCTTTTCTTTATCTTTTTCATACCTGTCTGGGTGGAAAGAAATCTCTAATATTCCAAATGTTCCATCTAGACATATTAAAAAATCTACTTCTCGATGATCTTCATAAATATTACCTGTTTCATGTCTGACAGCTAGAGGTAATGGAAAAAACAAAACACCTTTCATTTCTAGCTCTTGTGCAATCCTAATTTCAGACTGCGATGCAAACTTCATTTCATTGTAAATGATAGGCTCTCTACCTTTTCGAGCAAAAGCTTTCTCTGTAATAAGTCCTTGATTCAATTCTTTTGATTTGGCTATTAAAAATTTAATAGTCTTCTGCCAATTCTCTTCTACCTCTAGTAACTTAACTCTGTAGTAGATGGGAAAAGTAGTCATATTAACCCAAATGTGCCCATGAGCAATGTTAACAAAATGATCTTTGAGAACTTTCTGTATTTCTTCTTCCTTTGTGACTAGTGAGTATAGATGAAGTGGTAAATAGACTAAAAGCCCTGAAGTACAAAAATCATTTTCATATTCATTCCATGCAGTGTCAAAGGATAAATCAGCATCAACAATAATTGCTGCATAGTCGTTCCAACAATCATTAATTAAAGCTTGAACCCAAGTTCGATGTAATTTTTCTAATAACTCTAAATCTGACATCAAAAAATACTTCCAAATATTCAAATTAATACATACTATATCCCTCACTTCACCTAACTAGAAATTGATTTTACAAAAAAATCCCCCACCTTGCGGTAGGGGACTTTTATTACTTATCTACAAAACTAGCAGCGGAATTAACCGAACTTACCAGCAGTAGAAGCAATCAAGAATGCAGCGTAAGTTACAACGTAACCAACTGCAAAGTGAGCTAGACCAACTACGCGAGCTTGAACGATGGACAGAGCAACTGGCTTGTCTTTCCAGCGAACCAAGTTAGCTAGAGGAGTACGTTCGTGTGCCCAAACAAGGGTTTCGATCAACTCTTGCCAGTAACCTCTCCAAGAGATCAAGAACATGAAGCCGGTAGCCCAAACTAGGTGTCCAAACAAGAACATCCAAGCCCAGACAGACAGGTTATTCACGCCGTAGGGGTTGTAGCCGTTAATCAACTGAGCGGAGTTTGCCCACAGGTAATCGCGGAACCAGCCCATGAGGTATGTAGAGTTCTCATTGAACTGAGCAACGTTACCTTGCCAAATACCGAGATGTTTCCAGTGCCAGTAGAAGGTTAACCAACCAATGGTGTTAAGCATCCAGAACGCAGCTAGGTAGAAGGAATCCCAAGCAGAGATGTCGCATGTACCGCCACGACCGGGGCCGTCGCAAGGGAAGGCATAGCCGAAGTCCTTTTTATCGGGCATCAGCTTGGAACCACGGGCATCCAAAGCACCTTTGACCAAAATCAAGGTGGTGGTGTGCAGACCTAAGGCGATCGCATGGTGTACCAAGAAGTCGCCAGGGCCGATTGTTAAGAACAGGGAGTTTGTACCAGCGTTGATGGCATCTAGCCAGCCTGGTAACCAGACGTTAGCGTAGTTGGGCCATGCTGTGTAAGCAATACTATCAGGGTTAGATAATAAAGTGTCTAAACCGTACAGTACCTTACCGTTAGCAGCTTGGACGAACTGAGCAAATACTGGCTCGATGAGGATTTGCTTTTCAGGAGTACCGAAAGCAACTACTACATCGTTGTGTACGTACAAGCCCAAGGTGTGGAAGCCTAAGAAAAGGGATACCCAGCTTAAGTGCGAGATAATCGCTTCTTTATGCTTCAACACGCGGTCAAGAACGTTACCTTTGTTTTGTTCTGGATCGTAATCACGTACCCAGAAGATTGCTCCGTGAGCAAAAGCACCAAGCATCAGGAAGCCAGCAATATACTGGTGATGCGTGTACAACGCTGCCTGAGTTGTGTAATCCTTAGCTATAAATGCGTAGGAAGGCATCGAGTACATGTGCTGCGCTACCAGGGAAGTAACAACACCTAATGCTGCTAAGTGCCAACCCAACTGGAAGTGCAGGGAGTTGTTGTAGGTGTCGTAAATACCTTGGTGAGGTAAGTTGAAGGGACCTTCAACAGGAATACCAAAGAAATTCTTGGCATTTAAGGCTTCTTTGAGACTGTGACCAATCCCAAAGTTTGTCCGGTACATGTGACCGGCAACGATGAATAATACTGCGATCGCCAAGTGGTGATGAGCGATGTCAGTTAGCCACAAAGCTTCTGTCTGGGGATGGAAGCCACCCAAGAAAGTCAGAATTGCTGTTCCTGCACCTTGGGATGTGCCAAACACATGCCCAGGAGTGTCGGGGTTTTGAGCGTAAACGCTCCAGTTACCTGTAAAGAAGGGTGTTAAACCTGCTGGGTGGGGTGGTGTATTGAGGAAGTTATCCCAACCTACGTGCTGTCCGCGAGCTTCGGGGATAGCAACGTGAATTAGGTGACCAGCCCATGCCAAAGAACTAACACCAAACAGACCTGCTAGGTGGTGGTTTAGGCGGTGTTCGGCGCTCTTAAACCATGCCAAGCTAGGACGGAACTTGGGTTGCAAGTGCAGCCAACCAGCGAACAACAATACAGCTGCGAATATGAGCAGGAATACAGAACCGTTGTAAAGTTCAGTATTTGTCCGCAGACCGATTGTGTACCACCAGTGGTACAAACCAGAGTAGGTAATGTTTACTGGATTGCTAGCACCAGCTTGGGTGAAAGCTTCGACCGCTGGTTTGCCGAAGTGCGGGTCCCAAATCGCGTGGGCGATGGGACGGATGTGAAGGGGATCTTTGATCCACTGTTCAAAGTTACCTTGCCAGGCTACATGGAACAGGAGGCTGGATGCCCACAGGAAGATGATTGCCAAGTGGCCGAAGTGAGTAGCGAAAATCTTTTGGTAAAGATTTTCCTCTGTCATGCCATCGTGGGTTTCAAAATCGTTGCCTGTGGCGATCGCATACCATATCCGACGAGTAGTCGGGTCCTGTGCGAGATCCTGGCTAAATTTTGGAAATTTTGTTGCCATAGGTTTAATAATTCCTCTGACCTTTAGCCATCAAGTATCAGCTTTCCAGGAGTTAGGAGTAGAGACGCGATTAATCGCGTCTGTACAAGAGTTAGGAGTTTTGAATATAAAAATTACTTTTTAAACTCAGCACTCTGCACTCATAACTCATAACTCAATTCTGCTGATTGCTACCCTACTGAAAGGATGTGTGCATGGAAGAATGCCCAAGTAGTAGCAATTCCACCTAATAGGTAGTGAGCTACCCCTACCGCGCGACCTTGAATAATGCTCAGAGCGCGGGGCTGAATTGATGGTGCTACTCTCAGTTTATTATGCGCCCAAACGATGGACTCAATTAATTCTTGCCAGTAGCCACGACCACTGAACAGGAACATCAAGCTGAATGCCCAAACAAAGTGAGCGCCTAAGAACATGAGTCCATAAGCAGATAGCGCACTGCCGTAGGAGTTGATGACTTGTGTCGCTTGTGCCCACAAGAAATCACGCAACCAACCATTGATCGTGATGGCGCTTTGAGCAAAGTTACCACCAGTGATGTGAGTCACAGTTCCATCTGGATCTACCGTTCCCCAGACATCTGATTGCATCTTCCAGCTGAAGTGGAAAATTACAATCGACAGGGAGTTATACATCCAGAACAGTCCCAGGAATACGTGATCCCAACCGGACACTTGACATGTACCGCCACGACCAGGGCCGTCGCAGGGGAAGCGGAAGCCCAGGTTTGCTTTGTCTGGAATCAGACGAGAGCTACGGGCAAACAGCACACCTTTGAGCAGAATTAGGACGGTAACATGAATGGTGAAGGCGTGAATGTGGTGAATTAGGAAGTCTGCTGTACCCAAAGCGATGGGCGCAGCTGCCACCTTGCCGCCTACAGCCAAAATACCGCCACCAAAGACATAGCTAACTGGTTCTAGGGCGTTGGGTGCAGTTGTTCCAGGAGCCAAAGCGTGGATATTTTGTACCCACTGGGCAAATACTGGCTGCAATTGAATTGCCGTATCAGAGAACATGTCTTGGGGACGACCCAATGCACGCATCGTGTCGTTGTGGATGTACAGTCCAAAGCTGTGGAAGCCAAGGAAAATGGACACCCAGTTCAGGTGAGAAATAATCGCATCTCTGTGACGAATCACCCGATCGAGCAAGTTGTTTTGATTCACAACTGGATCGTAATCGCGCACCATGAAGATGGCAGCGTGAGCTGCTCCACCAACAATTAAGAAGCCACCGATCCAAATATGGTGAGTGAATATGCACAACTGTGTAGCATAATCAGTTGACAAATATGGATATGGGGGCATCGCGTACATGTGATGCGCGATGATGATGGTCAACGAACCCAGGAAGGCGAGGTTAGTTGCCAGCTGAGCGTGCCAAGATGTGGTCAGGTTTTCGTAGAGACCTTTGTGACCTTCACCAGTGAAAGGACCTTTATGGTTTTCCAGGATCTCTCTAATGCTGTGACCAATACCCCAGTTGGTACGGTACTGGTGACCAGCAATGATGAACAGGACTGCGATCGCTAGGTGGTGATGGGAAATATCTGTCAGCCACAAGCTGCCTGTTACTGGGTTTAGACCGCCTTTGAAGGTGAGGAAGTCAGCATACTGACCCCAGTTCAAAGTGAAGAAAGGTGCCAAACCAGCAGCAAAGCCGGGATACAGTTCTGTCAACAAGTCTTTGTTCAAGATGAACTCGTGGGGCAAGGGTATATCTTTAACGGCTACCCCTGCATCCAAAAGCTTGTTAGTAGGTGCAGACACGTGAATCAAGTGACCTGCCCATCCTAAGGAACCACAACCCAACAATACTTGTAGGTGGTGATTCAACATCGACTCCACATTCTGGAACCATTCCAGTTTGGGAGCGCGTTTGTGGTAGTGGAACCAGCCGGCAAATAGGAATAAGCCTGCTAATACCAAGCCACCGATCGCGGTTACATAAAGCTGGAAGGAGTTTGTGATCCCCCAACCACGCCATATATAGAACAAACCAGAGGTGATTTGAATACCGTGGAAACCACCGCCAACATCACCGTTTAAAATGTCTTGTCCCACAATGGGCCAAACGACTTGGGCACTTGGCTTGACGTTTAAGGGATCGCTGAGCCAAGCTTCGTAGTTAGAAAACTTCGCGCCGTGGAAAATCATCCCGCTCAGCCAGATTGTCACTACGGCTAGGTGACCGAAGTGTGCTGAGAATATCTTGCGGGAGATGTCTTCTAAATCGCTTGTATGTGTATCAAAATCGTGGGCGAGTGCGTGAAGGTTCCAAATCCATGTAGTGGTTTTTGGACCTCTGGCTAAAGATCTGTCAAAGTGTCCAGGCTTTGCCCATCTCTCAAACGAGGTAGGAACCGGGTCATTATCGACGATTACTCTTGCCTTTTTTTCCTCTCGCTCCGGAGGACTTATTGCCATTCGACCTCCTCTCTGATAAGGAATGAGGAATCATGATTACCACATAGTAATGTTTTACCGCACACTCAGCGTGATTTGCTGAAGCCACAGTGAAGACCCATGTGGAGAGTTGTTTCTCGTTGAATTATAAAGTCTTCACTTGTACATTGATGGAGATATTTTAACAATAATTCAAAATCCCTGAAATAACTGCCTTTTATGCCTTTGAACTTCAAAACTAATTGGCCAAAAGTCAATAGATTCTTCATTTAATTTACAAAGGATAACAATTCGTAAAAAACTATAGTTTTGGGGATGGGGCATGGGGCATAGGGTAAAGGGCAAGGGGCAAAGGGCAAGGGGTAAACGAAAGATCCCTCCTTTTCCCTTTAACCTTTCCCCTTTTCCCTACCCGAAGGGTTTTCCCCAATGCCCCATGCCCTATGCCCGCTCCCACTTTTGGGCTATAGTTCCCTATGGACATGTCGAAAAGGTGCAAGGCATGAAATTCTGGCAGAAAATAGCGTTACAGAAGCTCCTCCCTTGGAGTTTTCCGATTTTCAGATGGGTAATGGTATTGGTATTGGTATGTGGCTTAAGCAGTTGTGGCGATAAAGCTGGCAGCCAGGAGATATCTATTGTTAATCAAGAAAAGTCTGGGGGAATTTCTCAAGTTTCTAAGGAATTTTCGGAAGTTGCCCCTCCTGGTGTTATCCAAGAATTGCGCCCAATTTTGGAAGTTTATCAGCCACAAGTGACAATTATTACTCCAAAATCTGATGAAGTTTTCTCAGATAACAAAGTCACAGCCCGCTTTCAGGTGAAGGATTTACCAATATTTAAAGACTCACAATTACAACTAGGGCCGCATCTACACGTATTTGTTGATAATCAACCTTATATACCTGTTTACGACCTGAATCAGCCGTTGGTTTTGCCAGACTTGTCCCCTGGTACTCATACCTTGCGCGTCTTTGCTTCGCGTCCTTGGCATGAAAGCTTTAAAAATGAAGGCGCTTATGCCCAGACAACATTTCACGTCTTCACTAAAACTGACGACAACAACCCAGCCTCTAATCTGCCGTTGCTCACGTATAGCCGCCCTCAAAGTAGTTACGGGGCAGAGCCAATTTTACTTGATTTTTACCTAACTAATGCTCCTTTGCATCTGGTTGGGTCAGAAAATGCCAAGGAGGAATTTAGCGATTGGCGTATCCGTTGCACAATCAATGGTGAAAGCTTTATTTTCGATCGCTGGCAGTCAATTTACCTCAAAGGTTGGAAGCCTGGTAAAAACTGGGTAAAACTGGAATTTCTCGATAATCAGGGAAATCCTCTGAAAAATGCTTTCAACACTACAGTTAGGGTCATTGACTACCAACCAAAAGGTAAGGATACTCTGTCGAGAATTACCAGAGGGGAACTCACAGCAGATGAGGTGCGCGGCATTGTAGACCCGAATTATAAATTAGTACCTACCCCTGCTGTTGAAAAAACCCCTGAAATACAGCCAATTCCTAAAATTCAAGTTCCAGAAGAATCGAAAACACAGCCAACAAAGCCAGAACAACCAAAATTACAACCTCCAACGGTACCATCTCCTAGCTTTTCGCCAACACCACCAAATATTATTGAGTCTCCAGCGCCAGAACCACAGCCAACTCTAACGCCAACTCCACAAATCACGCCTTTACCTGAAAAAGTTGCACCTGAGCCATCAAAACCGAGGTTTGGCGGATTTTTCAACCGTCGGGCAGGTAAGACACCCACCCCAGAAAAAACAGTTACACCATCTCCAAGTTCACCACCCACGCTACCAGAAATTATTGAGTCACCAACGCCAAAAACCCAACTAGAACCACAGCCTACAATAATCCCGACTCCACAAGTAATACCACAAGTAACTCAGCCAGAACCACAGCCAATGGTAACGCCAACTCCAGAAGCAACTCAACCAGAACCACAGCCAACGGTAACGTCAACCCCACAAGTAACTCAACCAGAACCACAGCCAATGGTAACGCCAACTCCAGAAGCTACGCCTTTACCTGAAAAAGTTGCGCCTGAACCAGCAAAACCGAGATTTGGTGGATTTGGTAGATTTTTCAACCGTCGAACTCCAAATACGCCGACGCCAAAAGTAATAATTGCGCCATCTCCAAGTTCGCCACCGACGCCACCAGAAATCATTGAGTCTCCAGCACCAGAAACAGTTACGCCATCGCCAGAACCACAGTCAGAGGTAACACCAACGCCTGAATCAACGTCGGGAGTCGCTAAATAAACGTGAGTTCGACGGCTCTAAAAACCCCTCTCCAAACCTCTCCCCCACAGGGAGAGAGGCTTTAAAACCCTAATTTTTTCGTTGGAAACTAAAAATATTTCTGCCCCTCTCCGCCTCGGAGAGGGGTTGGGGAGAGGTTCATCGAACTCACGTTAAATAAGGTGATGAATGCTTCATACCAATTCTTCATGAAGATGCACTCAATTTTTTGATTACGAACCGCCAAGTACGCCAAGTACGCTAAGGAAGAGAAGAACAATCATTACAGTGCAAGTTTATAGAGAATTGGTATCAGGTCAAGGTGCAAAGACGCAAAGGAGAATTAACTAAATAATCAAGATTTTCCTACTGCCTTTTAACCGAAGATACTTAAGCCTAAGTTTTGCGATAAAGCTTCGATAAAAACAAGCCCCGCTACAGGATTTCCCACTGTATCCAAGGCGGGGCTATAACAAGCGATCGCCCCTTTACCTGGTACTATTGCTACAAGTCCACCACCAATGCCTGATTTCATCGGCAGACCAATCCTAACTGCAAACTCGGCTGAAGCTTCATAAAGTCCACAAGTTGACATCACTGCATTGACAATTCGGCGATTTTGTGCGGATATACAACTATTTTCAAAAGCTAGGAGTTTTCCTAACAAAGCTAAATCTTCAACTCTTGCCGAAAGACAACATATTTGCTCGTAGGTGTCAAGGGCTGTTTCCAAATTTTCGAGATGTCCAATTTCGGCAAGATAATTAGCGATCGCTTCATTGGCTTTTGAGCGTGTCAATCGCACTGAAGTCAACATGGCTTCGTCTAAGTATAGTTGGCAACCTGCTAATTGATTGAGCCATTCACAAAATAAAAGAGTGCGTTCGCTAGCGTTTTTTCCTGGTAACTTATCAGCGAGGGTAATTGCCCCGCTATTAATCATAGGGTTGCGGGGGCGGCCGCGATCGCTAACTAATTGTTCTAAAGAATTGAAGGGTGCATGTGATGGTTCCACGCCAACCCAGCCAAAAACTGTTTCTGCTCCTAGATGTTCTAAAAGATAAAGTAGGGAAAACGTTTTAATAACACTCATCAGCGGAAACAAACAACCCGTATCTCCAAAGCTGATAGTTTTTCCTGATTTGCAACAGATGTGAACTGCAAACCAATTGGGATTAGCCAAAGCTAATTGGGGAATGCGCGAGGCAATTTGTCCGCGTTCAGCTTGGGTTTTGGCTTGTTGTACCCAAGCTGATAATTCTGTAGAAGTTAGTTTATCAAGTTCTTTCAAAAGTGATATCCACTAAAACCATTTCTAGTTTATGTAAAGTGGTTACTAATTAGCAGATTGATAGCGAACTTGTAACGTTACAAAAGCTTCTATTCTTTGTTCTCCAGCAACAACAGGCGTACTGGCTAAATTCATAGGAGCTGCTGCTTTTTGTATTAAGTCGGTCATGTCCATCGCTATTGGTATAGGTGGACGAGCGCCGTTAATTTGAATGCTGACAATTTCTTGTTGCTTGAGTTGCAAAGCACTAAGAGCTGCATCTGCTTGAGAGCGAGCATCTTTTGAAGCTGCATCGATCGCTTGTTTTTGTGCAGCAGCGATCGCTTCATCAGATGCTACTAATGTTATACCATCAATTCGTGTAGCTCCTGTTTTAATTGCTTCATCTAATAAAGTACCAATTTTTTCTGGAGCAATTTGGAAGCGGACAAGATTAGTTGCATAATAGCCAATTTGCTTACCATCTTTTGGATTGTAGCGGGGATTTAGAGTGATACTGGTGGTCTCTAATTTACTCACATCTTGACGCGTTTTTAATAAGTTCACAACTGCTTGCGATCGCTTAGCAAGTTCCTGTTGCACAAGTCCAGATGTTTCACCCTGCACCTGAACGCCTAAACTGACTCGTGCATTTGTTTTGGGAATATCGACCATTCCTCGTCCAGAAACCACAAGTGTTTGAGATTGGAATGACGTATTTGGCTCAACTCGACTTTGAGCTGCTTGACAACTTACCAAACCCAATAAACATAAAGCAGGTAACATCTTTGTTAACGTTTTACCAACATTAACTTTAAAACTTCTTAAATAATACATAACTGGAACGGGAAATTTTTAGGTGTTTCCAATATGGCAGTTAAGCAATCACTAGCTGGTTTCGTTACAGTTTTGGAAACTGAAAAAATTTGCTTTTGCTATGATTCTTCGTTCCAGAGACTCAGAATTATGACAAAATTACTCTTAGCTAAATACCAATAGCGTCTGCACAATACTAGGGTATGTCAGACTTCGATACAGCAGAGCTGTTTGAACAATCCTGCAAAATGTATTTAACAACGCTATCTTCTGCGTTTGAGCCTATTACTAATGTCGCGTAACGTTTGACTTCGGGGTTTGCGTTAGCAACTGCAATGGCGCGAGTTGCAATTTTAAACATTTTGATATCATTAATTTGATCGCCAAACACCACAATTTCGCTTTCTTTTAATCCATAATTTTCTACCAAAGTCTGAATAGCTTGGTCTTTGGTAGCTCTGTAGTCATGAATTGTTAACCAGTACCAACCTGGAGAATATTGATTTTCAATCAAGTGTGTCTCTACACTGGCTCCATGTATTTCAATAATTGCACTTTCAAGTTCGAGCAGTTGTTGTGCGTGACCAATTACTGTGAGACAAACAACGCGATCGCTAAAAGAATGCGTCAAATCTTCGATTGTTCGCCATCTGCGGTCTTTGTTTGTCAGGCGATCGTTAAGATACCAACGCATACCATCGTTGATTACATCCTTATAATAGACGCAATCTTCTGTACCATTGAAGCTAGATACAAAAGGAACACAGCGAAACTCCAAAATCAGTTTGTAAATACTTTCAACTATATCAGGAGTAATAGAATTAATGATTTCGTGTCTGCCAGAATCAAAATCAGAAATGAAAGCACCATTGAATTCGATAACTGGGAGACGAAGATTTAAACCCTTTAACATCGTTTGCATAGAAACAACACTACGCGCACTGGCTACTGTAAAGAGTAGTCCTTTTTGTAAGAGTTCATTCAAAACTTCCTTACTAAAAGAAGAAAGTTTTGCATTATTTCCAAGCAACGTACCGTCTAAATCTGAAATATAGACAGTGTTCATAAATTTGGGTAAGTACTAGTTTAAAGGAAGATTATACCTCAATTTATGCTAAATCATCAGATGGGGTGTAATATACAAAAATCAAGTTTAAATGTTAGGGAATTGATATTTAGTTAATTTCAAATATCATTGTGCAATGATTAGAGATTTGAATTTAAACTTAAACGCATGAGTAAACTTTAGCAAACAACACTTTATGATACCTCGTGTCAGAGCGCCAGAATTACCACAAAATTATTCTTGGCTGAATACAGACAAACCTCTATCTCTCAAACAACTCAAGGGTAGAGTTGTAATTTTAGACTTTTGGACATATTGTTGTATTAATTGTCTACATATTCTGCCAGACCTGAAATATTTAGAACAAAAATATCAAGACAGCCTTACTATTATCGGCGTTCATTCTGGTAAATTTGATAACGAAAAAGAAACCGAAAACATCCGCCAAGCTATCTTGCGCTATGACATCGAACACCCAGTTATAGTTGATAGCGGTTTTCGAGTTTGGGAAGAGTATGCTGTGCGTGCTTGGCCGACTTTAATGATTATCGACCCAGAAGGTTATGTAATTGGTTCTGTCTCTGGTGAAGGAAAGCGTAACGTTTTAGAAGAGTTGATTCAACGCTTAATTCAGCAACACCACGACAAAGGTACAATTAATTTTCAAGAACTTAGCTTGACTTTAGAAAAACAACGCCAACCGTTAATCACACCTTTAGCTTTTCCTGGTAAGGTTCTAGCTACCGAAGCAGGTTTATTTATTGCTGACTCTGGACATCATCGCCTAGTTATGAGTACCTTTGATGGCGAAATTCTTCATTTAATTGGTACTGGAAAATCTGGTTTAACTGATGGTGCTTTTGACGAAGCACAATTTTTTGCGCCGCAGGGAATGACATTTGATGCAGAAAATCAAATGCTTTATGTAGTTGATACAGAAAACCATGTGCTGCGACGAGTTGATTTGCAGCACCAGCTAGTAGAAACTATCGCCGGAACTGGAGAACAAAGCCGCAAAATTCAACTTCATGGCGGTGCTGGTTTAGAAACTGCGCTGAATTCTCCTTGGGATTTAGTGAAAGTGGGAAATTCCTTGTTCATTGCAATGGCGGGGTCGCATCAAATTTGGCAGATGGATTTAGAAACAGGCGTTGTTAAACCCTATGCTGGTATGGGTGCAGAAGCGTGTATTGATGGTTCGCTGGCTGAATCTGCATTTGCTCAACCTAGTGGTATCAGTCATAATGGGCAAGAATTATATATTGCTGACAGTGAAGTTAGTTCGATTCGTGGTGTTGGAATTGTAGAACCTTACCAAGTACGGACTGTTTGTGGTAGCGGAGATTTATTTGGTTTTGGTGATGTTGATGGACAAGGTGAAAATGTTCGTTTGCAGCATTGTTTAGGGGTGGAATATGCACAGAATTTTTTGTGGGTGGCGGATAGTTACAATCACAAAATTAAATTAGTCAGTCCTAGCGGTAATTGTCAAACAGTTTTGGGAGATGGTACTGTTGGTTTACAAGATGGACAGGGTAAGAATACTCGGTTTTTTGAACCTTCGGGATTGAGTGTTTGGGGTTCATATCTATATATTAGTGATACTAATAATCATGTGATTCGACGTGTGGATTTGAATTCTTTTGAGGTGATAACGTTGGAGTTTGTTGGGTTGTGTGCGCCAGATGTTTGCATTCCAAAGAATTTGTAGTTACCTCACGCAGAGGCGCAGAGGCGCAGAGAAAGAAACTCTGTGTCTCTGCGTCTCTGCGTGAGGAAAAGATAATGATGATATTCGTAAAATGATGCAAGAAACATGAATACTATTCTTCATATCACTCAACGCCAACAATGGAAACAAGCAAAAAAATTAGGCAGCTATCGATCTGATTCACTGGATTCTGAAGGTTTTATTCATTGTTCCAGGTCAACACAAATTGTTAAAGTTGCAAATAGATTTTTTAAGAATGGAAAAGATTTGGTTCTACTTTTTATTGATTTAGAGAAAGTAAAAGCTGAGATTCGTGATGAGGAGGCGGAAATAGGAGAGTTATTTCCTCATATTTATGGGGAGTTGAATATTGATGCTGTGTATCGGGTGATTGATTTTGTAGCTGGGGAAGATGGTTTATTTGAGTTGCCGGAAGAAGTTATAGATTTATAATTAACGAACCGCCAAGACGCCAAGGACGCAGAGGAGGAGAGATGGAAGGTCAAGGGTTTGATTTGGAGGAGTATGTTAAGCAGATGGGGTTATTGTTGGATTTGGAGATCGCAGATGAGTATTTTGATGGGGTAGTGGCAAATTTTGAGAGAATTAAGGCGATCGCTAATATCGTAAATTCTCTTCCTTTACCTGAAGAAATTGAAGTAGCACCGATATTTGAACCATAGTAGCTTCAAGAATCGGCTAATTTATAGTAATTGTACTGAGTGCTAAGTATAATCACAGCACTAATATATTAGCCGACAATACTATTGGAAAGATGCAATGAATAATTTGAATGATGCTGAGTCTTTGAAGTCAGCGGGTGTGGGTAGATTGTTGGTGCGTATACTTTGGGTAGTTTTGGGAATTGGGCTGGTATCTACACTGTTATCTTTGTTGCAAGTAATTGCACAGCCCGTTTATCAGCTACTTGCTTTATTGGATGGACTGTTATCAATAGTTTCGTTGATTGTTGGTGTGACTTCAATCATTGTTTTTTTGGTTTGGTTACATCGTCTCCACGCAGATTTAAAGAATCTGTTCCACGAATATCCAATTAGTCCAGGAGGTGCGATCGCTCGATTTATAATTCCGCTATACAGCCTTTGGGGAATCGCTAACACTTTATCTACTTTTGCTGACCGATTTAAAGGCGAAGGTGGCGATCTAACAAGCTTGGGCGAAAAAGTGCGATCGGCGATCGGGCCGTTGTATGCTTTTATGATTGGCTCAAATGCTGTCGGGCGTATCGCTTTTACACAAGCCGCAAAAAATCCTGAAGATAAATTTCTACCAGTTTGGTTTCTATTATCTTGTATTTTAGATGTAGGTCTGACAGTTATTTTGCTACAACTAGCAAAAACTATGCGGACTGCTATTACTCAAAAAGCTAAACGTGCGATCTCCTAAATATTCCAGCATGAATTTTGATTCAGCGGATGCCATAACCATAGCAGCTGCTGTACGTGAAGGCAATGTTAGTGCGGTAGATGTTACCAAGGCTGCGTTAGCACGCATAGCAACGCGGAATCATCAATTCAACTGTTTTACAACTATCACCGCTGAAGCGGCTTTGGCTGATGCTGCACGCATTGACAGCGAAATTGCCCAAGGTAATAACCCTGGAATACTTGCTGGTGTACCTTTTGCGGTGAAAAATCTCTTTGATATTGCCGGTTTGACGACTTTGGCGGGGTCGAAAATCAATGCAGACAACCCACCAGCTACCCAAGATGCAACCGCAGTGGCCAAGTTGAAGCAAGCCGGTGCGGTGCTGCTTGGTGCTTTAAATATGGATGAGTACGCCTATGGGTTTGTAACGGAAAATTCCCATTATGGTGCTACTCATAATCCCCATGATTTGCAGCGAGTTGCTGGGGGTTCGTCTGGTGGTTCGGCGGCTGCTGTGGCTGGTGGGTTGGTTCCCCTGACGCTGGGTTCTGATACTAATGGTTCGATTCGCGTTCCGGCGGCTTTGTGTGGGGTTTTTGGTTTGAAGCCGACTTATGGCAGATTGTCTCGCGCTGGGGTGACTTTATTTTCTAGCAGTTTTGACCACATTGGGTGTTTTGCACGTTCGGTGCAAGATATTGCTGCGGTGTTTGATGTGTTGCAAGGAAAAGACGATCGCGATCCAATTTGCACCAAGCGTCCTCCTGTGAAGACGTTACATGTAACATCTAATGAAGATATCTCTGCAATTAAAATTGCGTTGGCGAAGTCTGCCGTTTGCGGAGCGTCTCGTAGAGAAGGCATCGCTGCTGATTATTTCACCAAAGGTGCCCAAGCGGAAGCTTTAGCAGCAGTGCAAAAAGTTGCTGAGGCTTTGGATGTAACTGAGTATGTCAGCATACCAGAAGTACACCGCGCCCGTGCTGCGGCGTTTGTGATTACAGCAACTGAAGGGGCAAATCTGCATTTGGATAAGTTGCAAAGGCGTCCAGAGGATTTCGATCCGGCAACACGCGATCGCTTTTTGGCTGGGGCGTTAATTCCTAGTAGTTGGTATCTGCAAGCGCAACGCTTTAGAAGATGGTACCGCGATCGCGTGCGGGAAGTATTTCAAAATGTCGATATCATTCTTGCCCCAACTACACCAATTTCTGCCCCGTTAATTGGTCAAGAAACTATGATTTTGGACGGTGAAGAAATCTTGATTCGTCCTCATTTGGGGTTATTTACTCAGCCATTATCTTTTATTGGTTTACCTGTTTTATCAGTACCAATTCAACGTCCTGATGCTTTACCTTTGGGCGTCCAATTGATAGCAGCACCATATAATGAAGCCTTAATTTTACAAGTTGCGGCAGTATTAGAAGCAAAAGGTATAATTTCAGCACCAGTAATTTTTAATGATTAATTGCTAAATTGTTGCTATCTCATCAAATCTTGCTACCGTAGCAAATCTGGCTGATTCTAGGTTTGTTGCTTGTTTAACAATAAATATGTAAAAACAAGAAATACTATAGCCGTAGCCACATAGGTTAGGACATAATGACAAGCGTGATTGCTAGGAATAGCAATAGTTTTACCTCTTGCCTTCTGCCTCCTGCTATAAAATTAATAATGTCAGTAATTCACCATTATCCTTGAAAATTTATGATATCTGCTAACGCAAGTTCTAAAGTTTTGACAATTCCGCCTTTAGAAAATGGCGACAAACTCACCCGTGCTGAATTTGAACGCCGCTACCATGCTATGCCAAATCTGAAAAAAGCAGAATTGATTGAAGGAGTTGTTTACGTGGCATCCCCATTGAGAATCAAGAGTCATGGAGAACCTCATGCTTACATCATGGCTTGGCTGGGAGCTTACAAAGCAGCGACACCAGGTGTAGGTTTTGCAGATAATACCACTGTTTTATTAGATGCTGATAACGAACCGCAACCAGATGCTTTATTAAGAATAGAACAAGGTGGACAAACTCAAATTACTGAAGATGATTATTTAGAAGGTGCGCCAGAATTGATTGTAGAAATTGCTGCGTCTAGTGCTTCTTATGATTTGCATGAAAAACTCAAAGTTTATCGCCGTAATAAAGTACAGGAATATTTAGTTTGGCGAGTTTATGACCAGCAATTTGATTGGTTTAAGTTGAGTGAAGGCGAATATATTAAACTTGAAACAAATAGTAATGGTATAGTCTGTTCTCAAGTATTTCCGGGATTGTGGTTAGATAAAGCGGCTTTATTATCAGGGAATTTAGCTAAAGTTTTAGCAGTTTTACAGCAGGGATTATCTACACCAGAACATCAAAGTTTTGTGGAAAGATTATCTATTTGAACAGATATATCGCCTATTACATACAATTTTAAATTCTGCTATATTAAGCCCAAATTCGACCGCGACGAAAAGGTTTATCTGGCTCAGTTTTCTGAGCTTGCGCTTTCAACATTTCTTGCCACCAAAATCCATAGTCTTCAAGTCCAGTTGCCAAAAGATGTTTTTCAATCTCTTTTGCTTGCTCAGGATTTTGAGTTAGTTTCTGTTCTACTGGGTTCAACTCTAAGGTAGTTTCTTTTTCTGTGGTTACGGTTTTGGCAACTATTAAATCATGAGATTGAGGATTAGCAAAGGGCACTTGTGACTGTTCCCAATTAGCACTGTTAATAGTACCATGATTGGCATTGGTGGTTCGGTCATGAGTTATATTGTTGCTACCTTCATTTAAAGGCCAATAACCAATTAACCCCGGTTCATTTCCTCGAAGACGTTGGTAGAGATTATTTTGAATTTCTTTTTGAGTTCGAGCTACTTTCCAAATGCGAACTTCAGCAATTTTTCCTTGAAACGGGTAGGTTTCATTATTATCTTTGTACGTCCCGATGTATAAATCATTTTCGGGTTCGTAATTAATTAGAGAGTTGGAAGCTGCTTTAGTGGCTTTTTCTACGCCGTCAATATACACTTTTATCTGCTTACCATCGTAGGTTCCAGCTAGATGATGCCATTGATTGAGCTTTAAACTATCAACCTTACTGCTGACATAATAAATTCCTTGGGATGCAGTTTTCAAGGCAAAAAATATCCCACTCTTACCATCGAGAAGCAGACCATATCCACTTTCTTTTGCGGTTGTGTCAAAAACATTAGAAATGATACCAGTCCGTCGTCGTTGATTTTGGCAATAAACCCAAGCTTCTAAAGTAATTTCTTTCTCGATTTTAAATTCAGGTTTTTTGCCTAAGTTTATCGAGTCGTCTTGTCCATCAAATACAAGGACTGATTGTAATGATTCTGTTTGCTCTGTCATACGACTTTTGCCTTGTTCAATCACGACTGTTTGACTGTACCTAGTATAAACTCGCCAACAGAAGATTCTTCATAGTAGTCAATTCCTGTTGCTTTAGCAAAGATATCTGAATTACCCGCACCTATTCCACAAGGGGCTAAATTCATTGCGGTTGATACTAAATAGAGGGTTTGGTATAAAACTCCAACGTGTTTTAAAATTGCGGCGTAGGCCATTGATTGGTATTTCCAAAACATGCGGTTGAATCTCGCAGTAATTACGATCAAAACTTGGGGCATTTTCTGGCTACCATTAGATAAACAAGCCTCTGTAATTAAAGCTTCTACTTCTTGACTCCACTCAGAAACTAACTCTAATTCATGGGTATCAGGACGATAATGATATAGTGCGGGTTCTACTCCTTCACAGTAGTTAATCAGTGGATAAATCTCTAACTCATGAATAGCACCGCCTCCTGGATAAGGACGACGGCTTAATTGTCCCATTTTTTCTTTATCAATTATCTCCTGGATTCTCGCAGAACGATATAATAATTCTCCTAATTGTTCTATGGTAATTGGGTTTTCGCCATACTCTCGAATTGAGCGTCTTGATTCTAATACTTGGGTGAAAGAAATATCTGTTTTTGCTAAATTTTCTAAATCGGGTTTATATAATTGAATGACCTTATCGCTCATGGGCGGCTTGACCACAGGTAGAGGTTCTATTTTGTCTAAGAAGCGATATGTTCCCCCTACTGGATTGGTATGTCTACCTTTACGACTGCGACTGTGGAAGAGGAGGTCGTGAAATTCCCATTGGATGAGATGAGAATTTTCGGTTTCTGAAGATAGCATTTGAGTGGCTAAAAGCAGACTGAGAAATTGTTGTGCTAGTTCTTCTGTAATGTCTGGAATTCCTGCGATTAATGTCTTGCTAGTTTGGGGCTGAGATAATTTAGTAATTAGGGCTGTTGCTCGCCAATCTAATAAAATTATTTTGGTTTGAGACTGGGGAGATTCTAAAACCATTTCCCCATTTACTTGATGCAAATAGGCAAACCGAGATAGAGTAAATGTTTGTTGTTGCCAATCTTCTATTTTTGGATAGTTAAATTGATAGTTTCCCGTCATCGGGATAGCAGTCGCCAGGGGATAAACTGAATGACAAATCCAGCCTAAGTTAGTTAGCCCTTGCAGGTATTTATCAAATTTATCTTTTTCTTCAACTCCATCAGTTTCTACAACTAATTGTCTCAGTTCGGAGAGAGTTGTAGGGGAATGCTTGAGATGATTGAATGCAGATTTTAAACCAGGTTGTGGGTGAGATAAGGTTAGTTTGTAAGTATTAGATTTGAGAATAATTCGCTCATTTTCTGGAATTAAATCTATTTTTTGTGATAAGGAAATGGTGAAAGGTGAGTTCATGGTATTGATGAAGATAATCAGCAAAAATTAAACTTGCTACTAATACTATAAAGATGTAGGGTGCGTTGTCGCGCAGCGCAACGCACCTTGAATTCTTGACTAACACAAAATGAAGTTTAAACCCACGGAGGTGGGTTTTGTCTGTGTAGCCGCGATTTCCAATCGCTAAGGTAAGTATTAGATTGGCACTGATATCGGATTCATTTGTTCTTCTGTTAATGGTGTAGATAACCAGCCCATTTTTACAGGAACATCATAGATGCGTTTTGCCCCCATTCTCAGCCAGTAATGTGGCATTTCTGGAACGATAACCTTGGCAACATTTAAGCCGATATCTGGGCGAGTTTTATCCAGTACTAAAGTTTCTAATCCAGCATTTTTGGCAATTTCTACACAAGTCATGACATCTTCATAAATATCATCGCTCCAACGCTGTTGATAATCTTGATATAGTTTTGCTGGAACTGTAGAGTCTGGAACTAAATAAGGCTGATTTTCAATGGTTGCTTTTTTAAACCATTCTCGCATTTCCACAAACTCTTTAGCCACTTCTACACCATCACAAGTAAACCCAACTTGATTGACTTCGGTAACTGCCCGTAAGATGGCAATTTTAGGGTCAAAATGCGTTCCGAAACCCAGGAGAATTGTTTGGTGTTTGCTATCTTTAAGATAAGAGACGGCAACAAAAGTGGGAATGCCTAAATCTGCGGTAATATCAATTACCCACAAGTCACGATTGTTATTTCTGTATAAATCTTGCACTTCCAGCAAATAGGGTTCGTTAAAACTAGCTAAATCAATGGCGGGACGCTTTAAGCGGTTGTACCACCAAATTGCTACGCTATCCCGTTCGACTATTTCAAAGAATCCTTGCAGAATTGCTTCTTCGAGAGTATTACCAGTGGCATCGCCATTAGAGTTGGCGCGACAAAATTCATGGTCTTCGGGGAGAGGATAGCCGTAGTAACAATAAGCCGTGGGAATATATTTGTGGGTTTGCTCGGTTAAAGACCAAACGGGAGTCCATTCAATGACTTTAGTTTCGTCGAAGGGTTGAGGAATCCAATCAAACACCCCACCTCTTTGGTTGAATTCTTCACGATATTCATATTGTTCGGAGCTAAAAAGCGAACACTTTGCTGGGTGGATGGCTTTATCTCCTAACTCGGCTAAAGTGGCACTAATTCGGGGTTCGTCACCTTGGTAGACGCCAGAATAGCGTTCAATGGCTTCACAAAATCCACTGGCTTTTGATTGGGAGTCTGTTTTCCCTTTACCGCTACTTTTGTGCTTGAGATAACGGCGCATTTTTCCTATATTGGAAGCAACTGCAAAGCTATGAACGGCGTTGTATGTATGGTTCAAGCTGTCATTAGGGTCAGAAGCCCGGACTAAGGAAGTGACCACTCCTGTAATAGGACTAATTAGGTGTTGATAGCGATTAACAGTTTGGTCGGGAGACAAAGCACGATGTCCGCCATCGCTGGTAAATTGCTTTTTGCGGCTGCTGAGAACTAAAGGTTGAAAAGCTCGTTCAGTTAATAGATTGGGGTTGCCGCAGCTGGGACATTGGGGACGTAAACTAAGAATGTGGGTTTGGATATCTAAGTTTCTCTGGTCAAAGGTGATAATTTTTCCTTCTAAGGTAGGGAAGGGTGTTGTGTCTTCTACACCTTGTTTAACAATCCATTTAGCAATTTCTGTAGTTGCTAGGTGCAAGGCAGTTTGTAGAGTAGATGGAATTACCGCTGCGGGAGGAGGAAGACATTCAACTACCTCTGACTTTACTCCATTTCCATTTCTTTGCAGCACAGAAGAGTTTGACTCTTGGCTAGGAGAAAGTTGCAATGAATTGTTTTTTTGCTTTAAAACAGAGGCTTCGACTTCTCGGTTAACCCTGAGACGTTGAGCGAGACATTGCCAACAGCCTGTTATTTGAGGTTGAAAGATTGGCCCTAACCAAAGAATTGTACCAACGGGTTTAATTAGCAGCCAAGGTTGATTGGCTTTTAGGGCTATTTGATTGATTTTATTCAGTTGGGGTTGGAGATAGTCATCGGTTAAAACAACTAGCAGAGAATGAGGCGGAAATTCTTGTAATTCTCCATCCCACTTGATAGCTTTGATTCCCACTTCTTCTAAAGCTGTTATTAATGGTTGGGTGGGAAGATTGGCAACTGAAGAAACATAAACTTGGGTTTGCTGCAAACATTGGTAGGCAACTTGGGGTTCTACTTTTAGCAAACCCCAAAAGGCAACTGCTTCTGGAGTAAGTTGGGGGATGGCTTCAGTTAGGTAGCCTCTGGCTTGCAAGCGTTCTAGAGCATAGTCAATGTGACTGGGATCTACTTGCAGTTTATTGATAATTTCATCAACGGTATAGTTGCCGTTGAGGAGGGGAATTAGTTGGCAGTAAAGTTCTCCGGTAAGGGCATGGGTCGAAGACTCACTTAATAAATAGACGTGCTTGGGTTCGATAATTTCAGCACGAAAATGGGGTTTTATTTGGAGAATTTTCATATTAGTATTTTTATGTTACAAGGGCTTGTTTATGATTTAGAAATTTATTAGTTAACTCAGGTGTAGAAGTAATATTTTTTAACGCAGAGGGACGCAGAGTTAAACGCAGAGGTACACAGAGGTTTACTTAGCCTAATTTCATTAGTGATTTACTCAGAGGCTCTACTAGAGAGTAAATTTTATCAGAGAAGACAAACCCAAGCCAATCTTACTAAGATAGTAAGCATTTGCCAAGGGTTTGTTTCTCTAAATAGTTTTATTCACTTTAAACTGATATGAGAACTCAGACAACTTACTCGTTAAAAGTGTTATTAGACGAGTTAGTGACGTAGCCGACCTATCAGTTTATTGGTACTAATAAAGTACTCAAATGAAGTGAAAAAACTTTTCAACTCTTAAGCAAATTGATATATCTGCTTTTGAGCTAATTACACACCACTGGTTGGGAAAGAAGGAGATACACCACCGTCTCCACCACCGTATTGAGAAGCGTTTACACCGCCAACTCCTACGCCACCAGTTGTCAACTCTTCTTCTGATAAGTCGAGTTGGATACCGGGCATAACACGTACTGTAGGTTCAGAAAGTTTGGGTTGCAAACGAGTTTGCTTTTGATTTTCTGGTTTCATGAGAGATTTCTCCTAATGAAGTAAATCGAATAAAAAGTTTCTCCAAAAGAAAGTTGATTTAAGAAAATTCTTCAGCAGAAACTTTTAATTTCTTATATCACGATGAACAAGCCTTAGCAATAAGCCTTTTTTAAGAAATATTTTGAATTGGTTTTCTTAACTGTCTTAACTGTCCGCTAAAAACTTCCTTAACTGTCTTAACTGTCTTAACTGTCTTAACTGTCCGCTAAAAATTTCCTTAACTGTCCTAACTGTCCGCCAGAAATAGCTGATTTTTGTAACGATACTTAATAAATTTATTTTTTATATTTTTTAGCAATTTAGCTATTGATTTTTGGTGACAATAGTCATATATAATTTTTCAATCTAGAAAAAATAGCTTGAGTGCGATCGCTATTTCTAATCGATCGACTATAAAGTTTTCTATTGAAATTACTTAAGTAATAAGAAAATGCTCAAACTAATTTGTTTGAAATTCTCTAAACTCTAAAACTTTTTTGCGACTACCTCATGTCTAAAGTCAAGATAATCCCTGGACTGACACATCTGTGGGAGCAAACACTGGGCAAACCGGAAATTTGTGTAGCGGTGTTAGATGGGTTAGTCGATCGCTCTCATCCCTGTTTCCAGGGAGCCGATTTGAGAGAACTTCCCAATATGGTAGAGCGTGTCCCCAACCCAGAAGGGCTGATGCATCGACATGGAACTCATGTTGCCAGTGTAATTTTTGGGCAGCATGGCTCACCAGTTGAAGGAATAGCACCTCGATGCAAAGGGTTGATTCTTCCCATCTTTTCTGACAAAGGTCGGAGTTTATCTCAACTAGATCTGGCACGAGCAATCGAACAAGCAGTCAATTCCGGGGCACACATCATTAATCTTAGTGGTGGGCAGCTGGCTGACTACGGTCAGGCGGATGGCTGGTTGGAAAAAGCTGTGGCTTTATGTAAAGAGAATAATGTTTTACTGGTGGCCGCAGCTGGCAATAACGGCTGTGAATGTTTGCACGTCCCCGCCGCGCTACCGGCTGTGTTGGCAGTGGGAGCAATGGACGATCGCGGCCAGCCCATTGATTTTAGTAACTGGGGCGATACGTATCAAACTCAAGGCATTCTTGCACCTGGCGAAAATATTTTGGGGGCGAAAGCCGGAGGCGGAATCAAAGAGTGGACTGGCACAAGCTTTGCTACCCCCATTGTCTCAGGAGTCGCAGCGCTGTTATTGAGTTTGCAGCAGCAACGTGGAGAAAAACCCGACCCCCAAAAAGTTAGAGACGCTATTTTACAAAGTGCTATACCCTGCGAACTAAAAAACCAAGGCGATCGCCCCCGCTGTTTAGTCGGCAAACTAAATATTCTTGGCGCAATAGAAAAACTCAAAGGAGGAAAAATGTCACAAGGACAAGAGGCCTTAACCGCCTCCGGTTGTGGATGCGGAGGTATTAGCAAGGGCGATTCTTTATACCCCATAAATTATATGAATCATTCAGCAGCAGCAGATAGTGGCACATCGCCTTCAGAAGTAGCGAGTTCCGAGTTTGACGGTGTGATGGAATCTGCACCAGCGGAAGCATCAACACCCGCCTTAGCCTCTGTTGGTGGTGCCACCGCAAACGCAACTTCTACGGAAGCAGCATCTATATCCAACCCAAATGTTGCTTATAACGCGGCTTTACCCAATCCAGCGGATGTTGCTACTTTTCAAAACCTTTTGCAATCCTACATAACATCACAAAATCCACCTATGTCTTATCCTGTTGCTTCCTCTGTCACTGCTAGCCAAGCTCCCAGCGATATTAATCCTGAAACTTTAGTTTACGCTTTAGGTACATTGGGTTATGACTTTGGTACTGAAGCCAGACGAGATTCTTTCAAACAATTGATGCCTGGGATTAGCATTGATAATACAGGCGTGCCAGCAAATCCCTATGACGCTCGCCAAATGGTTGATTATTTGGCAGAAAATCCCTCCGAAGGTAAATCTTTAATTTGGACGCTCAACTTAGAGCTAACTCCAATTTATGCCATTGAACCCAAAGGAGCTTTTGCTAGAGATGTCTACGGGGTTTTACAAGAACTGCTGTCTGGGCAAATTCAACCAGAAGATGACCCAGAATATGTAGAACGTGTTAGCATTCCCGGACTTTTAACTGGACGCACTGTTAAATTATTTTCTGGGCAATATGTTCCGGTAATTGAACCACAAAATACGCGGGGACTATATGGTTGGAAGGTCAACACCTTAATTGGTGCTGCCTTAGATACAATCGGCACTCAAGTAGGAGTACCACAAGAAGAGAATGTTCGCAGAACCTTGGGTGGCTTCCTCAACCGGATTTATTATGATTTCCGCAATTTGGGAACCACTTCTCAAGACCGCGCTTTGAATTTTGCCACTACTAATGCTTTCCAAGCAGCGACAACCTTTGCTCAAGCAGTGGCGGAAGGAATGGAACTCGATACCATCACCGTTGAAAGAAGCCCCTTCTGTCGGAAGGATAGTGATTGTTGGGATGTAAAGTTGAAGTTCTTCGACCCAGAAAACAACCGTCGAGCCAAAAAAGTCTTCCGCTTTACCATTGATGTTAGCGATTTAATTCCTGTTACTCTGGGCGAAGTCCGTACTTGGTCGAGTGCTTACTAATTATTTAATATGCAATTTTTGACCAGTAACCAAACCCATGCACCACCTGATAACCACTGGCAAAAGCAGCGTCAGTTGTATAACTTGGCACGCTTTAACCAAAACAAGGATATCACCGATAGTTGGGTGCGATCGCACAATCTAAATTTAGCCAAACAAGCCGGAATCAAACCAGGGAATTATATTCTTGATGCTGGTTGTGGGGTGGGAATTCCGGCGCTGCAAATTGCTCAAGAGTTCCCAGGAATCAGAATTGAAGGCATTACCTTATCCCAAACCCAAGCCCAAGATGCTCGGCAACGGGTACAAGCATCGGGATTAGGCGATCGCATTCAGATTCGGGTAGGTGACTTTAATTACCTGCCCTTCCCCAATGGAGTATTTGATGTCGCGTTTTTTAATGAGAGCGTTAAATACTCTAAAAACCTAACTCAGGCGTTAGCAGAGGTCTACCGGGTGCTGCGTCCGGGAGGTCACTTATACATTACCGATTTGGTTAGCCAAGAACTGCCCTTAACTGAGCAACAGCAGCGAGAATTGGCAAAGTTGAATCAGGATTTAATTTGCCATATTTATCCTATTAGTGAATTAGCAAAAGCAGGACAACAAGCAGGTTTTCAAAATATTGAGTTTGGGGATTTCACTAAACAGTTGCCTACAGGGGATATGAGGAAGCTGTGGCTGCTAAATCCTGCTGCTAATTTGCCAGTTTATTATGGAGAAATTAAAGCTAGTAAAGCTGTAGCCTCTCAAATCACCCCAAGTCAAAAGCTAGAAGTTCCCATTCAAACCCGAACTAGTCGTTTGGTTTATGCACTGGGTACTGTAGGCTATGACTTTGGAAGTGAAGCACGGCGAGACTCCTTTAAACAACTAATGCCTGGGATTGCAATTGATGGCACAGTAGTTCCAGCCAATCCTTACGATGCCCGTCAGGTGGTAGATTATTTGGTAGATAATCCAACAGAAGCAAAATCTCTAATTTGGACGTTGAATTTAGACTTAACTCCAATTTATGCGATCGAACCCATTGAAGCTTTTGCTGATGATGTTTATGAAACCTTACAATTGCTGTTAGCCGGACAAATAGAACCGGAAGACAGCGATAATTACATCGAACGGGCAAGTATCCCAGCAAGACTGACAAATAGAACAGTTAAGCTATTTTCTGGGCAAATTGTTCCGGTGATTGAGCCAGAAAATATCCGGGGGATGTATGGTTGGAAAATTAATAGCCTGGTGGATGCTGCTTTAGAGACATTAGAAACAGAAGGTGAAACACTAGAGGTACAAAGAGCAAGAGTGCAGCGTACTTTAACTAGTTTCCTTAACCGCATCTATTACGACTTGCGAAACTGGGGGCAAACTGACAGGGATAGGGCGCTGAATTTTGCAGCTACTAACGCTTTTCAAGCAGCTTCTACTTTTAAAGAAGCAGTGGCGGCGGGTCTGGAACTCGACAGCATTGAAATATATAAAAGCGCTTACTGTCGGTATGATAGCAACTGTTGGGACGTGAAATTGAAGTTTTTTGACCCAGAAAGTAGCCGTCGGGCAAGAAAAATCTTCCGTTTCACTATTGATGTTCGCGAGATCATGCCTGTCACGTTGGGCGAAGTGCGTTCTTGGGCTGCACCCAAATAAGCTAGATTATTTATCAAGCAAATATTAACTTTGGACAACTATGAGATTACCAAAACTTGCTCCTCCAGTGAAAAGACCGGATATCATTTATCCGCACCGCTCTGTGGATGTAATTAATGGCAGAGTAGAAGATTTAGTTGGCATTCGCATGGATTTATTACATGGAGCTAACTATAACGATCCTCCAGCTTTTAATTACAGTGCTTGCTCTCAATCTGGTTATGGATGTGGCGGTTGGTGAATTTAAGAACAATAGTGATTTAATCACCCCAAATCTCGTTTTGTAGGGTGTGTTATCGCCAAGCGCGTAACGCACCATCAGAGATTTGCGGTGCGTTAGGACTAACGTCCATAACGCACCCTACCAAATCTAAATCTTTGACTCTAAAAAAATATTTTTTAGGGTGGGTAATGGCTACCCAAGCTTTCACATATCGGCAAGGCAAAAAATCAATTATGGTGACTTATAAACCGATTCAAGTTGATAGCGAACCGTACTTAGAATACCTTGAAAAACATAAACGCGCATTTGACATTTATGAAGACTTGTATCCCCTGAAGTTTTTTGAGGATTTCGTACAAGTTGAGGCTAGACAAGGAGGTATGTTTCGCTGCGGGTGTAATGTAACTAAAGATGAATTGTCTCCGGCTCGGTTCGCTCTTTTCTTTCCTACACAAGACGATTTGCAACTGCTTCACAACCCCCAACAGCAACTCGAAGCAGCCTTTGATTTCTTTCGTAAAGTGGAAGGTCGAGCAGAAGTCAAGGTCAATTATCATCTGCTTGAAAAGTTTTTTGGTAAGAATCCTGATTTTCGAGGCATTTATTTTATTGCTGTGGGTGTAGATGCACAGACAGAAATTAGTGAATCCCGCTTAAAGCTGTTTATTCACCTGCATGATGCCCCCGATAAAATAGAATCCGCCATTGCTGTGTCTGGTGATAGCCCAACATTGCGAGCATTCTTAGTCAACAATGATTTATTAGTAGGTTTTGACTTTTATTTAGATGGACGCAGTGAAATCGAGGTTTATCCAACTATCTATCAAGAAGAGTTGCAACGGCCTGATATCCAAAGTAGAATTCTACCGCTTTTACCTCCGCGTGCTTTACCGTTACTAGAGCAATGTGAAGTCTTGCAAGTCGGCATTAGTCCGGCGAATAAAAGCAATATTCTCTACTTTGATTTCATTCGCGATCCCAATACGTTTATCGATAATCTTGGTAATGAGATGGCAAAAAAAGTTCATGCCTATTACCGCCATCAACCTGTCAGACATCTACTAGTTGGTATTTCTGAGAAAGACTTATACGCTCCGTCAATTGAGAAGGTGAAGCTTTATTACTTCAAAAAGTAATTTATATCCAGACAATTAAATATTAAAAATTTAATAGTAAGTATAAAAAAAATATAGTAAAAATAATATTGAAAAAATCAGATATAGTAAGGCTAAAAATAAATTATGGTGACATATAACCCGATTAAAAATAATAGCGAACGTTACTTAGAATACATTGGTAAACATAAACTTGCTTTTGATATTTACGAAGACCTCTATCCCATTAGACTTTTTGAAGATTTCGCACAAGTTGAGGGTAAAAAAGGAGGTTCATGTTTTATTTTCTCTAATATAGATAAGGATCAATTGTATCCAGGTCGCTTCGGCTTGAGTTTTCCTTCACAAGAAAAAGCCCAACTGTTCTACAATCCTCAACAGCAACTCCAAACAGCCCTTGACTTCTTTGAGAAAGTAGAAAGCCGACCAGAAATTAAGCTCAATTACCACCATATTCAGCAATTTTTTAATAATTCTGATTTTCAAGGTATTATTTTGATGGGTGTTGCCATAGATGCCCGTACAGTAATTACTGACTCGCGTCTAAAGCTGTATATTTGGCTCAGAAATGCTCCTGAAAAAGTAGAAAAAGCTATTGCGTTGTGTGGTGATAGCCCAACATTGCGGGCATTTTTAGTTAGTGATACACTCCAAGTAGGTTTTGACTTATTTTTGAATGGTCAAAGTGAAATAGAGGTTTATCCAATTATCAGTCAAGATGAGTTACAGCAGGTTCATATTCGTAATCGAATAATCCCACTTTTACCCCCTCGTGCTTTACCGCTACTAAATCAATGTGAAGTTTTTCAAGTAGGTTTTAGTCCCGCTAATGAAAGTAATATTCTCTATTTTGATTATGTTCGCGACCCTAATAGCTTTGTCGATAATCTAAACAATGAAATGACTAAAAAAGTTCATGCTTATTATCGCCATCAGCCTATTAAATCTTTGACAGTAGGCATTCCCGAACACAACTTTTATGGACGGGCAATTGAGCATGTGAAACTATATTATGATATGAAGTAATATTTGTCATTCTAAATAAGAGCAAGCTTGTCCAAATAATCTAAAAAATCAAATCGGGAGACTGAATTATCATGGCTAAGAAGCAGCAAACCCCAGAAAACTCAGAACCAACTCCAATAACACCTCCAGTAGTACCTCCAACAACACAGTCAGAGGCAATTCCTAAACAAGTTGAATCTCATTTGTTGGCAACTGGTTTAGAAGACTACGGTTTTTGGTGGCAAGAAATGTTAAAAGCACAAGCCACTTCAGACAAAGAACGGAAACCTTTCCGCCGGGGTCGGATTTGGGCTTAAATGGCGAGTGGGAGAAGCCGCAATTGTAGACGCGATTAATTGCGTCTCTACGGAATGGGTGAAGGCGAAAAAATATGATAGCTCTGATTCCTCGTCTGGTGCGTTGTACTTAGCGGCAACGCACCTTACTTTTGTAAAGTTACTTAAGTGCGATCGCCATTCTACTTTGGCAACTTGCAATATCCATTCACCAACTTTGAAATAATTTTTGGCAAAAACTCATCCATCTATAAGCCCAAAAAAATCGGTTCTAGAACAACTTAAGTTGAGCTTATACATGGACATGTTTTTCTCGAAATTTGTCTCTTTGTATAAATAAAACTAAAGTGGTTCTAGAACGACTAATTTTTTATTTATACAAAGTACTCGAATGATAAGTCAAAAAGAATTTTTTCTCGAACGACTTATTGTTAATTTATAAATGAACACGTTTTTGTCGTTCTGACACCTTCTGAAGGGACAAATCAACATGTTTTTGTCGATCGCGCATGTTTTTGAGTGAGTAGAACTCTTGCATAAATCGAAAATAAAAACCCCACCCCGCCAAAGCTACGCTTTGTCTCCCCTCCCCTTAGCAAGGGGAGGGGTTGGGGGTGGGGTGCGTTGTCGCAAAGGACAACACACCATCTAAATATGTGCTATTGGATTAAAGTCTGACGGATTAAAATACTCATTACCTCGTCTGGGTTCTCGGTTGGTAATAATGGACTCCAGTCACCAGTGGTTGCGTAGCCAATTACTTGCAAATAGTGGATTGTACTGGTGACGGCTTTCGGAGAACCGATTAATACGTGTTTAATTCGTTTTCTTTTAGGTAATGGGTTTTGTGAAGATCCATCGCTGGCGGGTGGGTGATTTTCGCCGGAGTGTTGATTTTCTAGAAAATTTTCTTCTTGTGCCATGATTGTATTTATCTCCCAGAATGGGGGTTTAGGGAAAGGCGATCGCAGACTCCTGGCCGAGGGCGATCGCCTTTCTTATTTGTATATTAAAGTATAATTTTATACTTGTAAATACTTTAGTTCAAAAAATATTGCAATTGCAATGCAGTAATTTGATTTTTGAAACAACACTATACAAACCAAAAAGCTTACTTTTTCACTGCTTATTGCCCATTGCCTATTGCCTCCTGTCTATTTACACAAAATTTGTGGATTTTGCTGAGCCAAAATTCAATTTGAATGGGGCATAGTAATTTTATAAACCTCAAAAGGTAGTATATATATGTCTCAGAAAAAACGCGCATCTCGCGTTCTAGAAAATGCTGAGTTAAAAATTTCTGGACTCAAAGCCATAAATAGCAGTCTGGATATTGGAGATGATTACAACATCACAAAATTCACGCAATTAATTGAAGAGTTACGCGCCAAATTAGAAAATCATAATACTATTCTTAGAACGATCGACTCTTCCAAACTCGAAGTTGAAGAGTTAGAAAAAAATTTGGCAATTTACTGTGAGAATCTGCTGACGGGGATTGCTTTTAAATACGGTAAAGACAGCCGTGAATATGAAATGGCTGGTGGAGTTCGTAAAAGTGAAATTCTGCGTAAAAGTAGAGCAACTCGCTTAAAAAATGCTACTCAAAAAGGATCTTAAGAGAGTTTTTGATTTGTATGGTGCGTTATAACGTTTCACTTTTAGATGAATACGAATACTTTGATTTATTGAGTTAAGTGTAGGAATACAGGTAGGGTGTGTTATGCCGTAGGCTAACGCACCAAAACCTTGAGATGGTGCGTTAGACGTTCCGTCTAAGACACCCTACATATACTGTTCCTTACGTTTACTAAACTTCATTAAAAGCTGGCGGATAAATAACTTTCCCCTTATACCTTTCGCGATAATTTTGCAGGGGTTTAACCATAAAAAATTCTTCTGGTACTGGAAAGGGAGATTCGATTCCATAAATCACAGAAGTCTGAAAGCCAAAGCGAGTATAAAATTCTGGATGGCCTAATACAATTACTACGGCTTCTTTGTTTGCTTCGGCTATTTCTAACCCTGCTTTGATTAATGCGCTGCCAATTCCTTGTCTTTGAAACTGGGGATGAACTGCCAAAGGTGCTAAACCGAGTACTTTTAATGTTTCTTCATTCACTAGGTCAATATAGCTAAATAAAATGTGACCGACTACCATGCGTTCAATTTCAGCAACTAGCGAAAGTTCTGGAATATAACGCTCAGAATTACGAATTTGTTCTATAAATTTCGCTTCGCTATCTTGACCAAAGGCTAATGTATTTATCTGGGCTATTGCTGGGTAGTCTGCTACAGTTTCACGGCGAATATTTATCATTTTAAAACCAATTCCATAAAAATCCACTTTGCTCGATATTCTAAGGGAATTTCTGTTTTTTCTAAATACGGCTCGATATCCTGAAAGCCAAGTACACGATATAGTGCTTGTGCTTCCTTTGCATAAGGCGTGGTGTCTAAGCGAAGTTTGGAGTAACCAATATTAGTAGCTTCATTGATAATAGTGTGTAATAATGCTCGACCTATTCCTTTGCGGCGGAATTCTGGCTTGACATACATCCTTTTAATTTCGCCAATATCTTGATTAATCTTTCGCAAGCAAAGACAACCAGCTATTTTTTCTTCGTATTGTCCTAAAAGCAAGCGTCCTGAAGGTGGTACAAATTCATCGAGTTGGTTTAAATATTGCTGGGAAAATGTATTAACGTCTATATTAATGTTAAAATTTTGTTTAAACATTAATTTACTTTCATTAAAATAGTCGAAAAACAATTCTTTTATATTAGATTTATGTTCTTCAGTTTCTACGAGTATAATTTTGAGCAAAGTTTGTACCTCCGTTAAATCAGACTACAACAGATTGCAATTTTGTGAGTTACAGATCGTTATAAGGGTACAACATGTTGCATACGTGTCAACTTAACGTGAAACCCTGATGAAAACGTGATGAGCGAGTTCTATTCAATTACCATCAAGAGCCGTGTTCCCCCACCCCGGCTTTGCTGACGCAAAACCTCCCCTCCCCTTGCCAAGGGGAGGGGTAAAACGCTTGTGGGATAAGTGTTTGAACTTAAATTGACATGTATGAACATGTTGTGCCTCTAACCGTGTACTATATCTTGAATAATTGATGGTTACAATTCCTGTAATTGATTTGGCTAATTTCACCAATGGCAATGCAACAACTCGGCAAGCTGTGGTGAAACAAATTTATCACGCTTGTCATGAAATCGGTTTTATGTATTTGCAAAATTCGGGAATCTCAAAAGACTTGGTATCGCAAGTATTTAATTACAGCAAATCTTTCTTCAATTTACCTTTAAAAATTAAGCAAAGGCAAGCTTGGAGTGATGAATTTAATAATACAGGATATGTTGCTATTGAGAGAGAACGTCTTGACCCGAATAAACCAGGTGACTTAAAAGAGGCGTTTAATATTAGCAAAGAAGGCGCTGTGGGGATGGATGGTTGTATTGTAGATTTTTATGATAGTTGCACAGAATTGACTAACACAGTTTTGCAAACATTTGCTTTGGCGTTGGAATTGCCAGAAGATTTTTTTACAATGAGGCACAGCCAACACAATCATACCTTGCGATCGCTCCACTATCCCCCATTGCAAACACCACCAAAACCCGGACAAGTTCGTGCAGGGGAACATTCCGATTATGGCAGTATTACTTTACTTTTCCAAGATGAAGTCGGCGGTTTAGAGATACGAACAACAGCAGGAGAATGGATTGGAGCGCCTGCAATTCCTGATACTGTTATAGTTAACACTGGTGATTTGATGCAGAGGTGGACAAATCATGTGTTTTGTTCGACTCAGCATCGGGTAATGATTCCCAACGATGATAGAGTAAACCAGTCTCGCTATTCTATTGCTTTTTTCTGCCATCCCAATGATGATGTAGAAATTGCTTGTTTGGAGAGTTGCCAAAAAGAACAATCGCCCATTTATTCCCCCATCCTTGCGGGAGAATATCTTTTACAACGGTTACAAGCAACATATTAAACAGAATTCAGAATTCAGGAGTCAGAATTCAGAAGGAATTGCAGTTTGAGTGGCGAATAAATAAACAGCGAACACCGCAGCAAATCTATATATACTAGGGAACAGGGAACGGCGTTGCTGATTTTATTTATGAAAACGATTGTACGTGATATCAAAATCCTTGTAGAGACGTTGCAATTGCTAGTCTCTACATCTGCTCCACACAGACTAATTCTGAATTCTCAATTCTGAATTCTGAATTCTTTGGTCTTATTATGAAAACTTACGACTGGATTGTGGTTGGTGGTGGAATTACGGGTGCTACGCTTGCTTATGAATTAAGTAAGGCAGGCTTTAGCGTACTTTTGGTGGAAGAATATGAAACACCAGAGAATGCAACTCGCTATAGTTATGGTGGGCTTGCTTATTGGTCAGGTACTAGCCCAGCAACTCGGCAATTGTGTAAAGAAGCGATCGCTCGCTATCATATCCTATCTCAAGAGTTAGATGCTGATATCGAATTTCGGGAATTAGATTTATTACTGACGATTTCAGCAGGTAGTGACCCAAAGGCGATCGCTGCATTATATAGTAATTGTGCTGTTGTACCGCGTTTACTCACCCCAGAAGCAGCTGGCGAACTAGAACCGCTAATAAATCAACAAGCCATATCTGGCGCTTTAACTGTTAAACACGGTCATATTCATCCCCAAAAAACTGCACAAGCTTATATTCAAGCTTTTTTGCGTAGTGGAGGTGAAGTGCAAGTTAACAAAGTATTGCAGATATTGGAAAACGGCGTACAAACCACCAATGCAACTTACCACAGTGCAAATGTCGTCATCTGTGCGGGTGGACTTAGCCGCCAACTATTAAAATCAGCTGGTATTGCTTTTAAGATATATTTTACCCACGCAGAAATAATTGAAACTGCACCAGTCGATCTTAGGTTACGCACCTTAGTTATGCCAGCAAATGGGCAACGGTTTCAATTAGAAGCACAATCTACTCAAGTTGAACGATTGTGGGATGAACCGGGAAACGAACCAGTACCAGCAATTTTAGATGCCGGTGCAATTCAGTTTCAAGATGGTAGCTTGCGTTTGGGTCAAATTAGCCGCGTTCTTACAGATCCTAATGCTGAGGTAAACTCACAGGCAAGCGAACGATGGTTGCGAGAAAGTGTTGGGGAAATTTTACCAGCTTTGGGGAATTTACCAGGAACTTGGCATCATTGCTTAGTGGCATTTAGTAACAATCAAATTCCTTTCATTGGTGCTATTCCTGGATTTGAAAACATTCATGTGTTTTCTGGATTTAGCAACCCGCTTGTTATCGTACCACCCTTAGCAGAGCGTTTTGCTAAATTTGCAGCTGGCAAGGAAGATAAAATTATATAAGCTAGATGTTGAAGAAGAATTCAGAAGTCAGAATGGGCTACGCCCCGCTGCGCTAACAGAAATCAGAATCAATTGAGCAAGCTAAAAAATTCGCTTCAGTTAACGTATATTCCTCGAAGATCCCCCCAACCCCCCTTAAAAAGGGGGGCTGTATCATTCGTTGTTGTTGGAGATTTGTTAAAAGGATAATCTTACGCAAAGGCGCAAATAAAAATCGCATATTTGGTTGAAGGCGCAAAAATTTTTTAATGTAATTGTACGCTTGCTCTCAATTTTTATCTCTTTGAATCTTGCAATTTTACCTACAGCAGATTGCAACTTGATGAGGTACAGATAATCGTAGGGGCACAATATATTGCATACGTGTCAACTTAACGTGAAACCCTGATAAAAACGTAATGAGCGAGTTCTACTCACTTACCATTAAGATCCGCGTTACCCCACCCCGGCTTTGCTGGCGCAAAACCTCCCCTCCCCTTGCTAAGGGGAGGGGATTGAGGGGTGGGGTAAACGGCTGTGGAACAAAGCTTTGGGTTTAAGTTGACACCAATGAATATATTGTGCCCCTACCCGTGTACTTCATTTACCCGAAATACGCTGTATTTTAGGAAATGAAACAGCCCTGCCTTAAAAAGGCTTGCTCACAACCTTCTTTTACCCCCTTAAAAAGGGGGTCGCCGTAGGCGGGGGGATTTTAACTGAACCTTATTGAGTTAAAATGTGGAATATAGGACTCATATTTGATTTTTGAAACGTAATAGCGTATCAATTTTCATAAATCAAATCAGACTCCTATAGCCGATTACAGCCAATTTCCAATAATAATAAATGGTGCCCAATAATAAGGGTGATTATATTTGATGTCAGTTACCGTTTCTTTGGCATTAATCAGTTTTAATTGGGCGCTTTGTAAAGCTTGTGCTTTACTCATTTTTGATTCGCGTAACTTACTATAAAACTCTGCTACTAAATTGGCTGTAGACTCATCCCCCACAGACCATAATGAAGCCATTGCACTTTTCGCACCAGCTTGTAATGCTACACCCGCTAACCCTAAGGTTGACCTATCATCGCCAACTGCTGTTTGACAAGCGGTGAGTGCTAATAATTCAACTAAGTTAGAACTATTACTAGTTTCACGCAGCAATTTTTCAAGTTGGTTAATTGTGAGTTTGTCATTATTTCCTGTGACTAAGAATGTATCTTCGGGAATTGTGCCGAATTGGGCGTGGGTTGCAACGTGAATAATTGGGTAGGCTGTGTTTTGAATTTCTTTTTCTAAATTACTAACTGTAAACTCTTGATTTTCTAGCTTTTTAGTATTTGCAAATTGTTCTTGGAGTATCTTAATTTCTAACGGAACATTTGTTAAGGGATCGAATAATCGATTATCGATTTTCGCTTCTTGACTGACAGCTAATACTAAAGCTCTACTCGATCTAATATTGACTTTTTGTGTTGAGGTTAATTGTAAGCTGGGAGTAGTGGCGATCGCATATTTTTCAATCAAATATTTATTGTCTTTTTTGTCATAAAGTGCAGCCATCGGCACATTACGCAAAAAGCTATCTTGGATAAATACTAAAGTTTTAACTTTCTGAGTATTTAAATCTTCTTCAAAGGGGCGAATAATTAATTCATAAAGATTTGCCGCATCTTTAGTATTATAATTAATATCTCGCTCGCCTCTAGTTAAGCCCTCACGGAAGTTATTAATTTCTTTCCTCAAAGTCTCCCGGCTTTTATCTATCCATTCCAAACGTCTCTCTTGATTGGGTAAAATTAAGATAAACCCTGTCTTATCTTTGAAGACTATTGAACTAATAAATGCAGTATTGTCTGCTACGACTTCGGTGACGTTATTATTATTAATCCCACTTAAAATACAATCATTACCAAAATAATTTTGGATTTCTGCTAGCCTGAGGGAATTTATTGTAGTTAAGGCAGCATTTAAATTTGGGCTACTAAGTTGTTTATTACTAGTATTATTTGCTGAAGCAACTTCTAATTGCAGTTGTGCTAGCTGGCGATAAACTGGCTCGATGATATCACGAAAATCAAATTGAAAATCTCGGTCTGCAATGAGAATGTCGTTGCGTAATTGTTCTAGTGTAGTGTACGCTCGTTGATAAAAAGGAAGTGCCTCATTATTTTTATTCTGTGCTTCTAAAATTCTTCCCGCTTGCCATTCCCATAAATATAAGCTATCTTTAGCTTTTAATTTTTGATCTGCTAGCCAAATAGCTTTATTAGTTAATTCCCAAGCTAGTTGAAGATTTTTTTCTTGACATTCATAGAAGTGACCAAGCACCCCTAAAGCATAAGATTCAGAACGGGAATCTTGCAGCCTTTGAGAAACTTTGATAGCTCGATCTAGTAATTCCTTGGCTTGGGAGTTTGCTAATTTTGGCTTTGCGAAACATTGAGTTAATGGTGAAGTTAATTCTTCATCAACAGTAGGCAAATTTGCTAAATCGATCGCTGCATATACTTTATTAACAGAATCAGGTAATCTATCCAACAGTTCTAAAGCTTCTTGGATATTTGCGTCTAATTGATTCTGAGGTATTAAACCGATGGTTTTCGAGTGATAAAAAAGCTGAATCAGATTGAGCAGACTGCGGATTTCACCAGATTTATTATCTTGTTGGCGAGCTTCTTTGAGGCTTGATTGAAAATATGTCAGTGCTTGCTGATAATCATTGTTTGCTTTTTGCTGGAACTCGCTAGCTTTATCAACACTTTGTTGTTGAGCAGATTTGGCGCGTAAACTCCAAAGTTGGGCGCGGCTAGCGCGAGCATTTCCTAAACTATTGAGGATGGCAAAATTGTATGTTTGATTATTCGTCTTTTTAGCAGCTTCGAGATATTGAATTGCTATATCATAATTGCCTCGCAGCCGATAAGCTTCACCAAGACTTCCTAACGCTGCAATTTCTCCTGTTTTATCTTGTTGCTGCAAAGCTATTTGTAATGCACTACCTTGCTGACACGCCAGGTTTTCGATATTTTTGGCATCAACACCACATAAAAAAATAATTGCCTTTTCTGTTTGCCCAAAATTACTATAAGCTTGCGCTATCTCTGTTAATATCCGCCCTACTTTTTGCCAGTTTTGTTGAGAACGATAGTAATTATTCACTTTCTCCCAATAATTCAGGGCTTGCTCGTTTTGACCCAATTGTTGATAAGTTCGGGCTAAATTTTCATTGGCGATCGCCACATTATTATAGTTCTTCTTTTGTGTATATAACTCTAAGGCTGCTTCCCAGGATTGAATCGCAGCACGAAAGTTTCCTGCTTTATAGCTTTCGACACCTTTGTTAATCAATTCATCGGCATTGGGAGTTTGAGCTTGCACTAACTTACCGACACTTATTTGTGAGGTTGTCAACTGCACATTATTCAACCACACACAAAACGTGAAACTCACAAAAAATAAAACTGTTAACCAATAATGAGTATTTGATTTATAAAATTTTTTAGCCACGATTAAATATTTGTTGATAGAGATTAAAAATAGCCTTATCAAAAATAAAATCAGATTCATTGTATATTTGTCAATCAATGCCATATAAATCCACATTTAGAGACGTTGCAATGCAACGTCTCTGTCAAAATTTCTAAGCAGTAACGAAAATATCTGCGTTGGTTAGAGACAATCCAGCATTGAGTGTGGCAATTTGGATTTTAGCGATCGCTCCCGTACCATCTTGGTCGAAGAACAGAGAACCGTTAGCTTTATCATAAAGAAATATTTGGCTACCTGTGGTTGCTGCTGAACCGAGGAAAAATTGATTAGCAGCGATGGCGGCACCAGCAACTAACCCGCCGCCAAAACCAGCCTTAGAAACGGCAATTGTATCGTCAACTACGCTAAAATCAGTAATCTTGTCGATTCCTTCAGTGCGAGAATTGAATGTAAAGCGATCTGTGCCTGTACCACCAGTGAGTGTATCGTTGCCAGCACCACCAACCAAAATGTCGTTACCAGTACCACCAATGAGGCTGTCATTGCCAGTACCACCAGTTAGGGTATCATTACCACCGCCACCATTTAATGTGTCATTTCCAGTGTCGCCATTAAGTTGATTGTTAGCGCCGTTACCAGTGATTGTGTTGTTGAGAGTGTTACCAGTACCGTTGATTGCAGATGTGCCTGTAAGAATCAGATTTTCTAAATAAGCTGGGCCTAAATTAAAGCTATAAGCAGATTCAACTGTGTCTGTACCTTCATTAGCGTTTTCGGTGATAGTTATGTAATTATCACTGGTGAATATATAGCGATCGTTGCCAGTGCCGCCATATAAACTATTATTGCCACTACCGCCATTGAGGGTATCATTCCCAGCGCCGCCATAAAGCGTGTCATTTCCCGCGCCACCTAAAAGACTGTCGTTTCCAGCTTTTCCATCAATGACATCGTTTCCGCCTTCCCCAGACAAATAATTGTTGTATCCATTTCCTGTTAAAGTGTCATTAAAATTGCCTCCGATGGCATTTTCAATCACAGATATACCGCCTTGGGAATTGGCGATGGTAAATCCTCCTTTAATACCAACAACTTGACTAATAAAGCCACCAGCATCAGGATCGTTATTCTGTAAAGTCGCATTATTCAAGTCGATAATTACTGAATTAGTTGCGCCTTGACCAGATATTGTATCTGTTCCGCCTGCATCCCAAATACAAGACCAATAGGTTCCAACGCCATTATAAGTTGGCAGCAAATAAACATTATTTCCTGTGTTGTATGTCTTATTAATACCGTAAATATGTTGGATAGCTGCAATATCAAACGCCATTGGCCCCGCAGCATAACCCCAATTTGTAGGATAGCCAGGGGAATAAGAACTGCTATCAGTGTTGTAAGACATGATTGTCGTTACAAACTGATTGAGATTAAAGTCGCCATCATCAAAAGCACCGTTAACGCCAGGAAAAATAGAAGAACCTCCTCCATTATCGTGAGGATGAGCTAATCCTAAAGCATGACCAATTTCGTGAATAAAAACGTAGTAGTAGTAGCTACCAATTAATAGTTTTCCATTAGGGTTGTCATAATAAGGCTCCCAACTAATTCGCACATCTCCTTCCCCAAACTCGTCAGATTCTCCTGGTGGATTTGCTTGACCTAGTACGCCATCACTGTCAAAAATAGAAGAATCAACACTATGAAAAGTTAGTTCAGCTTGAGAATCATTAAAACCAGAATACTCTAGCTGGAAGTTCGCTACATTTGACCAAGCTTTGATTGCATTAGTAAAAGCGTTGATTTCGGTGCTATCGAAGGAGTAATCCCAATATTGATTATCAACAAAAGAATAAGTAATTTTTCTATTATCGTTTTCAATCTTCCAACGACTGCCCCATAGTAAACTATCTACATAGACTAAACCAGTTTTAGGAACACCACCAGTAGAACCAACAAAAGTAGACATTTGTTTCTCCTTTTCGGAATCAAAATCAGATGATTATTTCGGTTGCTGACTAAATATATTTAGAGGAAATAGGGAACAGGTTTGATTTATGAACTGAATTTGTAGAGTCAGGGAATAGACAATAAGGCTGAGAAACCGAGGAACAAAATATAGAGTAAGAAAAGTAAGAAAATTATTCGCTCAGGTTTTATGCAGTGTTATATGCAAGATTATGTATGGCAGATTGCAGAAAACTACATTGTAATTTAGCTGGTGATATGCACAAGATTAGCGATTAGTCAGGATTCGGTGAAAAAGAGCGATCGCTTCAATATCAAAACTAGTTAATCGTGCAATCTCTGGTAATATGATTGCTGTGTCTAATACCGAACAACAAGATCCCTGACTTCTTGGAGAAGTCGCGGATCTGAGCCTATAAATTTACATAAATTTATCTCATGATTAATCAACCTTATTTAAATTGGTATTGCCGCTTTGGGCTATCAATTAGTTTAAGTTTTATAACAAATTTTAGCGCCTTAGCTCAAGTAACACCAGACCAAACTTCAGGAACACAAGTTACAGATATCGGCTTAGGTTCTTATATTTCAGGCGGCACAACAGTTGGCAATACAAATCTATTCCACAGTTTCAGCAGTTTTAGCGTTCCTAATGATGGCGGAGCAATTTTTCTTAACGATTCCAACATTAGTAATATCTTTGCACGAGTAACTGGTGAAACAGCATCTAATATTCAAGGATTGATTTATGCCCAAGGTGCTGCTAATTTATTTTTGATGAATCCCAACGGTATTATTTTTGGAAAAAATGCCCAGTTAAATATTGGTGGTTCCTTTGTAGCTACCACAGCTAATGCAATTCAATTTCCTAGCGGTGCAGAATTTTCCTTAACTTCTCCAGTTACACCCAATGATTCATTACTCAGCGTCAATCCTACAGCATTTTTATTTAATCAAATTGCTAACCAAGGGGCAAACTCAATAGAAAATCGTGCGATTTTGGCGGTTCCCAATAATAAAAGTTTAGTCCTACTTGGCGGTCGCATTTCACCTACACCTGAATCTACAGGACAAATTTTAATAGATGGAGGACAACTCGCCGCGTTAGACGGTAGGGTAGAGATTGGTGGGTTAACTGCACCAGGAATAGTAGGGCTTAATGTTGATGACGATAATTTAAGCTTGATTTTTCCTGATGTTGTGGCGAAAACAGATATCTCACTTGTGAATCAATCTGTTGCCATTGCCGTTGGTGCAAGTGGTGGTGATATTGTAGTTAATGCTAATAATTTCAATTTAGAAAATTCGAGTTATTTATTTACTGGTATAAATTCAAGTCAAGGAACTCCTGACACAAAATCAGGTGATATTACTATTAATGCTACTGGAGTTGTAACACTCAATGAAAATAGCGTTTTTGGAAATACTGCTTTAGGCATTGGAGATAGTGGTAACATCAATGTTAGTGCGCGATCGCTACAAATTAATAGTGGTAGTATTCAAGCAATTGCCACAGAGGGTAATTCAGGAGTTGTTAATATCAAAGTTGAAGATACAGTTTCCCTATCTGGAACAAACGCTAATGGTTTCGGTAGTCTAATTGCAAGCGCGGTTCAACCACGTGACACCTCTATATCTAGAGAACAAACGTTTTCAGGAACGCCAACCTACGGAAGAAGCGGTGGTATTGATATCCAAGGACGAAATCTTTTGCTCACAGATGGTGCTTTGATAAGTGCTACGAACATTTTTGCAAATGATTCTGGAGATATTAAAATTCAGGCTTTTGATACAATTAGTTTGAACAATTTAGCTGCAATACTCTCTTTAAGTTCTGATGGAAAAGCAAAAGCAGGTAATTTATCGATTACTACCAATTATTTGAATCTGCAAAACCAGTCTCAAATCTCAGCTAGTACTTTTGGTGGTAACAGTGGCGATATTAATATTGCGGCTCAGAGTATTAATTTAAATAATTCTTTTATTTCTGCATCTGCTAATTCTTCTCCCGAAGTTCTATCTGATGTCGGTGATGCTGGCAATATAAATATTAAAACTGGAACAATTACTTTAACAAATTATGGAAGTATACTTTCTGTTTCTGGAGAACCAGAACCAGGTGAAACAATTGGACGTGGCGGAGATATTAATATTACAGCCACTGATTTAATAGAAATCGATCCCAAAGGTTCAACAGATAGAATTACTGGTATTTCTGCCACAACTTTTAGCAGTAGTCGTGCTGGTGATGTAACACTAGACACTAAAAATCTCCTGGTGAAAAATGGCGGTTATATCACAGTAGGAGCCGTTAATAATTTGGGTGGTGATGCAGGTAATATTACTATCAATGCATCAGATTCTGTTGATTTAATTAGCTCAAACGCTAATTTTCGTAGTTTGATCTCTACACAAGTTCAACCTGTAGGTAATGGCGGCGATATAACAATTAATACTAAACGTTTGCAGTTAACAAATGGAACTATCAGCGCCGGAACTTTTGGCAAGGGTAATGCTGGTGATATCTTTATTGCCAGCAATGATGGGGTTATTGTTGACAGCGGTATAATCGATAGTCGCGTAGGAGCAGGAGGAGTTGGTAATGCTGGAGATATTAAAATTCAGACACGAAAACTAACTTTAACTAACGGCGGTGCTATTAGTACTTTAATTGCTGAAGCAACGGAAAATTTGCCTGCTGGACAAGGTAACGGCGGAAGTATCCGCATTGATGCTGCTGATGCAGTAACTATTTCAGGAACTAATATAAATGGAAATGCAAGTGGAATATCAAGCGAAACCCAAAGTGGGACGCTTGGTCAAGGTGGAGATATCATAATCAACACAGATTATTTCCGTCTAACAGACAATGCTTTTGTATCAGCAGCAACTAGTAATTCTAGTAACAGCGGTAATATAACTTTCAATACTCGTGTATTTGAAGCATCAAATGGTGGATTGATAACTACAGGAACTGTTGGCAGTGGTAAATCTGGTGACATTACCATCAATGCCGCAGATAGTATCACTATCTCTACCAACTCAAATAATATCACTGGTCTATTTGCAGGTACTAGTTCTACTGGAAACGGCGGAACAATATTCTTATCTACAACTAACTTTAATTTATTTACAAGCGATTTAAACTTGCCTAATAACGTTGCCGGAGTTTCTACAAGGAGTAATCAAAGAGGTGTTGCAGGCAATATTAATATTACTGCTAAGGGTAATTTTAGGGCGAGTAATAGTTTTGTAAACGCACAATCCGAACAAGCAGGCGGTGGTAGCATCAATATTACTGCGAAAAACATTCGCTTGCAGAATAACAGCGATATCCGCACCGACTTATCTACAGGTGAAGGTAATGGAGGTAATATTACCCTCAATGCCAACACTATTATTGCCTTACAAGATAGCGATATTCTCGCCTTTGCGCCAGAAGGTCAAGGCGGTAACATTACTTTTAACACTCGTGCTTTGTTGACTTCACCACTGTATCGTCCGACGCAAACTTCAACAGATACAAATACCCTTCAATCATTAAATAATAACGATCGCACCGATATCAACGCCAGCGGTGCAATATCTGGTAATATCATTGGTGTGCCCGATATCACATTTATCCAGAATAGCATCACAGAATTACAATCTAATCCCATTGATACTAATACGCTAATCGCTAATAGTTGTATTGCTCGTAATCGCAAGCAAGAAGGTACTTTTTTAATTACAGGTGCTGGCGGTTTACCTGCTCGTCCTGGCAATGTTTTAGCTTCAACTTATGCCACAGGTGATGTGCAAAATATTACTAATCATAATGCAACGCATCAGTGGAAAAAAGGCGACTTGATTGTTGAACCCCAAGGAGTGTATCGATTAGCAAACGGACAATTGGTTATGAGTAGAGAATGTGGTTGAGGACAAGACGAATGGAACTGAAATTTATCATAAACATTTCTCAAAAATCATTGCAGACACGGTTTAATTTATTGGGCTGTGTTGCATTACAGATATTATTTTTTAGTAACTGTGTCTTTGCTCAAAGCAACATTATACCGGATAACACTTTAGGTAGCGATCGCTCCCTTGTCACTCCTTTAGACACCACCAACAATTTACCAGTTGACTTAATCAGGGGCGGTGCAGTTCGCGGAGTTAATTTATTTCACAGCTTCCAAGAATTTAATGTCAGCGAAGGACGAGCAACATACTTTTTAGTTAATAACTCTAACATTCAAAATATCTTAACTCGCGTCACAGGTAAAAACCCTTCAGAAATTTTCGGAACTCTGGGTATAATTAGCGATTCTAACCCGAATTTATTTTTAATTAACCCCAATGGTATTATCTTCGGCCCCAACGCTAGTTTAGATGTGGGGGGTTCATTTGTTGCCACAAGCGCTAATGGCGTTAATTTAGGACAAACCGGTATATTCAATGCTTCGGAACCTACCAAAAGTAATTTACTCAGCATTCAACCTTCAGCATTATTTTTTAATGCTGTTAACAATCAAGCAGAAATTATTAATAATTCTAGGGCTAGAGCGACAGTATTAGGTTCTGTATTGAATGGCGATCCTCAGCGTCAAATATCAGGACTGACAGTGCTTGATGGCAAAGATTTATCACTAATAGGTGGAAACGTTACTTTAGATGGAGGGTTTATATTTGCTCCTGGCGGACGGGTTGAATTAGGAGGTTTAACAGAACCAGGAATAATTAATTTAGATGCTACAGGTTGGCGTTTTCCTGATAATGTTGCACGAGCAGATATATCTCTGGCAAATGGAGCTTCTGTTTTTATGGCATCTGGCGGTCGAGGTAGTATTGCTGTTAACGCCCGCAATTTTAATCTTGCAAGCGGAAGCAGTCTCATCGTAGGTATCAATCGAGGTTTAGGAAATATTAATAGTTTCACAGGAAATATTGAAATTACTGCTACCAATAACGTGACTATTGAGGGTACAAATTCGTCTTTGACTGGAATTAGCAATGCAATACAAGGTACTGGTAATGCGGGAGATATAGTTATCAATACAGCTAATTTTGAAATTATTGGTAAGGCCTTAGTAGGTTCCTTTACTGCTGGAAAAGGTAATGCTGGAAATATTGATATTCGAGCTAGAGACAAAGTGACAATTTCGGGAATTGGTTCAGAAAGTTCAATTAGTAGCTCTGTTGGAAAAACAGCTGAAGGTAGGGGAGGAAATATTACTATCCAGACAAAAACTTTTGCTTTAAATAATGGTCAAATTAGCGCCAATAGTTTAGGACGCGGGAATGCAGGTAATATTCAAATAAATGCTGCTGAATCTTTTAGCATTAAAAATTCACAAATAGGAACTAGTAATTTTGGACAAGGAGATGCGGGAAAGATCGCAATAGAAGCAGAAAAGGCAGATATTGTATTTGATTCAAGTCTGATATCCAGCGCTGCGGGGGGAAGTGTATTATCAGGAACCATCACTAGCGGTCAAGCTGGTGATATTGTAATAAAAGGGCGATCGCTTTCTTTGACTAACAACATTATTCAAACTACTACGGTAGGACAGGGAAACGCAGGAAATATAATTTTAGACATCCAAGACAATGTTTCCCTAGCAAATAGTTTTATGTTTGGTGTAGTTGCTCAGTCAGCTAGTGGTCAGGGCGGTAATGTTACTATTGAATCTGGTTCCCTTTCTCTAACTGATGGTTCCGAAGTGAATGTTAGCACTTCTGGTAAAGGGGATGGAGGAAAGATATTTATCAATACTAATTTGATAGAACTTACTAATAATTCATTCATTGGTTCTAGCGCTTTTGGAGAAGGAAATGCTGGTAATGTAACTATCCAAGCTAGAGATAAAATCTCAATTTTCGGAAACGATAACCAAAGTGGAATAAGTAGTAGTGTTGGAGAGTCAGGTATTGGTAATGGAGGGGATATCGATTTGCAAACAGGCTCGCTCTTATTAAATAACGGTATCATTGGTGCGGCTAATTTTGGAGCAGGAAAAGCAGGAAATATCCGCATTAAGGCAACAGATTTGATTTCTGCAAGCGGTGACTCTCAAATACTAACTTCTAGCACTGGACAGGGAGATGCAGGAAATATCATTATCGAAGCGAAAAATACCCCTGTCTATTTTGACAGAACTTTAGTACAAAGCGTTGCAGCCTTTAATTCCCAAGGAGTGGTAGGCGGTGGTAAAGGAGGGGATATCACAATTAAAGCGCGATCGCTTTCTTTAAGCAACGACGCTTACCTACAAAGCAGCGCTTTCGGACAAGGAAATGGCGGCAATATATTTCTAGAGGTGCAAAATGATGTGTCGTTGAGCAACTCTTCCATAAGTAGTGGAGTGATAGAGACAGCTACCGCTAATGGTGGTGATATTAATATTCAGTCTGACGCGCTTTTTTTGACAAATAACTCTTTTATAAATAGCAGCAGTATTGGTAAAGGAGATTCAGGTAATATATCTATTAATCTGCGTAATAGTTTGCGTAGTAATAACAGTACAATTGGCACAGCTAGCACACAGTCTTCAGGTGGTACTATCAATATCGCAGCAAAAGATATACAACTGCGGGGTGATAGCGATATTCGTACAAATGTCCTCAGCGGTGCAGGCGGTGGTGGCAATATTAACCTTACTGCTAATACCATTATTGCCTTAGAAGACAGCGATATCTTAGCATTTGCTAGTGATGGTAGAGGCGGCGATATTACTTTTAATACCCAAGCATTTTTAAGTTCTCCACTCTACCGTCCCCAAGCTCAAACAGGCGATCGAGCAAATTTGAGGACAAAATTAGAGGGCAATAATCGCGCCGATATCAACGCCAGTGGCGCAATATCTGGTAATATCATCGGTGTACCCGATATCACCTTTATCCAAAACAGCCTCACAGAATTACAAGATAATCCTATTGATACTAATGCTCTAATTGCTAATAGTTGTATTGCTCGTAATCCCAAGCAGGAAGGTACTTTTTTAATTACAGGTGCTGGCGGTTTACCTGCTCGTCCTGGCAATGCTTTAGCTTCAACTTATGCCACAGGTGATGTACAAAATATCAGCAATAATAGTACAACCCACCAATGGAAAAAAGCCGACTCAATCATTGAACCTCAAGGTATTTATCGGCTAGCAAATGGTGACTTAATAATGAGCCGAGAATGTCGTTAAAACCTCAATTCCAAAATAAACTCTTCTCAACTCCTTTTCTCTGCGCCTCTGCGCCTCCGCGTGAAATAAATCCATCTTCTTAAATAAACTGATAGATATAACTGTGATTAATCAAAATTGTCCGAATTGGTGTTTACGCTTAGGGCTATTGTTTAACTTTGTTTTAACAACAAATATCAGTGCCTTTGCTCAAGTAACAACTGACCAAAGTTTGGGTACACAAGTTATAAATAATGGCCCATTTTATTTTATTGAAGGTGGCACAACTGTTGGTAACATAAACCTATTCCACAGTTTCAGCAGTTTTAGTATTCCTAATGGCGGTGCGGGAATTTTTCTCAACGATTCCAGTATTACCAATATATTTGCACGAGTAACTGGTGGAACCGCCTCTGATATTCAAGGATTCATTCGCACCCAAGGTACTGCTAATTTATTTTTGATGAATCCCAATGGTATTATATTTGGAGAAAATGCCGTATTAGATATTCGTGGTTCATTTGTAGCTACCACAGCTAATGCAATTCAATTTCCTGGTGGTGCTGAATTTTCTTTAACTTCACCAATTACACCACAAAATACTTTACTAAGTGTCAATCCTACAGCCTTTTTGTTTAACCAAATTGCCAATCAAGGCGCAAACTCGATTGAAAATCGAGGTATTTTAGCAGTGCCGAACAATAAAAGTTTAATCTTACTTGGTGGTCGTATGTCACCTACACCTGAATCAACAGGCCAAATCTTCATGGATGGAGGAGCAGTTGGAGCACGAGATGGTAGGGTAGAAATTGGTGGATTAAGCGCACCAGGAACAGTAGGACTCAATGTCGATAACAACAAATTCAGCTTGACTTTTCCTGATGGTATACCGAAAACAGATATCTCACTTGTGAATGTTTCTAGTGCTTTGAGTTTTGGTACAAACACAGGCAATGTTGTAGTTAATGCGAATAATCTCAGCCTAAAAAACTCCAGTAGTATTTATACATCTATAGCTAGAAATCAAGGCACTTCTGAAACTAAAGCGGGCGATGTTTTTATCAATGCTGATGGATTTATTAGCTTAGAAAATGAAAGTTCTATTGCTAGTGTTGGGATTGGAACAGGAAATACAGGAAACGTCAATATTTCTGCCAAATCGCTAGAACTTATGAATGCAAGTAAAATTAATTCCACTACTACAAAAGGTAATGCGGGTGGGGTTAATATCAAAGTTGAAGATACGATTTCTCTTATTAATAGCCAAATTGTAAGTCAGGCTTTTTCAGCAGAATTAACATCTTCTTCAGAGGTAGTCAGTTCGCAAACACGGACTGATGGCAGCAGTAGTGGTATTAATATCCAAGCTCGAAATGTTTTGCTTTCAGATCGTGCTTTAATAACTTCTAGCAACATTTTAGCAGGCAAACCTGGAGATATTAAAATTCAAACTGATGATTCAATTGTTTTGAATGATACAGCGATTATATCGTCAATTACCGACGGTCAAGAAAATGCAGGGAATTTATCAATTATTGCTAATCGCTTAATTTTAAATAATGGTTTCTCGAACATATCAGCAAGTACTTTTGGTAACGGTAATGCTGGAAATATTGATATTAAAGTAAAAGAAATGAAAATAGACAATAGGTCTTTTATCTCATCGAATGCATTGAACTCACAGACAAATGATTCTGTTGGTAATGGAGGAAATATTAGTATTGAAGCAGAACGAGTATTTTTAAAGAATGGTGCATTTATAGCTGCTCAATCTGGAGGAGAAGGACAAGGAAAAGTCGGCCGCGGGGGAAACATAACTATTACTGCTAGTGATGGCATAGAAATAGATGGTACAGAAACAAACGTTTTTGCTACTGGCTTTTTAACCTCAAGCAAAGGAAATGATGCAGGTAATATAACTATTAATACTAAATTTTCAAAATTCATAAGTGGAGACATAAGCGCTCAAACTTTGGGTGAGGGTAATGGAGGTAATATCATTATCAACAGTACAGATGCAGTCATTATTGACGATAGCGTTGTTACTAGTGAGATAAAAGAAGGTGCAGTGGGGAAAGCTGGAGATATTCAAATTAATACAGCAAAATTTACCTTAATAAATGGCGGTCAAATTATTGCAGATATTAGTGAACCAAATGGAAATCTCCCTGGAGGACAAGGCGAGGGTGGAAATGTTCGCATTGATGCTGCGGATGCTGTAATTATTTCCGGACTAGATGTAGATGGGTTTCCTAGCTTAATATCAGTTAGCAGTGACAAAGGAAGTATTGGAAAGCCAGGAAACATTACAATTAACACAGGTTATTTCCGTTTAGCAGAGAGAGGCGAAATCAGTGCTAGTACAAATAATTCTAGTGATGGAGATAATATCACCATCAACGCTCGTACATTTGAAGTATTGAATGGTGGACGAATTCTCAACTCAACTAGCAGTAGTGGGAATGCTGGTGATATTAATATAAATGCTAAAGATAGTATAACTATTTCTGGGATAACTGCTGATGATTATAACGCAGCTATATTTGCAGGCACTAATCCCGATTCTATTGGTAATGGCGGAACAATATCTTTATTCACAAATAACTTTAATGTAGCTAATGGCGCTGGAGTGACTGTACGTAGCCAGGGACAAGGTATTGCAGGGGATATTAATATTATTGCAACAGGAAATTACACTGCAAATAATGGCTTTGTTAGCGCTAGAGCCGAACAAGCAGGCGGCGGGAATATCAATATTACTGCGAAAAATATTAGTCTGCGTAATAACAGTGACATCCGCACCGACCTTTCTACAGGTCAAGCAAATGGAGGTAATATTAACCTAAATGCTAACACTATCATTGCCTTAGAAGATAGCGACATTCTGGCATTTGCACCTGAAGGTCAAGGTGGCAATATTACTTTTAATACCCGTGCTTTATTGACTTCACCTTTATACAGCCCGACGCAAACATCAACTGACAGAAATACTCTTGAGTCATTAGCTAATAGCGATCGCACCGATATCAACGCCAGCGGTGCAATATCTGGTAATATCATTGGTGTGCCCGATATCACCTTTATCCAAAACAGCCTCACGGAATTACAAGATAATCCTATTGATACTAATAGGCTAATTGCTAATAGTTGTATCGCTCGTAGTGCTAAACAAAAAGGTACTTTTTTAATTACAGGTGTTGGTGGTTTGCCTACCCGTCCTAATAATGCAGCAACCTCAAATTATCCAACAGGCGATGTACAAAATATTAGTAATAATAGTATAAATAGCCAGTGGAAAAAAGGCGATCGCATTGTTGAACCACAAGGAGTGTATCGACTAGCAAACGGTGATTTAGTGATGAGCCGAGAGTGTAATTAAGCGTTTAGTATAAATTGGGTCAAAAATTGCAGTTAACTCTTGGAGTGAAATATAAAATTGTAAATGTAGCTTGACAAAACTAAAATAACTTACCAATTTATAAGAAAATAGTATGACAATGAGCAAAACTGCAAAAATAGGCAAAGTAACTACCACAATCACTATTACTAACCAAATTGACCAAACTCTTGCAAAAAGAGGATTTATTCCAGTAGAACAAAAAAATTCAGAATTCAGAATTATTTTTGACAATTATTGGTCTTAAAACGCTTGATATCGCAGCGAAAAAGTAAAACCATTATCTTGTAGAGTATTCCCACTACTATTCACATCAATTAGTGGAATACCATAATCTAAACGCAAATTTAAATTTTGAATTGGTTGCCAAATTAAACCTAATCCCAAACTTGCAAGTGTCTCTGAACTAGAGTTAGTACCGCGATTATTCCACGCCGTACCGATATCAAAAAAAGGCGCGACTTGCAATGTATTGGAAGATGTTAAAGGAATACGAGCTTCAATTGAAGCTGTAATTCCATTGTCTGCCACAAACTCATTTTGACGGTAGCCTCGGACTGTATCAACTCCACCAATACTAAATTTTTCTAAAGATAATAAAGAATCTCCTGTCAGTTGTGCATTTAGTCTGGCTAATAAAATTGTTCTTGGTGATAACCGCTGTACCCATTGAAATTGTCCTAGCCAAGAAAAGAAACGTCCGTCTGTACCGGAGTTGTTAACTGTTGCGTCAAAAGCATCAATACCTACACTAAATTGAGAACGTGCAGCTAAAACTCTACTAGCACTGCGTTCCACCCAATCTTGTGAAAAACGAATTACTGTCACTTTTGACAAACCGTTTTCTGGGCCTTCAGAAAAAGAAAAAGGAATGTCATTGAGTAAAAATGTTTGGCTGCGGCGTAAATCTAACCCTAAACCAATAGCAAATTCGGATTGGGGTTTGCGGTACAAAGGCTGGCGATAATTAAGAGAATAAGTTTGCGCGTCGCTTTTAATATCCAACTCGCTAAATTCATCTTCAATGATGCGGCTGTCACTATTGTTGACGCCAAAAGCAAGAGTACCGTTATTCGGATTTAGGGGAATTGTATAGCTGAAATTATATATATTCAGTCCTTCGGTAATTCCATATTCAGCAGTGAAACTATCCCCAAAACCCGACAAGTTATCATGACTGAGAAATATTCCTGCTTGGGTAGAACCAATACTAGGAGTTTGATTGTTCGCTACAAATACTCCGCCATGAAATGCAGCTGCTTCGGTAATTGTTACTTGTAAGATATTGCTACCGGGAGTACTACCGGCGGTTAATTGTGCGTTTACCCGTTCGATTAAAGGGTCGAGTTGTAATAGTTGTAGTGCTTCTTCTAAACGTTTTTGATTCAAAGGTGCAGACGAAGCTTTTCGCAAACGCGATCGCACGTATACTGGTTGTAATCTTCTCAATCCTCCTAGTTCAATTTTTTCTAGTTCGCCTTCTACTACTTGAATTTGTACGACACCATCAGTCAGATTTTGATTGTTGGGTAAAAATGCACCGCTGGTGACGTAGCCATTTTTAATGTAAAGTTCAGTGATATCCGAACGTAGCTGAACCAAGTCTGCAAAAGTCACTTGACGGTTTTCAAATAGCTTAATTAACTCTGCAATTTCATTTTTTAAAACTGTAGCTCCCAGAACTTCGACTTTTTTCACCATAAAACTTTCACTACTGGGAAAACTCGTATCCGGTGATATTGGTGTCTCAGGAGGAGTCAGAATCTCAGGAGAAGCAGCAGGTGGAGTCGGGGGAGGAGTTGGCGAGGGGGTTGGCTTAGGAATCGTTTGATCGAGGGTTTCTGGTGTTGTTGGCGGAATATTAACTCCAGGTGGCGGCGTGGATTGAGCAGATACAACACTTGGGAAAATAATTAAACTTAAGATTAGGGATATACTGTAGTGCTTAAGTCTTGGTTTTTCTCGTTTATTATTCAACTTTAAATCGATATTTTTCACAAAAATTAAGTTAGTATTTAACACAAAAAATATTTTTATTAAATTAATTTTAGATTATCACGATGCGTTTTTGCTGGCAAGTAATTTAGATAAAATTGAATGGCGATCGCCAAGATATCTTGATATTTATTCCTCTATATATGGTCAATTAAAAGCAGAAGTTAACTTTAGCGATCGCAGCTAAAATTATACAATCATTCACTATTAGTAATGATTATAAAAACTTTTTGTCAAAACTCTAATATTTATGCTGTTAACGCTATCTCGCCTTAGAAGATCCCCCCAACCCCCCTTAAAAAGGGGGGCTTAGTTCTCTCTTTTTTAAGGAGGGTTAAAAAGGATCGAGCCTTAACTCAACTGTATTGCTCTATAAGACTTTCATCAAATTTAGATATGTAAGCTAGATGCTGTTTACAGCCAAGCGTCAACACAAAAATATGCACAACATATCACTTTTCTTCATTTGCAATTCTTTGTAAATTTCCTATCCGCTTTTTAACTAGTTGTTCGTTCTCTTTGGCTCTAGGTGATTCATATTTGGCGAACTCTTGAACAAGAGTTGAACCGGCTTGTCCCAGCTTTCCAGGACTAGCTGAGTTGAGCGCTTCAGCTAAGGCTTCATACCACAAATTCGCTGCGGCGTAGGTATTAGATTTTTGCAAAATATTGTCTGTGGTCAATAATTTGTTTTCGATTGTAGATGGTATTTCTACAACCATAAATTCTGCTCTTTCTACTAAATCGTCTCCCGGACAACTGATTGCTACTTGCCAAAAATATTTTTTACCTACGGTTAATTTTGGATAATTTTCCGGAAGAGATATTTGAAAAATACCCGCTGATGTTTTTTGCTTGATAGGGTCACTGAATGCAGTGACTGTTTTGTTGGAAACAAACTCAAAAATTTGAAATTCTATTTCCTGAGAACTAGATACATAACCTGCAAAAGTCGGACGTGTAGAACCTGTATAGGCAATGTATGTTTTGGGTGCAAGTAATGTTAAAGGAATTTGATTATCTAAATTCGGACATCCTCTACTACCTCCGCTTCTGGTGTAGTCGCTTGCAGGTTGGCGATCGCTTGGTCTAAAATTAGCACTTGCTAGTGGGGTGAAAAACAATAACAACCCCACAACAGAACTAGTTGCTAAGTTGGTATTGATAGTTTTGTTAAAAACCTGTGACATTTGATGCCTCATATTTGAGAAGGGAATATTGAAATAAATTTATCACCCTCCAGTTACTATGTATTACGGTGTTACTATTTTCTTAATCTCCAACTTATTTCACAAACCGTTCCTTTGGGAGCAATACTTTCACGCCTAAAATCACCTCCCAAGTTTTTGGCAATATTCCTCAGTTGTTTCGTTCCTTTACTTTCAAGGGATGAAACAAGTCCAAGCCCATTATCCTGAATTTTGAGAATATAAAAATCTTCATTTTTTTTGCCAATAGCTTCGATACGTTTGACGCCTTTAGCATGTTTGCCTACGTTGCATAAGGCCTCTTCCAGAAATAAACAAAGTTCTTGTTTGTTATGCACGCTCAAATATTTATCTTCTACTGGTTCAAAAGTGCGAATTTTTACCTTAATATTTTTCAAATATTCCAAATCCTGGCGTTCGAGCGTGCTAGTATACACTGCATAAAAAAGCTCATGTATTGGGCATTTTAAATCAAGCTTTAAACCGCTACCCAAACGAAGGCTTTCTTCTTGAGATAAAGCTTCAAGCTTTAGATATTCGCCAATTTCTCGAATTTCATAATTAAGCTTTTCTAACTGTAATTTTAACTCTTCATGCGGCCAATTTTGAGCTTGCATCTGTCTTAAGACATTGGCTAAAGTTTGTAGAGGGCCGTTATGAATTACAGTAAATGCATGTTCAATTGTGTGTTGGCGTTCGTTCATTTTAATTTTAAATAATTGATTATGTTGATATAAAGCAAATGCAAAACCGCTCAACCCTAAACCATTTATGATTAAAGTTAATAAACCCGGTGCGATGGGAATCCACCAACCGGATGAAATCAGCACTAAACCCAAAGCAAATAAGGCTAAAGCTGCTACTACAACCGCCAGTAAATTTTTCCATAAAGATTGTGTTAACCAAAAAAGAATTATCGGATAACAGCCGCAAGCTATTATCCATATATATTCCCATCCATCTGGCCAAACTTTTAACAGCGATCGCCCGCTAATCACTGCATTAATTATCTGAGAACAAGCGTGAGCATGAAATTCTACTCCATATATTTGCCCAGGTATTTGTTGATAAACAATCGCCGAAGTATTGACAAAATCAGGCACGCTGCTAGCAACAATTCCAATTATCACTACTTTATTTTTTAACAGTTCGGGATTAAAATTTTCACTGTTAATATCCTTGAATGATAAAATATGAAAAGGCTTTTTACCAGCCCGAAAGTTCATTAATATCTTTAATCCACTGCTATTTTCGTTGACGTATCCTCCAGTGTTAGATATAAAGCGCGGCAGTTCTGTAGTTTTAAATCTGATTGTATTTTGGTCAACTATGCCAGTTTCAATATTAATATTTTGATGAGATAAATAAGCTTGTGCTAACTGTAGCCCAAAGGAATATTTATCTTCTTCAGGATTTTGAGGGTTTTTCGGTGATGGCGTCCAAAGTAAGTAGCGACGATATTTATTATCCTTATCTACTACGATGTCAGAAAAACCTATTTGCTGTGGTGGTAAGTGTGGCGGTGGTGAAATGGGATCTGGAGGTAATATTTTTTCAATACCAATAAGATTTTTAGAATTTTGAAATACTTCTACTAATTTTTTATTACCTGGTTCAACAGGTAAATTTCTAACTATATCAAGACCAATAGCGATAGGTTTATATTTCTGTATTGTTTGTATCGCTGTTGCAATTTCCCCATCTGGAATGGGATAACCAAGTCTGCGAATATCTTCTTCATTAATACCGACAATCACAACTTTATCATCACTTCCTTCCGCAGGACGCGAACGCAAAAACGTATCCAACGCCATCAATTCAAAATCTTGTAAAAATCCATATAAACGTGCAATTACTATAACAACTAAAAATGTCGCTCCTGGAAGTGATGCCAGTAACAGAATTTTGATTTCATTTTGAATTCTTCTCCAATTAACCCACACCATAAAGATTTTGATTTGAATTTATGTTTCAATTCTGAATTCACCAATTATGAATTCTGAAGATAGATAACTAATCAATTAATCCTTCTTGTCGAGCGCGGATTTCTGTTTGAATGCGGATATTTTTACCTTCCTTTTTACAATCTTCTGGATAAAGTCCGAGAACATCTTGAATTTTTGTCCAATATGCTCTAACTGCACGTTCAGATCTATACATTCGTTCGGATATTAATTTATCTGTTAATCCTTCTTCAAAAGCCAATCTTAAAACTTCTAACCATTCTGGTTTGAGTTCTAAACCATTTTTGATATCTTGTGTATGAGTTGCACCTTGGAGTGCTATGTAGACGCGAGATAACATTTCCTGTTCCGATAATCCTTTATCTGCGATCGCAAATCCACCTTGATGTTCGTCAATCTCATGTTTTATCCTAACCAAAGCCTTTACATAACTGCTTTGCACCATTAAATTTTGCTGTGGATATTGTTTGAGCAACTGTTGAATTAAGTTGATACCTATATCAATTTGCGCTGTCATTCCCGTATCTTCTGGTATGGATAAATCCATCACAATCAAGTCAAAGCAAGAAATCCCACTCTTATCGATAGCCTCAGTTCCAATCTTACTGAGAGCCTCAAATGCGCTTCTAACTTTGATAATATTTGCATTTGGATATTCTTGTTGCAGTAAATTAAAGGTTGCAGTCAATATTAATTGGTGGTCATCAATAAGTAAAATTTTCATCGTCGGTGATTGAGATAAATCTTGACTTTCGATTGATGTATCAGCATAAACTTTAATCGTTGGCTGTTGATTGTTAGCTATTAACATTCAATGAACCTCAGGAGTGATTGCGTAATTTAAAAGCGTTACAGCTTATCTCTCTGGTGAATCAACGTTTTTATACGTTCATATACCGCATCCTAAACGATCGCACTTTGCTTACTCCTTGTTTTTATATTTACTTTATAACTAAATCGTTAACCAGGCTCAGGTTTAGCCCACAAGCCAAAGCCTGGGGCCATGAAACCAAGCCTGTCTATCCCTTCTACCCTAAAATGCACAACGCTGCACATAGCCGAGTTTCTCGTAAAGTTACGGGAATGCTTAGCCAACACAGTAACAATTAACGTTAATTCTGGCTGCTTTTAATAGGGTATTGTAATTTTTGCAACACATTTTTGAAATTGCAATGCAGTTTTCTGCAATCTTGCATACACCATGCTGTATCTCAGCAAGCAGCAAAGGTGCGTGAATTATATCAATGATTTCTCTATTCTATTTTATGTACGTAAGTACATTACTAATCGTCAGAATTGTTCCTAACGAATGACTCATATGTGGGGGCGTACAGCTTTACGCCTCTACATTCTCTTGCAGACTTTCAGAATTAAGGAGATAAATATATGGTTACTTTACCTGCTGATTTTTTATTCCCTTATCAATGGCATTTGTATAACCCTGGAGGTTTAGATCTTAACGTTATCAATGTATGGGATGACTACACGGGGAATGGCGTTATTGTTGGTGTTATTGATGATGGATTTGATTATCTCCACTACGACCTGGATGGTAATTATGACACAACAATTGATTATGACTTTAATGATAACAATTTCTCTGCCTACGGAAATTCAAATGATAATCACGGGACATCAGTAGCAGGTATCATTGCTGCGGAAAATAATGGACTTGGTAGTGTTGGAGTTGCCTATAATGCAACAATAACAGGCTTTCGGGCTATTTCTAGCAATTCAATCGATGGATTAATTGTTGGAATTACTAATGCTTTGTGGAACTCAGTTAATGTTGATGTTGTGAATAATAGTTGGGGGTTTGGAGGGTTGGATTCTCCTTATAACCGCTTTTATGATAATTTCAACGATTATTCTTTCCTTTCAGCAAATCAAGCCATTACCAATGCTGTTGCTAATGGCCGTAATGGATTGGGAACAGCGATCGTATTTTCAGCCGGTAACCAACGCGAAATAGGAGATAATACCAACTATCACAACTTTCAAAACTCCCGCCACGTTATTACTGTAGCAGCCCTCAATGCTGATGGTTCGGCATCTACATACAGTACTCCAGGCGCTTCCATTCTCGTTTCTGCCTTTGGTAGCGGCATATCTGGCAGCATTGTAACCACCGATCGCATCGGCTATGGTGGCTATAATTCCGACGATTATAACTACAGTTTTAACGGCACTTCAGCCGCCGCCCCAATGGTTTCTGGCGTAGTTGCCCTAATATTGGAAGCAAATCCCAATTTAGGTTATCGAGATATCCAAGAAATTCTCGCCTATTCTGCTCGTCAAAACGATCCTTACGCATGGGGAGCAGATTATATTTGGCAATACAACGGTGCTAAAAATTGGAATGGTGGAGGCTTACATGTCAGCCAAGATTATGGATTTGGCTTGGTTGATGCTCATGCTGCTGTACGTTTAGCAGAAACTTGGCATCAGCAAAGTCGATTAGACAACGAGCAGAGTCTTTCTTTTAGTTCCGGTAATTTAGGCTGGATTATCCCAGACAATGACAACGCAGGTATCAGTCATACTTTTACTGTCGGCGCAGATTTGGATATTGACACTGTTGAGGTAGAACTCGATGTAACTCATCCCTATCGTGGCGATTTGGTTGTTTATCTAACTTCTCCCAACGGAACTCAAAGCGTTCTCGTTAGCCAACCTGGCAATAAGGAAGATGAGGGAGACAATATCGTCTTTAAGTTTTCTAGTACGCAACACTGGGGAGAAAATAGCGGCGGTAACTGGACGCTTACAATTAAAGATTTAGGCCCTACAGATATTGGTATCTTTAATAGTTGGAAATTAAATTTATATGGCGATGCAGATACTGTTAATGATACTTATTTCTACACCAATGAGTATGGCATCTATGGTGCCACAACTCTAACTGATACTTCTGGTATCGATACAATTAACGCTGCGGCAATTACTTCCAATTCTTACTTAGATCTGACTCCGGGTTCTGCGAGTACTTTAGATGGAACTTCCCTAACTATTAGCGGCGAAACCGTCATAGAAAATGCCTTGGGTGGTGACGGCGATGACATCATTATTGGTAATAGTGCTGCTAACTTTTTATATGGTGGTAGAGGTAATGACATTTTAGCTGGCGGAACTGGTAACGATACGCTAACTGGTGGAACCGGATACGATCTATTTACTTTTTACTCTCCCATCGAAGGCAGTGACGCGATCGCTGATTTTAACGCCCTTGATGATACAATTTGCATCTATGCGGCTGATTTTGGTAGCGGGCTAATTGCTGGTGGTGCGATCGCTGTTAATCAATTCGCTTTCGGTACGGGAGCTACAACGAGCGATACTAGATTTATCTTCGATGGAGATAGCGGTTCTTTATCCTTCGATGCAGATGGAACAGGAGCGATCGCTCAAACCCAAATTGCTACTCTCAACGCTGGACTTTCTTTGAGCAATGCTAATATTTACGTTTTTGCTTAATTAACTCAAGCATACAGTCAGTTAAAAATCAACTTCTTAGTAAATGAGCGAAGATTTGAAGCTAAATCAGAGGATAGTACTAAAATACTATCCTCTGATTTATATTGACATGATAATTGCATCGAGTAAACAAAAGTTAACATTTAAATTAAATTTTTTATGACAAAAACAAATATTTTGTATAACAAGTCACTTTTTACTAGTAAACTATGGCACTAATATCACAATTTAATCATTGATATTGTCAGCTTTCTATGAGTTGGCTAGTCGAGTGACAGGAGAAGTTATCAAAAATATGACAAGAGAATTTAACCGACGCAAGTTTTTAATCTACGGCTCTGCAACTTTTACAAGCAGCATTTTTTTGAAAGCTTGTGCCAATAATACCCCAGTTGCTACAGAAACTGCTCCTCCCGCCGCTTCTCCTGTTGCTGCTGCTAATGGCGACACCATTAAAGTAGGTATATTACACTCCTTAAGTGGTACGATGGCTATTAGTGAAAAAAGCGTTGTTGATGCTGAAAAATTAGCAATCAAAGAAATTAACGCTGCTGGTGGTGTTTTAGGCAAACAAATTGAAGCAATTAGTGAAGACGGTGCTTCTAACTGGGATACTTTTAGAGAAAAAGCAACCAAACTAATCGACCAAGATAAAGTCGCTGTAGTTTTTGGCTGTTGGACTTCTGCCAGCCGCAAGAATGTCAAGCCAGTATTTGAGAGCAAAAATCATATGCTCTGGTATCCCGTACAATACGAAGGTCAAGAGTGTTCTAAAAACATTTTTTATACAGGCGCTGCACCAAATCAACAAATCGAACCATCAGTTGATTGGCTGTTAAAAAATAAAGGTAAAGAATTCTTTTTAGTTGGTTCTGACTACGTTTTTCCCCGTACCGCTAACACAATTATCAAATCCCAATTAGAAGCTTTAGGCGGTAAGACAGTTGGTGAAGATTACTTACCATTGGGTAACACAGAAGTCACACCAATTATCACTAAAATTAAACAAAATTTACCCAACGGTGGCGTGATTTATAACACGCTGAATGGTGATAGCAATGTTGCTTTCTTCAAACAACTTAAAGGTGCTGGATTAACACCAGACAAATATCCTTCCATGTCTGTAAGTATTGCCGAAGAAGAAGTCAAAGCAATTGGTGTAGAGTATCTCAAAGGTCACTACGCTGCTTGGAATTACTTCCAAACTGTAGATACACCTGCTAACAAAAAATTTGTTGCCGCTTTCAAAAAAGAATACGGTGAAAATCGAGTCACAAATGACCCAATGGAAGCAGCATATGTAGCAGTTTATTTGTGGAAACAAGCAGTAGAAAAAGCTGGGACTACTGATTTAGAAAAAGTGCGGGCTGCGGCATACGGTCAAACTCTAGACGCACCTGAAGGTAAAGTGACAATGGATGCCAATCATCATATTTCTAAAATTGTGCGAATTGGCCAAGTTAGACAAGATGGTTTATTTGATATTGTCTATGCTACGCCTGCACCAGTTGAACCAGTTCCTTGGAATCAATTTGTGAAAGAAACTAAGGGATTTGCTTGTGATTGGAATGACCCAAACAAGGGTGGCAAATACAAAAAAGTTTAATTAGTTAGTCATTAGTCATTGGTCATTAGTCATTACAAAGGACAAATGACTAATGGCTAATGACAAATAAGGAGAAACAAGTGTTAATTAGTCATTGGTCATTAGTCATTAGTGAATCACAAAGGACAAATGACAAATGACAAATAAGGAGAAACAAGTGTTAATTAGTCATTAGTGAATCACAAAGGACAAATGACAAATGACTAATGACAAATAAGGAGAAACAAGTGTTAGCAGGTTTTTTAGAAGCTGTCTTTAATGGTATTAGTATTGGTGCTGTATTATTAATTGCAGCGTTGGGGCTAGCCATTATATTTGGATTGATGGGTGTCATTAATATGGCACATGGCGAATTAATGATGTTTGGTGCTTATACAACATTTGTTGTGCAGAATGGCTGCAAACAATTGGGTGGCGTGTGGTTTGAAAGTTATATATTTTTGGCTTTGATTATTGCTTTTCTTTTCACAGCCGTTGTGGGATTGATTTTAGAAAAAGGTGTGATTCGCTATCTATATGGGCGTCCACTCGAAACTTTGTTGGCAACTTGGGGAGTCAGTTTAATTTTTCAGCAATTTGTTCGCAGTGTGAATTGGGTTTTAGTAATTTGCATAGCTATATTTTCTCTGCTGTTTTTTGGCGGTTTATGGATTTTAAATTCTCGTACAAATTTAGAAAGAGTTCGTAGTTTAGCTGTGGCGATTTTGTTATCGCTATCGCTGGGGATAACAATCGTCACAGGTAATTTATTAAGCCAAACTTATCAGCTAGCAGTAACTCAACCTTGGTTCGGCGCTCAAAATGTGGATGTAACTGCGCCTACTTGGTTACAAGCGGGGATGTCTTTGGGTGGCGTACAATTACCTTTTGCCAGGTTATTTATTATTGCTTTAACAATAATTTGTGTGGCGGGTATTTATGTATTTTTACAACGTTCTAACTGGGGTTTAAGAATTCGATCTGTGACGCAAAATCGCAGTATGAGTGCTTGTTTGGGTATCCCGACTCAAAAAGTTGATGCGGTTACTTTTGCACTTGGTTCCGGTTTAGCTGGCGTGGCTGGATGCGCCATTAGTTTACTCGGTTCTGTGGGGCCGAATACGGGACAAAACTATATTATTGATACTTTTATGGTTGTTGTTGTTGGAGGTGTGGGAAATTTAACAGGTAGTATTATTGCAGCTTTGGCTATTGGTACGGCTAATTTTTTAATTGGTTCTGGGACTTTGGCTTTGTTGTTGAGTCCTGTTAAGCCTTTGGTAGATTTCTTTACTTTTTTCGCTACGACGAGTATGGCGAAGGTGATGGTGTTTGCACTGATTATTGTGTTTTTACAGTGGAAGCCTGGGGGAATTTTTCCGCAGAAGGGACGTACTGTTGATGCTTAAATTCACGCAGAGGCGCGGAGAATGAAGAGAGGATTGTTAGTTGAGGTGGGGGTGGTGGTGGCGATCGCACTTTCCCTGATTGTTATTATGCCAGTGGTACTGTCGGAATTTCGGTTGAATTTATTGGGCAGGTTTTTATCGCTGGCGATCGCTGCTTTGGGTATCGATCTGATTTGGGGGTATACTGGTTTACTGAGCTTGGGACATGGTATATTTTTTGGTTTGGGTGGATATGCGATCGCTATGTACCTGAAACTGCAAGTTCCAACTGGTGAATTACCCGATTTTATGGGACTTTATGGAGTTACGGAACTTCCAGGATTTTGGCAACCTTTTTATTCTTTTCCTTTCACAATAGCTGCTGTGGTATTAATTCCAGGGTTATTGGCTGGGTTATTAGGATATTTAGTATTTAGAAATCGGCTCAAGGGAGTTTATTTTTCTATCTTGACTCAAGCCGGAACCATTGTATTTTTCAACTTTTTTAACGGGCAACAAAAGTTATTCAACGGTACAAATGGGCTGATAGATTTTACAACTTTATTTGGGGCAACGGTCAGCGATAGCAAAACACAATTTGTTTTTTACGCATTGACGGTGGTGTTTCTCGGCGCAACCTACGGAATTTGTCGCTGGTTGACAAGCGGACGCTTTGGGAGATTATTAATAGCGATTCGTGATGATGAAAGCCGGGTAAGATTTTCTGGGTACGATCCTACAGATTTTAAGGTATTGGTGTTTGGTGTTTCCGGGGCGATCGCAGGTATAGCAGGAGCATTTTACACCATTCAAAGTGGTTCTATTTCACCCAGAGCGATGGATATTGCCTTTTCCATCGAAATGGTAATTTGGGTAGCTGTCGGAGGACGCGCTACTTTAATTGGCGCAATTGTCGGTACTTTATTAGTCAATTATGCCCGCACATTTTTAAGCGAACAATTTGCTGAAATCTGGCTATTTTTCCAAGGCGCACTATTTTTAATTGTCGTCACAGTACTTCCTGACGGCATAGTAGGCTGGTTGCGTAGTCAGAATTTTTCTCTTTTCAAACGCCGTCAAGAAATAGCCACATACCCTGCTTTAGAAGAAGACATCGAAGTGCAACATGAACGCCAAAATCTTAGAAACTGAAAATGTAACTGTTAGCTTTGATGGTTTTAAAGCTATAAATCAGCTAAACTTTAGCATGGACGTGGGAGAATTACGAGTAGTAATTGGCCCAAATGGCGCGGGAAAGACTACATTTTTAGATGTCATTACCGGGAAAGTAAAACCAACCATTGGGCGAGTTTTATTTAAAGGTAGAAACCTGCGTTCTTTCTCCGAACATCAAATTGCACGGTTGGGAATTGGGCGCAAATTTCAAACACCAAGAGTTTTCCTAAATTTAACGCCGCGTGAAAATTTAGAAATTACCAATAACCGCAATAAAAATATCTTTTCTACTTTGTTTGGCAGTTCTAATGCTACTGAAAACAATAGTGTTAAAGGTTTATTAGAAACCATTGGTTTAACTTCTAAAGCAGACATCCCAGCAGCTTTACTTTCTCATGGAGAAAAGCAACGTTTAGAAATTGGCATGTTAGTAGCACAGTCTCCTGATTTGTTACTCGTTGATGAACCGGTTGCTGGTTTAACAGACGAGGAAACCTACAACGTTGGCGAACTACTTTTAGCTTTAGCTCAAAGTCATTCAATCTTAGTCATCGAACACGATATGGAATTCGTGCGTCAAATTGCTAGGAAAGTAACAGTACTACATCAAGGTTCGGTACTGTGCGAAGGCAATTTTGAAGAAGTGCAAAACGACCCCCGCGTCATTGAAGTATATTTAGGAAAACAGCAAGATTTATAGTAAAAAAGCTCTTTAACAGTTATCAGTTAGAGACTATTAAATCTTACTCAAAATTGCGATCGCAATTTATCTTTCAGCTTGATTTACTGCATCAAATATTTGTGATATTTTGAGATTTAGTTGGCTAAATTGTGGAGAGACAACTAAATCATTACCAGCAAAATTACCTATCTCAGTGTAAGTTTTGTCAATAAGTTCTAAGATTAATATAGTTTGAGTTTCGGGGTCAATAATCCAATATTCAGGAATACCACAATCTTGATACTGCGATCGCTTGGCGATAAAATCTCTATCTCGTTGTAATTCTCCTGGGCTAACTACTTCAATCACCAGTAGAGGACGTAGCATCTCTAAGCGAATAGTATTACGTTTTGCTAACTGCTGAATATGCTCTTCCCTAATAATTGTCAAATCAGGAAAACGGTTTCTGGGTTCTCCTCTAACTTCCAATTCTAAACCATGTCCTCGCACTCTTTTATAACCTAACAGACATACAAATTGAATTAATAAAAATGTGGCGATCTGAACATTAATTCCTGATTCTGGAGGTATCTCGATTAACTCTCCATTAAACAACTCATAGAGTTTATCTGAGCCATCATCATAAGATAGGTATTCTTCAAAGCTTTGAAATCTATGTTTAATTTGTAGCATCAGAGTTGCTCCATGATGAGTCTCAATGCAAGTCTAGCCGATCTTCCACCAAGCGAACGAAATTTGCCAATAGTCGCTTGCTTCTATTTACCTGGTAATTCTAATCGATTTGCGCTCTTAAATACCTCATCTACTATTAGCGTCCAATTAGCAATTACCGCTGATTCCATACGAGTTCCACCCGTAAATACCTTATCCTCATACTGTCCTTCCACCCACTGGCAAATCGCGATTTGTTGCATCTGTGCGTCAACAATCCAATACTCTAATATTTCTCTAGCGGCATACTCCGTCCGCTTATAGCGATAATCACGAATGCGGTTAGCCGTTTATAGAGAAACAATTTCAATGTTACCCTACACAGACTAGTACTGAAACAGTACAAGGCTATACAGTTCACATCGCCCAAAAACCCTGATGTAGAGACGCGATAAATCGCGTCTTCAAAAACCAATTGATTTAGAAGTTTTAATTTTTAATTATGTAATAAAAAATCAAAAGTAATAAAAGTAAGAAAAGTACGATCTTTTTTATAAGCTATTAAAGATTCCGCTGATATGTTGTAATTTTATGTTTTGATGGTAGAAATTTATTCAATTACTTGGCGACAGACTAAGTAATTAAAGAACATATTCTCATCATCTTATGGCTACCTGAAATTAAAATCCCGGAACAATTAACTATGCCCCGCGCTACTACTTTGCCTGTTGCTCAAAAGCCTTTGACAAACGATGTTTACATTGATGGAATTCTCTGGGGTGGGAAGTATTATTCGTCTTCAGGTTCATCGGTAACAAAGATTGATTACTCTTTCTGGAATTCCACAGCCGCAAGTTTTGACGATCCCTACAATAACTACGCCACAAACCCCAATGACTGGTTTCCTGAGGGAAAAGATTCTTTAATAAAAGCTCTGAACACTTGGGCAGCAGTCGCTAATATTCAATTTGTAGATGCTGGAGATAATAAACAATCTGCTACTCTGGGCTTCTATAACGTGAATAATGCTCAGTTGGGCGGTGACCTGTTGGGATTTTTCAATGCTCCTGGAGAAAATGGACAGGGAATAGGCTACTTTAATCGAGAAGGATTAGGTGGAAATGTTGCTGGGACTCCAGGTAGCCTTAACTTTCTGATTTTAATTCATGAACTAGGACATGGATTAGGACTGGCTCACCCTCACGATAATGGAGGAGGTTCGCCAATTTACCCAGGAGTTACTTCACCTTTCGGAAGTTATGGAGACCTTGGCTTGAACCAGGGTATTTACACCACTATGTCCTACAATACTGGGTTTACCAGTCAGAATGGTAATCAAAATGGACTAGGCTACGGTCTTCAAAGCACCCCTATGGCGTTTGATATTGCCGCTATTCAGTATCTTTATGGCAAAAATAATAGCTACAAGACTGGTAACGATACATACTACTTGCCTAGTGTCAACCAATCTGGCACTAGTTATTCCTGTATTTGGGATGCTGGTGGGATTGATACAATTAATGGCATTAGCGCACAATCTGACGTGACGATCGATCTCAATGATGCCTCCCTCAATACTGCTCAAGACGGGGCTGGTGCTGGTGGTTATGTGTCTTCCGCTAAGGGCATTTTTGGAGGATTTACCATTGCTAACAGCGTGGTGATTGAAAACGCCACTGGCTCTAATTTTAACGATCGAATTGTAGGTAATGAATTTAACAATAGTTTAATTGGCAATGATGGTAGTGATACTATTGACGGCGGTGCTGGCAATGATACCCTCAATGGAGGCAATGGCAACGACAGATTAATTGGTCGTGCTGGCAGCGATCGCGTAACTGGTGGTGCTGGCGATGATATTCTTATCGGTGGCGCTGGCAATGACGTTCTTGTTGGTGGTACGGGTGCCGACCGTTTTCTTTATAATACAGAAGCTGCATTTGTTAGGGCTGATGTCGGTCAAGATACTATCAGCGACTTCAATCGCTCCCAAGGCGACAAAATTGTACTTGATAGGACTACCTTTACCGTACTCTCTTCTACCTCAGGTAATAGCTTGGCTGCCAATGATTTTGCAATTGCACGTCTCGATTATCTAGGTATCCCACTGACTGGAGAGTTCCTGAACGCTAAGATTGTTTACAATTCTACGAATGGGTCTTTGTATTACAACCAAAATGGTACGGCGGTCGGCTTCGGCAGTGGTGGTCTATTTGCTACTCTTTCTAATGTACCAACTTTGGCAGCCAGTGACTTCATCGTGCAAGCGTAGTTAGTTAACTTCAATATTTTAATAAAATCTGCACGCCAATTTCGATTGGCGATCGCCTAACTAAACTTTAGCAACACTGACTGATGTCAATTCCAGCCCGATTACTGCGGCTGATTTGAAAGCTCTTGCTGATTTTTAACATCAAAAGCGATCGCACTTTGGTCAAACTTCAGGGGCGATCGCTCAAATCCAACAAGATAGTTTTCATTTGGTAGGATGCGTTATAAACTGCGACTCTACTATATTTATTGTCTTATTATCAATGCGTAACTTATAAAAATTAGAATGACCGAATCGGATCTTGATGATTGCATAAAGGTGCAAACATCAAGCAAACTATTATGGTATTTTCGAGAAAAGCTATAATTAGGCGGGAGATCTCGCCAGTGTCTCAGAGGTTGTCTACCATCACTAAACTCTTGAATAATTCCATCTCGTACAAAACTATAAAAACTCAATTCTTCCTCTCTGCGCCTTTGCGCCTCTGCGTGAACCAATGCTAAAAATCTCCAACCTCAACGTCTACTACGGCGAAAGCCACATTCTCCGCAACGTAGATTTAACCGTACCATCCGGTCAAATGGTCTGTCTCATCGGACGCAATGGCGTCGGTAAAACCACCCTCCTCAAAAGCATCATGGGTTTACTCAAACCCCGCATCGGTACAATTAATTTTGCAGAACAACTAATCAACTCCAAATCTCCCGACCAAAGAGCAAAATTAGGAATTGGTTATGTCCCCCAAGGACGAGAAATTATCCCCCGTTTAACAGTTAAAGAAAATCTCCTGTTGGGGTTAGAAGCCAGACGCAAACCAGTAAAAAAAGCAGAAATTCCTGAAGAAATTTTTAGCTTATTTCCCGTATTAAAAACCATGCTTTCGCGCATGGGTGGTGATTTAAGTGGAGGACAGCAACAACAGTTGGCGATCGCTCGTGCTTTAATGGGAGAACCTCAATTACTCGTCTTAGACGAACCCACCGAAGGCATTCAACCCTCCATCATCCTCGAAATTGAAGCCGCAGTCCGTCGCATCGTCCAAACCACAGGCATTTCTGTTTTATTAGTCGAACAACATTTACACTTTGTCCGTCAAGCCGATTACTATTACGCTATGCAAAAAGGCGGTATTGTCGCCTCCGGTTCCACCGACGAACTCAGCCAAGATGTGATTCAACGTTTTTTAGCGGTTTAATCAAAGAGAATTCAGAAGTCAAAATTCAGAATTCACAATTCAGAATTACAGCAGATTGCAGCACACGTGACATCTAGTTATCGTAGAGGCACAACATTGTTCATTGGTGTCAACTTAAGCTCAAACGCTTATCCCACAGGCATTTTACCCCACCCCCAACCCCTCCCCTTGCTAAGGGGAGGGGAGGTTTTGCGCCAGCAAAACCGGGGTGGGGTAACGCGGATCTTGATGGTAATTGAGTATAACTTGCTCATCAGGGTTTCACGTTAAGTTGACACCAATGAACATTGTTGTGCACTTATCTGTATATTCAATATGCAGATTTATAGCAGTCGCCACAATTGTTAAGACATTTCCCTGTTCCCTTAAGATAAAAATATAATGTCCTAATCAATATGTCCGTTGCTATAGTCACTCAACTCAAAGATTGGTAAATTCTGACTCCTAACTCCTGAATTCTGACTCCTGACTCCTGAATTCTGAATTCTCACTAATCAAATCTGCTGCTTCTTGTAAAAGTTCGTGTTGTTCCTTTTGAATTGCCTCTAAACGGCTAGAAATTTCTGCTAATCTTAATTGTTTACTTTTTTGCAAATTCTCAGGTAATAAAACTGGTAAATTATCAATTTTTTTAGTATTTTTGATTCGTTGGATAGCAAAACCACCAACTTGAGTTAAAGAAAAAAAGCTAACTTTAACTAAAGCCTGAAGTAACTTGATTGGAAATTGAAGTATTGACCAACTAGCTGTTTCAATCAGACCGACAATTGCTTTGATAATACTCCACAATACAGCCAGAGTAAAAATTACAATTACAACGCTAATAATCGGATGATTAGCTGCCCAACTGGCTATTTGAATTAACTGCAAAATTACAGGATGTTGTATCAGCCAATTATTAAAAGAAGAACTAATTGCTGTTTCAATTGCTCCCGATGTAGAGCTTTTCAACTGTTCAGCCGTTTGCCAAGTTTGTTCTACACTTGTCGTTACCTTATCAATTGCTGAATTGGTCGTTGTAGTTGCTTGTGCTTTTAAAGATTCGCCAAATTCTTGTACTGAGTTACTCAAAGAGTTAACTTCTTGGTTGACAATATCTTTCGCTGTTTGCAAGCGTTGTAAAACTAACTCAGGCAAATGTATCTCTATAGTAGGTGTCATAAAACATTTCAAATCAAATCAGGCTAATCATCGATCGCTAAAATCTCTCCGCGTCCGCCTAATGATAAGTCTTTAAGCAGACATGAGAACGCTGAGGCTTAAATCGAACTCCAATTCGTCTTCACGGAGATTAGAAATTTACATTGTATCTAAACTTAGATTGGCTCCGATTGATTTAGACAAATTAGTTAAAAAAAAAGTTGCAAATCAAAAAATATCTTAGTGTTCGCAGTCCTCAGTCAGCAACTTCAAGTATTTGTTATTATTTCTTGAAATTTATTACGTAGGCAAAATAAATTGATACTGACAAGTATGTCTTTAGAGGTAAGCATAGCCACTGAAAAATTACTTATATAGAGTTATTTGGATGGCAATTAATGTTTGCGCTAATCCAACAAGGATATAAATGGTTGATAGCCAAAAACAGACGACTATAGACAATCTCATCGTTATTGGAACATCGGCAGGTGGGGTAGAAGCATTAACTTATTTAGTTCAACAGTTGCCAGCCGACTTAAATGCTGCTGTAATTATAGTTCTTCACTTACCCAGCCAAAGCCCTTCTATTCTGCACAATATATTGAATGGCGCTGGGAAATTGCCAGTGTTTGAAGCTCAGGATGGTGAAGCAATCAAGACTGGACAAATTTACATTGCCCCACCCGACTACCATTTGGTAGTGAAATTGGGATATTTGCAATTGACACGGGGGCCAAGAGAAAACCATAATCGGCCGGCTATCGATCCTTTATTTCGCACTGCGGCACGAGCTTACGGACAGCGAGTGATAGCCGTAATCTTAACGGGTATGCTGGATGACGGCACCGCAGGACTGATAGCAGTAAAAATGCGGGGTGGTGTGGCAGTTGTGCAAAACCCCAACGATGCAATGTATTCAGGAATGCCAAAAAGCGCGATCGAAAATGTAGAAGACATTGACTATATTTTGCCACTCTCAGAAATTCCATCCATCTTAGTAGCTCTAGCTAATATACCGATGCCAATAGAAGCACAAAAGCCTGTACCGAAGGAAATGGAGTATGAATCGGATATGGCGCAATTAAATACAGAAATACTAGAAAATAGCACTAACCCTCCCGGTAAACCATCAACCTTCAGTTGTCCTGATTGCGGTGGTACACTCTGGGAGATAGAACAGGGTAAAATGTTACGCTTTCGCTGCCACGTAGGTCATGCCTTTGGTGCAGCAAGTTTGCTGGCAATCCAATCGGAGGAAATGGAAGAGGCATTGTGGAGTGCTATTAGAGCGCTGCAAGAAAAAGCTAAGCTATCAGAGCGCATGGCTTCCAGAATGCGCGATCGCAACCTACCCTTGGCAGCAGAGCAATTAGAACAAGAAGCCCAAGCTGCTCAGCAACGCTCTGTTATTATTCAAGGACTTCTAGAACTGAGCAATGCCGCAGATGTTAATGCCTGACATATCTGACTAAATTCTCAATTCTGCTGTATTAGCCATGCTATGCGCGAGTTTTAATAGTATCAATATCAACTAACACCACCACAGCACCATCAATTTTGTTATCTGATGTTTTATAAGGTCGAATTCGCAAATCGTACCAATGCCCGTCTTGGTCTTGAACCTCTTGAGCTTTTAAGTTGAGAGTGCTAATCACTTCTAAAATTTCTTGCTCTAAGTTACGAATATTTAAGTTGTGTTTAATGTCACTCAGCGGGCGTCCCACATCTGTTGGTATCAAGTTGAAAATTCTTGCTGCTACCGGAGTAAAGCGCCGGACTCGCAAATCGCTTTCCAAAATGAGAATCGGAATATTAATACTGCTAAGAACATTCTGCAAATCATTGCTAGCTTGAATTGATTCGGCATTGCGTCGCTGCAATTCATCGTTAATTGTGTTTAGTTCTTCATTAGTTGCTTGAATTTCTTCTTTGGCTGTTTGCAATTCCTCATTAGTACTTTGCAACTCTTCGTTGCTTGATAGAATTTCTTCGTTAGCAGCTTTGAGGTTTTGATTAGTGGCTTGGTGTTCTTTTATAATCGATTGCAGATACTCTTTAGTGTTTGCTAACTCCTGTTTAAGTAGAATATTCTCCTGCTTAAGACTTAACTGCTCTCGCCTAGATTTACCTCTGCGGTCAGTGGTTGCCAGCGACTCCGGATGCTCTAAAAAGGGTGTGTCTACAAATAAAATTAAAAAGTAGTGTTTTTCCTCTGCGAAAGGTTTGAAAGGAATCACATCAACTCTCACAAACCTAAGTCGATCTGACTCTCTAAATTGCAAGTCTTCCTTTTTGACCGCGGTTAGCTGCGCTTTTGCTTGTTCGATCGCACTACGTAACTCTAGCCGTAATACTTCTTTTGTCATTTTTAGCAAATTCAGGCTTGCTTTACCTGGCATAGGTTCCAGATAAGGACTGACCTGTCCCCGAAATTGTACAATCTCTAGATCGTAGTTAACAATTACACCAGCAGGCGTATATTGATTTAGCACGATTTGGTCGGCTTGTTTTTGCAACTCCATGTCTTTATTTGCGTTCTCACTTACTTCTGACTGAGGCGTTAGGGTTGCTGTCGGATATTGGTTAGTCAGTATATCAATGCTGAGCCGTTCTGATACTATGTTGCTGATATAAATCTTGTACTTGTTGTCTATCAGATCAAATAACTTAGTAAAATCACCTACTGTCTCTGAGGTGCCCAACATCAAAAATCCTGTAGGTTTAAGACCATAGTGGAACAGCCGCAGGAGCTTCTTTTGCACATTAGCTCCCAAATAAATTAATACATTTCTACAAGTAATCAGATCTAGCCGCGAAAATGGTGGCTCAGCCATGAGATTATGCTTGGCAAAGACACACAATTCCCGCACTGGCTTGCTAATTTGGTAACCTTCTTCTACCGGAATAAAGAAGCGCTGTAGACGTGCTGGAGAGACATCTATTATTTGACTAGGCTTGTAGATGCCATTGCGGGCTTTCTCGATTACCTGCTCGTTGACATCCGTAGCAAAAATTTGGATGGGTGGATTAATTCGCTCAACTGTCAAATACTCCAGCAAGCACATAGCCAGAGAGTAAGCTTCTTGACCCGTTGAGCATCCCGCTACCCAAATGCGGATGGGTGAATCTGGCGTTCGCCCATTCACAATCGAGGGAAATACTTTAGTCTTCAAAGCTTCAAAAGCTTCAGGATCTCGGAAAAAGTTGGTAACATTAATCAGCAAATCTTGATACAGTGCGTTTACTTCTATTGGGTTGTCGTGGAGATAGCGCACATAATCCTCCAGCCTTTCGAGATGGTACAAAACCATCCGTCGCAGGATGCGCCGCTTGAGAGTGGTTGGTTTGTAATAGCTAAAGTCAACCCCATTAGTAATCCGCAGTAGACTGAAAATTTGAGAGAGAGCCTCGCTATTATCCGGTAGTTTTTCAGTCGATCCCGGCGACGGGTGGCTGATATACGAATGGCGGCTAATCTTTACCAGTTCAGATGCAATTTCTTGTGGGGTGAGAATGAAGTCTACATAACCCGAAGCCACAGCAGTGTTGGGCATACTACTTATTTGTGCTGTATCTTCACACTGAGCAAAGGTAATGCCACCAGCCTCCTTGATTTTTTGCAGTCCCTGTGTGCCATCTCCATCGCCCCCCGACAACACAACTGCGATCGCTCTATTTCCGTACTCTGCTAGCGAAAAAAAGAATGCATCCACTGTCATATATTGACCGCGAGCCTTCACCCGTGGCGTGAGTTTCAGCACTCCTTTAGAAATAGCCATGTTTTTGTTAGGTGGAATTACGTAGACATGATTTGGCTCTACAACCATACCATCTTCTACTTCATTTACGGGCATCTGGGTTGCTTGAGAAAGAATCTCGCTCAACATACTTTTATGGTCGGGGCTTAAGTGTTGAATCAGCACAAAAGCCATACCAGTATCATTGGGTAAATTACTCAGCAATTGTCTAAATGCTTCCAACCCCCCCGCAGAGGCTCCCATCCCAACAATAGGGAATGATTGTTGTTGATTATCCTGCTGCTTTCGTGTAAATGTTTCAGCTGTGGTGGTATCAGCTTGAGATTTCTTGGAAGAACGTCTAGAGGACATAAAAGTGCAGCAGATAATACTTTGATGTATTGTGTTTTGATGAATCGAGGTTAGGCATCTCAGGTTTGCTATAACCAGATATAAGTTCCAGCAAAGAAATTTAACACGCTAACTTCATGGTGAGTAAAAATTCATCACTTTTTGTTTGGCTGTAACTAATCTTGATAAATTTGTTTTTGTTTAAAACATAGTAAATATTACTACCAAGGAATATATTCAGCCTCTATCTTTTTTCAGCACTTGGGATATTCAATAGCCATCATGAGCTGCGTACAACAGGACGCATGAAAAAACTTTTTTTACCTCTCCCATCTGATTTCATTACTTCTGCCTTCTAATCAAGACACCTTTCCTCGCAGATGTTGAAATCGGACTCGTAACCCATCTTTCGGTCGGTTAGGAATTCCCATTGTGTCTAAACTTTGATTGGGTAAGATTTCCCAATCATAGCTGCGTAGCAGATGGGCAGCGATAATCTTCATTTCCATTTTCGCAAAAGCTATGCCAATGCAAACGCGTGGCCCACCGCCAAAACCAACTAAACTAAAAGGATACTGTTTATGTTCTTGACGCTGGGGGCTGAAACGATCTGGGTCAAAACGCTCTGGCTGAGAGTAAATTTCTGGTAGCCGATGAGTCAGTGCGATGGCATAGCATAATTGCCAACCAGCAGGAACATAAAAACCTTTAAATTCAAATTCTTTCACAACACCACGAAATCCCGCCCCAACTGACGGACGTAGCCTTTCAACTTCCCATAAAACTTGGTCTAAATAAGGCATTTGCCCCAGTTGTTCTAAAGTTACAGAACTAGCATCAGCAAATTTTAGTTGTTCTTCCCTAGCGCGTTGCAGTACTTCTGGATGACGGGCTAATTCTAAACACAGCCAAGTCAACATTGTAGTTGTGGTATCGTGTCCGGCAAAAAGTAGTAGTACTGCTTGGGCAATGAGTTCTTGTTCGCTCAGACTGTTACCATGTTCATCTTGGGCTTGCACTAACAAACTTAGAGCATCTTTAGTTGGGTTTTGCTGGCGTTCTCTGACGACCTTGGTTACATGCTCTAATATTTGATTCCGGGCTGCTAGGGCTTTACCAAACTTGGTAAATGGTAAAGGCAATCGATTAATTGCAAACAACCCACTTGATAGAGTTGTAAACAAATTACTCAGGCGCACACCTTCAACGCCAGGGGGCGTACCCAATAGTAATTGACTCGCAATGTCAAACGTCAGTTGTTTAAACTCCCCAAACCAGCTAAATTCACGTTGTTTTTCCCACTTTTGCAGATAACTGTGCGTGATATTTTCCATTGTGGCGACATAATTTGCTAATGCCGGGCCGTGCAACGCTGGCATCATCAAGCGGCGATTTTTGCGATGTTCCTTTCCATCTTGTAAAAAAAGTGATTCACCTAGCAGTATCTTAAAATTATCAGGCCATCCCTCCCGCCAAGAAAAATTCTCCAGATGGCTTGACAAAACAAACTCTAAGGCGTCTGGCCCTACCATTATTACAGTTGGCCTACCAAAAAGATGAGTTTTGAAGATAGGCCCATACTGGTAATAGCGCTTTTCACCAAACTTCCGGTCAAAAAGAAAGGAAAGTGTTTCACCTAATCCAGGTAAACCAAAGCTTCCAGGAGGAACTTGATTACTTTTCATACCTTAACTTTTAAACAAATTAATTAAAATAATATTTTAATTACAGCCGACATTTAGAAAGAAAGCGATCGCACAATTAAAATACGGTACAAATCCCAAATTAATTGGGGCGCAGTAAATATAATTCTCAAACTTAAAATTGGCATTGCCAAATCAAAGGATAATTTAGCAATGCCAGAATTCATTATCTTTTACTATGTCCGAGTTTTTTAGATATTGATGGGCGGATAATATCAAGTATCTGTTGTACTATGTGTGGTGCCAGAGCTGTAATTAAGACTATATATGTCATACCACCCAAGAATATACAAACAGCTAATAATGTTTGTATATTTACGAGATTTCTTAACAATTCTCTAAAGACAAAGATCACACCTGTCATACCCAGCACTCCAGTTAATGGAATCACGTACTGACCCAAATAAGTAGTCAATTTAATACCAATTAGTTTACGAATAAACCACAGATCTACAGGTGTTAACAAGTAACTACGAATCACATAAACTGCAGCAACAGCGACAATTCCCCAGCGTACAGCAATGGCAAAACCGATGACATTTACAATGGTATGCATAAAGTTTAGTCTCAGTTTCCAAACAGGTTTACCCATCGCTGTGATTACAGTGCTATGGAAGTAGGCAACTGAATGAACAATTCCAATAAAAGCGAGTATTTGCATCACTGGAATACTTGGCAACCATTGTTTTCCGAACAAAACTCTTACTAATTCGGGTGCTAATGCTGCCATGCCCAAAAATGCTGGAAAAGAAATCAGGCTGGTAAGTTGGGTTACTTTGTAGAAACCATTTCTCAACTTTTCAGGTTCATGCTGTAACCTAGAAAATGCAGGCATCGCTACCTGGTTAGTCACACCAGTCAATAATTGGGTCATGATTAAGAGCAAACGGTAAGCGACGGAGTAATAACCCAAAGCAACCGGGCCTAAAAAATAACCAATCAGTAAGTCATCGGATCTGCGATTAACAAAGTTAAGTATTTGGGTTCCAACTACATTAATACCGAAGGAAAATAATTCGTGAAAATGCTTTTGAGAAAACTTAAATCTTGGTCGCCAATTACTAGCCGACCAGAGAACTAAAACCTTAACTAAACTATTTACTAACTGTTGGCTAACTAGGCTCCAAACACCAAAGCCCATGAAAGCCATTGCCACACCAACCACGCCACCGACGCATACCGCTATCAGTTCGCGTATCGCTAAGGGTTTGAAATCTAGGTTGCGTTGAAAAATTGCTTCTTGAGTACTACTCAGGGAAATAATTACAAAACTGAGAGATAGCCAACGAATGATTGACGCTAACTGCGGCCTTAACTCCGGGTCAGACAAGAAGAAATTGGCAAATAATCCAGCAGCTGCAATACTCAAAGCTGTCATCAGCAACCCGATACCAAAGTTAGTCCAAAAGGCTGTATCGAGATGTTCTGGTTCCAGTTCCTTACGTTGAATTATCGCTACAGAAAATCCTTGGTCGAGAAAAATAGTTACGAATGCCAGGAATATACTAGCTGAAGCAACTAAACCAAAGGTACCAGGCCCAAGCAGACGGGCAAGTAGCGCAAAAACAATAAACGCGATCGCTTGGCGTCCCCAATTCTGAATTGCAGACCAAAATACACCTTTTAATGCCTTCTGTCGAAAATTCGATGATTCTTTAGGTGGTTCCATTGGTTAAGTCTCTTAAAAATTAATTCCTTGTTGCTTGTACTGAATATAGCCACAATTATGGTTGTGATTTTTGCGAACAAAAAACTGTTACTGCAATAAATTACATGGTTTCACGCAAGAGTTGTTAGATAAATTACATCACAAAATACCCAAACATTGCTTCCACCTTGGGGCGAAGATGCCAGAAATATTCTTGACGAACAATAATATTCTCGATTTGCCTGGGCATTCTTTTTGACAAGTCCCTTAAAGACATGGTTCCTAACAATACCCCATTACGATCGTTGATTTAATCAACTAATTTTTCCTGAGCGGAATTAGAAACTCCAAATTTGACAGGTATCAAACTATCATCAATAAAGTACAAGGTTCAATATATAACATAAGGTGATTTTTTACTCAGCTAATTTAAGTATATTACTTACACTGTAGTTATCCTAACTCATAAAGGCTTAGGAACTAAAGCCTAATACTCACCCAATTGCAAAAAATAAATTACGAAATTTTTTGGTATCAAAACGACTTTATTTGGCTGTGCTAGCTGCTTTCATGCTCTAAAAGCAATGGGATATTTTTTATTTATAAGGTTTTATACCCCTATAAGGCAGCCTTAAAAAGTAAAAAATTTATCAAAGCTTTAAATTTTAGTCGCTTAGAGATCTGAGTTCGTCAGTTCTAAAAACTATGAGATCGGCTACATTCCAATACAGTTGAGTTAAGTAGTAAAAATAAATTTGTGTCGGTTAGATTTTGTTAGTTAAGCTAATATTGGGAGAATTTTAAATTATCAATAATCTCAGCAAATTGGATATACTCGTTCAACAGGATATGATAAAATATTGCACTTTTTCATTGCATAACTAGGGCGGGCTTTTCAACCCACCCAACAAGAGTTTGACTTAATCTGATTATGCAGTTGAGATGTTTTTTAATTGATTAGTGCCAAATCTCCACTTCAAAATAAATCTAAATCCGTGACTGCACCAACACTACTAGAAGATACCAACTTGGCGTATTTTGCCAACACGCCTTTAGTGTAACGTGGTGCAGGAGGTTGCCAATTGGCACGACGACGAGCTAATTCTTCATCGGAGATATTTAATTGCAATAAACGAGCAGGTGCATCAATGGTAATGCTATCGCCTTCTTCAACAAGAGCGATCGCTCCTCCAACAGCTGCTTCTGGTGCAACGTGACCAACCACCATCCCATAAGTACCGCCAGAGAACCGCCCGTCAGTAATTAATCCCACGGCATCGCCCAAGCCAGCACCAATAATTGCGGAGGTGGGAGCCAACATTTCTCGCATTCCAGGGCCGCCCTTAGGCCCTTCGTAGCGAATAACTAAAATATCCCCTGGCTGAATCTTACCCGCCAAAATCGCATCTAAGGAAGCTTCTTCCGATTCAAACACCCGTGCGGGCCCGGTGATTACTGGTTTTTTCACCCCGGTAATTTTAGCTACAGCTCCTTCCGTTGCCAGATTGCCTCTGAGAATAGCTAAATGTCCTTGGGCATACATCGGGTTATTCCACGGACGAATTACATCTTGGCTGGCAGAGGGTTCTTCTGGGATATCTGCTAATATCTCTGCAATGGTTTGCCCGCTAATGGTCAAGCAATCCCCATGCAGTAAATCGTGCACGAGTAGCATTTTCATCACTTGGGGAATGCCTCCAGCTTTGTGCAAGTCTGTAGCGACATATTTACCACTTGGTTTTAAATCGCACAAAACGGGGACGCGACCGCGAATAGTTTCAAAGTCGTCTATAGTTAACTCTACCTCTGCGGCACGAGCGATCGCCAAGAAATGCAACACTGCATTTGTGGAACCACCCACCGCCATAATTACAGAAATAGCGTTCTCTATAGATTTGCGGGTGATAATTTGTCGGGGTAAGATTTGTTTTTTGATCGCTTCGACTAAAACAAATGCCGATTTTTCTGTACTGTCGGCTTTTTCGGCATCTTCCGCTGCCATTGTGGAGGAATAGGGCAAACTCATACCCAGCGCCTCGAAAGCAGAAGACATGGTATTAGCCGTGTACATACCACCGCAGGAACCAGCCCCAGGACAAGCCCGACTTTCAACTTCTAATAATTCCTTTTCGTCAATTTTCCCAGCACTGTATTGACCAACGGCTTCAAAAGAACTAACAACCGTTAAATCGCGTCCGTTGTAGTGACCAGGTTTGATAGTGCCACCGTAAACAAAGATAGCCGGAATATTCATCCGCGCCATCGCCAGCATCGCCCCTGGCATATTTTTATCACAACCACCAATGGCCAGTACGCCATCCATACTTTGTCCCGTGCAGGCGGTTTCAATGGAATCAGCAATAACTTCCCGCGATACTAGGGAATATTTCATCCCTTCAGTTCCCATTGAAATCCCATCACTAATGGTAATCGTCCCGAACAATTGCGGCATCGCCCCGGCAGCTTTAATCCCAACTTCTGCCCGTTGTGCGAGTATATTGATTCCCATATTACAGGGAGTAATTGTACTATAACCATTGGCAATGCCTACAATGGCTTTGTTGAAATCCTCATCTTTAAAACCAACTGCACGCAGCATAGCTCGATTAGGCGATCGCTGCACCCCTTTGGTGACAATTTGGCTTCTCAAATTCTCCGACATCTTTTTTCCTTTCGTGCCATCATCGCAACTGTCGCGATTATATTACCTGATTTTCTCATGCCTGGGATGCGCGATCTTTTCTTGAGTAATTCTTGATGTTTCATCTCGAAAGTGTCGAGTGCGGAGTAGGGAACATTAAAAAAGGGAGAGACAGCTTAGCCGATCTCTCCCCCCGACTATTCAATTATTTTTACTAAATTAAAGGATAATGTCACTTGCCACTAGTCCTGGCGCTCCTGCAAGCTGAATCTCGAACTCAGATTCTAAGCCGAAAACCGCATCGGTGTTAGCTCGAAGAATGCCACCGATATAACTGACTTGGCCGACTGCGGTAAATAGGTTAGCTCCAATGAAAGTGAAAGCTTGGTTGCCTGCTAAAAATGGGTTAGCATCAATGGTTGATAGATCGATGCGATCGCCTAATGCAAGACCATTGCCAACGAAGTCATTGATAACATCTCGGAACGCACCAGGCTGACTCTCAGCAAGCGAGTTGAAATCAAAAACATCGTTACCTGAACCACCAGTGAGAACATCGGTTCCATTACCACCAGTAATGGTATCGTTGCCAGCACCACCATTAATATTATCGTTGCCATTACCACCAGACAATTGGTTACCTTGGCCGTCGCCAATAATGCTGTCATTTGCATTTGTACCGATGACATTATCAAAGTTGGTCGCAGTAAATGACAATACTCCCAAACCAGGAACGTTGTTAGCAGATAAACTTTGAGTTTGCAAGTTAACGTTAATAAATACCCCAGGCAAAGATGCCGATGCATCTATGGTGTTATTAGCAGCACTCGCATTTGCAATCACCTTTTCGACCTTAAAGAGTTGGTCTTGCCCTAATCCCCCAGCTTTTTGAACGGTTCCAACACCTGACAAGGTGATTTGGCCTAACTGGCTGTAGTCTGCCGTATCAATGCCATCTCCACCATTAATGCTATCGTTACCTAGACTGCCGATGAATGTGTCATTGCCACTGCCTCCATTGAGGGTGTCATTACCACCACCACCGTTAATGTTATCGTTGCCAGCAGCACCATTAATGTTATCGTTGCCATTACCACCGAATAATTGGTTACTTTGACCGTCGCCAGTAATGCTGTCATTTGCATTGGTACCGATGACATTATCAAAGTTGGTTGCAGTAAATGACAATACTCCCAAACCAGGAACGTTGTTAGCAGATAAACTTTGAGTTTGCAAGTTAACGTTAATAAATACCCCAGGCAAAGATGCCGATGCATCTATGGTGTTATTAGTGGCACTCGCATTGGCAATGACCTTTTCGACCTTAAAGAGTAGGTCTTGTCCTAATCCCCCAGCTTTTTGAACGGTTCCAACACCTGACAAGGTGATTTGACCTAGCTGGCTGTAGTCTGCGGTATCAAAGCCATCTCCACCCAATAAGGAGTCGTTACCTTGACTGCCGATGAATGTGTCATTGCCACTGCCTCCATTGAGGGTGTCATTGCCACTACCACCATTGATAGTGTCGTTACCATCCAAACCAGAGAGTGTATTATTGCCACTGTTGCCGTTGATGACGTTATTCCGGAAGTTGCCTGTGCCGTTAATTGCTGCCGAGCCTGTCAAAGTTAGGTTTTCCAGATTACCGCTCAAGGTGTAAGTTACTGAAGACTGTACAGTGTCAACACCGCCTAAAGCATCACCAAATACTTCGCTAGCGACATCTCCAACATTATCTACGATGTAGAGGTCATTATTGTCACCACCGTCCAGTATGTCAGCACCTGCGCCTCCATCGACGGTATCGTTGCCCAATCCAGCAAAGATAGTATCGTTGCCAGCTAACCCAGAGAGTCTATTATTAGCACTGTTGCCGTTGATAACGTTATTCCGGGAGTTGCCTGTGCCGTTAATTCCTGCCGACCCTGTTAGAGTCAGGTTTTCCAAGTTACTACTCAAAGTGTAGGTGACTGAAGATTGTACGGTGTCTACACCACCCAAAACATCACCAAATACTTCGCTAGCAACATCGAAAATGTTGTCTACGATGTAGAGGTCATCGTTGTCACCACCATCTAGGATGTCAGCACCTGCACCACCATTTACAGTGTCGTTACCGTCCCCGCCATTAATGGTGTCGCTGCCACTACCACCATTAATACTATCGTTACCACCCAATCCAAAGAGGCTATTGTTAGCACCATTGCCGACGATGACGTTGCCTCGGAAGTTACCTGTACCGTTAATTGCTGCCGAGCCTGTCAAAGTCAGGTTTTCCAGGTTATCACTCAAGGTGTAGCTCACTGAAGCCTGTACAGTGTCCACACCGCCCAAAGCATCGCCAAATAGCTCGCTAGCGACATCGAAAATGTTGTCTACGATGTAGAGGTCATCGTTGTCACCACCATCTAGGATGTCAGCACCTGCACCACCATTTACAGTGTCGTTGCCATTACCACCAAAGATTGTGTCGTTACCACCCAATCCAGAGAGGCTATTATTGCCACCATTGCCGTTGATGAGGTTATCTCGGAAGTTGCCTGTACCGTTAATAGATGAAAATCCGGTCAAAGTCAGGTTTTCGAGGTTATCACTCAAGGTGTAGCCTACTGAAGACTGTACAGTGTCAACACCACCCAAAGCATCACCAAATACCTCGCTAGCGACATCGAAAATGCTGTCTACGATATAAAGGTCATCGTTGTCACCACCATCTAGGATGTCAGCACCTGTGCCTCCATCGACGGTATCGTTGCCATTCCCACCAAAGATAGTATCGTTACCATCCAACCCAAAGAGTGCATTATTACCACTGTTACCATCAATAACGTTGTTCCGGAAGTTACCTGTGCCGCTAATTGATGTAAACCCTGTCAAAGTCAGGTTTTCCAGATTGCTACTTAAGGTGTAGCTGACTGAAGACTGTACAGTGTCCACACCGCCCAAAGCATCACCAAATACTTCTGTAGCGATATCGCCAACGTTGTCTACGATGTAGAGGTCATCATTGTCACCACCGTCCATTGTGTCAGCGCCCGCACCTCCATTGAGGGTATCATTGCCATTGCCGCCATTGAGGGTATCGTTGGTACCAAGGCCAGTAAGACTGTCGTTACCATCAAATCCGTTGATGACATCAGCCAAATCAATACCGAAAAAAGGAAAGTCAAATATACCAACGAGATTGTCGTTGAAGTTACTACCGTCAATGGTTGCCATAATTTAGATTTATCCTTGAATTTGTTAGGTAAAGAAATATCGGACTACTTCCTAATAGGGAAATGAGGTGGAGAAATCAAAAACAGTTGAATCAGACATGATTGGAATAAGCGATCGCACTCAAGTCTGAAGATTTAAGAACTACTGCACATATCAACGATGGTGGCATCAAAAATTTTGCTTACTGAATCGAAAGCATGAATTGGTATTTTCGATATCAGGAAACAACAATTGTTTGAGCCTTGACGAAGGCAGTCATTCTTTCATGAAACTAAAAAGGACGTTAGATACAGTTACTAACCGCAGTCCCCATCACATGAGGACTACTTGAGCCTTGACGAAGGCAGTCATTCTTTCATGGAAACTAAAAAGGACGTTAGATACAGTTACTAACCGCAGCCCCATATACTTGAGGACTTGCTAATGATAGAAACCTGTTAAAACTAAGGGGCAGGGGGAAAGGTTTTAAATCCCTTACCCTTTTCCTTTTCCCCTTTCCCCAGCCCTCACAAGCGCATTTTTGGGTTGGCAGACTAGTAGGCTTCCTAAGGAACAAGGAGATTCTTTCGTCTCAACTGTGGTTGTTTGGGAATGTTTTTACTCTATATCAAAAGAAAAAGGTAATAATAGTACCCCTAAGGGTACTTTTTTTAGCCATGATACAAAACTAAGAAATAGCACTAGGCGAAGGAAAAAGTCTATCAAATGGGCTTTTTATGGTTTTTAAGTGCTTGCTCTATTTACGCAGCGATGTACTAGCTAATACGCTTAAGTACATAAATCTATCAAAACAAAAAGGGAGAGGCATTACCTCTCCCCCCGACTATTCAATTTTTTCTACTTTATTAAAGGATAATGTCGCTTCCAGGATTTCCTGCCGCTACAAATAGTCCTGGCGCTCCTGCGATCTGAATTTCAAATTCAGCAGCAGCATCAAAATCGGTGTTACCTCGAAGAATGCCTCCTGAATAACGGAGTTGACCGGCTGTGGTGAATGCTCCAGAGCCAATGAAACTGAAGGCTTGGTTGCCTGCTAAAAATGGGTTAGCGTCAATGTCAGATAAATCGATTCGATCGCCTAATCCAAAACCGTTGCCAACGAAGTCATTGATGACATCGCGCAACAGACCAGGTTGACTTTCTGAAACTGAGTCGTAATTGAAAACATCGTTACCTGTTCCTCCAATGAGAACATCAGTTCCATTACCACCAGTGATGCGATCGTCGCCAGCACCACCTCTGATAGTATCGTTGCCATTCTCGCCTCTGAGGGTATCGTTGCCGCCATTACCATTGAGAACGTTGTTGCCGGAGGAACCAATAATGGTTTCACCACCTTGGCTACCCTCAACATTTTCAAAGTTGAGGATGGTTTCACTATTACCACCAACAATATTAACGGTGGTCAAGCCTGTAGCTAAGTTGATGGTGACTACCCCAGAACTGAATTCGACACCTGAATAATCAATTGTGTCAACACCAGATCCACCATTATGGAAATCGAAGTTTACAAAGTCGCTATCAATAATGCGATCGTTGCCGCTGCCTCCATTGGTTGAGTCAGACCCACCACCACCATTGATAGTGTCGTTACCATCCAAACCAGAGAGGCTATTACCAGCACTGTTACCGTTGATAACGTTGTTTTTAGCATTACCTGTGCCGTTAATTGCTGATGAGCCTGTCAAAGTTAGATTTTCGAGGTTAGCGCTCAAGGTGTAGCTCACTGAAGCCTGCACAGTGTCTATACCACCCAAAGCATCACCAAATACTTCGCTAGCGATATCTCCAACATTGTCTACGATGTAGAGGTCATTGTTGTCGCCACCGTCTAGTTTGTCAGCACCTGTGCCTCCATTTAGGGTGTCGTTGCCGTTACCACCAAAGATAGTATCGTTACCACCTAACCCAGAGAGGCTATTATTGCCACTGTTACCGGTGATGACGTTGGCGCGGGCGTTACCTGTGCCGTTAATCGATCCAGACCCTGTTAAAGTTAGGTTTTCCAGGTTAGCACTTAAGGTGTAGCTGACTGAAGCCCGTACCGTGTCTATACCACCCAAAGCATCACCAAATACTTCTGTTGCAATATCGCCAGTGTTGTTTACGATGTAAAGGTCATTATTGTCACCACCATCCATTCTGTCAGCACCCCCGCCCCCATCGAGGGTGTCGTTACCATTGCCTCCATTGAGGGTGTCGTTGGTACCAAGGCCTGTGAGACTGTCGTTACCATTAAATCCGTTGATGACATCAGCAAAATCAATGAACAAAAAAGGAAAATCAAATACACCAACGAGATTATCATTGAAATTAGTACCGTTAACAGTTGCCATAATTAGGTTTACCTTAATTTGTCAGGTCAAGAAACTACCTCACTGCTTTCGGATCGGGAAATGAGGTAAAGAAATGAAACAACAGTTGAATGAATCGCCCATGATTGGAATATGCGATCGCAATCATGTTTAAAAATTTGAGAAAGACTACAAATATCAATAATGTTGGCATCAAAAACTATGCCAGCACTAATCTTATCTTCTTATTTCTCGCTGGTTGTACATCCAGACTGCAAAGGAAGAAGCAGCTTTTCTCGCGTCCAACTGTATGCACTTTTGAGATGCTTTTACTTTATGTCAAACTAATAAATCATAATAGTACCCCTAAGGGTAATATTTGTATTGTTAAGAGAAAAAGCCAGTAGAAGAAAAGTTTTTCGGTTTATGGGTAATCCATAAAATAAGTCCTCGAATCTGCTTTTGACTCAATTGTGATGTGTTGAGCGATCGCCACTTATCAAATAATCATTGTTAACTGCAAACCGCAATTATTTCCTTTGTTTGTTGCTAACAAGTACTTCGCCAAGCGAACGCAAGCGGGGTAAAGGTGAAGGGGGAAGGGGGAAAGGGTTTAAATCCCTTACCCTTTTCCCTTTCCCCTTTCCCCAGCCCTCACAAGCGCGTTTTTGGGTTGGCAGACTACTAGAGTGTTCAGTAGATTACCAACCTGAAGAGTAAAACTAGTTTGGTTGGTATTTAATTAGCTATATGGCAGAGAACAGGTAACAAGCTTAAAGCTCTCTTGGTGTCAGGGTTAATTATGTCCTAACCTAGCTGGCAACTGCTATATTAAGGATTTTTTAGGCATAAATGACCTGAGAGAACTACGAACTTATACTTTAATGTCATGATTTATTTACCAAACATTTTGGTAAATACCTACTTTACTGGTAGAATTTCTACATTCTATCCTTTTTACTCTCTGTTTAAGTAAACCTACTGGAAAATCATCAATTTCCATCGTCGGATTCGCTTTGGGCGATTCCGGCACGGTTATTTGTTTTCAGGTATCGATTACGTGAGTGATGGGATTTCATCTCCAACTATGACTTTATGAACAGAAGAAGACTTATTGCTTGGATTGCTACGGCACTTACCAGCATGATGCTGGTAATAGGCTTACAGTTTGTCAATTTATCGCCAGCAAGCTCCACAACCACACTTAGAGTGTTTGCGGCTGTCAGCTTAACAAACGCGCTCAATGACATTAAGACTCAGTACCAAAGTGCTAACCCAAGTGTCAATATCGTCTATACCTTTGGCGCTTCTGGTACTTTACTGAGCCAAATACAAGCAGGAGCAACAGCAGATATTTTCATTTCTGCTGCCAGCGACCAAATGGATGTCTTGCAGAATGCAACTCCAAGTAAATTGGTTGCAGGTAGCCGTAAAAATATTGTCAAAAACCGTCTAGTTTTGATCGCCCCTACAACGCCTCCTGTTAGTGCTGGTAGTGCTGCTCTGACTAGCTTCAATGGTTTGACTAACGCCAACATTACTGGGATTGCTATAGGTGACTATACAGGTACTCCACCACTTGTACCAGCGGGAAATTATGCCAAACAAGTTCTAACTAGCCGAGGTATTTTCACTACTGTTAGTCCTAAGACATACCTTGCTAGCAATGTGCGTAATGTCTTAACTGCTGTTGAAAATAAAACTCTTGTAGTTGGAGGCGTAAATAAAACTATTGATGCAGGTGCCGTTTACAAAACTGATGCTGCCATTTCTAACAAGGTAAGAGTCGTAGAAACTGCCTTAACAACAGAGAGCGATCCGATTGTCTATCCACTGGGTATACTCGCCAACACTACAGTTTTATCGACAGCACAGAGTTTTTCTACCTACTTAAGTGGTACTACTGCCCAAAATATCTTCAAAAATACTTACGGATTTATCTTGCCTTAGTCACCACAAAGTAAATCAAGTACTTGCCATCGTGAATTTTGAACCATTTGGAGTTATGTCTTGTGAAGTTCGCTAAAAAACTCTCAATTATTGTTTGTAGTTTGACCGCTGCTCTCGTTCATACTGCTGTGATTGCCAATACTTATAAATCAGCAGCACAAGCAGAAGGACAAGAACTGATTACCAACGGGGGATTTGAAGACGACCAACTCGTAGATCCTAATAACGCAAACGCTACAAATCCTAATGTTACAGGATGGGTTAAAACTGGCGATCCGATAGATACATCAGGCACTAGAATTGACAATTTTGCTAACACTGGTAAACAAGGTTTATCGCTTGGTGGATTTTCAGCCTTAAGCTACATATCACAGACTATCCCTACAGTTGTTAATCAACACTACCGACTTACTTTCTATTTGGCATCTACAGAAGAAGTACCTGACTTGGATAATAAATTTAAGGCTTTTATACGTGGACACAGGGTTTGTTGGAAAAAGAATACTTCTTACCAACCCTACACACTATACACGTTTTATTTTAAAGCGAAAGAAACATCCACCGAGATCAAGTTTGCTTCCAGAGTCAAGTATGCATTTTTATATTTGGATGATGTGAGCGTCAAATCAATAGAAGAACAAGGGGAAAACTCTGTGTGTGACGATCCTGAGAGTGAATAAACCACAGATCGCAAGCTAACTCTCATTGTCTTAAAATGCGAAACGATATCTGGCTCTATAGTGTTGAGAATATCACTAAAATTCATCTGATTGAAATTAGCGATCGCCGGTTTATTGAGAAAAATTACTTGGGATGTCTGAATCGCAATCTACATCTATAGCTAAGTCTTATAAACCAGAATTCAGTGTTCAGTTTTATTAGCATTGTTTAGAGCCAGCGTTAATTTTATAGCAGTTGAAACATGCTTTAGCACATCAACTAATTGTAAAACCATTACGCCAAGAGAGTTCTTTGCCTGTTGTCTGTTACCTAGTGCCTATTCCCTGCTCTAACTACCAACTTGTTTTAATTGTTGCGATTTGGAATTATTCGGAGTCAAGCTTGATGAAGTTAACTAAAAAATCGACTATTGTTTTTAGTGCCACTACTACCTTAGCTAGTACTATTCTAATGACTGGAACTTATATTCCAGTAGCACAAGCACAATACGATCCTAACTATGTTGTAGATCCGACGGACATTGTTTTCAATGGAGGATTTGAACTCGACCCCCTCGTAGATCCTAACAATCCCAACACTACAAATCCCAATATTACAGGATGGACTAAAATTGGCGATCCCATCAATACATCGGGAACTAGAATTAGTAATTTTCCTCAAAGTGGTAATCAAGGTTTATCGCTTGGTGGGTTTGTAGATTTGAGCTACATATCACAGACCCTTTCTACACAACCCGGTCAGCAATACGAACTGAGTTACTATTTAGCATCTATAGCTGAAGCCCCAGATCTTGATAATCAGTTCCAAGCATTTATCGGTGGAAATAAGATTTTCGATGGCAAAAATATTTCTTTCCAACCATACACTCTATATCAGTTCAATTTCACAGCAGACTCATCATCCACAGAATTAAAATTTGGGAATCTGGATAAATATGCATTTTTGTATTTAGATAATGTGAGTGTCAAACCTGTACCTGAGTCATCAACTGTTGGAGGGATAGCAATTGCAGGATTGCTAGGAATTTTGTTGAAGAAAAAGCGATCGCTCTCACTACCATCTAATAAACTCTCTAATTGATTTACACTGTAATATCTGCATCTTGTCAGCCAAGGTGAAAGATTAAAGCTTGGGATGTAAGATAACCCCAGTTCTAAAGGGCTGGGGTTTTTGGGAACATAGGAGGGTATGCAATGGTAAACGCCTGTTCACACTCTTTGTTTAGCTAGATGCTGATGTCATAAATCGCACAAGCAGCAGATGAAAATACTCTCTTCCTAGTCACCAATCCCCAATTCCTATTTTCAAAACAGGAAAACTAATCGCAAAAGAGGCTAGCCATGAGTGAATTTGTATGTTATATTCGTAAATGACTAAAAAGCACGGCTCAGTAGCTCAGTTGGTTAGAGCACGGGACTCATAAGCCTGGGGTCGTTGGTTCAAATCCGACCTGAGCCACTCTAAAAATTATCAAGATAATGGTAACTACAAAGATTTCGGCTTGTAGCAACAGAAGATAGTAGCTAAGAGAAAGAATCATAGGAGATTGCATTGATGAGCTAGGGCGCTAGCAGCAGCGGTGCGGTTTACGATCGCCTTCTGCTTCTAGAGCCTCTTGCGTCCAATGCTCAACCCTACTCGGCACTACTTGATATGGCGAATGACTTCGGCAATTGACCAAGCTTGAGCGATCGCTCCTCTGGGTGTATGAGGTGGATCGCCATCAAATATTTCAGAAATAGAACCGATACAAGCGGCAAATAAAAAGTGATCTATTAGGGGTTGCCAATCAAAAGGCAGCGTTTGTTCTGGATAAAAACGTTGCCAAGCACGAATATATGGGCCAATTAACCAAGGCCAAACACTGCCTTGGTGATAAGCGCGATCGCGTTGCTCTTGGTTCCCTTCATATTTCCCTTTGTACTCCGGGTCTCCTGGGTCGAGACTGCGAAGACCGTAGGGAGTCAGCAAGCTGGCAGTTGCCAAATCTAGTATCTGGCATCCTTGGTGTTGAGAAAACCCACAATGGTGCAATGACAGGGCCAAAACAGCATTGGGACGAATTTGAAAATTTCGGCGATCGTCCGGCTCAATAGTATCGTAAAGATAACCTAGCTGGGGATTCCAAAATTTTTGCAGGGAGTTTTTTACCTGTTGTGCTTGCTGAGCATAACGCTGTGCTTGTTTACCAAGACGCACTGGTTCGCCAAACTTAAGCTGGCTCAGGCGTTCTGCCCACTTACTTAACCAACATAAAGCAGAATACCACAGCGCATTGATTTCTACTGGCTTTCCACGACGAGGAGTAACAGGGTTTGCCCCAATTACCACATCCATCCAAGTCAGGGCTACACCACGAGCATCCCAACCAATTAGTCTATCAGTAGCATCAGCCTGGATATTATAGCGTGTGCCACCGACAAAGGCTTTATGAATTTGCTGCACTACAGAAAACTGCTCTGCCAAAAATTCCCAGTCTTGTGTAGCTTCCAAATAAAGCCCTAAAGCTTCAATCCACCAAAGCGGTGCATCGATACTGTTATAAAATGCTTCCCTATCGACTTCAGGAAAGGCATTCGGAATCAAACCGTGACGACAGTAATGCCCAAAAGCTCGCAATATTCCTTTTGCTAATTCAAAGCGCTGGGGAACGAGGGTCAATCCCGTTAAGGCAATTAATGTATCCCGTGCCCAATCATTAAACCAATGATAACCAGCAATCACTGTTGGGCCTGCTATTGAGGCTCGATAGGCGATAAACCGATCGCTGGCTTTGAGTAGTTGTTGCTTAATTGGGGATGGGGCATGGGGCATTGGGCAAGCAGGAAGTGTGGGAGGTGTGGGAGGTGTGGGAGGATAGTGAAGAAATCTTTCCCCCCTCTCTCCCCACACTTCCCCATCTCCCCATCCCTCCATCTCCCCATCCCCCATTCCCGATGCCCGATGCCCGATGCTCGATGCCCCATTCCATCCAAAAATCTGAGAGAGCCTTTCTTGTTCTGCTTCCACTGCTTCTGCAAAGGTTTCGGGGGTAAGAACGCCCAGCATTGGGTTAGGAAAACCTAACCGTGCCTCCAGAGTTACTGCATCTCCTGGTTGGAGTGTAACTGTCAAGTAACCGGGACTGTGCAGGTCTTCGCGATCGCCTAATCCCCGTTTTGTCTCCTCAGAGAATCGATAATTCCAATACCAAACTGCATCAGGTTGATAATTTCCTTTTGTCCAGCGCAAGTGCCAAGGTATACCAAAATGCTCAGCTTTTCTTGCTTGCAGGCAGACTTGCTGTTGTCCTAGCAGTTGCGAGAACTGTAATTCTGAGCTAAAAGCCTGTTGTTGGTGAAAGTCACGTTCTGCTATCAGCAGTCGCAACCTTAAAATAGCTTGTTCGCTTCCCTCGTAGCGATAGTGGATTAAAATGCGATCGCAAAATTGGACAGGGGCATTGGGCATTGGGCAAGCTGGAAGTGTGGGAGGATTGGGAGGATTGGGAGGATGGGGAAGGAATCTTTCCCCCCACACTCCCCCATCTCCCCTGCTCCCCTGCTCCCCTGCCCCCTTGCTCCCCTGCTCCCCACTCCCTATTCCCCATTCCCCAGTCCCTACCAAGCCATAGGGCATCACCAATTGTCTGGTTAATTGCCAGTCATCTTCACCCCAAATCCATTTTGGAACTGGGTTAATATCAAAAGAGCGCAACAGCTCATAACCGCCCCGCTCTATCTGAACGTTACCCCAAATATTTGTCCCCAGTCCGATAACGCCCCCTAATACTTCCAAACTAGCTTCGAGGTGCGATAACAGCAAAGTACGCTCAGAAGGTGGATTTTTAGCGGCAAACAACCAACCGTGATAAGTACGCGTGCGGATATCAGAAACTGTCCCACTGGCATAACTTCCTAGACCATTGGTAAGTAACCATTCTCTTGTATCTAAATCAGACATTTGCTACTCAAAATCGTTATGAGTATGATATAGTCGTAACAGATCGTAATCAAACTGTGAAGCGTGGATGGGTGAGTTTTACCTGACCCAAATTCCAACGCTAGTAAACCGATAAAGGAGAATTAAGTTAATGTCTCTAACTTACGGATTAGAAGGAAGCCTCCGCGTTGGTCAGCAAGCTCCCGATTTCACAGCAACAGCTGTGGTAGATCAGGAATTTAAGACAATCAAACTTTCCGATTATCGTGGTAAGTATGTCGTCCTGTTTTTCTACCCCCTAGACTTTACGTTTGTTTGTCCTACTGAAATTACAGCATTTAGCGATCGCTACGAAGAATTCAAGAAAATCAATACGGAAATCCTTGGGGCTTCCGTAGATAGTGAATTCTCGCACCTCGCTTGGATTCAAACCGATCGTAAGTCTGGTGGCGTTGGCGACCTGAATTATCCTCTAGTCTCCGACATCAAGAAAGAGATTAGCGCAGCTTACAACGTGCTTGACCCAGCAGCCGGCATTGCCTTGCGTGGTCTGTTCATCATCGACAAAGATGGTATCATACAGCACGCCACAATTAACAACTTAGCATTTGGCCGCAGCGTTGATGAAACCCTGCGGACATTGCAAGCAATTCAGTACGTTCAATCTCACCCAGATGAAGTTTGCCCAGCTGGTTGGCAACCTGGTGATAAAACAATGAATCCTGACCCTGTGAAGTCCAAAGTCTACTTCTCTGCTGTCTAGATTAGATATGCTGGAGTTAATCCGGCAATGAACAATAACCACAGATAAACAAAGAATCTATCTGTGGTTTTGTTATTGAAAGGGGAGTGGGGCATGGGGAAAGGGGGATGGGGAAGTGTGGGGAGTGTAGGGAGAGAGGGGGGATGGGGGAGTGTGGGGAGTGTGGGGAGTGTGGGGAGAGAGGGGGGAAAGATTTCTTCACCAACCTCCCACACCTCCCACACCTCCCACACCTCCCACACCTCCCACACCTCCCACACCTCCCACACCTCCCACACCTCCCACACCTCCCACCCCTCCCACACCTCCCACACCTCCCACTCCTCCCAAACTTCCTGCTTGCCCAATGCCCGATGCACAATGCCCAATTTGTTTAAATAATCTAAAAATATAAATATGCTGAGTTCAACTGATTTTAGTGGATTATTTAATGAGCGATTCTTTCGCAACTTTTTACCAGTTCCAGCTACAAATCAACTTAGATTAGGAGTAGGAACGCCAGATTTTCAGTTGCCGGATATCACCAACGGAACTTTAGTAAAATTGTCTGATTACAGAGGTAAGCAACCAGTTTTACTTGCCTTTACTCGCATTTTTACTGAAAAGCAATATTGCCCTTTTTGTTTTCCTCACATCAAAGCTTTAAATGAGAATTACGAACAATTCAAAAATCGTGGAATCGAAGTTTTGATGATTACTAGCACTGATGAACGGCAGAGTCAAATAGTTGTAAGAGATTTAGGATTGCAAATGCCGTTACTTAGCGATCCTACTTGCCGAGTGTTTCGTACCTATAATGTAGGGCAAGCTTTGGGAGCGCCTTTGCCAGCACAGTTTGTATTAGATAAAGAAGGGAAACTTCAGTATTGGCATTTATTTTCCTTCCTGGATAGTAATGCTAGTATTGATACCTTGTTAGAGCAATTTGTTGATGATTAAGAGAAATGGTTGATGTTTAAACCTTTAATTAAATAAAATAAGAGGTACACAATTGCAAATCTTGTAGGATGCTGTTAGCAAAGCGTAACGCACCATTCTTTATTTGCAGCGATCGCTTAAAGGTGCGTGACGGCAACCTGAAATTTTTTACTGTGTCCAATCTTCTATTTGAATATTCTCTATTTTTCCAAAATCAGCCACATTTGCTGTCACTAAAATGTATCCTTCCGAGCGAGCTACAGCAGCTATTCGACAATCCTGAGTTTAAATACGTTTGATTTTTGTAGAGAAGGATTGATAAGCTCCAAACCCCTCATGTAGAGACGCGATAAATCGCGTCTCAAAGACTGACACGTAATATCATGTCCTGTTAAGATTTATCATTAGGATTGACGCTCTTACATAAAGACGCGGGGACGCGGAGAAATTTTAAGATCGATATCTTTAATCAGAAAAACCGATAACTTTTTTGCGTTTGCCTTGGGCCTTGCGATCGCTTATGCTAAATGTCAGTTTAATTGGCATTACTTTCTGTGGACACAAACCGCGAACCGTTTATTAGTCTGGCACTTTACCACGCCTTTAAATGGTCAGTCGTCAGCCCCATGCTTCACGCTTACTTTCGGGGTAAGATTTATGGTGCGGAAAATGTGCCGCGATCGGGGTCATTGGTGGTGGTGAGTAACCATGCCAGTTACTTTGACCCGCCAATTGTCTCTAATTGTGTACGCCGTCCAGTGGCGTATATGGCGAAGGAAGAATTATTTAATATCCCTGTTTTGGCGCAAGCGATTAAATTGTATGGTGCTTACCCAGTGAGTAGGGGAAGCGCCGATCGCAATGCTATCCGTGCAGCTTTAGAATATTTGAATCATGGTTGGGCCGTTGGTGTTTTCTTGCAAGGTACTCGCACTCCAGATGGTCGAATTACAGACCCCAAAAGAGGCGCACTACTGTTAGCGGCGAAAGCCAAAGCGCCAATATTGCCCGTAAGTGTTTGGGGTACCGAGGCAATTTTAGAAAAAGGCTCGAAAATACCCCGCGCAGTTCCCGTAACTGTGAGAATTGGCAACTTAATTGATGCTCCCAGTTCTAGCAATAAAGAAGAATTGGAGGCTTTGGCACAAAAGTGTACCGCTGTAATTAATCAAATGCATGATTTAGGAAGATGAGTTAGAGAAGTCGAAATATCTACTTTAGGGGGGTAGCGATCGCTATTACATTCCTATAATCTGAAATTCGATTGTATCAGTCGTCTTCCTTGAAATTCCAGTAACAGTTTTTCCTAAAGACTTCAATAATCCAAAATCTAAAATCCAAAATTAATATGAGCGGCTTTGAAGCCAAAAATTTCTGGCAACGATTAAATAATCTGGCGTTAGTCCGCTTTTTACTCTTAATTGCTTCTGGATGGGCAATTGTACAGCTTTTAGCTTACTTTGAAACAGTCATAGTTATTTTCACATTTGCCGCTATTTTGGCTTTTTTGCTCAGCTATCCCGTACAATGGCTGCGGCGTTTTTTGCCCCACGGTGTAGCAGTTGCTGTGGTTTTTTTGCTCAGTATTGTAATTATCGGCGGTCTGATAATTACCGTAGGTTTAACGATTTTATCCCAAGGGCAACAATTAATTGATAGTATAACTGGATTTTTAAATTCTTTGTTACCCCTTTTAGACAATTTAGAAAACTTTTTACGCAGTCGCAATTTGAATATAGATTTAAGTTTTGTTCAAGAACAATTACGCAATCAAGCTATAACAAGTATTGTGACTAGCTTAGCTATATTACAAGGTTTCTTGACTAATTTTGTGACTTTTATCTTAATTGCAGTCGTAGCTTTTTTTATGTTGTTAGACGGGGACAAACTATGGAATTTTATATTAAAAATAATACCAAAACAACGCCGTGAGAGATTTACTAAGGTCATCAGACGCGCCTTCCTGGGATTTTTTAGAGGTCAGTTTTTATTAAGCTTATTTCTCACCAGTTCAACTTTCTTAATTTTCTTAATATTACAAGTACCTTTTGCCCTACTATTATCAGTAATTGTTGGTATTGTTGATATCATTCCTGGCATAGGTGCAACATTAGGAATCAGCATCGTAACTTTGGTTGTATTATCTCAAGGTTTTTGGCTAGCATTGAGAGTATTGATAACTTGTATTGTTCTTCAGCAGATACAAGACAACTTGATTGCACCAAGAATTATGCAAGGTGCGTTAAATCTTAATCCTGTAGTAGTATTTTTTGCTTTGTTAGTAGGCGCTAGAGTAGCAGGATTATTGGGTGTTTTTATCTCTATTCCTATAGCTGGAGTAATTGTGTCTTTGTTTGAGATAGAAGAAATGAAATCTGAAGTTTAGTCATTAGTGATTTGTCATAAAGTACGAACTAGTGAATAATATAAGAATGGCTATATAAAAAGAAATTGAAGAATAATGTCTGATTTAAGAGCAGAATTAACAGAAAACTTAGACCAAGCAGAGTGGGAGTGGTTAATTCCTCATGTGCAGCGAGATGCAGTAATTTTGGTAGCGCTTGAGTTAAACTTAGTGGATGTTGGGGTAGCGATCGCAAATGATAATACTCCATCAGTGGAACAATGGATTAATGAAAAATTGATTACCAAACCTACTACAGCACAGCTGGGAGAATGGAATACTGATGTTACGAAGCGATTTAATACTCTCATTGTCCAGCCTTATGTTTTAGTCCAAGAAATTATCGCAGCATAACGAAAATTTTTCAAACTTCACAACCAGATTTAAAAGTATTTCGCCATGATTTGACTGAGGTTTGCAACTCCTGGGATAACCATCCATCAAATTGCGAATAAACTGGTAAGCGCTCAATCAATTCCCATCCCGCAGGTTGTAAAATTTCTCTTAATACCTGCTTTTGAAGATGAGGATAATCAGGATTAACTTCATCTTTCGGGCTAATTCCCCCTAAGTCTCGCGCACCAGCTTCGACGCAAGCAAGCAACCATCGTTCATCATTAACTAAATTTGGCGGAATTTGAATTGCAATATCCGTCGGTAAAATTTCACGTGCTTTAGCAATTACTTCTGGTAATTGATGGGGGTTGAAAGGCGGCGCATTAAAACTCTGCTGAAGTCCTGGACTATGAGGTTGTAAAATTACTTCTTGGATGTGATAGTAACGCTGATGTAATTGAGATATTGCTGCTAATGTTTCCCACGAATCATCAGCAGTTTCCCCAATTCCTAAAAGTAATCCTGTTGTAAAAGGAATCTGTAATTCTCCAGCCCATTCTAATTGTTGCAGCCTTACTTCTGGTAACTTACTCGGTGCGTGTCGATGTACGCTATTTAATAATGTCGGGGTTAATTGTTCCAGCATCAGCCCCATTGAAACATTTACACGCTTGAGCATTTCCATCTCTGCAAAACTCAAAGGCCCTGCATTGGTATGTGGTAAAAATCCCATTGAAAGTGCTAATTCACACAAATCATAAATCCGCCGAAACCACGCCTGACGCTTTGGCGAATGGGGATGCACTTCACCGCTAAGGATGAGAATTTCACAAACTTTTTCACTTTGAAGTGATTTTAAAATACTTGCTGCATCTGAAATACTTATCCAAGGGCTTTTACCTGGTTCAGTGCGAAAATTGCAGTAGCTACAGCGATTAAAGCACTCGTAAGTAGGAACAATTGTATAAGCAGGACTATAGGTAACGACACGAGAATTATTGATTAACATTAAAGGTAATTCAACAACTGGAAAGCGAATTATTATCAGGTGTATTTCGTTTTAGCTTAATTTACCACTAGATAACAATATAGCGTTTGCCAATCAAATGAGGTGTAGAAATTTGTAAGGGCGCAAAGCTTTGGGCCCCTACTTTGTACCTCACTAGAACGGGGAATGGTATAAGCTTATCCCAGTCTCAAAAGCGATGAAATTTAATTTTGATTGTTCGCTCATGACTGTTAACCGTCAACAGTTAACGTCTTACGCTTTTTTATACATTTCTGGTAATCGCCACCAAGGAAGATGAGGATTTTCGTGATGTTCTTTGTGATAGCCGAAATGATAACAGGTAAGAAATGATAACCAAACTGGACAGTCGATAGTTTGGGCACAATGTGGTTGAACGTAACCCCTGATTGGTTCGCTATGGGGTATAAAAGTACCAAAATAAAATAATTGCAATGAGCTTAATAGCGAGGGAACAACCCAAAATAAAATTAAATTTTTATGGGGAATGTGGAGTATAAGATTGGCAAATTGATAGCTTAGAGTTATGGCAATTATTTGTCCCCAACTCCAGTAATTTATCATAAAGTGGAAATACCAAGCAAAGAAGGTTTTGCGTTTTCCATCATGGAAATCTGGGTCTGCGTGAGTTGCAGGATGACGGTGATGCGACCAATGTTTTGCCAATAGTTTGTCATATGGTAAAAGCCCATAAAAAGCTAAGCTCAATCTTCCAACTAAATGATTAATTTTAGGATTTTGAGGAAACACTACACCATGCATAGCATCATGAGATGTAATAAATAAACCAGTATATAAAAATGTTTGCCAAGGTATTAAAGCACATAGCATCCAAAATTTTAGTTGAGAGATATCAACTAAGAGTAAAGAAACTAAACTTATAGCCCATAGGCTAATAATGAAAATAGCAATGAAAAATCCCCTAAAAGTAGATTCATTTTTTAATAATGGGGTTAGTCTTGTTTGATGATTAAGTGATTGTTCTAACTGGATCACGCTTTTACTCCGCCTAGCATTTAGGTAAAAATTCCTCAAATATAGTCATGACAAAAAGCACTAACCACCAGCCAGAAAATTCTATTAGCGGTCAGTGTTTTGGACTGGACAGTGCTAACACTTTAAAATGATTGCAAAATATTAAGATACATTAAATATTATTACATAGATAAACCCATACCAAAAACTGTTTTTGCTTGGAAGGCTAGGTAGATAAGTAATGCAGCTAGTTTTCTAGTATTTTTAATCACTCCTACCGATCGTTTTGTATTTTGTAAACAGTCGAGATTTACCCAAGAGTATCGGAAATTAGATGCGGTACGTCTTAGACTATGCTGTATCCGTTGATATCCGAAATTAGGTAAGCCAGAAAAGCGATCGCCACTAAACGACCATTCCAAAGTTCAGATTAAGCAGCTAATCCAAGCTCACCTACATTGCGGTTTTTGCCATTGTATGCATAGCCAGATAAAGTGCCATTGTTAATTTTCCTTAAGTAACTAATTACATTCTTCATGGTACTTACCGATGCATTAACCGCTATCTGTCTTTAGTTTCAAAGTAGAAACAAGTCTAAAGAATGAGATTTAAGCAAATTCACGAAATATTTGTCTAACAAAATTAAATAATAGTTTTTATTAATCTATTAAATACAGATTTTTTAACAATCAATTGATACAGCAAATTGCAACTTAGCGAGCTACAGATAATTGTAGGGGCACAACATCTTGTACCCCTACCTATGTAATTCATTTACTTGAAATACCCTGCAAATAAAACTCGATCCAAGCCGCAACATACTATTCAAATAATATTTGGGATACATCAATTATTCGTAAGGGCACAACATTAGACCTCTTGCAATCAATTGCTTTTTGCACTCTTGTGGAAAAAGGGATGCATCTTTATTGGGGAAAGGGAAAATACCAAACCTTTCCCCCTTTCCCCTTCCCCTTTTCCCGACTTCTGCAAGAAGTCTATTGTTATACCCTTAGCTATCTATCGCATTCTTTCTTCAAATTGGTATCAGAAAGTGGAAACACCTAAAGGCAATTTTCATCCCTAAGTTTAGCAATGGCTAATTTTTCCAAACATTGTGCTACTGTGACTCACATTCTCGTTTAGTAATGTAGTGGCGATAGCGAAACATTGCTTCTAGTTGTGCTTGCACTAACCAACCGCTGATGAATTCAACTGCTTCTCCACCAGGCATTGAAAAGGAAATAGCATCAGTCAGCCTGGTTTTACTAGCATCTTCTGGTTCAAATTCGTGTCGATGTACCCAAGACTCAAAAGGGCCAGATATCTGTTCGTCAGTGAACAAGCGATATTTTTGGTGTTCGGTATGACGCGCTAGCCAAGTTAAGGGTACCGGGCCGAGAAACAAGCGAAATTCTGTAATAGCACCTACATCAAGCCCTCCATCACGGCGAACTACTTGGACTGGCTGCCAAGGCGGAGTTAGCAGTTTTAAAATGTCTGGCCTTTCGTGAAATTTCCAAACTACTTCTGGCGGCGCATTGATGACTGAGGAATGTTTAAAGTGCTGCATGGAAAGAAAAACTTAAAATTCAACTTTCAGATTCGGTATCAATCTCGATATCTAGGGTGTCTTCGTCAACCCGGACATACAAAATATTTGGGTTACAGCAAACTTGACAATCTTCTACATAGGATTGTTGTCCCCCAGCACTCAAATCAATAAAAGTTAAGTTTGGTTCGCCGCAATAAGCGCAGTAATACTCAGCTGTGGTTTGCATCAAGTTCTCAGGTGTAATTTTTGGGCATTGGAAGTTAGGAGTTAGGAGTTAGGAGTTGGGAGTTGGGAGTTGGGAGTTAGGGGTTAGGGGTTAGGAATTATCCCTCTGCTCCCTCATCTCACTTATCTGCTCATCCCCCCATCTTCCTTTTTAAATTAGTTGAAATAACTTTTAGCATCAGCCAAATGCTTTAGTAGTGTAGACTGTGGCAGAGGCCCTTGCAAGTGGCTCCACGGTAATATTTGCTCTGTTGACCAATCGGCGTGGACGTAAAAATCTAAGTCGGGGATTTGTCCTTTGAGTTCTTTGAAGGCACGTTTGTAGCTACCCAAGGAATCGCCAAAGTTACGAGTTAGTTGCAGAAGTTGGGAGAGCCTGCGATCGCCCCTTGATAACAAAGCCTGTATAATCGACCAATTATAGCTTTCTGGGCGAAATTCTATCCCCTTTGGTTTTAGCTGTTTTTGTAAAAATTGCAAGCGTTTTTCTGCTTGCCGATTGACTCCCAACCATTGAAATGGTGTATGTGCTTTGGGTACAAAAGTGCTACATCCAAATGTTAACCGCAATCCTGGTGCAGCTTTTTTGATACTATGCATCATGGCTACGGTTTGTTCTAAATCTTCTGCTTCTTCGCCAGGAATTCCCGCCATTCCGTAGAGTTTCAAACCTGTAAGTCCACCGGCTTTGGCATTGATGGCTGCTTGGATAATTTCATCGTTATGCAGCTTTTTGTTGACTATTTGGCGAATTTTTTCGGAACCACTTTCTACAGCAATGGTAAGCGATCGCGTGTCTCGTTGTGCCAAAGTTTTTGCTAACTGGACTGTTACGGTATTGGTTCGTACTGAGGCAATACTCAGACGAACATCATCATACTTTGGCTGACTAATATAATTTAGTAACTCTTCAAATTCTGGATGTTGAGTTACAGAAGCCCCCAATAATCCCAGCCGATTTGTAACTTGTAAACCTTTTTCAATGGCTGGAATTAATGAACCTTCCAGACTTGCAGTTCTAAAAGGTAATGTCAGATAACTTGCCAAACAAAAACGGCACATTTCTGGACAGCTTCTTACCACTTCCACCATATAAATATTTTCCCAAGCGGCTTTTTCGGTGACTACAGTCGAGGCTGATAGAGTATTTCCTCGATAAGTTTGTTTTTGCACTACTGCGGGAATTTCGGGAGAAATTGGTTGAATAGACTTTATTGCACCATCTTTTGTGTGATATTCCACCTCATATAAACTGGGAACATAAATACCTGGTACTTGTGCCAATCTTTGGAGTTGAGTTTGTCTAGAAGCAGTTCTAACTTCTTTGTAAGCTTCAATCAAATTCCCCAGTAAATTTTCGCCATCCCCCAATAGAATGACATCAAAAAAATCTGCAAACGGTTCTGGGTTAGCGGTGAGAACTGGGCCGCCGCCAAATATTATTGGATGAGAATCATCGCGAGAAGTTGCTAAAATGGGGATTTTTAAAGATTCCAGCAAATTGAGAATATTTACATAATCCAATTCCCAAGAAATAGAAAATCCGATAATTTCGGGATTTCTGGGTAGTTGTTCCTGAGTATCAGTAAATAGGCGACTTACTTGCACATCATCACGCATTGCCAAAGTCGCCCAAACTACCTGATAGCCAAGGCTAGTGATACCAACGCTGTATTCATTAGGAAAGGCGAAGATTAGGGGTATGGCGTTGGTGTTTGGAGTAGTGGGTGTAAATAAAAGGCGTTCTAAGTCGAATACAGATGATGTCACGGGTTTTTTATAACTAATTTAGTTTCTTAAAAATCGCGCCTACACGGCAAAGCCAACTGTAGCAAGCGGAAGAGAATTTACTTTACCTATATTTAATTTTAAGCCATAGAATTATCAAATTAAAAAACAATGTAACGCTGTTAGCGAGAATAATTGGTAAGGCTTGGAGATAAATTCCATATATTAACCACAAAAAAACACCGCTGTTAAATGTAACCAACATCACAAAAGAAACGTCTTTTGCTGATTTGGTTTGCCAAGTTTTAAACATCTGTGGTAAAAAGGCGATCGTAGTTAATGTAGCTGCTGCTAATCCTAGAACCGTTAAAAAGTCCATTTATGCAAACCTATAAAATAAAGTCTTGAGTTGTTGAAAAATTTAACAACCGATTTTTATCATACTGTATTGATGTGTTCGCTTTAAATTCTATCGTGAAGTAAAAATTAAATGAAACAAAAAGGGGAAAATAGTTTAAATTTTCCCCAATTATCAAATAATATGCGATTGACTAAATTAACTTTGCAACAAACAAAAAATTAATCAACTAAGATTTTTTTGATTCGTGTATAACCATTCGTGAGTAAAACAAACTAAAATCAAAATTAATTGATACTAGCGAAACCTATCAATTAATTCTTCACGCGATAACTGCAACAATAAACGCGTAAACTCTTCTGGTGGTAACGCTAATAAAGGTTCAATAATTGCTTGAAGCTGATTATCTATTTCACCAAAGCGAACTTTGAGCAAATTTTCCACCACCAAGCGTTCTCCTTGCTGAATTCCTCGTTGTTCCCCTTCTTGTATCGCTTGTTCTCGGTCTTGTTGGTAAAGTGGTGCTAATCGCATAAGCAATTCCCTGTCTTCTTCGTTTTGATTTTGAGTAACTTGTAAGTTTTGTTGTAAGTTGTACAACAATTCTAACGTCGCTTTGCGGAAAGGGTTATCAGGAGTAAGTGCTTCTAATTCGTCAATTGCTTGCTTTTGAACGTTTCCTCTACCGATGATTCTTAACCATAAAGTTTCTGGAATAGAAGGTAACTAATGAATTGCGATTATAGCAGTACGCAAATATTCTGGCATGAAGTGTATTCCAGGCAAGTAGTCATCTTTTGGGTTAGCACCAAATCCTGATAATATTTGGGCTGATGCTGTGGGCGTAAAAATCCATAATTTTGGTAAATCAGATTCGAGAATACGAGTGTTATTTCGATTTGCTTGTCGTTGTAAATCGCCGCGTACTTCTAATAATTTTAAGAGACAGTCGCAAATTTCTGTAGCGGATGCAGCGTTACGAAAAGGCTCAAATAATGATGGAGTAGTGACAAACTGACCTAATAAACCTAGTGTCTTCGGAATAGTGCTTGGTTGTGGGTTGGGAATGAAATAAACGTCAATTTGTCTAACTTATCCTGCAACTCGCTTTGATGCTTGAACTTCACCGTAAGGAGTTAGTAATTGTTCGAGGTAGTCTTTGGCAAATTGGTCATGAATGAATCTGGTCATTTGTTGAAAACTCTAGTAAAAAAGGGCGAGTTAGTTATAGATACCCACCCTATAAAAAAATATTTTCTCTTAGTCAGAGTGTAACTTTACAACACCTTACACTGACCGTGATGCCGCAGTAAATGGTCGCACAACACTAACGCCACCATTGCTTCAACCATCGGAACTGCACGGGGTAACACGCAAGGATCGTGTCTGCCTTTTGCGGCTAAAAGCGTTTCTTCGCCTTCACGAGTTACTGTTTTTTGTTCTTTTCTAATTGTTGCTGTCGGCTTAAAAGCAACTCGCAAAATAATATTTTCTCCGTTGGAAATTCCGCCTTGAATGCCACCAGAACGGTTGGTTACGGTGCGAATTTCGCCATTTTCATCAATATAAAATTCGTCGTTATGCTCAATTCCTGTTAACAATGTTCCGCCAAAACCGGAACCTATTTCAAAGCCTTTGCTAGCAGGCAAAGACATTACACCTTTAGCAATATCAGCTTCTAATTTATCAAATACTGGTTCGCCCAAACCTTTAGGGACATTTCGCGCCACACATTCTACTACACCGCCAATAGAATCGCCTTGTCTGCCAGTTTGCTCGATTAATTCAATCATGCGTTCGGCGCATTCAACATCGGGACAGCGGACGATGTTGCTTTCCACTTGTTCTAAAGTAACAGTATTTGCATCGACTACACCTTCCAAATCCTTGATGCGCTTGACGTAACCAATAACTTCCACATTGGCAACTTGGCGGAGAATTTTTTTAGCGATCGCACCTGCCGCTACTCTGCCAATTGTCTCACGCGCTGACGACCTACCGCCACCTTGCCAATTGCGAATTCCATATTTGGCATCATAAGTTGCATCGGCGTGGGAAGGGCGATACTTTTCGGCCATTTCATCGTAATCTTGCGGACGAGTGTCTTTGTTCCGCACCAAAATTGATATTGGCGTTCCCAAAGTTTTGCCTTCAAATACCCCCGATAAAATCTCGCAGGTATCCGCTTCTTTCCGAGGTGTCGTGATTTTACTTTGTCCCGGCCGCCTTCTATCTAGTTCTACTTGGATTTCTTCTGCTGAAATTTCTAGTTGTGGGGGACAACCATCAATGACAACTCCCACGCCACCGCCGTGAGACTCGCCAAAAGTAGTTATCCGAAATAGATGACCAAAAGTGTTACCCATGATTATTGAGTGAGGAAAAAGGGTGAGGCTTATCTTTCACTCTAGTGTAAAATAGCCCCGCCCATAAGCGGGCGGGGCTTTTGAGTAGTTTCATTCGCTTTTATGAATTTTTAAGTATAATTACTTAATAAGTGTCACTCAGTCCCAACAAGAAGCGATTTTGAGCATCTGTTAATCGGAATATTGTTAGGAAAACCTGATTTAAAGTTGCGAAAATTCAAAGGTCTTGATAAGCTGAAACACTAATATCATAAGCCTTCTGGCGGTTTTATTGTCTTCACATTTCCCCAGACGCCGACGCAACATAGGAGTGTTTTTTAGTGAACGCATCTGAACAGGCAACTAACTTAGAACTCGCCAGCAAGATTGCTACGGTAGTTAATTTGTTCAAATTCGAGTTTCCTGATGCCAAATCTGACCTCAAACCCTGGAAGAACGACCCCCAAACAAGGCAGTTAGTCGATCCGGATTCTATAGATATTGGCTTTCACTTTCCTGGAATTAGCAAGTCTTGGCGAAGTCGCAGCGTATTAATTCAAATCCGATTTTATCAAGATCCTATCAATAATTCACGGCGAGCGATCGGTGTGGAGGTAGCTGGATTCGATCATCGCGGTGAAGCGTGGCGACTTTCTACGGTAGAAAACTGGAGTGTTGTCGGCGCATCTTCGCCTTCTGGTGAAATCGAGGATAAGCTCAAACAGATTTGTCGCCAAATTTTAGAAGTTTTTAATAAGCCAAGTGATTAAAAATTTGTAATTACCAAGACTTACGGAAATGACAAATAAAAAAATATCTACTTAAGACTTAACTCTTGTGGGGTGGGCGTCTCGCCCGCCATATCGACTGGGCGGGTAGGATGCCACTGGTGTCAACTTAACGTGAAACCTTTGTCATGACGTAGTTTTGAATTCACTCATTCAATATCACGATCCGCGTTACCCCACCCCGATTTTGTCTAAAGCCAAAATCGCCCCTCCCCTTGCCAAGGGGAGGGGTTGGGGGTGGGGTAAAACGTATGTGGGATAAGTGTTTGAACTTAAGTTGACACCAATGGCAGGATGCCCACCCCACAATCTTGAATAATTGAATTACGAATTATGTATTACAAATTTAGTAATTATTCTGCGAGCATGAATAATACAGAGGAGAAGCTTTGCGATCGCTAAATAACAATGACCACTGTAATATTTGTACATGGCACAGGCATTAGGGAAGGAGAATACAAGCAAAGTTTTGAGCTAATCGAGCAAAAGATTCACGCCCAGCGTGCTGACGTTAAAGTTGCTCCGTGTCTTTGGGGTGAATTAGGTGCAAAGTTCAATGCTCATCGAGCATCAGTACCCTTGGAAGATGCGACACTGGCTTTATCTCAAGGAGAAGAAGACGCAGATATTATTCTGTGGCGACAATTGTATCGCGATCCTCTGTATGAATTGCGGGTGTTGTCTTTGAAACCGGTTGAGTCAGGAAATCCCTTTGGGGAAGAACCAAGAGATGTTTTACAATCTCGTGTAGCGAGTCTGACTCCGGCGTCTCAACTGCAAACTAAGTTGCAAGAGGCGGGAATTGCACAGGTGTTTGAGGAAGCACGAGAGGCTGTTATCCGCAGCGAACCGTATGAACGGGCATTGCCCACAGTTTCCGAATCTGATTTGAGTGAATATTATGCAGCGATCGCTAGGGCAATTGTGGCTCAAGCAATGTTTCTTAGCGAACTGCAAGAAATATTTCCCCCCATACTCACCGATGCCCAATTGCGCGATGATGTTGTGGAATTGCTGACTCTGGCTTTGACAGAGGCGGAGTTAGGATTGGGTGGCTGGTTGTTAAAGCCGCTTGTGGAATTAGCAAAGCACGGCGGAACAAATTATATCAGAGGAAACCGCTTTCAACTAACTGATAAAATTTCGCCTATGCCTGGGGATATCTTGGTGTATCAAACGCGGGGTGAAAAAATCAGGGCGTTTATCCAGCAACAAATCGAACAAGCAGAACCGCCAGTCGTTTTACTCGCCCATAGCTTGGGAGGTATCGCTTGTGTAGATTTGCTAGTGCAACAGCAATTACCTCAAGTGGAATTATTAGTAACAGTTGGTTCCCAAGCACCATTTTTATATGAGATTAACGCCCTCTACAGCTTAAAATATGGAGAGTTATTGCCAGAAAATTTCCCGGAATGGTTAAATATCTACGATTTACGGGATTTTCTCAGTTACGTTGGTAAGAAAATTTTCCCGGATAGAGTGCAGGATGTGGTAGTGGATAGCAGACAACCGTTTCCCCGTTCCCACGGTGCTTATTGGACAAATGCCAAAACCTGGGAGGCGATTATTTCGAGGTTGCCATAATGGTTTACCCCACCCTAACCCTCCCCTTTACAAGGGGAGGGAACTGGATCTCTTTTTCCCCCCTTTCCAAGGGGGGATTAAGGGGGGTAGAACCCGAATCTAGAAAGAAAATCCGACTTGTGTGTAGGCCGTAGATTCCTTATTAGAGAGGGAGGTTAGGGGATTAGGTTAGGTCATTTTCCATAGGAGGTGAGAAACTAAATTATCATGCAGTTGATGGCGAAACCTGAGCAGACATTTGGGTTAATTGTGGGTATTGAAAAGTACCACGAATCTGAATGGAATGTGCCAGGTGGGGGGCCAGCCGATGACGCGCTGAAATTTGCTCATTGGCTGCATCAGCGCGGCGTACCGAAGGAGAATATTCGGTTATGTTTATCAACACTGGAAGAAAATCAGCAGTTAATTGGGGAATGTGGGTTAAATGTAGAGTTAGCAACTGAGCAAAATATCTCCGATATTGTGACTAACTTTTTATCCTCAAAATCGGGGGATTTACTCTACATTTTTTGGGCGGGACATGGTTTGATTACCTCAGAACGAGAGCGTCGGTTGCTTTGTGCCGATGCAAATAAACAGAATTGGCAGAATTTAGATTTGAATTCTTTATTAGTTTTGCTGGGTTCCGATAAATTTCAGATTCGCAATCATATTTGTATTATTGATGCCTGTGCCAATTATTTTTTAGAGTCGATGGGAAGACCAACTAACTTAGGTGGTAAAGCTTTTTTGAGTGGTCAGCCAAGGCAAGATAGTCAACAATTTGTGTTACTAGCTACGCGGGAAGGAGAAAAAGCTAAGGTAAATTCTGAAAATAAAACAGGATACTTTTCTCAAGCTGTGAGAGAGGCTTTTGCAGCAGCTAATGGGACTTTTCCACCGAATATGAGGGAAGTTACCGAGGCAGTTAAGCAGCGATTTAAGGGTTTAGAGAAAAAACAACTGCCGACTTATTTTTATTCCCGTAGTTGGGATGGAGATATTGAAAAATCTCATTTCAACCCGTTTGATATTCCGCATAATATCCAACAAAGTCAAGCTCGTAAGTTTGTTGGCAGGGATGAGCAAATAGAACAATTGCGTCAGCTATTGCAAGCAAATGATGTTGTGGTAATTAGCGATGCGACCGGACAAGGTGGGGTGGGTAAAACAGAGTTAGCTATTCAATACTCCTGGCAATATTTGGAAGATTATTCTGGTGGGTGTTGTTGGTTAAATCCCCAAGGAACTGATTTAGGAACCCAGTTATTAGAGTTTGCAGTTGTGAATTTACCTAATTTTTATCCTCCTAATGGATTAAGCCTAGCAGGTAAAGTTGCTTATTGCTGGAAGAACTGGCAAGCTGGCAAAGTTTTATTAGTATTTGATGATGTTAAAGACTGGAAACAAATTCAACCATACCTACCACTCAAAGGTTCTCGGTTTAAGGTGTTAATTACCACTCGTCAAAACAGAGGGTTAACATATCCATCACTACCGTTAGGTAAATTGTCACCAGATGCAGCTTTAGAATTATTAGCAAAGCTATTGGGGGATGAATATGTTCAACAGGAGGAAGAGACAGCAAAAGGAATTTGCAAATTAATGGGCTATATACCAATTGGACTTTACCAAATAGCGGCGTATAGTCGTAACCGAGGGGGAGTTTTATGTTAGCAGACATTCTCGCACGGCTACAAAAGCAAGCTAAGCCAAGCGAGTCTGGTGTTGCAGCAGCTTTTGAGTTGAATTGGCAATGCTTAGAACCAGAAGCGCAAAAATTGGCTTGTCTGTTGAGTTTGTTTGCTTTGGCTCCTATCCCTTGGTCTTTGGTAGAATCAGCAGTGAGTTATAGCCATTTGGAATTTGACCTTAAAGCTAACTGTACACTTCTAGTTGAGCGTTATCTGCTGCAAAAATTAGCCGATGACACTTACCAAGTTCACGATCGCATTCAAGAATTACTCCACCGGAAGTTAGAAGATTTGGCTGAAGGTAGTGAACTTAAGCGTGGATTTTGTCAAGCAATCGTAGCTGTGGCGCGGAAGATTCCTCAGACACTCACACAGATAAAAATTGAGCAAGTAACCTTTGCCATCCCTCACATTGCAGAAGTTGTCACAGCTTATCAAGATTGGATTAGCAATCAAGAGTTAATTTCGGCTCTTGTTGGCTTAGGTAGATTTTACCAAGGACAAGAGTCTGGCGAGCAAGTTTTCACTTGGTACGAGCAAGTTTTACCTTGGTATGAACAAAGTTTATTAGCCACAAAAGAACGCTTTGGAAAGTCACACCTCAATGTGGCACACAGCTTAAACAATTTGGCATTACTTTATGACTCCCAAGGACACTACAGAGAAGCCGAACCTTTGTTCATTCAAGCATTGGAGATGAAAAGACACCTGTTGGGAGAATCTCACCCGGATGTGGCACAAAGCTTAAACAATTTGGCATTACTTTACCGGACTCTGGGACGCTACAGCGAAGCTGAACCTTTGTTCATCCAAGCTTTGGAGATGAGAAGACAGCTGCTGGGGAAATTAAACTCCAATGTGGCAAATAGTTTGAACAACTTGGCAGGACTCTACCGTTTGCAGGGACGCTACGGCGAAGCCGAACCTTTATTCATCCAAGCTTTGGATATTAAAAAACGCCTACTGGGGGATGAACACTCAGATGTAGCCAACAGTCTGAACAATTTGGCATTACTCTACCGTTCCCTGGGACGCTACACAGAAGCAAAACCTTTATTCATCCAAGCTTTGGAGATGAGAAAACGCCTGCTGGGAGAATCTCACCCAGATGTAGCACAAAGCCAGAATGATTTGGCATTACTCTACCGTTCCCTGGCACGCTACAGAGAAGCGGAAACCTTGTTCATCAAAGCTTTGGATACGAGAAGACGCCTGTTGGGAGAATCTCACCCAGATGTGGCACAAAGCCTGAACAATTTGGCATTCCTTTACTCTTCTCTGGGACATTACAGCGAAACGGAACCTTTGTTCATTCGAGCTTTGGAAATGAGAAAACGCCTGCTGGGGGAATCTCACCCAGATGTGGCACAAAACTTGAACAATTTGGCATTTGTCTACTCCTGTCTGGGACACTACAGAAAAGCCGAACCTATGTTCATCAAAGCCTTGGAGATGACAAGACGCCTGTTAGGGGAATCTCACCCGGATGTGGCACAAAGCTTAAACAATTTGGCAGGACTTTACCGTTCAGAGAAACGGTACAACGAAGCTGAACCTTTGTTCATCAAAGCGTTGGAAATGAGAAAACACCTGCTGGGGGAATCTCACCCGGAGGTGGCAATTAGCTTGAACAATTTGGCTGCATTCCACTGTTCACAGGGAAGGTATAGCGAAGCCGAACCTTTGTACATTCAAGCTTTAGAAATTGCTGAATGGCAGCTAGGAGAAAACCATCCCAATACAATAAACATTCGTGAAAATCTGGAATACTTGCGGTGGAATCGTCAGCCTTGATTTAAGAGAATGGTTGCTTTTGTCTTGCCTTGGTTTCAGCAATTTAGGTAATCTGCAACGGCTGTATTACCTACCTGGGATTGAAATCTTAGTCTAAAAATTAGACACAATCTCTGATTATACAATGCCATAGCAAATGCAGTGAAGCAAAATAATACGATCGCAACCCCCATAACTACTTCTCTAAGATATGCTTTGTGAAGAGAGCGATCGCGATCGCTGTTAATATTTTTGTTTATCTAGTTAATGAGGCTCTGAACTCCATTAATGAACCTCGGAACTCCATTAATGAGCCTTTGATACTCATTAATGAGCCTCTGAACTCCATTAATGAGTCTTTGATACTCATTAAAGAGTCTTTGAACTCCATTAATGAGTCTTTTAGCTGCATTAAAGAGCCTTTGAACTTCATTAATGAACCTCTGAAATCCATTAATGAGCCTTTGAACTCCATTAACGAGTTTGTTTTCATTTATTAAATCCCCGACTTCTTCAAGAAATCGGGGATCTAAATTTACCTTAAGTACGTAACCTAGCATCCAGGTTTTTGGTGCGTTAGCCTACGACATAACACACCTACGAAACTAAAAAATTGCAACTTCAGCATGGTTGTCGAGCATTGCAGGATCGATCGCAATACCTAACCCTTGAGCGACACTAAGACCATAGGAGACATCTGCTCTAAAAAAGTGGCAAAGTTGGCGCATTTGGACATCTTGCTTTGCTTGGCTGAGGCTACCAACGATATTTTTGACAAGACGCTCTTGCTGTTCGGGAGTCATTAACCGATAGAGGTCGCCTGCTTGAGTATAATCGTCGTTTCCTTCACGATGATTGTAGCGATCGACCGTGGTATCCCCTAGATGGGTGGGTGGTTCTGCATAGGCTGGATTTTCTTTCGGCGTACCTTCAGCACTATTCGGTTCGTAGTTGGGAGCGCTACCATTGTTATTTCCCAAAGCCATGAAGCCATCTCGCTGGTAATGTCTCACTGGACATTTGGGCTGGTTGACTGGTAGTTGCTGATAGTTACCACCCAAGCGATAGCGTTGAGCATCTGGGTAAGAAAAGATCCGAGCTTGAAGCATTTTGTCTGGGGAGAAACTAACGCCAGGAACCACCGCGCTAGGACTAAAAGCAGCTTGCTCAACTTCGGCGAAATAATTCTCTGGGTTACGATTTAGCTCTAATATCCCGACTTCGATCAAGGGATATTCTGAATGCTTCCAAACTTTTGTCAAGTCAAAGGGATTATCGCGATGTTTTGCCGCTTGCTCCTCGGTCATCACTTGAATGCAGAACCGCCATTTGGGATAATCTTGTTGAGCGATCGCTTCAAATAAATCGCGAGTTGCATGATCGGGATCTTCACCCTTAATCTTGGCTGATTCTTCCTCTGTCAAGGTTTGATGTCCTTGCAAAGTCTTAAAGTGAAATTTACACCAAACGCGATCGCCTTGAGCATTAATCAAACTAAAAGTATGGCTACCAAAGCCGTCCATGTGTCGATAGGTTTTCGGAATTCCCCTATCTGAAAACAAAATCGTCACCTGGTGGAGTGATTCCGGACTCAGCGACCAAAAATCCCATTTGGCGTTGTGGTCTTTACAATTCGTTTGGGGATTGCGCTTTTGGGTATGGATAAAATCAGGAAACTTCAGGGGGTCGCGAATGAAGAAAATCGGAGTATTGTTTCCTGTAATATCCCAGTTACCTTCTTCTGTGTAAAACTTGATAGCAAAACCTCTAGGATCGCGCTCCGCATCTGCTGAACCCTTTTCTCCACCAACCGTAGAAAAGCGCAGCAAAACCTCTGTTTTCTTACCAATCTCAGAAAAAAGCTTGGCTTTTGTGTAGCGTGTAATATCATTAGTAACCGTAAAAATACCGAAAGCTGCCGCACCTTTGGCATGGACAACTCTTTCAGGAATACGTTCTCTGTTGAAATGAGCCAGCTTTTCTAACAGGTGAAAATCCTGTATTAATACAGGACCACGCGCCCCCGCAGTAAGTGAGTTTTGGTTATCCGCAACAGGAATACCGTCAGCAGTTGTCAAGTTTTGCGGTTCTGTCATAGGTTGAGAACTTCTCCATTAAGTTAGTGAAATTGCCCACAGTATATTTTAGTCAGTAGATAAACGGATGCCTACTGATAAAATTTAATAAGTCATAGTCATTTCGAGTTTATATATTAAGCATACTCGAAATGACTATGAATTGCCAAAAATTTTTTTGTATTTTTACAGGATTTTTCAGGAAAATGAGCTGCGCGGGTAGAGGCAAAACAGCTGTACATTGGTATCAACTGAAGCTCAAACGCTTATCCCACACGCATTTTACCCGACCCCCAACCCCTCCCCTTGCCAAGGGGAGGGGAGGTTTTGCGTCAGCAAAGCCGGGGTGGGGTAACGCGGATCTTGATGCTAAGTCAGAGTATTGAATATCACATCTTTACAAGGGTTTCACGTTGAGTTGACATATATGACAGCTGTAAAGCCCCTACAATAACCTGTACCTCACGCCTGCTGGAATCTGCTGTATTATTTGTAGAGGCGGACAGGTATCCACCCTCTACTATAAATCTATCGCAGCTATTTTGTGAAATGCTATGTAAATAGGATTAAGGACGGGATTTTTGATTAATTTAAGGCTTTATAGCGCAATAACCCTGTATCTTCTGCTAATGCCAATTCAAATGTTTGAGAATCAACGAACAAACATCCGTCGCCTCAATGATGTCGCTATCAACTAGGTGAGTTTGATGGGTGATAAATAGCGGCCCTTCATTTCCAGAAGTGCTAATCTGACCGTGAGAACCACGCACTAAAGAAGCATCCAGAGGAATCACATCCATGAGGTAGCGAAAACCGAGTTGTTTCTTAAGTAGCTTAAGAGCAATTTTTCCTTGAGGAAATTTAATTTGTGGATCGAGGAAAAGTTCTACAGGATCGTAACCGGGTTTGCGGTGGATATCGACGGTTCTGGCAAAATCCGGGGCTTTGTTATCGTCAAGCCAATAATAATAAGTAAACCAGGTATTCGGCTCGGCGATCGCCACTAACTCTCCAGATCTGGGATGATCGAGATGGTAGGCTTGTTTACCTTGTTCGTCTAATACTTGAGCTACACCTTCAGTGGCTTCTAAAAGCGATCGCACTTTTGAAATGTAGGCTGGATCGTTTACATATACATGAGCAATTTGGTGATCTGCTACAGCAAAAGCAATACTACCACCAAAATCGAGCAGCTCTCGCCCCAATTCTTCCCGAACCGCAATTAAATTATTTTCCCGTAAGACGCGGTTCAAATGTACTGCTTTGTCAACAGGAGTAATGCCATACTCAGAAAGAATAATTACCTGAGTATTTCGTGCTTGATAATATTCAATTAACTCCTGACAAACACCATCAATTTCTTGTAAATCTGCTTGGATATGTTTTTCATCGTGACCAAATTTTTGCAGACAATAATCTAAATGTGGCAAATAAACCAGTGATAATGTAGGGCTATACCGTTCCTCAATCCATTTTGCAGAATTGGCAATCCATTGGCTAGAATTAATTGAAGTTTTTGGCCCCCAAAAATCAAATAAAGGGAATTGACCTAAATCAGATTGAATTGGCGATCGCACATCACTAGGATGGGTATAAATATCAGGTAATTTTCTGCCATCCGCAGGATACATTGGGCGCGGTGTAATCGCATAATCCACCGAAGAATACATATTGTACCACCAAAAAAGGTTGGCACAAGTGAAGTTGGAATCTATTGATTTAGCAATTTCCCAAACTTTGGGAGCCTGTACTAATTTATTAGATTGTCGCCAAAATTTTACTTCACATTCGTCTCGAAAATACCAACCATTAGCAACAATTCCATGTTCATTAGGCAATTTTCCTGTTAAATAAGTAGCCTGAACAGAACAAGTTACAGCAGGTAGCACTGTTTTGATTGGAACTACTTGGCCTTTAGCAGCCCAAGTAGATAAAAATGGTGTGTTTTTTCCCAATAAACTAGGCGTTAACCCTACAACATTTAGAATAACGGATTTTTTCATAAACTTAATTCCCTCTTAATTTGCAGTAAGTTATATAAAGATTTAGGAGCTTAGGTATAAAAATATTCTGAATTCTCAATTCTGGATTCTGAATTCTTGTTTAGTTCTTTTAATACCCATTCATATTCCCGCTGAATAGAAGTCAGTAAATCTATTTTCATTTCTGATGGCAATACATCCCAAGTGTAAGTCTCGATTTCTAAATACGAGCACGCATTATTTGTTTGAAGTAGATGCAAAACAGTAGCAATATCTTCTTGCGTAGACTGCAAGATTTGATAATCATGAATAAAAATCGGAACATGAAAATGAGTCCGCCATTCTTCAGCTAGAGATTGTTCTAAATGTGGTAATGCATTTATTAAGTCAGGATAGTGATATAGCGTACCATCGCTACGACGTTCGATTACTTGATGAAGATAGGTAGATTCTGCAAAAGGACGCAAACGTTCGACTATCAAACTACGCTTCTCAACCTCAGCAGGGATTTTTACTTGAATCGCCGCACTGATTTGAACCTTGCCAATTTTAATTCCTGCTGATTCTAAACGCGCAAACACAGATTGTGGTTGCTCGTATTCAACTGAAAAATGGCAGGTATCATAACAAACGCGGATATGTTCTAGCAATTTTGCTTCAGCTAAATTTTGTTCGATATTTAGTTTTTCTGATAAATAATTACCGCCAACTGGCAATAACCAATTTTGAAAAAAATCAATTACTTCTGATGTATTCTCAATTAATCCATCGGGTTCTGGTTCTAAATCGATATGTAATAATTTTCCTGTTTCTTCCCAGATACGGATTGTATTCTCAACAACTGATGCTAGGTTTAAACAACTCTGTTTGATAACCGAATCGCGAGTTTTTTGACCTTCGCCCCACCAAGGTTTATAAGATAACGGCAATGTAGAAATACCGCCATCAATTCCTTTGGGTAATAAAGTTGCTAAAATCTGTGTAAGATTGAATGTGTAGTCTACTCGTTCTTGTGTAGACCAATCTGGTGCATAAACTCCATCTTTTACTACTTGTCTGTGAAATCCTCCGTAAGGAAATCCATTTAAGGTAAAAACATATAAATCTTGTTGGCTTAACCATTCTTGAAATTGAGCCAAATTATTATTTTCTAAAAGTTCCTTGGCAGCTATATCTGCTAACCTCAAACCAATACCAAAGGGTTTTGTTGGCGATAAACGTGATTTGAGTTCGGGAATATATTTTTGTAGATTTGCAAACACCTCTACCCAAGTTTCGCCAGGATGAATATTGCTGCAATAAGTCAAATGGAAGTTGTTGTTTGTAATTTTCATCTTTATCCTCTATTTTATTTGCACGCTCCAGACGCAGAGTACCAGAGAGGTTTTTATAATCTGAATGATTGCAAAACATTGTACAAAACTCAATCCTTCTCTCAGCGCCTCTGCGTCTGGAGCGTGAAAATTTTAAGTAACAGCAAAGATTTTTGCTAACTTCATAGAAATTGGGAGCAAAATCAGGACTGCTAAACCGTAATACAAACCCGCAAAACCAGATGCAACAGTCGCGTCTAAAACAATTAAAGACAAAACACCTATTTTCACGGCATTGCGGATATTTTCGGCTAAAGGTTCGCGTGCAGCTTTGACAAAATTAGGCAATATTCGGATAGCTAAGAAAATAGCGAATGGTAATGCTGCGATCGCTGTATACTCTGGTAATATTCCTAATGCTAAAACTGCCGTCAAAACTATTGCAATCAGAACTAGTGCTAAGACTCCTGTAATCTTCTTTCCTCCGTGAACTTCGCCCTGACTAATTGCGGTAATAGCAGCAATATAAATAACAGGAATCAGCGTTAAATACCAACGTTCTTCTATGATTGCTGGAACAGCACTTACACCTAATAATAAGTTACTGCCACGGCACAAACCCATATTCAGCGGCCCAAAAAAAGGATGATGTTTGGCAAGGGAATTATACAGCAGTGCTGAGAGAGCAATAAAGATAGCGATCGCACCACTCAACCAGGATACTTGAAAAGCGGCTCCAATACCGATGGCAAACAGTATACTGCCTAATAAAATAGCATTTTTTAATGACACCCGACCGCTAGGAATTGCTCTATTTGGTCGTTCTTCTGCATCTAAATCAGCATCAAAAACATCATTAAAAACAATACCGCCGCCATATAAGCCTGTTGTTGCTAATAACAACCAAGCTAATGGAATTAAAACTGCAAAATTGGCGTCACCATTGATTAATTGAGCGAAAATAATCCCAGAACCAGAAGCAGCAAACCCAACCAAAATATCAGCCCAAGCAGTCACAATATTAGCCGGACGCATCAATTCAAAATAGCCGCGCCAACTTTGAAATTTCAAGCTTGCAACATTCACTTATCTGTCTCCCTAATACTATGGATTTGAGATTTGGGACTGGGGACTGGGGAGTGTGGGGGGGACAGGGAGGAAAGATTTTTTCACCATCCTCCCACACCTCCCACACCTCCCACACCTCCCACACCTCTCAATGCCCCATGCCCAATGCCCAATGCCCTATTCCCAATTTTCTATTCAATCAGCACTGAAAGTGAATTGATACCGGGTTCTTGCCCCCGCAACACAGAGTTACCATTAAATAGCTGACGCTGGTCGATGGATTGAGGATTGAGCCAGTCTGAGGCTTGCATCTGCCCGGTTTGGCTGTAAGCAGCTAGAGCATTTTCGTAACAAACTGCTCGTACATGTTCTTCAGGAATGCCTCTTTCTAACATTAACTGGGCCGTTTTTGGCACTGCCAATGGATCGCTAATTCCCCAATCAGCACTACTATCAACAATGATGCGATCGCATCCATATTTACGAACAACTTCCACCATCCGAGCGTTACCCATTTTTGTTTGGGGATAAATCGTAAAAGCTGCCCAAAAACCACGTTTTAATACTTCTTCAACGGTTTCTTCGTTGTTATGATCGATAACTACTTGTGAAGGATCTAAGCCATATTCAATACACCGCTCCATACTCCGAATTGCACCCGCTTTCTTATTACGATGAGGAGTATGAATTAGTACTAACATATCGAGTTCTTTGGCTAATGCTAATTGTTGACAAAAGTACTTATCTTCTGCTTCTGTCATATCGTCGTAGCCAATTTCGCCAATGGCAACAACTCCCTCTTTACAAGCATAAAGCGGTAGCAGTTCTATCACTTCTGCTGCCAATGCTTCATTGTTAGCTTCTTTGGGATTTAAGCCGATTGTACAGTAATGCTGAATACCAAACTGATTAGCACGAAATCGTTCCCAACCCACAAGACTGCTGAAATAGTCTTTGAATGTGCCAGCGTTAGTTCGGGGTTGTCCCAGCCAAAAAGCTGGTTCGATAACGGCGACAATGCCATATTCCCGCATTACCAGATAATCGTAAGTAGTACGGGAACACATGTGAATGTGAGGATCGATAAACATCATAAGTTGAGGAAATGGGGCATTGGGCATTGGGCATTGGGCATGGGCAGAAGAGGCGGAGGGGCAGAGGTGCGGAGGGGCACAGGAGAAAGAACTTATACAAAAATTCTCCTTTGCTCCCCTGCTCCTCTGCTCCTCTGCTCCCCATCTCCCCAGTCCCTTTCAGCGATCGCTGCTAAAACTATTCCAAGTTAGGTTACCCTGTTCTATGGATGACTGTAAATCTGGATAATGGGAGAGTAATACTTGCGCTTCGGGTAAACCGGATTCAGCACAAGCTAATGCTGCTGCTTGTTGTTCGGCTGTATCGCCGTTCATCAAGACTTTTTCTAAATCTGCGATGATTGCACTATCGGCATATTTACCTACAGGTCGCCAAAGTTCTGGGGTAACTGGGCGTTTAGCAGCCCAACGCTCATGGGCATAGTCTGTCAACATCTTCGCTAATTCTGGGTTAGCACGACGATCTAGACCCCAAATTAGATGCAACGGACTACCGACAAACACAGCTTTCAACACCATTTGATTCCAAGCGGCATTATCTAAATAATTGGCTGGATATGGATTGCGTAGTGCTATGGCTTGGAATACGTTGCTCATATTGCTGCGAATTCCCTCAGCAGCACGCTGACGGTGTAATTCTGGATGTGGCAATAGGGGTAAACTCTGATATAGTGCAACTAACTCGCCCATATCGGCGCTAGAGAAAACTTTATCAAGCGATCGCACATAAGCCTCGGCATCATCATGGGGCAAAGCTAAAACCAAGAGCGTGCGACCTGCTTGATGTACGCTCCAATCAGCAGGATTCCAACCGGGAATTGCCTCCTGCGCTGCTTCCAAATCTTGGGATGTTAGCTGCAAATTCTGTTTACCCAGATAACGCGGCACAGCACTAAAAGCTGTGAAAAACACTCGTTCAGCACCACCACTAGTAATCTGTGCCTGCTTCTGCTCCAGCCAATCAATACCGGACTGGGAAACAGACTGTAGTAACCACTGATGTAGTAACTTGTTTACTTTACTCACGATCGATTTCAAGAGAAGTTACCCAACTTTTTTTTGGTGACAACTATGTATAATTTCTAGCATTAAATTTGATACTTTGTTTTTCAATCAGTTATATAGTATATTACTTAGCTAATAACTTCATTGAATCTATAAAATAGATATAATTTGGATAAGATACTGTAAAGATCTGATTTTAAATCGATAAAACCCTAAGTTCGCTTCCGAAAAAAAATTAGATTTTTGTGTAATAATGATGATATCAACTGTCAAACTTAGATATAAAGTCTAAGATATATTTAAGTACAGCTATCAAGAAATTTGTAACCAATTGTCATTCTGAAGCTTTATTCGACAATGAATAATAGCATCATCAAGCAATGATTTACTAGCTCTATATATGTAGTAAATTATTGTAATCATTGCAGTGCGAAATTTATTTATATTGTTGAAACTTTCAATAATCTAAATTAAAGTACTGCATATATTTACAATTAATTAATAGTTAATGATATTTGGATATGGTTATTAAACAAAAGACTGCTTTCAATCTCCAACCCATTAATCAATGCGTTCGAGTAACCTTCAAGTATGATGTGCATTTTACTACAGGTTTGTTTGAATTAGAGAATTCTTTATTGGCACAAGTGATTGCCGGAAATGGAGAGATAACTCCAAAACGAGTGTTAGTAGTGGTGGATGGAGGAGTTTTAAATTACCAAAAAGGATTGTTAAAAAAAATAGCACTTTACGCCGAGCGTTATGCAGATGTATTGACCTTGACTGACGAACCAATAATCGTTCCAGGCGGAGAAGCAGTCAAGAATGATTCTAAATTTATAGAGCAAATTCATCAACGAATCGATACAGTTGGATTGTGCCGTCATTCCTACGTCATAGCAATTGGAGGTGGAGCCGTATTAGATATGGTGGGATACGCCGCAGCGACAGCTCATAGAGGAATTAGGCTCTTACGGGTACCGACAACAGTATTAGGACAAAATGATTCCGGTGTCGGAGTCAAGAATGGAATAAATGCCTTTGGCAAGAAAAATTTTCTTGGCACATTTATGCCACCTTATGCTGTATTGAATGACTTTGATTTTATTACTAGCCTTGACGATCGCGATTGGCGATCGGGTATTGCAGAAGCGGTGAAAGTAGCACTAATTAAAGATGCAGATTTCTTTAATTTTATTATGACTTATGCCGATAGATTAGCTAATCGAGATATGGAGATTATGGAAAAGCTAATCTATCGTTGTTCGCAGTTGCACTTAGAACATATTGCTGGTGGTGGCGATCCTTTTGAAATGGGTTCATCGCGTCCTTTAGATTTTGGACATTGGGCTGCTCACAAGCTAGAACATTTAACTAATTACAGCTTACGTCACGGTGAAGCTGTGGCGATCGGCATTGCTTTGGATACAACCTATTCATATTTAACAGGGCAACTTTTACAATCCGAGTGGCAAAGAGTTCTAGTTACACTTAAGAAATTAGGCTTTACTTTGTATGTATCGGCACTCACACAGGAATTAGATAGACCAGATCATCCTAATTCTATATTTAGGGGTATTACAGAGTTCCGCGAACATCTAGGAGGAAAATTAACAATCACCCTTCTAGAAGGAATCGGTCAAGGAATAGAAGTGAATCAGGTGGATTTATCTTTCTATAAACATGCTATTTCCTTGCTACGAGATTGGGAAGTATTGCATTGAAGAAGAATTCAGAGTTGAGAATTCAGAATCCAGAATTAATCTTGATAATTTAAACAAAATCAAACAGTCATAGAATCATTGGTTTTTCAATTATTCTCATCATGGCTCGTAGTTACCCTTTCGCGCGAAAGTGAAACTACGAGCTAATTTTGGATATTTTACAGTTTGTTACATATCTTTGTTTTTTCTTACCGATCTACTTAAGTCCTAATTTCCAGTTATCATGCCTTTGGGATAGTATTCGCATAGTTTTTTCATTAATGAGAAAATATTTATGAGATACAAACTCTTGGGCAAAAGCGGGTTAAGAGTTTCTGAACTCTGCTTAGGAACAATGACTTTTGGGGAAGATTGGGGTTGGGGTGCTTCCAAAGACGAAAGTGCTAAAGTCTTTGATGCTTTTGTAGAAGCAGGGGGCAATTTTATTGACACCGCCAATGGTTATACCGATGGTAGCAGTGAAAAAATTGTCGGTGAATTAATTGCCAAAGACCGAGAACGCTTTGTAGTGGCGACAAAATATTCCTTTCCCTTGCGGATGGGCGACAAGAATGGCAACCCCAATGGTAGCGGAAATCATCGCAAGAATTTAATCCAATCTTTAGAAGGTAGCCTGAAGCGGTTAAATACCGACTATATTGATTTATTTTGGTTACACGCTTGGGATTTTACCACACCCATTGAGGAAGTGTTGCGATCGCTTGATGATGTAGTTCGCCAAGGTAAAGTACTTTACATCGGCATTTCTGATGCACCCGCTTGGATTGTTTCCCAAGCAAATACCATCGCTCAATATCAAGGATGGACGCAGTTTGTCGCGCTGCAAATTGAGTATAGTTTAATTCAGCGGACACCAGAACGCGATTTACTGCCGATGGCCAAAGCTTTCGATTTAGCAGTAACACCGTGGTCGCCTTTGGGTGGTGGCGTGCTAACAGGGAAGTATAACAAACCCCCTCAAGAAAGTGGGGAATCAGGAAGGTTAGCAAATCCCGCCTTAGGAATTATTTCAGAAAAAAGTTTAGCGATCGCGGAAGTTGTGAGTCAAGTTGCAACAGAAATTGGACACACACCATCACAGGTAGCATTAGCTTGGTTACGCGCTCAAAGTGAAGTAATAATTCCGATTGTTGGGGCGCGTAAATTAACTCAGTTTCAAGATAACTTAGCTTCTTTGGATGTGACTCTTTCCCCAGAACATTTACAACGTTTAAATCAAGCGAGTCAAATTGATTTGGGTTTTCCACATGAATTTTTACACAGCGATCTGATTCGCGATCGCCTTTTTGGTGGTACATTTAATGCCATAGACAACCATCGGATCTAATGCGATCGGTCATTAGTCATTAGTGATTTGTTACTTGTTCTTTATAAATATTTTATTATTTACTAATGACCAATGACCAATGTATTTACACTAAGCATTGAACAAAAATAAATTCTCAATCAAAATTGTATCAACTTGAAACAATAACACATTCAGGCTTGAATTCAATCTATCGTCAGAGAGTTTCGCTTTGCTAACTAAAATCTGTAAAGTTAACTGTAAAAGGCATTAAGTAAAACCATGAGCGACAACACCCTAGCATCACGTTTGTACCCCACACGCATTGACATTCCTGCTGAAGCAAGAGTGCAAATTGTAGTTATTCTCAACAAAACCCTGGCAGCTAGTTTAGATTTGAAAACCCAGGTAAAACAAGCGCATTGGAATGTTAAAGGCACAGATTTCTACCAGCTACACGAATTATTTGATGAAATCGCTGGTGAATTGGAAGAATATGTTGATATGGTTGCAGAACGCGTCACCGCTTTGGGCGGATATGCTGTAGGAACAGCCCGTGCTGCTGCTAATAATTCCATTCTGCCTGAATATCCATTTGATATTTTGGATGGTAAAGACCATGTAACAGCTTTAGCAGATCGTTTTGCACCTTTCGCTAAACATATCAGAGAAGCGATCGATAAAACCGATGAATTAGGTGATGCTGATACCGCTGACCTTTACACTGAAATTTCCCGCACCATTGACAAACGTCTGTGGTTCTTAGAAGCTCATCTACAAGTAGCAGAAATTAAGGGAGAAAATGGTAGCGCAGGTGCTACTAAAACTCAAAAAGCAGTAGCTAGCGTCAAGTAAGCACTTTTAAATTAGGGAACAGTAGATCTTAACTAGTATGGTGCGTTACGGCTTGAACCTAACGCACCATATTATTTATATACAGGAGAATCGAAAATCACTTTTGAGAGGTTATTTATAAAATAAACCTTAAATCGTAGTGGCATGGCAAGACTAAAATAATTCATTAGCAGTAGGTTGGTTTGAAGGTCGTGAAACCCAACATTGATTGAGGTGTTGGGTTACCCTCCGGGAAGCCGCCTCTGGCGTCTACGTTCCTCAACCCAACCTACAATTTTATTGCAACATTTAAAGCTTGACACGCTAACCGTGTCAGTCCACTACATATACTTTCATTTTTTATTCTAATAAAGAATCCAATATAATTAAAAATCACTCTAAAATTTCATAGTATCTTTCTGGTAAGTATCGCACTTTTAAGTGCGTACTTTTCATTTCGTATGTATATACTTTACTATTTAAATAGTTGAAAATTAGGTTGAGTAAATAACAAGTATGAACAATTTTTGTTATCCAACCTTATTAATTCTGAATTCTGAGTTTTATTAGCGCACAGGGGCGTAGCCCATTTTGAATTGTTACCTAAAAATAATTAAGAACGAGGTAAATCTATGTCTAAAAATACAATCACTCATCTAATTCACGATCGCAATGCACGCGGCCACGCTCAAATAGGCTGGCTTGATAGTTATCACACATTTTCCTTTGGTAGCTTTTACGATCCCAACCGTATGGGATTTCGTTCTCTGCGAGTAATCAACGATGATCGCATTGCTCCTGGCGCTGGATTTCCTACCCACGGTCATCGGGATATGGAAATTCTCACATACGTCTTAGAAGGTGCCGTGGAACATAAAGACAGCTTGGGTACAGGCTCAGTAATTCGTCCCGGTGATGCCCAGATTATGAGTGCTGGTACTGGAATCAGCCACAGCGAATTTAATCCTTCGCCAACTGAACCACTACATTTACTACAAATCTGGATTATTCCTGACGAACAAGGGTTGACACCAAGATACGAACAAAAAGCTTTTCCCATCGAAGAAAAGCGGGGCAAATTACGCTTAATTGCTGCTAAAGATGGCCGTGATGGCGCTGTAACAATTCACCAAGATGTTGACTTATACACATCTGTTTTAGAACAAGGTGATGTTGTTAATTATCAAGTCAAAAGCGATCGCTATGCCTGGTTACAAGTAGCCCAAGGTATAGTTACCTTAAATGGTGAAGAACTCAGAGCAGGCGATGGCGTTCAAATCAACGGCGAAGAACAACTAGAAATTAGCACCGATATCGGCGGCGAAATCTTGCTTTTTGATTTGGCGTAATAGGTTAATTAGTTAGTAAACCCGAAGAACCCCAAACCAAAGCTGTGCTTTGTCTCCCCTCCCCTTAGCAAGGGCAGGGGATTAAGGGGTGGGGTCAATACGGTTCGGATAAGCATTTTTCATCTCTGATGTGGTCTAGAAAAAGGGTAAGGGGAAAAGGGAAAAGATTTGAAATTACCCTTTTCCCTTTCCCCTTTAACCGAACCGTATTGGGGGTGGGGTCTAATGATTGCCGAAATCACAACTAATTACCCGGACACGATATAAGCGCCGATTTCCCGTTAACTTGACGCTGATACGATCAGGCGCTTCTTAATGCAACGATGGGGTCGAGTTTAGCAGCGCGACGTGCGGGAACGACGCCAAAGAATAAACCAATACCGCCGGAAACACCCACAGCGGTGGCGATCGCCACCGTAGAAATCCCAGCATCTAATGGTGTTAAAGCTGACACCAAAAGAATACCGCTGACACCAATGGCAGTCCCAACTAAACCGCCAGCTGCGGAAACTATTACTGCTTCAATGATGAATTGTAGCAAAATATCTTGCTCTGTTGCCCCAATCGCTTTTCTCAATCCAATTTCTTGGGTGCGTTCGGTGACGGAAACTAGCATAATATTCATGATGCCAATGCCGCCGACAAACAGCGATATGGCTGCGATCGCTGCTAGCATAATTGTCAATGCACCTGTAATTTGACCGACAGTTTGCAAAGCATCTTTTTGGGTGCGAATCGTAAAGTCATCTTCACCATTAATTTTGTGTCGCAGACGCAGCAAATTCGTAATTTGAAACTCTGCTGCATCGACACTATCACCATCACGAGCAGCAGCGACGAGGTAATCTAAGGCAATACCGTAGGGAGAATTCTTTCCTACAAGCCGATTTGCAGAGGTTGTAATCGGTATTATGGCAGCTTCATCATAATCTGCTCCTACACTGGAACCTTTGGCTACTAATGTGCCAATTACTTGAAAGCTGGTATTGCCAATTCGCAATTGCTGACCGGTGGGATTACTATTACCAAATAGTTTTTCTGCTAAGTCTGCACCTAATACAACAACTTGATTGCTTCGCTTAATATCTACTTCGCTAAAAAACCTACCTTTATCAGTTTCAAAATCTCGCACCGATAAAAAGCTGGGAGTTGTACCAATAATATTAACGTCAGTATTTCGATTCCGATAAGTAATTACTTGTCTTCTATTTAACTCAGGTGCAACTCCTATAACTGATGGTACTTGAGAGGCGATCGCATCGGCATCTTGCAACACTAAATTTTTCGGCACTTCAAAGGAAATTCGTTGAGTCTCTCGATTTCCTGGGATTACAAACAACACATTTGGCCCTAATGATTCGAGTTGTTTTTGAACGAATTTCTGCCCACCTTCGCCAATCCCAATCATGGCAATCACTGAAGCATTACCAATAACAATACCCAGCATCGTGAGGGCACTACGCAGCTTATTTGATAACAGGGTTTTCCCCGCCATTTGTACGCTTTCTAAAAAATTCATGTCTTAATAATTACGAATTATCGTTTTCTTTGGCCTTTTCAATTTTGTAATCTTTCGGTGGGTTAACAAAAATGCGATCGCCTTGTTTTACTCCTCCTAAAACCTGCGTTTGGTCTTTGATTTGTGCGCCCACTGTGACTTCGCGGAATTGAGGTTTATTATTTTCATCTGGTACGAGTACGCCGGTTCTACCTTTTTCGGTGACGATGGAAACTGTTGGTAATACTAAGGCATTATTAACGCGATCGCCTAAAAAAGTCAGATCTACATTTAAGCCAGAACGCAGTTTATCTATGCCAGTATCCAAAGCAACGCGCACCTGGAAGGATGTCACGCCTTGTTCTACCACTGCTTCCGGAGCAATCAAGCGCACGTGTCCTTTAAAAACTTGGTCTGGATAAGCATCCGCGACAATTTCCACTTGTTGTCCCGCTTTGATTCTGCCAAGATCTGCTTCGGGAACTTGAGCTAATATTTCTAAACCCCGCGCTACGGCGACAATTGAACTAGAAGTTGCTGAAGCACTAGTAGAAGCAGAAGTTGTGGGGGTGACAAAAGCACCAACGTTGGCGTACTTTTGGGTGACAATTCCCGAAAAGGGAGCGCGAATAATTGTATCTTCTAACTGTACTTGCACGCCTTTTAACTGAGCCTCAGCGGATGCGACGGCTGCTTGGCGTTGAGCAATTTCCTCGGAACGGGTGCCATCTTCTAACAGTACTAATGCTGCGCGTGCTTCATTGACTGCTGCTTGACGTTGGGCGATTTCTTCACTGCGAGAACCGCTTTGGACTAACGACAATCGTTTTTTCGCTTCTTCTAAGTTGGCTCTGGCACTTTTGTCATCGCTGATGGCTTGATCGAGTAATTGTTTTTTCTCTGCGCCTTCTTTATATAGATATTGATAACGCTTTACTTGTTCAGCAGTGTAATTCACTCTTGCCTGAGCCGCATCTACCTGGGCTTGAGCTTGGGCAATTTCTTGGGGACGATTACCTACACGAGCTTGGGTTAATTGAGCTTGGGCTTGGGCTAATCGCGCCCTTGCTTGGGCAATTTCTTGAGGACGACTACCAGCCACGCCTTCGGCTAACTGTGCTTGACTTTGCGCTAAGTTAGCAAGATACTGGCTTTTTTGTGCCTCGATGCTGGCACTATCCATGCGGGCGAGAATTTGCCCTTTTTGAACGCGATCGCCTTGTTCGACGTACAATTGCGACAGCACACCAGGATTCTTGGGACTAATATTTACACTTTGAACTGGTACGACTTTACCGCTAGCCGTTATCCGTAATGTAACGTTTTGTGCTGATACTGGCACAGTGAGGCGATCGATGTCTTCTTGGTTTGTGGCTGGATTTATCAGAGTAAAGTTTGCAACTGTACCCACAACCAAAGCGCCCCCCGCCATCAGCCCAATGAACCAGCGTAATGGATACTTAATTTTGCCAATAACTGGAATTTCTATGTTCGTAGCCATACAATACAAGCCTGTGATGATTGCCGTGTGGGAGTAGCCTTTAGTTAGAGGACAAGTGCAGAATCAGGAGTTGTTAAAGGTTTGCGATCGAATCTTGAGAAATTTACTAACAACTAGACGCATAATAAGCTTCATAGTTGCTTAATGTTACTTCATACTAGGCATTGGTATGTCTGTATGCCTTCACCTGAATGGATGACTTTTGCGACTGATATCGTTGGGTAGCATCAAAAATACTACGGTATTTCTCATTTGCTTGATGTACAAAGTAGTAGAGACGTAGCACTGCTACGTCTCTACAATTAAATTTTCACTTTATCTTTATCTAAAGCCACAAAACGCGGTTAAACACATCCAACTCGCACCGCCCTAGTAGCAGCCTCCGTGCGGTTGGTTGCTCCTAACTTATTTAGTACCTGACTGACATGATGTCTAATGGTAGAAGGACTCAGTTTCATTCGTTGAGCGATCGCTTCATTACTCAATCCTAAAGCCAGGAGTGTTAACACCTCTGCCTGTCGCCTGCTCAGTTCGTATAAAGGAGGAGATGATGGTTGAGTTGGTTGCAGCAACGCCTGAATTACCTCTACTGCCAAAATAGATTGACCAATGGCAGCACAACGTATGGCATTCGCTAACTCATCAATTGAGACACCTTTGAGCAAGTAGCCAATGGCTCCGGCTTGCATTGCTTTCTGTACCAAGCCCTTGTCTAGAAAACTGGTCAAAATTAAAACCTGAATGTGTGGGTATTTTTTGCGGATAACTCTTGTTACTTCCGCCCCATTCATCCCCATCATCATCAAATCCATTAGCACTACATCTGGTTGCAAGTTTTCGCAAAGACGTACTGCTTCATCTCCATTACCCGCTTCCCCAACTAATTCAATGTCATCAAACGCCAGCAAGAGAAATTTAATACCTCCCCGCAAGATTTGATGATCGTCAACAGTTATGACCCGAATTGGTTTGACCAATTTATCTGTTTCCATGTTTAAATCCGGGCTTTTAATAGTACTTTTTTAATACATTGATATTATTTTCTATTATTCCATCATTAATTTTTTAGATAAAATTCTTAATCTTTAATTTTTATTTGTTGCCAACAAATAATATAAAAATTCACAATTATGAATCATAATGTGTATTTTCCAAATAAGTCAAGTTAAATAAATATAACTATATTGCAATCAGGTCAGTTAGGACAATTCTTCTGTAAAAGTAAGGAAATAGGGAATAAGAAACGGAGAATAAAAGCGGAAAAACAAACTTATATGAATTGAAGTGAACTATATTACGAAAATTAAATTTGTCTAAAAACCTTACTATTGAGCAATAAAAAAGCAAAAATGTCGATTGTATCTAGTTAAGTTTATTTGTACCCAGCCTAATGCCTGATTCCCAATTCTCAATTTTCTATTCTTGATTCCCTTTTTTCAAGGTAGGGGTTGACCAACTTAGGGAAATCTCAGTCCCCCTTCCTAAATAGCTTGATAAGTGAAAATTAGCGCCAATGGAATCAGCTCGTTCTTTCATAATTGCTATTCCCAAATGGCCAGATGGTATCGGTATCTGTGTGAGGTCAAAACCACAGCCATTATCGCTGACACGCAAGACTATCTTTTGTGAATCGTACTCAAGGCTGACTGATACTTCCGTTGCTTGGGCGTGTTTAATAATATTATTCAGTGCTTCTTGAGTAATCCGGTAGAAAACGAGCTTTATCTCACTAGATAAAGGTAAATCGACTTCTACCGTTGTTGTTACCTGTAAACTTGCTCGTCCAGAAATTGCCTTGGTTAGCTGCTGTATTAATTCACCTAATGCTTTCTCTGCTAAACCATCAGGACGTAACTCGATTAGTAAATTTCGCATCTCTGCTAACGCCCCTTGTGTGAGTTGGGCGAGTTCCTCTAATCCTTGTTGGGCTACCTCTGGGTTGCGTTTCCAAACTCTAGGCAAAGCTTCGGCAATGGTCGCTACAGTAAACAATGTCTGCGATACTGAATCGTGTAAGTCGCGGGCGAGGCGATTTCGCTCGACTTCTACTGCAATTTTTCGTAGCCGTTCGCTTTCTAGCAATTGTTCGCGTAGTTTCACAGCTTGGATCAAGTCTTTGGATAAGCGTAGACTCATAATTACTATGAAGGACAGATATCCAAATTCAGCCAGGTAGATAAATTGGATCTTCCCTAAATCTACTAGGCGATCGTGTTGTGCAGCTGCTACCAGAATCGCTAAACTCAGGCCTAAACTAAGTGCTGCTTGCTTCTCACCGCGCCGATATTGAAGGTAACAAGCAGAAACAGCGAAAACAGTATTACTGTTTAAAGCTAATAATTGAAAACTGAATAAGGGATTGAGTGTACCTTCTGGGTAATAAATAGATTCGCCCCAAGGCAAAGAAACGCTTGATAGGCTACTTACATGAGAGTAGATAATCCCTGTCGGGGAAATTTGGTTGATTAACAGGCTGATAACGTACAGGCTATTCAGTACCAAAATTAAACGCACTGGCTTTATTTTAGTAAAAACAGCCATAAACCATACAACAGCCACAGCATAAATATATCCAACAAAACATACCAATTTTTGGGCAGCGATGTAGTCTTCTACGTTAGCAGCTTGATATCTCAGCATTAAAGCCAGGATATAGCTAACACATCCTAAGCAAACTAACCCAAAGCACAAATGAAGGGTGGTTTGTAATCTTCCACAGGCAATCAGCAGGTGAAACAGACCAACATATAAACAAATACCAGCAACTATACTCAGGAAGATTGGAACAAGAGTCATTAGGTAATTGTATCAAATATATACAACTATCATGTGCGTTTATTCAGGCGATCGCTCCTCATGCACAAAGAACGATCGCGTCTACTTGGATGATTCCTTGATGCTGATATCCTTTGCATTAACCTGTACCTTTGTTGTATTAGCTAGCAACTTAGTAGCATTTTCCTGCACCTTTGTTGCATTGGCTAGCAACTTAGTAGCATTGACTTGCAACTTGATTGTATTGGGATATACCTTTGTTGCATTAAAGTTGTACAAATGAGCGCGACTCAGTTATTAAGGAGTAGTGACCTGTGCCCTTACAGCGCGATCTATTTACTTGAATAATGCTGTAATTTTGCTTGACGACTGAAAAACTTCAATTTACTGATAGCTTTAGAGTTGCAATGGGTACATTAAACACATAATTGACAACAGTATGGTAATATGACTACCCAAAATACAACACGCCGTTTGCGCCCTCAATTAATTAGTGAAGATGTGACTTCATGGCACGGTTTACAAACTATCAGTACTTATGAAACTAACCGTGGTGATGCCTCTGCTGTGAAATTACAGCAAGCTTATCAAGCTATGTTAGCCCAACAACAAGCGGAAACTGAAAAACAAGCTTTATACCGTGCTGCGGCTGATGCTGCACGACTAGCGGAATGGGAATTTCACAATGCGGTATTAGCAATGAAAGAAGTTGTGCGCGGACAATATGGATTAGATAGCGATCAAGCCCAAGCAATAGGATTGAAGAAAAAATCGGACTACAAGCGTCCTAGCCGCAAAAAGACAGTGGCATCATGAGATAAGTAAAATTAACGCATTTTGACAGAGCGATCGCACTTGACATTTATTTGTGCGATCGCTTTCTTGCATAGATAAAAACCCTGCAAAACTCTCTATTACTTGTCATCTGTCAGCAAAATTTTAACACTGCCAATAACTATAAGTATCAATTATATAGAACAAAGATCCTAGTCAAAACTTGGATCTTTGTCCGATGCGGTCGTTGGAGCGATTGGCAGAGGCAATAACCAGTATTATAATAAAGCGGCATAAGGGTAGGGCAAAAGCTCATTGCATAGAGTGACTCGGTAAATTGGTATACACAACTTATGAATGTACAACTTGTTAATTCCCTTGTAGAAGTGGTACTAAATCTATCGCCCGAAGAGCAAAAACTTTTTCAAGAAAAGCTGAGTAACAAGCATTTAACGTTACTAACTAGTAAACCTCAAACATCATCGGAAAGATTATTACTTTGGCAAGAGTGGATAGATACAGCACCAAAAAGCTATGCCAACCTTGATGATGAAGCTCTGCGTCGAGAAAATATTTACGATGATGAAGTATGACCGATTATTTATTAGATACCAATGTCCTTTTACGCTCTAGGGATATAGCTTCACCCGATTATAATCTTGTCGATCGCACAATCAGGTATCTAATATCTAATAACCATCAATGTTTTATTACATCTCAAGTTTTAATTGAATTTTGGGTTGTAGCCACCCGTCCTGTAGCTGTAAATGGATTTGGATGGACACCAGAAGAAACCGAACGAACGCTGCAAATGCTTATAAATCAGTTTGAGTGGCTAAAAGAAATACCAGATGTATTTCGCCTTTGGTTTAGCCTCGCTACAACTCATAAGATTTCCGGGAAACGCACCCACGATTTACGCATACAAGCAGTAGTGCTTGCTCATAACATCAGCCATATTCTGACTTTAAATCCAAAAGACTTTGTAGAAGTTGAAGGAATTACTATTGTTCGCCCCAACAGCATAAATAGCTAGAGGCTGGGATTAAGTGCGATGTCTACGACGGGCTACGCCTACGCAATTTTTATTGTGAGGTGTACTTAGTTGCATCGGCTTGCACCTTTGTTGCATGAGCATTGCAAGAATCAGCCTTGCTCAGTCTTCATCGGTAGTAGGGTTGGCGTAGCCCACCGTAGGTATCGCTTCTCTCATAATTTACATAAGCACTAATTATATAGGACAAAGATCCTAGTCAAAACTTGGATCTTTGTCCGATGCGCTCACAAAGGCGATCGCTATATAATCCATTTCGCTACAGCAAAATTTAGGTAATTACCTAACCTGACAATGAATAAAATCTGGTTTGGCAATACTTTATTGTTTAGTTCAGTTTTAGCAAGTACCTTACTTGCTAGTCCTAATGTTGCTAGGAGTAACGACTTTACCGTACCCGAAACTCTAGCAAATACAGCATCTTGTCGCCTTAACGTCACTGGTGCTTATTTAACAACAATCTTCAACGCAGATAACAGCGTCTCCTCTCGTGGAGTTATTACACTGACCGCAGATGGTAACTTTTTTGTCACTGACTCCAATCAAGGTGGTGTAACCAACGTCTTCAATCCCTTTACTAGCGGACAAGGCGCTTGGAAGTGTAATGGCAAAACTAAAGTGAGTGCTAGGTCTATCACCTTTGCTTTTCCTGGAAGTGCAGGAGCCGGTAGCATTGGTCGCGCCGACTACCAAGCCACCTTTAATCCCCAAACGCAGACAGTACAAGGGACTATTACACTGCGCTTATTCAACCTCAATGCTAATCCGTTGTTAAATAATGTCGCCCCTGTAGGAACATTCAACTTCTCTGGACAACAAATCAAACCTAATTAATTGTTGAACGATGAAGAGAACAAACAAGGCGGCTGAATTCCAAGCCCCTAAGTTTACATATAGGGTATTACTTGCGACTTGATTTAACTTAGAAAAGTTAACTTAACTAGAGAGAAAATCATGAATAAATTCTTTTCGACTCTAACCTTAACAACAGCTACAACTTTAGCTATTGCATTCACTGGAGCAGCAATCGGTAATCACTTTGTTTTAGGACAGACATCTATTGACTTAGCCAAGTTACGTAGCGATGCTGTATCTGCACACAACACTTATCGAGCCAAGCATAAGAGTCCTAATGTCACCATCGATGATACTCTCAACCAGAGCGCCCAAGCTTGGGCAGAAACCATAGCAGCTAAAGGTGACTTAGAACACAGTACCAATCGCAACAATGTCGGAGAGAACATATACTGGGGTGGAGAGTCAGCAAACTTAGGTACCGCAGCAGTTGACAACTGGTACAGTGAAATTAAAGATTATGACTACAACAACCCTGTATTTTCTGGCTCAACCGGACATTTTACTCAGGTAGTCTGGAAAGGCAGTACCAAAGTAGGCTGCGGTGCTGCACCTGGCCCTGCAACAATTGACGGTACTAAGTACGATGGCGTCTATGTAGTTTGTCAGTATGCTCCCGCAGGTAATGTGAAAGGACAGTTTGCTGATAATGTACTAAAACCGTAGTAGTTATATCGATTTAAAAAATGTTTGCGGCACATAGCCCACTCGCCATGCGGTATCCTCTCTTTAGCAAGCAGGGAGAGTCTTGTTCATGTGTCGCATTCTTTTTTCAATTCTATAGCGGTGACGGTAACGACAGTCTTTTAGGAGGTAACCGTCAAGATTTAGTCGTCAGCGTGCGGGTAATGATTTCCTCGACGGTGACAAGGGAAATGATAACTTACTGGCTTTGATACGACGACGCTGACACAAAACAACTTTACTTGTGTTTAAGTCTTTTGAGTGGGTGAATGTTTGCCCACTCGCCAAATTGATTAGGTGCATCCAAAAGCAACTTTGATGTATTGGCTTGCACCTTGATTGCATTGAGTTGCAACTTCGTTGCATTGAGTTACAACTTTGTTGCATCGACTTGCACCTTAATTGCATCGACCGGCAAGTTTGTTGCATTGGCTTGCACCTTAGTTGCATTAAAGTTGCAAAAATTAACTTGGCTTAGTCTTCAGAGAGTACTAGCGATGTCTACGACAAGGCTTACGCCTACGCTCTTTCACATTTCACATAAGTATCAATTATATAGGACAAAGATCCTAGTCAAAACTTGGATCTTTGTCCGATGCGGTGATTGGGGCGATCGCTCTATAATCCACTTCACCACAGCAAACTTAGGGACTTCCAAGAAATAAATTATCCACTCTTGTGGGGTGGGCGTCTCGCCCGCCCATTCATAGGGGCGGACAAGATGTCCACCCCACAGGAAAAGTTGTATATTTTTTTATTTGGAAGTCCCTTAACAAAAAACGACGAAGGTAATAGCTATGACAACTATCAATTTTGACAATTTAGCTCCTGGTACAGTTCTAAGCAATCAGTATTCAGGAGTAACCTTTTCATCCGATCCAGGGAATTCTGTTGTAGTAATTCCTTTAGGTGATTTCACATCTCCACCAAACGTAATAGGTACATTTAATTCCAGCGGCCAGCCAAATGGATTGCTAAATCTTAATGTTGATTTTGCTCAACCAGTTAATGATTTATCATTTCGTGTAATATTCGATAATACTGTTGGTGCTACTGCCAAAATTGATGTTTATACAACTACTACAGGATCGCCCATTACAGTCGATCTCATTACTGATGGTAATGGTTTCACTTCAGATCTTGTAGATTTATCATCATTTACAAACATCACCCGCATTAGTATCAACAACATAACAGATCCTGGCGGTTTTCCATATGATGACTTTCAATTCAACTTTACTCCAGTCGCCGTTGATGACAGTGCCACCACGAATGAAGACACCGCCTTCAGTGGTAACGTACTAGCCAATGATACTGACCTAGATACAAGTGATATCCTCACTGTTAGTGCAGTCAACGGCAATGCTGCTAATGTGGGTAATCAAATTACTTTAGCTTCTGGTGCATTATTAACTCTCAATAGTGACGGCAGTTATAACTACAACCCTAACGGTCAATTTGAATCTTTGGGTGTGGGAGCTACTGCCAGCGACAGTTTTACTTATACTATTAGCGATGGCAATGGCGGTACTAGCACAGCCACAGTGAACCTCACCATCAACGGTGTCAACGATGCCCCCACAGGTTCGCCCACAGCCACATTAAACAGTACCCCTGAAGATACCGCCATTACCATTAGTGCAGGTGACTTATTAACAGGGTTCAGTGATGTGGATGCTGGTGATACCCTTTCAGTTACCAACTTGACTGCCACTAACGGGGCATTGGTAAATAACAATAATGGGACTTATACCTTCACCCCAAATGCCAACTTTAATGGCACAGTTAACCTCACCTACAATGTGACTGATGGTGTAGCAACTTTAACCGGACAAACTCAGAGTTTCTCTGTCACCCCTGTTAACGATGCCCCTGTTGCTGTTGATGATACTGCTACCACATTCTTTGGTACTAGCGTCAACATTTCAGTTGCTACCCTACTAGCCAATGATAGCGATATTGATAGCACCTCCCTGAGCATTACTGGTGTCAGTGGTGCTACCCACGGTACTGCCGTCCTGAATAATAACGGCACAGCCAACAACAGTGCAGATGATTTCGTTACTTTTACGCCCTCTCTTCTGTTTTCTGGGAATGCCAGCTTTAATTACACCCTCAGCGATGGTAGCCTGACTGACACTGGTACGGTGACTGTGGCTGTCGGTCTTAACAATAATGGCACTAATTTTGCGGATAGCCTGATTGGCAGCATTGGTAACGACATCATCAACGGCGGCAATGGCAACGATACCATCTACGGCGGCGCGGGTAACGATAGCCTCAACGGTGATAATGGCAACGACATCTTGTATGGCGATGGGCTGATGGACGGCGGCGCGGGTAACGATACCCTCAACGGTGGTAATGGCGATGATACGCTCTATGGTGGCGGCGGTACTGATTACCTTTCTGGTGGTAATGGTAGCGATTTACTCTATGGTGGTGCTGGCAGCGATATCCTCACTGGTGGTAACGGTAACGATATATTTGCCTTTGCATCTGGGGAAGGTACTGATACCATTACTGATTTCTCTAAGGGTAGCGATTTGATTGGATTGTATGGTGGTTTGAGCTTTGGGCAATTAAGTTTCTCTGGTAACAATATCAAAGTCACTTCCACAAATGAAATTTTGGCAACGCTGACTGGTATTAATACTACGACGCTGACTGCTGCTAATTTCGTAACCCTTTAATCATCTCGATTCATGCAAGCCGATCTTAGTTGCATTGGCTTGCACCTTTGTTGCATCGACTTGCACCTTTGTTGCATTGGCTTGCACCTTTGTTGCATTGGCTTGCACCTTTGTTGCATCGACTTGCACCTTTGTTGCATCGACTTGCACCTTAGTTGCATTGGCTTGCACCTTTGTTGCATTGGCTTGCACCTTTGTTGCATGAGCGTTGCAAAAATTAGCCTTGCTCAGTCTTTATGGAGTAAACGCGATGTCTGTCTTGAAAAGTTCAGATCCGCGGAAGCCGCCGCTCCGACGCCAGTTGCTTTCCGACGCAAGGCGACAGGAACGCACTGGCTCGACTTTTCGCTACGACAAGGCTTACGCCTAAGCTCTTTCATAATTCACATAAGTATTAATTATATAGGACAAAGATCCTAGTCAAAACTTGGATCTTTGTCCGATGCGGCGATCGGGGCGATCGCTCTATAATCCATTTCGCTACAGCAAAACTTGGGCAATTGCCTAATTAAAAAATGATGCCTCAACTGATCCCTAGCCTACAACCCTCTTCGAGCCAAAAGACAGATTTTTCACGATCTTGTTACTCGTTTTTGAACAACGCTTTGAAAACTCAATAATGCAGACAACATCGAACCGTCATTCTAATCCTTCCTTGGAAATTACCGCCTCGCCAGAGTTCACCTCCTGGTTAGCACAGCAGAATCTGAGTGTTGCTTGTACTACCTACCAAACTAACCGTCTCTTTTTCCTTAGCACTCAAGCCAATGGGCGCTTAAAATTCCACGAGAGGTTATTTGACAAGCCGATGGGACTCTATGCTACTGGAAATAGCCTCTACATGAGTAGCCGTTACCAACTCTGGCATTTTGAGAATCTCCTAGAGGCGGGAGAAAAGTATGGGGAATGCGATCGCCTCTATAGCCCTCGCACCGCCTACACCACAGGAGATGTCAACGCCCATGAAGTAATCTTAGACGATGCCGGAAAAGTGATTTTTGTCAATACCGACTTTAGTTGTTTAGCCACCCTCAGCCCAGACTACAACTTTGTCCCCATTTGGCAACCGCCCTTTATTTCCAAACTCGTCGCCGAAGATCGTTGTCATCTGAATGGGTTAGCAATGGTATCCAGCAAACCCGCTTATGTCACTGCCTGTAGTACCACAGATACAGCTGCCGGGTGGCGTAATCATCGCGTCGATGGCGGAGTCGTCATCGACGTTGCTCAAAATGAAATCATCGCCACAGGCTTATCCATGCCCCATTCTCCCCGTTGGTATCAGGGGAAATTATGGTTACTCAATTCTGGCACAGGAGAATTAGGCTACATTGAGGAGCGTCAATTTCATCCGATCGCCTTCTGCCCTGGATTTGTACGTGGATTAGCCTTTTGGCAAAACTTCGCTTTTGTGGGACTATCTCAACTACGTTCCCAGACTTTTACCGGATTAACCCTAGAAAAACGCTTAAGTTCCCAAGGAAATCGCCCCCAGTGTGGCTTAATGGTAATTGACTTGCAGACAGGCACAGCCCTGCACTGGCTATATTTTCAGGGAGTAATAGAAGAACTATTCGATGTTGTAGTTCTGCCTGGGGTGCTACAACCTCAAGCAATTGGTTTACAGTCAGACGAAATTCAGCGATTAGTCAGATTTCCCAACAGTGGCGGCATTGTCACCACCAAACCCACTGCCAAACGTCCTAGTTTAGGTGCAACCCCCCCCATCGCTGGTTTACCCACACAACAAATTACCCCTCTTAATTCCCCCGAAGATCAAAGAGAGTTAGGGTGGGGTAATCTCAGGACTAGTAGTGAGGCAGCCTTTTCAAGCAGAGAGCAAATCCGTTACCAACGGGTGTATCACCTCAACAGCAGCAACGCCAAAGCCTACGATCGCCTTACCTATCCCAGCCTGCAAAAACGCTGGCAAACTCAATCGCCCCAAGGCGAATTAACTGGGCTTTCTGCTTCCCTAGACGGTGCAATAGTCGGCTTTGCCATCAGCGAACGTTTAAACCCCCAACAAGCCGAAATCATCTCCCTATTCGTCTTACCCGAATACCGTCATCAAGGAATTGGCACTCGCTTACTCGCCTATTTAGAACGAGAATTAGCGCAACAGGGATGTGTTGAAATCATCCTCAGCTATTCAACCAGTACACTCACCAATGTAGCTTTAGAACCGCTACTTTCTAAGCTACATTGGCAACCACCCCAAATTAACTTGGTGCTTGGCAAAACCGCCACAGAAAAAATTGTCCAAGCCCCTTGGTTAAACAAGTATCGCCTACCTCCAGCCTTTGAGGTGTTTTCTTGGTTAGATGCCGGTTTATCCCTGCCGCCTAATGTCGAGGCACACCGCTTAGAACCCTTAAATAGCTTGGGATTGCGTTATCAGGGAGAGGTAATTGGTTGGGTGTTAACCCATCGGATTGCACCTGACACAATTCGCTACACCAATTTTTCAATTGCACAAGCATTTGAGAAGCGGGAGCAAGGGGTTTCCCTGTTAGCTGAAGCGATTCGTCGTCAAGTTCATAGTGGTGTTCCCTATCTCACGGGTTCGGTTTCTTACCGTTATCCGCGTTTGTTGAAGTTTGTCGAGCGACACCTGACTCCCTATTTAACTGGAGTAGGGGAAGTGCGACAGACAAATAAGTTTATTAACCGTAAATTTGACACAGGAGAAAACTAACATGGCTAATCCTAATTTTATCACCCCAATTACCAACCCCTTTGGACTGACGAATGTAGGAATTTATACTATACTCACCTTGGCCGATATTGATGGAGATGGGGACTTAGATGCTTTTGCGGGTAAGAATGATGGCAATACCCTTTTCTACCGCAACACCGGAACTAGCACTGCACCTACCTTCACCCTGGAAGCCACCAATTTCGGACTGACGGATGTCGGAATTTACGCCAATCCCACCTTCGCTGACATTGATGCGGATGGGGATCTTGATGCTTTTGTGGGGAATGTTTATGGAACGACCCTGTACTACCAGAACACGGGTACTGCAAGTAGTCCCAGCTTTGCAGCCCCCCTCACCAACCCCTTTGGACTGACGGATGTAACATTTTATGCCGACCCCACCTTAGTTGACATCGATAAAGATGGGGATCTTGATGCTTTCGTGAGGGATTATTATGGAAATACCGTGTACTACCAGAACACGGGTACTGCGAATAGTCCCAGCTTTGCAGCCCCCCTCACCAACCCCTTCGGACTGACGAATGGGGGAATTTATTCCTTCCTCAGCTTAGCTGACATTGATGGGGATGGGGACTTGGATGCTTTTGTGGGTAATGGGCCGGGCAATACCCTGTTTTACCGCAACAGTGGAACTGCCACGACTCCCGCCTTCAGCTTTGAAGACACCAATCCCTTCGGACTGGCGGATGTAGGAGATTATGCTGTACCCACCTTTGCCGATATCGATGGCGATGGGGACTTGGATGCTTTTGTAAATAATAGTGTTGGCGATACCCTGTTCTTTAAGAATAACAATGCACCTACAGGTTCACCCACAGCCACATTAAGCAACACACCAGAAGATACAGCTATCACAATTACTGCGGCTGACTTATTGGCAGGTTTTACGGATGTAGATACTGGTGATACCCTCTCAGTTACCAACTTAACTGCTACTAACGGTGCATTGGTAAATAACAATAATGGGACTTATACCTTTACTCCAAATGCCAACTTTAATGGCACAGTTAATCTGAGCTACGATGTGACTGATGGTGTAGCAACTTTAACCGGACAAACTCAGAGTTTCTCTGTCACCCCTGTTAACGATGCCCCTGTTGCTGTTGATGATACTGCTACCACATTCTTTGGTACTAGCGTCAACATTTCAGTTGCGACCCTACTAGCCAACGATAGCGATATTGATAGCACCTCCCTCAGTATCACTGGTGTCAGCGGTGCTACCAACGGTACTGCTGTCTTGAATAATAACGGTACAGCCAACAACAGTGCAGATGATTTCGTTACCTTTACCCCAAATCTTCTGTTTTTTGGGAATGCCAGCTTTAATTACACCCTCAGCGATGGTAGCCTGACTGACACTGGTACGGTGAGTGTGGCTGTCGGTCTTAACAGTAATGGCAGTAATTCTGCGGATAACCTGATTGGCACTATTGGTAACGACATCATCAACGGCGGCAATGGCAACGATACCATCTACGGCGGCGCGGGTAACGATAGCCTCGACGGTGGTAATGGCAACGACATCTTGTATGGCGATGGGCTGATGGATGGCGGCGCGGGTAATGATACCCTCAACGGTGGTAATGGCAACGATACCCTCTACGGTGGTGGCGGTACTGATTACCTCTCTGGTGGTAATGGCAACGATTTACTCTATGGTGGTGCTGGCAGCGATATTCTCACTGGTGGTAACGGTAACGATATATTTGCCTTTGCATCTGGGGAAGGTACTGATACCATTACTGATTTCTCTAAGGGTAGCGATTTGATTGGATTGTATAATGGTTTGAGCTTTGGGCAATTAAGTTTCTCTGGTAACAATATCAAAGTCACTTCCACGAATGAAATTTTGGCGACGCTGACGGGTATTAACACTACGACGCTGACTGCCGCTAATTTTGTAACGCTTTAATCATCTCGATTCATCCAACGCCGACTTTAGTTGCATCAAAGAGCAAAACTGATGCATCAAAGAGTAACTTTGATGCATCGACTTACACCTTTGTTGCATTCGCTTGCACTTTTGTTGCATTCGCTTGCGCCTTTGATGCATCGACTTGCACTTTTGTTACATTGGGTTGCACCTTTGTTGCATCGACTTACACCTTTGTTGCATTGGCTTGCACCTTAGTTGCATGAAAGGATTATTGTTGAAATTGGCTCAATAACCAAGCACCAACTTGGCTTTGAGACATTTGACGAGTTCGCCGTAATGCTTCGTTTAATAAAGAAATAGCTAATCCTGGCAATATCTGAGATTCTGTAATTCTTCTACTACCTTGGTTTTCAATGGCAAAAGCTATAATTTCTACATTTTGGACATCTAAAATCCAGTATTCTTTGACTGCTAAATCTTCGTATAGTAACCGTTTGTTACCGAGGTCGTCAGCAAGGGAAGTATTAGCAACTTCAATTACTAAATCTGGTGGTGGATAGATATCTAAGCTAACAATAGAAGTTCCGTAGGGAATAACATTAGCATTTTCGCTAATGTAGTAAGACACATCAGGTTGAGCTTCATTAAAGCCTGTTTTTCGGTAGGTGCAGTTAGTTAAGCCTTTGGCAAGGATGCCTTTGATTGTGCAAAAAAGGTTAACAGCAAAAGCAATAATTGTGTTATCGCAGGCGTGGTCATGACCGAGTGGTGGCATTTCAATCCTCATGTGTCCATTGTAGTAGTAGCCCTTGGCTTTCTCGTAGGCGGGATTTTCTATTAATTCAATATATTCATCCCAAGTGGCTTTTATCCAAGTGTCAGTTACTAATGGCGTCTGCAATTCACTCATAATATTTTCCCAGTCCCTGCTTCTAACATAGTCAATTGCGGGAAAATTCCACACTCCGTACACACAAGGGTTAACCCTTATCTCTAGTCACTATTTCCAGCTATAAGCGATCGCACTCAATATTATATTGTGAAAAACTTTTTAAATTCTGGTGTGCCTAAAAGCCATCACCAGAATTTTTTGATTTGGCACCGAATCACCAATCCCCAGTTCTCAGTACCTTTGACTTCACTTTTTCAAAACTATTTGGAAGGAATTTAAATATCCTGTAATAGTTTTAGCTAATGTCTTTTGCTGCTTTTTCGTCGTTATTGCCATTACTTGATACAATCTGCCTTCGGCAACATACATTCTACTTTTAGTAATTTTTCCTCCAGAATTGATATACTCAATTTCTTTGCCGGGATGATTATTTGAACTCCGAATATTTCGTTGACTAATTAAATTACTTTGGGTAGTTTTCAGAGCCATATCCCGTGCATCGTTGAGTACAGCTTGGGGGTCAGACATTTGTCCATAGCTGTAAGGAAAATCATTGTAAGTAACTATGTATGCTACTTCTTGTTTTGGTGGTTGAGCGACAAATATTTCTAAGTTAATTTCCCCCATGTAAGTTTTTTGGAATTGGGTTTCTCTGTTGGGTCTTCCCGGCATCAAAATACTAAACCGCCCATCTGGAGGAGTGAATAATTTCCATTTTGGTTGTACGGGTTGAGAAACGGTTGGTTTGGCCTTTGGTTTAACAGTTGGTTTGGGAGTTGTTTTGACAACTGATGCAGGTGATTTGGGTTGACGCGCTTCCACCAAAACAGATCCGCCACAGATAAATGTGGCGGCGATGAATGGCAACAGACGTTTAATTGTCATATTTTTTGCCTTTGAGATGCTAATCTCACTGATGATGCCAGCTGTTATAACCTAGCAGCACACAAAGCAGCACCTATTAGACCAACTTGTGGGTTGAGAATAATATACACGGGTATCTCTTCCAGCAAGGAACGCATCCTACCCTTTTGGGTGAAATTCAATAAGAAATCACTGTTTTGAATTAATGGCAGGATTTTGGGCGCAATTCCCCCAGCGATGTATAAGCCACCGTAAGGTAGGAGTTTGAGGGCGAGATTCCCGGCTTCTGCGCCGTAAGCGTCTATGAATAATTGCAGGGTTTGTTCTGAAAGGCGATCGCGTTTTTGGAGTGCAGCTGTACCAATGGCGGCACCAGGATCGACGCTTTTCTCTTCCTTACCGGCTTCTTGTTCCCAAGTTCTGACGACTTGGGCAATGTCTGGTGATTCGCTGGCAAATTTGCGATCGCGCAAAAATTGGTAAATTGCCACAATTCCCATTCCGGAAACCACCCGTTCTACAGAAATGCGCTGGATATCATGTTTACCCAGCAGGTATTTCAACAATTGAAACTCGATTTCGTTACGGGGGGCAAAATCAGCGTGTCCGCCTTCTGAGGGAAAAACTTGATAGTAATTTCCCGTTTTAATTAAAAATCCTTGCCCTAAGCCAGTACCAGCACCAATAATGGCAATGGGGGCTTGTGGTTGAGGTTTCCCAGGCTGTAACACGTGCAAGTCTTGTTGTTGTAAACCTGAGATCCCATACCCGACGGCGGCGAAGTCGTTAATCAAAGAAATATGTGGGATACCCAACTCTTGTTGTAGGCGTTCGGTATCGAGGAACCAGACTAAATTCGTCAATTTAGCAGTATTTTTGACAATGGGGCCAGCGATCGCAAAACAAGCTTTCTCTGGTAATGATGTGTTAGCTTTAGCCAAAAACTGCTGCACTATCGGTACTAAATCTGGAAAATCTGCACTGTGGTAACTTTCCTGATAAATAGGCTGTAAGGTTTGCGAATCGGATGTTTCAACCAATCGCAGAATAGTTTTCGTACCGCCGATATCTCCCGCAAGTAGCAAAGTCATAGAATTTATTGACGAATTTATACTTTTTTTTGGAGGATATACCTAACATAGCGAAAGCCATGATTTTAAATACCTATCTGACGATTTAGGCAAATCGAATAACTTCTTCTATGTGAGTTAAATGGGAAGTATCTCCCTTTAGTTCTAATAACCATTCTGGTTCCTGACGTACCACTTTTACCAAAGAACATAAGGAAGCTTTAACTTCCGTTTTGGCAATTTCCCCCACTAAACCCATTGCTGCGCCCAACACAGATGCGCCATGCGCTACTAGCAAGATATTTTCTGGGAAGAATTCATTGGCTAAACATCTGGCGGTTTGTCCAGAACGTTCCCGTACTTTTTCGTGAGTTTCAGGATAATTGACGGCGATACGCGGAGTGTAGCCAATGTCAATTCTGGGGAATAATTCCGCTAAGGCTGGAGTCGAGAGTCTTTTGGGTTCTTCTGTCATCCAAACTGGATTTAGCCATTCACTCAAACCTGTTTCGAGTTTGATAGGCAAATTCATCACTTCTGCAACCGCGTTTGCTGTTTGTACGGTTCGCAAGAAGGGTGAAGCAAAAATATGAGCTATCTTTTCTCCTTTTAAACGCTTTGCTAACTGCTGGGCTTGGATCGTACCATCATCAGACAAAGGTGGATCGTAGCGTCGTTCGGCGGTGAGAAACCAATCAGGATTTACGAAGTCGAGGCGGTTAGCGTGTCTTGCGATCCAAACTATTTGACTCATGGGTTTAAATATTTTCGCGAATAGAATTCGCCGCTAAACAAATATAGATATCTGCAAGCAGGGCTGCAAATATTAATATATGACAAAAATCGTAATAATTTTTAATAATATGATTTATTTGGAAAAATTATCTATCAGTGGCGCAATTCAGAAGTTAAAAGTAAAACAGTTTGAACGTTGGGTTTGAGACATAGTTTGTCTACTTCACATTTCTTGAACTGTATGCATTTAGCTTGATGCATAACTGCTCAGATATTAACTGAGCAATTTATAGGAGGCCAAACAATTTTAGATTTTAGATTAACTGTACAAAATTGAGATTTTAGCTGTGTGCTTAGGTTAAGGAACGTAGCAAGCCGGAGGTTAACCCAACATACGATTCTCTTTAACTTTAATTCCAAACTTCAAATCTTCAAGTTTCTACTTAGAGTAGTCTCGTTCAATCCAAAATTGTCTAACTCTTTTTTCTAAGTTATTTATGGAGCTAAGAGGCTATTTATAAAGTAAAAATAAAAATGTTGTAGGGTATGTTAGGCGCGTATTTTGAGATTATTTTTCATAAAAAATTATTATATCAGCACCTAACGCACCATCTTGTATGTCGGTGCGTTACGGCTTGAGCCTAACGCACCCTACTTAAGATTTACTAAGTTCTTCTTGGAGCCAACAGCAGGTTCGAGCATCTAAGCCTTATCAATTCTGAATTCTTCATTATGCATAAATTCTCCCAAATTGCTTGAGAGAAATTGTAGAGGTCTGCATGATGAGGCTAACAAAAGGCATAAATTGCTATGGATGAAGAGCTTCGAGAATTGATCGGACAAGCTTCAGAGTTGTCTTTAGATAGTCCGCAACGAGCCAAGGCCATTTCTTTGCTCGTAGTTAAAATACAACAGCTACCAGGATTTTATCAATCTTGCCACCAAGATTATTTTGATGCCTTAGATCAAATTTGGGATTGGCTGGGGAGAAATATTCAAGATTTTGAAGAACATCCACCATCGCTAGCTGTCAGTTTGGTACGTTGGATTAACGGAAATTTACATTGGAGAATAAAAGATATTAGAAATAAGCGAAATCAAGGTATTAGTCTCGATACACAACTCAATGGAGACAGTATGAGTATTAGCTTTAAGGAAGTAATATCTGAAACTGGGTTTGAACCTCCACGCTTAGAGGGACTCGAAGGCTACATTGAAAAAATTCAACAGCAGAATATCAGGTTTATAGCTCAAAAGCTGAAAGAATATATTGATGAAGATCCTGATTTTGTCTTGCGAAAAGCACATTTAAGAAACAATCCTGAATGTAATTTTCAAGTGATTATTCAGCGACTTTATTTAAAAGATAAACCAGAAACAAAGCGAGCGATCGCTCAAGATTTTGGAGTTTCGGAGCAAACCCTCTACGCACACTACAGAAGAAATTGGTCAAACATTCAATCACATCTACAACAAGTTGCTTTTAATTCTGGATTGGAGCAGGATTACTTACTATGAATGAGGCAAAAATGCATAAATCTACAGTTCCTTTATCAAGAAAAGCACATCAGTTGGCTAAGAAATTTGCGGTTCAACAACTGACATCTGAAAAAGGAAAGCAAGTTTACCTCAATATTTTAAGTGTCTATGCTGTACATCGCTATTTAAAATACCTTGGAATTCATACAAATTTAGAGCAAAGTGATTGCTGGCAATTATCTAATCATATTATATCTGATATTGCTGATTTAGTTTTACTAGACATCAATCAAAGATTAGTGTGCTGTCCAATTTTACCAGGACAAACACACTTTGAGTTATCGTTGGAAGTGACAGAAAATTTGCTTGGTTATATTGGCATACAGTTTAACGATCTCCTCAGGGAAGTTGAACTTATGGGTTTTTTACCTGTAAATCAAGCGAGCGAACAAGAAATAGTAAATATAGCGATTGATGAACTGCGATCGCTAGATATTCTCATCGAACATATTTATGCTGTTAAAGCTGCACAGCAGACAGAAGATATAACACAGCAACCAGGTTTATTGAATAAATTAAAAAACACCAATATTGCTGAGATATTTCAGGAAACTGTCAAAGATATTTCCTCAGAAACTTTTCCATTTTATGTAACTCGTAGTCTTTCTATAAGTACGCTAGTTACAGCCATTAACTTAGGCTCAAAAAATATTCTACTGATTGCTGAAATTATACCTAAAGACCAGCAACGCCAACGTATTTCCTTGCGTCTAGAAGCAATTGACACCGAAGAATTGCCTTCATTACAACTCTCAATCATTGATGAATCCGAACATATCTTTCCTTACAAAATAGACTTAGAAAGTCCTACTTATATTCAACTCCAACCCTTCATTGCACGTATCGGAGAAGCTTTCCAGGTAAAAATAGCGAGCGAAGAAATTAGCGTCATAGAAAATTTTGTTATTTATTAAAAATCAGAATTTTCCAGTGCCTTAATTAATCATCCCAAATAAGCTTTTTTCACTCGATCGTCACTAATTAATTCTGATGCTGCACCTGTTAAAGTGATAGAACCAGCTTCTAAAACATAACCTCTATCTGCAATTTGTAGTGCCAGATTAGCGTTTTGTTCAACTAATAAAATAGTCACACCTGTAGCCCGCAGATTTTCAATAATTGAGAAAATTTCCCGGACGATGGCAGGTGCTAAACCTAAGCTAGGTTCGTCTAAAAGTAATAGCTTTGGCCTACTCATTAAAGCACGAGCGATCGCTAACATTTGTTGCTCGCCACCGCTCAAGGTTCCTGCTAGCTGATTGCGTCTTTGTGACAAACGTGGAAATAGCTCAAATTGACGCCCAATATCTTCTTTAATCTCTGCTTGATTCGAGCGAATATAAGCACCCAAAAATAAATTATCAAATACTGTTTGCCGCGCTAACACTCTCCGTCCTTCTGGGCAATGAGCAATACCAAGTTTCACAACTTCATGAGCTTGACGGCGGGTAACATTTCGTCCCTCATAGATAATTGCACCACTTTTAGGATTAACTATTTTCGATATAGCCCTGAGTGTAGTAGTTTTCCCAGCACCATTAGCACCGATTAAAGTAACTACCTCACCTTTTTTTATAATTAAATTAATTTTCTTCAGCGCTTGAATCCCGCCATAATTTACATCAAGTTCTTGAATTTCTAAAATTGTATAATTTGGTGTACTATTAGCGTTCATCGGCAGTTTAGATCCATAAATATCTTGATTTAAAACCTAACATACATCAATCATAGGTTTCCTCAAACAGTACGCAGGGGCATCCCGTCGTAGATACTGCATTAAGTAAAAAACCAACGCCAGAATACTCCAATATTTGTGGTATACCTTTAATTACTAATAAGTAATATTAACTGTCCTGTGGCAAAAGCAGCAGATATTGGTAGCAAGCGATTAATTAATTTAGCTCCCGATGCATGGGTACAATGGGTAACACAGTGTCCCGAAGTCGTGGCAAAAGAAATTCTTGGTTCGGAGTTTCAATGGGTTAGCCGGGAAACTGATGTTTTGGTGAAAGCATACAGCCCTACTCATGGAGATTTTCTAGTACTAAATGAACTACAGTTGCGTTACACAGCACACATGCCTCTACGGATGAGAGCCTATGCTGCTTTAGCACAAGAACGCTACCAACTACCAACTTACCCAGTACTCGTTAACATCTTACCGCCCCCATCCAGCTTAACTATTGTCAGTAGTTACGAGCAGGAATTTTTGGGATTACGTGCTATTCAAGATTATCGCGTGATTAATTTGTGGGAAGTCGATGCTGAAATAGTTTTTAGGCAACCACTACCGTCATTGTTACCGTTTGTACCCATCCTGCGAGGAGGGGGAGAAGCATCGGTAGTGCGACGTGCATTACAAATATTGCGAGCAGATGCACAGTTAGATCAATTAGAATCTTTGCTGGCGTTTTTTGCTAGCTTTGTGTTAGACACACCTTTAGTACAACAAATCATGAGGTGGGATATGGCAGTATTGCGAGAATCACCTTGGTATCAAGAAATTGAGCAAAGAGGTATTCAACTGGGTCTTCAGCAAGGTGCGCGACAGCAGTTAATCAGAGTATTACGACGACGTTTTGGCGAAATTCCTCAAGAACTAGAAGCAAGGCTTGAAAGCGAAAGTGTAGAGCAATTAGAAATTTTAATGGATAGTGCGATCGCTGTAAATTCCTTAGACGAGTTTATAAAAATTTTCTCTGTGTGAGCAAATGACGAAGCCTGCTGATGTCAGTACCAAAAAATTAGTCAGCCTTGCACCGAATAACTGGGTGAGATGGGTAACACAGATTCCTAATATTGTTGCTGGGGAAATTTTAAATAATGAATTTCAGTGGATTAGCAGGGAAACTGATGTTTTAATCCGTGTTAGTAGTCCCCAACATGGAGAGTTTTTACTTCTCAATGAATTGCAATTACGCTATCAATCCGTAATGCCACGTCGAATGCGTGCCTATACTGCACTTGCAGAAGAAAAATATAACTTACCAACATACCCCGTTCTTATTAACATTCTTAAAACTGGTAATAACTAAATACCCACAAGCTTTACATCAAATATTGCTGGATTACGCGCAATCCAAGATTATCGGGTAATTAACCTGTGGGAAATTGATGTTAATATTGCTTTTCAACAACCCTTACCATCTTTACTACCATTTGTACCTATTCTCAAAGGTGGTGAAAATGAATCTATTATTAGAGAAGCATTGCAAATTCTCCGTGCCGATGAACAACTAAACCAACTGGAAACAGTCCTAGCTTTTTTTGCTACGTTTGTTTTAGAAAGTACGCTTGTTCAAGAAATCATGAGGTGGGATATGACTGTATTACGTGAGTCACCTTGGTATCAAGAAATTTTACGCGAAGGGCAAGCACGTGGAGAAGCCCTTGGAGAAGCACGCGGAGAAGCACGCGGGGAATTGCAAGGAATACTTTCTGCTATTGAAATTAATTTACAGTTTAAATTCGGCGATCGCGGCTTAAACTTGATGCCACAATTGAAGCAGATTCAAGATTTAGAGCGTTTAAAAACCATTTTACGGCATATTGTAACTGCAAACACGATTGACGAATTACAACAGTTTTTGTAATTCTCAATTTAGTTACAGCAAGTACACAACATTAGTATCAAAGGTTGTTTAAATTCTGACTTCTGAATTCTGAATTCTCCTCTATCATTCATTACCCAAATAAGCTTCAATTACAGCCGGGTTGTTTCTAACTATAGCTGGTTCGCCCAAAGCAATCAATTGTCCAAAATCTAAAACAGCAATGCGATCGCACAAACCCATTACTAATGGTACGTGATGTTCGATCAGCACAATTGTCAAATTAAATTGTTCTCGCAGACTGCGGATAAATTCACTCAGTTGGTGTTTTTCATTAGGATTCATTCCCGCAGCAGGTTCATCCAGAAGTAAAATTTGCGGTTCTAGGGCTAGAGAACGGGCGATTTCTAAGCGGCGTTGGTCACCATAAGCGAAGTTTTTCGCTTTTTCTTCGGCGCGATCGCTCAAGCCCACCATCTCCAATAATTGTAAAGCTTTTCGCCTGGTTTTTTTCTCTTCACGACGCGCTTGCGGTAACCCCAAAACTCCTGTTAATACATTACTTTTATTATCCAAATGTCGGGCAATTACTACATTTTCTAACGCTGATAATTCACCAAATAAGCGAATATTTTGAAAAGTTCGAGCGATACCTAAACCTGCAATTTGATGCGGGCGGAGTTGGGAAATATTAGCACCCTGATAGCGTAATTCTCCACTAGAAAGGGGAATAAAAGCTGTAATTAAATTAAACAGTGTTGTTTTCCCAGCCCCGTTAGGGCCAATCAATCCAAAAATCTCATGTTGATTGACTGTAAAAGAGACATTATTCACCGCCACTAAACCCCCAAAGCGGCGAGTGAGTGATTTAGCTTCTAAAATAACATTGTTTGTCATTGAGCTACGGCTTTAATCAAATCGGCTGCTTTTTCACCAATCATAATTGTTGGTGCATTAGTATTTCCCGTAGTAATTGTTGGCATAATTGATGCATCTACTACACGCAAGCCCGCAACACCATACACTTTTAGTTCCGGATTGACCACCGAATCACGGTCAGTTCCCATTTTACAAGTGCCCACTGGATGGTACACACTATCGCAGGTTTCCCGGATATAAGCTAAAAGTCCTTCATCAGTTTTATTATCAATACCAGGCGCTGCTTCCTCTCTTCGCAATTCGTCAAATACACTTGATTGGAATATTTGCCGACAAATTTTGATTCCTGTGAGCAGCTTTTGCCAATCAGATTCACATTGCAAATAGTTCATCCGAATTATCGGTGGGTCTTTGGGTGAACCAGAACGCAGGCTAAGACTACCACGGCTTTCGGGATTAGTTATACAAGCTGCACTAGTGAATCCCGACACAGAACGCGCATAAGTAGGATGTGTCCAAAAAACAGGTGCACAGAAAAACTGTAAATCTGGCGGAGCATCTAAACGACCTTCACTATGTACAAACGATCCAACTTCGGCAATATTAGAGGTTAGGGCGGGTTGAATATCCTGGGTTGCTTCGTGTGCAACGCTCACTAAGAGGTGATCGTGGAGATTCTCACCGACACCAGGTAAATCAACAACCACAGGAATGTCCAAACTCTTGAGATGTTCTGCCTTACCAATCCCAGAAAGCATCAACAGCTTGGGCGAATCGATGGCGCCAGCGCTTAAAATCACTTCCTGTTCTACCCAAACTTGGTGTATCGTTCCCTGATGGATGTATTCTACCCCTACGGTTTGCGTTCCCTCAAACAATAACCTGGTAACTAATGCACCAGTGGTAACGGTTAAGTTGGGACGCTGCAAAATTGGTAGTAGAAACGCCGTTGCTGTACTATGGCGCTTGCCATCTTTAATTGTTAACTGATAAAATCCGGCTCCGTGCTGTTGTGCGCCATTGAAATCTGGATTGTATCCATAACCCAATTCAACAGCAGCTTCCACAAATTTTTGTGAGACGATGCTCTTGGTTATGGGATCTGTGACACTCAAAAATCCATCAACTCCGTGAAATTCAGATGCTCCTCGCTGTTGATTTTCAGATTTTTTGAAATACGGCAACACATCTTCATAATTCCAACCAACATTGCCTAACTTTTCCCAGCGATCGTAATCATACCGACTGCCTCGAATATAAATCATGGCATTGATCGCACTGCTGCCACCCAAAACTTTCCCACGCGGACAATAGATTTTACGATTATTAATATAGGGTTCTTCTTCTGTAGAATATGCCCAGTCCGCCTCTGTACCCCAAAGTTTTGTCCAGCTTAGAGGAATTTCTTGTTCCGGTAAATTCGGCGGATTTCCGGCTTCCAGCAACAACACAGTTGTTTCCGCATCTTCCGTCAATCGATTAGCAACAACACAACCAGCAGAACCAGCACCAATTACAACATAATTATATTTAGTCTTCATATGATTAACTTATTTGTTTTGATGTGTTAAAAAATAAATTTAGGAATTGCTTTTTACATTTTTTCAAAATATCTGGAGTCACAAATCCCTGGGGGAAAAATATAGTCCCTAAGACGATTAAACAACCGTAAATAATTAATCTTCCATCGCGTAAAAATTGAGCTAACCAAATAGGCAATCCCCCTATATCAGCTATTCTTCGCAAAATAATTTCTAATAAAACTTTCAATACGATCGCACCTACCACCGAACCTAAAAAAGTTCTTGAGCCACCAATTAACACAATGGTTAAATAGGTAATACTGGCATCAAAAGTACCTTGTCGAGCATTCCAGGTATTGAGAAAATGAGCGGTAATTACACCCACAATACCGGCAAGAATGGCTCCCAAGGTAAATGCTAAAACTTTGTAGTAAGTAGGATTGATTCCCATTGCACTGGCGGCTAATTCATCTTCACGAATGGCGATGAATGCCCTACCCGTGCGAATACGTTCTAAACGGTAAAATAATACCATACTAATTAATAGTAATGGCAGAGCAATCCACAAATATTCAAGTTGGCTTTGGAATGGTTGAGGAATACCAAAAATCCCTACAGCACCGCCTGTAATATCTAAATTTAAAGATACAACTCGCAATACTTCTACAAAAGCAATAGTGGCGATCGCTAAATAAATTCCCCGCAATCGTAAGGCGGGAATTCCCACTGCTACAGCTAATATCCCAGAAACTATACCAGCAATTAACATTTCTAATAAAAGAAATGGAATTGGAAATAAATTATTACTAGATGGGAAAACTTTTGTAGATAAAATCGCTGCAATATATCCACCTAAAGCATAAAATCCAGGACTAGCCAAAGACAACTGTCCAGCCATCAATGGTAAATAAAGCGATAATCCTAATAAAGCTTCCAATACCATGTAGACTATTGGTGATTCATAAGTAGAAAAAAATTCAGCCATTGTAAAATATTTTGATTAAGCTATCACTTTGATTAATTCTTAAGCTGTTAATATTTGCTCTGCTGTTAGTGCTAGTTCAGGAAAAGTTCGTGAGACAATTCGTTCAGAACCTCTAAAGTGTGTGCGTTGATATTTCCCCTCAGCATCTAGTAGAAAAACAAACACAGTTGGAACTTTAGGATTTCCCAAATACTCCCTTGAACCAATTGCCAAATAATCTATAATCCAATATTCTGTAATACCTAAACGTTGATATTCATCTAATTTATCAATGTAGTAATCTTCCCAATTAGTTGATGTTACTTCTATAGCTAACTGGATAGGTTCTTCAAGTGCAGAATAAGCAGAACGATTTGAGCGCCATACATCTTTATCTATCACACTGACATCAGGTTTGCGCCCTTGTTCTATTCCATTAGCAGTGATAGTTCTCAAAACTGCTGTGATTTTTACTACGTAATTCAGATTTAAACGTTTAATTTCATCTTTGAAAGAGTCAGCTGCAAAATCAGCGACATCATCGTGATTTCTAGTTGCACGCACTTCTACAATTTCTCCATCCACCAATTCATAGAAACCTTCCTCTGGACAATGTTCCACAAAATCATCAAAAGTTAATTTTTGTTTGGCGTATGTTTTCATAGTGCTACGTCTGTTTAAACTTTCTGAATAAATCGACGACCTAGCAAACCTTGAGGTCTAACTAACAACATGATAAATAATATTCCATAGGCTACAGCGTCTTTGTAACCGGAATATTCCGCTGGCACGAAAGCTTCAACTAACCCAATGAGCAATCCTCCTAAAACTGCGCCGGGAATACTACCTAAACCACCCAAGACAATTACTGCTAAACCCCTCAAACCAAAGGCAATGCCGAAATAAGGCCCGGCGATACTAACACTAGAAGCGACTAAAGTGCCTGCTAATCCTGCTAAGAAACTGCTGATAAAGAATGTTAAAACAATAAAGCGATCGCTATTTATTCCTAATAAACTAGCAGTAATTGGATCTTCTGCGATCGCCTGCATTGCTTTACCATATTTTGTGCGATTGATAAAATAGCTGAGAATTGCCACAATCGCTACTGATACAGCAAAAATTACTATCTGAACGGTGCGAATGGGAATTTGCTTGTCTTGAGTCCCAAAGTTAATAGAAGGTGGTAAATTCCCATAAGTATTTGCTGGGTAAGTGTAACTTTCTGCGCCTACTAAATACTGAATTAAGTTCACAATTACCACTGCTACTCCCAAACTAGAAACAACAGTTAGCAAAGGATCGGAACCTTGACGCCGCAGAGGTTGAAAAGCAACTCTTTCCATCACTACCCCAACCAATCCCGCCAAGCTACTTCCTAAAATCAAAGCTATAGGAAATGGTAATTTTATCGGCAAAGCTGCATTCGCTAATAAGCCATTAAATCCAAAGTTACCACCCATAAGTGCATAGGTAAAATATGCACCCAAGGTGAAAATCGCCCCATGAGCTAAATTAATAATGCCCAAAATAGAATAAACCAAGGTATATCCCAAGGCAAAAATCGCATAGACACTGCCAATGGATAAGCCGTTTAATAATTGCTGCAAAAATAGACTGATATTCATGTAGCAACTATTTCAAAAAACTAAATTTACCTTGACTTCCATCTTTTTCCATTTTGATTTGGGCTACATAAAAATCTTTTTGCACTACTTCACCTACGGGAGTAAAACCAATCTCACCCAGCGGTGTATTGTATTTTCCAGCAAGTATTTCTTTATTTAATTGCGTCCGTAATTCTGGTAGTTGTAATTTATTAACTTTGCTTTTGTTATCTAAAGCTTTTAGTGCTTCGACATAAACTTGCACGGCTGCAAAAGCTTGGGCGCTAAATTGGGGTGGTTCTTTCTTATATTCCTCTGTATAGGCTTTGCGAAATCCCGCATTAATTTCCCCAGGATGTTCTGGACTATAGGCTTGAGCAATCAATACGCCATCACAAAGTGCCTTACAAACTGGCAATATATTCGATGTATTTAGACCATTCCCACCAACAATTAAACCTTTATAACCTAGCTCGCGCAATTGTCGTATCAAATTACCACCATCAGCAGCCAAACCAGAAATAATAACCAAATCTGGTTTAAGGTTAATTGCATTGGTAGCTTGGCTTTGAAAATCTGTATCGCTAGTTTGGAACTTTTGGACTGTTACTAATTCCAGTCCTTGATCCTTAACAGTTTGTTGAAAAATTTCCGTTTCTGACTTGCTAAATGCATCGTTTTGAGCATAGAAAACTGCGACTTTTTTAATTTGGGGATTTTGCTTGAGTGCAGCTTTCACCGAATTAGGAGCTACAACAGAAACTGGTGCAGAAACACGAGCTACATAATCACCAATTTCCGGAATATTTTTCGCAGTATTCGATGGGCCAATAATTGGTACTTTCGCCCGTTCGGCAACTGGATCGGCACTAAAGGCTTGCTGTGATAAAGTTGGTCCCACAATGCCAATAACTTTATCTTTATTAATTAAATTTTGAACAGCGTTAATTGCTCCTGCTTCATCACCGCTAGTATCTTGAAACACTAATTTAATTGGAGTGCCGTTGACACCACCTTTAGCATTAAAATACTTCTCGGCAATTTTAACTCCAGCCACTTGTTCTTGGCCCAATAATGCCACATTGCTAGTTTGAGCAACCGCAATGCCGATGGGAATCGCACCTGATAATGTACCTGTATTTGCTGTAGCGTTAGTTGCAGTGTTATTTGTATTACTATTTGAACTATTATTTGGAGAATTTGTCACAGTTGTACTGTCGCCACCGCAGCCTGTCAGTAGCAAAGCGCAACTTGATAATAATGCTGTTATTCCAAAGAAAGTTTTTTTCATCGTTAAATAATTATCTAGTTATCAGATAGGTTCAGAAAACTTAAAAGTAAAGGTTAGAATCTGCAAACAATATAAGGCAGATTTTAGCTTTTGCAAGAATTATATTAAATCATTTTTGCCAAAATTCAGAAGTTATAATTCAAGAACTACAAGAGTTCAAGAATCAGGACAATACTAGATGAATAAATACACAAATCATACTAGACTAGCTAGAAATTGTGACTTTCAAGTTTTGGGTATTGAATTCTTGCTCATTTTTATTTGACCATACAAAGACAAATATTCAAAGTGTTTGTGAATACAAGTTATTGTAGTAGCCCATGATTTTATCATTCCCTGGTTCAACCTGGGAATGCGGTAAGAAGTTAGTTTTTCAGTTAATTTGGGTATCAGGGGTTAAGTTCATCCCGCCCCGAAAAGGAAATGGGATTTCACGCTGACTGTTGACGGTTAACAGTCAACACTTAACAACCTTTTTATCAAAACTATCAAATCTTTTTTTCATTACTGGTTAATTCTTTTGGCTCGTAGTGACGACAACCGTTACATGGCCCGTCGGGATTCACGGCACAGCGGATGTAGCCAGATCGGGCATTAAACTTGCAGCTGATGTCGCCAATCAGGTAACCCACCCCTTCTAAATAATAGCGATCGCCTTCAGGCGATGTGAAATTTTGTCCTTGCCGCATCCTGGGAAAATTCATGGCTGCTTGCCTCATCCGCAAACGCGCTCGCGATCGCGTTTTGCGGATCGCCCACAGGGAAAACAGGGACGGTAAAAAACCAACGGCAATCACTAAAAGTGTCTTTAACACCTTCTTTTTACCCCTTTTGAGCACCGATCGATCGTCCCTGATGTTGCGCCTGGTTTTACACAAGTGCAAATCTGAGGGCGGATGTGCTTTTTGATACCATAACTGGTAGCAATTAGCAACTCTCTGTGGTATTAGGTAATAAAACAGCATCTTTTCCTTCTACCACTTCAATCAGCATAACTGTTACAACCTCAGAGGTGGATTACCTTTAAATGGCGATCGCTTTAAGATTTGTTGACTAATGTTTTTTGAAGAATCGTTTTATATCAGCCTCAGCCTTATTTTTTCTGTGTCGCTGGGACGCTAATCTTTTTTTGGTTTGCTGACGCAGTTGCTGTGCTAATAGTGCAGCTTCCCTTTCTGCTCGGAATAAATCAACTCTTCGCGTTGTCAAAATAAAAGACTGGTCTGATTTTTTTCTTACCCAAGGCACGCTGACTGCCAAATACTGACAAATATTTTTATATTGGTTCGGCTTGATGAGCGGGCAATGTTTTTGAGTGTTGAGCGTGTTAGCGATCGCTTTCAACTCTAGTATCGCTGCTTCTAGCTCCCCTGCCATCCGGTTGATGCGTTCAACTTGCGCCACTAAGCGTTCGCGATCGCTGATGATTTTTTCCTCTTGCGGTTGTAGTGGCACTATGGCAGTATTCACAGATGCCGACTGCAACAGCGATTTGGCTGGAATAGGCTTTTTGTAGCTGTCTTGGATTTTTTTCATACTACCTCAAACAAGGCTAGCTGACTTGTAAGGCATTTTAGCAGCAAATCAGTACATTTGTACTGTAAAATTTTGTATATTGAGGTCTAGGAGCTTGTATACCAGGCAACAAGGAGTAAGCTTAAAAATCTCTAGGTTGAAAATCAATCAAAAAACCTCTCCCTGCTTTTACTACGCAAAACCGTCCCTCTCCGAGTCGGAGAGGGACGGACTTGAACTTCAGTTCAAAGCGGGGAGAGGTAGATGGAAGCTTGCGTCGAGGTATAGGAGTTTTGCTCGCCTACACGCTTACGTTCCTAATTCCAAACCCTTGATTTTTTGTATTAACAATTTTAAGTTAATTAACCGTTGGCACTTCGGTAATCAGCATCTAACCAACAGCGTGGTAAATCTTCGCCAGAAGGAAAAATGAGATTTTCTTTTTTAAAAGAATCAGGTTCCTGTTCTTCCTGACCTTCTTGGTCTTTTGCATGAACAACATCAGTATTGGGATCGAGTAATTCTTCAATTTTCAAAATTTTTACCAGCTCGCCAGTATCTTTCAGTTGTAAGAGCATATAACTAACCTCAATAAGTTTGCATGAAAATTTGTAGCGAGTCTCAATCCAAACTCGCCAAAGTTACAGAATTTATTCCAAATTCTGAATTCTGATTTCTAAAATTCCGTTTTCCTAAAATAGGATTTTGGTTTTAGCGATTAAAGTTCGCGTAGATATTTTTCCAAAATATCTACTAAAGTTACTTGAGATTGTAGTGGCAGCAAATCTATCAAAGGCAGTTCGCGTTTGCCGCCGCCAATTTTTACTGGAATGGATTCCAACACTTGTGTCACTTTGTCTTCACTAACAGAGTTGGAAGTAATTAAAGGATATAGTTTTTCAGCAACGATTGTATGCAGTTTGGCATTAGATAAATAAAGATGCCATTTAGCAACGTCTATATAGACATTCTCGCCAATTTCGGCTGCTAGGGCTTCTAGTAATTCTGTGGTGTTAGTCTTAGCCATAAAAATAACCCTATATTGAGAAAGAGCGCAAAATTTCAGGCTTATTTACATTATTGCTCAATTAACGAGGCTGATTCTACTGCCACAGGTTACAATCGCCCTAGCATCAGCAGTCCATCTTCAGGTGGATTTACGTGGAGTTTCGGTATAGTTGGCGATCGCAGCAATATAAATTAGATGTACCAACAATATTACTAGCCAACTAACAGTTAACCAAGGCAGCCACTCCCAACTAGCGCCTTTCAACTTGTGGAAGAACCACAATCCAGAATTAATAGTAGCAGCGATCGCCACATGCACGGCAAAATTCATTCGGTCATCGATTTTGCGATACTCTGGGTCATTGCGATCGGGTTTGCGAGGCCAACGAGGAGGCATAAATATTTGTTACAGATCTAAATACACCCTACTCATTCTAAGGGTTTTGGGACTAACGTTACTATCCTTCCTCAAGAAGCAGTCATAATCGAATTGGAAGTTAAGATTAGCTCTTTTAAATCCTATGACTATCTTTGGGCAAATAGACTCTGACCTCCTTTATCCAGACAGCGATGGCAAACCAATGGCAGAAAATACAGAGCAGTATCGTTGGATTGTCTTGATCAAGGAGAATTTAGAGATTCTGTTTGCGAATAATAATAATGTCCTGATTGTAGGAGATTTGCTTTGGTATCCCGTCCGTTCCCAGTTGATTACACCGACAGCACCCGACGTAATGGTTGTCTTCGGTAGACCAAAAGGCAAACGTCGTTCCTATCGTCAGTGGCAAGAAAACAATATTTCACCGCAAGTAGTCTTTGAGATTCTTTCCCCTAGTAACGATAACAAGGAAATGGATCGCAAATTAGAGTTTTACGATACCTATGGTGTTGAAGAATACTACCTATACGATCCTGAAAGTTTTCAATTAGATGGTTGGTTACGGCAAAACAACCATTTAAATAAACTATGGCAAATGGATAGTTGGATCAGCCCCCGCTTGGAAATTAAATTTGAAACAGGGCAGGGAGAGTTAGTAATTTACCGTCCAGATGGACGAAAATTTTTGAACTCACTCGAACTCAATGAACGTGCAGAACAAGCTGAGTTCTTATTAGAACAAGAACGCCTACGGGCCGAACAAGAACACCTACGCGCCGAACACCTGGCAGCACGCTTACGTAGTCTTGGCATCGACCCTGACAACCTCCCTTGAATCGACTGGACTTGGAGAGAGGCGGGGACGCAAAGAAGAACTAATGACAAATGCCCCATAAATGATTCATCAACCTTGTGGATGACCTTTGAACGTTTTCAAGTTAGAAACGATTCATCTGTTTGATAGAGGGAGTAAATATATCCACTTGTGAATATGGGGGATAACCATTAGAGGTGGACAAAAATGGCCAAGGCTAATCCAGTCGAAATCCAAAAACACTTGAAAGGTGTTGACTATCCTGCTAAAAAGCAAGATTTAATTCAACACGCCAAAAAACAAGGAGCAGATAAGGAGATTATCTCTTTGTTAGAGAAAGTGCCAGAAGACAAAGAATTTGAAAGCCCAACGGCTCTTAATAAAGCTTTAGGGGAGATAGTGTAGCTTATTGCCCTGGCGGGGAATAATCTCCTGATTTCCCGCCACTTTTAGCGATCAATCGAACTGATTCAATTTGAATCGATTTTTCTAAGCCTTTAGCCATATCGTATAAAGTTAAAGCTGCAACAGAAACGGCAGTTAAAGCTTCCATCTCTACGCCAGTTTCAGCTTTAGTTTTGACTGTGGCTTGAATTTCATAACCGGGTAGTTCGGGATGGGGTGTAATCTCGATCGCAATTTTCTGCAATGGTAACGGATGACATAAGGGAATTAAAGCCGCCGTTTGCTTAGCTCCCATAATTCCAGCCAGCCTTACAGTTCCCAACACATCGCCTTTTGGAACGTTTCCAGCTTGAATTGCAGCAAAGGTCGTCGCCAACATCCGCACCTTGGCAGCGGCTACTGCTTGGCGCACGGTGGGTGCTTTTTCAGACACATCCACCATCTGTGCTTGTCCTCGATCGTCTAGATGGGTTAAGTTACCAAAATTGGATGGAAAATTATCTTGCGTCATTTAGTGAGAACGTGTTAATATAGTTTCTTGTCAAGGGCGTGTAGCTCAGTGGACTAGAGCACGTGGCTACGGACCACGGTGTCGGGGGTTCGAATCCCTCCTCGCCCGTTTTTTAAAGTTAGGAGTCAGCAATTACAACTCTTAACTACTAACTTTTAAGTTATTCATAGCGTAGGGATCTGGGGCACGCCCCAATGCAAAACGCAATGAGCTAACTAGGGTTTTGCTGGACTTAGTGAAGAAAATCACAAGCGCGACACAAGCGAACCCAGCACCATAGGCAAACATATTGCGATAGCCGATTTGTTCGGCAATGGAACCCAAAACAGGAGCAGCGATCGCAATTCCCAGGTCAAACCCAGTGACGCAGATAGCAAAAATTCGCCCCCGTTCTTGTGGTAGCGATCGGTCTGCCATCATTGTCACAATCATCGATATAACTGTACCACCACCAGCGCCTTCAAAAATCGCCGCTAGTAAGAAACTAATTACACTGTGAGCCTGCCATAGCAGTATCGAAGCTAAAGTATAAGAAATTATACCAAAACTGATAAATAAACCACGCCCCAAGCGATCGCTGGCCTTACCAGCAAAGATTCTAATACTAAAACTAGATATTGCTGCAACTGTAAAAAATAACCCGCCATTAAAGTCTATTTGGCTTGATTTGATAAACAGAGATACAAAGGTATGTACAGCACCAGCAGACAAACCAACCAGCAACATAATTAAAGTCGGAACTCTCACCCGTGGGCTAATCAGAATTTGCCAAAATTTTCGCTCGTCGTCATGAGTTTTTTCCTGTGTCTGTATATGAGGATTGGTAACTTGTACAATTGCCAAGAGAGTGACAAAACCCAACTCAGCAGCAACCAAAAACAACACTCCATAACCAGTTGTGGCTTCTAAAAATCCTCCCAAGGCAGGGCCAATTGCTAAACCAATGGGAGTTGCTAGGGTCATGTAACTAATAATTTCACCACGTTTATCAGGTGGAGCTAAATCTGCAACTAAGGCACTGTAGCCAGTGGTAAAAGCGGCAATACTAACGCCGTGAAAAATCCGCACCAAGATTAACAGCCCAATAGATTGGGTTGCCAAGTAACCAAAAGGTGCGATCGCAGCTACTATCGTACCAATCAACAACACAAATTTTCGACCGCGTTCATCAGCTAACCGTCCCAGCATCGGGCGAGTTAGCAATAAGCCGATTGCGAAACTGCCCGTTACAATCCCTATTTGTTGCTTAGTTGCGCCCACATACTCAAGATAAAGCGGTAGAGTTGGTAAGAGCGAAGCCACGCTCGACCAGAATAATAAACCTGCCGTGAATAAAATCAGCAGGTTGTACCGCAGTTCGGTATCAAAGGTATTAAATATTTTCAAGGTAGATGCAATTTAATTAGTTTTTTGTCATTAGTCATTAGTCATTTGTCATTTGTCTTTTGTCTTTTGTTTAGAGTCAACCAATATTTACTCTTAACTATTTACTAATGACCAATGACCAATGACCAATGACAAAAGACAAATCATTACTATTGTTACCTTAGTTAACCTTTTTTGCTACCACCTCTCGCACGCGATAGATAGGCCGTCCTTGGGATTCATGATATGTACGCATGAGTAATTCTGCTAAAAGACCGAAGCAAAACAGCTGTACTCCAGTTACAAGCAACAGAACTGCCAAAATCAGCAAAGGGCGATTGCCAATCATTTCACCTAAAGCTAATTTAATGAAAGTCAAATAAATTCCGATTAGCGTCCCCGAAACCATTGAAATCAAGCCCAACAGCCCAAAAACATGCATCGGCCGGGTAAGGAATTTTTTCATAAACAAAATGGTTAATAAATCCATCAACACCCGGAATGTCCGCCAAATCCCATACTTACTGCGGCCAAAGCGGCGGGCGTGATGACGCACGGGCATTTCAGTAATTCTAGCTCCTTCGATGTAAGCCAAAGCAGGTAAAAACCGATGTAATTCACCGTAGAGGTTCATATCTGCCAATAGTTCTGCACGATAGGCTTTGAGCGAACAACCATAATCGTGAATATTGACGCTAGTGGTGCGGCGAATCAGCCAGTTAGCGATTTTAGAAGGAAGTAAGCGATTTACAGCTCCATCTTGGCGTTTTTGTCGCCAACCGCTTACCAAATCGTAACCTTCATCGAGCTTGGCCAATAACATCGGAATATCAGCCGGGTCATTTTGCAAATCAGCATCTAAAGAAACGATCGCTTTACCTAGTGCATAATGAAATCCAGCAGCCATAGCCGCAGTTTGTCCGTAATTACGACGCAAAATCACCGCTTTCAAATCAGGACGTGTTTGCGCTGCTTGCTTGAGATATTCCCCGGAACCATCCGTAGAACCATCATCAACACAAATGATTTCATAACTTATCTGACTCGAAGATAATGTAGATGCGATCGCTTCTAATAAAAGTGGCAAACTTTCCACTTCATTATGTATGGGCACCACCACCGAAACATCTGGAACAATTGTTGAAATCGCCCCATTCACCCCTTCATAAACCAACTCGCTCCCCATATTCCTCTACGTCCTCAGCGTCTTGACCGAAGTTCCGATCTCAGGAAGCCTTAGCTCAGACTTCTCTCTGTGGTTCGTAACTCTTAAAAACTCTACCAGCACCCCGCAGCTGCTGATAGTACGACTGACTAACAGTATCCCCCTGTTCCGAAAGAACATCAATCCCAATGCCATTACGTCCCTGTTCCTTCCCAGAACTATGGATATAATAACCATCCGCCAAATAAAGCCCCACATGGGTTGCTTTTTGGCTAGTCCCAAAAAATACCAGATCCCCAGGTGCTAACTCTGCAATAGTAATTGGTTGAGTAAATCCTTCCTGTTGATAGGCATCTCTCGGTAACCAAATACCCACCGAAGCAAACGCCGCTTGCATTAACCCAGAACAATCATAATTTGGTCCTACCGTACCGCCCCAAAGGTAATAATTTGATTGTTGCATCGCTTTTTGGGTAAAAGCGATAACCTGTGCTAGCAGTTTTTTAATTTCAGATTCAGAAAATGTTGCAGCCTGATAAAGTACAGTAGCAGGTTGTAATAAACCCAAATCTGAAAAGGATACCCATCCGGGATAGTCATCTTCACGCAAATACACCTCAACCGCCGAATCATGATGATTTGATGTTATCCATAAATGTCGCCCAGATGCGGCTTGAGTTGCTAGGCGCGTACACTCAGGAGAATCGTATAAATTCAGGTCAGCTAGACACTGATACTCCGCTGATTTGAGATTTGGGATTTGGGATTTTAGGTTAAAGGACATTATTCTAGAATGATTTTTTTTAATAAAGACGAACAACTCGAAAATCTTGGGTTAGGCATTTTAGATGCAACTTGGACAGCATTTCCTACCTTAGCTCGCAATCAAATTGCCTTGACTTGGGTTGTTTACGATCCACCAGTGCCGGTAAATACTGGTGGTGCGCTGACTCCCGACGCTTTTTGGAACCATCCAGTTCGGGGTTTTACTTATCGCGGTGTTGAACGGATTTACCCTGCAAGTGTAGTCAAACTATTTTATCTGGTGGCAGTAAATGAATGGCTGGAAAAAGGCATGAGCCAAACTTCTAAGGAGTTAGAGCGAGCCTTGCGGGATATGATTGTAGACTCTAGTAATGATGCTACCAGCTTGGTTGTGGATATTCTCACTGGCACCACCTCAGGGCCAGAACTACCAGTCGGCCCATTTGAAACCTGGAAATATCAGCGTAATATCGTTAACCGCTATTATCAATCCTTGGGATGGGAAGAAATGGAGACAATTAACGTCTGTCAAAAAACTTGGGGTGATGGCCCCTATGGACGGGAGCGGGCGTTTGTGGGAGAGTTGCTGGAAAATCGTAATATGCTGACCACAAATGCGATCGCCAGATTAGTGCATAGTATTATCGGCGGAGTAGCAGTTTCAAGTACGCGATCGCAAGCGATGATGGCTTTGCTCAAACGCGATCTCCAAAATTTGCCCGCTGATGTTGAAGAAGATCAAGTGACAGGTTTTTTGGGCGGTGGACTTCCGAAAGATGCCCAAATTTGGTCAAAGGCCGGCTGGACAAGCCAAGTTCGCCATGATGTCGCCTATATTGAGTTACCAAACCAACGCCCTTACCTTCTAGTAGTATTTACTGAAGGCAAAGCCCAAGCTAAGAATCGTGAAATTTTACCCTTTGTTTCCAAGCTAGTTGTAGAAGCCATTAGCAGTCTGTAAGAGGGACTGGGGACTGGGGATTGGGGACTGGGGACTGGGGAGACAAGGAAGACAAGGAGAATAATTCATAACCAATGCCCAATGCCCAATGCCCCATGCCCCAATCCCTATCTTTTTTTAGTTTTAATCTCTCTAAAGATAGATGCAATGTTGCGGGCATCGTCGATGCCACGATGGTGTGTGCCTTGTAATTTAATGCCCAACTCATTGAGAGCTTGTGCCATACCAAATTTTTTAGATACACCAAGGTATTTGGAAAATTCGTCTTTGATATTTATGTGTTCTGAACTAAAAGGATAAGCAACATTATGAAATTTGCAATCTTGAATAAATTGATTTTTGTCATAATTGCCCCAAGAACAAAAAACATGATTGGGAAATAAATTAATCCATTCTTGGAAGCGAGAAATTGCCTCTATAAATTTTGGTGCTTCATCAACATCTTGCTGCCGAATAGTAGTCAATTCTGTGCAAAAGGGTGTTAGTTGTGGGTGTCTAACAGGTTGGATAAATTGCTGAAACTCTGAATCAATTTCCCACGTTTCTCGATTCAGCATTACTGCACCAATTTCGATGATTTCCATTTCATGACGGGGAACAGTCCCACTGTCAGAGCAGGTAGCCTCTAAATCAACTATTAAGTAATAATGGGATCTTTGAGTTTTCATATTAGGTAATATTGAAGAATAATACAGAATCAATTTAACTTTACATAGTAGTTTTAAAACTTAATGTAATTATTATACTACAAAATAGTCGTTAGAGATAGGAGCAATAGAATTTTGGGCTATTTAGCTCATGAATTGATGCGCCTCAAGCACAGTAAACTACCATATTTTCAGCGAAATTTACACGTTATGACTCTTATCTCATCTGCTTTATAACTTCTTTGTCACTCCTTTAGGTATTGAAGGTTGCACCTATCATTAGCTTATGTTTAAATCGGTTTCTATAATTTTTGTACTTCAAAGTTTTGCAATTATTGCTTAGGGCGAAAGTAGAATAGCCGCGCTCCATCTACTTCTAGCTACTTAAATCACAAGTCTTTACGCTTTTGTTTGTATGATTGATTTAGAATCTGTAATCGGCATTATACTTGTCGCACACCAGCAAGCCTGATTTTTCTAAGTCTGAGTTATACGATTGCTTGGAAGAATAAAAGCCTCGCACTCTCGGCAGCAACAGCAAGTTGCTGGGTATATACTAGGCTTAGTACTGTGCGTCAATTTCATACAACGGATTGAGTTGGCGATAATGTTCGGCAGGTTTGAAATACAGCAACCGTAACCCGTCCGCAGCAAGCTGCTGTTGCCGGGTGTAAGCTAGGTAAAACAAATTCTCATAAAGATACCAATAAGAGGGGGAACCTCCCAGCAGAGGCTCTAAAGCTTCATCTATTCGCCGATAATGTCCCTTGAGTAATTCTGCAATTTCAAATTGGGCATCAAATGGCTCCTCCTCAGTTCCTATCAACATATCTAATTCTTCCAACCTTCTTTCTTCTTCCTGTTGCTGTTCGGGAGAAGGTGGTTTCATAACTGCCTGTATTTCCTCTGGCACATCTAGTAAGAAGAACTGTGAGCGTCCACGTCTATTAATCTCTTCGTCATAAAACTGGTTTTCTTCTTCTATACGGTCAACACTACCAGAAATAAACGTCTGACCCATAGCATCTGCTTCCAGAAGGATACCATGATGACCGTATGCGCCGAAGTGAAAAGCATTGCAACCAATTTGCATAGCTAGTTGTGATAGTCGAGGGCGAGTAGCACCTCTAGCTCGACGGCATAGTAGTTCACTCGGTTCGGTTTTCACTATAGTCCATCCCTGAGTGCTAACGAACAGTCCGACAATCCATAGGTCGCGTAATAGCAGCCAGGGAGTTTGGCGCAATTTCTCTTTTGATAAAGTTTGAGAAGGTTGGGAAATGCGACGGCAACCTTCAAGCTCAAGGATGCGGCTGAGAGCTAGTTCGATTGAATCTAAATTATTTGACTGGATACAAGTAGTGTAATTTCGGAACTCGATAAACAACAACAACCTCCTATTCTGAAAAGACAAGATTAGAAAGATTCATTCTCATCATTTTCAAACAGAGGCTCAGGTGGTAACAGGATGACGGGATGAGAATTGTACGTAATTGGGGGTTGAAAATACAACAGTTGCGCTCCCTTATCTTCTAGCTGTTGCGGTTCCGCATAAACATAGTAAAGTAAATCACCCAAATACCAGCAGAAATTCGAGCTATCTATTACTTCCGCTAAGGCATTATCTATACGTTCGGCATAACCCTTTAGAGCTTCATATTGTAGATCGATTAATAACTCTGATTTGGGGTTTTCTATCAACAGCCGTTGATACTCAGCTTCAATTCTTGCAATTTCTGGTTTTTCATGTATTCGCATCGCTTCCTGGATTTGCTGTGATACTTTTAACAGAGAAAAGTGTGAAATTAGCTCAGGTGCATTAATTTGTTCTCCGTAAAAAAAATGGGTTTCATCTAAGCTATTAACTCCTTCGTAATCATTCCAACCAGAAAGGAAGATATGACCAGTTGCATTGGCTTCCACCAAGATTCCGCAAATGTCACGAACTACCCGAAAATGAAAAATATCAGACTTTAACTGCATTGCTAACGCTGATAGTCGGGGGCGAGTAACGCCTTCTACCCGCTTACAAAGGAACTCGCTTGGCCAAGTTTTCACAATTGTCCATTCGTCTTCACCTCTGCACAAGCTAATGACTCACAGGCGCGGTCGCTCCCAAGCAGGAAGATAGCGCAGTTTTTGTGAGTCAATCGTAATCTCAGGCAGCTGAGTAAGACGACGGCAACCTACTTCCTGCTCCAAGAGGTGGGTCATTGCATCTGCAATGGCAGCAAAATTATCCGACCGAATACAAGTGGTAAAATTCCAGTATCTCTCAAACATTTGATGAAAAAGGTTTAACCCAATTCAGCTGCATAGCAATATCAAGTGCGATCGCTGCGATTGCAAACCACAATACACTTTCTGCTGCCAATACCAAAAAAGGCCAAATTGTGCTGTGCAAATTCCATCCAAGTTCTATTTGAGTTAATCCCCGCACTAAACCAAAAGCCAGCACACCACCAGCTTTGAGTTGAGGGTTTTTATCCGAACGGATGATATAGCGGTAAGTTACACCAAACAAAAAACCAGTAAAAGTTGCAACAGCAGCACTCACCCATAAATGCCAATTAACATTAGTTTGTAAAGTTACAAGTATTTGAAAATACTTTGCCAATACCAAAGTATTTAAAAAACTAGCGATCGCAAAGCCAGAAAATAAAGAAAAACCTCCAACTATACCAGCCTTGAGAGATTCTAGGCGTTCTGCCATTAATTGAGGATTTGAAATTGTGTTCACTGTATGGGCCAAACAGGACATTGGGTATGGGGAGACAAGGGGACGAGGCAGGGGAAAAGGTTAAAGGTTAAAGGGAAAAGGAATAAATTTAATCTTTCCCCTTTTCCCCTTACCCTTTGCCCTTTGCCCCATGCCCAGATCCTACTCTCATGTGGGAATTTTGATAATAAATTCAGTTCCCATACCTGGGTGAGAGTTAACTTCTAATATACCTTTGTGTTTTTCTACTACTATTTCATAGGCGATTGACAAGCCAAGTCCAGTACCTTTACCAACACTTTTTGTAGTAAATAACGGTTCAAATAAGCGTTTTTTCAACCGTTCCGGAACACCAATTCCATTATCAGCAATTTTAATTACAGCTAATTTTTCAGAATCTAGTGCTGTTGTAATTTTAATCTGAGGAATTACATTGCTGATTTTGCCTTGGATTATAGCTTCATCTAAAGCATCAACAGCGTTTGCCAGAATATTCATAAATACTTGGTTCATCTGCCCTAAATAACAGTTCACTTGTGGTAAAACTCCATAATTTTTAATCACTTCAATCTGCGGGCGATCGCTATTCGCTTTGAGACGGTGTTGCAAAATCATGAGTGTGCTATCTAGCCCTTGGTGCAAATCAGCAAAGATTTTGGCATCGCTATCCGAACGAGAGAAGTTGCGGAGTGAATTAGAAAGGTTACGGATTCGTTCGCTTCCTACTTCCAGTGAGTTTAAGATTTTTGTGATATCTTCGAGAATAAAATCTAGATCCAAGTTGTTAATAGCAGTAGTAATTTTAGCTGTTGGCTTTGGATACTCTTGTTTATACAGTGAAAGCAACTCGGTTATTGCTGCAATGTATTCTTGTAAGGGTGGAATATTGCTAGAAATAAAATTGACTGGGTTATTGATTTCATGACCAATACCAGCAACTAACTCTCCGAGTGTTGATAGCTTTTCTTGTTGCACTAGTTGGACTTGGGCTTGTTGCAAAGCCTTAGTGCGATCGCTAACTTGTTGTTCCAAAGATTCAGTCAATTGTTTGAGTTGTAAATGCACGCGCACTCTAGCAATAACTTCCTCTTGTGCAAAGGGTTTCGGGATATAGTCTACAGCACCAAGTGAAAAACCCTTAGTTTTGCTGTCAGTATCTGCTAAAGCAGTGGTGAAAATAATCGGAATGTTTTGAGTAACAGGATTGGCTTTGAGACGACGACAAGTTTCAAAACCATCAATACCAGGCATTTGTACATCTAGTAAAATTAACTCTGGTTGATTGCGTTCGACTTGAGCGATCGCACTTTCTCCATCTACTGCAACACGGAAACGAAACCCCTCACTGTTGAGGGCTTCACATAGAAGAGATAAATTTGTCGGATTATCATCCACAATTAAGATAAATCCAGTATTTGATTTTTTGTTCATAGTAGATTTGAAATTATAATTCAAATTTTATTAATTAATCAATATATTGTTCAATAAAAGTTGCCAAGCGTTTGAGTTGGAAATTACTAGCAAGTTGGACAATGTGTTGAGTAAAAACGTTTAGTTTTTCATCAGATGTGGAAAGTTGATCGGCCAATTCCAAAATATTTTGAATATCTCCATCATGTACGAGTTCAAGCAACTCTTGTAAAATCTGTTGGTTTGGAGAAATGGTATCAATAGATTTCTCCAAGGCAGCTGGTTTATTTTTTTGAATTGCGTCTATTTTCTCATCAAAAATCCATTTAAGCTGCAAAATTTGTCGGAGCATTTCTAACAGCACTTCAGCTTCCACAGGCTTTGGTAGAAATGTATCTGCACCAACATCAATACTCTTATGTTGGTCGATTGCAAATACACTCGCAGACGAAGCAATGATAGCAATATTTTTAAATTGCTCCGACTGACGCAAACGATTAATTAACTCAAATCCATCCAATATCGGCATCACTAAGTCAGTGATTACCAAGTCTGGTTTGTGGGCTAGAGCTTGTTCCCATGCTTCCTCACCGTGGCTAGCTTCAATAACAGTAAACCCAACTGGCTCTAGTAAATTTACAATTACCGATCGGTTTTCCCATTTATCATCTGCAATTAAAATAGTGCGTCTTTGTCCCATATAACCAACGATCGTTCCTTGGTCAACAGCTCTAGAAACCTTTGCCCAGTCTTTAGATTCTAGGAATTTTGCCTCAAACCAGAAAGTGCTACCTTTGCCCAAGGTACTTTGCACCTGAATTTGACCGCCCATTAACAAAACAATTTTTTGGCTAATTGCTAATCCCAAACCTGTACCTTCAGATTGTCGTTTTTGATTTCCTACTTGCTCAAAAGGTTGGAAGATTTTTTCAGCTTGTTCGGGTTTTATACCTGCACCAGTATCTATTACCTCAAAGCGAATTTTGTAGTTAGTTTTTCCATTAACACCTGATTCTCGTTCGGTGATTTTAACTTTGAAAGTGACACTGCCTTGGTTAGTAAATTTAATCGCATTACTAAGCAAGTTAATCAGTACTTGTCGTAAGCGTTTTTCATCACCGTGAATCCCTGTTGGCAGATCGGGATCGAGTTGGACTTCAAAGGCAATGACCTTTTGTTCTGCACGGATGCGGCAAATTTCAGTGACGCTATCAATAAATGCAGGCAAGTAAAAATCAACAGGATGTAATTCGAGTTTGCGAGCTTCGATTTTGGAAAGATCGAGAACATCATTAATCAGAGTTAAAAGATGAGAACCACATTGATAAATGACGCCGAGTCCTTTACGTCCTTTTTCACTCAAAGATTCTGTGCGTTGAAGGATTTGTGTATAACCCAAGATGCCATTGAGGGGTGTACGTAGTTCATGACTCATATTCGCCAGAAATTCACTTTTGGCGTGGCTGGAATCTTGAGCCACTTCTTCGGCTTTGCGTAGTTCTTGCTCGATGCGCTTGCGCTCTACAATTTCAGTGGAAAGCGCTCGATTGATAGCTTCTAACTGGGCTGGACTTGGTAGCGTCAAGGCTTGAGGCATCAGAAAAATTAAGGCAAATGCGGTGTATATCGAAATAATCGCAGTTAGAGCTTTTAGACAACCTGAAATCCAATAATCTGGATGCCAAAGCGTCCAAATATCCATTAAGTGTCCGGTACCGCAAGCAGTGATAAAAGCACCAAATAAGACAAAAACTCCATTGAAAGGCACGTCTTGGCGCTTGGAAATAAAGTAAATTAATAAGAAGGGAATAGAATAATAGGCAAGAGCAATAATGCCATCAGCAATAATGTGGAGCCAAACTAATCCAGTTTTCCAGAGATAACAATGTCCGTGGGGAATAAAACCGTCGGAGTTGAAAGCGTAGCTAAGAAATGTCAGCATTGATACTAGGGGTTGCTAAATTTGAAATATATGCGCCTAACCCTAATATTCCCAAGTCAGCGAATATAACAGCGCGATCGCTACTTTTTTACACCTGTTTTCATAATTACTTAAATTAATAAGTACTAATATTGAAATGGTGGTAGAGAAAGCGATCGCTCACAAAACGTTAGAACATCATTGATAAAAAAATCTCACCCTGCCCAATCCCTGTATGATAAACATTAGAGACCTTTTGTAATGATTTGAAAAGCGGGACTATGGAAATTTTGACACTGGGCTGGGTATCACTGCTAGTCGTGTTCACTTGGTCAATTGCAATGGTAGTCTGGGGACGTAACGGGCTGTAAAGGCATGGTAGAAAGTCCATTCCTGAGTATTTTGGCTTTAATTGCCGTAGTGCTGCTCGTAGCAGTGACAGGTGGTATTGGTTATTTGACCCTTGCAGATTGGCGCGATCGCCGTCGTCGAGATGAAGAAAAACGCACCCCTAGCAGGACTACTCCCAAGCGGCGATAATCCACCCTTAGTTGAAAAATCTTTTTGTAGGGACATGATAATACCATGTCCCTACATTATTTTATTTGGTCGCGTTTAGCGAATTTATCCAACCGCCCTACCCTGCGGGAACGCTAAGAGCGAACGAGTACTCTTCGAGAAGGGTTTTGCCCAACACCAGCGACGCAGGAGCGTCCCTAACGCGATCGACGCAAGACGCTAATAATGCCAATAATCCGAGAGAGTACTAGCGTGTCAAGGCTAAAATGTTGCAAAAAATTTTATTGTGGGATGGGTGTCCTCACCCGTCCGGGCGGACTTTCTGTCCCACCCCACAAGAGTTTACTAATGCACTATTTTAGCCTTGACATGCCACTACGTATATTTCAAAAATCAAATATCAGTCCTATAAAAACTTTTTACGTTAGTCACTGCATAACTCGCCGAAAGCATTTTACAGATTATTAAATTAAAAACTGCTCTTGCTGAAACCAAACAAGAGCAGTTTTAACACCAAAGCCCAAAATTAAAAATTTACGCATCCTCAAGTTCCAATTGAGCCACCGTAACGGCGTTAAAAGCGAAAGCCAAAACTAAAGGCATCGGAGACTGGAACCAGTAGGTAAATAGAACAGCAAAGATTGTGCCAATTACTGCTGAACTAGACCATAATCGTTCTTCAAAAGTTAATCCTTTTTCCGCTTTAATCAATCTCAGAACGTGAACAGGAATTGGTTCTGGCATTACACAACCTGGAGGAAAAGCCCAGTAATTATTACGCCGCTCGACAAATAAATCTGTCCAGCCATTTTCTTGGCACCATGCCTCAATCCATTGAAGTGAGTAATGATTAATCATCGCAGTTGAGAGTTGCTGTTTGTGGAATTTGTCTAGTTGCTGAAGATAACTTTTCGGAGATTCCTAAAATTTAACTAATTCAGTATAAAATTAACTCTATCTCTGGTATTTTTAAGCTTTGTTAAGCAGTTGAGATAAATCACTATTAGACTCAAACGTTGCTTGACTTAATTAAAAGCCTAGCAGCCAATAGAATCTGTTTACTTCAAATGACAATAAACTTTACGTGAAAAATCATAAGTTAAGAATTGTAAATTAGGCGGTAAGTCTTAGTGCTTAAAAAACTATGCAATAGGGAATAGGAAAGAAACTTTAGAGCTTTACTTACCTTTACAAAAATCAAATAGGAGTCGTAATATATCTGAAAAACCAAATTTTGAAATCAAGAATTGTAAATAAATCAAAGGGCATAGATCTAGCTATTGGTAGATATTGCTTGAAATCATTTCTTAATAGTTAAAAAAAAAGAAAGTTACTCATATCAGCCTTCGGTAATAATTTTGTTGGTAAGTTGAACGACTAAATGAAACCTAACTTAATTACCGGGTTTCGACTGCGCTCAACCCTCTTTTAGTCAGACTACTGAGCATTGAGCGGAGTCGAAATACCTCTTATAAATAATTGTGTCCACCTACTTATGATGTGGCGTAGACATCGCCCTCTCCATTACACCCAAGCGATCGCTGCTTTGTGCCTATAGTCGGATAAATAATTTTGCTCGCAGTGAGAAGCGATGCCTGTTTTTAGGTTACAAAATATTAAGCAGGGAAATTTATAGATTCCCCAAATTTAGCAGCAGGATTGCTGGTCTAAATAACTTAGGCTGTCAACAGTCAACAGTCAAAATGCGGTAAGGTTACAATGCAGCAATTATACACCAAATTGGCTCTCGATATGTTTTGGCGGCGAGGATTGGCGTTACTTTTGGCGATTCTTGTCTGGTGCGTGGCTCATCCTGCACTGGCGGTAGACTGGACTCATCCACTGTCATTTAGTAATGCAGAGTTGTCAAGACGTGATTTTTCTGGTCAAAGTTTGCAAGCTGCGGAGTTTTCTAACGCCAATATGGAATTGGCTAATTTTACAAACGCTGACTTGCGGGGAGCAGTATTGAGTGCTTCAGTTATGACACAAGCAAATCTCCACGCAGCCGATTTAACGAATGCAATGGTCGATCAGGTAAACTTGACTAAGGCCGATTTGAGCGATGCAGTTCTGAAAGAAGCCCTTCTGCTCCGCGCCATCTTTAATGATGTGAATATAGACGGTGCAGATTTTACAGATGCAATTTTGGATAAAGCACAAATCAAAGAACTGTGTGCAAAAGCTGGTGGTGTGAATTCCAAAACAGGCGTGCAAACTCGTGATTCTCTGGGATGTTAATGAAACGTGTAGGTGTAATTGGTGGCGGACAACTGGCCTGGATGATGGCAGATGCAGCACGCAAGCTAGGAGTAGAATTAGTAGTACAAACTCCTAGCCAAAGCGATCCTGCGGTGTCCATCGCTCAGGAAATTGTTTTCGCTCCGGTAGATGATGCCAGTGCTACAGAAATATTAGCGAAAAAATGCGAAGTCATCACCTTTGAAAATGAATTTGTTAACTTAGATGCTTTATCTGTTTTAGAAAAGCAAGGGGTTTGTTTTCGTCCGAGATTAGAAGCATTAACTCCTCTTTTAGATAAACATCATCAGCGTTCCTATTTAAGGGATTTAGGCTTACCGGTTCCGCAATTTTTCGCCGTTGAAGAGAGAGAAAATCTCAAATCTAAAATAGAATATCTAGGTTTTCCTGTAGTTCTTAAATCCCGACGCCACGGTTATGATGGTCAGGGTACCTTCATAATTAAAGATTTCGCGGCTTTAGAAGAAAAGTTAAGTTATGAAACCATAACAAAAACTGCCAATCAATCGCTTTTTTTGTTAGAAGAATTTGTACCTTTTGAAAGAGAACTAGCAGTCATAGCAGCTCGCTCTTTAAATGGAGAAATTGTCACCTATCCAGTGGTAGAAACTCAACAAGAACAACAAGTTTGTCGGAGAGTGATTGCGCCAGCTGATATTTCGGCAGATCGAGTAGCAGAAATAGAAGCGATCGCACATACTCTATTAAATAGCTTGCAAGTAGTAGGAGTGTTTGGAATTGAGCTATTTCTGACTGCTGATGGTAAAGTGCTGGTAAATGAAATTGCTCCCCGCACCCACAATTCTGGGCATTTTTCCCTCGACGCCTGTGAAACCTCTCAGTTTGAACAACAGCTAAGGGCAGTTTGTGGTTTACCGTTGGGAAATCCTGGTTTGCAGCGTGCTGGTGCTGTGATGGTGAATTTGTTGGGGTATGAAAATTCTGACAGCGATTACCAAAGCCAACGTCAACAAATAGCAGAGATTCCCCAGGCCCACGTCCACTGGTATGGGAAAACTCAATCGCGTCCTGGGCGGAAGTTGGGACATGTCACAGTTTTGCTGGATAATCAAAGTCGAGAGCAGGCGATGGCTGTTGCCCAGACTATAGAATCTATCTGGTATCCCAAGTAAATTTTTGAGAAACTTTCGATGTTGAACACACAACATCTTTTTGAAAGTTATAATGAGTTAGTTGCACTACGACGTTGGTGACTGCCATCAAGTTTTTTGATCTATGCCTTTAAAGAAAAGGGAGTCAAGCGTTCTCGTGGCAGTAGACCGGGCATGTACCCGGAAACTTTAAACGAGGAATTTAGGTTCCCACCTGGATAAAACCAGGTCATAAACTTAGGTAAAACGGCGTCGCGGTGAACTCAAAATTATTAGCTCCCAAACTCAGTTAGAATTTGGGAGCTTTAATTATTTAAATTAGTAAAACTTATATAACTGCGACAAGTGCCACTGGAATTGGCAGAAAATACGACTTTTTAGTCAGTCCCCCAAGCTTTCTAGATTTATGGAGCCAATTTGTAAGCTCTTGGCTTGCGTTTTTAGGGGACTCAAGCACACTAGTTTTTACAGAGGTTGAACTTGCTTTGAGGGCATTTTCTTCTAATAAGGAAATCAATTCTTTGTCCTTGAAGGAGCAAATAGCTTTTCAAAAGGCCATTCCTAAAGCATCAATGTTGTCAGTGATAGACTTAGAAAAAAATGGCTAGTCGCTGAACGAGGTTGGTATGAACGCAGAGTTCACTCAGATTTTTGAGTTAACCCTCTCAGAAAAATTGCAGCTTGTTGAAGACTTATGGGATAGCATTGCCCAAGTTCCAGAGCAAATTCCTGTGCTTGACTGGCAAAAAGAAGAACTTGCTAAGAGAAAAGCAACCTATTTACAAAATCCTGATTCAGGTAGTTCCTGGGAAGCAGTTAAGGAGCGAATTCGTAGTAGAGAATATGACGTTTAGAAATCTGATTATTCTGCCTGAGGCGGAACAAGATGTGGCTCAGGCTTATATCTGGTATGAAGATCGCGAAGTTGGTTTGGGTGAAGAATTTCTTCGTTGCGTAGATGCTTGTATTCAGTTGATTCGGCGAAATCCAGAAATTTATCAGCTAGTTCACCAAAGCTATAGAAGGGCTGTAGTTCGCCGCTTCCCTTACGTTGTTTTCTATGAGCATTCGGACACTACAATTATTGTCTATGCAGTTTTCCACTCTTCTCAAGATCCCAAGAAATGGCGTAGTAGGCTACCATAACAGCCAATAATCAGTAAACTGAAAACTTCTACGGACGTAAAAATAGTAGTTGATAATACAGTTTTTTGAGCAATAGGGTTGTAAGAGAGTTTCTTGCGATCGCTCGCGCTTGCTCCCATCAATCTCAGAAGCATCTCCATAACCTAAATTTTTGTCAACTAACAAAAGAGTTAGGTCTATTGAATTTAGCGATATCTGCTAATAAAAACAAAATCTGTATAACATGATTCTAATTTAGGTGACATTCAGCGGTAAAATCGCACAATTGAATGAAATTGTGGTTAAAGCTACAAAAAATTGTCACAACAAATAACTAATACCGTGTTTCCAGCCTCGGTCTTCCGACTAGACAATGGCTTAACGTTTATTCATCAAGAAATTCCCACTACCCCTGTAGTTGTGGCGGATGTTTGGGTGCGTGCTGGAACAAGCCTAGAGCCAGAACCTTGGTTTGGTATGGCACACTTTTTAGAACACATGATTTTTAAAGGTACGGCAACACTACCCCCTGGAATGTTCGACCACAACGTTGAAAACCGGGGAGGCGTCAGTAATGCGGCAACAAGCTATGATTACGCTCATTATTCACTTACCACAGCTGCGCCTTATTTGCAAGATACCTTGCCGTACTTGGGAGAATTACTGCTGAATGCGGCAATTCCAGAAGATGAATTTAGCCGCGAACGGGACGTAGTACTAGAGGAAATCCGTTCGTGCAATGACGATTCTGACTGGATAGGATTCCAAGCCTTGATTAGTAGCATTTATGGGCGTCACCCTTACGGACGTTCTGTGCTTGGTACTGAGCAAGAACTGATGCAGCACTCACCAGAAGCAATGCGCTGCTTTCACCGTGCCCACTACCAACCGGAAAATATGACGGTGGTAATTGCAGGGGGCATAGCTCAAGAGCCAGCTTGGGAATTAATAAATCGTTCATTTACTGATTTTGCCGAACCTTCTCATTGTCCCCAGTTTGAAAAAGTTGCACAGCCAATAATAACAGAAATTCGTCGTCAAGAACTATATTTACCACGCATAGAGCAAGCGCGATTGTTAATGGCGTGGCTTGTACCGGGAGTAGAAGAAATCCGCACTGCCTATGGCTTAGATTTGTTGTCCGTGTTATTAGCAGAAGGGCGCACTTCGCGTTTAGTACGCGATTTGCGAGAAGAATTGCAATTGGTACAGGGAATTTGTAGTAATTTTTCTTTGCAACGGGAATCGAGTTTATTTACAATTACTGCCTGGTTGGAGCCAGAAAATTTAGAAAAAGTAGAATCTTTGATTTGCGATTGTTTAGATAAATTACAGACTCAGGAAATTAGTCAACAGGAACTCGCGCGATCGCGCAGGCTATTATGTAACGATTATGCCTTTTCCACTGAAACACCAAATCAACTCACAGGGCTTTACGGATACTACAATACAATAGCCCAAGCCGAATTAGCTGTGGCTTATCCTCAGGAGATTCAGTCTTTTGATGCCCAACAACTGCAAAAATTAGCGAAACAGTATCTCTCGCCACAGAATTATGCCGTTACTGTGCTTAAACCGTGTTAGGTATGGGGTATCGGGCATGGGGCATGGGGTATGGAAGAGGATAAGGGGAAAGGGAAAGGGGTAAGGGGAAAAGGCAAAAGATTAAATTTATTCCTTTTCCCTTTTCCCTTTAACCTTTTCCCTGCCCTGCTTGCCCTGCTTGCCCTGCTTGCCCCATGCCCCATACCCAATGCCCAATGACTAATGACAAAGGACAAATAACAAATGACAACCTTGCTGCAAAAGTCGCCTATTCATCGCACTGTATTAAACAATGGCATTGTCGTGCTAGTGGCAGAAAACCCGGCTGCGGACATTATTGCGGCGCGAATTTTTGTACGTGCCGGTAGTTGTAACGAAAACCAAGAGCAAGCAGGGTTGGCACATTTGCTATCAGCAGTGATGACAAAGGGATGCGATGGACTTTCTAGCTTGGAAATTGCTGAAAAAGTTGAGTCTGTGGGGGCGAGTTTGAGTGCAGATGCGACCTCTGATTATTTTTTGCTATCTTTCAAGACGGTAACATCTGATTTTGCCGAAATTTTAACATTGGCAGGACAGATTTTGCGATCGCCTACTTTTCCCGAAGTTCAAGTGGAACTAGAACGGCGTCTAGCACTACAAGATATTCGTTCGCAAAAAGAGCAACCCTTCACTGTGGCCTTTGAACAATTGCGACAGGTAATGTACCAAAATCATCCCTATGCCATGTCGGTATTAGGAGATGAAACAACCATGAGCCGCTTAACTCGTGCGGACTTAGTGCAGTATCATCAAACTTATTTCCGTCCCGATAATCTGGTAATTAGTATTGCCGGTCGAGTTACACCCACAGACGCAGTAACATTGGTGAGAGATATTTTTGGCGATTGGCAAGTTCCAGCAGTAGCAGTGCCAACACTCAATTTACCTGAAATTAGGGTCGAACCACAGGTAAGACTGAAGCCACAACAGACGCAACAATCAATTGTGATGCTTGGTTATATGGGCACATCAGTGAGTTCTCCTGACTATGCCCCATTGAAGTTGCTGTGTACCTACTTGGGAAATGGGCTTTCTAGCCGTTTATTTGTCGAATTACGGGAAAAACGAGGTTTAGCTTACGAGGTGTCTGCTTTTTACTCAACTAGGCTATACCCAGCATCGTTTGTAGTTTATATGGGTACAGCACCAGAAAATACCACCATAGCCTTAGAAGGATTGCGTACAGAAGTAGATTTATTATCTACCACCGAAATATCCGCAAGCGCCCTGCAAGCTGCTAAAAACAAGATTCTGGGGCAGTATGCTTTGGGTAAACAAACGAACGGGCAGATTGCTCAGATATACGGCTGGTATGAGATTTTGGGGTTAGGAATTGATTTTGACATCAAGTTCCAAGAATTGATTGCGGCTGTGGATGCCCAAGATGCCATTGCCGCCGCTTCCCAATATTTAAAAGAACCTTATGTGTCTTTACTTGGCCAAGAAGCAGCAATTAATGGGGCGATCGCATAACGTAGATGATGTGCATCAGGCGTGGTCTGTTAGAGGCATCGCTTTGTGCAACAGCTGTTTTTTACACCAAGTGGCTGTACCATTAGCATCAGAATATTCTGGGAGTAAATTCCATGCAACGCAGCCTGACAGCAAGTATTTTGAGTTACTTAAAATTACTAGATCCAACTGTAAATCGCTGTAAAATGGAAAAACGGCAAAAGGGTTGGCGGACAAAGAGATTTAAGTCTTTATCAGCAACTCAAATACTCCTGTTATCCACTACACCTCTGTTCATTGCTTCCCCTGTAGTATCAATTGCAGCTCCACAAAAAATAGCCCAAGTAAACCCCGCAGATAGTATCAGCCGTCCTACCCTGAAAGTTGGTAGTCAAGGCGAACGTGTATCTGAACTTCAAGGAGCTTTGAGACTTTTGGGTTTTTACTCTGGCGAAGTAGATGGTATATATAGTGAAAATACAGCTAGTGCTGTTTCTCGATTTAAACAAGCAGCTGGTTTAAATCCAGATGGCATCGTTGATGCTACCACATGGCAAAGACTGTTTCCTAGAGAATCGGTAGCAGGATCGACACCTCCAGCATCTGGGCAAAGATTTAACTCAGCGACAAATTTTCCCGTTCCAACCCAGGCTAACAGCCCCACCAACGTTGCAAATCCCAACCCACCAAGACAGGCTGTTAGCCAAGTTCCCACCAAACCCAATCCACCGAAGAAAGCTGCAACACAAGCTGCTACCAACCCCAAACCACCAAAGAAAGCTGCAACACAAGCTACTACAAGCACCAAACCACCAAAAAAAGCTGCAACACAAGCTGCTACTAGTCCCGAACCAAGGCCTGCTAACCCCAGACAAGCTCAAAAAACGTCGAATCGTACTACATCAGCTACTAGAACCCAGTCAACCACACGTAGTAGGCAAACAACCCGAACTCAGTCCAATACAAGTACTAAGCGAACTCCTGGTATTCAATACACCTCAGAAGGATTACCAATTTTGCGTGTAGGTTTACGTGGTTCTGAAGTTGTGAGATTACAACAACAACTCAAAAAGCTTGGTTACTTAAAAGGCGATGTCGATGGAGACTTTGGGGCGACAACCGAGGCTGCTGTCAAAGCTGTACAAAAGCGCTATGGTTTAGAACCTGACGGCGTAGCTGGTGGGGCTACCTGGGAAATTCTTTTGCGCCGTTAGGGAACTCAAAATCATAATTATTCAACTCTTTAAATGAGGGGATGAGGGAGTAAATTCTTCCTTGTCCTTTTTGTCTTGGGATGAAATTGTGGAATGGGGTTGTATGCGATCGCATTGTCGCTGGGTAGTTGACTAGGTACATCGTGGAATACGATAAAGATACTGGGACAAAAAGTATTTCTCGATGCCAGCAGGAGGCTATTCTAATTTTGACGCCTTGGCGGAGCATCTGCGACTTGCTCCTGAATTCTGTTAGCGCAGCGGGGCGTAGCCCATTCTGAATTCTGACTCCTAACTTAGGGTTAATTCTTCTAAAAAAGCTTATGCGACACTTTTTATTAACTTGGTTCGGTACTGCGGTGGCGTTATTTATTACTGCTAATATTGTTCCGGGATTCTTTATTAAGAATTTTGTAGCTGCCTTGGTTGCTGCTATTGTTATTGGTCTAGTTAATGCATTTATTAGACCGATTTTGCGGATTTTAACTTTTCCAATTACCTTGCTAACTTTTGGTTTATTTACATTAGTAATTAATGCCTTAACCCTTTGGCTAGCAAGTGCCCTAACTCCGGGTTCTGGGTTTGAGATTCAGGGCTTTTTACCTGCTTTATTTGGTTCAATCGTGCTAGCAATTGTTTCTAGCATTATTAACTATCTTTTGAGAGTTGTTGAATAGAAAAGTTAATCACAGTAAGCAGCTAGGGCAACAGCTAGGGTTAAAGCTCCTGATTGCCCTTTTAACTGGAAAATTCGTTTGGGAACTAACAATTTTACCCGCAATTGTTCTGCGCTAATAGAGAGAGAATCAGTAAATAAAAAGTTGAGTTGAGTAGCTGCAACAACAGCCGCTGCCTCTGCTACGCTGGGCGTACCTACTTGTTGCTTGGTAATTGTGCTGGGGTTGGGAACCGAGACACAGCGAAGAACCTCAGCAGAAAAAGCCTTTAGGGGCAAATTGCGTAAGTTGCAAAATTCTACTAAGCCAACTTCCGAGGCTTTAGTATCGATGGTAGCAATACCCGCGATCGCACTTTGGCAAACTTGATTTTCTTCAAATACTTTCTCAATTGCCAAATCAATTAATTGCCATGAAGTTCCCCGTTTACAACCAATTCCTACCCATAAAATCTGCTGCACCTAGTAAATTTCCTAATTAACTTTGTGTTTTTACTCTAATAACCAACCAAACAAATCTCCCACCGTCAGCTTCAACTCACTTGCAAAATCTGGGACAGGAAGTAAATCTTTTAGCTCATCTAACATCACTGGCTGTTGATTGCGTATATAGACGAATACCGTTTGTTCTTCTGGATCTATTAGCCAACCCATTTGTGTTTCATAATTCAGACAATGTAATATATTTTTTGTAACTTTAGTTTGTCTTTGGTCGGGTGATAGAATCTCGATAGTCCAATCGGGAGCGGCTTGGAAAACGTTAGCAACTTGGCCATTTTCATCGCGGGGAATTCTCTCCCAACTAAATACAGCCACATCTGGGACAATCGATCTGCCACCAAATGTACACCGTAGTTCTGGAAAAGCACGAGCAATTCGCTTGGGCTTGACGCTTAAGTTGATAATGCTAACCATTTCACCTTGAATTATACTGTGCTTTCCCTGTGGCATAGGTTTTTGAATAATTTGACCATCGATGTATTCACTAGCAGGCTTGGTTTCTGGTAGTATCAGAAACTCTGCCAAAGTTATGTTTTTTGATGGTGTCCGTACCATTTGCCAGCCTCCAACAAAATACTCTTTTACAAGTCTACTAATTCTAAATTAAATAACTGCACTTCGGGTTCAGCAGTTAGCAATCGATACAAGGCGTCAAGACTACAACTGCTTCACTAAGACGCAAAGGACACAAACAAAAAATAACTTAAGTTGAACTCTTAATTTATCTTTCAAAATTTCTATTCTCCATCTCCCCACCTCCCCACAGTTAAAATTACGTTTTAGAACGCACATTAGTATTAATGCGAAACTGATGAGTCCCGACACTGGCAATGGTAAAGTCAAAACAAGTGGAGGTTTTGATATGGCTCAAGCTTTACCCAAACTATTGACTTTTGAGGAATTTATTGCATGGCTACCAGAAAATACCGGAAAACGTTACGAATTACACGATGGGATAATTGTAGAAATGTCTCAATCGAGTGGAAAGCATGAAAAAGTTACGGGATTTTTAGCAGGAGAAATTACCGTTGAATATAAGCGATTGAAACTGCCATATTTTATTCCCAAAACAGCTTTAGTAAAACCACCCAGAAAATCATCGGGTTACTTGCCAGATATTGTATTAATCAACGATGCTAATTTGCAAAATGAGGAATTGTGGGAAAAAGAGTCTACCGTTACTCAAAGCGAATCCATTCCTTTGGTCATTGAAGTTGTAAGTACAAATTGGGAAGATGATTATTACACCAAATTAGGGAATTATGAAGCCATGAAAATTCCTGAATATTGGATCGTTGATTATGCACCTCTAGGAGCCAGAAAGTTTATTGGTAACCCCAAACAACCAACCATTTCTATTTATCATTTAGTTGATGAAGAATATCAAGTTGCTCAATTTAGGAATTTAGAACGTATTATATCCCCTACTTTTCCAAATTTAAACCTGACTGCTAATCAAATTTTCAATGGTACTTTGTAGAATATTTTTGAGCTACCTTTCAGTAAAATTCACATAACCCTCTTTTGCAACTATTTCAAAGCTGGTAATTGTTACTGCATAATTTACTTTTTGATAGTTATTTCAGCTGAAAAATTATCTCTTACTCCCCAAAAGCGGGAATAGAGAACAGAAAACTGTTGCCTGTTCCCTATTCCCTTCTTTGATAAGATTCCTATATTACATCCTTTCTAATACCTGAATTCCCAACAAAGATAATCCCAATTTCAAGGTTCTAGCGGTCAAATCACACAAAATCAAGCGGGATGTTCGCTGTGGTTCCTCGGCATCCAGTACCCGAACTCCGCGATCGCGGTCATAAAACTGATTGAATTTTTTACTCAGTTCATACAAATATTCACATAAACGATGAGGCAATAAATCTTGCTCTAAAGTATTAATAACCTCATCGAGTTGAAGTAAATATTTTGCTAGCGCTAATTCGGTTTCATGCTCTAATACTACGCCATTATTTCCTAACTCTCGAAAGTTAATTTCACCCTTGCGGCTAATTCCCTGAATCCGTGCATAAGCATATAACATATAAGGCGCAGTATTGCCCTTATCTGATAGCATTTTGTCGTAGCTAAAAATATAGTTACTAGTGCGGTTTTGACTAAGGTCAGCATACTTAACAGAACTAATGCCAGCTACTTTAGAAACATGAGCTTTAAACTCTTCAGTTTCATTACGACCTTCTTCTTGAATTTTTGCCTCTAGTAACTCCCGAAACCTCGCAACAGCTTCATCTAACAAATCTCGCAACCGAACAGTATCCCCAGAACGAGTTTTGAATTTCTTACCATCTTCCCCAAGCACCAACCCAAAGGGTACATGCACTAATTCCACATCATCGGGAATCCATCCGGCTTTGCGTGCAACTTGGAAAACTTGAGCAAAATGGTTTGCTTGTCCAGCATCTGTTACATAAATTATCCGCTTTGCTTCATCCTGCTGAATCCGGTAGCGGAGGGATGCTAAATCTGTAGTGGCGTAGTTATAACCGCCATCGGATTTTTGCACAATTAAAGGTAGAGGTTCGCCTTCCCTATTTGTAAATCCTTCCAGAAAAACGCATTTTGCCCCCTGGTTTTCTACTAGTAATCCAGATTTTTCTAAATCTTCTACAACTCCTGGGAGTAAGGGATTGTAGAAAGATTCGCCGCGTTCAATTAACTTGATATCCAACAAATCATAAATTACTTGAAACTCTTGCCGCGATTGTTCGCAAAGTAATTTCCAAGCATGGAGTGTATCTTGGGCACCTGCTTGTAATCTGACGACTTCTTGGCGTGCTGTTTCTTGAAAAGCTTCATCAGCATCAAACCGCTGTTTGGCTTGGCGGTAAAAAGTGACTAAATCGCCGATATCTAAAGCATTAGCAGTAGTTAGAGCTTCGGGGTACACTTCCCGCAGATAAGCAATTAACATGCCAAATTGCGTACCCCAATCACCGATATGATTTAACCGCAGTACATCATGTCCTTGAAATTCGAGAACGCGAGCGATCGCATCACCGATGATTGTAGAACGCAAGTGCCCGACGTGCATATCTTTAGCAATATTTGGACTAGAAAAATCCACAATTTCCCGCTGGGGTGTCTTCGCCGTGGGAATTCCTAGCCTGGAATCTGCCTGAATAGCATTCAGTTGTGCTTCCAGGTACGTTGTTTTCAGTTTCAGATTAATAAATCCCGGCCCTGCAATTTCTGGTGGTTCGCAGATTTGCGATACATCTAATTTCTCAACTATGGCAGATGCGATTAATCTTGGTTGCTTTCCTAACTTTTTACTCAGGGATAAAGCCACATTTGCCTGATAATCACCAAATTTAGGATTACTTGCAGCAACCAAGATTGGATCTATTCCAACGAAGTCAGGGCCAAAAGCCGCCACTAAAGCCTGCTCAAACTGAATTTTTAGTTTTTCTTGTGTAGGGTTCATATATAAATTCTATCTGCGAGGGGTGTGATGTAGCTCTGGAAAAGCTTGATTATTTTAACCTTAAAATATATTCATCAAGTCCAAGCAAAGACAGCCATCTTTAAGCACAGCTCTATAAATTGTCTCCCATCCTTGGCATACCTTCTAGATTCTGTAAGACTCTGTTCGATTGCGTGAAAAGGCTCATTCTCTACTCCCTAGCTACGGAAAGTAAGTTAAAAAATCAAAGCAAATTACTTCAAGTCAATGAAAGTGTCGTGTGTAGTCAGCACTTCAGTGTTTCAAACAAAGGCTAAACCTCTGACTCCAAACTTATTTACTCAGATTTCGTCGATTGATGGACTGCTACGTTTCTCAACGTAAGTACGGAGATAAACTTTGTTTGTATAGCCGCGAACTCCATTGGTCATGGGTGAACTTGATGCGTATGACGCTGCTACTCTACCTATGTACTTCGTTTGAATGAAAATCCCTAGAGATTTAGGTTTTAACCTTTGACTCTATAATTTCTACATCTTGTTTTCATAAAACATATAAACTTATCATCAAATTTTTATCATATATAAGTTTAATCACTCAGTGCTAATAACACTGTATTAGCGAATCAATAATAGTATTTATTCGGTAAAAATACTTCAAATGAAGAACTATTTGAATATAGGAACAAAGCGCAAAAACAAGATTGACTTTCGAGAATCCTAGCTGTTAGAAGTAAGAGACAACATAAGAGAGATAGCTGCTCAAAAGGGCTTATCTAAATTGTTTTCCCTACTTAATGACTCTGTTATGAAACGTACTTTATTCACCGCTTTCATTGCTGCTACAGCTACATTGACTGGATTAGTATCTAAAGTAGAAACTGCATCTGCTTCTGGTTTTACTTGGAATGATTCTTGGAGTCAGCCAACAGTACTTAATAAGTCTCAAACTGGTTTTAATGACGCTCCTTTCCAACAATTTGTTCAAGCAGAAGGCATTGAAATTCCAAACAGCGGTCAGTTTAAATTAGACCCAACTAAATTAAACTTAAAATACGACCACAATGTTTCTGTTTACTTTATCAATGAGGGTGCTGGTTATAGAAACCAGTTAGCCTTCGATGCCGCAGGAACTACTAATAAGTCTGGACTAGTTTTTAATGATATTTCTTGTGAAGGAGACGGATGCGTTGGTGGTTGGGGTGGTAATGCACTCAAATTCGGTGATGGGGTAAATCTTGGTAAGTTTACCGCAGGTACTCAACTGGACTTCTGGTTAAGAGCTGATGGTCTCAACCGTGGTAGCTCTGCTAATATCTTTGGTACAGACACTGCCTCTAATGCTGACGGACTACAGCACACAGTTGCTTATGCCTACAACAACTACATCATTCTGGCATTCGAGGATTTATACGGTGGTTTACACGCTTCTGGGATAGATTCTGCAACTGGTAAGTGGAACGAAAGCTCTGACCGTGACTTTAATGATGTTATCGTTGTTCTTGATGTCGGTGAAGCCAATGTTAAAGGCTTAATCGGTGCTACTGTTCCAGAACCATCTGTTACTTTGTCAATGTTTGCGGTGGGAGCAGTTAGTATGTTTGGATTGCGTCGTCGCCGTAAAGCTGGCACAATCTAACTAAACTTTGGAACGTTGTTAATTTTAGGTGCTTTTACTTTTCTTGGACAATAACGACCGATCGCTAGCATTTTCACCCGTATAACTATACGGGTGAATTTATTTGTATAGTAGTGTTTATCTTCTAAATACCGCGATCGCGTTCTAAATCCTCAATTACTTTTTGTAAATACCACTCGTCTGACATTCCAGGATAATAATCCTGCTTTTTCTCAATTAATCGTTCGGCGATTTCCCAATATCCCCCCACCATTCGCAAAAGTCGCTGACGTAGCAGGTTATAATTTTGCTTTTTAAACTGCGGACTAAGTTTTTGAATTTTTTCTAGGCTATTTAAGACTTGTTGATAATTTTCCCAGTCTTCTCGTTCGCAAAAAATACTCGCGGCGCGTTGATAATTCTCCACAGCATTTTGCATTTCTTCGATGCAAGAATAGGCAATGCCCCGATTGTAATAAGCTTGAGCATCATTAGGATTGATTTGCAGCGCTTGGCTGTAATCTTGAATTGCACCGAGATAGTTGCCCATTGCTCGGTAGACATTACCTCTGGCAACATAGACTAAAGCATCTTCTGGTTGCATTTGGATTGCTCGATCGAGATCTGCGATCGCTCCTGTACGATCTCCTAAGACAGAACGTGCTTTGCCTCGGTTGCGGTAGACAATGGCATCCTCAAAATTTAGTCGCAATGCTTGATTAAAATCTGCGATCGCTTCTCGATAATTGCCCATTTTACAGCGGACAACGCCACGACAGCAGTAAGCTTGGGCATCTTGCGGATCGGCTTTCAATACCCAGTTTAAATCTGCTAGTGCCTCTTGGGTATCTCCTTTTTCAGCCTTTTCTAATAATTGCGTAAAATATTCTTTTGTAGATAAAATCGGCGCATTTGCAGAATGCGATGGCTGCACAGCGGGTAATTCTTGGGGTTGTAGCTGTTTAATTTGTTCCAGACACAGGCGACAATTTTCTTTGTCTTGCTGCTCTAAATATAACGTAGCAGCTTTTTTAAAGTTAGCGATCGCATCTTGAATATAACCCTGTTTGCGCCGCACCATCCCCCGCAGTTGATAAGCAGCAGCGTAATTGAGATTGAAACGAATGGCGCGTTCAACGTCTTCCAACGCCCCTGGCAAATTTTTTAGCGCCAGCCTTGCTAATGCACGACAATAATATGCTTCTACACTTTCAGGATTGAGCTTCAGAGCCTCAGTATAATCTGAAGCAGCTTTGAGGAATGCTCCTGAGTCATAGTATGCCAAACCCCGTTGCAAATAAGCTTCGATAAAATAAGGCGTTAATTGTAAAGCATGGTTAAATTCTTCAATTGCTCCGGCGTAGTCTTTTTGCTTAGCTTTTTCTAATCCTCTATTGTAAAATTCCTCATTCATGGCATTTATTTACTTGATTGAGTTAGTTAAATTCGAGCAGGCTTGCTTAGTAGCCTAACCTATGGAGCTACTCTTAATATTTTAAGTATTCACCTTGGCTTTGCTTGATTTCGTAATTTTCGCTGAATCTACTTAATTACAGCAAAATTGAGGATTCATGAATCATAATTGAGGAGTAAAACAGGTTTAATAGCTGATTTTGAGACTAATCGTTGTGTATTTCACAAAATTGAAATCTGCTGTATTTCTTTTAATACATTTTTCCTAAAATCTACCTACAGGTTATTTCTAATTAGAAGCTATTGCAACTAAGCTGACAAGGTAACGCTTAATTTTTATATACTTTTCCATATGGTAGATATCTATATTATTGACCTATTTATAATTGGTCTACTTTTATTAACGGTTACCTTAGGGTCGGGTTGGATTTCTCGATTACCTCTTTCGTTTGCGATTATCTATCTAATTGTTGGTATTTTTTTAGGGCCTTATGGCTTTGGACTGATTCAGCTACGTCGAGATGAAGTGTTCAATGCTGAATTACTAGAAAAAATCACAGAATTAGTAGTAATTATTTCCGTGTTTAGCTGTGGTTTAAGAATTGTTCGCCCTCTCAGGTTAGAAGTTTGGGGAATTACAGCCAGACTCATTGGATTTTTAATGCCAATTTCAATTTTTGCTTTAGCTGCTGTCGGTAAATTCTTTTTAGGTATGAATTGGGGAGAAGCGATTTTATTAGGAGCAATTCTCGCCCCAACCGATCCAGTATTAGCTTCGGAAGTTCAATTGACTGATGTCAAAGATAAAGATGAGTTACGCTTTGGTTTAACTTCTGAAGGTGGATTAAATGATGCTTTAGCTTTTCCGTTTGTTTATTTTGGGATTTATGCCCTTAAAGAAGATAACTGGGGTAGCTGGTTTAAACAGTGGGTTCTAGTTGATTTAATTTGGGCGATCGCTGCTGGCATTGTCATGGGATTTGTTGTAGCTAAAGCAATAGTTTGGTTAGATCAAAAAATTCAAAAACGGCGTCAGGTTGATGAGTTAATGGAAGATTTTGTGGCGATCGCTACAATTTTGTTGACTTATTCTCTGACAGAAATTGTTAATGGTTATGGATTTTTAGCAGTATTTGTTGCTGGCTTAGTGGTTCAACGCAGTTACAGAAATCCCGATAAACCACTAGAACAATTAGAATTTATCGAGCGAATGGAAAAGCTCTTAGAAATCGGGACAATTTTAATATTAGGGTCGATATTATTAGTCAAGCCCATGTTAAATTATGCGGCTCAATCTTTGTTAGTAATATTTTTGTTGTTTTTAATTATCCGACCTTTAGGAGTCTGGATTAGTACCATAGGAAAACGTCCTATATATTCTCACCGCCGCACCTTGAATCCTGGAACGCGTTTGTTATTTGGTTGGTTTGGGATTCGTGGTGTTGGCTCTCTATATTATCTTGCCTATGCCTTTGGTAAAGGCTTAGAAGGCGAAGTTGGCGAACAGATTTCCTGGATAACTTACACTACTATTGTAGCTTCTGTAATTGTACATGGAATTAGTGCAACTCCTTTAATGGAGTGGTATGAAAAGAGGATTGCCAAGTACGCCAAGCCTACTCCTCCTGACACAATTGATGAGTTTGAGTAACGATAAATAGAGGATTGATAATTAAATATATCAAAATCCCGGTATCTTGGAGATACCGGGATTTTAATTTTTAATGTTACTACAATTTTTACTTACCTGTCACCTTTTCAACTATCTCTCCAGCTTTATCAAGAAAATTCGGCTCAGAATTTCCTTCAGCCTTTAAATTTCTTTCGTAAGCTTTCTCTAGAGTTCCAAGATTTTGAGAATCTTTCACCGCTTGTTCGTAAGCCTCTTGTCGTGCTTCTTCTTGAACGCCAACACCTGGATCGTATTCGTTAGCGCGGTTAATTTTTTCTTCTGGAGTTGGTTTATACTCTGGAGGTATGAGCTTCAATTCTTCAAGAGTAGTTGCATAACTAGGCTGCTGAATGAAAATGAATGAAGCTGACAAGCTGATGAAAATCATCAAGCTAACAATCAAAAAGCTTGAACGTAGAGCTTTCTTTAAAGTTAATAGAATATTTTGCATCGAAAAACTCCCCTATCTTCTGATTTTCTACTTTGAGCCACTTTTGTGTATAGCCTTTCGCAATTGTATGGGGTACAGAAATTTTTAGGGTAGCACAGCTGTGCTACCCTACCTTGTACTTCACGAAAGCGAGAAAAACTATATTAATTGATTCCATTTCTGAAGCTCAAAGGTATCCTAATGGTTTAAGTACAGTTCTTCCTTCTACCGCAAGGTATATTAATTTTTAGTTATGACCAATTGTGATGAATTTTAATTCCTCGGCTTTGCATTGTATATTCAAATAAATCTGTTGTTAATGCTTCTTCTACAGGAAAAACACCTGGTTTATGGAGTTTGCCTTCTAGCAATAATTGGGCAATACTACCAGTGCCACAACCAGAGGCAACTGCTGTATTCTCATGCACTAAATTTGAACAATAAACGGCTGTTTTACCGTTTTTTTGTCCTGTAACTTCTGAACGAACTGCGACGCCAATACCACTAAAAGTATCGGTAAAATCTGTCATTGAATGACTGACATGAGAGAGAAATTCAATTGCGTAACGACGCTGCATTAACCACTTAGGAAAGACATGAGCCGCAATCCAAGTCAAGTGATTGTAAAAATCAGGTACAGAACCAAATTTAGTAATTACAGTTTTTACCGATGGGAAGGCTTTGGGCAGTGTAAAGGTTTCTGGCATATCAAACCAGTAAACTCCACTGTTTTGATAGGGAGATGGAAAGTTAACTATTTCTCTTTCGCTATAAGGCTTGACTATCTCCCATTTGCCATTTATCCAAGCTTCAAAAGGATGTTGTAATCCCAGAAAAGTTGTTCGCATAACTGTAATGCCAGCACCACCAGAACCAGAAACTAAATAACTTAAATGAATCTTTTCTGGTTCCTCGAATTGTTCAACGCCCTCACGTACCATGCTGTTAGAAATACCAGGGAAAATACCACTATTAACAATCGCTGTTACCCCAGCAGCAGCAGCTTGTTGATAATAATTGAGAGCCTTACTAGTATAAGATCGGTGGTCGCTGACATCTATATAGTTAACGCCTTGAGCAATACAAGTTTCGAGAACATTAGTATCTCTATAATGAAATGGGCCGGCACAGTGAATGACTAAATTAGAGTTGGCGATCGCTTCTCTTAATTTATCAATTTCTGCTAAGTCTAATACTAAAAACTCTACTTGCCCCCCTGAAGATAAGCTAACGCTTTTTCCAATTTCGGCAGAACGTCCAGTTATTGTAATATGTGCCTGCGTGTAGTTAGCTAGATCCTGAGCAACACTGCTACCAATGCGCCCTCGTCCGCCAAGGATTAAAACTTTGTGTGTCATTACTCCAGCATTAGCAACACCAACTTTATTTCATCAGTTTTTTGCCATCTTTGTCATCAGTTATAAGTGTGATTTATACCATTTCAGAAATTCTTCCTACAGATATGTTGTAGGGACTTTACAGCTGTAATATCATTTCACCAAATTCAAGATACAAATAATTTCTCCTCCGCTCCTCTGCTCCCCTGCCCCTCTGCTTGCCTAAATGTATCAAACTTAAAGTGAAACGGTATAAAGCCCTTACATTTACGCTTCAATTTGCCTGACTACTGTTAGCGCCGAATAACTTACCCCAGCGGTACCTTCGCCGGGATGGGTAGAGTCACCAACTAACCACAGATGTTCGATTGGTGTACGATTGGCAAAACCAAAAGGGCCAAAAGTGGGGATTCTTTGACCGATACCGCCAACTATACCGCGATCGCGTCCTGTGTAACGAGCAAAGCTACGCGGCGTTGCAGCTTCTACGTGAATAATCGTTTCTGGTTTGAGATAAAAATATTCGGCAAGACGAGCGATCGCTTGTTGGGTATACTTTTGTTTTAACCCTGGATAATCTTGAGTATTCCACCACGGCGCAGGATCGACGAATGATGAAGCGATAATTGTGGCTTTACCCTCTGGGGCGCGACCATCTCCAGGATGACTAACGGAGACAAATAAGGAATTATTCTCGCCAATGGGGCCATTGGCATCATACATAAATTGTAGGTGGGGCGGACATTCTAAGGGAATCGCGCTGGCGTCTACACCCAAATAAACTACAAAAGCGCCGGATGCTTGGGGGAGTTTTTTAACTCTGTTTTGATAACCAGATGGGGCTTTTTCTCCTAACAACTGCACCAAGTTTTGTACGGTGACGTTGCTAACTACATGGTCTGCTGGTTCTGTCCAGACTTCGCCGGTTTTTTGATTTCTAATAACTACACCAGTGGCTTTGCCGTTTTCTACTTTAATTTGTTCGACGGTGTGACGCATCAATAATTTGCCGCCATCTCGTTCTAAGGATTCTACCAGGCGATCGCTTAATACTTGCATACTACCTTGGAGATGAAACAATCCTTGGGGCAGTTGCGATACACTCAAAGCTGTGGCGGCGTAAAGTAATGCTGTTTCCTCTGCATTCACTTGGGAATACAACTTCAGTTGCAAATCTAAAAATGTTCTCAATCGTCGGTCATTTCCCAGCCCACAAAACCGTAAAGCATCGCCCACGGTGAACAAAGTGAAGGGTACAGTAATTAATGTACTCGGACGTACCGCTTGCGTTAGCTGCCACAAATCCCATAAATTACGCGGTGGTAGCACCGGATCGCGTCCTTGAAATTCCCAACTGGCATTAAATAAAGTTGCCATCAATTGCCAAAACGGTTCGCTACCAGGAAACTGCCTTTGCCGTTCCTCCCGCCATTTCTCTGGGTCGCGCCAAACGTTAATCGGCGTACTTTCTCCAGGTAAATACACCGCACAAGCAGGATCGCAAGGTGTCGCTGCTGGTAAATCTATTTCTAATTCTGAGAAAATCCGGTGGTGAATTCCTCCTGGTTCCAAGCCTGCAACTTGGGTTGCGCCGACATCAAAGGTAAATCCTTGGCGTTTAAATGTAGATGCACAGCCACCTGGTGCGATCGCTTGGTCTAAAATTAAGACGCTGTAACCTCTACGAGCTAATAATGCCCCAGCAGTCAGTCCACCGATTCCCGCACCAATGACGACGACACGAGATTTAGTTTTATCTACAGAAATCCTGGACATTGATACTTATTTTTTATAATTCTTAACATTTATATTAATAATTTTACAGCGTTTTTCATTTATTTGAACTCCAATATTCAGAAGGCACGGGGCAGGAGGTTTTATTAAGAAGGGGATTGGTGACTCCTCCCTCCTGCAATTGAGTTGCATCGACCTGCAATTGAGTTGTAAGTAAGCAAACATACAGCAGATTGCAAGTTGGTGAGGTACAGATCGTCGTAAGGGCACAACAATGTTCATTGGTGTCGACTTAAGTTCAAACGCTTATTCCACAGGCGTTTTACCCCACCCCTAACCCCTCCCCTTAGCAAGGGGAGGGGAGGTTTTACGCCAGCAAAACCGGGGTGGGGTAACGCGGATCTGGATGGTAAGTGAGTAGAACTCGCTCATCACGTTTTCACCAGGGTTTCACGTTAATTTGACACCAATGAACAATGTTGTGCCCCTACCCGTGTACTTTATTTACCTGAAAAGCGCTGTAATTAAATATAAAATCGAAACCAGTGAAATCTTTTACTGTTGAAAGTTTTGCCTCCTGCGTTGTGCCTGGTCACAGAGCGTAGTCGTACCCCTACGGGGAAGCAAGCTAGCAAGAGCGTCTCGTAGAGAAGTGCTGCCTCCTCTACCTCCTACCTCGTAGATAAGATATAAGGAGTAATATAGCTCCTCCCACACAACTCACAATGACCTCAACTCTAGACAAATTTCCTAGTCTAAATGCTCCAAACCTGCATAAATTACCTAATGGTTTGACAATCATAGCCGAGCAGATGCCGGTTGATGCGGTGAACCTCAGCTTATGGATAAAAGTTGGCTCATCTGTGGAATCTGATGCCATTAACGGCATGGCTCACTTTTTAGAGCATATGATTTTTAAAGGAACGGAACGACTGGCTAGTGGTGAGTTTGAACGTCGAATTGAAGAACGGGGTGCTGTGACCAATGCTGCTACTAGCCAAGACTATACTCATTACTATATAACTACTGCGCCTAAAGATTTTGCCGAGCTTGCGCCGTTACAAATAGATGTAGTATCTAATGCCAGTATTCCTGATGATGCTTTTGAACGCGAACGATTAGTAGTTTTGGAAGAAATTAGACGTTCAGAAGATAATCCCCGCCGCCGCACTTATCGACGCGCAATGGAGACAGCGTTTGATAGGCTACCTTATCGGCGTCCAGTGTTGGGGCCAGAAGAAGTAATTGCCGAACTCAAACCCCAGCAAATGCGGAATTTTCATGCTACTTGGTATCAACCCCAGTCAATTACTGCTGTGGCTGTAGGTAATTTGCCTGTAGAAGAATTAATTGCGACTGTTAGCGAAGCGTTTACACAAGTTCTTAAAACTCCTGATTCTCCATTGCCTATTCCTTATTCTCCACTCCTCACCGAAGCACCATTTACAGAAATAGTCCGTCAGGAATTTGTTGATGAAAGTCTGCAACAAGCGAGATTAGTCATGTTGTGGCGAGTTCCAGGAATGGTTGAACTGGAACAAACTTATGGGCTGGATGTTTTAGCAGCAATTTTGGGACATGGGCGAACATCAAGACTGGTGCAAGATTTAAAAGAAGAACGGAAATTAGTTTCTTCAATTTCAGCAAGCAACATTAGTCATGAGTTTCAAGGTACATTTTATATTTCAGCTAAATGTGCAGTGGAAAATTTAGCCGAAGTAGAAAATGCGATCGCCGAACACATCCGTAGTTTACATACAGAGTTGGTGAAAGAATCAGAAATTGCCCGCGTGCGGCGACGAGTAGCCAACAGATTTATCTTTGGTAACGAAACACCAAGCGATCGCGCTGGGTTGTATGGCTATTATCAATCTTTGCTAGGAGATTTGGAACCTGCATTTAACTACCCAGCTAAAATTCAAAATCAAGATGCTATTGACTTAATGCAAGCAGCTAAAGACTATCTTTCTGGCGATGCTTATGGTGTAGTTATTATGAAGCCGTAAGTATGGACGGATTAGATCGTTTTAGATTTTGGACATTGTTAATTTCATGTATGAAAACGATTGTGCATGAGACGTTGCAATGCAACGTCTCTACATGTAGATTAATACTGATATTTAACTAACTGTAATCACCGTTCCTACACTCTCATTCGCCAGCCTATCCACTGCACACACGGCATAGGTTCCCGCTTGTTGGACGGTGGCAAAGGTTGTGCCAGCAGACAAAATTCGCGCAATTGTCCAAGTATCATCGTCAATTTGGCGATAAAGCGTCCAGGAACGAACTGGTTGATTATCTCCAGGCTGCCAACTGAGTTTGCGGTTGTTGACTTGTAGTCCGGTGGGTGGAGGAAGCGGTGTTGTGTTCTGCCAAGACATAGTAGGAGGTAAGGCAGGTTTATTATAAAGCAGACTTTGGAAGCGATCGGCTATACCCTGACTATTTTCTCTTAAAACAGCGAGATTAAAAAAGATATTCCCTAATGATAAGTTTGCAGCTTGGCTGCGACTAATTTTCACTTGCTTTTCAATCTCATCACTTTCTCGGCTTTTATTGCTTGGTTCTGTGAGATTGTTACCTGCGTAAACGTGTCTTTGCTTTGTGTTGATGTCTGTCCACCACTTCAACAATGCAGAATAACTTTGTTGTGGTTGGTCTGTGCGCCAGTAAAGTTGAGGCGCGATATAATCAATCCAACCTTGTTCTAGCCACTTCTTCGAGTCGGCGTAAAGCACGTTGTAAGCATCTAAGCCAGTAATACCGGGGGGTTGTCCGGGGCGATAAATTCCAAAGGGACTAATACCAAATTTCACGTGGGGTTTAGTTGTTTTAATTCCCTCGGAAAGACGCAATACCATTTTGTTAACATTGTCCCGCCGCCAGTCGCCGAGGCTGAGTGTACCACCAGCTGCTTTGTAAGCAGCGTAGGTTTTATCATCGGGGAAAGATTGCCCGTCAACAGGATAGGGGTAGAAATAATCATCTAAGTGAACGCCATCGATATCGTAGCGTTTCACTACGTCGAGAATTACATTGTAAGCTCTGTCTTGGACTATTTTCAGTCCTGGGTCCATCCAGCGTTGAGTTTTCCACAAATAAACGCTTTCTGGATTGGTAACTGCTATGTGGGGATAGACGGTTTTAGCTGGGTTGGTAGAAGTACTGGCGCGGTAAGGGTTGAACCAAGCATGAAGTTCGATATTGCGTTTGTGACATTCTGCGATCGCAAACGCTAAAGGATCGTAAAATGGTTCCGGTGCTTTCCCTTGAGTTCCCGTAATCCAATTACTCCAAGGCTCTAATTGCGATTCATACAAAGCATCTCCCTCTGGTCTGACTTGGAAGATCAGTGCGTTGAAGTTCAGCTGTTGTAATTTAACAGTAATTTCGGTGAATTCAGCTTTCTGTTGCTCAACAGAAAGTCCCGGTTTGGAAGGCCAATCACCATTCCACACAGATACTACCCACGCCCCACGAAATTCTCTGGTATGATTTAGCTTCACGCTACCGGGAGGTGTTGGGGTTGGCGTTGGCGTTGGCGTTGGAGTTGGCGTTGGAGTTGGCGTTGGAGTTGGCGTTGGAGTTGGAGTTGGCGTTGGCGTTGGTGGCACCACGAGGTAACTAGAGGCAATCTTTTCTGCTGCACCTAAATACACCAAAGCTTGATAAATAATCGCAGCCACATCTGCACGGGTAGCTGCGAGATTGGGATTAAGTAATTTCAGATTTGGAAAATTAACTATTAATCCTGCACTAGTGGCAATAGCTATTTGATTTTTGCCATAGTCAGGAATTTGAGCAGCATCTTGATATATTTGTCCGAGTCTTGAGAGGAGATCGGGTTTTACCTTCGTGGCAATTTCTAAGCCTGATACTAAGGAAACTAAAACTTCTGTTCTGGTAATTCTGTTAGCAGAACGGAAGGTTTTATCAGGAAATCCGCTAATAAATGCTTTTTCGTAAGCTGTTTGAATGGCTGCTGCTGCCCAAAAACTATTGGGTACATCAACAAAAGGTACATACTGCCGCTTCTTGGTAACACTTGGAAATGCCTTAGCAATGATGGCGGCATATTCAGCACGGGTGAGAGAGTTATCGGGGCGATAAGTGCCGTTAGGCAACCCGCTAACAATTTCACGTTGGGCTAAAGCTGTGATAAATAAGCGTGCCCAATGGTTTTGAATATCTGAGAACGGAGTAGAGATAGATACCATTGTTGAGATTGCAGCTAGCCTGGATTTTGATTACCTTTGTTAATTTAGCAATACCAGAGCGATCGCTGCTGCAATGTCTTGTAAACTTTTTTTGGGCATGGGGCAAAATGCAACAGGAGCAGGGGAGAAGATCGTCCCTTCTGCTCCCTGCTCCCCTGCTTCTATGCACTTTCTTCTTCGGTAACTAAGTAGGATTTGCTGCTGAGTCAGTAGAATTCAAGGCAGAACGCAGATTCAATGACAACATTAGGCGGGAAATGCCGGTGAATAGAACGCTGACACCAACTAATGTTCCAAGCAGCCAGGGGGCATTGAACGGCCACTGAAACCAAATCATTGCACCTAAGACCAGTGTAATAATGCCGTTGACTAATACCCATGTCCAGTTTTGTTGCCCACGTAACTGGAAGGCTAAAATTAACTCGAATGTGCCTTCAGTTAACAAAAAAGTACCAAGCAACAGGGTTAGTGTGAGAATTCCTGTATAAGGATAAGCCAACAACATGATGCCGGTTGCAATATACAGTCCGCTTAATAAAAGTTTCCAAACAAAACCTCCGCGATCGCGGGTTTGGGAGGCGTAAACTAGTTTTGTAAATCCAGCAAAAACTAAAATCGCTGCAAACCAAGTTTCAGCAAATATGGTGGTGAATGTAGGTACTGCAATCCCAATAATTCCTGCAACAATTAGCAGAATACCAATTATCAACGACCCATTAAGCTGCTTTTTAATATCTCTAGAAACGTCGGCTGTCATACAAATCTTTTCCTATGCTTAAATTAAACTCTACACTTACGTTAGGGAATTTCTAAGTCATAGGGTACAATCTTGAGGTAGACTCATAGGTATTAGATTTAAACAGTAACTCCCCCTCAAAAGTTTTCTGCAAGATTGCTCAGGCGTTCATAAACAACGATCAGACGATCGCCTTCTAATTCCACGGAATTACTGGGATAATTTTGAATAGCTCCCAGTAGTGTAACTTCACCATTTTGCTTGATAGATTCACTTAAAGCGGTTCGCAGTGCTTGTTGGTTTAATTCTCCTGCGGGGGGATGAACTACCTCACCAATTTGGTTAACTAAAACCGGCCCTGCCCAACTAGAGAGTAAGTTATTTAAAAAAGTGCGATCGGCTTTGATGCCAGCTTTGAGTGCCTTACGAGCTAATGCGGGTTCTTGTTGAGCCGCCTGCAAATAAGCTGTTAATGTTGGGGTAGTCTTGCCAGTTTCTGCAAATTGATTTAATTCTTGAACGGATATTGTCCCTTGAAAATTGCCATATTTTAAAATAACTTGCTCGGCAGCATCAGCATTGTTACTTGAAAACAGAACAATAGCGCCTACGCCTAAAGCTACTGTTTGAGAAAGAAACTTAGTGAGCTTTTTAGTGTTTGATTGATTGAAAATTTTAAAAATCTGCATTATTTTGTCGAAGTTTTTATTTGTTTGGAGGGTGTCTGGGCAAAAAATACCCGACGCATTATTTTACAAAATTGTTGCTACAGCATAGATGATTATGGGCGTACACCTGTACGCCCCTACAGCCAATTTATGTGTTGGAAGAATTTTGAGAGATAGTGTTATCTTTGGGCCTTTTCATTAGGCGAAGTTGCATGAGGTAGTATCGATTTTTCCTCGTCTAAAGTTGGTGCAGGTATACCCAAATGCTTCCTTGCAGCTTCTTCAGCTAGCTGTCGGTCTTGTTCGGTCTCGAACTGACTTTCATCTAACAAATGAGGGTTTTTTGCTGCTTCATCTCGGCTTGGGCGATAGCCGTTTTTCCACCTATACTTCCAGTCCATAGTTTGATAAGCAGATATACTGCAATTTGATTTCCTAGTTCTACATCGTAGGCGGTTCATGGAAGATGACACTCTTGCTATAGGTTGAAGAGGCTTATTCAAAGGGTATAAGTTTAGCGTTATTTGGGTAATTTTGTTCAGAAATTTTGCATGGAGTCACATCAGTTTCAGTTCAGTCTAAAATTTTCTTAGCCGAAAAGTGAGAAGTTTCAGTAGAGATATTTCCCCAGGTAAAGATGAACAGCTTAACCGGAGACAAGAAAGACGCTGTAGCTGATTTGTTCGCTGGTGGTGGCGAGATGGGAGCATTAATGCGATCGCACGATTGGTCAACCACACCCTTAGGCCCTGTCGAGAACTGGCCGCCAACCCTTCGTACCTGCGTCAGCGTGATGCTCTCGACTCCCTTTGCCCAAGGCATTTACTGGCGGGAGGACTATATTCAACTTTACAACGATGCCATGAGTGATATCTTTGGGGCAAAGCATCCAGCGGCACTGGGGCAACCGTTGTACCAGACGTGGCCAGAAATTTGGGAAGACTCTTTTAAACCGCTCTTTGAGCGTATCAAAACTACGGGTGAAGCCTTCTTTGCTAAAGATCGGCTTTATCACATCTTGCGCCTTGGCTTCCTAGAGGAAGCTTATTTCACATTCGGCTATAATCCCATTCGGGATGAAACGGGTGCGATCGCAGGGTTATCCAACACCACGACTGAAACCACTCAACAAGTCATCAGTCAACGTCGCCTGACGATGCTACGAGAGTTAGCCACGGCGGGTAGTGGGGCAAAAACACTAAAGTCAACCTGTCTTGCTGCCGCTGATATGCTCAACTCCTACGATATTCCCTTCGCCTTGTTCTATCAGGTCAATTCCCAAGCCAACCTGGCAGAACTCGTGGCTGCAAGTGGGCTAACCCCAGACAGTGCCGCTGCACCCCCAACAATTATACTGTCCTCGAATAATTCAGAATGGCTGCTGGACCAGGTGCTGCAAAGCCGCGAACCGCTGCTGATGACCGATTTGGTCGATCGCTTCGGCGTGCTATCAGTCAAACCGTGGCCCGAAAGTCCTCATTCTGCATTGATTCTCCCAATTTTGGCGGGCAACAAAGAAATGGTGGAATGTCTGCTAGTTATCGGAATTAGTCCCCGCCTCCAGTTCAATTCGGAATACCGCTCATTTTTAGAACTGGTTGCCCAGCAAGTTGAAAGTTCCATTGCAACGGCTCGTAGCTATGAGGAAGAGCGTAAACGGGCAGAGGCATTGGCAGAATTAGACCGCGCTAAAATCGCCTTCTTCAACAACATTAGCCATGAATTTCGCACGCCGCTAACGTTGATGCTCAATCCACTTGAGCAAGTAATTGCCGAAACACAAACTTCACTCCAGCCAGAACAGCGCGAACAACTGGCGATCGTGCAGCGAAACGCCACGAGATTGCACAAACTAGTCAATACCTTACTTGACTTCTCCCGCATTGAAGCAGGCAGAATACAAGCAGTTTATGAGCCGACTGATTTAGCACAGTTTACAGCCGAGTTAGCCTCAGTGTTCCGTTCGGCAATTGAAACAGCCCGAATGCAACTAATTGTAGATTGCCCAGAACTTAGTTCTACTGTGTATGTAGACCGGGAAATGTGGGAGAAAATTGTACTTAATTTAATCTCCAATGCGTTTAAGTTCACTTTTGAGGGTGAGATTGCCGTTTCATTAAACCAAATAGATGGCAAAGTAGAACTAAAAGTAAGGGATACAGGCACAGGCATTTCCTCCGAAGAATTACCGCGAATATTTGAGCGTTTTCACCGCATACGAAATGTGAAAGGCAGAAGCTATGAAGGTTCAGGCATTGGACTAGCTTTGGTGCAAGAACTTGTTCGCTTACATAGCGGCACAGTAAAAGTTGAGAGTGTTTTAGGCAAAGGAACAACTTTCACTGTCACCATTCCCACTGGTTTATCGCACTTGCCCAGCGAACAAATTAGTAGCCAACGCACACTCACATCAACATTAGCAGGCGCAGCACCTTACGTAGAAGAAGCATTGGGGTGGATACCCGAAGAGGCAGGGGGGCAGGGGAGCAGCACTTCGGCTCCCTTCGACTACGCTCAGGGCAAGTCGCTCAGTGACCGGGGAGCAGGGGAGAATTCCGTTTCTCTACCCCCCAGCCCCTCTGCTCCTCTGCCCCTCCGCCCCCCTGCTCGTATTCTCCTTGTCGATGACAACGCCGATATGCGCGACTACGTAAAGCGTCTACTCTCGGAAAAATGGCAGGTAACGGCTGTGGCAAATGGAAGAGATGCCCTAAATGCGATCGCACAACAAATACCAGATTTGGTACTGACTGATGTGATGATGCCCGAAGTAGATGGTTTTCAATTGTTGAGTGCGTTACGTGCAAATCCATTAACCAAAGCACTACCGATCATTTTGCTATCGGCTCGCGCTGGAGAAGACGCTGCGATTGAAGGTTTGCAAGCGGGGGCGGATGACCATTTAATTAAGCCTTTTTCGGCGCCGGAACTGGTAACGCGTGTAGATTCTCATTTAGAAATAGCACGTCTGCGGCAAGAGTTGTCTTTTAATACCTTCAAAGATGAATTTATCGCCACAGTTACTCACGAACTTTATGCCCCGTTAGTTGCTATCCTTGGCTGGACTCGCTTACTACGTGCAAAAGCACTAGACGAAACTACTGTTTTACGTGCTTTAGAAACAATTGAGCGTAATGCCAAAAATCAGGCAAAGCTAATTGAAGATTTGCTGGATATCTCAACTATTATCTCCGGCAAAATCTCCTTGACTTCTCAGCCAGTCAACCTCACCTCTATCATGGAGTCAGAGATTCAGACTAGTTTTGGCGATACTCAGGCTAAGAAAATTAACCTAGAATACCATCTGGCTGCAATCGATATTTGGGTTTTGGGCGATTCAAATCGTTTGCGGCAAGTTTTTTCCAATTTACTGAAAAATGCCATAAAATTTACGCCAAAAGGCGGAAATATTAAAGTTCGGCTTGATGCTGTTGACTCTTGGGCTAATATCACAGTCAGCAATACAGGTATTGGCATGAGCGCCGAATTTCTGCCCCGTGTATTCGATCGCTTTTCCCAAGAAGAAGTACCCAGCAGACACTCGCCAGGCGGTTTAGGGTTGGGGCTGGCGATCGCTCATCAACTTGTCGAGCTACACAAAGGTACAATTGAAGCTGCAAGTCCAGGATTTGGGCGAGGCGCAACGTTTACTGTCAAGCTGCCATTAATTTAACGTGATGGCGGAAGTTGCTACAGGCTACGTAAAACACGCAAACGTCAAGGCAGAAAGTCTTACAGGGAAGGCGGAAAGTCTTACAGGCTGAGCGAAACACTGAAATGTCAAGGCGCAAAGTCTTACAAGGAAGGCAAAAAGTCTTACAGGCTGCGCGAAACACTGAAATGTCAAGGCGGAAAGTCTTACAGGGAAGGTGGCAAGTCTTACAGGGAAGGCGGAAGCTGCTACAGGCTGCTTGAGCGCCATTACCAGAACGCCAATTCAGTAATGCTGGAAGAACCTCTCCCCTAACCCCCCTCCTGCTAGGCTTAGAATTGCAGGCATTATTAACACTCCACTCCAAAAAATACTACAAATTAATGATGACTAGACTATAGGTCTAGGATAATAATTCAAATTGTCTTGATACCAAATAGCCGAGACCATAAGGGTTATGCAACGACCTCAAGGAGAAATAATCACAATAGAAAATATTGTTATCACTGAGGAGTTGGATCGCCGCAATTCTCGTGCTGCAAATTTACTAAAAGAAAACCAGGCATTGCAAGCTTTAGCACGGCAGTTGGTAAATCAGCCCCAAACAATGCTTCAGAGTTTAGTTGACATAGCACTAGAATTATGCAGTGCGGGAACGGCTGGAGTGAGTCTACTAGAAGTAACAGCAAATGGGGAAGAAATCTTTCGCTGGAATGTGTTGGCAGGAGCGTTAGCAAAGTACGTAGGTGGCACTACACCCCGTGATTTTAGCCCCTGTGGTGTCTGTCTAGAGCGGGGTACTCCGCAACTTTATTCTTATCCAGAACGCTATTTTACTTATTTACAGGCAGCAAACACTCCCATCGTGGAAGGCTTAGTGTTACCGCTAATTGCAGATAACCATGCTCTGGGTACTATCTGGATTATGTCGCACTGCGAACAGCGGCATTTTGATAGTGAAGATGTGCGGGTAATGACGAGTTTGGCAGACTTGGCGGCTGCGGCATTGCTACTGAATCAGCGACAAACCCAGGAATTGCTAGCGAAGAATGCCCAACTAGAGGTGGAAGCTGCGGAACGTCAACGAGCCGAAAAGTTGGCGCAGGAATCAGAAGCATACCTTTGGGCGATGATAGAGAATCTGCCAGGCGGGGCTGCATTTGTTGTTGACCGCAATCTGCGCTATCTAATTGCCGGAGGCGAAGCACTTCATACCGCCGGATTCAAAACAGAAGATTTCGTTGGGCGTGGGATTTTCGAGGTGCTGCCCCCCGAATTAGCCGCGAATTACGAGCCGAGGTACCGTAAAGCTTTGGCGGGTGAGCCGTTTGAGCATGAGCACCAAGCCCATAATCGCAGTTATATTTCACGGGGAACGCCGCTTCGGGCTGAAAATGGGGAAATTTATGCTGTGCTTGTGGTCTCTTATGATATTACCGATCGCAAACGCACCGAAGACGAACGCAAACAGGTTGAGTCCGCGTTGCGTGAGAGTGAAGCGTTTCGTCGCCTCGCGGTTGAAAGCGGGCGGATGGGAACCTGGCAGTGGGACTGCCGTAGCCGCCAGTGTTGGGGTGATGCCGGGTTCTTGAGCTTGTGGGCGGTTCCCCCATCGGACGAGAAACTTCCCGTCTCGGTCTTCACCAGTCGCATGTCTCCAGAAGGTGCCGCAGCCCTGGAAGCCTTCATGACAACGGACATTGCACCCGGTGAAGAATTTGATTGGCAATTGGAGGTCGTCGCGGGTGCAAACGCAGGGCGCTGGATTTGGTGGCGCGGGCAGGCGGAGCGCGAGACACCCTGGATTATCAATGGGGTCAGTTTTGATGTCACGGAACAAAAACGTGCCGAAGTAGCCCTGCGCGAATCCCAAGCCCGCTTGCAGTCGATCGCCAACCTCGTTCCCGATCTGCTGTGGGACAGCGAACCGGGCGGCTCGACCAACTGGTATAACCAGCGGTGGATGGAATACACAGGGCAAACCTTCGAGCAGGCGATCGGTTGGGGTTGGACGGATGCCATTCACCCGGACGATCGAGAAGGGTCAACGCGGCGTTACCGGGAAGCCGTCGAACAGGGGATGCTGCTCTTACAGGAACACCGCATTCGGCGGCATGATGGAGCCTATCGCTGGTTCGTCCTCAAGGCTTCGCCGCTCAAGGATGAGAGTGGCAAGGTCATCAAGATGTACGGTGCGGCGACCGATATTCACGAGCAATGGGTCGCCCTGGAAGCATTGCGCGAGTCGGAAGAAAAATATCGATCGCTCTTCAATTCGCTGGATGAGGCTTTTGCCGTCGTCGAAGTCATGACTGGCGAGGACGGCGAGTGGAATGACTTTCTGTTTTTAGAAGTCAATCCTGCGTTTGTGAAGCAGACTGGCATGGAGTATCCGGTCGGGCGCAAAGCCACAGAATTGCTAGGGACACCCAATCCACAGTGGGCAAAGGTTTATGGACGAGTTGCCGAAACGGGCGAACCGATTCGGTTTGAAGAAGGCGAAGCCACTCTAGGGCGCGTGTTTGACCTGTATGTTTTCCGTTTGGGTGGAGAGGGTAGCCGCCGCGTGGCAGTTTTGTTTACCGATATTACCGATCGCAAACGTGCCGAAGAACAATTGCGTCGCGCTGCTGAAATGGATGCGCTTCGAGTCAAGTTATCGGATGCGCTGCGATCGCTCTCCGATGCGGTTGAAATTCAGGCAACGGTGACGCGCACCACCATGAACTTCTTTGGAGCGGACAGATGTTACTACTGCGAAATTATTGACGGCAGCGCCATCATTCGGCGGGATGCCTCACAAGCAGATTTGCCTTCGGTGGTGGGGGCGTACCCTCTAGAAAACTTCCCCATCTTCAAAACCACGATCGATGCCGGTCAGCCTTTTGTCGTTCAGGATACACACACGACGAACTTACTAGATGAGAACTTGAGACAGACTTGTTTGCAGTTGCAGATTATTTCCTTTATCAACGTGCCTGCGATCAAGCAGGGAGAGCCTGTCGGGATTCTCTGTATTACCCAAGGCACGCCAAGGAACTGGACAGCGTTTGAAATGGATCTGGCGGAAGAAATAGCCGATCGCACCTGGGCAACCATCGAACGCACCCGCGCCGAAGCAGCCCTGCGTGAAGCAGAACTTCAGCGAGTGCGAGAACAATCTGCCCGCAAACAAGAACGCCAACGCGCCGAATCTCTGGCAGAACTCGATCGCGCCAAAACCCTCTTCTTCAGCAACGTCAGCCACGAATTCCGCACGCCCCTAACGTTGATACTGGCTCCGGTGCAAGATGCCTTGAGCGATTGGGTCAATCCCTTGCCTGAAGTACAACGCGAACGATTGAAACTTGTACATCGCAACACGCTGAGACTGCTGAAACTAGTTAATACCCTACTTGACTTCTCCCGTATCGAAGCCGGACGGATGGAAGCAGTTTATGAACCAACCGAGTTGGCAATGTACACAACCGAGTTAGCCAGTGTATTTCGTTCCCCTATTGAACAAGCTGGGCTGCGGCTAGTCGTCGATTGTCCACCTTTAGCTGAGTCTGTATACGTAGACCGCCAAATGTGGGAAAAAATTGTTCTTAACTTGCTTTCCAATGCCTTTAAATTTACCTTTGATGGTGAAATCGCCGTTAGGCTGCATTTAGCTGATGACCATCATGTAACGCTACAGGTACAAGATACAGGTACAGGGATTGAGCCAGAACAACTGCCCTATATTATGAAGCGGTTTTACCAAGTGCGCGCGGCAAAAGCCAGAACTGATGAAGGTTCGGGAATTGGTCTAGCTTTAGTGCATGAATTAATTAAACTGCATGGTGGAACTATGGACGTAACCAGCACTCCTGGAGTAGGTAGCTGTTTCACCGTCACAATTCCACTAGGTACAGCACACCTGCCAAGCGATCGCAGCCAAGCCACACACACCCTAGCATCAACAGCACTCGGTGCAACTCCTTATGTTCAACAAGCAGAGCGATGGATACCAGAAGAAGGGGAAAGGGAAAAGGTGAGCCAGCGCGGTCTTGGGGGTTCCCCCCATGAGCGACTGGCGTTAGCATCAGCGTTAGCGACGAAGGAGCGTCACCCCGAAGGGGGAAAAGGGGAAAAGGATTGCCCTCCTTCCCCTTTACCCCTTACTTTTTCCCCCTCCCACATCCTCATTGTCGATGACAACGCCGATATGCGCGATTACCTCACAAGGATATTAAGCAAATATGTTGAAGTCCAAGCGGTGGCTGATGGGGTGGCTGCATTGGCGGCGGTGAATAAGCGATCGCCAGATCTGGTTCTCAGTGATGTGATGATGCCAGAATTAGACGGCTTCGGGTTATTGAAAGCATTGCGGGCTGATGCACGCACAAAAGAAATACCGATAATTCTACTTTCTGCCCGTGCTGGAGAAGAATCTATAGTTGAAGGACTCCTGGCTGGGGCTGACGATTACTTAATTAAACCTTTTTCTGCCAATGAACTTGTTACCCGTGTCAATGCCTATTTGCAAATGGCAAATATGCGATCGCAGGCACTCCAGCAAGAAAGAACAATTAACCGCCGCAAAGATGAGGTACTATCAACAGTTTCTCACGAACTGAATACCCCGTTAGTTGCCATCCTCGGTTGGACGCGGTTACTACAAAGCAATCCGCCCAGTCCGGCTATGCTTGCCAAAGCTTTAGAGACAATTGAGCGCAATGCCACTTTGCAAGCCAAACTCGTTGAAGATTTACTCGACATCTCGCGGATCGCAGCGGGGAAAATTTGCTTAAATCAAGAGCCAGTCCAACTCCAAGGGGTAATTGAAACTGCGATCGCCACAGTGCAACAATCTTTGCAAACCAAAAATATTCATCTAGACTGTCAGCTTGCTATTTCACCACTAATAGTACAAGGCGACTTTGAACGTTTGCAGCAAATCATCTTAAATTTACTGACCAATGCCATTAAATTTACTCCGAATGACGGCAGGGTTGAGGTTAATCTTGAAAGTAATGAAAATCAAGCCTTGATTGTCATCAGCGATACAGGCTGCGGCATAGATAGCGAATTTCTCCCATACATCTTTGACACATTTCGTCAAGCCCCAAGTACAAAAAAAGGATTAGGCTTAGGGCTGGCGATCGCCTGTAGTTTGGTGGAACTCCACGGCGGTACAATCGCGGCTCACAGTCCTGGTATCGGTCAGGGTACAACTTTTAGTGTTAAGTTGCCTTTGATATAGCCAATCCCTAGAACACCGACTTCTTAAAGAAGTTGGGGATCTGAAATACCATATCAAACCTTTTGAGTTTGAAATAATTCTATAAGATTGCCAGCATAACGAGCGTGCATATTGAGGAGCTTCATCTCCCACGGCAAAAATTGGCGAGGTTGGCGAAAATGAGTAGACAAGACACCAAGCAAACTGCCAGTGTTACTGGTTAACGGTGTAGATTGGACAGCACGATATCCCACAGCCGATGCGATCGCTCGGTAAGAATTGAACAGGGAATGCGTCTCGACATCTTCAACGATGATGGACTCTCCAGCACGCACAGCACTGATGCAAGGTGAATTATCAGTAATGTTAACTGTTCTAAAGTAAGGGAATAAGCTTGGTTCAAAGCCTTTTTGGACTGCGAGTTCGAGCGTGCACGATCGCCGCTCAAACAGATGAATGTAACCCATATCTGTGCGGTGCATCGCTACTGCTCTATCAAGTAAATCGGACAACGCATCTTGGAGCATCGGGGGTATTTGCAGCTTTGCGTTCAGTGGTGTGGTGCGATCGCTCGGTATTTGGGATAAAGAACAACCCTCACATACCAAACGCACTAATAATGAAGCGATTTCTTCACACGGTAAAACTCGGTCTACGCAACCAGTTGCAATCGCCGCCTCTGGCATTCCAAAGGCGACAGAACTCGCTTCATCCTGAGCCAGAACAATACCACCCCTATTCGACACTTCCTGTACCCCTTCTGCGCCACCTTTGCCTGTGCCAGTTAGCACCACTACTACGGCGCGGTTTGCATAACTTTTAGCCACTGACTCAAAAAAAGCATTTACACCATGATGCCAGCTGTGTATGGCTGGTTGCGGAGCTAGAGAGATTGTACCGTTAGCATGAACTACAAAGTAATGTCCTGGCGGACATACATACACCACACCCGCCATCAGTTGTTCTTGGCTATGGGCCCAGCGTACTGTTAGATGGGTTCGTAACTGTAATACTTGTGCTAAAACGTTACTATCGAAGGGACTCAAATGCTGTAAGCACAAGATGGGAGCAGGAAAGCCGCTAGGCAAACCTGAGAGAACTTTGCGAATTGCTGTCACTCCTCCAGCAGAAGCAGCGATCGCTACAATACCAAAGTTTGATGTCTCATGGTGTCGGACATTAGACATTTCTAAGTACAATGTAAGAATTCTGACTTGGCTATAAGCTGCATAAAAATTAGGTTTTATTAAAGTCAATCACCATAGCAATAAGGTTTCAGAAGCAGGCAAACACATATTATCAATAATGCCGAGATGTTTAAACTCGGTTCGCCAGCTGTGCCACCATTGCAATTAACTCTGTTGGCTGTGCTAATTTATGCAAATGCGATTGAAAACCTGCTGCGATCGCTTTTTTTCTGTCTTCTGCGAGATAAGCTGTTAAAGCAGCAGTAGGAATTTGCCATCCTTTTTCTGCTTCCAATGCTTTGACTTTGCGAATTAAAGCATAACCATCTTCATCTGGCATTCTGATATCACTGATTATGACATCAGGGCGCGATCGCTCTAATTCTTGCAAAGCTTCTGCCACTGTTGCAACGGTTGTCACTACAATCCCATATTGCATGAGTATCGCTGCAATCAACTCGCGGGTATCAGCTTCATCATCTACCAACAGTATACGTAAACCATCCAGCTTGTTGGGACTTTCTATAGTTGCGCTCAAGCTGGGCATTCGATCGGGTACTGCTAATCGCTTGTACTTGGTAATATCATACAAGCATATCTGTAACGCACCATTAGCCCCCGAAGTTTCTCGCCCAGCTTTTACCAGTAGTATTGCATCAAAAGCTGGGCGATCGCGTGGATAAATGGAAACTTCTAGTTCTTGCACAGACTTTTCATTCAACGACTCCTTCAGTTTGCTCAGAAATAATTGATGCTCTTGTTGAGCTACAAAATTGATTAATGATTTCCCAATCAGCAAACTAGGAAATACATTTAATAAAGCAGCCGCAGCATAATTAATTTCTAAAATTATTCCTTCTGCATTAGTCACAAAATAAGCATTAGGAGTTAATTTGAACAAATCATGATAAACCTGACGTTCTAATATTAAAGTTTCATTTTGTTGTAGTATTTCTTGTTCTACAGTTTTGATCGATTCTAAATTAGTCTGAATTTCTTCTTTAAAGACTTCCAGATTTCGTATGGAAGTTTTGAGTAATTTCAATGCTGAGATAGCCTGTTGATGCTGTATAGGCGATTGAGTTAGGTATTGCTCTAGTGCTTCTATCTGCTGTTGAATTATTTCAAAAACAAAGCTTAACTCTTTTTGTTCCACAACTATCTTACCTTTGATTTTACATGCATATTACTTAACTAAAAGCTGCTTTATGTCTCATGAAAAAATTAGTAAATAATGACTTTTCTAGCCATATTAATGTCGGTAACTAAGTAGAAGGACTAAATTAAACCTAACTTGAGATTACTGGGTTTCGACTTCGCGGAAGTTGAGCGTAGTCGAAACTCAACCCTCGTCTTCTCAAAGGTCGAGCATTGAGCGCAGTCGAAATGCGTCTTCTAAATGATTGTGTGCACTTACTTAAAACTCAAGTTTCTACTATTTTCAAGCCAACCTACTCCTAATCCACTATTTTAGCCTTGGTTTGATTTAAATTGTCGTGGGATAGAGCGCAGCCCGCCCGCTATTTGTGCCAGTTGCGTAAGTCCTGTTGTTATAAATACAAATTTTGCCAAGATTCATGGCACGCTAAGAGTAGGAATACAGCAAAGTAACAATAGATACTCTTGCCCTGAGTAGCAAGCTGACATTCATTTTTATTGACTTAATTAATTTAGCAATACGAGAGCGATCGCCATTGCAATGTCATACAAAATTTCATAGTCATACCACACCCAGTGTTTCCCATGTAGGATATGTGTATTAGCCACTATCTTATGTAGCTTATGGTTAACATCGGTCAACTTACTTTAAAAGAATTTTTAAGCCTTCCAGAAGGAGATGTATACTATGAGTTTGTTGATGGTCAAGCAGTCCCTAAAGTGTCTCCAAAATATTTCCATTCAACTTTACAGATAGCTTTAGGATTACTAATTCGTGCATGGTGCAAAGACAAAGGTAGAGTTCTTCCTGAGTGGGCAATTCTCTTAAAACGTCAAGGTAAAGATTGGGCACCTCTACCAGACTTAACGTACATATCTTACGAACGTTTACCCAAAAGTTGGAAACGTAATGAAGCTTGTCCTGCGATTCCAGAATTGGTAATTGAAATTATCTCTCCAGACCAGACGATAAAGCAATTTGCAGAGAAAGCGAAGGATTATTTAACTGCGGGTGTGTCCAGAGTGTGGGTCATAAATCCAGAAGTAATGAGTATTAGAGTTTTTCTCCCCGATGGGTCAGATCGAGTTTATACGGATAACACACCCATTGTAGATACTCTATTTCCAGGTTTAGAATTAACGACAAGGCAGATATTTGAAGAGGCAGAATTACTTTGAATTTTAGGGTGAAATGCCCGCGGTTTTTGCTAGCCTACACAATTAGAAATTATCAAACAGCAATGTTGGCGTCAGTCGTCAGAATACAGGAAAGGTATTTTGTATGACTGGCGTCTGAATAATCGGCGTTTTTGCACTACTACCAAAATTTCAACAAACGTGGTTGGTGCAACAATTCAGTCGCGCGTCTGAATCCCCGACTGATAGCGCAGCGATTCGCCGTGTCCGCCAGCGTCTTGATTCTGACGAATGATTCTTCTTCAAATCTAAAGATATAAACTGTAAAATCCGACCACAGATAGAACCAAGCGATCGGCAAATTATGGTTGAGCATCATTCTAAATCTATATTTCTATAGATATAACTAAAAGAGATTTATATTAATATAATTCAACCTGTAGACTCACGAAATTAACTTTAAAAATGTTAATAATGAAAGATGATTTTTACATATGTAAAGTCAACCTGATTGTAATCAAAAATCCCATTCCAGAAAATAAAACAAAAAAAACTACGGCCAATGACAACTTCTACAGACCGCGAACAACAGATTCAAAAGTTGGATGAATTAATCAAAAATATTGATTATGGTATGTTTACCACAGTCGATGACGATGGAAGCTTGCATAGTTATCCTATGTCAAGAAGCGGCGAGATTAATTCTGATGCTACACTTTGGTTTTTTACCTACTCTGATTCTCATAAAGTGACTGAGGTTGAACATTATCCGCAGGTCAATGTCAGTTTTGTGTCGCCAGAACAGCAACGGTTCGTTTCTATTTCAGGTAGCTCGCAAGTTGTAAAAGACCGCAACAAGATGCGAGAACTATGGAAACCAGAACTTCAAACTTGGTTTCCTAAAGGACTAGATGAACCGAATATTGCTTTGCTCAAGGTGAATATTACCCAAGTCAATTATTGGGATAGTATATCTAGTTTTAAACCTCAAAAACTCAGTTTTTTGACAACATCACGTCTTTAAAAGTGACTCATTAATTTGTATCTCTTCTAAGACATGATTTTTGATTTATTACTTAGTGGTGCGATAAGACTAAAAGAGTGCATCAGAAATTTGTCAATTATTGAGATTTCAGCAATATCAATAAATTTTTATATTGCATTAATTTAGGCTTGTCACGCCACTACATTTGAATATTAGCTCTCCTTAATTAATTCCGAATTAGTATTATTTATTCATCAGTCAAAGGGTTTAAGACCGCTCTGTTACAAAGTTCTGATGCTCGGAAATCTCCGCTCATACTTTGCGCTACGTCTATACGCAGTAGCGCGACCGGGCTAAAATGTTGCAAAAAAATTGTAGGTTGGGTTGAGGAACGAAACCCAACACCGAGATACATGTTGGGTTTCACTCCGTTCAACAACCTACTGCTAATGCACTAAATTAGCCTGGTCACGCCAGTAGTGGTAGTTTCAGCCGACGTAACAGTCCGTTTATAGAACAATACAGTTCAGTTAAGATCCCCCCGCCTGCCGCGACCCCCTTTTTAAGGGGGTGAAAGAGAGAGTTTGAATTTTGAATTGTTAATTATGCCTTATCAACAAATTGAAGATTTACCAGATTCAGTAAAAGATAACTTACCCAAGCACGCCCAAGAAATTTTTCGGGCTGCTTTTAACAGCGCTTTAGAACAATATGGTGAGGAAGAAAGTGCTTTTCGTGTTGCTTGGAGTGCTGTGAAGCGCGATTACGAAAAAGGCGATGATGAACGTTGGCACAAAAAGCCGGAATAAGTCAACCCATTTGGGGAATTCAAAATAGGACTTACGCACTGTACAAATGAATCATGGTGTGCGTTTCTATGCATAGGTCGTTTCAGGCTTCTATTAATCATTCTTTGATGGTAAATAAACCCTGAGTGTAGGGGCACAGCAGTGCTCATACGTGTCAACTTAAGCTCAAATTGCCCCACAATTACCCCACCCCCAACCCCTCCCCTTGGCAAGGGGAGGGGAGGTTTTGCGCCAGCAAAACCGGGGTGGGGTAACGCGGATCTTGATGGTAAGTGAGATAGCTAAAGGTTTCGTTCAACAAACGAGGTTGCAACAGATGAAACCGATCGGGCAAACCAGGCTCCTGAGGATCTTCACTAGGAAGATCGTACATGGTTGGCAACACATCTTTTGGCGATCGCGGTGGGTCAGTTTGATACATCCTAAAGCATTCCCGATCCTAAGACTCTCAAACTCTATTATTATTCAATAGCAATAACTAGGTCGCACACCAGTATAGCAGTCCTAAAATCAGAAAGTGAAATGCTGCCCAAAATGTTAACAGTCAAAACAATTCGCAATTGGCAATTGCGAATTGTTCGGTAAACAGTCACCACTGAGATTTTTCAAAACTCAAATACGATTGCTATGTATTTACAAACTAGTCATTACCTGAGCTAATTCATTAGATAAATCAGTTTCACAATCTTCGCACTTTGTAAATAAAACACCTGCTAGAAAATAATAATCGCCAGAATAAAATGCCATTTTGTTTTTACGTAATTCTTCTATGTGTTTTTTCACCTTAGGTTCAGAGCTATAGTAGCCGAATTGCAAAGGTAAAATCATAAAGTTTTCTACGCAATAACCATTTTCTTTTGCTACGTCCAGCGTACTTGTAGGATTAGAATAACTAGATACTAAAACCAACACATTTTCATAACCTAACATCAAAAGGTCGTTGGTAATTTTAGCTCCATCTATGCCTCCAAATAAAAGTGGCATATATATATCATTATCTGGTGCTGGAAGATATGGCGGATTAGCTATAAGATAACCTGCATCATGTTGAGAAGATTCAAACAAAGATGAATTATGGATTATATATTTATCATTGAGGTTGTATTCATCAATAGTTAAATTTGCCGTTTTCCATGCAGAAGTGTTTAATTCAAATCCCTGAATTACGCCATCAAACTTGTTTCTCAACAAAGAATTAATTACAGGGCTGCCATCTCCAGAACCAAACTCAACAATGGATTCGTAGTCTTGACAATTTCTCATGACAAGATTTTCTAAGCAGTTGGAGTAGAAATTAGATTCTTCAGGACAAAAAAAGATGTCTTTCATTTGACTTTCACTCAACAATAAGGTATGATTTATTCAATGGAAAGTTATTTGCTGCCTGGAAAAAAAGCAAGAAAAAATCCTTCCTTGAGCAACAAAGTATCTGTCAAGGAAATTAATTAGCAGGCGAATTAGGAATAAAATGGCTGATAAAGCCAAATTAAGATCCTAAAAAGACTCTGCTATTTTTAAGAAAACAGAATTCAGGAGTCAGCAATCATAATTTTGCAACTAGATTTTGTGCGACCGAGGGATATAACTTGCTTATTCGTAGGAGTATAAAGGGGTTAAACTTCCCTGGGAATTAATTCTGAATTCTGCAAATTTGTGAGAATTTTTACATAACTAAAGCATTTGTTCTGCTTGGCGTATCGATCGCACAACAGCACCAGCGGCGCGATCGCTTATGAGCTTTTGCTGGTCGTAACCAAGCACTAGTTCCCATGCATCGTTAGGATATTGTTCTGCCAAAGGCAAAGCTACATCATCTAACATCCAACGACCGTGGCGTTCGTCTTCTCTAATATGTAATTCCCAATAACCCACTGCTACTTCTGAGAGTCCCAGTCGTTGCGCTGTCACAAGATAATTTTTGTAAACCGCAGGGCCAGCCACTTCAAAAAAGGTCAACCCACCGCTGTAACGCAGAAAATAGCGTTTGCGCTCGGTCATCAGAAAATTATGATTGGTAGAAGCCAATACTTCCCAAGGCACTAAATTGAAATATGCCTCTGGTTCAGTCTTCATGCCAAACTCAGCTAACATTTGGGCAAAAAATGTCGAGTGCTTGCGAGATAAGCGACCATTGCCGTATTCTTCTAGCAGTACCCGCACCAGCGTACACTGCACTTCATTAGCAGCACCGCCCAGAACGCGGGAAAGATTACTAGCTTCAACCAAACCCTCAAAAGAGCCGATCGCTAGCAAGTGACGGTAGCCACTTTCGGTTAATTCCTCACGGATATAGCGACTATTTGGCGATAATGGCGGATTTAAATCAGCAGATGCACGCTCAATTAAAGCTTGTTTGGCATCCAATTGTTGCAGTGCAGCCAAATCGAATTGTGCGAGTTCCCACTTTTGCCAAGCAGCTTCAATTTGGTCGCGACATGAGTACAAATAAAGCGATCGCTCATTTGTGTAATTATGCAAATCATCGTACCAAAACAGATTTAGCCGATTAATTCGATAAAGTATCCTTTGCAGGAAAAGGTGAGCTTGCTCATCAAAGCGATCGTTTTCATAGGCTGCGCTAATTGCCATAGAAAGCGCCTGTTGAAACTCATTCGCTTTTGCAGGTTTTGTATCCAGTCGAGCATCCAAATTTTCCATTCCCAGCAGTTCTATAAATAGCTGCTCGGCACGGTCGTACTTGGTAACTGTTGTTTCTTGTGTCTGCGTACTATTTTCCCCAACCTCAAGCTTAGGGAACATAACTATATTGCTTTGCATGGAATCTTCTGTAGCCTTAGAAAAGTGAGAAATCAGTTTCACCTCTAATACTTAACTTCCCACACGAGTAATGTTCTCTACCTCTTTCCCTGGTTATAAAGAAAGATTAAGCCTAGAAAGGGATTGTCTAAACGGGGCATTGAGCGTTGGGGAGCTAGCGCCGCGAGCCGGTTTCCCGACTTGTTCTATGAATGTAAAATCCCCACGCCTTTAGGCTGGGGAGTGTCAAAGATTGCATATATTTCTCTACCCGATTCAACATCCAGATAGTTGCACTGAAAAGCAAATTCAATCCATATTTGTGCTTCTGTTCTCTGGAGCTTCCTCTACAGCCTCCGCCCCCTCTGCCCCATGCTCCACAACCACTCCCCCTGATTCCATCGCTTTACTTGGCGGAATCTCTTCTAGAGGAATCAGCGCTTCAATCACTGACTTCACAATCGGGGCGGCGACGGTAGAACCGTAGGCGTTTTCTCCTTTTGGTTCGTCCACTAATGCGAACACTACATAGCGAGGTGATTCCACCGGTAAAATAGCTACAAAGCTAGTGATTCTCGCACCCTTGATGTAACCGCCATTTGGGCTAGCTTTTTGGGCAGTCCCAGTTTTGCCAGCGATCCGATAACCGGGAATTCGCGCTACCTTACCAGTGCCTTCAGATACAACGGTTTCCATCATTTCCACTACCTTTTGGGCTGTGGCAGCTGAGAAAATTTGGCGCGACATAGTGCGATCGGGCGAATCATGCATCTGTCCTTTGGTATCAATTAGACCCCGGACTACATGGGGTGTAACTAATTTACCGCCATTGGCTAAAGCGCCGTGCATTTGTACCAGCTGTATCGGTGTCATTGAAAAGCCTTGCCCAAAGGAAGTAGTAGCTGGTTCAATTGGCGAAGCAATAAACTCTTCTTGACTTTTGAGCCGGCCGCCAACTTCAAAAGGTAAATCCGTATCGACTTTTTGTCCTAACCCCAAACGTTCCAGCCAGTTGTAGTATATTGCAGGCTTTAATCGCTGGATAATTTGCACCATACCAATGTTGCTAGAATTTTGTAGGATTTGAGCGATGCTAATCCGCCCGTAACCATTGTTCATCGCATTTTTAATGGTGTAATTAGCTACGTGAATAGAACCGGAGTCATTAAATATATCATCTGGTTTAATCACACCATTTTCCAGAGCGATCGCCACGTTTAAAGGCTTGAAGGTCGAACCCGGTTCGTAAAGATCTGCCACCGTCCAGTTTTTAAACAGTGAAATATTAGCTTTGGCGTATTCATTAGGGTTATAAGTAGGCTGAGAAACTAAGGCAAGTAAAGAACCATCCAACGCGTCCATCACAATTACCGCCCCACGTTTAGCCTTAAACTCATCCATCTTTTGTTTCAGAGCGCTACGGGCAATTCGTTGCAAACGGCTATCAATAGTAAGTTGCAGCCGTAAATCATCAAAATGTAAAAAACCTTCAGGGGCATAATTTGGCATCAGGGCGCCAGTACCTGTTCGACTGAGGCGCACCGTTTGAACGGAACGTTCTAGCAACTTTTCTTGAGAGTATTCCACACCCGCCTGACCGCGACGGTCAACATTCACGTAGCCCACCACATCAGCAGCCAAATCGTCTGAAGGGTAAAATCGCGAGTATTTTTGAATTAGTTCTAAACCATTTAAGCGCAAAGAGGTGATGCGATCGACAATTTCTTCCGGTATCGCTGGGGAAAGTACAATTCCACTTTTTTTGCTTTCAAAAGTCTTCACCAATTCAGGAGCATCTTTAGCCAATATTGGGGAAAGTTGCTCTGCTATCTCTTCATTGGATTTATCAAACAATTTAGGATGAGCGTACAAAGTATACACAGGGCGGTCAATCGCCAACAAATTATTATTGCGATCTACCACCGGACGCCGGGGCATAAAAGGCCGCAAATTTATCATTTGCTGGTTTCGTGCTTGCTGTGTTAACTTTGTCCCCTGAATAATTTGCAGGTTATACAAGTTAATACCCAATCCCAACCCCGCTGCTAGTAACACGCCCCACACAACAAACAGTCGGGACTTGCTGTTTGATGTTTGCTCTTGGATATTAGAGGCAAATTTTCCCAAAAAACCTGGTTTAGAACGCCTCTGCCCCCTTGTGAATCTTGGAGTGCGAAATTTTCCAAATCTTGTTTTACCCGGTGACTTTTGCATTGGGTTTGTCCTTAGTCATTAGTCATTAGTCATTGGGCAAACAGGGCATGGGGAAAGGGAAAGGGGTAAAGGGAAAAGGGGAAAGATTAAATTTATTCCTTTTCCCTTTAACCTTTAACCTTTTCCCCTGCCTCAAGAGCCTCCCCTGCCCCTCATCTCCCCATACCCTATGCCCTTAATACCCTAGCGGTGAGAGTGTTTGTTGTTGGGTTTGGGGATTTGGTTTTGTGTTAGGCGATGCTGGTTCAGATTTAGAAGATGCTGGAGGTAAGAAAATCATTCCTTCAGGAGTTGGCGATACCAGCCCTGTTCTTGACTGTTCTGCTTCCTGTGCCATTTTGTTTGTCAGCGTCGCGTTAGTTGTCGTCAAGAGCCGCTCATGACGTTGGAGATTTTGCAGCCTGCGATATGACTGGCTCCAAAGTTCTTGAGAATACACCGTCCAGCCATAAACCGCAAGTGTCGCGGCTACTAACAAAAATGCCAAAACTGACGAATAACGATGAAAAGTGTATAAACGCAGCAACCACAATGGTGTTGCTCCAGAACCAGGCATGATGGGTAGACCAAGAAAACCTACCTCTGGACTCTTGCTAGCTTGATTCGACTGACCGTCCAGATTTGGTAGTTGTTGTCTGCCCAACTCTTTGGGTAATTTGGGCATAACTGCCTCATTTGTAGAATAAATCGCTAATTTTTTTGAGGAACGCTTTCTTCTGGCAGGGGATACTGGTGCAGCTTGGGTAGTAGGTATAGAATCACTCTGCACTGCTGACTCCAAACGCGCAGAACGCCGTCGCCGGCCCAAAGAAAGAATTGAATCTCGCCAAAACCTAGTACTTTTTTTAGAAACAGTTGATTTACGAGCAACAACCATAAATTTTTTTAGATGAAAAATATTGTACTTTCAATTGATTGTCTGTTTTTGCTGAGGTTAAAATACCCTTCTATGCAATAAACACACATAACAGACTACACCCTTTTAACTAGCTAGCTATATCAATGTTTGCAATCAACGATTATGAACTGGATAACTTGCTGTTTAGATATATTGCACCTAAAGTATGGCAACGGAGGGCACTAAGGTGCAATACTCTGTGAAAAAAATAAAAAACATGCCAGAATTCACGCAAAAGTAGCGAGTAGCAAGCAAGTTCAGAAAACCATAATATATAAGTCTTTTTTGATACTAGTATTTAGTTTAGACTTGCCAACTGTAGATTTGGAGGGAATTTTCAACCTCTGTTGTTCCCTGCTACATTTACTAAGTCATATTTGAATACATTTGTGATTTTCACGACTGGCTCGTAAATACTTAAAGATAAAATTTTTTGCTATGATAGCTTAATTGACAAAAAAATTTAATGCTTTGGATTTTCCTCGGGAGTTCAGAAAAACCAATCGAATGGCTGTATGATAGCTAATTTGAAAAACAATACCCCAAAGGGTTGTTTTTTTTAAGTATGTAATCTTACAGCATTTAAAAAAAAGCAATAAATACGGTATCGTATTCAACAGGCAAAAAATTTTTCTAGCCACAATTGGTGAAAGAGGAGTTATGAAAACAAAAATCTTTGGTTTGGCTCTAATGTTAAGTCTGGCTGCAATGCTTGGAGCCTGTGAAGGTGGCGGTGAAGGTGGTGGTGGTACTACTAGTACTCCAGCTGCTACAGGCGAACCAACAGACGCGCCTGCTACTCCTGCAACTACTCCTGCAACTACTCCCGCAGCTACCCCCACAGCTACCCCGACTGCTAGTCCTAAATAAGGCACTCTGAAATTGAGTTGAACAAAAATGTTGAGCGCAGTCCCTACCTATAACGCAGTTTAGGTAGGGTAAGCGAAACGCAGAGTCGCGATCGAATACAGTTGGTACGGTAAAAGGTAAACTACCTGGAGACACGACCAACGACATATTAGTAATTATTAGTTTGGTTGCTATTATTACTAATTTGTTTACTGGGGTTCCCGTAGACGGGAACGCCGTCTAAAATCCGTAGCGTTAATTCTAGTTGTGATTAGGATTGGCGAATGAATCCCCAACTATACATATATGTATGGTTGGCCTTTAAGAAGCCTGAAACTCAGGCTTCTTAAATATTGCTGCCAAACCTATTAACCAATTTCAGCATTTTTTAATGTCAGCATATTTTTGTAGAGCAGTATAAGAGCTTGCTCAAGCACCAGTTGACTATGTAGTAAATAAAGGACACTGGTCTGGAATAGCTTAGGAAGGGGAAAATAATTCATAATGTATTAAAAAATAAGACCTGGTGATATCTGTTGATATTGCCAGATTTTTATTGGTATGGGGTGCAAGCAAAACAGATTTTCATGCTGCGTTGTAAATGCAGTTGGGGAGATGGTGAAAGTTAAAGTAAAAAATCTAGTAAAATTACTGTTTTTAGTTGTAACTAGTACAACGCTTGTATTGTTCAGTAGTTATTGGCGATCGCCCGTAATAGCATTACCACCACCAGAGGATATACCAGAAGAAATATTACGGACACAGATTATCATAGAAGGGCGATCGCCTATCGATGGCAGATTCTTGACTGCTGCCGAATATGCCCAGTTAGAAGTACAGCTGCAACAAGCACCACCACCAAAACTAGACCCCAAAATTCGCGACCAGATTTTTTTACTTCGCATACGAAAAACGTTACTTCAGTTTTTCCCATTTTTAAATATTTAGTCATTAGTCATTGGTCATTAGTCATTAGTCATTAGTCATTAGTTTTTTCTTCCCCTGCCTCCCCTGCCTTCCCTGCCCCTCTGCCCCCCTGCCCCCCTGCCCCATACCCAATAATTCATTCTGAGGTAGGATAACGATGGCGACAAATTTGCAAATAAATGTAAAGAATATATATAGATATTAAAAAAGTACGTTTAGTCAATCACGTTATTACACGTAGGTAGCTTCATGTCCATGACCACGATCGCTCCTGAACAGGTTAACCGTATCGTTTGGAATCAACATCACGATCCCTTTGAAATACTAGGTTCCCATCCCATAGAACAAAATGGCAAAACTGCCTGGGCTGTGCGAGCCTACCTACCAAATGCAAGTGCAGCATGGGTAGTTCTTCCCGAACAACGCAAAGAATACCCAATGGAAACAGTGCATCATCCCAACTTTTTTGAATGCACGATTGAAACCGCAGAACTAGCAAACTACCAGCTACGGATTAAAGAAGGAGAACACGAGCGTGTCACCTATGACCCTTACGCTTTCCGTTCTCCCAACTTGACAGATTTTGACTTGCATTTGTTTGCAGAAGGCAACCATCATCGAATTTACGAGAAACTGGGAGCGCACCCCGCCGAAATAGATGGCGTTAAAGGCGTTTATTTTGCCGTTTGGGCACCCAACGCCCGCAATGTTTCAGTTTTGGGAGATTTTAACTACTGGGATGGGCGCAAACACCAAATGCGTAAAGGCCCCACCGGAGTTTGGGAATTGTTCATTCCGGAAATCGGAGTGGGTCAGCATTACAAATATGAAATCAAAAATTTTGAAGGTCACATTTACGAAAAATCCGATCCCTACGGTTTCCAGCAGGAACCCCGCCCAAAAACCGCGTCCATTGTCACTGATTTAGATGCTTACAAGTGGAATGACGAAGGCTGGATGGAAAAACGGCGTCATACCGACCCCCTCACAGGGCCAGTTTCTGTCTATGAAGTGCATTTAGGTTCTTGGTTACACGCTTCTAGTGCAGAACCGCCGAAACTGCCCAATGGTGAAACCGAGCCTGTAGTTATCGTTTCGGAACTCAAACCAGGCGCACGCTTTTTAACTTATCGGGAATTAGCAGACAGACTCATTCCCTACGTCAAAGAATTGGGATATACCCACCTTGAATTGCTACCGATTGCCGAGCATCCCTTTGATGGTTCTTGGGGTTATCAAGTAACTGGATACTATGCCCCTACTTCCCGTTTTGGTACGCCTGAAGATTTTATGTATTTTGTTGACAAATGTCATGAAAACGAAATCGGCGTAATTGTAGATTGGGTTCCCGGTCACTTCCCTAAAGATGGTCATGGTTTAGCATTCTTTGATGGTAGCCACTTATACGAACATGCCGATCCCCGCAAAGGCGAACATAAAGAATGGGGTACTCTGGTATTCAACTACAGTCGCCACGAAGTCAAAAATTTTTTGATGGCAAATGCCCTATTTTGGTTTGACAAATACCACATTGATGGGATTCGCGTCGATGCTGTGGCTTCCATGCTCTACAATGACTATTGCCGCAAACCTGGAGAATGGCTGCCCAACCAGTACGGCGGCAGAGAAAACCTAGAAGCAGCAGATTTTATCCGCCAAGTAAATCACACTATCTTCAGCTATTTTCCGGGAATTCTCTCAATTGCTGAAGAATCTACTTCTTGGCCGATGGTTTCTTGGCCTACCTACACAGGCGGACTGGGCTTTAACTTGAAGTGGAATATGGGCTGGATGCACGATATGTTGGACTACTTCAACATGGACCCTTGGTTCCGCCAGTTCCACCAAAACAATATCACCTTTAGTATGTGGTATAACCACAGTGAAAACTTCATGCTGGCCTTGTCCCACGATGAAGTGGTGCATGGTAAGAGTAATATCATCGGCAAAATGCCGGGGGATAGATGGCAGAAGTTCGCGAATGTGCGTTGTTTGTTTACTTACATGTTCGCTCACCCAGGTAAGAAAACAATGTTTATGAGCATGGAGTTTGGACAGTGGAGTGAGTGGAATGTTTGGGCTGACTTGGAGTGGCACTTATTCCAGTATGAGCCGCACCAACAGTTAAAAACATTTTTCCAGGAATTGAACCATCTTTACCGCAGCGAACCTGCTTTGTATACCCAGGATTTTGCTGAGCCGGGGTTTGAGTGGATTGACTGTAGCGATAATCGCCATAGTGTGGTTTCCTTTATCCGCCGCGATAAGGATACTGAAGATTTTGCGATCGTGGTTTGCAACTTCACGCCGCAACCCCATTCTCACTACCGTATCGGTGTGCCGGAAAAGGGATTTTATACCGAGTTGTTCAATAGCGATGCTCGTCAGTATGGCGGCAGTAATATGGGCAACTTAGGCGGTAAATGGACAGATGATTGGTCTTTGCACAGTCGTCCTTATTCGTTGGATTTGTGTTTACCACCTTTGGGTGTGTTGATTCTAAAGTTGGATAAAGAGAAGACTGCTAAGGCATTGGAAGGTTAATTGAGAAGGTAGGGTGAGCATTTTGCTCGCCCTAAAATCAATAAAACCAGTTATTAGCTTTTGAAATGCAAAGGAACACGGAGGTTAGCGCAGAGGTACGCAGAGTATTTGTAATTTTAAGAGTTTCCAGTAATTTCATCAGGCAGAGAATCAATTACATTTCTATAAACTTCTGTTGCCAATTTATACGCCTTCTTTAATTCTCCAGCAGTGGGGATAAAATCTTCAGTTGCTTCCATCGGATAACGATATGTTTGATTATATTGACTTAAATATCCTGCTTCTTTTAAAAGAGTTGTAAATTCAGGCTTAAATTGGGAAGCTAATCTCACCAGAGTATTAATATTATGAGTATCTCCTAAATCAGTATCGTGAAAAATAAGAAACTCTTTCAATGTCTTTTCTGCTCCTTGCTGGCAATGATAAATAGCTATATCGGGTAATTCTTGAGCTAATTTTTGTGCTGCATTTAAATCACGTTGCGCTTTTCTTAGCCAAAACTGTACCAGAATACGCTTTGCCTTGTCCATAAAGTAATTTACCTTGTTCTACAATTTTTATGGTAAGAGATGCGGGAACTGTTTTAAATGTTTCTATATCATTTCTAGTTTTGATGAGAACATCGACATCAATCATTAAATTATCAACAGCGTTTATTGCCCGCACTCCCCACTCAATACGGTCAAAGTCTGGTATGTCATCCGGTACAATAATACATAAATCTAAATCGCTGTATTGATGGGAATTTCCCCAAGCATAGGAACCAAACAGGATAATTTCTTCGGGGTTTAGTGATGCTACTAATCGACGAATTACTTCTGCAATGATTGAGTTAGTGATGGGTGTCATAATAAGATTTGGGTATGAAAATTACTAGTTATGAATTTCAAATGAGTTAATCATTGTTTGGGCTAATTCTAAATATTTATTATATCGTTTTTCTTCTGCTGTATAAGTAAGAAAATATGCTTTGCCATTTCTGACTGTGCCAATTTCCATCACTTTCAACTGGCATTGTTCTTCTTGACGAGTATAAGTTAGCTGATAAGCTTTGAACTTTGATAGCGTTGTTGATGGTTGAGAATCATCTGTGATTTTGGAATTTGGGTTAATATTTTTAATTTTTTGCACAGCCAAATTTTTCGATTCTTCTAAAGATAACAATTGCCCAGATAAATCATTTACATCAATTGCGATCGCTACAGGACAAGAATCTGCCTGATTTTGATTTTTAGGAATGAATTTAACTACCTCAGTGTCAAAATTACTGCTCGGCTCAATTGGTTGCCAGTCGTTTGAAGGATATTTAATTTTGATGCCAGACTTAGCCTCATTGTAAGTTTCAAAATTAGGCTGGGGATTAATAATTTTAGATAAAATCCACAAAATTAGAGGAATAATTACGGCTGCTACACCCACACTTAGCCAAAGTTTCCAAGGTTGAGGTTTCGGTGATAGTGTCTTAAGAGCCTGCAATACTTCATTTGCTGACTGGTAACGCTGCCGGTAGTCGTAACGCACCATTTTATCGATGATGTTTGCTAGTTTAGGGCTAACTTGAGTGCGTAGTTTACCGCCGTAGGCATCGCGCCAAACAATTTCCCCTGTTTTTGAATCTGTCGGTAGCCCTCCTGGGTAAGGATTTATCCCCGTTAATGCTTGAATGGCAATAATTCCTACTGCATAAATATCACTGGCGAAAGTAGGTTGACCTTTTGCCTGTTCGCCAGGAATATAACCAGGAGTACCGATAGCAACAGTAAAAGTCGTCTTTCCTTGAGGATTTACAACCTGAGTACTAACTTCTTTAACTGCACCAAAATCAATTAAAACAATTTTGCCATCAGAGCGACGGCGGCGGATATTCGAGGGTTTGAGATCCCGGTGGATTAGGTTCTGTTGATGAACAAAAGCTAAAACTTCTAAAATCTCTTGTAAAAGTTTAATGACTGTAAGTTCGCTCAGTTGTTGACCTGAGATTAATTCTTGAGCTAAATCGTGACCTTCTATATATTCCTGCACTAGATAAAATTCTTGGTTTTCTTGAAAAAATGCCAATAGGCGCGGGATTTGTTCGTGATGTCCTAAGCGTTCTAGCTTTTCGGCTTCGGTGTCAAACAATCTTTTGCCAACTGCTAAAGTATTTGGGTCGCTGGACATTGGTTTAAACTGCTTGACGATACATTGAGGTTTCCCAGGTCGTCCGGTGTCAATGGCTGTGAAAGTAACTCCAAATCCACCTTTGCCAAGTTGTTCTAGAATTTGGTAGCGTCCACCGAGAATTTGACCTATCATCCCAGTCACCAATGTATCCTGCAATTTTTATACCATTTTCTCGGATTGCTAAAGATGCTAATCAGCTGTGTCAGCGTTGAGGTGTAATTTTTGGCTGAGTATTGTTTTATAAATTCTGGAATTGAATCTGCATTTTTACTGATATATTTGAGCATAATTCCGAAAAACAGCAATTTGGCTTTGTAGCTTGCTGCATTAGTGCGTGGGTAAAATTATCCTCTTTTTAGTGAGTGATGCTGATATATGCGGTTGAGATTACTTGCTCAAATGTTATCAAGAGTAGCAACAGCTTCTGTGACTTCGGCTTTGGCTTTGGCGATCGCCGCCAATACCACTGATATCCAGCCGAGTTATGCTAAAGATGCGAAATTCTTTTGCGATCGCGAAGGTAAGATACCAGTTACGAAGGTACGCAGTTCACGCGGCCCAGAAACCTTTATGCGCTGGGTTATCAAAGATTTTATGCGTTCTGGCTTCGACCCAAAGACACGCTGTCGCGCGGTTTCTGCACGTCTTCAACGCTACTATGACAACGGTCAGCTGTTTTTCACCAGTCGTAACAATTTCAACGGCTACCCTGTGATTTGTATTGCCAACAGCAAAGGTGTTCCTTGTACATCAGATAATATTCTCGTCACCCTCAAACGCGGAACAAATGCCCAAGCAACGCTAAAACAAATCCATGATTTTCGTCGTGGCGTTTCTTCTACAGCCATTAATTTGGGTGGTAACAACCAACATCTTTTCTACTTTGATGGTGAATTATACCTCGATGTCAAGGAACTTGTAGACTCCGCCGACAGCGAGAATAACACCCAACTCCCAACTACTCCTAGTTCATCCCCTGTGGAACCACGATTTTAATTTCTATCCGCTGCGGAGTTAATTCAGATGAATTGGCTGTGGCTAAGGCGAAAACTTGGTCAAACAATCTGTGTAGTTGTATGTCTTGGTGGGCTTTTTTTAGTACTGCCAAGACAAAAATTTCTTTTGGGTAACGAAAAACATACCCTATCGCCTGCTCAACTTTCACCAGCACAGGTGCAAAAAATTGCTCAAACCATAACCGTTAAAATCCGGGCAAAAGAATTTATTGGCTCAGGCACATTGATTGAGCGCAATGGCCAAGTTTATACTGTCATCACTAATGCTCACGTACTGCGTTCTGCTGCTCCTCCTTATGAAATTCAAACTCCAGATGGACAAGTTTACAAAGCAGTTGTCACCAAAACGCAACAATTTGACAATACTGATTTAGCAATGTTGCAATTTCGCACTCAGGATGTTTGGTATCCAGTAGCCACTTTGGGAGACTCGTCTGTTTTGCAAATCAATGAGCAAGTTTTTGTGGGAGGATTTATACTCAACTCATCTAGCCAAGAGGGACAGGATAAATTTGTATTTACCAAAGGTCAAGTTTCTCTGTTATTAGATAAAGCTTTAGAAGGAGGATATCAAATTGGCTATACCAATGATGTTCGTAAAGGCATGAGTGGGGCACCATTGCTAAATCTTCGCGGTGAAGTGGTGGGTATCAATGGATGGCGCAAAGACCCTGTATGGGAGACTCCAGAATTGTATCAAGACGGTTCTCAACCAAGTCAAAAGTTACAGGATATAATTACCCGTTCTAGCATGGCTGTGCCAACTAAAATAGCTAACAATCAACACTCAACATCTTAAAAACTATTATTTATTTTGCTCATAAGGATAGATGATGAAGCTTTCTGATGGATTGGCGGTATTGTTTTGTAGTGCAGCAATTGTTATTGTACAACCTCAAATTGCCACAGGATTAACAATAAGTGAAATTAATTCCATTGCCCAAGAGATTACAGTGCGGATTGATGGGGCAAACACTGCTACTGGGGTCATTATTGAGCGTCAAGGCAATACTTACAAAGTTTTGACTAACGCTCATGTAGTACAGCAAGAAGGAAGTTACACAATCCAGACAAATGATGGTCAAAAACATACAATTGACTATAGCCGAGTGAGACTATTACCGCATGTTGATTTGGCAACATTACAGTTTACTAGTAGTCGCAACTACCGCGTTGCTGCACAAAGTAACTCTGACCAAATTATAGAAGGGAAAACTGTCTATGTTGCAGGTTGGGCTGGGCGTTTACCAGGAATTGATGAACGCACCTATCAATTTACTAATGGAACCATTCGCGCTCGGCTGCAAAATCCAGATCAAGGCTACGCTTTGGTCTATAATAACGAAGCGGTTCCTGGGATGAGTGGCAGTCCGATGTTAGACGAAAATGGACGTTTAATAGGAATTAATGGGAGAGCTACGTCGGAAAAGATAACAGGAACTATTTTAAGGTTAGGAATTCCGATTAAAACTTATTCGGATTTTGCCTCAGTTATTCCAGTTTCTCGTACATCGTCTTCAAACAGGGTATTAACTTCACCGACTCCAGTTACCGCTACATCTTCTCCAAACAGAGTATTAACTTCACCAGATATTAATAACATCGCCAAACAAATCACAGTTCGTATTAATGGGACAAACACAGGTTCCGGAGTTATTGTTAAGCAACAAGGTGAAATATACACTGTGTTAACCAACTGGCATGTTGTAGAAAAGACAGGTAACTATCGAATTCAAACACCTGATGGCAAAACTCATCCTTTTCACTCCAAACCAAATCAACCGATATTAGGAGTCGATTTGGCAGTATTGCAATTCAAAAGTTCAGAAACATATGACATAGCAGATATTGGCAATTCTGAGCAAATAAATGAAGGTATGATTATTTATGTTGCTGGTTGGGCAGATCAAGATGCTATTAGTACGAAACGCTATTATCGGTTTCGAGAAGGGCAAATTACTGCACGTCTATCAGGTGGCAAACTAGGTTATAACTTAGTTTATAGCAATGTTACTAAACCAGGAATGAGTGGTGGGCCAGTGCTAGATGAACGCGGACACTTGGTAGGAATTAATGGGCAAGCTTTACCTGATGGAAGAATAGACGCAACAGATTTTTACGGAATTCCAATTAATATTTATAGGACTTACGCACAAGTCAAGGAATAACGAACCATAGAGAGAAGTTGCGTGTGGTGATTCCCCCCTTGAGGAAACTTCGCTAGGCACAGAGGTCACGGAAAAATGAGAGTTTCAGAGATATTTTGCGTCAGTCCTATATTTATTTAAAATTTGCCGCTAATTAATTTATATAGTAAATGATTAAGTTTTATATTGGACTTCCTGCATTCTTAATTGGTGCTGCAATTGTTGTTGTACAACCTCAAATTGCTGTGGGATTAACAGCAACCGAAATTAGTGCGATCGCTACAGAAATTACAGTACGAATTGATGGGGCAAACACTGGTACTGGCATTATTATTGAGCATCAAGGTAACACTTATAAAGTTTTGACTAACGCTCATGTGCTGCATAAAAAAGGAAGTTATACACTTCAAACAAATGATGGTCAAAGATATGCAATTGACTATAGCCAAGTAAGAAAATTGCAAGGTGTTGATTTGGCAATAGTGCAGTTTACTAGTAACAGCAACTACCGCGTTGCTGAACAAGGTAATTCTAACGAAATTACAGCGGGTAAAACAGTGTATGTAGCCGGTTGGGCAGATCCCGGCCCTCAGATTTCAGAACGTAGCTTTCAATTTTTAGCTGGATTAGTATCTAGTCGTTTGCCAAACGCTAAGGATGGTTATACTTTTTCTTATGCTGTGAATGCCTTGCCAGGAATGAGTGGTGGCCCGATACTTGATGAACAAGGAAAAGTTGTTGGCATTAACGGACGTGCTGAAGTTAATCAAATTACTGGAACTGCAAATTTAGTATTGGGAATTCCGATAAATACTTATATCAGGCTTGCTTCAGCACAACCAGCGAAACCGCCACAGTCAAATTCTTCTCAAACACCAAAACCTGCATCAGCGGGTTCTAATTCTACGACAAGCAATTTTGATGTATCTAAAGTAGTTAGTTCCGTGGCAATAAGCCCAGATGGTAAAACTTTAGCTAGTGGTGGTAATGACAAAACTATCAAAATCTGGAACATATCTACAGGAGAAATCATTCACACACTCTCTGGACATTCCAGGCCGGTTGAATCTGTAGCAATAAGCCCAGATGGTAAGACTTTAGCTAGTGGTAGTGGTGACAAAACTATCAAAATCTGGAATATATTCACAGGAAAAGCGATTCGCACTCTCTCTGGACATTCTAACTCGATTGTATCCGTAGCAATTAGCCCAGATGGCAAAACTTTAGCTAGTGGTAGCGATGACAAAACTATCAAAATTTGGGACTTATCCACAGGAAAAGTAATTCGCACCCTCTCTGGACATTCCAAGTCGGTTGAATCTGTAGCAATAAGCCCAGATGGCAAGACTTTAGCTAGTAGTAGTAATGTTGGTTCCTACGGAACTATCAGAATTTGGGATTTATCTACAGGAGAACTGATTCGCACCCTTTCTGGAAATACCGTCGTGGTTAATTCTGTGGCATTTAGCCCAGATGGCAAGACTTTAGCTAGTGGTGGTTTCGGCGAAACTATCGAAATCTCGAACATATCTACAGGAAAACTGATTCGCACCCTTTCTGGAAATACCGTCGTGGTTAATTCTGTGGCATTTAGCCCAGATGGCAAGACTTTAGCTAGTGGTAGTTTAGACGAAACTATCAGAATTTGGGATTTATCTACAGGAGAACTGATTCGTACCCTCTCTGGACATTCCGACTCGGTTAATTCTGTGGTAATAAGCCCAGATGGCAAGACTTTAGCTAGCGGTAGTAAGGATGGCACTATTAAAATTTGGAATCTATCAACTGGTGAACTAATACGTACTTTGTTGCACAACACCTCTAGCAAAGCAATAAAGTAATGATTTACTGGTGGAATAATAAACTAGTTACGTATGCTGATGAGATTATTGGTATCTTGAATAATGCGATCGCATTAAGGCAAAGTCAATAATTTTTGTATGTCAAGCGATCGCATTCTTGAAATTAAAATTGCGATCGCCTCACGGGTTACTTTACTGAACAATAGCAACAATAGTGGAATTCAGAATTAAAACAGTAGAGACGTTGCAATGCAACGTCTCTACAAATTGGAAAATCTCACTCACTATTTAGAACTACTGCGGCGTTCTCATTCCACCGCTGTTGCGGAAGCTCCCTCGGCGGCTGGAGGTATACCCGGTAACTCAAGACAGTATCCAGCACCATACACTGTCTTGATGTAGCGGGGATGGCGGGGATCTGGTTCTAGCTTCGTTCGCAAGTGACGAATATGGACGCGAATCGTTTCAATGTCGTCATCGGGATCGTAGCCCCAAACTTCTCTGAGGATTTCGCTGGGGGAAACTGTTTGTCCGTGGCGTTGCAGCAAGCAGTGAAGTAGCTCGAATTCCAAGTGAGTCAATTTCACTGTCTCGTTGAACCATATCGCCTCAAATCTTTCGGGAACGAGGGTAAGTGAGCCGTAGTTGAGAATTTCGCTGTGTTTTGCTGCTTGGGGAATGCGGTCGGTACGCCGCAAAAGTGCTCGCACCCGCGCTAGCATTTCTTCAACTTCAAAAGGCTTGGTGAGGTAGTCATCTGCGCCAGCGTTAAAGCCTTCTACCTTGTCCTGAGTTTGGCTCAACGCTGTCAACATTAACACGGGAATCTCGGCGGTGCGATCGTCCCGGCGCAGGCGTTGGCAAACTGTAAATCCATCTACTCTCGGCAGCATCAAATCGAGCATGATCAAGTCTGGTTGTAGCTGGAGAGCCAGTGCTTGACCTTTGATGCCGTCTTCAGCTTGACTAACATCGTAGCCAGCCATTTCCAAGTTGACGGCAACTAGTTCTGAAATCGCTGGGTCATCGTCTATGACAAGAATCCTCGGCATTCTTAAAAAATTATTACTACTTATTAAGGATAAATAAGAACCTTTGATAGATACAAAGATTTTTGAATCGTTTCTAAAAAAGATTTTAAATCTTACATAAATATTAAGATTAAATGACGGTGAAATCAAGACTCAAATATTACGAAATCCTATAGTCTATGATGTGTTATACTCCCTCCTACAATCCGTCTTGGTTTTTACAAAACGGTGCGATCGCGACTGTACACACTGCTTTGTGGGGAAGACGTTATTGGGAAACTACAATTGGCGATCCAGAACCGTCTTATCACGAACAAATCTTTATCGGCGGCCAAGGTGTGCCAATTTATGGCTTGGTTGCCATCCCAAAAAATGCTCATAGTACGATTATCGGCACTTATGGGATTACGGGAGAGTTAGAAACACAATGGTATTTGAGGGCGCTAGGACGTAAGGCTTTCGCTCAAGGATATGCTGTGGTGTTATTTGATTGGCGTGCCCATGGCAAAACGGCCGAATTATCGCCGACTCTAACCTCCGATGGCCTTTACGAAGGCGAAGATTATGTTCGCATTGCTGCGGCTGCTAAGGCTATGGGATGTCCGGGAAAATTTTGGTTTACAGGGTTTTCTTTGGGAGGACAATTGGCGCTGTGGGGTGTAAAAGTTGCTGGGGAAGTAATTAAGGAAAATGGAGATTTAGGGTTAGAAGATAGCGATATTGGCGGTGGTATGACGATCTGTCCGAGTTTAGATTCAGAACGATCGCTATCTTATCTAGTTACAAAACCTTTCGGTAGATATATAGAAGCGGGAATTGCACGGGATTTAAAAAAATTGGCGTGGCGACTACACGATTTACATCCCGGAAGCTTCGATCCTGAGGCAATTGAACGGGCAAATAGTATTTGGGGATTTGACAATGAATTGGTAATTAATCGACTAGGTTTTTCTTCCGTAGAAGCATATTACCAAGCTAGTAGTGCTTTAAAAATATTGCCGCAAATCTCAAAACCAACTTTGATTATTTATGCTGCCAATGACCCACTTTTTGACCCGGCTATCATACCGGAATTACAAGTTGCTTGCGATAATAATCCGGCAATAGATTTATTACTCACTCAGTACGGCGGTCATGTTGGCTATTTAAGTAGTAAAGAGTGCCAACGACAATTTAATGACCCTGATATTTGGTGGGCATGGAATCGGATTTTAGAATGGTTGGAGCAAAAACGAACAGAGTAGTAAGCGAGGTAATATTAGACCTCTTGCATAAACTTTTTCTGTTAGTTTTTGAAGTTCAAGATTTACACAAAAATTGCCAAAAAGCTCAAAAATTAAGTACTACCACAATATAGCTGGTATACCAGCAATGACAGAAGCAATACCTGTCCACAGAGTAAAACGCTCAATATCTAGTTCATCCAGAGCAACGCTCATTTGCTTCATTGATGATAGTAGTGCTGTCAGCAGTGCTACAAAAAATGTCAGGTATCCCAAAGTAACGATCATTCATCCTCGCTATCTTTAAAAAACAAGTAGTTATAATAGCTTTTTAACAAGCTTTGGCAAGATTTTTTTGTTCCAGATTTAACAGTTTTTGAGAAAAATTATTTACCAGCGAACAAATATCTAGTTCAGATAGCCAAATCATGGTTTCATAACCAACCCGACCCGTTTCTGGCTCAGGCCCCATAGGCATCTGCACCAAATATTCCCAGTTACCTGACCCAAATCGGTAGTTGTTGATGACGCCTTCCCCACCCATAAAACTTACTATCTGTCCATTGCAAAACTTAGGCTCTACCAAAAAAGTTGCGGACATTATTTGTAGTTCCTTGAAGTAATAGTGTAATAGCTAATGTTCTAGCTAAAAGAAAATTTTCTATTCTCTGTCGAGGGTTTTAACGTATTCTCTTTCAGAGGATTTAACGTTGAATTAAGTACTGTACATCTAGAGTAATAAAATAGGTAGTTAAATTTATAGCAATAAATCAATATTTGAGTTAATAAAAGGAATTCCAGTGATTGTAACTCAGTATTAAGTAGTTCTGTTTACAGCTAGACTTAACATTTGATAACTCTTCTGGTAGATCATAGTAAAATAAGCCTAATTGGATATACAGTAAGGGCGATCGCCTATACAAATGGTGCAAAATATTGCATTTTAGATTTATTTTTTTAAGTAAAATTTTTTGACTATTACTTGTGGCTATAAATTGAAAAATGATTTTCTTTTACCTAACTTTCTATAGACTCACGTTTGTAAAAATATATCGTAAAGTAGATTGAAATTTTTGCCAAAATATAAATAATTTTTATATTTTTTTGAGAAATTTCGTAAAACTTGATGGAAAGATTTAAGTTAGTAAGAGCGCAATATTTCGAGTGGTTTACTTGTAACCCTGCAAACGGCTCGTTGGCAAGAAGCTGTAAACCTGCGAAGCGATCGCGTTGTTCCAGCGCATTAGTATACTAGTGTTGACAATTGTCTTAATTTAACAAACTACTAGAGTACAACTTCCTTGACTGCTCCTACTCATCTTTGGCTACCTGCACCGACAGATTTAACTTTGTTACCAGATGAAATTCATGTCTGGCGTATAAACCTTGACCAACCAGAATCACAGTTAGAAAATTTGAGAAAGACTCTTGCCAGTGACGAAATTACTCGCGCTGAACGATTTCATTTTCCGCAACATCGGCAGCGTTTCATTGCTGGGCGTGGTAGCTTGCGAAGTATATTAGGCCGTTATTTGGGTATTAAACCATCAGAAGTTGAGTTTAATTATCAACAGCGTGGCAAACCAGTATTAGCAGAGAGATTTGCTGACAGTGGACTAGAGTTTAATTTGTCTCACTCCCAAGAATTAGGGTTGTGTGCGGTGAATTGTCAGCGTGAAATTGGTGTAGATCTAGAATATATTCGCCCGGTTTCAGATTTGGAGGCTCTTGCCAAAAGGTTCTTTTTACCGAGAGAATATGAAATGTTGCGATCGCTCTCTTCAAACCAACAGCAAGAAACATTTTTCCGTTACTGGACTTGCAAAGAAGCTTATTTAAAAGCAACCGGCGACGGACTATCACAGTTAGAGGAAGTTGAAGTTTTCCTGACTCCCACACAACCAGCCAAATTACAGATATCCCAAGACTGGAGTCTTTTTGAATTAGCACCTGCTAACAATTATGTTGCTGCGGTTGCGGTGGCGAATTCTGGCTGGAATTTAAAATGTTGGCAGTATTGATATTAGTCATTAGTCATTAGTTATTCTCCTCTGCTCCTCTGCTTCCCCTGCTCCTCTGCCTATTTCTCTTCTTGCATACTTCTAACAATTTTTGTGACCAGTTTTCTAGGTACAAATCTGACGCTTTTTGCTAGTAGTTTATTGATGAAACCGGGAATGACAATGGTTTTGCCTCTCATTAGGGCGCGATAACCGATTTCGGCTACTGTTTGGGCATCCATCATTCTTTTTCTTTTAAGCATTTTAGAGTCTGCCATTCCGGTTTTTTGATGAAAGGCTGATTCTGTGGAACCTGGGCAAAGAACTGTGACAGTGACACCTGTGCCTTCTAATTCGTTGGCGATCGCTTCAGAAAACGATAAGATATAAGCCTTAGTCGCAAAATAAACCGCCATCAAAGGCCCTGGTTGAAAAGCAGCAGCCGAAGCGACGTTTAATATTTTGCCTTCACCTTGCTTAACCATATCCTTGAGAAATAGCTTAGTTAAATGGGTGAGACACACCAAATTTACCTGTAGCATTTCCAATTCAGCAGTTAGGCTGGTTTCATGAAATAAACCATAAGTACCAAATCCAGCATTATTTACCAGCACATCAACCTGAATCTCGGCTTGTTGCAACTCCGTGAAAATCTCATCTGGAGAAGTTGAGATAGATAAATCTTTAACAATAGGTTTGGCAAAATTTCCAAATTTTGACTCGAATTTCTCAGCAACTTCTCTTAGCTTTAGCCCATTTTTATCTACTAAGACAAGATTGTAATCATCAGCTGCGAAAAGATACGCTAATTCGTAGCCAATTCCACTTGCTGCCCCAGTAATAAGAGCAGTTTTTTTGCTCAGTCCTTGGTGTGTTGTGTTCATGTAAGAATATTGGTGGATTCAACTGAATTAAACTGCTTTCCATTGACAGTGGTTCTTGTTCTACAATTAAGTATGCTTAATATCTCAACCTACGAAAAACTTCTTGAGCCAAAATAATTTGTAATTTGCTTTTCAATTACGAATGAAGCGTTGATGTATAAGGGAAAATCTCGATACACCCCTATACATACATATATTGCCATTACTCACAAAAGTGGGCAAATTCAAAATTTGATTATTTACAATAACTATTGTAGACTGTTTTTTTGTCAAGAAGTGAATTTTAAAATTTACATTTGTAAACATAAATAAATAGAGCAATCATCTTGCTACTGATACTGTCCAGATCCTTAGCGATCGATTTACACTCTGTCGGTGCTAGCAGTGCGGCTTAATTTAACTGCATTTTTGCAATTGCTTACAGTGAACCTTTAGCTGAATCGTTTTATTACCAAAATAAATAAAGCAATTCATGAAAATCATATATTTAATTTAGTTTTTACATAATAAAATATGTATAAATTAACAAGTGACTGTACTTGATATAGGCAAGTCTTAAAATTATGTAAATTCTTAAGAAAGCAGTCAAATCCGGACTGAGAATGATTTTAATTTAGACGTGTCTAAATTGATTTTATTAAATACAATGATAGACCGTATCCTTCTTTTAGCTATTTTCATTTTCATCGGAATACCATTAACGATTTTAGGCATTTTCTACAGCTTAAATTATTCAGGTTTCTGTTTCGCAAAGATGCGTTATCTAAGTGATGAAGAAAAGTTACGGATAGCTTTTGATTATAACAATAAAGAGGATACATTACTTGTATCTTTAGGTGGAAAACTAAAATCTTATGAACATATCAAATATGCAAGTTTTGATGAATATATCAAAGAAAATCCAAACTGCTGTTCTATCAATCACGGCGAACTTTACAAGATTGCACAGCCTTCATTTGGTCTACTTCCAGAGTTTTCATTTTTCGATCGTATATCTGGACTTGCTTTTCGCGATTTGACAGTCATAAACTTTAAAGTACGTTATTTAGATGAAAAGGGTAATCAGAGAGTACAACAAGTACGTGTTAGAAATACTTTACGAAACTGTGGTCGTCCAAAATCTATTTGGTTTAAGCGAGATTCCTAATCACAATTTATAGAGGCTATGGCTATGTCTTTAATACAATTTTTTTAGATAAAAGTTCGATTTGGCTGAACTATTTTTTGACGGAATAACTATGTAAATAATTACATATTGAATAATGAATCGCACCTCTTTTTTAACTAATTTCCTTTTAATAGGATTACCATTAACTTATTTAAGCATATACTTTAGCTTAAATTATTCAGGATTCTGCTTTGCAAAGATGCGTTATCTCAGCGATTACGAAAAGCTTAAATCAGCTTTTGATTCTTTAAATAATGCAGAACAATTACGTACTCCAATTGCAGGTAAAATGCAAAATATAGAATTTAGAGATATAGAATTTATTAAGTATAAAAGTTTTGATGAATATATTAAAGAGAACCCTGATTGTTGTACCATTAATCCTCCTGGCGGTGTTGATGCGGCTATACCAGATTCTTTTTTAAATCCTCGTATACTTGGACTTGATTCTGGCGAGGGGATACGTATTAAGTTCAAAGTGCGCTATTTAGATGAAAATGAGTTGCCAAGATCTCAAGAAATCACTGCTGGTATTGTTTTGCAAAACTGTGGTAAAAAAGTAGTTTTCGATTAATAGTTATAGTGTTTACTAATCTGCTAAGGTACTAATTACTCCGCTTTATAAATTGAGTAAACCTCTGCGTAACTTTGCGTTTGACTCTGCGTGCCTCTGCGTTTAAAAACAAAAAGAAAACTTAAAATTTTGGATTTTGAATATTCAATCCAAAATCCAAAATCTAAAATTGCCTATCTTTCTAAGCGAGATTCAAGAAACCGCTTTGAATCAAATAAGCGGTATAAGTCATAAACAATTGAGAATCAATTGTCGGGCAGGCAATAGAACTTCCTGCCAGTGCGTGAAGCGTATCTTGGCAGCTAATATGTGGTCTTCTAGCTTGCAGGTATAAATCAGGAATAGTCAGTTGTTCGTCAGACCAGCGTTCCAGTAAAAATGGTCGCAGAGTATACAAAGGATTGTCTACAGAAGACACATTATTAATTAACTCTGATTGCCATTTTTCGTAGGGAATCATCTCAACTGAATAACCAAAAGAACGTATCCAGTCAACTAAAACTTTCAACGGCGCAGGTTGGGGATGCTGTAAATGGAAAGCCTTACCTACGGATTCTTTCTGGCGTGATAGATAGACAATGGCTTTACTCACATAGTCTACAGGAGACATATCCAACATATATTCTACATCGGGGAAACTTCCCATTTGTAGACAGCCCTTAGCCATCAAATTGATAAAGTCATGAGTGTTACAAATTCCTGTTTGACTATCTCCAGAAATCAGAGGTGGACGATAGATAGTTACAGGAAGTCCTCTGTCGCGGGCGATTTTAACTAACTTTTCAGCTACCCATTTTGTTTGAGAGTAGCCAAGATAAATACCTTCCCAATGACTGAACTCATCCTGTTCTTTGACAACCTTACCAGCATAAACAGGCGATTCAAAAACAGCAACGCTAGAAACGTAATGTACGGGCTTGACTTTAATTTGACAAGCTAATCTTAAAACTTCTTGAGTTCCCAGAACGTTAGCAGCCTTCAATGCCGAGTAGGGATAAACATAATTCAGCAAAGCACCGCTATGATAGATACTATCAATTTTGGCAGCTAAGATTTGAAATTGTTCTAATCCAAGACCTAACAATGGCAAAGATAAATCGCCAACAACAGGAATAATTCGAGAATTATATTCTTCCTGCCAAATTGCATATTGTTGGAGATTATTTTGCAGTTTAGTCTTGCCTGCTTCAGCATTATCAGCACGGACTAAACAATAGATATCCGCCTTAGTTTCCTGTAATAATTCCCGGATGATAAAGGCTCCTAAAAAGCCGGTTCCTCCGGTTAAAAAGATGTTTTTCGGTTCGCCTATAGGTAAATTAGCAGCAGCACCAGGATTAATTGTAGGGTCAAGAACAGCCTCAGCGCCTAAATCTAAAACCAAGGGCGTAGTATTGACGGTAGAAGATGCTGATTTTGTATCTTGAATTGTTGAATCTTCTTGTACTTCTTCAGCTAAACGCTGTGAAAGTGATGCAATATTTGGGTAATGCCATAACAGCAGCGGAGATGGTTGAAATCCGAGCAATTTTTCTAATTTACCTACTAGAATCATTGCTTGGGCAGAATCCAAGCCATAGTTTTCTAAATGTTCTTCGATGTCGATTTCAGCAGTTTCAACACCTAGCAACTCAGCTAAGTTCGATACTAAAAAATGCTGAATATCTGCTGCGGTAAAAGACTGTTTTAAAGTCATTTTTAAATCTCCACTAATGTAGAACGTACTGGTTGATATTGACTGTAATAATTAGAGAGTTGTAGCCCTTGTATTTTCAAACTTTGGATGCGATATAAAAAGGCTGCGCCCGTCATAATTTGGTCAGCAACATCAACTACTCGGCGATTATTTGGGTCAGACAGGTAAGAACCTTTTACCCAGTCGTTGAAGCTACCCATTGCCGGGCCGCACCAAATTTGATAATCGACTTCTCGACCTTTTTCACCAGAATTAGACCAGCGAGAAGATAATCCTAAATACCAGCGGAAAATCAACGCCATTTTTAGCTTAGGATTATTAACAGCTTTGCCCAGTTTTTCAGGGTTTCTTTGGGATAAATAAGCTGCCGTTCCTTCCCAAACTTCAGCAATACTTTTGCGGAAAACTTGTTTTTCTAATTTCTCTCTTTCTGCTAGAGGAATGTCTTCAATTGAGTCATAAGCGCGATAGAGTTCAAATAACTTTTGCGCCCGCATGGGGAACATTGTACCCCGTTTGAGGACTTGCAATTTGACTCCCATTTCAAACATATCTGCGGCTGGTGCCATCATCATATCAGCCATTTCTGCTTGCGCTAGTAATTTCTTGGTATGTTCGCAAGCTCCAGATTCAATGCATGATTGATTAATAGAACCAGTTACTATGTAAGCAGCACCCATCATGAAACCGGCTAATGCTGATTCTGGGGTACCAATTCCACCTGCTACTCCCACTCGAATGGGTATTTGGTAATGATATTGGGCTTGAATTTCGTCGCGCAAAGCAACAATAGAAGGTAGCAAACAAACTAAGGGACGGTTATCTGTATGACCGCCAGAATCAGCTTCGACGGTGATATCATCAGCCATCGGAACTTTTGCGGCGAGAGTTGCTTGTAAGTCTGTAATTAACCCTTGTTGGAGAAGTTCTTTGAGAATTCTGGGTGGTGCCGGTTGCATAAATTTTGTAGCAACTTCTCGGCGAGAAATTTTGGCAATGACTTTATTTCTGATTTCAATTTGATTGGCGTCATTTAATCCCAAACCAGCTACGCGGTAGTAGACAATGTTGGGAGTTAAATCTAGAAATGCAGATGCTTCTACTGTTTTTACCTGATATTTGAGATATAAATCTACAGCACGGCGTTCAATTGCAGGTTCGCTGGGACTGTGAATTAAATTAAATGCGTAAGGGCCTTGGGGTAAGGCTTGTTGAATTTTCTTAATGGCTGCTTCCAAACGGTCTGGACTTAAACCACCAGCACCAAAAGAACTCAAAATTTGCGCTTTTCCGAGTGCAATTACCATTTCTTCTGATGCAATTCCGCCAGCCATTGCACCGGTAGCGTAGGCATATTTGACGCCATGAAAGGAGAGGAAATTGGGATCTCCTAATTGTTGAATTCTGACTGGTGGAACAAATGTTAACAGGTCTACTTGTGCTGTTGTGCCATTTTCAGTGGGGGATAAATATCCCTCGTTGGTGACACCGATTTTTCCGGCAACTTTCACGACGTAGCAAGGTTTATCTAATACCATCAATTTATTTTTGATGGCTTCTTGCTCAAAAGATATAGATTCTAATGAACCTTTCCAAACTTGGTTTTGAGTATGAGACCAAGCAGAAAAATTCAGGCCATTATCGTGTTTACTTAGTACCGTATCTACGGTTGTCACAGCAGTTATCCCTCAAATTATAAGCGTTAACAAAAAAGGGAAAAGGGGAAAGGGAAGTTTTCCCCTATTGAAAGATATTGATGGTTGAAGTTAGGCTGTTATTTTGATTCTTCATCAAGTAAATTTTGGGCGCAAGCTAATTGGAGTTGAATGATTTCACTCATTTGCTTGCTAAATTCTTGTCTAGCTTCTAGAAAGGCTGTGTGTGCTTTAGTTATCTTTGAATTGTTAGCGTTGAGTTTTTGATACTGAGACTTATTTAAATCAGACATCTGGATGATTTTACGAAGTTTTCGGGTAGTGGTTGGAGGAGAAAAGCTAGGTTGACTAGTTGTCTGTTCAATTGCAGTTGACTCAGAAGATTTTACTTCTTCTTTAAATTCAAAACCGTTATTAATGATATCTTTCACTGCAACTTTTTCAGACTGGATATGAGAGTGGGGAATGTTATCACAATTACTTGTTTCAGAGAATATTGTGCTGCGAATTTCTAATGAAGAGTCAGGTAAAATTTGAGGTTGTTTTTTGGGGCGATCGCCTTTACATTTTTCAACTAAATCTCCAAATCTTTGGCGGTTATCTTCAGTCAAAATGCTATCAGTAATTGATTGTCCACCCAAGGTTACAGTTCTCAGAGTTGCTTTATTTTGATTGGTAGTTTGGGCAACATTATACAGTGGTGATAAATCAACATCCACCTGATGACTAACGAGTTTTGCCAGTGCTTTGACAAAAGCAGTATGGTCATCCATACCTCTACGATTTAGAGATACTGTAATGTGTTCTTTACCTTGAAGGATTTTATCAATCCAGCGAGAACAGACATTACCAGCACCAGCTTCAATGAATATTTTGGCACCATCATTGTAGAGGCAATTAACTAACCTGGGAAAGTCTAATTGTTGAGAAAGACCTGTAGCAATACTACGAGCAATTTCGCCACTTTCTAGTTTAATTGGTTGGTATTCAGCAGCAGAATAAAATACAACGCCAGGAATATTTTGTGATGGTAAAGTGTTTAATTTCACCAATTCATCATATTCGGAACGCATCGTTTCGCTGTGAATCACATGGTCGAATGGAGCCGGAAAAGCATTACAGCCTAAGGCTTTGATGACTCGCTGACAGGCTGCTGGTTCGCCAGCAATTAATACTTCTTCCGGTGTATTAATCTGAGTTAAGTAAACGCGCTGTTCATTTTTTAGACAATCCCTTACTTGGTCGGGGCTAGCCATTAAAACATAGTTACCCCAAAAATTATTGTCGGAAGCTGAGGAAATTTTTGGTAGTCCCCAATACTCACGCACGGCATTTTTTGGCCCGGATAATCTATCGCCAAACAAAGCTGATGAGTTGAAGCTACTACTACCTTCATAAAAATTGCTCCAAACTCCCTGAGCGACCATCATGCTTGTTTCGCCCAAGCTATACCCAAAAACATATTTAGGTTTAACTTGAAAATCATCACGAATAATCGTAGTCAGTAATCTGGTGCAAAACATTTCGGCTTCAAACATTGCTAGAGAATCATCTAGCAATTTCTTTTCTAGTGTTTCTAGTTCCCTAGTAGTGAATTTTTTCAAACTTCTGGGAAAAACTAGCGGTTCGACATCAGCAGCACGTTTGTAAATACTTTTAACCATTAAGTCGTTGTAGACTCTGGGAAATAACCGAAATAGCGTGCGACCGATACCAAGATAAGAATTGACGGCTGCCGGATAAATGTAAGCAATTTCACCTTGTTTACCCAGTGGTTTAGATGTGAAATAACTACCTACAGGAGTTTGCCAATCTGTTCCGCGTTCAAAAGCATTATTTACACCTTTACGCGCAGATTCAATTTCTTTGAGTAATTCTTTTTGGTTGCGTCCTGTAATTGCTAGGACATATTTTGCCGCCGATTGTTTTTGAAAGTTCTCAAAATATTGGCTGGCAGTTGCTTTTAAAGAAGCGGAATTTTCAACAGCTTTTTGCAAATTATCTAAAGCCGCAAATAAACTCGAACTATCATCAGCCGGGATGGGGAAAAGACAAAAAGGTTTTTCTTGTAAATATCGGCTGGTGCGTTCTTCTTGGCTACCTTCTTCTGATAAAATGACATGGGCAAAACTACCATCACAGCCAATACTATTAAGTGCCGAAACTCTGGATTTAGCGTTTTTCCCTAAAAACCAAGGTCTTGATTCTGTAGCCACATAGAAAGGACTACCTTGCCATACTTGCGGCGTTTTCACGCCAGACCAGTTGGGAGTACCGGGTATGTATCTGTGATACAGACAAAGAGCGTTTTTAATCAGGCTGGCAATTCCCGAAGCCACGTATGTGTGACCGATATTTGCTTTGACGCTGCCAATTGCACAGTGCAACCCATCTCCCACTGGCGGATAAGCTTGCAGTAAACCTGTGATTTCGGCTGCATCTTCTTGGGGAATACCACTACCGCAAACTTCCAGATAGTTCACCTCTGTGGGTTCGATACCTGCAATCTCGAAAGCTTGTTTGCAGACTTGGCTGATGGTTTCGCCATCAACAACGGTGGAATAGGCTTGTCCAATGCTAACAGCGTCAATAACTGCATAGATGCGTTCCGCATTTTCTAGGGCGGTGTCATGACGTTTGAGAACAACTGCACCCGCACCTTCGCCAACTGTCCAGCCGTCTGCGTTTTGGTCGTAACTCAAGGTATTGATACCCGTATTCACCTTAGCCATTTGGCTTCGCAGTAAGACGTTTTCGACGCCGCCAGCCAAGTCAACGGCACCAACAACTACAGCTTCAACTTCTCCAGCAGCTAGTAGCATTTGTGCTACTTCTAAAGCTTTGAGGGCAGAATTTTCGCCAGCTGTCATCGTAAATGCTGGCCCGGTGAAATTCCACAAAGCGGAAATGCGACTGGCCATAATGTTGGCGATGTGGCTGACATATTCGCCAATTTCTACGGGGTGATGGAGGCTATCTTTGACGATGGTTTCGAGTTGAGTTTGCTGTTCGTTGGGTAAAGAGATTTCTTGAGTGAGTAAGCCTTCTTTAACTTGCCAAGGTAAATTCCACCTTTGCTGTAACTGATGTACAGATAACTCTGTTTCGGCGGCAATGATAACTGCGACGTTGCTACCTTCTGGGATTTTCGCATCTTTTAAGGCGCGATCGCTCACTTTCAGAAGTAACAATTGTTGTGGATTTAATTTATCTGCTTCATTCGGTGGAATTTTGCACGAAAAAGTATCAATTTCAAAGTCTTGAATGTATGCTCCTACTGGTGCTTTACCATCTGGTAAACCGTATTCTTTGAGTAAATTTTCTTGGTTTTCTATACCATGCCATCTTTGCGGCGGTAACGAAACAAAATGCTGAGTGCCATCGTAAACCGAACGTTCAAAAGCATCTAAACTGTTACAGTTGCCGAAGAAGGCATCCATGCCGACAATAGCAAGTTTTACAGGTGAAACAGGTTCGCTTGAATTGTCTAATTCGGTTGTCGTTCCTTGTTCTAAAATCAGATGAGAATTAGTACCGCCAAAACCAAAAGCGCTGATAGCAGCCCGTTTTATTGCAGCGTTATTATTAGGCCATGCTGTAGCGGTTTTAACAATTTTGTCGGGGGAAATTGTATTATTTTCAGTAGCGATCGGTTCATTAACATTCAAAGTCGGTGGAATCACACCGTTGGACATACTCAAGATTACTTTGGTCAAGCCAACCATACCAGCGGCGGTTAATAAATGACCGGTATTTGCTTTAGCAGAACCTATCAATGGTGCGGCTTGATGTTGACCAAAGAATGTTTCGATAGAATTGAATTCTGTTGTATCTCCTAATAATGTGCCGGTAGCATGACATTCTAAATAATCGATGCTTTGAGGATTAATTTTTGCCTCGTTATAAGCCCTCTCAAAAGCGAGAATTTGTCCTTTGGGATTGGGGCTGAGTAGATGCTTTCCTTTACCATCATTGGAGAGTCCATTACCGCAGATGGTAGCGAGAATTTTATCGCCGTCTCTGACAGCATCGGAATATCTCTTGAGCATCACCATCCCAATACCATCGGCGGGAATTAGACCTCTGGATGATTTATCTAAAGGACGGCTCATACCGTTTTCTGGAAAGCCTTGAACGCCAGAAAATAACATCCGCACAAATAGGGAATCTGCACTGCTGATGGCTCCAGCTAACATCACATCGGCTTTGTGCGATCGCAAATAATGAGACGCCAGTTTAATGGCATAAAATGATGAGGAACAAGCAGCATCGAGACATAAGTTAATGCGGGATAATGATAAGGCTTGAGCGATTATTGCTGCTGGTAAGCCGGAAATCATCGCATTATATAATGATACTTGGTTGGCGGTTGGTAGAGTGGGTAAATCTAAATCTGGAAGTTGTAAAAGTTCTTTGAGAGCAGGTGTAATGGTTTTTTGGTAGATGGGAGAAAATAGTTGGTTGGAAAGTTTTGTGGGGAATGAAAGGTTTCCTAAAATTACACCACATTTTGAGAGAACGGTTTGATTGCTCCAATAACCGCTTTGCATAATTGCTTGTTTAGCGGCGTACAATGACCATTTGAAGGTGTTATCTAAACTCGCAAGTAATTCTGGTGGGAGGTTGTAGCCGGATGGGTCAAATTCAAAGTTGCGGATGTATCCACCTTTGAGGGAATATGTTTTATCTGGTGTACCTTTTAGTGGATGGTGGAAGATTTCTGGGTCTACTCCAAATTCTTGGATGGTTGCTGATGAGGTAGACTCTTTTTTATTGATGATATTTTGCCAGAATTCTTCGGGGTTTTTGGCGTCGGGGAATAGACATGACAATGCGATAATGGCGATTTTTTCCATTATTTTTATCCTCAAGGTTTGGGTATTAGGCTACGGATAACGAGCGGACGGGAGGATTTACGCTGTTCCCCAAACTTGAAAGGCTCACGCAGAGGCGCAGAGGCGCGGAGGAGGAGAGGAGTTTTAGCTTCTGAGGAGTTTCATTGACCAAATGATTGCTCTGGCTCCGAGGAGGCGCGAGTAGATTTGGCCTTGTTGGTTGTGGATGATGATGTCGGCGGTTGCGCTACTGGGGGTTTTGGATTTGACTTCGCAGGAAACGTAGAAGGGTTCGTTTTGTGGTGTGGTTGCAAATTGTTCGTATTTTGCGACTTGTCCGGGTAAGCAACCTTCTTGATGAAAATGTTGTGTCCAAACCCAGAGTGCGTGCATACTTAGGTCAGTTGTATATGGATTGACCCATTGGACTGGAAATTGTCCTTGTTGTTTCTGTGAAATTCCTTCCCACAGGCATTGTGTAGTAATTTTTTCTGGGGTGATGTTTAAAACTTTTTGGATTTCTTGAAAAGCTTTGCCGTGAAATAATGTAGCTTCTCCATTTTGATAAAAAGATTTACCAGTGAGAGTGATGATATTATCCTCTTCTAGATTAACTGCATCGTAAGTTGGGGCTGTGGGTATTTCTAGTAATAGTTGGATTTGGGCGCTGAAATGATAAAATGTTTTGCCAGCCGGATTTTTACTCGATATTTTCGTGTTGAATGTAATCTGTTGTCCATTGGTTTTAGAAATTTCTTCAACGTCTACAATATATTCATTTGCTAGGCTTTCGTTAAAAGTAATTCCTTTCAAAATTTTGAAGTCTTGAGCCGCGAAAAATCTATATCCAGGATAAAGTTGTTCGCAATAATCAATCATCCAAGAGAGAGCGCATGTAGCAGGTAATACTGGAGAACCAGCTATTACATGATCCAATAAAAATGGATTTTCTTCTAATGTCATGCAGCGGCGCAGACGATAGCTGCGGAGTTCGGAATCTAACTCTCTAGCTAAGGGTACTAGGGGGCTACCAATGACGACTTGTGTATTGTCTTGATAGGCGGGATGCAATTCGTTGACTAACATTTTTGTCCCAGCTTCTACGGGAATTACTTCAACTCCTCGTTCAGCAAAAGCTTTTTTGAGTTCTGGCGACACCATCCCGCTGTCCCAAGCTCCCCAGTTAATTGCTACTACATGGCATGAGGGATATTGTTGTTTGAAAATATGTGCTGATTTATTGAGGATTTCATTGGCGATCGCATAATCCGATTGACCAATGTTTCCGTAAAATCCTGTTACTGAAGAAAACAAAACTAAATGCTGAAGTTGATTAGGATTGATACAACCCAGTAGGTTTTCTAATCCCTTAACTTTGGCAGTATAAACTTTTTCAAAATCCTCTTCTGTTTTCTTTTCAATTAATTTGTCAGCTAAATTTCCTGCGCCATGTATAATGCCTGTAATCGACCCCAAACGTTGCACGGCATTAGCCAATTTTTCTTGTAAAGCCTCTGTATCTGTAACATCAACGCTAATATATTCGGCTTTAGCTCCTGCTTTTTCAATTGCTGCGAGGGTCTTTTTAATTTCCCGGCTGGAGGCAATTTTGTTATATATTTTTTGCACATTCATGGGTGTGGGTTTCTCTCCTTGGGCAAGGAGATTTTCCATGATGCGTTTTTTCAATGCTGATTCTTCACAACCTTGAGCAAAATCTGGCTCGGTTTCTAATAGTTCGGAGCGACCGAGAAGGATGAATTTACAGGGTTGTTGCTGGGCTAATTTGATAGTACACTCAGCCGTAATCCCTTTTGCACCGCCGCTAACGACAAAAACAGATGATGGACTAAGCTGGGCTGTTTGGATCATAAATCCTCGTAAAAAAATGTATAAATTTGTTTTTTCCTCCTCTGTGTCCTCTGCGTCTCTGTGGTTCGTTAAAAAAACCGCAGAGGCGCAGAGAGCGCAGAGAGAAGAGATGGAGTGATTAGCCGCCTACTTTTGGATTGGCAATTAAAGTGACTCGTCCTTGTGAACCGTAGGCAACTTCGCCGATATAAAGGTTGGGGTCGTGAAGTTCAGCGATAATGTGGTTTACTGACTGTTGGGCGTCAATTTTGGGGCTGAGGTCGATCGCCCGTGTAAAGACTTTTGGCCATTCCCATCTTAGGCTTTTGGTTAGTCCGAATAAACCAGCGGCGATCGCTCCGAAGTTGACTTTGTAATCTAAACCGAAGGCACCATCAAGATGAGCGACTGTGCAGAAACAAATACGTCCATGTTGTGCGGCTTCGGTGAGGGAGGGTTTGAGGTGTTTCGCCATCAAGAATACGTGCTTGACGATCGTCTTTTCCTGTTCGATGTAAGGAATTGTCCCGGTGTTACTTGCGACAAAAATAGGATGTAGATGGATGAAAGCCCCAACCTTACCGCAGTGAGTAGCGATCGCTTGTAGTTGTTGTTGCAGATGTTCTTCGCTCAAGTTTGCCAAGGTGACGCGGGTGACTCCTGCGGGTAAGGGCGATTGTTGGGGAATCAAGGATTGCGGGAAACTGATAACTACTACTTTCGAGCCTTCGGCGATTAAGGATTCAGTTAATTTGGAAGTAGTGAGGGAACCATCATCGGTGATTAAAGTGATGTGTCCCTCTGGTAACGTGAAATCCAAATAATCTGGCTTTGGTAAGGTTCTGAGTTTGGCGGGATACCGGGCGATACTAGACTCTAATTCCGGTGGCTGCTGGACAAACTCAGACTCATACTTTTTTTTTTCACCTCCAGCTAGCTGCTGTAGGTAATCAACTATTTGACCGATGGTGCGGAGTTCTCCCAAATCCTCTATATTCGGTTTGGGTAAATTGGGGTACATTTCTTGCATCGCCCCTAAGATTTCTACCCGTTTGATGGAGTCAATCCCTAAGTCGGCTTCCATGTCCATTTCTAGTTCCAGCATTTCCACCGGGTAGCCGGTTTTATCGCTGGTGATGGCTAGTAGGGTTTGGGCTAAGTCGGGAAATTCATTAGTCGCGGCTGCGGGTTCTGCTTCTGGTTGTGGGGTGAATGCAACAACTACGCTAACTTCCGGTGTAACTTCTGCTGGAGTTTCTACTACTTGTTGTACTTCCGGTGCTGGAGTTTCTACTACTTGTTGTACTTCGTGAATTACAACTTCTACAGAAACACTTTTAGAAGCAAAGGATTGCAGATATTCTACAACTTGGCCGATGGTGCGTTTTTCTGCCAGTTCTTCTAAGTTGGGCTTGGGTAAGTTGGGATACATTTCCTGTAGCGCACCCAAGATTTCTACCCGTTTGATGGAATCAATCCCTAAGTCTGCTTCCATGTCCATATCCATTTCCAGCATTTCGACTGGGTAGCCAGTTTTGTCGCTGGTGATGGCTAGGAGGTTTTTATCCAAGTCAACAATATCAATGGTTGCATTGGGGACTGGGGACTGGGGAGTGGGAATTACTGGGGTTTCGACTACAGGCTGTACTATTTGGGGGAGTACTGGAGTTTCAACTACAGGCTGTACTATTTGGGGTAGTACTGGAGTTTCAACTACAGGCTGCACTAGTTGAGGGAGTACAGGGGTTTCGACTACAGGCTCTACTACCTTGGGAGTGGGGAGGGGTGTTTGGGTATGTGTTGAGCCGTTGCCATTTTTCGCTACTGGCTCAGTTACAGGTGAAGGTAAAGCTTCTACTATCTTGGTAGTAGGGGGTACTGGTGCCTCTTCAGTGACGTTTGTTTGTGCGGTGAAGGGGATGAAATTATGTCCTGCACCGTTGCTGAGTTTCTCTGTGAGCTGAGTTGCTCCATCTTCTGAGATGATTTGAGAATACTCTTGCTGTATGAGTTGGAAAAAGTTTTTTGTATATTCCAGTTGCTCTTTAAGATATTGCTCGTGAATGCGTAGGGTTTCACCTTGTTGGGAGTGAAACTGCATCATGCTGCGCTCCAAGCTTTCCATGACAACTTGTTTCAGCTTGGTGGTTTCGGCTGTAGATTTACTTTCACTCAACAGCGCATTTTGTTGCTGCATCAGTTGGAAGAACGCTTTGGCGTATTCCATTTGATGGTTGAGGTAAGCTCCGTGAGCTTGTAAATTCTCAGATTGATTTTGCTGGAACTGTGTCAGGAGGTATTCTAAACTTTCTAAAAGTTGTTGGTAATTTGTAAGTTTTTCGGGTGTTGGTTGCATCTTAGATTCCTGGGCTGGTTGACTTAAGAGGGTCACAGGACTCATTTGCTGCTCTGGTTGGGTAGCGATATGAGAAGTCACACCGTTCATTGATGGGGTAGTAATAGGGGGTGTTTTTTTATGTCCGTTAGTCTCTGTTACTGGCAGAGTTCGAGCCACATCTAGGCTGGTAAATACAGGAGCCGGTGTTTCAAAGGGGATGGGCTGATTTGGTTTCGCTGAATTTTCAGATGAAACCGCAGGTAATGTTACTTTGTGACCGTTTTGCAAGGCTTGGGCGAAGGCGTTTTTGGTTTTTTCGGATCTGTAGTTGATGCCGTTTAGACGTACATTTATAGCCTTCTTCTGTTCGATTGCAGGTATAGTTTGGGGAACTTGGTAGGGGTCGAGGTTGCTCAAAGCCATACCAATTACTCGCAACTGTACAACTGCTTCCCGCAAGGAACGATCGCTATTTTTCTGAGTACTGGGGTTCAAAGATACGGTAAGATGCGGGCGATCGCCAAGAATTTCTTTTACCAAGTTGGTCAAAATTCTCCGCGGCCCGAATTCCACGAAGCAAGTACCGCCTGCTGCATAGATGCTTTCAATTTCCTGCTTAAACAGCACAGAATTGGAAAGGTGCGTTTCGAGGATTTTTTGAATAGCTTGCGGTTCTTTGGGATACTGTTTGCCAGTAACGTTGCTGTAAACCGGAATTTTGGGATTCTCGAATTTGACGGACTTAGTAGCGATCGCAAAGGATTTCTGAGCAAAGGCAATCAACGGTGTGTGGAATGCTGCCGATACGGGCAACAATACAGCCGTATATCCTTTGTCTTGTAAAGCCTGACGCACTTTAGCGATTTCTGCGGTGGGGCCAGCTAAGACATATTGATTTGGCGAATTTTGATTGGCGATCGCAACTTGCGGAAAATGTTTCAGCACTGCTTCAACTTTGCTGATGTCTTCTTTGACAGCCAGCATACTACCTGCATCGTGGTCTGGATCTTCCGGTGCCGCCATTGCTTGACCCCTAGCTTTCACCAAGAATAGGTAATCTTCAGTAGTCAAAACTCCCGCAGCCCATAATGCTGTGATTTCTCCGAAGCTGTGTCCCGCAACAAAATCGGATCTAAATCCAGCTTGTTGCAGTATGGTGTACATCCCTGCACTCAACACCCCGATGGCTGGTTGAGCGTATTCTGTGCGTTGTAAGGCGGCAATTTGGGTATTTTTCTCTGCCTCTTCAAACACGGGATGGGGAAAAACGATTTCCGATAGCGGCTGCAAGTTATCTTTGAGCAACAAGCTATCCATATAGCCATGTAAACGCTGCATGACTGGGAAATTCATCGCTAATTCCCGTCCCATTTCCAAGTATTGGGAACCTTGGCCGGAAAATAAGGCGACAACTTTTCCACCCAATTCCATACCAGAGGAACGGTAATAAATCCCTTGGGGATGTTCCCAAGATGTTGCTGACCCTTTGTTTTTCAGCCAGTCAATGCTAACTTGCAGTAGCTTGCAAGTTTCTTCGAGATTCTGTGCCACAAATCCAAATCTGGCAGCAGCAAGGGGAATCTCTAGAGTTTTGCACTCATTGACTAATTTTGCATAATGTGTTTTGGCTTCTGGCGATCGCAATTTCGCTAAAAGGTCTTCAGATTTAGCCAACAATTGGGACGGGTTAGCAGCAAACACCAGCACTTCATTAGCGCCACTGTGTAGGCGGTAGCCGTGATTTTGGTCGGCTTGATATTCTTCTAGAACAACGTGATAGTTGGTGCCGCCAAAACCGAAGGAACTGACACCTGCGCGTCTTGGTGCTTCGCCTTCAGCACGAATCCAAGGTCTAGTTTCGGTATTCAAATAAAAGGCGGAATTTTTAATATTAAGTTTGGGGTTCGGCTCGGTAATATTAATTGTTGGCGGTAATACTTTGTGATGTAGCGCCAAAGCCGTTTTAATCAAACTCGCCGCACCCGCAGCCGCTTTGGTGTGTCCGATTTGGGATTTCACGCTACCCAAAGCGATATGCTGCTTTTTCGAGTCGTGCAGAGCAAAGAAATCCTGTAAAGAACCGAATTCTGTCGGATCTCCAGCCATTGTGCCGGTGCCGTGTGCTTCCATCAAACCAACGGTAGCGGGAGAAAATCCTGCATCTTCATAAGCGCGTTCTAAAGCTTTGACTTGGCCTTCCTTGCGGGGAGCATAAATACTCTTGTAGCGTCCATCGCTGGAAGTACCAATGCCTTTAATAACTGCATAGATTTTATCGCCGTCGCGTTCTGCATCTTCCAGACGTTTGAGGACAATCATGCAGATACCTTCACCCAGCATCATCCCATCAGATTTAGCATCGAAAGGTTTGACATTATCGCTAGGAGAAACGGCTGGCGTTTTGCTGAAGGAGATGTAAGCCATGATGGTGTTGTCGGTGTCAACGCCACCAGTCAGCATCATGTCAGAACGATATTCGACTAGTTCGCTAATTGCCATTTTTAAAGCGCCAAAGGAACTAGCACAAGCGGCGTCAACGACACAGTTGAGTCCGCCAAAGTTGAGACGGTTGGCAATTCTCCCGGCGACGACGTTAGCCAACATTCCAGGGAAGGCGTTTTCGTCCCATTTCACATAAGCACTTTTGATTTTCTCAACGATTTTTTGTGTATCTTCGTCAGATAAACCGCTACTTTTTAGGGCTTTTTCCCAAATCGGATATTCCAACCTAGCAGAAAGTGGCATTCCTAACTGCTTGGCCATAGCTACGCCTAAAATTACCCCAACCATCTCGCGGTTGAATTCGCGTTGTTCGCCATAGCCAGCATCTTCCATTGCTTCTTTTGCAACCACTAAACTTAATAGTTGCGATACATCTGTAACCTCTAAAATGCTTGGTGGAATGCCGAATTCCATCGGGTTAAAATCTACCTCTGGAATAAAGCCGCCTCTTTTACAATAAGTTTTATCTTCAGGGGTTCTCGGATTTGGATCGTAATAATCTTCGACGCTCCAGTGGGTGGATGGAACATCAGTAATACAATCAATTTTATTTACTATATTTTGCCAATATTCCCGTAAATTTCTGGCTTGAGGTAATAGAGAAGCCATGCCAACAATGGCGATAGGATTGTGTTGTAATTGTCTGTTAAGTTTGTTGATTGACACTGGTTTTCCTGAACTCATCTTTTTTTCCTCTATAGACCTAATCACAGCCTTTTCGCAATTATTAATCAGGCTCTCTAACTCTGCTAAGGCAGTATCAATTGAATGAGCAGACATAGGGCATAGTGAGTACTGTGGATTTCGTAGATACAGTAATTTCTGTTGCCTACTAATGAATGAAAATCTCTTGTCTTGTCAGCAATTAGCAATATTAATCTGCACTAATTGCTTTTCTCCCAATCAACACCACACGACATACTGCCCTAATAAAGCCTTAGGTTTACAGGCAATTTTGGCTCACAGCATCGTGTAAAAATGTTATGCAAGGCTTGATTCTTGAAAGTGTGGCGATCGCTCAACTAATTTGGTATTTTAAACTTGCGATAGTTAGCTCCCGCCGAGTCCGCGAGTGTCTTTTAGATTCGCAATTTAAAATTTTTGCCACCCGCAATAAGTCGGTCAAAATCCAAAATCCATATTGAAAATTTCATAGCGCCGATAGCCAGCGCACCGACTTGTCGCAAAATCCAAAATCCCATTATTGATGGTTAATATTTTGAACAATCGTATCCTGCTGAACAGTAGAAATTGAAGAGCAGCTAAGAGAACAGAAACGTTTTTTTTGACCGCAATAGTTTGATTATCAAGCCTAACCGCAGCAACGTAGCTGGTATTAATGACAACGTTCTGTTTCTTGATAAATGTCATAGCCAGTTTCAACGTCCAGGATAATACATTTTATGGGATTCAACCCAGAAAAGTTGACAAGTTCGTTACAAAAAACATCACCTTTAATCGGAATTTATGCAATGTGAAAAAGTAATTAAACGTTCATAAGGTGATGGACAAGCAATTAGATTTAGTTATTTCTACCTTCAAAACCTTAATTAAATAACTAATTTACCTCACAGCTTTTTAGCGTTGAATTAATAAAAACAATAACACGCTTTATATAAACTAAATGATTACTTTAAACTTTTTTTATAAACAATTAGATTATTGTTGATATCTATTTTGCGTATAGTTTAGCATTCTAGTATAATTTTCAACTCAAAAAATATATCAATAACAGAATTATCTTAGATGTAGGGTGCGTTGCGCCGCGCGACAACACACCTTGAATTCTTGATGGTGCGTTAGTCTACGGCATAACACACCCTACATTTAAGGGCTGATTTAGGCTTCAAAAATAACAGTATCAATTTCTTGCTGATTAAGTAAGAATTGCATGGACACATCAAGAAAGAGAAGAACTATAAGTATTTTTCTCAAGAAAACAGCATAATTCAAGTAATGTTTTTGATGATTTTTTAATATAAATATAAACAAAAAGCAAAATGGTTATCTATAAAGCAATTGTTAATTTTGAATATGTTGCATACTAAACATAATCAAATAGACCTTGCCGTTGCTTAAAAAGATGAGAATGTCTAACCTTACACAACATTACCAACAAAAATTTGTTAATATTTTTATGGGCTAGCGGCTATTTAATAATGCTGAAAAGCTTGGCTAAAAAAGCTTTTGTAGTGGTTAACCGCGATAATCGCATCTGAATGTGAAAAATATTTTGATGAGGAAATCAGGATTTATGCCAAGTCAAACGGTTGACAAATTAAAATTTTGTAGTCATACTCAAAAACAAGGTTATTCAATTTTTTGAGTTGATTTTTCGGCGCTTCATTATTCTTGATAGTTAAGTTTTCTGGCTAGCGCTATTGTATTTTACGCTACTGGATGCGAGGACAAGTAACGATATAACTAAAGAAGCTTTCAAGTAACACTACCATAAGAATTCAGAACTCAGAATTCAGAATTCAGAATGAACTCTTAGCCACAGTTTCCGTCATTGATGCAGTTCACCGCAAGCATCAGAAGTTCGAGACTCAAAAAAGTTAAAGAATCAGGAAAACATTTGATTTATCAATATACCAACCATACTAAACTCCTTCTAAATTTTGAATTCTGACTCCTGAGTTCTGAATTCTGACTCCTGAGTTCTGAATTCTGAATTCTGAATTCTTATCCCTTATCGATTAAATATAGCCATTTCAGCTATCCCCTAGTAAGAATTGGAATGAAAATATGGCAGTAAATAAAGAAAGCCGATTATTTAGAAAACCTGTTGTGCGATCGCGAGTAATTTTAGCAGCTTCTATCGCCTTAGCAACGGGATTAGTCACTTTATATAGTTTCGCAACATTTTGGCCGAAAACCAAAGTTGAAACACAACCAGCGAATCCTGTAAAACCCACCACCCCGACAAAAGTTGCTGTCACAGCCTTAGGACGTTTGCAGCCAGACGGTGACGTTATTTCTTTGAATGCTCCCAATGCTAATAATGGCGTGCGAGTCGAAAAACTGTTAGTCAAAGAAGGAGAGGCAGTTAGGGCTGGGCAAGTATTGGCATATCTAGAAACTTATGGTCGTGCAAAAACAGCCCTGCAACAGGCTAAAGACCAACTGCAAGTTAGCAAAGCTAAACTAGCGCAGGTGAAATCTGGGGCGAAAACCGGAGACATCGACGCTCAAAAAGCAGCGATCGCTCGTTTAGAGTCACAATATAAAGGAGACATTGCTACCCAAGACGCGACAATTGCCCGCGTCCAGGCTCAGGTAGATAACGCTCAAGCTGAAAACGATCGCTATCAGCAATTATATAAACAAGGTGCGATCGCAGCTTCCGTAGCAGACAGCAAAGCATTGCAACTCAAAACTACACAACAGCAACTCACAGAAGCCCAAGCCAGCAAAACACGTACTGAAGGCACATACCAAGAACAACTCAAGCAAGCACAAGCGCAACTCAAGAGTATTAGCGAAGTGCGTAGCGTAGATGTTCAAGTCGCACAAACTGAAGTCAACAGCGCAACAACTTCTGTTCAACAAGCAAAAGCAGACTTGGATTTAAGTTACATAAAATCTCCCATTAATGGCAAAATATTGAAAATTCACGCCAAAACCGGAGAAGTAATCAGCACCACCACAGGATTTGCTGAGATAGGTAAAACATCGCAAATGAATGCGATCGCAGAGGTGTATCAAACCGACGTTCAAAAAGTGCGTGTCGGACAAAAAGCCAACATCACCAGCACTGCATTTCCTGGAACATTAAAAGGAACCGTCAAAGAGATTGGTTGGCAAGTTGACAAACAAAGCATCTTCAGCCTCAACCCAGGTTCAGACACAGACCGCAGAATAGTTGAGGTAAAAATCTCCATCGATAATCCCGCTGACAGCGAAAGAGTTGCGCGGTTAACCAACTTACAAGTAGATGTTGCCATACAGATTTAGTTTAGGGCATTGGGCATTGGGCATGGGGCATTGGGAATTGGCATTTATTCATTAATGAAAAATGTCCAATAACTAATGACTAATGACTAATGACTAATGACTAATAACTAATGACTAATAACTAATAACTAATTTATGAATTTTAAAATTCCTTTAGCATGGCTACAGCTAGCCCAGCAAAAAGTCCGTTTAGCAGTAGCTGTAGCCGGGATTGCTTTTATTGTGCTGCTGATGTTTGTGCAACTTGGTTTTCAAGATGCACTTTATTCTAGCGCAACCGCAGTGCATCAAAATCTCAAAGGAGATTTATTTTTAGTAAGTTCGCAATATAAATCTTTGACCTCAAATCAAAGCTTTTCGCGGACTCGTTTGTATCAAGCTTTAGGGTTTAACGGCGTACAGTCAGTTAGCCCAATGTATTTGCAATTTGCCAAACTGAAAAATCCGGTAACTGGCGAAAAATATTCAATATATGTTATCGGTTTTGACCCAGGCAACCCAGTGATGAACATCGCAGAAATTGAGCAAAATATAGATAAGCTCAAAATTCCCGATGTCATGCTTTTTGACAGAATGTCTCGCACAGAATTTGGTCCAATAGCGAAAAAATTTGATGCTGGAGATACAGGGCAGACAATTGAAATATTTCCCTTTAATTCATTAATTGGCTATAAAGTTAGGATTGGTGGCTTATTCAGTTTAGGGCCTTCCTTTGGGGTAGATGGCAACTTAGTTGTCAGTGACTCAACTTTCTTAAGGATAAATCCTAATACTCGTCCGGCAGATATGATAGATGTCGGTTTGATAACCCTTAAACCTGGTACTGATGCACAAACAGTGCTAAAAGATTTGCAGGCAAGCTTGCCAAATGATGTGCAGGTTTTTACACGCCAAGGCTTTATTGATTTTGAGAAAAAATATTGGTCTGTTAGAACACCTATTGGTTTCATACTCAACCTGATGTTAACAATGGCTTCTGTGGTTGGAGTAGTAATTGTGTATCAAATTCTTTACAGCAATATTGCTACACAGTTTGTTGCTTATGCCACATTAAAAGCCATAGGTTATGCCAATAGATATCTGTTGAATGTGGTATTTCAACAAGCTTTAATTCTGGCAATTTTAGGTTATATTCCAGGCTTCCTTACTTCTGTATTGTTATACGATTTTGCAATGGAAGCAACTAAGTTGCCAATAATTATGACCGCTAACAATGCAGTATTGGTCTTAACATCAACAGTTTTAATATGCATAACTTCCGGAGGACTCGCCATCAATAAACTCCGTTCCGCAGATCCAGGAGATATTTTCTAAACATCACTTCCTCTCTCTGCGTCTTTGCGTGAGACAGAATCAAAAATGGAATCCCAAATTCCAAATCTCAAATCCAAAATTGGTATATCTTTTACTCTATGAACTTCAAAAACAAAACTCTCCTGATTACCGGAATTAATGAATTTGTCGGCTTGCGTGCAGCCGAATTAGCCATAGCTCAAGGAATAAAAGTCCGTGGATTACAAAGTTCTAAAGAACAGAACAAAACAGCAGAAAATTTAGGCATTGAACTAATTACTGGTAGTATCACAGATCCTACCATTGCCCAAAAAGCTTGTCAGGGAATAAACATCGTTTTACATACAGAGCAAATTACTAAAGAAGCTGGCTCAATTAATGATTTTCGTGATGTCAACGTTAAGGGTGCTGTTAATATTGCCAAGGCTGCAAAGCAAGCAGGCGTTAACACTTTTGTCCATCTCTCTAGTGTAATGGTTTATGGTTTCAACTATTGTGATGGTATTACAGAAACCGGATTACTTTCTGGGGAAAATAATCCCTATTGTCAAACAAAAATAGAAGCAGAAACAGCACTATTAGAATTAAATAATTCCCCAGATTTTGGCGTTATTATCATTCGTGCAGGTGATATTTACGGCCCTGGAAGTATTCCTTGGATAGTCAAACCAATTCTGATGATGCGCCAAAAATTATTCGCCTATGCCAACGATGGTAAAGGAGTCATCAATCATGTATATGTAGATAATCTGATTGATGCCATCTTTCTGGCGATAGAAAAACAGACTTACGGAGAAATATTTAATATCACCGACGGACAACAAACTTCTTGGAAAGAGTATTTCATGCGCTTAGCAGCAATGGAAGGTTTACCAGCACCTCTTTCATTACCAAAAGATGAAATGAAATTGTTTCTCAAGCTACGCGCTCAAGGACAAAAATTGTTTCGGAAAAAAGCCGATATTTTACCGGAATCTGTAGATTTTATGACTCGTCCTTATGCGTGTTCCATTGCTAAAGCCCAAAGTTTGTTAAATTATAAACCAACAATTGACCTAGAAGAAGGTATGCAGCGTACACATGAATGGCTGCAAAAAACAGAGATTGAAAATTTAGTGAAATAGGAGACGCTATGAATCGCGTCTGTACAAGAGGCGCGATTGATTCTTTATTTTATTAAAAGTCTTGGTATCAAATTATTCTGACTTCTGAAGTCTAACTTATGACGTTGCATTTGGCTAACAATTAGCTGTAGTTACGCCTAAAATAATCAACAGATTGTCTGAATACTTGTGTGATAAGGCAATCCTAAATCATTCGTAAAAAATCTGTTGCCTATTGCCTATTGCCTACCTTCACAACTAATTCACAACTCATTTAGGAACGCTATATGAGTAGCAATCAGCCACGATTGAGTGTTGGATTACCTGTATACAATGGGGAAAAATTTCTTCAACAAGCCTTAGATTCACTCTTGGCTCAAACCTTTGAAGATTTTGAACTAATTATTTCAGATAATGCATCGACAGATAAAACTGAAGAAATTTGTAGAGCATACGCCAACAAAGACAAACGGATTCGTTACTACCGCAATCAGCATAACATTGGTTGCGCTCGTAACTTCAATCGTGTCTTTGAATTATCTTCGGGTGAGTATTTTAAATGGGCAGCCTATGACGATCTACACGCTCCCGATTTTATCAGTAAATGTGTTGAAGTACTCGATCGCGACCCTAGCATTATTTTGTGCCACACCCAAGTATACTTTATTGACGAACAAGGAAAGTTTCTTCAAAACTACGATATCAAACTCAAGACAGATGCTCTAAAGCCACACCAACGCTTTCACGAATTACTGGCTAAACATCTATGTTATCAGTGCTATGGCGTAATTCGTGCTAGCGCTCTGAAAAAAATACCGCCTATGGGTGGTTATGGTAATGCAGATGGAATTTTGTTGTCAAGGCTTGGTCTTCTGGGGAAATTTTATGAAATTCCAGAATACTTGTTCTTTGCTAGAAGCCATCCGCAACAATCCATGAGTATGTTTTTTCCCAATTATTTGTTGGTAGCAAACAACAACCATGCATCTTCATTCAGAAGATTACCTGATTTTTATGGGTATACAGTGTGGTTTGATTCAGCAAAAAAAGGAAAAATCCTATTACCACATTGGAGAATCTTATGGGAGTATTTGCTATCCATCTGGTGTAGCCCCATAAGTTTGTATGAGCGGTTCTGTTGCCATATAAGCCTGCAACATAAGTTGAAAGGCACAGAATATTTGTTACTGAAAGATTTGCTCAAAGTGTTACATAGACTTGCATTAAACTGGCGAAAAACTTCATTTTCATAACAAAATATTACACTTTGAATGAATTGTTAACAGTAAAATCAAAAAGTAAAAAGAGAAGAAGGAAAAACGTTTTTTAATATTTCATCTCTTTTTAGTTTTAAGTTGTGAATGTTGACTTAGTGATTTTTTCCATAGTTTTCCAAAGTAACCAATTTTCACTACAAAATTATGCTGAAACTATCTCAATTACCTTACTTTTTGCTTGCTACTTTAATGGGCATTAGCTTTGCAAAAACAGTGAATGCTGAATCAACAGCAAAACTGAGTATTGTAGTCAATGGAGTCCGTCACCAAAAAGGTGAGATTTGCTTCCGAGTTTTTGGAGGCGAAAAAGGATTTCCCATGAATAGTACTAGTGAAGTTAAAAGTGGCTGCGCTAAGATTACAGGCACTTCTGTAACAAAAGAATTCTCTGGTTTAAAACCTGGGACTTATGCTGTTGCTGTAGTTGACGATCAAAATGGCGATCGCAAACTCAATAAAGACTTTTTTGGTATTCCTACAGAAGGTTTTGGCCTATCCAAAAATCCAACTGTGTCAATACAAACAGGCACACCAAAGTTTCGTGATGCCAGTTTTGTAGTCAACAAAAATACCACAGTCAACATTGTTATGAAATACTCTTTGGATTCATAAAAGGGACTGGGGAAGATGGGGAGATAAGGAGATGGGGAGATGCGGAGAGAATTATACCCCATCGCCCCACCACCCCACCACCCCATCTCCCCACACTTCCAATGCCCCATGCCCCATGCCCTATTCTCGGAGAATTTAATGGAAGATTTGGCAATATTTCTGTCTAAGTCTTTGATGGGTTGGCTAGTTATTCAGGTATGTTTAACGCTAATCTTTGTTTGGTATCTACGCTCATCTCGCAAGACTTTATTACCAGATGAAGAGTTGCCTAAAACAGCAGTAATTCTTTGCCTACGGGGAGCAGATCCGTTTTTACATAATTGCTTGCGATCGCTCCTAAATCAAAACTATCCAAATTATGATTTAAAGTTAGTTATTGATAGCCAGGAAGATCCAGCTTGGAAAATTGCCAGCGAAACTATCATAGAACAAGAAGCGACTAATGTTCAAATTAGTCCTTTGAGAATAGTACGCAATAATTGTAGTCTCAAATGTAGTTCTTTAGTGCAGGCCGTTCGTGAGTTAGACGATTCCTATAAAGTAGTTGCTTTAGTAGATGCTGATACTATAGTTCATCGCAATTGGTTGCGAGAATTAGTCAGTCCTCTAGGAGATGCTAATGTTGGCGCCACAACCGGTAACCGTTGGTATGTGCCAACAGGCAGGTATTGGGGATCTTTAGTGCGATATATAGGCAATGTATCGACGGTTGTGCAAATGTTTCTCTTCCAAATTCCTTGGGGCGGAACTTTAGCTATGAAAACAGAAGTGCTTCACCAAACAGAACTTTTAGATAAGTGGGCACAAGCTTTAAGCGAAGATTTCATGATTCACGATGTCCTAAAAATACATGGACTAAAGGTTAAGTTTGTACCTACTTTACTAACAGTTAATCGGGAAGAAATTGATTTATTCAGCTTACTAGACTCTCTCAAGCGCTTGATACTTTGTTCTCGACTTTATCACCCGCGTTGGTTGGCTATAGTTAGTGAAGCTATTTCTAGTATTCTGTTTCCGACTACAGTAATAATGTTAATTTTAGACTCATTATTAGAGGCAAAATGGGAAGCTGCATCTCTATTATTTGTCTGCTACAGCGTCTATATTGTAGGATTACTTTTGCTGATGCTCGTTTTGGAGTTAGGCATACAGCAAGTGGTTCGCTTAAATGACCAGCCAATAACTAAATTATCAGCCCCTACCATTGTTAAAATGTTGATTGGCATTCCGTTAACACAATGGGTTTATGGGTTAGCAATGCTATCGTCTTTGTGGGCTTCAACAGTCACCTGGCGCAGCCTCAGCTATCGGGTTCGAGGAGCTTGGAATATTCGCTTAGTAGAATATCGCCCCTATCAATGGTTAGATCAGCCTGTTAATAGTAAGATTTCTCTTTGAATAGAATTCAGAATTCAGGAGTCAGAATTCAGGAGTCAGAATTAGAATAGGCTTTCTGGGTAGCTTTGAGATATATATAGCATAGTTCGCTTTTCTTTAAATCTGCTGTCAATATCAACTAGGGCTATGAAAATTATCAGACTAAACATTCCCTAGTGCTGAATTTATATTATCTTATTTTTTAGTAGATTATATTAACGATAACCCTTGTTACACATTGTTGCATTACAAGCAAGGGTTGAAAAATATATTAAGGGGAATTTTGACTAAGTTTTTCAGGTTTTGATAATTTCTGATTAAGAATCGGAAATATCTTTTCCACAATCTCAAACTGAGACTGTTTATCAATGCGTAAATCCTAAAGTGAAATGTATTAGCGGGAATTACTGAGCCAAAATCAGGATGTTAATAGTAAGAAAAAAGCCCTCAAATTTTAGATTTTGAGTAATCAAAAAATCAGGCTTACTATAACTTATTGATTTTTTAAATTTTTAAGTTTGAGGAGAAAAATATTCTGAATTCTGAATTCTGAATTCTGATTTCTGATTTCTTACTTTTCATGAAACATTGCTGCGTAAGTCCTAAGTCCAAAACCAGCATTTTCGTGAAATAATTCCTTTTTGATATGACTAAGCAAAAACTCCGCATTGCCCTATTTACAGGCTTGTACGCTCCTTTCTTAACTGGAGTATCTGTAGCAGTACATCAACGAGTTCGTTGGTTATTGGAACAGGGACATGAGGTTTTTCTAATTCATCCACAAATTAACGATCGCTACCCGAAAAATGTTGGCGATCGCCCCATGCCAGGATTAAGTGAAATCCAATCTTTTCCTAACTTAACTACTTACGCATTTCCCACAAAACCATTAATCTTCTACAAGTCTCTTCCCCAACCATTGCACTACCGACATTGGAGTGATACCAAGCTGTTAGAGAAGTTTAAGCCAGACATTATAGTGGTTGAAGAAGCACCACAAATGAGAGGTTTATACTCATTTTTCTTGCAAGGTTACGGTCGCCCTGTGGGGACACAATACGCAAGACGAACAGGTACGCCAATAATATCGCTTTTCCATACAGATATTGTTGAGTACATCAAATATTACTTTGGAAAGAAATTCTTCAGTTTAGTTCGTCCCATCATTCCCATTTTGGTGAAACAGTTTAGCAACTCGTATGACTTGAATTTCTTTCCTTCCCAAGAACAACTCAAGAAATACAAAGCTTTCAAATGCCAACGTGCTGAATATCTTTCTTATCAAGGTATAGATTGCGAAAAATTCCACCCACGAAATATTTGTTACGACCCAATTCCCAACGATAAACGACCAACTTTATTGTTTGTCGGACGGATTACGGCCGAAAAGAATGTCAACCAACTCATTGATATATATCCCCTCATTGCTGCCAAAATCCCTGATGTCCATCTGGTAATTGTTGGTAGCGGCCCGCAGGATCGAGAAATTCGCGAACGTGCCCAAAAGTTTGCATCGGGTATTACTATCTGGGGTGAATCCCACGGTACGGAACTTTTAGGTTGGTTTGCTAGAGCCGATATTTTTGTTAACCCCTCTATCACCGAAAACTTCTGCACCACAAACAACGAAGCTCTAGCCTCTGGAACCCCTCTGATTGCTGTTGTTGCACCTTCAACCTCAGAACAGGTATCTCCAGGCCATAACGGCTTCCTAGCCCAACCTAACAACTCAATAGACTTTGCCCAAAAGGTAATTGCGATTCTAGGAAATCCTGAGTTGAAGGCAGAAATGACTACAAACGCTCGCCCCTCGATAATCGATTTCGATTGGTCAACATGTATGGAAAAATTTGAAGACAAACTCTATCAAATTGTTGAAGGATCGAAGAAAGTGGAGGTAAGTACAGGCGCTATAAAACTATAGCGATCGCAAACATATCTTAAGGCGATCGCTAGTAATAGATACTAGCGATCGCAAATTCTTGTGTGCGAAGGCAGTACTTTAAGTAAATATCCTGACATTGCTTGATAACTATTAAAATTCAGGTAAAATTTTTATGAATTTACAGTGAAGTTACTGTAATAGCTTTTAATAGTATGCTGATAGCTGTATTATTCTCATAATATTTGCTTGATAAAGTAATACCTATGATTTATTTACGCAAGTTATCGATATCTATAGCAGGAGCAGCTTTAATTGCTTTTAGTACAGGGCAAATAGCCCAAGCAGAACTATTTGCTGAATCAGAGTCGGCAGTTGTGAATCTTGATACTCAAGAAATATTATTTACTATAAATTTTAATAGGGTTCCAGACTTTTTTTCAGTTGATGAATTTGGTAGGCAAGCCGACTCTTTTCAATACTTTATCAACACAGATGGTAAATTTCCTGTTTTTAGTGAAACATCGCCTTTCTATGCCAGCCTTGAGACCATTATTCGAGGAGAAGAAATCAACGTTGGAGGTGATGTTCGGATACGTAATGTCTTCCCAATTGGATCGGAGGAACCAAATTCAGGAGGCTGGGGTAATATTCGGGGTTCAGTACCATACACCCTTGATGGTACTGTCCTCAAATTCTCAGCCCCTGTGCAACTTGTTGGTGATTCAGATGGTTTGTTTAGCTATGCCTTAGAGTTGTACGAGTTTGGTTCTTGGAATGGGATCGCAAACGAAAATAAGTCAACTTTTACCAGTGTTCCCGAACCTAATTTTGTATTGGGTGCATTCTGTTGTGGAGTCCTAAGTGTAGGCTTACGGCTAAAGCGTAAACATAAATCAGCCCAAACCTTGATAACTGATTAATCAGCTAAATTAGATACTTAGTAAATTAGTTCATTTGCAGCTTAATTACTGTTGACAAAACTAATTTTGCTTTAAACTGGGATGAATGATTGCCGTTCTTGTTTCAGCAAAGCAATTTCTGATAACAATGAGAGTTGCCGCTGTAAATTTTTCAGTAAAGCTAAAGTTAGTTCATAGGTTGTAGTGTCTCCCTGTTGGGCAAAGTATTCCAGCGCCTTTCGTAAATCTGCAATTGCCGCTGGTTCGCGGCCAAGCTGATGGTAAGCTATACCCCGATTTAGATAAGCTTGGGCGTTGGTTGGGTTAAGTTTGAGCGATTCCGTAAAATCCCTAACAGCGCAAGAGCGATCGCCACTTCTGGTACAAGCACAACCCCGATTATAATAAGCTCTGTAATCATTGGGATTGATAGCAATTGCCTTTGAGAAGTCGAGCATAGCTGCTTTTAAATCCAATAACTCAAAACGAGCAATTCCTCTATCGTTATAGATATCCGCTTTCAGTACGCCAGATGTTTGGGGAATATTAGTTAGTGCCAGTTCGTAATCTGATATTGCTTGTAGTCGATCGCCCAACATAGCACGAGCTACCCCTCGATTGTAATAAGCTTTAAAATCATTAGGTTTGAGTGCGATCGCTCCATCGTAATCTGCGATCGCTGCTTGATAATTCCCTTGTCTGTAGTATGCTAGTCCTCGGTGTAGATGTGCTTCTACATTGTTGGGTGTAAGATTCAGAGCTTGATTGCAATCGGCGATCGCATTTTGATAATCTTTTAGTTTTAGATAAACAAGACAGCGATGGTTATAAGCCGGAGCAAAATCATTTTTGAGCTTAATTGCCTCGGTAAAATTTTCAATAGCTTCTGCGTAACTGCCATGCTGCATTTTTTCAATTCCTAACTTGAAAAAATCTCCGGCTGTAATTTCAGTAATGGTAGTGGGTAACGAGTACCCAGGTGAAGCGATAAAAAAACAGACGAGTGCGAAGGCAATACCAAAATTGAGCATGAATCGGTAAAAGCGACTCATAATGATATCTCGCATTGCTAACAGAACTAAACTAGTAGGTAATATCAAGTTCGTGTGAATACTTGTAATTAGGTTTAATGTACGCAGAGTTTCCAATTATAAGTAATTCAGCGAATTTGTAACTGATGTATTAAAACCTTCAGATCCTCGTACATTTTGCCTAAAAACGAGGATTTTCATCAATTACCGAGTTGAGCAAGGGCTTTAAGCTCCTTATCAATTCTAATTTTCTTTCTCTTAGCTAGTCACGTCAAAAGACAGTCTGTCAAACTGCGGTCTTTTTAAGGCTAAGGGAGATCTAAAAATCCATCAAATCGCGAGCGAGTTCCCTGCGATATATTCAATCCCGTAAAAACACCGATCCGATCGCCTCCATTCGCACGGTGGACAGCCCAGAACTGCGATCGCTAAAGCTTTTGATAACACGCTACATATCATAATTTTTATTTATAGTATAGAAATTATAAGATTTATTTATAGCATTTAGTGTAATTTTTGTCCCGAAATAGTATTTACTATAATTTAATGCCTGCGAGAAAAATCTATGTATTGATAAGTCACTTCGGCAAAGTAAATTCCTGAGATTTAAAGTTAACAAGATTAGCTTGCTCAAGATACTTTAAAATTACTTATCAATCGTATTTAAATATCGCAATTAAGTTTTTTCTATTTCATATATGTGAGGAGTTGTCATGGCACATCTACTGGCCTCCGCTGGTGGAGCAGGCTTTTTGTGGTTAATTTGCGGATTATTACCCGTACAAGCCCTGAGTAATTTAAATATTGCAGACGAAAATTTAGGAAGCGATCGAGATAACGCCAGCTACACTAAAACTGATTATCTGATTGCCGATAAATTAAATACAGAAGATTTTCCTTTAATCAATAAACAAGAGAAATCTGAAGATGTAGGTTTGCAAAATCCTGCTAATTCTTTACCGCAAACCACACCAAACTCGGCAAATTCATCTCGATCGTCAGATCGACTCGCACAAGTAACATCTGTATCGCAATTGTCTGACGTACAGCCCACAGATTGGGCTTTCCAAGCACTACAATCCTTAGTAGAGCGCTATGGTTGTATTGCGGGTTATCCGAATCTTACCTATCGCGGCAATCGCGCGTTGACTCGCTACGAATTTGCAGCTGGCTTAAATGCTTGTCTAGATAGAGTCAACGAACTAATTGCCACAGCAACGGGCGATTTGGTGACTAAAGAAGATTTAGCCACCTTGCAAAAATTACAAGAACAATTCGCTGCGGAATTAACAACATTGCGCGGTCGGGTAGATGCTGTAGAAGCACGCACAGCAGAGCTAGAAGCAAATCAATTTTCCACTACTACTAAACTGAATGGTGAGGCTATTATTGCTGCTGTTGGTGCTACCGGCGGCGCTCCTGATACGGACGATCCTAATATCATCCTAGTCAATAGAGTGCGATTAAATCTGACCACTAGTTTTACAGGCAAAGACTTATTAATTACTGGCTTGCAAGCTTACAACTTTTTAGGTGGAGCAGATGGTACCGGTAGCGTGCAAGAAACTTTGGGATTAGCTTCGCCTTTACTGAGTGCTAGTAGCGCTCGTACCAGTTTTGAACCACAGTTTCCAGGGGTTAACGCCAGGGATTTGTCCGCCGTTGGCGCCAATAGCTTACAGGTTTACAAATTGCTGTATATTTTTCCCGTCGCTAATAAATTAACCTTATTCGCGGGAACTGCGGCGGAAACATCAGACGCTTTTCCCACAATTACACCTTTTTATGGTGAGGGACAAGAATCAATTTCTCGTTTTGCAAGTTTGAATCCTGTATTACGTGTCTCTGGTGGAACTTCCGGTACCGGTTTAGCATCGGCGGCGGGATTCATTTTTAATATTTCCCCAAGTCTGGATTTCAGAGCTTTATACGGGAACGCCAATGCTAACCTTCCTCAAAAATCCCCAGATGAGGCAGTACCAGGAACAGGAATATCCACTACACCTTTAGGAGCCGGTCTTTTCGGCGGTAGTAGTGTTATAGCCGCACAGTTAACCTTCAAGCCCAGCCGCGACATTGACATTGGTCTGAACTATGCTAACAGCTACCACGAAATCAATATTTTAGGTACGGGATTAATTAGCAGTGACATCGGTGCTTTAGGTGGCGTACCTGCTGACACACCAGTCAAACTCAACTCTGTTGGCGGTACTGTGACATGGCGATTTTCTCCGAAGATAGCCTTATCTGGTTATGGTGCGGCACTATTTGTTGATGATTCTTCTGGAGCTGTTGATGCTTCCACTACCTTTACAAGTTGGATGGTGGGAGTTCACTTCAACGATTTATTCAAGTCAGGAAACAATGCCGGCATTATTTTTGGTCAACCGCTTTATCGTAGTGATGCTAGTGGTGCGGCTGAACTTGGTGCAAATCGGGCTACCCCTTACCATTTAGAAGCGTATTATCGCGTCAAACTCAACGACAACATTAGTATTACCCCTGGTGGATTTGTTCTGTTTAACCCAGAGGGTGACAGCACAAACGAGACGACAACGGTAGGTGTGCTGCGGACTACTTTTACATTTTAAAGAAGTAGGAACGCAAAACAATAGACCTCTTGCAATCGATTGCTTTTTGCACTCTTGTGGTCAAAGGGAAAAGGTTAAAGGGGAAAGGGAAAATACCAAACCTTTCCCCTTTTCCCCTTCCCCTTTTCCCGACTTCTGCAAGAAGTCTAATGGACAGGCGTAGTTTTTACGCTTTGTCCAAAAAATACCGATTTAGGATGTCAAGGTATTAAATTGTTGATGAAAAATTGCGATCGCTAGATCCGTGTAAAATCGGCATGGTAAAAAATCCCCATGCCAAACCCGTAATCAACCCAAAGGGCGTAACGATGTAATTATTGAAACTCCAAAAACCAAAAACCTCTGCTGCCAATTCCAATGGATAAGCCATCATTAGCACGCTAGCTAACGCTGCACCACTCCAGCCATACTGACTTAACCAGTAAAAACCTTTACCATTTGTAATCCCATACAACAGGCGAGTAATTAACAAACCAGTGACAGTACCGTAGCAACGCATACATACAGCCATAATATATGGGGATGCCAAATCTAAGCCCATTGTCGGTTGCGGACATACACAATCGCCCATAAAGTAAATGATATTGGCAACTATGCCAAGCAAAGACACCCCAGACGCAGCCAAAAAAGGAGCAGTTACAGGGCCGACAACCATCCCCGCTAGCATAATATCAGCGATCGAACTGACCCAATTAATGTTTTTGGCAGATTCTAATTGCCTTGCGGAAACGATTCTTTGCATAAACCTTTTTTCGTCTTTTTTAATATATTTACATATCTATAGCCATCCTATTTCAGTTTACGGTTAACTGTTCGGGACTTACGCAAAAATAGGCAACTTCGCTTAATCTAATCAATTTACCCTAACCGTTGGTTTCGACTTCGCTCAACCAACTTCATAACTTACGCAAAAATAGCTAACTTCGCTTAATTTAATGAATTTACCCTAGCCTTGGTTTCGACTCCTTTCTGGAGCGAGACGCTACGCGTAGCTTGCTCGTATTGTAGGGGTATGACTCGGCTCAGGGCAAGTAGCTCAACCAACTTCATAGTCGAGAGTTGAGCGGAGTCGAAACTCGTCAGCGTTGGTATTTTCTTCGCTAAAAATCACCTTAAAAGCTAAATTCGCAACCCACCATTATCGAGGGTTTGATGTTGTACTCTCTGCGCTCATACACCTTACCTATCTTTTGAGAAATCAAACCTTATTCTTATAGTTCAGTTAACAATTACGGAATAAACTTTGAGGTTAAATACATTAGGTTAATCGTTATTTATTATGCACTAGTTGATGAATTTTTTTTAGCGATCGCTCAAATGCTACCCGAATAAAACCAACAATGTAACACTGATAACATTTCTACATAGGCAAGGGCATTATAACTACATACACTTGACGCTGATTTACTAGATAATGCTTTAAAAGCCAAAATGTCAACACTCATCAGAATGAATTATAAATTCTATCTAGAGAAAGTTTTAAGAAATTATTAAAAACATTATGGTATTGTCGGGTAATAAATTTTTTATTACCCTACAGCGGTACTACTAAAGACAATGACAGGCTCTCCAAATCCAGGGAACGATCGCCAACCAAGCAATCCTCGTTTAAATCTGCTGCTTTTAAAACGTGTCGGTTTGGTTTTAGGAATCATTTTGCTTGGAGGAATTGCAGCTGGTGTTTGGTGGACTATAAACTATGTCTATGAAGATCTTGCACCTTTAGTACAACAAAATCTTGAGCAATTACTTGGGCGTCCAATCGAATTAGGGAGAGTTGAACGTTTTTCACTTTCTAGTTTGAGATTTGCTTCGCTATCGATACCAGCAACTCCTACCGATGCAGACGAGTTGACAGCAAAGGCAGTAGATGTGCAGTTTTCGCCTTTACAAGTTATTTTAACTAGAAAGCTAGCATTAAATGTCACATTAGTCCAGCCCAATGTTTACATCCAACAAGATCGAGATGGTCGTTGGGTGACGGCTCAAGTTAAGAGTGGAGAAGGTGCAGGTCCCATTCAAACTGAGTTACAAACACTCCAAATTGTTGATGGAAATGTAGAGTTATCACCAGCCTCTGCGCCAAATAAACCCAAAGGTTCTGTAGTTATAAATCAATTCGGTGGTGTTGCCAAATTTTTACCAAGAAACCAAGGGGTTGGTTATGAAATAAATGGTCAACTCACTAGAGGTGGCGCTGTAAAAATCTCTGGGGAAACCCAATTTAAAGCCGAACAAACTAACCTGAAAGTTGTAGCGCAAAGTTTACAAGCATCTGATGTCAGCCGTTTAATCGAGTTACCAATTGTTTTGCAAGCTGGGCAAATAGATGCTGATTTAGGAGTTACAATTCCATCAAAAGTTTCGGAAATAGCTATCACTGGTACGGCTATTCCTAATCAAGTTACTGCTCAAATTGAAAATTTTCCGCAAAAGTTTGCTAATGCCAATGGCAGATTAATATTTCAAGGTAAAACCATTGCCTTAAATAATTTAACTACAAACTTTGGCAAAGTCCCCATCATTGCAAATGGAGCAGTTAATACTCAAACAGGTTTTAATCTCTCAGCCCAAATCAAACCAGTTAGTGCGAGAAATATCTTAGACACGCTGAAAATAAGTTCGCCGGTGGTGGCTATCGGTGAAGTGCAAGCAAATATTAAGTTACAGGGGCCACTCCAGCAGCCTGTTCTCAGCGGTATTGCAAGTAACACCAAGCCAGTTCAAGTTGACCGCGTTCAATTCAAAAGTGTCAACACCGATTTTAAATTAAGTGTCTCTAAAAAAACATCTACGATCGCCGTCTCTAATCTCAAATTAGTCCCCGCAGCAGGTGGTGAAATTACTGGAAGCGGTCAAGCAACGCTTAACGATCGCGTAAAATTTAATATTATAGCTGACGGTGTTTCCGGAGATGTACTGGCACGCAGCTATGGCTTGAACCCCCCAATTAATGTTGGCAATGTCTCAGCCAGGGCAGAAATTACTGGTTCATTGGGCAAACAACCCTTAGCACTTAACGTTTCTAGCGTTCAAGTCCAGCCACCAGCCGGCGGGCAAATTCTGGGGAATGGTCAAATTCAGCTAGCACCGCAAGGCAATGTCTTGTTTAACATTCAAGCCCAAAATATACCAGGAGATGTCCTCGCCAATACAAACAATACTTCATCTGCCATCAAAATTGGTACGGTATCAGCAAATGCCAGAGTTAGCGGTACTCTTGGGAATCTGCGGACAGTAGTGCAACTGCAAGCGCCTACTGCCACCTATCCTACTACGGGACGAGTTGCGATCGCTCAACAAGGGCAGAATATCCTATTCCCAAGTGCGATTTTTAACGTCGCAGGCGGTAGAATTACAGCCACGGGTCGAGTTGCACAACAACGCTGGCAAGCTTTTGTTAACGCCCAAAGCTTGCAATTAAATCGTTTTGGGCAAATACCACCGCAGTTTCAGGGAGTTCTCAGGAATGCAGCGTTGAATTTGTCCGGAAGCACTGCTTCTTTTCAACCCTCAACCATTCAAGCCACAGGACGAGCAAACTTGAATGTGGCGGGAGGTACGCTTAACGTCAGGGATATTAACTTGAATGACGGTCGCTGGCAAGCAGTTGCTAAGGCTTCCCAAATTCAACTCGGCCGTTTCTCACCACAACTGCGGGGACGACTGAATACTAACGTCAAGTTGACGGGTACAACAAACTCCTTCCAGCTTGCAGATATTCGCGCCGCCGGACAAATTCGTGCTTCACAATTAGCGCAGTTAGCGCAACCGCTGACAGCACAATTTCAGTGGAATGGCAAGCAAATTATAGTTGAACGGGCAAGCACACAAGGAGTAATTGCGAGTGGTGCGATCGCTGTACAATTACCACAAACGGGTACGCCCGAAATTTCTGGCATTAATTTAAACGTCCAAGCCCAGAATTTCAACCTCAAAAATACAGGCGCTTTTGTGCCTGGAGATTTAGCACTAGCAGGGTTATTAGATTTTAATGGACAAATTACAGGCACTCCTAACACTCCTCAGGCTACTGGCAATATCCGGCTGCGGAATTTTAATGTCAGTAATTTGGCATTCGACCCAGTTTTAACTGGAAATGTGAATTTTCAAGGCGGACAAGGAGCAAGCTTGCGACTTGCTGGCACGCAAGACAGGATAGCTTTAAACCTGGGTGCAGATTATCGTCCAACGTCATTTTTAGTCAAGCGCGATGAGGCGGTAACTACAGGGAGAAGCGAGGGAGATAACTTAATTATCAACGCCCAACAGTTTCCCATAGCGCTGGTTGGCGGCTTTTTACCTGATAATAGATTGAAACCCTTAGGGGGGCAATTATCGGGAAACTTAGTTGTTAATCTTAATAATTATGCCGTGAGTGGAGACGTAGCGATCGCCAAGCCGCGCGTTGCCAGAGCCTCCGCAGACGAATTTCGCGGTAATATCAGCTATGCCGATGGCGCTGCTAGTTTAACCAACGGTTTATTGCGGTTAGGAAGCGGCAATATAGCCTTAAGTGGCAATTTGCAAACTGGAAATGACCCCAAATTTCAAGTACAAGCTAATGTAAACCAAATTCAAGTCCAGCAACTCTTACAAGCTTTTAATATCTACGACTTTCAAGACCTTGGTAGCGGGTTAGAGTCTCCGACGTTGGCGGGAGCAGAAGCACTCAACACCACACCCGTTAGTTTACCAAATGCAGATTTAAAAACCCAGTTAGAATATTTCTCCAAGATCGAAACATCGGTAGCACAACAACAGCAAGCAGATACCCAACAACCAGCAGCTTTACCGACCCTTGCACAATTAACAGGTGCATTGAATGGCGGAATTACAGCCAGCGGTTCCTTAAAATCTGGACTGAATGCCGACTTTAATTTTCAAGGTGATAATTGGCAATGGGGTCAATACTCCATTAATCAAGTTATCGCTAGAGGCAATTTTGCAGATGGTGTAGTCACACTTTCACCATTGAGTGTGGGAATAAATCAAGGATTAATCGCTTTTTCTGGACAGTTGGGAACCGAACAATTAGCTGGAAATCTGAATATAGCAAGTTTACCCCTGTCACTTTTACAGCCGTTTATTGAAAAATATCCTATAGATATTACTGGTCAACTTAATGCTACGGCTAATTTGCAAGGTAGTTTAAAAGATCCTAGATTTAATGGCTCGGCATCTTTGGCTAATGCCACTTTAAACCAACAACCCATACAAACAGGACAGCTGAAATTTAACTACGACAATGCCCGCGTAAATTTTGATAGTACCTTGTTGTTGACAGGAACACAACCCGTTGCAATTACAGGTAGCATACCTGCTCCTTTACCTTTTGTGGCAGTAAAACCAGATAATAATCAAATTAATGTTAACGCTAGGGTAAATAATGAAGGCTTGGCACTGTTAAATGTATTTACTAATAATCAAGTTAGTTGGGTAAATGGTGAAGGCGAAGTAGATGTCAAAGTTCAAGGTACTTTAAGCCAGCCAATTATTAATGGAACTGCCAGAATTAATAATGCTACTTTTACCGCTCAAGCTTTATCCGATCCTCTAACAAACGTCACAGGATCGCTACTATTTAATGGCGATACGCTAAATGTAGAAAATATTCAAGGCAATTATAATCAAGGGCTAGTGGCTGCATCAGGAATCCTGCCGATTTTTACTCCTGAGCAAGGTGTATCTAATCCTCTGACTGTATCGATAGAAAAACAACTCAATTTTAAAGTTCCGGCATTATATGAAGGCGATGTCAGCGGTAGCGCCGTAATTCGTGGAACAGCACTAAATCCGATAATTGGTGGAGAAATTGAACTGAGTAATGGTCAAGTGATTATCGGAAAATCAGCCACTGAAACTTCACAACCAGCAACTAAAAAAAGCCCTACTACTATTACTCTCGATAGATTGGATAGTAACAATAATACAATTACATCAGAGTCTACTTCTAATACATCAGATACTAACAGTAATATAAATACACAAGAGCCTACTTCTACTACTTCCAATACACCAGAGACTAACACTACCCCCCCAACTAGACCCAACTTACCTGTAGAGTTTGCAGATTTACGGTTGATTTTGGGCGACGATGTGCGAGTTACGACTGAGCCTTTACTTAGCTTTGTACCGGGAGGAGCAGCGTTGACTCAACCCATACTCAGCTTTGACGCTGAAGGCGACTTGACCATCAATGGTACCTTAGCCAAGCCCCTCCCTCAAGGACTCATCCGTTTAACAGGAGGACGCTTGAGCTTATTTACAACCGAGTTTACCTTGGCGCGGGGTTACGAACACACTGCGCGATTTACTCCCAGCCAAGGACTCGACCCTACCCTCGATGTGCGATTGGTGGCAATTGTACCTGAGGCATCGGCAACGAGCAATCGAATTTTGGAATCACCTTTGTCTGCGGAAATTAGTGATGCTTCTGTGAATAACTTTGGTACATTACGTACCGTTCGCGTCCAAGCAAGGGCCACAGGGCCAGCCAGTGAATTAGGAGAAAATCTGGAATTAACGAGCGAACCTGGACGGAGTAGAGGAGAAATTGTGGCTTTGCTGGGTGGCTCGATTTTAAATTCTTTGAGTCAACCAGGAGATTTAGGCCAAGGATTGACTAATTTTGCCAGTTCTACTATTTTAGGTAGTCTGCAAGGAACTATAACTGCCATCGGACAGGCTGTTGGTTTTAACGAGTTTCGCATATTTCCTACCCCTACCACAAATCAAGAATCAAGAAGATCTTCTGTTCTTGATTTGTCAGCGGAGGGTGTATTTAATGTGAATCGGAATTTCTCTGTTTCTTTATCGCGGGCTTTTTCTACCAATGAGTCTTTGCGTTACAATGTCCTTTACCGCCTCAACGATGAAATTCTTGTACGCGGCTCAACTAATTTAGATGATGACAGTTTATTGTCAGTTGAGTATGAAAATAGATTTTAAGAAGAATTCAGAAGTAATTTAGGTAGAGTTTTAGCAAAATCAAGTGTCTAACAAGCAACTAAAACAATGCGAACTCTGTCAAAGAGAGATGGAAAATTTAACCATCCATCATTTAGTTCCACGACAAAATACCAAACGCAAAAAACAAGACCCAGGGCCAACAATAAATATCTGTTCTGCGTGCCATCGTCAGATTCATGCTTTATTCGACAATAAAGTGCTTGCCAAAGAACTCAACACAATAGACAAGCTGAGCAATGAGCCGCAAATGCAAAAATTTTTAGCTTGGGTAAGAAAGCAAGACCCAGGTAAGCGAGTTTCAGTCCATCGCTAAACAATCAAGTGCGCCCTGTAGAGACGTTGCACTGCCCTGTAGAGACGTTGCACTGCAACGTCTCTATAAGTTGTCATTTGCTACATTGTTTTTTCAAATTGGTATGGCACGCTTTTTTGCTTATAAAAGGGAATTATAGAGCAAACGCCTGTTTCAACAGGCGATCGCATTTTCTATGTAGTTATGGTATCAAAAGCTTTAAAGCGGCGTTCTGTATCCAAGCAGTTGCCACTACACTTGATTCTCATTGTTCCGTTCGTGCTGCAAATTTTCGCAATTGTTGGATTAACCGGTTATCTAACTATCAGTAATGGTTACAAGGCGGTTAATGCTGTTGCATCTGAGCTACGCAATGAAATCAGCGTTCGTATTAATCAACAAATTCTCATTTATTTGGAAAAACCCTACATCGTCAATCAAACGGTTGCATCTGCAATTTCAGAAGGGCAAATTAATTTAACCGATATTCAAGCATTGGAGCGTTATTTCTGGCGTTTGGCGAACCAAAACACTGTAGATTTTCTCCAGGTCGCCACTTTTGAAGGAACCAACGTTCTCATTGAACGTTTGCCAGAAGGATTTATTGTAGCTCGAAGCGCAGACAAATCAATTTTACCCAATCGTAAAAGTTACCGCCTTGATAATCGAGGTCAAAGAGTTGAACTATTGAAAATTCAATCGTTTGACCCCCGTACCCGACCTTGGTATAAAGCTGCATTACAAGCAGGACAACCAACTTGGACTGAAATCTTTATAGCTTCTGCAAACTCATCAAAAGCGACAATTGCTTTATCTGAGCTGATTTACAGCCCAACAGGTAAATTATTGGCAGTACAAAGTAGTAACTTTCGCCTCTTAAAGATCCATGAATTTCTCAAGAGTGTCAAGGTTGGTCATACTGGGCAGACTTTTATTATAGATAAAGCAGGAAATTTAATTGCTAGTTCGGTCATTAAAGAACCCTACAAAATTAACGACTCGAAACTAGAGCAGATCCCCGCAAACAAAATTGAAAATTCTGCGATTAGTTTGACAGCACAAGCTTTATTTAAACGCTTTGGCAATCTTAGCCTTATTAAGGATAACCAACAGCTTGATTTTCTACTTGATGGCAAACGCCAATTTGTGCAAGTTTCACCAATTCAAGATGGGCGAGGAATTGATTGGTTGAGTGTGGTAGTGCTTCCTGAATCTGATTTTATGACACAAATCAATGCCAACACGCGCACAACAATTTTTTTATGCCTAGCTGCATTGATTATTGCAACAGTTTTAGGAATTTATACCTCACAGTGGATTGCTCGACCTATCATGTTTTTGAGTAAGGCATCTGAGTCCGTTGCAGATGGGGCACTGTACCAAAATGTAGAAATTTTTCGGATTCGAGAGTTAGCTATTCTAGCTCTTTCTTTTAATCGGATGACACAGCAGTTGCAAGAATCATTTACTAATTTGGAACAAATAAATCATCAATTAGAACAACGGGTTGAAGAACGAACATCTGAGTTAAAAAATACTCTCGATAACCTCCAACGCGCCCAAACACAAATGATTGCCGAAAAAATGTCGAGTTTGGGACAGCTTGTGGCTGGAGTAGCTCATGAGATTAATAATCCCGTTAATTTCATTCATGGAAACGTGCATCATCTATCTAATTACTCTCAAAATCTGCTTGATTTGATACAACTTTATCAAACCGAATTTCCAAATTTAACTTCTAAAATTCAAGAAAAAATTGATGATATCGATTTGGAATTTATTACTGAAGACATGCTAAAAATACTCTCATCTATGAAAGTTGGTACCGAACGAATTCGAGAAATCGTTAAATCTCTACGTACCTTTTCACGCTTAGATGAGGCTGAGTTTAAGCAAGTTGATATTCATGAAGGAATTGAAACTACATTACTGATTCTCCAGCATCGTTTGACAGCCAATGCAAAGCATCCAGAGATTGAAGTAATTCGGGATTACGCTAATCTACCTCTTGTAGAGTGCTACTCAGGACAACTCAATCAAGTATTTATGAATATTTTAATTAATGCTATTGATGCAATAGAACAAGTCAAAGCTGAACGAACTTCTAAAGAAATCCAGCACAATTGCCAAATTAGAATTCGTACCTCAGCAATCAATTTAGATTGGGTAGAAATTGCGATCGCTGACAATGGTTCGGGTATGCCAGTTGATGTTCAGCAACGTATTTTTGAGCCGTTTTTTACAACAAAACCCGTAGGCAAAGGTACGGGTATGGGTCTTTCGATTAGCTATCAAATCATTATCGACAAACATAATGGCAAACTAAACTGTTTCTCTAGCCTTGGAGAAGGAACGAAATTTGTGATTCAGATTCCTGTGACGCAGGAGCTGAATAAAAAAGTTGAGACTGCAATTATATGAAAAAGACGATTTTTAGGGTAGCACAGCTGTGCTACCCTAGCGCGTACCTCATTAAAACCCAATACGGTTGGTCAAATTGATTAACTCGATTTAAGATTCATCAAGAATTTAGTCAATTGAAATCCTCTGAGGGCCAGTAGCTTTGCCATTATTTGCCTCAGTTGTATTGAAAGTGGAACTATTTGAGTGCTTCTGTTGATCTAGCCAGCTTTTAACGGGATCGTCTGCAAGATTTAGTCGAAGCACACCAGAGAACAATCCACCGAGAAACGAGACTGGGTGCTGGGTAAGTTCTCTGAATATAGGTGACAATTCATCAATGAACATAAAAAGTCTCCTGGCTCTGCCTTAAAAAATTGTTACTTTTCAATTAATCGTAACGTGTTAGGGGATTGGGCATTGGGCATTGGGCATCGGGCAGAAGAGGCGGAGGGGCGGAGGGGCAGAGGGGCAGAGGAGAAAGAATTTGTACAACAACTCTCCCCTGCTCCCCTGCTCCCCTGCCTCCCCTACCTCCCCTACCCCCCCTGCTCCCCTATGAGCTTGGTTCCTGTTCGGGAAACATACATTTATCCGAGTCACAACCACTAGGGCCAGCTTCCGACATTTCGCCTAAATCGTAGCGGCTTAGTGCTGCACAGAAATCATCTGTTTTGCGGCGTGCTTTAACTTCTTGGGTTAAGCGATCGCAGGTTGCTTTATCTATTGGTTCAAACGGCAAACGTGGGAAGGATTGCAAATCGTCAAACCGAGCTAAAAGAGCTGCGGAAATATATCCTTCATCATTTTGAATGCTATCGTAAATCCGCTGTCCCAAGCTTTCAACTTCATCAGAGCGCAGTTCTAAAGTTGCTGATGTGTTGTGACTCACATAGTGGCGCTGAACCTGGAGGACAAAATCAAATTGCGCTAACACCGAAAACTTAGAAACATCAATTTCATCAGCCCCAGGTAAATCAGCCCAAGATACAGCAACGGGAATTTCTACTAACCATTCGCTGACGCGTGGATCGAAAGGATCGTTGAGTAAATTACCGTGTTCGTCTTTGTCTGATTGCGAAGGAATGACATTGTAACCGTAGTCAATACAAGCTAAAGCTACCGGGTCATTTTTTCCAAAGGTAATGCGGCGAATAAATCTTTGGGCTTTGGGGGGATGCCATCCGGAACTAGCATTAGTTAATAAAGCTTTGGTGCCGCTAGGTTGGACTGTAGTGCAGCGATTTGGGCGTTTGAGATTGTGGCGATCGCAATAATCCCAAACAACTCTATGCACCGTATCTTTCCAAAAACTTAAATATTTCTCCTCCTCCCGCTTAAAAGCTAATCCTTGGGGCGTTGCAGGTCTTCCTGCTTCCCACCAGCGCAGCCAATCAACGCCAAAAGCATGAACGAAGAAATCAAATAAACCTGTAAAAGAAACTCCCACAATTGGGTCTAATTCACGGCTGTATTGATAACGTGGTTCTTGGAATTTGTGATTTAAAAGTGCTGCTACAGATAACGCTCCGGCGGTAAAAGCCTCCTCTTGTTCTTTATAGTTAAATGGGTCAATTTGATTGAGATGAACCTCAGATAAATTACAGTGAAAATTAGAGCCGATGATTTCCAATTTTGTTATCCTAAAGGCTTTTTATCCTCTAGTTCTACTGCTTGATGATTTGCAGTAGCTCCGCGTACATTTTGCAAATGTGACTTTAAGAATAAAAGTATTTTTCACATCTGCCCCCGCACTCTTGGAAAGATTATATTCTAGATGCCTATTTTCGGTGTAATCTAGTTTCACTCTCTACGCTGTACGGTGTCAAAGGCTTATTACTTCCTTTGATTACCACGGGATTAGCATCTCAGCTTTCCCCGTTTTTGCGAGGTTTTTAACGTGAGGCAAAATCAATTACCACACGGATTTAGCCCATAGCGAGCCAAACGATGTTCTAGCTCATTAGCATCAAGTTGAGGATAGCGTTCTTCTAGCCATTGCTTTGCTGTTCCTTGGTTGTAAGCATTCAAAAAATCAACTTTTAATGCTTGTGTTGGCAACAAATCTATATTTGCTCTGGCTACAGCTTCACCCGCCCATTGAATCGCACCTTCGCCACTATAATATTGCTTTTGAACAGCACCAATACATTCTTCTAATGTCGGCTTGCGGTGAAAAACTCTGGTATGATTTGCCATTCTCAAAGCATCACGTTCTGGATCGATTCGCCAGTTGCCATCTGCATCCTGTTGCCATAAATTATCTTTGGCATCCGCGAACAAACTATCTTCGCTAGAACCTTGCCTCATACCAGCTGACCGCCTAATGTTGCCTGCAACAATTGTTACAGCGGCTTGATCGATTAATAGACAGCATTCAACTGAAGTTAATTGTCGTCCTTTGGCTTTATTTAGGATAGATGCACAACGCTGATAAAGTCCGGGCAATTTCACAGGATTCGCAACTCCACCAAAGCCGTTGAGAGTTTCTCCTGCTTTGCGGACATCGCTGATATCAACTAATACTTCAACATCTCCCGAAAAACGTTCGTTAGTGGAGAGTTCTAATAGGGTTTGATATGATTCAACCCAACCTTCCCGGCTATCTCCAACGTAGATAGTAACCTTGTTACCTTCTATATGTGTTTGTGTATATTCACGACGCTGAATTTTAACAGTACTACCAATTTCACCTTGTACGGTGACGTTCAAGTGGTTACGGATGGGTGGCAACTGGTTAATATATTGTGGTTCTAAGACGGCTCCAGTACCGCAGCCCATCATTGCCAAATCCATCATTAACCCGAAAGCACTCCAGTTTTCTAGGTTGGTGGAAGTGCAATTGTAAGCGCCGGAAAAATTCTTTGGTTTTCTAATCCAGTCAGTACCGCCAACCCATAACCAGCGTCCACTGGGCATGGCTTTCAGATTGCGCTGCATCCGATCTAATATGGCAACTTCTTCTCTTGCGAGTTTTCCCAACTCGATTAAACCTTGTAAAGTGCGATCGCATACCTCATCCCATGTTTCCCTCAACCCTGCCTTAGTACGGCGGCTATAGGTTCTAAAAAATACAGGATTAGCAGCAGGGGCAGTCTCTGGAAACCCTGCGCTCTGGCGTTTTCTTTCAAGCTTTTGAACCATAAATCAAGTCTTGTTGCGTGCGAACAGATTATGACTATACGCCAAGTAGATTCAGGATTAAAGATTGTCAAATTGTCCACTTTACGCTAGCGCTACGCCCTACTAATTGCAACAGAACTTCATGATATATAATATTCACCACTCCTAAGTAAAGTTATTTTGCTATGTTTTAATTATCACAAATATTTTATAAGTAGATTTTCTCTCAATCTTGAAGCTGATTGTCACTTATAAAAGCTTGCGATCGCTGGGTGTAGATCCTAATTCTCTCACTTAAATTGCTATCAAAATTCATTTATAAAATAAAGATGTACTCATAACAGAGGAACGGGAAATCAATCATGCTAAATTACAATCCATTAGCTTGTTTGCCTTCATCAGAGGAACTACCTGACTCTGACGATACCCCTGTGGATAATGAATTACAAGATTTGATTCCCGGTTTACTGAAAGCGCTTTTGGCAATGGCTTGGCCAGAACGCATGGATTGGTTTTTTGGCGTAGATATGGGTATTTATTATGACCCAGATTTGCCAGCGATAGTACCAGATGGGTTTTTGAGTTTGGGCGTAGAGCGATTTTATGATCAAAACCTCCGCCCTAGTTACGTGCTTTGGGAAGAAAAGAAACTACCAGTATTAGTGCTAGAGGTAGTATCTCAGACATATCGCGGTGAATACTCCACCAAAAAAGCAGAGTACGCCAGATTAGGTATTTTGTATTATGTGGTTTACAACCCATTTCGTCGCCGCAAGCCTCGTTTAGAAGTTTACAAATTAGTGAATAATGTTTATGAATTTCAAGATGGTAATCCTGTTTGGCTACCAGAGATTGGTTTAGGAATTGGCATAGAACAGGGGACTTATCTAGGCATTCCACGAGAGTGGATGTATTGGTATCACCAAGAAGGACAACGGTTTTTAACACCAGAAGAAGACAAAAAACTTGCTCAACAAGAAGCACAGCAAGCTAAACAAGAAGCGCAGCAAGCACAGCAACGCGCCCAATTATTAGCGGAAAGATTAAGATCGCTCGGCGTAGATCCTGATTCTCTCACCTGAATTGCTGTAAACACTCATTCACCAATATCAAAGACTCGCCGACGAGTATCAAAGACTCTCGCGCGAATCTCAAAGACTCGCCGACGAGTATCAAAGACTCTCGCGCGAGTATCAAAGACTCGCCGACGAGTATTAAAGACTCTCGCGCGAGTATCAAAGACTCGCCGACGAGTATCAAAGACTCTCGCGCGAGTATCAAAGACTCGCCGACGAATATCAAAGACTCTCACGCGAATATCAAAGACTCATTCATGAGTATCCAAGACTCATTACAGCAGTTTTCATTTACCTAAATCACACTCTTGCCTTCTTCTTTGCGCCTCTGCGCCTCTGCGTGAAACAAAAAACTTTCAGTGCTGTAATTACGAATTACGAATTACGAATTACAAATTATTCTCTCCAGCATTGCCTGTACCCGTTCAGCATCGGGGGATTTTAACTTTTGCAAAATCTCTAAAGCTGGTTGCAAATAGGATATCGCTTTAGTGTATTCACCCTGCTGTTCTGCCAAATTTCCTAACCACCACAGAGTCATTGCTTTACCTTGGACATCATCAATGCGTTCAGTTATTTCCAAAGACTGATTGAAAAGTGCGATCGCTTCATCCACTTCCCCTTTGTTGGCGTAGAGAATTCCCAGTTCGTGCAACGTCCCTGCTATGCCTTGGACATTTCCAATGCGTTCATCTATTTCCAAAGACTGATTGTAGAGTGCGATGGCTTCTTCTACTTCCCCTTTCTTGGCATAGATATGTCCCAGACAGTACAACGTTGCTGCTTTGCCTTGGAGATTACCAATGCGTTGAGTTATTTCTAAAGACTGATTGTAGAGTGCGATGGCTTCTTCTACTTCCCCTTTCTTGGCATAGATATTTGCTAGGTTATGCAAGGCATCTGCTTGGCTTTTGACATAACCAATGCGTTCAAATATTTCCAAAGACTGATTGAAAAGTGCGATCGCTTCATCCACTTTCCCTTTGTTGGCGTAGATATGTCCCAGTTCGTGCAAGGTCGTCGCTTTGCCTTGGACATTACCAATGCGTTCATTTATTTCCAAAGACTGATTATAGAGTGCGATCGCTTCATCCACTTCTCCTTTGTCGGCGTAGATATTTCCCAGACATTGCAACGTCGCCGCTTTGCCTTGGACATCACCAATGCGTTGTTTTATTTCCAAAGACTGATTGTAGAGTGCGATCGCTTCATCCACTTCTCCTTTGTCGGCGTAAAGAATTCCCAGACAGTGCAACGTCGCCGCTTGACCTTGGACATTATCAATGAGTTGTTTTATTTCCAAAGACTGATTGTAGAGTGTGATCGCTTCATCCACTTCCCCTTTGTTAGCGTGGAGAATTGCCAGTTGGTGCAACGTTGCCGCTTTGCCTTGGACATTACTAATGCGTTCATTTATTTCCAAAGATTGATTGTAGAGTGCGATCGCTTCATCCACTTCCCCTTTGTTAGCGTAGATAATTGCCAGGTTATGAATTATTCCAGCTTTTTGTTTTTCGTCTGTTTCCAAACAAAATTCAAGCGCTTGCTGATAATACTGCTGTGCTTGTTCAAGTTCGCCGAGTTGTTCTTGAGAGCGAGCTATTTCATGTAAAACGCGGTAGTCTGGAGTGAGTTCCAAGGTAGATTTGCAGAGTTGCACTGATTCCCGAAATCGACTTTGATTTTTCCAGCTATTTGCTAAAGAGAAGGCTATTTCTGCCGCGATTTCTTCATCCTTCCCCAACAACGCCAACCGATGAATTTCTAACTTTTGTGCTTCCGTAAAACTTTCCGCCTCTTCCCACCACAGGCGATACAAAATTTGTGCAGCTTGTTTATACAACTCTTCACCCTTGGGGTTTTCTGGAAACTCTAGCAACGGTGACAAAATCCGGGGAACACGATACAACCTCTCTTTATTATTAGTCAGCGTCACTTCCAACAAACCCAAAATTTCCGCGCGTTGAATATAATTTTCCCAATTAGAGATATCCTCACAAATCGGGGAAATCGCAGCTAGAGGCACAGGTAACTCATACACCAACAACTTCCCCAGCATTTGACGCAAAGCTGGAGTTTGCTGCTTTAGCAATTCTTCAGCCAAGATATTCTCACGAAATTCCTTTTCTTTCTCCTCCATCTTTTGCAGAATCATCTCAATTCCCCTCTCCGCTTCCGGCCAGTTCTGGGAATTTTGCAAAATCTTATCTAACCATTCCAACAGCCGAGGATTTCCACCTGCTGCTTTTTTGGCACGTTCCGGTAAATCTGGCTGAAATTGCCAACTGCCATTAAACGAATCCAGACGATTATACTTTTTAATTAAATCTGCCCCAGCCAAAGCCCCCAGAGGTTCGCGGTACAAACGATGATTCAGTTCCGACAGTGTGAAATTGTAGCGACAGGTAATAATTACCTTGTGGGGAAGTTGGGAATTTTGCATCGCCTTCAGCAACGCCAGCAGTACATCCACAACTTGTGGTTGCAAGACATAAACCCCATTTTGTAATTCCAAATTTGCCTCAAAGTCATCCAGCACAAACACGAAACGCTGTTCTTTGGTATTCAGTCCTTCAGTGAAAAACTTGGTGAGGCGCTGCATCAACGGTAACTTGCCATTGAGAATTTCATGCCCCCGTTCCGAGGTACATTGTTCGGCAAGGGTTTTGAGCAGTTTGTCCTCATCCAGTTGCCGAAAAATCACCAGCCTGTGATAGCCAACCATCCTTTCCAGAAGTCGCGCCGTCACAGTACTCTTACCCACACCCCCCAGTCCGTGAATTAGTACCCCTAATGAAGTGCGAATAGCTTTGAGACAACGTTGCAAAGTCCGCCGTCTCCCAACAAACTCAGAGGGTTTCGCCACCCGCACCTGTTGGGTATCGGGGTCTAAAAACTGTTCGTAAGCAGGTTCCGGCGCTGAGGGTGGCACATCTCCCAACACATCCACCAACGCACCCGGACATTCTCCCTGGACATATAACCGTAACAAATGCCAGTCACGCACCTTCTGTTTAAACAACTGCTGGTAAGTGCTAGCGAGTGCTTGGGCTAATTCATATCCCGCGGCCAATTTGCCGTAGAGGTGCGCGGCGGCGGCTGTGGCTGTGGTATCTTGCACAGGCCGCCCCCAACTTAAAACCGCGATCGCCCCTTGGGCAATTAGCGCCTCAGCCATAGAAGGGACAGCCCCTTTGTCTGGTGCTTGTCCAGTCCGACACCCAGACAAAAACACCAACTTGGGAAAGCGAAACCGGAAGACTTCCGCCAGTTCTGCGGCTGTGGTTTCGTGACGTTCCCCGATTTCCGTCTCAGTAATAAAGTAAGGCGTATTCGCCTCTAAATCTTCTCCCCTCCTCGCTTGCGGGGAGGGGTTGGGGGTGGGGTTCTTTTCCACTTCAGCAGGAGTAATTGACGCGTGTCCTGTGAGGTGAAACACATCAAAGTCATCAAGATAGCGACTCCACACCTTACCCAATTCGCTAACGCAACCGCTTTCTTCCACCCGCAAATCTACAGCAAAATCTCGCGTATCAGCCAGAATTCTCGCTTCTTCCTGTTCAAACTCTAACTTTGGTTCCACATCTTCCGGGTCGGTTGCCATAAACAATACTCGCAATTGTCGTGCTTCCACAGCAAACGGTTCGGTTTCTTTTTCAATCCAGCGCAGAGGTAACACCACTGGATTAACCCGCTTCACCAAAAAATCCTCACCATCATGCAACACTTCCCAAGGTAGATGTGCCAGTCGTTTCCCAGTATCAATGGCAATTACCAACCCTTCACCGCGACAGTTAGCAATTCCCCGACTCAACCACCGTCCATCGCCATCCAACCAAAAAAATAACTGCTGCCCGATTCCTGGTAAATTGGGCAGCAGATTATAATAATTGCGATCGCCTTGCTTGAGGAAATCAGCGATTTCTGCTAATTTCAGGCGATGTGATTCATAGTGCTTTTGTTGAGGTAGCCAATACCTGAGTTCAACTGTTTCCTGCGTACTTTCCCGAAGTTGAATGCGGATAGTTTGCACTTTATTTGCTGAGAGATTTGAGGATTTCCGTGATTTCCTCTATGGTAGCTTCTTCGAGAAAAATCCGGCTGCCAGTGTCAGGATCGTAGATAATTACATCGAATTGCTTCCCTGGATGGGATTTTTGCCATTCTTGATACCATTTGCGGATTTGTTCAGCTAAAGCCACAGCACCACCGACAATGCCAACAATGGTTGCAATAGCCGCTAAAGTCCCCTCTTTTTGGGTTTGTACTTCGTAGCTTCCCGATATTCCAGGAATTTCGAGTAAAGCCTCGGCTGCTGTTGGTGCGTCTTCGCCTTCGATTCCGATTTGAATTTGTGCCATAGGGTTATCTGGGAATTTATATAGTATTTTTATCTCACGCAGAGGTGCAGAGGCGCAGAGAGGATTACAAAGTTATCTACTTTGTGTTGTAACAATTGTCTAAAATACAGAGGTAAACCTGGAAACCCAGAGTGAATTTGACTTTCTTCATTTTTAATTTTTAATTAATTATGTCTCTTGCTCCTTGGCGAAGTGCGATCGCCCACGCCCTCCACCGCAACCGCAGTCTTGTTTATGCGCGTTACCTACAACTAGCAACAATACAAGCAAGCGATCGCCCCGCAAATCGGACTGTAGTCTTTCGCGGCTTTCTCGAAGATACCAACCAGCTAAAATTTATCACCGATAGCCGTAGCGCCAAAGCCGACCAAATACAACAACAACCTTGGGCGGAAGCTTGCTGGTACTTTCCTAATACAAGAGAACAATTCCGTCTCGCTGGCTGTTTAACTCTGGTAGGTAATGATAATTCGCACGAAGATTTACAGCCAGCACGCATTTCTATTTGGCAAGAACTGAGTGATGCGGCACGTTTACAATTTGCTTGGCCCGATCCCGGTAAACCTAGAGTACGAGAATTACAAGCTTTTGAGCCACCAGCACCCGACCCCCTACAACCACTACCTAATTTTTGTTTGCTGCTACTCGATCCAGTGCAGGTAGACCATTTAGAATTGCGGGGCGAACCACAGAATAGAAGGTTCTATCACTGCGATGAAAATCAAGAATGGTTTTGTGAAGAAATTAATCCTTAAACAGTTTCAGCATTCGTGTCTATTAGCAGAAATAGAATGTAAGAGACTTCGCTATTATTCCAGTAAATCATTTGTTGTCGTCTCACCTGGATAAAAGCGATCGCTGAAAATATTTTCCAGCATGTAATTATAGTAGGGTAACACAGCTAGCTGCGCTACCCTACAGTTAATTTATTTCAAAGAAAAGTTTTGAATCTAACAGTTAAAAAGTCACCACACTCCGAATTGACTCACCTTTGTGCATCAAATCAAAAGCATCATTAATTTGCTCAATCGGCATTACATGGGTAATCAAATCATCAATATTTATCTTACCTTCCATATACCAATCAACAATTTTTGGCACATCTGTACGCCCTTTAGCACCACCGAATGCCGTACCTTTCCAAACCCTTCCAGTTACTAATTGAAAAGGACGAGTACTAATTTCCTCTCCAGCACCAGCAACACCAATAATTACACTCACGCCCCAACCTTTATGGCAGCATTCTAATGCTTGACGCATTACTTTCACATTACCAATACATTCAAAACTGTAATCAGCACCACCTTTTGTTAAATCAACCAAGTAGGGAACTAGATCGCCCTCTACTTCCTGAGGATTAACAAAGTGCGTCATACCAAATTTTTCTGCTAAAGCGCGTTTGCTGGGATTAATATCCACCCCCACAATCATATTTGCACCTACCATCCGCGCCCCTTGGATGACATTTAAACCAATACCACCCAAACCAAAAACCACCACATTTGCCCCAGGTTCTACCTTTGCTGTATTAATGACTGCTCCAATACCAGTAGTTACGCCACAACCAATGTAACAAACCTTATCAAACGGGGCATCTTCGCGAATTTTTGCTAAGGCAATTTCCGGCAGCACCGTATAGTTAGCAAAAGTAGATGTACCCATGTAATGATGAATCATCTGCCCATCAATGCTAAAGCGACTAGTGCCATCGGGCATGACGCCACGTGCTTGGGTTTGGCGAATAGCTTGACAGAGATTAGTTTTGAAACTCAAACAATATTCGCACTGACGGCATTCAGGAGTGTATAAAGGAATCACGCGATCGCCTGGTTTGAGACTGGTGACACCAGCGCCTACCTCAACCACCACACCAGCACCTTCATGTCCTAAAATTGCTGGAAATAAACCTTCGGGATCTATACCAGAAAGGGTATAGGCGTCGGTATGACAAACCCCACTGGCTTTAATCTCGACTACTACTTCCCCTGCTTGCGGCCCAGATAGTTCAACCGTTTCAATAGTCAACGGCTTACCTGCGCTGTAAGCTACTGCTGCTTTAACTTGCAACGTCAGCCCTCCCAGTTTGTCAATCAACTTATTTGAGTTTATATCGAGGATTAGTCATTAGTTATTAGTCATTGGTCATTGGGCAAACAGGTCATGGGGAAAGGGAAAGGGGTAAGGGGGAAAGATTAAATTTATTCCTTTTCCCTTTTCCCTTTAACCTTTTCCCTGCCTGCCCTGCCCCTCTGCCCGATCTCCCCAATCCCTCAAATATTACTTTGTAAAAATATCATTCTCTAGCTAGATTGGTTAAAGGCGGAAAAAGTTGTTTTGGCAACAATGTAAACTGGATGTCAGCAGCAAACCCCAAGTAATTTGTCCACCCTCAATTAATAAACTTTATCAAAGCGTATGAACCCTGCCCTAACACAAATTGGCGCCCAAATGTCCAACTTGACTGGCGTCCGAGCAATCATGAAGGATATTATCGAAACATTACGAGCCGGTTCAGGGCAACAGTTTATTAATTTGAGTGCTGGGAACCCGTTGATTTTACCAGAGGTAGAACAGTTGTGGCGGGATTGCACTGCACAACTTTTGGCTAGTTCGGAATATGGTGAGGTAGTTTGCCGCTACGGCTCAAGCCAAGGCTATGCACCTTTAATTGAAGCGATCGCCAACGATTTTAATAAACGCTACGGGTTAAAATTGAGCGATCGCAATATCTTTATCACCCCCGGTAGCCAAACCCTGTATTTCTACGCTGCTAACGTATTTGGAGGCTATACCACCAGTGGCGAGTTAAAACAAATCGTTTTGCCCCTAAGCCCTGACTACACCGGTTACGGCGGTATCTGTTTGGAACCAAAAGCCTTAGTCGCCTACAAACCTACCCTCGATATCGATGCACCAGCCCATAGATTTAAATATCGCCCAGACTTCAGCCAACTAACGATTAGTGAAAATACTGGTTGTGTCATCTTCTCTCGCCCCTGTAACCCCACCGGTAACGTCCTCACCGACGATGAAGTGAAAAAGATTGCGGCCCTAGCCTCGCCTTACAATTTACCCGTGCTAATTGACTCGGCTTATGCGCCTCCCTTCCCGTCATTGAACTTTACCGAAATGACCCCGGTGTTTGGCGATAATATTCTCCACTGCATGAGTTTATCCAAAGCAGGATTACCGGGAGAAAGAATTGGTATTGCCATTGGGCATGAAAAGTGGATTGAAGTGCTAGAGTGTTTCCAGGCAAACGCGAGCCTACATTCTTCACGTTACGGTCAAGCGATCGCAGCCTTAGCAATCAATTCTGGTGCTTTAGTAGAAATTTCTCAAACTGTGATTCGTCCTTTCTACCAAAATAAGTTTACCGTTTTAGAAACCAGCTTAGAACAAGCAATGCCTAAGAATTTACCCTGGTTTCTCCATCGCGGTGAAGGAGCAATTTTTGCTTGGCTGTGGTTAGAAAATTTACCCATCACCGACTGGGAATTTTACCAAGAACTCAAACAAGTAGGTGTAATTATTGTCCCTGGAAGTACCTTCTTCCCTGGATTACAGGAAGAGTGGGCGCACAAGCATCAATGCTTCCGTATCAGCCTCACCGGTAGCGATGAAGAAATTGTTACTGCTATGCAACGTTTAGCCAAAGTAGCCGAAGAAGCTTATCAACGTGCAGCAGTGAGTGTGTAACGAGGGAGTGGGGAGCAGGGGAGCAGGGGAGCAGGGGAGCAAGGGAGCAGAGGAGAGTTGTTGTACAAGTTCTTTCTCCTCTGCCCCTCCGCCCCTCTGCCCCTCCGCCCCATACCCAATGACTAACGACTAATGACTAATGACTAATGACTAATGACTAATGACTAATGATGACTGGTTAGAAATTGGTAAGATTGTCGCAGCCCAAGGATTATCTGGGGAGTTACGAGTTTATCCTGACTCGGACTTTCCGGAACGATTTGAAGTGCCGGGAAAACGTTGGTTGTTGCGTCCTGGTGAGACGGAACCGCAACCGATAGAATTATTGGCAGGACGTTATCTTGATGGCAAAAATTTATATGTCATCAAGCTAGCTGGCGTGCAAAATCGCAATCAGGCAGAGGAATTGCGCGGTTGTAAGTTGATGGTGCCAGCAAGCGATCGCCCCCAATTAGCCGAAAATGAATATCATGTCCTCGATTTGATTGGCTTGGAAGTCTTCATGCAAGCATCTGGGGAACTCGTCGGTACGGTGGTAGATGTCATCCCCGCAGGCAATGATTTATTAGAAGTAAAGTTGCATAAATCTGATGCTGCTGACAAAAAGCAAAATACTGTTTTGATTCCTTTTGTAGAAGCGATCGCCCCAGTGGTAGACTTGCAAACAGGCCGCATTGAAATTACACCACCAGATGGTTTATTAGAAATTAATCATTAGTTAAAATTTTGGATGCTGGAAAATTGCTCAAGCTTTGCCAAAAATCGTAACTTTTGCAGAATTTGTCAAGTGGAAACCAGATAACGAACGTTATGAATTGCACAACGGAATAATTATTAAAATGCCTCAACCTGTAGGAAACCATGAAGAAGTAACAGAATTTTTAGCCTTTGAATTAACTAGAGAATGTATCCGTTTAAATCTCCCCTACTTCATACCCAAGACAGCATTAGTCAAGCCACCTGCAAATGAATCAGGTTACTCGCCAGATGTATTGTTGTTGAATCGCCCTAATTTAATCAACGAACCGCTGTGGAAAAAAGAATCTACTGTTAGTCAACCTGTATCAATTCCTATAATTATTGAAGTTGTTAGTACGGCAGTTGCTACCCTGCGGGAACGCCAAGGGCGAACAAGCCGGGAAACCCGTCCAACGCACTGCCTCACTAATTGGCGTGATGATTACCTCAAAAAATACGCTGATTATGTTGGGCAAAGCCCTTCCCGAAGGGTAGAGATGGGAATTCCTGAATATTGGATTGTTGATTATGCTGGCTTAGGAGGTAGAGAGTTTATTGGTAAACCAAAACAACCTACAATCTTAATTTGTTCTTTAGATGAAGATGAGTATCAAATTAACAAGTTTAATGGTACAGAACGTATATATTCTCCAACATTTACAGAATTAAATTTAACTGCTCAACAAATTTTCCAAGCAGGTAATATTTCAGCGTAAATTTGTACTGGCTAAATATAGGAATATTATTTTATTTTGGAAAAATTTTTCAGTATTTTTTCTAAAATTAAATCTGACTCGTATAGCATAATTAAGGTTTCAATTTCTTAAATAATTAAGATTATAAGTAGGTGGACACAATTATTTATAAGGCGCATTTCGACTCCGCTCAATGCTCAGTAGCCTGGCTAAAAGAGGGTTGAGCGACTTGCCCTGAGCGGAGTCGTACCCCTACGGGGAAGCAAGCTACGCGTAGCGTCTCGCAGAGAAAGGAGTCGAAGGGAGTCGAAACCCGGTAATTTCAAGCTGGGTTTAATTTAGTCCTTCTACTTATAAACATCCATCAAAAGAAATATTTTAAAAATATTAGAATATAATTCTTTAAAAGAAAATTTTCTATTTTTACTAGAAATGAAACGAATTTGAAAATTAATATTAAAAAACCAGGAGTTTTCAACTAGTCTTGCTAGCTTATACCAATTCTGTATGAAGATGCGCCAAACTAGGTCAAACTTATAGATGGGTGCATTGAGTAACTTTGTGATGAGTCGTCCATTCCAAATTGAGATTTCAGAAAGCCAAGAAGAATTGGAGAAAGCTGTCAAACATGCCACCACGGCAAGCAGTAAAGAAAGATTACAAATGCTCTATTGGCTCAAGAGTGGTCAAGTTAGCAGCAGGCGATCGCTTGCAGAACGTTTAGGACGCTCTGGTAGCAACCATAACTCGTTGGGTAAGGAAGTATAAAGATCAAGGAACAAGGGGCTTGCTTGAAGTCAAACATGCACCCGGAAAAGCTCCGAGCATTATTGGTTCAGACTTAGAACGCTTGGAACAGCGGTTACAGGAGCCATCTGGGTTTACTAGCTATGGCCAAATTCAACAATGGCTCAAGAGCGAATTAGGGGTTTCACTTGCCTACAAAACAGTCTATGAAATTGTTCGCCAGCGTTTGGGTGCGAAGTTAAAAGTGCCTCGTCCTCAAAGTACCAAACAACACCCACAAAGTCTATCTCACTTTAAAAAAAACTGCCTTTAGCATTCAAATTCTTGCAGGAGGAATTTGGAGCGGGGAAACGATTGAGGTACTTGTGCGGAGCCGGAGACGCTCCGCCTCCGGTCAGGATGAAACACGTTTAGGATTAAAGACAATTGCAGGACGTTTGATTACAGCTAGAGGAGTTAAACCTGTAGGCTTAAGTCAATGGCAACGTGAAAATTTTTATTTATACGGAGTTGTAGAACCTCTAAGTGGATACAGCTTTTTCTATGAGTTCCCCTACCTGAATGCTGATTGTTTTCAACACTTTTTGAAGTTGCTATCTGCTGATCTTGGTGATGATATTGCGGTTATCCAGTTCGACCAAGGATCTTTCCACAAAGCTAAAGCTCTCGATATCCCAGATAACATTATCCCGATTTTTCAACCTCCTCACTCTCCTGAACTCAACCCAATTGAGCGGTTTTGGGAATTTCTCAAATCTCAACTCCAATGGGAAAATTGTAAAACTCTCACACAACTACAGCACAAGTTAACTGATGTCCTCAAAGAAATTACACCTTCGATGATTGCCTCTCTCACTTCTTACGACTTTATTCTTGAAGCCTTATTTAGCGCAGCTTCATAAAGAATTGGTATTACTACTAGCAAAATTCCATAGTTATTTAGACTTATTCTAGATGTGAGTAAAGGTATTATGTGCTAACTAACCCTATCTTTAGCAGCTCGCTTCTGGAAATACTTGTCATGGGTAAGATGGCCTTCATACTCCAGATAAGTAAAATTGCATACTTAATGAACTGGTCAAAATCCTTTTGTAATGGAGTGTCGAAATGACATTAGCAGCTACTCCACAAACAAAGCCTTTAACAGACGAAGAATTACGGAAGATTAATGCCTACTGGTGTGCAGCGAACTATCTTTCAGTTGGGCAAATATATTTACTCGACAATCCGCTACTAAGAGAACCGCTAAAAATAGAACACGTCAAACCCAGGCTTTTGGGTCACTGGGGAACAACACCAGGGTTGAACTTCATCTACGTTCACCTGAATCGGGTTATCAACAAATATGACCTCAACACAATCTACATTGCCGGGCCTGGTCATGGCGGGCCCGGACTGGTAGCCAACACTTATCTCGAAGGTACTTACAGCGAGTATTACCACAACATCTCCCAAGATGCTGAGGGAATGCAGAAACTCTTCAAACAATTCTCTTTCCCTGGTGGTATTCCCAGCCACGTTGCCCCGGAAACTCCTGGTTCTATTCACGAAGGTGGAGAACTGGGTTATGCCCTCGTCCATGCTTTCGGTGCTGCCTTTGACAATCCAGACTTGATTGTTGCTGCGGTTGTGGGTGACGGCGAAGCCGAAACTGGTGCTTTAGCCACAAGCTGGCACTCCAACAAGTTTCTCAACCCAGCGCGTGATGGTGCGGTACTGCCGATTTTGCATCTGAATGGATATAAAATTGCCAATCCTACAGTATTATCGCGGATTAGTCAGGAAGAATTGGAGAGTTTATTTGTAGGCTACGGCTACAAACCATACTTTGTCCAAGGTCACGATCCCGCAGATGTACACCAACAAATGGCGGCAACTCTAGATACAGTAATCGGCGAAATTCAAAATATCCAAAGAGAAGCCCGCGTACATGGTTTCACGGAACGTCCACAGTGGCCGATGATTATCATGCGAACCCCCAAAGGTTGGACAGGGCCAAAGGAAGTAGATGGCAAAAAAACCGAAGATTATTGGCGATCGCATCAGGTTCCCTTTGGTAACATATCCAAACAGCCAGAACACCTGAAACTCCTAGAAGATTGGATGAAGAGTTACAAACCAGAAGAACTCTTTGACAGCAATGGTAAGCTGATTGACGAACTAGCAGAACTAGCCCCGAAAGGACAGCGACGCATGGGTGACAATCCCCATGCCAACGGCGGTATCCTGCTGCATGACTTGAAGATGCCCGATTTTCGAGACTATGCCGTAGATCTTCCAGAACCAGGTACAGTAGTAGCCGAAGCTACCAAAGTTGCTGGTAGATTGCTACGAGATATCGTGCAACTTAACGAAGACAAACGCAACTTCCGCATCTTCGGCCCCGACGAAACGGTATCTAATCGTCTGGATGCTGTGTTTGAAGTCACAAACCGGACTTGGGTAGCCAAAATCCTCCCAGAAGATGACCATCTTTCCCCCGATGGTCGGGTGATGGAAATTCTCAGCGAAACTAATTGTCAAGGATGGTTAGAAGGCTACCTCCTCACAGGCCGCCACGGCTTTTTCTCTTGTTATGAAGCCTTCATCCACATTGTTGATTCTATGTTCAACCAACACGCCAAATGGTTGAAAACTACCAGACATATTCTTTGGCGCAGACCAATTGCTTCCCTCAATTACTTACTTTCCTCCCACGTTTGGCGACAAGACCACAACGGTTTCTCACACCAAGACCCCGGTTTTATTGACCATGTGGTTAACAAGAAAGCAGAAATCGTTCGCGTGTATTTGCCCCCGGATGCCAACACTCTGCTATCAGTAACCGACCACTGTTTGAGAAGCCGCAACTATGTCAACGTCATTGTTGCCGGCAAGCAACCAGCATTGCAATACCTCGACATCGATTCTGCTATCAAGCACTGCACCAAAGGTATCGGCATTTGGGATTGGGCAAGCAACGACCAAGGCGGCGAACCAGATGTAGTACTGGCTTGTGCTGGCGATATTCCTACCTTAGAAACCTTAGCAGCTGTAGATATCTTGCGCCAGAACTTCCCCGATTTAAAAGTGCGGGTAATCAACGTAGTCGATTTGATGACGCTACAGCCAAAAACCGAACATCCCCACGGTTTGAGCGAAAAAGACTTTGATACACTTTTCACCACAGATAAACCGATCATCTTTGCGTTTCATGGCTATCCCTGGCTAATTCATCGCTTAACCTACCGCCAAACCAATCACCAGAATTTGCACGTGCGCGGTTACAAGGAAGAGGGAACTACCACCACGCCTTTTGATATGGTCGTTCTCAACGATCTCGATCGCTTCCATTTAGTAATTGATGTCATAGATCGCGTTCCCAAACTCGGATCTAAGGCAGCTTATGTCAAACAGCAAATGCGAGATAAACTGATCGAACATAAGCACTACATTGAGAAGTACGGCGACGATATGCCGGAAATTCGTGACTGGAAGTGGCCGTATTAATGAGGTAATAAGGAGAAACCAGAGGAGCAACTCTTCTCCCTGCTTCTCCTTTTTTATAACTTATATAAATTCGTAATTCGTAATTAAAAAAGTCAATCGCAAAATTGATCGCCCTCTCTTCATAGATTAGGTTTCCTATAAACAAACTTTAAGATATCCCAGTATAAACACTAAATTTTTGCCAAAAATATTGTGTCATAAATATCGAAATTAGCTTGTAATTCTGATGTCAGACTTATACTAAGGCGCATACACTAAGTTTGTAGCCGCACACCAGCTTGCGGTCAGATATTAGTAAAAAAGTAAATAATACTAAATTTTTAAATAGATATACTGATGAAATTCTACCAGCGATTTTTACCCTTGGGAGTGGCAATTGGCTCGACAGCCATCGCCCTGTTGCTCACACTCTGGCTAGAACCGCTGCTGACGCCAACAATTGGTGCATTTTTTTATATTGCGATCGCTATCAGTTCTTGGTATGGCGGCTTTCGACCAGGGTGTGTGGCTGTTGTTCTTTCGACGCTAGCAATCAATTATTTTTTTATTCTTCCACGATCTCAATCTTGGCTCGATCGACCAGAGGAATTATTAAGGCTAGGTATTTTCCTAATGGTTGCTTTGACGATTAACTTACTTACTAGCAATCTTCACCATAGCCAAAAAAAGATTAAGCAACTCAGCCAACAACTCGTTGGGGAAAATGCCGAGCAACTGCGGATGGCTCTGTCGGCGGCGCACATGGGGATGTGGAACTGGGATATTCTCACAGGAGAAATCAAATGGTCGCCGGAACACGAACAGTTATTTGGCTTGGCTGTTGGTAGCTTTGATGGAAGATATGAAACCTTTGCAGCTTGCTTGCATCCTGAAGATAGCGAAACAGTAAATCATTTAGTAAAGCCAGGTTTTGATTCTGAAGAAACGATCGTTGCAGCCGATAAAGCACTGTATCAGGCAAAATCAACAGGGCGCGATCGTTTTTTTACTTATAATACCTGAGTTTATATTTTCTTAATCCTGTTTTGTCACTTTAGCAGATGGCATCGGTGATTTTGATGTTTGGATTAGTCGAGTACCTGTGAAATCCAAAACTATAGCAGTTGCTAGGTACATTAAGACATCAATCGAGCATAAAACCCGGACACAAAAAAGATTTTCAAGCCTGTTCGCCATTGCCTATTGCCTGGTTGCATAATTTTTTACGTTTGTACTGAAAAGTACTTCAAGCTACTTAATGCATCGATCGCTACTCATTTTCACGGTTAGCGCTAGGATAGCTATGTATTTTTTGGAAGTATAAATATGGCTCAAACTTTTTATGTAAATCCGGTAACAGGAAACGATACTAACGCGGGTAGCCAACAAGCCCCGTTCAAAACTATTACGCAAGCCCTGAAGGTAGCTACAGTTGATACTAAAATTCAACTGGCAAATGGTAATTACAATGCTGCTAGCGGCGAAGTCTTTCCCCTAGCGATCGCATCTGGAGTAACAGTAGTGGGTAATGAAGCCAACAAAGGCAACGGCATCTCGATTGAAGGAAGTGGTAGTTACCTGAGCCGTACTTTTGCTGGTCAAAATGTCACTTTTGTGCTAGCCGACAAAGCCGAACTTCGGGGAGTGACTGTAACAAATCTGGCTAGCCGTGGTAGTGGTGTCTGGGTTGAATCAACTGCCCCCACTGTTGCTAATAGCACCTTCACTCAATGTAAACGGGAAGGAGTATTTGCGACAGGCGACGCTAACCCAGTTATTCTAGGTAATGTGTTCAGTGAGAATGCAGCCAATGGAGTTGCGATCGCTAAAAATTCCCAAGGTCAAATTCAAGGTAATACTTTCTTCAAAACAGGTTTTGGCATTGCCATTAGTGATACTGCATCACCCATACTTCGAGATAACAAAATTTCTGAAAACCGTTCTGGAATTGTCGTCTCTGGTAGTGCCCGTCCCGTATTGCGGAATAATCTGAGTGAAAATAATACTGATGATGGTCTAACTATAATTGCAAGTGCTTTACCTGATATCGGCAGTACTAATAATCCAGGGGGCAACACTCTACGCAATAACGGTAAATTTGATTTGCAAAATGCCAGTTCCAACAAGCTGGTTTCTGTGGGAAATACAATAGATCCGACCAAAGTTACAGGAAAGGTCGAGTTTGCCGATAGTTCGGTTCCCACACCGACACCAACACCCACTCCGACACCCACGCCAACTCCGACACCAACACCCACTCCAACTCCGACACCAACACCCACTCCAACTCCGACACCAACTCCAACTCCAACTCCGACACCAACTCCAACTCCGACACCAACTCCAACTCCGACACCAACACCCACTCCAACTCCAACTCCGACACCAACTCCAACTCCGACTCCGACTCCCACACCTAGTGTTGAATTAACAGATATTACTAATCATTGGGCGGGTGCATTTATTCGGGAATTAGTCAAATTCGGGATAGTTAATGGTTTTCCCGATCGCACATTTAAACCAGATGCTACAATGACGCGGGCGCAATACGCAGCATTAATAGTAAAAGCTTTCAACCCATCGCCAAACCGCCCAGTTACCAAATTTAAAGATGTACCAGCAGACTTTTGGGCATCAAAGGTAATTCAGCAAGCATATCAAGGTTTATTTCTCTCTGGTTTTCCTGATAATACCTTCGGCCCTAACAAAAATATTCAGCGCGTGCAAGTGATTGTCTCTTTGGTGAATGGATTGGGATTATCTGGTAATGCTACAGCGACGAGCAAAACTTTTGATGACCAAGCAAAGATTCCTGATTATGCTAAAGATGAAGTCATCAAAGCTGTTCAAAAAGAGATTATCGTTAATCACCCTAATATTAAACAACTCAATCCCACCCGCGATGCTACGCGTGCTGAGGTAGCTGCTATGGTATATCAAGCTTTGGTAGATGCTGGTCGTGTAGCGGCAATAGACTCACCTTATATTGTGAGTGCGTAAACTCGTTTGTTTTGCTTTGCAACACATCAATCTGTTGTAGAGGCGTACAGCTGTACGCCCCTACTTTCTACTCAAATTTAGGCAAATTATTCGGGTCAATACCCTGAGATTGCAAATAAGCAATCAGCTGTTCTTTTTGCTGGCGTTGTTGTTCGGCGCGTTGGCGTTCTTGTTCGGTGCGTTGGCGTTCTTGTTCAATCTGTTCTACAGCCCAAGGTAACAAATTACCATCTCGATCCCACCAGCGCAACCAATAACCAGTTCGTGCTTCTTTTGTGCCTTGCCAAGTTCCTAAAAATAAGCCCATTACATCAACCCAATGACGACCATTTTCGTCGGGTTGCTTTAACTCATAGCGTTGATTTTCCAGTTGATAATATTCCAATAAACCGCCATCTGGGTCAAAAATTATGTAGATGGGAATCTGTAAAATTTGCTCGTAGAAAAACCATTTGCCTGGTGGATAACTCCGCTTTACCGAATATTCTCCACCATCAGTATCGGATAGAAATTCAATGGCGATCGCTGGAATATCTCCTTCTAAATTCGGTGTATAACTTTTACGATTGCCTACAATTTGATTCACCGACGGCACATAAACCCAGTCTGGTGCTTTGGCGATAAATTGCCCGTTAACAGTGGCACAAAGACCAAAATTTGAAGCTATCAACATTTGAGGTTGAATGAACCCGCTGATTTCTAGACTTTCACGCAAAGCACCAGCCAAAATTGGCTGACCGCTATTCTCCACTGGTTCATCCTCTAGTTGAAAATCTTTGGGTAAGGCTTCCCAAGAGATTACCAGTTCAGTTGCAGATTTGGCTTGGCTGAGTTGGGTTGCCATAAATACAGCATGAATTTATTTTTGATTTTATCGCTTCCAGAAGCGCTGTGGAAGTGATGCCGGTATCAAAAAAAGATAGACAAGCTTCCCCTTCTATTTAACTAAGAAATTTCAAATGCTTTTAATTAAGTCTTAAGGATGTAGCGATCGCCGCATTTGGAGATATATTTTACTACTTAAGATGAATTCCAGTAAAACAAATTTGTATTTAAGATTACAAGTACTAAAATACTAAATTTGCAGGTCATTAATTTTCCCTGCTCCTAAGGAGTAATAATGATTTTAAGTCAAAATCAACGCGTTGTAGGCGTATTTATTCATCGTCGAGATGTAGAGCAGGCACTACAGGAATTGAAAGATTCTGGTTTAGCGATGGAGAAAGTATCTGTAGTTGTACAGAACGCAGACCGTAATTATGACATTGTTAATAGTGAAACTGGCGATACAGCTGACGAAGGTGCAACAGTAGGAGGACTTTCAGGCGGTGCTGTTGGCGGTTTGACTGGTTTATTGGTAGGCCTTGGGACTTTAGCAATCCCTGGAGTCGGGCCAATAATGCTGGCTGGCGCAGCGGCAACTGCTTTGGTTACAACTCTTGTAGGGGCAAGTATTGGTGCTGCTACTGGGACTTTTGCTGGTGCATTAGTTGGTTGGGGAATATCGGAGGATCGAGCTAGAACATATAACGACCGAGTAGAGGATGGACATTATTTAATAATTGTCGATTGTACATCTTTAGAAATTGTTCAAGTAGAAGCAATTTTACAGCGTTGGGGTATTGAAGAGTTCGGCATTTACGAGCATCTCAACACTGAGTATGAAACTACAAATTATTTGAACGCAACGACTTCTGTTAGCGCCATTCCTAATAAAAGTGGAATTCTGACCAAGTATGCGATTAATTACTTCGATCGCATAGATAATGCTGAAGCGGCAATTAACGATATGCTTGTCGTAGGTTTCCCAGTAAGCCAGATTTCCTTAATTAGCAAAGGCTTTCCTCAATTGATTGGATCGACAGATGTTATTTTAAGCGATCGCTTTGACGCTGTGAGGCTAGGAATACCAGATGATTGGGCACGTTTTTACAACGAGCACATTGAGCAAGGCAGTTACATACTCATCGTTAGTGGTACAGACAACGATCTCCATGACGTTAGCTTGATTCTGGGTAAGTATGGTGTTCAAGAGTGCCAAATTTATGACCCAATGTTAATTCGTTTTTAAAAGTGGATGCTGCCATTGATATCGCGAACTTATTTGAGTTTCAGAATATAGTTTATGAAGACAAGTTATACCATTTCACTTTAATAATGATACAAATACGTTGGTAGGGGCACGGCAGTGCCGTGCCCTTACGAGAAATCTATCTGTATCAAGGTTTTCGTGAAACAGTATTACAGCAATTTTCAGGTAATTAGACCATAGGGTAGGGGCGCACAGCTAGCTGTGCGCCCCTACAAATGTACAAATAATTTGGTAGTGGTTTATTTTTGGAAGTGCTTTACAGCAGAACTTTCGCTAAAATCGGTTCCACAGTTTTAGAAATCTCTGGGACATAAACTTGTGAAACATAGTCAGCAATCATTCTGTCAGTGTTGAATAACGGCGCATTGGTCTTAATCGACGTTTTCATCATCTGTACCCAGCGGTGGGGAATACCTTGAGCATCTTGGTCGTAGTATAAAGGAACGATTTCTTCTTCCAAAAGCTGATACAGCGATTGCGAGTCAATACGATCTTGCAATACTTGGTCGCTAGTATTAGCATCTTCACCAATTGCCCAACCGTTAATTCCTTTGCCATCCGGCCCTGCTTGGTAACCTTCGCACCACCAGCCATCAAGAACGCTACAATTCAGACCGCCGTTAAAGCAGACTTTTTGCCCACTCGTACCAGAAGCTTCCAGAGGCCGACGAGGATTATTCAACCAAACATCGACACCTTGCACCAATTTTTGTCCAGTGTAAATGTCGTAATCTTCAATAAAGGCGACTTGGTTAATAATGCCGGAATTATGACACCATTCCATTAAGCGCTGAATAATCCGCTTGCCTTCTTCATCTGCTGGGTGGGCTTTTCCGGCAAAGATAATTTGTACCGGGCGTGAGTTGTTGCCAAAAATCTTTAATGCGCGTTGGGCGTCCCGCAGAATTAGATCCCCACGTTTGTAGGGGCTAAAGCGTCTGGCAAATCCAATGGTTAATACATTGGGGTCGAGTAGCCTTTGGGTTGCTTGAATCAGTTCATAATTTTCGCCACGCAACTCCCGCGATTTCTTCACTTTATAACGCGTGAAAGCAATCAATCGTTCTTTGAGGATGAGATGTCGCGACCACAGTTCCTCATCGGGAATCTCGTCAACTTTAGCCCACATCTTGGGATCGACGGCGCGAGTTTTCCAGTCTTCTCCGAGATACTGATTATATAAGTCAGCTAGTAGGGGTGCAGTCCAAGTGGGTGCATGAACGCCATTAGTAATGTAACCAATTGGTACCGTATCTTCCGATCGCTGCGGAAACAGAACTGTCCACATCTTACGGGAAACTTGACCGTGCAATTCACTGACGCCATTACAAGCCCGACACATCCGCAATGCTAAAACGGTCATACCAAACGGTTCCCAAGGATCGCCCAGTCGGCGTGCGCCCAATGCTAAAAATTGTTCGCGGGAAAGCCCCAATTGCGGCCAGTAGTTGGCAAAGAAGGAGTCAATTAAATCTGGGGAGAAGACATCGTGACCGGCGGGAACGGGGGTATGGGTAGTAAATACACAACTGTTCCGGACTTTGGCTTCGATGTCGTAGAAAGATTTGCCCGTGCGTTCAACTTCTAAACGGGCAATTTCCAAGGTGCAAAATGCAGCGTGTCCTTCGTTGAGGTGATAGACAGAAGGTTGAATTCCCAAAGCATTCAAAGCACGGACGCCACCAATACCCAAAACAACTTCTTGGGCGATGCGGGTTTCTAAGTTACCGCCATATAGGTGTCCCGTTAGCCAACGGTCAATGGGATCGTTATCATGGCGATCGCTATCCAATAAATATAAAGTCACTCGCCCGACTTGTACTCGCCAAATTTGCACTTTTACAAACCGCTGGCGGACTTGTATTTGGATAGTCAAAGCTTCCCCTTGGTCATTTTTAATTAACTCTAGGGGCATTTGCCCAAATGGGTTGTCAATATAATAATCTTCTTGCCAACCGTGGCGGTTCAAGCGTTGCCGAAAATAACCTTGGCGATACAACAAGCCGACGCCAACCATCGGTACGCCCAAATCGGATGATGATTTCAGGTGATCCCCAGCTAGAATGCCCAAGCCACCAGAGTAAACGGGTAGAGATTCGTGAATGCCAAACTCTGCACAAAAATAAGCAACGGGGTGTTCTTTAGATACTTGCGGTGCAACTCGGCTTACCCAAGTATCTTGCTGTTTAATATATTGGTCAAACTCACGCGCCAGGGCGGATATCTGCTTGAGATAGGATGGATCTTCTGCTAATTGGGTGAGACGTTCGTAGCTTGCTGACTCTAAAATCGCCACTGGATTATGGCCGCAGCGTTCCCATTCTTGGGGATCGATGGTTTGGAATAAAGAAATGCGATCGCCACTCCAACTCCACCAATAGTTATAAGCCAAATCTGCTAAACGCTTGAGCGGCAAAGGTAACTTTTCACTCAAGCGTCGTGCTGCTCCTGTTGCACTGCTATTCACCATACTATCTACACCCTCTGTTTTAACTTTTTCTCTAGGGACTGGGGAGTAGGGAATGGGGACTGGGGAAGAGTTTTCCTAACCCAATGCCCAATGCCCCATTCCCAATGCCCAATTCATTTAATTCCCTCTTCAGGTTTATGACGCCGGAGTCTTCAGTTGTTGAATTCTCCCCTGAAGTTGGAGCTTATAGACATCAAACCTTATCCAAATGAATGGTTTTTATTGTTTTTGTCTTTTAAAGATTATCTCTGCTTTTGGGCGGATTTGCATACTTTTTTATATCAAATTCATTGACATTATTTGAATTTATTTGTTTTGTTGTTAATATTTATCTCTTATTTTTCTAAAAATAAAATTATTTATGTTTTTTGTATGTAATTTAGTTTTGACTAAATAATTGCTTGATGATGGAAGTTTATTGAAAACTACTGTAATAATTCGTAACTTTTTATTAGTAATTTGTAATTATCAATTTATAGCTATTGAAATAAGAAGGTAATAGGGGAATCCCTATAATTAAAATTAGGAGATAAATTAAAAAAAAGACGCATTAAAAAATCGCAGCAAGCGACCTCGTTTCAAATACAGCGTATTTCAGGTAAATGAAGTACATGGGTAGGGGCACAATATATTGTGCCCCTACAACGATCTGTACCTCACAAATTAGCAATCTGCTGTATTTAATTTTTTCTCTAATTAAAATTCTCTGTAAGATTATTTTTACTATTGGCTATTACCTTTTGGCTGTCCGAAAGCTAAAAAAGGTGATGGTTTCACCAATAACTGATGGTGGTTACCGTCAGTGAATTAATCCTAAAGCGATCGCATGATGACGGATATGATCTTCAATAAAAGTGGAAATGAAATAATAACTGTGGTCGTAGCCTTCTTGGTAACGTAGCTGTAGCGGTTGGTTAACATCCGCACAAGCTTGCTCAAACACTTCTGGCATTAATTGTTCGGCTAAAAATTGGTCGGCAGTGCCTTGGTCAATGAGGATCGAGCTGTGATATCCTACTTTTTTGACTAATTCGCTAGCATCATAAGCATTCCAGGTTTGGCGATCGCTGCCAAGATAATTACTGAAACTTTTTTGACCCCAAGGACAACGCATAGGTGCAGTAATAGGTGCAAAAGCTGATACTGATTTATAGAGTTGTGGATTTCTCATTGCACAGACTAACGCCCCATGTCCCCCCATTGAATGACCGAAAATACCTTGTTTATCGGATTGCGCGGGGAAGTTTGCGGTAATTAAAGCAGGTAATTCCTGAACGACATAACTATACATTTGGTAATATTGACGCCACGGTTCTTCTGTTGCATCAACATAAAACCCCGCACCACTACCAAAATCCCAATCATCATCCTCACCTGGAATACCTGTATTACGGGGACTAGTGTCTGGTGCGACCAATATCAAACCGTACTGAGCTGCAAACCGCTGCACCCCACCCGCCTTAACCATAAAATTCTCTTCAGTGCAAGTCAAACCAGAGAGAAAATAAAGAATTGGCACAGGTTGTTGAGCTGCTTGTGGTGGTTGATAAATGGCAAAGCGCATTTCACCGTTACAGGTTGATGATGAATGGCTGTAAAAGCCGAGTTTGCCACCAAAGCTTTTATATTCTGAAATGAGGTTGAGGTTAGGCATTGGCTATCTTCTCTTTCCTCGGTTGCCAGAAAAAGATTATACCATTTGAGATTTGAGATTAGAAACGCCTTCTATATCTGGATTTTGTCAATCTATCTGTGGCGATTATTTTTCTAGTACAGGCTCGTCAGCATTTAGATGCGTTTGCCTTGCATTGTAACCCAATCAGACGTTTAAATTCTCGATTGGACAGTCGCTTTGTTTGTTCGTATGGCGTTGATTGATTAAATTCAGATCGAAACTCTTTTTGCTGGCATAAAATAATTTTGCAATAGGTCTAAAGTATAAACACATACTATAAGTAGTATTCAATAATACACTTAATTATTATTGATTGTTATTTTTGCATACACGGCTGTTTAGTATAATCACAGTTGGCACACTTATTTCTTCAAAGTAACTTTGAATGGCAATGTTAACAAAAGTGTGTTTCTATGTTAGTGAAAAGTCTTGTTTCAAGCTTATCTCTTGTTTTACCCTGTGTATTAATTGGTTTTGATAATATACAAAAACTAGCTTTAAAAACAAATGTTCAGGCTGCATTTAACTATGAACAAAAGATTAGTAATAAAGCAGACTTAATAAGCGGTACTACAGGGATTTATAACTCGGTTAAAGGTATTCATAATTCTAGAATTGGCGTTGCCAAATTAGCGCAAGCTACTACCAGCAAGACGTACTACGTCTCTGGCACTGGAAACGATAGCAATAATGGCTTGACAACAAGTACTCCGTTTCGGACGTTGCAACGAGCAGCAGATAAGGTATCAGCACCAGGGGATACAGTTTACGTGATGAATGGTACTTATACGCGGACAAATTCCTCTAAAGAAATTCTTGTGATTTGGGAAAAAAAAGGTACAGCGACTGCTCCAATTACTTTCAAAGCGTATCCCGGACACAAACCCGTCATTAGATCGCAAAATTCTTACGCCATCAATGTCCTTGGCTCCTCTTACGTGATTATTGAGGGTCTTGAACTAGTAGGAAACAACGGCAATGTGACTTTGCAATATGCACTACAGCAAAAAAATAACTTGAATAATCCGTTGACAAGTGGTGTAGGTATTACAATTTATCCCTCCTCTTCAGGAACAGGAATTAGGCAGCATTCCCATCACATAGTGATTCGCAACAACAAAATTTATAATTTTGGTAGTGCAGCGATTGGTACAGTCAAAGCTGACTACATAACCATTGAGAACAATGTTGTTTTTAATAATTGCTTGTATAGTCCTTTGGGCCCAAATACGATTACCATGTTGTACAACTGGAATTCTGACAACAATACCAGCGATTATAAAATGATTATTCGGGGAAATATTTCTCACAACAATCAAAGTCTTGTTCCTTACTATTACAGTGGAAAAATTACTGAAGGTAATGGGATTATGATTGATGATTCTCTGAATACTCAAGCTAATTCAACTCACCAACCTTACTGGGGAAAGACATTAATTGCAAATAATATCATCTACAAAAATGGCGGAGCTGGCATTCAAGTATATAGCAGCGCTAATGTAGATGTAATCAACAACACTACCTATCAAAATGCACAGAAAGCTGAGACTCATAACTGGGGAGAAATTTCAGCGGTTCAGTCCAAACAGGTTAGGGTATTCAACAATATTATGTATGCCAACAAAGATGGGTTAGTCAACAATATATCTAAATCTCAAACAACTATCAGCTATGATAATAACCTTGTGTACAATTCCTCTAAATACACTAGTTCAGGATTAAGCAACATTGTTGGAAAAGACCCACAATTTGTAGATCCAACTAAAGGTAATTTCTCCCTCAAGTACGGTAGCTTTGCAATTGATAGTGGAACTAGTAATTATAATGGTGTGGCAGCACCAAAGATCGATGGGCTTGGTATTACCCGTCCGCAAGATGGAGACGGCAATGGGATAGCAATCATAGATATAGGCGCACTCGAACGTCAACCGTAAACCAATCCTAAATGAGTTGTGAAATTATTCGTTGAGGCAGGCACATTTTTTACCGTATTGGTAGATTGCTAATTTAACTTTCTACCATTTTTTTCTGCCTGGATTATATTTTGGACGTGTATATTATACATGCCCAGAATTTCCTGTAGTAATAGTTTGGCTACAAACCAAGGTTCTACTAAATAACGTTTCCAAAGTCTTCTTGGTTCAGTTACTAGGCGGTAAGACCATTCCAAGCCGAGCTTCCCCATCCACCGAGGAGGGGTAGGAACAGCACCGGCTACATAATCTATGCAAGCTCCACTAGTCAAAATTGCGTTAGTCTGGATATCCTCCAGATTGTCTAATATCCAGTATTCCTGTCGTGGCATACCCATTCCTACCATCAATATGTGCGGTTGGAAAGCGTTAATTGCTGCTAGAGTAGCAAGATTTTCTTGGCTCATCTTTCGCATATCGATGTAGCCGTGGGCTGTTGCAATCTGCAAACCGGCAAACTTTTTCCGCAAAATTCTTGCCCCTTGTTCTGCAATTCCTGGCTTTGAACCTAAGTAGAATACACGCCAATTCTTCTGAGCAGCTTCAGCCATCAAAGGCCATATCCAGTCAGCATAGGTAACTCTTTGCTCTCGTTTCAGGGGAAAACCCAGGAGTTTTCCAAATAAAACTAGAGGCATACCATCAATATGTACATAGTCTGCCTTCGCGTAAAAGCTTCGCATTCTGTGGTTGTGATGGTAAATATAAAGGCTATGAAGATTGTGATTAGCAATAATCGACTTTTTATTTTGCTCAAGAGACTCTGCAATCAAGGAGTTGAGTTCAGGGATAGAAAGTGCATCTATCTGAATGCCAAAAAATTTATATTGCGATCTGTTCATAAATACTCTGTGTGTATTCCTTAGGGAAGGATTGGGTATAAGCAAGACGGATTTTTATACATGCGATCGGATCGTCGTAAAGAGTCCCAAAACGGCGAGGAGTCTCCAACCATATTCTTAATTGGTTGGAGACTCCTTTGTGCGACCCATTGATACAGCAGATTGCGGCTTGCTGAAGTACAGATCGTTATAAGGGCACAACAATGTTGTGCCCCTACCCGTGTACTTCATTTACCTGAAAAACGCTGTAAGTGTTATCGATCGTTACAACTAGACTTTACAACAACTCCTTTTTTACGGTTTGTGTAAGAATTTCAGCAACATTCTGCGCTCTTGCATTCCAGGAATATTTATCTCGAATTAAGCTATATGTCGCTTCTACAAGAGGATAATATTTATTCAAATTAAAAGCTGCCTCTAGCACTGTATTAGCCATTTCTTGAGCAGAGTATCCTGAAATCAACAGATGTTCTTGATGATGAAATTCTTCTAAACCTCTCAAACCTTCTGGTGTAGATATCACTAACTTTTTACAGGCAAAATAATCTAATGCCTTATTACGCGCTCCCCCAGCAACAGCCTGCTTTGGGAAGGGTAAAAGACCTATGTCTGCATATTTTATATGGCTCACAAAATCTTTTCGCTCTGGCAAAAAACCGATGAAAGTCATGTTCGATGGTAGTAATTCCTCAATGTTATTAGAATCACGACCAATAACAACAAAATGAATTTTTTGTTGATGAAATTCTAAGTATTTAGCTACTTCAATAGTCATTGATACAGACATATCGTTACTCGGAAACTGAAATGTTTTAGGAGCAACAACAACCACTATTTTTGCGGGTCGTAAATCTTTGTATGGATCTGTTTCAGGATTTGAGTGTTCGGTATCGTTCAATAAATCTTCAGTTACTCCATTACCTACGCTATAAATCTGCTTTGGCTGATGTCGATACCACTGTGAAATGAGTTTAGGAATTGAATCACCAGCTGCAATAATTGGATTGCCAGAAAATATAAGCAATCCCTGAGCAATGTATGTTTTAATAAATTGCACAAATTCTTTGAAAGGATTAGCAACGGATGACAAGCGACTCCAATATTCAAAAGCAGAAAAAGTGTGTAGGTCTAATATAAGAGAGTATTTCTTTTGTCTTCTGACTGTTAGTGATATTAAAGCAGCCAATCCAGGAAGTGTTTCTTGGGCATATACAATATCTGGACAAAATTCATCTATGCACTGTTGTAATGCTTTAATATATGAAGTCAAACTTCTGGAATATACAGATATAGCTGGTGCATAATCAACTGTCGAACAATCTAATCCTAGATGGCAAACCTCAAAATATTGTACGAGATATTTTCCCAAGTAGTAAGGTCTTGTAAATGCCCCGAATGGTTGTTTAGAATCAAGAGTAGAAACAATTAGCAAGCGTTTAGCCATAACATATATATCTTTGATGTTTTTAACTTCAGAGTTAAACTTCTTCCCACGGTAATTGAGCTATAGATGGAAAGTTATACTCGTTATGAGATTTTGAAAAACTATCAAATGATGGCAGACAGCTATCTACAGTCACTTCTGGCAGAATATCTGTAGCCACATCTTCACTGACGAAAAAAGCATTGAATTTTTTTGTATTGCAGCCAACCAATCTATAACCTAATTTTTTACCTAGATTTACAAATGCTCTTAATGATGCTCCACAATAGTATGCACCGTTAATAATTTTAGCCGTAAACTTTGGATCGTAAGGGACACTCACAGACTTTTCTCCTCCCCAATAAGTGTTATATTCAAGGACAACTACTCGCGGTTTAATACAGTTAATAGATTCCCAGAGCCAATAGTCTATTCCGTCTAAATCAAGCGATAATAAATCAATTTCGCCATTAAATCCATTATTCAATATTAATTCATTGACATTCTCAGATGTTACCCATGCATGAACTAACTGAGGTGGGTTGTTACTCGTAGTTTTTAAGAAGCTATATATTTTCCTACCAATTTTTAGTTGTTCTATATCTCCATCAACTAATATTCCTTGCCAGCCATGATTGATGATGAGATTAGCTGCGTTGCACTCTATTCCATCACCACAACAAATTTCTATAACTTTTTTATTTGTTGTACCTATTAATGAAAATATATATAATAAAAAACCGTCTTCGTCTGTTTGTGAGTAGTTGTGGAAACCAACATCTTGAAATTTAGGTAATGTATTAGTAACTGCTAGATATCTGTATTGATTCATCAAAATCAGCTGCTCGACTTGTCTTTCATTGATAAATTTAAAACTATTAAATAGACGATAAACTGCTATCTTTAGAAGAGATTTTACAAATCTTTTAACTTTTGCTAACATTCATTATTATCCTTTAGTTTTATTAGTTGAAAACAGCATTCAGCCTACAATCGCCCTTCTGGAATTTCCTCAGTAAACGTGGGAGAAGTTGTTAAATCCCTATATCCGATGATTGCTCTTATATAAGGTAAAAACCAATAAATAAACCAGAATAAACCAGAATGCCGCCGACAAAAAATAGTCCAAGGTTTGAGAGGAAATCCTTTGATTTGAACTACCTTTTTTAAGCGTTCTGATAAAGGTAAATCGCTATCTGCCCAACTGTTACGTATTGAGTTTTTGCTACAAATACCGACATATCCAGGTGCAACCCATATAGAGCATCCTAGTTTACGCGCTCTCAAGCCATAATCTAGATCTCCTAGTGAGTGAATAAAGGCAGCATCTAAGTTTCCTACTTTCCTAACAACCGAGTCAGGAATCAACACACAATTGCCGTACATAGTGTCACATTCTTGGAGAACTCCAGAAGGTTCTAAGAACTCAAACTTATTAGAATACCAACGCTTAGATTTTACCGAACCACCATAAGTTGGTTTTCCTGTCTGCGGATCTTTGGTTGAACCAACTACAATGGAATTGGAGCGATCGCGTTCAGACAAGTCTCTATGGATAGCTAATAAACGCTCAATAACGTCTGATTCAATCAAAGTATCATCATTCAACCAAAGATAATATTCATAACCCTTTTGCATAGCTTCAGCGAATGCTAACCTCATTCCTCCCACCCAGTACAAATTCCCATTACCTTTAAGAAGGCGAACTTGTGGATAGTTAGTCTCGATCGCTTCTGAAGTACCGTCAGAACTGTCATCATCAGTTAAATAAACATCAAAAGCCTCTGTTTGCTGATATAACGCACGCAGACAAGTAAGAGTTATATCGCGCCTGTTATAACAAGTCATAATGACTGCCAATTTTACCTGGTTCATAACTTTCTAACTTCTATGGTTAGCTCTGACTTGAATTGAGTCTACAATCATCAGCTTGCACTCAATATTGAAAATAATTTAATATTTAAAATTATTTTCTAACCAATGACTTAATTTTATATTCAAGTTAAATTTATGTAGTTTCGCTTCAATTTTTCTAATATTTAACACATGTCTATGAAAAGCTGATTTGTCTCCCATATTATGTCTGGCAATTCCTTCACATAACCATTGAAATTTTTCTGAAAACTCATCAAAAATATTTATCCTTTCTAGCTGTCTCTGCCAATCTGTATAAAAGAACATATTAAAATAATGAATTGAGACTATTTGCTCGATGCTATTAATTTTGAATTCTTTAGATAAACGGTTGTGTAATGGCAATGGGTAACTATAAAAAGGAGAAAAATGAGATATATTTTCTTCCATAGAAGCTAAAGTAGCAGACAATACTGATTGCTCGACAAAATAATTTCCTTGAGGCGGTGCAACCTTTAGGTACATTACTTTCTCAAAATTATCTTTCCAAGCTTGAAAGATACCAGCATTTCTTCTAACACCTATTAATCCAGAATTCCAATATCCTCTAATCTTGCTATTCCCAATTGGTGTATTGACAAAAATTTCGTGTTTCACATCAAGTATGTTGTATAGTTTCTTCCAATACTCATCTTGAAAATCTTGACTTCCAGTAGAGCCAATACCTTTACCATATTCAGGACGCACGCGAACGTTACAATTTAGTGGAAGTAAAAATTCTTCGGGTGTAGCAAAAAAGCATTTGTCGCTATCTAGAAATACTAAAATCTCTGCATCTATTTTCTGTTCTGCATAAGCGCAAACCAAAGGCTTATTTGCTAAATAATAATCAGAAAACTTTGTATTTATTGGAATTTGTTGATGAATCACTTCCAAAACATCAAATTCTTTCCTAGTTTTGATAGATATAGGTTCCCCTATTCTGGGATGAAAACTGTATATAGGGGTATCTTTTAAGTTACCGCAGAACTTACGAATACTCTCTGCTAAAAGTAGAGATTGACCTTCTAAACGCCCTGGTTCAGTACAAACTATAAAAGCTATAGATATTGACATTTTGATGTTATATCCTTAAATTTACTTTTTGCTTTTAGTTGAAAATTATTGACTTTTCTGTGCTTTTAATCAAGTCAAGAATTTTTTTGAGTATAACTCTTTGCTAAATTTTTCCCATTCCATAGCAATTGAAAGCACTATTGACACATAAATACAACAATATGAACTAGCTGCTGACATAATGAAATTAGTGTCACTCCAACCAGCTATACACATAAATACTAGCAACTCAAGAAAGGTAAAAATTTCTATCTTTTTTGTTGTAATTAATAAAATGAGCGTTTTGATAAATGTTGTTATTAAAGTAATTCCATATACTAATATTCCTAAAAAGCCTAAATTTAAGAATAACTCTAAAAAACTGTTATGAGAGTTAAAGCCTTCTTCTCGAAACCCAGACCATGTATGAAGCATAACGTAGAGACCAGCATCTGAACTCCAGAAAGCGTTCAATCCGTAGCCTAGCCAAGGTTTTTCCAATCCCTTATCAATCGCCAAAGTCCATATTGGTGTGCGCCCATTAAGTTCAAGACTCTTCCCTAAAATATCGACTAAAATAATTTGCAGATTATTTAAAATGAGTAAATTTATACTAGCCACTAAAATGCATAAAGCACCGAAAATAATTACCCGTAGTTTATAGTTTTGTTTAATAAGCTGATATAGGGAAGTCAGCGATATTAACGTTAATATATTAACCAAGCTACTAGCGCTACGAGACAGTAGATTCAGAGTCATACTCAGACTAAATCCCATCCAAGCCAACCAGTTTCTTCTTCGTTTTGTGAATGCAGCAAGTAGAAAAAGCAAGGTTGTGAGACTCATTGCGTTACCCATGTAATTTTTGTAAGCAAAGATGCCCATCCATCCGTTTAGTCCTATTCCGTAACTTGGTATGGCTAAGGTAACTACTAAACTAAAAATCGCTGTTATACTAAACACCAAAGTTAATAATTTTATTTGCTCTTTGATACTATAGCGAGTTGCAATGTACGCTCCAAATAAAAACATACGTAATAAACCTCTAATGCTGTCTAAGGTTCTCAGTTGATCGCCAGTCCATAAAATGGAAAATAGAGCAATTCCTATATAAAGCAACAAAGGTATATCTCTAGTTGCAACATAAGCTAAACGCTTCCAACGTAAAACAACTAAAGTTGCAACTACTGGATAGCTGAGAGCATTAATTAAAATAGGGGCAGGAGATGGTAGTCGTAAGTCTAAAAATGATAAAAGACAAATTATAGTGAATACAAATTCTAAGTTTCTTACCCAGCGATTAATTAATTTATTGTTAATTTGCATTACCGTTCAAAAGTGAATCAGCCGAGATTTAAAAAGAGATAAATAACGACGCGCTTGAATTTCTAAAGTAAATTCTTGTTCTACTTTTTCACGAGCGCGGTGCGACAATTTCTGGTGACGTTCTTCATCTTCCAGCACCCAAACTATTCCTTGAGCTAAGTCTTCAATTTTATAGGGTTGCGCTAAATAGCCATTTTTTTGATGTTCGATCATGTCAGGCATACCGCCAATTTGGAAAGCAACACAAGGTGTACCACAGGCGATCGCTTCCATTACTGTATTCGGTAAGTTATCTTGAAGCGAAGGTGCGATAAAAACATCTGCGGATGAATAGGCTAATGCTAAAGATAAATCATCGTTTAAGGTTCCTAAATAGTGGGATTTAAAGCCGAAGTTTGTAGAGTTTTCTGCTTGGGAAGCTCCAAAAATAACAATTTCCAGCTTCTCTTGCCACTTAGATGCGCTGAGTTTTTGAAGTGCTGGTTGCAATAGCTGAAATCCTTTTCTTTGGTCGCTACTTGCTTGTAGCGATCCAAAAAGAACAAGCTGTTTATCTTCAGGCAAATTGAGTATTTTACGTGCCATCTGTCGGTCAAATGGTTTGTATTTTTGAGTATCAAGACCATAGGGAATGACTTCGACTTGCCTATCTTGGAATAAAGAACTGGCTTTGACACATTGAGCTAGCCACGAACTGGGAGTGACAATTGTTAAATTCAAGTATTTCCAAGCTTTAGCTTTGCGTTGCCAGATCCAACGGGATAAATCAAAATTTGTATTACTACCAAGTTGAGGACAAGCACCGCAGGATGATTTGTAGCGATCGCATTCTTGATTATAGTGGCATCCTCCTGTAAAAGCCCACATATCGTGAAGCGTCCAAATTATAGGTTTTTCTAACTTAGCGATCGACTCGATTTGAAAGTATCCATTACTAATCCAATGTAGATTAACTATATCTGGATTAGCTCTAGCTAGTTTAGCTCTTACTGTATCTGGAAACCATTGTGGAGAAAATTTAGTGCTATTACGGTTTTTGTATAGCTTTAAGGGTACTTGGTCTAGCGTTAGTCTCAAACCATTGACAATTTGTCCCATTCCAGATGTTGACATTAATCCAATCACTTTGTTGTCATCGCTTTCTTTAGATTGAACTAACATCTGAGAATGAACATCAATACTTTTCAAACCTTGGTGTAGTCGATAAGCAGAGCGGGCAGCACCACCATTAACATCAGAACTACTAATAAGTACAATATTCATCTTTGATTTGAAATTATAAGTAATAAAATCAATAAATTAATCATTAAGAAAGCGAAATTGTCCGAAATGTATTTGATAGTTTTGGAATTAATCCTTGGGGTAGTATAATCTGAAAATATTCTCTAATAACCCTAAGAAATATTTTTCGTACAAACTGGTACGGAACCCATACACTCCCAACCTCTATATACCATCGACCATAAAAGTACTGTTTTTTATCAATTATATTTCTTTGATAAGATAGAAACCATACTTCCAATGCTTCAGCTTTTTGAGCTTGAGATAGCCATGTATTCATCAGCCAAAAATAGAGACCTCCTATAAGATATTTACGTTTTGGAGTCAGTATTTGAGCATCGATCAGCATTTGTTGAATATCAAAAAATAATTTTTCATACGATTTAAGATGTGTTTTATCTACTGATTTGCTGCCAATTGAGTTTTGATGTGGAATTCGCCAAAAGCAGTCAGGCTTAGAGAATCTTTGATATTTAAGATTTTTGATCAAAGCACGTAAATGTAATTCAAAATCTTGCCAACTTAAAAGTTCTTCATTCCAATATCCAACTTTGGTTAGTGCTTCACGCCTCCAAATAGGAGATGTCGTTTGCCAGGGAATATCAAAATTCAAAAATCTATCTATATCATTTTCATCTTTATCAATATTCCACAGTAAGTTCATATCACCTGGTTCGTTTTCAAAAAGCATACATGGAAAAATTCCAAAATCCAGATCGGGGTACTGCTCCATTAATTTGAATCGATTTTCTAGAGATTCTGGTGCAAGACAATCATCTGAGTCAAGGTAAATAATATATTTTCCCTGTGATAACTTTGTACCCTCATTTCGACAAACTGGAGCTCCTGTTTTTTGACTTCGGCGTTTTACATATTTAATTCTTGAGTCTTCTTTACTTAAACAAAGAACCTTTTCATCAGTTCCATCATTAGAGCCATCATCAACTACTAATGCCTCCCAGTTTTTAAAGGTTTGATACCGAAGAGAATTCAAGGTTTGTTGAATGAGTTTACCTCGATTAAAGGTTGGAATAATGATAGATATAGATGGTAAGTTCATATTGGATTTATATTGTAATAATTTTACATGTTAATAACGAATTTACAACTTAATATTAAGTATTCAATGTTGTTGATTAAAATTCTAGTTGCATTACCTGTAAGAGACTATTTCTTTCTTTCTCCCATGTGAAGAATTCTCTAGATCTCTGCCAACCAGCAAAACCCATCTTTAATCTCAAATCTGAGTTTTGTGTAAGTAATAAAATTTTTTGCCCCATGTTTAAATAATCATTCTCTTTCACCAGAAAGCCAGTTTCCCCATCTAAAACAGCTTCAGGAATTCCGGCATGTAGAGTTGAAACTACAGGAAGAGCAAATGACATTGCTTCTAAAATTGCTACAGGCAAACCTTCCTCATCTCCATTTTCTGGAGAGATGATACTGTGTTGAAGAAAAATGTCAGCATCTTTCATCATTTCCCGAACAAATTCATTTGGTTGAGCTCCATGTAATGTTACTTTATCTATAAGTCCAAATTCTTGGATAAACTCCTGTACCTCAGGAAGTAAATCTCCTGTTCCTATATAATCAAGTCGAAGATTTGGATATAATTCAACTGCTTTATGAAAAGCTTTTAGGAGTAAAATTGGTGCTTTCTTAGCAACCATACGACCTACAGCAATGCAACGAACTGTCGTATTTTCAGACCTTTTTACAGGTTCGTCTGGCACATCTACACCATAAGGAATAATGTATATTTTACTAGGCTCTATTCCCAAGTCTATCAATCTATTTCGACTTACCTGATTCATAGTAATGATTCCGGCTGCATCTTTGTAGTACGAGTAAAGTTTCTGCCATCTGGGATCGCGTAGTGCTGAAGAAACATCGTTTCCGTGTGCATGGGCAAAATAGGGAATACCAAGCTTTCTAGTAACATAAAAAAAATTAAATGAATCAGTTAGATATTCACCTAAAATTACTTGAACTTTGTGCTTTTTCAAAAATTGTGCAATTGCAACTCCTTCTGAAAATTGTTTTACTTTGTCCTTTAAGTTACCATCGACTTTAAACCATTTACAAATTAAGGTCGGACAATTAACTCTCCAATGACCTGCATGAGGTTTAGAAATATTGTTTGTTACTACTACTGTTTTTTCAGGAAGTAAATCTTCCATGTGTCGCCGAATAAAGGTTTCAGAACGGACACCAATGTGTGCAGCAAAAATAGCAAGTGGTTTATTCATAAGCCGATGTAAGATCAATTCATTTACTGCTTCTACAAATGATAGTTAAGATACATTTATCAACAAGAATTCAGGAGTCAGACTTCATACTGCATTTTGTATGACTGGCGGATAGCACAGCGTTAGCGAGTCCGCGAGCGTCTGAATAAGTGGGTATAAGACCCCCACCTTTGTTGAAATTTGGTGGTGCAACAATAAGCGTGGCGGGTTTGAATCCCCCACTGATAGCACAGCGTAAAGCCTTCTCTACGAGAGGCTTTGCGTGGCTTGGCTCAAAGTGAGTCCGCGAGGGTCTTGATTCTGATTCCTGAATTCTTCTTCAAGATAATTATTTAATAGCCATTAATTCCACATCTAGAAGAAAATTTGACAAGTAATTTAAGTTAAATGTTGAAAAGAATTTTTGCCACAAATAGTTGCTTCTCTTTAGAGAGACCAATTTAAATTGTGCTACTACCCCATAATATATGCCATAGGTTTCCCGTCTTCTATGCCGATCTATATAATACGTAAAAGACTCTTCATTCCAAAAAGAAATGTGAGTAGGATCTTGATATGCGCTAATTCCAGGAGCTTCAGGAACATGTATTTTAAAAATACCTCCTGGTTTTAATACTCTATAAACTTCATTCATTACATGAATGACTCGTGTTTGCTGAATATGCTCCATAAAATCCACTGCAAGTGCTTCGATAAAAGAATTATCTTCAAAAGGAAGTCCTTCGTTTATATCACAAACTAAATCTACCCCAAGGGATGGGTAAATATCGACATTTACATATCCATCTAAAATTTGCCTTCCACAACCCAAGTGCAATTTATTTTTATTATCTGTTACAAGAGATTGTGCCATCGCATTGATTTCAATTCTAGTCATTGTTAATCCTTGGTTAATCCTTAAATTCTTTGTGATTTCAAACTAGATAATACAGATAAATAAAAATCTTTTTTATTAAAAAAGAAAAATACAATTAATAAATATGATACTGCCATAATGATTGATAAAATCGCGGCTGTAATCCACATAGGTAAGTGCGAGCTAATTACTAATTTGGTTCCAAAAACTGCAATACCCGCCGCTAAAGACGCTAAAAATGAATGACCAATATTAAAAGCTATATCTAATAAAGTGATAGTTGTTTGCCTTGTAGCATAATACATACAAGGTAAAGCTTGTAAGAGCATTACTATTGAGTAGCTATATGCAACTCCTGTTGCTCCGTAAGGTAAACCAACGAAAAATGACCCTATAATAAATGGGCAAGCTAACAAACCCCACTGAAGCATTTTATTACTTCTACCTGTGGAGATGTATAACCAACCAGATGTATTGCAAACAGGTTGAACTAATGCAGATATACACAGTAATCGAAAGATGACTGTTGCATCACGCCATTGCGAACCAAGTAGCAATTCAATAATTTCTTCTGATGCAACTATCATGAAACCGATAATTGGCATAGTTAGGAAAGCAACTATTGAAACAGCTTTAAGGTAGTATCGGTGAAATTGTTGTTGCTCCTGTTGTAATCTACTTAACATAGGAATAGCGACCGCAGCAATTGGCGTATTAATCTGGCTAATTGGCAGAAGTAGCAACTGATAGGCTTTAGCATATAAACCTAACTGTTGAGATCCCCAAGATCTTCCTATGAGAATATTGTCAAGATTTCGAGCAAAGTAATTAATAGTGCTGAAAGCAGTAAGATTTCCCCCAAAAACTAGCATGGATCGCACTCCGGCTCGCCAAGTCGGCAGACTCGGACGCCAAGGACAGGCTAGCCAGACTCCTATAGTATTAACAGCTGCCATAACTAACGGTAAAATCACCAATGCCCAGTAGCCAAGTGCATACGCAGCAGCAACAATCGCAGCTACAATGCCAAATAGCATAGAGAAAACATCATTAAACATCAATACCTTATATTGCATCTGACGATTAAGCAAGGCAGAGTGTTGAACGCCTAACCCACTAAATATAAATCCCACTGATAGCGCTACAGTAATCCAGATTAAGCGGGGTTCATGATAAAGCCAGGCAATTGAAGGTGCGATCGCCACAACGAACAGTGCAGTTATCACGCTAAGTACCACGTTCACCCAAAATAGGGTACTAACTTGTGTGTGATTAATCTCATCCTTCTGAATAGTTGCCATTGACAACCCTAAGTCTTTAAATAAAGCTACAAATCCCGTCACCGCAGTTACCATACCAATCAAGCCATAATCTTGCGGTGTCAGCAATCGAGCTAACACCACGTTAGATCCTAAATTCAAGCTTAACTTTAGACCTTGAGCAACCATAGTGACTGCACCACCTCGTACAGAGCGACTTTTAAGGTCGGTCTTAAGATGGTCAGTACGAAAGTATCGATCGTTTTTTCGATTAGAAAAAAGATTTTTCATTAACTCCAGAGTGAGATTTTATAAATGACAACTTTTGAATACAGAGCCTATTTATCAGACTCTGCCGTTGCCTATAATTAATTTTTGAATCATCTTATTTAACAACTAAAGAATTCTGTGCCCTAGAACCAGATTCAACTGATTCTCTGGAGTAGTAGAAGTAGCTGTCAGGTTCTCGTTTGATATTCACACCGTTAATTACCATTCCTAAAACTTGTTGCCCTGACTGTCTGAGAAACTCTTTAGCCGCATTGGCGGTGTCATAGTTAATCACTCCAGGACGAACCACCAACAAGATCCCGTCAACTAACTTACTTAAAACCGCAGCATCTAGCATTCCTGCGAGGGAAGGAGTATCGAAAATTACGAAATCGTACTTCTGTGTAAAATAACCGACCAGTTTAGCCATCCTCTGGGAATCTAGAAGTACTGCTGGGTTAGGAGGTACAACTCCAGAAGGTAGAACGTCAAGGTTTGGCATTACTTTGTGTACAGTTACACTCAGAGGAACTTGGTCAATCATGACATTGGATAGCCCGACTGCATTTGTCATTTCCCAAATATGATGCTGCACTGGATGGCGCATATTGGCATCCACTAGTAGTACTCGTTGTCCTGACTGAGCCATTGTCACAGCTAAATTTGCAGCTACCTCAGACTTGCCTTCTTTGGGTACAGAACTAGTAACTACGATCGCTTTTAGCTTTTTATCGGAATTTAGAAACTGTAAGTTAGCTTGCAGCATTTGGTATGCATCACCAACAGGATACTGGGGTATGTCTCTGCCAATTATTCTAGGGATCTGTTGCTCTAGAGAACTCTTTTTAAGATTCCTACCTACTGAAGGAATCACCCCTACTAAAGTGTATTGGAATAATTGCCTAGCTTCTTTAACTGTTTTCACAGAGCTATCAATTAGATCTAAAGTGAACGCAGCAATAATGCCAATCATCAGACCAATAACTCCACCGCCCAATATAAACAGGGCCTTACGAGGGCTACTAGGATAGTCTGGTACTAAGGCAGAGGAGATGATCCGAGCATTGCCAATATTTTGGTTTTCTGCTACTTGGACTTCTTGGAGTTTTGTCAAAAGTACTTCGTAAGTTGTTTGAGCTGCTTTGAGCTTGCGTTCGAGTTCGCGCTGGGTCTGTTCCAGCTTGGGTAAAACGTTTGCTCGTTGTTTGTATGCATACCACTTATCAGAAAGTGTAGCTATTTGTTTGGCTAAACCAGCCCGTTCTGTCTCAGTACGAGCAAAATCTCCAATCAGACTTTGACGTAGTTCTCCAATCTGTAAATTTTTTGCAGGAATTTGCTGATTAGTACCTATGCTTCCTTTTATACGATTTTGTAGTAAGTTGTTGAGACCAGTAATTTTTTCTCGCAAATTGATGATATTAGGATGAGTTGGCTGCAAACGAGTTTGCTCAACTGTCAACTCGTTTTGTGCTTCTTGTAGTTGAGTCAATACTTGTTGAATTCCAGGTATTTGACTCAAGGAAGCAAAACTTACAGATTGCTGTGAATCAATGCTTGCTTGATTTTGCAACTTTTGTAACCGAGCATTGACATTCACAAATTGAGCTTGGGCTTGAGAAATTTGCTGTTCTAAGCTGGAAATAGTTTGGACTGCTATGGTTGCTTCAGTTTCTAGAACAATTATTTTATTTTCCTCTTTAAATTTACGCAGGTTCGACTCCGCTTCTCTGACAGCTGCTTCAGTAGCAGGTATTTCTTGCCCGATAAACTTCCGGGCTGAAGCTGCCTCTGCCCGATTAGCTTCTATGTTATTCCTGATATAAACTTGCATCAGTTGGTTGACAACTTCGGCAGCTAAAACTGGATCTTTATCTATATAGGAAACTTGTAAAATCTCAGTCCCTTTGGCATTTTCTATCTTCAAGTTTTGCAGAAAGTCCTGAATTTTCAAAGGTTCGCCTTGTTTATCTTTTAGGCCAAGCGTTCTAATAGTTTCCTCAAGAACTGGGACAGATGTCACTATTTTGGCTTGGGTTTCTAGAGGATTATTTGTAGAGGTTAAAGACTCTAGCCTGCCTATAGCTTCTCCTAGACCAGTTAACGAAGAGGTTTCATTTGTCCTAATCAACAAACTGCCATCTGCTCTATATGATGGTTTTAATGACAGTGCAAACAAGGTTGCAGCGGCAGTAACAATTGCCCAAATTCCCACTGTAGCAAGCCAACGTCGTTGTAAAACGAGTAGATATTTTTGAAAATCTATCTCTTCCAAGTTTGCTTTAGTTTCCATAACCGCAAGATATTGATTTTATTGGTCTATAGGAGGCTGCAATTATTTTAAAGTATTTACCGAAAATCCTTGATACCGCTACCGGTGATTCTGGCTTGTCTTTTAGTAAACTCTCCTACGGAAGGGTTGCCTTCGGGGTGAATTACGCCACTTGCTTGCTGCCAAAGTTCTGAGGGTGCGATCGCCACTTCATAAGTGCGATCGCATTTTTTGACGTGATACCACTTTGTCTGCTGACAGAGATTACACCAAAATTCTTCCAACCATTCTCCTTCTAAAGGAATAGCTGTTTTAGTTGCCACTAAAATTAGTGCATTCTGGCGCCCTATACCTCTTTGTTGGAGTTGTCCGGCGCGATCGGCATATAATTTATACTTTTGACTCACACTATCCAAATAGCATCCATGAATTGGACAGTAAATAGCCCGTCGCTTTGAACGTTTCCGATTTTGGTTACACTTATCCTGCAATTAGACCTCACTTATTGGTAGACACACCATTAATAAGGTTCCACTGGAGGGACTGAGATATAAATCATCGAAGCCCAACTCCTAAATCAAACATCAGTTATTTAATTCCAGTTAAAAACTTTGATTAATTACTAATCAGGTTGCATAACTATCTTACTTTTCTTTTTTATTTTCTGTTAGCAAAAAATAAAATTATACCCTAAGACTTAACCATAATTATAGATAGGGTAAATGGAGATTAATCAGAAACATCAAGGTGTCCATTTTTGAGAATCCTTACATCTTTTCACATTTTTTGTAAAAGGCATAGTAGAAACAGGTCAAACTCAAAAGATATAATACTTATACTCCCAGATTTTTACCTATCCTAAATAGTAAGTTTATTTAGTCGATGATTCCTAGAGGCACAATAAACTTACTTCAACTGGATTTATAACCTTGACTTATTGAATAAGTCGAAGATCTCAGCAGCAACTTTTACTTAAGTAATTACAATTCATGACTGGGTACTGGAGATTAAAGATTGACAACCATTCTTGATATGTTCGGACAAGAAATAATTTCTCAATGGATAAACTAACTTTTTCTCAACATATGAAGAATGATTGGCGACTGGGTTGCCACTCGTAAAAATATGTTCCGGGCTTCGATCCCTCCGAAATTTTAGAACAATTTTTCAGTAGCCACTATCCTCCAGACAGAATATACCGACAACCAGCATCATGAAGTATAATTTTGCGCCTCCTTTGGTGTGGTACGGTAGCCAGATCGTGGCTCAGCAGGAACTAGCGATCGCCCCTACAGTCGATTGAGTTTCAGACAAAAAGGCTGATTTTGGTAAGTATTTAAGAAATATTTTATATTTCTTTTTCTCACTTAAGTAAATTAACACTAGTCTCGTTCTAAAGATATAAAAATCTATTAAGATTTGTAAAGATTAGTTGTGTCTGGGGAGGCTGTCAGGCGCACCTATAAGCGATATTGAAATTGTGCATTGCCGCCTTGTCTGCGAGTAAACTCTGCTACAGATGCTTATTGCGTTGTCAGGGTGCGATCCCCAATTCATAGCTGCGATTATATTTCTTGACATAATCTCACTTTGTTTCCTCGCAACTATCAGACCAAAATGTCTTCAGCCATTGGCTTTATAAGGGAATAGCTGTTTTAATTGGCGCTCAAATTAGTGCATTCTGGCGTCCTAAACAACTAATAATATACCCAAAGATAGATTTTATATTCGGCAAGTAACTCTTATTGTTACTAACGAGCATTTTAATAGAGGGTCAATATGAGTCAAACATGAAACCGGAATAACGTGAAAACACATAAGGTTTTACGCACCAAAAAATTCAGCGCACACATCGCACTCTGCCTTAAATTTACAAAAAACTGAAGAGTTTTTTATAGCTCAGGTAGACATTGCAAAAGCCTCATCTAAACAAGCTTTTAATTTTTCCGCCAAAACTTGTACGTGGGGTTCTCTGAGTATGCTAATGTGGTCTCCAGGAATTTCATGAACCTCTACCCCCTCTAATGCCAGCCCGCCCCAACCCCCCAGGGAATCTGAGTAACGTCTTGAAGATTTTAATTTAGCTCGAAACAAGGTGACATGGCTGGGATAAACTTGCGGTAAATAATTTTTGCTGGCGTGGAGGTTAGCTTCTAAAACATTTAGATTGTAGAGAGTTTGAGACGAAGGATCCGTATCACTTAACTTCAGGAAAATCTGGTGAATAGGCTTCGGGATTCTTTTGCTAATATGCCACTCTAACCTTTCCCAGATATAGGTCAGTTTTTCTTGATGTTTGAGTTGTGCAAGGTTATTTAAATGGACAGAAACCAAATCAAAGAATGTGGTGGGTAAATTATTCCATCCAGCACTATCCAACAACGATAGCAAAGCCACTTTTTCACCTTGGGCATAGAGTTGTTGAGCCATCTCGAAAACTACTGTGCCTCCAAAGGAAGCCCCACCAAGAAAATAAGGGCCATTGGGTTGAACGGTACGTATTTCTTTGATGTATTGAGCTGCCATATCTTCGATGCTGGTATGTGGGGGGGTTTTTCCATCCAAGCCTTGAGCTTGTAGTCCATAAACTGGTTGGTTTAAACCCAAATGGCGGGCTAAATCACAGTAGGAAAGAATGTTACCACCTACCGCATGGACAAGAAAAAAAGGAGGTTTGGAACCTTGAGGTTGAATTGGCACTAACGAAGACCAAGGCTTCACCCATCCTGGTTGACGTAAGATGTTAGCTAGTTCCTCAATAGTGGGGGCTTGTAGCAGGGTAGCTAAAGGAAGATTTTTGCCCAAGGTCTTTTCAATTTCTGCGAACAAGCGTACCGCAAGTAGGGAATGTCCTCCCATCTCAAAGAAATTGTTTTTGATACTGATGGGTTGGATGCCTAAAACTTTTTCCCAAATCTTTGTCAGTTCGAGTTCTAATTCATCTTGGGGAGCTACAAAAATGTCTTTTGGCTGCTGTATGGTTTGGTAAGATGCCTTTAGAGCGTAGCGGTCTACTTTGCCATTGGGAGTTAAAGGTAGAGCATCTAACAATACAAAAGAGTTTGGCAGCATGTAATTAGGTAGTTTTTGTTTGAGAAAGTGGCGTACTTCATCAAACATAGGTATCTGTTCTCGGTGGGGAACAATGTAGGCTACTAGCCGCTGGTCGCCTGGGTTATCTTCTGTTGCTATGACTACAGTTTGTTGTATACCAGCGTGTTGTGCGAGAATTGCTTCAATTTCTGCAAGTTCGATGCGGAAGCCCCGCAACTTGATTTGATTGTCAAGGCGACCGAGAAACTCAATGTTGCCATTATCAAGGTAGCGGGCTAAGTCGCCAGTTTTATATAATCGTGCTTCTGGCTCTTTGCTCAAATGGTTCGGAATAAATTTTTCACTGGTTAAATCGGGACGGTTGAGGTAGCCACGAGCAAGTCCAGCACCACTAATATGTAGTTCGCCTGATTGACCAATAGCCGTAGGTTCTAAATTCTCATTCAGAATATAAATCTGTGTATTGGCGATCGCCCTACCAATGGGAGCAATGAGATAACTGCTAGTGCGATCGCATTTCCAAAAAGTGGCATCAATGGAAGCTTCTGTCGGGCCGTAGCAATTATATAGAACGTCGTCTAAGTTGAATTTAGCAAAGAAACGCTCTATGAGTTCCACGGGTAAGGCTTCGCCACCACAAGTAATGTGCCTGAGATGACAATTCTCAATTTCTTTCTCATCTAGTAATACCCGCAGCATCGAAGGTACTAAGGCCATAACGGTGATTTGCTGTTGGAGAATTAACTCAACAAGATATTTAGTATCAAGATTTCCACCAGGACGAGCCATAATTAATTGCGCTCCCCAACACAACGGCCAGAAAATCTGCCACACCGACGGGTCAAAGCTCAGAGAAATATTTTGTAAAACTTTGTCTGCTTGAGTCAATCTAAAAGTTGTTTGTCTCCATGTGATTTGGTTGCAGATCCCACGATGAGTAATCATTACACCTTTGGAGCGTCCTGTAGAACCGGAAGTGTAGATCGTATATATCAGATTATCAAGTGTCGTATTACTGACGAGATTTTCTTGGTTGTTCTCGCTAATCGCTTGCCAATCTGAATCTAGACAAACAACATGAGTTATACGATCGGGTAAACTACTTACTAATTTTTGTGTGGTGACGATCGCTGATATCCGGCTGTCCTCTAAAATATAGGCTAAGTGTTCTGATGGATATGCCGGATCTAAAGGTAAGTATGCGCCTCCAGCCTTGAGAATTCCTAATAGTCCTACCACCATTTCTAAAGACCGTTCGAGATAAATGCCAACAAGTACCTCAGGTTTGATACCTAAACTACGTAGGTGATGCGCCAGTTGATTTGCTCGTTGGTTTAGCTGCTGATAAGACAGTTGATTGTTTTCAAATACTACAGCTGTTGCTTGGGGCGATCGCTCTACTTGCATTTCAAACATCTGATGAATACAGAGTTGATTTCCATCGGGTGTTTGGCTAACTTGAATTTTTGTGAGTTCAGTTAATGTATCGATCTGCTCTAAATTATTACTGGTACTCATCTTTTATATTTTTAATACCTCACTAAATTGTCTAGAGCGAGCTACATTTGCCAAAATTTAGAAGTTGAATTATAGAAATAACCAAAAAATAATGTATAAAATAACACAGAATATTAGATAAGCTACAGATTGTAACTTATAACCAGCGGATACTATAACTTTTCGGAAACTTCACAATGCACACTTCATCTTTTGTGCTGAATTTTTATCTAAATATTAAACGCGATCGGGATTATTTAAATTTATTTTTTTGTAAAACAAAGGATAAAATACTTTAAATAATCTTCAAAATATCTAATTAAAATGCAATGTTTATTATTTAATTACTAAAAATTCAACTAATCCATTAAATCAAGCTAATATCACTCTAGTCTTACTTCTAAAGATATAAAATCATCAACATCTTCATAGATGGATGTATTAAAATTGACATTGTTATAAATTCAAGTTAAAGCATTTTTGAACGGGATGCAGGGACACCGCATATCCGAAGCCTTTTGATTCCAACAAAGAATATTGTTGTCGATATTAGACCTCTTGCATAAGTCGAATAGACTCCCCTTTATCCCCCCTTATAAAGGGGGGAAACTTGAAATCTTGCTCCCTCCCCTTCAGAAGGGGAGGGTTGGGGAGGGGTGATTCAAGAGAGGTCTATTGTTGAACAAATTTACTTTCTAGGCATTCCGCGTCTCTTCTTGCGGTATTTGCGCGTTATCGGTCAATTAACCCTGCGGCTAGGTAACTTAGTTCCACAGCTTTTACAAAATGCAGCATCAATATCGTGGAAAGCCAAACCACAATTTGAACACACTGTTTCTACCTGATTAGCTGTTTTCACCACTTGCTTAATCAAATCTCCCACTTGCCAAGGAATCAAGGCAATTCCTGTAAAAATCATCAGTACTGTTAGCGATCGCCCTAATTCAGAAATGGGGATCACATCACCAAAGCCTACGGTTGTCATTGTGACAACCGAGAAATAAAATGCATCCAAAAATGTAGCGTATTTTTCAGGATTAACCGGATGCTCGACTTGATAAATTAAGCCAGAGTAAACAAAAACAATTGCAAATAATGTAAATAATATTCGTGTAAAAATCAAGCCATCTTCGGTGCTGATACTGGCGAATAAATATTTTCTATCTATAAATCTAATTAGTCGTAAAATCCGAAACCATCGCAGTAGGCGAATAAATCTAATATCTACTATTCCTAATAACAATGGTAAAATTGCCATTAAATCAATAATCGCATAAAAACTAAAAATATACTTAATTTTATTTTCTGCACTCCAGAGACGAAGTATGTATTCTATCAGGAAGATAATGGCGATCGCAGTATCAGCTACGCTCAACTGAAAACGAACAGAATCAGGAATATTATAAGTTTCTGCTACAAAAATTCCTGATGAAATTAACACCAAGACTGCAAGTGTTAAATTAATGGCTTGACCTAAAGGTGTTTCCAAGTCTTTTAAGTAAAATTCTGTTGTTTGCCTACTGAGTAACATATTCGACCATCAACAATTTTAATTCCTAGTTATAGCATTAGAAACACGATATGATTAAACATTGTCTTGATGTTATCTCCAAGTTATATGAACTCAGAATATTTTATGCATTTAGCCTTGGCAGAAGCTAAAAAAGGTGATGCACCTTACGGTGCAGCGATCGTTAAAGATAACGAAGTCGTCGCCGTAGGTCATAATACTGTCAAAAGGGATAACGATCCATCAGCTCATGCGGAAATTAATGTCATTCGTAGTTTAGCAGCTAAACTTAAAAACCCCTCTTTAGAAGGTTATAGCATATATACAACTGGCGAACCTTGTCCAATGTGTGCAACTGCTTGCGTTTGGAGTGGTTTATCAGAAATTGTATATGGCGCTTCAATCCAAGATTTAATTTTGGTCAATCAATCACAAATTAATATATCTTGCGAAGAAGTGATTGCTCAATCATTTAGAAATATCAAAGTAACTAAAGGCGTTTTAAAAAATGAATGTTTGGAGTTATTTGAATAATTTTTTAACTGGGATCGTTCAGATAAGATAAATAGCTATTTGCCCAAATTGCAGCTTGAGTGCGATCGCGCAAATTCAACCTGTTTAAAATATTTGTAACATGATTTTTTACTGTCCCCTCAGAAATGTAAAGTTCCTGAGCAATTTCTCGGTTACTAGCACCTATAGCAATTAATCGCAAAACCTCCTTTTCTCTAGGAGTTAGTTCAGTTAAACCAGATGGTATAGGTGGTGATTGAGTTGGTGTAGGTTGAGAAAACTGGGTCAACAATTTTTTAACTATTCCTGGGCCTAATTGAGTGTATCCTTTATATACAGCGCGAATAGCAACAGCTAACTCTTCTGAGGGTGTATCTTTCAATAAATAACCCATTGCACCACTTTGTAAAGCTGCGGAAACATATTCATTATCATCAAAAGTTGTGAGTACTAAAATCTTCGTTTTGCTAAAATGTTTTTGGATTTCTCGCGTAGCTGCAACTCCATCCATAATGGGCATTCTGATGTCTAACAATACGACATCTGGCTGATATTGAGCAACCAAATTAATTGCTTCTTTACCGTTTTCTGCTTCTCCTACTATTTCCAAATCTGGTTCTAGTTCTAATAAAGCTCTTAATCCTTGACGAATTAAACTTTGGTCATCTACCAACAATACTTTAATACTCATGTTAACCTCGTTAAGGGGATATTAACTATAATTTTGCAACCATAACCAGGAGTAGTATTAATATTAAATTCGCCTCCCAAGGCTAAAGTGCGATCGCGCATACTATGAAGCCCAAAACCAGTAGTATTTTGCTTGATATCGAAACCTCTACCATTATCCTGAATTATTAATCGTAAATTACTTTTGATGGTCGTGAGTTCTATTTTAATTTCTGTTGCAGATGCATATTTAGAAATATTTGTCAAAGATTCTTGAGTAATCCGATAAATAGCAGTATTAATTTCAGGCGGTAAAGAATATTCTAGATTGATTTCATAAATTGGTAGAATACCATTTGAGCGATGAAAGTTTTCTACAAGGTTAGCGATCGCACGTTCTAAAGATTGCTCTTGTAAAGGATTAGAACGCATAGTTGAAACAGATTGACGGACATCTTTGAGTGCTTTTGAACCTAATTCCTTTGCCGTTGCTAGAAATGTCTCAGCCTTAATTGGATTAGATTGCCACAGTTTTAAAGCAGTTTCCAATTGGAGATTTAAAGCAGTTAGAGAATGTCCTAACGAATCATGAATTTCACGAGCAATGCGGTTTCGTTCTTCCAAGGTAGCTTGATTTTCAATTTGCATGGCATATTGGCGAAGTTTTTCGTTAGCAATAGCAAGTTTTTCGCGACTGTGCCGTTCAGATAATACAGCATTCATCATCAACAATACAAAAACTAAACTCAAACCAAACACCAAAGACCAATTCAAGCTCAGAAATCGAAAACGTTCTTGAGCTTGTGGTGAAGATTGAAAATTGAATAATTGATATTTTAATTGTGTAGTCAGTAAAAATAAAGTAAATGAAAGACTCGTCATGAATAAACGCCCAGGTAAATTAAAAATTAGGCAACTGCGAGTCACTAAAATTATATAAAGAAACGGAAAAAGACGCGCGAATCTTTCGCCAAAAAGTCCAGTCAGTAAAATCAATAGAATTTGAATAATTGTGTATATTAATTTACTATTACGATTATTTTTTGGTAACCATAACCCCATTAAGGCAAAAACAATCAGGCTATAAATTGACAATTCTGGTAAGAAATTACAAACCGATAAATCTGGAAATGTCCCACAAATTGATAGCTCTGCCCGTCTAGGACGAAACCGCCGCAAAGGAGGTGGTATAACTGCTATTAAAGCAGTCATTGTCAGTAATATCCATTCTAAATAAAGCAGAGACGGAAAAGGATGTTTTTTAATTTGAATTAGAGGATTCATGATGATAACACCTAATTGCTAACTCTTGTACAGACGCGATTAATCGCGTCTGTACTCCTCACTCTTAACCTCTATTATTGTCAGTTTATTCATAATTAAATCATGACTAAAGTCATGGGCATAACCGTGACTTTCTCCTCATGTGAGTATTGAAGATAAATTCTTATGATGGTGGCATCCACACAGGCAAGAACCACGAAGTAAGTAATGAAACTCAAAACATTATCATTAGTAGCTGGAGCGATCGCTTTAAGTTTAACTGCAACTTCTTTTGCTGTCGTAGCTCAAACAGCCTCTCCCTCACCCCTACTGCTAGCACAAACTCCACAAAAACCAAAGGGGCCTTGGGCAGAATTGGGTCTAACCGATGCACAAAAAAGCCAAATACAGGCAATTCGCAAAGATAGCCGTGCTAAATGGGAAGCAGTTTTGACTTCAGAACAAAAAGCAAAGTTAGAAGCAGCTAAGCAAGCGCGTCAGGCTCAGCGCCAAGCAGGTCAACAAGGTCAACGCCAAGCGGGTCAGCGTCGAGGTGGATGGAAGAACTTTGCAGACTTAAATCTGACTGAAGCACAAAAAACTCAAATGCGGCAAATCCGAGAATCTGAAAAACAACAAATTCAAGCAGTTTTAACCCCCGAACAGCGGCAAAAACTCGAACAAATCCAGCAAAACTTCAAACAGCGTCGCCAACAACGCAATCCTCAATAACTTTAACTAGAAAGAATTCAGGAGTCAGAATCAAGAATTCACCAATTCAATTCTGTGTAACTAATTCTGATTCCTTTATTCTTCAACTTGAAAAAAAGACTTACTAATCTGGGAGGGGTAGTATCGACCATCTCATCCAAAGCTTACTAATACGCACTTTTTTCATAGCTTGATATCATTTTGAATTTTGTATTTTGAATTAAGAATTGCTTTTTACATCTAGGTTTTATTAATCCATCAGTACCAATCATTTTTCAAATTGGTATAAGAATTAAAAAATTATACAGACTTCTTGCAGAAGATGGGAAAGGGGAAAATCGATCTCCTTTCCCTTTCCCTATTTTTGTGAGTAAATAGGGATTTGATTCCGGTTCCCCTTAAGGCTAGGGAGGATCTAAAAGTAGACCTCTTGCAATCAATTGCTTTTTGCACTCTTGCGGTCAAAGAAACTCATCTTTATTGGGGAAAGGAAAAATACCAAACATGCACCCCCTTTCCCCTTCGCCTTTTCCCGACTTCTGCAACAAGTCTAGTGTCTAAAGTCACAGCAAAATACTTTTCAAACAACCTTTTAGCCCAGTTGTGCTAACTACTGCAAGTTGCTATAATATTCGACACAACAAGAGTATAAAAATCTCTTGACCCCTAAACCCCGTAGTGATTTAGCAAAACTAAATCACTACTCCCCACCTCCTATTTTTAAGCTAGTCAACTAGGGGAAAACCCCAAGCAAACATCAAAAAGTTGCTTCCCCCTCCCTAGAGGCGCTATTAATAGCGTCTCTAACTACTCCCCAATCCGTATTTTGAAGCTAGCTTTTCAAGATGTCTAAAGAATTTCCTATTGGTAGTAAAGTCCGTGTTGTAGCGCTACCGCCCTACGTCAAAACTGCTGAACCTATGCCCATGCTTCGCCCCCCTGATGTGATTCACATTGGCGAAGAAGGTATAGTTCTTGACCGTAGACCAGGCGGATATTGGGGTATTCGCTTTGCTAAAGGCGCCTTTCTCCTAGATAGCCAATACATCGAAAATACAGATATTTCTTCCGAATCTGAATCAGAGTGAGATTAGTAGCAACCAGGAATTGTAAACTTGTGTAAAGTTGTCATTTTGGTTTGCACCATGATTTCACGCCGCACTTTTTTAAGCATATTATTTGCCAGCTGTATTTCTATTATCAGCTGGCTGAATTTTGCCCCTACTGCCGATGCTCTTGGTGGTAAACTTCCTGCAATTAATCAACCTGCACCAGAGTTTACCTTGCCAACCAACACAGGTGATGGCAAAATTTCCCTCTCTGACTTTCGCGGTAAGTGGGTAGTTTTGTACTTTTATCCCAAAGATTTCACCTCTGGTTGTACTATAGAAGCTCGTCGTTTCCAAGAAGATTTACCCAAATATTTGGAAAAAAACACACAAATTCTCGGTGTCAGTGCTGATGATATTGATTCCCATGCTAAATTTTGTGATTCAGAGGGACTAAAATTTCCCTTATTGGCTGATACTGATGGTTCAGTGAGTAAAGCTTACGGTTCGTGGCTGAGTTTCTTATCTATGCGCCATAGTTTTATCATCGATCCTCAAGGTATCTTGCGCGAGAATTTTGTGAAAGTTAACCCAACTATTCACAGTTCAGAAGTACTAGCACGACTAGAAAAGTTACAATCCGCGGCTTCTTAAATACAGCACAAAAGCGCAACCCAACAAATACGCTGGGTTGCGCTTAATTCTTCTAGAGTCTTTGCCTGTTGAATGTGCTGCTAAATTTAAATCGTCAATATAAAACCGTTGAATATTAAATCGACAAAATTATCACCTAAAAGCTTGACTTGAATGCCTCCAGCGATCGAGATTAAATCTGCCTCAGATAGTTTCCGTACTTTAACTTGATTGTCAGGTTGTAAGTCAGTGATTTTGATTCTGGACATATTTTTTCTTCAGATTTTTTGAAATCTAGGAGAATTTTCGTTTGATTAGCTAGCAATCTCATCAACCAAAAGTTATAAACTTTAGTATTTACACACTTTTAAAATAGACATTATACGTGCCCCTACAATTATCTGTATCTCACAAAGTAGCAATGTGCTGTAATAGTAATACGCGTTTGTAGTAAAGACTTTAGTCCTTATTTTTTTAAGCACTAAAGTGCTGACTACAAACCTATCAAGAACAAGCTGCTAGTTATTTAGGCACAAGAAACCCATATTTTTTGAGTATATCTTTTGCTTGAGCGCTAGATAAAAACTGGACAAATTCCTTGGCAGCAGCAGGATTTTTACTGCTTTTGAGGACAGCGATTGGATAAACTATCGGTGAGTGAAATTTCTCATCAGCAGCGACTACAACTTTTACCTTATTGGAGATTTTGGCATCAGTGGCATAAACTAAACCAGCTTCGGCGTTACCAGTTTCTACTGCTGCTAAGACTTGACGCACGTTGTTAGCAAAGACTAATTTGGGTTTAAGGCGATTGTAAAGTTTCAATTTCTTTAAAACTTGCTCTCCATATTGCCCTGCTGGTACGCTTCTGGCTTCACCGATCGCAATCTTCTTAATCTTCTCATCCGTTAAATTATAGAAGCTAGTGACGCCCTCAACATCCTGAGCTACTATCAAAACCAGACGGTTATTTGCTAGATTAGTACGGCTACCTGGCAAAAGTAGTCCTTTTTGTTCTAAAGCATCCACTTGTTTTTTGCCAGCCGAAATAAAAATATCTGCTGGCGCACCTTGCTCAATTTGTTGCTGCAAAGCACCAGAAGCCCCAAAATTATAAGTAATATTCACATTTGATTTACTTTGTTGGTACAGAGGCTTAATTTCTTCCAGCGCATCTTTTAAGCTAGCGGCCGCTGACACAAGTATGTTGTTTGATTGTGCAACTACGGGAGAAGGAGTAACTAACGGTAAACTAATTGCTAGCAATAAACCAGCAATTACTATACCCAAAAAGCCAAGAATTTGTCTTCTTTTCATGGAAAAGGCGTTTGAAAGGTTTTTTCATCAAATTGATGCTAGGTAGAATACTACCAAAAATACCAAAATTTACCCAACTATATCGGTAAAATATTTTATTGCATGTTCGCGGACACACCTCGCCGAATCGCCAAAACCCTATATTTTTCGTTTAACTGTGTTGATATTTTACACGACAAGGTTTTGAGGTATGTGTTTGACTTAATTTTCTACAAGATATATAGTCTTGTTCAGAGGTATGCCAAGTTGGCGGTTGAAAGCCTTACGAGGTAAAGCTTTTTGAACTAACTCTTTAGCGATCGCTTTAAATCAGAATTAACTACCTCTGCTTTACCAATTGCTTCAAATCGTAATTAATGAAAACAAGCCATGTAGGCAAACTTTGTTTGTATTAGCAATATGCCAAAACAATTGACTGATTTTCAGGTTTTCATGTTTACATCATACAACAACTCAATGAATTACGAATTATTCACCATCTCCAACAGCTGTGCTTCATTTAACTGATTAATTCCCAATGACACGGCTTTTTCTAACTTAGAACCAGCATCTTCTCCTACTACCAAATAATCTGTTTTTTTGCTGACAGAATCAGTTACTTTCCCACCAGCTTTTTGAATCAATGTCTTGGCTTCGTCCCGCTTTAAGGTTGGCAATGTACCCGTGATTACAAAAGTTTTCCCGGCGAACTTTTGATTGGTATTACTAACTGTTTCTGCTGATTCGGTAGAAGTAAATTGCAATCCTTTTGTTCGCAACCGTTCTATTAATGTTTGGTTGGCATCAATCCGAAACCACTGATAAACAGATTGAGCAATTTCAGCACCGATACCGTAAATACCCTCAATATCTGACTGTTTTGCTGCCGCTAATTCTTCTACGGTGGAATATTTCTGAGTCAACAATTGAGCATTCACACTGCCGACATGACGGATACCTAAACCATACAATACCCTTGACCAAGGTTGGTTTTTTGATTGAGCGATCGCATCCACTAATTTTTCTGCCGATTTTTTTCCCATTCTTTCCAAATCATATAATCTCTCTTCTGTCAACTCGTATAAATCGGCAACGGAATGCACCAAACCTTTATCGACGAGTTGGTATACCAACTTTTCACCCATACCTTTAATATCTAACGCATCACGGCTGACCCAATGTTCGATGGAACCTTTGAGAATCGCCGCACAAGAAGCATTGACGCAGCGAGTTACAGCCTCGCCTGATTCTCGCACCACCGGTTGACCGCAGACTGGGCAATCGGTAGGCATAATAAAAGGTTCGGTATCAGCGGGGCGAAGTTCTTTGAGTACCCTAACCACTTCTGGGATGATTTCCCCAGCTTTGCGGACAATCACAGTGTCGCCAATGCGGATATCTAATTGAGCAATGCGATCGCTATTATGTAAAGTAGCGCGGGAAACCGTTGTCCCCGCCAGTTGCACTGGCCGCATCTGGGCTAAGGGCGTTAACGCTCCGGTTCTACCGACATTCACAGCTATATTTTCCACACGGGTGGGCGCTTCTTCGGCTGGATACTTCAAAGCCACCGCCCAACGAGGGAATTTCTGCGTAAAGCCTAGTTGTTCTTGAAGTTTAAAAGAATCCAACTTCACTACTACCCCATCAGTCATGTAGGGTAAATTCAGCCGTTCCGTATCCCAGTATTCGTAATACTCTGCTACTTCTTTTAGGGAAGCACACAATTTATGGTTGGGATTGACTCGAAAACCCATTTTTTCTAATAACTCCAAGGCTTCCCATTGGGTATTGGCAATACTAGCGTCATCTCTACCGGGAATATGCAACGTATAAGCAAAGAAATCTAGTCGCCGCTTCGCGACAATGCGCGAGTCTAATTGCCTGAGTGTACCAGCTGCGGCATTTCGAGGATTAGCGAATAATTGTTCGCCTGCTTTTTGCCTTTCTTCGTTGATTTGTTTAAACACTTCCAACGGCAAAAAAGCCTCGCCTCGGACTTCTACCCTTTCTAAAATTTCTAAACCTTCAAAATTCAACCGCAGAGGAATTGAGCGAATTGTCCGCACATTTTGGGTGATATCCTCACCCATGACTCCATCACCCCTAGTTGCACCCCTGACTAAAATCCCATTTTGGTAAGTCAAAGCCAAGGCAGAACCATCAATTTTTAGTTCGCTGACATATTTCACTGAGTCTAGTTTCGGTACTTGTCGCCGCCAACGTTGTTCCCAGCCTTGCAACTCAGTAATATTAAACGCATTTTCCAAACTGTACAAAGGAATGTTGTGGCGCACCGAGGTAAACTGAGTTGCCGGTCTCTCACCCACGCGCTGAGTCGGACTATCTGGTGTGGTTAATTCTGGATACTGAATTTCTAGTTCTTGTAATTCCCGATATAACTGGTCATAGATTGCATCCTCCATAATTGGAGTATCTAAGACGTAATAAGCGAAGCTTGCTTGTTGCAATAATTGGCGCAGTTCTTCTGTGCGCTTTACTAGAGGCTGAATCTGTGTCATGAGATTTTTTGTAAAATACTACGAATAAAAGTTAAAGACGATAAAACCTGCCATAAGCAGGTTGTGGATGCATAACCTTACACTGGGAGTCGGGTGGCTTTGGCTTCAAACAAAAACATCTACTTTTCTAGGTTACTAAATTTAATACCAATAGTCCCATCTATCGGTGCAGTTAATAGATTCCTATTTAATTCCAGAAAATCGAGTTGGATCTTTACAAAGATTCATTTGGCTCAACTAATGGGATTAAAAGTGCCATAATTAAGGAATATGCTGTTCAAGCTTTAGATATTCGGCGAATTGTTCTCTGTCTTCATCCTCCAGAAATATTGGCACTAGACAATTAAATACTACAAGTTGTATTATAAATTTAGTTTTGAACTACAAATACTACAATGTTCTCGACGATCGGCAAATTCTCTTCAACCATTGATAGCATGATGCATTGTCAACCGAGCAAGGGTTCAGGCAGAATACCTGGCACGTATGCGTTTGAGAGAGCGTATCGGTTATTAGTGGCTCAATATGCAAGTGAAAGCATTATAGGAGCGATCGCTCTAGCGTTCAATCCACATCGAATAATCGACAGCGGGAGGTGCAACTGTCTCATAGCGCCCATAACTAGGGAAAAAGTACCAACGACCTGACCCCCGCTCCTGATAACCAGAGGTGGGGGTTATTTTTATGAGGAGTTTTTTACACATGCAAGTCCAGCAGCAAACTCAACAACCACACATACTACAAAATTCGGTGGTGGTATTCTCTAAGAACTACCTACCATTGGCACGCATCAACATCAAACGAGCAATAGTACTGTTAGTGACTGGTCAAGCAGAATCATTGGATTTTGGCAGTACAAAGCAGTGGGAAGTCCGTTCGCCCAGTGTTGTACTACAAGTTCCGGAACACATCCGTTTGACAACGGGTAATCCAGAACGACACTGGAAAGTACCTCCTGTGAATCGTCGTGAAGTACTCAAGCGCGATAATCACACTTGCCAATACTGTGGTAGTGGTAAGCGTTTAACCCTTGACCATGTGATTCCTCGCTCCAAAGGTGGACAGCACACCTGGGATAACGTTGTTACGGCTTGCGAGAAGTGCAACTCAACTAAAAGCGATCGCCTACCTCATGAAGCTTCTATGGTACTCAAAACCAAACCCAAAGCTCCAATTCACCCCGCCGTCGCCTTTGCAGAGCATTTTTGGAGCGTACAACGCCTGAATGAAAACGAGTAATTCATTCGGCTATGTCCGTAAACGGCAATATACACCTATTCCAACAAATGTAGAGACGTTGCATTGCAACGTCTCTCATATTTTTTCGTCAGAGTGGTATAGAAACAAACCTTAATTGTTACAATCCTGGCAAAATCAGAGGGGATTCATATAATTATCAAATCCATTAAATACTTCTCAAGTACGTGAAAAAAACAAAAGTATGGCTATTAACGATACTCGTTGTAGGAATAGTAGCAATCAATATCATCGCCGGACATAGCAATACCCTCAAAGCTGCTTCATCTATAGGAAAAGACACCCTAACGATGATTACTTCACCAGATTATCCGCCTTATGAGTTTTATGATACTAAAAGCGGTGAAAATCAAATTGTTGGCTTTGATATAGATATTGCCAAAACCCTGGCTGAAAAACTAGGGTTTAAACTTAAAATCATGGAATCAGATTTTAATGGCTTAATTCCTGCACTCCAAGCAAATCGAGCAGACTTTGTGATGGCAGGGATGACTCCAACTCCAGAACGTCAAAAAAATGTTGATTTTTCAATTATTTATTACGAAGCTAAAGATACGATTGTGGCTGCTAAGGGTAGCAATCTGAAACAGCCGCAAGACTTATCAGGAAAAAAAGTTGGAGTGCAACTAGGAACCATACAAGAACAAAATGCTAAAAAGATTGCCGAAAAAGTTACAGGTATTCAACTAAAGCAACTCAACAAAGTGCCGGAGGTAGTTCAAGAAATCAAATCTCGGCGAATTGATGCGGCAATTGTTGAGGATACCGTAGCGAAAGGATTTGCCCAAGCTAACCCAGATTTAGAGTTTAATGTTATTCCTTCAGAAGAAGCAAGTGGATCGGCGATCGCTTTTCCTAAAAATTCTAATTTAGTCGAACCTTTTAACAAAGTCCTGCAACAAATGAAGGACGATGGCACGTTAAATAAGCTAACAAATAAGTGGTTTTCCCAAAACATTATTACCGATACTAAATCGTCAACTCCTACCAAAACCGGATTAAATCTCGACTTCACAAGAATCTTTCCAGATATTCCCTTTATTCTGCGGGGAATTCCTTTAACTTTGTTGTTTACACTATTATCTGTAACTTTAGGCTTAATCTGGGGAACAATACTTTCTCTATCAAAAATTATCGGCATCAAGCCACTTACCTGGGTTGCAAATGCTTACACCTCTATCTTCCGAGGCACACCCTTGCTGTTACAATTGGCGTTGGTTTATTACGCAACACCCCAACTTACAGGCTATGACATTTCGGCATTGGAAGCAGGAGTTTTAACTTTTACCCTAAATTCTGGCGCTTATATGTCGGAAACCATTAGAGGTGGAATTCAAGCTGTAGATAAAGGACAAACTGAAGCGGCTTTGTCTATGGGTGTTCCCTATCGGTTGATGATGTGGGATGTGATTTTACCCCAAGCCTTGAAGAACATTCTGCCAGCATTAGTAAATGAAACTATTGGACTTTTGAAAGATTCAGCTTTGGTATCAACAATTGGTGTGGTAGAAATATTACGCAGTGCCCAAATTGTTGGCGCAAATAAATATATTTATTTTGAACCATTGCTATTTGCAGGATTAATTTATTATGTTTTGGTCATGGGTTTGACCTTCGGCGCATCCACTTTAGAAAGGAGATTACGGCAAAGTGAGTAATGCAGTAATTCGCACGGAATTCTTGTGTAAATCCTTTGGTCAACTCGACGTACTTAAAGATATTTCTACCCAGATTTATCAAGGCGAAGTCGTTGCCATATTAGGGCCTTCTGGTTCTGGTAAGTCTACCTTTTTGCGATGCATGAATTTGCTAGAACAGCCCACCAGAGGCAGAGTTTATTTTCAGGAGCAAGAAATCACTAATCCTAAAGCAAATATCGCTAAGGTTCGTCAACATTTGGTGATGGTATTTCAACATTTTAATTTGTTTCCCCACATGACAGTGCTGCAAAATGTCACCTACGCACCCATCAAGGTGAAAAAAATAGATAAGCAAAAAGCAGAGAAACATGGTTTAGAATTGCTGGCAAAGGTAGGTTTAGAGCCGAAAGCCGATGTTTACCCATCCAAATTATCCGGGGGACAGAAACAGCGGGTAGCGATCGCCCGTGCATTAGCAATGGAACCAGAGATGATTTTGTTTGATGAACCTACCTCTGCTTTAGATCCAGAAATGGTAAAAGACGTGCTGGAAGTGATGAAAGGTTTAGCCTTATCTGGAATGACAATGGCGATCGTTACTCATGAAATGGGTTTTGCTAGGGAAGTCGCCAGTAGAATTATGTTCCTCGATCGCGGAACCTTAGCAGAAGATACTGCTCCGAGTGAGTTTTTCCAAAATCCTAAATGCGATCGCGCCAAGCAATTCTTAGAAAAAATGCTTTAAAAGTAACCAGATTGCAGGTAGTTACAGCCTTTTTGATCGTATTGAAACACAATATCCGCCCTGCAATTCGATTGCATCGCCCTGCAACTCAATTGCATCGCCCTGCAACTCAATTGCATCGCCTCGCAACTCAATTGCATCGCCTCGCAACTCAATTGCATCGCCTCGCAACTTGATTGCATCGCCCTGCAACTTGATTGCATCGCCTCGCAACTCAATTGCATCGCCCTGCATAGGCGATTAATTGCGTCTCTACTCAATACGCGCTTCAGTACTCAGTGCCTTTCATTAGACCTCTTGCAAAAGTGCTTTCTGCACTTTTGTGAGAAAAGGGAAAAGGTTAAAGCGAAAATACCAAACTTTCCACCTTTCCCCTTCCCCTTTTCCCGACTTCTGCAAGAAGTCTATTGCACACAGGTAGGGTTGCTACCAGGAGTGGCATCAGGATAAAAGGTGCGGACGCCGCCATTTCTCCTCACAAACACTGCTTGAAACGTATTACCCTGATCAGTTACAGTCCAATGACAAACAGTATTAGTCGAACTGGTATTAGGGTTATTTTTATAAGCTAAAGCTGCTTGGCTGAGAATTTCTTCAGCACTGAGGGTATAAGCAAAACCTTTGATAGAGGATTGAGAAGTACTATTGCCTACCTTAACAATGGCACCAATAGTATAAACAGCATTCGGAATAACTTCTTCATTCGATGTGTTGTTATTTAGTCGTCCAGCTAAACCCTTTTCTTGAAGCTCTAGATAACGACCAACAAAGTGCAATCCACCTATTGAACTTCCCGCTACAGGTTCTCCACAGAAAACATGGTCAAAACCCTGTGCATTAAACCAGACGTTAGTCAAATCAGCTAAGAATTGTGCATCAGAAGTGCGTCCCGCAACCAAATATCCACCTACATATTGTTTAATGTTTGCCAAAACAGTAGGATTATTATTCATCATCAGCTGAAAGTTAGAAGGGCTGACAACTGTGCCAGGTTGTCCGCAAAGATCGGTGACTGCTCGATCGAAAGTATTCAGCGTTGGAGCAGGGGGAGTGACATCTGCTGGGCTACCGTATGCTAGTCCAGATACAGGATTATTGATATTGTCAAAGAATGGAACAGAACCAGCAGGTAAAGAGGGGGAACCAGAAGACCCATAATCAGTAATTTCAATATCATCAATGTTAGTTCTGTTAGAACTTCCATCAGTTTTGCGGACTTCGCAGCGAACTATGCCAGAAATATTAGGTGTGAAAGTTGCAGTTTGAAGAGTTTTAGAGCTTGTTGTAACTATTGAACCTACTGCTGTCCATGAGGTGCCGCTAGTAGTCGAACACCACAATCCCCATGTGGTGCTGGCATCATTACCATATTTGGCATGTTTGATTGTAACTGTGCCAGCACCTGTGGTGCGATCGAATTTCATTGTAATTTTGCCACTGTTACGAACGCGGACAGATTGCGCTCCGTTTTTGACATCGCTTGAAGTGTTCCCAATTAGCGCCTCATTCAAATTCCAAACGCCTGAACTGAGATTGACATCAGCCGCAGCATAAGCTCCTTTTTGGCCTGACTCAAACCCCTCTGAAATTGTGGCGCTAATTGCTCGGAAGACAGTAAATGAAAGCAGGAAGGCCGCTCCTCCTGCTATTTTCAATGGTAAACTAAATTTCAGCATACTCAACAAAATTAAATATTCAACTACTAGTTTTAAAGTTGATTGGTTATCTGCTGATTAACCTTTTTTAAAATAGTTTTTAACCCTGTGCTTTCATTTTTTGTGAAAACACAGGGTTAAATAGCGCAGAAGATCTATTCGGGAGCGATCGCCATCTACAAAAGCAGAGATTGAACAGTCAAATCCTTCAAGGTGATGGTGAAGTGACGCTGTTCTGCTGTGGCAATGAATGAGACAATTGTTTCACATGCTACAGCAACAGTTAAGATTACTAAATTTCGCGCCAACGGATAATCACAAACATCATCATTCACCTCAGAAGGAACGCGATAAACGTCATTCCAAATCACTTCTGCATAATCAGCCGCTAGTCCAACATGAAGACAAGGAATGCTAAATTTATCGGCATAATCTTTGACTATTTTACGTGCGACGCTATTATCAAAAACATCGATAATTAATTGACTATCTTGGAGTAATTGATTTACATTTGCTGATGTCAATTCTTTTGTTTTCGCATCAACTTTAGTACCAATTCCTCGATATAAATTGTTTGCCAAAATTTTCGCTTTGAATGCTCCAACATCAGAACGATAGTAAGGCTGGGTAGAAAGATTGCGTTCCTCAATACGATCGCGATCGATTACCGTCAGTTTCTCAAAACCAGACCGAGCCAAGTTTTCCGCAATATTAGCTCCTAATGCTCCCGCCCCACAAATAGTTACAGGGTAGTTTTTCAACTTTGCCATCACAGCATTGCTGCGGTAAAGCTGTTCGTGAAAAAAGACGCTCATTTGATTTTAGATTGTGTACTCAGTATTAAACCTGTTTTACTTCTGACTTCTGAATTCTGAATTCTGAATTCTTCTTTCACTACTCTTGTTGTTCGATAACAGCAACCAAGGATTGCAAGTCGAAGTCGCGATCGTATCCACTTAGGCAAATACCAGAACTGATTACAGTCAAATCAGTTTTGGCGATCGCACTACTGTGGCGAACACCATCAGCGGTTGTCCAATCTACTGTCCAATAGTCGCCGCGATCGTGAAAGTGCTTTAGTTCGCCGCCACCCATCTGCAATGCTTTTCTCAGCCGTCTTTCATCCTGTTGGGGTTGATCGAAGCCTTCAATGCGCTGTGTTGCTAATTCATACACCGTGCGAATTTCTGGAGTGATGCCTTTGAATTGCAATTCTTCAACAGGGATGAGTTGCTTAACGGCAGATTGTAGAGTTTCAACAATAGCCGGATCGGTGCGGCGATCGATTTCTTCAAACCAACACGACTTTCCATTCCAACGCGCAACGATCTGGTCAAAGATGATACCTTCGGTTACTAGATGAATGGCGATCGGTTTAACCACCTGCAACCGTTGACGCATATCTGCTTCATTCACGGGGTATGCTAACCAAGTTTGTCCCCGCAATTGGTGTGCTAACCGCAGCCGTATTTGGGGAAAGTGTTGCAAATATTCGGCAATTTGGGGTAAATCAGCCTCTTCCACAACCGTGGCTGTCTTCTCATCGACAGGCTGAAAGATTCCCCAACCTTGAAATTTACTAGGCTTTGGGGTGAAGGTGTAGACCATTCCTGCTACTTGCGTGCGAACTCGTCCACCTTTTACACAAGGTGCAAGAAATTGAGTGTTACGCAACTGTGCTTCTGCGTTAGCAATTTCATTGATTAGCTTAAATATATTAGTCATAACTAATATTAATTATTTAAAATAACACTACAAATACAACATTAAAAAACTAGATAAAATCTAATTTTTTTAATTACGAATTACGAATTATTCTGCGTGCAAGTTGGTGGAGCATTGCGTTTTCTTAGTTACTAGAGGGACTCCGCTGGTGAGTTGTTACACACTCTTTCAAAGATGGCTACTTCTAAGCCGACTTTCCAGGTTCTTCGCACTCCCCGTTTACAAACGCCCACTGCATTTGGCAGTGTTACCTTTCCTCTCGTACTAGTATGTAGGCTCCACGAATTGGGGCACGCATGAGATTATTATACTACAGTATTATTTTAGGCCCAGATATAGAACTCATATTTAATTTTTGAACAAGATTTCAGATAAAACGGGCTTTTCAGTCTCACGATCTTTTCACAAATCAAATCGGGTTTTATATGGTATGGTATTTTCAATATTAATTGGTTAACTTTATTAGTACTTACGTATTGAGAGAGACAACCAACTGTGGCTTACCTCTTGTTACAAGGCAGAGCCTTGTAACGAGGCAGGACAAGACTTTTAGCTGAACAAGCCTACCATCTACATGATGGTCAATGTGTAAAGTGCGTAAGTCTTATTTACACACAAAAAACCACTTAAATACTTTGTTTTTTCAAAAAATCTACTTTAACACTAACAATGCAGTCAAAAATAGAGGCAAAACCAAGGCTATCGGGTGTTGATTTGTGCCGAGGAATTGCGGCATATGCAGTTGTCTTAGTACATTCAGGCGATGCAACTTGGGGTCGTGTAAGTTACTTTTCCCAACAGATAGAATATCTATTTAGTTTTGCTGTTCCCTTTTTCTTAGCTGCATCTTTTTACTTCATGATTTGTAAGTTTAATGCTGACTTTTCATTAGCTTATTGGAAAGCAAGATGTCGGCGTCTCCTAATACCATATATTGTTTGGACAGTTATTTATGTAATTGCCAAAATAATTATGTTTTCAGCATTAAATCAAAAAGAAGAATTAAACGATCTATTACAAAATCCTTTTTTAATTATATTTTATGGAAAAGCATCATTACAACTATACTATTTACCTCTATTGCTAGTAGGTACTTCGCTCATAATATTTGCAAATTACTTCGCAAAACCGAAAATTGGACTTAAAATATTAGCTAGTTTGTCTGTGTTGAGCCTCATCCTCTACAACCTGCTTTTAATTACTGGAAATACAGTATATTTAAATAAAAGTATAGCTTTTAAGAATTTATTTAATCTAGTGAATTACGATCCTTCTAAAAATGAGTTTGTGAGGTTTATATCTATAGAATTAGCATGGTTAGTGAGGTGTTTACCTTATTTTTTTATTGCAATGACTTTAAGGTATTTACTTCTTAAAACCAACTTTTCATTGTTGCGTGTGAAAATTATATATGCTTACTTGCTATTAGGTTTATTTATTGTTGCTGACGTTTATAGTAACCCAATACTTACTGGTTTTCGGGAAGTTTTTCTGGGATATTCTTTATTATTATACGGTATTGTTTTATCGAATTACTTGAAACAAAACAGCGTAATAAAAAATTTAGCATTATGTTCTTTTGGAATTTACTTGATACACCAATTTGGAATTAATATTATGGAGATTTTTCTAAAGAAAACTCAACCTCAGTTATTAGAGGAAGTAACTTTTATTTCTCAATTAGCATTTTCTATACCCACTTTTCTCATGAGTTGGTTAGCTGTATTCATTCTGATGAAAAATAAAAGGATTGCTAAGTACCTATTTGGTGTTTAGCAACAAATTAAATTAGTTAATAATAAGTTCAATTTACAGAATTTACTATAACTTTGTAAATCAATAAAAGTGAGAATATATGATGGAATAAGATCGGGATGCGTCATGAGTAACCATAACGCACCCTGATGTACTCTACTTATCTTCTCGCACAGGCAACGGCATGTCCAAAATCTCCATCAGCAAATCCAGACGAGAGGGGCGCGTTAGGAGTGGGACGAGGTTCGGCAAGCTGTAGTAGTCACCCTCGAAGGTGAAGGTATCTACTGGTACTTGCTGCTGCTTCAATTGGCTCTCTACCCAGTTGTAATGACTACCTACACGGACAATCACCACATTAGGCATGACTGCAAATTCTCGGCAATAGGTCTTGTAAACTTCACCGAAGTAAGGAGCCGCATTTTCGCCTTCATCCGTCACCAGAATAATTTGGTCAACAACCTGCTTCTTCTTCCGCATTGCTTCCAACGCAGAACCGATGCTAGTACCACCGCCTGCATTGATGTGCTGGAAAGCACGCTCCCAGTCGGTTAACTCCTTGCCCTTTGCCGTGACAGCGTAAGGAATGGTGTCGAAGGCGTAGACAAACAGTTCTGCTTGAGCGATCCCAGAGATTAAGGCACCGAGTTGCTTACCAAGTGCGATCGCATTTTCCATTGAACCAGACTTATCTACCAGTAAGGCAGTTGGACGAGCGATCGCACCACGCCGTTTTACCTGTTCGTTGGTCACTTTTTCCAAACGTGCAACGGTGTCTGCGTCTAAATCTGCGGTGTCTGCGGCAACCTGAGCTTTGAATGCTGCCACACGTCCACTTTTAGAAGCTTCTTCCAGCTTTGAATCAATCAACTTCTTGACTTCTGGATGATCCATTGCACCTCTAGCCTGGAGTGACTTGAGGTTATTGATGGTTTCCTGGGGAGTCATGCTGTTGATTAAAGCCACCAGCACAACCGGTGTGAGTTGTTTGATTGCACCGATCGCGATCGTATATGGAATGTTAAACTCCACAATCAGCCGCGCTTGTTCTGTGGCACTTTCCGCCTTAGCAACCCGCTTGAGGATATCTGCTAAGGAACCCTCTGGCGGAGTATCGCGAAACAGAATCGCATTTGCTCGTTCATTTGGTTTGATGTGCAGCGAAGCATAGAGGTGCTTCATTGCCTTACGACCCCGCAGCGCAGCGCGATCGAACAAAGCCGGATTGCTTTCTCGTGTCTTCAGGTAACGCCGTACAGCAGTCCGAGCCGAACGAGGCACTTTATTTTGCTGCTGTTTCATAAAGTCCACTACACGCGCCACCTGATAAGGTGGAAACTCTTGCAGCATAATAAATCCGGCGTCGCGGTGTTCAATCAAATTGCTGGTTAGCAAATGAGCAATAAACACTTCCTTGTGGTCGCGGACATCACCATAACGCTGATACCAGACTGCCAAGTGTCCGTAGAAAATAGGATCGAGTTCAACAATTAACTTGTGAATTTCTGCGACTTGCTCAAGTTTGCGGTGAGGAGTTGTCAGCAAACTATTGAGCATTTCTAGGCGCAGGTCACGTTCTGCGATATTCATAGTAACCTCCTTTAAGAATTTTGGATTTTGGATTTTTGATTTTGGATTGCAATCAAAAATCCAAAATTGTAGGAGGCAGATGTTGCACGCGGGGCGATTGAGTCACCGCGCAAGTTGTAGAAGCATTGTGTTTAACTTATTCAGAGTTATGTAAGCTTCTGCGATCGGGGCGCGGCAACAACTGCCAAGTGGTTGGAGGAAGGGGCAGAGGAGCAGGGGAGAGAAAGAATAAGCAATGCCCAATGCCCATTGGTGTCAACTTAAGTTAGAACTGGCTTAACTGTTGGCTTCCTCACCCGCCTAGAACTAAAGTTCCAGGCTAAAAGTTAAAGTCATCTAAAGATGACTAAAAATTTTTGGGTATACCCAGTCATCTTCAGATGACTTTCGCTATGAGCAAGGAACTTCAGTTCCTTGCGGGACATCGGTTCTACGTTAAGTTGACACCAATGCCCAATGCCCCATACCCAATTCTGTTAAGTCAAAGAAACAACTGCTCCTGCTTCCTCTAACTGTTGTTTGAGAATTTCAGCTGCTTCCTGATTCAATCCTGTCTGAACCACTTGAGGCAGAGATTCCACAAAGTCTTTTGCTTCTTTAAGTACCAAGCCAGTCACCGTCCGGATGACCTTGAGTAAGGCAATCTTTTTCTCTGCTAGAATCGATACCAACAAGACATCAAATTCCGTTTGAATCTGCGGTTGAGTTTCATCCTCATCTCGCTTGTCAATCTGAAGGAATTTCGGTGTGGATACATCGACATTGAAAGTAGCTTCAATCTGCTTTACTAATTGACTAGTTTCATTAACATTTAGAGACTTAATTTGTTCTAAAATTTCCAAAGTTTTTACAGACATATCAGCCTCGAATCATACCAAATAGAAATAATTAGTTTTGTTTTGCTTTACAAAAAACAGCTTTGTAACTACAGCAGATTTCAAGTAACGTCAAACGAATAACCTCAGCTATGTAGAATATAAAACTTTTTTATTACTGAATTCTGACTCCTGAATTCTGGATTCTGAATTCTGAATTCTTATTTTTAATCACTTCGTGCAAGTTGAAAAAGCTGTTGATTCACACACGGGATTTGAACCCGTAATTCCTCGATATCCAATCAAGTGCCTTACCATTCGGCTAGTATGTAAGCTTTTTCGGTTAGGGCACGAAGTGAAAATTTTAGTTCTGAGAAAGTTTATTTAAAATAAATCGAATCTCTTTCTTACTACACTGCTGTTTCCTAGCAGCGTAAATTCTTCTACCGTTATGCCATGAAGCAGCATACAAATGAATGAAACCTTTAAGAACATCTCTTACATAGTCAGTTGATGATGGGAAATCTTCAAAGGTAATTAGATACCAAATCTCGTTCAGCTTCTGATATTGATGACGATCGTCAACAATCAAAACATCAGTTTGCTTTGGCTTTTGCTTCTGCTTTCGAGGCGTTTTTTCGACTGCACAAAGAATTCCAGTCTCAGGATGAATGTAGAAGCGATCGCCATAGCTTCCAGCTAAGAGATTTCGATAACCTTGGTAAGGCTTGCTATAAACATTACCATCTATTATTTCTACATATCGCTCAACGTAGTCCCACAAATGACCAATAACATGCTGTCCTGCCATTGTTTTGGCATCTAATCGTTGAGACAGTTCGCTGTAAACATCATTCCACGGCTGTCCCACTTTCGAGCGCAAAAACCGACGCAACGGGCCGAGATGATCTGAAAGATATTTTGATTTATTTCTTGGTTTAATTAGGTAGCAATTAAATAATCCATCCTCGGTTGCTTCTTCGGTGAGTTTGTTTAATTGCTTTTTAAAACCACTCAACTTTTTGAGGCTAATTCTTCTACCACAGCGAGGACGCTCAATTACAATCTCGCTCAAACGATGTTCGCTCATATCTCAAGTTGTTTAAATATAGTTCTGGCGATCGAGTTTTGATTAAACATAAATTTGCGAACATCATTGAACTCACCTCCGTATTGATAATTGAATTAGGGTTAATAGATAAATACAATTTAAATAATTGGAATTCCGCACAAGTTAGCAAAGCAGTTTTCACAGTTGCCTTTACCAATTTGGCCACGCTTCCATAAGTGGAAGCGGCAGGAATTGAACCTGCAATCCGTTTCCGGATAGTAGTGTGTATGCTTTACAAGTTAGGGCGCGGAATTAATTCTTCAATTAATCCGTACAAGTTTAAGAAGCTTTTTACAGCTTACGGTCGCTCTTACCAATTATTAGCAGTGGGCACGTATGCTAAATCTGCGAGAGATTTAGAAATCATACTTCGCTAGTTTGATCGCTCGAATTTTACTACCTTAGGGCCGTTATAAATGTGTATGTATGCTTCTTCTGTCAGGGCACGGATAAATAAAATGTTTTAACCGTAAACAGCTTCAGGGCGCACAATTAAATCGCCACTGGGGCGCCGATCTACTACGTAAGCAGAAAGGCGATCGCTATTGACATCTAAATGCCGCGCAACTCGTTCCTTCACTGCCAGATCGTTCATATTTGCTGTGATTCCCAGTTGTGTTTCAACAACATCAACAGAACGTCCTTCAAATCGAATATGAACCATCACAATCACCTCTTTTTTAATTACCAATTACGAATTATTTAGTGGATCTGATCGGAATCGAACCGATACCTTCCTTGTGAGAGTTACACTCACACCTCGTGCAAGTTGAAAAAGCTGTGGTAACACACGCAGGAATCGCACCTGCAACTTTTCGTTTAAGAGACGAATGCTCTACTTTTGAGCTAGTATGTAAGCTTTTTCTGTCAGGGCACAAGTGAATCCAGGCGCTCTACCATTAGAGTTACAGACCCAAGTTTGTTTGGTCAGTGGAGTCGTCGGGAATTGAACCCGAATCCTGCAACCGTCCGTTTGTTGGTTTCGGAGCAGGCGAACGCCAATCGCGACCCCAAAAAGTCGTAGCTATTCGATTTTCTTGGTTCTGAGATGTTTTGCCTTCGCCTCTTGGGGAGGCTTTTGTTTTCATATTACATTTGTAATACATAAGTTACATCGTGTCAAGGGGATACTACAAATTTTTTGGCTTATGAGACAGCCAGTAGTATGAATTTACAAAAAGTTTCAATTATTACAATTCCTAGCCAGGGAATTGGCGGAGGTCATGAAAGTTAGCAGCGTGGGGTTATGGTGTTGTAAACATGACTAGAAGGAAGCTAAAGTCTAAAGCTACCATAGTTAAAAAACTATTATTTTTTGGGAAATAAAAAATATAAGAGTATAAAATTTGCGCTTGGTTGGTTTCATCAATTTTGAGGACGAACAACCAATATTGACGGTCAGCTAAAGTTTGAATAATTTAGAACAGTCCTTATCTTCTAATCCCAAATTGGCAAAAGAAGTATTAGGGACTTCCAACAAATAAATTGTCCAATCTTGTGGGGTAGCTATCTTACCCGTCTTTTGTAGCAGGCAGCAGAGATGCTCGCCTCACAATTAGTCATTGGATAATCTCAGAATGCAACCTACTTAAAAAAAGGCACAACATAAATGTCAGACCAATTTACGTTTACCGTAACCAACAATACCGACTTAGCAATTACAGAACTGTGGGCATCTCTCGATGATGATGAATGGTCTCAATTTACCCTTGCTGAAGAAGGGATTCCTGTGGGTGAAGCAGTAACAATCGCTTGGGCGGAATATACGAATGATTCACCGTGTGAATGGTATATCTCTGCCGTATTTGAAGATGATTCAGAAAGTGAGTCAGCCTTATTTAACTTCTGTGAAGAACCAGATTTAGTATTTGGATAAATTATTCTGTCATGTGTTAAACGTTGACTATTGGCTGTTAACATCAACCACCGATATTTTGTAAAATTTAAATAGGATTGCTATACAGCAATCCTAAATCATTCGTGAAAACTCTCACAATAGAGACTTTGCATTGCAACGTCTCTACAAAAAATTTTAGGGGTGGTTATGTAACCACCCCTTTATTCCCCTCATATTAGAATTTAATTCCAACACCCTTTGTAGGATGTATATTTTACTTTGAAATATTAACTAAACTTTCAACTTGAGAACTAGCCAAGGTTGGTGCTGTAAAAATACGTGAGTAGAGACTTGATGGTTGCTGCTGAGCAACAACTGGTAGAACTTGACGAGCATGAGCAGCTAATTCTACTGTCTTGACATCATAAGTCTGCGTTGCCAACTTGGGATAGAACCCGATACCGATAATTGGTAGCAGCAGACAAGCGGTGATGAACAGTTCGCGGGGTTTGACATCAGATACTACAGCATCCAAGTGCAACTCTTGATTTTGGTTTCCGTAGAACACTTGACGCAGCATCGACAGTAAGTAAATCGGTGTCAAAATCACGCCCACTGCTGAGAGCAACACAACTACAAGTTTAAAGCTAGAACTGTAAACATCACTGGTGGCGATACCCAGGAATACCATCAACTCACCGGCGAAGCCACTCATCCCTGGTAAAGCGAGAGAAGCCATTGAGCCAGCGGTAAACAGAGCAAAAGTTTTGGGCATTACCTTCGCTATTCCACCCATTTTATCCATCATCAAGGTGTGGGTGCGATCGTAAGTTACACCAGATAAGAAGAACAAGCTAGCAGCAATCAAACCGTGAGAAACCATTTGTAGTACTGCGCCGCTAATGCCGAGTTCTGTGTAAGAGGCGATTCCAATCAGCACAAACCCCATGTGGGCAATTGAAGAGTAAGCTAAGCGACGCTTGAGATTGGTTTGAGCAAAGGCACAGCAAGCACCGTAGACAATGTTCACTACACCCAAAATCGCCAGTACTGGAGCAAAGTAAACATGGGCATTAGGCAGCATCTCAACGTTGATGCGGATGAGAGCGTAACCGCCCATTTTCAATAACACACCAGCTAAAATCATCGAACCAGGTGCTGATGCTTCACCGTGAGCATCAGGTAGCCAAGTGTGTAAAGGGAAGATTGGCAGTTTTACACCGAAGGCAATCAAGAAACCTGCGTAAACTAATAGTTCAAGAGCTTTAGGATATTCTTTCATTCCCAGAGTCGCCATATCGAAGGTGACTGTATCTCCTGAGAATGCCATTGCAAAACCAGCTACTAAGATGAATATCGAGGCAGCAGCAGTGTAAAGAATAAATTTGGTGGCTGCATAGCGACGATTTTGTCCTCCCCAGATGGAAATCAGCAGGTAAACCGGCACTAACTCGATTTCCCACATTAAGAAGAACAACAGCAAATCTTGAGCAACAAACACGCCAAGCTGGGCGCTGTACATCGCTAACATCAAACCGTAAAATAATCGCGGCTTGTTGGTAACTTTCCAAGCCGCGAATATTGCGAGGGTATTGATTAAGCCTGTTAGAAGTACCAAGGGCATCGATAATCCATCAACCCCCACAGCCCAATGTAAACCTAACTGCGGTACCCAAGAATAGTTTTCCATAAGTTGGAGCGTTGAACTTTGGAAGTCGTATTTATACCAAAAGGTATAAATCATCAATGCGAAATCTGCAAAAGCAACTCCTAAAGCGTACCAACGGACGGTTTTACCCTCTTTATCTGGGATTAACGGGATGGCTAAGGTAGCCACCAACGGCAAGACAATTATGGCTGTTAACCAAGGAAATTCCATAGCATTCATCACTTCTGACAATCAATTTTACTTTTCGCTTTTAATTACATTATATTAAGCAGTTTGTACTTTTGTAAACGAATTTTGACTTGGGGAGAGTAAATTTAAGATTTTGATAGTAATAAATACTTATCTATAGCTACTCTAGACAATTCTAAATGTAAACTTTTACAACGTCAACAAAAAACGGCAGCATTAGCCACCGTCCTAAGTTATGTTTTACTCGATTTTGGATTGATGAGCGTTGGCTCAGATTTCAAACAATACGGTTGACAATTGTCCAGACTTCACCATCTGAGCGGACGTGAGGAACAGAGATTGTCTTGAACCCAGTAATGAAGGGCTTGTAATAGACTTGCCAATACATGGGACTAAGCTCATCGGCGCAAGCTTTGAGTAGCCGGATTTCTGTAGCTAGTTCTGCTGCGAGTTGATTAATGCGTTGAGCGTGAACCTGAGCTACTTTTTTTGCTTCCTCTAGCTGCTGCTGTTGAGTAAGTTGTTTTGATTCAATTTGCCAACGGGCTAATTCGGCTTGTTTTTGCTGTAGTTGCAATTCCAGTGCTGCAACTGCATCATCTATCCCCCTGAGTTCAGCAGATAATTGGGGATTTTCTCTAGCTTGGCGACGGTAAGCCTCAACCATTGCCAGGGGTGAATCATTTTCGCCGATCGCATCATTATTAATAGTAAGTGCAGCGCGTTCTTGCTGGAGAGCGTGAATTTGAGACTTAAGCGCCGCTATTTCAGCTTGAATTCGATCCATAAGGGGAGTGGGGGATAGGGAGTGGGGAGCAGGGGAGGCAGGGGGAGCAGGGGAGATGAGGGGATAGGGAAGTGTGGGGAGTGTGGGAAGTGTGGGGGAAAGATTTCTTCCCCATCCTCCCACACCTCCCACCCCTCCCACACTTCCTCCTTGCCCCATGCCCCCCTGCCCCATGCCCAATGCTCATTTTCTAACTTTTTGCGCCTTGGATATCCAGAGAAAGCGATCGCACATTGGCTATAATTCCTTCTTGTTCCCAAGCATTGGACATGGCTGCTTCTACAGCCTGTGAGTGTAACTCATCTGTCAAAGCTAAGAGTGTCGGCCCTGCACCACTAATCACCATGCCATAAGCACCAGCCGTTACAGCTGCTAGATTCACAGCATCGTAACCAGGAATTAGAGCTTTACGATAGGGCTGATGCAATTTATCTTGCAAAGCCGTTTTTAACCATTCTGCTTTACCAGTCTCCAAGCCACGCAATAATAAACCCAAGTGTGCAGTATTGAAAATCGCATCTGCACGACTGACTTCCGTTGGCAGAACCCGCCGCGCTTCGGAAGTCGAAAGTTCAAAATCAGGAATAGCTACAACTGGTATGATATCTTGATGCCACGGAACATCACAAATTTCCCAACCTGCGCCACCAGAAGCAGCCAAGCGACATCCACCCAACAAAGCTGGAACTACATTATCAGGATGTCCTTCCATTGCGATCGCTAATTCCATCACCTGTGACTGACTTATCGGCGCACCCTCAAGTTGATTCGCCGCCACTAACCCACCAACAATTGCTGTTGCTGAACTACCCAAACCCCTCGCTAGCGGTACACCCAGTTGAATTTCAATTTTTACCGATGGTGGTGTTTGCTCTATATGCTGATAAAATCTGATAAACGCTTGGTAGAGAAGATTGCTTTCATCGGTTTGTACTCGTTGAGCTTCTTCACCTGTGACAGCGATCGTTAAGCCACCCTCTTCCACACGAGTGAACTTGAACTGGTTGTACAGCTTTAAAGCTGCACCGATGCAATCAAAACCAGGCCCCAAATTAGCGGTTGTAGCGGGAACAGTAACAGTGACACCAGAAACAACAGACATCTGCAAATAATCCCTAATCAATCAACTAGCATCCCACGGAAAGGACTAATTTGTTCATTTGGTTTTATAAGTAAACAGGGTAGCACAGCTGTGCTACCCTGCCATGCATTGAATTTAAACGAAAATCCCTATTTTACCAATTCTCTAAATTCGGCAACAAATTCAAACGTCAAAACCTATATTCTGCTGAAATTTCTTAATTTTGAATTTTGAATACTTCGGCTACGCTCAGTACAAGTTTTGAATTTTGAATTGGTATTATTTCTTCCCTAGATTGCAATACTTTGTGCAATTTTTGAGGGGAGAAGGTAAGTGTAAGGTTGAGAAACAGATGCATTGCGGACAGATATTTTTGTTTCGATTTCTTGAAGATTTGTCTGAAATTTTTGGAATGCCTGCTTTGCTACAGGATCGGAGAAAGGATTTTTTAAAGTCACTAGAGATTTGCTGGAGTATGGTGGCGCTATAGTTAAAGCTTTGACGAGGACGATTTGCACAATAGATTGCAAGCGATTTGGCAACCTTTCGGGAAGTGCTGCTTTGTTTTGGCTTTCAGATTTAAATAGATCTAAGAAAGGTTTGTAAATAGCAAATGGGTTATTAGGAATCCATGCTGCATAGTCATATTGACCAAAATTAAGAGCTGAATGCTGAGCAGTTGCCGTAAAAATAATGATGGTAGCAATCTCAATCAAATCATCTAATGTATTTAGCTGATTAGATTTATCAGGAGCCAGCAGTCCTTTAATGTTGCCATTATCGAGCAGTTCGTCTTTCCAGTTTTGCAGCTGGCGATCGCGGATGATTTCTGCATCATTTTTGTAATGCGATCTTAAAACATCGTCCACATAATTATTGATAGCATTCCAAGCTAATAATGCATCATCACGATAGTAGTAGTTTGGTATATCATCAACCTCACGTTTTCCTAAATCATAAGGCAAAGCTAACTCGTAAAAATTTAATCCTTCTGTTTGATTTTCGCTTGCTTCCCCGTTATGGTTGATACCGTTATATGCTCTATCTAAAGCCCTATTATAACCTACATAACCCACCGATCCTGTATTATCAAATAAACCACCCCTACCAAGGAACACATTACGAGCCATATTATTGATGGGCAAGGTGTTAAAAAAGTGAGGCTTTAACAGTTGATATAAAATGTGTTGTGGCGATAGTTTTCGATTTGTAGTTACTGCAAAAGGCTCAATAATTAGATGTGTATAGAGCAAGTGAGAAATCATCCCTTGGTAAGCAGCATCAGCGCCAGCTACAGCTAACTTAGCTACTGCCCATTCTTCGGGTAGTGAGTTGGGAGTAAAGATTTTTTTAATTATATCATTGTTAGTTTTTTCCTCTAACTGTATGGCGATGGGAACAAGTTGTTTTTGCTCATCTACATAAAAAAGACTAATTGGAGATTGGATGTATCTTCCTAATTGGTCTGATAATTCAGCAGTGGTAATGTTATCGAAAATTGGATAATTCAAGATGAACAAGCGATTTTCTACCAATGCTGATGTCAGGTCGATGTTCTTACCTCTAACTGGGTTAATTATTTCATTGGTAACTGCAAATTTACCACCAGGGTTAATATCTTCAATCTTGCATTTGCGTATCAATATTGGATTCATTCCGTTGAGACGCTGGCGACCAAATTCTATATCTGACTGCCAATTTTTAGCTACATCTGGTCTTTGGAAAAATGTCCAATGTTTAAAGAATTCATTCAATTCTTCAAGGCTGTTCCAGTTATTAAAATCAGCGAAAATTTTTATTAATCCAAAGTCTGCCGTACCTGTAAAGACAATTTCGCCTTTTTTAAACTTGTCCCAAAGGTAAGGAAATAAATGTAGAAATTGTGCTGTCAGTAAACCTATTACACCCTTAATAGCAGTAAATAGAAAAACGAAGATTTTGAATATACTAAATCCTTCTCCCCTGGGAACACCTTTGACATGGCCTGGTAAGTTCTCATAAGTTCGCTCCCATTGGTAACGGCTTTCTATATTCTGCGAAATTTGTTGATTTGTTTGAGTATCGTTGAGTGACGTAAAATCTTTGACCGTGGTTGTTTTAGAGTAATTCATTATCTAGAATTCCTGGATTCTCAACTACTAAAAACGGTGTAAAAATCAAGCTTTTTAGGTATAATACTTGCGTTTTTACTACCTTAGCCACAAATTATGCTGTATTTTCAGCAAAACTATTTAAGTGAAATTACTTAAGAAGTATTAAATAATGTTTCGACGTTCACGATAACTACTCGGATTCAGGAGATAGTATTCAGTTAATTTGCTTATACGGTGCGCTGCGATCGCCAACAAAATCTCTACTTTACCGACACAAAATACAACAACTGCTAATTAAGATTTACAGCTAGTAAGGCTTAACACTGATATAGCGCTTTTACGTAAATGAAGCACGGAATACAACACGCAGCAGGATAGCACATAAGTACTATCCTACAGGCTGTATTATACTTACAGCAGATTTCCAGTTAATCAAGTACATTATCTAGGTCTAAAAGCTAGGCTCAGAGTTGATTGTAATTCTGAATCCTGCTGTAAATTACTTCAAAGTTCCTAAAACGGTTCCTAAAACGGGCGTTAACTCAGTTTCTGGGATTTTTGTCGGAACCAAAAACCTATTGGCGTAAATGTGGGGATTTGTCTGCGAAGCTATGGCATAAGACTGGCGAATGCGAGCGTTAACTGCGACAGTCTTGACATCGTACATCTGCATAGCTGCCTTGGGGTAGAAGCCAATACCGATAATTATCAGCAGAAAACACGCAGCGATAAATACTTCACGAGGTCTGGCATCGTCGTAGACTGCTTCTTCTGGCACGAGGCAGTCTGTACCAAAACAAACTGTTCCCTCATCTTCTTGATTTTCCAAGCTTGCATTATTAATGTCGCATAGAAGTGCTGCATCTTGACCATAAAATACCTGCCGCAGCATGGAAAGTAAATAGATGGGTGTGAGGATGACTCCGACTGCGGCGAGGAAAACCGTTACAGTGCAGAAAGTTGAAGTGTAAACGTCGCTGGTTGTGATGCCAAGGAAGACCGAGAGTTCGCCAGCAAAGCCGCTCATACCGGGGAGAGCCAAGGATGCCATCGCTGAGATTGTAAATAGAGCAAAGACTTTGGGCATGGCTTGACCAATACCACCCATATCTTTCATGACCATAGTATGGGTGCGATCGTAAGTAACACCCGCCAAGAAGAACAGCACCGATGCAATCAAACCATGTGAGATCATCTGTAACATCGCGCCGTTGATTCCTAAATCAGTGAAGGATGCAATACCCAGCAGTACAAATCCCATGTGTGAAATCGACGAATAAGCCAAACGCCGTTTCATATTGGTCTGAGCAAAAGAGTTCAACGCACCATAGATAATGTTGACAACCCCCAGAATTGTTAGAACGGGTGCAAAATAAATGTGTGCATCAGGGAGCATCTCAAGATTGAGGCGAATAAGTCCGTATCCGCCCATTTTGAGCAACACACCAGCCAAAATCATCGACACAGGAGAGGATGCTTCACCGTGAGCATCAGGCAACCAAGTATGCATCGGGAAAACAGCCAGCTTGACACCAAAGGCAATCAACAACCCTGCATAAAGCAACAATTGTAGATCGAGGGGGTATTCTTTCATGGCAAGTGCGGTGATATCAAAAGACATATTACCGTCACCGTATAGACCCATTGCTAGGGCTGCCACTAGAATAAATATCGAAGCTGCTGCTGTATAAAGCAAGAATTTTGTTGCTGCGTAGCGGCGTTTCTGTCCACCCCAAATGCACACTAATAGGTATACGGGAATTAGTTCTACTTCCCACATGATGAAAAATAGTAGCAAGTCTTGGGCAACGAACACGCCTATCTGTGCGGAATACAGCACAAGCATCAGAAAATAAAAAAGGCGGGGTCGGTGATTAACTTGCCAAGCTGAAAACATCGAGAGTGTGGTGACTAATCCTGCTAGAAGCACAAGTGGAAATGAAATTCCATCGACCGATACTGCCCAGTTCAGGCCTAACTGAGGTACCCAGGCATAGTTCTCCACGAGTTGAAAACTAGCACTGCTCGCATCGTAATGCTCCCAAAAGGCGTAACACATCAAGCCAAAGTCTGCGATACCTACACCCAGTGCATACCAACGCACGCGCTTGCCATCTTTATCAGGCAGCACAGGGATGAGTAGGGAAGCAATGAGGGGCAGCAAGACAATCGCGGTAAGCCAAGGAAATCGATCCGCTATCATCATGTGTGTAGGAATAAATACTTATCTGTGAATGATGTCATTCTACTAAAGTTTGTAACAATCTCTTCATAAGTCTTTACCCTGGATAAGCATAGACGGATCTATAAGTGCTTGGACAGTTAAAGTTTTGAGTAGAGAAAAATACCCGCTGCCTTTTCTAAGGTGATAGCGGGTATTTTATATTTCTCTGCGTTGCCAATGAACGTACCCAAGCGATCGCCAGATACTGAAATGATTAAGTATTAGTAAAGATATTAATATTTTGCAGAGATACTAATTATTAAATTCATTTTTGTATTCGATGTTTCAGCAATATTCTGTGAAGTTTGGTTCAAATATAAAGTTTATATGTAGTTGTATGGCTTGTCAGGTAAGGAAAAAATTATATTTCTTCCACAAAATCTTAGTATAATTTCAGTGCTATTACTTATTAACAAAAAATGTTTAGACCTTATTTTTCGCTGATGCGATCGGCGAAAAGGAATCAGCGATTGCCACAGCAGAAGAAAGTATAAATTCTGTAATCAAATTTCAAATTCAAAGAAAGACTCATTCATGGCAAATTCAGTTTTTAACTTATCCAATCTCAACGGCTCTAATGGGTTTGCCATCAACGGCATCGCTGGAAATGACAACTCAGGTAACTCCGTCAGCAGTGCGGGGGATATCAACGGCGACGGCTTCGACGACTTGCTTATCGGCGCGAGGCGTGCTGACCCCAACGGCTTCGACTCAGGGCAAGCCTACGTGGTATTTGGCAACAGCACAGGCTTTGGCGCCACCCTCAACCTCTCCACCCTCAACGGCTCCAACGGCTTCGCTATTAATGGCAACGTAGCAGGCGACCAATTAGGCGTCTCTGTGAGCAGTGCAGGGGATATCAACAGTGACGGCTTCGACGACTTGCTTATTGGGGGGGCATTTGCCGACCCCAACGGCACGAATTCAGGGCAGAGCTATGTGGTGTTTGGCAAAAGCACAGGCTTTGGCGCCACCCTCAACCCCTCCACCCTCAATGGCTCTAACGGCTTCACTATCAACGGTATTGCAGCAGGTAACCAATTAGGTGTCTCTGTCAATACTGCGGGGGATGTCAACGGTGACGGCTTCGACGATTTGATTCTTGGAGCATTTTTTGCCGACCCCAACGGCACGAATTCAGGGCAGAGCTATGTGGTGTTTGGCAAAAGCACAGGCTTTAGCGCCACCCTCGACCTCTCTACCCTCAACGGCTCTAACGGCTTCGTTATCTACGGCATCGCTGCCAATGACAACTCAGGCAACTCCGTCAGCAGCGCAGGAGATATCAACGGCGACGGCTGACCTGCTTATCGGGGCAAGGCGGGCCGACCCTAACGGCTCCGACTCAGGGCAAAGTTACGTGGTGTTTGGTAGCAGTAGTGGCTTTAGTGCGAGCCTCAACCTCTCGACCCTCAACGGCTCTAACGGCTTCGCTATCAACGGCATTGCTGCTGGTGATTACTCAGGCACCTCTGTCAGTAATGCAGGGGATATCAACGGCGATGGGTTCGATGACCTGATTGTCGGGGCCTCATTTGCCGATCCCAATGGCTTTTCTTCAGGGCAGACCTACGTGGTGTTTGGCAAAAGCACAGGCTTTAGCGCTACCCTCAACCTCTCCACCCTCAATGGTTCTAACGGCTTCGCTATCAATGGTATCGCTGCGTATGACTCCTCAGGCACCTCTGTCAGCAGTGCTGGGGATGTCAACGGCGACGGTTTCGACGACCTAATTATCGGGGCAACATTTGCCGATCCCAACGGCTTGAGTTCTGGGCAGAGCTACGTAGTGTTTGGCAAAAGCACAGGCTTTAGCGCGACCCTTAACCTATCTACCCTCAACGGCTCTAACGGCTTTAAAATCAACGGCGTCGTAGCGGAAGACTTCTCTGGCAACTCTGTCAGTAGTGCTGGGGATGTCAACAATGACGGTTTTGATGACCTGATTATCGGGGCCTTCGGTGCCGACCCCAATGGTTCTTCTTCAGGGCGGAGTTACGTGGTGTTTGGCAACGGTGCCCCTGTCCTTGACCTCAACGGCCTAGGCAGTAACTCTGTGGGGATTGATTTTAGCACTACGTTTACCGGTACTCCAGTCTCCATTGTCGATAACGACTTTACCCTGACGGACAACAACGCTACTTTAGTTGGTGCTACCATCGCTATTACTAATCTCTTAGATGGTACAGCAGAAAGTTTGGGCGCTACTGCGATCGGCAACATTAGCGCTAATTACAACACCACCACAGGCATTCTTACCCTCAGCGGTACGGATACAATTGCCAATTATCGACAAGTCTTTGCCAGCCTTACCTACAACAATACAGCTACTTCTCCCAACATTACTAACCGGACAATTGAGTTTGTCGTCAATGACGGGCAAGCTTTCAGTAACACAAGTGTCGTATCGACTACTACCTTAACCTTTAATTTCAATGGCAACCAACCACCAATTGCCGTCAATGATGTCTTCACTACTAGTGAAGATACAGTTCTCAGCGGTAATGTACTAATTGCCAATCCCACCATCGCTGATAGTGACCCGAACAACGACATCTTAAGCGTCATACAGGTTAATGGCAATAGTGCGAGCATAGGCAACCAGATTACTTTAACTTCTGGCGCTTTGCTAACCCTCAACAGCAATGGCAGTTTTGTCTACAACCCTAACAGTAAATTTGAATCTTTGGGTGTGGGAGCCACTGCCAGCGACAGTTTTACTTACACTATCAGTGATGGTAACAGTAGCACCAGCACAGCAACAGTTAACATAACCATCAACGGTGTCAATGATGCAGCGACAATTACAGGCACAGCCACCGCAGTCGTTACAGAAGATGCAACCACCCCCAACCTAACAGCTACCGGTTCCCTCACCGTTAGTGATGTCGATGCAGGTCAAAGTCTATTCAACACTACGGTCACCTCCGCTACAGGAAATCTCGGTAGCCTCAGCATCACTCTTGCCGGAGCTTATACCTACAGTGTTGCTAACAGTGCGGTGCAGTTGTTGGGTGCTGGTCAAACTAAGACTGAAACCTTTACTGTTAGCTCTGTTGACGGCACAGCTAGCCGAAACATTGTCATCACCATCAACGGTGTTAATGATGTTGCCACTATTGCTGGCACAAGCACCGCAGCAGTTACAGAAGACGCAACCACCCCCAACCTAACAGCTACCGGTTCCCTCACCGTTAGCGATGTCGATGCAGGTCAAAGTCTATTCAACACCACGGTCACCTCCGCTACAGGTAATCTTGGTAGCTTGAGTATTAGCAGTGGGGGAACTTACACCTACAGTGTTGCCAACAGTGCGGTGCAGTCCTTAGCTGCTGGTCAAACTAAGACTGAAACCTTCATTGTTAGCTCTATTGACGGCACAGCCACTCAAGATATTGTCATCACCATCAACGGTGTTAATGATGTTGCCACTATTGCTGGCACAAGCACCGCAGCAGTCACAGAAGATGCAACTACCCCCAACCTAACAGCTACCGGTTCCCTCAGCGTTAGCGATGTCGATGCAGGTCAAAGTCTATTCAACACCACGGTCACCTCCGCTACAGGTAATCTTGGTAGCTTGAGTATTAGCAGTGGGGGAACTTACACCTACAGTGTTGCCAACAGTGCGGTGCAGTCCTTAGCTGCTGGTCAAACTAAGACTGAAACCTTCAGTGTTAGCTCTATTGACGGCACAGCTAGCCGAAACATTGTCATCACCATCAACGGTGTTAATGATGTTGCCACTATTGCTGGCACAGCCACCGCAGCAGTCACAGAAGATGCAACCACCCCCAACCTAACAGCTACCGGTTCCCTCACCGTTAGCGATGTCGATGCAGGTCAAAGTCTATTCAACACCACGGTGACTTCAGCTACAGGTAATCTTGGTAGCTTGAGTATTACCAGTGGGGGAGCTTACACCTACAGTGTTGCCAACAGTGCGGTGCAGTCCTTAGCTGCTGGTCAAACTAAGACTGAAACCTTCAGTGTTAGCTCTATTGACGGCACAGCTAGCCGAAACATTGTCATCACCATCAACGGTGTTAATGATGTTGCCACTATTGCTGGCACAGCCACCGCAGCAGTCACAGAAGATGCAACCACCCCCAACCTAACAGCTACCGGTTCCCTCACCGTTAGCGATGTCGATGCAGGTCAAAGTCTATTCAACACTACGGTCACCTCCGCTACAGGAAATCTCGGTAGCCTCAGCATCACTCCTGCCGGAGCTTATACCTACAGTGTTGCTAACAGTGCGGTGCAGTTGTTGGGTGCTGGTCAAACTAAGACTGAAACCTTCATTGTTAGCTCTATTGACGGCACAGCTAGCCGAAACATTGTCATCACCATCAACGGTGTTAATGATGTTGCCACTATTGCTGGCACAAGCACCGCAGCAGTTACAGAAGACGCAACCACCCCCAACCTAACAGCTACCGGTTCCCTCACCGTTAGCGATGTCGATGCAGGTCAAAGTCTATTCAACACCACGGTCACCTCCGCTACAGGTAATCTTGGTAGCTTGAGTATTAGCAGTGGGGGAACTTACACCTACAGTGTTGCCAACAGTGCGGTGCAGTCCTTAGCTGCTGGTCAAACTAAGACTGAAACCTTCAGTGTTAACTCTATTGACGGCACAGCTAGCCGAAACATTGTTGTCACCATCAACGGTGTTAATGATGCGCCAACATTGAATAGCGCGATCGCAGATCAAACTACCATTGATAATAGTGTCTTCAACTTCACCGTTCCCGCCAACACCTTTGCAGATGTCGATACCAGCAACACCTTAACTTACACCGCCACCTTGGATAACGGTAACCCTTTACCTAGCTGGTTAACCTTCAATTCCAATACTCGCACCTTCAGTGGCACACCTGCGACTGCTAATGTGGGAACCATCGCCATTAGAGTTACCGCCAGAGACACTAGCAACGCCACTGTCAGCGATACCTTTAACCTGACAGTCAATCGGCTCAACTTTACGGGAACTGCCAATGCTGATTTACTCACAGGCACAGACGCCAACAACATCATCGATGGATTAGCTGGTAACGATACCCTGATTGGCGGTGCAGGCAATGATACACTTATTGGCGGTGCGGGTAATGATATCCTGACTGGTGGAACTGGTGCCGATAGGTTCCTCTATAACACCTCTGCTACCTTTACAACCTCTAGTGTGGGTGTAGATACTATTACTGATTTCAATAGTTCCCAAGGTGACAAAATCGTACTGGATAAAACCACTTTCACTGCAATTAGTTCTAGTCCAGGAATCGGTTTTAGTAATGCGAGTGACTTTGCTGTGATTAATTTAGACCCCCTAAATCTGACAATTTCACTAGGTTTGAGTAGTGCGGTAATTCTCTATAACAGTTCAACTGGAGGCTTGTTCTACAACCAAAATAGGTTGTTACTTGGTTTGGGCAATGGCGGTCAATTTGCAACTTTGACTGGTGCGCCGAATTTAACAGCTAGTGACTTCATCATTCAAGGGTAGCAAGAGTTAAGTGTGTGGACTGGGCAAATATTTGCCCAGCCTACTTTTCACTAAAAATTCTCAAACTTAGCGATCGCCACTTTCATCTTATCCAACACCTCATCTACAGATATAGTTCCCAATTCCCCAGAGGCGCGGGTGCGGATACTCAAGGTGTTGGTTTCCACTTCCTTGGCTCCCACGACTGCCATCACAGGTATTTTATCTTTCTCTGCGTTGCGAATGAGTTTACCCAAGCGATCGCCACTAGTATCCACCTCTGCACGGATACCCAATGCCTGCATCTTTGCTACCACATCTTTAGTAAAATCTAGCTGTGCTTCGCCTACTGGCAGTAATCTCGCTTGTACTGGCGCCAACCACAAGGGAAAATCACCTGCATACTCTTCAATTAAAATACCAATCAACCTTTCTAGCGAACCAAAAGGCGCACGGTGAATCATCACCGGACGTTTGCGAGAACCATCTTCAGCAACGTACTCCAAATCGAAACGTTCTGGCAAGTTGTAATCTACCTGCACAGTTCCCAATTGCCATTCCCGTTCTAAAGCATCGCTGAAAATAAAATCGAGTTTCGGCCCGTAAAACGCCGCTTCTCCAATTCCCTCAAAATGTTCCATCCCTAAGGTTTCAACTGCACGCCGAATCGCAGCTTCGGCTTTATTCCAAACTTCATCGCTACCAATATACTTATCACTCGCTGGATCGCGGAAACTCAACCTAGCTTTAAAGTTCTTCAGTTGCAGTTTATTGAACACCGATAAAATCAAATCCACCACGCTGATGAATTCGCTATCAAGTTGTTCTGGGGTGACGAACAGGTGAGAATCATCCACAGTAAAACCCCGTACCCGCGTTAAACCCCCTAGTTCTCCCGATTGTTCGTACCGATAAACAGTACCGAATTCTGCCAAGCGCATCGGTAGATCTCGATAGGAACGTAACTCACTCTTATATATTTGGATGTGGAAAGGACAATTCATTGGCTTCATAACGAAGCCTTGTTCCTGTGCTGCGGCTTCTTCATCCTCCGCCATTAAAGGGAACATATCTTCTTTATATTTTTGCCAATGTCCAGAGGTTTTAAATAAATCGACTTTGGCAATGTGGGGAGTTACCACAGGTAAATAACCGCGTTTTAGTTGTTCTTGTTTGAGGAAATCTTCTAAAATACTCCGCAACAGGGTACCTTTGGGCGTCCACAAAGGTAAACCCGGCCCTACTAAGTCAGAAAATATAAATAATCCTAGTTCTTTACCAAGTTTCTTATGATCTCGCCGCAACGCTTCTTCTTTGCGTCGCTTGTACTCAGCAAGTTGTTCTGGACTTTCCCAAGCGGTAGCATAGATGCGTTGTAGTTGGGCTTTGGTTTCATCCCCACGCCAATAAGCGCCAGCAACACTTTCTAATTCAATGGCTTTAGGGTTTAACTCACTAGTATTTTCCACATGAGGCCCCGCACACAAATCCCACCATTCATTCCCCAAATGGTAAATTGTAATTGGTTCCTCTTTAATATCCGCTAGGATTTCTAACTTGTAAGGTTCGTGAATTTCCTGAATGCGGCGTTCGGCTTCTTGGCGGCTGACTTCTTCCCGAACAACTGGCAATTTACGATTGATAATCTTGACCATCTCTTTTTTGATGGCTTTAAGATCGTTTTCGCTAAATGGTTCTGGGTTGTCGAAGTCGTAATAAAATCCGTTTTCAATCCAAGGGCCAATTGTAACTTGCGCCTTGGGAAACAGCTTTTGTACCGCCATTGCCATGACATGGGAAGCAGTATGGCGAATCTTTTTTAACTTCTCCGATTCGCTGGTACGCGGTAAATAAATTTTTTCAGGTTTGTCCAACTCTTCTGAAGGATTTGATGATAATTTTAGCGACATTGGCTGCTGAACCGTTGGCGAAGTGATTACAAAAAGGAATCGATCTGAATTTGTAAGCTTATTCAACTATAGCGGTATTAAGCATTAGGTATGGGAAAGAGGAAAAGGGGAAAGACTTGTTCTAATTTCTCCCCCTGTCTCCTAGTCCTCTTGTTTCTCCATACTTCGGCTTCGCTCAGTACAAGTCTCCCCATCCCCCTACCTCCCCATCCTCATTTCCATACCCGAAGCCCTATTCCCAATGCGTTATCTATATCTATAGACACCTTCCCCAGGGAACTGTACAAACTTCGTAACAAAGCCATATAATTAAATCTGTATTTTTTGTTACAAAATACTAATTTTTTTGAATTTATTCCGAGGGATAGAAATAAGATAATTGTTAAGAATCGTAAATAACGTTAATATTAGTAAGAAAGTTTGAAATATTCCTCTCATTTATGCGAGACTCGAATTTACCGGGGACTGATTTGCTGAAAACGGTTTTAGAACCGTTGTTGGATGATTTTCAGTATTGGTTTAAGCGATCGCGTGACTTACTAGAAAAAGAGAAGCTCTCATTTATGAGCAACCAAGAGCAATCTGACTTACTCTTGCGGGTTAAACAAGCCCAAGAAGAACTAAATACCGCCAAAATGCTTTTTAGTGCTACTGACGGACAAGTTGGAATTGATATGGCAACTTTAATGCCTTGGCATCAATTAGTAACAGAATGTTGGAACGTGGCAATGCGCTTTCGTCAAGCACCTGAAGTCTAAATAGCATAAGCTAAAGTTAGACATTACAGACAGCTTAACAATTGGAAGACGACACATTCAGTCGTTAAACAAATAGTACAAAATTCTTAACATTATCTTAAGTTTGTTTTGATTAACAAAATAATGTATCCTATGTTACCGTAGGTGGAATAACGGTTGACAGATTGCTCCATATCAATACAAGCGCACAAAAAGTGCGTTAAATATTTCCCCTCACTGTGAGCTTAAATGTGAGCCACAGCGTCGGCGAAGCAAAACGTTAGAAAATAAACTTTTAAAAATTGCTGCCCTGGAGGAAAATCCAATGTTACACCTGCTTTACATCTTTGCTTTTACAATCCTTGCATTTATAGCTGTTGGTAACTTAATTCGTAACCTGATTATGTTCAGTTTAGATCGGGAGCGAACTTACCCAACCAATTCTTCAGGTAATCAAGGTAGCTTTGGTTATTACGCATCGAGAAAACAGTTTGTACCCCATCCAGAGTTATTAGATAGCGCGGGCAATTTAATTAAAGAACCGTTATTGGTAATGCGATCGATTAACGTTGAAGATGCTCGCCAACATCTTGATGCACTTTATGAAGCATCTCCAGGGCAGAAAAGAGACAATTCAGAAGAAGCATAAAAGAACGATTTTTTGGATTTGGGATTTTGGATTGTTAGGGAAAATTTCAAATCTTAAATTTCCAGAATTAGGACTTAAAGATTTAGGACAAACCTTGGTGGGGTGTTAAAGCAAAAAGCACCCGACGAAGGTTTATTTTATTGGCGTAGGCGTAGCCCGCCGTTCGCGGAGCGTCTCGTAGAGAAGGCATCGCTTCCTCATACTTCTGATACGCTACTGTTGATGTATGGGTGGGAGTTGCAATTTGTCAATTAAATTTTTACGAACTTGAATTGTAATTGTAGGTTTTTGCGCTATAACATCTCATTTGAGCGGATATATCAAATACCTCGGTGTAAATTAAGTATGGGAATAGAGGGAAACTTTAAACAAATATCCGCACCTCTTTTAGAGATAGCGAAACAAGATTTGTATGTATTGGATTTGTATCTTCATGCAAAAGAAGCCCTAGAAACAGCAGCACTAGAATATCTGCCTTCTTACTTAAAAAAGAAAGGAATTGATTGTAACCTTGACGCTGTTATTGCTGAGGAAGAATGGAGAATTGGAAGATTAGATATTGATTCAGATTGGCACGCAATTCACTACTTACTGACTGAGAATACATCTTCGTGGGAAGAATGCCAGATACCTTCCATAGTTGTCCGAAAGGAGGAAAACAACCGACTGCTAATAAATGCGGTGATGGGTGGAACATCGATTGAAGGAACAACAGGTAGTTTCAAAGATTTCGGCCCTGTAAAATATCTTGTGCCCTCAGAAACTCAGCAAATCTCCGAAGCATTGCTTCAAATTTCAGAAAAAGAGTTTGCTAATAGATACGAAGAGGCTTGTATTTTGAATCCAGATGTTTACAGAACATTATGGGATAAAGAAGTAGATGATTATTGGTACAGATTTAACTGTATTTTAGAGTACTACAAGATAGCTATTAAAGAAACCAGAGGTATGCTGCTCTACCTTGGTTGTTTTTATGGGAGTGATTTCATGTGGGAAATACAAGAGTAATGTTGCAACTTACAGCAGTTTTCATTTGTATGAAGTACAAAGTTATGGGTTTTGGTTTAGGCATAGTTCAGTAGAGCATCCCAGCACAGCTAACTTTAATTTTAAAAGTAACGCAACCACAGGCTTTGCAACGAAACGATCGAAGCTGAGATTGTCACAGTATACTTTTTGGCAAAAAAACAAGGGGGACATCCGTTAATGCGAGTACCTCTGGACTATCGAGAAGCGTTTCAGTATCCACTGAGTGTTTATCTTAACGGCATCAACTGGTAATTGTGGCGGGAAAATGAAAAATTAAAACGAGCGATCGCTTCTTCAAGACAGTAATTTAGCACAGTCAGTTACCTTTTAATTTTTTACTTTTGCTTTGTTCGATGATGATAAAGGCAATGGAGAATGTATATTGGGCTTAGTGGTTTATCATTTAAAACATCACAATGTCAGCCAATGGATAAAAAGACTTGAGTTAAGAACAAAGCGATCGTGGCGAATGACTGCGCCACGCCAAGGTGCGAAAGACAAATGCATTGCCGCTGTTGCTCTATTTCCTACTCAAAACTTTTAAATTTTGTAAATGAAGCTAGCTGCACGCACTTCTGCTAATTGGTAACAAAGTGTTGCATTTGCTTAAGCAAAAAGTGCTTTTTAGCGTTCTTTACATATTGAAACTGTCTATTTAACTTAAGAGTCCTTTGGAATTTGTACAATGCAGCTGTGACGTAGATCTTGTTGAGATTGGGCGTTTAACGATAATTCATGAGCATTTCGACTTCTGTGCTGAGCGATCTCCTAAAGTCCCTACCGTACTTGCGGCCCCAGCTATATTTTAAGGCTTCACTAACGGCGCTCTCCCACGCGATGGAAGATCAAGTTTTGGCTGCGACTTTAGCTCAACCCCTTATAATTGCTAGTTTTCAGCGAGAGCGATTCTACCGCCAAGAAGCTCATCGCTACCAGCGGCTTGCCTTGCGAAGCAATCAAATATACGTATTATCTGCTCCGGAAACTGATTTCGCGAACAGTTCGGAACACTACGAAAAGGTAGCTTTTGAGCCAGAGGATGGTTTAAGTCAAGAGTGGCATTTGGTTGTGATTGGTGACAGCTACGCGACTTGTTTGGTTTGCCGAGAAAACCTCGGTTCTATTGCCAAAAACAAGCAACTACCAGAGCAAAGCCCCAGTCTGGATATGGATACAGCGCGGAGATTTGAGGGGATTTGGACATCCGAAAGGGGAGTTAGCCTCAAAGCCGCCGACTTGCTCTTAGAAAGGATTTTGGCCTACAGACCAGAACTGGCAAGCAAAATTGAGCGGGCGCGTCAAAGGTTTGGCATAGGGCAGACGAGAACCTACTTTGGAGCAGAACAGATTAGCGAATATGCTTGTGACATTGACACCGATCCTTTTGTGCAACGCTTAGTGACTTACTTGCAAGCTAGTCAGTACAAATTGCACAAAGCTTATCGTTCAATTACTGCCCAAGCACGAAAAGAACGATTAGTCAATACAATTAGTACTGCCATTCGGCGATCGCTCGATCCTCACGAAGTTCTCCAGATAGCAGCACAAGAATTAGGACAACATCTCAATGCTTGTCGCTGTCTGATTTACCGGGCTCAAGCTGGGGATAGGCAAGCGATCATTGAACATGAATTTTTGACTGCTGGTGTTTTATCTGTTCGCGGACAAACCTGGGAATTAGAGAAAAATCCCCTATTTCGTGACATCATCCAACAAGACGAAGGGGTTTGTATCAGCGATACACTCAGCGATCCTCGCGTGACAAATTCGGCGGGGCTTTCCTTGATTGCCAAAAAGTTTGCCATTCGTTCTTGGCTGATGGAACCAGTATTTTATCAAGGACGATTATTAGGCATTGTGGAATTACACTACTGCCAGATGCCACCCCACGAGTGCCAACCAGGGGAATTGGATTTAGTCAAAGCGATCGCCACCCAAGTGGGAGCAGCTCTCATCCAAGCCGAAGCCTACGCCAACCTAGAAGAACTCAACCAGCAGTTAGAAGCCCTAGACCGTACCCGCAGCAACCTCATAGCCATTACCGGACACGAACTGCGTACCCCCCTATCCACCATTCAAGTGTGTTTAGAAAGTCTGGCTAGCGAACCAGATATGCCCGTGGAATTGCAACAGGTGATGCTCAACACTGCTTTGGCTGACTCAGAACGAATGCGGAAACTCGTGCAAGATTTCCTCACACTTTCCAACTTAGAAAGCGGTCGCGTGGAATGGCATCCAGAATCTCTGACTTTACAAGAGTGTGTAGATTTAGCACTCAGCCGCCTTCGCACCCGCTCCTCCACAGAAAAGCCCCCCCAAATTCAAACTCAAATTCCTGAAAACTTACCCTTGGTCAGAGCTGATGGTGACTGGCTGGTAGAAGTACTAGCAAAACTCATAGACAACGCTTGTAAATTTACGCCAGCCCAAGGAGAAATCACCATTAACGCGATTCGCAACAGCCGTCAAATGGTCGAGGTTACAGTAGCTGACACAGGACGCGGCATTGAACCGAACCGTTTAGAAATCGTTTTTGACCGTTTCTATCAAGAAGAAGGAGCGCTTCGACGCACCACCGGCGGAACTGGGCTTGGCTTAGCAATTTGTCGCCAAATTGTCAATGGCTGGGGTGGAGAAATTTGGGCTAAATCAGCCGGCAAAGACCAGGGAAGTGAGTTTCACTTCACCATCCCAATTGTTCAGAGTAGCCAGGAGGAAAAGCGGGCGAAAGTTAAGACTAAATAGGGATGGGCATGGGGCATGGGGCATAGGAAGAGGACAAGGGGAAAGGGAAAGGGGTAAGGGGAAAAGGGGAAAGATTAAATTTATTCCTTTTCCTCTGCCCAATACCCCATGCCCCATGCCCAATCAAAAATGACTAAAAACTGTTACAGTCTATGACGCGATCGCAATACGATCCTTATTACGATGTTAGTATGCCCTAAAAACGTTGAGAGAACACTTTATGGCTGAAACACTCTCTGGACAAACGCCACGATTTGCTGGCAACACTGGCGGCTTGCTTTCTAAAGCAGAAGTGGAAGAAAAGTACGCTATCACCTGGACTAGCCCGAAAGAGCAAGTATTTGAATTGCCTACAGGTGGCGCTGCCACTGCGGTAAAAGGTGAAAACCTGCTGTACTTGGCCCGCAAAGAACAAGCCATCGCTTTGGGTGGTCAACTCCGGAAATTCAAGATTACAGACTACAAAATTTACCGGATTTTTCCCAACGGAGAAACTATTTTTATTCACCCAGCTGATGGTGTGTTCCCCGAAAAAGTGAATGAAGGCCGTGAAAAAGTACGTTTCCTCCCACGCCGCATTGGACAAAACCCCAATCCAGCACAACTCAAGTTCAGTGGTACAGCTACCTACGATGCGGACTAGTTACTGCTGGGAAATGGGAACTGGAAACTAGGAACTAGGGACTAGGGAGATAGAAAGGCAGGGAGCAGGGAGCAGGGAGCAGGGGAGAAGAGTTTTTCCCCTCTGCCCCCTTCCCCCTGCTCCCCTGCCTCTTCCCCATATCCCATGCCCCATGCCCAATCCCCAGTTCCCAGTCCCCAATCCCTAATCCCCAAACTATTTATGGTATTTCCCGATTTTTCTGAATTTTCACAGCTAGCTATACAAGGCAACTTCATTCCGGTATATCAGGAATGGGTGGCAGACTTAGATACGCCAGTATCTGCTTGGTATAAAGTCTGTGCAGGTCAGCCCTATAGCTTTTTGTTGGAATCCATAGAAGGTGGAGAAAAACTGGGACGGTATAGTTTAGTGGGTTGCGATCCGTTGTGGGTTTTGGAAGCAAGAGGCGATCGCACAACTCAAATCAACCGCGATGGCTCCCAGGTAGTTTTTGCAGGCGACCCTTTTACAGCTTTAGCTCAATGTCTAGAACCTTATCACCCAGTTAAATTGCCACAGCTACCCCCAGGAATTGGTGGTTTGTTTGGGTTTTGGGGCTATGAATTGATTCGCTGGATTGAACCGCGCGTACCAATTCATCCACCAGATGAGCGAAATATCCCCGATGGATTGTGGATGCAGGTAGACCACCTGTTGATTTTTGACCAGGTGAAGCGGAAAATTTGGGCAGTCGCCTATGCTGATTTACGCGATCCGCAAGTTGATTTCAAAGCAGCATATCAAAAAGCTTGCGATCGCGTTAACCAAATGCTCGAAAAGTTATCTCTCCCCTTATCGCCAGAAAAAACTAGGCTGGAATGGAAGCCGCCAGGGAGCAGAGGAGCAGGGGAGCAAGGGAGCAGGGGAGCAGAGGGGTATCAAAGTAACTTTACTCGCCCTGATTTTTGTGCAAGCGTGCAAAAAGCAAAAGAATATATCAAAGCTGGTGACATTTTCCAAGTAGTTATTTCCCAGCGACTATCAACAACATACACAGGTGACCCCTTTGCTCTTTATCGTTCTTTACGTCAAATAAATCCTTCGCCTTACATGGCTTATTTTCACTTCCAAGATTGGCAAATCATCGGTTCCAGTCCAGAAGTGATGGTGAAAGCAGAAACCGATCCAAATGGTGGAGCGATCGCAACTCTACGTCCAATTGCAGGAACGCGTCCGCGGGGCAAAACCACCCAAGAAGATACATCTTTTGCTGAGGATTTATTGCAAGATCCTAAGGAAATTGCCGAACATGTAATGCTTGTTGATTTAGGGCGGAATGATTTAGGACGTGTTTGCCAAAGTGGTAGCGTCAAAGTTGATGAATTAATGGTAGTTGAACGCTACTCCCATGTAATGCACATTGTCAGCAATGTTGTGGGTAAATTAGCAGACAATAAAACAGCATGGGATTTGCTCAAAGCCTGTTTCCCAGCAGGTACAGTCAGCGGCGCACCCAAGATTAGAGCAATGGAAATTATCTACGAATTAGAGCCTAGTCGTCGGGGTGTTTATTCTGGTGTTTACGGATATTATGATTTTGAAGGACAATTAAATAGTGCTATAGCAATTCGCACAATGGTAGTCCATAATAACACGGTCACCGTCCAAGCTGGTGCCGGTTTGGTGGCTGATTCGGAACCTGAGAAAGAATATGAAGAAACGCTCAATAAAGCTAGAGGTTTATTAGAAGCGATTCGTTGTTTGCGTTAAATTTTGATACTGGGCATTGGGCATTGGGCAGAGGAAAAGGAATAAATTTAATCTTTCCCCTTTTCCCCTTACCCCTTTCCCTTTACCCTTGCTCTCTTCCTATGCCCCATGCCCCATTCCCCACTTATTCATGAATAGCACACTGATTTATATTGGTTGATTGTAAAATTGAACTTGATATCAATACACTAATTGTTCTATTGGCTGTATGAGAATCAAGTCCCGACTTTAAAAGTTGATATATTAATATTCTTCTATTTTGAATTACATAAGTTTTACTTTGAACGGCAAGGTATTTGGCAACAATCTCTGCTACTTCTAAACCTACATATCCACAATAACGCGATAAATTGGGAAGATTTATAAATCCAATTAACATTAATTTTTTCCGAAAGTAAGATAAATTTTGGCATATATTCAATATATAAAGAAGTCTGAATATGAAAATCCAAGGCTTCAGTTGAATTTGCTACAAACAATAAGCCAACAAATTTGTTCGTGCTGAGTGGCTGAAGTAAATTAGCCATATAATTCCAGTACTTCCAGCAGCAATTAAGAGGCTAGTAAAAACTAATACCAATTTGAAAAAAGAATGCGACAGATGGGTAGGGTCACAACAATCTTGTACCCTTACGGATAATTGATGTGTCGCAAACATTATTTGAATTGGTATAACCTCAGTCAATTTGTTGTGCCAGACATTTATCGTCTTCAGCAGCAGTGAAAAATAATAGCATGGCCTGATTTAAATTAATGGACTCAAAGTTGCTGAAAGTGTGCCTAAAAACAACTTGTTCAATTAACTTTTTGCTGGGTAATCGAAATCTGTTTTCCTAGTTATGCCTCTAAGTGGTTATATTCGTCAATTGAGGAAAATTCGGAAATTTAAAGTGTATTTAAAGGCTTATTAGCTATACAACTCCACCATATCAGGTAAAAACTTGCAGTGTTATGAATCAGGCAATACCAATCATCGCCAAATCCTTGTTGAGTTTTTCAGCATATTCCGTAAACCCAGGCTGTGAAATTTCATCGCAAACTTTCGGCTCAACAATACCATAAATCAGTTGAGTTAACCTCGCTCATTAATGGTGAAGCCTCTATCCATCATTAGACCTGCCTTGAAAATAGGGACTGGGAAAACCAAGATATTTTCATTGTTCCAGGACTTACGCAAAATCATGAAAAAACGTAGACGCGGAGCGGCTTGCCCCAGGCTACCGCAAAGGACGCATAGACACGTTCGCGCAGCGTCTCGTAGAGAAGTGGCTTCCCGCAGGGTAGGACACAAAGAAATAAGAGTTTCAGAGAGTTTTTGCGTAAGTCCTATGTTTCTTGTGCGTGCAACTCATGGAGTCTCTTGCAAAAGTACTTTTTGCACTCTTGTGGGAAAAGGGACTCATCTTTATTGCGTGAAGGGAAAATACCAAACCTTTGCCCCTTTTCCCGACTTCTGCAAGAAGTCTATTGTTAGAGACTTACATATGGCATTTCTAGTTCTAGTCAAGTACAAGATAGGGGCGCAAAGCTTTGCGCCCCTACAAATTTCTGTAGCTCATTTGCTTGGGAAGCGCTATATAGAAGGGGATTCTTACATTATGCCTAATTTACTTAAGTAAAACTTATTATTTTGCATAAATAAAACTTATTAGCACCTAACTGAGAAAGTATTGCTTATTTGTAACGATATTGTTATATTTCTTTACATAAAGACATAAGAGTCAAAAAATGCCTAACACTTGAGCAACACCTTCTTAGCTGGTGTTCAAATCCAAGTATCTAAGGCAACAGAAGTAATTGCTGTACCTTCGGTAGAGCGATCGCAACTGTAACCGTTTAGTCGTTAATTGTTGAGTATCTTTGCTAGCAGCTCAAGGCATTTCCCTTGTTTGCACATTTGATAGAACTGTAATTTTCATTTTGGGATTTCTGCTATGTCTTTTACCCTCCAGTCGGCTCAAAGTATTTTTCCCGGCACCCTAGTTGCTGACATTGTTCCATCTACCATTGAATCTTTTAATCAGCTCAACGCTGAAGATCAATTAGCATTACTTTGGTTTGCATACACCGAAATGGGTAAAACAATTACGGTTGCTGCTCCCGGTGCTGCAAACATGATCCTCGCTCAAGGGCTTTTGGAACAAATTAAGCAGATGCCTTTTGATGTCCAGACCCAAGTGATGTACGATTTGGCTAACCGTGCTGATACTCCTATCTGCCGTTCCTATGCATCCTTCACCGTAAACATCAAATTGGGTTTCTGGTATCAGTTAGGAGAATGGATGGCTCAGGGAATTGTCGCCCCAATACCACAGGGTTACAAGCTTTCTTCTAAAGCTGCTCAAGTGCTGCAAGCAATCCGAACTGCTGATGCAGGTCAACAAATCACCATCCTACGCAACGCCGTAGTCAGTATGGGGTTTGACCCGAACGCTCCTGGTAGTTACAAAAAAGTCTCAGTACCTGTGGCTCCTCCCATTGCACAAGCATTTCGGACTAAGGTCACCATCGAGGGCATCGATAATGCTACTGTGCTTGGCTATATCAACAACATGAATGCCAATGACTTTGACGCTGCGGTTGCTTTGTTTGACTCCGAAGGTGCTTTGCAACCTCCTTTTGAAAGGCCAATCATTGGTCAAGAGGCAATCCGCAACTATATGCGTGAAGAATGCCAAGGATTGAAGATGATGCCAGAACGGGGTATATCTGAGCCAGTAGAAGATGGCTATACCCAAGTTAAAGTGACCGGCAAAGTTCAAACCCCCTGGTTCGGTGCGAGTGTAGGGATGAACATTGCATGGCGGTTTTTGCTAGATCCCCAAGGCAAAATATTCTTTGTCGCGATTGACTTGCTAGCTTCTCCCAAAGAACTCCTGAACTTAGTACGTAAATAGAGTACTAACTTAGTCGTTGCTGCATAGGGTGGGCACTGCTTAAAACATAAAAGCAAAAGGTAAACAGTGCCCACCTTAAAAAATTTGCTGCGATCGCTTTTGAAAGTAATCTGTTTTTAATCTTGGTCTAGAGTTTTGAAAAGTCTGGTTAAGATAACAACTTTGAATCAATAGTATTCTTTGAAATTTCACATAACAGCTTTTTAATTAACACTTTTAATCCAAAATTTAGCTTGAAAAAAGGAGTAAGTAATGGGTAAAGACGCAATTAATCGCGTCAGTAGGAAGGTAGGAGAGGAAACCTTTTCTAGGTTAAGCTTTCTGCGAAAGAGTTGAGTCGGCGATCGCAGACTCCGCTGAACGCACTGTTGGTGGAAACAAGCGCTGGTGAATTTCCACAAAATCCAAAATTGTTTTGAGATATATTTCCAGCAATATATCGATTGGATACTCTAATTTTCAGGTGAGAAATGCAGACTTGGAAGGCAAATTGTATGGATGCCGAGCAAATAGTCAAACGCTATTGTGCAGGAGAGAGAAATTTTACTCAAGTAAGCTTGCACTTGGCAAACCTCAGCGAGATGTGTCTAGCGGGAATCAATTTAGATAAAGCTAACTTGACCAACGCTAGTTTATCTCATGCTAACCTGCGCGGAGCAAATTTGATTGAAGCAAATTTGACTGCTGCGGCTCTGTGGAGAACCAATCTGAGTGGAGCTAATCTCATCTGGGCAAACCTCAAGTCTGCTAATTTGATCCGAGCAACTCTTTGCAAAGCAGACTTGCACAAAGCAAACCTTGTAAAAACAGATTTACGCCTAGCAGATTTGCGCGATGCAGACCTCAGTGGTGCAAACTTAGCTGGAGCAGACTTGCGCTATGCCAACCTTAGTGGCGCCTTTTTAGCTAAGGCAAATCTCAGTAGCGCCAACCTGACTGGAGCAAACCTAAGCAACACAGACCTGAGTTATGCCAATCTCACCAAAGTTATTTTGTTTAAAACCGATTTGAGTTACGTTGATTTCACCGAAGTAAACCTGAATGAGGTCGATTTTCATCACTGCATCCTCAAAGGAGCCATTTTGCCAGAAGCGAGTTTGATTAAGACGAGTTAATCGTGGCAATTGTAAATTTTAAATTTTGCATTAAAAATTACTTTCTACTTGTGCAAAAAAGCAAGCTTTAGTACTTGCTAGGTAAGATATAAACTGCTCGAAAAATCACAACCCCAAAAGTCTTTCTTTGTTTATTACCTATTGCCTTTTGCCTGCTATAAATGCTCATTCTTACCCATAAAAAACTTGAGTTAGTAATCATTTATTCTTACCGACGTAGTTACCAATGACTGTTTCCAATTCCTTGTTGGAAGATTTGTGCCAAGTTCTACCAGATCTACAACCTCAAATCTATTTCAAGTCTTCGTTAACCGCTCTTTCTCACGCAATAGAAGACCTGGTACTGGGAGCGATAGATCAACCCCTAGTGATTGCGAATTTTCAGCAGGAGTGTTTTTATCGCCAAGAGATTCCTCGCTATGAAAAAATTGCTCAGCATACAGACCAGGTTTATGTATTAGCTGTACCAGAGACCGACTTTGGTATGGTTTCAACTCCTTATACAACCATTCCTTTTGCCCCTAATGACAAATTAGCTCAGGAATGGCATTTGATTGTGATTGGTCAGCTATATTCAGCGTGTCTGATTTGTCGAGAACATGCTTCATCTGTAGATTCAGGCTTGCTAGATCAAGTAAGGGAATTTCAGGGGATTTGGACATTTGACCCCCAAGTTTCTATTCAAGCTGCTCGCCTATTATTGGAACGCATTCTGATTTATCGGCCAGAACTTGCTCCTAAAATTCAGCAAGCGCATAAACGTTATCGACTTTTGCAGCAGTCGCAAATACAAATATCAAGAAATAATACACTAAGAATTGATTTGAAACTATTTGCCAACCGCTTAGTCACATATCTACAAGCTAGTCAATACAGGCTGCTGGAAGCTTATCGTACTATAGCTAGCAAAGAGCGCAAAGAGCGTTTGATTAATGCGATCGCCACTACTATTCGCCACTCTTTTAATCCAGAAGAGATTCTGACTGTTACTGTTAGAGAACTAGGTCAAGTTTTTAGCGAATGTCGGTGTTTAGTTTATATTTATCGACCAGGTAGTCAACAACAGCCAATTGCTTATGAATCAACACCTCCAGCATTGGCATCTTTAAAAGGAGAAGTTTGGTCGTTAGCAAGCCATCCGCTATTTCAAACAACTTTGTCATCAAGTCAAACTCAGGACGAAAACCGATGGCAAACTATAGTTATTGCTGATATCAACCAGGATTTTGGCTTACAGTCCCATCGAGAATTAAAAGCACAATTAGTGCGTTGGCAGATCCGTGCTTGCTTATTGATACCGATTTGCTATCAGGGGACTTGGTTGGGAATGTTAGAACTGCACCAGCCAGAAGCCCATTTGTGGACAGAAGATGATGTAACGTTAGTAGAGGCGATCGCCACACAGGTTGGAGTTGCTTTAATGCAAGCACAAGCTTACAGGAACTTGGAAACTTTGAACCGTCAACTGGTAGACTTGGAGCGCACCCAAAGTAACTTAATTGCGATCGTCGGCCATGAACTGCGTACTCCTTTGTCTACTATCCGAGTTTGCTTAGAAAGTTTAATTACAGAACCACAAATGCCGCTCGAATTGCAGCAAACGATGTTGCAAGCTGCTTTAGACGATGCGGATCGGTTACGCAAACTAATCCAAGATTTTATTACCTTATCTCGCTTAGAGGGCGGATTGGTGCGCTGGCAAATCGAGCCAATATCCCTTCAAGAATACCTAGATTTAGCCCTCAGCGGACTCGAATCCCGTCATAAATTACCTAAAATCGTTGTAGAATTGCCGCATTACTTACCGCCAATCCAGGTAGATGGAGAAGGTCTGATTGAAGTTTTAACAAAGTTACTCGATAATGCCTGTAAATTTACTGACAAGAGCGGACAAGTTACCATTCGTGCAAATATTTTAAATCCAGAAGAAGTTGACCCAGCCTCAAAAACATCTGTGTTAAAAATTACTATTGCAGATACGGGTCGAGGTATTGAACCGAGCCGACTAGAAACTATCTTTGAGCGTTTTTATCAAGAAGAAGGATTTTTGCAACGCACTGTAGGTGGTGCGGGACTTGGTTTGGCGATTTGTCGGCGAATTATTGATAATTTGGGAGGTAAAATTTGGGCTGAGTCTCTAGGTAAAGATCGGGGTAGCAAGTTTCATTTTACGGTTCCAGTTGCAGTGCCTATTTCTTAATTTGATGTTTGCGTTTTGAAATAGCATCCTGTTAATTCTTGTGCAAGCAAAGCGCAAGCGTCCTCTAAAATGGCCAATTGACGCTGGTCATTTAGCTGAAGCTCTAGATTTAGATATGGATTGTGGATATATACCTGCTGATGAAGAAGGTGCGATCGCAGCTATGATTCTACCCACTGAACCTAAAATTGTGATGAATGAAAACAATCTAGATTTCCCTAAGGGATTTGAAGAATCCTCGATAGCTCATGAAATAGGACATTGGGAACTTCATATAGACCAAAATGCAGTTTTTCAGTTTGTAGAAAAGCGGGAAATTGGTATTGAAATACCAGTAGAACCATTTCTATGCCGCAGTGTTAGTAGCCAAAAAGGTATTGAATGGCAAGCACAATATTTTGCTAGTTGTTTATTGATGCCCATATTTAAATTAGAAGAAGTTCAAAAGGGGCGTGATTTGACAAATTGGGGACACCTTTATCCCATGAAAGATGAGCTTGGTGTCACGATTTCTAATTTAAAAAATCGCTTGCAAGACCTTGGCTGGATTAACATTCCTAAAGGTTCCAAGCAAATATATCCAGGTAAAGCTATAACGAATGCACAGACAAATTTATTTAATAGGTAAAGTCCGATCGCCCTCCATCATTTTCTAGCAGCGATCGCACACTACTAAACTAGAAACTAAGATGTCGGGATAATGCCCTCACCCCCAGCCCCTCTCCCCTTCGTGAGAGGGGAGCCAGAGATTTAATTCCGCTTCTCCTGTGGGAGAAGGGGTTAGGGGATGAGGGCGCGAGGGATGTGCAAAACCCATGTGCGATATAGTTTTGAGCTTAAGTTGACACCAATGAACAATGCTAAAGCCCCTACCCATCTGTTGCATTCTTTTTTCAAATTGGTATAAGAAAGTTTTATTGATTAACAAACACATGGCGCATTTCAAAGCGACTTTCTTCCCAAAGCGGTTGCAAAGCTTGTTTAGCAGCATTTAACTGAGCTTGAGAGAATCTAATTTTTCCGTTTTCTATTATCCAAATATATGTCCTAGTGATTAAGTCTGCTTTGAAACTATTTTCATATTTGCTATTATTTATTTTTGCTACTTGTTCATTTAGGCAATTTAGAGCATCTTTAAAATTACACTGTGTAGAGTTATAGGGAATCTCTGCTTGTGTATTCTCCCATTTAACAGCAAGCAAATTTCTCATAATATAGTCTATCCCTGTTATAGAGCAATCAGTATTGCGTATCAAATCTGCAAATGCTTGATAATACGATTGCAAGAGTGTAGCAGCAATATTTTCTTTACATATATGTAACCAAGACTGGATATCGCGAAGATAAGGTAGTAGATCTTTAATATCATTAATTTCTTTTATCTGTATGCGATCGCTTTTATAATTTACGATTTCAGCTAGTAATTCAGCTTCAGATAATTGAAATTTATCTAAATAGTAACTAATCGCTTGAGGAATATATTTTTCTAACAACCACTGCTTAGTATATCTAGCTGTCCAGATTCCCTGTACTCCGATATCTTGCTGCCAAGAAGTAACTTTCCCTCTTTCAAGAGATTGTAAGTAAGCATAATTTATTTTATATACAATATTAATTTTATTATTAATACCTAATGATAAATTACTCTCAACTCTGGGCAAGATAAATGCATGGTCGCGAATTCCTCGGCTCACTCGAATTGAGCTATCTTCATTATGAAATAAATGCCATTCAGACTTGCCTTTAGTATAATCAAATTCATCAGCAAACTGCTGCATTAATTTCCATAATTTTTGCCCTACAGAAAACAGGATAAAACCTCGAATATTTGCAATATCTACAAGTTCAAAGTCCCAGGTTTCTAGAGAATTTTCAAATTCAATTATTGATTTTTTGTATTCTTGGCAAACTGCATCAACACAAAAACACAAATCTAATACCTCTGACTCAGATAAAATAAGTGTTGTTTTACCTAGATTCACTTCAAAATAATTTCTATCTAGCTGTTTTAAAAACTGACGACAATTCCAATCTGGCTGAGTGTTTAATCCAGTTATTAATTGACCCAAAATATCTTGATTATTTAAGCTAATTTTTAGATATCTTAAAATGATATTGCTAAAGTCTATTTCACAATTGCCTCCAGCAAAAGCTTGGGGTAAATTACAGGCGATCGCTACTTTCGGTCGCACAACAACCAAGCGATCGCCTTCTCGCTTAATTGAAGGCTCAAAATTACATGTTTCTAAAATATCCTGTAAATCTGGATAGCGTCTTATAATCTTTTCTATTAAATTATATTTAGCATTTCTCCAAATATTACTCATTTTATAAATTGTTTAATTGGCTCTGGAATCGACATCAGATAATCTACGCGATCGTATAGTTTTGCTGCATCTAATTTTATTCGTATACTTAACAATTTATCAAGTAATTTTAGATTATATGGTAATTGCCAATACTTTACCAATAATCTTTATTGGCGTGCGCGTGCAAATATTATGTATTATATCTGTAAGCCTTTTTAGTATTTCCTCAAGATAAATAGAGTAGCACAGTTATTTGTACTACCCTACAGTAGTTTATTCTGTAAATTGCTGTATATGCAGAATGCGTAAACCACCAACCGCGAGTCAAGATACATCACTATTTACTGACTAGCCATTTTGCAACCATACTCTGGCGTCCTTCGTGCGATTCTTGCACCCAAATCATTGTCAGTTTTGGTTGAGCAAATTTAAAATCGGCAACTTCAGAAGTATTAGAATTTCATTTCTGTTTCTCCTGAATTTAAATAATAAAGGTTTAATTTTTTACTTGTATAGTGTTATCATCTTAAAACTTGTTATTTATGCAAGCCTTTAGAAAAAATTATGAACTCAAAATTAGATGCGATCGCCAGTTCTTTTTTAATAAATACAAAAAGCCCTACTGTTAATTAACGGTAGGGCAAGTTAATTGGTTGTGTCGTTTTCTCAAGCTTGTGAATTCAGGAAATATTTGAATTTTAAAAATCGCTAGATTTGGTAGGCAATATAATTTATTCCTTAAAATTTTGAGTGACTAGCTTCTGTTTGCTGTTTTTGCTATATAAAGAGCTACACAATCAAAATGTAGGATTCCGGATTTTGGCCGAAATATATTAAAAACAACTTGTTATACCAATTTGGAAAAAGAATGTGACAGTTGGGTAGAGGCACAACATTGTTGTGCCCTTACGAATAATGCGTCGCAAACGTTATTTGAATTGCTATTACCAAAGGCTTGCTACTCTTGTGACTCTGGAAATGCCTAGATCGGTATTTCACCAACGACTTTTGGCGCATGGACTCGCAAATTCATCTGCTGATGACGCACAGTTAACCAAGGCTGACCTAAACCTATTTGAGAAAAAGGACTTGCAGCAGGGATTTCTAACTCAGAACCAATTAAGCCGAAGAAAGACTCAAATTCAGCAAGGAAGATGAGCAAATCAATACCCTTGGCGCTGAAAGCAGACGCGCCTAATTGTATAGGCCATGCCCAGCTTTGTTGAATATGGTTAAAACTACAGAGTTTCTGTTTTCCCTGGCGTACAGTGGCGCGTTCTCCTTCCAGGGTAAACTCAGCCAGTTCTTTCGGTAGTCCCCAAATTTCTCGACCACCAGCTACAGAATCAGGATTATCCACATAAATGTGCGAAATCCAAGGGCCCATTTTGGTTTGGTGATAAACCAAAGCCGGGGCAATAATTAACTCGTTGTACTCCAATACCGAGCCTGACCCATAATTAGATAAATACACACTACCAATGGTTTTACCAGGCCACACAGAAATAATTTCTAATTCTGAAGGAATTAAAGGGCGCACTCGGTCAATATTCACCAAATGCAGAGTTTGGATAGCGTAACCTTGCAGTGTCCAAGGTGCTTGAGGATAAGGCATAACAAAGTTAGAAGTTGAGAGTGAGGAGTGAGGAGTTAAAAATAAAGTTTAAAATTTCTAGATTTATAGTTAAAAATTAGCACTATTATTTCTGCCTCCTAACTCTTAACTCTTAACTCCTAACTTCTAAAAAAAAATCCCACCCAAGAAAAACCTTGGGTGGACAATATGAAGTGGGACAAAATAATCTTCCCGAAGAAATAGGAGGATTATTTGCTTTCTGTAAAATCAGCGTCAATTACATCATCACCGCTACCAGCAGAAGAAGAACTACCATCTTGAGGTTCAGCACCAGGTGCAGCACCGCCACCCGCTTGTTGATAGATGTTGCTACCAACGGCGAATAGTGCTTGTTGTAATTCTGGGGTCAGCTTCTTGATTTGCTCGTCGTCATCTTTAGCAATTGCTTCCCGCAGTTCTTTCACCAAACCATCGACTTTGGTCTTGTCAGCAGCCGGAACTTTATCACCCAATTCTTGCAGCTGCTTCTCGGCTTGATATGCCAAAGAGTCGGCTTGATTCTTGCGTTCAATTTTCTCGCGTCGTTCTTTGTCAGTTGAAGCGTTTTGTTCTGCTTCTCTGACCATCCGGTCAACGTCATTTTTATCCAGTGTGGAAGCGCCAGTGATACTGATGGACTGTTCTTTACCAGTACCTTTGTCCTTGGCAGTGACGTTAAGGATACCGTTAGCATCAATGTCAAATACGACTTCGATTTGGGGGACGCCACGTGGTGCGGGGGGAATTCCATCAAGGCGGAAGGTTCCCAAACTCTTGTTATCGGTAGAGAATTCGCGTTCCCCTTGGAGGACGTGAATTTCTACGTTGGTTTGGCCATCCACAGCGGTGGAGAACACTTCAGATTTCTTGGTAGGAATTGTTGTGTTACGGGGGATGATTTTGGTCATCACGCCGCCCAATGTTTCAACACCTAAAGATAGCGGTGTGACATCTAACAACAAGATACCAGTAACATCACCAGCTAATACCCCGGCTTGAATTGCTGCGCCTACTGCCACAACTTCATCGGGGTTAACGCTTTGGTTGGGGTCTTTACCCAATACCTGCTTCACAATCTGTTGGACTGCGGGAATCCGGGTAGAACCACCAACTAACACGACTTCATCAATATCGTTTTTGTTGAGCTTGGCATCCCGAAGAGCGTTTTCCACGGGGATACGGCAACGGTCGATTAAGTCAGAGCAAAGTTCTTCAAATTTAGCGCGAGTCAGGGTTGTATCCAGGTGTTTAGGCCCGTCCTGAGTAGCGGTGATAAATGGTAAGTTGATTTCTGCTTGGGTGACGCTAGAAAGTTCAATTTTTGCTTTCTCTGCGGCTTCAGTCAAACGTTGTAAAGCTTGCTTATCTTTGCGTAAATCGATGCCTTCGTCTTTCTTGAACTTCTCAGCTAGGAAGTCAACTATTTTTTTATCAAAGTCGTCACCACCAAGGTGGGTATCACCTGATGTGGCTAACACTTCAAAAACTCCATCGCCGACTTCTAGTACAGATACGTCGAAGGTACCACCACCAAGGTCAAATACTAGAATTGTTTCGTTGCTCTTTTTATCAAACCCGTATGCTAGAGAAGCGGCTGTAGGTTCGTTGATAATCCGCAGAACTTCAATCCCTGCAATTTTACCAGCGTCTTTTGTCGCTTGCCGTTGGGAGTCATTGAAGTATGCGGGAACTGTGATTACTGCTTGGGTTACAGTTTCGCCCAGGTATTTGCTAGCGTCTTCAACCAGTTTGCGGAGAACTTGTGCAGAAATTTCTTCAGGAGCAAATTGCTTACCAGCGCCGGGAGAGTCTAGCTTGACATTGCCGCCGCTGCTAAGAACTTTGTAAGAAACTTCAGTAGTCTCCTTGGTAACTTCGTCAAAGCGGCGTCCAATAAAGCGCTTGACAGAGTAAAACGTATTTTCGGGGTTCATCACCGCTTGACGTTTGGCGATTTGACCAACCAAGCGATCGCCATTTTTGGCAAACGCAACCACTGATGGTGTTGTCCGAAAACCTTCCGCATTAGCAATAACCGTGGGTTTACCACCTTCCATTACTGCCACGCAGGAGTTCGTTGTACCTAAGTCAATTCCAACTACTTTTGCCATTTTAAGTGCTGGCTCCGTATAACTACAAATGAATGAATGAGAATATTAAGGACTAAATTTTCAACCAATAGGGTCAAGAAATCAGCCAGTTCAGCATTAATACCTTAATTTGGCTTTTTCTGGGAGTTAAGACTCCAGACTATGCTGATATATATATTGAGATCCATGAAGGGTGGTTTACCGAACCTTTGTTGGGGCGGTTAAACTAACTCAACAGTTTTTAAGTTAATTCATGGATTGATTTGCTTCCACTTCGTCTAATGTATGAGAATTAATACTTTCAGTAATTAGGGTGAACCGTAACATCTGAGTGGTGTTTGCCGTCTTTAGAGGTAACAAATTACGGCATTAGTCGTCATTAGTCATTAGTCATTGGGCCTGGGGAAAGGGAAAGGGGTATGGTTCGACAAGCTCACCAACCGGGGAAAAGGGGAAAGATTAAATTTATTCCTTTTCCCTTTAACCTTTAACCTTTTCCCCTGCCTCAAGAGCCTCCCCATCTCCCTACTCACCCAAGCTCAGAAAAAAGGCTCTCCCAGTCGATCGCATCTGGTCTTTGTCCTTTATTGACTATTTCAAAAATTTTCCTGGAAGTACTTGGGTAAAAAAGACACTCGACACAAGCGTTTGCTACATCAATCCGGCTAGCATCGCCTACAAGTGTATCTCCCGTACCAAGTACCACAGCGGATTTGCCGCCTGTTTTTGCCCTCAGAAGGGTGTTTAGGTCGTATGAAGTATAAGGCCCGTCAATCAGGCGTCCTGGGCGGATAATAGTGTAGGGTAATCCTGAATTAACGATCGACTCTTCGCCCTTTTGTTTGGCATCCAAGACGCCGAATGCATTGAGGACGCTAAAAGGAAACCGATCTTTACGGAGAATGCCGCAGGAGGAAACGAAAACGAATCGTTGCAAATTCTGAGGCGCTGCTGCTACTAGGTTGCTAACACCTTGGGCATCGATTTTTGCTGGACTATTCTTTGCTTTCGCTTGGCTAGATTGGGGGTTAAGAAAAGTTAAGCCCCATTCAATCAAGTTTGGGGATTCCTCAAACTCCCATCTGGCAGAAGGAAAGGCTGTGGTTCCAGTACAACATATAATCTGGGTGACATCTGATGTTGCAGCATCAAGTGTAGCCGGCTGACGGGTATCACCAACAACAATTTCCACTTGCCGATTAAACATTTTTTCAGCTTTTGCGGCATCTCGTGTCAGAACGCGAACCCTGACACCTTTTTCCAACAACTTGCCTACCACAAGTTGTCCTACTCCACCAGTACCACCAGCAACCAGCACCAAATCCTTAACTGACGGTTCCAAAGAAGTCATAAAGTTGTCTTGAGATAGTCTATTGCTAATCTAACGTGGGTCATATAAATTACACTTAATTAGTCTAATTAAAAGACTTCTCCGTGATTTTATTACGTAAAACTTGTCGGTATTAAGCCGGGAACCCAATATTGTGTATAAAAATAATATAATTTATTTGATTCCGGTTTCTCTGGAATCATTTGTATGAAACCCCCAAAATCACACCAACCAATTTAGAAATCTGAAACAACACAACACAGAATCCATAAGTGTTTCATCTTAGAGAAACAAGTAAATTGATAACTAAAACCACCAGCTTTTAGATTGGTGGTTTTAATTATATTTGTCAACTAGCCTGGCTAATACGCCGTTGTAACTCGGTTTCAAATTCCTCATCGGTGCGAGTGATTACTTTTGGTCGCTGGTCTAACCTGTCCATTAAAATATGGAATGCCTCGGTGTCCTGTGGGTGATATCTGACCCAATCTCTTAATTCATCATCTGACATAGCTTGATAATCAGGTTTAGTCATGGAAATCAAGCTCACCGTTAGGATATATCTCTATTTGTATTGTGTCTCCAATTAATACTTATATCCGCTTTGTTCTTTCGTCCAATCGTACAACGTTAATAGGCTGAAACATATTACTTGCTCTTACACATCTACTATAAAACGCTCTCAACTGTTCTGTTGTTGGTTCGATCTAAACCCGAAATTACATACATCTTGGCTCAGTACTAGTTATGCCCTATGCCCGATCGCTCTCAAAGCGGAAATTGTACCCAAATTGCTCGGTTCTACCACTGTCACCTGTACGCAAATGGCTATAACCTCTTAGCTCTTTTCATTTTTTTTGAGCCAGAAGTATTACAGTAAGCTTGGCGATCGCTATTTTCTACTATATTTAATCACCTGATCTAATCGAGGTAAGGCACTCACCGCTGACTCCCGAACATAGGAATCGACAGTTTCATCGTTAGTCAATGCTGTCAGCACTTCTACCCCACGGACATCGCCCATTGAACCGAGTGCATTTACAATCGCCACAGCTACCGCAACATTATCTGTGGTTTTCAAAGCTTCAGTTAAAATTTCAAAGGCAGGAGAACCAATCTCACCCAGAGCCATCACAGATGCAATATACACAACACCATTTGCATCGTTGAGTGCTGTTTTTAATCCTTGCAAGCCCTCTTCTGGAAAAGGTACGTCTGGATGGTTGGCAGCCACTTGTGCCAAAGCTTTAGCACAACTGCCCCGAACGGTTGCGTTATCACTGTTGAGCAATGACTCTACCAATGCTGGCACAGCATCTACACCAATAGCACCCAAAGCCTTTACCGCAGCTCGACGATAGGTCACATCTTCATCATCCAAAATACTCATTAATCGAGGAATGGTATTTTCATCGCGGACTTCGGCTAGTTGCCACATAGCTCGTTCCCGCAGATTTGGGTTAGGGTGTTTTAACTGTTCAAATAGAGAATCTGTCGTCATAATAAAAACTTAAGTTCCAGTCAAAGATAGTAATTTAGGCTGCGAGTAGGGAGTATAAATATTCTATTTGAACGCAACTTAGTATCACTCCTAACTCTTGAATTCAGAATTCTTTCAATAACAACTGAGGGACTCTAAGTCCATCGCTCAACCTAATCTCGGCAAAGCAATAGACCCAGAGTCCCTAGTTTTAGAGTGCAACGGTCGCTCGGCTAATCAATCCGCGTATTATGACAAGGAGTTGATTACGTAGTCGAGGAGAGCGCGGAACTCGGTCAACGCTTGAGGAGACAAGTCACGAGGAGAGCAAGCGCGATCGCGGGTGTAGGCCAATGCGGTAACGTAGGGAGCGGTAGGCAGACCCAAAGAGCGATATGTTTCGCGAGCGCCTGCAATACCCCACTCATCCAATGGACCGGTACCACCAACAACTAAGCTGTAGTTGATCAAGCGTAGGTAGTGCTTGATGTCGCGGAGGCACTTGTCTTTCTTAACTTGGGTGTCGCCAGCTTCACCTGCTTGGGTTAAGTAAGGATATTTCTTAAAGGCAGCATCATAACCTTCTTTAGCTACAGCATCGATACCAGAAGCCAGCTTTTCAGCAGCTTCTAAACGAGCGTTAGCACGTTGAATGCTACCTTGAACGGATTCTAGGTCAGAGGTGGTAGGAAAACGACCTGCTGCATCAGCAGATGTAACAACTGTGGTAATAACTGATTTCATTGCTTTTTATACTCCAGATGGGATTTGATCGGGTTTTGATTTCACTTCGTTTGGCTAAATAGCCGTTAACTGTGAGCTATTAGCTCAGAGCAGAAATAACGCGATCGAAGTAGCTAGCAGCTTCAGCAGCTAGAGCAGAGCAGTCGCCTGGGATAACGTCCAACTTGCGGAACTTAGGCCCAGCATTAGCTTCGGTGTTGGTGTTGGTGATGTGAGCAACAGCGATAGCTTTGAGGATTTGAATAGCACGTACAGTAGAGCTAATGGGAACTCCCAGAGCGGTGTAGGTTTCTTTCAATCCGTTGATAGCGCGATCGTCTAATACAGAAGAATCACCAGCCAACAATGCATAGGTTACATAGCGCAGGATGATTTCGGTATCACGCAGACAAGCAGCGTGGCGACGAGTGGGGTACAAGTTACCGCCGGGTTGAAGCAAACCAGTGTTTTCGCAAGCGATTCCAGCAATGGCATCAGAAACAGCACAGCTAGCGTTGCTGGCGATCGCATTTACAGCATCAAGGCGCTTGTTGCCAGCAGCAATGAAACCCTTGAGAGCATCTAAGTCAGCACCACCAATAGCAGCACCTTTAGCATCTGCTGTAATTACAGCTCTGGAAAAAGCATCAAGAACCATGAGTTCTCCTTAATATTCACAAATGGCGGATATTATTCGTGGCGTAGTTTCGTCAGATGAACTGCGAGTAGCCAAAGTAAAACATAGGGGATTAATAGTACCCTAGTCTTTTCTATGAGAGAGAAAGTAATAATCTGTAATATTTAGTCATTAGTCATTAGTCATTAGTCATTAGTCATTATTCATTGATTATTCTTTCTCCCCCTGCCCCCCCTGCCTCCCCTGCCCCCCCTGCCTCCCCTGCCTCCCCTGCCCCCCTGCCTCCCCTGCCTCCCCTGCCCCCCTGCCCAAAAAAATTAAGACTTATGCAGCCACAGCGTAAGTCTTAAGAAAAAATATTCTTTTTTAGTGGCTTAGGCTTGTTTGAGTAGATGCTTAACCAAATTATCTTTCACCATCATCTGACGTAAAACTTCTAACAAGAATTCTTGAGCTTCTTCTTGGCTCAAATTCTCTACCTGGGTTTTCAAGTTTTGTAGGCGAAACTGTTGCTCTAAGGTTAGTTCGATGGGGAATTCCATAAGATTCACTTCTTCTAATTGACTGAATCGAAGGTGCTTGTTGTTACTCGTACTGCAAAGGCTTAGGGGTAGCCTGTTGTATACATCACTTTATTAAGTGTAGCATTGAGATATTAAAACGTCCATATTGTCAAGTCATGAGAAATTAATATTACAAAAATTTACAGTTAGCAAAAAATATGTTTGTCTGTTCCTTTGCCAGGAATTTATTGAAGCTAAACGCTCATGGTTGTAATGTTTAGAATGTTTATATACCAACAACTTTAAAAACAAAAAGCAAGGTCAACATCGTCCTTTAGGAGTCAAAGGTAGGAGTCGGAAGATTGATAGACGCAATGGAATTTTTTCAGCTAAGTGCTGGCAAATGGCGATCGCAACGTGTAACTCATCACCTGGCGTTCAAGCGCTCAGAGACGGGAGAATCAGATATACAAGTGGAAACTCTGGCAGCCGACCATCCAGAAATCATTGAACTGTGCCAGTATCATCAGATCGATCCGGCTCTTTCTGTAGGAGGATCGCGGGTGCGTTGGCTAGGCACAATGTCTTGGGATAGAGAAGATGAGGAGAATCATCAAGGGAAAACCATATTTGCGATCGTGCCTGATGCCGATAATCCAAGGCAAGGCAAATTACTCCGCGAAAGAGGCTACGCGGAAATTGTACCTGTAGTCGGTCTTTTTCACATGGATGAAGAAGATGGACTCGTGTTGACAACCGAATACGAAACAATGAGTTCCATTGAGCGATTTTGGTTCGGCGGCCCGAATATTAGACTGCGAAGCAGTACAGTCAAAAGGTTTGGCGGCTTCAGCACAGCATCGTTTTGCACTGAAACCCGCATTGATTCTTCTTTAGAAGTTTCTAATACACAAGAGGTAACTTCTAAACAACAGTTTTATTCCGTTTTAGGCTGGTGAATGATTCTCAAGCAGACCGATGCTTTTAATCGTGGGCGAGATTATCTACGTCTAGTACAGGGATTTGCCCTAGAACCAGGTATGGTGGATGTATTCGATAATCTCCGCGATCGCATTGCCATTTGCACTTGGATCGGCAAAAACATTAACAGCGTTAACGCTGCGATCGACACCTATCTGGATGCCTGTCATCAGTGCTTTCATCCCCAAGAGCGCCGCCACATCCAAATTTTTGCAGTACCCATAGCTCAATCTTTCGGTATTGACGGTCTGTGCAACATTCTCACAAACCCAATCACCATTTTGGTAGATGTCGGTCGAGTTGCACCCAAAGACTGGTTTGGTATCGTCGTCCATGAATATGCTCACGCCCATCTAGGAGACTATGGTCATAATCAGCAGTTTGCTAATATTCTGTCTCACCTGTGTTTAGGGTTGGGATTAGAACCACCATTATGGGAAGCAGGAATGGAAGCAACCTTACGTAGCTGGCCTTACTGTCAGCCAACCATAGATCCCCTGGAATTTTGGATAGGAAATGGGAGTGCGGGATAGGGATCTCTTGAGGCAGGGGAAAAGGTTAAAGGTTAAAGGGAAAAGGAATAAATTTAATCTTTCCCCTTTTCCCCTTTCCCCATACCCTGTTTGCCCCATTCTCTATTCTTCATTAATTTCTTTTGCGAAATGTTAAAAAATATTGTCTCAGTTCAAAAAAGTGAAACTGAATCTCCTAATCTGAATTATGTGAACAAAGCTTCTACATTTAGCTAAATCCAAAAAAAAGCGATCGGGTAATAAATTTATAATCTGCGATGGGGCATTTCCTGGACTTGAAAGTGAGCTTCAGCATATCCTGAATACTAGCTGGATTAGCTGATAACCTTACACCGTATGCTTTGCAAACAGTGTAGGAGATGTCAACAAGTCATAAAGCTGGAAACCGCAGCGTGTAGCTGAAGCTAGCAGTGGGCTGAATCCAGGAAGCTCAACGCTATTTCTTACGAATACTTAACCACTCTTAGTTAAGTTTCGTGAAACTTTATCAGAATCTCAGGTTCTGATCCAACTACGTCCCTTAATATGTGATTTAAAGTTGTTAACTTTAGTTAAGAGCATGGAGGCTTTAGAGTGACACTTCCTCTGTTAGAATACGCACCTTCAAGTCAAAACCAGCGTGTAGAAGCATACGAAGTACCGGGTGACGAACAACCCAGAATTTTTTCTACAGACAATCTGCTTTCTCCCTCAGATTTTAACGATCTGATCGAAGCAGCATATCGTCAACTTTTCTTCTATGCGTTTGCTGCCGATCGCGAAACATACTTAGAGTCCCAACTCCGTAATGGACAAATTACAGTGCGGGACTTTGTTCGTGGATTGGTACTTTCCAATACCTTTAAGAGAAGCTTTTACGACCTCAACAGCAACTACCGCTTTGTTGAGCAAGTAGTACAAAGAGTTCTGGGACGCGACGTATACAGCGAGCGCGAAAAAATCGCTTGGTCAATTGTAGTTGCTACCAAAGGTATTAAAGGCTTTATCGATCAAATACTCGATTCTGAAGAGTACCTCAGCAATTTTGGATACTCTACAGTGCCTTATCAACGGCGTCGAGTCCTACCATCTCGCGCTGAAGGTGAGTTGCCTTTCAATATCAAATCTCCACGATATGACGATTACTACCGCGCTAAATTGGGCTTCCCCCAAATTATTTGGCAGGTAGAAGTACGTCGGTTTATCCCCCAAGAACAAAAGCCCAAAGCTGGCGATCCAGCTAATTTCTTGGCTTTGGCACAAAGTATCAATGCAACTGGCAATGCTCCACAAAGAGTTTCGTCATTCAACATTGATATCAACAAGGATGTACCTTATCGCCAAATAGCAGGAATCAAGTAACGATTTTTGCTCGACGGCTAGCTAGTCAATCTGTTTGATTATTTGATAGCGTGCATCAGTCCTGGGTTACGTAGGAGTTTCATTTAGGTATAACTAGTGAAACAAACTCTATCCCACGTCTGATGCACGCTAATCGTTTGTTTAAATGCACGTATTAGAGGATTTTAGTTAATTGCAATCGATAGAAGATAACACCGCCACCTTTTTAATGACAGTTTCAATCCCTAATAGGGATTTTAGTTAATTGCAATACGCTTCCCATTGCTGTCACCATCGATAGCAGTGGTTTCAATCCCTAATAGGGATTTTAGTTAATTGCAATGCAAGCAGCCCAGACACCGTGTCCATTGAGGGGTTTCAATCCCTAATAGGGATTTTAGTTAATTGCAATATTGCTTTTTTGATATCCATAAAGAGCGCCTCAACTGTTTCAATCCCTAATAGGGATTTTAGTTAATTGCAATAGAACCAGGCAAAGGATTATCCAAATTTAAAGTACAAGTTTCAATCCCTAATAGGGATTTTAGTTAATTGCAATCAAAAAACAAACGATGATAGTAATCATTGTTTGCGTTTCAATCCCTAATAGGGATTTTAGTTAATTGCAATCAGCCCATTGATAATGACACCACCAAAGGATATCTCGAAGCCGGTTTCAATCCCTAATAGGGATTTTAGTTAATTGCAATACTGCTGAGGTTGATGATTCTGTTTTTAATTCCGAAATAGTTTCAATCCCTAATAGGGATTTTAGTTAATTGCAATTCTTTAACGAGCCTTGGCGAGCAGTTTGATGAACGTTTCATGTTTCAATCCCTAATAGGGATTTTAGTTAATTGCAATGACATATTCCCGCTCAAACTGTTAGCGGTGTTGCTGCTCCGTTTCAATCCCTAATAGGGATTTTAGTTAATTGCAATCATTTACAAATACGCCAACCTCATCGAATAAAATGTTTCAATCCCTAATAGGGATTTTAGTTAATTGCAATAAGTTCCCCCTGGTTCTGCGATTGACCCTGCTGAGTTTCAATCCCTAATAGGGATTTTAGTTAATTGCAATTTTAGGAGTTTTGTCCAAATCGGACGGAGGTTCGTTTCAATCCCTAATAGGGATTTTAGTTAATTGCAATCTTTTCTCTGGTTTCTATCAATTTCTCATCACTCGTTTCAATCCCTAATAGGGATTTTAGTTAATTGCAATACTGTGGTGTCTTTTGTTCGTTCATTTGTGCATTGTTTCAATCCCTAATAGGGATTTTAGTTAATTGCAATGCTGCCATTGATTCATACGCTATATCCAATGAGAAGTTTCAATCCCTAATAGGGATTTTAGTTAATTGCAATAGTATTTTGGATGATAACCTTAGTAAATCCAGTTGGATTGTTTCAATCCCTAATAGGGATTTTAGTTAATTGCAATGGCTGGCGTATGAAAGCTTTGTAATATTTGGTTTTCGAGGTTCGGTTGCGCGAATTGAAAAATCATAGCACGACGGTTTGTAATTTGGCTAGATGTAAATCGTTGAAAGCCAGTCTAGATAAGGTGCGCGGATGGGCGAGAAGTAGGAATATTCTCAAATGCTTACATTGACGAGAATACAGCCATTTTTTTACTCACTCTCGTGTCAACACCTACCCATCCGCGCTTTTTCGGAATATCGGTAAATGTATGACGACATAATTTATAGCAATTCTCAATTAAGAAACTTAGATTTAGTAAGGCTTTTCTGATTTATCCTTTGCCTAATTTTGGAGAATTGGTATTATGTTCTAAATTGCTGCTGTTTATCGCTCCATTAATAATTTGAACCATTTCTTTTAATATCTCTATACAAACTAAAATCAGAGTAAGCCACATTCAGGATATTACCTGAGTGCGATCGCTTCGTTTTTTTAAGATCTCCAAAAGTTTGGTAAATTGGCTAGGAGGAGTTGCTGTCACCTCAATCATTTCCCCAGATATGGGATGCTGTAATTTGAGTCGCCAAGCGTGGAGTGCTTGACCAGGCAAATTTACTCCCACTGAACGACCAGAACCATAAACAGGGTCACCAACAATAGGATGACCAATTTTGGCGCTGTGGACGCGAATTTGATGGGTGCGTCCAGTTTCTAGTTGAAAGTGGATTAACGTGTAATTACCGAGGCGTTCTAATACTTGCCAATGAGTGACTGCTGGCCGTCCACCTTGTTCGACGGGTATGATAGCCATTTTTTTACGGTCTTGGGGATGGCGACCAATAGGTAAGTCAATCGTGCCACTTTCAGCTTTTGGCGCACCGTAAACTACACCTAAGTATTCTCGGCGTGCTGTTTTGGCTTTGAGTTGTGCTTGGAGGTGATGATGAGCAACTTCTGTTTTGGCGATCGCGATCGCTCCTGTTGTATCCTTATCCAAGCGATGGACAATTCCCGGACGTTGGACTCCCCCGATTCCTGGTAAATTAGGACAGTGTGCCAACAGAGCATTTACCAAAGTGCCATCTGGATGACCGGGTGCGGGATGTACAACTAAGCCTGCGGGTTTGTTGAGAATGAGTAACTGGTCATCTTCATAGAGGATATCTAGGGGAATATCTTCTGCTTGCAATTCTAAAGGTTGGGCTTGTGGTATTTCTAGAGTAATGCGATCGCCTATCTTTACATTAATCTTTTTAGACGTGCAAATTTTACCGTTAAGTTGCACATTACCTTCTTCGATTAACTGTTGAATGCGGGAACGAGATAAATCTGGTAATTCTTGTGAAAGGTAGCGATCGAGGCGAACGCCCGCGTCATAACTATTTTCTTGGATTTGTAAGTTAAATTCGGTCACAATTGCTTTAGATTAATTCCTGTTCTTTAAGTCAAGTGCAGATTTAGATAAAATAAATATTGAATTACAAAATTTTTAATTTTATCAAATAGAATAAAGGCGTCATTACTCAGAATTCAATAGAGGCTGGGGGGTCTGAATTCCCCCTAATTGATTCTGAATTCTGCATTCTTTTTCAATTTTGCAAGTCAAACATTTGATTGCATTCTTAATTCTATATCTTGTTTTAATTTTATCTATCTTGTATCTGTTCTCTTACCCATTGTCGAAATTGTCTGATTGCTGAACTGCTTCCCGTTGTTCGTGCCATTTCCACAAATCGGGGCATAGAAATATGTCTATTGAATTCCGTAACTCGTTAATTCTGAATTTTGAATTCTGAATTCTAATTTACGGAATTCCTGCTTGTTGAAAAATTTGTTCTGCTGTAATTTGCAGTCCTTCAAGTAGAGAATCTTCTATAATATCTGCACCAATTTTTGTTTGAGGCGGGGCATCAGGATAAAAAATAGTGACTGTTTTAGCTTTTGCATCCACAACCCAAACTCTCAGAACACCTGCATTTAGGTAATCTGTTGCTTTTGCACTCATTTCTCCAAAAGTTTGGTCGGGAGAGATAATTTCAATAACTAAATCTGGAGGTATGGGACAAGGTTTATCTTCAATTAAGTCACTGTTAAGCCGAGAGTAAGAGACATAAAGTAAGTCTGGTACTGGCGCCCAGTCTCGACCGCGACGTTTTAAAGTAATTGCCCACTCAATACCAACCTCACCGCGGTTTTGTGCCCATTGCGTTAAAAGTATACTCAGAGCAAGGGTTAATCGTGAATGGAATCTTTTTGGTGCCATTTTGGGTTTTAATTCGCCATCAACTAATTCGTAGGTGATATCTCCTTCACCTCCAGGGAGTGCTAGGAATTCTTCTAGTGTGATTTGAGATTTTACTTGAGTCATGGTCGTTATCTCCCTGTGCAAAATCACGGTTTGTTTTGAGTTTCAGGAAGCTAGCAGCTTCTAACTTTTTTCAAATTTAAAATTAGCAACTTTATAACTAATATCTCTATTATGACTTGTGACGTGCTCCAAACACTTCCCTTCTGGAACGACACGCTACGCTAACGGGTGAGTGTGGCGTTTTGAGCAACTCATCTATGATGCAATAAGCGACTGCGAAACCCAACCTACTATTCTTCTTAACCCAAAAGCAGTTATCAAAGTATAGATTATTCTGATTATATGAGTGCAACTATAGCAGCCATAAATATTTTGTAAGTATATACCTACAAATGATTTAGAAGCCTTAGATTTTTAAACCTACTTTTCGCTTATACAGTAGTAAAGTTATACCAGCCACGACTAATGCCGCAGGTATCGAATCTGATTCAGGAATTGGTGTAATTTGGCCCAAACCACTTATTGTGTTGCTAAACCGACCAAAATCATTCACTCGACGACCAGTAGTAACTAAAAAATATTTCTGTCCTATAACGAGTTCTCGGTTGAAAGTAACAGTACTACCATTAATAGTAGTACTTGCTACAAGAACATTAGTTAATTGTTGAGTAGGATTGAAACTATCCTCATATAAAGCTAAGAAAATATCCCATTTTCTATTTGCAGGTGGCGTAGGTTCAGAGTCACCGCTGATAGTATATAAACCCGATTTATCAACTGTAAAATCAAATACACTGTAAGGTACGCTCATCCCCATATTCCCATCTCTTTCACCACTGATAAGAGTAGGAGGATTCCCTGGTGCGACACGCCGCCAAATCGGTTCATTTGTTGTATCATCCTGATAAGTAAAGACAGCAGCTTTAGAGGGTTGAGCAGTAGAAACAGTAGCTAATGCTAACCCCAGAATAACCATTAATGGTTTTTGAAAAAACTTGGTTTCTAACATAAAACTGATGACTCCTCAAACACAAACTATTAAAGATTTATGACAACTTAGTTATTTGACTTTTCTCTGCAATTTGAATGCTCTGATACAAGATTTACTCATGAAAACAAAACTCGAAATTGATAGTTATGCTACTTGAGTAATTACCAATCGAATGCTTTTTACTGGTTAGTATATAATTGTGTTAATTTGGGCTAAATAACACTCAAATAGCATCTGTTTTCCACTTAAAAGGCTTGTCGTGTTTGAATTTATAATTATCTGTGCAGATAAAAACACATTACCAGTTATCTTGGTATAAATCAATTTATTAATCTCAGGAAATGTAAAAATTAGATGTAGATGAGCCAAGCTCAAGCATTCTTTGTCAGAGGTTTATAAACGCCGTGAGACGTGGAGCCTCTTTTTTTTGGATAAAAACGAGATATCTCAGTCTATATTTGACATCAGCAAATTTAGTAGAAGCAAATGCGATTGATTTTATACAGTAAACCTGGCTGCCATTTATGTGAGGGTTTGCAAGAAAAGCTCGAACAAATCCAAACTCTTAGTTTTGAGTTGGAAATTCGAGATATTACGACTCGTGAAGATTGGTTTGGTGCGTATCAGTATGAGGTGCCAGTACTTTTTTTATCGAACAGCCAAGGCGCAGAGGGCGCACAGCAACTTTTACCGCGTCCTTCTCCTCGTGCAAGCGTGCAACAGTTGGAGCAAATATTGAGTAAGTATTTAGCCAATTAGAAAAAAATAATGCAGAATAAGCGCAAGAAAAGTTTGTGACGAGGTTCGCAAGATGAAATTGCGGGAATTACTAACAGCGGTAGACAGTGTTGAACAATTACCTAGCCATCCGGCTTTGGAGGATGCGGAAGTTAGGGGTTTGAAGACAAATTCCCATGCTTGTGGTGTGGGAGATTTGTTTATTGGAATGCCAGGAACGCGGGTTGATGGTGGGGAATTTTGGCCTAGTGCGATCGCATCCGGGGCTGTGGCAGCAATTATCTCTCCGCAAGCAGCGCAAAAACATCCTCCCACAGATGAAGCTGTGGTGATTAGCGCCAGTAATATCACTCAAGCTTGTGCCCAGATAGCCAGCGCTTTTTACGGTTATCCAGGGCAAAAACTCAAGCTAGTGGGTGTAACTGGTACTAATGGCAAAACTACAACCACCCATTTAATTGAATTTCTGCTGGCCAAAGCTAATCTAGCTACAGCTTTGATGGGAACTCTCTACACTCGTTGGCCTGGTTTTGAACAAACTGCTATCCACACAACCCCGTTTGCAGTGGAACTGCAAGAACAGCTAGCTGAAGCTGTAAACGCTGGTAATGAGTTTGGGGTGATGGAAGTTAGTTCCCACGCTTTGGCACAAGGTCGAGTGTTGGGTTGTAAATTTGAAGTTGCGGTATTCAGTAATCTTACTCAAGACCATCTCGACTACCACAGAGATATGGAAGATTATTTTGCCGCCAAAGCGTTGTTATTTAGCCCTAATTATCTCAAGGGACGGGCGATAATTAATGCTGATGATTCCTACGGTCAGCGTTTAATTGCTTCATTGAATCCAGAACAAGTTTGGAGTTATAGTGTCAACGACAACACCGCCGATTTATGGATGAGTGACTTAAGTTACGAACCGAATGGCGTCAGCGGAACTTTGCATACACCAAAAGGTGATGTAGCTTTTAGATCGCCTTTAGTTGGTCAATATAATTTAGAAAATCTTTTAGCAGCGGTAGGGGCAGTTTTACACTTAGGTTTAGATTTGCAATTAGTGGCATCTGCGATACCGGAATTTCCCGGAGTCCCCGGACGCATGGAACGAGTGCAAATTGCTTCTAATCAAGATATTAGCGTAATTGTAGATTATGCTCATACTCCAGACAGTCTAGAGAATTTACTGAAAGCCGCACGTCCATTTATACGTGGTAAGATGATTTGTGTGTTTGGTTGTGGCGGCGATCGCGATCGCACCAAGCGCCCAAAAATGGGTAAAATAGCGGCGGAATTAGCTGATGTGGCAGTAGTGACATCGGATAATCCCCGTACCGAAAACCCAGAACGGATTTTAGAGGATATTTTGGCAGGAATTCCCGAAACCGTGCAGCCAACGGTAATTTGCGATCGGGCGATCGCAATTCGTACCGCTATTTTACAAGCACAACCTGGTGATGGAGTACTACTTGCTGGTAAAGGTCACGAAGACTACCAAATTCTCGGTACCGAAAAAATCCATTTTGATGACCGAGAACACGCACGCGAAGCTTTACAGGCAAGACTAGGATAATTTGGGGAAGAGGCATTAGAGGTGTGGGAGGTGTGGGAAGATGGTGAAGAAATCTTTACCCCATCTCCCCATCTCCCCTCATTTTTTCATGCTTCACGTTTCTTACCGTGGAGATTTTGTAAAAAATGCACGTTTAAAGGTGAAAATCGAAGACAGAATTATTTCTTTGCTTCATCCCTATTGTGCTTGACTCATGAATGTTTCTTTAGCTAAGGATCTGTCTGTTTATCAACTGGTTATGGGAGTGCAAGCGCCTCCTAAACCATTGTCCCTCAGTCCGGCTACTCTGCTATCTCTGGTGAGAGCGCAAATTGACTTACTCATTGAGCAGCAAATTGCAGCCACTTTATGGGTGAAGCTACCACCAGAAAAAATTTGGCAATTAGAATTAGCCCGTTATCAATCCTCGGTGGGTGCATCTAGCCTCATCTATACTTGCCAAATTGAGGAGAATAAAGAGGATGCGCCGACGCAGGGACACGGTGACGCGGAGAAAGAACTCTCCGCGTCACCGCATCTTTCCGTCACTCCGTCTTCTTCATCTCCGCATCACGTCCCGGTTTACCTACCACCCCATAGCCAACTGCGACGGGAAAATTTTCTGATGGTATTGTCTCCCCAGTTTTGTAGTTTAATTTTGGCTCATCGCCCTTTGAAAAAACGCAAAAATCAAACTTCTGGGAAAGTAAGTACTAATAAAAATCAGCCGTTGTTGATTATTACCACTGTTGAAGGGAGAATAATTCAGCAAGTATTAAATGGTATTCAACAGGCAGCTACGCCAGAATCATCTCCAATTATACCTGCTGATTTTATTTGTCCGACTGTGCCTGAACCTGCATTAATGAATCAATTATTGGCAAAACAACTCCTGCGCCAAGATGAAATTAATCGTCAAATCGTCACAGTACGCACGACAAAGTTGCAGCAACAAAATCAAGAACTGCACAACAAGGAACAACTAAAAGATGAATACCTAAAAAATGTTTGTCAGGAACTGCGTATACCCTTGACCCATATGAAAACAGCACTATCGTTATTGAATTCACCGAATCTCAAACCACCGCAGCGACAACGTTATTTACAGATATTAAATACCCAGTGCGATCAGCAAAATTCCTTAATCACTGGTTTGTTAGATCTCGTGCAACTCGAACGCGATTTAGAAGCTACAACTTTAGAATCAGTGCGTCTTTCGGATATTGTCCCTGGAGTTGTCAGTACGTACCAACCTGTAGCCCAAGAAAAAGGAATTATGTTAGCTTACACTGTACCTACCGAACTTCCAGCTGTTTGGTGCGTCAGCGGTGGTTTGAGGCAAATTGTGATTAATCTGCTGCACAATAGTATTAAATTTACCCCCAATGGGGGCCAAGTTTGGGTACGTGCCCGCACTCAAGGCGATAGCGTGCAATTAGAATTCCGCGATACAGGTATTGGTATTGCCGATCACGAAATCCCCAAAATCTTCGATCGCTTTTATCGCGTGCGAACAACACTAGCTGAAGATCGAGGTGGTGCTGGGTTGGGGTTAACAATTGTACAGCAATTGCTATTACGCTCTGGTGGTTCTATTTCTGTGAAAAGTAAAGTAAATGAAGGTTCCACATTTACAGTGCAATTAGCCAGTGTCAGTGACATTCCAGGAGCGATCGCTACTGCAAATGAGTGATACAGTAGAATTCAGGAGTCAGAATTCAGGAGTCAGAATTCAGAATAAATTTTATAGGGCTGACGGATAGACTAGCGATTTGCCCTGTCTGCGAACGTTTGAATAACTTAGTTTCAGTGCCCTATAAAATAAATGTCCTGGTTTACAATTAGTGTCCGCTCTCAAGACTCTACTAATTGATTCTGAATTCTGAATTCTCAATTCTGGATTCTTTTTTAATTCCTTATCTTCTCTAACTTACAGCAATTTGCAGTTGAATAGACCACAGTAGGGGCTTTAGCATTGTTGTGCCCTTACGATAATTTAGTATTCAAGCATGTATTCCATCCAAATGAAAAGTGCTGTAATGATAATTATTTGCTAGAAGGTGTTGGGATAGAGGCGATAATTTGGCGGAGCATCATGACTTGCCAATAAGGTACAGGAGCTAGCAATACAGTACCAGTTCCTTCAAAAGTATTGACAAGAAATTCACCAGAGGTCATTGAACCAAAAAAAGATTTGGTAGCTTTTTCCACGCGATAATTTAAACTGGTTGTGCGAGCGATCGCAAAATTTCCATCAACAACTAATCGGTCATTTCGTAAATTGATTACTTCTACAGGGCCTTGTGCTACCATCACCACTTTACCCCTGCCTTTGACTTTGGTTTGAAACAAGCCTTCGCCGCCAATTAAGCCTGACACTAACTTGTTTCTCTCAACACCTACTTCTACGGTGCCATCACTCGCCCAATAAGCACCACTATCTAAAATCCATTCGCTACCGTCTAATTCTAAGATGTGATAGCCGGATAAAGAAGGCTCTAAATATAATTCACCTGTACCTGTATATGTAGGACGGAAAATATTTTCTCCCGTGGCTAAAGATTTTAAAAATCCACCAGCTGAAGGAGCTTTAGATTCCATTTGAATGTTGCCATGTATATAGTACATAGCACCAGATTCAGTCCGTACTGTTTCGTTTTGCAAAGTTACTTTGACTAAACGTAAACTTTCTCGTTCAACAACTTCAAAAATTGCCATATTCTCCTTTTGATTTCTGCCAAAATGTATACTTGGTTCTTGGCCAGAATTTATATACATTTTTGGCATCTATTTTTAGATATGGCAATTAAAAGGGAACAGGCAACAGTTAGATAGGAACTTCCAAATAAAAAAGATTCAATTTTTCTTGTGGGGTGGACATCTTGTCCGCCCTAACCATTGGTATTTTTCTAACTGTTAACTCCTAGCTTTTCGCGATCGCTGCTAACTTCCAAGGGGAGGAAAATTGTTAATATTTCTCCATAGTGCGGACGTTGACGAACAATCAATTTACCACCGATCGCTTGAAACAAATGCTTGGTTGCAGCCATATTCAAACTAATCGTACCTGTTTCTGGCTGGAACATCAGCAGTTGACCGAGGGCTTTACGAATTGGCGGCGTTGCTGGTGTATCGGATTTATTTGTATCTTTACACAACAGTTGCGGCGATAATTGTAACTTCAGTTGATCTCCAGCCGGAATTACCTGTACCTGAATGTGGCTACCAGGGGGTAGACTGCGAGTGAAGTTTTCCATCAAACCAGTAAGTACGCGATCGAGCATACTGGGGTTACTAACCACAGTCGGTAGTTGCTGGGGTAAAACTACATTTAAAGTTAAGTTCCGCCGCTGTGCTGCTTGTTCCCAACGGGGAATGCTTTGCTCCAACACTCGATCTAAAGACATCGGTGTCAGTTGAGTTTTGGAAGATTTTACTGGCGCAGAAGTTTCCAACTCTGCTGCTTTAAACAGTAACTCCATACGGTCAATTTGCTCGTTACACTCGCGATCGATAATTTCTAAGCGATTAATAACGCTAGGGGCTAAGTCCCGCCGCTTCAAGAGTAGGCGAGTCATAGTACGAATAGTCGTCAAAGGTGTACGAACTTCGTGAGCAAAAGCTTGGAGCAATTCGACATCGGGATTGGGCATTGAGCATTGGGGAGCCACTGCGTTGGGCGGCTGTGCCGACTTGTAGCAAGTGGCGTCATAGGGCATTGGGTATGGGGGGTTATTTTCTTTGTCTTCTTTGTTGCCAACCCCCACAAATGAATCCCTAGTTTCTTCTGGTTCTGTTAGTTCAGCAAGTAACAGCTGGCTAAATTGAACCACCATGCGGTAATCTGGTGCTACTGGAGAATAGTGTTGTACTAATGTATCTAGTTTGGTAAAAAATTCTGGATTAGTCAGCATTACCCGCGCTCCTAGCGATCGCCAAGCCTGCTGTACTACCTCTGGCTCAAAAGAAAATGAAAAGGTTTTTTTACCGTTGTTGTGTGTTGTTAAAACTAGTACTAATGTAAATTTATCTGTAAAAACTAAACAAAACTGTTCCGCCACCAATGGATCGGCGGGTAGTAAAGGAAGGACGGATTCACAAGGAGCGACTTCACAATCTTGAGACGCGTTGGCGCAGTCCAACCCAGGTATCGCATCTGGCATCTGAAATGGCATCAGCGCCAAAGGGTTAAATGGTTTTGCTGTAAAAGTTACTGTCTGTAAGCTTTGAGCCAGTTTTGGCTGACTAAATAATGGTGCTGGTGCGGCTAAAACTAATCCTTGGGTCGTGTCACCTGAAAAAGTTGCTAAACTGTTTAATAGCAAGTGTTCTGTTGCTGCAAGGCTGACACGCCACTGCCGCTCTGCTTTTGCAGGTGAACATTCAGCTACACTCGATTGATTTTGTGCCAAGATTTCCAAAAGACTTGGCAATACCCATTGGTACACAAGTTTTCACCCCTTAATTCAAGAGCGACGAATAGCGTCTAGGGTAGACACTACACTACTACCTAAGAGGTTATATTCATTAGTGTACAGGTAACAGTCGTAGAACCGAACAATTTGGGTGCAATTTCCGCTGGAGATTGAAAAATCGTAGTTTAGGGGCGCACACCTATGCACTGGTGTCAACTTAACGCGAAACCTTTATCATGACTTAGTTTTGAATTCACTCATTCAATATCACCATCTGTGTCACCCCACCCCGGTTTTGTCTAAAGCCAAAACCTCCCCTCCCCTTAGCAAGGGGAGGGGTTGGGGGTGGGGTAAAACGATTGTGGAACAAGCGTTTAAGCTTAAGTTGACACCAATGACACCTATGCGCCCCTAGCGATGATGTGATTCAAATAAAAGAAAAAACTATAATTCTCCTCTCCAACACAAAGAGGAACTGGAGAGAGGTTATCGAACTCACCTTACTAGACGCTTTTGGAAATTTAAACTTTTGCACAATTGTGCTAGTCTTCTCGTTCGCCAAAAGCTGTCTGTAAAATCACTGCAATACCTCCGTCTTGGTGATATTTATCTGCCCAAGCGCGGATAACTTCATCTAATTCTTCCATAGCTTGCTCCATTTTTTCTGGAAGAATATCAAGCTCTTCCAACAAGCGCATGGCATTTCGTCGTCGTTCTGCCCAATTTTTCATCATGCGGAAATACCGAGCCGTATCTTCTACCATGATGTAAGTGCGTTCTTGGTCGTCTGCTGGAGCATAAAAAGGACGAGTCAGAGCATAGAAGGGCATTCCCCAAGGAGAATCAATACGGGTTACCGTACCTGAGTAGAGCAGACGGCGCTTGATATGCTCGCCTAAAGCTTCACTCAAAGGCATCTGGTGTTCGGGTGGCAAGTCTTCTTGCGATCGCTTGTGCAAAAATTCGATCAAGTCCAAGAACTCAAACGAGCTAACCAGCTGGGCATCAGGTAGATTGCTTGGTAGTTTTTGCTCAATTTGTCTTTTTTCTTCACTTGTCAAACTAGTACCAGGAACGCGCGATCGCCCCGGCTGCCAAGGATATTTTTCTAACCAGACATAAGGCAATTGAATCAGATACCGAGGTTCTTGAGAACCCAGCATCTTTAGTAGTTTCCCTTCAGTTAGCGCTTGTCTAACTTCTTCTACAATAATTTTTACCCGTTTTGGCTCCAAATGGTGCAAATGTCCTGTCATTCGCAGGTTTTGTCCCTGCTCTAGATAGGTCATATAAATTGCACACTTGGCTGCTGTTGCGGCTGCGTCTAAAAATGCCCCATGCCTGTGCCCACTCGTCCGCATGGCACTAAAAGCCAGATAAAGCATGATCTGATCCATCGCACTGGGGTCAAGACGTTTGATCAGATCTATGTCGTTACTCATATTACAGACAATTGAATAGCACGTTTACACAGTTTTTAATCGAGTGAAAATAGGTAGTATACACCTGGCTGAAGGCAATGTCTTTACTTCAGACTATATTAGTATGCGATAACTATGATATCGGTGGTAGTTCAAACTACAATTATCGCATATTTTCTGGTATAGAGGCAGATCTAGTGTTGTTACTATAAATATCCCTGCATCTGTCCAGAATATGAGAAGACATCACCATGTCTACCTTGACGGTGGTTTATCTTCTCAAAGTCAACTGTGTCACAAGTAATCTACAAAGCTTTTAAGTTCTTTAGGTTTTTCTAGTTTGTTGTCCTTCAAGAGCAACAATGTCAAGCTTCTTAGGGCTAATTATGACATGATGCTAGCTACTTCAAAGTAAAAACTAGTTTACGCGGTTCATCTGGGATATCTATATCGAAAAAGATGGTTTTTATTTAGCTTTGACGAATTATTTGTAGTACGCAATCGACTGGAAATAATCCGGAGCGATCTACAAGGAAACCGCTTACCAGGTGTGTCAAAATTCACAAGCTCAGTCAAATGGCTAGTTGTGAAGTATCATCTTCTTCGCAATCAGAGAGTGATGTTTCGGCACTATAGCTCGCTGGCGAAAAATTGTAGACATCAAGTGGAACAAATAATTTCAATTTCAAAATACCTGTTTTTTTCAAACATCGCTAATCATTGTATCATCATTTTTCCTTTGAGAACATATTTATATCTTTTAAAGTTTATCATTTATCTGGATTTAAACAATTTATATTTTGAAAAAGTCAAGGTTTGTTGATTTTTTAAAAAAGCTAAAAAATCAGAGATGATTTATCTTTATTGTGTTACTGTCCTGACGCCGAAAGCTGCAACACACAAAGACTTCACCGCGCAGATATTAGGTTTTACTTCGCCGTAAAAATAGCGATTACTCAAAAATATGATAAAATATCTTGGACTAGATTAGATAGTTTCTAAAATTTATTTGTTGATAAAATTATATTTTTTTGATGAAAGTATTTTAAATTTTTACCGTTTATGGGAGTCAATATAGGAGCATAGACACCAAAAAAAAGGTCAAGATTCAAATCAAAAGTCCAGTTATTTGCAATTTGTACCTTTGATTGCGAACAACCTTGAGAAACACAAATATAAAAATTAGCTTTGATTTTTTCAATTATTTATATGGTGGGCGAACCACAGCCCAAACGCCATAGGCAGTGAGTGGCTACAGAGGCGATTAAGCCTTGTGTATATAAAATTTAGGGAATAAGAAATTAGCTTTTTCAAGTTGAGGGCGAGTTTTTTCGCCCGATTGAATAAAAGTCCGATCTCAAAATTGCATCAGTCTTAATAAATGTGGAACAGTTTAGAAAATGTTTTCAAGGTAGTACATTGTTCAAATTGGCATTAGCCTAGACATTGGTGTTACTATTCCAAAACGTGCTGCAATTGTCTCAACTCCTTGCAAATCTTGTTTACATAGGCAAGTAATCATGCTCAATTCCTTGAGTCAGTCCTACTCATACTGCTCATATATACGTGTTTTCCTATCTGGATCAGGCTAAATCTCTAAAAATACAAAGGGAGTGGGGAGTGGGGACAAGGGGACAAGGGGAAAAGGAGAATAGCTAGCTTCTCATAAGTAGGCGGACACAATTATTTAGAAGACGCATTTCGACTTCTCCCAAGGGGAGACGCTACGCCAAGCAAGATCCCGTTCGCCCTTGGCGTTCCCGTTCGCGCAGCGTCTCCGTTAGGAGAAGGGTAGGGTACGCTCAATGCTCGAACCCTGAGAAGACGAGGGTTGAGTTTCGACTACGCTCAACTTCCGCGGAGTCGAAACCCGGCAACCTTTTTTTAGTTTAATTTAGTGTTTCTGCTTACCAATTCAAATAATGTTTGCGGGACATCAATTATTGGTAAGGGCACAACAATAAACCTCTTGCTTTCATTGCTTTTTGCACTTTTGTAGGAAAAGGTTAAAGGGGAAAGGAAAAATACCAAACCTTTCCCCTTTCCCCTTTCCCCTTTTCCCGACTTCTGCAAGAAGTCTACTGTTTCAGTGAGTATGCAAGCAAAAATGTGATGATAGCTACTGTAGCTACCATCACGCCTGGGCTGGTTGAACTGGTCATTTAATTGGCGGGAGTAGAGGGTTTAACCTGATTTCGCATTGTTTCAAAGCTGAAAGCCGCCGCGCCAAAAGTTACTAACAATACTCCTAGAATTTGTACGATATCTAAATTTTCTTGAATGATTAACCCGGCGAAAATCACCGTTAAAACAGGGATACTGCCACCGATGAGGGCTGAACGTGAGGCACCTAATTTAGCAATTCCGGCATTGTTGAGCAAATAGCCAGAAAGAGTCAACACGCCCAAAATAAATGCGCTTAAAATTAGTTCCAGCATTTTTGTGGGGTCAATGAGCAAGTTCCAATTGCTTGGTAAAGGTAACATCAAGCAAATAAAGCTCAACACCAACATGGTGGCGAAGTTAATTAAAGTAAAAGTTACCGGATGCAGTTTACTCGCACAGACCCGCGTCAGAATGATGTAAGCAGCAAAAGCTACGCCAGAAATAATGGCGGCGCTAGTTCCTAGTGAAGTATTACCAAAACCAGTACTCGAAGAAGTTCCTAAAACCAATAATTCACCGCAGCAAATTGCTGCGATCGCTCCTATACGAAATACGGTGGGGCGATCGCGAAACAGAAACCACGAGAATAAACCGGTAACCATTGGATAGATAAAGAAAAGTGCGATCGCAATTCCAGTGGGAACTTGAGCAATGGCAATATAAATTAGCACTTGAGACAAAAATAAAAAGCACCCACTGACAATTGACAACACCAAAATCTGCTTTGTACCTGCATTTGTGGGTGTAGGGTTTCCTCGCACTGAATTAATCAAGTTTTCCAAATCTTGCCATAGTGTGGGATGCAGTATAGGCGACAACAGTACCAATAGCGGTACTACCACCATAAAGCGCATGGTCAAAATTAAGAAAGTATTCCCTAAAGTCGGCGGTAGCAAACGCTCTACCTCTACTACACCGAAAATCTGGGAACCTTCGTGGAAAATCACCTTAATGGCTACGTTGTAAAGCGAAGATATGACTGTGGACAAAACAATTAGTATAAAACCGACTTGGATCGCGGACAAGCCAGAGGAATTGCGCGATCGCCGTGTCGAAGTTTTTGCTTCTTTCGGCGGCTCTAGTGCAGTCACAGGTGTGGGTTTAGCTCTGCTCTGCGGCACGCTTTTGCGGAGGACAGAAGCTAGTTCGGGAGCATTAATTTTTAGTGACGGTTGTGTTGGTTGCTCCTGTGGAGTTGATGTCTCGGCAGATTCTGATGAAGTTTCGCTTTCTGAGGAGTCGTTGCTGAGAACAGAAATTGGCTCAGTGGCTTTTTCCTGTGGTGGTGGAACTAGCTGTTCGTTTGGGGATAAGTCGTTGCTGACGTTTTCTTGCGGCTGTGGCGGAGTTTCTTTTGGTGGCGGAACTATAACAGCAGGCTGTGGTGGAGTTTCGCTTTGAGATAAGTCATTGCTGAGAACAGAAATTGGCTCAGTGGTGTTTTCCTTTGGCGGTGGAACTATAACACCAGGCTGTAGTCGAGTTTCGTTTGGTGGTGGAACTATAACAGCAGGCTGTGAAGGAGTTTCGCTTTGAGATAAGTCGTTGCTGACAACGAAAATTCGCTCAATGACCTTTTCCTCTGCTGGAGTTTGGTTTTGGGAGGAGTCGTCGCTGATGGCTTTTTCTTCAACAGCAGCAGACTGCGATTCAAAAATTGGCTCAGGGGAATTCCTGACTACTTCGCCAAACTCAGGGGATGTCTCCAAAAAAGTGTTCTTTTCCGGTTCCGTCAGTTGCAAAACAGTGGGCGTACCTGTTGTTGGTGCTTTACGCGAACTTTCTTCTATAGTTTTTTCTAGTTGTCCGTGCAAGCGATTCACAAACTCAGTCAAAATCGCTTCCCCTTGCTGCTGTTGGCTGTACATCCGTGACAGCTGTTGAGAAAGATTACTTTGATAATTCTTTAATTCTTGTTGCAGCGAATTAAATGTGATAGTTACCGTGTCATCAAGACTGTCAAACATGTGTTCGACTTTTTCATTGATTTCACTTACTACATTGCTGCTCACTTCAGCGGATTTCAGTGCAGCTTGTTCGTAAGATTTACCTTCTATATTTTCCGTAGCTAAATTTGCCAGAGAGGATTGCAGTTGTGAAGATATATGCTTTGCCAGAACTTCTGCCAACTGACGAATTAATACTTGCTGTTCAGTAATTTGCCGTACTTGTTGTAATTGCTCTTTTTCTTCCTGCAAACTTTGAATGTCATCAGATAACCGATTTTTTTCTGCTTGAAGCCGCTTGATGTCTTCTTGCAATGCTCTGAGGACGTTCTGCTGGAGATTTTCTAAGTCTTCAACTACAGCCCAAAGAGCATTTTCCGCGGCTCTTGAGAGTTCGCCTCTGATTCGCGGGTTTTCTGGTTGCTTCTCGAATCGCCCCATTAGCTTCTAACCTCTAACGCCTTGACAATAAAGCTGCTTCGCGTTGACTTGATTGGCACTCATACTAATTTCCTGTATTTTGTCAGATAAATTAAAAATTTTAACAGCACTTCCGCATTTCAACGTAATTCTGTCACCCTAGACACAGGGTTGGCAAAGCATCAACCCTTAGTGGCAAATTATAGATCGCGTTCTGTTCTAATTTCAGAAAGCCAGAGATTGAGAAATCTAGCTCGCCGCAATTGAGCGCCCCGGTTTTTCGCCGGTTTCAGATTTGTTTGGAAATTCAAAATTACGATTTGCGTAAGTCCTATATTTATTGTTTCGGTGGCAATATTACGATCGAAGACTTGCTTTTGAGTGCCCGATCGCCACAAATTTGTCTGACTTGCGAAACTAGCTGTAAATTTGTGTGGAATGTAACTTGAGTGACAGTTTACATCTCCAATGGAGATTAAAGTATACTTCTCGTAGAAATTCAAGGTTACGCGATTCCCTGCACAACATTCTAATAAATGAGCAGCGATTCTGCAAAAACACCCTTTTTTTAGTGTTGTCTAGTCTTCTGGCAAGCCAAAAATTATGGATCGAGGTGGGGAGTAAGGAATTAGGCTCTCAGAGAGTAGCAAACCCCAGTATTCACTAATTGATTCTGTATTCTGAATTCTTCTAAAATAAAGTCCGAGCAATGCTAAAGAGGGCAGCGCTGAGGACTGCACTAACAGGGATTGTAATTACCCATGCGGCAGCAATACCTTGTAGAGTTTTGAACTTAATCGATTTAATATTTTGCACCAATCCAATACCCACGACACCACCGACAAGGGCATGGGAAGTGGAGACTGGCAAACCTAGCCGAGAGGCAATCAGAATAGTGGTAGCAGTAGCCAGTTCTGCACAAAATCCACTGCTAGGTTGCAAAGAAATGATATTTTCGCCAATGGTGGCAATAACTTTTTTACCCCAAACAGCTAAACCCCCAACAATACCAGCACCGCCAAGCATCAAAATCCAGATAGGGATAGCGATACCATCGGTAGGTACGCTACCAGTGCGATGGATGTAAACGATCGCAGCTAAAGGAGCGATCGCATTTCCAACATCATTAGAACCATGAGCAAAAGCCACAAAGCAAGCACTCAGCAGCTGGAATCGGGCGAATAAGCGTTCTACGCGGCTGGGGACTGGGGAGTTAGGAGTTGTTCTCCTTGTCTCCTTGTCTCCTTGTCCTCCGAAGTTTGGAGCAGAGGTTTCCTCCGCTCCAACTTCTCTCCTTGTCCCCTTGTCTTCCAATTGTCGCCAACTAATAACTGTGAGTCCAACTGCTGCTACTGCACCAGTTAAAAGTGGAATGTCGTAAGAGGGTAGGTTTAACCCGACTTGCTCAATTAAGAAATTTGTCAGCGGTTGAGTTACTGAAGGTAATACAATTACACCAAATACACCTATGAGTACAGTACTCAACCAGGGAATCCATTCTTGTAACTGCAATATTGGATTGGGTCGCTCTAAAATCCAGTGCTTAATTTGACTGTAAAATAAAGCTGCGATCGCACCACTAATTACAGGCGTTAAAATCCAGCCAACGGTAATCATGCCAATTGATGACCAATCAATTGCATCTACTCCCAAAGCTACCCAACTAAACCCAGCGATCGCACCCACAACCGCGTGAGAAGATGACACTGGTAAACCGCGCGATGTGGCAATTTGCAACCACACACCACAAGAAACCAGCACCGTAGCCATTCCAACAACAAGTATTTCTGGTGTAGCAGCAAATAAAGCGGGATTAGCAATTTTTGTTGCTAGGGTTTCCGTTACCTGATGTCCAAACAAGACAGCACCCGTAAACTCTAATACCCCAGCAATTATTAGTGCCTGTCTGAGAGTCACAGCTTTGGAACCTACAGAAGTTCCCATTGCGTTAGCAACATCATTTGCTCCGAGATTCCAAGCCACGTAGAAGGCTAGTAGGGCGACGAAAAGTAGGCTTAAGGGCATAGGGGGGATGGGGGGATGGGGAGGTGGGGAGATGGGGAGGTGGGGAGGTGGGGAGGTGGGGAGATGGTGAGATGGGGAGATGAGGAAATATTAGGACTAAAAGTTTGAAGCTCAGATATTCAGCGATGAAGTTCAGATATTCAGCGATGAAGTTCAGAGGTTCAAGCTACTAATCTTAATACTCCCTCATCCCCCTATCCCCCCATCTCCCCATCTCCCCACCTCCCCACCTCCCCATCCCCCCATCTCGCTTTTACGGATAAATTAAGATTTTATAAGTTTGCGCTGTCGGTGCGATCGCCGCTTCTACAGCTGCTGATAAATCTTTTAATGGATAGCGATCGCTAATTAATGCTTTCACATCAATTCGCTGATTAAATACAATATCGGCTGACAAATTCTGAAGCCGATAAGATGAACTGTAACTGCCCATTAAGTCAATTTCCCGGCGGTAGAGGATATTCGGGTTGATGGGAATTTCAACTTCATCAGGAAATTCAGCAAAAAACAAGATTTTACCGCCTTTACGGGTACAGTCAAGTGCTTGAAAGAAAGCTTTTTCACTGGGGACAGCAAGTAGGGTAACATCAACGCCTAGTCCACCAGTTAAGGCATGAATTTTGGCAGGTAAATCGGCGTCACGAGCATCAAAAGCCGCCTGGGCACCAACATTCAATGCTTTTTCAATTCTAGAAGGCAGTAAATCAGTAGCGATCGCTTTTGCTCCGAAATACTTCACCAACATGATAAACATTAACCCAATCGGCCCTGCACCAGTGACTAACACAGTTTGTCCTGGGGCAATTTGAGCTTTTTTCACTGCTTTCAAGCAACAGTTAGTAGGTTCGACAAAACTTGCTTCTTCAAAACTGATATTGTCAGGGATGGGAATTAACCCGCCGTTTTGCACAATATGTCCTGGTACTTTGACATAATCAGCGAAACCGCCGCCGCTAGCATTAAAGCCTGCGGTAGTGGAAATATTTTTGTAGACATCGCACATGGAAAAATTGTCATTTAGACAGTAGGCGCAATGCATACAAGGGATGTGGTGCATGACTGCTACCCGCTGTCCAACTTGCCAACCTTGGACTTGAGATCCTATTGCTGCGATCGTACCAGCAGTTTCATGTCCAAAAATGCGCGGCGGTTCATACAGTGGATAACGAATTTTTTTAATATCTGACTGACACAACCCCACAACCCGCACCTGTACCAGAACTTCATCTGCTTCCAGGGTTGGAACTGGGATCTCTTCGTAAGAAAGTTGATTGACGCCTCTAAATACCTGTGCTTTCACGTTGGTTTTTCACCGCTCAACGATACTAGATGTAACATTAGTGGTCAACGTTAGGCTATCAGGCTTTTTTAAGCTTTGTTCGTTGGTAAAACAGCTCAACAGTTGGCATCTGTAAGAGTGAGGTTAAAATACAGACATTCTTCATGGTGGGCGATCGCCTTTAAACCTTTATGTTGGGTCACTTACTGGACGGGCGTTATAAAATAATTCGAGTCTTAGGATCTGGTGGTTTTGGTCAAACCTATGTTGCCGAAGACACAAAACTTTATAACAGTCTGTGTGTGGTGAAGCAACTTAAACCAATGGCTACCGATCCGATGACTTTACAAGTTGCTAGGCGGTTGTTTGAATCAGAAGCACAATTGCTGCACAAGCTAGGAACTCACGACCAAATTCCCCAACTGCTGGCACATTTTGAAGTAAATCAAGAATTCTTTCTCGTTCAACAATTTATTGATGGTCATCCTATTAGTGATGAACTTACTCTTGGAAAACGATTGAGTGAGACTGACACTATTTCGCTATTAGAAAATATTCTGCAACCATTAGAATTTGTCCATCAAAATAATGTGATTCACCGAGATATCAAACCTGCTAATTTAATTAGACGCAAAAACGACGGTAAAGTAGTGCTGATCGATTTTGGAGCGGTGAAACAGATTGGTACTCAAGTAGTGAATGGTGCAGGTACGACTAAAATGACTGTAGGCATTGGTACTGCTGGCTATATGCCTAGCGAACAAAGTCGCGGTAGCCCCAGATTAAGCAGTGATGTTTATGCTGTGGGCGCGATCGGAATTCAAGCTTTAACAGGGTTAATGCCGCATCAGCTCGAAGAAGATGTGCAAACTGCTGAGATTGTTTGGCATCACTTGGCACAGGTAAGTCAGACACTGGCAGATATTTTAGATCGGATGGTACGCTACGACTTTCGCCAACGCTATCAATCAGCAGCAGAGGCTTTAGCAGCGGTACAGGAAGTGACAAATGCTTATTTCCCGACACAGTTTCTTACTAATTCCCATCGCCCCTTTTCTTCACCACCAACAGTTCCTATCCAATATCGTCAAGAGATTCCTCAAACAATTCACTTTGAACCTCCACTTTCTTCTCCACCCCAGCCATCACCAGTATCACCGAAACTTCCACAAGTGGGACTGGGTTTTTACCTGCAATGGGTATTAGTTAATGTTGTAGGTTTAATTGGAGGTGGTATTGTAGGAGCGATCGCTCACGAAATTTTCAAGCCACTCGGCATATTTATCGCCATGCAAGCTGCTGCTGCTACCATAGGTTCGACAATCGCGTATATGCAATTATTGGTACTACGGCGACAACTTCCCGTGTCTGAAAAATGGTGGATTTTAGGAACTACTTTAGGTACTTGTTTCGCTGTTATTATCTGTGGAAATTACCCTGAGTATTCAATATTCTGGGTTGGACTTATAGTTGGAATTATCCAATTTTTGTTACTACGGCCAGTAGTTGAACAAGCCGGCTGGTGGATATTAGTTAATAGTCTGTGGGGTTGGTTTGGCGGAATATTTTCGGGAGCAGTACTAGTTTTGCTGTTAAAAAATCGAAAAAAACTCAAGCCATAAACTTTGGCGAATAATATCGATGTCACAAGGATAAAACAGGTATCAAGTTTGAGATTTCTGTGTTTTAGCTTGTTCTAGTTCTTGTTCTAAAATTTGTTTAAATATTTGGAATACTTTGACATCAAATGATGAGAGCTTTCCTTCAATTTTACGATTTTTAACTTGTAGAATGTTCCCTCTATTATCTTTAGCAGTAATTGTTAAAATTCCGTTGTTCCGCCATACGCGATATCGTTCACCCTCCAAATATTTGCCACTTTCTGGTGATGGTCTTCCTACTATATTTCAAGCTTTGTTTGTAGTATTGAAAATACTCTCGCCGTATTCATGCAATAAAATTTTTGCGGTAAATCCAGGTATCTGTTTACTAAGTAATTCAAGTAGTTCATCAACAGTTTGGGGCTTTCTTTTATACTTTGATGACTGTTTTTGCACTACTTGAACCATTTCTTGTGGGTATTTATCGAATAGATCGCTCAGAAAATTATCAGGTGACTGTGCTTTTATATTCAAAGGAGCCAAAGCTTTAGCACTAAAGTCCCTGAGATTGTTAGTAACAATAATATCAGCCCTAGCTATTATTGCAGCAGCAAGAACGTGACGATCTTTAGGATGATTAGTCATCGCTGCCTCTATTTCCCAAGGTACTTGTTCAACCATTGCTTCAGGAAAAGCTGTTTTTATTGTCTCCTGTAGTTTTTTAGCAAGTTCGGCTGATACTTTATTCTTTACAACAAGGTTGTCCATTGCTTCATCCAAGATTTTCTGTGACCAATAAGGCATGTATAAGCCAAACTCAGCAGTGGTCAGCAAAGTATCTCGAAGGTACATTGGAAAAAGAACACAGGCATCTAATATGACACTGGGCATAGAAATTTTTCTGAGTACTTATTCATCATACTCATACAAACCAGCTTCTTCACTCATCTCAACTAGCTGCTGTAAAAGTTGGTCACGTTTTGCATCCCTTTGTTCCTTATATTTTCTCAAATCCATAAAACGAACACGTCGATGCGTTCCCACATTCACATAGGGGATTTCACCTTGCTCTAGTAACTTGATTAGATAGGGACGTGATACATTTAGAAATTCAGCTGCTTGTTGTGTCGTCAATTCCTGCTCTTGAGGAACTATAGATATAGCCTGACCTAACGCCATCGTATGTACAACTTGACGTAGTACTTGATAAACAGAATCAGGTATAACAATTTCTTCTCCGTTTGCACCTACAAGTTTCGGGTGGGAGCCTTCAACTTTTAGAAGACGCTCTATTTGCTTGATTGATTGGGTTTCTTTTTCTTGAGCCATCACTGACTCTACAGGCAGGTTTTGCCCAGATATGATAGCCATTATGGTAAACCTTAACTCTCTTGATAATGTATCTATAATAATATATTTCACATTACATAAACGCAATATCCGAAACAAAGATGAATAAATTATAGAAAAGAGATAAAACAGGCTTATGATTTACCCTCTGTAAAAATAAGGTATTGATCGCTTTGATGTTGAGGCTTTGATGTTGAGTCAGTTAATAAGCGGACGTTGGGACTTAATTATAAGCGCTATTTCGACTACGTAAACGAAATACGCGAAAAATAAAATTTCTTGTATGATGCCAACTTATCTGGAGAAAATATGTTGAAACTCCAGTGAGGTTAAGGGATGCTTTATCAGGCGTATACTGCGGATGTGTTGGTTGTCGGTGGAGGAACTTAGGAACCAGAGCAATGCACTGGCTCCCCAACCTACGAATTACGAATCAATGAATTTTTTGATTTCGCGTACTTTCAAGAAACAAAGCAGGAGGCAGGAGGGAAAAGAATTTGACTTGTTTGTTTCATTCGTAGCAGGTGAAAGTAGTACCGCTGGGGCTGCTTTTAAGGAAAAGCAAGTTACGCGTTGCGTCTGACTCCAGAAGATATTGACGACATCAGACATTAACTCTTAGTTTTAGGCTTAGATGCAAGCACCTGAACTGATTTACCTTCTTGCAGAGCATCAGTAGGATTAGTAATTAACCTTGCATTAGGGCTTAAACCAGAAACTACTTCAACTTCAGTACCATAATCTCGTCCAAGTTCTACTTTTTTGTAGCTAACTTTATTTTCTTTTGTCACAGTAGCTACTTGTATACCATCTGCATTAATCACTAAGGTATTAGCTGGTACTAATAAAGGTGGATTGACACGTTGAGCCTTAAAAGTAACTTCAGCATACATCCCAGGACGCAACACATTTTCTGAATTCCGTAATTCAATTTCAGTTAAAAGGGTATTGGAAGAGGCATCTAAGGCATCAGCAGTACGAATAACTTTACCAGAAAAAGCTTTTTTCGGTAGTTCGCGAACGCGAACGAGGGCAGTTTGTCCGGGCTGAATTGATTGAACAAAAGCCTGGGGAACGTTAATTCGGATACGTAAATTATCTGTCTGAGCAACTTTAAATAGCCAGGAATTTCCACTATTACTATTGCTCCCGGCAGAAATTAAAGCTCCTGTGTCTATATTACGAGCAGTAATTACACCGGAAAAAGGAGCAACAATTTGTTTGAATGATTGTAAAACTTTTATCCGCTGCAAGTTTGACTGAGCAGCATTTTTACTTGCAACAAAGGCTTTAATATTAGCTTTTTGAGAATTAATAGCCGCAAGAGCAGTATTTATACTTTCTTGCTCTGAATTAACGCGAGCAATTAAAGTCTCTACATTAGCTTGACTTGCATTATAAGCACTTTCACGTTCATCAGCAGCTTGTGTAGTCACTGCTCCTTGGTTTTGAAGTAATTGCCAACGTTGCCAAGTTTGACGCGCTAGTTCTAAGTTAGTCCGCGCTTCAATCAATTCAGCCTGTCTAGCTTTGAAGTTGGCTTTTGTTTGCGAAAGATTGCTGAGCTTTTGTGCTAAATCTGCCTGAACTTGAGCAATATTCGCCTCAGATTTTGCTAATTCCGCACGAGCTTGCTCTACATCTTGGTCAGTTTCAGGTGCATCAATGATAGCGAGCAACTGTCCTTTATTGACGCGATCGCCAATATCCACTAACTTCTTTTGTAAGTAGCCACTGGTACGAGCATAAATTGTGGTTTCTTGGCTTGCTTGAATATTACTAGGCAAGACTAACTCTGTAAAATTAGCTGCAAGCTTGGGTTTAACCACATTCACACCAGAAGCTTTTTTGGTTGTAGATTTAGCGAAAGCATTTAATTCTGATTGCTGTTGTATCCGAGGTATAATCCCAAGTGCTAAAAGCCCAGTGACAACAAAAGTAGTTGTAGCAATAATTCTGATATAACTGAGGCGATTTTTTTTAGTTGTTACCGGAGCTAATGTGATATTAGAATCAGCAATTTTGGTATTTTCTTGAGTATCCATGATATAGATTTCCTATTCGATCTTTTGAGTTATGAAAATCTAGCTCTTATAACTCCAAATTATGAGGAAATTCGGAGTTATGATTATTCAGGAATGATTTATCGATTTGCTACAGTTAATTTGATAGTAGAAGATAATTCTTTTTCTAAATTTTGGGGTTGTTTGCGGCGCAGAATACTGTAAATTACAGGTACAAAAATCAAAGTTGCCACTGTTGCTGCTAATAATCCACCAATTACAGCACGTCCTAAAGGAGCATTTTGTTCGCCACCTTCTCCTAAACCCAAAGACATTGGTAACATCCCCATAATCATAGCTCCAGCAGTCATCAATACCGGACGCAAACGAGTATAACCAGCTGCTAAAGCTGCAGAAATAGCTTTTTCTCCTATCAACCGTTGCTCATTGGCAAAGGTGACGAGCAAAATACTATTAGCAGTAGCAACTCCAATACTCATAATTGCACCCATCAAAGACGGCACACTAAAAGTTGTGTTAGTCACAAATAGTATCCAAACAATTCCTGCTAAAGCATTTGGCAGTGCCATCATAATAATTAGTGGATCGATCCAAGATTGAAAATTCACTACTATTAGGCAATAAACTAATCCAATAGCAAATATCAATCCTATCTCTAACCCTAGAAAAGATGAGTTCATCGTTTCTACTTGGCCTTTGACAATAATTGACGTTCCCCGCGGTAACTTCTCCTGAAATTTGTCAACTATTTTATAAATATCACTGGCTACACCACCTAAATCGCGACCTTGAACATTAGCATAAATATCAAACACAGGCTGTACGTTGTAATGATTAACAACAGCAGGTGCTTTACCACGTTGAACAACAGAAAGATTGCTTAAAAGTTGTGATGAATTAGAACCGTTAGTAATAGGTAGACTCTGTATTTTGTCCAGTGAGTTAAGTTTATATTGGGGAACTTGTACAGCTACTGGATAACTGACTCCTTTAACAGGATCGAGCCAGAAATTGGGCGATGTTTGACCGCTAGAGCTTAATGATGTGAGTAGGTTATTGGCAACATCTCGTTGAGTTAAACCGCTACGTTGTGCTTGAGAACGGTCTACATTAATACGTAGCTCTGGAGCATCGACGACTTGATGTAAATGAACGTCAACTGCTCCAGGAATTTGAGCTATTTGGGTTTTGATTTGTTTGGCAATTTTGTAGTTGTCACGGCGATTTTTAGATGGCCCTATAACCTGAATATCAATAGGGGCTGGTAAACCGAAGTTGAGAATTTGAGTTACTATATCCGCAGGTTGGAAAAAGAAGGTTAATTGAGGAAATTGGGCAGTTAACTTTTGGCGTAGTTGTTTAACATATTGCCAAGTAGAATGATGTTGACCTTCTTTAAGAGCTACAAGAATTTCTCCATCACCAGGCCCTATGGTTGCTGTGTCACTAAAAGCCAGGTTTACCCCACCTACAGGTACGCCAATATTGTCGAGAATAATTTCTAATTCTTCTTCAGGAATAACTTTGCGAATCTCATTTTCAACCTGAGTAAAAATCTGTTCTGTCCTATCAAGCCTGGTTCCCGCTGGAGCGCGGACGTGCAAGCGAAACTGACCTGCATCTACTTGAGGGAAAAAGTCTTGACCAACAAAAGGTAATAAAACTAAGGCGCTTACCCAAAAAGCACCAAACATTGCAAAAACTACACGGCGATGGTTTAGAGCTTTAGCTAAAGTATTTCGATAATTTTGACGAAATTTTTCAAATTGACGGTTAAACTGCTCGTGAATACGCCAGAAAATATTTTTTTTGCGAACAGAAGTAGATGAATGACCGTTAGCTTTGTCGGCTAAATTTTCATGTTCGGTATAAAGATGTAGTTCCTTACCAAGCAGAAACTTTGCCAACATTGGTACTACTGTACGCGAGAGTAGATAAGAGGCAAGCATAGCAAAAACAACCGCCATTCCTAAAGGCATAAATAGCGATTGTGATACTCCAGTTAAAAAGACAATCGGGATAAAAACAATACAAATTGCTAAGGTGGAAACGAAAGCTGGAACAGCTATTTGTTGTGCGCCATCTAAAATAGCTTGTTCTAGAGGTTTTCCTTGTGCCAAATTACGATGGATGTTTTCAATTTCTACTGTGGCATCATCAACTAAAATTCCAACTGCTAGAGATAGACCTCCTAAGGTCATAATATTTAGGGTCTGTCCTATTAATCGCAGGGCAATGATAGAACAAAAAATTGATAAAGGGATGGAAATTCCCACAATTAAAGTGCTACGCCAACTGCCTAAGAATAATAAAATCATGGCGGCAGTTAAACAAGCAGCAATCAATCCTTCTGTTAATACTCCGTGGATGGAAGCTTTCACAAAAATAGATTGATCGAATAAAATATCTAAATCTAATTCTTTGGGTAATGTGGCTTGAATTTTTGGTAGTCTTTCTTTGACTCTAGCTACAACATCTAAAGTTGAAGCACCACCACTTTTGAGGATAGTTAATAAGCTAGAACGTCTGCCATCTCGACGGACAATATTGTTCTGGACAGCAAAGCCATCATGGACTTGGGCGACATCACGTATATAAATGATAGTGCCGTTAATCTGTTTAATTGGTAAATTGTTTAAGGCTTCTACGACTTGGGGACTACTATTGAGGCGAACACTGTACTCGCGATCGCCTAATTTTGCATTTCCCCCAGGTAAAATCAGATTTTGGGCGGTAATCGCACTTGTGACATCTGTAGCTGAAAGTCCTTTGGCAAATAGCGCCTGCGGGTCAATATCTACCATGATTTGCCGAGGTTTACCGCCATAAGGTAACGGTACAGATGCACCTTGAACAGTTGCTAACTGAGTCCGCAGAAAATTATTACCGTTATCGTAAAGTTCTTGCTCTGATAGTGATGTGCTGCTAACACTTAGCTGAAGAATTGGCACGTTAGAAGCATTGTAGCGAACTATCAAAGGAGGCGTAATTCCTGGAGGCAAACCCCTCAGAATTGTTTGAGTAATAGAGGTAAGTTGAGCTACTGCTGCTTCAATTTTTGCTCCTGGTTGGAAGAAAACTTTAATGACACTAACACCATTAAGGGATTGTGATTCGATGTGTTCGATATCATTAACCGTGGTTGTGAAAGAGCGTTCGCTGCTTGTAACAATCCGCTGTTCCATTTCTTCTGGTGAAACACCACCATAAGACCAAATTACACTGACAACAGGAATATTAATTTCTGGAAAAATATCCGTTGCCATGCGCGTAATAGTAACTACCCCTAAGACAATAATTAGTATGGCAGTGATTACGAAGGTGTAAGGGCGACGAAGAGCAAGTTTAACAATCCACATTGTTTTTTAGTTTAAATTATTCTTTATTCTTCAGTCTGTCGGGGCAATTTATACTCCAATACAGTTCAGTTAATATCCCCCCGCCTGCGGCGCCCCCCTTAAAAAGGGGTGAAAGAGAGTTTGTTAGCCTTAAAAAGGGGGGTGGGGGATCTTAAAACATTAACTGAACCGTATTGATTTCTACTCAAGCCAATTGGAATTTTGATTGTAATTAGGTATTGACAAATAAAAAATATTCAATTGTGATTTTTCGCTACTAAATATTTGCAGTTAACTGTTAACTCTCAACAAATTCAAGCTGGATAATTTATTTATTGCCAAATCAAAATTCGCTGAACGCTTTCATCTGCGATCGCTTAAATTTAAAAGTATTAAACATTGCTTAATACGGTAATTCGATTGATTTACAGTACTTTATGTGGATTTATCTTTGCATACAGCTGTGTAAAATGCAATATCCCGTACTTTACCAAAATGAATAAGTAATATTCCATACTCCGATTGCTTGTCGGTAAGCCATGAGAAATAAAGTGCTTACTTTAAACTTGACAAAAGCTGATTTCTACAGATGAGTAACACAGCTAAGAATTGACTGAAATCAGCTAGATAGCAAAAAAAGTTCGCAAGCTAACCTTGGTGGAGGATTTGGATATGGTTCATCAGACATATACAGCTGATGTTTTGGTTGTCGGCGGTGGAACTGGAGGCACCGCAGCTGCTATCCAAGCAGCGCGACGAGGAGCTAAAACTATCCTCGTGAGTGAATTTCCTTGGTTGGGGGGAATGCTGACTTGTGCGGGAGTGTCTGCACCCGATGGTAATGAATTAGAAGCCTTACAAACGGGTTTATGGGGTGCGTTTTTGCAGGAGTTGCGACATCGACAACCAGGCGGATTAGACAACTGTTGGGTAAGCTTTTTTAGTTACGATCCCCGCATTGGAGCGGAGATTTTTGCTGATTGGGTGGAAGAATTGCCAAATCTCCAGTGGATTTCTGGACAAGTGCCAATAGATGTTTATCGCCAAGGCGATCGCATTACTGGTGTCCGCTTTGCTGATTTTGCTGTCACAGCCAAGATTATTCTCGACGGCACAGAATTAGGAGATTTATTAGCTTTAGCTGAAATACCTTACCGCTGGGGGTGGGAATTGCAATCTGAGTGGGGAGAACCCAGCGCCCCAGTAAGCTTTAACTCTTTAACCGAGAGATATCCCGTGCAAGCGCCTACTTATGTAGTCATTATGCAAGACTTTGGTGAAGCCGTTGCCCCAGAAATTCCACCTGCGCCGAATTACGATCCATCCTTATTTGCAGGTGCTTGGGATGGCTATGGAGCAGAGACATTTTTAAATTATGGACGTTTACCTGGCGATCGCTTCATGATAAATTGGCCAATCTGTGGCAATGACTACGGTCAAGGGTTAGAGCGGCTGATAAAGTCAGAGGTGACCAGAGGTGAATTTATCCAAGAATCGCGCTGGCACAGCCAAAATTTTGCCCGTTTTATTCAAAATCAACTTGGCCGTCGCTATGGTTTAGCACAACAACTATTTCCTCACACTCCTACAGCTTTTGCACTACATCCCTATTATCGGGAAAGCCGCCGTTTAGTGGGGCTAACTACCCTCCGAGAACAGGATATTTTACCAATTGCTGGGGGTAGAGTTGCATCTATATCTAATGATGCGATCGCCCTTGGCGCTTGCAAAGCGATCGCTGTTGGTAACTACGCCAACGACCATCATTATCCCGGCGTTCAATTTCCACTGCAACCAAAATCTATCCGTTGGGGGGGGCGGTGGACTGGAACTCCGTTTATAATTCCCTACAATTGTCTAATTCCAGCCACAACAGATGGTTTGTTGGTTTGTGAGAAAAATATTTCTGTCTCTCACATTGCCAATGGCGCAACCAGATTACAACCTGTGGTTATGGGCATCGGGCAAGCAGCAGGAATGGCAGCAGCTATGTGTGTCGAGTTAAACTGCCAGCCAAGGGATCTACCAGTCAGGGATCTACAAGCGGCTTTACTACAAGATGGCCGCTCAAAGGCAATAGTCATACCTTTTTTTAATCTGTCGCCTAATCTTTCGGATTGGCTGGATTGCCAACTGTATTACTTAAATAATCCACTAGCCTATCCAACTAGTGGTAATTGCCATCGGTCATCTACGGATGGGTATTCTGAATCGACTTTTGACAAGGTATTAATCCCAGAAAACAAGTGTTTTCAAGGTATTTTCTACCGCTTGAGTCATCAAGAATACAAATTCACTGTCGCTGCACCCGCCCCATATCAAGGGCAAAATTGGCAGCTTGTGACTTTGCGATCGCATATCAACGAACAATTAGAGGCTTATCCCGACCAACAATTAATTACAGTATGGGGTCGTCAGAATCACTTCAGTAATTGGTTATTAGTCGAACATTTAAATGAAGGATAAGAAGAGTTTATTTTCAGTAAAACACAATACTTTTTGACAAATTGTCCGGATATTCCTAGAAAAGCTAAGTATCAGTGAAGTGGAGAGTTCCAAAATAGACATCTGCTATGCGTGCTGCCATTTCACTTTTAGTTTCGAGTCTGGTGTTCGGCCCCTTAGCTTCTAACTGCCAAGCAATGGACAATCACTTATCAAGCGGAAAGTCTGTAGACGATTCTGCGACTTTTCCCAAGCTACGCCGACTTCCAGTAATACCAAGGGCAAACAGAACTTTCCAAGACAATTGGCTGCTTTCGATGCCTGCTTGGCAACAGTTCCTCTCGGCACAATCTGACCAAAATCCAGATGATGCGCCACGTCATCGCGGTAGTGGGCGCAGAGAAGTAATGCAAAAATTTGCCAAAAATTTCTATGCTATTGTTTAATTACCGTAGAATAATGCCTGTTTTTGCAAAACTATTTACCAGAAAAGAAGATGTTGTGCTGAAATTTTTTTTTCACAATTTTTCTGGCAGAGATGTATACAGTTAAAATCCGAAAATCTTCAGCGATCGCTTAGTATTTCAACTGCAATTTGCTGTATATACTAGTTGGTATAAAAGCTGAAAATCAAAAGGCAAATCAAGTTAACTGCCTCGATCTACAGCATCACCAACTGATTAAAAGCCACACAACTGTTACTCCTATTTCTGGGAAGCTCTGCGTCTGAACCCTCAACTGCTTTAGAAACAGATGTTACTTAGGTTATCAATTAATTTAAAACACATCTAATTCCGACATTTTGCTAATTGGGGAACAACCTTAAGGCAACTTCTCTTTATTCCCAAATAAGTTTTCTTACAGATTGAGTAGCCGATTACCTACATCAATACATAATTGGGCATGGGACAAACAGGAAGTGTGGGGGGTGTGGGAGGTGTGGGAGGATGGAGAAGAAATCTTTCCCACCACACTCCCTACACTTCGCCATCTCCTCATAGCCCCCACACTCCCCACACTTCTCTATCTCCTCATCTACCCACTCCCCATTCCTTCTCTTCAGACGGTTGTTTTCTGGCGATTATCTTCTATTCGCTGGATACCGTTGAGGAACATGGGTACAAACTTCTCGAAAAACGCTTGTGGATCGCGTTGCCAAGCTTTTTGTGCAGCTTGAATTCTAGTAAACTGCAACTCAGGTGCTAGCAACGTTTGGGGTAAGCGTTCCATCAGGTACTGAGGACGTTCCCAAAGCGGCATGGTATTTGCTACTTCCAGCAAGTTGGCAACTCGCCGCAGTTCAGCCCCCAAGGTGATATCCATTCCGGATTCAAAGGCCGCCTGTTCAATTGCGGTATATTTCCGCTTGGCTTGCTCTATTTTTTGCCGATGTTCTGGACTTTTACGGGCGAGTTCTGCTAGCCAGCGGTTACCCCAGCGCACATGTCCTGCTTCCTCTGGCAAAATTTTTTCAATTGTTTGCCGAATTTTAATGTTTTCTTCTGTTTGTGGCGCTTGCTTGAGGGCGTAAATGTGGGCGGAAAAATACTCACAGCCACGTTTTTCGGTAATGTTAATTGCTGTTAGAGCAGCAATAATGCCGTCCTCTAAGTTGCGTTTAGGATCGTAGGCATCTTTGTCAAGCAGGCGATCGAATTCATCAATATAGGAAGTTCCGGGGGGAGTTCCAACATCGCTTCCTAGTTCAACGAGTAAATCAGTCAGCCACATGGCATGACGAGCTTCATCACTGATGTGACGAGACAAATCCCGCACTAGTTCTGGCGGCTGTCCATTGAGCTGTTCGATTAAGTCAGTCAGGTCTTTACAACTGCGTTGTTCGCTGTAGCGGTAGCGATTCAGGGTAATTAGATGGATCTGGCGATCGCATACCACCCGTTTCAAGATTTCCCTCGCACCCAAAGCATTCTGAAATTTACGTGGGTAGGTGACTGTCATAAAGTTATATAAAGTTTTATAAACTCATATTCGATCCTAACTTAGTTTTTTGTAACTGCCGTATTCCTACTGGATTAGGGAAAAAGGGTAAAGTTCAAAAAACTAATTACTCAATCTGCACTTAACTATCAGACTGAAAAATATAAACTTATGTAAAGAATGTTATTGCTTTTGAATAATGATTTTGAAAAATAAAATCGCTAAAGGCTTTACTACACAAGCTTTTTATTTAATAGACACTGGCATTCAAAATCTATAATTCCAAAAATTAATCAAAAACGGTAGCTTATGTTACAGTTTTTTCTGTTATATTAGATTCAAGAAAGAACCCAAAAATATATATTCACTACAGAAGCAGAGAGGACTATGGTTATGTCTATCGCAGAAAAATCTCGTGCGTTAATGGTTCGCGAACATCAGCAAGTCAAGAATCGCCAACAATCAATGCTGATGCGTGCTGCACAAGAACTTGGTCTTCCTGAAGAAGCATCTCATTATTGGAACCCTATTCAAGGGAAGATAGATGCGACAACTCGGATGATTTATGGACGCAGCAATGCCACTATGAGTTAGTAGGAAGATGGGGCAGAGGGGGCAGGGGAAGGAGGGGAAAAGGTTAAAGGTTAAAGGGAAAAGGAATAAATTTAATCTTTCCCCTTTTCCCCGGTTGGTGAGCTTGTCGAACCATACCCCTTTCCCTTTCCCTTTCCCCATACCCAATACCCAACAGAAAAAAGCCACCCTTCAAGGTGGCGAAATTCAAACTTTTAGTTAGATACGGTACTTAAGGGATTACCAAAAAATAAATTATCCAATCTTGTGGGGTGGGCGTCTCGCCCGCCCTTTACTATAGACGGCAAGATGTTCGTCCCACAAAAAAATTGAATGTTTTTTTATTTGGAAGCCCCTTAAGCATCGTAATAGAGATAAAACTCATAGGGATGAGGACGTAGCTGCAACTGCTTGACTTCGTTAGCTAGCTTGTAGTCAATCCAATTTTCGATAAAGTCTTCTGTGAAGACGCCTGATTCTGTCAAGAAAGCGTGGTCGTTTTCTAGTGCTTCTAAGGCCAATTCCAAAGAACCTGGAGTTGAAGGAACCTTCGCCAGTTCTTCTGGAGAGAGTTCATAGATATTTTTATCTAAGGGAGAACCAGGATCTATTTTGTTTTTGATGCCATCAATACCAGCACAAAGCATGGCAGCGAACGCTAAGTAGGGGTTAGAAGTAGCATCTGGACAACGGAATTCTAACCGCTTGGCTTTGGGGTTATTGCCAGACAGAGGAATACGGATAGAAGCAGAACGGTTACCTTGGGAGTAAGCCAAGTTAACTGGTGCTTCATAACCAGGTACTAGGCGCTTGTAAGAGTTGGTACTAGGGTTGGTAATTGCCAACAGTGCTGGTGCGTGTTTGAGAAGACCGCCAATGTAATACAGTGCTGTCTCACTCAAACCAGCATACTTATCACCTGCAAACAGAGGTTGACCATCTTTCCAGATAGACTGGTGACAGTGCATTCCCGAACCGTTGTCGCCGAAAATGGGTTTTGGCATAAAGGTGACTGTTTTGCCATATTTTTTGGCAACGTTCTTGATGACATATTTGTAAATCATCAACCAGTCAGCAGCTTCGATCAACTTGCCAAAGCGGAAACCTAGTTCGCACTGACCGCCTGTAGCAACTTCGTGGTGATGCTTTTCAATGGGTACACCTAAGTCTGCCATTGTCAACAGCATTTCTGTACGGATATCTTGGAAAGAGTCCGTCGGCGAAACTGGGAAGTAACCTTCTTTGAAGCGTGGTTTGTAACCCAAGTTGGGTTTTTCAGCTGTACCGGCTTTACCAGAATTCCAAGCACCTTCTTCGGAGTCTAAGAAGTAGTAGCCTTCGTTGGCGGTTTGAGCAAACCTAGCATTGTCAAAGATAAAGAACTCAGCTTCAGGGCCAAAGTAGACTGTATCACCAATACCAGTGGAAACCAGGTAGTCTACTGCTTTTTGAGCAATTACCCGCGGACAACGGTTATACCATTCACCCGTGCGGGGTTCCTTAATACTACAAACTATACTTAGCGTTGGGACTTCCATGAATGGGTCGATCCAAGCAGTGTTGGGATCGAGTACCATCGTCATGTCCGATTCGTTGATAGCTTTCCAACCCCGGATGCTGGAACCGTCAAAAGGTACGCCATCAGTGAATGAACTTTCATCGATTTGGTTGTAGTACACAGTGAGGTGCTGCCAAGTCCCTACTGTATCAATGAATTTGAGATCGATCAGCTGAATTTTTTGGTCTTGGATTAATGTCAAGACTTCTTGTGGGGTTGTCATTGTTACTCCTTCCTGTACCAATTTCCTAAAGTAAAACCAGAATCTTCCAAAGCATCCTAGCCCTGCCGATCTCAATCAAGCCGTGACACACCTGAAATATCTTAAATTCTAGATATTAGGGTATTTTGTAGTTTGTGTTACAGATATCTGGATTACAGGTTATATTAACCTTTCGCGGATCATCTGTACAAAACTGGAAAGTTCATCACATAGGGGTCAACTTTGGCATAGAATCCTTATGTAGTGGATAGATTGTTTTTGTGCCGAATCTATTTTTAATAGCACAAAAATTTACTGTTGCATAAGTGCAGCCAAATAAATATCAAACCATAGATAGCAACGATTGGGAGAAAAAGGAATGCGCGATGCGGTAACAAGTTTAATTAAGAATTATGACGTGGCTGGTCGGTATTTTGACCGGAATGCACTTGATAGTCTAAAGTCTTACTTTGATAGTGGTACAGCACGAGTACAAGCGGCAGCAGCTATCAATTCTAATGCTGCTGGGCTTGTCAAGCAGGCTGGTTTAAAGTTATACGAAGAACTGCCGGAACTGATTCGTCCCGGTGGAAATTCCTATACAACCCGTCGTTATGCGGCTTGTTTACGGGATTTAGATTATTACTTGCGCTACGCCACTTATGCGCTGGTTGCTGGCAACACAAATGTGTTAGATGAGCGAGTGCTACAAGGTCTGCGGGAAACTTACAATTCTTTGGGAGTACCTATCGGGCCGACGGTTCGCGGCGTGCAGATACTCAAGGATTTAGCTAAAGAACAAGTGGTAGCAGCAGGTGTGGCTGATACTACTTTTGTAGATGAACCATTCGATCACATTACACGCGAGTTGAGCGAGATCGATATTTAGATTTTAGGGCAGGCTTTTCGGCCTACCCCAGAAAAATTATAAATAGCGATCGCTCTGTCAAATTCAAGTGCGATCGCTTTTTTATCAACCCTCAATTTGCTGTTTCAAATTGGCGATCGCGCCTCTGTAAAATAATTTTGCTACATTGAAGCTGTGTTTTTGGAGTTGCTTTCGACTAATGCCTGCTAGAGATATTTACCATGATGCAGTCATTAAAGCGCTTACAGCAGATGGTTGGACAATAACTAACGATCCTTTGTATCTCGCTTATGGAGGTAGAGAACTTTACGTAGATATTTGGAGCAGAAAGAGTTACTATTGCTGCCCAGAGGGATAACGAAAAAATAGCTGTTGAAATCAAAAGTTTTTTGAGTTTGTCTCCAGTAAGTGACCTGCAAGAACCAGTCGGACAGTATGAAATATATTGCACTGTACTTAAAGAATTAGAGCCAAAACGCCAGCTTTATTTAGCAGTTCCCAAACGAGTTTACGAAGGTATCTTTTCCGAACGCTTTGGTCAGCTAATTCTTAATAGCATAGGAATCAAACTAATTGTCTTTGACGAGCAACTAGAGAGGATTATCAAATGGATAAGCTAACTCACTATCGTGAAATTATTCGTCAGTTGATATTTGAATATGCTAGTCACAAACCTGCTAATGGTCAAATAGAGACGGAAGCTGTCATTGACTCACAACGAGACCATTACGAAGCGTCATATTAAACGCATTGCTGCACTCAAAAAGCCAGTCAGCCGTCATATCGAAACTGAAAAAACTAGAAATCGGTTTACAACACGTACCGTCGAAGTTTTTGATGATTTGACTTTGATCGATTCCCACTGGACGGGTATTAAGTCTTTAATCGGGGTTGAAAGAGTCGGAACCCGCACGGGTAAAGCATATCGCCAGGTTGTCTGTTATATCAGTAGTATAGTTGGCACAGCGAAAGAATTTCCTCATGGTATTCGCGGACATTGGGGTATCGAAAATCGCCTCCATTGGGGAGGCAGCGCTGTGGGCGGGTTTCCCGACTTGAGGCGACTGCCGTTTCAGGATGTAGTTTTGAATGAAGATAATTCAACTATAAGTATGGCTAAGGCTCCTGCAAATCTTTCAATTATGCGAGCGAGCGCTCTTAATATACTTCGTCGAAATGGTTCTGTTTCCATCACAATTGCCCAAAGATTTCTCTCTCATAAGATTGACAAAATACTTGCACTTGGGGAATGAAACAGCCCTGCTTTTTAAGGGGGTCGCTGCAGGCGGGGGGATCTTAACTGAACTGTATTGATTGATAACTATTGTTCAAATAAATTCTCAGAAAGTAATAGTGGATGTAACTCAACTAGTCAAAATTTCAATTATTCTCTTGCTGGTGGCTACAGGTGTAGCTTTGCTATCTCGGCAGTTACGAATTCCTTATGTCACTGGTTTAGTATTGGCAGGTTTACCAATCACTGAATTATTGTCTCGTCCCCTTGGTTTAAATCCAACCCTTGTTTTAAATCTTTTCCTGCCAATTCTCATATTTGAAGCTGGTATTAATACAGATGTCAGCCGCCTACGCAGCACTTTTAAACCAATTGCCCTGCTAGCCGGGCCTGGGGCTGTGCTTTCCAGTGGTATTATTGCCGTTCTCTTGAAATTTGGGCTGGGGCTAAGTTGGATACCTGCCTTATTTGTCGGAGTAATTTTGGCAAACACTGATACAGTTTCCATGATTGCCGTCTTTAAGGAAATACCAGTACCCCCTCGGCTTTCCACAATTGTGGAAGGAGAAACCTTATTTAATGATGCCGCTGCTCTAGTTGCCTTCAATCTAATATCGCAAGTATATTCCACAGGTTCGCTCACTTTACTAGAGGGAATTCAACAACTGTTATTTATTTCTTTAGGAGGCTGCGTTGTCGGATTAGTTTTGGGGTACTTAAGCATACCTGTATTCGCTCGTTTAGACGATCCCCTCAGCAGTCTTTTGCTAACAGTTGCAGTTGCCTTAGGAACTTTTCAAGTCGGGCAATCTTTGGGTGTATCTGGTGCCGTAGCCGTAGTTGTAGCTGGATTAATTTTTGGCAATTTAGGACTTCGCAATACTTCTGCTTCTAGTCGCATCACATTGTTGAGTTTTTGGGAATATGCCAGTTTTACCGTTAATACCTTTATTTTTCTATTAATTGGTGTCGAAATAAACCTGCTAACGCTTTGGAAAACCTTACCTGCAATCATATTTGCAGTTTTAGCTTATCAAGTCGGGCGACTTCTTACAGTCTATCCACTATTAGCAGGAATTCGTTGGTTTGACCGCCCAATTCCCGTGCGCTGGCAACATTTACTGTTTTTAGGAAATATTAAAGGTTCGCTTTCAATGGCTTTAGCTTTGAGCCTACCTACCACACTACCGGGGCGAGAAATCCTCATTGCTTTAGTATTTGGCAGTGTGTTGGTGTCATTAGTGGGACAGGGTTTGAGTTTGCCTTGGGTAGTCAAACGCTTAAAATTATCTCAATTTTCACAAGTTCAGCAACAGGTTGAAGAATTGCAAGCCGAGTTGATGACAAGCAAATCTGCACAAGACGAATTAGATAGCCTCTTGAAATCAGGAGTGTTGCCAAAAGCTGTCTATGAAGAAATGCGTTCGGCTTATCAGGTGCGAATTGCCAAAGCCGAAAAAGCAGTGCGAGAACTTTATAATCGGCGTCCTGAGGAGTTGGAAGGCAAAAATGGCGAACTCAGTAAACTTGATGCCATCCGCCGCCGTTTACTCCTGGCAGAAAAAGGAGCGCTCAATGAGGCATTACGAAAGCGAATTCTTTCAGAAGAAATTGTGCAAGAGCGAATGAGAATTATTGATGAACAATTACTAACACTTGAGGATGATTAATTGATTTTTGGCTATGGTACATAGGGCATAATTCTTTGAAAAACTAGTTTTCTAAATCATGAACAAAATCAAAAATTATCAGATTTTGCAACAAATTTATGAAAGTGAGAATTCGTTAGTATATCGAGCTATTCTTAAGTCCGATCGTCAACCAATTATCTTGAAGATTCTCAAAGAAAACTATCCTAAGACCTCAGAACTAAACCGTTATAAACAAGAATATGAAATTACGCGTTCAATTAATGCCGACGGGATTATTAAAGCCTATGGATTAGAACGATATCAAAATAGTTTAGTAATGTTTTTGGAAGATTTTGGCGGTAGCTCCTTAAAAATCTTAAGATCGCAGCGGCAGTTTGTATTAGAAGAGTTTCTGACTATTGCCGTGAAAATAACTGAGAGTTTAGCTGCTATTCACGACGCTAATATTATTCACAAAGATATTAATCCCTCAAATATTGTCTACAATCCAGAAACTAGGCAGTTAAAAATTATTGACTTTGGCATTTCTACTCGTTTATCACGAGAAAATCAGACGATTCGCAACCCAAATCAATTAGAAGGAACTTTAGCTTATATCGCTCCAGAGCAAACCGGTCGAATGAATCGGGGAATAGATTATCGCAGTGATTTTTATTCTTTGGGCGTCACATTCTATCAGCTATTGACGAATCAGTTACCTTTTGAAGCAACTGACCCAATGGAGTTAGTCCATTGCCACATCGCACAACAAGCTGATGCACCTCACCAGCGAATTCCTTCGATTCCTGTGATGGTTTCTAAGATTGTGATGAAATTATTAAACAAAATTCAAGAGGAACGATATCAAAGTACTAGGGGATTAAAAGCTGATTTAGAAAACTGTCTTTATCAGTTACAAACTTTAGGAAAAATTAAATACTTTTCTTTGGGGCGTCAGGATATTTCCGAAAAATTTCAGATTTCCCAAAAACTTTACGGTCGAGAACAGGAAATCTCTCAACTCTTAGCTAGCTTTGAGCGAGTCAGCCAAGGTACTAATGAGATAATACTAGTTTCTGGTTATTCGGGTATTGGCAAATCTGCCTTAGTCAATGAAATTCACAAACCTATTACACACAGACGAGGATATTTCATTCATGGCAAATTTGAGCAGTTACAGCGAGATATTCCCTACGGCGCAATTACCCAAGCTTTTTGTGACTTAATTCGTCAACTCCTGAGTGAATCTGAAATAACCTTACAAACTTGGAAAGAAAAAATTTTAGAAGCTTTAGGAAATAACGGCCAAATTATTATTGATGTAATTCCTGACCTGGAAAAGATTATTGGGAAACAGCCACCTATTGAGCAACTAGGAGTAACTGAAGCACAAAATCGTTTAAACTTATTTTTTGAGATATTTATTAACATTTTTTGCCAAAAAGAACATCCATTAGCTATCTTTCTTGATGATTTACAGTGGGCGGATTTAGCATCTTTAAATTTAATTGAGCTATTAATAACCAACACTGACAGCCAATATTTATTGATAATCGGAGCATATCGAAATAATGAAGTTAGTCCTACCCACCCTTTAATGCACACCTTAGAGCAAATTCAAAAGGCAGAAGCTAGAGTAAACCAAATAATGCTTCAACCTTTGGGGATTAAGGATATCAATCAATTAATTGCTGATACTCTAAATTGCTCAATCAAAAATGTAACCTCTCTGGCTAAATTAATAAATCAAAAAACTGGTGGTAATTCTTTTTTTGTAACGCAATTACTCCAAACATTATACAAAGAAAAACTGTTAGTTTTTAATGCTCCTCAGTTTGCTATTACCAAGGTAGAAAGTAAAGCGATATTTTGGCAATGGGATATTCAGAAAATCGAAATAGTAGGAATAACTGATAATGTAGTTGAGTTAATGGTCGATAAAATTGAGAAACTTGATGAAGCCACACAGAAAGTTTTAAAATTAGCCGCTTGTATAGGAAACCAATTTAATTTAGAAATTCTTTCACTTGTTAATAGAAAATCTCAAACAGATACCTCTCAAGAATTACAGCCAGCACTCAAGGAAGGATTGATTATTCCCTTAAATGATGACTATAAACTCCCCTTGCTATGGAGTCAGGAGGAAATGTCAACTGATACTTCTGAAATTTCCTCTGCTTTCATCCCCAAATATCCAAAACCTATTCCTTATAAATTTTTACACGACCGAGTTCAACAAGCCGCTTATAGTCTTATTGAAGAAGAACATAAAAAAATAGTTCATCTACAGATAGGTCGTCTTCTATTAAATAATTTCCCAGAAGATAATTTAGAAGAAAATATTTTTAATATTGTCAATCAGCTTAATGAAGGTGCAGAATTAGTTACCGAACAACTAGAAAGAGAGCAGTTAGCTAAATTAAATCTTCAAGCAGCTAAAAAGTCTAAGGCATCCACAGCTTACGAACCTGCTCTGAAATATTTAGAAACTGGATTAAAATTTTTAGCATCCAATAGCTGGGAAGAACAGTATAAATTGACGTGGGAATTACATATAGAAACTTTGGAGATGCTTTATTTAAATACTAAATTTGAACGATTTGAAAGACTATCTCAAATAGTTCTAGAACGAAGCAAGGGAATTCTCCAACGAGCCAAAATAAATCGAATAAAAATCCTATATTATTCTACCATTTTTCAAACAGATAAAGCGATAAATATTGCGCTAACAACTTTGTTAGAACTGGGAATAAGTATATCCGAACAAACTGGCGATCTAGAGAAGAAGATTGAACAACAGCAAGATTTTATAAAATTAGCTTTGCAGGGAAAGAATATTGAAGATTTAGCTAACTTACCTGTGATGAAGGAAGAGTCGAAAATAGCAGCTACACTAATATTACAACAAATTATTTCAGCTACACATACGACTAATTTTTCCCTATTTATTGAGGTCATACTAACTCAGCTTAATTTCTGCATTCAATATGGAAATCCACCTCATGCAGCTTATATTTATACTACTTATGGAATGCTTTTATGTAGCATAAAAAAAGATATTAATGATGGATATAAGTTTGGTAAACTTGGTCTAAATATACTCAAAAAAATTAATAATCCCAAGCTAGAAGCGTTTGTTACACAAATGTATTACGGCCAAATATGGCACTGGAAAGAGCCTTTAACAGATATTATTGCACGTAATAAATTAGTACATGGGTTTAAGATAGGTCTAGATACTGGAGAAAATGAGTTTGCTTCTTATGCCGCTATAAATTATTGCTTGATAAAGTTTTTATGCGGACATAGTTTAGAAGAGGTTGAGCGAGATTACCAAAAATATTCTAAGTCGCTCAAAATATTAAAACACCAATTTGCTATTTATTCCATAGAAATACTTCATAGACTAGCAATTAACTTATTAAAAATAGATTTAAAAATAAATAATCCAAACAAGTTATTTATTGGCAATTCTCAAGCGGAAGAGGAAGAATATCTACAAATTTGGCTGCAAAATAATAGTGAATGGTTAATCTTTTTTGTATATTTTGCAAGAACAGTTTATTTTTATTTTTTAAAAGATTATAGTAGTGCTTTTGTTAACGGAATTAGTGCTGAAAAATTTGTCAAAGCTTCTAGCTCATATTTAACAGCTCCGCAACATAATTTTTATTCGTCTCTTTCCTATCTTGCTCATTATAATAGTTGTGATATCGACCAGCAACAAAAATTAATTGAACGAGTAGAAGAAAATCAAGAAATTATGAAAAAATGGGCTAATCATTGCCCAGAAAATTTTCAACATAAATATGCTTTAGTGGAAGCTGAAAAAGCGCGATCGCTAAAACAAAATTGGCAAGCTGAAGAACTTTACGAACAAGCTATTCAAGGTGCAAAAAAATATCGGTTCATTCATGAAGAAGCTATAGCTTACGAACGTGCAGCCGAATTTTATCTTGCGAATGGTAGAGAAGAAATTGGTCAATTTTACCTAAAAAATGCTCATTTTTGTTATGTCCAATGGGGAGCAACAGCCAAAGTTAAAAACCTGGAAACTGAATATCCCCAATTATTGGTAAATGTTAACAGCCAAACAGGGGATAAAGACATCATTAGTACTATCTCTACAAGTAATAATGATAGTAAAAAGCTTGATTTGATAACTGTTGTCAAAGCCTCACAAACCATAGCTAGTGAAATCGCTCTTGATAAATTGCTAACAAAGCTAATGAAAATCTGTATTGAAAATGCAGGCGCTCAAAGAGGTTTTTTGATACTTGAAAAGGCAGCAAATTGGGTTATTGAAGCTGAAGGAGCAATGGATGACGATAATGTTACCGTTTTACAATCTATCGCCATAGATACTGTAGATACTGTTCGCCATTTACCTCTTCTCTCAACTGCAATTGTTAACTATGTTGCCCATAGCCAGGAAAATGTGGTTTTAGATGATGCAGAATATGAGGGGCAATTTATCACCGATCCTTACGTTACTGTTGTACAACCAAAATCGATTCTTTGCATTCCTCTACTTCATAAAGGTAAATCAAGCGGCATTTTATATTTAGAAAATAATTTAATCACACACGCATTTACTCCAGAGCGCATTGAAATCTTAAAAATCCTTTCTGCTCAAGCTGCCATATCTATTGAAAATTCCCGTTTATACGAACAATTAGAAGATTACAACCGCACTTTAGAACAAAAAGTTGAAGAACGAAATCAAGAATTGTTAAAAACGCTAGAAGAACTCAAAATTACTCAAGAAAAGCTCAAATTTGAAAACGACCTACTTAAAAGTTCAGAACAACTTTCTACCTATGATTATCAAATTGGTGGTAGTTTGCCAATGGATGCTCCCACATACGTAGTGCGTTCTGCTGACCGTGACTTTTATCAAGCACTCAGGCATAGTGAATTCTGTTACATACTAAATGCCAGACAGATGGGTAAATCAAGTTTGATGGTACGCATGATGCATTATCTCCAGCAAGAAGGATTTAGTTGTACGGCAATTGATTTAACGCGTATTGGTAGTGACAACATTACCCCTGCTCAATGGTACTTGGGGTTAGCAGTGGAATTATGGCAAAATTTTGATTTGTTAGACAAAGTAAATCTTCCAATTTGGTGGAATGAGTACAAAGATTTGTCACCCACCCAAAAATTGAGCCAATTTATTGAAAATATTTTACTCAAGCAAGTTCGGAGTGAAAAAATTTATATATTTGTCGATGAAATTGATAGTGTCTTAGGTTTAAACTTCTCTGTTAATGACTTTTTTGCTTTGGTACGCTTCTGTTACAACCAGCGTAGTATCAACTTAGAATATCAGCGTTTAACTTTTGCTTTCTTTGGCGTAGCAACACCCTCAGATTTAATCTCAGACCACAAGCGAACGCCATTTAATATTGGTCAACCAATTCAACTAGAGGGTTTCAAAGAAGATGAAGTCTATCCTTTAGGGGAAGGATTAAAAGAAAAAGTTAGCGACGCGATCGCCATTCGCAAAGTCATCAGAGAAGTATTACACTGGACTAACGGACAACCTTTTCTCACTCAAAAGCTCTGTAAGCTCATTCGTAACTCTTCATCTGTGATTCCAGCAAACACTGAAGCCGAGTGGATAAAAAATTTGGTAATAACAAATGTAATAGAAAATTGGGAATCCCAGGATGAGCCGGAGCATTTAAGAACGATTCGCGATCGCATTCTCAATAGCGATTTACAACTTAACAAACTCCTAGAGCTTTACCGACAAATTTTACACCAAGGAGAAATACTTTCCGTTGATAGTCCAGAAGAAAAAGAATTACTTTTATCAGGACTAATTATTAAACAACAAGGTTCTCTAAAAGTCCAAAACCGTATTTACCAATTAATATTCAATGGAGATTGGATTGAGCGCCATATTCAGCAGTGCTGAGTGAAGAGTTAGGAATTTTCCCCTCTGCACCTCTGCACCTCTGCCCCTCTGCCCATCATGTCTACGCGTCAACCTGAATCATAATTTTATGGGTCGCCCGGGATTCGAACCCGGAACTAATCGGTTAAAAGCCGAGTACTCTACCGTTGAGTTAGCGACCCTTGCGTTCAATTCGCAACTTTGCCATCATAGCACAGACATCTATAGATTTGTAAAGGGGTTTAGAAAAAATTTGCTGTCAACCGTACAGATGCTGTGTAGCTACCGCCTGGGTCTAATATGGTTAGATATTCGCCAGTGTTTAGGGAGTTGCGAGGAGCGCTCCACGGTTCTAGACAGTAGAAGTCTTTGCCTTTGACCGTCCAAAATACCAAAATGGGATATTCATCGCCATAATCTAAAGTCAGCTTTAGCTTGCGGTTCTTGTCCGTCACACTTGCTGATTTACTAGTTAGCTGCTTGAAGGCAACATCAATTTCATCCTGGTTGAAGTCAAAATTGCCGTTGAAGGGGTGTATTTCTTTGGTTCTTTGGTCTTGATATTCCTGAGAGGGAATTTCAAACTCTAGCCCGTTTTTATCATGGGTCAGAAAATATGGGTGAAATCCCGAAGAAAAGGGCAGGGATGCGGATGAAAGATTTTGATATTGCTGGCGAATTTCTAAGGTATTACCTTGGAGTTCGTAAGTGAAAGTTACCTGAAACTCAAAAGGATAAACAGCCCGTGTTTGCTCGTTACTGTTGAGGACGAGGGTGAGACTAACTTTATCTTGAGTTACTTGGTCGGTTACTTGCCAAGGTAAATCACGGGCAAAGCCATGTTGTTTGAGAGTGTATTGTTTGCCGTCGTGGGTGTAAACGTTATCCGGTAAATTGCCACAGATAGGAAACAAAATCGGATTTCCGCCCCTGACGCTTAAATCGGGATTTGCAAAGCGTTCGGCGTCCAGATAGAAAATTTCTTGCCCCTGTATCCGCCAACGCGTAATAATTCCACCGCGTTCTGGGACAACTTCCAGTTGAGAACCAGCGGTTTCATCTGAAAGGATGTAAGTTTTGTACTGTTGCTGTTGAACTGCAATGGTAAACACGGGTTTTAGTCCTAATGGGGAGTGGGGAGTGGGGAGATAGGGAGATAGGGAGATGGGGAGAATAACTCTTAACTCTTGTAAAGACAAAGGTTAATCGCGTCTCTACTCAGTCCCTATTCCCTATTCCCTACTCCCTACTCCCCCAAAATTACTCGTCTTCTGCAAAAACGAAACGATACAATTCGCTGGGATCTGGTTCGGGGCTGCTTTCGGCGAATTTCACTGCTTCGTCGATTAGTTCTTGAATTTTGCGGTCGATGCCTTTGATTTCTTCCTCACTGGCCAGGTTTTGCTCTAGCAAATGAGCTGCTAACTTTTTAATTGGGTCGCGGGCAAACCAAAATTCTTTCTCAGTTTTGCTACGTAGTTCGTCGGGGTCTGCTAAGGAATGACCGCGGAAACGGTAGGTCAGCGCTTCAATTAATGTCGGGCCTTCTCCAGCACGAGCGCGGGCTACGGCTTCTTGGGCAACAGCACGGACAGCTAACACGTCCATACCGTCTACTTCTACGCCCGCCATATTAAATACGCTGGCTTTTTTGTAAATCTCTGGTTGGGAAGTTGCGCGATCGTGAGCCATACCAATTGCCCACTTATTATTTTCTACCACAAACAGAATCGGCAGTTTCCAGAGAGCGGCCATGTTTAACGTCTCGAAAAACTGACCGTTGTTGGCTGCACCGTCGCCAAAAAAGCAAGCTGTCACTTGGTCGGCGCTTTCGTCTTTTAGCACTTCGCGGCGATATTTGCTTTGAAAAGCGGCTCCGGCTGCAACGGGAATTCCTTCTGCCACAAACGCATAGCCACCTAGTAAGCGATGTTCGGCAGAAAACATGTGCATAGAACCACCGCGCCCTTTACTGCAACCTGTGGCTTTGCCAAATAACTCTGCCATGACTTCTTTTGCTGGTACTCCCGCACTCAAAGCGTGAACGTGGTCGCGGTAGGTACTGCAAACGTAATCTTCACCCGGCCGCATCGCTTGGATAACGCCAGTGGAAACGGCTTCTTGACCGTTATACAAATGGACAAAACCAAACATTTTGCCCCGATAATACATTTCAGCGCATTTGTCCTCAAATAAGCGCCCTAATACCATGTCTTCATATAACCGTAACCCTTCTTCTTTAGTAATGCGGCTAGTGGCAGCATTAAATGTGGGTAAAGTACGCTCTTGAACCATTATTTTCCAGTATCCCTGTTCTACAAATTAAAGTTACGGTCTTAAATAAGTTGGTCTGATAACGTCTGAGACTATAACAGGCTAACGTTAAGAGTCAACAGTCAAACTTTATTTATGCACCAAAAAAGGACTTTAGGGAATAGGTGGATTTTTAATTTTTGGAAAAGTCGATAGTGTCGGTTTGGATACCGCTCAACTTTCCCAAGCGAAATTTTAACTTTTGCGCCCATAACCCTATGGGGATGTAACTTAAAATACGACATCTGGTGTTTGGGCTTTTTTTGTCTTACCATTCCCCTTGATAGGCTACCAATCAAGATAGACTTGTTTCTGCATACCCACTAACAATTTAAAAAAAATGAGGCAAAAGTTTCTATACCTAAATGGGTAATTGTAATTAAAGGTTAAATATGATATGATTTTCGTCTCTAGTTATCAGGGTCAAACCTCCAAAAGTAGTAGTTTATTAACTGTATACTCCGGAAAGTCCCGAAAAAATCTATATACTTCTGTAACCAAAACATTTATACCGTGACAACAGCGGTAATAGTGGTTTATGGTATCAAAGGTTGTATTAAACAAAAAATACTAAGAATTAAGACAAAAAGCTGAAGCTTTCTAGGCGAAGGCGAAAAATTAGTACTAAAATGTGACTCAAAATTTCGGGAAGGTACAAAACAAGTAGTTGCAATATACACTTGTAGAGTAGATTCTACACGGCATTATTATGGCACGGTTTTACTGGCCTGGAACGCTCTAGGTGAATTATGTCGATCGCGGTGCAGGGGAAGTGGACTGTGCGAATTCCGCTAGATTACTACCGAATTTTAGGACTACCGTTAGCGGCAAGTGACGAACAATTGCGGCAAGCATACAGCGATCGCATTGTACAATTGCCAAGACGTGAGTATTCTCAAGCAGCAATTTCTTCTCGTAAACAACTTATAGAAGAAGCTTACGTGGTTTTATCAGATCCAAAACAACGCAGTACTTACGATCACCTTTATCTCGCCCACGCCTATGACCCTGATAACGTTGCTGCCGGCACGGTAGCAGGAGAAAATCCCAAAGAAAGCCACAAAAGGAGTATTGACGCCCAAAATTTGGGCATCGATGTTTCTCAAGATGAATTAGTTGGCGCTTTGTTGATTTTGCAAGAATTAGGGGAATACGAAATCGTACTGAAACTAGGTCGTCCGTACCTAGTGAATAAAAACAGTGTTTCCGGTAACAATAAAGGCAATAATTTAGCAGACGAAGAAATACAAGAAAGTCCCGAACGTCCCGATGTCGTTCTCACTGTTGCCCTTGCTTGTTTAGAACTAGGACGCGAACAGTGGCAGCAAGGTCACTACGAAAATGCTGCTGTATCCTTAGAAACTGGTGAGGAATTGCTAGTTCGGGAAGGGTTATTTACCAGCGTACAGGCAGAAATTGAGGCAGATCTCTATAAATTGCGCCCGTATCGAATTTTAGAGTTATTGGCACTACCCCAAGAAAAAACTGCCGAACGACGCCAGGGTCTGGAATTATTGCAAAATCTTTTAGAAGATCGTGGCGGCATTGATGGCACAAATAGCGATCGCTCTGGTTTAAACATAGATGATTTTCTGCGTTTTATCCAGCAAATTCGCAACCACCTAACAGTCGCAGAACAACACAAATTATTTGAAGCCGAAAGTAAACGTCCTTCTGCTGTTGCCATTTACTTGGCTGTTTATGCTTTGATAGCCAGAGGATTTGCTCAACGACAACCGGCTTTAATTCGGCAAGCAAGGCAGATGCTAGCGCGTCTAGGCAATCGCCAAGATGTACATTTAGAACAGTCGCTATGTGCATTACTCTTGGGACAAACCGAAGAAGCAACTCGTGTTTTAGAACTTAGTCAAGAGTATGAAGCTTTAGTTTTTATTCGGGAAAAATCTCAAGACTCTCCAGATTTGCTGCCAGGGTTGTGTTTGTATACAGAACAGTGGTTGCAACACGAAGTATTTCCCCATTTTCGAGATTTGGCAAATCAGCAAGCTTCTCTTAAAGAGTACTTTGCTAACCCACAGGTGCAAGGTTATTTAGAAGCATTGCCAAGCGATGCCCAAACAACTAATGAATCTGGTGTAATTAATCCGCAGCTTTTTCAACAGCCACAGGCAAATAATCCACGTTTTCCTAACAATTCAACTGGGACTTTTCGACAGTTCGATCGCAATCCAACACCCGACCCAAATATACCAGAAACACCAACACAACAAAGACCCGAATATTCAAATATCTCCCCACCGAGATGGAATTCATCTGAAAGTGCCAAACCAGAAGTAACTGCTGCACCGCCTCCTACTGCTGAACGCATGACCAGACCTAATAATCAGCATTGGAATGGTTCGGGTAGGACTAATACACCGAGTCAAAACCAAAAGCGTAGGCGAAGAAAACCTACTCAACCTGTTAGCCGAGAACGTATACCTGATAATCGTCCTCGTCCTCGTCCGCGACGACGGCGGCGAACTTTTGCTAACACTATAGAAGGGAAAACACGGCTGGTGTGGAGAGTGTTTATTTCCCTAGTGGTTATATTAGTTTTCTGGGTGTTAGCTACAACAGCTTTTGGATGGATAAAAAACCTATTTTTTCCCACAGCACCTAAGCCTGATTTACAGTTATTTGTACAGATAAATCAACCACCTGTATTTATTCCTGAAGTAAAGAAGCCAGAATTAGCAGAAGGTACTTTGACAAATGCAACAGCACAGGAAATAATTCAAACTTGGCTGTCTACCAAAGCCGCAGCTTTAGGGCCTAACCATCAAATTAATAATTTAGACCAGATTTTAGCTGGTTCAGCTTTGTCTCAATGGCGGTTGATTGCTCAACAAGAGCGCTCAGATAACCGGTATCGCAAGTACAATCATAGCCTCAAGATTGAATCTGTAGAAAAACCTGATTTATTTAGCGATCGCGCCGCAGTGGAAGCTACAGTCAAAGAAGCCACACATTTATATGAAAACGGTCAGTTTCAAGGTTCTTCTAATGATAATTTGCGAGTTCGATACGATCTAGTTCGATACGGAACTAAATGGCGTATTCAGAGTATATCGGTTGTCGATCAAATTAGTTGGAATTTTTAGTTAATATCTATGAAAAGGCAAATATTAAATTAATTAATCATCTCCACTGTTAAAGCACAAGTCAACAAATGGTGTAAATACCATAGTCTTATATTTCCAATTAAGTGATTTTGTGCCTGCTTTTGTTTTATCATTTATTTTCACAAAAGAGTTGTGCTTTTGGTACGCGAACCGAAACTTATATACACCTGGTTGAAGATTGTTAAAAATCCAAAAGCCGCCATCTCCAGCAGCGATTTGTAAGCTCAATACATCGAGTTTCAACCAAAATAGCTTTGCATCTGGAAAGCATCTTATGCTCTCTCCTGGCATAGCTAATGGATAATCAGATTCTCTAGGTGCTTGAAGCAATCGACAAAAGTAACTTCTTTGTAGCGTTTGGCCATTGGCTCCTATAAGTTCGGGAACCAAAGTGGCAAAGAAATCGAAGCGAAAGGGGGTTTGAGTTTTATTAGTAACCTCCATTCCAATTTGCAAAGAAACCTCTGCTTCACGCTTTTTCTCTGGTATTATCAAAGATTGTGCCGCTACAGTTTCAAACTGAATACCATCTACTTCCACTGCATTAGTTTCAGTCTTTATAGGTTGAACTAAGTAGATATTCAAGAAAGAAGTTGCTAACTGACTCGACTTTGTTTCTTGTGTAATTCTGAGTTTCCTTATGTTTGAGCCACTTCTATTTTTATTAGCAGGTAAATAAATAAACCGAAGCTGATAATTTTCTGTAGGAACTACATTAAATAAGCAATATTTAGTATGCGTTATAAAACGAAACTGAGCGACATAAAACTTAAATATAAGCTGGTTATTATGCCAAAACATGCTTATATTTATATCGATAGCTCTAGTACTTCCTGCTTCTACTAACAAATAATCGCTTCGTTTAAATAACTTGGTAAAATTTGCTAACAAACGTGTTAATTTTAATCTTAAGCTTTGAGAAGAAAGTTTATTTGTTTGAACGCTGACAGCAGACTCATTTTTTGCAAAAAATTCTTGCAGGATTTCTTTGCCTGTTGTCATAAGTTCTGGAATAATAGTTTCAACAGGGTTGAAATAAAACGATTTTTTTGTGTTGTTTGTAATATAAATATCGCTTTGCACCGAACTAACAGTACGAGACATCTTTTCAGGGATAGGTAACACTATTAGGTCTGGCTGCCAGATTTGCATAGAGTTATTATCAAAATCAAAAGCGTTATCGCGGTTTGATTCAAAAGATGTCATATTAGCTATCCTGTGAATTTCTAATTATTTATATAAAGGCTAGAATTCAAAAATCATCAAGTCTTGTTTTAATTAACCAACCAAAATTCTACCAAGGGTGTAGTAACTTTACCTGCCCAAAGGTTTTCTATAACTATAGGAAGAAACAATTTATTCAATTCAGATTGTGTTGAGTTTCTATAAGTAAAGCTAATTCTATAATTTCCTAAACTAAGATTGTGAAAATACCAATAGCCACCGATATTATCCTGTCCTTGCATTACAAGTTCATTATTGTGTAAGTACCAACGTAATTCACCATCTACAAAGCTAGTCAAGCTTTCTCCAGGTAGAACTATAAAAAAATGGGACTCGTCAAGTCCAACAGTTGCGTTTGCGTGATAAATTCGCTTTAACAATTTTTCCTGACTGTTTCTAACTTCTGGCTTCAATCCAAATAACTTGAAACTATATGGGTTAGATGAAAAATTAGTGATACGCAAACCAAACTGTACAAAAGTTGTTAGATTTTCTTTTTTGAGAGGAATAATTAATCTTTGCTGTGGTACAAGTGTTTCAAAACGAACATGATTCACTTGAACAGCATTTATTCTATTTGATTCAAAAGATGTCATGGCAATTAGATGGTTATTCCCCAGAACTTTCTAACACCTCTAACAAACTCTTCAACATCAAATAAGTAGAAGTTCCTCCCGGATCTTGATGTCCTACACTCCTTTCTCCCAAATAACTAGCCCGTCCTTTTTTCGCCTGCATTGGTATAGTTTCCTCCAACCCTTTTTGGGCAGCCACTACAGCCTGTTGCATAGCTTCCACAGTACCTTGATTTTCTTCTACAGCTTGCCGAAAAGCTGCCACAGCCGGAGATAAGACATCTACCATTGTCTTGTCTCCCAGTTGGGCTTTCCCACGTTGCAGCACGCCGTCTAAACCCGCTTGCAGTAGCTCTAACATATCTTTTTCTGTTAGTTGCTGCTTAAGAACTACTACTGCACTGGCTCGCAAAAACCAAGTGCCGTAAAGAGGGCCGCTAGCACCGCCAATAGAGGAAATCAAGGTCATACTCACGGTTTTGAGAATGCTACCAATGTCCTTGTCTGCAACATTGGGTAACTGAGCGATCGCTTTTTTAAATCCACGATCCATATTTATCCCGTGATCAGCATCTCCGATCGCTGCATCTAATTCTGTTAAATATGTTTTATTCTGCTCTATTTCCGATGCAAATGCTTGCAACCATTGTAATATCTGCGCCTGAGTAACCATATTAAATTCCCCAACGCCAACTCGGCGTTTTTACTGGTGCGTCCCATAACTTGATGATTTCATCATCTACTTTCAATAAAGTAATGGAACAACCTTGCATTTCGAGAGATGTAATATAAGAGCCAATCAAATTTCGTACAATCTGCAATCCTTGTTGGTGGCAGATTTCGGCAAGTTTGCGGTAAACAAGATACAATTCCGAAACTGGAGTTCCACCCATACCATTGACAAAAGCTAACAAGCGATCGCCTTTTACAAGTGGTGGGTCGATGAGTTCCACATCAACCCATTTTCCCTTGTCTTCATCCCATTCGCGCACTGTGCGAGTGTATGCTGTATCTTCAATGAGCGATCGCGTCAAAATTTCGGTAATCTCGTCTGCTGATTTTATACTTGTGCGTTTTATTCCTGGCTCACCGTGAATACCGATACCTAATTCGATTTCGCCATCGCTCAGTTCAAATGTCGGCGTTCCTTTGGCTGGTGTCGTACAGGATGTCAGAGCAATTCCCATACTCCGCCCATGCAAATTTACCCGACGACACAAATTTGCTATTTGTGCTAAATCATACCCTTCTTCGGCAGCTGCACCGCAAATTTTTTCCGCCAGTACTGTTGTTCCGACACCGCGTCGTCCTTGGGTATACAAACTGTCCTTGACTGCCACATCGTCATCAATCAAAATATTTAGCGATCGGATGCCCTCAGCACGCACTAATTCCGTTGCCATTTCAAAGTTCATCACATCGCCACTATAATTTTTGACGATATAAAGAATACCAGCCCCTGCATCTACTTGTTTGGCTGCTTCTAGCATTTGGTCGGGGGTAGGTGAAGTGAAAACTTCCCCAGGACAAGCTGCATCGAGCATTCCTCTACCCACAAAGCCAGCGTGCATCGGTTCGTGACCGCTACCTCCACCAGAAATAATTGCTACTTTTCCCTTAACGGGTGCATCAGCTCGATAGACAAAAGCAGGGTCATAGTTGACTTTAATTAAATCAGAATGAGCGACTGCCATACCTTCTAGACTTTCGCGTACAAAGTCTTCTGGCTTGTTGATCAGCTTTTTCATGGTTTGGTCACTTCTGACAAACAGTATTTGAAATCAGTCAACAGTTAACATTCCCCAGAGCGTATGCTGCGATCGTAAACAAATTACCCAACGGATGAAACTGACAACTGATAATCAAGATACACGATTGCAGACCATTTAAACTTGATATGGAATTTTTCAGATTTATTTTAGTTTTTGCAACTTTATGAGACTCGAAATCCAACAGATTGCAAAAAAGTGAGCTACAGATAATCGTAGGGGCACAACATGTTGTGCCCCTACCCGTACACTTTATTAGCCACCTACAATTTCGCCAAATCAAATTACTTTGGAGAAAACTTTCATCTCCTAAGATTTAGTCATTAGCTGTTGATTGTGGTTTGCTGACGCCATGCAGTTTAATAAAACTATCAAAGGCATACCACGCCAATACATACCAGGGAATAATTTCAAATTGCAAACCCTTAGCTAGTAACTGTCTCACAGCAAGGATACTCAGCCCTAAGGGAAAAATAACCCGCAAGTCAATTTCGCCTTTCGTTGCGAGTTCGACTTTTTTATTTAAGTTAAAAACTGCATTTGTAATGCCTACTGCTGCTTCAGAGTTACCCTCAGTAATATCGGCGAAAATAACTCCTAAATCTGTGAGTGTGCCAATTACATTTTTCAGTGTATCATCTTTGCCATCGTGTTCGATCGCAATACTACCATGATGAATATTAGTCCGCACTTTATTAATGTAAGGTTGCGCTGCGAGTGCATTAGCAATGCGTTGCATTTGCCCGTTTTGACGATGGGGTAGAGCAACTCTCAAGCGTAGCCGTCCTGGAGTATTGCTGACAATTTTTGTAGATATTCGTTTGGAAAAATTGCTGAAAGCTTTTTGCTCAATAATTTTGGGCATCTCGGTCAGATTACCATGACTATTTGTCAACACACAACTGCCGTCCTGATTTGGAGTTGGATTTTAAATAAGGGAGTGGGGAGTGGGGGCAGGGGAGCAGGGGAGCAGGGGGGCAGGGGAGAAGTTAGAGTAATTCTTTCCCCTTGTCTCCTTGTCTCCTTGTCCCCTTGTCCCATGCCTAATTCCCCTTTTTGAGTGTTTTAGGCACCATTATCTGAGGTGTTGTCAACGGGGCTACTCGCAGCTTCAAATACTGGAGTTTGCTTGTCTTCAGCTAGTTCTGCCCTAGCTTCAGCGACAATATCTTCCCAGCTTTCACCAAGTTCTGCAATGGCTCCTCTGCTTTTTTCGTAGGCAGCAAGTCCGCCTTTGATTACGGATTTGGCTATGGGTTTACCAATTCCAGCAACGAGGGGAATTAGGACGGGAGCCAGGATAACTGCGCCAATTCCAGCTACAATTCCTACAGGGCCAGCATCTTCAATGAAATCGGTAATTTTAGGTGCCATAGTTAAAATTCCTCCTGTTAAGTTGAAAAATTGTTGTAAAGCGTTCTAGGATACTCTTCTTAAAAGAGTTGGATCATCTTGCAGATGGTAGAGCTTTTTTTGGTGAAGGTTTGAGAATTGGACGCAAACCATTGACGCCTGCAACTACTGTTGAGCCGTTGTTGACTACTGTTGCCGCTAAGGGGTTAAGACCAAAGAACACGGCAACAAACATCGCTGCAATGTTAGGAAGGGCAACAATACTGGTGTTTTGATGAATTAGTTGCTTGGCTTTACGAGCGATCGCGATCGCTTCTAATAAACCATGCAAGTCATTTTGCATTAACACCACGTCTGCCGTTTCCCGCGCAATTTCCGAACCATTAGCGAAGGATACTGAAACATCAGCGTAGGCTAAAGCTGGCGAATCGTTGATTCCATCCCCTACAAATGCAACTGTTTTACCTTGTTCGTGTAGTTGGCGGACAACTGTCGCTTTTTGTTCCGGAAAAGCTTCGGCGTGGGTATGCTTTGGCGCGATCCCCAGTTGAGCAGCTACAGCATTAGCTGTTCGCTTGTTATCTCCGGTGAGCATGTGAACTTCTACGCCATCAACTGTCAATAACTGGGTAATTACTTCCTGACTTTCAGGACGCAGAATATCACTGTAGACTATTCTACCCTGAAGTTGATTGTTACTAGCGACGTAAATCAGTGAGTCTCCTGGGTGATGCCCATTGAGAAGTTCCATGTCTATGCCTTGCTGACGCAAAAAGCGATCGCTACCAACGTAAACAGTCTCGCCGTCAATCTCGGCTTGTACGCCTAAACCCAATTGATAGTCCCACTTGCTACGGTTGGGGATCGCTACTTGTTGTGCTTCGGCATAGCGAATCACTGCTTCAGCTACGGGGTGCGTCAGCCGTTGTTCAGCCGCAGCAGCTAGTTCCAATACCCGCAAGTCTGAAGTTGCAGCATTCAGACTCTCGACTCTGACAACTGACACTTCACCTTTTGTAAGAGTGCCCGTCTTATCAAACACAACTGTATCAACTGCTGCTAGTTGTTCTAATGCCCGACCGCTACGAATCAGGATGCCGTGCTTGGCTGCATAAGTCAGTGCTGCCAAAACTGTTGTCGGAATTGATACCCTAATTCCCGTGCATAAATCTAGGGTAAGGACGCTAGCTACCCTTGCAGGATTGCGAGTTGCGGCAAATACCCCCACACCAAGCAACAAAGTTGGCACAACAGCTTTTTCGGCAACTTTGATGGCATAGTTTTCCATGCGGGTATCATGGACTGGTGCTTCTTGCATTAACTTGATGCTTTGTCCGGCACGGGTATCATTACCTACCCATTCCGCCAAGATATAAATTCGACCTTCACGCATCAAGGTTGAGGCAAAAACTGGCTGTCCTTTTCTTTTTAAGACGGGCATTGATTCGCCGGTGAGTTTCTGCTCGTCTAGCAAGGCTTTACCCCGGAGGATAGTACCATCAACTGGCACCTGTTCCCCAGGATAGACAATAACTGTATCGCCGCGTTGTACATCTTGAATCGGGATTTGTTCTTTGACTCCGTTGCGTTCAACCCAGACGAATTGCCCTAAGGAACTGAGTAAATCTAGAGTTTGCAATTTAGAAGAACGGGCAGTACGATCGCGGATGTTTTCACCGATTTCAATTAAACTCAACATCAACGATGGCGTGAGAAATTGACCTTGGACGGTGGTAATTGCGATCGCCAGAAAATCCAAAAAGTCAATGTTCAATTTGCGTTGCTTGACGATTCCTCCTACTGCCCTTTGGAAGACCGGTAAGGTTGCTAGGGCAATGGTTCCCGCCACTATGAGAGGGGGGATCGGTAGTCCTAACGGCCCTCCTAGCACAGCCAAACCGGTAGCCATAGCCGAAAATTGCATCCCAGGCCAGGGATTCTCTGCATCCTCTGTTGGTTGGGTAGCTAATGAATTGTTAGCTTTGGGCACAACTATCCCGATGTCATTGGCTGCGCCAATCAGATAACTCAAACGCGATCGCACTTTCGCATCTGCAACTGAACTCGATTGATAATTCACAACTAACGCCGCCGCCGCTGGTTTGATTCGGACGTTACTAAAGACGGGATCGGCTTCTACTAAAGCTAAAAGACGTTGAGCATAGTCGGCATCGTAACGTAATCGAGGCACGCGCAACCTCATCCTTCCCCGTATTTGATGAACAACACTGTAGGTAATTTGAGCAGTATGTCTGCGGGAATGTCCATTTTTCTCCGGCAGAGAAATGCCATTGTTTTGCACTAAAGGAATTATTTGACTCTGTTTGTCTATAATTTCCTGAGATTTTTGAATTCGTAGGGATGGTGGTTTAACTGTGACTTGTGCCATTCGTTATATCTTGTATAAATTTACAAACTTGTTTAATGCGATGAACAAGTAGTGGCTGACTTGTGAGCGTTCAGATCCCCTTAAAGAAGTCGGGGATCTATAACCTAGTGGTCTGTCAAGTAAAGGAAACAGCAGAAAATTCCAACAGAGTCAAAATTTCTCCACTCCGTACCTTTAGCTGAGTGCTAGATTTTAATGTTTGAAATTCTGTTATTAAAAGCGATCGCATTTGCCATCCCTGCTGTTACATTTCTAGCAGGTTTAATCGCGTCGGCTATGCGATATTACCGCTTCAAAGACGCTTTATTTGCAACAACTCGATTTTATGTTGCTGATATTCCAAATTTTCATTAATCCCAGGCACACATAATCCGACTCGGCTTTTATGTGTATACCTAATGCTATGAACTACGCTTGCAGATTGTCTGTAAGTGCACAGGCGCAGCCCGTCGTATACATCGCTTGAATCTAGTTGTAAGCTAGAACCCTCCATTGTTACCCTCCAGTGTTCCTAAGTGTGGAACCGTCTATAACGGAAAGTTCGCCATCATGGCTAAGGAATAAGACAAACTTGCTGGTTTTAAATCAGCCCATAAACTTGATAAGTTTAGATTTGCGTTCTCTACTTTTGTCGTTCGACTCTGTTGTAGAGTTGTGTCTTCTAACACGTTGGTGTTGTTTGATTGTGCCGTATGACTCACATTTAAAGTTGTGTCGTCCAACACAGTTGTAGTGTCTGTTTGTGTTATCTGACTCAGTTCTTCTTGAGATGTTTGTGGTTGTGCAACTTTGATGGGATCGCTAGGTGGATTAGTTTCCAATGCCAACTCCATGAGATTTACCCAATGGCTGACGCTAATCTGACTAGGCTGATAGGAAATGGCGATCGATGCTGCACCATTATTCACACGCACGCCGATCGTTTGGGGATCGTTGTTGAGCAACCTCTCTAGCCGCCATCCATAGGCACGATCTTCAGCTAGTCGAGGCAAATGAAATCTGATACGTCCCGGAATTGCATGGACTACACTGTAAGCAATTTTTGCTGGCTGTGTTATTGAATTTTTACCCTTCAAATCTTGCACCTCTTGGTTGTGACCAAAAGAATTTGCCTTATTTTTGGAGTCGGCGTCTGGCTTGCTGTTTAATTGTTGCAACTTTTCCGATCCCAAAGCTTCTTCAAAAGAATCAATTACCTTACGAGTAGCTTCTGCGGTAATCATATAGACTGGAATCGATGCCAAGCCGCTAATCCCCAGCCCACCTGTGACTGCTAACCCTGTCATCAAAGGAATCAATGAAATAGACTGTTCCTTCCAAAAATCAAGGGACTTCCATGCAGCAAACGGATCTGCTTGAGTGTTTGAGGTCGGCGAAACTTGAGCTTGGTGAATATTAAATTGTTGCAATAGTCCCAAAACCTCTGCCAGTGAAAGTTTTTCTGCATCGAAACTGACAACTATACTGCCTGTTTGCTCATTGGCAGCAACTTCTTTCACCCCATACTGCTGGCGTAAGCCTTGGGATATATTTTTGATTGTTGATTTGGAAATCCCCTCGCTAGCGCGGATTCTTACCCGCCCAGCAGTGGCATGAACAATTTCCAATGTCTCTGAAGGCAGTTGCACTTCTGACTGTGCAGCTGTGTCACTTCTACTGGTATTTAGTTTTACTTCATCACTTTGATGCTGATGAGAGGTTAAGTCAGAAGACATACTCTGATGCGGACTTAACCTCTCGTGACTACTAATAATATTGGTCATTTACCCGATAACTAGACCCAACCAAAGGTTAACAATAGGTTAAGTATAGCTTAAACTTTCTGTTAACTATCATCCCCAAGAATTATTTTGGAATTAAGTATTGTTAACTACTCGTTGTTGGTATTCTTGCTCAGTAATCATATCGAGAGTGTTTTCTAAGCGGTCTACAAATACGATGCCGTCGAGGTGGTCATATTCGTGTTGAAATATACGAGCGACGAAATCGCTTAATTCTTGCTTTTGTAGATTGCCTTGGCGATCGCTGTATTCGACTTCGATACTTTTATACCGAGGAACTAAGCCCCTAATACCTGGAACACTTAAACAACCTTCCCAATCTTTGACAACTTCGGTTGAGTGACCAATGATTCTAGGATTAATCATAGCAGTAGGTTCCATTTCTGGGGCGTTGGGATACCTGGGATTAGGGCGGGAAGCCACAATAAATAAACGATAGGATTGTGCAACTTGGGGCGCAGCAATTCCCACGCCGTTAGCTTTGGCAACAGTAGCCATTAAGTCATCGATTAATTTTTGGACACCTGGATCTTGGATATTGTCAACCCAAGCAGCTTTTTGGCGCAGTGTGGGATTGCCTAATTGAATGATTGGTTCAGACATGTAAAAACTCCTTTCTTTAGGAATGGGGAGATGAGGAGACGGGGAGATGGGGAGATGGGGAGATGGGGAGATGGGGAGATGGGGAGAAAGAGAATTTATACTTCATTGAATTATGTGGTTGACAAATTATCGTCTTGTGGTGTGGGGAGTGTGGGGGAATGGAGGATGGGGAAGTGTCGGGAGTGGGGAAAGAAAGAGAATTTATGCTTCCCTTTCCTCCCATACCTCCCACACCTCCCCATCTCCCCATCTCCCTATCTCCCCACCTCCCCACTCCTTTATCCTTCACGTCTTACAGGTAAAGGAGCAGGTCGGACTGCTACTTGGACAATTTGCCCATTGCGTTCTACTTCTATTGGTAGGGTAGTACCGATTTTGCTATTTTCTACTAGCTTCTGTACTTCTTCAATTTTAGTAACAGGCTGCTTATTAATGCTTTTAATCACATCACCTGCTCTAAGTCCAGCTACGGATGCGGGCGATCGCGGTACAATTTCGACGAGTAAAACACCTTCATCTGCTGTTAATTTTAGGCGATCGCCTGCGATATTTTTGATTCTTTCTTTGTTTTCTGGTGTCAGTGTCACCATTTGCACGCCTAAATATGGATGATCGACTCTGCCTTTGGCGATTAATTCTTGGGCAATTCTTTGCACGGTGTTGATGGGAATCGCGAAGCCCAAACCTTGAGCGCCTCGGAGGATGGCTGTGTTCATAGCTATTACTTGACCGCGAGCATTTAGTAGCGGCCCGCCAGAATTACCGGGGTTAATGGCAGCATCGGTTTGGATGTAATCAACCCGCTTATCACTAGCGCCAATATCGCTACTAGAACGACCTGTAGCACTAATAATCCCAGAAGTTACGGTATTATTCAAGCCTAATGGGTTACCAATGGCAATTACTGGCTCTCCTGGTTGTAAAACATCTGAGTTCCCTACGGCCAGCGTTGGTAAGTTATTGGCGTCAATTTTAATCGCAGCTACATCCGTTACTGGGTCTTCACCTAAAACTTTGCCGTCAAAAGTCCGACCATCTTTAAGCGTAACAGTCACTCGATCGGCACCGTCTACTACATGGGAATTGGTCAAAATTTGACCAGAGGAATTAATAATAAATCCAGAACCGCTACCCCGCTCTACTCGTTGTCTCGGCTGTGGTACTGCGTCTCCAAAAAAGCGCCGAAATAAAGGATCGTTAAATTCTTCTGGTACGCGAGAAGTAATTGTTCTGGAAGAATCAATCCTAACTACCGCAGACCCCGCATTTTGCACCACTTTTACCACAAAATTAGGATCTCCAGACGATGAGATAATTGGTGGAGGAGCAATTATCGGATTGGGAGCAATTGTGTTTTGAGGTTGAGGATCGGTTTGTTGACTCTCAAAGGTTTTGGCTCTTAGAAGAGAGCAGCTCCCCAGCAACATCACTATTGAGAGCATCCACAACCTGTGGGGCAAAACCCTGGTATTAATATTTTTGAATGTTAAGTCATGGTTTGTTGTCTTCATGTGTCGTTGCTTCTCCGTGTCAATGAGAGTGCTAGAGACGCGATTCATCGTGTCTGTACAAGAGTGGTGTTAGCTTTGTTGGGGGAGTTTAGCCTGTGCTGAGTTAAAAGACCTTACAAGCATTAGACTTCTTGCAGAAGTCGGGAAAAGGGAAAGGGGAAAGGGGGAAAGGTTTGGTATTTTCCCTTTCTCCTTTCTCCTTTAACCTTTTCCCACCTCTTGCAAAAAGCAATGAAAGCAAGAGGTCTATTGAGCTATGTGTCAGGTGACTCAGTATTAAGTTTAAAAACTTAATACCCAGTACTCAGTTTGGCCAGTGGGTGTTAGGATATTGCCTACCAGGTATGTCCCAAAATGATTACAACTTAAAAGCTTGTTCTAGGTCTAGGGTATCTCGATGGTAAATTGGTGCTTTCTCTTCTATTGTGACGATTAGGAGCAAAGGTGGTGGATTATGGAAATTTCCATAGAAAATCTGTGGACTCAGGTACTAGAGCGCCTAAAACTTGAGCTATCCCGACCTACCTTTGAAACTTGGATAAAAACTGCTAGTGCGGAGCGATTGGAAAATAATTGCTTGGTGATACGTACTCCTAACCCATTTGCTCGTAATTGGTTGCAGAAGTATTATGTAAACACCATTGCTCATGTAGTACAAGATATTTTGGGTTATCCTGTGGAAATTTACATTACTGTTGCTCAAGGTGATGAAGTTTCTCATGTTAACGAACGGGAGGTTTCTTGGGAATCACCAAATCCTACCAATATTTCTGAATCCGTTTCTCATAATATTCAAAAAACTACGGAATTAAACTCTAAATATGTTTTTTCGCGTTTTGTAGTCGGTGCGAATAATCGCATGGCTCATGCTGCTTCTTTAGCAGTTGCAGAATATCCGGGGAGAGAGTTTAATCCTTTATTTTTATGTGGCGGCGTTGGCTTGGGAAAAACTCATCTGATGCAAGCCATTGGTCATTATCGCTGGGAAATTTCTCCCGGTTGTAAAATATTTTATGTTTCTACCGAACAGTTTACTAATGATTTAATTACAGCGATTCGTCAGGATAGTATGCAAAGTTTTAGAGAGCATTATCGAGCCGCTGATGTTTTATTAGTTGATGATATTCAGTTTCTGGAAGGTAAGGAATATACCCAAGAAGAATTTTTTCATACTTTTAATACTTTACATGAAGCTGGGAAGCAAGTTGTGATTGCTTCTGACCGTCCTCCAAACCAAATTCCTAGTTTACAAGAACGTCTTTGTTCTCGGTTTTCTATGGGGTTAATCGCAGATATTCAAACGCCGGATTTAGAAACGAGAATGGCAATTCTCCAGAAAAAAGCTGAGTATGAAAATATTCGCTTGCCACGCGATGTGGTTGAGTATATAGCTTCTAACTATACTTCTAATATTCGAGAATTAGAAGGAGCTTTAATTCGGGCGTTGGCTTATATTTCTATTTGGGGTTTAGCGATGACTGTGGAAAATATCGCACCAGTTTTAGGGCCGCCGAATGAAAAAGTGGTGGCTACTCCAGAAATAATTTTGAAAGTTGTCGCTGATAATTTTGATGTTTCAGTTGACGATCTTAAAGGTAACTCGCGACGCCGGGAAATCAGCTGGGCGCGTCAAATTGGTATGTATCTAATGCGTCAACACACATCTTTGAGTTTGCCCAGAATTGGGGAAGAGTTTGGTGGTAAAGACCATACAACAGCGATCTACAGTTGTGACAAAATTGCTCAACTCCAAGAGAGCGATCGCACTTTAGCACAAACACTACGCCAACTGAGCGATCGCATTAATATGACTAGCCGCTCCCAAAAATCATCCTAATTCTGAATTCATAGTTCTGAATTTGAAGTTTTCCACAACCCGCGCCTTAATCATTAAGCCTTGATAGCTAAACAATTGGTCGAAAATATTAAGTAACGTATAAAGATTGATTAAATTTAACTTAGATTGTGGAAAAATCTTAGTTTTTTGGGGAAAAATCTGTGGAAAACTTGAAGTTTTTTTAATTAAACTTAATTAAGTATAATTACCTTGTGGAAAAACTAGGATGTTTTTCCACAAGTTTTCCACAGGTAAGCAGGTAAAAGTTAAAGGTCAAAGTTTTGCACTTTTGACAATCTAAAATTAGGTTAACAAAAGGTTATGTAACCTTAACTACTGTTCTATAATTCCTGAAACTACTATATTCCGCCGCATTTACCGCAGTTTGAGGAAAAAAATTGATGAACCAGTGGCTAAAAACTTCTCATTTGGTCAGACGCTTGATTGAGTTGGTTGAAATTTATACTATCAAATCTGTACGAGCTATCAAAAAATCGCACCTCCGTTCTATTAGAAGTTGGCTGCATAGACGTTATTTATGGAGCTTTATTAGTCTATTTTTTATCGGAGTTAGCTTGAGTGTAGCGATGACAGCTTGTTCGTCACCAAATACAGATACAGGTAGTGTTAATTCTACTGCCAAGGATAATGTCAAGCTCACGCTTGTTTCTTACTCAGTTACCAGTGAAGCGTATAAGCAAATTATTCCCAAATTTGTACAACAGTGGAAGAAAGAACATCAGCAAGATGTCACTTTTGACGAGAGTTATGAAGGTTCTGGTTCCCAAGCATTAGCTGTGATTGATGGGTTAGAAGCTGATGTAGTACATTTGTCGCTTGCTCTTGATGTTGATAAATTAGTTCAAGCAGGTTTGATTAAACAGGGTTGGGAGAAAGAAGCGCCTAATGATGCAATACTTACTCAATCTGTGGGAGCGATCGCTATTCGTCAAAATAATCCCAAGAATATCAAAACTTGGACAGACCTAACACAAAATCAGGTTCAGTTAATTACAGCTAACCCCAAAACATCTGGTGGCGCACGTTGGAACTTTCTTGGACTTTGGGGTTCAGCAATCAAAACTGGTAAAAACGAGGCTCAAGCATTAAACTTCATCTCCAATGTTTATCAACACGTACCTGTGCTGCCAAAAACTGCTCGCAATGCCACTGAACTCTTCTTTAAAAAAGGTGAGGGTGATGCTTTGCTCAACTATGAAAATGAGATGATTTTATCAGCACAAAATGGTGAAAAATTTTCGTATGTAGTGCCTGATGTGAATATTTCTATTGACAATCCTGTAGCTGTTGTAGATACAAATGCCGATAAACATGGAACTCGTTTAGTTGCAGAAGCATTTGTGAAATTTCTTTACACTCCAGAGGCACAACGAGAGTTTGTCAAATTAGGATTTCGTTCTGTCGATCCCACAATTGCCAAAGAAGTAGAAAGCAAATATCCAAAAATCAAAACTCTTTTCAAAGCTCAAGATTTGGGAGGATGGGAGAAAATTCAAAAACAATTCTTTAATGAAGGTGCTATCTTTGACCAAATAAAAAGTAAGATTCAGTTAAAAGAGGTGTAAACAAACTGGCAAGTCTAAATTGATGCAAAAATTGTAGTAGCGTGACAAGACTAAAATGTTGCAATAAATTTTATTGTGGGATGGGTGTCCTCAACCGTCCGGGCGGGCAGGATGCCATTGGTGTCAACTTAAGCCCAAAGCTTTTTCCCACAGCCGTTTACCCCACCCCTCAATCCCCTCCCCTTGCTAAGGGGAGGGGAGGTTTTGCGTCAGCAAAGCCGGGGTGGGGTAAGTCCGGACTAATTGGTAATTGAGTTAAGTTTGATATAACGTCATTACAATGTTTTGACGTTAAGTTGACACCAATGGCAGGATGCCCACCCCACATATAGTTTACTAATGCACTATTTTAAGCTTGACACGCTAATACATCTTAATTACGAATTACGAATTATCCTAACGGGACTGGTGCGACTTGAACGCACGACCTAGCGCTTCAGATTTGTGTGAGTTTCCCCACTCTCTGGACTATACCTTCACCATAGGCTTTTAGCCTTTAGGTGGTGGCTACCTAGTCTCTACACCTTCTTGAATTTAATCAAGCTTGGCTCGGTATTCCCGTGGAGTGTCAACACTGTGGTAAACACACAACCACTCCTACTTTCTATCAATAGTTCCTGTGAAACTTTTTACGATCGCACAAGCATATTAAAAGAAGGAAATTTTCACTCTTTAGGGTTCACCGAATTCAACCACATTCACTCATAAAGTTTCCCTTATGGTGCCCGATTATTCAGGAGGCGCTCGCTCTATCCAACTGAGCTACAGCCCCAAAAAATGCCATGTTGGTGATTATAGCATTTTTACTGAGACTGCCAACAGTTGTCCCAAGGCTGACCGCCGACTTCTAAACCACAAAGAAAACTTTGTGCTTTGAGGATAATTTGAGATTTTGTCCCATTTATTTTTCGTAATTCTAAATTGAGCTTTCCTTGCATTGTGTCCCGGCAACAATATCTTAAACCTTCGGCTGTGGGCGCACGTAGGGGTGTACCAGATAAATCGGTGGTTCCTGTCAATTCAATTTCGTAATTGGAGTTAGTAGCTTTCATTTGCCATTTACCCCAAGGCTGAATTTCCCAATGGACTTGAGAATTCCAGGGAACGAATTCATAAAATTTGCCTTGATAGTGCAAACCAATCATTGCTACAGATTCCATCCACCACAATACACCCCGCCGTCCGCCGCCAGCAGTTAAGGCTAAGTCTGGTTCGCCCTCAAAGCAATTACAATTTAGCCAAAACCATTTTTGGGGAAAAGCACCACCCCAATTTTTTTCGCCGTAAGCTGGCGCGTTGGTGAATTCGTAAATTTTGCCATTCCAGTCAATTTTACCTGTGGCTAATCCGTGAGCCATCAAAATTTGCCATCCAGGCTCAAAAATCTGCAAAAATGACACCCAGCCTGCGGTTGACTGCTGAATGCTATCGCGATCGCCCCAGCCGTATACTGGTTGAATTTCATACTGCCAACGGCAATAATTATTGGTGGCGCGATCGCGGATAATTCCCTGATTTAATGTCGCTGTAGCTTGATAGCCTTCTCGAACATAATGTTCAAACTCCGTTGGTAGCAGGTACAGCGGAGAAATTTGCAAATCAGTCTTACCCCAATGCCCTAAACCCAAAACATCACGACTAGCCCAGAATTTATTTACATCGGGAAAAGTACGGCATAAATACTCATCATCGGGGCCCAGGATTTGGGCTGCACCGCCGCTGTAAGGTTTATCGCCGATGGGATCTTCGATGGAGTACATAAAGGCGAATGTTTGCCCAATTTCCGGTAAAGTGACACGATAATACCAGCCTTCAAAAAAGCGGCGACTACTTCCATCCCAGTGATAACCAGAATGGGGTGTTTGGGTTGACGCAAGGAAATTTAGGGGAATAGTTAACATGGATTTACATAGTTGCTGATTTTTTCAGTATGCGCGACGATCTTGACATTTATCATGCTTATGAAATTTTGGAGTTGGAACCCGGTGCATCGCCAGCACAGCTGAAGCGAGCTTACCGTAAACTGGTGAAAGTTTGGCATCCCGATCGCTTTTTTAATCAAAGCCAAAAACAGGAAGCAGAAGAAAAAATCAAAAAAATCAACGCAGCTTACAACAAGCTCAAGTCTGAATACTCATCCAAGCCTCCCACTACTGTAAATCCATCCCCATCTTCGCCGAAAAACCCTACAAAAGTATCTGTCAAACGTTGGGATGCAGAAGCTTTTTATACTTTAGGACTAGAGAATGCTACCCAAGGAAGATATGAGGATGCGATCGCTGATTTTACCCATGCAATTCGTCTCAATCCTCACTATATAGATGCATATAAATATCGCGGGTTAATTTGCTCTCAACTGGGATACGAATATAGAGCCACTTCAGATTTAAATAAAGCCAGAGAGTTAGAACAAGAGATAAGAAATCCGGGTTTTGCTCGTAGTTCGTCATCACCAAGACGTGTATCAAAGCCTAAACTGCTAACAAGATTTTGTCAGGGAATCAAATCTTTACTGCGGCTAAATCGGCGTTGGATATGAGATGCTAAATTAGCAACTAAAAGCTCAAAATTGTTAAACCATAAATTATAAAGACACAGCATGTACAATCTTTTAATCATGCTGTGCCCTTATAATCTATCTTAACTGAATCGTATTGTGCTGTATTTAAACTACACTTTTATTCGTACTTTAGCTGTCCATCAATGTTGGCGACACGATCGTCCAAATCAATAGACGTTGCAACATCTGTTTCTTCAGTTTGATTCTTACCTTTTGATAAATCAAAACATTTAGCATTAAGCACACCGTCATTTGATACAGCGAAGTCGTAGCATCCGAATCCCACATTTTGTTTACCCCAGGATAACAATCCGCTGCCATTATTGCCAAGATAGGGATTTAATTGAATGGAAGTGTCTACATAAGAACCATCGTTTTTTTTGCAGGTTGCTGATACGGATGGTTGTCCTACCTGATTAATGACGCTGATTGCTTTACAGGTGCTGCTAAATTGACCTACCGCCCATGCCTTGCCAGTTACCAAATTCAAAGACAGACAAACAGTAAACAAAAAGGTAACTGTAATCTTCAAAAGTAGTGATAGTGTTCTCATTTTTTTGCCTCGTCAAATTTAACTTGAAATGGGTGTAATATTTGGTGAATAGTTGCTTACACCTCAATCACAAAAACTTTGCACCGAAAGCTTAATATTTCGCTTGTAAAGATACAAGGACAGTTAAGACAGTTAAGAAAATAATTTGTGCAAGTATTGAAAGATCAAGAATACAGCAGGTTACAAATTATTAACTTGTTTTTTGATTGAATTTTTTAACTGTCTTAAATGTCTTAACTGTCCTAACTGTCTTAACTGTCTTAAATGTCTTAACTGTCCTAACTGTCTTAAATGTCTTAAATGTCTTAAATTATTTAATAGGAATTTAATGATTGCCACAAACGGGGGTAATGCTGTACTTGCATCAAATGAAAATCACTTTAATATGCTTGAAAATTAATACTAATGTTAAAAAAATAAAGTTAGATTTGCTGCTAATTTCTTGATATGAGCGATCGCTTTTAATCCCAATGTTCAGTATCTTGCTAGTTATATAGGACTGTTATTTGATTTTGGAAAAAATTTTCCCTGCTTTAATCTTGCATTAACCTATTGCCTATTGCTTACTGTCTATACTCAGACTTGAATATCAGCTAACAGTTTAATAACATCTATCTCTAGGATATTCTTTCTTTTGATGAAGTATTAACTTACTAGAGATAGAGCCACTTGGCTAATCGCAGAGGTTATTCTCAGAATTACCAACGGTTGGGTAGCTAAATAAAACTCAATTTTTATCAGCAACACACATTTTTCACATCGTCAAAATCCCTTGTTTTTATAAACTTTAGTTTCTAAATATCCTATCGAGGAGTGAAACCAAAAGCTATGTCTATTCCCAATGAACGCGAAACAAAAAACAGTGAAGTTAGACAAGAAACTTACACTGGTACTAATGGTAATACTCATACCCACCTGACACGAACCACTGAAACAGTTAACAACAACACAACTAATCCCAGCTCGTACCAAAACGGTTACGTGCAAGGTCGAAATGCTGAGCGTAGATACCAAGAAGTTAATTTAGCCGAACGGGATGACAATAATACTAGTAATGGTTTGCTGATGGGTATTATCATTACGTCCTTATCTGGCTTAATTATTGGTGGTCTGTGGTACTTTAACCAAGTTAATAACGCAGCAGTTGAAAATAGTACGCCTGTCACAACCCCTGCACCGGTTAATAGCAACCCAACCCCTACAGAATCTCCTCAACCACAAACGACAATCATCGAAAGAACTAGGGAAGTACCCGTTCCTGTTCCTGTTCCACAACAACAGGCTGCTCCTCCATCTGCACCACCCCAACCAAATAATATTAATATCACTGTTCCACCCCAGCAACCAGCGCCTTCTGGAACCCAATCAACCCCCAATAGTACCCAAGAGCAAACTACTAGTCCAAGTACTAAGACTCCTACTTCCCAGAAGGATAGTTCTACTAATACCACTACTCCAGATACTCAAAGCGACACCTCTAAAACCACTAAACCTCAAGGTGTAGAACAGCCAAACAGTACATCTAATAGCGATTCCCCAGAGAATTCTGCTCAATAGTAGTTCTGATTTTTCAGCCCACTTGACAATGCTGGTATTCACACCAACAACAAGTGGGCTAATTTTTAAGCAATATTTCAGGATTATTGCAAAAAATTAATGGTATTGAATTTTAGTAAATATTTAACCAAGTTGAACAACTGTGGTGCTAGATTAAGAACAAGGTACAAACAGGTTAAAAGTTAAGTAAAACTTTTAAGTTAGAGCCTGTACCTCCTGCTCTAATTTTAGAGCGATCGCTCTTTGGTTGTGGCATCCGTTGAATGTGTTTTAGCCTTGTGTTCATCGAGTAATTTTGGAGGTTTTAGAACGCACAGCCAGAAAATGCCTACCTAGTTGGAATGTATATTAAGGATGTCAACTTTCCGTAAAGCGATCGCGAGTAGTGTCCACGTTAGTTGAATTAATTAGCTCTGAATTATCCAATCTTCAAGAAACCGCCCAAGCTACCGATATCTATCCATCGTAGCTTCAGGCGGTTTCTGTTTTGAGTATTATGCATTCAAATTGCACTCTGACCAGTAAGCACCGTCCTTTGCCCTTGTCATTTACGGTTTATTTAAACTAATGACTAATGACCAATGACTAATGACTAATTAACGTAATAACAGTCACTTCTGGCGGACAAAATAGGCGTCCTGGTTTATAAGTTCCTAAACCACGATTGACATATAATTGATTTTCTTCCACATTGTGAAATCCTTGCGCCCATTCCCAATATCGCACGACTTTCGAGCAATCTCCTAGTAAAAGTGTTAGCCAACGCCGTAATTTTTTGGGAATTTTCTTGAGAAGCTTTTTATAATAAAATACCAAAGGCCCAATGCCGGGAATTACGATGTGACCGCCGTGGGTATGACCAGATAATTGCAAATCTACGCGCCATTGTTGCAATATTTTGGCTGTATCTGGGTTATGGGATAAAACAATGCGGGGCGTAACAGAATCTAATTGATTCATGACTGGCGCAGGGTGGAATTCCCGCGACCAATAATCAGCTAGTCCTACTAGTGGTAATTCTTTTCCTAGTGGATAGGCGATTTCATTCCAAAGCACATGCACTCCAATGCTAGTTAACGCTTTTGTAACTTCTGCTTGAGAGTGGCTGTAATAAATATCGTGATTGCCCAAAACGGCGTAAATACCACAGCGACTTTGCAAATGTTTTAATCGCAGCACCAATTGATTAATAGGCGTCGGGTCATCAGTTACGTAGTCACCAGTTAATACAATTAAATCTGGTTCAGCTTCGTTAGTAAGTGCGATCGCTTTTGCTAACATATCTTCCGATAGCCGCAAACCATCGTAGTGAAAATCTGACAGTTGTACCAGCTTTGTACCTTCTAAAGATCTTGGAAGTTCCGCAATCTTAACCGTTACTTTATCTACTCTTAAATGTCCTGTAAACAACCAATGCATAAGCCAACCGATACTCCTCATACCAGCGCTTACAGCTTACCAAAAATCAAAATGCAACTTGATAAATTGCAATAATTTATGTCATCTATTCCAAATATAATTACAGCAGTTTTCAGGTATTTCAGCCGCGATGGACATGGGGAATAGGCAGTAGCCAATAGGAAGCGGTATAGTTCTCTCGGTTGAGAAGCACTGTAATTAACTGGCTTAGATTCTCAAGCTAAACTAAGCGCGTCTTGATTGAATTTGTAGCTAATCGTGAGTCAGGATAGTAACTGAAATTAAGCTGTTTCATATGGAATTTAGATATTCCTCACTCACTTTGTAGGGTGATTATAGTAACTTCTGGGCGGCAAAATAAGCGTCCAGGGAGGTAAGTTCCTAAGCCACGATTGACGTATAGCTGATTTTTTCCTAAGCGATGGAAACCCCGCGCCCATTCCCAATGGCTGACTACAGTGGCATTTTCTTCCAAAAATCGCGCCCGACGCCGTATTTTTTTGGGTATTTTTTTGGCAATTTTGTTGTAAACCAAGGCCGCTGGCCCAAATCCAGGAATCCAGATTTGACCGCCGTGAGTATGACCGGATAATTGTAAATCGACTCGCCACTTTTGTAATATCTCCGCAGTATCTGGGTTATGAGATAAAACAATGCAGGGTGTGTTTGGGTCTAGCTGGTTCATCACTAACCCAGGATTGAATTCCCGCGACCAAGCGTCAGCCAGTCCCACTAGTGGTAATTGTTCTCCCAGTGGATAGGCAATTTCGTTCCATAGGACGTGAATTCCAATGCTAGTTAACGCCTTGGTGATTTCTGCTTTTGCATCCTTGTGAATTATGTCGTGGTTGCCAAGAATAGCATAAATCCCAGAGTTACTTTGCAGATGTTTGAGTCGAAGTATTAATTGGTGAATTGGTTCGGGATCGTCAGTTACGAAGTCGCCTGTCAATAAAACTAAATCTGGTTCAGCTTCGTTGCTAAGTGCGATCGCTTTCTCTAGCATATCTTCCGACAACCGCAAACCATCGTAATGAAAATCTGACAACTGCACCAACTTCTTACCTTGTAACGGTGCAGGCAATCCTGCAATCTTAACCGTCAATTTTTCTGTACTCAACGGCCCAGATAACAACCAATGCATAATACGTTCAATAAACCATAATCATAGAGCTTATAGCTTAGCGGAACATCGCCGAATTGTGTGTAGGAACCAATGGAACTTGTTGAAAATTTCATGAAAGCTATAGATTGTGGCGTATTTATACTTACAGAGGTGGCGATTATCAAGAAGTAAATTACTACTACTTGTGGGCTAGGCGTCTTGTCTGCCCAATGCTTAGGGCGGACAAGATGTCATTGGTGTCAAGTTAAGAAAATTAGAGTCTTGTCAAGTGGGTGAAACTCAATGGTTAAACTGAACGCAATGGTGTTGATTTTAGCCGTTGAACGTGAAAGCTATGCTAATTAAGCATTATACTTTCTTTTTATCTCAATTTTTGTTTAAGTCCCGATAACTCACCTTTTCTCACCGACAGTGCGATCGCTTTGGGTGTATGACTTTGGATAACGACCAAAAATTATCCTTGGAAGTTAATATGCAACTGAATCAATATGGTTCAAATAATCACAAAATGACAATATGAAAAAATTAATTGGTTTGTTGCCATTCCTGTTACTTTTATCAACATGGCTAGCAAATTCAGATGGTGTCTGGAAATATCTTTTCTTCCTCCGTCTACCGATATTACTAGGTTTATTTCTGCTACTTTTGCCTAAACTTGCCAAAGATTGGCTACCAGCCATCTTGAAAAATCTATTTGTACTTCGTGACAAATGGCAATTGGCAACTGTAATTGTGAGCGCAATTGGAGCCGGAACTTCAGTAATTTTAGTTGCATCTATCATTTTGGACAACGCAACGGCTCGCTTTGGTGTGCCAGCAACAATCAAAATTCCTGAACTTTGGCAATATGGAATAGGTATTTTATTAAGCTTATATATTTGCATCGTTGCAATTGACCTGTCCCAAGAGAAGCTAAAAAAAGCAGAAATACAATGGGCAACAATTGTAGGTGCGCTATTAAGCGTTCTCCTATTACTTATTATTAGTTTATTCACTAATTGGTTAAATTCAAATAATTTTGTAAAAAAGATATTTTTTGGCATCTTTGATTTCGTCACCAGAAATGATTATGCTGGCTATATCAATGCTGAAACTGGTGAATTAACTGCGGGGCATCTGAGAGCAATTGCTTATTTTATCGTTGGAGTAGCTATCTATATTATAGTTGGTTTGCGTTTTAATCCCAGACCACAATCCAATCGACCAGAAGCACCTGCTCTTTTATATGTGTTACTCATCGTCTCCACGATGGTAATTATTTTTGGAGCAGCCACATTCTATCTTGACTACTTTCGGATTCCCGTGTTGGTTTTCTTTATTCTTTTCTCTGGATTAAGCTATTTAGTATTTGATGTTAATCACTTTTTTCAACTCGAATCGTTGAAGAATAGCGAATACGACGACGACAAAAAGAAAATTGATAGCGAGTCTAGTGACTTCCAACAAGTGCTAGAACAACGTCTCAAACATCAACATCAAGAAAAAACTTTAGTCATTGTTTGTGCCAGTGGTGGCGGTATTCAAGCAGCAGGATGGACAGTAGAAGTTTTGGCTGGCCTTCAAGAAGAATTAGGACAATCATTTACCAAAGCAATTGGTTTGATTAGTTCTGTTTCAGGTGGTTCGGTAGGGTCAATGTATTACTTAGACCGATTTCAAGATGGTTTCTTAAAAGAAGAAACAAAGACAATTTTCAAAGACGGAAAAGAGATAACTATAAAAGAGCCGACCACAGAGAGTTTTAATGCTGCTACCACAGATAGTTTGGATGCCGTTGGTTGGGGTTTGACCTATTTAGACTTATGGCGATTCATCGGCTTTCCCTTCCTGATTCGCTCAAAGTTCGATCGCGGTACAGCAGTTGAGACAGACTGGCAAGCAGAATTCAAGGAACCCCAAAAGAGCAAAACCTTAGCAACCTGGCGAAAACAGGTTTTTGATGGCGAAATTCCTATTCCTGTATTTAATGCCACATTAGTCGAAAATGGTTGTCGGTTTTTAATTACTCCAATGACATTTGGTGATGTTTTGGATAAAAAGTATACAGACTTTAATAGTCTTTATGGAAAATATGATTATGATATGAATGTTGTTACGGCTGCAAGATTATCAGCAACTTTTCCCTATGTTTCTCCTATCTGTCGTGCCAATGTAAATATTCCCAATCAAAATTATCACGTTGCGGATGGAGGGTATTTCGATAATTCTGGCTTTGTAACGGCAGCAGAATGGCTGGATGTAAATTTAAATCGATGGCTTGAAAATAATTTAAATATCAAACGAGTTTTGATATTACAAATCAATCCTTTTCCAGAATCTCCTGCAACTGAAAACGTTAGAGGCGATGGTGGCTGGTTTATGGCGACTATCGGGCCATTACTAACACTTTTCAAGGTACGCGATCCAATTTTGGCATCTCGAAATGCACAAGAAGCTGAATTTCTGGCAGCAAAATGGCAGAATAAGGTGGATATCAAATACTTTCCTATCTTTTTTCCCTCCTTGTCTGACATAAATGAAAAATCTGGCATAGCTGCATTTTACAAAAATGGTCGCTATCAACCACCTTTATCTTGGAAATTAACTGATAGAGAGAAACAAGCTATTAAAGATGGTTGGACGGTAATAAAAAGAGACGAAAAAGGAACAATTCAAAAAATCAAAAACCTGTGGCATGAAACCTGGAATATGCGAGATATCAAAAAATCGGGTATCTCTAGTATTTGATTGTGGGATAAATAGAAAAATATCTCAAAATTAATAGGATTTTCGATTTGAAATTTATGGCGATCGCATTTACAAACCATCACAAGTGTAAGTGCGATCGCCCTTTAATTAAAAGTACTGCATTATTCTAAAAGTAGAAAAGCAGAGATAATATTTCTATCAGCAGTAATTCTCTATCATTTATGACTCAAGCCATACCCAAGCAAGTAATACCAATTCTGTATGAAGATGCGCCAAACTAGGTCAAACTTATAGATGGGTGCATTGAGTAACTTTGTGATGAGTCGTCCATTCCAAATTGAGATTTCAGAAAGCCAAGAAGAATTGGAGAAAGCTGTCAAACATGCCACCACGGCAAGCAGTAAAGAAAGATTACAAATGCTCTATTGGCTCAAGAGTGGTCAAGTTAGCAGCAGGCGATCGCTTGCAGAACGTTTAGGACGCTCTGGTAGCAACCATAACTCGTTGGGTAAGGAAGTATAAAGATCAAGGAACAAGGGGCTTGCTTGAAGTCAAACATGCACCCGGAAAAGCTCCGAGCATTATTGGTTCAGACTTAGAACGCTTGGAACAGCGGTTACAGGAGCCATCTGGGTTTACTAGCTATGGCCAAATTCAACAATGGCTCAAGAGCGAATTAGGGGTTTCACTTGCCTACAAAACAGTCTATGAAATTGTTCGCCAGCGTTTGGGTGCGAAGTTAAAAGTGCCTCGTCCTCAAAGTACCAAACAACACCCACAAAGTCTATCTCACTTTAAAAAAAACTGCCTTTAGCATTCAAATTCTTGCAGGAGGAATTTGGAGCGGGGAAACGATTGAGGTACTTGTGCGGAGCCGGAGACGCTCCGCCTCCGGTCAGGATGAAACACGTTTAGGATTAAAGACAATTGCAGGACGTTTGATTACAGCTAGAGGAGTTAAACCTGTAGGCTTAAGTCAATGGCAACGTGAAAATTTTTATTTATACGGAGTTGTAGAACCTCTAAGTGGATACAGCTTTTTCTATGAGTTCCCCTACCTGAATGCTGATTGTTTTCAACACTTTTTGAAGTTGCTATCTGCTGATCTTGGTGATGATATTGCGGTTATCCAGTTCGACCAAGGATCTTTCCACAAAGCTAAAGCTCTCGATATCCCAGATAACATTATCCCGATTTTTCAACCTCCTCACTCTCCTGAACTCAACCCAATTGAGCGGTTTTGGGAATTTCTCAAATCTCAACTCCAATGGGAAAATTGTAAAACTCTCACACAACTACAGCACAAGTTAACTGATGTCCTCAAAGAAATTACACCTTCGATGATTGCCTCTCTCACTTCTTACGACTTTATTCTTGAAGCCTTATTTAGCGCAGCTTCATAAAGAATTGGTATTACCTTTGAGAAATTTGTCGATTGGCTACCTGAAAATCGCCGAGTACGCTACGAACTACATCAGGGAAAAATTGTTGAGATGGCGCAACCAGTAGGAAACACGAAGAAGTTAAAGGATTTTTAAGTGTCGAAATTGCTGTTGAAATCGAACGTTTAGGATTGCCCTACTTGATGCCGAACCAAGCTATCGTTAGACCACCTGAAAAAGATTCTGCTTACTTCCCAGATCTCTTGGTGCTAAACCGTGCAAATCTGGCAAACGAACCATTATGGAAAAAACAATCTACCGTTAGCCTGGGTGCATCGATACTTTGGTAATTGAGGTTGTATCAACCAAGTGGCGTGACGATTACTATTTAAAATATGCTGATTACGAGGAGATGGGTATTCCTGAATATTGGATTGTCGATTATGCTGCCTTGGGTGGACGTAATTTTATCGGTAACCCCAAGCAACCGACAATCACCGTTTGTAACTTGGTTGATGGAGAATATCAAATAAGCAAGTTTCGAGAAAGCGATGCCTGCGGCGGTAAACAACGCATCGTCTCTTAAACTTTTCCCGAATTGAATCTCACCCCAAACCAGATTTTTCAAGCTGGTGTAGTCTAGTTTATGTATAAAAATTCTAACTTATAGCTGCAAAATGGTCTTGTAGCATTTTGTGGATAAAGCGGTAACGTCCACCCACTCGTTCCAGTAATAAACGCTCAGTACAGTAGTCGAGAAAGCGTGCATAATTCCAGGGAAGCCAGCCGTTACAGTAGAGTATGAGACGTATGGTGAAGTGATTGATACAGGTTGCCCCCCCATAAAAGAGAGCAGCGGATATTGGTAAACATGACGCTAAAATTAGGACGAACTCTAAGCGAAAAGGAAAACCGAGGGCATTTTGGGAAAACACCATTAGTATTACAGAAAAAGGAAATGAAACTACAGCAAACATCAGTGAATTTTTGAAAGATTGACGAATGCCTTGATTAGGTAAAACTTTATTGTCTACATCGCGTTCGCTAAATGAAGCCACAACTGTCAATAATAATGCTGCTGAAAAAAAGCTACTCAGTGTCCAAATCAAATTATTACCCAAGAATAAGAATTGAACTAATGAAATAAAAGATGCATTCATAATACTGCTAAGTAAACTTTTTTGAAATCTCTCCCAGGAAAAAGCTATAGTTTCAAAAACATTTTGTATACCTAGCTGTAATACTGAGAAGCCTAAAAGAATTCCAATAAAACTGCCAATAATAGGATTATAGATTGGTTCGAGATATCCAAAATCTGAAAATACAAAAGGGAAACTAGCGTTTATTGATAGCCCAATTAAACCTCCAAGACAACCCAATACTGCTCCCGTTAGACAAATACTAAATATATATGTTAATTTTTGAGTCCTATTTATTAACCAGGATGTTTGTATGTCTTCAATTAAAAATTCAGTTCGAGAGTTTTTATTTAGTTGTTGACTGTTGCTTGTGCTAGCAAGTCATTATTTTTGCTGAACTTGTTCTTAATTTTATCCCAAATATCTTCACCAACTTTCTGTAAAGTACCATCACCCACTTTCGTCAAGCATTTAACTATTAAAGAGATAGACGCTATAGCAAGTTGCTCAATAGTCATAGGAAATACTCCTGTAATAATAAGGTTAGGTAGCCGTAGTTTGTGTTGTTGAAGCGTTTTTCTCAAAAATAAATAGCCTCAAAAATAACACAAACGTGCTACCTTGTATTCTAGATTATAGAGCTTACAAGTAAGTATACGGTAGTCCTAGACAGCTAAAAGTAACTACTAAACTAGCGTTTTGCCAATTCTGGAGTCCGTCCTTTTAAACCGATCATCAACTTCAGCATAAACACCTTTAACATCGGTACTCGCTGCAATAACCATAAACCTAAGCGACGAACTAACACCACAGGCAAGAAATTATTAGAAAACATCCGATCTAACAAATCGGTGAAACCCAAAATCGTCAGGTTTTCCAACTTGCGCCAGCGTTCATAACGTTTGAGAATTTGAATCTCCCCAATATCTTTACCTGCTTTGTGCGCTGCTTGGATTACTTGCGCCAAAGCTGCTGCATCCCGAATACCCAAATTTAAACCTTGTCCGCCGACGGGATGACAGTTGTGTGCAGCGTCACCAATTAATGCTAGTCGCGGTAGAACATAGCGATCGCTTTGCATGAGTTGTACCTGAAAAACGAAGCGATCGCCCAGTAATTCCAATTTACCCATCTGATTGCCATAGCGACGGCTTAATTCTCTTAAAAATTGCTCGTCATCTAACGCACACAAAGCTTTTGCTTCTTCGTGGGGGGCTGTCCACACAATTCGGCAGCGGTTCCCTGGTAAAGGTAAAATCGCAAACGGGCCGCTAGACCAAAATCTTTCGTAAGCAGTGTTATTGTGGGGTTTCTCTGGTTTGACAAATGCAACGATGCAAGACTGCCAATATTTCCAGCCAGAGGTTGTAATACCAGCAGCTTGGCGAATAGGCGATCGCGATCCATCTGCGGCTACGAGTAATTTACTCTTGATAGTTCGGAGTTCGCCAGCAACTTTAATATCTATGGCTACAGCGTCCTGTTGGTACTGCGTGTTTACCACCTCAGCCGGACACAGATAAGTCACATTTGTACAATCTCGAACAAACTCCTGTAAAGGTTCCAATATTGCTTGGTGTTCCGCCACATAACCCAACTCTGGCGTACCTATATCGTCCGTGACAAATTCCACCACACCGGGATAATCGGCATCAGAAAGACGAACCCGACAATATTTGGCGATTTGGGGCAACATTTTGTCCCAAACTCCAATTCCTTGGTAAATCAGGGACGAAAGCATGTGAACTGCATAGGCTTGACCCTTAGCTACTGCTGCTGATGCCACTTTTGCCTCAATCAGCAGCACACTCAAGCCAGAATCTTTTAAGGCGGAGGCGAGAGTTAACCCAACAATTCCACCGCCTACAATTACCAAATCATATTCGTATCCCCGCTTGTCTGATGGTGTTTGGGGAGAGTAAAAAGTTTGATTAAGCTCTGCTAGCGCCATTGTGAAGATAAATTACAGCATCTTAACTCTTATTTTGACGCGATCGCGGCTTTTTGAGCAAGAGCAGAGGAACAGTATGGCAGGCAATAGGCTTAAAAGTCTGTTTGTTCGGGGTTCTGCTAGTCCACGACTTAGGCACAAAGGCTGTCTATTGAGACTGAGTGTAAGGGCTTTCATTGGTGTCAGTTTAAAATGAAAGCCGAGTCTAATAAGCATTTCAAAATTTTTCAATTTACTACCTGGATTTTCGATCCCTCTTAACCCCCCTTAAAAAGGGAACTAGAATTTTTTGCCCCCAATTTATCGGGGGTTGAGGGATCTAATACCACACTAAATATAGTGTTTTAGCTTAATTCCTTGAGAATTAGCTTCAAAATGCTACTAGAGAATTAGACTAATTCCTTCAGTTAGATATATACCAATTGATGAGTTAATTGTTAGCTTGAGACAAACAACTATTAAAGGTCAAAAAAATGAATAAGACACTACTAAGTATTTTAATGTTTGGATTGTTACTGTTATTTATTATTTCTCCCTTTGCTGGCCTTGCTAGCTTAATGTTTATCTTGTTAGTTGCAGCATTTTTATCTTTAGCGGGGAATGTGTTCCAAGCAATTATTGGTGGCGATACAAATCCTAATAAATCTTGAAGAAGAATTCAGAACTCAGAATTCAGAATTCAGAATTAAAACGCTCGCGGACTTGGCGAATTGCTGCTCTATCAGTCGGGGATTCACCCTTGCGACTGAATTGTTGCACCACCTTTCTTGAAATTTGGTGGTGGTGGAAAAACGCTGGTTATTCAGACGCTCGCGGACTCGCTAACGCTGCGCTGTCAGTCTTGAACTACTATAATATTAATTAGAAATACCCGCTGATTATGAGAAATTACAGCGGGTTCAATAATGCAATGGTTTTGGTGTAAAACGGAGACTAAACTTGATTACAAATTTACTACAAATTTTTGTAGCTAATAGTAATTATTTATGAGCTTTGTGAACTAGGTGATGCTTGTGGTGTTTGTAGTGTTTTTGATGAACTTTGGCAGTTTTTATCTTAGTAGAGTGAATAGTTACAGCTTGAACAGCAGGTGCAGAAATAGCTACAGGGGCAGCAAATATTAAAGCCAAAACGAAAGCTTTAGCGAAGTTATTCATTTGCAATTCCTCATCAATTGTTGAACAGTACAACTATCCAATAGGTGTATGTCATTACGTTGTAATTGATGTGAATCTTTCATGTCTCTTGGGAGAGATTTTTATTAATAAATGCTGAGATTCATCAACTCTTCTGTTACTTCAAAGTTAGCCGTGACATTTTGGACATCATCTAAGCCTTCTAGAGTGTCAATTAATTTGAAAAGCGATCGCGCCTGTTCGGGGTCGGTAACTTCTACACTATTACTAGGAACCCAGCGCAATTCAGCATCAGTCACCTTAAAGCCTTTATCCTTGAGTGTCTGACTAAGGGTTTCTAAATTTCCGATTTCAGTAAATACCTCAGACATCTCATCTTCAGTCATTTCATAAGACTCGGCGCCACCTTCCAAGGATGCTTCTAAAAGCTGTTCTTCGTTAACTACACCCTGGACGACACAAACGCCTTTTTGGTCAAACATCCAGCTAACACAACCTGTTTCACCCAGATTACCGCCATTTTTACTAAAAGCTGCACGCAAATCGGCGGCTGTGCGATTGCGATTATCTGTCAGCGCTTCAATCAAAATTGCTACACCGCCGGGGCCGTAACCTTCGTAGCGAATCGCTTCAAAATTGGCACTGTCTGTACCAAAGGTGCCTGCACCTTTAGCGATCGCCCGTTCAATATTATCATTAGGAATACTTGCTGCTTTTGCCTTGTCGATCGCTGTGCGAAGTTGAAAATTCAGCGCCGGATCTGGTACGCCACTTCTAGCTGCAAGAATAATCGCCCTAGACAACTGAGTGAAGGTTTTTCCCTTTTTTGCATCTACTACCGCCTTCTGGCGCTTAATATTTGCCCATTTACTATGTCCTGCCATAACCTTAAATTATCAAAACTCTACCAAAGATTAGAATATATCTAATACGCTTGTGAAGAAAATTCCCCAAATGAAAGTATTTTTGGAGTAAGCAAAATATGGGCGATCGCGTCCGATTTTTCCTGGTTATAATGGAATTTTTGACAGCTTAGGGCGGGCAATTGAATCTGTATTGTTGGGTAAATCTTCACCAACAAAACCACTCCAACAAACCCAGCAGTGTCTAGATTTGATTTTTAAATAATCAAACCTAAAACTGGGGTAATTACGAATTATTACAGCCTTCGATAAAATCGATAACTTGGTGTAGAGATCCTGGTTTAGTTACAATCAGCACAGTTGAATCAGGTTCCAGTACTGTACTACCATTAGGAATCATCAAATTTTCGTGGGGATGAGGTTGATAGCCAATAATTAGCGAACCAGTGGGAAACTTTGAATCCTGAGCAATTTCAGCAACGCTACGACCAACAACATAGCAATTATTTGGAATAGAAAGTTTTAGCACCTCAATCTGTCCCTGCTCAAAATGCATCATCGATTCTACTTGCGGATACTCGATGGCATTTACCATTGTTGAAACCGATAGTTCAACAGTACTGATAATATGGTTCGCTCCAGCCAGACGGAGGGGTTGAGCAAAATCCGGGTGGCGCATCCGACTTAAAATATGAGGAACGCCATAATGTTTAGCAAGAGTTACCATTGCCAAGTTTAAGGCATCGCTGCGTAGGACAGCAGCCAAAGAACTGGCTTTGCGAATCCCAGCTTCTAACAACACTTCTGTACTCACAGCACTTCCTTCAAAAGCCATTGCCCCAACTTGTTCGCGGGCATAGCGACAAGCGGTAGGATCGATATCGATAACCGCAACAGTATGCCCCAACTCTACCAGCTTCTGCGCTAAACTTAGCCCCACTAAACCTGCTCCACCAATTAATACGTACATGAATATCCCTAATGCTGTTTGAGTTTTACTTTCCTATCTAAGCTAACAAAGAATGAAGGTGTGAGAGGTTTTCAATCTTTAATAGGAATAGGGATTTTGATTAATTGCAATTTCTAAGCCATGCCATAAATTCAGCAAGCTCAATGTTTCAATCCCTAATAGGGATTTTAGTTAATTGCAATATTGTGCTAAAGGTTCCCACTGCTGTTTACTAATCCGTTTCAATCCCTAATAGGGATTTAGATTAATTGCAATATGGGAAACAGGGCGGCGAATGCCTAATTTCACTTGGGTTTCAATCCCTAATAGGGATTTAGATTAATTGCAATTTTGAAGCAGAATCAAAATGGTCGCAAGCACTTAGTTTCAATCCCTAATAGGGATTTAGATTAATTGCAATTACCCCTGCCACCTTTGGAGATGCTATTCATAAACTTGTATACGTTTCAATCCCTAATAGGGATTTAGATTAATTGCAATGCTATCGAGTAAAATAATCGGTTGTCTTTCCAGTCGAGTTTCAATCCCTAATAGGGATTTAGATTAATTGCAATGTCACAGTCTTAAACCAGTTAAAAGGGCGAGTTTCAATCCCTAATAGGGATTTAGATTAATTGCAATCCCGCTGCCAGCGCCGCCGTAGCTGTGGCGTACGTTTCAATCCCTAATAGGGATTTAGATTAATTGCAATTGGTGAACCGGGTATACCAGGTAGGCAGGGCATCCCAGGGATGTTTCAATCCCTAATAGGGATTTAGATTAATTGCAATTGTAGATATTTTAAAATACTTTCTCGATGATTTCTTGTTTCAATCCCTAATAGGGATTTAGATTAATTGCAATAAAGTAGAGAGTTTGGGGATACCTATCATGAATGTTTCAATCCCTAATAGGGATTTAGATTAATTGCAATAGCATACCGTCTTGGGGTGGTAGCATCTGGGGTGTTTCAATCCCTAATAGGGATTTAGATTAATTGCAATGTGCTTGCTTTTTCTGCTGCCATTGCTGGAATCCTGTTTCAATCCCTAATAGGGATTTAGATTAATTGCAATATAAAAAATTGCGTCGCCCCAAACTTTTTTGGAGTTTCAATCCCTAATAGGGATTTAGATTAATTGCAATTGCAATTGCACATCGCTTAGGCTTTCTTCCCCGGCGTTTCAATCCCTAATAGGGATTTAGATTAATTGCAATAGTAGACGCAAATACTATAACATCTTATTACGTTTCAATCCCTAATAGGGATTTAGATTAATTGCAATCGTGTAATCTTTTGTCCACCTCTGTTCATTTCCACTTGTTTCAATCCCTAATAGGGATTTAGATTAATTGCAATTTTGACGTGTACGGCGCAAGGTAAAAAGTGCTGGTAACGACGTTTCAATCCCTAATAGGGATTTAGATTAATTGCAATTGCAACGCCAGGAGGTGTAGGCTTGACCTATGAGGGTAGTTTCAATCCCTAATAGGGATTTAGATTAATTGCAATTCGTCCGTGCAATCAGGCGCTTTTGGGTTTCACCAGGTTTCAATCCCTAATAGGGATTTAGATTAATTGCAATCTGAAACGCTTGCCTATAGCGCTCGACACCGGTTTCAATCCCTAATAGGGATTTAGATTAATTGCAATCGCGGGCGTCTAAAAGTACTGTAATATTTGGTTTTCAAGGTTCTGTTGCGCGGATGGCGTAATCATAACACAAAAATTTGTAATTTCACTAGATGCAAATCGCTGAAAGCTTGGCCAAATAAGGTGCGCGGATGCTTGAGAGATTCTATTGGCGTCAAAATCTTACATAGAGGGCAATTGAGCCATTTTTGTAGTTAGCTGCTCGTAAACACCTACCCATCCGCGCATTCAGCAAAGAGATTAATCTAATTAGACGTAAACTTGCCACTATTTATTGTAATTTTTGAATTGGTATTTTTCGAGCAATTCCTTAACTTGGGCGGCTACTAGAGGGTGTGGATCGTTTTGTAATTGAGGCAGGATTTGGAAGAGGACGCGCTGTGAAACCATATTCAAGTATGCGATCGCCGCTTCTCGAACAAAGCCAGTTGGATGGCGTAAACTGGCTAAAATCTCAGAACTTGTGAGTCGGATACGAGCAACTTGAGCAAGATGAAAACAGCAAGCTAGACACCAGTCAGAAAGCAAATTACCCAACAGCAGCAATCTGTGGAGGCGATCGCTAACTAACATACTTTCATATTCCACAATCTTTGCTTCTACCAAATGTTGTAATTTTTCTGGCTCTGTTCGCTTATCTAAAATATTCAACAATAGAGACTTGGAAGGCAAAGTTACGGTGTGTTCTAAGATTTCTAACCCCCGCGCTAAGTTTACCACTGAGAGCGATCGTAAATTAAACGCTGCTGCTTGCATCTTTTCTGGCGAGTAAAGCAGTCTCAGTAGCAGTAACAACCGTTCTCTGACATCTAATTCTAATTCTCTGAGGGAGCGTTGCAATAATTCACAGACAATGAAAATCCTCTCACTGGATTGATAATCTTCTTGTTTGTCTATTTTTTGAAAGTCTATATAAGCAGCGTAAATCTCACCTAAAAATCGTAATTCCTGTTCGATTAATTTTTCTACCCGACTTTCATAAAAGCGATCGCCTAAACCTGTAACTCCTGGTTGTTTGTGTATTTTGAGTAAGCTGTGAAGAATATGATCTCTAGTAGTACCCCAACAGGTTTCTAAGTTTTCCCATAAAACCTCCATTGCTTCTTGGGTACCAATTTGAGCAATGGTACGCCAAGCGTACATTCGCACTACTTCTGGTTTGTAAATATCCCTAGCCAACTGCAACAACATTTCTAGGGCTTCGTTTTCCAGTCGCGTTAGGGATAACATTGCTGTGCTACGGGTTGATTTGTAGTAAAGTGCGGCAATCAGGGCTGAATAGTACTCTTCTAAATGCGTTGCTGCAATCATTTCCAACACTGCACAGCGCACTCTTAATGATTCATCTTGTAACAAATTCGGAATGTGAATTCGTAACGCTTGTAAATAAACAGCTTCTCTAAGGGCTTTGACTCCATTTATCCGTTCGCGTTCTTGCTTATGAGTCAGCATCCGGCGCATGGTTTTGGTTGCTGCTACCTTTTGGATGGGGGTTCCTTGGCGCAAGACTAAAGCAGCAGCGGTGGCGCGGATAAGTGAGTTATGTCGGGAGTTTAGGTATTCTTCTAGGAGGCTTAAATTGGGATTTGGTTCAGCTAGCCAAATGTAGCGCAGCGCCAAGGCAAAGACTTCGGGGTTAGTTTCTTGGGGTTGTTCTAACAAAGGACGGATAGCGGGTACATAGGCGGGATTTGCACCCCCCATCAGCATCACTTCCAAACTTTTACACTGCAAATCTGGGGTTAACTTGACTAATAAAGGTGCTAAAACTTCCGCAGCACCTTGGGAATCAATTTGGGCTAAAAGTTCAATGCAAGAGTGTTTATCTGCCTCGTTGCCTTTTTCAGCCAATGCTTTGACTACGCCCTGCTTAAAGAATTTTAGACCGACATTCGTTGCACTCAGTTGACCCCGTGCCACACTTAAAACTAACAAGTCAACATAACGCGATCGCAATTGGCAAACTACTTTTAAACAAGTGCCAGCTATCAGCATTGTTTCTGCGACTAACACCCATTTTTGTAGCGGTTCGGGTACAAAATGCCCGGAAATTAATAAAGTGACAAAAATTACCAATCCAGTTAACCCTGTGGCGATCGCTTCCGCAGTTCCGCCAGATAAGGTTTGCATCTGGCTGCGAATTGCTTCAGGAATCGGTTGATAAAGTATGGGGCCGCTACTCATCACAAAGGTGTAGCGTAAAAGTTCATCGCAGAATTTGACAATTACTAAACCCCAGAAAAAGCTTTGCGATTGCATCCCTGGAATTAAATGCAAAAATATCAACACTCCTGGTAGTAAAAAGCCTACAGCAATCGGTAAAAGTGTGGCAGTGAAAAATACTCCCATGCGTTCGATCAGTCGGCTAGAAACAAACCACTGGATTAACAACTCACACAAACCCAACATCCCACCAAATAAACCCAAAAAGCTGGCGATTTCGCGATCGCTCAAACTCGATTGGAGTTCGCGCAAATACTGAAAATCCACTAACAACCCAATCACCTGCAACAGACCGACAAAGGCAAATAAATGCCAAACATAGCGCTTCAAAGGACTTTTGAGAAAACGCTGTCGTGAAGCTTGTTCCCCAACAATTGCAATTTGTGGAGTTTCGGGAAAAGCTGCTCGATACTGATGAGTTAAATAAAATAAAATTGCCGATCCGAATAAAATCACCACACAGGCGATGAGGATCACCTTATTCAGTCTGGCGTACTGCACCAACCAAGGCAAACTAAAACCACTGATGACATCTGCTACCAATAGACCGCTACTGACTAGGGGGTAAGTGCGCTTAATCTCTCGAATGTTAAATATTTGATTGGCAACAATCGACGTGTTGAGGTCGTTAAGCACATAAAGCGCGTCTACCCACAGCCGCAGCAGAAATACCGAAATCACTGCCAGGTAGGAAACACCGCTGCCCCAACGTAATAAAACTAATAAAACTAATGGCGTCACCATGCAAGGTGCGATCGCCACAATCACCTGACGTAAAGGAAAAACCTTTTGCAGCCAAGAATATAAAAAAACCAGCCCTGTACTCATTACAGCACTGGCAATATACATCCAAGGTAGTAGATTAGTCTCATATTCACCCAAAAACAGCGCTACTGTACTATCCTCCGCCCACCGCAATCCTACAGATACAATAGTATAAAATACGAACATCATCTGAGTGCGTTCGCTCTCCTCTGGCCGGAGATTTACCCACTGTAGCAATCGTGGTAAAGCAACTCTATTTACAGCCAACCAGTGATTTTTCAGTTCCATGCAGTTTTACGTAATGGGCATTGGGGATGGGGTATGGGGCATGGGGCATGGGGCATGGGGCATGGGGCATGGGGCATGGGGCATGGGGCAAGCGGGGAGGTGTGGGAGGTGTGGGAGGTGTGGGAGGTGTGGGAGGTGTGGGAGGTGTGGGAGGATGGAGAAGAAATCTTTCCCCCCTCTCTTCCCACACTCCCCACACTTCCTTGTCTCCCCTACCCCTCTGCTCCTCTGCTCCCCCTGCTTTGTTACCTGCCTCATTCTCATCGCCCAGACATTACAAAAGCCCTGAGCAACTGAGTATTATCTTTCCCACTCAAGCTTCAGGACTATCGATTTGAGATAAATTTATACAACCTGATACTATTGACAAAAATATCTGCAAGATATGAATCGCACAGCCTCTTTCCCATGCCCCATCCCCCAAAATGAAAAAATCCCTTGGCGAGAAGCCAGGGGATTTTCTTTCCTTATCTATTAAAAAGTTAGAAGATTATTTTTTGGGTGAGAGGAGCATCATCATATTTCGCCCTTCTTTCTTAGGCGCTTGCTGAACTTCACCAAACGGCTCTAAGTCCGTTGCCATGCGTTTGAGCAAATCTTCTGCGAGGTCACTGTGTTGAATTTCACGACCCCGAAACATCACAGTAGCTTTGACTTTATCACCATCTTTTAAAAAGCGCTCTGCTTGCTTGACACGGACGTTATAGTCGTGTTCTTCTATTTTGTAGCGCATCTTAACTTCTTTGACATCAGCCGTGTGCTGTTTTTTACGGGCTTCCCGCGCCTTTTTTTCCTGCTCAAACTTGTATTTCCCGTAGTCCATAATCCGACAAACTGGCGGGTCAGCTTTGTCACTCAGTAGCACTAAATCTAGTTCTTTCTCCTCTGCTAGTTGTAGTGCTTCTTGAGGGGGCATAATTCCTAACTGGCCGCCATCAGTGTCAATGACCCGAATTTTCGGGAAGCGAATTCGTTCGTTAATTTGGGGCAGATCGCGAGTTCTTTTTTTCTCAATCACAGGCATTATGATTTGTGGGAGCTCTGAATGAAGGATTTGGTGTGGTTTTGACTGGTATGCCTCTGAGGCAAAATACTGAAATAAGTCAGGACTGAAAACATGAGTCTTACAGTTCTAGGGTAACTAATTCATGAAATAGTTGCGTCGCTGTATTTGTCATTCTACTCATTGTGAGAGAATTTCTGTGCAATAGTTAATCTAAATTACACAATATTGCTAAATATTAAGTATTGTGAAAATTATTTGTCAATACTTTAAAACCTCAGATTGACCAGATAATGTCCACAATAGCAAGATTACAAATACAAAGCATCTAGCAAATGATAATGTAACATATTGCCTTACATTTAGTAAGATTAGTAACAATTATTATTAAAAATGTTGTTAAATTTACTTAGAAAAATAAAATAGCTATATTTAAGAAGGTACAACGGCCCAGATGCAGCAGTAGGGGCACAGTATAGAGATGTTTTTGTAGGGTGGGTAAGGTTTGCCCGCGCCGTAACTGGCAGGAAAATTTTGCTTTTAGAAGGACGTTATCGTTTAATTAAGCGAATTGGTAAAGGGGGATTCTGCAAAACCTTTTTGGCTGTAGATGAAGGTGAGTTTCCTCCAACTCCTTGTGTGATTCAAAAATTATCAGCAGAGGGCGAAACATCTAAAACTTTTGAGCAAAAGGCGCAGCAGCTAGAAGAATTAGGAAAGCATCCTCAGATTCCGGCTTTATTGGCTTATTTTCAGCAACAACAGCACTTTTATTTAGTGCAGGAGTTTATTCCAGGTAGAAATCTTGCTCAGGTGGTTGAAGAGGAAGGGGCTTTTAATGAAACTCAGGTTTGGCAAATTTTAGAGGATTTGTTACCAGTTTTGCAGTTTATTAGCGATCGCCACATGATCCACCGCGATATTAAACCCGAAAATATAATCTTTAGAACCTCCTCTGACTCTAAAGGTGAAGCAAATCTAGTCATAGTTGATTTTAGTGCTGCCAAAATTGTCACAGAACTTGATTGCCTAACAACCCAAAACAATATCGGTAGTCCAGAATATGCTGCACCAGAGCAAACGGCAGGAAAAGCTGTTTTTGCTAGCGATCTTTATAGTCTCGGCGTCACTTGCATTTATCTACTTACCCAAGTTTCTCCCTTTGATTTATTTGATGTTGCGAATAATTGCTGGGTTTGGCGAGATTATTTAACTACTAAAGGCGATATCTGGCAACAAAAAACAAAACATTTATCTTTAGCAAAAGTCCTCGATCGATTACTACAAAATCTTGTCGATCGCCGTTTTCAATCAGCTGATGAAGTCATGCAAGCAATGGGTATTGAATGTAAACCCCAACTTTTGAAATTACCAAATCCTTTGTGGCGCTGCTCATCTACTTTGGTTGAAAATTCTACTATCTTGAGTAGTGTGAATAGTCTTGCATTCTGCCCTGAAAGTAAGATTTTAGCCGGTACTTCTGATGATAAAAACATCAAATTGTGGGATTTAAATAGTAAAAAAGTTTTAGCTAGCTTATCGGGGCATTCGCAAGCGGTAAAATCAGTTGCTTTTAGTCCTGATGGCAAAATTTTGGCAACTGCTAGCGACGATAAAACTATCAAATTATGGGACATCAATACATTAAAAGAAATCACCACTTTATTGGGACACTCTCACGCTGTAAAATCAGTTGCTTTCAGTCCAGACGGCGAGATTCTTGCTAGTGGTAGCTGGGATAAAACAGTCAAACTCTGGAATGTAAATACTGGGGCTGAAATTTGTACCTTAAATGGACATCAATTACAGGTCAATTCGGTAGCCTTTAGTCCCCAAGGACAAATTATAGCCAGCGCGAGTTATGACAGAACAATTCGCCTGTGGCAGATAAGTTCCCCAAAAGAATTTAAAAACTGCCCATGCTATACCTTATTAAATATCCTTTCGGGTCATGCATGGGCAGTTTTGACAGTCGCTTTTAGTCCCGATGGAAAAATTCTGGCGACGGGTAGCGATGATAAAACTATTAAATTGTGGGAAGCGAACACTGGTCAGCTAATCACTACACTTTCAGGCCATTCCTGGTCTGTAATAAGTGTGGCTTTCACAGCCGATGCCAAAACCCTGATTAGCGCAAGTTGGGACAAGACAGTTAAACTCTGGAGAGTAAGTACAGCCCAAGAGATTGTGACTCTTTCTGGCCATACAGACTCAATATCTGCCATTGCGGTGAGCCAAGTTACACAACTGATTGCAAGTGGCAGCAAGGACAAGACTATTAAACTCTGGCAGCTTGTAGAATAGCACGAGAGTTGATTTTGGAATATCAAGCGCTACCGGTGAAGGCAACTTCCGGAAATTTCAACTGAGCTTCTGCCATTGGGCGGTTTCTGCCCTCTTCTTGCCAGTAGTTAATCACTTCAGTTGCTTTGTTAAGCAACTCGACGCGATCGAGGTCACTAATCCAGTGTTTGGATTCGAGTTCCTTCTTTAACTCTTCCCACGCATCATTTCTCGGCCAGAAAAAGTACTTGGTCAAAGGACTTGTGCCTTTGCCGACAACTTGATCGACAGCTAGAGCGACGTTTTCGTCTAACCACAGAATTTTCAAAATAAACTTGGTCAATCACACCTCCGGGAATTTCCGGGCATTACTTAACTAGGATAGCGATCGCTTATTCTAACGCAATACCCTATCAATGACCAAATACGTGGGGCATGGGGCATAGGGCATAGGGCATAGGAAGACGACAAACGAACTAATGCTAATGACCAATGACTAATTAAAGATTGAAAATGGGCTAACATCAAGTGTAGTCGGCGCTAACTACAGATGCTTATGACTGCTCAACTGCCCGAATCTCAAATAATATCTGGTTCAGATTTGTACGAGCGAGACTTTTACTTGTGGATTCAAACCACAGCAGAACTGCTCAAGCAAAAGAATTTTACACAACTGGACTTAGAGAATTTAATCGAAGAAATCGAAACAATGGGTAGGAGTGAAAAGAAAGCACTCAGAAGCAATTTGGAAGTAGTGCTAATGCATCTATTAAAGTATAAGTATCAAGCCGAAAAGCGCTCTGGTAGTTGGCGGGCAACAATTCGAGAACATCGCAAACGTCTTAAACAGGCTTTAGAAGAAAGTCCTAGTCTGAAACCCTATTTTGATGATGTTTTCAACCAGTGTTATGACGATGCTAGACTGTTGGCGGCTGATGAAACTGAATTGGATGTAGCTATTTTTCCCGAACAATCTCCCTTTACCCCAGAGCAAGTCCTCGACCCCGATTTTTTACCAAATTAATAGTTGAAAATGGGCTAACATCAAGTGTAGTCGGCGCTAACTACAGATGCTTATGACTGCTCAACTGCCCGAACCTCAAATAACATCTGGTTCAGATTTATATGAGCAAGATTTTTACTTGTGGATTCAAACCACAGCAGAACTGCTCAAGGAAAAGAATTTCACACAACTGGACTTAGAGAATTTAATTGAAGAAATTGAAACAATGGGCAGAAGCGAAAGGCGAGCATTGGAAAGCAATCTGGAAGTATTGCTGATGCATCTGCTCAAATATCAGATTCAAACCCAAAGGCGATCGCCCAGTTGGCAGTATACAATTTTGGAACACCGCAGGCGAATCGAAAAAGCACTTCACGAAAGTCCGAGTTTAAAACCTCACTTCGATCGCGTTTTTGAGGAAAGCTATCAAGCTGCTAGACGGCTGGCTGCGATTGAAACTGGGTTGTCCATCGCTACCTTCCCCGAACAATCTCCCTTCACTTCAGAGCAAGTCCTCGACGCCGATTTTTTACCTGAGTAGTAATTGTCAGCTATATGATGATGTAAAACTGTTTTGCTTCCTACTCCATGACTCAAGAAACTTCTCCAAAAGCAGCGGTCATTTTCGATATTGATGGTGTTGTGCGTGATGTGAGTGGTTCCTATCGCCGAGCGATCGCAGATACCGTAGAATACTTTACAAATGCTGCATATCGTCCAACACCTTTAGATATTGACCAACTAAAATCAGAAGGTGTGTGGAATAACGACTGGGAAGCATCCCAGGAATTAATTTACCGCTACCTTACGGCTGGTGGACAGAGCCGCGAGGAATTGCAATTAGATTACAATGCGATCGTTGCTTTTTTCCAATCGCGTTATCGAGGCCCAGACCCCAACAATTTGACGGGGTATATCTGTGACGAACCGTTATTATTACAACCTAGCTACTTAGAGCAACTTACCCAAGCTGGGATTGCTTGGGGATTTTTCAGCGGCGCTACTCGTGTTTCGGCTAACTATGTCTTAGAAAAACGCTTGGGTTTGCAATCTCCGGTGTTGATTGCGATGGAGGATGCGCCAGGTAAACCTGACCCCACTGGACTTTTTGCTACAGTTCGTGAATTAGAAAATGAAATTGAGCGATCGGCGATCGTGTATGTGGGTGATACGGTAGCAGACATGTATACTGTGGAGAAAGCACGGAGTTTAGATTCCAGTCGCACTTGGATTGGTGTAGGAGTTCTACCGCCTCATGTGCAAGAAACACCGACGCGGAGTGAGGCATATACTGAAACGCTGCTAAGAGCTGGAGCTGCGATCGTTTTGTCTAATGTGCAAGAATTGACCCCAATCCAGATTCACAAATTAATTAGCTGAGTGTGTGCTTAAAAATAAGCTAATTTAGATATAGATATTATTTCTCAATTAACCTAGAAAGGCATTGACACCTAAGCTATAAAGCGCCAGTAATTATTAATTTCCCATGAACATTTTCAGTAACTTACTTTCTCAACCAACTCAGCCTGCACCTGCAAAAAAACAACGTCGTGGAATTGAAATTAAATCCCCGCGTGAAATAGAAATCATGCGGCAATCCGCGACAATTGTAGCAACTGTGCTCAAAGAAATTTCTGAACTCGTAAAGCCAGGAATGACGACGGCTGACTTGGATGCTTATGCGGAAAAACGCATCCGCGAAATGGGTGCAACACCGAGTTTTAAAGGATATCATGGGTTTCCAGGTTCTATTTGCTCCAGTATTAATAATGAAGTAGTACATGGTATTCCTAGCCCCAAGAAAGTAATCCGCCAGGGAGATGTATTAAAAGTAGATACAGGCGCTTATTACCAAGGCTTTCATGGTGATTCTTGCATTACGATCGCTGTTGGAGAGGTGACCCCACTAGCGGCTAAACTAATTCGCGTTGCAGAAGAAGCTTTATATAAGGGCATTGAACAAGTTAAAGCCGGCGTCTACTTGCTCGATCTGGCTGGGCCGATTGAAGACCACGTGAAAGCTAACGGCTTTAGTATCGTTGAAGAGTTTACTGGACACGGTGTTGGTCGGAATTTGCATGAAGAACCTTCAGTGTTTAACTTCCGTACCCGCGAATTGCCAAATGTGAAACTTCGTGCGGGAATGACGCTGGCAATTGAGCCAATTGTAAATGCAGGTTCTAGACATACGCGGACATTATCTGACCGTTGGACAGCTGTGACTGTAGATAATGCTTTATCGGCTCAGTTTGAGCATACAGTTTTGGTGACGGAAACTGGTTATGAGATTTTAACTGACCGTTCTAAAGTTTAATTGCTAGTTCAACTTAAATGTTATTAAAAGAGGTGAAGCGTCAAAAGAAGCCGATTTGCCTCTTGATTTTTTATGTAAAGTTTTCTGGAGATTTTATACCAATTCAAACAATCTTTGCATAGATTCATACAGTTCAGTTAAGGCTAAAATTCTTTGTCAAAGTCAACTTTTTTGACGTAGACGCGAAGAGAAGAAAGAAATCCTTAACTGAACCGTTTAGATAGTAGCAAAAAATTACGAGGCGATCGCCACTACTGTCCCGATCTCCAAGACTTAAGTTTGGTTAGTAGCGGTTTAGAAGGTGTGGACAAATTCAGCCGATATTGGAATACTGGAACATAGGAACCATTACCTTCGCGGACGGTGACGAGAAAGGCTGTTTTGTTACGCGGATCTTTGTCAATTTTATCGATGTAACCAGACTGTATTTTTTCTAATTCTAAAGGTTTTGCTTGTTTAAATCCTGGTTGTGAAATACAAATAATAGTGCTTCCATCTTGATATCTACCTGAGTAAAACCAATAAGTTTGTCCTTTGGTTTTAAATTCAGATTTATAGAAAATAGTAAACCTGTCAAATTCATTTAATTGCTGATTTTGTTTGCAGCGATCGTTAATGTATATTTCTTGGGCAGTAGTTGGAGTGTTAGAAGATAAACCTAGTATTAAACTAATCGCTAATCCACTTGCCAGTGTTATTTGAGCAATACTGTTATAAATCATACGTTCTTACTGTTTCCTCGATTACTCGATAATAACGGAAAAACAGTGTCTTCCTTTACCTGGCAGTGCATTAGGCTGTTGCTAACACACCCTACATTGGCTATTTTTTTAATTGGAAGTCCCTTAACACAAAATTTACAATCTCAAAATTTGGTTATGAGTGAATTTTCCCTTTAATAAAACGGTGAAACAGGCGGCAAGGCCAGAAAAAAGCTCCACAAATACTTACCGAGACAATAACAGCGACAACTCGCCAATTTAAATGAGGCGAATTGTCAGACTCAAAGGACTGAGTTTGTATGCTTTTAACTAGTTCTGGCGCAGAATCAGAGAGCTGACTGGCTGTACTCACCCCTTCAATTGCCGCTCCAATTAGATAAGCTACCAGGGCAATTATTAGCCAGTGGTTCATTCTGTTGCACTATTTGAACTGTGAGCGTATTCTTGACAGCGAACAATCATTTAGTTTCTCGTCCTAATGATTGCCGCCTTGTTCTAAGGATAATCGACCTTCAGCCGTATCGCGGATTAGAGGCAGTTTAGATTTGATGTAAGTATTGAGCGTACTATCTACTTGAGAATCAAGCCCTTGCTTAGCTTTTAACTGCTGGAGGAGCAGTTGTACTAAAGCCGCGTCGTCAAACTGGAGCAGGGTGTTGACCTGGGTAGATTCGATTACAGCCCAGAGCTGTTGCATCATCTTGGGAGCGATCATGAGCTTGTAACTTTTTAATATTTTCTTTATATTTGCACGAAATTGTAATTTGTGCCTGGTTGCGATCTGAATATTTGTAAAGATGTTGGTTAAAGCTTGATTGTTGATGGTTAATTGGGGCGGGCAGGGGGTAGAAGGCAGGAGGGAAAAGAAGAATTTCTATATTTAATTCTCCAGTTGTGTACTCATCTATTTGCAAACTGCTGTAATAACTCTAGGACTTACGCACAGGTTTCAAGCTTGAGTGCGTAAGTCCTAAACTCCTGAGTCAACCGTCAACACTCTCAATACATAATTAACGTGCGCCTCCGTTGGAGACTCACGTTAATTATGATTGTGGCTCTATCGCACAAGAGGGTTGCCGAGCAGAAGGAGGATCGGGATAAATTGCTAGAGTGTGATAGCTTGGAGCATTTTCACCATATAACACTCGAAAAGTATACAGTTTGTTTCTACCTTGCCCTTCTGTAACAACTGTTAAAAGTGTATTGCTAGTTTTAGGAAGTCCAGGAATATTTAGTTTGGGAATTCGTCTGAGTTGAATTACGTTTGCTGCTGAGTTTTTACAATCTCCGGTAGTAGTGTTTGGTTTTTCACCAAACTGCATACATACTGGGCCATCAAAATCTATAGTTACTTGCGATGGATCGTTTAACCAAACTTTTTTAATTACTTCTCCAGCGGGAATAAAACTTAAGTTTGTTCCTTGCTGATAGGAAACTTCAATGGTAGGTACTAATCCTCCTAAACCTTGCCCTTGGCAGGAAAATATAGAGCGGAGAACGGCATTATTAGCTACGGCACGACCTATCAATAACAACATAGTAACCGAGAAAATTAAGGAACCTATAGGTAGGAAATAAGAACTATATTGGATATTTCCTGGTAACTTTGTATTATTTTTCATGGTTGTAAATGGAGATATTGGTAGATACAATAGGCAACTAAAAAGGATTATCCCAAGCATATTTATTGGAAAATAGGGTAAAAAATAATTAAATTCTTACCTAATTCCAAATTATAAATTGCTGTGCCTTGAAAGCTGAAAATTGGGATAATTACTATTTTCTAAAATTGCGTTTGTTGGTTGACATATATTTCAACATTTGTGCCTGCTGGCAAAAACCAAACGTTCGTTTGTTGTGACATTTGAGCGATCGCCTGTTGATTGCGTTGGGCAATTTGGGGTACTACGGAGTTCAAACCACCTTCTACAATACCTGCTGGGATATTTTCTCCGGTGTTAGTGTTGCTAACAACTGTGCTTCCACCATTGATGGTGACAACTTGACCGTCGGTGCGATTTAATAACTCTGCGGCTTTCCCGATACCTCCCAAAACAAATAGTCCTAAATCCATTGATGCTACGGACGAACTTTGTCCGGGAAATCTATTACCTATTAAAGGTCTGCCTTTGCTGCCGCGAATAATAATTGTATTGTTAGGTAAGCTTCGTTCTGTGAGGTTGCCATCATTTTGTGAGATAACTTTGGTTATGTTCATCTGCACAAGACCTTGTTCGGAAATAGAACGAATTTCAGTCAAAAATTCGGTGTTTGCAGGTAAAGCCACCTGGCCATTGGCGGCTTTTAGCGGTTCTTTCAATCGAACTACAAATACGTTTTTATCTGTTGGTTCTTCGTTATTACCGCCTCTGGTTGTTTCGCCAAATATCGCTGTTGCCAATACGGCTTTGGCACTAGTCCCGATCGCTACGGTATTCTGTCCTTGTGGTTGTGCTTGGCTAACTTCAGTAGGCCCCTGTTCTGGGGGTTGTTCGCCAGGATTGGGGTTTGGTGTCTCTTGAGGCGGCTGCTGAGGCGGCTGCATTTCGTTTGTGGGTTGGGGAGCAGTTGCAATGTTATTAGGTTGTTCGGTGACATTTACTTGGCCGTAGCTACCCATCTTTGCAAGCCTTGTCCACTCATCGAATGGACTTGGTGGGGGTGGTGGGGTAACGGTGACTACGGGTTGAGTGGTGGTCGGTCTGAGAACTGGTAGTTGGGGTCTTAGTAAAGGTTGAGGAGCAGGTACTCTGACGATGCGCTCAATTGTCACGGGCTGAGGGACGTAAGCTGCTGGTGGGGGTGTTGTTATCACTTGTTGTCTCCTTGTGGAAGGAACTGATGGTTCTGCCAAGGCTACTGTAGAAATCGGTTTTGGCGCTCTCAGCCTTTCTTGAGCGGCTTTTACTGACTGTGCTTGTTCGGTTAGGGCTAATTTTGTTTTGAGAGTTTCGATTTCGCCTTGTAGCTGTTGAGAAGTTGTTTCGTTTGTTGGTTGCGATCGCACTTGTGGAGTGACGAGATTATTTTTAGGCTTTTGACTGCTACCACTCATCAATTGCGACAAAAACACACCAGCCACCAAAACTACTGCTAAGGTAGCAGCACCTACTAAACCTAATTTGGCAAAGGGATTAGATGAGAGGGGTTGCTCTGTCTTAACTTCTTCTGGTTCGGATGCAGGTTCGGATATTGCAGGGTCTTCTGATGTTTGGTTGTCGCTAGAAGATTCTTCAAAGCCAACCAACCTTGCCATCCGTGATTCCCAATCGTCATATTCTATTTGTAGTTGGCGATCGTCGGTATCTAAAGTTAATAAACTTGGTGCAGGAGTTTCTGTCGGAATTGAATATTGAGTCATGGTAAAGCTTACTTTGAATTTCCAGAACAATTTTTATCTTGAATTTCACAGACATTATAAATTTCTAGTCTGGCTTCACCAAGACGGTAAACCGCAAAGTGCGACGGAAGCGGCGCATTTGGTAGTGAAGTTGCAGGCTCATTTATTGCTCTTACTAAAATTTGTTTATTAAACGAAGTTGATTTTCCTAATTTATCATAACTGCTAAAAGTCAATTGATTAGCAAATATCTCGACTTTCCATCTCCCATTGTCTATTTTTGTAGGTTGAGATATTTTTTGGATTACTAATACATTTTCAGCGCCTCTATTAACATTTTCAAATTGGCTATCTGGATTTAAGTTAGTTATTTGTGACTTCATTTTTTGCTTAAAATCATCAGCCACGAGTTGGGAGCTAATTTCCCAGACTGTTGTTGGTGGCTGTTGCTGCGACCAGGTAAGCATTAAGCTCATAGTTTCAGCTACAAAGCGCCGAATAGTTTCTGGTTGTCGCTCTAAATTCTCTTGGGGGTCTACTGTAATCACACGGCCATCAACGAGTTGTACTAAACTTTGAGGCGTGAGTTGCCGACCTAACTGTTGTAACATAGACCCATGAAATATCAATAGCAGTAAGGTAAATACATGTAAACCAAATGTTCCTACTGCTAACAGTGGTAAGGCGTTACTTTTTTTATTTTCTGATTTAAATATCTGCATTAATAATTTGTTGTTGTGTGTCAGGAGTCAGGAGTCAGGAGTCAGGAGTCAGAATTCAGAAGTAAAGAGAAGGTTTTAGCAATGGATATACAGTATATTTGAACTTAGTGAAGTACACCATTTCGTTTTTAAAGTTTAACTGAGATACTATAATAATAATTTTTAATTTTACTATACTAAGCATACTAGACCTTTTATAAATTTAGAATTCTGGATTCTGAATTCTGAATTCTGAATTCTGAATTCTTATCTGATAAAATTATCGGTTCGTTGTTGAATTTTGCATTCTTTTAATTGAGCTTCATTCAGGTTGCTATAACTATCTAACAAACATAAATCTCGAATTTCATAAATCTCTAGTCTATCAGCGCGGACACTATAAATTGCTTTTTGCAGATCTGTGCCACTTTCCATTTGGGGATTAGGGAAATAATCTGTTGCACGCACAAGAAAGTCTTTGTTAAAAGGAGTTATAACTCTTCTACCATCACCCCGATTTTTTTGAACTAAATCGGCTACCATACCGACTCGCCATTTACCTGGTTCAATTTCCTTTGGCGGATAAACCCGTTTAATTACTAATTCTGATGTCATTCCTTGTTTGGGATTTTCAGAAAACACTTCTGGCGGTGTGATTTCGGCAATTGTGCTTAAGAAACCTTTACGAAAGTCTTCTGATAAAGCAAAACTAGCTATCCAGCTAGTAGTACTAATTTTTTGGCTACCGCCTTGGGGTGTTCTAATTAATATTCCCAAATCTGGTTTGGGGTTTGCAACTTCTTCAATTCTTTGTGCGGGTAAAGTTCCCGACCATTTAAACATTGCAATCATGGTTTTGCTGATGAATTGACGAATTGCTTCGGGATCTCTTTTTAAATCGTCAATTTCATCTACCTTTTTTCCATCTATTAATTGTACAAAATTTGGAGGTTTTCTCAAAGCCAGTTGGCGAATAGTTATGCCTTGAAATAAGAATAAAAGTAATACTAATAGATGCAAACTAAAGGTGGCGATCGCAAAAATTGTCAAAACACTTACTGTTCTTTTTCCTTTCTCTAATAAACGTACCATTCAATCACCTCCTGCGGCAAAAAAAATTTGTTGTTATATATGATGATAGGCGATATATTTTTTTTAACGAATGATTTAAGATTGCTATAGATTTTAATGTTTATTATCATGATTTTTAAATGATTCTGACTCCTGAATTCTGACTTCTGACTTTTGACTCCTGAATTCTGACTTCTGAATTTTTAACTATATTCTCTCCTTAACCAAAGAAGCCGCATTGTTGATAGCACTGAAGACTGCAAACCCCCCAGCAGCAGCCACAACTAAAGATAAAATAGGCGCTAGAACTCCCAGAAAAATCATGAACCACATTAAGTCTGGGTCAACATTAGCATCTTGACCGGGACCATTAACAATTACTGCCGAAGTCAACACAGCAATAATATTAAATGAAATCTTGGCAATCCCAATAGATAAAAATCCAGTAAGCCATGCAAAGATTGGTTTACCAGCTACAGGTAGTAAAGAACCACCAACAGCAACCGGCCCTAGAGCTGCTATTAGCAAGGATGTTGCTTCGATTAAATTTTGGAAGGCGTATTGCAAGGAAACTAAGAAGTTTTTGAGGCTAGTTTGCACTGTAGAACCTAATAAGGAATTAAATGAAGTTTCCGATACAATACCTGTACCATATCTGATATTATCTACCTTGGTTTGTAGTCTCGATATCCAGTTTTTATTACCGTATGAATCTCGATATTTTTGCCAGAGAGTATTCACTTTTTCCGCAGCTTTGGCAAAACATTCAGTTTGCTGTTCGCCAGTAAGTGATTGACAAGGACGCAGGAAAGAACCCGCTACTTCTTCAGCAACACTCATACTCAGCGCTTGTTGGTACATTTTATCTGCATCTGCTGTGACCAATACTTGTTGATTTGCACTGTCTATAAAATTTCGCACTCCCAGTGTCAAATTAGAAAGTATACTTCCACTGCCGGAATTATTTAAGAGTATCACTACTACAAATGGCCAAATTAATGCTGATATAGGACGAGTATATTCGTAGGTTAATAAATCCCTGAGGAATTGTACCATAAAAAATAATAGGGTTCCGACTGCAAAAAAAATACCTACATTTGTCAGCGTTCCATACAAGTTTTCATTGGTGTTCTTTTGTAATAAATCCAGCCATTGTTTGTCCCAACCTTCAGCGATACTTTGGGAAGTTGCGACACCATTATCGAGAATTTCATCAATGCCTACTTGGGCAAAAAATCGTAAAATAGCAAGTTGCATTATTTTGACTTTATCGGCGATTTTTTATGATTTTTATATTAAAACATTACACTCAATTGTAAATTTGATGTTGCTTCATCAAAGGTTAAATTTGAGATTTATTGATAGCAGAAGCGTACTGATTCTGAATTCTTCTTAATTATCTTTTCTGCCAAACAAATCCATTTGAGAAGTTGCTCGTAAAAGCCGTGATGCTTCGGTGGATGTTTCGACTCTGCGAGCGCGATTTGCTTCTTCTGTCTGTTGGGCAATATTTGCTAGATTTAGATTTGAGTATTGCAAATACTGATTAGTTTGTATAGGAATCATATTTGATTTCTGAAAAAACTAAGAGATAATACTGAGGTGTGTATCTGTCTAAGAACGAACAATGATAAACCAGGATCTACAAGCCGCGATCGCAGAACTACAAGAATTTATAGATGATCGCCCAGATGCGCGTGAGGTAAGGAAAGCTTTGGCAGTTAAACTGGTTTATCAAGGTTACAAGTATGAAGAAATTCAAACAATTTTAGATGTGTCACTTGGTTCGATAACAAGCTGGAAACAAGCCTACGAGGAATATGGAATTTCGGGGCTGCACTTGAACCACAAGGGAAGAAAAGGCTACTTAACTGCTCAACAACGAGAAGAAATCTTAAGTTGGTTGCAAACAAAGGAGTGTTGGGAACTTGGCGAACTCGAATATAAATTGGCTTTTGAATACGATCTAACTTATGAATCAAAACGGAGCTATTACGATTTATTTGATGCGGCAGGAATTAGTTGGAAGAAAACTACTTCTTTGAATCCAAAAGCTGACGAGGACGCTGTTGCTGCAAAAAAAAAAGAGATTGAAACACTGTTGGCAAGGCATCGGGAGGAAATCGAGACAGGAAAGTTAAAAGTATTACTGCTTGATGAATGTCATTTAATGTGGGGAGATTTAAGCGGATATGTTTGGGGAAGAACTGACCAAGAGATAGCAGTGAGAGTTGTTAATGTACGAGATAAACAGACATACTACGGGGCAGTTGACTATTTGAAGGGAGGCTTACTGCTCAAAGCATATAACGCAGGTAACTCAGAAAATACGATTGATTATCTACGTTATTTATTAGATCAGTCGCCCAACCAAAGATTACTTCTTTTTTGGGATGGTGCTTCTTACCATCGTTCACATCTGGTTCAAAACTTTTTAGGCGAGATAAACCTTGGTTTGTCTCAAGAACACTGGAAAATTCATTGTGTTCGCTTTGCCCCTAATTGCCCATCACAAAATCCAATTGAGGATATTTGGTTACAAGCTAAAACTTGGGTACGGCGTTTCTGTGCTTTGATTCCTTCGTTCTCTCATCTCAAATGGATGTTTGAGTGGTTTCTCCGAGACACTACCTTTGATTTTGCCACTCTTCAAATGTACGGAGCTTTTTCAGAAATCAAATACTAGTCCTATATTGTTTGAGCAAATGTTTCAGCTAATATTTTTGCTTGCTCTTGTTGAATTTTAATAGTTTGCTCTTGACCAAGACCTAGTATGTCAGCTAATGCTGGAATGCCGGTAGCTGCTTGGATAGCTGTATTACCCGCGAGGGAACTGATTTTTGACCGAATAGGATTGTTATTGATTTCTGTAGCAATTTCTTTCAAAGATTGTTCCGTACTTATTAACTTTCCCTGTGACCGAGCTTGTCCATTTTCACCGAGAACACCTTCAGCTGCTCCACGGGTAATTAAACGATTGAGTTCATTACTCACTAAATTTCCGCGCACAGCTGCATTATTTTCAAAGCGATCCGATCTAGAGTAGAGAATTAAGTCATCGCGAACTTTTTTACCTGCACCAACAGGGTTAGGTATGTTCAATTCTCCTTTAGCACCACTCAGAGCATTTCGGCTTTGGTAGTCTACAGTCTTTAAGTTGTCGTTGAGATTATATTGGAAGTAGTCTTGCAAATCTTTGGAATATAATTGAAAATCAGTCCAAACCTGACCCAATCCTGATTTATTAGTGCTGAATTGGGCTGCTACAGGGAGAATTCCCAGAGATACTAAAGTCAAAGTCAAAATAGTAGTTTTTCGCATACATCTGTACCTCAAAAAGGTAGACGAAGTTATCTAGTGAGTAATTTTCAGAAATAAATTATTACTGTTTGTGGGGTAAATTTGTTTGCTTTTGGTTTTGGACGGGCGAGACGCCCACTCCACAATCAGTTTTTGGAGATTGTTTGATTTATTAGTCCTTGATTTTGAATTCCTGTTAACTACTCACAGATATCCTCCCTAATTACTACGTAGTGTAGCTACTAACTGACGTGCAAATGCGGAAATTGCTTCATATTTATCCTTATGAATTTGCATCATTTGACTGCGTGCAGTTTGTTCGTAGGGGTTGTTAGCCACTGCTGCCAATTGTTCGTAACCTGGATAGTAACGACAGAATGTATAAACGCCGTTATCATCTAGCAGCCATTGACTATAAATACCTTCTTTGCGTGGGAAAAAGCTTTCTGAGGCATTACGAGCAATAATTTTGCGGGGATATTTTAAGATGTCTGCAAAACTATCCACTGCAACTGGTTGAATGCGTCCAATTAATCGGGTTGTTAAGTTTTGCAAAATTTTCGATGCGGCTTTAGATTTGGCGATGGTATCAGGATCTTGTGCTGATAGGATAACTCTGATACCGGCTTTAGCGCCGTTGGCACAAATCCGACCAACTAAATCAGAAATTTGCTCGAATTCAAATAAAATTGGTGCTTCGTCGATAAAGAATATGGAAGCTGGACTACTTAATGCGCGTCTGAGTGCTGCTGAATAAGCACTTAAGGATAGTACGGCTGCATCTTCACTATCTGAAAGGTTTCTGAGAGCAAAAACCAAAAGTTGGGCGTCGGTAGGAAAGCTGGATGGTGCAGAAATGGCTTGTCCAACGCGGCTAGAAAGCCAGAAACGCAACCGCAGCTGAATTTGACTGAGGGCGTCTTCTACTCTGCCACTTAAGGAGCTAAGCTGTAAATGTTCTGAGGAACAGAAAAACAGAAAATCTTTTAAAGTCGGGGTTTTTTGCCAAGCTGGAGAACCGAAGCCTCCCGCCATTGCTTTGCGATATCGTTCTTTGATACCTTCATCAGCAAAGAAGACTTCTAAGGCTAGGTTGAGAATCGATCGCACCGTTTGAGATAAAATTTGACTTTCGGTAGACGATCCTAAAACCATTGTCATTAAAGCTGATTCTAAGAACGAGGTATAATCTACCATGCGATCGCGTTGTTGTTCTGGATCTAACGCTCTTAAATCTGGCTGCTCAAATAAGTTATTCGATTGTTTGGAAATATCAAAATAAGCTCCATTCCCCTCCATAAACTGTGTATAGTCAGTAAAAGTAGACGTACCATCAGGTTTGGGGAAATCTAGAGCCACTACGGGAATGCCATAGGCCAAAGCCTGAGTTAAAATTCCCGATACCAACACCGATTTACCAGCACGAGTGGTGGCAAATAAAGCTAAATTTTTGTGTTGGTTAAACAAATCCAAATGTACTGGCGTTCCGCCTTCTTCCGCAATTAATTCAAAGCCTTGTCTATCGCCTCTTTTAGTTAAAACTAAAGGCATTAATCCCGGAACTTCACTTGTTAAATATAGCTGACGGCGGTTGAAGGGTGTTGCTAACAAACCTTCCCAAACTATCGGGAGAGTTTGCAACCAAATTTTCCAGGCGTATTCGGTTTCTCGAATTACCCTAGCTGGACGTTGAAAACAGTTTTCAATGTATCTTGTGGCCTCGTCTAATTTCTCCACAGTTGGACGATGCACCAAAATGGCGATACTCGTATAAATCGGGACTGCACCTTCATATAATTGTTCTTGTGCTGCTACCGATTTTTTTAACTTTAATTGGGCGTTGACATCAATGGTTTTACTTTTTTCTTGAGCCAAAATTGTCGTCATATTTGACTGCTTCAGCACTCGTTGGAGAGTCGTTTTTACTAATGCTGGATTTGCCGCAGTCAATTCACAAAAAATCTCTGTGTCTACTACTGTTTCTCTGGCTAACAGTTCCCATAAATACCGCAGTTGAGACGATTTATTCGGCCAACCACCGGGTTTTTCCAGAAATGACATTGTGCCAATATAACGATTGTTTACATGTACCCAACGGCGATCGGCACGCGGTACAGTAGACTCCATCAGCAAAGTTGTGCCGTGGATATTTTCTATCAACAATTTGCTACTAGCTAAATCTGAATTAACTTGTTCGTGGAGTCCTTCTTCATCCAAGGTGATTAATTGGGGAATATCTATTGGCTGGGTATCATTAAATCTTTTCCAAATGTCTTGCCAGAGTTCTACTGCACTCAAAGCTTTGACATCCAATCCCATTTTGTTAGATAAAATTTGCTCCCAACGCGAAAAACCCTGCTTGTAAGCATTGGTAATTACCGTTTCCAGGCGTTGGTTTTCGGCTTCTGAGAGTTCGCCTTTAAATTTCAACCACCACGACTCAGCTTTGATTAAAAGTCTTTCTATCCAATCATCAGCATTTCTAGAGCTTGTTTCCACTGTGTAGGTAACATAAATCCGTAAAAATTTCGGCTTACGCACGCCAGCTTTAGTCAGTTCTTTGATTCTCGCTCTCTCTGCCATCAGCAAATATTTAATATCTTTTGATGGCGCATTTCTGATGAGTGATGCTAATTCTTTTTGCCGTTCTATATCTGAACTAAAAGATCCCAAATGCAGCGTCATTCTTTCACCGCTGGGAATGTCTTTCAATCCGGCTTCAATGTTATTAAAAAGTGTATCGATTTGTTCTGGTCTTAAAGTGGTATGAATTCCTTTACAATCAAAACCAAAAACAAAGCAGAAGCGATCCTTTTGAATGCCTTTTGTCAACAAATAAGCACCAATATCGCGTCCATTCATCGAGACGCGCAACATTGTTGCCAAGTGTAAGGCATCTTCAAATGGCGTTAATCTAGTTTCATTTCCGGCGCCGCCGACGCTTTGTTTTCCGATTTTTTGCTTCATGGTTAACTTCCAGTAAGCTTTGATAACGAGCAAAGCCTCTTGTCCAAGCGGGAACGCCAATAAATTTACTTAAAAAACTCCAACTTCTACCACCAGTTAATATCCACCAAGTTCCAATTCCCCAACCAGTCATTAATAGCGTCCACAGCCATTTTTGAAATTCTTCTTGAAAAAGACCGCCAAAAATCCCATTGATAATTAAGTAGGATGATAAGGCGATGACTGTCCAAGGAATAATTTGATCGGCCGGAATTGGCCCTAATGAAGGTTGGCTTCCTAGAACTTGGTTAACTGGACGAAATTCTTGTTCCCGCTCTTCAGACATTTCTCAAATCTTAAATTAATTACTGCTATTGCCAATTACAAATCGTGTGAGTACATCAGCAATGGTAACAGCTACAACGACTAATAGGGGAGTTCTGGCGATGCTTTGCCAATCTTCATCTTTACGAACTGCGTTGATGACACCAACCAAAGAAATTGCAATATACAGCAAGAAAAGTGCCCGCAATATATTAAATATCAAACTTACTGCGGTGTCTGCACCACCAGCATTATTTCCTGTGGAGCCATTATTCAAAGTTTTTTTGAAAAACTTTTCCGCTTCGCCAAAAAACTGCGCTTGTGCGGGAGTAGCAAAGTTATCTAACCAAAATAAACTCAGAACGATCGCCCCTGCTAAGATTTGTAATATTATTAGCGATCGCCTTGGTAAATTTACCTGCTGTCCAATTTTGTGTGTGATGACTGCAATTAAACTACCAACTAATAAACAAAATAGCAGGATAGGACTTTTTAAGCTGATAACGCTTAAAAATACAGCACAAGCAATCAAAAAAGGTACAGATTCAACCAAAATAGCCAGACTGGATTTCAATGCCAGTCCTAACTTATGACCTACTGTAGCTGCACTACCAGTTAAAGCTTTGAAAAAGTTTCTCTGGTGAGAACTTTGTCTAAACATTTGCTAATTTTCCTATGGTTTACTATGGGCGTTGGTGTTTCAAATTTTACAGGCAAGACAATGTTACATGATTCAACATTTATTTTTCCCCAAATTATAAAGTTCAGCAAAGTTATACATCATAATACGATTTTTTATTAATTTAAGTTAACAAAGTATTAATGTTTCTTTAATGAGTGTGTGTTCCCTGAGATAGGCTTTTACCTCTTGACCATAACTGCTACAGTGTTCCTAAAGTTTTTCTATGCCAGCGAGTTTGCTTTAATTATTACTTTTCAAGAATCTAGCGGTAATGCCAGACAATCCTTGGTAGCATAGCGCTCTTTAATCGCTATCGCCATAGTTAAATCTGAATTCCTTGCTCAGAGCTAGTTTTACTCGCTAAAGTTGAGTACTTAACTGCTACACCTCCTCACTTGCTACAGTTTTGGCAAACAAATCAAGCAAGTGGCTGCTGTATCCCATTTGCCAAGGCTTTTAGGAATACTTTTAGAGATTATACTAGCACTACCATTCACATCCGTGTTAATCAGTCTACCGTCACTAGCACTAAGTACGCCGTGTTGGAAATATGAGATTCCTATTTGATTGCATAAAAAAACTCCCCCTCAACTCGAAAAGCCTACAGCCTTATTGTCTAGTTCCATACAGACGCCATTGATAGCATCTGTACCTACTTCCCTCCTAAATAAATAAGTTCTAAGTAAATAAGTTCAAAAATTAAAGCCGATTAATATATTCAGAATCTTTAAAAATCGGTTAAGTTTTGAGAAAAGATAGTAAAAATTATGCATTGAGGAAAAATACAAAATATGGATATAACGATTATTTTGTCAAGAGAATAATTTATATCCTAAATCTATTGCAAGCTTGAAAGTAAAGCTTAATTGGTAAAACCATATATAAATAGGACTGTGGGCGAAAATGCAGATTTTACTCTGATGGAATTAATAAAAAGCACTAACAACCCACTTTGAAAAACAAATTTTAAGTAATAACAATGTTAATTGTTTTAATCTTTTCATAATGCAACCATGATTGTAATTTTACCTTAACACTCTAATGTTAAGTTCGTTAGAACATTTTGGCAGCTATCAGTGATAGCAGTCCTAGAAAAGCCGTGAAATTTTTATTTTCTTTGCTTGACGCCTCCGGTATAGCTGATGGCAGGCTGCTGTGCGTCTAAGTCAAAGAAAGTGATGTTCATAATTATTTGCTCTAATTTTTCACCAGTTTCTGCAAACTTATGCTCGATAGATAAATTTTTCGAGCCAAATTTTTGGCTGAGGAAAAATTTATTTTCGAGTGCAAGTTTGATGATTTGTTTTGTTTCAGGGTGTTAATCCTTAAATTAACTGCAAGGAGCTTGACATGGTTTTTTATCGCGATCGCCAATCGAATCATTTGATAAGTTCGATTTCTGTACTTGCCATAACAATTAGTTTAGTAGCAGGTCAATCTGTTAGCGAAAAATCTCTAGCTCAGACCTCCACTACTCCTCCTCCAACTGGGGTACTCTCCATAAATGGAGCAGGTGCAAGTACTGTAAATACTTTATTTGTAGGTACCGGAACTACCGCCCCTTTTAGCCCACAAAACTCATGGTTTAACTTTTACGGTGTTGGAAATCCTCCATCCCTCAACAATCCTGCTGGTGCAACAAATGGCCCAGTCAATTCTGCTGTCACATTCAGATATGCTTCAGTTGGTAGTGGCGCAGGCATAACAGCCTTTTTCAGCCAAACCGTACCGCCTGCATCACCTGGCCCTACCATATTAGCCCCAGTCTCTTTTGCAGCTAGTGACGACCCCTTAGCAGGAACACAAGTAGAACAAGTAGTTACCACCGGTAGTGGAAAACCTAATAGCGGCAAGGCTATTCAAGTGCCCGTAGTAGGTGTGGGAATCACCTTATCCTACAACCGTACCGGTCTTACCATACCAACAGCTGGACTGAGGCTTTCGCGAAATACTTACTGTGGTATTTTGAACGGCAGCATCACAAATTGGAACGATAGCAGAATCAGAACCGATAACGGTGGTGCAGCCATCGCAGCCAATTTACCCATCAGAGTTGTACGTCGTAGTGACAGCAGTGGTAGCACTTTTGTTTTAAGCACTCATCTCAACACTGCGTGTAAAACTGCTGCGACTCCAGGTCTGCAAACAACCTCTGTATGGAATAGAGGAGTAGGTAGCGTAAGTGCTTCAGGCACCGTACCTCCAACACCACCAGCCAATACAGTTGTTTGGCCAGCAAGTTTCCTATCTGCCTCAGGAGGTGGAGGAGTAGCGACTACGATTTCGAGTACTAGTGGTGCAATTGGTTATGTAGATAGTGCTACCCGGTTAGCTAGAAGTCTACCTGCTGCACTGTTACGCAACAGAGCAGGTACATATGTTGGCCCTACAACAGCTGGAATTCAAGGTGCTTTGAGTGGTGGAACCATTGTTAGTTATGGTGCTGCTCCCGCTAACAGGCTGGTTAGAATTGATAATTTGGCCGACCCAACTCCTTCAAGTGCGTATCCCATTTCTACAGCAAGTTATTTGCTGTTTTATGACAGATACGCAAACACTACCATAGCAGCGAATATTAGGGCCTTTATCAACTGGGCTTTAGGTGGTACGCCAACCTCAAGTCCCACCGCAGACAGTATAGCTATAGCTCGTGGCTATGCTCCTCTTCCGGCTGCCATTAAAACTCAATCTAGAAATGTTGTGAATACTTTTGTGAATACTACCAGCCCTTAGGTGAACTCAACTATTAATTTAGTTGGCACCTCTTAACTGTCGTTAGTAGTGTTGCTGAATTAAAGTATGAAATTTCAAACTTCAACCATTGAAAACTTTGTTCTTGCCCTTTGGTGTAAAGCAAAATTCATACTCTGAATCAGCAACACTTTTTTCAGGTTTACTAAAAAATTCTGTTAAGTATATCAAAATTCTGCTTCAGGATTATATTTATAATTCTGAAGTTTTGTCTGGGCGATGATTTATATTTTATAAGTATATAAATATAAATAAATATAAAATAATTGCGATCGCTCTTTCAGTTCACTTAGTAAAAATAACAACTAATTGTTTGAGGTATTTAGTTAATTCAAAGTAGCAATTAGATACAATCGTACTGTTCTCGATCGCTAAATGGCGATCGGTCACAATTGTTAAAAAAGTTCAACCGCCAACTATGTTATGATTAAGTAAGTTGAGAAATATTTTCGGTCATGTTAGTGACTACATAGAGACCTCTCCGAATCTAAATCTCTACACCTTTGATTCTGGAGGTATTTTCTTTCAGTAATTGACCTGAAAAATTTACTTTCGACAATTCCGAAAATTAAAATTTTTAGCGAAGGAAACTGTACTGGAATACCTCTAAGAAACTGACATATATTGCTGCCATAAGTTTCTATGACGGACAGTCAACTGTGTCAAAAATCAAAATAGTATAGGGTTAGTACTTGAACTTATATCGATAGTGAGCTTTTTTTATGCCTTCAAGTCCTTTGCGTGAAGAACCTCGTAATCAACGAGCGCCTGTAATTCGCACAAGTAATGAATTTATTCTTTTAGAATGGCTAAAGTCAACTGGTCGTCTCATAGAACGCGAACATCAAGATTCTGACTATTTAGGTGAAATAGAAGAAATATCAGAAATGATAGATCTTGATGATATTCCTTTCGATCATGATGATGATGATGTCGATCTGGATTTAGAAGCTTAATAATTTTTTGGCAATTTGTAATTCTTAATTACCACACCAAAATATTTCATTGATTTGAAATCAATGGTTTATCTGTATGAAGTACAGATAATTTATAGGGTAGCACAGATGTGCTACCCTAATTTATAAACTAGGGTGTTTGATATCGCTTCTCTTCATCTTCTTTCAGAAATAGCTTAAATTGTTGCTTTTCCTGTTGCATCAGAACTATTTGTTGAAAAGTTATCATTCGTACCCAACAAATTATGTCTATCGCTTAAGGAATTTGGGGTAGTAGATTCTTGTGGGGAGTCGCTGACAAATTCAATCAACTCTTCTACTTGGCAATTCAAAGCTTTGCAAAACCGAATAATTCTTTCAATATGATCTGTCCCAGTTCTACCACTTTCCCAGTTTTGAATAGTGCTTTCAGTCACACCAACAAGACGCGATAACTCAAGCTGGGTTAGCCCTGCCTTTTCACGAAGCAAAGCAATCCTTGGTTTTGGCTTTTCTTTCACAGGTACAGCACTTTTATTCCGATCTATAGTCTTATATCCTAGCATCAAAAAAATAGTATCTAGCAAATTACTAAAAGAATTCATAATCCAGAATTGAGAATTCAGAATTGGTGAAATCTTGTGTATTTGGTAAAAATAATTGATGTATAATGTTTATTACTAATAGTAATATTAACTAGATAAAAGATAAAGTATAAACATGAGTTTTAAATTCTGAATTCTACTTCAGTAATAGATAAAACAATTGCCCATTACTAACTGTGACGCCAGCACGATCGCCTGCGATTTTACCAGTACCTAAAAAATAATCGACTCTACCTGCACCTTTAATTGCGCCTCCGGTATCTTGGTCGAGAACATAGCGGCTAATAATCCGTTCTTCCATGTTTCCGGTAGAATTAACTAAGGGAAAAGAAGCACGAATCAAAGCTAAAGCACCAGGAGGCATGAGAGATTTATCTGTAGCAATAGAACGCTCTGCTGTTAGTGGTACATTGATGGAACCTTGGGCTGGTTCGCCGTGGTTTTCTTGAAAAAAAACAAAACTGCGATCGCGGGGAATATAAATATTTAATTCTTGGGGATGTTTTTGGAAATATTCGAGAATCATAGGCATAGTTACACCTTCTTGCGGTAATTTGCCATCATTCACTAATTCTCGCCCAATGCTTTTGTAATTATAAGCAGTATTACCTGCATAACCTATACTTGTTTGAGTTCCATCGGTAAGTTGAAGTTTAGCTGAACCTTGAATTTGAACCATATATGGTTCGAGGCGATCGCGAAACCAAAACAATTCTAAACCTTGCAATTTACCCTTTGCACCTTGTAAGCCATCTGCTCCTTCTAATTGTAGGCGTGTAGGATGAGGTTTAGACCAGGAGTTGAAATCAGGAGGTAATCGATAAACAGGATAGCGATATTCTGCTGTGGGGACGCGACTCGCTGCGTAAAGTGGTTCGTAATAGGCGGTGAATAAAACAGCACCTTTGTTATCTTTACCAACTGATTGATAATAAACAAATTCTTTTTCTATGGCTTGATATAACTCAGTTGGGGAATTAGTTGTTAATAAAATTTCGCGGAATCTTTGCAAACTTTTGAAGACGCGATCGCGATTAATTCCACTCACCTGATAGTTTTGGTAAGCACTTATAGCTGCTTTCGTTTGTAGGTATTGTAAACTGCGATCGATAGCTGTCAATAATGTCTTTTTGTCTGGTATTTCTCCATAAATAGCCTCATCCAAACACGAAGCATCACTCTGACAACAAGTAACTGGTTTCCTCTGAATTAATACTGCTTTTTGTTTTTCCCCCGTCAAAGACACTGATATATCCCACTTTTTTACTCGACATTCTGGCGGACTGAGTTCTGGATTTGCCACAGATTGCATCCTCAACAAAGAAATTGATAAAACTACAAGTCCGCTGATAGCAATAAAGTTGTGAAACTTTCCTAATTCAGAAAATATTTTTTTCATGAAAATTTAAATGGATAGGTAATTTTGGCACTCAACAGGCTGTGATTAGGTTCTTACAGCATATTTCAGATAAATGAGGTACGCGGTTAGAGGCACAACCAAGCCACTATATGAAGTTTAGTGAAATATTTGCTTAAGTGTCTTAAATGTCTTAACTGTCTTAACTGTCTTATTTTTAACTGTCTTAATTTTTTTTTTAACTGTCTTAACTGTCCTTGCATTCTCATAAAAATTCTGAAATATTAAAAGCATGAAGTGTATCGAGAGCCACCTCAAGCGGCTTCGATCGAAGAATTTGTCAAGCTAGACGCTTTAAGCCAGCGACTAAGCTATTCAACTTTTAAATTGCATATTCACTTCCTAAATGTGTTGACCTTTGACCCTTAACTGTCAACAATTAACAGCCAACACGAAAAAATGTGCAATTTAAATGTGCGACAGCTTATTTATGCTGCTGCAATAGTATTCCGCACTGGACTAATGTCTTGTGGCGATCGCTGTTGTGCTGAGTTGTCTTTCGCGTTGACGAAAACTTAGACTTATTCATTTTCAAAATCCACTAATTTTAAGAGTTTCAATCATGGCAACCACATCTCTACCAACTCAGACCTCAACCAATGGCACACAATTAACATCTGTCTATACAGTTGCGAAGTTTGCATCGGGAAGAACCGAACCAGGTGTAACCAATTGGAAGAAAGATGGCGACAGCATAGGTATATATATTGATACTAGTGCTGCTGGTTTCACTAAAACACCAATATACGTCACTTCACTTGGTGGCTTCAATGGTGGTAGCCATTGGGCAACTACTGGAGCTACTTCTATATACAATGCTACAGAAAAAGGCTTCACTGTATATGTCAGGTTCGATCAAGGCTACAACGTCACACCCATCACCCCAGAAGATGCAAATCAAAGGAAATGGCATATCAATTGGTTTGGTATCGAGCCTTTCTTAGAGCAAGGTTCAGGGAGTGGTACTCAATCATCATCAACAACTACTAAGGCAACACCACTTCCTGCGGCAGGAAAATACTACAAACTTGCCAACAAAAATAGCGGTAAATATTTAGATGTGTCAGGTGCTAGCACTGAAAATGGAGCTAACGTCCAACAGTGGACTAGCAATACAACTCAAGCCCAACAATGGCTGTTAGAAGACGCTGGAAATGGCTATTACTACCTTGTCAACAAGAGTGGCAAAGCTTTAAATGTAGCAGGTGGTGGTAGTGCTGATGGAGCCAACGTCATTCAGTGGTCAAAAGGAAATGACGATAACTCTAAATGGAAGTTGGAAGATGCTGGAGATGGTTATTTCTACCTCATTGCCAAACATAGCGGTAAGGCTTTAGATGTAGCAAGTGCTGGCACTGCTGATGGAGCTAATGTCCAACAATACAGTAAAAATTTCACCAATGCTCAAAAGTGGAAATTTGAGCCTGTATAATTCAGTCCTCAACAAAGGGTTGCATCATAGTGGGATGATGCGGTGCAATGCTCGCGAAATGGTGAATCCTTCACTTTTGAAAACTCTAAACATTTGCAACAGACAAACTTATCCCACAAACAAGACTGTAAGTCTTTTCAGATAGGGTTTTATTTACTTCAGGCACAATAGCGCAGCTTCCTAGCATAACTTCCTATGCAACAGAAGTATGGAACTGTCTGCGTTTACAAAAAGCCTGAAAGCCTCGCCCATGTTCAAAATTTAGTAACTTCAGGAATTCAAATCATGGTAACCACACCTCTACCAACTCAAACAACAACCAGCAGTAGCACACAAGTAAAAACTGTGTTGACAGTTGCCAAGTTTGCATCGGGAAAAACTCAACCAGGTGCAACCAATTGGCAACAACTTGGCAGTGGCACTGATAGTCTTTATGTAACAGTTGACACTAGTGCTGCGGGGTTCACCAGCACACCGATATATGTAACATCAATTGGTGGTGATGGCAAGCATTTCGGAACCACTGGAGCTAGTGCTATCTACAAACCTACCCCCACAAGCTTTCAAATAGAGGTCAGGTGGGATAAAGATTACACAACCGATGCCTTGACCCCAGAAGTAGCCAATGCTAATAAATGGCATATCAACTGGATTGCCTTTGAGCCTTTCTCCCAAGAAGGACAAGGAACCAATGGTCAAACATCTCCTACAACTACTCAGCCCACACCACTTCCTGCGGCAGGAAAATACTACTACCTTGCCAACAAAAACAGCAGTAAATATTTAGATGTGACAAACTTTAGCACTGCTGATGGAGCTAACGTCCAACAGTGGACTCTTAATAAATCTGGAGCGCAACAATGGCTGTTAGAAGATGCTGGAAATGGCTATTACTACCTTGTTAATAAAACTAGTAGCAAAGTTTTAAATGTATCAGGTGGTGGTAGTGCTGATGGCACCAATGTCATTCAGTGGTCAAAAGGAAATGACGATAACTCTAAATGGAAGTTGGAAGATGCAGGTGATGGCTATTTCTACCTCATCGCCAAACATAGCGGTAAGGCTCTAGATGTAGCAAACGCTGGCACTGCTGATGGAGCTAATGTTCAACAATACAGTAAAAATTCCACTAATGCTCAAAAATGGAAATTTGAGGCTGTTTAGTTAAGCCCTTCATCTCCTTCTTGTAAATCACAACTGACCTTCTCTTCGACCGACTCCTTCAAAATTAGGGGTCGGTTTTGCAATGATTGTCCAGATTGATTGAATTTCATTTTAATAATGATAGAAACACGTTGGTAGGGGTACGGCACTGCCCATACGTGTCAACTTAACGTGAAACCCTTGCCCAGATGCTATCGCTCACTTCCCATCACGATCCGCGTTACCCCACCCCGGCTTTGCTGACGCAAAACCTCCCCTCCCCTTAGCAAGGGGAGGGGTTGGGGGTGGGGTAACGCGGATTGCCCATTACCTATTCATTCATATTCCGGTAAGTAGCCACAGCGGAAGGTGATATCCGATTCAAATATCGGAATATCCAGTATTTGAAAATCGTATCTAAAATCACTGGGAATGTGGCAATAAATAGAAAGATAAAATCCCGATTTGCCGGTAATCCCCAATGGCGAGATACACCTTCTAATAATACTTCCCAGCCGTGAGGAGAGTGGAAACCGACAAATATATCGGTAAACAAAATAATAATAAAAGCCTTGGCACTGTCACTAAGCCCATAGACAATATGATCGAAGAAATCTTTCAGTACAGCAATAGAAGACTTGCTCGTTACCATCAGCCAGATAAAAGCAACCACAGAAAACATATCAGCAAAAACATTTTTAATCGAATTAGAGCTTTCCTTGCGAAATTCTTCAGCAATCTCTGTCGCCTTCTCTTTTAGCTCGATTTCTAGATGCTCGGCTGATAATAGTGGTGCATTACTAATCAGATTTTCAAACTTGATTCTTTCTTCAAATCTTTGTAGTTCTTCCAAGGCTTCTTCTTCCATTTCGGAATTCAGAAATACCTCTGCTTGTTCGGTAGTTCTGAATCTGTCAAGAACTGGGCCTACCACAAAAGCCTTTGCTATTTGATGCGTTAAAAGTGGTACTATAATTAAGAGCAAAATAAATCTAATAGATATTATTGTTCTTCTTTGAGCTTGACGAAAACTATGAATTACTTCTTCTTCAGAATTAGGGTCTAATTCAACTTGCAAACGACTGATAGTACTTAAAATCGAACGTGGTAAAACACCCATTGTATCGGTTTTACCCTTTGGTTTTTTATCCGATTTTCTCTCCACATCTTTAGTTGATATTTTAGGCGGTAACGCTGGAGTAATTGCTGAGTCAACTGGTGGAGTTGGAGGTTTAACCACTACAACTTTAGCAGTCATTTCTTCAGGAATTGTTATGTATTTTGATATCACTCCATCGATAAAATTCAGCCTTTCTAAAACGAAAGAAGGACTGAGGAATTCTATGCCTGCTTTATCAGCAGCTTTTTGATTTTCTTCATTGAGAAACCAACGGCTTAGTCTAAACTCTGTCAGCCGCATTTTGGCAGTTTTTAATAGCTTGTTTAAGTCTGACTCAAAATAATCCATGACGCTGTTGCTGTACATGGCTGAGCTAGTGTCTATTTTATTACCATTAAAATGCTTGTTTTCTATTTCCTCGATCTTTAATGCTGCATCATAAGCCTCATTTAAAGAACGTTCCGGAGTCTGTAAGTACCATCGATAAGCAGCAAGTAAGAAAGAATAGATTTTTTGGCTAAAAGCAAAGTTTTTCATTGCAGACAATCATCCAGCATTATTTGGTGATTCTTAACCTTAAGTTAACGCACGAGGTATACTAGCAAATCTACAAGGAGAAAATTTGTGGTTTCTCATTCGATTTGGATTGTTGGCACCAGCCGCAGCGGTAAGACAACTCGCTTAGTAGAGCAATTTTGTAGTTGGGTGAAACCTAAAAATACGTATATTGAATCATTTTATACTAAAAACCAACGACATGAAAAAGGTGATAATGTCTCCAAATTTTTATATCTTAAGCCAACAGAACCAGGAGTTTTACTCTTAGCTGCTAATGATGATAATCGTCGAGAATTAGGAGATAAAATTGTTACATCTACATCAGGAAAATATCCGGTTCGTGGGAAGACACCACTGGGTTTTTTTCAGGATGAGGTTATTTTATTTTGGCCATTGCTAATCAATTCATTGAACCTCAAGGCGCAGTTTCCAGTGAGATTGCGGCCGGAAACCGAACAAGAGTTAGCAACTAAACTGTGGCGTTCCCAATTAGACGAAGAAATTTTACGTCTTGCGGGTGTGAATGAGTCTCGTTTAGTGCGTCGCATCTTAGACTTATTTCAATTAGCAGCTTATAGTGGTACACCTTGTGAAGATATTGCCGAGATTTTGGCTAGGGGTTTGGGGGAAAATAGTACAAATTTAGAGCCGGAATTTTTGGCATCTTTGCTGTTAGATTGGCGTAACTGGTGTTTAGAGAGGGGATTGCTAACTTATGGGATTATTACTGAACTTTATAGCCAGCATTTATTAAGCGATCGCAATTACCAAAAGCACTTAACAAAACGCTATCAAGCAATACTAGCCGATGATGTCGATGATTATCCTGGGGTAGCGCGTCTGTTGTTTGAGTTGCTTTTAGACGAAGGCGCAGTTGGGGCGTTTAGCTATAATCCCGATGGTGCAGTGCGATTGGGATTGGGAGGAGATCCGAACTACCTCGAAGGTTTAGCAGACCGTTGTCGGGTAGAAACCTTGACCGGGCCGCCTCCAGAGTCGCTAGGACAACAACTGGCTACACAAATGGTGGAATTAGTCACAGAGTCAATTATGCCATTGAGTTTACCTGAAATCGTACACTCAATTCAAACCACCTCCCGCGCCCAATTATTGCGGCTAACAGCACAAGTCATTGCCAATGCCATCCAATCAGGGCAAGTGGAACCAGAAGAAGTAGCGATTATAGCACCAGGTTTGGATGCGATCGCTCGCTATACCCTAGTAGAAATCCTCGTCAAGCAAAACATCCCAGTAGAATCCCTGAACGACCAACGTCCCTTAATTAGTTCGCCAGTAATTCGAGCATTGCTCACCATGCTGGCACTAGTTTATCCCGGCTTAGGACGCCTCGTAGACCGGGATGCCGTAGCAGAAATGCTCGTTGTCTTGAGCAGAAAACAACAACCACCAGAAAATACAGACGCGATGAATCGAGACGCGATTCATCGCGTCTCTACGGACATCGACCCGGTACGCGCCGGTTTAATAGCAGATTACTGCTTCGTACCCCATCTCGATCGCCCCAACTTGCTACCAGTGTCAACCTTCGAGCGCTGGGATAGAATCGGCTATGCAGCTACCACAGCTTACAACGAGATATTACAGTGGTTAGAACAACAGCGATCGCAACAAGAACAACGTTTAATTCCCAGTCCCATTTCCCTTTTGGATAGAGCAATTCAACGTTTTTTGTGGAATGGTAGCAACCTCCCCTACGAACAACTCGCAGCATTACGCGAATTACTAGAAACAGCCCAACACTACTGGGAAATTGATACAAGGTTACGACAAGTATCTTCTGGGCGAGTAGGGGAAGAGGACGCGGGGAAAGAATTCTCTGTGTTCTCTTCATCTGCCTCAGTAAGTACTATTACCGAATTCATTCAACTACTGCGACGCGGTACTATCACCGCCAACCCTTACCCAGTGCGTCCCATTGGTGGAGCTAGAAAAGCTGTCACCCTAGCAACTATATTTCAATATCGATCCAGTAGGCGATCGCACCGCTGGCATTTTTGGCTGGATGCTGGTTCGCCTCTATGGGCTAAAGGTGGTGCAGCAACATTGTTTGGTGCGCCGTTTTTCCTGCAAGATAGATTAGGCGAACCTTGGACAGCAGAAGATGAAAAAGTAGCAGAACAACAAAGGCTACGCCGAATTTTGGCAGATTTGCTCTCTCGTGTCTCCAAGAGAGTTTATTTGTGTCACAGCGATTTAGCCGTCAATGGACAAGAGCAAGTAGGCCCACTGTTACCCTTAGTAAATGCCTGTGTCACAGTTATTTCTGAAACTAGTGTTCATTCGAGTGACACGAATTTGAAATAAAGAATGCCAAAAATATACCATTTGTAGAGACGCGATTCATCGCGTCTTCTATCGATACGGTTCGTTGTAGCAACAAACGCGATACGGTTCGTTGTAGGTAACAGACGCGATAAATCGCCGTCTCTACAAAATATTATTTCATCACCGATTTAAACAAAAAAATACATTCTTATAGCGATTAGTAATTACCAAATTTTTCATATTGATTTTTGGATTTTGTATGTGCAAACTTCGTGACTGCGGTTGATTTGGAATAGGATAACGAACAGGCACTTTATTACGCCATAGAATTAAAGGAATACAGAAAAGCCCTAAAATAATTACTACTCCAGTCATGAACCAAACAAGTAATCTGTTTGGTTTATAATTTCCTTGCTCAATTTGCCAAAAAACTTGATTGTATCGCCATGCAGCTAACACAATCGTGATAATTCCAGAAAATACCAGAGCCAGACCCAAATTTTCGGAATTCGTTAATGTATTTACCTGAGTTTCTTGTTGAGTAATAGCAACATTAAGCTGGCGCAAAAATATCCCAAATCGCGCAATGGCAATTCCAAAACTAATTAATGCAATAGAAGTGCGTAACCAAGCTAAAAAAGTTCGCTCGTTGGCTTGATGTTCCCTTTGGCGGTCAATTTTCGGTATTTTATCCATAAGTAATACAATTTTGGATTTTAGATTTTGGATTGAAGATTGCTTTGTGTTAAAAAGACTGGGTATTGGGTACTAGGAAAACTCTTCTCTAACGCCCACTAGCTAGTTCATTACTACACCTTTGGTGAGGATTCTACGAAAACGCCAAGCGATCGCCAAAATCTTTACAGCGTTAAAATACTAAATAAGGTAAAGATGTATATTCATCAAAATCAATGGCACTATTCGGATTTGGCAAAAAACAAAACATGCCCACCCCTGAGGAAGCTTTGCCAGGAAGGGCACAGTCTATGTCAGTACCCGCTCATCATTATGTCAACAAAAATCCCCTAAAACCTCCTTTTTCTGATGGATTAGAGAAAGCTTTGTTTGGTTTTGGTTGTTTTTGGGGCGCAGAACGTAAATTCTGGCAACTTAAAGGAGTTTACACCACCGCAGTGGGTTATGCTGCCGGTTTCACACCCAACCCTACTTACGAAGAAGTGTGTAGTGGAAGAACCGGTCACAACGAAGTGGTTTTGGTTGTGTTCGATCCGAAAGTGATTAGTTATTCCGAACTGCTGAAAGTCTTTTGGGAAAGTCACAATCCCACCCAAGGGATGCGCCAAGGCAACGATGTTGGCACTCAATATCGTTCGGGAATTTATGTATATTCCGAAAATCAAAAGCAACTAGCACAAGCATCGCTGGAAGCTTATCAACAAGCCCTGAACAAGGCAGGCTATGGCAAGATTACCACAGAAATCTTGGATGCCCCTGAGTTCTACTACGCCGAAGCCTACCATCAACAATACCTAGCAAAAAATCCCAACGGCTATTGCGGTTTGGGAGGAACAAGCGTTTCTTGCCCCATCGGTGTAGTTGAATCGCAAGTGACTGGGTAACGGGGACTGGGGAGATGGGGAGATGGGGAGATGGGGAAAAATTACACCCCATGCCCCATGCCCAATGCCCAATCCCCTACTAAAATGCAGATTTAACCAAAGCGATCGCCCTCAGCCACAACATAATACTAATGGGCGCACCAATTAAAATACCAGCGATCGCCCAGCCCCTTTGATGGGCTTTGAAGTGTTCAATATTGCGCCACTGTCTACTTTTCCAAGCCCATTCGTTGCCTTTGGCACCAAGGGCGATCGCCATTACCCACCAACCGTGGGGTATAAAACAAAACAACCCATACCACACTTGGTTAGTCCACATCCATAACCAAGGCATGAGAAATGCACCCCAATTCCAACCGAGAATTTCCTCTGGTACTGTTTCATTGTGATTGTTGATACCGCATCCAGAGTTATTAATAATTTCTTTTGGCGGTAAAAGCTGATATTTGTTTGCAGATTTGACAACCACACCAGATTTAAGGGCTTGTAGTGCTTGGCGAGCAGTAGTAAAACGTTGCTCTGGTGCGGGTTCTACCAATTTTTCTAGCCAACTGATAAAACTGGGGCTGAGGTTCACGCGGTCTGCAAATTGCAATCGTAAATCCTGCTGGGGTAAATCAGATGGCGGGATACCAGTTAACAGATGAATTAAAGTCGCCCCCAATGCATAAAGATCCGAAGCCGCTACCGCACGTCCACCAAATTGTTCCATTGGGGCATAACCATAAGTACCGACAACTGTAAAAGTAACGCCTTCTTTTGCCGCTTTATCTTGAACTGCGCCAAAATCAACTAAATAAATTCGATTATCTTCGCCCCAGATTAAATTACTTGGTTTAATATCTCTATGCAATACTCCTGGATTTAATTCATGTAAATACGTAAGAATATTTAATACTTCAACAGCAATTTTTTTAGCTCGTTTTTCACTAAACCTTTTGCCACTGGCAAGTTTATCCTTGAGCGATTCACCAGGGATATATTCTTGTATTAAGCCAAACCAGAGAGTGCGATCGTCAATACAAAAATAATCTATATACTGAGGAATTCGGGGATGATTTAGCTGTTTGAGAATTTGTGCTTCCCTCTCAAAAAGTTTCAAATCGTCCCACTGTACAGTACCGCCAAAAGCCAAAAGTTTGATTACAACACTAGAGTTCTCGCCATCATCAGCTTGTAAATCCAATGCTAGCCAAGTTTGACGAATTCCATTGTTGCCGAGTTGGCGTTGAATTTGATAACGGTCTTGTAATATCTGTTCTACTTGCAGCATCTGACACCTGCTGGCAATTTACGCTAATCTCATTCCCTTACTATTCAAGGATAGTCATTATTTGGAGAAACTGCGGGAGCTAGCTAATTTATAGTGCTTCGCACATGATTAAGGTACAGAAACAAATAACTAACCACACGTCAATAGAGATATTGTAGGGGTGCACAGCTGTAAAGCCCCTACCGATGTATCTGATTCAAAGGATTGAGATTTGAGAAGTTATTTTACAGAATAATTTTTCCGATAATAAGCTTGATATTCCGCAGATAACAAAGGTTCCCACCAATCACGATGAGTGAGATACCACTCAACAGTTAAACGCAAACCTTCGGCAATCGTTACCGAAGGCGTCCAACCAAGTTGAGTTTTAATCTTATTGGCGTTAATGGCATATCTTCTATCGTGTCCTGGTCTATCCTTGACAAAAGTAATTAACTGCTTTGCTGGATGCACTGGTAGGTCGGGTGCTAATTCATCCATCATTTGACATAAAAGTTCGACAAGTTTAATATTTTCTACCTCATTATTACCACCAATATTGTATGTTTCCCCTGGCTTTCCGCGATTAATTACTACATCTAATGCTCGACAATGATCGCCTACATAAAGCCAATCTCGGACATTTTTACCATCACCATAAACAGGTAATGGTTTACCAATTAAAGTATTGATACACATTAGGGGAATCAGCTTTTCTGGAAACTGATAAGAACCATAATTATTGGAACAATTTGTAATAATTGTCGGCAGATTATATGTATGATAATAAGCACGCACTAAGTGGTCGCTACCAGCTTTGGAAGCTGAATAGGGACTATTGGGAGCGTAGGGCGTAGTTTCAGAAAAAGCTGCATCATCTGGGCCTAAACTACCGTAGACTTCATCAGTAGAAACGTGCAAGAAACGATAATCAGATGGCTGTGGTTTTGCTTGCCAATGTTGGCGAAAAGCTTCGAGGAGAGTGAAAGTTCCTACTACATTAGTTTGCACAAAAGCACCAGGGCCGAGAATCGAGCGATCGACATGAGATTCAGCAGCAAAATGGGCGATGGTGTCAATATTTTCCGTTGATAATAAATTATCTATGAGGGGGCGATCGCAAATATCCCCCTGCACAAACCGAAAATTCTCCCTTCCCTCAACCGGGGTCAAATTCAAACGATTTCCCGCATAAGTTAGAGCATCCAACACCACCACCCGGTCATCGGGATAAGCTTGACACCAATGATGTACAAAATTTGCCCCAATAAACCCCGCACCCCCCGTCACCAATAATCGCCGACTCATCCAATTTCCTCTCTCTATCTGCGGTTTGTTTATTTAAACTTCAAATATTTTTTTCTCAGCTTACCATATATTTTCTGTGCCAATAATTTAGCCCTACGAATTTTTGTTAAACTATTAATATTAGATGGCTGCTGTATTTTGTGGTCAAAAAATGTATTTAATTCATCCAAAATTACTTGTAGACGCTTAACAATATTTTCAGTTCGATACTCAGCAAAAAAATCTTCATCTAACGGAAAGCGTCCTGAATAATCAAGCGCCTTTAAAATACGTTGCACATCATATTCTTGTGAATATCCAGCGATTTTATAGCAATTAAATCCAGGATCTAAGTAATCTGACAATCCACCATTCACACTAGAAAATACTTGACATCCACAGGCAAGGGCTTCCATTGGTTGTAGACCAAATCCTTCACTAACACCTTGTTGTGCCCAGTACTCAGCAGAATCATAGAGGTAAACCTTAGCACGGTTAAATAGTCCAGGTAAATCCTCGACATAGGAATCAACAACGAAAACGTTACAATGTTTTTGTAACCCTGGAATCAATTCTTTGATTAAATACTCAGAAGATTTCCGAGCCTGAACTAAAACATCAATATCTCGTTCTAAACCTAAATTTTTAAAATCATCAGAAATTTGATTAGGCAAATAATAAATCAAAGAATTAGGTGATTTTTCTCCCCAATATCCCATTGTGTAGCGACTAACAGTAACAATCGGAATACTTGCGGGTAGCTTAAATGGGTAACCTGGACTATGTGCGTGGTAAACAACATTGTATTGCTTTAGTTTAGGGACAAGTTGAGCTACATCAAATCCCCAATTAATTACAAAAATCACATCATTGAGATTTTTTTCTTGGAGTAAATCATCAATGAATTGCTTACCTTTTTCCCGTTGGCGATAAGTTACAACTTCAGCACTACAAATCTGCTGAACCAGATTAACTGTTTTCAATTCTGCCCAAAGACCACCGCAGGCAAATTTTCCATCTGTACCAGGAAGTAAGAAGTAAAGTTTTCTCATAATTAATTTTTTTAGGGGAGCAGGGAGTGGGGAGGTGGGGAGGTAGGGAGATGAGGGAATAGAGAGATGGGGAGATGGGGAGGCAGGGGGAAAGGTTAAAGGTTAAAGGGAAAAGGAATAAATTTAATCTTTCCCCTTTTCCCCGGTTGGTGAGCTTGTCGAACCATACCCCTTTCCCTTTCCCCATACCCCATGCCCAATGCCCTATGCCCCACTCCCCTTACTGTCTTCATTCTTGCCACTTCACCCGGACAAAATGCGCTTCACGTCCCCAGAGGTCGCGTGTACGGATAATGTTTTCAATTGTTAGGTTAAAAGGAATGGCGGTTGTTAAGTAACGCTGTACTATAGAACCTAAATCAGGTGCGAGTTCAGCAGCTGTTGTTGCTGCTAACCCCAAACCTATAATTTGCTCTATTGGTCGGAATGGTAGCAATAAATGTACGCCCACAGCTAATCCGGCAGTTAAAAGCATTGCTACTGATAAATTTGTGCCGCAACGGGGATGTACCGCTAAATCCCATTCTCCAGTAGTGATGCGATGTCGGGCAAGTGCGACTGCACGCCGCAAATCACTGATATTCACTTCGCCATAGAGGTAGAATCCTTGTTCCGTGGACAGACCGCCTAATAGTTCGTTATCTAGTTGAACTTTATTAGGTTCTCTTGTGGTGTGGTATGCACTATTTGATTCGCTCAGAACCCAGACAGTAGCATGTTCTAGTGCGTGAACCTGCCGCAGCATCAAAATTTCTTTCAACCCTGGAATGAACGACAGTTGCCTGAGTAAGTCAGCATCTTGTGTGGGATATGGAAAGTCTGAGGGTTGAGATTCTGAGGTTGGAACTTTTCCTGACAGGGGTGTTGTCAAATCAAAATTTAAAAATTCAAAGGGAAAAGAACTACTTTGAAAAGAAGCAGAAGTATTCATCGGAACACTGCTCTCCAAGCCGATGGAGCAACGTAGATTTCTTTCAAATGTAGCGCTTGCATCACTGAATTGTTGCTAATTTTTGTTATTGAGCTGGGCATGGGGGAGCCAGTGCGATCCTGTCGCCTCGCGTCGGAAAGCAACTGGCGTCATGGGGCATGGGGCATGGGGAATCGGCCAAACAGGGAGTGTTGACTGTTGACTATTTAGTGAGGTTAAGAGTTATTCTCCCCTGCCTCCCCTGCTCCCCCTGCCTCCCCCAGTCCCCAGTCCCCAGTCCCCGATCGCAAAGACTCGGAGCTTTTGGTAGAGTGTTCGCACCGTAACAAATGTGCGAGGAGAGGAACAATCAGTAAAACTCAATATTGGCTTTTCAGCATACTACACTAGATAAATCGTGTTACGACGAGTCAATTGTTTATTCGATCTGGTTAGGCAGAGGACAGCAATTGACATCATTCAAACAGACTTTGCCCCACTGTAAAGCCCAGCGGACAAGGGCTACTCGATTTTCTGTCTCGGTCTTGGTGAGAATGTTACTGATATGGTTATCAACTGTACGCTTGCTAATTTCCAGTTTCACTGCAATCTCTTGGTTAGTTAAGCCAGCGGCCACTAAGTCGATAATTTGCAGCTCTCTGTCTGACAGACTAACAGGGGTCTCAGACTTGCCACCAGCCATGACTATTTCTATCCTCCCTTGGTATATGTACTTAATCACTCTTTCTAATTCTAGAAGATTCTTTTGTTGGTAGGGGTTTCAAGTGTTAGCAGTAATACGATTGTCAATATTTTTTTCGATTTCAAGTTGCCAGCAATTTAACTAACTAATTTTTTTGTGTAAAAAATATAGCATATTTTGGTTATAAGTATAGTTTAAATACTGAGACAAATAAAGCATGTATTAGGGGCATATATATGTTATTAGAGTAGTAAAAATTGCCATTTAATTCTATGAAGGACTGGCGACAGATAGCAACAATTATTGTAGATTTTATACTGGAAATTCGTAATCCAAAATCGAAACCTAAAATCTAAAATGAAATGAGCAATCCCCGCGTTTTGTGTCTTGGTGAGATTTTGTTTGATTGTTTAGCCGATGAATTGGGGCTAAAGCTGGAACAAGTGAAATCCTGGACTCCCTACCCAGGAGGGGCACCAGCTAATGTGGCCTGTGCTTTAGTCAAGTTGGGGACGCCAACGGCCTTTATTGGGGCTGTTGGCGAAGATGAACCAGGAAATGCACTGGTGAAGCTATTACAAGATGTGGGTGTAGAGACCACAGGGGTGCAACGCCATCCGACAGCACCAACACGGCAAGTTTATGTCACAAGGGATCTGTCTGGCGATCGCACTTTTGCTGGATTTGGTCAGTATGATACCTCTGAATTTGCTGATACTCGCCTCTGTGCCAAACAATTGCCAGATTCACTGTTTCAAGAGGCAGATTTTCTAGTTTTGGGCACCTTGGAGTTAGCTTATCCTGACAGCGAACAGGCAGTTTACCGCGCCCTAGAACTAGCAGAACAATACGACCTGAAGATTGTGCTGGATGTCAACTGGCGTCCTGTATTTTGGCACGATCCAAACATCGCTCATCAAAAAATTCCAGAATTATTTAATAAAGTCGATTTCCTCAAACTTTCCAAAGAAGAAGCCGAATGGCTCTTTGAAACGGCAGATCCGGGAGCCATAACTTACCGTCTGGCTTCCATTGAGGGAGTATTAGTCACAGATGGAGAAAATGGTTGCACTTACTGTCTTGGTGAAAACGAAGGTAAATTACCCTCATTTTCCATTCCTGTAGTTGACACAACTGGTGCAGGAGATAGCTTTTTAGCAGGATTTATTCACCAACTCAGCCAGTATGGTATTCACAGCTTGCGGGATGCAGAAACGGCAAAACGCATTGTTACCTATGCCAGTGCTGTTGGGGCACTGACTACCATTAAACCAGGTGCGATCGCTTCTCAACCCACAGCGGTCGAAGTCGAAGCTTTTTTAGCCACAAATCAACTGTAGGGATTAACAAAACTAGCGGGAATATTAGCTCATCAAAGTTGATATTCCCAGCTAGAAAATAGGTTGAAATTTGAATTTGGAATTGATTATGATAACCCAATTCAATGAAAGCAAAGCATCAAATCAACTGATAATAACTTGGGAAGCCTTACCTAAAGATTTTCAACTAGAGGATGAACCAGTGGAGAATACAGGTCAGCCAATATTAGCTGGTGCTTTGCGTGAAAGTTTAGAAATTAGTGGTTTCATCCAACCCCAAATGTTAATCGCTTCCAACTTTGGATTATGTGCAACCGTTAACGGGCAATTGGCGATTAAAGCACCAGACTGGGTGTATGTGCCAACAGCGAAAGAAGTTATCAGCAATCGCAAAAGTTACACACCTATTTTAGAAGGTGAAATCCCGCTAATTGTGGTGGAATTTCTCTCTGATACAGACGGTGGAGAATATTCGGTTAAGCGCACTTACCCGCCAGGAAGATGGTTTTTTTACGAACAGATATTGCAAGTTCCTATTTACATAATTTTTGAGCCAAATTGCGGGTTATTAGAATATTATCAATTGGAAAATGGACGTTATGAGTTAAAATTGGCAGACGAAAATGATCGTCATTTCGTAGATGCAATGGGCTTATTTTTGGGAACATGGCAAGGAACAAAAGAAGCTCATACTGGTTATTGGTTACGTTGGTGGGATAAAGATGGGAATTTATTACCTTGGGCGGTGGAAAAAATTGAACAGGAACGCCAACGTGCCGAACAAGAACGTCAGCAAAAAGAAAGACTAATTGCTTATTTGCAGTCGCAAGGTATTGACCCTAATAATTTACCTACTTTTGAATAGAAATGTTGTTAGGTTGTTAACTGTTGACCGTTGACGATTAACCTTGGTGTTAAGGTTATCCCTAGAAGATCCCCCCAACCCACGCCAGTCGCTCTACTTGGGGAGACCCCTACGTACCCGTCGCTGGCTCCCCTTAAAAAGGGGGGCTTTTTACCTCCTTAAAAAGGAGGGTTAGGGAGGATCGAATCTTAAGTGAAGTGTATTGAGATATAAGCTATAAAACTAACGTTTAATTAGCACCAAAATTGTATTTATTCAGAGATTTATCACCGCTGCCATAAAGCATCAACAGTTACAAATTCATAGCCTTGTTGTAGCAATTGAGGAATGAGAATTTTGATTGTGGCAGCAACATCTTGTCCGCCACAAACACCATCGTGTAAGACAATTAACGAACCATTTTTGACTTGCTGCATAACTCGCTTTACCACAGTGTTGACGCCTGGTCGTACCCAATCTTCTGGTACAACACTCCACATTACTGGGCGATAATTCCACTGTGAAAATAATTTCAAAGTAGTAGGTGTAAATAAACCATTGGGGGGACGGACATCCCGCACTTGTTCGGGTTGCAGATTGCAAGCATTGTAGATGGCAACTTGGGTTTTTTCTAAACTCTGCTTGAGTTCATTTGGTGAAAGCATGGGAAAAGAGCGATGATCGTAACCATGCAATCCGATCCAGTGTCCGCGATCGCTAACAGCTTTAGCAATGGCTGGCGAACGGTTGACGCAAATACCCAACCAAAAAAAACTCGCTGTAATTTTGTATTGGTCTAAAACTGCTAACACTTCCGGTGTATATTGCGGATGAGGGCCATCATCAAATGTCAAGGCGATCGCTTTCCTATGGGGATTTCCCATCCAAAGACAATTGGGAAAACTTGGCTGAAGAATGCGGTAAAAAATCGGGAACAGAGGAGCTAGTTGCATTTTGCGTTTTTTTGCTGCTGAAAACTTTTTGTAGGTGTTGCTGGCTAAATTGGGATTTCTGCGATCGGCTACGCCTACACTTCTGGCGATAAACCATATTTGGTTAAATGGTAATCTATAAAAACTCGAAGCGTAGGAGCTTTAAGGCTGTTGACTGTTAACTGATGACTGTTAACCGTCAATATAAAATCCATAAGCTTACATTTGTAACAAAATCTGTAACAGCAATATTATTTGAGCTAAGACTCGTCTAAATTGATGAAAAATCTACGGGTAATCCCTGAATTAGTCGGTAATGTTGCTCAAAGATATACGAGACTACCAAATTTTATTTCTCGGCTTGTTCCTAGTTTTGGGAATAGGTACGCGAGACTGGACACTGCGACCAGAATTGATTGCAGTAGCGATCGCCACAAGTCTTTCAACTCAATTGGTATTGTCATTAGTCCTCGGTCGTTGGTCATTTGGAAATAACAAAGCGCAAAGCTTAAATCTTCGCAGTGCCTTAATTACTTCTTTAGGATTGAGCTTGCTGTTGCGGGCTGACCATTGGACAACAATGGCAATAGCTGTAGCAAGTGCCATCGCCAGCAAATTTATCTTGCGAGTCGGCGACAAGCATTTCTTTAATCCTGGCAATTTTGGCATTATTTGTGCCTTGATTTTCACCAGTGACGCTTGGGTTTCACCGGGACAGTGGGGTGAAGAGTGGTGGTATGGGCTAGTATTCGCCGGTACTGGGGGTATGGTTTTGCAACGAATTGGACGTTGGGACACCACAGCAGCTTTTTTGGGTGCGTATTCCCTACTAGAGGCGATTCGTAATTTCTGGCTGGGTTGGACTTGGGATGTTTACTGGCACCGATTAATGAGCGGATCTTTACTGTTATTTGCTCTATTTATGATTACCGATCCGCGATCGATTCCCAATTCTCGAATCGGGCGCGTAATTTGGGCAATCTGCATCGCCGGATTAACTTTTATCCTGCGAAATTATTTCTTTGTTTCCACCGCAGTTTTCTGGGCACTGTTTATCCTTGCACCATCGACCATCCTAATAGATTTTCTCTGGTCAGCACCAAGGTTTTCTTGGCAAACGGGAGAAAAGGAAAATCTAGCTTTAGCTTCCCAGAGTTTAGAAGATGACGAGAATTCTTATAACTCCTCACTCCTCACTCCTAACTCTCAACTTTTAACTTAAAAATACAGAGGTATAAAATGAAATTTTTGCGATTTTTGACGCCATTATTATTGGCAATTGTAGTTGTTTTGTCCTTTGCGCCGACAGCTTGGGCATTTTGTGGATTTTATGTAGCGAAGGCTGATACAAAACTCTATAACAAAGCATCTCAGGTGGTAATAGCGCGGTATGGCGATCGCACCGTCTTGACAATGGCAAACGATTTTCAAGGCGAAGTCAAAGATTTTGCAATGGTAGTGCCCGTACCAACTGTAATAAAAAAAGAGCAAGTCCGCGTCACTGAACCCAAAATTATTGAACGTTTGGATGCTTTTAGTGCGCCGCGATTAGTGGAATATTTTGACTCAGATCCTTGTGCCCCGCTTTACGAGTACGATCGACCACAAGCAGCACCAGCACCAGCAGCAAGTAATGGGGCAGGTAGGGCCAGAGAAGATGCTAGTTTGGGTGTGACTGTAGAAGCACGTTTTAACGTCGGTGAATATGACATTGTAATTCTCAGTGCTAAAGAATCTGGCGGACTGGAAACTTGGCTGCAACGCAATGGCTACAAAATTCCTAGAGGAGCAAAACAGTTACTTAAACCTTACATCCGCTCCTCGATGAAATTCTTTGTTGCAAAAGTCAACTTAGATAAATTCGAGAAATCTGGCTACCAGTTCCTTCGCCCGCTACAAATTTCTTACCAGTCACCCAGATTCATGCTGCCAATTCGTTTGGGCATGATCAATGCCACCACAGAGCAGGATTTAATTGTTTACATCCTCTCACCCGAAGGACAGGCAGAAATCACTAATTATCGGACAGTGAAAATTCCCTCCGATGCCAACATTCCTGTATTTGTGAAAAATGAATTTGGTGAATTTTACAAATCCATGTTTCAAACTGTCTACACCAAAGAAGACAAGAAAGTTGGTTTTTTGGAATATGCTTGGGACATGAGTAATTGCGATCCCTGTTCTGCCGATCCCCTAACCCCAGAGGAACTTAAGCAAGCAGGCGTATTTTGGCTAGATAATAATTCTGAAACTAGCGTGCCAGCGCCGCCGAACTTCCGTCGTCCGTTTCCTACAAGTAATGTGTTCATCTCCCGGTTGCATGTACGCTACACCCGCGACAAATTCCCCGAAGACTTGATATTCCAACAAACAGGTAATCGTGATTCTTTCCAAGGGCGTTATGTTTTGCAACATCCCTTCCAAGGAGAACTCAAGTGTCAGGCGGGTAGAGAATATAAACGTTCTTTACCCAAGCGCTTTGAACAAGAAGCGCAAACTCTAGCCAAACTCACCAACTGGAATATTCAAGACATTCGCAACAAAATGAAACTGAATGTAAGCAATTTGAGATTGTCTTGGTGGGAAAATTTCCTGTCTTGGTTTGGATTATATTAACAAGATTGGGCATGGGGCATTGGGCATGGGGCATGAGGTATGGAGAAAGGGAAAGGGGTAAGGGGAAAAGGGGAAAGATTAAATTTATTCCTTTTCCCTTTAACCTTTAACCTTTCCCCTTGCCCCCCTCTCTCCCCACACCTCCCCATACCCCCATCACCCCATGCCCTAATTTCTTGATGAAAGGTAATTTTCTAAGGTGTTGTTATAGGCAATACTAAGATATTCTTGCTTTGTTCCTGAAGATTGTCATGGTTCAATTCGATGAACAGCTACGCCGCTTAGTTACCGAAGCCTGTGGATACCCACCTGGAAGCCCTCAGCGTCAGAAGCTGCTCACACAGATTATTCGTTTGACGGCAAGTAGACTCTGGAGGGAAAGTACTCCCTATTATCAAGACGCACTACAACAAACTTGGTTGTATTTCTGCCGTAATGTTTGTGAGGGTTTAACAGGTCAAAAATATGACCCTGCTTATGGTACTCCGATCACCTGGCTGAATGCTTACCTAAAACGGAGGCTACAAGACTTTTACCTGAATCAAAACCGAGAACAAGCCACAACAGTCCCTCTTAGAATTCGTCAGTCTACATCTGGCGGAACAAGTGAAACCCTCGATCCTATAGATAATCTGGCGGCTACGCCGGAAGCACCTCCAATTTTAGAAGACTTGGAGAACTGGGCGAAGGCAGACTCTGATGGAGAACTCCGTCGTACTTACATCAAAGGGCGTCCAGATGTAAATTGTCAGATATTAATTCTCAAACGCCTACCCCCAGAAGTTAGCTGGAGAGAGTTGTCTGAGGAATTCGGGTTGTCAATTCCGACATTGAGCAGTTTTTATCAGCGTCAGTGTCTACCGCGCTTGCGTAAATTCGCAGAATCGGAGGGATTGTTATGAATAAAGAAGAAGAGTCAATCTGTTAGCAACTTTTCCAAAGTTAAAGAAACTGGTATGAAAACCATCCAAGTTTCTTTAACAAGGAAGAATAAAACAAAAATCAGAATTCAGAATTAATAAATAATCTAGCTATGAAGGGATAGAGTTTTAATAAAGAAGAATATTTAGATAAATTTGCAATTCAATAAATACGGTAGGGTAGAAAAGGTGTGCTACCCTACAATAATTTAATCAAAAATTCAAGATCCAAGAATAAGATTTTCCAAAAAACCTATTTCCAATACTGATGCGCTTTTACCACCACCACCTTGGATTAACTTCAAATATTTAGCCAACAGTTGTTGCATGTTTGGAGTCCGATATTGAGGGCTAATTTGATTTAAAGCATTTTCCCAATGAGTTTTTGTTGGTAAGTGACCGTATTCAGCGAGATAGATTGCTTCTCTAACTAATTTATCTAATTCTGCTCCTGAATATCCTGCTGTCCGATCTACTAAATATTCTAATGTGGTGGAAGGGGTTGGTGGTAATTTATAAGCACTAATACGCTTTTGCAAAATTTGAAATCTTTCTTCTGTATTGGGTGGCATAACTATAAAAATTTCATCAAAGCGACCAGCCCGAAATAATTCCGGAGGTAATTTTTCGCGATCGTTACAAGTAGCTATAAAAAAAATCGGGTATTCGTGATCGTTTAACCAAGATAAAAATGTCCCAAACTGTCTAGTACTAACTCCTGAACTATCACCACCAACACCAGCAAATGCTTTCTCAATTTCATCCATAAATAGGATGTTAGGAGCAGATGCTTCAATTGCTCTGAGTGCTTGAAAAGTATTACTTTCTGATTCGCCTACCCAACGAGACTGTAATCGAGCAATTTCAAAATTAATTTGGGGTACACGCCATTCTTGAGCGATCGCTCTGGCAATAAAAGTTTTACCACAACCAGGAAAACCTTCTAGTAAAATAGCACGAGGACGTAATTCTGGCTGCGAATCTTGGGTAAACCAAGCCTCACGACTATATATCCATTCTTTTACTTTGCTTAACCCGCCGACATCTCTCAAACCCTGACCTTGAGGAGCATAATATTCTAAAACTCCTGTTTTTCTAATTTCTTGCTTTTTGGCTTGTAATAATAATTGTCCGGCTTCTTCTGGTTCAGACCAAAGATTACGAATAGTTGATAACTTTGCACATTGAATAGCTGCTTGTAATGGCATACCTTGAGCTTGTTCTGCTAATCTCCAAGCGTCGGCTTCTGCTAAACTATATTTCTCTACAGCGACACTAAAAACGTTATCATAAAGTTCTTGTTCTACAGGTAAAGGTAAATCTATAATATGAACTATGTTGCGAAGAATTGTGGGAATTGTCCAATCTGAGCCAATAATAATTAAAGACATTCTTGGTAAAGGTCTTTTTTGGTCGATCGCTATAATTAATTCTTTGAGTCTTCGCGTTATTAAATGGTCATCAGCACCCAGCAATACAGACCAATCAGGCAATAAATAAGTATGTTGTCGGTTAAGATTTTTAGCTACTTGTTCCTGTAAACGATGTTCTAAGCCTTCCAATGCTTGTAATATTATATTATGACTGCGATCGGGTGGATTACCCAATCGTTGCCATTGTGCTTGATTAGCAGTTGCTGGTGTTTCTATTCTTTGTTCAAAGCCTTGGGTAGTACTCCACTGCACTAACTCTCCATCTTGAATATCTTGAGTATTCAGAATTGCCAGATGAGCCTCAATTGCACAACGAATAGCGCGACTTTCTTCCGATGAACGCAGAAAAATCAACGGATAACGCGATCGCAACAAATCTTGTAATTCTTGCTTGCACTTATTATACGGAAGTTCAGTTTGCATATTCGCTAACCTTGATTAAAAATCAGCTTTGTTAGTATCTGCGCGGACATCTGGAGGTAGTTCTTTTGGTTTTTCAGAATTATTTGCACTACTTGGATTTGGAATACTAGTAGTAGTATTAACAGATTCAACTGTAGGATTTTTAGCAGTTTGAACTACAGTTGTTGGTGTTAAGGGTTGTCGAGTCGGTTGCTTGGCATGTAAGGTGATATTATTACTAATTGGAGTTGTAATAGTTTGTATAGGTGAAGACACATCTGGGGGTAAATCTAAAGTAACTACAGTTCGATGTAAACCAGATTTAATATCTAAAATCCACGTAGCAACAATAGAATTTAAGTTAGTTGGACTGACTTTTCTTGCTGATTGTTGTTCGATAGCTTGACTAATGGCTAAACGATTTTTTTCGTGGCGAAAATAGTCATCTGGATAATTTTCATCTAGCCCACTTAACTGAATAGAATACTTAATCTCTCTATTTCCTGCTTGGGGAATTCTCACAACTAGGGTATATTCTGACATAATTCTTTTCCTTTGCAGCTTTGCATAGGAGTAGCTTTTCTAAATTCTGAATTCTAAATTCTGACTCCTGAATTCTGAATTCTGAATTCTGAATTCTGACTCCTGTTTTATAACCACCTTTCAGCATCTTTTTTAAGTTGTTCGCTCCAACCTTTAAACCACCATAAAGTGCCTCCTAATGCTGCTAAAGTTAAAATGAGGATAATTAAGCGATCGGGAATCAAAGGTAGTTGAATAGAAAAGTTGGGAATTCTGAAAGTTTCTGGTTCCGAACTGACATCAATTTTTCTACTACGAGAATTTACACTAACTTGCACTTGATATTGTTCTCCTGGTTCTGCACCTGGTTGTTTATATTGCAATTCATATTCTCTTAAAGCTTTAAAGAAAGTTTCCAAACTTTTAACAGCGTCAGTGGCATTATCAGGAAATTGACTAATCCCCCCACCTAAATCAGCTATTTGCTTTAAACGGGGTCGATCGACAATAAAACTAGTAATACTCTTGCCACCTAATTGACATCTGCTAATTAAATCAACTGCATTGTTTTGAGTTAATTTATAATCAGAAATATCACAATTGGAAGCGCGATCGCGTAAATGTTTCAAAGATTCACCATAGCCTAAAGTGTAAACTCTCACTGCCGAATTTTCCTTTAGCACTTTTTCTACTTCAGCAAACTGTGTTTCTTCAGTATCTCGATTCACATTATGATAGCCATCAGATAATAAAATTACGCCCAATTTGGGAGGAATTTCGGGTGTATCTGTATTTCGATCGTCCAACTCATTATTATTTGCGGTATTAGTGAATTGATTTGGTTTTCCTAAATACTGCACAGCAGCTTTCAGAGGTTCGTATAAATTTGTTGCAGCACAAGTTGGAGAATTAGATAAAGCTGTAACTTTCCTATCTAATTCTTTATCGTTGGCTAAGAAAAAACTTTTAGCAATAATTTGCTGATTTACCTCATAACTACACTTGCTACCACCTCCTTCGCCAAACGGTACTAAAGCAATACTTACAGGTAAATTATTATCTCTAACTAGCTTGATATACTCTCTAATTGCACTAATAGCACCATCTATTTTTTTAACTTTTTTCTCATCTTCTTCTTGCATACTCCCACTCATATCAAGGAGAATCACCACATAAGTCGGTTCAGATTTTAACTGTTCGCCTGGTGGGATTAATCGCATTCTATTAATAACTGACAAACTTTGATTAAGTTTAGCTGCCTCAATTTTAAAATCTGACTTTTTTAAATCCTCAATGGGAATATTATTCTCATCGAGAACTTGAACTTTTAAAGTAACAATTTCTCCACCAGGACGAGGGGATACTAGAACTTTGTAATTAGCTAGTGCAGGTAAAGGTAGTAACCCGAATAATAACGTCAGAATACCTAATTTAAGCTTGGGGGTCAAGGAGGCGATCGTAGAAAACAAAGCGATAGAATTTGTCTTGATTATCTTCATGGTAAAGAGTGATAATTTGATTATGTCTTAAAGTTACTTTTCTGCTGGCTGACAATAAACTATTTTGAATTTGTACAAAACCTTCAGCCAAACAAATAATTTCTACAATCCCAAACTTGACTTCTAAAGCTACACATTCTTGTGATAAATGTGGAATATAAATATCAACATTCTTAGCAGAACCAATAATTAATGGTACTTTAGTGTATGCTGGCAATTGAATTGATAAACCCTCCTCAATATTTCTGTAATTTCCATCAGGAATAAACTTTAAAGATGAATTGTTTAAAGTAGGGTTAAGTATTTGTGTAGGTGTTGTAGTCAAATTTGTCTGAGTTCCTATCACAGTAGTCGGGCGGCGTGTTTGCGGTTTTACTGCTTCAAACCCATGACCAGCCCTTAAAGCTACCCGATAACTAGGAATAGCAGCAAAACACAAAGCCCATCCCAACAAAGCCCCAAACAATAAAAATCCAAAAACATCTCGATATTGGCCTAAAGCTTGATTTACACCTTCACTGAGGATAGCCGCTAACAGTCCCGCACCTCCTCCAGATAGAGTGCTGCGAACAATACGTTGAGTCACTTGACTACCCTTACCATCAATACTCCGCCAACTCCAACTAACACTTTCAGCCAAACCAGCAAAAGCCCCAATTTCCATCCAAGAAATTATTCGCACCAGCACACCAGGCCAGTTACTTGCTAATAGCAACCAATTAAGACCAGTTAGTTGTAAACCTAAGAATGCACCAATGATGAACACTCTTTTTAAAGATGTCCGCGAAATCACTCGCCAATTAGCTTGATAACGAGTAGGGTTACTTAAAAAAACCTCTGCAATTATCATTCCGCTAGTTATAAAAGGAGTGATAACCATGAACAAAATCAGATATGGAGGTATATTAATATTTTTGGGCAAAAAATGGACAAAATTTCCACCTATATCTAGCCATAAAATCTGACTAATACTCCAGCCCAAAAGAGCGGAAATCACACCACAGATGGAATATAAAATTGCTCTAATTGTTAAATTCATATTTTTTGTTATCCAAGCAATTATCAAATTCAATAGCTTTCCTTTTTTGGCACTCTTGTAATTTTGTCACTCTCACTTTAAATTCACTTTCATCTCGTTTAGGAATCTCATCAATAAATTGTATAGCTTTTCCTTTTTGCTTTAGTTTATTTTCAACTGTTATGTCAGTTTGATCTGGCATAAATATGCTAATTATTATATTTTTCTGATATTCGTTTGCATTTCTATAACACGATTCAAATGTTGGATATTGGCGAATTTCTTGAGGAACTTCTTTGTTCCAGTGAGTAATTTGATCGTGGGCAAAGCCACCTGACACATATCGCTTGTGTCTTTCTGAATAATGGATATTATTAAAAGCTCGGCAAAATTGGTAAATGGCAATGTGATTATATGACATAAATAATTTACTTATAAATTACTCAGTAAATATGACTAATATTCCAGCCCATAAAAATTGAGGTAACACCATAGATGAAATATAAAATTGATCTAATTGTTCAATTCACATTTCATACTTACTTAGATTTTTTTTGATGATTTCGATTTGGTTTAGCTGGTGATAAATATTTAATAATTTCGTCAGGAATTTGTGATGATATAAATTTATTGAATTTGTCTGCTGATTCTTTTTTTAATGGATTCAAGCAGTCATTAAATTCTACAACTTTTTGTACAGGGAATGTTTGAAAACATTCGATTGATTTTTCTTTTTTTGCGTTGAAATTTTGATACTTATCTTGTTTTTGTAAATATTGCCTTAATAACTCAATATATTCTTTTTCAATGTTATTAAATTTTGTTACTTGTTCTATTGCTTTGTTAAATTCCTCGCTATTACAGTTTTTAACTTGCTCATAACTTTGAAGCGAACATTTAATTTTATTTGGTGGTTCAATAGTATTAGGAGTTTCATTAGATTGATTCGTATCTTGTCCAGTGTTATTAACAGCAGTTTGTTCTTTATTCTCTAAGCACTTACCAAATTGAGTAGCGTTAACTTTTTGACACTCTTGTAATTTTTCTATTCTCCTTTGAAATTCAGTTTCATCTCCTTTAGGAGTCTCATCAATAAATTGTATAGCTTTGCCTTTTTGCTTTAGTTTATTTTCATCTGTTATGTCAGTTTGATCTGGCATAAATTTGCCAATTATTATATTTTTCTGATACTCGTTTGCATTTCTGTAACACGATTCAAATGTTGAATAATCTACGAGCCAGTTTTCTTGTTCACATGAAACTTGAGGAGAGCCAATTGAGTTAGTTATTTGCTCATAGAAAATAAAATAAATTATAGGAATACCGAACAATAATGTCACAATAGTTATAATAATATTTTTATTAAGTTGAGGGTTTCCAGGAGAAACTGGAGCAAGAACATAATTTCTAGTAAATATTGTTGTTCTGAATTCTTCGGGTATGTTACCAATAACTTCCTGAGGTACTTGACTACCACTGATAAGATAAAACAATTCTGCTAAATCTCTTCTATTTATTTTGGCGAAAATTGGAGCCAAAGATTTATATTCACCGTATAGCCTCTTGCGACTAGCAGAATCACAGTTGTTATTTTTAATTTCTTCGAGTTTTTCTAAAATTGTTTGGCAGAATTTTCTAACTGATTTGTAAGCATTGACATCAATTTCAGGCTGATAAAAAAATCTGTCTGCTACTATTTCTGCATATTTTTGAAAGTATTGACTCCAAATGCTTTGAGATTCAATTAGCAAGTAATTAATTTGTTGAGCTAATCTTTGGTGCTTGGGGTCGTTGGGATCAAAAGTTATTAAAATTGTCAAGAAAAAAGTAATACCATAGTATATGGATTCAGTAAGTCGCTGTTGAACTTGTGAATCATACTTACAACTTTCTTTTAATAACCGATCTTGGAATTCCAGCAAAGGAAAAATGTGGTCGTTATTTATTGGTGGATTTAGCAAAATTTTGAATGGAAATGTCAAAAAATCCCAAATGGATGATGGTTTATTTTCAACATGGATTGATTTCAACAAATCTATTAGCCACTTTTGCTTTTGATCGTAAGCGATTACGATTAAATATATTTCTGCTTTATAAATTTCGCTTATTGGGTTAGCAGTTGTGTTGAGAGTCGTTTGGTCTATAAAATCAGACCAGTTTGCATTTGAGTAGTTGGTTAAATATCCAAATAATTCTTCGGCTTTTTTGACATCAAGTTGATTTCTACTATGAAAGGTTCTTGCTAGTTCTGTTAAACAAGTTTTAATTTTTTGAACTGGTGGTTGAACACGATTTTGATTTTCTGTGCCATGTGGAGGAGTATTTTCATTTTGGTTTGTCGATTCAGAATTATCTGACTCAGAATCATTAGATGTATCAGAATTTTCCGTTTGAGCAGAATTTTTATTTTCTGCGTCATCTGGAGGAGTATCTTGATTTTGGCTTGTCGATTCAGAATTTTTTTCGGAATTATCTGACTGAAGATCGTTAATAGTAATAATTATCTTGTCGGGTACTAGTTGTTTATAAAGGTTAGGCGGAATGTCTGCTGAAGTCGAATACAAAATGTAGACAAAATTCTCAGCAAAGGATAATTTCTGGACATTCCAAGCCCAGGCATTTAAAGAATCAGAGCGAAAACTAAGACCTAAACTAAGGTAATGTAGTCTTATATATGGAGGATAATCACCCCAATATTCTTTTGTAACTACACCTGTACATGGAATATGTTTAAAATTGTTTACTGTTTCCTTAATTTTTTTCTCTAACCAAGGTTCAGCAAAATTTATTTTATTCCAAATTTGAGCATAATAAATTTCTGGCTTTGATGTTGAATTCAATTCTTGCATATCAAATTGATAGTTTACATTCTGCCACCAATAAATTAAAGTTCCGATACCATCGATATATGAATCTGTTTTTTCTAACCAAAAATATTTATAGCCTATGGTGGGGCGATCGCGGTCATCTATTTGCCCATTAGCTACTGCTAAAACTGCATATTTATCATCTATTTCTCTCGCAATTAAAGCAAAATCATTTTCTGCTGGTGGATAACTATCATTGATTGCAAAATAACCGTCAAGTACTGCCTTGCGAATTTCTTGAGGAACTTCTTGATTCCAAAGAGCGATTTTCTTTTCTGGATCGATGATATTACCACCCGACACCCAGCGATTATTATGCTGTGCTGAAGGATGGGGATTATCAAAATTTCTCGAAAATTGATAAACAGGAATAGTGTCTGACATATTAATGATATGCTCCTTCTACAGTTCTAGATTTTTAATCGCGGGTCTTCTTGACCAGTTTGTATCCAATACAAGGGGGCAACTAAGCCTAAAGGTCGCCATACTCTTGGGCTATCAATTACTCCAGTAATGCCGTTTTTATCTCTACTCTTAATTTTGAAGTTGGGTTGAGGATTTATGCCTTTAGTGCCAAAAGCAGAACAGAAAAAGTAATTGCTTGAACACCCCCAAAGGGTACGCCATTTGTTGACAGTAGTTTGGACGTTTGGAAATTTCAAGCTGACAAAATTGTTGATATCTTTCCAATAAACTCGCACTTGGGCTTGTTCGCATTTAGAAAATACTACAGCTATGCGGTAGTTTCTTAATCTGGTAGTATCAAGGCTTAATCGATCGCTTAACTGTTTTTGCAGATTTTCTAAGGCTTGAGCATAATCTCTGTCAGATTGGTTTGCTGTACCATCAATTAGCAGCAGTAAGCTCGAAGCAGTAGCGCAGTCATCCAAGTAACTGTTTAGCAAAGAATTGGAACTGGAAATATTGCGTAAATCTTTGATAATCTCTCCAGGGTATTCTCGACAAGAAACTTGGATTCTGATGGATTTGTTTTTTAGAGCGGGAATTGGGTGATTTAACAATCTGGGTCTTAAAGTAATTAGTAAGGTATAAATTGGCAGGGAATCAGCGCTTTCACCCGCATCTGTTGATGCCAATTCTCTACCATCTGCTAGGATGTCCCTAGCCATGCCAATTAACTCGCCAGAAGCATTGTCGTAAGGATCGACTGATTGAATGGGACTGTTGGGATCGGCGTTAGGCCAATAAGCTAGGGCGGCCATAAAAGCAGTTTTCCCGGAACTACGAGGGCCGATAATGCGGATATCCTGGTTTCCTGGTAAATCAACAGGAGGATTAAAGGCGCTCGTCATGAAATACCCTCCCTGTACTGAGCCAATAAAGTGGAGAAATTAAGCCATAAGGTTTCCATGCATTGATATCTCGCAGGTAGGTGTTAAACTCAGCAGAACTGCCATCATGAGGAATGTAACGGTTGGGACGAGGATCGAGATCGCGGGGGCGATCGCTTAATACGCCAAAAGAAGAACAGGCAAAAAATCGTAATCTAGAAGATGGTAAATTCTCTTTTAATACTTGATAAGTATTCTTTAACCGCACTTTAAATAAGTCTTCTTCTGGATCGAGACGACACGGCCATAATTCTCCTCGTTCGCATTTGCTCATGACTACTGCTACTCTGAGATTATTTAAAGCTGGTTGCACAGCCGCACGTTCTGAAATTTCCGTGAGTAGCCTTTCAATGGCTGGTGCATAGACACGTCGATCTTTTTGAGTTTCCCAATCAGTCAGCATAATCATCCAATTTGGTGCAGAACACCAATCATCTAAGTATGATTTTAATTCTGACCATCTGTGAGGCTCTGCTGCGATTTCAAATATTTCTCCTGCATAATCTTTAACAGTTAAATCTAAGGTAATTTCTGGTGAGCTTTTATTCGGCGGAATTTTAATTTGAAATGAATAAAATGGTTCATTCCCTGCATCTGTAGAAGCAATTTTTGTCCCTTTTTCTAAAATATTTTTAGCCAAATCAATTAATTTTTTTGATTCATCTGTAATTGGTATAATTTTCAAGCCAGGAAACTGCATTTGAAATTCTTTCGGTAAGCGCAGCATGGAGGCGAGATAAGTTGTTTTACCAGAACTCCGAGAACCAATAATTGTAATTTCAGTTCCAGTAGTTTGGGGTTTGAGAACTACGTTTTTGATCATATTAGGCTAGCTATAAATTAGGTAGGGAGCAAGATAAAGCCAGGGAAGTTCTAATAATTCTTGGTTTTCAGTGGTGCTAATAAAAAATTCTGTACGAGCGCCAATTTCTGTAGCTTTATATTGACGAATCACTTGGTTAGCTACTCCAAAATATGCTCCTAATACATAATCGCTGTATTCATACCAAGGTGCTGCGCCTCCCCAATCTGGTCGATATTGCCAACGATTTCCTTCGGCTTGAACATCACAAAATAAATCTGCTTTGTGTAAAGCAATAATGATATGTTTGACGCGTTGACAGTTCTGTTCAAAAAACTTTAGCCAATATTGCAAACGATTAACCCATTGATCCGAAGTCGGTAAAGCTTCAATGGGTTTGAGATGAGTAGCTGCTAGTTGAATGCGATTTGTACTGACAAGACTTTGGTATGGAGGTAGCAGTAAAATAATAGCTTTGCTTTGCTTTATTTTGTTTTCCATTGCTTGCCAAGCAGCTGGATAATCTTTGCGTTGTTGGGGGTTAGTCCAAAATTCACCAGGGGTATCAATCCATAAAACGTTCATTTGCCTAATGCCACTAGCAGGCAGATCGACATCTATTATTAGTCCTTTTTGTTCTAATTGAGTTGTACTGGCTATTGCTTTGGTATCTGGGTTATATAATTCACCCGCTAAGTTTTTACCGTCTGCTACTTTGACATATTTACCATTTTCTGATAGAGCTCTCACCATACTAGTTTTACCAGTGGCGCGATCGCCAATTACCACAATACTCATTCGCCACACCCCACCTTTAATCAAAACGCTCGTTTTCTAGAGGAAAACCCGTGTATGTTAATCTCTTTGGACTTACTATCCACTCTTGGCGGGGAATATCTACCAAGTCTGCGGCTGTAATTTGCCCAGATAAAAAATGTAATTTTTGATTCTCAGAACCTCTCATCACTCGATCGCTAGCTTGTTGTTGTATAAATAATCCATCAATCAATAAATCAATCTGATTTAAAAATTCCTGACTTCCAGGAATCTTATTTAATTTAATTTGTTCTATTTGATACCCAGTCCAACAAATTACTGTTTTTCCTACGGATTTTACTCGACTAGCTAAATCAGCTAAAGCTACCGACTGGGCAAAGGGTTCGCCACCAGAAAAAGAAATTCCTGCTAAATCTGGCAGTTGTTGGAATTGTTGCCAAATTTCGTCTACAGTTACTATCTGATTGACTCGAAATTCTAAAAAATCTGGATTTTGACAACCCAGACAGCGAAACGGACAACCCTGTACCCAAATCACCATCCGAGTTCCCGGCCCGTTGGCACGAGAACGGGGAAGCAAACCCGCCAAATTCAATAATCTCGGCTGAGTCACGATTTAATATCCCTGACTTTCCAGACGACGTTGGGGTGTATCCGACAAATAAGAGTCTGTGGCTGTTTCGGTTGGCGTAGCCCCAGTATCCAAATTCCGCCATTCTTGATTTACCGGTTCGCCATTCCAGTGAGTCCATTCCAACTGATAACCTTGCTCTTGAAATAGCTGTATGACATTAACAGTACGACTCGCACAAGACAAATCACCTTGTCGATCTTGTGGCCCTGCTAAATCAATTTTTTGCCCTTCAAACTCCACTCGCATTAGGGTATTTGCTCCCTCATGAGTTTCTATTTCAATTACGATATCACCATCGCTAATTTCGGAAATACGGGCATCGTAGTGGGATTGCTGCCAAGATACGACTAAATTTTCTGCCGCAGCTTGAATTTCCTCGGCTTGAGACTCTAAGGCGTTAATTTCCTGATGTAATGTTTCTATATCTGTATTGGAGATATGCTGCCAGTTATTAGCCGTATGGTTAATTTTCCCTTGTAGTTGTTGAGTGATGCGATGGGGAAGACGTGGCTGTAAGTTATTCAGCCTTGTTTGTACGAAATCAATTTGTGCTTTCCACTCTGCTTGAAGTTGCTGAATTACTTGAATGCGGGCATTATCTAACACCTGCAAGTATTTCTCTGCATCTGCCAGGTTTTGAGCCTGTAATGCTTTTTCCGTCTGCTGGAGAGCTTGTTGGACGCTGGAAGCATCGAGTAATTCTTCATCGATCAGAACTTGATACTCTGCCTGAATGCTGGGTAACTTAGTTTGTAAATTTTGCACTCGTCTTTGTGCATCCTGTAACAAAGCTTGATTGATGACATCAGATGTTGATGTTTGAGAAGCATTGATAGTTGCGTTGTGAAACGATGTTGATTTAGTACTCTGCGGTTGTTGAACAACTATTTTGCTATTGGCAGAACTAGAACGAATGCTAGTTCTAATCTGAGCAATTTTTTGCTGAATTTGTTGTTCTCGTTGGAGGGCAGCTTCTCGTTCTTGACGCTTGCGTTCTTGGTAAGCTTGTAATGCTCTCCCAGTCATAGATACAACTGCGGCAATTCCATCCAATAAGCTAGGTTCTGATGTACTAGAAATACCCTCAGTCACGTTGAATGTTTTTCGCCCACTCATGTTTGTAACTCCTACTCACTAATTTTGCTGAGTGACTTCCGTGCAGGCAAATCTTGTAAGTAAACAAATGATTAAGTAAAATTTAATGGTTTTTGCTGAAAAAAACTACTAAAAAAAGATACCGACGTTAGAAATTTACATAATTGTTGTCAATATTCATACAATAGGATCTTGACAAAAAAGACGTTTTCAACAGTAGCTAAATAGGCGATCGCTACCTCAAAACTCCAGCAAGACCAGCACTTCACAAAAATCGAATTAAAGCCGCTCCCACTCCTGATAAATAAGATTGTAGAAGCTCACAGATTGTCGATAAATGTAAGTGGTAACATTACCCTGGTAGCCCAAGCACCTACAGTTAGTCTTATACGTTCCTAGTTATCACCTACCTCTTGCCATGCCAATAACTCAAATAAGCAGACTTGCTGGTGCAAATTCTCTAAAAGTGAAAAGGCAAAAAGCAATACGTTTGTTTTTATGCTTCCTAATGGGTTTGTTATGTATTCTCGGTTCGCCGGTGCTGGCAAAAGTTCCTGCTTCAATCAATTCTTCAACCCAACTGCCAGTTAACAGTGCTACCTCAGTGGCTGTAGTTACCGATACCACTTCATTAGTAGAACAAGGCAAAGTTTTATACGATGCTAGCAACTTTGCCCAGGCGGCAGAAGTTTTGGAAAAAGCTGTCCAAGCATATCAGCAGCAAGGGGAGAATCTCAGATTAGCAGTGACATTGAGTAATCTTTCCCTAGCTTATCAGCAGCTAGGTAAATGGGATCGGGCACAGCAGGTAATTACAGAAAGCTTAAATTTGCTCAAAGCAGAGGATAAAAACCCAAATCTGCAAATATTAGGCCAATCGCTAGACATCCAAGGTCGTCTGCAATTGGCAACGGGACGACCGGAGGCAGCTTTAGCAACTTGGCAACAGACGGAAGAAATTTATCAAAAAGCAGATAATAAAAATGGTGTAGTGCGATCGCTGATCAATCAAGCACAAGCTTGGCAAGCTCAAGGATTTTACCCTCGTGCAATCAAAACACTCGATAAAGTCAGTCAGACGCTAAAATCTCAACCCGATTCTATAGAAAAAACAGTGAGTTTGCGATCGCTTGGCGATGCCCTTTTGGTAATAGGCGATTTGAAAAAGTCACACGAAGTCTTAGAAGAAAGTCTCACAATTGCTCGCAACCTGCAATCAAAGGCAAATATTAGCGCAAGTCTCTTCAGCTTGGGAAATAATGCCCTCAAACAACAGGATAAGCTCAAGGCGATCGGCTATTATCAACAAACAGTTGCAATCTCTCCCTCACCCCTGATAAAAGTCCAAGCTCAACTCAATCACTTAGGCTTACTCATTGAAGACCAACAATGGCCAGAAGTTCAAACTCTTTTACCAGCGATTCAATCTCAACTCGACCAACTCCCACCCAGCCGTGCTAGTATCTACGCCCGCGTTAACTACGCACAAAGTTTATCAAAAGTCAAGAATAATATTGATTTCCAACCATTAACTAAAAATTTTTCCCCCCAACTCGTAACTCAGCAGGAGTTAGACGCCCCGCTACGGCTAACAGCATTCCTACTAGCCAGCGCTATCGAGCAATCCCGTAGTTTAGGAGACAAGCGGGCAGAGGCCTATGCCTTCAAAAATTTAGGTGGTTTGTACGAACAAACCAAACAGTTGTCAGAGGCGCAAAACTTAACTCTGCAAGGATTAGGTTTAGCACAGAGCAGCAATGCACCAGAAATTACCTATGCATTAGAGTGGCAGTTAGGTAGATTACTCTGGGCACAAAAAGATATTAATGGTGCGATCGCCGCTTATGATGCTGCTGTGGAAACTCTCCAGTCTCTCCGCAAAGATTTAGTAGTAAATAATGACGTAGTTAATCAGGATGTGCAATTCAAGTTTCGCGACAGCGTGGAACCCGTTTATCGGCAGTCAGTAGAATTATTGCTGCAATTTCAACAAGGAAAACCAGACGAAACAATATTAGAAAAAGCACGCCAGCGAATTGAAGCACTCCAGTTAGCAGAATTGGATGACTTCTTCCGCGAAGCTTGTCTGCAAGATCGGAAAATACCCCTCGATAGAGTAGTAGACCGAGGAGAGAATCCCAGCGCTGCCATTCTCTATCCAATCATTCTTCCCGAAGAACTCTAAGTAATTGTCAAAATTCCCAAACAACCCCTGCGAAACTACACTACCAAGATTTCCCAAACGAAAGTAGAGGAACTTTTAGTAGAACTGCGAAAAAATCTTGTTAATCCCACTGCTACCAAAACTGTTGAAACCCAGTCACAACAAGTTTATAACTGGCTGCTCAAACCCATTGAATCAGAATTGCAAAAAAGTCGGGTAAATACCCTAGTGTTTGTTCTAGACGGTGTATTACGTAACATACCTATGTCTGCGCTCTATGATGGCAAGGAATACCTAATAGAGAAATATGCAGTTGCTCTGAGTGTAGGTCTGCAACTCCTAGACCCCAAACCACTGGTAGAACAGAAGCTAGTAGCTCTCACCGCAGGATTGACTCAGCCTCCGCCAGGATTTTCCAAGTTTGCCCCATTACTTGGGATTAAATCTGAATTCGACGGCATCGCCAAAGCTGGAGTTTCGACAACTAGTCTACTGGATGGGGATTTTAAAAAAAAGAATTTAGAAACTGAAATTTCAGAGACATCATTTAACATAGTGCATTTGGCAACTCACGGTCAGTTTAGTTCTCGCCTTGAAGACACTTTTATTTTGGATTTTGATGGTCAGATTAACGTCAAAGATTTTGATACACTCTTCCGGAATCAAAGTAAAAGCATAGTCGAACTATTAGTTTTGAGTGCTTGCCAAACAGCAACAGGAGATAGTCGTGCAGCACTTGGTCTAGCAGGAGCAGCGGTAAGAGCTGGCGCACGCAGCACCATCGCCTCCCTCTGGCAAATTGATGATAAATCAACAGCGATGTTTGTTAGTGCCTTTTATAAACAACTCAAAAGTGGCAAAATTACTAAAGCCGAAGCAGTCCACCGTGCCCAGCTAAAGCTCCTGAAACATCCTAACTATAAAGCACCAAGCTTTTGGTCTTCCTATGTGTTAATTGGCAATTGGTTATAATTTCGGCGCAGAGAACAGACTTTCAACCCTGTTCTCTGCTACACAACAAAAACTCAACGTAATTCATTTATACCAACAAGACGCGTTATGTCGCCTTGGGTAATTAAGTGGTAGTTAGCATTAGGGCTTACTGGTTGCAGAACTGGAATATAAGTATTCCTCGATGAATTAAACAAAACGTTGTCTCCTGGATAATTGTTGCTAGCTCCAGGCTGTAGGACGTACCTTTGAGATGGCACTGTTGCACCAAAAGTAGAGAAAGTTTGTGTTCGATCTGTATCATTTGTTAGAGCGAAACCACCGACGAATCTGGATGTTTCATCAGGAGTTAATTCACGCAATAAATTGTCATCAAAACTATTAAAAAAACTGGTTGTATTCTTCAAGTCAGTCATCAACATAAAGTTTGTCCAAAAGTAGACGAATAGTTTTTTTTATAAAGAATATAAATTTTAGTTAAATTCACCCATAGTTAGATTGGATAAATCAATCTTTAGCTAGAGTTTATAATTTTATGACTTAGGCACTGAAGCCTCAAACCCCCCCGATAAATTGGGTGGAAGTTTAAAACCCCGCCACTTGCTCCAAGTCGGGAAACCGCCGACCGCAGTGGCTCCCCAATTTATCGGGGGTTCGGGAATCTGAATGCGTAAGTTCTATATTTAGAGATTACTAGAGCGATCGCTCATACCAATTTCAGAGCAACAGTTTGAATCACTCTAACTACCCATCTTTAACCATCCAAAAACTTGATTGACGGTTAGCGCAAGTTCAATCTCTGATAATACAGGCAAAAAATCATCACCTTGGAGTAACACTGGCTGTTGCTCTGGTAAAAATACCAAGATACCGAGGTCATCAGGGTCAAGAAACCATCCAAGGCGACTGCCATATTTAAGACAGTACAAAATGTTACCGATTACTTTGTTAGGTTTTTGTTCTGGTGAGAGAATCTCAATTGTCCAGTCTGGTGGAAGGTCAAAATTATCGGGTATTTGATTATCAACAGTAAACGGTATACGCCCCCACACAAACACAGCTACATCGGGTACAATTGAGCGCTCCCCAAAGCTACAACGTAGTTCAGGAAATGCATAGGCAATCTTTTGATTCTCTGTGAGTTCGTTGACAACAGCACAGAGTTTGCCTTGCAAGCGGCTGTGTCTTCCTTTTGGCTTTGGCTTAGGAACAATCTCACCGTTAATATATTCGCTGGCAGGCTTTGTTTCGGGGAGCTTCAGAAACTCTTCCAAAGTCACAGAAGTAGTTGTAGCGCTCATAGCTCCTAAATCCCTGGAAAATGTTTTTTTAGTCTAGCAAGATGTATGAATAGATGCGTAAACTTGTTCAACGCACCCATCCATATATCAAGGTGGACTTACGCAAAATCATGAAAAAACGTAGACGCGGAGCGGCTTGCCGCAGGCTACTGCAAAGGACGCAGCGAAAAGTCGGAGCGCCGGCTTCCGGCGTTCTGAACTTTTCAAGACAAAGGACACAAAGAAATAAGAGCAAGAGAGAGTTTTTGCGTAAGTCCTATCAAGATAAAAATTGCCGCTTTGTAGTTGCAACTCTTAATTACGAATTATCTATGCACCACTACTAAAGTTCCCGTTGAAGCCCAGTTGTAAAGATTGCGAGCTTGCTTAACAGGTAAATTCACGCAACCGTGGCTGACTGGAGTTCCAAAACGGTTATGCCAGTATGCACCGTGGATAGCGTAGCCTCTATAGAAATACATTGTGTAAGGAACGTCAGGAATGTTGTAGCCTCTACCTCGCATCCGGTGAGTGCGATACTTAGAATTAATCCGAAATTTGCCTAAGGGTGTGGGGGTCGATCGCTTACCTCCGGAAATTCGATATGAATGAACGAGTTTTTTTCCTTCCCATCCACGTAAGCGTTGCTCTGACAAGTCGATTTCAATCCAGCGAGGTTGGGACGTTTGGCTGGTACTAGATACAGTGATGCTGTTTTCATCGCCTGACGTGGCTTTGGCTGTAGCAAAATTGGGGTTACCTGCTAACGGCGGCGACCAAGAAAATAAAGTCGCCACCATCAGTACCACGCCTGTACAAAAAGTTTTTGAGGAACGAATTCCACCACTGCGAATCCAGGATTGCATTATGCCTCACTTTCTAAACTAATTAGCATTAGCCAGTAGTCATTAGTCAGTAGGCATTAGTCATTAGTTAAATGATGAGTTTTAACTAATTATTAATGACCGATCGCTAATGACGACAAATATGTAATCTAAACACAAATGCAAATTCCCCCGGATTCTTATTTGCATTTGGAATTACACACAAATCGTCAGGATTTACGCTTATTGGTTTTAGGCAAATAGTTGCATCCAAAATTGGTAGAGATAGGATTTTGGAAATTTATGAAACATGCTTTCGAGCCAAAATCTCAACTCTAAAATCCAATATTTGTATTAATGCCCTGCTCTACATTTTACTCGAAGTTGAATAATTCCGATTCCGAAGATTCCCAGCATAAAATGTTGCTGGAAATCTTGCAATTGTCTTGATTTTCAGTTATTTATAATTTTTTTGCCTAAATTGGCTTTGGGCTGCTTCACTTACTACTTATGGATAACTACTGGTGTCCCTACTGATGCCCAGCCAAATAGCCATTTAGCATGGTTAGGTGCAAGATTTACACAACCGTGGCTCACTGGAGTACCAAATTTTTTATGCCAGTAAGCTCCGTGAATGCCGTAATTACCTTCGTAAAACATGGCGTAAGGAACGTTAGGAACATCGTAGTTTTGTCCCCGCATTCGTGTAGTTTTGAACTTGGATTGAATTTTAAAAGTACCAACTAGGGTAGGAGTGGATTTTTTACCAGAAGAAATGGCACTTCCATAAACAACTTTGTCACCTTCCCAAGCGATTAATCGTTGTTTTGAAAGATTAATTTGAATCCAGCGCTTATCCGATTTTTGTAATGTCTGGATTGTTTGGGCGATGACTTGATTCTTAGAAGTTGCCCAAACTTCACTCGTTTCACTAGTAGTAAAAACACTTAAAGACAGTGCTGTACCAGCAATAAGTATTTTTAAATGACGCACCCAGTCAGGAGAATTTAGTTTTTTCATACTAGATACACTCACACTCAAATTATCTGGTTTGAGGAAAGTTTTCAGTTTTCACTTTTCTTTCCATATCTATTAGTTTAATAGACATAAATTTTTGATGATTTGATTCTAAGTTAACTCAACTGTTGCATTAGCTTTATTGCCCTAGTTGCGATCGCCTCCCAATTTCCCTCGCTGACAAGCTTTTTGGGAAATAATTCACCGCTCAAACCCACGGCGATCGCTCCTGCTTGTAAAAATTCTTTGGCGTTTTCTACGGTGACGCCGCCAGTAGGAATTAAGGGAATCTCGCCCAAGGGCCCTTGTAAACTTTTAATATAATCAGCCCCCCCCACCGCTTGCACGGGAAACACTTTTACACAACTAGCACCGTGACTCCAAGCGGTAATAATTTCTGTAGGCGTCAGCGCTCCTGGGATAATAGGCACATGTTTTTCTCGCGCTGCTTGAATCATTGCCGAGTCAACATGGGGTGTAAACAAAAATTGCGCCCCACAAGCGATCGCTTCTTCTAGCTGCTGCACATTGAACAGCGTACCAGTACCAATAGTACAGCCTGGTAATTCCGAACGTAGTTGATTGATTAATTCCTCGGCGCGATCGCTATTCCAGGTAATCTCAATTAGCTGCATTCCCCCAGACGCTACAGCCATAGCCATTTTTCGTCCCCATTCTATTTTAGGAGCGCGGATAACTGCGATCGCTCGATGTTTTTGCAACTGTGATAACCAAATTTGATTAGGCATGGGCATGGGGCATAGGGCACTTGTACTGAGCGCAGCCTCTCACAGAGAAGTACGGGGCATTGGGCATCGGGCGTTGGAAGCTAGGATTCGGCACTGCAAACTAGTTTCCTAATATCTAGTTTTCAATACTAATACCCAAAATACCCTATGCCCTACGCCCTATGCGTGAATCCCACACTTGCTTGTTGGATCGAGCTATGAGATATTGCATATAAATAACTTTAAACCTATCGGGTTACCGTAGTTTAAGTTAAATGCCTCAGTGCTTGGGATTAAAGGAGTAATTTAAATGACAATTGCGCGACAAAACACAGTAGCATCTTTTCACGGTTCCAATAGCGTTAATCTAGAGAATTTGCTGAAGTTTGTACAGCTGGGTACAACACCAGTCAAGGTATTTTGGTGGCATATTCACGCATATGGGACGATTTTGGCTGTGATGCTATTGACTTTGAGCAGTTTGATTTACCTGATAATCCATCGGTCTTGGAGCAAGTTGCTACGAGTTCGGATGCATCGAGATGAATGGAAGATTAGTAGTAAATGAAGGTAGCTGTCATTAGTCGTTAGTCATTAGCGATATAGAAAGGATAAACAAACAAGTCACCAGCCTTGGCTTACCGTGATGTGTATTAAGCCGAGTCCGCTAGTATCCCCTACCCGATGAGGAAACAAGCTACCAAGGGGATTTCTGGCAGGAAAACTTCAAAAACAAATGACTAATAACCAATGACTAATAATAAATGACACTTCTAGTAGAGGAGATAGCTAATTCAGAATGAATATACTGCTATTACCAAGCAATAGTTTGATAGCTTCTAGTTCAAGACCAACTAGGAGCTTTTTTTGCTTAATTATCTACTTCAATAGGAGGATATATCAAATGAATTAGCACTTATTTAACTACTACTTGTGGATATTCATAATTAATTCGTATGATGGATGGAGTCATAATGGTCAAATTGCTAATATTAATTTGTAAGTAAAAAACCTTTACCAAATTAATAATCATGAATATTCTTGCTTGGATTGTTTTAGGTCTAATTGCTGGTGCGATCGCCAAAGCTATCTACCCCGGTCATCAAGGCGGCGGAATTCTCGGAACAATTTTGTTAGGAATTATCGGTGCTTTTGTGGGCGGTAGTTTGGGTATCTTTATAAGTACGGGGACGTTAACTTTAGCAGCTCCCACTCTCAGCGTTCCTGGTATTGTAGTAGCAGTTTTAGGCGCACTTGTAGCAGTTTTCTTGTGGAACTTGTTAACCCGCCGCAGTGCTGTATAGAATAAGATTGCAGCCAATCTACCAAGAATAGTTAGCAAACCCTTTTAAATATTTTATTTTTGAATTAATTGAATCAAAATGATAGCGTTATCTTCGTATGAAGGTAGCGCTAATTTTTAATTATTTTTAGATTAAATAATAATTATCCTAACCGTAATGCTGGGAAATGATAACAGCGATCGCAATACAGTTCGGTTAAGATCCCCCCGCCTACGGCCACCCCCTTTTTAAGGGAGGCTAGGGGGGATCTCTAAGTGCCTAAAATCACAGCCAAATACTTTTCAAACAAGCTCTTAGAAACTTGCAAATAAAAAAATATCCCATTGTTAACAGTCAACAGGCAATAGTCATCAGTAAGCAACTTCAAGTGGTTATTTTTATTTTTTGGAGTTACCTTGTTATGTGTATTAAATTGTTATATCGGATATGAAAAAAATTGTTACATTTATTCTGGGGATAGATGTAATAGGGTTTAATGTATGCTACAAACTCAACACTGTCAACCGTAAGATTGAAAATTAGTATTTTTCTACATAAAATTAAAAATCTCAAATTAAAAATTGGTCACACTGATGGTTAAGAGTGCTAAAGTTTCAAGAAATTCATCGGAACTTTTCAGCGGGTATTCATGCTGAAGAAACTACAGAAAAAGCAAATTTCCATAATTGCGGCTGCGGCTCTGTTTGCCTTTTCAGCTGGGGCAATGGTATCAGCACCTGAGATTGGCAAATCTCTGGGGCAATGGCTCAAATTGGGTAAAAATCAGGTAGAGCAAACATCTGAGGCTAGCGTTGCCCAATCAGCGGTCTTTCCACTGATATCACAATCTCTGCCAGAACGGGCGGGAAAACTAGCTGCGATCGCACAGCAATCGCCTTCTGTTGACCGCAATCGCGCTCGTTATCTTTTGGCGAGCGATTACATTGAAAGAACCCAAGGAAAAAAAGCTCTGGCTTTATTGGAAGGATTAGAGAAAGACTATCCCATTCTCGCGCCTTACATCTTGCTAAAACAAGCTCAGGCAGAGGATCTGCTGGGTGAGGACGGCAAAGCCTCGGATCTCAGGCGAAAAGTGCTCAAAGCCTATCCCAAAGAAGCAGCCGCAGTTAAAGCCCTATACCTAATTGCCCAACCAAAGGAACAGGAAACCGCGATCGCTCAATTTCCTTCTAACCCCTTGACTTGGGAAATTATCCGCAAACGCTTACAAGAAAACCCCAATCAGCCACAATTACAGTTGATTTTGGCAAAATACGCCTACGACCAACCAGGCATAGTGGGGGTTTTGGATGCGTTAGTTAAACAACCTACTCTCAAACCCGAAGATTGGGAACTCATTGGTACAGCCTATTGGGAAAATAATCAATTTCTCAAAGCAGGGAATGCTTATGCCAAAGCACCCAAAACAGCCCGCAACCTCTACCGCACCGCACGGGGGTTACAGGTAGGAGGCAAAGATAGAGAAAAAGCGATGCCTGCGGCGGGCTACGCCTACGCCACCTATAAACAAGTGGTGCAGCAATTTCCACAAGCTAAAGAAGCTGGTACTGCACTGCTGCGATTAGCAGAAATGGCAAAAACTCCCAAAGATGGCTTACCTTATCTTGACCAGGTAATTAGTAAGTTTCCCGGTCAAGCTAGTACTGCACTGGTACAAAAAGCCAAAACTCTGCAAGCACTCAAAGATCAAAAGTCAGCTAGTTCAGCTTGGCAATTACTCTTGGGTAAGTACGGTAATTCTGACGAAGCAGCAGAGTATCGCTGGAAAATCGCCCAAGATAAAGCCAACAACAAAGATTATATCGGTGCATGGCAATGGGCAGAACCAATTGTTAGCAACAACCCCAACAGTATTTTGGCGCCGAGAGCAGGCTTTTGGGTAGGTAAATGGGCAGCTTTACTAGGAAAACAGCAAGAGTCTCAAACTGCCTATGAATATGTGATTAGCCAGTTTCCCTACTCTTACTATGCATGGCGATCGGCGACAATGTTGGGGTTGAATGTTGGCAACTTTGACAACGTGCGCTCAATGAACCCTGAAGTCATCGCACCCCAGCGTTCGTTACCTCCTGCGGGTTCTGAGACTTTCAAAGAATTGTATTTGTTGGGTCAAGACCGCGATGCTTGGTTACAGTGGCAAACAGAATTTCAAAACAAAATTCAGCCAACGGTAGCAGAGCAATTTACTGAAGGCTTGATACAGCTGGCAAGGGGAGAAAATCTCATAGGAATTGACAAAATTTCTAAATTGGAAGACCGGGAAATACCAGCTGAACTTGCTGAATATCAAACTTTGAGCAAACAAATCTCCTACTGGCAAGCCCGTTATCCATTTCCCTATCTGCGAGAGATTGAAAAGTGGTCTACTGAGCGTCAACTCAATCCTTTGTTAGTCACTGCCTTAATTCGTCAAGAGTCCAGGTTTCAACCAAAAATTAAATCTGTGGCAAATGCTACTGGGTTAATGCAGCTATTACCGAGTACCGCTCAATGGATCGCCCCGCAAATTAAGGTGGATAGCAAAACAATAAACTTAGAAAATCCCAATGACAACATCATGCTGGGTACATGGTATTTGGATCATACCCATCAGCAATATAACAATAACTCCTTGTTGGCGATCGCTAGTTACAATGCCGGCCCTGGCAATGTCTCTAAATGGCTGCAAACTTACACTACACAAGATCCAGATGAGTTTGTTGAAGACATTCCTTTTGATGAAACCAAAAATTATGTACGTCAAGTATTTGGCAATTACTGGAATTATCTTAGACTTTACAACCCAGAGATTTCTGGCATAGTTGCAAAGTATTCGACTACACATCCAAAATTGCCGACGCAGTGAGGGAAGAGAGCAGGGGGAGCAGGGGGGCAGGGGAGGCACGGGAAGAGGATAACTGTTAAATCCTCGCTAAGCACTTCCAATGCCCCATGCCCAATATTCAATACTCGAAGAGTTCCATTGACATTGAGCCGTCAGCTACTTTGGTGACGGCGGCGGTCATTGTGATTGTAAAATCTTCGCTGATGGCGATCGCAATTTGTCCTCCTGGCATGTGAACTACGATCTCTGAATCACACAAGTTCAATTTGTAGGCAACAGCCGCCGCAGCACTGCTACTACTGCCAGATGCTAAGGTGTAACCTGCTCCTCTTTCCCAAATCTCAATTTGAATATTTTGCCGGTCTTTAACTTTCATAAACTGAACGTTGGTACGGTTGGGAAAGTAAGGATGAACTTCTAGTAAAGAACCATACTGCTTGGCTATTTCGGGTGTGACTTCGGGTAGCTGGATAACGCAGTGTGGATTTCCAATAGTGGCTGCACAAAAGCTAAAAGTTTGGTCGCCAACGGTAATACTTTCTTTGAGAACTTCTCTGGAGTGCCCTGTCACCGGAATCTTTTCACTTTGGAAGCTTACACGACCCATTTCTACTCGAACACTTTTACCTGACTGGGCAACTCGCGCTATGACTCGCCCGCCAAGGGTATCAATATCAAATTCTTCTTCTCGAACAAGCTGGTTATCCCACAAATAGCGGGAAAAGATTCTCAACCCGTTGCCACTTTTCTCTGCTTCACTGCCATCTGGGTTAAAAATTCGCAATCCAAATTTGGCATTGTTGGATGCTAAGGGACCAAACAGAATGCCGTCTGAGCCAATTCCAAAGTTTCGATGACAAATTCGCTCAATTTTTTCTAGGGTTAATTCAAATGCTAAATCTTGAGGGGAAATAACTAAATAATCATTTCCGAGAGCATGATACTTGGAGTATTTCACTGGAGTATACATAACAGATATTAAAAAAATAAATATTTTTGGGTAATTAAATTATCTTTATATTTTCTGAATTTGCGTTGCTAATTTTTGAAAAATTTTAAGATTTGTATTATTTTAGCAAATAAATAATTCTAACTCTCTTTTTTATAAGTAACTATTCATAAAATGTATATAGAACTATGTATTATTAATGTAGTACAATAAAGTAGCAAGTCAAAATTCAGATTTCAGGAATTTTTAAAGTAGGAGTATTAAAGCCACCTATTCGTACATCTTTATTAGCTTTTTTCTGAGGTCGCGGCTTTTGCTAGCCAATAAGAGTATTATATTTTACAAAACTACCAGCACATATCATTAACGGAATATTATGCTGTTTAGTCTAAACAACTTGCCCTATTGGATTTTTCTGGGAATGGGGGTTTTGCTGTTCTTTTTTATGATAATTTCCGGCGGGGGAGGTGAAGATTTTGATATTGATGCAGATGTGGATGTAGATGCAGATGTAGACGCAGATAGCAATAGTGAATTGGGCTTTGGGCAATTTCTGGGATGGGCTGGGATTGGGAAAGCTCCATTGATATTATTACTGGCTACAGATTTGAGTTTGTGGGGCGTTTTGGGGTGGATGTTGAATGTTTGGTTTGGTGGAGCTTCCAATAATACTGGTAGCTTTATCGCCAGCATTATATTATTTGGTTCGCTGATTATTAGCTTGTTGTTGGGAGGATTAATAGCGCGACCAATTGGCAAAATATTTGCGGAGTTTGGTGAAGATGTGAGTAGCGATCGCTTAATAGGTTGCGTTGGAATTGTAACATCTGCTTATATCCCAACTGAGAATCAAGGCAGAATTGGACAAGTAGATGTGCTAGATGCAAAACGCAATCTTTTAACTATTAGTGCTGTTTTACCAGATTGGGGAACTGTTGCACCAGAACGTGGAGAAAGGGTTTTAATTATTGAACATAAGGCGCAAATTTACGTAGTTATTGCTAAAGATAGTCCTGACCACGAACACTGGTTAAATAATTCGTCTCGTAGAGATTCAATTTCTTAAGAGGTAAAAAAATGCTTTTTTTGTTAACTTTTATCCAGTCTTTACCGAGTATCGAAATAGCTGAAGTTCCAGAGATTAAGTTACAACAAAAACAAATAACATTAATTGACCAAACACTCCCAGTAAAAGTTATGCCTAATTTTGCTCAAGTCAATGGCGGATTAGTATTTCCAGTGGTGATTGCTGGCTTAGTTTTATTACTATTATTCAGCTTGTTTGCTTATACGCGGGTTTATGTAGTGACACCCAACAACGAAGCTTTCGTGAGGACTGGGGGTCTTTTTCTGAAAAAGAAAGCGGTGATTCTCTATGGGGGTTGTATTGTTTTACCCGGATTCCACCAGCTGACACGAGTACCTCTGCGAGAAATTTCTATTGATGTAGAACGCACTGGTAAACTTGCAGTCCGGACTAAAGATTACTTACGAGCAGATATCCGAGTGACTTTTTATGTATGTATTAATGCCTCTGAAGAAGATGTTTTGACAGCAGCCGCTAGACTATCTCAAAATGGTACTAAAATTACTCCAGAAGATATAAAAAATGCTTTAGAAAAAAGAGCAGATGACGCAATTAGGGCGGCAGCTAAAACCAAAGATTTAGCAGAAATTGATTCTGATAAATTGGGTTTTGCTCAAGAAGTACTGAACTTGGTAGGAACAGATTTGAAAAAAGTCGGCTTGACTTTAAATAACATTGCTATCTCCGAAATATTAGAAAGTGTTACTTACGATCCAGATAACTTTTTTGATGCTCAAGGTGTGCGTTTACGCACCGAAATTATTCAGCGCTCGATTCAACAAAAACGTGAAGTTGAGTTAGCAGCACAAGTGACGATTGAGCAAAAAGAACTCGATGCTCAAAAGCGATCGCTCCAAATTGCCCAAGAACAAGAAAGTGCAAAACTAGAACAAAAATTACAAGTAGAAGCACTAAAAGCACAGCGAGAACGGGAAATTCAAGAATCCAAAGACAGGGAAGCTGCAACAGTACGCCGGACTAAAATTTTGCAAGAAAAATCAGTTGAAGAAGAAGAAATTCGCAAAAATTTATCGGTGCAACAAAGTCAAATTGAAGCTGATATTGCTCTGGAAGAACGCAATAAACAGCTAAAGGTAGTACAAGCACTGCAAAAACAGGAATCCGAACTTGCAGAGATTACGCGTCAACAAACTGTAGAATCAGGAAAACTACAAGCACAAGTGCAGATAGTTGAGTCAGAACGACTGGCAAAACTGGCTCAAGAAGATGTGGCGATCGCTATTGCTAACAAAAAACGCGAAAGCTTTGTGGCGCAAGCACAACAAGCCAAAGCCGAAGAATCAGTTAAAACCGCCGGTGAAGTGGAAAAAGCCGAACGCAACAAACAGCTATCGATTATTGCAGCCGAACGAGAAGCGCAAGAAAAGAGTATTGGCGATCGCAACGTTGTCGAAATCGATGCTTTCCGCCGCCGCCGTCAAGCCGAAATTGCCCAACAAGCAGCAGAATTAGAAGCAGAAGCAATTCGCACCTTAGCAGCAGCTAACCGCGACCAAGTTTTAGCAGAAGCCGAAGGTATTCGAGCTAAAATCGCCGCCGAAAATTCCATTAGTAATGCCAATCTCACTGCCAAAATTATTACAACTATTTGGCCAGAATTAGCCGATAAACTACCAGAAATTGTTACTGCCTTAGCACCGCAACCAGGAGTTTTAGGAGATACTCGCATTTATTCATTCCCTGGTGCAAATGGTAGCAACGGCAGTCAGGATATTAACAAATTGCTACTATCTACTAGTGGACTTTCCTTAATAAATACTTTACTAGAGGAAGGTAAATTAGGCGAACTAATCGGTCAAATCAATCAGCTAGTGCATGGCAATAACCCAGTAATAACTGGCACATCAAGTCAAATTTCCTTAGAAAATCCTCCAATACAAGGTGCGATCGAAAACAATATACAAACTGATGGAAATAAATTGTAATTCAGTTTTGTAATGGTGATTTAGAAAAAGTACACAAAAGTACACAGTAAATAGAATACGCTTGGTGCTTTTACTCTGACAAATACAGTGTATTTCAGTTAAATGAAATACGCTGTATTTGATTTTTGGAGTACGCATTGACATAGCCACGACTTACGAAATAGATAGCCGAAAACCTTATTTTTGCATGGCGGTAATTCATGAATTAGGGCTACTTTCGTTATCTTTTGCAAAAATCAAAAACGTTGGTTTCTATCAATACCTCAAAAATCTATTGCATTATTTTAGCCGTGTCAGTCAAATAGGGTGCGTTATGCCTCTGATTAACCCACCATCAGGAAGTTTGGTAAGTTACGAGTCGCACAAGTTCTACCAATTCATGCTTTTAGCCGGTGTTGTCAAGCAGAAATGGCTCAGCAAGTAGCAGAATTAGAAGCAGAAGCTTAAGATATTGCTGTTGTGGACGATTTCTTTTTGCACTTCATTACAGAGAGATCGTGTTTGTAGCCTTCATTATTGCTTAAAAATACCAAGAGTCAAAATACAGTTTCTTTATGTACGGGATGTTATTTCACTCAAATTTTATAATTCTTTGTTGATTTAAATATTTACTTCATTTTTCTACCAGTAGAAATAGCATTTTAAAACTAATATCTGTTGAAAAAGCTACTCAAATATTAATTTAATGATGAGACATGAATCTAGTAATTTTGCCCTGTTATTTTCTAGGGAATAAATCACATAATTGGTGCATAAATAAGAAAAAACAGGAACTAAAAATAATGTTTATTAAAAAAATTGCTTGTATTGCTGCTCTCTCTACAATCGCTTCTATTAGTTATGCTGGTTCAGCACATGCTTTAGGATTTACATATGAAGCTGGGGCTTACCGCCAACCTACAGCAACAAATGAAGGTGTTTTTTCTGAGAATGTTAATAGCGCAGGTTATACAACCTTTGATTTTAATAATGGCCAAGTACCAGGCAATGACCTAGTAAAATATTCTTTTTCTAAAGGTACTTATTCTACTACAGCTTATTCTGGTCAAACTGGTATTTACTCCGATGTTTGGGCACCTTCTGGCGCTCACGCAGAAGTCAACCAAACTAATTATTTAGCAGTTTTCTCCGATAGCGATACCATCATTGAAGCTAAAGGTAATAATACTTTTAGTTATTTCGGTTTTGATGCAGGCGCTCTAAGTGTAGGCAACACATTGAAATTCTTTAGCGGCACCACTTTAATAAAAGAGTTAACATACGACATCTTAAATGGAGCAGCTACCGTTGGAGCTTCCCAACATGGTGGTCAAAAGAATGGCTTCTTTGAGTTTTTCTCAGAAGGTGGGAATGACAAGTTTAATAAAATTGTCATTTCTCAAACAGAAGGTGGTGGCTTTGAAAGTGATAACCATACATTTCGTGTTGAAAGCGTGCCCGAACCTAGTGTTACTTTAGGTATGTTAGCTGTCGGCGGGTTATTTCTACGCAAACGTAAAAACCAAAAATTGCAAACTGCAAAGGAATCTGCTTAAACAAAAGTTTAGTTTGGTTAACTTAATAAATTTTTCAGTAAGAGCGTTCGGTACATAGCGAAGGATTTTCAAAATCCTTCGCTTTGCTTTATTTGATGGAAGTATTTTTTCGCTGACTAGCTCAAGAAGATGTCGCGATCGCCATTGCTAACAGAAAATTACGAATATCTCAACTCAACACTGCAAATGGTTAAACCGGGATAAAACTGGATTCTACTAGTTGATTGGCTTTGACTCCAGCTAACAGCGCTAACGTATCATTACCAAAGAGAATCGCAGCACTGCCATTCACATTAGCAAAAGTTAGTTGACCAAAACTCAGTCCGCAGGATAAGCCGATCGAGTCTTGTCCAAGGGTAAAGTCTTGGATTGTGTCAGTGCCGTTGCCATTACGAGTAAAGACGAAAGTATCTCGACCATTACCACCATTAAGCAGGTCATCGCCATTACCACCGAACAACGTATCATTGCCAGCGTTACCAAACAAAGTATCTTTCCCATTCCCCCCGCTGAAGTTATCATCGCCACTAGTGCCAGTGAGGGTATCTTTGCCATTGCCGCCATTGACTGTTCTGCCGACTTCTAAGGTAACGATCGCCTGACTGGTGAGGCTGCCATCGCTCGCTGTGTACTTGAAGCTAGCCGTACCGCTAAAACTAGAGTTCGGGGTAAATATGACGTTAGTGCCGCTTATAGCAACGCTACCACCCACAACATTGGTAAATCCATTGGGCAAAATAGACAGCGTTGTGTTGGCATCGGGGTCAGTGTCGTTGGCCAGCACAGTGGCGATGGGGATTAGCTTCGCGACACTCTGGTTAGCTGTGAAGCCACTGTCATTATTCGCAGTGGGTGTCTCATTGACATCTGTAACTTTCAATATAAAGTTAGTGCTGGCATCAGGAGTGCTACCCACATTGGCATCATCCACCGCAACAGTAACCGCATAGCTAGATTTTGTTTCAAAATCGAGACTGGTGTTGGCTTTGAGGTACAGAACATTGCTAGCAATTTCAAAGGCGCTAGCATCAACTCCGCTGAGGCTGAGGACGTTAGTGCCTAGAGCATCATCGGTCGCCGCGATATCTGCCACTTTAATCCGTGTTGCGGTGCTGGTGTTTTCAGCGATCGCTGTAACCGGATTATTCAACACTACAGCCGTGGGAGCTTGATTCACAGTTACAGTCGTGCCTGGAGAGCCAGTCTCTGGAACATTGGTTGCAACGAACGCACCATTGACTCCGGCAACACTCAACGTCGAGACAGTCGGCAGCGGAAGCGTAGTGCTGCCCACACCGGCCTTGTTATCAAACGTGAAGCCTGTGGTGGATGTACCAAACCTAATACCAGTAATCCGGTTTCCGCTCAAATCAAAGAGATTTACTGCGTCGCCCCCGGTACTTAGACCTATGCCAGAACCACTGTAAGTACCGATAGTGAAGTTACTGGGGAAATTATTGCCAAACCATGCCGTCTTGAATGCGCTTGCGGTACTTGCATCACCTTCGATAAAGATAACCGATTGCCCAGGAGCGATGCTAGTAAGGCCGTTGAGCGCCACAGAATTAGCGAAGTTGTTCGAGTCGTCGTCTATTCTCCAGCCAGTAATGTTCGCAGTGCTGGTGCCTGTATTTGTTAACTCGAACCAGTCGGCACCATAGGGGCTGTTGCCACTGCTCCACGGTGACACCTCGGAGATGATGACGGAGGGAAGTGAGGGTGTTTCATTCACCACATCGGTGACAGCCAAAGTAAAGTTGGCGATCGCATCCGGAGTGTTGCCAACAGTTGGGTCATCTACATTGACGGTGACGCTATAGCTGGTTTTGGTTTCGTAATCTAGAACGGTTCCGGCTTTGATGTAAAGTCCAGTGCTGTCAACTTCAAAGAAGTTAGCATCAGTTCCAGTCACAGTTAGGTTATTTGTTCCTAGTCCATCGTCGGTAATGGTAATGTCTGCTACTTTCAGCCGGGTTGTGGTGCTGGCGTTCTCCGCGATCGCTGTAACTTGATTGTTCAGCACTACAGCAGTGGGGGCTTGATTCGCAACTGAAGAAGGCGCGTAGACCCAGAGTTGCGGGTGATTGATATTACCACCACCATTCTCACTGACGACATAAAGATAACCATCTTTATCCATCGTCAGACCTTCATGTTGCTGGTCTACAACGGACAGGGGATTACCTGGATTGGAGACAATCGTCAGCGAACTGTAGATATTTCCGGAGCGATCGATTTCGACGATTTTGCCCGATTCTTGACTCAACACCAGCAGGTGACTGTAATCAGCTTGTCCGTTCAGAGATGATAAATTCGACAACGCGTAAACATCCGCAAAATCCAAAAGGTTGGCCAGTGCAGGATTAAAAAGGTCAGTCGAGTTGACTGTGGTGGGCGAACCGTTTGTCGCAGTCCCGGCTGCAAAATCGATGTTGGTTTGAAATATCCCTTCTGGTTGCGTCTCCTTGACGGCGATGAATCCGTTTGTCAGTGGGTCATAGGATATGCCTTCAATGCCAATATTTCCCACCGTTGTACCGAGCTTGACGGTTTGTACGTCGCTTTTGGTAAGGGTAGTGTTTGGTAGGTAAGTAAACAAGTTGGCCTGCCGATCTCGCTCCTCAATCAAGACGAATTTGCCGCCGCCAATGTAAGTAAGTCCTTCCGTATCATAGAAGTCGGTACCTTGGGGACTATTGCCAGGAGCCAAGGTCATTGAGTCGATCAATTGCCCCGTCTTCGTTACTTGAACAATGGATGTGCTACCGTCGCCGACGACGAACAGCGTATCGGTGTCCCAATTGTAGGTTACGGCCGAGACTTCCTGAGCTAGTTTGCTGTTGGGAGGTGCAGTGGTGCGCGTAGGTTCGGGCAGGTCGTACCGATCGATTAAGGTATAGGTTGACAGATCTACTGAATTAATTGCTGGCATTACTATTTGTCCTTAGAAGGGTAAAAGTTTGCAGGAAAATATGGTGCAGAGTGAGCTAACCTATCAACCCAAAAAACCTGCAATATGGTCTAGGAAAACTTGCTATCAATAGCTTGTAGCGATTTTTAAATAAGATTTATATGAGAGTGCTATTTTGGTGTATGCGATCGCTACAAAAACAGAAGTATTTATTAACTTGATTAATGATTTTTATCGCACAATACTCATAAAATAGTTGAAACAACAGCTTTTATTGGACAATACACTTTAATTTCAAATAAAAATTTAAGAAAAATTTAAGAAGAGTTTATGGGTAAAAAGTTAGATACCCAGCTTTTAACCCCTTTATTGAATTTGCGATTGAAAATCTAGAGCGTACAATTGCTATTAGTAATAAAAAATATCAAGATAGAGCAAAAACTGACTCAAGTTTTGATAGTATTCGGGAAGATGAACGCTTTCAAGCATTCATTCAATAACCGCTAGAAAGACTAAACTAATATAGCAATCGCCCTAGATTGCTAGCCAAGAAAAAACGCGAAAGCTTTGTATGGAATATTCACTCAAAGAATATCTTGGCGTAGGAACGTTATTCAGTATCATCCAGGCGTAATTTGTGTGGATTTTTCAGAATAAATATATCGTTATACTTTATTAAGTCACCCGTGCAATAAACGGGTAGGTGTTCTTGGTAAGCCTTTAGTGCGAGAATGTAGTTGCGATCGCTTAATTCAGTGTAGATGAGACGCAGTTTATCAACAAAAATACCCGACTAAGTAAGCTTCTACTTGTAGCGGGTCGATATATTTGAATTTTTCCACATCCGGGAAAGAAAATAGCTGTCATAGAATGAATTCAGAGGCTTGAAAGCTGTTTAAATTTTGGATTTTGAATCTTCAATCCAAAATCCAAAATTTAAAATCTAAAATAGAATTGCTATATCATCGCCGATATTCATCACCACAATCGCCAATTATCTGATACAAATCGCGTGATTGACGAGAAACAGCATCAATGCGATCGCGATCGTCAGTATCTAAACTAAAACTAAAAACTTTGGCGTTATCTTCTATATGTTCGGATACTCCAAGTCTGGCACCAACTATTACACCTCCCACAGTTGGTTTATCTAAAATGTAACGCACTGCCACGTTGGCAATGCTTACTTTATGCTTATTAGTAATTTCTTTGAGGATAGCAAGCAACTCTTGAAATAATTGCCAACCACCCCAAGCATCAATCATATTTTTATATTTTTTCAAGCTAGCGGTAGTTAAATCAAATCCTCGCGGTTCTGGTTTACCCAAATACTTTTCTGATAACAAACCGCCGCAAACTGTACCGTAGGTAAAAAGTTTTATATCATGCTGCTGACAAAATTCAATCATCTTCACTTCCGGACGGCGATCGACGAGTGAAAATTGTACTTGGTTAGAAACAATTTTAATGCCTGCTTCGGTAATAATTTTTAAGTGTTCTGTGTCAAAATTAGTCAAAGCTAAATGCTTAATTTTGCCCTCAGTTTGCAATTCTGCCATATATTTGAGGGCATCTAGATAATTTTTATCTCGATATTCCCACCAATGGAATTGCATCAAATCTAATGATTGCACATTCATTCTTCTCAGGGAAATATCAATATTTTCCTCGACGAATTGTTTGGTCATTTTGCCAGGACGAGGCACCCATTTTGTAAAAGCTTGTACTTGAGATAAAGCATCTTTGCCACGGGTATCAACTAGTTGACAGCGAAACTCACCGATAAAATCTTCTGCGGGGCCGTAATGATCTGCTAAATCCCAAGTTGTGAAGCCTGCATCGAAATATTTGAACATAGTATCAATGGCAGCTTGGGGATTGATGCGTCCGTGTGCGCCAGAGACTTGCCACATCCCATTTAATATGCGGCAAATGTTTAAATCAGGAGTGAATTGGAGACGACTAGCTGCGGGTAAGTTCATTTTCAAGTTAGGAGTTAGAAGTGAGGAGTTAGGAGTTAGGAGTTAGGAGTTAGGAGTTAGGAGTTAATAGTTAATGAGTTGGCAAGAATTTTTACAGCCTTTTTAACTTTTCTACTTTATTATGAATGATTTAGCACTGCTAGAGATAATTAAGTGTTAAAGTTTAACTCTTAACTCCCAACTCTGAACTCCTAACTTTTTTTAATGCCAGCCTTTTTCAGCTTGTTCGATAACATAAACAGCAACATCTTGAATTTGCTGTTCGGTCAAGCGGTCTTTATAAGCTGACATATTATTTTTACCATTGGTAACTATCGATGTAACTGCCTCTATTGAATCCATACCATATTTCTTAAGTGCTTGCTTTTTGAGGGTTTTACCTCGCCTGACTATGTTACCACCATTAATATGACACCCAGCACAATGAACGCTGAATATTTGTTCGCCGTTAGCTGTATCTACTGCATTAGCTGGGAACGTCAAAGTACTTACCAATAATAAAAAAGTTACTAATACCGATGTTAAGAGTTTTTTCACTCAGTTTCTCCAGATTTTGAAATAGCGATCGCCAAAACAATTGTCATAATCAATACAAAATAAACTAAGTCTCACCCCCACGAATCAAGGCTGTTTTACTTCTAAATTCTCCTGTATTAAAGCGATTCAAAATCAGATGTGAATCCAGCAAATTGCGTACAATCTTCCTGAAAAGCTTCAGCATCGCTAACATCCTCAATTTTATATGACATGATGCGGGTGCCATCTGGCATTTTTTTAGAACCAATTAATTCACCTTGATATTTTTCGGCGATCGCCTTAAATTCAGTACCATATACCTTCCATGCATCGCCAGAACAACTAATATTTACTCGCCACATATTTGATTCTCAATTATTAGCAACAAATATTCATCATCTCACAAATAGGTAACACCTCTTTAGGATTATGGCTTTCTATCTAAAGGATGTGCCAAGCATAATAACCCTACGCCACAATGGGTATGTAGAAGCATGTCTATAAATTTTTATCCCAATTAGTAAAATCTCCAGAGTTGAAAATGCCTAACAATATCAAACAACAAATTCAAGCAGACTTACAACAAGCTAAAGAAACCGGACAATTAAGAACTGAAAGGATTCGGGAAATTGTCAAATCCGCAGTTTCTCAAGTAGCTTCTGAGTTCAAACAAGGTTCTAGTGAAATTCGTACTCTTGTTAAAGATGCCGTTTCTGCTGTGATTGACAACTTCCAAGAAAAAGGTAGCGAACTTAAAGATGAAGTAACAGCTTCCATTGAAGGAGCCTTGGAAGGAATTAATAGTCAAAGACACGAAAATATTGTTAAAACTCAGGCAGATATCAAACGGCTACAGGCTCAACTAGATGGTGAAGAAGAACAACTCCAGCAAGAAGTTGATGTAATTTTGGCAGAGATTGAAGAAACAAGTAAGGAAAAACCTGCTAGTACCAAAACTGCGATTGATTCTGCTATCAATGCCATTAAAGATAGCGACGAAATGGCATTGTTAAAGAAACGTTACGCGCAACTGCAAGCACAGCTAGCAATTGTTCGAGCTAATATGGCTGCACGCTATGGCGGACGTTCTATGGAAGTTCAAGATTATCTCAACGAAGCCAAACACTGGTACAATCAAGCTCGTCCCCAAGCGGAAACTCTTGCTACACAGGTAGAACAAAAGCGATCGCAGTTAGAAGACAAGCTAGGTGAAGCAGGTACATCTTTAGCTAGAAAAGAGTACCAAATTAAACAAACTTTGAGAGAGTTACTGTTAAGTGCGGCTGACTTGTTCAAAGATAAGGAACCTGCTGATAAAGAACGGGAAACTATCCACAAATAGACGGCTTTAGTATTTATCTATTAACTCATTTCTCGTAGGGTGCGTTACGCCAAAGGCTAACGCACCTGTTAATTTACGTAATCTGTGGAAATAATATCAAATCTAAAATTTAAAATTTGCTCACGCGCAAGAAACAGTTATGCGGTCAATTTAAAATTCACAATTGTTTCACGTTCAAAAACATTATTCTACTAATGTATTCGTATTATTCTTAAAATAATATCATGTTCGGTTAATTAGTAAACCCAAAGAACCCCACCCCGCCAAAGCTGTGCTTTGTCTCCCCTCCCCTTAGCAAGGGGAGGGGATTAAGGGGTGGGGTCTAATGATTACTGAAATCATAACTAATTACCCGCACATGATATAAAATGGTGCGTCAGGCTTTAGCCTAACGCACTTGAGATTACTAAACTTAATCTTGTTGCGTATTAATAAATACGTCCTTCTCGGCTCATTTGTTCGTCAAACTTGGCAATAACCCAAACTGCATGAATACTACCAGGAAGCCAACCGAGAAGTGTGAGCAAAATGTTGATAATTAATGTCGGCCCAACTCCAACTGTCAAGAAAACGCCTAAGGGAGGCACTAACAAACCGAGAAGATAACGAACTAATTTCATGATGTTGTTACAAGTGTGTAAATTTGTTTAATTTCATTCTCCAAAAGAGACCGAATTAGAAAATCCATCTAATGAGTTATCTTAATTCGGAAATTTTGTTTGGAGTAGAGACGCGAGTCAATTAGCATTTCTACTCCTGCCGATGTTTATCTAGAAGGTAATTCACCTTGTGTTTTGACATTTCCACCACTGGTTAACAGGTTTCTTTCAACAAAGTAGTTGTTAATCAAGGTGTTAGCAAAAGATAGAATTACAGGCCCAAGGATAAAACCTATAAGTCCGTGAACTGAGAACCCAGGCACTAAAGCGGCTGCTAACCAGAAGCAAAAACCGTTGATGATGAGGGAAAATGCTCCAAAAGTTAAAAAGTTGAGTGGCAAAGAAAGTGTAGAAAGAATCGGCTTTAAGGAACCGTTTATTAAACCGATTACGAAAGCCGCAATTAAAGCTGCGGGAAAATTAGCAATGTCAACATCTGGAACAATTAAATCAACAATTAATAAGCTTAAAGCTGTAGCTAGGGCTGTTAAAAATGGCGTCAACATTGTTTTTACCTAATAAAGATTTTTTCTTTTCAAACTTCTTATTTCATCTTTAACTAGGCACTAGATTTTAACCTCTCTTGAAAGATAGAATTTGCTTCTATCCTTAGGTCGAACGGTAAAAAACTACAGTAGGAACATCCAGCTATGCGTCCCTACTGTGTAATGTTTTTCAAGTAATGTTACATTTCTTTAACCACCCAAAAAATTTAATATTTATTTAATGCTAGAAGGTCGCGATCGCTCAGATTTTCCAGACTCAGGTTTATAGTAAAGGGCTGATTTATATAAAACTTGTTCTTGATGGGTTTCTAAAGTACAATCCGACAGCGGATAAGTTACACAAGTAACAACATAACCAGCCTGTATTTCACTTGGACGCAGAAATTTTTGCTCGCTTTGATCGACTTCACCACCGATAAGTTTGGCGATACACGCAGAACATTCGCCTTGCTTGCACCCAGATGGTAGGCGGATATGAGCGTCTTCTGCTATATCCAAAATATATTCATCGTCTGGTACTTGGATGGTGCAATCTAATCCCAGACTAGGATTGATGAGTCGGACTTGATAAACTGCCATTTGCTGTTTCTAATTATTGCTTAACTGCTTTCATCGACAAACTAATTCGCTTTAATTTCTCGTTGACTTCTAGTACTCGCACTTTCACAACTTGTCCCACCTTTACAATTTTCTTGGGATCGTCAACGAACCTATCCGCAAGTTGGGAAATATGCACCAAACCATCTTGATGTACGCCGATATCAACAAAGGCACCGAAGTTAGCGACATTGGTAATCATTCCCTCTAGTTCCATTCCTTCCTTTAAGTCGGTAATTTCCTTAATTCCTTCTTTGAAGGTGGCGTACTTGAACTCAGCACGGGGATCTCTCCCTGGTTTTTCGAGTTCGCTGAGGATATCGCGCAGTGTGGGTTCCCCGACGGTATCGGTTACGTATTTTTTCAGGTTGGTTTTTTTGAGTTTTTCGGCAATTTGCGTCACCTGATTTAATGGCACATTTAAATCCGATGCGATCGCCTCTACTACAGCATAACTCTCTGGATGCACTGCTGTATTATCTAATGGATTGTCACCACCGCGAATTCGCAGAAAACCCGCTGCTTGTTCAAAAGCTTTTGGCCCCAATTTCGCAACTTTCAACAGTTGACGGCGATTTTTAAAGGCTCCGTTTTGGTTGCGATGGGCAACAATATTATTAGCCACTGCTGCGGTAATTCCTGAGACGGAAGTTAGCAGTTCTTTGGAGGCGGTATTTAAGTCTACACCTACGTAGTTAACGCAGCTTTCTACAGTTTCATCCAATTTCTTTTTCAACAACTTTTGATCGACATCGTGCTGGTATTGTCCCACACCAATGGATTTGGGATCGATTTTCACCAGTTCCGCCAAGGGGTCTTGCAAACGCCGGCCGATACTAATTGCCCCACGCACGGTAACATCTAAATTGGGAAATTCTTCCAACGCCACTTTACTCGCAGAATATATAGATGCACCAGACTCGTTCACTATCACCTTAACTGGTTTGCGTTCCATAGTTTGGAGAACTTCCGAAACAAACTCCTCTGTTTCGCGGGATGCTGTACCGTTACCAATGGCGATTAACTCAATTTTGTACTTTTCAAGCAGATTTTTGATGGTTTGTGCAGCTTTAAGCCTTTGTTCGGCTGCTTGGTGAGGAAATACCGCTTGATATTCCAAAAATTTCCCCGTTTCGTCCAGAACTACAACTTTACACCCAGTTCTAAATCCGGGATCTATGGCTAGGGTTGGTTTCATTCCGGCTGGTGCAGACAACAACAACTCCCGCAGATTTGTTTCAAATGTCTTGATTGATTCTATATCTGCGTAGGTTTTTTTCTCAGAAACCACCTCTCCCATTAGAGATACTTTCATTAAACGGTTGAATGCATCCTTTAACATTGCTTGATAAAAATCGCGAATTGTTCGGACTTTAGTTTTGATTTCTTGAGATTCCAGATAATAAAGTACCGTATCTTCATCGAAAGCAATTTCAAAGCTTAATACTTTCTCTGCTTCACCGCGACACAAGGCCAGCATATTGTGGGGTGCAATATTTTTTACCTTGATTTGATAGTTTCGGTACATCTCAAATTTGGTTGTACCTTCAGGGTAATCATCTTTGATGCGGGAGACAAACACTCCTTCTTCAAGAAAATAATCGCGGATATGTGCGCGTAACTCAGCTTTTTCAGCGACCTCTTCCGCTAAGATGTCAGCAGCACCTTTGAGCGCTTCTTCTGGTGTTTTTACTCCCTTGGCTTCCGAAATATACTTAGCTGCTGCTTCCTCCAAAGAAGCATTAACAGCGTTTTTGGCATTTAGCGACTTGATGAATTCCGCTAGGGGTTCGAGTCCTTTTTCCCTGGCGATGGTAGCGCGGGTGCGTCGCTTTGGTCGATACGGTAAGTATAGATCTTCAAGTTCTGTTTTTTGTAAACAAGATGCGATCTTCGCTTTGAGTTCGTCTGTAAGTTTACCTTGTTCGGCGATCGCATTTAAAATGACAGACTTACGTTCTTCTAGTTCTGTTAAATAAGTATATCTATCAGCTAGTTCCCGAAGTTGCACTTCATTCATTTCATTAGTGCGCTCTTTACGGTAGCGTGCAATAAACGGAATCGTTGCACCCTCCGCCAAAAGTTCTAACGCGTTTTGTACTTGGTGGGGTTTGAGGTTTAATTCAGTTGCCAGTAATTGAGGAATGTTCAGCATCGAGTCTTACAGTTGAAAATGCTACTCCTAAAGCTAATATGCTAAATCGTTTTACCGAAACCAGCCCAAAGTTTTAAGCTAATTTACTGGATGACTTTTTTCCTTGATTTCCTTAACCACGATAACGTGGCCGTAGGACTATTTGTCGCCCGACTAGGGTGTAAAATAAGAGATTGCATAATCTTGACTTTTACTAAGATTTATATCGATAGACTGTTGTGGCTAAAACCTTCTTGGATGTAAAATTAACCACAATTCCAAAAACTTTTATAAACACCACATTTTTAGTCCATAGGTAATTGACAATGGCTTTGTTTTTCCTGATACCACTGTGTACGGCTTTAGCTACTGGCTACCTATTTAAAAAGAGTACTGATGAAATTGCATATCTCGCCGGGGTTTTTGCAGCTATTAGCCTCATTTTAAGTTTAGTATTAGCACCCTGGCAGATTCAGTTTGCATTGTTAATAGTTGTCTTCGCTATTACTAACAAGCTTTTGCAAGAAAATGACTCAAAACCGACTCAACTTACACAAAAATCACCTAGAGAAACTAAATGATCGCAACCGACACAATTAAATTTCTCTCAACTCGAAAATGCTGCCAATTATCCAGATAGTTGCTCAAATCAAGCCATGAACGCGGCTTTTTGACCTGTGAGCATGGTTTTGATTTATTTCAACTGACTTTTTAAATATAAATATTTCCTAACAAACTAGCTTTATATTCTACTCACCATATTAACCCGATCCTAAGTAAGGTAAGTCAACTTTTCCAGACTTAATTTACAAGAATTTCCAGTATCAAATCACGTTTTAATATCTAAACCAAAGTATGATTTTCTTACTTACTGTGTATCCAAACAAACTAGCAAGAAAGTGAGAACTCAAATATCTAAATTGGTAAATTATTACAGTTAGAGAAAAAACGATTCAACTTCTACTTTTTTGTCTGTGTTTACCGCTTGAAAGCAGTATCTTTTGGTTCTATCTTTAGCTATCACCTCGGCTACTATTCTGAAAATTATGCTATGGCAAAATAAACTTTAGGCTTTATAATTTCTTTAGAACTGAAAGAAAATTGCAACTTCGGCAAATTTATTACCGAAAAAGTGCTTTATAAATTTCCAGTTTTGACGAAATAAAAATTTATATAGCAGATAAGTCTATTAGGTTTCTTGTAAAAGTTCTGCTTTTAGCTTTCTCCTTGGCACTTTCATATCAGACCAAGAATGATTGATACAACAGACTCTGCGATCTGCACTCACAAAGAAAAATGAAAATTTCTCTTCCTTGCAATGTACCATGTATTATGACTGATTTCAAGGAAACTACTGACGGTAAAAATCCACAACTAACAATGAAAAAGGTTTCCTCCCCTAGTCCCTACTACCTTTTTCTGGCTAGTCTAGTGTAAGGAGGTCGGTGTTGAAAATCGTCGTGATGACGAGGCAGAAAGCAGAAGCACAAGGCAGAAGGGAAGAGCTTTTTGAGCAACTTTACTTTCCGTTACATACTTCGGTTTTTGGGTCATTCTACTTATAAATTTATTGTTTAGATGGATTTTAGTAAAGTAAATTTTTGATGTGGAATTGCCTTTTTTAGAAGTTCAGGAGCCAAAAGCCAATAAAAATACACAATGCAAGCAAGTAAAAATTTACATAGAAGAGACTGTCTATTTTATGAAGTTTTTGTTTAAGTAGATTTTCAACAAGTAAATTTTTCATGAAGTACAGCGATAAATTTGCAACATGCTTTTCTCGTGGTATTCTAGTAAGTAATTACATGTAGCAATAACTTTTGAGAAACAACTCTAGTAAAAACTATATGTAATCAATAAAAATCAACGAAAATCAATTAGACGTAACACCGATAATGTAAAAACACTTGAATCCTAATTCAATTGCTATGAAATCCGAATCGTCTTAGCCTGCCTTAGTTGAGATTAACGCTTCCTCTCATCAGAGCTTGAGTTTAGACATTGAGTAAAGTTTCGATAAAGCTCTAAAGTAATTCATCTATTTCAAGATTTTACTATAGAGCTTAAGATATTTTGCTAATTATTGTATTCGATGTCCAAATAGAGCAGAAAAACAAATTCAGCGACTTAGTTTCCAGCCTAGCTCACAACTATATATGTGAGGTTGAAGATACTTTATACAGAGGAGCAAAAAAATTAATAAACTCTCCACTACTAAATTGCAGGAAATTATTAATTTGAGTAGGTTCTAAAAGATAAAGTTAATAGCTTGACAATTTCAGTACTGTATTCAACCAGATTTCTACAGGAAGATACATAAAACTGATGAAACTTAATGGATGGATTGATAAAATTTTTACAATCCATGTTTACTGGCTGAAATGTTAAGAATGAGTATCCTCACCAAATATAGCGATCGCCCATTGGTAAACTTTATCTAGAAGGAATTGTTGGCAAAGCTGTTAATCTTTAGTATACGTGTATAGTGTGTTACATTTCCTAATAGTCATGAAGTGTGGGCGATTGGCTGCGAAATATGGCAAGCTGGCATGATGGACAACTATATATCCAAAGTTGATATTACTTAGTTTTGAACTTTTAGGACATGAGCTTCAATGGTCATTTTGATCTCAGTTCCTTCAACCCAAACCTCTGAATTTTCTTGTCTATTTGCTGAAATGAGAGGTCAAATTGCTGGGAAAGTGTGACCGAAATCCAAAATTTTTAAGTTAATACTTATTATTACCATTGAGGTAAATATATTATGAGATCTATATTACAAAATTCCCGTTTTCAAATAACTTCCTATATTATCTTACTGGTTAGCATTTTATTTAGTATTTCTGGACAATTGCTGATGAAACATACCATGAGCAATAGCCATGCAGGACTATTGAATTGGCAATTTCTTCAGCAATTGGCATTATCTGTGGCTGTTTATTGTTTAGGAATAGTAAGTTGGATATTAGCTTTGCGAACAGTAAAACTGAGTATTGCTTATCCAGTAACTAGCCTAAACTATGTCGGCATATTTTTAGGTTCGTATTATTTTTTTAATGAAGTAATTACACTAACTCGAATATTAGGAGTTCTCACTATTTTTACTGGTGTTCTTTTAGTGGTTATTCCCATAAAGAAGTCACAATAATTTTATAGTTAACTATCCCAGAAAGTATTAAAAAATGGACATCATAAACTGGCTAAATTTAATGTTTGTAGTTTTGCTTGGAACAGTGGCTAATGTATCCCTAAAGTACGGACTTTACATAACCAACTCTAGCAAAGAAGGAAGCGCATCGATTCGCAATTTGGTATTCTCTCCTTATTTTGCGATTTGGTTTATTTGCTATGGATTCATGACTTTATTGTGGCTGTATGTATTGCGGACAGTTCCTCTGAGCCAAGCATTTCCAGTTCTGGGATTAATGTATGCACTTATACCTATTGCTTCTTACTATCTTCTTAAAGAGAAGGTTGTATTGAGCCAGTGGCTAGGAATTTCAATTATCATCACTGGTGTAATACTTGTTGTACATTAATAGCTCAATCAGCTATCACCTTTAACAAAGTCGAAAGATAAATTTGAACAACATACCCAAGAAATATTTAAGTTTATGAAAATAGGCATCATTGGTGGAGGAATAACTGGATTAGTATTAGCCCAACGCCTTTCAAACCAAGGACATATAGTAACTGTTTTTGATAACAGCAAGCAGCTTGGTGGACTTACTACCTATCATGATTACGGGTTATTTACCTGGGATCGCTTTTATCACGTTATTCTACCTTCTGATACTCATTTAATAAATTTTATAAGAGATATTGGTCTTGGAGATAAACTACGTTGGCATCGTAGTTTAACGGGTTTTTATGACAATAAAAAGTTTTATTCTATCAGTAATGCTATAGAATTTTTGCGTTTTCCTTTGTTTGGGCTGATTGGAAAAATTAGATTAGCTTTTACTCTTTTATATGGTTCGCGCATCAATGATTGGCAGCGTCTAGAAAAGATTTTAGTTGAAGATTGGCTATTAAAACTTGGTGGTAAAAATACATACGAAAAGCTTTGGAAACCCTTACTTCTTTCAAAATTAGGAGAAAACTATAAGCGAATCTCAGCTGTTTTTATTTGGGCTTACATCAGAAGATTGTTTTCAGCGCGGGATTCTTCATTAAGTAAAGAACAACTTGGTTATGTTTCTGGCGGTTATAAAACTGTAATAGACCGTTTAGAAGAATTAATTAAGGCATCTGGAGGTCAGGTTCGCACAAGTACTGCGGTAGAGTATATTGCACCTGCTCAAGAAGGTGGAATTTGGGTAGAATCTCAAGGGAAAAAAGAACATTTTGATAAAGTCATATTTACCGGCCCGGTTAATGTCCTACAACAAGTTGTTGCAAATGACCTAGTGAAAGTTTCCCAAAGTGAAACAGTAGAGTACCTGGGCGTAATTTGCATGACACTTATTACTCGTAAGGCTTTAATTCCTTATTACGTAGTAAATATTGCCGATAGAAATATTCCGTTTACTGGAGTTATCGGCATGAGTAACCTAGTTTCTTTGCAAGAAACTGCGGGATATCACATGACATTCCTACCAAAATATATCCTTTCTACCGACCCATTGTTAAAACAGCCAGATGATGAATTGCGACAAGTATTTTTCCAAGGTATACGTTTGATGTTTCCAGAACTCAAACAAGATGACATTGTAGCAGCACACATAAATAGGGCGATGAAGGTACAACCACTACAAGTTTTAAACTATTCAAATCTTGTTCCTAAAGTGAGTACTGAAAACGCTGATTTTTTTGTTGTGAATACATCACAGTTCGTGAATGATAGCGTTAATAACAACGCTGTGGTCAGACATGTTGATGAATTCCTCAAAAAATCAACATTACTAAATTCTTGAAATTTGAGTACTGGTATTTTCAAAATTACACGAGGCATTTATGACTCTTTTTATTCTTTTACCCGCATACAACGAAGAAGCATCAATTCCCCCATTGTTCAAAAGATTTCAGGCATTGCAGGAAATCTCTAAGATGGACATCCAGCTGATTTTAGTTGATGATGGCAGTAGCGATCGCACTGCTGAAACTGCCATAGAACAATCTCAATCGCTGGGTGTATCGCTGAAATTGGTACAACATGCTAAAAATGGTGGTTTAGGTCAAGCAATTAAAACAGGCTTCACAACTTTCTTAGAAATTTCTCAAGAAGGTGATTTTTTAGCCGCAATGGATTGCGATGATACTCAACCACCAGAACTCTTAATCAAAATGTATGACACTACCATCGCTGATGGTTATGATATTGCGATCGCATCTAGATATCGCAAAGGCTCAAAAGTCATCGGCTTATCAAAATTTAGAGAGTTCATGAGCTACGGAGCAAGTTGGCTATTTAGAATTGCAGCTCGCGTTCCAGGTGTTAGAGATTACACCTGTGGTTACAGACTCTATAACCGGACTTTGCTCAGTAAACTTGATGCCTATTATGGCGACAATCTCTTCACAGAAAGTGGATTTGCTTGCATGATAGATTTACTGCTCAAAGCTAAAGTATTCAAACCGAGAATTGTAGAAATTCCAATGGTTTTGAGATACGATCAAAAGCCGACTGCCAGCAAAATGAAAGTTCTTAAAACTATTGTTCGCACGCTGAAGGTTTTGTTTAAAAATATATCATCCCCAAGACCAGTTCCGAATTTAGATCGAACTTTCGATGGTCGAGAAACAGTAAGAATTCCCTTGAAAATAGCAAATCGTAAATAAACCTAAGAGGAGAATCTGGATCGAATTAACCTTATCAGCAAATAAAATTACATATTTTGTAGGAGTTATATTAATTCCGAATTCGCAATTATCACTCCATACCTGTTAGCATTTTGTGGTACTTTTGGTAAACAAAAGTGCAAACTAAATACATATAAGGCATCTCGTTTATTTGAACCACAATCTCTTCTAGGGGCGTACACCGTGCGCCCCTTTATGGTTTAGTTAGCTCAAAATTGTTGTAATAGGAGGGAAATCCACACTGCCTTACTGCCAACTGTGGCTTTCACTCATTTGTTAGACTGAACACACCAGGATTTTTCAGTCAAATCTCTGAATTCCGCCAGCAGACGAGGCTACCCATGCTTACAAGTACGCTACTTCTCTCGAATCAACTTCCCACTCTACAATATTCTTCCACCCCAGAGCGTTTCGATGAAACCTGGGAAGCCCCACTGGCTACCCTCCTGGGACTAGGACGCGCCGCCGGTGCTGACTTCATCGAATTCTTCTTAGAACGTCGCAACTACATTAGTTCTCTTGCAGAAGACGACGCCATCACCAGCATTTCACCGAGTTTGTCTACAGGCGCCGGAGTCAGAGTCTTTCGCGGTAAAGCCGACTGCTACGTCAGCACTAATGACCTTTCCTTTTCGGGTTTGAAAGCAGCCTTAGAAAAAGGTCTTTCGATTTTGGGGTTACACCTACCCGCACCTAGTTCCTTCATTCCGGAAATCTACCTCGAATTACTCAGAGATTACGCCACCAAAAGAGGCAAAGATGCTTGGCTACCAGCGTGTAGTTCCATCCGCGAAATGGGAGAAGTCCTCCTTGATGGTACTGCTTACCTGAAACAAAAAGCCAGCCACATCCAATCGCGCCGCGCTAGTTATTTTCGAGATTGGCAAGAAGTTTTAGTCGCCGCCAGTGATGGTACTTTTGCCCGTGACATTCGCCTCACTCAATCAGTAGGCTTTAACCTGTTGTGTGCCGATGGTGCTAATCGCACCTCAATTGGCGATCGCGCCGGTAACACCAGCGATGCCAACTTCTTAAGAACCTGGGACTATCAACAAGCTGCCGAGAAAATATCAGAATCTGCTGGGAAAATGCTCTATGCAGATTACGTGGAATCAGGAACTTACCCCATAATTATGGCCAATCACTTTGGCGGCGTAATCTTCCACGAAGCTTGCGGACATCTCCTAGAAACCACTCAAATCGAACGCAATACCTCTCCCTTTGCTGATAAAAAAGGCCAAAAAATTGCCCACGAAAGTTTAACAGCTTGGGATGAAGGACGTTCTGACAATGCCTTCGGAACAATTGATATGGACGACGAAGGTATGCCCGCCCAAAGAACCCTCTTAATTGAAAAAGGCGTTCTCAAAAACTTCTTAGCAGATAGAACAGGTTCCACACTCACCGGACACCCCAGAACGGGAAGCGGACGCCGCCAAAACTATACCTTTGCCGCCGCTAGCCGGATGCGTAATACTTATATTGATTCTGGCGACTACACCATTGAAGATATATTTGCCTCTATTGATAAAGGCATTTACTGTAAAAAAATGGGTGGCGGTAGCGTTGGTGCCACAGGTCAATTTAACTTTGGTGTCGATGAAGCTTATTTGATTGAAAATGGCAAAATTACCAAGCCATTAAAAGGAGCAATTTTGATTGGTGAAGCCACGGAAATTATGAATAAAATTTCCATGTGTTCCCAAGATTTAGAAATTGCCCCAGGTTTTTGTGGTTCCGTCAGCGGCAGTATTTACACCACAGTCGGACAACCACACATCAAAGTTAATTCTATTACCGTGGGCGGAAGATAATAATTTTGGATTTTAGATTTTGATTTTGGATTTTCAACCAGCCAAAGCTACATCTAAATCTGCATAATATTAAACTCTACATTTCTTGTGGGGTGGGCCGGAAAGCCCGCCCTAAATATAAGAGTTTTATGTGCAATACCTTAAAATCCAAAATCCTAAATCTAATATTCCAAATAAATAGCTGCTAATCCCAAATCTCAAATCCCAAATCTCAAATTGGTCATGCCGAATATCAATGAAATCGCAAATTACGCCAAGGAAAATGCTGATAGACTTGGCATCAAAAAATTTGACATTTATGGCTCAACAGTAGATGATACTAACGTGCAAGTAGATCGAGGAGAGCCAAAACAAGTCAAAGCTTCAAATCGCTCTGGCGTTACCGTTCGTGTCTGGAATGAAGATAATACAATGGGCGTCACTAGCACCACGGACGTAGATCCCAAAGGATTAGAATTAGCTTTGAAAACTGCTTACGAAGCCAGTTTTTTTGGTGTTAAAGAAAATGTCCCTGATTTTAGCCCGGAAGCTACTATTCCTATTCCCAACAAACCTGAAAACAAAGCACCCCAAGCACCCGTAGCTGAACTTATAGACAAACTATTGCTAGCCGAAAAAGAATTACTAGCAGCCCATCCAGCAATTCAAGGTGTACCGTATAATAGCTTAGCCCAAAGAGATATTGATAGATTTTATCTCAATAGCGACGGTGCCCTCAGAACTGAATCTCACTCGTTTGCGTCAATTTATCTTTACAGTAAAACAGAAGAAGAAGGAAAAAAACCTCGCAGTGCAGGTGCTTTTAGAATCAACCACGGTTTAGAGAATCTAGACATAAATGGTTGCATCAAAGAAACCGCAGACAAAACTATCAGCCACTTGAATTACGAAAAAATTCAAAGTGGAAAATATCGGGTAGTTTTCTCACCCGAAGCTTTTTTAAGTTTGTTGGGCGCTTTTTCTAACTTGTTCAATGCCCAAAATATTTTGGATAAACAAAGTTTATCTACTCCTGACGATTTAGGCAAAGAAATTGCTTCCCCTCTGCTTTCAGTTTACGATGATGCACTACATCCAGCTAACATAGGCGCAGAAAGTTTTGATGGTGAGGGTACTCCAACTCGTCAAATTTCGCTGATTGAAAATGGCATTTTAAAAAGCTTTCTCCATAGTGCCGGCACTGCCAAAAGGTTAAATGCTCAACCTACAGGTAACGCCAGTATTGGTGCAAAAGTCAGCGTCAGCCCCAATTTTTATCACGTTTTTACGACAGCAACGCCTGAGCAAGAATTTAGCTTAGAAACTGCGGAAAACGTAATTCTTATTGATGATTTACGGGCCCTTCATGCAGGGGTAAAATCATTGCAAGGTTCATTTTCCTTGCCGTTTGATGGTTGGTTAGTAAACAAAGGTGTGAAAACGAGTATAGAGTCAGCAACAGTAGCTGGTGATTTCTTGGAACTGTTGAAGTCAATTATTTATGTAGAAAAAGAGGTGGAGTTAACACCAGGGGGAGTTTGTCCAAGAATCTGGGTGAATGAACTAGCGATTACTGGTGAATAAATTTTAGATTTTAAATTTTGGATTTTGGATTGTCAGATTCAAAATCCAAAATTGTTTAATATTTTCTGAAGTTTCTACACAGAGTCAATCCAAAATCCAAAATCCAAAATTGATTAATATTCACCACCAACGCTAATAGCAGTATTAAATACATCAGCACCGCTTAAATCGATATTAGCCAAAATTGCACCATTTACATCACTATTATATAAACGAGAATTACTCAAGTTAACATTGGTGAGATTAGCATTATTTAAGATAGTATCGCTAACGAATGCTTCTTCAAGATTAGCAGAACTCAAATTAGCACCAGTCAAATCAGCACCTTCTAAGTTGGCACCCTCTAAGTTGGCACCTTTCAAATTTGCATTTCTCAAATCAACACCTATTAGATGAGCGCCTTTGAGATTTGCTCCTGTTAAATCACATCCAAAACATTCTCTAGTTTCCAGCAAACGCCGGACAGGGGCGGAGTTTTCAGCTTTGACGGATATAGGAGCAGCAAAAGATAGCGTAGTGAGTAAAGCTGCTGCCGTCAAAAATATTGGTTTCATATTTATTTACCTCCGACACTTCTAAAAGCCATGAAATTCTTGACTTTTATAGTTAAATCTTCCCAAAATTCCAGAGTTGCGTCTTCATGCGATCGGAAGAAGAGATAATATCTTTGAGACCATGTATTTTGCCCTAAAATAATCCTATGGTATTAAAATCAAAAGATTGTTACCAATAACTTTAGGCATACGTAATCCTAAATAATTCGTGAAAAATTAGGGGATCTCGACAGCGCGAATTTCTGCAAAATGGTATTATGTCGCCACTATTGAAATTAACTTTATGGTTACCAGCCCATTGACATTAAAGCTAGACACAGTTCACCTCACAGACGAACAGTTCTACCAGTTATGTCAAAATAACCGCGAGTTACAATTTGAGCGAACGGTTAAGGGAGAATTGATAATTATGCCGCCCGTTGGAGGAGAAAGTGGTAACCGTGAAGCCGACTTAATAATTGATTTGGGCATTTGGAATCGGCAAACTGACCTCGGTTATACTTTTAGTTCCTCTACCATCTTTAAATTACCCAATGGAGCAGACCGTTCGTCTGACGCTGCTTGGGTGCAACGAGAACGTTGGCAAGCACTCACTCCCGAACAAAGACGTAAATTTCCCCCCATTGCACCGGATTTTGTCATTGAATTAAGGTCAGCAATAGATAATTTAGAAATGCTGCGCCAGAAAATGCAGGAATATCTGGATGCAGGGGTGAAATTGGCATGGTTAATTAATCCCCAACAGCAGCAAGTAGAAATTTACCGCCAAGGACAGAATGTAGAATTGCGAAATCTGCCTACACAATTATCTGGTGAAGATGTATTGCCACGATTTACCTTGAATTTATCTTGTTATTAAGCTTTACCACTGCCTAATAAATACAACAGCGCCATCCGAACGGCAACACCGCTGGTAACTTGCGATTGAATGAGACTAAATTCTGGGTCATCCATCAACTCAGAACTAATTTCGACACCACGGTTTACTGGCCCTGGATGCAAAACTTTAACATCGGGTTTACAAAGTTGCAGTTTTGTGCTTGTAATGCCAAATAGCTGATGATATTCTCGCAAACTTGGTAATAAATGAGCAGTCATCCGTTCCTTTTGCAAGCGCAAAGTCATCACAAAATCAGCATCTTGTAAAGCTGGTTCTAGCTGCCAATGAAGAAATAGTTGGGGAGTAGGGGACGCGGAGGTAATAAACTCCTGATTTGTGAATTCTGAATTCTGACTTCTGCCTTCTGATTCCAAGATGTACTCGGCGAATAGCTTGGGTAAAAGTGTGGGTGGTGCTGCCAAGTGTAGTTGGGCGCCACTGGCGATAAAACTCCAAATATTCGATCGCGCCACACGAGAATGCAAAATATCCCCAACGATCGCAATCTTTTTACCCTTTAAAAGTTCCAGTCGCGGATGATTTGGGTCAATTAAACTACAAATGGTAAATAAATCTAGCAGTGCTTGGGATGGATGTTCGTGCTGACCATCACCAGCATTCAGCACGCTAACTTTTACACCTAAACGATCCATTTCTTGAGCGATCGCATTTGGTACCCCCGCCTCCTTATGCCGGACTACCATAATATCAGTGCCCATAGCCAAATAAGTCTTCGCTGTGTCGAGAATAGTTTCTCCCTTAGTCATAGAAGACGTGGCTGCGGCAAAGTTCAATGTATCCGCACTCAAGCGTTTCGCAGCAAGTTCAAAACTGCTACGGGTGCGGGTAGAGGGTTCAAAAAATAAATTTGCCACCACCTGTCCCTGCAACGTTGGCACTTTCTTCGTCCGCCGCGATAGCACCTCTTGAAAAGAAGCCGCAGTTTGCAAAACGGTATCGTATTCAGCCGCCGTGAAGTCAGCGAGGGAAAGAACGTGGTGACGATTCCAGGTTGTTGTAGGCATATTTTAATATTGGGCATGGGGCATGGGAAATGGGCAGGGGAAAAGGTTAAAGGGAAAAGGTTAAAGGAATAAATTTAATCTTTCCCCTTTTCCCCAGTTGGTGAGCTTGCCTGTCCTGAGCTTTGTCGTTGGCGAAGCCTCTCGTAGAGAAGGGTCGAACCATACCCCTTTCCCTTTCCCCATACCCATGCCCAATGCCCCAATCCCTTCATGTTGGTAAGTGAAAAACGTTTAAAGCTAGAGAAATGAGGCTCAGGAATGTTAAAAAGCCAATTGTATCTAGCATTGTAGTCACTAATGGGCCGCTAACCAAGGCAGGGTCGAGCTTCAAACGTTTCAAAGCCATTGGCAATAAAGTACCAAGAGTCACGGCTACTATTGTATTTGTTGCCATGACCATACCGGCAATAAAAGCCACCCATCGTTCTTGGGGTCGCGCCCAAATCAAGGAAAGCAAAATCATCGTTGTGGCTAAAGCCAGTGCTGTACCTAAACCAGCGAAGATTTCCTTGCGGAGAATTTTCACAGTGTCTTTCGGTGTCACCTCTCCCACCCCCAAGCCCCGGATTGTCACGGTTAATGCTTGGATTCCCACGGTACCGCCGGTATTAGAAAAAATCGGCATGATCACTGCGAGAACTGGCACTGCGGAAATTACAGACTGAAAAGGAGCGATCGCGCTAGCTGCACCAATATACAAGGCCATGATGCCCAACAGCCAGGGTAAGCGGTTGCGGATGGTGAGTAAAGGAGAAGACAAAGCAGCTTCATCGCCACTTACACCTGCAAGTTTTTGAATATCTTCTGTGGCTTCCTCTTCCAAAATATCGATCACATCATCGATGGTGACAATCCCCACCAATCGGTCTTCCCGATCGACTACGGGAATAGCGATTAAGTCATAGCGCTTCATGACTTGGGCGACTTCTTCTTGGGAAGTTTCGGTTCTCACCTTAATGACGCGATCGCTGGCAATATCTCTGATATAAACATCGGGAAAGGTAAACAATAACTGGCGCAGTGAAACCACTCTCACCAGTGTCCGGTTGTCGTCTGTGACGTAGGCGTAGTAAATTGTCTCTTTATCTTCGTCTTGACGGCGGATTTTACTGAGGGCTTCACCTACAGTTAATCCTTCTCGTAACCGGACATATTCGGTGGTCATGACTCGGCCAGCGGTGCCTTCGGGATAACCGAGAATTGTTGCTGTGGCTTGCCTTTGTTCTGGACTCAATTCCTTTAACAGCCGTTTGATTACTCCAGCAGGTAATTCATCAAATAATTCTGCTCTTTCATCAGGACTCATCGCTTCTACAAGCTGCGCTACTTGTACATCATGTAGGGAATTAATTAGCTCTTCTTGTACCTCTGTTGGCAGATATTCAAATACATCTATTGCCTGATTTTTGTTGAGCAAACGAAATGCGATCGCCCGTTGTTTTTCAGACAATTGTTCAATGTATTCCCCTACATCCACTGGTTGTAACCGATTTAAATCCCATTTCAATTGATTTAAATCGGTAGCATCAATCAGTGCATCCCTAAGTTCCTGTGTGAGCATGATACATACCTCCTAATATCTCCCCCGCGCTGGGAGACTGCCTCACAGCTCAGAGGAGGTTGATACTGCCATCTTGGGGACTTTGGCCCATAAAATCTCAATAATTCAATATCGATATCCAATCAGGGCATCGCTAGTCATCATCCTAACCCGGAATCGCCATCTCCGGTAGATACTGGGTAATCTTATCGGGAATTTGTGACGTTCTTCACCAGTAACCAATTTCAAGCCTTGATTTTCAGGTAATTTTCGCGTAACTTAAAGTAGATTTTACTACTGTTAGCATCTGTGTCAAGCTAATCAATATATTTCCTGGTTAACTTCATACAGCTAAAATATTTAGTATTGCCCAATTTTAAATAATTCAGATAAATATATAGAAGCGTATAACAACTGTATGTTTATCTAGGCGATCGCGTGTTAGCAACTTTTTTTAAAGCAATAGATAATGGGCAATAGGCAATAGTAAAAATAACCTGCCCTAATAACTTGGTCAATACTATTTTTCGCATAAAATTCAAAGCCTCTTCCATACAAATGGAGAGGCTTCGACATATATTTACTACAAAATAAAAAACTAGAGCTTGCTTTAAGTTGACAATAGAGAATTACTTACTTTCACTTACCCAATAGAACGCTTAAGTGAACCATCAGCGTATAACTCTAGTGGTACTAATTCAATTTTTCCATTAACTTTCACTTGAGAGTAAACCACTTTCACTAACTGAGCATGATTTTCGTTGTAACGCAGAGACATAATTAATCTCCTTTTAGATAGGCTTTTGTTGTGTTAAAAGGTTTTTATACCTACTGATGTGCTCGATGTGTTTCTGGCTAACGTTGCCTATTTTCAAGTTATCAAAAACAAATTGAAGATCGGTATAAATTTATCTAAGTATTGATGAAGATTTGAACAAATGTTGTATTTGAGTCCAACTTCACTAAAATTCAGTACCTAGAAGCCTGTTAACACGAGATAATAATAAACTCACACCACCCTGGGCTGTTTCCCATCAACCATTACAAAACTTATTCTAATTAAGTTTAGGTCGTTCGCTTCACAGCCACAGGATAGAACTTCCGATGCTCCTGCCAACAAAATTATGAAAACATCTACCGAATTGCAAACTCGCCTAGAGTATTACTATCAACAAATAAAGAGGATCGTTCTCGCTCGTCAAAATCCCATCACAGGTTTACTGCCTGCGAGTACAGCAATTACAGCCCACGGCGATTATACAGATGCCTGGGTGCGGGACAATGTTTACAGCATTTTGGCAGTTTGGGGTTTAGCACTTGCATACCGCAAGATTGATGACCACGAAGGACACAATTACGAACTAGAACATAGTGTCATCAAGCTGATGCGGGGGTTACTGTTTGCAATGATGCGACAAGCTCATAAAGTAGAGACATTTAAACATACTCAATCGCTACTGGATGGGCTGCACGCCAAATACAATACCAGCACAGGGGACATCGTTGTTGGTGATGATGAATGGGGGCATTTACAACTTGATGCCACATCTTTATTTTTACTGATCTTGGCACAAATGACCGCTACGGGATTGCAAATTATTTATACGATTGATGAAGTTAATTTCGTTCAAAATTTGGTTTACTACATTGGACGAGCTTATCGCACACCAGACTATGGTATTTGGGAACGCGGTAATAAAATTAATCATGGTAATGCTGAGTTAAATGCCAGTTCCGTAGGCATGGCAAAAGCAGCTTTAGAAGCGATGAATGGGCTGGATTTGTTTGGTGTGCGTGGCAGTCAAGCATCAGTAATTCATGTGCTACCAGATGAAATTGCCCGCGCTCGAATTACTTTAGAATCCTTATTACCGAGAGAATCTGGTTCCAAAGAAATTGACGCGGCCCTGTTGAGTATTATTAGTTATCCTGCCTTTGCAGTGGAAGACTTACAACTGCGCGATCGCACTTTAAACGATATTATCAACAAACTCGCAGGTAAATATGGCTGCAAACGCTTTCTACGTGATGGACACCAAACCGTTTTAGAAGACAGCCAACGTTTGCATTACGAACCTTGGGAACTCAAGCAATTCGAGCATATTGAATGCGAATGGCCGTTATTTTTTACTTATTTAGTTTTAGATGGATTGTTTTGTGGCAAGCAAGAACAAGTTACAAAATACCAAGAACTTTTATCAACATTACTTATAGAGCAAAATGGATTATATTTGCTGCCAGAACTCTATTATGTTCCTGCCGAAAACGTAGAAGCTGAAAAATTAACACCCCAAACTCAACCACGTTTACCTAATGAGAATATTCCTTTAGTGTGGGCGCAAAGTTTATATTTCCTCGGTCAAATGTTGAATGAAGGGTTAATAGCAGTTGGTGATATCGACCCTTTAGGGAGACATTTGTGCGTTGGCAAACAGCGCGAAGTATTAGTACAAATTGCCTTGTTAGCAGAAGATGAAGATTTACAAGGCAAACTAGAAGTTCATGGAATTGAAGCCCAAACACCCACCCAAATAGAACCAATCCAGGTCAGAAAAGCTGGGGAACTTTCAGATATTTATACCCAAATTGGACGTAACAACAAACTTGGTTTAACTGGGCGTCCAGTGCGACGGTTGCGGAGTTTAACAACATCGAGAATATTTCGGATTCGCAATCAAACAATTGTATTTTTGCCATCATTCCTAGATTCCCAGCAGTTTTACTTAACCCTCGATTACCATTTTCTGCTAGATCAAATCAGAAGCGAACTAGCTTACATTCAAAAATATTGGAGCGATTTAGGGCGTCCTACCTTGACTTTAATGCTAACCCATACCATGTTAGAAATTGGTTTTGAGGCATTACTAGAATTGATGCAAGAACTCAAAGATGGAATTTGTAACGGCGTGCAAGTAAAATTAGGGCGGCTAAATCAGTTAATGCTAACAGCTGGAATACAAAGAATTGATTTTCTTGAAGATGTGGAATTTTCTCTATCGCCAGTGAAAAATGCCGGACTGCGTTGCTATTATCTGGCTTATCATCCTGAGAAAAACTGGCGCTTAGGACATACCCAAGAATTTAAGATGGAGTGTGAAACCAACTTAGGATTATTGCTTTCTTATTTGCGCTCATCAGAAAATCTTTACGAGCAAATTGAGCTATTACAAACTTTGACTCGTTTGCAAGGAATCGAATTTGATACAGGATATGGCGGCCCCGGACATGCTGTCACCGTAGCCGATTTACTAGATGAAGTTTACACCAAAGCTGGAGATTTAGGCATTTGGGCGGTGGTACGTCGGGCTGCGGGGTTGCGTAAAATGGTTGATATCAGCTTATCAGATGCGGTGACGAGTATTTTGGTGCAAGGTAAGCAAATTGCTGTGGGTAGGGCTTACAGTGAAGCTTCCTTAATTACCGTACCCATGTCACACCATGAGATTGCTGATAAGATTAGTCATTTTTGTCGTGAAGATATCCGCGATCGCGTCCTTACCCAAGAAATTTTAATCTATCTCGGAGTCCTAATCAAATCGGAACCCGAACTATTTCAGGGACTACTGACGGTGAGAGTCGGCTATCTCATTTTATTGATTACCAGCGAACTTACGCAGGAATTACATGTTACTCAAGATGAAGCATACGATCGCTTAATGCAACTTCCACCCTTTGAAGTGAAAATGCGCTTGCGTCAAGTATTAACTGGATATACTGGCATGAGTAACCTGTTACGCCAGCAAGAATCATTACACGTCAAGCAAAAAGAAAGCGATATTGATTGGGTGGTGTCACCAGGAATTTCAGAAGAAATGCAAGTTCCTTCAGGTGGTTGGCGGCGATTTCGCCAAAGCGAGGGGACGACAGGACGAGTACCAAAAGACTTTTTTAAGCAAGTTTGGCTAATAATGCAACATTGCAAAGGTTTGGTAATTGGCGATAAATTAGAGCGTCGCAATCGTTTAGATAGCGAGGTGATGTTGTCAGAAATGACAGCGGGAGAAAGGAATTTTGCTTTGTTAGTCGAACATCTGCTAAATAAAATTGAAGCTCCAGAATACCGCCAAGTTAATATTGAAGCATTAATAGAATTAGCAGCGATCGCCGCTAATAATCCCAAGCTGCAAATCGAAGAATATATAGTATTAGATGTGTTAATCGGTCATGCAGTGAGATTGGCATGGTTAGAACATCATCCAGATAAACGCGATCGCTATGATGAAGATAAGGCCAGTGCGTGGCGATCGTTTTACAACACCTCTCCTACAGATTGCGCTAGTTATATTTTGAAGGCTTTCCGATATTTAACGGAATTTGTGAAAGATTTTTAAACGCATAGCCAACAACCTCTAACTCTGACTTTGCGAACCTTTGCGTTTTCCTCTGCGCCGCTCTGCGTTAAAAAAATATCCCCTACTTCGGACGCCAAAAGTAGGGGGCTTATTAAATTGTATTTTATTATTAAAACTACTTGACAGAAACAGCATCGACATCAATGGTGCTTGCAGTGGAGGTAGAACCCTCAGTGGTACTCGATGCTTCTGTATTTAAATCGCCTTTACGAGCTTTCCAGCCTTCAATCACTAACCCGGACACCTCACTTACTAGCAGTGTCAAAAGGAAAACATCGTCAATCTGCCCAACGATGGGGAAAACATCAGGAAGAAAATCAATTGGGCTTGCCAGATAAACTAATGTTCCTAAAATTACCCACCAGCGGTATTTAGGGTTACGAAGCAAATTACGATACCAGGTATAAACTGATTGAATTGAAAATTTCATATTTTGGACCTCCAGTTATCTTTAATTCTGACAAATTATCTTTTAAACTCACGGTGGGAATAACCGCCCTAATTAGTCTGGAAGACGCTACAAATCTAAAGGGGAGTGCGGAGGCAGGGTAAAAGGTTAAAAGTTAAAGGGAAAAGGAATAAATTTAATCTTTCCCCTTACCTCTTTCCCTTTCCCCATGCCCCATGCCCTATGCCCTATGCCCATTAATCTCTAAAATTAATAATGCTTGGGGATAGTTGCTTTAGTTATGGAGGGAGGAAATTTAAACAGTGGATATTTTAGATTTGTTTTACAAGGGCGGACCAGCGATGTGGCCTTTGCTGGTTCTGTCGATTTTGTCTTTGAGTGTAATTTTCGAGCGTTTGTGGTTCTGGTTGCGAATTTTAACTCAAGAAAAGCAAATAGTCGATCGCGTCCTAGATGCTGCCCATGATGATTGGCAAGTCGCTGCGGATATTGCAAGACAAGCAAGCCATCAGCCTGTAGGGCGTTTTCTTTATTCACCCTTACATTTAGGCAAAAGCGATGCGGAAACCTTTCGTCTAGCCCTAGAGTCCACAGCCGAAGATGAATTAGCTGGAATGCGGCGGGGCGAAAAACTTTTAGAAGCCGTAATTGCCCTGGCACCACTACTAGGATTATTGGGTACCGTTTTGGGTTTAATCCACTCTTTGCGGGCAATTCGGATTGGCGATTTGGGAACTGAATCTACTGCTGGGGTGACTACTGGTATTGGTGAATCGTTAATTAGTACAGCAACAGGGCTAATAGTTGCCATCATTAGTTTGGTATTCTATCGCCTATTCCAAAGTTTTGTAGTTAACCAAGTCAAAGTTTTTCGTCGGGCAGGGAATGAGTTGGAATTACTCTACCGTCAGTCTCCGCCCGATTTTAGTAATATTACATCACCAGTTATGCGGGATAATTTAACGCCACCTCGCAAACAAGGGAAAAACAGGTTTTCTGAACCTCCTGAGCCGCCAATCCTACCTTAGTAATAGTCAAAAGTTCAACCCCTAAACCAGGCGATTAAATTGAGAAAATGAAAGTTAATCTGCATACTCCAATCGAAGAAGTTCAAATTCAAATTATTCCTTTAATTGATGTTGTCTTTTGTATTCTGACGTTTTTTTTGTTAGCAGCACTGCAATTTACGCGCCAACAGGCAATAAATGTTGATTTGCCTAAAGCCAGCGCTAAATCTGTATCTGGGATAACGTCACAAAGTGGCAGTCAGATTGTAACTATCGATGCCGTTGGCAACACCTACATAGAAAAACAGCCTGTAAAACGTGAAGATTTGGCACAAAGGTTAAAACTCTATCTCCAAGCAAATCCCAATGGGGTTGTGGTGCTGAATGCTTCCCGTACAGCAACTTACAATGATGTGATTGAGACATTAGACTTGCTGCGGCAAGTAGGAGGCGATCGCGTTTCTTTAGGAATTATTCCCGGGCCGTCTCAACCACCAACAAACCCACTCAACCAGCCTGCTGTGCCTTCTTTTCCAATTAATCCTGGCGAAGCACCAGTTCCAGGCATCAACCCCGAAGGCAATCTTGCCCCCAGATTTCCCTCAGCGCCCGGACAAAACATCAGCCCAATTAATCCTAATATTTCCAATCCACCAGCATCTATAGCACCCGGACAAAGCCAATCTTCTCCAAAAAGGTAAATGGGCATTGGGCATTGGGTATGGGGCATGGGGAAGCGGAAAGGGTTATGGGGAAAGATTAAATTTATTCCTTTTCCCTTTAACCTTTAACCTTTTCCCCTGCCTCCCCTACCCCCAAACCTAAAGATATCCAGAATAAAATTCCGCTAGAGAAAAAAATTCTGTTAATTTACAAATAATTGGTTGAGTTTGAAATATTTTTCCATAGGTAGGCTCGGTAGCTTATCACCAATTGCCATTCACGTTTCAGGGGTTGTGGCATGAATATTGTGACGCTTTTAATTGTTTGGATAGTAACAGGTATCAGCTTGTTAATAATTAGTAAATTGCCTTTGGGAGTTGAAATTGACACTCCAAGTAAAGCCTTCCTTTCCGCAGCAGTGCTTGGTATTGTGACAGCAATAGTTCGACCAATTTTAAGACTCATTTTCGCAGTACCAAATTTACTTACCTTGGACTTGTTATCCAGCATTTTCACATTTATGATTGCTGTAGTTTGTTTTAGTATTGCGGCTTGGTTAGTCGAAGGCTTTCGTTTGCGCTACGGTGTTTGGAGTGCTGTTATTGGAGCATTTGCGCTGACTTTAATTAACAGCTTAATCTACAGAATATTGGGTGTATAAAGTTATAGAGTTAAGAGTTAGGAGTTAGGAGTTAAGAGTTATTGACCCTTTTTAACTCCTCACTCATAACTCCTAACTATTTTTAATTCTTAACTATTCATTGGAAGCTGGAGGAGCAACTTGAGTAGTTGATTGTTGTTTGCGTTGTTCGCGTTTTTTGCGATCGGCTGAGAGCATATCTGCCATCACTACCAGGGCTTGCGCCATTTTGTCTAGGTTAGAACGGTATAGTTCCAAATCCTTGCTGAATTTGTCATCAGACAGATGTAAGCCAGCAGCGATCGCTTTGAGTGCTTCAGTGAGTCGTTTTTCGTCTTTTACTAGTTCAGGATCTGCCAATTCTAATAAAGAAAATACACCAATTGCAAACAAACGGTTGTATTTAAAGTTAGGATTATTGGCGATCGCTTGCAATTGCCCTTGCAAGTCAGCATCTCGATCTAAGTTGTTGGTTTGACTCAGCCACGCAATTAAATCTTGAACTGGCAAACCTTTAGCTACAGATCGCAATCTTTCGGCATCCTGGCGATAGCGTTGCGGGTCTTGTTCTATAGCCTGACATAAGGCGTTAAAAATAGATTCTCGATCCCGTTCTGGTTGATAGCCTTCCATGAAGCGGTCAAAAGTAGTGACGACGCCCAAGGCATAAATTGGATTGTAGCTAAAATCAATATTTACTGACAGCAGATGCATTTCCACCATCAACTCTTCTACTACCCGACGATAAATAGTGTTGATCGGACGGGTATGCAGATTGTAGAAAGTTCGCTTTGTATCAGAGACAGTACGGACGTTATTCACAAAGAAAATCTTAAGGAAGGGCGACGTATTTTTATTTTCCCGCTTAAAGGCTACTTTGCCAAGTTGAGGTTTTGGCTAGTGCAGTTTCATTTACAATATAGACAAATCAAAATTAGTTTGTAACTTGGTAGCCACAAGGGCTAAGAACTCTGCCCTAAAAAACTAACCAAAAATAATTACCTTTAAAAAATTCATCGATCTCATTTATGAACTTCTCGCCACAGTTAATTGCTTTGGGTGAGTACCTAGCTGGTGAATTTGATAATCGGGAACAAGCCATAGCAGAACCAGTTTGGTATGTCCACCTGCGCCTGTGGCAAAGACCAGTTAATCTGTTCGCAGAAGATAGCATCACCCTGTTTGCCGAACAGGCTAATATTATTAACCTAGATCGACCCTACCGCCAACGAATTATGCGCTTGCATCAGGGAGGCGATTCTCATGCGCCTCTGAAAGTGCAATACTATATGCTTAAAAATCCAGAAGCATTAAAAGGCGCAGGTGATAATTCTGCCCTACTAAATACACTCTCACCCGATGGATTAGAATTACTGCCAGGTTGTATCCTCACAGTTAATTACGAAACGTTAGCTGGCGATCGCTATAAGTTTACCGCTACCCCATTACCGGAAACTCGTTGTAATTTTACTTATCTTGGAAATACCATCGAAGTTTCCTTAGGCTTTGAAGCCACACAAGCAGAATTTTACAGCTACGACAAAGGAATCAACCCAGAAACTCGACAAGCAACTTGGGGAGCAATTATGGGACCTTATCGTTATACAAAGCGAAATCAGTATTGAGTAAGATCGAGTTATGAGTTATGAATTATGAATTTTCAATAAACTCCTCACTCTTGTACAGACGCGATTAATCGCGTCTCTACTCCTAACTCTTTTCTTAGCTCGCGATACTACGAGGTACACCTTCTAAAGCTTCCTCTTCGGTTTCAAAGATTTCAAACACAGTATCCATCATCGTCACTTCAAACACGAGTTTGGCCTCTGGATGTACGTTACAGATGCGGAAACTACCCTTGACTTTATCTGCATCACGCATTCCAGCTACCAAAGACGTGAGACCAGAACTATCAATAAAATTGACCTGACCCAGATTTACAACCACATGGCGACTGAGTTTAGAAATACACTCCTGTAACTTTAAGCGAAATTGCCAAGCGGTGGTGATGTCTAGGCGACCTGCTGGTGTCAAGACAATCACGGTATTTCCATCTTGGGTTGTATAACTTTTTTGGTCTATATGAATCACTCAAACCCTCCCCGTGGGATTTCTTTTAAATTGACTAGCTACAGAACCGTTATAATGCTGCCACTTGAGATTAGCAAGCTACAGCTAAAAATGTCACTTTTTTTATGCTAAGTGCTTATCTTTAGTAGTTTAACTCACCAAAACAGTGCTGAGTAGCAATTTTAAATGGGGAGTGGGGAGTGCGGAGTGAGGAGTGAGGAGTGAGGAGTTTGGAGTGGGGAGTGGGGAGTTTGGAGTTTGGAGTTATTGTATCCCTTGTCTCCCCATCTCCCCATCTCCCCATCTCCCCATCTCCCGTCTATTTCCAATCGAGCCAATCTTGAGGTTTTAAGAAGGTTTCATACAACTCGGCTTCGGGGGAATTGGGTTCTGGCTGATAGCCGTATTCCCAACGCACCAGAGGTGGTAGGGACATGAGAATTGATTCGGTGCGTCCGTTGGTTTGCAGTCCAAAAATCGTACCTCGGTCGTAAACCAAGTTAAATTCTACATATCGTCCCCGGCGATAGAGTTGGAAATTGCGTTGGCGATCGCCATACTCAAGCCCATGTCGCCGTTCTACAATTGGTACATAGCCTGGTAAAAATGCTCTGCCACAGTCTTGTACAAAGGCAAACAAATCTTCCCAATTACGTGGCGCTGGTTCTCCCACCTTATTGCTATGAATAGCTGCTGGCCCATTGGGATCGGGGCCGCGATATAAAGTACCCTGACCATCTTGGTAATCAAAAAATAAGCCGCCCACACCCCTTGTTTCACCGCGATGCTTGAGGTAGAAATATTCGTCACACCAACGTTTAAACACTGGGTAATATTCTGGGTGGTGTTGGTCGCAAGCTTGTTTTAAAGTTTTATGTAAATGTATTACATCTTCAGCAAAGGGATAATAAGGAGTTAAGTCCAAACCGCCGCCAAACCACCACACAGGCCCAGCTTCAAAGTAGCGATAGTTTAGGTGAACTGTAGGAACATAGGGATTGCGGGGGTGTAACACCATTGAAGTGCCAGTGGCATAAAAGCCGTGTCCTGCGCCTTCAGGACGTTGAGCTAAGATTGAGGGCGGTAAATGGGAACCCCAAACTTCAGAAAAATTGACACCACCTTGTTCAAATATTGCACCATCCCGTAGGACGCGCGATCGCCCTCCACCTCCTTCTGGGCGTTCCCAACTATCTTCATGAAACTTACCCACACCATCCAGTTCTGCCAAAGCTTGGGTAATCTCCTCTTGCAGCTGTTTCATAAACTGACTAACCCTTGCCTTAGCGTCAGTTGGTGGCAAAGACTTGGATGATTGAGCTGGTACAGTTGGTGTTTGCGAGTTGGTCAACATAGATTCCCGAACCTAAATTACAATTTCCAGAAAGCCACAAATTTCTCATCTTAAAATTTGGGGAAAACCGCGCCAACAATCAAGCTCTATTTGCCCAACCTGCTTTTTTCTTATCGGTTAAGCATTTTATAGAATTGATGGGCATCACTAGAGTTATTTTCCCTCAAATGCGTATAGGCTTGTATATTGACTGAGTTTTTTTTGAAATTTTTAATTGGAGTATTCTGGTATAAACACTAAAATTTAGTCTTAACCTTGAGCTATCAAGGGTTTGATTCTTCTACTCAAAACTTCTGCGCCATATTTATTTATGATATTGGCGGTTGGCATCTGCACTGAATATACCATTGCTATGCCCAGATAAATTTTGAGAAAGTTTTGGTCTAGGGGTTAAGCTTAGTCGCCAAAAATACCAGAATTACCAGAAAGTGTCTAGCGAGGAGGAGGATTAGGAAAATGCAAGGTTGGTTATCCAAATTCATCCACCGCAAACGTCGTCGGTTTTGCGCTTCTCTGGTGCGGACGTATCGAGAGATTAGTTCTGCTTCTGTAGATGAACTATGGCAAAAAGTGGTTGACTTAACAGATGTTTCTTGGCATCCACTACTTAAGAGTACTAACGTGCCCTACGGATTAGTACCCAAACCAGGATTAATTTTTCAAGCTGTAACGCGCTTTTCGCCAATTCCCATCCGGATTTTTGTGGAACGCGTCAATCCCAGAGAAATGCTCAGTATCCGAGTCCTGGCAATTCCTGGAATAGAAGAACGGATAACTTACCAAGTAGAATCAACAGTTTGTGGTACTTGTTTATCTTATTCTGTAACACTACGCGGTTGGTTGTCACCTTTAATTTGGTCTTTATCTCGTCCTTACGCAGACCGCGTTGCACGCTCTTTAGTCGAAGCAGTAGAAAAGGCGGCATTACCAGCAGTATCAGGTAATAAAAAATCTATTAATGACAGTTGTTTTGATTTTTAGGTATGGGGCATAGGGCATAGGGCAAGCAGCAGGTGTGGGAGGTGTGGGAGGTGTGGGAGGAGAGGGAGGTGTGGGAGGAAAGGGGGGCATAAATTCTCTTTCTCCCCACACTCCCCACACTCCCCCATCCCCCCACACTCCCCTCTCTCCCCACACTTCCTTGTCTCCCCTGCCCCCCACACTCCCCACACTTCCCCATCTCCCCATACCCCCTGCCCTATGTGCCATTCCCTATACCCAATAACGTTAAGATTCTATTTAGGTAATAATCCAGTTTCCTAAGTTTTATTACGGCAGCGATCGCGAAAATACCAATCTGCTCTTGCTTTTATTTGCATCCAGTTAATAGCTAAGATGCTGACTAGGATTGTATTTCATCAGTTGCAACAGAAGTCAGGAGCTTCAGCCTTCCTTAAATCAGAACTTCGGTAAATTTGGAATACTTCGACTACGCTCAGTACGAGTTTTGAATTTTTTATGTACGATGTCCTTGATTCCCGCTCTGTCTTAGAAGTATTGCGACCAGTGCAAGACCCAGAACTTCGCAAAAGTCTGGTAGAACTGAATATGATTCGCAATGTCAAAATTGATGGTGGTAAAGTTAGTTTCACTTTAGTGTTAACTACTCCTGCCTGTCCTTTACGTGAATTTATTGTTGAAGATTGCCAAAAAGCTGTTAAAAAATTACCAGGCGTTACAGATGTAAGTGTAGAAGTAACGGCAGAAACACCCCAACAAAAAAGTTTGCCAGACCGCACTGGTATTTCTGGCGTCAAAAATATCATCGCTGTTTCCAGCGGCAAAGGTGGTGTTGGTAAAAGTACTGTGGCGGTGAATGTCGCAGTGGCTTTAGCCCAAACTGGCGCAAAAGTTGGCTTACTAGACGCCGATATTTACGGGCCTAATGACCCGACAATGCTAGGGTTGGCTGATGCCGAAATTGCTGTGCGTTCTACTGAAAAAGGTGAAATCCTCGAACCTGCTTTTAATCACGGCGTCAAATTGGTTTCAATGGGCTTTTTGATTGACCGAGATCAACCAGTAATTTGGCGCGGCCCAATGTTAAATGGTGTAATTCGCCAGTTTCTCTATCAAGTGCAATGGGGAGAATTGGACTATTTGATTGTAGATATGCCACCAGGAACTGGAGATGCTCAGTTAACTTTAACCCAAGCAGTACCGATGGCAGGGGCAGTAATAGTCACTACACCGCAAAATGTCGCTCTGTTAGATTCTCGTAAGGGATTGCGGATGTTCCAGCAGATGAACGTCCCGGTATTAGGAATCGTGGAAAATATGAGTTATTTTATTCCACCAGATATGCCAGATAAGCAGTATGACATTTTTGGTTCCGGTGGTGGTTCCAAAACCGCTGCTGAATTGGAAGTACCACTTTTGGGGTGTGTACCACTAGAAATTTCCACGCGAGTTGGCGGCGATAATGGCGTGCCAATAGTCGTTGCTGACCCAGATTCAGCTTCAGCAAAAGCACTAAAAGCGATCGCTCTGACCATAGCTGGTAAAGTATCAGTTGCAGCTTTGACATAATAAATTTTAACTCTATCTGTTTCTTGGGCTATAGCCTGGGAATACTAGGGACTGGAGATTGGGAATTGGTGACAGGGCACTGGAAACTGTGGGAGACAAGGGAGAGGGGGGAGACAAGGAACAAAGATTGCTACCTTGTCCACCTTTTCTACCTTGTCCCCAATGCCCCATGCCCCATACCCAATGCCCAATGCCCAATGCCCAATGCCCAATGCCCAATGCCCAATGCCCAATGCCCAATGCCCAATGCCCAACAATTAAACCTAAAGTCTAAACTGACACAATGTTATTAAAACGATCGCTCCCCAAAGTTCGCTGGAAGTCTTGGGTTAAGCCTTGGCAATATGTAGATTGGTTATTATTTTGTTTACCAGTTGCTGTCAGTATTTTTGGCGGCGTAACGATTCTTAGTACGGAACTCAAGCAGCCAGTAACTGACTGGTGGTGGCACTGGTTGGTGGCTGGTATCGGTGTACTAATAGCACTTTTTTTAGCTCGTATCCGTTACGAAATCTTGATGCAGTGCCACTGGGTAACCTATGGACTTACGAATTTCAGCTTAATCGCCGTGATGATTGCTGGTACTAGTGCTAAAGGGGCACAGCGATGGATTAGTATCGCTGGTTTTAATGTGCAACCCTCAGAGTTTGCCAAAGTCGGCATGATTATTACCTTAGCAGCCTTGTTACACAAGCGCACCGCTTCTAAACTCGAAAGTGTTTTCCGTGTACTGGCAATCACCGCTATACCTTGGGGATTAGTATTTTTACAGCCAGATTTAGCAACATCAATGGTATTTGGGGCGATCGTCTTGGGAATGCTCTACTGGGCAAATGCTAACCCAGGCTGGCTAATTCTAATGATTTCTCCTGTAGTTGCTGCGATTTTGTTCAGCATATCTTGGCCTTTAGCACAGCCGATAGTTTTATTTAAAGAGCTATCTTTTGGGCCGTTAGGGATAGTTTGGTCAATCGCTATGGCTATTATCGGTTGGCGAACTCTGCCTTGGCATCGGTTTGGTTTGGGTGCTATCGGTGCGTGGAGTCTAAATATACTCGGTGGCGAATTAGGAGTTTTTGCCTGGAATCATATTTTGAAACCCTACCAAAAAGACCGACTCACTGTATTCATGGATCCAGATCACGATCCTCTTGGTGCTGGGTATCACTTGATTCAATCTCGCATTGCCATTGGTGCCGGTGAAATTTGGGGATGGGGTCTATTCAAAGGCCCAATGACCCAACTTAATTTCGTCCCAGAACAGCATACAGACTTTATTTTCTCCGCAGTCGGCGAGGAATTCGGTTTTGTTGGTTGTTTGGTAGTACTCTTTGTTTTTTGCTTAATTTGCTTCCGCTTATTGCATGTTGCTCAAAATGCCACAGACAATTTCGGTTCGTTGTTGGCTATTGGCGTTTTGTCCATGATTGTGTTTCAGGTAATTGTTAACGTTGGTATGACTGTTGGCTTAGCGCCTGTAGCAGGAATTCCCTTACCTTGGATGAGTTACGGACGTTCTGCCATGCTGACTAACTTCATTTCCTTGGGAATAGTAGAATCGGTAGCAAATTTTCGCCAACGGCAGAAGTATTATTGATTCGTTATTTGTCATTTGTCCTTTGTCAGTTGTCATTTGTCATTTGTTATTTGTTAGTTAACGAAAACCAATGACCAATGACCAATGACTATTAACAAGTATTAAGCTATTAACAGGAAACAAGTGAGGCTAAAAAGATGATTCTGCCTGGAGCAACTGTTCGCGTCAAGAATCCCGCAGATACCTACTATCGCTCTGAAGGACTCGTGCAACGAGTGAGTGATGGCAAGGTAGCCGTATTGTTTGAAGGTGGTAACTGGGATAAATTAATTACCTTCCGTCTGAAGGAATTAGAACTTGTAGAAACCACAGCCGGACGTAAAAAAGGAAAATAGACTAGTAATTTGTCCTTAGTCATTTGTCCTTAGTCATTTGGTAAGGACAAATGACTAATGACTAATGACTCTTGACAATTATGCGCCTCCCATTACCACAGTTTGACAGAAGCGATCGCCATCCCAATCACTTTGCGGAGGTGATTGAAACTAGTACTACTGAATTTTTGGCACAGTGTTTGGAACCGGAAGATTTAAGCTTTCCCTCTATGCCACCTTTTGGTAGTTGGGTTTGTGCTGTGGATGAAGAATCTGGCAATCTCGTTTACGCTGTGGTATACCATGCCACAACCATGCCCATAGATTCCGTACACCGAGCTAGAGCCTTGGGGCTGTCATTGCAGGACTTACGTGAAGAACAACCCCAGATATTTGCCATGCTCAGAACAGAATTTCGAGCTGCCATCGTTGGATTTGAACTATCTTCACAAAATCCAAGTTATAACCGAAGAGTATATCAGTATCTACCACCCCGTCCACCGCAAATTCATCAAGCTGTTTATCGGTGCGAAGCTGAAGCGATCGTTAAATTTACTGAAGAACTAGATTTTTTGCGGACACTTCTTTGTATCAATGGTGCGCCAGTGGACGCTTTGACCGCAGCTGCCATTCGAGATGTATATCAGTTACGTAAAGCTGACCGACAATGGCTAATTAAAGCTGGGCGAAACCTGAGCGTGTTACTTAAAGACGACTACGATCGCTTGCGGTTCATTTTGAGCCAAATCCACCCGTAGGTAGTTAGTTCTTAGACAATTGTCTAGTTTAGTGTAAGTTAAGATTTTTGATTTTTCGTCAGGCGGCTCCTACATCCATTTATATCAATCGAGCGATCGTCTTCAAGGCGATCGCCGTTTTACCATAGCCTCATCAATTCCTACCTATGGAACTCATATCACAAGTTCTTGCTCTGGAACCAACTTCCCAAGTTCTTAGCAAGGAACCAATTGTTTCCTTTGCTATTTTGCTCGTGGTCATTTTAGTTATACCGATCGTATTTGAGCGACTAAGATTACCAGGATTAGTGGGTTTAGTTTTCTCTGGACTAGTACTTGGCCCTTCGGGCTGGCATCTATTTCAATCCAACTCACCGATGATTAACCTACTATCAGATATTGGGTTAATATACTTGCTATTTGTTGCAGGGCTAGAAGTCGATCTAGAAAAGTTCCGCAAAAAGAAAAGCCGTGCCTTTGGATTTGCTAGCTTGACTTTCAGTGTGCCGCTAGTTATGGGAATCTTATTAGGTCTGATTTTAGGCTATAGCTGGACTACCTCAATTTTAATTGGCTCTTTATTCGCTTCCTACACCCTTTTGGCATATCCCATAATCACTCGTTTGGGAGTAGTAAATAATGAAGCGGTTACTGTCACTATTGGAGCCACTATTTTTACAGATATTGCTGCAATACTAATATTAGGCATTTGTGTAGCTGTGGGTCGCAATCAGGTATTCAGCTTAGCTCAAATACTCACCTTGTCGGGTTGGTTAACGATTTACTCTGTTGCCGTCGTAGCAGGATTTGATTGGGCAGGTAAAGAGTTTTTTCGCCGTTCAGGAGACGATGAAGGAAACAAATTTTTGTTTGTGTTGCTTTCTGTGTTTCTTGCTGCTGTAGGCGCTCAATTAATTGAAGTAGACAAAATTGTTGGTGCTTTTTTAGTAGGTTTGGCAGTAAATGAAGCTGTCGGTGAAGGCCCAGTTAAAGAAAAGGTGGTATTTATTGGCAGTGTGCTATTCATTCCGATTTTCTTTGTTGACCTTGGTTTATTAATCGATTTACCTACTTATTTAAATAACCTGAACGCTATCAAGTTAACGCTGTTAATTATAGTTTGTTTGATTGCCAGTAAATTAATCGCAGCTTTGTTAACAAAACTGGTTTACCGCTATAACTGGCAAGAAATACTAACAATGTGGTCGCTATCAATTCCCCAGGTTAGTACAACTTTAGCCGCAACGTTAGTAGGATATCGGGCTGGATTACTCTCATCAGAAATATTACACAGCATTATTATTTTAATGGTCGTGACCTCAACCTTGGGGCCCTTCATCACTAGTCGAATAGCCGTTGGTTTGACCTCTTCCCCAGCCGCAGATGCACCACCAACAGATCTAACCGATGGCGATGCACCAGAGACAGACGGTGCTTTGAGTATAGTCGTACCTGTCTATAATCCTCAGACGCAGCAGTACTTGATTGAGATGGCAGCGTTACTAGCGCGTCAGTCAAAGGGTAAAATTGTACCGCTAGCGATCGCTAATGCTGCTGCTCACATGGATGCACCCCAGTTAGAAGCTTCCCTAGAACGCAGCGAGCGCTTATTGACAAAAGCCACCGCCCAAAGTCGAGTATTAGGTGTAGCCGCAGAACCAGTGCTACGAATTGATGATGCTTTTGCTCAAGGAATTAGCAGAGCTGCCCGCGAACAAAAAGCTAGTTTAATTGTTATGGGTTGGGGTAAACGTACTGGGTTGCGAGCATTATTATTTGGAAATGTTGTTGATGGCGTGCTTTGGGCAGCGCATTGTCCTGTTGCAGTAACGCGTTTAGTGGAATCACCAAAAAAAATTCAGCGTATCCTAGTGCCAATAGAAAATTTAACGGCACCAATATTGCAGCCCGTACAATTTGCCCAAATGTTGGCACAAGCAAATCAAAGCCACGTTACTGTACTGAATGTGTGCGATCGCCGCACTAGTTCTAGTAAAATTGCTTGGAGGCGATCGCACCTCTCACTCTTAGTATCTAAATTGGCTTTGCCCAATACCCCAGAAATTCAAATTATCGCTCATGAAAATGTAGCTCAAGCAATTTTGCAAGCAGCACGTCTATACGATTTAGTCGTTTTACCTTTTATACGCAATCGCACTAGTCCCGGCGGGTTAGCCATTAGCGATGTCACAACTGAGTTAGCTAGGCAACTCACCTGTTCCATTGTCATGCTTGGAGAGCCACAACGCGCTCAAACAAATGTAGTTATTTCTAATACATCCAATAGCATGACATCTGCTGTATGATATGCATCGGTAGACTGGCAAGCATAGCATAAAAAATATTGGCAACAATATAGAATCGCCTTTAATGGCTACAGTAAAAACATTTTATATTGTTGAAGATTTGATGAACTTTAGGTAAAAGGCTGACAACTCTTAGACAATGTTTGTTATTTTGCTAGTTAAATTGTTAACAAAGCAGGTAAAAACATAACAAAACTATAACCTTAAACAGTTCCTGATTAAGCGTTGTTCATTTTTAGTTCTGTATTTTTGTGCCCAAGCTGGGTAACCTAAAAGATAAGTGCGATAGCTACTGAAAATATTTGTAAGTAACTGGGAAACTATGAGAATTTTGGTGACGGGCGGTGCTGGGTTTATTGGTTCCCATCTCATCGACCGACTAATGAACGAAGGGCATGAAATAATATGCTTAGATAATTTTTACACAGGTCATAAACGTAACATACTTAAATGGCTAGATCATCCGTACTTTGAATTAATCCGCCACGATATTACCGAGCCAATTCGATTAGAAGTCGATCAAATTTATCATTTAGCTTGTCCTGCTTCTCCAGTACATTATCAATACAACCCAGTAAAAACCGTTAAAACTAACGTGATGGGAACGCTGAATATGTTGGGGCTGGCCAAGCGCGTGAAAGCAAGGTTTTTCTTGGCTTCAACTAGCGAAGTATACGGAGACCCAGAAGTTCATCCCCAAACCGAAGAATACAGGGGTAGCGTTAATCCCATTGGTATACGTTCTTGCTACGACGAAGGCAAAAGAATCGCTGAAACTCTGGCATTTGATTACTACAGGCAAAATAAAGTTGATATTCGAGTTGCTCGGATCTTCAATACATACGGGCCGAGAATGTTAGAAAATGATGGTCGCGTAGTGAGTAACTTCATAGTTCAAGCCTTACGGGGTACTCCTTTGACGGTTTACGGAGATGGTTCGCAAACCAGGAGTTTCTGCTACGTTTCCGATTTGGTGGAAGGATTTATTCGCCTGATGAATGGCGATTACATTGGGCCAGTAAATCTGGGTAATCCGGGTGAGTATACAATTTTACAATTAGCTGAAGCTGTGCAAAATATGATTAACCCAGATGCACAGATTAAATTTGAGCCACTACCTTCCGACGATCCCCGGCGGCGCCAACCCGATATTACAAAGGCCAAAACTTGGTTAAATTGGGAACCTACCATTCCTTTGCAAGAGGGGTTAAAACTAACAATAGAAGATTTCCGCGATCGCATGAATAGCGATGCCAAGAATTCAGCCTCCTGAGCAGTGCTTCGCCCTGCTCTCAACTTTCGTGCAAGCTCATCTTATTTGGTAGCCGGTACTTTAGTGGCTGTGTTTCCTCTCGGTGTATAAGTGTCATATTGACTATTTCTTTTTTTAAACTAACGCTCAATCAAGCGAGGAGTTGAAAATGCGTGTTTGCGTAATTGGTACTGGTTACGTCGGTTTGGTTACAGGTGCTTGCTTAGCTCATATTGGGCATGATGTCATTTGCGTAGACAACAACGAAGAAAAAGTCAAATTAATGAAATCTGGACAGTCTCCGATTTTTGAACCGGGACTCTCAGAAATCATGCAGTCTGCCATTCAAACAGAGAAAATTCATTTCACAAGTGACCTCGCTGCTGGAGTCGCCCACGGAGAAATTCTGTTTATTGCTGTAGGAACACCACCTTTACCAACTGGTGAGAGCGATACTCGTTATGTTGAAGCTGTAGCCCGTGGTATTGGGGCAAACCTCAACAATGGTTATAAAGTAATTGTGAATAAATCAACAGTACCCATTGGTTCGGGTGACTGGGTACGAATGATTGTTCTAGATGGTATCGCTGAACGCCAGAAAAGTTTGGTAGCCGCAGGTGGAATATCTGAAGAGAAATTACCTGAGTTTGTAGCCGAGTTTGATGTAGTCAGCAATCCAGAATTTTTGCGCGAAGGTTCAGCAGTTTACGACACCTTCAACCCCGATCGCATTGTACTAGGAGGCAACAGCCCCAGAGCAGTAGCTTTAATGGAACAACTGTATGCCCCAATTGTAGAACGCAAGTACGCAGCCGATCCATCTTTACCCCCAGTACCAATTCTGGCAACAGATCTTAGTTCGGCGGAAATGATTAAATACGCCGCTAATGCCTTTTTGGCCACTAAAATTAGTTTTATCAATGAAGTTGCTAACATTTGCGATCGCGTTGGTGCTGATGTTACCCAAGTAGCTAAAGGTATTGGTCTAGACTCCCGCATTGGTAACAAATTTTTACAAGCAGGTATTGGTTGGGGCGGTTCTTGCTTCCCCAAAGATGTCTCCGCCCTCATTCATACCGCTGACGACTATGGCTATGAAGCTGAATTGCTCAAAGCCGCCGTTAACGTCAACGAACGCCAACGTTTAATTGCTCTAGAAAAACTCCAACAAGTCCTGAAAATCCTCAAAGGTAAAACCGTTGGGCTACTCGGTCTGACCTTTAAGCCTGATACCGATGATATGCGGGATGCTCCAGCGCTCAACTTAATTGAACAACTCAACCGACTCGGAGCTAAAGTCAAAGCCTACGACCCCATTGTCTCCCAAACAGGTATGCGTCATGGTCTTTCTGGTGTGTTAGTAGAAACCGATGCTGAAAGACTAGCTGACGGTTGCGATGCTTTGGTACTCGTCACCGAATGGAAACAGTTTAGCACTCTCGACTACCTGAAGATGGCAAAATTGATGGCTCACCCCGTGATTATTGATGGTCGTAACTTCCTCGACCCTGAAGCAATGGTGCGGGCTGGATTCCAATATGTAGGCGTTGGAAGATAAATGATTTTGCTATGAGTTAGAATTCAGAATGCAGAATTTTGAATTCACAAAATTGAATTTCAAATTTCTAGCTTTTTTAATTAGGTAGGGTCATAACATTGTTATGACCCTATTATTTTTCACATCTAACAAGATTTACTTTCAGTTTTATCTCATATCAATTTTGGATTAAAAGCATTTACTACAAAGCAGGCTGAGGCTCTGATACCATTTGACTTTAATGATGAACAAATACGTTTTTAAGGGTACGGCAATGCATCAGGATTTTAGTGAAATCAGATGATGCTGAGAATTTTGAATTATAAGTAATTAAGCGAGCTTGATATTAGAGCTAGGCTGATGAGCCTAGTCTATTTGAATTGTGAATTGTGAATTCTGCTATAGCAATCCTAAATGATTCATGAGAAAACACCATATTCATGTAGCTTAGGAAAGTCGAAAATTTGACAATCAATGGCTAATTCAAATAAACCCTTGACTACAGAGAAAGAATGACAAAAAAAGTAAAATTCTCGAATTAGTCTTTTTGCTTGTAACCAGATATCTTCTACAGCGTTTTGTTGTGGAGCATTTTCCTCACGTCGCCCAGCCAGCAATGTACAAATCTCTTTTTTTTTGACGCGACTAATTCTTCATCATATTTTGGGTTGTGAGCTTGAGTTTTCTTCCAACTAATACGTGCTTCGTTAAATAAATCATAGTAGCTTTGCTTTGAGGAGAAAGTAACGCCGTATTTGTGGCTGAGCTCATACTCTAACTCGTTCAATGTCCATCTATCTTTTGTTAACAGCCACTCTATTATGGATAAGCGCTGCTCTGGGCTTAATAGCCCAACACTTCCTCAATGAGCTAGTTTTAAACCTTCTACCCCATTTTGAAAAAATGCTTTTTTCCACTTACTTATAAAACCGCTAGACACTCCCAAGATAGGCATTATCTGCTCATGCTTGTATCCACATAGCAACATCTTAACTGCTATCGCTCGTTGAACTTCGCGCTTATCTTGGCTATTTTCGATAAACTCATCTAGCGATCGCATCCACATTACCGCACCCTAACCTTAGTCTTACATACTACTTACACCCTCTTACGTATTTTCTCACGAATGATTCCGGATTGCTATATATGAATTTTGGATTTTTGGATCTAAACGATGAAATTATGTGTTACGTGGAATTCGCTCAATCTCAGCATAGCCACTGAAAATTAATTTTTGACCTTCAGTTTCTAATCGGTTGAGTCGCATCTTTACTCCATCAAGGTCAAATCGATCCAAATCAACCATATTATCTAAAATTTCTACCAGTGCTACGCTCAAGGTTTTGGAAATTTCCCGTTGTGCTTCTGGCACTTGGTCAAGCTCAATTTTCGGGTCTTTAAAGGAAACTCGCCGCCGCCTTTCAATCCCTATGGTTAAAGTCATGCTTAAAGGCACAAGTTCGCCATTATTTAAATCCGCTTTGGCTTCAAGCTGCAACTTATTTTCAGGTAATAGCTGTACCGCGACTTCGGTAAAGGAAACTGGTTTGCCGCCAGATAATGCCGTCAACGATGGTACAGAGAGGTTAAGTAGGCGCTTTTTCACTAGTTCAGCCTTGAAGGCATCATTGATGCCCGCTTCTGATAAAATTACTTGAGCGACTGCCTGAGTAGGTTGCTTGAGAGTGAGTTTGCCGCTTAAAACCGAGCCAAAGTCAATAGCCACCGCATCAGTTTCAAATGACATCTCCTCCACCGCAAAATCCCTGCGGATTACTAAGCCACGACCGCTCATTTTGAAGCTATCAATACTGCCTTGCAACAGTTTGCTGGAGGGATAGCAGCGCACAAAGACTTCTACTGACTCGCTTTGAGTAAACAAGTGGCGAATCGTTTGGCTAGCGACCGTGTTGAGCATCTGCTCTCCCCAATCTGTGCCCTTAGGATTTTGTAGACCAGTAAGTCCGCCGAACATGTGGTTTTTAGTCTCTAGAAGTTCTTTGTACTTTTGTAACAAATTGTGAACGATAGAGCAAGCGATCGCACGATTGATTGTGCTGATAGGTAAGCGTAGGATGTCTGATGATTAGAACATAAATGTATCAGATATTACTTTTGATCTGGTGAGTGGGAATAATCTTACTAGGTTATCGGTAAGATTGTCACCACTACTAAGTATGATACAGCTAAACATTCTAGAACTTGCCAAGCAGGGTGATACAAATGCAATTAATAGTCTGGTAAATGAGTGGTTAGGCACACCTAGTATTACTACAAAAACCACTTTCAAACAAGATTGCTTGCAGGTGATGTTGGAATCCGACAAAGTACCAGAACAGCAATTATTAGTCCCATTAATTCATAATGGATTGATTAGTTTAAGTATTGCGTCTGTCAAGAAAGTAAAAATATACGGGCGAGAAAGAGGTGAAGATTTTCCAGATTGGCAGCAAGAGTTTGAGCTAGAACTAGAGCAAAATTCACCTTTATTAATATATCAAACAGACGTTAATATTGAATCCTCTAGTGCAATAACCAAAACAACAGCAGATAGTGAATTATCCTTACAACAACCGTCTTTTTTTGGCTCGCTATTTGGTGCAGTAGCAGGAACAGCAGGAGCAGTTGGTAGTGTTGCCGTTCAAGCAGGACAAGCAGTAGCAGGAGCGGCAGTTGGTATTGGTGGTACAATTGGTGGTGCAGCTTTACAGGCAACACAAATAGCAGGACAGGCATTAGCAATAGTTGGTAATAATCCTTCTCTACAATCAGGAATCAAATCTTTAAATAAAGACTGGTTGAATCCCTTAATTCAACAAGTTGATATAGTTAAAGCTGAGGCTGTTGTTAGAAAATTAGAGCTAGAACATCCAAATGAACAACCATCTGTAATTGCCCATCATCTGATGTTAGAGAAAGCTGTCTTGGCAGGAGTAACAGGGTTTACCACTAGTGCTGTACCAGGACAAGCTGTCGTAACATTTGCTGTTGATTGGGCTGCTACATCTGCATTATCAGTGGAGTTAGTTTATCAAATTGCTGCTGCCTATGGGATGGATTTAAAAGATCCAGAACGTAAAGGAGAAGCATTAGCAATTTTTGGTTTAGGGCTAGGTGGAAAAACAGCAATCAAAGCAGGTTTGGGTTTACTACGAAATCTACCAGTGGCGGGAGCGGTCATTGGTGCTAGTTCAAATGCAGTCATGATTTATGCATTGGGTTATGCTGCTTGTCAGTTTTATGAAGCAAAGCAGAATCCATTAACTTTAGAAGCGACTTTAGTCGATGTTCAAGTAGAGAGCGAACAATATCTTGAAGCTGCTATTTCTCAAGAAAAGATTATGGATCAAATTTTGGTTCATATTGTCTTAGCAGGCAAGCCAGATAAATCTTGGGACGATATTTTACCAGAATTACAAGCTGCTAATCTTAGTCCTGCCTCAATCGATGCGATCGCTTGTCATATTAAATCTCCACCATCTTTAGAAACCTTACTTGAGCAAATTAATAATGACTTTGCTGTACCACTACTAGCTCAATGTCAAAAAATGCTCATCTAGACGGAGTAATCACGCCAGAAGAAGCTAGGGTTTTAGAAACGATTCACAGAAAGTTAAACCATGATTTAGCTCGAATAAAATAAGCTAAACATTACTGTTGAAATTTATTACCAAAGGCGATCGCCACTTCAATAAAAAACGCGATCGCACCACATCCACTAATCATAAAACTATCTGGTAAATAGCAGGTCAATCTCTCGCTTCAGGAATATTTATTAGCAACCTAGTATCGCCACCAAAATACGCAGCAAATCTTCTATATCAGCAGGAACGCGATATAAATTTAGGTCTTGAGTTATTTGTTTATCTTCTCGATTCAATAACCCAAATTGCCAAATATCCCCTGTAGAAACAGCCCCCTGTAAATTTGCCTCTTGAGAGCCAGTCCACGCATCAATAGCAATCAATTCTACAGCAAGCTGAGTAAAACCTCTCGCCAAATCGGCGTTTTTGGCTTCTACAACTAAGAGTTTCTGCTCTGCGTGCAAATAATAGTCAAGGGAACCCTTTAATTGTTCTGTAACAATTAAAGGATATTCAATTCTAAGTTGAGCGCGGGTGTAGTGAATAACATCCAGTAAAATTGGTGCGATTAGTAACTCCCTGCGGGCTGCTTCACTAGTCAAACTAATATATGGCAAACTCTCCTCAATTCTAGATTTTAGATTTGTCAGTCTGTCTAATTCAATGTTCGACTTTTGTAGATTCAGTGAAGAACGTTTTAAAGAATAACCAAATTCAGCCAGTATGTCTTCTGGCTCGAATGACATCTCAAAATAGCTTCTGAAAGTGTATGACTGATTTGGTTGGAGGATGGGAATTTTGCTCATAGTATACGATTAAACTATTTTGCATAGTCTAGGCTTTCCCGAAATAGCAACCTAGAGCCACAATTTGCACCCAACACTGAAGGCAAATAAATGATGAATATCAATTAGCTGCTACCTCGTCAACAACTTGCGGCGCAAATTATCCAATGCTGCATTTGCACTCACATGGCGAATTAGAGAACGTCCTCGTGCAGCACCGAAATTATATTCAAAACTTGCCACTTCATCATTTGGCCCAGCCAAACCGACATAAACCAAACCCACTGGCTTAGTATCTGTTCCTCCAGCAGGGCCAGCAATACCAGTGATACTCAACCCCCAAGTTGTAGAAAGTCGGGTTTTGACTCCAATTGCCATTTGTTCTGCAACGGTAGCACTTACCGCCCCAAATTTATCTAAATCTTCCTGGTTAACTCCTAGCAACCTAACCTTCACTGAATTGTCATAAGAAATGACTCCACCCCAAAAGTAATCAGAACTTCCAGAAATTTCTGTTAACATTTGCCCTAGCCCACCACCAGTGCAAGATTCTGCCACCGAAAGCGTTTCCCCCGACGCACGCAACAACCCACCAACAACGGAAGCAGGAGTATCATCATTGATACCGTAAAAATCTAGTCCAGCAATTTCTTTAATTTGTTTTTCAACAGGTGCAATCAAAGCTTCTGCTGCTGCTTCTGAATTTGCTTTGGCGGAAACCCGCAATCTGACTTCCCCTTTGCCTGCATAAGGGGCTACGGTTGGGTTTGGCAATTTTAAATAAGAAGCAACCTTTTCCGCCAAAGCAGATTCGCCAATACCCCAAAACCTTAAACTCCGACTGTAAATAATTTCCTTACCCCAACCTTGACTTTTGAGAAAAGGAACGGCTGTTTCTTTCCACATCGGGTGCATTTCACTAGGAACGCCAGGAAAGGTAAAAATCGTGATTTCCGGACGGGGTTGCCAAATAATACCGGGTGCAGTTCCAGTGGGGTTGGGTAGAATTTCTGCACCTTGGGGAATTAAAGCCTGCTTGCGGTTACTTGGTGACATAACTCGACCGCGTTGGGCAAATTTCTGGGTTATGTCTTCGATGATTTCTGGGTGTTCTACCAAGGGGGCTTGAAAAAAATCGGCAATCGTTTCACAAGTGAGATCGTCCGGGGTGGGGCCAAGACCGCCAGTAAAAATGAGAATTTGCGCCCTGGAAATAGCAATTTCTATAACTTGCTTCAACCGTTCTGGATTATCACCAACTACGGTTTGATAGTAATGGGGAATACCTAACTGGGCTAATTGTTTCGCCAAAAATTGAGCATTGCCATTGAGGATATCTCCTAGTAGCAATTCTGTACCAACACAAATAATTTCTGCACTCATTGGAAGGAATGGTTAGGAGTTAGGAGTTAGGAGTTAGGAATTAAGAGTTAGAAGTTGAAAACTTAAATCGATCGCTCTTAACCCTCTAATTATCATCTCAGGCTATAGCTGTTACGAGTTAGGAGTTGAAAACTTAAAACTCATCACTCCTAACTCTTAACTCCTAACTATGATTTCAGGCTAGTGCTGGTACGGGAATTTCCAGGTGAGGGTATAAGGGGAAGCGATCGCACAATGCAGCCACCCGTCGTTTACAATCTTGGGTGACTTCCTGTAAATCTGGAGAAAGCAGGCGATCGGCGATAATATTTGCAATCTCGGTAAATTCTACTACTCCTAAGCCCCGTGTTGTCATAGCTGGGGAACCTAACCTCAGACCGCTAGTCACAAACGGCGACTGCGGATCGAAGGGAACAGTATTTTTGTTAGCAGTAATATTCACACTACTGACTAACTGATCTGCTTGCTTACCCGTCATGCCAATGGAACGTAAATCCACGAGCATTAAATGATTGTCAGTGCCATCAGACACTAACTTTAAGCCACGGTTTTGTAATTGTTGTGCCAAGGCACGAGCATTTTCAATTACTTGGGCAGAATATGTTTTAAACTCTGGCTTGAGGGCTTCTCCAAAAGCTACTGCTTTAGCGGCAATTACATGTTCCAATGGGCCGCCCTGGTTGCCAGGAAAGACCGATTTATCTAACTTTTTACCCAGTTCTGCATCCCCAGTCAAAATTAAACCTCCTCTAGGGCCGCGTAGAGTTTTATGCGTAGTTGTTGTTACTACATGACAATGAGGAATTGGGTCGGGATGAAGACCGCTGGCAACTAAACCAGCAATGTGGGCTATATCTGCCAGTAAGTAAGCACCGACTTCATCAGCAATACTACGGAATTTCTCAAAATCAATTATCCGAGGATAAGCCGAATAACCACAAATCAGCAGCTTAGGACGCTCCCTTAGCGCCAGCTCCCGAATTTGGTCATAGTCAAGTTGTTCTGTCTGTTGACTGACACCGTAATGGCTAACTTGGAACCACTTACCTGAGACGTTTACAGGGGAACCGTGGGTGAGATGTCCGCCATGAGACAAATCCATCCCCATAATTTTGTCCCCTGGTTTCAGGAGCGCGAGAAATACAGCAAAATTCGCTTGTGCGCCAGAATGGGGTTGTACATTGGCATGAGCAGCACCAAATATTTGTTTGGCACGGTCGATGGCCAGTTGCTCGATTTTGTCGATAAACTCACAACCGCCATAGTAGCGTTTACCAGGTAACCCCTCGGCGTATTTATTTGTCAGTACTGAACCTTGAGCCGCCAGTACAGCAGCCGAAGTAAAGTTTTCACTAGCAATCAACTCCAAATGGTCTCGCTGACGCTGGAGTTCGTCGTTGATTAACTCCGCGATCGCCGGATCGCTGGAGCTGAGAAAATCTGAATTAGTCTTAGTCACTTCAATTATCCTTATGGAAATTTGTGCAACGGCTGGCTGATACGTGGTTCTATCAGCACCTAAATAACAGTCAAGTGCCCATAGCTCAAAGTAGTTCAATGGTTTTTGACTGCTCTAGAGAGGCGATTAATTGAATTAAAGTTAGACTCAAGCTCGATTAATGCATTAACAATCATAACGTTAGCAATATTAAATCAAATAACAATACTCCCGACTTCACAAAGAAATCGGGAGTCAGAGGCTTGCTATTTTCACAAATCAAATAGGATTCATATACCGATTTTGATAGTAAGCCAAAATCTGGTTAACTCGTTGCCGACTTTCTAAAGTAGAATTTTCTGCCCACGAAAGCCCTAAGCCACCAATTTGGCTTTGATTGTAATCAAACTGTTGAGATGACTGGGGAATTAAATCTATTTCTACCCCTTCCACTTGACGTAAATGCGCTGCGATTTCTCGATAAACTGCTAAAGGCAAACCAGGGAATTCAATTTTTTCCTTAGTCTCCATCTTTTATGAAGCTCCCACATTAACTGCATTTTCGGGGGCCGTTGTCCCTAAAATAGAATTGCCAGTAGCAGAAGCCGCTGATGGCGTTGCAGCTGATGGCGTTGAGTTGACAGGGCCTTCCCCTACCATTTTGGCAACTTCGATGCCATTTTGTTCCAAAATCACAATCGGGTTGGAACCGCCATTCATTTCAATGCGTTTAATCAGCACGCCATTGGCTAATCGCTGTCCCGCTTGCACATAGCGACTTGTGGGTTCATCAGGTACTTTGATAATTGCTTGGGGTTGTTTAGTAATCAGAACTACACCAGTCACAACCACTGCCCTTGCTAAGTCGGGTTGCGGTGCTGGTGGCAATACAGATACTAAAGTTGGATTGGGAACAACTTGAGGCAAAACTCTAGGCAAAACTGAAGTCAAAGTAGCATTGGCTTTTTTTGGTACAGTAGCAACGTTATTTTTCTTTTGATTTGCAGCTATAGTACCTGTTGGCAGTTTTCGCCCTGAAGTTGATGCGAGTTGTCGAGTTGATGCAGTAGGTAGCTTAGGCACCACAGGAACAGGTCTTCCTGTGGTTTTCGGTACTCCAGCAGCGGTCTGTCCGAAAATTTCGGCAAAGGGGTCAGTGCGATTTTTTGATACCAAAACTACTCGTGCCCGTTCTGTAGCATTAGTAGATTGAATTAAGCTCAGACTAGCAGGAGAAACTTGTGAAACCTGTTTGGCAGGTATAACTGGATTCTTGAAGGATTGAGCCGCTGGCGGCGACTTTTTTGCTATTTTCGGAATTGGTGCTGGCTCTGCGGCTTGTGGTGTTTCTTCAGAAGCGCATCCAGCGATCGCCAAGCTTAAAATAGCTGCAATTGTAATTGTTAAATTTCTGCCCATGAGTCTTTCTCAAAAGCCATTGGAGAATTGAAAAGTCGAAATCAACATGCCTGAATTTTCTCTTCAAGGCAAAGTCTGTTCCCGTTATAACCTAATTTTTGGATTTTCAAGGGTTATTTTTCGCACAATTAACCCAGCATAACTGCGGATTCATTTTGTGGCGGTTAATCCTCTGCTACACCCATGAGCTGTTTCATCAAATCCAGCCCTTTCTTAACTCTACGGGAAACAGTTACTACACTGATGCCTAGATGTTCTGCTACTTGTTTTTGGGTCAAATCTTGCAAAAACACGCATTCCAAGACATCGCGGGTACGCTTTTCTAGCTGAACCAATGCTTGTTGCAAGCGAAGTTGGTCTTCTTGTGCTAATTGAAAGCTGCGGTAGTGAGGATCTGGAACTAATTCACCCAAACAAGTAGAACCTTCTTCTCCATCCTGGATTGGCACATCTAAACTCAAAGGAGCGCGATTCACCCATGCTAATTTAATTTCTTGCCATTCAGTGGGAGAAATTTTTAGTGCTGCTGCTAATTCCGAATCTGTTGGTTGGCGATTATGCGTTTCACGCCAAGAACGTGAAACTCCTATTGCTTGCTGTTGCAGTGCCAACCATCTCCGAGGAATTCGCACGGTGACGCCTTTATCTCGCAGATAGTGTTGAATTTCGCCTCGAATATACGGAAGAGCATAGGAACTAAAGGCGTGTCCCTTGGAAAGTTCAAATCTTTCAATAGCTCTAATTAAACCCAAACATCCAACTTGGAGCAAATCATCATAGGTTTCATGACATTGATTTGTCCAGTAGTGAGCTTCTTTTCTCACAAGTCCAAAATTGAGTTTTACCAGTTGATTACGAACGTGTTCCGAGCGAGATTGCTGATATTCTCGTAACAACTGCCAAATTTCATGTTTTAGTTCATTGGTGACTGTGGTAGGCATAGCACCGGGTTTATTGAGCAAATAAATAATTAATAATTCGTGCTTAAATTAAGCTGCGATCGCACAGCATTTCAAACAAAATATCGTTTTTTTATGCCCGATCAAATCTATGGAAAAGAAAAAATTTTCTAGAAATTTCCCATATCTAACTTGGCATCGATCGATATTTAAATGGTCAAAATCCAAAGCTTTTAGTTTTTTATTGGCAAAGACTTCAGGAGTTCAGAGTTGAGCCAAAGACACTCTTGAATTGTGACTTCTGATTTATTCTTCAATTAATTTGGGTATTATCTGTAGTTTGGCTTTGGGAACTACATAGAAATAAAATATATAATTAGTTACTAAATATCAAACCGAAATTGTACTTAATTTTATTAATAAATGCTGAAATTAAGTTGTACAAACAAAAGTATGAAAGTTAAAATTTGAGCGGATGGGCGAAAATTAATTTTCCAGTAAAATTACATATAAATTTAAATAAAATTATTAGAGTTCAAAAATTCATAAATACAAATTTCAAAAATAGTATGTATTTTTACGCAAATAATAAAAAAAGGGCAAAATGCCCTTTGTTGTAGTTAATTTATAGCCATTTCGCAAAAACCTACTTACCACCAAAATATAAGAAGGTAAGGGGTAACTCTTGTAATGAAAGCTGATGCCCACAGAATGGTGGTTCTGAATGCCAATCAGTTACGTAACTCAAAAGGATTTGGCTATGATTTGGATTCAACCCGACCGTAAAATATACCGCGAATCTTAACTTCTTTAGGTTCGCCAGCACCTAAATCTGTATCAGATGGTTGTTCGCTCAGGAAAGTACCAGCAATTTCACCACTACCGCTATCTACCTTAGCTATTTGCAGAGAAATCTTGCCGTTGAGAATTTCTGCACGCTTGACGTTAGTGCGGGTGAGTTCTTCATCATCCGCTTGAGCAGGTAGAGCCACGGCGTTATCATAACCGCTAACGACACCACGACCTTTGGGATCTAGGAAAGCAGCACCACGATAGGAAGGAACCTTGAAAGTGCCTTCAAAATCAGTGGAGGTATTAATGCTGGTTAAATTGGGTTGGGTTTGAGCAACCAAGTTTTTGATGGTGAACAGGAAAGGTACTCGTTCGCCACCAGGTAGTTGCACAGTAATGGCTTGGAAGTCAAGACCATCAGTTTCCACAAAAGTCAGGCTATTATCTGAGTTGATTTTTAGGTCGCCTTGTACCTGGTCAATGGTGGAAGTGTATCTAGTCAACAATTTGCCAGCAACAAATTCTGCTTCTTGGCGTTTATTAGCAGGTTCTTCTTTAACAAAGAAGCTAGTTGGTTCCAAGCAAAGTTCTTTGATGGTGTAGGACTTAGAATCAAGGGGAATAGAACCACGGCTTGTTTCTGATAGCTGAGGGCATTTATTAGCCAAGCCAGTGCCCCGAATTTGTTCGTAAGTGAGTACATCCCTACCACTACTAGTAGTAGGAGCATCACTACAAGCAGTTATTAGTCCCAGGCATAAAGCCAAGAATGCGACAATTAAAGCGCGATACCTCATGGTCAACCTCAATCTCAAAAATTAATATCTAAGTTGTAAAACTGCATCGAACTGTGTTATGTATGTGACGCCACTACATACGCCTATTGTTTGATGGGTAAATCAGCCAGATCATACGATTTTTTTTAACTCAAAATCAAAGTACTCTAGTCGCAAGCAAGAATGTTCCGATCCCCTCTAGCTCCCGTGAAGGCTGTGCTAAACGGTACTGCGCTGTTTTACAAGCGATCGCAATTGCTTTTCATAAAGATACAAATCTAGTTATACTCAGGCGCGATCGAGGGGGTGGGGACGTGGGGACGCAGAGAGTTTAAAAAAATTTCTGGAAAATTGTACAGACGGTTGCCCTGGTTCGGTAAAGTGACGTGAATGAATCAATACTGGCAAACTAGGGAAAATTAAAAATCTCCGGTAAATTTGAGTTGACCTCATTTACACGGAAAGGGTGGGATGAACAACAACAAAACTATTGAGTCTGAAAATTTGCTTTCTAAACTCCAAGCGATCGCAACTGTAGTAAACGATACAGTTGATACCTGTCAAGGCGATACTGTAGCTCTTTTGTCTTTGCTGCGAGAATTAGAGCGTTTACACCGAGAAATTCGAGATGGAATTTTTCAACAGAGTTTGCCTGTCAACCGTCGCCAACTCTACTCGCTGCTAAAAGATATTGAATCTGAGGGAGGCTGGCCTTATATTGAGCGGATGAAATTACAAGCTTTTTTAGCGAATTTGACCCAAGAAGACACCCAAGAAAATAGCCCTGAGCTTTTGGAGAGCGATCGCTCCTTTGGTTAATTCACCAAGAGTCATTAGTCATCGATCATTGGTCATTTGTTTGTGACAAAACCAATGCCCCATGCCCCATGCCCTGTGCCTAGAATATGCCATCACAAAGATGGCGATCGCGCTGTTCGAGATTGCGATTATGTTTGAGGTAATCATCCACCCACTGGCAACCACGAACAACTAAGTCATCTAGATTTAAATTCCAGAGAATTATGGTGTTGTCATCACTAGCTGATGCTAGTGTTTGACCATCTGGGCTGAAGCTGACACTTAATACTGGAGCCTGATGCCCATTGAGGCTTTTAATTAATTTACCTTCACGGCTCCAGAGTTTCACTGTACCGTCCCAACCAGCGGCGGCGAGTAATTTTCCATTGGGACTGAAAGTGACGGCATTGACGCTATCGCTGTAGCCCTTTAACAAGGTTTTTAGCAATGTACCATCCCGTCGCCAAAGTCTTACAGTGTTGTCCCAACTCGCAGAAGCTAGCAATTCGTCAGTAGGACTAAAGCTGACACTCAATACCCAGCTGTCATGGGGCGAAAAAGTTTTGAGTAAAGTACCATCTCGCCGCCAGAGTTTTACTGTTTGGTCATCACTGGCAGAGGCTAAAAACTGATTATCAGGGCTGAAATTCACGCTATTCACCCAGCCTTGATGCCCCACTAATGTTTTGAGTAACTTGCCTTGACGATTCCAAAGCTTTATCGTTTTATCTTTGCTAGCTGATGCCAAAAGCTGGCCATCTGGGCTGAAATTCACGCTCATCACGCTATCGGTATGTCCCTGGAGAGTCACGATTGAAGTACCGTCAAGCCGCCAAAGTCTTACAGTTTTGTCATAACTTCCTGAAGCTAGCATTTTACCTTTGGGGTCAAAACTAACACTGGGAACTTTATCTGTATGCCCTACCAAGGTTTTGTAGAGTCGGGTTCTGAGTTCGCCATTACTGGTGTCTCTTTGCCAAAGTTTGACGGTCCGATCGCTACTACCAGAGGCTAGCATCTGGCCATTGGGACTCCAAGCAACGCTCAAAACTCGATTCTCATGGCCTTGGAGAATAGGCGGTCTTGGCGCATCTAAACTCCACAGTTTCACGTTTTTGTCAAAACTTCCCGAAGCGAGCAATTTATTATTGGGGCTGAAAGCTACGCTAGCAACGGCATCGTTGTGTCCTTTGAAGGTTTTGAGTAAGTTGCCAGTAATACTCCAGAGGTTTATGGTGTTGTCTTCACTTCCAGAAGCTAATTTTTTCCCATCGAAACTAAAGCTTAAACTCCACACTGTACTTGTATGCTGGCGTAAAGTTTTGTAAGGAAGAAATTTAAAACTGTTGGTGCTGGTGTTTTCCTCTCGCCGCCAAAGTCTTACTATTTTGTCTCGGCCTGCGGATGCCAAGAGTTTTCCGTCAGGGCTGAAAGCAACCACCGTTACACCGTGCTGATGTCCCTGCAAAGTTGTAACCAATCTGCCATTCCTTCGCCAGATTTTTACCGTTTTGTCGTCACTTCCTGAGACGATGAATTGCCCATCAGGGCTGAAGGTTACCCAATTAACCCAGCCGTGATGTCCTCTGAGTATTTTTACTAAACTACCGTCTTTGTGCCAAAGTTTTATCGTTGCATCTTTACTGGCGGTAGCTAATAACTCGCCATCAGGGCTGAAATTAACGCTATAAACCCAATCTCCATGCGCTTTTAAGGTTTTAGATGGCTGGGGATAAAATTCTCCTGTAATGGGGTTTTGACGCCAGATTTGCACTGTTTTATCAAGACTGGCGGAGGCTAGGGTTTTACCATCAGGGCTAAAACTGACGGCGGTTATCGCGTCATTATGACCTTTGAGAGTCTGGAGTAAGGTTCCGTTAGGACGCCAAAGTTTCACTGTCCGATCTCGACTCCCTGATGCCAGTAACCGGCCATCTGGGCTGAAAGCTACTCCCCAGACAATATCGGTGTGCCCTTCTAAGCGGTTGACTTCGGTTACTCCATAAACTGCTTGTTGGAGGGCTGTGACTACCCGCATTCGGGTGTCTGGTTGCACAAACTCTGCCTTTTCAAGTCGTTTCCAAGCGCGTAAACTTTCTAATAAGGCATCAAATTCTTTATTAGAAGCAAATAAAGCTTCGCTAGCAGCTGCGATCGCACTAATTTTTAAGTTGGTTTCACTGCGTTCAGCTCGTAAAGTTTGGCTTATTGCTGCTCTTTTCTGTAAATCGGCTTGCCACCATAATGCTGCTATTGTTCCCCCCATGATTGACAGCACTAAGCCTGCTATACGTGCTTCTCTTAATCGCCTTTGTAAAATCAAATTGAGTTGCTGTTGACTCAGTTTTTGAGCAACTTCTGCTTTCTTTTTTTCTAGTTTAATTTTTTCTAATTCCGCCGCGATACCATAATTGTTCTTTTGGCGAATTGGTTCGACTAAATAATCGTGAACTAGCTGGTAGCGATCGCCTAATTCTTCTCTGACTCGCAACACCAACCCCGAACCTACCAATATTTCTAGAATCAGTTCGCAAACTTTGTTAAAACCTGATATTGTGCCGAGTTCGTGATTATTAGCTAATGCACCAGCTAAATCAGCTTTGGATTTTAATGGCCGCGTGCCTTTTTCATCAGTTAACTCAAATAATAATTTCCAACTTAATTTTTCGTTTTCCTGACCGCAGTCTTTGATAACTTCCCCCAGCCAGCGTTCCACTAATTTTGTCCAGCCACCGCAAAGCTTATATTGTCCAAGTGTGGTGATGTTTTCTATTTCCAGTTGAGCGCCGACTATTTGTAATTCAATTGGATGTACTTCGTCTAGTTCTCCTGTTAAATCTTCTACTAATCGATTGATTAACTCCTCACTCAATTCATAATGGGAACGTTGAGTCAGACTATAAATTATTGCCTTGGCATCCTGGCTAGAAAATTTTCCTAAATAGTAACGAATGTCTTTATCAAGAATATTTTGATTGATGACTCCTAAATCATACATTTCGTTAGTGCTTTTCTGACTTAACCGTTCAAATTCTAATAAATAATGTAAATAATCTTCTCGTAATGAAAGAATTATTTTTACATAAGGAATGTTTAAACATTCGCTAAAAAATTTGTAAAATTCTATTCTTTGGGTACTAGGATTACTAACAAAGAAAAACTCTTCAAACTGGTCGAATATCAGAATTATTGTATGATTGCGCTCAGTTGCCAATCGAATATTTTCAAGAAGTACGGTAGTTGTATAGTCGAGATTAACTGATATTCCTGTGTTTGCTAGAGCTTGGTTGATACTGCTTAGCAAAACTGTAACCCAGTCAGTATAAACAGATAAAACAATAGGTACAGGAATGCGTTCGCCGATAGCTTTTCCCCTGAGTGCTGGTACTAAACCAGCTTTGAGAATTGAACTTTTTCCTACACCTGATTGCCCATAAATTACTGTCAGTTTATAGTCGGCACGAGCAATTCTTTCAATTAAGCGATTGACATCCTGCTGTCGTCCAGAAGCAGATATTTCTGGGGCAACTTCTTCAGGAATAAATGGTATTTTTTCAGCTTCTAATACTGGATTAATTTTAGATCGTTGTGGCTGCAATTGACTTGCACCAATAAAGGCACGAAAGCCATATTGATGTTCTATTTGAATTTTTTCTCGTTTGAGCTTGAAGGCTTCTGTGTAGTCGTGACGTTCAAAAAAGTAAAGCGATCGCAATTCCTCTAAAATCTCTAAGTAAAGTGACGGTTGATGTTGCAGTTCGCAAACTACCTTCGCCCATTCCAAGTTATTGATTGCTTCTTCCCACTCACCTAAATGCCGCTGTGTACGTGCTAGTAACAGAAGATACCAACTTTCTTGTTTTTGGGAAACTTCTGTTGCTGCTTCACAGATAGAAAGTGCTGTATTCGCTAGCTCATGAGCCAATACCCAATTTGACTCAGAAGCTGCTACATTTGCCAAAAAACCATAACTTTGAGCAATTTGTAATGGACTTCCGTAAGTTTTCTGTAGGCCTAAGGACTTTTGAGCTAATTGTTTTAATTCATCCCAAGCTTGTAAACGTTGCAGCATTTCACAAACAGGTGAAATAAATTTAGCAACTAAATCTTCTCTTTCTACCTCGTCTAATATTTCCAAGCATTGTTTAAACCATAAAAGAGCATGTTGGCAGTAGCTAGTATTAGCACTGTGGTTTAAGTCTGCCATCCGCCGATAACATAGCCCCAGGTGAAATAGTACTATTGCTTGCTTAAGTAAAGATGAGGGAGATAATGGGCATGAGGGGGATGAGTGTAATTGTTCGCTAATTTTCCCCACTTTTCCACTTTCCAATTTTGCCACTCTTATCGTTTCTTTTTGCCACAATGCTAAGCTTCTTTGATAATTAGCTAAAGCAGCATTAATTCGATCGTTAGCATATTTATCTCGCCCTAAAACAAACTCTAAACTTGCTTCTAATCCTGGCGTTAATTGAATGCCATACAAGCGAAGCAAATCGTTACGTGCTGATTCTATTTCGTGGCGATGTTGGGATTTAGGATCTAAATCTAGGGAAGCATTAGATAAAAATATTTCGGCACCTGCTTCTAAAACTTTGGCAAATAAAGATTCTGCTTCTTGATTAATCAAAGCAACTAAATCTGTTTTTGCCATTTCAAATTTAATAGTGGTTGCAGCCCAGCTTTTGAAATCAGGGGCTAATCTCGAAAGCAATGATGCTACTTCATCTTGTAGCCACAATACCACTGGAAATGGAAAAGTTGCTGCATAAATATCTCTTGCTTGGTTGATGCCTGTAAGTAAGTTTTCCAGGTCGATAATTGACTCAATACCAAAAATCATTACAGCTGATGGCAAAGAGTCTGTGGCAACAACAGGATTATCTAGAAATAGTTCTGAAACTATTGTGTTGTGTAAAGAAGTAGTTGATGGATTAAGAACGATTTCTTTAATATTGATGTCTTGACTGACGGAGCGAATGTTTTCTAACATTTGCTCCCGTAGCTGCCCGTAATTACACCGTACTAAAATCAGAGCAAATTGACCTTCAGAAAGGGCGATCGCTCTAATCAATCTTTGCAAAGTATGTTGATTTTCTTTGGTCATTGGGTATGGGACATTGGCCAAACAGGGCATGGGACATTAGTCATTTGTTATTTGCAAAGGACAAATGACTAATTGACTACTAATTACACTTAACTTACCCAACAGTGTTATTTATTTTGTTGCCAAGCCAAAACTTTTTCTGTTTCTGCTAAGGCTGGACTGATACCAAACCAGCGCCCCACAGGATCGCGATATTCAAACAGATACATGCTTCGTAATAAGCTTTGATAGTCTGACTCGCCTTTAACTCTTTGCTGTTGCACTACTTCAAACAATAATTCCCATTGAGATTCATCAATAGCTAATAGCAAATCGTCGCGGTAGTCTTTAATTACGGCTTCTAAGCAGTCGCTAGAAAAAGGCGGATCTTGTCGTTGCAGACAGCTATAAAGTAAACCCAATAAGTTACGAATGTGACCGCCACTAACGCGACATAAACGATCCAAGGTTTGGGGGTTCTCGAATAATTCTGTAACGAGTGACAGTCTTGTATCTAAAGGAACTTCTGGAAAAGCCCTTGCTAAGACTAACTGGCGTACCAGTGACATCCCTGGTTCGTAGTCACTACCATCTCTTTGTCGCAGCAGCACCATCGGTAATACTTTAGGTGCAATTCCTCCTCCCAAGCGATTTTTCAATGTCTCGTACTCATTAGAAAAAATCAAAGCTAGGGGAATTGTGTAAACTAGGTGGCATTTGAGTCGGCGTAACTGTTCGCCTCGGTCGATGAATAGGTATTCTGGTTGCGATCGCCCTGATGCTAAGGGACGCATATCCACTCGATCCAAGTTATCTACAATCACTACCAGCCCTTTTTGACCCCGCAGCTTTAGCTGATTAACAGCTTTTTCTAGAATTTCTTCGTTAATCGCTTGCAAAATACTATTGGTACGTGGTTCTAGATATTGCCTCAGTTGATTACGCAACTGGTTGCTATCTTTGGTTTTAGCGGTAATTTTGGCAATTCCTAAGGATAATTCTGCTTCTGCGGAAATTTCTAGGGGACTTTGCAAAAAGTCGCCTACTTCTTTAAACAAATTGCTAAAGTAACCGGGTTTAAGTTTGATGCCAATCGCTTCTAAACTAACACTGACTTGACGGGCTACACTCAGCAAAATATCGCTGACATCAATATCCGCCATGTCTAAGTCTTGGCTAGACTCAAAATAAACCACATGAAATCCCGCCAATTCTAATTCTGTTTTCAGGCGCTGCAATTCTGTAGATTTGCCACAGCCAATGTGACCCGTAAATAACTGGCAGGTTGGCTCATCCGGAGAAATACGGCAGATTGTCCGTTGCAATTCTTCCACAATCTTGCAACCGCGTACATCAGCAAAATCTATGTAATACTGCCGATCTAGCACGTTACTTACATTTAAGGTGTAGCTGGGATTACATGCTTTATAAAAACGTGACAAATTTAATGTCATTCTCATGTATGTTGAGGTGTATGTAAATGTGTGTGTAGATGCAGTTTAATTTGTATTTTTTATACAAGTAATCTCTAGCCTACATTTAGGCACATGCTTGGTTTGCAAGTTGGTAGTGTCTTGCAACAGACAGTACTCTTAGCGATCCTGGAACGAGTAACTGTGAGTATATGGTAGAGATTTAATTGACCCTAATAACGTTAAGCATATCTGTCCTTTTTACACCTGCTATTGAGGTTTTGACAATCTCTAGTTTTGGCTTAACCAAGAGGAAAACAAGGGTAAGGGAAACTGCTTAGGATAAGAGGTTTTTCCTTATGGCTTTGTCCTCTTGGTAACTTAAGCACAAATCTTTATGCTTAAGTTACCAAGTCAAAAAACTACTAGACTGGATGATTCTCAGTTTCTATAGCTGATGAGGTATGACTGGTATTAATTATAGCAAGGTATACAGAGATCTAGGGAATACTTGCTTATCATTTCACATTGTATTTGTCAATAAAACAAAATCATAAATATCCAAATTAATATTTTGTAATCATTGGCAGAAGAAAGTTCGATGAAAACTTGTCAAAAAGACTACAGTCAGTTAAAAATGGACACCGGAAACTTTAATAACAACAATGGCTAGCGCCACGATTTTTGTGTAGTTACTGTAAAGTGTTACTAAAAATAAAAAAAGTCTTGAGGAGTGCGGCTAACAGATGCCGACAGTGTTTACTGAAATTAATAATGATACAAACACATCAAGGAATTTGGACTGCAAGGAAAAAGGGGTTTGAATGGCTGGCATAATATCAGTTTCCCGCACGGATCTAGCCCAGCGTCGTAAAAAATTACGTCGCCAACGGCAAATGAAAATTATTCAGGCTATTTGGCGAACTTTTGCCATTACCAGTTTGGCAAGTGGATTGCTGTGGGTGGCAGTCCAACCAATGTGGATGCTCAAAGCTCCTAAGCAAATAGTAATGAAATCAGGCAATAAATTACTGTCGGATGAGACAACTAAATCGCTGTTGGCGCTATCTTACCCCCAGTCATTGTGGCGAATCGAACCGACGGCGATCGCCAACTCCTTGAAGAAACAGCCAACTATTGCTAATGCGATCGTTAGACGCCGCCTATTTCCTCCTGGATTAATCATCGATATCCAAGAACGAGTACCTGTGGCGGTGACTCAAACACCAACAGTCCAAAATCAAGGCACTACTAACAAAAAAGTCACAATCGGCTTACTAGATGCGAATGGAGTTTGGATACCCTTAGAAAAATACACATCACTCAATCCCAGCAGAAAATTACCCAATCTCAGAGTTATTGGATTGCCAAAACAATACTGCCTTTATTGGACTCAAATTCATCAAGCTATTAGCCAAAGTCTGGTAAAAGTGATGGAAATTGATTGCCAAAATCCAACGAATTTAATTTTGAAAACAGAATTAGGAAACGTGCATCTTGGTACTCCAGGCCCCCAATTATCCGAACAAATCAAGGTACTAGCCCAAATGCGCCGTTTAACAGCAAAACTCAATTCTGGCGAAATAGAGTATATTGATTTGAAAAATCCGGAATTTCCATTAGTACAAATGAACCAAGTAAATCCCAAATTAACTCCCAAAATCCCTGGAAATATTTAGGGTGTTCGGTGTATTGAGCGCTCTTAGTAAATTAAGAAGCTTTATGCTGATAAATATATTTATTATTTTAGCTTTCTCGCAAATCGCAGGAAAATCGGCATTAACTTCTAATTAAAATGAGAAGATCCACCATAAAATCTCTATTGTGAGTAAAAAGCCCCCAGTTACGATCCTAATATCTATGTAGTGGGGTGCAAGATGCCAGACAATCTAATGATGGCATTTAGCGTGCAAACACTTTCTGCCCATACATTTTTCGACCCAAGCCAATGCTCAAAGGAGAAAAATGTTGGAGTTTTCGATTAAAATCTGACTCACAAGCAGAGAACATTGATGAGAACGGTTGAGGCCGCCATTCAAGTGGAGAGCCGAAAATACTCTGGCTTTGGTCTTTTTAGGACACTTTGGAACTGGTCAAACAGGGCATTGCAAGAGAGATTTTAATCTTTTGTTGTCGGTGCATCTCATATAGTCTCTTGCACTAGACTATTGCTACAACAAAGTGTCCATTAAGACTCCCCAAATAACAAATTAATCAGGTATAGTCTGACAAGCAAATTTTTCCTTACTTACATCTCCAAGATAAGTAAGTATCATGTAAATTTTGTGTCTTAAATTGCAATCATCCCCAATGGTGAAATCTATTAACAATATTATTAAGGCGGATAAAACCCACTGTAGTGTGTGCTTACAAGTTATGCCATTTGCCCAAGAAAATGAACAAATTAATGTCTGGTTGAAGTTATACAGAAGGGTTTTAGATATATGTAGGTATTTAAATATATTCAACGTAATTATGCAGAAATTATTGTTGTTCCGACATATCTGTAGTAGTGTGGCTATATTTGACTACGTAAGATGGAATTATACTTCTGTAGAATTCGCTGCGCGATCGCTTACCTTAAAACCTTACCCCAGAGTAAATTTTCGCACAGCGAATTCTGTTAGGCTTGGCAGTAGTGAAAACAATAAAAAACACTGCCATAACATTGTGGCAGTGTCAAACTATAGTTGACTCCTAGTTGAATAACACCCCAAATAGTCGTTTATCTACCTCTCACAAATCCAATGACACTTGATAATAACCAAGGACTTACCTATAAAGATTCCCAATCTACCGGACAGCCCGGTTTCTCCATAGCAGTTAACTCGACCAATCCTTTTAACTCTGGATTGAACTTCGGACAAAATCACGATAATAAGAAGATTTCTACTGAAAATAGCCGTATTGGCGAGATTGTCCCCGGCCGGGTTGCCAACATAAAAGTAATTGGTGTCGGCGGCGGTGGCGGCAATGCTGTTAACCGGATGATAGAGTCTGATGTCTCTGGTGTGGAGTTTTGGTCAATTAATACTGATGCCCAAGCCTTGACTTTAGCTGGCGCTCCCAGTCGATTACAAATTGGACAGAAGCTAACACGGGGTTTGGGAGCAGGGGGTAATCCTGCCATTGGGCAAAAGGCAGCAGAGGAATCACGAGACGAAATTGCCACGGCTTTAGAGGGTGCAGACCTAGTATTTATCACCGCTGGTATGGGAGGCGGTACTGGAACAGGCGCAGCTCCGATTGTGGCAGAAGTAGCTAAAGAAATGGGTGCTCTGACTGTTGGCGTGGTTACACGTCCATTTGTTTTTGAAGGACGCCGCCGCACCAGCCAAGCGGAACAAGGTATTGAAGGATTAAAAAGTAGGGTAGATACGCTAATTATTATTCCGAATAACAAACTCCTGGAAGTGATCCCCGAACAAACCCCCGTGCAAGAAGCTTTTCGTTATGCAGATGATGTGCTGCGTCAAGGGGTGCAAGGTATTTCAGATATCATCACGATCCCCGGATTGGTAAATGTTGACTTTGCCGATGTGCGAGCTGTGATGGCAGATGCAGGATCGGCATTGATGGGAATTGGCGTTAGCTCTGGAAAATCTAGAGCCAGAGAAGCGGCGATCGCTGCTATTTCTTCACCTTTACTAGAATGTTCCATTGAGGGCGCTAGAGGTGTAGTCTTTAATATTACTGGCGGTACTGACCTGACTTTGCATGAAGTAAATGCTGCCGCAGAAGCAATCTATGAAGTAGTCGATCCCAACGCTAATATTATTTTTGGTGCTGTAATTGATGACAGGCTCCAAGGTGAGGTGAGAATTACCGTAATTGCTACCGGGTTTACAGGTGAAGTACAAACAGCACCACAACAAAGCGTGGCTAACGTTCGGGTAGCACCCAATACTCCCAAACGACCGACAACACAGCAACCAACAGTTAATCCTCCAACCCCAACTCCACCTCCAGCTCCCATTCCAGAGCCAAAAGAAAAACTGGGATTGGATATACCTGATTTTCTGAAAAACCGACGCACACCACGGAATTAAGAAAATTTGGATTAACTTACCAGTCTAAGACTAGGCTGAGTGTTGTATAAAATCTGCTAGTTTCAGGGTTTTACCAAAGGTAGGGGTAAGCAATGACGTTGCCATCCCTAATATTGCTAATTGGTAGAGAAACTTCTCAAAACTACTTACAAAATGAACTTGGGCAGGAATCAGCTGATTTTCATGTCTAGCTGTGCTTTTTTTAGAAAAAAAAATGAATACCTGCTCGACTGAGGATATGTAGGCCTAGCTCCTCGTAGATATCCCTACATCTACCGCTGCGATCTCTTTAACTCAGTAAATATATTTACTTAATGTTAAGTGGCGTAAAAAATTAAGCAAGTGTCCTAACTAAGTATATTTCCTTAGAATAGGACACAAATAAAAAACGTAAATAGAAATTATTTTTTAATTTGTAAAATTTGTTCAATCCATTGAATCACCTGATGACCGAGGCGAGTACCATCTAAGCGATCGATCTCACGAATTCCGGTGGGGCTGGTGACGTTGACTTCTGTTAGGTAGCCACCGATAACATCAATACCTACAAAAATTAAGCCATCTTGGCGTAAACGTTCGGCTATTTGGGTACAGATTTCATGCTCTCTGGGAGTAATTTCGGTTTGGGCGACAGTACCGCCAGTTGCCATATTATTGCGAAAATCACTGCCGCTAGAAAGGCGATTGAGGGCGCCTATGGGTTCGCCATTGAGTAAAATAATTCGCTTATCTCCTTCTTTTGCCTGTGGTAGATAGGTCTGCACCATTACTGGTACATTACCTTGGAGAGTACTGAGTTCGATAATAGAGTTGAAATTGCGATCGCCCGATTGCAAAATCAAAATTCCTTCCCCAGCTTTGTTACCCAATGGTTTGAGAACCGCAGTCCCCTTTGCTTCCACAAATTGTCGGATAAACTGCTTATCAGCACTAACAATAGTTTCTGGAACCGCTTTGGTAAATTGCAGCGCATACATTTTTTCATTTGCACCGCGGATACCGCTAGGACTGTTAATTACCAAAGTTTTATTTTGGTCTATGTAATCCAGAATATAGGTGGCATAAAGGTAGGAATCATTAACTGGTGGATCTGTCCGCATAAATACGGCGTCCATTGTTTCTAAGGAAGCCAAAATGCTTTCGCCTAACTTGTACCAAGGATTTGCTGCTAGCCAGCGTCCCTCAACCAACTGCACTTGTACAAGTTCGACTTGCTGTAGGACAGCCCAAGCTTTGCCCTCCACCACACTCAGCAGATTTGCCTGAGTCACCCAAACTTCATGTCCCAGGATTTGCGCTGCTTCCATCAGGGCAACGCTGGTATCATGACACGGGTCAAGCTGATGGATGGGATCAATGATAAAAGCCAGTTTCACGCTGTCTGCCTCGATCGCCAGAAAATTAAATGGTTATTCAATCATTATCTCCTGATGTTCTCACCAATTGACGTATAGGCAGAAATTGGAAGCTAACATCTTGATAGACGCCGCTTTTCGCAGACAATAAGTCTGTAAATCAGGCAGCGCCTTGCTTTTCGAGAATTGTAGCGACTACCGTGTGTGTCCCGCCGCTTGTTGCCAGGGTTTGCAATACCTTTTGAATCTAAACGCTACTGCTTGAAGCTAGTAATTCATCCAGCTTGCCTTGATTGTCTAAAGCGTGGATATCATCACAACCACCAATATGAGCATCATTGATGAAAATTTGCGGTAAAGAACGGCGTCCATTTGCTCTTTGAGCCATTTTATTTCTGGCTGCCTCATCTCCATCAATGCTGTATTCGATAAATTCAACTCCCTTGTTTTTCAACAAACTTTTGGCACGGATGCAAAAAGGGCAAGTCCTCCAAGTGTAAATTTCTACTTTTGCAGCCATAAAGTCCTCAAATTGATTTAATACTTCTTATTTTAGAACTTTGTCGCTGACTGTGGATTCGCAGATTATTGTCATTGTTTCTGTTGCTCAAATTTTTTCACTACTAAGCGCTACAGGATTCCCATTTAATTTTTGAAAACAACTCAGTATACTTTAATCTTCTAGGATCTTGTTGCCTTTTGCCTATTGCCTAATAAAACAGGCAATTTCAGAAATTCAACTCGATTCCTATAGTTAAAAACCAGAAATTATCTAAGTGAGTTCTAGTTTCGTATTTCTTCCATCTAACAAAAAATGGTTTAGAAGTGCTTGCGCTCCTCTAAACCCAGATTTAAGCTATGGTACTGCTAAAACTCAGCAGTCTAGTTTAACTTTGGGAAGTATCTTTTTTGTTTTTCTTCTTGAGTCCGAAAACACCCAAGCCTAATAATCCTAACGCTGCGGTTGTACTAGGTTCAGGTACTTGTTTTGGTTGAGGTGTGGGTGCAGGAGGTTGATAATAAGGTGGTACTGAGGGTGCGGGTGCGGGTGCTGGTGCAGGTGCGGGTGCTGGTGCTGGTGCTGGCGCTGGTGCTGGTGCTGGTGCTGGTGCTGGTGCTGGCGCAGGTGCGGGCGCTGGGGCGGGTGCTGGGGCGGGTGCTGGCGCTGGTGCTGGCGCAGGTGCTGGGGCTGGCGCAGGTGCTGGGGCGGGTGCTGGTGCGGGTGCTGGTGCTGGCGCAGGTGCGGGCGCTGGGGCGGGTGCTGGTGCTGGCGCAGGTGCTGGTGCTGGGGTTGTGGCAGGTTTTATACTAGTTTCGGCTAGTGATGTACCGTACTGAAAGCGGATGTTGCCAATCTTAGTGATGTCAAAGTCAGAGGTTAGCCCTGATAGCAAGAAAGTAGCTGAACCTTTAACAAAAGTCCCCGAACTTACAGCTGGATTTGCATCATTAGCGTAACCACTAACGATTCCGTAATTGAATTGCTGTCCGCCACCACCTTGGAAAATACCTAAGCCGGCTGTACCCAGACCATAATGTTGGTCAATGCCAGGAAGCCCTCCAGTATTACTGGTATTTGGCAATTTCCATTCATTTAGAGCTAGAAGATCGACATTGTTTGTGGTAGTAGAGCCTGCGTTTGAGGTTACCGTGGGAGCTAGAGCTGAAACTAGCGATAAGTTAAGAGCAGAACCAGCATAGTCCCAGAAGACTGAGGTTAGAACATCAGAAGGGTTTGAGATTCCAACAGAAGAATTGTTTGTCAGGGTCACTGACAATAAACCATTGCTTAGGTAATTAAAGAGGACTGACGCTCCCAGAGGGTCATTAGAGCCGTCATAGGTATTGGTTCCTGTTGCTGAAAAACTTTTAGACCCCAAAATTGTGGGTGCAGGTGCGGGCGCAGGTGCTGGTGCGGGTGCGGGCGCTGGTGCGGGTGCTGGTGCAGGTGCGGGCGCAGGTGCGGGTGCAGGTGCGGGTGCTGGTGCAGGTGCGGGCGCAGGTGCGGGTGCAGGTGCGGGCGCAGGTGAGTTTTTGTTGTTGCCATTACCGTTGCCGTTACCGTTTCCTGCCTGTGCTTGAGGCATTTGCGATCCTACAGCTAAGCTGAATGATAAAAGACCACAGGTTATATACCCTATTATTTTTTTTGAATATGCTTGAGACATGTAAATCAAACCTCTTTGTCTTAAAACAATATGTGCAAAAGCTTCCTAATTAATGATGTTTATCCAAGCATTATTTACATCATTAACTAATCCACATTGGCATACAAAAATGAGATGTAGTACTGTTTTATTTAAGCTTTATCTAAAATTTAATAGAGTATAAATAAATGACTATTACGCAATTATTTTTCAATATCTAAGTGTTTATCGCATGAAAAATATTTTTTGCTAATTTACGTAATATTTCTAGTTTTAATTAATAAATATATCTTGATTATTAAATATTAAATAAAGTATTTAAGTAATTTCGATCGACTATTTATAATGTACTGAAAGATATATATCTTTCATAAAGTCGATTGACTACAAGTATGCAATAAATTACAGAAGGCGATTGCCTTCCATAAAGTTAGATAGTTATTGTAGTAGTATTGATACTGAATTGGTTTATCGACGCACCCAGCCATTGATAGTAAATCGACTATCTTTAAAAGCTTGAGAGGGACAATTCACGGGCAGTACTTCGTGCAAATAGCGGCTGAGGAAGAATATAATGCTGTTGTTGCGAGGTTCGACTGTTTTGAATGTCTCAGTATTTATGTAGATGTTATTTTCAATTTTGCTGTCGTATATTCGCAATTCACCACCAGAGAATGATTTTGGTTCTTGATAAAAGTAATAAACATATGTTAGTTCTCTGGTAGCTGTATCTGGACTGCCATTATCATTATGAACTTTGTAATAGTTACCATGATTATGTGCAGTTAGTTGACTTTCAATCTGCGATACAGAAAATGATGGTATGTTTAATTTGCTCATAATATCAGGAATCATTGCTTGAATTTTCTTTAATATCAATTCAGAAAATTCCGGGAATGAGTAAAGAACCAATGAGTGGCGATAATTAATATCGTTTGTAGAAGTATTGCTTGGCAAAAAATCTGATTCTTTTTCTAGAACATATTTGAGTAAGCGTTCGTGTTCTTCTGGCGTAAGAAAATTATCTATGTGGATATAATCAGAAGCCTCAATATAACTATTTTCAAGTTGTATGTTCTCTGATTGTTGTATAAAGATTGGGGGTTCTGTAACCACGCCTATAAGATGTTCGCTAGGAAAACATAAAACCGAGCGACCTTCATTAATGGGAATTTGAAATAAATTCTCTAAATCAGATTCTTGTTTGTAAGCACGAGCCACAATTTTTGTTAAAAGACTGTGCAGGAGAGGTGCATCGGATTTTAAATAAACAGTGTATTGATGTCCTCCAGTTAGAAGAAGCTGAACTTTGACATCTTTGGACTCAAACTGCTGTGAGGCCAATGGCATATAATTTCCCTTGTATAGATATTGATAACTGAGAAAATTTTAAAAGTTTTCCTGAAAGGCTAATACAGTACTTGTAAAAGTAATTAATAAGTAGTTAAGAATTTAGAGCCTTATATATTATTAGACTTTATTCAAAAAATAAATGTAATTACTGTATTAGTTACAAACAGAAAAATACTATTAATAAATTGTTTTAGCACGTATTTTCCTATATTGTCATTCAGCAAATTCCACATAATCCGATAAAGCTTCAGTAAAGTACAGAAGAAATATCTGTTATTTTCAATAAAAAATGCCGTAGCTAATATAGTTACGACATTTTTAAACTAAAAATTTAAGATTTATTGCGGTATTTACCGAGAGTCAACGGCGTATTCAATCAATTGACCAAGGCGCTGACGTAGGGTTTCTAGCCCTAACCTCTGACTCGCGGAAATAAATACTGCTAGGGGAAACTCTTCTCTTGCTAGAGCTAGAGTCTCACTGTTAGCTAGATCGATTTTATTAAAAACAACCAGTGCGGGGCCGGGAGTCACTGGCATTTGCGCGAGAATTTCCCGAACTGAACGAATATGTCGCAACCAAGCTGGGTGAGACAAATCTACCAAATGCAATAAGGCATCAGCTTCTGTGACTTCCTCTAAAGTGGCGCGGAAGGCATCCATTAAGGATGGAGGCAGTTCGTGTATGAACCCTACTGTATCTGTTATCAGAATTTCTTGAGGTTCATCAGTTTCGCCATGAGGAATTACTAAGCGGCGGGTAGTCGGATCGAGAGTGGCAAATAGTTGGTCGGCTGTATAAACTTCTGCGTTTGTTAGAGCATTTAACAAAGTAGATTTACCAGCGTTGGTGTACCCAACTAAAGCTACTGAGGGAACCTCTCTATGTTGTCGTCGCTGTCGTAGGCGGGAACGATGCGCTTGTAGCTGGTTGACTTCTTTTTGTAAGCGAGAAATCCGCTGTCCTATGGCACGTCGTTCTGTTTCTAGTTTAGTTTCACCAGGGCCGCGAGTCCCAATACCACCACCCAGTCGGGACATAGCGCGACCTCTACCAGTCAGTCGCGGCTGCATGTATTCTAACTGTGCTAGTTCTACTTGCAATTTACCAGCACGGGACTGAGCGCGTTGGGCGAAGATATCCAAAATTACTTCGGTGCGGTCAACTACGCGCACGCCAATTTGCGCTTCTAAGTTGCGGACTTGTGAGGGCGAAAGGTCGCGGTCGAAAACGACGAGATTCACTCCTAATGTTTGGGCTGTAAGGGCGATTTCTTGCACCTTACCTTCGCCGACTACCGTCTGGGGATGAATGCGCGATCGCTTTTGTTGTATTGTCTGCAATACTTCTCCCCCAGCGGTATCAACTAAACGTGCCAATTCTGCTAGGGTGTCTTGGAATTGTTGGGGGGTCATTTCATCGGTCATTAACCCCACAATTAACACGCGATCGCGATCGGCATCTACTTCCTGAGCGATAAATTCCCGCTGGAATTCCGCTTCCAGATTTTCCACCAAGTCGATCAAATCCTGCTGTGCCAGATCCTCTAAATCTAGAGGTGGCGATATGTTCCAACTCGGAGATTGGACTTGTTTTTCGTCTACCTTCAACCCCGCAGGAGTAGTAATCAAGGTGCGAGAGTCTTGAGGTGTTAAATGAGCTAAATAAGCTTCTTTGACGTACCCAGTCGCGCCGCCTCCCCGACGTGTAAATCCCGTCCCAGTAATATTTAGCACAACTAAAGCATCTAAGCGTTGGAGCGCCATAGCCGTGAGTGCCGCTTCATTGGGCGGTTCTGACTTGAGATGAGTGGCGATACAACGAACGCCACTAAGTCGTTCAGCACCGTAACGCGGCAATTCCAGTGGTGGAATTTGCGTTTGACGCGGCGTGCCTACCCCTACGCGAATCACTTGTCCGCGACGGTTGAGGTAGATACATACAGGATGATTGATTTCTGTGCTAATTGCTGCCAGACGTTGGGAAAACTCAGGCGTGGTGATGCGATCGCCTGGTATGCGCTGGTGATAAAGCCGCTGTAGTTGTTTCAGCTGGCTGGTCTTTAGACCTTGGAGATTTCCAAAGATAGTCTCTATAGGCGTTTCTGACCAGTTAAATGGTCCCCCGAATCCTTCTTATGTCTATTTTACAACAGGCTAAAGGGTGCAAGCTCTTTCCTCTGACAGATGCAATCTTAATTACTTTCTGTGAAGTCTTAACTATTTTGGATTTTGGATTTTAGATTCTCAAAGAGTTAGTGGTAATAGCTTGTAGGGATCGATGTGTCTTTTAAGATTTTAACTTTTCAATGAACAGGCCAAAATTTAAAATCTCAAATCTTAAATTTGCCGATCGCGCTATTTAACCTACCCGTATTTCCACAACCAGCTTAGGATAGACTAAAAGAATTTTTTGAGGGAAATGGTAGAAAAAATTACAGCCATTTTTAATGGCAAAGTGTTCTATCCGTCTGAACCGATCGCACTGCCAACCAATACTCGCGTGCGAATGAGTATTGAAATTTTACCAGCTAGCGAACATGAAACAGTATCATTTTTGCAAACAGCACGATCGCTCAGCCTGGAAGGGCCAAGTGATTGGTCTACCAATATAGATAAGTATTTATACGCTAAATAAACTTTTCATGCATTCTGAAGTTTTTCTTGATACATCATTTGCGATTGCTTTATCTGCACCAAGCGATCGCTTGCATCACCGAGCTTTACATCTAGCTAAAATGTTACAAGCGGCAGAAACTCGTTTAGTGACGACACAGGCCGTGATGTTGGAAATTGGCAACGCTTTATCCCAACTACCTTATCGTCAGGCGGCAATAATATTATTGAATTCTTTAGTGGCAGATTCCAAAGTAGAAATTGTCCCCCTTTCCCAAGAACTTTACGAACGTGCTTTTCAGCTTTATTGCGATCGAACTGAGAAAGAATGGGGATTGGTCGATTGCGTATCTTTTATTGTGATGGAGTATAGTGGAATCACTGAAGCGCTAACTGCTGATGAGCATTTTCAACAAGCAGGGTTTCGAGCATTATTGCGAGAGAATTTGCCGTAATTGGGCATGGGGCATGGGGCATGGGGAGATGAGGGAGATGAGGGCAGGGGGAGCAGGGGAAAAGGTTAAAGGGAAAAGGGAAAAGGGAAAAGGAAGAAATTTAATCTATTTCCCTTTTCCCTTTCCCCATGCCCTGTTTGGCCAATGCCCGACATTATTATTTCGTTACAATCAGCTTGTGCGTTAGGCATTCACGAGTTATCAGCCATGAATTTGATTTTCGATCCACCGATTCCTGTAAAAATTCAAAAGATGAAGGAACGGGTGCGGTGGATGCATCCGAGTTTTGTGCAACGGGGAATTGACCAAACCCGGTTGGTTATTGACGATCGCAAAAATGATAGTCCAGAATTTTCCTTTATGGTTATCGGTGATTCTGGTACCAAATCCCATTCTCTACACCACCCCCAGCGAAAAGTTGCCGAACTGATGCTTCCTCACCGGGAGGATTGCAGTTTTGTGTTGCACACAGGAGATGTAATTTATGTAGTGGGTTCTCAAGAGTATTACTCAACAAACTTTATTGAGCCTTACCGAGAATTTCTTGTAGGTGGCGACAAACCAAAAGGTATTTCCTATGACCATATGGTGTTTAATTTGCCGTTCCTACCAGTACTTGGTAACCATGATTACTACGATGTACCGTTGATGTACCGTTTATTGACTGGAACAACATCATCATTACGTCGGCTGTTGGGCTACAAAGATATCGAGATTGGCTGGCATGGTTCGTATCAAGGTAATGCCTATGCACGGGCGTTTATGGATTATACGCTGCGGATGTCTTCGCAAGAGTTAGAACGGCATTTAGATCGGCACTATACTGCAAAAACCGACACAGGACGCTGTTTGCGTTACGAAGCAGGACAATTCACTCGGTTGCCCAATCGGTATTATACGTTTCGTTACGGGGGGATTGACTTTTTCGCGCTAGACTCTAACACCTTTAATACACCATCACCTTTACCTGCAACTCAAGAGGGGGAAATTTACCGCCGGGAATTGCAAAAGCGTCGCCATGAGATAGATAGAGAAGAATTACAGATTTTGAAAATATGCGAAGGACTGAATCCAGATAAACCCACTGAAGCGGAAAAGCTTGATGAACTGAATGCCAAATTAGACCAAATTGATGAAATCAAAATTGATATTGAAAAACAGTTAGCATCTGAGAAAATGCCTGCGATCGATTTTGAACAACTTGAATGGTTACGTCACAAACTCATCGAATCTTGGAATACTTCCCAGGTGCGCGGACGTGTCATCTTTTTCCACCACCCGCCTTATGTTACAGAGGCTACTAAATGGCATCAGGCACAAACCTTGGCGGTTCGCCATCGCTTGCGCTGGGTGTTTGAACAAGTAGCTGAAACTCTTGGTTCTTTAATTAAAGAGCGTTCCATAGTGGATTTGATTTTAAACGGTCACGCTCACTGTTTGGAATATCTCCGCACAACTGATACCGGATTTGCTGATTCCCACATTAACTGCATTATCTCTGGTGGTAGCGGTCATCGTCCCCGGTATCAACGGCGAGAGGGGGCTGAATTGATGGAGACTTTTGCAGAAATTACTGGCGATCGCGCTCGTAAAATTGCTGACTCCAAGCTTTTTATAGGTCGCTATGACTACAATTTACAGAAGCGACTCCCTTACTCATGCGTGCGGATTGATGTTTTAGATGGCAGTCCACCCAAGTTTATTGTAAAACCGCTGGTTACTGAGCGTATTGGGTATGACTGGTATAACAGTGAACCTGAACCTTTTGTGATTTAGACAGTAAAAAGACTATGGTGCAGTAATGACAGCTACAGGGCAATGTGCTTTATTCAGAATTGCATCTACTCTGTGACCGAAGAAAACGCGACCCGTAACCATTCGGATATTGCTCCCTAGAATAATTAAGTCAACTTTCTTGGTTTGGGCAAACTTGAGGATTTCCCTTTCTGGGCTGCTTCCTTGAAGAACGCAGGTTTTGACATCAGCACCAAGATTGCGCCCAATGGCTGCTTGCCGTTCTAGCAGATCTTGAGCAATTTCCTTTACTGGAGCAAGCGATCGCTGTTCGTAAAGAATATACTCAACCTGTGGTAAGTTAATCACGTTGACGATCGTTACTAGTGCGCCAGTCTGAGCTGCGATCGTACTTGCTACTTCTACAGCATTTTTGCTGTATTCTGTCCCCACTGTTGGCACAAGAATGTTTTTTAGTTGTTGTTGGGCAATTTTGCATGTGTCACCTTTGGGTTGGGGCAGGTGTGACTTCACGACCATCGTTGCACAAGGCGCTTCTTGTACTACCCGGTCAACAAGCAAATTGAACAATGCTTTTTGAGGGCGTATCTGTTCTGAGGCTCCTAGTACAATTAAGTCATAGTTTTTGTTCGCTTCATTCAGAATAACCTCTGCTTTACTGCGCCCAGACTCGGTTTTTGTTTGCAGGGTGGTATCGGCAGGTAGCTGCATTTCCTCAGTGACAGAAGCAAGAGCTTGTTCGGCGGCAGTATCTTTAACTTGGGTTGCCGTTTTACGTGCTTTTTTTTGGGGCTGCTTGTCGCTCAGAGCGTATAAAGCTGTAACTTCTACTTGGTTTTGATGAGCCATGTAACCAACTAGCTGCGCTGCAAGTTGGATATTAGGCCCGCCGCTAGTGGGCACTAAAATCCGGTGTATCCGCTTGATAAAGCTACGGCTGGCTTGTTCTTCTTGTTCTAAACGTCGAGCTTCCTCTTCACCCATAACCACTTTCGACAAACACCAGCGCAAAAGAGGTGGAGCCATCAATGAGGTAACGATCGCCACCATGACTATAATTGAGTACATCTGTGGGTTGAGAACTCCCAAAGATAAACCAATTGTGGCAACGACAATTTCCATTGCCCCCCGCGCATTCATCCCGGAACCCATCGCTAAAGCTTCCCAATGGCTCAAGCCGCCTACACGAGAACCAAGATAAGCACCTGTAAATTTACCAATACAGGCGACAGCAAGCACAATCAAGCCAAATAACAAGGTCTGGGGAACTAACAAAGCTAGCAAGTTAACTTTCAAACCGGCGGCTGCAAAGAAAATCGGCGCTAAAAAACTGGCAGTGAATACTTCTAGCATGTGTCCGGCTTCATTGCTAAAGCGGCGGGACTGACCTGCGAGAATTCCCAGCACGAAAGCACCTAAAGCTGCTTCCAAACCTAATGCATGAGTAAGTGCTGCTGCTGAGAGTGAAAGAATCAACACAACCGACATACTAGCAGCAATGCCACCAACGTAGTCATCAACCCAGCGCAAAATCTGGTCTACTATGGTACGCCCAATTGTAAAGGCAATTGCTAGAAACAAAACCGCTGCACTCACCGAGTGGAAAATTGTTGCAAAGTCAAATTTGCCGCTGCTAGCTAAACCTGAAACCACAGAAAGTAAAATCCAGCCAATGGTGTCGTCGGTCATGCCGGCTGCTAAGGTAACTTGACCAATGTCACGGCGAATCAGGTTCAAGTCCATCAACACTTTAGCAATGACTGGTACTGCTGAAATACTCATTGCTGTGGCGATAAACAGAGTAAATACCAGTCGCTTTTCTGGGTCGGCTAAAAAACTATCTGGCAATAGCCAGCCTAGTCCAAATCCGGTGATAAATGGGACAATAATTCCACCTAATGAAATCAACAGAGCCGTTTTACCCTTACGCAGAATTAGTTTTAGATCGGTTTCCAAGCCAGTCACAATTAGTAAAAATAACACCCCTAACCAAGAAATTACTGAAAGTAGATCGGACTGTTCTTGGCTTTTGGGAAAGATATGCGCCTGTAAGTCTGGAAGAAGCAAACCAAATAAAGAAGGGCCAAGCAGCACACCTGCCAGTAATTCTCCAACAACAGGAGGTTGGTTAATCCGGCGCATGAACTCACCTAATCCCCGCGCTACTAAAAGCAACAGCGACAGTTGTACCAGTACCAAAAGCAGTTCGTGATGGCCGAGAGGTTTAATTAGACTAGCACCTGCTCCTTTCTGTGCAGCTAGTACGGGCAGTAACATTAGGGATAGGTTTTCCATATCAGCGTCTAAAGGTGGGATAACGAATTTTGAAAGAGCCGTTTTTAGTAAATAATGTTAGTGTTTACTTCCACATCGCTCTAGAAGATTAATTTGTGATTCTTAAAGGCATGATTACGATCGGCGAGCGCTCGATGCATGGTTACAGTTGTAGGTAAATTTTCAGCTAATACAAGAATTTGGCGATCGATAAGTGACACAATTCATTTCAAAAACTGACAACCTATCAATGAAGCGATTAACTACACTTAATATGAGTCATAATTCCAAATCTAATTTTTTACCTTTTATACTCATTTTTGTAGTGATATTGGGGTGCTTACTACTGAATCCAATTGCCATAGCAAAAGCAGATTCCCCTTCTACAACATACGAACAACGTGTAATTCATAGTCCAGATGGTATTGGCAAATATTACATGGGGCGAGAAATTGCGAAAGTTATGGGATACACTGGCGCTGGTTGGCTAGAACGAGCGAGCCGAGAACAACAGGAACAACCAAGTAAAATAGTCAGCGTCTTGAATCTGAAACCAGATGATATTGTAGCAGATATTGGTGCTGGTACTGGTTATTTAAGCTTTCGTATTGCACCGTTATTAACAACAGGCAAAGTATTGGCTGTAGATGTTCAGCCAGAAATGTTGGAGATTATTGAGTTGTTTAAACAAGAGAAAAATATTACTAATGTTGAACCTGTTTTAGCAACTCTTACTGACCCAAATTTACCATTTGAAAGTGTTGATTTAGCGTTGATGGTAGATGCATATCACGAACTGGAATATCCCCAAGAAGTGATGCAAAAAATTGTCAAAGCACTGAAACCGGGAGGTAGGGTGGTGCTAGTTGAGTATCGTGGCGAAAATCCTTTTATTACGATCAAACGTCTGCACAAAATGACTCAAAAACAAGTCCGTAAAGAAATGCAAGCTGTTGGTTTAGTTTGGCGAGAAACTAAAAATTTGTTACCTCAACAGCATTTAATCATATTTGAGAAACCTGATTCTAGCAAATCTTTGACAAGATAAATATGCAGCAATTCATAATAAAATAATATCCATTGCTAGAGCCAAAAATTATGGTAGACTTAGCACTCAAGCAGAGAATTCCTTTTTTAGAAAATGGCGATCGCCTCACTCGCTACGAATTTGAGCGACGCTATCAAGCAATGTCCCGCCATCAAAAGGCAGAATTAATTGAAGGAGTTGTATACTTGGCATCACCATTACGTTTTGAAAGTCATGCTGAACCACATAGTCATACAATCACTTGGTTAGGAGTTTATGCAGCATCAACCCCTAGTGTGAAATTGGGAATTGAGCCAACTGTCCGTTTAGATGCAAATAATGAACCTCAGCCAGATGGGGTTTTATTAATCACACCGACAGCTAAAGGACAATCTCGTTTGGGCGATGATGATTATATAGAAGGTGCGCCTGAACTTGTAGTCGAGATAGCAGCTAGTAGTGTTGCTATTGATTTACATGACAAGAAAAAAGCTTATTGTCGCAATGGGGTTAAAGAATATATTGTTTGGCAAATATTTGAAAATAAATTAGATTGGTTTCGGCTGCAAGAAGGAGAATATGTGTCCTTAGAAGTGGGTGGAAATGGAGTCATTAAAAGTCAAGTATTTCCTGGTTTGTGGTTGTCAATATCTGATTTACTTGTGGGGAATATGCAGCAAGTTTTGGCTGTGTTGCAGTTGGGGTTAAATTCGCCAGAACATCAACTATTTGTACAGGAGTTGTCTAGTTAAAATTTAGGAGTCAGAATAGTTCAGGTATTTGGTATTAGTTGACCTCTTGCGTAAATATTTTTTTCACGCAGAGGCGCAGAGGCGCAGAGAAGAGAACGCAGAAGGAAGGCTTTTGTAAGAAGTCTAGTCTATGTTTTGAGGAATGAGAGTGGCGGTTTTGGCTGTACTGTCCCAAACTATCCAGTTAATAGAATTATCTAAATTATCGGGACTATTGGAGACTTTAAAATAGAGCTTTTCTATGCCTTTTGTTTCTATGGCAAAGTCGGCATTTTGGGCGTAAACAACTTTAAAGCCTTTATCTCGCAAACAATACATCGCCCAGGCTTTTAATGATTGTTTGTATGGTTCGTGTGGTATTGGCGGTTTGGTAATTGTGTCTTCAATTACTTTAAATATTTGCGTGAGGTTGGCGGGCATAAGAGACAGTTTTGCTATTATTCCTAAGTTAACTAGCTTCTGGATCGCAACGAATTTCAATCATAAAGCCATCTGGGTCGTAGAAGTACACACCTCTACCAGTGGGACGAGTGACTGGGCCGTGAGCGATCGCTATTTTATTTTCTCTGATTACTGTCACCGCGCGATCGAATAACTCCGGATCGATATCAAAAGCTAGATGGTATGCTCTAGTGAATGTCTTTTCTGGATTGGGATCTGGTGGTGACAACTCTGGTTCCCCAAATAAATCTAGTATCGTACCATCTGGGGTGATGAAATTGGCTACTTTTCCAGATGTGACGAGTTCCACCAAGGTTGCGGGTACTTCGTCGCCTATAAGTTCGTGCAAACCCAGGATAGTCCCATAAAAATGTCGGGAAGCTTGCATATCTTTGACGTTCAGCGCAATATGATGCACTCTACGCAAATTCCCTGGAGCAAGGACGCTATTTGCAGATTGGATGTTAGATAGCATATTAAACAAAATTTACGTACACAGATAGAAGTCGAACTTTTTTCTTAAAGTTTACTCTTTTTAATAAGAATCTATCAATAAAATAGTCAGCATTTACAAGAGATTTTGTCCGACTAATGTATAAATACAAGGTTTTAATATATACCCTCATTTGTTCTGACACCTGAATTCTGAATTATGAATTCTGTTTTACCATGCCTTTTGATTATTCTTTAGACTTTCCAAATATTGATTTTCGGCAACATCCCGAACTTTATCGCGTTGGTAAGGGCGAGCAAGGTGTACTTTTGGTAGAACCATACAAATCAGAAATTCTTCCTTACTGGCGATTCAAAACTCCTGAAATTGCTAAAAAATCAAGCGAAAAAATCTACGAGATGTTTCTTGCTTATCTCGAACAAGATGATTTTGTGGGAGCAGATATGGCAAGAAAATTTATTCAAATGGGTTATACTCGCTCTCGCCGTTATGCAAATCATAAAAGCGGTAGAAAATACAAAAAGGATTCGCCAAAAGAGATTTTACCCTATGAAGTAGACCCGATAAAAGCTGAATCAGCAGCAATATTTAAAACCAAATGGATACAAGCAAAAACAAATGAGAAATACCTCCAGCTTATGGCTACACATAAACAGAGGTATGAAGTAAATTAGCTTCGGTGTGATTATGAAATCTCTATTTTTGGCATCGCTGAATTTGAATATGAAATTCAAAAATTAACTATTCTCAACTCTTACTCTCTGCGACTTTGCGTCTCTGCGTGAGTTAAATTCAACTCACCAACGCCCTATTTTTATTGCCTAAGCTACTAACTGAACTACACCCCATTGTCCATTTGTCAACCAAGAAGAATCAGATTTTGCTACTTGCTCGATAACTTCTGATTTTAAACCTGCTGCTACTTCTGATTTTAGGGTACGTAGAGCCACCATTGGCACTGGTAGGTAACTGACTATATCTGCAATATTAGTAGTGAAATCCCAATGGCGATCGCCTAATAATCTACGATAGTTTGCATCACCTTTAATTATAATCAAATTGGCTTTAGCTAACTCATTTTTCAGTGATTCAGGTATTTCCCAAAAGGCTAAAGGTGATGTCCAAAAATAATCTTCAGCTAGAATTAAACGCCCTGCTGCTATATTTTGTTGCAATCTTTGGGCAAAGGATATCACTTGTTGATGGCTAGTAGCGGCTAAAAATTTTATTGTTGAATGTACATCCTTAATCGTGGCATCAGATACAAAAGTTGGATGTGGCTTTAAGTGTAGATAAACTCGATTAATCACGCCGCTATTTAAGAGAAAATCTACCAAGCATAAATCGCACACTAGTTCAAAACCAGCATTATCGACAACAAAATCAATTCGCCCTCCCTGAGAATTAGTTAACAATTTTGCAACTTGAGGAGCATCATCTACTAAGATGTGAGCTAGTTGGCTTTGAATGTCAAAACGACTGCGGTCATCCTCGAATGCTGACCATAAACTCAAATCAACTCGATTTCCCCATAAAGCAAAATGTAAAAGTGCGATCAAAGCTGTTTGCTTTGATTCTTCATCTGGTTGTGAATTTTCCAACCAATTATTTACTTGAGTACACAATAAAAGACTTGAATCAAGAGATGCTTCCAAACCTTGAGATTTTTGCAATCCAAAGGGATCTACACCTTGCCATTCACCAAGACGAAAATAATTGGTAATATCCAGAATTAACCGATAGAAATAAGTTTCGGCAAAAAACCAAGGAACATCTACCCAACGCTGATTTTTGTAAGATTCTAAATATTTATTCCAAGCAGAAAAATCTATACCTGTATCATTTCCCAGAGGTCGCACGTATCCCGTTGGCAATTCTGTAGCTAGATTTTCCAAACTGCTATTAATCTCTGATGAGAAGTTATTTTCTACAATAACTCGGCGGGCGATCGCAGGCATTCGCACAGTAACTGTAAACTCAGTAAAAGAACCAATTTCTGACCCTACAAGCGGTGGCGGTACGGGTAATCTGGGTATGTGGGATGTATTCACCACAAACTTTTTTGCCCTCATATTTTTTAGTTATTTTAACTTGAGTCGGAAATTGAAACTAAAAATTTGTCAAATCAACTCAAAAACACGATAATTTTCACCAAGTCCTCGCGTTCTCTGCAAAAATGGCAGCAAATAAAGCGTTTAAGAAAGTCAAAAAATCTCTTCAGGAAGCTGGAATCAAGTTTGTCCGTATTCTTTGGTGCGATAACGCCAACATCATTCGCGCTAAAGCCGTTCATGTAGGAACTTTATCTGAGTACTTTGACTATGGCGTTGGCATTTCCGCAGGACAGCAGGGAGTACCTGTAATGTACGATGCTGTGATTCCCGAAACTGGTTTAACTCCAGTAGGCGAAATCCGGTTAGTACCAGATTGGTTTAGCTTCACTCCTTTACCCTACGCTCGCGGTCATGCTCGTGTTATGGGAAATATGGTACTTGATGGCAGTCCTTGGGCGTTGTGTCCGCGTAATTTCTTAATCAGGATGATTGAAGCGGCTAGACGCGAGGGATTGGAAATTCGCGCTGCATTTGAAAATGAATTTTACCTGTTACAGCAAACATCACAAGGAATTGTACCCGCAGATTCTAGTGTTTTTGCTTCTACCCAAGCAATGGATAGAAATCGCGAAGTAATTGATGAAATTAGCCAAGCACTCATTGACCAAGGCATTCCTGTAGAGCAGTATTATCCAGAATCCGGCCCCGGTCAACACGAAATCTCTATGCGGTATACTGATGCTTTACGGGCAGCAGACTGGCAGATTACTTTTAGAGAAACTGTTAGAGCGATCGCTCATCAACACAACCTCACAGCCTCTTTTTTACCGAAAATTTTTGCTGATGCAGCTGGTAGCGGTTGCCACATCCATCTTAGTCTTTGGCGTAACGGTCAAAATCTCTTACCAGACCCCCAAGGTGTCTGCGGGGTTTCCCAAATAGGTGAAGCATTTATCGCCGGCATACTAGATCGTTTGCCTGCACTGATGGCTTTGACTACCCCAAGTACTAATTCTTACCGCCGCATCCGTCCGCACTGTTGGAGTGGTGCTTTTCGTTGTTGGGGACTAGACAACCGTGAAGCCACTGTGAGAGTCCCAAGCAATCCTGCATTCAATGGTTCCACCCATTTCGAGTTAAAAACCGTTGACGCATCAGCCAATCCTTACCTCGCTTTAGGTGCTGTAATTGCAGCCGGACTCGACGGCGTGCAACGAACCCTCAAACCAGGCAATCCCGTTACACAAGACCCCGGACATTTGCCAATTGAAGAACGTCAAGCCAATGGTATTGACCTTTTACCACAAAACTTAGGGGAAGCTTTAGAATACTTAAAGCGAGATAATGTGCTTTTAAGCGCTTTAACCCCATACTTGTCACGAGCCTTTTTAGCAGTGCGTCAAAGTGAGTGGGAAGCGATGAAAGATTGGGAATTGCAAGCAGAAGTCAAACTTTTATTAGAGAAATACTAAACTTGTAGTGGTTTTCACAGGAATTTTTAGGTAATGATAATAAGAGGTTATTTACTTGATCTGCTAAATTGCGACCCATCCAGGTTTCATTTATGAATAAGTCTTTTTCTCAAAACCAAGCAAGACGAAATCGTCAACAAAACCTGTGGCAACAAAAATGGAGTTTAAAGACTAAAGCAATAATTTGGGCACTCAGCATCAGTGTCCTACCTGTGGTTGCAATTGGAACAGCTACTTACTACTATGGCATTGATGTAATTAGCAAAAAAATCCCGCAAGTCAGACAAGAGAGTGGGAAAAGTTCAAGAGAAATTGAACTAGATTTAGAAAAACAACTATCACTTTTGTTAACTGGTGCGGGTGTAGCAGCAGTTTTGGCAGGTGCGATCGCAACTTCTGTAGTTAATCGAACTATTACTCGAATCAAAAACGTTGCTGAAACTACTAATAGCATCAAAAATAATTTGCGTCCAGACAGCGAGTTTACTCAAGTTTACATCGCCAATCAAGATGAATTAGTGATGTTAGAGAGAAACATCAACTTATTCACAGAGTTGCTTTCAGTTTTGCGACAAGAGAAAGAAGCCGAAACTGACTACTCCCAACTATCGACAAAAATTACCCGCTGGGTTCGAGAATCATTCAACGAGGAAGATGTTCTTAAAACTACCTCAGAGGAAATTCGTAGAGCTTTAAGCCTCGATCGCGTAACCATTTTTTCCTTCAATTCCAACTCTAATGGAAGCTTTATCGCAGAATCAGTAGCACCAGGTTTACCAAAAATATTGGGGGTTACAGTCTCCGATGCTGGGTTCGAGACAACCTACATAGAAAAATACCAGAATGGTGCTATTCGCGCCATTGATAATATTTATAAATCCGATCTTACAGATGTTGATATTGAGTTGCTGGAGCAATTTGCTGTCAAATCTAGTTTAGTAGCACCTATTCTCAAAGATAAACAGCTATTTGGTTTATTAATTGCACATCAGTGTTCGAGAATTCGCTTTTGGCAGCAATCTGAGATTGATTTGTTCGCTCAAATAGGTATGCAAGTCGGATTTGCCCTTGACTATGCCACAGTTCTAGAACAGGTAGATACCAAAGCCAATAGAGCTGAGCTATTTATAGAAATTACCCGCTCAATTCGCCAATCGCTCAACGAAGAAGATGTCCTCAAAACCACCGTAGAAGAAGTCCGCAAAGTACTTGGCTGCGATCGCGTGCTAGTTTATACCTTTAATGCTGATTGGTCTGGAATTATAATTGCCGAATCAGTGGTTCCAGGTTATCCAAAAGTTTTGCGTTCTGAAATTGAAGACCCATGTTTTGGTAACGGTTACGTACAAAAGTATCAGTCTGGGCGCGTTCAAGCCACAAACAACATTTACCAAGCAGGTTTGACCGATTGTCACATCAACCTGCTAGAAACCTTTGCAGTGAAAGCAAATTTAGTCGCACCCATTATCAAAGATGAGCAGCTATTTGGCTTATTAATTGCACATCAATGCTCCAGATCTCGTAATTGGCAACAGCCTGAGATTGATTTATTTTCCCAAATAGCCATGCAAGTGGGGTTTGCTCTCGACCACGCTAGACTGTTGCAACGAATCGAGGCTGAAGGCGTGCAAAGTCAGTTGCTTGCGGATATTATCCGCAGCATTCGCCAATCACTTAACGAAGAGGATGTCCTCAAAACCACCGTAGAAGAAGTTCGTAAACTACTTAGCGCCGACCGAGTACTGATTTATAGCTTTAATAGTAATTGGTCTGGAACCGTAATTGCCGAATCAGTTGTTCTCACCTACCCAAAAATTTTACGAGCAGAAATCCAAGACTTATCTTTTGGTGAAGCCTATGTAGAAGACTATCAATCCGGTCGCGTTCTAGCCATAAATAACATTTATGAACTCGGTTTAGATGATTCTGACATTAGCCTGCTGGAATCCTTTGGTGTGAAAGCAAATTTAGTTGCACCCATTATCAAAGACGAGCAGCTATTCGGCTTATTAATTGCACATCAGTGTTCTAGACCCCGTAATTGGCAACAGTCTGAAATTGATTTATTTGCTCAAATAGCCATCCAAGTCGGATTTGCTCTTGACCATGCTAGGCTGCTGCAACGAATCAACGCTGAAAGTACGCGAAGCCAGTTACTGATGGATATTACCCGCAGCATTCGCCAATCGCTCAAAGAAGAGGATATCCTCAAAACCACTGTGGAAGAGGTTCGCAAAGCACTTAATATTGACAGAGTGTTAATTTATAGCTTTTATGCCGATTACTTCGGAATTATAATTGCTGAATCAGTGGTTCCGGGTTATCCCAAAGTTTTGCGGTCTAAAATCCATGACCCCTGTTTCACTCAAACCTATGTGGAAAAGTACCAATCTGGTCAAGTTGTAGCAATAAACAACATTTATCAAGCAGGTTTGGCTGAGTGTCACATTAATCTGTTGGAATCCTTTAGCGTGAAAGCAAATTTAGTCGCACCCATTATCAAAGATGAGCAGCTATTTGGCTTGTTAATTGGACATCAGTGTTCTGCACCCCGCGACTGGCAACAGCCTGAGATTGATTTATTTGCTCAGATAGCCATGCAAGTAGGATTTACTCTCGATCATGCTAGGCTCCTAGAAGCGTATCAAATTGCTGAAACTAACTAAGCGTCGCTTGAGTCCAATTAAAAATATTAAATATGAAAAATTCAAATCCATTTTTCATTTTTAATTCTTAAAACGCCTCTAAATTTATTTATGGGTATGTTAACTTTTCATTTGAATTCTTTATTAGTTTTACCTCCTGCCTCCTGCCTCCTGCGCCTCCTGCCTCCTACCTGGTCACTGAGCGTAGTCGTTCGCGCAGCGTCTCGTAGAGAAGTGCTGCCTCCTGCCTTCTGCCTATATCAATGAATCTTGCTGACATTCCCCTAATCGATCAACACGCGCACAACTTGTTACGACCTGAAGTAGCTGCCCGTTATCCTTATGCTGCTGCTTTTACGGAAGGTTATGATTCAGAGATTATTAATTATCATGCCCGCGAAACTTTCTTTTATCGGCGCAGCTTGCGAGAGATTGCTATTTTATTAGAATGTGAAGCCCAGGAAGAAGCAATTTTGGCACGTCGGGAAAGCTTAGGACTAGAAAATTTAACACAATTATATTTCACCGCTGCCAACTTGCAAGCAATTTATTTAGATGATGGATTGCAGTCAGAAAATATTTTACCTATATCATGGCATGAAAGATTTATTTCAGTGCAAAGAATTTTACGTTTAGAAGTATTGGCAGAACAGCTAATTCCTCAAATAGAAGATTTTGATACTTTTCTTGAAACATTTAACAGCCAACTTGACCCACCACCAAATGGAGTTGTAGCTTTTAAAAGCATTGTTTGTTACCGCACTGGTTTAGAGATTCAACCTGTTGCTATGGATGTCGCTGCTACTAACTTTTATCGCATCAAACAACAGCCGCAAAATCAACCTCTGCGGCTTGTAAACAAACCGCTGATTGATTTTCTCTTACAACAAGCGTTATTAATTGCTGCTAAATATCGCCTACCAGTGCAATTGCATACTGGTTACGGCGATCCCGATCTAGATTTACGATTAGCGAATCCTTTGCATTTGCGATCGCTCTTAGAATCACCCCAATATCGCAATGCCCCCATTGTACTGCTACACGCTTCTTATCCTTATATGCGAGAAGCTGGATATCTTGCCTCTGTTTACCCCCAAATCTATTTAGATTTTGGGTTAGCAATACCATTTTTAAGTGTATCTGGAATGCGAGAGACTATACGCCAATTATTAGAATTAACTCCTACGAGTAAATTGATGTATTCCTCTGATGCACACTCAATTCCAGAGTTATATTATTTGGCAGCAAAATGGGGGCGTCAGCTGTTAGCAGAAGTGCTAGAACAAGCAATTCAAGATTCTGATATTACTGCAAGCGAAGCAGAGGCGATCGCATTTGCAATTTTACGTCAAAATGCCTTGGCTTTGTATGCATGAGCGATTAGACTTACTCGCGTTCATAGTCGTATATCGTATTAGCATTGCCCAATGATGATAGTTGTAACTCAACTGCGCTGAGGTAATATTTATCATTTATAGCTTCTGCTGGCAACCTTTTAGCTTTCACACCAGCTTCAACTACATCTTTTGCACTCACCTTTCCGATTTGGTATTCATATAACAAAGTCCCCATACTCGGAATACCCTGTCCTTCCAAATATCCTTGATAAGCCAGAAAGACAATATTGAAGGGTTGGAGATAACTGCCGTTATTATTATTAACTGTTTGAGCGCCAGCAATTCTAGGCATAAAAGTAATAGAGGCAATAATCAGGGCAGAATTTATTAAAGCTCTAAATTTCATAAATTTATCCTCGTCAAAAAGTTTTTTGTTTGCACGAAAGTATTGGCATGAATCCTAGATATCAGAATTCATAAATTAGAAGAAATTCTCGATATGGCTTCTATAGCTAGATAAAAAAGCAAAGAAGATGTCAGGCAATGATTTAGGCGATCGAACAGCTTACAAATTACCCAAACCCATCATGTAATATGCAATAAAAGCAGTATCAAAAGGTTTGAGGCAATTAACGTTTGCAGAATGTTTAGGCAAACTTTTAAAGCTGACACCTGTCTTGATTGGGGTTTTATCGTTGTTATTTTGGTTTGGCAAAGCTCTAGGAATTTTTAGCATCTCACAAACTCCTAATAAAAATATATTTAGACTTTATAGAACTGATACCATGAATTCAGAATTAAAAAGCCAAGACGCTTCTTTAAGGCGTTATGATTCACAACCAGAACAGCTTCCGATCTAGTTTTCACACCTAGAGCCTGTTCTCGACACTTCTTGAAGCCTGCTGTATTTGTAATTATGATATTTTTCAGCTTTTTTGTGTGAATCAATAGCTAAAATTTTACTTGCTTTTAGCTAATTAGATTTCCATAAAAATATATTAGAAAATTTTTAAAACAAAAACAAATATTTTTAGTTTTTAAATTAATAAATAAAATTGATTAAATTAAATAATGACATCGAACAATCGCAATTAACCTCGTTAACATCAGCTTCAGTTAAAGACTTATCATTCAGACTGAAGCACGAAAGCGGGGAGTTGTGATTAGCGAGTAATTATTTAAACTTGATGTCGCTGTTGAGTTGATATGAAATTAGTTCTTTTGTAAGCCATCGTCAACCTGAAAAAAATCTGCTTAAAGGATTATTTTTTTAGAGGAAGAACAAAGTATTGGCTGAGTTACATTGCAATTTATTAAACGAATTATCTAACTTTTGTAGGAGGGGTAATTTTGAGAAGATTTCATAATTAAGTAGCTATACTCTATACGGAGGCGAGTATATGAATCGTCTAGCATCGATCGCTTCACTTGGATTCTTGTCTACCGCACCTGTTGTAGCGCTAAGTTGCGATTTTTTTAGCTGCTCAACAAATCCCTACTCCTACTCAGACGCCGATACCAACACCAACTACTCCAGCGCCGAGGCCGACTCCTTAATTGCTTTTCGATTCAAATAAAACCAGTAAGCTATTCAGTTCTTAAGTTGTACAGTCGCTGATGAAGTTTGTTGACCGATGACGGTTAACTGTCAACCGTCAACAATTAACAGCCAAGACGAGAAAATATACAATTTCAACGTTTCTATTTCTAATTCTCAAATCGAGAATTCTTCAAAAACATTACTTTTTGAGCGCTAGAGTCAATCCATCTCCGATCGCAATGACACTGAGGCTAACTCGCTCATCTTGATGCAACTTTTGATTAAAAGCACGAATTCTTTTAGTTCTGTTATCCTGCACATCGGGGTTAGCAACTTTGCCTGACCACAGGACATTATCAATCGCAATCAATCCCCCCGGACGTACTAATTGCAGCGATCGCTCATAATAGCCATCATAGTTGCTTTTATCTGCATCGATGAAAGCAAAGTCAAAAGTTTCTGCTTCTCCTGTTGCCAATAGCCAATCTAAAGTATGCAAAGCTGGAGCGATATGCAGCTGAATTTTATTTGCTACTCCTGCTTGCTGCCAATAACGCCGAGCGATCGCTGTAAATTCTTCACTAATCTCACAGGCTACTATCTTACCGTCCTTAGGTAACGCCAATGCCACCACTAGAGCACTATAGCCCGTAAAAACACCAATTTCTAAAGTTTTCTTTGCTCCCAACAACTGCACCAGCAATGCGAGAAACTGGCCTTGTTCGGGAGCAATCTGCATTCTACCTACTGGATACTGGGCTGTTTCTTGCCTCAATTGAGTTAAAATTTTCGGTTCTCGAAGAGAAATTGACAGTAAATAGTCATATAAATTTTGTTCGAGTCCTAGTGTTTGAGTTGTCATGATATTGGGGCATTGGGCAGAAGAGGCGGAGGGGCAGAGGGGCGGAGGAGCAGAGGAGAAAGAATTTGTACAACAACTCTCCCCTGCTCCCCTGCTCCCCACCTCCCCATCTCCTCACTCGACAAGTAATATTTATTGGTAATCTTTTTGCCAATCATACACTTTCAATGGATGGGCTTTGTTAGCAAGTTCTGTAAAATGTTGGCAGAAAGCAATATTCCACAGAGCAAGGTCAATATGCGATTACTACATACAATGTTGCGGGTGGGTAACCTTGAAGAGTCGTTAAAATTTTATTGTGAAATTCTGGGTATGAAATTACTGCGACGAAAAGATTATCCAGGAGGAGAATTTACCCTAGCTTTTGTGGGCTATGGTGATGAAAGCGATAATACAGTCATTGAATTAACTTACAACTGGGGAGTAGAAAAATACGAATTGGGTAATGCTTACGGTCATATTGCTCTTGGAGTTGATGATATTTACACCAAGTGTGAAGAAATCCGCAATCAAGGCGCTAAAATAGTGCGAGAACCAGGGCCAATGAAAAATGGTTCAACAGTTATCGCTTTTGTAGAAGATCCCGATGGGTATAAAATTGAATTAATTCAACTGGGTACTCAAGGTTCTGCCATCAAACAGGAATCACAAGAGCAACTTGTAAGCCAGTAATTCCCACAGTAATAATCTATAGCAATCCTAAATCAGTCGTGAAAAGTTAGATCCTCGACTTCTTACCAGAAGTCGGGGATCTGGACACCGAGAATTTTCACAAATCAGATAGGATTGCTATATATACTGTCATTGATGGGCAACATTAACAGCTTAGGCTTAGTCCTTTGTAGACATCGCTCCAATAGCACCATCTAGCAAACCACGCTCATAGCCATGTTTTCGTTTTAAATTAGGGAATAGGTGGAGACTGGGGCATAGTGATTGGGGACTAGGGACTGGGGAATAGAAAATAAATATTTGAAGAATACTTTCTCAGTAGCCAATACCTAATGCCCCATGCCCAATACTTCTCTGCGAGAGGCTGCGCCAACGACTTACCTCGACTTACCTCGACTTCGCTCGGCACAAGTCGCTCGGCACAAGTCGCTCAGTACAAGTACCCCATGCCCTAAACTAAAAATCTCAAATCGAAAATTTTAAAGATGCAACCTACAGATCCTAATAAATTTACAGATAAAGCCTGGGAAGGGATTGTTAAATCTCAGGATATAGTTCGTGCTTATCAACAACAGCAACTAGATGTTGAACATTTAATAATTGCCCTTCTAGAAGAACCCACTAGTCTAGCAATACGTATTCTGGCTCGATCTGAAGTCGATCCAATTCGCTTGCAGCAACAATTAGAAGCCTTTACCCAACGTCAGCCAAAAGTTGGTAAAAGCGATCAGCTTTACCTTGGTCGCGGTTTAGATGTTTTACTAGACCAAGCCGAGGAAATTAGAGTCAAGATGAAAGATTCCTACATTTCTGTGGAACACATCCTGCTGGCTTTTGCTGACGATGAACGCGTTGGACGGCGGATACTCAAAGGCTTTAATGTGGATGCGGCAAAGTTAGAAACTGCAATCAAAAGTGTTCGCGGTAGCCAAAAAGTAACAGACCAAAACCCAGAATCCCGCTACGAAGCTTTACAAAAGTTTGGCAGGGACTTGACAGAACAGGCAAAATCTGGCAAGCTCGACCCGGTGATTGGGCGGGACGACGAAATTCGTCGGGTAATTCAAGTATTGTCTCGCCGCAGCAAAAATAATCCGGTGTTGATTGGGGAACCTGGAGTTGGTAAAACTGCGATCGCTGAAGCTTTAGCACAACGAATGGTCAACGGTGATGTTCCCGAATCCCTGAAAAATCGCCAGTTGATTTCTTTAGACATGGGTAGTTTGATTGCTGGGGCAAAATATCGGGGTGAATTTGAAGACCGCTTAAAATCCGTTCTCCGGGAAGTGATGGAATCAAACGGTCAAATCGTCCTATTTATTGACGAATTGCACACCGTAGTCGGTACAGGTTCCAATCAACAAGGGGCGATGGATGCGGGAAATTTACTCAAACCCATGCTGGCGCGGGGAGAATTGCGTTGCATTGGCGCGACTACCTTAGATGAGTTCCGCAAACACATTGAGAAAGACGCCGCCCTAGAACGCCGCTTTCAGCAAGTATTTGTCGATCAGCCAACCGTAGAAAATACGATTTCCATTCTTCGGGGGTTAAAAGAACGCTACGAAGTGCATCACAACGTCAAAATTTCTGATTCAGCGTTGGTAGCAGCAGCAACATTGTCGGCGCGTTATATTAGCGATCGCTTTTTACCAGATAAAGCCATTGACTTAGTAGATGAAGCCGCCGCACAGCTGAAAATGGAGATTACCTCCAAACCAGCTGAACTAGAAACCATTGACCGCCGCCTCATGCAGCTAGAAATGGAAAAGCTATCATTAGCTGGCGAAGAAAAAGGTATTCCCCAAACCAGAGAACGTTTGCAGCGAATTGAGGAAGAAATCACCAATTTAACTGAGAAGCAGCATATATTCAACGATCAATGGCAAGGTGAAAAGCAGTTATTAGAAGCGATAAGTGCTTTAAAGAAAGAAGAAGATGCGCTGCGAGTGCAAATTGAACAGGCCGAACGTGCTTATGACTTAAACAAAGCCGCTCAATTGAAGTATGGCAAATTGGAAGGAGTGCAACGCGATCGCGAAGCCAAAGAAGCGAAACTTTTAGAAATTCAAAGCCAAGGTTCCACCTTGTTGCGAGAACAAGTCACCGAAGCCGATATTGCTGAAATCGTCGCCAAGTGGACAGGAATCCCCGTTAATCGCCTCTTGGAATCGGAACGCCAAAAATTACTGCAACTAGAAAGTCACTTGCATCAACGAGTCATTGGCCAAGAAGAAGCAGTAGCAGCAGTAGCAGCCGCAATTCGCCGCGCCCGTGCGGGAATGAAAGACCCCTCGCGTCCCATTGGTTCATTTTTATTCATGGGGCCGACAGGTGTTGGTAAAACCGAACTCGCCCGTGCTTTAGCTCAGTTTCTCTTTGATTCTGACGATGCATTGATCCGCCTAGATATGTCCGAGTATATGGAAAAACACTCAGTTTCGCGGCTGGTGGGAGCGCCTCCGGGATACATTGGCTACGAAGAAGGCGGTCAACTTTCTGAGACAGTTCGCCGCCGTCCCTACTCAGTGGTGTTGCTGGACGAAGTAGAAAAAGCACACCCCGATGTGTTTAATATTTTATTGCAGGTACTAGATGACGGCAGAATTACTGATTCACAAGGGAGAACGGTAGATTTTCGCAACACCGTTATTGTCATGACCAGTAACATTGGTAGCGAACATATATTGGATGTCTCTGGTGATGATTCCCAGTATGAAACCATGCGGAAGCGGGTAATGGACAACTTGCGATCGCATTTTCGCCCCGAATTTCTCAACCGCATTGACGATCTAATTCTCTTCCATACCCTCAGCCGTTTGGAAATGCGGCATATTATCCGCATTCAACTCAAACGCGTAGAAAATCTCCTCCGCGATCAAAAAATCTTTTTTGAAATCTCCCCAGGTGCTTGTGATTACTTGGTAGAAGCAGGCTATGACCCAGTTTACGGTGCCCGCCCACTCAAACGCGCCATTCAGCGAGAAGTAGAAAACCCCCTTGCTACCAAGTTATTGGAAAATACCTTTATCTCTGGAGACACGATTTTCATTGACAGAAGTGAAAACGGCCTGTCTTTTAGTAAAAAAGTCCCTGTGAAAGTTTCAGTAACACAGATTGCTACCTAGCCCACACATGTAATGATGTAGAGACGTTGCATTGCAACGTCTCTACCCGTCCACGAATATCAAAGATTTATCAGCGAATATCAAAGGTTCATTGCCTTTTAATCCAAAATCCAAAATCCAAAATTGGTATTAGCTTTTATAATTTCCTGCGTGGTGTTCGCACAACCACAAATAATGTCCCTCTGGAGTCAAGACTTTTTTTAATCCACCCCAGTGCTGCTGGGGATCTTTTTCTTCTAATAATTGGCGCAAACTACGCAAAGCAGCACCATCAGCGCGTTCTGGATCTAAATCTTCACCCCTAGCAATTTTGCCTGCTAATTCTAAATCTTCAGATTCTTTGAGTTCAGGTAATTTTGCTGCTAGTTCTTTGGTGAATTCGAGATCGTTCTTAAATACTTTTTCATATTCTTGTTCGTTTACCAAACCTACAAATGGCCCTACTATGGGCGCAGCATATCTCAAGACGCGAAATAATCTACTAATATAAGGTGCTGTTACTCTGAGCCATTTGGCTGGTTCATTTATTTCATATAAACCGCCTTCTTGGGTGGGATGCCAACAGCCTGGTGCTTGGCAATAGAGTTGTAAATATAGCTTTTGCCCGACTAGATTTTTCTTCCAAGCTTTAGCATCATGGGGACGCAAGACAAATACATTGGGACAATGAGCATTAATGCTTGCTTGTTCACGGCGGAATATATTGGTAAATTCCCGTTGTATATGTTCCCGCATCTCTTTGAACTCGTCAAGAATTGCTTCTTGTCCGCCAACAACTGTTTTTTCTAACTGGTCGATACGTAACAGCACTCGATCCTGGGTGCGCCAATCCAAACCGAAAAGCAGAGTTGATACCGAGACAAATTCAAAACTCTCCTGGCATTGCATATCTGGAATTGTTTTAGCGATCGCTTTCTCTAAATTTGCATAATTGAACAGGTGAATACACTCTTGGCCATCATGACCGGGACAGGGAATAAAGCGTTGAATCTCCAATCCGGGAAACCTTGCCAGAGTTAGCTCAATGCCATCTTTGAGTAATGCAAAGAAATTCTGGGGGTATGCTCCTCGGACTGTTAATTGCAAATAGCGATCGCGAGAAAACGCTTGCACTAAAGCTAAATGTTTTTGCTCGGAATCAGCAAATAAAACACCATTACGCCAATGAATGCCAGTTGTGAAGCGGTGCTGACGCGCAATAAACCAAGTAGGAATACCCGCAGGAATGGTATCGAGTTGAAATTTCATCGAAATTTCTTTGCAGTTGTCTGTTTGTTTAATTTGCTGCCATTTCTGCTCGTAATTAGGCGCATCCAAGGGCAAACGTTCCACAACCAAACTAATATCCCGGTTTTCTAAAGTCCGGTAGGAAAGGTCAAAACGCTCCATCAGCCGTAGGAAGTGGTCGCGCATCCATCGCTCTAAATCGTGCCAAAGTCGATCCATTTCCTGACGAGTGAAAATGCCAAAGCGATCGCTTACGTCTTTGCTTTCCAACACTTTGCTGATATATTCAGTTACCCACTGAGGCTTGAGAATAACAGTATCGTTAAGTTCTTCATTGTCTTGGAAATAGAGAATTTCGCCTAATTCATGGAGCCATTGCGCCAGCACTTCTTTGCTGATGTCAGCAACATTGGAATCAGCCATGATGTCCCACAATTGCTGCGGTGTAATGTATTTGTTTGCCTCGCTGCGGATGGCATTGGCAGCATTTAGCCAGGTGGTAGGCCAGATTTCGCCCATTAAAGGTAACTTGGCGGCTGCTTCTGCAATTGCTTGCCGCAGTTCTTCAATGCCATCACCTTTTTTAGAACTAATTTTATAGTGTTCGACAATCTGGGGGTACTTGTCGCGTAACTCTTTGAGGGGAAGGTCAGCATCTCGCTCATCGATGTGGGTAGCAACGAGTAAAATCGGAGATTCCGGTGCTAAGGCTTTGATGGTATCTAGCCAGTAATAGAGTTTACTTTGCTCAAATCCCAGTCGGGCATTCCAGGCGAGTAAGAATAGTGAACGGTTGGTGAGGAAGAATTGATGGGTAGCGTGATAAATTTCTTGTCCCCCAAAGTCCCAGGTGTTTAACTCCATGCTTGTATCTGCTTGCGTGAGATGGGTTAATTCCAAGGATTTAATTTCAATGCCGTGGGTGGTAGATTCCTGGGCGTCGAACTCTTCACCGCGCAAAGCTCTTAATAAAGATGTCTTACCCACACCTCCTTCACCGACAACTAGCAACTTAGAAACCCACTGCCGTTGGCTACCCTCTAACCTTTCTCGTAGATAACTGAAAATCGCTTGTATTCCCTGCTCGACAATCTCAGGCGGTGGCGAGGTTAATGGATTGTTCTGGAGGTATAGCCTTGTCAGGCTGGAGAGTTGGCTGATTTCTGGCGGCAGGCTGCTGAGTTGATTGTTCTGGAGGTATAGCCTTGTCAGGCTGGAGAGTTGGCTGATTTCTGGCGGCAGGCTGCTGAGTTGATTGTTATCGAGGTATAGCGTTGTCAGGCTGGAGAGTTGGCTGATTTCTGGCGGCAGGCTGCTGAGTTGATTGTTATCGAGGTCTAGCCTTGTCAGGCTGGAGAGTTGGCAGATTTCTGGCGGCGGGCTGCTGAGTTGATTGTTAGAGAGGTATAGCGTTGTCAGGCTGGAGAGTTGGCTGATTTCTGGCGGCAGGCTGCTGAGTTGATTGTTAGAGAGGTATAGCGTTGTCAGGCTGGAGAGTTGGCAGATTTCTGGCGGCAGGCTACTGAGTTGATTGTTATGGAGGTATAGCGTTGTCAGGCTGGAGAGTTGGCAGATTTCTGGCGGCAGGCTGCTGAGTTGATTGTTATGGAGGTCTAGCCTTGTCAGGCTGGAGAGTTGGCTGATTTCTGGCGGCAGGCTGCTGAGTTGATTGTTAGAGAGGTATAGCCTTGTCAGGCTGGAGAGTTGGCTGATTTCTGGCGGCAGGCTGCTGAGTTGATTGTTAGAGAGGTCTAGCTGCGTTGCCTTTTCCTTAGCAGCTTGTTCAATAATTCGCAGCAGTTCTTCGTTTGTCACCTGCAAACCTCATCAACTCTGTAGCCATATTTACTCAAGTAGTATATCGTAACTAAGCATTACAGATTGGATGAGTGTGTTCATGCTCATGAAAACGGCTGTAATGTTCAAATTAGCAGGGTGCGTAGGCGTAGCCCGTCGTTCGCGTAGCGTCTCGTAGAGAAGACATCGTTGACTTCCTTAAAATCTTTATTCCTTAATGAAGGTCAAAGGCTCGTTCACGAGTATCAAAGACTCGTCGGCGAGTATTAAAGACTCGTTCACGAATATCAAAGACTCGTTCACGAGTATTAAACACTCGTCGGCGAGTATAAAAGACTCGTTCACGAGTATTAAACACTCGTCGGCGAGTATCAAAGACTCGTTCACGAGTATCAAAGACTCGTCGGCGAGTATCAAAGACTCGTTCACGAGTATCAAAGACTCGTCGGCGAGTATTAAAGACTCGTTCACGAATATCAAAAGGTGCGTTACGCTTTTGCGCTAACACACCCCACGACTAGGATCGCTTTATAATTGCCATGTCTACGATGGTCACTGAGCTTGCCGAAGTGCGGGTTACGCCTACGCACTACCAAGGCTACAGGCGATCGCCTTATGGCATACATTGAATATAGTTAGCGATCGGCAATTCCATGAATATTCGTCAAGAACTTCTAAGTCCGATTGAACAACTCAATGATGAGCAGTTATCAGCATTGCTAGATTTAGCTGTTTCTTTCAAGAATGCCGAAAAATGCGTTAATCCTGCTGTAGAATTTCAGGCTTATCAGGATTGGGTAAGCCCTGAAAATGATATTTACGACGAAGTATTTGCTGATGAACTTACAGCGCGGTGATGTTGTGTCGAGTCCTCATGCCTCGTGCCTGGTTGGTGAGCGAAGCGCCGCCCTGAGCCTGTCGAAGGGTCGAACCACTGCCCCCTGCCTCCTGCTTATCCCAATTCTCTTGATGGAGAAACGGTTTCAGTAGTTTGAGAAGATAGTTTATTGAAGAAGAAACTCCAGATTCTTTGAATAGCTACTATTAGAAAACCAATTACGATTATTCCTGCTACCGCTGGTAAAGCTAGCGCCAGCAAAGATAGTCCGATTGCAACGAGCAACTCAATAGTTGACACAACTGGATTGGTTAATCCACCAGAAACCCCTGTAGAACTTATCCGCAATATATTCGTTAATCCCTGAGTTAATCCTGCGGTTCCACCACCAGCAACTAAAGCTAACGTCCATTGCACCAGTGGATTCATCTCTGGAGCTACAGATGCTGTTACGATTGTCCCGGCGATAAATGCCGCAGGTGTAGCAACAATATCCAGCAGATGATCTAACCAAGGAATGTAATAACCGATAATTTCCAGCGAACAAGCGACTGCAAAAACAATTACAGCTTCAGGTGTTTCCACCCAATCAAAGTTACTTGGCAAATCTAAATGTCCAAAAACTGAAGCCACACTTAATGCTAGCAGTGGTACAAAGACTCTAAAGCCAGCCGCCGCGCTCAAACTAATCCCCAGTAATAATTCAATAAATGTATTGATATTAAACAAAGAATTTAAATCCATAGTTGAACTCAAGTTATACACCTGGTGTTTTTTCCATCTTTGAGCTGAACGGAGTGACAACTCTCAGTTACAATCCCAAGATAAGAAACTTGATGAAAATATTTCATCTGACTATGTGTAGACTCAGCCAAATTCCACCTATGTCAATTTGAACAATGGCGAAGATCCTTCGCACGCCAGTTAACCAACTCAGAGCTTTTAATACCAATCGCCTCAAGTCGGCACGTCTGAAATAGCACCCTGAAATCTCAATCCTATCGTCGCCCACCTCGATCGATACGGTTCGATTAAGATCCCCCCGCCTACGGCGACCCCCTTAAAAAGAGGGTTAGAAGCCCCCCTTTCCAAGGGGGGTTGGGGGGATCTTCGAGGAATAAACAGGTTAACCCAACTGTATTGCCACCTTGATAAATCAGGTCAAAATTAGCCAATGGTGAGTTTCAGCAAAACAGACTTTATTAAACACTGCCGAAACTCCCAAAATTTTGGAAAATAATAAAGTAAGTCGAGTATCACAAGACTCACTTGATTTCCTCATTTCTTCTAGGAAAATATGACTCATCCCTTCCTTGAACGCCTGCGTAGTCCAGATAGCCCAGTCCTCGTATTTGACGGTGCAATGGGAACTAACCTGCAAACCCAAAACCTGACAGCAGAAGACTTTGGCGGCGCCCAATATGAAGGTTGCAACGAATACTTAGTCCACACCAAACCCGAAGCCGTCGCCAAAGTTCACCGCGACTTTCTCGCTGCTGGTGCTGATGTCATCGAAACGGATACCTTTGGCAGTACTTCCATTGTCTTAGCAGAATATGACTTAGCAGACAAAGCCTACTACCTCAGCAAAACAGCCGCAGAACTCGCCAAGCGCGTAGCCGCCGAATTTTCCACTCCCGAAAAACCCCGGTTTGTCGCCGGTTCCATCGGCCCGACAACCAAACTACCCACCTTGGGACACATTGACTTTGACACCATGAAAGCGTCTTTCGCCGAACAAGCCGAAGCGCTATGGGATGGTGGCGTCGATTTATTTCTTGTGGAAACTTGCCAAGATGTGCTGCAAATCAAAGCAGCGCTGAATGGCATTGAAGAAGTGTTTGCGAAAAAGGGCGATCGCCGTCCGTTGATGGTGTCTGTGACAATGGAAAGCATGGGCACAATGTTGGTGGGTTCAGAAATCAGTGCTGTGCTGACAATTTTAGAACCATACCCAATAGACATTCTCGGCTTAAACTGCGCCACAGGGCCGGACTTGATGAAACCACATATCAAGTATTTGGCAGAACATTCACCTTTCATCGTTTCCTGTATTCCCAACGCGGGTTTACCTGAGAACGTCGGCGGTCAAGCACACTACCGCCTCACACCGATGGAATTACGTATGGCGCTGATGTATTTTGTTGAAGATTTGGGTGTCCAAGCGATCGGGGGTTGCTGTGGGACTCGTCCAGAACACATTCAACAATTGGCAGAAATCGCCAAAGAACTGAAGCCAAAAGTTAGACAACCAAGTTTAGAACCAGCAGCAGCATCAATTTACACCACTCAACCCTACGATCAAGATAATTCCTTCTTGATTATCGGCGAACGCCTCAACGCCAGTGGTTCCAAGAAGTGCCGCGATTTGCTAAATGCCGAAGATTGGGATGGACTCGTCTCAATGGCGAGGGCGCAAGTCAAAGAAGGCGCACACATCCTCGATGTCAACGTCGATTATGTCGGACGTAACGGCGTGCGCGATATGCACGAACTCGTTTCGCGCCTGGTGAATAACGTGACATTGCCTTTAATGCTTGACTCCACCGAATGGGAAAAAATGGAGGCAGGTTTAAAAGTAGCCGGCGGTAAATGTTTGCTGAACTCCACCAACTACGAAGACGGCGAACCGCGCTTTTTGAAAGTGCTGGAACTAGCGAAAAAGTACGGTGCTGGCGTCGTCATTGGTACAATCGACGAAGAAGGCATGGCGCGGACAGCCGAGAAAAAGTTTCAAATTGCCCAACGCGCTTACCGTCAAGCCGTAGAATACGGCATACCTGCCACAGAAATATTCTTTGATACCTTAGCTCTACCAATTTCCACGGGCATTGAAGAAGACCGAGAAAACGGTAAAGCCACCATAGAAGCTATTCGGCGCATTCGCCAAGAATTGCCCGGATGTCATGTAGTTTTGGGTGTCTCTAATATATCCTTCGGTTTAAATCCCGCAGCCCGGATAGTGCTGAACTCAGTGTTTTTGCACGAAGCAACACAAGTGGGAATGGATGCAGCAATTGTGAGTGCCAGCAAGATTTTACCGCTGTCCAAAATTGAAGAACGCCATCAAGAAATTTGTCGCCAATTGATTTATGACCAGCGGAGATTTGAGGGCGATGTTTGCGTTTACGATCCTTTGGCAGAGCTTACCACATTGTTTGCCGGAGTAACGACAAAACGCGATCGCTCCTTAGATCAAAGTCTCCCCATCGAAGAACGCCTCAAACGCCACATCATCGATGGCGAACGCATCGGCTTAGAAGAAAACCTCAAAAAAGCCTTAGAACAATATCCTCCCCTAGAAATTATCAATACTTTCCTCTTGGATGGCATGAAAGTTGTCGGGGAATTATTCGGTTCTGGACAAATGCAACTACCCTTCGTGTTACAGTCTGCCGAAACCATGAAAACAGCGGTAGCATTTTTAGAACCCTTCATGGAAAAATCCGAATCAGGCAACAATTCCAAAGGAACCTTTATCATTGCCACAGTCAAAGGCGATGTCCACGACATTGGTAAAAATTTAGTAGACATCATCTTATCCAACAACGGCTACAAAGTGATTAACCTGGGAATTAAACAGCCGGTGGAAAACATCATTCAGGCTTACGAACAGCACAAAGCCGATTGTATTGCCATGAGTGGTTTGCTAGTAAAATCCACCGCCTTTATGAAAGAAAATTTGGAGGTATTTAACGAAAAAGGAATTACCGTCCCCGTAATTTTAGGTGGTGCAGCCTTAACTCCCAAATTCGTGCATGAAGATTGCCAAAATACCTACAAAGGTCAAGTAGTTTATGGCAAAGATGCCTTTTCTGACTTGCACTTCATGGATAAATTAATGCCAGCGAAAACCACTGGTAACTGGGATGATTTGCAGGGATTTTTGAACGAAGTTCAAACAGCTGAAGTTTCGACAAATGGTCATAAAGAATCAGCAGCCACAACTACTCAGGAAAAAGTATCTACAGAACCAAAAGAGATAGATACTCGACGTTCTGAGGCAGTAACCATAGATATTGAACGTCCCACACCGCCTTTTTGGGGAACAAAATTATTGCAGCCTAGTGATATTCCTCTAGAAGAAATATTCTGGCACTTAGATTTACAAGCACTAATAGCCGGACAATGGCAATTCCGCAAACCAAAAGAACAATCTAAGGAAGAATATCAAGCTTTCTTAACTGAGAAAGTCTACCCAGTTTTAGAAACTTGGAAACAGCGAATTTTAGAGGAAAATCTCTTGCATCCGCAAGTGATTTATGGTTATTTTCCTTGTCAAGCTGAGGGAAATTCTCTACATATATATAACCCAGAAAAGCGATCGCAACAAATTGCGACTTTTGAATTTCCCAGACAAAAGTCATTAAGGCGGCTGTGCATAGCAGATTTCTTTGCACCAAAAGAGTCGGGAATCATTGATGTCTTCCCCATGCAGGCGGTGACAGTAGGTGAAATTGCCACAGAATTTGCTCAAAAGCTGTTTGCAGAGAATCAATACACAGACTATCTGTATTTCCACGGTATGGCAGTGCAGATGGCAGAGGCATTGGCAGAGTGGACACACGCCAGAATCCGCCGTGAATTAGGCTTTGCTGCCGAAGAACCAGATAATATTCGGGATATGTTGGCACAACGCTATCGTGGTTCCCGGTATAGTTTTGGCTATCCCGCTTGCCCAAATATTCAAGATCAGTACAAGCAACTGGAGTTATTGCAGACTGACAGAATTAACTTATATATGGATGAAAGCGAACAGCTTTATCCAGAACAGTCTACAACAGCGATTATTACCTATCACCCAGTAGCGAAATACTTTAGCGCCTAAAATCCCATACCCTATAGCGGTTTTCAGTCAAATTTATAAGCCTTTCGTAGGGTAGCACAGCTAGCTGTGCTACCCTACTGGCTATTGATAACTAGTAATTTTAAATTACAAGATTCACAACTTCTCTAGTAAGCCACAAATCTGGGGCAAACTCCGATTATTTTAATGTGAATTCCACAAACCTCTCCCTGCCTTGAACTTTAGTTCAAATTTCTTTCCGACTCGCAAAGGAACGGTTTTGGGTAGTAAAACCAGGGATAAGTCTTTTTCAGCTAATTAAACGGACACTATATCAGCCTTATAATTCACATTATTTTATATCGAACTGATATCTTTCCTTTATAAGTGGGTACTATAAGTTTGTTTTCCTAACATCATCTTTATAAACTTGCCTGCCAATAAGATACATTTCCGCAAATTTACTGTCAAATTCTGTTCTTATTCTTCCTCAGAATCATTTGAAATAATTCTGAAAAAATCAGTATTTACCGGATCAAATGAACAATTCATGAATGATATAACTTTAATAAATTGTCTTTTTTGTGTAGCCCTTGATTTTTAATTTTGTAAAAACGAGGCACTTGTTATATAAATACAGTCTCATACTTTCCCTGAAAAATTACTTTTCAGGCCTAATGAAAAATTTGGTAACAATCAAAAATCTGGTAAAAACCACTTGACAGGAAAGCAGCTATGTCTGGAAAAAATAAGCTAGTCAAGGCAATTCAAAAAACCTTCAAACTAATTGGCAAGAATTTTTTATCCGCAATAAACAAGCGAATTATTTGGCTATTACGCACCATCTTTCTCACAAGAAGAAGACGCACTCCAGCAAATGCAGGCTTTGTGTTACCAACAGTGGCAATGGTCACTTTGGTAGTCGTATTGTTAACAGCTGCAATTTTGTTTCGCTCATTTGAGCGAGCCAAAAACGCTAGTAATGTTCGGGTAAATGAGGCGACAATGCAAGCTGCTACTCCTGCATTAGAGAGAGCAAAAGCAAAAATAACTGCCTTGTTTACCGACCCCACTTTGCCACGTTCTGTCCCATCAAACGTAACACTATACAATACCTTAACCAATAAACTTCCTGCCTATACATTTGGTGACGAAACTCCCATTACTGTGCCTTATAACATCAATAGGAACAGTACAATCGAAGCAACCAATACTATGATTTTGGAGGATAGAGAAAACATACAAACAGCCTGGAAATTTCCTGCCGATACAGATAATAACGGAAAATTTGATAGCTTTATTCTTTATGGTATCTACTTCCGTACTCCTCCCCAAAGTGGTACAAGCCAAGCCAGGAAGAGAAGCCCACTAGATGCTAGAACTCCCCCGATGCTACCTGCCAAAGCAGGTGGAGCTTGTGATGTAGCTGGTGAGACGAGTGCCAGCTTAGTGGGTAATTCTGGTTGGTATAAGCTTCCAAGTGGCGAATTGAAAAAAAGCTTTTTCGTATATACAGTAACGGTTCCCATCACTGATGATACTCTTGGTAATCCGTATGAAAAGTATAGAGGTAATAAAGGCTTCTCAGCTTTAGAAATGCAGCAAGATCGCAGCCAAGTTTCTATTACTAATAATGCTGTTGTATATGAAGATGACTTAGATATTACACCTGGTCCTAGATTCCGTCTTAATGGACGTATTTTTACCAACAGTAACTTATTTACTGCAAAAAGTGATAAAGATATAACCCTATTTCAAGTCAGTAGTAGGTATTCTTGTTATTACGAACGAGAAAATGGCAAGATAGTTGTTGGTGGTAATATTGGAGTTAGTGGCCCAATTAGTGCAAGTAATCCAGGTGGAACGCGTGTAGATCTATTTAAAGAAAACAATACACCTGATACAAATAAAACTTTAGCTTCTGAGAATAGAACTACCTCAAATAACTCGAATGAGATTGCCTATAACACTCAAGCTTATGCTGAACGCATAGACTTATTAGTGAAGGCACAACTCCTTCATGGCACTACTACCGATCCTACGGAAGTCCAAACTAACACAAACAAACGGACTACAAACGATCCAAGCTTAGACGCGAATAAAGTACGTAAGGAAGAATTGGAAACTTGGTTTCGTAGACGTACTCGGCGTGTACCATTTAGAGAAGTTCCTTATGGTACTTCTGGTGTTGATACTTACACTACAGCAAATGTTTTGGCAGGATATAACGCCTCAGGTCCAAGTAACTCCCTACGTCCCCCAGATATTTGGATTTACGATCCCACAGATACTACTAAAAAATTAACACTAAACACAGCCCAACTACCTACTAGAGATCCAGAGGTTGTAGATGACACTCCGGTAACAGAAACAGAGCTAGGCGATCGCATTGTAGTAGGTAACAACCTGCCTGAACTTCGATGGGACAGCACACAAGGAGAGTTTCTAGGAGAGAATAGTCCCCAAACCATCACTGGTGTGAAGTGGACAGGTAGCACTACTAAAGATCGTACTCGTACCACTCGCGTCAAACAATTATCAGATTTGGGAGTAACCGGGCGTGATGGTTTTTGGGAAATTTCAGCCGCTTCACCCAGAGCTAATATTCTTGATGTGATTGGTGGGCTGAGGGTGATTACAGGTGCGGGAATATATAGACCTACAGGTTCTAACCTCCCCACACCTCCCTCAACAGTTAATGACGACCCCACTACAACAAACGTATTAGAAAATAATGCCAGCGCCACAAATGTAGTCTGGCCGGACACAATGCCGATGCTTGTGCCTGATTCTAGTAATCCTCTCAATGGTACGCCAACACGCGGTCATTTGGTAATGCGTGCCACAGCAGTGTATCACTACAATTTTGATTCTTACGCTCCTAGAGCCACCACAGCAGACGATTATCAAACACCTATGGCCTGTGTAAGTAGCTACTACGATCCCACAAACAAAGATACGGCAAGGAATACAGGTACACTGCCGGATGTCAGCGGTGAAGTAGTTGGTGCCAAACCTGGTGGGGCCAAATCAAATAATGGGGTTGTTTACGAAGCTCCCAGCACTACAGCAGCTAGTATAACCAGAGGACAAGCAGTAGACAGCAACGGTTTTTTTGCAGCTGTGGCTAACGATGATGATGTTACTAACACTAGCGTAGCTTTGCTAGACCGCTTGAAACATCAAGCCAACTTGGTATTTCCCAATGGTCGCCTTGTTAATCCTCTACTGCGGCAAGCACTGGCCAAAGCAACAACCAGCAAACTTACTCTCTCTGAGCAATCAGCAATTGACTCTACCATCTGTGCAATCAAGATTGCTGATGGCTCTCTGACTCGGAGTACTACTTACATTCCTGATGGCGCAATCAAAGAAACTACATTTCTTGATGCCCGACAAATTAAGGCTATAGATAAAGGTGGTACATTAACTGGAAAATACAATCTGGAAGTCGAACAGCGTCAGCCTCTAGAAATTCGTGCCACTGTCATAGATTTAGGTCTGCTTCGCGCACAAACTAACACCAATCCAGACGCTAGTAAAAATTGGGCTAACGAATATTTATTTCCCAATAGCGGTATTATCTATGCCTCTCGTGATGATGCTCAAAAAGACCGCAGTGACACAACCAGTGAAAGCGTCAGTGCTAGTGACTACAAGCTAGATCCAGAACGGCGACCCAACGCCATTATGTTAATTAATGGCAGTAACTTGAGTCGTATGAATAATTACAGAGCAGAGGAAAAAGGCTTAATTTTAGCAACTGAGCTACCAGTGTATGTCAAAGGCAATTTTAATCTGCACAGTAAGCAAGAATTCAAAACTCCCGATCTTCTAGTTACACCCACCGACGACGCGAGTAACATAGCTTACGATAATAAATTTTACAGTCGTGCTGCAGGAAATCGCGATTCTGACTTTGCTTGTCGGCCTAATGACCCTAGACTACCTAATTGCACAACAGGCGAAACTTGGCGACCAGCATCAGTGATTGCCGATGCTGTTACCTTATTGTCTGGTAGCTTTCGCGAAGGCTTCCGCAATGAGGGTGATTACGACTTACGAAATAATCAGGGAAGTGACCCTAACGTTGTACTTAAAAGATTAAAAGCTGGTTTCTGGAATAACAACTTCGTCACTTCATCTAAATTCTTCCCTGACTCTGGTGGTGATGCCTACTACAGGGGGACTCCCACTGGTACTGACTCAATAAACAATAACAGTTCTTACTTTAACAACTTTGTCACACCCATTCAGCGCCGAGGTACTTTCCCTGAGTATGTGATGGAAATGTGCTTCAAAGTAGTAGTTTCTGAATGTGGAGTAACTGATTGGTATATTGGTTTGGATAATGATGATGACCAAACGAATGATACAGATGTAACTAATGGTTTGACGCTAGCGTATATCCAAAAAAAATCTAGTGACACTGACGTACTAAATGCTCCAAGAAGTAGACTATTAGCTGGTACTACTGCTCAACCGGCAAGAGCTGGTTTTGAAAAATTTGCCCGCCGAGTTGCCTACAAACGAAATAATCTTGGCCAGCTGGTTGATACCTCTAATGCTCCCATAAACTTTGCCTCTGCTACTCCCATCGTACTTGGTATAAAAACAGATGCAGTATCAGGAACTAAAGTAGTAAACCATTTTCGTAACGGAGAGCTACCAGAAGTAGCAAATAATGCCCTATGGTTTACAGCCACAAACAATACTAACTATAGCTCACCACCAGGGTTCGGACTCGATACTATGAAATACAACTACACTAATGGTGGTAGTGAGACTTATCGTCTTTTCTTTAGATATCCCCGAATACCACTCGCATCACCTAACGCATATTCTGAGAAAGATTTTCCTGGAGACACGACACCATTCACCACGACACCATTCACAAGAAATGAGTATTTTCAACCACTACTAGAACCTGTATTGCAATCACAGGTAACAACCGCAGCACCTCAACACGATCAAAGTTATGCCAGTTTAGCTAGTTCATCTAGCGTAGTTAAAAATACTAGATGGCTACTTAGGGCAAGTGAAACAACTTTTAATCTAGCAGTTGCAGCTGGTGATACTCCTGTTCGTGTGGGTTCGAGTACTTACGAAATTAATGGAGGCTTGCATAACTTTGTGCGCTTCTTAGAAAACTGGAATGGAGTTAATGCCAATATTAGCGGTTCGTTCATCCAATTTAAACGCAGTATCTATGCTACCGCACCATTCCAAGTTCTTATCAGACCAGGATCGGCAACTGTCGCTGCAACCCCTTCTGACATTTCTGATTCAACTTCTGTCAATGCTGCCAATATTAACAGTATCTTTATGAGAGCTCTGAATGTTGATAGGCCAGGTTACACATCAGATGTTACTTATGTAGGTACTGCTCCTGCTGGGGAAGCACCTTATTATATGGCTCCTAACCGTAACTGGGGTTTTGATGTAGCCTTACTAGCGCAAAATCCAGACTTGTTTGCCCAGCGCTTTGTAGTTCCAGCGGCAGATCCTCCAAATGAATACTACAGAGAAGTAGGTCGAGATGACCTCTGGGTGCAAACTCTGTTATGTGCTGTCCAAACTCAAACAACGGATGGTTTTGATACTCCTGACACTACCTACTTTGGCAGTGGTTTAAGATTTGCGCTACCTGCTAGCGAACGTCCGGGCGACCGTCAGTGCAAGCTATAAGCATCCTCAAGTGTCTGAATGGCTCTTTTTGCAGCACTTCTGAGGTGAATAGAGCGCATTAAAAGCCCTTAGCCTCCTGCCCTTTCCCTACCTTTCCCTAACCTTTGCATAAAAGGGGAGGGGTCAGCAGTGCATTACACTCGATCGCCAATTGCTCCAAGACATAGCCCAATTGAGGAACTGACTATGAACCCACACCAACTACAAGAATCATCTAGCCAGTCTGGTTTTACGATCGTTGAATCCCTGGTGGCAATCCTCGTGGTTAGCATTTTGCTGGTAGCGATCGCACCTGTCCTAGTAATTTCAACTGCAACTCGCGTCCAAGCTAGACGGGTGGAACTAGCAACAGAAGCAGCCCAAGCCTTCATTGATGCTATTAAGTCTAAAACAATTTCCGAAGCTCAAGTATCAACTACTACTTCCCTCACTGCTGCAACCACAGCTGCACCTCGAACAGTATCAGATGCAGCTACCAGTGGTGACTATTTACTCAGTAGTACTGCTGTTCCCACAGCGATAACTAGTTTGTATTGCTTTCACAAGGATGGCAAAATCACTCTCCCAAGTGACTGTACAACGTACAAAACAACCAGCCCAGTTCAGTTTTACATTCAAGCTTTTGGTAATAATGTTGGAACTATCAGTACAACTACTGCTCAAATTGATAACGGTCAAAGCTATCGTTTGGGAGTTCGGGTATATCGTTCAGATGCCTTCATCGATTCTGGTAGCTTGAAAAAAAGTAGTGATAGCGGTGGAAAAAAAGCAGCAACATTCAGTGGGGGACTAGGCGATCGCAAAGCACCACTAATAGAAATTACAACTGAAATTGTCAGAGGTCAACCTTCCTATAACGCTTTGTGCGAGCGTCTTGGTGGTTGTCAAGATTAACCCAGCAAATATAAATAATTTCATGACTCAGTATCACTCACTAAGGAGAAACGTAGCAAGATGAATATACTGAGGTGGCTGTTAAATACTCAGCTCAAACTCTCTCAGAAGCAGAACAAAAATAGTGGCTTCACCCTCATCGAATTACTGGTAGCTATGCTCATTGCGTTCCTAGTAATTACCCCGTTACTAGGTTTTATGATTGGCGTTTTAAACACCGATCGTCAGGAACAAGCTAAAGCTAACTCTGAGCAAGAAATCAAAGCAGCGCTTGATTATATCGCTCGCGATCTCCAACAAGCACTGTATATATACGATGATACAGGAATCGCAGCTATTAATTCCCAAATTCCCACAGTAACAAATGGGGTTCCAATTTTAGTCTTTTGGAAACGAGAATTGACTAAAGATGCTCTTGAGACTAAAAATGGCGGCACAGTTCTATTTCGAGACGATTCTTTTGTGTATTCATTGGTAGCTTACTATTTAATTAAAGACACTAATTCTAATTGGTCTCAAGCTGCTCGCATTGCCAGATGGCAAATTAAAGATGGTGTTCTAAATAGTACTGGTAGGACTGATTGTCCTGGATTTACTACTGAAAAATATAGCTTATGTCCAGATAAAGGTTTTAAACAATTTGACTTGTCAGACAAAGGCAAAACATTACAAGAAAAAATGAATAGTTGGACAAATAGTTTGGGAACTGGAGTAACTTATAATCAAAGTCCCGTAGTTCTTGTTGATTTTATAGATCAAACAACAACAGGAGCACCAGCGGCAGTTTGCTCTACCGGCTTTAGACAAATTCCAGCAAGCATTACCATAACAGGTTTCTACACCTGTGTAAATTCAGTTGGCACAGATAACAGAAGTACTGTTGAAGTTTATTTAAGGGGTAACGCACAAGCTCGTCTAATAGAAAATGATGAAACGAAAATACGTTACACCCAGAGCAAAGCTAGTTATTTTCCAAGTGCGAACATTAAGGTACAAGGACGCAGTTTTATATTTAACAAATAGCTTGTATCTTTGACAAAGATTAATAAAAGCAGGATAGTATGCGGAATATTACTACTTTGAAATTATTAGATTACTTTCAGTTACATAGCTCTACAACAAAACTAAAGCAGCAATATTTAGCAAACAAAGACAATCAACAAGATGCTGGTTTTACCCTAATAGAATTAATTGTAGTAGTGCTGTTGGCAGGAATTTTAGCCGCGATCGCAGCTCCTGGTTGGCTTGCCTTTGTCAACCGACAGCAACTTAATAAAGCTAATGACGCTGTTTCAGCTGCCCTACAGGAAGCACAACGAGAAGCCCTAAAGAAAAAACTTAGCTATAGCGTGAGCTTTCAGAAAAACAGTACAACCCAAAATGTAGAGGTTGCTATTTATCCTACAAAAAAGGCTGATGGTAGTAACTTGGCTTTTGCTGAAATCAGCACATGGAAATCTTTAGGGGCAGATGTGGGAGTTAGCTCTGATAAATTTTTGCTAGGTACAAATCTCAGTAATGAAAATACTGCTGGTTCATCTGTATCTTACACTTTAGGTACATCAGCAAAAATGACCTTCGACTACATGGGGACTCTATCAGATGCAAACTTTGGAACAGTTACACCCCCTGCAACAGAGCCACCTGGGATTAAAATAGTAGTAGCTGTACCAAATCCTCAAAATCCTTCATCAGCTGGTAATTTAAAGCGATGTATCATTGTGAAAACTCTTTTAGGCTCAATGGTCACAAAAAAAGACTCCGACTGTAATTAAGTAATTTTCATAGTCTGGATTTATAAAAATACGAAATAATACTGAACATAAAACTGCACATTGATAGCAAAATTGAAGCATCAGGTGTAGTTTTTTTATTAGATAAATTTGATTTCTTTTTTAGTGATCACAAATTAAGGATTCGCTGAACAAATAATTAGCTAAACATAAATAATTTAAAGTTTGTAGTGGAAGCTTTAGTCTTGATAATCCTGAACCAACAATAAACCGCTCACTACAGACTAGGATTTTATGTAATGTTTAATTATACCTACCTACCTATCAAAATCTCAAAATAGAACTTTCACAAAATGACTGATTGTTTAGATTTTACTGTAGCTATCCCAACTTACAACGGTGAAAGTCGTTTGCCTGAACTACTAGAGCGACTAAAAAATCAACTTCACACGGAAAATTTATCTTGGGAAATTATAGTTGTAGATAATAACAGCACTGATAACACAGCTAAAATTGTTCAAGCCTATCAAGAAAGTTGGCAATATCCTTACCCTTTGAAGTATTGCTTTGAAGCAAAGCAAGGTGCGGCTTATGCACGAAAAAAAGCTGTGGCAGAAGCTAAAGGTAGATTGATAGGTTTTCTAGATGATGATAATTACCCAATATCAAACTGGGTAGCAGCAGCTTATAATTTTGCGAAAAAATATCCAAAAGCAGGAGCTTATGGTAGCCAAATTCATCCTGATTGGGAAGTAGAACCACCAGAAAATTTCCAGCGAATTGCTCCATTTTTAGCAATTACGGAACGAGGAAATATACCGCTGCTGTATGAAGCAAAAAATAGATTACTACCTCCTTCTGCTGGACTGGTTGTCCGTAAACAAGCTTGGTTAGAAAGTGTGCCAGATAAGTGTATTTTAACTGGCAGAGTTAAAGGTAATATGCTTACCAGTGAAGATTTAGAAATGTTGTCTCACATTCAAAAAGCAGGATGGGAAATTTGGTATAACCCAGAAATGGAAATTTCTCACAAAATACCAAGCTCTAGATTACAAAAAGACTATTTAATTCCATTCTTCCGAGGTATTGGACTTAGCCGTTATGTAACTAGAATGGTAAATATACAACCTTGGTATAGACCGATCGCTTTTTTAGCTTACACGCTCAACGATCTGCGTAAAATCACTTTACATTTACTTAAATATCGAACTAAGTTAAAACAGGATTTGGTGGCTGCTTGCGAAATGCAACTTTTTTTAAGTAGCTTAATGAGTCCGTTTTATCTTTGGAAAAATGGTTATTTGAAAAATAAATTATCAGAATATTAGGTATTATGACTGAATTAGTAGTTGAGAAATTAGATGTTACTGTAGCTATTCCTACATATAACGGGGCAACCCGTTTACCTAGTATTTTAGATAAGCTGTTAACTCAGACAGGAGTAGAAAACCTCAAATGGGAGCTTCTTATCATTGATAATAATAGTTCTGATAATACATCTGAGGTAATCCAAAATTACCAAAAACTATATAATGGAAACTGTCATTTAAGATATTCCTTTGAAAAAGAACAAGGAGCTGCTTTTGCACGATTGCGAGCAGTACGTGAAGCTAGAGGCGAGCTAATTGCATTTTTAGATGATGATAATTTACCTGCGCCTGATTGGTTAGCAGAAGGATATGCTTTTGGGTTGCAATATCCTCAAGCAGGTGTTTGGAGTGGACAAATTCATGGTAATTTTGAAGTAAAGCCGCCAGAAAATTTTGAAAAAATTCAAGCTTTTCTAGCTATTAGAGAACATGGTTCAAATCCACATTTATTTGATGCAGATAATTTAAGGCTTCCTCCTGGTGCAGCACTTATTGTCCGCAAACAAGCCTGGTGTGAAAATGTACCACAACGACCTATTTTGAGTGGAAAAGTACCTGGTCTTTTGGTGCAAGGTGAAGACTATGAACCATTACTTTTTATACATAATGCAGGGTGGGAAATTTGGTATAATCCTACCATGCATACTTACCATCAAATACCAAAGTGGAGATTTGAAAGAGATTACTTACTAAATCTGGCACGCGGCTGTGGCTTGTGTATTTTCCAACTCCGGTTGATAAATACTAAAAATTGGCAAAAACCAATAGTGTTTGTGAAAACTGTTTTAGGAAATTTACGACGAGTCTTACAGTACCTCGTTCAATATAAAGGACAATTAAAAAATAATGTAATTGCACTTTTTGAGATTCAGTTTTACTTGGCTAGTATGATAAGCCCTTTTTATTATTTTAAATGTAATTTAGGGAAACTATTCAAAAACAAAGCAGCCATATAAAATGATTAATGCTAGCAAAAAATTACCAAAAATTTCTGTAATTATACCTGCTTATAATAGCGAAAAAACTATTATACATACAATTAATTCTGTTTTAAATCAAACTTTTACTGATTTTGAATTAATAGTAATTAATGATGGTTCGCAAGATTCTACTCTAGATATTGTTACAGAAATTAAAGACCCACGAATTAAAGTATTTTCTTATGCAAATGCAGGTGGAAACGTCAGTCGTAACAGAGGGCTAAATCTTGCAGGTGGAGAATTTGTAAGTTTCCTTGATGCTGACGATCTTTGGACACCTAATAAACTTGAATTTCAATTAAAAGCTCTCGAAGAAAACTTGACTGCTAAAGTTGCTTACAGTTGGACTGATTATATTAATGCGAATGGTGAATTTATCCTTTCAGGTAAGCGCATTAATGTAAATGGAGATGTTTATGAAAGTTTATTGGTAAGTAACTTTTTGGAGAATGGCTCTAATCCCTTAATTTGTAGAACAGCTTTAATGACATTAGGTGGCTTTGATGAATCTCTAGCTGCGGCTCAGGATTGGGATATGTGGCTGCGATTAGCATCTAAATTTGAATTCGTATGTGTACCATCTGTGCAAATATTATACCGAATTAGCGCTAATTCAGTTTCTTCCAATCTTGTCAGGCAAGAAAAAGCTTGCTTACAGTTGCTTGAGAAAGCATATCAAGAAAGACCCTCAGCACTTAATCAAACTTGGAATACAAGTATTACAAATTTATATAAATATCTTACCTGCAAAGCTTTACAAAAACCATTGAATCGGCAAAAAGGTTTAATTGCGGCTAAATTTTTATGGAGGTATTTTATTAATGATTCTTTAAGATTTCAGAATATAAATTTTAGCTCAAAATTATTATTAAAAATTGTCATAATTCTGATGCTGCCCGCCTTAATTAACAGTATTACTAATCAGCGTCAATTAAAAAGTCAAAAAACTGAAATATTGTTAAACAACTGGGTGGTTGAAAAAAAACAAGAAAGTAACAATGAATACCCAGGTGCATTTACCATCTCTAGTTAATGCAAAAAATGTTTTTAATAATCGCTCTAGTGGGGGTTTTACTGTACTTGAAACTTTAGTAATTGTTCTATTAATTGGTTTATTAGCCGCGCTGGGAATACCAAACTGGATGACTTTTGTAGCTACGCGCCAGCTTAACAGCGCTCAAAACCAACTTTACTATGCGATACGCCAGGCTCAAAGAGAAGCCATTAAGCAAAAATTGTCTTGGCAAGCTAGTTTGCGTATACAAGATGGTGCTGTGCAATGGAGTGTTCATCAAGCACAAACAGACCAATTCATTAGTGATGCTGTTAAAAACAATAGCAATCTATGGCACAATCTTGAGTCAAGCGTTCGTATTGATGAAGAGGAAAATAATAAAGGAAAAAAAGAGACAACTTTACGAAAAGAGACTTCACAGCAAGTGTGGCGAGTTGTATTTAACTACCAAGGTTGTCCTGTCTATGAAGTTGGAGATGAGTGTATTAACACATCATTAAGAACACTTGGACAAATAACCTTATATAGCCAAAATGCTGGAAAAGCTAGGCGTTGCGTGTATGTCTCTACGATTTTAGGGGCTATAAAAACAGGAAAAGATCATCCTAGAGCCAACGACAACGATAAGTATTGCTATTAAAATATTCTTAGTTTATCTAAATAAGGCTAAATAAGGTATTGCGTGCTGAACTTTCCAGCAAGCCCAAAACAAAAACAACGCTTAATTATTTTCACTCGCTATCCTGAACCAGGGAAGACGAAAACCCGACTGATACCTGTTTTAGGATCTGTTGGTACTGCTAATCTTCAACGCCAAATGACTGAACATACAATATTGCAGGTTAAACAATTGCAAAAAGACATTGACATATCTGTAGAAATGTGGTTTTCAGTGGCGATTTACAACTTATGCAAAAATGGCTGGCGTTGGATTTAGTTTACCAGCCTCAAGGCGGAGGGAATCTAGGGTTCGCGGATGGCACGATCGCTCCTCCAGGCTTTTCAATTTTGTCGAGAAAAAGCAATTCATTATCATCGGTACAGATTGTCCTGGATTTAATGCCCAAATTCTAGCGATCGCCTTTGATAAGCTACGCACCTTTGACCTCGTACTCGGCCCACCAATTGATGGTGGATATTACTTAATTGGTTTGCGGCAACTTATTCCAGAATTATTCGCTAATATCGAGTGGGGAAGTGCTCAAGTATTCTAGAGAACTGTGGAGATTGTTCAGAAACTTAATTTATTTATGTGGATTTGGTTTGTTTAGCCGACGTTGACCGACCAAAGGATCTGTCAATTTGGGAACAGGACTTTGTAGGAGAAGGATGAGGTAGGAAGAAGACACGGCGACGCGGTAAAGAAGTTAAAGTTTTAGGTATTACTTCGTTGAAATTGCCATACCTGCCTAAATTAGTAGTTCCGTTTCGTTGAGTGTCTAGATTACCGACTTATTGTAGAAGTCGAGAACCTGAATTTTCAGCCCTGCATAAGCTTCGTATCTTCAAACACTAGGAATTTCCTGAAGACACGGGACATAACAAATGTTACTGTGGCCTAGTTGAAAACCAAGAGACCAGAGAGTTCCCAATTATTGAATCTAGTTTGTGTTTCTATAGAACAGTTACGGTCATGGGCACAATATTCGAGTAACTTGAAATATGAAAATCATTCGTATTTACTGCAAGTTTGAAAAACTATGGTTAACCGTTTTACTTCCGTGAGTACTGCCCTCACTGTTAAGGTAGTTGGAATAATCTGCATTTTGTCATTTTTTGTTGACTTTTTGATTCTCCTGTTGCCCTTTCAACCAACCGATCGCGGATGGCAAATAAATTTGGCAACAGCGCTAGTGGATCGGGGAATTGTTCCTTTGGTAGGCTTGGGGCTTTTGTTCGCTGGCCATTGGATTGATAGCGCTGATGCAGGAAGCGATCGGCCTCAAGGTGTTGATTTAAGATTTCCAGCTCTAATTCTCTCAAGTATTTTAGGCTTAATGTTCTTACTGATTTTTCCTCTGCATCTGAATAATGTGAATCAAGCCAAAACTCAAACAGTTAACCGAATCATCCAAGAAGCAGATCAGGCAGAAAATCAACTCAACAATCGCTTATCACAATTGCAAGCACAACTAAATACCGAACAAGGAAAAGCTCAGCTAGAACAGCTGCGGAGTCAAACCAAAGCTCAGTTTACCGAACTACTCAGCGATGAGCAAAGATACAAGCAAGCACTTGAAAGCGCCCAAGTTCCTCCAGCTATAAAGGATTTACTAAAAAAGGCTAAAACAGATCCCCAAGCACTTGACAAAGCCATCCAACAACAAACAGATATTCAGACCCTGAGAACTCAACAATTGAGCCAAATTCGCCAACGCAGGGATGAAACTGAGAAACAAGCAAAAGATAGTGCATGGAAATCTGGATTGCGGATTGGTATTAGCAGTTTGCTGTTGTCTATTGGTTACATTATCATCGGCTGGACAGGCCTAAGAAGCAGGGGTGCTTTACAAGGTGGTAAACCCAAAGCTACTGCACGCTAATTTTTTCGGGGGTGGGGAGTGGGGAGTAGGGCAAGAATAACTAATGACTGCCAACTCCTAACTCCTAACTTTTAACTTTTAACTATAAAACCTGGGAATGTTCTCAATTTACATACTGACATATAACGAAGAACTAGATATTGCTGCTTGTATCGAATCGGCGATGCTATCTGATGACATCATTGTTGTAGACTCATGCAGTAGCGATCGCACTCTAGAAATCGCTAATCGCTATCCCATCCGCATTGTTCAACACGCCTTTGAAAGCCACGGACGCCAACGCACCTGGATGTTAGAGTCTATTCCCCCAAAGCATGAATGGGTTTACATTCTGGAAGCTGATGAACGGATGACACCGGAACTGTTTGCTGAATGTGAAAAGGCAAGTCAGAGTCCAGACTACATCGGTTACTATGTCGCTGAACGCGTCATGTTCATGAATCGTTGGATTCGCTACAGCACGCAGTATCCCCGTTACCAAATGCGCCTGTTTCGTCACGGTAAGGTTTGGTTTACTGACTATGGCCACACTGAACGAGAAGTTTGTGACGGTGCAACTGGCTTTTTAAAAGAAACATACCCCCACTACACTTGTAGTAAAGGCTTAAGTCGCTGGATTGAAAAACATAACCGTTATTCCACTGATGAAGCTCAAGAAACTTTATATCAATTAGAACAAGGAAAGATAAACTGGCAAGATTTATTTTTTGGCAAGTCAGAAGTCGAAAGACGCCGGGCGCTGAAAGATTTGTCTTTGCGTCTACCTGCTAGACCTTTGTTACGCTTTATATATATGTATTTTTTCTTGGGCGGTTGCTTAGACGGAAGCGCCGGTCTAGCTTGGTGTACATTGCAAGCATTTTATGAATACTTGATTTTGCTCAAAGTTTGGGAAATGAAGTATTTACCAAAACCTGACTTAAATGCAACAGCAACTCTGGTTCAGGAAAGTACACAACACGTGCAGTGCGCGACTTCAGAAACCACAGGCGCTGATGCAGCGTAAAGCCTGAAACTGCTGCGTTGGGCAAAACCCTTGCCATAGGCATCGCATTTATCAGAATTGGCAACTGAATAGCCATTTGTAGGGGCGCACAGCTAGCTGTGCGCCCCTACGCGTGCTTTATTTATAATAAGTTAATATTTTTAACAGAGCTTTTTCAGAAAAGCTACTCCCGTGAATCTGCCAGCAGATCGCAAGGCAAAATAATTCTTCAGCTTACCTCATCGTGCTTTCACAATCATGAGCAACTTTTCATTCAACGCGGTAAATTAGTAATAACTTGAGAGACTTGTAACAATCATTTACAAGTTTTACAAAGAAAAGTAACATCTTCTCAGAATAGCCAGTCGCTATTCGGTGAGTTGATATCTGTGTGTATGCTTGTAGGAAAATAGCTTAAAACAGGAGAATCGGCGCTTGGTAATCGATCGCCTAAAGCAGGACTTAAAAAATGACCTGATTGCTGGTTTGTTGGTAGTAATTCCCCTAGCAACTACCATCTGGCTAACAATTACCATTGCTACTTGGGTAATCAACTTTCTCACGCAAATTCCCAAACAACTCAATCCCTTTGACGGGTTACACCCAATCCTAGTAAATATATTGAACTTGTTAGTTGGACTAGCCGTACCATTGCTGAGTATTCTCGTGATTGGATTGATGGCTAGGAATATTGCTGGGCGTTGGTTGTTAGATTTTGGCGAGCGTTTATTACAGGCAATTCCTCTAGCGGGACAGGTATATAAAACACTCAAGCAACTTTTAGAAACAATACTAAAAGATTCCAATGGCAAGTTTCGGCGTGTAGTTTTAGTAGAGTATCCCCGCCGAGGAATTTGGGCGATCGCTTTTGTAACTGGTGCAATCAGCGGTGATATCCAAGCTCAAATGTCTCGTCCGATGCTGAGTGTTTTTATTCCCACCACCCCAAATCCGACTACTGGATGGTATGCAGCGGTTCCTGAGGATGAGGTGGTGAACCTCTCCATGTCCATTGAAGATGCTTTTAAAATAGTTGTGTCAGGTGGAATTGTTGCTCCGAATACGCCGTTGATTTTACCCAAAGAGTCCACACTGGAAATGAAACACGACCAAATCAGACAGCAAGTTATTCACGTAGAAGAAACTTAAACTCTATCTGGCAAAGTCACAAGCAAATGCGTAATTTTGTTGTTTGACTGTGCCAAAATTGATAGACTTATAAGCTTGTCACGCCTGGTTAATCAATCAAAGCACAATCACCCCTCACTTTTATGCAACCTCGTAAACCCCAGCAAATTGCTCGTGAATTGGCACTTTTAAGCCTTAGCCAGCTGCCAGTCAGCCCAAAAAAATTAGATAAATTGGAAGACGAGCAATTAGTATCAAAGTTGGTGCTAGGAGCAGTACGCACCTTGACTTCAGAAGTGCAAGATACCCTAAATAACGCCGCAGGTGAACTGCAACGCAGTAACGATCGCCTTTTGAGCAGCCAAACTCGCGCCTCCGATCTGAATACTGCTAGAACAATGCTGCAAGAGGCGATCGCATCTACCCAGACAGCAATTAATCAGTTGGGTACCGCTGTTGATTTTCCAGAATTGATTCAGCTAGCTAATCAAGACAAGGGAGTTCGCAATTACGCTAAAGAGCTTGTAATTACAGTCAATGAAAATCGACAAATTTTAGATGAACTCATATCCAATGCTCTGGTAGATTGGCAAGTAACTCGCCTCGCTCAAATTGACCGGGATATCTTGCAAATCGCTGTAGCAGAAATGAAATTCTTAGGAGTTCCAGACAGCATCGCCATTAACGAAGCAGTAGAGCTAGCGAAACGGTACAGTGGAGACGAAGGCCATCGGTTTATTAACGGTGTTTTACGCCGAGTTAGCGAGCAGAAGAAAAGTGCATAGTGTTTTATACTTAGTTTCCGAAGTCAGCGGAATGAGGGAGTAGGGAGTAGGAATTAGAAAATCAATATTTAGGAGTACTTTCACAGTACCCAATGCCCTATGCCCTATGCCCCTATGCCCAAGTTAAATTAAACTCATAATTCGTAACTTATAACAACTAATATTGCTGCAATGGTTTTTAACTGGTTCCGCCGTCAATATAATGATTCCTCTGACACCTCCTCTGACCAGAAGCAGGAAGAAACTCCTGTACAAGAACCCCAACCAGAGACAGCCGAAACTTCGTCAGATACAACAGCAGACTTGTTAGCGTTTGCTAAAGCTGCCTACAAAAATATCCAACAAAAACAACAATCTCAGGCAGTAGAAACTCCTCCTGATTCAGCAGCTACCCCAGCACCATCAGAAGTAGTTGAAGCTATTGAAACCACAAGTTCTCAGGTAGAAACTGTAGAAACTCAAGTAACTGAGGAACCTGGTGTCACAAGCCCAGAAACAACCACAGAAGAATCTACTACAGAAGAAAGTACAGAAGATTCTTTAGTGGCTGCAATTGCAGATGAGCCAGATGTCCTAACCTCAGAATTAACTACAAGTGAACCACAGACACCACCCGTCGAACCGCTAACTACGCCAGAGGCAACACAGCCAACAGCACCATCCTTCTTAGAACGTGCGGCGGCGGAACGGCAAGCAAAGCTAGAACAACTCATAGCCAGTGCTATTGAAGTTCCTGAACCAGAGGTAGTACAGACAGCATCAAAGACAGAAGAGGAAATCCCCGAACTGGTATTTGATGATGGATTTGTCTGGTCAGCGGAAGTCTTAGCAGCTCAAGGTAGACGCGCCCAAGACGTTTCTATAGAAGAAATTACCTGGTTGAAAAAGCTGCGGCAAGGTTTAGACAAAACTCGCCGTAACATTCTCAACCAACTAAAAGCGATCGTTGGTCAAGGACCGCTTAACCAAGCTGCGGTATCAGAAATAGAGTCGTTGCTGCTGCAAGCTGATGTGGGGGTAGAGGCGACAGATTTGATTATTGATGCCCTACAGAAAAAATTGCTCCAAGAAGTTACTCCACCAGAAGAAGCGATCGCTTATTTGAAAAAAATCCTCCGGGATATGCTGGATGCACCAAGCAAAACATCCCACAAATCTAGCTTTACCCCGGAAAAAGAAACTTTAAATATTTGGTTAATTACTGGAGTAAACGGCGCAGGGAAAACCACGACTATTGGCAAAATTGCCCACTTGGGACAAAAATCTGGTTATAAATGCTTGATTGGGGCAGCAGATACTTTCCGCGCCGCTGCTGTAGAACAAGTCAAGGTTTGGGGTAGTAGAAGCGGTGTAGAAGTCATTGCCAATCCCGGAAAGAATACAGATCCAGCAGCAGTTGTATTTGATGCGATCGCTGCCGCCGAAGCACGTCAAACTGAATTACTTCTGGTAGATACTGCTGGCCGACTGCAAAACAAGAAAAATTTAATGGACGAACTCAGTAAAATTCGGCGAATTATCGACAAAAAAGCCCCAAACGCAAAAGTAGAATCACTGTTGGTTCTAGATGCCACTTTAGGTCAAAATGGACTGCGGCAAGCCGAAGTTTTCTCCCAAGCTGCCCAACTGAGTGGCGTTGTCTTAACCAAGCTTGATGGCACTGCCAAAGGCGGTGTTGCCCTTGCTGTTGTGCAACAACTGGGTTTGCCTATTCGCTTTATTGGTGCCGGCGAAGGAATCGAAGACCTCCGCCCATTTTCTAGCTACGAGTTTGTTGAAGCCCTGTTAAGCGGTTAGTAATTCATTAAGGGAAAATTAACAGCTTGAGGGGATACGGGATATGGAGAGTTTTAAATTCTGCAAAGTTGGCTTTGCGGATGACTACTTTAAAAGTTGAGGTGAGAAATTTTGGTTGACAAATTGATACATTTAGGAGTCACTTAATCTGGTATTATCGCTTGAATTAACCACAAACAAAATACTGTAAACAGCTTAAGTCCTAAAATCATCAGCTTCTGTGAGTAAAATGCCTCGACACTCTCAAGCCTGTTCCTACCTAATACTTACGAAAGTATCCACCAATATTTTCTGGAGTAAATCTCAAAATTTAAAGTGTTTGGTCGTTAGTCATCGATCGTTATAAAGAAATGATAAAGGACAAAACCAACACCTTCTCTAAAGACCTAAGTAATTATTCTTTTATTAAAGTATTTTTACGACTTCAGAGATATGCTTTGACAATGAAGTTATGAAAAAATGAAAAACTTCGTCAACTATCATCCAAAATAAGTAGTTTAAAAGGTCATATTTTGATTCAAAATGGAGAATTTGAACTGAGTAATATTCAATCAAGAATGTAATAAGCAAATAAAATACTTATAAAAGTTACCTGTTACGTCTTTATACTCTTGCTAAAATGACAGGTCTTGTCTAAATATGGTTTAGCAATATCAAAGCCACAAAATTTATAAGTAATCTCAAACCTACCAAAATATAAAAGTGTAATAAAACCTGTGCCTGTGTCTCAACTGCCCTCTCAACCCACTGACAACAATAGTAGTGCCACGACTGATGTCACACCAGTCGTGGCGCTCAAAGAACTCGTGGCAAGGTTGCACCGGGAACAGAATAAAATTCAAGATTTACTCAGTTCTTTAGGATTCGCACTTAGAAGCTTCAATAATTTGAATCAGTTTTTGGAACTGATTCCGCTGATGGCAACAAGAGTCACAGATGCCGATGGCAGTGCCTTGTTTCTTTACAAACCGAATGGTCAAGTCAGGTTAGAGCAACTACACTGGCAAGATAGCCACCAGCGTAAGAATATCCGCAAGGCGCTAGAAATAGCTAGCAGTCAAATTACACTTGTGCCCAATGCTGGCCCTTTAGCAAGTGCTACAGGGATTTTGGATGACCAAATGCATCGGTATTTGGGACCAGATGTGCAAATCTTTGGTACTGCAATTTTGGTAAAGCATACAGAAAGGGGTTGGCTGTATGTTTTGAGCCGCGATCCAGAATATAGCTGGACAGAAACTAGGCAAAAGTTAGTTAGATTAGTGGCAGATCAAACAGCAGTAGCGATCGAAAACGATGAACTAGCTGTAGAACTGAGAAAAAAAGAACGTTTAGACCAAGAACTAGAAATTGGTGCAGAAATTCAACGGCGTCTTCTGCCACGGCAATGTCCCACAATTCCTGGTGCAGTCTTAGCGGCACGCTGTAAACCTGCCAATCGCGTGGGTGGAGACTATTACGACTTTATTGCCACCAATAATAATCAAATTCAGCTAAACGCTAAAAATGGGGCAGGAAGTGGTCGCTGGGGTTTGGTGATTGGAGATGTTATGGGTAAAGGCGTTCCCGCTGGGCTGATTATGACGATGATGCGGGGAATGCTGCGAGGGGAGGTATTACACGGTAATTCTCCAGCCGGAATTCTGCAAAACTTAAATCGAGTTATGTATGCGGATTTGGAAAATTCTCATCGCTTTGTAACGCTTTTTTACTCAGAATATAATCCCCATAATCGAATTTTGTCTTATAGCAATGCGGCACACAATCCTCCTTTGTGGTGGCACGCCGCGACAAAAACTGTTAGCCGTTTAGACACTTTAGGAATGCTGATTGGTTTAGATGCTAACAGTCAATATGAAGATGCCCAGGCACAGCTCGAACCTGGAGACACAATTATTTACTATACAGATGGGCTGACCGATGCTGCTGCTGCTAGCGGCGATCGCTTTGACGAAGAAAACTTTATTGCTGATTTCAATACGGCTTGTAAATACTGCAATGGGCCACAGGAAATTGTCGATTATTTATTTGACCAAGTTCAGAAATTTATCGGTGCTGATAAGCAAAATACGGATGATATGACACTGGTTGTGTTGCAAATTCTTTAGTTATAGCAGGCAATAGGCAACAGGCAAAGAAAGTCTATTAGTTCGGGGTTTTACGATCGGCTTATGTCCTAAACTATGCTTCAACTGTTACGATTGCTCACTATTAAAATATATAGTAGCAATCGGGTAGATTAAGACATAAACTGAGGATAAAATCTTTGCACCAAGGCAATTTTAACCCTATTGCCTGTTGCCTATTATGTGTCTTAGCAGTTGGCTAATTATGCAGTTTGTTTTGGTTCTGCGGTTAAATTTTGTCCAATTTTAGGCTCAGTACCAGCAATTAGTCGTTCGATATTACTGCGATGGCGGAAAATCACATACAATCCTCCGGCAATCCCAAACAGAATATATGGTAAAGGTTGATGCAAAAGCAACATAAAAATAGAAACAGCGATCGCCCCTGCAATTGAACTCAAAGAAACAATCCGCGATATCGCCACAACAACAGCAAATACCCCTGCTGTTGCTAAACCTACCTGCCAATTCATTGCCAACAAAATCCCCAAGCTGGTAGCAACGGATTTCCCGCCACTGAAGCCCAAAAAAATTGATTTACTATGTCCAAGGATGGCAGCTAAAGCAACTAAAGTTAGTATCCACGGTTGCCATAATTTTACATCTACCGTTGGGGGGATAATATTTTGAATAGCGGCAAAATTGAACAACCAATACACAAGAGCGATCGCTAATACTCCCTTCAAGGAATCAAGCATTAAAACAAATGCTCCTGGCCCTTTCCCCAAGGTTCTCAGCACATTTGTTGCCCCAGTGGAACCCGAACCAACTTCTCGAATATCAATACCTTTTAACTGCTTGACAGCAATGTACCCGGTGGGAAAAGAACCCAGCAGGTAAGCTACAACTACAGTTACCCCGCACAGAGTCAACCAGATAGCCATAATAACAATTCAAAATTCAAAATTCAAAATTCAAAAACTCTTTCCCAATGCCCAATGCTCAATGCCCAATGCCCCATGCCCGATGACTAAATTAAAAGTCATCATCATAGTTTCTCACTGTTTTGGGGTCGGGGGCAAAGGCCAACCACAAAGGAAATTGTAGTAGGGACAAACTGATTTGATCTTCTGAATCATCAATAATAATTAGAGGCAGTTGATTAGCTTTTACTAATCGGTCTGCTTTCTGAGCTACAGCTTCCGGCGCCTCAAATAATACCACGCCTCGGTCTGGGCCGAAATCTGGGCGACCGATTCCCAGACAGTCTTGCAAGCCACGACGCCATTCACCTAATCGCTCCGGTGTATTAGCTAAAACTAAAGTACGGACGCGATCGCCATACAGCTTGTGTAATATCGAAATTGCAGCTGAGGCAATTAGGATATTTTGCAAGCGACTACCCATCGTCCGCAAAGCACCTCGTCCTCCTTGGCTGAAAAACCAGTTAGAAACTCTTTCTGCGTGGACTGGCTCAAACGTCCGGCGCAATTGCCAAGCAGGGCCATAATAATCCGGCTTATTTCGGTATTGGTCAATTAGACGGCGAATTTGCTTTGTAGTATCTTGAAACTGTTGTTGGGCAAATTGCGGTATTCCCGGCTGAGGTTCAGCTGGTTTAACCTCTTTGACATCGGGTTTTTCTCTTTCTACCATAGTTGGCGTCAGTTGCAGTTGCTCAGCAGCAGCAGCCAAATCCTGTAAGCTACCCGTGAGATAATCTTTAAAACCCTGCACTCGAATTGCCAAGTCTTGAGACGTTCCTGCAAAAGTGGTTCGCATCTCATTACGGATACGTTCTTGACGGCGTTCTAGCTGTTCTATGGAAATTTGCAGGGTTTGTTTGCGTTGTTCTAACTGCACCAGCGACTCTTGTACGAGTCGTCCCAGAGAAGTTTGAGTTTCACTCAATTGTCCCTGAAGAATTTTGTACGAAGCTTGCAGGTTGGCTATTTCTTCTTTCAATGCTGCTTCGATATTCTGCAACTCTACCACTCGCTGCTCTGTTGCAACGTATAATAAACTGTTTTCTGAGTTTGATGTGTATGACCCCAGTGCGGCAGTTTCCGGTTCCAATTGCTGTGCAGATTCGCCATTGGAATTTTCTGTTGGCTCAACTGTAGAATTTACCTCTGCTGCATTAGAGATAGTTGAATCAATTGTGTGGTCTTCTGATGAGCTAATAGGTGGTGTTTCTACTAGCGAATCAACAGATGGGTTTGTTGGATTTTCAACTCCATTGCTTTGTTCTTCTGTCAACCATTCATCTGTTGGTTCTGGGGTTTGAGATGCCTCTGGGTTCATAAACAATACTGTAATTCCTATGATGCGAATAAATAACTTTCAGAAATATTACAATTAACAAGCTTTAAAAGTTCTAAGTTTTGAGAGGTACTCAATTTTGGGCTTTGAGTATAGATTAGAACTATTTGCCATTTGTGGATAAATTTGAGCGGCAGCTTCGCTCAACTCTTGGGCGAGTAAAGACTCAGCACTAAATACGCGGACAACGTTCTTCCAAGCAAGTTTTCAAGGTGTTGGGGTCAAATAAAATCGGTAAAAAGTGAATGCTTTTAACTTCTTTAAAGTAAAACAAGATGGGGACTTTATTCCAGAAAATACGCCAATTTTGCCATTCCTGGTACGGAAAACGTCGAATCAATTTTTCGCCTCTGTAAAGATCTAAATCGGTTGCGGTAAATTGTAAGCGCAGCGTTAAGGTCTGAAACATCAGAAATAAGGCAAATAGCATTATAGTAAAGCCTATCCACCTTTGTACCAATATTAGTGGAATAGCAGCGATCGCCAACACCACAGGTATATTGTAACTAGGCTTGAGTTCCACAGTTGCAGTGGAGTTAGCGGCAAATGAACTGGTCACGGTCTTAAATCCTGCTTTGTTAGTACCTATCTCTCTTATTTTAGGAGTGAGGAGTTAGCATTTAGCAGTTAAGAATGAGGAGTGAAGAGTGAGAAGTAAGGAGTTTTAACTCATATAGCGGTTGAAAAAACGTAGTTAATGACATAAACTGCTCCTAAAACCCCAACTTGATGAGACTTTCTTTGCCTGTTCCCTGCCATCGCTGATAACTCCTCACTCTCAACTCTTAACTCTTAATTCTTAGAATCCTTGGACGAATGCACTGCCAGTTCCCTGAAACATTAACCAAGAAAGAAAGAAGTTGCTAACAAAGATAATTAGCAAGGCAGTTACAACAGCAGTTGTGGTTGACTGTCCTACACCTTTAGCTCCTCCTGTTGTTGTCAAGCCCCAACTGCAACCAATTACAGCGATTAGAATACCAAAGCAGCACGCTTTGATCGTGGCGCTACAGATATCCCAAACACCAAGAAAGTTGCGGGCTGAGTCTAGAAAGACTGTATCGGATAGGTTGTAAATATTTGTCGCAACTATAAACCCCCCTAACATCCCTGTCACCAAAGACAGCAAGGTTAAAATTGGTAACATGAACAAACAAGCAAGGACGCGGGGGACAACCAGATAATCGATTGGATCTGTTCTGAGCATCAACATAGCATCGATTTGTTCTGTTACCCGCATAGTACCTATTTCTGCTGCAAATGCAGAACCCACTCGCCCCGCTAAAATCACTGCTGTTAACACGGGAGAAAGTTCTCGTGTCAAAGCTACGGAAAGCACTCCCCCAATAATGTTTCCTGCGCCAAAATTGATAAATTCTCGTGCTACCTGAATGGTAAATACCGCGCCGACGAAAATAGCCGTTAATAAAGCAATAAATAGGGAATCTGGCCCAACTGCCGCCATTTGCTCTATGGTGTTGCGCCGATGGATTTTACCCCTTACTAGGTGAACTAGCACTTGCCCACCCAAAAAAATCGCTGCCAGCAACCGCTGACTCCACTCTTCTAAACTGGATTTGGATGTAGTCTGGTTCAATGTTCTGTAGCTAACTCGGTAACTGCCTTAAGAATAGCGGAAGTGATGGGGAATGGGGAATGGGGAAAGGGAAAAGGGAAAAGGGAAAAGGGGAAAGATTAAATTTATTCCTTTTCCCTTTAACCTTTTCCCCTGCCCAATGCCCTGTTTGCCCCATGCCCAAACAAACCCTGAACATTAACTTACTTTAAAGATGTTCTCAGAAAATAAAGCTGGTATTAGACGTGTTGCTTAGAAATGAATAGCTGCTAACTTTGGCTGTAACCTTGACTAGACAGGTGTTTTGTAAATGTAAGTAGTTTTTAAAATCTCTTGCATGTGGTGTGACTGGTATCAGTTTATTTTAATGAAAACTTAAGATTTTTGACAGATTGCCTGCTCGCAAGCGATCGCACGTATTGTAGAAAATGACAAACCTGTATCTAGCTACTGTCATCTTTACTCACGGAGTTTGTGTTCAATGACCATTTTCACTAACTTTCTCCGCTCCTTAGTACTAACGCTCGTTTTTAGTTTTGTCGCTCCTATTTTTCTCGTTGGCGCAGGATTGCTGTTTTTGTTCCTGATCGGTCACTTCCCTGGCTTACAAGAGTTAACTGAGGCGATCGCTACTGGGATTGTCCATTTTCTCGCCACTTTTGGCAGTGGTTCTCCTCTACACGGATTATTTGTAATCAGTTTGACCTGTAGTTTTGTCGGCACACTGTTTGACATTTACGTTTGTTATCGGTGTCAAATTTTACGAATCGATTCTTAAGTAGTGAAAATAGCTTTGATTCAAATACTCATAGGTATACAAAACTAAAAAGCCATCTTTTCTAAAATAAAAGTCTTATGGGCGCATCCTCGATAGCGATCGGTTTTGCTCAACGAATTTTTTATTAGTTAAAATTACTGCCAAAGTTATTGATTAAATACTTCTCAGTTATTAGTTATTCATTACTAATAACTACTGCGTATGTGCGGCCATAACAAACGGATTCTTCAGGGCTAAAAAGATATAACACTGAATATTTCGGAATTTTCAAGCTGGGAAAATAGCTAAAATAGTCTTTATTAACGATCGCACTGGACGCTAGACTAGAGTTTGGTATTTTATATTAACCACAATCTACAACAACTCCATCAGCATCCAGCGAAAATGCCACATAAAAGTCTCTGCAAAATATAAAAAATTTCTTAAAATTATCAAGAAAATAGTGCCTGCTGATGTTTTTTAACAGAACAAAGGAGGTCGTTTGGCGGCTGGGCATCTTATATTAAGTTTATTACGAGGTATGTTGACAACTCATGGTTTGGCCGTTTAAGCCCAAGTTTAAGAAACAAATTGCGCGGATTGAAATTACTGGTGCGATCGCCGGTGCTACTCGCAAACGCGTCTTAGAAGCCCTGAAAACTGTAGAAGAAAAAAAGTTTCCGGCTTTATTACTGCGTATCGATAGCCCTGGCGGTACAGTCGGAGATTCTCAAGAAATCTACAGTGCCCTCAAGCGTTTGCGCGAAAAAATTAAAATCGTTGCCAGCTTTGGCAATATCTCCGCTTCTGGAGGTGTCTACATCGGTATGGGAGCCGAACACATCATGGCTAACCCAGGTACTATTACAGGTAGTATTGGTGTGATTCTGCGTGGGAATAATTTGGAACGCTTATTAGAAAAAATTGGCGTTTCTTTCAAGGTAATTAAGTCCGGCCCTTACAAAGATATTTTGGCTTTTGACCGAGAACTGACTCAACCAGAAGCACACATTCTCCAAGAATTGATTGACACGAGTTATCAGCAGTTTGTCCAAACAGTAGCCGATGCCCGTTCTTTGGCAGTAGAAACCGTCAGAAGTTTCGCTGATGGACGGATTTTTACTGGACAGCAAGCCCTAGAATTAGGTATTGTAGACCGCCTGGGTACAGAAGAAGATGCCCGTCGTTGGACAGCAGAACTAGTCGGCCTCGATCCAGAAAAAACTCTCTGCCATACCCTAGAAGAACGTAAACCTTTATTGAGTCGCGTTTTACCAGGGAGTCGCCAAGTTTCATCTGGAATTCGATCTGGAATTGATTGGCTTGAATTTGAAATGTCTACTAGTGGGTTACCCTTGTGGTTGTATCGACCCTAACATCAGTTAGGAGTTAAGAGTCAGAAGTTGAGAGTTTTAACTCCTAACTCCTAACTCCTAACTCCTAACTCCTAACTTTTATGTTTTAAGGAGGATTTTGGCGTGGAGTGGCAAATGCGGGCTATTCGCGGGGCAACAACAGTTGCCGAAAATACTGTTGAAGCAATGCGAGAAGTGGTTACAGAATTACTGGATGAACTAGAAAACCGGAATCAATTCCAGCCGAGTGACATTATTAGTGTCACTTTTTCAGTGACACGGGATTTAGATGCTATTTTTCCGGCTGCGATCGCCAGATCGCGTCCAGGCTGGGATAATGTGGCAATGTTAGATGTCCAACAAATGCACGTTGAAGGCAGTTTACAGCGCTGTATCCGCTTCTTAATCCACGCCAACCTGCCAGCTTCCGCCTCAATTCATCATATTTATTTACGCAATGCCGCTAGCTTGCGTCCCGACTGGAGCTTGCCACAGCCTTTACAAACATCACAGCAAGCAGTTAAGTCAAAAGTGTAAAATCTTTAGACAAATTTTATCTAAAAAAGAAAATTGATAAACTATTACAGTGGTAACTGGGCTGCTCAACGTGGTGTGATTGATGGGAAAATATTACTAACTTCTCGTCATGATTTGCGATTTTTGCTAAGGCGATCGCACTCAAAATTGAGATATTGAGTTATCGAGGTAGTTGGTAATGATTGTCCCATTCTACTTAGGGGAACAACCAGACTCAGAAGGTCGGACGATTACCGAAATATGGGCTTGGGATTTTGAAGAATTGGAGTACGTCCACGATTACATTCAGTGGTTGTTTCCTTTAACTGAGCCAAGCGCATTTAATTCTCATGCTCCCATTGTTGATGAGCAAGTAATTCAATCATTTCATAGCAACCCACGCCTACGTCAAAATTTGCTGCGTTCCTTCACAGTCATGCTTCAGTTTTATGGTTTGCAACGCCAGCAAAGTGAGGACGGAAAAATAATTATCAGCAAGTCAGAAGACTATGCCAACCGCAAAGGCGAATGGGTTTGTATGTTTAACCACAATTATCTTCGCATCACCCGGATTTTAAAGTGCTTGATGACTTTGGGATTAGAAAATGAAGCCCAAGGGTTTTATGAATCCTTGCGGCAAATTTACCAAGAAAATAGCAATGAGATTGGTTCTGAAACATTTCGTTATTGGACAATTGCAGTTAAAGGGAATGAGTTGTAATAAATCGACTAACCACGCTTCAGGGGTTTCTGGTTCATAAATCAAATCTAATACTTTTTGTTCAACTTAGTCAGCCAGTTCAATAATCTCTGCAAGGCGTTGCCGTACTTGTTAAGCAATATCAGGTTGCCATTGACGTAGTTTTGTATCGAGTTATTGAACTAAAGCATCCATTTCAAATTTACACAACAAGATGTAGTATTTGCTTGTATGTTATTATATCTGCCATCAAGCTTTCTCTCAGATACTAGTCTCACTAATTGCCTTTTAAAACAGATATTTTCACTCTTGAGTTACTGAAATCAGTTTCAAATTATTAGTTACATTCTGTTTAAATTCAATCGAATCTTCTGTTTTAGTGAATTCGTCGAATAATTTGAAAAACTGGTCTAATGCAGTCTATTCGTCTTGCGAGAAAAATAGAATAATCTGATCCCACGTTTGATTGGAAGTTAAATTAAATTTCTGCTGAATCCAAGTTTGAAATTCCGAAAATTATTGTTCTTGTTTTGTTTGAGGAATCCCCATTTGGCGACGGGCAAAGCAGTAAACTGCTAAAAAAGTGCGGAGATTGGATATGGAAGTTCGTCCTAAATACATAGCAGGACGTTTGCGAATATTAGAAATTAAGTCATACAAATCAACCATATGTCCCTCTTACTTAAAATTCCGTTTCAGTAATTTGGAAATTGCCCCCTAAATCTTGGGCAGGGCACTATAGGTTATTAATCCAGTCTACCTTGGGAATTCCTTCAGGGTGAATGTTGTCAAATATGAGTTCTTCTGCATCAATTTCAACAGCGATCGCTTCATGCCGTCCGTTAATAGAGATGTTTTGTTGGAGGCGTTCATGGTAGATGTTGCAGAAAGGATCTTCTGTACTACCTGTGAACAGGCTAATCTGTTTACCAGAAATGTTTTGAGCCATTAAAAACTGACGCAAGGCAATGGCGCAAGGAACACATTCAAAAATATGGAACTATGCAGCGATCGCACTCAGTTGATTTTGAAGGCTTGCGTTGGTCATGATGTACTTTTGTCACGTAGCGATCGCTTTATCTAACAACTCTATTCTTTATGATGATGAAATCTGATTCCCAAAAAAATGTCATAAAGAAATTCAAAAAAGTCTTTTTTCTGTAATAAGCCAGAAGTTTGATAACAACCTTTTTCATCTAAAAGAGGCTTCATTAGGTAATAGGTAGGCTGGTAATTATACCAAGGTATAGAAGGCCACAAATGATGAATTAAATGGTAGTTTTGGCCTAATATCAAAATATTAAGAATAGAGTTGGGATAGACACGGGCATTTTTCCAGCGATCGCGCTCTATAAAAGGACGATGAGGCAAATAGTCAAAAAATAACCCTAGCGTTATCCCGACTACAAAAGCAGGGACAAACCAAAAATTCAGAATGTAACCTAAAAAATTGTATTGAACTGAAATATATACAATTGAAGCGATAATTAAACGGCTAATGAACCATTCTAATAGCTCATATTTACGCCACAGTCGGCGTTGAAAGAAAAATACTTCATGAGATAAAAATCGAAATGCAATTAACCACAAAGGGCCGCCTGTAGAGACATAATGATCCGGGTCGTCTTTGGGGTGGTTCACATGGCCGTGATGTTGCAAATGTACCCGCGTAAACACTGGAAAAGCAAAGGCTAACATCAATGCACTGCCATGTCCTAAAATTGCATTAATTATTCGATTGCGATGAGCAGATTGATGACAGGCATCGTGAATTACTGTCCCAGCACAATGCAAGGCAATAGTGTTAATACCAAAACACAGCCAATGCGGCCATTCCCAAAGCCAGTAACCAAAGTTAGATAAAATTAACATTCCCACAGCAGCTGAAAACAGCAGTTGTGTGGGATTGAAATCACCAGGAGGCGCTAAAAATTCCTTGGGTGGTATTGTTAATGGCTTTTGTGCCTCCGACGCGAGCATTATTAACATCAACTCCTTGTTTTTTTATTAAACATTACGAATATACGACAAAGATTAGGAAATAGTAAAGATTTGTAAATTTTTATATACCAAGATTTATCCAGACCTTAGCCTATGGGCAGATGAATAACGCTATGATTCCAGACGAGGCTTAGTCTTTGCTCATGAGTGGGGTGTGAAAGAAGATGAGGGGGATGAAGGGAGATGGGAGATGAACGGAGACAAGGGAGAGGGGGAGACAAGGGAGACAAATTGCTACCTTGTCCCCCTTGTCTACCTTGCCCCATGCCCCATGCCCCATGCCCAATGCCCATTTCTCCTATAACCCTACTTTAACTGCTGAAATCTTATAGCAGTGACCAGAAAGGAGATGCCATTTAAAGTTACGATGACTTCCCAGATAGCTCCCTAAATTCAGCCCCTATGCAATTAAGAGATTCTCTACGCCGGACAAAAATTGTCGCTACTATTGGTCCCGCCACAAGCAGTCCTGAAATGCTCAAGGCGATTATTGAAGCGGGAGCAACGACACTGCGGCTAAACTTCTCCCACGGCACTCATGCAGATCATCAGCGTAATATTCGCTTAATTAGACAAACTGCTTTTGAACTTAATCAACCAGTGGCTATTCTCCAAGACTTGCAGGGCCCAAAAATTCGCTTGGGGAAGTTTGACAATGGAGCTATAGTTGTAGCAAAAGGCGATCGCTTCACCTTAACAAATCGTCCGGTTATCGGTACCCAGGAAATTAGCTGCGTCACCTATGATTATTTAGCTCAAGAAGTCCCGGTTGGTGCAAAAATCCTCCTTGATGATGGACGAGTGGAAATGGTGGTGGAGGAAATTAACCGTGACAAAGGTGATTTGCACTGCCGCGTTACCGTCGCTGGTAAACTTTCTAACAACAAAGGCGTAAACTTTCCTGGAGTTTACTTATCAATTAAAGCAATGACCGACAAAGACCGAGAGGATCTGATGTTTGGTCTAGATCAGGGTGTAGACTGGGTAGCACTTTCCTTTGTCCGCAATCCCCAGGATTTGATGGAAATTAAAGAGCTAATTTCCAGTACGGGTAAGCAAGTGCCGGTGATTGCCAAAATTGAAAAACACGAGGCCATTGAACAAATGGAAGCGGTTTTGGCTTTGTGTGATGGTGTGATGGTCGCCAGAGGCGATTTAGGCGTGGAACTACCAGCAGAAGATGTCCCCGTGTTGCAAAAGCGGCTGATTGCCACAGCAAACCGCTTAGGGATTCCCATCATCACTGCCACTCAGATGTTAGACAGCATGGTAAGTAATCCCCGTCCCACTCGTGCCGAAGTATCAGATGTCGCAAATGCAATTTTAGACGGCACGGACGCGGTTATGCTTTCTAATGAAACTGCTGTAGGTAATTACCCAGTAGAAGCCGTGGCCACAATGGCACGCATCGCCGAGCGCATCGAGCAAGAGGAGGCGCACTCAGTAGTACGTCAACTACGAGATACCAGACGCTCTATTCCCAATGCTATTAGTCAAGCTGTGAGTCAAATTGCAGAACAACTGGGAGCAGCAGCAATTATGACTTTAACCCAGACTGGGGCAACAGCTCGTAATGTCTCGAAATTTCGTCCTCATACACCGGTTTTAGCAGTAACACCCCATGTGAACGTGGCGCGACAACTACAAATGGTATGGGGAGTAAAACCGCTGCTAGTACTGGGATTGCCTTCCACAGGTCAAACATTCCAAGCTGCAATCAACGTGGCTCAGGAACTAAAGTTACTGTCTGAGGGAGATTTAGTAGTGATGACTGCTGGGACACTCCAAGGAGTTTCTGGTTCCACAGATTTGATTAAAGTTGAAGTGGTAACGGCAATACTAGGTAATGGAATTGGACTAGGCCAAGGTTCGGTCAGCGGTCGCGCACGGGTGGCAAATACTGGCATGGATGTTAGTAACTTTAATCCCGGAGATATTTTGGTTGCTTCTCGCACCAATGCTGATTTTGTGGAAGCAATTCGCAAAGCTGCTGGGATTATTACGGAAGACGAAAGTCTTACAAGCCACGCAGCAGTCATCGGCTTGCGTCTTGGTGTGCCAGTGATTGTTGGCGTGAAGCAGGCGACGCAAGCAATTCGAGACGGCGCAATTATAACGCTGGATTTACAACGGGGTTTGATCTACTCTGGGGCGGTGAAAACGTCTTAGTAATAGGGAATGGGGCATGGAGCATGGGGCATTGGGCATAGGAAGAGGACAAGGGGACAAAAGGAGATGGGGGAGTGTGGGGAGTGGGGGGGAAGAGAATTTGTGCCTCCCTCTGTTCCCACACCTTCCACACCTCCTGCTTGCCCAATGCCCAATGCCCTAAACACTCGCGATCGCTACCCCAAGCCATGCGGCAAAGTTTTGCTGCTGTGTTGAGTCGGGAGAATCAACAGGTTTCACTTGATACTTAGTAGGATTTGGCGATCCTAGCGTAATGGAATAAGTACGCAGTTCGTCTTGGTGGAAAACTGCGACCTCAATCTTATCGTTTGGTTGGTAATCTTTGAGGCGATCGCTTAAACTATTTGCCGTTAACTTAATTCCATCAATTGCCAATAACTCATCACCTGCATCAATTCCCCCAGCTTGTGCAGGTGAACCCGCTTCAACAAACTTAATAATCTCTCGTCCATTTTCAGTATTTATTCTTACACCCAAGTAAGGTTCTTCCTGCTGTTCTGCTACTAACTGTAAACCAAAGGGTTCTAAATACTGATTAAATGGCAAATCTTCAGTGGTATGAATGTAGCGCTCAAAGAAATCTGCTAAATCAATTCCAGCCACAGATTCTATAACTTCTTGCAACTGTTCTTGGGTATAGCCAATTTCAGCTTCTCCAAATTGCTGCCACATTTTCAGCATTACGTCATCGAGGGAACGCTGATTGCTGTGAGTTGAGCGAATCAGTAAATCCAGCAATAACGATACCATTTCTCCTTTTAAATAATAGGAAATTTGGGAATTACCGCTATTGGCATCTGGACGATAGAGTTTTATCCAAGCATCAAAACTCGACTCGGAAAGAGGCTGTACTTTCCGCCCTGGTGTAGTTTGATATCTGGTAATTTCTTTACTTAAATGATTCAGATAGGACTTAGCATCATAAATTCCTGCCCGCAAAGGAATTAACAAATCGTAGTAACTAGTAGTCCCTTCACAAAACCACAAGCATGGAGTGTAATTTTCCTGGTCATAGTCAAAAACTTCTAATGCTTTTGGGCGAATTCGCTTGACATTCCACAAGTGAAAGAACTCATGTGCTACTAATTGCAGAAAGCGATCGTACTTTTCTGGAACGCGAAACCCAAAACGCTGATAAATTAAAGAGCAAGAGTTTTTATGCTCCAAACCCCCAAAAGCTTGGCTAAATAAATGTAACAAAAATACATATCGTTCATAGGGCAAACCGCCGAACATCTGTGCTTCTACCTGAATAATTTTTTGGATATCAGCAATCATCTGCTGCACTTGATAATTACCTTCTCCCCAAATTGCCAATTCATGGGGTTTTCCCAAAACCTCAAATTGATACAATTCGTGACGACCAATTTCAAATGGACTATCGACAAGAGTATCAAAATCGCTAGCCAAAAAAGTATTCTTTTCCTCGCCAATGGCTGGTAAAGCAGTAGTTACCTGCCATTCCGGCTGTGGTGGTACGATGGTGACACGAATCGGTTGTTTTTCCCAGCCAGATATTCTAAAAAATATTGCTGCACCGTTGAAATAACCGTGGGTAGCATCCAAGTGATTTGTCCGTACCGATAGCTCATTGGCAAAAATCCGGTAACGTATAGTTAATTCTGAAACGCCTACTTTATCTATCTGCCAGTGGTTTTTACTAATTTTCCGCCAAGGCAAAGGCTTATCCTCTGCAAAAGCCACAAAATCCTGTAAGTTCTTGGCGTATTCCCGAACTAAGTATGAACCTGGCGTCCATACTGGCAGTTTTAAATCAAGAATCGGCCAGGGATAATTCACAAGGCGTAAAGTCACCTCAAACAGATGAGTTTCTGGTTGGGGCATTGCCACCAAGTAATGAATCGTTGGTGCAATTTCCTGGATGTGGGTATTGGGTCGAGATGCAGTTGCTTCAGTCATCTTGTGTGCTGAGTTAATATTAATGAGATTTTTAGATTTGTCTCAATAATGACAAATTTATTTTTTAAATTTTGACTTCTATTCTTGGACCTGCTGGGAAAATAGCTCAATAAAAACGAAGATTAAGCACGAACTTCTCAAGTATGCCTAAAACTTCAGTCACCAAGATGATTATAAAACTCGATTTTGAGATTGTTAAAAAAGAGGTATTGCAAAGTGAGCCGTGCTGAGTGTGAATCTAGTTATTTCATGGCTTAGAACAATTAACACTCCTAACCTAACGCAAGCTTAACTTGTTGGTTAGTTTTTATACGCATCCAGGGAAACAAAGCTCTAAATAGGAGCTAATCCTATTGAACCAAAAGCTTTTGTGTATCCTTTAAGCGGGCGGCGGGAATCGAACCCGCATTAATAGCTTGGAAGGCTATAGTTTTACCACTAAACTACGCCCGCAAATTTCCAACTTATTAATTATAACACAGTTATAAACAAAATTCAAACATTTAGTTGGAATTGGCAGACTGAATTTTGATCCGGACATACAGATTGCTCAAATCTGGCTTTGTACCATCGTTATTTTGGGCAGGAAGAAAGTTTTCTGTTTTAAAAATTTCGTTAAGGACTTGCTGATATGTGCTTTTTTCGCTTTCCAGGGTTGCTGGTTGTATTTTTAGCACTACGGCTTGTTGAAAGTTGCCATTGCGATCGATTACTAAGCTAGCCAAGAGTTGTGCTGGCTGAAGTCCAGAATTTTGCGAGAGAAAACTGGGATCGAATTGTTTTGTATTGCTACCTCGATATACAGCGATCGCATCTGGCAAAGTATCCTGTATAAATTCTCCTGATTTTATCAAGTTACTAACTTCATCTCTAAGTAAAGGAGCCACTATCGCTACCGAGGCTCCCTGAGTAGAAGTCGGTGAAGCTTGTGGGGTAGGAGTTGGCACAGTTCCCCTCGGTGGAGTTGGTGAAGCTTGTGGGGTAGGAGTTGGCACAGTTCCCCTCGGTGGAGTTGGTGAAGCTTGTGGGGTAGGAGTTGGCACAGTTCCCCTCGGTGGAGTTGGCAAAGTTGTGGGAAGGCTTGATGGTAGCGCTGTTCCCTTGCCGAATTTTAAATCTTGACGGCGGTTCCAAGGAAGATTAGCTACTTGTACTTTAGGTGTAGGTGTCGCCGTGGGTGTAGGTATCGGTTTGGCAACTTTTTGCTGCCCAGAGGGTTGACTATTAGTTTGAGAGGTGTCAGTTTTACTCTTGGGCTGAAGCTTATTAGTGGAATTTATTGCAGCAGAATCTCGATCTTTTAGCGTAGTTCTTGCTGCTACAGACTTTTGAGTTGAAGAAAATCGCCTTGGTGAAACTGTTTTAGTTACTGATTGTGATTTGCTTGTTGGTTTACTTGCAGGAGCAACATCTATCAATTCAATGGGTATAGCAGATTGGCTTTCCTGAGGAAACCATAGACTAAAAGTATTTGATGAGCGCAACAACAAGAACACTAACAAGTGCAGAAAGACTGAGCCGGCAGCAACAGAAATCCACAAGCCTGGTGGATCGGTATGTCGCCTCCAGACTTTGGCTGGAATTGGAGTTTTGTCTGCAACCGATGGTTCCATATTATCTTTGAAACTGGTTCTGATTAGGCACTTTTACTAATTTGTATGCTTTAACCAGTTATCAGTGTTCACTCCGTGATTTAGAATCCAGTCTAAATTTTAGCGATTAATCATTACCTCTGATGTAACGGCGAAGGTCAGAACTGTTTCATCTACTCCTTTAAGTTCTAGGGGACTACCTTTAGTAATTTCTTCTTCTTGCAAATAATCTGCCACAGCAGCAGAAACCAAGATAGTACCGGGAACAGCAGCAGATTGTAGCCTAGCAGCAATATTTACGCTTGGCCCAATAGCAGTATAGTCAGCACGTTCAGCGCTGCCAAACATTCCCACAACTGCCGTACCTTGGTGAATACCACAACGAAACTGGACGCCAGCTTGTCTGTCACCATCAAACACACCTTGGTCTCGCCAACGCTGGTTTAATTGATCCAGAGAACGGTGCATTCCTCTTGCTGTATTTATGGCACGACGTACCTGTTCGTTGGGAGTGAGTTCTTCCGGCGCCCCATATAAAGCTAAGATGGCGTCTCCCATAAATTTATCTACAGTGCCGCCATTAGCAAACACAACCTTGGTCATAGCTTCTAAATATTCATTGAGTAGCTCTGCTACTCGCCGCGATCTAAGGGTGTTTGCTAGCTGTGTGAAACCCACAATATCACTAAACAAAACTGTAATTAAGCGTGGTTCTGGGCGCAAATCTAAAGCCAAATCTCCCGCAGCAGCTTTTTGTACCAACACAGCCGGCAAAAAGCGCTTTAGTACCGATTCTGTGAGATATGTATTTAACTCCAAGATTCGCCTTTCGTTTTCTTTCAACGCTAAAAGATTGCGAACTTCCGCCAAAAGTTCCCTGTCATTGAACGGTTTTGCTAAATAAGCATCAGCACCATGTTCTGTACCTTCAATGCGAGTTTCTTCGTCAACTTTGGCTGTGAGCAAAATTATTGGTATTCCTTTAAGCTTCTCCTCGCTGCGGATCATCTGAATCATTTCAAGTCCGCTCACCAAGGGCATCATTAAATCAGTAAGAATCAAGCTGGGTATAATTTCTTTAGCTAGGCGATATCCTTCATAACCGTTACGAGATGTCTGTACTTGATAGCCATTGCGACGCAGTATATCAGATACATAACTTCGCAAATCGGGGTTGTCGTCCACAACTAGAATACAGTGCCCAGTGCCCAGTGGTGATTCTTGAGTATCAGAAGTGGGTGATAAGTTTTTTGTAATATTTTCAATATTATCTGCTGTTTGCTCTAGCAGTTCTAAATCAGCCAATTCTACACTAGCGCGGCTTGTGTTTAGTTCAACAGGACTTTCTAGCACTTGCTGTGTGGGTAAGTGAGCAGTACCAGTAACTAGCGATAATTTAAAGGTAGTACCTTCACCATATACTGAATCCACACTGACTTGACCGCTATGTAATTCTACTAATTCTTTAACTAAAGCCAAACCCAAACCACTGCCTTCATAGGAACGGTTTGCTGAACCTTCAGCTTGGCGGAAGCGCTCAAATAAATGGGGAATTTGTTCTTTAACAATGCCAATTCCAGTGTCTTGTACTTCCAAGATGCAGCGATCGCCTTCAGATTTTAGCCTGACACCGATCGTGCCACCTTCGGGAGTAAACTTCATGGCGTTTGATAGCAGGTTGTAAACGACCTTATCAAATTTTTCCATATCCAAGTACACCGTAGGACATTCATCTAACTGTGTAGTAAGTTGCAGTCCCTTTTTCTCGCAGTAGGGGCGAAAAGACTCAACAATTTGGCTGACAAATTCGACTAAATCGCAAGGACGGAAACTAGGCTGCATTCTTCCTGCATCTAGGCGTTGTAAATCCAGCAGTTGATTTACCAGTCGCAGCAAACGCCGGGAGTTACGTAGGGCGATCGCACTTTGGGAATAAGATAACCCCTCACCAGCCCCCACCGCTGACTCTAAAGGCCCCTGAATCAAGGTGATGGGAGTGCGAAATTCATGGGAGATATTTTGAAAAAATTCTGTTTTTTGTTTGTCTAATTCCAGTAACCGTTCGGCTTGTTGGCGAGTTTTTTCATATAGACGTGATTGCTGCACGGCGATCGCGGCTTGAGCTGCTACTGCTTTAGCTAGGTCGATATCAGATGGTAGCCACTGGCGTATTTTATTACTTTGACATAAAGTAATACTACCGATACATTTGCCATCAGCCAATAATGGCACGACCATTAGCGATCGCGCTGGCATTTTCAAAGATAAATCAAAACCCTGTATTCCTCTGGGGGAATGGTTTAAATCAGCAATTACTATTGGTTCATGTGTCTGTAAAATTTCTTGTAAAATTGGATTCTCTTTTATAGAGGTTTGAGAATTAGGTAATTCCGTTAATACGCGATTATTGTTACTTATATTGTGGTCTGGAGCTAGCGATCCGTGGGTTGGGTTGTGGCTAGCGAAATTTTCTGTATGTTGAAAACTGTCATACAAACCCACAGACTGGACAAACTCATCTTCCTCCGTCCACAGAGATAGAACACAGCCATTAACTTGTAAAGCTTGTCCCAGTTGCTGAGTAATAGCTGCAAATATATCTTCAGGGTCTAGGCTAGAGCGAATCGCGCTAGTAATGGTATTAATCAAACTCTCTCGCTTAGCCAGGGCACGTACTTGTTCGTAAGCATAAGCTTGGGATAAAGCTAAGGCTGCTTGATCCGCCACCATCAATACTAGCTGCACTTCATCGTCTCCCCACGAGCGGGGTAGAGAACACTGGTGCAGTGCTAGGACTGCCATCAGTTCTTGTTGACAAATTAGTGGGACAACTAAACTAGAACAAATGTCAGCGGCAGCAAAAGCTTCTCCACGTTGGCGCAGATCTGGGGTACCACCCTGAATCCGCTCATCATCTGTCACATCATGAATTACTTGAACTTCACGGGTTTCCCAAACCGTGTGAGCCAGCAAAGAAGAGGGGGAGATGGGGAGATGGGGAGATGGGGAGGCAATAGGAAAATTGCTCTGCTTGTCTCCATGTCCTTGTATCACAGTGTCCTCATCACTTTTTTCTTCCGGAGGCTTTTGATAAATAAATCCTTTATCTGCCAACTGTTCATCTTGGAAGGGACGCAACAGACAGACATCCACCTCCAACATCTGACCCACTGAATCAACAATTGCCTGCAAAATTTGCCGATAGTCTAATGCACTGCGAATCGTATTTGTAACCGTATTCAGCAGTGATTCTCGCCTGAGTGTGCGTGTAAGTTCGCGGGTACGGGCTTTGAGGACATTGTGGGTATCTAAAGCTTGGCGTACAACTCCTTTAAGTTCCTCTGCTTCCCACGGTTTAGTGACATATTTGAAAACCTTACCAGCGTTGATTGCTTCCACCAGGTCTTCGACATCGGTGTAGCCAGTTAAAATAATCCGGATAATATCTGGGTATTGAGTCGCTGTCAGGCTCAAAAATTCTGTACCGCTCATCATCGGCATCCGCTGGTCAGAGATGATCACCGCGACCTCTCCCTCTTGAGCCAGCAAATCAAGTGCCGCAGGGCCAGAGGTTGCTCTTAGCACCTTATAGTCACGATAGAAAGTGCGGTAGAGCAAATCAAGGTTGTCTGGTTCATCATCAACAACCAAAATTTTAGGCTTACTGTTTGCTTGGGATTTCATGCACCGCTTTCCTGCTGCAACGGCAGTCGGATAAAGAATAATCTGATGGGGTGAGGATTTTTCGGAGTCAGGTAAGAGCAGAGCATTTCGACCAATAAGGCTGTTTGGCTACATGACTGCTGAGTGTGGGAGCGTTTACTCACAGTGATTTATCTCAATGGCTGATATCGATTACTGTTTGCTCTAGTACAGAGTAATTGATTTTATAGTCTGTTTTAGTGTTACAGAGTCCATACTTGCTTGCCAAATTTTCTTTCACCTCCAGTGAGCAATCTCTGATACTACATACAGCACTCATAGCTAGCTGAAAAATCCAGATGAAGCTGCATATTAAGTTTTCCCCGCGTAGCAGTTGTACTAACACTTGCAGGTAAATTTTATTTATGGTAGTCATGGTAGAGCCAATAATATTAAAACAATAAGATTTAAAGCCAAAGTATACTATTAGACAAATGCCTGTTTCCAATTTAGCAATCAGAACTATCATTAAGACAAGTGCTGGTGGTTAAGAAGTTGAGAATTAAGGATCTACTCGCCAAGCAGAGGAGTATTAGGTGCTGGCGCAAAGAAAACATGGGCACACTCTGAGATGAATATGAGATGAATAGAAGCCTAAGATGAGGCTTGCTGACATTCAGAACTTCTCCTAAGGGTGATGCTGCACGTAGCTCCCGAAGGGAAGGATACACGGAGATAGTATTGGATCGTTTCTTTGTGTCTTATATAGATATCTCTTGTTCTTCGATCTTCCCCAGTCCCCAATCCCCAATCCCTAGTTCCTTTTCATATATGAATGATGTATTTAATTAAAAATTTTGTAGCCGCTGCCAACAGACAAGCTATGCTGTTCTTCTGTCTATTCACACAAACCTCTAGGTTTTTACAGATGGCTTTGCGATCGCCAGACTAATCTCTTCCCCAAGCAATCAGGAATTTATGTAAATCCCTTGAACTTAAGATTTTCAGTTTACGAAACTTTAACTCCTAAGGCGCTTCCAACAATGCGGGCTATAAAACTTTAACAACTTTTACACTTTGTCGAATCCATGACCAAACATGAATTCGCAGTCTCAAGTTAGTTCAATTTGCTGGGCAACTAACTCCGAAGTCTTTATTGACTTTAAGAGGATGTTTTAAAATTGTTCAATTTGCTGGGCAACTAACTCCGAAGTCTTTATTGACTTTAAGAGGATGTTTTAAAATTTTTGAAAAATTTTCTTTGAATAAAATCAATACTAAAGTAGCCTTGAAATATCGGTTTTTTCACCCTTACCACCAACAGCCAATCGATCCAGCTTCCCACCATTTCCAAATTCGCATGGCTACACCTGCTGATTTAGTTAGTGTTGCCCAAATTATTGCTGAAAGCTTTCACTCACAAAAAGGTATTTGGGGATGGACTTTTCCGTTGTTACGTCTGGGCATTTACGAAGACTTAAGACATCGCATTGTATCACCTGCGCCTCGTCATGTTTGTTTAGTTGCTCTCGATTATACTACTAGTGCTGCTTGTAACTTAGTGGGTACTGTAGAACTGGGTGTACGTTACAGCGATTCGTGGAGTCAGGTTGGCTTGGGTTTTCCTTACCTATCCAATTTAGCGGTTCACCCAAATTACCGTAGGTATGGCGTGGCGTCAGGGTTACTCAATCGCTGTGAAAAAATTTCTCAAGAATGGGGGTTTAAAGACTTATATCTCCACGTTCTAGAAAATAACCACCAAGCAAGGCAGCTTTATTTCAAGCTGGGATATCGGGTACATAAAGTCGAATCGAATTGGAATACATTTTTGCTTAGACGTTCGAGCCAGATGTTATTGCACAAAGACCTAAGCGGTGAGCCGATGATTTGAATTTTCTCTTGGCATCTGTAAATTTTAATGTTGCGCTCGCTTTGAACAAATTCTGTTAGAGATTCTTTAGGAAGCCGTCTTGAACGCTCGATTTTTCGTTTTTAGGGAATGGATAGCAGTATCCAACGAAAAACTGAGATTATGCTCAAAAGCAAAATTAATAATGCTTTTTAAAGTTTCTCTTAACAAAATCTACAATTCAATTAAATAAATTAAATTAATATATAACTTGTATAAATAGGCGAAATATTGCTCCAAAACTAGATAAAAGCGAAATTATAGAAACTTGCAAGCATCCTTTTTGATATTAATATAGAGGTTTTGACAATTATTTTAAAGATACTTGTATTGATAGTTTTATCAGAATTACAAATAGTAGTTTTAATAAAACTACTATTTATAAAACTAGAGGTATTGATAAAAATTTACTGTTTGTATTTTTTGATTTTAATTAATAAAATTTAAATAATGTTTCCTGTAAAGAATATAGATTATAATAGAGATGTTTGTAGATCGAATTGTAAAAAATTTTCAATTCCTCATAATAACTTTGTAATTAAGATATTCATCTTTATAAAAACTTTAAAAAATACTATTAGAATTTGGAGACAAATCTACTGCTATCTCATAAAATATGATCACTCAATTAGCGAACAATGCCTATTTATTCATATCTTAGATAAATTGACCGCAAGACTGTTGATGATAAAAAAATGAAAAGTCTCATTTGATATAACAGCTAGTTCCTTATTGAAGTGCATACTACTACTAAATCCTTTGAAAGTTTAAAAAACATGGATAGCGAACAGCATCGCCGCTATCAGCCCGCTATGGTATCAACTTATTACCCTGAAACTAGTTTCCCCGACTATCTTGTCATGCCAGATGGAACTGAGCAAACACAAGGCTCGGACATCCTTACACGTTTACACAGTGGAGAAGTTTTCATCGTCAATAGTCGCAGGCGAAACGGATTAATACTGTTTAAACGTTACCATGCAGAGTTTGCCGGGCCTGGGGCTGCTGTGGGTGGAGACTACGATTTTGATTGCCAAGGCGCACTGCCAATCGGTAATCTGTCTTTGTTAACTCCGGAATCTAATGAAGAACGTCAGAAAGCTTACTTGATTAGGCGACAGTGGATTCGATTGATCAAACAAATTACAGAAAATCCAGTGCCTGGTCAGCGAGTCCAAAAAATTCTCGATCAATTTGAACAATACTTTCCACCGGAAATAGTGTCTCTTCTTCCGGATGTAGCCTTTGCTCTTTTAGTAGGTGTGCTGCCACAAACAGTGGGAATGGTACGCCGTTTGGGCAGTGAAGATGACGGTAGATTTATTGAGTGATTTGTTAAGATTCCAAATTTGCCAAAGCGGCTTGTACTCGGTTAATAGTACGGGCATTTTCCTCGCTCGTCCCGACAGTAATTCGTAATCCGCCGCTAATATGTCGCACAAGTGTGCCCAGTGTCCTAAGTTTATGATGCAAACTTTTTAAAGTAGCGTCTTGTGAGTGTGAACTATTTGGTTTGAGACGCACGTAAATAAAGTTTGCATTACTAGTCGTGATTTGTAGTTCTGGTTGCTGGGATAAAGCTTCAATGAGTTTGGCTCTTTCGCTTAATATTTGTGCAATTGACTCAAGTAAGAGTGGGCGATTTTGTAAAGCGATTAATGCTGCTGCGATGGAAAAGCTGGGAAGATTGTAAGGTAAGCGGATTTTTTCTAAAATGCCGATCGCTTCTGGATGAGCAACGCAATAGCCGACGCGAAGAGATGCCAATCGGAAAGCTTTAGAAAAAGTGCGTAAAATCACCCAATTAGGGCGCTGTGGTAATTCACCAACTAGACTAGTTTGGCTAAATTCAAAGTACGCTTCATCAATCACTACCAAAATATGCTCAGGCAAACTCTTTAACCATACCAACTCTGCCGTAGTTAAACTGTTGGCAGTTGGCGAATTCGGATGCACCACGAAAACTACTCGAATGGGAGGGTTTTGAGTTTCTTCAATGGCAGACTGGGCGGCTTTTAAGTCAATTTCAAAATTGGTTTCATTTCTACCCACCGCCACCACAGGAATACCCAAAGTTTGTGCCAAAATTCCGTACATTGAAAAAGTGGGATTGGCAACAAGAATTGAACCTTCTCCTCCTAGACAAGTAGCGATTAATAAAGAACGGATTAGTTCATCTGAACCATTGCCGACAGAAATATTAGCAGCATTAAACAAAGATGGTAACAGAGCAGACTCATTAACATACTCGGCGATCGCACTTTTAAGTGCCTCATGTCCGCCATCAGGGTAACGATTTGTTTCAATTTCTTGCTGATATGTCCAGGCTAACTTTTCTTTTAGTTGAGGCGGTAACTCATAAGGACTTTCATTTGTATCGAGGCGATCGAACTGCGTCGGAACTGATGCAGCCGTATCGCTGCTAGGGTGGGGTTTGTAGGCTGTAAATTTTGCTAAATCTGGTCGGATGAAGGGAAGCATATCAATTTTGGATTTTAGATTTTGGATTTTAGATTTTAAATCAATACTGTTCGCAAAAGACTTAATTTCACCCAATCTTTCTTAACGGTAGGTGAATCTAGCCTCTTTGGATCTAGGAGTTAAGTAGTACTTACTGAAAAATATAGAATCCTTATTTGACTTTGAACTTACTTATATAGTGAGCCAATGGGGAATAGGCAATAGGTAACAGATAAAGATTTATTGCTTCTTGCCTTGAGATGTAGAATCTGATTGCTATGTAGGTTATGTGTAAGTTTTATATTTTACAACTTCAAGGTAACTGGCAAAAGAGGCGAATTGCTTGCCACATTTCTTCCATAACATTACCTAAAGCGTGGTCGCTGTCCAGTTCGACTAACTCCACCCAAGGACGCGATCGCCCAAAGTCACGACTAGCTTCAACGGGGATGACTTCATCGTTCTTTCCATGCAAAATTAGCGTGGGAATGGGACGTTGCAAAAGTTCTTCTTGGTATTGCGCTGCATCTGTAACGAAATTGTAATTTAACGGAAGCGAGCGCTTTTCCTCATAGTGATATACCATGAGATATTTTTCTTGCTGCCAACGCTGTATTTCCTCATCTGTTAATTTCGGTAACCAATGGGATAAAAAACCGAAAGCTGGTGCTAGCAAGACTAAGCGCTGTATTTGTAAATATTGCTGTGCTGAGTGGATAGCAGTTAAACCACCTAAACTTGAGCCAATAATCGTTACTGATGTAGAATCCTTGGGTAATTCTGCCGCAACTTGAGTGATTTGACGAGCGATCGTCAAGTGGGAAAAATCCCCAGCATTTAAATCAGGAATTTTCAGTTCTGTCTGAATTTCGGTAAAGTGATCGCTAAAGTACCGCGCTTTAGCAGATTTCGGACTCGAAGCAAAGCCGTGTAAATAGATATACTGGGTTGACATTCAAGTTTTACCATAGGGTTGTCATTGGTCATCGATCGTCGATCCAAGACTAATGACTAATGACTAATGACTAATGACTTAGTTATCGCATTGTGACAAATTCTTCAGCTGCCGAGGGATGTATGCCAACAGTAGCGTCAAAGTCTTTTTTGGTTGCACCCATGTTTACAGCGATCGCTACACCTTGAACGATCTCAGCAGCATTCTCACCCACCATGTGAGCGCCAAGCACTTTATCAGTGTTGCTATCAACTACTAATTTCATCATTGTCTTCTCTTGCTTGCCAGTCAAACTGTGGTACATTGGGCGGAAGCGAGCGCGATAAATTTTTACGGCCTCACCAAGTTTCTCCCTAGCTTCAGCTTCTGTCCAGCCTACTGTTGAGGCTTCCGGGTTAGAAAATACGGCTGTAGGCACATTTTGGTGATTGAAGGCTCGGCGGTTATTCCCAAATTCGCTATCAGCAAAGGCGCGACCTTCACCAATTGCTACGGGAGTTAAATTAATTCGGTCGGTGACATCGCCAACAGCAAAGATATTCGGTTGACTAGTTTGGCTATATTCATTGACTGCGATCGCATTTGTGCTGCTGTATCCCGGCCCTTCTATGGAACTGGGGACAACATCAACCCCAACATTTTCTAAACCTAGTCCATCTACATTTGGAATCCGGCCAGTGGCTATTAAAAACACATCAGCAATTACTGGTTCTCGATCTTCCCCTGATAAAGTCAGCTTCACCCCTTCTGGCACGCGTTCAACTTTTTCTACAACACGATTGTTAATCAGCTGAATTCCGTGCTGCTTCATACCTTCTTGAATATCTGTGCGGATGTCCTCATCAAACCCCTTCAAAATCTTTTCACCTCTGGTAATCTGCGTCACTTCAGAACCCAAACCGCGCATAATACACGCAAATTCTGTGCCAATGTAACCAGAGCCAATAATGGCAATGTGTTTTGGTTGTTCTTTGAGATGAAATATTTCGTTAGAAGTAATGCCATGTTCCATCCCTGGCAAATCTGGTTTGATGGGACGCCCACCAACAGCAATTAAAATTTTGTCAGCTGTAATTTTGCGTCCATCAACTTCTACGGTGTGTGGATCTACCAATGTGGCGCGACCGAGAATTAGTTCTACTCCTGCCTTTTCTAAAAAGCTGATATGTAGTTCGGAGAGTCGGCGAACTTCTTTATCTATAGATGTAATAAAATGTTCCCAGTCCAATTGGGCATCGCCCACTTTCCAGCCATAGCCTGCGGCATCACTGAAGAGTGCCGGAAAGTGAGAGCCATAGACCATAAGTTTTTTGGGAACGCAACCGCGAATTACACAAGTTCCGCCAACTAAATCATATTCGGCGATCGCCACTTTTGCTCCGAAGCTAGCCGCCCGTTTGGAAGCCGCCAAACCACCAGAACCCGCGCCAATTACAAACAGGTCGTAATCAAAAGCCATAAATTTTTCTATCTCTCTAGCAACAAGTGAGTTCTTGAGAACTTACACACAATGCGATCGAACTATATAAGGATATCCGGTAAACCCTGTGTAAGTCTTGTCCTAGATTTAATCTAGCGTTAGCAGATACTCTCTGTTCGTAGGGAATATTACTTTTTGCTTTGATAATGTAGAGGCAGTAGCTAACACTTATTATAATTCTCCAGCTAGCTTTAAGTATATATACTCATCGTAAGTTAGAAAATTTACACAATATTGCTGAATTATCAAAGCATTAGCTAACAAAGCAAGTTCAGGTTGTCTCCGGATTATCTACGGGTTCTGTAGTTGGGTTTGTTGGATTATCTACGGGTTCTGTAGTTGGGTTTGTTGGATTACCTACGGGTTCTGTAGTTGGGTTTGTTGGATTACCTACGGGTTCTGTAGTTGGGTTTGTTGGATTATCTACGGGTTCTGTAGTTGGGGTTGTTGGATTACCTACGGGTTCTGTAGTTGGGGTTGTTGGATTACCTACGGGTTCTGTAGTTGGGGTTGTTGGATTACCTACAGGTTCTGTAGTTGGGGTTGTTGGATTACCTACAGGTTCTGTAGTTGGGGTTGTTGGATTACCTACAGGTTCTGTAGTTGGGGTTGTTGGATTACCTACGGGTTCTGTAGTTGGGGTTGTTGGATTACCTACGGGTTCTGTAGTTGGGGTTGTTGGGTTAGGATTAGGGGTTGGCTGAACAGAGGGACTTTGAGGTGTGGTTGTGGTTGGGGTTGGACTAGAATTAACTGGAACATTATTTCTTTGGGTACTTGTGTTGTTTCTTCTAGTACCTTGCTCAGTATTTGAGAGGATTTGTCCTGTTTCCTCAAAGGAGTTTACTGGAGAGTCTTCTGGTATAGGATCTACTGAAGAATTATTTGTAACAGCGTCGTTGGTTGCAGAATTAGCAGGGCTACTAGTTAACTCTAAGAAAGATGGGTTTTCTACTACTCCGTTACCTGTTAATGGCGATTGTGCTTGTAAAGCCGCAGTAGTTTCAGCTTGAACGCTGGCGATCGCTGGGTCAGCACTAGGTGTAGCATTTTGCCTATTTAAATCCAGCCCTCGAACCAAATCGCTCGTTTGATAAAAATTTCTCAGGTCAAAATCGTATAAACCCTGAAATTTACCATTAACTATAACCATTAGCTGTCCTGCTTGCAGCACTTGAGTTTCAGAAGCTTCTTTGTTAGAAACTTCAATGCCGCTATTTGTCAGCGCACCTACAACTGTAGTATCTGTTTGTTGGTCGTAGCGTACAAATAATGCTGAACCACGAATTGCTGCTGCTGCACTTGGAGTTTGTATACGTGTTTGTCCTCTTCCTGGTGGTATAAGCAACAACGCGGTTCCGTTAGACAGTCTAAAACTGCGAGTTTTGGGTAAAAATTGAAAGATTGCCTGTTCCCCTACTCTTGCCAATGAGCCATCGTTAAACCGCAAGTCTGCTAGAGAAGCTCGACCAGTTGACAACCCATCCCCAGGAATCATTGCATCGGATTTTTGTGCAGGACGCTTCTTGAGTTTGTTTTTGGGTATTAATTGTACCAAGTTACGGAGATTCTGAATCTCGGCTCGTGTTAGAGGAGTTACAGCACTTGCCCGATCCGGCAAAGGCAGTACCACAATTCCCCATAAACCAATTACTAACAGTGGCAAGGATCTATTAAACATAATCTGATAACTTTTCAAATTCAGGTAATATCAAATACATTAATGCTTTAGCATACGGCTAATTATTATAACCAGCTGTTTCAGGCAAATTTATTGGCAATTTAGCCTACATTTAATCAATAAAATAAACAACTGATAAATATGTGTTTAGTTTATTTAAGTTTCGATTCTAAAACACACGTTTCATGCGATAAAGACTAGATCTAGTTTCAAGACTGGCGTTCAATATCAATAAATTAGATGAACAATGAGTTAAACGATATCTTGGGAAAGTATTGAATATTGGGCTACATTAGCCAACAGCCCATTCACAAAGAGTAACAAATATCTAAAATCGCTTTTGGTAAACGTGAATTTTGTGGCACACAGCACTGGTGAATACAACACCAACAAGCTTTCAAATTTGCTTTGAAAAATAATTATTTCTCATTATTTCAACCAACGAGAAGTTGTTAGATAGCTATTATGAGCTAAATTCCCAGCCACACTTCATTGGCGTTCTTCTATTACTCTCATATTTGCTAGATTCTCTTCAAGCTAAGAGAGACTCTGATTAGCATTAAATTTGTTGAAAATTCCTGTTAATGGTACAGTAAGTAATCTGTAGAAACTAGAACTTTCAACGTGATAGAAGAACGATAAGTTAGGTTAGCACAATGAAAATTAGCTGTTTGTAGTCATGATTTTTCATGAGTAAGAGTTTTAAGGATGTTTACATTTTGTAATCTAGTTCTGTTTGTTACCGTCTGTATTATTAAACAATAATTTAGGGAAACTTGTATCAGAACACGATAATTATGGCAAAAAAATCTGGGAGTAAATCAGAAAAACAGTAATTTGACTTGGTAGATATCAGTATATACCTAAAAAGCTGAGTTACATACACTCAATTGTCTTTTTGAGTAGGAACTTATGATACAGCTTCTAGGTCTATGTTCGCCAAACGCCCTCAACGCAATCTAACAGATGCGATTCAAGAACTGCAAAAATTTGTTTTTTTGGATTTTGTTAGCTTCCACAGCTGGTAGCTGGTTTTGCATCAGAGTAGATGCGGCAGAATCTCCAAATCATGATTTGGCATTAATGGGTCGCATCCATTCTTCCCTAACTTCTCCAAAAGAGAAATTGCCACCGCAGCATTGGGTACTGGATAGTGGGTATCGGCCAAGAAATTCTTTTAAGAGTTCCTTGGACTATGAATCGCGATTTAAATCTCCCCAACCCGCAGTTCCCAATTCAAAAATTGCATCTTTAACAAGTACGCAGGTAACTTCTCAGCCATGTCAGGTTTTAGAACAAGACACAATTAACTTTTTGTGCAACCACTCCAGTCAGCCCCAGACTTTGGATTTTCAGAAGCCGTTGAATTTGGTACAGAGAACATCAGAAATTACACAAGCACAACCAACACCAAACCCACAACCTGGGGATCGAGACGAGCCGCCACAGCTAGAATCTCAGCCAAGTAATTTGCCTACATCTCCTCCAGACTCAACAGAGCAATTGTTGAATCTACCTGAGATAAATCGTTCTCAAAAACTAGAAAGGCTAAGAAAACTGCTGCAACAGCCAAAACAGGCGCCTGAGTCTGATATCGATCGCGAATTGGGATTACGAGTGCGGTTACGACCCTTAGAACAACAGCCACTCCCACCGCAACCTGTAGCTAAATTTAAACCCATCGGCTATTTACAGGCGCGTGTCGGTTACTTCCAGACGACTAATATTTTTTCCTCAAAAAACGATCCCACAGAAGATGGTTTAATTATTTCTGGACTGACACTAGCCTCTGCATATTTTCCTATAGGATCTAAAACTTATTTAAACGGCTCCATTGATGGCAATATAATTCGTTATCTAGAACAATCGCAATTTCATTACAACCAGCTAAGATTTAATCTCAGTCTTTACCAGCAGCTATCGCGGCGGATGTATGGAGAAATTAGTTTCAGCAATCACCAGTTATTTTATGCCAACAACAGCGATCGCCCCAATAGCTTCAAAGCAGGCGATCGCTTTTTAAACGAAAACTCCGTACAACTCTCTTTCGGACGGCGAGATCCCTTAAGCTCAAAATTAGTACTAGATAGCTTCTACGAATTGAGTGTCAGTTTTGCCGACCCTCAAAGTCGCAGTCGCATCATCAATTCTTTTTGGTTATCTCTAAACTATTACTTGCAAAAGCCTCTCCAAGTTGGTATTGACTACCAAGGCAACTTTTCTGACTTTACACAGCGCGATCGAGAAGATCAATTTCATCGACTATTCGCACACTTAAATTACCGAATATCTGATATTAGCAGCGTGAATGTCCAGACTGGTGTCACTTTGGGTAGTTCAACCGCCCAAAACATTGATTTTGATGGCTGGTTCTTCAATATTAATTACAATTTGCAGCTAGGTCGGTTTTGAAAAAAGTGAAGAGAGTTAGGAGTTAGGAGTTATAATTCTTAACTTATAACTCCCCACTCCTAACTATAAATAAGAAATCCAATCACTCCAGCTACCAGCATAAAGTTTACCTTTGTCGATCCCTGCTAATTCTAGAGAAAGTAAATTCACACAAGCGGTAACGCCAGAACCGCAATAAACTAAAATTTCTTGGGCTGTTTCTAGGTTCTCCCAGCGACGGCGTTGTTCTGTTTCAGGAAGTACGGAACCTGAAGAATCTGTAACTTCTTGCCAAGGATAGTTAACCGCACCAGGAATATGTCCGGCAATTTTATCGATTGGTTCTCGTTCGCCTCGGTAGCGATCGCTTTCTCTCGAATCTACCAACACCACATCTGGTCTATCTTTGCGGCTTTTTACCGCTGTAATATCTACAACTTTTTCTGTTTGTACTTCAGGTACAAATTTCGCCATTCGCGGCCCAGGAATAACATCTGTAACAGGATAGGCAGCTTTTTGCCATGCGCTAAAGCCTCCATCGAGTACTGCGACTTGTTCGTGTCCTAAATAGCGCAACAGCCACCACAAACGAGCTGCAAAGGCAAAGCGCGAATCATCATAAGCTACAACCAGAGTTTTTTGATAATTTATCCCAATCGCTGCAAATTTGTTAGCGATATCATTAGGGTTAGGTAAAGGATGTCTCCCACCATGCTTACCCACTGGACTGGAAAGATCCTGATTCAAATCTAAGTAATATGAACCCTTAATATGACTTGTTTGATACTGTTGTTTCCCTAGTTGTGGATCGGCTAGAGAAAAGCGACAATCCACAATGATTACTTGCGGATCTTCTAGATGTTCAAATAACCAAGCTGGGGAAACAACAAATTGGGAATTGAGCATGGGGTGTGGGGAAATGGGAGATGAGGAGCAGAGGAAGAAATGACTAATGACTAATGACTAACTTAGAAAATTTTACACCTAAGCTTACGGCAGATGGTTCCTTCACTTTTGTTTCTCAAGAGTTTGGTGAATCTTTTCACAGCCATTATGGTGCTAAGCAGGAGAGTTTTTTCAAGTTTGTAGAACCAACTCAACTGACTAAAGCAGCGCAAAAACCAGTTTTGCGGCTGTTAGATGTTTGTTATGGTTTAGGATACAACACCGCTGCTGCTTTGCAAACAATTTGGGGAGTGAATCCTAATTGTAATGTTGAAGTAATTGGTTTAGAACTGAATCCAGCAGTACCACAAGCTGCGATCGCTCATAATTTGTTCGATAACTGGAATTGCAACTACATTGAAATTTTGTCCCAACTAGCTTTTGAGCATCAAGTACAAACACCTTGTCTGAAAGCAAAATTACTCATTGGCGATGCAAGATCGGCGATCGCAATAGTACGGGAGTCAAATTTCTTGGCAGATGCAATTTTCCTCGATCCATTTTCACCTCCACAGTGTCCCCAATTATGGACTGTGGAATTTATTAAACAACTGTCATTGTGCTTACACGAAGATGGTTTATTAGCTACCTATTCTTGTGCTGCTGCTGTACGCACAGCACTTTTGTCTGCTGGCTTGGCTATCGGTTCTACGCCACCGATGGGTAGGCGATCGCCTGGTACTTTAGCAGCACGGATAAAAGGATGGAAAGCAGAGGAGCAGGAAGCAGGGGGTAGAGGAGATGGGGGAGAGAGGGGGGATGGGGGAGTGTGGGGAGTGTGGGAAGAGAGGGGGGAAAAATTTCTTCACCATCCTCCCACACCTCCCACACCTCCCACACCTCCCACCCTCCTTACTTGCCCCTCTTCTTCCCCCCTTTGTCAAGTTGAGAAGGAACATTTACTAACTCGTGCTGCCATTCCCTACCGCGATCCTCAATTGAGCGATTCCAGTGAAGTTATACTCAAGCGGCGACAACAAGAGCAACAAGCTTCTTCCCTGGAACCTACTTCCCATTGGCGCAAAAGGTGGCTATCGGCAACGCAAGGTAGGGATTTTTTCGGAACAAGTTTGTAGTTGGCTAGCGATGTCTACAACTGGCTAAGGCTAGATGAATAAACCTCTTGCCCTCAGTAGTTGATTCCAGAAAACTTAGATACTTGCCCCAAAAATTCTGATTTCGTTTTTTAATACTAAGCAACGAGTTTTTTCAACCCAAATAACTTAAACTATAATAAGTAGCTAATGTTACATCTTTCTTAACAGTATTTAACTATTGCTATAACTGAGTAAGTAAAAATGTGTATATTTGTATATTTAATGATTACCATCATCACTACCAACTACAACCTGAGATTTTGCTGGAAAGCATTAAATCACAAGCTTTTTTGACGCTGGTACGTAAGAAATCTCCGTAAAAAACCTGATTTAACATTGGTACTAATTTATGATACTGGAATTAAAAGCAAAAAATTTGACCACAAAATACTTTTTATTCGTAACATAAAAAATACATACAGTGAAAAATCCCGTTCGGCAGTTCCACATCACACATAACCTCTATGGAAAGCCTAACTCAAATACAATCAAATACTAAATTTTTTTTCAAATCTGACACTGTTAACTTGCGGAAATAATTGGAGTGCCTTTGTGACAAAATGGAAACCCAACCATAGAGGCTTTAGAGAAGAAATTGTTAATGGGTCAAACCCCCTAAGCAAAGTGAAAAGTATCGGTTCAAATCATGCCGTAGGATCGCAAAATATAGAGGGTTATTCTTTAGGCTTATCTCAAGAAGATTTGATGCTTGAAGATGGCCAAGCAGTGTCTTCTTGGATGAAAAATGATGTTAATTTAGATCGAGATTCATTGGTCTCTAAAACACTACAAGCCAAAGGTTCCAAAGTGAATGGGTTTGATTTAGATCCACCAAAGGTTTTAGTGGTTGATGACCATGCGGCCAGTCGCATGACTGCTGTTGCCTTGCTGGGGATGGAAGGATACGACGTGATTGAGGCCGACAGCGGTTCTATTGTTGTGGGATTGGTAACGCAAAAGCAACCAGATCTGATTTTGCTGGATGTGATGATGCCGGGGATGGATGGATTTGAAGTCTGTCAATTACTTAAACAGGATGAACAAACCAGACTAATACCAGTAATTTTTATTACAGCATTAAATGACAGGCGATCGCGCATTCGAGGTATTGAAGTTGGCGGAGATGATTTTCTCACCAAGCCTTTTGACCGTGTGGAACTGGCAGCGCGTGTCAAGTCCTTGGTACGGCAAAAGCGTCTCAACGAAGACTTAGATCATGCCGAACAAGTACTGTTTTCCATTGCCATGTCTATTGAAAGCCGCGATCCCAACACAGGGGGTCATTGCGAACGACTGGTAAAACTGGGACAAGCTTTTGGTGAATACCTCAATCTCTCACGCTATCAAATTCGGGATTTGATGTGGGGAGGTTATCTCCACGATATCGGCAAGGTGGGTATTCCCGATGCAGTTCTGCTGAAAAAAGGCCAACTCACCCCCGAAGATTGGCAGATTATGAGGCAGCATGTTTTAATCGGAGAAAAAATCTGCCAGCCACTACGCAGTATGCGGGGTGTAATTCCCATTATTCGCCATCACCACGAACGGTGGGATGGCTCAGGCTATCCCGATCGACTTAAAGGGGATGATATCCCATACTTGGCGCAAGTATTTCAGTTAATTGATATTTATGATGCTCTAACCAGCGAACGACCTTACAAAGTAGCTATGACCAGAGAAGAAGCACTTTCAACTATGCTAAAAGAGGCTGATTCCGGCTGGCGCAATCCCAAATTAGCGCAGCAGTTTGCTGAGTTTATTCTCTCTTGTGACGAAGAATAGACGAAGTAGAAACTAAGAAGTCACCATCTCTAGCTACCTCGATGGCTCTCACGTTTATTAGTACTAATATACTATAAAATTTTGCTAGCAGGCAACAGGTTCTTTTGACTTTTGTCCTTGAGAATGCTGAATTATTACACTAATTAAAAAAAAGAATGGGACAGATACATAAGCTAAAACCCTTATGAGATCTAGTTTTCTTAATGCGTGAATTTTGAATACTTCGGCTACGCTCAGTACAAGTTTTGAATTTTGAATTGGTATTACTCCTTTGCCCATTTCAGTGTTCTATGATTAGCTGGTATGATTTGAGCCTACATCTTGAAGTACCAACAGCATTGATCGCAATTTTACTGATAGCTGATAGCTAATTATGGTAATTGTAGCAATTTTAGCAGCCGGACGCGGCACACGGATGAAATCAAGCTTACCCAAAGTTTTACATTCTTTGGGTGGGCGATCGCTACTAGAGAGAGTTATTGAAAGTGTAGAACCTCTTTCACCCTCACGACGAATCGCGATCGTTGGGTATCAGTCTGAGGAAGTGAAAGCTGCTTTGGGTTCAATCCCCAACTTGGAGTTTGTGGAACAAACTGTGCAATTGGGAACAGGTCATGCCATCCAGCAATTACTTCCCTATTTACAAGATTACACTGGAGATTTGCTCGTACTGAACGGCGATTTACCGTTGATACGTAGCGAAACCCTTCAGGCGATGTTACAAACTCACGCCCAAAATCAAAACGCCGCCACTATTCTCACCTCACACCTACCCGACCCCACAGGCTACGGGCGCGTTTTTTGTAACGATGAAAATATCATCGAGCAAATGGTCGAACACAAGGATTGTACCCCCGCTCAAAGAGAAAATCACCGGATTAACGCCGGGGTTTATTGCTTTCGCTGGGAAAATTTAGCTAAGGTACTTCCTCACCTAGAAGCAAACAACGCCCAAAAAGAATATTATCTTACGGATGCCGTGACTCAGGTCGGACAAGTAATGGCTGTGGATGTGAAAGATTATCAAGAAATTCTCGGCATCAACGATCGCCTACAACTGGCAACAGCCTACGAGATTTTGCAAAGACGAGTCAAGGAAAAATGGATGCTAGCAGGTGTCACCCTCATCGACCCTACAAGCATCACCATTGATGAAACAGTGGAGTTACAGCCAGATGTAATTATTGAACCCCAAACTCATCTGCGGGGAAGTACGGTAGTTAAAACCGGAAGCCACATTGGGCCGGGAAGTTTAATTGAAAATAGCCAGTTGGCTGAAAATGTCACAGTCCAGTATTCAGTGGTAACAGATAGCACTGTGCAAGCAGGTAGCCGAATTGGCCCCTACGCTCATTTGCGCGGTCAAGTACAAGTGGGTGCTGGTTGTCGTGTGGGGAATTTTGTGGAATTGAAAAATACGCAGTTAGGCGATCGCACGAATGCAGCACATTTGTCCTATTTAGGCGATAGCGTTATCGGCGAACGGGTGAATATTGGTGCTGGTACAATTACTGCCAATTACGATGGCGTTAAAAAACACCCCACTAAAATAGGCGATCGCACTAAAACTGGTGCCAATAGCGTTTTAGTAGCTCCAGTTACCTTGGGTGATGATGTTTACGTAGCTGCTGGTTCCACAATCACAGAAGATGTTCCTGATGATGCTTTGGCGATCGGCCGTAGTCGTCAGGTAGTCAAACTAGGTTGGCGTCGCAAAAGCTAATAAAGCGATAATTAAATCATCACATTAGCTGATTTAACTAATGGAAGAACTGCTAGAACTTAGGCAACTTCTAGAACAAGGTAAAATCCATGAGGCGCTGGTGTTGGTGGATGAGTTAGAAGAAATGAGCCTGAGCGACAAAATCAATAAAATTGATAGTTATGGCGTAATTCTGCTCATCCATTTAATTAAACAAAAGGCTGAAAAACGTTCTACTCGCTCTTGGGATATTTCTATAGAAAATACGGTGCGGGAAATTAACAAAATAAACAAGCGCCGCAAATCTGGTGGTGTGTACTTGAATCAGGCAGAATTAATGGATATTCTGCAACAAGGATATCAAGTCGCACTCAAAAGAGCAGCGCTAGAAGCTTTTGAAGGGCGTTATGAAGCCGAAGAATTAGCCGCAATGGTTGACCAACAAGGCATTTTATCCGAAGCGCTGAAATTAATTCAGCAATAGCTTATTAGTTCATTGCCAGTCCACTCTAAGGTATCGCCAATATTTTCACCATTGTGGTAGGCGGCGAGTAAGATTTCGCTGGTTTTACCCCAAGCGATCGCCCCACTAGCATCTAAGGCGATCGCTCCTAAATCCCGTTTATTCTGGTAGGCTTCCCCAAAGGATCGCTGCATCGCATCCTTGAGAGCCATCCCATCTGTGACACGCACCACAATCTTGGCTGCTAAACACTCATCAATAATATCTTCCCCAATACCCGTACAACTAACTCCAGCTTCTTTAGTAGCATAATTACCTGCTGGCATAGCAGAATCACTTACCCTGCCGATGCGCTCAAAGCCCTTACCGCCAGTGGAAGTACCAGCCGCCAGTTTACCAGATGCATCTAAAGCTACTACGCCGATGGTACCCCGTCCAGCATTACTCGTTTCTACTAGTTCGGGTTCTGCGATCACGTTAGCCATCGTGCTTTTAAAATTATCCTGGCGTTCTTGTATCCACTCTTGCAATCGTAAATCAGTTAAAGCGTTGTAGCTGGGAATTTGCATTTCCCGCGCTAATTCAGCCGATCCGAAATCCGACAGCACTCGGTCTGGCGAGCTTTGTAAAAATTGTGCCAAATCAATCGGATTTTTCACCCGCGAGACATTAATGACACCACTAAATCGTCCTAATGCGCCATCCATTAAGGAAGCACTCATCCGGATTTGGCCATCAGATTGCAGTACCGAACCAGTACCAGCATTAAAGCGGGGGTTATCTTCCAGCATTTGGCAACCCTGTACTACCGCCTCAGAAGCAGTGATTCCGCACAATAGCAGAGAATAGACTTGTTCTATTACTATATGGAGCGATCGACGTACCGCTTCCAATCCTCCTTTACCCTGGAGAGAACTACCAGCCCCGCCATGAATAATTAATTTAGGTTGCACCTGTGACTTCATCGATCCTTTGCGCTATTTGCGTCTGTGTTGCAGTTAATTTGATTGGGGATTGGGGATTGGGGCATAGGGCATAGGGGATGGGGCATTGGGGGGGGTGGGAGGTGTGGGAGGTGTGGGAGGTGTGGGAGGATGGTGAAGAAATTTTTCCCCCCTCTTTCCCCACACTCCCCCATCCCCCCTCTCTTCCCACACTTCCCTATCTCCTCTGCTCCCTGCTCCCCTGCATCTCCCCAATCCCTAGTCCCCAGTCCCCAATTCTTTATTCGCTTCAGAACGGCGACGACGGCAACGTTCTGAACAGTACTTCACATCTTCCCAGCAATCTTGCCACTTTTTACGCCATGTAAAAGGACGTTGACATACCGGACAGATTTTTGTGGGTAGGTCAGATTTAGAACGAACACGTCCCATATAAATACTGTGTAGATGAGAATTTGATTTCTGAGAGGGATGGAAAATAATTATAACCAGTTTGCTACGAAGGAAGGATACGTCAGCGAAATAAATGTTATGTCAATCTCTCCGAAGAATTATTTTTGGATTATACTGGTGCGGTGGGGGCCAGTATTGAGATTAAGTACCGTAGTCCGGTTATTTACAGACTGAATAGATGACATCGCCTGTATTGCGAGCGATTACTAATAGATTTGTATAGCCTATGCTCTGAATCAGATTTTGAAACCAAGGTTGATATTGAGCATGAAAACGACTGTATGTACTACTATCACCAGCATATAAAAGTTGAGGTTTTCGTTCTAAAAGATAGAAAATTAGCAGCAATCTAGTAATACTGAAGATATTTAGCAACTTCGCTTACAGGACGATAATTGCTAAAACGAACTTCTCCAGAAACTTTGTCAGAAATACTGGGAAAAAATTTCTTTTCATAATAATTTTGTAGATAATTTTCCCACTGTGGCGGAATTGATTTCTGATTCAATTCTGAAATCTTTGATGCAAATCCGCCATTGGGGTAACTACCATCCGATGTTCAGCGATCTATCCTTTTGGCAAACCAAAACAGAATAACTACTTAGTGTATTTAGCGTCAGGAAGTTTACTAAGAATTTATAAAGTTTTTGCTCCTGTAACTAGTAAATATGCCTCTAATAGCTGATTTAAATTTGGCGAAGCAAGAAAGCGATCGCTAAACTCTAAGCGAATTACACCAATGAAGGAACTATTTATTACAGAGTTTAAAGGTATTCCCTGCCCATTAACATGGCTGTTATGCTGTCAATCTTTCTGGGAAAACTAGCCTTGTTAGCAAATTATTATATTTCCTAAATTTATGGAAATTCTTAAAATATCTGCCTTAGAAAACTTAATGGCAGGGCAGACGCATAAAATTAATCACTTCGTTGTTTTAATTGCTGGAAACTTGCAACACACTCAAGATGATACCAATTTGAAAAAAGAATGCCACAGATACAGACGCTCAAACCCTTGCGATATTTAGTTTTCTCAATTTTTAATTTTGTTAGAGCAGCTATTCGCCGTGTCCGCCAGCGTCATTTTGAATTGGTATAAGGTGTTTTATGTCAGCAATTAGCTTGAGAAAGATTCTTAATAAAGAAGAGTTGCCATCTATCCTTCAGGACTTAGTATATAAACTCAACATCGCAATTGATATTGAATTGGTAGACGGTACGAAACTAATTAGTATTGGCGAGCAAATATTAAAAAATCGATATCCAATTGAGGTTTCAGGGGAGATCCTGGGTTGGGTTGTTGGCGACGAACAGGCAACTTTAGTGGCTAGTTTGGTCTCATTTTGGGCAAAACAAGAGAGTGAGAAGAAAATACTTGCTAAAGAATTGCTAGAAAGATACCAGGAAATTGATTTATTTGAAGATATTTCGACTCAGTTGACAACGAGTTTAGATAGGCGACAGATTGCCCAACTCGTGCTTCAAGAAATGAGCCAATTGATTGAATCGTCAGCAGGGATGATTTTACTTCTCAATCCCGAAGGCGCTGACTTTGAAACCATTGCCGAATTTGGAGTGTTTTTTGGGGATAAACAACCGAAACCGGGTCAGGGAATTATCGGCAGTATTGTGCAATCAGGGCGGGCGGAACTCATCAATAACGTGCAAGCTGATTGTCGATTATGGGGAGAGAAAAACATCAACGCATTGATTTGTGTACCTTTAAGAGCAAAAGAGCGGGTGATAGGAGCGATCGCCATTGGCACAGACAAAACTGACTCCTACAAGGCTGAACACCTGAAACTTGTAAGTATCTTTGCCTCTCAAACAGCGATCGCCATCGAAAAAGCTTTGCTTTACGAACAAAGCACCCAAGCAGCCATCGAAGCAAAAGCCCAGACAAAAAAACTTCAACAAGCTCTTCAAGACTTACAGCTGGCACAAACTCAGTTAATCCAAAGCGAAAAAATGTCTTCTTTAGGGCAACTGATTGCTGGAGTCGCCCACGAAATTAACAACCCGGTGAACTTTATTTGCGGCAATTTAAGATATGTTGCAGAGTACGCCCAAGACTTATTACATCTGCTGCAAGATTATCAGAAATTTGTACCTGTGGCTCCTCCAGATCTGCAATCAGAGCTAGACAATATCGATCTGGAATTTATCATGCAGGATCTTCCCAAGCTGCTGGATTCGATGAAACTGGGTAGCGATCGCATTGTGGAAATTGTCCAATCCTTAAAAAACTTCTCCCGCCATGACGAAGCCCAAATCAAAGCTGTCAACATCCACGATGGTATCGACGGGACGCTGATGATTCTTCGCCATCGTTTGAAAGCCTCTGGTCACCGTCGGGCAATTGAAATCGTTAAAGACTATGCCAAACTTCCCCTGATTGAATGCCACCCAGGACAGTTAAATCAAGTTTTTATGAACATCTTGGCAAATGCCATTGATGCTTTGGAAGAGTCATTAGTCGTTAATCATTGGTCATTGGCATCCAACGAATCGCAAATTGACAAACGACAAATGACCAATGACAGAGGACAAATGACATTCCCGACCATCACCATTCGCACCCAAGCCTTAGACAACCAATGGGTTGTAATTCGTATTGCCGACAACGGCCCTGGTATGAAGGAAAGCCTCATCCAACGCATTTACGATCCTTTCTTCACTACTAAAGAGATTGGCAAGGGAACTGGGTTAGGTATGGCAATCAGCCGCCAAATTGTCGTAGACAGACACGGGGGAATTCTCAAATGTCGTTCTCAATTGGGCGAGGGTACAGAATTCTGGATTCAAATTCCGGTGAACTATTCAGTGGTAGAAGCTTCGCTAGGGCAAAGTCAGACAAATTCTGCTTCATCTACTTCCACAAAGGAACTATCCCCCACTGCCGATACTGAGGGCTTCATTCCATCAACAATACCAATGCTCAAACCAGCGGATTTGCTCATCCGCCATACTCAACTTATCCAGCGACTTTCCCAACATAGTTCAGACCTTGGTAATGCACCACCCGATCGAATTTACCAGCTGTTCCAACGCCACCCAATTTCCCTAAAGCTTTATGCCACCTTGTTGTCTTGGTTCTGTTGCGATAATCCCACCCACCTAAATGACTGAGGAAACCTCAACCATGTCTAGCCAAGTTGATGAATACTACCGTCAGCTATTTGAAAAATGTCCGGTTGGTTTGGTACTGTGTCGGCTCGATGGGACACTGATTGACATGAATCCTGCCTATGCGGCGATCGCAGGGCGGACTGTCCCAGAAACCCTGAATTTTAATTACTGGGAGATGACGCGCCAAGATTATGCCGCCAAGTCAGCGACCCTAGAAAGCCTAGAACAGACTGGTCGCTACGAACCTTGCGATCGAGAGTACATCCACAAAGACGGGCATTTAGTTCCAGTCAGGCTTTCGGGAGTGTTGGTAGAGAAAGATGGCGATCGCCTAATTTTCTCAACTGTGGAGGACATTAGCGACCTCAAGGGTGTCCACCAAGAACGCCAAGAGTCGGAAAAAATCTTGAAACGGAGCGAAGCACGATACCGTTCTTTAGTAACAACTAACACCCGAATTATTTGGGTCAGTACGCCAGAAGGAATTTGCTTTGAACTGGCAAGCTGGATTGCTTATACAGGTCAAAGTTTAGCGGAAGCTGAAAATGGAGGTTGGATTGATGCAATTCATCCTGGCGATCGCGCCCACACCGCCCAACTCTGGAGTGTTGCCTTCGCCAACCGCAGTATTTATGAAACTGAATACCGAATTCGTGGCAAAGACGGTAATTATCGTTACTTTTGGGTCTGCGCTGCCCCGGTGATTGAAGAAGACGGTAGCATTCGGGAGTGGATTGGCACCTGCACTGATATTCACGATCGCAAGCTGAAAGAAGCTGAAAATCAGCGTATTAAAGAACGATATCGTACTTTAGTAACTACCACTTCACAAATCATCTGGGGGGCTACTCCAGATGGGCTGGGAATCAGTAGTGAAATGCTCACTTGGATAGCCTACACAGGTCAGACGGAAGAGGAAGTCGGAGGTTTGGGCTGGTTAGATCCAATACATGTTGATGATCGCGCCCACAGTGCAGAAGCTTGGAATACCGCTGTGGCAAACCAAGGCATCTACCAAACCGAATACCGACTCCGCGGCAAAGATGGTATATATCGCTACTTCTCTGTTTGTGGTGCCCCTGTCCTAGAAGAAGATGGTACTATTCGGGAATGGATTGGTACTTGTACTAATATTCACGATCGCAAACTAGCAGAACAAACTTTGCAACAGAGCGAACAACGTTTTCGCTCTCTGGTGACTACTATCTCACAAATTGTCTGGGTCGCTACACCTGACGGATCGGGAGTTCCCAGCGAAATGCTCAGCTGGATGGCCTACACTGGTCAAACTGAACCAGAATTTCAAGGATTGGGCTGGCTCGATGCTATTCATCCCGATGACCATGCCCATACCGCAGAAGCTTGGAATACGGCTATGGGAAACCACAGCTTATATCAAACCGAATTCCAATTACGTGGTAAAGATGGTACATACCGCCATTTTTCTGTTTGTGGTACCCCTATTTTGGAACCAGACGGCAGCATCAGAGAATGGATTGGCATCTGCACTGATATCCACGATCGCAAACTCGCAGAAGCGGAAAATCAACGGCTGATGGATATGTTGAATCATTCCAGTGATGCCATCATCGTCCGCGACATGACAGATAAAATCTTGTACTGGAATCAAGGCGCACAAAAGCTTTACGGCTGGACGCGTGAGGAAGTTAAAGGCCAATACATTCACACATTTTTGAACACCACTTTTCCAAACCCTTTAGAAGAAATCCTGGCAGATTTCTTACACCAAGGGAATTGGGAAGGAGAACTCCAACACATCACCTCCAATGGAAGACTCATCGCGGTTCAGAGCCGATGGACTTTGCAACGGGATACCTTCGGCGAACCCTGCGCCCTGCTGGAAATTAATACCGATATTACTGTCCGCAAACAAGCAGAAATGGCTCTGCGACAACTGAATCAAGAACTAGAAGCCAGAGTTGCAGAACGGACTGCTGCCTTGGAAAATACCCTAGCAGAAGCCCAGGGTTTAAATGCCATTTTAGACAACCTAGCAGATGGTTTGTTAGTCACAGACATCACCGGACAAATTAGCCACTTCAATCCTGCTTTTTTAGCTATGTATGGATTGACAGCCAACGCGGTCAAAGGTAACTATCAAGAACTACCGATATTTGGTTTAGCAGATTTAGTAGAAAAAACTCAGTCCCATCCCAGCGATGTGTTTGCTGCTGAAGTTAGCTTAGCAAAGGAACGTATCGGTCAGGCAGTAGCCACCGCCATCTTTAAAAGAACCACTGACAATGAACCTCAAGCCTGCTTTGGTTCGGCATTGCTGATTCGAGATGTGACTGCGGAAAAAGAAATCGACAAGATGAAGACCGATTTCATCTCTACAGTTTCCCACGAACTGCGGACACCGCTAACTTCTGTTCTTGGTTTTGCATCCATTATTAAAGAAAAGCTAGAAACCGATGTGTTTCCTATGCTTACTAGCGAAGACCGCAAGCTTCAGAAAACAATCAAAAGGGTAGGTGACAATCTCAACATTATTGTGTCTGAAGCAGAACGGCTGACATCTTTGATTAACGATGTTTTAGATATTGCCAAGATGGAAGCAGGGAAAGTGGAATGGCAAATGCAACCCCTCGATCCAACTGAGTTAATAGATTGGGCAACTACTTCCACGGCAGCGTTGTTTGAAACCAATGGCTTAGAGTTAATCATCGACATTGAACCAGAATTACCTCAAGTAATAGGCGATCGCAACCGTCTACTGCAAGTCTTGATCAACTTGATTTCCAATGCCATTAAGTTTACCGAATCCGGTTCTATCACCTGCCGCATCAAACAACAGAACAGCGCCATTTGCATTAGCGTTATCGACACAGGCCTTGGCATTGCGCCCGAAGACCAGCCGAAAGTGTTCGAGAAATTCCGGCAAGTTGGCGACACCCTCACCGACAAACCCAAAGGCACAGGCTTAGGACTGCCCATTTGCAAACAAATCGTTGAACATCACGGCGGTAGAATCTGGGTAGACAGCGAACTTGGCAAAGGTAGTACATTTTCGTTTATCATTCCCATTTACACCAGCGATCGCAAAAGCAGTGCCAAACTGAATCTAGATGCTTTAGTAAAACAGCTCAAAGAACACGTCATCACCACAGCTGCTGTACTCAACGAAAATCGCAAAACCATTTTGGTGGTAGATGATGATGCCAACATTCGAGAATTACTGCGTCAACAGCTAGAAAACGAGGGCTACAACGTTCGGGAAGCCAAAGACGGTATGGATGCGATTCATCAAATCAAAACAGATCGTCCCGATTTGATTCTTTTGGACGTGATGATGCCTCAAATCAACGGCTTTGACGTAGCAGCTGTACTGAAAAACGATCCGCATACCGCAGATATTCCCATCATCATTTTGTCGATTATTGAAAACAAAGAACGCGGTTACCATATTGGCATCGATCGCTATCTCACCAAACCCATTAACACAGAAAAACTCCTTGTTGAAATTGGCTTGCTACTTTCTCAAGGCACTTCTAGTAAAAAGGTATTGGTAGTTGATAAAAATGCCTCAACTTTAAAAACACTATCAGATGTGTTACAAACTCAGGGATACAACGTAATTGAAGCTTCTAATCCTCAAGAATGCATCCATAAAGCTTTGTCAGTTAAACCTGACATGATCATTATTGATTCTATATTTTCTCAAGAAGCCGATTTGGTGAAAACCCTACGCTTTGAGAAAGGCTTGGAGAATGTATTCTTCATCATGCTGTCCGATCGCTAATTAAGGGAATGGGGAGATGAGGGGCAGGGGACGCAGGGGAAAAGGTTAAAGGGAAAACGAATAAATTTAATCTTTCCCCTTTTCCCCTTACCCCTTTCCCCATACCCCATGCCCCATGCCCAATACTTCTCTGCGAGAGGCTGCGCCAACGACTTCGCTCAGTACAAATGCCCAATGCCCCAAACTCCAATCCTATGACTCAAAAAATTCTCATTGTTGACGATGAACCCAATATCTTGATTTTGATGGAACAAGCTCTAGAAGATTTAGAAGATGAGGGCGTTGAACTTTTAACTGCTAAAAATGGTGAAGAAGCTCTGGAAGTTATCAAAACTGAAAAACCAAACCTGGTTTTTCTCGATGTAATGATGCCCAAAATGAATGGTTTGAAAGTTTGCCAGATTGTAAAACACGAACTACAAATGACTGACATTTATATCATAATTTTGACAGCCAAGGGACAGGAATTTGATAAACAAAAGGGAATTGAGGTTGGTGCAGACTTATATCTAACTAAACCATTTCGTCCTAAAGAAGTACTTGAAAAATCAATGGAAGTGTTGGGTTTTTGATAGCCAGATAATTCAGAATTCAGAATCAATAAGTGGGAATTTAGATACACTTCGTTGACTGCTGACGGTTAACTGTCAACTGTTAAAAATCTCAGGCTATGCCAAAGAATGTAGAAACCCCTGGCTCAAACGAAGTTAGCCAGGGGTAGTTCATGAGTCATTACTTGCTAACGGCAAAAGCAATCGACTAACTACCCGATTATCGGGTAATTGATAAAAATTCAACTCTCCTCCTAGTTCCTGCATGAGGTTTTGGCAAATTAGCAAGTGTAAGGCTGGTGGTTGGTTCAGGTTAGAGGTAGCAAGGACATCTTTGAGTGGATTTTTATTTAACTCTGTTAGTAGCTGTGGTTCGATCGCACCATTGTGTGTAATCGACAGTTCTAGGGATGTCTGATGAGTAGCACCTACTCTCACACCGGAATCTAGCCGAAGTTCCGATGGATTTTTCTTTGGTTCTGTGGGTTGATTATCAGTTAAACGCCGACACCAAATGTCAATTCTGCCGCCGCTTGGAGAACGGTTACAGGCATTAACCAACAATTCATGGATTACCAATTCAATTTTCATGATATCGCCTGCGATCGCCATTGCCGGTTGAGCGTTGGCGTTAGGAGCATTTCTGGGTAATAAACAGCTTTTTGGCGATTCTCCATCCTCAATTGGTTGTCCCAAACCATGCACGCCAATCCAGAGTTTTTGTTGTTTGAGTAAATTGTCGATGCGTTCGAGCGATCGCTTTAATAAACTGGCTATGGGCATAGTTTCCCAACTCTTATGTAGTTGCCATTGCTCTAGTTTTAGCAATCCACTCATGGAGGTGGCTGTGTGGTCTAACTGTCGTAGCAGCAACTGGTAGCGCATCTGAGCTAGTTCGTTTGCAGGAATGCCTAAATCGCGTATTTGATTGAGAGACACCGCTGTTATTCTTTGGATTTCTTCTAGGCGGCGATGTTTGTACCAGTTAAGTTGTCGTAATTCCTCGGTTGTGGACTCTAAAAGTTGATTAATTTGCTTTTGGCGACGCCACCAAGCTAATTGAGAAATCAAAGTTGCTGTGGTATTCAGGCTTTGTTCTGACCAGCGCCGCTCTTGAGTGTCTGCCAACAAAACTACACCTGTGGTTGCATTTTCAGTATTAGTACGTAAAGCCATAATAAAAATTTGACCTTTATCTGGCACATTTAACCATTTCCGAGTTTCTGGTGGTAGATCGTCAACTTTCAGCGACAGGTAACCTTCTGTATCGAGTGCCCAGTGAATTAGTGCCTCACTACGGGTGGAAATTGATGCACCAGCAAAAATTCCGAATTTGCTACTGGCTGTTACTCCAGGTATAATTTCTGCCCAATCTTCACCAGGCGACCAAGAAAAGAGTACCGCTAGCGGACAGCCCAAAATTGTTGCTATTTGTTCTAGTACCGTAGATTCTAGCTCCTTTTTTCCACCCTCGATTTTTCTGTTGTAAGATTGTGGCAAAATCTGTAGGCATCGCTCAAATGCTTGGGAAATTTTTTGCTGGTGCTGGGTGCGGTTTTGCAATTGCCACTGACGAACAATTACACCTATTTGTTGGCTTACAGCCCAGAGCAATTCTTTTTCTTGAGTTGTCCAACACCGATGGCTGTCGTGAGCGATGATTAAAATTACTGGTGGTATTTGACCCTGGAGGCATTTACAAATAAGTAGCGATCGCATCCCATTTTCTAATAACAAAGCACGCCAATTAAAGAACCGTAAATCTTCGTCTAAGTTTTCAATTTCTACCGCTTCATTTGAACGTTGTAAAAGTTGTCCATCTAGTTCTTTAAGAGGATCGAGGACAAATTTGAACGGTCGGCGATTATGGGGCTGACTTTGATAAATAAATTGATAATTATTCTGTTCTGAGTCATACTGCAATAGCAAAAATCGGCTAGCAGAGAATCTAGCTAAAACTTTTTTGGCACAAGTTTGTAAGGTTTCTTGAAGCTCATATTCGCTATAAATACCTTGGGCAACCTGACTAGTAAGTTCAGCATCTTCTTGAATTTGTTTGATGGTGGTTTCGCTGTTTTCAGTGGGAGCAATTAACGAGATTAATCCAGCTGCACCTTGAACAAAATTTTTATCTGTTTCTGTCCAGATGCGGGGTTCATTACTTTCCACTGCCAAAAAACCCAGCAAATTTTTTTGCCAGATAATTGGAGCAGCCAAGAGCGATCGCACTTTCAAACGTTGTAGCAATTTTGCTGTAAAATGACTTTTTAAGGAACTGCGGGCATCACCAATGGAAACAATTTGGTTAACCGACAAAGCATAATAAAAATCGCTCAATTCCTGTACTGTCATTCCTGCTGCTGCCTGAGTACTAGAATTAGGATCGATTTTTACAAGTTGATTGCTCATCCGACACCAAAAATAGCGTCCTTCCCGCTCAAACCAATAGATATTTGTACGGTTGGGAGAAACAAATTTATGGGTTGCTTGCACCGCTGCTTCTAGTTTTTGATTTAATTTACTGAGGTTGCGTAAATTTTCTAGCAATTCTAATAATGGCTCATCAGTTCGCTTTGCTTGCTTTTGCTGCAACTGTATTTCATGTTGATAAAGCACTGCCCCAAGTTCGCCTAAAACCATCATCAAACGCGCTTTTGCTTCCCCTGCCAGCAGGTAGCCCCAGCGTTCTGAACCCATTAACAGCAAACCTAAGCAACGGTCTTTATAGCGAATAGGGATAATAATCGTTCCTTGAATTTGGAACTTTTCTGCAACTTTTCGCCATTCAGCAGCGCGGGTTTCATCTCGCAAATCAGCTACGCCCAAGGGATGCTGTTCAATCACTACTTGCTCTAATAAATCCCCAGGACTAATAACAAATTTTTGGTGTAGAAAGCTTGTATCTTTGCTAGGAATTATACCGCCTTTCCCAAATAATACGTGATTCAGGCGATCGTAAAGAGCAATCCAAATTAGTTTGTAGTCAAACTGTTCTTGAAGATAAGAAATAATAATTTCAATCAGAACATCAACATCATCTTCTTCCCTGAGGCTCTGAAGGACGCGCCCCAATGAAAGGATCTGCTGTTCAGCGGCTATAGTTTTTTGCGGCTGCCCCATCTGATTTATCGTTTTACATAACTTGTAATATATAAGATGCCCAGAAAAGCACTCTGAATAATATTGGCACAGGTATTAAACTAGTTACGAAACCAGTTATTAACAGCTTAATAGTGAAATACAAAAGGTTTTAATTATGAAACAACGTAACTTTCGTACTATCGAGACAAACGGAGTTAGTCTGAGGACAGTTGTTGAGGGTGAAGGGCCTCTAGTAATTTTGCTTCACGGTTGGCCTCAATGCTGGTATTTGTGGCGTCACCAAATCGACCCCCTTGTGGAAGCAGGCTTTAAGGTGGCTGTTCCCGACCAACGAGGTTATGGTGGTAGCGATGCCCCAGAAGAAGTCACCTCTTATGACATCATCCATTTAACTGGAGACGTTGTTGGCATTGCTGATGCCCTTGGATATGCAACCTTCACTGTTGTCGGCCATGACTGGGGTGCGCCTGTAGCTTGGAACACAGCATTGTTACACGAAGAACGAGTAAATGCCGTTGTTGGTATGAGCGTCCCCTACTCTCGTTACCCAGTGGGAGCATTGACGAAACAAGAAAATTTTGGAGATAACTTTTGGTACATGGTATATTTCCAAAAGCCTGGGATTGCCGAAGCTGAATTTGAAGCCGACATCCGCCGTTCGCTGCGAATGATTTATGGTATTGGTAGTGGCTCTAATGCTCAAGAAATTTTCTTCAAACCTAAACCATCAACCTCCGGTTTTCTAGACGGGTTAATCGATCCTGAGGAGGAACCTTCAGGGGTAACCCAAGAGGATCTAGATTATTATGTAGAGCAATACAAACGCAGCGGTTTCCGTGGGGGATTAAATTGGTATCGGAATATTGACCGGAACATGGAAGTTACCCCTCAACTGGAAGATAAAAAGATATCACAACCCGCATTGTTCATTGCTGGTGAAAAAGATGTGGTACTCAAGTTTCCTGGAATGAATCTCGACGAAATTAGCAAGTGGGTTCCTAACTTGAAAAAACAAATTATCATTCCTGGTGTCGGTCACTGGGTAAGCGTAGAGTCTCCCGAAGTAGTTAATGAAGCCTTACTGAGCTTCTTAAAAGATTTGCGTTCTCAAAACTAAATCCTTTAAAACCGTAACTGATTCCAAACAAATTGCTACTTGGGTGAGGTGAAGACGCGATTCATCGCGTCTCTACAAGATGGTGTATTTGTCGCATTGTAGTTTTTAAATTCGTATAAATTCAGAATTCAGAATTCAGAATTCTGAATTCTCTCTAAATAAAGCTAATGGATATTTATCAATTTGCAATTCGTCCACTATTTTTCAATCTGGTAAAAGCAGACCCTGAGTGGTTACACCAGCAGACAATTCGCAGTTTGAATTGGCTATCACAAACAGGGACTTATCCGCCTGGAAGTTGGGTAAATCATCGTTTAGAAAAATCTTTGTGTTTGTATGATTCACGCCTAGAACAAAATTTGTTTGGGCTAAAGTTTCCCAATCCTGTAGGTTTAGCCGCTGGGTTTGACAAAGATGGCGTTGCTGCTAAGATTTGGCCTAGCCTGGGTTTTGGCTTTGCAGAATTGGGAACTGTAACTTTTCATCCCCAGCCAGGAAATCCTCGCCCCCGTTTGTTTCGCTTGCCGTTGGATAAAGCTGCTCTCAATCGTATGGGCTTTAATAATAGCGGTGCAGCGGCAATGGCAGCAAGATTGTCACTAGAAAAACAGGAGCTAAGGTTAATACCCATAGGAATCAATTTGGGAAAATCTAAAATAACTCCTCTGGAAGCAGCCGCACAGGATTATCTTGATAGTTTTCGCCTACTCAAGGATTTGGGAGATTATTTTGTTGTTAATGTCTCTTCCCCAAATACTCCAGGACTACGATCGCTCCAAGATGCTGCCATGCTCGGTGCCATTTTAGAATTATTACAAACAGAAAACACTTCACAAAAACCGATTTTTGTCAAGATAGCGCCAGATTTAGAATGGGAAGCGATCGCTGACATTATAATTCTTGCTAAAACCTACCAACTAGCCGGAATTATCGCCACTAATACTACTATCAGTCGCGATAAACTCAAAACTCAGGTAATCGAGCAAACTGGGAAATCACCCCAGTCAGAAGCTGGCGGAATTAGCGGCGAACCATTGCGCGATCGCTCTACTGAAGTAATTCGTTTTATTTGGCAGCAAACTCAAGGAGAAATCCCTATTATTGGCGTTGGTGGCATTTTTTCCCCAGAAGATGCTTGGGAAAAAATTATTGCTGGTGCTAGCTTGATCCAAGTTTATACAGGCTGGATTTATGAAGGCCCACTGATGGTAAGCCGGATTCTTAAAGGTTTGCTTTCCCATTTAGAACAAAGCGGATTAAATTCCATCAGCGAAGCTGTGGGTTTAGAAGCAAAAAGTAAAGCTTGAAACTTCTTTACTTTTGCCTTTTGCCTTCCTATTCTTCCAGAGGGAAAAACTCTTTAGTTTTTTCGGAATACGACCAGGCGATACCATCAGGGTCTCTGCTACGACTCCACTCTGGAAATTCCGGGTCATTTCGGCGTTTATAAACTGTACTGGAATAAACATTTAGCCGCTTGGCTAGTTCAGATTGAATCAGAGAGCCAAAAACTAATTGTTTTTCTAGCGTTCGTGTAACTTCGTTATGGGTTGGCTGTGGGGGTGCTTCAGTTTCTGGTTCTTCCTCCTCTGCTATGGGTGGCGGTGGTGCTAAAAGCGATCGCGCAGTTTTGGTTACTGGTTGGGCAGGAAGTTGCTTGACAGGCTCACTACTGTCAAGAATATTGCCCAAAATACTGCCAGTTATAAAGTAATAATACTGACTATCGTCTTCAGAATTTACGATACTAGCGCCAAATTCCTGAGCTTTAGAATCTAAGTAGCGTTTTGCCGTTGCTCCAGGAAAATTACCTCTGATTGCCAAGTCCATTGGCGTCAGTTTGCCCTGATTTTCCCGAACCAACTGATGAAAAATGGGGTTAACTCGACGAGTCCACTGTTGCCATTGATATTCCTGCCAAAGCCTGAAGCCAATTACCAGCACAATTGCTGCTAGTAAAATTCTCCACGTGGCAACCAGGAAAATAATCAAAAACGAGAGGGGCAAAAGTATAACGAGAAAAGCCTTACCGTTACCTTCTATGGATTTTTCACTCATGCCGATTTTTGCCAAGTGAATTTTGGAAAATTAATACTATCTATCTTGGCAAAAATTTGGACTTTTTTTGTATCCTTTGGCAAATTTTTTGGCAAAAACTTTCTTTGATAAGTGTTTTAGTTACCAAAACCCGGCAAATCGAACGCTATAAGTGAAAAATCCGGCAAAAATTGTTTGCCTGATGTAATGAAGTGTGGCGATGCCTGCGGTGGTCACTGAGCTTTGCCGTTCGCGGAGCGTCTCGTAGAGAAGTGCGGGCTACGCTTACGCACCTGGGTAGACTAATACAAATAAATTAGTTTGCCAAACACTTGACATCCTATAATACAAATACTACATTAATAATACAAGCGATGTTCATCAAGGAGTTAGCTTTCCTTAGTAGTGGATAGCTCAAATAATAGAGCGCCCCCCTTGCCTGTAAAGGCCGACACATCGAGAGTTATCGCATACATATAACTAAAACACCCTTGATACAACTTCTGGAGATGCAGGTGAAAATCCTGCTCCGCTACACCAAATCTAGTGCTGAAATTTAAATTTTGAATACTTCGGCTACGCTCAGTACAAGTTTTCAATTTTTATGTGGTGGATAGCTCAGTGGATAGAGCACCTAAATATCCTTATTCACCCCTTGCCTGCAAAGGCCGACGAATTGAGGGTTATCGTTTGCCAAACGGGAGGTCGCGGGTTCAAATCCCGCTCCACTACACCAAATCTAGTGCTGAATTTTGAATACTTCGGCTACGCTCAGTACAAGTTTTCAATTTTTATGTGGCGGGTAGCTCAGTGGCAGAGCGCTAAAACATCCTTGTTCACCCCTTGCCTGCAAAGGCCGACGAATTGAGGGTTATCGATTAGGGTTCGAGAGGTCGCAGGTTCAAATCCTGCTCCGCCACCTTTCATTTTTGCCTGCAAAGGCCGGGAGATGAAGCGATGAATTACAACTTTTTTACTAAAAAGAAAACAACTACACCACAAAATCAGCCTATCCCCGGACGGGAAGCCGAGATGATTCAAGGACGTTCCGGCGGTTGGATGTTTGATGCTGGCATTTGGAAAATGCTGCGCCGTTGTCTTTTGGTTGGCACAGCAAAAAGCACTTACTATGCTGGGAAACAAGAATTAACTGACGATTTTGTGGCAGTTGTCAGACAAGCTGTTGCTGAAAATCCCAGCCGTGTGGCAGAAGAAATTCTCTATGCCAGCGATGGACGCGCCATCAATAACAGTGCGCCTATCTTAGCTTTAGTTTTGCTGTCAATGGGTGAAACACCAGAAGCAAAACAAGCATTTGGTGAAATTTTTCCCCAAGTTGTCCGCACAGGTAGCCACTTCTACGAATGGCTGAACTACACCAAATCTCTGCGGGGATTTGGCAAAGTCGTGCGTGAAGCTGGTAAAACTTGGCTCTCACGGGAAGATGTCAAAAGTTTAGCTTATCAACTGTTGAAATATCAACAGCGTCAAGGCTTTACCCACCGAGATGCATTGCGGTTATTCCACGTCAAACCGCCTACAGAAAATCACCGTCAACTATTTGAGTGGGTGGTTAGAGGCTGGGAAGAATTGCCAGCAGACATTCCCTCAGAAGCGTTGGCGCAGATTTGGTGGTATGAGTGGCTGAAGCGAAACCCTACCCAAACCCATCAAGCTATTTTGCAAGGACGCCTAACCCACGAAATGGCTGCACCCGTAGGCAAAATGGACAAAGCTGCTTGGCAGTTGTTATTTCAGGAAATGCCAATAGGTGCAATGTTGCGTAACTTGGGTTCTTTGACCGAACTGGGTGTGTTGCGAACTGACGAAACCGCCAATTTAGAGCGAGTGCAAGCAGTTCTCAACAACAAAGAACATCTGCGTAAAGGTCGTATTCATCCGATTGATGTTTTGAAAGCACTCAAAACATATCAATCTGGTGGTAGATTAGGACGCAGCCAGAAGACTTGGAACCCAGTTTCTCGAATTGTGGACATCTTAGAAAAGGCGGTTGAACTGTCTTTTGATGTTGTGCAACCCACAGGTAAAGTCTTCATGCACGCTGTAGACGTTTCTGGTTCTATGGGTAGCTTAGTTGCAGATATGGGACTGAGTTGTTGTGAAATTGCCACCACAATGGCATTAGTAACAGCAAAAGCAGAGAAAAACTACATGATTCGCGGCTTTGCTACGGAATTCCGGGAATTGAATATCACAGCTAAAGATAGTTTTAGTTCTGCTGTAGCGAAAGCTAGGAATCAGAACTTCGGCGGAACAGATGCCTCTGTGGCTTACGACTGGATGATTAAGAATAAGTTCAAAGCAGATGTTGTCTGCTTTTGGACTGACAGCGAGTCATGGGCTGGCTATAAGCATCCAAGTCAAGCACTGAAGGAGTACCGCAAAAAGGTAAATCCTCAGGCTAAGGCGGTGTATGTCACCCTGACACCTTACCAGATTACCTTGGTAGATCCTGAAGATCCACTGTCTTGGGATTTGGCAGGATTCGATCCGGGTACGCCTCGCATTATCCAAATGCTGGCTACAGGTGAATTGTAGAGATTGCTGGAGGATAAAGGAAAACTTTATCCTTCATTATTTCATGGCGGGTTACCCTTGTTCGCAACTTGCCTTTCGGGGACGATGAATTGAGGGTTATCGGTTACATCTCCACCATTTTGGGGATTAGCGGGTTCAATTCCCGCACCCGCCTTTGTTTTTTCGCACGATTCCCAAACGAATGGAATTCGCAGCTATACAAACGAAGCCTGCCTTCGCAAGCAAGCTACAGGACGATCGCGCAAGCTAATCTTAATAAACAGAGTTATCGCCTTACTAAGATTATGTAGTCTGAAACTCCATTATCTATATTTCTAAGCTTATACATAGTAGTATTCAAACTCACTCAAGAAAATATTGGTTTAATTTCCTAATCTATCTAATTTAAATTCCACAGCAATAGATAAAGCTTTTCGCATCAATTTCTGGCTAGCTTCTAAACATCTTTGCCAATATTCAAATCCCTGTTTACTTTGTTGAAAATTAAATTCCATCTGATCAATTAATGCTATTTCAAATGTAGACTTTCCTAATTCATAAATGCTTTTAGATAGGTTTTTACGCCATTCAACACACTCAAAAATAAGTTGCACAAAAAATAATATACCGGAATTATCTGAAAGGCTTGTCTGTAGAATTAATTCTTCTAAAGAATCTAAATTATGCAAACATAATAAATGATAAAATATTTCAAAAGCTATAATTTCTTCTGGGTAGTTTTCCTCTTTAGCAACCAATTCTAAATAATCTATGAGCAAATATAAATATTCTTCATAGCTTTTTACTTGATTTAAATCTATCATTTGAATTTTTAATTGTTCACTTTTCACTATTTGTGAAAAATTTATACTCCAAAAAGAAGCTGCTTTTTCGTGAGTTTCCCTCCATTCAAATGTTTGCTTGAGTCTTTTGATTGCCTCTGAGCAAATCATAGGATGTAACCAGTATTCTCTATTTTCACACTCGACTAAAGACCTATCTTGCAAAGATTTAACCACCCTCCACTGCTGAGATTCTGGTACATCCCACAGCAAACATAAAAGTCCTTCGATGCTTACAGAAGGAAAAGTTTGATAGCGATAGCATCCCAAACGGTAGAGAAGTCGATACGCATCACGATCAATTTCTTCCAAACGCTCGAATTGACTTATAACTAAATCTTCTAAGCTTTTATCCTTTAATAGTTCACTCTGATTTTCTTGCCAATACTCCTCTAAATTGCTTGAATAATCTTCTTTGATGATACCGCAGAGGATTTCCATTACTTTGGCATTGCCACCGTAGGCGTTGTGCATTATACTCAGCGAAGAAGTGTCTGTCTTAATGTAGCGGCTGTTAAAAAACTCCTGCCATACTTCGACAGCTAAACCTTTTAAGCGATAGTCATGAATTTTGACACTAGATTCATGCAAGCGATCACGGCTAGTAATTAGCGTAACAGATTTCACTCCTTCATCAGCTAAAACTCTCAATAGCTCTACATAAGAGCGATGAGCCTTAATAAATTTACCATTCCCATCTAAGGCAGGTTCAAGATTATCAATCAACACCCCAATCCTTTTACTTGAGTTTCGCAGATGCTGCCTCAATCGTTCTAGGGTAATGCTAAACTCCTGCCCTGGATCTTCGTTAAATTTTTGCCTTAGCCATTCCTCAATAATGCTGTTAGCTGAACAGATATTTTGAGTTTCCTTTGCCATCCGAAGTTCTAGCACCAAGTCGAACTGCTGGATGTACTCCCAGGCTAGCTTTGTCTTACCAATACCACCTTTTGCATAAATCAGGATTATCTTCACACCTTGCTTAATCACGTTGTTGAGGTGTGCGATCGCTTCCTCACGCCCCACAAAATCAGGATTTGTGGATATTGGCATATTAGAGATTGACTCTTGAGGCTTAGGGTTTGCGGCTGCGTGCTGAGATTGTACATTTGATTGAGCAAATATCCTTGTTAGTTCACCCAGTTCAATCTTTAATACAGTTGCTATCTTTGCAAGTGTTGTTGGTTCAGGAGCAGCAATTTCACCACTGGCAATCCGGCCAATATGATCTCTACCTAGACCCGTTTCTTTTGCCAATTTGTACTTTGTGATTTTTTTTTGTATAAGTAATTCGTTAAATGCTTCTCCAGCTTGCTTGTTCTTTTTAGCTCTTGCCACTGTGAATAAACCTCTATGTTCAACGGTTGCACGTTCAACTAGTTGCACAACTACAACTATTCAAATTTTAGAAGACAAACAAAACTAGTTAATAGCAACTAAATCCATCAGTTTAAGGAAGATTTGATATGAGTCACAATAACTTACAGCAAGAAGCAATTCAACTTGAGTTACTTAAAAAAACTTTGCACGGTTGGCAGCCAGCTTTTCCAGTAGTTGAAAGCTATGAATGGTCAACCGATCGCCTAGAACATCACTTCGGCATTTCACGCCAAGAGTTATACAAAATCAGGAGTCAACCCCATCCTTGGCGTTCCTCAACTTTGATTTTTTTACATCTTGGAAAAAATAAATGGCGGGTTTACAGCCTCAACCCAATACAAATTCCGGGATAAGGTAAAAGTCGTTGCCTAAAAATGCGATCGCATTCTTCTTTGTGGAATTAAGCGATCGCCCTTCTCATAGATTTAATGTATAAAAATATACTAAAAATATAAATACAAAAATCTTTATTAAAAATTCCGAAGTTTTAGTCAGAATAGGTTATCCGTAATTTGAGTAATATTAGTAACAGCATTTTTTGAAAATGATTTTGAAGATAAGGCTGTTATTTCTTGTGGAGGGGATAGGCTACGCCTTGAGAAAAGCGATCGCCAACATCGACCTCTTGTAGAATGAGTATGTTGTCTGTTCCACAACAAAATGTCATGTAACTTAGCAATAATGGGGCGATGCCTAGGTTGGGCTGCGCCTACGCTGTTATTTTTGTAGTAATTGCAGTTAAAGCGGCAATCTGCTACATATTAGCGTGTTTCAGTATCGATTTGTCCACCCAAAGACAGTAGATCAAGTTTTGTCTGAATAACTATAAGGGATTAAATAGCTCTGCTTTCCAAAAAGTTGAAAAGGAACAGATTTTTATGACATTTGATTATGATTTGTTTGTCATTGGTGCTGGGCCTGGGGGATTGGCAGCAGCTAAAAAAGCAGCTAGTTATGGCGTGCGTGTTGCCATTGCCGAACAAGAAGCCCTTGGTGGAACTTGTGTAAATCGTGGCTGTGTTCCCAAAAAACTGATTGTTTGTGCTGCTGACTTCGCGCTGCAAAATAAAATGGCGCAAACTTATGGGTGGAGTGATTGTCCAACATACTTTGACTGGACATTATTTATTAAATCTGTATACAAGCATGTTGACAGCATCAACGAATCCTATTTTCAGCAATTGCACAAAGCTGGAATTGAAATAATTTCTGAACGTGCCAGTTTTATCGATGCCCATACTATCAGTGTTGGTGGACGCCAAGTTACAGCAGACAAAATTTTAATTGCTGTGGGCGGCCAACCCCTCAAGCCGAATATCCCCGGTATAGAATATGCCATCACATCCCGTGAGATGTTTCAGCTACCCTATCTGCCGAAACGTTTGACCATAATTGGCGGTGGCTACATTGGTGTAGAATTTTCCAGCATGATGCACGCTTTTGGCTGTCAGGTGACGCTAATTGAAAAAGAGAAGATGATTTTATCAGGGTTTGATGATGGCATTCGCTCTAATGTGCAACAGGCTTTGAGTAAACGCCCAATTAAGTTATTCACCAACACCACCGTTCAAAAAATCAAATATTCAGAAGAGTGTTTGTTGTTGACTATTAATAGTGAAAGCCGAGAAATAGTTGCAGCAGATACCATCCTAGCTGCCACAGGTTACGCGCCAAATACTAAAAATTTAGGCTTGGAAAATGCCCATGTCGAAGTTGGCGAACATGGTGCAATCAAAGTAGATGAATACAGCCGCACCAACCAAGAAAATATCTTTGCTGTCGGTGACTGTACCAACCGCATCCAATTGTCTCCTGTGGCTAAGGCAGAAGGTATTGCCTTTGCAAATACAGTTTTTGGTAACAAGCCACAAAAACTGAATTACGATTATGTCCCCTCTGCTGTTTTTTGTCGTCCAGAAGCGGCTAGTGTGGGGATGACTGAAGCCAAGGCACGGGAAAAATTTGGTGAGTCTGTAAAATGCTACTACAGTGAATTTCAACCACTGTTTTATCAGCTAACTGAAAAAGATAAACAGGCAAGCATCAAGTTAGTAGTAAATGGTGATTCTGAGGAAGTTTTGGGCGCTCATATGGTAGGTGAAAATGCAGCAGATATCATTCAAAGTCTTGGCGTTGCAATTCGCAAGGGCATTACTAAGCAGGATCTAGATGAAACAATAGGCATTCATCCCACGGCAGGAGAAGAATTCTTTTCTTTGAATTGAAAAAGAGGTTTAAAACAAGAATTGAGAATCAATTAGTAAATCTTAAGTCTAGTAGGGTGCGTTAGGCTAAAGCCGTAACGCACCGCCATAGCATACAAGATGGTGCGTTAGACGCTCATATCATATTTTTCGTGACAAATAATGTCGAAATAAGCGCCCAACACACCGGACAATAATCATATTTTTACTTTGTAAATAGTCTCTCAATCCAAAATCTAAAATTTAAAATCTAAAATTCCTTCAAGTTGTTTCTGACGATTTTGCTGGGTAAGATTTTGTCGTCACGTTTAATTCGTCTAAAGTACTCATCGATGAGTCATGTTGTAGCATCGGGTATCCGCTGTGGGGATTTAGCAAATCGCCACAAGCAATAATTTCCACAGCTTTGAGAGCCTCTAATGCAGACTGATATCGCTGTCTGAAGTCATCTTGCACCATTTTACTGAGAATCTGAGCTAAAGGCTGACTCACCTGCACTCGATCGCTCCATTTTACCTGTCCATCAGCATCTCTCTCTAACTCGCGCGGTGTGATACCAGTTAAGGCTTTAATCCCAAGCATACCCACTGCATAGATATCACTACTGTATTGTGGACGACCAAAACATTGCTCGGTTGGTGCGTAACCTTGAGTCCCAATACCGATGGTAAAGGCAGTTTGGTCTTGAGGTTCTAATTGTGTGGCGGCAACTTCTTTAACTGCGCCAAAGTCAATTAGTACTAGTTTTCCGTCTGAGTGTCGCCGGATGATATTGCTAGGTTTAATATCTCGGTGAATCACGTTGTTTTCATGGACAAATGTTAATGTTTGCAATAAGTCTTTGATAATTTTGATGACTGCAATTTCTTCAATTGCTCTGCCTGGTGGCAATTCGTGGCTCAGAGGATGACCAAGTATGTATTCTTGTACTAAATAAAATTCTTCATCTTCTTCAAAATACGCCAAAAGTTGCGGAATTTGAGGATGAGTTCCCAATTTTTCTAGTGTTTGTGCTTCGGAATTAAATAAACGTCTGGCAAGTTGCAATCCTCCTGGTTTGGTGTTGCTTGGTTTTAGTTGCTTGACAACACATCGCGGGTTACCAGGACGTTGGGTATCTTCAGCAATGTAGGTTTCACTAAATCCACCTGCACCAAGAACTTTCACAATTCTGTAGCGTAGAGCCAACATTTTACCTGATAAAGCTAAATCTCGTTCATCAATTAGGTCTTGCAGGTCATCTTGTTGGCTGATAATTTCTTGGACAACAGGAGAAGTTTTATATTTCTGAAATATGTCTACTAATTGGCGTTTTCTAATGTTTTCTCTGAGTGCTGAAGTTCCCAGGTAACTCAATCCGCAACAAGCGATCGCCACCATTGGTATGCTAGTAGGAAAAATTAACCCATCGTGGACAAATACCCCATAGCTAATTCCTAACCAAGTACCAGATAAAACTAAACTATAAAGAAATCGATTCAAACTATGCTTATTTCTACTAATAATTAATGCTGAAGTACCTACTAAAACTAACACAAACAAACCACGCAATGGTAGAGTTTGAATTTCTTCAGCGATCGCTTTACCTGTCATTAAAGTTGCGATGGCATTGGCATGAATTTCTACCCCCGACATTGGTTCGGGACTCTTACTAGCTGCTACTGCATAATAATCATTGTTTAACTTATCTGTTGAACCGATCAAAACAATCTTGTTTTTGAATACTTTTCCTTGCTGTAAATAAGTGTTCCAATTTTCTGGATCGAGTACGTGCCAAAAGGGTATTTGTTCAAACGTTCCCGCAGGGCCCCAAAAATAAATGCGATCGCCTTTTGGTCGCGGATAATTTATTTGTGCTGCCCTCAATGCTGCTTCATCAAAGGAAGGTAGCCTATTTGTAAATAAATTTTCTTCATCTAATAATTTGGGAAACTCACTTGCCAATCGATGAACTTTACCATCCACCTCCACAGGAAAATTAACTGAACCAATGGACACCGATCCTATGTGAAACATCTGTTGTGGCGGTGTCAGTTGGGTAAACGACCCTTGGTGCGTCTCGAAATTTTCATAAAGGGCTGCTAAAGCAACTTTGCTACCATATTTCTTCAGTGCTGCTTGCAGTTGGCGATCGTCATTAGGCCCATAACTACTCGGTGTATCAAAAACAAGACCTACTGCTACAGAACGAACGCCTGCTTTCATTAATTTTGTAATTACCTGGGCATATGCAGCACGTTTATAAGGAAAAGATTTCAGTGTTTCTAGGTAGGCATACTGTTGCGGATCTGTTTTATAGTACTGTTCTGGAACTGATATTGACTGATCGTCTATTGCTAAAATTACGATGTCTTCTGGAGGAACAATCGGCCCGCGCACTTCAAAAAAGTGAGAAAGTACCTGATTCTCCATCAATTGAACTAAATCGCAACCAGAAGCAGTTAGTAATGCTGCGCCTATTGCCCAAGTGCCAGCCAGTACATGACCTAAGCGAACTATCCACCTAGACTGTCGTGCCGCTGCTGTAGATGTAACTTTCGTAGGTTTACTGGGTAGTCTGTTGGCAGCAGAGACAGGGTTTTTGGTTAAGGTAGATGTAGATTCTTCTGCCATATCGTGTTACTGATTGATTTAAGTCCAACATTTTTATTTATTCAAACCACCTTCTTACTACAAGCACATTGAAATAAGACTTAAAATGTTAATCTTATACATTTGTAAAGTATCTTCTATTATTCGAGAAACTTCGCTTGGCAAAGTTAGCCCCCAAGAGATTATTTCTCAGGCACTGCCTAAGTTATTTCTCGTCTGTTGAGTGAGTTATAACTAGTGATTGTCCCACAGATCTGAACTAATATACTCTGCCTGTACACTTTTTTGCTGTGAGATTTTACTCCAACCTAACCAACAGGTATACTTTCAACTGGTTGCTTTACCAGAAAGTGTTACAAGTCTGTCTTCTGCCTTTAGCGCAACTATTAGTATTCTCTAGAAAGTATGTCCTGATACTAAAAGCTTTACTTATAGATAGGTATCAACTTATATTCTCCCATGAGCTTATGCCATACCTCTTTAGGAGTAAACTTTAGTGTTATACAGCTATGAATGCTGTTAATGGGACAATTTTATTGGTAGATTTTGATTACAGGGTGGCTCTTGCAGTACCGGAGGTGAATAAGGCTTAGCACCCAAGTTCTCAACTCTAATGTTGCAGCCGTTTTTATGCTTTGAAACAGGTAGCATTAAAGCTATAGATGAAAAGCTACTTTATAGATATTAGCAAACAAGGGATTTGAAAATTGCTATAATCTATTGTTCCATCTAAATTCATTTATATTATTAGGTGTAAATTTGTATGGGTTCTCCAATGAATCGTCTGTCTATTTTTGTAGACGGAAACAATATGTTCTATGCTCAACAAAAAAATGGGTGGTTTTTTGACCCGCGACGAGTCTTAGAATACTTCAAACACGAGCAGTCAGAAACAACATTAATCAATGCATTCTGGTACACTGGCTTAAAAGACCCACAAGATCAACGAGGTTTTAGAGATGCTCTAATTAGTCTGGGATATACAGTTAGAACTAAAATTCTTAAAGAATACTATGATGATACTTCTGGTCGTTACTCGCAAAAAGCTAATTTAGATATTGAAATTGTTGTCGATATGTTCAATACAGTAGACCAGTACGATCGAGTGGTATTATTTAGTGGTGATGGTGATTTTGAAAGAGCAATAGAACTATTACGTTCCAAAAATACACATATTACAGTAGTATCAACAGAAGGAATGATCGCGAGAGAACTACGGAATGCTACGGATAGATATATAGATTTAAATGATATCAGAGATCAAATAGAAAAAACCGATGGCTAATAGATTTAACAATTATTTACAAAGGTAAAGTAAAAATATAAGTTTGAAGATATTTTGCTCGATAACTAAAAACTAAACAAACAAAGTGCAAATGACAACTAAAACTGATAAAATCCTGATTTTTGACACTACATTGCGAGATGGAGAGCAGTGTCCAGGAGCAACCCTGAATATAGACGAAAAATTAGTCATTGCCAAGCAATTGGCAAGGCTGGGTGTCGATATAATCGAGGCGGGGTTTGCCTTCGCCAGTCCTGGAGATTTTGAAGCAGTTAGCAAGATTGCAGAAATTGTAGGAACAGAAAATGGGCCTGTAATTTGCAGTTTGGCAAGGGCCATTAAGGCAGATATTGAAGCTGCTGCCCAAGCATTAAAACCAGCAGCTAAAGGTAGAATTCACACATTTATTTCGACTTCAGATATTCATTTAGAATATCAGTTGCGGAAGTCACGGGCAGAAGTTTTAGCGATCGCCCAAGACATGGTAGCTTATGCTAAATCCTTCATGGCAGATGTGGAATTTTCGCCGATGGATGCAGCTCGTTCCGATCCGGAATTTCTGTATCAAGTTTTAGAAGCTACCATCGCCGCTGGTGCAACAACAATTAATATCCCCGATACAGTTGGTTACATCACACCCAGTGAATTTGGAGCGATTATTAAAGGCATTAAAGAAAATGTCCCCAACATCGACCAAGCGATTATTTCAGTTCACGGTCATAACGATCTAGGCTTAGCAGTTGCTAACTTTTTAGAAGCCGTAAAAAATGGCGCACGGCAACTAGAATGCACGATTAATGGCATTGGCGAACGCGCCGGAAATGCATCACTAGAAGAATTGGTGATGGCGTTGCATGTGCGGCGACAATATTTTAATCCTTATTTGGGAAGACCAGAAGAATCCCAAGAATCCCTGACAAATATTGACACCCGTGAAATTTACAGAACTTCACGCCTAGTTTCTAATTTGACAGGAATGCTAGTGCAACCAAATAAAGCGATCGTTGGTACAAATGCCTTTGCCCATGAATCAGGCATTCACCAAGATGGCGTATTAAAAAATAAACTCACCTACGAAATTATGGATGCCCAATTGATTGGCTTAACAGACAATCAAATAGTTTTGGGCAAACATTCAGGCAGAAATGCTTTTCGTACCCGATTAAAAGAATTGGGTTTTGAATTGTCGGATAGCGAATTAAATAAAGCATTCGTTAGATTCAAAGAAGTTGCAGATAAAAAGAAAGAAATATCCGATCGCGATTTAGAAGCGATCGTTAACGACGAAATCCAACAAGCGCCAGATTTGTTCCGTGTAGAACTCGTGCAAGTTTCCTGTGGTAGCAACGCCCGTCCCACCGCTACAGTTACCCTGCGTACCCCAGAAGGGCAAGAATTAACCGATGCAGCGATCGGTACCGGGCCAGTGGATGCAGTTTACAAAGCAATCAACCGCGTGGTGAATGTGCCCAACGAATTGATAGAGTTTTCTGTGCAGTCAGTAACAGCAGGTATTGACGCCATTGGCGAAGTGACAATTCGTTTGCGTTATGAATCGAGAGTGTTTTCTGGTCATGCGGCGAACACAGATATCATCGTCGCATCAGCGCAAGCTTATGTAAATGCCTTAAATAGGTTGTATGCAGCATTGCAAACTCAACAAAAACCAGAAGAAGTATCTGCACAGAAAGTCTAAAAAACTTCTGTCTTGATTTGCAGTTAATTGAAAAGCGTAAATAGGGTAGCACAGTTAGCTGTGCTACCCTAGTTATTTTATGTATCCTGAATTCCTAGCTATTATGAATATTCTTTAATTTATATATTTTCTGATTTATTTAATATCCAGAGAATTTTATTCTAAAAAGCGATGTTTATTATCAATCAAATTGTATGGTTAGCGAGAAAACCCCAGGATTGCCACTTTGGGTACAAGATAGAGATGTAGTCATTGCTAATGATGAAGAAGTACAGTGGCGAGAAGGGAAACGTCCAGATTATTCCCTCAGTAATGAAATTCTTGAACAAGAGAAAAAATTTCACCATCCCGAAGGTTCTTTAGAAGCGATCGCTCAAAATTTAGTCCGCACTTTTGAAATGGAAGCTTCCCATAAATCTAATCCCCAACAGTGGCTTTCTATTGTTATTGATAAATTTAAAATGAGTAGTAATGGCGGACAACAATACACTGCTCAAGATGTTGCAGAACAAGGTACTTATAACTTATTTTATTGGTATAAGCCTTATTAATTCTGGCTTCTGAATTCTTCCTTAGGATTTAAACGCATCATGATTCTTTCCGGCTCACTCAAATTTTTAAACCCGTAACGCCGATAAAGTCCATGAGCATCTCTTGTACCTAACATCCATCTTTGAACATCTTGCAATTCTGGGTATTCTAAAATATATTCTACAAACCATTTGCCTAAACCCTGTCCTCGGTAAGGCTCCAAAATAAAAACATCTTTTAATAACGCAGAAGTCGCATAATCAGTAATGACTCTTGCAAAGCCAACTTGTTGTTCGCCTTCATACAATCCAAAACATAAAGAATTTTTGATTGACTTTTCTACAATCGCTAATGGGATGTTTTTAGCCCAATAAGAAGTTTGTAAAAAATCATGAATCATTTGAATATCTAATTTAGTCTTATCAGTATTTATATAAAACCTATGTTTTAAGTCTTCGTTCATATCTGACTCTAGTAAATAAAAAATAATTATAATTTATTGTTGCCCTCAATGGGTTGCACTATTCAAATGATGAAATTACTGAACCATTAGCTGTAAAACAAAAGCTATATTCAGTGTTCAAACATATGGGTGCATCTAGTATTGATTATGAATCAGCCAACAACAAAATCTTGGCAAGAAGTTCTCGCTACTTTTAAAAAAATTTGGGGTTATGAAGATTTCCGTCCGCCACAGGGAGAGATTGTCAGCAGTTTATTAGCCCAAAAAGATGCGCTGATTATTATGCCCACAGGGGGAGGTAAGTCGATTTGTTTTCAACTTCCCGCACTCCTACAAACAGGATTAACTTTGGTAGTTTCCCCCTTAGTGGCGTTGATGGAAAATCAAGTACAAGAATTACGAGAAAACCACCAAAAGGCAGCACTTTTGCATAGTGAATTACCTTCATCTCAACGCCGTGCAACTCTGCAAGCTTTGGAACGCCAGCAGCTAAGATTACTGTATTTATCGCCAGAAACGTTGTTGAGTGCGCCAGTTTGGGAAAGATTATCTCATCCGCAATTGCAAATTAATGGTTTGATTTTGGATGAAGCCCATTGTTTAGTGCAGTGGGGTGATACTTTTCGCCCAGCTTATCGCAGATTAGGGGCGGTACGTCCGGCGTTGCTAAAATCAAAACCACCAGGAACAAAAATCTGCATTGCAGCTTTCACCGCTACTGCTGACCCCTTGGCGCAAAAAATTATTCAAACAGTTTTACAATTACAGCAACCAGAGATTTTTCGGTTGAATCCATACCGTTCAAATTTGCATCCCAGCGTTCGCATTGCTTGGACGCCACGAAGCAGGAAACAACAATTATTAAAGTTTATTCAAAATAGGCCGCAACAATCGGGCTTAGTTTACGTTCGCACTCGGCGAGATAGTGAAGATTTAGCCCAATGGTTAGCAGACATGGGTTATGCTACAGCGAGTTATCATGCAGGTTTGGGCGCAACAGAACGCCGTGCAGTGGAAGCTAGCTGGTTGAGTGGGAAAATGCCGTTTGTGGTTTGCACCTGTGCGTTTGGGATGGGGATTAACAAAAGTAATGTTCGCTGGGTTGTTCACTTTCAGCCGCCACATCTGCTTTCAGAATATGTGCAAGAAATCGGCCGCGCCGGAAGAGACGAGAAACCAGCCGAAGCGTTAACCCTGGTGAGCGAACCTACGGGGTGGTTAGATCCTGAAGATAAGCAAAGACAGCAGTTTTTTGAACAACAAATGCGATCGCAACAACAAATGGCGCAGCAACTTATGAAAAAATTACCAAAGCAGGGAGAAGTGAACGCAGTAACTCGACAATTTCCCGAAGCCGCCACAGCCTTAGCTTTACTCCACAACAACGGTCAGTTAAACTGGCTTGACCCTTTTCATTACACCATTGAGGAAAAAGCGAAAAATCAGTCAACGACGCAATTACACGCCGCCAAACAAATGCAACAATATTTTACAAGCAAGCAGTGTCGCTGGCAGTTTTTACTAAACGCCTTTGGTTTTGGCAAAGAAGCAGCCAACTGGCGTTGCGGACATTGCGATAATTGCCGCTAGCCTAGACTTTGTTTTGTGCCGCCTATCCAGCGCTTGGTTGAGGGTTGCTGTTATAAAGTTAATTACGATTACTAAGAAATTAATTATCCAATCTTGTGGGGTGGACATCCTGTCATTGGTGTCAACTTAAGTTAGAACTGGCTTAACTGTTGGCTTCCTCACCCGCCTAGAACTAAAGTTCCAGGCTAAAAGTTAAAGTCATCTAAAGATGACTAAAAATTTTTGGGTATACCCAGTCATCTTCAGATGACTTTCGCTATAAGCAAGGAACTTCAGTTCCTTGCGGGACATCGGTTCTACGTTAAGTTGACACCAATGGCGAGACGCCCACCCCACAAGAAAAGCTGAATATTTTTTTATTTAGAAGTGTCATAATTTACTATTCACGAGTATCAAAGACTCATCGCCGAGTATCAAAGACTCGTTCACGAGTATCAAAGACTCATCGCCGAGTATCAAAGACTCGTTCACGAGTATTAAAGACTCGTTCGCGAGTATTAAAGACTCGTCGCCGAGTATCAAAGACTCGTTCACGAGTATTAAAGACTCGTTCGCGAGTATTAAAGACTCGTCGCCGAGTATCAAAGACTCGTCCGCGAGTATCAAAGACTCGTTCACGAGTATCAAAGACTCGTCGCCGAGTATCAAAGACTCGTCCACGAGTATTAAAGACTCATCACCGAGTATCAAAGGCTCATTCACGAGCGAACGACTACGTTAGACTTGACATTATAATGCCCACCCTACAAACAATTCATCTAAATTTAAAGATACAAATCATTTTTCCATCTTTGTTTACCTCTTTTATTTCCCAGCTAGGTTCATCCAATAGGATGAATTGTCATTTTCAGCAGCAAGTAACAATGGGGTAGTTAGCATAATTCGTAATTGCTACCTCACTGATAAATCCGTTTCCTCGAAACTAGGAAAAATATTTGTCTTTTTCTCTAAATTTATTTAGAGGCATGAAACCTGAATAAATTAATTACGAATTATTCACTCAAGTAGAGGATCAAATATGCCATCTGCAACAGCAACCTCATTGCCACCACTAATTCCGCGTGAAATTCTCTTTGGAAACCCCGAAAAAACTAGCCCAAGACTATCGCCAGACGGCAAATATTTGGCATACATCGCTCCCAACGAACAAAATGTCTTGCAAGTATGGTTGCGAACTGTGGGACAAGAAGACGACCAAATACTAACTGCGGACAAAAAACGCGGTATTCGCGTTTTCTTTTGGACTTATAACACCAACGAGTTGATTTACATGCAAGACTCAGACGGTGATGAAAACTTTCACCTCTACTTAGTTAATATTGAGTCAAAGATTGTCCGCGATTTAACACCATTTCAGGGTGTAAAAGTAGGCTTTGTAGATATAGACCCTAAATTTCCAGACCAAGTACGGGTAGGCTTAAACTTAAACAATCCGCAAAAGTTCGACGTTTACCGTATTAACTTAAAAAATGGTGCGGTGGAGTTTGACACTGACAACCCCGGTAATATTATTAGCTGGACAGCTGATGCTGATTTCCAAGTACGTGCAGCAACAGCTAGCACCCCTGATGGTGGTTACGATTTGTTATTACGGGAAACCACAGATAAAGAATGGGAAATTCTCCGCCACTGGGGGCCAGAAGAAGAAGGAAGTCCTGTTAGCTTTTCAGCTGATGGCAAAACACTTTATATCGAAGCCAATCACGATGCTAATGCTCAACGTCTGCTAGCTGTGGACTTAAACACCCGTCAAGAAACTGTCATTGCCCAAGATGAGCAGTACGATCTTGTGGGTGTAGTAATTCAGCCAGTGACGCGAGTTATTGAAGCAGTTTCTTTCTACAAAGACAAACAGGAATGGCAGATAATTGACCAGAGTATTGCTGCTGATTTTGCAGAAATCGCCAAGGTGCGTCCTGGGGAGTTCTCCTTAGTTAGCCGCGACTTAGAAGATAAAAACTGGCTAGTGGCTTATAACACTGATGATGGCCCAGTTTATTACTATGCTTACAACCGAGAGTCAAAAACTAGCACTTTCCTGTTTAGTAACCAACCCAAACTCGAAGGCTTGCAGTTAGCTTCAATGCAACCGATTTCCTACGAGGCGCGGGATGGTTTGACTATCCACGGTTACCTGACTACCCCTGTGGGAATACCTAGCCAGAATTTACCAACAGTACTGCTGGTTCATGGCGGCCCTTGGGTGCGCGATACCTGGGGTTTAGATCCGGAAGCGCAATGGCTAGCTAACCGTGGTTACGCTGTTTTGCAAATCAATTATCGGGGTTCCACTGGTTATGGTAAGGCTTTCGTGAATGCTGGAAACCGGGAATGGGCTGCCAAAATGCACGATGATTTGATTGATGGTGTTAATTGGCTAGTGGAAAAAGGTATTTCTGACCCGCAAAAGATTGCAATTATGGGCGGTTCTTATGGTGGTTATGCGACCTTGGTGGGGTTGACTTTTACACCAGAAATTTTTGCTGCGGGTGTGGATATTGTGGGTCCTAGTAACTTGATTACTTTAATCCAAACTATACCGCCTTATTGGGAACCACTTAAGGCAATGTTTTATCACCGTGTTGGTAATTTAGAAACAGAAGCAGAGTTTTTGAAATCGCGATCGCCTTTATTTTTCGCTGACAAAATTCAAAAACCTTTACTCATCGGTCAAGGTGCAAACGATCCGCGAGTCAAACAATCAGAAAGCGACCAAATTGTCAACGCAATGCAACAAGCTGGTTTACCAGTAAAATATGTACTTTACCCCGACGAAGGACATGGTTTTGCTAGACCAGAAAATCGCTTGCATTTTTTTGCGATCGCTGAAGAGTTTCTCGCTCAATATTTAGGTGGAAGATTTGAGCCTTTGACAGAGATTCCAGGTCATTCAGGAATAGTTAAATAAAACCTCATGCATGGTGGTTAGTGTAATTCACCGACCACCTGAATATTTTTAATTTGGTAAGCACAGATACGAAAGAAGTCACTGTGGCAAACACCACGGTTAGTCATTTATATTTTGTGAAATTGGCTGCGATCGCAATTTTACGAAATCCAATTTTCTCGTTGTTCGCCCTGAATTGACTGTAGAATTCCAAACCTTTCTTCAATTTTGCGCGGCAGAGTATGTATACCAAGAAGATAAACGCAAGATTCTTCCGGGTGGTCTGTCAAAACACGAACTCTGGCTTCGTCATCTTGCAAACGCTCGATGAGAATAGATGCACAAATTTCAACATCTTCAGGAATCTCATATACTTCCTTTGAAAATTTGAATCTCTTCTCTAAACTCTTTGCAATTTCGTCAATAATGTTTTGTTCAGGCAATGTATTAGTAAAGCGATAAAGGTATGTTCGGCAGCACTTTCCATCTTCTAGCTGCTCTAATTGAGGGATATTTATCACCTTAATTTGACTCGCATCATACTTCATTTAGTGTCACCATTAACCTGAAAGCACTATCGATAAATAGCTTATTGAGATGTTGAACTACAAATTAAAAAAAGTTAAATAATTTTATAAAATAGACTCATGTTAAATCTGATGTTCAAATTTTTCCTGTTGTAAGAGAAAATCGAGATACTCTTGTAATTGCAACAGCCTTGCTCCAGATAGCTGCCGTAACTTAGCTAAAATCATTTCTTCTTGCTGCCACTGGGCAATGGGGATAATTTGAGATGATACTTCGATCGTCACATGGGGTAAATCAAAACCTTCCAGACTATACCCGTCCTCTTCCCCTTCAGGCATGGGGTAATGTTCCACAATTGTTGCAATATCCCCTCGTTTTAGGTTGTATTCTGGTAAATCCTGCGTTAAGGCAACTTTGGAGAATAGGGGGTGTTGTACCTTCATTAGTTGGCTCCTCGATCTGGCACTGGGGTGACAAATTTGGTTATATCGTTGACAACCATCCAAATAGTTAAAATATTAAGTTCAACGCCATTAATCCCTCACAGACACGCACGAATGGCATATTTTTGTCCATAGCGAGTTGTTTCGATTGCCTCGGCAGGTTGCGTTAAAACTTGAGTGCGTAGATCCCGTTCCAGTTGTTGCCAAGTGTGTACCCAGCCATAGCCAAAAATTTAGATTTATCGTCTTTTGGCAACGGCATAAACAGATATTTGGTTAGCTTTTCTTCTGCTATTATTGCATCCTGCGGTAAAAAGTCCATCGCCGAATGGCATGAATTTTGGCTAGTAATTATTGACTACATTTTACTCTGGAATACTGGTCGTCTAACTGTTCGAGATGATGAAAGTTTTGATAGCGATCGCACCTCTCAAATCTCTTCCTCTATCTACCTTTTAAATATTACTTTCTCCAACATGAAGTACTTGCTCTGCGGTTAGCTGTAATTCTGGGAAGATAGTAGATGCGATCGCAGTATTTCCTGTAAATCTGGTTTCTTCATAAAACCCGTCAACTAATATTAATACAGTAATTATGTTCCTTTGTGGATCGACAATCCAATATTCAGCAATTCCCCTTGCGGCATACTCGGAACGTTTGTAGCGATAGTCCCGGTCTTCGTTAACTTTGCCAGGAGAAACAACTTCAACAACTAGTGCCGGGGGTGGCATATCTAAAGTGATTGTCGATCGCGTTGCGCCTTCTAAGATTGTTGCAAGTTCATCTGTCAGCACAACTAAGTCAGGAATGCGAGTTGTCGCACGAGAACCAGCAACAACAATTTCAACTTTATTACTCAACCAATTAATGGGAACAAACTTCAGGAAATTTACCAGTAAAAACAGAGATATCTGAACATTTTTTGGGCTTTCAGGTGGCATTGCAACTAACTTACCTGCTACCAGTTCATACTGACTATCCGTGCCATCGTCATACTTTAAATATTCCTCAAGCGTTAGATATTTGCCAGCGATCGCAGTCATATTACGTCAACAAAATTTACGTACTGATAGTTTACCAAATTCATCAATCCTAATTTATTATTTAAAACCACAGATAATTCATCAGTATTTATCTGTGGTTCCATTTTCATCCTATTAGCTATTGCAATAGCTGTAGTAAGTGCTTGATTATTTAAAGCGATCGCTTACTTAAAATTGTTGCAAAAATCGCAAATCGCTGGCATACAAACGACGAATATCATCGATTTGATGTAATACCATTGCAAAGCGTTCTACACCAAATCCGGCAGCAAACCCAGTATAAATTTCTGGGTCATAGCCTACGGCTTTGAGTACATTTGGATCGACCATACCGCAGCCCATTACTTCCAGCCAGCGCCCATTCCACTGCAAATCTACTTCAGCGGAAGGTTCGGTAAAGGGGAAATAACTGGCGCGGAAGCGAATCGGTAAATCGCCAAATATTGATTGTAAAAATACCTTAATTGTGCCCTTGAGGTCTGTAAAAGTTAATCCCTCATCAATGGCTAAAAGTTCTATTTGATGGAAAACTGCTGAGTGGGTGGCATCTACATTATCTCGCCGATAAACTCGCCCTGGAGCTACAACCCGAATTGGTGGTTCCTCTCTTTCCATGTAGCGAATTTGCACTGAAGATGTATGAGTCCTCAAAAGATTGCCGTCTGGCAGGTAAAAAGTATCCTGCATATCACGCGCTGGATGGTCGGGCGGAGTATTCAGCGCCTCGAAGTTGTAGTAATCTGTTTCCATTTCTGGCCCTTGAGCTACGGTGTAGCCCATACCAACAAAGATATCCAGCGCCCGATCGATGATGCCATTTAGAGGATGAATGCGACCTTGGGGGCGGTAAATTCCCGGCATAGTGACATCGAGAGTTTCAGCCTCTAGCTGGGAACGGATTTGCGCGGCTTCCAAGGCGGCGCGTTGTTGGTCTAGACTAGTTTGCAGGGACTCTTTGACTGTATTGGCGATCGCCCCAATTTTCGGTCGTTCCTCTGCGCTCAGCTGCCCCATACTCCGCAACAGCGCCCCCAGTTCCCCTTTCTTGCCCAGATAGCTAACTCTAAGTTCTTCTAGACGTTCTAGGGTATCAGCGGCGGCGATCGCTTGTTCTCCTTGGTGCCGCAGTGCTAAAAGTTGAGCTTCTAAATTGCTAGTCATTAGTTATTAGTCATCAGTCATTGGTCATTGGTGAGCCAGTGGGATCTTGGGGGTTTCCCCCATGAGCAACTGGCGAACCCGAAGGGTCATTAGTCATTAGTCTATAGTCAAAAGCTGTGAACTGCTCGATAAATAAAGTTATACCCATACATTAGCTCAACCAAACAAACCAAACCTCTGTCTATTACTTCGAGAACATAGGATAAATAAATGTGTTTTTTTGCTTGATACTTGTGACGACTGTCATTGACAAACGACTAATGACCAATGACAAATGACTAATGACTAGTGACCAATGACCAATGCCTATGAAATTATTAATTAGCAACGATGATGGTATTTCTGCTATGGGTATTCGTACCCTAGCTAACTATTTAGCACAAGCAGGGCATGATGTGACAGTAGTTTGCCCAGACAGAGAGCGATCGGCAACTGGGCATGGATTAACTATGCACCAGCCAATTCGCGCGGAAATTGTGGAATCATTTTTCGATCCGGCTGTGAAAGCTTGGGCTTGCGATGGTACACCTTCAGATTGCGTCAAATTGGCGCTGTGGGCTTTGCTAGATACTCCCCCAGATTTTGTTCTCTCTGGCATCAATCAAGGCGCCAATTTGGGAACTGAAATTTTATATTCTGGGACTGTTTCCGCGGCAATGGAAGGTTTAATTGAAGGCATTCCCAGTGTCGCCATGAGTCTTACCAGTCATACCTCAAAAAACTTTCAACCTGCTGCTAAGTTTGCCAAAATTCTCTTAGACCAGTTAGCCCAAAAACCACTACCAGATTTGATGTTGCTTAATGTCAATATTCCTGCTGTTGAGTGGGAAGAAATTGCTGGAGTGACTCTCACGCGTCAAGGAGTGCGGCGTTACATAGATGTATTCGATAAACGAGTCGATCCTCGTGGAAAAACTTACTACTGGTTAACTGGAGAAGTCATTGAAGATGTGGAACCACCAATGGGGTTAAATTTACCGGAAAATGTACCCATAGATGTACATGTTGTACGTAATAACTACATCAGTATAACTCCCTTACAGTACAATCTGACCTACGCAACTGGACTAGAGAAATTATCTCAATGGGAATTCAAATTTCCCTGAATCATTGAATTATTAGGAAAGAATTGGAATTAATTAAATGCATCACATGAAAATGTAGGCTATAACTTAGGGGCACCCTTGAGATAACGGATACACATACATCTGAAAAAGTTAAAAATGATAGCTTAGAGTACCTCATCGATATTTACACAATCAGCCGGAAACAGGGTATGCTGTTTTACCAAGAAATATTACCTTCGATCGTCTCGCTAACAAATTCGGCCAGACAGCATAAACTGAAACCACACAAGTAACAATTTTTTCATTTATCGCCCGCTCAGTCCAGCAAGCAACACCCATGTCTAGGATAGAGAATCAATTTACCGTGCAATTTTGGGGGGTTCGCGGCAGCATCCCCAGTCCAGGACCACACACCGTTCGCTACGGCGGTAATACCCCTTGCGTTGAGATGCAAGTGGGCGGTAAACGCTTAATTTTCGATGGTGGCACGGGACTACATGTATTGGGGCAATCTTTATTGCGCCAAATGCCGTTAGAAGCTCATATATTTTTCACCCACTCCCACTGGGATCACATGCAGGGTTTTCCCTTCTTTGTTCCAGGGTTTGTGAGGGGGAATAACTTTCATATTTACGGCGCGATCGCTCCTGATGGTTCTACCATAGAACAGCGCCTCAACGACCAGATGCTCCACCCGAATTTTCCCGTGCCTTTACAAATCATGCAAGCCAATTTAAGTTTCCATGACATTCGATCGGGGCAACCAATAGATATCGATGATATTACCGTGGAAACAGCACCTTTAAATCATCCAGGTGAAGCCGTAGGATACCGCGTCAACTGGCGCGATGGTGCTGCTGCTTATATTACTGATACCGAACATTTTCCCGACCGACTCGACAAAAATGTGCTTTGGCTGGCTCGTAATGCTGACATTCTAATTTACGATTCCACCTACACCGACGAGGAATATCACTCGCCAACATCCCCGAAAATCGGCTGGGGACATTCAACCTGGCAAGAAGCTGTGAAAGTGGCACAAGCAGCTAATGTCAAAACTTTGGTGATTTATCACCACGACCCAGCCCACAATGATGACTTTTTGGATCGTGTAGGAAAACAAGCAGCTGCAAAATTCCCTGGTGCTATCATGGCACGGGAAGGAATCGTACTCCAAGTTTCCACCTCAGCTTCCTTATCAGAATCTTTTCCTGTTAGCAAGTTTTCTGTCTAAAGGTTGCGATTGCAGCAATTGTAGATTTTAGATTAGATTGGCGATCGGAAGCTATCAGCAGGAAATTATATTGGGCATGGGGCATGAGGCATTGGTTATTCACTTTGGACTAATGACCTGTTTGACTAATGACCAATGACCAATGACTAATGACTGATAGCTAAAATAAACCTAAAATCTCAAAATCCACGTGCTAAATTTGTCTCAAAATGGGTGTTCTGTGTGGGTTGCTTCTTCCAGCGAAGGGCTACTAACGCCGACTGCTGTTGCACTTGGCAAATTTGATGGCGTACATCTTGGTCATCAAAGGGTAATTGAGCCAGTATTGCACGGTGGTGGTCAGTTGTCAGTAGCTGGTAGTCCACAGTCTAATGAAAGTCAACAACTGACAAATCAACAACATATTTACTCGACAGTTGTCACCTTTCATCCCCACCCACAGGAATTTTTTACGGGGCAACCCCGGACTTTGTTAACGCCACTCGATGAAAAAGTCCAGCAATTGCGATCGCTTGGAGTAGAACAACTGGTATTATTACCCTTCGGCAAAGAATTATCTGCTTTGACTCCTGAAGAATTTGTCGAAAAAATTCTCGTCGAGCAACTTCAATGCCAGCGAATTAGTATTGGGGAAGATTTTTGTTTTGGCAAAAAACGCAGTGGTACTGCTAAAGATTTGCAATTCTTCGCCGCCAAATACAATATTCCTGTCACCATCGTTCCCTTACAAACTTATACAGGTGACTCACCTACCCAAAGCAGTTTCACCAGTGATGCTTCAAGTCAGGATGCCCGCATTAGCACTTCATTCATCCGGCAAACCCTTGAATGTGGGGATATCGAAAACGCAAATCTGCTACTAGGACGCCCCTACACTCTCCTTGGTTTAGTCGTTCAAGGACAGCAACTAGGCAGAACCATTGGTTTTCCTACCGCTAACCTCCAGCTACCAAAAGAAAAGTTTTTGCCCCGCCAAGGAGTTTACGCTGTGCGAGTTTTCGCTCTCAGTGAAACACCAGATGTATCTCCAAGTAAGAACTTAGGCGTTATGAATATCGGTAACCGCCCAACTGTAAACGGTGTTTCTCCATCCGTGGAAGTACACTTGTTCGATTGGTCTGGTGATTTGTATGGTAAAAAACTGGCTGTAGAACTAGTCAAATTTTTACGTCCCGAACAAAAATTTCCTTCTCTTGAAGCCCTGAAAACACAAATTCAACTCGACTGTATAACAGCTAGACAAGTTCTTAGTGCTGAGTGGGAACAATAGATAGGGCATTGGGCATTGGGCATTGGGCATTGGGCATGGGTTATTAATTCATCTGTTCCACTTCCTTATCTCCCCCACTCCTCACTTCCTATTCCCCATGCCCGATGCCCGATGCCCCATTCGCCATTCCCCACACTGCATGAGAGAAAAAATTGACGCTTTAACACAAAATCTGACTCTTACCATTGTTGGTAAAAGTGAGGCAATACGCTTAGTGCTAGTAGCGCTGTTAGGTGGTGGCCATGCCCTTTTAGAAGATGTCCCTGGCGTTGGCAAAACCCTGCTTGCTAAATCTCTAGCTCGTTCAGTTGATGGTAAGTTTCAACGGTTACAATGCACTCCCGATTTATTGCCAACTGACATCACTGGTACAAACATTTGGAACCCAAAAAGCGGCGAATTTAGTTTTTTACCTGGGCCAGTGTTTGCCAATGTACTACTTGCTGACGAAATCAACCGCGCCACACCCCGCACTCAGTCGGCTTTGCTGGAAGTTATGGAAGAACATCAAGTAACAGTCGATGGTGTCTCTCGTGTAGTTCCCCAGCCGTTTTTTGTGATTGCTACTCAAAACCCTATCGAGTATCAAGGCACTTTTCCTCTGCCGGAAGCGCAAATGGACAGGTTTATGCTGTCGTTGAGTTTGGGCTATCCTTCCGAAGCAGAAGAACTCCTGATGCTGCAAAATCTCCAAAATGGTGTCAAGGTTGCTGATTTGCAGCCTTGTATTACTTTGGCAGAAGTACAAGAATTGCGTAGTCTTTGCTCGCAAGTCAAAGTGGCAACCTCTTTGCAACAATATATCCTCGAATTAGTGCGGGCGACACGTCAAGATGAGGAAATCGCCCTTGGCGTTAGTCCCCGTGGCACTGTAGCATTACAACGAGCTGCCCAAGCCTTAGCTTTTCTATTAGGGCGCGATTATGCCATTCCCGATGATGTGAAATTTCTTGCCCCTTATGTTATTTGCCATCGGCTCATTCCCAGAGGAGGGCGTAATTCTAGAACTGTTGTTGAGCGATTATTGCGTTCAGTTCCTATTCCTTAAAAACAATTCTACAGATACCTTTGTAACTGTATTTATTGGTGTGAAGGATATTTATTTGCGCTACTTCATAACAGTCATCCTTCGCACCTTGTTTACCAGGAAAAGCCAGCTACAAAATTGCGATCGCTTTCATAATTTACCGATCGCCTTTAGATTTGAGCGTGTTAGGATCTCTTACACAATGAGGTGGACAAGAGATGAAAGCGAACAACTGAGTATAAAATATTAAACACAGCAAATTATGGTATGACAACCAATTCATGACAGATGATAGAAGTCAGTTAATAACCACTTTTAATCAAGTGGCGCTGCTGTACGATCGAGTACGACCAGGATATCCAGAAGCGCTTTTTGATGATGTGGTGTCTCTATCAAGAATCAATCCAGGAGGAAGGATATTAGAGATTGGTTGTGGTACTGGTCAAGCAACTGTACCTTTTGCACGTCTGGGTTATCAAATAGTCTGCATTGAGTTGGGTAAGAATCTCGCTACAGTTGCCCAAAAAAACCTGGCTGCTTATTCGCAAGTAGAAGTGCGTAACACCGCTTTCGAGGATTGGGTAATAGAAGAAAATGCTTTTGATTTAGTGATTTCGGCAACTGCTTTTCATTGGCTTGACCCAACTATTGCTTACAAAAAAACCGCTCTTGCCCTCAGATCTAAAGGAGCGATCGCGCTATTTTGGAATGAACATGTATATAGTGACGCTAGTAATGGCTTCTTTGAAGAAGTACAAAAGCTATATCAAAGTTTAGCTCCTGAACTGGTTAAAGACGATGAGCCTCCTTTGCGTGAGAAGAAAGTTCCTAATAAAACAGGTGAGATTGAGCAAACAGGTTTGTTTGGTGAGGTAACATATCGCTCTTATCAATGGGATGCAACGTATAACACTGCAAATTATCTCAACCTTTTAAATACTTACTCAGGTCATTTAAATTTAGATAGCCTGAAAAAGGAGCGTTTTTTTGATGCGATCGCCCAATTAATTGATACTAAATTTAATGGTGAGATTACCAAAGGTTACTTAACTACTTTATATGTAGCTCATCGATTGTAATCTTATTAAATACTAAATCATATTTGCAAATATAAATATCTTAAAATAACGGAAAAAGATACTTTTTTATTTGGACGATTCGCTCATTTTCGAGGTGGCAATCATTCAATATTAATATCCAAAAAGGTAAAATTTATGGTTATCGATTAATTTATAAACTTGAATCATCTACAAGTATTTTGCTATTAACAATTTATTGCAAGTCTGACAGAGAGGATATTGGTATAAATGAAATCCGAGAGATTTTAGCTAGTTTTGATAATGAGATCGAGTTAAAAACTTGATGAAAACTTTGGTTTCCGCATCGTGCTTAAATTTAGGCGTGTTAGAATTTCCTACAAAATCAGGTGGACGAGAGATGAAAGCGATCGAAGTTACTGGCAAAATTGACTCTCAGGGAAACTTAGTTTTAGATGAGCCGATTCAAGGAACGAATTATCCCGATCGGGTTCGGGTAATTGTGTTGGTTCCAGAAGCAACAGACCTAGAAGAAGTTGACCCTGACGATACGCCTATTGAAGAGATTAAAGCTAGTTTGAGAAGAGCCTTGCACCAAGCAAAAACGGGGCAAACTAGACCAATTAGTGAGCTATGGGACAGGATTGATGCAGAGTAATAATCCGGTTTCAATTCGATTTGCTGATGAATTTGAAGAAGAACTTTACAGACTTTCCAAGAGATTTCGCAATATTCGCTCTGATGTTCAGCCAATTATTGAGCAATTACAGCAAGGAAATATTCTTGGAGATAGAATTGCTGGTATCGGCAAAGACTATGTTGTTTATAAGGTCAGAGTTCGCAATAGTAATATCCAAAAAGGTAAAAGTGCTGGTTATCGATTGATTTATCAAGTTGAGTCAGCTACAAGTCTTTTGCTATTAACGATTTATTCCAAGTCTGATAGAGAAGATATTAATGTAAATGAAATCATAGGTATTTTAGCTGAATTTTCTAGCGAGTCAGGTTAAAACTACCAAGAAATTTTTTATTGCATAATCAGCAGTAGTATGCTCTAGAAAAATTTATATTAAATTTGATGTACCCCAAAAAAAGCGATCGCTATATTCCTGAGCAAAACTACTTACACGTAATTTGAAACACTTCTAATACTCCGTAAGTCCTATGATTAACACAAGCGCCACTTCTAAAAATCTGGGAATGTGAGGAATGTCAATTTTTGTAAAGCAGAAATCTCGTGATGGCGAAAAGCGATCGCCAAAGAGCGATCGTCAAGTGCTAAGACAAAGCGCCGAACGCGAATTCAAACGTCAATTTTTCGGTTTACTTTTGGTAATTATCACCTGGAGTTTAGCTATGGGCTGGCTTTTAGCGTTGGTAACTAACGCCCAAAGTGCCACTCCTCCCGCCGAAATTGGCACAGTTGATGTCATACCTCCACAATATCAACTGGGGCAAGAACTGTATTTAGAAAATTGCTCCACATGCCACATTGCCTTGCCACCATCCGTTTTTCCCACCCAAACTTGGAAAAATCTCTTAGAAGACTCCCAACACTACGGCGCACAACTCAGGCCTTTGGTCGATCCGCCTCGAATTTTAGTCTGGAAATATCTTTCGACTTTCTCACGCGTTAAACTCAACGATGAAGAAATACCCTATCGCCTGAATAATTCCCGTTATTTCAAAGCTTTGCATCCTGGAGTTAAACTACCACGCCCTCTCGAAATTGGTAGCTGCGTGAGTTGTCATCCCAGTGCTAGCGACTACAATTTCCGCCGCCTTAGCCCAGAGTGGGAGAAATGAGGCGGATGAGGAGTGTGGGGAGTGTGGGGAGTGTGGGGGGAAAGATTTTTTCACCATCCTCCCACACCTCCCACACCTCCCACACCTCTGACACTTCCTGTTTGCCCAATCCCCAATGCCCCATCTGGAGGCAAAATGATACTATGAAGAAAGAGTAAATATAAGATAAGAGTTAAAACCAATCGTTTAAGAAACTGATTGATTAGTTTTTCTCCTGTTTTTGAGCGAATTCTCATTTTATACCCATCCACAACTAAGACTGTTGAGTGGGTTAAATGTTTATAATCAATGCCAAATCTTTAATTGCCATCCCCTTTGATTCAGTTCGATAACCTGCCATGCTAAAACTTTTGTTGGGCGATCCCAACGCTCGTAAGCTGAAAAAGTACCAGCCTTCCGTTACTGAAATTAACCTTTTAGAGGAAGAAATTAACGCTCTTTCTGACGAGGAGTTAAAAGGTAAAACCGCAGAATTTAAACAAAGACTCGCTAAAGGCGAAACTCTGGATGATATTTTGCCAGAAGCTTACGCCGTTGTCCGAGAAGCAGGACGCCGAGTCTTAGGCTTACGGCATTTTGATGTCCAACTACTTGGCGGTATCATTTTGCACGTAGGGCAAATTGCTGAAATGAAAACGGGTGAGGGTAAAACATTAGTAGCCACCTTGCCGAGTTATTTGAATGCCCTGACTGGTAAAGGCGTACACGTTATTACCGTGAACGATTACCTGGCTCGTCGGGACGCTGAGTGGATGGGACAAGTGCATCGCTTTTTGGGGTTGAGTGTGGGGCTAATTCAGGCAAGCATGACTCCCACCGAACGCCAGAAAAACTATAACTGTGATATCACTTATGTGACGAACAGTGAAGTCGGCTTTGACTACCTGCGGGATAATATGGCCACAGATATGAAAGATGTGGTACAGCGCCCGTTTAATTACTGCGTCATTGACGAGGTAGACTCGATTTTAATTGATGAGGCGCGGACACCTCTGATTATTTCAGGACAGGTGGAAAGACCTACAGAAAAATATCTGCAAGCTGCTGAAATAGCACTGACCCTCAAAAAAGATGAGCATTACGAGGTGGATGAAAAAGCTCGTAACGTGCTATTGACAGATGAAGGGTTTGCAGAAGCAGAAAATCTTTTGGGAGTGACAGATTTATTTGACCCGGAAGATCCTTGGGCGCATTTTGTTTTTAATGCCATCAAAGCCAAAGAACTTTTCCTCAAAGACACAAACTACATTGTCCGCAATGGAGAAGTGGTGATTGTGGATGAATTTACCGGTCGGGTACTACCCGGACGGCGCTGGAGTGATGGACTGCACCAGGCAATTGAAGCTAAGGAACACGTAGAAATTCAGCCAGAAACTCAAACTCTAGCGACAATTACTTATCAAAACTTGTTCTTGCTGTATCCCAAATTGGGTGGAATGACGGGAACGGCAAAAACTGAAGAACCAGAGTTTGAAAAAATTTACAAACTTGAAGTTACAGTAATTCCCACTAACCGCGAACGAAGACGCGAAGACTTGTCTGATATGGTCTTTAAGAAAGAAACAGGCAAGTGGGGAGCGATCGCCAGAGAATGTGCCGAAATGCACGAACTCGGTAGACCAGTATTAGTAGGAACCACGAGTGTAGAAAAGTCTGAATATCTCAGCCGATTACTGAAACAGCTAGAAATTCCCCACGAGTTACTTAATGCCCGACCAGAAAACGTGGAACGGGAAGCAGAAATCGTCGCCCAGGCGGGACGGAGAGGTGCTGTAACTATTGCGACCAACATGGCAGGAAGAGGTACAGATATCATCCTGGGTGGGAACTCCGAATACATGGCGCGTCTGAAGTTGCGCGAATATTTGATGCCTCGCATCGTGATGCCAGAAGATGAAGATGCATTTGGCGTTCAAAGGGCAGCTGGATTGCCTACAGGACACGGCGGCGGTCAAGGTTTCGTCCCTGGTAAAAAAGTTAAAACCTGGCGGGCTTCACCAGAAATTTTCCCCACCCAGTTGACAAAAGAAACAGAACAGATACTCAAAGACGCAGTAGAAGTTGCAGTGCGCGAATATGGCGATCGCAGTTTATCGGAACTGGAAGCTGAAGACAAGGTAGCTGTAGCCGCGGAAAAGGCTCCCATCGACGACCCCGTAATTCAGAAATTGCGGGGAGCTTATAAGCGTGTTAAGCAGGAGTACGAACAATTCACCGAGCGAGAACATAATGAAGTGGTAGAACTCGGTGGTTTGCACGTCATTGGTACAGAACGCCACGAATCGCGGCGGATTGATAACCAATTGCGGGGACGCGCTGGCAGACAAGGCGACCCCGGAACCACAAGATTCTTCCTCAGCTTAGAAGATAACTTACTGCGGATTTTCGGTGGCGATCGCGTTGCTGGATTGATGGAAGCCTTTAACGTCGAAGACGATATGCCCATTGAATCGGGGATGCTAACTCGCAGCTTGGAAGGCGCACAGAAAAAAGTTGAAACCTACTACTATGACATCCGCAAGCAGGTGTTTGAGTATGACGAGGTGATGAATAATCAACGTCGTGCTATTTATGCCGAACGCCGTCGGGTGTTAGAAGGTCAAGATTTGAAAGAACAGGTAATCAAGTACGCTGAAAAAACGATGGATGACATCGTTGACTACTACATCAACGTAGATTTACCTTCCGAAGAGTGGGAGTTAGAAAAGTTAGTTGAAAAAGTCAAAGAATTCGTCTATTTGTTATCAGATTTGCAGGCTAGTCAGTTGGAAGATATTTCTGTGACTGAGATTAAAGCCTTCCTCCACGAACAGGTACGAATTGCTTACGACCTCAAAGAAGCGCAAATCGACCAAGTTCAACCAGGACTGATGCGTCAAGCCGAACGTTTCTTTATCTTGCAACGCATTGACACACTCTGGCGAGAACACCTGCAACAAATGGATGCTTTACGCGAATCAGTGGGGTTACGCGGTTACGGTCAAAAAGACCCGCTGATTGAATACAAGAGCGAAGGTTACGAGCTGTTCTTGGATATGATGGTGAATATTCGCCGAGATGTGGTGTATTCGTTGTTCATGTTCCAGCCGCAGCCGCAACCAGTGGTACAGACTTCCTCAGAGATGGTGTAATTAAGAGCGTAGAGACGGCGATTTATCGCGTCTCTTGATTGATTTAACGCACAAAAGACGCAGAAGCAGTAAAAATGCTTTTGCGTCTTTGTTTTTTATTACTTTGGATTTTGGAACAAATCTTAAATCCAAAATTACTAGATCAAACCGCCAGCGGCTTGAAAGCGAGCGCGGGCGCGTTTGAAGGCTTGAGTTGCTTGGATTTGTGCTTGGCGATCGTCTGCTGCCACTTGGCCCAGACGTGCTTCTGCTTGGTTGTAGGCAGCACGGGCTTCTTCAAGGTTAATTTTGTCACCGCGTTCTGCACCATTAACGAGAATAGTGACTTCATTCTCTTCCACTTCAGCAAAGCCACCCAAAAGAGCGATCGCTTCCCAATTTTGGTTTTTAGCAGCACGAACTCGCATTACACCTGTATCCAGGGCAGTCAACAGAGGTGCGTGTCCAGTTAAAATACCTAACTGACCGGTAGTACTAGGCAAAACTACTTCTTCAGCTGGGGCATCCCAGACTGTTTTATCTGGGGAAATTACGCGAACGGTTAATGTCATTTGTCTTTTGTCCTTTGTCCGTTGTCTTTTGTCTTTTGTCTGTTGTCATTTGTCCTTTGTCTTTTGTCCATTGTCAGTTGTCATTCGTCCTTTGCCTTTTGCAATTGCCATTAGTCATTAGCAGTTAAACTAATGACCAATGACCAATGACTAATGACTAATGACTAATGACTAATGACTAATGACCAATGACCAATGACTAATGACCAATGACCAATGACTAATGACTAACCTTTGAGTTTTTCAGCTTTGGCGATCGCTTCGTTAATATCGCCCACCAAGTAGAAAGCCTGTTCTGGCAGGTCATCCAACTCACCAGACAGAATCTTTTGGAATCCTTTGATGGTGTCTTCCAACTTCACGTATTTACCAGGAGAACCGGTGAATACTTCTGCCACAAAGAACGGCTGAGACAAGAAGCGCTCAACTTTCCGCGCCCGTGCTACCACTAAACGGTCTTCTTCAGATAATTCATCCAGACCGAGAATGGCGATAATGTCTTGCAGTTCTTTATAACGTTGGAGAGTTGATTGCACAGCGCGGGCAGTATTGTAGTGTTCTTCACCTACAATTCCTGGCTGTAGCATGGTGGAAGTTGAACCCAGGGGATCTACCGCTGGATAAATTCCCTTAGCAGCCAAACCGCGAGACAGTACTGTTGTTCCGTCCAAGTGAGCGAAGGTGGTTGCAGGTGCGGGGTCGGTGAGGTCGTCCGCAGGTACGTAAACCGCTTGAATTGAGGTAATAGAACCCTCTGTAGTGGAGGTAATCCGTTCTTGCAGTTCGCCCACGTCAGTACCTAATGTAGGCTGATATCCTACCGCTGAAGGCATCCGACCTAGCAGCGCCGATACTTCCGAACCTGCTTGCACAAATCGGAAGATATTGTCAATAAACAGCAGCACGTCTTGTTTGTTGACATCGCGGAAGTACTCTGCTACTGTCAAGCCCGACAGACCAACCCGCATTCTTGCTCCGGGTGGCTCGTTCATCTGACCGTAAACTAGAGCAATCTTCGATTCGTTGAGGTTGTCTTTGTTAATAACCCCAGATTCAATCATTTCGTTGTAGAGGTCATTGCCTTCACGGGTACGTTCGCCCACGCCAGCAAAAACTGATACTCCACCGTGCTGAGTAGCGATGTTGTTAATCAACTCCATCATGATCACGGTTTTACCAACACCAGCACCGCCGAACAGACCAATCTTACCGCCGCGTCGATAGGGAGTCAGGAGGTCAACAACTTTAATCCCAGTCTCAAATACCGAAGGTTTGGTTTCCAGGTCAGTGAATTTGGGAGCAGAACGGTGGATGGGTAAGCTGGCCTCAGCATTTACAGGCCCTCTATTGTCCACGGGTTCGCCAAGGACGTTGAAAATCCGACCCAAGGTGGCTTTACCAACTGGTACGCTGATGGGAGCGCCTGTATCGACGACTTCCAGACCGCGCACTAAACCATCTGTGGAACTCATAGCAACAGCCCGCACTTGGTTGTCGCCCAGCAATTGCTGTACTTCGATGGTGAGGTTGATTTCCTGTCCAGCTTCGTTGGTGCCTTTGATGGTCAAAGCGTTGTAGATTTGAGGCAATTTCCCGCCGGGAAATTTAACGTCTACAACTGGACCAATGATTTGGGTAATGTAGCCTATGTTTGTTTTTTCTGCGGTTGTGACCATGCTGCGCCTAATGATTGAAGCTATATTTCAGATAAGGTCGTTGAAGACATAAGAATAAGCAATGTCATCTTTCAGGTTAGCACTGAACGCCCCCCCTCTACGCCATAAATTGATTCTTAAGACTGAGGTTGGGGATCGAGAATTCGCCTCGGTTGTAAAAATGGTTCGGAGTGGACAGAAAATACTTGAGATTGCAACTTTTTTAAGTATGAGAATCAAAAATGCCACGTCAACTCACTATTGACATGGCAGCGATTAAATTAATTTAACGATAAATTTATACTTTAACTGCGGGTTGCTGTTGTTTGCGCTTGCAAACAGAGGTAACGCCAAAAGCACCTAGTCCTAGTATACCAATGAGAGAAGCAGGTTCGGGAACCGACTGACTTGCAGGAGTAAAGGAAAGATTGTCATACACAAACGCATTATCCTCTCCTATTCCAGTGAGGACGACTTTGCTAATGTTACCTAAAGATGAAGAAAAGCTCAACTGTCCCCACTCTGCAACTGCTGTAGTAATAGTGTCAGTACCTAGTAACGAGTTGTTGATATCAAATGCTTGTAACTGGAAAGTATTAGGTTCACGTCCTCCAGAAGCAAAAATAGAAAAATCACTTATCAGGTCAGTAAAAGTGACTGTTTCTGGATCTGTGGGTATACCACCGTTTGATAATATCGCATCGCGATTGAATGCTAGAAAGTTAGAGCCACTGAGTGCGTTCACTCCAAAATTTCCAGACTGATCTGCTATTGAGCCACCGCTCAGTTGACCTGGGCCACTAAAGTTTACACCCAAGGGTGCATACAAGTCAGTGAGGGCAGTGCTGTCAATGAATAATAAACCATTTACAGCATTGCCATTGGCATCAATGTCAAAGTTAATGAAGCCAGCCTGCGCCGCACTAAAGGTTCCCAACGTTATGAACCCTGTGGCGATGGTAGCTATTGATAACTTCATTACAGATAAGGTAGCCATAAAACTTATTTCTCCAAAAAGGTGTATCTCAACAGTCAGTAAGCTCCAAACTGCCTAAGCAGAGATCAAAAACGAAATTGCACATGAAAATTCTGCTAAGACTGTCTATGAGTAAGGCAGTCACAGCGATCGCACATACAAGCAATAATGGAAATAATTTAATTCTTGAATTTCGCTCTAATTAGCAGGTTGATAGCATTTTACTACCCTGATTTTATTGTCTGGTATAATTACGAGTATTATTATGAAATACAATTAAGAAAATAAATATTATTACTTAAATTTATCTAAAATTCACAATAAAAGTTTGTATACGCTTATACATAATATTTTAAAAATCTCATTCTATATACGTCGTATCGCAACTGTTAAGCTATCAGATTCATAATCAGAATCAAAAACTGTATGAACTTTTAGTAAAGTTATATACAAATATATAAGTATTGTGTTGTATGCTTTGCGTAGGCGCAGCCCGTCACAGACATCGCAAACACAGCAGTCTGGAAAGTTGGGATTAACCCGACTTAAATAAAAAATCTGCCCTTCCCAGCGATCGCCACAAAGAGCAGTACCATGCCATTTCATTTAAATAGTTAATACAAATGCTCTCAATCCCGTTTCGGAATTGAGTAAATCAACAATTGATAATTTTTAGTTTGATACTATAGCCTGTCCTTGTCTGCTGAGGTACAAATCTCTGCGTACCTCTGTCTTGAAAAGTTCCGATCGCCGGAAGCCGGCGCTCAGACTTTTCGCTGTCCTTTACTCCGCGTTCCTGGAGCGTTTCAAAATATTATCTGTAACTTACTTAACTGGGAATTGCTATATACATTTTTATACTGAAAAAAACATAGTTAGCATAAATACTTACTATGAATATGTATTTTAGTCAATAGTAAAGAACTATACTAAATTATTTTCATACCTTCGATAGATCGATTTCGTGAAATCTATGTACAAATTACATTTCCAAATTTCGTGAATATTCATAAGATAAAAATATGTACAAAAAGCGGAAAGTCCGAGCAACTGGCTTTTGGCAAACATAACTTTTCAAGAAACTGTTTTTAGTTCAGCCTAGCCACTTTCGCTTCATCCCCACACCTCCACCGAGCAATAGCTTATGAATTTCTCGTTAGCGCGACAATATTTTTATCAAGAGATTCAGCAGTCTGACGAGGAAATTGATTTAGCAAAAGCAGCTTTGTTGATTGCACAAGAAGAATATCCAAACCTAGACCCAGAGGAATATCTCAACGCCCTTGATACAATGGCATGGGAACTGCAAGAACGTCTGCCTCAAGAGCGATATCCTCTGCGGGTGATTCAAACTATTAATCAATATTTATACGAAGATTTAGGATTTTCTGGTAATAAAATTGACTACTACGACCCACGCAACAGTTTTTTGAATGATGTAATTGATAGAAGATTGGGGATTCCCATTACTTTAGCGTTAGTTTACTTAGAAGTTGCGCGACGGATTGACTTTCCGATGGTGGGTATAGGAATGCCGGGACATTTCTTGATTCGCCCAGATGTTGCAGATATGGAGATTTTCGTCGATGCCTTCAATGGTGGTGAAATAATATTTCCCGAAGATTGTCAAGAAAGGCTATCTCAACTTTATCAGCAACCGATAACGCTACAACCAGAATTTTTAGCTGTGGTAACTCATCGGCAAATTTTAGCAAGGATGCTAACAAATTTAAAGTTTATTTATTTAAAACAACAAGAGTTAGAAAAAACACTAGGAGCAGTTGAAAGAATTTTACTGTTGTTTCCCGATTTAACTTTAGAATTGCGCGATCGCGGTTTGATCTATTATCAACTAGGCCACTATCCCCAAGCCACAAACGACTTACAAAGTTATTTAGTAAAAGTTCCTGATGCCAAGGATGCACCAGTGATTCGGCGGCTACTTGCGGAGTTGGGAAAGGATGGGTAGGGAGCACAGGAGGCAGGGGGGCAGGGGGGCAGAGGGGCAGAGGGGCAGAGGAGAAATGACTAATGACTAATGAGTAATTACCAATGACTAATTTTGTTCTTCTGCGACTCGTTTGAGGCGGCGTAACTGAGCTTCCATGTCTTGTTTTGTCCAAGATGCAGCAAAGGTTTTAAAACCCCAACTTACTAGGGGGTTAGGAATATCGAACTCAAAGCGATTGAGTAGGAGTGTTCCTTTTTGTGTTGGTTGACATTCCCAGCGATCGCGCCCTTGAAAAAATCCCTCGAATTTCCAGACTACCAAACCCGGCTGTCGTTCTACAACTACGCTTTTCAAAGTTGGTTGGAGTAGAGGAATTTGAATGATAAAACGACTTTGACTGCCTACATCCGTACTCCAGACTTCGCCCACAGGTTCGCAACGAAGGACAGGGTTTAGCCAACGGTGCATAAGTGCTAAATCGGTAATACAGCGTTCGACTACCGTGGCTGTAGCGTTAATTTGAATCGATTGTTCCAGTACTTGGGACATTCCAGATTTTTTAAGCTGTTGCTGCAATTAGAGTAACGCAATTCAGGGGGTATTGGGCAAACAGGAGGTGTGGGAGGGGTGGGAGGTGGGGAGATGGGGAGATGGGGAGATGGGGAGGTGTGGGAGGTGTGGGAGGATGGGGAAGAAATCTTTCCCCGTCTCTCCCCACACTCCCCACACTCCCTTGTCTCCCCTGCTCACCCTGCCCCTCTACTCGCCACTTACTTTTTGACATTTTTTTTGAAAAAACCAAAAAATTTTGACTATATCAAACAGACAGTGAGTTTACGGGTAATTTGCTGGTAAATTGATAAGCAAAACACTAGTAAACTTACTGGGATGCAGAATTATGCAACGGGTGACGCCGATTTCGTCCCAATTTCAGTACAACGAGTTGGGGAGGAATGGGCGTTATGGAGCTGGGTATTGGCTACTGGGTACTGGCGAAGAAATTGTTTTACAGTAATTTTCAGTAAATACACCCCGCTTACTGTAGGGGCACAGCATTGCTGTGCCCATACAACAGATGTGGTTTAAATACATGAAAACTACTGTCAGGTTTGGTTCAGATAGAAATCAACATACTTATTTTCACAGTACCTAGTCCCCAATTCCCATTCCCTAGTTCAAATCTAGCCTCCCGATAAGTATTTCAAGCGTTTTTGGCGAATTAAAAGCTTAATACTGGAAAACCATGAACACAACTTGGCAAGGAATAACCCAGTTGATAGATATTGGTTTATCGATGAGGGGACAGCAATTTTTGGCACAATCGCCCAGTCTGCAAACAAGTCAAGCAGTAAACGAAGGCGTCGCTAATGTGCAAGGAATTGTCGAACAGTTGATTTTGTTTATGCCCCGCGTGCTGGGGGCTGTGGTAATTTTGTTTGTAGGTTGGCTAATTGCAGCGATCGCAGCCACAGTAGTACAGAAAATCCTCAACCGCACAAACATAGATAACCGGATTGCAGCAGGCATAACTGGTCGTCAGGATGTTCCTCAGGTGGAGAAGATAATCTCCGACTTGGTTTTTTGGAGCATTATCTTACTGACGGCGGTAGCTGTTCTACAAACACTGAATTTAGAGATCGCATCTCGACCGCTAAATACTTTTCTTGAGCAACTGGTTGGCTTTTTGCCAAAGTTAGTTGGTGCTGGAATCCTTTTGGCAGCTGCTTGGGTATTAGCCAGTATTGTCAAAATTGTTACTCTGCGTTTATTACAGACATTTAATCTGGATGAGCGTTTGAATCCACAGCCTATTGATAGCGCCCCAAGTCTCAATCAATTGTCTCTAAGTGAAAGCATTGCCAATGCTCTGTATTGGTTTATATTTTTACTATTTCTGGTTCCGATTCTGGATACTCTCGGACTCAGAGAAGCTCTACAACCAGTACAAGCTTTAATTACAAAGATTTTGGTAATTCTGCCAAACATTTTAGCAGCAGTGGTGATTGCCGCAGTTGGCTGGTTTATAGCTAATGTGGTGCGGCGAATTGTGACGAACTTGCTAATAAGTACTGGTGTTGACAATTTAGGTAATCGATTTGGATTATCTTCGACTGCGGGAGTGCAATCTTTATCGAGTATCATCGGTACGATTGTCTATGTTTTGATTTTGATTCCTGTGGCGATCGCAGCCCTTGATGCTTTACAAATTGCTGCTATCTCGCAGCCGGCGATCGCTATGTTACAACAGGTTCTCAACGCTGTACCTGCCATCTTTACAGCTATAGCAATTTTGATTATTGCCTATTTCCTGGGACGGTTTGTAGCAGATTTGGTTACAAGTATCCTGACTAATTTAGGCTTTAATAACATTTTCACTGTATTGGGTTTGGCAACACCTACTAGACGAATTGTCATTTCCACAGAATCAACAGAATCAACACCTCCTCCAATTCCCACCCGTACTCCATCAGAAGTTGCAGGCATTGTTACCTTAGTAGGTATTATGCTATTTGCAACGGTAGCGGCGGTAAATATCTTGAATATTCCAGCCTTGACAGCCTTAGTGTCTGGTATTTTGGTTATATTTGGGAGGATTTTGGCAGGTTTGGTAATATTTGCCATTGGTTTATTCTTGGCAAATCTGGCTTTTAACATTATTACCAGTTCTGGCGATCGCCAAGCACAGATTTTAGGACAGGTAGCGCGGATTTGCATCATTACTTTAGTATCAGCAATGGCACTACAACAAATTGGAGTTGCTAGTGATATTGTGAATTTAGCCTTTGGACTGTTATTAGGTGCGATCGCTGTTGCTATTGCCCTAGCTTTTGGTTTGGGAGGTCGCGATATTGCCCGCGAACAAGTTCAAGAATGGCTCAATTCTTTCAAAGGTAGAAACTAAAATTTGATGAAGGCGCAATTTCGTCCCGTAAGTATCAATAGTGGAGAAAATCTATCGATAATTTTGGCTAAAAGGTTGAAAGTTAAAGTTTAGAAGCTCGGAGTTTGAGTGTAGAACTTGAGATTTTAAGTTCCACACTCAAGTTCCGAAGAAATTGTCCGGCATCTGCAATTATTGGCGTTGCGCTGTCGCAGAGCGCACCCTACATTTCAAGGCGTCACTTTCTGAGTTTTACTTTGTGGAGTAATTCATCTTTAATGCGGTTGAGAATTGAAGTTTCATCAAGGTTTGTCAAAATCCGATTAATTACTGCTTTTGGCCCATCAGGCCCCCAAGTCGCACCGTTGGCTAAATAAACTTTGGTAACTTGTCCAATACCGTAAGAAGAAACACCAGCGACTCCTGCTTGGGTGAGTGCTACGGATATATAAGGAGCAAGGGCAATACCAGCGGTAGCAGTTGCAGAGATGCCAAGTAAAGTTTTTAATCCACTCAAACCCAAGTTTGCTAAAAGTTCGCTGGCTCCGATGCCGCCCATACTGAGGGCGATTTTTTGTAGTAATTGTACGGCTCCTGCTTCGGTCATGGAGAAGCCATAGAGTTTAGATAAACCTAAAATTAGAGCAATATCAATTACAACACTACTAAGAATATCTACCACAGTTACGGGATTAAGAGCGATCGCCACCGCCTTAGCCATCACTGCTCTCCAAATCAATTGATTGGCATTTTCCTCACGAATCATCAATTTTCGCTCTATCAATTGCTCATTTACGGTGTCAGCATAAAGCATAGTATTGAGAGCAACTAAGGCTTTACCTTCACGGTGCAAAATCTCCAATATTTTCAGCTTCAGTTCCTCGACTTGGGCATTACCCGGACGCAATTGTATGCCCCTAGTACCATCAGGGCGAACAACGGCCGTCTTCACCATTGGCGATGCTGCTGCCATGACAATTTCTAAAGGTGTGAGTAATTCCCGCACCCTTTCATCGCGGATTTTGTGATAAATTGCCATGCGATCGGCTTCTGGATATTGGTCTACTTTGTTAAATACCAGAATTATTGGTTTACCCGCTTCCCGCAATTGAGAAAGCGCAATGTGTTCTATTTTTGTCATATCGCCGGATATAACAAACAAAATCAAATCCGCTTGTTTGGCAATCTGTTCAGCCAGTGCAGCGCGGGTTGCCCCGTCTACCTCATCTAAACCAGGAGTATCAATTAATTCCACTTGTGATTGACCAACACCAGGGAGGGTGACTCGCAAAGCGCGTTCAGTTTCCCCAACCGCTTCTTCGCTAATAGTCCAATTCACTCTTTGTGCAGCACGGGTAACACCATGCAGCGGCCCGGTTTCAAATACTGTTTGTCCAACCAAAGCATTGAGTAGCGAAGACTTACCACGTCCCACCATACCAAAAGCCGCAATCTGCACTACCATGCGGTCTAACTTGCCCAGCATGGTTTCCAAATCAGTAATCTCCACCTCCAGCCCCGCTTTTTCTTGGGGACTGAGGTCAAGATTAGTCACCAAATTTCGTAGCGCCGTTTGTGCTTGTTTATAATTCAGTTCCGTTTGAATATCTTCAAAACTGAAAATGGCACTATCTAGTTCTTCCTCCCAACTGGGTGAGTTGCTGTGATGAGGTTCGGGCAATGTGGAAGCCATAATTTAGATTCTTGGTTAACCTCGCTATTCGATCCTAGTTATTTTTTACAGGGAATGGGGAATGGGGCATTGGGAATGGGGCATTGGGAATGGGGCATGGGGCATTGGGCATTGGGTATGGGGTATGTGGAAAGGCGAACTCTATTAATGAGTATCCAAGACTCATTCACGAGTATCAAAGACTCATTCACGAGTAATAAAGACTCGTCGGCGAGTATTAAAGACTCATTCACGAGTATTAAAGACTCGTCGGCGAGTATTAAAGACTCATTCACGAGTATCAAAGACTCGTCGGCGAGTATTAAAGACTCATTCACGAGTATCAAAGACTCGTCGGCGAGTATTAAAGGCTCATTCACGAGTATCAAAGACTCGTCAGCGAGTATTAAAGACTCATTCACAAGTATCAAAGACTCATCGGCGAGTATCAAAGACTCATTTTTGCATTCTACAAAATATATCTCCCATCCCTCATGCCCCATGCCCAATGCCCCATGCCCCATACCCCATACCCAACTTTTGAAGCCAAGTTTAAGAAATCGAGGTCTGGGTTGGTGAAGTGTTAACTTAGCTAATTAGTTGCCCAAGTGGGCAAAAAATATGAAAAGTCTTCAATCTTGCCTTGGTAAGCGTAAACAGAATAAAATAGCGCGTTTTGCAGCATCTGTAGCAGCAGCGTTGGCGATCGCTGCGCCAATGTCTTTGACAAACGCAGGCAGTATTAATTATGCCAGTGCTACTCCCATAAAAATCACTACTGCAAAAGAATTAACTTCGACATCACCCCATTTAACTCCAACTAAACCAAGTATTGCCCAGTTACAAACTAATCAAACTCAATATCAAGCTGCTGGAATCGATCCTTTTGTACTGGTTCCCATCGTACTTGTTGGTGGTTTAGTTATATTTGTCCCTCTGTTCTTTGGCGGACTGGTGGTCATTGGCGAACGGGAAGTTGGTATTGTTGTCAGAAAGTTTACCCTTTCTGGACGCGGGCTTCCGGCTGGAAGGTTAATTGCTCTCAACGGTGAAGCTGGCTTACAGGCAGATACTCTTGCCCCTGGCTGGCACTGGGGCTATTGGCCTTGGCAATACTCGGTTCGTAAAGAATCTGTAGTTGTTGTTCCCCAAGGTGAAATCGCTTTAATTGTCGCCGCAGATGGCGAACCCAACCCACCGCAGCGCATTCTGGGGAAAATTGTCGATTGTGACAATTACCAAGATGCGCGGAAGTTCCTCACCCAAGGTGGTGAAAAAGGTCGGCAAATGGGTTTTCTCACAGCTGGAACTTACCGGATTAATACTGCTCTGTTTAAAGTTATCACCGCTGCCAATGCTACAACTCACGGCATGACTCCAGAACACTTGCGGGTTTATAGCCTAGCTTCTGACAAAGTTGGCATCGTCACTACTTTAGATGGTTTACCAATTTCCGACGGTGAAATTGCAGGGCCGATAATTGAGGGACACAACAACTTTCAAAATGGTCAGAAATTTATTGATGGCGGTGGACGACGAGGTTTACAAGAACAAATTCTACTTTCTGGTTCTTGGAATTTAAATCCCTGGTTTGTTCAGGTGGAACAAGTGCCAATGACAGAAATTCCCATTGGCTATGTAGGTGTGGTGATTTCTTTCGTGGGTAAAGCGCATCAAGATGTCAGTGGCGCTGCTTTCACACATGGTAACTTGGTGAATCAAGGACACAAGGGCGTGTGGGTGGAACCACTGTATCCTGGGAAGCACCCGATTAATTCGCGGATCATGAAAATTGAACTGGTGCCGACGACCAATATTGTATTAAACTGGTCAGACCGCACCGAACGTCACAGTTATGATGCTCAACTAGCATCCCTGACAGTCCGATCGCGTGATGGATTTGCCTTTGATTTAGAAGTAGCGCAAATTATCCATGTGGGTGCTTTGGATGCGCCGAAGGTAATTTCCCGCGTTGGCGCAATGCAAAACCTCGTAGACCACGTACTAGAACCAACTATTGGTAACTATTTCCGCAACTCAGCCCAAGATTATACAGTACTAGACTTTTTGACAGCTCGCAGCGAGCGACAAACTGAGGCTGCTGAGTATATTAAAACAGCACTGCGGGCTTATGACGTGCAAGCGATCGATACCCTGATTGGTGATATTCAGCCACCAGCGTCGTTAATGCAGACACAGACAGACCGGAAAATTGCGGAAGAAGAACGCAAAACTTATGAAGTCCAGCAGTTAGCGCAAACCCAACGCCAACAACTTGTTCGGGAAACAGCCTTGGCTAATATTCAGCAAGAAATGGTGAAATCAGAGCAAAGCGTACATATAGCTGACCTGAAAGCCCAAGCCCAAATCAAGGAAGCCACAGGTGAAGCCGAGGGAATAAAACTCCGGGCAATTGCGGAGGCTGAAAGTATTCGCGCCACAGGTAACGCCAAAGCTGAAACCTACCGCACTGGTGTGGAAGCCTTGGGTTCGCAAGGTTATACAGCAATGCAACTGATGCAAATTATCGGCGATCGCCATGTCCGCTTGATTCCAGATGTTCTCGTTGGCGGTAACGGTAGTAATAACGGCTTAGTAGATGGTTTACTATCTTTGATTTTATGGAATCAAACTGGTAAAAATGGCGATTTAACAGCAACGCCTTTGCATCCACAACCGATAGCCCCAACCCAACCAACCTCAGAAAATGGTATTCCACCAATAATTGTGAATTTTCCGACAGATAAATAACATAATCTCACAGTAGGGGCGTACAGCTGTACGTCCCTACCCATACATCTGTCGCATTCTTATTATTTGCTTGATTGGAGGAATTCAATGAGCCGCCCACCATTGTTAGATCCAAATCGCTCCTATACTTTTAGTAATTACTTTGAATTAGGGTTTCCAGTTGATGATTTAGTAGCTGAATTTGGTTATTCATTCGAGCGAAAATTTATTGAATTCCCACAATATTCAGGCACATTAGATAGGCTTGCCGACCTGAAACAACGGATTGAAGAAGTATTACCTTTTGTAGATTTAGAGAATGAAGCTACACGTAGAGAAATTTTAATTGCGCCGATTGTGACTGATTTAATCCATTATTCACACGCTAAATTACGAATAGAATACAGTATTAAAGTTGATAACAAACTCCAAGGTAATTTAGATTATTATCTGCGAACAACAACCAACTTAATTGTGATTGAAGCCAAGCAAGCAGATATAAATAGGGGATTTATACAACTAGCGACTGAGATGATAGCCCTTGATAAATGGACTGACTCTACTCAATCTGAAATATTGGGAGCAGTAACGACAGGTAATGTTTGGCAATTTGGTATATTATACAGACAAAAACAAAGTATTCAACAAGCAATTAACCTTTATCGAGTGACTGAAGAATTAGAAGTTGTGGTCAGAACAATGCTTGCTGCACTGATGAATTAATCGGTAACTTGATATAAAAACTTGTTGAATTTTGAAATGCGATCGCATTGCTATAAAAGATAATCATATTACTAGCTTTATGTCTATAGATTTACGAGCATTTTTTCAGGCCACAGACCCCAGTAGAACCCTGTTCGCCAACAATCTGTCAGATGTCAAATACTACATTGATTTTTCTGGGGTGCGAGGCGGAGATATTATTGGTAAGCTGAAGCAAAAAATTACTTTTTTCAAGCCAAATGAAGCTACCTGCACCCTGTTTACTGGTCATATTGGCTGTGGAAAATCGACGGAACTATTAAGGCTACAGGCAGAACTGGAAAGATCCGGCTTTCATGTGGTATATTTTGAGTCCAGCGAAGACTTGGAAATGACTGATGTAGATATTGCTGATGTGCTGCTGGCGATCGCTCGTCGCGTCAGTCAAAGTCTGGATAAAATTACACTGGAGGAAACTAGTAAGTTTAACGATCTACTCCAAGGTGCGTGGAAGATCTTAAACTCCGAGGTGACGGGGGCAAAACTCAAGCTGGGTGGTGTCGATGTTGGTGTTGACCAAGAAAAGTTGTCTTTGGCTTTTGGTATTGGCGAAATCACCACCAAAATGAAAAGCGACCCGACGCTACGCACAAAACTTAATCAATATCTAGCGCCGCAGAAAACTAATTTATTAGAAGCGATAAATCGGGAATTATTGGAAACAGCGATCGCTAAACTAAAACAGCAGGGTAAACAAGGTCTAGTAGTAATTGTAGATAATCTTGACCGGATAGATAATCGTGCCAAAGCTTGGGGTCGTCCGCAGCAGGAATATTTATTTGTAGACCAGGGTGAATTTTTGACAAAGCTGAATTGTCATTTAATTTATACCATGCCTTTATCTTTGAAATTTTCTAACGATTACGGAATGCTTACCCAGCGTTTCCCCGAAGACCCCAAAGTATTGCCGATGGTGCCACTACAATGGCCTGATGGTAGCGTTCACGAACAGGGAATGGCACTCATGAAACAGATGGTGCTAGCTAGAGCCTTTCCTGACTTGGAAGCAGATGAACGTTTGAGTAAGATTACTGAAATTTTTGATAATCCCGCCACCCTAGACCGCTTATGTTTATTGAGTGGCGGTCATGTGCGAGACTTACTCAGACTGCTGAACACTTGGATTATGGAAGAAATGGCGCTTCCTCTTACCCGTGAAACTTTAGACCAAGTTGTTCGCGCCCGCCGTAACGAAATGATGATGCCAATTTCCGATGAAGAATGGCAACTGCTACGTCATGTCAAGCAAAACAAAAAAGTCAGCGATGACCAAGGATACCAGAAATTAATCCGCAGTCGCTTTGTTTTTGAATATCGCGACAGCGGCGAATCTTGGTTTGATGTCAACCCGATTTTGGCAGAAGCCAGAGAGTTGCAGTGAAGTTTTTGCTTATCCGCTCACCCGCCAAGGATTAAAATCCCTGGCTAATAGCCAAAGTCCTCTAAAGAGGACTAATAATTTAGCTCCAGTCCACTTGAGTGGACTTTAGCTATTAGCCTTGCACTTGAGTGCAAGGCGGGATATGTTGACTCAACGTCAAAATCTGCACACAACTCTAGATTTATGTCAGTTTATGACAGACTCGCAACCGTTAGAAGCTCGCCTTGTAAACAACGATCGCTCTTTGCAACAATTAGCATGGGCGATCGAATCTTCCGTAGGACAATTTAAGCTGATTTTGGCACGGTGTAATTATGCCAAACTGCGCGATCGCTTAATCCAAAAATTGCAGGAAATCTGCCAAGTTGAAATTCATCTGTTGGTAGTGCAGCAATCTCACAGAACTCTTTATACAGCCATTCGGGACGAATTTGGCGAGAACCTACAAGGCTGTGTCATGGTTGTGGGTTTAGAGACAGTGCCAAATATAACTGCGATGTTGACTTCTGCTAATCAGGTGCGCGAAGAGTTTCGCAAGAATTTTGCTTTTCCTTTGGTGTTGTGGATTGATGATGAAATTTACAAACAATTGATGCAAGTAGCTCCAGATTTGGAGAGTTGGGCTACTACGAGAAATTTTGCGATCGCTCAGGATGACCTAACTAATTTACTTCAACAACTTGCACAGCAATACTTTAACAATGACCTCGATTTAAGTTTAAATGATTATGGAATTTTACAAACAGAATTAGCAGCAGCCCAGAGAGATTTACCACGTGAATTCCAAGATTCTCATCTAGAAGTCAAAGCTAATTTATCATCTTTATTAGGTTTGGTCAAACAAGTTAATAATCAAATCGATGTAGCTTTAGAACATTATCAACTAGCTTTAGCGATTTTTAAACAACTTAATTATATACAACAGCAAATCAAAATCCTTGGCGATATTGCATTTTGCTATTATCTCAAAGCCTTTAAAACTCCAGATGTTAATCATCCAGATTGGCAAAGCACTAGGAATTATATTCAAAAATATATCAGTTTAATTGGGGAAAATAAAAGATTAATTGCAAATTCGATATTTAAATTTGGTGTTGTTCTGCGCGATTTACAAGAATGGGAACACCTAAAAAACTTTGCCGAACAAGCATTAAAAATACATCAGGCTGATAATCAGCCAACAGAAATAGCAAAGGATTACGGCTTTTTAGCTGAAGTTGCTTTAGCTCAAGAACACTGGCTTGAAGCAAATAAATTCGCACAGCAAGCCATAAATATTGTAGGGGCGCACAGCCGTGCTACCCTACCACCACAACAGGTTATTCTATCAAATGATTTGAGTCTCTATCGATTTATTTTGGCTCGTTCTCAATATCATTTAGGTGACTATCAACAGGCAATTTCTAACTTAGAAACTGCAAAATATATCAGCAATCCGCAGGTAGATTTAAAGCTTTATCTCAACATTCTCGCTCATTTGCAAAAGCTTTACTTTGAGCAAAAAGCATATCTCGCAGCATACGAAACCAAACAGCAACAGCGTTCAGTGGAACAACAATTTGGTTTGCGGGCGTTTATTGGTGCTGGGAGATTACAGGCGACAAAACAGTTAGCAGCCACAGGACTTGCACCCCTGCGGGTTGATAAGAAAGATAGTATTGCCCCAGAAATTGCTGCATCTGGTCGTCAATTGGATTTAGAACGTTTAATTGAACGCATTGGTCGCCCAGATAAAAAGTTGATTGTAATTCATGGGCCATCAGGTGTAGGTAAAAGTTCGCTAATAAATGCGGGACTGGTGCCAGCTTTAAAGAATAAAGCGATCGGTATTCAAGATAATTTACCTGTAGCCATGCGGGTTTACACCAACTGGGTAGAAGAGTTGGGGCGGGTTTTGGGGAGGTGGGAAGATGGGGAGGTGGGGAGATGGGGAGATGAGGGAGAGTTAGAAAGTCAAAGTTCACTCTCAGAAGGTCAACGTTCATCTTCAGAAGGTCAACTTTCATCTTCAGAAGGTCAACGTTCATCTTCAGAAGGTCAACGTTCATCCTCAGAAGGTCAACTTTCACCCTCAGAAGGTCAACTTTCATCCTCAGAAGGTCAACGTTCACCCTCAGAAGGTCAACTTTCATCCTCAGAAGGTCAACGTTCACCCTCAGAAGGTCAACTTTCACCCTCAGAAGGTCAACATTCACCCTCAGAAGGTCAAACTACGCAATATTTTGTATCCAGATTCAAAGAAAACGAACGGCGTAACCTCCGCACGGTGTTAATTTTCGATCAATTTGAGGAATTTTTCTTTATTTACACCGAACCAGCGCAAAGGAAGCAATTCTTTGAGTTTCTGGGAGAGTGTCTGAATGTTCTATCGCTGAAAGTTATCTTATCGCTGCGGGTGGATTACATCCATTACTTGCTAGAGTGCAATGATTTGCCCAGCCTGAAGATTATAGGCAATGACATTCTCAGTAATAACGTGCTTTACAAGTTAGGCAACTTCTCGCCTGATGATGCCAAGTCAATTATCCAGCGTTTAACTGAAAATACTAGTTTTCGGTTGGAACCTGGTTTAGTGGAACAACTGGTGCAAGATTTAGCCGCAGAATTGGGTGAAGTGCGTCCCATTGAGTTACAGGTTGTAGGGGCGCAGTTGCAAACTGAGAACATTACAACTCTGGCAGAATATCAGCAACGCGGCACAAAAGAACAACTGGTTAAGCGTTATTTGGATGAAGTTGTTAATGATTGCGGCGTGGAAAATCAGCAGGTGGCTGAATTATTACTTTATTTGCTGACAGATGGCAAAGGAACTCGCCCGCTAAAAACTCGTGCTGAATTGGAACGGGATTTACAGGAGTACTTTTCGGAGATCCCCCCAATCCCCCTTAAAAAGGGGGGCTTAATTTCTTTCACCCCCTTATTAAGGGGGTCGCCGAAGGCGGGGGGATCGGAATCTAGGGCGGAACAAGCCTCTCAAACCGGCAAATTAGATTTGATTTTAGAAATTTTTGTCCAATCTGGCTTGGTGGTTTTGTTACCAGAAAACCCAGCTGACCATTATCAACTGGTGCATGACTACATCGCCGGGTTTATCCGCCAGCAACAGGAACCGAAGTTAAAGCAGGTGATGGCGCAACTGGAAAAGGAACGAGAACAAAGAAAAATTAGTGAGACGAAACTGAATAAGTTTCTTAGACGCGCCCTTTTTGGTTCCGTCGCCGCAGGTTTAGGATTTGCTGCTTTAGCAGCGGGAACATTCCAGTGGGCAGTAGAGGCAAATGTTAGTCAAATTAATGCCATCAATAATTCTTCAGAAGCGTTTGCTATTTCCGGACAATATCCAGATGCTTTAATAACAGCCTTAAGGGCAAGTAGCAAACTCAAGCATACACTTTGGGCACAGCACGAAAACGATACTCTAATGCACGCTGTGTTAACTTTACAGCAAGCGGTTTATTTAAAGCCAAATGAGAAGAAAGAAAATCGAGCGATCGAGGTTAATTCCTTAGAAGGGCATAGCAGTTCGGTCATTAGCGTCGGCTTCAGCCCCGATGGCAAGACACTGGCTTCTGGCAGTTTTGACAAGACCATCAAACTCTGGGATGTCAGCACGGGCAAAGCCATCAAAACCCTGACTGGGCATAGCAGTTCGGTCATTAGCGTCGGCTTCAGCCCCGATGGCAAGACACTGGCTTCTGGCAGTTTTGACAAGACCATCAAACTCTGGGATGTCAGCACGGGCAAAGCCATCAAAACCCTGACTGGGCATAGCAGTTCGGTCATTAGCGTCGGCTTCAGCCCCGATGGCAAGACACTGGCTTCTGGCAGTTTTGACAAGACCATCAAACTCTGGGATGTCAGCACGGGCAAAGCCATCAAAAACCTGACTGGGCATAGCAGTTCGGTCATTAGCGTCGGCTTCAGCCCCGATGGCAAGACACTGGCTTCTGCAAGTTTTGACAAGACCATCAAACTCTGGGATGTCAGCACGGGCAAAGCCATCAAAACCCTGACTGGGCATAGCAGTTCGGTCAGAAGCGTAGTCTTCAGCCCCGATGGCAAGACACTGGCTTCTGCAAGTGATGACAAGACCATCAAACTCTGGGATGTCAGCACGGGCAAAGCCATCAAAACCCTGATTGAGCATAGCACTTGGGTCATTAGCGTCGGCTTCAGCCCCGATGGCAAGACACTGGCTTCTGGTAGTGCTGACAAGACCATCAAACTCTGGGATGTCAGCACGGGCAAAGCCATCAAAACCCTGACTGGGCATAGCAGTTCGGTCATTAGCGTCGGCTTCAGCCCCGATGGCAAGACACTGGCTTCTGCAAGTTTTGACAAGACCATCAAACTCTGGGATGTCAGCACGGGCAAAGCCATCAAAACCCTGACTGGGCATAGCAGTTCGGTCAGAAGCGTAGTCTTCAGCCCCGATGGCAAGACACTGGCTTCTGCAAGTGATGACAAGACCATCAAACTCTGGGATGTCAGCACGGGCAAAGCCATCAAAACCCTGATTGGGCATAGCAGTTGGGTCATTAGCGTCGGCTTCAGCCTCGATGGCAAGACACTGGCTTCTGGTAGTGCTGACAAGACCATCAAACTCTGGGATGTCAGCATGGGCAAAGCCATCAAAAACCTGACTGGGCATAGCAGTACGGTCATAAGCGTAGTCTTCAGCCCCGATGGCAAGACACTGGCTTCTGGCAGTTTTGACAAGACCATCAAACTCTGGGATGTCAGCACGGGCAAAGCCATCAAAACCCTGACTGGGCATAGCAGTAGGGTCTATAGCGTCGTCTTCAGCCCCGATGGCAAGACACTGGCTTCTGGCAGTGATGACAACACCATCAAACTCTGGGATGTCAACACGGGCAAAGCCATCAAAACCCTGAATGGGCATAGCAGTTCGGTCTGGGGCGTAGTCTTCAGCCCCAATGGCAAGACACTGGCTTCTGGCAGTTTTGACAACACCATCAAACTCTGGGATGTCAGCATGGGCAAAGCCATCAAAACCCTGACTGGGCATAGCAGTACGGTCATAAGCGTAGTCTTCAGCCCCGATGGCAAGACACTGGCTTCTAGCAGTGATGACAACACCATCAAACTCTGGGATGTCAGCACGGGCAAAGCCATCAAAACCCTCACTGAGCATAGCAGTAGGGTCTATAGCGTCGTCTTCAGCCCCGATGGCAAGACACTGGCTTCTGGCAGTAATGACAACACCGCGATTTTATGGGATTTGGATTTCGATAATTTATTACTCAGTGGTTGCAACTTGCTAAATAATTACCTCATTGCCCATGCAGAAGTGTTAGAAGAGTTGCAATCATGCCAAACTCCAACGCGGTTGGTGCAAGGGGCGACAGTGTTAGTCATCCAAGGTGAGAACTTAGCGCGAAAAAATGATATTGATGGCGCTGTTGAAAAGTTCAACAAAGCACAGCAGTGGAATAATAAATTAAAGTTTGATTCCTACGCGAGGGCAAAAGAGTTGGCGAATCAAGCTAACCTCGAATCGCAGTCAAACTCACGCTAAAAGGGCGGTTAGGGACTTCCAAATAAAAAAATATCCAATTAACTCTTGTGGGGTGGGCATCCTGCCCGCCCTATGGACTGGGCGGACAAGATGTCCACCTCACAAGTAGTATTAATTTATTTGTTGGAAATGCCTTATTGCATAGAATAGCTGTATTGAGTCATCAATTTGCTATGACTGCAACCACTAAAAAACTGACTTTTGCAGAGTATCTCAAATATAAAGATGGCACGGATACCCAATATGAATTGGTAGATGGAGAATTAATCCCCATGAGTCTTGGCACTGGCAAGCACGGTGGCATCTCCAAGTTTTTAGAACGCAGCTTTGATGACGAAAGTGCAAAAATGGGCAGCCATTGGACAGCACAAAAGTTTTCTGTAGGAGTCCGTTCCCCCCGCTCTGGACGTTGGGACACTTCACGAATTCCAGATGTGGTAGTATTATTTACACAGCAATGGGAAGCACTTTCTAATAGAGAAGCTGTAATAGAACTCAACGAAACTCCTCCCATATTAGTAGTAGAAGTGGTCAGCGAATCTACACAAACCACAGACTACCGCAGTAAACGTTCTGAGTATGCAGTTCTCGAAATTCCTGAATACTGGATTGTTGACCCGATTCAAGAGGTGGTAACAATATGCACCTTAGTAGAAGGGTTCTATGATGCTGTTGCATTCCGAGGACAAGAACGCATTATCTCTTCGATTTTTCCAGACTTGGATTTGAGTGCTGAACAAATTTTGGCAGGACACAAGTAAATGGCATACAGCGATTTTAGTCTCGCTAAGGTCAAAAAAACTTTTAACTTAACCCTCGATGAAACTCGGAATTTATTTGTTGAGACAAAACCTATTACACCATCAGAAACTCTGAGAACAATTTTAATAGATTACATTCCTTTAGCAACTGCAATTTCAACTGAAAAAGCTAGATCGGAGTTTTTAATTGCACCAATCCTGGCAGAGGTAAGACGATTATTAAATAATCAAATCTCACTGTTTTCTGGCAACGAATTTAATGTTGATGCAACTCAAGGCTTGCAAGGCTTTTGCGATTACATCATCAGCAATTCCCAGGAGCAATTATTTATTTCTGCGCCAGTAATGTTTATTTTTGAGGCGAAAAAAGAAGATATTATCGGCGGTCTTGGTCAATGTGTAGCCGCCATGATTGCAGCGCAGTTGTTCAATCAAAATCAAGGTAATGAAGTCGGGCGAATTTATGGCTCGGTTACTAGTGGAACTAACTGGAAATTTTTATTTATAGAAGAGACGACTGTTTATATAGATTCCACGGAGTACTATATTAAAGAAGTTGATAAAATTTTGGGTATTTTATTGCAACCTTTCCAGCCTGTTTTAACTGCTGTTTAAATAGTCATTCTGCATTGCAATGTAGAGACGTTGCATTGCAACGTCTCTACAAGGATTTTGATATCATACACATTTCGGTAATTTTTTTATAATAGTATTTCAAGGCTAAAAAATTACAGATAACTGTGACCAAAAACAAAAAAGATACAAGCCTCATTATTATTCGAGATTATTAATTTTAAATTTTGAATTTTCAATTCGGAGCGAAGCAACGTGACCACTACACTACACTGGCAGGAAAGAGTTGGTAATCAAAGAGATTGGGTTTGGCGGGGCTGGCAAACTCGCTATACTTATATTCGCTCTGCCAAAAATGACGAAAAAACACAACCTCTAATTCTGTTACATGGCTTTGGCGCTTCCATTGGTCATTGGCGACATAATTTAGAGGTGTTAGCCGAACATCACACAGTTTACGCCCTAGATATGCTGGGTTTTGGCGCTTCGGAAAAAGCCGCAGCTAATTACAGCGTGGAACTTTGGGTAGAACAAGTTTACGATTTTTGGCAAACGTTTATCCGCCAACCAGCAATATTAATCGGCAATTCTAACGGTTCGCTGATTTCTCTAGCAGCGGCGGCGGCTCATCCTGACATGGTGCAGGGTGTGGTGATGATGAGTTTACCAGATCCTTCGCTGGAACAAGAAGCAATTCCTCCTGCGCTGCGACCGGTGGTGAGAGGAATCAAAAATATTGTTGCTTCGCCGTTTATTCTCAAACCTGTGTTTAACTTTGTGCGTCGTCCGGGGGTGCTGCGTCGCTGGGCGAGTCTCGCCTACGCTAACCCAGAAGCGATAACCGACGAATTGATAGAAATTTTAGCCGGCCCTCCCCAAGACCGGGGTTCGGCGAGGGCGTTTAGCGCTTTATTTAAAGCGACAATTGGAATTAATTTTAGTCCGAATGTCAAGGAGTTATTACCAACCTTAACAATTCCCATGCTGTTAATTTGGGGACAAAAAGATCGCTTTGTTCCGCCAGCTTTGGCTAGCCAATTTGCCCAATATAACGAGAAATTGGAAGTGCTGAATTTAGAAGACGTGGGTCATTGTCCCCATGATGAATGTCCCGAACAAGTCAACCAAGCGATTTTAGATTGGATAAATAGGAGTTAGGAGTTAGGAGTTAGGAGTTATTTTCCTTGTCTCCCCATCTCCCCATCTCCCCATCTCCCCATCCCCCTGATTGCCTAGCCGACGGTAGTTTGGCTGCTGTCAACGTTTGTGGCGCCGTTGACAGTACGGGCGACAGAAATCATTCTGTCGAGGATTTGTTGGTTGGGAACTTTACCTTTTAAGACTACAGTGCTGCCTGTTTGAGCAACCCAAAGGGTATTAACATCATCAAGTTGGTCGTCTTGGTCGAATGCTAACGCTACTCGTTTGGCTAGACCGCTTTGGTCATATTCTCCATTTAATCCTAGACGTTCTGGCGGTATTGTTTGTGTAGCGGTAGGCGCAGCAGTAGGAGTTTGGGGTATTGCCTGTGGAGTAGGGTTTACTTCAGCATTTTGAGGTTTTTCCATTCCAAATAGTCTTTGTAACCAACCCATAACAACTTATCTCCGATTAAATGTTCGATCGGATTTTAATATATAAGTTTTGCCAACGTTTAACATCTGCCGATGAAAAGAGATGCGATCGCCGAGAATGCTGCTTGCGAAATAATTTCTGGACAAATTATCTCTATCAATTGAAATGAGTGCGGCTATTAAGTTTAAAATAAAAGGTCTCACTTATTATTTTTTAGTGGAGCAGTACGTCTAGCGTAGTCTTTAGCTAGTGTCTGCGTTACTCAAATCCTGCTCTAGCCTCTGTTGGCGAAGATGAAACATACTCTTTCTGTTCTCGTAGAAGATGAGGCGGGTGTTCTGTCCCGCATTTCTGGTTTATTTGCCCGTCGTGGTTTTAATATTGAAAGCCTTGCTGTTGGCCCGGCTGAACAGGGAGGTGTTTCACGAATTACGATGGTTGTACCTGGTGACGATCGCGTCATCGAACAACTCACCAAGCAATTATACAAGTTAGTCAATGTCCTCAAAGTACAGGATATTACCGAAACTCCTTGTGTGGAACGAGAATTGATGCTGTTAAAGGTGAATGCTACTAGCAGCAATCGTTCTGAAGTTATCGAACTGTCTGGGATTTTCCGGGCGCGAGTTGTGGATGTGGCGGAAGATTCTTTGACTTTAGAAGTTGTGGGAGATCCAGGTAAAATGGTGGCGATCGTGCAGGTGTTACAAAAATTTGGTCTTAGAGAAATCGCCCGCACTGGCAAAATCGCCCTAACTCGTGAATCGGGTGTGAATACCGAGTTACTCAAATCTTTGGAAGCAAAGGTTTAGGAGTTAAGAAGAAGTCAGAAGTCAGAAGTCAGAATTCAGAATTCAGAATCCAGAATCCATGAATAGGTAGTAGGTTATGGTAGCTGTGCTACCTTGCTGTAATTTAATCAATTTCGTTTTGGACTAACGAAAAATTTTAACCCGCGCAGGCGGGTTTTGTTTATTTAGCTCTGAATTTTATTCATCAGGGCTTAAGTTGGACTTTGATTTTCTTTGAAGTTGCAAATTTGACGTTGTTGAGTAGCAACAATTACTAACATACAAATAAGCATAGGCTGTTATGTCTTTTTATATGCACAACTTACGCCAAGTTGGCATGACGCAACAACTTAAAAACTGCTACAAAATGGTTAGAAAGATAAAACATTAAAAGCAAGTTTTCATAGTCTTATAATCTGACTATTACTTGTTATGAAGTGTTGAATTAGAAAAATCAGTGTATTTATTTAGAGCCAAAATACTTTCCTGAGATAAATGATAATGCTCAATAATATATACACTCAAGTGTGAAATTGAAAAAATTAATTTTCTAAACAATTAATACTTTAATGTAAGTTAGGCAACCGCTTACATTCCCAAACTACTGAAATTTTGATTTACAGGGTAACTCTACACTATACAAATCCTTTTTTGAGGATAAACGGCTATATTTGATTGTCTAATGGAACCGATGATTATTTAGATTATTCTAGAGGTTTTGACAGGCATGAATTTATCATTGTTACTTGTTTCCAATTGGCTACCTCAAAAATTAATTAGCAAAATATTAAATACTTTGCTGAATATCAGAAATAGGCATTTATTTGTTTTTGATATTATTGTTTTTTTGACAACAACTTTATTAGCTTTAAACCTATGCCTAGATGGGAAATTGTTCCTCGAAGAATATAAATTACAACTAGGAACTGTCACAATAGTTTTTTTATTAGTCAAACTGACTGTATTGTGGAATTTTGGTTTTTATAGACTTTACTGGCGCTATGCCAGTATTGAGGAACTTTTATATATAACTATACTGATGGGGATTGCGGTATTAATCCAAGCTGTATTCTTTGATGGTATGGGATTTTTAGCATATTTAAGATTGGATATACTGCCGCGATCGCTACCTTTAATCGATGGTTTACTTTCGTGTATTTTCATTGGAGGATTGCGTTTTAGTATTCGGATTGTAGAGAGAATTAGTCAGCAGCGTCCAGTATTTAATCCCCAAGAACGCGTGTTGATAGTTGGTGCTGGAAATGCTGGAGTTTCTCTGGTACAAGAAATGCAAAGAAATCCGCAATTAGGGTTTTATCCTGTTGCTTTTATTGATGACGATCCTCGCAAATTTGGAGCATACATACGTGGGATTCGTGTAGTTGGCGATCGCTATCAAATTCCTGATGTTTTAAAATCTCTGCAAATCCATAAAGTTATCATTGCTATGCCGACAGTTGCAGGTGCAGTTATTCGAGAAATTGTAGATATTTGCAAAGCAACCGGCACTCAAACTAGCACTTTACCAGGTATACATGAAATCCTCAATGGTCGCGTGCGAGTTGACAGCATCAGGGATGTGAGAATTGAAGATTTGCTCAGACGAGAACCCGTACAAATAGATTTTGAAAAAGTTTCCCAATTTCTTCAAGGTAAAACAGTATTGATTACAGGTTCGGGTGGATCGATTGGTAGCGAACTTTGCCGCCAGATTTTTAAATGCAATCCTGCCAAAATGATACTTATGGGACATGGAGAAAACTCCGTTTTCAATATTCAACAAGAATTAGAACAACTCGTTCAACTGCTTGAAAACGAAGGCAAATCATCAATTAATCCTACTGAAATTTCTAGCTTTATTGCTGATATTCGCTTCAAATCTCGATTAGAACATGGATTTGAAACTTTCCAACCAGATGTAATTTTTCACGCTGCGGCTCATAAACATGTCCCACTAATGGAATTAAATCCAGTAGAAGCAATCACGAACAATGTAATGGGAACAAAAAATTTATTAGAACTAGCCTTGCAATATGATGTAAAACATTTCGTGATGATTTCTACAGATAAAGCAGTTAACCCTACTAATGTGATGGGTGCTAGTAAAAGAGTTGCTGAAATGTTGGTGCTGCAAGCTGCGAGAGAAAGTGGGAAGCCTTATGTCACAGTGCGTTTTGGCAACGTTTTAGGCAGTCGAGGTAGTGTAGTTCCTACTTTTAAAAAACAAATTGCAGCAGGCGGCCCAATAACAGTTACTCATCCAGATATTTGTCGTTATTTCATGACTATTCCCGAAGCAGTTCAACTAGTTTTGCAAGCTGCGGTACTTGGTCGTGGTGGCGAAGTTTTGATGCTGAATATGGGTAAACCTGTAAAAATTGTTGACTTAGCAAAGGAATTGATTCGCCTTTCTGGATATGAAGTTAACCAAGATATTGATATTGTATTTACTGGTTTGCGTCCAGGAGAAAAACTATTTGAGGAATTATTTATTCCTGGCGAAGAATATGAACCAACCGAACACCAAAAACTGTTAGTAGTAAAAAATGCTAGTAAGATTATTCCAGAAAACTTGGATGTTACTGTGGCTACTTTGTGCCAAGCAGCAGTGAAAAATGATATTAGTTTTATTCTATTTTTACTAGAACAATTAGTACCAGGATATAAACCCAAACATTTAAATAATTATCTGGCATCAAGTATTTCTAGCAATACTTCACTCAGAGTTAAGCCAAACATGAATATGCTCGCACAGGTGAAATCTTAAAAAACACCATCAGCTTGAGTAATTTAGCATCTACCTTAATTTCAAGAATAAATATGTACAAAACCTCTAATATCAACAGTATTTCGCAGGTATTCGATAGAGTTTATAGGCGCAATAATAGATATTTGGCTGGGATTAAAAACATCGTCAAGGTTTTTGTCACCAGAAGAAGTGAGTGGTCGATTGGAATTTATATAGGCGAATCTCCTTTTGATTTGGTTTCTCCAGACAAAATTATTAATCCAGTATTAACTGCCAAAGACATAACAGATGTTCCAGCACACTTTGTTGCTGACCCATTTATGATTTGTGAGGACGGCATTTGGTATATGTTCTTTGAAGTTTTGAATGGTCTACAAAATAAAGGAGTAATAGGACTGGCAACTAGCAGTGATGCATATAACTGGAATTACCAACAAATTGTACTTGATGAACCGTTTCATTTATCTTATCCGTATGTATTCAAATTTCAAAATGACTATTATCTGATTCCAGAAACTTCTGAAGCTAGTTCTATTCGTTTATATAAAGCAATTAATTTTCCAACACAATGGTCTTACGTCAAAAGTTTATTAACCCAAAGTGATTTTGCAGATACTAGTATTTTTCAACACAATAATTTTTGGTGGTTATTAACTGCAACATCAGAATCAAGAAATACATTACGTCTTTATTATTCTGAAGGTTTAATGGATGGTTGGGTTGAACATCCGAAAAGTCCTGTAATTCAGGAAAATAAAAGTATAGCAAGGCCAGCGGGTAGAGTTATAGTATTCGATGACAAAATTGTGAGATATACCCAGGATTGTGAGCGAATATATGGTCATCAAGTTCGAGGGTTTGAAATAACTGAATTGACAACAACGAGTTATGAAGAGAAGGAAGTTAAAAATAATCCAGTTATTAAAGCTAGTGGAATCGGTTGGAATCAAATAGGTATGCACCATATTGATGCTCACCAAATTGATAAAAACAAATGGGTTGCATGTGTGGATGGAAAGCGTTATCGATTAGTTTTTGAGCCAAGATTCAATAAGTGAAAGTTTGGTTAAGGCTAATTTGATTTTGATTTGTGAAGCTTTTTACGTAGACGCGCAGCGGCTTGCCGCAGGCTACCGCAGAGACGCAGAGTACGCGGAGAGAAGAAGATGCGAGCAATCAAACTTCAATAAATTTATTTGAATAAAATAGCGAGGAATAGAAAAGATGTTAATTGTTACAAAGAAGTTTATCTTTTCAGTAGGAGAAGTCTGGTTTGATGAAAATTCAGAAAAATTAAGCAATGTCGATGTAGTGCATTATAGGCAATTGTTACACCCCATTAAAGGCGGTCAGTCTGATGAATTTTACACGAGATTGATTAATTTAACTAAAAGTCAAGATGAACTTTGGGAATGTATCAGCAGTAATGATAGATACAAAATTAGACGAGCAGAGCAAAAAGACCATATTATTTATGAATATTGGGAGAAAATTGACTCTGATACTCTAAATAATTTTTCTGATTTTTATGATTCATTTGCTTCACAGAAAGGTTTGACTAAAATTAATAGGATTCAACTAAAAAATCGTGCTGATGCTGGTGTAATTGATATTTCACGAGTTAAGTTAAATGATGAGTCTTTAGTTTGGCATGTTTATTATCGGACTAAAAATAGAGTTCGTCTTTTACATTCTGCATCTTTGAAAAAGAATGATGATACTTCTTATCAATCAATTTTAGGACGAGCAAATCGTTATCATCACTGGCAAGACATTGTGAGATTTAAAAATTTGGGTCTTTCCATTTATGATTTTGGCGGTTGGTATACCGGAAATACAGATCGGGAAAAATTGGGTATTAATCAATTCAAAGAAAAGTTTGGTGGAGAAGTTATCAAGAATTTTAACTGTGTTTATGGAATTACTTTGAAGGGAAAATTATATTTACGTTTGCTGAATATATATATGAGGTTATCTCAATTATCTTTACTGCGTAAACCTTACTTTTTCTCTCACACACCGACGCACTCGAAAGTCGAAGCGCCAGCTTCCAGCGAAGTTGAATTTTCAATACCAGAAGCGCAGAGAGAGTGAGAAATGCAAAGCTTAGTTAATCGCTGGAAGAAGCTGACAAGTGGCTCTATCAATCGCCAAATTTTTGGTGCGGCGATGATAGTTGGTTTATTGACAGCGTTAGTTAAAGTGGCGGCTGTTGGTAAAGAATTAGTTGTTGCTCAGAGGTTTGGCACTGGCGATGACATCGATGCTTTTTTTATTGCTTTGCTGATTCCTTCTTTTATTATTAATGTCATTGCTGGTTCTTTTAATACTGCTCTCATACCTACTTATATGCAGGTACGAGAGCAGGAAGGTAAAAAAGCTGCTCAAAGGCTTTTATGTGGAGCCACAACTAGTGGCTTGGGACTGTTAACAATTACAACAATATTGATGGTAGTTCTAGCACCTTTTTATCTACCACGAATTGCGACGGGATTTAGTTCTGAAAAATTAGAGCTAACTTTTCATTTGCTTTGCGCGATCGCACCTTTTATTCTCTTAAGTGGAATAATTGTTATCTGGGGTGCTGTATTAAATGCAGGAGAGCGTTTTGCTTTAGCAGCATTCTCACCAATTATTACTCCTACTGTTACCGTCGTATTACTTTTAACGCTGAAATCTTGGGGTATTTTCGCTTTAGCTGCTGGCTTAGTCTGCGGTGCAGCACTAGAAATCATTCTGTTAGGAATAGCATTGCACCGACAAGGCATTTCATGGCTTCCTAAATGGTATGGATTTGATAGTAATCTGCGTCAAGTTGTTCGCCAGTATTTCCCCATGATTGCAGGGGGACTTTTAATGTGTAGTACAAATTTGGTAGATCAATCTATGGCAGCAATGTTGTTACCAGGTAGTGTAGCAGCACTCAACTACGGGAACAAAGTAATAGCATTTCCCATGTCTCTGGCTACTACAGCATTGAGTACTGCTGTGATTCCTTATTTTTCTAAAATGATAGCTGCTAACAATTGGATAGAAACGCGTCGCACGCTTAAGCGATATATACAAATTATCTTTGTCACAACTATTTTGCTATCAACATTTTTATTTATCTTTTCTGAATCTATAGTCAGAATACTCTTTCAAAGAGGTTCATTTACGGCTGATGATACTCGTTTAGTAGCTCAAATTCAAAATTGTTTTGCTCTGCAAATTCCTTTCCACGTAGCAGGAATTTTGGTTGTACGTTTAATTTCAGCAATGCAAGCCAATCATATATTAATGTGGGCTTCTGCCTACAATCTTATCAATAATATTGTTTTAAACTATTTATTTCTCCACTATTTTGGCGTTGCGGGTATTGCTTTATCAACAGCCTGTGTTTCTGCCTTAGCATTCTTATTCTTATCATATTTCGCTCATAAAAAACTCAAACAAAACTCTCTTACCTTAACAATCTAATTTTCAAATCGCTCTTATTTGCGTCTCTGCGTGGTTTTAAATATTTGCACGCTATGAAAATAACATTAATCATTCATTCCCTTACCTATGGGGGTGCTGAACGTATTATGTCAATCATGGCAAATTACTGGTCAGCTAAAGGATGGAAAATTACTCTACTAACATTTGATGACAATAAAATAACGGACTTTTCTTTAAACTCCGATATAACTTACATTCCCTTGGCTATAGCTGAAAAATCTCTCAATGCAATGATTGGCATTTGGAATAATTTAAAACGTATCCAAATTTTACGAAATGCAATTATTAATAGCGACCCAGATGTTGTAATTAGCTTCATGTCTAGAGTTAATATCACTACTCTATTAGCAACGCGGTGGTTGAACATCCCAGTAATAGTTTCTGAACGCAGCAATCCTGAAAAAAGCTATTTAGGTTGGAATTGGCAACAACTACGAAAATGGACTTATTCATTTGCAGATAAAATTGTTTTTCAAACTCAGCGAGCAAGAGATTATTTTCCAGTAAAACTGCAAAATAAGAGTTGTATCATTCCTAATATGGTTATATTGCCAGCAATAAAAAAGCAGTCAGTAGAGAAATTTTCAATAGAGCGATCGCTCATTGCTATGGGACGTTTTGTACCAGAAAAAGGCTTTGATTTATTGCTACAAGCTTTTGCCAAACTCAAAGATAATTACCCACAATGGACATTGACGATATTAGGAGACGGAAAACTACGTCCAGAATTAGAATCTTTGCGTAACGAACTCGGATTAAGCGATCGCGTTTATTTTCCAGGCATGGTAACTGATATTTATGCTTTTTTACAACAAGCAGATATTTTTATTATGTCTTCTCGATTTGAAGGTTTTCCAAATGCTATTTGTGAAGCAATGGCATGTGGTTTACCAGTTATATCCACAGATTGTCCTAGCGGCCCGCGAGAAATTATTCGTGATGGAATAGATGGAATTTTAGTTCCCAATGAAGATGTTTCAGCATTAGCCGCAGCAGTACAAAGGCTGATATCTAACGAACAAGAACGCAATTCTTTAGCTGTTCGTGCAATAGAAGTAACCGAACGATTTAGTGTCAAAAAAATCATGGAAATGTGGGAAGACGTGTTAATTCAAGTTACTCAAAAAGAATTCAGAATCAAAAGCAGCAAAATTTAAATTATTGAATAGGACGAGAAAATATATTTATTTCTTGGCGCTCTTGGCGCTCTTGGCGGTAGCCTGCGGTAAGCCGCTCCGCGTCTACGTTTTTTCATAACCAAATATTTAACAATGAACATCAGAAAACATCTTTACTTCAGTTATGCTTATTGCCGAAAATATAATTTTCCTCAATTTTATAATAAATTTCTCAAAGAAAGTTCGTCTAATATTTCCATTGATACGACTAGAAATTTACTAAAAAAGCTACTACTTCACTGCAATAAATCTGTTCCATATTATGCAAACTTAATGAATAACTTCTCCATTGAGAGAATTATCCATGAAAAACGAGAGCTATATCTTTATCAATTACCAATCCTCACAAAAGATATTATTCGTGCCAACTTTGAACAGCTAAAATCTCTAGACTTAGCACGGCGTCATTGGTATTTCAACACATCAGGTGGTTCAACAGGAGAACCAATTGTTTTAATTCAAGATGCTGAATATAACGATAAATCTACAGCAATTAGCTTACTTTTCTCTTATTTAGTTGGACGAGAACTAGGAGAGCCAGAAGTGCGTTTATGGGGTTCCGAAAAAGATGTTTTTGATGGCACGATGGGATGGAAGGCAACCTTTTTTAATTTCTTGAGAAATACCACATATATGAATGCCTTTCAGATGACTCCTGAAAGAATGAGGGATTTTCTGAAATTGCTGAATAAAAAGCCACCAAAGTTAATTGTTGCCTACGCTCAAGCCATTTATGAATTAGCAAAATTTGCTGAAGATGAAAAAATTACACTTGTTCCTCAAAAAGCAATCATAACTTCTGCTGGGACACTTTATGCTTGGATGCGGCAGAAGATTGAGAGTGTATTTCAGTGTAAAGTATTTAATCGTTATGGTTCTAGAGAAGTCAGCGATATCGCTTGTGAAAGACCAGGAGAGCAAGGATTATGGGTAGCTCCTTGGGGTAATTATATTGAGATTGTAGATGACGATAATAATCCTGTGCCGGCAGGAGTTGAAGGTAATATTTTAATTACTTCTCTAACAAATTTTGCTATGCCATTGATTCGTTATAAAATTGGCGATCGCGGCATTTTATCTCCTGAATATAAATCTGGACAAATACTTGAACAAGTTTCCGGTAGAAATGTCGATATTTTTAAAACTCAAAGCGGAACTTTAATAGATGGAGAATATTTTACTCATCTTCTCTACTTCAAAGATTGGGTACATAAATTTCAAATCATCCAAAAAAGTTACCTAGAAATCACCATCAAAATTATTAAATCTAATTCTGATTGTCTCACTGAAGAACTTGATGATATTGTCAGCAAGTGCAAGCTGATGATGGGCAAAGATTGTGTAGTTAATTTTGAATTTGTCGAGCGTATTCCTGTAAGTAATTCTGGTAAATATCGCTATACGATTTCTGAGGTTATTTAAATGAAGAAAAAAATTGTATTTTTGATTCGAGATTTGAATTATGGAGGAGCAGAAAGACAATTAGTCACACTTGCAAAAGCTCTAAATAAACAATGTTTTGATGTTACAGTTTTATGCTTTTACGCTGGTGGTTCATTATCTTTAGATAAAGATTTAAAAGATAATGACATCCCAATAATTTATTTAGAAAAACAAGGAAGATGGCATTTATTGAGCTTCTTTTGGCGTCTTGTTCAGCATCTCCAGCGCATACATCCCGATGTCTTGCATGGATATGGTGGAACGCCAAATTTACTGACTATTTTTTTAAAACCGTTTTTCCCCTCAACCCAGATAGTTTGGGGATTACGTAATTCTAATAGTGATTCTAATTTTTATGATTGGCTAGGACGTTTAATCTTTCGCTTAGAGTGTATTTTAGCTAACTTTGCTGACTTGATAGTGGTCAATTCTTATGCTGGAAAAACATACTATCTCAATCATGGATTCCCCGCTAAGAAGATGATGGTAATTTCTAATGGTATTGATATCGAACTTTTTCAGCCTGATTTAGAAGCTAGGAAAAAAGTGCGATCGCACTGGGGAATTCCCCACACTACAATTTTAATTGGTTTAGTGGGACGGTTAGATTTAAGAAAAGACCATCCGACATTTTTGAAAGCAGCAGCATTACTGTGTAAAGATAGCCAGAATGTGCATTTTGTTTGCATAGGTGGTGGTTCAGAAAACTATGCACGGGAGTTGGATCGACTAGCTTATCAACTAGGAATTTCTGAAAAAGTTATCTGGGAAAAAGCGCGTGCAGATATGCGTGCAATCTATAACGCATTAGATATTGTTGTTTCTTCATCTTATACAGAAGGATTTCCCAATGTAATAGGAGAAGCAATGGCCTGCGGTGTTCCCTGTGTAGTGACAGATGTAGGCGATTCAGCTTTGATTGTTGGTAATCCAGATGTAGTAGTACCTCCTAAAAACCCAGAAGCTTTGAAAACTGCGATGGAGAAATTAATAGAAAGATTGAGTATTAATGGTTGCGATCGCACTGAAATTAGACAGCGAATAATTGACCATTTTTCAGTAGCTGAATTAGTCTTGAAAACCGAAGTTGCTTTACTTGGATTATGTCATGAATCAATCAATAAATGCAAATTTTGATTTTCTCTTTTATTATCAATGTGCCCTAGCCGTAGCTGCTATTTTGACATTTTTTACAGATATTAATTCATATTTATATACATCAGGTATTGTTTCTCAACCTCCTTTATTTTGGATTTTAGGTTTTGCTGTAGCTTCTATTCCCTTAGCTTTTTCACGATCCAAGTACATTCCAATATCTGTAATTCTTTGGTGTTTTGGTTTTATTTTTGTCTCATTACTGTGGTTTGTACTATTTCCCTCATCTGGAGAACTTGCTTTTGAAGAATTAAGAAAACGGCTTTTAGCATTGATTTTTATCATTGCAATGACTTTAATCTTTTCTGGAAATAAAAAAATTCATTACTTAGCTAGGTGGGCGATATTTTTAGCAGTATTAGTTACTGTATTTAACAGCATTTATGAGTTTTTTAACCCTGGTGCTTTTAATGCATTAGGTAATGGCGGCCGAGTGACTGGATTTTACTTGAACCCGAACAGTAATGGCTGTGCATTGATACTTGGGATGATTTTTAGCGTTACTATATTACAGCCAATATATCGTTTACCTTTCGTCTATCTTGTCGGTATTGGAGTTTTCTTGACATTTTCACGAGGTGCTATTCTTGGCTGGTTAGTTACAGTTATTATTTTTACCATTACCCGCGTGCTTCATTTCAATAAATTACTTTATTGGATTTTTGGTATAGGAATTTTTATTATCGCTCTAGGCTCACAATGGTGGGAAGAATTATTGCAAAATTTTGATTTGAATGCCAACTCATTAGAAAGAATTGCATGGTTTCAAAACATCTCAACTTCTGATTCAGAAAATTCCGCGGATTCGCGTTTAGAAGTAGCTCAATTAGCTTGGCAGATGTTTATGAAACATCCATTTTTTGGCAATGGAATTGGCTCAACTTTAATTTGGAATCTGGAAATATCTACGCACAATATTTACTTATATTATATGGCAGATCATGGAATTATCGGTGCTTTCATTCTACCTATATTAGTATATGCAGTGACACAGCACGCGCGTGGAGAAACTAAATATATTGGCTTGGCTTTTGCTGTTTTTATCCTTTTGTGGGGACTATTTAGCCATAACGTTTTAGAAGAACGTTATATCCTCATTACGTTTTCATTCATGGCAGCCATGACTGGAACAAGTCGATTAGAGCAAAAGTTAAAATTAGGATATCAATTATGAAAATTGTTTATATCATTACCGGACTCTCCACTGGTGGTGCTGAAGTCATGCTTTATAAACTTCTTTCTAAGATAAATAGACAACGTTTTAGTCCGGTTGTTGTTTCTTTAATGGATCGTGGAACATGGGGCGATCGCATTGCAAATTTAGGCATTCCTGTTTACACCATCGGTATGAAACCAGGAGCGCTTAAACTAACTAATATTTGGCCAATAATTCACATAGTACGCCAACTCAAACCTGACTTAATCCAAGGTTGGATGTATCATGGAAACTTAGCTGCACAGTTTCTTAGGTTTTTTATATTTAGACAAATACCTGTTTTCTGGAATGTACGCCATTCACTTCATTCTTTAGAATTAGAAAAGCCGAGAACAACTATTATTATTAAACAATGCGCCATATTTTCTCACTTGCCGACAAAAATTATTTATAACTCTCAGAATAGTTCTAAACAACATGAAAAAATTGGGTATTGTCTTGAGAAAACCTGTGTAATTCCCAACGGTTTTGAAACTGAAAAATTTACACCGTCAACACAAGCTCGTCTCAGTGTCCGTTCAGAACTAAATACCCCTGAAAATGCATTATTGATTGGCTTAATTGGTCGTTATCATCCCATAAAAGACCATTTTAATTTTCTTCAAGCTGCGGCATTACTACTCAAAACTTATTCCAACGTCGAATTTGTTCTTGTTGGCAATAAAGTTGATTGGGAAAATCAAATTTTATCCGAACTAATCCATGAATTAGGGCTTGTCAAGCACATACATCTATTAGGCGAACGTCATGATATACCCCGTTTAACTGCTGCTTTAGATATCGCCTCTTCCTCTTCATCTGGAGAAGGATTTCCCAATGTAATTGGCGAAGCTATGTCTTGTGGTGTTCCTTGTGTAGTCACAGATGTGGGAGACTCAGGCTGGATTATCGGTGATACCGGAAAAGTCATCCCCCCAAAGAATCCAGAAGCCTTAGCTAATGCTTGGCAAGCATTAATCGATATAGGAAAAGAGGGCAGAGAAATGTTAGGAAAAGCTGCACGCGCAAGAGTCATAGAATGCTTTTCTTTAGACTCCATTGTGGCTGAATACGAGGCACTGTATGACAATATTTTGGCTCAAAAAAATACTAGAACTCATATATTGTAATTTTAATAAGTATACATATTGGTAGGGGCACAGCAATGCCGTGCCCTTACACAAAATCTCTATGTCTCAGAGTTTTAGTGAAATGATATTACGAGCCATAATTCAAGATTCAGAACCCCAAAATTGCCTCACTTAGCAGGTATAGTAACTTCCCAAATTCCTTGATTTCCACCGTATTCCAAAACATAAATTTTATTGCCGATAATTTCAGCATCAATAGGATTGCTGAAACCTTGAACAATGCGTGTAGCTTCAAGTTTATAATTGGTAGTTCCTACTTTAGTCAAGTTTAAATGCAACAGATCTTGGCTGGGGTCTTTAAAAGGGCCTGCTACTGTTTCGCCAGTGGCATCGCCTGGAGTCCAACCCAATACAAATCCATCTCTGTTGAATTCTGGACTCATTGCTCCTTGGGTGTCAAAAACTAAACCTAAAGGAGAACGATGTGTTGTAAAAGTACTCACACTTTGTCCAAGAAAGCTAGCATCTTTGATTTGGCCATTTTGAGGATCGCGGTAACTATCTGCATCCGGCCCAAAATTAGGAATTGGTTCGGTCAAGGTGGTATTAGGCTTAGGCGGAAAGGTCGGGTCGTTATAATAATAGCCTTTTGTAACTGCGCCAAATTTGGGATTTAATAAACGGTCATTGGCAGGATTATAATTTGGGTATTGTTGTGGATTATCTGTCCCGCCAATACGCCAAGGAAAGCCGTAATTAAAACCTTGACGCAGCCAATTTAATTCTTCTGACATATCCCTATCTGGCCCATTTTCTGTGCCAAATAAATCTCCATTAGGCGCGAAAGCCATATCAAAAGTATTGCGTATTCCTTCTGCAAAAATATAGCCAGCGCTCTTTAAAGTTGCTCGATTGTTTGCAAGAAATAAATTTTGTCCATTAGTAGGAAGACGAATTATACAGGCCGTTAATCCTACTTCGCGAGTATTGGGATATAACCCGCCAGCAGTTTGAACTTCACCATGATCTGTACGAGAACCGCTATTTATATAAATATAATTACCATCTAGGCTAACAACTACGCCGTTGAAACGATGGTCGTAGGCTGTTTTGCTTTTAGGATACGCTGCACTTTTAGCCAAAATAGACCAAATTCGCTGTCCTGTACTTGGATTAATTACACCTTTAACAATAACTGCTTTGGTCTGATCGTTTGCAACGTTTCCATTACCAACTAAATAAATAGTACCGTTAGGGCCAATGGCCATACCTTGAGTTTCACTGACCTTATGATTATTAAAGTTGTAGACCAGTGTAGTAGTAGATGAAGCTAAATTAACTCGATAAATCTCACCATTACGTTTGAGATAATAGAGCGTATTATTTCGCGGATCTTTTACAATCCGAACAGAAGGAGAAGTCGATTGAGTATTTACAATATTCCGAATCTTAATATCAGAACGCAGGGCTTCAGGTGCAGCATGAACTACTGTAGTTCCATAATTTAATAGAACTATTGTTAATAAAAGCGTTTTTGACCAAGAAAAGCAGCTTTTGAGAGCAAATTTATAACTAAATTTGCGTTTAGCTGGCTCAGATAATTTAATACTACTCATTATTTTCTCCATAAACAAAGTCAGATGATTTTTCTCGAAATCTTCTAAATTAACAAAAAAACAACAGATGAATTCACAAAATTCTAAATACTAAGTAGGTGGACACAATTATTTATAAGACGCATTTCGAGTTCGCTCAATGCTCGATAGCTTGACTCAAAGAGGGTTGAGCGAAGTCGAAACCCGGCAATGTCAAGTTAGGTTTAATTTAGTCCTTCTACTTATTATTCGTCCCTATGCCAAACTAACTTCTAAGGTATAAGGAACGGAGAGGGTGTCACTTTCGCCAGAGAAAGTTCCACCATTTTGAGGAAACAAAGCATATTTACTCACTGAAATCGAGTATGTCCCCGCACCTAGCGAAGCGGTAATTAATGACCCAAAATCTGATTCATTCCCACTATCATCATTAAATTGCAGCAAAGTTCCAGCATTGTTAAACAGACCGAGAATCGTATCATCAAGTGTCACTGTTTTGATAGTTACAGTTGCTGAATTTGCTATGGAAAATTTAAAGAAGTCAAAATCAGGATTATCTCCAGGTTGAACTGATACTAATTCGCCTGAAATATTCACATCTGACCCTGATGATAAAGAACCTAATCCTTCTGCGCTGGACAGTGTATTATTTGTAGCTTGTCCAGCATTTTCTCGCTCATAGAAAAGGAAGTCGTCACTATCAAGTCTGAGATTGGTTCTTCCCTGTACAATACCTACGATCTCATCTGGTTCTGTTCCCGGTTTGTCTAAGAATATTTGTGTGTTCCCTGCAACAACTTGCAGCCGATAGTTCTGTACAGATCCTTTGAGTTCAATTCGATCTTCACTAGAGTTGAAGTCAGTAATGGTGGCTAAATCTCCAAAACCTGCGTTGTTAGTGTTGTTATCGTCGTAGAAAATATTTGTAGCGTTCCCAAGAACAAATCTATCTACCCCAGTCCCACCAGTCAGAGTATCAATCTCTCCCGTTCCTGCTGAAAGCAGATTACCAGGGAAAACACCAATCAAGACATCGTTTCCAGATCCTCCATTGATTCTGTCATTACCAGGCCCGCCCTGTAGGCTATCATTACCATCCTCACCATTAAGGATGTCATTGCCCAAATTGCCGTCTAGGGTGTCATTGCCTGCTCTACCATTGAGAGTGTTGTTAGCACTATTACCAAAAAGGAAGTTGCTAAGAGTGTTACCTGTGCCATTGATGGCGCTAGTTCCTGTCAGCGTCAAATTCTCCAAATTCGCTAGTAATGTGTAGCTGATAGAAGACCTGACGCTATCTGTGCCTGAATTAGCAGCTTCGGTAATAATATCAGTAACGCTGTCAATTATGTAAGTATCGTTACCTAAACCGCCGTTCAATGTGTCAGTACCGATACCACCATCAAGAGTGTCGTTGCCATCTCCACCGATTAGACTGTCGTTTCCCGTCCCACCAAACAGATTATCGTTACCAGCCGCACCATTTAAGGTATCGTTACCGGATGTACTACTGGCATTACCGCCATTAGCCCAACCATATATCGTGTCATTTCCCGATGTTCCGTTTCTGATATCAGAACCTGTCGTGCCGAAAATAACTGCCATATTTATTATTTCTCCTGAATTTTTAACTAATGCCTAAGAGTTGTTTGAAAAGTCATTTTGAATAGTCCGTTTCTCGCTTTTAGGAGTAGGGAGTGGGAAAAAACAAAATCATTGATACTTTTCAAACATTCTTTAACTTTGACATTAGCCAAATAACTCTTTATCAGTTAGATATAGATTACTTACCATTTGCGTAATCCGATTTTGGAAAATAGAAATACAAATATCCAACCGCTGATTGTAGCTGGGTTAAAAGCCATTCCTCTGGTTAGAGGCAACGAGGCGATCGCCATACAAAAACATTAGATAATTTATTTTTTTTAATTTCCTTAATCGATTACGCAAATGGTAAGTAATTGGCAAAAAAATTTATTTATCTTGGTTGATTTGGTAAATTTTTATCATTGCCATAATTATTAATTATCATGAGTCAAAGTATACATGCTATGCTTTAACAAATCTTCAAAATGCCAATCTATGCCATTTATAATAGGTTGACCAAAAATGTAAATCTTAATGAAGCTTTTTTTCAAAAAAAATAATTTTTTTAGTAAAACTTGCGATCGTTTTTCCTGAAAAGCATCATCTTGGTTAAGTTACGTATCAAGATCGGATATTTTGTAAAAAAAACTATTATTTTTAACTACAAAAAATACTTTTAGATTAAAGCAATCTTTTGAAAATTGGATAAGTTAAATTGATATATCGAACAAGAAAAGTTTTGTGCTTAATAGAAGTTAAACTTTACATAAATTTTATCGACGCAGCATTCAGTTGGCTGTTGCAGTATTACTGGCTGGTGAATCAAGAGTAAAACATCACCAAATCATTGATTTAGTGATGTTTAGATATCAGTAGTTTATCAAGTTAACAAAGCCCTTAAGCAACAGTGACTTTGAGCGTATAAGAAAAATCAGGATTAGATACGTCACCTCCTGAGAAAACTCCGCCATTTTCAGGAAAGAAATCAAATTTACTCACTGCGATCGAGTAGGTACCTGCACTTAGAGAAGTACTGATGAACGAGCGTAAGTCTCGGCCAAAATCATCATTAACTTCCAGTAAAGTTCCAGCATTGTTAAACAGTCCGAGAACTGTGTCTTCTGATGTCAGCGTTTCAATAGTGACAGTTCCTGCATTTGCTAAAGAAAATGTAAAAAAGTCAAAATCAGGATTACTTCCTGGCTGAATTGTTGCTAACTGAGCTGAAAGATTAACATTCGATCCTGATGATAACGAACCCAATCCTTCAGCGCTGGCTAGTGTATTGTTTGTACCTTCTCCAGCATTTTCCTGCTCGTAGAAAAGGAAGTCGTCACTATCAAGTCTGAGATTCGTTCTTCCTTGCACAATACCTAAGATCTCATCTGGTTCTGTTCCTGGTTTGTTTAAGAATATTCGTGTATTGCCTGCAACAGATTGCAGCAGGTAGTCTTGTACGGCTCCTTTGAGTTCAATTCGATCTTCACTAGAGTTGAAGTCAGTAATAGTAGCCAAGTCACCAAAACCAGGATTGATAGTGTTGTTATCGTCGTAGAAAACATTCAAAGCGTCTCCCAGGATAAATCTATCCACCCCAAGTCCACCAGTCAGAGTATCAATTTCTCCTAATCCCGGTGGAAGCAGACTGCCAGGGAAAGTACCGTTGAGGATGTCGTCTCCAGATCCTCCATTGATTCTGTCATTACCAGGCCCGCCTTGTAGACTATCATTGCCGTCCTCACCATTGAGGATGTCATTGCCCAAATTACCGTCTAAAGTGTCGTTGCCTGCTCTACCATTAAGAGTGTTGTTAGCGCTATTACCAAACAGGAAGTTGTTAAGAGTGTTACCCGTGCCGCTGATGGCGCTAGTTCCCGTTTGCCTCAGATTTTCCACATTAGCAGCGAGTGTGTAGGTAATAGAAGACCGGACGGTATCTGTGCCGGAATTAGCAGCCTCGATAATAGTGTCAACAGCACCGTCAATGATGTAAGTGTCATTACCTGCTGCTCCATTCAATGTGTCAGTACCTGAACCACCATTGAGTGTGTCATCGCCATTTCCACCGTTTAGACTATCGTTGCCACCATTACCCGATAATTGGTTGTTTTGGTTGTCACCAACAATGGTGTCATTTGCGTTTGTGCCGATGACGTTATCAAAGTTAATTGCAGTAAATGATAATGTTCCCAAACCAGGAACGTTATTAGCAGCCAAACTTTGAGTTTGGAGGTTAACGGTAATAAATACCCCAGCCAAAGATGCAGATGCATCTATGGTGTTGTTGGCAACGTTAGCATTAGCAATAACTTTTTCTACTTTAAAAAGTTGATCTTGTCCCAACGCTCCTTTTTGAATGGTTCCGACACCTGACAAGGTAATGGTTTGATTTAGTTGACTGTAGTCTGCGGTATCAATGCCATCTCCACCATTAATGCTGTCGCTACCCTGGCTACCTCTGAAGGTGTCAGTACCTGCACTACCTATGAGAGTGTCGTTTCCTGTACCCCCATCAAGTGTGTCATTGCCATCTCCACCTATCAAACTGTCGTTCCCCGTCCCGCCTGCGAGGGAATCGTTACCAGCTGCACCATTTAAAGTATCGTTACCAGAGGTACTATTGGCATTACCACCAAGGGCCCAACCAACTATAGTGTCATTTCCTACAGTTCCAGTGAGACTGTCAGGATTTGTGGTGCCGAAAATAGATGCCATGTTATTTCTCCTGAATTTATGACTAATACGTAAGTTCAGCCTCAGCCAAAGAACTATTTATCAGGAACTATTCATCAGTTGAATGTCGATCGCTTGCCATTTGCGTAGTATTAAGTTAGAAAACATTAAATTGTTTGCTTAGAAACTTCTAAACAAAAAATATCCAACTAATTATTGTCGGCAAGCCACAAAAGCCTGCCTTAGATTGTGCGCTAAGCAGACGCCTACTCTACAAAATTAGATAATTTATGTTTCTAAAAATTACTTAATTACCAAATGGTAAGTAGTTAGATCGATAATTTTGATTTTTTGTAAAATTGTCAAATTTTTTGAGCCAAGCTGTAACTATTTACTTATCACGAACGATAGGTTAACGAAATTTCTTTACAAAATCTTTAAAATTTTGATCGATGCCGCTAATAATAGATGGTAATGTAACTATTAATTTTAATTAAATATTTTTTAACCCTGAGGATTTTTTGGCAAACGTTAATAGCTTTTTTAGCTTAAAAGACTTTTAGTTATTAACTTATGTTTCAAAAGCGGTTTTTTTTGTTAAAAATAATTTTTTTTATTTACGATCAAAACTTTTGTAATACAGATAAGAATTCAAAAAAATATAAATTAAATTTATATTTTGACTGTAAATTTTTTACCTTAAAAAACCTTTAAGCTTTACATAAACTTTATATAGTTAGCTGAAAAATTTTCGGTACAGTAGCAGTTAATACAAATATTAAATACATTACTGAGAAAAATTTTTCCACCTTTTGTGGATTTAGGGGGATCTAAAAAGTTAGGAGGCTAAACAAATAGTTTGAAAACACGCCCTACGCCCCGCCGGAGGAGATCGCACATCTCTAAAAGCGTCTAAGTAAATAATAGACCTCTTGCATAAATCGAAAATAAGAACCCCAAAGAGCCTTTCGCTAAGCTTTGTCTCCCCTCCCCAAAGCATCGGGGTGGGATGTTAGGGACTTTTGCAAGTTGCATAGCTCTTAGAGAAAGCATCATGAAATGGTAAATTGATATTTCAGGCATTTAATAATCTCCAAGTGTAAAAGTTATCTCTCGCTTCAAGAAGATTTGAATCAGGAGAATTTGAAGTGTCTTTTTTAAATAGAAAGCTCAGGTTTGTTAACAAACTCAAACTTATCTTTGGGATATTGGGGACAGTATTTACTTTATTTGCTTGTTCAAATATCGGATTATTAGCTAATAACCCATCCTTAGGCGATCGCCCTTTTGTATGGGTAGCTCCAAGCCTAGAAAGAATAAAGCAAACAGACCCACCAGGAAATAAAACCGAGATTGATTTGTATGCGGCGCGGGGAGAATATGAACCTTTTCAGATAGCAATTCGCGCACCTAATAGCGGTCTTAAAAATGTAAATGTTGTAGTTTCAGATTTGTCTGCTGCAAACAATCGAGTAATTTCCAACACAAACATTACACTCTACCGCGAACATTATGTTCGTGTCACCCATTCCAGCCCTAACAAAAAAGGTAGTAGCAATCCATCTTTAGGTACTGGATGGTATGCTGATGGACTAATTCCGTTTATTAATCCTGAAAGCAAAAAAGATATTATAGGTGCTGAATTAGACGCTGTTCCATTCACCTTAAAAGCTGGGAATAACCAACCTATTTGGGTAGACATTTTTGTACCCCGCAATGCCGCGGCTGGTGACTATCGAGGTACTTTTACTGTTAGTAGCGATCGAGGGGCGATCGCAGGTAAAATTCGCTTGAAAGTTTGGAATTTTGAGTTACCGATCGAACCATCGCTGAATTCTGAGTTCACATTTTACGAACATGAAGATAAAAGCGAAATGATCGAACTTCTCAAACATAAATTAATGCCTGACGCTCATTTTAATCCCGCATATGAGCCAGAGTTAATGAAGCAATGGGGGTTGCGTTCTCGGAGTCTTCCTTTTTGGAGTGGCGCTAATGTTAGTACTTGCAAAATGGCTCCAGCACCTTCTATTAAAAAGATAAAAACTATTGCTGATAAACATGAATCGGGTTTATTTCTCTACGCCAGATATGCTGATGAAATTGATAACTGTTCAAATTTAATTGAACCAGTAAAAGAATGGGCGCGAAATTTTCATCAAGCTGGAGTTGCAACCGCTTTAGCAATGACTCCTACACCTGCACTTTATGATGATGGTTCTGGAACTGGACGTACAGCTATAGATATATGGATAGTATTGCCAGAAGTCTATGATGAAGCTCGCGATCGAATTAATGAAGTTTTGCAAAAAGGAGATAAAGTTTGGTCTTACAATGCTTTAGTGCAAGACGGATACTCTCCTAAATGGCAGATAGACTTTGAACCAATAAACTATAGAATTCATCCAGGTTTTATTAGCCAAAGTCTTGGGCTAACGGGGATTTTATACTGGCGAGTCGATCTATGGACAAAAGATCCTTGGAAGGACGTTCAAACTTATTTTCAGAAGAAATACAAACACTATTTTCCTGGGGAAGGAATGTTGTTTTATCCAGGGAAACAAGTAGGCATCAAAGGAGTTGTTCCTTCCATGAGGCTAAAGTGGCTTAGAGAAGGGGTAGAAGATTACGAGTATCTGGAAATACTTAAAAATCGCAGTCGGCAACAGTGGGCGCTTTCATTAGCTCGGCGTGTCGGACTTGACTGGCAGCACTGGACGCGGGATACAACTGTGCTGGAATCAACCAGGCGACAGTTGGGCGAGGAAATACATAGACTCTCTTCTCAATAGGTTATTGAGAAATTCATCATTACTTTGACTAAAATTTAGATATTTTTTAATATATCCAAGTGGATATATTTTTTTAATGTATAAATATCCTTTATACTTAATTATTGTCTAGACTATGAATATAGTATCAAAGCTAACAACCAAAGCCAGATTTATTTTGAAAAGGAATTAAAAATATGAACCCACCAGAAGAATACATCAATCATAATTCATTTAAAGTAGAACAAGATGTATCGAATTCAGCAAGCAACGATCTCCAATTTAGTAATGGGATTAGCGAAAGTAGGAATTTAGATAAAGTTAGAGAAATTCTTGTTGGAAATCAAATTCGAGATATGGAAAAAAGATTTACCCGCTTAGAAGAACGATTAATTCAAGAATTTAATACCGTGCGAGATGAAAATAAAAAACGTTTAGATGCTTTAGAAAATTATGTAAAACAAGAAGTTGATTCCTTAACACAACGTCTAAAAAACGAGCAGCAAGAACGCGATATTCAGGTGAAAGGAGTTGCAGAAGAAAATAAAAATATAAATATATCTCTAGAAAAGAAGTTGACTCAAATTGACGAACAAGCTACCAATAGTCAACGAGAGTTACACGAGAAAATTTTTAACCAATCTAAAAACTTACAAGATGATATTCAAAAAAAATCTCAAGAAATTTTAGTTTTACTAGAGCGGGAAGTTCAAGAGCTTCGTAGAGACAAAACAGACCGTTCTAATCTTGCAGCTATGTTCGCAGAATTAGCTGTGCGCCTGAAAACAGAAAACTAATCTTAAACTCAAAATTTAGGAAACATAAAGTTGATTGCTTGAGCGTTAGCACAGTTCTTCTGTTAACAAAAAATGTTACTTCCTAGCAATTAGGGACTAAGGGATTTTGGTAATGAGTGACTCTCCGATTAATCAAATACCAAAAGTGTCTCCTGAAGGTTTGAAAAGCAATAGCCAAACCTCCGAAATCAAAGATGAATTAATTTTACTCCGTAGTTTGTTGCTAGATATTGAGCCGACTAAACTTGAAAGACTTTATGAGCGACTAGAAAATCCCGAAATTCAACCAGAAGATATTAGCAAAATGCTTCCAGAAGCTGTTGTTCTGCGCTCAAAGCAAGATAAACAACTTGGAGAGGTAATGGTATCAACTGTTGAAGAAGCCATTCAAGTTTCTGTTAAACAAGACCATAATGTGTTGGCAGATGCATTATTTCCAATAATTGGGCCAGCTACGCGTAAGGCGATTTCTACAGCTCTTGAAGAAATGATTCAATCTTTGAATCAAACCCTAGAACATAGCTTGTCTCCACAAAGTTTTCAGTGGAGATTGGAAGCGCAACGCACGGGAAGATCGTTTGCAGAAATTGTGCTGCTACGGACGCTAGTTTACCGAGTGGAACAAATATTTCTGATTCATAAAGAATCTGGATTATTACTTCAACATTTAGTAACAAAGCAGGTTACGATTCAAGATCCAGATTTAGTAGCTGCTATGTTGACAGCTATCCAAGATTTTATCAAAGATTCGTTCAACGTTCAAAAAGGAGATGGGATAAAAAGTTTACGTTTTGGAGAAGTCATAATTTGGATTGAAGAGGGGCCGCAAGCATTAATAGCGGCAATGATTCGGGGAAATCCCCCCCAAGAATTAAGGTTAGTTTTACAAGAAGCGATCGAAAAAATTCACCTGAAGTTTAGTAGAGAAATTAAAGATTTTGCCGGAGATACAGAAGTATTTGATGTCAGTAAGCCTGATTTAGAAGATTGCTTGGTAGTTAAATATAAATCTGCTGCTAAAAAAAATTATACCTATGCTTGGATTTTCTTAGGTGTAATGGCGATCGCTTTTGGAACTTGGGGCTTTTTTACTATTAGAGAACAACTCCGTTGGCGGGCCTATCTCCAAAAACTCAACTCTCAGCCAGGAATTGTTGTAACTAACTCCCAGCAAAGTTTTGGCAAATACTTTATTAGGGGAATGCGCGATCCTCTAGCAGTAGATCCTAATACACTTATACAACAAACAAATCTTAATCCCAAAACAGTAACCAGTCAGTGGCAACCTTACTTATCTTTAGAACCACAATTTACTACCAAAAGAGTTAAACAATTGTTACATCCACCCCCAACTGTATCACTACAAGTCGATAAAAACGGTATTCTCAACGCCACAGGTTATGCATCCCGTCAATGGATTTTACAAGCCCGGAAATTATGGAATTTTATTCCCGGAATCACTCAATTTCAGGATAAAAATATTGTAGAAATAGAACTTAGTCAATTGGAGGAGTATAAAAAACAAATAGAACAAAAAATATTGTTTTTTGTTGAAGGTAGAGTTGAACTTAGCTCTGGTGAAGTTACTAAGCTACCTAATTTAACTATGTCAATACGCAATTTTCTGAATATTGCTAAATATTTAAATATAGACGTGCAAATTCAAATTATTGGACATACCAATAACACAGGGACAGAGCAAACAAATATGCTCCTCAGTCAAGCTCGTGCTGAGAAAATTTTATCTTATTTCAAATCCCAAGGAATCAATACAAAACAACTTCAACCAATAGGTGTAAGTTATAACCAACCTTTGCAGCCACAAGTAACACCAGAAGCTCAAAATCTTAGTAGCCGTCGAGTATCTTTTAAAGTATTTATAGCTAAGAAATCTGACTAAAAATATACTAATTTATTTATGGTTTTTCAAAAAAAAATTTGTATGATAGGTGCATTTGCTACAGGTAAAACTAGTTTAGTATCGAGGTTTGTTCGCAGTATTTTTTCTGAAAAATACCATACGACTGTAGGTGTAAAAATTGACAAGAAAACTATAGATATCGAAGATAATAAGATAAATCTGATTCTTTGGGATCTTTACGGAGAAGATGAATTTCAAAAAGTGCGAATGTCTTACTTACGTGGTTGTGCTGGTTATTTATTAGTCGCAGATGGTACGAGGCGTAATACTTTAGAAAAAGCTTTCGATCTACAAACAAGAGTAGAAGATGCTATTGGCAAAGTTCCATTTATTTTGGTGATGAACAAATACGATATTACAGATGAATGGGAAATTGAACCTACTGAACTAGACGAGGTGATACAAAAGGGTTGGACTGTGATTAAAACAAGTGCTAAAAATGGACTCGGTGTAGAAGAAATTTTTCAAACTCTTGCTAAGAAAATTTTGGATTCCTAAATGCTAGATGTCCCTAATTCTGTGATTACTTATCTTATAAATTTTCTAACAGCAGAACGTTCTCTTGCCTATCTGTTGGTGAACAAAGATGGTAGCTTATTGGATTGGGGAGGTAAATTGGCAGAATATGGAATTACTAACCTCACTAAAGGAGAAAATATTAAAGAGCAAGTTTGTTTTCTAGAGGGTTTACTACCACTGGATGATACTTCTGTATTTCTACCATTTATAAAAACAGAGTATGGCAGCTGTGCAGATGTTCATATGTTCCCCACTGAAGAAGGAGATTGGGTGTTATTGTTAGATAGTACCTCCGATGAAAGCTATCTCTTTGCTACTCAACAAAAAGCTAATGAATTTAGTCTTTTACAAGAAAAATTAAATAAATAGTTCTATTAGTCAGGTGAAATCCAAATTAATCGTCCAGAATGAAAATATGAATACATCTATTACAAACGATGTGCTGGCTGCTTTAAACATTTTAACTCTAGAGTATATTAATACAGGCTTATTTAAAATTATTGGTAATACTCCTGATTGGTTAAATCAATTTTGCGATCGGAAATTAACCTCAGGTATGAATATATCAGTACCACACGAAACATTTTGTTTTTTAAAAAACTTTTTAATTGATGCTGAAGAATTTTGGCTGAGTAATAGCGGTAAAAAACTCAGTTCGGGTTTATGGACTGAAGTAGATACAAATGGACAAGAATATCAATTTGAAGCTTATGCGCTTTTTGTAAAAAATAAAAAAATTTTATTGATTGAGCTTTTAGAAGAAACTTATCAAGATAAGCAATATCTTATACAGAAAGGTAGAGAATATGAATTAATTTATTATCAATTACTCAAAGATAACCAAAAAAAAGATATTTTGCTCCATTGTATTATGCATGATGTAGCAGGTCAATTAAGTGCTATAAATGGCTGTTTGTCACTACTAGAATATGAAAATTTAACGCTCAAGGGAAAAGAATATTTAGAAGTTGGCAGACAGCAATGTTTAAAGCAGCAGGAACTAATTAAAGATATTTTAGATATTTTCTCTACTGAAGTAGTATCATTAGAAAATTCTAGTACTGATATTCAAGAATTACCTAATATTTTAACTTCTATACAAGAAGTAATTGAATTTTTAAAACCCACTTTTTCCCAGAAAAATATCCAATTAGAGCTTGGTAACCAAATTGACACCAAAATAGACTGGAGAGTTATCGGAGAAAAATCTCGTTTAGATAGAGTGATTTCTAATTTAGTAGAGAATGCTTATCGTTATAGCGTTGAAAATTCTATTGTTACTATTAGTCTCCAGTTAGATGGAGAATATGTTTTAGTTAATGTAGACGATCGCGGTTCCGGCGTACCACCAGAAATGGTCAAAAATTTATTTCAAAAGTTCTCCCAAGGCAAAGATAAACCAGGCAGAGCCGGTCTAGGCCTTTATTTTTGTAAAATCACACTAGAACGCTGGGGAGGTAGCATTGGTTATTTACCCCGCGCCGAAGGTGGTTCTAGATTTTGGTTCCGCTTGCGAAGAAGGGCGATAAGGGGATGAGGGAGTGTGGGGAGATGGGGGGATGGGGGAGTGTGGGGAGTGTGGGGAGTGTGGGGGGAAAGATTTCTTCTCCATCCTCCCACACCTCCCACACTTCCCACACCTCCCAATGCCCAACACTATATGCGTGAAACAAATCCGATCGCTCCCCCTGCTAGCACTAACCAAGCAGAGTTTATTTTGAATCGAAACACAGCGATCGCGCTTACAATTGCCAGAGTAATTGTTAACCAATCCACTAGTGCGGCTCGTCCTAATGTGTAGGTAACTCCTGCCATTAATCCTAGAGAAGCCGCATTCACGCCATCTAAAAATCCGCTTGCCCAAGGAGATTGGCGCAACTTAGAAACCCAAGGATTAACTATCCACACCAGCACAAAAGCTGGTAAGAAAATACCAATTGTACCGGCGATCGCTCCCGCATTTCCCGCTAATAAATAGCCGATAAATGTGGCGGTAGTAAAAACGGGGCCTGGTGTAAATTGCCCGATGGCTACAGCATCTAAAAGCTGCTGTGACGTAAGCCACTGATTGCGCTCAACTAATTCTCGTTGCAGAAATGCCAGCAATACGTAACCACTGCCGTAGAGAACACAGCCAATTTTGAGAAAGAAGAAAAACACATTAATCCAACTAAGTGATGTGACTGCTGTGGTACTACCAACCTGAGCCAAAACACCTGAAAATGGCAATAGGAATGCTCCGGTTATATTTCCTCTACTTTGCCAATTTTTCAGTAGCATCACTGCCACACCTAGCAAAATCAGCACCAAAATTTCATTTAGTCCAGCAAAGTAGGTGGCGATCGCCCCAACTCCAGCAATAATTGTCGGTACATCTTTGGCTGCCTTTTTTCCCAGATTCCACACAGCCTGAAGCACCACAGCAATAATTACAGGTTTAATTCCATAGAGCAGCCATTCCACCTGGGGAACAGTTTGATAGCGGGCATATATGGCGGCTAATATCCATACGATCGCCATTGCAGGGAAAATAAAACAAGTGCCTGCAACGAGTAAACCACGCCACCCGGCTCGTTCGTAACCAATGTGAATTGCTAATTCCGTTGAGTTGGGGCCTGGAATCAAATTCGTAATTCCTAGTAAATCTAGCAATTTCTCCCGGCTCATCCACTGACGGCGATTCACCACCTCATTGTCCATCATGGCAATATGGGCAGCAGGGCCACCAAAGGCGATCGTCCCCAATCGCAAAAACACCATTGCCAGTTCCGTTAATCGCTGCTTCTGCTGTCTGGGAGTCAGAGCATTTTCGGATTTTTGGATATCCTCAGCTTCCTGAGTCACTCTGATTTTCCTGATTTAATGATGTTGATAGCATCAATATATCGAATTTCGATATCGTAAATCTATATATTAGAAGTTAATTCATGCTACCATGCCTTTGATTGATAAATACGGTAAATCAATCGATATTATGGAGTATATATGAGTGATATTAAAAAAGTAAGCGATGAGTATTCCGCAGGTGGACAGCCAACCCCAGAGACATTGAAACAGCTTGCAGACGAGGGGTATAAGTCCGTGGTTAATTTGCGATCGCTTGATGAAACTGGAGCATTAGCAGACGAACAGCAACAGGCTCAAGCCGTAGGGCTTGAATATGCCAACGTTCCACTCAAGCCAAGCCAAGCAAACGACAGCTCAACTGCAAAAGTTCTCTCAGAACTACAGCAATTGCCGACTCCGGTATATTTTCACTGTGGTGCAGGCGGACGAGCCAGCGCCCTAGCACTCATAGCCTTTGCAACTCAACATCAACTCAACCGCGAACAAGTTTTAGCAAAAGCAAAAGAACTTGACATCAATTCAGAACAAGCTCATCTCAAACAATTTTTAGAAAATTTGGAATAGGGCATTGGGCAGAAGAGGCGGAGGGGCAGAGGTGCGGAGGGGCAGAGGGGCAAAGGAGAAAGAACTTGTACAAAAACTCTCCTCTGCTCCCCTGCTCCCCTGCTCCCCTGCTCCCCATCCCCCCATCTCCCCATACCCTACTCCTCAAACAACTCCCCAAATAATTCTCGTACCTTTTCTTTAGCATCCTCTAAGGTCATTTTTCCCAAATCCGTAGCTCTGTAGAGTCGTCGGTTTTGGCGTCCCGATCTTTCCTCGACTGAATAGAGATATCCCTTACGCTCCATATCGTGCAGCATTGGGTAGAGCGTACCAGCACTGAGTTTATAGCCGTGACGTGCCAATTCTTCAATGATGCCCAGCCCAAAAATTGGCTCCTGAACTGCATGATGCAGAATGTGAAGTCGAATTAAGCTTGAGTAGAACTCTCTTCCATCCATTGGCCAAGGCTTTTGCAATACTTATTTTGAATTTTAGATTTTGCGGAACACCAATGCTTCCTCCGTGGAAACTAAAAACACTGCATTGGCTTGGTTAGATATAAATTTAAGTGTACAGATTTTTTTAAAAAATTAAATAAAAATCCTATATAAGAATAACTACTTTCAGACAGTTACGTAGATGTGGTTATGTCTTTTTATTTGTATAAGCTGCGCCAAATTGGCATAACTCAAACAAGAAAACAGTGCTACAAAAGTGAGATAGAAATCAAAAAGCAACAATAGCTAATATTTAAAATTAGCTAATACCAATTCTATATGAAGATGCACAGAATATTAAACGAACCGCCAAGTACGACAAGAATAGAAAGTTACTCATTTAGTGCAGCTTCACATTAAAGCGGTATAAAACACATATTGATTGCACAATTACTCAATTTCAGAATTCAGGAGTCAGGAGTCATGATTCAGAATAAATATAGCAATTTTCTAGAATTGCTATATTTATTTATCAAATATTTGTCTAAATTTTTAACTATTCTGAGTTCTTGTGAATTGTTACCAAAAAATTTGCCAAAGACAGAAAAAAAGAATAATGACATATTCTAAATCTATTCCTATTGAAATATGAGCAACCGTATTGCAGTTATTGGTCTTGGCTACGTTGGTCTACCTGTTGCCCTGGCATTTGCTAAAAAATTTCCTCATACCATTGGATTTGATATCAATTTAGAGAAAGTTAAAAGTTTAAAGCAAGGCATCGATCGCACCAATCAAATTTCCAGCGAAGATTTAAAAAATTCAAGTTTAATCGTTACTTCGGAACTCTACGATTTAGTAGACGCAAACTTTTTTGTAATTGCTGTACCAACACCAGTTGACCGCAACCATAATCCCGATTTGAGTTTACTAGTTAAAGCTTCTGAACTTGTTGGCAAAGTGTTACAACCTGGAGCGATCGTAGTATATGAATCTACTGTTTATCCAGGAGTTACTGAGGATATTTGCAAAACAACTTTAGCTAAAGTATCAGGCTTGCAACCTGGTATTGATTTTAAATTAGGCTATTCTCCAGAACGGATAAATCCGGGTGACAAAGCTCATACACTAGAAAAGATTGTCAAAATAGTAGCTGGGGAAGATGCAGAAACTCTCGAACGAGTTGCAAGTGTCTACACAGCGATTATTGATGCTGGCGTTTATCGCACCTCGTCAATTAAAGTAGCTGAGGCTGCCAAAGTCATTGAAAATACCCAGCGAGACTTAAATATTGCTTTGATGAACGAACTCGCGTTAATATGCGATCGCCTTGGTATCCGCACCCATGATGTTTTGGCAGCTGCTGGTACCAAATGGAACTTTTTACCATTTACTCCAGGACTTGTTGGTGGTCACTGCATTGGAGTTGACCCTTACTATCTAACTACCAAAGCAGAAGAATTGGGATATCATCCCGAAGTCATCCTAGCTGGTCGTCGAATTAACGACAGTATGGGTACTTACCTCGGTCAGCGTTTTGTCAAACTCCTAGTTGAAGCTAACCTCTCGATTAAACAAGCACGGGTAGGAATTCTCGGTCTCACCTTTAAAGAAAACGTACCCGATATTCGCAATAGTCGCATACCAGATGTGGTGAAAGAGTTGCAGCAATTTGGTATTGAACCACTCTTACACGATCCTCTGGTAGATCCTGACGAAGCACAGCAAGAATATGGGATTGATTTAGTTGATTGGCATAACCTATCTGATTTAGATGGGTTAATACTTGCAGTCAGCCATCAGGCCTATTTAAATATGCCTTGCGAACAACTTCTTAAGTGTTTGCGTCCAGGTGGAGTATTGATGGATATCAAATCTATTTTCAGTCAAACTACAATACCATCCCATATTCATTACTGGAGCTTATAGGAGAAACATCATGGTCAAGGTTTTAGTGACTGGTGCTGCTGGCTTTATTGGATTTCACCTCAGCCAACGTCTATTGACCAGAGGCGACGAAGTTGTTGGTCTAGATAACCTCAATGATTACTACGATGTCTTTTTGAAAAAAGACCGTTTAGCTCAATTACAAGAAAGACCGGGTTTTAGTTTTTATCAACTGGACTTGGCAGACTCGGTAGCTATAGCCCAACTCTTTGCCGAACAACGCTTTGATGTGGTGGTTAACTTAGCAGCACAGGCTGGCGTTCGATACTCCATCAAGAACCCTCATGCATATATAAACAGTAACTTAGTGGGCTTTATTAACATCCTCGAAGGTTGCCGTCATTCAGGCGTTGAGCATTTAGTATTTGCTTCTTCTAGTTCTGTTTATGGCGCTAATACTAAAATGCCTTTTTCTGTTCGCGACAATGTAGACCATCCAGTTAGTTTATATGCTGCTACTAAAAAAGCTAACGAATTAATGGCTCATAGTTATAGCCATTTATATAATCTACCAACAACTGGACTCCGCTTTTTTACTGTTTATGGGCCGTGGGGTCGTCCTGATATGGCGATGTTTTTATTCACTAAAGCAATTTTGGCAAAGCAGCCGATTGATGTGTTTAATTACGGAAAAATGCGCCGAGACTTTACTTATATTGACGACATTGTAGAAGGTGTTGTGCGAGTTATGGATAAAATTCCTGAGTCAAATCTTGCTTGGTCAGGAGATGCACCAGACCCAGGAACAAGTAAAGCTCCCTATAAGATTTACAACATAGGTAATAATCAACCAGTTGAATTAATGCGCTTTATAGAAGTATTGGAAAATTGTTTGGGAGTAAAAGCACAAAAAAATTTACTACCCCTGCAACCAGGTGATGTCCCTGCTACTTATGCAGATGTTGATGATTTAGTCAAAGATGTAGGCTTTAAACCCAGCACACCTATCGAAGTAGGAATTCAACGTTTTGTAGCTTGGTATTGTTCTTATTATCAAAAAGCTAGTCATAGAACACCCCAAAATTCTGGGGTGAGGGTAGGGATTAGGGAATAATGAAAATACTACATATTTGTGCAATTGGTGGCACTGTTGAGGCGCTTTTACGACCTCAAATAGATTATTTTTTGTCTCAGAACCTATCAGTTGAAATAGCTTGTTCTCCAGGTGCAGAAGTTGAAAAGCTCCAACAACAGGGTTATATAATTCACCCAGTTCAAATTGACCGCCGGATTTCTCCTTTGAGCAATTTGAGAAGTATTTATCAACTGACACAATTGATCGGGCGGAATCAGTATGACCTCGTTCACGTACACACTCCTATTGCTGCTGTCTTAGGTCGGATTGCTGCTAAATTAGCTGGTGTGAAAAGAATTGTCTATACTGCTCACGGCTTTCCCTTTCACGATCGCTCTTCACCTCGTGAATATCGTTTTTATTTTACCGTTGAGAAACTGACTGCTTTGATAACTGATTTGATTCTCACCCAAAATTATGAAGATATTGCCACAGCTAAAAAATTAAATCTTTGTCCGCCGGCAAAATTGCGTTATTTGGGTAACGGTGTAGATATTAATCGCTTCCAACGCGATCGCCTCAATCCCACTCATCAAATTGAATTACGAAAATCTTTAGGTATACCCGATTATACCGACTTAATCATTGGCACAATTGGACGTTTAACTCATAAAAAAGGTAGTGGATATTTAATTGAAGCCGCAGCCAAACTACTTCCTTATTTTCCGAACTTACAAGTTTTAGTAATTGGCTCTCAACTTAGTAGCGATCCTGAGCCTTTCCAAAAAAAATTAATTCAAAAAATTCATGAATTGGGAATTGAAAAAAATGTTATTTTAACAGGAGAACGCCAAGATATTCCGGAAGTTTTAGGGTTATTAGATATCTTCACTTTGCCTACATTCACTCATGAAGGATTACCGCGTTCTATCCTTGAGGCAATGTCAATGAATTTACCAGTCGTCGCTACAGATATTCGCGGCTGTCGAGAAGCAGTAATTCATGGAAAAACAGGTTTAATTGTACCACCTAAAAATAGTGAAAAATTAGCTGAAGCTTTGGGAATATTATTGTCTAACTATCAATTGCGACAAAATTATGGTCAAGCTGCTCGCAAACGTGTTGAAGCTGATTATGATGAAGAATTAGTTTTCAAACGGCTGAATAAGTACTATCAAGAGTTAGGAATTTATTGATTATAGGGATTCGTAGTTAAGTGAAATAGAGATATTAGGCTTCTTGCAAAAGTCATTCTTTGGGTACTATTCTCTGCGCCTCTGCGTGAGACAAAAAATATTTATGCAAGAGGTCTAATGTTTTGAAACGCATAGGGACGCAAAATAAAGCGCAAAGGTACGCAGAGAGAAAGAATGAGAAGGATTTTGAGATTGGAGGGTGTACCGATGAATGGTAATAATTTTAAGAGATATAGTAGAGGAATTAAATTTCTATTGGATAGAGTTGTGGCAGCGATCGCCTTAATTTTGCTTTTCCCTTTACTCTTGGGTGTCGCGATCGCCATTTATTTGCGGATGGGTAATCCAGTGATTTTTATCCAACCTCGTCCTGGTAAAAATGCTCGGATTTTTAACTTTTACAAATTCCGCACTATGACGAATGAATGTGATGCCCAAGGCAATCTTCTTGCTGATGAAAAACGCCTCACAGGCTTTGGTAAATTTCTACGTCAAACGAGTCTTGATGAATTACCTCAACTTTGGAATGTCTTGAAAGGAGACATGAGTTTTGTTGGGCCTCGTCCATTATTAGTAAAATATCTTGACCGCTACACACCTCAACAAGCACGTCGTCATGAAGTGAAACCGGGTATTACTGGCTGGGCGCAAGTTAATGGTCGCCGCACATTAGATCGGTTTTGGGATAAAAAATTTGAGTTGGATGTTTGGTATATCGATCGCTGGAGTTTGTGGCTTGATTTGAAAATTTTATTGATTACTATCTGGCAAGTAATTCAGCGAAAAAGTATCAGCCAGGAAGGTCACGTTACTTCAGAAGAATTCACAGGTCAAGTTAAATAACAATAGGGTTTCCATTGGCTATAAAAGCACAGGAAATAAAAAAGTATGAGTCTTCAACAGACAGCAGATGTATCCGCTGCGGTGTTAACTTCCATGACAGAAGAAGAATGCGCCAATTGGTACTTACAACGCGGAATACATGTGATTTGCCATCGCGATCGCTACTGGAAGGAAACAGTACGGGGTTTTTATCAACCGTTGCATTGGTTAGCGCGTTTGAGTGCCCAACAAGCAAACTCCCCGACGCCCTTATCTTGGGGATTCCAAACAACATTATCTGAAGTTGATGCAACCGCGGCTAATGCTTCAATGCCAATTCATTGGTTACCCAACTTAGAAAACTATGATTTCCACAGTCTGACATCAAATCGCCGAAATCATCTGCGTAAGTGCTACAAGCGAGTCAATATCGTGCATCTAGATAAACCTAGGCTTTTGCAGCAGCAGGGATATGAAGTCTTGATGTCAGCATTGAAGCGAACAGCTTATCGTCAAATACCCTCAAAAAAAGATTATTTAAAAGGACTTGCCGATTATCCTACTCCTGAGAGGCGATTGATTCTTGCAGGTGTCAACGGCGAACAGCTTCTCGGCTATATCACAGGATACGCCGTCAACAGTATTGCTTATATTGATGAAGTAATCATCGCTACTGAGGCATTGTGTACCAATATCGGTACGGGATTGCTATTTGAATTTGCACAAGTCTGTCGTCGGTCTGGGTTAATTCGCGAACTTGTTAACGGTCTGCACTCACGAGAAGATGAAAACCTCTGTGTCTTCAAAGAAGGAATGGGTTTTCAAATCAAGCATATTCCTGCAAAGGTGCAGATTAACCCCATCGTCGAGCAATTCATCCAGTGGCGATATCCACATAAGTATTATCGCTTAGTCGGTTGTCAGTTGCGTAGGCGTAGCCCGTCGTAGCGGCGGCTTCCGCCGATCTGAACTTTTCAAGACAGACATCGCACTAAATTTTCACCAGTACTCAAAATACAAACAGTAAATGAGTATGAGTTTTCAACAAATGCGAGATGTATCTGAAGCACTGCTAACCTCAATGACTGAAGAAGAATTTGCCAGGTGGCGCTCCCAGGAAGGTGCAAACGTTGTCTTTCATCGTGGGTGCTATTGGGAAGAACGACGTTTTGGTTTCTATCAGCCAATCCATTTGTTAGCTCGCTTACAGATTCAACAAGTAACTCGTCCGCTGCAACTTTGCTGGGGATTCCTAGCATCTTTGTGTGAAGATGATGCGGTCAGTGCTAACGGGTCAATTCCTATTCATTTATTGTCTAATATTCCAAACTACGATTTGTATAGCGTCAACAAAAACAGCAGACAAAATATCCGCAAAAATCGCCATCTGTTTGATATTGTGGAGTTAACTAACACACAGCTACTACAAGAGCAGGGATATGATGTTTTTCTCTCAGCAACTACACGAACGCGATGGAAATCATCGCTTTCTAGAGAGAAATATCTGGTGAATCTTGTAGACTATGTTGTGCCAAAACGTCGCCTAATTCTTGCAGGACTTAGCGATAAAAAACTTTGTGGTTATATCACAGGTTATGCTATCAACAGCACTGCATACGGAGAGGATCTCTACATTACAACTGAGGCATCAGAATACAATCTTAACAGGATATTGCTTTTTGAATTTGTGCAAGTTTGTCGTCGTTCTGTTGGAATTTATGAATTTGCCATCGGTCAGCACTGGCGGGAAAAGCCGGGAGTAGTGGAATTCAAAAAAGGAATGGGTTTTCCTATTGTATATATACCCGCCAAAGTGCAGATCAATCCCGCCGTTGAGCAATTTATCCGTTGGAAGTATCCACATCAATACTATCGCTTAACGGGGCACGATTGAAATTGAAGAAATGTCCATTGAACTAAATATTCAATATAGGGGAAATCAATGGATTATAAAATAATTAGTTTGTCAGATCGCTTGTGGGTGCAAACTTTAAATCAATTAAAACATGATATTTATCATCTACCGAAATATGTAGATTTAGAAGCTAAAAGAATTAATGCAATTCCAGAAGGTATATTAATATTTGAAAATGAAAAAATATTTTTTTTACCTTATTTATTACGTTGTGTCAATAATTTATTTGAGACCAAGATTGAAATTCCATTGATTTGGGATATTGTCTCTCCTTATGGCTACCCTGGAATATTATTGAGTCAAGCCGCAGCAAATACGCCGGAGTTTTTGCAATTGGCAGTAAATCAGTTAATATTCGCATTACGCGATCGCCAAATTTGTTCGGCATTTTTAAGGCTACATCCAATACTAAACCAAGGATTAAATGAAGTTTTACCCTTTGGCTTATGTCAAGTCAGTGGAGAAACTGTGTCGATAGATTTAAGCCTATCTACATCAGAAATTTGGCATCAAACTAGACCAGAACATCGCAATCATATCAATAGATGTAAACGTCATGGTTTTACCGCCAAAATGGTTAGGTTAGAAGAATATATAGATAAATTTATGAGTATATATCATGAAACAATGAATCGTGTGGAAGCAAAAACGTATTTTTATTTTGATTATAATTATTTTGATAATTTAGCCAAATTACATAACAATATTTATTTATGCCTCATAGAGTTGAATAATCAAATTGCTTGTGCAGGAATATTTACCGAATGCTGTGAAATAGTGCAATATCACCTGGGAGGTACAAAAAGCGAGTTTTTGAAACAAGCTCCTAGTAAGTTAATGTTTGATTACGTTAGATTTTGGGCTAAAGAACGGGGAAATAAATTTTTGCATTTAGGTGGTGGTGTTGGTTCAGCTAAAGATAGCCTTTACAATTTCAAAGCAGGGTTTTCTAAACAAAGACATCTATTTTTAACACTACGGTTAATTACAGATACAGAAAAATATAATTCTTTAGTTGAATTACGAGCAAAATCTTTAAAAACCGAAGCAAAAAATTTATTTGAGTCAAATTTTTTCCCTGCTTATCGTTCTTTGAATTAAGTGGAAACTAGCAAATCTGCAAGTTAATCAATAGCAAACCGATTCAGGTAATGTGCATGAATAAACCAATTCTGCTTTCAACACCCCACATGGGCGATCGCGAACTAGAATTAGTGAAAGAAGCTTTTAAAACAAACTGGATTGCTCCTGTCGGCCCCCATGTTGACGCTTTCGAGGAAGAATTTTGCCAAGTAATTAATGCTCGTTATGCTGTTGCTTTAAGTTCGGGTACAGCGGCTTTACATTTAGCTTTACGATTAGTTGGTGTTGAGGCTGGAGATGAAGTTTTTTGCTCTACCTTAACGTTTATTGCTAGTGCTAACCCAATTATTTATTTAGGAGCAAAACCAGTATTTATTGATAGCGATCGCACTTCGTGGAACATGAATCCCGAATTGTTAGCAGAAGCATTAGATAACCGTGCCAAAATAGGTAAATTACCTAAAGCCGTTGTACTTGTACATTTATATGGTCAAAGTGCAGATATTGAGCCAATTTTGCAAGCTTGTAATCACTATGGTATTCCTTTAATAGAAGATGCTGCGGAAGCTTTAGGAGCCACCTACAAAGGACGTGCTTTAGGAACTTTTGGACGCATTGGTATTTATTCATTTAATGGTAATAAAATTATTACTACTTCTGGCGGGGGGATGTTAGTTTCTGATGATTTAGAATTAGTAGAAAAAGCACGTTTTCTCGCAACCCAAGCACGCGATCGCGCTCCTCATTACCAACATTCACAAATAGGCTATAACTATCGTCTTAGTAACGTTTTAGCTGGTATTGGTCGCGGTCAATTAAGTGTTTTAAATGAACGAGTAACAGCTAGACGATGTAACTTTGAAATTTATTCCCAGGCGTTGAAAAACTTACCAGGAATAGAATTTATGCCAGAAGCTAATTATGGATATGCTACTCGTTGGTTGACCTGCATAACAATAGATCCTGAAGCTTTTGGTGCAAACCGAGAACAACTCCGCCTAGCACTTATTGAACAGCAAATTGAATCTCGTCCCGTCTGGAAACCTTTGCATATCCAACCGATTTTTGCTGAGTGTGAATGTTTTGGTAGTGCAGTCGCTGAAGATTTATTTACACGCGGTCTTTGCTTACCTTCTGGCTCTAATCTCACAAATGAAGATTTAAAAATAGTAATTACCCAAATTCAAAAATTCCATTATGAAAATCTAAAAAATAATACAAAACTTTTCAATTCTTCGCTTGCCATAATTTAGATAAATAATTACGAATAAATACAAAATTTTTTCTAATTTTTGCTGAGTGAGCCAGTTTAAGACAAACATAACTCCTGAATTCTTTTTTGAATATATAGCAGCCCTAAATCATTTTTGAAAATTATATATCTCTTTCTTCTTTCTTACTTTGCGTCCTTCTCTAACGAGACGCTGCGCGTTCGCGAAGCGTTCCGCAGGAAAGGCGTTCTTCTCTTCTCTACGAGACGCTACGCGAACGCGTTGGCGGAAGCCTCTCGTAGAGAAGGCGGTTCGTTATTCTCAACCTCAAATCCAAAACCATCTAAGTTTTAATTATTTTATGAAAACACAAGAGTCTTCTATAAATTTTGATAGCTATTGGCAAGCTATAAAGCGCCGTTGGCCTGCTGCCTTAAGTGTTTTTGTTTGTGTATTCATAATTTTACAGATAGCTACATTTTTCAAAAAACCTTACTACTTGGCAGAAGGAAAACTAAAATTCCAAAGAACAAACACTACTTCTTCTTTAACAGGGGTAGGAACAGAAATTGGTAAATTAGAACCATTAGTGAGTGATAAAAGTAATCCTCTCAATACAGAAGCAGAAGTTATTCGTTCTATTCCAATTGTTAAAGCTACTATCAATCAACTCAATCTCAAAGACAATAAAAATCTACCTTTAACAACCAAACAATTTCTGCAAGATCTGACAGTTAAGGAAACAAAAGGAGCCGATATTCTGAGTGTTGCCTACAAAGATACAAATCCAGAAACAGCTGCACAAGTTGTTAATACTGTAATAGAAATTTACTTAGAGAACAATATATCTGGTCATAGAACTCAAGCTGCCACTGCTCGTAAATTCATAGAAAAACAACTACCAAATGCAGAATTAGTAGTTAGACAAGCAGAAGCGGAACTAGCAGTATTTAAAGAAAAAAATAAAATTGTCTCTCTACAAGAAGAAGCAAATAAATCACTAGAACTTCTCACTGCATTACAACAGCAAATAAGTGAGGCTCAATCTAGGTTTGCTGATACTGAGGCACAAAGTCAAGAAATCAAAAAACAGTTAAAAATGAACTCTCAGCAAGCTATAATTATGACTTCTCTGAGCCAAACCTCAGGGGTGCAAGATATTCTTAAAGAAATCCAACAGTTAGAATCACAGCTTGCGGCTAGGCGGACTGTTTTACAAGATAACCATCCAGAAATTATTAATTTGGTATATAAATTAGAGTCTTTAAACAATTTACTACAACAACGAATAAAAAATGTTGTAGGAACAAATTCAGTACAGCCAGAAAATAATTTGCAACTAGGAGAGTTAGAGCAGCAACTTTCTGCAAGACTTGTAGATTTAGAATCAACTCGTCTGGGTTTAGCAAGCCAAATCACCACTTTATCTAATTTACAAGCTGCTTACAAACAACGCTTGAACAATCTCCCAAGATTAGAACAGCAACAGCGACAATTAGAACGTAAAGTACAAGCCGCTCAATCTACCTACTCGCTTTTATTACAAAAACTCCAAGAAAGCCGCATAGCAGAAAATCAAAGTTTAGGTAATGCTAGCGTGATATCCCAAGCTGAAGTTCCAGAAGAGTCAATTTCTTCTCCAATGTTTTTGTATTTGAGTACAGGTTTATTGTCTAGTTTAGCTGCTTTGGCAATTGTATATATTTTGGAAAAAATAGATAAATCAATTAAGACCACTGAGCAAGCCAAGGAATTATTAAATTTTACTTTATTAGGAGTTATTCCTGCTTTCAATAAGCCGAAAAAGTCTCTTCGTGGCAATGAAGAAATGGAGTTATATAGTAACAGGCTTATTGTTCGAGATGCACCGCGATCGCCTATTAATGAAGCATACAGGATGCTGCGGGCAAATCTCAAGTTTCTGAGTGCTGATAAGGAACTAAAAGTTATAGTTATCACTAGTTCTGTACCCAAAGAAGGCAAATCCACAGTAGCAGCTAATTTAGCGATCGCAATGGCTCAAATGGAGCGAAAAATCTTATTAGTCGATGCAGATATGCGCCGTCCTGTTCAGCATAAAATTTGGGAATTAATTAATAATGAAGGTCTTAGCAATTTGATTGTTGGGCAAGTTGAAATTAATACAGCTATCAAACAAGTAATGGATAATTTGTATGTCCTCACTTGTGGAGTTATACCTCCTAATCCGGGTTCTCTCCTTGACTCCAAAAAAATGGCTGCATTAATTCAAACCTTTTCTGTTTACTATGATTTCGTAATTATTGATGCTCCATCATTAAACGTTGCGGCTGATGCTGCTACTCTAGGGCAAATGGCTGATGGTGTATTATTTGTGGTTCGTCCGGGAGTAGTTGATTGTGTTAGTGCCATTATTGCAAAAGAGCTTTTAGAAAAATCTGGTCAAAATGTCTTGGGACAAGTTGTCAACGGAGTTGTTCCCCAACACGAACGCTACAGTTATTACTACTCTAATGAAGAAAATAATGAAGAATTTACAACCAAAAAATCACCTGTCAGACTTCAATTACCTGGTTCATAGCTCACAACAAAATAACACTCTTAATTTCAATAATTTTCCGATTCCAAACGAACTATTAACTAAATTTAGCTTAATATCCAGTGATGAAAACCAAAACAAATATTATCAATTAAATGCTACCTTTAGCTATCCAACCATTGTAAACATTACAGCTACAAAAAAATGCGCGTCTCAATTTGGAGACATTGGTGAGTTTGTAATTACTCGTAATGGCGATCCAACTCAAGATTTAATAGTGAAGTACAACATCGAGGGAACAGCTAAGTATGGAGTAGATTACCAGCCAATTGCTAATTTTGCGATCGTTCCGGCTGGAGAAAATGAGGTAGCAATTATAATTCAACCCCAAAAAAGCGACTCTCAGGGCACAAAAACAATCTTGCTAAGTTTAGAAAATTTACCCCATAGTAATCGATATATGCTTGGAAAAAATTTTCATGCAGTGGTAAATATTCTTGATTCCTCTACTTTTTAAGATTCCAAAATTAAATAATTTGAATTTTACTTGCAGCTTTTGTAGCTTTTTCCCTAGCCTCTTTGACATTCACACCTTTTGCTAAAGCTACTCCCATTCGTCGATATGGATGGGCATTAGGTTTGCCAAATAACCGAATATCTACGTCTTTTTCTGACAAAGCATTAGCGACGCCAGCAAAAGCAATAGAATCAGATTTTTCTAAAGCTAAAATTACCGCACTAGCTGATGCTCCTAATTGTTCTATATGAGGAATTGGCAAGTTTAAAATAGCTCTTAGATGTAATTCAAATTCGTTGAGATTTTGGGAAATTAATGTCACCATACCTGTGTCATGAGGTCTAGGAGAAAGTTCAGAAAAAATTACTTCATCTTTGGTAATGAAAAACTCAACACCAAAAATTCCGGCTCCTCCTAAAGCGTCAGTGACTTTAATAGCTATTTCTTGGGCTTTTAATATTTTATCTTCAGAAATTTCTGCCGGTTGCCAGGATTCTTGATAATCGCCTCTTTCTTGGCGATGACCAATAGGAGAACAGAAAATTGTTGGGGCACTCCACTGTTTAATAGTAAGTAAAGTTATCTCGATTTCAAAATTAATAAATTCTTCTAGAATTACCTTTTGACTATCACCTCTAGAATTAGCGATCGCATAATTCCAAGCTTTCTCCACCTCAGTCTTATCCTGCACCACAGATTGACCTTTTCCTGATGATGACATCACAGGTTTGACAACATTTGGAAACCCAATTTCATCAGAAACAGCAATCAATTCTTCTAAACTTACTGCATAACCATATTTAGCTGTTCTAATGCCTAATTTTTGATGTGCCAGTTCCCTAATTCTGTCGCGGTTCATTGTATAATTAGTAGCAGCCGCAGTCGGTATAACTGTAATCCCCCGCTGTTCAAATTCGATAAGTTTTTCTGTTCTGATTGCTTCAATTTCTGGTATAATAAAATCAGGTTGATGTTTATCAACTATAGCTTCTAAATCATAGCCGCTAAGCATAGAAATCACTTCAAAACAGTCAGCAACTTGCATCGCTGGAGCATTAGGGTAACGGTCAACAGCAATGACATAATTACCAAGACGCTGAGCAGCGATGGTAAATTCTTTGCCTAGTTCCCCAGCACCAAGCAACATCAATTTTTGGGGCAGTTTAATAGTCATTAATTTATCCAAGTTAATTTCAATCTCATAATTTTATAACTTTTTGTATTTGAATTATCTTTTTTTCAAGATACATCAATGAAAGTTCGCGCTTGGGAATGCAAACATTTATCCCACATTCCCCACTCCTTACTCTCGCACAGACGCGATTAATCGGGTCTCTACTCCCTTTTCCAGCTAATTAAATTTAGCTCCACGCAATTGTAAATCTTGCCGTTGCAAATGAGTTAAACCAGTACCTGCACCAAACTGGCATCTATCTACTAAAGTATCCAACCAAATAGTCTCATTCAAAGTTGCACCTCTCAAATCTGCATTCCTCAAATCAGCTTTTGTCAAATTTGCAAATAAGAGGTCGGCATTAACTAAACTGCTACCTTGCAAATTGGCTGCTGATAAATTTGCTCGAATGAAATTGAGTCCATCTAAAATTAAACCAGATAAATCTGCTTGTTGAAGATTAGGAAATTTTAAGCTGCTTGGATATTTTAAAAACCGCATTATACAAATTATATTTGCTTCATTGAGACGTATTTTAGTTAAAACTTCATAACGAGCTATGCCCAATTCCCTGAGAATTTGCAGACGTTGTGGAGGGCTTTGTTCTAAAAACTGGATAGCTATACAGCGTAGGTCTTCGGCAGAAGGATCTAGCATGATTTTTAAATTCTCTACTAGTTATATTGATGAAAAATTTCAAATTATTTAATTAAATTCCTACTACAGATAGATGAAGAAATATTGCAGACTATTTATTGCCAATATTTTTGAAAATGCTACGAGTTTCGATGCCAGCAACTAATTAATGATATAGCAGAAACAAGATCCCCAACTTATCAAATAAGTCGGGGATCTAACGCGTATAAATTAAGCAAACCCCAGCTATAAACCGTATTTTACTTGTGAATTCAGAATTCAGAATTCAGAATTCTGCTTTATCAAACTAACGTCCTGCTAACAATGCTTTTGTCGCAGATTCGCCTGCTAATCTCACCTGTTTTCTTAACTGTAAGTTTAACAATGCAAGCACACTCACCTGGGCTAGGAATGCCATAAAAATTGTTGTCGCCTCAGAATTTGATATCGCTGACCACGGAAAAGTTGAAAATAGCCACACAGTGGGATTTTTCGACGAAGGGATACCGAGCAATTCTAAAATGACTGGAGGTAGGAACATTACTCCACCAACAGTTCCAATTGCCCAGAAAGAACGTTTAGGAGTTTTGAGCAACAAAACCAATTGAGCGATGGTAGCATAAATCAAAATCATGCTGATAGACAAAGCTAGGGCTAAAAGAAATTTCAACCTATCAATATTGTCACCCGTCCAATTTGGCGTAGTGTCTGTATTGAAAGTAGATGTAAGTGAAAGCCAAACTACCCAAGGGATACTAACGATTATAAGATTAATGGCGATCGCCACTAATGCAGGACTTTTTTCGCTCGCTATTAAATCCCACCAAATACTCTTCTTGCTATCTTGATGTCTATATCTTGCCCAATCTTGTACAGTTTGACGATGAGGCGTAAGAATTGCAATCAAACTTACAAGCAAGCCCACATTATATAATGCCATCAAAGAAAAATTTTGCTCAATCTGTCGATCTAAATCAAAAATTTTGCCACTATGTTGCAAGGTAAATCCCCATATCATCAACTGGGAAAAGGCTACTATTATATAACTTTGTCCCTTGCTGATTACTGTAGCTTGAGGATTGTGGAAACAACGTTTCAGTGCTTTGAAAATTCCATAAGTACACACACCATAGTTGAACAAATGGAAGCCGACAACGCTCACAATATTTGTTCCCAATGGTATATAGAAAAACTCCAAGCTTTTCAACGGAGAACCATTGTGTACGCGGAACAAGTTCGGGAACAAATAATTGGTTACATCCCAAGGATTAAAAAGTCTCAACCAAGCGCCTGAATAATTTAAACTGTTGCCATAATACGACGCTATTAGCATCGTCATAAACAAGAAAAATAAAACAGTACCGCTACCTAACCACGGCTGAAAACCACTGAACCAGCGAGTAACTAATCCAAAGAGTAACGCACCACTGTAGAAGAACATACAGCTACTAACAACAATAGCGTAGTAACTAAAAATCTGACTAAAAGCTATGTTGGCAGAACGTCCAGCCCACAAATGTAAAGGAAGGGCTACTAAGATTATGAGATAAATAAAGCTCGGAACTCCTAGCAATTTGCCAGTCAATATACTTGTTTCTGATTGTGGACTCAGACGAATGAAATTCAAAGTACCGCGACGTTCTTCTTTGGCTAAATCATTAATCAGTAAATAAGTTCCTGCAACTAATAGTGTAAATATAAAAATTACACTCAAAGACAGGAATATATATTCCCAATGGTCTCGCCACCACAACTGCCAATTAATTTGGTTTTCGGGGCAGAAATTATTGGACAGGAAATTACTGAATTCATTAATTATAGATTGGTTTGATTGCCGATAAACCTCTCTTTGTCGCTGTTCATATATTGGACGCAAAACACAGTATGTGCCAGTTAGCGAATATGTATCATCAGGAAATTCGCGAAACTGAAATAAATAAACTACTAGTTGCAGTAGGAGGGAAATTGCAACAGCGATCGCCACATTAAAAAATTTCAGGCGTCCTTTTAATTCCCGCAATAGTTGGGGATTTGCATCGCCGATTTTGTCTATCAAATTGAGCATCATAGGAAAAAAATTCTCCAAAAATGGGGAGCAATAGTTATTGACGAATCAAGATGCTTGTTTGTGACCTAGTTTTAAGAAAATGGTTTCTAAGTCTTCTTGCGTGCAGTGGAAATCACTCAAAGGAATGCCTGCTTGAATGAGCGATCGCAAAAGATCCGCACAATCTTCCTGCGTTCCTGCAAAATTCACCCGCACGCTGTTTTTTCCTGGTATTACCTCCCACTGTTCTACTAAAGGATGATGTTTCAATTCACTCAAAAGTGCCTCTATTTTTCCCAAAGTAGATAACACAATTTGTTGGTGCGAAAGACGTTGATAAAGTTGCTGTAGGGAAGTACTTTCTACCAAAAAGCCAAGTTCCATAATTCCCACAGAAGTACACAATTCCGCTAAATCGCTAAGAACGTGGGAAGAAATTAATATAGTCATCCCAGCTTCTCGTAAAGCCTTAATGATTTCGCGGAAATGCATTCTCGCAATGGGGTCGAGTCCAGAAACAGGCTCATCTAGTAATAGTAAAATCGGTTCGTGGATAATGGTTCGCGCTAAACTCAAACGCTGTTTCATCCCTCGTGAGAGAGTAGAAATCATGCTGTGGCGTTTGTTACCAAGTTGAATTAATTCTAAAACTTCATGTAGCCGTTGGGTGCGGCGGGGTTCCCGCAAGCGATACAAACGCGCAAAATAATCTAAGTAGTCCCAAACTGTTAAATCTTCATACAGTGGATAGTCATCGGGTAAGTAACCAAGACGACGCTTGAGTTTCGGGTTACTCTTATCGCGTAAAAGGCGATCGCCATTAATATAAATCTCACCCGTAGTTGGTTCCTCAGCAGTCGCCAACATGCGGATGAGAGTCGTTTTACCTGCGCCATTGGGGCCAATTAGTCCATATACTTCACCCGCCTGGATTTCTAAATCAACATCATTGACAGCAACATGTCGGTCAAATTGCTTAGTTACTGGAGTTTAGACTAAAGAGCCGACCTCAAAGGAAAAAATAAGGGGTGTGATTGAACACAGTCCCCCTATTAGCAGAAGCTGAGAGAAGAACCACCAACTCTCACCTGCCAATATGAAAAGTGCCTTACTAGAAGAATTTCGTCAAGCAGCGTACAGATATCTAGGTAGAGCGCATGATGTGACTTTTGAACTGACGGATGCAATATTGCTGACTCGTAACGCCTACAGTTTGGCAGATTTATCGCTATCACCAGTATTTAGACGTAAGTGGCCAAGCATCTACGAGGCATTACAAGATAGCAGACCACAGCGACAAAAATTGATGCAGTTATACATCAAACAGATGCCAACGCAGAGCCGTCCGTTGTTAGCAGGCGACCACACAGCTTGGTCACGCCCAGATGCGGTAACTTTGCAGGAGAGGACAATTGAACACAGCAGTGTCACCATAGCCGGAAACAAACCAATTACTGTTGGTCAGGGATATAGTACCATTGCTTGGATACCAGAGGATTCGGGCAGTTGGGCGTTACCTTTGAGACATGAGCGAATTAGCAGTTGGGAAAACCCGATACAAAAGGCAACCTGGCAACTACAGCAAGTGTGTGAACATTTACCAACTAGACCAATTACAGTTTGGGATAGTGAGTATGGCTGCGCTCCTTTTGTGTTGAAGACGACCAATATCAAAGCAGATATTCTGGTACGTTTGCGTTCAAATCTTTGTTTATGGGGCGCACCACCACCATATTCTGGCAAAGGGCGACCCAGGAAACATGGTGACAAATTCAAACTCAATGAACCACTCACATGGAGTGAAGCCAATGAGAGTATAGAAGTCAACCATCCTAAACTGGGACGGGTGAAGGTGAGCTTGTGGTTTAATTTACACTTTCGTCAAACTGCGACACGCCCAATGTCCCTGATTCGAGTTGAGCGTCTGGATGCAGAAGGCAACCTACGTATATCAAAACCTTTATGGTTGGCTTGGGTGGGGGAAGAAATGCCACCACTAGAAGAAGTTTGGCAACTCTACCTCCGACGTTTTACTGTTGACCACTGGTATCGTTTTTTGAAGCAACGCTTGCACTGGACATTACCTAAATTGAGTAGTCCCAAGCAATGTGAGCGTTGGAGTGACCTCATGCCTGTGATGACTTGGGAATTGTGGTTGGCTCGTGATATCGTTGCTGATAACCCTTTACCTTGGCAGAAATCATTAGATAATTTGACTCCTGGCAGAGTTGCTCAAGCAATGGGGAGCATTTTTGCGGTGATTGGTACTCCTGCCCGTTCGCCTAAACCTCGCGGAAAGTCTCCAGGCTGGAAACCAGGAAAACCACGACAACGTAGAATTCGCTATCCCGTAGTCAAAAAAACTACAACTAAGCCCCGCAAAAAGCAACCAGAATCTGCTTAGTACCTTAGATTTTCATCTTTAAAGCCTGTTTCTTTTCAACTCAGCGTTGCTGGGTCGTTTCTTGTTGCTTAGTCTAAACTCCAGTTAGTTAGTCCGCGAGTGCAAATTGCTAATTCTTTTACCATCGCTGCTGGGGTGCCGCTTGTGATTAACAGTTAAGCTAACCTTTTTCTACACCATTTGTCAGGCTGGTTTCGGAAATTGAAACTGGTTTTTCCGAAAATTTACGATATCAAAAAGTAGCTAAGGCATTTCCCCTAACTACTTTTTAATTTTGACATTACATTTCCACAAAAGCGAATTACACAACCAAAGTCTTGCAGAGGTGATTCATGGCGTCTCTAGATAAATACTTTTAGGCTGAACTAAACTGTATTCAACTATAAACCCTCTTTGAATTCATGAATCCTGACTCCTGACTCCTGAATTCTGAATTCTGATTTGTTAAGTGATTTCCGATAGTGGTGGGATAACATTACTAATCTCATTGCCAGATGAAGCGCTAATTGCATAACGGTATTCGGGAATTGGATACCCAGCTTCACCGAAGGTTTCACGTATAGTTTTATTAGTGTCGAAGTAAACCTGCCAGTAGTGGTCATTATTGCAATAAGGACGTACTGCTAGTACAGGCCCTGCAAAATTAAAATCCAGAATTTCTATGTCCGGTGCTGGATTTTGCAGAACATTTGGAATTTGGCTAATTTTCGCTTTCAAAAGTGCGATCGCTTCATTATGTTTGACATCATGATGGATTTGAGCCACCAGATCGACCCGACGGTAAGGGTTGGCAGAATAATTCTGAATATTATCAGCAAATATCTTGTTATTTGCAACAATCGTTAACACGTTATCGGGTGTATTGATATTGGTTGTGAACAGTCCAATTTCTGTAACAGTGCCCGTGACACCTCCAGCTGAGATAAAATCACCAACTTTGAAGGGTCGAAAAACTATTAAAAATGCGCCTGCTGCAAAGTTCGCCAGTAATCCACCCCATGCTGCGCCAATTGCCACACCAGCCGCTGCTAGCAATGCGGCAAAAGAAGTTGTTTCAATGCCGAAAAAGCCAAGAATTGCCACAATTAGAACAATTCTCAGCGTCACCCCAATGATATTCAGAAGATAGTTAATTAATGTCGGATCGACTTGTTGGCTTCGGAAAGCACGCCGTAGTAGCTTTAATCCAAAATCAATCAAGCGTTGAGCAATCAGCCACAGAGCGATCGCACCTAAAATTTTCAGTCCAAACAGAGTTAAGAGTGAACTAGCAACCTCACCAATCTGCTTAAAATCCATAATTTTTTTGATTGTGAATTATTAAACACAATCAACATACAAGAAATTGAATCAAAACCACATATCAATACTTTTTTTTAATTTTTATTTGATTCTGCCTTGAAAATAGGGAGTAAAGAAAATAAATTTTTATTACTTAAACACCAAACTGACCAATTTGTGGGAATTCCCAAACTTTGAGAAATATAGCAGTTGCCAAGTAGATTAGGACATCAACCTAGCCTAAAACCCAAACACAAAAAGATTTTCAAGCCTATTGCCTATTGCCTCTTGCCTGCTATAAAACAACAAAGGGCAAGAAATTTAACTCACCCTTTGATTGCATTTATTCACTCATCACAGAAGCACAAGCTTGAGCTTCCTGCCAAAGTTTGTGCAAAAAGAACTCAGCGCGATCGCTCATTGTGGTAATAAACACACCCGCAGCATCCTCAGACCCATCTGATAGCCAAGAACCCCGCAAGGTGACTTCCACATATTCCGAATCGCAGACAGACAAAGCAATAATTTCTCTGTCATCTCTTTTCACCTCAGCCTTCAACACTTCTACTCCCCGTAAATCAACAGGAAGCAAAAAGGAAGCTGTACTGGGTTCAACGCTCAGAGTTTGGCCGACTCGCAGTGCCAAAATCACTCGTTGCGCTACCCATTCTTCTAGCGACTGAGTGAGAAATTCTAAATAAAAGCTGTTTTCAGTGTAAGTTAATTTCAGCATTCCTTATGCTCTCCTGTTGTTCCAGGTTTGCTTGCACATCTATCCAAAATTCAGCCTGTAGATCGCGGTATCAGATAATCTAAAGTTAAATGTCTGCTGCTACCGCAATCTTGGTAAATGCAATCCCCTTGTGGTAATGCTTTACGCCAATTAGCTGCTGGAAGTTTCCACATCCGCTCCCAGGTGGAGTGAGTGAATTAGGCATTCACTTCCCGTGGTAAAACCCAGTGCAAGAGTTAATTTTGTTACTAATAAAACAATCGCCCGCTTGATATTGATCTGACATAGTGGTAAATAATTCTGATAAAACATCACTACGGATTGCTCTAACACTTGCCTTGCAGTCGTCACAGCTTCACTCCTTATAAAAAACCCCCGCTTCTTCTTTACCTGAAGCGGGGGTTGGAAATTGACCGAAAGTTTTTCTGGTCTTATATCGGTACAGAATTCCTTCGCCTGTACCCCCCGCTTTCTTTATCTAGTTGTGGTTTTGCGATCGGCCCACTAATGCTCAGATATCTAAACTCATGATTACCCTCTGTGATTTGCCCATGATTTCGGCTACTACCGCCCATAAATAAATACTCCACTCCCACAGCAGCTGATTCCCAATCGGCTCGGCAATTGGTAGCGCATAAGGAAGTAGAGATGGGGTAAATGGATTTCACAGAAAATTTCACCTATTGAACATTCCTTTAAACATACTACACTTGTATTACTATCCTGTCTATACCTTTAAGGAGAAAAAGTCATGCATACAATCGCTCGCACCCCAACCACCGATATGGAAGTTACCAGCATCCGCCTAGAACGCGAACTCAAAGATAAACTCAAAGAAATCGCTGGCAATCAGGGATATCAAGCTCTGATCCGAGATATTCTTTGGAACTATGTCCAGCAAAAATCAGGTGAGTGGAAGCCGCGATTTTCGCGATCCGATATTCGAGCTAGCATAGCGGCCACAGCCCAGCAAGAAGAACGTTGTGTCCTCACAGGTCAACTCATCCAACCCCAACAGCCGATGTTGTTAGGACTGACGAGAAATGGCGATATGGTTCCTCTGAGTGTCGAAAGTTTGGCTGGATAGCCTTATATCCAGGCGAATGCAGCTCGGTTCTTTTGATTAAAATCATCGGGCTGCATTCAAAATTTAGCTCTATTTTCTCTGGCGATTCAATACATTGTTAAAGCTTATAGTTTATTTATTTATCTTTATTTATAGTTATAATTGGGAAGTTGGTAATGGATAACCGCCAATGTTTAATAATTTCTTTCCAATTACCAAAACCAAAGGCTACACTGCCTGATATACACTGAGACTTTACTGAAAACTTGGGCGATCGCTCTGAAAAAAACGAAGTTTAGCGATCGTCCCTAAGTGTTGTCAAAAGTTACCGTTCAAGATCCCATCTCATAGAAAGCACTTTGCGTCTAAATTCCACTTTGCCGGATTCTGCATGAGAGCTTTAGGATCGTTTATATGTCTATTTTTTATAGCTTTAGCTTTTGTATATCCTTTTGACACTAACACAGAGTCAAGGACAGCTTGTAAATATACTAATAATTAAATAAATTTTACAAATAAGTTAAATTATATTAGGTAATCTTACGGGTAAAACTACCGATAGTAGGGGTTTGATTCCAGAGAAATTACGGTTTATGTATACTTACAGACAGGATATTCTAAGTCAAAGTTAGTTAATCATATCAATATAAAGAAAGCAAAAATAATCTGGCTAAGGGATTTTAGCATATCTTAATTATCTAAGTATCCATGTAGCAATTTGCTTAATATATTTGGAAACTTGGCCATCTGCCATAGAAAAGGGCTATAACAGGTGAGAGAAAGTATTCATACAAAATTTGTTAATTATCAGGGTGGAGCAACACAACTAACGGTGAACAATATGCCAAAAGGTTGGGTGCAAAAACAGCGGATTTATTATCCAAGGGCGTGCCAAGAATGAAAAAGCCTTTATCGTCGCCGCCACATTACTTAAATGATGTCGATCGACTACAACCTTACCAAGCGAAGCTGATGCAGCATCAGGAAGAACCAGCCCGCCAGTTGGTACACAAAATTAACCAAATCATTGCTAATAGCTCGGCAACGGCATTGATGCTGCAAGATATTGCCCGATTGCTAGGAGTTACTTTTCAAGTAGATTGCTGTTGCTTGGTTTCAGTAACAGGCGAGATCTCCGACGAACCAACTGCTACTAATTGGTGTGCTGATGATTATTTAGGGTTACCACACCCAGAAGAGATATTTTCGATGGAACAGTTGCTGATGCACTCCCCAGTGCTGCAATGTGCTGCTGAACCATTGACTATTGAAGATATTTCCATCATTCAGAACAGTCTGGTAATTGGGTGTCAATATCTGCCACTACCGATAAAAGCAGTTTTGGCAATTCCTACGCGGTTTGGTGGCAATAACAATGGAGTGATTTGTCTGATTAAATTCCAACCATATGATTGGAGCGAATCAGAAAAACAACTGCTCAAAGAAGTAGAGTCATCTTGCGCCATCGCTTTTTCTAGAGCCGCACAAGCCCAGCTAATTGCTAGTCAACAACAAGATTTGCAAAAAAGCAACCAGCATCAAAACTTGATCAAGCAATTAACTATATTAAGTCGCAGTAACTTGGAACTTAATCAAATGTTCCAAGTAGTTATTGCCTCTACTGCTGAATCTCTACAGGCAGATCGGGGGTTGCTGATTTTGTTGAAATATACAGATCCACTATTTAGAACTCAAGCTAAGAAACAAATACCCAAAGCCAAAGCTACGGTAGTTGGGGAATGGACAAAGGTAACACAAAATTCCCGCACCAGTAAACCAGAGATCTTAAACCAGTCTTTTTCGCTTTCCGAGTGTGGTTTATGCCAGCGTGCCTTCATAGATTCTGGAAAACCAGTAATTTTCGATGACTATACAGCCCAAAACGATATTTCCTGTGGTGTTCCATTATTTGCACTAGAGGAATTGCCTGCGGTACTGTTAATGCCACTAGAAAGTCAAGGTAAAATCTTAGGATTTTTGGTATTACAGCAATCTTTTACTCGCAGTTGGCAGCCAGCAGAATTAAACCTTGTGGAAATGGTTTGCGCTCAAGTGAGTAATGCCATCATCCAGTCACAGACTTTGCGTCAAGTGCAAACTTTGGTGGATGAGCGAACGGCAAAACTACAGAGCAGTCTAGAACTTCAAGCAAAGTTGCATGAAAGAACCCGGCAATATGTTGAGCAGTTGCGGCAGCTTAACGAACTCAAAGATGAATTTTTGAGTAATATGAGCGATCGCCTACGCTACCCCCTGACAAACATGCTACTGTCAATTCGCAACTTACGTTTCCCAGGAATAACACCAGAGCGTCAGGTGAGATATCTGGATATTCTAGAACAGGAATGTACAAAAGAAATTAACTTAATTAATGACTTGTTGACACTCCAGAAGCTAGAGTCGCCTCACGAAGCTCCACAATTAGAAACTATAGATTTAAATAGCAGAATTGAGCATATAGCGGCATCTTTTGAGAAAAAACTTGCCGAGAAGGGATTAAACATTTCCTTAGAGTTACCACAAGAGTCGCTAAGACTGCAAACCGAACTAGAAAGTTTTGACCGCATTCTCCAAGAATTGCTCACCAATGCATGTAAATACTCAGAGCATGATACTATAGTTCACCTACACGCCTTTCATCAAGTCGATGAACAAATAGATCGAGTTATCATGAAGGTGAGGAACATCGGACGTGCCATCTCTGAAGAAGAAGCGACCTACATCTTTGACAAGTTCCGTCGCGGAAAAGGGCGCTGGACTCCGGGAACGGGCTTGGGACTTGCTTTAGTCAAGTCTTTAGTGCAGCATCTCAATGGAGCGATCGCAGTTGAAAGTCTACCAATACCGGATTCTCAACAGAGCGAAATTTGCTTCACTCTGAATCTGCCGCAATTTTCTGACGAAAGCAAACCATAATTCGGAAAGTGACTCAAGAATACAACACAACAGAGAACCTCGATCTTCAGTCTTCCACTGATGACACTAACTTAGAAGCTGATTTGTCTGCTGATGCACTTGCCTTATTGGCTAAAGTTGAAGTTCAAATTGAAAAACTAGCACAGCGGCAACGACAAATCAGTGCTAAAGTTCAAATTCCCCAGCCAGTGGAACAAATTTGGAAGGTTCTGACTGATTATGAAGCTTTGGCTGACTTCATTCCCAACCTTGCCAAAAGCCGTCTTATCGAGCATCCTGATGGCGGTATTCGACTCGAACAGGTAGGCTCCCAGCGTTTTTTAAATTTCAACTTTTGTGCGCGGGTGGTTTTAGACCTGGAAGAATACTTTCCTAAAGAAATTAATTTCCGCATGGTAGAAGGAGATTTTAAAGGCTTCTCTGGTAGCTGGTGCTTAGAGCCTTATTCCCTTGACGAGCATATAGGAACCAATCTCTGCTACACAATTCAAGTTTGGCCTAAGCTCACTATGCCAGTGTCAATTATTGAAAACCGCCTGAGTAAAGATTTGCGGTTGAATCTTATGGCTATCTACCAACGTGTAGAAGAACTAGCTATTCAAAAAAGTTGAATTTCAGTAATCTATCATTCAGAATTAATTCTGAGTGATAGTTGTTACTAAAAATTTCTCTTCAAAAACATCTTTGATTTTCGCTTTTTTAGTACCCCCAGGGGAATTCGAATCCCCGTTACCTCCGTGAAAGGGAGGTGTCCTAGGCCTCTAGACGATGGGGGCATCGGACTCAGACCTTTTATAAATTAACGAATTTTCTCAAGGATGTCAATAGGTTTTGCCAAAAAAAGTTGGTGGCGGCTAAACTGGGTGGAGGCGAAAGTTTGAAAAGGATACACAGATATGGATACACAAAAAAAAGTCCGTAGGCCCTTGTCCGGCTTTGGGCAGAGTGGCTCAACGTTCAGAGCAGCCAATTCTAGTGGATGCCTAAATAGAAAAAACGCAAAATTCGCCAAAGGAGAAAGGGTATGATGTTGTACCCTGTAGAGTTAATACCTACAGTTTTTTTACAAAAGATTTTGAAATAAATGGCTCAAAATCTACAACATGGAAGCATCTTTTGAAATCACTCTCCAGATGGCGATCGCTGTGCTAGCGGGTATTAGCGCCCAAGTCTTGGCTGCATACTTGCGAGTACCCAGCATTGTCTTGTTATTGCTATTGGGCATTCTGTTTGGCTCTGATGGTCTAGGGCTGTTGCACCCCCATCTGCTGGGTACTGGGCTAGAAGTTATTGTCGCCCTAGCAACGGCAATTATTTTGTTTGAAGGTGGACTGAATTTAGATCTGCGAGAGTTAGGCAGAGTTTCACTTAGCCTACAATTGCTCGTCACTCTTGGAACCCTAATCACACTGCTTGGTGGGAGTATGGCTGCTCACTGGCTGGGTGAATTCCCTTGGAACATAGCTTTTCTCTATGCTTCCATAGTCGTGGTTACAGGCCCGACTGTCGTTGGCCCCCTGCTCAAACAAATCAATGTAGACCGACAGGTGGCAACACTTTTAGAAGGCGAAGGAGTTTTAATTGACCCTGTAGGGGCGATCCTGGCTTTCGTTGTCCTCGATACGATTTTGAACGGCGATGCTCAGCCAATCAATGCGATGGTTGGTCTACTGATGCGGTTGGGTGTTGGTGCGGCAATTGGCGGCGCTGGCGGTTATCTGATGAGTTTAATTTTTAAACGCGCCAGTTTTCTGTCATTCGAGCTGAAAAACTTAGTGGTGCTGGCGATACTTTGGAGCCTGTTTACCTTATCGCAAATGATTCGCAGTGAATCGGGAGTAATGACGACAGTAGTCGCCGGAGCGGTGTTTGCTAACTCCTCAGTTCCAGAAGAACGTCTGTTAAGAAGCTTTAAGGGTCAGCTGACAATTCTCAGCGTTTCGGTACTGTTCATCCTATTAGCAGCTGACCTATCTATCGCCAGTGTGTTTGCTTTGGGCTGGGGTAGTTTACTCACTGTTTTGGTACTAATGTTCGTCGTTCGCCCAATTAATATCCTGTTCTGTACCTGGAACAGTGACTTAAACTGGCGACAAAAATTGTTTTTGAGTTGGGTTGCTCCGAGAGGAATTGTTTCGGCGTCTGTTGCTTCTCTATTTGCGATTTTGTTAACACAGCGGGGTATTAATGGCGGTGACTCCATTAAAGCTCTAGTATTCCTGACAATTATCATGACTGTCGTCTGCCAGGGGCTAACGGCTGGGTGGGTTGCTAGGTTCCTAGAAATTACCTCAAAAGATGCAACTGGAGCAGTAATTGTAGGTTGTAATCCCTTGAGTCTTTTGATTGCCCGATTCTTTCAAGAACGGGGGGAAAATGTCGTGATGATTGATACTGACCCCCAATGTCTTCTGCAAGCCGAGTCCCAAAATCTCCGGGTGATTGCTAGTAGTGCCTTGGATGCGGCTGTTTTGGAAGAAGCTGGACTTGCCTCGATGGGTACTTTTTTGGCAATGACAAGTAATGGTGAGGTGAATTTTGTTTTGGCTCAACGAGCAGCTGAGGAGTTTAATCCGCCGCGTGTGTTAGCAGTTTTTCCCCGCGACCCCCAAGCGAGTAGCTCAGCCCATAATAAAGTTAATCAAGCTTTTATCCCAGATTTAGCCATTAAGACTTGGAATGAATATCTCAATGATGGGCGAGTCAAGCTGGGAACAACGACGCTTAATGAGTCGGAATTTTCCACTCAATACGATCGCATTCAAGAGAAAATTCGGACTGGGGTATTAATACCCTTATTGGTAGAACGAGAAGAACGCTTACAGGTAATACCAGCTAACCAAGAATGGGAAGTAGGCGATCGCATTATCTACCTTTTGCATGACCCCAGACCTAGCCTTTTAAAACGTTTATCCGGTGTCACCCAATCCACTCCCCTATCTCTAGAAAAGTTACCAGAAGTTGAAGACTTACCTCTGGCGCAATTATCTGAGCTTTCCACCACTGAGAGTGCTGGCAGATGAGGGAAGAGGAAGAGGGGCAGGAGGGGGCAGCGAGTAGGGGGAGCAGGGGAAAAGGTTAAAGGGAAAAGGAATACATTTAATCTTTCTCCTTTTCCCCTTACCCCATGCCCCATGCCCAATGCCCAATGCCCCATTCAACATTCAACACTCTGTTGCCGCTCTTGCCACAGTAAAGCAGATAAATGCACTATGGCCAGAATTAGTGTTGTTGTAGCAATCAGATAAGTGTGTATTGTGTAAAGGTGTTCAACAGTAACTGTGCTAATGGCTCCACCACCCGTGAGGATGTCTCGCAGATGCCCACCGATTAGAGGAATCGCTTCGATGGTTCCTAGCTCAATGCTAAAACGCCAGTATCCTTCTTGAGTCCAGTCTAGAATCATCCCCGTCCAATCTAGCCCGATGGCACTGAGGGTCAACAAAATCCCGCTAATCCAAGCAGTCAGCCAACTCTTGCGAAATTGGCGACTCAAAAACATGACTACAAGTTGAATTAAAGCGATCGCAATTATGCCGTTACCAGCAAGCTCGTGGGATCTCCAAAACAACCAACCGTATGACAGTTGTGTATTAATCGTCTTCAAAGAGTTATAAGCACCGCCGGCTGTCGGCTCGTAGTAAAAAGAAAGCAAAACTCCGGTAGAAACGTAAACTAAGCACAAAGTCAGAATTACAACTGATAATATCGTCGCTACTCGTCGCAAAATCCTATCGAACTGGGTGCTTTGCATGGCTCACCCCTCCTGTTCTTAAGTAGGTATTTATTCTTATACGATTATTTTAGCTAAGAAATTTTAAGAAATTTTGCTTTTCTTATATAAAAATAAAGTTTTTTAAATTAAATATTGTACCCAAGTTTTCAATGGTTCTGGTGAGCCATACCAGATTCCAGGGCTTCTGGGAGAATGCTTTACACCTTCAATCACTAGATTTTCTGCACCTTCCAGGCTAGCTGCTTCGATGGGTGTGATTCCATCTCCCCAAGTGTTACCTTTACCACAGGTTAATTTGTAACTACTGTAAGCAAACCAGCTACCACGCCGCCTTTCTCCAAAGATAGTTTTGCCCGCCACGCAAACGTAACGAACATTTTTATAAAAAGCTCCGGGATAGTTATTGGTGACAAAATCGAGATTGAAGCGCGTCCAGCGTTCTTGGCTAATGTGGGGTGTACCCAAGGTGATGAGAGTTGCAACCAAGGGGTGAGCTTGCCAGAGGAATGGCTTGACATCGCCACGTGCCAAATAGGGTTTTTCTCCCATGTAGATACGCGATATCCAACCGCCAGCTGAGTGACCAATCAGATTAATTTGAGTAGCGTTATATTGCTGCAATATCTGTTTGACAGTGCGATCGAGTTGTTGCAAAATCGGCGTTACAGGTCTGCCGCCAATGGTGGGTAGCCAGTCACGGCGTCGTAGTGGTACTGTGACGGTGGGAAAATTTAACTGTTGTAAAGATTGTTCTAGTTGGCGGTAAGCGATCGCGCTTTCTAGATAACCAGGGACAATAACTGTCGGTAACGGCATTTAAAATTTTGGCTGCAAGGACTTAAAGTTTAGAATTTTTTAACAAAGAAATAGTCAGAGTTAGAGGCTAAACCTAGCCATTGTTTGACTCAATTTTGGAAGCCCCAAATACATGTTGATGGGTTTTAGGGCCGCAGTGTCAAGAAAATGGTACATTTCACAACAGTTTTAGGGTCGGCTGATGTGGTAACATTGTCACAAAGGGAGTAATCTATATCATTTCAGCGTGCCATTTTTTACGCGATCTTTGTAAAAAAAAGGCAGTATAAAAGACCAAAAAATAGATCGAATGTTCCGAATCTATTGGAAATTATCAAAAAGATGAAATTGATAAATCTCCGAAATATTACTTTTAAGAGTGCGCTTTATAACAATAAAAAATCAAAACTAGCAATTGTTTAAAAATTTTTTTAGCAAGCCCAAGTTAACAATATGATAGAGCATCATTAAGAAATTCAAAAGTTAAAGAAATGGTAATCTTGGCGTCTGGATTGCCAGCATAGGAAGTAATTATTTCCTTAGAGGGACGCATCTCTTGGAATATATTGCAATATAGTCACCAAAGAGAAAATTGTCAGCCAACTGCAACTGAGTCGAGTGAACGATAACAGCCATGTCTTACGTCTCCCTGCTGAAAAATATACCAGAAATTATTACCCAGCCAATTGGGATAGCGGCTATAGCTTCTGTTGGTATCCACGGTGCGATCGCCATGATTGTACCATTGATGCCCATAGACTCTAGCAAGCCTCAGGAAACGGCATCATCAAAAACGGTGGGACTTACGGAATTGAGTCAAGCCGACCAAACCCGTTTGCCCCAAAGCACACCCCAAAGCCAAATAGGTTTACAACAATTAACACCAATAGCGCCACTTTCCGCACCGAATTTTAACGCCCAGACTGTATTACCTCCATTGGGAGCGCCGCCAACAAGTCAGCTAGTACTGCCTCCCCTACCTCCATCAGCTAACAGCTATCGGGTTTCCTCTGTGCCTACAAGACAGTCTCTGCGGAGGATTCCCAATTATAATTTTGGGTTTGACGCTTCTAAATTTGACAGTTCTAAATACAATAGCACCCCGAAATTCTCACCATCAGTTCCTCCAGCTCCTCGTTTGAGTCAAAGCGCGAGCAAATACGAGTCACCTCAACCGCTGGCTGTAAATAGGTTGCCACAATTGCAATCGCAGAACATACCTGATGATATTCTGCAAAATGCCCAATCTCGCAACCTTTCTGATATTCCCCCCGTTACGACACCACAGGAAAATTTAACTCCCCAAATGACGCAACCAACTGATAATGCGTCTAGAACTACTCAAAACTCCTTGATAAGTTCTCTAAAACAAGGTCGAGCAAATAGCAATACTTTAATGGGAACTAGGGGAATTGTATCGCAAACAAGCGATTTATCCGCCAAAGGAACTCAACAAACAATCGCACAACTGGATTCTTATGATGCTCTCAGAAAAGAAGTCCAGAAAGAATACCCCAACGCACAACAAAAACCAGTTATTCGGCAAACAGTAGCTACAGATAAGCAGAATGTGGAAGGGGCTGTTTTGGGAGTATTAGTGGTAGATCCTGATGGCAAAGTCTTAGATATCAAGTTCCAAGACAAGTCACTCTCCCCGGAATTGCGGACAAAAGCAAGGGAATACTTTAATAAACAATCCCCCAAGGGAGATAAAAAGATTAGTTCTTATCCATTCAACCTAGTCTTCCAAAACAACGGTAGCAATACAATTGGAACGACTCAAGACCAAAAGCCCTTTCCTTTAGCACCAGCAGGTAACAGCAATCAGCTAACACCATCGCCAGCGACTAGTTCTAAACCATTTTCACAAGCACCAATCAGAACTAATCAGTCTGCACCTTTACCCGCACGTACTCTCAAACCGTTAGTTGTGCCAGGAGTCAATAACAACTCACCGACGGATGATGCAAAATCATCATCAGAAGTGCAAATCAAGAATAATCAGCCTGCTTCCTTACGCACAAATACCCTCAAACCATTAGTTCTGCCAAAAATAAATACCAATCAAACTCAGCCTTTACCAGCAGCTACTTCTAAAACATCATTACCAGCAGCTAGTAATTCTTCTGAACCGCTATTAACGCCAAGAGTTAATAAAAATCTGCCGACTCCTGAATCGGAGCAAGAATTACTACAAAAGTTACGCCAAGTAAAGGGAGACAGACAAAACTCTACTCCAGAAAAATAGCCGCTTCTTTGGCATAGTAAATTTAACTCTGGTTAGTAAATTCGCAATTACAAGTTTGAGCAATTTGTCTCGTAGGTTGCTAGGGCTAGATAAAACACCAGTTAAGGTAAATCCAAAGAAAGATAAATCCCAAGTGAAACTTTTTCACTTGGGAAACTCCAATAAATAAATTATCTTTCTTAAAGTTATACCAATTCTGTATGAAGATGCGCCAAACTAGGTCAAACTTATAGATGGGTGCATTGAGTAACTTTGTGATGAGTCGTCCATTCCAAATTGAGATTTCAGAAAGCCAAGAAGAATTGGAGAAAGCTGTCAAACATGCCACCACGGCAAGCAGTAAAGAAAGATTACAAATGCTCTATTGGCTCAAGAGTGGTCAAGTTAGCAGCAGGCGATCGCTTGCAGAACGTTTAGGACGCTCTGGTAGCAACCATAACTCGTTGGGTAAGGAAGTATAAAGATCAAGGAACAAGGGGCTTGCTTGAAGTCAAACATGCACCCGGAAAAGCTCCGAGCATTATTGGTTCAGACTTAGAACGCTTGGAACAGCGGTTACAGGAGCCATCTGGGTTTACTAGCTATGGCCAAATTCAACAATGGCTCAAGAGCGAATTAGGGGTTTCACTTGCCTACAAAACAGTCTATGAAATTGTTCGCCAGCGTTTGGGTGCGAAGTTAAAAGTGCCTCGTCCTCAAAGTACCAAACAACACCCACAAAGTCTATCTCACTTTAAAAAAAACTGCCTTTAGCATTCAAATTCTTGCAGGAGGAATTTGGAGCGGGGAAACGATTGAGGTACTTGTGCGGAGCCGGAGACGCTCCGCCTCCGGTCAGGATGAAACACGTTTAGGATTAAAGACAATTGCAGGACGTTTGATTACAGCTAGAGGAGTTAAACCTGTGGGCTTAAGTCAATGGCAACGTGAAAATTTTTATTTATACGGAGTTGTAGAACCTCTAAGTGGATACAGCTTTTTCTATGAGTTCCCCTACCTGAATGCTGATTGTTTTCAACACTTTTTGAAGTTGCTATCTGCTGATCTTGGTGATGATATTGCGGTTATCCAGTTCGACCAAGGATCTTTCCACAAAGCTAAAGCTCTCGATATCCCAGATAACATTATCCCGATTTTTCAACCTCCTCACTCTCCTGAACTCAACCCAATTGAGCGGTTTTGGGAATTTCTCAAATCTCAACTCCAATGGGAAAATTGTAAAACTCTCACACAACTACAGCACAAGTTAACTGATGTCCTCAAAGAAATTACACCTTCGATGATTGCCTCTCTCACTTCTTACGACTTTATTCTTGAAGCCTTATTTAGCGCAGCTTCATAAAGAATTGGTATTACTGACAGTTGACTTTCAAGCCACAAACTGTCCCTGGAACCATAATATTTCCGTCACTGGAAGCATAAGCTTTCCGTCAACAGTGCTATAAGCCTTATTTCCACGTTAGGCGATCGCTACCTTAATTGGGATACTGGAAGCATAATATTTCCGAAAGTCCAAATTGGAAGCATAAGCTTTCCGTAAGTCATTGTTAATTTTTATAAAAATTTTCAGCTAAGATGGCAGCCAATCAGCTTCCCATGACTCCAGAGTAATCTTACGTTCTCTCCAATCTGGCATTACAGTACCTAGCACTTCCCAAAAGGCATCACCGTGATGGCGGTGTAATAAATGGACTAATTCATGAGCAACTACATATTCCAGAACTGCTACAGGAGCATCAATTAATTGCCAGTTAATGCGGATTATCTTGTCTTGGCCACAACTTCCCCAAACACGCTTTTGCTCATAAAGTTTAATATCGACTGGCTTGACACCTAACTTACGGGTATAAACTCTGGCGAAATGCTGAATGTCCTGTAAAACGCGATCGCGTTTCCAAGCAATTAAAGCCTGCTCAATCGCATCTTGTTGTTCATCTTTGCTCAACTGCTGTGGTACTTGGATATAAAAGCGGCTTTTGCAAGTAATCATTACCTGTTCTACGTCGGCTGACTCTACCTGCAACATTAAGCGTCGGCCTCGGTACATCACTTTTGCGCCACTCACGTAACGCTGGGGAATTTCTGGGGGATGCTTTGGGCGACAATCTTCTACAGCATTAAATAACCAGCGCCTTTTGCTATCGAGAAAAGCGGTAATTTTTTCAGAGGGAGTATCGGGTGGTGCGACAACTTCTACAGCTTCAGGAGTAACAACGATGCGCTGGTTTTTGATGCCCTTACTATAGCGCACCGTGTAGGGGATGCTGGTTTGACCGATTTGTAGGATAGGCATAACAATTAAAGGCAACAAACCGGAGGCTGCTAGCGGTTAGACAGACTCAAACCCTTTATTATTAGCATTTTAAGAGCAACCCTTCTTCCTGATGCAAGAAGAATTTGTTTTTGGGCGAATGCAAGTTTTACCTACCTCGGCTGAAGAATTAGCTAACACCTTTTTGTAAATGCACAGTAAATTTTCTAGATGATCGCCGCTTAACTTGTTAAAGGGTGCCGGAAATTCTTCTACAGGCATGATATCTCCATCCTTGACATTAAAGCCTAGAGCGCGAGCGCCAATTGTAACACCTTTATGAAGATAGACTTCCTGAAGTTCTAAATCCAGATATTTAGCAATACGGAGTGCGACATCATAAGTGGCTAATGGGCCGAAGTGTTTTACTTCAGCACTAACAGACTCAACAAATTGGTGAATGGTATCAAAGCTGTCAAAACTGCTGATTCCGAGATTATCAAATCGTTTTAAAGCAATTTCAGTCGCTTCAGCTAAACACGCCCGACCAACAAGGCATTGATGACTATTGACTTTTCCGCATTCGTCTTCACTGCGGAAGGCTTTCTTGACAGCATCTCTTAAATTATCAGCTTTCTTATACCAAGAATATTCCTCCTCTGCATGGGGATAAACATCGGCCATATAGTCTTTATATACGTCGGTGTAGGATTTCATACCTGTAAACTCATCACTCAAGTTCTGCTGTAATGTTTTAGAGCATACTCATCAACCTTACTAGGTATATCTTTCCAATTTTCCAGCTTTAAATTAAACACCAAAGTACGAATTTTTTGCCGCAGTTCTTTACGTAACTGTTCTTTCAAATGCCAGCCAGGAGGCGCAGTTTCATCACTTGAGTAAAGTTCGTCAATCGCTTGTGCTGCTTTCTCTAGGGGATTTGGCTCATTATCAGAGTCAGCACTGTGAGAATCACTCTGGCTGCTATGGCTTTCACCCTGATTTTCTGGCAAGAAGGCTTCTAAAATTTTGAGGACACCGTAAGCTTTCTGGTTCAAACTCGTTTGTTTATGGGCTTGTTCCGCCGCTTGCATATCGCACACAATTTCCTCATATCGCTTGAGGGTTTCGGCGGCTTCCAGTTGACCTTGTTCAAACTGGCGTAAAACTTCTAAAACTCTCTCAGAAAACGTGCCGTAATATAAGGGATTTTCATCAACTTTCTGCTGCATGACTTTGCGGAGTTCTGCACTTTTGCGTACCGCCGCAGTTTTTATTTCTGGTTCGGGCTGATTTACTGCAAAATCCTTCCAGAAATCTGGGTCGGTGATATCATGTAACTTGCAAAGTGTGGTGATGCCTGTAATATCCAGGTGTTCGTTGAGCATTTCTCGGATTTTGGCACTGACATCACGAGTTAGGGTAGATTCTTGTTTCTCAAAGGTCAGTTTTCCCAAAGGTAAAAATCCAGCTACCCATTTTAGGTCATTTCTGTAATCCAGAATCAACGGGTCAGGGCTAAGGGCATCGTAAGCTTTAATAAAGGTTCTGGCGAGACGGTGAAATTCGTACCATTTATCCTCACTTCCCAATTGTTGAATCAGCGTGTCGTATTCTTGGCGGATGTCTCCTGTGTTGCGGGGGATAGGTTTAATAATTTTCATCACCTCAGAGTGGGCGGCTTTGAGTTGGTTGCGTTCCACATCTAGGTCTTTCATGGCGTTTTTCACGTCAGCTTGGCGGTAGGTGGCTAATGCTTCGGTGAGGTTTTTGGTAACGCCGATGTAGTCAACAATTAGCCCAAATTCTTTGTGAGAACCATAGACGCGGTTGGTTCGCGCGATCGCTTGCAATAAGTTATGTTCTTTTAAGGGGCTATCTAAATACATGACGTTTTCGCGGGGTGCGTCAAACCCAGTCAGCAGTTTGTTGCAAACGATGAGGAAATGCACAGGCGGTACTTCCCGACTCTGAACTTTGGCTTCGTAGTCGGCATTTTCCCCCAGAAATTTATTAATTGCAGCCACTTCGCCATTTTTATCCAATGCGTATTTTCTGAGGTCTTGGCGCAGTGCATCAATATATTTATCTTCGCTGGGTTTTGCGTCTTCTTGGTTGCTGGAATAAATGGGGACACTCATCGCTTCCGCCCAGGTTTGTGCTGTGTCCGGGTCAAAACCTTGTTTGGTTAAGCTTTTGGCAATGATTTTATCTAATGCCCGTTTGTAGAGAATTATTGCTTCCCGGTCGATGGCGACAATTTGTGCTTTAAAGCCTTCTGGGGCTGCATGATAGGAGAAATGCACCCAAATGTCATAGGCTAGTAGTTCGATCCGATCGCGGTGTTTGACTAAATCCTCAACTTTTACGCCTCGCGCTTTGATTTTGTGAACAATTTCTTCTGGTTCATTCTCAAACCAACGGTCAAAGAGGATATCTAGCTTTTTCTCATCTACTTGCCATTCTGCTTTGCGGCTGGTGTAACGGATGGGAACGGTAGCACCATCTGCCACCGCGTCGTCTATGCTGTAACGGTCGAGATAGTCTTCACTGGGAAGGCTGAAGTTTTGATAAGTGTCTTTGTCTGTGGTTTGGATGGGTGTACCTGTAAAGCCAATAAAGCAGGCATGAGGTAGAGTTTTTTCTAAATATGCACCTAAATCTTTTTCTTGGGTGCGGTGACATTCGTCTACCAAAATAATCCAGTTGTGGCTGTTGGCTGCGGCTGTGGCTGACTGGTCAAATTTAAAAATGGTGGAGAGTAAAGTTAAGCCGATAGGGTTGCGGTGGATGGCTGTTTGTAGTTCCTCACCAGAGGTAATGTGAGTGGGGTTAGGTAGTCCGCAGGCTTTAAAAGTTTTGTCTATTTGCTCATCTAAGTCGATGCGATCGCTCAGAACTAAAATGTTAGGATTTTCTAGAACTGGGGAGTTGAGAGTTAGGTGATTTTTGAGTTTGAGGGTTGCAAACACCATTGTCAAGCTTTTACCTGAACCTTGGGTATGCCAAATCAGTCCTTTGCGATATTTGCGCTTTGGGTTTTTGGGGTCTGGTTTGAGGGGTGCAATTACTCGGTCTACAATTTTGTTGACAGCACGATATTGCTGATAGCGACAGACTTTTTTAATGACTTTCTGTTCTCGTTTCTCGAAGATAATGAAGTGTGCCAGGATGTCGAGTAGGCGAGAAGGTTCTAGTAAATACCAAAGTTGTTTCTCTAATTCGTTTCTAAAGGTGATTGTTGCCGTTTTCTCCTCTTCGTTCCAGGTTCCCCAATAAGCTGAGGGTGCGCCTGTTGCACCGTAGAGAACATTTACCCCATTGGTGATGATGTTGAAGGCGTTGGAGTAGAACAGGCGGGGAATATCCCGTTCGTATTGTTTAATTTGCTCAAATGCTTCTCCGGTTTTGTCCTTGGCGGTAAAGGGTTTTTTGGCTTCGATAACGACGAGGGGAATACCGTTGATGAAGATGACAATATCAGGTTTACGGGTTTGCTGGGATTGAACTGTAAACTGATTGGTAACTGTGAAGGTGTTGTTTTCGGGGTGGAGGAAGTCTATGAGGCGGATGGTTTTTTTGGTGGCTTCACCGGGAACGTTACGGCTATAGTTTCCCCGCAGCAGGTTTGTCCATTGTTCATTATCGGTGACTGCCAGCATATCCTGGTAGGTAGCGCGGGCGACTTCTGGGGGGATATTGTTGATGTGTTGGATGGCGGTAATGAAGATGTCGCGTAAGATGACTTGGTTTAAGCTGTCTCTGGCGGTTTGGTTTTGTTGCGGTGATAGCCAGGTGTAGCCGAATTTTACTAAGGCATCTATGCAGGGTTTTTCGACTAGGGTGTATTCGGGGCCTTTGTTCATGGCGTAACTCCGACACGAACGCGACCTGTGAGGAGGTCTTGCATTAGACCTTGTTTAACATTTACAAGGGACAAGAGTGATTCATTCTCTGTATGAATTTGAAAATCTATCGACTCAAGATGTTCTACAATTTGGTATTGTTCCGATAAAGATGGTAAAGGAACTGGTAGTTCATTGCATAACTGAAGAGTTAAGTTTTGTTGGCTTGTAGTTTTTTTGGATCTGCACAGAAACCAATCTAGTACCTGTGGTGTTTGAAGCCAATATGCTAGTAATTTATTGTTGTAATTAGAAGAAGTTCTAAATATGGCAATTGCTTGATTAATATTCCATTCTGGATATTCTGAAGTCACCATACTAATTTTTCCCAAAGGTGGGCCGACAATATTAATAAGAACATCACCGGGAAATGTTCGAGAACGTTTTAATTCTCCATTATGTATTTCACTGCTAATAAATGCTGGGTTGACATAAAAATTTAGCCTCCCGTCAAATGTTAAATTTTGAACTCTAAGATAAGGCACATCTCCCAATTCTTTTGAAAAATTACCGTCACGAGGCGTTGTTCCTTTTGTAATTAATTGGCAAACTTCTCCAGCAGTTTTTACTTCCCACGCTTCCGGAATTTGACCGATCGCACTCTCTTTAAACCGAGTATGACCAATACCGCAAGTGAGGAGTTGCTGGAGTAGTCCCTGCTTGACTTTGCGGGTTTGGTCGATGACTGCTTGAGTGGATGCGATCGCTTCATCCACACTGCTCAAAATTTCAGCAATTTTCTTTTGTTCAGGTAGAGGCGGTACAGGAATTTTTACCTGCTTCAAACCTCCAATTGGAATCTCACGAAGTGCCGAACCATTAACTCGAAAAAGTATTTCTGAACGAACCATTGGAGAGCGAATTGCCCAAAGCAAAAACTTAGGTTCAATCTTTTCATTAGGTGCAATCAGAGCAACTCCTCTAGTTAGATTTGCACCAACAAGGGATTTATCAGCTATAACAACATGACCAATTTCTCCTCGAAGTGCAAAAATAATATCATTCTCTTGAAGAACAGTGCGGCGATAGCTTGAGCTAATTTCTGGTGTTGTTGTAATTAAATCCTCAACCGAAATTTTTGGTTTGACGATATCCACAACTCGGATGCAAGGAATACCTTTTTCTACAGGCTCTCCAGTCTGAACAATTCCATATGATATTCCTCTATTAGGTTGTACAACTTCTGCCAGGTTACGCACCTGCCACTCTTCTGGAATTTTGCCAAGCTCAGTTTGTTTAAAGCGGGTATTATTTTTTTTAATTTTAGACATAAATGACACACCTTGAGAAACTGCCTACTCATACCCAAGCTCTTCTAAAAATCCCAACATCTTCGCTTCAGCGAGATTCCGTTTCTCCAACAACTCCTTTAAAACCTGCACTTCCGCCACCACATCAATCTGATCCTCTTCCTCAGCCGTCTGCACATATCGGGCAATATTGAGATTAAAATCATTCTTCTCAATCTCAGCTAAATCAACCACCCGCGCAAAACGTTCTTCATCCGCAAACGCCAAAAATGCCTTAGCCAACTTTTCCACATTCGCCTTAGAAAGAGTATTTTGGTTTTTCCCCTCCACCATTTCCTCAGCGCCATTGACAAACAGCACCTTACCCCGCCGCTTGGCTTCTTTCTGCTTGTTAATAATCAACACACAAGCCGGAATACCTGTGCCATAAAATAAATTCGGTGCTAACCCAATCACCGCCTCAATCAAATCATTTTTCAAAATTCCCTCGCGGATTTTCGCTTCCGCACCCCCGCGAAACAGAATCCCGTGCGGTAAAACTACGCCCAACTTACCAGTTTCATTCAAACTAGCAATCATGTGCTGCACAAATGCCAAATCACCATAGGATTTTGGCGGACAACCATAAGTATCTCGGCTAAATTTATCCCCGTTTTTCCAAGCTTCATCTCCCCAATTCTTCAGAGAAAACGGCGGATTTGCCAGCACTCGGTCAAATGTTCGTAATACCTTACTTCCCTCCGCCACTAAATGCTTGGGTTCCCGCAAGGTATCACCCCGCAAAATAAACGCATCATCAATATCATGGAGAAACAAATTCATCTCACAAATAGCCCAAGTGTTGAGGTTCATTTCCTGACCGTACAACTGCAACGACTTGGGATTTTTCCCCTGACGCTTGAGATAATTCACTGCCTCCAGTAACATACCCCCAGAACCACAAGTAGGGTCATAAATGCTCATCCCCTCATCTGGTTGTAAGCACATCACTATTAAGCGAGTCACCATCTTGGGAGTGTAAAACTCGCCTCCCTTCTTCCCCGCATCATCCGCAAATTGAGAAATGAGATATTCGTAAGCATCCCCCAGAATATCCGCCTCAACATCACAATTCCGCAGGCGATGCTTGCTAAAGTGCTGCAACAATAACTCTAATGTCGCATCGGGGAAGCGTTCTTTATTGTTAAAGTCCACATCCTGAAATACTCCCCGCAGCCGAGTATTTGCATCTTCAATTGCCCGGAAAGCAGCGTTAAGATGTTCACCAATATTCGTGGAATGCTTCCTGATGTCATTCCAAAACGCCCCAGGTGGAATGTGAAAGCGATGTTCCTCTGGATCGGCGGCTAATTCTGCATCTTGATAAAGTTTCAGCCGTTCCTCATATTCTTCTTCCCAGACATCACACAACCGCTTGAAGAACAACAAGCCAAAAATATAGTGTTTGAAGTCTGCTGAGTCAATCTTCCCGCGTAAAATGTCCGCCGCATCCCACAGATGCTTTTCTAGCTGCTGCTGGGTGATTTTGCCAACATAGGTCAGGGGTAAATTAATAGAGGTAGCAATTTCAACCTTGGATATTTTTCGACTCACCTTTGACGATTTCTCCGAGACTTCAGACACGTAAACTTACTTTAGAGGTAATAACTATTTATACAGCAATTAAACTCTTTTAGTACAAGTGATTTTCTTTAAAAAACCAATATAAACCAAAAAATGATTTCAGAATGATTTCAGTAAGCGTAAATTATTTTACATACATTAGTAATATTCCAAAATTAGTTAGTTAGTAGTACAATTGTTCTTACAAGGACTTTATAAAACTATTGTGCGTAATATAAATCTCTACTACAGGCAACTTGTAAAGTTGTAAAGAGAGATATTGACTTTATAAGAAAGAGTTTAAAATACCTGTCCAGATTAAATGCCTTATGTCAACAGCCCGCCATGTTATTGCGCTCTTAAAGAGCTATCTGGAAGGTGAGGAGCAGCAATTTTTCTCAGTTGCGCTTCAGATGGCTGCACATGAAGCACGGCAAGGACACACCAAAGTTGCTCAAGAAATTCAAAATCTCATTGATAAAGCGAAAGAAAATAAAACTGTTATTGAGCGTAAAGCCTCCCCTGTACCACTCGTTCAACCCAAAGGAGAACTACTAAACCTTGTATCTGTTCGCTATTCAGATACAAGGCTGATTGATATGGTTCTTCCTCCAAACTTAGAAAAAAAATTACAGCGTATTTTAGTAGAACATATCAAGCAAAATCGGTTGGCTGAGTATAATCTCAAACCTCGCCGCAAAATACTTTTAGTTGGCCCACCTGGTTCAGGCAAGTCAATGACGGCTGCGGCTCTTGCTAGAGAACTACAACTTCCTCTTTTTACCGTTCTTTACACCAGCTTAATTACAAAATTTATGGGTGAGACAGCTAATCAACTAAAACTTATATTTGATGCAATGGCGGTAACAAGAGGTGTTTATTTTTTTGACGAATTTGATGCTATTGGTTCAGAACGTGCTGCTGCTAATGACGTTGGAGAAATTCGTAGGGTGTTAAACTCTTGCCTACAATTTCTAGAAAATGATGAGAGCCAAAGCTTAATTATCGCTGCGACTAATCATCCTGATTTATTGGATAAAGCTCTTTTCCGACGTTTTGATGACGTTATCGAATATGAGCTACCAAATCAAAATCTTGTTCGGAAGTTACTGGAAACACGCTTAGTTTGTTTCGATATTCAGTGGCACAATTGGCAGAATATTATTGAAAGTGCGGAAGGTTTAAGCCATGCAGAGCTAGTTAGGGCAGCAGATGACGCAGCTAAAATAGCTGTGATCTCAGACCAAGACTCTATATCTGAAGAAAACATGATTTCTGCAATTGTAGAACGGAAAAACACCATTTTTAAGTAATTGAGTTATGCTCCTTTAAAGAGGTATTTAATGTAACTTCAGAGTCCAATGCCTGACAACCAACGAAATCTTCCTAATTTTTACATAACGGCAAATGGAGTTAGTGAAACTTACACACGTCCGCCAAAGGGTGGAGGGAACAAAACCTACCCACAAAGAAATCGCATAGAACACGCAGAAGCATTACGGCAAGCCTTTGAACAAGTTCTTGAAAACTATCAGCAACAAAAATTATTGCGCGAACCAGAACTTGCAATTGGAGAATCTGGTTTTTATGTAGAATTCCAGATACAAGAAAGTGAACTTGAAGCAGTTGAAAAATTAGAGAATAGCCCCAAGCACATTGAACTGGTTGCCGTTCGACCTTCCGATCTAGCAGATGAAACTGTACTAGCTACTGTATTTGTACCAGATAAGGCATCAGATTTTTTTCCATCAAAAATAGAAGCTTATCGCGATCGAGATACAGAAACAGGTAAACCTAAAAATGAATCTTTAATTACACGTCTTGATGATGTTCACTTGGCTACAGTGCGTTCTCTCTTCACGGACAATATTGCACTGTTTCCACAAGAAGACCAAATAATTTGGTGGGAAGTTTGGTTACGCCGCGGTCGTAGAGAAGATTTTATTCAAGTAGCTCAGATACTAAATATTCGCGTAGAAGACAATGTAATTTCCTTTCCAGAAAGAGAAGTCGTATTAGCATTAACTCATGTAACAAATCTTTCCAAGTTAATTAACAATACTGACATAATTGCGGAACTCCGCCTAGCGAAAGATTCACCATCCATATTCTTTGATCCGGATATGGATATGCAAGAACAGATAGCCTGGGTGAATGACCTCGCACAAAGAACAATCATACCACCGTCTGATGGTAATTTAGCTATTTGCCTGTTAGATAGCGGCGTTACTCGGATTCACCGTTTAATTGCACTAGCACTAGCCCCTGAAGATATGTTAACTTGCGATCCTACTTGGGGGGTTGCAGACAGTAAATATTGGCATGGGCATGGTACTGAAATGGCTGGTATCGCACTCTATGGCGACCTTTACAACGCATTAGCAACGTCAAAACAAGTACATTTAACTCACATATTGGAATCGGTCAAAATACTTCCAGACACAGGAGTAAATGATCCTAAACTTTATGGAGCAATTACAAGGGAAGCTGTTTCTCGTATTGAGATTAACAAGCCTAAGCGTCAACGTGTATTTTGTATGGCTATCACTAGTGGGGTAGATACTAATGCAGGCAAACCTTCGTCTTGGTCAGCAGCAGTAGATCAAATTACCATTGAGTTTCAGCGACTCATGGTGATTCCAGTTGGAAATATCAGAGATGCTATTATATGCGATCAGTACCTCGATCTCAACGACGTAAGTGCTGCTGAAAATCCATCTCAAGCATGGAATGCGATCGTTGTTGGGGCTTATACCGATAAGGTAAACATAGTTGATCCCAAATATACAAAATGGCAAACTGTTGCGCCTGCTGGAGACCTGTCCCCTCGAAGTAGAACTTCTATTTTATGGTCTGAGCAATGGCCAGTTCGACCAGATGTAACATTTGAAGGTGGCAATCTAGCAACAGATGGTCAGTCATCGGCATTAGAAATTGATGATTTACGGCTTTTGACAACTTACTTTCAACCCAATGTTAGACAATTTAATATATCTGGCGACACGAGTGCCGCAACTGCTTTGTGCTGTAATATGGCAGCACGTATTTGGGCTAAACACCCTAGATATTGGCCGGAAACAGTTCGCGCCCTCATAGTCCACTCCGCAGAATGGACTCCTGCTATGTACAGTCGCATACCTAAAAAAGCTTCACAAACTCAAAAGCTATCTATTTTATTACGTCGCTATGGTTACGGTGTTCCTAATTTGCAGAGAGCGCTCTTTAGTAGCAAAAATGATTTAACTATAGTATTTGAAGACCAGTTACAACCTTTTCATAAAGCTGATGATGGCAGAATAAAAACGAAAGAAATGAACCTTCATGTGCTTCCCTGGCCAAAAGAAGAGCTGGAAAATTTACGTGAAGCAAAAGTAGAAATGCGAGTCACACTCTCATATTTTATTGAACCTAACCCTGGAGAACGTGGATGGCAACGTAAACATTCTTACGCCTCACATGGTTTAAGACTGGCCGTTAAACGTTCTTTAGAAAATTTACCTGATTTCAGAAAGCGCATTAACAAGGAAGCACGAGAAATCGAAGAAGATAAAGCTTCTTCAAGTAGTTCAGAAACCGGATGGTTTTTAGGAAGCAAAATATGGAATCGCGGTTCCATCCATTCTGATATTTGGCAAGGAACTGCGGCTGAATTGGCGGAAAAAGATGCGATCGGTATATATCCTGTTGGGGGTTGGTGGAAATATAATCCAAGTTTAGAAGGATGGAATAAAACCTCAAGATATGCTCTAATTGTTTCAATTCGAGTGTTAAGTGAAGTCAATGTTGATATTTACGCTCCAATTGCCAATAAAATTCAGCAGACTGTGCCTATTAATATGTAGTTAAAAAAACAAAAAAATAAACTTGCTTATTTTTGTTTCATTGTTTACTGCCCCTTACCTCTAACTGTACGCAAAAGTTATTTTGTTTAAAACAGTCTCTAAATACTATTTACCCAAAAAGTCTGTATCCGGGTTAGTAAATCTCTAGCAAACCCAGCATTCAATTATTTCTTCCAAACTCATTCTACCTGAACACCGTAATTAATAAACAACGGAGGATAGAGATATGTTTAAGGCATTTATGAGCTTGTCAATGGTTTCCAGCAAAGGAAAATTTGTTTGAATAAATACCATTTTAAATGGGTATTTTTAAGGCACTACAGGCGACAAAATCATTAATTGACGTAATCAGAAGAAACCGTCAATGGAACCATTGGAATACTGCCGTTTGTACGTCAAAAGCCCAAAGCCAGAAAAAAGAGGGTATAGAGCTGCGTGCGTGCGAACGCTCACACAAGCAACCTTTGGGGTCTATTCGTACCAAACAATAGATAAGAACTGGGGTTCTCAATTTGAGAAACGACCAGATACAGTGCTACAAATTCTCGAAGTCGCTCATACCATTAACGTTATAGCCATCAGGTTAGAGGAAATTCAACCAGCAATTACAGAGCTTTTAGAACAAGTATCAGCAGTAGCGCCCTACAAGAAACATAAGTAAATCATAAATTTCCATGTATATAGCTAGAGTTTACCATTAAAAACGAGTAAACTATGATTGGTCGCAACAAGCAACTCTAGTATTGACTTGCAATCAAGCTAACAGGGCTTAGTTTAGCGCTCTAAAAAAACAGGTAAGATTCTAAGCTTGGCATGGGTAATTATTTTTCACCATGCTGGTAAATTTCCATTTACAAAAGGGAATTCTCCCTATTTTTGCTGTTCTTGGTTAATCTGCAACTAAGTAGATTTTTATGCCTGATATTTTTCCTCAAATACCACCAGTAGCAATGCCAGAGGTTATTCCCAGCGAATTACCTCAACAAAAATTTCGTCTCGGTGAATGGGTACGCTGGTTTCAAGTACCCAACGGTGACTTTGGCCGTGTCATCGGAGTCATCTACACACAGCAAGCTAGTTGTATTGCTACTGGTTTACACTATTTAGTTTTTTTAGATGAGCGCAGCCCCTCTCGTGACACTTGTACCTACGACTTCGCTTTCGAGGAAGATATCGAAATCTTAGATAAATTATCTTTGGAAAGGCTTCAGGACAATCATGCCTGAAGCTCAAATACCTGAGCAGTTACTAGAACTGCATAACCAAATGTTCATGTCCCCCCAGGACTTTAGTTACCGTTGGGGATTGGGTTACGAAGAATTAGCAAAAATCTGTGCCATCTCTAAATCGACAGCTTATCACTGGTTAGGCGGACAAGCTAGCCGCCGAGAAGCTGGATTACCTTACCAGAGAATTATGGCTGTGGCTGATTTTCTTTTCGCCAATGCCGAAGTAATTAATCCCCTCTTGGAACAATGGCATAATTCTCAACCACGAAATTAATTCTTCAGTTTTTGCAAATTGACAAAACTTTTCTCCATCACCTTGACCCACATAAAAAATAGGTAGTAGGGTGCAATTTATCGTCACCAGCCTATTTACTGTTCATGAACCCCTCCACTGATGACTCCTATTACCTACCCTCCAATATTGAATTAACCCAAAGTCATGTCCTAATTTATCGCTTGGCAATCCCTCTCAAAAATGGCATCAGCTACTTACAACAATTTCCTCAGTCAGAATACGAGGATATTTGCCTGGATGCTTTTGAGCTAGGATTTCTTTGCTTGCAAACTGCTCAAACTCGTCATGGCAATGAATTAATTAAACAACAGATGGAATCTTTACTAGTGGAGTTTCAGCAAGCAGTCAAAATAATTGCTGAGTCTTTTGGGCAGGAATTAATTAATCAAGTAGGGACAGACAATGGACAATTATTAGCTCCACTGCAAACTCAAATTAATTTGACTTCAGCCGTCCTCACTGAAAAACTGAATAACGTCAGCACCTTACTGACACAGGAAATAGATCCTGCCAGGGAAACTTCTGTTGTTGGCCGCTTTCTAAATTCATTACGTCAACTCTTAGATGCCAAACGTTCTGATTCTATTCAGGGGGCATTTAAAGCAGCATTAATAAATGCCACTAAGGAAAATGGTACTTTGGCTGCGGCAGTTAAAAATGTGGTTTCCGATTCGGTCAAACCGCTAGCAGAACAGGTGGAAAAACTGACCAGGGAAATTCGAGATCAACAGGTAAGACAACAAGTACTTGAGCAGACAACTGCAAAAGGCATAACTTACGAACAATTAGTTGTTGCTGAATTACAACACTGGTCGAAGTTAAGTGGAGCAGAGGTGGAGCATCTTGGTCAGGATGGAGATACTGGCGATATTCTGGTTAAGTTAACTAATAAATCCCTTGTAGCAATAGAACTGTCAATAGTGATTGAAGTTAGAAGCCGACCCTCAAAACCTTTTGGTCGTCAAGCAATCGCTCAACATTTACAATCAGCAATGCTACGGCGTTCTGCAAATTCGGCAATTTTTTTAAGTTATTCGCGTGAGGGATTAGCCCAGGAAATCGGTGATTGGGCAGAGGGAGTTTCTGAGTCAGGTTATTGGATAGCCACAACTCATCCATTTTTAATTATTGCTATCCGGTTTTTGGTCATCCAGCAAAGGTTGAATAAATTGCGTACCTTTGAATCAGAAATGGATGTGGCTGCTGTTGAACAACAGATTCAGCAAATCCGCACAGCTTTGGGACGAATCAGAACTATCAAAAAATCTCTGACAGAAATTGGGAAGGGTGTGTCTGTAATTAAAGTTGAGGCAGAGGCGCTGAGTGGAGATATTCAATCTGCACTGAAATCAATTGAGCAAGCCCTGAGTGTTCTTTCAGCCACAGGCTAGTTCAAAACACAGCAATGCCAGTTAACAATTAATATTTGGTTGGTATCCATTAAATATTATTAGCCATAATCATATAAATAAACAAAATATGAATAGATTAATATGAATTAACTTAAAGTTTTATAAGTTTATATACATTGTTTTCAATTAATAAAATTAGGGAGGTATATCGTATGGCAGTATATCATTTCTCTGTTGAAATGATATATTTTTCTATAGAAAAACAAGACTATATCATTTAAATAGAAAATATACAAACTGTTTTTAATAAAAAAATATATCGTTTTAACCAACAAATAATAACCGTATTAGCTTTGTATTTATTATGAAAGTTTTTTATAAAAAATCCAGTATTTTTCCTCTATGCAACTGTAATTAGATGCTTATTTAATACTTTTATAGCCGAAAGTAAAAGGAGAAATAATTTATTTGGGACTTGAACCGAATTTTTGTAAAAAAACCTTTTACGTAGGTTATATTTGCTAGATTTATTTAGATATACTAAACAATACTAGGCAATAAATTTAGCTATTTAATCTTGCTATATAGCTTACTGGGTAAAGATTTACTTTATTTTAAATAATTTAATTTATCAGCGTAATATATTGTGCTTGCTAATGATAATTGCTCAATTTTAGAGCGTTCTTGGTTGGCATAAAAAATCAAACAAGGAGCTTTAATGCTTACTGATGAAAAATTTAATGAATGGTTTTATAGCCTTAATTTCTCTGAACAGTCTCGAAAGGTTTTAGAACAAATCCGATCCTCTGAACCATCGCGTCGTGTAGGAGGAGGTAAAAAGAATGTTTCTGGTCGCTATCCTAGTCGCAAGATGGGAGTAACAATCCAATTTGAGTCTCACAAGGTCGAGCTTCCTTTTATTTACCAGGTGGAACATGATGAAGATGTCTTAGAGTACTACGATCAACCACCTTCTATCAAGATTAGCTATCAGTCAGACAAGGGACGTAATTTAGCTTTTTACATAACTCCAGACTTTTTTATTATTCGTAGAAAATCGGCTGGTTGGGTAGAGTGTAAAACTGAAATTAAACTGCAAGAACTGGCTAAAAAAAGCCCTAATCGGTACTATCTAGGAGAAGACGAACAGTGGCACACTCCGCCTGGAGAAACCTATGCCAAAGAATTTGGGTTTTTCTTTAGACTTTGGTCAAATGCAGAAATTAATTGGATTTTACTTCGCAACATAGAGTTTTTAGAGGACTACTACCGTGCTTGATATATGTCCAGTTAAAAAGTCTGTACAAAATACGGTTTTGTCTTTAGTATCTGGTCAACCTGGAATTACTTTGGCTGAGTTAATTCATCATGCAAAGGGAGTTACCCCAGATGAAATTTACTTTATGATTACTCATGAAGTAATTTATGTTGATTTAGCTGCTGTACCCTTAGTTGAACCTAAACGTTGCCTTGTATTTGTTGACCAATTAACAGCCAAAGCTTATATCTCTTGTGAGGAATCACAAGCAACAGATAATACCATAACTTCACCAGTGATAGATATTGTCCCTGGCACACAAGTTTCTTATGATGGAAATACTCTAACTATTCTTCTAGTTGGAGAGAATTCTATTTTGCTTGAAACTGAACAAAAAGAGCAAGTTGAATTTGAGTGGAATACTTTTGAAAAGCTAGTACGTTTAGGAAAACTAAGCAATATTAGAAACGAGTTTAAAATTCAGTTGCGCGTTGAAGAAATAGAATTATTGAGTAAAGCAAGTGAGCAAGATTTAAAAGATGCTAACGAACGTTATTTGAAAATAAAGCCCTATCTGAATGGACAGCCAATCACAGCAAATACAGAACAAGAACGTTCCTTAAGAAATTGGATTAATAAATATCACAATGCTCAACAAAAATATGGTTATGGATATCTGGGATTAATACATTTTACAAATCGGAAGGGCAATCGAACTCGCAAATTAAATGAATTCCTAATAAACAAAATAGACGAATTTATTACAAAAGACTACGAAAATAATAAACAAAAGCAAAAGCAAGCAACTTATGATGCGTTTGTTAATTTCTGTTCCAAAGCTGGAATTACTGAGAGCCAAATTCCTAGTTATAAGACTTTTATTAGTGAGATAAAACGGCGTTCAGGTTATGAACAGACTCAAAAGCGTGAAGGTTCCCGTGCTGCTTATCCACTGGAGTCTTTCCACTGGGAATTAGAGTTAACTACTCCTCGTCATGGAGACTTTCCCTTCCATATTGGTCACATTGACCACACTGAATTAGATATTGATCTTAGGTGTTCTCGTACAGGTCAATATCTTGGGAGACCTTGGGTAACATTTTTAGTGGATGCCTTTATTCGACGTATTTTGGCCGTGTACCTCACCTACGATCCACCTTCATATCGTAGTTGCATGATGGTATTGCGGATTTGCGTCAAGCGTTATGGAAGAATACCTCAAATTATTATCACTGATAATGGCAAAGAATTTCACAGTACTTATTTTGAGACTCTTATGGCTTTGTGTGAATGCACATTAAAGCATCGCCCAGCAGGTAACCCAAGGTTTAGCGCAATCTGTGAACGCTTGTTTGGAACAGCTAACACTCGATTTGTTTATAGCTTGCAGGGTAATACTCAAATTAAAAAGAAAGTCAGACTTATGACTAAATCAGTAAATCCTGAAGAATTATCTTTGTGGCCATTGGGACTTTTTTATTTATATATTTGTGAGTGGATTTATGAAATTTATGATACTACTGAACACTCAGCTTTAGAAGGACAAAGCCCACGGGAAGCATACATAGCAGGAATTGCTCAATTTGGCAGACGTGACCACAAGAGAATACCCTATGACGAAAATTTTCGTCTTCTTACGTTACCAACTACAAAACGAAGAAAAGCTAAAGTTCATCCAAGTAAAGGAGTGAAAATTAACTATAAATATTACTGGGCTAATGCCTTTCGAGATCCCGAAGTAGCCAACACTTATGTCAGTGTTCGTTTTGAACCTTTTAATGCTGGAATTGCTTATGCCTACGTTAGAGGAATGTGGGTTGAATGTATTAGCGAATATTATGCTCTTTTTCAGGGACATTCTGAAAAGGAGATTGAGCTTGCTAGTGCTGAGTTGAGAAAACGTCATAAAAATTATGCCAGTAAATATAAAATCCGAGCGAGGCATTTGGGAGAATTTATCGCTAGTGCAGAGGCTGAGGAAAAATTGCTAAAACAACGTTTGCGTGATGAACAAAACCAAGAAGTATTTCGGGTGATGGAAGGTGGATTACCAAACCTTTATCCATATAATAAATCGCAAGAAGCTCACGAAGATATTGACTATGAGAGCAGCCAATTGCCTATTGAGTCAGTATTTAACCAGCCAGTTGATCCAAGCAAGCTTACACTCTTTAAAAGCTATTAATTATGCCTCAGAATAGAGAATTTCCAGAGGAATTACTCAATCAATCCAAAGACGAACGGCTTAATTTCTTTAAGAACGAATATTTCATACCCCATCCGCATCTCGATAATGCTTTTACTAGTTTGAAACGACATATCCAGTGCTGCGGAGATTCACGCATAGTTTTAATTACTGGCCCAACTGGAGTAGGTAAGACAACATTACTAGAGCTTACAAAAAATTGGGTAAATGAAATGGCATTACCAACTTTAGAAGTTGATAAAGGATGTATTCCGGTTGCTGATGTTGAGGTAACTCTCCAAAAATCTGGAATTTTCAATCCTAAAGATTATCTAAAACGTTGTTTATATGCTCTCCATGAACCTAAAAATCTTATTGAACATAAAATTAATTATGGTGTTCGCGGTATTTCTCGAAATGAAAAAGGAGAAATTGTTATCGAGCCAAAAATTATAGAGACCGAACTGGGATGGGCATTAGAACAAGCACTTAAACAACGACATCCTCATATTTTCCTAATTGACGAGGCACACCATCTGCTTTCAGTAGGTAGTGGACGTAAACTAACTGATGTGCCAGAAGCCATTAAGTCTTTAGCAAATAGAACAAAGATTTTACATGGATTATTTGGAACTTATGAATTGCTAACTCTACAAGATATTGGGGATCAATTAAGCCGACGTAGTGTATATATCCACATTCCCCGATATCGTGCCGAATTTATAGAAGATATACAAATATGGCAGAGTATAGTTTGGAGCTTCCAGCAGCATATTCCAACTCATGAAGAGCCTGATTTTTTATCTCATTGGAAATATCTGTATGAACGCAGCCTCGGATGTGTAGGAATTTTAAAAAATTGGGCTAGTAATGCTCTTGGCGATGCTTTAAACGACAATGCTAAGACTATTACACTCAAACATTTAGAACAGCGCGCGCTATCAGTAGGTCAATGCCAAAATATACTCAAGACAATTACACAAGGTGAAAAAAGATATTCATATATAGAAGGAGATTTAAATCAATTACAAACAAAACTGGGTTTAAAAGACAAACCCCAATATAGAGCTAATTTAAAATCACCTACATCTGATGGGGCAGAAGCAGCACAAGAACAAGAAACTACAAAACCACAAAAAAGTCGCAAAAGTGCCGGTCAGCGTAATCCTAAGCGAGATCCAGTAGGAGTTCCAAAAAATGCTGAATAAAGAAACTTTAACTATTTACAAGCCGTTGAATTTGCAAAAGCCTGCTATCCCGCCACGTAGTGACTTATATTCCTTAGAACCTATTGGTGTAGGAACGCCTTATATTGAAAGTTTAACTAGTTATATTACCCGCCTTGCAGAAGCTCATTGTGTTCCTACAGGCCGCTTAATTTCTGCTGTAATCATTTCACCTTATCGAGAAGAAGATTTGTCGAATACCAAACAAAAAAATACATATAATTTAATAGGTTCTCCTCAACACCATAGAGCTTTAAACGGAATTGGCATAATAGCAAACCGCTTAATTGATGCTTTGGAAAGCCTAACGTTACGTAGTGACTTACGCTTCTTAACAATGGCCACTTGGAGTGAGGTAATCTCTAATCGCAGTTTATTTCGACCTTCTAGGGCTTGGTGTCCAATATGTTACGAAGAATGGCGTGAAACAGGAAAGTTAATATATGAGCCTTTAATTTGGGGACTAGAACTAGTTAAAATCTGCCCAATTCACTATCAATTTTTACAAATATTGTGTCCTCATTGTGGCAAAAAACTATTGTCATTAGAGTGGCACTCTCGACCAGGATACTGCTCAAAATGCCAAAAATGGCTGGGAATTAACTCAAAATTACAATTCTCTATCAATAACGTTTTATCAGAAGAAGAATTATTTTCGCAACAATCAGCTATATATAATATAAAAGAATTAATTACTAATGCACCTGAGTTTTTATTTCCTGTTAATAAAGAAAGGATAAAAAATTTCCTAACAACCTTAATAAAAAATTTTTTTAATGGGAATTTACAATTATTTGTAAATGATATTGGAATTTCTTATGTCACGGTATATAAATGGTATAAAGGCACTACTGTTCCTGAAATTAGCTCTATTTTAAAAATTTCTAATTTTCTTGGCATTTCTCTTTCTGATTTTTTAATTAAAGAGTTAAATGCAGTTAATTTTACTAGTTTTACACAAAAGTATAAACAAAAACAATTAAAACGTTCTTATAATATAAAATCTATTGATTTAATCAAAATGCAGCAATTACTAAATAAAGCCTTAAATGAGTATCCACCACCAACGTTACAAGATTTAAAACTACGTTTAAATATTAAATTAACAAAATATTTTTATCAATATTTTCCTACCTTGACTCTTGAAGTGTTAGCTCGACATCACCAATATAAAATAAATAATTTAGAAAAAAGATTATTAAATTTTTTGATAGAGCAAGAGAAAAACAATAATCCTCCATACTCCATCACATCAATTGCAATCCAACTAAAAATTTCTCCGAAAACTTTGTATAAATATTTTCCAAATATCTACAATGATATTGCAAAAAAATATATACAGTATAAAATTCAAATATTAGAAAAAAACCGTCGTCATATTCGTGAGGCAGTACTTGAACTACACAATAAAGGTATTAAACCAAATAAATTTAAAGTAGAAAAACTTATTGGTAATCCAAAGATATTTTGCAATCCTATTAATTGTTTAACTTTAAAAGAAATTTGGCTTGAACTGGGTTATTTAGAATTACTTTAAAAGAACTATTTATAATTAAGTATGCAAATTGAAGGACTAACTATATATAAATATTGCAAATTAAAAAAGCCCCTTATTCCATTACGCAGCTATCTTTACTCACTGGAACCTATTGGAAGTGGAACACCATTAGTAGAAAGCTTAACAAGTTATATAGCAAGATTGGCAGAGGCTCATTGTGTAGCCCCAGGAATTTTGATGGAAAGGGAGTTAGCCTCAGTAGTTAATAAGGTTTACGGAGGGGCAAACTTACATAGAATATATTCTTTTACACGAGCATTTAATGGCACAGGTGTAATGGCACACGATCTAATTCAAGCTCTCCAAAGCCTGACCCTGCGTGATGACCTAGAGTTATCAACGATGATAAGTTGGTCTGAGATATTCCCGTCTAGAAATCTACTTCGTTGTGTTAAAGCTTGGTGTCCATTTTGCTATGAAGAGTGGCTTACAAGTGGACAACAAGTTTACGAACCTTTGCTGTGGTCACTAGATGTGGTTAAAGTTTGCTCAGTTCACCAGCAACGCTTAAGTCAGAAATGCCATCACTGTCATCAAGAAAATATTCCGTTAGCTTGGAAATCTCGGCCAGGATACTGCTCAAAATGCGGACAGTGGTTGGGCTACTCAAGCAATACTAAATTTTCAGATAAAAATAATGTAGGGGAGCAGGAACTAGATTGGCTTTTATGGGCAGCAAACAACGTTGGGGAGTTGCTTGCTGCTTCCTCAGACTTAAAGTTTGTACCCTTGAAAAATACAATAGCAGCATCTTTAAGAAATTACGCGGACTATTTCGCTCAAGGAAATATCGCTGAATTTGCTCGTTATCTTGAATTACCTCGAAATTCGCTTTGGCTTTGGTGTCAAGGTACAAATCAGCCCTCTTTAAACACACTTGTTAGAATTTGCTACTACTTACAAGTATCGTTACTAAATTTTTTAACACAACAGGAATTGTTTTCAGAGCAACCTCAAAAAACGGCTTTGTTTCCAACAAAACTTTTACTTAAACCAAGAGCGACTATTAAACCATTTGAATTTAATAGAGTGAAATATTATTTAGAAAATATATTACTAAGTAATGAATTTCCACCACCATCAATGGAAGAAGTAGCAAGACGCTTAGGTTGCGATAGGCGCACTATTTACAATCACTTTCAGGATTTATGTAATTCGATTTCAGACAAATATGTTAGTTACCGGAAGGCAAGGTATTTAGAAAGCGTAGCTCAATCCTGCAAAGAGGCACGAGAAGCTGCTCTGAAGTTACATCAAAATGGTGAATATCCTTCGGAAGCCCGTGTTTTAAAATTAATATCGAAACCAGGATTTTTTCGATATAAAGAAGTTCGTGCTGCTTTAAGCGAAACGCGACGCGAACTAGGTTTAGATTCTTGATCTATTAAATTTTATTTAATCAGAGGTATGAGACGCCCGTAAATGTATTACTTTATGGTAAATTTGTCAAGCCCGAAAAATTGGAAGCATAATATTTCCGAGGTGTATTGGAAGCATAAGCATTCCGTCACGGAAAAGTTATGCTTCCAGTGACACAAACTGGTGGGTAGATTTTGTGAATTTAAATGGAGCTAAGCGGGTTCGAACCGCTGACCTCTGCAATGCCATTGCAGCGCTCTACCAACTGAGCTATAACCCCTTAACTGCCTGAACTAGTTTAGCCTAGTCGTAGCTGCTTTGTCAATATTTTGAGATTAAAATTTAATTATCTCTCATATTACTGAGCAATGGTTAAGATACTTGCAACAAATAAGCCATACAGTGACCCATTAAAAAGTAAACTACTAACATAGCAGCCGCCGCTAGTGCGACCAATGTACCAGCCAACATCAAAGAAAATTCTTTATTCTCGTAGGCTCTTTCCATGAGGTGCAGCGACCATGCAACTAGGGCTACATCAAAAATTAAAATAGGAAGCAACATATTTCTTAATATTTATTAATAGATGTAAACTTATATTAACATCCTTTTGTGGAACTGTGTCTAACTAAAGATAGATGCAATTGATAGATAAATACGCACTTATTGAAACAAACGTACTGGCACCTGGCGATCGCGTAAATAATTTTTGATTTGAGCTACGCTTAGTTGACCGTAATGTAAGAGCGATGCCAGTAATGCCGCTTCAGCTTTGCCTTGGGTTAGCGCTTCGTATATATGTTCGCAATTACCTGCGCCACCAGAAGCAATGACTGGAATTTCCACAAGTTCAGCAATTGTCCGGGTTAACTCTAGGTCATATCCGGCTTGGGTTCCATCAGCATCCATACTTGTGATTAGCAGTTCTCCGGCCCCCCGTTTTTCAACTTCTTGTGCCCAGAGTAGGGCATCTAAGCCTGTATTTTCCCTGCCACCGCGGACATAAACGTCCCAGCCTGGATTTTCTGGGTTAACTCTGCGTCTGGCATCAATGGCAACAACTATGCATTGATTACCAAAGCGATCGCTTGCCCGATTAATCAAGTCTGGTTCGCGCACTGCCGCAGAATTAATACTAACCTTATCTGCTCCAGCTCGTAACAAAGCTTTAACATTTTCTAAGGATTGAATACCACCACCCACAGTCAATGGAATGAAGACTTGTTCGGCAGTGCGGTAAACAACATCTAAGATTGTAGCTCGGTCTTCATGAGTGGCTGTAATATCCAGAAATACTAACTCATCAGCACCGGCTTCGTTGTAAACCTTTGCCAGTTCTACAGGATCGCCTGCATCTTGCAGATTAACAAAATTAACTCCTTTTACAACCCGTCCCGCCTTCACATCTAAGCACGGTAAGATTCTTTTAGATAACATAGTAATTTTTGTACTTCTAGGTAATTGACCGGAATTTAAATTTTAAATTGGCGCGGGTATTCGCAAACGAAAATTTTCAAATATGGGGAATGGGGCATGGGGCAAGCGGGGAGTGTGGGAGGATGGGGAAGAAATCTTTCCCCCCACACTCCCCACACTTCCCCCTCTCCCTTGTCTCCCCAGTCCCCAGTCCCCAGTCCCCTAAAAAGTAGACAGCTGAATTATGGCGATAATCTCCTCGAAAAAACAGCCTCCAGAACCCAACGGAGAACCAAAACAGCGTCGGGAATCGGCGAAAGCAGCATCGACGAACAATATTTTGCAGCCTGAAGCTGCTATTGATGAGCAAGACAGACAGGAAGAAAGTATTCGACCGCAGCGATTTGCCGATTACATTGGGCAAAAAGATTTAAAGGATGTACTAGACATTGCCATCAAAGCAGCTAAGTCTCGTGGTGAAGTGCTGGATCACTTACTGCTTTACGGGCCGCCAGGATTGGGTAAAACCACAATGGCAATGATTTTAGCATCGGAGATGGGGGTAAATTACAAAATAACTAGTGCGCCAGCCCTGGAACGTCCGCGAGATATTGTCGGGCTACTAGTAAACATGAAACCAGGTGATATTTTATTTGTCGATGAAATTCATCGGCTCTCCAGAATGACAGAAGAAATTCTCTATCCGGCGATGGAAGATTATCGGTTAGATATTACTATTGGTAAAGGTTCGAGCGCTAGGATTAGAAGTTTGCCGCTGTCAAAATTTACCTTGGTGGGAGCTACAACCCGCGTAGGTGCTTTAACTTCACCACTGCGCGATCGCTTCGGCTTAGTTCAAAAGTTACGATTTTATGAAGTTGATGAACTGAGTAAAATTGTACTGCGAAGCGCAGAATTACTTAAAACCCCAGTTACAGAAGATGGTGCCGCAGAAATAGCCCGGCGATCGCGCGGAACACCACGTATTGCTAATAGACTACTGAAGCGAGTACGCGATTATGCGGAAGTAAAATTATCTGGAGAGATTACTGAAAGCGTTGCATCTGAGGCATTGCAACTATTCCAAGTAGATCCTTGTGGTTTAGATTGGACAGATCGTCAGATGCTCAGTGTAATCATCGAACAATTTAATGGGGGACCAGTGGGGTTAGAAACAATGGCAGCCGCAACAGGTGAAGATACCCAAACAATTGAAGAAGTGTACGAACCTTACCTGATGCAAATTGGTTATTTAACTAGAACTCCCCGTGGCAGAATGGCGACAAAAGCAGCATACAAACATTTGGGATTTACGCCGCCTAGCGAACAATTATCGTTATTGTAATTACGATAAATTGGGCATTGGGCATTGGGGATGGGGCATGGGGAGCACGGGAGAATAACTCCTAACTCTTAACTCTGCACTCCCGATGCCCAATTCCCCATGCTCCATGCCCGACTCTCGACTCACTTACGGTAAATCCAGATGATGAAGTTGATTTGTATTTTTCTGAGTTTGTTACTTATGTTTGGCTGGGGTACGCCAGCAGCGATCGCAGAATCTCAATTGCCAAGTATTACTCAAGAGCAATTAAAACAAGGTGATGAGTGGGCAAATCAGGCTTTTATTGCTACAAATAAGGGTGATTTTGCCACGGCTGAAACATATTGGACAAAGATTATTGAGCAATTTCCCACCAATGCGGGGGCGTGGAGTAACCGAGGAAATTCGCGCGTGAGTCAGAATAAATTACAAGAGGCGCTGGCTGATTATAACAAAGCTATAGAACTTGCCCCAAATGCTACAGATCCTTATTTGAATCGGGGTGCGGCTTTGGAAGGATTGGGAAAATGGGATTCGGCGATCGCAGATTATAATCGTGTCATAGAACTCGATCCTAACGATGCGATGGCATATAACAATCGCGGTAATGCCGAAGGTGGTTTAGGAAAATGGGATGCGGCGATCGCTGATTATAAAAAATCAGTGGAAATTGCCCCAAATTTTGCCTTCGCCCGCGCTAATTATGCCCTGGCGGTTTATGAGACTGGTCAAATAGACCAAGCAATCAAAGAAATGCAAAATATCGTCCGCAAATATCCCAAATTTGCTGATATGCGTGCTGCCTTGACAGCTGCCTACTGGGTGAATGGAAAACAAGGCGAAGCTGAAAGTAACTGGGTGGCAGCTTATGGACTGGATAGCCGTTATAAGGACATCAACTGGGTAAAAAATATCCGTCGTTGGCCTGCGAGTATGGTAGTAGCTTTAGATAAGTTTTTGAAACTCCAGTAGGCAATTTAAAGTCAATAAAATTCCGTTTTTTTGCTTTTATGTACTGTTTTCTGGTATACATCATTGTAATTAACCAGAAGCAGGAATTATGACTCATTTTGGCCTGATTTGTCCAGCATCAACTGGCCATCTCAATACTATGCTTCCCCTTGGTAAAGAACTACAAAATCGGGGTCATAACGTTACTTTATTTGGCTTTTGTGATGCTCAACCACAGACACTAGCGGCAGGATTAGAATTTAGAGCGATCGCCGAATCTGAATTTCCTTTTGGAGAAAGGACAAAATCCTTGGCTAAGTTAGGTCAAATGAGTGGACGTGCAGCATTGCAATACACCGTCAATCTCCTCAAAGAAGGGGCAGATGTTCTACTCAGGGATACACCGCGAGCAATAAAAGAAGCGGGTGTGGAGGCACTTTTAGTAGATCAAGTAACGCCAGAGGGCGGAACTGTTGCAGAATTTTTAGGAGTTCCCTTTATTAGCGTTTGCAGTGCTGTAGTACTTAATCGAGAAGAGAGTCTCCCCCCATTTATGACAAACTGGGGCTATAACCTAGCATGGTGGGCACAACTACGTAACAGAGTGGGTTATCAGTTGTTGGATAGGATTGCCAAACCCATTAGAGAGGTAATAAATGGCTATCGCCGAGAGTGGAACTTACCGCCACACTTTACTGCCAATGAAAGCTATTCCCCACTAGCACAAATTAGTCAACAACCTGCCGAATTGGAATTCCCCAGACAGAATTTGCCCAAGTGGTTTCATTTTACAGGCCCTTATCATAGTCAAACTGGTCGGCAAGTTCCTGATTTTCCCTATGAAAAATTGACAGGGCAACCATTAATTTACGCTTCAATGGGGACTGTACAAAATCGTCTGCTAGGAATTTTCAAATCCATTGCAGAAGCTTGTAATGATTTGGATGCCCAACTAGTAATTTCGTTGGGTGGTTCTACAAGTCCAGAATCTTTGGGAAGTTTGCCGGGAAATCCTCTAGTTGTTGGTTATGCGCCTCAGTTAGAATTGCTGCAAAAAGCCAATCTCACCATTACCCATGCGGGAATGAATACCACTTTGGAGTCCTTAAACAATGGAGTACCAATGGTTGCCATTCCCGTTGCTAACGATCAACCAGGAATAGCAGCCCGTATCGCTTGGGCTGGGGCTGGCGAGGCCGTACCCCTGAGTCGTGCAAATGTTGCAAACCTGCGAACTGCTATCCAAAAGGTGTTGACGCAAGATTCTTACAAAAAGAATGCTTTGAGACTACAACAAGCAATTCAACAAGCTGGAGGTGTGAATCGAGCCATTGATATTGTTGAACAGGCTGTATCTAGAGGTAAGCCTGTCTTGTCTCAAATATCACAATAAATAGCTTTTTTGCGATCGCGACAAATTATTCTGTGGCTGATGCCTAGTTAATTCCAATTTCCTGAACGAATTCTCTGGACATCTGCAAAAAGGGCTGACTGAAATTCAAACCCCAGTAACTGTTTAAGTTTAGGGCTAGCACGATCTAAAACTTCCTGCTGTATATCATACAATGGGTTTTCTAGGGGACGGACATACTTAGGAGCATAGTTCCCAAGGATTGACACTCTTGGCTTATCGCTAGAATTAACCGAGGTATCATGCCAGCAAAGACCGTGAGAAATAACCACTGAACCAGCTTTGCCAGTAACTTTTTCAGCTATTTGTGAAAATTTTTCTAAGTCAGGCGGGCTGCAAAGCTTTTGACTGCCCGGAGCAAAGACCGGAGCGCCATTATTTTCCGTAAAATCCTCAGCCATCCAAATTACTTGAATTTCCATCACTGGATAAGCTGGAAAGGGTGGTTTCATAGTCCAATAGGGATAATCTACGTGTACTCCCATATTTGTGGCATCAGGATTAATAATATGAGCCGAAAAACCACCGAGAGTCGCATCTTTACCCAAAATGGCTTCAATGATTGCGATGACTGTTGGGTGCTCTACCATCAACTCAAAAATTTCACCCTTGTACACTAAGCCATAGACTCGCTCTTTGAGTTCGTCAAGCAAAACTTTTCCTTGCAACTTCTCCTTCTTTGCAAGTTCGAGAACAAGCGATCGCACTTCATGTGCTTGTGTTGGATTTAACACTTCAGGAATCACAACATAACCTTTTCCTGCAATAATTTCATCTACTAGACTTGCAACATTTTTCATGGTAAATGCCTCTGTAGCAATCGCTATTGAAAATTTGGTGGTCTACAATCACCTGTAACGATCGATCCCGCACTGATTAATTTTGAATTCTTCTTCTAGTTACTAATAACAATATCCCCAATCATACCCGCTTCTGTATGTCCAGCTATTGGACAACGTAAACCATAAGTGCCAGATTTCAAAGGCACAAATACCCACTCTGCCTCGGCACCTGGCTTAAGTTCTACTTCGTGAATTGCTCCTTTAATTTCTACTTTCCCTGCTTCAACTTTTTGTGTCCAGATTCCATCGGCAAAATCTTTAGCAGTAAAATAATGTTTGAGTTGGCTGGGATTGGTTAGCCGTAAATTGTAGCGTTTGCCAGCTAGCAATTCTAGATGATTTGGTTCAAATTTGAGTTCGTTAGCTGCATTACCCAAGCTAACTTTAATTTCTGTAGCTGGTTGCTTGAGCAAATCATTAGACAAATTCGCCGCAGCTGCTGGAGTTGCATTGATGAAATTCAAGCACAAAAGCAAAGTTAATATTACGAAGTTTCGCTGTGGTGCTTGTAGGCAAGCAGAAGCAGTGAAAGCCAGAATTGTTGTTAAAAATTGGTATAAATATTTGCAAACTTTCATTGGTAGTTGTTAAAGGTAAAGGTAATGATGGCGATCGCCAAGCCAATAAATATAATCGGATAATTCAGCGAATAATTTACCTACGACTAAATACTTTGCTTTGCCAAGACAACAGGGCCAACACTGACAACTACAATCTTATCGGGGTGGATTAACTCTCGCGCCGCTTGATTTACTTCCTCAAGGGTGACTTGCTGGATTTTTTGAGTAAAGGAGTGCAATTCTACTCGGTCTAGTCCGTAGACTTCATTCATCAGAATTGTATCTGTTAATTCCTCTGAATTTGCTAAGGAAACATTATAGTTACCGATGAGGGTGCATTTAGCTGTTTCTACTTCTAGCTCAGTGACGCCTTGGTGATGGATTTGTTGCAATATTTGGCGGGTACTGGCGATCGCTTTAATGCTATCTTCAGGACTAGTTTGCATTTCTATTAAAAATGTCCCCGCATTTTTACCGACTAGGAAGTAGCTATAAATTCCATAGCTCAAACCTTGGCGATCGCGCACTTCTGTTCCTAGTCTACTGGATAGAGTATCGCCTCCCAAAATTTGATTTACCAGCAAAACTGCATAAAACCGAGGATTGTAACGGTTAATACTGGGATGGCCTATATAAGTCACAGCTTGAGCCTTATCTGCTAAGACTCGGTTAACACTGACTATTTTTTCTGGCAGTGACACTGTAGGATATTTTAATGTCGGTGGTTGACCGCTAACTTCCCAGTCAGCAAACTTCGACTCAATGAGCGATCGCACTGACTCCACCTCAAAATCTCCTACTATTACCAGCACCATTGTGTCAGGACGATAATATTTGGCTTTGAAATCAATCAAATCCTGGCGTTTAATCCGCTGTAAACTCTTCTCTGTAGGAAAGGTGTTTAGGGGGTGTTTTTGCGGATAAATTGACTGAACAAATATTCTTCTAGCTACTTCTGATGGTTCGTCTAATTCTATTTGCAGATCTATTAAAGTTTGTTGGCGATGCAGTTCTAATTCTTTGACTGGAAATGTACTATTTTTCAGAACATCTGCTAAAATTTCGATGAGTATCGGCAAGTCTGGTGCTAAACTATCACCTTCAATCTGCACGCCTTCGGGATATGCATGAAAATCTAGACTTGCACCTCGTTCTGCCAACGTTTTAGCAATTGTTAAGGCATCTTTCGTTTTTGTGCCACTAAGCAAATTTTCTGCCACAAAAGCAGCTAGTCCAGCTTGCTCATTTGAATCAAATTCTGTTCCCGCTTGAATGTAGCCGCTCAGGGTCACAGTAGGAGTGCTACGATCGCTTAACATCAATAGCCGCAGCCCATTGTCAAATTGGAATTGCTGTGGTAGTGTTTGGGCGATGTCTTCTCCACCAGAGGCTTGGCCGACCACGGCAAGCAACCCATCTCTTACCAAATCCACATTTGGTAAGTACTTTACCACTTCAGTAACAAGTACAGGTGCGACAGCAGAGAAATTTTCTGTGGTTTGGGTTAAATCTGGTTTATGACCAACTTCTGTTGTTTGCTTGTGAGTTGGTTCAAAAAAGCCGACTGTACGTGCTTCTTTTGTCAGATATTTATTAATTACAGCGACAACATCCGTTGGCTTAACCAAACGCACAGCGGCTAAATAGCGGTCTGTATAGCGATAATCATCAGCAGTGGTTTCATCGTGACCTAATTGCATCCCTTGAGAAGTGATATCACGGTTACTCAAAATGACATCTGCTGTTAATTGAGTTTTGGCTCGTTCCACTTCTTCTAAAGTCACACCTTTTTTTGCTACATTGGCGATCGCACTATTAAGCGTTGAGTCAATTTTTTTCAAATCTTGTTTAGATGCAGCCGTCACAAACACCTCATACCAGCCAAATTCCCGCAAACTGGTAACTGATGCTGTAACTTCACGAGCTAGACCTGATTCTACCAAAGCCTGATAAAGACGAGAATTCCGCCCCTCAGTCAAAATATAATCCATCACATCGAGGGCTGGTACATCCGGTTGGTTCACATCTGGTAATGGATAAACCGCCTGCAACAAACGCCCTACTCCTGGTTCTCGTAATATTATGGGACTGGAAAGTGGGGAGTGGTTACTAGGGAGTGAGGGAAATGAAGGAGAAATAAATCTTGCCTCTTGCCTGTTTGCTAATTCCCCAAACACTTCTTTAACCATTTCCAGAGTATTTGCAGTTTGAAAATCTCCAACAATTACTAAGACGGCATTATCGGGAGTGTAAAAATCGCGGTAATATTTCTCTACTTGCTCAAGTTCAAATTTTTCAACATCTGCCTTCATACCACCTACAGGCAATCCATAGGCATGATTGGGAAACATTCCTTGCATTACAGCGCGATTGAGGCGATATTCTGGGCTATTTTCGTAACCTTGCAGTTCCGAAATTACCACCCGCTTTTCGCTTGCTAGTTGCTCTGGTTCAATCTGGGAATTTTGCATTCTGTCCGCTTCCAGCACCAAAAGTGCTTTGAGCTTGCTTCGTTCCACAGTACCGTAATATGCAGTTTGGTCATAGCTAGTAAAAGCATTAGAGTCACTACCCAAAGCACTAAACAAACGTCCAAATTGAATCGGACGATTTTTTGTGCCTTTAAACATCATGTGTTCCAATTGGTGAGCAATACCATTGACTCCCGGTTCTTCGTTGCGCGAACCAATCTTATACCACACCTGCACCGTTACTACTGGCGCAGTATGCACTTCCTTGGTGAGGACAATTAAACCATTTTCTAATACTGTCTTGCGGACGTTTTCTGTCAGTGTTGAGGTCATTATTATTTTTGCTAGCAAGCAAGAATTATAATTTGAAATTTTATATTTTAGATTTTAGATTGATAATTTATTTATCTTAAAAGCTTTTGTTAATTTATTTGTCGCAGTTAGAGCAGCAGGCAAGAGACAGAAGGTAAAACTATTTCTAGCATTCACACTTTAAAAATGTCCTAAGCTATGTGACTACCGTTATATTTTTTAAATTGATATTATTTTGTATGACGACATAAGTTGAATTTGGCAAATAAATCTTTTTGCTCGTCAACATTATAAAAATTCAAGCACACTTTAAGACATAAACCACTTATAAAATCCCTACATTCACAAACTTTCTTTGACTATTGCCTATTGCCTTAAATTATGAAAGTTTTGCTAAAACGCGAATCAATTCCAAAGGTAAGCCATCGGTATCAGCGATAAAAGCGACTTCATAAATGCGATCGCCTATTTGCTGTTGTGTTGGTTCTAATAATACCTTTAACGGTTGCAATTCTTCTGCTTTTGATACACGTTCTTGTAAATTTGTCAACCATTTAGGTAGATCTGCCGCGATCTCGGTTAAGTCAAAAGAGAGATGATAATATCCCACATAATGTTCGTCAGCAAAAGCATCTGGCGCTGGTTTTGGTTCGGGAATTTGGATCAGTTCAATTCTGCCGCCCAATCCTTCCATCCAACAAGCTAGGGTGTAGCCTGTAGTAAAGCGTTCTGAAATTGTAAACCCCAAATGTTCGTAGAAAGCGATCGCTCGATGAATATTCGCCGTCCGAATAGAAGCGTGGTGCATATTTGTCCTTTGTCCTTTGTCAGTTGTCCTTTGTTACAAAGTTCTGATTGGAAGTTTCCGACCATCAGAACTTTGTACTTTGTCCTTCGTTGTTAGCTAATGACAAATGACCAATGACCAATGACCTTTGTGCTTTGTCCTTCGTTTTTAACTAATGACCAATGACAAATGACCAATGACAAATGACCATTACTCAAATAACCTGAAATAAGGGTAGCGTACAGGGACGCCAGGTTCTTTTTCCAAGTCAAAATTAATTACTTCCCAGCAGGGATCTTCTGGAGGGTCAGGACTAAACTCTACCGGTAAACCGTAGAGTCGCGCGGCTGATGCTTCCGGTTGTCCAGACCGCCAAGGAGTACTGCGTTCCAAGTAGCCACTCATCAATTCCTGATAGCGTCGAGCAATAATAACTCGTGTTGCTCGATAGCCTTGGGTATACAGCTTGTCTAATGCTTCATGGATTTCAAACCGGATACCATCAGGATGAGTATGCTGTCTATACCATTCATTATTCCACCTCCGCCAGTGACGCCCAGACTGTAAATGGATTAACTCTCCATTTTTCGGGTTAGCTTCAAAAGCGCCATGACGCGGACATAAATAGGTATCTGTTAGTGTCAACGCCGGAATAGTCTGGCGACAATGGGGACACTGTATTTCAGGGCCAAATATTGGGTACTGCAAGCCTGGATTCATCATGAAGTGCGTACAAACATAATTTTGCTTTACCAGCACTAGGCACTAGTAGGTTGGGTTATACACTTCGACTCCGCCACTTTGGGATATTTTCTCACTGCTAACTCAACAAGTAAGTTCTGAGTTATGAGTTTTAAGTTTTTCATGAAAAACTCTCCTATAACTCAACACTCATAGTATTTAGTTAAGCACTCAGCACTCGTGAATTTAGAGGCTTGACGCTGTGATATCCTGGTTGTGCAACCAGCCTCAAAGGTTGGAGTTTCTCCAGTGTTCCTGGGTACCATATTAATATTCTATCGTGTCTACCGCTTCTTACTGGACATCTGTCGATTTTTCTCAAGCTGCCTTCATTGCACCCAACGCTGTTGTTATAGGTTCGGTAAACATAGCAGCAGGAGCAAGCATTTGGTACGGGGCAGTGGTTAGGGGAGATGTTGAACGCATTGACATTGGCGAATGTACGAATATTCAGGATGGCGCAATTTTACATTGCGATCCTGGTTTTCCCACAATCATAGAAGATCGTGTCACCGTAGGGCATCGTGCTGTGGTACATTCTGCTTACATTGAGCGTGGAAGTTTGATTGGCATTGGCGCAGTAATTTTAGATGGTGTACGAGTGGGCGCTGGTAGCATTATTGGCGCTGGCGCAGTCGTAACTAAAAATATACCCCCCTTATCCCTGGTTGTCGGTATTCCTGCCAAAGTACAACGCCAAGTAACAGAAGTTGAAGCCGCAGAACTCATCGAACACGCCAAGCGTTACGAAAAGTTAGCTTTAGTTCATGCAGGTAAAGGGACTGATATCGGCTTTAGTAAGGGTTAGGGAGTGGGGTATGGGATGAGGAGGCTCTTGAAGCAAGGGAAAAGGTTAAAGGTTAAAGGGAAAAGGAATAAATTTAATCCTTCCCCTTTTCCCCTTACCCCTTTCCCTTTCCCCATGCCCTGTTTGCCCCATGCCCAAAATTTAAACATTCTTTACATATAAGCTAGGAAAAATTGCCCACTTCAGCTAAAAATAAAAATGAGAGCAGTTGACAAAACTTTAATTTCTTCTTAAAAGAGGGGTTCTAGATATGGATATCGATTTTCGTTTAGCGATCGTTTTAGCTCCAATTGCTATTGCCGCTGGCTGGGCAGTGTTTAATATTGGTGCTGCGGCTTTAAGACAAATTCAAGGCTTTTTGGATAGAGAAGCCTAATTTAGGCTTAATATCATTACTTTTCAACCGACTGTTTCTTTTTGCTTAGGACAGTCGGTTTTATTCTTATTGAGCATTGAGCATTGGGCATCGGGCATTGGGCATTAGGCATTAATTATCTATTCTGTCTTCCCCTGCTCCCCTGCTCCCCTGCTTCCTTGCTCCCCTGCCCCCTTGCTTCCCCTGCCCCACACTCCCCACTCCCCTCTTTGTGGATATCGATTCTGTAATCCAACCTCTTCAACGCTTTGGCGTCCATCTCGGACTCGATCGCATTCTCAATCTCTTGGCAAATCTTGGCAATCCCCATCACCAAATCTCAGTAATTCACGTTGCTGGTACTAATGGCAAAGGTTCAGTTTGTGCTTATCTTTCCTCGGTACTTACTGAGGCTGGTTATCGTACAGGACGCTACAGTTCGCCCCATTTAGTTGATTGGACGGAACGTATTTGTCTCAACGAACAACTAATTTCTTCTGAAGAATTAAGCCAATTATTTCAACAAGTACAAGCGGCGATTCCTCCCGATGAACAGCCAACTCAATTTGAAGTAATTACTGCCGCAGCCTGGTTATATTTTGCCCAAGCTAAAGTCGATGTCGCAGTGGTAGAAGTGGGACTAGGGGGGCGCTTGGATGCTACCAATGTCTGTTTGGAACCTTTAGTTACGATTATCACTTCTATCAGCCGGGAACATTGGCAACAATTAGGCCCCACTATCGCTGACATTGCCAGAGAAAAAGCAGGTATTCTTAAACCGGGGTGTCCCGTTGTAGTTGGGCAATTGCCACCAGATGCCGAAAACGTGGTGCGATCGCGTGCCTTAGAATTACAATGCCCAATTTTTACGCCTCAACCTGCCCGCCAAATCGCTACAGGCTGGGCGGAGTATGGGGGAGATGGGGAGATGGGGAGATGGGGAGACGGGGGGATGGAAGAATTACCTCATAAGTCCATTAAATATCCTTTGCCGTTAGCGGGGCAAATTCAGTTACATAACTCAGCTTTGGCTTTAGCTGCTTTAGAGATTCTCCAACAACAGGGGTGGCAGATTTCTGAAGCAGCCATAATTAACGGCATGGCGAAAACTAAATGGCCGGGGCGGATGCAGTGGGCTAGTTGGAACAATCATAAATTACTAATTGATGGCGCTCATAACACAGCAGCAGCCCAAGTCCTCCGCCAGTATGTTGATAGCTTAGACACAGTAAAACATAAACCTGTAAATTGGATAATCGGAATGTTTGCTGATAAAGATCATGCCGATATTTTTGTTGCTTTATTGCGCCCAGGCGATCGCCTTTTTTTAGTCCCAATACTAGTAGAACCTTGGCCTGGTAGAACTTCTGCTAATTTAGACGAACTAGCCAATTTAGCTTACAACGTCTGTCCACAATTAAGCGATCGCCAAATATATCCAGACTTATTCACAGCCCTAGAAACCGCAACCTCAACCGCCACCAAAGACGATTTAATTGTTGTGTGTGGTTCGCTTTATTTAGTCGGCGATTTTTTGCAAAGGCGAAATAGGGAGCTAGGAGTTAAGAGTTAGGAGTGAAGAGTTAGGGATTTCCAAGAAATAAATTACTACTACTCGTGGGGTAGGCATCTTCCCTGCCCTTGATTATGGAGCTATACAGTTCAGTTGACCAATAAAACCCTCATGTAGAGACGCGATTTATCGCGTCTTCTGTTGACCAATTATCTATACCAATAACCCTCAAGTGAACCTTATTAGATTATGGGGGGCGAGACTCCATCCCACAATAAATAATTGGATATTTTTTGATTTGGAAGTTTTTAATTCCTCACTCCTCACTCCTCACTCCTAATACCAATTTGAAAAAAGAATGCAACAGATGGGTAGGGGCACAACATTGTTGTGCCCTTACGGATAATTGATGTGTCGCAAACATTATTTGAATTGGTATAACTCCCCACTCCTCACTCCCCACTCCCGACTCCCCACTCCCCAAATTTACCTTTGATCCCACTGTTGCGCGGCATCTTCTACAGCTTTATCTACTGTTTTTTCGCCTAACATTGCTGCTTGCAAGTTCTCGTAAATTGCTTTTTGCAATTTATTAGAATCCTTCAAAGTAGGAGTTAATATTTCTGCTTGTTGGAGTTGTTTGGCAGTGATAACTCGCGCTTTATCTATGGTTGAAGCATTAGCTGGAACATCTTTAAAGTAGCTGTCAGACAATGCTTTCACTGTAGAAGGTAGAACATTTGCGGCTTTTGCAAAGGCTAACTGATTTTCGTCATTGGTGACAAATAAAGCAAACTTTACGGCGGCGTCTGGTTGTTTGCTGTCACGGGGAATAACTATGTTCATCACTGCGACATTTTTCTTGCCTGTGTCGCCGGTGAGTTGGGGTGCTATTTCTGAAGCTTGAGCAATTTTCGGGGCATTATTAGCGATCGCTTTGAGAAACTCTGGCCCAGAAGCGAGAAAAGCCGTTTCTCCAGATTGGTATAAATCGATCGCGTGCCGATGTCCTTGAGTCAATGCCTCTTTAGGCAGCAAACCTTTTTTATACAAGTCTACCCAGTATTGAAACGCTGCTTTGCCTTGTGGCGAATTAAACGCGGCTTTACCTTGAGCATCTATTAAAGTCACTCCCATTTGCACAAAAGATTCCAACACTTCCCCGGAATCTTGCGGTACAAATGTCACAAAAAAGGCATACTTCCCAGTCTTATCTTTAATTTGTTGCGCTGCTTGTGCCAATTCTGCGTAGGTTGTAGGTGCTTTATTTATACCTGCCTGTTTTAATAAATCAGTGTTATAAATGGTTAACCTTGTGGTGAGATACCAGGGAATTCCAAAACTCTTACCATTAAGCGTGCTTGCTTTCCAGATATTCGGTAGATAGGAGGAACGTAGATCATTTGACACCTTTGTGTCCAAATCTAACCAAGCATTTCGCCCTGCAAGTTGAGAAGCAAAACCGGGATTGAGGTTAACAACATCAGGTGGCGTTTTCCCAGAGACAGCTGTTAATATTTTGTTCTCCATTGCTGCCCAAGGTACATCAACCCAGTTAACCTTTATACCTTGATTTTGTGATTCAAAATTCGCAATCAGGCTTTTGAAGTAGTCAGTAAATTGAGGTTGCAGTTGCATCGTCCAAAACTCAACAGTTGCTACTCCTGAAGTAGTTTGTTTTGTATTTGTGCCAATATTACCTGTACCACAACTTACAATCCAGCTAGTTAATAAGCCAAGTAGTACTAAAGCAGTAAGTTGTTTAAATTTTCGCAATTGAATCATCTTCCCAGTATTTTTACGCTTGTTCGTGGTGAAAATCTTATGCAGAATTGACGAGATTATAGGCTAAATCAATTACCAGTAGTAAACATAACTAGGCAATAGGGAATGGGGAATAGGGAATAGATCGAAATGCCCAATGCCCAATGCCCAATGCCCAATACCCAATACCCAATTCAATTTAGCAGTCCAGCGGGCACAACTGTGGTGAAAAGCTTCAATAGTCTGTTTGGCAAATCAAATAAAGGGATCGGCATTGAACTTGCTCCCGAACGAATAAATGTAGTTCAGCTACGCAAACAGCGTCAAGGCTTGAAACTAGAAATTTTGACATCGGTAGCAGTTCCCGAAGGTATAGTTACCGATGGTCAAATCACCGACCCTCCAGCAATGGCGCAGTTAATTCAACAAGCGCTAGCCCAAAGCAAAATCAAAGCTTCTCATGTTGCTACTGGTGTACCAGGGCGAGATTCTATCGTCCGTTTGATACCAGTGCCAGCAGAGTTAGATGACAAGGAACTGCGGGAAATGGTACTAAACCATGAAGCAGGTCTATATTTACCCTATCCTCGTGAAGAAGCTGATGTAGATTATCAGAAACTTGGGTACTTTGTAGATGAAGATGGCATTGAAAAAGTACAGGTACTCTTAGTTGCCACCCGCAAGGAGGTAACAGATACCTATATCAGTACATTCGAGCAAGCAGGATTACAAATCGATGTTTTAGAAATTAACAGTTTTGCTCTCATTCGGACTATTCGCGACCAATTGCGACAATTTGGTCCGCAAGAAGCAGCAGTACTAGTTGACATAGAGTTCGACAGCACAGAAATTGCCATCATTGTTAACGGTGTACCGCAATTTTCCCGCACGGTACCCATAGGAACTTATCAAATGCAAACTGCCCTCGCTAGGGCAATGAGCTTACCTGCATCACGAGATCTGGAAATGTTATATGGGATGGTCATTACCCCAACTCCCATAGACGGGGGCAAAACTGGCGTCACCGAACTCAATCCTGGGATGGCAGCCATATTGAGAGTATTGGGCGAACTAACAGATGAACTGCGCCGTTCCATCGATTTTTACCTCAATCAAAGTGAAAATTTGGAAGTAGCACAGATTTTATTAGCTGGGCCCGGAGGTGGACTCCAACAGCTTGATGAATTCTTTACTCAACGATTAAGCTTGCCAACTGTCCAAATAGATCCAATCGGTGCTTTGTCTTTGGAAGTTGACAGCAACAAATATCCACAAGTACAACGCTCTGGGTTGGCAGTCGTACTTGGTCTAGGAATGCGGGAGGTCTAACTAATTTTGGATTTTGAGAAAACTTTGAGCTAGGGCTTTATTAGATCGAAGCTTTTCAAGAAGGATTTTAAATTTTGGATTGTCTGTTTTGACAGTCACGCTGTTTGAGAGTTCTCAAACCAGAATATTTATCTCTAGTTGGTGTGAGAAAATGTACAGTTTGGATGTTAACTTTCTTAAAGACCGCCCAGCATATCAGAAAAAGCCTGACAAAAAGGGAAAAGTATCCCTTAGCCTTCCTGGAGGGAATTTAACACCAATATATGTGGGAGTTGCACTTGGTGTAGGTTTGCCAGGTTTATTAGGAGTCGGTTGGTGGTTGTTGCAAGGGAAGATCGTTGAGCTAGATGGCACAATAGCACAACTAGATCAGGAAAGCAAGAGGCTAGATACAGAAATCGGAAACTTGAATAAAATCAAAGCCGAGACTAGTGCAGTTAAGGGGGAAACCCAAGCTTTAGTCACTGTATTCGATCAAATTCGCCCTTGGTCAGCAATGCTGCAAGATTTACGCGATCGCATTCCCGTAGCAGTGCAAATTGAGAACATCAGGCAAATCCCACCTATTACTGTGGCGGAAGGTAAACCCCCAAGTAATCCAGCAGGAGGATTAGAAATTACCGGATTGGCTCGTTCTTTTAACGATGTCAATGATTTTTTATTGAGCTTGCAACAGTCCCAGTTCTTGAAGTCTTCAGAAAGCAGAATTATTACCGCAACGTTAGTAGATGCTCCTATAAAATCAGGTGCTACTCAATCAGTTTCTGGTGTAACAATTAAGCCTCCACAAGTCGTTAAATACACCATTCAATCGGCCATGAATGATGTTCCTGCTTCGGAATTAATTCGAGAGTTGGAGAAAAAAGGCACAGTGGGACTAGTGGCTCGAATTCGTAGTATGCAACAAACGGGAGTCATTTCAAAATGACACTGAGTGATGATTTAAATTTTGCCGACCAAGCCGGAGAATTCGATGCAGCAACCCCAGCGCATCCGGTACTATTTGGCATCGCTTTCACACCAAAAATCATTGGTATTTTGGTAGGGGTAATTGGTTTAGCAGGAGCAGGTTATATAGTATTAAACCTGTTGATGCCAGCTTGGGAAAGCTATCAGCAACAGCAAGCAAAAGTCTTAGAACTTCAAGGGCAAATAGACCAAAAGAAACTTAATATCAAACAGATTGACAAAGTTAAAGAGGAACTAGCACAGGCAAAACAGCAAAAAATTCAAGTTTTAGCTTTATTTGCTAACGAGAAAAGTTTGGATACATTGCTGTTGGATCTGAACCGCTTAGTCGAGTCTGGCAATGCTCAAACTCCCATTAATGGAGTCAGAGCCAAACTCAATAAGTTCGTGCCAATTTCCCAACAACCAGAACCAATTATTGATGGAAGTCTAGGAAAACAAGTTGATGGCAAACTGCAACGCAGCAGTATCAGTGCCGAAATTACAGGAACCTATGAACAAACTCAATCGATAATTCGTAACATTGAGCGTTTACAACCTTTGTTGATAGTTAAAGATTATCAATCAACTTTAGCTCCAGCTGAGTCAAGATCCGCAACAGATAAAACACCCGTAAGAGTTGGGCCACCAGGTATTAATACATCATTTCAATTACAGGTATTGATGCCACTAAGTCCAGAACAAGTAGCAGCCGCAGCAGCTAAAGCTGCGCCGAAAAAGTAGTTATGAATTATGAGTCATGAATTATGAGTTATGAATTATGAGTTATGAATTATGAGTTATGAGTTATGAATTATGAGTTATGAGTTATGAGTTATGAGCTACTATTAACTCCTAACTCCTGACTCTTAACTCCTAACTAATTGCTCTTAACTCCTCATTCCTAACTAATTGCTCTTAACTTCTGATTTTTTAACTAACTACTCAAAAATTGATTCTAAACAAGGTTTTATTTAGGTGAGGAATGAACTGTGAAACAGGTTCACGGTAATAGTCTTATATTAGGCACTGCTGCTTTTGTGTTTTTGGCAGCTCAACCAGTTTGGGCGCAAATTGCTCAAGTTACTAACGTACAGTTAAATCAAGCTAATGGTGGAGTTAGCGTTGTTTTAAAAACTTCTTCAGGGTCGCGTCCCCAAGTTTTTACCACTAAAAGAGGTAAGGCTTTAGTTGCAGACATTATTAACACTCAATTACGCTTGCCACAAGGTAATAGTTTCCGTCAAGATAGTCCAGCACCGGGAATTGCTTCGGTAGAGGTTAATCAACTTGATGCCAATAGTGTTCGGGTGACGGTAACTGGCAGCAATAATGTACCTGGCAGCGAACCGATAGTGCGATCGCCAAATGGAATTACACTCAGCTTTAGCCCATCTGCTGGCACTAGTGCATCAACACCCACGCCAACAACGCCAACATCCACAGCGACAGCGCCCCCTGCTTCTACTCCCGCCCAAACAGGTCAAAAGCCAGACGTTCTCGTTCCCAACCCCCAAGTCACCATCGACGGACAACCAGCACAAGCAGCTGGGCCGGGTCAGCCCGTGAGCCAAGCTCCACCTTTCTTACCGAGAGCCGTTGCTCCACCAGTGGGAGATATTGCTATTTCTGCTACCGATGCTTCTCCTAGCACCATCGACTTAGCAACACAAGAACGCGTACCCCGTTTAGTACTACGAGATGCACCGGTGCGTGAAGTTTTGTCATTGCTTGCCCGTGCAGCTGGTTTGAATCTGGCTTATGTAGGAAGCGAACAAGGTGGTGCGGGTCAGCAAGGTGCTACTGCACAAGCAGCCTCTCAAACAATCTCGTTAGATATAGAAAATGAGCCAGTGCAAGATGTGTTTAACTACGTCTTGCGCCTGAGTGGTTTAGAAGCTAACCGTAGTAATCGCACAGTCTTCGTAGGGCCAAAATTACCCAATGCGACCCGTGACATGGTTATGCGTAGCCTCAGACTCAATCAGGTAACGGTAGGAGTCGCCCTGAATTTTTTAGTCGGCTTGGGGGCAGAAAGCGCCGTCAGCCGAGAACGACAAGTTACAAGCGTTAGTGCTGTTCCTGTGGGTAGTGGAGCTGCCCCAATCACCCAAACTCAGACGACTACAGAAACCAGGCTTGAAACTCAACGCGCTGAATTTAAAGACTCGAACCCATTACTCAGAGGTTTACAGGCATTGGGAGACGAGCGCACCAATTCTCTGACTTTAATTGGGCCTCCCAGACTAGTTGAGATGGCAATGTCTCAACTAACTCAGTTGGATATCCGGCGTCGTCAAGTGGTAGTCAACGTCAAGATTATCGATGTTAATCTGTTAAATACCCAAGACTACAACACGAGCTTTTCTTTTGGGATTGGCAACAACTACTTTACAAATGATGGTGGTGCAGCATCCCTTAATTTTGGAGGTTCGAGACCAGCTACTAGAGCTGAGGCCTCAAGTAGTGTGACTAGTACACCAGTCATCCAAAATCCTGTAACAGGAACGCCTTTTCTTGACCCGAACAGTAGCGTAGCTATTCCAGGAACAACTCCAGGTACAGTAGTAGTAGATGCAAACGGCAACATCACTAGAGTTGCAAATCCAGGAAGTGGCAATTTCTATCAACCGGTTGCACCTAGTAATACAAACCCCCTACAACCAGGTTTCACTAATATCACTCCAGCAACCGATAACATCATTACTAGGAACGCAGATGGTACATCAAGTATCACACAAGGTACTCTTGGAACAGCTACTACAGCTTTGCCTTCTCTTTTCCAATTCCCTAAACGTCTGCTCGCTAGCTTGCAGGCTCAAGTCCAAAATGGCAATGCCAAGATTTTGACAGACCCAACCTTAATTGTCCAAGAAGGTCAAACCGCTAATGTTAACCTGACTCAAGAAGTTGTAGGCAATATTAAAAGGGAAATCGTTCGCGATGATAATCTTGCTACAGAAACGATTTCAGCGGAAAAAGACCGAGTAGGTTTAACCTTAGCTGTCAAAGTCGAACGGATTGACGACAATGGCTTTGTGTCCCTATCAGTAGCTCCTGTCGTCAAGGCGCCCCAAGCTCCAGCTACTATCAATGTTGGAGGTGGTGGTAGTCAACAAATATTCTTGGTATCTGAGCGCTCTCTCAATTCCGGCTCGATTCGCTTGAGAGATGGTCAAACGCTAATTCTCTCAGGTATTATTCAAGATTCAGACCGGACAAGTGTCTCAAAGATTCCTATTTTAGGAGATCTGCCGTTAATTGGTTCGCTGTTTAGAAGTACAAACAGATCCAACCAGCGCAACGAGGTAATTGTGTTGCTCACTCCTCAGATTATGGATGACTCTGAGAACTCCTCCTACGGCTATAACTACACCCCCAGCCCACAGGTACGCCAAATGCTTGAGCGTCGAGGCTTGAAGCTTCCTAGTGGCCAGTAAAAAGCATAATACCCAAGGTGAGTCACTTCTGGTAAAGGCTCAGCTCCCCGATTTCTTTAAGAAGTCGGGGAGCTTTTTGTTCACAAGTAAGATTAAATGTAATTCTAAGTTTCTATTTTTGATTTATTGGTAATACCAATTCTTTATGAAGCTGCGCTAAATAAGGCTTCAAGAATAAAGTCGTAAGAAGTGAGAGAGGCAATCATCGAAGGTGTAATTTCTTTGAGGACATCAGTTAACTTGTGCTGTAGTTGTGTGAGAGTTTTACAATTTTCCCATTGGAGTTGAGATTTGAGAAATTCCCAAAACCGCTCAATTGGGTTGAGTTCAGGAGAGTGAGGAGGTTGAAAAATCGGGATAATGTTATCTGGGATATCGAGAGCTTTAGCTTTGTGGAAAGATCCTTGGTCGAACTGGATAACCGCAATATCATCACCAAGATCAGCAGATAGCAACTTCAAAAAGTGTTGAAAACAATCAGCATTCAGGTAGGGGAACTCATAGAAAAAGCTGTATCCACTTAGAGGTTCTACAACTCCGTATAAATAAAAATTTTCACGTTGCCATTGACTTAAGCCTACAGGTTTAACTCCTCTAGCTGTAATCAAACGTCCTGCAATTGTCTTTAATCCTAAACGTGTTTCATCCTGACCGGAGGCGGAGCGTCTCCGGCTCCGCACAAGTACCTCAATCGTTTCCCCGCTCCAAATTCCTCCTGCAAGAATTTGAATGCTAAAGGCAGTTTTTTTTAAAGTGAGATAGACTTTGTGGGTGTTGTTTGGTACTTTGAGGACGAGGCACTTTTAACTTCGCACCCAAACGCTGGCGAACAATTTCATAGACTGTTTTGTAGGCAAGTGAAACCCCTAATTCGCTCTTGAGCCATTGTTGAATTTGGCCATAGCTAGTAAACCCAGATGGCTCCTGTAACCGCTGTTCCAAGCGTTCTAAGTCTGAACCAATAATGCTCGGAGCTTTTCCGGGTGCATGTTTGACTTCAAGCAAGCCCCTTGTTCCTTGATCTTTATACTTCCTTACCCAACGAGTTATGGTTGCTACCAGAGCGTCCTAAACGTTCTGCAAGCGATCGCCTGCTGCTAACTTGACCACTCTTGAGCCAATAGAGCATTTGTAATCTTTCTTTACTGCTTGCCGTGGTGGCATGTTTGACAGCTTTCTCCAATTCTTCTTGGTTTTCTGAAATCTCAATTTGGAATGGACGACTCATCACAAAGTTACTCAATGCACCCATCTATAAGTTTGACCTAGTTTGGCGCATCTTCATACAGAATTGGTATAAGATTTTATTGCAGAGCGATCGCCTTTAGTCTGAAGTGGAGTTAGTTGGCGATCGCCTTATAGCCAATTATGATTAAGCTGGTGGAGCTTCTCGATAAAAAGCGTCTGTAGAATTCTCTTCAAATAAAAAATTTGATGCCTGGATGATAAATGGAAGTTCTGCTCCTACAAGACCCCGTTGGATGCGTTCTGATGTCTCAGGAAAAACGACAAATAAAGGATATATGCTATTAGCTCCCTCGCTCAAAATATGGCTGTGGCGGAGAGGCATCAACCATTCATAATCATTGTCTAAAATAACTTGGGATTGTCGCCAACGTCCTAACAAATCAGAAAAGTCTTCATGGGGACGATGGATAAAGATTAAAATCTCTACTCCCGTTTTAATTTTCCACTCTGGATCGCACATCAAAATTGCCACATCGCAAGGCAGAGAAATTGTTTGTGAAACTGTTGTAGCAGTCTGACGAAGACGAACAATTGGTAAAGGTATAGAGATTACACTGTCATCTGGACGCCTTAGACTCGGAATCATTTCCAAGTATGGACGGTGTTGTTTTAGTAAGGCGATCGCAGCCTGATGATTACTGTACTCTGCCAAGCTCGCTTCGTATTGAGATTTTTGCACAGTCATAATAAATTAGTTAGGAGACGCGATGAACCCTTGTCTATACAAGAGTAAGGAGTGAGGAGTTAAGAATATAAAATTAGTTAGTTTATAGTTGGAGTTGAAGAGTTAAGAATAAAATTAATTATTTAATAATTAAAAATCAGAAATTAAGAGCTTTAACTCTTAACTCTTGTACAGACGCGATTCATCGCGTCTCTCCTAACTCCTAACTCTTAATCCCCTATCCCAGTTTTTCAAATACTTTAAACATCGGTAAATACATTGCCAGCAAAATTGTACCAACCATTCCCCCTAGAACCAAAATCATAATTGGTTCTAAAACACTGGTAAGTGCTTTTACTGCTTGCTCAACTTCATCTTCATAAAAATCAGCAACTTTCATCAACATTCCATCTAATTCTCCAGTTTCTTCGCCGATGCTAATCATCTGAATTGCCATAGCTGGAAAAACTTTATCTCTTTGCAAGGCAATACTAATCATGCCTCCTTGTTGAATCTCTACGCGGGCTGCATCTATAGCATTAGCAATTACTTGGTTTCCTGATGTATCTCGGACAATTTCCAAGCAAGTTAAAATTGGCACACCCGAACGAGTCAAAGAACCAAAAGTCCGGCTAAAACGTGCAACAGAAGATTTTTGAATCAAGTCACCAAATAAAGGCATTTTCAGAGAAAGGCGATCGATTGTTTGGCGACCAACAGGAGTTTTAGCGTATCGTGAATAAGCAATTTTCAATCCTACAAGTCCACCGATAAGTCCGAAAACCTTAGGACTTCTCAAAAAGAGACTAGCATCCATCAAAAATTGGGTTAGAGGTGGTAATTCAGTTCCGATTTCTGTAAAAATCTTTGCAAAAACGGGAATAAGAAAAATGGTCATACCGAGAAAGATAGCAACTGCTATAAAACCCACGACCGTTGGATAAGATAACGCTGATTTAATTTGGTTTTGTAAGCGAGCAACATCTTCTAACAACTTGGCTAAACGATTTAATACTTCGTCTAGAACACCGCCAACTTCGCCAGCTTGAATCATACTCACATATAATCCATCAAAGCACTCAGGATGCTTCCGCATTGCTTCTGAAAGATTCATTCCAGTTTGAACATCGTTACTAATCTCTACAAGAGCTTGTTTCAGTTTAGTATTACTACACTGTTCAGAAAGTACTCCCAGACTTCTAACGATCGCAACTCCCGCATTCATCAAAACAGCAAATTGACGAGAAAAAACTGCTTTGTCTTTAACAGACACTTTCACAAAGGAGTTTTGGAATTTCTTTATATCCAATCCTGCTTGAAAGCCTTTAGATTCTTTAAGTTCTTGGACTACAAAACCTTGTTCTCTGAGACTAGTACGAGCTTGCGCCAAGGATTCGGCACTAATTTTTTCTGTTCGAGATTTTCCTTGAGAATCCCGAACACGAGCAACAAATGTTGGCATAAACAAATTCAAAATAGTTGTTAGTGATTGGGTGTTGGGAGTTAGGAGTTAGGAGTTAGGAGTTAAGAGTTATTCTCTTTGTCTCCCTTGTCTTCCTCATTTCCTTCATCTCCCCATCCACCGATTAATGTGCTTTAACAGCCCCGGCTCCTGGTTTTGCACCTGCTGGTGGTGGTGTTGAAGTACCAATGAGACGTTGGATTTCATCTGGTTTGGAAGTTTTAGACATTGCTGCTTCAAAGGAGATTGTTCCTGCTTTGTAATAGTCGGCCAAAACTTTCTCCAGAGTTTGCATACCCAATTTCCCGCCCGTTTGAATAGCTGAGTAAATTTGTGATGTTTTGCCTTCTCGAATTAAGTTAGAAATAGCTGGAGTAACAATCAATATTTCTTGAGCCATCACCCGACCATATTCGCCGGGTTTTGGATTTTTCTTAGGTACTAATGTTTGGCTAAATACTGCTACTAAAGAGTTTGATAATTGCACCCGCACTTGGGTTTGTCTTTCATGGGGAAAAACGTCGATAATCCGGTCGACAGTTTGTGCAGCGGAACTAGTGTGTAGCGTACCGAATACTAAGTGTCCTGTTTCTGCTGCGGAAATCGCCAACGAAATGGTTTCCAAATCCCGCATTTCCCCAACCAGAATAATATCTGGATCTTCCCGTAAAGCTGCTTTCAAAGCATTAGCAAAACTCTTGGTATCTTCGCCCAATTGCCGTTGGTGAACCAAGCTTTTAATTGGTTCGTAAACGAATTCAATGGGGTCTTCTACTGTCAAAATATGCTCTGCTTTAGTGCGGTTAATTAAGTCAATCATTGCCGCCAGAGTTGTTGTTTTCCCGGAACCCGTAGGGCCTGTCACCAAAATTAGTCCTCTGGGCTTATCGGACATTTCCCGCACTACATCAGGCAGACCTAATTTTTCAAAGTTAGGAATCTTAGAACTTAATGCCCGTAAACAAGCAGCATAAGCACCACGCTCTTTATAGACATTCACCCGGAAGCGAGCCAGACCTTTAACACCATAAGAACAATCTAATTCCCAGGTTTGCTCTAAGGTTTTACGCTGGGTATTGTTGAGCATACTAAAAATCAGCCTTTGACACTGATCTGCTGTCAATACATGCTCACCTATGGGAGTGAGTTTGCCACTGATGCGGAAGTAGGGAGGTAAACCTGCGGATAAATGCAGATCTGAACCTCCCATTTCAATCATCTGCTCCATCAAGTCTTCAATCATCATTTCCATAGTTTTGCTTCCTTTTAATCTTTGTTATTTGTCTTTTGTCATTTGTCAGTTGTCCTTTGTCTTTTGTCATTTGTCAGTTGTTTTAAGTTACTAAGCATTAACCAATGACTAATGACTAATGACTAATGACGAATGACTAATCTTGAAAACGAGATGTCAGACAGTAGGGACAATCTAGCCATTCTGGTTTCAAGGTGGCATCACAAGTCCGACAGGTAAGGCCTGTCTTGCGTTTGGCTTTTAATTCTGCTTCCAAACCCGTATCTGTAAAGGTCACCCGTTCTACTTCTTCGAGGGTAGTGGAGCCTTGTCGTACTAAGTCCAGACTGTAAGCCAGCAAAGTTTTCATGCCTTCTTCTACCGCCACTTCTTTGATACGTTCTGTGGGTGCTTCTTCGTTGATTAGGGTTTGGAGGTTTTCGGTGACTCGCATGACTTCATAAACGCCACAACGCCCTTTGTAGCCGACACCATTACAGGTTGGGCAAAGCTGATTTTTGGTTTTGGCTTCTGCGATCGCTTCTAATGTCAAAGTGTTAGCTTTGTAGAAAGTGACTTCCACTTCAGAGGACGCTGACAGACCATAACGTGCCAATTCCTCAGTTGTGGGAGTGTAGGGAATCCGACATTCAGAACATACCCGCCGTACCAAACGTTGAGCCAAAACGCCAATTAAGGAACTAGAAACCATGAAAGGCTCAATCCCCATTTCTCCCAAACGAGCGATCGCTCCTGGGGCATCATTGGTATGTAAGGTAGTTAATACTAAGTGACCGGTTAAAGCAGCCTCAATCGCTGTTTTTGCTGTTTCCTTGTCCCGTGTTTCACCCACTAGTAATACGTCTGGATCTTGTCGTAAGAAAGCCCGCAATGCTGTGGCAAAATCCAGCCCTTTTTCTCGAATCACCTGTACTTGAGTAATCCCTGGAAGACTGTATTCGATCGGGTCTTCTACAGTACTAATATTAATTCCGGGATCGTTCTTTTCCGCCAGCGCCGAATACAGCGAGGTTGTTTTACCGGAACCAGTCGGCCCAGTCACCAAAATTAGACCAAAGGGACGGCTAACCATATCCTGGACAATGTGTAAAGTCTCTGGATCGGTGATTAATTTATTCAATCCGAGTTGGGTAGAAGAATTATCCAAAATCCGCAGCACCACCTTTTCCCCGTAGCGACTGGGTAAGGTATTTACACGAAAGTCTACTTTGCGTCCCTCAAACATCCGGCGGATGCGTCCATCTTGGGGTAAACGCCTCTCGGCAATGTCTAGATTGGAGATAATTTTAAACCTAGCTGTCACTGCCGGGATGATTTTTTTCGGCATCAGCGGGAAAGCTTCACGCAGCACTCCATCTTTACGAAAGCGAATGCGTAAGCTTTCTTCTTGTGGTTCCACATGAATATCGGAAACTTTTTCATGCAGCGCTTTAGCTAGGATTCTGTTGACAAGGTTAATAACTGGGGCATCTTCAGCGCCCTTCATCGCTGCCCCTAGATCCGCCTCCATCTCCTCAGGGGCATCTTCAATGTCGAGATTTCCGAGATTTTCTAAATCCTGACTAATATCTGTAGAGCTTTCTCGTTCTAAGTGCTTTTGCCGAACAGCCAGGTCATCCAAATATTGGTTGATTACCTGTTGATAATCTTCCTGTGTAATCACCATCCGCTGCAATGCCAAGCCTTGGGGGCGCAAGATGCGATTCAGATCGTCGCAAGCCTCCAGATTATCTGGAGCAACCATCGCCACTAAAACTGAAGGCGGGGTTTGGTCTTCGTGTTTGGAAAGTGGCACCAAACGATGGCGACGGCAGATATCCACTGGAATTAAGGTATCAATCAGGTTGCCCACCATCGTACCGGCAAAGGAGTTGACTTCTGGATCGAGGAACTCAACACCGTAGAGTATTTTTAGTTCAAATAACTGTTGTTTTTTGTATTGCCTGAGCAGTTCGGGTGATAGTTGTTGGCCAGTAATTGACTCTAATACTTCCGTTAGCGGTCTACCGGATTTACGGCTTTCAATTAGTGCCTGTCTCATCTGTTCGCTATTAACATAGCCAGATTGCACTAGCTTGTTGCCAAAGGGCGAAAACTCTGTTCTAGTAGTTAGAGCGGTACTGCGCCGTTGTGGTGACGATTGAGTCATAAAGGGAGCAATTGATTTGGGAAAACCTCTGGTTAGAGTATTCCCAGCATGTGAGGCAGAATTCTCATCGCTCAAAAAACTTCTCACCAGAAGAAGACAAGAGAATGGAATTTCATGTTGATGGTTGACTATTGACGATTAACTTGAAAATATTGGTTCTTTGCGATGGCTTTTGTGTACACATTGCTGCCAAAATTGCATCTCACACACTACGTTTATTGCTTCGTCGTCGTTTTGGTATTAATGTTCTCACTTTCCAATCTCAACCTATTTAATTCACATTAGGTGTGAATCGTTAAATTTTAAGTAGTAACCCATTAAAAACCCGATCCATAAATTCATAAGAGGGGTGAATCAAATTCAGCGCCACTCTTGCAAAATACTTACTCCCGGAGTTACCCTAGCGAAAAACTGGGGTTAGAGCCTCGCCCGCTTACGGGGGATTTTATTCTACTAACCGAGCAAGCGATTTTTAGAATTGTAGTAAAATAGAGTCAGGAGGCAACAAGCGTGTTTAACCTGACTTACGAATTCAAGCTCAAACCAACACAAAAACAAATATTACTGTTTGAAGAATGGATAGAAACTCATAGACGGGTTTACAACCATGCTTTAGCTGAACGCAAGGACTGGTATAAGTCCCGTAGTTGTCAGGTAAACGCTTGTAGCCTCCATAGCTGCCATATCATTCCTGCTGAGGCATCGCGCCCAACATTTGCAAGCCAGTGCAAATCTTTAACTGCTGCACGTCAAGAAAATGAATATTTAAAACGAGTTAATGCTCAGTCTTTACAGCAAACATTGAGGCGACTTGAAAAAGCTTTTGTGAGTATGTGGGAACAAAATCATGGGTTCCCAAGATTTAAAAAGCCAGGACGGATGCGGTCTTTTTGTTTCCCGCAATTAGGGCAAAATCCGGTAACCAATGGTCAGGTAAAATTGCCTGTAATTGGTGCTGTAAAAGTGCGTCAATCACGAAGCATTCCTGATGGTGGAATCATCAAGCAAGCGCGTGTGGCAAGAAAAGTTTCTGGATGGTATGTGATGTTAACCATTCAATGGGATGTATCCATACCAAAAAGGTTGCCACACGGGGAAGCGGTAGGAATTGATGTAGGTTTAACTAATTTTGTTGCAACTTCTAATGGTCTTTTAGTTAAACGTCCAAAGTTTTTTGTTGATGCCGAACGCAAGCTTAAATTGCTGCAACAGCGCATTAACAGAAAATGTATAGGCTCGAACAATTGGCGTAAAGCCCAAACGAAAGTTGCTTCACTGTATGAATACGTTGCCAACTGCCGCAAGGATTGGCACACAAAGCTATCTCATCAAATTTGCAACGATAGTGGGATGGTTTTTATTGAGGACTTAAACCTTGTCGGGCTATCCCGTGGAATGTTGGGCAAGCACTGTCTAGATGCAGGATTTGGGCAATTTTTCAGTATTTTGGATCGGATTTGTTTTAAGCGTAGTGTCTATTTTCAAAAAGTAGATGGCCGTAAAACAAGCCAAATCTGCCCAAACTGCCAAAGTGTGACAGGCAAAAAAGATTTATCAGAGCGTATTCATAATTGCTCAAATTGCGGCTATACAACCCATAGGGATGTCGCCGCTGCACAAGTAGTTCTCCAGAGGGGACTTGCAGCCGTGGGGCACACGGTCAAGATGCTTGCTGAGGGTAAATTCGTCGGAATCCCTGTGAAGCAAGAATCCCTAGCATAATGGCTCAGGAGTGTCAATCGTTCGGGTTACCGCACTAGGAGTGTTTCAACTAGCGCGTTCACCATTTGTCACAATAAGATGACGGTGACATAACTCCAGGAACTTGTTGGCAATAAAATCAGCCTCAGTTGCAAGTCGTCAATGACGACAGTTGCAAACTATGGGGATGTAGTGCCATAAAAAGCATCTGGAATCATTAGACAATGATGGATGAAAATAAACAGATAAACAATACAAGCCAGCAATTGGGTGAACCAACAGAGGTAAAGCAAGCAATGAAAAGCGACTCCCCAGCCCCAATCAATTCCAATGAATCTGGCAGCGAAGTTAATGAGCAAGTGGCAGCCCAAACCAATGTAACGGTGGATACGGCTACTCTTGATCGAGAAAATGGCGTCGCTACCAGTGAGAAAGCTGAACTACAAACAGCAGCTTTGGCAGAACTGACTCAACAAATCGAGTCTCTCAAAGCACAAGTAGAAGAACGTAGCACTCAATATATGCGGATTGCCGCTGATTTTGAGAATTACCGCAAACGCACTAGTAAAGAAAAAGAAGAACTAGAGGCGCAGATGAGGCGGAACACGATTCTGGAGTTGCTGCCAGTGGTCGATAATTTTGAGCGGGCGCGATCGCACCTCAAACCGCAATCCGAAGGCGAGATGACTATCCATAAAAGTTACCAAGGTGTTTATAAACAATTAGTAGATACCCTGAAACGCTTAGGTGTTTCACCAATGCGTCCTGAAGGTCAAGAATTCGATCCCAACCTGCACGAAGCAGTAATGCGGGAACCTACGGATGAACATCCTGAAGGAACAGTGTTAGAAGAGTTAGTGCGCGGATATTACTTGGGCGATCGCGTGCTGCGCCATGCAATGGTCAAAGTAGCTGCTCCCAAGGAAGATACACCTGCCGCACCAGACGATCAGTCGAGTCAAGCCTTCAGTTAAACTGTAACCGCTCGCCTCGCTGACCAAAAGTGCCAGGTTCTAGCAGAGGCGAGCATCATTACTGAGTATTGGAAGATGAGGGGAATGAAGAAGCAGGGGAGTGTGGGGAGTGTGGGGAGTGTGGGGAGTGTGGGGAGTGTGGGGGGAAAGATTTTTTCACCATCCTCCCACACCTCCCACACTTCCTGTTTGCCCCATGCCCTATGCCCAATTCTCCATTTCAAGATGCTGAAGTTTTGAGCTAGCCTTGGTTCGGAGTAACAAAAATTAATCCGCAACATCATAATTACAGCATAAAAACTCAGTAAAAATACTGGTAAATATGGGAAAAGTTATTGGGATCGATTTAGGCACTACTAACAGTTGCGTCGCAGTTTTGGAGGGCGGTCAACCACTTGTAATCTCCAATTCTGAGGGAGGACGAACTACTCCAAGTATTGTGGGATTTGGCAAGAGTGGCGATCGCTTGGTCGGTCAACTGGCAAAGCGCCAAGCCGTAACCAATGCTGAAAACACAATTTATAGTATTAAAAGATTCATCGGGCGGCGTTGGGAAGATACTGAAGTAGAACGCGATCGCGTACCCTACAACTGTGTCAAAGGTCGAGATGATACCGTTGATGTTCAAATTCGCTCAAAAAATTTTACACCACAAGAAATATCTGCCATGATCCTGCAAAAGCTCAAGCAGGATGCGGAAAACTTCTTGGGCGAAACTGTCACTCAGGCAGTGATTACCGTACCAGCATATTTTACAGATGCCCAAAGACAAGCAACTAAAGATGCCGGTACTATTGCTGGATTGGAAGTCCTGCGAATCATCAACGAACCAACGGCTGCGGCTTTAGCTTTCGGATTAGATAAACAAGAGCAAGAGCAGTTAATTTTAGTCTTCGACTTGGGAGGAGGCACCTTCGACGTGTCGATTCTGCAACTTGGGGATGGCGTTTTTGAAGTTAAGGCAACTTGTGGTAATAACCACTTGGGTGGAGATGACTTTGATAATGCGATCGTGCGTTGGATGATCGAACGCTTCCAGCAGCAGGAAAAAATCGACCTTTCCCAAGATAAGATGGCACTCCAACGCTTGCGGGAAGCAGCAGAAAAGGCAAAAATTGAACTCTCCAGTATGGTCAATACCTCCATCAATTTGCCTTTTATCACCGCCGATGAAAGCGGCCCCAAGCATCTGGAGATGGAACTGAGCCGATCTAAATTTGAAGAACTTTCAGGGCAATTAATCGAAGCTACCATCGAACCGATGATCCAAGCCCTCAAAGACGCAGCTCTCAAACCACAAGACATAGATCGAATTATTTTGGTAGGTGGTTCTACACGCATTCCCGCAGTCCAAAATGCGTTGATCAAGTTTTTCAATGGCAAAGCTCCCGATCGCTCTATCAACCCTGACGAAGCTGTGGCACTAGGAGCTGCTATCCAAGCAGGGGTATTGGGTGGTGAAGTCGATAATCTCTTACTATTGGATGTCACCCCCTTGTCTTTAGGGATTGAAACCTTGGGTGAAGTATTCACTAAAATCATTGAGCGCAACACCACAATCCCTACTAGTAAGTCACAAATATTTTCCACAGCCGTTGATGGACAAACCTCGGTAGAAATTCACGTCCTCCAAGGCGAACGGGCAATGGCACGAGATAATAAAAGTCTCGGTAAATTTCTCTTGGCAGGAATTCCCCCGTCACCCCGCGGTGTACCGCAAATTGAAGTATCTTTTGAAATTGATGTCAACGGCATTCTCAAGGTTGGAGCGCAAGACAAAGGCACAGGTAGAGAACAAAGTATCAGGATTACTAATACAGGTGGTTTAAGTAATAACGAAGTCGAACGGATGCGCCAAGAGGCGGAATTGTTTGCCGAAGAAGACAGGAGACGTAAAGAACTGGTTGAACTCAAAAACCAAGCAGATAACCTGTTGTTCAGTTACGAATCCACCATCAAGGATAACGGAAACTTTATCGGCGAGCAGATGAAAACCTTGGCTAGTGAAAAAGTAGCCCAACTCCAATCAGCAATGATTGACTCCACTATCTCCACAGCGGAATTTAAGCAGCGCTTAGACGACTTCCAACAAACCCTATTTGCCATTGGCGCTGATGTCTACAACCGAGCTAACAGCCAAAGCGACGAAATTAGCGAACCTTCAACTAGTGCATTTACCCCAGAAATAGACTCAGCTATGAACGGTACACTCATACCCCAATTCAACTTTGATTTTGACGAAGAAAGTACCGCACAAGCTGATTATGAAGCGATAGATTAAAAGTTGGGCATGGGGCATGGGGCATTGGGAGTTATGAGTTATGAGTTAGGAGTTAGGAATTTTCCCCTCTCCCTCATCTCCCCAATGCCCAATGCCCACTCCCTAATTTTGAGATTTTTATTAAAACGCTTTAATATATCTGAATATATTGATGCTAAATTTAGCGAAGTTTCACAAAATCCCAGCAGTTTGCTAGATTGTAGAAGCAAATTAGTGTGGGCTAAACGGTGTGCTAGTTGAGATGCGATCCAAAGCATATGGGTGGTTTTCCACACCTGATGGTGCGGCTAGCCCCTCTGGTTGATGAGCGGGGTTTTCCTCTCCTACGTAGCACAATTGTAAAAGAGACAGCAAACTCGGCAGTCAGAAGTTTGAGCAGGGTTTTCTCTGTTTGCAACTATTTCTGTAATTTTTGTCGTCTCACACGAGGAAAGCGCCTGTTGCTCAAGATTTGTCGGTGATTTTTGTAAAGGGTAAAGGGTAAAATCAATTATTAACAAAAATTAATTTTACTTCTGCCTGTCCTCCGGCAAGCCGCCCTCCTAAAGACGCTTTGTAGGCAAAACTTTTGTAGGGTAGCAAGTAACCGTAACGTTCTACTGCCTCCTGCTTTGTTCCTTCTAACTTTTACCTTTGCTATATGGCCCGCGACTATTATGAAATCCTGGGTGTCTCTCGTGACGCCGACAAAGAAGAAATTAAACAAGCTTACCGCCGTTTAGCCCGGAAGTATCACCCAGACGTGAACAAAGAAGCCGGGGCGGAGGAACGCTTTAAAGAAATTAACCGCGCTTATGAAGTACTCTCGGAACCAGAAACCCGCGCTCGTTACGATCGCTTCGGGCCAGAGGGTGTGTCAGGAGCCGGTGTAGGCTTCCAAGATATTGGCGATATGGGTGGCTTTGCCGATATTTTTGAAAGTATTTTTAGTGGGTTTGCTGGGGGTATGGGCGGCCCGGCGCAACAACAAAGACGCCGCAGCGGTCCCGCACGAGGTGATGACCTACGGCTAGACCTGAAGTTAGATTTTCGGGAAGCAGTATTTGGCGGTGAAAAAGAAATCCGCATTTCCCATTTGGAAAATTGTGAAGTTTGTAACGGTTCTGGTGCAAAACCAGGAACGCGTCCGCGTACTTGTTCAACTTGTAGCGGATCGGGTCAAGTCCGTCGCGTTACCAGAACGCCCTTCGGTAGTTTCACTCAAGTCTCGACTTGTCCCACTTGTAATGGAACAGGGATGGTAATTGAAGATAAGTGTGATGCCTGTGATGGTAAGGGCGCAAATCAAGTCACAAAGAAACTCAAAATCACCATTCCGGCTGGGGTGGATAATGGCACGCGCTTGCGGATTTCTAATGAAGGGGATGCCGGTCAACGTGGTGGCCCTCCTGGGGATTTGTACGTTTACTTGTTCGTCAATGAAGACGAGGAATTCCAACGGGATGGCATCAATATTCTCTCGGAAATAAAAGTTAGCTACTTGCAAGCAATCTTAGGTTGTCGGTTAGAGGTCGATACGGTAGACGGCCCAGTGGAACTAATCATTCCTGCGGGAACCCAGCCAAACACGGTGATGAAGTTGGAAAATCGCGGTGTACCGAGATTAGGAAATCCCGTAAGTCGGGGCGATCATCTGCTGACAGTATTAATTGATATTCCCAATAAGGTGACACCAGAGGAGAGGGAATTGCTGGAGAAGCTGGCTAAAATTAAAGGAGATCGTACTGGTAAAGGCGGTTTAGAAGGATTCTTGGGAAATCTGTTTAAGTGATGAAGTCCTCTTCTGTTTCAACTCCTGATGCTCAACTTGATTTACGCGGCACCCCGTGTCCAATTAATTTCGTGCGGACAAAACTACGTTTAGAGAAAATGCCATTGGGGAGTTTGCTAGAAGTCTGGCTAGACCCAGGAGAACCAATTGAGCAGGTTCCCGATAGTTTAACAATGGCAGGTTATCAGGTGGAAAAAATTACAGATTGTAGTAGTTATTTTTCCCTGTTAGTGCGTCGTCCAGTTAATAACCAATGACAGCGGAAAGTTTTGCCGCAACTGGACAGTTATTGGGCACTGTGCTGGCCGTGCAGGCTAATTTTTATCGGGTACAGCTAGATCGAGAGGATGGGGAGCAGAGGAGCAGGGGAGCAGAGGAGAAATTAGAGTTAAATACTCCCTTGCCCTTCTGCCCCTCTGGACCTCTGCCCCCCATGCTACTTTGTACTCGCAGAACGCGGCTAAAAAAAATCGGACAACAGGTGATGGTGGGCGATCGCGTTGTTGTAGAGGAGCCAGATTGGGCTGGAGGACGGGGAGCAATTGCTGAGGTTTTACCCCGCGAAAGTGAATTAGATCGTCCGGCGATCGCCAATGTTAACCAAATTTTATTAGTATTTGCTGTTGCCGATCCACCTTTGGAACCTTATCAATTGAGTCGGTTTTTGATTAAGGCTGAGTCTACTGGTTTGGATGTGCTTTTATGCTTGAATAAAAGCGATTTAATTTCACAACACGAACAACAGCAAATTAGCGATCGCCTGCTCAGTTGGGGTTATCAACCGTTATTTATCAGCGTCCAAAATGGCATAAATATAGATCGAGCAGCCAACTATCTCAGCAATAAAATTACTGTAATTGCTGGGCCTTCCGGTGTGGGCAAATCTAGCCTGATTAATTGGCTAATTCCCAACGCCAACCTGCGAGTGGGGGAGGTTTCTGGCAAATTAGCTCGCGGTCGTCATACTACCCGCCATGTAGAATTATTTGAATTGCCCAGTGGTGGTTTATTAGCAGATACTCCGGGTTTTAATCAGCCTGATATGGATTGTAATCCAGAAGAATTAGTACATTATTTTCCAGAAGCAAGAAAACGGTTAGCAGTTGCTAAGTGTCGGTTCAGCGATTGTTTGCACCGAGATGAGCCTGAGTGTGCAGTGCGCGGAGATTGGGAACGATACGAACATTATTTGGAATTTTTGGATGCAGCGATCGCTCGTCAAACACAGCTTCACCAACAAGCCGGCCCTGAATCTACTCTCAAGTTAAAAACTAAAGGTAAAGGGCAGAGTCAATACGAACCCAAACTGGAAACTAAAAAATATCGTCGTGTTTCCCGAAAGACTCAGTTACAGGACTTGCAACATCTCTATCAAGAAAGCGAAGAATAGGAGAACAAGCTGTCACGATAGCATAGATAGAAATAAAAAGATTCTGTTGTATGTCTCAGCCCCTTGCCACCACCCCTAGTGTAGAAGATGTCACTGAGAGTATAATTTTCCCACCAGGTGATATCTATAGTGACGAACCTCCCTTGGAATCTGATTTACACCGCGAACAAATCGATTTACTCATCCGCTTGATAAAGTGGTGGTGGCGCGATCGCAACAATTTTTATGCTACTGGCAACCTGACTATTTATTTCAGCCCTAACCAAAAAAAGTCAGAAGAATTCCGAGGGCCGGATTTTTTTGTAGTTTTAGATGCAGAAAAAAAAGACCGCAAAAGCTGGGTTGTGTGGCAAGAAGATGGCAAATATCCCAACGTGATTATAGAACTGCTATCTGATTCCACAGCCTCAGTTGATAAAGGTTTGAAAAAGCAAATATACCAAAATACGTTTCGGACTCCGGATTACTTTTGGTTTGACCCAGTGAGCTTGGAATTGCGAGGATTTCACTTAATTGATGGTCAGTATCAAGACCTTGCGCCCACTGAGTCAGGTAGGTTGTGGAGTCAGCAATTAGAGCTTTATTTGGCAGTATATTTGGGCAAATTACGCTTTTTTACACCAGATGGGGATCTCGTAATGTTGCCAGAAGACGAAGCCAACCAGCAACTAGAACAAACAAGCCAGCAACTAGAGCAAACAAGCCAGCAACTAGAGCAAACAAGCCAGCAACTAGAACAAACAAGCCAGCAACTAGAGCAAGAACGTCAACGAGCTGCAATATTAGCAGAACGCTTGCGAACCGCAGGTATTGACCCTGAGCAAATATTCTAAAAATCAAACTTTATCCTTGTTAAGGTGCATTAGCGTAGCCCAACCCAGGCATCGCTCAGTCACGATAGGATAAAGACAAAAAAGTGCGAACGCTATGTCTCAATCTCTTGCCACTGCTTCTACTGCCGATGTCACAGACAGTATAATTTTTCCACCAGGCGATATTTATAGTGACGAACCCCCCTTGGAATCTGATTTACACCGCGAACAAATCGATTTACTCATCCGCTTGATAAAGTGGTGGTGGCGCGATCGCAACAATTTTTATGCTACTGGCAACCTGACTATTTATTTCAGCCCTAACCAAAAAAAGTCAGAAGAATTCCGAGGGCCGGATTTTTTTGTAGTTTTAGATGCAGAAAAAAAAGACCGCAAAAGCTGGGTTGTGTGGCAAGAAGACGGCAAATATCCCAACGTGATTATAGAACTGCTATCTGATTCCACAGCCTCAGTTGATAAAGGTTTGAAAAAGCAAATATACCAAAATACGTTTCGGACTCCAGATTATTTTTGGTTTGACCCAAATAACCAAGGATGACAGGGATTTCACTTAGTTGATGGACAATATCAAGAAATCGAAGTTACTGCTAAAGGCTGGTTATGGAGTCAACAGTTAGGACTGTATTTAGGAGTTGAGTCTGGAAAATTGCGCTTTTTTACACCAGATGGGCAATTGGTAATGTTACCAGAAGAAGAAGCAAACCGACAGTTACAGCAAGCTAACCAGCAGTTACAACAAGCTAACCAAGAACTAGAACAAGAACGTCAACGAGCTGGAATATTGGTAGAACGTTTGCGAGCCGCAGGTATTGACCCCGAACAAATATTCTGAAAAGAGAGAATTTTATTTCTCAACTAAGCATGAACAAATAGTGTTATGAACCAAACAATACCTGATAGAGTTCGTTGGACAATCTCAGATTTAGAATTACTCGCAACTGATGAATGGAAGCGCTATGAGATTATTGACGGAGAACTATTTGTGACTAGAGCGCCTCACTGGAAACATCAGCGAACTGGTGGTAATGTTTATTTGGAATTAGAAATTTGGTCTCGCTCCAGTAAACTAGGTGAAGCGATCGCAACTCCTGGGATAATTTTTACAAATGCTGATAATGTCATACCCGATATAGTTTGGATAAGTAATGAGCGTTTAGCACAATTGCTGGATGAAGAAGGACATTTGAGAGGAGCGCCAGAACTTATTGTAGAAGTGCTTTCTCCTGGGACAATCAACGAACGTCGAGACCGAGAGGCCAAACTTAAACTTTACTCATCGACAGGAGTACAAGAATATTGGATTGCAAATTGGCAATTACAGCAGTTAGAAGTTTATCGCCGAGAAACTGCCCAATTAAAACTGATAGTGACTTTGTTGGCTGATGACGAAATTACATCGCCACTTTTGCCAGGTTTTAGCGTTCGAGTTCAACGCTTTTTTGTATAACTTTGATTTTGGCGTAGGCGTAGCCCGCCTTAGGCATCGCTCCTGAAATTCAACCTCACCAAACAAAGTAAAAGTAAAATTTTTCTGGAGGCAGATACTAACGGCATCTGGTCAAAAAATAATTACTAAACTCCAAAGGCAAAAAGTTTACAAAAGGATTGTAAGTGAGAAACCCGATTTTTGTGCTGCAACAAGTCAACCCACAACCGGAGTAGGAATGGCCAAGAGTTCAAATATTGGTACAAAGCTTTTAAATTAATTGAAAACTCCTATAAACCTAACTGACGATCCCCATAAAGTCTTAAAATATTGTTAATTTCTGGCAAACCCCTCCACCTTCAACTTACAAGTATCACCCCAAAATCACTATGGCTATTGGCTATGTCGCGCTTGTCCTTCATGCACATCTGCCCTTCGTTCGTCACCCAGAAAGTGACTATGTGTTGGAGGAAGAATGGCTCTATGAAGCCATCACAGAAACTTACATCCCATTATTGAAAGTATTTGAAGGCTTAAAGCGAGACGGTATCGACTTTAAAATCACGATGAGTATGACACCACCTCTAGTGTCGATGCTTCGTGACCCTCTGCTGCAAGAACGCTATGACGCCCACTTAGCGCAACTAGAAGAACTTATAGAGATGGAGGCCGAGCGTAACGTCCATAATGGACATATTCGCTACTTGGCCGAACATTACGCCACTGAGTTTAACGAAGCGCGTCAAATATGGGAACGCTACAAAGGTGACTTGGTGACGGCTTTTAAGCAGTTCCAAGATAGTAATAACCTAGAAATTATCACTTGCGGCGCTACCCACGGCTACTTGCCATTAATGAAAATGTATCCGCAAGCAGTGTGGGCACAAATTCAGGTAGCTTGCGAACATTATCAGGAAACTTTTGGACAAGCACCCAGAGGTATTTGGTTACCTGAATGCGCTTATTACGAAGGTGTAGAGCGAATGCTGGCAGATGCTGGTTTGCGTTATTTCCTCACCGATGGGCATGGCATTCTTTACGCCCGTCCCCGTCCGCGCTTTGGTACTTATGCCCCGATTTTCACAGAAACTGGTGTTGCTGCCTTTGGGCGAGATCATGAATCTTCTCAACAAGTATGGTCTTCTGAAGTCGGCTATCCTGGCGCGGCGGAATATCGAGAATTTTACAAAGATTTGGGTTGGGAAGCAGAATATGAGTACATCAAGCCCTACATTATGCCCAATGGTCAACGAAAAAACACGGGCATTAAATATCACAAAATTACTGGACGTGGTTTAGGGCTGTCAGATAAAGCACTCTATGACCCTTATTGGGCCCGGGAAAAGGCAGCGGAACACGCCGCTAACTTTATGTATAATCGGGAGCGGCAATCGGAACATCTCTATGGTATAATGCAACGTCCGCCGATTATCGTTTCGCCTTACGACGCCGAGTTGTTTGGACATTGGTGGTATGAGGGACCTTGGTTCATTGATTTTCTATTCCGTAAGTCATGGTATGACCAAGGAACTTATGCGATGACTCACTTGGCGGATTATTTGCGATCGCATCCAGTACAGCAAGTATGTCGTCCTTCCCAGTCAAGTTGGGGTTTCAAAGGTTTCCACGAGTATTGGTTGAACGAAACAAACGCCTGGATTTATCCACATTTGCACAAAGCTGCTGAGCGAATGATTGAAATATCTCACTTGGAACCAGAGGATGAATTGCAGTGGCGAGCATTAAATCAAGCAGCGCGCGAGTTGTTATTAGCACAATCTTCTGACTGGGCTTTTATTATGCGGACGGGAACGATGGTACCATACGCAGTGAGAAGGACGCGATCGCACCTAATGAGGTTTAATAAACTCTACGAAGATGTGAAAGTTGGCAAAATTGACAGCGGCTGGCTCGAAAAAGTCGAGGTAATGGATAATATTTTCCCTAGCATCAACTATCGCGTCTATCGTCCGTTGTAGTAGTAGGGTGGGCAATGCCCACCTTATATTATTAGTAGTGAGGAGCGTTTACTTCGGCAAAGCTCAGTACAAGTATTTTACCAACAACAGAGCAAGCCTTAGCCTGTGTACGGGTTTGTCAAATGTTGTCAAATTTGTATAAGGATATCCGCTTATTTCGATTTGACGAGAGAACTTGACAAATTTACATCCTAGCTGGAGACGAACTCCAAATCAAAAGTTGCAATCTATCCACGGGTGTGTATGCCGATAGACTAAGTACGGTATTCCACACTGAAGAGTACCAAGTGGTGAGTATTGACTCAAACAATAAGATGGAAGTAACGCTAAACTAATATGTTAGAGGCTATCTGGGTCAATATTTAATTCTCGGAGTTTAGCAGCTAATCTTTGCGCCTTTTCTTCTGCGGCTTGTCTTATCGCTACTTCTTCTTCATGAGTTAGAAGTATTCGATCTGTAGCTGGATCGTAAAAACGCAATTTCCCCTGTTCTAAACGCAACTCCAGCCCTAAAACTTCGCTGGGTAGGGATACGGTATCATTTGATAAGTTATTGGTTGGTACTGGAAAATAATTGTTTTCGACCAAACGTAAACCTTGGAGTCGCGGATTAAGATAATCGCCTGTAGGATCGTACTGAAAATATTCACGCACCCCTAGAAAGGCGTAGATTCCTTTTTTTGCACCTTGGTCTTTGCTACGGGTGGTTTTTGAGGTAATCTCTAGAACAAAATCTGGGATTTTGTCGTTTTCTTCCCAGGTTTTGTAAGAACCGCGATCGCGTTTTTCTACTCCAAACACCACGAATACATCTGGTGCGACAACTGATTCCGGATTACCTTTTTCGTAATAGATAAATAAATTACCAGCTACGTAGACATTTAGACGATTTTGGAAATAAATATCCAGCACAGTGGTAGCGTATACGAGACACTTGCGCTGTAAATCACCTTCAGTCATTGGCTTACCGTCTTCATCTGGATATTCAATTGGCGTAACGGGGATATACTCAACTGAGGCTGTCATGGGCAAATCCCTCAACTCAACTAGGGCTAGATTCAATAATATCGCTCAAAATTCTGTCGCCATGACTAGGAGGCTGTGAAATCACCAAAAATTCCAAATTATCTGGAGATTCATTGAGTATCTGATGAGGAATATTAGGCGCAACTTCTACACCTTCGTGTTGATAAATTACTTGACGGGAACCATCGATTTCTAAAGTTGCTTTTCCAGATAAAATAAAGAAAAACTGGTGCGATACTTGGTGATAATGTTTAACTTCAAAAGTCCCTGGTGGCATTAGTTCGTGAATCACACTCAATTCTGGTTGCTTAACAAGATGCCAACCATGACAATTATTACCCCATATATAATGCTCGGCAGTTTCTTTACTAATCATTTGGTGTGCGGTTTAAGTTTTACTAGCGTTAGCTATATTTAATCGCTGTTTAATCCTCATAATGCCTTTTAAAAAAGACAGGCAAGATGCCTGTCCTACAAACAATCAATAATTTAGCAAAGAATTTAGAAATTCATCTCAGCAGCTTGGACTCTCTCAACCTGCTTCTTCTTCAGCACTAGCATAACTTGAGCCAGCATTACAAGAGCGATGAATGCAATTAAACCTTTGACTCTGCCAGCATCTTGCAGTACGATCTCTGCATCTTTTTGACCGAATCCGCCGACGTTGGGGTTATTGGTCAAAGCATCACCAGACTTAACAGCTTGTCCTTCGGAAACAATCAATTCTGGGCCTGCGGGAACTGTATCAACGACAACATCGCCAGACTCTGGTTGGATGTTAACCTGATATTTGACGTTACCGTCTTCATCTTCCTCCTTGGCAATTTTGGTAATTGTGCCAGTAGCGGAAGCATTGTAAAGGTTGTTATTGCTCTTTTCGCCGGTGGGATAAACTTGTCCGCGCCCGCGATTACCACCTACGTGAACTGAATATTTTCCGAAGTGGATGTTTTTGTCGGTTGCGGGGTTAGGAGAAAGAACTGGGAAGACGATTTCTTGGTACTGTTCGCCAGGTAACGGGCCGACGATGACAATATTTTCTTTCTCTTCGCTGTAGGGTTGGAAGTAAGTATCGCCGATTTCTTCTTTAAGCTCCTCGGAAATGCGGTCTTCGGGAGCAATCTTAAAGCCTTCGGGTAACATCAGCACAGCACCGACGTTTAAGCCGGTTTTAGAACCATCAGCACCAACTTGCTGAACGCTGGTATCGTAGGGAATTTTCACTACAGCTTTGAACACAGTGTCAGGTAGCACCGATTGGGGAACTTCCACTTCTGTCGGCTTGGCTGCTAGGTGACAGTTCGCACAAACAATCCGCCCGGTTGGTTCGCGGGGGGTTTCAGGATAGGTTTGCTGTGCCCAAAATGGATAGGCAGCAGCAGATTGGGGAAGGGCGAGATCGCAACTGAAGTAGAATGTCACAGTGGCGATCGCTATGAGCAATGTTTTTACAATTGCTCTAGCACTGCGAGTTAACCTCGCTGTTACAGAAGCATTTCTCATCTCTATAAGGACAATGATTGAATTAGTCATTGGTCATTGGTCATTGGTCATTAGTCATTAGTCATTGGTCATTAGTCGAAAGACTAAGAACAAAGGACAGATGACTAAGGACAAAATTATTAAGTCCACCAAGGTGCATCGCCGGTGCGGAAGTCGGTTTCAGTCCAAGGACTTAAGACAATTTTGTCGTCTGTTGTGCTGGCGTGGGCTAAAGCCAAAGACAGTGGTGCTGGACCCCGAACAACTTTACCAGTTGAGTCATACTGAGAACCGTGACAAGGACACTTAAATTTGTTCTCAGCAACATTCCAAGGGACAACGCAACCTAAGTGGGTGCAAATAGCGTTAATGCCATAATCTTTGATGGCTTCTTTGTTTTCTACCACAATATAGGTGGGGTCACCCTTGAGTCCTTGAACTAAAGTGCGATCGCCTGCGTTACGGTTTTCCAGAAATTTGGCGAGACTGACATCGTTACCCAACTCGTCTTTTGCTGTGGTTCCACCACCAGCACCACCGCTAGCTGGTGGAATAAAGTACTTGACAACGGGATACAATGCACCCAGAGCTACTCCAGTGACAGTCCCAAAAGTGAGCAGATTCATGAACTGACGACGCCCCATATCTGGCACGTCTGCTGATTCCGAAAATTGAGCCATAATCTACGCGCTCTTTGTGTATTTTGTTAAGCATTTTGACAAGAGTACTTGTACTTGAGCAACTCTTGTCTAAGTCGAAATGCTAACGCTTACGACGATGCCATATTTCTCTGTTCCAAGATATGTTTAGCATCTTTTCTGTTAGCATTACATTTCTTTATATCCTTATCATACTGGAGTTACGGAACTTAACATCATAACTAAATGTAAAATCTGATTGAGAAAAGCTATGACAGGACAGGAATTACGTCAACTGCTGGTTGAGAAGTGGGGATACTCTTACGATGTCCAGTTTCGGCGGACACAGGGCAAGATATTTTTACAAGTCATGTGGAAATATCTGGAGCAAGCTTCTTTTCCCTTAACTGAGGCAGAGTACCAAGAGCATCTTGATAGCATCGCTAATTATCTTCATGCTTTGGGTGGAACAACGCAAGTGCAAACATTTATCACCCAAACACGCGATCGCCCCCGACTCGGCAAAGCTGTTAGTATTCCTCTAGATTTGGGCGATCGCGCTTCAGAATGGATCTTATGACCTGTTACTAGTTGAATATTAATTTCTCAGTCATTACATTTTTTGTATATAAATAAGTTTATGGACTAAAAGTATGCTATAAAATTCTCTTGCCAAGGACTGCATCTCTATTTGGCTGAATTAACACAACCTCTCCATCGTCTAAAACTACTCCCAAGACTAAAACTGCCGAAATGAAGTCCGCAATTCTATCGGGTAGAAAATTAGTTACAGCTAATATTAATCTACCGATTAATTCGGTTGGTTGATAAAGTTTTTTAATTTGGGCACTAGATTTTTTGATGCCCAAATTACCAAAATTTATCCACAATTTATAAGCAGGCTTTTTAGCTTGAGTAAATTATTCAAACTTGATGATTTTGCCAACATGAATTTCAACTTTTTCAAAATCGTCAAAGTTAATTTGTGGCATTTAATTTTGGATTTTAGATTTTTAATCCAAAAGCCAAAATTAAAAATCTAAAGTTCGGTGAGTTTGGATTTAAATATTTTAATTTTTTATTCAGCTTGGCGATCGCTATTTTCCTGTGAGCTTCACTAAACCAATGCCGCCAAAGTAGAGTCCCAGCACTGCACCAGCTAGAAGGCTTTGGGTTAAGGGGTCAGTAGAAGGTGTGAGAACCGCTCCTAAAACCACTGCTCCCATAATCACGTAACGCCAACCAGAAACCATCTTCTCAGAAGATACAATATTCAAGTTACCGAGTAATAGTTGAATGATGGGAATTTGAAATGCTAAACCAGTGCTGAATAAAAGTAGCAGCACAAATTCAAAATATTTGTCAATTGACCAAAGTTGTTCGACGACATCTGCTCCGTAGCTGATGAAGAACTTCAAAGCTGCGGGAATGAGAAGTAAATAAGCAAATACTAAACCTGCTGCAAATAAAACACTCGACCCTAAAACCACAGGCCCTAATAAGCGGCGTTCGCGGCGAGTCAGTCCGGGAAGCACAAACTGGATAATTTGGTAAAGAATGAAAGGGCTAGAAAGTACCACGCCAGTGTAGGCTGCGACTTTGAGGGAGACAAAGAAATATTCTCCAGGTGCAAGTTGAAGAAATTTGACTCCCTGTGCTGGAACCTCAAGTAGTTGGACAATGGGCTTAACGGCAAAGAAACAACCGATAATGGCTATTGCTACAGCAATTAGCGAATAAAAAATTCGTTGTCGCAACTCTTCTAGATGGTCGAAAAGTGACATTTCGACTTCACCTGGCAACTCATCTAAAGGATCGGTTTGGGAGTTGCCATCTGCTTCTGTATTTATATCAGGAACGTTTACAGTATCTACGTCTTGTGAAGGCGTCATGAGTCAGTTAGTAGGCAACATTTATAATATGGTTATGGGGCATTGGGCATTGGGCATTGGGCATTAGTTTTTCTTTGCGTCCACGCGTCTGCCTCATCTGCTTAGTCAGCATTGTTAACTATTTTATCTGGCGATCGCAGCCACCAAGATATGTTTTTGAATGCTGGGAGTTTTTTGTCCTGTTTTTTTAGGGTTGCATGTGCATAAGTTAGTAGGAAGCCATCTTTAGGCAATGCCTAACCTAAAATGGGTGGAACCGATAATTTGTAAATCACGTCTCTGCGGCTATTAGGACTGAGTAACTCAACACAACATCAATATACAATGCTCAGTTTTTCAATTCCGGTTCATCAAGGTGGCATCTAAGTTTAGCGTATTTAGAAATTTTTAGCTGAGGTTGTATGAACCGGACAATTTGCATTGGTTTGATGGCATTGCCCATGTATTTATCCAATGCTGAGCTAGGCAATGTTTATAGTAATGTGTCGATTGTCAAAAATCAGCTTTCTACCGTAGCTGCTCTGATGGTTTACAGCACAAAAGCTCCCTCAGATATATTGCCGTGGGATATATCAGCTAGAGATGACCAAACCGAAGATTGTCTTCGTTCTGGTATCTGCAAGGATTGATACTAAGTTTGTCATTTGTCATTTGTCATTTGTCATTTGTTTTTTAGTCATGATTAATGACGGTTTTGAGGACAAAATGCAACATTTAGGTGCGTTGGCTTAATTTAATTAGGACACATAGAGAAATATTACAGCAGTTTCATAATCAAAAAAACTAATGGTTGTAGGAAATTATCAAGGTACAGTCCTGATTACAGGAGCGTCAACAGGAATTGGTCAGGCCTGTGCTTTGCTTTTAGACCGATTGGGATTTTCTGTTTTTGCTGGCGTGCGTCAAGATATTGATGCTCAAGCACTCCAACAAAAAGCTTCACAAAGACTGATTCCAATTTTTTTAGATGTTACTGATGCTGAATCTATCGCTTCTGTAGTTGATAAGGTAACAAATACAGTGGGTGATGTTGGAATTTCAGGTTTAGTAAATAATGCCGGAATTGCTGTTCCCGGCCCTTTAGAATTATTACCGATCGCAGAATTTCAACATCAGATGAATGTGAATGTCACTGGACAATTAGCGGTGACACAAGCATTTCTTGGTTTATTACGCCAAGGTCGCGGTCGAATTGTCAATATGGGTTCGATTGCTGGTAGAAGTCCTACCCCATTTTTGGGCGCTTACAATGCTTCAAAGTTCGCCTTGGAAGCACTCACTGATGTGATGCGTATGGAGTTAAAACCGTGGGGAATTTCAGTTTCAATTATTGAACCTGGTTCTATTGCTACGCCTATTTGGAATAAATCTCTAACTCAAGCTGAAATCGGACAAGATAGTTTACCAGAATCGGCACTGGATCTTTACGGTCAGGCGATGAATACTGTACGTCAAAAAATGCAGACGATCGCAGCTAGAGGAATTTCTGCGGATATTGTCGCTCAAGCTGTTGTCCACGCGCTGACTGCAAAACAACCAAAGACACGCTATCTGATTGGACAAGATGCCAAAATCCAAGCGGTGCTAAAACATATTTTGCCCGATCGCCTCCACGATCGCCTAATTTTATATTCAATGGGTTTGTAGATTATACGATTTGGGATTTTGCATTTAATTCACCAGAGATTAAACCCCCGATTTAAAGAAGTCGGGGATCTCTACACCACGAATTCTCACCAGTCAAATAGAATTGCTATATGTTCAAAAACACTACAAAATTGTACTTAACGGTACTTTTTTTGTATGGGATATTTTTAATATTGATAAAAGTAGCTTATTTAATATTAGATTTTATAGTTATTTATACTTATAAGAGTATTTCTGCTTAGTTAAAATTAAATATCAGCATTACGGTGTGCTAGATGAAACGTAGATATGAAAAATCAAGCGGAATGCTGTTAACTTAGTTAGTAATTTAAGTCAGATGTACTTAAATTAACTGATAAATTCCCAAATATAAATTTTGTCATCCCTATTCGTGAATGAACTCGATTAGTTATGCTCCTAGATTTAGAAAGATTTTATCAGGCTTGCAATCCCAGTAGACCTCTAATGATAGGAGATGCAAGCGATCGCCGATATTATATCGATTTTGCAGCGGTGCGGGGTGGCAAAATCATTGAGGCTTTGCAGCGCACCATCACTCGCATATCGCCAGATTCGCCAACTTGTCAGCTTTTTACGGGACATCTCGGCTGTGGAAAATCGACGGAATTGTTGCGCCTGAAAGCTGAGTTGGAAGTGCAGCAATTTCATGTGGTTTACTTTGAGTCCACCCACGTCTTAGAAATGGCAGATGTGGATGTGACTGATGTTTTATTAGCGATCGCTGGTCAAGTAAGTGAAAGCTTGGAGGCGATGAAAATTAAACTCAAGCCTAGTTATTTTACCAAATTATTTGGCGAAATTGTCGATTTTTTACAAACACCAATTGAACTGGGAGTTGAAGCCGAGTTATCTGTGGGGATTGGCAAAATTACAGCTAAAACCAAAGAAAGCCCCCAATTGCGGCGGCGGTTAAGGGACTATTTGGAACCGCGAACGGCGAATATTTTACAGTCAATTAATCAAGAACTATTAGAACGCGCCAACAAAGAACTTAAAGCCAGGGGTAAAAAAGGACTGGTAGTAATTGTTGATAATTTGGATAGAGTAGCAATTCGACCTTTACCATCGGGGCGATCGCTACCAGAATACTTGTTTATTCAACGGGGCGAACAGTTACGCAAACTAAATTGTCATGTTGTCTATACTATTCCCCTAGCTTTAACTTTCTCCAACGATAGCGCCGAACTTCAGCATCGTTTAGGCGGAGGAGTAGCACCAAAAGTTTTACCGATGATACCTGTGCGTTTGCGCTCTGGAGAGGTTTTTCCCCAAGGGCTAGCATTGATGCGACAAATGGTGCTAGCGAGGGCTTTTCCCGACATTTTACCTAGCGATCGGTTAGGCTTAATTACAGAAGTGTTTGATAATTTGGAGACCTTAGATCGGTTGTGTTTGATTAGTGGCGGTCATGTGCGCGACTTGTTGGGGTTGCTGTTTGATTGTTTGCGGGAACAAGATCCACCCTTCGAGCGGGAGTGTGTCGAATTGGTGATTCAAAGACAGCGGGATTACCGAGCTAATGCCATTGACCCGCATGAATGGGAACTCATCTTTCAGGTGGTGCAACAACAGAGGGTCAGAGGTGATATTGAATACCACACTCTATTGCGGAGTTTATTTGTATTTGAATACCGCGATCGGGAGGGGGCTTGGTTTGCCGTCAACCCGGTTTTAGCAGAAACGCAGAGATTTAAATCATGGTTGAACGACAATCACAAGTAGATATAAGAGCAAATAACGAGCGGGCGTTGAGGACTTTGGGGAGAGCGATCGCACTTTCTAACGGTCAATTTTCCCTAGTTTTAGTATCCTGCAATTATCGAGTTTTGCAAGAGGAAATGTTGCAACGACTTGAAGAAGTTTCTTCAGGATTATACCACATTCAAAAAGTAGTTTTACCGCATAACGCCAGAAGTCTTTACACAACTATTCATTTACAATTAGTTACCGAAAATCAACCGCCATCGGCGTTGATGATTTTGGGTTTAGAGTCCGTAGATGGGCTGGATGATTTCTTAAGGTCTATTAATCATATTCGTGATGAATTTCGCAAGCGCCATCCATTTCCGATAATTGTGTGGATGAATGATGAAGTTTTGCAAAAAGTGGTACGTTTAGCGCCAGATTTTGCGAGTTGGGCGGCGACACCGATTCATTTTGAAATGACAACTAGTTCGTTGCTGCAATTTCTCCAACAAGAAACTGATTCTTTGTTTGCTAGAGTTTTACCCAAAAATAATGCACAATCCCAAACATCGAAATTTGCAGAAAATTATTCTACTCTAGGGCAAGTTTGGGAACATAACTACGAACTCCACTTTGCCATCAGAGAATTACAAGATCGTGGTATTACTTTAGAGCCAGAATTGCACGCGAGTTTAGAATTTGTTTTTGGCTTAGATAATTATGTTAGCGATCGCATTAATCCGGCTTTAATTCATTTTCAGAAAAGTTTACAAATTTGGCAGAAATTGGGGGACAAGGGAGATGAGGGGATGGGGAGATGGGGAGATGGGGAGGAAGTTTCACCCCATCTTCCCAGCGCCCCACCATCCCAACACCCCAATACCTCCTTATCTCCCTTTTCTTCCTCATCTCCCCCATCTCCGCCATCTCCTTTATTTTTAAGACAGGGAATTTTGCTGTTTTATCTAGGGTTATGTAGTTGTCGTTTAGCTGAGCAAAATCAAGTAGAAAATCGCCGTCACTGGTTAGCAGCAAAATCTTATTTTCAGCAATGTTTAAATATTTTACAAATAGCTGGGTGTCTAAATATAGTTGCTGAATTTATTGGTCAACTGGCTGAAGTTTTGCAAAACCTCCACGACTGGGAACAATTGCAAATTGTTGCTCAAAGGTCTTTGGAGTTGCATCAAATTTATGGCAATCAAATTCAACTTGCTTGCGACTACGGCTTTCTTGCTCAAGTAGCGGTACAACAATCGCGTTGGGTACAGGCGAGTATCTTAGCGCATGTATCGCTGCTGAAATTAGCTGAGGCGCAAAAGCAAAATGACCCTTATGACTGTTTATTTCCTTTATTATTGGCGCAAATTTATTATTTGATATTAGCGAAAGCACAACGCAATATAGGCGAGAAAGAAGTTGCGCGTGAATATTTAGAAAAGGCGGCAAAAGAACTGCCGGAAGCGTTAGAATACAGCGCTCATCAATATGATGCCCATCGTTATATTCGCTTGTTGCGGACATTGCGATCGCTTTATTTTGAAGAAGGACGATATTTAGAAGCTTATTACATTCGTCAAAAACGCCGTTCTGTGGAACAGCAATATGGTTTTCGGGCTTTTATCGGTGCAGGACGTTTGCAACCCCAAAGACAGGTAACAAACCCAGCATTAATGTCACCTGCTGGGAGTAGTAGTGTTGCTTTAGAAATTGGGGCTTCTGGCCGAGAACGAGATATTAATGATTTAATTGGCAGAATTAGTCGTGCTGACCAAAAGTTAACAGTAATTCACGGTCAGTCGGGAGTTGGTAAGAGTTCTACGGTAACTGCGGGTTTAGTTCCAGCACTGCAAAATAGAGCTATTGGCGATCAAATTGCGGTGCCTGTGGTGCTGCAAGTTTATAGCGATTGGGCTAAGGAATTAGGTAAATCTTTAAGTGAGGCCATGTCTCAGATTAAAGGAGAAGCAGCCATTGAGCCGGAGGTTTTACCTGAGTCGATTACGCCTAGCACCATTGTAAATATTTTACAGCAATTAGAAAAAAATGCTGATAATCATTTGATAACAGTTTTAATTTTTGACCAGTTTGAAGAATTTTTCTTTGGATATAGCGATCGCCATCAAAAGCAAGCATTCGATAAATTTATTAGCGACTGTCTTAATATACCTTTTGTTAAAGTTATTCTTTCTTTAAGAGAAGATTATTTACATCGTTTATTAGACTTCAAACATCTTTCTTCACTAGAAGCCATTAACAACAATATTCTGGATAAAAATATCCGCTACCAGTTAAATAACTTTTCGCCAGAATATGCAAAAGCAATTATCAAAAAATTGACAGAGCGTTCCCAGTTACACTTAGAGCCTGCTTTAATTGATGCCCTAATTGCAGATTTATCCACAGAATTTGGAGAAGTCCGCCCCATTGAATTGCAAGTTGTGGGAGCGCAAATTCAAGATGAACGAATTACCACCCTGGAACAATATCAGCCATATAGACCCAACAAACTAATTGAGCGATATATCAAAGAATTAATCAAAGATTGCGGCCCAGAAAATGAACGAGCCGCTTTACTCGTTTTATATTTGTTAACAGATGAAAGCAACAACCGACCTTTTAAAACTCGCGCTGAATTAGCGGCACAATTAACAGAGTTAGAAGATGCTAGCAAACTAGAATTAATTTTAGATATTTTAGTCCGCTCTGGGTTAGTAGTTCTTTTTCCCGACGTACCAGAACGCTATCAATTAATTCACGATTATTTAGTAGACTTAATTCGCTATTTGCAACAACAGGAATCAAGCTTACAAGTCCAACTCAACCAACTACGCCAAAAAGTAGAACAAAGTCAAGCTGAAATTGAGCGGCTCAAAAGCGAACTCAGCCAAAAAAAGCAGCCAACAAAATTAATAGATAGTCATCCGCAACAGGGATTGGGTTTATTAACAGAATTGCGGGAGTTACAAAAACGCGAAGAATTAAGTCAGTTAGAAATTGAGCAATTGCGAGCTGAACTCAAAGAAAAAGAGTTAACAGCTAAACTAGCAGAAAGCCAAGAGAAACAAAGACTCAGCGAAGCTAAATTAAATCGTTCTTTAAAAATTGCTTTGACTGCTTCTGTTTTGGCGATATTTGGTTTAAGCGTTTCCATCGTTACAGCAATAGATAGCGAAATTAAAACTTTGAGCGTATCCAGTGAAGCTTTATTTGCCTCACAAAAAGGTATTGATGCTTTAAAAGAAGCTTTAAAAGCAGGGAAAAAATTACAACAAACAATCTGGGTAGATTCTAATACTAGAGAGCAAGTACTGACGGCTCTTTATCAAGCGGTTTCCGGGGTAAGAGAATATAATCGTTTCGACGGGCATATATCTGGGGTAAATAGTGTTATATTTAGCCGCGATAGCCGTTTAATTGCCTCAGCCAGTGCAGACACTACAATTAAAATCTGGGGTCTTGATGGTAGCGCGATCGAAACTTTGTCAGGACATGAAGATGTAGTCAATAGCATCAGTTTTAGCCCCGATAGCCAAATTATTGCTTCCGCCAGTCAAGATAAAACAGTGAAACTGTGGAACCTTCGGGACGGTCAACTCCTAGCCACTCTATTAGGACATCAAGCTGTGGTGAATAGTGTGAGTTTTAGTCCTGATGGTCAACTTATTGCTTCAGCGAGTACAGACAAGACGATAAAACTTTGGACTCAGGACGGTAAATTACTCAAAACCTTAGACGGACATAACAGTGCGGTTTTGGCTGTTGCTTGGTCGCCCGACGGACAAACCATTGCTTCCGGGAGTGCTGACAACACCATCAAGCTTTGGAGTCGAGACGGTGAGTTGCTGAGAACCTTTCCAGGTCATGATGATGCAGTTTTAAGTGTCGCTTGGTCGCCTGATGGTAAAACAATAGCTTCCGCTAGTTTAGACCAGACTATCAAATTGTGGAGTTTAGAAGGTAACCTCCTGAGAACCTTATCAGGGCATAGTGCAGGAGTTACCAGCGTTAGTTTCAGCCCCAATGGTAACATCATCGCCTCTGCAAGTACCGACGAAACCCTCAAACTTTGGAGTACTGAAGGTGTGTTGCTCGGTACCCTTAGGGGACATAATAATTGGGTGAATAGCGTTAGTTTCAGCCCAGACGGTCGCACCCTCGCTTCTGCAAGTCGGGACAAAACCGTCAAACTCTGGCGTTGGGACGATGTGCTACTGCAAAAACCCAAAACCGATAACAACGATTGGGTGACTAGTATCAGTTTTAGCCCTGGAGGTCGCACTTTAGCCGCAGCCAGTCGAGACAAAACTGTAAAACTTTTCAATCGAGAAGGTAAATTATACCGTACTTTCACTGGACATCAGAGTCAAGTTTGGGGTGTTAGTTTTAGCCCTGATGGTAAAATAATTGCCTCAGGGAGTAAAGATAAAACAGTAAAGTTGTGGAGTCGGGCTGGTGAATTGCTCCATACATTACAAGGTCATACTGATACAGTATTGGGTGTAGCTTGGTCGCCTGATGGTCAAGTAATTGCCTCAGCCAGTAAAGATAAAACGGTGAAGCTTTGGAGCCGTAACGGTATACTGTTGAACACTTTGCAAGAACATCAAGATGCAGTGAATTGGGTAAGTTTTAGTCCTGATGGCAAATTCCTAGCCTCGGCTAGCGATGACAAAACAGTGAAACTATGGAGTAAAGATGGTAAATTGATACAGACATTAGCCGGACATAGCCGTCGAGTAAATGGGGTAGCTTGGTCGTCTGATAGTCAAATTCTCGCCTCAGTTAGTATTGATAGCACAGTCAAGATTTGGAATCGAGGCGGTGAGTTGCTAACTAATCTTAGTGGGGATGGTGATAGTTTCATCAGCGTCAGCTTTAGTCCAGATGGTAAAACTTTAGCAGCCTCCAGCGATGACAAAGTGAGAATTTGGAACCGCGATGGAACATTGTTAATTGCTTTGAAAGGCTATAAAGACGAGTTAACCAGCATCAATTTCAGCCCTGATGGCAAGACTTTAGCTGTGGGAAGTGCCAATGGTACGGTGATTTTCCAGGATTTAGCAGATATCAAACTAGATAAATTGCTCGCACGGAGTTGCGATTTGCTGCATGATTATTTGCAGACTAACCAGAAAGTGATGAAGGGCGATCGCGCTTTGTGTTCTGATAGGTAATGCTTAGGAAAACATTCTTTGTGCAAATGTTTCTTTTGATTTAGCCTGAATTTCAACATGAATCAATAACCAAATTTCTTCTCCTTGAATTTGCCAAACTTTAACTAATTTATCTGCGTATCTCCGTCCAATTTATGCATTGCGGTCTATTTGTTGGAATTCCTTATCCAGAAATTCATGGGGACGTTCCCAATCAATTAATGCAGCAGTCTGAGGAAAGAAGAATTCCATTGCTTTGAATTGGTAGATGGTACTGATGTTTTAATTATCAAGCTTAGTGCCATCGCACCTAGCACCAACCTGAATGAAGTGCGATCGCAGGCGAAAACAGTACAAGGTTACTAGGCACAGCAATATTGCTTTTTACAATGAAAAGTTAAATATTTATTTTATATGGTGAAATATAAAATATTAAGATATAAACTTTTTCTTAGCTCAATTATGTTTATAAAAATATGAATCTTTGTAAACGGATACAGTCTTTTTTTTATGATTTGCGATCGAGTAAAGATTCAGATACTAAAAAGCTTACTAAAAGGCAAGTTCACGATTTACTGCTACTTTCAAATTTGACAAATCCTAGAAAAAACTCTAGAGAACTTAAGAAGATCCTCAATCAGTGTTTGAATGTATCTGATTCTGAAGATAAAAAACAAGAAATAAATTATGTGATTGAAGAGTTAGGTAATCGATTAGAAGATTTAATTGCTCACTACATTTCTGTAAAACGAAAACAAGAAACTATTAAAAGATTTCAAAATTTTAGATCTTTTGGTATTTTATTTTTGTCGGTAGTTATTGTATTAATAGCTAGTCAGTTTTTAATTGGTGATATCAAATGCGAGCAACCAACAGGGTGTTTAGAATTTGCACCATGGGGAGTAAAATGGAAAATTCCAGGCGAATCCTTAACTATTTCTCTTATTTTTTCTGCCATTATTGGCATATTTCCACTATCATACATTGCTTACAGTTACTATAAATCTGAAATTCAAAAAGAACGTTTAGCAGATGATTTAAAATTATTAGGATTAGTTTCCAAGGAAAATATTGATGAAATTTATCAACTTTATAATACAGTGTATAATCCATTTCAATTTGGGGTTTATATAATTTTATTTGTATTTTTGTCATTTATTATTTTTGTTTCTTACTACAAAGTTAGTACTGGTACTGAATACACATTTATCCAATCAAGTACGGTTAGGATTATTTTTTATGCCTTTCTTGGCTCTTACTTCTTTGGGATTCAATTACTTGTTAGAAGATATAATACTTTTGATTTACAACCTCAAGTTTACAGTGCTGTGATACTGAGAACTCTGTTATCAGCAGTTATAACCTTTAGCATAGCATCATTGATTGGTGGTATTACTACAGAGCCTCTATCATCTGAAAAATCAAGCAATTCGCCGACTTCTCAAGCAACTTCTTCATCATCTGAAAAATCAAGCAATTCGCCGACTTCTCAAGCAACTTCTTCATCATCTAGCCCTTCAAATAAAGATGTATATAAATCTAATGATAAAAGTTCGATACCTTGGCAAGTACTAGCTTTCCTAATTGGGATATTTCCAACAAGTGGTATTAGATGGATTACTTTTGTGACTAATCGTTCACTAAGCGCACCAATCGATCAATACAATGAAAGTCCCTTGAAAAATATTTCAGGTATAAATACATGGCATGAAGCTCGCCTGTCTGAATTAGGTATTGACAGTGTTCAAAGTTTGGCTACTACCGATATATGTAAATTACTTTTATCTACTCAATTTGATACACAGCAAATTATTAACTGGGTCGATCAAGCTATCCTATACATGAAGTTAGGCTCTAAAACACCTCGCTTACAAGAAATCAATATAAATACTTTTCATGAAATGCAGATATCTTTAAATAAATTGCAAAGAAGTCAAAAGACTTCAAATAAATTACAATTAAACCAAAATTTGTTACAAAATAATTGTTCTCCTAATTCTAATGATGAATATAGTCGAATCTTAACTATTCTTGGGTTATCATCAGCTGAACAAATAGAATTTTTAAAAGACTATTCTAATTATCCAAACTATACTCATATTCAAGCTTATTATATGAATGCTGCTGAAAGAGCTCGTCAAAGGGCAGATGAAGGTAGACAATCTGTATTAAACTCAGGAAAACAGTTTGCTCTTCCGGATAATCTTTTGGCTCAAAATGAGGAAGAGGAATCAGAATCTATATTTAATAAGAATATTGTAACCCTAAATATTCTAAATCAAGAAATTAAAGAACTTGAGATACGTTTAAAATTTAAACCTAATGCGAAAGACTATGTTAATTTAGGGACTGGTTATTATCTAATCTCTTGTATGGAAGATGCTGAAGAGGCTTATGATATGGCTATTAGTTTGGATCGAACTCTAGCAGAAGCTTATAATAATATAAGTGTTATATTTATATATAAAAAACAATATGAATTAGCACTTAAAAATATTGGGGAAGCTTTGAGAATTGATTCTAATTTTGTTGAAGCTTTGTTGAATCTAGGGCTTGTTCATTTACGTGAAAATGATGTGTCATCAGCAATTGATAGTTTTAGTCAAGCTCTCACTATAAATCCTCGAATTGGGGCAGCATATTGTAATCGAGGCATCGCTTATAATACTATATCCAAAGGTCCAGATGAATTTAAAAAAGCTGTTGCAGATTTTGAGAAAGCATATTTGCTGGGATATGATGATAGCGTAGCTTTGTGGAATGCTTGGGGATTGTCTCTCAGTGGCTTAGAACGATACCAGGAAGCAATTGAAAAATATGACCGGGCGATACAACTTTCACGGAACAATTCAGCTCTGCTACATGCTCGACGTGCTCATACTTATGCATCCTTAGGTAGAAAGTACTTTGTTCAAGATAATCAAACAGAAGTGATAAATTGTTATTTAAGAGCAGATTCTGACTTTATAAAAGCTACCAAAACTGAAAACACGCCAGCTATTGTATTTGCTAACTATGGGCTGCTTAAGGTATCTGAAGGTGATTTTAAATCTGAGCAGGGAAGAAATGATGAAGCTAAAAGACTATATGAAAAAGCTATCGAACAATATCTAAAAGCTAAAAATATTTTAGAACCGCAAGATAAAAATACTCAGAATAATTTTTCAACTTCATCATCAATTGAAACAAATTTTTTGTCATCAATTGAAACAAATTTAGCAGGAGCTTATCAAAGAGTAGGAGAACATGAAAAAGCCTTAGAATGCTTAGAAAGTGCAATTAAGTATGGGGATAATTCGGTAACAACGCTTTACAATTATGCTTTTTCTCTTTATGTAACAGAAAAAAACCAAGATGCGCTTAAAAACTTAGAACAAATCAAAAAATTGCTAGAAGTTATAGAGAAAAATTCACCTGTAAAAAAATTGGAAATAAAAGTTGAAGAGTTAATTACGAATATTCAAACAAAGATGAATCAAAATAATACCGCGCCTCAATAATGACTAACTAATAAGCAAGAAAACAATTATTAGAAGTATAAATTACAATCACCTCAGTTAAAGTACTGTATCATCGTGCTTGTTACTTTCCACTTCGTTTGGATTTATGCTCAAAATTTGCACATCTTCGATAGGGAACCCATTGACTTCACTTATTTCTCCTAATTTGAAACGAGATATCAACCGTTTTATACCTTCTTGAGAAACTTCTACGGTTAATATAACACTGCCTTCTTTAATATCAGTAATTACTATCGTATCACCTGAAAAATTTTCTAATATTAATTTTAGAGATACTAATAAATCATTATTAATTGAGTTAATATCACCTTTTAAGATGATAACAGCTTTTCTTGTTTTACTTTGTTTATCTATTACGGTCACTTGACGACAAAGCGGTTGAATTTTTTCTACTTCCTCATTAGTATTAGAGTTAGTGCAATCTTTTTCTTTTAGTCGTTCCAATTGTTCTTCTGGTATTAGCGCAATTTCTCTCCAATCTAACTTTAGTGCTTCGCATATTCTTTTAAATGACTGAAGCTGAATAGGCTGACCCTGAAAAAATTTTGTAACTGTAGTACGAGCTAAAAGTTGAGAATTAGCAAAGTTGGCTTTTGACCCAAATCCTAGTCTTTTTAAAGCCATTTCTGCTATATTTATAGCTTCTGGAGAAGCTGTGTAAGTTATTTTCTTTTTTTTTATTACTTGGTCAGAGTCTGCCATGTTTTGGTTAGGTTTGTTTGTAACCGATATCTCTACAGTCAAAAGTTAAGCATAAATCTATCATAAAAAATTCAAAATAGCGTTGCAAAAGACAAGCCAGTACCAGTATTAATTACCTAGCTCAATTTTACATACAAACATAAATTAGTCATAAAATAGCCAAAAAACAATCATAAAGTAGTCAATTATATGGTTATTTAACCGTAGATTTAGATTAAATGGGGCAAAATATGTCTTGAATAAAGAGTAACTATGAAATGAATAAGTGTTAAGTATGAAAAATGAAAAAGCTAAAAATCCGTTTTATTCAACCGTAGAAAATACAATGAGTGTAGGTGTATCTACGGTTATCGGTACTTTGGGATTTTCAGACATGTACAGCACGAATAAACATCATGCAACTAGTGTCGAAATCCCGAATGGTATTTACGTTGGTGGCGATGTTGCCATAGGCGGGGGTGAAGTAATAGGTATTGACTCTTGGGTTGCTGGTGGTGTTTCTCGTAAAAAGACAGCTAACTCATAACTTGCAAGCTATTTTGAAAGGACAGGTTTTCTAATTAACGTAATCAGGAAGACAAAGGTGGATGAACAAACAACTTCAAAACTGGCAATGTGAAGTTAAGTTGATTGTTCCTCGTTGTCTGTTTGAAGTTCTGAGCGCACAAAGGCGACGCTCAGACTTTTTTTGCACCTTTTGACCATCAGTGGGTCGCTAGATGATAGTTGAATTGTTAACGATGCCGTACCTCAGCAGTAATGCACCCTAGATTTAAGTTTTCTAACATAGCTTGAAATATTAGTGCCGACTTACTTAGAGTTAGTTAATGGTACTAAAAGCTGCTACCAGTTCAGGACTAGCGATCGCACTTCAAAAAATCCTAACCTGATAAATATTAAAAGCGATCGCCGCATTACTGACTATTAATCATGGCAACAATGGTAGATAAAGGCACCTCTGCAAAGTAATTTTGCTGGAATTGTTCTTCGCTAACAGCGGCTACAAATTCTCTAACAGCCGCATCACCCTTAGTTTCAAAAACATTACTAGGATTCCACGTAATTTGCAAATCGCGGTTTTCTCTTGTAACTGTAAATCCGTAATATTTTAAAGCTTTGATTCCTAAAAATAAGGTGCGATCGCTAATCCCAAGTTTATCTAAAAGTTTTACGCGAGTAACTAATTGATTGGTACGGCTGAGATATTTGGCAACACCAACCAAGGTCTGCCAAATTTGTTTTGGTGATTGGTGGTTGGGTTTAGACCAAGCGATCGCTAGTTGTTTTTGGTTATCAACGCTACTATTTAAACATCGTCGCAACCATGCACGTAAATCATCCCAGTTCGTCGGACAATGTTCAAGCACGAGTGAGGGAGTGGGGAGTTGGGAGTGGGGAGTTGGAAGGTTACGGCAGTCGAGGATGAGTGGTGAATATTGAGTACTGAATGCTGAGTTTTCACTTGGACGGACGGCAATTAATCTAATTTCATAGCGTTTTTTAAAGGTGTTGTAGTCGAGTTCTGCGATACAATCACACCTGCCTATAGGCAATTCATCTTTGTAGTGTCCCCACCAAATACCAGGAAAGGGACTTCTAGTTGAATCATCCCGAATATCAAATTCAGTTTTAATATACTGTACCTTTTTTCCTCGCCAATCTTGCTGATTGCGATGCCAACTATTTTCAAACCAACAGTTTTGAATTAGCAATTTGGGCACGGGGTTACCCATTCCACAAGGTTCTAACAATTTCAGTTCTAAAAATAATTCTTTCCCTAAATCTGCAACTTTTACCACTATGTCTGCTTGCACCGTTGGCGTGAGAGTCGTACCGCCTAAAGATTGCCGTAACTGCTGATTAATTGCTGCTGTAAATAAAGGAATATTCTCAACAGGCAAACTCAAACCCGCTGCAAAGGGATGTCCGCCAAAGCGGTGCAACAGATGTGCTTGATCCTTCACCAGTTGATACAAATCGACGGAATTCACCGAACGGGCGGAACCCCTTGCAAGCGCGGGGGATGAGGGGGACAAGGTAGACAAGATAGAAAAGGTAGAATTTTCTCCTCCCTCTCCCTTGTCTCCCCCCAGCCCCTCTGTACTCAACAAAATCGTCGGGCGTCCTGTTTCTTGTGCTACTTGTCCGGCGACTAAGCCCAAGACACCGGCAGGCCATTGGGGATCTTCCAGGACAATGACGCTGGTGGTTGATAAATCTAATTGAGTAAGTTTTTGTGCTACTTGGGCTTGTACATCTTTTTGCAAGGATTTGCGGCGAGTGTTTGCCAGTTCTGTAACTTCGGCTAATTCGTTACAACGTTTGCTATCGCGACTGGTTAATAATTCGACGCAGAAACTAGCATCGCCTTGGATGCGGCTAACGGCATTGATTCTAGGCCCCAAACCGAAGGAAATATCTGTGGGGCGATCGCCACTTTTTTGGCACAATTCTAATAATCGCCCGACGCCCGGTCGTCGTCGCGCTGTCGGTGGCTGTTGAAAATCTGCTTGCAGTCGTTGAATTCCCAACTGTGCCAAATAGCGGCAATCTCCACTCAACTGCACTAAGTCGGCAATTAATCCTACTGCTACTAAATCTAATAAATCCTCTAATGGATGTTGGGGAATATCAGGCAAACTTTGATAAAGTGCTTCCACCAATTTATAAGCTACCGCCACCCCAGAAAGATTAAATAGCCGATGTTCCTTTGGCAGATATCGCGGATTAATAATTGATATTACTGGCGGGCGTTCTTCAGGTAATGTGTGATGATCGGTGACTATGACATCGATACCTAATTCTTTAGCATAAATAATTTCGTTAATATTTGTGCTGCCCGTATCGCAAGTGACTATTAATTTACAACCTTGTTTTGCTAAATTCTCAATTCCTCGATCGTTCAACCCGTGAGATTCTTTTAAGCGATTGGGAATGTAATAACTTAACTCGATATTTTGAATAAAAAACTCTCCCAATCCATCCCAAAGTACGGCGGTGGAGGTAATCCCATCAGCGTCAAAATCTCCCCAAATCGCAACTTTTTCGCCAGCTTTACGCGCTTTTTGTAAGCGGGCGATCGCCAGATGCATTTCTTGTCCAAACTCAAACGGGCTTGCTGCTTGATAAGCTTTATGGTAGATAAAAGCTAATAATTGCGATTTTTCTTTAATTCCCCGTTGCCACAACAATTGTGCTGCATACACTCCATTTGATGCAGGCGTATGCTGTTTGACCGCTTGGACGAACCACTCTGGCGGTTGTTCTGTTGTTGCTAGAGTCCACTGTTGTTCTGGCATATAAAGAAGCTCAGGAAAGTAATAAATTAAGTTTTATAGTTTTTTAATTTGTGTTTTGTTGAAAGCAATTTCTCTGTTAAATCTTGTAGATACGCGATTAACAACGTCTCTAGTTTTATTAAATTGGCGATTGATCTTCCGTGGTTTGAGATTCATTCACTAAGGGATTAAGTAATATTTCATTAGCAGCACTATCGGGTTTACGGGCGCGAATTGCTGGACGCGATCGCCTGTAACCTGCTCTTTCTGCTTTTTGATGTTCGTAATCAATTAATCTGCCATAATATTCATGTTTGCTTAAATTCATCGACAAGAAAATATGCTGACGAATATTACCAAAACCTTTGCGATTAAAAAACTTTAATGCTGAAACATTGGTGGGGTCAGTATCTACTAACATGAACCGCGCCCCATCTTCAATCATGCGGGCGACGACTTTATCAACTAACTTGTCAGCTACTCCCCGACGCTGAAATTTAGGACTTACTCCCAGCCATAAAATATAACCATAAGTCCAAGATGCTTTGGTAATTATGGTTCCCAAAACAAAGCCTGCTAGTTCTCCGTCTCTTTCAGCCACCAGGCAATATTCTGGATCTGTATTGTAAAGTCCAATTACTTCCCATTCATCCCAAGTGCGGTATAAATAAGGATATAAATCACTGGTAAATAATTCTTCACCCAAATGATAAACGGGAGAAATGTCATCAATTCCTAATTCGCGAACATAAATCGCTTCAGTTTCGTCAAAGCTGGACATACATTTAGAAGTTGTAATTTATTTATATTAGATGATTCCGAAATTTTAGCTAAATAAACCAGGACTTTAGATTTAAAAAATGATATATTAATTTTTAATTTTCCCACATCTACAATTATTAAGAATATATTTTAGCAACACAATTGTGCAGATAAAATCAAAGTGATACTTCTTGAATGCTATCAATATTTGGCAAAGAATCGTTAGTAGTTTCTTCAGTGACTCCTGTGCGATCGCATCGCTTGACGAACGTACAATAATTACAACTTTTACTACCCTCCGCAACTTGCGGAAACTGTATGTTATTTTGGTAATCTTCCAACCAATTAGTTAATTGATTTAACAGTTGATTAAGTTTTTTTGCTATTTTTGTATGTTGAGCAGTATTGTAATTAAATTTAATATTTTGTGGCTTGCCTTCAGATTGCACAAACCAGTAAGTCATGGAAATATTTTCTGGCGAATACGCGCTGGTTTCAGCTAAAACATACATATAAAGCCGTGTTTGCCAGTTGGATTCTAACTTGCGTTTATGAGGTGGTTTCGGATAAGTTTTCCAGTCGAGAATTTGTGCTTGTTGGTTATCTGCAATCAATAAATCATAGACAACCGTCAACAAATAGTTCTGAACTTGCAGAGTGCGGTAGTGTTCGCTTTCACGAAAAGTTTGATTGTCAGTTGCAGACATTAAAATTTCTGGTGCTGCATCAGCAAAACCAGCCATCCAGCTTTGTAGTTGAGGATCTGCTTGGAGGAAACTATCAATTGGCAAACCCATTTCTCGCTGCTGCATCAGCAGGTGAAAGCGACTACCTAAAGTTTGCCGTTCTTCGTGTTCGGGATTTGTCGGCGAATTGAGTTGTTCTAAGTATGTGTGTTGGAATTTACGCGGACAAGCTTCTAGTAAATTGAGTTGTCCTTGAGAAAGTCGTAGTAGTTGAGTGGTAGTTGATAGCATCCTTCTATTGTAGAAGCAATGTTTAACAACAACCCACTCCAAATTCAACTTTTATAGAGTTATTTTTTACTACCGTCCTCATCGTTCTCCAAATCGTTCTGCTTCTCAGAATCTTGAGTTTTTCCCTGAGATTTAATCGAGCCAAAGCTATAGGCCATAGCTATTTTAACTATGTCGAAATATGCAGGGTGATTATCTTTGTTAATAATTGCTAAAGAAATTGACCCTGCGACTAAGATGACTAAAACAGGCGAAAGAGTTTCTTTTAGACTGCTGTTGCTGTTGTTTGGCATGGTATAATTCCCTTTGAATAAGCCTTTGGCTAAAGTAAAAGATAGCCAAAGGCAATTGATTAAGTTCCAACATGAGATGCGATTCCTACTGTTTCCTAAATCAGAAAGTAAATAATTAACGCCAAGATTCGATAATCATGGCGATCGCAAACAAACAAAACAAAATAACTGCTATCCGAAACAACCATTGCCATAAAGCTGCGGATAAAATTATCCCTGCGATGGAGACAGCGCCAAGCACCTTAGATAGAATCAAGGCAATTCCCAAACCTAGTAGAGTATAGAGAAAAAACCTCAGCCCTTTAGTAGCCCACTTAAATAAGCGGTTTTCATCGTTTTTGAGATTGGTATTCATAGTTTTTGTCCTTTTTTGACAGTTGAATCTTGCTAGCCAACACATACCCGACTTCAGGAGCGAATAGTTATAAAATTGCTCCTAGCAAGTTAAGGAAAACTACGGCCATACTCCTAAATCGAGTTAGCTTGGTATTTGTAGATAATGAAAATTAAGCCCTGAGATTAATACAGGTGAGTCAAGGAAATTTATGTTTGAAGGCAAGTAGAGAGAAAAAAGGTTAATCTCAACGCGATTAACTTTTATACCATTTCTCTATGAAGTTGAGCTTAATTCTACCCCCCTGTAGTCCCCCCTTGGTAAAGGGGGACGCCGAAGGCGGGGGGTAATCATTAAGCGCATTGTTGCAGAGAATTGGTATTAGATAAATTGCAATGGCAATTTGAAAATTCATATTAGGCGCTAAATGCTCGTGATGGCGCAGAACGCAGATTACGCGCATCAAGCCCTAGAATGACAACATACTTGGAATACTTGCCTTTTTGACAATATTCAGAATCGAGGCATTACTCACTAAGTTTCATGGAGTTACCTGTAAACTTACTAAGTTACTCAATTAACTAGTGTTAAACTCACTATAAAGTAACTTAGTTACTTAGTCAAGATATAAAGTGAGAAAATTGTCAAACAATCACCAAAGTTTAGCCGTAGCCACATAGGTTAGGACATAATGACAAGCGTGAATGCTAGGAATGGTAATAGTTTTACCTCCTGCCTCACTTCGGCTTCGCGGAAATCGAGCGTACCCCTCCGGGGAAGCAAGCTACGCGTAGCGTCTCGTAGAGAAGTCGAGATTCAGTGACCCACCTGCCTCCTGCCTTCTGCCTCTGGCCATAATAGACAGGAACTATAGACAGTTAGCTTAACCGTCCTGTTTGAGAGATTGGTTTCTCACATAGTGAGCTAACATTGGGAGTGTAGTTTGCATTGGTGAGAGCATGAGTGCGATTCCCCAAGATTTTGTCGTGGCTTTAGCCCAAGAACGAGGCGTATCTAGCAGCGAGCTAGAGGTGTTGTTAGGTGTGGTTGAGGATAAATCGCCAAACGCGATCGCTAAAGAATTGAAAATTAGCGCCGAGGCAGTACGCAAAAGATTAAGCGAGGTTTATAAAAAATTTCATGTCAGCGGTGTCGGGCCGGGAAAGCTCACTAAGTTACAGCAAGTAATTGAAAGTGAGTATCGAGCATCTTCAGTTAGTCTGCACATTGCCAGCAAGCCTCCAGATTGGGGTGAAGCACCTAGTATCAGTGGTAGCTTCTACGGACGAGGAGTAGAACTGTCTCGCCTCAAGCAATGGATTGTCCAGGATAAATGCCGATTAGTAGCATTATTAGGCATGGGAGGAATTGGCAAAACCACTTTGTCTGTAAAGTTAGCTGAGGAAGTGCAATATGATTTTGAATACCTGATTTGGCGATCGCTCCGCAATGCCCCACCTCTCAAAGAACTTTTGGCTGAGGCGATCGTATTTTTATCTGATGAAAAAGAAATTGATTTACCAGAAACTGTAGATAGTCAAATAACTTTACTGATTAAATATTTACGAAAACAGCGTTGTCTTTTAGTTTTAGATAATGCCGAAACGATTTTGCAAGGAGGAGAGCGTGCCGGAGAATATAAAGAAGGATACGAACCTTACGGCCAACTACTCAAACGAATCGGGGAAGAAGCGCATCAAAGTTGTTTGGTATTAACTTCTCGCGAAAAACCCAAAGAATTTGCACCTTTAGAGGGAGAAACATCACCAGTCAGAACATTATTATTACCTGGCTTAGGCGAAATAGAAGGGCAAGAAATTCTTAAAGATAAAGGTATATTTGGCTCAAAGCAAGATTGGACAAAGCTAGTTGAAAAATATTCAGGTAATCCCTTAGCACTAAAGTTAGTTTCTGAGCCGATTCGGGAGCTATTTGCTGGTGACATCGCCGCTTTTCTCAATGAAGGAGAAATAATTTTTGGCGACACCCGTAATTTATTAGAGCAGCAATTTGAGCGTTTGTCAGAGCCAGAAGCAGAAATTATTTATTGGTTAGCAATTAAGCGCGATCCTGTTTCTTTAGAGAAATTGTTAGATGATATTGTGCGTTTACCAAAAAGAGAATTACTAGAAGCACTAGAATCTCTACGACGGCGTTCTCTAATTGAAAGAGCTACAGAAGGAATTAATTCTGTTGCTACTTTCACACTCCAACCTGTAGTAATGGAGTATATAACAGACCGTCTATTAGAAGATATTTGTCAAGAAATTGCTAATGGGCAAATTGCAATATTTAAAAGCCATGCTCTCATTGAAGCTACAGCCAAAGATTATATTAGAAATACTCAAATTAGTTTGATACTTAAACCAATTTTAGATAGGTTAAAAACTATTTTTCTCAATCCTAACGATCTAAAAAACCAATTAATCCAAATTGTATCGAAACTCCGAGAAACATTTCCACCAGAACCGGGCTATACAGTCGGAAATGTCTTGAATATGCTTTGTCAATTACAAGTTGATTTGAACCGTTATGACTTTTCTGGTCTGATTATTTGGCAAGCATATTTGCAAAATGTAAATTTGCAAAATGTTAATTTTACTGGTTGCAATCTTGCTAAATCCATTTTTGCCGAAACCTTGGGTAGTATTTCATCGGTAGCATTTAGTCCTGAAGGAAAACTTTTGGCTACGGGTGATGTTGATGGTAAAACTCAGTTATGGCAGGTTGCAGATGGTAAATCACTTTTGACTTTGATAGGGCATAGCAGTCCAGTATGGTCAGTGGCCTTCGGCCCTGATGGTCAAATCGCTAGTGGTAGCGACGACAAAACGGTGAAATTATGGAACATCCATGATGGGAAGTGTCTCAAAACCTTGCAAGGGCATACTAGTAGGGTACGGTCAGTTGCATTCAGTCCCGATCGCCAAATTCTCGCTAGTGCCAGCGAAGATCGAACAGTGAAATTATGGGATGTTCGTAACGGCAAGTGTCTCAAAACCTTGCAAGGGCATACTGGTTGGGTATGGTCAGTCGCCTTCAGTCCTGATGGTGAAATTCTCGCTAGTAGCAGCGACGACCAAACGGTGAAGTTATGGCATGTTGGCGACGGCAAATGTTTTAAAACTTTCCAAGGGCATAGCAATTGGGTACGGTCAGTTGCTTTCAGTCCCAATGGTAAAATTCTCGCTAGCGGTAGTGAAGACCAAACGGTGAAGTTATGGGATGTTCGTAACGGCAAGTGTCTTAAAACCTTGCACGGGCATACCAATCGTGTCTGGTCAGTTGCTTTCAGTTCTGATGGTCAAACTCTTGCTAGTGGCAGTGACGACCAAACGGTTAAGTTATGGGATGTTGCTGGCGGCAAGTGCCTCAAAACCTTGTACGGGCATACCAATCGGGCATGGTCAGTTGCCTTCAGTCCTGACGGTCAAACTTTGGCTAGTGGCAGTAAAGACCAGACGGTGAAGTTATGGGATATTCGTGATGGCAGATGCTTTAAAACTTTGCAAGGGCATACCGATAGAATACGGTCAGTCGCCTTCAGTCCCGATCGTCTAACTTTGGCTAGTGCTAGTGAAAACCAAACGGTGAAATTATGGGATGTTCGTGACGGAAACTGCCTTAAAACCTTCCAAGGACACACTAATCGAGTCTGGTCAGTTGCTTTCAGTCCTGATGGTGAAACTTTGGCTAGTTGCAGCGAAGACCAAACAGTGAAATTATGGAATGTTCGTGACGGAAACTGCTTCATAACCTTACACGGGCATACTCATCGAGTGCGTTCAGTTGCTTTCAGCCCCGATGGTCAAACTTTAGCTACTGGCAGTGACGACCAAACAGTGAAATTATGGAATATTGCTGACGGAAATTGCCTCATAACCTTTGAAGGGCATACTAATCGGGTGTGGTCAGTCGCCTTTAGTGCTGATGGTCGAACTTTGGCAAGTGGCAGTGACGACCAAACAGTGAAGTTATGGGATATTCGCGAGGGTAAGTGTATCAAAAGCTTGGAGGAGCATACCAATTGGGTTTGGTCAGTCGCCTTTAGCCCTGATGGTGAAATTCTCGCAAGTGGCAGTGAAGACCAAACGGTGAAGTTATGGAATGTCCGCGATGGTAAATGCCTAAAAACTTTACAAGAGTATACCAATCGGGTACGGTCGGTAGCCTTCAGTCCTGATGGTGAAACTTTGGCTACTGGCAGCGAAGACCAGACAGTGAAGTTATGGAATGTCCGTGATGGGAAATGCCTCAAAATCTTGCACGAGCATTCTAGCTGGGTAAGGTCGGTAGCCTTCAGCCCTGATGGTGAAACTTTGGCTAGTGGCAGTGAAGATGAGACGATTAAATTGTGGGATATGCACACTGGTGAGTGCTTAAAAACACTGCGATCGCCAAAACTCTACCAAGGAATGAAGATCGCTAAAGTCACAGGCTTAACGGCAGCACAGTTGATGACGCTCAAAGCCTTGGGAGCAGTAGAAGATACAGAACAAAAATAAAAGGTAAAAGGATGAAGTTAGTACTCTTAGTTCATCCGTTTACCTTTTTTATGTACCTGATGCTTATTTCATGTTAGCCCTTGCGTCCCTCACTGCGGCAAAGAAAAATAAACCTGTGAGTGGAATGCTTAATGCGAGGATAATTGCTGTGGTTGTGACGCCGAAATCTGGTTGTCCGTAACTGAGTTCAAAAATCGAACCGACAGCTGCGATCGCACTTACACAACAAGCACCCAGAAACAAACCGCTTTTTGGAGTTAAATACACTACTAGCCCCCTATGCTACTGGTTTCACCGCTTGATACGAGAAGCCATTTTTAGATAGCTCCTGGGCCAAAGTCAAGGAGTTTTCTACACGGTCTACAAACACCACGCCATTGAGATGATCCATTTCATGCTGAATGCAGCGTCCCAATAGGTCGTTAGCCTTTAAACTTTGGGGACGACCATATTCGTCTTTATAGGCGATTTCCACGACTTCAGGGCGCTTTACATCCAGGTATACATTGGGAATACTTAAACAGCCTTCTTGGGCAACGGAGATGTCGCGGCTGACTTGTTTAATTATGGGGTTGATCAACACCAAAGGTTGATTCGCTGCGTTGTCTGGTTCCAGGTCAATGACAATTAATTGTTTGTGAATTCCCACTTGGGGAGCAGCCAAACCAATGCCATCTTTACTGTACATAGTTTGCAGCATTTCGCGCACCAGTTTGCGGAGTTCGTCATCAACTTTAGAAATCCGCTTTGCACCTTGACGCAGCACGCGATCGCCTAAATAATGAAGCTCCAAAGGTGGATTTTTTAACTTTTTTTTCTCGACAGCAATTTCAGAGGGCATGAGTCTTGATGGCTAGATGGTGAAAATTCCTACTTCAATTCTATCAACCTGGGGAGTGGGGAGTGGGGAGATGGGGAGGTGGGGAGGTGGGGAGATGGGGAGATGGGGAGGTAGGGAGTGCTGAATTCTAAATTCTGAGTTATAAATTCTGAATTCTGACTCCTGAATTCTGACTCTTGAATTCTGACTCCTGAATTCTGAATTCTGACTTCTGACTCCTGAATTCTAACTTTTTGCCTGGGGTGATTTGTGTTGAAATCTCTCACGAAACTTGACTATCTGCTCAAAGAAACTTTCCTTGGTTTACTGCGGGGAGGTTGGATGAATTGGGCAGCTGTCAGTACTGTGACCGTATTGTTATTTTTATTCGGCTTGAGTTTGCAAACTTCTTGGCAAGTCGAAAAACTTCTCTACCAGTTCGGTAGCCAGCTAGAAGTATCAGTTTATCTCGAACCGGATATGCAAGTTCAAAGCATTGAGCCTCTGATAGCAAAAATGCCACAGGTAACAGCGATACAAACAATTACTAAGGAGGAAGCCTGGAATAAGTTAGTTAAGGAAATGAGAATTTCGGATATTGAAGGTGTTACGCAACAGCTAGGCGAGAATCCTTTAGTTGATGAAATTAAGGTGAAAGCGCGTAATTCCCAAGTCGTACCAACTTTAGCAACCCAGTTGGCTAAGTTACAGGGAGTTGAAACGGTGCAGTATATCGATGAAGCAGTCAAACGAATTGCCCAGTTGCACCGGGGTTTGAACTGGATTACTTTAACAATTACAATTATTTTGACTGTAACAGCGATCGCCGTGACTACCACTACAATTCGCCTGATTGTCATGGCGCGACGCCAGGAAATTGAAATTATGCAACTAGTCGGAGCAACTTCTATTTGGATTTATCTCCCGTTCATTTTACAAGGAATTACTTTTGGTTTAGTCGGTGGTGCGATCGCTTGGAGTTTCATTTCTCTGATTCAACAGTTTCTCAGTAAATTGCTAACCAATCAACCTGAGTTTATTCAAGTAATCACTAACGGAATACAACTCACTCCAGCCCAAATTTTATTATTGCCTCTAATTCTCTTGAGCTTCGGTGCCACGGTAGGATTAATTGGAAGCTTATTTGCTGTCAGACGTTTTGCTAAAGGATAGTCATTAGTCATTAGTCATTAGTCTTTTGTCCTTTGACCAAAGAAAAATAACAAATGACCAATGACAAATGACAAAGGACAAAATCACTATGAAATCACAATGGGAATGTTTTTTAGAAAATCTCGGTGTTTGGGAAGGTTCATTCACTAATTTTTCTCCCCAAGGTACACTTTTGAGTGATACTCCTAGCCGTCTTTCCCTAGAACAATTGAATGGTAGCCAGAAAGTGCGTTTAACTCTGAGCCGTTCGGGACGAGATTTAGTCAGAGAATTTAGTTCTGTGGGAGGAGGTTTGCTGTTTTTTGAAAATGGATCGTTTTCTGAAGGTTTAATTCAGTTAGGGCCATTTTCCGAATTCGGTGGAGAACTCGCTTTTGTTCGTGAAAATCGCCGCTTGCGTCTGGTGCAACTATTTGATAAAACAGGTAATCTCAGCGAACTAACCCTCATTCGAGAACATCTAGCTGGAACCCCAACAACAGAACGTCCACCTTTGCAGTTAGATGACTTGTTAGGAGAATGGCAAGGTCAAGCAGTGACAATATATCGAGATTTGCGATCGCCAGATATTTACTCTACAACTCTCAAATTACAATTAGATAATACTGGGCGATTAATTCAAAATACTTCTTTTGCAGAACGCACAATTACCTCAACTGCTACGATCAAAGGTTCCATTGTTCTGTTTGATGAAAATCCCGAAAAGCAGATACAAGTATTATTCCTACCTGATGGTGCTTCTGCAACTTCACCACTCAAAGTGCAATTACGTCAACCTTTATTTTTAGAAGCCGGTTGGTTAATCCAACCAAACCTCCGCCAGCGAATGATTCGCAGCTATAACGACAAAGGCGAATGGGTTAGCCTAACTTTAGTTACCGAACAAAGGGTGTAAAGGATTTGTTCTGCATCGCCAATCAAGCTCATCTAACCACAATCAATGACGATTGCCAATAAACTAGACTAATTAACAGCCTTTTCATTCAGCATCCGCTATGCAAATTAAAGATTTAACAACTGATGAACTCAAAACCTTGATTCGAGAAACTGTGATGGAGGTTATACAAGAACTTCTACCAGATCCAGATGAAGGTAAGACAATCAATGAGAATTTAAAACAAGAACTGTTAGAGATTCAAAAGCGCAGGGAAACAGGTATTCGAGGTATTCCTCAAGAAGAAGTTATGCGACGGCTGGGTTTGGATACCTGATGAGTTACTTTGTCGAGTATGAACCAGTAATCATTTATTTTATAAATTCAAAAATTTTACAATAATAATTAGGCAATTTCTAATGTATTGGGTTCTGGGATAGATTCACCTTCTAATTGCCAAGCTTCCAAGTACATTTCAATCACTTCTTCACCATTATGAATAGCTTCTTCACGAGTTCTGCCGTGAGTGCAAGGCATAATAACGCGATCGCTAAACTTAAACATTATTCTTATACAGCAGAAAAAACTATGTTAAAAAGTTTAAAACTTTATACCAAATTACAATGACGGTGCAAAGCTTTATTAAGTAAACCTTGATATTCTTCATCCCCAACCCGATAAGCCCCAAACCTTTCTAAGTGCGGATTCATCATTTGGGCATCAAAAAAGACAAATTTCTTCTGGCGCAATCTTTCTACCAACTTAACCATCGCTACTTTTGAACCATCGGGAATGCGGTAAAACATTGACTCGCCAATGAAAGCACCACCAATAACAATTCCCAAAATTCCGCCAGCTAGTTCGTCACCTTGCCAAGTTTCAAAACTATAAGCATAACCAGTCTGGTAAAGTAGCCAGTAAATATCTTGCAATTCTGGTGAAATCCAAGTTACTTCGCGGTTAGCACAGCCAGCCACCACAGCTTGAAAATCCCGATTAACCGCCACACTAAAACGTTCTTGATTGAGAACGCGCTGTAAAGATTTGGGGTAACGAAACCTCTCATCCAAGGGAATAAAAGTCCGATCGCGACTTCCGTACCAACTCAGGCGATCGCTATCATCAGCCATGAGAAAATAGCCTTGAGCATAACCTTGAACAATAGCAGCGATATCATATTGCATAAATATAAAAAATACAAAAAGAACGCAATTTGATACTAGCAGTCATTCTCTGCGTTCCCTTGTAATCCCCTTTGCGTATAAAAAATATGACTGAACCAATTCCAGCAATTACTCTACCACGCCCTCAAAATCCGCAACTCGAAGGTGAATGGTTGCGAGAACGTCTACTGCGGTGGCTAGATACAGAATTTATCCCCGAAGCAGTTAACCAAAAGATTGCTCAACGAGCCGCACAGATTTTTGTGCGTCAACGCATGGAAGGAGAAAACGACCTTGGTTCTCTGGTAATTGCCATTGTCACAGAGATGCAGTCGTATGATTTTTCCAATAGCTTTTATGGAGAGTTTGCGATCGCCAACGCTGTTAGCGATCTACTCTTAGAAAGTCTGGGAATTGATAAGTGTTGCGGTCAATAATATTTGTTTTTTGTCTTTTGTCATTTGTCCTTTGTTTTTTGTCAGTTGTCCTTTGCATAAAACTAATGACCAATGACCAATGACCAATGACCAATGACTACCAACTAGACTTAACTACTCCAGGCAAAAGGCCTTCATGCGCCCATTCCCGCAGCACATTCCGAGATAACCCAAAATCGCGGTAAACACCTCTAGAACGACCAGTCAACCAGCAACGGTTACGGCGGCGGTTGGGCGCACTGTTCCGTGGTAGCTGTTGAATTTGCCGATGGATTTCTAGCTTATCAAGGGGAGATTCTGTAGCTCTAAACTCTTCCAACAGAGCTTCCCGCTTCTGGGCATATTTTTCTACCAATCTGGCGCGTTTTTTCTCGCGCTCAATCATGCTCTTTTTTGCCATATACTCTCTAACTTACATTTAAAGACAGCATTTTCCATTCTACAGTCTTCTTTTCAATTCTAGATTACTTGTGTTCCCCACTAGTCTGTCAAATTGAAATTTATAAACACGGAAAAGGACGCGAGGACATGGGAACATGGGACAAAGAAGATTTTTCTTTGCGTCCCCGCGTCTTTCCCTCTTTGCGTCCTCTTCTTGACCAACACTACCCTACGACCGTTGGCTTATTTGCAGAAGGACATAAATCCGCTAGTTCGCAAGCAACGCAGACGGGAGAACGGGCTTTACAAATGGCACGACCGTGATAAATCAGTCGAATTGACCAGTTTTCCCAATCTGGTTGCGGTAATAAAAGCATCAAATCTTTTTCAATGCGAATGGGGTCTGTATGCTCAGTTAAACCCAAACGTTGACTGAGGCGGCTAACGTGAGTATCTACCGTCACGCCAGCATTAATGCCATAACCATGAGCGAGGACTACATTTGCTGTTTTCCGCGCCACGCCTGGAAGTTTTAACAACTGTTCCATTTGGTTGGGAACAACAGAGTTAAACTCGCTAACAATCATCCGACAGGCGGCTTGAATATTCTTGGCTTTGTTGCGATAAAATCCTGTGGAACGCACCAAATTTTCTAACTCATCTAAGTCGGCGATCGCTAAACTCTCAGCATCAGGAAACCGACTAAATAATGCTGGCGTTACTTTATTTACTCGCTCATCAGTACACTGAGCCGAGAGAATCGTTGCCACCAACAATTGTACTGGTGTTGAGTAGTTCAAAGAGCAAGTCGCATCTGGATAAAGACGCTTCAGGCGAGAGAGAATTTCTACCGCCCGTTGCTTTAAAGATAAAACTTTCTTTTCCCTACTCCCCACTGCCAATTCTCCACTCCCTACTTTCACTGGAGTAACTTTTGTACCCACTCTAATTGACTAGTTAATTGGGTAGTTTCTTTCACTATTAGAAAAATCCCTAGTCCTAAGAGTAGCACCAAACCTGTTTGCATTACACCTTCTTGAATTCGAGGAGGCACAGGTTTACCGCGCAGGCCTTCAATTAGTAGAAAAGCGAGTTGTCCGCCATCCAAAGCTGGTAAAGGCAAAATGTTAATAATCGCCAAATTAATGCTAATAATTGCCGCAAAAGATAACAAATTTGTGCTATTATCAGCAGCTAATTGTGCCCCGATTTTGACAATATTAACTGGGCCAGAAACTTGTCCTACAGTTTGTTGAAAATTGGTAATTAACTGGCCAAAACCGCTGAGTGTTCCCACAAATAATTGTTGAAACCTGTTAGCAGCAATGCCAAAAATTTCAAAAGGACTATTAGGACGACGATAAACGGCTGTAGCATTTGGGCTAAGTGCTACACCTACAACACCTTTACCATCTGCTCCTAGTTTTGGTGTTAATTTGAGCGATTGTTGTTGATTTTCGCGCTGAATTTTGAGTTCTATTTGCTGATTGGGATGAGTTTGAATTTCTTTAGTCAGCAAAGCAGTTGATTTATCAGAAGCGGGAAGTTCCTGACCGTTGACAGCCAGAATAATATCTCCTTCTCTAATTCCTGCTTGGTAGGCAATAGATTCTTGATTAACAGGCTGTACGATGACACCAGCTTTATAGTTTAATTTTTCAGGAATACCCACAATACCCAATTGCAGAGCCAGTACTAAGTAGGCAAATATTAAATTTGCGATCACCCCGGCACTGATGACGATCGCCCGGTCTAAAATTGGACGGTTACGCAGCAGATTTGGGTCATTGGGTGGAACATCGCTATCTGGGTCATCATCCGGGAAGCCCACAAAGCCACCCAAGGGAAAAGCGCGGACAGCATATTCAGTTTGCGATCCTTGATACTTAAAAAGAACCGGGCCAAAACCCAAAGAAAAACGGTTAACGAGAATACCTTGAGAACGTGCTGCAACAAAATGTCCCAACTCGTGTACCAAGATCAGAACAGCCAAGACTGCGATCGCTGCTAAAACTGACATAAAGCAAATTAGTGAAGATATTAAGCTATGGTTATCTCCATTCTAATTGGGCATTGGGCATAGGGCATGGCGCGGAGGAGACAAGGAAGACAAGGGAGACAAAGGAGACAATAACTCCTAACTCCTAACTCCTAACTTAGAACTCCCCATATCCAATGCCTAATGCCCAATGCCCCATGCCCAATTACAGCACTTCCCGCCCCAAGTACGGTTGCAGCGCTTCTGGTATCCTCACTGTTCCGTCGGGTTGTTGATAATTCTCCAAAATTGCTGCCATCGTTCGTCCCACTGCCAAGCCCGAACCGTTGAGAGTATGCACAAACTGGGTGCCTTTCTTCCCCGCCTCTTTGAAACGAATATCAGCCCTTCGCGCCTGAAAGTCTACAGTATTAGAGCAGCTAGAAATTTCACGGTATTTGCCAGAAGAAGGCAACCAAACCTCTAAATCGTATGTTTTAGCAGAAGCAAATCCCAAATCTCCACTACTGAGATTCATCACTCGATAAGGCAAATGCAAAGCCTGTAAAATTGATTCTGCACTCCCCACTAATTTTTCTAGTTCATCAAAAGAACTGCTGGGTTCGACAAATTTCACCAGTTCCACTTTGTTGAATTGATGCAGGCGAATTAAACCCCGCATATCGCGCCCATAACTACCAGCTTCCCTACGAAAACAAGGCGTATAAGCACAGTGGTAGATAGGCAAATCTTCAGCGGTGAGAATTTCGCCCCGATAGAGGTTAGTAACTGGAACTTCGGCTGTAGGAATCAGCCACAAGTCGTCATCAGCACATTTAAAGCTTTCTTCTGCAAACTTAGGTAACTGACCAGTCGCCGTCAATGAGTTGGTATTCACCAACAGCGGTGGACTAATCTCCACATACCCAGCTTGAGTATGAACGCGCAGCATAAATTGAATTAATGCCCTCTCCAGCGCTGCACCAGCACCTATCAATGTCACAAAGCGGCTTTGGGCAACTTTCACAGCTCGCTCAACATTGAGAATACCTAGCTTTTCAGCTATTTCCCAATGAGGAAGAATATTCGGATTTTGGGGAAGATACTCATCACCCCAACGCCGTACTTCTACGTTATCTTGTTCACTCTTGCCAATGGGTGTAGAGTCGCTTGGTAAGTTGGGAAGTGCTAAAACAAGCTGGGCAATTTCAGCTTTGAGGTCTTTTTCTTGGGGTTCTAGTTCGCTCAATCTAGCTTTGACAGAGTTACCTTCATCGCGCAAAGCTTGGATTTCTGGGTCTTGAGCATTGATACCAGACTTGAGCTTTTGCCCGACAATTTTACCAATTTCGTTGCTACGGGCTTGCAGTTGACTGCGCGTCCCCTCTAATTCCCGTTGTTGTCGGTCTAACTGTAATATCGGTTCAATGTCGTATTTACCACTACGACTGTTCAATCTTTCTTGAACTAATTGCGGATTTTCCCGTATTTGCTTGATATCCAGCACAGATTTTTCTCAGTTTTTAGCCTATTATCTTCATGCCAACACCCCAGCATATACTGATTTTGCCTTGCCATGAGCAGAAAAGCAAACATAAAAATTTTGCCCTGCCAATCTTGCCAGGGCAATAAAAATTTAAATCCAAAATCTTAAATCCAAAATTAGTGTTAATCCTCTGATTTTCTAGACTCCCCAGCACTGGCAGGTGAAGGTAGCCAGTAGGCAAGTACACCGGATAAACCACTCCAGTACACTGCTTGGTTTTGGCTATTCTGGCGCTCCATAAATATTAGGGAACTACACAATCCAATCATTAGGGTACTAAAAAATACTTGTATGCCAAATTTCCAAATTTCTAATCTTTTCATAGTGCAAGACTTCCAATCCAGATTAATTTCATCCGATCGCAGTTCAGATATCATCTTGTAGGTGGATGTTAATATGAGCAACTGGTGTTAGTCTTCACGTTGTATTTTGAAAATTTCGGAAAAGCACTAGGAATACATTTGAATTATTTGGTATGTAACCTCCTAAGAACGGAAGAAACTCATATAAAAAATTAGTAAACACGAGTATGGATTTTTAGCTGAATTTTTGGTATAACTCGCCTCGATTACGGTTTGTTGATGCGATTAAGTAGCCAAAGGGACGCCACAAGACCTGCAAAGTGGGCTGAGACAGTGTTAGTGTTTGCCTGTACAACAAGCATATCTAGACCGCTAATAATTCGAGTTGGGTCAAAAAATTGGGTAGTTATCGCTTGGGGAGATATAGATCTTGCCACCAGCGTCCCAACAATAGCTTGCGCCCCCAAAAGAGTCACCAGCGTTCCCCCTAAATTCACCCACAGTCCTAAGCGTAACACTTGCACAGTCTCGCTTTTCCGAGGGCGGTTGCTGGGATTGGAGGATTCCAGTTGCCTACCAATTCTGGTATAACGGTAAGCTAAGTAAATTCCCACACCTAAAATCACCAATCCACAAACGGCTAAAAATACGCCAAAGCCAGTCCCAGGATTATTACTAGGACTGCCAGCTCTTTGACTAAAGATGCCAAACAGCAGCACAATTATGCCAGAAACAACACCTAGTACTAGCTGAATCCAAAAGCTAATCCAACCTGCAAGGCGAAAGGTTTGGGCAATTGCCCTGAGATTAGAGGAAGAAGATGGGGTATCAGGAGTTTGTGACATACTAAATCACCAATGTGCTAGGTGCTTTTAAAGAAGGCAGGGAATAGGGAATGGGAAAGTAGGGAGATGAAGGAGCAGGGGAGCAGGGAGCAGGGAGAAAAGAGGTCATTTACGACGAAATATCAAGAATTATCCGTCCTCTAGAGATGTTGCAATGCAACGTCTCTACAACTAATCCACATCATGCATAATTTTTAATTCTTCCCCTTGCCCCCTGCACCGTCCCTCTGCCTCTTGTGCCTAATACCCAATGCCCCATTTTTTTTAAGGAATTTACTATCACATTTACCAGATACCGCAAGAGGATCTCAAGCCTAAAAAATTATTAATAGTTACTACCCAGGTATGTTTACAAATTTAGGAGTTTGAACTTAAACATATCCTCTAGCTGAAGTTTTTAAAATTTGCATTGGGAAAATCACTGTAAAAAAAAGTGTTTATTAAGTTCTACAGACAAAATAGCATTTTACCTGTAAAATTTCTTCGATGGCATCTTATTGCTTAAGCAGTTCTAATAAACTCGGCATCGCTTAACACCAAAACAGTGACTTCCCCACTGTCTGTTCCCTCCTCACCATACCTGATTTAGCTTGGGTCGGAGCATACTATCTTGTACCCTGAAACTCACGAACTATTCCCACAACTTTAAAGGCGTGGGTAATTATTTGGTGTTTTCGCTTTGGAAATCTAGCTTAAGTAGCTTTATATATTACTCATTTAAGAGTAGCAGTATATACTGACTACGAGGATTGTAGACCTTACCCTAAGGCATTTTTTTAGCCATTCCCTAACCATGAAACTTGAGGATATATATCAATTCTTTGAAAATCCTCCGCCAACTTACCTTTGTCAGGAATTAGCAGTTTGTTACATACTGTCTATTTTGTTAGAAGGTGAATCCTACGGCACCGAGTTAATTCAACGATTAGAAACTGAATATCCTACCTATCGGCTTTCGGATACTGTACTTTACAGTGCAATCAAGTTTCTGGAAGACGAAAGGGCAATTAATGGATATTGGAAAAAACTCGAAGGACGGGGACGCCCCAGGCGGATGTACCAAGTTTCTCCAGAATGGCAAGTTCAAGCGCAGAATTTAGCTTTTCTTTGGCAAGACTACATCAACGGGCGAATAAAGTAACGAATCATTGATAATGAATAAGTCTCCTCCAGTCAAACAATAACAATTAGTTATGGATACTCCTATTCTGCCATCTACCTTGCTGCTAACCTTGTTGTTATCGGTTGGGCTGTTTTTCTTTATTCGTGCTTCGACTAAAGACCGTACAGAGACAGCGCACTTAGTATCCGAACAAGACGAAGCAGCTTTCATGTCTCAATTAAGAGAGTATTTTCGATCGCGGTCTTACCGAGTGGCAGCGGTAGACCGAGAACAAAACCAAGTGACTTTTGAAGGTAATGTTCGCCCTAGCTGGTTCTTAGCTATATTTCTCACCCTACTGGCAGCTACTGGTATTGTTTGCCTGTCACTAGTGGTATACCTACTTTTTCCTAACCTGAGTAGGTTTATTCTAGCTCTGGTGCTGCTGTCACCTTTGAGTGGTGTTTTTTATTGGAAAAAATCTGGAAGACTTGAGAAGGTGTTGCTCAAAGTGGAAACAACTCAGAGCGAACAAACCCCCTCAAGTAAGGTTACTGTAGTTGCCCATCGAGATGAACTCACCCAGTTACGGAGGACTCTACAGTTAAAGGCTGGTGAATAATTGTTGGTTTTTATGACCATCTCTTAACTTATGAGGTGTTCCCTTTCTGACCTGACCTACTCTTGAGGCAATGAAAAGTGGTAAGGAGTAAATCAAGAATGCTGCTTTGCCAATTTTATCCATAACTTGTGTTGTGGCTAAAAATTTGAATTCATTTCAATTCTTTGACAGAGCTTGTCTTCCAATGTATTTGGATAAGAGCGCAACTTCACTAGCGCTTTTGGATGCGCTTGGCTCTAATATCCGCTCCTGCGTACATCTTTTAAACAAGTACCAAACCATGCAAACTAGCGTGGTTTGACACATATTGACTTTTCAAATGCCCAGAATAGGTTGACTGGCAAATCACCTACAAACTAAAAAAAAATTAAATTTTGCATAAACTTAGCAATTTTGCCAGTTAATTAATAGTCAAGGGCCACATTCAATGCCTGAGATGACCAATTTCTTATCGAGCAGTTAAAGCAAGGGTTTCTTGACCTGTGGGAGCCTCTAAAGTCCTCAGGCTAGGAAACAAGAAATGGTTTTCCTCTACGTATTGGGCACCAAACAGTCCCTTTTCTGCCCAGAAATAGCGGTCTGTGGTGTGTTCGTTTCGCTTTACGAGTAGAAGTGCCGGTGGCAAGATACCTTCAGCTTGAATGAACCTTCTCGCTGCTGTCACAGGTTTTTCTTCACCACTCTCGATGCTATATTGAGGCACATGTTCCAGAATGCGCCGTCCTTCCTGACGACGACGACTTTTTCTTTTGCGTCTCCTTGCCAACCTATTGTCCTCCTCTTTCAAGCTATAGATTGTAGTGATAGCTACAAAATCCGTCGTAATTATAGAAGTTCTAGTTCAAAAAATCAATAGTTTTTTAACTTTCGAGCCAATAAAATTAATATCTTTAGAGGTATAGATAAAACAAAAGTTTCTCAGGATAATAATCCGCTGGTACAAAACATCACTCAAAAGATTTCAGTTAAGCTGTATTAAAACAATGAGGTAAAAACTAGCCATCCTCTCTTAATCATGCCTCATAATCTGTAATCTTGAGCAAAAGCTAAAAAATGTTAATGTCTGCCAGTTCTGATTTTCTTGCTCTATGCCGAGAGCAAATAGCACTGCTGGCCCAAGGGCTGGGAGCAACTTTAAGTATTGTGTACCTAACACAAGAATTAGTAGAAACTCCCTCTGGTGAGGCAAAACTGATTCCTGTAATGATTTATCCGGAAACAGCATTATTACCACAAGCAGAGGAAAGTGCCGCCACATTACCTAAGCAGCTTCGAGTTGGTAATGCATTGGTATTACCCAACGATCGCCAAAGGTTATTAACACCAGGATTGGATTCTTCAACTTCGTCGCCGGAATATGAGATACCGGATGCGTCCGGGCCTCATTTACAAGAGGAATATTTACTCAGTGGCAACCAAATTGTTTTACCTTTGGTCTATGAAGGTGTGATGATGGGGTTGCTAGTAACTGGTAGAAAAGACCGAGAATGGAATGAACGCGAGCAAAGTCAGATTCAACACATAGCCCAAACACTAGCGATCGCTTGCATTTTAGATCAGCGACGAGCATGGTTACAACACCAACTCCACGAACAACAAATTCTTCAAGAAAAACAACAGGATTTGTTAGATAACCTGTTGCATCAGTTTCGTAACCCATTAACAGCATTACGGACTTTTGGTAAACTTTTATTAAAGCGATTGCGACCGGCAGATACTAATCGGGATGTGGCAAGTAGCATCGTGCGAGAAAGCGATCGCCTACAAGAATTACTCCAACAATTTGAGCAAGTAATTGACTTAGCAGGCACAGATTTAGAACCACTACATCTGCCAGATGAAGTATTTTTAGAAGCAACTGTGCAAAAAGATGCCAAGCCGCCCCTTTTATTGCCGGGAACCGGAGATAAAGCTGTTGATTGCTCGGTAGCAGATATATTAGAACCATTATTAATATCAGCTAAAGCAATAGCACAAGAGCGCAAACTAAAACTGATAACCGAATTTAAGCACAATTTACCCTTAGTACGTGCCAACATCAAAGCATTACGAGAAGTGTTAAATAACATCATCGATAATGCATTGAAATACACTCCTAGTGGTGGTAGAATTTTGATTCGGGCTGGCCAACAAAAAGGTAATTTTCAAGGAATTGTTATCAGTGACAACGGCCCTGGCATTCCGGCTGAAGATTTAGAGCATCTTGGAGAACGACATTACCGGGGCGTACAAGCGCAAACAGAAATTCCCGGTACAGGTTTGGGGTTAGCGATCGCTAAACAGTTAATCGAACAAATGCAGGGCGAAATCGAGGTTTTCAGCCCTGCAATCAACTCTAAATTAACTTCACCGAATAGGCCGGGAACTACATTTATTATTTGGCTACCAGAAGTTGAGAGTTAGTCGTTTGTCCGTTGTCCGTTGTCATTTGTCCTTTGTAAATACTAATGACCAACGACTAATGACAAATGACTATTTGAGTGAAACCAACAAGTTTTGATTGATTGTCATTTGTAAATCGGTATTTGGGTCGATTGCGATTAAGTCAACACTATTTCTACCGAAGAATAGACCAATCAACGCACCGATGCCAGCACCACCCAGAACTTCTTCTGTGGCGATGGCGCGATCGCCCGTGACAGCAGACACCGCAGCGGCGGCTCCTGCGCCCAAGACAGTATCCTTAATAATCGATCCGGCACTAGTACCCTTTTTGACGGTTTCAGTCTTGGTAATCACTTCAGAACTAGCGTTAAGTTGATATTCTTGACCTGTGGTCAAAACTAGTTTTTCAGCAACGAATTGAGAACCGCCTGTAGCAGGTTTGAGTTGACCGATAACTTGGCTACCAGCAGGAATCACCACAGATCCATCTTGGGTAACCACGCTTTGGGATACAGTCAGCGTCAAAGGTGCTGTTTCGTCCTTGGTGACCAGAATTTTTTCTGCCTTGTCATACTTAACAGGGATAGCAGTTCCTTGAGGAATGGTCACAGATACAGGCGTTGGGGTAGTATCTCCAAGAGCTACGATGTAGGGCGAGTTAATTGCTGAGGCTTGATTAGAACTAACCAATGCTTGGTAAATAAAAGCTGCTACTTGGGCGCGAGTCGCGGTTGCAGTTGGATTCAGGAACTTCACATTTGGATAGTTGACTACGATTTGCTTCTCAGTTGCCGCTGCAATTGGGCTGCGGGCGTAGCTAGCAATGTTAGAAGCATCGTTGAAGTATTGCAGAGTGCTTTCGGTATTACCGCTAGCACTATATTCCAAACCGTTAGCGAGGGAAACTAAAACCTGTTGGCGGGGAATAGCTTGGTTAGGCTCAAAGCGATTGCCGGGATATCCTGATAAGAAACCAATGGTATAAGCTTGCTGAATGGCGCTGTATGCCCAATAGTTGCTAGGCACATCAGTAAAGCTGATTGGCGATCGCTGTTGTGATTTTTGGAAAGCTTTGTTCACCATAGCAGCAAATTGAGCGCGTGTTACTGCTTCTTCAGGGCGGAAACTACCATCAGGAAATCCGGCAATTACACCTCGTTGTGATAATTGTTGAATAAATGGTGCTGCCCAGTAATTAGATGAAACATCAGAAAAAGTAGTTTGAGCAAAAGAAGGTGCAGCTGTCACAAAGGGTGCTACAGTTCCAACTGTGACGCTTAAAGCCATAAGTGCTGCTGTTCCAGATTGCCAACGATTTAAAGTAAACATTGCTTTTTTACTCCATTAAATTTATTTTTTTACTGTTAATTTATTAGACAATTTCTGAAGTTTGATGTTCCCATTAATTTAGATTTTTTCTAAACAATATTCCTTGAATAATACGACTAAAATCAAAAAGATCTGTCAAAATATCTAGACAGTAGATAATAGACTAATTAGCCTTTTAGCTATTAGCTCCGACCGCTAAAGCAAGTTTCAACGAAGTGAAGTATACAACGGTTCGTCTGAGATGTATGTGGAAAGCTTGTTTAACTTCTAGAGCCTGAATTATGCTGTAATTAGTCCCAAAAGTCTAGATAGTTGTTAAGACGATGCAGAGATAGAATAGTTGCACGGAAATAGATTTTTTGAGGTTAAAAATGAAGGCGATCGCACACTATAGTTAGAGTGGCGATCGCCTATTGATTGATGATTAAATTCACAACTTAAATCAAGTTAAACCTATTAACGGTATAAGGTTAAGTTAGAATTCAGCGTCAGCCTCAAATCTTGTGCAGGTCTAATAACAAACGCATTCGTTTCTTTTTTCCGCAACAGGACGCTTGCTCCTGCACCCGCAGCCGCACCAATCACAGGTTTTAAATCATCAACTCTGTTATTACCAGTAATTAGTGAACCCAAAAGACCAGCACCCGCACCAATACCTGCATCAGTTAACACTTGACCTGTGCTAGGCCCTTGTTTCACTCTTTGAGTTGTGGTGTATGTCCGAGAAGTTGCATTAATCGACTGACGGCGACCATTAGAAAATTCTAATTCTTGGGCTACAAATCGCACGCCTTTTCCTTGGTTATCATCATCTCTTGAATAACCATCTAAATCGACAGGTTCTAGGCGTCCAATTACTTTGGTACCAGCGGGAATTAAGACGTTTCTATTCCTGTCAGTAATGTTAGAGCTGATTCTCAAGGTTATAGATTTACTTTCTCCAGGAGCAATAGTAATTGTTTCTTTTTCGTAGTTAACAGGAAGATTCACTCCAGAAGGAATTGTCACGTTTCCATATTGCCCAACATTGTATTGTGCATTAGCAGGAGCAAAGGGAATCATTGGGGCAACGACGGTGGTGGTAACAGCCATTGCCATGAGTGCAGCAGTTCCAGATTTCCATCGATGTAGATGAGCCATAGGTGAGTTGACCTTTATGTATGTGATATGTGTAATGACGAGGGTTTACTGAGTTTGTTTCAGACTATTCTTGAACATGACTTTAGTCATATTCCGAAGGTAAAACCACTTAATTTGACTAGAAGTATGTGCGTAAGCGTAGGCATTCGGAAGTGTAAATTGTCATAATTTTTACTCTCCTAATCTGCGTTACTAAGTAGGAGGCAAGATACTCTCAATGACGCTAAATTAGTTTAATTGTTTCCCGACTTTGTTTTATTGCTTACGTCCAGATACTTAACGCCATTGCGAACTATTACTTCCATTATATAAGACTTGTATTTGCTTTTTTATCACTCGAAAAGCTTCTTTTCCATTCCCTATTTCCTATGACTTACTCGCTACTAAGCCAAGCAAGCTCAAAAATGAAAGCCGATTACTATATATTATTTACTAGGGCGTGGAAAATACTTTCTCTTTCCTTTAGAATTGCGAGAGCCAATTTGTAGAGTAATTCCTGATGGAACCGAGTCAAGCGCAATATTTAATTATTAACGCATTGACTACCCTAGATTTACTCGGTAATAGATTCTATGATGAAGATAGTGGCAATTGGTATATAAATACGCCCACCCAAGTCTTGCCGATTGCTATGATTTTGCAAAATTGTGATATTGTTCCGACTAATTGGGACTTGTAATTATGGCAAATTGGACTGAAGAGCAAAAACAAAAGTATGCAAGGTTCCAAGAAATTTTAGAAATTGGTAAGCAGCGTTATGTAGAAGCTGGTGGTAATCCTAGACATTATCGAGCAGGTTTCAAAGGTCAGGATTACTTGACAGATGAAGAGAGGAAAGAAGCAACCAGAATCATGCGACAAATGTTTGGTATCTCTATCGCCAATGGTTATGTTTATTGTCAAGGGCGTTCTTGGCAGTTACCTGAGAATTTAGCATTAGATAAAAAGCAAGTGGAAGCTGATTCTTAAATTAGTAGTTTTAGCAACTGATGTAATACTTGAATTATCTGTGAAAGACAAAAATAAACTATCTGCTAAATGAGTGTTTAAGATAGCTGCTGGCGCTGTTTAATCTCTGCGATCGGTAATAGCAAAGTATCTTCTATTTTTTGTCGCACTTCACGGCTAACATAACAATCACTATTACTGTTGCAATAATTCATCTATTCCCAACCTTTGTCGCCCAATGATTTTTTCCAAAATATTAACGCTAGTGTAAATGTCATTCAAGCCGATGGGTTGAGCCATATCTAGTACCCGCATCGCGCCGCACCGTTCTTGAATGCTAGGTTTTATCTTTTCGCGTACTTTTTGGACAATCGCATCAATATTAATGCTCTTCTCTTGATTTACCTCTGATTCACTGGCTGGTTCAGCAACTATTTCTTCCCACTCTAAATCTAGCCTGTCACAAATTTGGATAAAGAGATTGCGGTCAACAGGTTTACCTGTAAAGAATTTTCCTACTGGCTGGCGAGTTACTTCTAGCTCATCAGCTAATGCTTTTTGAGTTAAGGAATAACGAATTAAAGCTCTTTTTGCTTTTTGGATACCTTCTGGAGAACAGCAAAGCGATCGCCCACTCATAACCTAACAATTACACTTTTGCTGATTTTAACTGCCAATTTGGCAATTCATCCTCATCGCATACACAATTCACTCATTTTGCAAGCTTGTAAGCAATCAGGCGGCTGCAAAGATACTGGTGTGACAATTCAAATAATTTGGGGAATCTATAATGTTGTCTAAAAAATTTCCTTCAAGAGATGAAGTACTGGCTGCTGTGACTTTGATTATGGTAATTGGCTCTCTAACACTTGCAGTCATTGACGAAAAGAGTCGGCCACAATTTTTAGATTTAACAAAACTTGCTGTGGGTACGTATATTGGACTGTTGATACCTCGATCTAGGTCAAGCGATCGCGATCGCCATTAACCACTTCACAACAGTAGGACGGGCGATTTACCCATCCCATCAAGATATTCTTAGGATTTGCTAATCAGTAGCGTTCCTGGGGTTTCTTTTTGGCGATCGCCTGTTTTAACATTTGTGGCAGCCAAGAAAGATAATAATATAGTTGGTCTGCGTGACTATACAGCGATAATAACTTTCCTTGATTTAATAAAGTATTTGCTCGGACTGATTTGAGTATTTTTCCAGATTTATCTTGCGTCCAATTTGGGATTGAACCGCTAACAGAATACTTTTGTAAATGTGGAGGTAAGCGCCAGTTAATTTCAGGATCTGGTTGATGTATTACCGGTTCAACATTTCCCCGCCATGCAACTCCCATGATTTGCATAGTTTGATATACCATTGTCTTCCAGCCTTTGTTTTTCAAATAGTCCAATCCTTCACCAACATCGGGAGAAGCTAAATCGTGAAATAAAATTAATGCATCTGGTTCGGCAAATTGTTCGCAAATCATTACATCATTGAGTGGTGCTGGTGTTTCGTGGTGACCATCTATAAATATCAATGACCATTTACGTTGAAATTTATTTGCTAATTCTTCTACTGCTTGGGGACTATATCCTGGTATGAGATTTACAGATTCCTTGACGCCGGCCGACTTGAGCGAATCTGTGACGCTTTCATAAAATAATTCTGTGGATAGCATCGGATCGATAACATCTAGCTCAACTCCTCCTAAAGCTAGATGACAAGCTGACCAACCCATCCAACAGCCTATTTCTAAAGCTTTCTTACCCTGAAATTTTAAGGCTGTATTGTAAAGAATATGAGCTTCATCTCTGCTAACAAATCCTGTACCCGGCTGTCGCCGATCTACGTACCAGTTGTGAGGAATATCACGCCGCAGATAAAACCAAAAACTATCGTATGTATTTCCCAAAATCATATTAGGAAAACATGAATCTGGCTGAATAATGGAAAATCCTGGTGAAACATAATCTCCCTCTGGCAATAATTCGCCTTTTATTACTTTTACTGTTTTTTCAATCATCGGATTACTGCCTGAGCTTTTGAAATTTTTGGATTTTTACGCAATACAACTTCACCAACTTCTCGAAAAGCAAACGCAAAACGTTACTAATGATGTGGCTGGTTTAGCAACTTGGAAAACAGCAAAGCGATCGCCAGGATATCATCTCAGCACTACATTTGTGCTGATTTTTACTGCCAATGCGGCGATTTATCCCCATCGCATATTGAGCTTCCTCATTGCTCTAGGTAAATATATTGGACTGTTGATACATCGTCAAGTAATAGTTAAGGGAGTTGGAAGTAGGGAACCCAGTTGAGAACGAGTTAGTTCAAAAATCAAATAGAAGTTCCATATACTAAGTTGGTTCAGATATAGCATCTAGCAATAAAGAATATGGCTAACTAATATCCTCCTTATCTCTTGATTTTTTATTCTCCGTCAACACGAGAAAATAAAGGGGAGTTTCCAAGACTGTTTAATTTTTTCCGAATAGAGCAAAAATTATTCATGCAACAAGAAAAATTCACTCATAAAATTGTAAATTTTTGTAAATTTGATGTCTTCAGGACTAGAAACCTGATATCTAGATAGCTAAACTAACAAACAGTGCATCTGTACTCTTAATGATTAAAAGTAGATGTGGCGCCATAGCGTGAATGATCCCAGTACAACTTATCCTCAAAAACTTCCTTAGTTACCGTGATGCAACTTTAGATTTTCGTGGTTTGCATACGGCTTGTATTTCTGGTTCCAATGGTGCGGGTAAATCTTCTCTTTTAGAAGCAATCACTTGGGCAATTTGGGGTGAAAGCCGCGCCAGTGCTGAAGACGATGTTATTTATTCTGGTGCGAAAGAAGTCCGAGTTGATTTTATTTTCCAAAGTAACCAGCAAACCTATCGGGTGATTCGCACTCGAATTCGGGGAGCTAGTAGCGTCCTGGAATTTCAAATAGAAACACCTTCTGGATTTCGCCCGCTCACCGGCAAAGGGGTAAGAGCAACCCAAGATTCGATTTTAGAACACATTAAGCTCGATTACGATACTTTTATTAATTCCGCCTATCTGCGTCAAGGTCGTGCAGATGAATTCATGCTCAAACGGCCTACCGAGCGCAAAGAAATTTTAGCAGAGTTGTTGAAACTCAATCAATACGATGATTTGGAAGAACGGGCAAAGGAATCTTCTCGTCAATTCAAAGCACGGGCGGAGGAATTAGAGCGTTCTTTGGATTCGATTAAAATTCAGCTGCAACAACAAAAGACAACCGAGGCGCAAAGAGAACAGTTAGAAGCTGAACTCAATCAATTACAACAAGTACAAGCTTTTGACAATATTCAATTACAAAGTTTGCAAGTTGTCCAGCACCAGCGCCAAAACTGGGAACAACAACTGAACTTTGTCAAGCAGCAATATCAAAATCTTAATCAAGATTGCGATCGCCTCCAACAAGAACAGTTAGCGGTTGGCTCTCAGCTATCACAGATAGAAAAAATCTTACATCAAGAAGCTGAAATTAAGGCTGGATACGCCCAATATCAAAGTCTGCAATCTCAAGAAGAAGCGATGAGCGCCAAATTTGAAGAATACAGCCGCGCTGGGCAAAGTCGCCAACAAAAGCAACAACAGCTTACCAAACAAATTCAGGAAATCGAACGCCAACTGCAACAAGCCCAAGCCCAACTCGAAGCTTTGCAGCAACAAGAGCGAGAAGTTCAGCAAACTCTCACCAAATCCGGTGAAGTTGAAGCTGCTTTATCCCAACTAGGCGCAGCACGTCAGCATCTCGCTCATTTAGACCAGTTGCAAATGCAGGTGACTCCTTTGTTGCAACAACGAGCAGCTTTACAAAGCCAATTAGATCGGACTCATGTCGGTTTAGTGGCACGGCTCGAACAATTGCAAAATACAGAAAACCAATTGCAACGCCAGCAACGACGCCAACCACAATTGCAACAAGCGGTGATGGATGTCGCAATCCAAATTGAAGAATTGGATAAAAAGCGGGTTTATTTGCAACGAGTCCAGGAAAAAGGGCAAGAAAGGCGTCATTTTCTCGAACGTCTGCAAGCTCATCAACGCGATTATGAAAAACTGCTGGGAGAATTAGAGCAAAAATTGCAAATGCTCCAAAATCCCAATGCTCTTTGTCCCTTGTGCGAACGTCCACTAGACGAACATCATTGGAGCCGGGTGGTAGAAAAAACCCAAAATGAGTTGGATGATACTCAAGGGCAGTTTTGGGTCGTGCGGGAACAAATGGCTGTTTCAGATAAAGAAATTCAGGTTCTCAGGCAGAAATATCGGGAAATTTTGCAGGAATTGGCGATTTATGACGGTTTGCGCGAACAAAGGGGACAATTGGCGGCACAGTTAGAAGCGACAACTGATGTCCAACATCAATTAGAACAAATTGCCGCTGAAAAACAACATTTAGAGCGATCGCTACAAGCTGGTGATTACGCTCCCGAACAACAAGCCGAACTGCGAAAGTTAGACCAATATCTGCAACAAGTTAATTATAATGAACAAGACCACGCCCTAGCTCGCAGCGAAGTTGAGCGCTGGCGTTGGGCGGAAATTAAACAAAGTCAGATTAAAGACGCTACTAAGCGACAAGCACAGCTAGCAGCCCGGAAACCAGAAATACTAACTAGTATTGCCGAATTACAAGCCAGAATTCAGCTAGAACAAACTAACTCTGAATGTGCCAAACAAATTGCGGCTCTGGAACGGCACATTGTTGAAATTGGCTACAGTTCGGAACTGCACAACAACCTCCGTATAGGTGTTAAGCAAGCTCAATCTTGGCATTTGCGGTATCAGCAACTTTTAGCAGCCAAGCAGCAGTATCCCCAACTCCAGGGGAGATTGCAAGAACTAGAAGAATCTAGAGGTGTCAGAATAACGGAGCGACAAAAACTTGCCAACCAAATCGAAAGCATAATCGAGCAACTACAAGCAACAGCCAACCCATCTGTCCAAATTCAAGCCCTAGAGCAGCAGCTAGCAATACGCAGGCGCCAACTCGACGAGCAAATTGCCAAGTTGGGGCGTTTAGAACAGTTGGCGCATCAACTCCAAACGCTGCAAATTCAATACGAACAACAGTACAAACAATTACAATCTTGCAAGCACGAACAGCGCGTTTATCAGGAATTAGCGCAGGCTTTTGGTAAAAATGGCATCCAAACATTGATGATTGAAAATATCTTGCCGCAACTAGAAGCTGAGACAAATCAATTACTTTCGCGTTTGAGTGCGAATCAATTTCACGTACAATTTATTACTCAAAAAGCTGGGCGTCATGGGAAATCAACTAAGAAAAATGCCAAGTTAATAGACACCTTGGATATTTTAATTGCCGATTCCAGAGGAACGCGGGCTTATGAAACTTATTCTGGTGGAGAAGCTTTTAGAATTAACTTTGCTATCCGTTTAGCCTTGGCGAAATTATTAGCGCAACGGGCGGGGGCGGCGTTGCAATTGTTGATTGTGGATGAAGGTTTTGGAACGCAAGATGCTGAAGGATGCGATCGCTTAGTTGCAGCGATTAACGCGATCGCTTCTGATTTTGCTTGCATTCTCACTGTCACCCACATGCCCCACCTCAAAGAAGCTTTCCAAGCTAGGATTGAGGTGAATAAAACTCAGCAAGGTTCGCAATTAAGTTTGTCAATTTAATTGGTTGACTGTTGACGGTTGTTAATGCACTATGCACTTGATTTTGAATTCTGACTCCTTCTTCAATTGTATTTAACTCGTGCATCCAAACCATAGGAGCGGAGAATTTTTGTTACTCTTTCGGCTTCGGCGCGATCGCTATATGCTCCAGCATTCACATAATCTCCCAGGTTTGATTGCTCTGCCACAGCATGAGGTATATATTGTTGTACTTTAGTGAGAGTATCATTACTGAAAATTGGCACGATAACTGTATAGCGAGGGTTACCAGCTAAGATGTTACCGTTAGTTTCAGATGAGAAATAGCCATTAGTAACGGGTACTACATTGCGGTTGGTTTCAGTATAATTACTTACATTTGAGTTATTCAATCCTAATGCTTCCCAAGTTTGCCAATCTACATTTCCAGTAGAATTGAGCCGAGAAGATTGCTGGAATGCCATTACAGAGTCTCTAGTACGATCGCTGTAATAGCCATCAGAATTGGCATCAAAAAAGCCCAATTGCCATAAACGGTCTTGAACTAATCTGACATTATCAGAGCGATCGCCAACAGTGAGATAATTTCTTGCTGGTTGTTGAGTAGCATATCCACCAGCTGAGGCTCTACGTACTGCTGCCAAAACTTGGGCATTGGCTGTGCCATTGACTGGTAGTTTATAATCTTGTTGAAAGTTGGCGATCGCTTCTCTGGTAATTGGGCCAGTAGTCCCGGTGGGATTAGCTTTAAAATAACCTAGTTGTCGCAAACGCTCTTGCAGTTCTCTGATTTGTTGAGCCGAAAGACTCGATTTAGCTTGAGTCTGAGAAGAACCTAGTAGTGCGTTCCAAGTTTGCCGATTAACAGTTCCAGTAGCAGATATACCGGCATTCCGCTGGAATGCAATCACAGCATCTTTAGTAATTCGCCCAAAATTTCCTGTAGGATTAGCATTAAAATAACCGCGCTGCTTGAGACGCTGTTGCAACTTGGTCACGGCTGCACCAGTGCTACCTTGAGAGAGAGTAGGATATTGATTTACTGCCGATGGCGAATTTCGACTAACATTCCTACTAGAGGTTTTACTCTGACACGCTCTTTGCAACGCTCTTTGAGTACTAGGCCCTATAAACCCAACAGCAGGTAATCTATTGGCTTGCTGAAATTTTATGACAGCATTCTGAGTCAAAGTAGCAAACTTGCCTGTCACCGGGCCTTTAAAGTAGCCTAACTTTTTTAAACATCTTTGGCTATTGGCAACTTGTGAATTATTACTTCCAATTTTCTGAACTGCTAAAACTTCCCCAGCAACGCTAATAATTCCCATAGCCAATGCTACAGACAACAGACGCATCGCAGCAGAGCTAGGTAAATTTTTCCAATTCAAAAATTTTAAAATAATCGGCAGATGAACAACCTTGATACTTTTAGATGCCTCAAAGGCTGAGGCTCGCTCAGTTAAAGAGCTATCTACCCCTGTTTTCACTTGTTTTGTTCAAGTTATGACCATACAAGATTATACCATTTACTCTGTGTAATATTTATTTTTGTATGATTCTTTACAACTAATTGATATGGGGAGTGGGGAGTAGGCAGTGGGGAGGTGGGGAGACAAGGGAGACAAGGGGGACAAGGTGGACAAGGTAGCCATCTTTCTTCCTTGTCTCCTCCCTCTCCCCTGTCTCTCCATGTCCCATGCCCCATGCCCAATGCCCAATGCCCCAATACCTATTGTTCATCAGTTTTTTCAGTATTACCTGCTTTCACCCAACCTTCTTGTCCGCTATCTTCCAAACGGATTTTTTGCCAAGCTTTATCTTCGCTTTCTTCCAAGACAATAATTTTTTGATTAAAAGCAACGCCACCAATGCGTTCGCCGTCTTGATTTGGTTGTGCCCGCAAACTTAAACCTTCAGCCCAGCTCACACGCCCTCGGTAAGCTCCTGATGGCAATGGTGTTGGGGATGGGGTAGGTTTAGGTGATTCAGTAGGGGTGGGTGTGGGAGTTGCACTGGAAGGTGATTTAGTGGTGCTTGGTGTAGGGGTGGGTTTACCTCCAGGCTCAGTTGCTTTTGGAGCTTGGGCTTTCACCGAAGGGCTGTCATTGGAGAAAATCGGTTTGGCAGGGGGTATGCCGGTGCGATTCATGAAATAGAGTGCAACTGCAACACCACCACCAATTAATACAGCGATCGCTAAGAAAAAGCCAAGTATATACTTTATCAAGCCAGAAAACATAATTAATACCTGATTATCTAGGGGTCAATCAATTTTAGATTTTGGATTTTGGATTTTGGATTGTAAAGAGACCACAAAGGGATGCAGTGTGGTCTATTCCAATCGATTATTCTAGCTGCCACTCTGTTATACCAATTTGCAAAATGAATGCAACAGATGGATTGATAGAACCCTTTAATACAGAGAAATCCCTAATCCAAAATCGTTCGACTGAGCGTAGCCGAAGTCTAAAATCTCAAATCCAAAATCGCATCAGCGTAGCTTGCCGAAGGTATCGCTTAAAGGACTGTGTTTCGATGCTAAACGCGCTCTCCCCGCAGCAGCCCATTCTTGAAGTTGCTGAATTTGCTCTACAGCGGTTCGTGCTAAGGGGATAATTTGACTGGCAGCCTCTAAAATATCGTCTTTAGTAAAATCGCGGTTTTGGCTAAATCCAATGTGCATAGCTTCAATTAAAGTTTGCTCAATTTCTGCCCCAGAAAAATCCGGTGTCTCATAAGCTAACCTATCGATGTCATAACTTTTTAAGTTGTGGGGGCGCAAGCGAGATAAATGAACGTTAAAAATTGCTTTTCTCTCTTCTTGGGTAGGCAAACCGACAAAGAAAATTTCATCAAATCGACCTTTCCGCAGCATTTCTGGCGGTAGGGCTTGGATATCGTTGGCGGTGGCGACGACAAACACAGGTGAGGTTTTTTCGGCTAGCCAGTTAATAAATGTGCCAAACACGCGGCTAGTAGTGCCTGCATCACCTTTGCTACCAAGCCCCGAAAAGGCTTTATCTATTTCATCAATCCATAAAATACATGGGGCAAGGGCTTCAGCTACCTGAATCATTTGGCGGGTGCGAGATTCCGACTCGCCCACCAAACCACCAAATAACCGCCCGACATCCAGACGTAGCAGGGGTAAATGCCAGTGATGAGCGATCGCTTTTGCTGTTAACGATTTGCCAGTTCCCTGAATACCCACCAACATTAAACCGCGGGGGTGCGGTAATCCGTACTGCCTTGCCCGTTCGCTAAATGAGCCTCCCCGACGGATCAGCCAATCTTTCAAGTTATCCAGTCCGCCGATATCAGAAATTTGCTCTGTGGCGGGGTAGAAGTCCAGGATTTGGGTTTGGCGGATAGTTTGGCGTTTTTCTTCCAAAACCAGATCTACGTCTTCTGGCTGCAATTCTCCGTGGCTAGCGATCGCTCTTGCCAAAACCCGCCGAATTCGTTCCATCGAAAGTCCTTGACAAGAGCGCACCAAGTCATCTAAAACTTTTCCAGAAAGTGAGTTCCCAGTAGCTTGCAGCAAGCGTTCTACCTCAGTTTTAATTTCTGGGGCATTGGGTAAGGGAAATTCGACGACTGTCAGCACTTCGGTTAAATCGTCAGGAATGGCGATGCGCGGCGACAGCAGTACAATATTTTTTGGTTGCGACTTCAGGAGTCGGGCGAGGTTGCGGAGTTTGCGGGCGATCGCCACATCTTCTAAAAAGCGATGATAATCTCGTAAAATCAAGACTGCTGGTGCTGAGGCTGGTAATTTTTCCACAAATTCCAAAGCTTGCAGCGGATTACGCCGCCCAAACCCCGCATCATTAGGATTTCCCTGGTAACCATCGACAAAATCCCAAGTATACACTGGGCGATTGCCTTGGTTTGCTGCTTCTTCTCGGATAGATGCTTCTACTCGTTCCTCTTCGTATGTAGGAATATAAATCAAGGGGTAGCGGGCGCGTAGTAGTAGTTTAAACTCATCACGGAAACTCATAGACTCACTCCTATCAATCTGATGGACTCCAGTTTTTTAAAATTTAAAAATAAAATACAAAAGTTTTTTCAACTTTAATTACTGTACTAATTCCTACTGTCTCTATTGTTTAAATTTATCCAATAATTTACCTACACAAGAAAACCCTCCAAATAGGAGGGTGTGAATTAGAATTTACCGATTTAACAAGCTTATTCCTGGTCTCAGTGTAAACCAAAAGCTTTCCAATCAGTATGACTAAACTGAAAATGTCAGATAAGCTAAACTGCGTCTACTTTGAAACCTCTAGTTTTTCAGAATCGGATTTTATTCCCAAATCCTACACTTTTCCCTGTTCCCTCAACTCTATTGCCTTTTAAAAAACTTCAGTTCTTTGGATGAGGTTTAACTTCAATTATAAAAAAATAATTTGCAAAAACATAAATTAGAAACCCGATTTCTTGAAGAATTCGGGTTCTATATAAATCTCATGAATTAATTGAGAAAAATATTAGATAACTTACTGTCCGGGAAGTTGCTTTTTCAATGCTTCCAAACCAGCCCAACGATTATCAACTGGAGTTTCAGAAGTATCACAACTATCAACAATAGTACTTGGAGGAATACCTGGACAATTGCGATCGCACAATTGGCGTTGAGGTATTGCTAGGCACATCTGCTCGTACAGCCATTCGCTGGGATAAAAATAACCATCTGGTGGTAAACTTTCTACCAAATCTTCCATAGTTACTTCCCTTTCTAAAGGCAAGTCTTTTACCTGATTTGCAGTTTCATCTAACCAGATGATTTCTTTAGTATCAATCCCCAAGCGTTGATTATATTGCTGCAAACAGCGGTTGCAGGTACAAGTAATAATAGTTTCTGCCTGACCTGACACTTGCAAATAATTACCATGATGCTGCACGCGTACACGACCGCGAACTGGCGTCAAAGTTTCCAGACCAGGCAGAAATTCCTTAACTTGAACTTCCTCTGTCCGCTCCGATGCTCTAGTTAGCTGCGGAATATAAATTGCGTCCATAGGATTTGTGAGACATCCTCACGAAAATTTATCTTGATTATCAGCAATTGGTCTGATAGTACGTTTTTTATTTTATCTCTTAGGGATAATAGAAATTTTGAAATTATGTCGTTAGAGTTCTCGATTAACTCCTAACCCATGTACAGACGCGATTAATCGCGTCTCTACTCCTAATCCCTAACTTACTCCAACGCAGCCGGACGCACAACCAAATGACGATGTGGTTCTTTTCCGCGACTGAAGGTTTCCAAATCTCCAAAGTCTTTCAAGAAAGTATGAACTTGACGCCGTTCCGCAGAACTGAGAGATTTAATTTCCACTTCTCTACCAGAAAAGCGCACTTCATCGGCTGCTGCTTCTGCTAATGCGCGAATTTCGGCTTGTCTTTTGACACGGTAGCCATTCAACTCAATGGTGTAAGATGCTTGTCCTTCCTGGGATTGGCTCAAGTTGAGAACCGAATTTGCTAGATACTGAATTGCATCTAGCGCAGAACCATCGGGGCCAATTAATACCTGGATTTGTTCTGGCGTCAAATTCGTTTCATCAATTGTCAACCAGTAACTATCTGATTCTGGTAAATCATCGTCTTGAGGTTGGGCAGCTTCTAAACTACCGTGAATCTCAGTAGATATCCCACTGAGTTCCAGCAGTGTTTTTAACCACTGCTGACCTCGCTGCATGGAAATATTGCTCATGAACCCCCTGTAGCCTTTTTCTTAGAACTTTTCGGCTCAGTTTTCTTAGAACTTGCTGGCTCAGTTTTCTTAGAACTTGTCGCCTCAGTTTTTTTGGAACTTGTCGGCTCAAACGGCAATGCTTTTTGTTCTTTACCTGCTTCTTTTTCTTGAGCGTCTACGATTTTTTGCAGTTCTTCTGGTAATGGTTCGCGGGAGAGAATGTAGGTTTGCAATGTCTGGAAAATATTACCAATCACCATATACATCAGTACCCCAGCTGGTAGGGGGAAGAACAAAAACATTCCAGAAAAAATGACTGGAGTGATTTTGTTAACTGTATCCTGGTTGGGATTGCCACCGCTGGAATTTTGCCCGGAAAGCATTTGGCTGACATAAAGGCTGATTCCAAAGAAAACAATCATGGCGACGATATCCCAGTGGATTGTGCCATCTGGATCTTGTGCGCCAACTCTACCTAAAGCATCAATAAATAAAAACCCTTTATCAGCTGCTAGCCCAGGAATTGTTCCTTGAATGGTCACTTCTCCAGGCTGCAAGGCTTCTAAATTGCCTTGGGCATCGATTTTTACCCTTTCTTCGCCTTTGGTGACTTTCCACTCAGGAATCAGCTTAGTTTCTGGGTGTTCTGCTAAAAGTACCTGAAATGGTTTGCCCTCAACGGTCTGATATTGTATTTTGGTTTGTTCGCCCACAGCGAGTTTGTTACCGCTGGGAAGAATTGCAGTTACCTTAACGTGTTCGCCATCAGCAATGTAGATATTTTGAGGAGGAGTGGCAAAGGCTTGCGGTTGAATTTGTTCGATTTGTTCTGCGGGAAAGACTTGCAAGTTAACGCTGTAGTTCGCACCTGCAAAAGGCGAACCGCGCAAAGTGGCGAACAGCGCTAATAAAACTGGCATTTGGATCAGCAACGGAAAACAGCCAGCCAAAGGATTGCCAAATTCTTTTTGGACATTGACCATTTCTTCCTGCTGCTTTTGCGGATCGTCTTTAAAGCGCTCTTTGATTTCTGCCATCCGCTTTTGCATCAGAGGTTGTACAATTCGCATCTTCCGCATATTGCGAATTGAGCCAGCACTCAGGGGATAGAGCGCAAAGCGGACTATCAGTGTCAAAGCAACGATCGCCAATCCATAGCTAGGAAAAATACCATAGAAAAAATCTATGATTGGCAGCATCACGTTGTTCGAGAGAAAGCCGATACCAAAATCCATTATTCTGAATTTAACCTGAGTTACTGTAAACTGACTGAATCTAATTTATCTAAATCATGACTTATGTGCGACTGTCCTTTGCTACGGATAGCCGCACAATTTTTTTGGGCATTGGGCATAGGGCATTGAACATAGGGCATTGGGCATTGATTATTCCCCGCGTCCCTGTGTCTCCCCATCTCCCCATCTCCCCATCTCTCCATCACTTATTAGCAGCAGCGCTATATTGGGGATTTTTCGCAGCAATTTTTTCATTAATGTAGTCATACACTTCCCGAAAATTGGGAATCGCACGCAGTTCCAGACGGCTGCCATTTTTCAGGGTTAGTACCATATCTCCCCAAAGACCTATGCCGCGTGGGACTTTGACAACTTTGACAATTTCTGAGTAAATTACGTCAGTGCGATCGCGTCCCTGCCAACCTCCTGTTACGGTAACTCGGCGATCGGTGATGCGGAAGCGCAGCCATAATGCTCTGACAATTGCCCCGACTGTCAAGGGTATGCCAACAACGGTTAGCCCAATTAGCAGGTTTATAATTAGATCCCCAATATGGGGGCCGCCTTCATAATAAACTTCTTCACGAATGCCCATCGAACACCTCGGCTTGTGCCAACAACTGCTCTAATTCTTGCAGAAATTGTGGGCTTACGCACTTAGATTCTGCTGCTGTAGGTTTAACAACCACCACTAACCGCCATCCTGGTGACAATTTCGGCAGTAAGTCATACAAAGCAGCAGTAATTTGCCGTTTTATCCGGTTGCGAACCACTGCTCTTTTGCTGACTTTTGTGCTAATCGAAATGCCAATTTTTATGCTGGCAAGATGCCCTGAGTCAATTGCTTGTTTAGTCTCAGTGGCGGCATCCAAAGAAGGATTTATTAAAGATAAAGGTTTTAAGGCTCTCAATGTTAAATAAGAGCCATGACGCCGAATTCCTTCGCGGAAAACTGCCTGGAAATCTTTTCGGGATTTTAACCGATTTGCTTTGGGCAAAGCCACAGATACTGTATACCGCCCTAAACGCTCAGACGATGACGCCCCTTTCTTCTCCTAGCCCTGATTACATTTCTGCCATCTGGTGTCCGCATCCGAGCGCGAAAACCAGAGGTTCTTTTTCTCTTGCGACAAGTACCGCCCAGCGTTCTTTGCATACTATCCTCCTGTTGGCTGATTTTTAGAAAAACTCACAATCTCTAATTTTATCACTTTAACAGGGAATGGGAAATAGGAAATGGGGCATTGGGCATAGGGAGAGGGAAAGGGAAAGGGGAAAGGGGAAAAGTTAAATTTATTCCTTTTCCCTTTAACCTTTAACCTTTTCCCCTGTCTCTCCTGTCTCCCGTGTCTCCCTTCTCCCTACTCGCCAAAATTAACTGATACTCAAAATCCAGGTTCCCATGTATCGCAGTAGTGGAACGTCGCCAGGGGAGAGAACTTGGCAATTGAAATAATACATCCCACCAAAGGAGGGGTTTTTGACGTTAGAAAAAACTAACTCAACTCCACTACCTGCTGGTACAGGTTCTTCGGGAAAAATACTAATTAGCTTACCTTCTTTGTCCCACTTGACCTCAGAAAGCTTAACTGATTTACCTTTGACTCGCACCTCAATTTTTTTGGGGTCAAAAATTCCTTCGTAATAATCAGGATAGGTGATGGCAAATTGAGCAACTGCCAATTTCATTCTTTGACCTGGAATCCTCAATCTATAACGATCCCAACCATTAGTTTGTCCGCCAAAATCTAACCGGAAGGGCAGCTGATTTTCCCCTTTGACACCGCTAAAGAGCGTAAATCCAGGTAAGCTTTGTGCCAAACTCACAACTGGAAATCCAGTTAGCAAAAAGCTAGTTACGGCTAAAGCAGAAAGTAAACGTCGCATATTTAAGCTCCCTCCACCAAAATATAAACTCTGTTATCTAAATAACTGTATGTTAGTATTCTTTACTAAACTTTACTACGGACTTCCTGACAATAGACGTTGAATAGGAAAAAAAGTGCCATTTTTGGTGACTTTTAGCTAAAAGTAATTTTGCTTAGTCAGATATTTAACTTTAAATCAATTCACTTCATTATTCTTACAGAGACTTGGTTTGATTGCTAGGTTAGTCGAATTTGAAACTAAATGAAAACACAGCTGAGATGAGATTGTGTTTCCGAATATGTATAAGTGTATCTAAATTTAAGATTTTTGTTATAAAAATTGAGCCGTATGATTAGCGATCGCCAGTGAACTTGAGATAAATTGATTAAAATAAGCTTGAACGAAAGTCGGAATTATTAAAATTTGATTTGAAAATTATCAAGCTTCCAAAATTTGGTCAATATTACTCTATAAGAAAGGATATAGCCAATTTCTGAATCCCGAAAATAAGCTGAAGATAAAGATGCAAAATTTGGGAATTAACTTAGCATGTGCAATACGTAACCCTATTTGCAAATATCTGAAAATGTAACATCTGCAAGCCGCAAAGTGAGGCTTTGCGCGGAGAACGAAGAGTGGGAGAGGAAAGATTCAAGGTTCAATCTACTAGAAAAAGTCATGGCTGATGTTCCTGCCTCAGTATTAAAAGTGCGAAATATCCCTCATCTGAGCGATCGCTTACTTGGCAGAGATTAAGTATTTATCTTCAGGAGATTTCATGAGAATAGCAGTTGCTAAAGAAATTGAAGTTTGCGAACGTCGTGTGGCATTAATTCCTGACGTTGTTGCCCGATTGGTAAAGCAAGGCTTAGAAGTTTGGGTGGAATCGGGTGCGGGAGAACGATCCTTTTTTAGCGATCCTGCTTATGAAGCAGCAGGAGCCAAAATTATTAGCGATTCTGTCAAATTATGGAGCGAAGCAGACATTTTGCTCAAAGTCAGCCCACCCCAAGAACGAGAAGATGGACGTTCAGAAGTTGATTTGTTAAAGGAAGGAGCTGTATTAGTAAGTTTCCTGAATCCTTTAGGAAATCCTGTGGTGGCGCAGCAATTGGCAAATCGCAAAGTCACAGCCTTGAGTATGGAAATGATTCCCCGTACCACCAGGGCGCAAAGCATGGATGCTTTGTCCTCGCAAGCTTCACTAGCAGGTTATAAATCAGTATTGATTGCCGCAGCTGCATTACCAAAATATTTCCCGATGCTGACAACAGCCGCAGGCACCATTGCCCCAGCGAAAGTATTTATTATGGGTGCTGGCGTGGCTGGATTGCAAGCGATCGCCACCGCTAGACGCTTGGGAGCAGTGGTAGAAGCCTTTGATATTCGTCCGGCTGTGAAAGAAGAAGTGCAAAGCTTAGGGGCAAAATTCGTCGAAGTCAAACTCGAAGAAGAAACCGTCGCCGCAGGTGGCTATGCCAAAGAAATTTCTGAGGCTAGCAAACAACGTACCCAAGAAGTTGTCGCCGAACACGTGAAAAATGCCGATGTGGTGATTACCACTGCTCAAGTACCCGGCAAAAAAGCACCACGACTCGTGACAGAAGAAATGGTGGCACAGATGAAACCCGGTTCAGTAATTGTAGATTTAGCCGCCGAACAGGGTGGTAACTGCGCCTGCACCGAACCCGGCAAAGATATTGTCTGGAATGGTGTGACAATTATCGGCCCCATCAATTTACCATCCTCGATGCCAGTCCACGCCAGCCAATTATATGCCAAGAACGTGACATCGTTAATCCAACTGCTGATTAGCAAAGAGAAAGCTTTGCAAGTGGACTTTAGCGACGACATTGTTGAGGCAGCTTGTGTTACCCACGCAGGTGAAATTCGCAATCAACGAGTGCGTGAGGCGCTACAAGCTTTGAATACTCAAGAACCGGCGGTTAATTAGGGACTGGGGACTGGCGACTGGGGACAAGGGAGACAAGGAAGTGTGGGGAGTGTGGGGAGAGAGGGGGGAAAGATTTCTTCCCCATCCTCCCACACCTCCCACCCCTCCCACACTTCCTGCTTGCCCAATGCCCCATTCCCACTTACAAAAGGAGTTTTATTTCATGACAGAGGCCTTACTTGCTGCTTTGTTTGTATTTGTTCTGGCGTCTTTTATCGGCTTTGAAGTGATCAACAAAATACCACCGACGCTACACACACCTTTAATGTCAGGCTCAAACGCAATTTCTGGCATTTCGGTACTTGGGGCAATTGTGGCCTCAGGTGCTAGAGAAACTAGCGTGTCAGTGATTCTCGGTTTAATTGCTGTGGTACTGGCTACAGTCAACGTTGTCGGTGGGTTTCTCGTCACAGACAGAATGCTGCTTATGTTCAAGAAAAAGGAGATTAAGGCGTGAGCGACTTTTTACCAACTGGCATTCAGCTGACATATTTAGTCGCTGCATCCTTATTCATTTTTGGTTTGAAAAAGCTGGGTTCGCCAGCGACAGCACGGAACGGTAATGTCATCGCAGCGGTGGGGATGCTGCTGGCAATTGTGGCAACAATGTTGGATCGGCATGTGTTGAACTATGAAATGATTTTGTTAGGCTTGGCAATCGGATCGGGAATTGGTGCGATCGTTGCCTACAAAGTCCAAATGACGGAAATGCCCCAAATGGTGGGTTTGCTCAACGGTTTGGGCGGTGCAGCTTCGGCTTTAGTCGCCGTTGCCGAATTCTGGCGGTTATTGGATTCTGGCGCACCCGTACCCCTAGATGTGAACATTTCCATGCTGCTGGATGTGTTAATCGGTGGCGTTACCTTCACGGGTAGTTTTCTCGCCTTCGCCAAATTGCAAGGTTTAATCAGCGGTTCCCCGATTACATTTCCATTCCAGCAACCATTTAACTTGGTGCTTCTGGGTGCTTACGTAGCTGGCAGTGTTTACTTAATCATCACACCAGATAGCCTACCCATATTCTTAGGAGTAGTTGCTGTTTCCTTGGTGCTGGGTGTGATGTTCGTCATCCCCATTGGTGGTGGCGATATGCCAGTGGTAATTTCGCTGTTGAACTCCTTGTCAGGTGTAGCGGCTGCTGCTGCTGGTTTTGTGGTGATGAACAATATGTTAATCATCGCTGGAGCGTTGGTGGGAGCTTCTGGTTTAATCCTCACCGAAATTATGTGTAAGGCAATGAACCGCTCCCTCTTCAGCGTGCTGTTCAGCGCTTTTGGTACGGGTTCTACCTCTGGCGGTGGTGCTGGTGGTGGTGGTGCGATCGATCAAACTGTCCGCAGTATCGATCCCGAAGAAGGGGCGATGATGTTGGGATACGCTCGTTCCGTGGTAATTGTACCTGGTTATGGGATGGCAGTTGCCCAAGCACAACATAGCGTCCGCGAATTGTCAGATCAACTAGAACGGATGGGCGTAGATGTCAAGTATGCCATTCACCCCGTTGCTGGAAGAATGCCGGGGCACATGAATGTGTTGTTGGCTGAGGCAAATGTGCCTTATACGCAGTTGTACGACATGGATGATATTAATCCCCAGTTTGAACAAGCTGATGTGGCTTTAGTAATTGGGGCAAATGATGTGGTAAACCCTGCGGCGCGGAGCGATGCAAATAGCCCGATTTATGGAATGCCGATTTTGGAAGTAGATCGGGCAAAGCAGACAATTGTGATTAAGCGCGGGATGAGTACGGGTTTTGCCGGTGTGGATAATGAGCTGTTCTACAAAGATAAAACTACGATGCTCTTTGGTAGCGCCAAAGATATGGTGTCTAAGTTGGTTTCAGAAGTGAAGCAACTTTAACGAACCGCGAAGGACGCTAAGAAAAATTTAGAGAGTTGGCTTGCTTTGGGAGTGTGATGCTTCTAGAGCAAGTTTTTTTATGTATTTTATCCCTATTAATTGATGTTTTTTATATAAAAATACAGTTATTTAATTTGTCTAAAAGTAAGATTTATTCTTGATTGTGTAAGTTTATTTTTTTTAGGTATTTGATGTTGCCAAAAGTGCTGTGTAGTTCCCTTCATCATTAGTAAGCTTCCATGATTAAGTTGAATTTCGTAGTTTAATTCTTTTTGTATTTTATGTCTAAACACAAAACGACGATTAGCTCCGAAACTTACAGAAGCAATTACAGGATTTTCTCCAAGTTCTGGTTCATCATCACTATGCCAAGCTACGCTGTCTTTACCATCACGATATAGATTGAGTAATACACTATTGAATTTAATTTTAGATAAATATTCAATTTTAGATTTAATATTGATTAATACAGGAGTCCATGAAAAAGGTTGCATTGTGATTTTAGAGTAAGAATAAGATTTTCCCGGATCTCCATACCAAGCTGTAAGTCTTGGTAATTTAATTTGTTTACCAAAGACTATTGTAGATTCTTGATTCCAAGAAGTAGTTTCATATAATTCAATAAATAATTGGTTACTTTCGTTACCATCAAATAAATTTTGGTAATAGATTACTTCAGCATTTTCCATAGGTAGCTTTTCACCCTGATGCCTACTCTCATCATTTCCCTCTTCCCAAATAGATAATTGATTAAACATAAAATAATTTCAATTAATATCTATAATTTGTCTGGCTATGTATGGTCAATGATATCATCACATTAAATAGCAATTCTAAATGAGTCATGAACAAGACACGTTTTTACGAAAGTTAAAAAAATCAAATTTTTATACCACATAACCTATTACTAATACTATAGTACAAAAATACTAACTGAATTCTCAAGCTAAATGTTTTTAGGGGTTGTCAAAGCAATAGTACTTGATTCCTAATATATTAATCTGATTCTGCGTCAAACGTGAATCCACAAGTAAATTAGCATTTTTCAGAGACAAAAATGCTTGGTTATCAGGATTGTCCGTGCTGCGGACGATAGGATACAAGCATAAATCAGCAATTTGCATGATTGCGTTTGCCTTTGTTTTACTATCTATTCCACATAGTAGATTTGATAAATCCTCAGCAGATAAAGGTGAATATTTATCATATCTATTAGCATCAAAAGGATTTCCTTTTGCTCTCAAATCATCAAAGTATTGCTTCAGTAGGGTATCTTCCTTTGCATCTCTGCGCCTCTGCGTGAGATAAAAAAGCGATCGCCCCTCAAATCTCCACAGTGCGATCGCTTGGTTTTTCTTGAAATGCGATCGCCTAATTCATCTTCATAATAAAATCGATCTCTAAATTTTTATTGAAAATAGCATCATCATTGACTATGATACAAGGACGTTTTTTGCTAATTTCTGTCCCTACTGTTGGATCTAAATTAACTAATCACACTTCACCTCTGTAGATAATTTTTTGAGTTGTGTAAGTCTTCATCTGGATAGTCGCAAAAATCTTCTCCCTCTAAGTCAACACTATCAGGTGCATAGTCTATCGCGATCGCCAAGAAAATAAAAAGCGCCTTCAAAGTAAAATCAAGTTGAACGGCACAGAATTAGTACAGTTTGTTGCACGTGTAGTAACCAAATATTTAGACCGACCAACCATTGTTCTAATTGAAGTTTACTGGCCCAAACTAATTAACCACCACCAACAATAGTAACTACTTCTAGACGATCGCCCGATCGCACTTTTGTTTCTGGCCAAAACTGGCGGTGTAAAATTTCGCCGTTATACTCCACCGCCACTAAACGGGGATTGAAACCCAACTGTTGGAGTAAATCAGGTAAAAGGGTTTCAGACAAACAGCTACGACTTTCACCATTTATCTCAACCGTAATCTCATTAGACATAAATTTGGGGAGTGGGGAATTGGGCATGGGGCATGGGGCATGGGGAATTGGGCATTGGGGACTAGGGGAAAAGGGCAAAGGGCAAGGGGCAAAGGTAAGATTCACCCTTTTCCCTTTAACCTTTTCCCTTTTCCCTTTTCCCTACCCGAAGGGTTTTGACTAATTACTAATAACTTCTGGTTTAATACGATTGAGTTGGGAAAGCAAATATTGGGTTACTAAGGTAGGCTGTTCAGCTTGCATGAGCGATCGCACTACTGCGACGCGTTCGGCTCCTGCATCGATGACATCATTAATATTATTTGCATCTATTCCCCCAATAGCAAACCACGGAATTGAACAGTTTTTCGCTGCATGGCTGACATATTCTAAGCCTGTTGCTGCCTTACCCACTTTCGTGGGAGTTTCATAAACCGGCCCCACGCCAATGTAATCCACACCTTCAGCAATTGCACGTTGCATTTCTTCTGGATTTGTGGTAGATAGACCTATGATGCGCTGGGAACCGAGTAGTTGCCGAGCAATGCTGATAGACATATCTTGTTGTCCCAAATGCACTCCATCGGCATCAACGGCTAAAGCTAAATCTACGCGATCGTTAACGATAAATAAAGCGCCGTAAATGTGGCATAACTGCCGCAGTTTCCTGGCTTGTTCTAGACGCAAAGAATCATCAGCGGTTTTCTCACGGTACTGTACGAGGGTTAATCCGCCTTTGAGTGCAGCTTCTACAGCGCTGAATAAATTTTCACTAGGCGAAGTAACAAGATACAAACGCGATCGCCATAACAATTGATGGCGCTGATAACCCATTAAATTACTTTCTAGGGTGTAAACTTGATAGCGCATTTGCTTACAAGCTTTAGCCATACTTTGGTGGTAAAGTTTGCCATATTCTTCCAGCACTCGCAACGCTTCTTCTATCCGACAAAAGTTAGCCTGCAACACCGATTTTATACTAGCTCGTTCTTCCTCCTGAGGATGGGTTAACTCAGTCCCAGGATCGCCTGGTGTATCTCGCGCCGCCCGCAATTCGGGGGTATGCCATTTGGCTACTTCTTGGCGCAAGCGCTTACATTCAAGAGCCAACTGAGCATTATTTAAACCAAAGCGGCACCATTCCTCAATAATTCGCAAGCCTTCACGAGCGCGGTCTAAATTAGCGTCTAAAATCCGGTAAACAACTTGCTGTATTTGTTGTTTTTGGCTGTATGGCTCGACCATTACCACAACCCCGTTAGTACTTTCATCGAAATGTGAATTATCATATGTCCTAGTAACCATAAGTTAATTAATTTACTTTTTTTGACTCAATTTTGACTAAATATACGCAAAAAAACCTAGAAATAAAGGTTATTTTAAATTATCCCATGTTCCCATAGGCAGCGATCGCGGTAGTTTGAGGCTACAGTTTAGCACTAAGGTTAGTCAAGTATTTTCTGGTAGACTACAGGCTTACAAAGAACAGGGAAAAGCGGATACAATAGCAAATCCGCACTCCCCAGAGCAATAGCCCAGGAACTTCCAAATCAAAATATCCAACTATTCATATCACATTACTTATTTTCTGGTGGATGCCTCTCTCAAGGCAAACGTATTTCATTTTTTTATTTACTAATAAAAATTTCAAACATAATCTCTGGTTATTATTAGTCAATCCTACTGCTAGTGAAGGTCACAAAAGGAAAATGAAAAGTATTAAGAATCATTGAGGTGTTGTTTATGTATTATTTATCACAATCTTTCTTTAAAGGGAATTCAAACTTTTGGAAGGTTTGTGCAAATTATGTAAGCGCTAGGATTGCAGCAATTAGGTTTGATATTATCTTCTGACTTATTAGCCCCTGAGCGATCGGGGGATTTTTTTTTAGTACTTGAATTGCCCACAATATAGATTGATTGCACAAGATCGAAGATTTTGGGGCGTTACTGATTTCATATTAAAATTCAATAAAAATTCATAATATATAATTGCTGAATTCATAAGACTTTGACACACAAGAGGCTTACAGCAGATTGCAAAGGAGTGAGGTACAGATAATCGTAGGAAACATATAGGATTCATATTTGATTTCTGAAATACAAAGGGTGTGTTACGCCGTAGGCTAACGCACCAAAGCCCAAAATACGGTGCGTTACACTTCGTGATAAGGCACCCTACACATACTTAGATTTTTTCAAGAATCAAATCGGATTCCTATATTCACTAGCCGCGTACTTCATTTATCTGAAAAAATACGCTTTATAAAAATTAATAAGTTCTAACACGCTCGACTTTCCAATGTGAAACAGGGGACAACAAGACAAGGGGAATAATTCAGTCAACAGCCAACAATCAACGCTCCTTGTTTGGCCAATTGTCAATTCCTTGTTTTATTAGTCGTCAATAGACCAATATGTGGGTAATATTATCGGCATAGTAGTGTCTAAGAGTATAAGAATTTATTGATACTTTCGAGGAGTTATGTTAAATATGATTCCCTATTTTCTATTTTCCACGTACCGCAGTATAAATGCTTTGCAACCAAAGCGAAACTTTCTGGAACCTACAAAGCTTTTAATTTTGAGTTTTTATGTTCTAATTTTTACCTTAACTTTCAAACTAACAAGCGTGGATAGTGCGATCGCTCAGATGCCATCGGCACAAGATTCCGCACCTATAGGGGGAAAAAACAGTTCTCAGGCGAACGTGCTGTTTGTCAACCCTAATGCAGGAGACGACGTTACAGGTAATGGCAGCCAATCCACTCCTGTAAAAACTATTACCCAAGCGCTGCGATTAGCTAATCCTAATACTGTAATTATGCTCTCTCCAGGTACTTACAGTACTGAGACGGGAGAGGTATTTCCTTTAATGCTCAAACCAGGTGTTTCTATTCAAGGAAATCCGGGCGATCGCGGCAAAGATATCATCATTCAGGGAGGGGGCGATTACCTAAGTCGCAGTTATGGCGGTCAAAATGTAACAATTGTTGGGGCAGATGAAGCAGTGCTAACTGGGGTGACGCTGACAAACTCAAACCGTCGTGGTTATGGTTTGTGGATTGAATCTAGCAATCCGGTAGTTATGGAAAATACCTTTATAGGTAATATGCAAGATGGGATTTCCGTCAGTGGAAATGCTGCACCCACCATTAGCAAAAATTACTTCGATGGCAATGGCGCTAATGGCATCACAATTGCTGGGAACTCCCGCCCCCAAGTCAAGGAAAATATTTTTCATGAAACCGGCTTTGGCATCAATATTGCCCAAAATGCTGCGCCTGTGGTTATAGCCAATCAAATTCAGAATAATAGATCTGGAATTATAGTCCAAGCGAATGCTCGCCCGATTTTACGGAATAATATTATTCAAGGTAGTAAAGAAGATGGTTTAGTAGCGATCGCCCAAGCAATGCCAGATTTAGGCAATGCATCCGAACCTGGGGGTAATAAATTTCAAAATAATGGCCGCTATGACATTAATGCCAGCGCAGCCAAGCAGGTAATTTCTGCTGCTGGCAATAACCTGCTGAGCGATCGCATCGCTGGTAATGTAGATCTCAACGGTACAACAGCCCTAGCAACCGAAAATTCTCAACCCTCCCCTGTAGCCAACAATATGGCACAAGAAACACCAGCATCTAGGGAAATCAGTTTTTCGGCTCCTGGAGTCCCAGAAACCACCAACACCCAAACCAGCAACAGCACTTCAGCAGATAATCTCGTTCCCAGACAATTAAACAGTCAAACCACCAACAGTATTTCAGCAGATAATCTCGTTCCCGGACAATTAAACAGTCAACTGCTGCCATTGCAACCAGCGAGTGTCTCGCTTTCGCCAGCCACATCCAATCAACAACCACCTACCTCTAAAGTTGCAGGTTTTCCTACTCCTAGCAGCTTGCCAGGTAGACAAACATCAACTAACACTCAAGTTGCAAATTCCACACCAACACAGCCGCCTCAGACACCCCAGTTTAATTATGTGCAGATCGATCCGAGCGCGATTGAATTTAGTGCGCCTCAGTATCCGTCGAGTTCTCTAGCACAGCCAGCAGTTTCCAACACTGCTAATCAAACACAGCAGTCATTACCAAAACTAGAGCCTACTACTTTGGGCAATGAACCACCCTTGCCACTTCCCGATGCTCCCAATCAGGCAAAAGTACCAGTTACAAATTCTACAAATATCTCCTACAGGGGAGAATCTAGGACACAGTACGGTATACGTTATCGGATAGTGGTCACATTAATAACAGATAAAGACCGAGATTTAGTGCGATCGCTTGCTCCTGGTGCCTTTATCACAGTCTGGCAAGGTCTCAAAGTGATGCAAGCAGGAGTATTTGACAGTGAATATAACGCGAAAGAAATGCTCAAAGCACTTTCTAGCAAAGGCTTAAGAGTCATTATGGAACCGTTGAATTGATTGGGCCAAACAGGAAGTGTGGGAGGTGTGGGAGGAGAGGGAGGTGTGGGAGGTGTGGGAGGAGAGGGAGGACAGGAAGGACAGGGAAGCATAAATTCTCTTTCTCCCCACACTCCCCCATCCCCCCACACTCCCCACACTCTCCACACTCCCCACACTCCCCACACTCCCCTTGCCCCCTACCCCCCACACTCCTATCCCGGTTTATGATCTAAACGAGTCGCCTGCTCTAGGGCGGCTTTTTCTTTGGCTCGGCGGGCATAGGGTTGTAATTGGGCGCGATCGCAACCTGTTAAAATACTCAAGTTTTCTAAGCTAATTCCCCGCATTAACATTTCTACGCGCCAGGTTTGTTGTGCTTGGGCGATGACTGGCGGTTGTCCTTGGGGAGTTAATAATCCCTGACTCCATATTTGCCAACGTACCTGAAGTTCTGATTCGGAAATTGGTTGGCCTGTTTCATTAAGAAACATTGCTGTTTGATTATCTTTACGACTTTTCACCCATTTAATTAGAGGATTATTAGTGTAAGTGCCGTAGCGTTTGCCTAAAATCCACTGATTTACAGGTACTTGCCGCACAAATCCGGGAATTGTAATTTGCAGGAAGTGTCCTTGAGTATCCGAGATTTGGTGCGATCGCTCTAAGCTTATTATTTCTGTGGCGGATAACCCAGCACCAAATAACACGTAAGCCAAGGCATAATCTCGTATCCCTGATTTCCTGGCTTGTTGCAGAATTTCATAAACCAAATTAGCAGGTAAATCAGCTATTTCTGTGCCGGTCGCATTTCCTTGTAAACAATTAGTGGCTGATTCTGCTGAGGATGACATCGCTCCATGTAAAAACAACTCTACTAAATTCTCTAGAAAATCATCCCGATCTTCCCAAAGTTCATGAAATTCACTAGTAAATTCAATTACCGCATATCCCAAAATCATCCCATTGAGCAAACTGGCTAATTTCTCTGCGGGTAGATACGTATTAAGGTGTCCTTGCTGGATGATAGTAGCTAAGTATTGCGCCACATAACGGTTTGCCTCTGTTACTCCCCTGCCTAAGGCGCGGCGATTTTCTGCCGGGAATTGATCGGCTTCCCCCACCACAGAGCGAACAAACTCTGGCACTCGTTCTAAAGCATGTAAGCTGTCACTTGCATAATCTTTTAGAGCTTGGTAGACATTACCCGGAGGAGTTGCCCGCCTTACTAAAGATTCACCGAGATTTTTAAAGGCTGCTGACTCTTCCAGCACAGCCAAAAGCAGCCCATGTTTATTACCAAAATTCCGAAATAGAGTCACTTCGTTGACTTCAGCTTTTTCAGCTATTTGGCGGGTTGTGGTAGCACTGACTCCTTGAGCAGTAAATAACTCAAGTGCAGCTTGGATCAAGCGTTGACGAGTGGAAATCAATTGAGAGGACATATAAAAATGCAAGTGACACTTGCAACTGAACCATAGTATTGCTACGATAAACATGTAAGCGATACTTGCTTGACTCTACTGTAACGAACTGGTGTAGAGATTGGGAAAATCCCTTGGGGGATGGTATCCGAGAAAACGCAAATCGCTTGCTCGTTTATCAACAGGAATTTTTATGACCGCAAATTTTGGAGCGCTTGGCAAAGACATTATCCCTGAGAAAGGAAATCCGCCCCAACTCAGCTGGACTAATGTAGTATTTTTTACTACATTTCATGTTTTAGCACTTCTAGCTCCTTGGTTTTTTTCTTGGTCGGCATTAGGTTTGCTGGTGTTTCTCCACTGGTTATTCGGGAGTATTGGTATTTGCCTGGGATATCATCGACTACTGAGCCATCGGAGTTTCCAAGTTCCCAAGTGGTTAGAGTATGCGATCGCCACGATCGGAGCGTTAGCTTTGCAAGGCGGGCCAATTTTTTGGGTGGGCGGACACCGCCAGCATCACGCCCACACCGAAGATATCAACCTAGACCCATACTCCGCCCAACGAGGATTTTGGTGGAGTCACATGCTGTGGATATTCTACCCGCGTCCAGAGTTTTTTGACTGCGAAACCTATCAAAAGTATGCCCCCGATTTAGCAAGACAACCTTTCTATCGCTGGTTAGATCGCTACTTCTTACTGTTACAAATTCCCTTCGGGTTGTTGCTGTATGCCTTAGGAGGATGGTCTTTTGTCATCTACGGAATGTTTGTCAGATGCGTCTTGCTTTGGCACTCAACTTGGTTTGTGAACTCTGCATCACATCTGTGGGGTTATCGCACCTTTGATGCCAATGATGGCGCTCGTAATCTGTGGTGGGTATCCCTTGTCACCTATGGAGAAGGGTGGCACAACAACCATCATACTTATCCCCACATGGCAAAATCCGGCCTATCTTGGTGGGAAATTGATATTACTTGGTGGAGTATCAAAGTTTTGCAGACTTTAGGTTTAGCCAAAAAGGTTGTTTCCCATCCTCCTCAAAGTGCAACTCGCGGCTAAATTGTAACTGAAATTATCATCGATTTGTCATGCCGACGGTGCGATCGCGCCGTCGGCTTACTAAGCTGTTATGCAATTAAAATGCATATTTACATAGCGATCTTCTAAACTTCGCCCGTCTAATTGAACAAAAAGTGTTAGTACCCATTTCAGGATAAAATCACAACGAGGCAAATCTCAGCAATACATCGAGCGTGAAAACTGACAGCATTTTTTATCGTCTTTTTCAAGAATTTCCTGATATCTTTTTTGAATTAATTGGCAACCCACCCCAAACCGCAGAAGGTTATCAATTCTCTTCAGTAGAAATAAAACAAACTGCATTCCGCATAGATGGCGTTTTTCTACCAACACAAGGAGAGGAAAATCCAATTTATTTTGTTGAAGTTCAATTTCAAACCGATACAGAAATTTATTCGCGGCTGATTTCTGAAATTTGTTTATACTTACGTCAAAATCAACCTAAAAATTCTTGGCGAGGAGTTGTTATCTATCCGAATCGCACTTTAGATACAGCAGACATCAAGAATTACAGTGAATTTTTTGCCAGCCAGCGCATCAGTCGTATTTATCTAAATGAATTAGGTGAAACTACATCGTTACCAATTGGAATTGCTACGATAAAATTACTAGTCGATAATGAGGATACAGCAATTACATCCGCCAGACAGTTAATAGACAGAACCGAGCAAGAAATCAATATTGAACCACGGCGACGGCAGTTATTAGAATTAATAGAGACAATTTTGGTTTACAAATTTCCAACTATGAGCCGAGAGGAGATTGAAGGAATGTTTGGATTAAGCGATTTGAAACAAACACGAGTTTATCAAGAAGGCAAGCAAGAAGGCCAACGAGAAGGAGCGCGTCAAGAAAAATTGAGAATGATTCCTTTGTTGTTGAGGTTGGGATTGAGTTTTGAAGAAACAGCAAAAGAGTTAGGTTTAAATTTAGAGGAGGTACAGCAAGAAATCCAAAAACACCCTCCTACTCAAGATACTTAAACAAAACTAATCGGTTATGAGGAAATTTAGAGGATGTAATTAGCAGTAACCGTAAATAGTCTTAAATACCTTAAAAATCTTTGGCTTACACAATTTTGAATTTTGAATTTTTTGTATGATTTCCCTATCTCCCACTCTCCAAGCTAGACTCTCTCAACCTTTAAAAATTGGCTCCTTCGAGGTCAAAAGTCGGGTTCTCCAGTCGCCTTTATCTGGCGTCACAGATTTGGTATTTCGCCGCTTGGTGCGTCGTTATGCACCCGATTCCATGATGTATACCGAAATGGTCAATGCTACTGGTTTGCATTATGTGAAACAATTGCCCAAAATCATGGAGGTAGACCCCAACGAACGCCCAATTAGCATTCAATTATTTGATTGTCGTCCAGATTTCCTTGCAGAAGCAGCAGTCAAAGCAGTTGCAGAAGGGGCTGATACTGTTGATATTAATATGGGTTGTCCGGTAAATAAAATTACTAAAAATGGAGGCGGTTCTTCTCTATTGCGGCAACCGGAAGTTGCAGAAGCAATTGTGCGAGAAGTGGTGAAAGCTGTTGACGTACCTGTGACAGTAAAAACCCGTATTGGCTGGAATGACAAAGAAATTACTATTCTCGACTTTGCCAAGCGGATGGAAGATGCTGGGGCAAAAATGATTACAGTACACGGACGCACTCGCGCCCAAGGATACAATGGCAATGCGCGTTGGGAATGGATTGGGCGTGTAAAAGAAATACTTTCTATTCCAGTAATTGCCAATGGAGATATTTTTTCCATTGAGGCGGCGGTGAAATGTTTAGAAGAAACTGGCGCTGATGGTGTGATGTGTTCTCGTGGAACTTTGGGTTATCCGTTTTTGGTGGGAGAAATCGATCGCTTCTTAAAAACCGGAGAAATATTACCGCCACCCAACCCAATACAACGCTTGGAATGTGCAAGAGATCACTTACAAGCTTTGTGGGAATATAAAGGCGATCGCGGCGTTCGTCAAGCCCGCAAACACATGACTTGGTACGCTAAAGGTTTTGTCGGTGCTGCTGAATTAAGAGGACAGTTAAGTGTAATTGAAACCGTAGATCGGGGTTTAGAAATGATTGACCAAGCAATTGCTAAACTCGCTAATGGTTATGAATTAGAAGAAGAGACAGAAGATGATTTGGTAATGATTTAAAAAAAATACCCATACATTGTATATTTAATTAATCAAAGTGGAGGCTTCCAATGTTAGTTTCCAAACATGACGAAATTGTATCGATTCCCGGAATCCATTCTTTAGAAGATTTCATGGCAAATCCTCCAGATGGGATGGAATGGGTAGATGGACAACTAGTTGAAAAAACAGGGATGACATTAAAACATAGTGAAATTGAACTAAATCTTGGTTTTTACTGGAGAACTTACATCAACTCCAATCAACTAGGTGGCAAAGTTTACACAGAAGTACCTTGTCGCACATACAAACAAGGGCGTCGTCCTGATGTGGCTTATCTGACGCCGGATTTAGTAGCCCAATTTGGCAATGTTCCCACATTGCCACAAAGTTTTCCACTAATTGCAGAAATCGTTTCACCCACCGATTTAGCTGAGGAATTATTTTTAAAAGCCCAGGAATATTTACAGTCTGGTTGCGAGGAAGTTTGGCTAGTATTTCCTCAAAGTCAGTTAGTTTTGGTCGTGACTGATAATCAAGTTTTGGGGTTTAAAGCTGGTGATGTAGTTAGGACTCAAAAAGTATTATTAGGTTTTAGCGTAGCGGTAGACGAATTGTTAGCTTAAAAAAGGAAAATTTCTCTATTTTCCATAGCCATCGCCAGTCACCTTACCTCGAAAAACAATGTATTGGTAAAGGTTATAAAACAGCATTACGGGAATGAGAAAGCCAATAAAAATCAGCATAATTACCAAGGAACTGGGGTCGGCTGCTGCTTCATAGATAGTAATTTTATTAGGAATGATGTATGGGAAAACAATTAATCCCAAGCCAATGAACGACAGCACAAACAGCAGAATTGTCCAGACAAAAGGCGCTCTTTCTTCTTTGCGATCGATACTCTTCAACAGTTGCCAAATCAACCAAATTCCCAACAAGGGAATGACTGCAAAGATATAAACTAAAGGTTGCTGAAATAATTTTAAACGAGCGTTTTCATAAATTATCGGTGTTGTAATTGTAATGAAAATTGCACCAATTAAAGTCGTCCAAGCTGCAATTTTGGCAGTTTTGTAGTGAGTTTCCTGCAATTCTCCTGTAGTTTTCCAAATCAGATAAGTCGAACCAATTAATACATATCCTTGAATTAAAGTTAAAGCCACCAGCACCGATGGAATATTTAACCAGTCCCAAGTTTTACCAATAAAGTGTCCCGTATTATCAACAGGAATGCCCGCCAGCACAGCGCCAAGGGCGAATCCTTGACCGAGTGCAGCAGTAAAACTTCCAGCACCAAAAGCGAAATTCCAAAACAATTTGCGGTTTGCTAATTCTCGAAATTCAAACGCTACACCACGAAAGATAAACCCAAATACCATTAAGAAAACCGGAATATATAAGGCGTTTAAAATTGTGCCATAAGCTAAAGGAAATGCACCAAAAAGACCCCCTGCCATCAGAACTAGCCAAGTTTCATTAGCATCCCAAATATTGCTTAAACTGGTCATCAAAATACTTCGGCGTTCTTCATCTGAGGAAGTAAGAGATAATATCCCCACTCCTAAATCAAATCCATCTAGCATTACATAAAGGAATAGAAAAAGAGCTAAAATTACAAACCATACTTGCGGCAGAAAATACTCTAAGGTTTCCATACAATCTCCTATTAAATAAGGGCATTGGGCAAGCAGCAGGTGTGGGAGGATGAGGAAGAAATCTTTCCCCCCACACTCCCCACACTTTCCATCTCCCCATCTCCCACCTCCTCATTTTCAAAAGCAACTCACTGCTGTGCTTCTACAGGGCGTTCATCTGGAACAAACTCACCAGGAGTAGTATCTACTGCGGGTTTTGCGATCTCGGCACCTGGAATTGGTAAGTCGAGGTTTGGGCCTCTGCGGAGAATACGGCTACCAAAGTACAAAACTGCGATAAATAAAAGGCTGTACACTATGGCAAAGCCTGTTAGCGAGATTAAGACATTACTTGCAGGTAGGCGAGAAGCTGCATCAACTGTGCGAATTTGGCCGTACAGCGTCCACGGTTGTCTTCCAACACAGCGCACAATCCAGCCTGATTCTACGGCAATGTATCCTAAAGGAGCTGACAATATCCAAGCCCGCATTAACCACCGCTGTTGAGTAATGTTTTCTGCTGAGAGTTTACCGCGTAACCATTGCAGAGTACTTAATAACATTAATCCAGCGAAGAAAAACCCAATGGCAATCATTGTGCGGAAAGCGTAGTAAATTAAACCTACTAAATGGGGACGATCCTCACTTTTCCACTCTTTCAAGCCGCGTACTGGTTCGGAAAGATTCTTTTTGAATTCGAGAATGTATCCTAGTGCATTGGGAACAGTAATTTCCCAATCATTTTTCTCGGCTTTTTCATTGGGTATCGCCACAAGACTCCAATCTGCTGGCTGTCCCGCAGGTGAAGATTCCCATTGCGCTTCCATTGCTGCGAGTTTTGTGGGCTGATAATGATAGACTTGTTCGCCGCTCAAATGCCCAATGTATATTTGTAATGGTGCAACTGCGATCGCAGCTGCTAAAGCAATCTTCAATGACTGGGAAAAGAAAGCTGGATGACGTTGTTTGAGAATATACCAAGCACTAATTCCACCAATCACAAATAGCGAAGTTTCTAGTGTGGCAAAGAACATGTGCAGCACACTATTAAGCATGAACGGATTTAAAATTGCTTGAAAATAATCGTGGACAATAAACTTGCCATTAACTAATTCCCCACCCGCCGGAGTTTGCATCCAGGAATTTGCTGTCAAAATCCATACGGTTGATAGGTTAGCACCAACGGCAACTAAAATTGTTGAAAGATAGTGAATAGTGGGATTAACGCGTTCCCAACCGAATAACATAATACCTAAGAAAGCAGCTTCCAGCATGAATGCCCAGGAAGCTTCAAAGCCAATGACACTACCAAAAAAGTTGCCCGCAGCTTCCGAAAACGGTGCCCAATTAGTGCCAAACTGGAATTCCATCGGGATACCCGTTGCAACACCAATCCCAAAATTCAACACATAAAACTTAGACCAAAAGCGGGCATGGAGGTAGTAATCTGGATTACGGGTCTTTAGCCATACTCCCTCGACGATAACCAGATAAATCCCCATCCCTGTAGTCAAGACAGGCCAAAGCATATGGAATATGGCAGTCAGCGCAAATTGCATCCGTGATAACACTACGGAATCTGATAAAAATTCCATGCTTGTATTCCTCTATTGAAATTCCCTGTATTTGTTCGTTTTAGTCCAATACGGTTCGGTTAAAGTGTTTATTCCTCGAAGATCCCCCCAACCCCCCTTAAAAACGCTTGCTCACAACCTTCTTTTACCCCCTTTTTAAGGGGGTCGCCGCAGGCGGGGGGATCTTAACCAAACCGTATTGCATCTTAGTCCACATTCAATAGCCAAAAATAATTTTGACATGCAGATTCTCAAGCCATACAATTTTAATTGTTAACTATTGAATATTAATTGTTGAGAATTATTAAATGATATATTATTACATCATAGTGAAAATATATCTACCATTGGGAATGATTAAAAAGTTTTGCACTATAAGTATTTTTGAGTTTTATCAAAACATAATTCAGAAGTCAGGAGTCGGAATTCAGTATGAATTGGAGTCCGAGTAGCGGATGAATATCGCGAGTATCAATCTACATTTTTTCACTAAACTGTATTCAATCAAAAAAACATCTCTCTCTAGATAGGGAATACCGTTTCACTTTAAGTTTGATACATTTAGGCAAGCAGAGGGGCAGGGGAGCAGAGGAGAAATTATTTGTGTCTTGAATTTGGTGAAATGGTAGAAGGTATTTTAATTGTGAGTCAATTTCCGATCTGTGTCAAAAGACGGGATGTCAAAGTACACGGGTAGGGGCACAACATGTTGTGCCCCTACGATTATCTGTACTTCACTTTTTTGCAATCTGCTGTAAATAGGATTGCTATCTGAAAACCAATCAAGAGGTTTCCTCTAATGGGAAAATATCGCCGCGCAAGTAGGAATCAAAGTGTTTTTTGAAGTACTGAATACTCGTCATATTAGGTTCATCGCTTTCTATCGGCGTGAATTCATAAATTGGCACTTTTTCTCTCACTAGTTTGACCAATTTAGGATCGAGTTTCTCAAAAGCATCTACTCTGAATATTGTGGTTTCAAATCTTAATTTGGCTGGATGAGCATATCCTAATTTCATCCAAGGCATCCAAGGACAATCTCTTGCCCATTTAGCAGGAGGAACTTCAGTTACATCGGGTCGGCAGGCATTTGATATAAAATATTCAACTCCCTTAAACTTTTCTCCAGGGCAATAATCTAAGTATTTACTATCTCCTGCCAAGGGATGGGGATATTCTAAAGGAATTTCCATCACAGAGGTAAGATATGGTTTTCCTTTTGGGATAATAAATTTCTTCGGTTTAACAGAGCCTTGGACGATTCTGTTAGCTATATGTACTACTGGTACTGGTTGATTTGCTATTGGCGATCGCCAAAAATGTAGCATTTCTTGAGTATCTGGGTCACAAAATAGACCTAATTCTCTATTGATGCGATATCCGACTTCACCATACTCGGAATCGGGTTTGATAAATACTTTGGTCGCATTCATCCCAATAATAGAGAACAATTTTTCTTTTGGTTTCTCTGGTGTCTCTTGCCACCAAATTCCTCCAGACCAATTGTAATAAAGCTGTAATCCATGATTTTTTTTGTAAAAATCAAGATTATTAAGTTCGTAATCATCTAAATAATTATTCATATTGATTTTGTCATTTGTCATTGGTCAAAACCCTTCGGGTAGGGAAAAGGGAAAAGGTTAAAGGGAAAAGGGGGGATTTTACCTTTGCCCCTTGCCCTTTGCCCTTTTCCCCTAGTCACCAGTCCCCGCGTCTCCTTCATCTTGCTCATCTCCCTGCGTCCCCACTCCCTAGTACGATGGTAGACGTGATAATTCTTCTCAGCAATTAACAAATCTAATGGATAAACGGTTTTTTAGCATTTTTGGGCTAACAGAAGAACAAGCCATCGCCATTATCGATACACCTTTAGAACAACTTGAAGACGCTTCTGATAAATACATTGCTGTTTCGCATTTGATTAATTTTCCTACAGAACAATCGATCGCAGCTTTGGTGCGGGCGATTGAAACCAGTAATCCGGCTGAGTTAGACCACCGCATTGTTCGACGCAAGGCTGTAGAAAGTCTGGGACGATTGCAAGCTGAATCAGCTTTACCTGTGATTCGCCAGTGCCTGAAGGATGATGATATTTATACTGTGGAAAATACTGTATGGGCAATTGGGGAAATTGGAACTAAAGACCCGGAAATTTTGGAAGAAGTAGCACAATTACTAGATAAACCAGGTCAAATTTATCGAGTAATTATTCATACTTTAGCTCATGCTAATTATCAACCATCTTTGGAGCGCGTGCGGAAATTTACCCAAGCAGAGGACGAACCTACCCGTAGTGCAGCGATCGCTACAGTTTGTCGTTTTACGGGTGACTATTCCCAAATAACTGAGGTAATCGCATTGTTGCAGAGTCCCAATGTGAATGCACGACGCGGTTGTATTCAAGATTTAATTGATTCGCGCTATTACAAAGCTATCCCAGAAATCGCTCGTTGTCCTGTATCTTTGGTGTTCCGATTGCGAGGATTGCGGATGCTTTTAGATGCAGGTGTCCCATCAGGTGAAATTACTTTTGCAGAAGTTAAACCTTACTTAGAACAAGTGTTGTACGATCGTCCCGACGACATTGATTTAGTACATGAATATGATGTTACGCCTGTATTGAATTTTGTCATTGAAGAACTTTATCAAACTGATTTTGGACGGTGTTATTTAGCAACAAAAACTTTATTAGATATCTATCACCAGGAAGCACCAGCAGCACTTTTAGCGACCTATGCAGATAAAGCGTATAACGATTATGGCGCTCATTATCATGTGATGAAACTATTGGGTTGGCTAAAATATGTTCCTGCTTATGACTTGTTAGTAGAAAATTTGCACAATCGCGAACCGCAATTTCAAAAATCTCGTGCTGCATCTGCGATCGCTCTTGGTGAATTGGGTAACCCAAAAGCAATTCCCGAACTCAAAATTTGCCTAAATTCGCAAATTTGGGATTTGAAATATGCTTGTTTATTGGCGCTAGACCGCTTAGGAGATTCTTCTGGTCGGGAAATCGGCGCTAAGGATACTGACTGGTTAATTAGAGCTAAAGCAGAGAGCAATAATTAGTTAATAACCAATCAATTTTGGATTTTAGATTTGAGGAAAAATCCAAAATCCAAAATTATCGATGGTTTATTTTTTAATTAAATTCTGGAGCGATCGCAATTCATAATTCAATATTTTTCCAGTATTTAATAGTTGACATCCGGCGAAAAACAAAGCAGAAGCTACTACAATAGTTAAAAAGTTAGCTGAGACGAATACACTCCCAGTCAAAGCGATCGCTACAATTCCTAACGCTAGTAAAATCCATCCTAAATTAGGGTCTATCCGCCGCTGACAAAGGATCAAAATACCGGAAATGCATAGCAAAAAGCCAGGAATTCCAAAAAATATACCAACTCGAATATTGGCAATTAAAATTACGATCCCTGCAACTATCAAAGCAAAACCTACAAATTTTATTGTCCGATTTGTTGGAGTTTGTCGGTTTAGAGGATCGATTTGAGTTGGTATTTCTGTGGAATTTAATGGAGTATAAATATTTTGTTGATGTGGGATTTTATTTTGAAATATAAATGTTACTTTTTCACCCTGTCCCAGATGAATTTTATCTCCTAAATTAATTTGATAAGGTTTTCTCGGTTCTAGCTTAATATTATTCACAAATGTTCCATTGGAGCTTCCCAAATCTTCAATAAAGTAATTATTAGTCTGTATTTGAATTTGTGCGTGAATTCGAGAAACTATATTAGCATTTGGTAAACGGGAAACATCAATATTTGGCTTTATTTGGTCATTGGGCTTACCGATATGAAACACTGTACAATTGGGTGGTAACTCAAAAGCAGTGTTGGTTTGGACGTGAAACAATTCTAAACTCAGCCCTATGGTGTTTGATGTATTTGAGTTTTGCATCGCTTGTTTTTTAATAAGCAATTTATCTAATTGATAAAATCTTAAATTGGCACAGTTAATAATTGCTCTGCACTATTGAACCTTGCCAATCACTAGGCAATTTTAATTCATGAGAATTTATGAGTTTTTGGTTCTGATGCAAAGGAATCTCAATCCAAAACTCAGTTCCTTTGCCTAATTGTGATTCACATTGCAGTACTCCTGAGTGTTTTTGTACAATAATTTGATAGCTAATCGATAAGCCTAATCCTGTTCCCTGACCGACAGGTTTAGTCGTGAAAAACGGATCGAACAGTTTTTGCTTAACTTCTTGGGTCATACCTGGCCCGTTATCTGCGATTTTTACTACTACGCGGTTATTATCAATAATTTTAGTACTAATTATAATCTGGCTAGGATTGTTCTGAATCTCTTGCTGCGATCGTTGAGCATTCCATGTATCCAGAGCATCGATGGCATTATTAATCACGTTCATAAACACTTGATTTAATTGCCCTGCATAACACTCTACCAGAGGCAATTTGCCATATTCCTTGAGGATTTCAATTTTTGGGCGTTCTGGCTTGGCTTTGAAGCGATTCTGTAAAATTAGCAGCGTACTTTCAATTCCTTCGTGAATATCAACTTCTTTCATATCTGCTTCATCGAGATGAGAGAAGGTGCGTAAAGACAAGACAATCTGCTCGATTCGCTGCGCTCCCATTTTCATTGAACTGAGGGTTTTAGGCAAATCCTCTACTACAAATTCCAAATCAATATCATCAATTTTTTCCTGAATTGTTTGCCTGTAATTAGGAAATTCTTCTTGATAAAGCTGTACTAATTCTAGAAGTTGTTGTGTGTATTGGCTGACGTAAGTAATATTGCCAGAAATAAAATTAACGGGGTTATTAATTTCGTGTGCAACACCTGCCACAAGTTGCCCCAAACTAGACATCTTTTCAGTTTGAATCAGTTGAGCTTGGGTGCTTTGGAGTTCTTGTAAAGCCTTTTGAAGTTCTAACTGTGCCTGTTTGCGTTCGGAAATTTCCAACTCCAGGCGTTGGTTCATGTGGGTTAATTGAGTGTTTTTCATCAAAGTTTCACGAGACTCAGCTAGCTTCATTGCCATATAGTTAAATGCATCGGCAAGATCTTCTACTTCATCTTTTGTATGAATATCTAGACGGTAATCTAAGTTCCCGGCTGCAATTTCTGACGTTCCAATTTGCAAATTTTGTAATGATTTGACTAGTGGACGCCAAATCAACATAAATTTGCTAACAAATAAAATTATAATTACTTGCACAACTGCAAAGGAAATAATTCTCTGCACTTGATATAAGTTCTCTAATTGTTCTTCAACTATAATATTCTGCTGATTGGCACGTTCAACCAACTGAGCGAGAAATAATTCAATATCTCTGTCAAAAGAATTAATAGCTCTAAAATACTGCTGGGAATCCGCTACAGAAGTGTCGGTGACATTGCGATGAGTTAATTGATTTGCCAACTGGGTAAGAAACTGGTGACGGCGACGAATAATTGAGATTTCCTTAGCATTTGGCATCAATTTTTCTAACTTGTTGAGAGAGTCGAGAAACTGGGTTGAAGAGTTAACCATTGCCGTATCTGGACTCTTAAGTAAAACGATATCCTTGAGTTCGATAATTTCAGATTTTAAAGCATTTTCGGCAGTCAGAGCAACTTTAATAGTTTCGGTAGTTCGATTGCTTTTCTCGCGGATAGTCTGCTTAATTTGCTGGACAGCTACAGCATTACCAACAAGAATTGCTACTATCAGTCCGACAGACACAACGGAACCTGTAAAAAATTTGGTAGAGATTTTCATTTTGTCGGAACAGAAATTAAGTTGAGTTCTTTTCGGAGTTGCTCAATAGAAGCGTAATCTGAAGGGGTAACAAGGGTATATCCGGCTGATTCAATTCCTAGAATATCCTCAAGACCTTCTGGGCTACTAATAAAAGCCTGCTTTAGTCGTTGAATTAACTCTGGTGGTAATTTTTTAGATACTACTATTGGAAAATTGAGTATAGGAGCAGATTGCCAAAGTACTCTAGAGTTTTCAGGTGTTAATTTACCGATTTTTTGTTCCTTTAAATAAGAGGAAATATTAGTAGCTGCGGCATCAACAATCCCATCTTCTAATGCAGCCAAACTTTTGCTATGGCTACCACTATAAATAACTTGGGCAAAATCGCGTTTGTAATCAATTCCTAGTTTTTTAAAAGTAGCCAATGGCATCAAATAGCCAGAGGTTGATAATTTGTCTACCAAGGCAATGCGCTTACCTTTGAGGTCTTTTAAGCTTTTGATGGGGCTATTTTGTTTGACAATAATACACGCACGATACCAGGGTTCTCCTGTATGTTTATCGATCGCAGTAACCAAAGGTTCAATTTTAGCACCCCTGTCCGCTGCTTCCAGATAGCTCAAAGGCCCCAAATAAGCCATATCTAACTTATCTTGCACCAGCAAATCAGTGATTTCCTGGTAACTTTTGCCAATTTGGAAGTCTAGGGAAATTGCGATCGCATTTTGTCTTTTTTGAATTTCTTGTGTGTTTTGTTTTGTCTGTCTCCCTATTGTCTTTGATTGCGGCTCAATTTCAACACCTCCCCCAATCGATTGCTCTAAATATTCTTTGAGCGCTTTAATCATTCGTTCTTGCTCTATTGGATTTTCTGTAGGAACCACTCCAATTTTTAATTTGTATAAATTCTGCTTATAATTAATTGGAAGCTTATCCACAGTAGAGTAATTATTTTTAGATACTATTCCACTACAACTTGTAGCCAGTAGCGCCATGATTACTACTAAAATTAAAACTCTATTTTTACTGAATAAATAATATTTGGCAACCAGCCACAGCGATACTAAAGATTTCTGCATAATGAAATTTAGGAGTGGTGAGTGGAAAATAGGGAGTAGGGAGTAGTGAGTTTGGCATTAATTAATACTTATTAGTTCGGGTTTAGGAGTTAGAAATTAATAGTTAATATTTATTATTACACTTATTAGAGAAGCCGGGAAAAGGGGGAAAGGTTTGGTATTTTCGCTTTCCCCTTTAACTTTTTCCCTTTTCCCACAAAAGTGCAAAAAGCAATTGATTGCAAGAGTTATATTCTACTCTCTGCTCCTTTGCCCCTGCACCGCTCATCTCCCCATTCTCTTTTAAATTGGAATTTGAATCCAGAATTCTGTACCTTGTCCTTCTTCTGATGTACACTTCAAAATTCCGCCATGTTTTTCTACTACAATTTGGTAGCTAATTGACAGCCCTAGTCCTGTTCCTTTACCAACAGGTTTGGTTGTGAAAAATGGATCGAATAAGCGGGTTCTTACTTCTTCTGGAATTCCGCCTCCATTATCAATAATCCTAATCACAACAAAATTCTTCTCGAAAATTTCTGTCCGAATTATAATCTGGGGTTTGTTTGTTGTTTTTGCTTTAATTTTTAACTCTTCTAATGCATCGATCGCATTAGTCAAAATATTCATGAATACTTGATTCAACTGCCCTGGATAGCAATCAATCAAGGGCAAATTACCATATTCTTTGATGATAGATATATCCAGTCCAATTCCGCTATTTTTCCAACGGTGATGCAAGATTAATAAAGTGTTGTCAATTCCTTCATGAATATTAACTTGCTTTTTCTCAGCTTCATCATGGCGAGAAAAGTTTCGCAATCCTAAAACAATTTCACGGATACGAGTAGTACCCATTTCCATTGACGATAGGAGCTTGTAGAGGTCACTAGTAATAAAATCTAAATCAATTTTTTCAGCAAAATCTTCAATTTCTATCTCAGGCGTAGGATAGTATTGCTGGTAGAGGCGCAAGAGAGTTAGTAATTCTTCAAAATATTCATGAGCATAACTTAAATTGCCGTGAATAAAATTAACTGGATTGTTAATTTCATGAGCAACACCAGCAACTAACTGTCCCAAACTAGACATTTTTTCATGTTGAATTAGTTGAGATTGAGTTTGCTGTAACTGATACAAAGTTGTGGTGAGTTTTTCGGCTTGAGTTTGAGCAGCTAAGGTGGCAGAACGACTTTGAGTATAAAGTTGTGCGTGATCTATGGCGATTGCTAGTTGGTCGCAAACAGCTTGTAAGAGACTAATTTCACTATTACTCCAAATGCGATCGCCACTACAATGACTGCAAACAATTGCCCCAATTTCCCCAGAATTACTTTTAACTGGTAGCACTAGTTTAGCTGTAATACCAAACTCAGTTAAAAGCTCTTGCATATCATCGGCAAGATGTGAACGATTAGTATCGTCAATACAAATGAACTCTTGAGAAAGAAGCATTTTCGTCAAAAAATTGCTTTTTTGCTGGGGAACAGCACCTAACATTGGGAGTAAGTTAGGAGAATTGGGGTTGCGTGCTTCAGAGGTAATAGTCAGGCTTGGCTGAGATTGCTGCGCTGAATAAGAAATAAAGTAACAACGATCGATTTGTAATAAACTGCGAATTTCATTAACAGCAGTTTCGAGGATAATATCTAAGTCAAGGGAACTGCGGATTTGGCTAGCTAAACGCAGTAATAATGCTTCGCGACGGCTGAGAAGTTCTTCTCTAGCCCAAATTCGGTCAATAGCTACAGCAATATTATTCGCAATCCAATTTAATAAATTATGAGTTGGTTCGCTAAATAAGTGCTGGCTAAATAAAGCTATGATACCGATTAACTGCTGTTCTACTATTAAAGGATAGGCAGAAAAACGAAAAATAGAAAATTTAGAATTTAGTAATAATTCTGAATGATTAATTGTTAACTCTTGGTTGAAAATCGCTTGATGGTTTTGCGTCATTAAGCCAACAATGTTATTGGCTAAAACCATGTGATTGGGAAAATCTTCACTATTGTTCAAAGCACTACAGGTAGCCTCTGTGCAATGAACGCCAGCCTGTAATTCTAACTGGTTTGTCTGTCGTTCAAAAGTCCAGATACAAACAAAGGCGAGCTTCAAGTATTGTGAAATCGTATTTGTACAGTTTTGAAGAATTTCTGCAAGTGTACCACTTTGAGATAATGCTAAACTAACTTCTGCACTCAATAGTGATAACCGCGATCGCTCCAATAAAGCTAACTCTGAAAGTTTGCGCTGGGTTATATCAGTACGAATTGATACATATTGATAGGGATTTCCATCGGAATCTAAGATTGGGGTAATCAGAGTATCTACCCAATAAAAAGTTCCATCCTTGGCTTTATTTTTAACTTCTCCCTTCCAAATTTGACCTTTGCTAATAGTTTTCCACAAATTTTCAAAATATTCCTTTGTATGATGGCCAGAATTAATAATTCGATGGTCTTGTCCTAAAAGTTCTTCTCTAGAATATTTAGAAACCTGACAAAATTGGTCATTAGCATAGGTGATTCTGCCTCTTTTATCAGTAATAGCTACTAATGAATGAGTATTCAAAGCAAATTTTAAAGCTTCCAATTCTCGAATAACTCTTTGTCGGGCAATTTCATTCTCTTTATTCGCAGTAATATCACGAGCTACGGCATAAATTAATTTTTCTTCTATGAAGCTTGTTGCATTCCATGACAGCCATTTATAGGAACCATCTTGACAAAGATAGCGATTTTCAAAATAAATTGCATCAATAGATTGTGTAATATTTTGGGCTGCTAGAATAGTTGATTCCCGGTCTTCAGGGTGAACAAATTCGATAAATGGTTTAGCACACAATTCCTGTGTTGACCAACCTAGCGTTCTTGTCCATACTGGATTTAAATACATGAAATAACCATCAAAACTAGCAATACACAGTAAATCTATAGAAAGTGAGAAAAATCGAGAATATTTTTCTTCCAATTGTTGGAACTCAGATTTAGCTAGTTTCATCTGTTTTTCAGGTATTAAGATTATTTAATATTTGTCAGATAAGTTAATATATTTTTCGTAAATTGAATAACCATCCTCATCGGATATTGTCTAGCTGGCAGCTATCTAACTTTTATGCCGATGAGGGCTATTTGATAAACGAATAAATACGTAATTAACTTGAGGACAGAAGTTAAAAATATAGCTTTTGTCTAATAGATAGAATAGCTTGCTGTTAACTCAATCCTCTATTGATATAGGTTTCCCCAAAAAAGTATAAAGTAAACATTTGTATTTTATATTTAAGATAAGAAGTGTTATTTTACGTAAACTGAACTCAGAAAACGCTACAAAAAAAATGTCCGCGCCAATAATTTGCTTGACACAAGCACAGCTAAACAGCTTTGTTGACTTGATACAAATACCTTGGTAAGGGTTTTACAGCTGTAAAGCCCCTACGGTAGATCTATATGTATCTTCGTGAAATGGTATTAGGACATAAACTGCTCGTCAAACTCCAACGCCAAGAAACTTCTAAGCCTCTTGCCTGTTCTGCTATACTTCAAGCAATACTTCCTCGCTTTCTAGCTTCTTTGTAGGAAGTTCCAACATTTTTTAAACCAGCTTTAATCATTTGTTGTTCGAGGAGAGCAAAAAACCGCGCTTTATCTCCACCTTTTACCACTGCTTGATTATGAGCTTCAGCGATCGCTACTGGGTATCCGTACCCTTTTTGTACTTGCGCTAACATCAGTCCCAGTGCTTGGTTTAACATAGCAGTATTTTGCGCTACCCATGCTGGAACTTCAATTCGGGCAATTTCGGTGCCAACGTGGACATAGCAAAAGTAAATAGTTTGGTCGCCGTAGAGTTCAAGAATCTGATTATTACTGCGCCATAAGGCACTGCGTTGTCCTGGTTTGAGTTGCGTTGCCCAAAGGGTAGTATCTCGTAAATCATCAAACTTTTTACAAGGTACTTTTTCTAGTTGATTTGGGCAATAAGTTTTACAGTCTGGCACTTTATGGGGACAAGCCAACAACCGTAAAAAATTCGTGCCTTCGACGTTGCGGGAGGCGCTAAGATAACCCATCAAGGGAATTTCAGCATCGCGCATTTGCTCCCAAGCTTGCAGAATTGGGGGTAAAATGCGATCGCGTGCATCCATCGGTAACTGTTCCAAAAACCAGTATATTAAAGAACCATCTACCATTGCCAGCGTTGGTGCTTCTGCTTTGGCTACACAGGCTAATTCTGCTAAAACCGTTGTTTCGGAAGCGGTGCGGCGAAAACTCATCCATTCCTCAGTACGGATTCCCCATTGCCGAGACATGTATAAATCCTCTGGACGATAAAATACCTCTGGCAAACTATCGAGTAGGGGATGGCGATTTTGTCCGTAATGCAAAACGACTCTGCCAATATTTAACAGATAACAATAAGCAATTTCGTGATGATTGGGGGCAATTTGAGAACCATCGGTAGCGATGACAGTGTGAATTTTTGGCGGAACTGGGATATCAATGCAGGTTTCTAGCGGCTCAACTGGTGTAGCATTAGCAAAGAGAATGCGATCGCGCCATTTTTCCTGGCGATCGATTAAATCTTCTTGACACTCATAAGCATTGTTTAAATATTGTTGTGCCATTTCTAAACGCTGGCGGCTAGCAGCAGCTTCTAAAGAAAGATGCTGGCTTAAACCCTGCATTTGTCGCGCTAGTTTTGTAAGGTCAAGCATAAATTTTTAAACTTTATTCGCCCTAGTCAAGCTGTTGATTTTACAGCATAAAATAAAATTCAAGGTACACAAAATCTAAAACTACATTAGATATGGTACAGTTTGAATCTTATCCTACTCTACCAAGCAGCACTGAATTGCCCTGTTCTGACGATACGCCAGTGGATAATGAAGACCAAAATTTCATACCAAATTTGTTGTTATTTATCCTCGAATCTATTTGGGCAAATCGGAATGACTGGTTTTTCGGCATAGATATGGGCATTTATCACACAACTGGAGTAAGTCATTTAGTACCATTGGTTCCAGATGGTTTTTTGAGCTTGGGAGTTGAGCGACGAAAGGCAGGGAAATCACGCTTTAGCTACGTAGTATGGGAAGAACAAGGTATTGTACCGATTTTTGTTTTGGAAGTGGTTTCTAAAACCCCAGGTGATGAATATGACAATAAGCTTAACATCTATGCCAAATTAGGAGTTTTATACTATATTATTTACAATCCGCAATATTGGCGACGCGATAGACATCAACCATTTGAAGCTTACAAATTGATTGATGGCGAATATCAACTTCAAATTGGGGAACCATTTTGGATGCCAGAAATTGAATTGGGAATTGGACGATCGCACTACACATCCGGAACCATTCAACGAGAAGTATTGTATTGGTATGACCAAACTGGTAATCGTTATCCAACTTCTGAAGAAGTTGCTCAAAGTGAACGACAACAACGCCAAAAGTTAGCAGCAAAACTCAGAGAGTTGGGAATCGATCCAGATAACATTTGATGCTTAGACTGTTGAGTATTGAGTGTTGACTGTCATCAGTCAACACTCAATACTACATACCTTCATTATTTAATGCCAAGCAGAAAAATCCTTAGCAAACTGAGACAGCGATAACAGATGAATTCGCGGATCGTGTTGGGCAGATTCCCTTTCTGTTTGGGTATTATAGCCCCAATCTGCAAGTATAAGTTTCACATCTTCAAGGTCTGTTTGCTGTTGAACTAAATGCAAAGTCTTGAGCCTATCTTCTACAAACCAGAGACTAACTGATTTGTCCAGTTCTGCCTGCTTTAATTCTCGTAAAATTTCATATTTAGGACGCTTTACTTCTTTGCCAAAAATTGCTGCTGCTGGTAAAGTCACTCCTTCTTTTTGTAACAACTGCTGTACAAAACGTCCTTCTTTAGTTGTCACAATATATAGCTTAACTCCATCAGCAACAGTTAATTTAATTTTTTCGATTACACCCGGATAAAATCTATGCAAACTTAGCCAACCGTCTAAATCTGTAGCAATCCATTCATCTCGGATATTGTCTAATTTTGCACCAATTTCTCTTGCCTGTAGTTTATCGTCTAACAATATTTGTGGAGCAATACTTACCCACTCATGAAGAATCTTTTCATCAGAAATTCCATTCATCAAGGCTTTGATTAAAACAGGCATTTCCCAACCTGTTTCAATCACAGGGCGCAGGCGATAGAATCTCAAAGCTAAATCATCTGGCGGTGTGTCGTTAGCGGGAGACCAAATTTCACAATAGGTGCGCCATGCTACCTCAAAATATTCAATTAGTCCGTCGCAAATCACTCCATCAAAGTCTAGGGCTAAAATCGTGGGACTACTTGGTGTCATTGTTTTGAGGATGAAAACTGCTGTTGTCAGCTTAACTGAACTAGCAATAATTTTTTGTATCAAGACTTTAGCATAATTGCAAAGCGGCTTGACTTTTTGCTTGCGGATAGTACCCACAGGGGTACTATGACTTTGACGAGCAAAGTGTCATCATTTTTATATAAATTCCTCGGTGTAAATCTACTGACTGCTACAAAGTAGGGTAAATGCATCGCCCCCTACGTGCCCTAATTGAAGTATAAGCTTTTACCCTATTAAATTGCACAGTTCAGTTACTCATACTGTTAACAGTTAATAGTTAACAGTCAATACAAGAATCCTTGCAACATAACCAATCGCTTCTAGGGACGTACAGGGCGTTAGTCTTCAAGACAAGAAAGAATTTAACCAAAGGAAAAAACTATGTCAAATCTCCCTTTTGAATTTACCCACGGCGGATATATCAAGGAAGAAAGTCTGCGAAAGAGAATTGCCTTACGTCCGCCAACGACTGAGGCAGGAATTGATGTAGAGACAGATTTCGATTACCTCTTCCCAGATCTTGCTAGAAACCCAGACAGTCTGCTTCCGGCAGACAACAACCAAGATATTATCGCCAAACTTAAAGATTTAGGCGAAAAAATAATTGATGCAAACCAGCCTGAGCCTGAGGTCACTAACTCAAACATACCTCCGGTTTATACTTACTGGGGACAGTTTATCGACCATGATATTACCGCCAATACTGACCGGGCTGTTACAGACCTGCAAACTGATATTACCAAAGATGATTTCACGCCTCTATCACCCGACTTCGTAATCGATAAGCTCAAGAATCTGCGTCGTCCCACCTTCGATCTTGACAGTGTTTATGGTGACGGGCCAACTCTAGACCCGAAAAACCCTACCGAAGCTAAGGACTTTTATCAACAGAACGACCCAGTAAAATTAAAAATTGGGCAAAACGCCGAACAGAATGCTAACGGCGGCACAATTCCTGGAGTTAAAATTCCGCCAGAAAACGATTTATCGCGGGACTTGCCACGCAATAACAGAATAGCTGCGATCGCCGACAGTCGCAACGACGAAAATCTAATCGTGGCACAGTTCCACACTGCTTTTCTGCGTTTCCACAATGCAGTAGTAGACTGGGTGCGGAAAAATGAACCCTACAATGCCAAAAACAATAAAAAACTATTTGTCCGATCGCAAAATCTGGTTCGTTGGCACTACCAATGGCTTGTCATCAATGATTTTCTCAAAACAGTAACTACACCTGGAACAGTAGATAGCATTCTCCGCTACGGGCCGAGATTCTACTATCCCCGCAATGGAAATGTTTTCATGCCTCTAGAATTCTCCGTGGCAGCTTACCGTTTTGGACACAGTATGATAAGGGCTGCTTATGACTACAACCGCAATTTTACAGACCAACCAGGAGCGCTGACAGACGCAACATTCGGGTTATTGTTTTCCTTTACAGGAAAAGGCGATATTGGCGGCCGACCCCCAGGCCCTGGCCCGTCCAACACTCTGCCTTTTAACTGGATTATTGAGTGGGATAGGTTTGTTGACAAACAAAAGGCTGCTAGAAGGCAGAGAAATTCTGCACGAAAAATTGACACGCATCTTGCATTTCCTTTATCAGATCTAATCAATGAAGGCAACGATGAACAACCTCCTATTCGAGAACTTCTCAAGCACCTGGCAAAACGCAACCTACTGCGTGGATATTTCCTTAGCATTCCCACCGGACAGAGTTTAGCTAAGAAGCTAGGTGTCACACTACTGACGGTGGAGGAACTTAAAAAAGGTAATTCAGAAGAATTGAATAAAGCTCTCGAACATTTCCTAGAAAAGACTCCAGCGTGGTATTACGTCCTCAAGGAATCTGAGGTTCGCGCTAATGGAGACTCTTTGGGCGAAGTTGGTAGCCGCATTGTTGCTGAAACCATCATCGGTCTAATTAAAAATGACCCATCCTCGTACATCAACAAGCGCCATTTTTTCTTTGAAGTTTGGAACCCTTCTTTAGGTGTCAAACTACCAAATGGCGCTCAAATTCGCACAATTAGTGATTTTCTGAAGTTTGCCGGAGTACTGCCAGCATAGCAAACGCCTGTAGAGACGTTGCAATGCAACGTCTCTACAGGCCAGAAAATTCCTTTGATTCAAGGTAGAAACAAAATTGTTCTATTCAGACACAGTAGTTGCGCCAACTGCCATGACTGGAGACCATTCACTCACACGGTTGTCATCTAAGACAGCTCGTACTCGATAACCAAGCTGAATCTTATGCATCAACAAGATTAGTTCGCGGTTGAGTAATCCTTGTGATTTTTGGTTTTCATTGGATGCAGCTTGGATGCGAAAACAGCGATCGCTTTGACGTTGCAATTTCGGAGATTTGCCTTCCATCAACACCGCTTGCAGTTCGTATTCTTGAGCTTCGGGATACGGTTCCCAACAAAGTTGCCAGTAAGTTGACCAACGAATTAACTCTGCTGGCAATTCCTCAACTTCATCTGACAATGTAGAAACAAGTCCGGTGACTGGAGGTTGTACTAGCTGAGGCTGATTGGAGGTAATGTCAATAAATTGAGGTTTTGCAACCTGTTGTGCGGCTATAGATGAACTACCATCAAAACTTAGTATCAGTCCAAATATCACAGCGAACAGCACAATCAATCGTAGGCATTGTAATGGCACCCACAAGATTTTCAGATTCATAATCATGCAAAAGTTATTGGCTTACCACTCCACAGGTGAAATGATGTTGCCGTTGTCGGCATAGATTGTTTTAGGACGGATATACGTTCTGGAAGGTACTGTAGAATTGAAGACTGCACTTTTTGACCCAACTGCCGATTTACTGCCAATAACTGAACGGAATATAACGGAGTCCTGTGCTAGCCCTACAAGATCGCCTATGCTGGTTTCAGGGCCATTAGCAACACCATTGACAACCTGCCTACCGCCATGAACTAGAGCGCGAGGCCCGTAGCCAACAATATCGCCTATAGTCAAACTAGTTGTTTCTAAAGCGTGAAAGACAACATCGTTTGCCATACCAGCAATTTTCCCGATATTAAAAGGTTGACCTTCATCAGCACGTAGGGAAATTCTATTACCTATTTTGAAGTTGAGGATTGATAAAGGATCTTCTAGAACGATATTGCCGATGATGCGGTTACGGAAGTTGGGATTGCGAGTGACATTCCCACCTATTTGCGGCAGACCTCCAGGGTTAAAAGAGGTGACTGGTGCGTAATTTATCCCTTTTACGTTTGACAAGTCTGTTCTAGCTAATTCTGTGTAACCTTTGGCAAATGCTTCATTGACTTCAATGATGGCTTCCATTAATGCAACGTCAGCTTGTGTGAGGTTTGCCACCTTGCCCAAGCTATTACTACTAGCTTGGAGGTTAGTTGTGACCTCTTTACCTGGCAGGACGACTTTACCTGCTGGTAAAGTCACACCAGGGCCAACCCGCGAGAGAAAGTTGACTACGGTGTTTCCTTCTATGGTTGCACCATCTATTTCACAGTTGAAGGCGAGAAATGTCTCTGGAATAGTGTTACTGAACTGAGTATTTGTAGCTGGGTCAGTAAAAGGCCCGGTTGAGCCTTGAGTACCGATTTTAGCTGCACCTTTGATGGTGGCCATGTGTGCCATAATGACTCGCGGCCCAATCTCCACTCCCGTTCCCGAAGCTATAATTCTCACTTGGTCTTGGACGTTAGAATCTTCAGCGATGGTAATGGGGGCTGTGGTGGCGTTTAACTGGGCAAATGGCGCGACGTAGACTCTTTCGCCCAAACTAATATTTGTGGGATTGGTAATTATCGCAGTTGGGTCAAGGAAAGTAGCTGAGTCTGACGGTGCTGTACTCGGACATATAGGTAGGTTATTCGAGGTTGGATTACACCCACTTCCAGAAGCAATGGCGGGTTGTTTATATATCTGTGTACCGATAACAAGGGCTAGGATAATTGCGATCGAGGCGCTAAAAATTGCGCGAGGTTTGAACATAGAAAAAACTCCTCACGGGTTATGGTATTTGGCTATGAGAGAATCTGCGTTAACTGCGTTAACGAGTAACAGATATAGTCAAGCGATCGCTGACGATGAGCCAAAGGCGATCGCACGCACAAAAATTAGCAACAAATCAAATTGCCAAAGTTCCTTAGCTGTTACACATTTAAAGCAGCACATTGTTTCGTGTTGACTGTTAATGGTTAACTAACAACCTTCAACAGTCAACAACACGAATGACCGTACAATTTAAAAGCGTAATAGCTGATTTAGACTTTTGCTGTGTTTGCGTATGAGGCAGAAGGTTAACCGCCCCAAAAACCTGCCAAGTTGAGGAATTTTAGCAGGCTAAATAATACGGTAAAAATCGTAACTGTAACTGTGTTTGTTGCTCCGGCAACTGCCTCATTATAGACAGTCTCCCAAGCTTCTGGGCCGGTAGTGGATTGTCCATAGACTTTTGTACTAACGGCCAATGTTAAGCCAAGCACAGTTAGACCAGCTAGTATTGTGCGACGTTTAAGCATTCTTTCCCAATATCTAATAGTTAGCCAACTTTCTGTGGCACAGTAAACTGAAAAGTTTAGGTTTTGTTTCCTTTAACTTTTCGGATTACGTGACCCAATAACCGACAAATTTAAGCTAATGAAGCACTAATCGCTACAGGCGCTAATTAACATCTTATTTTATTCTTATCTGCTGCTTTATACTAGAGCTTTTGATATTGAGAAAAACTATGGTGGTGATAGAAATTTTGGCAAACTTAAAAATTTACTATAAATAAATTATCTATCTTAGGGTAGATGTTTTCGTCATACTTGATTTAAAATAGCTGTTTACATAGCAATCCTATGTGATTTCTGAGAATTCACGGTGTTTAGATCCTCAATCTCTTAAAGAAATCGGGGATCTTGTTTCGGTTAGGGGGGATCAATCAATCTTGCCACATATATGACCATAAGTAATATCAAGAATACCTGATTTTGTATAAATCCGAACTGGAAGTGTTTCTAAATCTCCACAGTCTCCAGAACATGCATTAATAAATGCAGTACCTTTTTCACCTATTACCTCAAGAAATAAATTAGTACTGTTCCCAACAAAAACAAATGTTTGATAACTTCTACCCTCAGCCAGAGCATATGCTTTTTTACCCCCAATATAGTCTTCTAGTTGTTCGCATTTTTGAATTTCATTGATTATATTTTTATAAGACCAACCAAACTGATTAAGTCCCACAGTATTACGAAATTCAATTGGTAAAATTAATCCTGGTGTAAGCTTAATCGTAGCTGCAATAGTATATGGAACTATAATCACAGCTAATAAAGGAATTATATATATAATTCGTCTACGAATAGAACGCGGCTTATTTTGAGGAGCTTGGGTATATAAACATGACAAATAAATAAATATTAAAGGAATTGCTATTAAAAAGCTATAGAATATACTAATTATTGTAATTAATATTGTCAAACTAGGTATTTTGACAATACCTATTAAAAATAAAATAAAAATTATTAAAATATTAATAGGAAAAGGAATATACAAAATATATAATAAAATATTAAGAAGACATCCACAGAAAATAGCTAATATTACAAATAATAGATTAATCTCTTGTTGATTATTTCTTATAGCCCATAAAGTAATTGTACTACAAGATAAAACTACAAATAGAGCCATTGAAAAGCTAAATGGATAGTAACCGGGTGCTTTTAACCAAAAACCAACAAAATTATCCCGAAAAATTATAATTGATAAACTTAAGCATAGCCAAAAGGGTAGGCTGTAAATGGCAATTAGTAAAGTTGTTCTAACTGCAATCGACTTGACTTGTGGATTGCTTTGCTTTATTTGCATGTTATAACTAGATTTTATTTATAGTATCTAGAATATGCGATCGCCATACGAATCACAAGTTTTATCTGCTATCATCAATCATTCAATGAAGAAAGAAGATTTCTTAGTTGAAATGTCTAATAGTTATCTAATAACTCAAACTTCTTTGAAGCCAGATATTTCGTGGGAATTTCTGCGGATTCCGGAAATCTTTATTCATGGAATGAGGATTGTAGGTTTCCCGAATCTTCAAAAAGAGACTTACGATAATTGGATTTCAATTAACAATCAACCTTGCTTATTAACTCAATTTCTGGCAAATCCTCAAATCAGTCTCATTTCCGAGGAAGAGTCCGATAAAATTTCAAAAGGCTACGATTATAGATGGTCTATTATATATACTTTAACTCGCCCAGGATTATCTTTAGATTTTTCACAAGCATTAATTCAAATAACAGCCCATTGTCCAGCGGGGCCACCCCAGTACGGAAGTTTACTCTATTTGGAAAGAACTGGCGAACAATGGGCAGTTAAATCATCTTATGGGCTGTACAACCAATAGGAAAAATCTATTTTTTATTCCCGCTTGGTATCAAAACTCCATGTTTGGGACTAAATAATAACGCTAACAAAAATAATCCCGAAACTACCAAAACAATTGCTGGCCCAGAAGGCAAATTATAATAGTAGCTGAGATACATCCCGCTAATACTAGAAATTACGCCAATTACCGCACCCAAAATCATTACTTGGTTGAGACGTTTCACTAGTAAATAAGCAGTGGCTCCTGGTGTAATCAAAAGTGAAAGAACTAAAATTACGCCTACAGTTGTCATGCTAGCGACAATTGTTAAAGCAATCAATAGCATCAATCCAAAGTTAAGCAAATTGACTGGCAAACCTGCCGCTTGAGCGCCTAATGGGTCAAAGGTGTAAAATAAAAGTTCTTTGTATATCAAAAAAACTACTGTGAGAACAATAGCTGCGATAATCGCAGTATGGCGCACTTCATCAACAGTAACGCTGAGAATATTGCCAAATAAAAAGTGATTCAGGTCGATTTTGTTATCTTTTTGAATCACAGTAATTAAAGTGATACCAAGGGCAAAGAACGCCGAAAAAACTATGCCCATTGCCGCATCTTCTTTGATTGGCGATCGCACTCTAATCCAGGCGATGGCCATTGTACTGACAACTCCGGCAATAAACGCCCCGATATATATATTGGCTCCCAACATAAAAGCGATCGCTAGCCCTGGCAAAACCGAATGACTGATTGCATCGCCCAGCAATGCCAATCGCTGCACCATCAAATAACTACCAACCACCGCACACAACAAACCAACTAAAATCGCGATCGCCAGCGCCCGCTGCATAAAGCCGGAGCTTAACGGCTCAATTAACGCTTCTAACATATTTTGTCACTAGTCATTAGTCATTGGTCATCGGGCATTAGTTATCCTCCATCTCCCCATCTCCGCACCTCCCCATCTCCCCATCTATGCCGCATCAGAAAAGTACATTACTTTACCGCCATAAGCAAGATTGAGATTTTGTTCTGTGAGTACTTGTTGGCGGGAACCTGTGGCCACTAGTTCGCGATTTAGTAATATTAAGTCATCAAAATGAGCGATGGATTCTCCTAAATCGTGGTTGACTACTAGGACGATTTTGCTATCGGCTGCGAGTTCATGAAAAACTTCAAAAATAACTGATTGCGTTTTTTGATCGATGCCTACCAAAGGTTCATCAAAACAGAAAATTTCTGCTTGCTGGGTTAAAGCACGAGCTAAAAATACCCGCTGTTGCTGTCCTCCTGATAATTGTCCGATGGGGCGATCGCAATATTCAATCATGCCAACTCTTTGGAGGGCATTTTTGGCTACCTGACGACTAACTGATGAGAAGCTACGCAACCATCCTGTTTTCTTCACCCTTCCCATCATCACTACATCCCAAACGGTAGCGGGGTAAGTCCAGTCAATTTGGCTACGCTGTGGTACGTATGCAACTCGATCTAATTGTTGCATTAAGGGTTTACCCTGATATAGTACTGTGCCACTAGTTACTGGAACTAAGCCCAACATTGACTTCATCAACGTACTTTTGCCTGCACCGTTGGGGCCAAAAATACCCGTCAGTCTTCCTGGTTTGATAATACAGTTAACGTCCCTTAAGGCTTCTTGCGTGCGGTAATGTACCCCTACATGGGCGATGTTAATTGCTGCTGTGGAACTCATATCAGAAGCCTTGATAGTTTTTGCCGATAATTCTGGCGTATTTACTGGAAAGAAAGGAAATTTAGCTGTAAAAGGGACGTTTTTCATAACTGCTTTTAAATATTCATTTCTTGAGCTTACTATAAAAATGAGAGAAATATGAAAAAATCTATAAATAGATGTAATATCCGAGATAAATGAAACTAATACCACAGACAGAAGGCAGTAACCTTGGTAGCAAGGTGATTAGCAACACGAACAAGAAAAAAATTCTTTTGCGGGTTTGTTTGGGAATGCTTGTGCCTTTGGCTTTATTTAGTTGTACCGAGAAAGACTCTAACCGCGACACTGCCAAGGGAGAGAGTCAGCCACGAGTGGTTGCAACTAGCACTATCATTGCCGATTTGGCACAAGAGGTTGGAAGAGACGAAATTCAAGTAGGTGGAATACTTAAACCGGGTGCCGATCCGCATGTTTACGAACCAGTACCAGCAGACACTAGGGTTTTGGAACAAGCGGATTTAATTTTATATAACGGCTACAACCTAGAACCGGGATTGATTAAGTTAATGAATGCTTCTGGTGAAAAGGCACGGAAGTTAGCGGTGGGGGAAGCTGTTAAATCTTTGCAGTTAGACAAAGGCAAAGGCCAAGTCGTGCCAGATCCTCATGTTTGGGGTAGTGCGGAAAATGCGATCGCCATGACTAATGCCATTCGAGATGCTTTGATTGAATTATCGCCTGAAGATAAAGAAGAATTGACTAAAAATGCATTGCAACTGACTAATGAATTAAAACAGTTGCATAGCTGGATTAATCAACAGATTCAAACTATCCCACCAGATAAACGCAGACTAATCACAACTCACGATGCATTCCAATATTATGGACGTGCTTATGGAATTGCGATCGCAGGTACTTTAATAGGCATTAGTACTGAAGAACAGCCAAGCGCACAAACAGTCAAGCGATTAGTAGAGTCAGTTAAAAAAATCGGCGTTCCCGCAATTTTCGCTGAAACTACAATTAACCCAGCTTTGATTAAAACCGTTGCCCAAGAAGCAGGAGTGAAATTAGCACCAAATCAACTTTATTCTGATTCAATTGGTGCAAAAGGAAGTGATGGAGATTCCTACATCAAGATGATGGAGGCAAATACCCGTACCATCGTAGAAGCATTGGGGGGAAAATATACACCCTTTAATCCTAAGAAGTAAATTAGTTATTTCTAAAGTCAGAGGTTTATAAATAACCTCTGAATTAATATCTAACTTAAGACATGTAGTTTTCAAATCTATTCTTAAACTCTTTCTAGAGAAAGAACTCTTTATGGCTTTGATTTCCTAGAGTGTTACTAGTAGCACATTTATTAGTACCTGAAAAAGCCATGACTGATAATAAACATGAAAAAAATCAAATTAATCAACCAGTAAGCGAAGATTGGCATTCTCGTAAAGAGCCGACTGCAAAAGAAAGAAACTTAACTGCAAATCCTGGAGATAAAATTGATGACTCTCAATCAGTTGAAGAAAAGGCTCAACAGGTTGCTGTAGATTCACCAGACATCACAGGAGACCATATTACAGTACCCACCTACTTCGTTGTGGATGAACCCGACGGTGAAAAGAAAGCACTCCACCACGTTAAAGATGCTGAAGAAATTTCCGACGTAATTCGTCAAGCGAGAGTTGACGAAAATGGAAATCGAGTTTGGTGGTAGTCGGCCATTGAAAAAACGAGGGGATTGGGAATTGTAGAGACGCGATTAATCGCGTCTCTACAAGATTTAGGAATTCTCCCCACCTCCCTACCTCTGCGTTATCCTATCTTTTTGTTTTATATTATTTGGAAATTCTCCAAGGATGGGCTGTAATGGGAAATATTACAACTTCCAAAGAATTAACATCTTGGAGTACGGCAGAAATTAAAAATCATATTATAGAACTTGTTAAAGGCCGGGATTTAGACCCATTAAAAGCCAAAGTAGAATTTTATCAAAATGAATTAGCGCCATATTGTGCAGAATTAAGTCAACGTAACCCCTTTTTGAAAGTTGCAGAACAAGTAGCGATCGCTATTGGAGTTTGGGTGCCGATATGGTCTACTATTCCTTTTCAAGACATTTTACCTGGTAGGATACACGAGCAGTCTTACCAAATTTTTCATAATGATGGATACTATGCCAATATAGCCCGTTATGCACCAGGACATCAGTCTGGTTTTTGGCGAAAATTTGTATCAAAACTACCAGCTTATGACTTAATGATATTGCAACAGTATTCAGTTGAAAATGAGCAATGGAATATTAAAAATGTTGGCATATTTCAGGCATTGGCGAATCGAGAAGTTCCGTTAAGTATTGAGGATGCAGACAACTGGTTTACAAAAAATGTCGAATCTAAATTGAAAAAATTATCCTCAAAGATAGATTTACAGCAAGAAATAGACTTAGAAAATATGGACAGAAATACTGTCAAAAAGTTTGAAAAAGCCTACCTAGCTACTTCTTTTCTAGAACATTTATATATAGATAATGACTTTCGATTGGTTAAAAGTCGGCGAGAAGCTAAACAGCGATCGAGTTATACAATTGCTGTTCGCAGAGGTTGAACTAAATTGCGGTATGAATCCAGATGTAGAGACGTTGCAATGCAACGTCTCTACATGAATTTTGATATCATACACAATCGTTCATTTAGAACATTCTCGACTCAATAGCAACTCCCCATTTTTGGTTCGATATAATCCTTGCGGTTCGATAATTTGGTCGCCTTTCTTCCAGGAAACGGATGTAGTTTCGACACCTCTCACTTCTCCAGTTGTGTAGGTAGAAACCGAAACACTAGGACGACTATTGGACAAACCGCCAGAACCTATGACGGTAAAAGAGTTTTCTTGTCGCTTCATACCGCGTGAAATGCAACTATTGGCGATAAGTGCGTTGGTATCGATGAATGAGAATAATTCGGTGAAGCTGTTTTGGATGAAACTATTGTCAGGTATGTTGATGTCGATCTCACCTGCAACCCCTTGTTCCGAACTGGCGGTAATATCGCTTTTTTCGGTTGGTTTTGGACGCGACTCAATACCGAAGATACCTTGCGAATTAATTTTGACGTTTCCACCTGTTCCTGTAAAAGCATTGGCTGTAATGTCACTGTTTTCTTGAGGAATGGCGATGATAAATCTGGAATTGATATCGATGTTACCACCATCGCCACTTGATTGGGCTGTACCTGCGGTGGTGGAAATTTCGCTACCGCCGCGCAATAGTAAAAGACCGTCGATAGTTAAATTAATATTTCCACCATTACCAGAGTTGGTTATTGCTGCAATAAATCCTTGATTGTTAAGAGTTGCGGAATCAGAATTAATATTAATATCCCCGGCTTTCCCTTGTCCTACACTGCTTGAACTGATTAACCCGCGATTTAAAAATAAAGAACTTGTTGTTAGGTTAATATTACCTCCATTGCCTACACCTTCTCGATTGACTGCACTAAAAATGCCGCTAGAAAAACCTGTGGTGCCAACAGCGTCAATTAAAATGCGATCGCTTGCATCAATGGTAATATTACCCGCATTACCTGTAGAAGAAGTACTAGCATTGACTATTCCACCATTGGTTAATGTTAGCGTCCCTGTTTTAACCTGAATATTTCCACTATTCCCGCTTCCAGCAGCAAAGGTATATGCCCCACTTAGCACATTTTCACCATTGCTTCCGTCAAAGGTAACGGCATCGCGCGTATCGATAAAGATATTACCACCATTACCTGGACTACCACTAAAAGCGCCGAGTATAGCACCATTTTTTAGAAATAATTCTCTGGCGTTGATGCGGATATTCCCAGCGTTACCCGTGCTAGTCCTTCCCGCATCACTGCCTACGTCAGTAGCTAAACCATTTTTTCCACCATCAAGAGTTACTGTATCACGGGCTTTGATGGTGATATTACCTCCATTTCCCTGTCCACCTGTGCTTCCAGAAATGGTTGCACCGTTGGTAACGGAAAGTGACCCTGTTGTAATTTCAATGTCACCTCCTTTACCTTCACCATTTAGTAAGGAACTGAATAAACCGCTACTTATATCAAGTTTGCCAACATTATAAGTTACATCCTTTAAGACACCATCAATTATGACGGTATCACGAGCATTAATGGTGATATTTCCACCATTACCCTTTCCTTCAGAAACTGGGGAAGATATCCTACCACCATTTGTTAAGAACAGTGAGCCTGTTTCAATTTGAATATTTCCGGCATTACTATTGAATGCTTCCGTATCAACGCCACTATATGATAAACCACTACCAGCAACTCCATTAATAGTAATAGTATTGCCAACATTTAGAAAAATATTACCTCCATTTCCTTGTCCGCCGTTGATAGAATTTAGTCGTCCGCCATCTTTAAGTAATAAATTACTCGCCGTGATGCGAATATCACCACCATTACCTATTGCGTTAATAACACCTTCAGTTGACACTATACTGCCATTTTTTGCCCTACCTCCAAAACCTGAAAACGTTATATTATCGCGGGCATTAATAGTAATATTCCCTCCATTACCAACACCAGCAGTAAAGCTAGATATTCCAGCACCATTAGTAACAGAAAGCGAACCTGTGGTAACTTGAATGTTTCCTGCATTCCCGACACCTCCAATATTTAAATTGCTTTTTAAACCACTGGACTGATCGTAATCCAAGTCATTCAGGAAAAACTTCCCCGCGTCAATGAAAACGCCATCTAGCTTGACATTACCAGAGGCTTCAATGGTAATATTTCCAGCATTACCTCGCCCTAATACATTTGTTGATATTTGACTACCGTTAGTTAACGAGAGGAAACCTGTTTTCAGATAAATATTTCCTCCGTTACCTACTCCTACCCCCTCATTAAAAACATCACTACTAGCGGTGCTATTAGTATCAAAGACTATGTTATTCAAGGCGTTAATGCTGATATTCCCACCGTTTCCTTTGCCACTTGTACCGCTACTAATAAAGGCTCCATTGGTAATTTTTAGGGTACTTGTTGTGATTTGAATATTACCTGCGTTACCTTCAGCAGTGGGTTGCACATCATTAATAATCCGGCTAAAAATATTACCGCTATTACCATCTAATGAAATATTATTACGAGCATTAATGATGATATTACCAGAATTACCTTTACCATAAATGTTACCTTGAATTTCCGAACCATCATTTATTTCTAAATAATTGGTATTAAGCGTAACGTTACCACCATTACCTATAGCGTTTTCATTTACCTTGACAACAATTCCGTTAGCTTCCTCTGGTCTTGAGTTACGAAAACTGATATCACCTTGAGCATTAATATTTACATTTCCTGCATTGCCTTGTCCGTAGAGATTAGCATTAATTAGTCCAGTCTTTTCTAACGTCAATGTCCCAGTTGTAATATTGATATCGCCAGCATTACCAAATGCTCCTTCTTGCACTACGTTAGCGATCCCACTTTCATCTATTAATGTTGTATCTGCTGTAGCATTAATACCAATATCTCCACCTTTACTATTTGGCGTACCTAAACCTGTATCTATTCCTGCTCTTAATATACTTCCCGCAACTAAATTTACATTTCGAGCCTGAATTGTGATATTCCCACCACCCGCACCGCGAACATTAACTTCTGCACCATTACTCAGCGAAACATCGGCGCGTTCTACATTTTCAGGTATTACTAAACCAAAATTATCACCTGCAATATTTAATCCTACATTTCCCGGTGCAGCCAAACCTGCTAACTCAACATTCCCCCCATAAGCGCGAATTCCACCACCATCAATATTGATGTTTCCACCAACAAGCAGCAAACTTTTACCATCAGCAACTCGCAAACCCGTAACATCATCACCGATAGGATTAACACCTGCGGGTGCTTGGGATTGATTGATAATTCCTCCATTTGCTTGGATTTGATTAAATAGCAATACTGAAGGATTAATCGTCAACAGTGGTGCTGCTTGGGGATTTGTAGCACTAAAAACACCTTGATTGCCAAACTGTACAGCGTTGGCTGTTGTCCCCACAAATGAACCTTGCACATCTAAACTGGCATTTTCACCAAACACAATTCCATTGGGATTTATCAAAAATATATTAGGATTAGAACTACCAAATGTACCCAGCGTCCCCAATATTTCTGAATGGTTATTACCTGTTACTCGTGCCAAAATATTTTGAATATTTGCGCTAGGACTGAAGAAATAAGCCCCACGTCCCTCGCTAATATTAAATTCTTGAAAGCTGTGAAAAAGATTGATTTGGCGAGTTGCACCACCTGTAATTACTTCTATCGGTAGCCCCTGAAAATTATCTATAACTTGAGAAGACTCAGCGCCAAGTGTGTTATCGGGTACGATATTGCTTTGCTGCGCTTGGGTTTTAGGAGTGAAGAGACTGATACTTAGCCAGCCTAGCAACCCTGGCAATGCGAACTGCAAACACCTGTTTAATCCGTATTTTCTCGTCATTAGGGCGGTTTGATATGGATTACTTGAGTATCTAATAAAACTACGCCTGTTAGACGACAGACAAGCAGATATTTATCAATTGTGCAGTTTTCTGCAATCTGGCATTGCATTTTGGTTTTTGAGGAGTGCGATCGCTAAGCTAGACTAAATAAGTTTGCTTTTAGCCTAATAAGCGCTTAAGTTGCTTGTAAACTTGGTCATCATTACGCTTTCCCACTAAAATAACCTCAACCAAATCCGCATCAGCATCAAAGCGGTAAACAATGCGGTATTCTCCAGAATCTACACGATAGTACCCTGCATAACCAGCCAATTCCTTGTAATCTGCTGGTAAAGGGTCAATATTCAAAGACATTACTTTTTTGGCAATTTGAGCAGCAATTTTAGGCTGTAATCCTTTGAGAAAATCAAGAACTGTTTCCAGACCATCGAGTTTGGGCATCTTATCAGGTATCATCAAGCGCAGCCAAACGCTTGAGTTCTGCTGTAAAAGTTTCTGTACCAACCATACGGGAGTTAGAGAGTGCAGTTTGAGCTTGTTGACCTATAATTAAATCTTCCAATTGAGCAAGTCGGTTGATTAATTGCTCGTAATTTTCGGCGGACATAATCACGTAACTAGGTTGGGATTCTTCTGTTAGTAAAACAGGCTCAATAGCAGCTTGGTTTAAAACTTCACTATGAGTATTTTGGATTTCTGTAACAGAAAAGCGCTGCATTATAACAACTTTCCCAAAAAATTCTAACTATATCGTAACGCGCAAGGCGCAAATGGGTGGTAATCCAACCCAAGCACCTACCTGAAAAATCTTCCCCTGTGAGTATTTCATAGAGCAAAGGATGATAGGCACAAGTCACGGAAAATTCTTGATGCAAAGCCGCTTCCGCTCAATTGTTCAGTATTTACCCAGAGACAAGAGCCACCACTTCAGCATATTTTCATTAAAAATATTTTTTAGTACCCAAAGATTAAAATTTCTAAGAAGTCTTGATTTACACCTTTGACATTCAAGTATATAACTCCAATAATCTTATTACGTAAAAATTCGGAATTATATAGAAATCTGACTTGCCTCTTGCTAAGTATACTGAGAGCTAAAACCTGTCATGGCTAGCTCTGAGTCAGCTTGGCTTGGAAAAAATCAAATTGATTTTTATATAAACTGGCATTAACAGGGTTGTAATATGCTTTTCTTTAATTCAAAACCAAGCTTAAAAATCAGTCAAAAAAATAAAAATCCAAGTTTTTATACAACTCAAAAAAACATAATACTACTCATTGCATATTTAATTACTTTACCAATTTTTACTTTGATAACTTTATCCTTCTTAGTGCCATTATTGTCTGTATTCACTATTAATTTATCTACTTCCGCAGGAAACTTTCATCACTCTACATCAATTCCTTGGATAGATGATGCATCTGAATGCGAAGATACTGGCAGAGACTGGCGCGATCGCAAGTGTTGGGATAACGAACACAGTCCCATGTTCTAAGCCAATTTGCTTTTCGGATAAATTTCCCTCTTTCTTATCGAACTGGAATGAAGATCGCAAATTCTGTACCTTGACCGGGAGAAGACTTGCATTCGATAGAACCGCCGTGTTTTTCTACTATAATTTGGTGGGCGATCGCCAATCCTAACCCCGTCCCTTTTCCTACAGCTTTCGTAGTAAATAGATGGTCAAATATTTTTTGTTTAACTGACTCGCTTATTCCCCGACCATTATCAGCAATGGCAATTTTAACAAAATTATTTTCCACTGAAGTGGTAATTGCAATGCAGTTGGGATTGGCTTTAATATCCTCAAAACTGCGTCCGGTATTTGATTCTTCTAAAGCGTCGATGGCATTAGCTAAAATATTCATAAACACCTGATTTAATTGTCCAGGAAAACATTCAATTTGCGGTAAATTTCCATATTTTGCGATCGTTTCAATTGCTGGGCGTTGTTCGTTAGCTTTGAGGCGATGCTTCAAAATTAAAATTGTGCTATCGATGCCTTCATGAATATTAAATGTCACTTTGTAATCTTTATCAGCACGAGAAAAAGTGCGGAGACTGGTACTAATATTTTTTAATCTCTCGCAAGCTATTGTCATGGAATCAAGCATTTTTGGCAAGTCTTGTAAACTATATTCCAAGTCAATTTCTTCGGCATGGTCGATAATATCGTCGCTTTTGTTGGGGAAACTTTCTTGATAGAGTTTTAAGTGTTCAACAATATCGGCAACAGTGGGTTTAGCTTGTTTAATACTGGCAGCGATAAAACCCAAAGGATTATTCATTTCGTGAGCCACACCAGCAACTAAATTGCCCAAAGCAGACATTTTCTCACTTTGAATCATTTTTAATTGTGCTTGTTGGAGGTTTTGTAAAGCAGTTTCTAGCTCTTGGGCTTTTTGTTGAAGTTGGGCTTCGGCAAGTTTGCGTAAGCGAAGTTCTTCGTAGACATCGGTCATATCGTCTGCCAGGGAAGCAACTCCAATTATCTCGCCATCCGCAGTCACAAGCGGACTATTATACCAAGCACAAATAATAATTTTGCCATCCTTTGTTATATTCTCATTGATGTTATAATAACCGCCCTTCTGCGATATGATATCGCCGCTAACTTCCTCTAATTGTGCTTGAATCGTTTGAGGAACGATGAATTGGAAATGATGACCCAAAGCCTCCTGTTTAGTGTAGCCAAACATGCGTTCTGCTGCTGGGTTCCAGTCAGTAACCTGAAAATTGTTATCCCACTCGATCACTGCTAGTGGAGTTTGTTGAACTAATAGTTGGAGTCTTTGTTGGGATGTTCGCAGTTGGTTTTCAGCTTGTTTGGTTTCGCTAATATCTAATAAGAATCCATCCCAAACTACAGTTCCATCTGCTTTTTGTTCGATTCGAGCTTGGGCGTGAATCCATTTCATAATCCCAGATGGTGTAATAATTCGCCCCGACCACTCAAAAGGAGTTAGGGTTTGCATCGAATTAATGACACACTGCTGGTAACTTGCGGCATCATCTGGATGCATTGTTTCTATGAGCAACTGCACATTAGCGATCGCTTGTTCGGCTGTGATTTCGTATAGTTCATAACATTCTCCACTGATGTAAGTGAGAGACATTGCACCATCAGCAGATATCTGGTACTGATAAACAATCCCAGGAACATTATCTACAAGTTTCTCAAAGCGAGAGTTACTCGTACTCAATTCGGCAAGCGATCGCTCTAACTTTTGGGCATATTCTAAGGAACGTTCGTAAAGTCGGGCATTTTCTAGGGAAATGGCGGCTTGGGTGCAAATAAAATTCAATAGTTCAACGCGATCGCTGGTAAACGCTCCCTTTGCTAAATTATTTTCTAGATATAAAATCCCCATCAATTTCCCTTGATGCAAAATCGGACTGCACAAGATACTCTTAGGCTGCTGGCGAGCAATATACGGGTCACTGGCTAAGGTAGGATCTGCCATCGCATCCACCAAGACAACAGTCTGTTTGTTGTGCTTGACTTTGTAAATCAGCTTCAAGGGAATTTCCTGGCTGTCTTCAATGGGAAGCCGCTGCAACACGACTGGCTCTGTTCCCTGGATAATTGAGCCTTTAATTAACAAGCGATTGTCTCGCAACAGCATTAACACGCATTTATCAGCCCCTGCATCTTCGATGACGATAGAAAGCAACGATGACAGCAGTTTTTCAAGTTCGATTTCACCTGAAATAGTTTGGGAAGCTTTGAGAATAGCTTTTAAATCTAGGATATGTGAGACACTGCTGCTGGAACTGCCTGAAGAGGTGCATGTAACACTCTCAAATGGGAAGATAGTTTCGTTAATGGAAAGGGGAGAACGGATTTGCTGTAATATCGGCGCAAGTAGTTGGGGATAGCGTCTTTCTAAGTCAGCGACTTTGGCTTTTGCACCCCAGCGAGCATAGGCGTAGTAGGCTTGAGTAATATACTCCTGAGCAATCCGCTCCTTACCCCATTCGATGTAAAACTTTGCTGCTAGTTCGTTGGCGAGTGCTTCAATTTGGGTATAGTGATTTTCTTTGGCTGCGGTAATGGCAGCATCGTAAGAAGCGATCGCCTCTGCGTAGTTACCAGAAACTCTGGCCATTTCAGCCGCAACCAACAGCGATTGATGCAAAAAGTTCTCCGGACAGGTTTGCGTCCAGGTTTCTAGAACCTGCCGATGCTGCTGCATTACATCCCAGTAGTGCTGCTGATTCTCTGGTGTTGCTTGTGGATAAAGTGCGGCTAAACTAAGCGGGTAATAGAAGTGAAATAGAATGATGGGAAACAGACCAAGATTAGAAGCCAGGGTTTTTTCAGCAATAGCAGCAACTTCCACGGCATCGGCATAGCGACCATACAAGTACAATAGCTGGATTTTCAAGAAGCAATACCAATTGATACCGGCTTCAAAATTATTCTTGTGCCAAATATCGAGGCAGAGAATGTGGCGATCGCTCTGATTAACCAGTAAATCGGGTTCTGCCAACAAACCTTGCAAGTGTAAAACAAATTCCTGCTGTAGGTAAAATGTATGCGTCATATTGACGTTATTTACTTGTTGCACGTAGCTCAAGTATTTCTCGGTTTCCGCATACACCTCTAATAAGTAATCGCCCTTCAAGAGCATTGTCCAAATCAGACATATTACTGCCCAGATACCAAACCCAATGTCACCTGTTTCATAACTGGCCTGAAGAGATTGTTGGTAAACTGCTAGGTTTTCCACCAGCGGCCTATTGTAAGGATTGATTGTATGACCAAAAACGTTATTGGTTTTAGGAATGAACTTGGTGCTATTGAAATGGCGATCGAGTTTTCGCCCCAACGCCCCAAATTCATAAGCACTTCGATAGTCTCCCTGAATTGTGAGCATCATCCCATACAAACAGTAAGCACAGCCCGAACTTTCGGCATTGCCATAGGTTAATGAAGTACGAACCATTAACAGGATGCTCAGAATTGTTAGTGCTTGATTGCCACCGACATAAGCAGCCCCCCAGAGATCGGGCAGGATTGACATACATACTTTTTTCGCCGGATCGGTCATCTCAGGCAGATCGAATACATCTGCGGGTTGCACGGTTTCCAATTTGGCATGGATCTCCTGGAGTGTGGTGGCAATCAGCGCTTGCTGACCTTCTTCGGTTGCCGGAATGCTCATGCCCATAACGCTCAAGGCGCTCAGTGCAGCCTCATAAGCTGCGGGTAGATTGACTCCCTGATTGGATCTCAGAGCTAGTTGCAGCCCATAAATCTCTGCTAGATCGAATTTATTTTCAGTGTATTGTAATGCCTGATGAAAAAGCCGTTCTGCTTCGGCAAAGCGTCCTGTAATGTATTCGCACTCTGCACATTCCCGATAAAGCTTAAATGTAAGGTTGTAGGCAGCCTGCCAGCTATCTTCGGGAAGCATTTCCATGCCGATAGCACAGTATTTAATGGCTGCTTTATAAGCTGTGGAAACTTTTGCTTTTTTGCCAGCAATCAGATTCAACTGAGCTAACTCATAGCGATCGCTGATTCCATCGATTAGAGCAATTCCATTGTTCAACTGATTAACAATATCAAAAATATTCAGTTCTACAGCTTCAGGTGCAGTATTTTTTAACAATAATTGCCCAATTTTGAGATGAGTGGCTTGCTTTTGGCCGTCAGGAATCAGAGAATAAGCAGCTTGCTGGACGCGATCGTGTATAAATTTGTATGTAACAGTCTCTTGATTTTTTAGAGTACTTGCTTGAGTTTCTTGTCCAACATAAAACTTATAAATATCACCAATTGGTAAAATCAACCCTTCTTGTAATGCTTTCCACAAACTAGCAGCCGTTTCAATTTGTGATTGTTCCGAAACAATCGCTAAAGTTGCTAAATCAAACTGATTGCCGATACAAGCACCTAACTGCAATATCTGTTGAGTTGATGGCGGTAGTTTTCGTAATTGCAATGCCATAAAGGCAACAACGTCATCTGTAACCGCTTGAGTAGTCACTTGTGCAATGTCAAATTGCCACCCTCCCATAGCCCCCCCTTGATAAGGGGGGGTTGGGGGGGTGAATTGAATGAGATTTTCTTGATGTAATGCTTTGAGAAACTGGGTTGCAAAAAACGGATTTCCTTTGGTTTTCTGATAAATCAATACAGAAAGATTCCATGCCAAATCTTCTTTACATTTTAGGGTATCTGCAACTAAATTATTTACTTGGACTTGACTCAATGGTGCTAAAGTAATCGTATTAATCGTTGCTTGTGATTTGCTAATTTCATCCAAAGTCAATATTAATGGATGCGATGCTTGGACTTCGTTATCGCGATATGCACCAATAATGAAAAGATGGCTGGCATCAACCATTAATAGCTGCATTAAATTTAGTGATGCCGAATCCGCCCATTGCAAATCATCTAAAAAGATGACTAACGGATGATCGGCACTGGCAAAGACTTGAGTAAAATTTTGAAACAATAAATTAAATCGAGTTTGTGCTGCCATTCCTGATAACTCTATGGCAGATGGTTGTTGACCAATAATTATTTCTAGTTCTGGTATGACTTCAATGATTACCCGTCCATTTTCTCCAACAGCATCTAATATTTTTTCTTTCCATTGCTGAATCTGGGCATCACTTTCTGTTAACAATTGTCCCATTAAATCGCGGAAAGCTTGCACAAAGGCACTAAAGGGAATATTCCTTTGAAATTGGTCGAATTTGCCTTTGATGAAATAACCGCGTTGCCGAACAATGGGTTTATGGACTTCGTTGACGACTGCGGTTTTTCCAATGCCGGAAAACCCAGCTACCAGCATCATTTCTGTTGTCCCAAGGCTGACTCGCTCAAATGCTTCCAGGAGGCTTGATACTTCGGTTTCTCTGCCATAGAGTTTATCAGGAATGATGAAGCGATCGCACACATCCCTGCACCCAATTTCAAAACTCTCAATCGAACCTGTTTCTCTTAGCTGCTGTAAACAATTTTCTAAATCAAATCTCAATCCGAAAGCACTTTGATATCTATCTTCAGCATTCTTCGCCATTAATTTCATGACGATCTCTGAAATTACTTGCGGAATCTCTTTCTTGTTCGCTAAGGCAATTGGCATTTTGGCAATATGACAATGCAGCAATTCCATTGCATCGTTGGCTGTAAATGGTAATTCTCCGATAAGTAATTCGTAAAAAGTTACGCCCAAAGAATAAAAATCAGTGCGATAGTCAATCCCCCGATTCATTCTGCCTGTCTGTTCTGGAGAAATATAAGCCAGCGTCCCTTCTAGCCCATTGGGATTGACAAGAGCTTGAGTTTCTCTTGCTAGTAGTGATGCAATACTAAAGTCAATTAATTTAACTTGTTTAGTTTCGGGATTAATTAATATATTGCTGGGTTTAATATCTTTATGAATAATCCGTTCGCGGTAGAGTATATCTAAGGTGTTGGAGAGAGCGATCGCAATTTCTAAAAATTCATCTATAGATCCAACATTATTGTTAGCAAAATAATCTTTAAGGGAAATTCCCCCACAGTCTTCCATCACTAACATATAGCCATTTTGGTAAGGTTCGAGGCTATAGGTTTGGATGATTCCGGGATAGTTGAGATTTTTGGCGATAGTATATTGATTGCGAAATTGTACAAGTTCGCTAAAACTAGGATAAGGATTCTTCAGCAGCTTAATAACCACTGGTAATGAATCAATCTCTCGAACAGCCCGATAAACTACCGTTCTGGAACCATCATAAAGTTTTTCGCTCAGGTCATATCCAGGAATGTTAATCATAAATGCCAAATCTTCAACACCAAATTTAGTATTCCCAAATTCAGATTTGATTTGGGAATGGCTAGATTGCTTGTGCAAAAAATTTAGTATTATTTTTGTAAAAACCAACTAATGTGTATCTATTAGAGTGCAATACTTGTCGGGTTTTGGGAAAAAGGGGAAGGGGAAAGAAAAAACCTTTAACCTTTACCCTTTAACCTTTTCCCAAACCCAATGCCGAGTTAAAAATGGTTAACCGAGCAGTATTGTATTGGAGTGTTACTCTAAGAACTTTAAAGATATTAGGATAGACATAGCCTTTTATTCTCTTCCTTCATTGGAGGGCGAGCATCAGTTGAGCATGAATACTGAGTATGAAAATATATCAAAAAAACATGCTCAAAGGGTGAAAGTAGAGTAAATGAGCATTAAAAGAGCATTAGAGAGTGAAGGCTGAAAGTATTAGGTAATATGTCGAGTTCGCGTAACCTGCAAGAAACTCACTTAAACCGTGCCCGCGCTAGTCTCAGACAGGCGCTATCTTGGTATGGATATCTTCGTAAATCAGGACAGCTTTCATCTAACCCAGAATTGGCAGGTTTGCTGAAACCAGAATTAGAAACTCTTAACTCCACACTCAACAAACTAGACTCTAACGTGATTAGAATTGCCGCCTTTGGTTTGGTGAGTCGTGGTAAGTCAGCAGTTTTAAATGCTTTGCTGGGAGACAAGATTCTCCAAACTGGCCCCTTGAATGGTGTCACCCAATGGCCTCGTTCGGTACGCTGGCAACCAGGAAATAAAGTATTAGTAGAGTTAATCGATACACCCGGATTAGATGAAATTGAGGGTGAGTCACGGGCAGACATGGCACGAGAAGTTGTGCGTCAAGCCGATTTGATTTTGTTTGTCGTGTCTGGCGATATCACGCGCACTGAGTATCAAGCATTGCTGGAATTAAGGCGATCGCAAAAACCCTTGATTTTGGTGTTTAACAAAATAGACCTGTATCCAGATACAGACAAAGCCGCGATTTACGACAATTTGCAACAATTGGGCGCGGGACATTCCCCAGCAAAACCCCTACTACCAGATGAAATTGTTATGGTGGCGGCCGAACCAGCACCAATGGAAGTGCGGGTTGAATGGCCTGATGGTCGCGTCACCTATGAATGGGAAACACCACCACCCCAAGTTGACGAACTCAAGCAGACAATTTTAAATATCCTCAATCGCGAAGGGCGATCGCTTTTAGCTTTAAATGCACTCGTCCAAGCACGAGACGCAGAAGAGTCCATCGCCCAAAAAACCATCGACTTACGCCAACAAGAAGCCGAAGACATCATCTGGCAATTTACCAAATACAAAGCTTTGGCAGTAGCCTTAAATCCCATCGCCTTTTTAGATATCCTTGGCGGAACTGTTGCCGATTTGGCTTTAATTCGCGCTTTGGCACGCTTGTATGGCTTACCCATGACTAGTTATGAAGCAGGGAAAATTCTCAAAACGATTTTATTGAGTTCTGGTGGCTTACTTTTGGGAGAATTAGGTAGTAGCTTGCTGTTAGGTTTGGGCAAGAGTACAGCTGCCATCGCCAGTGGTGACAATCCCACAAATATTACAGCTTTTGCTGGTAGTGCGATCGCCCAAGCTGGTGTCGCCGGTTATGGTGCATACTCCGTTGGCAAAGCCGCTCAAGTCTATCTAGAAAAAGGCTGCACCTGGGGACAGTTGGGTGCTAGCAGCGTCATTCAAGAAATTCTCTCTCAAGTTGACCAAAACACAATTCTGTATCGTTTGCAACAAGAATTAGGCATGAAGTATTGAGAATAAATAATAATTGTTTCTCATTTGTTGCCCTTTATAAGCGTTTATCAACTTCTATCAAACTCTTCTGACAATCGATACTCAATTTCCGATCCCCGTGCAAGATTTAGAACATGACCATCTTTGCTAGTGGCTGCAACTAATAGAAAATGCCATAGCTTTTTCTAGCAAAGATCGCCAGAGGGTTATCCTCACTCAAGTTTGCCCAAATGATGACGGTGTTTACACCACTTGATTTTGGCAAGCATATCTAAACTGTAAATGTGAGCTTTCTAAGGTCATTAGAATCTCTACCGTTGATTTATATCTCTGAAAACATAAGGTGACGATATGACAACAACCTTAAACGTAAATCAAGCTACTGTAGCTACAACTCTTGAGCAAACCATTTTAGAAGCCATTAGTGAAGCTCGTACAACCTGTGAGTTAAATGGTAGCGATTCTGCTAATTGCGCCGTAGCTTGGGATATCGTTGAAGAATTGCAAGCTGAAAAATCTCATCAACATCAAGCAAAACAAAACAAAACCTCTTTGGATAACTACTGCGATCGCCATCCTGATTCTGTAGAGTGTCTAATATACGACGTTTAGGAAGAAAGAATTCAGGAGTCAGAATTCAGTATGAATTCTGTATGACTGATAAATATGTAAGTTTTAATCTCCACTAAATCTTTCGCGCAGCATTCCGCAGTCAAGATTTAGTGGTTTTCAATTTATTCTGAATTCTGAATTCTGACTTCTGATTTCTTCTTCAACTTTTCCGCAAATCAACTGTTGCTGATTGCACGACGTTTTTAATGGCCTCTAAATCAAGCGATGATGTTTCACTTTCCATTGCCAACCATAGAAGAAATTCGATATTTCCAGCCGGGCCAGTAATCGGCGACCAAGTTAAGCCTTTGTATTTCCACCCTAATTTTTGAGCCGCTTGCGATACTTGGAAAATAGCATCAGCTTGGTCGTTAGGATCGCGCACAACTCCTTTTTTCCCCACACGAGATCTACCGACTTCAAACTGTGGCTTAACTAACAATATAGCTTCCCGGCTAGGTTGAGTTAGCTCCCATAAAGCAGGTAGAATTTTAGTTAAGGAAATAAACGACACATCCACCACCGCCAAATCAGGAATCGGATCGTTTTCACCATACAAATCATTTGGCCGTAGCTGTCGTAAATTGGTGCGTTCGCGCAAAATTACCCGCGAATCATTTCTTAAGAGCCAGTCAACTTGTCCATAACCGACATCAATACCGTAAACTAGTTTCGCCCCAGCTTGCAACAAACAATCGGTAAAGCCACCCGTAGAAATTCCACCATCTAAACAAACGCGTCCAGCCACGGGAATGGCAAACACTGTCAAAGCTTTGGAGAGTTTTTCACCACCTCTAGAAACAAAAGGCGATCGCTCTTTAATATTTATTTGAGCCGTAATATCAACTTCTGTACCAGGTTTATCAACTAAGACCTGATTAACAGTAACTTCCCCCGCCTGAATTAACCTCTGTGCCAAAGCGCGAGAAGAACATAAATTTAAATCTACTAATAATGTATCGAGTCGTTGTTTAACCAATTGACACCGAAGTAAAGGGGACTGGCGACTGGGGATTAGGGATTGGGTGCCAAATCTAAAATACAAATTGCTAACTATTATAACTTGATTCTTCTGGTAATATTAAGCTTAAAGCACTATTAAGAATTTCTTCAGCATTAATCAGCTTTTCTAACTCTTGGACTTCATAACGTCCTTCTTCCACTTCTAGAGAAGCCTCATCAATAGCATTTAAATAAGCTTCTTCTAAAGTTTCCCTTAATTCTTCTTGTGTGAGATAATAACCACCAGCTTTACGCCGCTTATTTTCTCGCTGAATTTCCCGAATTGAATTCCGAATTGAGACTTCCCAAGAGCGAGTCGTGCGATTTTCAGCTTGTTGTTTAATTAGATGTAACAAGAGAATCACTGCATAGCTACGAATCGTCTTGATTATGTCATTTCGGCTCATTTCCTCTAATTCTTCCACTATCAGCAAAGCTGCTTGAATATCGCCTTGAACAAGCAAGTCTTTCAAAGTTAATAATTCTTCCATAATCACCGCGTCAAACATCGGCAACTTCCATAGCAATCTTAAATCATTGGCGAAAAGTTAGATCCCCGACTTGTTTAAGAAGTGGGGGATGTAGAGTTGGACAAGTCAAGACTTTTCGCCAAATCCCAAATGTTACAAGTTCTGCTAAATAATGCTACTGTCTGAGGACTGAATTTTACAAATAAAATGTTAACTTTTAGCCTAAAAGTTATATTTTTTTGTCAAAATCAACACCTTTTTGTTTTTTGTTTCTAAGATGAAACTTAATATGCTGAATTGGAAAGTTATTTACAAAATTTTGTGAAGGCGCAGGAATCAAATTACTGCATTCAATTCAAACCTGATATTTAAAACAGGAGATGGGCTAACATGGCACAGCAAAATGCTGCCCGACTTTTTGAAGCCGTCAAGCGAGATCAAGCATTACAAGAGAAGCTCAAAGCAACAGCTAATCCCGAAGCTTTTATCAAGATTGCTCGCGAACGTGGCTATGAATTCACCCCTGAAGAACTAGACAGAGAAATCGACAAATTGTCAGAAGAAGATTTAGCCAACATCGTCAATCCAGGATGGGGAACTAGACGCCACCTTAATCCTAGATGATTCCTACTTTAGAAAACTTAAAGTATAGGAACAACTGAATTTTCTAAGTAAGTTATAAATCAAAAAAATAGCATGGTTGTTGAGTATCAACAGCTATGTTATTTTTTTAGGATTTACGCACTGAAGCCTGAAACCTCGATCCCCCCTAGACCCTTAAAAAGTGGGGAATTTCTAAAGCCCCCTTTTTAAGGCAGGGCTGTTTCATTCTACAAGTGCAAGTATTTTGTCAATGTTATGAGAGAGAAATCTTTGGGCAATTGTGATGGAAGCAGAACCATTTCGACGAAGTATATTAAGAGCGCTCGCTCGCATAATTGAAAGATTTGCAGGAGCCTTAGCCATACTTATAGTTGAATTATCTTCATTCAAAACTACATCCTGAAACGGCAGTCACCTCAAGTCGGGAAACCCGCCCACAGCGCTGCCTCCCCAATGGAGGCGATTTTCGATACCCCAATGTCCGCGAATACCATGAGGAAATTCTTTCGCTGTGCCAACTATACTACTGATATAACAGACAACCTGGCGATATGCTTTACGCGTGCGGGTTCCGACTCTTTCAACCCCGATTAAAGACTTAATACCCGTCCAGTGGGAATCGATCGAAGTCAAATCATCAAAAACTTCGACGGTACGTGTTGTAAACTGATTTCTAGTTTTTTCAGTTTCGATATGACGGCTGACTGGCTTTTTGAGTGCAGCAATGCGTTTAATATGACGATGTAATATTGGCTGGTTATCTTTAACAGCGATGGCATAGTCGTTGCCACTACTGATAATTAGCTTGCAAGTTTTTTCTGACAATGCAACGAATCAAAGCTAAATACCGCGGCTTTTATATCCAATGTTGTAATTAAATTTTGTACGATTAGAATTTCACTTTCTTTTTTGTTGTCATGGTGTCATCTGAAAATAGTCAGATGAGCAGAAGTACAAAATTCTACTAGGAATTTCTTATGGTACTTGAAGGTGCGATCGCCGAGGAAGTCATCACAAACAATCTCAAACAATTTCTGTTGGTACTTTCGGTGTCTTTGGGTGTAGCGACACTACCGCAGATATTTAGCTAGTTTCGCCAGATACCTTACACTTTACTATTGGTGATTGTTGGCTTAGGGTTGGCATTTGTCGATGTTCGTTTGGTGGTTCTTTCGCCCAAATTAATTTTATTTATTTTTTTGCCACCGCTGTTGTTTGAAGCTGCATGGAATTTGAAATGGTCGGAACTGAAGCGGGAGTTAGTACCAATTTGCTTGTATGCAATTTTGGGCGTAGTGATAACAATAGCAGGTGTGGCGATCGCGTAACGCACCACAAGTATTTAAATTTCTATAGCTGATCGTATTTTCCTAAATTGTCTTTAATTATATTTCGTAACATTTTAGCTAAACTTCCACGTTTGAAAAACCAAAGAATATTGAGAGCACTACGGGTAAAAGAATCGTTGATAAATTGATTAATTAACCGAGGAACAATAACCTGAATACGTTGTTGTATTTGTTTTTCAAGAGATTTAAAGTTTTCTTTTTTATATTTAGGCCAAGGTGGTAAATTAACTTCTTTTTTTGCCGAACCAACCAGAGGAATTATTGGTAGAAAGATATCTTGTTCTCCTTCCTTTTCAACTTGCAATTGCGGGTTGTTTCTCAGTGCTTTTGGCCACGAATCGAATAATGGATTAGAAGCTGGTAAGACAAAATATTTTTGAAGAAATCTTTGGCAATTACGACGACCAAGTATATAGTCGTGATGGCGAAATTCCTGTGATAGGAAACCACCAAAAGCATTGAGACTACCGCAAGCTAAAGGTTTTTTAAGACCGTTATCGCTACGTTCGGGAGCAATCAAAAAGCGGCTGTAAACATCTTCATCCAAAGCGAGAATTAATTCATCTGGTTTGAATCTATTTTGATTGATAAAACTCTGAAATATTCGCGATACTACGTTGAGTAAATTATTTTTTGGATTCATTGCACCCACATCATTGGGAAATGGATCTATTAACAAAGTAGCTCGGTTTGCTTGCTCCCCATCGCGGGGATTTCGCTGTTGATTACCTCGCAGCGCCAAGCGAACTAATTCTATCGGTTCGTTGCTAATAATCCCGCCATCTACTGTTACAAAATCATAGGAACCTTGGGTTAGTAAATCTTTATCAGGACTGATACAGCGATACTCCGAACACGTCCCCGTTAGCGTTGGGTTACGAACAGGTATTTCCCACTTACGTTTTTCGTATTCATCGATACTACTTCGTTTAAGATCGCGAGGAGGAAACCCCACAGGAAAAGCGCTGCTGGCTAATGCTGACTCAACCAACAGTTTCCAATTACCGATATCAATTTTATCAGGATTTAGAGCGATCGCACCTTCAACCTCATCACTTTTGTCACCAATGGCAAAATGCATGAAATCTGCATGTTTAACCATACAATGTCCTTTAATGCTGGAATTTGCTCCTTGAGATTTAATTACATAAGGAACACCACGCAAATTAGTAATACACAAATAAACTTCAAATGGATCGTCAATATAAGGTCGTTTTTTACCTGTAGATTTTAACTTGATAACTTCTTCTCCAAGCTCGTCAAGAATAGTAGGATCTAGAAAAGACAAAACAGGAGCTTTCGGATTTTCTAAATCCTGAGTTTTTAAAAGTTCGGAGACATCTATTCTTTGTACCCAACTTTCATAAAGCTTATTCCTTACCGGATTATTCAATGGATATCCAACTACAGGGGTAATGTCACTATATAATGACGATGCTGTAATTGCAGCAACAATCGCACCTGCGGATGCTCCAGACATCGCTTTAATGAAAACATCATGGGGTGGAATTTCCCATTGTGAAAAATCATCGCCATACTGCTGTTCTTGCTTTGATTTTTGTTCGTACCATTGATCTAAAGCTTCAAAAAGAAAGTCAATTACACCAGAAGTGTACGCACCGGCTGAAACAGCGCCAGCCATGACTAAACCAATTTCAAAATGTGGTAATTTATTTTCCATATATAAATTCCTTATTTGTAAAGTTTAGAATTCAGAATTCCGAAGAATTAAATAATCAGGATAAAATTTGATGAATGAATATAGTCCTACTAAATAATTGGTGAGAAAAATCTATTGTTTATTAGCGGCATGTTGCAAAATAACATCGCTTGCTTTTTCACTAATCATGTAGATTGGGGTAACTATAAAGAATCCAGGAATAAAAGGAAACACAGATGCATCTACCACGCGTAAATTCTGTGTTCCATAAACTCGGAAATCGCTATCTAAGACTGCCATTGTGTCATCTTTGCGTCCAATTTTACAAGTACCACAAGCATGGTGTCCCCAAGCTTCATCTTTGATAAATTGCTTGATTTCATGTTGTTCATCTATACTTTTTCCTGGTAACATTTCGGCTTTTGTAAACAACTGAGTTCGTTCTGTCAAGCGTCTGACAAATTCGACTCCTTCGACAACAGATAATAAGTCTTGTTCGCTGACATCATTACCTTCATCAAAATATTTAAAATTAATTTCAGGAACATCTCTAGGGTCAGTTGTTTTCAGCGTTACCGAACCGGCTGTGTTATTGGTATGAGCCTTAAGTACAGCCCAGGTAAACAGGTTTTTATATTTACCAATGTCTTCAGAATATTTGAGAAAATAACCTTTGAAAAAAGCTGGTAATCCAAAAATAAATAAGTCAGGTTCTGGCCTATCTGTATGTGATTTTTTGATAATTCCTAAAACTGCTCCATTAGTTACATATACACCTGATTTAGAACGATTCCATTCTAATAAACAAGTATCATTAATTTTCTTTCCGGGTTCTGGTTCGGTAAATGTACAGTTATCGAGGATGCTAAAGTTTTGATTCATTTCACTTACGACGCCGACTTCGTAGCGATCCTGTAAATTCGTACCAACTCCCGGAAGATCCACGCGGACTTCTATTCCTAAATTAGTTAATTCTTCTTTCGGGCCAATTCCAGATAATTTGAGGATTTGGGGAGTATTAAAAGCGCCTCCAGACAAGATAACTTCTCTTTTTACAAATACTGTTTGGCTATTTTGGGAGTTATTTTCTGTTTTCTCAGCTTGAGGATCGGCACGATATATGTGTTGACCTTCAAGATACTCTACACCGATCGCAGTATTATTTTCATCAAATAAAACCTTGGTTACCAATGCATGAGTTTTCACTATCAATTTATCGGGAAACTGGCGTTCGGTTTCGCGAATATATTCTCTCGTACCAGTACGTTTTCCATCTTTAACAGCAAGTGGAACAGAAAAAACACCTTCCCCGCTGACTTTGGTAATTTTCCAGTCATTCGGGTCTAAAAGTGTATCTAAAAACTCCAGAGGATCTTTTTGCCGGAGTTTGAGAAAAGCTAATATATTAGCCAAGAAACTCTTAAAAATGACCTTAATAACTTGGGGTAAACTTTTACCCTGTTCTCCTAAAGCTTGAATCGCAGATTTAACGATAACTTTTAGGAGTTGGCGATCGCGCACAACTAACTTAGGATCTGCTAAATTGGTTGTTAGCCAGCCATCAAAGCCGTGGCGAGTAGGATTATCATTGAGATTAATGGGGCGATCGAGATAATTGCAGCGCTCTAGCCTTTCAAAATACTTCCGCATATTATCGCTATTCCAGGAAGCATCTCCTGTAATTTCTGCAATTTTGTCCCAGTCGCTATTGTGAGGATACACCGTAATCATCGCATTATGAGCAGTGCATCCCCCCAACGTCCCGGCTCGCGGATACAGAATACCCTGATGCTCTGGGCTAAACTTAGAATCACGTTTTTGCTGCTCCTCATTGGAGTAGTGCTTAACAAAAAAATCCCACCTCAAATCGTTATCTTCCGTCGCCCGCGCATGAAAAGCTGGTACTGAATAAGTGTACCGTTCCTTATCTTTACCCTTTTCATCGCGTAACGGATCTCCACCTGCTTCTAATAGCAAAACCTTGTAACCTGCTTTTGCTAAATTCGCAGCTACCGGGCCTCCTCCAGCACCGGAACCAACAACAATATAGTCGTATTCAGCTTCTTTATTCATAATTTTTGTTAATTCAAATATATCAAAAAATTTTGGATTTCAGATTGTTGATTGACTCTATAGTTTATCAAAATCTCAAACTCACTTTCTCTTTTTTAACTCTTCTCTCTGCGCGATCTAATCATTCATTGCCTAAAGACGCGATTTATCGCGTCTCTACAAAAGTGCTGTTTCGATTAACGATTGCGGAATCTTTGATGTCTAAAAAATAGTTGGCTATCCCCATAAAATGATGATAAAAATTCCGACGTAGTTTCAATGTGTCCGATAACTTTAGCTTTTTGACGATTATTCTTTTCCTCCGTAGCATCTTCTGGACTAACGCCATAGACAGTATATAAATATGTTCCAGTTGAAATTGTAGCCAGGTCATTCCTAAAGTCATGTGGCGGACTTTCAGCAAACTTGATATTTGGGTTAGGAACAAGAAATACTTGTGCGGGATAATAAGCTTTACTTTCTCTTTGACCGTGTTGGTCAATTTCTCCCAAATCTTCTAAATACAGTTTGGTGGGATATCTGGTAACTCGCGTAAATATTAAGTTGGTGACAATCGGGCCAAGACTTTTAGCTATGGGAACGATATTTGATAATTCATTTGCAAAGAAATTATAATTTTTGTCTTGCCCAACTAAAGATACCAAAGCTGAGAAATTACCAGAAGGATTGCCATCTACAAATAACTTGAGTGCTAGACCTGGAGCAAAACCGCGATCGCTCGGATCTCCAGTAACAGATAATCGCAAAACTCCGTAGTCTGCTCCCTTAAATAAACCCGAAAATGGAGTATTATTTGTCGGAATAAACTTGATTTTCGCCACACTTCCGTGGGCGTGAATCGCTTTCTTCCAATTACTAGGAGCTTCGTCTAATTGACGATCCATCTTAGTTTTGAGAGCAGTGAAAAATAAACCAACAATATCAATTTTTCTCAACGGCGGAAGTTCGTCATATTTCGACTTGAGAATTCTAGAATTCCATAAAAAATCTTGTTTTTGAGCAGCTTTCCAGGACTGATAATCATCAGGCAAAGAACCCAAATCCTGAGCATTAGGCCAAAATTTCTGAATTTCTTCTAAGTGTTGCATGATGTTTCTGTGATTGGGGAATGAGGAGATGAGGAGATGGGGAGATGGGGAGCGGGGGAGCAGGGGAGCAGGGGTGTTGTACAAGTGCTTTCTCCTCTGCCCCTCTGCCCCTCTGCCCTTCTGCCCCATGCCCGATTTAACCGACCTTTCTCCAAGGTTTAAAGCCGTTGCTGACGCCGAAGAAAGCAGGTGCTAGTTCGGGATAATGACGGCGGAGGATTGTTAAGAAGGTGTTGTTGTCAATCCAATCCAATCCAAATTGAGTGTAAACTTCAGCTGTGTAGTCTTTGGTAAAAAAGCGATCGCTTTTCAGTCTTCGAGATGCCATGAGAATAAACACGCGAAAAGCGGTATCGCTAAAACCAAAACCCTCTGGGAGATCTTCTGCAAATAAACCCACCATCAAATCTACGCTGTCAATGTCGTTGTTATAGACTTCGCGTAATTCTTTAACCCATTGTTTATTACTTGTAATCTCTTCAAAAGAATTAACTTTACCCCGACCCAATAATTCACGAAAACGGTTATAGCGAGGAACGCCTCTTTCTCTGTCCCGCAAAATATCAACAGCAGCTAAATCGAATGCTGGCGTGTCGTCTCCTAACAGTTCTCCTGATAGCTGCCGCAAAAAGCGGGGATAATTATGCAATCTCACTGCACCAGGGTAAGAAGTTCCAAAAGAGTAAAACAAATCTTGCATGGAAATTTCTTTTAAAGTCCCACGAGTGTTTTTACCAGCAATTTCAGGAAATTGTTTTTTGTGTAACAATTTGCCATTCTTAACTGCGTGGAACTCCAAGTCATCTGGAATTAGAGGATGCATCCGATATACAGATACGAATTCTTGGGTGAGGTAATAGGGAGCGGTATGATGGTCAGTTGGAGAACCAACAATTCCACTCAACAATTCACTCTCACCAATGCGACCCCAACGCTTTTTAAAATCCTCTCCGAGTAATCCCCACCAGTTGGAATTTAAGGCAATGTCCGTGGCAGGATGTGGCAGGATGGCAGGAGTCCATTCAACAGTATGAATTTTAGCTGTCAAAGCTGCGACAATTAGGCGGGCATGGTCGAAAAGTTCGTCATCCGTCCACTCAGGATATATTCTCTTTAAATGGTCGCAGACCGTATTATGTTCTTTCACAAATAAGGTGTGCAACATGCTTAAGCCGACCCACCAAGCACCCGCAAAGCCTACCTTATCAATGCCGTTTTCTGCGTGAAATGGTAATAAGCCGTCTTCACCAATCAGCATTTTTCCGTCAACATGAGAGCGCAGTGCGTTAATGGTTTCTTGATTACTGCCATAAATTTGTGAAGCATCCCACCAGTGAGTAACTTCATTAATAAAACTGGGAGGCTTGTTAGTATCTCCGGTACGGCTTTTGTCTTCTAAGGTTTTGTTGATTGTCAGCCGCCCGTGTTCTGTTGACCACGGGTCATTCTCCTCTATGGGAATTTCAAATTTTTTATCGCGCTGGTTCCCGCCATGACTGAACCAATCATGTGTTTGAAATTGAATCCATGAAGCAGCGAGTAAATTCAAGATTGTCGCAGGTTGGAATTCACCTCGTGCTAATAAGACTCGGCTGACAGTGCGCGGATTTGGGGTAAGTACGTTTTTTTCATCAAATTTGGCATCTTGCAGCGGCACATTGCGCCCGAACCGAGTTCCAGCCATACCCATTTCTGGATGCTCAAGGTCATTGTAACTGCCATCTGCGCTGCGAACTTTCAATTTGCGATCGTCTGCGATGGGAGCAGGCTTAGGTAGCTGGTCGCTATTCGGTAGTTGCGAAGTATCGTGGAGGTTTTCTTTTCTTAGCTTTCCACGGAATTGAACTAATTTTAAAAGTGCAAAGGGAGTTGGCAATTTATGCCACGGAATTCCAGACATGATTTCATCTCCTGGCAAATTATTTCAAATTTCGTCAACCCTAGATATCAAGGCTATTTGATGTTAAAAGCTTCCTTGATGCCTACAACAAAATAACAAAATTACTGGAATTGCCCCATACTTTTAAGAGGTAATTTATAAAGAAAATCTTAAGCTTTTATGTGCATTAAACTAATGTGATGCACAGCCATTAATGGTGTGTTACGGCGTAAAAATTGGTAAATTAATTGAGCAATTACACCTGAAATTGCGCCTAACACAACGGCAGTGATAAGTGGCATAAGCCATTATTCATCTTGCTTTACATCGTTGGACTTTAATATTTACTTTACAAATGGACTCTAAAATAGATGGTCGTGATAATAAATTCAGTGCAAAATTACAAGCAGCAATAAAAACTTGCAGCAAGTAGGGCAGTAATTTTTATCTTCGGTCAATCCTGCTCCCGATTTCCATCATCAACACAGACGATCCCCACTAATGTGGTTAATTGAATGATGCAATATAATTTTTATTTTATCAACTGAATTTTAGTAACTTAACATCTGAAGTTAAGAGATATTTTGTAAATGTTTGTGAAGTAAAAAAATGTTATTTTTTGGACAATTTAAATCTTAAAAATAATGGTGAATAGGGCATTGGGCATTGGGCATGGGGAAAGGGAAAGGCATTGATTTTTAATTATTCTCCTCTGCCCCTCTGCTTCCCCTGCCTCCCCTGCTCCCCCTGCCTCCCCATCACCCCATCCCCCTAGTCCCCCTGCGGATGCTCATCCCACAAGGTTGTCATTTCTCGTAAACTTTGATGATTGCCATTACCCAAAATGAGATGATCTAGTAGGGGAACGCCTAAAAACTGTGCCCCTGCTAACAACTGGCGCGTCAATTCTATATCTTCTTGGCTGGGTTCGAGGTTACCGGAAGGGTGGTTGTGGGCAACTATTACTCGCGTTGCGCCTTGGCGAATAACTTCCCGAAAAATTTCACGGGGAGAGGCTAGGGTTTCGGTTGCAGTGCCAATAGTAATTACTTGCGTACCTAGCAAACGATTTTTAACATCTAACAGTAAGACTGCAAAACGTTCTTGTATTTGCCACATCAAATCTTGACTGAGGGTAGCAGCAGCAGCAAGCGGACTATCAATTAATGTCCCTTCTGAGGGTCGAGATTGAAAAGTGCGTTTGCCTAATTCAATTGCTGCTAAGATACTTGTCGCTTTGGCGGGGCCAACACCGGGAATTTGCATCAATTCTGCGGGTGAAACTTCTCGCAATGCTGCCAAAGGATCGCGCTGATGTTTGCCCAATTCACTCAAGATATATTGTCCCAAACCCACGGCTGACAGTTTCCCTGGCCCTTGACCTGTGCCTAATAGAATTGCGATTAATTCGGCTGTGCCTAAAATTTTGGCACCATGCGTCATTAGCCGTTCGCGCGGACGCTCATCTAAAGGTAGGTCAGCAATTCTTAGGCAATAGGTCATAGAAAACTCAGGGAATAGTCACCAAAGATGGAAGTATCTTTAGTTATCCCTTGTTTGCTTTGCAAATTATCTTTATTTGAGAAAATCTTTAATTTTGAGGATTTCTAGGGTCACCTGATTTGCAACTTCCTCAGGGAATACTAAAAATATTATGATTTTTTGACGATCGCTATGTTTGACGAGCTATTCAACAATCTCCAAAGTTTTATTGGGTCTAAAATTCAAGAAGTCGGAAAAGAACTGGAAAAACGCTTCGGTGTTCCGGAAGCCGCAGAGCCATTTGTGCTGATTCGTCGATTCACTACTGCTGATTCTACAATTACCAGGGGAGGCATTAAAACTGTAGGAGAAACCTGGGAAATTGAAGCTTATGACGATAATACTCAGCGGTTGATAAGCAGTGTCGATCCTTTGCGAAATGTCATCTTGTTTGAAGTTGCAGAACCCGATGTCCAAGAGTGTGTTTTTGCTTGTCAATTTAACGCGAAAGCTTTAAACACAGAAAAACCAATCAAAGTAAGCTTAGGTTTACGTAAGCCAGGACAGTGGGGTGCAATGACAACAACTTCATGGTGTACAGGAATTTCGCCAACTCAAGATTTTCAGCCTTACGAAGTGCGTGCCCATTTTAAAAAAGAAGCGGATGGTGCAAAAGTTCAAATTAGCGTGCAATTTGAGAGTAGTGGCATTCTTGAGATTAGAGACATTGAACTGCTGCAAGCCCCTGTTAAGCCACAATCATAAGTAATATTTCAAGTTTAATGCTACAGGCTGCGCCTAACACGGAAGCGTTAAGGCGGAAGCTGCTACAGCTTGCGCGGAACACGCAAATGTGAAGGCGGAAGCTCTTACAGGGAAGGCAGAAGGTCTTACAGGGTGCGCGAAACACGGAAATGTCAAGGCGGAAGCTCTTACAAGGAAGGCAGAAGCTCTTACAGGGTGCGCGAAACACGGAAATGTCAAGGCGGAAGCTCTTACAGGGAAGGCGGAAGCTCTTACAAGGAAGGCGGAAGCTCTTACAGGGAAGGCAAAACAGAAAAATTTGTTGGTATATGCAGGATTTTACTGTTTTACCTTCCCTACTTTGTTGATTTGGATTTGAGCGATATCTGCGACAAGCCGCTAAGAGCGTCTACGCTGTTGAAGCTTTATTCTTCTGAGTTTGAGTTATCCAAACACTTCACCCAAAATTCAACTAGTCTGTAATTGGTGCTAGCTTTGATAAGAGAATTTTATATGGAAGCAGCACACTATGTCATCCCCGGCGTAGTTTACCGCCGTAGGCATCGCCACTGTAGTCAAGATGATGGAGTCTTTGTCTATTGAGGCACAGGATAAAGTCGCAGAGCATCTTCGAGAATACATTAATGACTTGCAAGATGAAATCCAGTGGAACGAATCCTTCCAGAGAACACAACAAAAACTTGTAGCTGCTGCACAACGCGCTAAACAAGAAATTGCTGAGGGAAAGGCTAAGCCACTGGATTATGACCAACTATGAAGTCCGCAGTACTTCCCTCATTTTGGGTTGAATATAGGCATTTAAGCGACGATCTAAAGCAAAGCGCTAGAAAAGCTTATCGTTTGTGGGCAAAAAATCCATTTCACCCCTCTTTGCATTTCAAGTGTATTAATACCCAAGAGAATATTTGGTCTGTCAGAGTAACAAGAAGTTATCGAGCAATTCGGGTACTAGAAGGTGATATGCTTACATGGTTTTGGATTGGTAGCCATGATGACTATGAAAAGTTCTTTTCATAACTTGTCAGTAGTCCAATATTGTGATGTTACGGCTAGTCAAAATTAAAAGTTATGTTTGACCAGTTGTATTTTACATAAACATTTGCGTTGCTTTGAGCATGTGGTAAGTAATTATTAACTGGGTGAGAGCTAGGTGATAACTTTGGAGTGTTTCCCCAGTTGTACCAGCAATTTTGCCAAGTTCTGGATTGCTTTGGCGATCGCAAATACTTCTTATACCAATTCAATTAATGATTGCAACATATCTTTGGGTAAAGACGCGATGAATCGCGTCTCTACAAATGGTCTATTTGTTGCATTATTTTTTGAAATTGGTAAGTAGAAGGACTAAATTAAACCTAACTTGAGGTTGCCGGGTTTCGACTACGCGGAAGTTGAATCTCGACTACGCTCAACTTCCGCGTAGTCGAAACTCAACCCTCATTTTCTCAAGGTTGGAGCATTGAGCGCAGCGATGCCCTGAGCTTGCCGTTGGCGAAGCCTCTCGTAGAGAAGGGTCGAAATGCGTCTTCTAAATAATTATGTCCACTTACTTATTAGGACATAAACATAGCGTTAAACCTCCACATCAAGAGATTTTTAAGCCTATTGCCTGTTCCCTGCTATATATACATTTGCGTTGCTTTGAGCATGTGGTAAGTAATAATTAACTGGGTGAGAGCTAGGGGGTAACTTTGGAGTGTTTCGCCAGTTGTACCAGCAATTTTGCCAAGTTCTGGATTGCTTTCGCGATCGCAAATACTTCTTAAATGCGGCATATCAGAACAGATAATATGCTCTAACTTATTCACCTGTTCCAAGGTGGCATGACCATCAACTTCTAAGACATCTACAGGTTTGCCCATATCCCTGTCTAGTCCCAGGCGGATGGCTGAATCGGAATTCCCGCCAGAGTTGGTAATTGTGGTGAAATCTGGGTGAGGAATTGTTGGACGCAGTACCAAGCGCACATTTAGATGTCCGTTGGTTTCATCTTCTTCTTCGGTGGGTGGGTAGAAACTAATAACAATATCAGACCATCCCCGCTGGGGACGGATAAATTCTGCTGAGTCTGGTTCGCGCTTTTCTAGTTCTGCCAAGACTTGTTCGGGAGTGTAGCCCCGCTTTTGGGTGTCTCGTTTGACTTTCCACTGAGCGCGTATATTTTCGGGAGGCGCTAGGTAAACTTTTACGTCATAAGAATCGCGGGCGGCACGGGTCGAATAACCGAGTAATCCCTCAATAATCACGAATTTATTGGGCTTGATATACTGCGGTGGCTCGAATGTGCCTGTTTTATGGCTGTAAACTGGCTTGAGAATCGGCTGTCCTGTGCGTAGTAGCGACAGGTGTTGCTGCATAATATCTAAGTAGTTGCAGTCTGGGTGGAGGGCGGTGATGCCAATTTCTGCACGTTGTTGGCGATCGTAACGGTGGTAATCATCTGTGCAAATCAGCGTTACATTTTCCGGGCCGAGTACTTGAGCGATTCCTCGCGTTAGTGTTGTTTTACCAGCTGCGCTGTCGCCTACAATACCAAGAATTATTGGACGGCTCATCCTTCCTCCCACAATAAAAACTAGCTTAGTAATAAAATTTTCCCGTAATAGTTTTAATTCTAGAAGGGTTTAAGCGAGTAACTCAAACAATGACTTGGTATGCAATATCTCTACACATAGGAGAATTCAGAATTCAGAATTCAGAATTGGCAAGTAAAACATGGCTTGATGTTTGCTACCAGATAAATGTTGTTGTACTTCATCCTTGCTCAAATCTGTTTTAATGATAGATTTTATGTTAAATAGACCTCTTGCAAAAGTCCCCTAACACCCCACCCCCAGCCCCTCCCCGCTCACGGGGAGGGGAGACTTTGACGTAAGTCAAAGGCGGGGTGGGGTTCTTTTTTTTGATTTATGCAAGAAGTCTAATCTACTTTCAGCCGCAGATACTCAATTTTGATACACGCATCCATTACAATGTTGAGTCCTGCATTTAGAGCTTTTTGTGCTGATGGTTGATGCGAGATGCCCAATTGTGCCCACACGGTTTTAGCGTTAACGGCAATTGCTTCGTCTACAATTTCTGGCAAGTATTCAGAACGGCGAAATACGTTAACAATATCCACAGGTTCTGGTAACTGCTCAAGTGCAGCATAACTGGGCTTGCCGTCAATTTCTTTAACTAGCGGGTTGACTGCATAGACTGTGTAGCCGACTTGTTGTAAGAATTGGGCGATTTGATAGCTGGTGCGATGGCGTTTATCAGAGTGACCGACAACAGCAATAATTTTGGCTTGGCTCAACACCTCACGCAGGGCATTATCATCTTCTTTCAAGTTTGGCATGGTCTTATGGCAAGGGAGCGACGCTCCTTGATAGTCTTATTGTCGCAAGTAGGCTTCACCACGAGTTTTGATAGCATCTAATTTCCTGATTTTGAGTCTCGCAAGCGAGTAGCTGCGGTCAGAATTTGTTTGCTTTCAGCATCTTCAGGTTTGAGACGAAGTGCTTCATTCAAATCTGCTACCGCGCCTTTGTAGTCTTTTTGTATGAAACGGAGTGACCCGCGAGCTTTGAGAGCTGGAAAGTTTTTCGGTTCGAGCCGAATTATTTCGCTAAAATCTGCTAATGCCCCTTGGTAGTCTTTCTGTTGAAAGCGAACTCCTGCCCGTATTTGCATAGCCTCAATATCTTCAGGTTTGAGAACAAGTGCTTCATTCAAATCTGCTACCGCGCCTTTGTAGTCTTGCTGTATGAAACGCAGCGAACCACGAGCTTTGATAGCGTCAAAATATTTAGGTTTGAGTCGAATTGCTTCGTTAAAATCGGCTAAAGCTCCTTGGTAATCTTTCTGTTGAAAGCGAATTTCCCCACGATTTTTAAAATTGCTGGCATCTTCTGGGTCGAGACGCACAGCTTCATTTAAATCAGCGATCGCTCCTTTTAAATCTCCCTGTGTACCGCGGATCAAACCCCTAAGTGAGTAGGCTGTGTCTTCTATGTATTCTGGATTTAAGCGAATTGCTTCATTTAAATCAGCCAGCGCTCCTTTTAAATCTTGTACGCCAAAACGTCCCGCACCACGAGTAAAGTACGCCCAAGAACTAGGATTTTTTTTAACAACTTGATTTGATAGTTCTAGTGCTTCTTGAAAACGTCCTGTTCCAAATAATATCAAGCTCCGAAAAATCTGAACGCTAGTATCATCGGGGTCTAATTTTGCTACTTGGTTAAAGGATTCTAATGCTTGTGGTAATCGTTCTAAGCCAAGAAGTGTCAGCCCATGAAAGCGCCAAGCGGAAGTAAAATTTGGTTCTATTTGTTTAGCGCGATCGAAAGATTTTACGGCTTCTTCGTATTCTTTACTAATCATCAGCACAAAGCCGCGTAAATACCAAGCTTGATAAAAATTCGGCTGAAGTTCAATTGCTTTTTCAATACCTTTGATTGCTTCTTTTCTTTCTCCTTCTCCTATGGTTCCTTCTTGAGAGTTTCGTGCGATTTGCCAACCATAATTGAGCCAATCAATGGCATCTGCATTATTTTTGGGTTTTTCGATTTTCAGTAAAGCTTCTAGAATTGAATTTGTTTCTTGGGCAGTCAGTGGCGGTGGTAAAGTATTCTCGACTCGCAATACAGGAGTCATACCAGCTGACTGGGCCCAACGGACAAAGCTACGGATGGGAACTCCCCAACTAAAACCCAATGTAATTAAACGAGGCTGACCATTTTTGTCAGTAATTTTTTCTAGTTCTGCTGTTCCGTGAATGCCAATGACTCGGCCGCGAGTATCTAATACTGGGCCGCCACTCATGCCTTGCTCAGTCAAATTTGTATAAACTAATTCATATCCATAACTCAAAGATAAAGAGTTCTTGGCTACAATAGACGCAAATATTTTGGATGCTACGTTTCCGGTTGTCAATTGGCGTTGTGTTTGAACATTTCCAGGTTTTTGTCCTTGCCATCCGGAAACGAAAATGAAGTTTTTATCTTTAACTATGTCGTAGTTTGCTATGGTGGCAACGCGGTAATCTTGTTCGCTAGTAAACTGTAATATGGCTAAGTCTGTGTCTGGCACAGTTTTGAGATTATTGTCATTCACCCGGATTTGATGTTGTTTGCCATCAGGGGTGATTATCTCTAGAACGGTGCGATCGCATTTTTGAGATCCTCGAACGACGTGTTCTGCTGTCAGGACGCTGTAGGTATTTCCCTGTTTGGCAATCATTACTCCCGATCCGCTACACTCGCGTAAAGTCGGCACATCTATTCGCACCGTAATTTCTTCGGCGATGTTGTTAACTTCATTGGCGATGGGAGGAAGGCTTGGGGTTGAGGGTGCGTTAGCTGCGGGTAAGGTTTCTTTGGTAGTATAACTAGGAGCTAACCGAGCAAATGTTTGGATGGGAATTCCCCAACTATAACGACTCATTAAATCTCGTAAAGCTTCGGTCGGTTGGGAACCATCTTCATAAACGTAAGGGTTTCCCCAAAGCGGATAGGCATGGATACCGTTGATACCAATTACTTGTCCGCGACGATTCAGTATCGGCCCGCCGCTCATACCCTTTTCAATTTCGTTGCTGTAGCCTATTTGATATCCTTCTTTAAAAGCTCGGTCTGGTACTAACAAGATTTGGCCTGCTTTGAAGACAAACCCCTGGGACTGAGATGGATTCCCCTCAAAGGGAAATCCGGCTGCGTATATTGGTTCGTTAACTGCGATGGTTGATAAATTTCCCAGAGGGGCTAAGCTATAGTTTCCAGTAGCGCGGAACTCCAATAAAGCCAAATCCTTGCCTTGGAAGTTTACTCCTTTAACCAAATTGCCTTGGTAGATTTTCCCGTCTGCTGTTTGAATTTGAACGGGTTTGCCGGATTCTAAAACGTGTTGATTGGTGATAACCGTATAAGTTTGACCTTGCTTTTTGAGTAAAATCCCTGAGCCTCGGTTTTCACCAGATAAAACCTTTACGGTTATGGTTCTCGCTAATTGTTTGATTTGTTCTGGCGATCGCTCAGAATTTGCCTGTTGAGCATAAACTGTTGGGGAAAAAATGCTCAGATAAACAGTTTGTATAGGCAACGTCAACAGTATGCCCATCCAGGCGATCGTAGCCCGCGAGCGATTGAAGATTAATTTTTGTTTCATGTTGCTTTTACCGCTTGCAAATTTCTATACAAATATGCTTAACGAGCATTCCGCTACTTAACTAAACTGAGTATTAGTTTTGCCCCTCTGGCGCTTTTTCACTCAGTAACATGCTCATATCGATGTATATTTGAGAAGAAGCATCTTCAGATTGCAGAATTGGGCCGCGAGCGCGATAACCAATTTCTACAAGGCTTTGCAATACTGAACTTGCGTCTTTATGAGATTTGAGTGTGAAGAGTAATTGACTGCAAGGGCCGCCGTATTGGCTAGCAGCGCAGATCACGGCTTGATTGCCAGAAATACCAGAGGTCAAGTAGTTCAAGATACCTTTTTCATAGGCACTCTGAAATCTAGAAGATACTTCTTGGCAGCGTATTTTTGGAGTGTAGTTGCCTAAAGTTTTAACCCAGCGAATCACGGGAATCTTCTTATTGTTGTAGTTTTTCGCGTATGTCGTCCATACGCCATCGTTACTTTTTTCACAAAAGTAAGTTTTAGCTTGAGCAAAACTGGGTGGAGTGGTGCTAGCAATGCTACCCAGAGCAATTGTACCTGCTGTCAGTACTTGCAAAAATAGCTGGGGTTTCATCGTTGGTAGTTCTCACTAAGATATGAGGAAAGCATAAATACTATGTATTTACCACAAAACCACAACAATATTACATTGTAAAATAATGTAAAAAATTATTCACGTATAAACCAAGCTATTGATTAAACCCCTAATCGGACTTATACCATTAATTTACTAATTAATTTCTAAGGAATTAATCATAGCTTGTGCTGTTTGTAAATATTTTGAATATTTAGCAACATCAGCCGTATAAGTCATAATATAAGCTTTATTATTTTTGACCATCCAAACTTGCAAGCGTTGAATTTTTACTCCTTCCTCTTCAAGAGTGTAAATTACTTGATAGGCAGGTCGGTTTGTGAGTTGAGTTTTACCCTGTTCTAAAATTTTTGTATTTGAATCTGACTGTTGAATTTCATCCAAATAAAAGTTAGTAAATTGTTCTAATTCTCTCCGCTCTTCTGGTAAATCTTGAATAATTAAATTAACATTTTCTAAATAGCCATCTGTTGCAGATTCTTTGGGAGAAATAAATTTCACCACATTGCCAGTAATCCGGTCAGGAGTTCCAGTATGTTCCCAATTTGCAGGATATTTGATGGCGATCCCATAAACAGCATTATTATAATTTTCAAGATGATTACGCGGAATGAAGATAAATAAAAAGGCAATAGAAGTAGCTGCGATCGCTATTCCTAAACCAATAAAAGTTTTTCGCAAAACTGATTTTTGAGGATGATGAGCTATCTTCAGTTGTTGCAGGGCTTGTAATACTTCTGTTGCCGAGTGATATCTTTGCCGAAAGTCATATTTGACCATCTTATCGATAATTTGCGCCAATCCAGAACTAACTTTTGCTTGGTCGCGCCAGATGATTTCACCTGTAAGATGATCTCTGGGTAATTGCATAGGATTTAAATGAGTAAGAGCTTCGATCGCAATAATCCCAACTGCATAAATATCACTGCATAATTTGGGTTGACCTTGGCTTTGTTCGCTGGGTATGTAACCGGGCGTACCAACCACAACCGTTGCCGTCATTTGTCCCTGAATATTCATGCCTTGAGAACTGATTTGTTTGACTGCTCCAAAATCAATCAGAACAATTTTCCCATCCTCTTGACGCCGCATTAAATTCGAGGGTTTAATATCTCTGTGAATGACATTATGCTGATGGAGGAATTCTAACGGCTCTAAGATATCTTGCAACAGAGCAATTACCTTTTCTTCACTCCACTGTTTGTTGCGATTGATTTCCCGACTCAAGTCGTACCCGTCAACAAATTCTTGAACTAAATAAAACTTTTGGTCTTCTTCAAAATGTGCCAACAAACGCGGAACCCGGTCATGATTACCTAAGCGGTTGAGTACTTTAGCTTCCGTCTCAAATAGCCGTCGCGCATGAGACAAAGTATTGATATCCGTTGCTTTAGGCGAAAAGTGCTTCACAACACACTGGTCTTTATCAGGCAATTTCCTATCAATAGCTAGGTAAGTAGCACCAAAACCACCTTCTCCCAGTTTGCTGATAATTTCGTAGCGCCCATCCAGGATTTTGCCTATCATCAGATTTACCAGTGTGTTCGATTCACCTGAAATTTTGACATGGAATATTATTTCTTGATAATACAAATAATTGTAACTATTTATATATTTAATATACAGAAAGCGAATTTTCTACATAGTAAGTAGTGCCAAATTTTACTCAATTTTAACGATTGGCTGAGAAAATCCGGAAAATGAAAGTAATTTGTATTGAAAGGAGAAAATTCAAAATTCATTGACAACATCTCTGGAAATATTCTTTAATCTCAGCCTACAAAGCTCCTTAAACGCCTATGCTAACGATTGGGTTAGGCCGCTGGACTATATGCGTAAGTAAAACAGTCGAACAAAGGACAAAGTGTAAATGAGTAACATTCTAGATACTGCCATTGAAGCGATCGCAGCTCGTGAAGTTCTTGATTCACGGGGTAGACCGACAATTGAAGCCGAAGTGCATGTAGCCAACGGTGTCGTAGGACTAGCGCAAGTCCCCAGTGGTGCCTCCACTGGCTCTTTTGAAGCCCACGAACTGCGCGATGGCGATAAAAGCCGTTATGGCGGCAAAGGAGTCCTGAAGGCGGTACAAAACGTCAAAGAGGTATTTGCCCCAAAATTACTTGACTTGGATGTTCTCAACCAAGAACTATTAGACCGCACAATGATTGCGATCGATGGTTCTCCTAACAAATCCAATTTGGGGGCGAATGCGATTTTGGCGGTTTCCCTCGCAGCAGCCAAAGCCGGCGCCGAATCTCTAGCAATTCCCCTGTATCGCTATTTGGGCGGCCCGCTAGCAAATTTACTGCCAGTACCGTTGATGAATGTGATTAACGGCGGCGCACACGCAGCAAACAACGTCGATTTTCAAGAGTTTATGATTGTCCCAGTTGGGGCGACTTCCTTCCGCGAAGCCTTGCGCTGGGGTGCCGAGGTATTTGCTACCCTCAGCAAGGTATTGGATGAGAAAGGTTTGCTGACTGGCGTAGGCGACGAAGGCGGCTTTGCCCCTAACTTAGAATCCAATCAGGTAGCTTTAGAATTGCTGGTTGCTGCGATTGAGAAAGCTGGATACAAGCCAGGTGAAGAAGTAGCTTTGGCGTTGGATGTAGCGGCTAGCGAGTTTTACAAAAACGGTCAGTATGTTTACGATGGTAAACCTCATGCCCCTGCTGAGTTTATTGATTACCTCGGACAGCTGGTTGACCAGTATCCCATCGTCTCAATTGAAGATGGTTTACACGAAGAAGATTGGCAAAGTTGGCAATTGCTCACCCAGAAATTAGGTTCGCGGGTGCAATTGGTGGGAGATGACTTGTTTGTGACCAATGCTACTCGCCTGCAAAGAGGCATCCAAGAAAAAGCCGGTAACGCCATTTTGATTAAACTCAACCAAATTGGTTCGCTCACTGAAACTTTAGAAACAATTGACTTGGCAACTCGCAACGGTTTCCGTTCAGTAATCAGCCATCGTTCCGGTGAAACCGAAGACACAACCATCGCCGATTTAGCCGTAGCCACCCGCGCCGGTCAAATTAAAACAGGTTCCCTATGTCGCAGCGAACGCGTAGCAAAATATAACCGCTTGCTGCGAATTGAAGATGAACTAGGCGATCGCGCCGTGTATGCTGGTGCTGTAGGCTTAGGGCCGAAGTAGACAGTAGGGGGAGTAGGGAATAGGGAGTAGGGAGTGGGGTAAGCTAATACGCATTTAATTTGCATATTGTTGATTTTGTAGAAAAAGCATCAATCCTTCTCCCCCGCACCTCTGCCCCTCTGCTCCCCTGCTGTCTAAATGTGCAAATTAAGTGCTTAACAGCTTATTTCCCCATTCCCCACTCCCCATTGTTCACGGATAAAATCCCAACTTCGGCAACCCCAAGGTTTCATCCCAGCCCATCATCAGGTTTAAGCACTGAATCGCTTGACCCGCTTGGCCTTTAATCAGGTTGTCAATTGCGGAAACGACAATCACGCGACCTGTGCGCTGGTCAACTTCTACGCCGATGTAACAAAGATTGCTGCCGTTAGCCCATTTGGTTTGGGGGTAAACGCCGCTACCGCAGACTTTTATCCAAGGAGAATTGCGGTAGAAGGCAGAGAATATTGTAATCAAATCGTCTCGCACGAGGCCGGGATCGCGCATTGTGGCGTATACGGTTGCCAAAATGCCGCGCACTATTGGGACGAGGTGTGGTGTAAATTGAATCGTTAATTCGTGACCTGCTAAATCACTGCAAATTTGCTCAATTTCTGGGGTATCGCGGTGACGGCCAATGTTGTAAGCTGCGATGGAGTTGTCTGCTTCAGCTAGTAATAAATTAGTTTTGGCTTGCCGTCCGCTGCCGGATGTGCCAGACTTGGCATCGATTATCGCTGTTTCCGGCACGATTAAACCTTGCTTTAACAGTGGCGAAAGTGCAAGCAAACTCGCAGTGGGATAGCAACCAGGACAGCCAATAAGTTGAGCTTCGGCAATGCGATCGCGGTATAGTTCTGGTAATCCATAAACAGCTGTCATAGCAGTAGAGCGATCGTTTCTTTCAATACCATACCAACTTGTATAAGTTGCCAAATCGCTAAACCGATAATCTGCACTCAGATCCAGTACTTTACATCCTTTCTCCAACAGTGTGGGCGCAATTTGGCAAGCCAGACCATCTGGTAAAGACAGGAAAACTACTTCACAGCGTTGAGCAATGATTTCTGGTTCTACCGCCTCTATTGGCAGATTAGCTGTATGAGCCAAGTGAGGGTAAAGATCCCCCAAGGATCTACCGATACTGTTCTCACCACCTAAATAAACCAGCTCGACTTCTGGATGATCCATCAACAGCCGTACTAACTGTACTCCGCCATAGCCCGACGCGCCAACAATCCCAACGGGTACGCGTCTAAAATTGCCCATGATCCCAAATCCTTATCCCATGAATGGTTAATTCTTTCCCAGCCATCAACATATCAGCCACCACATGCAGATGAGGTAGCAGGGGGAGCAGGGGGAGATAAGGGAGAAAATACTTCTCGATCTCCCCATCTCCCCATCTCCCCATCTCCCCATCTCCCCATCTCCCCATCTCCCCATCTCCCCATCTCCCCATCTCCCCATCTCCCCATCAAAAATTGCCATGTTATCAAATCATTGCTAGTCTACTTCTCTGGCTTATAAAGGAGCTACAATCTAAAAGAAGAAATTGTTAAAAAAATTTACGTTAGGTAGCTGGAATTTCTGTGTCACAGCCTAAGACTACCCAAGTTTTTCAATTTGATACAATTGATGCCGCCTTGGCAGACCTCAAAGCCGGTCGTGTCATTGTGGTGGTAGATGATGAAAATAGAGAAAATGAAGGCGATTTGATTTGTGCTGCCCAATTTGCCACACCCGACACGATCAATTTTATGGCGGTGGAAGCAAGAGGGCTAATTTGTTTGGCAATGACAGGCGATCGCTTAGACGAATTAGACTTACCCTTAATGGTGAGCAATATTACAGATACTAACCAGACAGCCTTCACTGTTAGTATCGACGCCGGCCCGCATTTGGGTGTGACAACAGGCATTTCAGCCGAAGACCGCGCCCGCACTATCCAGGTTACTCTCAATCCAGCTACAACACCTACCGATTTACGTCGTCCCGGACATATTTTTCCCATTCGGGCGAAAGCTGGAGGCGTACTCAAACGCGCAGGACATACAGAAGCAGCTGTAGACTTAGCTCGGTTAGCAGGGTTATACCCAGCTGGGGTAATTTGTGAAATTCAAAACCCCGATGGCTCAATGGCGCGGTTGCAGCAGTTAATTGAATATGCTAAACATCACAATTTAAAAATTATCAGTATTGCAGATTTAATTAGTTACCGCCTCAAACACGATCGCCTAGTGTATCGTGAGGTTGTTACTAAGCTGCCAAGTCAATTCGGTCAGTTTGAAATTTACGCTTATCGCCACACCTTGGACAATACAGAACACGTGGCAATTGTCAAGGGCGATCCAGCTAATTTCAAAGATGAGCCGGTGATGGTGCGGATGCACTCAGAATGCCTAACTGGCGATGCTTTGGGTTCTTTGCGTTGCGACTGTCGAATGCAGCTGGTTGCGGCACTCAAAATGATTGAAAATGCGGGTCAAGGTGTCGTTGTATACCTGCGGCAAGAAGGGCGGGGAATCGGCTTGATTAATAAACTCAAAGCCTATTCTTTGCAAGATATGGGGCTGGATACAGTAGAAGCCAACGAGCGTTTGGGATTTCCCGCCGACTTGCGCGATTACGGTATGGGGGCGCAAATGCTCATGGATTTGGGCGTTAAAAAGATTCGTCTAATTACCAATAATCCACGTAAAATTGCTGGAGTTAAAGGTTATGGATTGGAAGTAGTCGATCGCGTGCCATTATTAATTGAGGCCAATGACTACAATTCGTATTACCTAGCAACAAAAGCTAAAAAGCTGGGTCACATGCTGTTACAGACTTATTTGGTAACAGTGGCAATTCACTGGCAAGATGACCCGCAGTTGGTGACAAAACGCTATGAACGTCTAGAAAAACTGCGACATTTGGCGAGAAGTCACGATTTATTATTGCAGGAAGAGGCGCGTCCGTTGGCGATCGCTTTATTTGACGAACCATCTTTAACAATACACTTAGGTTTCGATCAGCCAAAAGTTGCTAGCTGTGACTGGTATCGCCAAAGCGGTCATCCTTACCTGCAAGCAATCTTCCAGATTCTAGATAAACTCGTAACTTTACCGTACATCCAAAAACTAGAATTTCTGATTTCTTCTGGTAGCGATCCTTTGAGTAATTTACAAGTTCAACTAGATCGACAGGTGTTCTCGGATGGTACACTGCCTTCATCGATTAGCGATCGCTTGGAGACACAGCAAATTTACAGCTTTAGCAAATAGGGACAAACTATGTCCTCATATTCGTAGCATTTATCTAAATTTGTAATCTAGCTCTAGCCTTTTGGCTAGAGCTATTTGTTTATTATGCTTGTATGCTTAAATTAATAATTCGGTCTGAAAATAGTACTTATAACTTTTGCTATTTTCAATAATTTATATTTTATGCGAACATAACTAATTAAGATTACAGTTATGCTTATTGAATTCAGTGTAGAAAATTATCGTTCGATACAGGAAAAACAAACATTGAGTCTGGTGGCATCTGAAGATGAAAAGATGCTACATACTAATAGTTTTATGATGCCGAACACTGATAAACTACGCTTACTTACCAGTGCGGTAATTTATGGCCCTAACGCTTCAGGTAAAAGCAATTTGCTGCGGGCTATGCAAACGCTAAGAAGACTAGTAATGAACTCGGCTACTAAAATGCAAGTTGGTGAAAAGTTACCTATTGAACCATTTAAACTAAATAGCGAATCAATAAAAAATCCTACTAATTTTGAAGTAATTTTTATTTATCATGGTACTCGTTATGAATATAGAATATCTCTCAATCGAGAACGGGTATATGGAGAGTGGTTAATTGCTTATCCACATGAACATCAACAAAATTGGTTTTCTCGCCAATATATACCAGATAATCCCAAATTTCAAGCAGATGAAGGATACAAATGGTCTTTTGGCAAAGGACTAAAGGGAGAAAAATTACGTATTAAAAAATTTGTGCGTTCTAATTCTTTGTTTTTATCTCATGCAGCACAAAATAATCATCCTCAGTTAACAGAGATATTTGAATGGTTTCAGGATGAAATAAATATTCTTAACCCAAGTTCTCATGCTATGGGATTTACTCTGAGCATATTTGATGAAGATGAGAATTTTAAATCAAGAGTTGCTAAGTTGTTGAGTGAAGCAGATATCGGTATTTCAGGAATCAAAATAGAGCATAAACCGATACCTGAAGGACTATCTTATTTATTAAACCAATTGAACCAATTTTTTAAGCAGGAAACTGAACAGCTAGAAAAATATGTTATTGATGATATCCAAAAAGTAGATGTGATAACTCTTCATAAAATGAATGATTCTGATAAAGAAATAGAATTTGATATGGATGATGAGTCTGATGGTACACAACGTTTATTTGAAATGGCTGGGCTGTGGTTATATGTATTACAAGACGGAGAAGTATTGTTGGTAGATGAATTAGATAGAAGCTTACATCCAGTCCTTTCCAAAGCATTACTTAAAATGTTTAACGATCCAGAAATTAATAAAAATAATGCTCAATTAATATTTACAACTCATGACACTATACTTTTAGATGCAGAAATATTACGGCGAGATCAAGTTTGGTTTACTGAAAAAGATAAAAGTATGACTAAGCTATATTCATTATTAGATTTTGAACCTCGTGAAGACGAATCACTACAAAAAGGTTATCTACGAGGCAGGTATGGCGGAATTCCTTTTATTAATGGCCTAAGTATTTAAGGAATATGCCAAAAGGAAAATCTACTAATGATTTAAGGCGACGTTCAGGAAATAAAAAACCTAGAGACAACTTTTTAATTGTAGTTGAAGGGCAAGAGACAGAATATAATTATTTTAATGCTTTAAAACAAAACTTAAAGTTATCAACAACAGACATTAGAATAGTTTCTGCTTCCGGTGGTGACCCTCTCAAAATTATAGATAAAACCTGTAGCTTAGTTCAAGAAAATAAATTAGAAACTGAAAAAGGTAACCAACTCGAATTTGACCGAGTTTTTTGTGTTTTTGATGACGATAATAAAATTGAAAAGTTTAAGCAAGCGCTTTTAAAAGGTCAGGAAAATAATTTTATCAGTATAACATCAATCCCTTGTTTTGAATTTTGGTTTTTAATTCATTATCTTTACACCACTGCTCCTTTTGCTAACTATAAGGAATTATGTCCAAGGCTAGAGGCAGAAATGAGAAAAGCAGGCGTTCTGAAAACAAAAGAAAATTATGATAAAAGTGATGTAAAACTTTACCAGAAACTTAAGCCAAAGCTAGAAGACGCACTTAAAAATTCCGCGAAATTACAACAAAATCACCCCAACGAAGACGGATGTACTAACCCATCAACTAAAGTACATATCTTAGTTCAAGAACTTATAAAGCAAAAAGAATTTAAATGATTTACTATAGCGTTAACTGTTGATTGTTGGTTGTTGACCGTCAACACTCATCAGTCAACAGTCAACGCGAAACTTCTTTTAAGAGGTGAGATGAGCTTAATTTATCTATAAATAGGTCTGACCTGACGGTAAAGACTTAGTAGCTTTAGAAACTTGTTCCCATCAAAATTAATGGGGTCAACTTTTTTACTCGAACGGTCTACTAGTTTGTGAGTAGTGATGCGATCTTCTGGAACTTGACTTTGAGCAATTAACCAAGCAAGAGAATGATATTGAGCTTCTGTGTAGCCACTATGGGTTTGTGCGCTACCGCTGTCATAACTATCTGGTGGTGTTTCTAAAGAAACGTGATAAGCAAAATTATTCACAGACGGAGGCAAATTTGGATTAGTTTGCACAGTTTCCACACCCTCCGAACCGTCAAATACTGAGTTACCTGCACCAAAAGCTCGTTTGTCTGGGGGTACTAAATAAACCACCGTCCCGTCTAACTTGATTAAAGCGTGGTAGCTTGCTTGTACATTTTCATCAGTATGAGCGACTTGAAAAAAATTAATCGCGCTGGAAGCAGAATAACCAGTTTCATGGAGGACGATAATTGGTTGGTTGTTGAGAGGTTTACCATTAACGTCTGTGGTGTAACGTTCGCCGTAGTTACTTGGGTCAACTGAGACAATTTGATAATTAGGCCTGTACTGTGCAAAAGCTTGAGTGGTTATGTACCTTGCTAGAGGTTGATTTGTCTTGACTGGGGATTTGATAACAGCCTGAGATTTCTGTTTTGGTTCTTTGGCTGATTGGAATTGCGCCTGCGGATATTGACTCCAAGCTGTAACCTCTGGTTTTGATGTATTAGATGTAATTGTATTATTTTCTACTTGCACCCCTCGTCCAATCAGCAGCACTATAATTAGAGCGGCGAACATCAGCGAGATGAACATTACTCTAGTCGCCCAGTCTGTAAACCTCATTTTTCTTATACTCGTACAACGATAGATATTACTGATAGCTAAACTGAATTTTTCACGAAATTTGAAACACTTCTCTGGAAACCTTTCCACCACAAGAGCTATCTAGTAGTTTCTTTGCGAACAATCTGGAAATTCCTATGAGGTGCATGAAAGTTAGACAGCCAAATTGGCTTGCTTTTGTAAGCTAGTATAGCCAGCCGTACTACCCCACCGTCTATGGTATCCAAAGCAGAATTGCTATGTACCTTGATTTTAGTGAAAAATACGTTACTAGTATATGTTGCAATTCTAAGTAATTGTTGTACAAACTTCTTATGCGTATAGAAATATTTAATACACTCAAAATCATGGTGCTGTTATTTTCGCTATTTTTCTGGGAATCCTGTAGTTGTATGCTCACTGCATTTGTTTGTTACTCCATCACTTTAGGTAAGCATTATCTATGCAACTCATCACCTCCTTAGATATTAGAAATTCAGAATATTTATCAAAAAATCGGCTTATTAGTTACCACCATCAGTTGCGCTTAATTTTTTCCCTGGGTAATCAGGTAAAAAATGTTTTGGAAATTGGGATTTTTAACTCGCTATTAACAGACCTCTTAAAAAACAATGGATACAACGTTAGCACTGCTGATGTTGACCCCAATCTTAAGCCAGACATGATTTTGGATCTGACAATGGATTTTTCTTTGCCAAAAGATAAATTTGATGCGATCGTCTTATTTCAAGTGCTGGAACATTTCCCCTACGAACAGTCAGAACAAGCCTTAAAAAAACTTGCACAAGCAACAAACAAATTTTTGGTGATTTCAATTCCTTATTGCACTCAATATTTGTCATTGCAAATCAAAACTTCCTTCTCAGGTAGACCAAGGCATTTATTACTGAATGTGCCAAAATTCTGGAGTACAACGCCAGTGTGTGACGAGCATTACTGGGAAATGGGTCTGAAAGGATATCCCAAGAAGCGGATTTTAGACTCCGTTACGAAAGCTGGGTTAACTGTCAAACAAGAATATATCGATCCTACCTATCCATACCATTATTTTTTGGTATTAGAGAAAAATTCTCACAGTATTTAAGGGGGGAGTAGGGAAATCCGAATCATTAAATGGGGGCAAACAACGCTCAAGCAAGCAGCGATCGCTTAAGTTATGCTTTTAAAATCCTAATTGGTATCATGCTCTCATGTATTCTCCGGGTTTATCCCTGAAAGCAGAGGGCGATATCATCATTTCAGAATACTAACATCAAAGATTACTAATTATGTTAGAACAAGGCACTATCAGTATTCATACTGAGAATATTTTCCCGATCATTAAGAAGTCCCTCTACTCAGATCACCAAATCTTCTTGCGGGAACTGGTATCTAACGCTGTAGACGCCATTCAAAAGCTGAAAATGGTATCCCGCGCCGGAGATTACACGGGAGACATAGGCGAACCAGAAATCGTAATTTCCATTGACAAAAATAACAAAACCCTCTCGATCTCCGATAACGGTATCGGCATGACTGCCGATGAAGTTAAGAAATATATCAATCAAGTCGCCTTTTCTAGCGCCGAAGAATTTATTCATAAGTATCAAGGCAAATCCGACCAACCGATCATCGGTCATTTCGGTCTTGGCTTCTACTCCTCGTTCATGGTAGCGCAAAAGGTAGAAATTGATACTCTTTCCTACCAAGAAGGAGCGCAGGCAGTTCACTGGAGTTGTGATGGTTCTCCAGCATTCACTCTAGAAGATTCATCCCGGACAACTCGCGGCACCACTATTACTCTGAGTTTGCAAGGAGAAGAGGAAGAGTTTCTCGAATCAGCACGGATTCAAAATCTTGTCAAGACTTACTGCGACTTCATGCCAGTACCAATTAAGCTGGATGGAGAAGTATTAAATAGGCAAAAAGCACCTTGGCGAGAGTCTCCAAGTAACCTAACTAAGGAAGATTATTTAGAGTTTTACCGCTATCTGTATCCTTTCCAAGAAGAACCACTGTTGTGGGTACATCTCAATACTGACTATCCGTTTATCATCAACGGGATTTTATATTTCCCCAAAATGCGACCGGATGTAGATGTCACAAAAGGACAGATCAAGCTATTTTGCAACCAAGTTTTTGTTAGCGATAACTGCGAAGAAATTATCCCGCAATTTTTGATGCCGATGCGGGGTGTGATTGATAGCACCGATATTCCGTTGAACGTATCCCGCAGTGCATTGCAAGGCGATCGCACTGTGAAGCGAATTGGGGATTACATTGCCAAAAAAGTTGGCGATCGCCTCAAAGAACTTTTCCGCGACAACCGCGAACAATACGCTAGCGTCTGGAAAGACCTCGGCACGTTTGTGAAATTCGGCGCCCTCAACGACGAGAAATTCAAAAAACAAATCGAAGACATCATCATCTTTCGCACCACTGCCAAGCTGGCAGAACAACCTGCTGCCCAAACTCCAGCAGTTGAAGTACAATCTGCCGAAGGCGATGCTTGGCAAGATGTGACTCCTGCTTCAGAAAACTCAGCATCCACCACTCCTTACACCACGCTGAAAGAATACTTAGAACGCAACAAAGAACGCCACGAAAATCGGGTTTTCTACAGCACCGATGAAGCAAGCCAAGCTACATACATAGAATTACACAAAAATCAAGGCTTGGAAGTCCTGTTTATGGACTCTTTCATCGATACCCACTTCATTAATTTCCTAGAGCGGGAATACAATGATGTGAAGTTTACGCGGGTAGACTCGGACTTAGATAATACTCTGCTAGAACAAGACAAAGCACAGGAAATTGTCGATCCCAAAACCAACAAAACCCGCAGCGAAACCATCAAAGAGTTATTCGAGAAATCTCTCAATAAACCCAAAGTCAACATCCGCACCGAAGCCTTAAAATCAGACGATCCCCAAGGAACACCACCGGCGATGGTACTTTTACCAGAAATTCTCCGCCGCTTGCGGGAAATGAACGCTATGATGGCGCAGCAGACAGTAGATTTTCCTGAAGATCACATTTTGCTGGTGAATACTGCTCATCCGCTGATTCAAAATCTGGCGCATCTGAGCCAAGGTAATATCATTCAAGGTGATGGTCAATCGCCTACAGACCAGTTAGTAAAAATGATTTGCCAACACGTCTACGATTTAGCGCTGATGTCGCAAAAAGGCTTCGACGCTGACGGAATGAAATCTTTTGTTGAGCGATCGAATGAAGTACTTACTAAGCTGACGGAACAAGCTAGTAAATAATGGGGCAAGCAGGAAGTGTGGGAGGTGTGGGAGGTGTGGGAGGTGTGGGAGGATAAGGAAGAAATCTTTCCCCCCACACTCCCCACACTTCCCCATCTCCCCATCTCCCCATCTCCCCATCTCCCCATTCCCCTCTCCACTTCTGTTGTCTAAGTCCTAAAATGGAAAGGCTGTATTAAAATAACAATCTGGAGATAGTTGCTATGTCTCGTCGCTGTGAATTAACTGGTAAGAAGGCAAATAACGCTTATTCTGTTTCCCACTCCCACCGCCGTAATAAACGCCTTCAGCACGCTAATCTACAAGTAAAGCGTGTTTGGTGGCCAAGCGGAAATCGCTGGGTGAAATTAAAGCTTTCTACTAAAGCAATCAAATCCCTAGAAACTAAAGGGATAGAAGCAATGGCAAAAGAAGCTGGTATTAACTTGAATCATTACTAATTTATACCTGAGACTTTTGTAGAAGAAAATACAGGTGATTTGTAGGGTAGCACAGCAGTTGCTACCCTATTTTTTCTATTAGACAGTGGTTGATTCAGAGTATTCCAACTATGCTCTTGCAGAGTGCGGTAGTTAGCCTTAAAATAAAACTACGGTAAATCGATAGGATTATAGTAGTTTGTTCTACCGAAGGAGACGATCGCAAAACTCTCTCAAAACTGACTCTCTTTGCTGAAAGACTTTAGAAAACTTTACATTTAATAAATGAAACAAGTTTTCAATAAGTCTGGTAATATATCCGTGGGCTTATTGATATAGATATTCATTAAGCTTGTTATATATTTCAGCTAATTGCAAACTTTATCAGGAGATAAGATCGTGAAAAGCGTGACTGCTCAAAGATCAAAGTCGATTGCTTGGTGGGTAACCCTCAGGAAGACTTTGGGGCACTGATGTTGTTCATGCTGGGTTCATTGTCTTCTAGGTAAGGAGCAATGATAATGACTTTCTTCCGATCGCCAAATACGACTTTGCACAACCGATGTACAAGCAGGGATGCCTGATTTGGCAACCTTGGGATTTGGTGTTGGCGACGTTTGGATTCGAGATTTAAAATTGAGAATTTTTCTCTTAAATATTTCGATAAATCTAGCTGTCGCGATCGGGCTTCAAATTGGAATTAGCGATCGTTGCGGAAATTATTGCGATCGCAAAACTTTATATCAGGTGTAAACATGTCGAAAAAAATAGGTCTGTTCTACGGTACTCAAACCGGTAACACTGAATCTGCTGCCGAACAAATTCGAGATGAGTTTGGTGGTGATGTTGTAACACTACATGCGATATACGAGGCGGATGCTTCTACTTTTGATGAGTACGAATTGCTGATTATTGGTTCTCCTACTTGGGATATTGGTCAACTTCAAAGCGATTGGGAAAGCTTTTTCCCCGAACTCGATGAAATCGATTTTAATGGTAAGTTGGTCGCCTATTTTGGTGATGGAGACCAATTTGGTTATGCAGATAATTTTCAGGATGCAATTGGAATTCTGGAAGAAAAAATTTCCCAAAAAGGTGGTAAAACTGTTGGTTATTGGCCAACAGATGGATATGATTTTAATGAATCTAGAGCTTTGAGAAATGGCAAGTTTGTTGGGTTGGCACTTGATAACGGTAGCCAATCTGATTTAACAGAAGAGCGAATTAAAACTTGGGTCGCTCAGTTAAAGACAGAATTTGGTTTGTAGAAATTAAGGGCGTACAACTGTACGCCCAAGTCAGAAGTCAGAAGTCAGAAGTCTTAATACCCAAAATGAACAATTAAAAAAATCAAGAAATGATAGTAAACTTGATTTTCCAATTATTCTGAATACTAAATTCTGACTCCTGAATTCTTTTTGAGAAATTGATAATTGAGAACTTATAGGTATTTATGTCTGATTCATTTGATGTTTTGTGGTTAAGTGCTAGCTCTATTTTGCAGCGTTTCGATCGCCCATTAGTTCAATATTTATCCAGGCATATGAGAATTGCCCATTGGGAATACCAGCAAAGTCAAGATGAAGGTAGTTCCATAGACCAAGCTGTAGAGTTGTTGTATGAATTTTTAGAATACAGCGATTGCTCTGTGCATTTAGCTGGACACGGGATGGGTGGTGCGGTTGCTTTAAGCTTTGCTCGGCGGTATCCCCAAAAAGTGCGATCGCTAACTCTACTCGCTGTATCATCTCAACCCGCCAACACTTGGCACGCTCACTATTACTTTCAACGACAACTTTTTAGCATCAGCCGCGAACAAATTTTGGCAAGCAGCGCTCGCAGTCTTTTTGGCAATCAACCACCTCACACTGCTAAAAAGTTAGTAGCTGCCTTAGATAAAGATTTAGAACAATCTCCCACGCCACACTCTTTATTTAAGTTAGTTTATTTGCCCAAAGGTGGAGTTTCTATGCCAATGATGATATGTGGCTGCAAGACCGATCCAATTGTTAGCTCGCCTGCCTTGTATGACTGGTTAAATTGGCTCAAGCCAGAAGATAAACTCTGGGAATGCCCACAAGGATATCATTTCTTTCACTACTTTTATCCCCAAGAGGTTGGCGAACAAATGTTGCATTTTTGGGAACGCCACGATTTACATTTAGTGAAGGCATCTGCACTAACTTTTAGTAGTTCTATAAGTCAGTAATGAGAGTACGATCGCATTTATGAAATTGAGGTGTTTGGGGGGGCGTAGCTTGCCGCCGTAGGCATCGCTAATTAAATCTTTTTTACTGTCACACGCTACGACTTAACTTATAGTTAGGAATAGGCTGATTACTAATGATTGCATAGAGAACATCCGGATCGAGGTCGGCTCCCGATCGCCATTGGATTATTCCTAATTCGTGATTTAATTCAACCTGAGCAAAGTATTTTTTGTCTTGCAAAGGTGCAAAAACACCTGTAAATTTAATTAGCTTACTTATATCAACTATTCCTTCTACGTTGTCTTCAAAACGGATATATAGTTGATAGTTTTCTCTTGGTTCTACTGCAATAATATCTTTTAACATATTTTACTACTCCAATGGTAAGACGCTATTGAGGGTTTGATTGTCTCTCGCTAGTTCCCAGTTTTCCATTAATTCGCTTTGATGTAAAGTTGCCCATTCTGATATCAGTTTAAAAGCTCTAGAGCTAAGTTTCCCTTCTAAAATTTCTAAGGATTCAATGCTGATAATGGCTTTTTGCTGGTTGTATCTTACGTGAAAATGTGCGGGCGGATGGTCATTGTAATACATAGTGATAATCATCCCAAAAAAAGGACTAATTTCTGGCATACTTTATTCTCCCTTCGGGATCTCTTTTAAGATTAAGAATCAGTTAGCCTAAGTAGAAGGACTAAATTAAACCTAACTTGAGGTTGCCGGGTTTCGACTTCGCTCAACCCTCATTTTCTCAAGGTTGGAGCATTGAGCGCAGTCGAAATGCGTCTTCTAAATAATTATGTCCACTTACTTATAAGGTGATGAAAGTTCGATAATAAAAAAGATTGACACAGCCATTTTTGACTTTTCAATCTCATAACTTTACTCGCACTCTACAACAATTATGCAAAATCTTACTAGAATTACTCGCAATCCTGAAGTGATGGGCGGCAAACCCTGTATTCGGGGAATGCGTGTTACTGTTGGTACTATTGTCGGCTTAATGGCGTCTGGACATAGTAATAGTGAGATTCTCAAAGCATATCCTTATCTTGAAGAAGCCGACATCTATGAAGCACTTGCGTATGCTGCGTGGCGGGCTGAAGAGATTGAAGTTCCTCTCACAAGTGCATGAAAATTTTGATTGATATGAACTGTCGATCGAACCCAATCCAGAGTTCGTATTTTACCAATTAGACGCGGATAGTTTTAGGTAAATATCGCCAACTCAGTTTCAGGGTCAAAAAAGTGGATTTTCTCTGGATTTAAGGATAACCAAAGTTGTTCGCCAACTTGCACAAATCGCTCTGGTGGTATTCGCACTTGAAGATAGTTGTTTGTAGGACTAGGTTGAGAACCAGGTTCAGCAATCCTCACACACAGAAAGGAATCGTTACCTAAATTTTCTACTAAATCCACTTGCACTGGTAAATTTTTTGTAGCAGGTAAACTCAAATTTAAGTGTTCTGGACGAATACCTAAAATTAAAGTTTTCCCATCATATTTTTGTAAGGCTTTTGCCCAAATTTCTGGAAGCGTTAAACGAAATTGGGAATGAGTAATTAATAGCGGGGCATGAAATTTTACAGGAATAAAATTCATCGGTGGCGAACCAATGAACTCTGCAACAAAAAGGTTTGCAGGATGATTGTAAATTTCCAATGGAGAATCGACTTGCTGAATTTTACCCTCAGACATAATCGCAATGCGATCGCCCATTGTCATCGCTTCGGTTTGGTCGTGGGTCACGTAAATCGTGGTTGTCCCCAGTTGACGCTGCAATTTCACAATTTGGGCGCGGGTTTCTGCCCGCAATTTGGCGTCTAAGTTAGAAAGCGGTTCATCCATTAAGAATACTTGGGGATTTCGCGCGATCGCCCTTCCCAACGCAACCCGTTGCCTTTGCCCCCCTGATAGCTGCTTGGGCAACCGTTTCAGCAATGTTTCAATTTGTAAAAGTTGGGCAACACTACGCACCTGCTCGTCTACAGCCCGTTCTTTGTCAGAAATATAACGCAGTCCTTTAGGTAACTTTCTTGTCGCCCCGACGAGAAGATTTTCAGCCCACGTCCGAAAATAGGGAGTATTTTCTCCTCTGCTCCCTCCGAAGTTCCGATCGGAGGAAGCCTCCGCTCGGACTTCTCTCTGCTCCCCTGCTCCCTTGCTTCCCCTGCGCCGTAATCCAAAAGCAATGTTGTCATACACCGTCATGTGGGGATAAAGGGCGTAATTTTGGAATACCATCGCGATGTCGCGTTCTTTAGGTGGTAAATCATTAATCAAGCGATCGCCTACCCAAATATTACCTCCAGTCATCACCTCCAAACCAGCGATTAACCGCAGCAAGGTGCTTTTGCCACAACCAGAAGGCCCTACCAGCACCATAAATTCCCCATCTGGGATGGTCAAGTTAATCCGCCGTAAAACATTGATGCTTTCTGCACGTTCTCGGCTTGCATCAGTTTTTTCCCCTCCTTTGAGTGGGGATTGAGTTTTTGGGGTCGCACTTTCCCCTTGACGCGGGGAAAAACTTTTATAAACGTTTTCTAAAATAACTTCTGCCACAACTAATTATTTGATTAAGAATTGGGAATTGGGCATGGGGCATTGGACTAATGACCAATGACCAATGACTAATTATGTGAATACGAAAAGTTAAAAAAATAGCTTACACCATAAAAAGCAAACTACCCTGAATTTTAGGGCTGTCAGGAGGTGTTGTGATGACTACCCATATACCTGCTAATTCTTCTCAAGATCCAAACGTTAACTCTGCTCATGACATTGTAGACGTACAAACCACAGATTGTTGCATTGTCGGTGGAGGGCCAGCCGGGGCTGTATTAGCCTTGTTGTTGGCGCGTCAAGGGATTTCTGTGATGCTATTGGAAGCACACAAAGACTTCGATCGCGATTTTCGTGGCGATACAATTCATCCTTCGGTGATGGAAATTATGGAAGAATTGGGATTAAGTAGAGCTTTGCTACAAATTCCCCATACCAAAATCCGCCGCCTGAGTATTCAAACTCCTAAAGATGCTGTGACATTAGCTGATTTTAGTCATCTAAAAACCCACTACCCTTACATTACGATGCTTCCTCAGGTGAAATTTCTGGAGTTCATCACCCAAGAAGCTCAAAAATATCCTAGTTACCATCTAGTAATGGGTGCGAATGTCCAGGAATTAATTACCGAAAATGGCGCGATTCAGGGCGTCCGCTATCGGGGAGGCGGTGGTTGGCATGAAGTCCGGGCAATGCTGACGGTTGGTGCGGACGGCCGTCACTCGCGTTTACGAAACCTGGGTGAATTTGAGTCCGTTGAAACCTCGCCACCAATGGATGTTCTCTGGTTCCGCCTACCCCGTCAGCCACAAGATCCAGAGGGGGGAATGGGGCGCTTTGGCCAAGGACACATAATTGCTATGCTTGACCGTGGCGATGAGTGGCAAGTTGCCTATGTGATTCCTAAAGGCGGCTATCAAAAACTACGGGCTGCGGGTTTGGAGGACTTAAAAAAATCTATTGTTGAAGTGGTGCCGGAATTCCAGCAACGTATCGCAAATTTGCATGATTGGTCGCAAGTAGCCTTTCTCTCAGTCGAATCTAGTCGCGTTAAACGCTGGTATCATCCAGGATTATTACTCATCGGCGATGCCGCACACATCATGTCTCCAGTTGGCGGAGTTGGCATTAACTATGCAATTCAAGATGCTGTAGTGGCGGCGAATGTACTCAGCAAACCACTCAAGAACCGACAAGTACAACTTAGCGACCTCGCAAAAGTACAGCATCAACGGGAGTTGCCCACACGCATCATTCAGGCATTTCAAACTTTTGTCCAAAAGCGGGTATTTGCCCCTGTTCTTAGTTCAAATGAGACGTTTGTACCACCTGGATTTTTGCGCTTGCCCATTTTGCGCGACCTCCCAGCAAGGTTAATTGGCTTGGGTGTTTTTCCCGTTCGCGTCAAAACTTAATTTTTGCTGAGAATTTTTGATATGTTAGGGATGGATGGTACAATCATACTACTCAAATGCAGAATTCAATGCTCATCACAGTCAGGCGGAGGCGGCGAACAGCATACCTAATGCTGTTCAAGGCGATCGCTTGGCTTTTATGCTAAAAATGGAATTCAGAATTCAGAATTCAGGAGTCAGAATTGAATTTGTAGCTCCTGCTAAATGAATCAAAGGTGAAATACTAAACTAATTTTCAATTTTATGGTCTTTTAGGTAGCGAGTCCCAATCATCCATGAAGAGTAATTCTAAATTCTGTATTCTGAGTTCTGAATTCTTGTTCATATTAATTGGCACTATATAGAAAAACCCCTTCTTTTTGAAGAACCACTTTTTGCAATCAGTTATTTATGGGTAAATCCCACACACAACTCAACAAAATGAATCTTCCCGACTTTATACAGATGCGATTAATCGCGTCTCTACGCATTTCCCACTCCCTATTTTTCAGACAGGAGGAATTTTAATGAACAGCTGCGTTTTAATGGCGGAAATTATTAACGAGCCGCAACTGCGCTACACAGCAGATAATAATCTGGGAGTTACGGAAATGTTAGTACAATTTCCTAATTCGCAGAAACCAGAAGATCCGCCAGCTACACTGAAAGTTGTAGGTTGGGGCAATTTAGCAACAGAAATTCAGCAAAACTATCACCAAGGCGATCGCGTTATTCTCGTAGGGCGTTTAACTATGAATACTGTTGAGCGTCAAGAAGGTTTTAAAGAAAAACGCGCTGAATTAACAGTACAACAAATTCAATCTGTTGGAGCTAGTTTTAATACCACATCCTTCTCCTCAAACGCAACTCCATCATTTACCGAAACTCCACCACGACAACCATCACCATCTCGTCCCCCAGAGACAAATTTTTCCACTTACGAGTCACAACGTCCAGCGCCTACCCCAGCACCCGTTGGCGTTACTCCCCCAGCAAATTACGAACCCACACCCCAACCTGCAAATTACGAGCGAACCACTTACCCAGCGGTGAAACAAGAAGAACCAGACCCAGATGATATTCCGTTCTAAAATTCGTAGTTTTGGGTGTATTTAATTTGCTAAACATACGTAGCAGCAAGTATTACGATTAAATAATTTTTACAAATAGCCATCCTTGAGGATGTGCTATTTTTTTATCTGCGTTTGCAAAACTTCACTATAAATCCCTAGTAAGTAGAAGGACTAAATTAAACTTAACTTGAGGTTGCCGGGTTTCGACTTCGCTCAACCCTCATTTTCTCAAGGTTCGAGCATTGAGCGCAGCGATGCCCTGAGCTTGCCGTTGGCGAAGCCTCTCGTAGAGAAAGGTCGAAATGCGTCTTCTAAATAATTGTGTTCACTTACTTAATATCATGTCCGCCTAATCACTTGTGATTAAAATCTCTTTGCGTCCCTGCATTCGGTGTCTTTGCGTCAGTCTAAATAATAAGTCTTTAACCAATTTACGGATTTGCTCTCCTGGCTGTTTTGTTCGTGGTGGCAAGTGATGTAAACACTGAAATGAAAACAGAGGATACCATGAGGCGATCGCAATTTGGGCAAATTCTAAGCAGTTCTACATTGCAAATGCGTGTATATTAGACTTCTTGCAGAAGTCGGGAAAAGGGGAAGGGGAAAGAGGGAAAGGTTGGGATTTTCCCTTTCCCCTTTAACATGAGTCCCTTTTCCCATCTCTTGCAAAAAGCACTTTTGCAAGAGGTATATTGTGGAAAGTATGATGTCAGCAGTGGAAAAACTGACATACTCATCAAAACTACTGCTAAAATCCAAATAATTTTCAGTTAAAATCCCTACCCAACTCCTATGAGAGAAACTGTCCTAGAGGTTCGCAATCTCCAAGTTGAATTTCCCGGTGATGGCAATATCGTCAGAGCTTTGGATGGTATTTCCTTTGAATTGCGTCGAGGTGAGACTCTAGGAATAGTAGGAGAGTCAGGAAGTGGAAAATCAGTCACATCCTTAGCTGTGATGGGTTTGTTGCAGACTCCCGGTAGAGTGGCTGGCGGTGAAATCTGGTTTCGTCCTCAGGAGAACGGCAACCCCATAGATTTAGTAAAATTGTCGCCTGAAGAAATGCAGCTACACCGTGGCGGCGACATTGCCATGATTTTCCAAGAACCGATGAGTTCCCTCAATCCAGTTTATAACATTGGGTTTCAGCTCACAGAGGCGATTATGCGGCATCAAAATGTCTCAGCCGCAGAAGCCAAACAAATTGCGATCGCAGGTCTGCAAGAGGTAAAACTTTTACCTAGCGATGAAGATATCCAACAACAGTATATCGAAACTTGGCATCAAACCAACGCCAATTCATCGAAACCAGATACGCCAAAGTTGGCAAAGTTGGTTAAAGAACACAAAGAAGCCATGCTGGAACGCTACCCGCATCAACTTTCTGGGGGTCAGTTGCAACGGGTGATGATTGCAATGGCAATTTCTTGCAACCCATTAATATTAATCGCCGATGAACCAACCACAGCCTTGGACGTGACAGTGCAAGCCACAATTTTGGAATTGTTGCGAGAATTGCAGCAAAGCCGTGACATGGCGATGATTTTCATCACCCACGACTTGGGGCTAATTTCCGAAATCGCTGACCAAGTAGCCGTAATGTATAAAGGCAAAGTTGTCGAATCTGGTACTTCTGACCAAATTTTTAGCAATCCCCAGCATCCATATACTAAAGGCTTGATAGCCTGTCGTCCCACCCTTGACCGCCGTCCCCAAAAATTACTCACCGTTTCCGACTACATGAGTGTCCAAGAAACACCAACGGGACAACTAGTAATTCAGGCAAAGGAACCCATACAACCTCCACAGGTTACCAGCCAAGAGATTGCTGCAAGATTAGTAAACTTGGAGGACAAGCAACCCCTGTTGGAAATTCGCAACTTAAAAGTTGGTTTTCCAGTACGTGGGATATTTGGTGGTACAAAACGTTACAGTATGGCAGTCAATGGCGTTTCCTTTAATGTCAAACCAGGGGAAACGGTGGGATTAGTGGGAGAATCTGGTTGTGGCAAAACGACCCTTGGTAGAACTTTGCTGCGATTAATCGAACCGATGAGCGGTCAGATTATCTTTGACAAACAAGATATTACCAACCTCAAAGGAGAACGGTTACAAAAGCTGCGGCGGGAAATGCAAATAGTTTTCCAAAATCCTTTTAGTTCCCTCGACCCACGGATGAAAGTTGGCGATGCGGTGATGGAACCGTTATTAATTCACTCCGTTGGTAAGACAAAACAACAACGACGCGAACGAGTAGCCGAACTTTTAGAACGGGTGGGTTTAAGTGCAGATGCAATGAACCGCTATCCCCATCAATTTTCTGGCGGTCAACGCCAGCGAATTTGTATAGCGCGTTCTTTGGCATTAAATCCCAAATTTATTATTTGCGATGAATCAGTTTCAGCGCTGGATGTTTCTGTACAAGCACAAGTATTAAATCTTCTTAAAGAATTGCAGTCAGATTTTCAGCTGACTTATATTTTTATTTCTCACGATTTAAGCGTAGTGAAATTCATGAGCGATCGCATTTTAGTCATGAATCGCGGTCAAATTGTCGAACAAGGCACAGCCGAAAGCATCTACCAAGAACCCAAAGAAGAATACACACAAAAATTAATTGCTGCAATTCCTACTGGAAGTCCCGAACGCGTGCGAAATCGCCAACTAAGGGCGTTATAAGTACGACATAAATAATTGTAGTTGGGCTAAGGCAGGGGGCATACTTCGACTGCGCTCAGTAACCAGGAGGCAGAAGGCAGGGGAGGAAAAAAGCTTAACACCAAGGATATTGCCAGCTACCCTTCTCTTCTCTAGGAAACGCTAAAAGCGAACGGGAACCTCAAGGACGAATCGGCGTACACACTTTGCGGTGAAGCAGCGACGGGTACGTAGGGGGTTGCCGCCATAAGCGACTACCCGAAGGGTTTGCTACAGGCATTAAAGCTTTTCAAGACGCATTGAATTGCTTTCGGTGTATGGCTTGTGGGAATCCATCAGTCACATTCTTTTTTCAAATTTGGATTATGAGCCAATACGGTTGCATTAGAGACAAAAATTTTAACCTAAAATTAACCTAAATTTAAATCTATTACTTTTGATTTCTACCTAAATGTAGATGACAAATTTGCAGAGCTTAGAAAAATAATTAGGAATTTAAATTAGAAAATATTGATTTAGTGATATCACTGAATTTATCCTACATCAGACAGATGATATATCTGTATTTATTCGGTAACTATGAATAATGTTAAAAATTATTTGCTACCGTTTTTTCTCTGGTGTCAAATATTTTTACGTGTAACTAATATAGAACAATCGAAAACTACCAATATCTATCACTGTTTTCGGAGTTTTGTATCCCATATCACAAATTAGTAATTATATCAAGATAAACGGATCGAAGGCGTTGGAGGATGTTATAATTACGAAGTATCTAAAAGATAGGTTTATCTAATTAATCTTTAAGCAGCGAAAAAATGTAATCTATAATTCTGCTAGTAAAGACTATGCGTATGCAGTTAATTAGACAACATAGATAAAGAATTGAAAATATGGATCGCCAAATCCAACATGATGTATTTTTGTGTAACTTGGTATTAAAAATGAATGTATAAAATCGCTATTATGACAGTTATAAAAGTGGTTTAGCTACTTTAATGCCGCACATCCAACAGTTTAAAACTAGCTAAAATAACATCAAAACTCTGTTTTGAGAGTAAACCTACACAACGATCCGAATAACTTCAATATTGTATGAATTCAAATAGTCCGTCTGCCAGTTCTGCCGACACATACTCACACAGGTTGGCAGACATAGTGGGAACCGCGATCGCTCTGTTGACTCTTACCTTACCCGTATTTGTCATCGGGCACTATTCTTCAAATAATGTTCAAAATAACCATCAACCCGCGATCGAAAACCTACAACAAACTAAAGATTAACAAACAAAATGCAGCACTAAACAATGGGCGCTAATGTTTAACACTGTTTGACTCAAGCTCACTTTGTCCTAGTGTTGTATAGCAGGCAATAGGCTTAAAAGTCTGCTTGTCCTGCGATTAGGAGCGGTTTATGCCCTAAATGCTTTAACTCTTACAAAGCGTATATCCATAATACCTCTTGAAAAAAGCGTTGCGAAGTTTATTCGCAACGCTTTTTCCATTCTTTAAGTAAATGAAGGTATGGAGGCAGAGGCTTTTGAGGCAGGGGAAAAGGTTAAAGGGAAAAGGGAAAAGGAATAAATTTAATCTTTCCCCTTTTCCCCGGTTGGTGAGCTTGCCTGTCCTGAGCTTTGTCGTTGGCGAAGCCTCTCGTAGAGAAGGGTCGAACCATACCCCTTTCCCTTTTCCCATACCCAATGCCCAATCTCTTGGGAAGAGATCCATATTGCCCTAAAATTCTACACGGGGAGCGAAGCTGAGTGCCCCCATAATCTACCGTTATCAGAGGAGTTTTTTGTGGACTTATCTCGTATTCCTGCCCAACCAAAACCAGGCCTGATCAACGTTCTGATTGAAATCACAGGCGGCAGTAAAAATAAATACGAATATGACAAGGAACTGGAAGCTTTTGCTTTAGACCGAGTACTTTATTCGTCAGTCAAATATCCCTATGACTACGGCTTTGTACCGAATACCTTGGCTGATGATGGCGATCCCTTAGATGGGATGGTGATCGTTGATGAGCCAACCTTTCCAGGCTGTATTATTGCCGCCCGGCCAATTGGCTTTTTGGAGATGATTGACGGAGGCGATCGCGATGAAAAAATTCTTTGTGTTCCAGACAAAGACCCACGCTACGCTCAAGTCAAATCCCTTAAAGACATAGCACCACACCGTTTGGATGAAATTGCTGAATTTTTCCGTAGTTATAAAAATTTGGAAAAAAAAGTAACTGAAATTCTCGGCTGGCAAGATGTAGATAAGGTTGCAGCTTTAGTCGAAAAATCCGTCAAAGCTTATAAAGCATAATAGAAGAGTTAAGAGTTAAGAGTTAGGAGTTAGGAGTTAGGAGTTAAGAGTTATGAATTTTTATTCCTCACTCCTCACTCATAACTCCTCACTTCTGATTTATAACTCATAACTCCCAACTTCTCACCTTTGATAACTTTCGCTTTTTACAGCTCCTAAAACTGCCACCAACTCCAAATCAAAATGCAGCGCACTCTCCTTTTGGCAAAAATTCATAACTGCACCCTCACTGGGGCGAATATCAACTATGTGGGTAGTATCAGTATCGATCGCATCCTCTTAGAAAAAGCTGGCATCTTACCCTATGAGCAAGTGCAAGTGGTGAATAATGCCAATGGCGAGCGCTTTATTACTTATGCGATCCCGGCTCCAGCGCATTCAGGAGTAATTGAATTAAATGGGGCTGCGGCACGTCTAGGCATTATTGGCGATCGCTTGATTATAATGACTTACGGGCAGTTCACTCCAGAGGAGTTAAAAAGCTACTCACCTACAGTAGTCATTGTGGACGAAAACAACAGACTCTTAGAAGTGCGGCGCTATGATGACCTGCTCAGTAAGGTCTAATTTCAAAAAAAATGTCTAATTTTGAGTTGTCGGGTTCCCAGAGTTACATACCTCAAAAGTCAACTAGCCTGCTCAATAGTCCAGCAGGTCAGTTTCTAGTAAAATTCTGGGGTGTAAGGGGTTTAATTCCCACTCCCAGCGAGAACACCAGTCGTTATGGTGGTAATACCGCTTGTGTAGAAATGCATGTAGCCGGAAAACGCTTGATTTTTGACGGCGGTACTGGCTTACGAATACTTGGTAAAACTTGGCAAGAAGTACAAGAACCACTAGAAGCTTATTTATTTTTCACCAATTCGCAATCAAATCGTATTCAAGGGTTTCCGTTTTTTGCTCCCGCATTTATTCCCGAAAATTGCTTCCATATTTACGGCACAGCTGCATCAAATAGTGCCTCAATTAAACAATGTCTGTGCGACCAGATGCTCCAACCGCACTTTCCATACCCTTTACAGCTAATGCAGTCGGAATTACAGTTTTACAATCTCACTCCAGACAGCGACGTAAAGCTAGATGATGTGATTATTACAACTGCATTAATCAATCAAACTCAGCGGTCAATCGGCTACCGAGTTAGTTGGCAGGAATATAGTGTTGCCTACGTCACAGATTTACACCAAAATGCAGAACAAGCGGAACTAGAGCGGATTTTACAGTTCGTTCAAGGCGTTGACTTGTTGATTGCTAATGCCACCTACACCCCTCCAACATCTCACGACCATGACTCTGCTGATTTACTCTGGCAAGTTGCAGTCAATGTAGCTCTTAATGCTGGGGTTAGACGATTAGCCATTTCTCATCATCACCCAGATGACCATGATGATTTTCTTGACAAAGTTCAAGCTGATGTGAAATCTGCCTTTCCTGAAGCATTACTAGCTCGTGAAGGTCTAGTAGTGGTTGTTCGGCATAGGGCATAGGGCATTGGGCATTGGTTTTGAACTAATGACTACTTAATACATCGGATGATTCCATAAAGTCCACGAGCTTCTACCTGCACGCAGTCTGAATTGAACCCTGCTGTGAGTAAAATATGCCGGAGTTCGTCTACAGAAAAGAAGCGAAAAACAATGCTCGGAAATGGCTTGAGAAAAGTAGTCGCAAACAATTTGCCACCGCTACGCAACACTCGGTAAATGTTGCGAATTCCTTCTTCGGCATTAGGCCAGCAATGCATTGCGGCTCCAGCATAAATCGCATCTATAGAATCTGATGCCAAGGGTAGTGCTTCAACATCGCCACGAATGATTACGATTTCAGACGCTGATATGCCATCTCGTTTCATTTGTTGTTCTAATTGTGACAGCATTTTCTCCGAATAATCTACAGCAAGGATCTGCTTGCACTTGCCCAGCAGTGCTAAACGTCGTGCCATAATGCCTGTGCCACAACTAATATCTGCTACGATTCCAGGGTTTTCACCAAAAAATTCTGTACATTGGGCGAACTCTACATCAATACCGCCAAGGTTACGTAGTCCTGCTGCCCAAATTGGCGGTAGGATGCGTTCATAGAAAAAAGAAATTACGGGATAACGGAATAATTCTGTGCGTAAAGGTTTTGTTTTAATAGCATTGGCTTCTATCTGTTTATATGCCGCCTCAGGAGTTAGATCCATCAACAATGAAGGTGTTTTTTGGAGTTCGTTTTGAAAGTAATTTTGGCACGTATCACACTGCTGTGGAGTTTCAGCTAAAGGTCGATCGCAAAGAGGACAAGCGATCGCCTCTTTTAAAATGAACATAATTTGTTTAACTTAAATTTGATATAACAAACACGTTGTAGGGGCGCAGGGCTGTGCATTGGTGCCAACTTAACGCGAAACCCCAATCAAAACGTGATGAGCGAGTTCTACTCACTTACCATCAAGATCCGCGTTACCCCACCCCGGCTTTGCTGACGCAAAACCTCCCCTCCCCTTGGCAAGGGGAGGGGCTGGGGGTGGGGTAAAACGATTGTCGAGCAACAGTTTGAGCTGAAGTCGACACCAATGACGGCTGTGCGCCCCTACTTTAATTGAAATCGACTATCTTACCCTTCAGAAGCGTTTTGCAATTCACCTGTGCGTACTGAAATTTGCTGTGTCCGATCGCCTCGTTGTACTTTGACTTGTAATACTTGACCGAGGCGACTGTCTTCTACAAGATTTTGCAATTGTTCGGCGCTGGTAATTGGTTTACCATCGACTTGGACAATTATATCCCCGCGTCGGATACCACCAGATGCGGCTGGCGAATTGGGAATAACTTGCATAACAAAAACACCATTAATTTCTGGTATCTGAATAGGAGAATTGGGATCGGTGTTATTTTGCTTGGCAAGTTCTGGTGTCAAGGTCAACATTTGCACGCCTAAATAAGGGTGAGCAACTTTGCCATCTCGTTGCAGCGCAGATGCGATCGCTTTGGCTTTATCGATGGGAATGGCAAACCCAATACCCATTGCGTCAGGGCGAATGGCTGTGTTGATACCAATTACTTCACCTCGTCCATTTAACAGCGGCCCCCCAGAGTTACCGGGGTTAATGGCGGCGTCTGTTTGAATAAAGTCCAAACGTTTGTCGCTAATACCGACTTGGGCGCTGGAACGTTTGAGGGTACTGACAATTCCTAAGGTAACAGTGTTATCAAATCCCAAAGGATTACCAACTGCGATCGCCCAGTCTCCTACCTGTACGCTACTCGAAGAACCCAAGGGCGCCACTGGTAAATCGTTACCAGCGTTAATCTTAACTACTGCCAAATCGGTGACTTCATCAATCCCTTGAACTTTGCCTTCAAAGGTGCGCCCATCTTTGAGCCGGACTGTTACCTTATCAGCTTTATCCACCACGTGAGCATTAGTTAAAACTAACCCGCTCTTGTCAATAATGAAACCGGAACCTAAACCGCGCAACTGCTGTTCAGAAGGTATCTGTTGGGGCAAACCATCGCCAAAAAAGCGACGGAAAAAGGGGTCTTGAAAAAATGGATCGATGCGGCGAGTAATTGTACGCTCAGTGTCAATACGGACGACTGCTGTGCCCACACGATTTACTGCTGCCGTGACAAAGCTACTGCTACCGATGGCGGAAGTCGCTGGTGATTGTCGTTGGGCAATGATTTCTGAACTATCCACAGCAGGCGCAATGGGCGCAGGTTCGGCTTGGGAGGGCAACACCTGTAATGTGCTGATAGTGAGTATAACTCCTAGTGCGATCGCTAATACATGAGTGCCGAACTGACGCATAGACCTGGGTAATTTGGGAAATCGCATAATCACAACCTAAATTTAGAAGCTTAATTGTTACTTAGTCGTGACAAATCTATTTACGATTATTTTTACAAATTTGACTTGGCTTTTGTTTTGCTTGCTTGAGCCGCAATCAAGATTAGGGCATTTTGCAAGCTACTTTAATCAAATTAATGGAAAATTTACCCCAAAAGCTATTATGGGGATTTACACTTTACAAGTTCGGTTATCACCCAAGCAGGAAAATTCTGAATTCTGAATTCTGAATTCTGAATTCTAAATTAACTAACTTGGGAATAAAATCTCATTGCGACTGGTTGCGCCTAACTGGGGTAAAGAGTTGATGGCTGAGTGGGGAGTCAAAGCAGCGGGAACAGTTGGAGGTACTTGTAATTGCTGGACAACGCGTTGCAAGAGTTGGTCTTGTCCAGTACGTAAACCCCAGACATTTGTACCGCGGTTGATGATAGCAAACCAAACCAAACCGCGATCGCGGGTAGGCATGACTCCGGCCAAAGCGCTGACATCGCGGAGAGTGCCTGTTTTAATTACAGTAGCGGAGGGGATGTGTCTGGAGTGCAATGTTCCTCGGCGATCGAATCCAGACATGGGAAATAAGTCAGCTAAATTCAATTGATGAGTACTTGCTTCCCCTTGAATAGCCATGAGCATAGAACAAACAGCTCTAGGGGAAATACGATTTTCTGGCCCCAACCCAGAACCATTAATTAACTGAATTTCCGATTGCGGTACCCTAGCAAGATAAGCAGCAGTAGATTGTACTACAGTGGCTCCTCCCACTGACTCTGCCAGCATCTCTGCCATATCATTGTTGCTATAAACGTTCATTTCCTTAAGCAGCTGCTTCAAGGGTAAGGAACGATGGCGCACTAACAAAGTTTGTCGGGGGTTTGGTTGTGCCTCAAATTTCACAGCACCCGCAATTACGACTTTCGGCTTGGGCGTTCCCTTGGGCATGATTGAGTATATGTAATTAGCAGGGCGACCCCAAGTCGCAGAATTTAATGTTTGCTTGAGGATTAAACCAGCCAGCATCGGCTGACGTTGGAAATTCATGGCGAAATTGCCAGTAATTACCAAATTTCCCTTTACTTGCTTAATGCCCAATTTATTGAGAGTATTACCAAGGGCGATCGCTTCTTCCCAAACAAACATCGGATCGCCGCCACCAGTAATTACCAAATCACCTTGCACAACGCCATTTACCATTGGCCCGTTGACACTGACTAAAGTATCGAATTGGTGGTCTGGCCCCCAGGTTTTCAGTGCAACTAATGAAGTCGCAATTTTAGTTAAAGAGGCAGCTGGTAAAGCTGTTGTGCCTTGGTGATTTGCCATCAGCATCGGCCCTGACTGCATCCAAATCCCCTGACTCTCAGCCAGATTTTGCCCTACGACCTTGGTTGAGATTAATTCTTTGAGATATACCTGTACCGTAGTTGCCCCAGCTGGATTCGGATCGGGGGCAAGAACCAAGCCAGGGCTACTTTGCCAAGCCAATGCATCTAAAGCATCTAGAGGCTTGATGTGTACCCCAGCCATTTCTAGCCAAAGAGACACCAAACCTGAACCCAGTATTTCCAGCATATTTTATTCCTCTATGTTTGTTTAGGATGTTATGTATTATTTACTGTGCTAATATACACGCTTTTTTAGGTCGATCGGGATTGAGCCATAATAAACGGTATTATTCTCATTTGGAAGTAGGTTAAATTACCGTATTTTTGTCACGTCTTTTACCAAAAAAAGACCGACTACAAGAGTCACGGCTCTTGAAGCCAGTATAAAGGAGGCAGAGCGAATTGGATTGCCATATTGCATAATTTTTTAGGTTAATTTTGACAATAATTTATCTATAGTTTTTTTCTAAGTGCGATCGCCATCTATGAGAACAAGCAGCACGAATTAAAAAGTCGTGGAATAGTTGGTAATTTGTGGCGATCGTCTGCCCTACAATTTAACTTTTCACTAAATGTGGAAAAATGGGGATGGCTTCGCTACAAAGTCACCAATTCCATCTATGACTTACGCAAAAACTCTCTGAAACTCTTATTTCTTTGCGTCCTTTGCGTCCTTTGCGGTAGCCTGTGGCAAGCCGCTTTGCGTCTACGTTTTTTCTTGATTTTTGCGTAAGTCCTGCCATCATTAAGCAAACGATTTTGCGAGCAAATTAAACTTATTTGTTCAGCTACCATCTGTGCATAATTGAATTACAAAATTCTGAATTATTACTGCTAAATGTTTTGATAAAATTGCTATATTAAAACTTAATTAAATAGCAAAAAAATATTGTGAATTTTTTGATGATTAAAATAAATATGGAGGTCAGATTATGACCCAAGCCTTGCCTAAATCAGTCACCTTCGATGAATTTGTCGAATGGTATCCCAATGATGGCAAACGTTATGAATTGCACAATGGAGTAATTGTTGAAATCTTCGCCCAAACTGGACAGCATGAAAAAGTTATAGGATTTATAACCAGAAAGCTAACTGTCGAATTCGATCGTCTTAATCTACCCTACGGAATTCCCAAAACCGCATTAGTTAAAACTCCTTCTGCCGATTCGGCTTATTCGCCTGATGTGTTGCTGTTAAATCTTGATAATCTCGACAATGAACCCCTTTTTCAAAAACAATCAACAGTAAGCCAAGCAGCATCGGTTCCTTTGGTGGTTGAGGTTGTTTCAACCAACTGGCGAGATGATTATTACAATAAACTTGGGAATTACGAACAAATGGGAATTCGCGAATATTGGATTGCTGATTATGCTGCACTAGGCGCAAGAAAGTTCATCGGCAATCCCAAACAACCTACTATTTTTGTATGCGAATTAGTTGATGATGAATATCAAATGAATCCCTTTCAAGGGAACACCCCAATTTCATCACAAACCTTTCCCGAATTAAATTTAACTGCCCAGCAAATTTTTGATGCGGCTAACTAATTTATTTGAACCTACACAAATTTATTTTTCCAACGTTAAAAATATTGGCTTGGGGGTGGATTTTCCACCCATAAACCTTACTTTCTTTCTGGATGTGCTGCATCTTCTAGCGAAGGAGTACCCATCTGGTTAATTGCGGCAATCATCTGGTACAAGCGCCCTAAATCTCGTTGATTAAAGTACAAAATCAGCCGTGGTAGTCCAACAGTTTCATCTTGGGATTCTTGGGGTAACGCCTGACTTTTTTCAATCCGCCCTTGAATAATAATGTCGTTAAACTCAGTATTCAGTTGCTCGACTTGGGCATCAGATAAATCTGTCTTTAGACGAATGACTAATCGATTCGCTACGTAGCGGCTAGAATGGTAAACCTGGTAAAAACGTGTGATAGCATCGCAAGCCACATCCAAGTTGTCTGTCACCGTGTAAAGGCTGGGGTCATCAGGACTGACAAGACCTTTATTAACTAATTGCTTATCAATATATTCGCTCCAAGAGCGCCAGTAATCACCACCAGGGTGGTCAATTAAAACTAAAGGTACCGGGCCAAATTTACCAGTTTGGCTTAATGTCATACATTCAAAAGCTTCATCTTGGGTGCCAAAGCCCCCAGGAAACAAAGCTACAGCATCACTTTCTTTGAGGAGAAATAGCTTGCGGGTAAAGAAATATTTAAAGTTAATTAGCTTGGGATCGCCTTCTATAAACGGGTTGGCTTCCTGTTCAAAGGGTAACTGAATGTTCAAGCCAAAAGAATTTTCTCGGCCAGCACCTTCGTGACCAGCCTGCATGATTCCACCACCACCGCCAGTCATCACCATAAATCCCAATTTAGTCACACAGCGAGCAAACTCCAGCGCAATTTGGTATTCTGGTGTCTCTGGTGCTAGACGGGCAGAACCAAAAATCGTCACTTTGCGGACGTGTCGGTAATCATAAAACAGCTGGAAACCGCGCTCCATATCTGCTAGCGCAGACGACAAGATTTTCCAATCAAGACGCTCAATTTCAGTATCAGCAAGGCGAACAATGGTAGCAAGTGCTTGCTGAATAAATTGCCGATTTTTTAATGTCGGTAGACGAACAATTAATTCAGCGATATCCGCCTGTAAAGACTCTAACGTGTCAAACGACGCAGATGAAGTCATGAGAACTTCCGGAACAATGGCACTATATTTTACGTGAACGACTCACACTCTAGCAAGCGGGATATAGCCCTATGCTATGCAGTTAGCATTCTCAGAACTAGCTTTGAGGTAGTATTTGTCATTACTCAAGCTAAGATACCCATCTTTTGGTGTTGGAAGTAGAAAAATGGAGTTTGGAACTCAAAAGTTGTTGTTCTAAACCAAAGCACTTGTGTTGTGAACGAAAGTACTTGTGTTGTGAACGAAAGCACTTGTGTTGTGAACCAAAGTACTTGCGTTGCGAACCAAAGCACTTGCGTTGTGAACCAAAGCACTTGCGTTGTGAACCAAAGCACTTGCGTTGTGAACCAAAGCACTTGCGTTGTGAACCAAAGTACTTGCGTTGTTAACCAAAGCACTTGCATTGTTAACCAAAGCACTTGTGTTCTGAACTAGAAAATTCTTCTACGAGAATAACCAATTACAAAAAACGCAAAGACTAAAAATGCCCCCGCATCTCCCTATCTCCGCGTCCTCGCGTCTTCCTCATCCCCTTATCACTTCAACCCCAACTCTTCCTTCAACGCCTCTGGGACATTAACTGCTTTCTCAAGTCCCCGCACGCTTTCCCACTGCTGCTTTTGACCCCAGGTCATTTGTTCCATGTTGGCGTCGCTGAGGTCGGCACTTCCGAGAATGGCGCTGCTGAGATTACTATGGCTGAGATTTGCACCATTGAGAAGCGCACCGCTAAGGTTACTACCGCTGAGGTTAGCACTATTTAGGTTGGCATAGCTGAGGTCTGTGCCAAAAAGTATGGCATCGGTGAGGTCTGCACCGCTGAGGTCGGCGTCGTTGAGAATTACGCCGCTGAGGTCGGCTTCGTTGAGAGTCACTCGACTCAGGTCTACGCCGCTGAGGTCAGCGCCTAAGAACATGGCACCGTCGAGTCTGGCGTTGCTCAGCTTGGCGCCATTGAGTTTGGCGTAACTGAGGTCGGCAGCGATGAGAATGGCGCCCTTCAGGTTGGTACTGAAAAGAATTGTGTCGCTGAGGTTCGTACCGTTGAGGATGGCGTGACTTAAGTCAGCACCGCTGAGGTCGCCACGGCAAAGGTCGGCATGGCTGAGGTTGGTGTTGCTGAGGTTGGCGTCACTCAAATTGGCACCGAAAAGGATGGCGTTGCTGAGGTCGGCACAGTTGAGGTCGGTACTGCTGAGGTCGGCGCGGTTGAGGTCGGCGGCTTTTAGGTTGACACGACTGAGGTTAGCACTACTAAGGTCAGCACGGCTAAGGTTGGCGTGGTTCAAATTTGCACAGCTGAGGTTGGCACCGCTAAGGTTGGCGCTGCTGAGGTCGGCACCGCTAAGGTTGGCACCGCTGAGGTTAGCGCCGCTGAGGTTGGCATCTCCAAGGTTAGCAGCGCTAAGGTTAGCACCGCTGAAGTTGACTCCTGTTAAGTTGGCATCGCCAAGATAAGCACGGCTGAGGTTGGCGTTGCTAAAGTCTACCCCAGTCAGGTTGGCATCGCCGAGGTAAGCACCGATAAAGTTGCCGCCTTTGAGAAATTGCCCGATTATACTGCTAAAGTTACCAATTTCCAGAGCATCGCTATAATTCAGGATTCGCAACAGCTGGGATGTGAAAAAATTGTCTGTGTCTGGTTGAGCAGATGGATAGAAAATGATTTTTTGTTGGAGTCGATCGCGTGTTTGGGCGTAGCGGTGTAACTCTAGCAGTAAAATCAGCACGTTAAGCCCTGTATATATATCTATCTGTCTCAGCCCGATCGCAATATTTTTTGCTGCCAACTGTAACATTTTTTTCTGAGGTAGGTTATCCTCTGGTGTGGCATCAATAAACTCTCCCTGACACCAACGATGATAAAAATCTTCTAACCGCCAAAAAAGTACTTCTATGTTAATTTTTTTATCTGTAACCGCGAATTCCATCACATCGTTGACTATTTCGGGTTTCAGCGCACCGTTACCTAGTAAATCGTAAATTTCCTCGTGCATCTGGCGATCGCCCACTGCAAAACATAACCCAGCAGGTTGCCTAGTCAATATCTTTTCGTCTATCTTAGAATTCCAAGTGTTCCCTGTGAATGTCCATTTTTCTAAACTTTTTTGCAGTTTTTCAGACAATAAGTATTCTGGCAAATTATCTTGAACAAATTTAAGGCTTTCGTCTGGTTCTTTAATACTTTTTCTTAGAGGTAAAACTGCTTTTGTTTCCGCAGATGTACTTTTTGGCATCTCTTGGAACCTTGTACCTCTCACATAATTTGTCAGCAGCTTCCAGACTTGAGATAAATATGTTGACATTTCTGTGCCCGTTGATACATTTAATGTAATTGTTTTGATTATTCCGAACTAAAATTTTTTCTGTTGCTAGTTTGCTTTCCACGACCAAAATACTCGTATAAATACTTACTATTTATGCTTGTAAATTGGCGATCGCATTTGTTGAAAGCATTGGTATAAGGAGTTTTGAGCCTAAAACTGATACTGTTGATGTAAATAAATTGTCAAGTGAAAAATTATTGCAAAAATGGCATAGTTTTGCGGCGTTGGCGAATTCGTTATATTTTTTTCCCACGAGATTTACTACTCTGATGTAAAAATAATACTTACTCTTTGTGAGAGACGCAATTATTAGGAAAAATCCTACTGTAAAACAGTACAAAAAACCGGAAAAATGCCGATTAAAATTGAAGTCAAAGTTTGCTGCTTGATATAAAGCAGGTACTGAATCAACACAAGACGCACTGCGTAGCTTTGCAAAAGTTAAAACTTAACGAAAGATTGTTATTGGGGATGAATGCGATGACCAGATTAAGCTTTTATATGATTTTGTTACAAAGTTTATTTTTAGGAATTGTAACGACTAGCACCAAGTCATTGGCTGTTAATGTAGTTAATTCATTGTCTACCAACCATCAGACAGCGTTAGTCACAGATACAAGTAAACAAAAGTCTAATAGCTCCTCAACTATAAAAACTTCTTCAACCGAAACCTCTACCTTATCGCCACAAGAGATCGATACTCGTCCCCAACACAGGCTAGCAGCAGGGCAAGTTTGGGTACTCAATCAAAATAAAAAAGTAGAGCCTCAATCGTTTATGTGGGTAGTAAAAGACCCGAAAAAAGCACCACAGCAACCATTTTTGCAAGTTGCTAAACCGCCACAAAAACCGAATTCCAAACCGAATTCTAGTACTAAACCAGAGGCAAAGGATGATTTAGAGGACTTTGATGAAGTAGTCAAAGATACTGTCAAGCAGGGAGGATTATTCTCGCTTTATCGGAATAAAGAGAAGAATAAAATTTATTTAGAAATTAAACCAGAGCAACTGAATAAAAATTTTCTCGCTGCGGCGACCTTGGAATCAGGCATTGGCGAACGAGGTATTTACAGCGGTATGCCTTTGCAAGATTTTTTATTTTATTTCCGACGGGTGGACAATAATTTACAATTTGTAATTCGCAATGTCAATTTTCGGACTCGTGAGGGAGATCCGCAAGTGCGATCGCTTGCCCGTTCTTTTAGCGACTCTGTTCTCTACAATATTTCTATTAAAAGCATTCATCCGCAACGCAAAACCATTCTCATCGACTTGGGCGATTTGTTACTCACAGACTTAGCGGGATTATCTTTAAGTTTGGGAGTCCCAGGAGCCACAGACCAGTCATATTTCGGTAATTCTAAAGCTTTTCCCCAAAATGTAGAAGTTGAGTCAGTTTTAAATTTCTCTGGTGGTAAAGACAGTGAAACCCCAAGCTTTGCCTCACTAGCTGATAACCGTGGTTTTACGTTACGCGTCCACTATAGCCTCTCTCAACTTCCTGATAACAATTATCGCCCCCGGATTGCTGACGATCGCATCGGCTATTTTATCACCGCCTACGAAGATTTATCCAAAGACGATCGCGGCGATTCTTTTGTCCGTTACATTAACCGCTGGAACTTGGAAAAAGAAGACCCAAAAGCAGCAATTTCTCGTCCCAAAAAACCGATTGTCTTTTGGATTGATAACGCTGTGCCCTTAGAATACCGCGATGCGATCCAAGAAGGCATTCTGATGTGGAACAAAGCCTTCGTCAAAGCGGGATTCAAGGATGCCATTGAAGTCCGCCAAATGCCAGATGACGCTACTTGGGACCCAGCAGATATTCGTTACAACACGATTCGCTGGATTAACACTGTAGATGGATACTTTGCAATGGGGCCATCCCGCGTTAACCCGTTGACTGGAGAAATTTTAGATGCAGACATTCTTGTAGATGCTAGTTTTGTGCGGGCACTCAAGAATGAATATCGCAAAATTGTCCAACCCAACCAAGCACAAAATACCGCTACTTTATCGGCATTGATGCAAAATCGTTTACTTTGCGCCAATGGTTTAAATGCCAAAGAGAAAAATACGCCAGAACCATCCCAAGGGTTTTTGAGTCATTTGTCTAAAATGGCAGGCGAGTACGACTTGTGTTATGGAATGGAAGCAGCGAATCAGTTTGCCTTTGGTTCCCTGGCAATGTCACTGCTGCCAGATACCACACCCAATCAAAACCAGGTGAAAGAATACATCAATCAATATTTGCGTTTAATCATCGCCCACGAAGTTGGACATACCCTTGGCTTACGCCATAACTTCCGTGGTAGTACGCTGCTAGCACCAGAAGAGATGAATAATACGGAAATTACTAAAACAAAAGGTTTGACAACTTCCGTGATGGACTATATTCCCCCAAACATTGCTCCCCAAGGTACAAAACAGGGAGATTATTTTCCCAGTATGGTGGGGGTTTATGATGAATGGGCGATTAAGTACGGCTACGTGCCCATTGAAACATCAACTCCTGTAGCGGAAAAGTCAATTTTAGAGGAGATAGCTGCACTATCTTACAAGCCTGAGTTGAGTTATTCCACCGACGAAGATGTGTATGACCTCGATCCGACTGCTGACGCCTGGGATAACAGCGGTAATGTGCTGCTTTATTCTCAGTGGCAGCTGAATAATTCCCGTGTGATGTGGGAACGTCTTGATAAACGTTTTCCAATTGATGGAGATAGTTACAGCGATGTCAGCGAACGTTTTAGTACGGTATTGGGTAACTATTTTCAGCAAATATACTACACCACAAAATACATCGGCGGTCAGTCTTTCTACCGCGTCCACCCCAACGAAATACCGTCAGGAGTAGGGCAACGGCGATTACCATTTGAACCAGTACCAGTTGAACAACAACGTCAGGCTTTAGAAACACTGCAAAAATATCTATTTGCCGAAGATGCCCTCAGCTTTTCGCCAGAACTGCTGAATAAATTAGCACCTTCCCGTTGGCGACATTGGGGTAGTTCGCCACAAGTTGGTCGTTTGGATTATCCAATTCACGATCTGGTGTTATTGTTGCAGGGTTCGGTGTTGCGGGATCTACTCTCAGGCGATCGCCTTTCTCGTCTCAAAGATATCGAACTCAAAACCAAGCAAGAAAATGCGCTGACTCTTCCAGAACTATTTGACACATTACAGTCAGGTATTTGGACGGAAGTCATCAAACCAAAAGGTAAACCAATGAAGATTGCTAGCTTGCGCCGAGGCTTGCAGCGCGAATACTTAGACATTTTAAGCAACATGGTGTTACGCAAAGAATATGTTCCGGAAGATGCTCGGACTTTGGCATGGTATAAACTAAAACAATTGGATGATAAGCTCAAAGATGTTAATTCCGATGATGAATATACCAAAGCGCACATCCTAGAAACACGCGATCGCATTGAGAAAATCTTGAATGCGCCGTTGCAAGCAAATTAAAAAAGTACAGACGCGATGAATCGCGTCTGTACAAGAAAGACGCAATGAATCGCGTCTCTACAAGAGTTAGGAGTTAATAGTAAAATTCCTAACTCTTATTGTTACCTGAGTATTTTGGTAAAATATATATAGAATGCCGATATAGGCTGAGAAAAAAGTTTATGTCAGCTAAAGATAAATTTCATGATGTTGTGAAATCAGCATTAATAAAAGACGGATGGCGAATTACTGACGATCCTTTGCTAATTCGCATAGAAAATATTGTTGATATGTATATTGATTTAGGGGCAGAGAAAATTATTGCGGCAGAAAAAGAAGGACAAAAAATAGCCGTTGAAGTTAAGAGTTTTATCGGTACTTCAACTATTTCTGAGTTTCATACAGCGGTGGGTTAGGTTATTAATTATCGATACGCCTTAGAAGAAATAGGCTCTGAGCTAATTTTATATTTAGCAATGCCCTTAAATACTTATAACAGTTTTTTAATTAAACCGTTTATTAAAAATATTATCCAGCGAAGTCAAATTAATCTGATAGTTTATGATGTGGAAAAGGAGGAAATTCTCCGATGGCAGATTTAGAAAAATATCGGGAGTGTATTCGGAAATTAATCACAGAATATGCTCAGTTTACCTCATCTAATAATGAAATTGAACCTCAAACAATTTTTGACGTAGAACAAGACCATTACCAACTGATATATATTGGTTGGCAAAATAAACATCGAGTTTTTGGCCCTGTGATGCATTTTGATATTAAAAACGGCAAGATTTGGATTCAGTGGAATGGCACAGAAGAAGATGTAGGCGAGCAACTGGTGGCAATGGGAGTACCAAAACACGATATTGTAGTAGGATTTCACCCGCCCTATGTGCGGCAGTATACAGATTATGCTGTAAGCTAAAGGGTTGTTGCTAAAATACTTAGAAAAATATCATTCGCTCTAGGTGTGTTCCACTGTTGACAAACTGTAGGCGATAGACATCTGGATTGCTCAATTGTTGCCATTCGGCGTAACCGATGCCATCGTCAAAATGCTTGAGGATTAGCGCCATTAAATTACCGTGGGTAACGATCGCGATTGTCTCTGCTTTTTGCTGCAATGCTTCATCAATTACGGCTATTCCACGCGCCATCGCATCACGGCTTGACTCACCACCATCCAGACATAAATCGAGATTAATAAATGATTCAGCCAATCGTTCGCGCCAGTCAGCAAGCGGTGTTGCACACAGAACGCGTTCTGCAAGTCTGTTATCAGTCTCCACTGACAGACCCAGACGTTCAGCCAAGGGAGCGATAGACTGATATGCTCTAGTAAATGGACTGGAGATTACTCGCTCGATGCCAAATCCGAATAATAAACTACTAAGAGCGATCGCTTGTAGATATCCTTCTGATGTCAGCGCCGCCTCAGGTTCCTGTCCAATTGCTTGGCAATGTCGCAGAATATACAGGGTTTTCAACATTAAGTTTCTGTTTTAGCCCTAAATATATGGAAATATCCTGTATTTTACTTTAAAAAGACGTATAAGCAGCAGGAGATTAAGTTTCCTTCTGCTAGCTGTGCTTTCTGCTAACTACTCAACGCCTTTAAAAACCGTTGTAAACTCTTAAACACATTCGGTTTTCTTGCTGGGACAGCGTTGGTTGTTGTTTGAGGTTGTCCCTTCATCAAGATGATATCCAACTCATCACCCGATAGGTTTGTGGGTAAATCGGCAATTAATTGATAATCACCGCCGTTCTCTACCCAAATTTCCCACGTGCAAAAACTGAGTTTTCCGCACAATCCTGATTTTTTTTTAATAATTTTTTCTTAACTGTCTTAACTGTCTTAACTGTCCTTGTGTCACTTTCTCCATCGTGTTAGCTTACTCGCAACATTTTTACCTACATAGGGAAAATTATGATTGCGATCGCAAGAAAATTAATCCGTCGAGTACTAACTGTGTTGGCTGTTGTAGCTATCCTTGCTATGGGTTTTAGTTCAGCATCATACGCCGCTACTCCTGCCAGATTTGTATTTGAAACTCCACCTTATCGTGGTCAATTTGTTGTGGAACTTACTGATGAGAGTAAAATTCAACAAGCGAGGGATATACTCAGTGGAAAAGAAAAAGATACAACCCATATATACGGAAGAATCATAAAAAGACCAGCCGCATACAATCCAGGTTGGAGTTACCAATTAGACCCAGCGTCTATCAATTTCTTTCAAGTGGCGATAGAAGTTTGTGATGCTTCAATTGAATACACCGAAGACCATTTAGATGAGGCAGGCGGCCCATTTTTACCAGGTGGCCTCTGGTGTCCTTGGAGTTCCCGCCTAGTTAAGGAAATTTCATAGTAATAGAAAATTGACAATGAGGCAGCAGGCGATTAAGTTTTCTCCTGCTACCTCTGCTTTTTCCTAACTACTCAAAGCTTTTAAAAACCGTTGTAAACTCTTAAACACATTGGGCTTTCTTCCTGGCACAGCGTTGGTTGTTGTTTGGGGTTGTCCCTTCATCAGGATGAGATCCAACTCATCACCCGATGGTTTTGTGGGTAATTCGGCAATTTTTTGATATTCACCGCCGTTTTCCACCCAAATTTCCCACTGTCCTGGGTAGCAGCGATATAAGGCAGTTTGCTCGTCTATCGGGCGCAGGTAATAGGCGGATTCAATGGTATTAATGAAGCGATCGCGGACTTTTCTAGCTGCGTAACCAATGCCCACAGTTCCAGCATCTTCAAGGCGGGGATTTAAAAATACTAAAGGGCGATCGCCGATTACTTCACATAACTTTTCTAACTGCGGTACTTCTACAGCAGTGGGGGTGATGAATAAGAAAATTTCATCCTCTGGCTGAATTTTTGTTTGTAACGAAGCAGCCCTTCCTGTGCCGATATCCAAAATTTGAAATGGTGCATCAGCCCAATCGCGGCGGGCTAAGGCCGCAGCCCCAGCATCTGCAAAGAAAACTTTCAAGCGAGAATCATATTCAGCAAACAGTGGCACAAATTGTTCCGCCACAGGCATCAGTTTCAGTTCTGGGAACAGAAAATCAACTTGTAGGCGATTACAGCCATCAGCAAGGGCGGCTTTGACAGCTGTTTGAGATTGGGCGATCGCATCTTCAAGACTATTGGGAAGTTCACTCATGATTTATTATCTTGGTTTAGCATTACTTCTATTGTTCCAGCATTGGCTGTGATTTGAGCGTTGCTAAATTTGAATATGAATTATTTGATATTGATATGGGAACCTTAAAAATAAAGTATTGATACCAGGGTATTTCATGAAACCTGTTTTTCATAAAGGTAAATTAACAACATGGAAGGATGACAAGGGTTTTGGCTTCATCCACTCCAGTGAAGGCAGTCGAGACGTTTTTCTTCACATCACTGCACTCAAAGAAACAAATCATCGTCCACAAGTTGGTGATGTGATTTGCTATCAGCTAAAGGTTGATAAAGACGGAAAAGTTTATGCTTCCAATGCCTTCATTGAGGAGATTGTATCCAAACGTATCCCGAAAACCTCATCTTCTGGAATAAAGAAAGAAACATTCAAACCCAAAGCCAAATCTTCATTAATATTCGAGGTGTTGCTCTTATGCTTTTTGCCAAGTTTAGGAGCATTGCATTTTGCCTTGACGGCTTTCAACGCAATTCCTCTGATTCTCTATACTGTAATGAGTTTACTGACCTTTATACTGTATGCAGATGATAAATCTCGTGCAAAGCAGGGGCGTTGGAGAATACCAGAAAATACATTACATTTGTGTGAATTTATGGGTGGATGGTTGGGGGCATTTATCGCCCAAAAAACATTACACCACAAAAGTAGCAAAGCTTCATACCAAGCTGTTTTTTGGGTAATAGTAGTTATTCACATTATATTTTGGTGTGATTGGCTTTTCTTTGGAAAAAAACTGGTGGGTTTATTTTTCAGCAGTGTTTTTAAAGTATAAGAAAGTCGAGTTTATAAACTATTCGGTGTCAATAATTGACCGATCTCTGGTAGTCATATAGTCATCAGAAAAATTGTCTAGACTATCAATGAGGGATTGCCAGGGGTTATCTTTGGCAATAAGAACAATGGCATTACCAATTTTTTTAATATAAACTTCAGTGCCAGTGAGTTGAAACTCTTCGGGCAAAATAACGATTTGGTGAGTGCCATCAGTGGTAACTTTAGCAGTGTTCATGATGTTGTTGTCCTTAAATAAACAGAAAAGTTCATAGTAGTAAACACCAAGATACTTCACATACTGATTTTAGAGTGCGATTGCATGGGAGACACGCTCAAAATTATATTTATAAAAAACTGGTGTGATGCTTTTGGTCACAGTGAAATAAAGTGGAGCGATCGCCATTAGCAGTTCTGCTAAGGAATATTACAGTGGCGAAAGGAGCAAAGTGGTAAAGGCGGTCACCTATTGACGACGAACATTATTACATTTGACCCAAAATTTAGCTGATTTTAAAAGACTTGTTTAACCTAGAAATTACTCCAGCAAATGCCATATCCAAATTTTAGTATCAAGTACTAATGCTTAACTAGAGATAAATCCGGTGTCAGCCTTTCTAAAACTTGCTTCAATACCATCGCTGTCCAATCTATATCGGCTTCAGTGGTATCGCGCCCCAATGTGATGCGAATTCCGCCCAAGGCAGCTTTTTCGGAATAACCCATTGCTAACAATATCGGGCTTGGGCTGAGTTTTCCACTATGACAAGCAGCACCGGCACTGATACCAATGCCAGCAAGATTTAGCTGTTTTACTAAAGTTTTACCGGTGAGTTTTTCACCATCGGCGTATTCTAAGCACAGACTTACATGGTGAGGCAAACGATCGCAACTATCCCCTGTAGGAATTAAACCAGGAATTTCAGCTAACTGGGCAAAAGTGCGATCGCGTAACTGAATCAACCGTGGTGTTTCTATAGCCAATTCCTCTGCTATTAATTCAGCCGCTACACCAAACCCAGCAATTATCGGTACTGCTTGCGTACCAGAACGCAATCCCATTTCTTGCCCACCACCACCTAGTAAAGGCATCAATTCCACACCAGGACGGACATACAGCGCCCCTACACCTTGGGGGCCATAGATTTTATGGCTGGCGAGGCTAAGTAAGTCTACGGGGAGTTGTTGTACATCTATGGCTAAACGTCCCGCAGCTTGTACCGCGTCTGTATGGAATAAAGCACCATGCGATCGCGCAATTTTTCCTAATTCTGCAATTGGTTGTACAGTCCCAACTTCACTTTGACCGTAAATTACGGAAACCAACACTGTATTATGTCGTAACGCCGCCTGTAAATCCAAGGGATTGACTCTGCCTTTGGTATCTACATCTAAGCGCGTAACTTCCCAACCCCCTATTTCTAACAACCGTACTGTCTCGGAAATTGCGGAATGCTCGACGCTGGAGATAATTATATGTCGAGGAACGCTATATAAGCGAGCCACACCCATAATTGCCAGATTATTTGCCTCAGTACCCCCAGAGGTAAAAACAATCGATTCAGGAGTGGCGGCGTTAATTAACAAAGCAACTTGGACTCTGGCTTGTTCCACAACCGTTGCAGCCCGTTTTCCCCATTCATGTAAGCTGGAAGGATTACCCCACTGTTGAGTGAGGACTGTTTGCATAACTGCGATCGCTTCTTTGCGAGTAGGAGTAGTCGCGCTGTAATCTAGATAAATTTGCATATAACCGATAATGGAGAGAACACACGCTGGTAATAAGCTGCTGATTTTTTTAGCACTTACACTTTAGGGGGACAAATCTGACAAAATCTCTGTAATTTTGCATGTATGAGTGGGTTTTTCTTGCCTGGGAAAGCTATTTTTTTACTTCATTTCATAATCCTAAATTTTGGGAATGATAAATATATCCCCTCTAAATCCACTTTTAACAGATTACAGTGCAATTTTTATCTAGACAAAGGTTTTTTTTATATATCTTTTTACCGATCTTTCCTCTTGCTGCTTGTCAACGAATCCAGTCATCTAATAAACTTCTAGCAGCTTTACCACAAGATCCCTTAGTTAAAGTTTACTTTAACCATTCTCAATCTTCGGAATACAAAGAACCTTACCGCCAGCAAACTCGGCTGGGGGATGACTTAGAAAAACAGATTGTTGATACTATTTCTCAAGCTAAATCTACAATAGATGTTGCGGTGCAAGAATTACGTTTACCTAAAGTCGCCCAAGCACTCGTTGATAGACAAAAAGCTGGAGTAAAAGTCAGGTTAATTTTAGAAAATACCTATAGCCGACCTTGGAGTAGTTTTACACCTGAGGAAGTAAGTAAATTAGATAAAAGAGAACGAGAACGCTATCAAGAATTTCGCCAATTTATTGATATTAACCACGATAATCAACTAACTCCCGCAGAAATAAATCAAAGAGATGCTTTAATAATTTTACAAAATGCGAAAATTTCCTGGCTAGACGATAAAGCAGATGGTTCAGCGGGTAGTAGTTTGATGCACCATAAGTTCTTGATTGTAGATAATCGCATTGTAATTATTACTTCAGCCAATTTTACCTTGAGCGATACCTTTGGCGACTATACAAATCCTAGCAGTTTAGGTAATGCCAATAACTTATTGCAAATTGACAGCCCAGAATTAGCATCTTTATTTACACAAGAGTTTAATATTATGTGGGGTGACGGCCCCGGAGGTAAGCCAGATAGCCGATTTGGTCTACAAAAGCCACCGCGTTTCCCTCAACAAGTCACATTAAATAAAACCAAAATTACTGTACAGTTTTCGCCTACTTCTCCCACTCAACCTTGGACTAATAGTAGTAATGGTTTAATTGGCAAAACTTTAGATTCAGCAACAGAATCTGTTGATTTGGCTTTATTCGTATTTTCCGAACAGCGTCTTGCTAATATTTTGGAAAATCGACATCAACAAAATGTCCAAATTCGGGCTTTAATTGAACCACAATTTGCTTATCGTCCTTATAGTGAAGCATTAGATATGATGGGATTTGCTTTTAGTAATAAATGTAAATATGAAGTTGACAATCATCCTTGGCAAAACCCAATTACAACCGTAGGCGTACCTACATTACCCAAAGGCGATTTGCTACACCACAAATTTTCAGTTATTGATAACCAAACAGTAATTACAGGCTCTCATAATTGGTCTGATGCAGCCAATAATGGTAACGACGAGACACTTGTAGTCATTGAAAGTCCGATAGTCGCTGCTCATTATGTGCGAGAGTTTGCTCGTCTTTATGCCAAAGTTAAACCTGGCTTACCGCCAGCAATTCAGCAGAAAATTAAAGTCCAGCAAACAAAATGTCCTCAGATAAAAACGTCTTCCTAAAGTCAAGCCTTTGTGAAAATAGCGATTTTCAGAACCCTGACTTATTAGAGGATGTTTGAAAAGTCATGATTGATGTATCAAATATTTTTACCCCTCCCTAACCCTCCCCTTGTAAAGGGGAGGGAACCCCGGATTTTTCTTATTTCTCCCCTTTATAAGGGGGGACTAAGGGGGGTAAAAACGCAATTAAAATCACAGTCAACCACTTTTCAAACAACCTCTTAAAGAAGCCAGGGTTCTGTTTATTCAAGAAGTTCAGTTTATATGAAAAGCTTTCAGGGAATTCTCAGATTAAATTAATTTAATTTAGATAAATTACATATAAATTATAATTAGGGAGGATCTAAGAATTGAAAAAACAAATAAATAAAAACTAGCAATATTTTGCTATTGCTAGTTTTTTAGTTTAGAAATACAACAAAGCTATTTTTTCAAATTGATTATTCACAGTAAAATCTTAGATAAAAAATCGAAAAATAATGTACTTTACTCCCAAATACTCACTTTTCTAAAACATTAAAGCAGTGAAGCAAATCAAAAAAAATTGTCAAAATATAGACGTATTTTCATTACAGCTACGCCTAACGGTTGGTATTGGTGGCTTTTCAGCTTTAGTATTAGGCGCTCTTGCTACATGGACGAGTTGGAAAACCCAGGAAATTTTAATTGATAACCATAAACACAATATAGAGCAAATAGCTAAACGTTTGCCGCGAGATGTACAAATTTATAGTGAAATGATGCAATCCGAAAGGGGTTTACAGAAGGCTATTAATAATTTAGCGAATAACAATACATTATTATGGGTCAAAAATTCTGAAAATAAAATTTTGGTACAATCTAATGCTTTAACTTTTTTATCTAACTCTATGGTATCTGAGTTAATGTCTTTAACTAAAATGCCGATTAAACCACAAGTTTATAAAATTAATCAAAACTATTTTATTTTATGCGGTGGCTCTATAGAAGTGCAGGGTAAGTTACTTGGTGAATTATTTGTAGTTAAAGATATTACCCGCGAACAGAAAATCTTAGTCGGAATGGTACAGAGTTTAGTTATTATTAGTGTGTTAGCAATTATTCTTTTAACAGTTGCGATCGCCATTTATATCAAGCATTCCCTACAACCTCTCCGTCAGCTAAATCAAATGGCTGCTGTGATTTCCGCAGAAGATTTAGGACAACCACAGTTATATCTTGATAATGCACCCAGCGAAGTCAAAGAATTAGCTCAAACTTTAACTATGTTGCTATCGCGTCTTTCGCAATCGTGGGAGCAAGAAAAAGAATTTGTTAGTAATGTTTCTCACGAATTACGCACACCTTTGACAATTGTACATGGTTACTTACAAAGCGTTTTACGGCGGCAAAATAACTTAACCCAAACCCAACAAGAAGCTTTAGAAACTGCGGCATCGGAAGCAGAACGTACTATTCGTTTGCTACAAGATTTGCTAGATTTAGCACGAGCGGATAGCGGTTACTTGCATTTTCAAATGAAATCTTACGTTTTAAATGACTTAGTTGAAGAGATTGTGATGATGGCAGAAAAATATAGCGATCGCCAAATTAATATTGAGTCTACATTTTACCCAATTGAAGTCAAAGTAGACTACAGCCGTCTCAAACAAGTATTACTTAATTTGATTGATAATGCTATTAAATATTCTGAAGCTGGTACAGCCGTAATTTTTAAATTAGACCAACTTACAGATAAAGTAGTTATTCAAGTTTGCGACAATGGTTATGGAATTCCTTTACAACATCAAGCACGCATTTTTGAAAGATTTTACCGCGTGGATGAATCTCGATCTCATGCAACTGGAGGTTCTGGTTTAGGTTTATCAATTGTCAAGACACTTGTAGAAGGTATGGGTGGCAATGTGAGCGTACAATCAAAATTAGGGGAAGGAAGTATTTTTACAATTACTTTACCAATATAATTAAATAGAATTCAGAATACATATATTTAAAGTGCAGATTTTGTTAGCAAAATCCGCACTTTTACATATAGAACAGCGTGAAAGTTAATAAGGAACATCTTTTCAAATCAAGGGCCAGATAGAAACTAAATTTTACCTCTGGCTCCTAACTCCTGAATTCTGACTCCTGAATTCTGAATTCTCAATTCTAACCTTTATCTGGAATATCAATTCTGGCTGTACCAATAGGAATATCTCCATTTAATCCAACTCTTTTCGCAGTTACTCCATAGAGTAATATTCTTTCAGCTGGAACTCTTCTTTGTACGCCAATAAACTGTACTTCCACAGAACCACCAGAATTTACAGGCTGCTCAAAGGTGATTGACACGCGTTCTTTACTAGTCTCTGTTTTAGCTACAATTTCTTGACCAGATTGGTTTACAATCCTAACTTTATTAAAGCTTTCCATCTGGCTTGGTAAGGAAATCATCAAGTCTTCTATAGACATACCAACTACTGCTACTCTAATAAAATGAGTATCATTTCTGGCACCAGAGTTAGTAATATGGGGAACATTTACATTCAATGCTATTTGAGATACTGTATGTGTATCAGAATTGGACTGCTGATACATTACAGGTGTAGCTATAGCCGCAGCAGATGTAGTGAGTATTAGAGCAGATAAACTACCAAAAATTAAACCTTTCACGATCGAATCCTCGCTTTTGCAGGAAATAAACTTGTAATTAATAGATTGCTGCATCACTATGAGTTCTAGCTGATGCATAAATTAAAGTATTCTGAGATTAAAAGATTAATTTTCTTATAAAAATGTTTTCTCTGAGGCGGCGCAAAAAAAAGCTTGTAAGATAAAGCTTTACAGTTTTTTAAGCAAAAATTATAACTTTATTCAGGAAAAACTCATTTTTATTACACTTGTATATATTAAAGTGCGAACTACATATAAATAACTCATTATCTATTTCTGCAATTAAAACAAAAAGTTAATTTATGTCAATTAATCAATCAATAGGCAGTTAACTATGCACTATACTCTTACCAACTAAATTTTAATCAAACACGCAGGTAACTTAAAGTATTAACCTTGGTCTTGACTTGAAAAGATTATTAACGCAGTTAAACGAATAAAACAACACCAGCAGTTTTGCCAAACTGAGCCTAACCAATTTCATATACCCCTGAGTATGCTTTATGCATATCTGCAAAGAAGCTGAAAATGTAATTATTACCTAGCAAATTCTTGACAATAAATTCTAGAAAATACTAAGTATGTATCCGAATTTGATACTTAATCACGACTAAGTTACTTTAGCACTTTTATTTTAAAAAAATTTATTTAGGAGTAAAAAATGACAGCACATATCCTTTTAGTTGAAGATGAAATCAAACTAGCGCGATTTGTCGAATTAGAACTTAGCAGTGAAGGATACAAAGTTAGCATAGCCTATGATGGCATTACTGGATTGACTTTAGCGCGGGAGTCTTCCCCAGATTTAGCCGTTCTGGATTGGATGTTACCTGGACTCTCAGGTGTAGAAATTTGCCGTCGTTTGCGAGCGACAGGTAACTCAGTACCAGTAATTTTATTGACAGCGAAAGATGAAGTTAGCGATCGCGTGGCAGGATTAGATGCAGGAGCCGATGATTATGTAGTCAAACCCTTCAGCATAGAAGAACTACTAGCAAGAATCCGCGCTCATTTACGCCGCACTCAAGAAACAGACGAAGACTTATTACAGTTTGAAGACCTAAGCTTAAATCGCCGCACTCGTCAAGTATTTCGCGCTAAAAGAAGCATTGAGTTAACAGCCAAAGAGTTTGATTTATTAGAATATTTGCTTTCACATCCCCGTCAGGTATTTACCAGAGACCAAATTCTCGAAAAAGTTTGGGGTTACGATTTCATGGGCGATTCTAATATTATCGAAGTCTATATTCGTTATCTACGCCTGAAATTAGAAGAAAATAAAGAAAAACGCCTAATTCACACGGTGCGTGGTGTAGGTTACGCACTGCGCGAGTAATTAGAGGCAGGGGGAGCAGGGGGAGCAGGGGAGGCAGGGGGAGCAGGGGAAGCAGGGGAGGCAGGGGGAGCAGGGCAGGCAGGGGAAGCAGGGGGAGCAGGGCAGGCAGGGGGCAGGAGGAAAAGACAGTTTCGATAGGGGTTTTAAACTTTTGTATTTTATATTTAATTATGTCTGCCTACTTAATACGATTTTAGATTTTGGATTGGGAATAGGCTTGGTGAATCTGGGTTTAGTGAATTCATTATCAGAATCATTTTTCAAATTGGTATAAGCAACTCAAAAGTTAAAAGGATGAAACTGATTATTAAAGAATTTAGCTAACCTTCCCTGCCCGCGTCTTTCTGTCGCAGTATCTCCCCCATCACTGATGAATCTCGCCATCAGGCATGATTGCTCCAGCTAGGTTAGCGCCAATTAGTTTAACCAGAAGCCTTTCACCAGAGCGAATCCGCGCTCCTCGTAAATCGGCTCCTCGTAAATCGGCTCCGCTAAGATCTGCACCAATTAAATTAGCAGCACGTAAATTTGCCTCCCTGAGATCCGCTAAAAGTAGATTTGCTCGAAACAAATTAGCTTCAGATAAATTTGCTCCTCTGAGGTTAACTTTGTGCATAAAAGTATCGCTGAGATTAGCACCGCTTAAGTTGGCATAACTGAGATTTCTGCCAGATAAGTCTTTATTGCTCAAATTTGCTCGACTATAGTCTTTACCACTCAAATCTGGATTGTGCTTTGATGGTGCCTGGCTTGTTTGAGATGGTGTTTCATAGTGAAACGGCGATGACGATGGCTGCTTATGTGTGCTTTGATGTTTGGTTTTTACAGAGCGCAATTTTTCACGAGCTTCATTTATCGCTTTGAGCTTGTCTTGTGCCTTCTGCTGTAACCGGAGATTTTCCTTCGGAATGCGATCGGGATGCCAAACAAAGACTAAATCTTTATAAGCCTGGTTCACTTCCTCAAGCGTTGCCCCAGGCTCTAATTCCAAAATTCTATAGTACCGCTCCAGATCGCTCATACGCCATTTTGGTGGACAATCAACTTAATTATGAGTGATACAGCGGTCTATCGGCTGCATCTTTTATTATTTGGGCATTGGGCATGGGGAAAGGGAAAGGGGTATGGTTCGACAAGCTCACCAACCAGGGAGGAGAAAGGTTAAATTTATTCCTTTTCCCTTTTCCCTTTAACCTTTTCCCCTTGCCTCCCCTACCCCTCATCTCCCCATCTCCCCATTTCTCCATCGAGCGATCGCTCTTAAATATGCTGCAACTGGAATTTGATAAACTTCAATAAAAATCCAAACAATAATTGATAAGTGTGACAAAAAAGTTAATATTGTCCAAATATATGGCATCCAGGTTATCGGCTCATTGATATTAGGAGGAAAATAATAAGCTACTATGCCAATGAGAGTAGTAGGAAGGACTACAAAAGCAATAGCAGCTAGTCCATAACCCCAACCTAATTCCACGCCTTCTAACTGGGCTTCTGCCCAACTAAACCCATTCCAACGCCAAACCAAGGGTGGTTGCCTAGAAGGCATCTTGATTTGCTGTAGTTCTAGGTTCACCGTAAAAATCTCTTGGCAAAAGTCACAAGCCATAGCTTCCATCAATGGCATATGAGAAATCTTACCTATCCGACAGACTGGGCAGGGGTAAACTCCATGATAGTCAAAAGATTTGGCTAAGATTTTAGGACTGGGCATAATGAAACTGTTGATTCTAAAAAGTTGAGCTGCTGAATAAGGATTTGCGTAAGAATGATGTATGGCATTTCTTAATTGTCTGTAATCAGCTTTCACAAGGTAAAAACAGAAGTCAGGAAAATTAGATGTTTTGATTTTGGAATCCTAGCTTTCAGAATTTTTGAACGACTATGCCTCGGCTGTAACTTTTCTTTGATTAATGAAAATTGGCTGTATTTAATCATCTGAACTTTTAAATTTTTTCCCATTGGTTTTTGATTATGCACGCTATTTATTGAGTTATGACATAGCAATATTTGTAAAGTTATATCACTATAACAATGTCCGATCGCAAGCCGCTTTCTTCTAGGCAAACAAGCAACGAGAACTTCATGACACAAATTCTGAGAAATCGAGGGTAACAAAGCTTACAATTTAAGCATCTGAATTCAAAGAGAAATTTGAAACTTGTTTAAGATAGAATGCGCCACCTTTAAGCCTAGACGCGCAAAGGACGACTTGCCGTAGGCATCAGAACAAAGCGTGATGAGTGAATTTTGGGGACTCCTCTACAAAAACCAAGCTACGCCTAGCATCTCGTGGAGAAATGCTATAGTCTTGATTCCCCCAGTTGTACTGAGTCTATCGCTTTTTTAGCTGTTGTGGGGGTCTTGACACCACTAACCCTTCCTGTTAATGTTACTATACATAGGTTTATCTAGTTTCCTTAAATTTTTCAGCTAAAGCGCCTTGCAAATGTTTAACACAAATTCCTACTTTTATTTTTGGTTTAGGGTGGTTCACCGGGAGTGAATTATGTTTCCACATGGAAACCACCCGGTGAACCGCAGAGCGAACTCTGCGGTTTTTGTCTTTTAAGGAGAATTTCATTGTGACTTATTTGAGTAGTTGGTTTTACGGCTTTTACTTTTGGCCCAGAGTCAGTTCCGGGTAAATAGCGTTATGCCGATAAACCACAACGCGCCCGGAACTTCTCAAAGGTTCCGGGCTTTTTTCTTAATGAGGCCTAAAGACTGGGGAATGGATAATGAGTAAACTTTCAATGCCCAATGCCCAATGCCCAATACCCAATACTTAATACTTAATTTTTTAGGAGAATTAAATCATGATTAACGCTAAACTTGCTGCACAATCTCATCCCAATCACCAGACAATCGTTAAACTTTCAGAAAAAGTCGCTTTCGGCGGTGAAGAATTGGTAATTATCGGCGGCCCCTGTACCGTTGAAAGCTGGGAACAAATGGAGACAGTAGCGCAAAAGCTATCTACTGCATCAGTACAAGCTTTGCGTGGTGGTGTCTACAAACCCCGAACTTCTCCCTACGCTTTCCAGGGTATGGGCGAGTCAGGATTGGAAATTTTGGCGGGGGTGCGATCGCAGTACAATATGCCAGTTGTCACCGAGGTAATGTCAATTTCCCAAATCGAAGCAGTGGCCGCCCACGCTGATATGCTGCAAGTTGGTAGCCGTAATATGCAAAACTTCGATTTGCTCAAAGCTTTAGGACAAGCTGGTAAACCGATACTGCTCAAGCGCGGTTTAGCAGCGACAATTGAAGAATTCGTCATGGCAGCTGAATACATTCTCAGCCACGGGAATCCTGATGTGGTGCTGTGCGAAAGGGGTATCCGCAGCTTCGATGATTACACCCGCAACGTCCTAGATTTAGGCGCAGTTGCAGCACTCAAACAAATAACTCACCTGCCTGTGATTGTAGATCCTTCCCATGCCGTAGGTAAACGGGAATTAGTAGCGCCTGTAGCTAGAGCTGCGATCGCTTGCGGCGCAGATGGGTTAATAATTGAGTGTCACCCACAACCAGAAAAATCAGTTTCTGACGCCCGTCAAGCACTTTCTTTAGAAGATATGGTGGATTTAGTTAATAGTTTAAAGCTTGTAGCAACAGCCGTCGGGCGCAGCATATCGCAAACAAAAGGGGTGGGTTCTAAACCTGCCCCTTTTGTTTGCGCTGCTTGAACAAAATATAGTAGGGAATAGGCAATAGGCAACAGCTTTGAAAGTCTCTTGGTGTCAGGGTTTTAAGAAAAAACCCTTTCCCTTCTCTTGCAAAAATAGTTTTGCAAGAGACTATTAAAGAAGTCCTGTAATTCCGTAGTAAACACAAGCACCAGCACCAATAATATAGACAAACCAAGTTAGAAAAAAGCCGATTGCGCGGCCGGGTGAAGGGCCATAGATTGCGATCGAACCCCATGCATGAGCAATCCGCCCTACAGTCAGCGCACTCCCAATCAACCAGAGTATCCAAGGCGAGGAATGCATCAATTCTAAAGTCATGATAAACAGCAGTGCCAACGGTACATATTCTGTAAAATTTCCATGTGCGCGTGCTTTACGCTGAAGAACTCCATCATCAGCAGTTTTTGCGAGCAAAGATTTTTGAGTATAGCTTTCGACAAATGCCGCCCAAGGATTGGGATTTTCCAGATAATTTGGCTGGTTTATGACTTGTGCCTCAGTTTCTCCATGCCAAATTCGAGTTCTGGTACGCTCCATTACGACAATATAAGAAAGGGCAAACGCAATCAAGCCATTGAGTCCGACAAAAAATGTTGTAACAGGGATAGACATAGCAAATCTCAACTGCGGGTCAATTTTATAAAATAGAAACTTGCAGCTAGGTAGCCAAGTCCCCAACTGGGTATAAGTTTATGAAATTTGCTCCTTTGGTTGAAACTGGAGTTTAGACTAAGCAACAAGAAACGACCCAGCAACGCTGAGTTGAAAAGAAACAGGCTTTAAAGATGAAAATCTAAGGTACTAAGCAGATTCTGGTTGCTTTTTGCGGGGCTTAGTTGTAGTTTTTTTGACTACGGGATAGCGAATTCTACGTTGTCGTGGTTTTCCTGGTTTCCAGCCTGGAGACTTTCCGCGAGGTTTAGGCGAACGGGCAGGAGTACCAATCACCGCAAAAATGCTCCCCATTGCTTGAGCAACTCTGCCAGGAGTCAAATTATCTAATGATTTCTGCCAAGGTAAAGGGTTATCAGCAACGATATCACGAGCCAACCACAATTCCCAAGTCATCACAGGCATGAGGTCACTCCAACGCTCACATTGCTTGGGACTACTCAATTTAGGTAATGTCCAGTGCAAGCGTTGCTTCAAAAAACGATACCAGTGGTCAACAGTAAAACGTCGGAGGTAGAGTTGCCAAACTTCTTCTAGTGGTGGCATTTCTTCCCCCACCCAAGCCAACCATAAAGGTTTTGATATACGTAGGTTGCCTTCTGCATCCAGACGCTCAACTCGAATCAGGGACATTGGGCGTGTCGCAGTTTGACGAAAGTGTAAATTAAACCACAAGCTCACCTTCACCCGTCCCAGTTTAGGATGGTTGACTTCTATACTCTCATTGGCTTCACTCCATGTGAGTGGTTCATTGAGTTTGAATTTGTCACCATGTTTCCTGGGTCGCCCTTTGCCAGAATATGGTGGTGGTGCGCCCCATAAACAAAGATTTGAACGCAAACGTACCAGAATATCTGCTTTGATATTGGTCGTCTTCAACACAAAAGGAGCGCAGCCATACTCACTATCCCAAACTGTAATTGGTCTAGTTGGTAAATGTTCACACACTTGCTGTAGTTGCCAGGTTGCCTTTTGTATCGGGTTTTCCCAACTGCTAATTCGCTCATGTCTCAAAGGTAACGCCCAACTGCCCGAATCCTCTGGTATCCAAGCAATGGTACTATATCCCTGACCAACGGTAATTGGTTTGTTTCCGGCTATGGTGACACTGCTGTGTTCAATTGTCCTCTCCTGCAAAGTTACCGCATCTGGGCGTGACCAAGCTGTGTGGTCGCCTGCTAACAACGGACGGCTCTGCGTTGGCATCTGTTTGATGTATAACTGCATCAATTTTTGTCGCTGTGGTCTGCTATCTTGTAATGCCTCGTAGATGCTTGGCCACTTACGTCTAAATACTGGTGATAGCGATAAATCTGCCAAACTGTAGGCGTTACGAGTCAGCAATATTGCATCCGTCAGTTCAAAAGTCACATCATGCGCTCTACCTAGATATCTGTACGCTGCTTGACGAAATTCTTCTAGTAAGGCACTTTTCATATTGGCAGGTGAGAGTTGGTGGTTCTTCTCTCAGCTTCTGCTAATAGGGGGACTGTGTTCAATCACACCCCTTATTTTTTCCTTTGAGGTCGGCTCTTTAGTCTAAACTCCAGTTGAAAAGATCGCAACGGTATCCAATGAAGCTCAGTTGCGCTCTTACTTTTTGGAGTATGCAGGTGAATTAGTTGGAGCTAGTGCTTGGGGATTGGATTTGCTGGATAGCCGTTTTCAAGTGATTGCGTCAGACTTGTGGGGATTACCTGATACGTTTCGCCATCGCTATCAGGAACTTGGACGAAATGGCGATCGCGTCAGTCAAGTGATGATTCAGCATCAAATTCCAGTTCATACTCTATCAGTACACTCTCTCCAAGATTGGTATCAGAGCGAACTCTATCAATCTGTGTTCCGCATCTATGGAATCGAACATGGTATGGTTGCACCGCTAATCGGCATTGGTCGGTTGCTTGGTGGAATTTATTTTCTGCGTAGTAAAGAGCTTCCCGCCTTTAATGATGGCGATCTAATTCAATTGAGTTCTCTGTGCCAGCATTTATCTGTTCGTTTAGCAACTTTTCGCCTGGCGATCGCCCCATCTTTAGCCAATTGTCTAACACCACGAGAAGTTGATGTTGCCCAATTAGTTGCCCAAGGCTTAAGCAATCGAGAAATCGCTTTGAAGTTACATATCAGTCGCGATGCTGTCAAACAGCTACTCAAGCGGATGTTTCAAAAACTAGACGTTTGTGCCCGTGCTGAAATGGTTGCGAAGTTAAAGGAGTGATTTTACTTGTTTTTACCTTAAATTCTACAAAAAAACTGTAAATCTATGTGCTATATTTCTGCTATAAATTGACGACATTTTTTTATATTTTCAAATTTCAAAAATTAAATATAGATTTATATATTCTTCAAAATATACAAATTATATTTAATTTCTCCAGAAAAACGATACATTTTTATCTTCGATGCTCATTGTCTGTATAGCTATTTGCAAAAATAAAATAGTAATAATATATATAAATTTATGAGTTAATAGGAACCATAAATAATCAGATATTTGGAGTTGAATTATTCAAAATTGTCACAATATATTCATACGAAAGTCAAGCCAGCTTCACACAAATTTCTCTCTTAAGAGCTAGGCTAAAAAATAAATTATTTAGTATGCTAACAGTTAGAGGAACTAATATTAAATTACTCCACTAAAAATCGATCGCAACGATTCTGTGGAAAATACAATATTAGGCAACAAACCCTACCCTTCGGGGAATAGGTGAGGCTCATTGTGATAATTAACTACCAACTAAAAGCAGGCGATCGCTAATGCAGTTGCCTGGTTTCGGCTGACTTTAGTAAAACCAATAACATACCACTACATCTGTCTACTTTCCCTTTCCCCCGATCGTCGATATGCGTTGTTTAATTTCAGTTCAAACGACAAAACCTTTATCTTCAGTTGCTCAAAGCATTCCTCGTTTTTATGGCTTGATTTCAAGAGGACGGTTATGGATACTGGTGCTGGGTTTGACCTACTTGTGTGCTAGTTGTAGTGCAACTGACGCTCAATCAAGTGGCAAGCAAGGAGGTAAAAAGCGAGCTGTGCCGGTGGTGGTTGCCACCGCAACTCAAAAGACTATTCCAGTACAGCTATCGGCTACGGGAACAGCAGAAGCATATTCTACAGTATCTGTCAAGTCCCAAGTAGGTGGGCAACTGACTGGGGTTTATTTTCAGCAGGGACAGAACGTGAAGAAAGGAGACTTGTTATTTAAAATTGATTCTCGTTCCTTGGAAGCAGCGCTGATGCAAGCTAATGCTGCTAAAGCCAAAGATTTAGCCCAGGTGAAACAGGCACAGGCAAATGTGACCAAAGCGATCGCCCAAGTCAACCAAGCAAAAGCGAATGTAGCCAAGGATGTTGCCCAAGCCACAAACGCAGATGTCCAGGCCAAAAGATACAACAGCTTACTCAAGGAAGGGGCAATCAGCAAGGAACAAGCAGATCAGTTCCAGACGACAGCAGATGCTCAACGGGCAACAGTCAATGCAGATCGAAATGGAGTAGCAGATGCCACAGCAGCCGTAGCCGCAGCCCAAGCAGACGTGCAAAATGCCAAAGCAGCAGTAGCAGCAGATGAAGCTGCGATCGCCAATGCTAAAATCCAGCTTTCCTACAGTTCCATCTACTCACCAATTACCGGACGCACAGGTAGCCTGAAGCTCAATCAAGGCAACTTAGTAGAAGCCAACGCCGCCGATCCATTAATTACCATCAGCCAAATCCGCCCGATTTACGTTACCTTTTCCATCCCCCAAAGGTTGCTGCCAGATTTGAAGAAGTACAGTGCTAACGGCAAGTTAGAAGTCAGTGCCATACCTCCAAAAGATACAGGGCATCCGATACAGGGCGAACTCACCTTTGTTGATAGCGGACTCAATACCCAAACAGGCACAATTCAACTAAAAGCCACCTTTACCAACACAGATGAACGCTTAGTTCCAGGGCAGTTTGTCAACGTAGTACTCAAGCTAACCGAAGAACCAAATGTCATCACCGTGCCTTCCCAAGCAGTCCAAACCGGACAGCAAGGGCAATTTGTATTTGTAGTCACACCCGATAAAACAGCCCAAATGCGTCCAGTTACCGTAGGCGACACCATTGGCAACGAAACCGCAATCAAACAAGGGTTGCAACCAGGCGAGCAAATCGTCACCGATGGGCAATTCAATCTAGTACCTGGTGCCACAGTGCAGGTGAAACCGGGAGTAGGCAAAGGGGCAGGGGGCAGGGGGCAGGGTGAGAATAACTCTTAACTCCAGACGCGATTAATCGCGTCTCTACTCTTAACTCCTCATTCCTAACTCCTAACTCCTAACTCCTAACTCAGATGAACATTTCCCAGCTATTCATCCGGCGTCCAATCATGACAACCCTAGTGATGGTTGGCATCTTAATATTTGGGCTGATGAGTTATCAACAGCTACCTGTTAGCGACTTGCCCAACGTGGATTATCCGACACTCCAGGTAACGGCTAGCCTGCCTGGAGGTAGTCCAGAAACGATGGCTTCCTCGGTTGCAACTCCTTTAGAGCAGCAGTTTTCTAGCATAGCCGGATTGAGTTCAATGAACTCTACTAGCTCTTTGGGTAGCACGCAAATTACACTGCAATTTGACCTCAATCGAGATATTGACGGCGCAGCACAAGATGTACAGTCTGCTATTTCTAAAGCAGCGAGGCAGTTGCCGACTAATATGCCTAATCCCCCTTCTTTCCGCAAGGTAAACCCGGCAGATCAACCAGTTCTCTACATCTCTTTAAATTCATCTATTTTGCCGCTTTCAACTGTAGATAAGTACGCCGAAACGCTGTTAGCGCAACGTCTGTCGATGGTGGATGGGGTGGCGCAAGTGCAGGTGTACGGTTCCCAAAAGTACGCGGTCAGGATTCAGCTCGATCCGGAATCATTGAGTGCTAAAGGCATAGGAATCGATGAAGTAGCTGATGCGATCGCTAACGGAAATGTTAACCTACCAACCGGCACACTTTACGGGCAGCAGCAGAACTACACAATTGAAGCCAACGGTCAACTCAACGATGCTGCCAATTATCGCTCCTTAGTTGTAACTTATCAAAACGGCGCACCTGTGCAGTTAGGCGAACTCGGTCAAGTGCTGGACAGCGTGGAAAATGACAAGATTGCCAGTTGGTATTTTCCTACGAAGCAGGGAGTAGGGGAGATGGGGAGATGGGGAGATGGGGAGATGGGGAGACAAGGAGAGAAGTTGGAGCGGAGGTTTCCTCCGCTCCAAACTTCGGAGGACAAGGAGAATAATTCCTCGGTCAAGACTGCCAATGCCCAAATCCAAAATTCTGGCGTGCGGGCGATCGTTTTGGCAATTCAACGCCAACCGGGAACTAATACCGTCGAGGTGGTGGATGCAATTAAGAAACTGTTACCTAGCTTCCAAAAACAGATTCCGGCGGCTGTGAACATGAATATTCTCTACGATCGCTCTCAATCAATTCGCGAATCTGTAGATGATGTACAATTCACGCTGTTACTCACCATCGCTTTGGTAGTACTGGTAATATTTCTATTTCTTCGCAATATCTCAGCTACAGTCATTCCCAGTTTGGCAGTACCGCTGTCAATCGTAGCGACCTTTGCAGTTATGCTGGTGCTGGGCTTTTCACTCGATAACTTGTCGCTGATGGCATTAACTTTATCAGTGGGTTTCGTGGTGGATGATGCCGTAGTCATGCTAGAAAATATTGTCCGCCACATGGAAATGGGTGAGAGCCGCATGGAAGCAGCTCTGAATGGTTCTAGAGAAATTGGTTTCACAATTTTATCAATGACCATTTCCTTGGTAGCAGTATTTATCCCTGTACTATTCATGGAAGGCATTTTAGGGCGACTGTTCCGTGAGTTTGCCATTACCATCAGCGTTGCCATCTTAGTTTCTGGCGTCATTTCCCTAAGCTTAACGCCAATGCTGTGTTCCAGATTCTTGCGTCCACCTCATCATCAGGGGGATGAGGAGCAGAGGAGCAGAGGAGCAGGGGAAGCAGGGGAGGCAGAGGGAGCAGGGGAGGCAGGGGGAGAAATGCCCGATGCCCCATGCCCAATGCCCAATGCCCAAAAAAATTTCCAGACTCGTCTTTACAATATTTCGGAAAGCTTCTTTGATTTGTTGTTGCGGGGATACGATTGGAGTTTGAAGATATCGCTGAAGTATCACCGGACAACAATGGTGATTTCGGCAGCGATTCTTGTAGCGACGGTGTATCTATTTATAGTTGTGCCCAAGGGATTTGTTCCCAACGCTGATGTGGGACAAATTACTGCAACTACTCAAGCATCAGAGGATATCTCCTTTGATGAAATGGTAAAACATCAACAGGCTGTAGCTGCGATCGCTTACCGCGATCCTAATATCGATTCCATTAACTCTAGCGTTGGGGCTGGCGGCCCAAATGCCTCTGCTAATAGCGGACGACTTTTAATTGAACTCAAGCCCCGCCACGAGCGCCATCTCAGTGCCGATGAAATAGTTGAGGAACTGCGACCGAAGTTGTCATCTGTACCTGGAATCAAAGTCTTCTTGCAAAATCCGCCTGCGATCAATATTGGCGGGCAACAAACAAAAGCGCAGTATCAATTTACTCTCCAAAGTCCCAATATTCAAGAGCTTTACCAGTACGCTCCACTTCTAGAAACTCAACTCCGCAACTTGTCAGAGTTACAAGATGTCAACAGCGACCTACAAGTCAAAAATCCCCAAGTCAAAGTAGACATCAACCGCGACCAAGCATCGGCTCTCGGTTTGACTGCCAATCAAATCGAAACTGCCCTCAGTAATGCCTATGGTACTCGACAAGTCTCTACCATCTACGCCTCCGATAGCCAGTATCAAGTGATTATGGGCGTAGAACCAAAATATCAACAAAATTCCCAAGCCCTAGATTTGCTCTCGATTCGCGCCCCCAACGGACAACTCGTACCTTTAAATGCTGTAACAACTTTGACCAAGGATGTAGGGCCGCTCACCATTAACCATAAAGGGCAGCTAGCCTCTGTTACCTTCTCTTTTAACCTCAAACCGGGAATATCTCTAAGTAGTGTCACGGGAAAAATTGAAGAGATTGCCCGGAAAACACTACCAACTAGTATTAGTACAGCGTTTCAGGGTTCAGCCCAGGCGTTCCAGTCTTCAATTCAGGGTTTAGGAATGCTACTGTTGGTTGCCATTTTCGTAATTTATATTGTTTTGGGAATTCTCTACGAGAACTTTATTCACCCCTTGACCATTCTTTCTAGCTTACCTTCTGCTGGGTTTGGGGCACTGCTGACTTTGCTACTGTTTCAAGTTGACTTGAATATTTACGCCTTCGTGGGCATTATTTTGCTGGTTGGCATTGTCAAGAAAAATGGGATCATGATGGTTGACTTTGCAATTGAAGCTCGTCACAATGGCAAAACTCCTTATGATGCTATTTATCAAGCCTGCTTGGTGAGATTTCGCCCAATCATGATGACCACAATGGCAGCATTGATGGGCACATTACCCATCGCCCTTGGTTTGGGAGCCGGAGCAGATACACGCCGTCCCCTTGGTTTAGCAGTAGTTGGCGGGTTACTGTTCTCGCAGTTTCTCACACTTTATTTAACGCCGGTTTTTTACACATATATGGAATCGTGGCAAACAAAGTTACAAAAGCACACCTGGCAAAAACATTAAGGCAACTCCACGAAATCAAAACGGCCCTAGTGTTTGCAATGGGCTAAAGTGAGGAGTAACGAAAAACTAGGCTTTTCACTCCCCTTTCCTTGAATAGGGGCACAACATTTTTGTGCCCTTACAAATAATTAATGTGTCGCAAACATTATTTAAATCGGTATAAATTACTGAATAAAAATCAAAAATATAGTTAGTTTTAAATAATAATTATGAGAATATTGTTCGCATTTCAGCTATCTAAGATAGAGCTTGGCGAATAGGAATTTGGATTATGAACTTGGTTTTTATCCCCGGTGTAGACTCACAATAGATTTTGCCACGGTGTTTTTGGGTAACAATTTGATAGCTGATCGAAAGCCCCAATCCAGTGCCTTTGCCAATGGGTTTGGTAGTGAAAAAAGGCTCAAACAGACGAGAAGAGATATTTTCTGGAATGCCAGGGCCGTTATCGGCAATGCTGATAGCGATCGCTTGGTTTGGTAGGTGTTCAGTCCGAATAGAGATTGTGCTGGGATTGGCTAGGATATCTTCAAGGGTGCGCTGGCGATCGCGCTGTTCTAAAGCATCAATGGCATTGCACAAAATATTCATAAATACTTGATTGAGTTGGCTGGGATGGCATTCTACATTGGGCAATTGTCCATAGTCTCGTAAGATTTGAATTCCAGGATGCTCAGGACTTGCTTTGAGGCGATGTTGTAAAATTAACAGAGTGCTTTCGATACCTTCATGCAAATCAACTATATGCGTTCCTAATTCATCCAAGCGAGAAAAGTTACGTAAGGAAACAACGAGTTGCCGGATGCGATCGCTCCCCAATTTTAAGGAATTCATTAGCTTGGGCAAATCTGTTTGTAAATAGTCGATATCCACTTCGTCCATCCAGTTTTGAATTTGGGGATGAGGTTGAGGATGGCATTGACGATACAACTCAATAAAATTCAACAAATCCTCGATGTGTTCTTTAGCGGGAGCAAGATTAGAGTGAATAAAGGTCACGGGATTATTGATTTCGTGGGCGACACCTGCCATCATTTGACCGAGTGAAGACATTTTTTCGCTTTGGACTAGATGTACCTGTGTCTGCTTGAGGTTGTCTAGTGCTTGGGAGAGTTGGGCGGTTTGTTGGTGTAAAGATTTTTGCGATTCACGTAGTTGTAGGTGTACCCGAATTCGGGCTAAGGCTTCTTCATGTTGGATGGGCTTGGTAATGTAATCTACTGCACCCAAACTCAGTCCTTTTACTTTATCTACTGAGTCTGAAAGCGCAGTCATAAAAATTACCGGAATTTCACGGGTGGCACAGTCGGCTTTCAGGCGCTGGCAAGTTTCAAAGCCATCGATTCCGGGCATCATCACATCCAGCAGAATGATATCAGGGTGATAAGATTGGACGCGTTGCAGGGCAGCTTCTCCACTTTTGGCGATCGCTACCCGATAACCAATCTCACTCAACACATCGAACAACACTTGAATGTTAGTAGGGTTATCATCCACTACCAAAATGGTTCCGCTTGCGGCTGTCATCTCAACGGGCATACCTTAACTCCTCAACATGCGATCGATAAAAAATATTAAGTAAGCAAACATAATTGAAATGTAAAATCCAAACCAGCGAAACCTTTTACCATCCAGGTTTTACCCCCTGCCCCTCTGCCCCCCTGCCTCCCCTGCCCCTACCTCCTACTCAAATATGCGGTGCTAATAAATTGAGAATGGCTTCGTCGTCAAACTTCTGGCTGAGTTCCAGCAGCTTATTGGCAAAGGGGGCATACTGGGGATTGAGTTGCTTAAGGCGGTTAGCTTCTTGCTGGATATCACTCATAAAGCCATCTTGGGCTGCTTGATAAAGAGTAGCTAGTTCCTGCGATGACGGCATCACCAGATCCACTGGACTCAAAGCTTCAGCAGACACTTCTGCTTCTTGGGGCGTAGTTTCGTAAATCCATTGCAACTCTAGATGGCGTTGCAATTCCCCCAGCAAGCCAGTAAACTCGATTGGTTTTGGAAAAAAGCTGCTGCAACCGGCATCCATCGCTTGCTGCATATCCACTTGGGACAAGCTGGCAGGACAAGCAATAATGGGGGTGAGTGCAAAATCTGGTAACTGACGCAGGCGACGAGTCATTTCCAGCCCATTCATATTTGACATCATCACATCGGTAATAATCAAATCCGGGCGCATCTGGAGTGCTAAATCCAGTCCGGCTTGTCCATCATCAGCTTGGGCGAGTTTGAAGCCTAAAGGTGCTAGCATTCCCATGACAACAGCGCGGTTCTCTAGGCGATCGTCAATGACTAGGATTTTTTGCCGTTCGCCTTGGTAGCCAATCACCTTTTGATTACTAGATACAGGTTCGGCCAGCCAATCGCTAGCAGGCACATCCACCTCAAACCAGAAGTTGCTGCCTTTGCCTGGTGTGCTGTTAACTTGAATGGAACTACCCATCATTTGAACAATTTGCTGGCTGATTGCTAACCCCAATCCAGTACCTTCGCTGTTGCGATCGCGTTTTCCAGCCTGTTCAAAGGGCAAAAAAATCGATTGCAACTTTTCCTTGGGGACGCCGATGCCTGTATCTTCTACCTGGAAGCGAATTCTAGTTGATGTTTGGGTTGTTTGTTGATTTGCGACTGCCTCAACTGTAAACGTGACACTGCCAAAATCAGTAAATTTAACTGCATTGCCCAACAGATTCAGCAGTACTTGTCGCAGGCGTTTGTCATCAGCATATACGGCGGTGGGCAGGTGGGCGGGGTGGTAGTGGAAGGCAATACCCTTTTGTTCGGCTTTGATGCGGCAGATTTCTACTGTGGTAGTGAGGAAGTTGCCAAAGTGGAAATCCTGGGGATAGAGATCCATTTTTTGCGCTTCCAGTTTTGAGAGATCGAGAATGTCATTTATTAAGGTCAGCAGGTGAGAACCACACTGATAAATTACGCCTAATCCCTTGTGCTGTTTGGGGGTGGTGGCGGGGTCGCGCTGGAGGATCTGGGCATAGCCCAAAATGCCGTTGAGTGGGGTTCGCAGTTCGTGGTTCATGTTGGCGAGAAATTCGCTTTTGGTGCGATTGGCGGCTTCTGCTGCTTCTTTTGCCTGTAATATCTCTAGTTCTGCGGACTTGCGATCGCTAATATCGTTGTTAATTTCCAGTTGCCTATAGGACTCTCCTTTAGGATCGCGCTGTAGCGTCCAGCGACTTGCTACAATGATTTGCCGGCCGTCACGAGTGATGTGGTGTAGTTCCCCTTCCCAATGTCCCAGTTCTAAAAACTCGCTCAAGACCCTTTCTAAAGGTTTAGGAAATTCTGTTTGCAGGAATGTGTGAATGTACTGCCCAATAACTTCTTCTCTTTTCCAACCGTAGAGGATTTCTGCGCCACGATTCCAATAGATAATTCGGTCATCCATGTCTCGAATGATAATACTGTCGCTAGCTGAGTCGAGAATGTCTAAAGTTTGACGCAGTATTTGTTCGGCTTGCTTGCGTTCGGTAATATCTGTGTTAGCACCTACCCATTCTCGAATGCTGTTATCTGGATTCAAAATCGGTATGCCACGGACATTGAAGTAGCGATATTCACCGTCATAACGCTGAATCCGAGTCTCAGCTTCATAGATAATGCGTTTGGCAAGTGCTGTTGACCATGCTTTATGAGTGCGTTCTCGATCTTCGGGATGTATCATATTTAGCCATCCCCAACCCTGGATTTCTTCAACAGTCTGTCCTGTAAAAGCTCGCCATTGTGGTTGGTCTGTAACAAATGCGCCTTCAGCATCGGTAGTCCAAACAATTTGTGATGTTGCTTCAATTAGCGAACGGAATCGTTCTTCGCTTTGCTGTAGTACTAGTTCTACTTGTTTGCGTTCGCTAATATTGCGGAACACGACTACTCCACCTTTCAAGACACCATTGACATCTTTGAGTGGTCTACTACTAGCTGTCAACCAGACGCCCTCTGAGGCTTGGCGATCGCGAGCAAATATTTCCATATTGTCTACCTCTTCACCCCGTAAAGCCCGCACTAAGGGAATTTGCTTTGTTGGAATCGGAGTCACTCGATCGGGTTGAAATAGCCCATATTCTTCAGTCCAACTTTTTTGTTGAGCATTGATTATTTCGATGCCAAACATCTTTTTGGCAACAGGGTTAAAAATCACCAATTGACCATTTTCATCTGCAACAATTAGGCCATCGCTCATACTATCGAGGATTGATTGCATCAGATTAGTCTGGTCTTGGAATATCTGATTGCTCTTTTGGAGGTCAGTTTCTGCCTGATTCCGTTTTACGGTTTCTCTAACAATCAGGTGGTAAGTCCACATAATAATCCCCAGGTTGAGGATAATGCCTGCCAAAAATGTCATTATCGCCTGGATAGCGGCGCTGGTGGCAGCTTGTTGTTTCTCCCGCAACCCGACGATTTCGATCGCTTCTATCTCCTGGATGGGCAACGTTACTTCGTTGAGCAGTCGCGTTGGCGTTCGATCGATGGCGGCATCTAATCCCTTGCTTTGCCTGAGTTCAATGCCTTGCCGCAATTGTTTTAGACGAACGAAGATCGATGCTTTGAGTTTTTCAACGTGCGCTTGTTGGTTGAGATGATTTTGCAGCGAGGTTTCTAACTGCCGTATTTCTCGATCGACATCAATCATTCTCAGCCCAAACACGTTAACGGCATCTTTCTTGCCCGTCAGCAGGTATTGTCGCTGCATATTCTCAGCGTCTTTGAAAGCACTGTCCAAGGATTTGAGACTCCGCAGGTTTTCTAAATGTCGAGTAATTTGGCGGTTAGTTTCTAAAGTCCGGTTGGCGCTCCAAAATGCCACACCACTGACGGTCAAGGCAAAGAAGGTGGTTGCTCCCAATCCTCCAGCAACGCTTTTGAGAAAATTTGATGATTGCTTCATGGTTACGTCTTCTTGTCTAAATTCCTGCTACCTATGACACCAGAGGGCGTAGTCCATACTTTGGAAATGCTGCTTTGACGCGATCGCTACTTAAAAAGTCCAGGTAAGTCTGCATTTCTTGAGTATGGGTAGACCTTTTAACAACGGCGGCAACAGCTCGAATCGGTTTATAGAGATCGGTTGATGCGGTGGCTAATACCTTGACTTTGGTAGAAGTTTTGGCTTCGGAGAGGAAAGTGATGCCCACCTGTGCCTCTTGTCGCTCGACAGCTATTAACACTTCCCGCACGTCTACTTCTGTCAGGAGTGCTTTTGACTCCACAATCTGAGCAATTCCTAAGCGATTCAAAATATCGCGGGTATACTTGCCAACAGCCGGGCCCTTGCCGCCCATTGCTACAGTTTTGATGCGATCGCTTGCTAACTCTCGGAAGTCAGAAAGCTTCACGGCTGAATCCACAGGGGCAATGACGACAATATCGGTAGTCACCAATTCTTTGCGGCTTGCAGGCAGAATTAGCCCTTTGGCTTGCAGGCGATCGAGTGGGGGAATCTCTGCCAATAAAATCCCATCAAAGGCTTCTCCTTGCTCGATCGCTGTTTCGATCGCTCTGGTTCCAGCAAAGCTATAGTTGACTACGACATTGGGGTGTTCCTGCTGATACAGTCGATCCAGCTCCTCCACCGCACCGCGCATCATGCCTGCCGCAGCAAAATTTAAGTTAACTACCTGAGTCGGCGCGACAGAACAACTTTCCAACCAGAACACAAAAATCAACGATATCAAGCACAATGCCATCCACCGCAAGTGTTTCATACTATATTCCTGAAAACTTGCTATTTAGTATTCCCACGCAGGCAAACTGCTTAACAGCAACTCCCTTCTACTTAGGATTTATTCTTTAATTTTTATTAAAAACTTGCTTAACTGTCTTAACTGTCTTATCTGTCCTTGCATTTTAATAATTAAAGTCAGAAGATAACCTCAACGGTAAATGGTTCCAGTAAAAATACTGGTATCAATCAAAATACAAAAACAGTTGGATTATGAAGAATGTAATTATCAAACTAGTGGTTGTAGCTAGTGTTGTGCTGTCTGTTGTCTTTTCATGGCCAGTAACCCCTGCTTTTGCTTTTAATTTCAGCAGTGCCAATATCCTAATGACAACAACTACTGGTGAATCTGTAGATAATACAGTTTACAAAGTTGTAGTAAATTATGAGGAGATGTATTCGATATGGCCAGCTGATAGAGAACTTCCCCTTGGCTGGAAAGATGCTGGCAAAACTGGCTCGAAAGAAGAGTGTTTGGCTTACATCGAAGAAGTTTGGACTGATATGAGACCGCTTAGCCTTCGCAAGAGAATGGAAGAAGATGCGCGTAATTATTAAGGAATTTCCCACCTTATAATTCCAAATACTCACAATCCATCTACGCATTAACAGGTTTACGCACAAAATTGTTGGTAGAGACGTTGCAATTGCAATGTCTCTACATTTGTTTATTAAGTATAAAATATAACTATAAAAAACCAAAAACCTGGTCGGGGTTGACCAGGTTTTATCGAGTTTACAGGTTTCAAATTGTTAAACTAATTAACTAACAGAAGGTTAATAACTAAGGTGGACTAGATAACTAGCAAACTTCGCATTTCTACGTTTTTCCGTTTTAGGATTTGGCATTGTCTTTGACAATTAGACTTTTCGCCACTTGTATATTGATATGCGAAAATTTACTTGGGTTGATGACAGGGGACACTAAGTCATTACCCTTATTTGTTTGGTTTTGCTTTGTTTCGTGTCCTACTATTTAAGTTATCACTAAGTTCCTCAGTTGCAACCCTGAGTTTACTAAAGTTGACGTTTTGTTAGGTTTTGCAATCTGGTAGTGGAAGCTCGATCCCTAACGGTGTTTTTAAGAGAGTTAAAGGGATCTGCCAAAGTTAGACTTGCTAAATCGATACTGTATGTCAAAAATCCCACATAATTGGATTGTTATCTAAGCGATCGCTAACAATGCGTCCAATAGCATCAATTTCTGTCAATTCGTCAGCAGAAAGTTGAATTTCGGCGGCTAAAGCGTTATCTTGTGCTTGTTCGGGATAACGCGCCCCGCCTATAGCATTTGTTTGAGGTTGAGCAATTAACCAGGCCAAAGCTAACTGAGCAAGGCTACAATTATGAAGGAGGGCTATAGGACGCAGTTTTTCCAGCGCTTGTTGGGCACGTTCAAAGTTTTCGCCTTGAAACAGTTTATTCGCAGCACGGTTATCTGCCGGGTCAAATTTATGACCGCCCGCAAATTTCCCTGTCAGCAATCCCTGTGCTAGAGGCGAATAAGCAAGGATAGAAATATTGTGTTCAATACAATAAGGCTGTGCATCTTTTTCTACCTGTCTCCAAAATAGAGAATAAGGTGGTTGTAAGCTATCAATACGTCCATAATTTGCGGCTTCTGCTAACTGGGCGCGAGAAAAATTAGAAACCCCAATCGCTCGAATTTTACCTTGTTCTTTGAGGAAGTTGAGAGCGCTCATAGTTTCTTCGATGGGTACTATTTCACTATTGAAAGCGCCGGAGGGCCAATGAATTTGGTAAAGGTCGATGTAATCAGTTTTTAGGTTTGTCAGGGAACGTTCACAAGCCTCGATTACTTGTTCGTACTTGAGATGGTTGGCGAAAACTTTGGTGGCATATTCCACCTGATGACGGACATCAGATAAAGCTTCAGCTACAATCTTTTCAGAATGTCCTTGACCGTAAACTTCAGCAGTATCAATTGTTGTGATACCAGCTTCAAATGCTGCTCGAATTGTTTTAATAGAGTCAGCATCCTCAATTCCCACCCACATTCTTTTACCTGCTTGCCAAGTTCCCATAAGAATAGGTGTGATTTGTACTTGGGAAGTACCTAGCGATCGCTTTTCCATAACTGCTTCCTAACCTAATTCATTTCTCTGGACAGTTTCAATACTTTATCGGTCTTAGCTTGAAATTAAATCAGAATTACAGTAGATGTGATGGAATTGACTAGAACTTTTCACGCTCTCAAAGAATGGGCAACCGCCGTAAATGCCTTGGAGGCGGGCAAAACAATTATGTTGCTTCGCAAAGGCGGTATCCACGAACGAAATGGACATTTCCAAGTTGCCCACAAACAGATTTTGCTTTATCCTACTTACGAACATCAACAATCTTTCATGCTCAAAGCTGAGTATGCCAATGATGTTTATCCAGTAACGTCAGGCTGGCATCCAGAAACAATTCGCATCGGTAGTTGGGCTGAAATTACAGATATTTTGCCAGTTAGTGACGAGTCTATTGTCAACGCCTTACTTCCTTTCCACATTTGGAACGAGCATTTTATTAGCGATCGCCTCAAATGGAAACCACGTCAACCCCTATATATTCTGCTCTTACGAACTTATAAATTACATCAAGAGCAACAAATTGCCTATTATGCTAAATACGGCGGTTGTAAGTCATGGATTGATTTAGACCAACCAATTGATTTACAAGGAACAGAACCAGTTTTATCTGACTTTGCATACACTCAATTAGTAGAGACAATTCGGGGAATTGTTGGCGATAAATTGTATGCGCCATCGTTGTAATTAACCAAATTGTAGGCGATTGAGTACAATTTTTTCTGGAATGCGATCGAGTGCGACTGATAGCAGCATAAGAATGGATTTAGGAATCAAACCGATCCATTCAATTATTCTCTAAGTCGCTACTCATTTAATTAGACTTGGTAAATTAGTTGAGTCTATTAACCAGCAGGAGTTATAAAAATATTTGCTGCACTCAAAGCTAAACCTGAAGAAAGCTGTGCAAATTGGAATTGAGCCATATCGCCGGCTCCATCGTAATCAAAAGAGAGAATTCCTGTACTACTGTTGTAGATAAATCGGTCATCATAATCAATCGCTTGCGAACCTGTTACAAAGCGATCGCTGCTTAAAGTACCCCAAGGTAATCCAGAGCCAAATGGGGAGCTAAAATATATTGTGTCTTCTAAAACATTGAAATCTTGAATAGTATCAATACCAGCATCCGATCTATAGTAAAACTTAAAAGAGTCTAGTCCGCTTCCTCCAGTTAAAGTATCATTTCCACCTTGACCTTCAAGGTAATCGTTTCCTACTCCGCCAAAAAGTTGGTCATTACCACTTTGACCGTAAAGATCGCCATAAAGATTGTCATTGCCATCTCCTCCATCGAGATAGTCATTGCCTAATTCTCCAGATAAGATATCATTGTCTGCTTCACCATAAAGAGCGTCATCTCCATCGCCTCCATTAAGGGAATCAGTACCAAAGTATCCTAATAAAACATCATTACCTGCATCCCCAAAAAGTCGATCGTTACCATTCCAGCCATCTAAATTATCGTTACCAGATGCACCGCGAAGAGTGTCATCGCCGTTATCTCCAAATAAGAAATTGTTTGCTTCATTGCCAATAATTAAGTTATTGAGTTGATTACCATTTCCCCTAACAGTTAATCCTATTAATTGTAAATTTTCTACATTTGCTCCTAAGGTATAATCAACGTTTGCACGAACGGTATCAATTCCCTCGTTAGCATTTTCTATTACAATGTCATTGTTATAGTAAGAAAGACTAGAAACAATATAAGTGTCATCTCCGACACCCCCATACATATAATTGTAGCCATCGCCTCCATCAAGGTAATCATTGCCAGCGCCCCCGTAGAGACTATCGTTACCTCCTTCACCATAAAGGCGATCGTTTTGATCGCCTCCATCAAGAAGATCGTTTCCATACCAGCCAAATAAGGTGTCTTCACCCGATCCACCAAATAGCCGATCGTTTCCTTCGCCACCGTCTAACGAATCATTACCACCACCACCATTCAAGGTATCATTGCCGCTATAACCATACATTTGATCGTTATATACTGTTCCTTGAAGGTTATCATCACCAATTCTAATACCCCCAAATATAAACAGTTCAGAACCTTTAATAATTGCCATATTTAGAACTCTTAAACAACTTCGAGTTTGAATATAGAAATTAATCGGGTAAAACTAGGGTAAATGAAAAAATAAGAGATATCTAATGAAGATGAGCAACTGTTATATACTCATATACAAGTTTGTTACAGGACTTATGCACAGGTAATACCAATTCAAATAATGTTTGCGACACATCAATTATCCGTAAGGGCATAACATTGTTCATACATGTCAACTTAACGTGAAACGTTTGTCATGACATAGTTTTGAATTCACTCATTCAATATCACGATCCGCGTTACCCCACCCCGATTTTGTCTAAAGCCAAAATCACCCCTCCCCTTGGCAAGGGGAGGGGTTGGGGGTGGGGTAAAACGATTGTGAGGCAAGAGTTTTAGCTTAAGTTGACACTAATGAACAATGCTAAAGCCCCTACCCATCTGTCCCATTCTTTTTTCAAATTGGTATAACAACTCAAAAAAATAAATTATCCCAATTTCACAACTCTTCCTTCCCCTGCTCCCCCTGCTCCCTGCCCTTCTTAAAACCCAAAACCCATATTCCGCACATTGACTGTAACATGGGAAAAGGATGGTAATAAGAACACTTACATCCTATGAACATGTCTCAGAAATTCTGCTTTTGTACCTTGGCTGTGGGTGACAGATATCGTACTCACGCAAGGATGCTAGCTAAAGATATTCAGCAACACACAAATGCTACAGCTCTATGCGTTCTGACCGATCGGCCAGAGTATTTTAAGGAATTTCCTCACGTTCTGGCATTTAAGCACAGCCTTCAAAGCGTGAAAGGGTATCATGATAAACGCTTCGTCCTTGAAAAGGCTCTCTCACTATTTGAGAGTTGCATGTTTTTAGACTCTGATGTCCGAATTCTTGGCGCTGTAACCGGAAAAATGAATTGGCCCCCTGGAATCACAGCTAGAACTGGTTGTAATTTGCTGCAACACATGGCAAATATCAAGAACCCGAAAGAAATTCAAGTTATAGAAGAAGTAGCTGAAAAACTAAATATCGACCTTCACAAAGTGCAGTGGTTCCATGAATTCATGTTTGCCATGCGCGGACAGAATGGATTGGAAAGAAACTTTTTTCAGCTTTGGCAGACGATTTCTTACTTATTTGAAATCCGAGGAATTTATCATGGCGAAGGTTATGCTATGGGACTAGCTGCCGCGAAAGTGGGAATGGCGATCGCATTCGACCGCGAAGATAAATTCCCGTTTTTTAAGGACAATATAGAGCGAATCAGAATCAAAAAAGGACAATCGAATCCCCAGGAAAAACAAATCTATTTCGAGATTCACGAAAATATTGAATATCGAAATCGTTCAATATTGCGAAAAATCAGTGATAAATTGATTAAGAAATCTGTGTTTTTTTATAGGTTATTGCGCCTGAGAAAGGTTGCCAGGAAGGATTCTGATTTTCACAAGTTGTTTGAGGTAAATATATAGGTTGTGAAATGGCGATATTGTAGAGACGTAGAGACGCAGCAGTGCTACGTCTCTACAAAGATATCGGGGAATGCAGAATTAATTTATAGATAATGTCAACCTGCCTCCTGCTTATCTGATGCTCTTTCTGCAACATTTTTCAAGCGACTCGATCGCATTTTGCGGACGCGATCGCTATCTCGAACACCACCTGCTGTTTCATATTCAGCGCTATCTTTGCCGTACTTAATAGCAATTAGCATTAGCATCTTTTGAGAAAGTTTACTCAAATTCTTTTCCATCTGTTCAATTTCAGTTAGAGAAGAATCGGCTAAAGACAGAGCGTTATTATGAATGTCAAGTTTATTTTGTAACTGTTCAATTGACTCAATCAGTTTTTCGAGACTATGATCGTTATCAAATTTGATACTTGGGTCGATCAATTTTATCCCGGCTATTCTTGACTCAACTTTTTCTAAAACGCTGGATTTACGTTTTTTCAGAGCCATAAATTTACCCTTTTAAAATACTTCTAAAGCTAGCTTGCCTTAATTAAATCGAAATCTGGTTCAGCAGAAATCGCAATTTTTGATCGTACAATTTTCAGCTAATATCAGTAATATTTCGGTATTTAATTACTCATCTTAAGAAGGCAAGGCGCAAAAACAAGAGCTAGAAAACATTAGAGAAGCCGCTATTGGGTTGAGGATAGCCGCTATTGGATGAAGAAAAGCCGCTATTGGGTGAAGAAAAGCCGCTATTGGATGAACAAAAGCCACTATTGGACGAAGAAAAGCCGCTATTGGATGAACAAAAGCCACTATTGGATGAAACAAAAGCGGCTATTGGGTGAAGAAAAGCCGCTATTGGGCGAACAAAAGCCACTATTGGGTGAACAATAGTGGCTTCTGTTGTTTGTTGGGGAGTTTGCGATGCCTACGGCGGGCTTCTCTACGAGACGCACTCGCGTTCGCCTACGCAGATGAATATTTTGCTAGCTGGTGATTTCAGAGATTAATGTTATAGGAAAAGTTAGTTTAGATATGTTTAATGTAAATGCGATCGCTTAGTGTTTTGTAGAGTCGAAGAGTGATGGCTGCACCAGGTAAAAGGGACTGGCGATCGGGGAAGAGTTTTGTTAGTACCCAATACTCGTTAAAATCAGCATAATGGTGGAATTAGAGATAATATAGAAAATTTCGGAGAATAAGTTTTGACAACTATTACCGATATCGGCACACTAATTAACCATAATCCTGAAATACACGGCGGTTGCCCAATTATTGCTGGTACAGGGGTGACAGTCCGGCGCATCGCTATCTGGTATAAACAAGGTTACAGCGCAGAAGAAATTGCAGATCAAATTAGTCATTTGACTTTAGCGCAAGTTTATGCAGCTCTAGCTTATTATCATGCGAATCGTGAGGAAATTGATGCTGATATTGCAGCAGAAGAAGCAGAGGCCGACAGATTAGAAACACTGCATAAAAGCCAAAAGCTCTCATGAGCCGAATTAGATTGTACATGGATGAAGATTCTACCGCACGCTCTTTAGTTCTGGCTTTACAAAATCGTGGTGTAGATGTGATAACAAGTCTAAGTTTGAATAGGCTTGGTTATACCGATGAAGAACAGCTAAGATGGGCAACCGAGCAAGGACTTGTTTTATATAGTTCTAATATCAGAGATTTCTACCGTTTGCACGCTGATTTTCTAAGCAAGGAACAATCTCATGCAGGGATGATTTTGGTACAGCAGCAACGTTACTCAGTGGGGGAAATAATGCGCGGTATTTTGAGGTTAATTGCAGCTAAGTCAGCAGAAGAAATGCACAATCAGGTAGAATTTCTGAGTAGTTGGATTGATGAATAGTATCTAATACGCTTGGGTTAGAGCTAAAAACTGGGAAGCGCTATACGCTCTTCGACAGTTTAGACAATTTCTCTGATGATTTTATGACTAATGGCGATCGACCACTCATGTCTTAAATTACGAATTACGTTAGCGTAGCGGGGCGAAGCCCATTACGAATTACGAATTAAAAATTATTTCCACCATCGCGCCACATCTAGAATCGCACGAGCAATTTCTACCGTTGCTGGTTCACTACCTAATGCAAAGATAACTGGAAACAACGCTTTGATATCTTGCAGCAAATTAGGGCGAGTGCGAAGGGATAGTTCGTGAAGCGAATCTTGCCAAAGCGAAAAAAGTTCAGCAGCTGGCATTTGTGACAAACTAAAAGCTAAGGCACTCAAGGCATTGATACGAGAAGACTCATCCTGAATCACCTTGGCAGCAGCAAGGGCTTCTGGCAAAACTTTTGGCAGTTTCTCAGCTAAGGCTCTCAAGGCATAGGCACGAGAAGACTCAGACTGAATTGCTCTGGCAGCAGCAAGGGCTTCTGGCAATAACTCTGGTGGCAGTTTCTCAGCTAAGGCACTCAAAGCATTGACACGAAAAGGCTCATCCTGAATCGCCCTAGCAGCATCAAGGGCTTCTGGCAAAACTTCTGGCAGATTCTGAGCTAAAGCACTCAAAGCATTGAAACGAGAAAGCTCATCCTGAATCGCCCTGGCAGCATCAAGGGCTTCTGGTAAATTCTGAGCCAAGGCACTCAAAGCATTGAAACGAGAAAGCTCATCCTGAATCGCCCTGGCAGCATCAAGGGCTTCTGGCAAATTCTGAGCTAAGGCACTCAAAGCATTGAAACGAGAAAGCTCATCCTGAATCGCCCTGGCAGCATCAAGGGCTTCTAGCAATAACTTTGGTTGCAATTTCGGTGCTAAGGCAGCTAAAGCGTTGGCACGAGAATACTCAAACTCAATCGCTTTGGCAGCAGCAAAGGCTTCTGGCAATAATTCTGGTGGTAGTTTCTTTACTAAGGCACTCAAGGCATTAGCAAAATATCTGTCTTCCTGAATCGCTTTGGCAGTAGCAAGGGCTTCTGGCATTAACTCTGGTGGCAGTTTGTCAGCTAAGGCAGTTAAGGCATAGCTACAAAATTTCTCATGCTGAATCGCTTTAGCAGCAGCAAGGGCTTCTGGCATTAACTCTGGTGGCAGGTTCTGTGCTAAGGTACTCAAGACATACACACAAAATCCCTCATCATGAATCGCTTTAGCAGCATCAAGGGCTTCTGGCATTAACTCTGGTGGCAGTTTGTCAGCTAAGCTGCTCAAAGCATTGGCGCGAAAATGCTCATCCTGAATTGCCCTGGCAGCAGCAAGGGCTTCTGGCAAAACTTCTGGCAGTTTTTGTCCTAAAGCAATCAAGGCGTCGGCACGAGAAGACTCATCCTGAATCGCCCTGGCCGCAGCAAGGGCTTCTGGCAATAATTCTGGTGGCAGTTTGTCAGCTAAGGCACTCAAGGCATTGGCACGATGATATTCAGACTGAATCGCCCTGGCAGCAGCAAGAGCTTCTAGCAAAAGTTCTGGCAGTTTTTGTCCTAAGGTAGTCAAGGCGTCGGCACGAGAAGACTCATCCTGAATCACCCTGGCCGCAGCAAGGGCTTCTGGCAAAACTTCTGGCAGATTTTTAGCTAAAACACTCAAAGCATTTGCACGAGAAGACTCATCCTGAATCGCCCTGGCCACAGCAAGGGCTTCTGGCAAAACTTCTGGCAGATTCTTAGCTAAGCCACTCAAAACATTTGCACGAGAAGACTCATCCTGAATTGCCCTGGCCGCAGCAAGGGCTTCTGGCAATAATTCTGGTGGCAGTTTGTCAGCTAAGGCACTCAAGGCATTGGCACGATGATATTCAGACTGAATCGCCCTGGCAGCAGCAAGGGCTTGTGGCAAAACTTCTGGCAGTTTTTGTCCTAAGGCAATCAAGGCATCGGCACGAGAAGACTCATCCTGAATCGCCCTGGCCGCAGCAAGGGCTTCTGGCAATAATTCTGGTGGCAGTTTGTCAGCTAAGGCACTCAAGGCATTGGCACGATGATATTCAGACTGAATCGCCCTGGCAGCAGCAAGGGCTTGTGGCAAAACTTCTGGTAGTTTTTGTCCTAAGCCAGTCAAGACGCCGACACGAGAAGACTCATCCTGAATCGCCGTAATAGCAGCAAGGGCTTCTGGCAAAACTTCTGGCAGATTCTTAACTAAAACACTCAAAGCATTTGCACGAAAATTGTTATCCTGAATCGCCGTAATAGCAGCAAGGGCTTCTGGCAAAACTTCTGGCAGTTTGTCAGCTAAGGCATTCAAGACATTAGCACGAGAAGACTCAGACTGAATCGCCCTGGCAGCAGCAAGGGCTTTTGGCAATAATTCTGGTGGCAGTTTGTCAGCTAAGGCGCTCAAGGCATTGGCACGAGAATGCTCATCCTGAATTGCCCTGGCAGCAGCAAGGGCTTCCGGCAACAACTCTGGCAGTTTGTCAGCTAAGGCACTCAAGGCATTGGCACGAGAATGCTCATCCTGAATTGCCCTGGCAGCAGTAAGGGCTTTTTGCAGTGCTAATTCTTGAAGATTTGCTGGCAAATAATTGACTAGTTCTGCCAACGAGTTGACTTTCTCCTGCGGTTCTGGTTTTTGCAGGGCATAAGCTAGTCCTTGTTCGGGAGTCCACATCTTGTTTTTTACCAACGCCACCAGCAAATCTGCTGGTAGATTAGCTGCCAAACTATTCATTGATGCAGTAATCAAAGCATAACGACACTGCAAACTGATAACTTGAGACAAGACTGATTCAGTCCGAGTCGCTTCTGCTATTTCCCAGGCACGAGAAATATCTGTGATGTAACCGCCAGTTTGTGCCAATTGTTCTCGTACTTCATACCAGCCATTGTTTCCAGTTGCGGACTCCTCCCACAATAAGCAGTGAATCTCTTCTACCTGTCGAGCCTTTTCCAAATGCCAAACTAAACGCTGATGAATGTAACCATCATCGGGTAGAGTATGCCATAAACCATTCTGGGTTTTCTGCCGATACTTCTCCAACAAAGCAGCGTGAGCATCAGCAAGGTTTAAACCCAACCCAGCCAAATTTCCTTCGCGCTTTGGCACAGAGGGAGCAGTTAACAAATTACACGCTAAATCGTGGAATAAGTCATGTAAGCGATAGGTAAGCATACCATCAGCAAGCGGTACTCCTGTTAATAGCAATGCTTTATTCCGTAAATATTGCAACATCTTGGCAGCATCACGCTTATCCATTTGCCACAGTGTTGCCGCCATCATCTTATTAATGTTGACATCCTCCGGCAACACCCCTAACCAAGAGAAATGCTGCTGCTTTTCTGCTGGCATTCTCTTGACACTCAAATTTAAAGATGCGGTTAAACTCAGGCGTTTTAAACTAGCCTCATCGGTAATTTCTTCGGCTTCCGGTCGGTCAAAACTTGTTAATCTGGCTACTTCTTGCCGAATATCTCCCAACAGTTCATCCCAAGTCGTACCATAGGCAACTTCGGCGGCTGCAAGTTCCAATGCTAGGGGAAGATAACCAACACCTTTGGCTAAATTTTCTGCTGAGTGACGTTCTGTACCTGTAATCTCGCGTCTTAGTTTCTTCGTCAGCAATTCCATTGCCTGTTCTGGTTTCATTATATCCAGGCTGTAAGTGCTGGCTGCTAACGCATCGGCAATGTGGCCTTCACGAGTAGTTACCAAAACTTGACAACGCAACCCACCAACATTAAACGCTTGTGCATTTTCGATATTCCAAGCATCATCCACCACTAGTAACACAGCCTTGTCATAAAGCAGAGTCCGCAAATGGTTGGAAGTCGCTGTTACACTCGTAGGCTTAAAGCTATAGTCTCCTAATGCTTGCACCCAGCCACTAAGTAAAGCCAGCACATCAGGTTGTTGACCTAATGTTGCCCAAAGAATGCCATCACAAAACCGACATTGCACCTCTGCATCATGGGCTAAAGCCGCAGCTAAAGTAGATTTGCCCACCGAACCCAAGCCGTGAATTGCAGTAATTACCAAAGTGCGACTGTCAGCCGATGAACCATTTAAAAGACGAGTCTTTAAATCATCGCTGTACTCTGGGCGTTCTACAAAGTGTGCAGGTAAAGGTGGCGCTTGAAATACAGTAAGTTTAGTTTGGGGTGCAACAGCAACACCCTCATCTTGGGTGGAATTGGCTGCTAATTTTTTCGATTTGTTTGGTCTGTTATTTTCCCATACCTCATCAAACCGTTTTAAGTTCTTTTCCCTATCCCTTGACCATAGCTTAAGTGTAAAGCGCCATTCATCAACACCCTTAGTTTGCAAACGGTTATCTTCCAGAATCTTCAAGAAATCCTTGAGCAAATTCAAGGCTTCTCGAATTTGGTCTTTAGTTAACTTGCCAAGATATTTATCTTTTTGCGTTAGAAACTCTAAAGCTACCAGGGTTGTCTCAATAGTCAGCTTGGGGTTAGTGCTGTCTTCGTCTTTCCAGTCGTACTGAATTCTAAAGTCACCGTCCTCAAATTCTCCATCAGCGAAACAAAGCAACGCCTCCAACAGACGCTTAACTCGCTTTTTAGGTTCAGGACCGTAAGTTTGTCGCGGCATTGCATTTCAAAAATTGAGCAAGAACTTTGGGGCTACCCCAAATTGAAACTACCACCCCAAGCTAATTAAATCCTGATTTTAAAGCATTTTCCGCGAGTTTGGGGTATTTGCTTAGGGACACAACCCCAAAGAGAACCTGTATCTATCAACTCTTTGGGGTACAAACAAATGCAACGCAAGCGTCAAGATATTCTCGGTAAAACAATTGCTTTGTTGCTGACAATGCAACTATTCTTTATTGGTTTACAAGCTAAAATCCGAATTGACCAAGGTAACTCAAGCCTTGAGGCATTAAGCTGGATGATTCAACAGTATATTCCAGTGCTGGTTAAAATTCGCAGCTTGCAGGATAAAAAGGAGAAAAAGGATTCTCCAAAGATTAAAAGTAAAAGATGAAGTGGTAGGGTGTGTTAGGCGGAACGCTGTAACGCACCATTTAAAGAATTCTGTTAAGAATAATCGTAGAGTAATGTATGCCATCCACGCCAAAACTGCTGTATGAGTCGTCCCCGAATCATTCAACCCGGTCAAAGCTATACATTCAGCAAATATTTTGAACTACCGTTTTCTCCAGAAGATATTCTGGCTGAACTTGGCTGTTCTTATCAACGCGATCGCTTGCAATTACCAAAAACAGAATTCAACCCCAATCAAATCGCAGAATTACAGCGAACGATTGAGCGTAATCTCCGACGCGTCAAGCTACTTAGCGAAGACGCACGCAAGCAAGCAATTATCGCACCAATATTACTAGAAGTTTGTGAAATTGCCCAAACGCAATTGAGTATTGAGTATGCCATTAATGTTAGCGACCAACTAAAAGGTAGCTTGGATTATTACATTGATAAAGGTAAAGGCTTGTTGGTAATTGAAGCGAAACAAGCAGATTTAAGTAGAGGTTTTACTCAATTAGCAGTTGAATTGATTGCACTCGACCAGTGGATAAATTCTGAATTGCCAGTTCTTTATGGGGCAGTAACTACTGGTGAAGATTGGCGATTTGCAATCTACAACCGTCAAGAAAAACAGATAACCGAAGACATGAAATTATATCGAGTTCCTGAAGAATTAGTTGAGTTAACTCATATTTTAGTTGGCATCTTGAGCAATTAAAGATCCAAAAAGTCATATTGATGTATCAAATATTTTTTGACCCCACCCTAACCCTCCCCTTATAAAGGGGAGGGAACAGGATTTTATTATTTCCCCCCTTTATAAGGGGGGATTAAGGGGGGTAATAATTCAATTCAAGTGGCAGCCAACCAGTTTTCAAACATCCTCTAACGCACCATATTCACACATTAAGACTCCATCTCTGCTAATTCTAACCAGCGTTCAGTCGCTACATCGATCGCTTGTTTTAAAGATTCCACTTCTTCATACAATTTCTGCACTTGAGTATAATTCCCTGGAGGCACATTTGCGAGTGTTTTCTCAGCTTGTGCCTTATCAGCTTCTAACTGGGCAATTTTACCTTCTAACTGGTCAAATTCTTTTTTCTCCCAATTGGATAATCTGCGCCGCTTTTGATTTTCGTTATTCTTGGGTGAAGATGCACCATTTTGGGATTCGACATTTTTCGGCTTTTCTTTAGTACTAGCAGCCTGTTGCTGTGCTTCTTCTTCTGCTTTTTTGTAGTCCAGATAAACTGAGTAATTGCCTGGATATTGGCGCAGGTTACCGCCTTCTTCAAAGGAAAAAATTGTGTCGATGGTGCGGTCGAGAAAGTAGCGATCGTGAGAAACTACAATTACACACCCGACAAAATCTTCTAAATATTCTTCTAGTACTGCCAATGTCTGAACATCTAAATCATTTGTCGGTTCATCTAATATTAAGACATTCGGCGCACTCATGAGAACGCGCAACAGAAATAAACGGCGTTTTTCTCCACCAGAAAGTTTATGAATTGGGGCATATTGTTGATTTCCAGGAAACAGAAATCGCTCCAACATTTGGGAAGCAGTAATTTGAGTTCCATCGGTGATTTTGACAAATTCTCCTTCTTCTTTGATGTAGTCAATTACACGCTGATTTTCGTTTAAAGCTGTGAGCAATTCTTCAGAATGCTGGTCAAAATAACCGATGTGAATTGTAGTACCAATTTCTGCACTACCAGAATCAGGCTGAATTCGTCCTGTAATAATATCCATTAAAGTGGATTTACCTGCACCGTTAGCACCGATGATGCCAATGCGGTCTTCTGGACTAAATTCGTAGGTAAAATCTTTAATCAGGGTGCGTCCGTTATAAGCTTTGGAAACGTTATTTAATTCAATAACTTTCTTACCAATGCGACGACCAACTGTAGAGATATCAACTTTACCCTGAACTTGTTTAAACTCAGTATCTCGTAGAGCGTGTGCGCGGTCAATTCTGGCTTTTTGTTTGGTACTTCTGGCTTTTGGCCCTTTTTTGAGCCATTCCAACTCGCGCCGTAACAGGCCTTGATGTTTGCGTTGAGTGCTAATAGCAGATTCTTCCGCTAAAGCTTTCTTTTCCAGGTAGTATGAATAGTTACCTGTATAAGTGTAAATGTCGCCTCGGTCTATTTCGATGATACGATTAGTGACGCGATCTAAAAAATAGCGATCGTGGGTGATGAGAAAAAGTGCGCCGCGATAGCGATTTAAATAACTTTGTAACCATTCTACAGAAAGAGCATCGAGGTGGTTTGTTGGCTCGTCCATGAGTAGAACATCTGGTTCTGCTAGCAAGGCTGTGGCTAAAGCAATGCGTTTGCGATAGCCTCCAGATAAAGTGCCGATTTTGGCGTCAAAGTCAGAAATTCCTAATTTGGTGAGGATGATTTTAGCGTTGGTTTCTAGTTCCCAAGCATTACTTGTATCCATCCGTTGCATCACAGCCGAAAGGCGAGACATGAGTTGACTATCATCTGGATAGTGAGCCAATTTATCAGAAAGTTCTTCGTATTCACGCACTAAAGTCATGTGTTCGCCGCTATCAGCAAAAATTTGCTCTAAGACTGTGCGATTTTCATCTAAATCTGGCTGTTGAGGTAAGTAGATGATTTTAGAACCAGAGTTGATTAAAATTTGACCGCTATCGATGGGTTCTAAGCCGGCAATCATTTTTAGTAGGGTTGATTTACCAGAACCGTTAGTACCAATTAAGCCGACTTTATCGGTGGCGTCTAGGCTAAAGCTGGCATCTTTTAAAATTTCTTTTATGCCAAAGTCTTTTTGGATTGATTGGAGGGTAATGAGACTCATAGGATTTAGAATATAGGGGTTTTTTATTTGCACGCACGAGGCAAGAGAGGCGCAGAGAAAGAGAGGGAGGAGTAAGAAAGGAGGTATAGCAGTTGAAGCAGATGTTAGGAGATAAGCTAATCGTAAAATTTGCAAGCAAAGAGACTTTGAAAGCTGTTGCTTTTTGTCTGTTCTCTGCTTACCTATTGATGAATTTTAAATGAATAAATCCAAGGGGAGATGTCCATACATTTCGTTAATTCCAGCTTCGTTGAAAGATTGGCAAGATACTAAGACGCCGCGGTGATGTCCAGCATAGGAATCGACATAACACAAGCCGTTTTTGCCATTTAATTTGATATAAACCGGGCCTTCAGGTGTAGGTAAATTACTTGGTGGTTCATAACCAAAGGCCAGAGAATAGGTTTTCATGGCTAATATTCCTTCTTCTGCTGTATCAGCACAAATTCCTAAAATTTCATAGTCAGCAAGGTTAGCCATCAAAATTAAGGCATTACGAATTACATCTTTTTCACCTGGTTTGAGGACAGGTGCTATATCTAAACAGTTAAATTTATTCAGAATTTTTCTTGCTTCTTCGGGAGTTAGATGATGATTAGAATTTGCCATAATTTTACTTGATTATCCTGTTGGTTGTTCTTTAGGAGGCAGGAGGCAGAAGGCAGAAGGCAGAAGGCAGGTGGTTACTGAATCTCGACTTCGCTCGATTTCCGCGTAGCCGAAGTGGGGCAGGAGGGAAAAGCCAGTTTTTATTGGGGTTTTAAAATTTTGTGTTTTACATTTAATTATGTCTACCTACTTATTTGATTGTTGAGTGTTGAGTGTTGAGTGTTGACTGAAGACTTATTTTCCTTATCTCTCCAATCTAGAATTACTTTCACGGGTTATTTTCTACATTTCCAAGGTTAAAAATGAATGGTACGTTGCTTTTTGAATCACCACTCATAACGAGGACTTTTGGCATTTGAGCGCCGCCAGTTTTCCAAGCTTCAATTGCTTCTTTTTGCAGAACTAATTGCCCTCCTTGGGCTTTGAGTGTCTCTGCTAAAAGCCTTTGAGCTTCTGCTTTTCCTTTTGCTCGATTTACTTCTGCTTGTGCTTCTTGTTCGGCTTCTCGCGCTACATAAACTGCTCTTTGCGCTCGTTGTTCGGCAATTTGTTTTTCTTCGACTGCTTTAGCGAATTCTGGAGAGAATGTCAAGTCAACGACGCTAGTATCTAAGACAATTATCCCATATTTGTCTAGGCGATCGCCTAATGCATTATCAAAGTCTTCTTTCAATTCACTTCTTTTAGTAATTGCCTCTTCTACTGTTCTTCTCGCTGCCGCAATTTTAAATGCTTCTTGGGTTTGGGGAGCAATTATTTTTGATACTATATTCTCTAAAGTTCCTTGTTTTCTCCTTACCTCAACTACCTGTATCGGATCGAGACGAAAGTTAATTGCAAATCTCGCTGATAAGTTTTGCAAATCCTTCGTAGAACTTTCCGCTGGCACTTCAAATTTTTGCACTGTCAAATCATACACATCTATTACAGAAATAAAAGGTGGTTTGAGGTGGATACCTTCCAATAAAGCGCCATCTCTAGCTTTACCCAAAATGCTAATCACTCCTGCTTGCCCTGGGTTGATAATAATAAAAGAATTTAGCCCAACGATCGCTAATATTGCTAACACAATTCCCAAAACTGTGCTTTGCCAATTACCAAATTGTTGATTTTTCAAGTTCTTCTCTCCATGTAAGTGATGAGTATTGAGTACTAAACTCTAAGTTAGGAGTCACTAGGCAGAAGGCAGGAGGCAGGATTCTTCATTTTGAATTTTGAATGCGTGAATTTTGAATTGGTTGTCTCCCCCCTACCCATTCCTACATCTTTCCATCTCCCGATGTCGTCATTCTTCAGATTCAGGATTCAAAACTTGATTCCGTGGTAATATCAATTGCACGCAAATGCAAAAAGCCGTGGCTACCGTACTAAAATCTCATCAAGTCTCAAGAAGGCGTAAACATTCGACGCATCCTCTCCAGCGTTTGTTGGACTATGCACATCAGTATCGTAAACAAATTTGGCTAGCGACTACTTATTCTATCCTTAATAAATTTTTTGACTTGGCGCCACCTGGCTTAATTGGTGTGGCAGTAGATGTGGTAGTCAAACAGCAGGATTCCATAATTGCACAGTTAGGGGTACGCGATGTCTTTGGACAATTTTTGATTATTTCTTTCCTCACTGTCATCATTTGGATTCTAGAATCTGTTTTTGAGTATGCCTACGATCGCCTTTGGCGTAATTTAGCACAGAATATTCAGCATAACTTACGTTTGGATGCATATAAACATCTGCAAGAGCTAGAGTTAGCTTATTTTGAAGAACGCAGCACTGGCGGTTTAATGTCAGTCCTCAGTGACGATATTAACCAATTAGAGCGATTTTTGGATGTGGGGGCAAATGATATCATCCAAGTTGCCACAACTGTCATCATTATTGGCGGCGCTTTCTTTATATTGGCTCCTAGTGTAGCGTGGATGGCTCTATCGCCGATGCCATTCATTCTCTGGGGTTCGTTTGCTTATCAACGTCTACTCGCACCCCGCTATGCTGATGTGCGGGAAAAGGTAGGTTTTCTCAACTCGCGTTTGGCAAATAATATCAGCGGTATTACTACTATTAAAAGTTTTACCGCTGAAGTTTATGAAGCCTACCGTTTGGAAATAGATAGTGAAGCTTATCGTCGCAGTAATGCTAAGGCAATTGCCCTTTCTGCGGCTTTTGTACCGTTAATTCGGATGTTAATTTTGGTAGGTTTCACGGCCTTACTTTTATATGGCGGGATGGCAGCGGTTTCTGGAAGAATGTCTGTCGGCACTTACAGCGTGTTGGTGTTTTTAATCCAGCGTTTGTTGTGGCCTTTAACAAGATTAGGTCAAACTTTTGACCAATATCAACGGGCAATGGCTTCTACTAATCGAGTGATGAATTTGTTAGATACTCCCATTAATATTCATACAGGAAATACAGCGTTGCCTGTAGATGAAGTGCGGGGTGAAGTCCAATTTAAAAATGTTTATTTTGCCTATAAAGATAGATTTCCAGTAATTAAAAATCTGTCTTTGGATGTTCCAGCCGGAAAAACTATTGCAATTGTCGGTTCTACTGGTTCTGGAAAAAGTACTTTAGTCAAACTTTTGTTGCGGTTATACGAAGTACAAGCCGGAAGTATTACCGTTGATGGAATTGATTTGCAAAGTTTGAATTTAAAAGATTTACGCCGTTGTATTGGTTTGGTGAGTCAAGATGTGTTTCTATTTCATGGCACCGTAGCAGAGAATATTGCTTATGGTAGCTTTAGTGCCAACGAGCAAGAAATTATCACGGCGGCGAAGATAGCCGAGGCGCACGAATTTATTATTAACTTGCCCCAAGGTTATGAGACAATTGTGGGGGAAAGAGGACAAAAGTTGTCTGGCGGACAAAGACAACGGATTGCGATCGCCCGTGCAGTTCTGAAAAATCCACCCATCTTGATTTTAGATGAGGCAACCTCAGCGGTGGATAATGAAACAGAAGCCGCTATTCAGCGATCGCTAGAACGCATTACAGTAGATAGAACTACAATTGCGATCGCTCATCGTCTTTCCACCATCCGCAATGCCGATTGCATTTATGTCATGGAACATGGGAAATTAGTAGAATCAGGAACCCATGAAGAATTGCTAGAGCAAAATGGCATCTATTCCAGCCTTTGGCGCGTACAAAGTGGCTTGAGATAAAGATCCCCCATTCTTAATTACGAATTACGAATTATTTATGATTTTTGGTAATCCTCAACCGGAAACAGCAGATAACAAGTGGCGTCGCCAGTTGGATAAGTTTGTCAAAGCAAATCAAAAAGAATTGGCGGCACTTTTTTGGGGATTATGGTTAGCAAATGGCGACAGCAAGGGTACTGTTGGCATTGATTTGCAACCTACACCGCATTTTGTTTATTGTCCTCAAGAACAGATTGAAAATTTAAATAATAAAGTTGAAAATCGGCTGCAAGAAATTTTGGGAATTATAGAAAATCACAAGCCGGAAGTGGAAGTTGTGATGATTGGTATCGGTAAGGGTGAAATTAAGTTAATTCAATTTGCACCGGAACCTGCGCCAGCGATTTGTTTTGAGCAAGTTGGGAAGGATGTTGATGGTTTATTGGAATTGTTGGAAGAGAGGATGAGTGAGGAGATTGTTTTTTAACGCAAAGAACGCAAAGGTAAGCGCAGAGGAACGCAGAGAAAAGACTTTATTTAATAACAAGCTGATGTAGTGTTTGCGTCTATGCTGATTGTTCTACAATTTAAGTAGAGCGATCGCTGTGTTGATTTGCGAAGAAACGTTATATTTAAGTAAATAATTTATCTAAGAAAACGTAATGGCTACCGTCACTATCACCACTAAAGGAAAAGTAATTATTCCTAAAGAAATTCGGGATTATCTTAATCTTGATATAGGTAGTAAGGTTGATTTTGTCATTGATGAAAATGGGACAGTTAAACTAATTCCACTCAATGTTCCTGTTCAAACCTTGTCCGGCATTTTATATCGTCCGGCGATGAAAAGTGCGACTTTAGAAGAAATGGAAGTAGCAATCCAAAAATGTGCAAGTGATTGGAGTTGATACAAATATTTTAGTGCGATACCTCACAAAAGATGATGAAAAGCAGTGGAACAGGCAGCTGAAATTATCGAAGCAGGAGAGCAATGTTTTGTAGTGAATATAGTTCTTTGTGAGTTGGTTTGGGTTTTACGGGGAAAGCCCTATGAATTTAGTAGGGAAGAAATTAGCAACACTATAGAGTTAATGTTGCAATGTTCGGTGTTTGAGCTAGAAAATCGCTCTTTAGTTTATCAAGCATTACAGCGATTTAAGCAGGGAAAGGCAGATTTATCCGACTATTTAATCGGTGCGTTGGCGCAGCCCGCCGCAGGCATCGCTCAACATAATGATTGTAGTTCAACAGTAACTTTTGACAGAAAGTTAAGAAGCGAACAGGGATTTGATTTACTTGGATGATGCTTATTTTGCAATTGGCGATCGCTCTCCATTATCAACAAGTTCTACAATTTAAGTGGAGCGATGTATGCGACGGGCTACGGCTACGTCCTCATAACACCATCATTCCACCTCAGAATAAGAACATTCTCGTTTAAAACAGGAACGTTCTCACTTGAAACAAGAATATTCTCGTTTAAAACAGGAACGTTCTCACTTGAAACAAGAACATTCTCGTTTAAAACAGGAACGTACCCACCTGGAACAAGAACATTCTCGTTTAAAACAGAAACGTTCTCAGTTGAAACAGAAACGTTCTTATTTTAAACATGAAACTTCGAGTTCAGAACAGGAAACTTGGAGATAAAAGCTTGATTGATGAGGTTAGGAACTTAAATTTTACTGTAGTGAAGAGAGGCGATGCCTGCGGCGAGCCTCATCTACGCGCAAATATGCTAAACTTTCACGAACAATAATAGTATTAGGACAATTTAAGCCTAAGAGATCGTTTATAAAGTAAATCTTAAGTAGGGTGTGTTATGGCTTTAGCCTAACGCACCGCTATATAAGACGGTGCGTTAGGCGCTCATCTCATATTTTTCGTGACAAATAATCTCAAAATACGTGCCTAACACACCCTACTGGCGTGGCAAGGCAAAATGTTCCAATAGATTTTATTGTGGGATGGGTGTCCTCACCCGTCCGGGCGGGCAGGATGCCGTTGGTGTCAACTTATCGTAAAACCCACCAGCCTATTGCCCATTGCCATTATTCTCATCTGGCGTCTGTTTTTCTAACTTCTGTTCTTTTGGCGTTTGACTCTCAGTCGGGGAATTTTGCTTTTCTAATGTTGGTACTACTACAGCAGAAGGATCTGGGGGTCTGAATTCTCGCGGCAGTGTTTCTGATGGTGCGACTACAGAATTTCCAGGAGTTACAGGTTTAAGAGGAGCAGAATTTTGATTAGAGGTTGGCGAGTTATTATCTGGTGATGTTGGCGTCGAAGTTTTGCGAGATGAACGAATTGCCCGTAGTTTTTCCACTAGCGTCGGTGTAGGGGCAACGCTGGGCGAAGGCGAAGATGTTGATTGTTCGGAATTATTGCGTTGTGATTCTCTTGTAGAAGTGCTGCTAGAAGATTCTTCCTGAGAAGAAGGACGATTGCGCCGACGCTGCCTGAAATTAGAGACGGGTACAGATTCGGTTTTTGAGGTGGTGTTAGTCTCTGGAGGTGCAGAGGAAGATGTATTGCCTTTAGGTACTTTGGCGGCTGGTTCTTGAGTAGGCTGTTGAAAAAGCGGTTTGGTGGTTGGCTGCGGCTGGGATTTAGGTAACATGTTAGTGATGGCAAATCCAGTGGTGGCGGCAACCACAGCTACACCTATACCAAGAAATATTTTAGATGACTGCTGTTTTTGAAGGTGGGAAGTTTTCTTGGGGTTGATGCTAGCCTTGCCGTCAGGCATCGCTTTTTTGCGATTTTTGCCAATGAGAGTTTCTGGCGGTTGAATAGATAAATTAATAGTTTGCACCGCAGAAGTAGGTAAAGCTTGGGGTGTAAAATTCACCCCACTCCCCGGTAGCAATTGCAGCCACTCGGCAACAGTCGCCGGACGAAAACGAGATTCTATAGCCATACCGCGCATTACTGCTTGGTTGACAGCAGCACTCAAATGTGGTTGCAGTTCGCGGGGGGATGGCATTTGCTCGCGATCGCGCAATAATGCTGGCATGGGAACTTGAGCCGTTAACAGTGCATACAATGTTGCTGCTAAACCGTAAACATCGGTGGCGGGTGTGCGCGGTGCTTGGGTTAGGTACTGCTCAATGGGAGAATAACCTTCAGAAACTAAACCCGTATGAGTCTGTCTGACTCCGCCATTAAATTCCCTGGCAATGCCAAAATCAATCAACACTACTTCTTGGGTTCCTTGGCGCAAGATGATATTATCTGGTTTAATATCTCGATGCAGCAAACCGTTATTGTGTACTACCTGCAAGGCTGCACCAATTTGCTGGATATAATGAATTGCTGTAGCTTCCGGCAAAGGTATTCCTGGTAATACAAATGCATCGCCCAAAGTTTCCCCAGGAATGTATTCCATCACCATGTAAGGCAGTCCAGCTTCCACAAAAAAATCGCTGACTCGGACTATATTTGGGTGGATACAAGTAGCTAATCGTCTGGCTTCGTCTTGGAATTGGCGCTCAAACTTGGCAAAATCAGGATGTTGCCGCAGCCGTTCGTTGATGGTTTTCATCACCACCTCCTGACCCAAGTAGTGATGCTTTGCTTTGTACGTAATGCCAAAGCCACCACGCCCTATTTCTTGGATTAGGGTATATTTTCCATCCTGTAAAATTGTGCCTGCTAACATAGAGAGTCCTGATTCTTGAGTGAGCAGATAACTAGCGAGTCTTGAATCTTAAGGGATTGCTCAAAAATTTTCCCATATTTTTGAGATTGTAAGGTTTTTACTTGGCTATCTATGGGATGATTTAGTTTTTGAAATTCCCTCAGTGGGAAAACCTCCCCAGCGATCGCAACAGTTTTACCTTTTTCAGATGATAGCGCGAGAGTCAACAAATCCTTAACTAGGGAACATACTCAAGCTGTTTTCTACCTGGGCGATCTTAGGGAAGAAACCATTTTAGCCTTGTCACGCTACTAGGGTGCGTTCATGAAATGTAACGCACCCTGATTTGAGTGCGATCGCCCTTCCTTCTTCATCGAAGAAGGAAGAGAAAGTGCGATAACATTTATTTGATCGGTCGTTGGAGCAGGAGCGATTGTGGCTACACCGCTCAACATAAACCAAGCCTTGCTGCAAGAAGCGCTGGCACTTGATGACCAGCAAACCATTGATGCTGTGGTTGAAACAGCGCTTCGTGAATATATTCAACGTCGCAAGCGGCTCAAAGTGTTAGACCTCTTCGGCACTATTGATTATGACGAAGATTACGACTACAAGCAGCAACGTCAGCAGGGATGAGTGTCATTGTTGATAGCTGTGTTTGGTCACTGGCTCTGCGTCGGAGAACGCCACCCGATTCTTCTGGTGTCGTCACATTATTGCGGGATTTAATCACTGATGACCAAGTTACCTTGCTAGGCGCAATTCGCCAAGAAATCCTATGTGGAATTCGCAGTTCGGAACAGTTTACCCGCTTGCGGGATTACCTTCGAGCCTTTAGAGACCTAGAACTCGTCCCTGAAGACTACGAACTCGCCGCAGAGTTTTTCAACACCTGCCGCAGCAATGGCATCCAAGGCTCAAATACTGATTTTCTGATTTGTGCAGTTGCCCATCATCGAAGCTACAGTATCCTGACAACCGACAACGATTTTCAGAGTTTTCAAGCACACATTCCTGTTATTTTATCGATCGTTGAAGGTTAGTGCGATCGCCGACTTGTACCATGCGTTAACGAAGTGAGATGCACCGCCTTATCATTAATTCGGTGGATTATGCTGTTGCTAACCCACCCTACATTTCAGGTTGATATTAACTAAAAGTTTTTCATATATTATTTAATATTCCTATATGATAATTGCTATTCATAGCAAATAACAATCTAAATAATAGCTAACAATGAATTCAGACACCATAACAAATGCTCAACTTCAAAACTGGGAGAGTTTTTGCAGTCATATTGGAGACTGGCATGGAAGTTGGACGGTCTATAACTTGGAGGGTGAATTAATTAGGTCTCATGAATGTGTCAGAAGCTTTCATTTAAGCAGTGATGGCAGTCAAATGAATCATCAGAATTATTCTACTTATGCTGATGGAACAAACAAATTAGAAACCTACGGCCCGCATAAAAAACCCCATCTTAGATCCCTTCACGTTAACGATAGTTTTTCATGGGGTTCTCAAGAACTAAAACCTGGCTCAGCGTTCTTTTTTGAAACTGGTTTTAAACATCAAGACAGGCGTAGAAGCGCAGTCGCAAGATACAACGAAAATGGTACTTTAGATATTCTGATAATTTCGGAACATTTGGGAAGTAAAGTTAACGAACCTCCTATACCTCCTGCAAATCAATTTAGTGGTTGGCGAGGAATAGAAATTAAAATGACACCTGATTGCATAGTATCATCTCCAGCTCCAAGCTCGTGGGTACAATTAGAAGATTTAAATGAAAATTATCTTAGCTTGCACTTGAAAGATGGTGTATCAATCAGTATTCCCCAGGATATAAAGAGTGAAACAAAGTTTTTTCTAGCCGTAGAATGGCTTGTAAATCCTAATTTATTGTTTCGAGGTATTCGTCATTTTGACGTATCTAGATTTACAAGCTTTACCTTAGAAAAATTCCAGCGCTGATACCAAGCATAGATTCAGTCGTAAATCCTTCGTGAAAAATGCCTCCACTACTAATTTAATAGCTCAAATACAATTACTAATTCTGAATTCTGACTCCTGAATTCTGAATTCTTCTTTCTTAAAACCGCTGTCCTATACCTAAATGTAATTGGCTTTCTCCCTGGTCGTTAAAGCCATAATCAGCGCGAATTAAGCCCAAGGGTGAATCGATTCGCACTCCAGCGCCATAACCAAAACCAATCCCCGGTTTGTCTCGCACACCTGCTGGATTTCCCAATACAGTATTACCGGAACCCAAGTCAGAACCGAAGTCAGCAAACAATACACCGCCGACAATTGGTAAAACTGGGAAGCGATATTCCGCAGAAGCTAAGACATAACTGCGACCACTCCCAACTTCTCCAGAGTCGTAACCGCGCACTGAGTTGGAACCGCCCAAGTTAAAGCTTTCGTAGGGCGGTAAATCACCAATGACGGTACCAGCTTGGAGATTAACTGCAAATACTTGTGGCTGTTTGCTGTTAAATAATTGAACTGGTAGATATTGGCTGTAATTGGCTTTGAGACGATTCAGGGAAATATTACCTTGACCGATGGGCACAGATTGTTCTGTACTCAGACTTAAAACGGAACCTTTAGTGGGATTAAGGGGGTTATCTCGTTGGTCTTTGGTGGCGGTGAAGGATACGGTGGTGAGGTCATCTACACCGGTACCGCTGAAAGATAAAGGATTGCCCTGAGCGTCTTTTGGGGTAACATTACCTTGGCGATCGCGGATACTAGTCCGGTTATAGTTGAGTCCTAATGAGGTATTCCAGCCGTCTATTGGTTGCTGTAAAGCGATCCCGCCACCAATGTGACCTTCTTGGACTTTATCGCCGTTAGCTAACCGAATTTCATCGTCAAAGGTTTCAGAAACTTCCCGATTGCGGAAGACATTCACAGTGTAACCCAAGCGATCGGGGTTAGTTATTCGGTAGGGACTGATAAATTTGGTATTAAACTGCAAGTCGCGGCTACTTACCCCAACATTCAACGCTAAAGTATCGTTAACACCGCCAACGTTCCGGTCTTGATAGCTGATTGTACCTATTAATCCTTGGTCGGCGTTGTAACTACCACCCAAGTTAACGCCACGCGCCCCAGTTTCTTTGAGTTGATAAACGACATCAACTTTTGTCGCGTCTCCTTCTAAAGCAACATTTACACTTTGAAATAAGCCGCTGGCATATAGCTGTTGTATGTCTTGTTTAACTACATTTTCTTGGAAAATTTGACCGGGTTTGAGCTTGAGTTGCTGTTGGAGAAAATCTGGTTTGGTGCGTCCTCCTACCGGATTACCTTTACTATCTACGGTTTTGCCGTCCTCACCAACAAAGCGAAACTTAATATCACCCACCAAGCCTTCAGCAACATTCACAGTCAAAATTCCTTGAGGGCTGGGTTTAATTGATAGCACCCGTGCCAAGTTATAACCATTGTCAGCGTACCACTTGTTAATTTGTGCCACTGCTTGTTGAAGTCCAGCCGGACTGATAGCGGTGCCAATTTGAGATTGCAAACGTTCTTGTGCTACTTGGTAAGTCAGGACTTTTGCACCAGATAATTGCAGCGATCGCACAATCACTGGTTGCACCTGATAAACTACATTCAATCCAGCAGATGTACTTTGGCTATTTACAGTGGCATTACTAAATAAACCTGTATCCAAAATTGCTGCGACATCTTTTTGTAACTGGCTTTGACTCGTTTCTCCACCAGCTTGAGTTTTAATCACTTTGCGAACGATTTCTTGCAATTCTTGATTAGCTCCCACTATCTGTACATTTGTCGCTGTGACTACTAAATCGTTAGTATTACCAGGCTTTTGGGGAGAGGGAGATAAGGGGATCGGAAGTGGCGTTACGGAGGGGTTAACCTTGTCTTTTTGGTTTTGTATGATTGTGGCTGCTGGTTTTAAGATAACTGGGGAATTTTTGTTTGCAGTTGTTGAAACTGGCAGGGGATTTTGGGAAAATTGTTGTGCAACTATACTTTCTGGAGAAGCAATTGTTTCTACCCGTGCGGGAGTTTCTTCAATTATCGGCACTACCAAGCCATCGGGTTTTGCAGTTGGTGTAACGGTTTTAGCTGATGCAGCCGTAGCTTGCTGAGTAACATTGCCAGCAGCCAAAGTCGCTAAAGTAAAAATTGCGGTGGTAAAAATTTTCATAATATTTAACTTAATTAACTAAGATTTATACAATTTTGAATTTGAGATTTCAGATTTTGATTAAAAGTCTTGGCTAAAAGACTATTTCAGAAATTTCAAACAATATATACTTAGGGAATTTAGCGTTAGCTAAAGGAAAGTAAAGAAGTCAGGATAATACTAACTTCCCACTACTTTGCTAAATTCCCTATCGATCCTCTTACCCATATAGACAGTTAATTTTGATTTTTTGTTTCACAGCAGCTTTGCTGTGTTGTCTAGGATATTACAGCAGATGCTACTTTGCGAGGTGCAGATAATTGTAAGGACACAATATATTGTGCTCCTACCTATGTACTTCATTTACCTGAAATACGCTGTATCAGCATTAGAGAAGATAATTGAAAAAGGTTGAGTGTTTTTGATTTAGAAATACTTTTTGGTCTAAATTCAAAATATGCTGAAAAAGGCGTTACCATGTAGTACGCCTTTCCCTCTTTTACAATGATTCTTATTGTTAAATGAACTCTATTTGTTGTTTTTTTAGATAATTTATTTGTTGGAAGTATTTAAAAAAAACACAAAAGTTTAAAACCCCAATAAACCTGGCTTTTCCCTCCTGCCTCCTGCCCCCTGCCTCCTACATATAAAATTCTATGAGTAATGCATCCCGCTTATCCCCTTCTAATTCCCAAGCTGCAAGTTCTCGCTTGCGGTTACTTGTATTAAGTAACGGACATGGGGAAGATATAATTGCAGTTCGGATTTTGCAAGAACTTCAGCAACAATTAAACCCACCAGAGATATTTGCTTTGCCTTTGGTGGGTGAAGGACGTGCTTACCAACAACTGAATATTCCTCTCATTGGTTCAGTACGAAATATGCCTTCTGGTGGATTTATTTATATGGATGGCCGCCAATTGGCGCGGGATGTACGCGGTGGTTTATTGCAACTTACCCTCAGCCAAATTAAAGCGATTCGCCGCTGGGTAAGTTCCCAAAAAAAATTAGGTAACAAGAGAGCAATTTTAGCTGTGGGAGATATTGTGCCGCTGTTGTTTGCAGCTTTGAGTGGTGCTAATTATGCTTTTGTTGCTACGGCAAAATCGGAATATCACGTGCGAGATGAAGTTGGATTGTTACCAAAAAAATCCAAAGGTATAAGTTGGGAAAACTTTTCTGGTTCAGTGTATCATCCTTGGGAACGTTGGTTGATGAGTCGTCGCCGTTGTAAGGCGGTGTTCCTCAGAGATGCGCTGACGACGGAAATATTAAAACAATGGCCGATTCCAGCTTTTAATTTGGGTAATCCGATGATGGATGGTCTAGAACCAACCTTCTCATCCGCACAATTTTATAGTCTAGCTAGCCACCAGCAGGAAACGGTTCGGCCTTTTGTGGTGACTCTTTTGCCTGGTTCCCGTCCCCCAGAAGCCTACAATAACTGGGAAACCATCGCCATCGCTGTGTCTGCATTGCTAACTAGTTTTCAACAGCGAAATTCCATTTTCCACACTTCCGGCACGGTAGTGTTTTTAGGTGCGATCGCTCCCGGTCTAGATTCCAATATCCTATCTCAAACCGTACAATCCCAAGGCTGGCGAACCGCATCAGAATCTCCTATCCAAATTTCAGACCCAAATGTCTTGACATTTAAGCAAAGAAATGCATATTTACTGTTAACACAACAAGCTTATAATGACTGTTTGCATTTAGGAGATATGGCGATCGCGATGGCAGGTACGGCTACAGAACAGTTTATCGGTTTAGGCAAACCTGCGATCGCTATTCCCGGTAAAGGCCCTCAATATAACCCTGGCTTCGCTCAAGCCCAAAGTCGGCTTTTAGGCTCATCTTTGATTTTAGTTGAGCAGCCAGCGGAAGTTGCAAAAACAGTACAGTCTTTATTCAAAGATCCCGATAATTTGCAAATAATTGCCGAAAATGGTCTGCGGCGCATGGGAAAAGCAGGTGCAGCACTACGCATTGCCCAATGTTTACAAGAAAGGTTGGGATGAAGGGTATGGGGCATTGGGAAGAGGCGGAGGGGCGGAGGGGCAGAGGGGAAATATTATTGTCACTTCTCCCCATCTCCCCTGCTCCCCTGCTCCCTGCTCCCTGCTCCTCTGCTCCCTGCTCCCCAGTCCCCTCATGCTACCAACCCAGAACGCAAAGCCCTAACGGCAGCTTGGGTACGGTCATCAGCGCAGAGTTTATTCAGAATATTCCGAACGTGGGTCTTGACAGTGCCAACTGTAATGTAGAGTTTTTCGGCAATTTGCCCGTTGCTACACCCAGCGACAATTAACTCCAAAATTTCTAATTCTCGTTGAGTCAAGGGGTATGTTTCCAGAACTTGCTCGTATTCTGTGGCTAGGGCTTCGATTTTTACAGTTTTTGGTTTGTCAGAGGTTTGGCTTTCTCCGGGAATTCCTTGGCGCATCTTCCGTAATACCACATTGGCGATCGCGGGATCGATCCAAGAGTTACCGCCATAAGTTGCTTGTATAGCCTCAGTTAATTTACTGATACTTGTTTCTTTCATGTAATAAGAATCTGCTCCTGCCGCAAAAGCCGCAAGTACAGCATCCTCTGTATGATCCATTGTGAGGATGAGTATCTTGGTTGGTGGCTGTCCCCCAGTTTCAGCTTGGTAGCGTCTGAATTTACGGGTAAGCTCAATGCCATCCATATCAGGCAAGCCAATATCTACAACAGCTACATCTGGCTTTGCTGTTTCCAAAAGTTTTAATCCCTGAGTAGCGTTTGCAGCTTCGCCAATCACTTTTAATGCACTGTGAGACTGTAATGCAGCCCGTAGTCCCATTCGCGTTAAATCGTGATCTTCAATTAAAATAATGCTAATTTCACTCATCGCTACACTCACTGTTACGCTGTTTGCATCTTTAAAAGTATTACCTTTTGTAATTACTTTTTCTGTTAAGAATTTTAGGAGTCAAAATAGTTCAAGAATCACAAAAACGCTTAATGAATCAATAACTATAACTATTAGATTCATTCTCCATTATGACTTTTGAACGGCAGCTGGTACGCTGCGGGAACGCTAAGAGCTAACAAGTCAATAAACCTTCTTGACGCACTGCTTCATCTTGAGCGCCTAATTCTTACCTATATTTTATTTTCCCAAACCAAAGATAGATGATCTTTTGACAACTCTGCATCCACCGATAGAAATAATAAATATCTTATTTTTTGATATTTAGATAGAGTACAAATCTAGCCGGAGATATATGGTGGGTTGCACAAAAAGGATGAAATATTGATACGAATACTAAATTGCTCACTTTTGTCCAAAAATCAGCTTTTAGTTTCTACGATACCTTAGTTATTTACTATTATCTTGTACAAAGCCACGAATGAGGGCTGGGGAGATAGGGAGATGGGATCGCAGGAGCAAATGTGCAAGGGGCAGGGGGGAAAATTCCAGACTCAGCACTTAGCACGCGCCAATAAACAATCAATAGCCTTCGATCGCAAAAGTGCTTTTTGCACTCTTGCGGTCAAAGGGAAAATGGACTCATGTTAAAGGTAAAATACCAAACCTTTCCCCCTTTCCCCTTCCCCTTTTCCCGACTTCTGCAAGAAGTCAAATAGCCAATACTCCCAATAATTCAAGGAGGTTAAGATTCCTTAAAATTTACAAATTAAGTACGCCTAGTACTTCTTTATTTACTTCCTCCGAGCAAATGGATGGGTAAAACTGCTCAAGCCTATGGTACAAAATAATGGCGTGCAACTCTCACTAATGACTGACGACGGTTGTTAACTCACTCATTTAGAATTGTTTTAAGCTCTATAAAGTATTTTATTTTACTTTATACCGACCTTGTTTGCTGTCTTCATTTCAAGATTTTTCAGTTTGTTAATTACTAATTGTTTTTGAGGTATTGGTCATCAGCTAGCAAATTAGTCGCAATACTTACTAACTAACCAGATTCAGGATACAACAAGCTGAATTAAGTCTCAGGAAACACCTGCAACTGTGATTAGTATAGTCCTAATGGAGGATAAAGGAATTAAGATAATGAATGTCAAGCGTACATTCATGAAAATTAATATTTTTAACCTAGTTGACTTTACAGGTGATGAACTAAAGACAGTTAGAATTTTGCCCAGCTATCGCAGCTAGCCCCTTGAAGATATGCCAAATAAAACTTGCTTTTGCTGATAGTAGCAGAAATTAGCATCCCTTATGAGGCAGTCTGTTGATTTAGTCAAGAGAGCAGATGGCAACTGCCATTCTCAACTCAGAATCGATCGCGAGTCTACGATGATTGGTATACTGATTTGGGAAATGTTATTTTGATTTTTAAATTTTCCTGATTTTTGAATTTTTAACATAGTTGGATATAGTACAAAAGGCCTTAGTTAATTAAGTTACAGATTTTAGATATCATAAAATCTTACATTCTCTAATAGGATAATCTGAAAAAAGAAATGTTAGACATCAACCTATGTTTTACGGCGAAAATAAAAACCGATGGAAGAGACGCTGAAAATTTTGGTTGTAGACGATGACGAAGTAGACCGGATGGCAGTACGTCGTGCCCTGACAAAAGCGGGCGTGCAAATGGATCTGTCTGAGGTAGGCGACGGTAATGATGCATTGTATTCCTTAGGCACCACTACCTATGATTGTGTTTTCCTTGACTATCGCTTACCAGACCAAGATGGATTAACTCTCATCCAAAACATACGCGCTTCGGATATCAAAGTTCCTTTAGTAGTCCTAACTGGCCAAGGAGACGAACAAATTGCTGTTGAATTAATGAAAGCTGGTGCTACAGACTATCTTTCTAAATCTAGAATATCCTCAGAAATTTTGGCACGCGTTTTGCGGAATGCCATTCGGGTTTATCGTGCTGAAATGCAGGCAGCTTTGGCAAACCAGCAGCTTAGAGAAAGCCACGAACAGCTGATTCGTAAGAACCAAGAATTGGAAAGGCAACAGCAACAAATTCAAATCCAAAACTTCAAGTTATTGGAAGCATCGCGGCTAAAATCACATTTTTTAGCTACCATGTCTCACGAACTGAGAACACCAATGAATGCAATTATTGGTTTTTCGCAAATACTTTTGCGTCCGAAGTTCGGCCAACTAACGCACCAACAAACAGATATGGTTGAGCGCATTTTGAATAATGGTAAGCATTTATTAATGCTGCTCAATGAAGTTCTAGATTTCTCTAAATTGGAGGCTGGACGATTAGATTTAAAACCAGAAATATTTGATATTTGCAAGGTAATAAACGCCGGTGTAGGGGAAATGCATTCTCTAGCTGAGGCTAAAAATCTCTCATTGCTAGTGCAAACAGATTTACAAAATCCTTTGGGTTTTAACGATCCATTTCGTGTCAAACAAATCTTAATTAACTTGCTTTCTAATGCCATTAAGTTCACAGAATCTGGTGAAATTTGGGTTGAGGTTAAGGAACTACCCGCCAATCGAGTGGCAATTATCGTCAAAGATACAGGTATTGGTATAGCACCTAGAGATTTCAAACTTATTTTTGAAGCATTTCGCCAAGTCGATCAAACTATCACTCGTAAATATCCAGGAACTGGTCTGGGTTTGGCAATTGTAGATTCACTTGTACACATGATGGGTGGCAAAATTATTCTGGAGAGCCAATTAGGAATCGGTTCAATGTTTAGAATTGAATTGCCACGTCAAGTAACATTACCAAGTGTAGCAGTCGATCCTCCGAGTTTACATTGGGAAAAGGACGGCGTTTTTTGCTCTGCTCAAAATCCCCATCAATCATCTGCTCCAACAAGAAAATCACCAATAGGTTCTCCTAAATTTAAACTATAAATTACTGCTAAAAAAATTGATAAAAGTTGATAAATCATGTCTGTAGTTGAAAATTATAAAATCGATCGCATTCTTGCAGTTGATGATACGCGAGATAATTTAATTTTGGTACAAACAATTTTAGAAAGTGAAGGTTATGAAGTTGATTTAGCTTCAGATGGGATAATGGCTTTGCGAAAAATCGAACAATCTCCACCGGATTTAATTTTGCTAGATGTGATGATGCCGGGGATAGATGGTTATGAAGTTACGCGTCGGATTCGTAATAACCGTGCAATTAGTTATATCCCAATTCTGTTGATTACTGCTTTTCACGAATCCAGCGTTGTTGAAGGTTTGGATGCTGGCGCTGACGATTTTATTCGCAAACCGTTTGATACCGACGAACTCTTGGCAAGAGTGCGATCGCTTTTACGTCTCAAGCACAGTCTCGACGAACAACAAAAAATGGCCCGCCAGCGAGAAGACTTTGTTTCTCGTCTGACTCACGATTTGCGGACTCCATTGGTAGCGGCCGATCGCATGTTGAATTTGTTCGAGATGGAAACATTCTGCAAAATTTCGCCGGAAATGAAACAAGCGATCGCAGTGATGATTCGCAGTAACCAAAATTTGATGCTGATGGTGAACACTCTGTTAGAAGTTTATCGCTTTGAAGCAGGTAAAAAAACTTTAAATTGGGAAGTATGCGATTTGTCTGAAATTGCTCAAGAAGTGGCGAGCGAAATCACACCTCTGACTAATGATAAAGGTTTGATATTGAAAGTAGATACCAGTGGATTAGACCTCAAGGATAAAAATGCTGGTACAGTTATGGGCGATCGCCTCGAACTCAGACGAGTACTATACAACTTAATTGCAAATGCCATTAAATTTACAGACACAGGAGGCATAACAGTCCGCATTTTTGAAAAATCACCAAATTCTAAACATCAAGATTGGGTAACAATTGAGGTAGAAGATACAGGATATGGAATTTCGCCTGAAGACCAAGCGACAATTTTCGAGCGATTTCGTCAAGGCAGAAACAAACGTTCGGGTAGCGGTTTAGGACTACATCTATCCCACCGAATTGTAGAAGCGCACGCAGGAAATATTCAAGTAGCCTCTGAAGTAGGTAAAGGCAGTTTATTCACAGTCAAACTACCCAAAAATCTTGAATCTAGCAGTTGAAGCACAATTTAGGACAAATAGAGCGATCGTAAAACCCACACACCAAAAGACTTTCTATTTTGTTGCGTATTACCTATTGTTTGTTCGGCGCTACATTACAAATCTTGGCAAACCTCAAAAACTGAGTGAGGACTAAATTTTCCCTCAAGCGATCGACGAATTACAGCTTCTAAATCTTCAAGCATGTAGGGTTTGCTAATGTAATCATCAAAGCCAGCTTTCAAAATACGCTCTCGATCCTCCTTACCGGCTAAAGCTGTGACTGCAACCACTGGAATTTGGTAAGTTAGAGGTTCTTGCTTCAAATAACACGCAACATCGATACCGCTTATACCTGGTAACAAAATATCCAACAATATCAAGTCTGGTTGATATTCTTTAGCCACCAACACCGTTGCAGAACAATCTGTTTGACAAATGAATCTACAACCTATTGACTCTAGAGCATAGCTAATCAACAGAAGACTATCATTATTGTCTTCAACTACCAAAATCAAAGGCTGGTGAGAGTTTTGCTTTTTTTCATCACTCGTGAATGAATTTGCCAAATACATCTCTTCTCCAGAAGATTTTATTAGAATTCATTGTCTTTCTTGAGATATACAGACGAGGTTTCCTCAAAAGGATAAAATAATGGTTAATGAGGTAATTGTTTTGTTTTACTTCGGCTTAGCTGATAATTCTTGCCAACGCAAAAAAAGGCTGAGGTCAAAGAACCTCAAGCTTATAGGATTAGCAGATACTTTTCAATCATACGCAAAATTACAAAATATTTTCTTAATTGGTTCATAATAAATTTATATAGTAAAGCTCTAGAAACTTCAAATCATTATTTGCAATACATTGCTAAAAATATGCGTTTATAAAATTAAAAGATACATACAGTTAAGCAGTAACACCATTAGGTGTCAAATTACTTACTAAAGCTTAAGTAATAAATAGATTTTAACCCTTATCATTTATTCTATTCAGTTTCATGAATTTGGTTTAACTTTCTGACAAATGTAATAGAATATATTAGTCCAGAAGCAGTATTTTAACAGAGTTTCAAATTAGTAAAAAATAAGCTAAGTATAAAAGCGTGTTGGCAACCACAAGCATTTAAATATTGCTGGTTTACACTGCTCATTAGTCTACCATAAACTTGAAATAGAAATTTGTTTTTATAATGATTGCACTTATTTAACATGTTGTATGACGGTGCGTTAGAGACTTCCAAAAAATAAAATATACAGTAATAGCGTGTTAGGCCAAAGCCGTAACGCACCCAAATACCTGGCGATGCCGTACTCTCTGTGTTAATACACCGTACAAATTGGCTATTTTTTAATTGTAAGTCCCTGGGTTAAATGCAAATACAGCGTAGCAGATTTAATGATTATTCAACACATCCTAGAGGGAGATGATTATAATTAAGACCAAGTTTAAATTAATTTTGGTGTGTCGAATAACTGCTTTCTATGGAGGTTTAGCAATCAGCTAAGCCTTTTTTATTATTACTATAGGTATTTTAAAATAAATTTATAAAATATTTGTCTACTCTCTTTAGACAGATGTATTCGTCAGTTAAAATGACTAAATTCTCCTGATAGACTCTACTCTTACCTAAGGCTTGGTTAACAATCGAGCCTTTCTTTATTAATTACATTTGCTAAGTAGGCGGACACAATTATTTAGAAGACGCATTTCGACTTCTCCCAAGGGGAGACGCTACGCCAAGCAAGATCCCGTTCGCCCTTGGCGTTCCCGTTCGCGCAGCGTCTCCGTTAGGAGAAGGGTAGGGTACGCTCAATACTCGATCCTTGAGAAGACAAGGGTTGAGTTTCGACTACGCTCAACTTCCGCGGAGTCGAAACCCGGCAACCTCTTTTTTAGTTTAATTTAGTGTTTATACTCATAAACATCCGCTTTGATTTGCACAATTGACTCCTAATACCTTGCTAACGAACTAGTTTTATATGAACAATTCACAGATTCCAAAGGAATAATTGAGGAAACAGCTAACTAGCAAAACTTTATTATTTACGATACTCGTTTACTAAAAATCTATATAGTTCATATAGTAATTCTATTTGATTTGCTCTCCATCAGTGGGCTTCAGATCTCCGACTTCTTCAATAATTCGGGGATCTTTTTGTTCGTAACTCATTTATAACTGCTATATTAATCAATAATTTATTCAAGCTTGAATAAATTATTGATTAATTATACACGGTACTTATTTTTATATAAAAATATTTTTCAGTATATAAGATTTATATTTAATTTTTGAAAATTCATAAGGTCTATAAAAAATCATTTTTTATGTCTTGAAAATTTTCATTTCTCAACAGGTATTATAAACTTTGTAAACACACTATAGACAGATGAACTGAAATGAAAGTAATTTTAAATTAGCTAAGTATGGTAAACACTTGGTATATAGGAGGCGTGGCTTTTAGCCATGCCTTTTTCGTGACTAATTCTAAAAAAGTTTCTAACTAGCTAGTAAGATGCTTACTCAATCACCTTTAACGATAATTTAATTGCAATCAGAGATGGATACCAAGTTGCAATCTGTTTGATATCCTACTAAAGTAATAAAATAATTTCTCAAACCCCGCTTTTTAGTGTTATAAAATACTAGATAGCATAATTTAGAATTAAAATAGGCTTTGTGCCTAACTCTGAGACATAGATAACGTACTTCATGTTTCTTGAAATCTGCTGTATATAGATAGGTCATGCAACAAAAAAGCATATATATCATATATAGAGCAGTCTTAGTATCATTCTATAGATAGTAGAAATAACTATTTTCTAGAGTTAATATTCAGCCTGTTAATGCCTGAAAAACGTGTATGTACCCTGGAATAATACCCAGGGTTTTTTTTCAAATCTTAATATTAGCTCAAGACAGACTTTCAAATCTATCTGTTAGAAATCATGTTTGTCTTTAGCATTAGCACGGGTATGTATCGATTAATTTGCTTTAATTCTTGAACTTATTATGTGGTGCGGAAAGTACAGCACAAGCACGAGAAGCTAACAAGAAAATGAGCAACTATTCTCAAGTGGCATTGGTGAGTAGAGGGTGGAAATCAGACTTTTTAAGTTGAAGACGAGCCATTTAAAACTTAGCACTTAACCGCATAAACATTTAGTATAAAATACTTTATAGCTTAATGAAACATTTTCATCCTTAAGGTGTACGTAACTGTATATTTTTATATATACTGAAAAAAATAAGTTAATATTTTTACAAAAAAATAAATATCAAATTTCACAAGATTTCGACACATTCTCTAGGATGATGATCTGTAGAAAGAGTAGAACTAAATTAATTTAGTACGTTGTTAAGCACAGCAATTATTGAGGTTTGGTTTAAAGCCAAACCTTTTTTATGAAACACCCAGAAAATTGTATATCAGATTTCCAAATATTTGGACACAGCCTATAGGAAGATGAACTAAAGTAAGAGTGAGTCTAAATTAATCTTGGTGTAGTAAATGCTTGGTATATATAGAGGCTTGGTTTAGCCAAGCCTTTTATTATGGATTATTAAGTAATTGCTTAGCAGTTTTTAGAATATTTGGGCACAACCTATAGGAAGATGAACTATCTATAAACTCAGTCTAAATCAATTTGAATGTCTCTTTAAGCACCAAATATGTAAAGGCTTAGCTCAGTGCTAAGCCTTTTTACTGAGTTTTTGCGGTAATTGCGAGGTTGATTGCAAAATTATCATGGTTATGATGAAATTATTGCATGACTACTTATGTAGTATATCCAAGTAGATGCCATTCTAGGGTTAGGGAATAAAGATGGATACCCCTGGTGTTGACTTGACCAGGGGCTTTTTGATTATGTGTAAAATGTGGCGATGGGCTACGCCGAGATCGAGGCGATCGCATCGTTATCCATGCAGCAATTGTCCAGTAGTATGTTTTCACCAGACGCAAAGCGCAAAAAAACAGCGTCATCTTTTGAAATCCAGACTTAAAACTGTGGGTTTCCCTGTCCCCTTTGAACTTCTATTTATAGTGCGCGTAACAACGAAACTATACTTAGTAAAACTAATTATTAGCTTTATATAAATTTAAATAGCCGTATATTTTATTGTCGAAGGGCTTGAATTTTACCTATGCCCATGTAATACTCCTAAAATAAACACCTTAAAATCGGTAGATAAACAGTATTTTATAATGGGGAAAGTACTGTAAACCTAAACTATTCATATCTCCGCAATGATGATGCACAGATGCCTTCTGTGAATCGCATCTGTTGTTTGGTATTTGATACAAACAAATCTTGCAAATAAAGGGGTAAAGCTAGTAAGCGCCAATTTTTCCTTGTCTCCCCGTTCCCTGCTCCCTTTTTCAACTTAGGTTTAATCGCAAAATTACAAATGGTATGACTTATGAGCTTAAATAGCCAAGTTCTAAACAGACCGATTGTTGAGGATTTGCCATCTGTAGAGGCTAACCTCAGTTACCTGTTACCAACTACAGACAAGCTTTTTAGCTACACTTATGAACCACCATCAGGTGTTCTCCGTTCCAATGGCAGCTATCAGTCATACAAAGTACCAATTTACAATGCTCGTTCGATCGCACAGAATATCTCGCTAGATCGGGAAGGCTTCGCATTTACCGAGCATCATACCAACGTCGGTAACTTTTACGATGAAGAAGAGATACGCCAAGTTTATTACCCAGAAGCCAAACAGTTATTAAAAGAAGCGACTGGTGCAACTGAGGTCGCGATCTTCGATTACACCTTGCGTAATGCCACACTGATGAAGCAGGACATTAACAGTGGTATTAAAGAACCTGTGAAGCGCGTACATAATGACTTTACCACTTCCAGCGGACATATACGCGCACGCCGAGAGTTAGCTGCACAGGGTATAGATAACATTGATAGCCTATTACAACGAAGGTTTGCGATTATCAATGTTTGGCGAGGAATTGGCGACACAATTCAAGAATCGCCATTAACACTATGTGATGCCCAAACTGTTGCATCAACAGACTTGGTAGTTAACAATCTTATATACCGCGATCGCATTGGTGAAACCTACGCTGTCACTTATAATCCAAAGCATAAGTGGTACTACTTCCCGCAAATGCAAAGGAACGAAACAATATTAATCAAGTGTTTCGACTCCGCAGAGGACGCAAGCGCCCGCTTTGCACTCCATACAGGATTTGACGACCCCACCAGCCCACCGAATGCACCTCCGCGCGAGAGTATAGAGTTGCGGACATTCGTGTTTTTTCCTGAATAATTCAATACCAGAAAATGCAAAATTTTGAGTCCTAAATATTGACAATCTCCCGCTATAACGCTGCACATTTTAGCGGGAGATTTTTTGGTTACATCTTGAGCAGCTTTATAACCTGTGTAGCCACCATCTGATACCAATTCAAAATTTAAAACTTGTACTGAGCGTAGTCGAAGTATTCAAAATTCAAAATTAAGAAATCCATATTTTAAAAGGGTTCTCGATGCTTAACTTGACACCAATAGAAAGCTGTGCGCCCCTACGATGGAATATTTTTTTTGTTGGAAGTTCCTAATACAGCGATGCTAGAAAGATTACAGATGTATGGAAGTAAACAAGCCGAACTTAAGCCTATGCAAAAGTAAGGAAACTGACCTTGATTATATTCTGGGTGCTGAAACTAATGATGAAAATCGCCAGTATATAATTTCTTGGTCGCGCGAGCAACATTTCCAAGCTATGCTAAACCCTGATATTGCTCACCTAATTGTGAAAAAAGAAACAAGAGTAGGTTACGTTATCCTTGCAGGGTTACTTGATTCCAATCAAACCATTGAATTTCGTCGAATTATGATTACTGAAAAAGGAAAAGGTTATGGTAAAGCAACAATTGAAATAGTTAAAAAATTAGCCTTCGAGACTTATAATGCCCATAGATTATGGCTGGATGTCAAAGTACAAAATGAAATTGCCCAGGCTGTCTATAAAAAATCAGGTTTTGTAGTAGAAGGAACGCTGCGTGAATGTTTAAAAGTCGATGGCAAGTATGATTCCTTAATTATTCTGTCTATGTTGCAGCAAGAATATCAGAACGAGTGTCTAAATTATAGTAAATATAATGAAATTAGTAATGTTTGATATTGATGGCACTCTTACTGAGTCCAATAACCTGGATAATGAATCATATTTACAAGCATTGTATGAAGTATTTGGTTTTTCAGAAATCTCAAGTGACTGGACATCATACACTCATGTAACAGATGCTTGTATTTTAAAAGAAATCTTTCAAAGTAAACTCGATCGCATTCCTTCATCTAGAGAAATTGAGGCATTTCAACAGCGTTTTTTAGAATTACTCGTTGATGGTGCAAAAGCACATGGTGGAGTAAAAGCGATACCAGGTTCATCTAATATATTGAAAAAGCTACTTGCATCTGGTGACTATCAAGTAGCCTATGCTGGAGGAGCTTGGGCAGCATCAGCGATATTCAAGTTAAAATCTGCCGATCTTCCCATTGATAATATTCCTTGCGCTTTTTCAGATGATAACGAGTCGCGGGAGGGAATAATGGCGATCGCTCACTCTAGAGCCGAAACGTATTACAATCAGCTTTTCTCGGAAGTTATTTACATTGGGGATGGTGTTTGGGATATTCGCTCGGCTAATAAATCAGGATATTCATTCATCGGTATTGCTTCAGATAATCAAGCTCAAGCATTATTCAATGAGGGAGCGACAGATGTTTTTCCAAACTACGATGACTGCGAGAGTTTTTTAGTAGCCTTAAAAAAGGTTACAGGCATAACGAAAGGAGAGACATTTTCATAAGCTTTCGCTGCTTGCAATACTAGTAAATCTCTGTATTTAGCAGCGACAATTTGTATACCTACAGGTAGACCGTTTTTGGTGAAGCCACAAGGCACAGAAGCGGCAGGTTGTTGTGTCAAATTAAAAACATAAGAAAAAGGCGACCAATCTCGTTGGGGATTGTCAATATATGACTGGGGTCTGTTTTGTCCGACGGGAAAAGCAACTACGGGTAAGGTGGGAGTAATTAGCAAATCGTAGTTTTCATGAAAGCGTTGCAGATGTCTTCCTAAAGCTTCACGAGCATCTTGGGCGCTGAGATATTCTGGTAGAGTAAGGCGATCGCCTTCTCTAGCACTAGCCTGTAATCCTTCTTCAATTACAGCTCGTTGTTCTGGACTAAAGCCGCGCAGTAGCTTGGCTGCACCGACTTGCCAGAAGGTTTGGAAAGTACTCCGGGGATTAGCAAAACCAGGATCGACTTGCTCGACAACAGCACCCAGTTTGGCAAAAACATCGACTGCGGCTTTGACTAAGGCCGCTACTTCAGAATCGACATCGGCATATCTAAAGTTCGGACTGTAAGCAATCCGCAATCCAGCCACACCCCGATTTAAATTCAAAGTATAGTTTTGTTGCTCATCTGGTAAAGCATACCAATCACGGACATCGGGATGGGCAATAACATTTAACGTCACTGCTGCATCGGAAACAGTACGAACGAGAACGCCAATATGAAACAAAGTTCCAGTATGGGCTGATGGATAACCAGCCACACGCCCAAAAGTGGGTTTGAAACCAAACACCCCCGTTAACGCTGCCGGTGTTCTAGACGAGCCGCCGCCATCTGTACCGAGATGAAGTGTACCCATTCCTAATGCAGCAGCCACAGCCGCCCCGCCGCTACTACCTCCGGGAGTTAGTTCTGTATTCCAAGGATTGCGGGTAATACCAGTCAGGGGGCTATCGGTGACACCCTTCCAGCCAAATTCTGAAGTTGTGGTTTTTCCGAGCAGTACTGCTCCCCGTTCGCGCAAACGAGCCACCGCAGGCGCATCTTCTTCCCAAGGTTGATTGGCAATAATCGCTTTACTTCCGCGGCGTGTCGGTAAACCCTTGGTTAACAATAAATCTTTGGCAGTAAAGGGTATTCCATCCACCAAGCCAAGGGGATTACCATTGAGCCAGCGTACTTCAGAAGCCTGGGCTTCCACAAGAGCCGTCTTTTCATCGACGATCGCAAAAGCATTAACTGAGCTATTGTAAGTATCGATCCGTTCTATGGCGGCTTTGGTTGCTTCGACTGGTGACAACTGGCGATCGCGGTATAGTGATATGAGTTGAGATGCAGACAAATCAGCAATTTCTGACATATTTTGGCATTGAATAAGAATTAGCGATTTTTAGATAGGAAAGTCACGACGCTTGAGCAGAGAAAGCAGTGCGATCCCTTCAGCTAAGAGTTTATCAACAGCACCTTCCTGGCGATCGATAACGCAGAGTGCGTAATCAATTTCAGCCCCAAGTTGACGAAGTTGATGAGCTGAGACGACGATTTGACCGCCAGAAGTGACTACATCTTCTACAATCAGCACTTTCCGATTATTAATCTGTGCACCTTCCGCTAATCGGGAAGTACCATATTTTTTCGCCTCTTTTCTCACGAAAGCAGTAGGTAGACCAGAGTATTGCGATAATAGTGTAACTATTGAAATGCCACCAAGTTCCAGACCTGCAAGTACTTCGATATCACTTGGAATGAGAGTAACCATCTGCCTAACAATAGCATTAAGTAAAATTGGATCTGCCTCGAACTGATACTTATCAAAGTATTCGTTTGATATTCGTCCAGAACGAAGTTTAAAAGATCCAGTCAGATGCGAAACCGCATAAATTTGCTTTGCTAGTTCGCTTTTACTTATTTCGATTTCAACTTTTTTGTTGAAAGCTTCCATGTATTCAACCTTGGTTTAAAGACTTTACTATATCCAATTCAGCAGCTTGATATTTATCGAGTTAATAACTGTCTTCTAGCAAACCAACTGAACAATAAAACGGTTGTTGCTTACTGAAAACAATTTATGATAAGTTCCTATTTAAATAAAATACGGCAATTCAGTCAGTTTACTGTATTTTATTTGATAACTCAATCTCTTCACCCATGCCATACATGATTAAAGCTGTACTTTTTGACCTTGACGATACGCTTATCAATCATGACGCTGCAATTAGAAGTGCTGCTGGTGCATTGTTCAATAATCTTATATCCAATAGAGAAAATGATTGTCAGGCGTTCGTAGAACGGTGGATATCTTTAAACCGAGAATGGTATAAAAAGTTCTATGCAAAAGAAGTAACTTTTCAAGAATCAGCTAGAGGAAAACTGCGAGAAGCATTTTTGCCATACGGTTATGAGTTCTCAGATACGATTGCTGACACTTTGTTATCGGAGTATTGGGAACGGTATGTAAGCATGTGCGTGTTGTTTAATGATGTCGATGAGTGCTTTAGGCAGTTAGAACAATGGAAGGTTGGAGTATTAACAAATGGTCAAGAGAATCAGCAACTAGAAAAACTCAGACGATGTGGTATTCTCTCTGTTTTAGATTTGGTTGTGACTTCAGAAGCGGCGGGATTTCCTAAACCTGCGCCTGAGATTTTCCTCCATGCTTGCAACAAAATGGGAATACAGCCAAGAGAAATTATGTATGTTGGAGATAATTTAGAACTAGATGCGATTGCAGCTAGGAATGCTGGATTATTAGGAGTCTGGTTTGACCGTCATCACACAGATTCTCTGGACTCTCCTAGCGATGTCAAACGAATCAATCGACTTACTCAAATATACGAAGTTGTACAACAGAACTTGTGAAATTTTGTAGTTAAACTCGCAGCAACAACAATCCATTTGTTAAAGCTTCATCCCACAAAGGCGATTTCTGTATTTCTGACATAGAAAGGGGTGAATTTATCGGTTCATCGCCATCACTTAAGAAAGATTGCTGTGGCTGTAAAGATAATTGCCAGTAACCTACATCATGCCACTTACCAAATTTAAACCCGACTCGATGAAAAACTCCTACAGGTACAAAACCAACAGCTTCATGTACAGCCACACTGGGTTCATTGGGTAAAGCGATCGCAGCCACAACGTTATAAAATCCTTGCAGTTGGAGTAACTTAAACAGTGTCGTATACAAGGCTTTGGCAACTCCTTTGCGGCGATGGTTCTCACCGACGTACACAGATGATTCTACAGACCATTGGTAAGCCGCACGGGTACGATAAGGGCTAGCATAAGCGTAGCCTGCAAGTTCGCCATTAATTTCGCAAACTAACCAAGGCATCTTTTGTAGATAGCTCTGAATCCGATTTTGAAACTCCGTTTCGCTGGGTGCTTCTAATTCAAAGGAAATTATAGTTTTCTGAACAATCGGTGCATAAATTAAGAGCATTTGTGATGCATCGTTTTCTTCAGCTAGTCTGATTATCGCCTTCACTGCAATACTTCTGTTTTTTGAGTCATTCAATAGCTTGCTTCCTAAAAACAATTTGTGATAAGTTGCTATTTAGATAAAATACAGTAAATCAATCAATTTACCGTACTTTGTCTCATAACTCAATCTCCAAACCCTTGCCTAACATGGAGTACTGGGTGCAGAGATAAACGAAGCACACCAGTACTCTTTGAGTAGGAATTTGGAATCAAGTTTGCCATGCAAATTCAAACTGTTGGTATTTTAAGTCCTGGCGACATGGGGCAGGCGATCGCTGCCGTACTCAATCAACATGGATTGAAAACCATTGCTGCTTTAGATGACCGAAGCGATCGCACTCGACAATTAGCCGCCGCAGCTAACATTCAAGATGTCGGTTCGCTCAAACAATTGGTCATTGAATCCGATGTGGTGTTGTCAGTGCTAGTTCCCGCCGCCGCCACAGAGGCAGCCCAAGAAGTAGCCCAAGCAATAGCCAGCGTTGGTAAGAGTATTTTATATGTTGATGCCAACGCGATCGCACCCGAAAAGGTCAGAAGTATTGCCGAAATAATTGAATCAAACGGCGGGCAATTTGTCGATGCATCAATTATTGGCCCGCCTCCACGGATTCCCAATCGCACCCGCATCTATGCATCAGGAAAACAGGCCATTGAACTCGAACAATTGCGAGATTATGGATTAGATGTGCGGGTAATTGGCGATGAAATTGGTCAAGCTTCTGGGTTAAAAATGTGCTATGCAGCACTGACAAAAGGATTAACAGCGATCGGTACAGAATTGCTGATTGCAGCCCATCGCTTAGGTTTAGACCAACAACTGTGGGAAGAAGTATCTACTAGCCAACCCGAACTAGCAAAAATACTTACTCGCTCCCTACCATCCATGACACCAAAAGCACATCGTTGGGTGGGAGAAATGGAAGAGATTGCAGATACATTTCAAGCCTTAGATTTAACCGAACGCATTTTTCAAGGTGCAGCCGATGTTTATCGGTTAGTAAAAGAAACATCTTTGGGTAGGGAAACGCCGGAAGAGAACGATCGCGATCGTCCACTACCAGACATAATTACTACCCTTTCCCAAGAAACGTTGACTGTTGATGGTTGAGTGTTAACCGTCAACAGTCAACAAGCCAGCCTTTAGGCCTTAAACGTCAACACCGGACTCAACCGCGCCACAACATCAACCATTCCTGCTTCAACCTGGACATCAATTACAGACTGAATCGGTTTGTAAGCGGCTGGTGCTTCTTCAATGCGCCGTTCTTCACGCAATGTGATGCAGTCTACTCCTGTTAATCCCAATTCTGCTTCACTTTCGGATGCACCTCTGCGATTGAGGTCAAAGCGAGAACGAATTCTTCCCGCGCCGTGTGAAGCAGAATTACAAAATGCTGGGTTACCTCTGCCCACCATTAAATAAGAATAATCACCCATTGAACCAGGAACGATCGCTGGTTGCCCTGTATGGGCCGGACAAGCGCCCTTTCGCGTTACCCATCCTCGACCTTCTGGCAAAGTGATGTTGTGCGGTAAATCATAAACTAGAGGTGCTTCCACATCTTTGTATACTTCTCGCAAACGCAGACGTAGTAGTTCTGCCAACAGTAAGCGATTGACAAAGCCATAGTTAGCGGCTGTTGCTTCAGCTTGGAGGTAATTCGCAACTAGTTCGGGATGAGAAGAAGTTGAAAGGGGAAAAATCTGAGAATCGGGGTATTTCAAACCTTTTTGCCAAGCGGCTTTGGCTTTATCTCGCCACATTCCCCCGATGTACTTGCCCACATTTCGAGAACCAGAGTGAATCATAAAGGCCAGTTGTCCCTCGCGCACTCCCCAAGCGTGGGCAAGTGTGCGATTTTCGACTTTATCAACTCGCTGCACTTCTACAAAATGATTGCCGCCGCCAATGGTTGCCAGTCCGCCATCGCGTACTAGTCCAGCATCGGGAACCAATTCTTCAGGCGCAAGTTTCCAGTTACCATCCATCGAACCACCTAAGAAGATGGCATCGCTTTCTTTGGCAAGTTGTTGCAAATCAGACTTAACTACACTCCCCGTAGGCCGATCTAACATTGCATCTAACCAACCGGGAACTCCGTGCTGAAATAACGCTTGCATTGCTTGAGCAGTCATCGTTACATCACGCGTACCGAAGAAGTAATCGCCCTTCATACGTTCTACAAATTGGTCGCGCTTGGCGAGAAATTGCTCAATTGTCAAATCAGCTACATGTAAGCGCATTCCACAATTGATGTCAGAACCGACAGCACTAGGAATTACTTGACCTACAGTTTCTATGACTGAACCAATGGCTACCCCTGCATCACCAGGATGGAAATCAGGCGTAGCACAGGCACGACACACGCATCCACCAGACGGGTGGCTAACACTTGCTAAATTCGCTAACTGCTTGAGTGCCTTAGCTTCTACGGGGAAGCCTTCGGGCAGTAGTACTTCTGCTACAGGAACATCAGGAGAATTTGCTAGACGGACAGAATAAGTCTGATTATTATAAGTTACATCCAAACCCTGCCGCCCTAAAGCACGCAGGAGACGTTTTAAATTTTTTGGCTGCATGAAAACTCCAAAATCGAGTCTTAAAAAAGACCCTTTGTTGTGAAGAGGTAAGGAGACTTGGGTTCAGCAGCCACGTCTCAAGTGATGGGGGTTATTTTCCCGGAATTGTGGGGAAAACAACGGATATATCAACTTAATAGCACACAGTTTCATCTGGTGACAAGTTTTTGTAGCATATTGTATTTTTGAAACTTTGAAAAATCTCTAGACTCTCCAGCCAGCTGGAGAGTCTAGGATAAATTCAAGGCGATTCCTCAGCCAGAAATCAGAAATTTCTGGGGTGTAAGTATACGTCGTCCCAGTCATCCAGCTTGGCGTGGCGAGGTTGTTCATTTTATCCCGTAAATCTATGACATTCCAACTCACAGTTCCTAACATGGCTTGTTCTGCTTGTGCAAACACCATCACCAAAGCACTTCAGGCTGTCGATGCCAATGCTAGCGTTGAGGCCGATCCAACAACCAAGCTTGTCAGCGTAGAAACTCAAGCATCAGAAACAGCGATTAAGGAAGCGTTAGCTGCTGCTGGCTATCCAGTCGCGTAAACGGGGGCTCGGGAGATGGGGAGATGGGGAGGTGGGGAGCAGAGGAGCAGGGGAGCAGAGGAGAGTTTTTGTACAAGTTCTTTCTCCTCTGCCCCTCCGCACCTCTGCCCCTCCGCCTCTTCTGCCCCATGCCCCATGCCTCATGCCCAATTCCCAATTTCCAATATGGATACTCTCACACTCAAACTTCGAGGTATGAGCTGCGCCGCTTGTGCCAATAATGTCGAAAAGGCGATTCGTTCGGTTCGTGGGGTGATTGACTGCAACGTTAACTTTGGAGCTGAACAAGCCACCATCAATTACGATCGCTCTCTCACCAATTTAGAACAAATCCAAAGTGCGATCGCTGCTGCGGGTTACTCTTCCTACTCACTCTCCGAAGAAATCCTGTCTCAAGAAGATGATGCCGAGATAGCAACTAGACAAGCAAAACAACGCGAACTCTTTCTCAAAGTAACGGTGGGAGGTGCGATCGGCAGTTTCCTGTTTTTGGGATCGCTGCCAATGATGATTGGGGTAAATTTGCCCATAATTCCCAGTTTCCTGGGAAATCCTTGGCTACAGCTAGTGCTGACAACACCTGTCGTGTTTTGGTGTGGTGGAGCTTTTTACCGCAATGGTTGGAAAGCTTTTAAGCGTCATACAGCGACGATGGACACGCTGATTGCTTTGGGCACAAGTGCGGCGTATCTCTATTCTTTATTTATTACCGTTTTCCCTGGATTTTTTATTGCTCAGGGTTTGGTTCCTCATGTTTATTATGAAGTTGCTGCCATTGTCATTACCTTAATTTTGCTGGGGCGATTATTGGAAAATCGCGCTAAAGGACAAACTTCTGAAGCTATCCGCAAACTTATGGGACTCCAAGCTAGAGATGCTAGAGTCATCCGTAACGGTGTGGAAGTTGACGTTCCCATTGCGGAAGTCAAAATCAACGATGTGATTTTGGTACGTCCTGGAGAAAAGATTCCTGTAGATGGCGAAATCATTGCAGGGGTTTCTACGGTAGATGAAGCGATGGTGACTGGTGAAAGTTTGCCAGTCAAAAAGCAACCAGGAGATGAAGTGATTGGGGCAACGATAAACGGTGCGGGTGCATTTCAGTTTCGGGCAACACGAGTGGGAAGAGATACGTTTTTGGCTCAAATCGTCAAATTAGTGCAACAAGCGCAAGGTTCTAAAGCACCAATTCAGCGATTGGCGGATCGGGTAACGGGATGGTTTGTACCAGCTGTGATTGCCATTGCGATCGCCACTTTTATCATTTGGTTTAGCTTCACAGGCAACCTCACCTTAGCAACCATGACAACGGTAGGTGTATTGATTATCGCTTGCCCTTGTGCTTTGGGTTTGGCGACTCCGACTTCTGTCATGGTGGGAACTGGCAAAGGTGCAGAAAACGGCATTTTGATTAAAGGTGCAGACAGTTTAGAACTAGCACACAAAATTCAAACCATTGTTTTAGATAAAACTGGTACTTTAACTGTGGGTAAACCTACAGTTACAGATTTTGTCACTGTTAACGGCACAGCTAATGGTAACGAACTCAAGATTTTACAGTTAGCAGCAACAGTAGAACGAAATTCTGAACATCCTCTAGCCTCAGCAGTTGTTAGGTATGCCGAATCTCAAGAGGTGAGTTTAACAGAGGCTAACAACTTTCAAGCAATTGCAGGTAGCGGCGTGCAAGCAATTGTTAGCGATCGCTTGGTGCAAATTGGTACCCAACGTTGGTTAACAGAACTTGGAATTAATACTACAACTCTCCAACAGTATAAAGATACATGGGAAGCTGCGGGAAAAACAGTTATTTTGATTGCCATCGATGGCGAAATAGAAGCAGTAATGGGTATTGCCGATGCCCTCAAACCTTCATCCGCAGCAGCCGTGAAAGCACTGCAAAAGCTGGGTTTAGAAGTAGTAATGCTTACCGGAGATAATCAGAAAACTGCGGAGGCGATCGCCCAGCAAGTTGGCATCACACGAGTATTTGCCGAAGTCCGTCCAGATCGAAAAGCGGCGATTATTCAATCTCTGCAAGAAAAGATAGAAAAATTCCCTAATTCAAAATCCAAAATCCAAAATCGTTCGACTGAGCGTAGCCGAAGTCTAAAATCTAAAATTGTGGCAATGGTTGGTGATGGTATCAATGATGCCCCAGCGCTAGCACAGGCTGATGTGGGAATTGCCATCGGTACGGGAACAGATGTGGCGATCGCTGCTAGCGATATCACGCTTATTTCTGGAGATTTACAAGGAATTGTGACGGCAATTCAACTTAGCCGCGCTACTATCAACAATATTAGGCAAAATCTCTTTTTTGCTTTTATTTACAACGTTATCGGCATTCCTGTTGCAGCTGGAATTCTCTTCCCAATCTTCGGTTGGTTACTCAATCCTATTATCGCCGGAGCCGCAATGGCACTTTCTTCAGTTTCTGTTGTCAGCAACGCCTTAAGATTGCGTAACTTTCAACCAAAAACTATCTGATAAATTCTAAAGGAGTTGAGCAAATGTTCAGCAAAAAAATGCTTTGGGGAAGTTTGGCTAGTTTAGTCCTTTTGAGTGGAACATCAACCGTAGCCTTAGGAGAAATGCCAGTGCATTCAGAGCAAAATAGCCGATTTCAGCACATAGAGCAACCTTTGGGCTTGAAAGTTGGTGTGGCGATCGCTGGTTTAGCTTTAATCGGATTAGAGTTATGGTGGTTTCTTTTCTATGTAGCTGACGAAAGCGATTGCCCGTGAATATCTCCTCAAATACGACTCATCCACTCGTCAAACCACAGTGATAGAAAATCAATATTTTTGGTAAAAAATATTGTCTCGTCACGATATCACTGATTCCGGCGGACGTAGCTCACCCCATCAAGCCAGATGGCACTGTTGGGATCTTTAGGATCGGTAATCAAGATCCGGCGTTCACTGGAACCATCATCGTAATTGATGTACAGCGTCAGCCCTTCAACGCGATAGCTGCCGCGCTGATTAGGATCTACACTGCTTGTAACTACAGATGAGTCACCACCCTCTACGCGTCCACCTGCACCTTGACCGCGCACTACTCGGCCATCCGGCCAGAAACGATAGTCTTTCCAGACTGCGATCGCATCGTTACCACCAATCGCCACGTTACCCGTTCCAGATAGCGAACGAAATAACCCATTCAGCTTGAAGTTATTGGGCAGTTTTGGATATGTTGTTTGAAAACCTAAAGGTTCCCAGCCATCCTTTTGAGCAATTTGCAATTTGCTACCCTGTTTGCGCCAACGTGTCCAATCTTTGGGGTTCGCTTGTTTGTGGGCTGCAAGTCCGCCTGGGAAAGAAAGTCCTTCAACGTCGGTCAGTGCATCACCATTACGAAACAGAACAATCGGGTAAACATCAAGACCCACAAAGCCACCAATGCCGATACTTGAGCGATAATTAAAGCCGAAACTATCAATTTGTGCTAAAGTTGCTGCATTTTTTCCCGAAGCTACATTTGCAGGTTTTTGGGAAGGTGATTGTCCAGTTTTTTTAGGCGTTTTCGGCAGATTATTTACCGCCGTGATAATTTCTGGCGATATCTTGGCGAACTGTGCATCAGGTAGCTGTGACATTGTAACGGCCGCAACACACCCATCAATATTAGGTTGTTGTTTTGCAATCTCTTGAGTAATCGATGACAAAGCCTGGTCTAGTTGCTGCTTTTGGGTGGGGTATCGGTCAAACTCACGCAATCGCGAGCGGATTTGAGTAACGCCATTCTCCGTTTCCCATGCCTCAACTTTGGCGGTTTGGCTAGGGCTGAAACCCTGACCTTGCTTACATTTGGTAGCAAAATAGTCGAAAGTCATCACCGTCAAAGCGGCTCGTATGAACGCCTGACTCGTAATATCTGTGTTTTGTGCGTAAGCAGCCTGCACCCCAATCAGTGAAGCTACCAGAGTCATTGCCATAGCATTTACGCGCATACTACATTTCCGTATTCTGAAACTATCGCTTGAGTTAAACGGCACTAGATATATGGCAATCCTAAATGAGATCCAAAAAATCTGTTTCCCCTTCCCTCTCTTGAAGAATCAGTTTGCAAATCAAATAGGATGGCTATAGCAGTAATGATTACATCACGTAGAGAAGCAGTAAATACAGTTTAATAGTACTTATCAAAGAAAGGCAGAGGGCAGGTGCGATTCACTCACAACGAATCCCACCTGCCCTGTGCCTCCTGCCTTCTGCCTTCTTCAATTACCTATATCTTCATTCCAAAGTTCGGGGTTAGTTTCAATAAATTCACTCATAATTTGTTCGCATTCGTCAAGATTGAGATCGATTACTTCTACACCGTGAGATATCATAAAATCTTTGGCACCAGGAAAAGTTCTGGATTCTCCGGCAATAACTTTTTTAATGCCAAATTGTACCACTGCCCCAGCGCATAAATAGCACGGCATTAAGGTTGAATATAGTGTAGTACCTCTATAGTTACCAACTCTGCCAGCATTGCGGAGACAATCAATTTCGGCATGGGTAACAGGATCGCCATCTTGGACGCGTTTATTGTGTCCTCTGCCGAGAATTTTGCCATCCTTAACGAGAACCGAACCGATAGGAATTCCACCTTCTTGTCTGCCTTGTTTTGCTTCTTGAATTGCAGCCTGCATAAACTCATCCATTTTTTTTATTCTCCTTAAATATGTCAAAACAACTCGTATTAATGGATCATGATGGCGGTGTAGATGATTATTTAGCAACTATGCTGCTGTTGACAATGGATAATATCGAACTTCTCGGTGTTGTTGTCACCCCAGCCGATTGTTATATTCAACCAGCCGTTAGCGCCACACGGAAAATTCTCGATTTGATGGGATTTTCTCATATTCCGGTGGCAGAAAGTACTGTGCGTGGTATCAATCCGTTTCCCAGTCTCTATCGCCGCGATTCCTTTATTGTTGACCATTTACCCATTCTCAATCAAAGCGAAACCATCACTACGCCTTTAGTGGCCGAACCAGGACAAGATTTTATGATTCAGGTGTTACGTAAAGCATCAGACCCCGTAACCTTGATGGTAACCGGGCCGTTGACGACGGTTGCAGTCGCATTGGAGAAAGCACCAGATATTGAAGCCAAAATTCAGAAAATTGTTTGGATGGGAGGTGCTTTGAATGTTCCTGGTAATGTAGAAAAAAGTTTGGAACCAGGACAAGATGGTTCTGCTGAATGGAATGTTTATTGGGATTCAATTTCAGCAGCGCAAGTTTGGAAAACCCAAATTGAAATTATTATGTGTCCTTTGGATTTGACGAATAATGTTCCAGTAACATCAGAATTAGTGCAAAAAATGGGGCGACAACGGGACTATCCTATTTCCGATTTAGCAGGACAATGTTATGCATTAGTTATTCCCCAAGATTATTATTTTTGGGATGTTTTAGCAACGGCTTATTTGGGACATCCAGAATTTTATCAATTGCGCGAATGGGAAACTGAAATTATCACCACTGGTCTGAGTCAGGGACGTACTAAAGTTGTGTCTGGTGGGCGGAAGATTTATGCAATGGATAAAGTAGATAAAGATGCTTTTTATGCTTATATATTGGAGCAATGGGCGAGGTGAAAAACAGAAAAATTCGGTGGCGTGGATACTCAAGCTTGTGCCTGTACAACAAAATCCTCAACCTGTCTAATTCGATCCCAATTAATGGTAGCAACCCATAACTTCTCTTCTTCGGAGAACTGCACCACTCCATCAACTTCTAAATCTTCACTATATAGCGTTAGCAACTGCCCATTCTGTAACTCAATACTTTGATTTGCCAAGTCTTCAATCGTACCAATACAGTTTAAACGCAAACGCCCTTCAGCATCAGCATTGTGAAAATCTGCAAAAACTCTAGGATTAATCATTGCTAGGTGTCCTAAATTATTACTGCTTTGCTGGATTAAGAACAGTTGGTGTAAGGAGTTGACTGACTTGCTGTGGGCTTAAGCCCGTTAATGTTGCATGATTAGCACTTTTACCAGATGTTCGGATGACATCACCACCTGCTTGGCGAACCTCGCCAACTGTTGTTACACCAATTTGCCCATGAGGAATAGTCAATGCCAACTCTGCTAATGACAATCCTACTGCACATTCCACAGAAATCCCTGTTATGCCGCTGGGATGAGTACCTATTCCACGTCGAATATCCTCTGCACGATTACGCCCTCCCCGAACTACCAATGCTTCATCTGGAATTTTTGTCACAAGTGTAGTGTTTTTAATTAAAAATTAATAATTGATAAACTTTAAACCTAAAAACAAAGCTGCTACAGTTCCAGACACGGAAATTTCACCTTGAATAATTTTCTCTAAAACTGATTCTATGGGAATTAATATAATCTCAATTTCTTCTGTAATATCAAGTTGTTGCTCTTTAACCTTGATTACATTTTTCGCTAAAAATAAATGTATTTGATTGGTGTCTTTGCTTGGCTTATCGTATAAAATTCCTATCTTTTTCAATTCTTGAGCAATATAACCAGTTTCTTCTGTAAATTCTCTCATTGCTGCGATTTCAGGACTCTCTTTTGTAGGATCGAAACTCCCTGCGGGCAGTTCTATGAAAAATTCACCGACGGCGTGTCTGTATTGCCGGACGAAAATAATTTCTCGACTACTGGTAATAGGTAAAACCATCGCCACATCAGGCTTAATACTGACAAAATAATCATCAATAATTTTTCCATTGGGCAATTCTATTTCGTCTTGCCTTACCTTACACCAGTAACGATCTAAGACCATTTTTGATTTCAAAATTTTCCATTTCTTTAAGTTGCTCATAAATTAACTAACAAAACGAATCATACAGTCAATGTAAAAAAGTATAACGGATACGTCCGATAATCTAAATTTTGAACTTACACTGGCTTTTGCTTTAACATAATACGCTCTATATTTATGCAAATAAATGTAAATTTATTTACAGTTAATAAGAGATTCCCGTTGACTATCAGTCGGGGGACAACAGCACAGACTACGAATGTCTGGGTGAAAATTTCACAAGATGGTATCGAAGGCTGGGGTGAGGCGTCGCCGTTCGGTGTGGGTAATCATCGGCAATCAACTGATACAATTAAAGACGCCTTAGAGCAAGTTATACCACTGCTGCAACCGTTCAGTCCGTTACAGCGGCAGGAAATTGAGCAAGTGTTAACCCAAAACCAAGCTCCTTCTGCTGTAAAAGCAGCTTTGGATATAGCAATGCACGACTGGCTTGGTAAAAGGGTTGGGTTACCTTTATGGCAAATTTGGGGACTCGATCGCCACGCCATTGTACCAACTTCCCTGACAATTGGTATTAGTTCGCCAGAAGGTGCGATCGCCAGAGCCAAAGACTGGTTAAACTTTACTGATGTTCGTCTTTTCAAAGTCAAGCTGGGTAGTCCAGATGGCATAGAAGCAGACCAAAAAATGCTCCTAGCAGTACAACAAGCAGCACCAGAACCAGAATTTTTCGTCGATGCTAACGGTGGCTGGAGTTTAGAAGATGCGATCGCCATGTGCCATTGGCTGGCTGATTTAGGTATAAAGTATGTAGAACAGCCATTGCCACGGGGACAAGAAACAAGTTTGGCAAAACTCAAGGAAAACTCGCCTCTTCCTATCTTTGTCGATGAAAGTTGTTTTACAAGTTCTGATATTCCCCACCTAGCAAACTACGTCGATGGGATAAATATTAAACTGATGAAATCAGGGGGACTAACTGAGGCAATGCGAATGGTACATGTAGCCAAAGCCTATGGATTACAAGTAATGTTCGGTTGCTATTCTGATAGTTCCTTAGCCAATACAGCAGCAGCACAGCTAGCACCACTAGCTGATTATTTAGATTTAGACAGTCACCTTAACTTAATTGATGACCCATTTACGGGTGCATTGTTAAAACAAGGGAGAGTTTTGCCGAACGATTTACCAGGTTTGGGGGTACAACACAGTGCGTTTGCCACTTAATCAACGAGTAGCTATCTTACTTCATGAGGGAATTACCGGGACTCAAGGTAAAACAGGGCTAGCAATTTTACGTTATAGTGAAGCTCCAATTGTCGCAGTTGTCGATCGCGACTCCGCTGGTAAATCCTTACCGCAATTAACAGGTATCAACCGTGATGTACCAATTGTGCCATCTGTAGTCGCCGCACTGGAGTACAAGCCAGAAATCTTAGTAATTGGCATAGCGCCAGGAGGCGGCGCCGTACCAGATGATTATTGGCTGGAAATCAAAGAGGCTTTACAAGCTGGAATGTCCTTGGTGAATGGTTTACATACAGCAATGGCAAATATGCCAGATTTAAATGCACTGCTCAAACCAGGACAACTCATTTGGGATGTGCGGAAAGAACCGTCTAATATACCTATTGCCAGTGGCATGGCACGGACTCTCCCCTGTCGGCGAGTATTGACTGTGGGAACCGACATGGCGATCGGTAAGATGTCAACCAGCCTGGAGTTACATCGGGTGTCAAAACTGCGGGGATGGAGTTCTAAATTCTTAGCCACAGGTCAAACTGGTGTGATGTTAGAAGGCGATGGCGTACCTTTGGATGCTGTGCGCGTAGACTTTGCCGCCGGTGCTGTGGAACAATTGGTCATGCGCTATGGCAAAAGCTACGATATCTTGCACATTGAAGGACAAGGTTCGCTGCTACATCCTGGTTCCACCGCAACTTTACCCTTGATTCGTGGTTCCCAACCAACCGAACTAGTATTGGCACATCGAGCCGGACAAGTTCATATCCGCAATCATCCCCATGTAGTGATTCCACCTTTACGTAAGGTAATCCAGCTTTATGAAAGCGTCGCCAGTGCCGGCGGTGCCTTTGGTACTGTACATGTGGTGGGTATCGCTTTAAACACAGCCCATCTAGATGAATTTGCGGCAAATGAAGCGATCGCTCAAGTCACAGCAGAAACGGGGCTACCTTGCACCGATGTTGTCCGTTTTGATGCGAATGTGCTTTTGGATGCAGTGATGAAGAATTAAAGCAGGGGGGCAGGGGGAGCAGGGGGAGCAGGGGAGCAGGGGAGCAGAGGGGCAGAAAGGCAGGGGAGAAGGATTGACGCTTTTTCTCCAAAATCAACAATATGCAAGTTAAATGCGTATTAGCTTACAACAATCACCCACTTAACCAGAACTTACGCACTCAGATCCCCCAACCTCCCCTGCCTCCCCTGCTCCCCCTGCCCCCCTGCCCCTCTGCTCCCCTGCTGTCTAAATGTGCAAATTACGTGCTTAACAGCTTATTCTGTGGGACAGCAGTTGAGCAATTTGCTGATTAATAGTTGCAACATCAAAACGTTGACTAGCAGTAATTCTGGCATTCTTCGCTATAGTTGCAGTTATTTCTGTCTCTTGAAGACAGGTAATAATCGCTTGTGCAAGTTGCTGGGGTTCTTCTGGTGCCACCAGAAAACCATTCAGTCCGTGTTCTACTAATTCCATTGCACCACCATCTTTTGCTGCAATTACAGGTTTTTCGCATAGCATCGCCTCAACAATCACTCTACCAAAAGGCTCTGGAGAGGTGGAGGTGTGTGCTACTAAGTCACAAGCTGCCATTAATTTGGGAATATCCGAACGAAAACCTAAAAATTTGACGCGATTTTCTAGCCCCAATTTAGCAACTTGTTGGTGTAACTGTTGGACGTAATTTTGTTCGCCAAATAATGCATCGCCGACTAAAATTGCTATTACCTGTGGCGGACATTGAGCAAGGGCATCAATTAAAATATGTTGCCCTTTCCAAGGTGCAAGTCGGCTAAAATGTCCAATTACAAATTTTCCTTGTAATTCTAAATTTTGCTGCAATTTCTTGATGTCGGATTCATCAGTATAATAATTTTTTGGTTCAAAGCCGTTATAAACAACTTCAACGATATCTCTGCATCCCCCTGCTTCGATAAAAGCTGTTTTACTAGCTTGAGAATTAGCAATTATTAATGATGCAAAAGAATTAGCAAGGTTGACGGCTATCTGAAGATTAATTTGGCTAAAGTGTTCTGTAGAAAGAATATCATGTAAATGATAAACCAGAGGGCGACGACTAAAAAAACTCGCTATTGCTCCTACAACTAATGCCTTTTGGGTGTTGGCATAGATTAAATCGTATTCACGCGCTTTTTTAACTACCTTAATAATTAAAGGTATAAGTTGTCCTAAACTATTTAAACCCTGGAGCAAACCGCTTTCTTTGCGAACTGCGATCGCCTCATTTCTCAAAACTTCTACCGGAATATTATTTTGCTGTAGTAACTCTTTAAATGAACCATCAGCAAATAAAGCTACCAAAGAATCATGCCGATACGGTTTAGCAATATCTATTAAACACAATTCTGCACCGCCTGGTTTACCACTTTGGTCTAAAAAAAGAATTTTCATAAAACCTTTATTTCGTCAGATACTTCTATTCATGATGCACCTATTTTGGATAAAGACGCGATGAATCGCGTCTCTACAAAATTGTCTATTGGTGGAATTATCTTTTAAAAATCAATTATCAATTCTATTGTAATAAAATATTTCGTACTCGCTGGGCGATTTGATTCCAATCATAATGTGTGGTGGCGTACTGGCGACAGGCTTCTCGTGAAGGAATGGGAATATTTCCTAGTAGTATCTCTTCTAATTTTTCTGCAATAGCTGATGCTTCGATGGAAGTAGTAATTAAATCAGGTGAAAAGTCTGTTAAAATTTCTGGCATTCCGCCTACGGGAGTACATAAAACTGGAGTGCCAGAAGCTAGAGATTCAACTATTACTAATCCAAATCCTTCAAAAGATTGACTAGGGACTACAGTTAATTCAGCAGCTTGATAAGCTATCGGCAATTGTTCATCAGGTAGAAAACCTAAAAATTTGACGTTATCTTCTAATCCTAATTCTGTAGCCTGTTGTTCTAGTGATGCTTGGATGTGACCGCGGCCGGCGATCGCTACCCAAATATCTGGTATTCTGGGTTTAATTATGGCGATCGCTTGTAATAATTTATCAACTCCAGTACGATTTACCAAACGGCGTGATGTAAATAGAATTCGACGATTATTAGGCCAGCCTAATTGTCTACAAGCTTCTTGGGGTGATAAATTAGGTTGAAACCAATTAATATCAACTCCCCCAGGAATAACATTAATTTTGCTCCACGGTACTTGATATTTTTGATGTAAAATATTGCCAAAAGCTTTGCTGAGAACGATAAAGCGATCGCAACGATTATAAGTAGTTTGTTCTATCAGCCAATACTTGATTAAAAGACTGAGATTTTTATTAACCACTTCCTGCTTACTTTCAAAAGCCCAAGGCCCATGAAAGTTAAAAGTCACAGGTACTTTTTTTGGCAAAATATCTAAAATAGGAAAACTATATAATGCAAAGTGCAGATTAATTGCATCTGGTTTACTTGTTCTGGTTTTCTGGAAGTTTCTGCGAATAGACCATAACCTTTGACAAATATTAGTATCAACAGCAGCTAAGTTAGTCAGCTTAATTGGGTAATTGAGTTCAGTTTCAGGTAATCCAACTCCGCATAATTCAATTTCGTCTTGATTTGCTGCTAATTTATGAGTTAGTTCGTAAATATACCTTTCCAATCCTCCGGGACTTTTAGGAAACCAGCCTAGTCCCAAAGTAAGAATAGATGCAGATGTTGAAGTAAAATTTTCTTTTTGATGCTTCACGAATGTTTCTCCTATAAATGTATTAAAAAATATACAGATTATCAATAATAGTTTTTTAGAGAACACCACTTTATAAACTATTTATATCTTCACGTCAACAAGTAATTAAAACCTGTGTTTTAGTTAACTTTAGAATACCGAAAATGATAAATATAATACCAGTTATTAAAAAAAAGCTGAATCCCAGACAGTGAAAGGCTAAAGCCACGATAAATTAATAATTGTTTTCAAAATATGTATTAATATTTACTATTTTGCAACATTAAACCAGTAAATATTAATACCTTGAATGTATTTTTCAGTTTAGCTAAATTTTTTGTGCGGATTTGAGAAATGATGATTGTATATACAACTATCCTATTGAGATTGCGAACATAAAAGATCTCGCGCATAGTTGCTCTAGACGGAGAGAGAATTTTTGAGTTTTGTAGAGAATTAAATAAGATTATATGAAGAATAAATTAATGGTGCGGTTAGGAAAGCTATTTAATTTGAGATATTTGCAAAAAAATAAAACTTTCAAATTTTTAGTTAGTCTAATTGTTGGACTTTTGGTTACTACCGTTGGTATTACAACAGATTGGGCAACAACTGGAACATCTACACTCACCTATAAAACATCGTGGATAGGTAATAGTATTGGTAGCGGCAATCTACGGATACAAAACAATATCGAAGCAATGTATGTTACCCCTGATGGTACTGTCTATACTAACAGCCATTGGGATGAAGCGGGAACAGAAGCAGGAATATATAAAGATGGTAAAATTATAAATGCCCTTGGCGATACTCACGGTTGGGGTCGTGGTGGTGGCAAAGCTCTGACAGCTAATAATAAATATATTTACCTTGCCATGAGTCAAGGTTCAATTGGCAATACAAAAGAAGATTATCCAGCAGAGAAAACAGCTTGGCACTGCGTTAGACGCTATGATTTGTCTGGAAAACCAGCACCATTTCCTGGGGGACGTGGCTGGGATAAAAGTATGTTAATTGTCAGTAATAAAAGCGAAGTTTCTGGATTAGCAATTATTGGAAGTGAGTTGTATGTGAGTGATATTGCTACTAACCGGATTCGGGTTTTTGATACTGAGACAATGAAGGAACTTCGCGGCTTTAGTGTTGTTAATCCAGGAGCGATCGCAGTTGATAAGGAAAAAAATCTGTGGATTATTCAAAACAAAAATGGTAGCAATCCTGCGAAGATTTTACATTATTCCTCAAGTGGGAAGCAATTAGCCGAAGAGATTGCAGATATTGTAGAACCAACAGCGATCGCCATCAATCCTCAAGGTAAGCTGTTAGTGGCAGAAAATGGTTCGCGCCAGCAAATCTTGATTTATGACATTAAAGATAAACCTCTAAAAGTAGGCACTTTTGGCAATAAAAATGGTATCTATGCGGGAGTTCCTGGTGAAGTCTTAGATTTGAAACTTTATGGACTTACCGGAGTTGGCACAGATGCATCAGGTAATATCTATATAAATAGTAATGGTTTCAACAAATCAGGGACAGATTTGCGGAAATTTACGCCATCAGGTAAACTACAGTGGCGATCGCTAGGTTTAATATTCGTTGATAATGCAGACGCCGATCCCAAAACTGATGGTGTAGATTTATTCACCAAACAAGAACAATATCAAATGGATTATAGTAAGCCTGCTGGTAAGCAATGGACTTACAAAGCCTACACCTTAAATCCCTTCAAATATCCTCAAGATCCGCGTTTGCATACATCACCAGATGCAACCATTGTGCGCCGCATTCAAGGTAAACCGTTTTTGTTCCTCACAGATATGTATGGCAGCTTTCTGCAAATATATCGTTTTAATCCCGCCACAGACGGTAAAATTGCCATCCCAGCCGGAATGTTTGTTGGTACAAATGGCGCAGATAAACCATTTCTTGATGGAAATTGGCCGCCTAATCAACCACAAAAAGGCGAATGGATTTGGCGAGACAGCAACGGTAATGGCAAATTTGAAAGCAACGAATACGATACCAGCAAAGATTATCCATATATCGGCGGTTGGTGGGTAGACAGCAAAGGAGATGTTTGGAAAACTTTGCGAAGCCAAGACGGTATGGGTATCCGACATTATCCTTTACAGGGAATTGATGCTAAGGGGAATCCCATCTACAGCTATAGTTCAATGGAAAAGCAAACTACTCCTGAGATTTTTAACGATTTGCGGCGCATTGAATATTTCCCCCAAACAGACACCATGTATTTGTCAGGCTTCACAGTAGACAGTCCCGCATTTGGCGACGATACCGGAGTTGTGGGATCTGAAATTGCCCGTTTTGACAATTGGAGTAAAGGAAATCGCACTCCTCGCTGGCGGGTTGTAATTCCCCACGACACCACCGGCAAACGCGAAGTTTCCACAGCGGCCATGAGTGTGGCTGGAGATTATGTTTTTGCTGTCACAGTTAAAACCGCAGAAGTATATGTTTACAATGCAACCACAGGAGTGGAAGTACAAAAGTTAAAACCAGGCCCCGAAGTTGGTAGCGAAAGTGGTTGGATTGATATACCTTACGGTATCCGCGCGTTTCGACGTTCCAATGGCGAATACTTAGTATTTGTTGAAGAAAATTGGAAAGGAAAAGTGATTATGTATCGCTTACCAGGGTGAGCATTTATATCGATTCTCTCGCGGGCATGATATTATTTATGAAGGCTATGTTTTTCTTTCGATAAAAACAAGCCTTAATTTTTTGTTTCACTGCGTAATTCCTATTTAAGCCAGAGCTTGACATCAAATTGGCATTCCCTAGTTCAGACAGGGAACAAGAAATTAGGAGCGTGAAACAGTGTTTTGGAAATTTGTAATCAGTGTTTTATTGTTGCCCACTTGTCTGGGATTGGAAATAGCCGCGGCATCTGAAAAAAATGAGTTGCAGATGCTACAAAGTTCTGAAAAATTAAGCACCATAATTGTCCAGAAAGAAAGCAATCAAAATATCCTGAATTCTTTGCCAAATTCAGTTCCACAAGATTCAGAAGTTGATAGCGAAAAATTAAAACATCGAAAATACCGACGCTATCACCGCAGGCATCGTCGATATTATCGCCATCGTAGGTATTATCGTCAATTGCACAGAAATTATTACCGTCAAAGAATTTACTATCCCGAAGATATTTATTACCGCAGACGGTATCACCATCAATACAGAAATTACCATCAAAGGGTTCACGACCCCCTATACCGTTACTATCTCAGAAACTATGACTATCTGCATAGAAATTGCCACCGCCATTGCTATTAGGTAATTTAGTCATTAGTCATTAGTCCTTGGTCATTAGTACTGTAGGGTGCGTTAGGATGAAATCTGTAACGCACCATTCGTAAGAATTCGGTGCGTTACGCTAACACACCCTACGTATTGTAAATAATATTTTCACGCAATCAAATAGTAGTCCTATAATCTGGATTTATCACTTAAAAATAGCGAATTATATTAAACTACCTTTTCTTGCTTTTGAGTTAAATGCATCGCAACTCCTTTTTCATAATAAGCTGCTTCATTAATAAAAATCGGATAAACAGTAGATACTCCGTCATATAAAATATCTTTCCCTGCAAAAGTCCGAAATATTGGCTCACCTGGATTTAGAGGTTCGTAATCTCGAAACTGAAGCTGAGGATGAATCATCGCTTCAATTTCACCCCGTTCATCTCTGGGATAATCAATAGTTCCAATATATTCATAAAATGTCAGGGTATTGTTTATCTCTGGAATATTACCTTGATTGCACGATTCAAAATATTCTAAAATTGCATAAATTAGCTGTTCTGTTTGTTGAAATAATTCTGCATTTAAGACATTTTGAGCTACAGCGCCGACTTCAATTACAAAACCTAATTCACACAAAGAACGCAGGAAGCCACCTTCTTTTGATTGGGGATTAACATATACTCTCACTAAAGAATTTATTGAACTTAAATAGGCAGCTAACCGCAATAAAAAAGGATGCATATCACAAAAAATTAAACTTAGCCCCATGTTGGCGGTTGTGCTATGTAAATCAACGATCGCATCTACAAAAGGCTGATTTTGCGGTTGCAGTATTTGTTTTATTTCTTTCGCCCGCCTATCTTCATAATTTAAAAAATCTGAATTTTGTAAGTTTTGCTTGCTAAAGCAACGATTTAAATCTTTGTCAATATAACGTTTACCTTCTGCGATCGCTTTAGGATTACCAAGTAATACCAAAGTTTCTAGACTTGGTTTGTTAATTAAATTTGGATATTGTTGAAATTTTTTGGCTAAGTATACTCCTGTTAACTCATTTCCGTGAGTTCCTCCAACGATTGCCACTCGTTCAATCTGACTCATAAAAACCTCGCAATCAAAGCTTGTAGGCTAGACATTAGACTTCTTGCATAAGTCGGGAAAAGGGTAAGGGGAAAGGGGGAAAGGTTCTGCAAAAGTCCCCTTACCCTTTAACCTTTACCCTTTTCCCCCAAGAGTGTAAAAAGCACTTTTGCAAGAGGTTTATTATAATGCCTACCCTACTGTGGTTTATTGATATAAAACGGCTATAAGAATTAAAATAAACAAAATACTATTATATGTCCAATATTTATTGAACTCATACAATATATATTAAAGATATAATAGGTACATGATAGAACTTCGACATCTGCGATACTTTATCGCCGTAGCTGAAGAATTAAACTTTAGTCGTGCAGCTGAACGATTGCATATTGCTCAACCACCTTTAAGCCAACAAATTCAGGCGCTAGAAGCAGAACTAGGACTAAAATTATTTGAACGCAAGAAACGTCCCCTACAGCTAACTGCTGCTGGGCAAGTCTTTTTAACAGAAGCGCATTTAGTATTAACTCAGTTAGAACAAGCAATTACCTCTGCACAAAAAGTCAGCCGGGGGGAAATTGGACGCTTGGTGGTGGGAACTAATAGTTCCGTTGCTAACAGCGTTTTACCAGATATTCTGCAAACTTTTCATCCTCTATTTCCAGACGTGACATTAGTGTTGCGCGAAGTTAGTTCTTCCCAGCAGGTAAACCAACTGCGCGATCGCTACATCGATATTGCTTTTGAAAGACTACCCAATAATAATTTAAATGATAATTCTTTAAGTTTTTTACCGATTCTGCAAGAGCCTTTAGTCGTTGCTTTACCAGAAAAACATCCTCTAGCAGCCGAGTCCCAAATTCCACTCATTGCCCTAGCAGATGAACCTTTTGTTTTACCCCCAACCGACTTGGTACCATCATACAGTCAAATAATTAACCTTTGTCAGCAGGTGGGTTTTTCCCCAAAAGTAGTACAGGAAGCAACTTGGATGGTAACCGTACTCAGTTCCGTTGCAGGTGGAGTTGGAGTAACATTACTTCCCGCTAATGCCCAAAGTCTACAGCGAAAGGGAGTTGTCTACAGACCAATTCAAGGACAAAACTTAACTTCAGAATTAGCCGTGGTTTGGCGAAGCGATGATACATCCTTAGTTTTGCGCCAATTTTTAGAGGTGACAAAGAGTGTGGCGCAGAAAATGGGGAGTGGGGAATAGGGCAAGCAGGAGGTGTGGGAGGTCGGGAGATGGGGAGGTGGGGAGATGGGAAGGGGTGGGAGGTATGGGAGGATAGGGAAGAAATCTTTTTTTCCCCCCTCTCTCCGCACACTCCCCACACTTCCTTGTCTCCTCTGCTCCTCTCTCCGCACACTCCCCACACCTCCCACACCTCCCACACTCCCCACACCTCCCCATCTCCCCATCTCCCCATCTCCCCACCTCCCCACCTCCCCCTCCCCCTTCCCCTCTTTGCCTCTTTTTAACTAGTAACTTACGATGATTCTTAAGCACTTGCTCTTGGGAGAAAAGGGGGGAAATTTATGGAGTACAATTTTCAAGCGTTGGCTGAACTTTACAAAAACGCACTCCTCAACGATGTTCTCCCATTTTGGGAAAAACACTCCCTCGATTGGCAACAAGGCGGCTATTTCACCTGCCTCGATCGCCAGGGCAAGGTTTATGATACAGACAAATTTATCTGGCTGCAAAATCGCCAAGTGTGGACTTTTTCCATGCTTTACAACCAGTTAGAAAAACGCGAAAATTGGCTGAAAATCGCTAATAATGGTGCTAATTTTCTCGCGCAGCACGGTAGAGATAGTGATGGTAATTGGTACTTTGCCCTCACTCGTGAAGGAAAACCACTGGTTGAGCCTTACAATATTTTTTCTGATTGCTTTGCAGCAATGGCTTTTAGCCAATATGCACTCGCATCCGGTGAAGACTGGGCGACAGATGTGGCGAAACAAGCTTACAACAACGTTTTACGCCGCAAAGATAACCCCAAGGGCAAATATAACAAAACCTATCCCGGTACGCGCCCGATGAAATCATTGGCTGTACCGATGATTTTAGCCAACCTGACTTTAGAAATGGAATGGTTGTTGCCTAAGGAAACCCTAGAAAATGTCTTAGCTGAAACAGTCCGCGAAGTGATGACGGATTTTCTCGACTCAGAACGGGGGTTAATGTATGAAAATGTTGCCCCTGACGGTTCTCACATCGATTCTTTTGAAGGACGGTTGATTAACCCAGGCCACGGTATTGAAGCGATGTGGTTTATTATGGACATCGCCCGTCGGAAAAACGATACTAAAACTATTAACCAAGCCGTTGATGTGGTGCTAAATATCCTGAATTTTGCTTGGGATAACGAGTACAACGGCTTGTATTACTTTATGGATGCACTCGGTCATCCTCCGCAACAACTCGAATGGGATCAAAAGCTGTGGTGGGTTCACCTAGAATCTTTGGTTGCATTAGCGATGGGTTATCGCCTAACCAAGCGTGAGGCCTGCTGGGAATGGTATCAAAAGATGCACGATTATGCCTGGTCGCACTTTGCCGATTCTGAGTTTGGCGAGTGGTTTGGCTATCTTAATCGGAGGGGAGAAGTATTATTGAACCTCAAAGGTGGGAAATGGAAAGGATGTTTTCATGTTCCGCGGGCGTTGTATCTTTGCTGGCGGGAGTTTGAAGCGTTGCGATCGCAACCTTGATAAACAACGCAGTCAGTTTAATCTCTGCTAGCGTACAAATAAAACTAGAATCAGTGCGATAAAGATGAATGTTATCACACCTAAACGATTTACGATCGCTGAATACCATCAATTGATTGAACTCGGATTTTTCAAAGAGGGCGATCGGATTGAATTAATTCGAGGAGAACTGATTCAAATGACTGCAAAGGGAACACCTCATACAGTTTGTAGTTCTATTTTATGCCGTCAATTGGATCGGCTTTTAGGCGATCGAGTAGTCATCCGCGGACAAGATCCTATAACTCTTCCTAATCAAAGCGAACCCGAATTAGATATCGTCATTGCACGAGGAAAAGATGAAGATTATCTCGCTCATCATCCTTATCCAGAAGATATTTTATTGGTAATTGAAATTTCAGATAAAACTTTAGATTACGACCAAAAAACAAAGCTATCTTTGTATGCAGAAGCCGGGATTTATCATTATTGGATTGTGAATTTACCGGCTTGTCAACTTGAATGTTACAGTCAACCATATCAGAATGCCCAAACGCAGTTTAGCTATCGGAGCAAACAGATTTTTTTAGCGAATCAGTCAGTGGTTATTCCTGGGTTTGAAAATGTATTATTGGACTTGAATCGGTTGTTTCCACAAAGTTTTGGTGAATGATTTAGTAAGTGCGATCGCGTAAATATAGATAGTTTTGTGCGTGAAATGTAGGTTAAATTCGATTTGAAAACGATGACACAATCTACTTGCTTAATGCTCTGGTTCGATTTGCTTTTGAAAGTAAGTTCGTAATCCATCTGCCAAAGCTGGAACCTGAACAGCGCGGCGCACTAAATCGTCATCGGCTTCACGCACGTAGATTTGCACAATATCGGCAACTGTGACATTGTTTTCATCTCGACTCACCAGTTCGATCTCATCCCCTACACCAACTTCACCTTCAACGACTACTGAAAAGTAAATACCACTCAATCGGCTGTTAAGAAACCGTTTGACCATATCATCGCGTCCAAACTTAAGATTGAGCTTGAAGCAGGGAAACCGGGGCTGTGTCACCATTACAACAGCCGTGCCAATACGAAAGCGATCGCCAATATTCACGGCCGTTTCCGATAATCCCTCAATCGTTAGGTTTTCCCCAAACGCACCCCAAGGCAAATCCTCATCCGGTAATTCCTGCCGCCAGTAAGCGTAATGCTCCATTGGATAAGCGTAAACGGCTTTCTCGACACCCCCGTGAACGGTTAAATCTGCCTGTCCATCTCCGTCTAGATTGAGCGTTCGTAGCATCACTCGTTCATTTACGGGCTGCTTAAAAATGCCAGTTGTGACAGACTTTCCTTTCCATCTCATTTCACGCGGCAGTCCAACGCAAACAGAAATCAATTTCATAGCACAGCCTCAATAGTAATTGGAAGCAGACGAAGCCTTAAACTCAAACAGATAAATTATCTGTCTTTCACGCCTCTGATAACTAGCGTAGGCGTAGCCCGCCATAGGCATCGCTGTTTTTTCTTCCAATTCTCTTTATTCATTTTTTATCTCTCTTGTCAATGCCTAAGTCCTAAACTTATCCCGAAGAACTCAACAAAAACAGAATATACTGATTAAGGCTTACATTTTCTTGTTCAGCTGCCTCAGCTAAACGACGGTGTAAAGATTTTGGCATCTGTAAAACTACCTTACCACTGAAGTTTACATCTGTGCTAGGTAAAGGAATTTCATCTCCAGCTTCATAAGCTGTTTCAATCCACAATTCTCGTGCTTCGTTAATATTTACTATTGTTTCTTCTATCGTTTCACCTTGAGTAAGACATCCGGGTAAATCTTTAATTTGAGCTACATATCCTCCCTCTAAGTCCGGATAAAGTGTCACAGGATACTGAAGACTTAAATAATATTCTAAAGAAGGTTTTTCAATCTGCTTGTTCTTCTGGTTCAGTGTCTTCATCGCTCCACTCTTCTAGATTTAATAGCTCAATAATTTGCTGAACATAAACTCCTTTCACTTTCTGGCCACTTTTTTTAGGTATGGTCACAGTTCTACCTTGGGAATCTCGAAAACTATGATGACTACCCTTAGACCTTTTTTCCTCAAAACCGAAAGCTTCTAAAAGATAGCGCACATCCTCAAACCGTACTTCTGGCGGTCGATTCAAAAATTGCTCGACCAATTTTTTTAACTTGCTCATTGAGGAATACTATCACATATAGTATACAACGAGATTTTGGGCTTTTTGTGGCTTGGTATTTCAATAAATTAGTAAACAGTTTTAACATATATTTTTTCTACTGTTAATTACTCACAAACTAAATTCGGCTGCATTATCCTCATCCACATCTGCATCTTTACCCACAGCAGTCGGTTTAAATTTCGCGTCGTGAATTAATTCCCCAAATGATATTTTGGGATTTTGAAAAAGAATATTCAGCACACTCATAAAATCCCGCACAATTTCGCCTGGGGTTAATAATGCTTCTGCACCCAAGCGATTAACAATTTCTCGAACAAACTCTTTTAACTCCCGATTTGTCAAAGCTTGTTGATAGCCGAAATTGAGCGCATGAATTTCCGCTAAACGTTGCAAAAGCGTTAAAATTTCTGCTTCACTTAACGGGTTTAGGCGAACCACTGGCCCTAAAAGTTCTTGTACATTAGCTTGTGCGACAAAGCGACTTTCTTTTGTGCGTCTTCGCCAAGCTTGGTCTGCAAAAAGTCCTCTATTTGGATCTTCCAAAAATTTGGTTGTTCCACCAACAATAATACCAAGATGTTCTGCCTTACATTGCATGGTATCGTTAAACATTGCTAAAAGTCGGTTATAATTCTTTTCCCGCGTGACTGTGGTAGAGATTTGATATAAATGTACAGCTTCATCAACTAGAATTAATAGTCCTTTATAACCAATTTCAGCTACAAATTTAGCAAACAATTTGATGTAGTCATACCAACTATCATCATCGATAATCACCCGGACTCCTAAAGCTGCTTTTGCCTCAATTTTAGTAGTAAATTCTCCCCGCAACCAGCGCATTGCAGCATTTTTTAAATTATCATCATCCAATCGATAGCCGCGCCAATAAGCGATAATCACACTACCAAAATCAAAACCGTGAACTAAATCTTCAATATATTGAACTACTTCCCGAATTTTTGATTCAACTTGGTCATCAAAACCATCGTCATTGGGACGCAGTTCGGTTTCTTTAACCACCTCTTGTTGAATTTTATTAATCCATCCTTCCAAAATTGAGACTAAAGCGCCACCATCAGGACGAGTTTTTGTAGCTAGATGGCTCATTAATTCTCGATAGCTTGCTAAACCTTCGTTGTTACTTCCTGCTAACCGACGTTCGGGTGATAAATCAGCGTCAGCTACTACAAACCCTTGCTCCATCGCTCGGTTACGAATTAGTTGCAGTAAAAAGCTTTTCCCGGAACCGTAATTACCAATTATAAAACGAAATGCTGCTACACCTTCTGCAATATCATCGAGATTTTGTAATAGGCTTTGAAGTTCTTTTTCTCGACCTACTGCTATGTGTTCAACTCCCACTCTTGGTACTACCCCAGCACCAAGGGAATTAATCAAAGCAGTGGATATTTTTTTCGAGATTTTGAGCTTTGCCATGTATTACACTTCACTTTATTCTAAACGCAGAAGCACGCAGCAAGAAGGTAAGGTGTATTTTTACCTTATTAATAATTTTACAACGCCAGAAGCCAGGAGTCAGAATTCAGGAGTCAGAATTCAGTCGCCAGAATTTAAAAGATTTTAACACTCAAGTTTAATAATTTGGAAGAATCAACTGTGTTATTCAAAAATTAGCGTGAAGATTCCAGAATTCTTGAAGAATCAAGTTTGCTATATGTTATTAAATAGACCTCTTGTATAAATCAAAAATAAAGAACCCCACACCGCATTTGGTTAAAGCAAACGCTCCCCTTCCCTTAGCAAGGGGAGGGGTTGGGGATGGGGTGTTAAGGACTTTTGCAAGAGGTATAATTTATTCTAATTAATTATTAAGCTTACTCTCTAAGTCTTATGAATTCTGAATTCTGAATTCTGGATTCTGAGGACTTGATTCTTACATTTGAGTATGTCTAGCCATAAGATCGTCGTACATTGCAATCATTTTTCTGACATAGACCTTATGTTCCTGATAAACTTCTGGAATTTCTAACTCTGAATTGATTATTAATTCACCAATGGTATCATTTGCTCGTTCGTTGATTGAATCTATTAGTAGATTCGGCATGGTGATATTTGCTTCAGCAATTTTTTTAATAGTAGCTTTTGTATTATCTTCTTCGACTATAGCTTTTAATACTTGTAATTCATATCCTGGCAAATTTTCCAAAAAATTAGTCCATTCTTCTGGTATATTTTCTAGTGTATTAATTTCTGAATAATCTATTGTTGTTGCAGGTTGAATTATTTCAGTAAAAGGAAATAATTCAATATCATCTTCTTTGGAATTATCAGCCAAAGGTTCTGAGTTAAAGTTTTCTGCTTGTTGGAGTAATTCCCAAACTTGATTTTGCAACAAGTCTCGTTCTTCTTGCAATAATGAAACTTGCCCTTGCAATTGCTGTAGTTCTTCTTTTTGCGTTGCTATTTGAGTTTGTGAAGAATTCAAAATAGCTTGGATATTTTCTCTTTCGGTTGTTTTCGCTATCAGTACTTCATTTTCTTTATTTACTTTAATTTCTAGTTCTTGAATTTCAATTCGCAATTCGTATAATTTTTCTTCTAATTGGGGTTTGAGTCTGCCTAAAAGTGTTAAGTTACTTTCAATTTCTTCTTTTTGTTGCTGGAATTCAGAAATTTGGCTTTGCAATTGAGTGATTTCCGCACGAGATATATGGCAATTAGACTCTAAACGACGCTTTTCTCCTGTGAGATTAGCAAAAGCATTGCTCAATTCTGCATGATTTTTTTCTAAGTTACTGAATTCAATTTGCAGATTGCTGATTTGAGTTTCTAATTGCTTTTTTTGACCGGCTAATGTTCTGACTTCTCGATTCAGACTATCCCTTTGGTTACGGTTTTCAATTACTTGATTTTGGAGTTGGTTTGATTCTGCGTATAATAAATTATGATGTTCTTCAATTTGATTAATTTCTTTAACAATACGAGCTTTTAATCCCTCCATTTCTTTAATTCGCTTCCGGAGAGAACCTAAAATAAACATTTCATAGTTTCTGCGCCTTTTATCTACGAATAATGCTGCTCCATAGATAATAAATGCAGTAATTATACCTGTGAGAAAGGCTTTATTAAAATCCCAGTTGGGAACAAGGCTAAGTCCAAAACTCACACTAAAGGCAACTATGCCTAAAATAAATCGATTACTGATCGTTACTGATTGCATATTGCTGGTTGTTAGCGTAGTTGAGCGATCGGAATAACCAGTTTTCATACTAATTTGTAATTCGTAATTTAAATATATTTATCGACATAATGAGTAAAATTGCTTTTTAATCTATGATTTTTGGTATTAGAGTAATTTTAAGTTTTATAATCATAATTATCCGTGTATAAGTTTGTTACGTAAGAAGCAAAAAAGCGTCATCATTGAGGAATTAATTTGAATTTTCAGTGCTAGAGGTATTGTTATTTGCTCCATGAAATAGTTTTAAATCTGCTTTTAAGAAGTCAATAAACTGCCGTGCTGTGCGTCCAGAACGACCATTGTGGCGGGTTGCCCACTGTAATGCTTGATATTCCAAATCTTCTTGGGTAATATTAATTTCAGCTTGTGCTGCTAGATGGTGGACAATGTTTAAATAAGTTTTCTGGTTGGCTGGTTCAAAGGTTAAGGTTAAACCAAAGCGATCGCTAAACGAAAGCTTCTCCTGCATCGTATCCCAGGCATGAATTTCATCGTTATCTTTGGGCGCCGGTCTATCCACAAAAAACTCCCGAATCAAGTGACGGCGATTAGAAGTCGCATATACAACTACGTTTTGCGGTCTGGCGGTTAAATTACCCTCTAAAACTACCTTTAGTGCTTTAAAAGCATCATCATCTTCTTCAAATGAAAGGTCATCGACAAAAATAATAAATTTTTGTGGCACTCCTCGTAAATTTTCCACAATTTCTGGTAAAGCTTTTAAATCGGATTTTGCGACTTCCAGCAAACAAAGAGATCGTTCGCTATATTCATGCAACAAAGATTTCACCAAAGAAGATTTTCCCGAACCGCGACTACCATAAAGTAATACATGCAGTGCTACCTCTCCTGATAATAAAAACTCAGTATTTTTGAGCAAAGCATCTCTTTGAGATTCATAACCTACAAGCGTACTAAGCTTAACCGGATCTGGATATGGGATACCGATAAACTCTCCAGCTTGCCAGCGAAAAGCGCTGTATTGAGCAAATAAACCAGAACCATATTGCCGATAATAAGCTGCTAACTCTTCTACAGCATCACCCCAATTATCTAACTCTTGTAGATATGCAGCAAATTTTGTCTCTTTTCCCAGCTTTTTTGGTTCCTCATACCAAACTATCGGCGAAATCGGCAAATGAGCAACATTTTGCACCCACTCGCTCAAATAAGCGCTGCTACATTCATAAAGGCTTTGCAATACTTGTAAATCATGCCCAACTGCTGCTACTAAAGCTGGAGATAAATCTTCAAATTTATGTTGTTGAGCAAGTTTTGTAAAAGGGTTATCACAAAAGAGAATTTGAGTGATTATATAATCTTCCCAATTTTGATTTCTCGCAGCCAAAGCATGAAAATAACTGCCGTAGGCTTGTAAACAACCGCGTGCATCGGCATCAGTGTAACGTATAGCTTGCAACAGGTCAATAAATGCCATCCCCACTTCGCCTTGGAGAACAGATTGGTAAAGTAAAAGTGATGCCGCTTGACGCTGGAGATATTGAATTTTTGTATTGGAGGAAGTACTGGCCATTGGCATTGCTTGATTATTCATCAATCAACTCGGTGATGTAGCTAAACAGCTATGGTAAATTGTCTGCTGACCCTGGCAGCAAAAACAAAATCTACATAGGTTTTAACAATGAATTTAAGTATAATCGCTGCTTTTGCTTACGGCATATTAGCGATCGCTGGTGGCATTATTGGCTATATTCAAGCTAGAAGCAAGGTTTCACTTGTGAGTGGTAGTATTAGCGGTTTATTACTAATTATTGCCGCTTACCTCCAACTCCAAGGACAAGCTCAGGGTTTAATTTTAGCCGTCATTGTGACTGCTGTTTTAGTAGTGTTCTTTGCATTTAGACTCGCTAAAACGCGCAAGTTTATGCCTGCGGGATTGATGACTATTTTAGGTATGCTAGCACTGGCACTGATGCTCAATGAAATAGTCACCATTAGGTAACGTTACGGGGATGGGGAGATGGGGAGATGGGGAGATGGGGGGATAGGGAGACGTGGGGACACGGGGAGTTTGGAATAATCAAGTGATTATTATCCGAACTTGACGTAACAACTGTTCTACAGTCCCTAAGCATCCTTCTGTTTTTCAACACAGTATTACTCTCCCTGTTGTGAGTACTTTAATTAGTACATTTATATTACAGTAGAGTTGTTATCTTTCCTTACGGAACTCCAAAAAATAAATTATCTAAATTTGTCTACTCAAGTAGACTTCTATTCTTCCTTGTCCCCCTTGTCTTCCTTGTCCCCATCCACCCATCCCCAACTCAGATACTACTCACCCTTGGCTGTGCCGCTAAAAACTCTGTAATATAGCCAAGTACTAGTTTCCTTCAAAGGAAACAGCAAATAAGTTAGAGGATTGATTGTCACAATAATATTTCGGAAGTCTCGCTTTGCCAAAAACAAGATTGCACGAGCAACTTGCTGTGCAGACATTACTCCATAAGGGTTAAGCTGACTTTTAAAAGGGCCGAGAATTAACTTGCGAATGACACAATTGCCATCTAAGCGCTTGAGGGTGACAATATCTCCTAGCGCTCGTTTGCTGAGTTCATACAAGGGACTCAGTGCTGGTGACACCTCAGCCTCAGAAGTGTTAACCCAAATTTCCTTAGTTGCTTTGGCTTGTGGGCCCGTGACAGTGGTCAAAAATATATCCATCAAGCGCAATGCAGAAAAAGTATTCACTTCGTATGAAGAGTTGATAGCATTGGGTGTACGGCTCGTGTAGACATTGACTCCGTGGTTGATAATTAAAATATCGATTTTCTGTAAACTTTCCTTTAGCTCTGCTTCATTACCCAATTGCCAAGGAATCACCTTTACCCCAGTTTGCTCTGCTAATTTTTCTGGATTTGTAGTTAATGCCACGACTTTAGCATTACACTTGACAAGTTCGGCCGTTAATGCTTGTCCCAAAGCTCCTGATGCTCCAGTTAAAGCCACGGTTTTACCCTTGAGAGATAGGGCTGTTCCCAGTATTTTATCGACTAAGGGAAAGACACCGCTGTAATAAGCGTTGACATCATCAAAATGATGACGCCAATGATAAGACCGATTTACCCACCAAATCGAGGGAATGGTTTCTAAAGGGCCGGGTAAGTGATTGTAGTCTGTATCAATTTTTCCTTGAAAATATCGTAAAGACGCCCCATACAAGAACGTGCAAGCATAAGCTACTCCCAGCCATAAGCCTGTTTGTCCGACAATTAAGGCAATTAAGGTTGATGCTAGTACTAGTAAGCTTGATTCTAAAATGTCGTGATAAAGCTGAGATTCTTGGTAAATTTTTAAAGAAACAACCGATAAATCCCGGCGATAAGCCATGTGGTGCTTATTGTGCCATTTCGCAAGCCAATTCACTTGGTGACACAAAGCATGATAAATATCTCTTAAAATCTCAGCGAGTAAGAGCGAAAACAGCCCCCAAGTAGCAAACTCTAAGCAGGCGTTGACTAAAACCCAATTTATCTGTAAATTTGCCGCAATTTCAATCCAGCTTTGTGCAAATGTTTTTATCATGTTTGTTTACACTCGTTTTTCTTAATCATTCTTCATGATGGATTAAGGTCGAGTCTAGAGCAAGAGTACCAGGGGAGCAGGGGGAGCAGGGGGAGCAGGGGGAGCAGCTTATTGGACGGCGATCTCACTTTTTCGCGTTGCTTCCAGAGGAATATCTTCATCCTCACTGCACATATTTTTCTCTAACAACGTAATAAAAACTTATTGATATTTATAAGAGCCACAAGTAATAAGTGAATTAAAAATCAGGTAAACTCAAGCTGCAAAAGCTTTTTTGTCTTTCGGATAAGTAATTGATAGCCCCACCGCAGCTTGGGAGAAAACCTTTGTGGACGAACAACTTAAAAAACTAATTGATGAGGTATGCTGCTACCCAGACCCCAGTCCAGAGAGGCAGAAAGCATTAAATAGACTGCTTATAGTTATTCAACAACTCCCTGGTATTTATAAGTCAGGGCATCAAGACTATTTAGAAGCTTTAAATTTAACTTGGGAGTGGGTGAGCCGGAAGATTTGTGGATTTGAAGCGCGTTCACGAAGTGACTCCAAAGGAGTATCGCCTTCACTGCAACAAAGCCTAGTAATCTGGATTAATGGCTATCTCAAGTGGCGGATTAAAGATTTATACATCCCAGACAGTAATTATACTATCAGTTTAGACAGACCCACCCGTAACGATGAGGGCGACGAAACAAGCCTGCTAAATATCCTGCCAGACTCTCAATCGCCAATCACTTTAGATTTGCTGGATATCAAAATTGCCCAAATCCAAGAAAATCGGCGCCAGGGTGTGGGAGAACGCATCAGACAATACATTGAGCAAGATGAAGAAGGTAAATTAACAGCTAGTTGTCTGCGAAAAAACCCAGAATGCCATTGTCAGCTATTGGCAATGCGCTTACTTATCGAAAATCCACCTCATAAAATCTCTGATATTGCTAGAGAGTTAAATATAAGCAATCAAACTCTTTACTCTCACTGGAAAAAAAACTGCCTTCCTTTGTTGAGAGAAATTGGTATAAATTTCGGATATGAGTAATGACTAACACACAACCACATGTTCTAAGCGTCCCCCTCCCCCAAAATGCCCACCGTTGGGCTGAGGAATTTGCCGCCGAACAAGATAACCCCCAAAAGGGAAAACAAGTTTATCTTAATACTCTGGCTGTTTATGCCGTTCGCAGTTATCTCAAATGGCTAAACATTGAAACGGCGCTAAATCAAGGTGATAGCTGGCATCGCGGTTTAAGGGCGATTTTTGATGTTGCTGATTTAGTTTTGCCTGGTGTTGGGAAGCTTGAATGTCGTCCGGTGTTACCAGGTGAGGTTGCCATAGTCTTGCCTGCAAGCATCACACAAGACCGCATTGGTTATGTAGCAGTTCAGTTTAGTCAACAATTAGATTATGTAGAATTACTGGGATTTTTTCCCGCAGCAGCGATGGCTGAATCGCCACAAATATTGGAATTAGACCAGTTGCAATCTTTTGATACTCTTTTTGAGATTATACATAGACGTTCCCTATTGGTAAATTTGCGTCAATGGATGACGGGAATCTTCCAGCCGGATTGGCAATCTCCAGATTTATTGTTTGCAAGTAATTTCAGAAGCAGTAGTACGATAGCTCGCCCTGCAACTAACTCCATCAGTCGGGCGAAAGTGATTGATTTAGGCAGACAAGTGCTGTTGTTAGTGCAGTTAACTCCCACAAAGAGTGAAGTTTTCGACATTCGCCTGCGGGTTTATCCAGGTGATGATGCTATTCATCTACCGGCTTCTTTACAACTGATAGTTCTTGATGCAGCGGGAAACACTAGCATGGAAGCGCAAGCAAGAAGCGCAGATGATTGGATGCAACTAGAGTTTAGCTGCGAACACGAGGAAAAATTCAGTGTCAAGATAGTGCTAGGGGAAACAAGTCTGATAGAAAAGTTTGTTGTTTAAAACAAACAAAAGGAGACAGCAATGGCGATCGTCAAGTTGAAACTCAGGCGCAGTTCGCAAGATGGATTTCTGGTAATTCTGACGGTAAAAAATTTGGATGAAGAAACAGAAGGGTTTCTCCCTCCCTTGCCACTAAATTTAGAATCATCTTTTAATCAATGGCAGTCAGCCTATCGTCAAATCGAGGCTGTGCGTTCTTGTGTTGCTCCTGCGCCGGGATTGCGTCTCACACCCAAAACTGTAACAATTCATTCCCACGCCGAACATACTCTGGCAGTAAAAGACGAGCTAAATCAATGGTTGAATACTTACGATAGCAAATGGCTACCAATTAGGGATAGATTAATAGCGATCGCCCAGCAATTACATCAATCAAATGAAGAGATTCGCGTCATTATTGATGCCAAAGATATCGATTTACGTCGCCTTCCCTGGCAAGAATGGAATTTATTTGAAGAACACTATCCCAACGCCGAAATTGCCCTCAGTGCGCCGAAAAACAAAAATAAACACAGCGATAAACTTGTTCCTCAAAGCCAACATATCAGAATTTTAGTTGCTGTTGGTAGGAGCGATGGTATTAACACAAAAGATGACTTAAAGCTAATTCAGGATTTAGAAAAAAATGGCGTAGAAGTACTGTGTTTAATGCAGCCTAGCCGCAAAGAATTATGTGAAGCACTTTGGGATGAACAAGGTTACCATATTTTTGTGTTTACAGGGCACAGTGGCAGTCAAGAAGACGGACAGATAGGTTGGATTGAACTCAACGACAAAGATAGCTTAAGTATTGAAGATTTTAAAGAAGCTTTAAAGCAAGCTATTGAAAAAGGATTACAGTTAGCAATTTTTAATTCCTGCGATGGATTGGGATTAGCTAACCAACTAGCACAACTACATTTACCTCAAGTTATTGTGATGCGGGAACCCGTGCCCGATGCCGTAGCAATAGATTTTTTAAGGTACTTTTTCAAAGAATTTACCCATAATAATAAATCACTATTTACTTCTGTTAAAAAAGCACGCAAACGCCTAGAACATTTTAAGTCTGATTACCCCGGTGCAATTTGGTTGCCAACAATTTGTATTCAGTCCAATGTTGAACCTTTGACTTGGCAAGGATTATGCGAAAGTTCTCCACCAAAGCTGACTCCAATCAAACCAGACATTTCAACTCATCAACCAAAGAAAAATATCAAGCCGTGGTTATTAATTGGTTTGCTTGGTGTGGTTGCCAGTGGCGGTATATTATATTTTCTTCCTGGCAAAAAATCTGACTCCGATTTGAGTTCCGTTGCTGCTCCCGAAGGAACATGGTTTTATGGTGGAAGTACATCTTGGGCACCAATTCGGCAACATATAGATCCTGAAATCACAACAGCTCATCCGAAATTTGAGTTACGCTATACCGATGCGATTAATGCTACGCCAGGTTCGGGCACCGGAATTCGGATGTTGTTGGAAGGGCAACTTACCTTTTCTCAATCCTCCCGCCCCATAGCAGACAGAGAATATCAACAAGCTCAACAACGGGGATTCAGCCTCAAACAAATTCCAGTGGCTTTAGAAGGATTAGCGATCGCTGTTCACCCCAGTCTGCAAATTCCAGGGCTAACTTTAACACAAATCAAAGATATTTACACTGGTAAAATAACTAACTGGAAACAGATTGGCGGCCCTAACCTCAAAATTACTGCTTACTCCCGCCACTTTGAAGATGGAGGCACTGTAGAGTTTTTTGTTAACAATATTCTCAGTGGAGAAAAATTTGGGAGTAACATAGTCTACCTTTACGATACAACAGATGCTCTCAGAAAATTAGCAAGCGATCGCGGCGGTATTTACTACGCTTCGGCGCCAGAAGTTGTTCCTCAATGCAAGGTTAAGTCCCTACCAATTGCCAGACAAGGAAAGAGTTTTGTCGCTCCTTATACAGAACCTTTAATTAAAGCCGAGCAATGTCCTAATCGGCGCAACAAGTTAAACATTGATGCTTTCAAAACAGGTCAGTATCCAATTACACGCCAAATGTTTGTCATAGTTAAGCAGAATAATGGCAGTTTAGAACAACAAGCGGGCGAGGCATACGCCAAAATGCTACTTACAAATCAGGGACAAAAACTGATGAATGAAGCCGGCTTTGTGCGTATCCGTTAAATTTTTCAGGAGGCAAGGGACGGGAGGTGTGGGAGGTGTGGGAGGTGTGGGAGGTGTGGGAGGTGTGGGAGGATGGGGAAGAAATCTTTCCCCCCTCTCCCCCCACACTCCCCACACTTCCTTATCTCCCCTGCCCCCTGCCTTTCTTGGCAAATTTATGAAATATTTGTGTAGTAATTATAAGCACAGCAATATCAAATAAAAAATAATAAGAATCGAGAAATTTCAAATCATATGGAAATATTAGGAGTTATTCTACATAATTGCCCAGTAGTGAATAGTGATGAGCATTCTTACATTATTTATACTTTTGTACTGAGCTAGTAGCAAAAATCGCGTAAAGCTTAACTGCAATTAATAATTTTCTACTTTGTAGAAAATTAGTTTTCATCTAGAGTAGGACAAAGATACCTGCTGTGACTACACAAACAAAAGCTAGATCGAGCCTCTGGCTTGTAGCTTTAGGAAACCAACTTTAATTCTTGAGAGTCTGGTTTCAAAATGAGTAACAGCACCATTCCCCATCAGCTCGATCACCTATGCTAAAAGTTATGCACTCGGCCACCAACTCAGCCACTCCAAATGCCCAGTGGGAGGATTTAATCAAGCTTCCAGCCCCAAACACAGTTCAATGGGACAATATCAAAACCCAATTAGACTTAGTACTGTTGGCGCTAGAAACCTTAACTGGGATTGGTTCTGAGGCTATGCTTTCGGCGGCAACTGATTTGAATTTAGAGTCAAGAGTGCCAGATCGCGTAGCTTTATGGCGACTGCGCCAATCAAATCCGCTACGCAAAGGTCAAGGAGGGCGAAAAAAGCTAGATGTAGAAGAAGCGCGATCGCTTGTTCTCATCACCTGCTACCTAGCCAAACAGCACCAGGAATTGATTCGCCGCGCTGTTGGTTTGTTAGAACAAATGGCAGAAAGTAACCGGGAACCTCACCAGGCTGCTTTACTTGGAGATTATATTGATGCTTTTTGCAACACCTACCAAGAGCGGATGGAAGAGGACGAGCAAATCTCAACAGATTTACTTACCAACCTGGCACTAAAACTGCTTGTAGATTTACTTTTTTACAGCGCCCCTGGCGGGCATCGCCGTCTTTGGCTAGCACTTATAGACCGTTCTACAAAATTTTAAATTTGACTTAAATTTGACTTTTGAGATTCCTCAACCGAAATTCGCCGCTAGGTCAAGAAACCTCTTTAACAATCGCTAGCCCTTGGGCCATGCGCTACCAACATTGATTCTTCCTCGGACATCAGTTTGTACAAAAAAAGAATCGAACACAATTATAAGTCGCAACTTTTTGCAAGCAACTGGCTCAACTTTTGTCTTTGACACGCTACGCGTAGCTTGCTTCGACTTAGGAGTACGCAAAATCCCAAATAGTCTTCCTTGTTGTTCCTGCCATGCCTCTATCAAATACTGTGATTCGTAGCTACACACCTCCTACTTGCACGCTAGAAGTATTCGCACAAAGTTCGCCTTTGTCTCGTTGGACGGGGAGAACTGTTCTCAAGCAGCTCAGCTTTGAACTACGTTTTGACGATCCCCGACTACCAGAAGAACACAGAGTTCCTATTCGAGGCGATCGCAACCAACTAGAAGCTTTGTGTGATGCAGTCACCAGCTATGTACAGCAATTCCTCCAACAGTCTCCAGAAAGCTTTTGGCTTCGTTTCTCAGGTAACCAAGAATCAAGCGCGGTACTGGATGAACCAGAATTAGAATTATCAACAAAAACATTAAATTCTTTTAATACCCAGTTTTCAGGCGCAAATATATATTTAGAACCCAGCAGCTATTTAACTCACAATCTATTTCTTGGTTCTCTCGCTAACCAAACATCCGGCCCAGTAATTCAACTGAGTTTGTTGCAATTATTCGATTTGGCAACTGCTTTAGATGAATACTCAACCGATGTTATGGCACTACCAACTCTTAACACTAGGAGTTCAGATATGAGCTTCCCCGCTTGGGCGCCTATTGCCGCAGTATTAGTATTAGCCGTCGGTTTTTTACCAGTTACTTGGCAATATGCTAACAACATCAGGCAAAAACAACAGACAGCCAAAACATCAGACCCAACAGAGGTCAAGACTGCGCTACAACCTTCACCCTCTGTAACCTTCCCCGCACCCCAGCCTGGACTCACCACCCCACCAGGTAATTTGCTCGGTTCTACCCCTCCACCCCCGGCATCTAGTTTGCCCCAAACACCGCTAACAACCACTGGTTCTGGTTTGACTACGACACCACCTGTATTACCCAACAATGCACTGGTCATACCTCCTACAACTCAGGGTAAGACTCCAACCCTACCAAAGAATTCAGCAATGCCTCCGGCGAGCTTCGCTAACGCACCGTCCACCAAAATCCCCGGACAGGAAATCGCCATACTACCAAATCTGGGGCAGAATCTCACAGCCCCAAATCCCCAAGCAAATGCTCTCCCCAAGAGACGGAATTTACCCCCCAGCCTATCTTCTAACACACCCAACTTCTCACCCAACATCTCGCCAGTAGTTCCCCCCTCTGTTGCCACCATACCCAGTAACAACCGTGGCAATATCCCCACCCAAGGTTCTCCATTAACCTCACAACAACTGGACGAAACAATCAGTGCCTTACAGGGAGCTTCTCCTGTAAATAAACCCCCCACAGAACAGCCTGCGTCTGTGACTCCTACTAGTAATCCATTTATCGATCGATTAGGAGACAGCAGCAAAGCCCCCACATCCAGACAAGTAGCAACTGGCACATTATTTGATACACCTCAGGTAGCAGAAGCCAGAGAATATCTGACAAAGCGCTGGCAACCACCTGCGGGATTGGGACAAACACTAGAATACAGTTTGATAGTCAGTGTTGACGGCTCAGTTGAACGAATTTTTCCGCTGAATAAAGCAGCTAGGGAATACGTTGATAGTGCTGGGATGCCGGAAGTTGGTCAACCTTTCGTTTCCGCCAATAACCGCGGACAAAATGTCAGAATTCGAGTTGTTCTTAGCCCTGATGGCAAGGTGCAAACTTTTCCAGATGATTAAGTAAATTCATTTCATTTTGGGTTTTAGACTTCGGCTACACTCAGTCGAACGATTTTAGATTGGGAATGGCTTTCTAAATCTAGTTTGTATCAATTTATTTGCTGCAATTTTAAATTGGTATCATTCGTTTGTTGACACTTCTGTAACTGGTACAAACTTTGTGCCAGTTTTTGTTTGCTCCAATTGCCCTGAAGCTAGGTTTTTTGAGTCCAGTTAGCAAACTGGTCTGAATATTGATATTAGTAAACATACCAATCAATACAATTATTTTTAACAAGAATTATCCCTTAAAAACTCAAAATACAAGTTTTAAAACTCTAATGTGAGTTTAACAAAACCTAATTAAAACGGGAGCATCCCAATTTTGTCAAAAGCTACAGGACTGACACAAAAATCCTGTACAAACCTCTTTCCTTGGCGCTCTTGGCGTCCTTGGCGGTTCGTTATTTCATTATTGTTTGAAGCCAAAATACCGTATAAAAATAAATTTGCACATTTGGGATGCTCCCATTAAAACTCCTTCCATTGTAGGTAAGGGGGGAAAATCTAGTCTAATAATTCATTCTAGATTTTGAATGAATTCTTTTTCAAAATTTGCTAACAATCACTCAAGTAATAAGGTAAGGAATATGCAAACAACTGGTACTCAAAAAGACAGTCTAGCTTGGGTTATTCAAACATGGGCAGCTTTTCTGCTTTCTATTTCTATGACTACTTTTGGTATTGTGCATTTGCCAGTAGATAGCTGGGTAAAAGGCTTTATGGGTATGGGTTTGGCTTTTTCTATTGGCTCAACTTTCACCTTGGCAAAGACTACCAGAGACTTGCACGAAACTAGAAAATTAACCGCTAGAATCGACGAAGCAAAGGTAGAAAAACTGCTTTCACAACACGACCCTCTAAATTTCAAATAAATAGAATTAGAGGAATTTTAGATTTGAGATTAAAAAGTTCCAATCGCAAATGTGTTCCAAAAATATCATTTTCATTCTAAATTTTGACCGGAACAACAAAAACGTCTCCGGCTTTGCTCTCAATTCTGCTGTATAAAAAAATAAAAGGACTGGTACAGCCAGTCCTTTACTATATTCGTTTAAATTTTTTATCTTAATAACGGGATTTCTTACTCCTTGACTTTTGCTTTTTGCGTCGCCGTTCGCTAGCAGCCACGGCCTGTTCGACCGGATAACCGACTACAGGAATTACCTGATATTTGCGCTCTTCTTCTAACTTTTTGAGTTCAGTATAATCAACCCAGTGAATGCAATCAACCGGACAAGTGTCAATTGCTTCTTGGATAATTTCTTCGGCGTCCCCATCTTGGCGAATTACTCGCGATCGCCCATAATCTGGTTCAATGTAAAAGGTGTTACGCGCAACATGAGCGCAGTGCTTACAACCAATACAGGTGAGTTCATCAACGTAAACACCATTTTGGCGCAAAACTCCGCCCAATTCCGGCTCTAAACCAGAACGTTCTGGGGCATCCCGCAAAAAACCCCCTAATTCTGGTTCCAAACCGGAACGGTTTTCTTCTTGTTCTTCAAGCGACGGCAGAAAATCAGCCATTACGCACTCCAGCGTTGTACTACCAGGCGAATTGAACCATCTTCATTTTTTTGTTCTTCAGCGACTTGAAAGCCAACACGAGCAGTTTCTTTCATCACTGTTTGGTAAGCATAGCGCTGTGTTACCTGGCGTAAAAATCCATCCACAGAAAGATTTTGCTGCCAATATTGTAAGTCAGCTACCAGTTCGTATTCCTTACCATTCCATTTAAAGCCGATGTCATAGCCATTTTCCTGCTCAATGCTAACTTCCGCAGGATGAGTTAGACCCCGATAACCGCGTACTTCACGGGGGCCTGGCTTCCAGTCTATGCCTAATTCAGTCAGAGCATCTTTCAAAGAATCAAGGTTACGGATTTGAGTCTTAATTTGGCTAAAGTGTGACATGGTGGTTTGAATTAAATGAGACTAAACTACTGTGAAAACTTACCAATCGCTGTAAGTGTTTTGGGTATTCGCCACGTTCGATTGCTGTACTTTGGCGGCGAAGTATTCTGAGGTTGGCTCATGCTTAAGTACTTGCCCCAGCTGCGCCTCTATTGCTGCTGTAACCTCAGCGCAAGAAGCACCCACAATGCCAGTGACTTTTTCTTGTACCCGACCATCTGGATAAATTATGAACTCTAATGTCTCCATGCTCTTGGCCAACCACGATAAGTACATTTGAATTCTACTGCTTTAGCAGAAGGCTACAAATATAGCCATCGGAACATTTTTACTTAGATACAAACTTGCCATTTGTTAACCAATGTTCCATCTTCCAATATATATATCTCAGAATCTTTACAAAAATTATTAATTTTGCTATCACGTACATCAGTCTTTAGTTAGTCTCTCTTAACCTCTTTGATTAGTCAAGGTAATAATTCAGTTTGCTACGTAAGCAGCAAAAGTCTTCAAAATCAGCATCAGAGGTACTATAACTAGCCAAGTGAGTTACAAAAATATAAATTTTATTGAAAAAGTTTATCATTATCGTTAAGCTTGGCGATCGCTGAGGTGAAATTCACTGTTGTGTAGCCCGACAGCAAAACGGTAGAGTGCGATCGCCTTTCTAAACCTTTCAAGTTAGTCCTAAATGGATAACAGCAGTTAAAATTAGCACTAAAAATTGTTTACAAATATCTGCATAATAAGGCTTCAAGTATTATTCAGCAAACATTTCAGACAATGTATCTAAAACTAATCTTTGCTCATTGTCACTAATTTGACCAAGCAGTTTGACCAATCTAGCTTTATCTACTGTACGAATTTGGTCGAGAACAATCTGCCCATCTTTCCCTTGAAACTCACAAGCTATGCGTGTAGGATATGCCTGACCCTTTGTAGTCATGGGAGCAACAATGACGGTAGAAATATGCCGATTCATTTCATCTGGTGAAATCACTACACAGGGGCGCGTTTTTTGAATTTCACTCCCAATGGTGGGATCGAGATTAACCAAAAAAACATCAAAACGCCTGACTACCACTGCCATTCCGACTCATCCCAGTTGGTTGTATTAGCCTCATCTAGCAAAACATCATCCTGTTGTTCTGCCATTGCTGCAAAAGCTTCGTCCCACCCAACTCGTAATTTTGGTGCAGCACGAACAATTAAACGATCGTTATGAACTTCAATTTCAACCTCTGTGTGAATACCACTTTGCTCTAACAATGTTTTAGGAATACGAATACCTTGGGAATTGCCAATTTTCACAATTCGGGTTCTAATAGCTGAGCCCATATTTAAGTTGCTTTGAGGACAAATAGTAATTACATTGTATCTACGTTCATGACAATTCTTAAATGTAACCAAAAGCTAATTAATGTCTAGTGTTTGTATGTGCGATCGCTGTGAATACTATCATTAGTTACTTTACTTTGGAGCGAGTGTAAGCGTAGTAAACTAATTTTCTGAAGACTGATTTTAGAGGTGCGATCGCTCTGCATATTATCGCTTAAGCTGTCACCATTTCTGGTACTGATTCGGGGGATGCTGGCTCTATTGCGTCGGCTCTGTTGTGTTGTTAACGGACTGACTACTACGAAATGCTTCGAGTTTCTGTCGAATTGCTGCTTGAATCTTTTCGTCAAAATCGGGGTCATCTGGGCTTGCAATAATTGATTTTGGACGCTGATTTAACCTATCCAAGTATGCCTGAAAAGCAGCCTTATCTTGGCGGTTTGCCAAAAAGTATCGTTTCAATTCAGCATCACTCATGCTATCAAAATTCACTTGACTCATCAGCTCATAATTACATAATTTCTTCAGCCAAAAGTTGACCTTTGACCCGTTCATATTCATCTTCAAGAAGCCACTCTTGAGCTGCTTGGTAGTCGGGGTGAGTTACTACGAGTTTATAGTTAGATGCAGGATTAAAAATACGACAAGTGCCGTCTTGAGCGCCAATTAGCATGAGAATCTTAGGCGGGAAAACAACCGGATCGACCCAGAGTTCTAGAAATTTCCAGGTTTTAGCTTGTTCTGCGAGGGCTGGTGCGTGGGATTGCATGATACTCACCTGTAGTTTTCACAATTTTAATCTCGCCGTAGTAAAGTGGAATTTGGCTCCCGTCTGCTTTCATTATGTAACCGATCGCCTCTGGAAAGTAGAGTCCATATCGTTCGTAATCATCCTCTTCATCGTCTATTCCGGTTCGCTCTCCCTCTGCAATGATAGCCTGCGTGACTCGTTCCAAGGTTTCACGATCTTTGAAAACATGCGCTCTGCCTTCTCTTCGGAGCAGTCGTTGGACTTGGGGAGTGTTCGGCAAATGGCGATCGATAAGGCTTGGTCGGGGATCGGGAGTGAGATCTCGGTCAATTCCGCTCATGAGTTGGGCGATCGCACGTTATCTCAGAACCGCCATTGTCAGCGATTGTACTGCTTATAATTGTTAAACTCAAGCTGATGTATAACGAATTGGGCAACAAATGATTTACATCTTTTAGTCTGATTTTAGTGCTGCGAGCGCTCTGGCTACTATTGCTTAAGCTGTCACCATTTCCGGGATTGAATCAGGGGATGCTGGCTCAAAATGTAACACCATAATTTGCTCTGGGCGTAAACCGATAGATTCGTATGTGCGGCCGTGGCGATCGCTAAATTCAATCTCAAATGCAGCACCGCCAGCTAATAACTCGACTACAGTACCAACTTGACCGCGCCAGAGATTGTATTTAGGTAGGTCAACTATTAGTGCTACTACATCCAGCAACTTGATTGTACTTTTAGTCATCTTCTATCCGGCAAGGCGATCGCTTTTGGGCATTAATTTAGTAACACAAATAATTATCACTCCATGCGTTCGGGTCAGCATCTTCATAAATTTTTGTACAGGTTATATTTGGTATAGAGTTAGCTTGTGACCATCTAAAGTTAATTGGTGATGCCTCTGGTAAGCACAAATAATTATCACTCCAAGCGTGTGGGTCAGCATCCTCGTAAATCCTTGTGCATTTCATACCGGAAATTACTCCAGCTTGCGACCAGCGAAGACCAAAATCTCTGTCTGCACATAAGTAATTATCACTCCAGGCGTGTGGGTCAGCATCTTCGTAAATTCGTGTACATATTCGTCCTGGTATAGAACCCGCTTGTGACCATCTAAATGCTTCTTGTCTAGCATGTGTTTGTGACTCTCTGTAAGCCCGACCACCTTTAGTTGATACTGCTGAATAGTAAGTGTCTGCCACACCGTTACAACTAGCTCGTAATGGTCGCGTTACGATCGTCTTGAATGTTCTTCCACATTCATCTAGTAACTCATTATGAAAACGTCTATCACAAAGATCTTTAGACTGATTCAACTCTCCATAGCATCTATCATGATTGTCACAAGCAGGTTTAAAATTAGCCCCTGTTGGCGCATTAGGAACTAGTCTTCCAAGACCTGTATCATCTCCACAACCATTTACAACATTATGATTAGCTCGACTCGGCCGAAAATCTAGTGATAGTAAACCACAACTCATAATAAAAGTTATAGAAACTCTAAAAATCCTCACAATAGTATCCTCACATTTTCTTAGATGAAGGCTTATGATATCCAGAAAATATAAGGGTTACTGGTTCACAAGTATGTAAAAAAAATAATAATTTACACTCATATTCTTCATCCTGGTGGTTGTGGTGTTCGTAGTCCTCTAGATTTTTCATGCGATGCTGGGTAAAAATTTGTTCAGGCCTAAATAACTCGGCAATAATTTGTGGAGAAAAAACGGATCTATTTAGTAGAAGAAACCAGGATAATAACGGATAATTAACCTCTATAGCTTTGAGCTATCAGCTATCAGCCGCCATTTACAAGCCGGAAGCTGAAATGCATAATGCTAAAGGCTTTTGAATTAACTTAACTAATTGACTATGAATTCCGAACAAGTCAAGAATTCTCTAAATATTTCGTCAGCTATCCGCGTAGGAGTACTGGGGTTTGGGGGACTAGGACAAGCTGCCGCCAAGCTGCTTGCTGGCAAACGCGAAATGATTTTAGTCGCAGCAGCAGATCAAAAAGGCTACGCTTATGCCGCTGAAGGTTTAAATACTCAAGAATGCATCGCTACGTATCAGTCTCAAGGTTCGGTGGGTTATCTAGAGCCAGTTGGGACATTAAGCAATAACAGTATTCAAGATTTAATCGCTACCAGTCAGCCTGTAGATGGGTATTTTCTGGCTTTACCCAACTTACCAAATGATTTTATTCCCTCTGTTGCCAAGCAGTTTATCGAATCGGGTTGGCGGGGTGTGTTAGTGGATGCGATTAAGCGCACCAGTGCTGTGGAACAATTACTGGCAATGAAAGAAGAACTGGAAGCAGCCGGAATTACCTACATGACAGGATGCGGTGCTACCCCTGGACTGTTAACCGCCGCTGCCGCTTTAGCCGCCCAAAGCTTTGCCGAAATTCACAAGGTAGAAATTACTTTTGGTGTAGGAATTGCCAACTGGGAGGCTTACCGCGCCACTGTCCGCGAAGATATCGGCCACATACCTGGTTACACAGTGGAAACTGCTAGGGCGATGACTGATGCTGAGGTAGAAGCACTATTAGATAAAACTAATGGCGTGCTGACTTTAGAGAACATGGAACACGCTGATGATGTCATGTTAGAAGTAGCGGGAATAGTGGGACGCGATCGCGTTACTGTTGGTGGTGTAGTCGATACTCGCAACCCTAAAAAACCCCTCAGCACCAACGTTAAGGTCACAGGACGCACCTTTGAAGGGAAAATTTCCACCCATACCTTTACTTTGGGAGATGAAACCAGCATGGCAGCTAATGTCTGCGGCCCCGCTTTCGGCTATCTCAAAGCTGGCAGACAATTGCACCAACGCGGCATTCATGGAATATTTACCGCTGCCGAAATTATGCCCCAATTTGTCAAATAACAAATCTTAAGTGTTGACGGTTAACAGTCAACCTAAAATCCCATCTCTTTTTAGGGATGGGATGAAATTAGCTCTGTTTTTTGCCTTTTTACTTTTACCTCGATGAAGTTTATAAATCGTAATCTCCGGTAGATTCTGACAGTTAAATTTCCAGATGCTTGAGAACACCTACAACAAGGTGAAGCGATACCGAAAGCGGTCTACTAATTCATAAATTCGTCCAGAACCCTGTCTGGTTATACCTCATATCCTTGCCCCCTTGTCCCTTTGTCCCCTTGTCCTCTTGTCTCTCCACCTCTCCTGTTCCTCCCATAACTAGGGTTTTCACTAGGTATTTTTTCCTACTTTTGGGGGGGTTTTCAGGGTAACAAGTACCCTAAAACTACAAAAAATCCTGAAATCTATATAAATTAATGGTTTCATCTATCCACATCAGGCTACAACACCTTAGAATGATTCATTGAAAAGTCGAGCCGATGGGATGTACAGCCGTTTTGAGTAAAAATACTCCCAAAGGATGATTTTTGTATTTCTAACAACAGAGATTTCGGTACAGATGTATCAACATACATCCGTAAAAAAATCTCAAGTAAACTTAGGAGTTTGACATGAACAAAGGTGAATTAGTTGATGCCGTTGCTGAAAAGGCTAGCGTTACCAAGAAACAAGCCGATGCAGTTTTAACTGCCGCACTGGAAACGATTATTGAGGCGGTCTCCTCTGGCGATAAAGTAACGCTGGTGGGATTCGGTTCTTTTGAATCACGGGAACGTAAAGCTCGTGAAGGTCGCAACCCGAAAACAAATGAAAAAATGGAAATTCCGGCGACGAAGGTGCCTGCCTTCTCGGCAGGGAAGCTATTTAGAGAACGGGTAGCACCCCCAAAATCATAGGCTCTGTTTCAGGAAACCTTTTTTTGATGCGGCAACCAGCACACGGGGGAAATTTAGCCTGGGCAGCAGCACTGGCTGGCTGTCCCCCTGATGCTATTCTGGATTTTTCTGCTAGCATTAGCCCTTTGGGGCCACCAAACAGCGCGATCGCTGCCATCATGTCCCAAATTGGTAATATTAAGCACTATCCAGACCCTAACTATAGTGAACTGAGACTAGCTCTCAGTCACTTCCATCAATTGCCGCCTGAATGGATTCTGCCGGGTAATGGCTCAGCAGAATTACTTACTTTAATAGGTAAAGAATTAGCTCAACTGGCGGCAACAATTTTAATAACTCCAGCCTTTGGCGACTACTACCGAACCTTAGCAGGGTACAAAGCTAAAGTGCTGGAGTTTCCTTTGTCATTAGTCGCTGGTCAAGAGTCATTGGTTATTAGTCCTTTGTCATTAATTCTTGACAATGGACAAAAAACTAAGGACAAAGGACTGTTGCTGAACAACCCGCATAACCCAACAGGCAAGCTATTTTCGCGGGACTCGATTTTGCCCTACTTGGAGCAATTCGCCTTGGTAGTGGTGGATGAAGCGTTTATGGATTTTGTACCGCCCAATGAGGAGCAAAGCTTAATTGGGGTGGTGCAGGAATATGCGAATTTAGTAATATTGCGATCGCTGACTAAATTTTACAGTCTCCCAGGACTGCGACTGGGATATGCGATCGCTCACCCCAACAGCCTGTCTAAGTGGCAGCTATGGCGCGACCCCTGGCCAGTAAACACGCTAGCGGTAGCAGCGGCAATTGCGGCACTCCAGGATGAAGAGTTTCAACAGCAAACCTGGACATGGCTACCACCTGCACGAAAACAACTTTTTCAGGGTTTAGCTAAAATTCCTGGATTGCAACCCCAAGCAAGTGCTGTTAACTTTTTACTGGTTGAGTCTCAAAAATCTACTTCGCAGTTACAGCAAGAATTACTCAAACACCATCACATTTTAATCCGCGATTGCCTTAGCTTTAAAGAACTAGGCGATCGCTTTTTCCGGGTTGCTGTACGTGAAGAGTCTGATAATCAACGCCTACTCACAGCGCTCAATGAATGGGGAGTAGGGACTGGGGACTAGGGAGGCAGGGGAAAAGGTTAAAGGTTAAAGGGAAAAGGAATAAATTTAATCTTTCCCCTTTTCCCCTTTTCCCCTTACCCCTTTCCCTTTCCCCATGCCCCATGCCCCATACCCAATGCCCAATGCCCAAATAACAAATGACTATTGATTACGATGTCGTAATTATTGGTGGCAGTCTTGCTGGATACAATGCTGCCCTTGCTGCTAGCCAACTACGTGCTACAGTTGCCTTGGTGCGACCCAAAGTAGACTATGGGTTTATTCATCATTACGCTTTGAGCGAAATTGCTAAACTGGCACAAAAATTGCGTAATGCTGCTGGCTTTGGTATTCATGCCAAACACGCTGATACCTCACAAGAGTGCCACATATCTCTGGCATGGCAGGAAGCGATGCTGTATGCTCAAGCCGTTGCCTCAAATCTCCAAGACCAATATTCTCCTGCCATTCTCGCGGCGCAGGGAGTCGATGTCATCGTTGGCGCTGGGCAATTTCAATCCTCAGCCCAACTGGGTTTTGTTGTTAACAATAGGTTATTACGCGCACGCACCTATTTGCTAGCTAGTGGTTCGCGTCCAGAAGTTCCTGAAATTGAAGGATTAGAAGCTACAGGCTACGTTACGCTAGCTAACATTTGGCAATGTCTAAATAAAGCGTCCTTACCCAAAAATTGGGTAATTATTGGCGGGGTTCCCCAAAGTATTGAAATTGCCCAAACTTTAGCGCGATTTGGTTGTAATGTGACGCTGGTAGTCAACTATTCCTACGTTTTACCTCACATTGACCCAGAAATAGCTATACTCCTGCAAGCACAGTTGGAAGTTGAAGGTGTGCGCGTCCTCACGAAAAAACCAGTGACTCAAGTCAGGCGAATTGATGATAAAAAATGGCTTCAAGCAGGAGATAAAGCCATTGAAACTGATGAAATTTTAGTAGCGACTGGACAACAGCCAAATCTTGAATCTCTAAATTTGGCAGCTGTAGGTGTGAAATGGTATGGGCGTCGTTTAGTGGTGAATGAGAAACTACAAACCACTAATGACCGCATCTACGCTTGTGGTGATGTCATTGGTGGTTACGATTTTGTAAATATCGCTAATTATGAAGCGAAAATTGCTCTGAAAAATGCACTATTTTTCCCCAGATTAAAAGTAAATTATCGCTGCATTCCTTGGGGAATATTTTCAGTGCCGGCGATGGCGCAAGTAGGTTTGACTGAGGCACAGGCAAAACGCCAATTTCGGAGAGATGAATTTTTAGTTTTACGACAATATTTTAAAACAGTAACAGCAGCGCACCTCCGGGATGAAACCACGGGGATGTGTAAATTAATTGTCCTACGCAATGGCGAAATTTTAGGAGCTTCAATATTAGGTGCAGAAGCTGGAGAATTAGTTAATTTGATTGCTTTGGCTATGTCTGAAAAAATTAAAATCAAAGATTTAGTAAATTTCTCTCCGGTCTATTTAAGTTTCTCAGAGATTGTGGAACAAATTGTCAGAGAGTGGAGGAAACAAAAGTTAAATAGTAATCTTGCTTTGCAAGAATTTCTAGAAGGTTTGTTTCATTTTCACCGCAATTGGAATTTGTGAATTAGTCATTAGTGATTAGCCAAAATTTGTAATTAATTACGAATTATTAAAACTTGCATTACTACCCAAACTACTGCTGCCGCTACCAATGGTACGCTGAGGTTATCTGTGCCGTGGGGTGAGACTGCTTCAGCTAAAGTCGCAAAAGTAGCAGTTGCGATCGCTGTCAATAAAGCCCATCCTAAAGTAAAAGGGATTGCTAGGGGACTAAGAAACGAACCAGGAAGCAGCAACAGCACTAAGAAAATCGCTACTGTACTCGCTACAAACATCGCTGCTGAACCTTCCCAAGAACGCACAGAATTACCTACTTGATATTTATGCTCCCCGAAGCGCCTACCAATTAATGCTGCTAGCGCATCACCCCAAGTCATAGCCATGACACCAGCTACAGCAATTGGAACGTTATCTACAGGACCACTTGGTCGCCACAGTAAGCCAAACAGTAATGTCACGGAAATAGCGAAATAAACTGTACCAGGCGAACTATCTTCGGTATCCATTGCGCCAATAACCCGGTAGCGGTAAAACAGGTAATTGAGGGCGATAAACGTAGCAAAAGGTATGATTCCGATTTCCCAGCGCTTAAACAGCAGCAATACGCCGAAAACCCACATTCCCGCGCCAACATGAATTACTTTGCGAGTCAAATCCGGTTTGACGCCAAACACCTTACGTAGTCCCTCGCCAATAACGAGTAAACTAGTTGCGTATGCGTAAGAAATTACTAACCCGATAATATCGTTGTTTGTCATTGGTCATTGGTCAACTGTCATACTTTTTACTTAAGCGATCGCTATTTTCGTTTCAAGTTCTTTTCTATTAACGAAACGCTACCAATACCTTGGAGAATACCACGTCCGATTAAACCTAAACCACGGCCTATAATTTGGGTCAAAATGAAAACAATACCGCTACCTAAAAATGCTACGAGTGATTTTAAACGGGGTGCGATCGCATCACTAAATTCTAAAATCAGTGTGACGAATAAAGGAATATTAGAAAGTTTTGCTAATTCCTGATTTCGAGGCGCATAAATTGAAGTTTTAGCAATACCGCGAGGGGCAATTACAAAGATTTCGTAGCGACTTTCAAAAATTGCTTTAGCTTCATTAATATAATTATTATAACGATATTTCCATGACAATTCGTTTCTAAATCTTTCAATCTCCCTTGTGGAAATCAATCGGGTACTATAAAAATTTTGCTTAATAATTTCTACATCTGCTAAAGAATTCAGTAGTGGTTGCACGACTCCATTTGCTACCTGAATCAAAAAGTTCTCCAAAATCATTGCTGCTTGGTTTTTTGCTTCGATGCTGACCGCTGCATAGGAAGCATTATCAATATACATTTCTGTTTGAAATAGCAGATAACTATACAATTCAAAAATTAAAGGAATTTTATTGAGAATTTCTGTCTGCACAATTTGAGTATTTTGCAGCAAAACATTTACAATTTCTATATTTTGTTTACCTAATTTAATCAAAGAAAATTTACCGAAAAAATCTGTTACTGCTGCTTGCCATAAATCAGTAATTAAGGTGTTTTTTACTCCAGATAATTGACCGATCTCAATTTCAGAAGCCCGCAATTCGTCTAATTGTTTAGCCAGTTTTTGCAAAATCAAATAAAGTAATTCTCGCTTTTTTTGTTCGCGCAAAATGTCAATTTCTAAAGAGATATCTGTAACATTTTCTAAAGAAAATTGAAGTTTAGTAACGCAAGATGCAAACAAAGCAGATTGTAACGCTGCTGTGGTTAACAGAGGTGGCGGCATTTGAGTTTGTTGAATAGCACTACTCAATGAAGCACTTACAGGCGGCTCGTCAGCAACCAAAATATTGTCTTCTTGCCTTTCTTGTGGCGCAACCAGCAATTGACTGAGCAACCAACGAGCTGCTAGCAGTTCTCTTCGCTGTCCAGCCAGAATTGCGCGATCTAATACTGGTATTCCAGGTACTTGTAATTGTGCTGTTACTGCCGCTAAGGTAGCGTTAATGTAAGCAATTCCTGACAAACGTAAATTATTTCGCAGTTTGAACAGAGGGAGTGGCGAATGCGTAGAGACGCGATTTATCGCGTCTGTTGTCTGGGTTTGGTCAAACCAGTAAGAACCACCGCCTGCAACTTGTTGCATGGCGATGACTAGCTCAGAAACAGGCGTGCCTTTGGAAGAGTAGCCATTTACACCAATTGATTTGGCAGCTAATAGTAATCCTTGTTCTTGAATAGAACTGAGTAGGAAAATTGGTAAGTTGGGGTACAAGGCTCTCAGTTGCCGACAGAATTGCAATCCTAGCTGCTGACTGCTGCTACGGCCATTACCTAATTCCAAAACTACCAAATTCACTTGGTTAGGGTCTTGTTCGGCAATTTCTACTAAAATCTGCAAAGCAGCCGTATAACTTTCTACAACTGCCGTAATTTCCAAGTCAGAAATTGCTTCTAGAGCTACCCGTAATCCCAGACGAAAAATCGGGTCTTGGTCGATTAGCAGTAACTTTAAAGGGCGATCGCTCATAGTCTGCTCAAATATACAAGTACTGTTTTTTACTAATTAAAAAACAGTTTTGATACAAAACTTTGCCTTACCCATTGTGACTTGTTTTCGCAAACTGAATAAATCGATCATAATTGCCATAGCAGCCTTCAGCTTGTAATTAAATGAACCTGAGTATTAGGCACTGGTTGGCAGAACATAATATCGCAATCGATGGAATCAGCGGATTTTCTGCGGGGCAATTGGCGGGTATTGCCTACCGTATTGTTGGGGATATGGAAGTCAAAAGTCTGATACCTTTTGATATCTGTACTTTGGTAGAGATTTTAGAACTACCCTTAACTATTGTTTACCAAGAAATCAGGGTTATTTCTGAGTTGACAGCAAGCTTGTTGCGTAGCCTCAGCCAAAAAAAACCTTTAAAACGTAACGAAGGCACATGGCTAGCCTTTCAAATTGCCTATCTCGAAGCTTTGCAAGCAATTTTAAAGCAGGAATCAAGCTTGCACAAACCCTGGTTAGACCGAGGAAGAATACTTACTCAACCAAACATCCTCCAAGATCCCCAACTGCAAGGACTACTGAAAACTCTCAGTCCTGGTAAATTGACTGATACTCAAGCCGAACAAGCACTGTCTTTACTTGCTGACTCATTACTAATACAACAAATAAATAATGCTGCTATAGCTTGGTTGGTTACCAATGGTGCAGAGGAAGCTGAAGCTAAACTCATAACACAGCGTTTGCTAAACTCACTTCCTGGTCATTTGTTGGTAGTAGTTACCGAAAATGCTGCCCCTTTAGCCCAACTGCAAAAATTTGTCCGGCTGGGAATTTCATCAGGTAATTCTACGGTAAGCGATAAAATTGACTTGCACCGAGAAAGTTACCGAGCAAGTTTAATTAAAAATCTGAGTGTACCATTGCTAGCAGAATCTTTTGGTTTTAAGGATATTTATGCAGCACAAAAAGGCTTAATAGTAGAAGAAAATATTTCCGAACAGGATAAAAAAACTCTGGGGCCAGTTGATTTGAAAGCATGGGCACAACAACAGCTAACCGATTTAGAAACCATCGCTGTTATTGAGTCAGAAGCGGGTTATGGAAAAACTAGTTTTTGCCAACTTTGGGCGGCAGAAGTAGCAGAAAAACTTTACCCTGATTGGATGCCGATACTAATTAGATTGCGAGATATAAAATACGGCAAAACTTTTACTGAAACTCTCAATTCGACTTTTAATATTAATCTTTCAACTTGGTTAGAACAAGAAAATCCTCGCTGTTTGTTGTTGCTAGATGGTCTCGACGAACTACCGCCTTCTGTTTCAGGTATAAGAGCAAAAGCAATTTTTATCCAGCAATTGCTAAATTTTCAGTCGCAGCATAGCCACAAAATTGTGTTAACTAGTCGGTCAAAGGCATTGCAGGAAATCGATCCAGAAGTATTGCTTTTATGCAAGCGAATTACTATCCAGCCGTTTGATGTGGAAGAACTCAAACAATGGTTTCAGCAGTGGACAAAAGTACAATCGTTGCCGATCGCTCAAAATTTCTTTACTTTTTTAAAACAGGCGGGGTTGTTTGGAAAATCAAAGTTTCCAGAATTGTCTGTTTTTGTGCGTCAACCTTTAATGCTGCATTTATTGGGCATTTTGCACCGTGAAGGGCTGCTAGATGATGAGTTATTGCAATTAACTAGCAAGGCTCCTTTATTATGGGAAATTCATTATCGCTTGAGTCGCTGGTTGTTAGGTTATCCGTTAACAGGTGGGATGAAAACTATGCTTTTGCGATCGGGATTTGCTCATATTCACCGGACTCCAGAAGCGATCGCTAATTTACTCGGCCATCGCCATGCGGAAGATTTACTCGAACAGATGCAAGCGAGCGCTTTGAAGATTTTACAATCACAGCGTTATCAAATCAATGCGGAATCGAAGGATTTAGCAGGATTTTATTTTGAAATAAGGGATTGGGAAAGCTCACGCAGAGGCGCAGAGGCGCAGAGAGGAGTTGAGTTTTCGCATATTAAGTTAGGAGAATATCTTTGCGCGGAAGCTGTTGCTGGTAAGTTGAAATTGTTGACTCAGTACCGAGATGGAGATTATGGGACGCTTAGTTTTGTGGTTGATTCTCCCGGTAGCGTAGCCCAACATATTTATAATTTACTGGGTTATGGGATACTAAATGAGGAAATTGAAGAACTGGCGATCGAAGGATTACGTAAAGAGCAAAAAGATCGGTTTTCTTTTGAAGTTTTGTTTCAACGCCTTTTGTCTTTCTGGCGTGGTTACTGTCAAGGACGTTGGTTAGATGAGGGAATAGCACACAAAGCTTTGACTAATTTTCACGCATTACAAAACCCTGTCAATGTCGAACAGGTAAATGCTGCGGTAGGATTGAATGTTTTTTTATTGCTTTGTGCTTGCTACCAGCAAACAAAAATTTCTTTTTGGCCTTGTGGCAATCCAGTAAATTTAACAGAATTTAATCCAGAGGCGTTAAGTTTGCTGATTGCTAGGACAACTGTTTTACACAAAAGTGCTTTCACAAGCCGAATTAAGTCTTTGGCTGGACTAAACCTATCAAAAGCCTCTTTATTGCAAGTAACGTTAACTCAAATAAATCTTGAGCAAACAAACTTATCTAATGCGGAATTAATCGGAGCGAATCTCGCAGGCGCAAATTTTCAACAGGCGAATCTCACAGGCGCAAATCTTCAACAGGCGAATCTCGCAGGCGCAAATCTCCAACAGGCAAACCTCACAGGTGCAAATCTTCAACAGGCAAACTTAATGGGGGTAAATCTGAATTTTGCTAATCTCATTAATGCTTGCTTATTTGACGCTATTCTTAGTGAGAGCGACAAAAAATTAGCCGCCGATAATGGTGCTTTGTTTGCTAAAGAATCATTTCCAAAACTAAAAAAATCGCGATCGCCTACGGCGGGGCGTAGCCCATCGCACCAACCCTTATCGAACGCTAAAAAAATTACCTCCAACACAGATGTTAATTGGAACCATCCCGCAACAATCGGACTAATTGAAAGCTGCGAAGGCACAATTGTACCAGTAGATTTATATGATGATAACGCAGTTGATGAAACTGTTTTTGGTAATAATTCTATTGGCGAATAGGGCATTGGGCATTGGGCAAGCAGGAGGTGTGGGAGGTGTGGGAGGATGGGGAAGAAATCTTTCCCCCCTCTCTCCCCACACTCCCCACACTTCCTTGTCTCCCCTGCCCCCTGCTCCCTGCCCCTCTGCTCCCTGCCTCCCCATGCCCCATGCCCAAATTAACTTTCTTCTGAATTACGGTAACCATAAAAGTTAATACTATAGTCAGTAATTCGCACTCCTGTTTGTTCTTCGATTTGGCGGAGAAAATCTTCTGGGAGTTGTACGTGAACGTCGAGAATTTGATTTGTATCTATACAATTGACATGGCTGTGAGAATCACTAATATTGCCGTACAAACGCCCGTCGCAGCGTTCGATACACTCGATGATTCCTTGACTTGATAATGCTTCTAAATTTTGATACACCGAAGTATGACCGATTTCTTTGCCTTGTTGGTTTAAGCGATCGTAAATCTCTCTAGCAGAAAGATGTTCGTTTGCTTGCCAAAGTAGTTCCAGAATAAAGCGACGCTGGCGACTGACACGCATACCCAGTATTTGACAACGCTCTAGCGCATCTTCTAGGGAACGAATTGGTCTTGTGGAAATTGTTTGTTTTTGCATACAGCTTATTAACTGTTAGGGAGTTTTCCCATCTCAATGTTTATGGTTATTCAATATATGCAAGGTTATTGCACACAATTTTTATACCTGTACTTGTGTTTTGGCTTTTGATGCTGCGGAAGTTACAGGTTGCAATAATGATTTTTTTGCTTTTGATGCCTACTTTGCCAGACCTTAATCTAAAACAAACTCATTACAACTTTAGCTTAAAAATGCGATCGATGTCCACCTGAGAATAGGCATTGCCTTGACAAAATACACTTATTCTGGTGGGATGCCATATTAATGATGTAATAATTTTTGAGTTAAAGGTGTGTAATTATAGCAGGTGTGAAAGTAATATTTCAATTGAGCAACATTATGGAGTGAGTGGCGATCGCTAGACATTACAAGTTTTATGACTGAGGACTTTTTTGCGGAATGTAGCATCAATGGCTCAAAACTGCTACTGTGTATTCTCGATCCTAGAGTTGAGCATAAAAAAAGTGGCTGCTGAGTCAAAACCAATTGCGATCGCACTCAATAATGAATTGATTAACAATTTAGATCTGTCGCCTGCATCAGTGGCGATCAAACAACTGCTGCAAGATGGGATTGCGTCCCACGAACAGCAGCTACGATTTGATATCAATTACGACCTCGAACCTGGCGATCCGCGGGAACTCTCAGAAATTCCAGAAATCCGGCTGTGGTTTGTGCGTCTAGATGCCAAATACCCGTGGTTACCATTTTTACTAGATTGGAAATCTGGAGAATTTGCTCGTTATGCCGCCATGCTAGTACCACATCAGTTCAGTTCGCAAGAAGGCATACAGTACAATCCCGAAGCCTTAGAGATATTTTTGATGCACAAAATCTTTATCTTAGATGATTGGCTCAAACAGCAAGGCATTCCCAGCTTATCCCGGCTGAAATCTATGGCACAAATGCTTGGCTATGAATTAGATGATGGTTTTTTTGAGATATTTTGAAGAATTCAGAATTCAGGAGTCAGAATTATGAATTCAGGACTGCTTGAAGTAGGGGATTAGGCAAAAAGTTTTACCCTACTAAGATTACATATTCCTAGCGATCGCTAGAAATATGTAATCTCTTAAGGCTGCACCTGAAGTTAACACAGAAACAACTTATGTGTTTATACGTAATTAATGAGTTATAATTCTCGACTCAATCCATTCTGAATTCTGAGTTCTGTTAGCGCAGCGGGGCGTAGCCCATTCTGTATTCTTCTTCAACCACCCCAAACTTTCTCTAAAACAGTCTTTGGTGAAATATCCGCCGTTTTGCCCGTTGGGGATTTAATGGCAAGGAATTTATCATTTTTGGGCAATAACTTAGCTGGATCGGTGGGGCCAAAGAGAGCAATGGTATAAGTTTGTACCGCAACGCTGAGTTGTAGTGCTGCACTATCAGTAGACAAGAGCAAATTTGCGCCGGCAATCATGGCAGTTAACTTGCCAATATCGCTTGGGGCAGTCACCTTAACATCTGGAGAAGACCGCAGAAGCGATCGCACAAACTGGTCATCTTCAGCCCCCTTGATCGCCACCACAGGCAGATCGGGCTGCTTGTGTTGAAAATCTTGGATAATTTGCTCCCAGTTCTCCACAGGATAGATTTTATCCTGTTCTTTAGCTTGAGATAATTGCTCAGAACTGCCATGAATCAACACATAACCTGTTTCATGTACCCCTAAGCGTTTTTGTTCTTTTTGTGCCCACTCAATATCTGGTTTTGGCACATTTACTGCTAACTCTGGTACAGGAGTATTGATACCCAAAGGTTGCAGCAGCTCGTGATATGCCGCAGCACCATATTGGGATGGTTTGAGCGGCACAGCCTGGGTTAGAAAAATCGAACCCTTGCCTTTGTAGCCAATGCGTATGGGAATTCCCGTCAACCAAAGTAAAAGACCAATCGACCAACTTTGCCCAACAGCAATGGCAACATCGTACTCGCGATCGCGAATTGAGCCTACCAGGTTGCCCCAATCTGCCAAACTATTACGGTCTTTGAAATCAAAAGCCAGTACCTCATGAACTGACTTGCTGACCTGGTAGGCGGCCTTTGCTTGGGGTTCAACAACGACATCTATCTGAGCGTTTGGGTAATAGCGCTTCAGGTCATCTAGAGTCGGAAAGAAGAGAATTTGGTCGCCAATCCCGCCAGGTACAAGGGCTACTACTCGCATAATATTTATTGACGCTTACTCGCTCCTTATTTTAGGGGAAAATATATAGCTTAAAGATTGAGGAATTCTGTGTATTTACTAATTCCCGCTGCCGGAATCGGAAAAAGAATGGGGAGTAACCGCAATAAACTCCTACTCCTCGTGCGATCGCAACCAATTATTGCTTGGACTTTGTTAGCCGCCCAAGCCGCCAGTAAAATAACTTGGATTGGAATTATTTCCCAACCGACTGACTGGCCTGATTTGAAAGCAATTCTCGCGGATCTCAAGCTCACCAAACCAGTGGAATTTATTCTCGGTGGCTCCACCCGCCAAGAGTCCGTTTACAACGGCTTACAGGCGCTCCCAGCGGATGCAGAACAAGTTTTGATTCACGACGGAGCCAGATGTCTGATTACACCAGATTTATTTAATTCTTGTGCCCAAGCCATTGGCGAATGTCGCGGTTTAATTGCTGCGGTGCCCGTCAAAGACACCATCAAAGTTGTCGATGGACAAGGGATAATTCAAAGTACCCCCGACAGACAAAAGCTGTGGGCAGCACAAACTCCCCAAGGATTTGATGTCAAATTGTTGAAACAGTGTCATGCCGAAGGCGTGCGCCAAGGTTGGGAAGTAACAGACGATGCCGCTTTGTTTGAAAAATGTGGCATTCAAGTCAGAATTGTCGAAGGCGAAGAGACAAATTTAAAAGTTACCACCCCCCAAGATTTAGCGATCGCAGAATTTATCCTCACAAGCAGGGGTTTTTAAAGGACTGGGCATTGGCAGAGGTAGGGGGCAGAGGGGCAGAGGGGCAGAGGAGAAAGAACTTGTACAACAACTCTCCCCTGCTCCCCATCTCCCCATCTCCCCTGCTCCCCTGCTCCCTAATTTTGAGATTGCCAAAATATTTTTGACATTTTAGGATATGATCCCAGAGACTTGTTGATTGTTAGTTGTGATTTGTCATTCGTCCTTTGCGAACAACTAATGGCCAATGACCGATAACTAATGACCAATGACTAATGACTATTGACTAAATGATTACAGCCACAGCGACTAAGATAGAAGCGATTCTCTATTTAAAGGGTAAACCCTTGTCGCTCGGCGAAATCGCCGAGTATGCCGCTTGCGATCGCGCCACTGTTAAGGAAGGCATCATTGAACTGATGGACAATTATGCCCACCGAGATAGTGCCCTAGAGGTAGTAGAAACCCCAGATGGATACAGTTTGCAACTCAGGTCTGATTTTCACGATTTAGTGCAAACGATGATACCAGTAGAATTGGGTGTAGGTGCATTGCGAACTTTGGCGGCGATCGCTCTTAATAATCCCATACTCCAGAGCGACTTAATTAATTTACGAGGTTCAGGCGTATATCAACACGTTCCAGAACTAGTAGAACTTGGTTTCGTCCGCAAGCGGCGAGACAGCGATTCCCGCTCCTACTCGCTGCAAGTAACCCCCAAATTTCATCAATATTTCCAAATCGAAGAACTTCCGCAAATACTTTCTACCAGCCAAAAGGAAGAACAACTAGAACTAGAACTCAACGGAGTGGGAAGTGGGGAATAGGGAATGGGGCATGGGGCATGGGGCATGGGGCAGGGGAGACAAGGAAGTGTGGGGAGAGAGGGGGATGGGGGAGTGTGGGGAGTGTGGGGAGTGTGGGGAGAGAGGGGGGAAAGATTTCTTCACCATCCTCCCACACCTCCCACACCTCCCACACCTCCCACACCTCCTGCCTCTTCCAATGCCCAACGCCCAATGCCCAATACCCCCTCCTCTTAATGACTTATACCCGTGGTGAATGCGCTACCCTTGTTCTATGGTTTAGAGTAGAGTTAGCAATTAAGCTAAATAAAACTGCCAATGGTGTTTAATCCTGACTTTTTGAATGACAACTCTGAGGAACACCCTAATCAACTTCTTTCAGATAGTTCTGAAGAATACCCCAATCAATTACTCAAATACTTACAACATCAGTCTCCTGATGTTTTAGCCAGGGTCGCCCAGTCTGTCAGCCCTGAAATTAAACAAATCATCTCGCAAAATGTCCAAGGGCTAGTGGGAATGCTCCCGGCAGAAAATTTCAACGTACAAATTACAACAGACCGGGAAAACTTAGCTGGGCTTCTAGCATCTGCTATGATGACGGGTTATTTTCTGCGTCAGATGGAACAAAGGATGCATTTAGAACAAAAGTTATGAGTAATGAGTAGAGAGTTGAGAATTATGAGTTAGGAGTTTTGGAAAATTTTTAACTCCTAACTTCTCACTCCTCACTCATAACTTCTAACTCCTAACTATTTTTTGGGGTAAGTTCCCGATTGCACTTTGAAGGTTTGAATTTTACCGCTACGGTTGACTTCGATCGCTAAAATATCCCCAACTTTACTGGACTCTACCAGCTTCTGTACCTGCGCTGAGGTTTTGACTGGCTGACCGTTGACTTTTTGAATCACGTCTCCGGCAACAAGTCCTCCCTGCTTGGCTGGAGAGTCATCTGTTACTCCTTTAATGACAACCCCTACATCCTGCTGAATATTCAGCTGATTTTCTTGATTAATCTGCTGTTTTCTGGTTGGAGAAAGGTCTGCCATTTCAATACCCAAGAAAGGATGTTCTACACGCCCTTTGGTAAAAAGCTCATTCGCAATGCGGGCGGCGGTTTCAATCGGGATGGCAAAGCCGAGTCCTTGGGCATCAGCACGGATGGCAGTGTTAACACCAATCACTTCGCCTTGGGCGTTTAACAAAGGGCCGCCAGAATTACCAGGATTAATTGCTGCATCAGTTTGAATAAAGCTAACGCGCTTATCTGGGACACCAACTTGAGTGCTGGTGCGGTCTGTAGCACTGATGATGCCAATGGTGACAGTGTTATCTAAACCCAGAGGGTTGCCAATAGCGATCGCCCACTGTCCTGGTATCAAATTTTTGGAATTTCCCAACTTCACCGTCGGTAGATGATTTGCTTTGATTTTCACTACCGCCACATCAGTCATCGAATCAACGCCTACTACCTTACCCTCTAAAGTCCGACCATCCTTGAGAGTAACTAGTACTGTATCTGTATCGGCTACAACATGAGCGTTGGTGAGTAATTGTCCATCTTCGCTCAAAATAAATCCCGAACCCGTACCGCGTTCAATGCGTTCTTGGGGAATTGGTTGCTCATCCTCTCCAAAGAATCGCCGCAAGAGGGGATTTTTCAAAGCATCAGAAATGGGATTGGCTACTCTACGGGTGGCATTAATTCGTACCACAGCCGGGCCAACTTTTTGCACTGCCGTTGCAATAAAATTTACATTATCGCCTCCATTACCCACGATCGCTCCGTTCGGAGAATTAGGAACTACCGATTCTGGAGGCAAAGCTATTGTTACATTTTTTAACTGTTGGAACGAGGAATTTTGGGGCAGTAGATAATGACTGCCAAACAAACCTGCACCACCGCCGATCGCGAGTAAAAACAGATAAACGGCCAGTTGCTTTAAGGATAACTTCATAATCATTCTGCTTAAGGACAGCAATGCAGTTGCTAATTTCTAAGTGTAGTCAAGCCAATGGCAAGTGGACAGATCTATTTAGAAGGAATTAGGGATTGGGGACTGGGGAGATAGGGAGATGGGGAGATTGGGAGAGAATTTCACCCTATCACCCCACCACCGCAGCATCTCACACTCTCAATGCCCCAATCCCTAAAATCTCCATTTAAGATCTAAAGTTAATGCGCTTATGACTTGTATACATGACTTTACCTTTTCGTCAACTATTTCTTTGTAGCTTAGTTAGCGCCTTGGGTCTAGTATCCATACTGCCAAACTCGAACAGCGTCAATGCTGCTGTAGGTGGTTGCCCAACTCCAGCCTTATCTCGCTTCCAACGCCATAAAGTAGTTCGTGGCGAAACTTTGGAGAGTATAGCGCAGCGATACAATCTCATTCCCACAACTATTATCGGAATGAATCCAGCTTTGCAAAATAACGGGGCCGCTAGTGTTGGTACTGTACTGCAAATTCCTCCGTACAATGGGATTGTAGTCGAAGTGCCCCGCGGTCAAACTTGGCGGCAAGTGGCAGCAAAATACAAGGTTCGCGCTGATAGCCTTTTTGAGGTGAATGGTTGCCAACAAGACCCCAGAATCGTCTTTGTTCCGGGGGTAAATTGGTCGCCTGATGGGGTTGTTACTAAGTCCCCTATACCTACTGATACAGGTACGCAAAACCGCGTATCTCTGTCTGGATATCCCTTGGCAGAAGTGGCAAATGTAGCATTAGCTTACGGCTGGCAAATTAATCCTGGTACAGGTCAAGTTTTCTTCCATAGCGGCGTTGATTTGTTAGCACCAGTTGGTACAGATGTGCTAGCGATCGCACCTGGAACCGTAGCCTTTGCCGACGACCAAGGTACTTATGGCAAGTTGGTCATCATTAACCACAGCGGCGGACTCCAAAGCCGTTACGCCCAACTTGATAGTATCAATGTCAGCGTTGGTCAAAAAGTCAACAAAGGTGACTTACTCGGAACTGTAGGCACCAGTGGAACGCCAAGCGCCAGTCAGCCCCATCTCCATTTTGAAGTCCGTTCTAGCTCATCTCTGGGTTGGGTAGCGCAAGATCCCAAGGGTTTTTTGAAGAAATGAGGGAGTGAGGAGTGAGAAGTGAGAAGTGAGGAGTGAGCAGCTAAGAATTATTCTTATTTGTCTCCCTTGTCCCCCTTGTCTCCCCATCACCCCACCTCCCCATCACCCCAGTCCCCAATTTCAGTAGATTTTACGACGTGCATTCCTGCTTCTGCAAATCTTGTAAATATCGCATCTGCTTGTTCTGTGTAGTCCACAACACCAGGAACAACCACAGGAGAAGTGCAATCTTCTAGCAAATAGATTTTTTGAGCAAGGGTGGCATCTACCTGTTTAATTTCTGTTAATAAATCGTCAATTGTCCAGGCGACACAATGGCTTTTAGCTTGACCACCAATAATTACAACATCAAATTCTAAAAGTTGCTTAATTAACCGCGTATTTTTTTGAGCAAGTGGACGTTTTTCAAAATCTTCCAAAACTTCTGGGCGTAAAATCGAATAGTTTTCTGTTAAAGGATTTTCGCCTTTGATTTCAAATTGTGTTTGATTTTGACGAGCAATGCCATAAAAAAATATTGCTTCTTCAACCGATGAAACTAAAGCATGACCGATGCCACCCAACATTGAATGATAAGGCCACACAGTAAGAGGATATTTTCCGTCTTGACTGAGCTGCTTAACGTAATGGTAAGCATGTTTTTCTAATAATTCGTAATTGCCATTAGTAACACTATTAGCAACTGCTGGGTTGACTTTCCAAATACCTTGTTCGATATCTCTAGGAGTGATGCTAGTAGCTGCTGGGATGGGATGTTCTCCGGCGGGGTTCACCCAAAAGATAGGATGGAAAATTTGGGTTGCAGTGTGAGTATCTAAGGTGGGGATAATTTTTGTAATTATTCCTAAGTTGCGATAGATAAATTCAGACAATCGCCGATTATCATCCACTGCCGCAGTACCGCTTCTTCCACCTACAAATAATTCAAATCCAGGAATACAAAAGGTGTTTTGGACATCAATTAATAGTAGGCAAATGCGAGTTTTGTCTAAAGATGCAGGTTGAATTTTGTGTTGTTTTGACCATGTTTCGGCTGCGGCTGCAATCTCTTGGTAAGGTACGCGCCAGACTTCGCCAACTTTATCGGGGTTGAAGTGCGGCGGAATTGGTAGTTCGGTTATTGTTTGGGTATTCATAATTACAGTTTGATTTATTCTGTAATAACATCAATAATTTCAATACCCAAGTTTTCTCAAGTCTATTGTTACCTTAGTACACATCATCATGGGAACCTAAGGTCAACAAATAAATTACTAGTTCCCCAGAATCGGGATGAGGAAGAAACTCAAATAAAATCCGATTGTTGTAGTCTATGGAACAAGCCCATGTACCCAATAAATCCCCTTTAAGTTTATGAGTATGCAAGCTAGGGTAAAACGGATCTTCAGCAAGTTGCTGTCATCTTTGCTCAACTATAGAGCGTAATTCTGGATTTCGACAGGCTAAACGCTTAAAATCTCGAATAAATCTTGCACTCCATAGCAGTTACATCAATCATCTAACTCCGCCATTAAATCGGCAACAGTTCCACTACGTACTTCCCCTTTATCATAGGCTTCACGAGCTTCTGCAACCGCCTTTAATAAGTCATCCCGCTGCTGTTGTCTGAGGCGCTTTTGGATAATATCCATAAGAATAGCTTGAGCTTCTGGATCTAATGCTTCTACCGCCTCTATGGCTTTCTGGAATGTAGATGTTTTTTCTAGCATAGGCGTCAAAGAATTTGATGATAAGTCTAATTTAGCTAGTCATAGGAGCGATCGCTCCTCATCTTCCTGACTTTATAGTATATTTGTATTATTGAATAAATTTAGCGTTAGCAAAGCTTAACGAAGTTATCGCTCTTATGAATCGAGATGAATTACTCAGACGCTATGCCGCAGGTGAGAGAGATTTTTCAGAAGTTGACCTTAGTCGTGCTAATCTGTGTGGAATTGACTTGAGCAGTGCGAATCTATGTAGAGCTAACATAAGTTATGCTAACCTGAGTGATGCTAACCTTCAAAGCACTAATTTGCATCAAGTCGATCTAAGTTATACCAATCTAATTTATGCCAATCTGAGTGATGCTAATCTAAGTGACGCTAATTTGTATGGTGCTGAATTAGATGGTGCCGATCTGAACAATACTAATCTAAGTCGTGCCAACTTACAAGGAGCATCAGAGATAAATGGTGGGAACAATGTCAACCTGAGTGATGCCGATCTAAGACAAGCTAGGCTAGCGGATGGTGAACTGATAAACTCCAACTTGAGTGGAGCTAATTTAAGCCGTATTGACCTCAGTCCCTTTTATTATTTTGAATTAAAAAATGTCACTTTGAGTAGTGCCAATTTACAGTATGCCAACCTGAGGCGTATGGATTTAAGTAGTGTTGACCTCACAAATGCTGACTTAAGTTATGCAAACTTAATTGATACTCTTTTAGTTGGAGCAAATCTTAGTGGTACTATCCTAAAAAATGCTCTATATACAGATCCAGATTTACCTGCTGATATTGAACAACTTTCTCAAGCATACTTTATTGCTCCTGGTGCCAATTTGAGGAGTGCAAACTTAAGTAAAGCATGGCTGGAATACCAAGACTTGAGTGGTGCTGATTTGAGTCATGCAAACCTGAGTTATGCCAAATTAGAAGATGCCAATCTCATTGGCGCTAACTTGACTGGTGCTAACTTGAATAGTGCGAGATTGTATCGTGCCAGACTCAGGAGTGCGAACCTTATTGGTAGCGATCTGAGAAATACTGATCTAGGTTGTGCTGACCTGATTAATGCAAATCTTAATGGGGCTGAACTTACAGATAGTAGTCTGTTTAATACTCTTTACAGTTCAAAGACAATTTTTCCACCTGAAATTGATTTAACTAACGCAACCTACATTGGTGCTGGTGCCGATTTATCAAACTATAAATATAGTTTAATGGGTTTTGACCTACAGAACTTTGACCTAAGCAGTATCAACTTGAGAGGTCGCAATCTTAATAATGCTAATCTAATTGGTGCTAATCTAAGCAATGCTAACTTGAAGAATACTTATTTAAAAAACGCTAATTTACAGCAAGCTAATCTCAGTTACGCCAATCTTGAACAAGCAGACTTGGAAGATACAAACCTTGAGGGTGCTATTTTTTACAATACAATTATGCCTGATGGTAGTATAAAGAATCACAATTTATAGTTAAATAATTGCAGGTTGGGTCATAAAATTACTATAAAACTTGTAGTATAAATAACTCAGCAAGAGAGCGATCGCTACTCACGTTAAAGTAATTTTTAGCAACATATCTTTACAAACAAGCAAAACCGCTTTATTTTTTTGGCTGTATTGCTTTCTTTTTTTCTATATTAATTACCCAAAAATACCCCTACTGTGGCAATCTGGGAAACAGAGATTTATCAAATCTGATATTTTAACTACAGCAAATTTGCCATTACAGGTTATGCAAACTCTGTCCACACAGGATACTGCAAAGACTACATCAACCCAACCTACCTTTGATACAACTATCAAGCGGCGTCAAACCCGTCCCGTAAAGGTAGGTGATGTCACCATTGGGGGTGGCTACCCCGTTGTGGTGCAGTCAATGATTAACGAAGACACACTTGATATTGATGGTTCCGTGGCTGCTATCCGTCGGTTGCACGAAATTGGCTGCGAAATTGTCCGCGTCACAGTGCCAAGTATGGCTCATGCTAAAGCTTTAGCAGAAATTAAACAAAAATTAATTAAAACTTACCAAGACGTGCCAATTGTGGCTGATGTCCATCACAACGGCATGAAAATCGCTCTGGAAGTTTCCAAGCACATAGAGAAGGTGCGGATTAATCCAGGGTTGTATGTCTTTGAAAAGCCAAACTTTAATAGAACCGAATATACTAAAGCTGAATTTGACGAAATCGGCGAAAAAATCCGCGAAACTCTAGAACCTCTGGTAGTTTCTTTGCGCGATCAAGGTAAATCGATGCGAATTGGGGTAAATCACGGTTCTCTTGCTGAGAGAATGCTATTTACCTACGGCGACACACCCGAAGGAATGGTGGAATCAGCCATAGAATTTATTCGCATCTGTGAATCTTTAGATTTTCGTAACTTGGTAATTTCCATGAAAGCGTCACGAGTGCCGGTGATGGTAGCGGCCTATCGCCTCATAGCCAAGCGCATGGATGAGCTAGGTATGGATTATCCGTTACATTTGGGTGTTACCGAAGCCGGTGATGGCGAATATGGACGAATCAAATCCACCGCTGGAATTGCGACATTACTTGCTGATGGCATCGGCGACACAATTCGCGTGTCGCTGACAGAACCACCAGAAAAAGAAATTCCCGTTTGCTACAGCATTCTCCAAGCCTTGGGATTGCGGAAAACAATGGTGGAATATGTCGCCTGTCCTTCTTGTGGACGAACTTTGTTCAACTTAGAGGAAGTGCTACACAAAGTCCGGGAAGCTACTAAACACTTAACTGGTCTGGACGTGGCAGTTATGGGCTGCATTGTCAACGGCCCAGGAGAAATGGCAGATGCCGACTATGGTTATGTCGGTAAAACACCTGGTTATATTTCTTTGTATCGTGGCAGAGAAGAAATTAAAAAAGTCCCAGAAGACAAGGGCGTAGAAGAATTAATCAATCTGATTAAGGCAGATGGACGTTGGGTAGAACCGTAGGAGGTGGCAACGCCTTGGGGAAAGGGGAAAGGGAAAAGGTAAAAGCAGGGATCTTTCTTTTCCCCTTTGCCCCTTGCCCTTTGCCCCTTTCCCTTTGCCCCTTGCCCTTTGCCCAATTTATAAAACTTTTGTATAGATAACGACCAAGTTCGTCTGATTGTCAAGTAATTTGTTGAAATTAGAAATACATGCTTGACCTGTACACTAATACCCTGTGTTAGATTGAGCATACTGACTATAAATTTTCCCTCTGACGCAGCTGTCATTATGGTGATTACAAAAAATAGGCTTGTTTTGGGTGCTACGGTAGTAACACTCTCCACGATCGCAGTTACTAGCCTTGGCATTCATTCACGAGGTCAGGCTTTATTTAAAGCAAGTCCCAAAGAACTAGTAGATGAAGTTTGGCAAATTGTCCAGCGCCAATACGTAGACGGTACCTTTAACCAGGTAGATTGGCAGGCTGTTCGTAACGAGTATGTGAAGAACAAGTCCTACAGTAATCAACAGGAAGCTTATAAGTCCATTCGGGAAATGCTCAAGAAGCTAGATGACCCATACACCCGATTTATGGACCCAGAGGAATTCAAGAATATGCAAGTGGATACCTCTGGAGAGTTAACAGGAATTGGTATCACAATCAGTCAAGATGAAAAAACCAAGCAGCTGGTTGTGATTGCCCCAATCGAAGATACCCCTGCCTTTAAAGCTGGCGTTCTAGCCAAGGATCTCATCCTCAAAATCGATAACAAAAGCACTAAGGGGATGGATACAAATCAGGCAGTATCTTTGATTCGAGGTGAGCCAGGAACCCAAGTCACCCTAACCATTCAGCGAAACGGTCAGACAAAGGAATTTAACATCAAACGGGCGCGGATCGAAATTCATCCAGTTAAATATTCTCAAAAACAAACTCCAGCAGGTAACCTTGGCTATATTCGTCTGAACCAATTCAGCGCCAATGCTGGTAAAGAAATGCAAGCCGCTATCAGAGATTTAGAAAGTAAAAAGGTATCTGGATATATCCTCGATTTACGTGGAAATCCAGGCGGTTTATTATTCTCTAGTATAGAAATTGCCCGGATGTGGTTAGATAAAGGCACAATCGTTTCCACCATTGACCGTGGAGGCGAGCGAGAACGAGAGGTGGCAAACGGACGGGCGCTGACAAATAAACCCTTGGTGGTATTAGTAGATAAAGGTTCCGCTAGTGCCAGTGAAATCCTCTCAGGAGCTTTGCAGGACAATAAGCGTGCAGTTTTGGTGGGTACTCAAACCTTTGGTAAGGGATTAGTACAATCGGTACGTCCCCTAGAAGATGGTTCGGGATTGGCGGTGACCATTGCAAAATACCACACACCGAGCGATCGCGATATTAATAAGCATGGCATCGATCCAGATGTGAAGGTAGATTTAACTGACGCTCAGCGACAGGACTTGTGGCTCAACGAACGTGACAAACTCGCTACCCTAAAAGACCCCCAATTCGCTAAAGCAGTGGAAATTATGCGTAAACAACTTGCTGCTAAAGGCACAGCGACAGCGGAAAAATAACTCCTTTGGGCATGGGGCATGGGGCATGGGGCATGGGGCATGGGTCATAGGGCAGGGGAGCAGGGAGCAGAGGGGCAGGGGAGACAAGGAAGTGTGGGGAGTGTGGGGAGATGGGGAAGTGTGGGGAGTGTGGGGAGAGAGGGGGGCAGGAGAGACAAGGAAGTGTGGGGAGTGTGGGGAGAGAGGGGGGAAAGATTTTTTGACCATCCTCCCACACCTCCCACACCTCCCACACCTCCCACACCTCCTGCTTACCCAATGCCCAATGCCCAATGCCCAATGCCCAATGCCCCAATCAAACTGGTTGACACTTCCCACTTCTAATGAGTCCGACACGGCGGGCGATCGCTTCTTCTTGGGAACTATAAGGCCCCCACTGTTCTATAATCTCTGGATTGTCCTTCTCTATTTGGTCGTTGGAGACTACTTCACAATTACCAGCAGAACGCTTGACAATATACCATTCTTGTGTATTTTCCATAGTGTAAGTGAAAATTTGGTTTTTATAGTCAGAATTGTATAAAGCAGATTGCTAGGATTTAGATTAAGAATCTTGTTTTGTCAAGCTTATGTCTTCACCGTTTCCAGGGATGAACCCCTACCTAGAGAATCCAGAACTCTGGCCTGAATTCCACCATTGGATAATTACTGCGATCGCTGAGTTATTAGTTCCTCAACTACGACCGAAATATCGAGTGGCAGTCGAAAAACGAGTATATCAAATGATAGATGAAAATTCTATTCTCGTTGGTATTCCTGATGTGACGGTGGGACGTTCTCTAACAAACCAAGATAAAGAAAAATATAATATTGCAGTAGCTTCACCACTTGCAAAACCAATAAATGTTAACGTTCCCATGCCAGAGGAAGTGCGAGAAGGATACCTAGAGGTACGGGAAGTTGGAACAGGGGAAGTTGTGGTTGCAATTGAGGTTTTGTCTCCAAAAAATAAGCGTCCTGGAGAGGGAAGAAAGGCATACGAAAGCAAGCGCCAGCAAGTATTAGGTAGCTTAACTCATCTCATTGAAATAGATTTGTTACGTGGTGGCGAACCAATGCTAATTTTGGGCAACCAAATTCAGTCAGATTATCGTATTTTGGTAAGTCGTAGCGAATCTCGCCCCAAAGCAGAATTGTATCCCTTCGGACTACAAGAGCAGATTCCAACTTTTTTATTACCTCTACGTCGAGATGATACAGAACCATTAGTAGATTTACAAGCATTGATTCATGGTGTGTACGAACGCGCTGGATTTGATTTAGCTATAAACTATACTCTTGAACCAATTCCATCCCTTGGAGAAGCTGATGCAGTTTGGGCAAATGAATTATTGCAACAGCAAGGTTTACGTTAAGTGAAAATAAAAAAATAACAGTTCAATACAAAAGAAATTCTACGGGTTTGAGGTTCCAGTTTCTGGTTGGATTAGAATCGGTGCTCCGCCTTTTTGAGAACCGATAATTACAATTTTAGAATTATTAGATTGAGCTAGCTTTTCTGTAGCTTCAATCGCTCGTAATTGCAGCACTTGGTTGGTAAGCCCACCAGAAATAATTTTTTGGGAATCAGCTATGCCTTGCGCTTCAATACGCTTCCGTTCTGCTTCTTGGCGCTCTTTTTCTAAAACAAATTTCATCTGTTGGTTTTCTTGCTCTGCACTGAGTTTGTTTTGAATTGCTGCTTGTAAAGTATCGGGCATTTTGACGTTCCTTAAAAGAGCTTCCTCAACTACGAAACCTAAAGCGGGTATCTCCTGGGTGAGTTGTTGGTCAATTTTTTGGGTGATTTCTTGACGTTTGGTAGAGTAAATAGCACTAGCTGGGTAGTTTGCCGTGATGGCGCGGACGGTAGAGCGAAATCTGGAAATCACCAGTTGTTTTTCGTCAGTTCCAATTGTTTTATATACTGTAGCTGCCTTTTGAGGATCGAGCTTGTATTGAAGGCTGACATCAAGATTCAGACTCAAGCCTTCTTGGGATGTTGCATCTACGTTTTCCTTTACATCCTTAAGGCGAGTGGAAAAATTCAGCACTTTGCTAAAGGGGTTAAGCAAGTGAACGCCAGGATTAAGAGTAGTTTCGGAAACCTCACCAAACAAGTTGACGACACCAACATTGCCTGGTGGAACAATTACCAAAAACCTAGAAATAGAATTTAGTACTGCAATAGTGCCAATCAATATCGTAATTGTGCGTATTGCTAAACGTGACTTTTCGCCAGATATTTTACCTGTATTGAGATAAACGAGAATTGCAATCAGGTTAATTAGAAGAGATACTATAAAGCCCATGAGTTTTTTTGTGCGATTAAGAACCATATACTTAATCACATAATTCCCAAACGCTTTTATGAAACTAATAAGCTGTTCAGATTTACAGCAGTTTTCATGTATTTGAACCACATCTTTCGTAGGGAACATTGCTCATACGTGTCAACTTAACGTGAAACCCTGGTGAAAACGTGATGAGCGAGTTCTACTCACTTACCATCAAGATCCGCGTTACCCCACCCCGGCTTTGCTGGCGCAAAACCTCCCCTCCCCTTAGCAAGGGGAGGGGTTGGGGGTGGGGTAAAACGATTGTGGGGCAATTTGAGCTTAAGTTGACACCGATGAGCAATGTTCCCTACCGTGTGGTCTATTTACTTGAAAATAGCTGTAACTTGCATAATTAGGGCGGGCTTTTCGCGCCACCCCACAAAAGTTGTATTAGATTTAGATATGCAAACTAGATAAAGCCTTCTCTTCAAAGACGCTAACGCGTAGCTTGCTTAAGAGTAGGGGTACGGCGTAGCTTCTCTACCAGACGCTACGCGTAGCTTGCTCCTATTCCAGGGGTACGCTTAGAGCGAGTCCGCGAAGATTTGACTTGTTTGTTACGAGAGGAATATTTACCAGCCTTGTTGTGCATTCTCAAAAACGTAAGCTGCTACCTGTAAAATTTCCTCAGGAGTTAACTTGTCTTTAAAGGCAGGCATGGCATTTTTGCCATTCTGTACTTGGTGGATAATCGCCTGGATTGAGTCGTTATCATAATTTTTTAGGTACTTTGACAATGCTTCCTTTTTCAAGGTTTTCTCTGCGATCAGGATGTTACCGCCACCGATATGGCAAGAAGCGCAGTTAGCCTCGAAAATTTTAGCACCGTCGGATGTTTCGGCTGCTAGTGCAGGATTGATGAATGTTAGGTTGAATAAGGCGATCGCTAACAGCAAAATTAAGAAAAATATTCTCAAGAGAATTTCCTCGCAACAAGCCTCCACGAAGAGTATAAACGCGATCGATCCCTAGATTAAGTCCAATTCGATCGAAATTGGCGGTAATGAGTCCACCCCTCCGTCGCCACGCGGTGCTTAGCGTCTTCGGTGGGGAAATGACTCGTTACCGCCATTATCCATTCTGTGGGTCACTCTGGGAGTGTGGCGTGTTGATTATAAGTTGATTTCACTGAAAGAAGCTGAAAAAATCATCTAGTTTCAACGACAAAATTTCTAGCCTTCGACAGTGATTGTACCAATCATGCCAGCACCACGGTGAGGTTCGCAGTAGAAGGTGTAGTCACCAGCGGGTGCGTCTGCGGGGAAGGTGGTTGTTACTACTTTACCAGGATTCATCAACTGTTGCTTATGAGACAGAGATTTTGCTAAATCGGCGCTCTTAGCTGGGTTTTTTGCAGCATCGAACACAACATTATGGGGAGGAACTTTGTTGTTCACCCATTCAATTGTGTCACCTGGTTTAATTGTCAACTTTTTCGGTTCAAATGCCAGCGCTCCTTTATCGGTACCAAGTTTCACCTTGTATGTTTCAGCCGCAGCACTGGGGGTAAAAACAGCGAAGCTGCTAACAACTAAAAGGATTGTTAACACAGTCAGGCTCAGGCGTCGCCAGCTTGCCGAAATAAATTTCATGACTCTCTCCTAAACAAACATTTCTTTTCCTTTCTCATTTTAAATAAAAATCAACCCCAAATATGACAATATGTCGTAGATACAATTTTTTTTTAAGAATGGGCAGAAAACTATAACGAAAAGCTGTGCAATCAGTAATAGATCTAGACTGTCACACCCTAAAAAGTCTCTGTATGAAAGCAGGGGATTGGGGATTGAGAATTGGGGGCTAGGGGGCAGGGAAGCAGAAGAGAAGTTGTTGCAAGCCTTTCCCCTGTGCCCCTGTGCCCTTGGAGCCTGTTGCCGATACTCAATACCCAATCCCGAAAGCTCAGTACTAATGGACTAATTCAGGGATTTAGTAATAGATTTTTCCGCCGCCCCACTTAGTGCCAACAACTTTGGGTTGCAGGAGAATATGACCAGCGATCGCTACTAAATCATCATCCGTCAGATTTCGCATTTCTGTGAAAATATCTGCGCTCTTAGTGCTGGGATGTAATTCGGAAATTTCCTCTTCCCCGTCGTAAGTAGTGGGATTTTTCATGTAATCCACCAAGCCTTCAATATTATTACGGTTTGGTGTTGCCAATGCTAGAGCTTCTGGTTCTAGTCCCACGTTTTGGTTAGTCTTGGTAACGCCGCCAACATGACATTGGGCGCAAGCGTAAGCAAATAAGGCTTTGCCTTCTTTGACTTGTTTGAGGCTAAGTACAATGGTGTCACCTTGCTCGTTTAATGCCACTGTCCGGGTAGCTTTGTCCAGTTCCACTGCTGTCGCGCTACCGACAGTCAACCCAAACGCGAGTAAAAAAGTAGCCACAACAACGCCAATTAGTCTTCTAAACATGTTTCCCCTTAAAGATTTTGACGCTCAACACAGCTAATAAAACGATGCTCAATCTCCATATCCAAAGCCTGAGATAGCCCTTGGGATGACTTTGGTATCGCCCACCGAGTCGGCAACCCTGCGGGCGCGTATCAGATGATATTCGGAAAATAATTGCCTTTGCATCCTCTAACGCCAAACGGCTCTTTTGATGTTTGTCGGCAATTAAGAGTTGGTTGTCGAGAGAAAACAATTTTTCTACAGTCATGCTGTAGTCGGCTGCTATCTCTGCGATCGATAGGTTTGCAAAACCCATAATGCTTGTTAACTGATGATAGAGATTGAGTCGCTGTAATACCAATATCACGTTAGGAGTGCAATTTGTTGCCGAAAATACGGTTTGGGGAATGGGGCGTGGGGATAGGGTAGGGGAGGCAGAGGGGGCAGGGGAGGCAGAGGGGCAGGGGGGCAGGGGAGCAGAGGAGAAATTATTTGTATCATTTATTTAGTGAAATGGTATAAGAATTCAACCAGGCGATCGCTTTTAAAATCAAAAAGGTAGGAATTAAGGTAATTTGCGCTGGTACTGCTAGCACTCTCAAGATTAAGAAGAATCAAAAACGCTTGCTACAAAGCGCAGTCTGGCTAGGGTATAACCCGCCATTGAATTTAACAACAAGTTTAAAACGGTGACGCTAATGGCAATTACCACACTGTTAAACAGCCAGCGCAAAAATAGCGGTTCTTGCAAAAAGATTTGTCTGTAGTTGTCGAGGGTAAAATGTTTGGGGAAAAAGTTGGGTTCGCCACCGATAATTTCTGTTAGCAGCTTAAATGATGCTGAAAGTGCCCAGAGAAAGGGAATAAGGGTAATTAAGGCATAAAGTATCAGCCAGATATATAAAATATTCAGCCTGATTGAATGAGTCTCGATCTTTGGAAAGCCTAAACGTAGGCTTGTCGGCAGACATCCCTTGCAGGAGTTAGCTCCATATGTGACTTAGGGAACTATATATTTAGTTTCCTTGTGGATGCTAATTAAACCTACTTAAGCAATCGGATACAAAATGACCTATACAGCCTACTTACGTTCAATTAAAAACGAACTTCAAAGAACTGGTAAAACCAAAAAAAACCTACGAGTTAAAACTATCATAGAACAGTTTGGCTACCAGCGTAGAAGCCAATCATTCGTAAATGATTTTAATACTACTCTTGATGAACTGGGGCTTTGTGCAGATCCTATATTAGATTTGCACATTCCGTTAGATACAAAGATAGCTATTTCTATTAAAGGTATAGAACCGATTAATCAAGTAAATAATTCTCAAGCAATTTCAGCGAAACTCAGAAAGAATATTTCAGTCAGGCATGATTTTTTCTACTATTTATTTGATTTTGGTTCTGAACAAGAATACGAACGATTTCAAGCATGTTTAGATTCTCACCAACCTGTGGGGATTTTTTTGATTCCACAAATAGAAGATTTTTTCTGCGATATTGTTGTCAAAATCTTTAATTACGAACTGATTAGAAAGTATCAATATGGAGGGTCTAATAGTATCCCAAAAGCTGCTAATAGGAAAATTCCTATCGGTCTCGCCTCAGATGATGAGTGTGAAAACGAACAAGAAAGCTCTATCGCTGATGCTAATATTTTTCAGTTTTATCGCTCCACCATGACTAGCATCATCTTGGGTAACACTGGGTTAGAATTACTTGATTCGGAAAAATTTGACCAGCAGTTTGAACAGATATCGCTCTATGCAAATAAATATAATTCCGAACAATTTTTTATTGTATTTCATTGTCCGTCACTTTTAGAAATTCAAGCTCATCAGCAAGAAGACGCTTTGGGATATTTGGTAGATAGAGTTGCCCGGAAAATTCCTTTTACTTTTACTCTCAGGTGTAAATACCCAAATGAAGCATCGATTGAATATAAAGAAGAAGTATATGCCCATTTCCGTCTACTCATGGAACTCCCATATTATCAAATAGAGGAAGATGATGTTTCTTTAGGAGATTACTTTCTAGAATTACAAAAAGCTCAAATCCAAGCTGAATCACAGTTATTGCTGAAGATGAAAACCGAACATTTTTATAATTTGAAGTGGCAACAGGAAAGTAAAGAATATATCGATCTAAAGTACTTTGCTATTAAAACCTTGGAAAATCTAGGATATGAATTATCTCATATTGGCTGTGAAGTAGAGTTGACTTCTAGGGATGAAGAAACTAGCGATGAAGATACATCAGATGATGAGGAAGAATACCAAAGTGAAATCATAGAAGTATATGTCAAAAATCAGGTAGTGATTGAAATAGAAACTCTCAAATACCATGAATTTCAGGATAATAATCTTTTCTTAGATACAATTAAAAGAGTTTTGAGAAAATCAAAAGTTTGGCCGAATCAACTGGAAAGTGTTTGGTTGGTAATTCCAGGTTTTGAAATCTCACGCAACTATTACCAGTTGAAAAAAGCTAAGGAAATATTAGAGTATAAATTTTCAGGATATTATGGCGATCGCTTCCAGGTTATAATCATGGCTCCTGATTATGAAAATCACCAATTAGTGCCAGTTTCATTTGACTCTATCGAGTATCCGTCTTTTGAATATGCAGCTAAAAAACTTAGCTTAGTACCAGCATATCCAATGACAAATCGCATCAAAGAATTTAAGCTTGATTTTAGTCAAGTCAAAGGACTCAATGAAGAAAAAGAAAAATTAACTAAACTCCTAAAGCTGCAATCTAAAGGATACAAAGGTTCAATTGGTGGAATTCTTTTTTATGGGTTACCAGGATGCGGTAAAACTCTACTAGCAAACGCCTTTGCTAATGAATCTGGTAGATATTTCTTTAAGTTTTCTCCTGCTGATATTGTCAGTGTTTGGATTGGCCAAAGTCAAAAAAATATTCGCGACATCTTTACTCAAGCTAAGAAAAAATCTCCTTCACTTTTATTTATTGATGAGTTAGACAGTATTGGTTTTAACCGTAACGAAGATAACGCACACACAGACCAAAAGGCAACTATCAATCAACTACTAATAGAACTAAATAACCTGCAAAATAGCGATGTAATTGTCATTGCTGCAACTAATTATTTAAGCGGTATTGATAGTGCTTTGAAACGTTCTGGGCGTTTGGATTGGAAAATTCCTATTTTTCCACCGGATCGAGTAGAAAGAATAGATTTGTTTAAACACTACTTGTCACAAATCGATATAAATCAGCTAGTTAATTTTGAAATTCTGGCTGAGAAAAGTCTGAGATTTACTTCATCTGATATTCAATTAGTTTGTCGGGAAGTGAAAAATGCTATTCTTTTGGAAGAAATAAGTTCAGCTTTGACAACTTCAGACGTGATTACTTATATCAATAATCTGCAAGATGGCGGGTTAAGTCTCAATGAAGAACAAGTGAAGGAATTTTTGGAAGAATGTAAAAGAATGAGTGTGAAGAATCCTAAGTTGGAAACTTTAAAATTAGAATGGGGATTGTATTAATAGTAGGCTAATTAAAACGGCGGTCGCTCCTTTAGCAGTGTTAGAAAACAACTAAAAAAACATGCTAAATTTTAATTTTCGCAAACTGCTAATAAGAAGTATAGGATTAATGGCGATCGCCTACATTTTAATTTGTCTATTTTTGTTTTTTCGCCAGCGCCATTTCATCTTTCGCCCCACTACACAAATTTTAACGCTACCTAGTTCGCCGGACTTTCTTCTTCGCTACGAAGATGTGCGTTTAACTATTACTAACTCTAGTGAATACATACATGCATGGTGGATTCCAGCACCATCACCGAAAGAGAAACTAACTGTAATTCCAGATGAACCTGTCAGAATTCTCAAATCACCTAAAGTCTTTTTATACTTTTGCGGTGCTGCTGGTAACAAAGGTTATTACAATCATGTAGCCAGACTTCAAGCAATGCGACAGTTGGGATTTTCTGTGTTAGCGATCGACTATCGAGGTTTTGGTAGTAGTAAGGGGAGTTTTCCCAGCGAGTCTCAGATTTATCAAGATAGCCAAATCGCCTGGGATTATTTAGTAAAAACACGACAAATTCCTCCTAAGCAAATTGTTATTTATGGAGAGTCACTTGGAGGAGCAGTTGCGATAGATTTGGCAGTAAAACATCCAGAAGCCAGGGGATTAATTGTGCAAAGTTCATTTACATCAATGGCAGAGGAAATTAAACATAAAAATTGGTTATGGATGTTTCCTGTGGATTTGCTAGTAACACAAAAGTTTGATTCTATTTTTAAAGTTCGTTTTTTACGTCTTCCTGTCTTGTTCATTCATGGAACTGCTGATAGCGTTGTGCCATCCTACATGAGTCAATAGCTATACGATAATGCTCCTGAACCTAAACAAATTTTATTAATTCCAGAAGCAGAACATTTCCGAATTTATCAGCCTGGGAGCAACTCGTATTTACAAGCAATTCAGAAGTTCATGGAAATTGATAAAAGGTAAATTTAATTAGGTTTTTCATAAGTTTATTAAGAGGATGTTTGAAAACTTTTTCATATTGTATTCGAGACTTGTAGATCCCCCTAAATCCCCCTTAAAAAGGGAGACTTTGAGAAATTTTACCCCCCTTTTTTTACCCGCACCATTGCCTGTTTTAATGATTGTTGTCCTAACAACGCACTGACAAACTGATTCTCAAAACTATTGACAATTCCCCCCGGATATTTATATACCTGCCACGGTGTAGCATAATCAACACCTACGACTAATGGCGATCGCCACTCCGCAAAAAGTTAATAACTTGCTTTTAATCATTGATAGAAAAGCGAGATTGGCGACTGGGTAGTGGAGATTATATACAGAGATATTTGTCATTCTCACACTTATTTGTTATTTGCCCATCTCTTCTTCTACTGTCTATTAGCCCTATTTCTTAAGAATTACTAATTCGATCTCAAACTCCCTCTCTTTACTTATCTCATTTGTAGCTAAAGACTGATATTTTTATTTTTTGAATTTTTATTGAAATATGCAAGTTAAAATAACGAAGAATTATTAACCAAATTGATGAAAGCAGGCTAAATTACTCGAAAAATGGATTGATGCCAAAAAGCTTCATCCATAAACATCAGAATTATGGATTTTGTTCCAGTTGAAATATCTACTCCTGTAAATCTGGAAATTGCCCAGGTTACTACACCACAAACAACACTTTCTTCAACTTCTCGCATTCCCAAGGATGCCATTCGCAGAAGTTTAAGAGCCTCTACAGTAGATTCTGTCTTAGCAACGGTTTATGCTATCGGTACTAGCGGGATTTTGCTTGCCAATTTATTGGTGGAATTAGATGCTAGTCCAGTGATATTTGGGATGTTGTCCTCTATCCCCATGTTGGTGAATCTGATTCAGCCGTTGGGTGCTTACATGTCTGAACGTAGCACCAGCCGCTTTCAGTATGCACTGCGGACACACGGAATTGCTCGCCTATTGTGGATGATTTTAGTAATTGCGATCGCATCTGCAAGCTGGGGAATGCTGAATAATAGCCAGTTGGTAACAATAACACTCTTAATTCTTCTATTGAGCAATCTTTTAGCAGGATTAGGAATCCCATCGTGGCTAAGTTGGATGGCAATGATAATTCCCCGGCAATTACGGGGCAGGTATTTTGGAATACGTAATAGTGCTGCTAGTCTCACCAATTTAATTTGCGTACCAATAGCCGGTTTTGCTGTATCCCATTGGTATGGGGGAGTTGTACAAGGCTATGGGGTGATTCTGTTTTTGAGTATGATTTTTGGAATTATAGGACTAGGGTGTCAGTATTTCCAAATAGATATGAATCCCCGATCGCAAAACACTTATGTTGGCAAGTCACCTCAAACAAGTGAAATTCAATTAGACGCTACAAAAAATGAAAAACTTCACCCACAAGGGAATGGAGTTTTTGGGCATGGGGAAGATGTACCGCCACTATACCCCATGCCCCAACCAACAGCAGGAGCAACCTCGACTGCTCGCAAGGAGATGGAGTTTCCCGCCGCTTTCAAGGAATCTTCCCAAGGAAATCAATTAATTCATACACCACCACAACAGGCAACTATCAGTATTTGGAAAAACTCTAATTTTTTGAGATTTCTGTTGTATTTCGGCTTATGGACGCTGGCATTTAACCTCAGCGCTCCTTTTTTTAACCTCTACATGCTGGACACCTTGGATCTCAATGTTAGCTACGTGACTATCTACACCAGCCTTCAGGCGGGGGCAAATTTGCTGATGTTGATTGTGTGGGGAAAATTAGCAGACAAAATCGGCAATCGTCCGATCCTGCTGTTTGGTGGAATTCTGGTTGCAACCACACCATTACTGTGGCTGGGGATTGGTGTTAATCAACTTGATATCTGGCTGTGGTTGCCGCTGTTACACATCTTGACTGGCGGAACAGGCGCGGCGATGGAGTTATGTAATAACAACATTCAATTAGGGATTGCACCGATTAAAAATCAGTCTATCTATTTTGCGATCGCCGCTGCCGTTGCTGGAGCGAGTGGTGCTTTAGGCACAACCATAGGCAGCTTCATCTTACAATTTACTCAATCTGGAGGGTCATTGGCGCTATTCGCCCTCTCTACCGTATTTCGACTAACAGCCCTAATTCCCTTGATTTTTACCCAAGAACCGAGAAGGGGATAGGGAGATGGGGAGGTGGGAAGATGGGGAGATGGGGAAGTGTGGGGAGTGTGGGGAGTGTGGGGGGAAAGAGAATTTATGCCCCCCTCTCTTCCCACACCTCCCACACCTCCCTCTCCTCCCACACCTCCCACACCTCCCACACCTCCTGCTTGCCCCATACCCAATGCCTATTCTGCGGCGCTGGAAGTCAAAGACATTGTTTCCCATAACACCATATGAGGTGGTGTTAGCACAGGCTGGTGTAAAGCAATCAGCTGGGCTAAGGTGTTCTTTAATTGGGTGCGCGGTACAATATCATCGACAAAGCCGTGCTGGAGTAAATCTTCAGCGGTTTGAAAATCATCAGGCAGCTTTTCTCGTATGGTTTGCTCAATCACTCGCCGACCAGCAAAACCAATAGTTGCCTTGGGTTCTGCCAAAATAATATCGCCCAACATTGCAAAACTAGCGGTAACGCCGCCTGTTGTAGGATTTGTCAAAACAGGAATATACAACAATCGGGCGTCTTGATGGCGTTGTAGGGCTGCGGAAATTTTCGCCATCTGCATCAGAGAAAGCATTCCTTCTTGCATTCTCGCACCACCGGAGGTGCAGACAATAATTACAGGATACCGCCGTTGAGTGGCTTGTTCGATCAAGCGGGTGAGTTTTTCTCCCACAACCGAACCCATACTACCGCCCATAAAACGGAAGTCCATAACCCCAAGGGCAACAGGCAAACCGTTGATTTGACCTAAACCTGTTTTAACTGCGTCTATTAAGCCAAGTTTTTCCTGGCTTTCCCGTAAACGATCGCTATAGGGTTTGCGATCGCGAAATTGTAGGGGATCGGTTGGACGCAAATGCTCGTCTAAAGGTTTCCAGGTATTGTGATCTATCAGCTGACGGATACGCTCATCGCTATCTACACGATTGTGATGACCGCATTCCACACAAACCATCTGGTTAGACCTCAAGTCTTTTGTGTATGTCAACACACCACAATTAGAACATTTATGCCATAGCCCATCAGCAATTTCACGTTCTTGGCGTTCGAGACTGGTAGATCCTGATTTACGTCGATTTGCAAACCAATCAAATAGAGACTTTAAACCGCGTGATTCTTCGTTGTTAGCCATTTTTATCTTATTTTAAGTGGGTATGAGGTCGAAACCATCTGAAGCCCTATCGGGTCATCCCTAGCCATTAACCACTTGTTTTTACCAATGAGTAATGACTAGATCGTCAAATTAAGCTTTTAAGCAATTCAGACCTTAATTTTCATCTTTGGTTGCCAGCTTAACGAAAATACTTATGCCAATACAAGCCTCTTGCTCTTTTTTTTAGAGGACTTTTTATATGAATGTAGTGATACCATGCAAATACTAACCTCCAAATAAGATGGTTACCCTCTCCCACCCAAATTAATTATTGTTTGTGTTGGGTCATAAGCAATCAGTATCTTTTTTATTAATTGTGCTTACCAACAGTTAATCGTCGTTAAAGAGGGTAATACCAGTCACGAGCTGAATATTATCAAAATGTGAAGGGCAGATGGCGTAATCGAAGTTACAGTCACGAATTATTATGAGGGGCTGGGGACTGGCGACTCGGTATTGGGTACTAGGTATTTGATATTAACTTTTAATTCCTATTCCCCAGTCCCCAGTCACCAGTCCCCAGTCCCCAGTTCTAATTCAAGACGCTGGAAAAAATAATCGTAGATAGCTAGACAAAATAATTTCGCCAACAAATACAGTAATTACAGACCCTAAGGCGAGAAAAGGCCCGAAAGGCATCTTTTGTCCGAATTTGTGCCGCGATCGCACTATTACACCGCTACCTACTAACGCTCCTAGGGCACAGGCAACAAAACTAGCCAATAGCAAATATTTCCAGCCTAACCAGGCTCCCATCATTGCTGCTAACTTGGCGTCACCCGCACCCATCGCAGTTTTACCGAAGGCAATTGAACCTAATATGGCGATCGCATCAAATAGCCATAAGCCCAATACTGCACCAACTATCCCCATCATCAAATGATTTACCAGTGCCACAGAACTAGCCTCTGGTAAAAAACCAACTACCATTTGAAATAAAATAGCCACCACTAAACCTGACTGAGTAAGTGCATTGGGTAGCGTCATTGTATCCAAGTCAATCAGCGATAGCGCTAACAACCAACTGCAAAAAGCCCAATAGCCTATTGTTAAAGTCGAAGCTTTAAATACTAAAAAAACGATTAAAAAAATTATTCCCGTTAGCCCTTCTACCACAGGATAACGGGGAGAAATTTTGCTTTTGCAATATCGACACCGCCCTCTTAAGGAGATCCAGCCGAAGACTGGTACGTTGTCATAAGCTTTTAGCTGGTTTAAGCAATGCGGACAACGAGAAGGCGGCCAAAGAATTGACAACCCAGCAGGTAGCCGATAAACAACAACATTGATAAAACTGCCAACAGATGCACCCAAAGCAAAGACAATTACACTCGCCACGACGGCGAACAAAATGTCCATATAGTCATTTGTCCTTTGTCATTTGTCCTTTGTCATTTGTCTTTTGTCGTTTGTCCTTTGTCAAGAGTTAACAACTAATGTCATTTGTCCTTCTTCTTTAACTAATGACTAATGACCAATGACTAATGACTAATGACTAATGACCAATGACCAATGACCAATGACTAATGACCAATGACCAATGACCAATGACCAATGACCAATGACCAATGCCTAATACATATGCGATTCAATTTGGCTCAAGGGCACAAAACACTCTTGAGGTAAGAGAACTGGTTGGTTAGTAAAAATAACCTTACCTCGATGAGTTACACGATTAATTGCTACACCGGAAGGTTGCCCAGCTATTTCTGGGTGTACTTCGCAGTGAGTGTAGTAGATCTGCCCAGCGGCTCTGATTACGGCGGTATCAATCAAAGGGGGCTGGTTTTTTGGGACGGTAAAATTAGTTTGGCCTTGTCGTAATGCGTACACTATCGACTGTTATTTGATTGCTAGATTTCTCTCTAGTCTACCCGAAACTTATGGTAAAGGTTGCCAAATTGCCCAGGTTGAATTATGAAATTATTGAGCTTCCAGAGCTAAAATCAGCGCATTGCCCATAGCACGGCAACCTAAGAGATTTTTTCCAGCTGAAATTATATCACCTGTGCGATCGCCTTGTTCTAAAACTTGTAGTACGGCTTTTTCTATGCTGTCTGCGGCTTCTGGCTGATTCAAACCGTAGCGTAACATCATCGCCACACTTAAAACCTGTGCTAAAGGATTTGCCTTATCTTGTCCTGCAATATCTGGGGCGGAACCATGAACTGGTTCAAATACACCAGGCCCAGACGCGCCCAAACTAGCGGAAGGCAACATACCAATACTACCTGTGAGCATGGCAGCAGCATCAGAGAGAATATCGCCAAACAAATTGCCAGTGACAATGGTATCGAATTGCTTGGGAGCGCGTAGCAACTGCATGGCGGCATTATCTACATAAAGATGAGACAGTTCGATGTCTGGATATTCTTGAGAAAGTTGGGTAATGCGATCGCGCCACAACTGAGATACTTCTAATACATTAGCTTTATCCACCGAACAAAGTTTGCCGCTGCGTTTGCGGGCTGCTTCAAACGCGACTCGTCCAATGCGATCGATTTCTGATTCAGTGTAAACCATCGTATTTACACCGCGTTTTTCACCAGTTTCCGTAGCAAAAATTCCCTTAGGCTTACCGAAATAAATCCCACCAGTGAGTTCGCGCACCACCATAATATCGACGCCTTCCACAACTTCGCGCTTCAAAGTCGAAGCATCAATTAGCTGGGGCAAAATTTTTGCTGGGCGTAAATTGGCAAATAATCCCAAACCTGCACGTAGCCCTAACAAACCCGCTTCTGGGCGTAAATTCGATGGTAGAGAATCCCACTTGTAGCCACCAATGGCAGCGAGTAATACAGCATCACTATTACGGCAAGTATCTAAAGTCGCAGCAGGCAGAGGTTCCCCCGTGGCGTCAATTGCTGCACCACCGATGAGGGCTTCTTGGAATTCAAACTGAATATCAAATTTCTGCCCTACAACTTTCAGCACATCTACCGCCACTGCCATAATTTCAGGGCCAATGCCATCGCCGGGGAGTAGGGTAATGCGGTAGTTCTGGGTCATAGCTCGTTTCTATTGGGTAAATGCTTGCAGATTAAATATCATACCGAGCAAAACGTACCGATGGAGTTGTTAATTTCTCAAAAGGGGGAAAGGGGAAAGGGGAAAAGGGCAAAGGAGAAAGGGGAAAGGTAAAAATCTCCCTCCTTATAGACGATCTGTTCATCCCTTTAAGTTTTTCCCTTTCCTCTCTTTTGTAGTGTGACTTGTAATAAGTGCCTTACTAAGTTCAAATCTAAGCACAGAAGCTCTTATAGGCAATTTCAAAAAATTTTTCTGAAACCCCTTGACACTCTCTTGTAGTATTATGTAGTATAAATGTAGTGAAGCGAAAGACAAGCTTCGCAAAGGTCAAAGTCATGTTCTACATACAACTCCAGGACAGGCGTTGGAATAAACCAAAGTCTCCAGATAACAAAGCTGCTGCTACTTGCAAACTATCGGAAGTAGAGGCAACAAACGAAAAAAGTTCTAACTTTGCACTCATTAAAACCACGGAATATATCAGGAATATACAACAGGTTTATAACCTAGAGTTTCCGTTGTTTTGCTAACAGTTTGTAACACAAAAAACTAATTTTTCTGAACCTTGAAAACTGAATAAGAAATGGGCAAGTTCACCAACAAAATATGTGCCTAAAAACCTAAAATTTTAGGCACAGATTCCCAAAAATCGGGGTGTAGCTCAATTGGCTAGAGCGTTCCGTTGTCTGCGGAAATGTTGCGGGTTCAAGTCCCGTCACCCTGGTTGAAGTCCCGTAGGCGAATAGTTGAAGCCGTCAGTATCTCAAACTGAAGATTGCGAGTGCAAATCTCGTCGGGACTCCCAAATGGCTGAGTAGCCAAGTGGTTGAAGGCATTGGTCTGCAAAACCGACATCGTGAGTTCAAATCTCACCTCAGCCTTATGGTGTCGCAGTGTAGCTTAACGGTAAAGCCCCCGGCTCATAACCGGGTTGATGCGGGTTCAAGTCCCGCCACTGCTACCAAATGCAGGGATGGTGTAACGGTAACACCTCGTGACTCCAAATCCGATGTTCTGGGTTCAAATCCTAGTCCCTGCGTGAGACAATTTTAGATTAAAAAATTTAATCCAAAATCTAAAATTCAGTAAATTATGCCCTCGTGGACGAATGGTTAAGTCAGTGCTCTTTCAAAGCACAGATGCGAGTTCAATTCTCGTCGAGGGAATCATCATGGGTCGATGGCCGAGTCTGGTTGAAGGCGACAGTCTGTAAAACTGTTCTATTTTGCGCGCAGGTTCAAATCCTGCTCGACCCACTGTGGAGAGGTGGCTGAGTGGTTAAAAGCGTCCTCCTGCTAAGAGGAAGCGGATAGTTAATATCCGTCGCAGGTTCAAATCCTGTCCTCTCCGCCTTGAGAGTGTGGTGTAACTGGATAACATCTCAGTCTACGAAACTGAAGACGTGAGGGTTCAAATCCCTCCACTCTCGTTACATAGGAGAGATGATGGAGTGGCTGATTCGAGTTGAATTAAACCAGTCCACTGGGTAATACCATCTCTCCTCCTTATCCCCCGGTAGCTCAGTTGGTAGTAGCGCCTGTCTGAAGAACAGGAGGTCGTCGGTTCGATTCCGACCTGGGGGGCTTCGTTGCCTCATAGCTCAATGGCAGAGCAAGCGGCTGTTAACCGCGCGGCTGTAGGTTCGAGTCCTACTGAGGCAGCCATTTCTCGAAGAAGAATTCAGAACTCAGGAGTCAGAATTCAGTATGAATTTCGTTGAAAACCAAACCAACCTTTCATAGGTAGAGTATTCACTAATTCTGAATTCAGAATTCTGACTCGTCTGTTATTTCCTTGCCGGGTGGACGAATTGGGAAGTCGCATCGCTCTGAACGATGAGGTTGCAGGTTCAAACCCTGCCCTGGCAATAAAGCCCTGTGGTGTAATTGGCAACATAGCGCCCTTTGAAGGCGAAGATTCCAGGTTCGAGTCCTGGTGGGGCTGCCAAACTTGCTCTTGTAGCCCAACTGGAAGAGGCTGCCGTCTCAAAAACGGTAAGTTGTGGGTTCGATTCCCACCAAGAGTACCAAAATTTGCTCCTGTAGCCCAATTGGAAGAGGTGGCAGACTTAAAATCTGTTTCGTTGTGGGTTCGACTCCCACCAGGAGTACCAACGGGGTGTAGCGCAGCTTGGTAGCGCGTCTGCTTTGGGAGCAGAATGTCGCAGGTACCCTTCGGGAAGCAAGCTACAAATCCTGTCACCCCGATATGCCCTTGTGACGGAACTGGCATACGTGCTGGAATCAGAGTCCAGATTTTACAGGTTCAAATCCTGTCAGGGGTACTAAGCTCTCGTGGCGGAACGGAAGACGCACTCGACCGAGGATCTAGTTTTTTGCAGGTTCAAATCCTGTCGAGAGTACCAAAATATCTGGGTGTGGCGCAGTTGGGAGCGCGGGAGTTTTGGGAACTCCAGGTCGTAGGTTCAATCCCTACCACTCAGACTTCGCCCTTGTAGCCCAACGGAAGAGGCGCTTCGCTTAGAACGAAGAGGTTGCTGGTTCAAATCCAGTCAAGGGTATTGACTTCTTGCAAAAACTCTTTTGCAAGAGGGGGAAAGGGAAAAGGTTTCTTATTACTCCTTTCCCCTTTGCCCCTTACCCTTTTCCCACTTCTGCAAGAAGTCTATTGGTCAATATGCGGGGATGGAGCAACGGTGGCTCATCAGGCTCATAACCTGAACATCGGCAGGTTCGACTCCTGCCCCCGTCACCAAATTTTAGATTTTAGATTTTAAATTTTGGATTGTTGATTCAAACCTGAAAATCTAAAAAGGTGTGAGAGCAAGTTTGCTTTATTTGTGGAACAGATCCTTTCATTCCAAATCTACAATTCTTTACTCAAACTCATATTTAAAGCTATGGTGTCAATCTAAAATCCAAAACTTGTACTGAGCGAAGTCGAAGTATCCAAAATCCAAAATTCTTAGTGCTGGTGTAGCTCAATTGGCAGAGCAACTGACTTGTAATCAGTAGGTTGCAGGTTCAACTCCTGTTACCAGCTTGATGCGGGTGTGATGTAACGGCAGCATGAGACGTTTCCACCGTCTTCGTGCGAGTTCAAATCTCGCCGTCCGCTCTGAACTTGCGGGTGTGATGTAATCGGTAGCATCTGAGTACGCCATACTCAGTGCGTGGGTTCAAGTCCCTCCACTCGCTTGCGTAGTCCTGTAGCTCAATTGGTAGAGTGTCTTCCTTACAAGAAGAACGTTGCGGGTTCAATTCCTGCCAGGACTACCAAATCTTGGGAGTGTAGCTCAATGGAATAGAGCATCGAGTTTCTACCTCGAAAGCTGTGGGTTCGAGTCCTACCACTCCCGCCTGACACAAGTCAAAAGTTAAAAGTCAAAAGAATGAATTTAATTATTCCTCTTTCTTTTTACTTATTACTTTTTTGATGGGGTCATAGCTCAGTTGGCTAGAGCGCCTGCCTTGCAAGCAGGAGGTCATGGGTTCAAGTCCCATTGATTCCACTTATGGTGTCTGAAGCCAAAGTGGTCGAGGCGCTGGTTTGTGGAACCAGTAACAGCGGGTTCGAGTCCCGTCAGACACCCCTGAATGGAAGATGCTGCTGAATGGACGGCAACCAAGCTTGAACCTTGGAGTACGGGCAACTGTAGGGGTTCGATTCCTCCATCTTCCTCTGTACGATAAAACATAAGGAGGCTATACTTGTTTGTTGATTCTCAGCACACAGTATTAGATACTGGGGAAACAACAATTAAGAAAAATTTAAGTGGACAACAAAACTTGGCTGGGTAGTTTGGGAGAAAGCAAGGTAGCAGCAGAGCTAAGTAGGCATCGCTTTCACGTTTTTACTCAAACAACAGGTAAGGCACCTTTTGATTTAGTAGCCTACAAAGATGGTTACTTGTACAGAGTTAATGTGAAAACTACCCAAAGACTAAGCAAGTGGGGATCGTGGGAAGTAAAGATTGCCAGTGTACGCTCTAATCGCACAGGAAATCGCATAGTTCCTTTTGATTTTGCATCTTGTGATGTTCTTGCTGTATATGTAGAGCCTCTTGACAAAGTATGCTTTCTACATTCTTCTGAAGTTGCTGGGAAAAATTATATTGCTTTGAGAGAAAAAACAGTACATCAATCTAAACTTCTTTCTATATCAGAGTTAACTAACCCACAACGCATCTGCCACTCTAACAAGGACATAGCTAAGGACTTAATAGAGGCTAATGAATTAACCGTAGAATTTAGTAATTCGGTTGAGGATACATCAACGAAAGTGTTACTCAATAGGCAGCGAACTGATAAAGATTCTGGTGCGACTTTAATAGGAAAAGACAGAGTTTTCCTTAAATCTAGAAAAGTTGAGCGTCCCTCTAAGGAAGACCTACAAAAGATGATTTGGGAAACTTCTGTTCTTGAGGTGAGTCAGAAGTTTGGAGTATCTGATGTTGCAATTGCTAAGTGGTGCAAAAAATACGGTATTCCTAGACCTCCAAGGGGTTACTGGGCTAAAAAAAATCAATCTAAAAATTTCACAGTCTAGATTCAGCAATCTTTTCCACCTGAAGCCGAAAAGCGAGGCGCTGTGCTGATAACACAGAAATAGGAGGGGCAGTACCTCCCTGGTGGATTTATATCTAAGTTTAGTGTTACAAGGTTTGCGATGTAATACGATCCCACTTGCTCATTTCTTGATTCAAATTAACTAGGGTGGTTGGCATACCGGCTGTGCAGCGGGCTTTTAACCCGCAGAAATAGGTTCGACCCCTATACCACCCATTTATGAATAGCAACTTGCGATCGCCAGTTGAGCATGTTGCAATAGTACATCTTTATCCAAAGCCTGCACGGGATATTGCGGTGTTACTGCTAGTAGTTTCTCAATTCTTTCTCTAGCTGCTTCCACAACTGATTCATGTAAGCTACCGTTACTTAAAGAATCGCCAAAATCTTCAGCAATTCGATAAGTTCTTTCAATAGATGACGAATTAATATTCCGCGAAACAATAAACAGGTCGCAGCCTGCATTAAATGACCGCGCCACAGTACCAGCTTGAGTAAACATATCTGAAATTGCTTTCATATCTAAGTCGTCAGAAACAACGACTCCCTTAAAGCCAAGTTCTTTCCTAAGTATGTTTTTGAGAATAGGGTGAGAAAGCGTTCCTGGTACATGCGGATCTATCTTGGGAAATAAGATATGGACAGTCATAACTAAAGGAATCTGTACTTCTATGAGAGTTTTGAAAGGTATAAGTTCTCGAAGTCGCAGGTCTTCTAAGGTTAAATCGAGTGTTGGCAGTTCGATGTGAGAATCTTGGCTAGTATCTCCATGTCCGGGGAAATGCTTGGCGCATCCGATAATTCCTGAATCTCGGAGTCCAAGGTAGTAGTCACGGGCACCTTGAGCAGCAGTTTCAGGAGTGCGACCAAAGGCACGAGACCCAATTACAGGATTATTGGGATGGGAGAAAATATCTGCTACAGGGGCCCAAGATAAATTTATGCCAAGAGATTTTAGCTCAATAGCTGTTGCTTTTGCTACTTCGTAGGCGTGCGATCGCAACAACAATGCGTGAGGAAATCGCGTAATCGGTAATGGCGTGCGAATAACACGACCTCCTTCATGATCCAAAGTGACAAACATTGAATTACGTTCAGTATATTCTCGTATTTGTTTGTTCAGATCCTTGAATTTTTCTAGCCACACCTCATACGGAGTGCCATCCAGAAAATTTTTAGCAAAAAATATCACCCCAATAGGCTTTAATTCACTGAGTGCGCGTTTATCTTCATCACTTAACGTAGTGCCAGAAATACCTAGAATCAGGTGGTGCCCAAAGCAATTTAGCTCCTGCGATCGTGCCATAATCCTTTACCTATAGTTGTGTAGCAAACAATATAAACCCTAATCCTATACTTTTATCGAAGTGGGGAACGCCAAAGGAGACAAGAGGTAAGGAGAATAACTTCTTACTCCTCAGCCAACGGCCAACACCGCCTAAACGCCCCGAAGAAAGCTAACAGCACTCGAAATGCCCAATTCCCAATTTTCTTTAAACTTTCAGCAACTCTTGTAAAAAACGTGACTTTAAGAAACAGTTAAATATATTCTTAAGTAAATATATTTATTGAATTTTAATAATTAAGATACCAATTACATGGTATTACTTACGTAGTTCTAAAAGAGTTTTTCAGCAAAAGCATTTTTGTGTAGACCCAAGAGTGCTTGCTACAGGCATTGCATACTGTTGTCTTCATATCGGGAGATTTATGTCAATAAGTCTATTTAATAACTGTCTCGATAGAATTACTTCCAAAATTTATAATATTTGTTACGAAAATTACAAAGGATTGACTAAAAATCCTAGATGGCTTTTGATGCGTAAGATTGCTAGATTTAAAATTGGACGAGCTATTATGATTTATTTCTTAAAACGCTCAGCTAAATTATATTTTCATGAAAGCAATTCTTGTTTTCCAGATGTAAATGTAGATGACGTTGTTAAACATCTAAAAGCTGAAGGCATATATTCGGGAATTCAACTGCCTGAAAATATTGTTCAAGAAATAGTGGAATTTGCCTATTCAACACCTTGCTATGGTAACCGAAAAACAGATATGGGTTTCTTTTACCATAACAAGGAACAAGCGCAAACTAAGTCAGAAAAAAACTTTATAATTGGCAGTTATTTTAATACGGGTTTGCTTTGCCCTGCTATAAGAAAGCTCCAAAACGATCCAAAATTATTGGCAATAGCGGCTGCGTTTTTAGATGCTAAACCTATACATCAAGGGAATTTGATGTGGTGGAGTTTTTCAGGCAACGCAACATATCTCGAACAAAGTCAAGCTGCTCAGTTGTTTCACTACGACCTTGACGATTATCGTTTTCTGAAGTTTTTCTTTTATTTAACTGATGTAGACGATCGCAGCGGGCCTCATGTTTGTGTTCGTGGTAGCCATAAGAATAAAAAATGGTCGCACCTCTGGCTACGCAAACGAGAAACAGATGAAGATATCATCAATTATTATGGTTCTGAATCTTTAGTAAAAATTTGTGGCAAAGCTGGTTTTGGATTTGTGGAAGATCCGCTTTGTTTCCATAAAGGAATTACTCCTACTCATCAAGATCGTTTGATATTACAACTAGAATTTGCCAGAACTGACTATGGGATGCAGCACGATTTAAGAGCAGTTGCTCTACTCAAATGTATTTGATTTTGATTGTGCGATCGCAACTAACCTCTAATTTCAGGTGCTAATACTTTTTCATTTAATTTCAAATTACATACATGCAAGTCAATTAAAACAGTTAAAATACTTAATTAAAAACAAAAAGAGTATTTATTATTACATTATTGCAATATTTAGCGATGGGCCAAATATTTATTGACAAGGGTTCCACCAGTACTGCGTTTGCCCTGATGAATGAATGAAACACTTTCTTTCCCCACTCCCTACTCACCACTCCCCACGTTTCTTAAGAAGAAGTACACGAATTATCTAAAGAAATCAACTGCTTAGAGACAACAGTTAATAACTAGTTTTTTTAGTCATAGGTAATGACTTTTGTTTCTCGACATCTGGTAGTCTAAATCTAGATAAAATCAAGGCAGCAAAGCCATTGTCAACAATGGTTGCCTAGATGCGTGTGTATCAGGCAAAATTCCCCTTTAAACAAGTTTTTTGGGAAAGCGATCTCACAACGGCTACTAAATGTAACGGATTGCAACGTATAATGAAAACGGCAAAACCATTAAGAAATATTGAAGGGCAGTAGGGTTAAATGCGAGTAGCGATCGCGGGTGCTGGTCTAGCAGGACTTTCCTGCGCGAAATATCTAAAAGACGCAGGTCATACTCCCGTTGTCTTGGAAAGCCGGGACGTACTGGGTGGTCTTGTTGCGGCTTGGAAAGACTCTGATGGCGACTGGTATGAAACCGGGTTACACGCCTTCTTTGGGGCATATCCGAATATGCTCCAATTGCTCAAGGAGTTGGGCATCGAAGACAGACTCCAGTGGAAAGAGCATACACTGATTTTCAATCAACCAGATAAGCCTGGGACATTCTCGCGTTTTGATGTTCCAGATATTCCCTCTCCATTCAACGTGATTGCGTCGATTCTTCGCAACAAAGACATGTTGACATGGGAGCAGAAAATCCGATTTGCGGTTGGCCTACTTCCAGCAGTGGTTCGGGGTCAAAAGTATGTCGAAGACATGGACAAATACAGTTTCCTAGAGTGGTTGGAAAGGCAAGGTGTTGATGAGCGAGTAACCAGTGACGTTTTTATCGCTGCATGTAAAGCCCTCACCTTTATCAACCCCGATGAAGTTTCTGCAACGATTCTCTTAACTGCGCTCAATCGCTTTCTGCAAGAACGATATGGCTCCAAGATTGCATTTTTAGATGGTTCCCCCACAGAACGTCTATGCAACCCTATCGTGGATTACATCACAGAAGGTGGCGGTCAAGTACGGTTAAATGCTCCATTGAAAGAGATTTTACTCAACCCCGATAACACAGTCAAAGGATTTTTGATTCGGGGGTTAAATGGGGCAGAAGATGAAATTATCACGGCTGATGCTTACGTATCTGCCATCTCAGTAGACCCCTTGAAAGCGATCTTGCCTGGCCCTTGGAAGCAAATACAGTTTTTCCAGAAGCTAGAAGGCTTAGAAGGAGTGCCAGTGATCAACTTACATCTGTGGTTTGACCGGAAACTTACACAAATCGATCACTTGCTCTTTTCGCGATCGCCACTCCTAAGCGTTTATGCTGATATGAGCAATACCTGCCGTGAATACGCCAACCCTGACCGCTCAATGCTGGAATTAGTTCTAGCACCGGCAAAAGATTGGATAGCCAAATCCGATGAGGAGATTGTGGCCGCCACAATTGCCGAGTTAGAAAAACTCTTCCCCGACCACTTTGGGGGAGACAACCCAGCAAAACTGCTCAAATCTCATGTGGTGAAAACGCCGCGTTCAGTTTACAAAGCGACCCCCGGTCGCCAACAGTACCGTCCTGCACAAGTCACGCCGATTGCTAACTTCTATCTCGCCGGAAGTTACACCATGCAACGCTACTTAGGCAGTATGGAAGGTGCCGTACTTTCTGGTAAGCTGACAGCACAGGCGATTTCTGAGGCCTTCCCGGTAGCAAAATCCTCAAACCTGCAAACGCTCACTCGACCGCCTGCAACGAATGCTGCAACTGCCTGAATCCAAAGCCCGCATGAAAACGCTGGTCTCTGTGGACGAGTCCTACGAACTTTGTCGTCATCTCATAGCCAAATACTCCACGACTTTTTACCTCAGTACTTTGCTTCTGAGCAAGGAAAAGCGTCCTGCTATTTGGGCTATCTATGCTTGGTGCCGCCGTTTAGATGAACTGGTCGATGGCCCTGCATCTGCCATTACCACGCCAGAAACCCTAGACCTATGGGAGCAGCAGCTAGAATCGATATTTGCTGGACACCCATTGGATAATTTCGACGTAGCTTTGGTAGATACAGTCGAACGGTTCCCGATGGATATCGAGCCTTTTCGGGATATGATTGCCGGTCAACGTATGGACTTATACCGAAGTCGCTATGAAACCTTCGAGGAGTTATATCTTTACTGTTATCGTGTTGCCGGCACTGTAGGCTTGATGTCCACAGCAATCATGGGATTGGATACTGGCAAAAATACAGCTCCGTGGAACTGCGAACAACAGCCACATAATCCTACCGAAGAAGAAATTGCCTTGGGAATTGCCAAGCAACTCACCAACATCTTGCGAGATGTAGGCGAGGATGCACGACGCGGACGAATTTATATTCCTTTAGAAGATTTGGCAAGATTCAACTATAGCGAACGGGACTTGTTCGAGGGTATAGTTGACGATCGCTGGCGTTCCTTGATGCGCTTTCAAATTGCTCGCGCACGACAGTTTTATCGCAAGGCAGAAAAAGGAATTTCCTACCTAGCTGCTGATGGTCGTTGGCCTGTGTGGGCGGCTCTGATGCACTACAGTGGGATTTTAAGCGTCATCGAACGAAACGATTATAATGCCTTTACAAAACGCGCCTACGTGCCTCAGTGGCGGAAGTTGCGTTCTTTGCCAGTAGCGTGGATGCGATCGCAAGTCCTGTGAGATTAGTCATTGGTCATTGGTCATTAGTCATTAGTCATTAGTTAAACAAGAAGAACGAATAACAAAATTAGTCATTAGTCATTGGTCATCAGTTAAACAAGAAGGACGAATGACAAATGACAAATGACAAATAACAAATGACAAATGACTATTGACTCTCCCCAATATATCTGCTAACATCATTATTCGTGACCGTGGAGAGGTGGCTGAGTGGTCGAAAGCGGCAGATTGCTAATCTGTTGTACGGCAGGCAACTCCGTACCGAGGGTTCGAATCCCTCCCTCTCCGTTTTTCAGACTTTAAGCTACATATCAGACTACATTTCGGACTACATTGTGTGTAGAAAATGTGTGTAGAAAAATATTTATACAAAGAGTAAGGACTTTTACTCCTTCAGAGGGATGTTATGATTTATCCTTTGGAGTCCTGATAAAGTCAAGCTAACTTCTAAATCTAGTTTGAACACTACTTTTAGGCTCCTAAATATTTTGAGGAGTGAAAGTAACTTATGCAAAGAATTTGTACAGCCTTAACCTTGAGTATAATTAGCATCGCAAGTGGGTTCCTGTTAGCTGCTTGTGAAGACGGTGGTGGAACTACCCCCACAGCTAGCGGACTGAAAATAGGTTCTCTATTGCCCACAACAGGTGATTTAGCATCTATTGGGCAGCAGATGGCAGTGAGCGTTCCCTTACTAGTGGAAACCGTCAACGCTTGCGGTGGTGTAAACGGCCAACCTGTTACCCTTGTTGCTGTAGACGACCAAACAGACCCAAAAGCCGGTGCTGCTGGTATGACTAAACTAGCATCAGTAGATAAAGTTGCAGGTGTCGTTGGCTCTTTTGCTAGCAGTGTTTCCACAGCCGCCGTTTCAATTGCTGCTCAAAATCAAGTGATGTTGATTTCGCCAGGTAGCACCAGCCCTGTATTTACAGAAAAGGCACAAAAAGGCGACTTCAAAGGTTTTTGGGCGCGTACAGTTCCGCCTGATAGCTACCAAGGGCCAGCTTTAGCCCAACTCGCCACTAAAAAAGGTTTCAAGCGAGTATCCACCGTCGTAATTAATAACGACTATGGTGTCGGCTTTGAAAAGGCATTTGTTCAAGCTTTTGAAAAACTGGGCGGAACCGTAGTTAACAAAAAAAATCCTGTGCGTTACGACCCCAAAGCAACCACCTTTGAAACTGAAGCTACCGCTGCTTTTGCAGGGAAACCGGATGCAGTCTTGGGAGTTTTTTACGTAGAAACAGGTAGCTTGCTACTGAAGTCAGCATATCAGCAAGGTCTGAGCAAAGGCGTACAGGTAATGCTCACAGATGGGATGAAATCAGACGAATTCCCCGGTCAAGTCGGCAAAGGTAGCGACGGGAAATTCATTGCATCTGGAACCATCGGCACAGTACCTGGTTCTGATGGTAAAGCATTAGAAGCTTTCAAAAAACTCTGGCAACAGAAAAGAGGGGGTTCGCCAGGAGAATTCGCTCCCCAGTCTTGGGATGCTGCTGCTTTATTAGTATTGGCGGCCCAAGCTGCTAAAGAAAATACCGGCCCTGGTATAGCCAAGCATATCCGTGAAGTTGCTGACGGGCCTGGTACAGAGGTTACCGATGTCTGCGAGGGATTGAAGTTGTTGCAAAAGGGTCAAGACATTAACTATCAAGGAGCCAGTGGCAATGTAGATGTTGACGCTAACGGTGATGTTATCGGCGTTTACGATGTCTGGTCAGTAGGGGACGACGGCAAAATTAAGGTAATTGATAAAGTTACCCCTAAGTAGAAAGTTAGGAGTTAGGAGTTAGGAGTTATAAGTGAGGAGTTAGGAGTTAAGGAGTACTAACTTCTAACGTCAGAGTTGAGAAGTCAGAGCTTAGGAGTCAGAAGAATTCAAGAATTAGAAAAATTTGCGATCGATGAATACACCAATCATAGTAAGCTTGTCATCATTTCTAACTCCTAACTCCTAACTCCTACCTCCTAACTCTTAACTTTTAAAAGCCATTGAAGTTGTAACCAACACCTAATAACAAGCCCACATCAGTTTGGTCAAAAAATCCGGCATTCACAGACGCTGTTGCTGTAAATTGAGAATTCAGAGGCACATCAATGCCAGCAGATAGTAAAAAGGCAAATTCAGAATCATCACCAGTTTTCCAAGCTGCACCTGCTCCTACATAAGGTGCAAAGGCTAACGGTTCCCTAAAAGGATCTGTTGATTGGAAGGTGAAATCATAGGTGACGGGAAGTAATATTGTGGTATTGTCACCAAATATCGCGGCTGGGCGAACTGAAATAGTATTTGTTAAGCCGACTTTGCTGATTACCGCAAAGTTGCCATCCCCTAAAGCTGAACTGTCACCACTCAAACCAATGTTGGCACCAACCCCAACATAGCTGCTACCGCCACGGGTAGTTGTACCTAGATCGATATCTGATTGTGCAACTCTAGGGGCAGATGGTTGAGAATTTGGTTGCCCAGGCTCAGAATTCAGCGTTGCAGATGAGGTTGGCACTGTCCCTGGAATGGGCGTGAGGGTTTCCTCTGTTCCACCACTAGAAAACTGCTGAATCGTAGTTACATTTGCTACTGTTGATGGTTCAGTTGTTTCTGTAGCCTCTAATTCAGTACTTAATTCATTACCAGACACTACAGCTGCCGGAGCCTCTGCCTCTGTCAATGGCTGAGTGCTTACCGTATCTGTTGTCTGGGCAACGGCAGATAAGCCACTACTCAGGATTGTAAGAGCAGCTATACTTGGTAACCAAAAAACACCTTTACGAAGAAAACTTGTATTCACGTTCACTCACTCCTAAAACAATTATTGTCGCGAAAAATAAAGGGTTTTGTTGATTCGAGCCAACAAATTCGGACAATACTCAAAATTTAACATCAAAAAATCACTTTTACATCCTGGTTTTGATGGATTTATTTACTTAACAAGAAGTAGCAAATAATTAATTACTACATCATAAATATCCGGAATTTAACAGATGACAAAAATTATCCAGAGTTTACTGACTATTATATTTTTTGTGCTTGAGAGGAAAGCTTATACTGATAAAGGAAGCAATCATCAATTTAGATAAAAGCTTAGCCTAGCCCAACAACCAAGGTTATCAGTGTTTAATTGGACGAGTAAATTGGCATTTCTGCTGTCGCTGGAAACGTGGTTATTACAACTCCAACTACTCCTGTAATGCGGTTTATTTTAGCGTTCAGATTCAAGAGAAAAACTGTAAACTATCAACAATTAGCTATCAATTATCACTGATGAGCGATCGCAGAGAGTTTCAGTCTGCCACAACTATTCCTTAGCTGATTTGATTTAGGCTTTAAATCCGTAACTTCAACTTCAGAGCGATATTCCCTAATCCAATCTAAAAATTTCCTTATAATAAAAAAGCAAATATGAACTTATATTACGAACCTTGCAAAAATATTTAGAAATTGTCTTGAAGCCAAACATGGTTTTAAGGTAGAACCTATAGGAGAGACTTGAGGCAAATGTGATGAGCGGAAATAATATTCAAAACTATCGCTATGTCTGTACCCTGACCTTTGGTGATATCTACGGTCAAATAATTGTTTGGTTAATTACAATTACCCTAAGTTTGGCATCAGCCTTGGCACTGATGGGTGCTAAGAAGCCGGTATACGCTTTAGCAACAGTAGGTCTCGTCGTTCTGCTATCGCTGCCTTTCTTGCTGTTTGCGTTTGTGACTACATTGTTAAATCATATTGAACTAGTTCCTGTAGAACCTGGAACCAAAACAGAACCCATACCAGGTAATGTGTCTCAGCAACAACCCGTACAACTAACTACTTAATAAGTTAAGAGTTAAGAATTAAGAGTTAGGAGTCACAGTGCCTAGCTGTTAACTCTTAATTTTTAACTTTTTTCTTAACAATAGGGAGTAGGGAGTTAGGAAGAGGTTATTTTTCATCACCTCGTTGTGTGATTTATAACCTGACCGCGTAACTTCAAAATTTGTAATAACATCCCTGTCTATGGGCAGGGAATTTTTTTTGTAGAGATGCATACTTAACAAAGCTAGACTTACGCACTGAAGCCTGAAACCTCGATCCCCCCTAGCCCCCCGATAAATTGCTACGGTATACACACAAGTCTTCTAGATTTGCCTCGCATACTTTTGATCCCTCCAACCTCCCTTTTTAAGGGGGGCAAAAACCTCTCAAAGTCCTCCTTCTTAAGAAGGATAATGACTGATCTACGAGGATTTTGGCTTCCTACAAAGATGTGTGTACACTGTAGCCTTAAAAAGGGGGGAATTTCTAAAGCCACGCCACTTGCTCCAAGTCGGGAAACCCGCCCACCGCAGTGGCTCCCCTTTTTAAAAGGGTTAGGGGATCTTAGTGCGTAAGTCATGAAACCCTGGAAAATCGCACAACCAAATATCAAAAAGGTTTCTTCTCCTACTCCCTTTTTTAAGACAGTTTAATCACTTGAAAAACGCTTTCTTCGATCGGATTTCTACAATAGAACAGCAGTGGTTTGCAGTCGGGGGCTAAATAATGCTGGAACATGATGTGATTATTGTTGGCGGTGGATTGGCAGGATGTCGCGCTGCTGTGGAAATTACCCGCACCGACCCTAGTTTAAATGTTGCTGTGGTTGCCAAAACCCATCCCATTCGTTCCCACTCGGTGGCAGCCCAAGGTGGTATGGCTGCATCACTAAAAAATGTCGATTCGGAAGATAGCTGGGAAGCACATGCTTTTGATACTGTCAAGGGTTCTGACTATTTAGCAGATCAAGATGCTGTGGCAATTCTCGCCCAGGAAGCGCCAGATGTGGTGATTGACTTGGAACACATGGGCGTTTTATTCTCGCGCTTAGCCGATGGCCGAATTGCCCAAAGAGCTTTTGGCGGACATTCCCATAACCGTACTTGTTACGCGGCAGACAAGACTGGTCACGCAATTTTGCATGAATTGGTTAACAACCTGCGCCGTTATGGGGTGCAAGTTTATCAAGAGTGGTATGTGATGCGTCTCATTTTGGAAGAGGGGCAGGCTAAGGGTGTGGTGATGTTCCATCTGTTGGATGGACATGTTGAGGTTGTGCGGGCAAAAGCAGTAATGTTTGCTACAGGGGGCTATGGTCGGGTTTATAACACCACCTCCAACGATTACGCTTCTTCGGGCGATGGTTTAGCTATGACTGCGATCGCCGGTTTGCCCCTAGAAGATATGGAATTTGTCCAATTCCATCCCACTGGCTTGTATCCAGTAGGGGTGCTGATTTCCGAAGCAGTACGCGGCGAAGGGGCGTATTTGATTAATAGCCAAGGCGATCGCTTTATGGCTAACTACGCGCCTAGTCGCATGGAACTGGCTCCTCGCGATATTACCTCGCGGGCGATCGCTTATGAAATCCGCGCCGGTCGTGGTATTCATACCGATGGTAGCGCTGGTGGCCCCTTTGTGTATCTCGATCTGCGACATATGGGCAAAGAAAAAATTATGAGTCGCGTTCCCTTCTGTTGGGAAGAAGCCCATCGACTAGTGGGTGTTGACGCTGTAACTCAACCTATGCCAGTGCGCCCGACGATTCATTATTGTATGGGCGGTATCCCAGTGAACACTGAAGGTCAAGTCCGCAGTAGTGGTGATGGTTTAGTTGAAGGGTTTTATGCTGCTGGGGAAACTGCTTGTGTTTCTGTACACGGAGCAAATCGCTTAGGTAGTAATTCGTTATTAGAGTGTGTAGTTTATGGCAAACGCACTGGAGCAGCGATCGCTCAATTTGTGCAAAAACGTAAATTGCCCTCTGTGGATGAGCAACGCTACCTCAACGAAGCCAAGCAACAAATCCAAGCTTTGCTAGAACAACCAGGACAGTACCGCATTAACCAAGTTCGTCAAGCCTTCCAAGATTGTATGACTGAGTATTGCGGTGTTTTCCGCACTGAAGCATTAATGACTGAAGGGTTACAAAAACTAGAAGAAATCCAACAGCGATATCCCCAAATTTATTTAGATGACAAAGGAAGTTGCTGGAATACAGAACTTGTAGAAGCCTTAGAACTGCGAAGTCTGATGGTAGTGGGACAGACCATTTTGGCATCAGCTTTAAATCGCCAAGAAAGCCGTGGCGCACACTTCCGGGAAGATTATTCCCAGCGAGATGATGCTAACTTTCTCAAACATACGATGGGTTACTATTCAGCAGCGGGAATTGATATTCAATATCGACCTGTAGCAATTACTATGTTTGAGCCAAAAGAGCGGAAGTATTAGCAAAGGGTGAAGTATGAAGGTTGAAAGGTCTTATTCTTCATACTTTCCTTGAAAAGCTAGAGAGTTTTTGATAATGACAAAAATTATCTAATTTCCTAAAGAATTATAAATAGGTCAAGATATCTAACAAATTCTCCAAAGCTAGGAACACTATTGGCAAGTTGCATATATAAAAACTCATAATCTAGATTGGAAACAATTGTATTAACCTGATTCCTTTGCTTTTTATAAGCTCTAGCTACAAGCTTATAAATCAAGTCCATATCATTAGCAGGATGAGGTCTTGTTTCCATATCATCAGTTTGAGGGTTAAATCCAAAAGTTACTTTAATTCTTTCTGGAGTCAGGCTTAAATCTATTTTCATGAAATGGTTCCATTCTGCTAAAAACCATGACTCTATTTCCATAACAGCAAGAACTATATGAATAGGAATTGACCCTTTTGGTAAGAATAAGTTCAAACTACTTTGTAGTTTTAGTTTTTCAGTTATGGGTATTGGATAAACATCTCTTAATCCTATTACTCTTTCAAAGCCAGATCCAATTAAAGAATTATACTGTTCCCTCATGTCTGAAACAACGCTGTTATCACTAGATGAGTTATAAACTAAGACATAAAATTTTGTTTGAGAAGTAATATTATCGCTCATTATTAAGGTAGTAATTCGAGTTCCTAGTTTACCGCTTATAGATTGCTCCTCTATTGCGATGTTATTCTTTCCAGCAATCTCTTCAAGCAATTTTCTTACAAAAATCTGTTCTGTTTGCCCCTCCACAAAAATAGCTAGTTTTTTCACCGAACTGTCTGCTCCTCATTACCAAATCCTTCTACATAGAATTGAGTGGCAAAAAAGTCGAAATTATTTAGACCAGTGAATTTAAAATCTTCAAATATTTGCTTGGAATTATGTATGTTGTGAAGTTTTGCTAATCCTGGTTTTCTTTCAATCACTGACCAATATTCTAAAGGAACACCATTCATGATAAAGCGGTCATTGGTAGTCATAACTAGCTGAACTAATCCAGTCTGCGCTTTACTGATAAGTAACTCAATCATTGCTGACGCTCTTTCAAAGTCTAGTCCCTCTCCGATATCATCTATCAATATACAACTAGGCTTTTTAGCTAAAAGTAAGTAGTTTATTTGAATGATTAGAGATAAGGCTCTAAACATACCTTGAGATATGAGTCCTTGTTCAGTTTTTTGTTTCAGATCGCTTTCCTGAACATAAAGACATTGTATATATTGTAATGATACTTCATCCTCATCATCAGAAAAGAAAACTGATGGAGTTTGAGTACCGATTTCAGATATGTTGTAACCTATAGATAACATATCTGATTTAATACTTTCAATAAAAGCAGGACTTACTTCAGCTTTTCCTAAATTGAATATATCAATTACGTTATCTGCATCTCTTAAGTCTATCTTTTTTCTTTTTTTAATAGGGTGATTGATTGCAAGATTCTTTCTACCTAAGTCTGTTCCAAATTGGTAGTAATTTAATAAACTTGCCCAATTGTAAATTTCATCAAAAACAGGATGTTGGATAGAGTCTCTGCGCTGGAAAGCGGCAACTTCATCAATTGGAGTCTGAAAGTCAATATATTCTTGTAGTTTTTCAGCCCAAACCGTACCTTCACCTGATTCATTTCGTTCAAGGTAATTCTTAGAACCAATAGTGAAACTTTCTTTAACTACCTGACCTTTATCAACTTTCAATATGTAGACTTTTTTGTTATCTTCGCTATGAGAATCGAAAGTTAATTTCCACTCTCTCGACATACGAACAAGTCTTAGACTATCTTCACCAGATAGTAAACCTGATATCAGGTTGATAGTTCTCAGTATTTTCGATTTACCAGAGGCATTTTTACCAACAATTAAGTTGACATTACCTAACTGGCAACCATCTAAACACCACTCACTTGCCAAACCTCTATCCTGACAATATTCCACTAAATCTAATTTCATTGGTTTTGAATTTATTTACAATTTTGACTGATTATGGTGAATTAGCACGATGTGTACTGAGTACAGTTCATTAGCAAGGGTCATACTAAATTTTAATGCTATTCATCACGGAAGCAATATTTCTTTGTCAACTACTTTCTAATTTGTATTAGCTCATCCAAGTTTTTGCCTACGACCAAAACTTGAAAACCCTTTATATTCAAGCTGGTTTGAACGACGAGATTGCAGTCATAATTAATCAAAATGGCAATTGAAACTTTGTTCTATGATGCAGAACCTCAACCAAATGACCAATACCGAACTCAAACAGTATATTTCAGAACATAGAAATGATGAAGAAGCATTTAGGGCTGCATTACAAGTTTTGATGAGTCGTTGTGACTCTGCTACACAACAACCCTATCCTTTCGATCTAGACAATCCTGAGAGCGAGGTACAAGCTCTGCTTTTAGAAAAACTTAATCGAAGTGAGTGAGAAGCGATCGCCAACTATAACACCTAAACCATCAGAGGTGGTAACCCAGTGATGTAAAATCCTGGAGATAGTAAAAGGCGATCAATAGAGTTTCAAGAGAATGGCACAGGATAGGAAAACGGTTGTAATTACAGGTGCCTCTTCGGGGGTTGGCTTGTACGCTGCAAAAGCTCTTGCCCAGAGAGGTTGGTACGTGGTGTTGGCATGTCGGGATTTAGCAAAGGCACAACAAGCTGCCCAAGCCGTGGGAATCCCTTACAACAGTTATACCAGCATACATATTGACCTTGGCTCCTTGGAAAGCGTTCGACAGTTTGTGAAAAACTTCCGCGCAAGTGGCAACTCCCTCGATGCTTTGGTTTGCAACGCGGCAATTTATATGCCTTTAATAAAAGAACCATTACGAAGCCCAGAAGGTTACGAGTTAACCGTCACTACCAATCATCTTGGGCATTTCCTTTTGTGCAATCTCTTGCTAGAGGATTTACAAAAGTCTTCTTCACAGCCAAGACTGGTGATTTTGGGAACTGTCACCCACAACCCAGACGAAATCGGTGGAAAGATTCCTCCGCGTCCAGACTTGGGTAATTTCGAGGGCTTTGCAGCAGGATTTAAAGACCGAATTTCGATGATTGACGGCAAGAAATTTGAACCCGTTAAAGCTTACAAAGACAGCAAGGTTTGTAACGTGTTGACCATGAGAGAACTGCATCGGCGCTACCACGAGTCAACCAATATTGTCTTCAGTTCTCTCTATCCGGGATGTGTTGCAGAAACGCCACTATTCCGCAACCACTATCCGCTGTTTCAGAAACTTTTCCCATTATTCCAAAAGTACATCACTGGGGGATATGTGTCTCAGGATTTAGCAGGAGAGCGGGTTGCTGCTGTTGTTGCCGATCCTGAATATAGTCAATCCGGTGTTTATTGGAGCTGGGGAAATCGTCAGAAAAAAGATGGCAAGTCATTTGTTCAAAAAGTTTCTCCTCAAGCCCGCGATGATGAAAAAGGCGAGCGGATGTGGGAACTCAGCGCCAAGTTGGTTGGACTTGAATCGCCAAATGTGGTTTTGCGTTAACCTTGTGTACGATCGATTCATCAATTCAGTTTTTTGAATGAATTGACATGATGCATAAGTCAACAATGGTTGAGGTGATTATTCAGTCATCTCAACTATTGTTTATATTTTTATTGGATTTGATCTTCTTATGTGATACCAATTCAAATAATGTTTGCGACACATCAATTATCCGTAAGGGCACAACAATGTTGTGCCCCTACCCATTTGTCGCATTCTTTTTTCAAATTGGTATGAGCTTTAATCCTGGCATAATCTTCAATAAAATAAAGAAGTTTACACAATAGATTTCACTCATAAATTATCAATAGCAGAGTCGAATAAATACAGAAATTTCTATAAAAACCTAATTCTGCTTTCGGCAGTATTTCTGTTTTTATGTTTGTCGAAAAAACGCGTTTGCACAACAATATTCTTTACCAATCTTTATAATTTTTCATCTATTCACCACCTGAATTTAAATTTCTGGCTACTCAATTTAATCGATAATTTCAGATAGAGACAAGCGCAGAAATTTCAGAAAATATGATGCTCAGTCTAGATATTTAGTGTTCTGGACTGCTTAATATATTAAACTAAATCACCTATATATAAAATTCAAGATATTTGCGGAGGCTGTTTAATTTCAAAAAAGCGAAGCTCAAGGCGTTATACGATCGCACTTTTACACACTCAGAAAAATAGCGATCGCACTTACAGCATCAACCAGAGTCTGATTTCGCTTGTAGATTGTGTCTCAAAAGGTTTAAGGAAAAATGGTTATGGCAGCACAAGAAGGATCTATTAACCTGATAAAAGATATAAATACCAGTGGAGTTTCCTCTAACCCGCAAAATCTGGCCAATGTCAACGGTACACTGTACTTTGTTGCGATCGACAACAGTGGTGGCTATGAACTGTGGAAGAGTGATGGTACTGAGGCTGGTACTGTAAGTGTTAAGGATATCTTCTCTGGCATAGCTAGTTCTTATCCGCAGAATCTGACCAATGTCAACGGCACGCTGTACTTCAGTGCCACCGACAGCAGTGGAGGCAATGAACTGTGGAAGAGTGATGGCACAGAGGCTGGTACTATCCGCGTCAAGGATATCTTCTCTGGCATAGGTAACTCTAACCCAGCATATCTGACGAATGTCAACGACACGCTATATTTCGTTGCCACCGATAGCAATGGAGGTCGCGAACTGTGGAAGAGTGATGGCACCGAGGCTGGTACTATCCGCGTCAAGGATATTTTCTCTGGCATAGGTAGCTCTAACCCTCAAAATCTGACGAACGTCAATGGCACGCTGTACTTCAGTGCCACTGACAGCAGTGGGGGCAATGAACTTTGGAAGAGCGATGGCACCGAGGCTGGTACTATCCGCGTCAAGGATATCTTCTCTGGCACAGGTAGTTCTTATCCGCAACATCTGACCGATGTCAACGGCACGCTGTACTTTGTTGCCTATGACAGCAGTGGTGGCTATGAACTTTGGAAGAGCGATGGCACCGAGGCTGGCACTGTCCGCGTCAAGGATATTTTCTCTGGCACAGGTAGTTCTAACCCCCAAAATCTAACCGATGTCAACGGCACACTGTATTTCACTGCCACTGAAAGTAGTGAGGCTAATGAACTGTGGAAGAGTGATGGCACCGAGGCTGGTACTGTCCGCGTCAAGAATATCTTCTCTGGCACAGGTAGTTCTACCCCGCAAAATCTGACCAATGTCAACGGCACGCTCTACTTTAGAGCCACCGACAGCAGTGGGGGGTGGGAACTATGGAAGAGTGATGGTACCGAAGCTAGTACTGTCCGCGTCAAGGATATCTTTTCCGGCACGGGTAGTTCCAGCCCCCAAAATCTGACCAATATCAACGGCACGCTGTACTTCAGTGCCACCGACAGCAGTGGCGGGAATGAACTGTGGAAGAGCGATGGCACCGAGGCTGGTACTGTCCGCGTTAAGGATATTTTTTCTGGCACAGGTAGTTCCAACCCAGCATATCTGACTAACGTCAACGGCACCCTGTACTTCAGAGCCACTGACAGCACAGGTGGCTATGAATTGTGGAAAAGTGATGGCACCGAAGCTGGTACTACCCGCCTCAAGGATATTAATACTACTACACTATCCTCTGAACCGTATTTTCTGACCAATGTCAATGACACGCTCTACTTTAGAGCTACCGACGGCAGTGGGGGAAATGAACTGTGGAAGAGTGATGGTACTGAAGCTGGTACTGTCTGCGTCAAAGATATCTTTTCTGGCACGGGTAGCTCTAACCCCCAAAATCTGACAAATGTCAACGGTACCCTATACTTCAGTGCTACCGACAGCAGTGGAGACAATGAACTGTGGAAGAGTGATGGCACCGAGGCTGGTACCGTCCGCGTCAAGGATATCTTCTCTGGCACGGGTAGCTCTAACCCGAATTTTCTGACCAATATCAACGATACACTCTACTTCGTTGCCACTGACACCAGTGGGGGCCGAGAACTGTGGAAGAGTGATGCCACCGAAGTTGGTACTGTCCTGATTAAGGATATCTTCTCTGGCACGGGTAGCTCTAACCCGAATTTTCTGACCAATGTCAACGGTACGCTGTACTTCGTTGCCTATGACAGCAGTGGGGGTCGGGAACTGTGGAAGAGTGATGGCACCGAGGCTGGTACTATCCGCATTAAGGATATTGTCTCTGGTACGGGTAGCTCTAATCCCCAAAATCTGACCAATGTCAACGGTACGCTATACTTCGTTGCCTATGACAGCAATGGAGATAATGAACTGTGGAAAAGTGATGGCACCGAGGCTGGTACCATCCGCGTCAAGGATATCTCCTCTGATATAGGTAGCTCTAACCCACAAAATCTGACAAATGTCAACGGTACGCTGTACTTCAGTGCCACCGACAGCAGTGGAGACAATGAACTGTGGAAGAGCGATGGCACCGAGGCTGGTACTATCCGCGTCAAGGATATCTTCTCTGATATAGGTAGCTCTAATCCACAAAATTTGACAAATGTCAACGGCACGCTATATTTCGTTGCTTATGACAACATTGCGGGGAATGAATTGTGGAAGAGTGATGGCACTGAGGCTGGTACTGTCCGCGTCAAAGATATCTTCTCTGGCATAGGTAGCTCTAACTTGCAAAATCTAACCAATGTCAACGGTACGCTGTACTTCAGTGCCACCGACGGTAGTGGTGGCACTGAACTGTGGAAGAGTGATGGTAGTGAAGCTGGTACTTTGTGCGTCAAGGATATCTTTACTGGCATAGGTAGCTCTTACCCTAACAACCTAACTTATATCAATGGCAAACTCTACTTTTTTGCTGATAACGGGAATACTGGACAAGAACTTTTTGTGCTTGACCTGAACGATACTCCCACTGACCTGAGTCTAAGTGCCACCAGTGTTGACGAGAATGTTCCTACCAACACACTAATTGGTAACTTTAGCACCACCGATCCTGATACAAACGACACCCACACCTATACTCTAGTTTCAGGTGCAGGCGACACCGATAACAGTGCCTTCACCATTGTTGGTAACGAGTTACGTATCAACGACTCCCCCGACTACGAAACCAAGAATAGCTACAACATCCGTTTACGCACCACAGATGGAGGTGGCTTATTCTACGAGAAAGCGATCGCCATCGCACTCAACAATATTAATGATGCCCCAACACTGGAAAATAGTATTGTCGACCAAACAGCAATTGAAGACACTACCTTCAATTTCACTCTCCCAGCAAACACCTTTACAGATGTTGATGCTGGAGATAACCTCACCTATAGTGCCACCCTGGAAAATGGCGACCCAATCCCCAGTTGGTTGACCTTTAACGACACCACTTTCAGCGGTACTCCCACAAATGACGACGTTGGCAGCCTCAACATCAAAGTTATCGCTAGCGATGAAACCACAACTGCCAGCGATGTTTTTGTACTGACAGTAGTCGATACTAGCGATGTTCTCGTCACTATTAACGACAGCATCAGCACAAAGGAATTGGATGCTGGTACAGAAAGCGACAGTCTCATTGCTGGTTTGGGCAATAGTACCTTGTTGAGCAGTCTAGGTAACGATGTACTCATCGGTGGAAGCGAACAAGATACCTTCAACCTGGCTCATATCTGCACTGGAGTTTATAACATTATTTCCATTTCCAAAGCAGAATTTGGATTGAGCCATCAGGATACAACACTAGATTCGAGCTTGTTTCGATTTGGCACTAGCTTCATCTACAATCGAGCTACGGGTAGCCTATTCTTCGATAAAGATGGAGTTGGTGGTACGGCACAAGTTCAAATCGCTCAATTCTCAAATCAAGTAATGCTTACTAATGCAAACATTACTGTAATTGCCTAACTGTTATCTGCTGCCTTGACTTGTATCTGGAATATAGGTATAATTGCAGTCACAACAGAAGGGGAGTAGCTGCTGGCAAAAAATAAAAGCCAGTACATCTGAATCAACATACTGGCGATGAGCCTGGTTCAGGTGACAAGTAATAAAATATTTGAAAGCGAGACCTTCACTAAGTTCACACCGAAAAGTGTAAGCTTGGTGAGGTTTTTGGCTCTCATCAAGCTTCACATGGGTCAACGATTCTTCAGGAGCTTGAGAGAGTGTTAACAGCTTTTACCGCAGGTTTGTTATTAATTACAGTTTCAGAACTAGGCGATAAAACATTTTTTATTGCCGTGATTTTGGCAATGCATCACTCGCGACGGCTGGTATTTGCAGGTGTGGTAGCTGCTTTAGCCGCGATGACAATTCTTTCGGTGCTATTTGGACAGGCAGCATCGTTATTGCCTAAAGTTTATATTCATTATGCTGAAATAACTTTGTTTATCGCCTTTGGTATCAAGCTGCTATACGACGCAAGTAAGATGCCTGGCTCTGCTTGTGACACTGAAATTGTAGAAGAGGCGGAAGCTGCGGTAAAACAGGCAGATTTGCAGCTACCAAAGCGAAAAAATTCCTTATCAATTTTAATAGAGGCCTTTACATTAACCTTTATGGCAGAGTGGGGCGATCGCACTCAAATTGCCACCATTGCTTTAGCAGCCGGAAATAATGCCATTGGAGTAACCACAGGTGCAATTTTGGGACATGCGATTTGTGCAGCGATCGCAGTTATCGGCGGCAAAATGATCGCTGGTCGCATTTCCGAACGTCAACTCACCTTGATTGGCGGATGCCTGTTTTTCATCTTTGGTATCGTCGCTGCCATTGAAGGAGTGTGAGGAGTGTGGGGAGATGGGGAGTGTGGGGAGATGGGGAGTGTGGGGAGTGTGGGAGGTGTGGGGAGTGTGGGGGGAAAGAGAATTTATGCCCCCCTCTCCTCCCACAGCTCCCACCCCTCCCTCTCCTCCCACACCTCCCACACCTCCCACACCTCTAATGCCCCCCGCTCCTTCCATACCCATCACTTAGGTTTATCCGCCGGAGGTGCCCCAGATGCAGCCGGATTGGGGGTGATAGGATCTGTTGCGGCTTTGTTGATTCCGTCTTTGTATTGAGCCGGTGCTAAAGCTGCGGCGCGATCGAATAAAGGTTTTGCTTGTGCGTTTTTGCCCTGTTGTTTCAGGAGCATCGCTTTTGCAACTACGGGGCGAAAATCCTTTGGATCTTTCTTTATTGCCTGGTCGTATACAGAGGCGGCTTGGGTGTAGCGTTTCTGGGAAGCGTGAACAGAACCCAACAGCACTTGTACAGCCACAGTGTCGATGCTTCCAGGTTGATTTGTATTTGCTTGGGCAGCATTAGAGAGAGTGTCTTGCAACAAGCCAATGGCTGCCTCTGGGCGTTGCTGGCTGAGCAACAGAGCCACCATTCCTTGCAAAGCCTTCAAATCGCCGGGTTTTGTGTCTAAAACCGAGCGATAGGCTTGGGCGGCTCCTTCGCGATCGCCTATTTGCTGTTTGGCTTGAGCCAGCAGTACTGCGTATTCTGATTGTTCGGGATTGAGTTTAGCTAGTTTTTCTAAAGGTTCAATAACGACTTGAATATCAGATGGTTTAACCTCACTTTTTTCTTTTTGACTGAGTAATTGTAGCCGCGCTTCTAATAAACCTTTGAGCGCAGTCTGATTTTCGGGTTCCCTTTGCAAAACCAGTTCATATCCCCGTACTTGGTCTTCGAGTTTTGATTTTTGGTCAGAGGAAGTCAAACTGCCTTTGGTATTAGCGGTATTCTGGCTAGAGGATGGTGTATTATTCAATGCTCCGAATAAAGGAATCACCGAAACACCTACAAAAGCGAGAACTGCCAACACCAAGATAACTTGAACTATCCAGCGATTGCGCGGTTGAGACACAGTTTTGTCTTTCTCCTAAATTCTAATGACATTATGATTTAGACAAATCATAAAGTTAAAAATTTTCAAAACTTTGCGGAATACCGCTCATTGTCTGTGAATTTTATAACAATTAACTATCCACACTGCTAAAGTAAGTGATGACTTTAGGAGGAGCCGTCAGAATTGTAGCTGTGATAAGCTTCCGAAACTACTGTCTAGAGCGCTAGATTAGACTTTTAGTGTTTACACACTAAATTTAACGCCTTTAGGATTGTGTAGAGTACTCTAGTGTGAGTTTGTGAAAAGTAAATATACTTTTTTTACTCCACACAAACGTTCTTTTCAGCTGCCTTTGTTAAATCCCACAATGGGATGTGTCTGTGCCGCAAGGAGTTTTTATGAATTCCGACCTGATGCCGTTGCCCGATTCCAATTCTTCTGCCTCTAACCAGGGAAAAAATACCATAGAGGTAGCCGCTAATGTTATTAATACACCAGCAAACCAGTCCTCTAAAGTTGAAAATTCGCCTGTTAACCCCAGTGAGATTGACTCAAATGGGAACTTAGCCAATCGACAGCAACCGATTCCGCCTCCCAGCGAGCCGATGCAATATCGAGCGATCGGTTTAGTCCGAGGTCGTTATTGTGCTAGCAGCGAACAATTTACCCAAGGTACGCTGCTGACCACAGATGGTGTTGAACTCAACGCCGTCCTTTTAGGGCGGATTATGAGCTTAGTCAAGAATCACTTAGACTTAGAGCAAGAACATTTGTGGGTAGTATATCCACGTACAAGACAAGAAAATGATACTTTGCATATTCAAATTGTAGGAGTTTGGGAGCCAGAAAACCTGGCTAAAAACTCAATAGATGAGGACGAGCTAGATTCGGAGCCACAAGAGGTAGAAACGCCTGATGATGCCTTCTCGGAAAACTCGGAACTCAATACAATTCCCGCGATACCCTCATCAGAAATTGCAGATGGTGGCTTTTCTGTTCGTGGTGAGGTAGTATACCAGTCTTTTGATGCTAAGAGCTTGGTAGTCAAAATTAAGCAAGCTCCACGCAAACCAACTGATAAACCCAAATATTTTAAGTTGAAATTGAGGGGCGTGCTAACCACCAAAGCAGTAGGGAAATTCTGGGACTTCCAAGCTAAGCGAGAAGCTGATGTTTTAGTGGTAGAAAAAGCCGAGGCGATCGCTGATTTGCCTAAAAAACGCAGGCCAGGAACTAAACCAGGCCCTCGTGGTGGTGGTAGGAAACCATTCCCCCCTAGACGCGGTAGCGAAACTCCCCGTCCCATCAAGAAAGCAAGTGCAGGCAGTGACGCTCCTGTAATTTCTAAACCTATACCCAAAACACCCACTCCTAAGCCAATTATTAAGCGGCCGAAACCACCGCAGGAGTGAGCAGGGGGAGCAGGGGAGATAGGGAGATGGGGAGATGGGGAAGTGTGGGGGGAAAGATTTCTTCCCCATCCTCCCACACCTCCCACCCCTCCCACACTTCCTGCTTGCCCAATGCCCAATGCTCAATGCCCAAGCTTAAAAATCCGTCCAACGATCTTGGGGTAGAAAGGAACGTTCCATTGGAATTGGAGAAACTGGTTCTGTAAGGGTAAACTTACCTGCTTCAATCCACTGTTTTAACTCTTGGGCAACTTGCCTGGAAAAAAATAAACTCGCTAAGGGGGCAGAGCGTACAGCTTTGCCCTCGATGGTTATCCGCCCAGATTTGAGTTGAGTGTAACTCACTAAACCAAAGGTAGGGCGCACGCGGCGCGGAATGGAAAAGTCTACGATTGGGGCTACTAGGTCTTGATCTTGGACGGCACAGCGTTCAACTACTTGTTCGTTTAATACGGGAAGTGGTACGCCAACGCCTAACATCAATGAAGGCCCGTAACTTTTGAAGTAACAACCCCGCACCCAATGAGCATTCATTTGCTTGGCATCGCCAATTAAAGCTAAAGTAGCCGCAGGGCCAATGGGTGTACGATTCGCTAAACGCTTTTGTAAGGGAAAGTGCTGAGTGCCTTCCCAGGCGACATAGCCAACACCACCGCCTAAAAAAATTCTTGTACCTATACCAATAAGTTGCAGTTCGGGGTCGTTGAGTAACGGGGAAATAGCACCGGGATTAGAGTAAACGGCATTTCCCAAACGCGGTTGTAAAGGCCCCAAGTAAGTGAAAAGTGGGCGATCGCCACCATTCACGCCAACAATAAAATTTTGATAAAGATTGCGCGGATTAAATAAATAAAACTGATTTATTGTTTGATTGGTAATTGTCGTTTCAAATGTCGCTCTGGGGTAACAATCTGTTACTTGCCCTTGCGCTCTGACGTGTATCTGTTTACCAGCGATCAAATCTTCGATGACATGACCGCCGCCGCGCTCTCGGACTTCTTCGCCATCCATTACTTCTACAGCACAGCTGGCACCCAAATATAAATCTACTGCCCCAAAGCCAGAATAAGCGGGAACGCCATCTAACCAACAACGGCGAATTTTGATCGGGGGGTCAGTATGTCCGAGGTTGATAATTGCACCACTTGATTCCATCGGCTCAAAAGTCCCAGTGGTAATGACATCAACTTCTTTGGCAGCTTTAGTAACACCGATTTCTATAACTCGTGCTTTTAATTCTTCGGTTGTCAACACTACCGCACGTTGGCGGCTAATTTTGTCGTTAATTTCTGCAATTGTTCGCATCTTATTGGTGCTAGCGCCTTTTATTGTCTCTTTTATAAATGACAAATGACATCAGTTCTTCTTGAAATAGTTAGAAAATTCAAGTTTTTTAAGGCGCAAGGCGACTAAAACCCATACAACAAGCCCACAGCGTCTTCCTAAATTCATAAAATGCCATTCGCAGCGATCGCACGTATGACTTTCACAACACCGTAACTATCACTACACCAAACACTTTTAAAGTAAAATGTAAAACTTAATAATATTCACTTTTGCTAAGTATACTTTCTTAGCTATTTTCCCAATACTCGTAAAATTAATACAACAAAAGTCTTGCGTTATCAATCAAATGTATGTATGGTTAGGATTGAGCACAGTTTACTACATTATAACCGTTAATGAACTGAGTAAGAGCAATGACTACTTCTGAATTAACTAATCTTGAGAATAAAAACCAAAATCAAATTTCTGATACATTTGAAAATTCATCCTCTGCACCAGAAGAAAAAAAATTATTTACCTTAAAGGTAATTGAGTATTTATTACTGGCAATTTTTGTCTCTTCTATTCTGTTTATTAGTTTTTACTCAACTGATAAAACAGTTGTCATTTATGGGACTATATCTCTCACTGTTTTGTTTTTTTTGCTATTAATCAATAGAGAAGTTTTTCAGAATTCTCAAAAGTCGGCTGACAAGTCCGAACTAGCCAGAAAAGCTGAACTTTATACTTACCTATTGGCTAATAATAATTCTTGGAATCAAAACACTCTGACTTTAGCTAGAAAAAAGGCTTTACAATACTGTCAAGACTTGATTGATGATTATAAAAGAGTTAAGGACGTATCAAGGAACCTTTACTATATTTTGCAAATAGCAACAGTAATTTTGTCAGGGGTCACACCAATTTTAGTTCTGGTAGATAAATTAGAATCAGGACAACCTTGGCTGAAATGGCTCCCCGTTCTTTGTCCGGCTCTTGCTTCTATACTTGCCAGTATAGTTACCTCTTTTCCTTTCCAAAAGAATTCCATTGCTGCTAACACAGCCGTTGAATTGTTAGAGGCTGAACAAGAGAAATTTATATTGGGAGTTACTCCGCCTTATCGTTGCTATGATGTGTCTGACGAAATTCAACAGCAACAAAAAGCAAGTCAGGCATTAGAATACTTTATTGTCCAAGTGAATAATATTCATCTCAACCAAGTACAGCAAGCGTCTGACACTCAATCAGAGAAAACAGAATCGCCTTCATCCAACGAGTCAAATAAAGAGTCAACTAATGAGGCAAGAAAGTGATGAGTTGCTCCTGGTAACAAGTCAGTTAGCTATTCTTTGTTGTGATTCTTGCCAATACAATTTATCGATCTAGCTCTAAAGGTTGAAATTCCCGATTTTTAAAAGTCGGGAATTTTCTTATGTACAAATTATTTTAGGACTTACGCATTGACAGAAAATACCAAATATGGATTAAAAAACCACATCTGTCGTAGGGGCACAGCACTGCTCATACGTGTCAACTTAACGTGAAACCCTGATGAAAACGTGGTGAGCGAGTTCTACTCACTTCTCATCAAGATCCGCGTTACCCCACCCCGGCTTTGCTGACGCAAAACCTCCCCTCCCCTTGCTAAGGGGAGGGGATTGAGGGGTGGGGTAAAATGCTTGTGGGATAAGCGTTTGAGCTTAAGTTGACACCAATGAGCACTGCTGTGCCCTTACAGCACGGGTCTAATGAATTGTTTGAAATTAAAATCCCCCAGGCAATGTCCATGCCTGGGGGTTGAGACCAAAAGTTTACAACTTTCAGTACTGTTTCACAATTTCTGCCGAGTTAATTTCCGGTTCCTGAAAATTTAATCTTTAAGTCGTGGTGTTTTACCCCTAAACTACCAGGTCAAATACTTGGAGACCCGGACGAGATTTGAACTCGTGTCCCACTGACATTAATTCACAGGGGTTGATGCAGAACGTGAATTTTTAAAGTGAGCTTGGAGCAATAGCCTAAGACTAAATATGATATTGATTGTGTCGAGGAGTGCCTTTACCTTTTGGCTATCCCTCGGTTTAATTGATTAAGTCGAGGGAGTAGGACTCGAACCTACAGATTTTCCTATAGACACTGAAACTAAATTTGCGCTCCAATGTTATTTTACCTAAATGTTGAGGGCGCAAACAAGTAGCCAAAGATTGAACGGGCAACTTGATTTTGTTGAGTAACTTCTAAGCTGTTGGCTTGTTCTCTAGCAAAAATTACCTCTTGCATCAGCTTATCTACTCGCCGCAGTAATTCATTCTGTCTAGCTTGGGAAATTGCCCCAGAAAATTTGACTGTTCGCCAGGTTCCTTCTGGTACATCTTCAGAAGATTCTTTGACCTGTGCAGGATGCTCTTTTGTCGCTTCATACAGCACCACCGGCTTAACTATTTTTTTAGTCTTGGTGGTGTATTTTGGTTCTGTAGCAAAGCATCTTGTTGTGGATCGTAAACCCAAGATTCGCTAGTATCCAAAACGGGGAGTGTTGAGATAAAGGTTTTGATATCAGCTAATTGCTTTTCTAAAAACAGCAAATAAGAAACTGGTACTTCTCGTAAAATTGTAGTTCCGTCTACTACTATATCTGCTTTGGCTTGGGCATTAGACCAATCTTGGGTGGCACATAAGTTAAATAATTCTGTAGAAGCTTGCTCAAATGAGGAAAGCAAATCCTCTGCTTTCATTTGTAGCGTTTGATTTTCTGGAGGATATACGAAGCCATCTTCTGCTACTGGTTGAAATGTCCGCGAAATTCCCTGAAACATCGTGCTTTTTTGAATCAGATGATAAACACTTGTTTTTGCTTTTGTGCTGTTAGCTTTAACTGTTTGTAATACTGCTATGACTTGATTAAGTTTCAATTTTCACCCTCCAATAAATGAATTAATTATAGGCAATAGATTTTTTAAGAATTATTTATGGCTGCTATATGTAAGCTGTTACGCAAATAAGATTGCACATCAACTGGTGAGGTTGTCCTAAGTCCAATTGGTAAACACAAATGACTAATGACTGTCTACACGGAGTTTGTGCAATATGTAGGCGCGTTAGCTTACCAATAACTATTCGTCTTTGGGAAAAGCATTATCAACTGGTTGTTCTCGATCGCTAGCTGGAGTTTCTGTTGACCAAGGATCGTCTACTTGAGGAAATTGAGAACTGATGACAAACTCAGTTTCTTGCAGATGGTGATTTCCCCATTCATCTAAAACATCTTTAATCAAAACTTCTTGTACCCAAATCTTAGCGACAACGGTTAAGGGTAGTGCGAGGAATAATCCTAAAAAGCCAAAAAAAGTGACGAAAAATAATTGAGAAATTAAGGTGACAGCTGGTAGCAATGAGACTTGATGTGCCATCACTACGGGTGTGATGAAATTACTCTCAACCTGTTGAATGATAAAGTAGAGAATCAAAACTGCGATCGCTTTCCAAGGTTCGTCTAACAAAGCGATCGCCATTGCTGGGACTACACTTAGTGTCGGGCCGAGGTTGGGAATTAAGTTCAAAAATCCTGCCAAAACCCCCAGAGCGAGTGCTGCTTTAATACCCAAAACAGATAAGCCAATTACGCTCATTAATCCCACTACACCCATAGCAATAACAGCACCTGTTACCCATCCCCCCAAAGAAATTTCGCACTTACTTAAAATCCCTTCCACCCGTCGCCGATAAAATGAGGGAAAAAGTCGCACAAAAACTTTACGATAAGCTATGGGATCGGCTAACAACATTCCTGTTAAAACTAGCACTAGTAAAACTTTGAGAACAACTTCCAAGGAACCAGAGACAAAAGCGAAGGAATTTCCTAATAATCTATTGACAAAGGGCTGTACTTGTTGAATTAGACTGTTGAGATCTGGAACGTAGGGAACCAACTCCTGGGGAATGCGGGTTCTGAGCGCGTCTAGCCAACTATTAAAGCGTCCAAACCCTTGGGGAACCCGATAGGTTAATTCTTGAAACTGCTGTGCAAAAGGCGGCACAATTAGCCAGAAAAAACCCACGATGATTGCAAAAAAGATAGCGACTGACAGCAGCACGGCGACTCCACGCTTCATACCTGAGCGTTGGAAGCGTTTCGCTAGCCGATTTAAGGTGGTAGCTAAAACAACTGCGGCAAACATCAGTAATAGTACTTCCCGAATTTGCCACAAAATGTATAAAGAAAGAACGATCGCAATTAAACCGATCCATTGACCCAAGTTCACAGGCTAACTCCCAGCAATTGGTGAGATGCAATTTTGTTGTAATTCAGCTAGGTTAGCTGATTTCGATCGCTTGTGCCTAGATAATCGAAGTTAACTTTGTTTGTATGCTTGGAATCGCCACAGTAGGGCGATCGCTACGATGGCGATCGGTAATAAAACTATAATTAAGGCATTAGTTGTTGTTGCCGAAATTGATAAATATGGAGCAACGTACTTTATTAACACCGATATCAAAGCCGAAAGTAGAAGTAATTTGAGAACAAATCCTAGCTGATTTTGCATAACAGTACGGGAATACACATTTTTCTGTTGGGTGTACGCGAATTTAAACTGCGCTATCTAGTTTCTAAAATAGAAACCAATAGATTAGCTGTAGCGCATCTAACACAGCACATCATTTTCTGTCGATTGTTGACGGTTAACGGTCAAGAAACTTCATGAGTAACTGAGCAATTTCAAAACGTAATAGCTGAGTAAATAGATAAAAGTTTTTTCTACATACATTTTTCGCCTATAACTGTCAATATTTCTAGCAGCTTAATTACTACTTAAGCATTTGTTGGATGAATCGATATAGCACCTTGAAATGTGTTTTTGTGCGAGATGACACAATTATCAATTTTCTCATCTTATGATTTACCTACCAGTTTCATTACTGCTATTTCTTTTGTTATTACTACTACTACCATTCATTTGGTTTGCTGTGGCAGTAGATGTGGTGGAAATCGCAGTAGCCAAGCTGGGATTTTCTCCCAACATTGCTTTTTTCTTGCTGGTGCTAGTAATTTTCACAAGCACTATCAATATACCCCTATACCGCCTAGTAGCCCCAGTTCATCTAGCAGATGATTTTGCGACGCTATGGTTAAAAGAATTTTGGGGTATTCCTTTAAGGAGAGTTGAGCGTTCTACCGTGGTAGCACTGAATGTCGGTGGTGGCTTAATTCCTGTGTTGTTGGCACTGTACCAATTTGCTCATACAAATGCTCTCTTCATTTTGGTTGTAACTGCGATCGTTACCGTCGTTAGCTATTATGCAGCGCGGGTGGTACCAGGAATAGGTATTCAAATGAATCCGTTATTGGCTCCCTTGACTGCTGCTTTGTCTGCAATGTTAATTGCTCCCCATGCTGCTCCCGTGGCCTTTGCTGGCGGCGTGCTGGGAACCTTAATTGGTGCTGATTTGCTACATCTAAAAGATATTCAATCTATGAGTGCAGGAGTACTCAGCATTGGCGGTGCTGGTGTATTTGATGGCATTGCTTTATGTGGATTATTTGCTCTGTTACTAAGCTGAAAAAGAGTCGTTAGTCATTTGTCCTTGGTCATTGGTAATTTGCAAAGGACAAATGACTAATGACCAAGGACAAATTTAAATTGAGGGTACATCAAAATGCCTGTTGAAACTAATAACAAAAGACCCATGAAACCGCCCAAAGCGCGACAATTTGGTGGCAGTTTCTTCATTTTATTAAGCCTGTTGTTACTGCTGAACTTTATTGTTCCCAGTTTTTTTATGTCGCGCTCGCCCCAGATTCCCTATAGCACATTTTTGGCTGAGGTGGAAGCGGGGAAGGTAGATCGAGCGATTGTCAGTGGCGATCGCATTGAATATACCATCAAAACTCAAACTCCCGATGGCAAAGTCACCGAACAAGTTTTCATCACTACGCCAGTAGGTATCGATCTAGATTTGCCGAAACTTCTCCGCGAGCATCATGTCCAGTTTGCAGCACCACCACCAAACCAAAATGCCTGGATTGGTACTTTACTTAGTTGGATTGCACCACCGTTAATTTTCTTTGGAATTTGGGGCTTTTTAATGAGTCGCCAAGGAGGCCCCGCTGCACTCACGGTAGGTAAAAGTAAAGCTAGGATTTATTCGGAAGGTAGCACTGGTGTTAAATTTACTGATGTGGCTGGTGTAGATGAAGCCAAGGCGGAATTAGAAGAGATTGTTGATTTTCTGAAAAACGCTGGTAAATACACCGCATTAGGGGCAAAGATTCCCAAAGGTGTGATGTTGGTAGGGCCTCCGGGTACTGGTAAAACATTACTAGCAAAAGCGATCGCGGGTGAAGCTGCTGTTCCTTTCTTCAGTATTTCTGGTTCCGAATTTATCGAACTGTTTGTTGGTGTCGGCGCTGCACGCGTCCGCGATTTGTTTGAACAAGCCAAAGAACAAGCTCCCTGTATTGTCTTTATCGACGAGTTAGACGCACTCGGTAAATCTCGCGGTGGCGCCGGGCCGATTATGGGGGGAAATGATGAACGCGAACAAACCCTTAACCAGTTACTCAGCGAGATGGATGGCTTTGATGCCAACACAGGCGTGATTATCATCGCCGCCACCAACCGTCCAGAAATTCTCGATCCGGCTTTACGCCGTCCTGGTCGATTTGACCGTCAAGTTGTGGTCGATCGCCCTGATAAAATTGGTCGAGAAGCAATTCTCAAAGTTCATGCTAGAAACGTCAAATTGGCTGATGATGTCGATTTGGGTATCATCGCCATCAGGACTCCTGGCTTTGCTGGGGCAGATTTAGCCAACCTTGTAAATGAAGCTGCACTCTTAGCCGCACGGAGAAATAGCCAAGCCGTGACGATGGCAGATTTCAACGAAGGCATCGAACGTCTGATTGCCGGCTTAGAAAAACGCTCCCGCGTCTTGAATGAGACTGAGAAAAAGACCGTAGCTTATCACGAAGTTGGTCACGCTATTATCGGTGCTTTGATGCCTGGTGCGGGTAGAGTCGAAAAAATCTCCGTCGTTCCTCGTGGTGTCGGTGCTTTGGGTTACACAATTCAAATGCCAGAAGAAGACCGTTTCTTGATGCTGGAAGATGAAATTCGCGGTCGTATTGCCACTCTTTTAGGTGGACGTTCCGCCGAAGAAATCGTTTTCGGCAAAGTCTCCACGGGTGCTGCTGACGACATTCAAAAAGCGACTGAGTTAGCCGAACGTGCCATTACACTTTACGGAATGAGCGATGAACTTGGCCCAGTGGCGTTTGAGAAAATTCAACAGCAGTTTCTCGAAGGTTATGGCAACCCACGCCGTGCTATTAGTCCCAAGGTGGCTGAAGAAATCGATCGCGAAGTGAAGCAAACTTTGGATAATGCTCACCATACCGCTTTGGCTATTTTGCAACATAACCGCGAGTTATTAGAGCGAACCGCAGAACAACTGTTGCAAAAAGAAATTTTGGAAGGTTTGGAATTGCGGGAATATATTAGTCAAGCAAAAGTGCCGACGGAAGTGGAAGAATGGTTGCGGACAGGTAAGGTATCGCAAGATAAGCCATTGTTGCAATCTATTCTAAATTAGAATTTGAGATTCAAAAGCGATCGCCCACTTTTAAAGCGATCGCTTTTTGTAATCAGTTCTATGTTTATTACAACAGAATTAATCTCAATTTTTTATACGATATATTGCAAGCTTAAATTTATCTAGTTATAATCATCATTTATTATTTGCTTACAATTAATCAAAACTCATTGTATAAAAAAATTCAGTTTTTAACAATGCTTTATACCTGAGTCAAAGACACTTCATTTTTCTTGAAACCTGCTGTAACTTGAAGTTCGCCTCAACTCCAACTCAGCCAAGCAAAAACCTGTTCTACAGTCAGTTCCAAATCGATACCCTCAATAATGGGTAATTTATCAGCACCCTCGTATAATTCCACTCGCTGTTCGGGAAATACTGTCAGAATACTTTCATCCTCTGGGTCTAGCAACCAACCAAGGTCAGTACCATTGCGCGAACAATGCAATAATTTACTCAAAACTTTTTTTAAGTTTTGCTCTGGGGAAAGAATTTCAATTGCCCAGTCGGGATGAATTTCAAAGCGATTAGCAATTTTGCCAGATGGAGTTTTGGGAATTCTATCCCAGCGAAACACAGACACATCAGGGACGATAGAAGCACCGCCAAAGGTACAGCGCAGTTCTGTAAAAGTGTAAGCAATTTTTTGGTTTTCAGTTACGTTATTAATGACATTACAAAATTTAGTCTGTAGCCGGCTATGTTCAGCTTGAGGCATAGGTTTTTGAATGATTTCCCCGTTGATAAAATCTGATGCTGGTTCAGTTTCCGGCAGTTTGAGGAAATCATCTAAACTAAGTTGGGGTTGACTGGCAATAGTCATAACCAAATAGCATATTATATTGCTTTAGCATAACCCAGCATCCCAGATAATTGTTTTTTCAGTGTTCTAAATCCAGATGTAGAGACGTTGCATTGCAACATCTCTACAAAGCAATATGCCTACGCAAGGGTAATTTTAGCAACATTAAACCCTTTTATTGTCTCCATCTCTCCATTGTCCTTATTGATTTTGTCCACGTGTTGAGGAGATTCATACCTAAATCCAACCAAGGCGAATAATTCGTTTGATGAAGTACAAACTAATCCGTCACAACCATTATTCAAAGCTTTACCTTGGGATTTCAATTTTTTTGATTGCTCCTGACCTATTTGAAACAAACTTATTTCGCCTACCTTATCAGTATCAATCCCGTAGAAACTTCCGTCAGGACACTCAGCTACAGCAGTCACCCGCTTTTGTTCGGGTATTTTGCTTCTATCTGTAATCTGACCTGTATTTAAATCAATAGTTACTATCCTAGAAGACCCCCTGCCTTTTTCTTTGATGACCAACCCAGCAAGTGAGCCATCTGTCAAGCGCAGTAATTGGTAAACATTTTCCTTGTTTTTCAGTCCTGAGATACTTACAGTTTCTAGAGAATTTAAATCAATTAAACGAACTTTTTTGTCCTTTTTCTTTCTTGCACAGATATTGCTTGCGGCTGCTATGAGTTTGCCATTTATGGACACAAAACCGCTCAACTGCTCGCAAGTCTCCAAAATCGGTGGAGTAGTTAGCACGGTCTTGATTTCCTGAGTGCTGACGTTAAAAGATTCTACAATGATTGGCTGTAGAGCAGATGGATCGTTGGTTTGGCTTGCATCACCGAGGTCGGTGGTATTTGAGTCTAGGTTGGTAGGAGTATTATTGTTGGCAATACCACTTCTGATGCCCAGAATCAGCGTACTTGTATTGGATTGTGCAAGGGTTTTGTCTAGAACAACCCCCACAGCAGCAACTGTGGTGCTTGCCAGCGCCAACTGACCAAATCGTCTGCGTGTTAACTTTAGTTCCATATGTAACTCCTAGAATTACTTGGCGTTTGCCATTGTTCTACGCTTGCCGTACTTCATCAATGGCTGATACTGCTTTGATTTTTGAATTGATTGCTGAACCCTATAGAGCATTAGCTATTAAGCTGGCGCTGGGGATTATTTTATTTGAATCCAACTTGCTACCGAGGGAACATTGTTGTTGTTAACAACAAACAACATATAGTAGCCAGGAACTGCAATATTGCGATTAGCTGTTATTTGGACGGTCAAAGAATTGCCGCTCCTAGATTTAATTGGGATATCTACTAATCGTTGTTCTGTATCCATGCTATGAGTAGGTGCCATTGGCTTAATCGCATGAACCCATTTGATGCTTGTTGCAGGTACGTTTGTAGAGATCGCGATCGTTGCGTTATAGGTTGCTGTGGCGGGAGCGCTAACAATTGTGGGTCTTGTCTGCGATATGTACGCTGGACTATAAATTTCTATCCGATTTTCATAAACACCACGTCTAGGATTTCCCCCTGCTACAGCTACTCTGCCATCTGGGAGCAACACCGCCACTGAATGATAGACGCGGCCATTAACAATTGGTGTCTCTACCGTCTTCCAGGTATTCGTTGCTGGATTGTATATTTCTGCTGGTAGTGTCGATTCTGTTATGTTCTCTTCTCCTTTGCTGCCATTACACACAAATACTGTGCGATCGGGCAATATTACAGCATTATGGTGCATCCTTGGATTATTGAGATACGATGCTGCTGTATAAGTGGGAGTAGTAGCATTGAAATTGATAATATTAACTCGGTTCGTTGTTGTAGTTCCACCCCCACCGATAATCATTACTTTTTGGTCTTGAGCTGGTGGGAGCAATACGCTAGCAGCTTGGTTCCCATTAGTTGGAGCTTGCAATCCAGACACTACCTGTTCGGCGATCGCTTGATTAAATTGTGAAGGTAAACTGAGAGTGCGTGGCGATACACCTCTGTTACCCCCCATCTGAGCGCCTGTATAAAAAATTTTGCCACTAGCCAACAGAATTAAGTGGGAATAGTAAGCTAAATTACTAGTCTGTTGTGTAAAAATGTTCCAACCAGTAAAAGCGCTAAAAATTTCCGGGTTGCGAGTAGTAATGCCATTTACATCTAAACCTGAGAGAGCGAAAATTTGACCGTTACCTAACGTTAATACGGTAGGATACCAGCGCCCTCTATTCATTGATGCCACTTTTGTCCAACTGCCATTGCCGTTATTGGCAGTAAAATTAAATAGAAAGCAATCGCTACTACCATAGAATGGATCGTATTGTAATGTTCCACCTGCAACAAACAGTTGCCCGTCAGGTCGGAATGAGTGACCGCAACAGAAAACGTCAATAGGATCTCCATTACTATCTCGTGGAATCGTGGGAGTGGTGAAAGTTCCGGTCTTAGGGTCCCAAAGCCTGACTCCGTTCGGGGAATTGTCGTATGCTGCTTGGCTGGAATTGTTACCAGAACCACCAAAGAACAATACTTTACCCGTTCTTCCCACAGCAGCATGAACAGGATTAATCGGAATTTGAGAGGATAGTTGCCAAGGCATTTTGTTGATTCCTCTGGTTAAAAAACTACAATTTTTAGTTGTCTTTCACGAACTACGTACAGCAACAACGCATCATCAGGTTTCTTACTGCCTTTTGGTACGGGACAGCGTAAAACCTTTAACTTGGGAACACCTAAAAACTTTTAAGATTTTTAAGTCTATTTAAATAGACTTAAAAATTGTGAAATCAAACTGATGTTAAGCAAATTAAAAATTAGAGAACAGCCTTTACTTTTCTCATAAATTTTTGCTAAAAGCATCTGATTTATTTCTCAAATTAATTAAATCTTTTTCTGCCAATATTTTGTATCAAGTTAACAATAGTTTTTATCTTTATTTTGCTTGTAAAAAACAAAAATTTTTCTTGACATTCCTTGGAAATGTGTAGATGCAAAGCGATTTACCGGACATTGCTTTCCCCGGAAGCTTCTGTTAATTTCAGAAAAAAAGAATCGAATTCAGACTCTGAAGCTTTGATTTTACAAAGGTTTGAGGTTTTTTTCTAACATTAATTAAAATTTTTAGCCAAAATGTAAAAGACAAAGTTTCAAAAGCCTTTAAGCGATTAGATTCTCTAACTTTAACAAAACAAGAGTATAGCGTTTCCTAAGCTAATGAGGTAGACCAAAATTTTTTTACCCAGCTTAGCGGTTTTAAAAGCCTACCTTAACAGATTGGGAACCGATATAAATTGAAATTTATTCGCTCAAATGTGTAACAAGTAGTATTGTAGCATCGTTTCCTCTCATAATTGCGATCTCTAGACATTAATTCCAACTTTATCAATCACAATTTTTATTCTTTCGTTAAAGTATTAAGTAGATTGGTGTTAAAAATTTTTGTTATGAGAAGGCAGGAGGCAGAGGGCAGAAAGCAGAAGCGAAGAGGTTTTTAGACAACTTTATTTTTTGTTACGTACTTTAGTTTATTTGCGCTGTTTTATTTAATATTGCTTATATTTGCTGCGCTATTACCAAATAGTGGTATAGTCTGCACTTAATATTTATACTTAACTTCATACTGGCGATCGCTTCATTTATATGTCTGAGCCTTAACAACTGGATAAAGAAATGTCTATGTTGACTCGCAAACCGCATACTAGAGGCAGAATCTAGTTTAAATACTAATTGGCATTAGTCCGATTTTATAGCGGTTGGCAATTGCTTGGAGTAGAGAAAATTCGCAGGGTAGCACAACTGTGCTACCCTACATAATTTGTGGCTTATTGATACTATTGTCAATTAACTTGATGGCGATGTCTACGACGATCTACGCTTACGCACTTCCATCGTCTTTAATTAAGTCATCAGCGATCGCTCAGGCTACCCAAATAAAGCTAACTACGTCTTATGGCTATTTATTATTTGTTCTTGCTGATTTGTAAGAGTTTCGAGTTTATTTACATTTTGTAATATAGTTTGATTTATTGCCGCTAACTTACTTAGCATAAAAGGCAATTATTTAGTTTAGTATAGCCCCTGTAATTTTTTCTATAGAGGGAATTTAATTGCTCAAATCGCCTCCGTAGCGATCGCACTTCGGCGGAACTAGCAACTTAGGTTAATAAGAGTTTGTCAAATCTAGTACTTTGAAAAACGTCACAATCAGTTATTATATGAGCGTATGTGTAAGTTCAGCGAATGCTACCTGATTTACTGCTCCCCTCGAACATTCATCAAACTATTGCTGGATCAGAGAGGAATATGCAATATTTATTTGCAATTTTGTTAAATCTGTTTTCAGCTGAACTCATCGCTCTTTGTTGAAAATTACCCGATCTCACATGACTATTTACGTTGGAAATCTCTCCTACCGCGCTACTGAAGCAGACTTAAGAGCAGTGTTTGCAGACTACGGCGAGGTCAAAAGAGTTGTCTTGCCTACTGACCGCGAAACAGGACGACTGCGGGGCTTTGCTTTTGTTGATATGAATGAAGATGCTCAAGAGGACGCAGCCATCACAGAATTAGATGGTGCAGAATGGATGGGCCGTCAACTGAGAGTTAACAAAGCTAAACCACGAGAAGATAACCCACGAGGTAACTGGTCGAAAAAACAAGATTTTTAATAACGACGAGTTTCTAGTATAGCAAAGTATTTCTTAGTCATGCAAAACTAAGTAGCTAAAATTAACTAGAAACAATTAAGCAAGAAACAACTTCATAGAACTACGTCCGACCAGTCGCGATTGGTTAAAAAAGATCGCGACTAGTCGGTTCTTCTCCCGCAAAAGATAGTATAGCTACCTCGATCTAAATGGAAACATGGAATCCCTAACCTCTCGTATGCAGGCGATACAATCGCCGATTATTCCAGTGGTTGGGGAACTAATTAAAAATTCTCCTGGAACAATTTCTTTAGGACAAGGTGTTGTTTATTACAGCCCTCCACCGGAAGCAATAGAGTTTTTGCCAAAATTCCTCGCCGAAGAGAATAATCATTTATATAAATCAGTGGAAGGAATTCTGCCATTGGTGACAGCGCTGGCAGGAAAATTACAAGCATTTAATGGTATTGAAATCAACGGGGAAAACTGCATCGTGGTGACAGCGGGAAGCAATATGGGATTTATGAATGCCATTCTTGCTATTACCAACCCAGGCGATGAAATTATTTTAAATACACCCTACTATTTCAATCATGAAATGGCGATCGCAATGGCTGGTTGTCGTTCAATATTAGTAGCAACGGATGAAAATTATCAACTGCGAACAGAAGCGATCGCTCAAGCAATTACACCCAAAACACGCGCTGTAGTCACCATTTCACCGAATAATCCCACTGGGGTTGTTTATAGTGAAGCCACGCTGCGGCAAGTAAATGAAATCTGTAAAACTCGCGGCATTTATCACATTAGTGATGAAGCCTATGAATACTTTACATACGATGGGGTAAAACATATTTCACCTGGTGCATTTGGTGGTAGTAGCAAATACACCATTTCTCTTTATAGCCTTTCCAAAGCCTATGGTTTTGCAAGTTGGCGTATTGGCTACATGGTGATTCCTCAACATTTACTTGTCGCGGTTAAAAAAGTCCAAGACACAATTTTAATTTGTCCCCCAGTAATTTCTCAATATGCAGCATTAGGAGCATTACAAGCAAAAGAAGAGTATTTGAAGGAAAATATTGGAGCAATTTCTCAAGTACGACAATTAGTCCTAACATCCCTTAACCGCCTCCAAGGTTTATGTACCATTACACCTGCGAATGGCGCTTTTTACTTTTTCCTTAAAGTTCATACTCAAATAGATGCTTTTGAATTAGTTAAAAGACTCATTCAAGAATATAAAGTAGCAGTTATTCCAGGTACAACCTTTGGCATAGATAATCAATGTTATCTACGCGTTGCTTATGGGGCGCTGCAACAAGAGACGGCAAAAGAAGGTATAGAAAGATTAGTTGAAGGGTTGCAAAATATAATTAGGAGTTGATATTAAATTTATTAGCATATTAAAATTTGTTAGCCGACTATCAATAAAATCCAAAATTTAAAATTGAACCAATGCCAATTATTAATAAATTAATTGAAATTGAAACAGAACCAAAAATTAATATTCATAATATAACACCACAAATTCAAGAATTGATTGCTTCAACATCAATTAAGAATGGACAAGCTTTAGTATTCTCTCGACACACTACAACAGCTTTAGCCATCAACGAAAATGAAGTCAGATTGTTAGAAGATATAAAAGTGTTCTTGCGAAAATTAGCGCCGGAAACAGACAGCTATTTGCATAATGATTTGCACTTAAGAGATGTTCCAGAAGATGAACCGATTAATGCTCACTCTCATTTAATGGCAATGATGCTCGCGACTAGTGAGATAATACCTATTGTTGATGGTAAATTAGCTTTAGGAACTTGGCAATCTGTGTTGTTTTTTGAATTAGATGGGCCGCGTACAAGAACAGTATTTGTGCAAATTTCTGGTGAATAAGAGAGACAAGATCCCCGACTTATTTAAGAAGTCGGGGATCTGAATGATTGCTATATACTGGCAAAATAGCTTAAGTGTAAAAGATTACCGAATAACCTTTATTTCTCAGAATTATGAGTTTTATTGTATTAAAAATCAAATTAGTTATACCAATTTTGAATTTTAAATTTGGAATTAAAAGTCTTTAGAGAAGTCTGTTCTACTAATTTCCAAGATCCTAATTAATGTCAATTTGGTATTTAGTGATGAAAAATAACGATAACTTTTTTTTGCGTAACATTTGGTACTATGCCCTGCCTAGCAATCATTTGAAGCCAGGTAAGATGGTCAGCCGCGTTTTCTTAGGAGAACCGGTGCTGTTAATTCGCGACAAAGATGGTAAAGTGGCTGCAATGCAAGACATTTGTCCGCATCGTGGTGTCCCCTTGAGCTGTGGTAGATTCGACGGACAAGAAGTGGAATGTTGCTATCACGGTTGGCGCTTTAACTCTGGTGGGGGTTGTACTGCGATACCGTCTCTTGTGGAAGAACAGCAGATGGATTTAAGTCGGTTCGACGTGCAGTCTTATCCAATCAGGGAAGCCCAAGGAAATATTTGGATCTATATACGCGATCGCGATAATCCTCAGCCTCCTGATTCTGAGATGGAAATTCCTACGATACCAGGATTTGAAGAGCGATCGCCCCAATTTATAGAGATTATGCGCTTCCCCTGTTTTGTGGATCACGCAGTAGTAGGTCTGATGGACCCCGCCCATTCACCTTATGTTCATCGTGCTTGGTGGTGGCGAAACGAACAATTGCATGAAGAAGTCAAGCAATTTGATGCTTCGCCCCACGGCTTCACAATGCGGCGACACCGATTACCAGCCAACGGGGGTCGATTGTACTGGCTGATTGGTGGAGGCGTACCGGAAACAGAGATTTCTTTTCGTTTACCTGGAGTCAGAGTCGAAGAAACCACAATTGGCAAACATCGAGTTGTGAATTTAACCACAGTTACACCCATTTCTGACACAGAAACCGAGGTAACTTTTTCTCTTTACTGGACACTTCCTTGGGTGGGATTTTTCCAACCGCTGCTGCATGTTTTGGCGCGGACTTTCCTCGGTCAAGACCGCAGTGTGGTGGAAAAACAGCAAATTGGACTCAAATATAATCCTGTGCTGCGATTAATTAAAGACTCAGATGTGCAGGCGCAATGGTATTACCAGTTGAAGCGAGAATATGCTCGTTCAATCGCAGAAGGACGGGAATTTGTCAACCCTGTTAAAGGTCAGATACTTCGTTGGCGTGCCTGATTATTGAAGGCAGGGGAGCGGGGGAGCAGGGGAGCGGGGGAGCAGGGGAGCAGGGGAGCGGGGGAGCAGGGGAGCAGGGGAGCAGGGGAGCAGGGGGCAGGGGGCAGGGGGAAAGAATTAGATGACTAATCATTTGTGTTCAGTGGCTCCAAGTCAGGAGGGGTGCTAGTTTGTTGTGACTTGTTCCTTCTGCCCTGGAGCCTCCTGCTTTCTTCAATAGACCTCTTGCAAAAGTCCTTCTTTGCGTTCTCTCTCTGCGCCCACCGAAGTTCAGATCGGCGGAAGCCGCCGCTCTGACTTCTCTCTGCGCCTCTGCGTGAGATAAAAAATTATTTATGCAAGAGGTCTAATTTTTGGAGTCGCCTTAGCGATTAATCCAAGCTAAATTCAGCAAATTCTGTTTGCCCGAATAGCATATTTCGGTCTACCGCTGACAAGATTTTATTATGAGCGCGTTGGTTATTTAAACACCGACAAACTAACTGCGCGACATCTTGGCGATTGATGCTACCAATGATGCGGGGATCTTCAGTTAAGACACCATTACCCGTTGCTGGTTCTGACTTCAGTCCACCAGGACGGATGATGGTGTAGGTGAGTCCGCTGGCAATTAAGTGTTGTTCGGCTTTATCTTTCTCGGCTAAAACTGTTCCTAGTGCTGCTAAAGCTTGGGGAGATAAAGCACTTACACTATCGCCTGCACCAATGGAAGACACAAGAATAAAATTTTGAACTCCAGCTTTCACTGCTGCGTCGATTAGATTTTTATTACCGGGGTAATCTGGTCTTTGTGTGTCTGCTGGTAAACCGCCAATTGTACTGATAACAGTGTCAATCCGTTCATCTGCTTGTATTGCACGTTCCACATCGTCAAGATTCAACGCATCTCCCTGAACTACTTGAATGCCAATTTTTTCCAATTCACTAGCAACCGTTAGTGTTCTCAGGAGTGCCTTTACCTTTAGCTGTTGTGTCCTCAAGCATTGGGCAATTTCTCGACCAACACCGCGACTTGCGCCAGCCAGAAAAATGTAAGATGCACTTGTCATAATCAGCTTAACTATTTATGTCCAAAGGATTTTATCAAAAGTTAGGCACTGATTAATAATTGCTTGACCATTAGTCCCCATCTAAGCACTAAAGTGCTTACTACGAACTTTTTTTAACCTGGGTTCATTAGAGTTGCTAGACTACTAGAACTGTTTCCCTAGAGACAGTATCTTGTTTTCTTTGTCCGTTAGAATTAATTGATATCATCTAAATTGTATGTAGCTCGGCTACATCTGTTCATAAAATATCTAGGTGCTATACAGATGCTTATGCTTGTGTTCTATTAGACTACTAAAATTAGTGAATTTTTAATTAACTAAAGATTATAAACTTGAGTAATTCCATTGGTATAGCTTACCTTAGGTATGCAATAGTGTGCGCCAAAACATGCAGATGGATTGGATTAGCTTGCTCAAAGCTCAACAAACTGATTTCCTTCAACGTGTGAAAAAACCCAAAACTTACGATTTGTCTTTGCTCGAAAGTCAAGTCAAAGGTTGCCACACAGAAATTATGGCATTTTGGGGCGAGGCATTGGCGAAACTCCAAGAGCTTTCCCGCGAACAAGCAGAAGTTCTCGCCAAAAATCCGCCGCCCATGCCTCCTGAATATCCCGAACCTCCCGATTGGACGATACCTTTTCCCAAATATTTTCAGCAACAAGCCCAAGATTATCTTTTACGGGAAAAAATTGTCGATCGCATAATTACCGAACGTCTAGGCAAGTTACTCAAAAAAATCCCACACGACACTTTAGAAAACATCACTTTAGATGATGAGGGAAATTTATCTGGTCAAAGCAAATTTATTTATGTACTCAAAGACAATCCCCAACTCAGCGTTCAAGTTTACGTTGCTGATGGCGAAAGTTTTAATGGTATTAAGAAAGACAAAATTAGATGGTCGGTGACTCAAGAAGATTTGAAAAGTCACCAAGTTTTAATTTTTCTGTGTTTGTTTTATCCATCTACAGGTAAATTAGGTTACGAAAAACAGAGCATTATCACAGGCTTTTTACCTACAAATCAACTGGAATTTGCCGAACCAAAACTACACGTTACTCCGAGCAATTTGTTATATGCCGGCGGATTGAGTTGGTATTTAGAATCACTTATTGGCAAAAAAGACACATCGCCAATAATTCATGAAAGGACAATAGAAACAATCCAAACTCTACCACCAGACCATTCTTTAAAAAAGGTAGTAGGTGACTGGGAATGCTGGCAGACTTTACAAGGGCATACCAGAGGAATTAATTGCTTGGCCTTTAGTTCGGGCTGTAATAACGGTAACGCCTTACCCATATTGGCAAGTGGTAGCCGTGGTGAAACCAAGCTATGGGATTTAAGCAAAGGCGAATTAATAGATACATTGTCGGAGTATCCTTGGGTGATATCTGGGCTAGTGGATGAAGTGAATTCCCTAGCTTTTAGTTCCGATGGACAGACTTTAGTCAGCTGCGGTGCAGACTCGACAATTAAAATTTGGCATGTGGGCGCTCTAGACTTAATAGATATCCTGCACAAACATCATGGAGTAGTGCGGTGTGCTGCTTTCACCCCCGATGGCAGAATGTTAGCCACCGGCGGAGATGACAGAAAAATTCTGTTTTGGGATTTGATTCACCGTCAGGTAGCGATCGCTCTTTCTTTAGATGATACAGCTGCTCATTCCTTGGTTTTGAGTCCAGACGGGCAAACTGTGGTCACAGGTAGCTATCGCAAAATCAAAGTTTGGCGCATTTCACCCCTGACGGGGATCAAAAGTTTAAAAGATACAGAACCACTGCATACCCTCATGGGTCATTCTCACATCGTTTGTTCCTTAGCAATCAGTCGAGATGGTAAACTAGTTGTCAGTGGTAGCTGGGATCAAACGATTAAAATTTGGGAATTGGAGAGTGGAAAATTACTTCATACCCTCAAAGGACATAGAGATAGAGTGTATGCGATCGCTTTGAGTCCCGACGAACAAATTATCGCCAGCGGTAGTGCGGATAAAACCATCAAATTATGGCACGTGCAAACCGGCGAATTGTTGGCTACATTTACAGGTCATGGAAATATAGTTACAGCATTAGCCTTCACAGCTTCCGGTGAAATGTTAGTCAGTGGAAGTTTAGATAAAACAATTAAAATTTGGCAAAGGAGTTAGGAGTTATAGATGTCTCTTGGTCATCCTGAAGCATCTGCATCAGAATGTTTGAGGCTTCCGTTGCGTCGTATGGCGACCAAACTGGACACTCTGACGCAGAAAAGATGACTTGTAGTTCAGCGTCTGGGATTTGTGCGGCTAGGAGTTTGAAGAGTGATAATTTATCTAATTGGTTCAGATTATTCACCAAAGGAATTAACTCAGCCAGAGACATGGTTTAAACTCCCAGATATACGATATGTCAATATCAACTACTGCGACTAAAAAATACAGCCGCTACGACAATCAAACTCAAAAGAGCTAAAGGAACCCACAGATTAGGAACATCTGACAAACTCATATTTACAGCGGATTTCAAGTTAATGAAGTATGCTATCTAACTCTAGTAGCTAGACTTTGAGCCTATTCTAATTCTGAATTCTGAATTCTCTTGTAATTACAAATTATTCTAAACCGATGCCTCCTTGGGCGAATTCTTCAACAGTTTTTTGTGATAATTCATGAGTAGCGATCGCTTGCAACATTGTTAAAGGTAAAGTTAAATGATGCGCCCCGGCTTGCAATGAAGCAGCTGCTTCTTGGGGAGATTTTATACTAGCTGCTAATATTTCCACGTCGCTACCTTTAAGTACGCTAGCCATTTCTCTAACTAAAGCAATACCATCGCCTAACAACCGAGTCGCGCGATTTACATAAGCTATAGCAATTTTCGCTCCGGCTTCTCGTGCTACTGCTGCTTGTGCTGCACTATAAATTGCTGTCACCGAACAGGTAATTTCTGAAGACAAATTTGCTACCACTTCAAACCCTAAAGGTGTAGCGGGAATCTTCAAAATTGTTTGCGAACCAATAATCTCGAAAGCTTTTCTACCTTCAGCTAACATTCCCGCTTTATCATCTGCCATAAGTTGATAGTATAACGGGCCATTTGTCAAGGTAACTAATTTTTGGAGTGTGGTTTCTGGTGGACTGTCACTTTGAGCTAAAAGCGTGGGATTAGTGGTAATGCCCTTTACCCAACCCCAATGCTTGACGATTTCAGCTTCAGATGCGATCGCCGAGTCTAGATATAATGCCATAATTTCCCTGAATCATTGTCAAAATTAATTCACCAGATGTGTAATTGAGACTTTCCAATATCACAAAATATTCTGCACTATTTCCTAGCCCCTAGCAAGAAATTATGAATGATAATATTCAACAGTTAATAAAGGCTAGCATTTATAAATCCTTACCTTCTCATGAGGAAAAGATAATTTTAGAATATTTGAAATCAATACCTGAAGTTGAAGCATACGAAATTCTCAAGTTAATGGTCGATGAAAAAAGCCAAATTACTATTGCAATGGCAAAGAAGGTTTTACATACAAGAGATTATGTAACGCAGTTATTTAATTATGGAATTGTAAAATCTAATGCTCAATCTATTAAACTTTGGTTAGAATTTGCAATTCCGAAGCTGGGATTTAAATCAGTAGTAAGATTGATTGAAGAGTTGAATGACGATACCAATAGGTTACTAGAAAAAGCAGTATACTGGCTTCCCTTGTTTGTCTCCAAGAATGAAACAAGGTCTTGGAATTTACTGGAGAAGTTAAGAGAAAAGCCAAACTGTAAGCCAATCTAAACTATTTTTACAATTGAGAATTGAGAATTTTGAATTCTTGACCAGCTTTCAAGGGATAATTCCTTTGATACGGCAACCTGCACGGAGAACCGGATATGACATCTCCAGAAACGGTTACATGGCTACAAGAGCGCACCACTTTAGGAAGTCTCTCACCTGAAGTGTTAAATGCGATCGCTCAAGTCATTGAAGAACAAGTTGTACCAGCACAAGTAAATCTTGTGGAGGAAGGTACTACTCCAGAAGCACTTTACATCCTCAAAGATGGTCAACTTGAATGCGACAATACCGATCATAAGAACTCAGCTTTAGTTCGTGGCTTCCTTCCCGGAGCAGTCATTCACCTCCAAGAGTTGGTATTGGATGAGTTAGCCACCTTCACAATTGTTACCCTTACAGAATGTCACTTGTGGGTTGTACCTGCTACTAAATTTCGGGAATTAGTCGCCCAATACCCGGAAATTGCTCAGGGTTTTTCCCGTCAATTGGCTCAAGAATTAGCTCAAGTCACCTCTGCACTTGGCTACGAACAAGAACGTTCCATTGCTTTGCGACCATATTTAGTTACCAAAGCGCAACGGGGAATTGTCGGTACAAGCCGCTATGCTATACGTTTGCGGGAGCAAATTCGAGAAGCCGCTAATGACCGCAAGTCAGTGGATATTTTCGGCGAACCTGGGTTAGAAAAAGACAATATCGCAGCCTTAATTCACTTTGGTTCCCCCAAAAGACGAGAACCAATTATTAAACTGAATTGTGGTATTCTGCAAACGAGCGGTGCAGATTTATTTGGTCGCGTTGGCGGTAAACCAGGACTGTTGGAATGGCTGGGAGAAGGTACGCTAGTTCTCAACAACATCCAAGAATTACCCGAAGAGTTATTACCTGCTGTGACGCAGTTGCTCAAAACTGGTAGTTATACTCCCGTCACTCGTCCGGGAGAACCAGAGACTGAACCTCGTCCTAGTAAAGCACGGATTCTTATCGTTTCCGAAAAAACTCTGCCAACAATCGATCGCTCCGTTGGTCATATTATTAAAGTACCGCCGCTACGGTTGCGGAAAACTGATATTCAAGCGCAGGTAGAATATTATGTCAGTCTCTACGTTCGTTCTAGAGGCGTTCCCAAACCGCACATCACCCCAGAAGCTTTACGCCGCCTCCAGTCTTACGATTTCCCCGGTAATCTCAAAGAATTAAAAAATTTAGTAGAAAGAGCGATCGTCCAAGCTGAAAATGCTACTGAATTAACAGAAGAAATCTTTTGGCCAGCCGAAACAAAGAAAAAGCGATTTCGAGTCAATCTTTTAAATATTTATCCCGATTTACGTAAATTTTTACGGAGTCCTTGGTGGCCGGATCGGATTAATTATGGTTTTACTGCAACTGCTTTTGCAATTATTGTTGCGGTATTATTTATCGGCCCGCAAACCCGCGATCGCAATTTTGTTTTAAATTTATTTTGGGCTTGGTGGTGGCCTTTTTTCCTATTTCTCTTTCCCTTTTTAGGACGTATCTGGTGTTCTGTTTGTCCCTTCATGATTTACGGAGAAATTACCCAAAAGCTTTCTTTATGGTTGTGGCCGCGAAAACTTAAACGCTGGCCTCGACAGCAAGGTGAAAAATGGGGCGGATGGTTTCTCTTTGGACTATTTACCCTAATTTTCTTATGGGAAGAACTCTGGCATCTAGAAAACACAGCCTACCTTAGTGCTTGTTTATTATTATTAATTACCGCCGGAGCAATGATTTTTTCGGCAATTTTTGAACGGCGATTCTGGTGCAGATATCTTTGCCCTATAGGTGGGATGAATGGTTTATTTGCTAAACTGTCAATGACAGAACTACGGGCACAACAAGGCATTTGTTCTGCAAGTTGTACCACTTACCAATGCTACAAAGGAGGGCCGCAAAAAGGTGAGGGAATGGAAACAAATGGATGTCCTTTGTATTCTCACCCAGCACAGTTAGAAGATAATAGAGATTGCGTTTTATGCATGACTTGTCTTAAAGCCTGTCCCCATCGTTCCGTAGAATTTAACTTGCGCCCTCCTGGTATTGAATTGTGGACAACCCATGTACCCCGCACTTATGAAGTGGCATTGTTGTTTTTGTTATTAGGTGGAGTCTATCTACACCGTTTGCCAGAGTTGCAATCTTGGTTGGGTTTACAGTTAGATTTAACTGTGTTTTGGCAACATTTAGGATTGTCACTGCTAGTGTTAATTATCCCAGCAGCTTTTGTCTTCGCAGCTTATGGCTTGCTGAAACTGTTCAACTTTAACCGCAAACCAAAATCATTTGTAGAGCTTGCCTATGGATATTTACCATTGGTTTTGGGAGGTAACTTCGCTCATTATCTGCGTTTGGGCTTGAGTGAAGGCGGACGAATTTTACCTGTGAGTTTTGCTACCCTTGGTTTGAATGGCGAACAACTGCCAATGTTAGTTGCTCATCCGGCTGTGATTAGTTTTTTGCAAGGTGCAACTTTAATATTTTCAGTGTTGTTGACGATATTATTAACGCAAAAAATTGCCAAACAATCTTTGAGTTCGCTTCTTTGGCAACATTTAGCAGCGATCGCTTTAGGTGTTAGTATGTGGGCAATTATTGTGTTGTAAAAACAATACAAATTTGTTAGACTTTTGCCTGGTTTAATGATATGGGTTTTGCTACTCTAATGTATTAAACCAGGCTTCTAAATCGGCGATCGCTTGAAAATCCAACAAAGCTTCGCCAAGATTTTCTAATTGTTCTAGGTCGAGAGTTTCAATTCGCTCTAGCACCTGTTGAGGTAATTCTCCCACACGCCGAGTAAGTTGACGGAGAATCAGCAATTGTCCTTCTACTTTTCGTCCTTCTTCTCGTCCTCGTTGTTCTCCTCGCTGCTCCCCTTCTTTGAGAATTTCTTGATAAATAACTGACTCGCGCATCATACCCTCCCGAAACATTTGTCGAATCAAGTCCTGATTGTATTTTAAGCCCGCTAAGATTTGGGTGTAAGCGGAAATTTCTGGTCGTTGTGTTGGCTCAAGTTGATTCACTTTCGCTACAACTTGTTGCAACAAAGCTTGGGGTTGGTTAGTTGCGGTCAGTGGTGCTAAAGGTAACAAAGCCGGGTCATTGAGGAAAGGTTCGGGATTTTCTGACCACATACAAATCACACGATATTCATGAACAGTACTTTCAACTCTAAAGGCAGTTTCAATTACTGTTTCTGGTGCAGGCGGAAGTAATAAAACGATAACTTGCGTTATTGGTAAGCGATACAAACGATATAAGCGTACCCAATAATCTAGCATCCGCAACGGTAGTGGCGGCGTAGACTCTAGTTTGGTTTGAAATTCCAGGTGAAGTATGCGTCCTTCTAGTTGTAAGAATGTCACATAATCTGCGCGAATCGGTTCAATGCTCAATTCGGTTTTCAGGACTTTGACACAAGTTTGCTCTGTTCCTAAAACCCAACTAGCAAAACGTTCTGGATATTTTTCTGACAGCAGTTTGCAGAGATTATCAAAGGACATTGACGATCGCCAACAATTGAATGAGGTATTGTTATTATCTCGTGCAGTGGTTTGAGTAGACGATCGCACCAACATAAAAAGTAATGAATATTTCAACTTAAGCTAGTATTCTCAGTGAAAATCCTACTATATCTACCAAATTTAAAGTTGCTCAAGTACACAACCTCAGCCTTCTAAACAGGCATCAAGGTGTTTTACTTTTGAATTTTAATTCTTGAATTCACTAATTTTAGTATCTGTTAATTAAGCTACATTACCTAAACTTATATTTTATTTAGTATGCAAAGCATTTGTAGATCAAATAATTAAAAATACGAACTATTTGATAATCTATATGTTATGCTGACATTAAACAAGCTAAAAATAGCAGAAGCATTAACAGGTCTTTCTTACGAAACGAGATATGTGAGAGGAGTTGGCTGTCTCACCTGAAAGTGCTAATCGTTCAGTTGCAATTTTTTGTCATTCATTAAGACAAAAAGTAAAAGCTAGTCATATCAACCTGCACATTTTACTGTAACTTTCGCTTTGGCGAGTGGGGAGTGTGGAGAGTTTTAGGGACAGAGGATAAGTCGCAGTAAGTCTTTCCCATGTTCCATATTCTACTCTGCGTTATCTGTGCACTCTCATAGTCACAATATCTGATACGTCATTTTGTATTCATCTCCAGCGCGAGGAAAGACATGAAAAACAATCAAGTCACAATCAACGAACTACTCAACGAGACAGCCTGCAAACATAACCGAAAAAAATCGGACGACAAGAAAAAACTATCTTGCAAAAACTTACCGCAACCAGGTGCAACCCAAGGTAATTGTCCTTTTGATGGGGCGATGGTTTCTGTGGGAGCAATTACTGATGCTGTTCATTTAGTACATGGCCCGGTTGCCTGCACTCATAACCCTTGGGCAACTCATGGTAGTCTTTCATCAGGCTCTCAACTATACCAAACTGCTTTTACTACTGATTTTGGTGAGAGTAATGTCGTTTTTGGTGGTGAAAAGAAATTGTACAAAGCAATTCTTGAAACTGCTCAAAGGTATAATCCTCCAGCTATTTTTGTCTATGCTACTTGTGTCACTGCTTTGATTGGTGATGATATTGATAGTGTCTGTAAACTGGCCTCAGATAAAATTGGGATTCCAGTTATTTATGTCGATTCTCCTGGATTCCTTGGTAGTAAGAATTTGGGTAACCGCATCGGCAATGAAACTTTATTGAACTATGTCATCGGTACGGCAGAACCAGAATTTACTACACCATTCGATATTAATCTTGTTGGTGACTATAACGTTGCAGGTGAAACCTGGAATGTTTTACCACTGTTCCAAAAATTAGGAATTCGCGTTCTTTCAAAAATTACAGGTGATGCTCGTTATCAAGAAGTTTGCTATGCTCATCGTGCCAAATTAAATGTAGTGCTTTGCTCAAATGTAGCAATACAAATGGCACAAAAAATGCAAGAACGTTACGGAATTCCCTATATAGAAGAATCTTTCTATGGTGTAGAAAGCCTAAATCAATGCTTGCGAAATATTGCAGCAAAATTAGGCGAATTTGTTGAGGATAATTTCACTGCACGCAAACTTCAAGAACGTGCAGAACAGTTGATTGCAGAAGAAACCGCAGACTTAGATATTGCCTTAGCTCCCTATCGTTCTCAATTGAAAGGCAAGCGGATTGTTCTTTCTACTGGTGGTGTAAAAACTTGGTCACTTATTTTAGCGGCCAAAGACTTAGGAATGGAAGTTATTGCTACCACTGAAGGAAAGACTTCAGAAGAAGAAAAAGCCAAAATTAGACAATTCATCGGTCAAGATGGCATTGTTTTGTCCCAAGGAACTCCCCAAGTATTGCTGCAAGTACTCAATGATACAAAAGCTGATGTGTTGATTGCTGGGGCTGGGAATCAATACACAGCATTAAAAGCACAAATTCCTTTTTTGGATATTAACCACGAACGCCATCATGCCTACGCTGGTTATACGGGACTGGTAGAACTGGCACGGGAATTGCATGAAGCCTTGTATAGTCCCGTGTGGGAACAAGTTAGAAAACCTGCTCCTTGGGATGAAAAAATGGGTAATGGGGCATAGGGCATTGGGCATAGGGCATTGGGCATTTGTCTTTCCTGGTTGCTGTAGCCACTTCCCCTGCTTTAATTACCCTTCATCCTTTTAAAATGAGCGAACGGGTAGTTATTAGCGATCGCTCTTGGAACTATGACAAATTTTATCCAACCACCAAGGTTACGTATTGGTGAAGAAACTGAAGAAGAACGACACGCCACTTGGCTAGAACTTTTTTACGATTTGGTGTTTGTAGTTGCAGTTTCCCAACTCGCTCACAATCTCAAAGAGGATATCTCACTTTCTGGATTATTTGGGTTTGTTGTTTTATTTATACCTGTTTGGTGGTCGTGGATTGGCACTACATATTACGCTAACCGCTTTGATAGCGATGATGTTGAACATCGGCTGCTGATTGCTATACAAATGCTGACAGCAGCAGCAATGGCTGTGAATATCCACCACGGTTTAGGCGAAAGTTCCTCTGGTTTTGCTGTTTCCTATGCTCTCGGTCGGGCTGTGCTGGTAATAGAATACGTCCGTGCGGGAATACACATCCCTTCTGCACGACCTTTGACGACTCGCTACGCAATTGGTTTTGCGATCGCTGCTTTGCTTTGGTTAATTTCGGCATTTATACCCATTCCTTGGCGATTCGCGCTCTGGACATTGGGAATTATCATTGACTTTACCACACCCTTAACAGCACGCAAGTTTCAACTAAGATTACTCCCTCACGCTTCGCATTTACCAGAACGTTTCGGACTGTTTACGATTATTGTTTTGGGTGAAGCAATTATCGCGGTGGTCAATGGTGTTTCTGAGCAGAAATGGCATACTTCAACTGTAATCTCCGCCGTGTTTGGTTTAATTATTGCTTTTAGCTGGTGGTGGGTCTATTTTGATAATCTGGGCGGTAAACCGATTGAAATCGCACGGACGCATGGAAAAGTTGGTGTTGTCAATCTCTGGCTGTACACTCATTTACCGCTAGTGATTGGGATTGCTGCGGCTGGAGTGGGAGTAGAAGAAATCTTGTTAAGTAAACAAACTGTAGCCTTACCTGATTCCCAGCGATGGCTCATCTGCGGTTCAGTAGCATTATGCTCGTTATCTGTCGGTATTCTCCATCGATTTGGGGTGATCCGTCTTTGCAAAATCCGTTCTAAGTATCGGCTTGGAGGTGCAGCGGTGTTGATAGCGATCGCCTTCTTTGGCAAAGGTTTGTTACCGATCGCAGTCATCGCCCTTGTAGCCTTAGTTTCTGCTCTGCAAGTCGTTCAGGATTTGTACCAAAGTCGCCCCACTACCCGCTTAGCTGACCCAGAAATCTAACTTTTAATGCACCCTTGGGGCTTTACAGCTGTCATTGGTGTCAACTTAAGCTTAAATGCTTGTCCCACAATCGTTTTACCCCACCCCCAACCCCTCCCCTTACCAAGGGGAGGGGCGGTTTTGCGTCAGCAAAGCCGGGGTGGGGTAACGCGGATCTTGATGGTAAGTGAGATAGCTGAATATCACATTTTACAAGGGTTTGACGTTAAGTTGACACCAATGCACAGCAGCTGTGCGTCCCTACGAAGTTTCCACCTACTCAAAAATTTAAATTAATTTTTAAAATACATCTATCTTAAGTAGTATTTTAAATAAAAAATCAATAAATATTTATATAGTTGTCTAAAGATTATGTAAGTTCAGCACTAAATCCTGATGCTGTAACCTTTGAAGCTCAATTTATTACAGTCTATCCGAAGTGGCACAACCAAAGGGAGAATGTCAAGATTAGGAGATGTACCTTTGGGTGGTGAAGTCAAGTAGCTGAAATATTTATTAATATTATTAATAGGTGAGTTTAAATTCAGCCTCAAGAATCACAAAAAGTTCTTCTAGGCGTGTATTTCTCACTAATCACTAGATTCTCCATCAAGGGAGCGAAAATCGTGAAAGACCAAAAACCATCAGAGTCTAAAGAATTCGTAGGAAATCTCAAGAATGGGATTTGGCTGTTTGGGTTGTCATCTTGGGTATTTGGGATTACAGATCGCAGTATTGCTTCATTTGCAGATGGCTATCTGTCGGCTTTGGATTTGACGCAACTATTCACAGCGGCTACGTTCTTTGTGGCATGGCTATTTTTAAAGCCGACACCTAAAATTTAAAATTGGCGCAGGCATTGAGTCACTTATCAAACTAGTCTTGCAAAGATTCAGGAAATTATTTAGAGAAGACTTTTAATTGTCGTAGGAGGTGCTATGTAGAATGCATCAATTTTCTGCATTCTAAATAATCGGGGTCATTCGTTAAAATCTCAAAATTATCTTAAAGCCTGTTGTATGAGGGTTAACAAACTTTTTACTTGCTGGGTATAGATTGATTTTAACATGATAGGTTAGAAATTTTTTGGCAACATTTTTCATCATAATTTAATGTATTCAACAAAATTAATGCTCTACCATAAAGATATTGGTAAATACCTAGAAAAATTTTGTAACTTTCCGGAATTAGTGAGAGTCGAGTGGTAGTCTCTATCAGATAAGTAATTTATACTGAAACTCTATAACTAAACCTCCGGGGTATATAACCCCATATTAAAAGCTCGGTCTTCATGACCGGGCTTTTAATGTAGCGAAAAGCGACCATAAGGAATATTTTCCGCCATACCGTGAAATAAAAATACATCCAGACTCACCCAACCAATACAACGCCACACTTATTAAAGCTATGCACGCCCAGCTTATGGATTTAGGCTACGCCAAATCCTGTATACTGTCGCACGTAAGGGGCTTGAAACCCTAATACTATATCTTGTTTAGGAATTCCCATTGCAGCTAGTTCTTGGGCAATTTGAAGTTCGGTTGTGTTGTGTTGTATCCAAATTTTGCCATCTTTGATATCCAAATGCAGAACGCAGCCATGTACGCGCCGATCGCCATCCCAGCCTACATTCATAATCTGATAGCGATCTTGAGGCACATCAAAAACCGTCTGCGATTCGATATCACCGTTGGCGATCGGTATCGCAGTATAATTTCTGAGCAGTGTTTGAATGCACTGACGGTAATAGTTTATATCCATTGCACAATTACCTCTTGGACGGGTACTTAAAGCTTTTCAGGATGAATAAGGGCAATTGAGAGCATAGCACAAGTGGGTCAGTCCTCTCGGCTGACCCACTTATACTTAATAGTACAGACTTCTTAAGCCTCAATAATAAAGTTAGTTGCTGCCAACAGAGGATTGTTCGTCAACGTGGCAAATTCAGCCCCTGTTCCGAAACCAGCGGAAGATCCATTCTGGTTATAGAATAGATTTCCTGTTCCCTGGCTGTAGACAACGAAAGCTTTACTGGTAGCAGCAGCAGCGTCATTAGCAACAACAGCAAACTCACTCGACTTACTAAAGCCAATACCTGCATTACTAGTTAGGGCAGTGAAAGTTTTCTTACTTAAGACTATTTTGTCATTTCCTGCTTGAAAGTCAGTGATTGTATCCAGACCAACTGTGGCATTGCTAAAGGCAGCACCTGTGGCATACTTAAAACTATCGTTGCCTCCTCCTCCTGTCAGTACGTCATTTCCCGATCCCCCAATTAGGGTATCATTGCCGGACAAACCACTGAGTGTATCGTTGCCACCGCTACCATTGAGGACATTATTGGCATTATTGCCTGTAATTTTATTACTTCCAGCATTCCCCGTGCCGTTGATTGCATTACTTCCTGTGAGGATTAGGTTATCTAAGCGATCGCCCAGCGTATAGCTAACAGAAGACCTAACTGTATCGTTGCCTCCATTGGCCAATTCTATAATCGTATCAGTAGTACTATCGATAATGTAAGTATCATTTCCGGAGCCACCAATTAGCGTGTCTTTGCCTGCACCACCATTGAGAGTATCATTGCCATCTCCACCAGACAGACCGTTGTTACCACTATTACCGATAATATTATTGTTAAGACTGTTACCTGTACCGCTAATTGATGCTGTGCCTGTTAAGGTAAGATTTTCTAGGAAACTACCTAGTGTCCAGCTTACAGAAGATTGAACTGTATCTGTGCCATCTTCAGCACTGTACTCAGTGATGCTGTCACCAATACTATCAACTACATAAAGGTCATTACCAAAGTTACCAATCAAAAAGTCATTTCCTGTGCCACCGATAAGGGTGTCATCCCCGCCGCCACCATCCATATAATCAGTTCCGGCACCACCGAGTAGTGAGTCATTGTCAGCCCCTCCTTGCATATAATCATTTCCTGCACCGCCATTAATGGTGTCATTGCCACTTCCCCCTTCCAGGTCGTCGTCACCATCAAACCCATTTATTACATCGTTCTCTGGAAAGAAATTTATATCGCCAAACAAAACATCGTTGCCAGAAGTGCCATTGATAGTTGCCATAAGAGTTATTTCCGGTGAATAGGTAAAGAAATAAAGGATAAAGTTAAGCTCAGTCAATCTCGCTGTTGAGCTTATGTACGATGGGTTTTATTTTTTATGCACCCCAAGCAGAAAATTTTTTTAAAAGAGCAGGGGAGGCAGGGGGAGCAGGGGGAGAAGAAAGAGGAGTTATAAAACAATACAGTTGAGATAATACCAAAACACTTGTAGAGACAGCGATTTATCGCGTCTGGTAAAACCCACAATTTTGTAGAATTAGCCTTTAACCCAAGCGTATTGGATTATTGTTAAAAAAAATTAAAAATCGGGGTAACTCTGGAATTTTTCAGAGTTACGCCGATTTTTTAAAGTTAGAAGTCAGGAATTATGTTAACTCCTAACTTCTATTTGATAGTTCTAGTTTTTGCTTAATTAAGCAAACGCAGCAGTTTTGACATCGTTATTTGCGAGAATTTCTTGCAATTCTTCGGCGTCTACTGTTTCTTTATCAACCAGCATTTGCGCTAATTGATCTAGAATGTGGCGGTTGCCGACTAATACTTCTTTAGCGCGGGTATAAGCGACATCCACAAGTTTGCGGACTTCTTCATCAATGGCAGCGGCGGTTTCTTCAGAGAAATCACGTTCTGACATGATATCTCGTCCCAGGAACATGTTACCTTGCTGACGACCGAGGGCGACTGGGCCGAGTTTATCGCTCATGCCAAATCGGGTAATCATCTGACGGGCAACGCGGGCTACTTGTTGCAAGTCGTTGGAAGCGCCGGTGGTAACTTCTTCTTCACCAAAGATTAATTCTTCAGCGATGCGTCCGCCCAATGCCACAGCCATCTGATTTTCCAGATAAGCGCGGCTGTATAAACCAGTGTCCATACGGTCTTCGCTGGGAGTAAACCAAGTTAAACCACCTGCACGACCGCGAGGAATGATGCTAATCTTTTGTACTGGGTCATAGTCAGGCATCAAAGCACCAACTAAAGCGTGACCAGCTTCGTGATATGCTACCAAGGTCTTGCGCTTTTCGCTCATTACCCGGTCTTTCTTCTCTGGCCCGGCTAGTACGCGGTCGATCGCATCGTTGATTTCATCCATCGAAATCTCAGTTAAATTCCGCCGTGCTGCTAAAATTGCGGCTTCATTTAACAAGTTGGATAAATCTGCGCCGGTAAATCCAGGGGTACGACGAGCGATTTTATCCAAGTCCACGTCTTTGGCTAAGGTTTTGCCACGAGCGTGTACCTTGAGGATTTCGCTGCGTCCAGAATAGTCGGGACGGTCTACTACTACTTGACGGTCAAAACGACCGGGACGCAACAAGGCTGCATCGAGAACGTCGGGACGGTTAGTAGCAGCAATAATGATGATGCCGGTGTTACCTTCAAAGCCGTCCATTTCTGTGAGCAGCTGGTTGAGGGTTTGTTCGCGTTCGTCGTTACCACCACCTAAACCCGCACCCCGCTGACGACCTACGGCGTCAATTTCATCGATGAAGACGATACAGGGAGCGTTAGATTTGGCTTGTTCAAATAAGTCGCGGACGCGGGACGCACCGACACCCACGAACATTTCCACGAATTCCGAACCAGAAATTGAGAAGAAAGGCACGCCCGCTTCACCAGCTACGGCACGAGCCAGGAGGGTTTTACCTGTACCAGGAGGGCCAACTAACAGCACGCCTTTAGGAATTTTTGCACCAACGGCGGTAAAGCGATCGGCGTTTTTCAAAAAGTCTACGACTTCGTTTAATTCCAACTTGGCTTGGTCGATACCAGCTACATCACCAAATGTCACCTGTGTTTGGGGTTCCATTTGTACTCTGGCTTTGGATTTGCCAAAGTTCATGGCTTGGCTGCCCGGGCCACTTTGAGCGCGACGTAGCAAGAAGAATAAGCCAACCAAAAGCAATACAGGGAAAAATAAGCTGCTCAGTGCCTTAAACCAAAATCCTTCATCGGTTTGGGGCAATACTGAAATATCAACGCCTTTTGATGTCAAAGTATTGATTAAATCTGGGTCGTTGACCAAGGTTACTAAGCGTTTATTTCCATCGTATTTGGGTGTAACCAATGCTGTAGAACGGTCTGCACTCAGGCTGACTTTTTCTACTCTGCCTTGTTCAACTTCTTGAATAAAGCGGCTATATCGCCATGTCTCTCTGCTTTGGGGTTGTTTGTCAAAAAATGCTGTTCCCAGGGCAATGACAACAATAAATAGCAGCGCATACAGCCCTGCGTTTCTCCATCTTTTATTCACTAAGGTCTATCCTCCTGTATTTTTCGCGCCATCGCGTAGCGAGTGCTGTCTGTGAGCGGAGAGGTCATTATTAAGAATTATGTTAACTTATCTTAAGATATAACAGAATGGCGTGGCTGTCATGCTAAAAAAAGCCCCCTTATTTGCTGAAAACTGGGATGGTGTGGATTATATTGTAACGATCCTGTTGACTGATGAACGGTATGAACGGGGATAATCTCGACCACACTATTAGTGTAGGCGATCGCTTCAAATTTCTTGACTAGCTCTACACTCCAAGGTTCTTGCTGTATGGGCTGCTGCTGGTTTTGCAAGTAGTTTATCAGTTGCGATCGCATGATTCCCGGCAAAATTCCGGCTTTGATTGGCGGCGTCCACCAACTACCGTCAAACCATCCCCAAAGGTTACCCGTACTAGTTTCTAGCCAATTTCCTTGGGCATCTACTAATATTGCTTCTTGAGCATCTGAGCTAGTTTTTGCTAACCAAGCACTCAGGTAATTTCCAGTTTTATGAGAAGGCAGAGAACGAGAAAATTCTGAACTAGCGACGCAACACGCAACACCATTTTTTTGTTTTTCTGTCAAATCTGGTGGGAGGAATCTGCCAATTATCCACTCTCGTCCATCGGGGAACAGGGTAATTCTGAGAACGGGGAAGTGTGGGAGAAGAAGTTGGGCACCTTGGCGGATACGCTTCCAGTCGGGTTGTTGCCAGCCAAAAGATTGTAGTGAGAAAAGCAGGCGATCGCAATGTGCTTGCCAATTAGTTAAGTTACTATCCAGGGAGTTCTGATAAACTCGCAAAGTTGTAAAAATCGTCGCTCCATAAAGTAAACCCGGATCGTTAATGTTTAATTCTAGAGTTTGGGAGTGAATTAATTTACCGTCATACCAAAAAATGTCATTTTGTTGGCTCATCTTGCTTATGGCTACAACTCTATTGAAAAGTGATGAGCTGTAATGCTCATACGCTGCGTGAGATAAAATCTATGAGCAGCAAACCGCTGAACGCCAGAATCAAGGCTGAGTTGTTTACAGTCGTTATTTGTTGCATATTCAATTAGCCACTGAAATAACTGTTGACCGTAGTTCTGCGATCGCTTCCATTCATCAACAACTAAATCATCAATATATAAAATTTTCCCCGATGATAAAGACGTATAAATGCGAAATCCAGCAACTGCCACAGTTTGCTTCTCTATTTCCAAGAATGCAATTTGATATCCTTCTTTCATCTGATATCGAACTTGTTCTATAAATTTAGCCTCGTCGAGGTGAGGACGCAACTGAGACATCACAGGAAAACATCCTAATATTTGAATATTAGATTCTGCCAATTTTATTGACACGCTCTTGCTCCTAAAGATATTGCTTATTTTCTTTAGTCATCAGTCAACACTCATCGACTAATTCAATCTTTTGGCGGAAATATAATTTTAGAATTTCCTTCAGGAGTTTTAATTACTTTTCCTCCCAAAGATTCGATTTCGCTAATTGCGCGTTTTTGACTTTTCTCGTCAACTTGATTATTTAAAACCATTGCCCAAGTAGCAATTTGAGCATATTTACTGTTAGGATTTCGCTTAAGAAATTCAGAAGTTTTTTGAGAACTAACAGCTACAAACTGACTTTCTTCATCTGAAAAGTTTCTCGCCCAATTAGCGGCTGTCCCAAAAGATTGTTCCGCAGCTTGAGGATTGCCTAAAAATAATAACTCATCGGTTCCTTTATAACGCCACACGTAATAAGACTTTTCCGGAACTGATGGAGATAGGTATTTTAAGCCTTTCTCTGATAATGCGATCGCTCGTTCTGGCATGGCAGCATACAATGAAGTACTAACGGAAAGACTGCGATAGGCTGCTAAAAATCGCGGGTCGCGTTCTAGAATTACTTCAAAATATTCTGGACTTAAACTATAACCTGTTTTGTCTCGAACTTCATTATCCCCAAAATATTGTAAAAAATTTAGATATACGCAATCGCCAATCAAATTATCATAACCAAAACTAGGCAGTTTTTTGATAAAAGAAAGCCTAGTTTTTTCTGATTTAATATCTTTTTCTAGAGTTTCTAACGAGGCAGATTTTTTACTATTTAGCAGTTTTTCTAGTCGAGGGAATTGAATCAAGCCAACTCCCAAAATACACGCACAGATTATAAAAGGTGTGACAATGCCTTTACGCAATAGCAACATGTTAGACAATCTATATCAAATTGACAGTATTATATTATACTTTTAATCGATTGACATCTTAGGAGCAGGCGCACAGACGGCACACTAGACCTCTTGCAAAAGTAACTTTTGCAAGAGGTGGGAAAAGGGGAAAGGTTAAAGGGGAAAGGTTTTTTATTCCTTTTCCCTTTCCCCCTTACCCTTTTCCCTAGTTCTGCAAGAAGTCTACTACCTACTATGGATGAGAGAAACACTTTCTTTCCCCAGGTACTCCTATGTTTATTGAAAGATAACTTGCACTTAGGTTTTTATGCCATTTAATGCAGCATTTTCTTTTTAAGAATAAAATTAACTCTTGAAGATATTAGCGTTACTTTTGTACATTAATACTTTTTGAAAGTATTAAGTTTTTTTTGATTTGACTTATTTTAGTTAATTAAAGTTGTAGAATATTTAACGTTGCCTAAAAATAGGTTTAATTTTAGTTGAAACCTTTTAATTCTACGAGATTATAGAAAATATTATATGTCTAATGATATTCAAATTAAAGACCGAAATGGGATTCAGGCTAGAAGCCGCGATCGCGCTGAACCCCAAGATATTCAAAACCTAGCTAGAGGAGTGTTAAATAATTTTGTCTCCTCTGTACAGACATTAGTTTCTGACATCACGGCTTTAGAAGTGAATACTATAGTTGTGGATAGAATTAATGGGTCAAAATTTAATGCTTGGGAAGCATATCAAGAAATCTATTCAATACATGACCCAAACTATTTTGACGCAAAAGGAATTCCGAAAGAAGGTTCTCAAGCTCAAGAACTGCGTCAGCGTTATAAAAGTCTATTTGACCAACTTGAAAGAGAATATTTTTATCTTTTGCTGGAACAGGGTTCTGGTTTTTATAATCCTGAGGATGAGAGGATAAAACGATATCGTCAGAATCTTGAAGACGCCAAAAAACGTCAAGAAAATCTAGTTGAAGCTGATGAACATAATATCAAACTAGCCAAACCTATACTACCTGCTCCAACTCCGATTATTGATGGAAAAGATGGGAACGATGGAGAAGATTGGATTGAAAATTATAAAGAAATTCAAAAACTTTTAGGAAATGGGAGATTTGTTCGGACTTTGCGAAAAATAGCTGAACTAAAAGCAGCCCTTGATGGTGGTAACGTTACAAGTACTCAAACTGATATTATTTATGCTCAAACGGTGATGCAGTTAGATGGGGATATTATCACTCGTTACAATAAAGAATTGTTTAATTTACCTGAAGAAGCTAAAAATTCCATCATTAGTACGCATAATGAAGGGCTGGTTGCTGGCGAAAAGCAGTGGCGTGGAACATTTAGCTTTTTAATTAATTTGGTACAAAATATTGCAAAATTATCTTGAGAATGAATGCTAGTTTAGAAAAAACCAATCATAAAATATTACTACAGATTCCTGAAGGCGATCGCTTTGAACTTAAGATTGAAGAAGGAGTGTGTAGTTTTTATTTAAATGAAACAATTATAGAACAGATTCAGCAAGCAAAAGAAAATAGCGTTTCTCTTGAAATTCCCCCAAAGCTGATAATTGAACTGTGGTACTATAGCTGTTTTAGTCGCGAGCTAGTATTTGAAAATCAAAATTCAATAAGTAAAAGTTTATATTTAAGTATTTTACAGATTTTTTTCAGTAAAACTGCACAACAAGAAACAAGCTTACAGTCTGGAATCAATTTTAATTCTTATTACAAACAGTCTCAATCATCTTCAGATGCTTATGAAGATGAAGATATCATTTTGCAAACTACTGTAATTTTTAATGGTGATATATTTCACAAAATTAAACGTAATTCTCTCCAAGATTCTAACTTTGCAAAAATTGTCTCTGCCCACTATTGGCTGACTGAACAATTAATAAGTAGTTTGCAAATTCAACCCAATTTATTAATTTGGGAAGTAGCTTCATCTTTGACTGCTGGGTTTGTAGTCTACAATTTGAATCCAGCAAATGCAATGCTATCAATATTTGCTTGGCTAGGCTTAACTATATTATTTGCGACTACCCGCTATGTGCTTGCTAATCAGTTTCAAAGACTTACTTCTATCAACTCTAAATTTATAAATTGGTTAGCGTGGGCACTAGTTTGTCTAATTCCCAGCATTGCTATTGGCGGTATTAATGGCTTTAGCAATATTAATGTTTTATTATTGCCATTATTGTCAGCTATTGCACCCAAATTGGTGGAGTACATTTTAAGTTTTATCCAGCCACGAGTTGGTAAACTGATTCTGCGTCAGTTATTATCTTAAATCAGCAAAGAGTTAGCGCGAAGAATACTTAGATAGCGGTTCCCAACCATATGTGTTTCGCAAACGCACAAGCCCCACGCCTGACTCGAAAACAGACGTGGGCTGGAACACAAACTGCTTTAGAATACGAGAGCTTGGGCTGTACCAAACAAAGGAGTAACCCTGTATATCTGTCTCTGTCCTTGATTAAATGCCGGAATCGTTGAAAAACGGTTCTCAGTTGTAATACCTTTAGTTTCAATTGGGGCTTCGTTGCTGTTTCCCAAGTTGACAGCAGGTATAAGCAAACTAAAAGTAGTAGAGCCAGTATCTACAGTTTTGGAAAGAGTCACAGTTACTAGCGTTCCAATTTCTGTGTCTGTAGTTCGGATTTCGTCTCCAGTAAATTGCAATATCTGTCGTCCCTTTTGATACTGTAGACGTGGCTCACCAGTAAAGCTAGTTGTTGAATAAGTAACCTTGAGTTGCTGCTGCTTATTTTGCAGCTCGTAAGAGGTTGGGACTTTAAATGTTTCTTCGGCGTGAGATGGCATTACGGGTATAGCCGAAGCCGATAATGTTACGCCTAGTGTAAGTATTGAAGCTAGATATTTTGTTTGCATGTTTCAAAAAGTTGTTTTGGGTTGATAAAAATATGAACTTGGTACTTTAACAGGACTCTAGGTGCAGCACAATTCAGTAGTAAATAGCCAAACAAGTTAATATTTGACTCTGATACCGAAGCTTTGCGCGGCACTCAGCAGGTAACTGTTATATTTAGCATTTGGTGGGATAAATATGCTTTTTTTAGGTGAGTATATACCTGTAGCTCTCAGACACATGATTCATCATGTCTTCAAGCTATTAAGATGAGGTTAAAAATTAACTACAGCTATCTTAAATGATTTCTGCGTAAATACACAGGTATCAACAATAAAAGTAACATTTTGAACAGCTATTGCACCATGTAATATGAATGCAATAGCATCATAACCCATCAAAATATACAAGACAAGTAAAAAATATCCCATTGATGGGATAGGCAGGGAACCATACTTCGACTGCGCTCAGTAACCGGGGAGCAGGGAGCAGGGGAGACAAGGAAGTGTGGGGAGTGTGGGGAGAGAGGGGGGCAGGGGAGACAAGGAAGTGTGGGGAGTGTGGGGAGAGAGGGGGGAAAGATTTCTTCACCATCCTCCCACACCTCCCACACCTCCCACACCTCCCCCCTCCTACCCCCTGCCCCCTGCCTCCTACTTAGTTATCCCAACCACTGAGGATTCTTAGCTGTACCGTCAAATTGGTTACTAGTTTTAAATAATTCATACTGGCCTTTTGCAGCAGCCTGACGAGTTCGATTCAGCAAGGCGCTGACTTGTTCTTGACTCATTGGCTTAAATGTGCGTGCCGCCTCAAACGCTTGATTGAGAATTTGCATACTCTCAATGCCTGTAATTACTGTTGAGGTTGGCAGATTCATTGCGTAATGTAGGCATTCGATGGGTTTGACTGTGTTGCTCTTGAGAATGTTTTGGTCGCCCATTGATTTCATACCTAATACGCCAATTTGATTTTTTACCAAAAGAGGTAGAACTTGCTTCTCAAAACTTCTAAAATGGGCATCCATTACATTTAACGGCATTTGCACCGCATCGAAACGGAAGTTGTTTTGAGCAGCAACTTCCAACATTCGCAAGTGAACTAAAGGATCTTTGTGTCCGGTAAATCCGATGTAGCGAATCTTGCCTGCTTTCTGTGCTGCTACGACAGCTTCCATTGCGCCGCCAGGAGCGAAGATGCGGTCTGGGTCTTCCATACGGATTATTTCATGATGCTGTAACAAATCAATGCGATCGCTCTGCAAACGTCTTAAAGATTCGTCAATTTGCTTAGCAGCGGCCTCTTTTGTGCGACCATCGATTTTGGTCATCAGAAAAACTTTTTCTCGATAACCGTCTTGGAGAGCTTTACCCATGCGAATTTCGCTACCGCCATTATGGTAGTCCCAGCAATTATCCATGAAATTGATGCCGCGATCGATGGCAGTACGAATTAGACGAATACCCTCTTGCTCGTCTTTTGGTCGTCCGATGTGATGACCTCCCAAACCAATTACGGATACTTTTTCTCCTGTACGTCCTAGCGTCCTATAGATCATTTCGCCGCTTTTGATCTGAGTTGAAGTAGGTTGATTTTGGGCTAAACCTTGTCTGGCAATTCCTTGTGAAGCTGCCAACCCCGTTACAACCAAACCTGACGTAGAAGCAAACTTTAACAAATCGCGTCTGCTGATATCCACGAAATATGTCCCTTAGAAAAACTATCAGAATTCATTCTCATAGCTTTGCAATATTGCACAATCAAAGGCATCTAGCTGTTGAAGGAAAGCATACATCTGTGGAGTAATAGATGATTCGATGGCAGCAATAATGGTAAAATCGGCTAACAATTAGGGTATCTGCTTCAAGTCAACAATATGTTGGATAACAGGATTTATACTGCCAGAATAGCCTTAGTTAGCAAAATATTATTAAGTGAGTAAAAAGTCAAAACTCAAAAGATAATCCACCTAAATACAATTTAGAGGTTTGTTTGATTTTCCTTTTTCTTTCTTTTGTCTTTTAACTTTTTACTTTTGCCTTGTTAGCTCAATAATTTTGTCATATGACCTTTACGGCTGTTGTCTGAATTCTTGTTGAGATTGCTGTTGAAGTTGTAATCTCTCCATTTGCTGCCTTTGTTGTTGTCTTAGTCGATCCATTGTAGTAGGTTGCCCGAACGGTTGTTGTCTGAGTTGATTTTGCAAGCGAATTTGTTCAATCCGCTGTTGTTGTTGTAATCTGACTCGATCTTGTTGCTGTCGAAATTGTTGCCATAGTTGTTGAGAAGATTGTTGTTTTAGCTGCTTTTGGTTTTGAGATGTCGTATCTGTAATACTTGCTTGTACAGGAGAATAGTTGACAAATCCTATTGTCAGGATAAAGAGTAATAGCCCTGGTTTAACTATCAATGAATGATTCATACAGTTTTATAAGGTGTGTAGAAGGGTAGTCTTAATCGAAGTAAAATATGAATTGCACTTTTGTACGTAAATAACAGCTTTCAATCTTGATTTGACTTATATCTCTGCTTCTTCCAGTATAACAGTGAGTAATTGTGTGGTTTTGGTATCGACTATCACAATATGCCTCATTGTTTATTAAAACACAATCTTCATCTGAGTGGTACTTCCTAAAGTTCAGTGACCTTTAGACAGACCTATCAAATAACATCGAGTACAGGTACAATGAGCCTGCCATAAAGAACACAAATTTTTATTGCTCCAAGCGCCACTGATGGAGTCTGTTGTAACAAGTAAAGGCGAGAAACAGAAAAAACTGTTTACCTATTCTTACCTTCACCCATTATGTTTGGGTTGACACACTACTAGTTTGTCAATGTTTCTGCTATAGGTATTAATTTTTAAGCCTATTTTTCCAATAAATGTTATTTAAATTACTCTAAATTGAATCAAGCAAGCTGTCATTTATATCGATGAAACTATTTTTGAGTATTTATTCATAAATGTTGACATTGGATATTTTATTGACTATCATCTTCCATGTCATGATTTTATTTTTCTTACCTGAAAATTCTTGTAAGTAAATATAAGACTAAATTTAACAACAATACATGAAACTACGCTGGTTTTCTCTTAGCCTCATCAGTCTTTTTCTGCTTTCGTCGCCAGTAAAAGCCAATCCTAACAGTAATAAAGTTTACTCGTCTAATGACTTGAATGGAAATCAAGCTAATTTACAATTACCGCCACTTAAATTTGTTCCTCCAGTTCCTAGTAATGTTGTTACCCCAACAAATACTCCTCAATTCACTGGTGTAGTTCCTTTAGGACGCGAGATATCAGAACTAAAAACTCCGATTAATAAATTAGTTTCTCGTTATAAATTCTTGACTCCGGGAATCTTTTTCATGGACTTGGAAACAGGAGACTATATTAGTGTCAATGGTACCAAAGCTTTTCCGGCGGCTAGTACAATCAAGTACCCGATTTTGATTGCTTTATTTCAAGAAGTAGACGCCGGAAGAATCAAGCTAGACGAGACTTTAGTAATGCAGCGTAAATATGTCGTTGGTGGTTCGGGTAGTATGCAGTATAAGCGGGTGGGAAGCAAGTATAGTGTCTTAAAAACTGCAACTATGATGATGACCATCAGTGATAATACCGCCACAAATATGATTATTGCTCGCTTAGGCGGAATTCCTAAATTAAATCAGCGGTTTCGCAGTTGGGGATTGCAAAGTACTGCTCTGCGCCGGATGTTAGGGGACTTTAATGGAACTAATAAAACTAGCGCCAAAGACTTAGTAAAACTTTCTGCTTTGATGGTAAATAATCAGCTACTTTCTGATAAAAGTAAGTCTCAAGTTCTAGGTATTATGTATGGTTGTCACAATAGAAAACTGCTTCCATCTGGTTTAGGTTCTGGTGCAAAGATAGCTCACAAAACAGGAACTTTGCGTTTTGTATTGGGTGATGCGGGTATTATTCAAACGCCTTCAGGTAAGCGTTACTTAGCAGGAATTTTTGTGAAAAGACCAAATAACGATCTGAGAGCAAGAGATTTTATTCGTCAAGTCTCTCAAGTGGTGTATGGCTATTTTGAACAAGCAAAAGTTAGCAATTTACCGTAGAGTGGGGAATAGGAAGATGGGGTTTTTTGTTGAGTTTTACTTTTTTAATACAGCAGATTTGAAGTTAATAAAGTACGCCAAGGTTTTAGAGGATGTTTAAAAAATCATGATTGAACAGGGTGTAGGGGGTGGGGTTGCAGGTTTGGGGACTGCTAGGACAAGGGATTCTAACCCCTTCCAATGCAAGCGCCTTAAAAAGGCTGGGCTTTTGACCCGCTGGTTGTTGGGGCTGTATTTTCCCCAAACCTGCAACCCCACACCCCAAACCCCGCCCCAACGGGGCTTGGTAAAATACGCACGGCGACAGACAAAGCTAATACAGTCAGTCGCTGGATACCTGTAATTGACTCTAACTGGGTAGCTTCGAGATGTAGGACATAAACTAATCGAAAAACCCTGACATTAAGAGATTTTCCAGCCTGTTGCCTATTGCCCGTTCCCTACCATATCGAAAATTCCTCAATATTATGTTCAGATATTCTAAATAGTTTGAAAAACACTAAATATTGACCATACCTGCTCTAGCGTATTCTCATATCTAAAACAAATAGAAGATTTTATATCTATCTTGAGAAACAAAAATGCAATTTTCAATTATGTCTCAAGATTTATGAAATCCTGACAAACAATGCCTATAGTTGGGTCTTAGGTGGTGAAACACCTGATTTTGTAAGTGAGGCCAATAATCATGTCATATCAAATAATTGCATCAGAGTTGCTACTCGATTTATCTGATGAGCAACAACAGCTTTTAGCTGGCGGCGACTCAGAGAATAGTCGCAGCATCTACGGTCAAAACCAGGGATTTATACAAGGAACAACTAGTTCCGGCCCCCAAGGCAGCAGTTCTAATTCGCTAGCAAGTAAGAGTAAGTTAACTACTGGAGCACAAGATACTCTAACCTTGGGAGGAGAAGGTTTCCCTCGTCTTTTGAGACGCTTTGCTAAGTAACTTGCAAAAACCATCTATTAAACTAGAGCGCTTCAGATAAAGCTGCTAATTGCGAGTAGTAGATGTCAAAAAGTTAAAAGTATAGAACAAATCAATGTTTTCATCAAACTCATTGTTTGTTTCTCCTTTTCTCTACTACAAAAATCTGCAATTTTAAACGAAATAGTTGATATTGCAGACATTGGTAATAGTGGTAAGCAATATAGGCGCTTAAGTTTTTGAATTCTTAAGCACTGGAATCAGTAACTGATTCCAGAGCTTTCCTGAAATTTTCGCATTTGCATAACCAAACCATCTGGCTAAATTCTTTTGTTAAAACTGCACTAATAGCCTCTAAAATCTTTTATATTGAGAGGTAAGTGGAACAAGTATTTACCACCCATTACGCAAAACTGATACTTTTCCTGTCCACAAAAATAACGTCACTAACACTTCAGAAAATTCTTTAAGCCTGGTTAAATTATTATTACCAGATCGCAACTTTGACTTCTGTATCACTTTTAAACGGTAGAATAAGAATTTCAATCTTTCTAACTCGCTAATTCAGCACTATCAAAAATTCAGGTTAAGTCAGCGCCATTATCAAAACTCGCTGTTACACCAAGATACTTCACATATCTAAAAATTATTTAGGGATAAACTGATGAGTGAAACTTTTCAAACTCTCAAAAGTTAAGGATGAATTTTTGCATCTTTCCCTAACTGAAAATCTTCAATTTCATAGCTGTAACGCTCAAAAATTCCAAAGCTTTTGTGTAATTTTCATTTTTACACTGCTAAAACTTTGGCTGAGTGCTTCTGGTAAAACTGACTCTGCAAATAAGTAAATTTAGGAAATTTTGTTTTGCAGATAAAAGGGGGACAGAAGATTTTGATGACTCGCTCAATGTAAGTGAGGACTTTGAGAGAGTTTGAGCGTTCTTCTTGATTTCATCAACCTGTTGTCGGCGTCAAAAATATGAAAAAGGCGATTCTAGCGCATCGCAGTTGCCTTTTTCTTCCCCCTTTATTGATTATAAACAATTATGGAAAATGATGTTGGCTACTATGAACAATATCTGTAATATTTGGAATCTTTTGTAAAAGTTTTTAGTCACCACTTGAGTGCTTGAAATTGAGGGATAAATCTCTCAATCAGAGCCTTACAAAATTAATCAAACAGACTCTAGTGGTTCGCCAAGGGAATTTGGCCAGGTAATGAGTTGACATTGAAAGTATTCATTAATACAAAAGGTGTAGTGTTGTGAGCTTGTCACGCCTTGAAGAAAACTACTTTGGGAATAGGTTTAATGAACCATTACCAGAGCAACTCCATCTAGTTGAAGCTAACGAGTTTCTCCCCCGTATCAGCAAGTGGACAAGCATCGGTACGGGAGTTTTGCTGGCTACTTTTGTAGTAGGGGTGACTTTAACATCTGTTTTGAATTACAACGTTACGGTCAAAGTTCCTGCAAGTATTCGACCGGTGGGAGAACTCCGGGTTGTTCAGTCTGCTATGAGTGGAAGCATTCAAAACATTAATGTTCAGGAAAATCAAGTGGTGACTCAGGGGCAAGCGATTACGACTATTGATAATTCCCGCCTCCAGACTCAAAAGAGTCAACTAGAAAGTAGTATTAGGCAAACTCAATTGCAACTAATTCAAATTGATGCTCAACTGCGTGAAAATGAGATTCAGATTGCGGCGCAGATAAGTTTAAATAATCGCTCGATTATAGCTGCACAAGCCCAATTAGATGGTACGCAACGCAACTATGAAGATCGGCAAGTTATAGCTACAGCTGAAATGGCACAAGCACAAGCAATCCTAACTTTCGCCAAGGCGCAACAAGAGCGATCGCAACAACAAAAACTCTTCACCGCAGCTTTAGAAGAAGCCTCAGCCGCTTTAACTTTAGCTAAAGTTCAACGCGATCGCTTGCAGCGAGAAAAAGTTTTAACGGCCACCGTACAAGAAGCGGAAGCGGCTTTAACTTTAGCCAAGGTGCAACGCGATCGCTTGCAGCCAATAGTAGCATCAGGGGCTATTTCTCAAAATCTATTTGAGGAAAAAGAACAAGCACTTATATCTGCCGAGGCGAAACTAGAACAAGCTAAAGCTAATGCTAAAAATCTCCAAGAGGAAAAAGAACAAGCGGTTAAAACGGCTCAAGCCAAGCTAGAACAAGTTAAAGACAGCGCCAAAAATATCCTAGAGGAAAAAGAACAAGCCTTGAAGGTCGCCGAAACAAACCTAAAAAAGGCTAAAACCGCCATTAATCCTACTAATGCTGGTGTAACCGTTGCATCCGAACAGATTAAGCAGGAACAAGCCAGAGGTGAGGCTACCTTAGCTGCTTTGAAAAAAGAACGAGAAACTTTACTCCAACAGCACCTCGAACTTCAAAAGGAAATCGATCGCACCACTCAAGAACTGCAAGAAATTAAAACCGACCTCGATCGAAGTATAGTGCGATCGCCAATCACCGGAACGCTGCTGCAATTGAATCTTCGCAACCCAGGACAGGTAGTGCAACCAAGCGAAGCCATTGCTCAAATTGCTCCTCTCAATGCACCTTTATTAATTAAAGCTCGCGTACCTGCTCAAGACATTGACAAGGTAAAACCAGGACAACGAGTTAAAATGCAGGTTTCTGCTTGTCCCTATCCAGACTACGGTACCCTTAACGGCAGCGTCAAAACAATTGCCCCAGACGCCTTACCACTTATCAAAAATAATGCAAATCCAAGTTTAGCCCAAGTAGTTGCTTACGAAGTAACTATTGAACCACAAACTCTATATCTTGGTAGCGAGCGTAAATGTTATCTCAAATCTGGCATGGAAGGTAGATCTGATATTATTTCCCGCCAAGAGACTGTACTTCAATTCATTCTCAGAAAAGCCAGATTTATTACGGAATTTTGAATTTAGGGGTCAGGATTCAGGAGTCAGGAGTCAGAATTCAGAAGGAATAATATTTTTAGACTCAGTGTTAATAAATTGAATAAAAATATTTACTCCTGCCTCCTGCCTTCTTTTGTAATTACGAATCATTAAAGGTTAACATGTTTAATCTATTCAAACTCGGTAAAAATTACGAGTATGTTTTACAGTTGAGTGAAGAGGACTGTGGGGCAGCTTGTCTAGCTGCAATTTGCAAACATTATGGACGTTTTTTAAGCATTAATCGCAGTCGAGATGCAGTTGGAACTGGACAGTTAGGAACAACTTTGTTGGGTTTAAAACGTGGGTCTGAGGCTTTAGGTTTTAATGCTAGAGCAGTTAAAGCTGCACCTGCGATCGTAGATAGAATTAAAGAAATACAACTACCAGCAATTATCCATTGGCAGGGTCACCACTGGGTTATTTTATACGACCAGCAAGGGAAGAATTATGCGATCGCAGATCCAGCAGTAGGTATCCGTTATGTCAGCCGAGAAGAGTTGACAACAGCTTGGAATGGGGTAATGTTATTAGTTGAACCAGATCCAGAGCGATTTTTTCAGCAGCCCCAAGAACAAGCAAAAGGTGGTTTAGTACGCTTTTTTCATCGGATATTACCTTATCGTGGTTTGCTGACTCAGGTTTTAGCGCTCAATATTGTTCTGGGTCTATTAGCATTAGGTACTCCGGTTTTAATCCAACTACTCACAGATGATGTCCTTGTACGCGGCGATACCCAGTTACTTACTGTTGTCGTCTGTGCCGTTGTAGTCATGAGCTTATTCAGCAGTTGTCTGCAACTATTACAAAGTACGATGATTGCTCATTTTGGTCAACGACTGCAATTAGGTTTAGTTTTAGAGTTTGCCCGAAAAATTCTTCAGTTACCCTTAAATTATTACGAAGCCCGCCGCAGTGGTGAAATCACTAGCCGACTGAGAGATATCAATGAAATCAACCAATTGGTATCGCAGATTGTGATTCTTTTACCCAGCCAATTTTTTATTGCAGTTATATCTTTCTGCTTGATGCTGTTTTATAGCTGGAAACTGACACTAGCGGTTATTTTGTTTGCAGCCTTAATGACTTTATCTACCCTACCTTTTTTACCTATACTTCAACAAAAAACGCGCAATTTGTTAGTTTTGGGAGCGGAAAATCAAGGGGTTTTAGTAGAAACTTTTAAGGGAGCGCAGGTAATCAAAACTACAAACGCTGCACCACAATTTTGGGATGAATTCCAAAGCCGTTTTGGTCGCCTTGCAAATTTGACTTTCAGTACCATCCAAATCGGAATTATTAACGGTACAATTGCTAAACTTTTGGCTACTCTCGGCGGTGTGATTTTACTTGGGCTAGGAAGTATTTTAGTAATTCAAGGAGAGTTGAGCATCGGTCAAATGCTGGCTTTTAACGCATTGCAGGTGAATGTTCTCAATTTAATTGACTCTTTAATTCACTTTGTGGATGAATACTTTCGCTCTCAAACAGCAGTCTCTCGGTTGTTGGAAGTTATCGATGCTACCCCGGAAGTAGTTGGAGGCAGTCAAAAGCCAGTTGTTCAAATCGCTGGGGATGCAGATATTCGCTGTTCTCATTTGCAATTTCACCACCCTGGAAGAGTTGATTTATTAGAGGATTTTTCTCTCAAGCTTCCTGGGGGAAAAGTAACTGCTTTAATTGGTAAATCAGGCTGTGGTAAAAGTACTCTAGCGAAAGTGATTGCAGGTTTATATCAGGCAAATGGCAATATTCGCATTGGCTTCTATAACATTCAAGACCTTTCCTTGGATTGTTTGCGACAACAAGTAGTTTATGTACCGCAAGAGCCTCATTTCTGGAGTCGGTCGATTTTGGAAAACTTCCGCTTAGGAACGCCTTACATTTCCTTTGAGGAAATTGTCAAAGCTTGCCAAATTGCAGATGCAGACGAGTTTATCAGTCAACTTCCAAATCAGTATCAAACTGTTTTGGGGGAATTTGGGGCGAATCTCTCTGGCGGACAAAGACAAAGATTAGCGATCGCTAGAGGCATTCTTACTAATCCACCCGTACTCATTTTAGACGAAGCAACCGCCGGACTCGATCCACTCAGCGAATCTCACGTACTAGACCGACTCTTGGAATACCGACAAGGCAAAACCACAATTTTAATCACCCATCGTCCCAGCGTAGTTAATCGAGCTGACTGGATTGTACTGTTAGATAAAGGTCAGGTACAAATACAAGGTACACTTGAAACTTTCCTCTCTCAGCAAGGAGAGCATTTAAAGTTTTTATCACTGTAAAAAATAGCCTCTGAGCAAATAAAACTATGTCTGAAAATATCAAATCCGGCAATTCTCAGTGCTTCAGAGATTTGTCACCAAAAGAACAGGAAACCTTAATTGCTGGGCAGATTACAAATATGCCAAGTGAAGGTAATTTTTTACTCCAGCAAAGTAAAATCGAAACTACAGCAAACAACACATTAATAACTGCAAATGGTGATATTTCTTCACAAAATACTAAATATCTTTCATCACAACTTACTTTAGCGTCTTCTATAAACCTAAACCTGGCAATACCAAATTTTAGCTCGTTGCACAATCTAATCAATAACTCTATTGTAAATATTCTCAACAAAATATTCGCAAACAAGTAAATTATTTATTGAAAAACATTTTTGATTTTATAATTTTATGTGAAATCAAAAATGTTTTCCTTTTTAAACATAGAAATAAAATTGATTTACTTTTGTAGCAATTTTATCGATTATTTTATAATTACAATTTCATTAACCAATGGTGGTAAATTTGTAGCTAAAATTTCTAACTTTAGATTAGTTTTATATCCATATATATAATTAATAATAAAAACATAGACCATTGAGGTCTAAATAAGTAAGTGAGGTAAATAATTTATGTCAACTCAAATAATCTCTGATTTGCTTGTGGATCTATCCACAGAGCAACAACAGCTTCTTGCTGGGGGACAAGATGAACAAGAAGGATTAGATGGCGACCAATCAGAGAATAATGAATCAGATAGTAAAAATTCTTCTTCTGGTTGTCAAGGCTTTTTATCATTTCCTTCTCCTCGGAACCAATACCTTTTCAGAGGTACTGCTAGCCTCAGAAAAATTTGATTTTAATTAGTGGAAGAAGTAGAAGCTCAGAGGATATTTTAAAAGTAGGGGCTGAAATACCCAAAACTTCATATATGCCATTATTCTCCTTAAAAATAAAGACTTTAAGAAGGCTACTTTTCCCTGGGGAAACAGAGCTAGAGGCGATATTGATACAAGGGTAGATTTTAGAAATATCCTCTTACATAACTCGCTCACAATAAATAAAATGAGAGAGTTTGAGCCATGTACTATATTCTCTAAATGCATGAAATAAAAGGACTAGAGTTAATCAAGATAGATGTAAAATCGCATCTATCTTTTTCTTTGCAATTCAATAAATTAAATTAAAAATTAGGTTTCAATGACAACAATGAACCCAAAAAATCTTAATGCGCTTATATTTTGCTTTTCAATATAATTTAGATATTATTAATCTATAACTTTAGGATAATTAATTTTTTAAAAAAGCAATCTATAAAGAAAAGTATGGTGATTGACACTTATGTTTAAAGCACATAGGTGTACGCGCCTACATTTGTAAGGGAGGTCATTAATCATGTTGAATCAAGTTATCCAATCTGATTTACTTGTGGATTTATCCACAGAAGAACAACAGCTTCTAGCTGGGGGACAAAGAAATAGAGACCTAGACATAGACTTGAAAAAAGGTTATTTCTACTTGTTCCCTAGAGGTGAGGACTTCTACTACGAAGGTAGAGCCAGAAGGAGAAGACTAGAAAATAATGACTAACCTGGCTTATAGTCAGTGTCAGTCTATCAAATCTAACTACTAACTAGTCTTGTAGTTTAAATTTTGCAATTAGTAGAGAAGAAGCAAACTCACGCTGAAGATAAATCAGGGTTTGAGAGAGGTTTAGGCGGTCTACTATGCCCTCTAAAGGCATTAAATCAATAGACAAGAGATAACAAAGGTAGAAATTAAGGATAGCACTTACTTTTTTGTTTCTCTTTCTTCATCTATGTGCAAATACTTTTCACTACTTGACTAGCAAGTTTTTGATTGTCTAACTCAATTATGCAGCTTTAACTTAGCACCCATTAAGGTATTTTGCCAGTATGGGTGCTTACTTATTCATAAATTAAAGTGGTTCATTTAAGCAAAAAAATAGGTGCGATCGCTAACACCTATCTTTCTACTCTTTGTGATTAATTTCAGCAGAATAAATATTCTGAAAATTTTGGGAATTGCTGGGCATAAATTATGCTTCTAATTTTGCCGAGTCTATTAACTGCGATCGCTCCCGAATCCAATCTTGTAAAATCGGGTTAACTAACTCTGGTGCTTCATCTTGGGGACAATGCCCCACTCCTTCTAAAGGAATAAATTTTTGTACTTGCTCAAAGTTAGCTAATTCTCTACCTAATTCAATCGGTTCCCAAGGATCGGCTGCTCCCCACAAAATAATTGCCGGACAAGGTAACACCGGTAAAAGGTCTTCTGGTAAAGGCCCTGTGGAATAAGAAGTAAATGCCAGAAACACAGCCACAGCACCAGGATCGCTGGCTGGGGAAGTTAGAATATCTACTAATTCATCTGTAACTACTTCTGCGTTGGCATAGGCTTTGAGTAGAATTTTCCGTACTGTTTTTGGTTTGGCGACTTGATTGAAAAAGAACTCACCAACTGGTTTAATAGATAACACCCGTTGCAGTAAAGGCGCTCCTGCACGACGAATCCAGGGTAAAGTTGCCCGTTTGCGATCGTGCAACAACCGTAGAGAACAGTTGAGCAAAGCAACTCCCAAAGCAATATCTGGCTGACTCACCGCTGCTTGCATGGCTACAATACAGCCAATGGAATTTCCCACTAAAAAAGCTGGTTCGCCCACTACTTCGCGGCAAAAATCTGCTACTTGCTGTCCCCAGGTTTCTAAGGTGTAGGCAATTTTTTCACCGGGTTCGGGTTTGGCTGAACCACCAAAACCAATCAAATCAATAGCATAAACACGGCAATTCTCTGCTAATACAGGAATATTTTTTCGCCAGTGCCACCAAGAAGCCCCAAATCCATGCACCAGAACAACAGCTGGCCCAGTGGTTCCTTGGGTTTGATAGCAGATAGTAAAACCTTGCCAAATCCAGGTTTTTGAACTTGAGGTTGTCATAGGGAATTTGATGAACGCAACGGTATAAGATTTTCAGCTGTAAACTCAAGCAAAATTATTTTGATTTTGAGTAAAATTTATCAGATTTTCAAACTAAATCTTTTGGTTTGGTGATAACTTAGACATATAACACAAAAGCTTCTAGGCATTTAATACTAGCGTTATGCTAATAGTTTTATCTAGCATAGGCAGTGTTCGTATTGTTGATGCTAATTTACTCACAAATTAGATTATGTCAGTATTAGGAGCCAGAGTTTCTGTCATCTGAATTAAATTCTCGCCATGTTGGCACACATTTATACTCTGATGCTATCCTTGAGCTTTGAAAACCATGCTACTTACGATACTTCAAATTCAGTAATATTATTTACTAGCTTAGTTAATATATAACCAAGGTACTAATGATAGATGTGATGAAATTAGCATCAGTGCTAGATTCAGTAGTTTCACAATTTACGATCGCCAACCTGGTTTATAAAATTGTTGGACATGAGGCATCGGCTAAGGGGTGGTTTGCAACTGGAAACTGACGCTGAATTTAACAATATTTTTCTTGTTCCTAGTCCTGCGAGCCAGAAAAGATGAATATACTAGAAACAATTGATACTCCCATCGGAAGCTACGCACCAGATTTTGAACTCCCAGGAATTGATGGTCAAGTTCACCATCTTAGCCGTTATCTTGAGAAGTTCCGTGCAGTCGGTGTTGTTTTTATATGTAACGACTGTCCTTATGTAGAGTTGTATGTAGACAGACTCAAAAACATTCAAGCCGAATTTGGTCTTTCAAGCTTTACCTTGATTGGCATGAATGGTAGCGACTCCGGATCGACCTTTGAAAATATGAAAGTTTTTGCCCAGCGTCACGAGTTGAACTTCCCTTACTTGTGGGACCCAACCCAAGATGTAACCCGCAGTTTTGGCGCTACAAAAACACCAATGGCATTTTTGATAGATAGTACAGGCATAGTACGCTACAAAGGCCAAATTGACGATCGCCCACAAGATCCATCATCTGTGGGACAGAATTATTTGAAAACTGCGATCGCCTGTTTGTTTGCGGGTCAAGAAATAGCCATACCACAAACAGAACCCATAGGTACTACATTGATTTGGCGTAATTAGACATAGATAGTCCCTGTAACTGCTATCTTAAATTGGAGGCAATTGCAACTTTTTTGATAAAGCGTAATTTCATGGGAACGAATTACCGACGGGTTTTACTCAAACTGAGCGGTGAAGCTTTAATGGGCAACATGGGCTACGGGATCGATCCAGAAGTGGTGAAAGAAATAGCCCAGGAAATAGCAGAGGTAGTAGCCACTGGGTCTCAAATCGCCATCGTTGTTGGCGGCGGCAATATTTTTCGTGGCGTCAAAGCGGCATCGGCGGGGATGGATAGGGCAACCGCTGACTATGTAGGAATGATTGCCACGGTAATGAACGCCATGACCCTACAAGATTCGCTGGAGCGAATAGGAGTGCAGACGCGGGTGCAAACTGCGATCGCGATGCAAGAATTAGCGGAACCGTATATTCGTCGTCGTGCCATCCGTCATCTTGAAAAAGGGCGGGTGGTAATTTTTGGCGCTGGTTCTGGAAATCCCTTTTTTACCACAGATACCACTGCGGCATTAAGAGCCGCAGAAATTGAAGCTGAAGTGATTTTTAAAGCCACCAAGGTAGACGGAATATACGATGCCGATCCTCATATTCATCCTAATGCCAAGCGTTATAAGACCCTCACCTACGCCCACGTTTTGGCTCATGATTTGCGAGTAATGGATAGTACTGCGATTGCCTTGTGTAAAGAAAACAATATCCCGATTTTGGTATTTGACTTGACGGTGCGAGGTAACATTCACCGAGCAGTCATGGGAGAAACCATCGGCACCCTTGTGGGAGGTTCTTGTGAAATTAGCTGAAGCTGAGAGTACAATGCAAAAAACCGTTGAGGCGACTCAACGAGCTTTTAACACAATTCGCACTGGTCGCGCCAATGCGAGTTTACTAGATAAAGTCTTGGTGGACTACTACGGTTCGCCTACGCCCCTAAAGTCAGTGGCAAATATTAGCACGCCAGATTCTTCAACAATTCAAATTCAACCTTACGAGCGCAACACTTTAAACATCATTGAGAAAGCAATTTCTCTTTCGGATGTAGGTTTAACACCCAGTAACGATGGTACTGTTATTCGGCTGAATATTCCGCCTTTGACAAGCGATCGGCGGAAAGAATTTGTCAAAATGGCTGCTAAGTATGCTGAAGAGGGTCGCGTTGCCATTCGCAACATCCGTCGCGATGCCTTAGACTCAATTCGCAAACAGGAGAAGGCGTCTGAAATCTCCAAAGATGAATCAAAAGACAACCAAGACAAGTTGCAAAAACTGACCAATGAGTATATTGCCAAAATAGATGCATCCTTGGCAGAAAAAGAAAAAGATATCACGACTGTTTAAAGTCTGAGTTCCATAGCATAAAGGCTGAAGAATTTAACCCATTCTTCAGCCTTTGTTTTACAGCTACGAATTACTACTAATCTCCTTGCACCACTTCTAAGGTCAAAATCCCTTTTGGTTTATTCACAACCAACTGCATAATATCCAACCACAGTGAACCGAGCAAAATATCAGGTAGTTGTTCTCCTACATGAACGGGAATGATAAATTCTTTGCCAGCAAAAACGACTTTTCCTTCATATAAATCAAAATACTCTAATCCTCTGGCAGTTTGCATCTCAATCTGAGGTATAACTATCGGCCATTCAATACCTTCCAAGTCTTGAGAATTAATCGCCAGCCACCCGGATGTAAAACCTGTATCAAGTATTGCTTCAACTTCAAATTGCTCGCCATTAGCTACAATTAATTGTATTTCAAAGAACAATTCTCCATTGTTACCAAACCTGCCCGCAATCATATCGTGCCGCAGGCTCCAATTTCGTTAAGGCGAAAGATAGTAAGTTTCGCATCTGCATTAATATATCGCGTGCGAATTTGCTCTAGCAAACCTTCTAGTTTCGCATCAATTAGATAGTTTTCGCTTTCTGCATCAATAGCGATAAACCAGTTGTAATGGTTGTCGATGAGTTGGGGACGAAGGCACTCAAAAATAGTACGACACCGCGCACCCAGTTCTTGACGTTGTGCTTGACGGAGATTTATTTCTTCAGGCGTAACGTTAGATTTCCTCCATTCCTGACTTCGGCTTGTTTTTGATAATTGAGTCATATTGAATAAAAGTAGATTAGAAGCAATATTTTAATTATTGCGTGCTATTGTTGATTGTCTATAAAATATTGGAATCGCTTTGGCTAAATCCAGCTAAATTTTGTAGGTTGGGTTGAATGAAGTGAAACCCAAGCATCTAGTAGATGTACTACTAAATTATCATCTGATTGAGTCGGACAAGTCTTCGGTTTTGCAACCTACCAAGCTATCCGACTCGGTTTTATATTCGGAGGTCGTCGCCTTCCCCACTGGTTCAGGTCTCTGGACTCCTTGGTGTACGCTCGATAAATTCCCATTTACCGACTCTGACTTTGAGGAGTACTCACGCCACAGCCACCGCAACCACACGAAAACCCACATTGTTGTTCCGATTCTCGCGCGCGTTGGAGTTACGGTTGGCAGACCGACAGAACTGGCCATTGTTGTTCCAGGAACCGCCACGCAGCAGCTAAATTAACCTGCACCATCCTCAAATTCTCAAAAAGTGAGAAATTTGATTAAATGTAGTGTATAATGGTTTTGATATCAAGATACCAGATTTTAAAAAAGTTTTCGATACGCCGTCAGGCGTAATAAGGGAAAAGAATTAAGAAGTGAAAGAGTGCAAAGAGTAAGGAGTACTCACGCCAAAGCTGCCGCAACCAGCCGAAAACCCACGATGTAATTGCGATTCTCGCGCGAGTAGCCGCTACGGACGGCAGAGCGACAGGACTGGGCAAGGTAGTACCACGAACTGCCACGCAGCAACTTTACGTTATTATCTTTACCAGATAACCACGGACTACCATCTGTCGGTGCGCCTTGGTAATTACTGTTGTATATATCTTGACACCATTCATCTACATTACCACACATATCATATAAACCGAAAGAGTTTGGCGGAAATTTCCCAACATCTGTTGTTTGCTGTCGATATTCACCTTTGGGTGCAGCACCGTAGGGAAAGTTACCGTTATAGTTGACTAAATCTGTGGTAATTGTTTCGCCAAAATAAAACGGCGTAGTCGTCCCAGCACGACAAGCATATTCCCATTCGGCTTCGCTCGGTAGGCGATAAGTGCGTCCTGTCTTCTGACTCAACTTTTGACAAAACTCTACTGCATCATCCCAACTCACTTTTTCTACAGGTCGTTTCTCACCTTTGAAATTGGAAGGATTTGTCCCCATAATTGCTTGATACTGTTCCTGGGTGACTTCATATTTACCCATGAAAAAACCAGCTACTTTTACCTCACGCTGGGGACTTTCATCTGAATCTCGTTGCGCTTCTCCTTCCGGTGAACCCATCGTAAAAGTTCCGCCTGGTATCTGCACCATTTCCAAGGTGACACCATTCCCCAAGTCTTCAACAAAATATTTCGCTTCCCTATTGCTGCGGTTGTTGATTTTTCCCTGTGCGTCTACCGTCACCGTTTCAAATTGAAAAGTTTGTAAGCTATTGGAGGAGGTAGGAGTTGTATTGCGGTTTCCAGATTTAAACAAAGATAACAAACGCTCTCCAATAACAGCTAAACTAATCCCTGCAACTGTCCACCCCGCAATTTGAATTACCCGACGACGTGACAAGTTTAGTATGGGTTGCGGTTGGGGTTTCGATGCAGGCGGTGGCGGTGGTCGTCGTTGCGGTTGTTGTGGTGTCAGTGCTTGCAACGCCTCCACTGCTGAGGGATACCTGTCTCGAAAGTGATAACTCACCATCTTATTCAACACGCCTGCAAATTTCTCGCTAACATTTGCCCAATTGCGCCAAATTATTTCACCATTGGTGGGATCTTTTGGTAGTTCGTGGGGTTGTAAACCTGTCAAGGCATAAATTCCCAACATTCCCACCGCGTAAACATCGCTGCATAATTTTGGTTGTCCGGCTGCTTGTTCGCTTGGCATATAACCATGCGTACCAATGGCAACGCTAACACTGGTTTGACCTTGGGCGTTCACCATCATGGTGTTAACTTCTTTAACTGCGCCAAAATCAATCAGCACTATTTTGCTATCTTGATGGCGACGCATGATGTTCTGGGTTTTAATGTCGCGGTGGATGATGTTCTTTTTGTGAACTACTGCTAAGATTTCGAGAATTTCTTGTAATAGTTTTATGACTTCTTTTTCAGTTAACCGCTTACCAGGACTGATTTCTTGGCTTAAGTCTTCGCCATCTACAAATTCTTGGACTAAATAAAATTGACCCTGTTCTTCAAAGTGGGCAAATAATCGCGGTATCTGGTCGCTATCATTTCCTAAGCGGTATAAAACTTGGGCTTCGCTATCAAATAATCTTCTAACGATTTGTAATACTGTTGGGTCGGAGTTGGGTTTGAGGTGTTTGACTACACACTTGGGATGGTTGGGTAAGTCTAAGTCTTCAGCAAGGTAAGTGTCGCCAAATCCGCCGCTACCTAAGAGTTTGATAATTTTGTAGCGATTTCGCAGAATTTCGCCTGTTAGCATCAGCTTTATCCGACAGGAAGATGAATTATGTTAATTCTGCCAAATTTTACACCTGTAGGACAATATTTGGTGTTTTAGACGCGAGGATCGTTAGACCGATGAATCATTAGACGCGATGATCGTTAGACGCGATGAATCGCGTCTCTACAATACAATACCTGCGCTGTAGGTTGGGTTTCGTTCCTCAACCCAACCTACAAAAAAATCGCTCAGGTATTGGTAGGCGCGTTAGCTTAAACTAATTGAGAAGCAAAATTTCAGCAATATGTACGATTGCATCATTGTCGGTGCTGGGCCAGCTGGTGGAACGGCTGCATATCATTTAGCTAAGCAGGGACGCTCAGTATTAGTTTTAGAAAAAGAATCCCTGCCAAGATATAAACCTTGTGGTGGTGGTGTATCTCCAGCGATCGCTCAATGGTTTGACTTTGATTTTAGCCCAGCGATTTCTTTAAAAGCAGACTCGCTGCGCTTTACCTGGAAACTAGGCGATCCCGTGGAAGCGAAAATCGCTACAAAAGAACCAGTTTGGATGGTGCGGCGGGATGTTTTCGATCATTTTTTAGTCCAGCAAGCCCAGAAACAAGGGGCAAAACTCCAAGATAATACTGAAGTAACTGGTATCGAATTTCAAAAAGATTGCTGGCAAGTTAACACAGCCAACGAGCCAGTTACAGGACGCTACTTAATCGCGGCTGATGGTGCAAAAGGCCCGATGGCGAAATGGCTGGGTTTCAAAGAACGCAAACGTCTCTTTACAGGAGCTTTGGAAGCAGAAGTTCCTGGTATTGCAGATAACAACCCGACAATTTATTTTGATTTTGGCTTGGCTAAAAACGGCTATCTGTGGAACTTTCCGAAAGCTGATGGCTATTCCATAGGTGTCGGGACGTTTATCGGGCGTCAACCCCAGAACTTCAAAAAGATTTTGGATGAGTACGCCAAATCGTTAAACGTAGACCTCACAACCACCAAGCAATACGGTCATCCCCTTTGTATTTGGGATGGTAATCAAAAGCTGCATACCCAAAATGCCCTTTTAGCTGGTGAAGCTGCTTGTATAGTCGATCCGATGACAGCAGAAGGCATTCGCCCTTCAATTTTTAGCGGTTTGCTTGCGGCCGCAACCATCAATGAAGCACTTGCTGGTGACATCAACGCCCTAGAAAAATACAGCGAAGCCATTAACGAAGAATGGGGTACTGAAATGGCTTGGGCACAAAAATTAGCCAAAGCATTCTATTTGTTTGCCAACATTGGCTACAAAGTTGGTATTAAACACCCCTCAGCTCCCCAAGTCATGGGTAAAATTATGTGCGGCGAACTCCGCTATGGCGATGTTGCTACTCGTGCGCTGAAGCATTTAATTCCTGGGTTTAGTAATTGAGAGTTAGGAGTGAGGAGTGAGGAGTTTGGAGTTTGGAGTTAGGAATTAGGAGTTTGGAGTTAAGAGTTGGGAGTTTGGAGTTAGGAATTAGGAGTTGGGAGTTGGGAGTTTCGAGTTATTATTCTCCTCTGCTCCCCTGCTCCCCATCTCCCCATCTCCCCATCTCCCCAGTCCCTAATCTCCCAAATAAATACCCATACCACGGGCGGTTTTAACTAAGGTACCGTTGGGATCGACGGCGCTGTATTGAGCGATCGCTTCTGTAATTGGTATGCTTAATACTTTGCGATTTTGCCAGGTGACCATGCGATCGTATTTACCCTCTGCAATCAGATTAACTGCGGCTACGCCAAAGGCTGTGGCAACTAATCTATCCAGTGGCGAAGCAGTTCCACCGCGTTGAATGTGTCCTAAAACGGTAACTCGCGTTTCTACACCAATGTGCTGAATAATTCGATCCGCGAGATATTCACCAATTCCACCGTAGCGAGATTGACCTAAGCGATTTGTAATTGTGACGTTTTCCCCATCTTGGGTACGAACAGCTTCGGAAACAATAATCAAACAATAATTTTTGCCTTTTTCTTGGCGTTCTTTGATTTTGTAGCAAATGTGTTCTACAGTGTAGGGAATTTCGGGAATTAAAATGACATTTGCTCCGCCTGCAATTCCCGCAGCTATGGCTATGTGTCCTGCATCGCGCCCCATGACTTCCAAAATCATGACTCGGCTATGACTTGCAGCGGTAAAATGTAACCGATCTAATGCTTCCGTGGCAATATTTACTGCTGTATCAAAACCAATGGCGTGTTCGGTAACGCCAATATCATTATCAATAGTTTTAGGAATTCCAACTAAGTTAATACCGCCTTGTTGTGCGAGGCGGCGGAGAATTGCCAAACTACCATCGCCGCCAATACCAATCAAAGCATCTAATCCTAGTTCATGGTAACCTGCAATGATTTCTTCGGAGCGATCGCATAGACTTCCATCCGCCATTGGAAAAGCAAAAGGATCGCCTTTATTAGTTGTTCCCAACATTGTGCCACCCGCAGTTAACAGCGAATCAACTTTATCTATTTCCAAGTTCGTGAATTGTGGCGGACGCGCCATTAATCCGAGAGTGGCTTGATGAATTCCTAGAACCTCCCAGCCGTAAGTACTCACCGCACAATTTACTACGGCCCTGATGGCAGCATTCAACCCAGAACAATCTCCTCCACTAGTAAGAATTCCAATGCGTTTGGGTTCTCCCATATCTTTTCTTGACATTTCGATCCAAATATATCTATTAGCTGATTAGACTTAAGCCTGAGTAAGTAATAGATTAAACCTAAACAAACCTCTCTCTGTAAATGCAAAGGTAATTTTATGTTGCTTTTGTGTTTAAAAACAAAACTATGTTTAATAATTCATAACTCAAAAGCTAGGAGTCAGAATTCAGGAGTAAAGCTGAAGACTTTCGAGTCAGGCGTCAGAATGCCTCGAAAATCAAGGCTACTATGGGTACTTGACTTTGTTCAAATTTATCAAGTTGGGCTTTCCAAGTCCGAGCAAAAATTCACCTATTCTCGATTCTGACTCCTGAATTGTGGATTCTGAATTCTGACAACTAACTGACCCCAGCTGTAAAATATGAGTGTGGAGGTAGTAGTAGATTAAACCTCAAAAGTAATCGCCGAAAATGCTAGGGTGATTCTATGTCTGTTTTCAAAACAAGAAAAAACCAAGTTATTTCAACTCTAAAATATGAAGGTGGAGCAAAAGGTGACTAGTATTGATAATTACACCTTCTCTTTTTCAGGAGAAGTAACAATCCCTGAGGCTCCTCCTGGTTTTAAATCAGGTTTTATCGGCATTATTGGTCGGCCAAATGTCGGTAAATCTACTTTGATGAATGAATTGGTAGGGCAAAAAATCGCTATCACATCACCAGTAGCGCAAACCACACGTAACCGTTTGCGCGGCATTTTAACTACATCAGAAGCGCAGTTAATATTTGTAGATACACCAGGAATTCATAAGCCCCACCATCAATTAGGGGAAGTATTGGTGCAAAATGCCAAAATAGCCATTGAATCGGTAGATGTAGTCCTTTTTGTGGTAGATGGAGCAGTGGCTTGTGGAGCAGGCGATCGCTACATTGCCGATTTGCTCAGTCGCACCCAAACACCAGTAGTTATGGGTTTGAACAAAATCGACCAACAACCCGCCGATTCGCAGTTTTTAGATGATAGTTACGCCCAAATGGCCAAGTCCCACGAATGGGAAATGGTGAAATTTTCTGCCAAAACGACCGCAGGATTACCACAACTGCAACAATTATTAATCGAACATTTAGAAATCGGCCCGTTATATTATCCGCCCGACTTGGTAACCGACCAACCAGAACGCTTTATTATGGGCGAATTGATCCGAGAACAAATTATACTTTTGACTCGTGAAGAAGTACCCCATTCAGTAGCGATCGCCATTGACCAAGTAGAAGAAACTCCTAACATTACCCGCGTACTCGCTACCATCAACGTCGAACGCGATTCCCAAAAAGGCATACTCATTGGTAAAGGCGGATCGATGCTCAAAGCAATTGGTAGCGCAGCCCGCGAACAAATTCAAAAATTAATTGCCGGCAAAGTCTACCTAGAACTATTCGTGAAAGTCGAGCCAAAATGGCGACAATCGCGGGTGAGTTTAGCCGAGTTAGGCTATCGCGTGGAAGAATAAAAAATTGTCATTGGTCATTGGTCATTGGTCATTGGTCATTGGTCATTGGTCATTGGTCAAAGAACGAAGAACAAATGACAAAGCGCAAAGTCTGAGCGCCGGCTTCCGGCGATGCCTCCGGCAAAGCGAAGCGCGAACGGAACTTTGTAAGAGAGGACAACGGACAAATGACTAATGACTAATGACTAATGACTAATAACTAACTTATGTTAAAAGTATTAATTGTTGAAGACGATCCAATGATGCAACTGGGATTAGAGCAATCTTTAATGGCTCATCCCGATTTGGAAATTGTTGGACAAGCCGAAGATGGGTATTTGGGGGTGCAAGCTGCACTGCAACTAAAACCAGACGTGGTGGTTATGGACATTGGGTTGCCGCGATTAGATGGCATTGCAGCAACGCAACAAATTAAGGCAGCGCTACCAGCAACTCATGTAGTGATGTTGACATCCCATCAAACGGAGACAGAAATTATTGCTGCACTGTCTAGCGGTGCCGATGCGTATTGTATTAAAGGTGCAAGTGTGGAACGATTGTTAAATGCGATCGCTGCCGCAGTTGATGGTGCAGCTTATCTCGATCCGCAAATTGCCCGACAAGTTATTGACAATCTTAAACCACCCTCACCCACCAACAACACTGCTAACTTATCTGCGCGTGAATTAGAAGTATTGAAACTCATGGTAGACGGATTGAGCAACCCAGAAATTGCACAAAAACTCTATCTCAGTCCCAATACGGTCAAAACTCACGTCCGAGGGATTATGAATAAATTAGCAGTGGACGATCGCGTACAAGCAGCGGTAGTTGCATTGCGATCGGGTTTGGTTTGATTAATAAACTTTGTGCTTTGTAGATTACTAATGACTACTTAAAATTTGATTTTTTGATGTCAGAACAAATCCAAGCCTTCAGTACCGAATATTTAGATCGGTGCGCCTATTTATATGTTGAAGTGTTTAATAGTGAACCTTGGAACGAGGAATGGAGTTTTAATACTGCAAGAACCCGCTTGTTTGAAATTATAAATACACCAGGTTTTGTGGGATTTGTATTTGAACAAGATGAATTGCTAGGGTTCCTGGCAGGTTATTGTAAGCAAGGGCAAAAAAGTAAAAGCTTTTATCTAGAAGAAATCTGTGTCAGACTTGATAAGCAGCGTCAAGGAATTGGCACAAAGCTACTCAACAAATTAATGGATACTCTAATTTATATTGAAGTTAACAGAGTTTATTTATTGACCAATAAGGATGGACAAGCAGAGACTTTTTACACGAAACATGGTTATCAAAGAAATCAGCAAATGATTTTTATGAGAAAACAGTTTTAGAAATGAGCAAAAACGATGGCATTCAGAAGTAAAACAGCGTTTATAGCTGGCATGAATCGTTGTGTATTTCACCAAACTTTAAATCTGTATGGGTTAACTAACAATTTTAGACGTAGCTTGCTTCTTGCAGAACGAGTATAAATTAACTTCCTCTCACACCTTTTGAAATTTTGGATTTTGAAGTTTTAATCCAAAATCCAAAATTTCAAATCTAAAGTTTGGTGATTTATTTGGTTATTCATCTATCGATTTAGTTTTGATGTCCGCGTTCAATGTCTTGTGATATCAAAACTTGGGGTAGATGCTCAGTATTTACCTGTTCTTTTTGCGACAGTTCCTCTGCTTTTCCTTCCCATGAGTAGTTGCAAATTTTAGTACTAAGTACTAAACCCAGCGTTTTGTTAATCATAAACGCGAAGCTATCGATGAAAATGAAGTCCAAAGTTCGACTAATCATAAATTCCTTTTCAGCTTTGTAGCATCAACTAACATTTATCTACACATGAGACAATGTAGTTTCCAGAAATTTACTGTTTCAAAATTTGTTAATTTATAATTCCTATAAATAAAAACTGCTGTGGTATACGTATATCTAAAGATATAGATATTAGGGGGTGTAACCCTACACCCCTACTCCAGATTATGAATTAATTAGTAGTAGACGATCGCGTGGAATCCTGCATGGTATTGTTAACACTAGATTTAATCGATTCTTTGTTAGAAGTCGCTAGATAAATACCTCCTAAAATTAAAGCCAGCCCTAGCAAGTTAAAAATACTCAAATTTTCTGAAAAAAGTATCCAAGCAACAATCGCAACAATCACTGGATTGAGTAACAAGAGTAATGAGATGAATCCCGAAGAAAAAGTTTTCAGGCTGTATACAATCAGCCCATGACCTAAGGCTTCACAAATAGCACCTAAGGCAAATACTACTAGCCATCCCGATAAGGTAACTGGGAAAACTTGTTTTTCAAAGATTAGCACTACTGGTATCATCAATGAAGTTGCGATCGCACAACGCCACACGAGTATGGTAAGAATTGAAAATTTATTGCGAATCTGCTCGATAAATAAAAAGTTTGCTGCATAAAAAACCGATGAAATGACGGCAACAACATCACCTGTAATATTATTATTAGAGTGTAATAAATCTTCAAATCCAACAGCGATCGCACCCACTACAGCCAAAATCAAACCGATGATAAATTTGCGCCCAAAAATTTGACCAAAAAATAGCCATCCTCCTAATGTAGTAAATATCGGATTGAGACTACCTAAGGCATTAGCATTAGCAGCACCAGTTTGAGTTAGCGCCCAAGTCCAAGATAATCGCCCTAATACATGAACTAAACCCACTGCTATTAAAAACGCTATCTCTTTAATTCGATAAGGCTGCTCTGGTAAAATCGGTTTATCGTCTTGAATTTGAATACGTGCTTGATTAATTCCAGTCCATAATCCAAAGATAATAGTTGCTATCCACAAGCGATTAAATAACGTAGTAACAGCACTCATCTGGCTAACAGCAATTTTAATAAATATTGCTGTTGAAGATAAAGCTAATAATGCAATTATGACTACTATTATCGGCAGAATTTTTGAAGCTTTATCAGATTTTTCTTGTGTTAGGCTTAATTGATTTTCTACCATTTGATTATTATGAATTAAACAAACTGCCAATTTTCAATTGGTCATTAGTCATTAGTGATTGGTCATTTAGCGATAATAAAGGGTAAAAGACTGTCTTTTCCTATGGGAGATGCTGGGCTGCGCCAATACGTAGAAAATGTACAATTTAGAGGCGTATCAAGTTATTACTATTGGCATTATTGAGGTAGTAGTGCCAGAGAAGTCTTGCAGCGATCGCTCGCCACGGTCGCCAGTGTTGGGTCATTGCTTCGAGTTGTGCTGGTGTTGGACGTGTTCCCAAATTTTTGAGCTTTTGTAAAGCGATCGCTAACCCTAAATCGCCTTTGGGAAAGACATCAGGACGTTGCAGTGCCATGAGTAAATAAATATCAACTGTCCAATCTCCAATTCCTTTGAGACGCTTTAATTGAGTCCTGATAGTGGTTTCGTCCATTTTTGAGAGGTTATTTAGGTCAAGCTGACCACTGGCGATCGCATCCGCCAACCCACGACAGTATAAAATTTTTTGGCGACTGAATCCAACCCCTTTTAATTGAGCATCATCCAATGTGAGAAAATTTTCTGGCGTCAGCGTTACAACAACCCCAGATAAACGTGTAAATATAGCCTTTGCAGCTGCTAAGGAAACTTGTTGTTCCAGAATTATCCACACAAGCGTTGCAAAACCCGGTTCTCTTGACCAAATTGGTGGAGGCCCCAGTGTTTCTAAAATCTGAGCCAAATCATTGTCAACATTGGCAAGTGCCATTAAACCACGGCTAAAACTTTCTTCGGTCAGCGGTTCTAGTTCAGGTATTAGAGTCATTTTTGCAATAATTTTAATATCTCACAACTACTAAGGTATCAAATTTAACGCAAAGCAAATGTCGCAAAATTCAGAGATAAACCCAATCAAAACTGAGAATATCGATCTATCGAAACTGAATAAAGAATTCCCCACTTTTTGCCCCAATAGCCGCGAAGAATGGCGAAAATGGTTAGAAATAAACCATCTCACTTCTTCTGGTGTGTGGCTAATCTACTACAAAGTCAAAAGTGGTAAACCAAGTGTTCGATATACCGAAGCAGTAAAAGAAGCCTTATGTTTTGGTTGGATTGATAGTAAAGTCAAATCATTAGATGAAGAACGTTATATGCAAATTTTTACACCTCGAAAAGCAAAAAGTGTGTGGTCAAAATTAAATAAACAATATATTGAAGAACTTATCGAACAAGGTTTAATTACTAAAGCAGGCCTTGAAAAAATTGCAATTGCAAAAGAAAATGGAGCGTGGAATTCTTTAGATGCGATCAAAGCATTAACTATTCCCTTAGATTTAAAGCAGGCATTAGAAGCAAACAAAACTGCTAAAGATTATTTTGAGGCATTTAGCAACTCATCCAAAAAGAATATTCTTTTTTGGATTGAAAGTGCTAAACGTCCAGAAACAAGGTTGAAGAGAATCGAACAAACTGTTAATTCCGCAGTGCAGAACAAAAGCCCATTGGGACGCTAAAAGTTTTTGAATTTGTACACTATGTGTGAATTTAAATCTTGTGCGATCGCTTGGGCTAAACTATAGAACAAGGAGTCTTTAAATTTATAATGTTACTTCTAAGTAGAAGGACTAAATTAAACCTAACTCGATCTCGCCGGGTTTCGACTGCGCTCAACCCTCTTGGAATAAGCTTACCGAGCATTGAGCGTACCCTTAGGGATCTTGCTTGGCGTAGCGTCTCCCCTTGGGAGAAGTCGAAATGCGTCTTCTAAATAATTGTGTCCACCTACTTATAAGAAGTTCCGTCCCAGAAACTTTTAGAGGCGCATTTTTGCAAATTCTGAACTTTACACCTGTTGGCAGAGGAATATAAATTATAAATAAAGGCATACCTGTGTACGCCTTGATAGTCAATTCATTGATTAAAAATTATTTAAAAAAATGGCTGAACTCAATGGATTTTAATTAAAAGAGTTTGAGAACTGATTAGGGTCTAAATCAGGAGGAAATATTAAAATTTCCATACCTTCTAGTTTTGCTTTGTGGCACAATAAAATTGCCTTTTCTAAAGAACAATATTTAATTGGAACCCACCCGTCGTTATAAAAGTAGACAGTCACTCGGCTCATTGCATACTCTTTCAACGGTAGTGGAAGATGCCAGGACGAGTCCACAATTTGAACCTTACCTGTTGAGTCCATGCTTTGAACCTCTATTACTAAGTATATTTACCTCACCGATTTCTTCCACTACTTTCGCTCATTCAGGTGAGTATTAGTAACTATCATAGGTAATAAACAAATTTGTCTTAAAGTCGCAACTTTAAGACTTTAATACCGTTTCTTTGTGAAGCTGCATATATTTACCCCCGGCTACGCCGTCCCCCCGATCCTTTAGGGGGACTACAGGGAGTCTTGATTATGTGCATTAATGGAGTTCAAAGCCTCATTAATGAAGTTCAAAATTAGGAATTACGAACTACTTAAAGCGGTGCTAGTGTTGGTGGACTCGCTCCAGCAACCATAAAGAGGCGACAGTACCTACATAGTGAGCAGCAATCCCGGTGATGTCTGCCACAGCAACAAAAACATCCATCGGTCGAATAATCCTGTAGGGGTCAGTGATTGCTACTCCTGGAGGTTGAGATATGGATTTTGCCACTAGCACGAATATGGTTGAACCAGTACCGAAGAGAGTTAATAATATTCCTACTAAACTCAGAATTATCCCTAGACGGAGGATTTTAGTTGTATCTGGTTTACTGGGATGCAAAGCTGGATTGCGATTTTCTAGAGCTTCGCCTATGCGAGTGTAACGAAAATCCAAATAGAGACTAAATAACAATAGTATAATTCCGCATACAGCCCAAAATACGCCAATTCCAAGACCGGTATTTGGTTGTTGAACGAAGCCACGACCAGTCAAAGCGAACAATAGCGCTAAGACAGAAACCGCTCCAATTGCCAATTGCAACCATAAAGTAATCCAGCCTGTCAGGCGAATAGTATTACCAATTCCTCGCGTTTCTGGTGCTAGCGAACGCATTTCCGATTCAGTTTGCATATCAATCACCATTAAGTTTAATAACCTTATCCTCCTATTGCTCAGAATATTTCCCCGCTTTACCTTATACCCCCACCTTGAGACAGAATCGGGTTGTCATCTTGGGGAATAAATGGGAAGTGGGGCATGGGGCATAGGAAGGGGACAAGGGGAAAGATTAAATTTATTCCTTTTCCCTTTTCCCTTTAACCTTTTCCCATGCCCAATGCCCAATAATTTAAAATCCTGCCAAACGATGAAAAGTTATCAAACTCAAGGATGATGAGTCATTAACAGGTAAATTGACAAAATAACACTATAAAGAGTGATATTTCAGCGATAGATAGCGCTTGTAAAGGATAAGGGGCATGATTAAATCTTGGATGGTAATTGGCGGTGTGGCTTTCTTAGTTGCCCTGGCGGCTAACGCGATTACACCTGGCGATCGCCAATGGTTCAAGCGCTTACAACGGCCGAGATGGCTAACTTTTGAAGGCGCGATTCCAATTATTTGGACTGTAATATTTATTTGTGGTGCTTGGTCGGCTTATATTGTTTGGGAAAAAGATCCAGGGAGTACTTCAACCTGGTTAATCATGGGTTTATATTTGCTATTAGAAATTGTGACTATTGCCTATACGCCCGTAATGTTTAGGCTTCGTAGCTTAAAAGTAGGTACAATTCTCGGTGGCACAGGTTTTCTCATTGGTGCTTTGTTGATGCTTGCAGTCTTAAGTATTTCTGGTTGGGCAGCACTGTTACTAATTCCTTATTTGCTCTGGAGTCCCATCGGAACTTATACCACTTGGCAGATGATTAACCTCAATCCCCAAGATGCGTAGTACTATTTTAAATTTTTGATTTTTCTATTAAGATTAGCACCAGCGAATGATTTAACCTATCTTCTAAATTGTCAAACTTGCAGTGTATGGCTAGACAAAATACACAAGCAGGAGTGCAGTATGATTTCATCTTGGATAGTAATTGGGGCAATAACTTTTTTCGTCGCCCTTGGTAGTTTCTTTATCACGCCCCGCGATGTTAAATGGTTTGCAAAGTTAAGCCGCCCTCGATGGCTAGTTTTTGAGCCGCTGATTCCATTCATCTGGACTGCGATCTTTATTTCTGGTGCAGTTTCAGCCAATATTGTCTGGCAAAAAAATCCAGGAGGCGTAATTACTTGGCTATTAATGGCTTTGTACCTTTTAGTGGAAATTATCACAGTTGCCTACATACCTTTAATGCTGAGGTTTCGCAGTCTTAAAGTAGGAGAAAGACTCGGACTAGTTGGTTTAATTTCTGCCGTTGTCCTCGCTATCTGCGTTTTGCCGATTTCTCCGCTAGCAGCGTTTTTACTCCTTCCTTACTTGATTTGGACTCCCATAGGAACTTATACCACAGAGGAGTTAAGAGAGTTAAATCCCCAAGATGCTTGAAGAAGAATTCAGAATTCAGAATTCAGGAGTCAGAATAACAAAGTCATGTTTCACCATTTTTTCATCTGCTAATCGAACTCAAATTTACAGCATTTTTTAGGTAAATGAAGTACAGGGGTAGGGGCACAACAATGTTGTGCCCTTACGACGATCTGTACCTTACTCCTTTGCAATATGCTGTAATTCTGAATGCTAACTCCTGACTCCTGAATTCTTTCTACATAAGACGTCCATAACGGGCGTTAAAAGTATTAGCTGGATTACATTGATTATTCAGCCAAGCCCACATTTGATCGCCAAAAGAAAAATGCCACCATTCTTTAGGGTTGCGTTGAAAATCTGCTTTTAACATTACATCTTGCAATAGCTGACGGCGAGTATGATATTTTTCTGCTTGTGGCTCGTCACTATTGGCATAATAATCGGGATGCGATCGCCCTGACATTTCATCAATGGGCGAACCCATATTCACTATTTCCCCAGTATCGTCTACTAGCGTCACATCCACCGCAGCCCCGGTGCTGTGAGGTGGGGGAGTTTTTTCATCTAAACTCGGTACAGCCCAAATTTCATAAACCGCCTGCCAAATTTCTTGGCGTTGGTTTGCTGATAAGTCTGCCTCAATCAGTCCCCTTTCTCGTACTGCTTGCGCGAAGCTGTAATCTACCATAAATTGCTGGACTGCTACTGGGCGATAGGCATCAAATATTTGAATCCGCCATTTCGGACGCAACAATTCAAGGTAATTTTGCGCTCGAATCAAATTTTCAATGACGCTTTGACGGAGATAATAAGGAGAGTGTCTGCCATAAGGCGCACCTAACTTTTCATAAGGATGGGGAGATTCCACCGCAAACAATTCCAAAGGAATCTCCACCAAAGACTCGCCACACTCAAAAATCGGGATTTGATGATAAGGTCTCATCTAGTTAGCTACACAGGACTTACGGATTTTAACGCAAGCATAACATTCTGTGTAACTATCCTCTTCTTCCTCTGCGTCCTTTGCGCCTCTGCGTGCAATACAAATTTTCTCAAATTAATCGCGATCGAAAAATGTAACAATACCATATATCTTCTTCCCATTATTTAGGAAGATCCTTGCACGAAAGATTAACAGCAAAAAATCAACTATGGCAGATAGAACCAAAATTATTTCCTTTGAACTTTCTGACGGCAGAATAATTAAAGTAGAGGTTACGCCTATAGGCGAACAACCTGTTTCTGATGAAACCAGAGTTTTTAAACAAGCCACAGAAATTATTAAATCCATTGCTGAAGATGTCGCAGGTACATTAAAAGATATTAGCGAGACAGTCAAGCCAGATAAATTTAGTGTCAAACTAGGTTTACAAATTGGAGTTGAGTCAGGACAATTAACCGCTTTAATTGTCAAAGGAACAGGCACAGCTAACCTGGAAATTACGATGGAATGGGGTAAATAACAATTGATTGTCTTACACTTGTGGTAATCTTTTTACAAAGATGCTACGTGAGAGCAATTAATGGGTAACGAAGACGATTTACAACGCTGTACAGTGCGTTTAAATGTTGCCAGTAGTCAGGGAACAGGTTTTTTTGTTGCACCGAATTGGATTCTCACCTGCGCCCATGTGGTCGAATCTGCGAAAGATAACCCTGTGCAAGTATTCTGGAAAGCAGAAAACCAGAATTACACAGCTAAAGTTACGCAATTATGTAAATATCCTCTTGATTTAGCCCTTTTACGACTGGACGAGGATTGTTTGGATCATCCCTGTGTTGAATTGGATGACACAGAACCGAAAACCAACGATGATTTATATATTTTCGGTTATCCCAAGAATAGCGAAGTTGATTATTCGCTGGGAGATTCAGCAAGTTTTAAATATGAAGGAATAAGTTTTAAACAGGATATTATTCTCTATAAGTTAAAGCAAGGGCAAATTATCTCAGGGTTTAGTGGTTCGCCTTTACTAAATTTACTAACAGGTAAAGTTTGTGGAATTGTGCATCTTTCCCGTGATGAGGGTAACGATTTAGGTGGACGGGCAGTTTCGGTTCAAGTTATTGTGAAGCAATTTCCCGAAATTGCGTTACTTAATAAACAATTTCATCAGCAAAAGCCCAAAGGTGATAATCCATTTGAATATGGTCTTCCTGTTCCTCCAGAACGTTTTTACGGACGGAGAAAAGAGATTTTAGAAATTAAAAACCGCATTGGCGCGATTAGTCCTCAATGTGTCAATTTGGTAGGCCTGCGGCGCAATGGAAAAACCTCTCTATTGCGATATATCAAAGAAAAAATCAGCGAATTTTGTTCGCCAGAACAAAAGCCTTTGGTTGTTTTCTTAGATTTAACGAGTAAGAATTTTCACACTCCAGAAGGGATTATTGAAGGGTTAAGGCGAGGGATTCAGAAACTAACAGGGAATTATCCTTGGTCAAAGGAAGATAATGAAGATGGCTTTGCAGTAGAAGACGGCTTACAGGTGTTAGTAGATGAAGGGTATCGTTTAATTATTTTATTGGATGAATTTGAAGCGATTGCTAGTAAAAAAGATAGATTGGAATTGTTTCAGGATTGGGGAGAAGATTGGCGTTCTAAGGCTTCTGCGGGTTTATTAACAATGGTAATTGCCAGCAAACGCCCTCTTAATGAAGTTTACGAAACTTTGAGTCTGGGTTCTCCCTTTGCCAATATTTTCAGTACGACTATTTTAGGGGCATTAGACGAGGAAGCTTGGCAAAGAATCATCCAGAAAGGATTTCTGCCTAATTCTGCGGTATTACAATCGGTGGATGAGTTAGCAGGAGGGTTGCCCTATTATGTGCAGATGGCGGGGGCGATGTTGTGGCAATATGGGAATCAAGAAATAGCTAAAAATGAGTTTAATTTTCAAGCAAAGCCTCGTTTTGAAGAACTTTGGAAAGATTTAACCGAAGTTGAACGTTTAGCATTGCGTTATGAGTTGGGAGGGGGTAATTTACCTATTAGCGATCGGGCAATTGTAGATAGGCTTCAGCGTCATGGGTTATTACGGAAAGATGGGGGTTTATTTAGCAGTGTGTTTGCAGAGTTTGTGAAAGGTCAAAGATAAAGCAATAAGCCAAAAATTCAAACATTAAATATAAAAAATGTTGCTGTTTTTGCGAGAAACTTGGGAACTATTTTGGTGGGCAATGTATTGTCCTTCAAGGCTTCAGCAACGAATGAATGAATGGTTTACTCAAAAAGAAAAAGATGGACGCAGACCAGACACAAGTTTTTTGGATATTTTGGGTTTTGGAAATTTACGATTTATTAGTCAGTATCTATTACTATTATTGATTTATAATATCCCTCTTAGTTTTAGACTGATTGAGCGTAATCAATTATTAGATTGGTTGCAGTTACCTTGTGTAATGTTAGTTGCTTATACGACAGGAATTTTATTTTTACCTTTAGGACTGGTTATCTCCTTATTGTGGTTGATAGTTGTATTAGATCAAGCTGATAGCTGGTTAAAAGGCTTAATAAAAGCTATTAAAGTTTTACCTCCTTTACCTGAAATGGGGATAGGTCTTGCAGTTTTTGGAGTATCCATATCATTAACTGTTTGGTTAATATTGCAACTGTTAAAAAAAGAACATCTTTCCCTTGCTCGTAATTTCATGGTGGTGGGAGGAACAATCAGTGGGATGTTAGGAGTGTGCTTAGCAACTCAAAACTTGTTGTTTCTGTTGTTAGTAAGTGGAATGACAGGCTTTCTCCTATTTGTAATAAAAGAAAATATAAAAAATAGTGATGACGTGTACTTAGTGACGGCAGTTGTGACGGCAGTCGTGGCGGGATTCGTGGCGGGATTCGTGGCGGCAGTCGTGGCGGGATTCGTGGCGGGATTCGTGGCGGCAGTCGTGGCGTTCTACGTGGCGTTCTACGTGGCGTTCTACGTAGCGGGATTCTTGGCGATTGGAGTAGCAGCAGTTGTAGCGTTCTACGTGGCGTTCTACGCAGCGGCAGTCGTGGCGGCAGTCGTGGCGGGATTCGTAGCGGTTGGAGTGGTGGCATTCATGGCGGGAGTTGCTACTTTACCGCTTACTTGGTTTTCGGTTGTTGCAAGTTTAATCGCTTTTTCTCTTGCACCAGCAAAAGACAATAGAGTTTTTATCACCACTACAGTGATTTTAATAGCTCTTTCTGTCCAAAATTTAGGATGGCGTTCAGCATTAATTATTCCTGTAACCTTAGTCAGCTATTACAGAATATTTCCTGATTATTGTTTTATCTCTTTAATTAGTTATTATATATTTCCTCATGATTTACTAAAATTTTTCAGATTTTCAGATTCAACAATTAGGCGGTTACGTACTCAAACAGCAAAAATACTTTTTCAATTACCTCCTTACACTAGCGAACTCCTGTGGATACCTTTACCTAATCATGCTCAACTTCTTGTTTCTGAATTTCGTGAAAGACCTCAACAAGCCTTAAAAATATTTCAATATACCCAAGCTTTTTCCTTACCAGGATTTCAAATAACCCTGCAAAATGCCTTACCACAAATTGTTGTTGACCAACTCAAGCAAATTCAAAGTATTCCAGAACTAATCTTTACTGCCAACTCAGACCATCCTATATTACCCTTCCTGATTTCTCCCTTCTATCACCTCGATTCTGACAGCGATACCCCGACTCCAGAAACACCTTTACCAAAGGTTAAACCCGAACTTTCTATCCTTCTTCCTCGCTTGCAAACTATTATTCAAGATATTCAATCTGCACTTGAAAATAAAAATATACACCTGCGAGAACGAGGATTAGAACGAATTAATAACAAGCTTGTTCGATTACAACTCCAATTACCCTCTCTGGGACTTAAAGGCGAAGCCATCAAACGCTGGACACCTGTACTGGAACATTGGCAAAAAGCTATTGAACTGGAACAAAATGAACAACGCAAACTCTCTCAAGGCGAACTAATCAACCCGTTCCAATTTGGAAATCCGGTGCGACTTGACCAAAAAGATTTGTTTAAAGGGCGTCAGAAATTTGCCGATGAAGTTGTTCGTCGAGTTTTAAACCGCGATCGACCTATCCTTGTGCTGCATGGCCCCCGGCGCTGTGGTAAAACTTCCTTTTTGTATAACTTTCCTCGCCTGCTTCCCAGTGATATCCTCCCCGTATTTGTGGATATGCAAAGTTCCGCCATTACCACCAGCGAATCTGACTTTTGCTTTGGCTTAGTCCGTGCAATTCATAAAGACTGCAAAAGTCAAGGCGTTCAATTACCAAACATTCCTAAACGCACCGATTTTCAACCTAGTCCCTATACAACCTTAGAAGATTGGTTCGATGAAGCATTTGACCAAATCGGAGAACGGCGCATTCTTCTCAACCTTGATGAATTTGAAAAAATCGGTACCGCCATCCAAAAGGGACAGCTAACTTTCGGTTTATTTGACGAACTGCGCCACTTAATTCAACATTACGAACAACTCGGTTTTCTCTTTTCTGGGGTGCAAACTTTAGAGGAATTAGGCCCAAATTGGAGTAGCTATTTTATCAGCGTTGTCCCGATAGAAATGCTTTATCTTGAACCTAACGAAGCCGAGGAATTACTGCTTAATCCAGATCCAGATTTTGCACTGCGTTACGATTCAGGGATTGTAGAAGAAGTATTAAAGCTTACCAATTGTCACCCTTACTGCCTACAATTATTGGGCGCATCAATGGTCAATCAAGCTAACTTTAATCATACTGATTTTATTACTACCGAACTCTTGCAAGCTTCTATTAATGACGCTTTTATTTCCGGTCAGCCTTATTTTACAAATATTTGGACAGAGTTTACAGGAACTACACCAGAAGAAATTGTAATTGGTCAAGAATTATTATTACAAGTTGCTAAGACAGATATTTTATTACCTATAAGTACTGAAATTGCTGAAAAGGTATTAACCCGGTTGTTGCGTTATCATATTTTACACGAAATTAATGGAGGATATGATTTTGAAATTCCTCTGTTAAAACAATGGGTGAGAGAGCGTGCAGTAAAAAGCTAATTATTTAAACTTAGGATGGTGCGTTAGCCTCCGGCATAACACACCCTACTAGCTGTATTGATTTTATTATGATAAATAATTGTTAATTAGGTGGATAATAGATGCGATCGCACCTTAATTCACATATAAACCCTAAAGTAAAAACTTAAGCAATTGCTAAATCATAATGTAAAACTAAGATTTCATCTGCTCTCAAAGTCGCCATTGCATATTCACAGCCTTGGGTATCAGCAAACTCGACTAAATAATGATATTCCTCTTCTTGCTCATATACTTCTACAATTGTTCCAACTTGCCCACTTGGTAAGCTTTCGATAGAAGTATAATCTTCTTCTACTAGTTCTAATCTCTCAATAGGAATCGGTTTGAGTGTAGCAATAGTATCCAAAAGTTTAATTTTTTTCATTTAACTTCACAAATGCAGTAATCAAACGTGGATAGGGATTATTAGCGGTAGTTTCCCAGATTGTCCGCAGCCTGATTCCGTCTGTATCAGGTACTATCCAATCTACCTTAAACTGTTGACCAAATTGTGTAGTACTTTGCTGAACAACTTCACCTGTAACTGCTGCTGTTTGAATAAGTTCGCGCAAAACATCGGCATTTTCTAGCGTGATTCCTAGAATTGATGCAAAAACTCTGGCTTTATGTTTCCCAGTCGGATGTTCTGGGTTTAGACAATAACCTATAAGCTTTTGCATAGAAATTTCTGCTTGCTCGCTGTTGGGTAATTTCATCGTCTATGAATATGCCCTAACAGACTTGAGATTTTATCATTAACGGTTCTTTCTCTCCAAATGCTCGATCAAAGCCAAACACCCCTATTAGATGCTTTAAAAGCTAATGCAACACGCCCCCATGCTTCTTTTTACATGCCAGGACATAAGCAAGGCAAGGGTATCTCTCAACCTCTAGCCGATTTACTTGGTAAAGCCGTCTTTCGCGCTGATTTAACGGAATTAGGTGATTTAGATAATCTTTTTGCACCCCAAGGGGTAATTCAAGAAGCGCAACAATTAGCAGCCGAAGCATTTGGCGCTTCGCAAACATGGTTTCTGGTTAACGGTTCTACCTGTGGAATTGAGGCGGCAATTCTCGCTACTTGTGGTGCAGGCGATAAAATCATTTTGCCTCGAAATGTGCATTCTTCTACGATCGCCGCCTTAATTCTCTCCGGCGCCATCCCAGTTTTTCTCAATCCTGAATACGATTCAGTTTTAGATATTGCCCATAGCATCACACCGACTGCTGTAGAATCTGCACTCCAACAACATCCCGACGCTAAAGCAGTGTTGACAGTCTACCCAACATATTACGGTGTTTGCGGAGATTTAAGGGCGATCGCCAATATTACCCATCAATATAATATTCCTCTACTGGTAGATGAAGCACACGGCGCACACTTTAGCTTTCATCCCGAATTGCCTACTCCAGCTTTAGCCGCAGGTGCAGATTTAACTGTACAATCCATCCACAAAGTACTCGGTGCCATGACACAGGCATCAATGCTGCACGTTCAAGGTAATAGAATAGATGGCGATCGCATTAGTAAAGCCTTGCAACTCCTACAGTCTACCAGTCCCAGTTATATACTTTTAGCTTCCCTAGATGCAGCGCGTCAGCAAATGGCACTCCACGGAAAAATGCTGATGTCTCAAACTTTGGAACTTGCCCAAGAAGCTAGAACCAAAATCAGCGAACTTCCTGGCTTATCTGTCTTAAGCCCCCCTTTTCAAGGGGGGTTGGGGGGATCTCCTGGTTTTGTGGCTTTAGATAAAACACGATTAACTGTAACTGTTTCTAATTTAGGTTTAACCGGATTTACCGCAGATGAAATTCTAGATGAAAAATTTGCCGTTACTGCTGAATTTCCCTCCCAGCAGCACGTTACTTTTATTATTAGTTTGGGCAATACCGCAGCTGATATCGAACAATTAGTACAAGGTTTTACTACTCTTGCCAAAGAATATCGCCGAACCGACGCTACTGTTAAAAACTATATTTTGCAGAATTTTTTCACAACATTCGGTACTAATTTATATTTGTCTCCCCGTGAAGCTTTTTTTGCTGCTAGTGAAACATTACCTTTAGCAAAGACTTGCGATCGCATTTGTGCCGAAATCGTCTGTCCCTATCCTCCAGGAATTCCCGCATTAATGCCAGGGGAACTTATCACCAAACCTGTTCTCGATTACTTGCAACAAATCCAAGCGATGGGAGGATTTATCAGCGGTTGCAATGATACTACCCTCAAAACGTTGAAAGTCCTTAAATAGCGTTCTAATTTCCTAGTTTTAGGACTTATATAGTACAAAACTAATCACAAAAGCTGCTATTCATGTCGCAAAAGCTGCTATTCATGTCGCAAAAGCTGCTATTCATGTCGCAAAAGCTGCTATTTATGTCACAAAAGCTACTATTCATGTCACAAAAGCTGCTATTTATGTCACAAAAGTTAGTTTACGAGTTCAAAAGCTGCTTTTAGAGTCGCAAAGTTATAGTATTTGGTATATTTCGCCACAAACGTTATCAAACAACTTGCTTAAAATAATCCCAAATTTTTGGCAGCATAGCGCATGAAGCGAACTTATTTACATATTTTCGCTCATGCGCTATTTCCTTGTCCCCACCTTCTACAATAAAAATAGATTTATTGAGATTTGTATAGTTGGGGAAAAGCTGTCATGGCTCCCGCCGTTTTAATTCAAAATTTGCAAAAATCCTACGGCACGGTGGTTGCCGTTAAGGATGTTTCTTTTCAGGTAGAGTCAGGAGAAATCTTTGGTTTACTTGGCCCCAACGGTGCTGGCAAAACTACCACCTTGCGTGCCTTGTGTACCCTCACCACGCCTGATGCTGGCAAAATCGAAGTATCTGGGATCTCTGTCTTAGATAATCCGAGAGTTGCAAGACAAAAACTAGGCTATGTAGCTCAGGAAGTCGCTATAGATAAAGTGTTGACTGGACGAGAACTGCTGCAATTGCAAGCAGCACTTTATCACATCCCCGGTGCAGTAGCCAAACAGCGTATTGAGACAGTATTGGATTTACTCGGTTTACAAGAATACGCCAATAAAAAAACCGGAACCTACTCTGGCGGTTTGCGTAAGCGCCTTGATTTAGCTGCTGGCTTACTCCATGCACCGGATGTTTTAGTCTTAGACGAGCCAACTGTAGGACTTGACATAGAAAGCCGTTTCGTGGTATGGGAATTTTTGAGAAAATTACGCGCCTCTGGGACGACGGTAGTAATTACCAGCCATTATTTAGAAGAGATTGACGCCCTAGCCGATCGCGTGGCAATTATCGATCGCGGCGTTGTAATTGCGGCTGGCACACCTTCCCAATTGAAAGATAAAGTAGGTGGCGATCGCATCACTTTGCGAATTCAAGAGTTTTCCCCCATTGAAGAAGCAGAAAAAGCCAAAAACCTCCTTCAATCTTTGCCCTTCGTCCAAGAAGTCATCATCAACAACGCTCAAGGTAATTCTCTCAACTTGGTGGTGACGTCCCAAAATGACGTTCTCATCAACATCCAGCAAACCCTAAATACCGCTGGCTTGCCCATATTTGGCATCGCCCAATCTCGCCCCAGTCTCGATGACGTTTACCTCGCAGCCACAGGACGCACCCTGATGGATGCCGAACTAGCAGCGATCGCTACCCGCGATCCCAAAGCTGAGAAAAAGCAGAATATGAGGTAGGGAATGGGGAGCTAGGGGAAAAGGTTAAAGGGTAAAGGGTAAAGGGATAAATTTAACCTTTCCCCCTTACCCCTTTCCCTTTCCCCCTTCCTAATGTCCAATCCAAAATCAAAAATCCAAAATCCAAAATTCTTATGAGTGTTACTCCTAAATCCGATCTCAATTGGCAGACACTAGCATCGCCGCAAGCAGATGCTAATGCTGCTCCTAATTTTTTCGGCGAACTGGTACAAGAGACGTTGGCTTTAACTCGTCGCTTGTTTATTCAATTGCAACGTCGCCCTTCGACATTAATTGCGGGAATTATTCAGCCGGTTATGTGGTTGGTGCTGTTTGGCGCATTATTCCAAAATGCACCCAAAGGCTTATTTGGCAGTACGACAAATTACGGGCAATTTTTGGCTGCTGGAGTAATTGTGTTTACAGCATTTGCTGGAGCGCTGAATGCTGGTTTGCCCGTGATGTTTGACCGCGAGTTCGGCTTTTTGAATCGTTTGCTAGTAGCACCCTTAGCTTCACGGTTTTCCATTGTCTTTGCTTCGGCAATCTTCATCATCAGCCAAAGTTTACTGCAAGCAGCGGTAATTGTGGGAGCAGCGGCGTTTTTAGGTGCGGGAATACCTGATGCAGCTGGTTTAGGTGCGATCGCTTTAATCGTTTTTCTGCTAGCTTTGGGTGTGACAGCCATTTCTCTGGGGTTAGCTTTTGCCTTACCCGGTCATATTGAACTAATTGCGGTAATTTTCGTCACTAACTTACCACTATTATTTGCTAGTACAGCTTTAGCTCCTCTCTCGTTTATGCCCCAGTGGTTGCAGGTTGTGGCTACCTTAAATCCCCTCAGCTATGCGATCGAACCCATTCGCTACCTCTATCTCCATAGCAGTTGGGCATTGGATAGTGTAGTTATGCAGGCTCCTTGGGGTAATGTTACCTTTGGAGGAGCATTGTTGGTGTTGTTCGGCTTTGCCCTTGTCGCTTTAATTAGCATTCAGCCCCAACTACGACGGACTCTTGCTTAAGATAATAGAGAGCAATTTTCGAGTCAAAATCCATGAAAAAACCATTTTTACAAATTACTAGACTCTTCTTAGCTACCGCAGCCGGAATTAGCTTTGTTCCGTTACTGATGGCTCAACCTAGTTTGGCTCAAATCAGTAGCCCAACGGATGCTTTTCCTAGTACTAGTACAACAGACCAAAATACCGATCCGTTTTCCCGCTCGAATTCAGATAATTTCAACATGTTCGATCTAATTCACCGGGCAAATTTCGGAACTCTCAACTGGGATTCTCAACAACAGAACGAACAACTCAACTCAACCGCAGAAGCTTTTAAACTTAGACAACAACAATTACTCCAATGTCGTCAACAAGCGCAACTAACAACCCCAGGATCGCCAACGGTTGCATCAGCGTCGCCGACATCATCAATTCAACCAGCAACAGCACCTCCTTTAAAAGCAAATCAACAGCAAACACTCCAGTGCCAGCAAGCACAACAAGCGAACCCACAGTTACCATCGTTTAAATTACCATCAGGTAACTGAATTCAAATGAATAATCCCAACCCCAAAAGCTTGGGGTTGGGGTCAGACTTTTCAAAACTTCTTAGTTCTCAGGCAAAAAACTACAACCCAAGTGCAGCTAAAACATCCTCAGCATGGGTGCTAGTATTTACACTAGCGTCAACATGGGTAATTTTGCCGTCAGGGCCAATTACGTAGGTGACGCGCTTGGCGTAACCGCCGCCATCCACATCGAAAGCTTTGATGAGGGATTTGTCGGTGTCAGCCAGTAGAGGAAAATTCAAATTATATTTTTGGGTGAATGCCTGATGAGAAACTTCATCATCTGCGCTGACTCCCAGAACTACAACATCTTGACTTTGATATTTAGATTGGGCATCTCGAAAACTACAAGCTTGTTTGGTGCAGCCTGGAGTGTCATCTTTGGGGTAAAAATACAAAACAACTGTCTTCCCTTTAAAATCAGATAAAGACACTGTGTTGCCGTTTGTATCTTTGGCGGTAAATGCAGGTGCATCCGTACCAACTGCTAGAGGCATAATTAACCTTTCCTGTTTCAGATTGTTGATGCACTTGAGATTTTACAATAATTTATAATGATTAAATATATTTACTAAAAAATAATATAACTATATTATTCTGCTGTTAATGAGCTAACTGGTGCAAAAAAATATATTCTGAAATTAATTTTTATTCAAAGAAAAATTTCTAATTACACGCAATGCCTCCTGTTGATTTCCAAAACCCAAAAGCTTTTGTCTATCCTCCTAGAACAATTGAAAGAGCCGATCGCTCCCTAAGATGTTCGCCCTTTAATCCATCTTTATTTAAACTCATGCGACACCAAAGTGTATCGTTGAGTGCGATCGCTCTAGAAAATGGATTTGATCGGGGTTATACTCAGCGTCCTTTATCAGAATTAGCATGTGACGACGCCTTGGGTTGGCTGATTCAAGTGGGTGTATTGCGCCGAGAAGTCGATGGTCAGGGAATTACAGATAGTTTTCGCCTCACTCCCTTGGGACGCCAGTTGATAGAACAACATCAAGGGGAAAATTGGCGTACTCCTTCATGGCGCGATCGTTTATACAATGCAGTGATTCGTTGGTTGCGGTTACCTTTTTAGAATAGAAAACTAAAGAGTTAGGATTAACGAATCAAAGGGAACAATTAATATACGGAAACATGACACCCATTCATGAAGTCTTTACAATGTGGTGAGGTATTGCGTATAGGGCATTGGGCATTGGGCATTGAGCATTGGAAATGGGGAAGTGTTAAATTTATACCTCTTCCCCTCTGCTCCTCCGCTCCTCTGCTTCTCATCTCTCCATACGCTATGCCCCATGCCCTATGCCCGATGCCCGTAAAATTTCACCTTATATATTAAAAACCTGAATAGTGACTATGAAATCAATTATGGTGGTGGGGACAACATCCCACGCAGGGAAATCACTCTTAACTACAGCTATTTGTCGAATTTTATCGCGGCGTGGTTGGCGAGTGGCTCCCTTTAAAGGTCAAAATATGGCTTTAAATGCTTATGTCACTGCCAGTGGTGGAGAAATTGGTTACGCGCAAGCAGTACAAGCTTGGGCTGCGGGAGTTGTACCTTGGGTAGAAATGAACCCAATTTTACTTAAGCCCCAAGGGGATATGACTTCGCAAGTAATTATAAAGGGTAGACCTGTGGGCAAAGTGGGTGCCGCAGATTACTACGAGCAATATTTTGAACTTGGCTGGCGGACAATTGAAGAATCGCTACAGCATTTAGGGACAGAATTTGACTTGTTGGTTTGTGAAGGTGCGGGTAGTCCAGCGGAGATTAACCTCAAGCACCGTGACTTAACGAATATGCGCGTAGCAAAATATTTGAATGCGCCAACTCTACTAGTAGTTGATATTGACCGGGGTGGCGCTTTTGCCCATGTAGTAGGCACTTTAGAGTTATTGGAACCAGACGAACGCGCTTTAATTAAAGGTGTAGTAATTAACAAGTTCCGGGGACAGCGATCGCTCCTAGAACCAGGAATAAAATGGTTGGAAGAACGCACTGGTATTCCTGTCGTTGGCGTTATACCCTACTTACAAGAAGTATTTCCGGCAGAAGACTCCCTTGATTTACTAGAACGTCAATCAAACAAAGCCCAAAGTGACCTCAATATTGCCGTTATTCGTTTACCCAGAATTGCCAACTTCACTGATTTTGATCCTCTAGAATCTGAAAGCTCAGTTTCAGTAAAATTCATCAGCCCTAAGCAAGATTTAGGACATCCAGACGCAGTAATTATCCCAGGGACAAAGACCACAATTGCTGATTTGCTACTGCTACAAAAAAGCGGTATGGCAGAAGCTATTCAACATTATGCAGCCTCAGGGGGAACAGTTTTAGGCATCTGCGGCGGGTATCAAATGCTGGGACAAATCATAGCCGACCCAGAAGGAATAGAAGGACAAGCTGGTAGATATCAAGGGTTAAATCTTTTACCAATCAGAACTGTAATTACAGGACAGAAAATTGCCCGCCAGCGGCAAGTCAGCTCGAATTATCCGCAATTAGGCTTGCCAGTTAATGGCTTTGAGATCCACCAAGGGCGATCGCGCATCGAACAGCAAGGAATAGATAGTCAATCTTACCATGCCCTATTTGATGATATTAATTTAGGGTTAGTGGATAGTTGTCAATCAGTCTGGGGTACTTACCTCCACGGAATTTTTGACAACGGCCCTTGGCGTCGGGCTTGGTTAAATCGCCTCCGCCAACAACGGGGTTTAAAATCTTTGCCCACAGGTGTCGCTAACTATCGGGAACACCGAGAACAGATTTTAGATTCTCTAGCCGCTGAAGTTGAAAACCATTTAGACTTAACGCCGTTTTTGTCTTAAGCTAAAATGCTTTGAAATGTCATTAGTCATTAGTCATTGGTCAAAGAACGAAGGACAAATGACAAATGACAAATGACAATACTAAATCAAAAACGTAAGATTGATGATTGTTCGTGTGCGTTTTTTACCAGATGATGTCACAGTAGAAGCCGAAGTGGGAGAAGCCCTTCTGGATGTAGCAGACCGGGCTGGAGTATTTATTCCCACCGGTTGTCTGATGGGGTCTTGTTACGCTTGCACCGTGGAATTAGAAGATGGAGAAAATATCCGCGCCTGTATCACAGCAGTACCACCACGCGAAGAATTAACTATTAATTTGTTTAGCGACCCAACTTGGTAATGTCGCCCCTCTAAACGTGAGTTAGACGAATAAAAAAGCGCAAAAAGCTAACTATGTATCAATTTGCTCCACTGGACATTTAGTTGGCGATCGCCTTGTTGAGTTGCTTTTTTATTTACAACTGTATCGGAAACCGCCGCATTATCGAGACGACAGCCTCTTCATCCGGCGTATAAACAATTCTGTCTGACATTGCCAGCAAAATCCTCTGCCATCGCGCCCATTTAAATCAAGTGCTGACATTGGTTGTCACACTATTCTTTCTCTTGACCCCACTCTTGCAAGTTATTGATAGTTATATTTAATACTTGCAAACTAGTATTTTTTATTTATTAGCAAAAATTAAAAAAAACAAAATTGATAAAAAGAACACGAAAAATTGCAGTATGTTTTATATCAAGCAGCTAGCAATTAAATAACCATTTGACAAAGTAAAGCAGAAATATAAGTTACTGATTTGATTTTAAAAATATACGTATGGAAGCCATTGTTGTGGATGGGTTTCTTCAAATTCAGGCTTAATTGTACGTATTTTTTTCCGAAATCAAATTGGATTGCTATAGATTCGCTTTGACTAAACAATTAAAACTTCGGAGTAAAACATGACAACTACAACAACTAAGACCAATAATCTATATCATGTACAAAATCAGTGGGGTGGTAGTACGGCACCCTGGAATCCTGGTGGAGCATGGATAATTGGAGCTAGAGCAGACCAGCGCATTGTCGAACTCAAAGTTACATCTAGTGATAACGGTAAGACACTTACTGGAACTACGACCTATGCGGGTGAAGGCCCCATCGGTTTTAAGGCTACCTTAACTGGAAGCAACACCTACAACGTAGAAAACCAGTGGGGAGGCTCATCTGCTGCGTGGAATCCTGGTGGAACCTGGGTACTCGGCTCACGGGGAAATCAAAATGTTGTGGCGATCGATATAACATCAAGCGATGGTGGTAATACCCTAAATGGAACTATTACCTATGCAGGTGAAGGCCCCATCGGCTTTAAGAGCGCTGCTGCTGATGGCGGTGCCTATACTGTGGAAAACCAATGGGGAGGCTCATCAGCTCCGTGGAATCCTGGTGGGACTTGGGTACTCGGCTCACGGGGAAATCAAAATGTTGTGGCGATCGATATAACATCCAGCGACGGCGGTAATACCCTAAATGGGACTATTACTTATGCAGGTGAAGGCCCCATCGGCTTTAAAGGTAACATTTTCGGCAGCAACAACTACACAGTAGAAAACCAGTGGGGTGGTAGTACAGCACCTTGGAATCCTGGTGGGATTTGGCTAATCGGTGGTCGTGTGGAACAGAATGTAGTCGCACTCAACATTACATCTAGTGATGGCGGGAACACCCTAATTGGAACCACGACCTATGCAGGTGAAGGCCCTATCGGTTTCCGAGCAACCCAAATCTAAAAAGGCGCTCGCGCCAATAACTATATAGTTTGTCAGCGTTGACTTTTCATTAGTGGTAAATACTTGCGGTTCGCCTATTGACTGAATAGTAATAACAAAGGCGAAAAAGCTCAGCTCCAAAAAGTGAGTTAACCGCAAGTATTTATTTTCATCAAAATTTCTATCTATATCAATTAGCTTTAACATTCAAGGCGTATTGTTTAAACCTTTCCAAATCAGCTTTGATTGTTGATTCAACTATCCGCCCCAAAAATAAGTTATCCATAATTTTGCCAATAATACCGGGAATAGCGTAGGAAATAGTCATTTTGACGATAGTACTACTGTGGCGATCGTAAAAGCGAATCGCTCCCTGATTTGGCAAACCATCAATGGATTCCCATTGAATAATTTGGTTGGGAATTACTTTGAGAATTCGGGATTTCCAAGTAAATTCCAGACCGTTACTACTCAATTTCCAAAGAGATATATCTGGATTATCTGGTGGAACCTTGACTGAATCAATCCACTTCATCCATCGGGGCATTTGTTCTAAATCAGACCAGAGGCTCCATACTAAATCTATGGGAGCTTCTACTTCTATTTGCACAGTATGTTCTAACCAATCTGACATTATTTTTTCTTCCTTGGCGTTTACTCTTTGACAAAAGCCACTAGGTGTCTATGTCAATTTTTTAAACTCTCCAAAATCACTTTTGCTGCACGCCGTCCAGAAATGGTAGCCCCTTCCATACTGTCTATGTAGTCTTGCTGTGTATAACTCCCTGCAAGGAAGAAATTATGCACTGGTGTTTTTTGGTTGGGACGATACACATCCATTCCTGGTGCTTCTCGGTAGAGAGACTGAGCAAGTTTTACCACGCTGTACCAAGTCATATTTAACTCGCGCGATGAGGGAAACAGTTCGTGGACTTGCTTAAGGACATGTTGAGCGATCGCTTCATTACTTTGTGCAATAAAGGGATCTCCGGGCGTCAACACTAGCTGTAATAAAGATCCCTGTCCTGGGCGATAATAATCAGCAGGGCTAGTCAACGCTAAATCGGCAAAACAAGAAAAGTCTGCATCGGCTGTGTAAAGTAAATTATCTATTCCAACTGCTCGATTTAGCTGCTTACGCTGTTGGGCATCGTTGAGTTCTGTCACCCAACCATCGAAGCGTAATTGCACTGTTGCCACTGGCACTGCATCGAGTTTATAAATGTTGTCAAATTCTGACCACTTACGCCATTCTTGGGGTAAGATTCGCTGAATACCTGGAACATCACAGGCAAAGACATAAGCATCAGCAGTGATAGTTTCTACTGTATCACCTTGGGCAACTGTTATGCCTGTGACGCGGGTTTGTTCCTCAGATTCTGTAAACTGAATTTCCCGGACTTGCCGACGGGTGTAGACTTTAGTGCCTCTAGCTTCCAGATATTCCAGAATTGGCTTGTGCAAATACTCAGCTGGAGAACCTTGGAGCATTCGCAGGATTGAAGCTTCAGTTCTGACTGCAAAGAACTGGAATATTGTTAACATACACCGGGCAGAAATATTTTCGCAATCAATAAATCCCAGCGCGTAGGCGATGGGATTCCACATGCGTTTGATGCTGCCATTACTGCCACCGTGACTGCGGAACCAATCGGCAAAGCTAATTTTATCTAAATTGCGGATGGTTTTCATCGCCCCGTTAAAGTCCACTAAGCCGCGAACTATGGGACTAGTACCCAAGGCGATCGCATTTTGCAATTTATCCTGCAATGATAATTGAGAAGTAGTAAAAAATGCTTTTAATCCATTAAAAGGCGCACCTGTAATAAAGCGAAAATCTAAAGCACCAGTTCTGCCTCCTTTGTTAATAAAAGTGTGGGTATGTTCTTTGAGGCGTAAGTTTTCTAACACCCCCACTTTCTTCATCAAGTCAAATAATTGGTAGTAGCACCCAAAAAATACATGCAACCCCATTTCTAGATGGTTGCCATCTCCATCAACCCAGCTGCCAACTTTACCACCCACAAACGGACGAGACTCAAAAATCTGTACTTCACAACCAGCATCGGCTAGATCCACTGCGGTTGCTAGCCCAGCCAGTCCCGCACCTACAATTGCAACACGCATTCCGTCGTTCCTTTTCAGTTTCTTTACAGATTGTAACTGGGTTGGCGTCGGAATTTGCTACTTAATATCAACTCACAAGCATATTAAGGCTAGGCAATGTCAATACTAAAATGTCTTTGATTACTCTTTCTAGCTCCAGCAAATGACCAGACGCGAGAAAAACGCGCCTGTATCGTTTAGACAAACTCTTGCCCATTGCAGTGGACTCAAAAAAGTATCACAGTTATTTTTTTGGTGGCAAAGCACTTATCTGGTAAGTCATAAAAGTATCTTCTTACCTATTTCCATCTTTGCCATCCTCAGACATAGGCAAACTTCTAATCAGTTCGCGAATAACATCAGTTGCGGGTCTACCTGTTTGCTGACAATATTTTTCTAGTTTTTCCGCTTCCTGTGTTGCGAGGTTGACAGTTATACGTTTTACGGCCCATTTTTTATTTGTCATTATCATGTTATCTGCTGTATATTTACACCATCGAAAAAGGTCTAACTAAAGAGGAAAACGATAAGATTATCAGAGTTTGTGCCATGAAACAAGTAATACCATTAATATTAAGATTGTTGGTTTTGTCAAAGGTTTCATCATTTGCTAAAAAAATCAAAAAACTACACTTTTTGTTACCATTGTGACAGCATAAGAGGCACATACTTGCTTGTGCAAATAACAACCCCAGTAACAGTATGAGTAAACCCTGAGATGAGATTTTCAATAGTAAATTTCAGATATCTACTATTTATTGACTCAATCAAGATTTGCAAAACTAGCGAAGCTTAACCAACGCCCTTAGAAAGAACATCTGAAACTCCAGCTTGAGAATGATTTTCGCGCCTAAATGCCGATCTTGATGTAGGTTGGAATGGTATATATAACTAGCGATCGCTTACTCAAAAAGTAGGTAAATAAGCGATTGCTTCAAGCCAAATAGCCATTTACGGGCATTGCTGTAACCAATCAGCTAATATTTACTTCAAGCTTTATAAGTTTTAGTTTTTCCCGAACGAACCGATTTATTCGTTCTGTTAATTTCGCAGTCAAAAAATCTGCGGTCTAAATATCCAAGATTTGCTGGTAAATTTTAACAACATTGTCTGTAATATTACACAGATTAATCTACTCCAAAAATGTGATGTTAGTTGAGTGTCGGCTCTAATAATATTTTAGTTTTGTTTCATACTTTTACATTAACTCCCCGTAAAGATAAGATGAATTTTTAAATATTTTTTCTCTTCCCTCTAACGATATAATTTGCTGCCATATAAACAGATTATTTTTGCCTTCGTTCTTTTCATCTATCTGAGGGTATTGGAAATTGTTTTTAGGCAATTATTTTTTGAGATATTGACAAGTCAATTTTTGCTCATATTTGAATTCAAATAAAAATGTTTGCCCAAAATATTTGATTTAAAATTAAATCACTATTTCAAAGTAAATATACTTATAATAAATGATTATTTCATTTCCTTCTTTAGGGATTGTGTTTATTATAGCTGTAATATACGCACTTTAAGTAATCTTCATTTATACAAAAAAGCCAAATTTATATTCTTTATAAAAAACTTATAAAGCAATATATATATTCTTGAGTTTTTTCTTAATAATACCAATATATAGGAAGATACTAAGCTCAAAAAATTGTTAAGCAAAAAGATTTAGCTATTTAAGGGTATCAGCTAGGTTGAATTAAATAAAAGTGAATTTATAAATAGTATTGATTCAAGCCTAAGAAACTAATTAAAAAATGTAGAAATTAAAATATCAGTAAACTTGCAAATATCGATACTTCATGAAATTTGCGTAAAGTAAACTTATAATCATTAGACAAGGGTGCAAAAAGCACTTTTGCACTCTTGTCGGAAAAGGGACTCATGTTAAAAGGAAAATACCAAACTTTCTCCCTTTCCCCTTTTCCCGACTTCTGCAAGAAGCCTATTAGTTGAGTAGGTTTTTAGTCTAGACATACAAACTAATCTGCTAAAAAGTAACTTCCAGCTTTGCAAGTGAATAGAACAGCGATTTATGGCGTCTGTACGGAAACGCGAACGGATTTTGCTTTAGCGGTACGCGCCCAATACGGTTTGGATAAGTATTTTTCATCTCTGATGTGGGCTGGAAAAAGGGAAAGGGGAAAGGGAAAAGATTTGAAATTACCCTTTTCCCTTTCCCCTTTCCCCTTTAACCGAACCGTATTGGCTACGCGCCTACAAGTTCTTCCATGTGTATCAAGATTTTGGTGAATTAGTATTACGCTTGTGAGTGCAAATTACTCCCATTTGAAAAGCCCTACATCTGAGGATGTACACAAATAAAGAATGGAAAAGGTAAAGCCTTAACCATTTTGCTTTTTTTCAGGCATTTCTCTAGGAAACGCAGCTGCGGCTAAATATGTATAAATTCTGTAGAGATAACTTAATCTGTCATAGCCGCAATCTAAGATTGAGGATTACGGCCAGAATTGCAACTATTCAAATTTAAGTTGGGGCATGAGTTGGAGAGTACCAATACCCAAATCTTTAGGTGAGAGCGATCGCGCTTCAAACAAAGCCATCATATCTCGTAATTGAGGATTGCCGCGGGAAGCTCCAGTGAGTCCTTTGGCAATGATTAAACCGCAGTAGCCCTTAGTATTCTTACACCGTTGATTCCATTTTTTCCGGGCTTCTACATGAATTGGATCTTCGTCTAAAAATTCGCCAAAGAGGAATAATTCGCCATTTTCAGTTTGTAATAAACCCAGGTCGTAGCGATCGCCATCGAAGGGGTCGGCACCTGGATTAAAGCAAATTGCTTTGAGACTGCCTGCTGCTTCAATTCTTTCAATTACAGTTTTAGCCTTAGGCCGGGAAGTTTGAATTAAAATCACCGGCAAACCGTCACCCACTTGTTTGATTTCACCAGCCTTATGGTAGTTGACGCCTTTACGCAGATACTCCAACATTTCCCAGGAGACTACACCTAAACTCAGGAAAGAATCTTCTGGTATCAAGTCATCTTGTAACGAGCGAAAAGTCCCACCAAGATTGTCTATTTCATCATCCTCAACACCAAAGCCAGCCATTTCCTCTAATTCTGCTGCTAACTCCGGCATCGTAGAGACTGTCACAGACACAGATTTAGTAGATTCTTCAGACTGTGGGGGAGAAATGCGATAGCGACGGCTGAGGGTGGGGAAGGGTTCAGAATGCAGCTGGCGTCGGTGGTCGCGAAGAAAGCGGCTCAAGCTTTCAATGGCAACATAAATTACCAATGCTTCCTCATCATACAAAACAGAACGCAGCCCTTCTAAAGGGTGGATATTACCGAAAGTGGGGTCGATATCTGAAAGTGGCAAATCTGCCAAATCATCCATATCATCCTCATCTTCGTCGGTTTCGTCAGCACTCTCAAAAGTAAGAAACAGACAATCTTGCTTGAGGAAAGCTTCTTCTAAACGCTCTTTTGATTCTTCATCTCTTAAAACTGCCGCTCGAAATCGCTTGAGGGACTCTTCTGAACGATAGAATAAAATCCCATACTCCATTCCCAGCATTCCCATAATGGAGGCGTAGAGCGTACCAACATCCCACTTGTTAATTTCTATTGATAAAATTTGCTGTTCTTCTAAAAATTCCCAAGGTGCGGCTTGCCAAATTGCAAATGCCTTCTCTCGCAAAATTTGTGCGTACTGTGGGGGTAAGTCGGGGGTTTGACTATCAAGGATATCAGCAAACCCGCGAAACAACTCGTCAATTAAAGGTAATTCTGGTGCATAGTCAATGGCGATATCCAAATCTTGCAGTACCCCTCGCAGGTAAAATTGGATCTCGCGGTCTTTAACTACAATTCTTTGAGGTCTAGCGGGTTTTGCTGGACTGTGGGGATGTTCCATTGCTCGCATCAAAGTGCGAACTATTGCTTCCGGGCCGATATCTGAAGCTACCACATCCATACCCCGGACAATACCTTGGGAGTAATCCACCCAGAGAATGCACTCTCCCTTAGCTTCCGAATCTGAATGCTGGCTAGGTGATGACAACGGACGACGATCGCCCTCCCATACAGAAGGAATTTGAGTTAATTTCTTCAACCGACGACTGGTAGAGCGATTAAAACTTGTCATAGAGTAACTTAATCAAAAGAAGCAATTTAGGAAGTAAACTTTTGGGGATGGCTAGCCTCGGATAAAATTTTCATGGCTGCACCAGAAGAGTGGTTGCATCTGTGGCTGCCAAAAGGCTTGAACTCCAAAAATAGAAATCGATAAAATACAGTGAGTCTCTCAATTCTAGAATAAAAATCTTTGGCCGCTTTTGACCGAGTGTTTACAATTTGGCACTTAGCGACATCTATGCCGCTAGAATGGATACAAAAACACCAAGGGCAATCCAGAGGCAATAACAAGCCTACACAGGGTAACGCTTGGAATAATTAAGGAGTTGAAAAACCAGATGACACAAGCAACTGTGCCACAACAACGCGGAATTCTGTTGAGCGAAGCCGCACTGCGCCAAGTAAAATTACTCCAAGAAAGACAAGGCAAAGACTTATGCTTGCGGGTAGGAGTACGTCAGGGTGGTTGCTCTGGGATGTCTTACATGATGGACTTTGAAGACGCCAGTAAGATCGGCCCTCAGGATGAAGTTTTCGATTATGACGGCTTCCAAATTGTTTGCGATCGCAAGAGCCTATTATATCTCTACGGCTTAATGCTTGATTACAGCGATGCAATGATTGGTGGTGGTTTCCAATTTACTAACCCCAACGCTAGCCAAACTTGCGGTTGCGGTAAGTCCTTTGGGGTGTAATATTGTCATTTGTTAGTTGTCCTCTCTTACAAAGTTCCGATCGCCGGAAGCCGGCGCTCAGACTTTGCGCTTTGTCATTTGTCCTTTGTTGGTTAACAATGACCAATGACCAATGACGGATGACTAATGACCAATAACTAATGACTATTGACTAATTTAGTATGACTCAAACAGTTGAATCCCTGTTTGACACAGGTTTAGAACGTTATAAAGCTGGAGAACCAGTAGAATCTTTAATTCCTGTGTTTAAAGAAGTGTGCGATCGCGCTCCCAGAACTAGTTCAGCTTGGATTTGTTTGGCGTGGTTATATCTACTCAATAACAAACCTACCTTGGCCTACAAAGCTGCAAATAAAGCAGTCAAGTTAAATCCACAAGATCCACAGGGGAGAATTAATCTTGCCCTAGCAATGCTGGAAACAGGTCAAAAAGGTTTGCGGGAACACATCGACTTTGCACAACAGTTGATTTTTGTCAACCAAGAATGGGCCGATGAAATAAAAAATAGTATTGAAGATGGTTTAACCAGGAAACCAGATTGGCAAAATTTGATAAAAGTCAAAAAATGGCTGTTTGAAGAGTAGGGAATGGGGGCTGGGGAAATGGGGAGGTGGGGAGGTGGGGAAATGGAGACGTGGAGAGGGAATTTCACCCTACCTCCCCACCCTCGAAGACTCCCAATTCCGAATCTTTATGCCTTTAATCCCCACTTCGTGGCAGCCTCAGTCCCCAGTACCCAGTCCCTAATCCCCATTCTCCAGTCCCCATCCCAATCATGAAAGATAAGTTGTTAAATTGGCTCAATCTGGTTTTAGTAGCGGATGTGTTTTTAGTTTTGTTTGGCTTTGGTTGGTTGGCGATCGCGGCGATCGGTGATGCTGCGGGAGTCAACCTCGGCTTAGATTTATGGCATCAATTGTGGCAACCCTTATTTAACCCGGCAATTGGTATCCTAATGGGCGGTGCCATTCTCAGCGGTATTATCAATTGGGTTTCCAAAAAATTTTTCTCTTCTAGTCAATAGTCAGGGATTGGGCATTGGGGATTGGGCATTGGGCGTGTGGGAGGTCTGGGAGGAAGAGGAAGCATACATTCTCTTTTCCCCTACACTCCCCACACTTCCCCATCTCCCCATCTCCCCATTCCCCAGTCCCCAATCCCTATTTAAGAATTTCTTTTAGTGCTGATTGTAAATTAGGATAACGGTACTCAAAGCCAGTTTCTACGGTGCGCTTGGGTAAAACTTTTTGACCTTCTAAAACTACTATTGCCCCGTCTCCTAAAAGGGCTTCCATTGCAAAACTAGGAACGGGTAACCAAGAAGGACGATGCATCACTTCTCCTAAAGAATGGCTTAAGTCTGCCATCCGCACTGGATTAGGGGCTGTGGCATTATACACCCCTTCAATTTCTGGTTTGGTTAAAGCTTGCAGAATCAGGTTAACTAAGTCGTCTACGTGAATCCAAGAGAACCACTGGCGGCCAGTACCAATGGGGCCGCCAGCAAAAAGCTTAAATGGCGGAATCATTTTAGCTAAAGCACCGCCATTGCCTAAAACAATCCCGAAACGCAGAATTACTAAGCGCACGCCAGTATCTTTTACTTTTGTAGCTTCTGCTTCCCAGGCTTGGCAGACTTCGGCAAGAAAATCGTTACCAGATAAACTTGTTTCATCAAAGGTAGCCGTTTCGCTGGTGCCGTAGAAACCAATAGCCGAAGCATTCACTAATACAGTTGGTTTAGGATTAGCACTGACTATCGCTTCCACGATTTTTTGTGTGCCTAACTTCCGACTATTGAGGATTTCTTGCTTGCGTTCTGGTGTCCAGCGTCCTTCACCAATGGGTTCTCCTGCCAAATTAACTACGGCATCACAAAGGGCGATCGCACTTTGCCAAGAACCCGATTGAGTCGGCGTATAAGCAACAATTTCCAGATTAGGAAAAGCCCCAGATGGAAAAACTTTTTGAGCAAAAGTAGTGTTCCGAGTTAACACTAGTATTGTGTGTCCTTCCCGGTGGAGTCGTTGTATCAAACGACTACCAACAAATCCTGTTGCTCCAGTAACTGCTACTTTCATTTTTTACCTCTGCCAAAGCCTCATTTTAAAGTTTTTTATCAAATTTTAAGCTTAGGTTACAAGGCAGCAAAGTCATAGTCTCTGTCCCAGACGACTCCTTGCAACCAATGTCGGTATAAATTTTTATTTTTATTATCCAAAGAATTTATCGCCTGCCAAACCCTCAAAACAAAAGGACAAAGGGACAAAAGTGAAGAGGATAGGAAGACACAAGGCGAAAGGCTTACTGCAACTTTCTCTTCCTTGTCCCCTTGTCCCCTTATCCCCTTCGGTCACATGCTTCGGTATTATAAGATGGACGGAGTGTTGCAAGGGGTGGGGCTATTATGGGTCGCTATACCTGTTCATTTCTTGTTTCTGTTCCTAGTGACCATCTCCAGCCGTTACTTGTAGAACTTCTACAGGACTGTCAGTTGGATGTTCAGTACCAGACAAGCGATTATATTATCGCTCGTGAGTTTCCTGGTAATGTTCCTTTTTCTAAATTAGTCACAGTGGAAGTACTGATTGACAAATCAAAAAGTACTGAAACAGAAACCCGGATGAGTATTGTGATTAAAAATGAAGAATTGCCACTGCAAGTGGATAATTACTGCCGACAAACGTTTGAATTCATCAAGCAGGCGATCGAAAGTAGCCGTCATTGGCATTTGATTGAAATTCTTGCTGGATAACTTTGATGCTAATTATTAATTTCCCACAGCTTTAGGCTGTGGGATTCCCAAACTTTTATTGGTTGGCTCTCCGCTAAGAGTGTTTGTAATTCAGTCTCCTAAATCCTCTAAATCCTCGGTCATACCGGGGTTTATTAATGTAATGTCGTACTCGCTTGAGTCCGTTTGCCCCAAACGCTGAGTATTTCTTAAAAGGTAATAAATTGCACGCACTTGAGGGCCAAAAACGATCTCGTCTTCATTTTTTAGATCGTGGGCTGGCATTTTGCGTCCATTAATCATCAAACCATTGGAACTAGGCTTTCCTTTAGCATCGCCATCTACTATTCGGTAATAGTAGCTATGACTATTATGCTCTCGTGGAAACCTCACTAATGTGGCATGACGGCGGGAGACAAACTGCGACATCAAACGGATATTACATTCGCGGTCTCTACCAATAGAATAGACGGGCTGCTCTAAAGAAAATTCCTTGCGACCTTGATCGTCTTCAATAATTAGTAGATGGTTTTCATTGATTTCTGCTGCCATTGACAAATCGTTGCTAAAATCGGTGGAACTTTGATTAATCAAGATTTGTTTAGTATCGTATCCTACCATTCTCACGCACCGTAGTTTGTGGTGACGATTTAAATCAGCTTTAAAACTGCATAATACCTTGAAAGAGTAGAACATGGCCGTTCTACTCGTTATTAGTCATTAGTCATTGGTCATTAGTCATTAGTCATTTGTGAATAACTAATGCCTAATGCCCCATGCCTTTTTACGGATGATGAGCCAAGCGCCTTAATAATATTGAGTTTGTAACGACGCTAACAGAGCTAAAAGCCATTAAAGCGGCAGCACCCGATGGGTTAAGAACAAAACCGAAACTGGGGAGTAAAACACCTGCTGCTAAAGGAATACCAACTGTATTATATGCAAAAGCCCAGAATAGATTCTGGCGAATTTTGTTGAAGGTGGCGCGGCTAAGTTGAATAGATTCGACAACATCGTTTAGGCGATCGCGCATCAGCACAATTTCAGCAGTTTCCATCGCCACATCTGTCCCAGAGTATAAAGCAATTCCGACATCGGCTTGGGATAAAGCTGGAGCATCGTTGATGCCATCGCCGACCATTGCGACAAAGGATTGGGCATTGGGCATGGAAAGAGGCAGGGGAGCAGGGGAGCAGGGGAGCACGGGAGAGTTGTTGTACAAGTTCTTTCCCCTCTGCCCATCTGCCCCTCTGCCCCTCTGCCCCTCCGCCCCTCTGCTCCCCTGCTTTCCAGTCCCTAGTCCCTCTTGCTGGAGGGCTTGTATCGCAGCGGCTTTTTTAGCCGGGGGGACACCTGCGATGACATCAGCGCTATCTAATCCTAATTGTTGGGCTATGGCGTTGGCTGCTTCTGGCCGATCGCCACTGAGCAGCATTACTCTTAATCCCATGTGACGTAATTTGTCAACCGTGGTTTTGGCATCTGGTCTGAGGCGATCGCTAACAGCAATCAGTCCGGCTAAAGTTCCCCCAACTGCCACGAAAACCACTGTTTTACCAGCTGTTGCCCAATCCTCTGCCACCTGTTTTGCAGTGGCGTTCGTAGCAATTCCATGCCAACTCAACCAGTCGGAATTACCCAACAGCACAACTGTACCCTCTACTACTGCTGATACCCCTAGTCCTGGTTCCGTGTGAAAGTCTACAGCCTCTGGAATCGATAACTCCTGCCGCTGTGCTTCTTGCTGAATCGCTTTTGCTAGGGGATGATGAGTACCGCTTTCTACGGCTGCGGCTAGTTGTATTAGAGATTGGGAACTCTCAGTCCCCAGTCCCTCAATTAACAAACAATCTGTGACGACGGGTTTACCCGTGGTTAATGTGCCGGTTTTATCAAAAACTACGGTCTTTAGCTTGTGGACTTTCTCTAAAACATCGCCGCCTTTGATTAGCAGACCTCGTTCTGCCCCCATACCAGTACCGACAAGAATGGCTGTTGGTGTGGCGAGTCCTAAAGCACAGGGACAGGCGACTACCATGACGGCGATCGCTAATTTTAAGCTAATTAATAGCGGGGAGTGGCTAGAGACGCGATTCATCGCGTCTGTACTCATTGCTGAATGGTGAGCCATTTCCATGCTGCCAGACATGGTGACATCAGGCCAGATGTGAGTGCCAAAAAAGTACCAAAAGATAAATGTCAATACAGATGCTGTCAATACACCGTAGGTAAAGTAACCTGCGACTGTATCTGCTAATTTTTGTACTGGGGCTTTGCGGGTTTGGGCGGCTTCTACTAGGGCAACAATTTGAGCTAAAGTTGTATCGCTGCCTACACGTGTTGCTTGAATGGCGATCGCTCCTGACTGATTTAGTGTCCCGGCGGTTACTAGATCTCCCGCCTGCTTGCTCACTGGTACTGCTTCCCCGGTCAACATGGACTCATCCACTGTTGTTTGACCCGCTACTACTTCGCCATCAACGGGGATTTTATCACCAGGCAGCACCTGTAACCATTCCCCAATCCGCACCTGTTCGGCGGGAATCTCTACACTAGAAGACCCAATTCCTGTTTTTTCTGGATTGGGAATTAACCGCGCTAAGAGTGGCTGGAGTGCCAGCAATTGCCTAAATGCTGCGGCGGCGCGACCCCTAGCATGTTGCTCTAATGTCCTTCCTAATAAAATAAAGCCCAGCATCATTACTGGTTCGTCAAAAAAGCATTCCCAACCCATTTGGGGAAAAAGCAGCGCTACTAAACTTGCAATGTAGGCTGTTAGGGTTCCCAATCCCACCAGGGTATTCATGTTAGGTGCGTTTCGCCGCCACCCCAGCCAACCATCTACTAAGATCGCGCGGCCGGGAATTAGTATGGCGATGGTTGCCAATCCACAGTGGAACCAGATGTTATTCAATACTGGCAATACTGAACTGCCAATATTACCAAAATGTCCACTTGCCGACAACACCAGCAACAGCGCAGCAATCAGCAACTGTCTGAGTGAAGAGTGCATTTGTTGGCGTTGTCGTTCTGCTGGGTCTGGTAAGTTAGATATCTCGCCTGCTACTGTACCGCTAGCTTTTCGAGGTTGAGTCGGGAATCCAACGGTAGTTAATTGCTTTGCCAGTGCATCTGCATCTACCGTACCTGCTTCTGACTCTACAACTGCTACCTCTGTCGCTAGGTTCACACAGGCACTTTTGACTCCCGGATGCTGGGTTAGCTGTCGTTCTACTGCCTTCACACACCCGGCACACTTCATACCTCCAACATCTAGAATAATTTTGTCTAAAATTGGGGCAAATTCTCGGTCTACCTTAGTTTTGGGAACAAGTTGCATGGCAAGTTTTTAAATTCGCTACGAAAATTCAACGCTTGACTAAAAGCGTCTCTAATTCGAGCGTAGGCGAAATATGGAACTACGACTTAATGTCAACCATATTAAATTTATTAATTTATCGTACCGCGCTGAGGGCGATCGCGCCTCCAGCGTAAATAAGTCACATAAACGATCGCTGCAACCTGCATTGGCATGAGGACAATCAGGCTTTTCCAAAAATTGTGAATTTCCAAATTAGACATGGCGCTGAAATAGCCAAAGCCCAAGAACAAGAGAAAGATCCAGATTAGATGTTTACGTTTGATAGCTGGCATAGTAATAAAATTCAGAACTTTTTTAGCAAAAATATTTAGTTATATCTCAAGATGCTTGACAAAATATGCAATACCTTAAATTACTAGTTATTCAAAAAATAAGTTTGCCCAAAGGTGAGTTAATAAAAGAAAAATACATTTCTCCAGTCTGTGATAGCTTATACAAGCGGATAATATAGTAAGTCAAAACTATAAATAGCCCGATAATTTGTAACTTTCTTTGTTTTAATAGATGACAATAAAATGCTATGATTCGGCGTTTTGTGAGTAGTTCTACAGTAATATGAACTGCCACAATCCCAAAACTAACAAATAAAATTGGGCCGAATAAATTTTCTGCTACCGCTTGAGCCAAATTTCCTTGAGCAATAGCCATAAAGGAGCGAGTCATGCCACAAGTTGGACATGGAATTCCAGTCAAATGCCGTATTGGGCAAACTAACAATCTTACTCTATAACCTTGGTGATAAAAATAAGTACCAAGTAGGGGTGTACAGGAAAACCCTAGTAAACCCCAGCGAAATAATTTACCGTGGCATGACAAAGGATAAGGAGATAATTCAAACACCAATGCACATTAAATTAATACGGCAAACAAAATTTTAGAGGCAGGGGATCAAAACCAGCCTTTCTTCTGAATCATGTAAGTATTCAGAAATTCGTCATCAGTCTTGGTTAAGTAAATGATACCCTCAACTAAACCAACGATCCCCATTACTGCCCCACCAATACCACATGTAAGTAAGGTAGCAAGCAGCATAATCACGCCTTCAGTACTGTAACCAAGAATAAACTTGTGAACGCCTAAGGCTCCTAGCAAGATAGCGCAGATGCCAGCTGCAATTTTTTTGCTACTAGCATCACCTGGGTTAATATTAGACACTATGAGGGATACTCCTCAACTGTAAATGACATCCTAGATTCTAATGTAGTTATTCTTACTTGGCATCTGCATATCTATCACAGTAATAAATTGTCAAATTTTAACCCTCAAGCTATTGACTAGACCTCTTGCAATCAATTGCTTTGTTTTTGCACTCTTGCGATCGAAGGGACTCATCTTTATTGGAGAAAGGGAAAATACCAAACCTTTCCCCTTTTCCCGACTTCTGCAAGAAGTCTACTGTTGACGGTTAGCAGTTAACCATCAACAGTTAACACAGAAATATTTGCTGCCTTAAATGCGCGACGTTTATATAACTTCACACGGTAACCCCAGTGTGAAAAATAACTTTTTAGAACCAACCTTGTTTATTTACAAAGTAGGTGTTTACAAATTCTTCAGGGGACTTATTCAAGTAAATCATGCCTTCAATTAAACCTACAAGTTGCATAATCAATAAAGCAACGCCGTAGGTGAAAGAACCGCCAACCACGGAAATCACCAACATGATAAAACCTTCTGCGGCATATCCGAGAATAAACTTATGAACGCCAAACCCTCCCAAGATAATGCCACAGTAACCAGCTAGAAGTTGTTTGGTAGGATGACTGGGATTGAGATTTGCCATATGAGTGCTGCTCCTTAATTAGTGAAGTATAAAAATAAAGCCTTTATTGGAATAAAAGTAAGTAAATATATTTGCTAAACAAATATATTTTTAAGTTTTTGAGTATGAATAAGCGCCAGCATCGACATCACAATCATCGTGCTTCTAGTCTAGAAAAGACGTTAGTAAGATTGGACATCAAATGTCTGAAAAATTGTAGTTCTTTGATGGCTTTTGGTGGATTTGATTACAAACCCTGGTGCAGCGTGCAGATTTTCTGGCAAGACATTTATTCTTGATGGGAATTAACCCTAATTATCAGAAATAACTGCTATGCACACCACTTTTTACAAATCCATCAGTATTATTTCCGGATTTTTTTACGATCGCAACAATCACAAGTATTGGTTGTGTGGCTAGTACAAATGCAAGATTGTAACTCCTGTTTAGTTATCAATCACTACTTGCACAAGTGCAAACAAGATTTGCAATCCAATTAATTACAGACACAAATAACTGTGTAGGCCAATTAAAATCTCGAAAATGGCTAAAATTACCCCTATGAGAATAAATGCTTAGCTCGATAGTTTGTTGTCTATGTCTAGAGCATTATTTAATTTGCTTTTGCCTTTGTTTGGCTTTTAGCGAGTATTTATCCTTACAATCAATTATAACCAGTAAATTGTTGCTATCTATGGAGATAAAATCAGATATTTCCATTTTTAGCAACCGTATTTTACTAGTGTCAATTACTACCAAGTACAAAAAGACTTAATAATGTACCACTATTCCAGAGGCTGTGGAGGAGTATGGGAGCGAGGAGATTGCGCGATCGCGTGTAGACTACGCCCAATACAATGCCCAAGGCGGTGAGTGGGAGAATTTCCGATAAGCTCAGGTGAGCGATGGCAAACAACAAACTACTGATAATAATTGATGCCCAAACGGGTAAATAGCGAGTGAGAGAGGGTAGCAAAAAGCCTCGAAACAGAAGTTCTTCAAAAAATGGTGCTGCGATCGCCGCTGTAAAGAAAAACATCCCAAGTGCTACAGTATCTTGGCTTTCGAGGGCTAATTGCAACAGGGGATTGCTACCACCTTGTCCTTGCCAAAGTTGTTGATTAATTAAAGATACTATTACAACTATGGGTAAAGCAGCGCAATAGCCCCCCAATCCCCACAAAAACCACTTATCTTGAAAACGAAAGCGAAACCAGAATTCTGGTAGTGGAAAAAAGCGTTTAATAGAGAAATACAGTACTAACAAAGCTCCTGATGCTACCAGTACGTAACTAACTAAAACTGAAAAAGCCTGGAGTCGCACATCAGTAAGGGGACGCGGGATAGGAAGCAGCGATAGTAGTGTGGGTACAAAAAGTTGTCCCATGAAGAAAAAGCCGACGACAAAAACCTGCAAAACCGTTTCCACATCCCAAGGCGTTGACCAAGCTACATCAGCATTTTGACTTAATAAAGAGGTTTTTCCTTTGAGTAAACGTTGAGCAAACAAGAAAATCAGCAGTATTAGACCAATTAATGCCGCCAAAGTCGGAATAGTACCAATAATTGCTAGTTTCAGCACTGCACTAGTAGCAGCTTCTTGTTGTGCAGCTTTAACTGCCGATAGGGCTTCTTGTCGCTGCTGGAGTTGATATAGCTGAACCAAAGCAGTAGAGCGAAACCAACCTTCTAAATTCTTTTGAATCGGTTGTTGAGCATCGGGGAGCAGCCGGGGAGGATTACTCCACAACCCACTCAATACAGCAGCAGTTTGTCCAAATTCTGGATTGGTATTTGAGCGCTTTTGTAATTCGCTCCAAGTTTTCAGAGCTGCATCCGTCTGTCCTTGCTGTACTTGTAAAATTCCCAGTCGCAAGTCTAATTCAGCTAGTAGCTTTTGTAGTTCTTTAAAGGACTTCTGTAACTGTTGCTCCTGTCCTAGTTGAGAAGTTTTAGTAGTAGGAGAAACATCCGGTAAAGGCTTAGGAGGGGTGGGAGCGATTTCAGATTGAGAGCGCAACCGTGCAAGTTTGTTGTTAACTTTGTCCAAATTAGTTTGAACAGATTGACGCGCTTCTTGATACTGCTTTGTAGCGCTTTCTAGGGGTTGCTCGCCAAGTATCGCGCCTCGAACCGCCTGAAGATTGTCATCGCTGCTATTTTCCGATTGCCAAGCTTGGGCTTGTAGAGCGATATTAGTTTGGTACAGTTCTAAGCGGCTCTGAAACTGAGGTTCTTGCCAACTACCGAATAAAGACAAAATTGCCAACAGAACTGCCATTGGCGTCATAATGAAAACTAAAATTAACCGCTTGAGTGTCATCTATACCTCTTTTACCGTACTCAGTGCTGAGTTAAGAGTTAGGAGTTAAGAGTTAGGAGTTAAGAGTTATTGTTTCCACACTCCCCATCTCCTCATCTCCCTCATCCCCGCGTCCCTTCTCTTTACGTCCCCTTGGGAATTATCGCAAGAAAAAGTCAGAGGTGGATAGATATTATCAATATTATGAGTTAGCTATAAGTCTGCGATGTCTACGACGGGCTACGCCTACGCACCCACCATGTTAAATTACAACCCATTGCACTGCTTACCCTCCGCCGAGGATCTGCCAGATTCTGACGATGAACCTGTGGATAATCAACTACAACACTTGATTCCTGGCTTGCTAGAAGCCATCTTAGCTTGGCTGTGGGCAAACCGCATGGATTGGTTTTTTGGCGTTGATATGGGAATTTATTACGATCCCGAACTACCTCCAATCGTGCCAGATGGATTTTTAAGCTTGGGAGTCGAGCGAGTTTTTGATGAGAACTTGCGTTTAAGTTATGTATTGTGGGAAGAAAAGGTGATGCCAATTATGGCATTAGAAGTTGTTTCTCACAGACGGCGTGGAGAATATACCAGCAAAAAGAAACTTTATGCTGAAATGGAGATTTTGTATTATGTTGTCTGCAATCCCCAACGCCGCAGAAAACCACCTTTAGAAGTTTACCGTTTTGTAAACGGCGAATATGTATTGCAACTTGGAAATCCTGTTTGGTTACCAGAAATAAATTTAGCAATTGGCTACGAACGCGGAACTTATCACGGAATTACGCGGGATTGGTTGTATTGGTATGACGCGCAAAAAGTCAGATATTTGACACCAGAAGAACGCGCTAGTGCTGCCGAACAACGCGCTCAAAGATTAGCAGAAGAATTGCGAAGATTGGGGATAGATCCAGATGCTTTGAGTTGATTTGGTGAGAGGGCGATCGTGTTTCGTTACTCGGTAAGGCTTCTGATATGACATAGCTTGCATCAGACAATTAGTGACAACTTCTCTTCTAGTTAAATTCTATTTTTTATAAATTAATATACAGTAATTTCTACATTGTTGATTTAATAAGTAGTGTTTTAAAATATACATACTTTAAATAAAGAGTTAAAATAATTGATAAAAATATGACTCAACAATGGTATTTGTCACATACATTCATAGGACATTCAGGCTGGTTTGGAGGAGTTCGTTCAGTTGCCATTAGCCCTGATACTCAAACTTTAGCTAGTGGTAGTGATGACAACAATATCAAAGTATGGAATTTAAATACTGGTCATGAATATTTTACTTTATCTGGACATTTAAATACAGTTCGTTCAATCACTTTTAGTCCAGATGGAGAAATAATTATCAGTGGGAGTGATGATAAAACTATAAAAATATGGAGATGGAAAACTGGTGAAAATATTTTTACTTTAAATGGGCATTCTAAATCAGTAACTAATATTGCTATTAATAAGTATGGAGAATTTATTGCTAGTGCTAGTGATGACCATTCTATAAAAATTTGGTGTCTAAAAACTGGTAGTGAAGTTTGCACTTTGTTTGGTCATTCAAATTACATTCAATCAGTGGCATTCAGTCCTGACGGTAAGATACTTGCTAGCAGTAGTTGTGATAATACAATTAAACTATGGGCTTGGAAGACGGAAAAAGAAATTATCACTCTATCTGAACATTTAGGTGCTGTGCGTACAATTGCTTTTAGTCCTAATGGGCAGCTTATTGTCAGTGGAAGTGATGATAAAACCATAAAATTATGGGATGTAAAAGCTGGCAGATTAATCCGTACATATTCTGGTCATTCTGGCAATATTTGGTCTGTGGCTTTTAATCCTGATGGAAAAACTATTGCAAGTGGTTGTGATGACAAAACAATAAAAATTTGGCATATAGCCAATGGCAAAATTATCACTAATATTGATGCACATTCAACAGGTATTAGTTCAATTAGCTTTTGTGCTGATGGATATGTTCTTGCTAGTAGTAGTTGGGATAAAACTGTCAAAATTTGGTTAACTGAAAAAGCTTTATCAAAATCTTCTATGTTTAGTTGGATGGCTGATATGTTTTCTCCAAAAGGCAATGAATCTGTTTTAAAAGTGCCGAGCTTTATTATTGAAAAAGCAAAAGAAAATATTAATATAGGTAAATTAGAAGAAGACAATCGTAGGCAAGAGGAAAGGCGACGCTTAGAAGAACAACGTTTACAAAAGCAATGTTGTCAAAATGAACAGCGTAGTTTAGAAAAGCAGCGTTGGTATGATGAACAACATCTCTCAGAAAAGCAGATTCAAACTACTGAGCAAGATCATCTAGACAAACACCGTGCAAAAATTATCTTGAATATGAGTAAAATTGCTTACGAAGCGGTATATACAGCGATTAATAAAAAATATGTCAGAGGCTATAGACGCAAAGATGGAACTTATGTAGAAGCTCACTATCGACGTAAGCATAAGTAGTTATAACCTTAACAAAACAAGTAAAAGGTAGAGAATTTATCCTATCTTCTGCCTTACCCAAGCCCGAAATGATTTCAGTAAAGCAATTTCCCCACTTGTTTTACTCTGAGCAATAAATCTACTTATCTCACTCACTGAAATTATAGGAAAGGCAATACTAAACTTACACTCAACATATTGCCCTTCTACTAACTGATAAAATTTTAAATCTTGTCCGTTATATCTCCAAAGTTCATTGACTCCCAGTGCTGCATAAATATCAAATTTGTTAACTGAACTGCTGGTGATGTCAATCTCGATTGCTAAATCAGGTGGTGGATCTGTTTCTAAATTTAGCTTTTGCTTACCTCTAATAGCTGCTTCATTCTGGATATAATAACAAGTATCTGGTTCTATTCCCTTCTTTGCTATTTTTCGTTTCAATGTTGTTGACCCAGCACTTCTGACTTCAATATCTAATTCTTCAGCTAAAGCAATGATGAAATTACCAAAATTGCTTTTAGGGTTTTCGTGTTCAAACAGTGGTGTCATAATTTCTAAAGTGCCGCAGTCATAAGCAAACCGAGAACCTCTATCCTCGCCTGTATCTCTCAGCAAGGCTTCAAAGGTTTCCCAGCTAATGTTGTGTAGGACTGTTCTTTGTTCGGCAGGCAGTGACTCGACAAGCATATTAAAATACTTCTTGTGTCAGGATGTTAGATAAAATTCCTAAAATTTTACCTATGTCACTAATATAATGTTCGCCTAAGTCAATTTCAACGACTTTGCCAACGAGCTTTAAAAATTTCCAGATGGTTCCAGTGGTGACAGTACCATAAATTGTTTTAATGTTATTTCCTTCACGTTCATTAAACAATTTAGCTGCTAACATCTCTGCTACACACTGACCTAATCCTGCATTGATATTTTCTTTTTTAGCTTCTACAATTGTTACGACTGGTGCGTTAAGAATTAAGAGTTCTGGCGAACGGCTAATAATAAAGTCGCAATTTCCATTTAATCCCTGTGGTGTATCTACAGTAAAATCGATACCCGAAAATAAACTTATTTGATTATTTAAAGATTTCCTTATAGCAATTAAAATGGGTGCAATAATCATTTCTGAACGCGACTTTTCTGTATTACTTGCTAAAGCTAATGGTATATTTTCTTGTAAGATTTCTTCAAGTAATGGTGGGCATTGTATTGGTGGCGTAGATGCAAATATATCAATTTTGTCAGAAATGATTAAATCGAAGGTTTTTCTAACTTTATCGAGAGTAAAGTCACTGTAAGACATTTTAAATACTCCTGTAAATCATCCAGGTAGCAAAATTGTGCCAAATATTATTACTTAATAATTGACACAATCAGTATCTAAACATTGTCTACTTTTAACTAGAGAATTGAGCAAAAAATTCTAGGGTTTCCTTTAGTGCTTTGATAAAAATATCAATTTCCTCACGGGTATTGTAGAACGATAAACTAGCCCGTGCGCTTGCAGGAATTCCTAAGTAGCGGTGTAATGGTTGAGTGCAATGATGTCCAGAACGAATGGCAATGCCTTCTTGATCTAATAATGTAGATAAGTCGTTGGCATGGACTCCTTCGGCGGTAAATGTAGCTAAGGCGGCTCTACCTTCTCCTTGAGCATTTGGTTTGGGGCCGTAAAGTCTAATTTGCGGAATTTGCTCTAATTGTTGGAACAAATAAGCTGTTAATTCGGCTTCGTAGGCGTGGATTTTATCCATACCAATACTACTAAGATAATCTACAGCAGCACCTAGAGCGATCGCTTCCCCAATTGCAGGCGTACCAGCTTCAAATTTATGCGGCAATTCTGCATAAGTGGAATGGTCTAAATACACCTCTGCAATCATCTCACCACCGCCAAAAAATGGCGGCATTGAGTTTAACAATTCCAACTTGCCATACAAAAATCCAATGCCAGTTGGAGCGCACATTTTATGACCGGAAGCAACCAACCAATCACAATCTATTTTTTGTACATCAGTGGGAAAATGAGGTACACTTTGACAAGCATCGACTAAGAATTTCGCACCGTATCTGTGAGCAATACTAGCAATTTCTTGCACTGGATTAATACAACCCAAAGCATTAGAAATATGCACTACTGACACCAGTTTTGTTTTTTCAGAAATCAGCTTTTTAAACTGTTCCAAATCAAAAGTTTGTTCTGGTGTCAATTCAACAAATTTCAACACCGCGCCAGTTTTTTGTGCCACTAATTGCCAAGGCACAATATTACTGTGGTGTTCCATCACCGAGAGAATAATCTCATCTCCCGGCTGTAAATTATTCATTCCCCAACTATAAGCGACTAGATTAATCGCTTCACTGGCGTTGCGGGTGTAGACAATTTCTTGGCGCGATGCAGCATTAATAAATTTAGCAACTTTGTCTCGTGCACCTTCATAAGCATCGGTAGCCTTCGCACTCAATGTATGGGCACCGCGATGCACGTTGGCATTATATTGCTCGTAATAATCCCGTAGGGTATTTAATACAGGTAAAGGCTTTTGCGATGTTGCGGCATTATCGAGATAAACTAGGGTTTTCTCATTGACTTCCTGATGCAAAATCGGGAAGTCAGCGCGAACTTTATCGGCAAGGGTTTTAGTAGTGGTGAAAGTCATTGGTAGATTAGTTATTAGTCATTAGTCATTAGTCATTAGTCATTAGTTAGAGACTTGAGACTATTGACTGTGTTTAGTAATATTTCCCTGAGAGAGGGAACGGGTATTTGGTTGATAATTTCAGCAGCGAAGGCGTTAATTAACAATTTGCGAGCATCGTTTTCATCAATTCCCCGGCTTTGGAGGTAGAAGATTTCATCGTCCTCCAATTGGCTGACGGTAGCGCCGTGAGCGCATTTGACGTTATCCGCAGTAATTTCTAATTGCGGTTTAGTATCGACTCTGGCTTTTGATGATAGCAGCAAATTCCGATTTAGCTGGGCTGCATCTGTCAGTTGCGCTGGCTTGGGAACAAAAACTTTACCATTGAATACTGCATGAGCGCGATCGCCAACGATACATTTATGCAATTGTTTACTTGTACCATGAGGATAATTCAGAGCGATTGCACTGTGAGTATCCGCCAATTGCTTGCCAGAAATCATCGTCAACCCATTGAGAGTAGTTTGGGTTTGTTCGCCAGTCTGCAAAACTTCCAAATTGTGCCGCGATAATTTGCCACCGAAAGTTATCGCATGACAAGTATATCGGCTATCACGAGCCTGAGCGATCGCAGTTTTCCCAATATGAAAAGCCTCTCCACCTTCTCGCTCAACCCTAGTGTGACTCACTTCGGCATTTTCACCAAGCCAAATTTCCGTTACCGCATTAGTAAAGTAAACCCCTTGTGTCAGGTTCCTATACTCTTCTACCAAAGTTACCTGCGAACCACCTTCCGCCACCACCAAGCAACGCGGCTGTGAAATTGTCGCACTCTCACCCGTAACCGCAACAAATACTAGATGAATTGGCGTTTCAACTACCACATTCTTCTTTACCCAAACTACTGCTGCATCAGTGATTCCAGCAGTGTTGAGAGCTGTAAAAACTTCTTGTGCTCCTTCAGCTTGAGCTAGATACTTTTGTACGGGTTCCTGTTCGGTGACAGATAAACCAGCCAAATTACTTACCAATACTCCAGGTGGTAAATCTTTGACTGCGGATAACTCCGGCGCGTAAACGCCATTGACAAAAACCAAACGACTGTTAGCCGTTTCTGGCAAAATCTCCGCTAGAGACGTTATATGTAACGTCTCTACATTCAATTGCACTTGTCGCAGAGAAGATAAATCAGTAAATCGCCATTCTTCTTCGCGGGTGTTGGGGATACTAGAGTGGCGTACCACATTAGCGGCGCTTTCACGTAGACTTTGCAACCACCCTTCGGTTTTTGATGCGCTAACTTGATTTAACAAGCTAATTAAATACGCATCTTTATCCAACAGAGTCGCTGTCAAACTCACTGCATCCGAGTTAGGAATTGGACTAGGAGAAACTTGAATAGTCATGACTTACACACCCACCTCAGCCGCGAATTCTGCCAGCACCCAGTCATAACCGCGAGACTCCAATTCTAGTGCCAACTCTTTACCGCCACTGGTGAGAATCCGCCCGTTGGCCATGACATGGACAAAATCTGGCACTATATAATCGAGTAACCGTTGGTAGTGGGTAATTAAAATCGTGGAATTTTCTGGAGTTGCCAGTTGATTTACGCCATTCGCCACAATTCTTAGCGCGTCAATATCTAAACCCGAATCAGTTTCATCCAAAATAGCTAACTTCGGTTCTAGCAGCGCCATTTGCAGAATTTCATTCCGCTTTTTCTCACCACCAGAAAACCCTTCATTCAAACTGCGATTGAGGAAAGCGGCATTCATTTTTACCACTTCCAGCTTTTCCTCAATTAAATCATCAAAATCAAACGCGTCTATTTCTTCTAAACCCTGTGCTTTCAGCCGGGAATTGTACGCCACCCGCAAGAAATCCAAATTGCTCACACCAGGAATTTCTAACGGATATTGGAAAGCCAAAAATACACCACTTCTGGCGCGTTCCTCTGGTTCTAACTCCAGCAGATTTTGTCCTTGGAAAATTACTTCGCCGCCAGTCACCTCATACGCCGGGTGTCCAGCCAACACCTTAGAAAAGGTACTCTTACCAGAACCATTAGGCCCCATAATCGCATGAATTTCACCCGATCGCACCTCCAGGTTCACACCTTTTAAAATCGGTGTCCCATCAACATTAGCCGTCAGATCCTTCACTGACAGCACAACTTCACTATTTTCAATAATCATCTTCTCTCCCTTCTCCTTCTCTGCGCCCTTGGCGTCTTGGCGGTTCGTTTATTCTTCCAGAGACGAACACCAAATCTGTGTCCATCCCTGCTTCCATCTATCCAACACTGCCTTCTAACTTCAAACTCAACAACTTATCAGCTTCCACAGCAAATTCCATTGGTAGCTGATTGAAGACATCCTTACAGAAGCCGCTAATCATCATCGAAATCGCATCTTCTGAAGAAATACCCCGTTGAGCGAAGTAAAATAACTGGTCTTCCCCAATCTTGGAAGTAGAAGCTTCATGTTCTACTTTTGCAGTATTATTTTGCACCTGGATATAAGGGAAAGTATTGGCGTGGGCATTATCCCCAATCAGCATTGAGTCGCACTGAGAATAGTTTCTCGCCCCTTTAGCAGTCGGGTTGATTTTCACCAAACCCCGGTAACTGTTACTGGATTGACCTGCGGAGATTCCCTTAGAAATAATTGTACTGCGGGTATTTTTTCCTACGTGAACCATCTTTGTACCCGTGTCGGCTTGCTGCATGTTGTTTGTCAGCGCCACCGAGTAGAATTCACCCACAGAGTTATCACCCACCAACACGCAGCTAGGATATTTCCAAGTAATTGCCGAACCTGTTTCTACTTGAGTCCAGGAAATCTTGGAATTTACGCCCTGACACAAACCGCGCTTGGTGACAAAGTTGTAAATACCGCCTTTACCGTTAGCATCTCCAGCGTACCAGTTTTGCACGGTGGAGTATTTAATTTCGGCGTTGTCTAAAGCGACGAGTTCCACTACAGCCGCGTGCAGCTGGTTGCTGTCATACATTGGCGCGGTGCAACCTTCGAGGTAGGAAACGTAGCTACCTTCTTCGGCGACAATCAAAGTCCGCTCAAATTGTCCTGTGTCTCCGGAGTTGATGCGGAAGTAGGTAGACAGTTCCATCGGACATTTGACGCCTTTAGGAATGTAGACAAAGGAACCATCGCTAAATACCGCAGAGTTGAGGGCGGCAAAATAGTTGTCAGCTACGGGAACGACGCTACCCAGATATTTTTTTACGAGTTCTGGGTGTTCCTGCAACGCTTCGGAAATCGAGCAGAAAATTACACCGTCTTTAGCTAGCTTTTCTTTAAATGTAGTGGCAACAGAAACGCTATCGAAAATCGCATCTACAGCTACGTTAGCCAGTCGCTTTTGTTCGGATAAAGGAATACCCAGCTTTTCAAAGGTTTCCAGCAGCGTTGGATCTACTTCTTCCAAGCTGTTGAGTTTTTCTTTCTTGCGTTTTGGTGCTGAGTAATAAATAATATCTTGATAATTAATTGGCGGATACTTGACGTTCGGCCAAGTTGGTTCTGTCATTTTTTGCCACTGGCGATAAGCCTTGAGGCGAAAATCCAACATGAACTCTGGCTCGTTTTTCTTCGCCGAAATCAAGCGGATAACGTCCTCGTTTAGTCCACGAGGGATAGTATCCGTCTCAATGTCGGTGACAAAGCCGTATTTGTAAGGTTGGTTGACTAAGGTTTTGACAGTGGCACTCATCGGTAATAATCTCTCGCGTTCAGTTCAATCTCTTTAAGGATGGGAGACAGGATTTTTCGCCGACTCCCATCTTCCGTTACGGAGTGGTTACACGGCTGCTAGAATAGTGATGGAGACTAAAACAACATAGTTGTTGTTTTATCTATCTCCATTTTACGCTAGATTAACAACAACAATGTTGTCAAAGTCAAATTTTCCCAAAAATTTTTGCGACGTTCCCGCAGCGTCTCACACCAGAAGATGGCGACTATCAACCAGTCCTCAACCAAGCAAGAAATCCTAGAGTACCTCCACAAGCACGAAAAAGCAACGGCTATTGAGCTAGCTGAAGTTTTAGAGGTTAGCAAGCAAGCGATTCGCCGTCATCTCAAAGATTTGGAGACGGAGGAGTTAGTTTTGTTTTCGATATCAGAACAAGCTGGAATGGGGCGTCCGCAGCACGTTTATCAACTGAGTCGTCAAGGACGCGATCGCTTGCATCGAACAATGAGCGATAAATTTGGTGATGCTAGCGGCAATTTTGCGGTTTCGCTGCTCGATACCTTAGCTGAAACCGTAGGATACGACCAATTTAAATCGATTTTACAAAAGCAGTGGGAGCGTAAAGCACAAGAATACCGCGATCGCGTGGGTAACGGTTCGCTGCGAGAACGTGTAGCCAGCCTAGTAGAGTTGAGAAAAGCTGAAGGCTTCATGGCCGAGTATCACTCCGTTGATGTGCCTGACTCTTCTAGAGGCGAAAGTTTCATTTTTTTAGAGCATAACTGCGCCATTTCCAACGTTGCTGAATCTTTTCCCACCATTTGCGGCCATGAATTACAAATGTTTGCCGCTGTCTTACCAGACTGTACTGTAGAACGCACCCACTGGATTATCAACGGCGAACACCGTTGTGGTTATTTAGTACAAGCTTGTAATTAGTCATTAGTCATTGGTCATTAGTCATTAGTGAAAACTAATCTCCAATGCCCGATGCCCCATGCCCCATGCCCAATAAAATAAATTTGAAATAGCATTTTATGGATGTAGCACCACAGCAACCGTCAACGCAGTTTTTAACATTGGAAGAGTCAGCACAAGTAGATGCGGCTTTGTTGTCTTCTCCAGAAAAATTTTTAACAAGATTGACACTTTCATCGCTGAAACTTTTAAAATATATAGCTCAAGAATACGGTGTTGCTATTGAAGATTTGACATCCGAACAACTAATTGCTTGGTTTGAAAAAGATGGCAAAATTCGACGCGAACAAGGAATTGAAGCTTCATTTTTGAAGTGGTAATAAAATTTATAGCAATTTGCATTTGCATATTCCACCAAAGTAAGGGTGCACAGTTAGCTGTGCGCCCCTACCAAAGTTTATTTGTCTCATTCTTTTTAAAATTGGTATAACTAGACGCAATATCCCACTTTTAAAAAACAGAAACGTTTCTTAAAAGTGGGATATTAATAAATAAAAACCAACAGACTAATTGACGATGAATCTATTTCTTATTCTTGTGGCTTTGCCGCCCTGCCTTAGCATGTTGTTCTGATGTACCTCCTTGGGTTCCCTTTTCTTCAGTATCGGTATCCTCTTTATCTTGATTACGGCTGCCTTTGTGGGAACTCTTGCCACCTTCACGGCCGATTTCAGCCATGTGTTCTCTATCCTGGCTTACAGCTTCACCACCTTTGTGTCCAGCTTCACGAGCTTCTTCAGATGTAAATTCATGGGCAGTACCCTTCTCATGAGCAGCTTGTCCGCCTTTGCTCGCTATTTCGCGTTGCTTATCTTCATCCATCGACGCAAAACCGCGTTTGCTTGTATCTGACATGATAATACTCCTTGTAACTAATTAAAGCTTTTGTTTTTTCAGCCAATCAAAGCCTTAAACCCGTTTTTCATTACATCAATTATTGGCCTTCTCAATTTAGCTACTGAAATCAGCTATCTTCATGAACCTTGGGAAAGAAAAAAATAAAACTTTTATTCAACTTTTGGCGTACAACTAAAGTTATTAGTTAATATTAAAATTTATATCTAATATACAGTTAGATAGCGTCCATTTTTTATCGATAAATTTTTGACATTTTTAATAAAAAACTCCTAAAAAGAGTGTATTTGATAATGAAACAAATCCAATGTTCTATATTTAAAACTATTGTTATATTTTTGTTAATAGGATTATTATTTAGTTGTAGCTATGACGATAACGTTAACACACTCATCAACTCCAGCAATAGTAATCAATCAAGAAAGGAAGTAAAAACTATGAAATTGGAAAGTGGTGTTTTTAACCCTAATGAATTAATTCCTGTTAAATATACCTGCGATGGGCAAGATATTTCCCCGCCCCTTCTCTGGGAAGAAATTCCAATAGGAACGCAAAGCATAGCATTGGTTGTTGACGATCCTGATGCACCTGGACGAACATTTGTTCATTGGGTTGTTTATGATATTCCAAATACAATTCGCCAACTACCAGAGCATACTCCAACTGTAAAAACTCTACCCAATGGTGGAATACAGGGCAAAAATGATTTTGGCAACTTTGGTTACGGTGGCCCTTGTCCGCCAAGTGGTATCCATCACTACTTTTTTAAACTTTACGCTTTAGATAAAAGTTTGGGTTTGCCAGCAGGGGCTACAAAGAACCAAATTTTAGTAGCAATGGAAAGTCATGTTTTGGCAACAGCAGAATTAATTGGACGATACAAACGCCAGTCTTAAAATAATTGGGACTTACGCACTGAAGTCTCAAACCCCGATCCCCCCTAACCCCTCTTTCTAAAGCAGGACTGTTTCATTCTAAAAAGGAAAAAAGTAATTTAATATCATGGGCGCAATGTCGTATTGCTCTGGTTAGGGAATCAAAAGCATTGTGACGCAGGAGGTTAATGACAAAACTACGAATAATCGAGAAGTTAGCAGCAGGATAGCGATCGATCGTTTGGGAAGAATTTTCATCAATAACAACATCCTTAATCCAATGAAGACGATTTTCAATACCCCAGTGACCGCGAATACCACAGGCAAAATCCGATGCGGGAAGAGCGAGCGAACTAATGTAGTAGGCGGTTTGGCCATCGGGTTTGCCAGCACGAGTCCCAACTCGTTCAACTCGAACAATAGATTTTAACCCAACCCAGTCAGTTGAAATATTCTCGAAGTTGTCAAATACACAAACTTGACGTTGAGTAAAGCGATCGCTGCTTATAATCAAGCACTCGAAGTTACAACCAAGAGCGCCTTTCCTGTAGATTGGGCAATGACGCAAAATAATCTGGGGAATGCTTACAGTAACACAATATTAGGAAACAGAGCCGAGAATATTGAATTAGCGATCGCTCCCTAGAAAACAAAATCCAAATATTAGGCATCGGCTTTGGTGGTGGTGCGATCGCCCCTACCCATTATCAGCTTTATTGCGCTAATATTTAGCGATAAATTCATCAGTTTCCAGAATATACACTTGATTATCGTAGCTATGATTGCCAGCTTCAGTGTCAATCCATAAGCCACCATAGATAATCATTTGCGAATTGAACTTTATAGTTGAATGACCAAATCTCGGAGGAGGAAATTTTCCTTCTACTTCTGGAATAATCCCTGCATAAGTTCCACAACTAGCTTCTTCAATACCAGGCATATTCAATAAAACTAAATCTCCAATCGTCACATGGCTAACACCATTACCCGGAGCCATACCAGCAAACAACGCTAGGTTATTTCCAAATTTTCCATAGCCATGAATTGTTCGATATGGAATTCCATCTTTTTCATCCATATCATCATAGTCTTTATAATCTTCTTCATCATTATCAGGCAAGGGTATTTGATAACTATAGTTTTCTATGCTTTTAAATTCTGCTTTTTGCCACTCAAGCTGTGGTAGATTTTGGGAATCAAAATCTACCAATTCTAAAGTTAAAATATTTGGGCAAAATCCTCCGTAAGCAGCATCACCCAAAAATTTGACTAATGTATTGCCTCTAATTATTAACCCAGCTAAAGCAGAGTAATAACAGTTTTTAACTTGGATATTTATCCAGCACATATTTGTGATATCGAGCAGATGCAAATCAGCTAGTGCTGTGTAGATATCATAAGAACCACCATCAATTAATAATTTATTTTTAAACAACGCTGCACTATGATGAGAACGAGGTGATGGTGGTGTTCCATTAGGTGTAATTCGCGACCAGTGCCAAGTTTTGAGATTGAGGATATGAACATCAACATCACTAAAAATATATCCGCCATCTTTTGCCTGTTGGTATCCTCCCCAAACTAGCATTTTATCTTCAGCTAAAACAGCACTATGAAAACTCCTTTTAGTAGGAATTTCACCGGAAACTTGAGGTTGTATCCAAGTCCAAGATTCCAAATCTAGCAAATGTATATCGTTTAGAGTTTCAAATGTATCATTGTTTTCTCCAGCAAAAACAATCATGGAGTTTTGATACAAAATAGCTGAATGCCCATATCTTGGCTGGGGGGGTTTGCCTTGAATTTTTAGATTTTTCCAGAAAAAGCGGGGTGGTTGTATCTGCATTGGTGTTTTTTGTTAACAAGTTTTTAATTCATGAGATAAAAGCAAAAAATTTCTGTTACTTTTCCTTTTTCAAAGGTAAAATTTAAACCTCCAGGGCTTGGTTCTTCAACTATGTAATTTAAATAGGTGAGTTTTCCCTCTTGGGTTATTTGAGTTTTTCCATAAGTTTTAATAACTTTCGATTGTGGATCGCTGACTTTTACTTTATCTATGGTGGAATATTTAGAACTAGTTGTTTTGATTTGATAAACAGTAAATTTACCTGGTTGAGCATCTTCAGCTAAATCAACTGTAATACTTGAATATTGAAGAGTATGAACTTTACCAATAGCAGGCATGAAGTCATTTTTTACTTTTACAGGTTTACCTAAAACTTTTCTGACTTGTGCCTCTGTCATAGAAAGTTTTACACCACCTATTCCTAGACGTTCAATAGTTATTTGTGTTGATTGATTCTGAGAAATTTGATAATTAGCAGTGCTAGCAATTATTTGAATGGGAGTATAGATAGTCAAAGGAATAACAAAATTAGCCATGCCTATGTGCGCCAATGTCAACAAAATTACTCTTAACATAATTACATATTCAACTATGGTTTTAGCCTGTGTATCAGTTCTATCACATGCTTTTTGGCGCGTCTTCTGAGTCGGATGCGAACTGCTTTTAAAATAGGAAAATATAAAGAATTATTAGGAGGAATTAATCGTTATGAGTTTAATTATTGCCAAGTGGACGATCGCAGAATATCACCGCATGATTGAGGCTGGGATTTTGAGCGATCGCCAAGTTGAACTACTCAAAGGAGAAATTGTCGAAATGTCCCCAGAAGGACAACCACACGCTTATTCCAGTAGTGAAGCTGGTGAATATTTAGCAAAATTATTGGGCGATCGCGCTAAAGTTCGTCAAGCTAAACCAATTACCTTGCCTAACGATTCAGAACCAGAACCAGATATTGCTGTTGTTCAGCCTTTAGGACGCGAGTATCGAGAACATCATCCCTATCCAGAAAATATTTTCTGGTTGATTGAATATGCTAATTCCAGTTTAGAAAAAGATTTAGAAATCAAAACTAAAATCTATGCCCAAGCAGGTATTTTAGAATATTGGGTTGTCAATCTCAAAAAGCTAAATTTAGTAGCGTTTCGAGAAATTTTAGACGGAGATTACGCAACAAAACTGACATTAACTGAGGGAATAATTCAACCCCTTGCATTTCCAGATGTTTCTGTTGCAGTTGAACAAATTATTAATAGTTAAGAATTATTACTATGTTAGATTGATTGCATAAGTACTAAAAGGTATTCCAAGTTATGACCTTCAGCAAAGTAGTTGAAGCAATTAAAAGCCTTTCCAGCGAAGAGAAGTTAGAAATTCAACTTTTATTGCAGCAATATCTACGTGGAGAAAGGCGTCAGGAGATTTATCAAAATTTTCGTACAGCGTAAGTAGAACAGCAAAATAGGGAACTAAAGTTTTCCTCAAATATTGATGAACTCAAACAACTGATAGAAGACTGATGATAAAAGTAAGTTTCAGTTCTTCATTTCAACGTGCTTTTAAAAAGCGAATCCAAAGGTTAGATATAAAATCTTCCTCAGTAAAATCAAACTTTTTAGCATAGTGTTGCTGGTCTAATTAAAATGGGAAAATATCAATAATTCTTGGGAAAAATCAATCGTTATGAGTTTGATTATTGCGAAGTGGACAGTTGAAGAATATCACCGGATGATTGAAGTCGGCATTTTGAGCGATCGCCAAGAGTTTAGTAGTAAGATCGATACATAATAGCGACAAGGAGATAAAGATGTGCAAGGCATACTTTTGAGTCGAGAAGAAGTTGCACAACGTGGCAGAGAAATATACGAAAAGAGTATTCGTCAAGAAGTAGAAATACAAGAAAATATCGGTAATATGGTAATTATTGATATAGAAACAGGTGAATACGCAGTTGATAAAACAGGTATAGAATCAGCGCGATATTTACGTAACAAACACCCATTTGCTAGACTTTTTGGCATTCGCATTGGTTACAAAGTCGCTGCTTCCTTCAGTGGTGAAATGGAGCGCGACTAACGGTGATTTCTGGTATTGTCAAAAACGGACGGGCAACCGCAAACATAATATTTAGGTTACAAAATCAACCAGATTTCACTATTGAATTTGTTATTGATACAGGTTTTACAGATTTCCTTGCCCTACCCCACCAGCAGTGGCTGTGTTAGGTTTTCCTTTTGTGTATGATATTTATGCAAATTTAGCTGACAATAGCAATGTAATTTTACCAGTACATCAAGCTACTATTATTTGGAATGCAGAAGAAAAGGTAGTTAATGTACTTGCGACAGGAAAGCGACCTTTACTAGGAACTGCTTTACTCGATGGGCATGAAATTGTTATAGAGTTTATCGAGGGTGGTTTAGTAACAATTAACGATCTTACTTAATTTTGTCGTCCGGCTAGGATTTTTCATCAGTTGCTTTCACAACAGATTTACTAGATTGGACTAGATAAATACCTACTAAAACTACAGCAAAAGTTATCCAGTCAAATAAACCCACTTCTTCTGAAAAAATCAACCAAGCAAAAATCGAAGCTAATACTGGTTCGGCTAGAAGGGTAACGGCGACGACTCCTGAAGAGATTCTGCTAAGACTATAAGCTAAAAGTCCCTGACCTAATACTTGGCAGAAAAGGGCCTGAAAAATAATGAAAAACCAACCCATCGAGGAGTAGGGCAGTAATCTATCTTCGAGGAAGGGAAGGACTGGTAATAGAAACATTGTTGTGATTCCACAGCGCCATAGCATTATAGTTTGGGTGCTAAATCGAGAGTGGAGTCGTTCTATGAGCAACATGCACGTTGCCATGAAAATCGCAGTCAAAAATGCTAAGGCATCACCAATTATTTGGTCAGTGGCAAATTGCACTTTATTGATTTCAAATGCGATCGCTCCCAGCAAGGCGATCGCCAAACCAACAACGAATCTATAATCGAAGCGGCGACCGAATAACAGATACCCAGCCAAAGCAACGAACAAGGAATTCAAATTAGACAGCAAAGCCACATTGGCAACGTTAGTTTGACTCAGCGACCAAGCCCACAACAACAGGTAGGTTGCAGCAGCAGTTCCCATTGCTAACAATAGGCAAATTTCTTGTCTGGTTAAAGGCTTGTGTTCGATCGCTCGATCGTCGGACTGTTGGTAGCGGAAAGCCTCAAGTCCATTCCACACAGCAAAGACGATTGTAGCAATCCAACTGCGATGAAATACTACAGCATTTGCGCCAATTTCTAGTTGACATAATTTGGTTAGAGATGGCGCCAAAGATATGGGAATAAGGGCAAAAAATAATGACAAAGTTCCTACTAAAGCTGGTGTAAAGGACAACTTTGGTTGTAGGAATGCCTGTTTTATCGTCATATTTTTAGCAAAGCTTTAACAAAAATAGTATTGACTGATTCCTGGAAACGTGGTTTAGCTGCAACTTGGCTAGATATGGCTAAGTATAGACCGATTAAAACCACAGCGAAACCCATCAAATTAAAAAAACTTAATTCTTCCGAAAATATGAAGAAAGCAAAAATCGCACTAAATACTGGCTCTAACAGATGCACCAATGAGACAACCACAGAAGAAAACTTAGCAAGGCTATAGGTCAAAAGCCCGTGGCCTAGAACTTGGCAGATGGCGGCTTGACAAATAACCCAAAGCCACCCATTGACTGAACAGGGAAAAATTCGATCTTGAGCGAACAAAAGTATGGGTAAGATGACTACCGCAGCGATCGCGCAGATCCACAACTGAATTATCTCCGGAGAAAATTTAGTTCGTAATCTTTCTACAATTAACAGGTATGCACCCAAGAAAATCGCTGAAACGATGGCTGCAAAGCTTCCCCTAACTTCATCTGTGGCGATTTGTAGTTCCTCAAATTCAATGGTAATCGTTCCCCCAAGGGCGATCGCCATCCCCAACAAAAATTCACTTTTAAAACCATGACGAAATAACAACCACGCCCCCAAACTAGTAAATATGGGGGCAAGATTATGTAAAACACTAGAGATCGCGACACTAGTTTGAGTCAGCGACCAAGCCAATAAGACTAAAGTCGCAGCCCAACAAGTACCAGCGCCTAGCAATAGCGAGAAATCCTGACTGGTGTAGGATTGCTGTTCTACAGTTTTATCTGGGGAAAATTGCCCAGATATCGCCTTGTATCCATTCCACAAGCCGAAAATAAGACTAGCAAGCCACAAGCGATTAAATACAGTGGCATTGGGGCTGATTTCAGCTTCGCTCAATCTCACAAAAATAGAGCCAAAAGATAGGGCGCCCACACCTAAAAGTAATGCCGCAAGCGCCATCTTCGTCTGATTGGATATATTCATTAGGAAAATTAAATTCAATTAATGACAAAATTTTTCCGCTCTTAACCAATTTTCAGTCCCTAGCCCCCAATCGCTTTTACCCAACCCAATGTTCTTGGGCAAAGCCCACAGCTATTTTGGCTAATAATGTCACAAATAAGCCTAGTATAAAGTATCCCTGACGAGGATGGCGAGATAGCAGCACACCAATGGCGACACTCAAAGGTACAATTCCGTATGCTAAACGGCTTAAGGAAATGGTACCTCCAGAGGCTAGCAGTAAACCAATACCGCAAAAGCCATAGATTACTGTAACTGGGGTGAGTTGTCGATGTAAGTGCCACAACACAAAGCCGCCACCTAAGACCATGAACAGGTTGAGCAAGTTATTCATCCATTGCTCGCTTGCCAAGACGAACAAAAACACAACTAAAGCATAAAAGCCATAAACTAATTTCCCAGAAATCGAATGTTTCTGAAAGCGCCGTAAAAGATAGCCAGCGCCAACAATTACAGCAACCAATAAGGGATACCAAGGGTCTTGAATGCCGCCAGATGGGTTTTTTACCCAACCAAATTCCCAATTCTTGCTGCCAACTACAATTTGCATCAGCATGTTTAACCAACCTTGCCAATCAAATCCCAGGGAAGGCCGCCATCCCCGTTGCGCTTGGATAAAAGCTAAAGGGCTACCAAAATAAATCGCACAATACAAACTGAATAGAAGTACGCCAATAGCGGTGGCAAAGGCGGCAATATAAGCAATGGGTGGTCTGCGTTCTTTCCATGCTGCGATCGCTAATGCTGGAATTAGTGCCATACCTGTGGGACGTGTTGCTGTAGCCATTGCGCCCCAAAATGCAGTCCAGCGATATTCTTTGCGATCGAAAGCCCGCAAAGCCGCCGTACTCAAAAACAAATACAGTCCCTCTGTATAAATCACCGCCGTAAACATAGACGACGGATAGCAACAAAACACAGCACTCACCCACTGGGCGGCACTGTTGCCATAATGCTCTTTAATCCAAAAATATAAACAGTAAAGGGCTGCGAAAAATGTCAGGTTGTTGATCGAAATGCCCGCTAATTCAAACGGCAAACCCAGCCTCATCAAAAACCAGATACTTAAGGGAAACAGGGGAAAAAAGGCTAGATTATGTTGGTTACCGTCATCGACAAATTCATAACCAGAAGTTGCGATCGCTCGGTAATGCATACTATCCCATGCATCAAAAACCTCCCAGCCATAACGCGGCACATATGCATCTGCTGGTAACGGTAGCCTTGGTGCAACCAGCAACATAGCTATCCAAATGAATATTCGACTGGCAAGCCATATTGCTGCGGGATATAGGAAATCAGTTTTCCATAAAATTTTTTTTATAGCTATCTGAACTTTGACCATAGACCTGAGTATTTTAAAATACTACTTTATCCATCCTCTTATCTACGAATACAGCACAGGTAGCTTAAAGTTATTAGTAAGATTTCGCATATTTAATCCTCCACCACAGACATCCACAAATCCCACAAATTGCCAATTACTAGAAAATATTTTATTTTTTGCTTATTTTGGTCAATTTCTCAGCAATCATATTTAAAGATATCGTATTTATCAATACAAATTTAGTCATTTGTCCCTAGTCATTGGTCAAAAGGACAAGAGGAAAGGGGTAAGGGGTAAGGGGAAAGATTAAATTTATTCCTTTTCCCTTTTCCCTTTAACCTTTTCCCCTGCTCCCCCTGCCCCCTGCTCCCCTACCACTGTATCGATTATGGCGATCGCTATTATCAAAGAGTCCTCAGCAATTTATATTGAGAGTTATCTGTAAATCCTTAAATAATTGTGAAAGCGATTACTCTTGTTGGTTCTACTGGTTCTATCGGGACTCAGACTTTAGATATTGTGAGTCAGTACCCAGATCAATTTCGGATTGTGGGATTGGCAGCTGGACGCAATGTGGAAATGTTGGCTGCTCAAATTCGGCAATTTCGGCCGCAAATAGCAGCAATTTGCTTAGAAGATGGATTACCAGCACTCAAAGAAGCCGTTAAAGACCTCGACCCGCAACCGATTCTACTGGCTGGCGAAGCTGGAGTGATAGAAGTCGCCCGCTACGGTGAAGCCCAAACGGTTGTCACGGGAATCGTGGGTTGTGCTGGTTTGCTACCAACCATCGCAGCTATAGAAGCCGGTAAAGATATTGCCTTGGCAAACAAGGAAACTCTGATTGCTGGCGGCCCCGTAGTTCTACCCCTAATCCAAAAGCATGGAGTAAAATTATTACCTGCTGATTCCGAACATTCAGCGATATTTCAGTGCCTACAAGGTGTGCCGAAAAACGGTTTGCGACGGATTTTACTGACAGCATCGGGTGGGGCTTTTCGGGATTGGGATGTAGAAAAGTTAGCAGAAGTAACTGTTGCTGATGCTTTGAAACATCCGAATTGGTCGATGGGGCGGAAAATCACGGTAGACTCTGCTACTTTGATGAATAAAGGGCTGGAAGTAATTGAGGCTCACTTCCTGTTTGGCTTGGATTATGACGATATCGAAATTGTCATTCATCCCCAAAGTATTATTCACTCACTCATTGAATTGCAAGATACCTCAGTTTTAGCCCAACTTGGCTGGCCGGATATGCGCTTACCCTTGCTGTATGCTTTATCTTGGCCGGATCGCATTTACACTGATTGGGAACGCCTAGATTTAGTGAAAGCTGGAAATTTAACTTTCCGCGAACCAGACCATCAAAAGTATCCTTGTATGCAGTTGGCTTATGCTGTGGGTAAAGCTGGCGGTTCCATGCCTGCTGTATTGAATGCTGCCAATGAACAAGCTGTAGCTTTATTTTTAGAAGAAAAAATTCGCTTTTTAGATATTCCTTGTTGTATCGAATGGGTGTGCGATCGCCATCAAAATGATAACCGTGCAAATCCCTCTTTAGATGACATTTTGGCAGCAGATAAATGGGCAAGACAAGAAGTTTTAATTGCGACTGAAAAGTTAGAAACTCACTCGCGGATAATTTCTCTGCGATAAAAGCCTTTACTCAAATACCCAAAAGGCTCATTTTCTGGCTTTTGACCAATTCTTGTTTAGCCTTCAGTCTAATGCTGAAGGCTAACATACCACAAACCCCAATCAATGCGTAGACGCACAGTCGCTTGTCGTCAAACATCGCACTCACGATCGATAATTATTTCTAGTATTAACACCTACTTAACTTAAGCAACTAGCAACGGTTTTGTAGGAAGCATCCTTGGTTCTGGTAGTGGTTTGTTTTCTTCTTTCAACATTTCAATAAAAGTCTCAATTACTTGCTGACCATTTTTGGCTGCTTCTTCATAAGTCCTACCATGCGTATGAAATTGTTGCCAGGGGAATTCAGGTAAGTGTACTAAAAAAAGTCTATCTTCCTCTGACCATTGAATTACCATACTGTAGTGATAGTTCATTCTTCTGGCTCCTGTTTTTCTTCGGTTTGCGTGTTTTCCATTTCTTGCAGTTTTTTCAGCACCCGTTGGATATTTTTTTCTAAATATAACGGAGCGTCATCACCGTCTTTACCCGGTATGGTTAGAGGTTCTTCAGGTAATAACGGATGCTTCCAATATGTATGACTTCCTTTACCTCTTCCTGGTTGAAGGATATAGCCGACTTTTGACACTATCGCTTTCAACTCTCTTACTTTTTTCGGCATTGCCTCTTACAGCCAACTCCTGATTTATTTTCTCTGCTCAAGAGCCAAAAATCAAAGTCTGTCAGTATTATTTAGATATGATAACTCTGTATGAGTGGCTGGAGAACAGACAAAATTACCCAGGCGATCGCACTTTTCCATCAAGCCTAATAAATACGATCGCTTCGTTAAGCTGGGCTAATACACTTGTTATTATTAATACACTAAAAGCAAGAAAAATTTATTTTAATAATTCTGCCAAATTGCCAAATAAGTAGCCTCTTATCTGAATTTTTGTCGTATTTTCATGTAATATGACATTGGTACAGTTACACAAATCTTAGCTTTAGTATCTACTCACAATTAGACCTAACAGCTTTAACATTAGTAATTGTTACTGGAATAAAAGTTTACCTTTTCTGATTCAACACGTTTTCAAATAAAGGGTATTATTAAGGAATTTATCTATTATGATTGCTACGTTGATTGTAGCTTGGATTGTCTTTATAATATTGTGGAAGTTGCTGAAAGCAACTGTAAGTAGTGCATTAACTCTTGCGGCAATCGTAGTTTTATTAAACATCGGTTTTGGCATTACTCCACAAGACATTTGGCATCATATAAACCAGTTCGCTCAAACTATCTCGCAGAGCCAAAGCAGCAAGTAAAAAATAAATTCTGAATTGTGCATTCAGAATTTATTTCTCGCTCAAGTATTATTCAATCCTGAAAACTTAGCCAATGCATCCTTAACACTTGGCGGTAGCTGACGCATAATCTTGCCTCTTTCGCGATCTAAAGCTACTAAGGTTACCTTGGCAGTGACATATAATTCTTGTCCGTCAGTTGAGACAATAGCATAATCCCAATTGATGCGGACGCCGGTCACTTCAGCCATGCGGGTTTTAACTATCGCTGGCATACCTAATGGAATTGAACGATGATAGCGCACCGACAATTCTACAACTGGTAAATCGCAACCTAAAGCTACTAAATCAGCAAATTCAATTCCAATAGACCGCAAGCATTCAACCCGTGCTTCTTCCATCCAAGTCAGATAGGAACCGTGCCAGACAATACCTGCATAGTCAGTGTGGTGTGGTTGCACTCTTACAGGATATTCAAACCAGTTCTCAAATGCCTGAGTTGATGGAATGTCAAGGGCAGTGGTTGGTGGTAGTTTTGGTTGGTTGAGTTTTTCTTCTGACATTTTCAAGTTTCTGGGCATCTATTTTGAAAAGCTATAAATTATCGAAATATAGAATAGTTTAAAAATTAATTGCTTTCCATGACTTGTTGATTTAAGATTTACACTTCTGAGTATAGGGAGTGTTTTCTTATGCGGCCTAATCTCCGATATGTTAGAGTTGTGACTTTGACTCTACTTAGTGTACTAGGTTTTGGGATGGCATACCCAGAAAATAACCAAGTAAGTACAAATACAAAGTTGCGATTGCATTTGGGAGAAAAAGCTCAAGCTTTACCCCAGAAGAATCAAGTCTCAGAAATTGAAAGGCTCAACGAAGAAGCTATCAAACAATCTCAGCAAGGTCAATCGCAACAAGCATTGCAAACATTAGAAAAAGCATTAGCCATCAGTAGAGAATACGGCGATCGCTCTTGGGAAGCTGTAACATTTAATAACATCGGTAGAGTATATCAAAGCCAAATAAAGTATCCCAAAGCACTTCAATCTTATCAGCAAGCCATCGCGATTAATAAAGAACTCGGAGATCTAGTTCAACTTGGCAAAACCTATAGTAATGTAGGTTACTTGTTTGATATCCAAAACAAACCAGAGTTAGCAATTCTTTTCTACAAAGGTTGCGTCATCAACCGAGAAAAAGCTCGTTTGAATCCATTAACACTAGCTGCACCACAACCCAATGCTTACAGCATTACTGTTAGTCAGACATATCGGATTTTAAGCGAGCGATTACTCAAGCAAAAACGGATTCCCGAAGCTCAAAGAACAATGGATTTACTCAAAGTTGAAGAACTAGAAGAGTATCTCCAAAATGTGCCAGGTAATCAACGTACTGCTAAAGGCATTGATATAGTAGCAGAAGAAAAACCAATTAAACAAAAGTTAGATAAAACCCTAGATAATGCTGTTGTACTGGGTAAAGAACTAACAAAACTCCGAAAAATTCCTCCCCAAGAGCGATCGTCACAACAAAAACAACGCATCGAACAGTTAGTATTAAACCAGCAGCAACTGTTGGATGAATTTAACAAGTTTCTCGATAGTCCTCAAGTAAAAGCACAGATAGAACAAATTAGTCGTACAGCTAGGCGGCAAAATCTGGATTTGGAAAGTCTCAATCAAATTCGGGATAATTTAGCGCGATTGCCGCAAAAATCTGTACTAATCTATCCACTAATTTTAAAAGATAGCTTGGAATTGGTCTTAGTAACTCCTGATTCTCCACCAATTCATCGCACTGTTGCAGTGAAAAGCGAAAATCTCCATCAGACAATTGAGAACTTCCGGGAAGCTTTAATCAATCCTAGTGAAAATGTCAAAGCGCCTGCAAGCCAATTGTATAACTGGCTAATTAAACCAATAGAAAAAGACTTGCAACTCTCAGGTACACAAACTCTGATTTACGCTCCAGATGACCAGTTGCGTTACATTCCTTTAACTGCTTTATATGATGGCAAACAATGGCTAGTGCAGCGCTTTAGTGTCAATCACATTACATCTGCTAGCCTGACTAACTTAAACGCACCAAAACAATCAAATTTGCGGGCTTTAGCAGGTGCTTTTACTAAAGGTAATTATGAAATCAAAGTTGGTAATCGGCAGGTTGCTTTCGCTGGTTTGCCCTTTGCAACGCGGGAAGTGGAAAGTTTAGCTGCGGCGGTTCCTGAAACTAAGAAGCTTTTAGATGATGATTTTACCCCCACAGTTGCCGTACCACAAATGGATGATTATACAATTGTCCATTTAGCGACTCATGCAGCCTTTGTGGTGGGTAAACCAGAAGATTCGTTTATTTTATTCGGAAATGGCGATCGCGTTAACTTTAGAAATGTCTCTACTTGGTCGCTCCCGAATGTAGATTTGGTAGTGTTGAGTGCCTGCGAAACCGGCTTGGGAGGCAAGTTAGGTAACGGTGACGAAATTTTGGGCTTTGGCTATCAAATGCAGCAAACCGGCGCTAGAGCCGCCATCGCCTCGTTATGGTCTGTCGATGATGGTGGTACACAAGCACTGATGAGCGCTTTTTATAATATTCTCTCTTCTAAGAAACTGACTAAAACCGAAGCCTTACGACAAGCTCAAATCTCATTAATTAGTGGATACTCGGTAAAAAATGGCAATGCCCCAGCAAGGCGAGTTAGTAACTTTAGTCATCCCTATTACTGGGCGCCATTTATTCTGATTGGCAACGGACTTTAATTTTAGATTTTAGATTAAAAGCCTTTGCTACAAAGCTGTTTCCAGAATTTTAAATTTTAAACTCTGTTGTATGCTTGATGTTGCCGAAATTATAGACATAATTGATGTTTATAATAGACATAATTAAACTTCATAAGAGGTGGTGCGATCAATTGGAGAATTGCACAAGCCAAACAGAAGTTCTCGGAATTGATTAACGCTGCACTTCAAGAACCCCAGCGGATTTATAATCGCGATCGCTTGGTGGCAGTTGTTATAGAGGCTAAAGTCTTTGAAGAATTGTTGTTTTGGCAACAAAACAGGGCAAAACTATCTCTAGCAGATGCTTTTACAGAACTACGCCAAAGTGCTGCTACTGCCCAAATTCAACAGCTAACTCTAGTAACGCGCAACATCCGCGATTTTGATAGCTGGGGTATCCCATTACTAAATCCTTTTACCATCGCATTTTGATGAGATTTTCCCATAAGAGGAGCGATCGCGTTGCAGGATTGGGCAGCCATATACGCCACCTCTGACTGTGGTGCGTTTTAGCACCTGATAGCTCAATTTTCCTTGTGAATTGGTAGATACAAAAAAAGATGCGGCAGGCACACCACCAGCCAACCACTGAAGGGTAACGGAGAATGAGTAATGAGCGATCGCACTTGCAAGCCGCTATTACCAATCACCAGTTACCGAGGATCGATTTGTCATTCACCATCGACTTTTGGAACCTTAACACTTCTTGGCTAAAGTTTTGGAGTCTGTATCGATTTGCATAGATTGTTTGACAAGATTAGCCAACTCTTGTAGTTGGTTAATTGCCTCTGCACCTTCTAACTTCATTAATTCGCGGTCATCCCGCATTTCCGTCCAAGTAATCCCGTAGTCGGATACTAAAAACCGAATCAGGTGGTTATCACCCAAGCTAACCATAAATGATGCACTATTCATCTGGTCGCCACAGGTATAACAGGACGCAGGATACCCACGTCGCTCAAGTACAATCGCCAAGGCTTGCAGATTCATTACCAAGTCTTGGACGAATTGTCTATGTTGATGTGCTAGTCTCAGAAACACTTTGTCCTCCAGACACCACAGTCGTTTGAGTTACTTTTATATTTTCTTTAGATTTTCCCATCCACTGGTATTGTAAACTATTCATTACAATTACAAGATAGATGATATTGAGTCTTTAATTGACTACCTTGTTTAGGGTAGAGCATCAGAGTTTTGAGCGCCGTATCAAACTATTCAGTTTGGAAGTTCAAAATCTGGGACAGAATTGTTAAATATAACTTATGTCTTTATACACTCCTGTCAGGGTAGATTCCTACGCGAAGCGATCGCTCCAAGAATAACTCAAATCTACCACTAGTCAACTACAGAAAAGCTACAAATTGCGTTTTTATTAACGACGTGCAGCTAAATTAACTACTATCAGACCCTCTGTCGTAGTTTTGCGCTGTTATACTACCTCTTGCTTACAGATTTAATTTCTTCTCTATTTAACGTAGATTTTGGTATGCAGGGATTATTAGGTATACCATATTTGTTCCTCGTAGCTATATATATTTGAGCAGATGAAAGTGCAATTGGTAAATTCAGTACAAAATTGCAACCTAAATATAAACTTAGATACAAAAACTACGTACTTAGGCGATCGCTCTAGGTGTCGAGTCCACAATAGATAAACTCAACACTGACAATAGCTAAACTCAGGGAAGCAATGTTGCCATTTAGGCATTAGTTTCACCTATCCCTTAATATTCAAGCTCTGTAAGCATGAAGTGACTTAAAACTACTACTTATAGTTGCTCCCATAAGTTTAATAAATGTATTTCGTATTGCCACGCTTAAAGGATGATGCAATTTACTGATTTTCCCTGCTCGTAAGGACTGCTCAACGAGCGCCTTTGTGCGGGGAAACCGCTCTAATTCATACTGTTGTATCAAGATCCCCCCACTACCCCCCTTAAAAAGGCGGGAATAATCTTCTCAAAGTCCTCCTTTTTAAGGAGGATTTAGGAGGATCTAAAGATTTGGATACCTCAGCCACTACTTTTAAAACATCCTCTGAATTCTCAGAATTAAACTTGTAACTCAAACCCAGGCAAAACCTCTTCTCCAGAAAGTAGTGCTGGCATTTTGAGAAGTTCTATAGGGTGTTCTGGTCGGTAAATTTCTACTTGCTTGGCTTGAGGATTAATCAGCCAACCCAAGCGCAAACCATTTTCTATATACTCTTGCATCTTGTTTTGCAGAGTTTTTAAGCTATCGCTTTGGGATCTCAGTTCGATTATAAAGTCAGGTGTCAATGGCGGGAATTTTTGACGTTGCTCAACAGTTAGCGCTTCCCATCGTGATAATTCTACCCATGCTGCATCAGGGGAGCGCTTTGCTCCATTTGGCAAGCTGAAGATAGTTGAAGAACTAAAAACTATTCCTAATTTTGTTTGGCGATTCCAAATATTCAAATCAGTAATTAAGTCTGCTTCTTGATTTCCACTTTCTCCGCCTACTGGTGGCAGAATAATCAGTTCTCCTTTGGCATCCAGCTCTAAGTTTAAATCTTTATTGGCCATGCATAGTTGATAAAACTGCTCATCTGTAAGGCGAATAATTGGCTCTAAATTTAGCACAACTGTATCCATTAAACTGCTCCTTACCTGATATAAACACCCAACCAGCAATGCTAGCTAATCTTGGCAATCACACACTGCTAGTAACCTCCAACACTCACAGATCGGCTTTATACGATTGGGTGCATTGGGGTTGTTATGCGGTGCCTATGATTCTCTAACCAGAGTGCCCTGATGAAAGATCATTTTCCATCGATTATCGATCAATTTCCAGATGGAACTTCGCAGCGAATGAACAGGTTGTTCGCCAGATACATGTCTGACTACACGATAAGTTACTAAAACAATCCCTGTTGCTAATACTAACGTTTTGAATTCTGTTATCGATCTTTGAGTCAGGGGTTCAATGGGTTCATTCTCCAAACTCTTGATAATTTGCTGTCTATCAAAAATACGTCCTGAACTTCCGAATTCAATGAATTCGTCAGCAAGTAAGTCCATGACATCTTTAGGTGACTTTCGGATATCTGGTTGAAGCAAACGCTCTTCAAACTCACAAAGAAGGGATTCTTCTAAATAGTCTGCTTTCATAATGCCTTACAAGACTAAATTGTATGGTGACAGATAGCCTCACCAGTGCTAGAAGCTTTTGTGGCGGAAGCTGAGGTTCCTATTTAATGGTTAAATTTCCAGTAGACGCACCTAAAGCGAAAGTAATTAAGACATTAGAATTTCTTGGATTTACTGTTATTCGGGAGCGACAGCATATTGTTATGGAGCAAAAACCCCACTAACTATGCCTAACCACTCTCAAATTAAAGGTTCGACGTTGAGATCCATCTGTACTCAAGCGAGTATCTCAAGAGAGGATTTTTGGCTGCTTATGAGCAAATCTGAAAGGCTGCATTCCGTACACGAAACTTTAGTTTTAGAAAGAGGATTGGCGATTAGGGAGAGGGAGTAAAAGAGTGGGAGACAAGGGGATAAGGAGCAGTGGGAAACCTCACTTCTTAACTCAAAACTCGGAACTCCGAACTGTTTTACCCAATGCCCAATGCCCTATGCCCTATGCCCCATCCCCAATTAATAATGAGTTGCCGATTTGCGATGATGCACGGCTGTGACGCCATCATTATCTAACAATTTGCCATTATTGACGGTTGCATAAACCAGCCAATGGTCGCCAGATTCCATGCGGTTTTGTACGGAACATTCGAGATATGCTAAAGCATCCTTCAGGATGGGAGAACCGTTTTCAGCTTCTTCAGCGGCGACATCGGCAAATCGGTCTTGTCCGGGGCCAAAGGGTTTGAGGAAGTGTTTCATCAATCCCAAGTGATTGCCTTCTTTAAGGATATTCAGGACAAATTTATTTCCTGAATGTGTCAAACTTTCCACGGCGCGGTCTTTGGCGACAGCGATGGTTAAACCAGGGGGACTAAAGCTAGCTTGGGACACCCAAGAAGCTAACATGGCGCTGGAGATATCGTCTTGTTTGGCTGTGAGAACGCACAGCGAACCGACAATTCGCCCAACTGCTTGTTCGACGTTGGTGGCCGGAACACTTTGCGCTCGCACTTTTTTCGCTTTCTTCAATGCTTGGGCAAAGTCTGTACCGGCTTGTTCGCACAGCTGCAAGGTAGGATCGTCTGGTTTAAACTTGACGCGGATAGTATCAAAACCAAACCGATAACCAGCGTCTTTCAATTTGCCTTCAATTAAATCAACGGCTTCACCACTCCAACCAAAGGAACCAAACACGCCAGCAAGTTTATTATTCGTTGCTGCGGCTAGGACGATTCCTAAAGCTATTTGCACGGGTGTCGGCGCATGACCGCCAAGGGTAGGAGAACCGATGACAAAGCCAGCAGATTTTTCCACAGCAGCACGGATATCTTCTGGGTCGGTGAATTCGCAGTTAATCGATTCTACCGCGACGCCAGCTTTGGTAATGCCACGAGCGATCGCCTGGGCTAAAGTCGCCGTATTTCCATAAGCTGACGCATAAATCAACGCTACTGTCAAGTCAGCAGCAGTTTGTTGTTGGCTCCATTGTCGGTAAGCTTTGGTAAGTTCGATTAAGCCATAGCGCACCAAAGCTCCATGTCCGGTAGCGTACATTCGCACGGGGAAATCTGCAAGTTTCTCCAGCGCCGTTTCAACTTGACGGGCGTGGGGAGCCATCAGACAATCAAAATAATAGCGTCGGTCTTCGTTATAAATTTCCCAGCCTTCATCAAATACCTGATCTCCGCAAACATGCGCCCCAAATAACTTATCTGAGTAGAGAATTTCTGTTTGCGGATCGTAGGTGCAAAGGTGGTCTGCATAGCGGGGGTTGGGGGTGGGAATAAATTGTAAATTATGCCCATTACCCAAATCGAGAGTTTCTTCTCCCCGCATCACCAGAATTGGCAAATCTGGATTTTCCAGCGCCCCGCGTAAATTTATCGCCCCTGGATTCGAGCAAATAAAGGTGATTTGGGGGGCAATTTCCAGCAACGCTTTTAAAGTTGCAGCGCGGTTAGGGTTGACGTGTCCCAAAATTACATAATCTAGTTTTGTAACATCAAACCGCTGCTGTAATGCTTCTAAATAAATTTCTGTAAACGTTTCCCCAGGAGGGTCAATCAGAGCATTTTTATCGCTTTCAATTAAATAAGAATTAGCAGTTGTCCCCTTAGCTAGGGCATATTCTATTTCAAATCTCAGCCTCGACCAACTGCGCGATCGCAATATTTTTGTATCTGTAGCAATGGGAAAAACTTGAACGTCACGGGGTTTGTTTGTTGGCATAACAAAAAATAGAGTTAGGAGTGAGGAGTTTGGAGTTAGGAGTTAAGAGTTTGGAGTTTGGAGTTTGGAGTTCAAACACGATCGATCGCATCTGTATAGGAGTTTGAAGTTAGGAGTAGTAGGGATGGTTTTAACAAGATATATTCTGTCCACGTGAGTTCAGAGTTTTGAATTAATTACTTTCTTCAACTCCTCACTCCTAACTCCTAACTCTTAACTTTTAACTCCTAACTCCTAACTCCTAACTTTTAATAGTGGTTTCCAACTTTCCGATGATGCACCGCAGTCAGGGCATCTGGCTTAGAAACTCGTCCGGCGTAGACGGTGCTGTATACTGCCCAATGGTCGCCGCAGTCCATTCTGCTGACGACTTCGCATTCCATGTAGGCGAGGGCGTCGGTAAGGATGGGGGCACCATTTTCGGCTGGCTGGGTTCTGACTCCTTGAAAGCGATCGGCACCAGGGGCGAATCGTTTCAAAAAGTGCTTCATCAGTGGTTGGAAATTGCCTTCTTCTAAGACGTTGAGAACAAAGCGATCGCCTACTTGCATCAATGATTCAATTGCTCTGTCTTTGGCGACTGCAATGGAAAATCCTAAGGGTTTGAAGCTGGCTTGGGCAACCCAGGAAGCTAACATGGCGCTGGAAACATCGCCTTTTTTGGCAGTAATGATGTATAATCCGCCGCTGAGTCTGCCTAGTGCTTTATCTAAGTCTGCACCAAGGGATTTCATGGCTTTGATGCTGCGATCGCGCGTTACCCATTGACCTAAGTCTGTACCCGCTTCTTCACACAGTTTGTAGATGTTTTCTGTGGGTGTTTCCTTAATCCGAATTGCTGGGAAAACCGTTGTCAAACCCAAATTCCGGAATTTACTCAGCAAAGGATCTATCGGTTCGTCATCGCCACCGCCACTTTCAAATACGCCGATGGCTTGCTTTTCTTTGGTAGATCCTAAAATTGTGCTGAGTGCAGCTTGGATGTTAGCAGCGCCAGAAGCTGGAGGTAAACCAATAACTAATCCAGCACAACGACCGACTAGTTCCCGCAGTTCTTGTAAATCGATTTCAGACCCCAAGTCCACAATTTCTACAGCGACATTGGTTTTAGCGATACCGTTGGCGATTGCTTGGGCGAGGCGATCGCCATAACCGTATTCCGAAACGTAAAATATGCCAATGGCTGTTTCTGGCTTGGCTTGGGTTTGGCTCCAAGTGCGGTAACGTCCAACTAGTTCGTCAACATTGTGAGATAATAACGGGCCGTGACCAGTGGCGATCGTGGTGATGGTTTTTAATTCTCCCATCCGCTTGAGGGCAGACAGTACTGACCGAGCGTTTGGCCCCATCAAACATTCGTAGTAATATTTAAAGTCTGCTTCAATAGTTTTTAAGTCTTCGTCGAAGGCGGTATCGGAACAATAGTGCATCCCGAAAGCATCGCAGGTGAAGAGAATCTGGGTTTTGTGGTCGAAGCTGAAAATTGTATCTGGCCAATGTAAATTTGGTGCAATTACGAATTCAAATTCATGACCGTTACCTAAATCTAAGCGATCGCCATTTTTCACAATCCGCCGTTTAAATGGCTGATGTACCAAATCCTCTAAAAACTGAATTGCTACTTTAGAGGCGACAACAGTAATATCCGGAGCCATTTGCAGCAAATCTTTCACTAAACCGCTGTGATCTGGCTCGGTGTGGCTGACAATCAAATAATCAATTTCTTTGGGGTTGATTAGTCCCGTGAGCGTATCAAAATATAGTTGACGAAACTTTTCGTGGGAGGTATCAACCAACGCTGTCTGCTCCCCGCGGATCAGAAACGAGTTATATGTAGTACCGTTTTGCAGACCGAACTCAATATCGAAGCGATCGCGATCCCAATCCAATGACCGAATTGCCGTTGTATCTTGAGCGATTTCCACAGTCTGTATGGTGAGCCGTTTTTCAGTTCTTTCGGTGAGCGCTACCATAACCCCCCTCCTTGACAAATTGAGTATTTATTCCTCTTGTCTTATTGTGACACGTGTTATATGTAAATTTTTATTAAAAAATTTATATTGATGTTAAAAAAAATCAAATGATGGAACCGCACAGGGATGGAGAACCCAGTACAGAAGGATTTGCCGAGTTGAAAAAACTGGCACGACACACAGACAATATTTGGCTAGCTTTAGAGATTGGCAATACTCGGTTGCACTGGGCGTTATTTAGGGGCGAAATTCTCGATTGCGCTTGGAATACTGACTATTTGCCTGAGTCTATCATCTGTCAGCTAGCTCAATCTCAAACATTAGATGATTTACTACTGGCAATTTCCCCAACCCAAAATACAACTGGGGAACAAGCAGAGGAACAAACGGGCGATTCATCCCCCCCATCTCCCCATCTCCCCACCTCCTCATCCCCCCCTCCCCTCCTCCTCGCCTCGGTAGTTCCCAGTCAAACTGCCATTTGGGAAAGTTATCCCAACGTTCGGGTTATTACTTTAAATGAAGTTCCTCTCAAAGGAGTGTATCCCACATTAGGAGTCGATCGTGCTTTAGCTTTGTGGGGTGCGGGAAAAACTTGGGGTTTTCCAATGTTAGCGATCGATGCAGGGACAACGCTAACTTTTACGGCTGCGGATGCTAATCAGTGTTTGGTTGGAGGTGCAATTCTGCCGGGATTGGGCTTGCAATTTGCAACTCTCGGTCAACAAACAGGACAATTACCATTAGTAGAAATCCGAGATTTTGCATTACCATCACGTTTTGCGCTGAATACAACAGAGGCAATTCAAAGCGGCGTGATTTACACTTTTCTAGTTGGAATTAAAGATTTTATTCAGGCGTGGTGGAATTTATTTCCTGAAGGAAAGATTGCAGTTAAAGGTGGCGATCGCACTTTAATAATCAACTATCTGCAAGCTTTATATCCCGATATTGCAACACATTTAATTGTCGAACCAAATTTAATTTTTTGGGGAATGCGAGAAATAGTAAAATTGCTCTAAGCGAGACCTAGTAAGCGATAGCATCCTTCCTGGATGTTTTTGATTGCTAACAGATGTTGGGTTTTGTTCGTTGACTGCTGACGGTTAACTGTCAACAGTTAACAGCCAACACGAAATGCAACCGCAGTTAAGACGAATAAAAAGTAAGTTAAAATAATCCCCAATTTTCTTTAATAAACTCCCGAATATCCATTGCTATATCCCCAGCACAAGATTGTGGTAAGTCATTTCCGGCATGGGCAATCATTTTCAACTCAACTTTTGGAATTAGTTGGGCATAAACTTGAGTTTTGGCTAAAGCATCTGGTGTATCTTGGCCGCCTTGTAAAATCAAAACTGGGGCTTCAATTGTGTAAAGGCGTTTTTGTAGTGATTCCGCCTCAATTTCTGCTTGTCGGCGTTTGAAAAGTAACTGACAAGCTATGGGGTAACGCAACAAATCCTGACGTAATTGCAAATCCTGTGTAATTTTTTCATGCCAACCCAGGATTTTAGTAAAGGGAGTTAGCGATCGCAACAATTTAACCACCAAAGGTGAATAATTCAATAATCGCCGCATCTTCCGAAAATACTCTTCTTGCCCTGCTATCTCTACGCCCTCAGGTGCTAACAGTACCATACCATCAACATTCTCTGGATACTTTAGGGCATAACTAGCTGCAATCCAACCCCCAAGAGAATGCCCCACTAAATAAACTTTTTCTAGCTTCACAGCTTGCAAGAACTCAGCTAAACACTCGACTTGTAAATCAATCGAATGATGAATATTAGGATTCTCCGACTCACCAAAGCCCAACAAATCAGGTGCAAAGCAATGGAAGTTCTCTGCAAGGGACTCCATCACAGATAACCATTCACTGCTATCATTCCAAGCACCATGTAAAAAAATTACAGGAATTTCTGCACCGACTTCACGCCAAAATAATAACCCTTGAGAAAGCTTTCTCCGCGAGTTACGGAAAAGTGTATCCATTTTAATTTAGTAGTGAACCTTTAGCACCATAATAAATAGTCATCGGTCATTGGTCATTAGTTATTTGCAAATGACTAATGACTAATGACCAATGACAAATAACTAATAACAAAATATTATTATGCCAAGGTTGTCAAGCCATTCAAATAATCTTGCAACTGTTGAGTATGGTCGTGAGACATTTGTCCTGGAGGTAGCAAATTTCGAGGAAAAGCTTGGATTTCCATAACTTCCAAAGCATCTTTAACTTCCATTGTCCCACTTACTTCGGCTTCAACCACAACACAAATTGAATGAATTCTGGGATCGCGCTCTGGTGAGGAATAAACTCCTACTAAACGGTTAATTTTCACCAGTTCTAATCCAGTTTCCTCCATCAATTCCCGGCGGACTGTGTTGGGAATATCTTCTCCCCAATCCACTATACCTCCAGGCAATGACCAAAGACCATTGTCGCGTCGGCGAATCAGTACGATCCGACCGTCGGGTAAAATTGGGATGATACTAGTGCCAGTAATGGGATGACGAAATATAATACCCAATACTGTTTGTCCAATACGCCATAAGCTACGTGTGGACTCGACAGCTGACGGAAAAAAAGCGATAACGTTCAATCTTCAAAATTTATGTGTTGTATTCTATATTTCTCTACCACTTACATTGGCCTCAACTCATAAAATTTGGTGGAGTTTTGTTTTATACAAAAATGTTTGTGGTTTGAGATTTTATTCTAACGATTTACGTAGAACACTCTCAATTCTAACATCAAGTTTCTTCAGAAGCACTGTATTTATATATACATAATATTTTACCTTTATTCTCTGTTAGAAAGTTTTCAATACTAGAAGCTAGCGCTCACACTTTGCCCTTTGTCCATTGCAAATAACTAATGACCAATTAAGAATGGACAATGACTAATAACTATAAGGCAGGAGGTTTACGCTGAGCTTAGCCCAAGTGCAAGAGGCAGTTGCGATCGGGGTTTGAAATTTTTCTATTTTACATTTAATTATGTCTACCTGCTTAGAAGAAATATATTTGATTTGTGAAATTATTTAAGTAATGTGCGAAGCGCGATCGCCGGAAATTGGAAGTAGCGAATAGGGATGGGGCTGAGAAATCTTTACAAATTCTTGTCAAAAATTAAATCATATTCCCATAAGACAAATCATTAAGAACTGCTATATTACTCAACTAAGCTTAATTCAAGTTTTCGTTGAATAAATAATATTAGTTCTTCGATCGCTACAAGAACTAATTAGCTAATTTATACAGAAGATTGCAAAAAAGTGAGGTACAGATAATCGTCGGGAAATGTTCCCAATACCCGTACTTCATTATTTACCTGAAATACGGTGTATAGCTGTATATATTTAAGATGATATTTAAATCTCAGAAACGATATTTTTATCTAGCTATAGTAAGATAATTTTAAATTTTGATTGACATAACAAGGTTGAATACGGTAGACTAGAACACTGTTTAAAGCGTATCGATTGGTCACTAGGCTAAAAGCATATCAAGAACATTGGTAGCTGATATTGCCTACGTCATGCCTAGTTGCGATTTTTTTGTTGTTTATTCATGAGGTGAACATGGCTAAGCGCCGTAACCCGAAAAAAGAAAAGGCGCTACGGAACCAGGCATATGCCCGGAAGTTTCGTAAACGGACTACGACAGGAAGAATGCAGAGAAGGTTCCAACAAAGACCACCGAAGAGTGAGGAAGATGAGGGCGCAGCAGCAATTGACGCTGAGTAAGTTGCCTGTTAATATACTTACTTTTTAAGTCTTTTAGAATTTGAGGGCGTACACTTGTACGTCCTCAATTATTTTGGAGAATGGGGTATTGAAGGTGTGGGAGGTGTGGGAGGTGTGGGAGGATGGGCAAGAAATCTTTCCCCCCACACTCCCCACACTTCCGTATCTCCCCATCTCCCCTGCCCCCCTGCCTCCTCAGCCCCTACTCCCTACTCCCTCTGTTCGCCAATTTGAGCGCGGGCAGCTATGAGTGCTTCGCGTACTTGGGCAAAGCCGGTACCGCCGTAACTGTTGCGGGCAGCGACGACTTGGCGCGGGGATATGGCTTCATAAATATCTGGAGCAAATGCTGGATGTAGTTGTTGCCACTCGTCTAGTGTCAAATCTTTTAGGAGTTTACCTGCGGCAATACTGGTTTTTACGACTTTACCCACGAGATTGTAAGCTTCTCGGAAAGGGACGCCTCGTGCTGCTAGATAATCTGCGACATCGGTAGCATTGGAAAAGTCTTCTGTGACTGCTTCGGCTAAACGCTGGGTACGGAATTCTAACCCTTCCGCCAACAAAATTGTCATTGCTTCCAGTGAGGCTTTGACTGTGTTGACGCTATCAAATAAACCTTCTTTATCTTCTTGCAAGTCTTTGTTATATGCCAGGGGTAACCCTTTCATAATCACTAACATCGCTTGGAGATGGCCAAATACACGCCCTGTTTTTCCCCGTACTAATTCTGGAACATCGGGGTTTTTCTTTTGGGGCATGATACTGGAACCGGTTGCACAGCTATCTTTGAGGGTGACAAACCGAAATTCTTCAGATGACCAGAGAATGACTTCTTCTGCAAGCCGACTGAGGTGAACCATAATTAAGCTAGCAGCACACAAGAATTCGATCGCAAAATCGCGATCGCTCACTCCATCGAGGCTATTAGCATAAATGTTGTCAAAATTCAATAGTTTGGCTGTGTAATGGCGATCGATGGGGAATGTAGTCCCAGCTAAAGCACCACACCCCAAAGGTGAAATATTCACGCGGCGAGAAACATCACTTAGGCGTTCCCAGTCGCGTTGTGCCATTTGAAAGTAGGCCAAAAGATGATGAGCTAAACTCAGAGGTTGGGCGCGTTGCAGGTGGGTATAGCCAGGAATTAAAGTTTCAACGTTTTTTTCGGCTATATTTAGCAGAATACTTTGAAATTCGCGCAATTGGTTTTTAATTTGGTCGATTTGGTCGCGGAGATACAGTCTAGTATCAGTGCCAACTTGGTCATTACGCGATCGCGCTGTATGCAGCTTTTTACCCACATCGCCGACAATTTCCGTCAATCGTCGTTCAACTGCAAAATGCACATCTTCAGCATCGACACCAGGCTGAAATTTTCCCTGGCGGTACTCTTGGCGAACTTGTTCTAAACCTGCAATTAATTGCTCACCTTCTTCTTGGGAAATGATGCCCGTGTGAGCCAGCATTTTTGCATGAGCTTGAGAACCAGTCAAGTCATATTCTATTAATTCAATATCAAAATTTATACTGGCATTAAAACGAGCGATCGCTGGATGTAATGCTGATTCAAACCGCTGACTCCAAGTTTGTTCTTTAGTCATAGATACGAGGGGAATGGGGAATGGGGAGTGGTGAGTGGAGAGACAAGGGGACAAGGCAGAGGAGCGAGACAAGGCAGCAAGCTTTCTCCCTTGTCTACCTTGCCCCTTTCCTGACCCATTCCCTACTCCCTACTCCCCACTAGATTTAACCGTAGCTAGTTAGATTCCGAATGATATAGCCAATGACTAAACCAATCAACAATGCCCACACTTGCCCTGTTTGTATAAAATGGTTCCAAGATTTTTGAATCTGACCCATGAGGTCTGGGTCAGTAACTGTTTGTGCTAAAGCTGTCCAATTTACAGGCAAATGCCAAAGAAACTCAGATATAAAATCGCTGTAGTGGCTCATGTTCAGTGATTATTATAGATTGGAGATGCCAAATTTCAGTATCAGTTGATTTATAAAATAAATTACTGAAAAATACTGAGACCTTGGTTATGACTTTAATGTCTTAACTCAAGATTCAGGCGATGCCAACCGCAATTTCTCGGCTGTTCGCAAAATTTGTCCTGCCAAAACTGCTGCACCAAAACCGTTATCGATATTCACTACACCAACTCCCGCTGCACAAGAGTTGAGCATTGTCAACAGGGGTGCGAGACCGCTAAAACTTGCGCCATAACCGATGCTAGTGGGTACAGCAATCACAGGACAATTTGCTAAACCCGCAACGACGCTGGGTAAAGCGCCTTCCATCCCCGCGACGACAATCAACACCGATGCCGAATCGATGACGTGACGATTATTTAGTAAGCGGTGAATCCCAGCAACGCCGACATCCCAGAGGCGCTTTACTTGAAAACCAGAAAGTTCTGCGGTGATTGCGGCTTCTTCAGCAACGGGTAAATCAGCGGTACCAGCGGAAAGAATACCGATTTCGCCTGGAAATTGTGGTTCGATGCTAGGAGGAGCGATCGCACAAATTCGCGCCATTTCGTAATATCGCAAATCTCTAACTTTTGCTTGCAGTGCGCTATAAACTGCACTTTCGATGCGAGTTGCCATTACCACCGGGTTCCGGAGGCGCATCACCTCAATAATTTGAGCAATTTGATCGGGTGTTTTCCCAGGGCCCCAAATTACCTCTGGGAAACCAGTTCTTAACTGGCGATGGTGGTCAATTTTGGCAAACTCACCCACACTTTCATAGGTTAAGTCTTTGAGAGAGTCTAAGGCTATATCTGGGGAAACTTTACCATTGGCAACTGCTTCTAAAAGCGATCGCAAATTTTTTTCATTTGTCATTAGTTATTTGTCCTTTGTCATTAGTCCTTTGTCATTAGTCATTTGTCATTAGTCCTTTGTTGTTTGTCATTTGTCGTTTGTCTTTTGCTCTTTGTCCGAAACTAATAACCAATGACTAATGACTAATAACCAATGACCAATGACCAATGACCAATGACTAATGACTAAATCAATCAACTACTTTAAGTTCGTAGAGGTTCCAGAATGGGCCGCCAAGAGCAGTATACTGAATACCTTGGAAGCGATCGCGCACTGCTTGTAAATTTAACCCTTCCACTAAATGAATAAATGGCAACTGTTCTGAGGCGATGCGCTGATATTCATAATAAATTTCTTTGCGCTTGTTTTCATCTAATACCTGTGCGCCTTTAATATAAAGGCTATCAATTTGTTTTTCCCAATCAGAAACTTCCCAACCAATTAGCGGTGGATCTCCTGGTTGTGCGCCTTGATTAAATGCGTGAGACGCACCATTGATTCTCCAAATATTACTAGCACTGTGGGGTTCAACACCACCTCCAGCAAATCCTCCAAGATAACAATCCCAATTTTGTGTAACTTTCAGTTTTTCTAAATAAGAATTGAAACTGAGGATTTGCAAATCAACCTGAATCCCAATTCTCGCCAAATCTCGTTGGATTTGAGCCGCCATATCTCCTCTGACTTTCCTTTCGGAATTCGTCAAGAGTGTAAATCTGACTCGGTTGCCATCAGCATCTAAGAGTTGATTTTGGGCATTATATTTAAACCCAGCATCTAACAGAAGTTTTTTGGATTTATCAGGAGCGTAATTATATACTTTTAATCCTTTTTCTGGAGGGAGAAAGTAGGGACTTTTCACATAGACAAATGAATTTTGCAGTTCGCCTAATCCCCGGTAGGCATTGATTTTCATTGTTTCGCGGTCTAGGGCATAAGCTATAGCCTGTCTAAATTCCTTTTGATTAAACCAGCGGGATTTGATGGGGTCTACCAAAGGCTTACCTTGAGTATTCTTAGCTTTATTGAGATTGAAAGAAATAAAAGTTGTACTTGTATTTGGGCCGCCGTTATAAATTTTGAACTTCGCTCGTTTTTCTTCTCGTTTGATTAAACTAAAACCTTCTGGAGGAATTTCTAAATCGTCTAATTGTCCGGAACGAAAACTAATTAACTGGTTTTCAGTGGATTCAATAATTTGCCAAACAATACGCTCAATGTATGGCTGAGAATTACCCTGAGCATCTTTGCGCCAGTAGTATGGATTGCGTCGAAATATAACTCGCTGGCTGGGAACATAACTTTCCATAACATAGGGACCGTTACCAACAATTTGTTTGGGATCTGTGCCTGTTCCCCACATAGAAATAAACTTAGGATTTCCATCAGATTCAGTTGTGCGAATCGCTTCCTGTAGAGCATGGGCTGGCATAATGGGGATGCCGCCTACATATCTGACAAAAGGAGCGAAGGGTTCCTGAATAGTGAATTCAACCCGGCGATCGTCGATTTTTGTTACCTTCGGTAAAGTGCCTTTTTCTCCAACTTTTAAGCTATCTTTTAGAGAAGTCGGGATTTTTGGATTGAGATAGATTTCGTTATAAGTAAACACAATATCATCAGCAGTCATTGGTTTACCATCTGACCACTTAAGTCCTTCTCGCAGGGTGATTACAACCCGTTGTGCATCTTTAGAAACTTCCCAAGATTCTGCCAAACCAGGTTCTAGGTTTGTAGTGATAGGATTTTCATTAATCAATGAGTCATATATAAACCCAAAAACGCTATATGCTGACTCATTTAAGGCATAGTTAAAAGTTGAAGGTTCGCTTAAAACTGCGCTAACAATTTGTGGAACTTGAGCAGCTGCGGTTTTAAAGTTACTAGGGTTGCAGGCGGTAAGTGTGAGTGCTGTTGCTGAACTCAGAAGTATTGGCAACCAAAAATGTTTAATGGACAGAAAGATTGTCTTTACAAAATTCATAATTTCAATACACGAATAACGGAATTTAACTGACTCAGAGTGTAACCAATCATCTTATTAATTTCAGTGGTAATTATGATTAAATAGCTTCACTGATGGAGCAAAGAAAAGTTATTTTTAATAAATACATAGAGTAAGTGCAAACGTAATTAGCCCTTGTCTTTGCGGGAGTAGGGAGTGGGTAAAGGAAATGTTTGTTTCATTGATAGCCGTTAGTGCGCCGTCTATGAAACTTCTCTCAAGTAACTAGTAAAACTACAGCATAAGCACAAATGCCTTCTTCTCGCCCTACCGGGCCTAATTTTTCATTGGTGGTGGCTTTGATGCCAATTTGATTTGGTTGTAATTCTAAAACCGTCGCTAATTTGTCGCGCATTTTGTGAATATGCGGTTTTAATTTGGGACGTTCTGCTACTACCACCGAGTCAATATTTCCTATCTGCCAGCCTTGCTCGCGAATTAGTTGATGTACTTGAGTTAATAGTATTAAACTATCTGCCCCCGCCCATTGGGGATCGCTGGGAGGAAAATAATGTCCGATATCCCCCAAAGATAATGCCCCAAGCATGGCATCCATAATGGCATGGGTGAGTACATCAGCGTCACTGTGACCCAACAAACCGAGTTCGTGGGGAATTTCGATTCCCCCTAAAATTAAAGCGCGATCGCTTACCAATCGGTGAATATCGTAGCCGTTACCAATACGAATTTTAGTCATTTGTTAATTAGTCATTAGTCACTAGTCACTTGTACTGAGCGGAGCCGTTGGCGCAGCCTCTCGTAGAGAAGTATTAGTCATTGGGTATGGGGCATAGGGCATGGGGGATTGGTTATTCTTTCTCCCCTTGTCCCCCTGTCCCCTTGTCCCCTTGTCCCCCTGTCCCCTTGTCCCATTTTTCCAGGAGATCGGGACGGCGATCGCGTGTTTTTTGAATTTGTTGTTCGTAACGCCAGCGGGCGATGGCAGCGTGATTACCAGACAGCAATACCTCCGGGACTTTCAAGCCGCGAAAATTCGCTGGGCGAGTGTATTGGGGATAGTCTAATAAGCCCTCTTCAAAACTTTCTGCTGTCAACGACTGCGTTTTGGCTACGGTTCCTGGTAAAAGGCGGACTACGCCATTAATTAAAGCCATTGCTGGAATTTCACCTCCAGTCAGAATAAAATCTCCTAAAGATACCTCACGAGTCACCAAATGCAGCACCCTCTCATCTACTCCTTCGTAATGCCCGCAAATCACTACTAATTGGTCATAATTTGTTGCTAATTCTCGCAACAAAGGCTGATTAATTGTTTGACCCTGCGGACTCATCAAAATAACTTCTCTTCTAGGTAGAATCGGCAGCGATTCCACAGCATTGAAGATTGGTTCTGGCTTCATTAGCATCCCTACGCCGCCACCATAGGGTTCATCATCGACCTTACGGTGCTTGTCAGTTGTAAAGTCCCGTGGATTAATCAGATGCACTTGGGCAATCTGTTTAGCTAAGGCTTTACCCAGCAGCCCAGAACTGAGAACAGAGTGAAAACAGTCAGGAAAAAGTGTAACTATATCAAAACGCACAGTAATTCGTATTCAAGGACACTAATCTAAATAATGAATGTCTAGCAAACACAAGAAGCCAATGGTGGGTCAAACTACAGTTAAACTTTATCAATAGTATCTAAAAGTACCAGGACTCTTGGATTTTAGATGGGATCTAAAGTTTTTCTAATTACTTAATTTATGTTTAAATGTTGTCACAACTACATTTAAATTAATAATCATATCAAGTTAACAACTTTCAGGATGCATCGAGCCAGCCTCAGAAAAAAGCGCGATCTAACCCGTTCATCCCCGATCTCAATGGGGAAAACTGACACTTTGATGCCAGTTTATTCTCTTAGGGGAGACACAAGGCAAACAAATCGGCACAACCGAGGCCACTTGTTAACCTTTGCCAATCTTAAGGGCGAACAAGTTTGCGAAAGTTCAAGGACGCAATGTCTCTCCAGCGCACTGGTTCCTAAATGGGGGTAAACTTCACCAAAAAAGTGTCCTCCCTAGCTTACTAAGTAAGGACTATTTTGCCAGTCTGGAGTGGACAGGTGAAAAACAAGGCGCTAGCAGCAGCGGAAGGACAACAAACACGTTTAAACTGAGGTCTCGTGTGCGTAAAACAAGAATTTGGAACTTTGGCCCCGGAGAATCCAAACTTCACAAAAGTGTCCTCTCAGAAGTTGCAAAGTGCAAAAACATCGGACTCCCGATCTTGTTAAATTCACACGCCATTCGCCACAAGCCGACGGCACTTGCTTCAAGTCGGGGATTGCCCGCAAGGGCAAAGTGCCTGGGAAACCCTTTCGGCAGTCGCTCCTACGTGGAAACCAAAAAGACCGCACTGCCGACGCTCCTGCGTCGCTAACGCTACGCTAAGACCAAGGCGATGGTTCCTGAAGTTGTTGACAGGAGAAACACAATGCCGGAATTAAAAGCTAAATCGCTGGAAATGAGGACACCCCAAGCAACTAAAACCGCCGTTCTAGTTATCGGAGGCGCAGAAGACAAAGTTCATGGGCGCGACATCCTAAGAACTTTTTTTGGACGTGCTGGTGCTAGTAAAGGCTATATTACAATTATTCCATCTGCCTCTCGCGAACCCGCTATCATCGGTGGTCGGTATATTCGGATTTTTGAAGAAATGGGTGCCCAGAAGGTAGAAATTTTAGACATCCGCGAACGAGAACAGTGTGAAGCCTCTCAAATCAAAGAATCCTTAGAAGCCTGTAGTGGGGTATTTTTGACCGGAGGGGATCAACTGCGACTCTGTGGCGTATTGGCAGATACGCCAGCGATGGAAATTATCCGGCAGCGGGTGAGGTCAGGGCAACTTACCTTAGCAGGCACCAGTGCCGGAGCGGCAGTGATGGGGCATCATATGATTGCTGGCGGCGGTAGTGGAGAGTCGCCAAATCGTTCTTTAGTGGATATGGCAACGGGTTTAGGATTTATTCCTGAAGTGATCGTTGACCAACACTTTCATAACCGCAATCGGATGGGGCGGCTGATTAGCGCGATCGCAGCTCATCCCGATCGCTTGGGTATTGGCATTGACGAAGATACTTGTGCTGTGTTTGAACGTGATGGCTGGCTGCAAGTTATGGGTAAAGGCAGTGTCACCATTGTCGATCCCACCGAGCTGACCCACACAAACGAACCTCATGTCGGCGCTAACGAACCCCTAACGGTGCATAATCTACGTCTGCATATCCTCAGCTATGGCGATCGCTTCCACCTGTACCAGCGCACCGTATTGCCTGCTGTACAACACCGCATCTCCAGCTGACGGTATAAAGTACCTGAGGTTACACTGAGTTGACCAGAAATTTTAGATTTGGGATTGGGGATTTTAGATTAAAACAGCTTTTTGGCTGATGCTGGACTACCGTCTTGCTAGGCTAACGCTACAAAGTCGGGGAAATCAATCTCAAAAATGCTCATTTTCTAGCGTATCGTTATCCCGACTCGCCTTAGCTAAGCTATTGTAAATCTAATGATTCAGACAGTTAAGTAACCTTGCGATCTCTTTCAATCCAAAAGACGCTCACAGGTACAGCTTAGCTCCGCTATCGCCAATCTAAAATCCTGTTAGAGGTTGACCGCTGATTTATTTCTTGTTGTAGAAAAATTGATGAGAATACCATGTAAAAAGAAAAAACTGTTTGCAGTGAACAGTTTAGCGGTCAATTCCAGTAAGAAACTAGAATTTTGGTTCCGAATCTCCATCTACCTATTCCCATGAGAATCCTCAAGATCCAGACCTTACGCGGCCCAAACTACTGGAGCATTCGACGCCACAAGCTGATCGTCATGCGCCTCGATTTAGAAAACCTTGCCGAGACGCCCTCGAATGAAATCCCTGGCTTTTACGAAGGATTAGTTGAGGCGCTGCCAAGTCTGGAGGGTCACTATTGTTCTCCTGGCTGTCGTGGTGGTTTTCTGATGCGAGTGAGAGAAGGCACGATGATGGGCCACATCGTGGAACATGTAGCACTAGAACTCCAAGAATTAGCTGGAATGCATGTCGGCTTTGGTCGCACTCGTGAAACTGCTACACGCGGAATTTACCAAGTAGTGATTGAGTACTTGAATGAGGAAGCAGGGCGTTACGCCGGACGAGCTGCGGTGCGGTTATGCCAGAGTATTATCGATCGCGGCCGCTACCCCAAAGCAGAACTGGAACAAGATATCCAAGACCTGAAAGACTTTAGCCGCGATGCTTCCTTGGGGCCTTCTACGGAGGCGATCGTCAAAGAAGCTGAAAAAAGAGGTATTCCTTGGATGCCTCTAGAAGCCCGCTTTTTGATCCAACTAGGCTACGGGGTCAACCAAAAGCGAATGCAGGCGACAATGACCGACAACACCAGCATTTTGGGCGTAGAACTAGCTTGCGACAAAGAAGCCACCAAACGCATCCTCGCAGCCGCTGGTGCCCCAGTGCCCAGAGGTACAACAATCAACTTCTTGGACGATTTGGAAGAAGCCATTGAATACGTAGGTGGCTATCCCATTGTGATTAAGCCCCTTGATGGCAATCACGGACGCGGTATCACCATTGATATTAGAACTTGGGAAGAAGCTGAAGCTGCCTATGAAGCTGCTAGACAAGTTTCTCGCTCAATTATTGTCGAAAGATATTATGTTGGGCGCGACCACAGGGTACTCGTAGTCAATGGCAAAGTTGTCGCAGTAGCCGAACGCGTCCCGGCTCACGTCATCGGTAATGGCAGATCCACCATCGCCGAATTAATTGAAGAAACAAACCAAGACCCAAATCGCGGTGAAGGGCACGATAACGTCCTCACCAAAATCGAACTAGACCGCACCAGCTACCAGCTGTTAGAAAGGCAAGGCTATACCCTAAATAATATTCTGCCCAAAGGTACTATTTGTTACTTAAGAGCTACAGCAAACTTAAGTACAGGTGGCATTGCCGTAGACCGCACCGACGAAATCCACCCAGAAAATATCTGGTTGGCACAAAGGGTAGTCAAAATTATCGGTTTGGACATCGCCGGCTTAGATATTGTCACCTCCGACATTAGCCGTCCCTTGCGAGAAGTCGATGGCGTAATTGTCGAAGTTAACGCCGCTCCCGGCTTTAGGATGCACGTTGCCCCTAGCGTTGGCATTCCTCGCAACGTCGCCGGCGCGGTAATGGATATGTTGTTTCCCAACGAACAATCTAGCCAAATTCCGATTCTCAGCGTCACGGGTACAAATGGCAAAACCACTACTACCCGACTCTTAGCACATATTTATAAACAGACTGGTAAGGTAGTAGGTTATACAACAACAGATGGAACATATATCGGTGATTATTTAGTAGAATCCGGCGATAACACAGGCCCCCAAAGTGCCCACCTCATCCTGCAAGACCCCACAGTGGAGGTAGCAGTACTGGAAACGGCTCGCGGTGGAATTCTTCGCTCTGGGCTGGGCTTTGAAGCAGCCAATGTCGGCGTAATATTAAATGTAGCTGCCGACCACTTAGGAATAGGCGATATAGATACTATTGACCAGTTAGCTAACCTCAAGAGCGTAGTCGCAGAAGCCGTATTTCCCGATGGCTATGCAGTACTCAACGCCGACGATCGCCGCGTGGCTGCTATGTCAGAAAAAACTAAAGCCAACATTGCTTACTTCACCATGAATCCCGACTCGGAATTGGTACGGAAGCACATCCAAAAGGGTGGAGTTGCAGCGGTATATGAAAATGGCTATCTGTCCATTGTCAAAGGCGATTGGACACACCGTATAGAAAGAGCAGAAAATATACCCTTAACAATGGGCGGACGTGCGCCGTTTATGATTGCCAACGCCTTAGCAGCAAGTTTGGCAGCATTCGTGCAAAACGTCACAATTGAGCAGATTCGTGCTGGTTTGAAGAGCTTCCGGGCTTCCGTGAGTCAAACGCCGGGACGGATGAATTTGTTTAATTTAGGTAATTATCATGCTTTGGTGGACTATGCCCACAACCCGGCTAGTTACGAAGCTGTGGGTGCTTTCGTGCGGAACTGGACGACAGGACAGCGCATAGGCGTAGTTGGCGGCCCTGGCGATCGCCGTGACGAAGACTTTGTGACCTTGGGCAAACTAGCAGCACAAATATTTGATTACATCATCGTCAAAGAAGACGATGACACTAGAGGCAGAGCGCGGGGATCGGCTGCTCAGTTGATTATTCAAGGCATTACCCAAGTTAAGCCTGATTGTCGCTACGAATCAATCTTAGATGAAACACAAGCGATTAACAAAGGCTTGGACATGGCACCGGATAACAGCCTGGTGGTGATTTTACCAGAAAGCGTTAGTCGGGCAATTAAATTAATTAGAGGCCGTGGTGTGGTTAAAGAAGAGACACACCAACAAAATACTGGTACAGCAATGGTTGATTCCCAAAATGGGATCGCACCTTCTTCTGTAGTAAATACATTGCTGTAGTCAAAAGTCAAGGGTTAAAAGTCAAGCAGCTAAAAGTTTTTGACCCTTGACCCTTGACTATTGTTTGTCTTGTTCCGGATTGGTTTCCTCACTGGGAGTTTTCATCTCCTCTTTAAAGCCGCGAAGGGTTTTACCCAGTGCAGTTCCCAGTTCGGGAATTTTTTTTGGGCCAAAAATGAGAATAGCTACTATGGCAATTACACTTACTTCCGGCCATCCTAGTCCAAACAACATACACAGTTCCTCTCAATAACTTTTAATTCGCTCTTCTCTATCAATCATCTCTACGATGTTTAGCTTCGATCGCACTCACTAATAGAATCGTATCAAATATTTGAGAAATTACTCTATAATCACCTACTTTAATCCGATATAAAGATTCTTCATCCACCCATTTTTTAACACTAACTGGACGTGGTTATATTGCTAATTCTTAAATTTTTGAATCTAAACTAAGACTTATGCATTGACAGAAAATACCAAATATGGATGATTGAAAACTACATATTTTGAAGGGGCACAGCTGTGCCCCTTCAACCAGGGTGTATTTACGATCAAAAAATAATTAATAAAAGTCTGAAACTACCTATGCATATAATTTGCTTGTGGTTGCAATTTTTAGACATCTTTAAAATTATTCATTTTTTTATTCTCGCGTAATTGGTATATCTAAGCAATTACTCAATTCCTGAGCTAGCCATTCTATCTCCAATTCAGAGTTAATCACACCACCATAACCAGCCAGTTGATACTTATGTACTCCAACCCAAAGGATCAACTCTGGACTCACCTCAACTCTAGTACCGCTGTTCAAATCGATCTCAAAGCGTTTTGGAATATAAACCAGCTTCCGTACATGTTGCCTTGGCGTTGGATGGATACGGTTGAATTTAAATCCCAAAAGTTCATTTTTAAAAGTGATTTGCTGGCTATCTAAACGCAGTCTGATGCGTCCAAACAAAGGGAACAAAAATGTATATATCATGTAACAGCCAACGCCCCAAAAAGGTAGTGAGAACAACATAGATACGACGTTTGGAGCAGGCGTAGAGATTGCGGCAATTACCCAAAACAGGGTGAATGAATTCCAGGCGATCGCAAATAAACCTGGGAATATCATCGATGGATGAAAGCCAGTTGAAGGAATAATAATTTCTAGAGAATTCCAATTTTTGATTACTTGAATTTTGCTACCTATTGGTTTGCCAACAGCTAAAGCTTTATCAAGTTCAAACTCAGGCTGTTCTAAAATTTTTAAGGCTTGTGAGGCAGAACTAAAACGTTTTTCTAAACTCGGTTCAGTCATTTGTTGCAAAACGCGAGTAAAACTATGGCTGAGATTAGCCACCTGCTCAAACTGAATGCGAAAATCCTTTTCAGGTAAATCCGCAGGGTGAGTACCAGTCACCAAGTAAATTAACGTCGCGCCTAAGCTATAAATGTCAGAAGCCGGAACCGTGCGCCCCCCAAATTGCTCCTGAGGCATATAGCCGTAGGTTCCTACCACAGTCCTAGTCCCGGTTTCTGTGGCGAGGACAGTTTGCACCGAACCAAAATCGATCAGATAAACTTCACCGACACTATTACCAGAGCGATCGCCCAATAAAATATTGCTAGGCTTAAGATCGCGATGGATAACAGGCGGATGCAGCCCATGTAAGTAAATCAGAATTTCTAAAATAGCCTTGGCTATCTGTTTTACCTCAGCTTCCGTAAAAGTCCGTCCAGTTTGTAAGTATTGCTCTAAAGTTTGTGCTGGAATATAAGTTTGTACTAGGGCAAATCCTTTGATGGTTGGTGAATTTACCTCAAAATAGTCTAAATAGCGAGGTATTAAAGGATGCGACAAAGATTTTAGCGTTTGGGCTTCTCGCTCAAACAGCTTGAGATCGTCCCATTCAAAGTCACTACCAAAAGAGAGTAACTTGATGACGACTAATTCCTGAGTTTTCAAGTCACGAGCTAACAGCGTCCGTCGCCCTGCTTTTTTTCCTAATAGCTGCTGAACTTCGTAGCGCTCGTCGAATATTTCGCCAATCATTATTGTTTGTGATAAAGCTACGTTTGAAAAGTTTTCATAATTAATGGCTTTTCAATGTAGTTTGCCAATATCTTTAGTATAATTGCGTAATTCTATGCCTTCCCAACTTTGGCCTTATATTACCCCTGGTATTCCCGATGAATTGTTCGAGCATTTGCCAGGGATTCCCCTGAGCCAGCGAGAAGTCCGACTGTTGTTAATTGCTCAACTGCGGTTACAACCAAACTCAGTGTTATGGGACATTGGGGCTGGCACGGGTACAATTCCAGTAGAAGTGGGATTGCTGTGTCCAAAAGGAAAGATTATTGCTGTTGAAAGGGATGAAGAAGTAGCTAATCTGATTAAGCGTAACTGCGATCGCTTTGAAGTCAAAAACGTCGAAGTCATTGAAGGTAGCGCCCCAGAGTGCTTGCAGGATCTCAAGGTCACCCCCCACCGCGTTTGTATCGAGGGAGGACGCCCCGTTCAGGAAATTCTGCAAGCAGCTTGGCAATATTTACCGCCATCAGGTCGGGTTGTAGCCACAGCTGCTAATCTAGAAAGCCTATATGCCATTTCCCAGAGTTTTTCCCTATTAAGGGCTAGAAATATCGAAGTCGTCCAGTCTGCCGTCAACCGCTTAGAAACGCGCGGCTTTTCTCAAACCTTTACCGCCGTCGATCCCATTTTTATCCTTAGTGGTGAGAAACTGGATTAGGGCATAGGGCATGGGGCATGGGGCATGGGGCATAGAGAGATGAGGCAAAGGGGGGAGACAAGGGAGATGGGGGAGAAAATTCTTCCTTGTCCCCCTTGTCCCCGTTGTCCCTTCATCTCCCAATGCCCAATGCCCAATCCCCAATCCCCAATCCCCAGTCCCCAGTACCCAATACTTCTATGCCTTGGTCTCGGATTATTAGTGGAATTATTGCGATCGCTCTTGCTCTTAGTGCGACCCTTTTGGGGGGTTGGTACTTTACCATCATGTTTGCGGTTGTTGTCTTTTTGGGTCAACAGGAATATTTTAATTTGGTGCGAGCCAGAGGCATTGCTCCCGCTGCTAAGACCACTATGGCTGCTAGCCAAGTCTTGCTGATAATTTGTACCCTTGATGGCAGTTTAGCCGATGCTGTGATGCCAATAGCTGGCACACTTATTTGTTTTTACCTGCTATTTCAACCCAAATTCGCCACCATCGCGGATATTTCCGCTTCAATTATGGGGCTATTTTACGTAGGTTATTTACCAAGTTATTGGGTGCGGTTGCGAGCAATTGATACTACTGCTTTTAGCAACCTTCCTTTCGGAGGCTACTGGCCAACAAATTGGGCAAGTTTCTGGGAAAAGGCAAATTCTACTTCTCTACCACAAGGTTTGACAGCAACACTGCTGACTTTGCTATGTATTTGGGCAGCCGATATCGGTGCTTACACAATTGGCAAATTCTTTGGCAAAACTCGTTTGTCTGAAATTAGTCCGAAAAAAACCGTAGAAGGTGCTGTGTTTGGTATTACCTCCAGCGTTGCTGTAGCTGTAGCTGGAGCCTATTATTTGCACTTGCCTAAATCTCTGTTTACTGGTTTAGCATTGGGTTTGCTAATCGGCATTGCTAGCCTTTTAGGGGATCTCACTGAGTCTATGCTGAAGCGCGATGCTGGAGTCAAGGATTCTGGGCAGTTAATTCCAGGCCACGGTGGTATTTTAGACCGTACTGATAGTTATATTTTTACCGCACCTTTAGTTTACTATTTCGTAACCCTACTTTTGCCCCTGATTACAGATTAAGGTGGGCATGGGGTAGGGGGGCAGGGAAGCAGGGGAGCAGAGGAGCAGGGGAGATGGGGAAGTGTGGGAAGTGTGGGAAGTGTGGGGGGAAAGATTTCTTCCCCATCCTCCCACACCTCCCACCCCTCCCACACTTCCTGCTTGCCCCATGCCTTGTTTGCCCAATGCTCCATCTTAAGGATTAACGTTAATCCGCCCGCGACAAACTAGTTTCCCTGGGATCGATGTGAGTTCTTGGATATCAACATCTGAGCCAAGATCGAAAGTGTGGTCATGATTATCTTGAAATAAATCTGTCTGGTCATCCTTGATTTGGATATCTGTCAGTTGCAACTCGCGGCCATTGACTAAATCTAAGCCCAGAGAGATTTCCAGAGGCGTTGTTTGGCTATTGGTGACTCTAAAACCGAGCAGTATAATTTGGTTGTTCTTAAGAATAATTTCTTGCCAGTTAATGGGTTGTGTTTTTGGGCAATATGTTGGTAAAACTTTAACCAGTAGCTCGCTCAAAGCAGTTGATAATAAGCTAGATGAGAGGGAAGCATTAAGATCTTTCTCGTCTACGATCAAATCGCCAACAACTCGTACTGTTTGTAACAGTCGCAAGGGTTTTCCCTTGAGTATTGAACCGATATTTATCTGAATATTTTCTGCTATTAATTGAATTTTTGTAATTAGGAGTCCTTGATAAACAGCATGACTAGCAAAAATAGATACCGAAGGAATGCGCCCAGAGAGAATTTGGCGATCGCTGGCTTTAATCTCCACTTCTAGTTCAGATATCTCGCTGACTTGGGCCCTCAACCACAGCTTTAATGCTTTTGTGAGTACTTGCGTAATTATTCGGATTTTGTTTACATTTGTTGTTTGGGAATTTTGCTCTGACATCTAACCAATGGAGTTTACGAGTATTTGCTCGACAGCTGACGAATTTAAACAAGCCTTAAATGTAACATTTATGCCTAGTCGCTACAAAATGCAAATATCATTTAATAGTTAACAGTAAATTCGTAATTTATACATGGAGGCACGGTTACAAAAAGTTCTTGCTCAATGGGGTATTGCCTCACGTCGTGAAGCTGAAGAAATGATTAAGCGATCGCGAGTGCGGATTAATGGGGTATTGGCACATTTAGGTCAAAAAGTCGATCCCGAAAAAGATGCGATCGCGATTGATGGCAAGCTGATATCACCAAAGCATCGCCCAGCCTTGATTTATCTATTGCTGCACAAACCAGCTGGTGTAGTTTCAACTTGCTACGATCCTCACCAAAGACCAACAGTCTTGGATTTATTACCAAAAGAATTACGCGACGGTTCAGGTATTCATCCAGTTGGGCGTTTAGATGTAGACTCCACAGGAGCATTAATCCTGACAAATGACGGAAACTTGACATTTGGACTAACCCATCCCCGTCACAGCATTTCCAAGACATATCGTGTTTTGGTAAAAGGACATCCTCCAGAAGCAGTATTGCGGATGTGGCGTCAGGGTGTGGTGCTAGAGGGTAGAAAAACACGACCCGCTAAGGTACAGATTATAGAAAGTTCTGCCCAAGGAAGTTTTTTAGAAATTGTTTTACAGGAGGGGAGAAATCGCCAGATTCGCCGAGTAGCACAACAATTAGGATACCCAGTAATCCAGCTGCATCGGAGTGCGATCGGCTCAATTCAATTACAAACGCCAAAAGAACCATTTTTGCCAGAGGGTAAATATCGTTTCCTCAAAGATAGTGAAATTCACTTTTTGCGAGAACAGATCGACCAGGAGTCAGAATAGAGAATTCACCAATTCAGAATTTAAGTCGGTGGGGCTTGAGACGGTCAGCTAATTGTAGAGTGCCCTTTGGGTGAGGTGTTAGCGAGTGTATGGTCTGAGTAGCTAGGGTTCTTAAATGCGCTAATCTCGTACACCAAGAAATTTTCTTGCAGTACTGGCTCACCAAATCGTAGATTTGTTTAGGGGTTTTAAACCCGTTTATTTATTACAAAAGTAGCTATATAATTCATCCTGAATTTTAGCTTAGTGAATTCTAGCTTCTGAATTCTGGATTCTTCCCTGTTCGAGCAACCTATTAAAGATTTAGTTGAGTTAAGGAGTGTCAGAAGGCATGAAATGGCCAAGAAAGAAAAATAATCAGCAGCCCCCACTTTCATTAGAGCAACAAAGATCTCAGAAGTTGACAGAAATTGGCGCTCAACTTTGGGCATTACGTCAAGAACAGGGTTTATCTCTAGAACAAATGGTTGTATTGACCATGATTCCGCGGCGGTTATTGCAGGCGATCGAAGAAGGTAATTTAAACGATCTTCCAGAACCAGTTTATATTCAGGGTTTGATCGGGCGATTTGCCGACGCACTGGGCTTGAATGGAGCCGAATTGGCTGAGACTTTTCCAATTAATTCTTCACAAGCAAACTTCCAACCTACGGCGAATCCTTCACCCCTGAATCAACTACGTCCTATTCATCTTTACTTTCTTTACATATTGCTAATTTTATGCTCTGTAAATGGCTTATCCTATTTCTTAAATAACGCCGTACTACAAGCAAGTAATATCCCAAGCGAACCACAGCCAAAACAAAAGCCCATTGTTAAACCAGAAATAGTTAGACCAGAATTAGCCGAACCACAAGACTCACAAAAAGCTCAACCTGTCAGTGACACCTCAAGCGGCGTCAAACAAAAAGAGCCTGTACAAATTGGCGTTACCTTAAAAGCGTCATCCTGGATTCGCGTAATAGCTGATGGTAAAACCGAGTTTGAGGGTACTTTACCAGAAGGTACTCACCGGGTTTGGAAAGCTCAAGAGCAGCTAACAGTCAAAACTGATAATGCTGGTGGTGTCTTGATGAGCGTTAATCAAGAGAAAGCCAAAGAAATGGGAGAACTAGGAAAAGAAGAAGAAGTTATGATTGCGGCTGCTAAACCCAAGGTTTTGAGATGAGGGGGATGAGGGGACAAGGGAGACAAGGGGGACAAGGAGACAAGGTAGCAATCTTTCTCCCTTGTCTGCCCCCTCTCCCTTGTCTGCCCCCTCTCCCATTCCTCAATCTGTTTTCGGGGCACGTCCATTGAGCCTAGTGAGAGCTTTCAGCCTTGAGCTTAATTCCTCTGTTAAAGCTGCTGCTTGATAGCGCCACCCCCAGTTACCTTCAGCAACACTGGGAAAATTCATCCGCGCTTCGTTTCCCAATCCAAAAATATCTTGCAAAGGAATAATCGCTTGATTCGCTACAGAACTCAATGCTAGTCGAATCAAATCCCAGTGGATACCTTCAGGACTGATACAACCTAAATAAAGCAATAAATTTTGCTTTTCGTAGTCGCTAGCTGTATTAAACCAGCCAACGGTGGTGTCATTGTCGTGGGTTCCGGTATAAACTACAGCATTTTGCGGGTAATTGAAGGGTAAAAACGGATTACCGGGATCGGAACCAAAGGCAAATTGCAAAACTTTCATTCCTGGAAATTCAAACTTGTCTCGCAGTGCTTCTACCTCTGGTGTAATTACTCCCAAATCTTCTGCTAATACGGGTAGCTTGCCGAGTTTCTGTCTAATCGCTTCAAAAAAAGCTTCTCCAGGCGCTTCCACCCATTTGCCATTCATGGCTGTTTCTTCGCCTTTGGGTACAGACCAATAAGCCTCGAAGCCTCGGAAGTGGTCAATGCGAATTATATCTACATAATCGAGCATCGCCTCAAAGCGCTGCACCCACCACTTAAAGTCTTGTTTTTGCAATTCGTCCCAGTTATAAACTGGGTTACCCCACAATTGACCAGTGGCGCTAAAGTAATCTGGTGGAACTCCTGCCATTTGGGCTGCTTCTCCCGTCTCTTCATCTAAAGCAAAAATGTCAGGATGCGCCCAAACATCGGCACTATCGTGAGCTACGTAAATGGGGATATCGCCGATAATTTCTATACCACGCATGTTGGCGTAGCTTTTCAGGTCTGACCACTGGCGGAAAAATTCAAATTGAACGAACTTGTAATAAAAAATTTCTCCATTGAGGCGGCGCTGTACTCGGTCTAATGCTTCTGGTTCGCGCTTAACAAATTCAGGTTCCCATTTATGCCAGCTTGCTCCTTCATTAGCATCTTTCAATGCCATAAATAAGGCATAATTATCTAGCCAATAAGCTTTGCTGTCGCAAAAACCTGCAAACTCTCTCTGTTGGATAGGTGTAGCATTGGCTCTAAAGTTTTCGCAGGCTTTTTTAAGTAGTCCAATCTTAATTGGGACAACGCGATCGTAATCTAATTTTTCTTCGGGAAATGCTGGTAAATTAGCAAAGTCTTCTTCAACTAGCAAACCCTCTTCTATAAGTTTTTCTGGGCTAATCAGTAGGGGATTTCCCGCCATTGCTGAGTAGCACATATACGGAGAATTTCCGTATGCAGTGGGGCCTAAAGGTAAAACTTGCCAATATTGTTGATAGCTTTCTTTGAGAAAGTCAATGAAGCGATAGGCTTCTAAGCCTAAATCCCCAATGCCAAATCGACTGGGAAAAGAAGTAGGATGCAGCAGAATGCCACTAGATCTGGGAAAAGGCATATTTAACCTGAATTATAGGAGCAAGCGATCGCCACAACAATTTGCTACGCGATCGCATCGAATTTATCACACATCAGTATTTGCAGGGTAAATCAAGTAAACTCATTTTACTTGCCATTTGTTATTTGTCATTTGTCCTTTGTCCTTTGTGAATGACCAACGATCGATGACCAATGACCAATGACCAATGACCAATGACTAATAACTATGACTTACCGAAATCCTGCACCGACAGTTGATATCATCATCGAACTAGTAGATCGACCTCATCGACCAATAGTGTTAATTGAAAGACATAATTCGCCCTTAGGTTGGGCTATTCCTGGCGGTTTTGTGGATTATGGAGAAGCTGTGGAAGTGGCGGCGCGACGAGAAGCTGAGGAAGAAACTGGTTTGCAGGTAGAATTAATCGAACAATTACTGGTGTATTCTGACCCCAATCGCGATCCGCGTCAACATACCATTAGTATTGTATTTTTGGCGACGGCGACGGGAGAACCCGTGGCTGGAGATGATGCTAAGGGTGTAGGAATTTTTGAATCTTGGCGCGTACCGAGTAATTTATGTTTTGACCACGATCGCATTTTGCAGGATTATTGGCGATATCGGCATTATGGAATACGTCCCAGGTTGGGGTAGGGGGCAATTACTAAAATTCAGCTTGGGAACGGGTTTCATAAACAAGCTGCAAGCACTTTTCAAAGTCATCACCTTGCCAAGTTCCGGCAAATTTTAGCAAGTCTTCAGCTTTAGAGCCTCTAATAATTGGTGTTGCTTTCTGTATTTCCGGTTTCGTTTTCTGGTTGAAAGCATCATCATTTTTTTGCGTTGACAGGTCAAGAGATATTTCCTCGGTTGTTGGTTTTGTTTTGAGAAAACGCAAAAAATGTAGCGTTTGAGCTAGTAGAACATCTGAGGATGATTCAATTTCTTGGAGCAGTAATTCTTTAATATTCATCAATTATGTTTTGCAATCTGTTGTAACAGTATTATACGAGTGCGATCGCGATGCCGATCTGATGGCATTATCGAATACGTCCCAGGTTGGGGTAAGAGGAACGAACCGCAAAGGACGCAAAGGGCGCAAAGTAAGAAAAGAGAAGAATACCTGTGACACAAATTTTTTGTGATTATACTGTGTCAGTGGTATTTAAAGGTGCTTTATGGATGCTGAGACACTGTTGGAGAAATACGCCGAAGGACAAAGGCAATTTCACAACGAGAATCTTAGAGGAGTAGACCTCAAATATGCAAACTTGAGTGGAATAGACCTAACAGGTGCAGATTTGACAGGTGTAGATTTGAATGATGCCAACCTGACTAAAGCATTACTTAAAAATGCAAACTTCACTAGAGCTTCTTTAACAGGTGCAAATTTGAGTGAGTTGGGCGAAAGTTCTAGTTTAAATTTGAGTTGGGCAGACCTAAGTAGTGCTGACTTGAGTGGAGCAAAACTAAGTAGCGCTAACTTTAGTAACGCTAATCTGGATAATGCCAACTTGAGTAAAGCATACTTGAATAGCGCTAACTTTAGTAATGCCAATCTAGATAACGCCAACTTGAGTGATGCGACACTCAATTCTGCAAACTTAACTGACGCATCCTTAAATGAAGCAAAAGTCGTTAGAGCTAACCTTACTAGTGCTGATTTAAGTAGAGCTAACTTGTTTGCAGCTGATTTGAGTCAAGCAAACTTAGCTCAAGTGATACTCAAAGGTGCTAATTTGCAGGGAGCCAAAATTCGGGGTGTTAATTTATCTCAAAAAGATTTGTCAGGTATGAATCTAACTCAGGCCGATCTTGGTGCGGCAAATCTTATCGGTGTAAATTTCAGAAAAGCCTGCCTTGAGGGGACAAATTTAGAGAAAGCAGAACTACAAAAAGTAGATTTGATCGACGCTAATCTGAAAGAGGCAAAGCTGAAGAAGGCAGATTTAACTGGAGCAAATATCTATGGTGTCAATTTTAAAGATGCTGACCTGACTGGTGCGATAATGCCTGATGGAGAGGTTTATAAACCAATCGCCTCTGAAATCGAAATTGGTAAACAGGTAGCATCGTTAGAGAAAGTGATATCTATGACTCGTAAAGTAATTAATACTGATAACGCACCCGCACCAGTCGGCCCTTATAATCAAGCGATCGCTGCTTCTGGTCAATTATTATTTGTAGCTGGACAAATTGCCATCGATCCCCGCCTTGGTGATGTCGTCTACACTGATGATGTCAAAAAACAAACCGAGCAAGTAATGGCTAATCTCGAAGCCATCCTCACAGCAGCCGGGGCGACTTTTGAAGATGTGGTGAAAACTACTGTTTTTCTCGCTGATATGAATGATTTTGCGGCGGTGAATGCCGTTTATGCTAAATATTTTCCAGAAAATACAGCCCCAGCGCGTGCTTGTGTTGAGGTATCGCGGTTACCTAAGAATGTTTTGGTAGAAATTGAATGTATCGCTGTGATTAGCAGTTAGAAGAAATAGATCGATGAGCAAAATCTTAACGGTCATATTTGATGGTTATGTTTTGCTATGCAAATTCCATATTCCTACTCTAAAAACTCCATCGCTTCTTGTAACACATCGCCTATATGTGGCTTTTCGCAAGCAATTACGTTATCAAAAAGATGTTTATGGTGTGGGAAAGTAGGTAAGTTGGGAAAGTGTGGTGTACTGTCATAACGAAAAATCAGACTATTTTGCTCATCTTGATAGTGATAGCGGTAATCGATATATTTAATCTGATTATTGACAATAACAAAAGCTTCACTGACTGCTAGTAAATATTTGAGAGCGAAACGTATCCTAATGCGGAGATTAGCTCTCTGTGTCGTTAAAATTACTGCACTATATTCCTCAATGTATGTGTTAGAGCAGTTGAGTAAAAGTTGCTCAACTTCATCTAAATAGGCTTGAATAACTTCACGCGACATCTGTGAGTTTGTTCTTTATATCTTGGTGTAGAGCTAAATAATGTTGGTAGTTGGCTGCCCATTCGACAAACACTTCATCGTCGGAAGTTTCTCCTTGGCTATATTTTGCAAAAAATTCTTCTGAAGTCATTTGGTACTTTATTTCATAGGTATTTAACTGTCTGGTAAGGGCAATCAGCGCATCTAGTGGAGAGGTATATTCGATGATTTGTTTACGCATTGATTTCTCCATTCAATTTCATTGGTTTATACTCAGCTGTCGCACCCACAAGTTGCACCTTTTAGAAACCCTAACCCTTGATATATCGAGAATGTTTTGAAAAAGTAAATACGTGAGAGCTGAAACACTCTTATCACTTCATCTTCGAGATAGTTGATTACCTTCATATTGTAAATCTAGATAATACTCTCTCAATTACCTCTCAATAAACGCGATCGCCTCTACAACTTTGGGAATACTGAAATTAAGTAGCCTAAAGGAGTATTAAAAATGGCAGAAAATCGTGTCAGTGCCAGCTTAAGCCCAGCAGATAAGTACGCAGTCATGCAGGCGATCGCTACAATTAGAGAAAAGTTACCGTTTTTAATTGATTTGACCCCCGAAGACCGGCGAACAATGCTGAAGATGGGGGATAAAAGTCGGGCTTTTGTCAGCAAAGCCTTAGAAGTGGCGACACAAAACCCTAATTTTTTGCCTCGTTCTTTTGATTTAGAAGAGATGCGCCGGGACTTGGAAATATATGAAGACTTGTATCCCGTGCTGTTATCTTTAACCCAACTGCAAGAACTAGTAGATGATACCTGTATAGCCGCTGCTAGCGAAGCTTATGGCGCAGCCTTAGCAGTTTATAGCTATGCCAAAGCTAGCGGCGATGTCGCAGGATTAGATGCAGTCATTGATGAGATGGGACGCAGGTTTAACCGCCGTTCTAAGAAAAAGCAACCCGAAGTCCCAGTTAGCTAAAGCCTAAAATAGGCGATCGCAGTAGTTGACAATTTAAGAAAATACGCATTATTTGTAGGGGCATAACATTGTTATGCCCTTTTCGCGTTTTAAATCTAAAGATTTTTGAAACCCGCACAGGCAGGTTTTGTCTGTGTAGGAAACTTTCAAACAAAAAGATACTGAACTTCTTCTTGTGGGGTGGGCGTCTCGCCCGCCCAGGTTATATGGCGGGCAAGATGCCCACCCCACAAGATTGAATAATTTATTTGTTAAAAATTCCTAGCTAGAACTTACATTTCCCAGGTCAACTTTGAACCTCAGAAGGTCAACGTCGAGCCTCAGAAGCTCAACTTTGAACCTCAGAAGGTCAACATCGAACCTCAGAAGGTCAACATCAAACTTCAGAAGGTCAACGTCGAACCTCAGAAGGTCAACGTCGAGCCTCAAAAGGTCAACATCGAACCTCAGAAGGTCAACTTTGAACCTCAGAAGGTCAACGTCGAGCCTCAGAAGGTCAACATCAAGCCTCAGAAGCTCAATGCATAAAAATTATCTAAAAAAAATTTCATAAATTCCGAAATACACCGTGTATATTTAGTAATTATTCTGTAGGCATTAGCACCTCAAGATTGAATCTTGTAATGAACCCACAAAACAAGCCCAAGAACCTACAAGATATTATTAAGCAACGTCAGCAATTAGGTTTTGTGGGTCGTGAAGACCAAATAAAGCAATTTCGGCAAAATCTAACATTACCCCCAGAAGACGATCGCCGTTGTTTTTTGTATAACATTTGGGGTGAAGGCGGGGTTGGTAAAAGCACACTTGTACGACAGTTTCGCAAAATTGCTGAAGAAGCAAAAAATATTACGGCTTATATAGATGAAGCCGAGAAAACTGTACCAGAAGTGATGGGTCGTCTAGCTGAAGACTTGGAACGGCAAGGTCATAAGTTGCCGCAGTTTACCGAACGCTACAAAGTTTACCGTCAGAAGCGCCAAGAATTAGAAACCGATCCCGATGCTCCTCAAGGTTTTTCGGCTTTTATGGGAAAAACTGTAGTTAAAACTGGCGTGCGTCTGGCGCGTCGAGTTCCCGTTGGCGGTGCTGTATTTGACTTTGTAGATGAGGATGCTTTAGCTACCCAAGCTGGAGAATGGGCATCTTATGTTGCTAAGAAAATCACAAATAAAGATGAAGTGCGCTTAGTTCAAGAACCTGTGGAAGTCCTGACCCCACTATTTTTACAAGATATTTTTAAAATTTGTGAGAAAACTGCTGTTGCCTTGTTCTTTGATACTTATGAACGCACCGGGGAATTCTTAGATAACTGGTTACGAGAAATTCTAGAGGGTCGCCACGGTGAGGTATCTTTCAATATATTGATAACTATTGCTGGTCGGCAGGAATTAGATAAAAATCTTTGGACAGGCAACGAGGGGTTAATAGTTAGTTTTCCACTGGAACCTTTTACCGAAGAAGAAACCCGAAAATATCTCACTCGCAAAGGCATCACCAACAGTCAGCACGTTGAAGAGATTTTACGCCTTTCTGGAAACTTGCCCTTGCTAGTGGCAATGCTAACAGACGCTTATCAAAATAACCCTAACCAAATAATTGAGCCGAGCAGCAATGCTGTAGAATGCTTTTTAAAATGGGTTGATGACCCCAAACAACGACAAGTAGCTGTTGATGCTGCCATTGCTCGGTGCTTGAATCGGGATATTGTCGCTCAGTTGACAACAGAACAAGAAGCAGATGAGCTATTTGCTTGGCTAAAAAAAATATCCTTTGTCAACGAACGTACCGACGGCTGGGCTTATCACGATGTCGTCAAAATGCTAATGTTACGCCACAAGCGCCTATCATCACCGCAGGGTTGGGCTGAGATACATGGCAAGCTGGCAAATTACTACGACACCCTGCGGAACGAGCTGCAATTAGAAGAAGAGAAGAAACAGCGCGATCCTAGCTGGCAAAGTCACACTTTAAATGTGTTGTACCACAGCTTATGTCAGTCGCCACAAAGGAATTTATTTGTATCTCTCAATGAATTTCTTGCTGCACTCAAAAATCAAGGCAAATTTGCCCAACAATATGCAGAAACGATGCTTCAGGCTGGTAAAGATGTGGATTCTGCTGAAGTTCAGCGTTGGGGTGAGCAATTAACTAATGGGTTAAAAGCCTTTAACGAAAAGTTTTACCCAGTTACATTAGAAATGTTTACCGCAGTCGTACAAAATTCTAGGATTGAAGTTATATGGCAACCAATTGCTTTAGGTTGGCGTGGTGAAACTTATCGCTTAATGAAGCGTTACCCAGAAGCCCTACAAGACTTTGACCGCGCGATTGAACTTGACCCCAAATATGACTGGGCGCTCGCACATCGCGGTAAAACTTTCTGCTTAATGGAGCGTTACCCAGAAGCCCTAGAAGATTTTGACCGCGCCATTGAACTTAACCCCAAATCTGACTGGGCGCTCACACATCGCGGTGAAACTTATCGCTCAATGGAGAGTTACCCAGAAGCCATAGAAGATTTTGACCGCGCCATTGAACTTAACCGCAAATATGAGTGGGCGATCGCAAATCGGGGTGAAACTTATCGGTTAATGAAGCGTTACACCGAAGCCCTAGAAGATTTTGACCGCGCCATTGAACTTAACCCCAAATCTGACTGGGCGCTCACATTTCGCGGTGAAACTTACCGCTTAATGGAGAGTTACCCAGAAGCCCTAGAAGATTTTGACCGCGCCATTGAACTTGACCCCAAATCTGCCTGGGCGATCCTAAGTCGCGGTCAAACTTACCTCCAGCTTAAGCGGTACAATGAAGCTCTTGTAGATTTCAATCGCGCTATTGATTTAAATTGTGAAAATAGTTGGTATTTGTATAATCGCGCTTTAACTTACCTAGCCCTTAACCAACCAGACAAAGCACGAACTGACCTAGTGCTTGCCATCAAGCTTGTTAAGCAGAATTACGAAAAAGATCCTAAAGACTGGCGTAATGCTTTTAACTTAGCTCTTTACTATTTGGCTGCTCAATATAATCAACCAGCAGAGCAGTTATATCGCTATGTTTTATCTCAAGGTGCTTCCTCAGAATCTATTCGTGAAGCTATCCAAGACCTAAATGACTTTTTAACTGTCTTCCCTAACCATCTGCAAGCTACATCTATGCGAGAGTTGTTGCAGTCTTCTCTAACTTAGGTCATGTAATTTCTACTACAAATATTAAACGATGCCTGGGTTGGGCTATGCCTACGCTAGTCAAATCTCTTGATACGCTGAAATAAGAGTTTAGAAAAACTAATCCAGTTTTCCAGTAAGAACAATGCCAAAACTGACATTGAGCGATGAACAAGTAATTGAATTAGTCAAGCAACTACCACCGCAGAGTAAACGAGTAGTATTATTAGCCCTGGCACAAGAGGGCGAACACAACCGTGATTCTCGTATGGAGTATGCTCAAACCCAATTAGGGAACTTGTGTGCTGAACGTGGTTTAAATTGGGACAATATGTCAGAAGATGAACGCGAGTCATTTATAGATGACTTAGTGCATGAGGACAGACAGTGCTACCAGTAGTAGTGTTTGATACAAATATTTTGCTCTCTGCTATTGGCTGGAAAGGTAGTCCTTATCATTGTCTTGAATTCGCACGCCAAGACCGGATAAGAGGTTTAATATGTCAAGAAATACTTGATGAACTGACAGAAAAATTAGAGCAGAAATTGAAATTTTCTGAGATTCAGGTAATTGAGACAATAGCTGATTTACTTAGCTTTCTACAACTAGTCACAATTACCAATACTTTAAAAGTTCTTACTACTGACCCGAAAGATAACATGGTTTTAGAATGTGCAGTTCTTGGTAATGCAACTCACATTGTTACAGGCGACAAACGCCATCTATTACCTCTGGGCAGTTATCAAGGTATTGTAATTGTTAGTGCTAGAGATTTGCTTACTTTGCTTACACCTCAATAATCAAACCAACTTCATCACGTTTTGCAGTTCTAAGAGGTTGTTTGAAAAGTGGTTAGCTGTGATTTTAATTACCCCCCTTAATCCCCCCTTGTCAAGGGGGGAGACCGGAAATCCAGTTCCCTCCCCTTGACAAGGGGAGGGTTAGGGAGGGGTAAAAAATATTTGATACATCAATCATGAGTTTTCAAACATCCTCTAAGCTCAACTTTGAACCTCAGAAGCTCAACGTCGAGCCTCAAAAGCTCAACGTCGAGCCTCAAAAGGCCAACTTTGAACCTCAGAAGCTCAACCTTGAACCTCAGAAGCTCAACATCGAGCCTCAGAAGCTCAACCTTGAGCCTCAGAAGCTCAACTTTGAACCTCAGAAGCTCAACATCGAGCCTCAAAAGGTCAACGTCGAGCCTCAAAAGGTCAACGTCGAGCTTCAGAAGGTCAACGTCGAGCTTCAGAAGGTCAACGTCGAGCTTAAATCAACCTTAAATGCCAAAATTACCTACAAAAAGTCTGATAAATTCCGAAATCGAGCCTGTAGCTTTAGTAGTTATCCTGTAAACATTAGCGCCTCAAAATAAAATCTGGTAATGAACCCGCAAAACAAGCCCAAGAGTTTACAAGATATTCTTAAGCAACGTCAACAATCGGGTTTTGTAGGTCGTGAAGACCAGGTAAACCAATTTCGTCAAAACTTGGCTTTACCGTTAGAGGATGACCGCCGTCGTTTTTTGTTTAACGTTTGGGGTGAAGGCGGAGTTGGTAAAAGTACACTGTTACGCCAGTTTCGCAAAATTGCCGATGAGGCAAAAATTATCTCGGCTTACATCGATGAAGCTGAAAAAACTGTACCAGAAGTCATGGGTCGTTTGGCCCAAGAGTTAGAACGCCAAGGTCACAAACTACCGCAGTTTACAGAACGCTACAAAGTTTACCGTCAAAAGCGCCACGAATTAGAAACCGATCCTCAAGCTCCTCAAGGTTTTTCGGCGTTTGTCGGCAAAACTATGGTAAAAACAGGCGTGCGTCTAGCGCGTCGAGTTCCCGTTAGTGGTGCTGTATTTGATTTTGTAGATGAGGATGCATTGGCTACCCAAGCCGGAGAATGGGCATCATTTATTGCAAAAAGAATTACCAATAAAGATGAAGTGCGCTTAGTTCAAGAACCTGAAGAAGTGCTGACCCCGCTATTTTTGCAAGATATTTTTCAAATTGCTAAAGAAACTGGTATTGCGTTGTTTTTTGATACTTACGAACGCACGGGAGAATTCCTAGATAACTGGCTGCGGGAAATTTTGGACGGTCGTTACGGTGAAGTATCTCTCAATATATTGATAACGATCGCCGGTCGCCATGAATTAGATAAAAATCATTGGGCATCTTATGAGGGGTTAATGGTTCGTTTCCCTCTAGAACCGTTTACAGAAGAAGAAGCCCAAGAATATTTAACTCGCAAAGGCATTACCAACAGTCGCGTTGTTGAAACGATCTTACGTCTTTCTGGAAATTTGCCCCTGCTAGTAGGAATGCTAGCAGATGCTCATCCCAATGACCCCAACCAAGTATTTGAGCCGAGCAGCAGTGCCGTAGAAAGATTTTTAAAATGGGTTGATGACCCCAAACGCCGAGAAGTTGCTCTCGATGCTGCCATTCCTCGGTGCTTAAATCGAGATGTGATAGCCAAGTTAAGAGGAGAACAAGAAGCAGATGAGCTATTTACTTGGCTCAAAGAAACATCGTTTGTCAACGAACGTACTGACGGCTGGGCTTATCATGATGTAGTCAAAACCCAAATGTTACGCCACAAGCGCCTTTCATCGCCGCAAGGTTGGGCTGAGATACATAGCAAGTTGGCAGACTATTACGACACGCTAGGTAACCAATTGCAATTGGAAGAAGTAAAAGCTTGGCGTAATCCAACTTGGCAAAGCCATAAGCTCAATGTTTTGTATCACCGCTTATGCCAATCACCACAAAAGTACTTACCTGTAGCTCTCAATGAATTCCTTGCAGCTCTCAAAAATCAACGGAATTTTGCCCAATTGTGGGCAGCAACAATGCTTCAGGCTGGTAAAGATGTCGATTGTAGCGAAGTTCAGCGTTGGGGCGAGCAACTAGCGAATTGGTTAAAAGCATACGAAGACAAACATTATGAAGCTGCCGCCCAAATGCTCACAACCCTGTTGAGCGATGCTAGTCTTGAGGACAAATGGCGTGCAGTAGCTCTAGATTGGCGTAGTTATATTTACTCTCAATCAAATCAATACTCAAAAGCTTTAGAAGATTTAACCCAGGCGATAAATTTAGTACCTGAAGAAGTTGAGTATTTAACAGTTCGAGGGATGACTTACTGCCAAATGGAGCGTTACCAAGAAGCACTGGAAGACTTTAATCGTGTTATTGAGCTTAACCCGAATTATCAATGGGCGATCGCAAGTAGAGGTGTGACTTCCCGCCTGATGTACCAATATGATGAAGCACTGCAAGACTTTAACCGCGCTATTGAACTTGACCCTAATGACCAATGGGCATTGGCACATCGGGGTGTAACTTACCGCCTGATGCACCGATATGAGGAAGCACTGCAAAACCTAAACCGCGCCATTGAACTTGACCCCAATTATCAATGGGCGATCGCAAGTAGAGGCGATGCTTACCGCTATATGCAACGATATGAGGAAGCATTGCAAGACTTAAACCGCGCCATTGAACTTGATGTCGATTACCAATGGACGCCAGCCACAGGATTTAGGGGTTTTATTTACCGACGAATGCAACGCTACCATGAAGCACCACCGCAAGGCTTAAACTGCCCCATTGTACTTAACCCTAATTACCAATGGGTGCTGGCACGTCTGGGTTATACTTATCGGCAAATGCAGCGCTACAGTGAAGCATTACAAAATTTAAACCGTGCTATTGAACTTAATCCCAAAGATGACTGGTCGCTGATAAATAGAGGTTATACACATCTGATGCTTAAGTGCTACAACGAGTCACTTGCAGATTTCAATCGTGCTGTTAACTTAAAATCTGATGTCGTTTTCCCTCAAAGACCTGAAACCAGTGGGTTTCTAAACTCCCGTCAGGTTTTTTATGATTGGTATTTGTATAATCGCGCTTTAGCTTACCTAGCCATAAACCAACCAGACAAAGCACGGGCTGATTTGGCCCTTGCCATCAAGCTTGCTAAAGAGCATTACGAAAAAGATGCTAAAAACTGGCGTAATAGTTTTAACTTAGCTCTTTACTATTTGGCTGCCCAATATCATCAACCAGCAGAGCAGTTGTATCGGCATACCTTATCTCAAAGTGCTTCCTTCGATATTCGTATAGCAATCCAAATAGCAATCCAAGACCTAAATGAGTTTTTAACTGTGTTCCCTAACCATGTCCAAGCTACATCTATGCAACAGCTGTTGCAGTCTTCTCTAAATGACATTATTTAAAATATAGCGGTTTTCAATTGAACGGAATACAGCGAAAGAAAATTAAATCATTGTAGGGGCGCACAGCTAGCTGTGCGCCCCTACCTCGTACCTCATTAGAACAAGAAACGCTATATACAAGTCTTATACCGTACCAAATTTGTCTAATCGCTTAACTCAATTGGATAGAAATGTTAAGCGATCGCCTTCTCTTTCAGAGACGCTACCACGGACGACAGTTACACCTACGCCTTTAGATTATGCCCGTTTCATGACATTGTGTAGGCGTAGGCGTAGCCCGCCGAAGGCATCGCTATATCCATAACTCTTGCAAAAATCTTTCAAAGATTACTGCCGAGTATCCAGGGAACACACTAAAAACTTACTATTAAATTTTCTCATTAACTAGTTAAGGTTTTACTATCAACTTCAGCAAAACTTAGAATTAACCACTGGTACTTCTTTGAAATTCTCTGGTTGTGCTGTTGCACCTTTGTCAGCAAAATGCTTATTCATTAGCGCCGGGACTTGTGGTGCTTGAATTTGGCTGTAGCGGGTTTTGTCTGGCATGACTAGATTTGGCCCCGCTTTGCAGTTTTTCATACAGCCGGTGCCCTTGATTGTAACTTGGTCTTCTAAACCGCGATCGCTCAAAGCAGCCTCCAACGCCTGACAAACTGCTTTACCACCGCGTTTCATGCAATCAGACTTTTGACACACCAAGATTGTCGCTTTGGTCTTCGCTGGTTTTACCTTAGCGTTATCAATTGATGGTGGTTCTTCTGGTGCGGCAATAGTTTGAACTCTGGCCAGTTCAGAACGCGCCGCCATCACACGTTCAGCTTTGAATGTAACTTTGTCTTTTTTTATATCGTGTTTTTTGTAACCAACAACTTGTAGCCAAGTACCTCGTGGTAGCCGCAAATCAAAAGCAGCCCGTAAATGCTTAGCGAGTTTAACGTAACATTCACCTTCATGAGTACCCAGCAATAAACCTTTTACCTTATAGCCATCTTTAATAACAAAATCTATAAACCTGCCCTCAAGGCAAAATTGTGATACTTCCAAACTCTGATATGCACCCATTTTTTAACCTCCTTTTAACTAATACAAGCTAACTACAGCAATCTTTTCAGCACCAGGGTAAAAATTAGCGATGTAGATTAGGACTTTTGGTAACGACTTCTCCAGCAGCATTCAAGGCTCCAGATTTGGTCTTGGCGAGAGGCAGTGAATCGCTGTATTACACTCCAAAGTTGAACAGCCGCAGTAGCAGAACTAATTTCAACTTGTAATGGCTGATTAGTCATACAACTACAGGGAACGTCTAACTCCTTTAGACGTTGATAGACTTGCCAACGGTCTGCCCAATTTACTTCTACAACGTGCTTGTTTTCTACTTCTGAACTAAACGATTTCAAGATAATTGCCCTCAAAGTGCAACAAACTTGCAGTAAATACCGCGATACAACTTCTTACTTTTTGAAAGTCATGCGAGTTTGACCTCTTAAAACCAGCATACCTTAAGTGCAAACAATTCTCATTAACTTTGAAAAAAAATAATTACTGGCATGGGGCATTGGGCATTGGACATAGGGCATTGGGTATGGGGGAAGGGGAAAAAGGGAAATATTCAATTTATTCCTTTTCCCTTTAACCTTTTCCCCTGCCCCCTCTGCTCCCCATACCCCAGCCACTAGCCCCTTAAGATCGTTCAACAAACAAATAAACTCGACAATTTTTGTAGCTAATAATTAAAAATTTAGTCATAGCGAATAGGCCTTGCCATTATTATGAAAATGTTAGTATATAAAGACTAAGCAGTTAAAAACTGTAACTGCTAAAGAGCGAGGAGAACAATGTCTGAAACACAAACTTTGCTACGAAATTTTGGTCATGTATATGACAATCCTGTGCTGTTGGATCGCAGCGTAACTGCCCCAGTTACAGAAGGATTCAACGTTGTATTAGCTAGTTTCCAAGCACTTTACTTACAGTATCAAAAGCATCATTTTGTAGTTGAAGGTGCAGAATTTTACTCTCTGCATGAGTTTTTTAACGAAAGTTACAATGAAGTGCAAGACCACATCCATGAAATTGGAGAGCGCTTAGATGGACTGGGTGGTGTGCCAGTTGCGACCTTCAGCAAACTAGCAGAATTAACCTGTTTTCAACAAGAACCCGACGGCGTATATTCTGCCCGCCAAATGGTAGAAAATGACCTAGCAGCCGAACAAGCAATCATTGGTGTAATTCGTCGCCAAGCTGCTCAGGCAGAGAGTTTAGGGGATCGGGCTACACGCTATCTCTACGAGAAGATTTTGTTAAAAACAGAAGAACGTGCTTATCATTTGTCCCACTTCCTCGCTAAAGACAGCTTAACCTTAGGGTTTGTCCAAGCTGCTCAAAGCTAAAACTCTCATAATCTAGATTTTTCTACCTAGAGCGAAAGATAAAGCCAGCAGGATTAACTCTTAAAATATTATAAAAAAATGGCAGAGAGTAGGATTTCTATCTCTCTGCCATTTTTAATATAAGTCAACATATTTAGATCGTATTTAACTTTGAAAATATTTAGCAATTAGTTAGTCAACATATATTTCGATCTAAGTAATCTATTTGTTATAAATAAACATGCAGGTATCTGCCATAATAAATCAGCATTAGTTGAAAATTTTCATCAAATTAAATAAAAAATCTTTGCAAGAACCAGAAATAATTTAGCATCACAATTCAATAAAATTAGAAATAGAAAATAATCTATTGGGCATGGGCTATGGGCAGCAGAAGGGGCAGGGGAGCAGGGGGGAAGTTGCACTAACTTTTTCTTCTCTGCCCCCCATCCCCTCTGCCCCTCTGCTTCTTCCCAATGCCCAATGCCCCATGCCCTGTCAAGTTAGAAAACTTAATAATAAAAAGCACGATCGCGGGTAAACACCCTTAAAATAATCAGGATTTGTATTCTCGTACTCCAAGGCAACTACTATGCCCCGCCGTGATGACCTCCGGAAGATTCTACTGTTAGGTTCTGGCCCAATTGTAATTGGACAAGCCTGTGAGTTTGACTACTCTGGCACTCAAGCCTGCAAAGCGTTGCGAGAAGAAGGCTATGAAGTGGTGTTGGTCAACTCTAACCCTGCAACGATTATGACTGACCCGGAAACGGCCGATCGCACTTACATTGAGCCGCTGACTCCGGAATTGGTCGAAAAAGTGATCGCCAAAGAACGCCCTGATGCTTTACTCCCAACGATGGGAGGACAAACTGCCCTGAATATCGCTGTTGCTTTAGCCAAAAATGGCGCATTAGAAAAATACGGCGTTGAGTTAATCGGCGCTAAACTGCCAGCCATTCAAAAAGCTGAAGACAGAAAACTTTTTGGCGATGCAATGGCCAAAATCGGCGTAGCTGTATGTCCCAGTGGCACAGCCGAATCATTAGACGAAGCAAAAGCGATCGCTCGTCAAATTGGCACCTATCCCCTCATTATTCGTCCTGCCTTTACAATGGGTGGAAGTGGCGGTGGTATTGCCTACAACCAAGAAGAATTTGAAGAAATGGCACAGGTCGGTATAGATGCTAGCCCTGTCTCCCAAATTCTCATTGACCAGTCTTTACTTGGCTGGAAAGAATACGAACTCGAAGTGATGCGTGACCTTGCAGATAACGTGGTGATTATCTGCTCCATCGAAAACCTTGATCCTATGGGCATCCACACCGGGGATTCGATTACCGTCGCTCCCGCGCAAACCCTCACTGATAAAGAATATCAAAGGCTGCGGGATATGGCAATTAAAATCATCCGCGAGATAGGTGTGGAAACTGGCGGTTCTAATATTCAATTTGCCATTAATCCTGTCACTGGAGATGTGGTGGTGATTGAAATGAACCCCCGCGTGTCCCGCAGTTCGGCTTTAGCTTCTAAAGCTACGGGTTTTCCCATCGCTAAAATGGCAGCCAAGTTAGCCGTCGGCTACACCTTGGATGAAATTAAAAATGACATCACCAAGAAAACTCCGGCATCCTTTGAACCAACAATTGACTACGTAGTTACAAAAATTCCCCGCTTCGCCTTTGAAAAGTTCCCTGGTTCCGAACCAGTGCTGACAACGCAAATGAAATCAGTCGGCGAAGCAATGGCAATTGGGCGGACTTTCAACGAATCTTTCCAAAAGGCGCTGCGTTCTCTAGAAACTGGACGCGCTGGCTGGGGTTGCGACAAAGCCGAAAAATTACCCAGTGGCGAACAAATTCGTGCCTTGCTGCGGACGCCAAACCCCGATCGCATTTTTGCCGTGCGTCATGCCCTACAGTTAGGAATCACTGCTGAGGAAATCTACGAACTCACTGGTATTGACCCGTGGTTCCTGGATAAGATGCAGCAAATTCTGGATATCGAGAAATTCCTCAAGCGCACATCCTTAAAAGAATTGACAAAAGAGCAACTTTATGAAGTGAAGCGGAATGGATTTAGCGATCGCCAGATTGCCTATGCTACCAAAACCACCGAAGATGAAGTCCGCACCTATCGCCAACAACTAGGGGTCATTGCAGTTTATAAAACTGTAGATACTTGTGCAGCGGAGTTTGAAGCGTTTACTCCTTACTACTATTCTACCTACGAAGAAGAAACAGAAGTTTTACCCACAACCAAGCCCAAAGTCATGATTTTGGGTGGCGGCCCTAACCGCATCGGACAGGGAATTGAGTTTGACTATTGTTGTTGTCACGCCGCTTATGCCCTGAAAGCTGCGGGGTACGAGACGATAATGGTCAACTCCAACCCAGAGACAGTTTCCACAGATTACGATACCAGCGATCGCCTTTACTTCGAGCCTTTAACAAAAGAAGATGTCCTGAATATCATCGAAGCGGAAAATCCTGTAGGCATAATAGTCCAGTTTGGCGGACAAACACCGCTGAAGTTGGCTGTTCCCCTCCAGGAGTATTTGCAGGGATTGGGGAGTGGGGATGAGGGAGATGGGGAGATGGGGAGATGGGGAGAAAATTTCACCCCACCACCCCACCACCCCACCACCCCAATGCCCAATGCCCTATCCCCAATTCCCAAGATTTGGGGTACATCGCCAGATTCCATTGACATGGCAGAAGACCGAGAACGATTTGAGAAGATTCTCAAGGAGTTGAATATCGCTCAACCGCCCAATGGAATTGCTCGGAGTTATGAAGATGCGCTGATTGTAGCCAGACGCATTGGCTACCCGGTGGTGGTGCGTCCCAGCTATGTGTTGGGGGGACGGGCGATGGAAATAGTTTATTCCGATGCCGAGTTAGAACGCTACATGACCTTTGCGGTGCAGGTAGAACCAGATCATCCCATTTTAATTGATAAGTTTTTAGAAAATGCCATTGAAGTCGATGTCGATGCGATCGCCGACCATACAGGACGGGTAGTGATTGGTGGAATTATGGAACACATCGAACAAGCAGGAATTCACTCAGGAGACTCCGCTTGTTCCTTACCTTCCATTTCCTTACCGCCCGCAGTTCTCAACCAAATTCGTACTTGGACAGTGCAACTAGCGCAGGCTTTGTCAGTGGTGGGATTGATGAATATTCAGTTTGCCGTCGTTGGTGCAAGCGGCTATTCTCCCCAAGTTTACATTTTGGAAGCCAACCCCCGCGCCTCGCGTACAGTGCCATTTGTTTCTAAAGCAACGGGCGTCCAGTTAGCCAAACTAGCGTCTTTAATCATGTCAGGGAAAACCTTAGAGGAATTAAACTTCACCGAGGAAATCATCCCGACCCACATTGCTGTTAAGGAAGCTGTATTACCCTTTAATAAATTCCCCGGAACTGATACAATATTAGGCCCAGAAATGCGCTCCACTGGTGAGGTGATGGGGATTGATAGCGACTTTGGACGAGCCTTTGCCAAAGCCGAAATGGGTGCAGGAGAGCGTTTACCGTTAAGCGGAACCGTCTTTGTATCAATGAGCGATCGCGATAAAGCAGCTGCCGCAGTTGTGGTGAAAGAATTTATCGATTTGGGCTTTAACGTGATGGCCACCCTTGGTACGCGCCGCGTTCTTCTCGAACAGGGTTTAAATGTTGAATTAGTACTGAAACTCCATGAAGGGCGACCCCACGTCCTAGACGCAATCAAAAACCAAAAAATCCAACTGATTATCAACACACCCTCAGGGGAAGAAGCCCATACCGATGCGAGGTTAATCCGCCGCACAGCCTTGGCTTACAAAATCCCTATCATAACCACCATCGCAGGTGCAAAAGCTACCGTCGCCGCCATTCGTTCCTTACAAAACACAACCTTAGATGTAAAAGTCATCCAAGACTACTGCAAGGTTGCCAAGGAGTAGGGAAGCAGGGGAGCAGGGGAGCAGGGGGGCAGGGGAAAAGGTTAAAGGGAAAAGGAATAAATTTAGTCTTTCCCCTTTTCCCCGGTTGGTGAGCTTGTCGAACCATACCCCTTTCCCTTTCCCCATGCCCAATGCCCCATGCCCCATGCCCCATTCCCCAAAACTTAAACAATCCTTATAAGAGAATGACTATAGTTCTCATTGAGATATTTTAACAAATATGAGGAAGTTTCTTTGAGCCAGATAAGTAGTGAAATCGCCTTTTAAGGTTTATTAAAAGGAAAAAGGCTACTGCATAAACTGTAACAACAAGGAAATTTATTCAGGTATATAGCCAAAACCTTATCAGAAAGGTTACAATTGTTAATATTAATCTAATAGAAGAATGTTTAAGAAATTACCTTTTATCTAACTGTAGATACTTGTGCAGAGTAGGAAATAACTGTAACTTTTAGCAGTTAAGAAGCTCAATTTTGATTATTTATGAGCAGCCGAATTTATCGGGCGCGTAAGTTGCAAAGCATAAGTATGGGTTCCCAGTCAGACTGGCTAGTACCCATAAAGAGCATCTATCCCTGAATGACCCTACCATCAAACCCATCATCACCAAAGAGTAGCGCCATGAAGACCGCTCAGACAGCCACAGACCTCGTGCGGACTTACCTGCGTGAGATTGGCCGTGTGCCACTCTTAACCCACGAGGAAGAGATTTTCTATGGTAAGCAGGTGCAACGTTCAACGGCTTTGCACGAATCGCGGGAAAGTCTTGCCAACCAGTTAGGTCGCGAACCAACTCTAGAAGAGTGGGCAAAAGCGGCACAATTAGAACCAGAAGAGTTGAACGAAGCGATCGCTGATGGTGAAATTGCCAAGCGCAAGATGGTAGAAGCCAATTTGCGGCTGGTGGTCTCCGTTGCCAAAAAGTACATCAAGCGCAACGTCGATTTACTGGACTTGATCCAAGAAGGTAGTATTGGAATGCAACGTGGTGTGGAAAAGTTTGACCCCACGAAAGGCTATAGATTTTCTACCTATGCCTATTGGTGGATTCGCCAAGCTATCACCCGTGCCATAGCAGAAAAAGCTCGTACCATTCGGCTGCCTATCCACATAACTGAAAAATTAAATAAAATTAAAAAAGCACAGCGGCAATTGTCTCAAAAATTGGGACGCGCTCCCACAGCAGGTGAGCTAGCTCAAGAATTGGAATTGACGCCAAAGCAAGTGCGAGAATATCTAGAAAAGGCGCGTTTGCCTCTTTCCTTGGATTTGCGGTTAGGTGACAACTACGACACCGAACTCGGAGAAATGCTCGAAGATCCAGGAGCTTCTCCAGAAGAATTTGTGATGCAATCTTCTCTATCTTATGACTTAGAGCGCCTCATGGGCGATCTCACGCCACAACAAAGGGAAGTAATCACACTACGCTTTGGGTTAACTGACGGCCAAGCACTGACTCTGGCAAGAATCGGTGAAATCCTCAACATTAGCCGGGAACGAGTCCGGCAAATTGAACGGGAAGCTTTGACCAAACTTCGCAAATCTAAAGCCAACATGGATGAATATTTGGCAAGTTAGTCACATTAGTCATTAGTCATTAGTCATCAGTCATTGGGAGTGTTGGCTGATGACTTTTGAGTGTCGATCCTCAGAGTTCTTCTCGTTTGTCTCCCCATCTCCCCATACCCAACGCCCCATGACTACTGACTAATTGGTGAGAAAATACGCTGCTTTTGGTACGGTTACGCCCACTTTCAACAGCAAAAGAGCCTGTTACATTATTTAACAGGAAGACTAAATAGTCAGGTCTCAGAGAAATCCCCAAAATGCATTTAGTCTCCAAATACGAACACCCTAGCTAAAAATCGTAGTCAAGGAGATAGAAAATGAATAATCCATCTAATCGCGTCTCAGAATTTTTCAATGGTGAATCAGAAACTAGCGATTTGCTTTGGCAATACGTCAAGTCCTTGAGTCCTGAGACAGTTACTCAGTTATCTAAACCCAGTTCTCCTGAAGTTTTTCAGGTGATGGAACGTAACATTACAGGATTGTTGGGAAACTTACCTTCAGAACATTTTGGAGTGACTGTAACTACTAGTCGGGAAAGCCTTGGTCGGCTTTTGGCCTCTGCGATGATTAGCGGTTATTTCTTGCGTAACGCCGAGCAGAGAATGAATTTTGAAATCGCCCTCCAAGGAACTGAAACCAACAACAGCGAAATTGACTAAAAATATTAGAACAGAATTCAGAAGTTCAGAAATAGGTAGTAAAACAGGTTTCTGACTTGGCTTTGAGACAAATGCTTGTGTAATTCACTTTAGTTATAATTCGCTGTAAAATTTAGGAAGTTTAATATCATTGGGCTGAAGTCGCTCAGAGTCATGGTTATACCAGTAGGGAAATAGCCATCTGCGAAGTAATTATGTAAAGTTCCCAATCATGTATCACAGAAATATTTGACAAGAACCAAAAGACAAGCGAATTTGGATTGAAATTAATGCCCAAAGAGTGCAGAATATTTGAATTTGCTTTTCTCCAAGCCTACGTAATTTGGGAATTAGTCAAATCAGAGGCGCATTTTTAAATGAATAATAAAAACGTGTGGATAAACAAACAGCGATAAATATACAAACTCGGCAGGGTTAAAAGTAGTCTGCCGAGTTTTGTTATGCGGTATTGGGCAAACAGGGCATGGGGCAAGCAGGAAGTGTGGGAGGGGTGGGAGGTGTGGGAGGATGGGGAAGAAATCTTTCCCCCCACACTTCCCACACTTCCCCATCTCCCCTGCTCCCCTGCTCTCCCTCGCTCGTGTGCCCCTCGTTTCCTTTGTTCCCCATTCCATACAGACAAGGGTTAACCCTTATCTGTAGCCATTCCCCACTCCTAGTTCCATAAACCATGAGCCAAAGCAGTTCTTTCCCACCTCATAAAATTATTGGTGTTGCCGTAATTTGGAATGACCAAAAACAAATTTTAATTGACCGCCGTCGTCCAGAAGGAATGATGGGTAGTTTATGGGAATTTCCTGGTGGTAAGATTGAGCTTGGTGAAACTATCCAAGAATGTATTCAACGGGAAATAAAAGAAGAATTGGGGATAGCGATCGAAGTGGGAGAACATCTAATCACTGTCGATCATACCTACACAAATTTGCGCGTTACTCTTACAGTACATCAGTGCCGTTATGTTGCGGGTGTTCCCCAGCCTTTGGAATGCGATGAGATTCGCTGGGTAAGCTTGGAAGAACTCGAAAACTTTAGTTTTCCGAAAGCAAATATTCAAATTATTGATGCTCTCAAGGGCAGTGGGGGAGCACGGAAGGCAGGAGAGGAGTGAGGAGAGAGCAGGGGGAGCAGGGGAGGCAGGGGGGCAGGGGAAAAGGTTAAAGGTTAAAGGGACAAGGAATAAATTTAGTCTTTCCCCTTTTCCCTTTACCCCTTTCCCTTTCCCCATACCCCATGCCCCATACCCAATGACCAATTACCAATGACTAATGACTAATGACCAATGACTAATGATTATGACCGATGCCTTATTCCCAATCCAGTAACAATCTATTAATTGCATCAGGTTGAGTCCCGCAATTTTCTACAATAATCGGAGGGACTTTGATAAATGGTGTCAGTAAACAAATGCCTAAAACCGTTGCCGACGTTATGAGCCGCGATCCGATTGTGGTTCAGGCACAAACTCCACTCAAGGAAGCTATCCAAATTCTCGCAGAACGCCACATCAGTGGGCTACCTGTTGTGGATGAGGGCGGTAAGTTAGTGGGCATTATTTCAGAAACCGATTTGATGTGGCAAGAAACTGGTGTAACTCCACCTGCATACATCATGTTTCTTGATAGTGTCATATATTTGAAAAACCCTGCTACCTACGAACGTGATTTGCATAAAGCGTTAGGGCAAACCGTTGGAGAAGTGATGAGTACAAACCCCATCACTATTTCCCCTGAGAAAACTTTAAAGGAAGCTGCTACATTGATGCACGATCGCAGCGTTCACCGCTTGCCAGTACTTGACAGCACAGGTCAAGTAATTGGTATCCTCACTCGTGGTGATATTATTCGGGCAATGGCAGCAAGTCAAGATTAGTCAATGGGCATTGGGCATTGGGCACTTGTACTGAGCGACTTGTGCCGAGCCTGTCCTGAGCGTAGGCGTACCCCTACAATACGAGCAAGCTAGCAAGAGCGTCTTGTAGAGAAGGGTGAAGTCGAGGTAAGTCGTTGGTGCAGCCTCTCGCAGAGAAGTATTGGGCATTGGTGGTTATCTATTACCCATTACTATGTCCCTCATCTACCCTTGTTTGTTTGTCACTTTGTTCTCTTCATTCACCCTTGACTCTTTTTTATACGTTTGAAAATCAAGGATAATAAAATGAGTATTAATCCAGAGTCTGTTAAAGAACTGCTTAGTTCTGAGGATGTAGGCGATCGCTTGCGTGCAGTAAATCAAATCCGTCAATTAGAACAAGCCATCGGTTTTGAATTGATTCAAACTGCTATTGCCGATCGCAACGCCCGTGTTCGGTACTCGGCAGTGAGTCAAATGGATACACTGGGAAAAGAGGATTTACAGTTATCTTTGAAAATTTTACGCGATCGCTTGCTTAATGACCCCGAAGTAGATGTGCAAGCAGCAGCCGCAGATTGCTTGGGCGCTCTGAAATTAAGTGAAGCTCTGGAAGACTTAGAGAAAGTTTACAATACAACTGATGAATGGCTAGTACAATTCAGTATCATTGCTACACTCGGAGAGTTAGGCGATCCACGCGGTTTTGAACTACTCAAACAGGCGCTCTCTTCAGACAATGAATTAGTCCAAACTGCGGCTATTAGTTCTTTAGGCGAGTTGGGAAATATAGAAGCAGTTCCCCTTTTAGCTCCTTTTGCTAGCAATCCAGATTCGCAAATCCGTTACAGACTTGTACAAGCCTTGATTCATTTGGGTAGTCCAGAAGCTAAATCTATATTAGAAACTCTGGTAAATGATGATGTAGAAACGATCGCTACTGAAGCTAGAAAATATTTGCAATCAGCTTAAGCTTATAAGCTTCTCCAGATTTAAATTGCATAAAGCGTGAAGTACGCAAACTTTGTCTAAAAGCGGCGTAATCAGCTTGTTTTACCCCTAGATTCGGAATTTTGTTGTAAAATAGCCTCTTTTTGAAGTAAGTTTCCATACTCGTAAAAACCTCTTCTACTACGAAGAGGTTTTTATTTTTCACAAGACGCGCGAGAAAAAGCACTGTTATGAGAAACTTTTACAGCTAATTGTTGGTGAGGTACAGTTCGCGTAGTAGGGGCGCACAGCTTGGTGCCAGCTTATAGCGGTTTTCAATTGAATGGAATATACCGAAAGAAAATCAAATCATTGTAGGGGTGCACAGCTGTGCGCCCCTACCCATTTGCTTCATTTACCTGAAAAACGCTGTATTTCTCAGTGACGAGAGAGTTAACAATTAAGCAACAGTATATTTAAGTAATATCTTTATAAAAAGGTATAATAAATGACTTAATAAAACTTTTGTTCTAAAAATATTCATATATAGCGATTTACTAATAAAGATTGTGTGAATTAAGACGCGAGTAGATGCACTTACGTAATTGCCCGGTTAATATACAAATACAGAGAAACAAATGAAAATAAATTTTTCATCTAAAAAATTACTAATCAGAGGAAAAAAGTCTAATGAAAAAGTTAACTATTTTAGCAACAACAATTGCAGCATCTACTATAGGTTTAAATGTAATTGGTAGTATATCTAAAGCTCAAGCTGCTTCTTTAGTTCCTCCAGTAGAAGGGGAAATTAAACTGACAAATGTAGCTTGTTTAACTGGTAGCTGTATTGATACAACTGCTTATGGTTACACAGTCACCAGTCAGAATTACAGTGCAGATTACCTACCAAGTCTATTATTTAGTGATGATAGTTCAACAGTAAATAATTATGGTTTTGGTATTTTCTTCGGCGCACCAGATGCAGGAACTAACACAATCGCAGGTGAAAATTGGTTCCGTCCTGTAGCTAGAAGAACTAACGGTAAACTACCTGAAAATGGTCAATTAGAAGTTGGTCAGTTCAAGTTTGACTTTGCTAGCACAATTAGCGAGTTAGTGCTATCGTTTTTTGATGTGGAAGATACAGGTACTTCTATTCTTAAGGTTAATGGTGTTGCTTACGGAGGAACAATTACTCCAGGAAGTGATGCGAATATCAAAAAAGTTACCTTGACAAATGTCAAATCTTTGGAAGTCAAACTGGGTAATATTGGTGGTAGATTTGCTACTGGTGATGGTGTTCGCTTAGATGTCAACCAAACTGTGCCGGAACCAGGAATCACTATGAGCTTAGGTCTTTTAGGATTAGCAGCTTTGTTTGGTTTACAAAAGCGTAGCAAAAATTCACAAGCAGTGTAATTTTTACCATAGCTGACCTTCAAAGCAAGATAAAAAATTCAAAGAATAATTAATTTTGAATTTTAAATCTTGTATCCAAAAGATTAATGTTTGTGTGTATCTTTTACTATAAAATTCAGCTTTTCACCCTGATACTGAGTAGATAAAATAACTAACCACGCCACTTAGTTATCCTATCTACTCAATTTTCTTATGTGAGTAAATCTGGTGAAATCGATAAATTTTAAGCACCGTAGACCTGAGGCCAAGTTGTAATTATAAATACTGTAACAGATGCGATCGCTAACAACCCTTGAATCAAATTCCCAACCAGTGTACCGACGACAATTCCGATACCTGCTTTAATCGCTAATCCTAATTCACGTCGGTAAAGATACTCACCAATAATTGCTCCCAACAGCGGCCCTAGTAGAATTCCTAACAGCGGACCTCCAAAGGGTAAAGCTGGCAATAATCCCAAAAATCCCACCACTAGGCCGACAACTGCGCCAATTTGTCCCCACTTGCTAGCTCCGGCTTGTCTTGCTCCTACATAACTAGCTAAAAAATCCACACCGACGCTGAGTACTAAAACAATAATTGTCACAATTAATGGAATCTTGATAGCTGCGAAGGAACTGCTAACAATTCCCCAGATGATAATTGCAATTAAAATTAAGCTGGCGCCTGGAATTGCAGGAACTACCGCGCCGATAATCCCCACAACCATTACGGCAATTAATAGCCAATAGGTAATTTGCATAGATAAAATTTGAAATTTCCAACTCAGTTAGTCATTTGTAGGGTAGCATCGCTGTGCTACCCCAAAACGTGTTACATCCAAAAAACAGCATCTAAAAAATGATTAATATAAAGTAAATTTATCGTATTTTCGAGAAAATGCTTGCTCATTCGATCGATATGGTGATATTCCCCTGGACTGCAACCTTAATCAAAGATGCGATTTATACTATTTAAAAAAACTAAACAGCTACTAAAAGCACTTAGCCTTGGGAATTAGAAATCAATGCAGAGAAAAATATTAACTGGACTAAACTCGCAAACTTACGAACACCCTTTCGATCGCAAAGCCTTAGCATCTTTACAAAAGATGCCTGGTGTCTCTCTGCTACTCAAAAAAATAAACGAATACGGTATCGATCGCCTACTCCGCATCCAAAGCCTTGGCAGTAGTATCAAAGTTACCCCTCGGAATTTTCCCCAATTGCATCAAGCATTAGTAGAAACTTGCGAAATTCTCGATGTTAACCTACTTCCCGAACTATATCTGTTCCGAGCCACAGGCCACATTGAAAGCTACATCGTTGGAGTCGAAAAACCTCTTATTAGTATCAATTTAGATGCAATGGAGTGGCTTGATAAAGATGAGTTACTTTATATTTTGGGACATGAAGTTGCTCGGATTAAGAGTCAACATATGGTTTATCACCAAATGGCATTTGTGATGCCGACTTTAAAAAATTTGTTGAGTAGTACTACATTGGGGGTTGGTGGTTTGGTAGCCAGTGGTATGGAATTGGCTTTATATAATTGGCAGATGATGGCTAGATTCACGGCCGATCGCGCTGGTTTGTTGGCTTGTCAGGATATTGATGTCGCAACCACCACACTGATAAAAATTGCAGGTTTACCAGAGGAATACTTGACTACTGCTGTGATTGAAGATTTCTTAACTCAAGCGCGTGAGTTTGCATCTCAGAATCTTGATACTGCCGATCGCGTAACCAAAATATTAAGTTACACAGAATCTGCACTTCCTTGGGTTGTGATGCGAACTGGCGAGTTATTAAAATGGATTGATTCTGGAGATTATGATAATTTACTTCAACAGAAAAATTTCAATACAGCCGAACAAAAACAAGAAAATATACCAGAAGAAACAGAAGGGTGGAATTTTTTAACTTCTTGGTGATTAAATTTTCAAGATAAATTTATCTGGTGGCTATCAAAAAGAGAACATATAAAAATCGAGGTTATTCATATCCCGGACTTCTTTGAGAAGTCCGGGATATTGTTGTTCGTAGCACTAATAGACTTCATGGAACTAATGCTTTTAATACTAGATTTTAAGCAGAAGTTTTTTCTCTTCAAACTTTTCCCAAAATCTAAATTTGGCTAAGAGTAACTGCTAATTTATCAGCAATTCCCGCGATCCATTTTTCATCTTGTTTGGTGTAACTGCGAGGGGCATTCGCTCCTAAAATCAGGACACCTTTATCGCCAATAGGTTGACAAATTACCCCTTGAGTATTTTCAGGTAAATAATCAAATTCAATCTTACCGGGATAAACATTTAGCGCCACTAGATAAATCGGCTTTTGTTTTTCGAGTACCTGTTTTAAGATTGCTCCTGGTACAACCTCAGATTTGACACCTAAAATTCCCCGACGCAACAAAACTTTACCTCGATAAAAAACTACTAGCGATCGCGTTACTGTATTGGTCAACAATAAATGAGATGCCCAAGCTAGTTCAGTTTTCAGGGCTTCTGGTAAGTCTGTTGCTAGTACAAAACCCTCTTCTCCAATTAGCTCTACAGTATCAGGCGATCGCGGCTGTACCTGCTGCCAAATTAAACCCGTCAAAATTAACACCGCACTCAAAATCACACCCAACACATCACCACGCGCTTGAGATTCAGTGAGTTGCGGTGTCAACAAGCGGTTAATTAACAAAAGTACAGCGCCTAGTCCACCTACAACAATGGGTAGACGCCGCAAAACTCGATTGGGATCGGATTTAGTCATTAGTCATTAGTCATTGGTCATTGGTCATTGGGCATGGGGCATCGGCTAAACAGGGCATTAGTCTCTCTCCTTGTCTCCTTGTCTCCTTGTCCCCTTGTCCCCCTCCTACTCTTCCCCTGGTTCAATAATTCGCTGGAAAAGATAACCAGTACCTCTGGCTGTCAATATTAATTCTGGGTTGCTGGGATCGTCTTCTAGTTTTGCCCGCAAACGGGATATATGCACATCTACTACGCGGGTATCTACGTGGCGTTCTGGTGTGTAACCCCAAACTTCCTGCAAAATTTCTGAACGTGAAAAAGCTTCTCCAGAGCGACTGACTAACAACTCTAGTAAGCTAAACTCCATACCTGTCAATCGAATTCGTTCGTCGCCTTTATAGACTTGTCGCTTATTGGTATCGATTTTTATGTTAGCGACATGAATCACGCCAGAACTAGGAATGCCAGTGGCACTGGTTTTGTCTACTCGCCGCAGCACTGACCGAATGCGGGCTTCTAGTTCTTTGGGGGAAAACGGCTTAACTACATAGTCGTCAGCACCTAATTCTAGTCCAGTGATGCGATCGGCTACATCCCCTAAGGCTGTTAGCATAATAATGGGGACATCTGATTCCTTGCGTAATTCTTGACAAACACCGTAGCCATCTAGCTTTGGCATCATTACATCTAAAACTACTAAGTCAGGATCGGCTTTGCGAAAAGTTTCCAAAGCTTCTTCTCCGTCACCAGCTGTCACGACATCGTAGCCAATCATTGAAAGGCGCGTTTCCAAAATCCGGCGAATGCTGGCTTCATCGTCTACTACCAAGATTTTTTCTTTATGACTTTCCAAGTTGCTCAACGCTCCTTCACTTAAAATTTACATGATTAATTTTTAATACCATAATATTAAGATATCATTCCATAAATTGATTTGGAAAAAGCTCTAATTACTACTATGATTGGATTCTAGTATTCTCCAAAACTTAAGTAAATATTAAGATTATTTAATAAGATTTACGAATGGCAAAGCCAAAAAGTTTTTACGTTTGTAACGATTGTGGGGCGGAATCCCCTCAATGGTTTGGTAAGTGTCCAGCCTGTGGTACTTACAATTCTCTAGAAGAACAACTCCTGATCCAATCTTCTGTAGATGTACCTACTCGTGGAGGAGTAAGTGGTTGGCAAGCCGCACCCAATAATGGCAAATCTAATGCTAAAGCTCCAAAGCAGCGGGCTTCACTGACATTTGACCAAATTAGCGATCGCCAAGTCACTCGTTGGGAGTCTGGTTATGGAGAATTAGATCGGGTATTAGGTGGTGGAGTTGTTCCTGGTTCGATGGTGTTAATTGGCGGCGACCCAGGAATTGGAAAATCGACTTTACTACTGCAAGTATCAAATCAGTTGGCGCAAAGATACCGCATCCTTTATATTTCTGGAGAAGAATCAGGACAACAAATCAAATTAAGAGCTTCTCGCTTAGGAGTAGCAAAACCTCTAAGTGTTGTTGGTGATGGCGATGAGCCAGTAACAGAAAACCCTGGGGAATCACAAGCACCGGAAAACGTAGGAGCGGATTTATACGTATTGCCAGAAACAGATTTAGAAGAGATTTTGCGGGAAGTAGATTCACTGAAACCGAATGTAGCTGTAATTGATAGTATTCAAACAGTGTTCTTTCCCGCCTTGACTTCCGCGCCTGGTTCCGTGGCTCAGGTACGTGAATGTACTGCGGCTTTGATGAAGGTGGCAAAGCACGAAGATATTACCATGTTGATTGTCGGACACGTCACCAAAGAAGGAGCGATCGCCGGGCCGAAAGTCTTAGAACATTTAGTAGACACAGTGTTGTATTTTGAAGGCGATCGCTTTGCCTCCCATCGGTTATTACGCACAGTGAAAAATCGCTTTGGGGCAACACATGAAATCGGCATCTTTGAAATGGTGTCACATGGATTGCGGGAAGTTCCCAACCCCTCAGAGTTATTTTTAGGCAATCGTGACGACCCAGCACCGGGTACAGCAATTGTAGTTGCTTGTGAAGGTACTCGCCCCATCGTTGTGGAATTACAAGCCCTTGTTAGTCCCACCAGCTACCCTTCCCCGCGACGTGCAGCCACCGGCATAGACTACAACCGTTTAGTGCAAATTCTCGCCGTCTTAGAAAAACGTGTCGGGATTCCCATGTCGAAATTAGATTCTTATGTTGCTTCGGCTGGCGGATTGAATGTAGAAGAACCAGCAGTAGATTTGGGAATAGCAATTGCTATTGTTGCTAGTTTCCGCGATCGCATCGTTGACCCAGGTACAGTATTGATAGGTGAAGTTGGCTTAGGCGGACAAGTGCGATCGGTTTCTCAAATGGAACTGCGGTTAAAAGAAGCAGCTAAATTGGGATTTAAAAGAGCGATCGTCCCCAAGGGACAAAAATTTCCCGATCTCAACATTGAGATTTTACCAGTCTCTAAAGTAATAGATGCAATTATCGCCGCCATCCCCCATCAAGAACTGACAACCGACGATTTAGAACCCGATGAATATGATTAACAAGACTGGGGACTGAGTATTAACAAAACAGTCCCCAGTCCCCAATTCCCAATCACCAGTCCCCTTTCCATCAAAGGAAACCCCATCATGACAGTCCTCACCCAAGATTACAAAATCACTTGGGAAAAACTCCCCGATGATTACAAACTTCCAGATGACCCAGTGGACAACATCAACCAACCCGCCTTAGCTGCTGCACTTACAGAAAGCCTACAATTAGCCGGAAAAATTCCAGCTAACGCCCTAGCAACAACTAATTACGGCATTTGTGCCACTCTAAATAACAAAATAGTTATTAAAGCCCCTGATTGGGCTTTCATTGCCAAAATTAATGTTAATCGAGAAGAAGTAATCCGCAGTTATACACCTCAATTACAGGGCGACATTCCCATAATTGTGATGGAATTTGTTTCCGATACACAGGAAACAGAATACTCTATCAAAGCGACATATCCCCCAGGAAAATGGTTTTTCTACGAGCGTATTTTAAAAGTACCAAACTACATTATCTTTGAGCCAGAAAGCGGCAGTATCGAAACGTATCGCTTGGACACCACACAAGAGTACATCTTGCAAGAACCCGATGCAAATCAACGCTACTGGATACCAGAAATCAATCTCTACCTTGGAGTGTCGCAAGGCACTCGTGAAAACCGCACAGGGAAGTGGTTACGCTGGTGGGACGAACAAGGAAACCTTCTACCCTGGGGAACAGAATTAGCCGAACAAGAACGTCAACGCACCGAACAAGAACGCCAACGCGCCGAACGACTAGCAGCACAATTGCGGGCTGCGGGAATTGAACCTGAAGATTAGACTTTTTGTAAATAATTAAAGATTGCTAGGTTTAGTTAAAAATTTGCTAAACCTAGCATTTTTTTTAGAGCAATGAAATTTTAAATATCTCGAATTAGACATAATTTATTCTCGTTAAAACTTGGGAATTATTGATAGAAATTTTTGAATTTATAGCTGACAAGTATAAATTTATACATTACCATAAAAGCATGATAAAGGCGATCGCCCAATCCCGCAAAAGATGAATGCGATCGCCCTTATCGGCCCCCTTATCAGGAGATAAATACAATCATGGCACAACCAGAAGATTCCGCCCAGTCAAAGTTAGAACAGTTCTTAGGTGAATATTTAAATACACCTGCTGCCAAAGAATTTACTCAAAGCCCACTTCCTAAAAGAAAACCTATCAAGCATATATTGATAGGTTCTCTTGAAACCGTTACCAGTACCATTCACCATTTGCAAGTAATTGGCTACGCCAGCGTCGGAGATTGGAGTCCACTAGTACCAACTGGGAGTCCAGATCAAGTAATGAGTATTTTAATCCGGCAAATCCCGATCCAATAACCCAAATGTAGAGACGTTGCATTGCAACGTCTCTTTTTCTGAATTCTGAATTCTGAATTTTTATTAATTCCTATCCAATCCTTCTTCCTGGTTTCCTGTTTCATTAGATTTTTGTGCTTCATTAGCAATCATGCCATTGATGTAGCTAACAATTATCGCTAATTCTCCAATTGCTTCCAGTTCAGCAGCTTCTTCTGGTGTTTGAGAATCAGCAGTTTTTTTATCAACAAGTTCTTGCATTCTATCTGACATTTCATCTGTAATTTTAAACAGATAAAGTTTATTGACTTTTTGAAGTTGAATACCATTCTCTAGCCAGGATGAAGGTTTGATTACTAGTGGCGTCATAGGTTGATTACGATTAAATACACTGCTTATTGTAAGTTCCATGAGAATCGCCTTAAGTTTATCTTCCTAAACAACGCCAAGTCAGCTATTCGCTGCTATGTCGAAATATTTGCCAAAAACTGATATTTATGATGTGCCAAAATAAAATATCAGTGAAACTACGGTTTTGACCAATGGTGTGGAATTTTGGGCAGCAGTTGTTTGGTGGACGCTACACAATCGAGAGAAAATTAGGCGAGGGTGGCATAGGCATAACCTATCTGGCAAAAAATCGACGCGGCGAGTTGCGAGTCATCAAAACTCTCAGAGAACAAATCCTGAATCATCCTGACTGGATACCACATCAAGATAAATTACGGTATGACTTCCGAGATGAAGCTTTGCGACTGGCTTTGTGTCGCCATCCTCATATTGTGCAGGTAGAAAACGTTTTTGATGAAGGTAATTTTCCCTGCATGGTGATGGAGTATATCGAAGGTGAAGATTTGGGAAAGCGAATAACCGAAAAAGGGGCGTTATCAGAAGCCGAAGCACTGCAATATATTAGGCAAATTGGTGAAGCTTTGACACTGGTTCACGACAAAGGCTTACTGCATCGGGATTTAAAGCCGGGTAATATTATGATGCGTGCGGGTAAACCAGAGGCAGTGTTAATTGACTTTGCTATTGCTAGACAATTTATTTCCGGTGCAGTTTTACAGCATACAGAGAGTGTTACTCATGGTTATGCGCCACCAGAACAGTATATACCTAATGCCGAACGGGGAGAATATATTGATGTTTACGCCTTAGCCGCCACGTTATATTCTTTGCTGACTGGACAGTTGCCTATGCCAGTACCAGTTAGACTGCAAAATTTTACCCTAAAACCGCCTAAAGAATTGAATTCGAGTGTGGGCGATCGCGTCAATGAGGCAATTATGAAGGGGATGGCGTTAAATTACAAGTTTCGCCCCCAGCCAGTACAGGAGTGGTTGGATTTGTTGAGAATACGAAATAACTGGGAATGTGCCCACATCATAGGTATTTCTGAAATCATAGCTCTCAGCCCCAAGGGAGATATCTTAGCAAGTGTAGTAAGTCAAGTTATTAAGTTATTTTCATCAACTACAGGTCAACTTATCCGCACCCTGAGTGGTCATTCCAGTGGGGTTAATTCCATCGCCATCAGTAGTGACGGGCAAATGTTGGCTAGTGGTAGTTGGGACAAGACTATCAAACTGTGGAATCTGGCAACAGGCTCAGAAATTTGCACCCTGAGTGGTCATTCCGACTCGGTTAATTCCGTCGCCATCAGTAGTGATGGGCGAATGTTGGCTAGTGGTAGTTGGGACAAGACTATCAAACTGTGGAATCTGGCAACAGGCTCAGAAATTTGCACCCTGAGTGGTCATTCCGACTCGGTTAATTCCGTCGCCATCAGTAGTGATGGACAAATGTTGGCTAGTGGTAGTGGCGACAAGACTATCAAACTGTGGAATCTGGCAACAGGCTCAGAAATTCACACCCTAAGTGGTCATTCCAGTTGGGTTATTTCCGTCGCCATTAGTAGTGATGGGCAAATGTTGGCTAGTGGTAGTGGCAACAAGACTATCAAACTGTGGAATCTGGCAACAGGTAAAGAAATTTACACCCTCAGTCATTTCGACTCAATTAAATCCGTCGCCTTTAGCCCCGATGACAATTGGCTTGCTGCTGGAGACGATAGCGGAAATATCAAAATTTGGCAACGCAGCTAGTTGTAGAATAACAGCGTCACAATAATATTAGAACTAGCAGGCGATCGAAACAACATGAAAGCATACGAATTTCCAGCGAATGTCACTACCGAAGGCAAAATAGAATTACCAGATGCGATTTTGCAACAGTTAGTAAATAATCAGCAGGTAAAAGTAATTATTCTCGTCAATGAACCCACAGAAGAAGAACAAGAAGAAGCAGCTTGGCATCGTCTTGTATCTGAGCAATTATTAAAAGGTTACAGCGAAGATGATGCTATCTACGACACGATTTAAGCAATGCAAAATTATCAATCTGGCTCAGTTCTTTTACTCAAATTGCCTTTTTCTGATGCAGTAACATTCAAACTGCGTCCGGTATTATTGCTTTTAGATACAGGAGATGATGATGTTATTGTGGCGCGGATTACCAGTCAAATAACTCAAACTGCTTTTGATGTTGAAATTATCGAATGGCAGCAGGCAGGCTTAATGCGTCCGTCGGTAGTTAGATTGCATAAGATAAACACAGTAGAAAAGCGTCTATTAGAACGTCAATTAGGAACTTTACAACCAAATGATTGGGAAAAAGTGCGTCAGCAGATCCAGCAAATATGGTATTCCATTGAATAATGAAAATTACCTACGACCCAAGATACAACATAGCTTATATCTATATCCAAGAAAAAACTGCACAAGTAGAAACAATTCAAGTCAGCGAAGAAATGAATGTAGATATTGCTCCTGATGGCACAATTTCTGGAATTGAATTGCTCAATGCTAACCAGCAATTAGGTGCTGATGAACAGGGGAAATTAATCGTAGTCAATGAAGCATTAGGAGAATCTGCCGAAATTAAACTGTTGCTGTAGTGTTAATAAATCAAAATAGTATTAGAACTAGCGCACAATCAATATATATGAGCGTCATTATATCCGATGAAACCTTAAATGCCTGTGGGATGACCGCAGCCGAATTCAAGCAGGAAATTGCATTGCTATTGTTTCAGTCTGGTAAATTGCCTTTAGGACACGCCAGCAAGTTAGCACAAATAAATAAAGTACAGTTTCGACAGCTGCTCAAAGAGCGCAAAATTCCTCTTTACTCTTATGATATAGAAGATTTTGAACTCGATTTAAAAAACTTGCGGGAGTTAGGCAGGTTGTGATTGTAATTAGTGATACTTCACCAATCACCAACCTAGCTGCAATAGGTCAATTAGACTTACTTAGGCAACTATATAATACAATTAAACGAAAACATTCTCACTTCAAATCACAATGTTCTCGTTTCAACCCAAAACATTCTCACTTCCAGAAGAATCTTTTGCTATCAAAAATCAACACCACCCTAGAGAACATTTCCAACTCGTTCGTCCCTTGGTGGGAATTAGGCAATATACAAATCAATTATTACCAAAGTTAGCCAACCCAGGATATGTAAAAAGGGTGCGTCAAATAAATATATGAGCAGCTGTATTCTGAATTAGTTAATAGTTATGCGGGCTGGTATGTTGCTATTGAACCGGATAGCGGCGATTATTTTCTCAATACCAATAAAGCTTTAGCCCAACAGCTAGCAAAACAAAAAAATCCTTTTAGACTAATTTGTACCTTTCAATTAATTCCACAGGAACATAGTTCAACAATTTGATTGAAGGAAAATTTAGCAACCAAGGCGAGTTGATTTTTGAAATCGACCTCGTAGCATCCGATGGTTTGGTTATCACAGTTGATGCACTATTCGATAGTGGTTTTACCGACTGGTTAGCAATTAATACTTAAGATGCTCTCTCGCTGGGATGGGAACTTGTGGAAAGTGAAGAAACACGTATGACAGCACAAGGAGAATCCCAGTTTGATATCTACACTGGTAGAGTTAGTTTAGATAGTCAAGAATTTAATATTTCTGTAATTGCTGGAGATCAAATTGCCGAAGTACTTCTCGGTTTACCTTGGCTTTTGACCAGAAAATTAGTCGTTGATTTTCCTGAAGGTCTACTAACTTTAGGATAAGTCATATCTTGCATCAAGTCTCTTATTCATTCAAGGAGTAAAATATAGATAATTTATACGATTTACTACGAAAAATCAAAAAAAGGCCTACGTTTTTATGACCTTTTCTGCTAACTATATCCCCCAATCCGATCCCCCACTTCCTCCTTGGGAAACGCTACCCACAATGTATGATTTACCCAGCGACAACCCAGAGGAACCAGGTTTGCCAGACGACTTTCACTTTTTACAACCCCTACTTTTATACTTAACTTTTCAGCCAATAAACTGGAACCCCGAACTAGTTTACAGTGCTGCTGACCTGAATCTTTACTACACAATCGAGCATCCTTTGTGGTACAAACGTCCTGATTGGTTCGGTGTAGTCGGCGTACAAAAACTATACAAAGGTGAGGATTTACGTTTAAGTTATGTAACTTGGCAAGAACCAGCAAAACCTTTTGTAATTGTGGAATTATTATCTCCAGGCACAGAAGACGAAGATTTAGCTACTAAACAAAATACAACAGATAAACCTCCTAGCAAATGGGAAGTTTACGAACAAATTCTGCGGGTTCCTTACTATGTTGTTTTCAGTCGCTACACTAACGAACTGCAAGCATTTCAGTTAGTAGGCGGTCATTACGAACCGATGAATTTAACTGACGGACGCATACTAATGCCAGAGATTGATTTAAGTTTGGGCTTATGGCAAGGTTCGTTTCGAGATATTGAAAGGTTGTGGTTAAGGTGGTTTACTTTAGCAGGAGAATTAATTCTTGAACCGACAGAAGAAACTGCTGTGGCGACTGAACGAGCTATAATTGCTGAACAAGAAGCTGCTCAAGCTAAACGAAAAGCAGAACAACTAGCAGAACGTTTACGTCAGTTAGGCGTCAATCCTGATGAAATATAACAATCCTAAATGAGAAAGTGAAATATTGCATAAAGGTTTGTTGACTGTCAACGGTTAACAGCCATAACAGATATTTTTCACAACTGAAATGGGATTGCTATAAATTAATTATTGTAACTGTAGATATTTTTTCTTTATTTTTTATTAATTTATGTTACTAAGAACCAGCTTTTACAAAAAAGAGAATAAACAATAAAAGTAGAAATTACTCTATTAAGGAGGATAATTTTCTATTTTAGAAGAATAGTCGCCGATCCTGAAAGCTTGTATATTTAGATATAGCAACATTAGGTTGCACAAAAGTTAATTTTTAAGAGCGATCGCACATAAAGTACTTGAAATAAATATAATATTTTAGTTTGATAAATCTATAGCAACTTCAGTTTTGCCGAAAAACTATGAAGTCATGCTACCTAGCTGTTTCCAGGCTTAGTAGCGATCGGGCTACTAAGGCTAAGATAAACTTAAACAGCCAATCTAAAAAGCGATGCCCAAAGCACTCGCAGATATTACCGCAGACACGGGGTATATCCTGGCTGCTAAAATACTTAATATTAAGTAGTACTAAATTACTAAAACTTACTCAAGAAAAAATTGCTAATTTGGTCACACAAGACCATCTAGAGATTGTAGAAAAGTGTATTTCCTAATATTGACAGTGGTGTTAACCTCTATTTTATAGATGATATAAGCCTTTATCTGCTAGAGTTTCTGACTTTCAGCAACTAAATAATTTATCACTAATGTAAGATCGCTAGGAGTGCGATGATGTCACAGTCCCCTTTGACAAGACCAGAAATAGCCGCTGGAACTCTAATTGATAACCGCTATATTATCCAAAAACTTTTGGGACAAGGAGGATTGGGGCGGACTTATTTGGCGTTTGATACCCGTCGCTTTAATGAAGCTTGCGTTCTCAAAGAGTTTGCACCTATTGGTACGGGCGAAAGTGGACTCGAACAATATCGTAACTTATTTAAAAGAGAAGCTAAAATTCTTCACCAACTGCAACATTCTCAAATTCCCAAGTTTTTGGCTTGCTTTGAAGGAGACGGCCGGCTGTTTTTAGTGCAAGAATATGTCGATGGTAAAACATATTCTCGGCTGCTAGGAGAACTTCAACGCCAAGGAAGAAGTTTTTCCGAACGCGAAGTTATTCAATGGCTAAAAAACCTGCTGCCTGTGTTGGAATATGTCCACCAACATAACATTATCCATCGAGATATTTCCCCTGACAACATTATGTTGCCAGACGGCAAAGATTTGCCAGTACTGATTGATTTTGGTGTCGGTAAACAAATTACTGATATCAACGAAACCAAAACTTCAAACCAAGTAACTTTCGTCGGTAAAATGTCCCTCGTTGGTAAAGTAGGATACGCACCTCGCGAGCAGATTAGCTTGGGTTTATGTTCTCCGTGTAGTGATATTTATGCTTTGGGAGTAACAGCTATTGTACTGCTCACAGGTAAAGATCCATCCTTATTAATGGATCAGTATTCCTTAGAATGGAACTGGCGTTATTATGCCTATGTTACTGATGGTTTCGCTCAAATACTCGATCGCATGTTAGCCGATAGACCCAACAAGCGATACCAAACAGCAACAGAAGTAATTGCAGATTTAGAGCTTCTCGAACAACCACAAGTAATGATGTCTCCGGCGATAGCGAATGATTTGCCTCCCACCGTATTTAATCCTGAATATCGGGCTATGTCGGCAATCTCCGACTCATATAACCAAATGGGAGAAACTTTCTTTAGTTCGCCCGGTTTACCTATGAGTCCACAGATTGAGCAAATTGAACAACAACAAGCTTCTCTTAATCCAGCATTTGTTAAACGCTGTCAGCAAGAGTTAGCTTACCACATCGGGCCGATGGCAACTCTAGTTATAGAAGAAATATTGGCTCAAAATCCTTACATTCCACCTGACCATTTTGTAGAATTGATAGCCGCAGAAATTCCTAACTTTCAAGCAGCTTTTGAATTTAAAAAAAGCTTATTTTCGTAGGCATTTAGAATTTAGAATTCAGAATTCAGAATTCAGAATTCAGCATAAATTATCAGCCGCTGGCTGATAGCGCAGCAGCGCTAGCAAGTAAGGGCGTACCATCCACAGGGTAAGAGGTTGTTTGAAAAGTGGTTGGGTGTCATTTTAGGCACTTATCGATCCCCCCTAACCCCCCTTAAAAAGGGGGGAACAAGAATCAAAGTCCCTCTTTTTAAGAGGGATTTAGGGAGATCTAGAACGTTCTGCTACTTAGAAGAAACCTTTTCAAACATGGTCTAAGGCTGTCCGCCCTTAGAATCACCTGTACCTTACCAAGATGGAATCTGCCATATTAAAATTCCATCTCTCCATCGTAAGACTATTCTGACTCCTGAATTCTGACTCCTGAATTCTGAATTCTGGCATTTCTTAATCTCCCGTGCTTCCATGAGTACGTTTGATTCGTTTCATTGCCATTTCTAAGCTTAATTGCATCCGCTTAAAAGCTCTAGCTAGATTACCAATTTCATCATTAGACATCTGCTCAAATTCAACTTCCAAATGTCCCGTACTGACTTCCTCCGCGATGCGAGTCATGCGTTTGAGAGGAATCACAACTTGCCGATTTAAGAAAAAGTTAACTAACAGAATAGTTGCGATAAAAATCGTTGATACAATCAGAACAATTAGTAAAGAAGATTGATTAGCTTTATTGATAACGTTATTAGCTGGTACTGATATAATTTGAGCGCCAACAATTTCATTCAGCTTCCAGCCAAATCCATTGGCTGTACCATAAAGAGTAATCATGCTTTGAGGTGCAGCTTCAGGTACACTGTGACACTTCAAACAGCTTTCTTCAGAAATTGGCAGCGGACGAGCAATATAAAAAATATCTCCACCAGGAATTGAGCGAAATCCACTCACTTCTTTTAAGTCTGGTTTATTTCTGAACTTTTCTACAATTTCTGTCTCAAAACCGTCTGCTTTATCTCGAAGATTTGTAGGATTGAGAGTTGCTTCTTTATAAAAGAAGTCACGGTAGTCTGGTGTTTTCCGCAAAATTTCAAATACCTCCCGTGCTGAGTATGCAGGTACGCTTTGCGGCAAAAACTCCGTTGCTAATTTATCAGCTAACTCTGGATTTACTTGAGTACTGGTGTATTTACGGACAGAACTCATTGTTTGCATCAGCATCAGAGCTGTTGAGCTAATATCTTGTTTGGCATTCTCCCTCAGCAAAGAAGAAAGAGCAAATCCGCTTAAGCTCAGACCAAACATCAAAATCACTACTAGCAGAATTGTAAACTTTTGTTTCAAATTCAAATTCTTCAGCATAATTTTAGATTACCTACAAGTCAAATTATTATGAACAAATATGGCTAAAGTTATCGTTAATCGGATGAGCAACCAAGTTTCATATTTTGGTGTAAAGGCATAGTTTAACTAAAACTATAAGGATATATCCAACTTTATACTATTAATTAATAGTAACTATTGAGGTGATGAAAATGTTATCTAAGTAACTAACTTCAGAAAGCTACAACAACAATACAAATGGAATTCCCAAAAATTCGTGTTGGCTGTTCTGATACCGTGCCAAAATAAATACCAGAAAACGTCAAATATTACTAATGGTGTGGAATCCAGGAAAGTCTTTATTCGGAGGGCGCTACATTATTGAAAGCCAACTAGGCGAAGGTGGAATTGGCATTACTTATCTTGCCAGAAATCAAAGAAATCAACTGCGAGTAATCAAAACTCTCAAAGAAGAAATCCTGAATCACCCCGCTTGGATACTCCACCGAAATAAATTACGGCAAGACTTCCGTGATGAAGCCGTTCGGCTGGCTGTGTGTCACCATCCTCATATAGTACAGATAGAAAACGTCTTTGATGAAGGAAATTCGCCTTGTATGGTAATGGAGTACATCCAAGGCGAAGACTTAGGACAACGCTTAAAGCGGGTAGGTTTGCTATCAGAAACAGAAGCACTGTTATATATTCGGCAAATTGGCGACGCTTTAACGCTGATTCATTCTAAAGGGCTGTTGCATCGGGATCTCAAACCGCGCAACATCATGATTCGCATTGATAAATCAGAAGCAGTGCTGATAGACTTTGGCATTTCTAGAGAGTTTATTCCCAATGCAGTTCAAAGGCATACAGTGTATCGTACTCCTGGTTTTGCCCCACCCGAACAGTATGAATTAGAAGCGCCACGAGGAGAATATATTGATATTTATGCCCTAGCCGCGACTTTGTATAATTTGCTTACAGGAGTTGTACCAACAAGTGCAGACGATCGCCGTCACAATGTTAATTTAGAACCACCACAATACTTTAATCCCAACATCAGTAATAGAGTAAATCAAGCTATTATGTGCGGCATGGATTTGGAGTCAACTTATCGTCCCCAGTCCGTGCAGGAGTGGTTGAATTTACTTGAAGGCGATTTTAGAGAAGATTTAGCAACAATACCATTATCTTTAACGAGGAAGCCCAACCAAGAATCACCCAGACCCGTTGTCCAATCACCCGGGCCTGTTGTAATACTAGATCGGCAGAACTGGCAATGCATACAGACCCTTAAAGGTCATTCTAGTATGGTTCATGCGATCGCCATTAGCCCAGACGGACAATATCTTGCTAGTGGCAGCAACGACAAAACTATCAAACTTTGGCAACTAAGTACTGGCAAGCAAGTGCGTCAACTGGGTCGTTGGTTTTCCGGCCATTCCAGCATGGTTCATTCCCTTGCCTTTAGCCCAATTTCCCTAAATTCTTCTTATCAAGGAGAGTCTGGCAGAACTGGAGGGTTCACAGATATCAACTCCGGAATTTTGGCTAGCGGTAGTTGGGACAACACAATTAAATTGTGGGATATCAACACAGGTAAAGAAATTCGTACTCTCATTGGTCATACCAACTGGGTAAATTCCGTCGCCTTCAGTCCAGATGGCAAACTGCTCCTTAGTGGTGGTGCTGACTGTACGATTAAACTCTGGCAGGTACACACTGGCGTAGAAATCCAAACTTTCAGAGGTCATAGCGACCCAGTTTCATCAGTCGCCTACTCTCCCAGAACAGCTACAACCAACAACCAGGAGAGGCAGCTGATAGCTAGTGGTAGTAATGACTGCACCATCAAACTGTGGCAAGTATACACAGGCAGAGAAATTCGCACGCTTGTTGGACATACCTTTTTTGTCAACTGTATCGCCTTCAGTCACGATGGAGAAATCATCGCTAGTGGTAGCGGCGATAACACAATAAAACTTTGGCATGTCAACACAGGCAGAGAAATTCGCACCCTTACTGGTCATTCTGATTCAGTTTGGTCAGTCGCCTTTAGTCGAGATAGGCAATTTCTTGCTAGTGGTAGTTGGGACAATACTATCAAACTGTGGCATTTTCACACTGGTACAGAAGTTAGCACACTAACAGGGCATTCCAGCTATGTTAGATGCGTCGCCTTCAGCCCTGATGGACAAACCCTAGTCAGTGGCGGCGATGACGATACCATCAAAATTTGGCGACGAGGGAAGTGAAGGAGATGGGGCATGGGAGGCAGGGGGGGCAGGGGGGGCAGGGGAGGCAGGGGAGCAAGGGAAAAGGAAATAAATTTAATTTTTCCCCCTTACCCCTTTCCCTTTCCCCATCTCCCCATCACCCCATCCCCCCATCCCCCCATCCTCTTCTAGCCCTGCGATAGAATTGCGATCGCCCAAAAATTGTCACAATAATGGCGGCAACCGTTATTTTTGAACAATAAATAAATTTATGGGCTTTGGTATTGGCGATTTATTTTGGATTTTCCTGCTTCTTACTTCTTTGCAACCCCTTTGGCAAAAACGCCAAGTAGAATATCGGCGCTTGCGTGCTTTACAGGAATTCCAACAGCAACGCAAAAGTCGGGTGATTTTGTTAATTCACCGACAAGAGTCCATTAGCTTACTGGGAATTCCCTTATCTCGCTACATTACTATCGAAGACTCAGAACAGATACTGCGAGCAATTCGTCTCACTCCCCCAGATGTGCCAATTGACTTAATTTTGCACACCCCTGGTGGTTTGGTTTTAGCTACAGAACAAATTGCTAGAGCATTAATTCGCCACCAAGCAAAAGTTACAGTCTTCGTACCCCACTATGCTATGAGTGGCGGTACCATGCTAGCTCTGGCTTCTGATGAAATTGTTATGGATGCCAACGCCGTTTTAGGGCCAGTCGATCCCCAACTCGGTAACTACCCAGCAGCTAGTATCGTCAAAGTAGTCGAAGATAAACCCATCAGTGAAGTTGATGACCAAACTTTAATTATGGCTGACCTCGCACGTAAAGCAATACAACAAGTACAACGCTTTGTGCGGACTCTCCTCAAAGACAGTATACCTAAACAAAAAGTTCAGCCAGAAAATATCGAATCGATTATCGAAGCCTTAACAACTGGACGCGTTACCCACGACTATCCCATCACTGTTGAGGAAGCTACAGAAATGGGGCTGCCCATAACCGTAGGACTGCCCAATTCTATTTATGATTTGATGGATTTGTACCCACAGCCACAAGGAGGGCGACCCACTGTCCAGTACATTCCTATGCCTTACAATGACCGTAGTCCAGCTCTACCTGTGCCCAAAGGCAGACCTTTAGAAGAACCCAATAATCCCTAATTCCTAACTCAAACACACAACAACTAATACCAATTCGCAATGGGCTACGCCCCGCTATGCTAACGCAACGCCAGAAATTCAGATTATATCTAGGTTTCAGGTTTGAATCTGTTGCCAAATTTTTGAGAATTGGTATAACTTTCTCAGAGGCTGCACGCATCTTTGCCGCAGTCGTCCTTATTGATGCCAAGCAATAGCTTTACAAATATTAGGACTTACGCACGCTCTACGAATCCTTGGCATTCTTCTCTACAAGACGCCGCGCGTACCCTACCCTTCTCCTAACAAAGACGCTGCGCGAACGGGAACGCCAAGGGCGAACAGGAAGCCGCTTCTCTTCTCCTGTCGGAGACGCTCCGCGTAGCTTGCTTCCCTGTAAGGGTACGCGTCTACGATAAATTGAGCTTTTTGGTCATTTTTGCGTAAGTCCTGAAATAGAGAAGCCTACACTAACCCAAAGGGTGGTGTAGGAAATTTCACGAATTAACAACTACAAAATTATCTTGAGTTGAGGCTTCGAGGTAGGAATTGCTCCTGGTGATTAAGGTGTAGACGTAGGTGAAGGAGTTGGGCTAGCAGTTGGTGTAGCCGTCGGTGTCGCTGTTGGTGTAGCTGTCGGTGTCGCAGTTGGCGTCGCTGTCGGTGTCGCTGTTGGTGTAGGACTCGGTACAGTTCTCGGTTTAGTGGTCGGTTTAGTGGTCGGTTTAGCCGTTGGTGTCGGTGATGGCTTAGGAGTTGGCTGACCCACAAGTGCCTTTGCTTCTCCATCGAGCTTTTGCCGGAGTGCTAAATTAGCAATCCCGGTTTCTTGCAACTGATTTTTCTTCTGGTATTCCTTCACCGCCGCTTCAGTCTGAGGCCCATAAAAATTATCGCGGGGAAGAGGAGGATTTGGCTTCACCACCGCATTCAAATTCCCTTGCAGAATTTTAACGATGTTAGCAGCATAAGCTTGGGTTTGTGGCCCCGCTATCCCATCAACTGGTTTTAGCCTATAACCAGTCTGAAATTCACGAATTGCTTTTTTGGTTTCTTCATCCGTCAACGGCGTATTTGTTACCTTGACGTTGTAGCCTAATCCCCGCAACACAGCACGAAATTGCTGTGGCGTGTAACTACGTTGAGGAGCTGCAAAACTTGTATCTACAATTACTATGCTAGCAGTTAACAGGCAGGTAGCAGCAAAAGTTGTGCTTGATTTTCCAAACCCACACCACATAAATGAAAACTCCTTTGGCTTAAATCAGGAGGATTATAGACGTTAACAGCTGCATTTTAAGTTTCTTTAATAACTTTTTTCATAATTGTTTAATGATTTTTGAATAATTTGTAATTTATATTTGTCAAACTTAAATGACTCTATAAAAACTAATCTGTGTCATCCATCAAAAGAAGTATCTTATATTAGCGAAGATAATTGGTTGTCGAAATTTGGTAGTTAATAAATCAGACAATTGATAATGAAAAGCAAGTAAAATGTATAATTTAAAACAAAAAAATGAAAAATATAAAAAATTCTGAGAAGCGCAATCTGTGGTTTGAAAGATTTATGGCAATCCTGGCCACAGTAAATTTAAGTTTAGTTTTGTTTGATTTAAGTTACGTACATTGGCGGGATTTATACTTACAAAAACTTCCCCAAATTGTCCATATTTATGACCCAATCAAAGGTATTGAACCGCATCGAGAGACGAAAAAGTATCTAGAAAGCCTAGACGCATTAGAAGAACAAGTCAGCCAAACAGGATTACAGTCGCCTGAAGTCAAAAACAGACTAGAGGAAATAACTCGTCTTAGCAACGAGATGATTGACACTAACCCATTTGCAGGGGCGAATAAGAGTGGTACTCTAGAAAAAATCAAAAATCGGATGCGCGATCGCATCGACAATGAATCTGCAAAACAGTCCTTTGCCATTTTTTGGAGTCAACCGTACCTAACCCAAAAAGGCTGGCTGCAAGAAATTAATTTTTTCAACCAAAGAATCCGCCCTTTAATTGCCACTAACTACTACCGCCGAATTGGGGAAAATGGCGAATATATCAATAATTTCTGGATTATTGACTCAGTATTTGTGATTTTATTTGCCCTAGAATTGCTGGGGCGTACCTTTTTAATCAGACGCCAACATCGTGGTTTAAGCTATTTAGAAGCACTCTTGTGGCGTTGGTACGATCTGTTATTATTAGTACCATTTTTGCGGTGGCTACGAATTATACCTGTATTAGTTCGTCTCGACCAAGCAAAGTTATTAAGTTTGTATCCAGTGCGCCGACAAATTAATCAGGGAATCGTCGCCAATTTTGCCGAAGAACTGACAGAAATTGTAGTGGTAAGGGTAATCAACCAAGTTCAGGGTTCAATTAAGCGGGGTGAATTAATTCGCTGGCTGTCGCAACAAGAAAATGTGCGTTCCTACATAGATATTAATAACGTCAATGAAATAGAAGCGATCGCAGGTCTTTTGGTAAAAACAGTTGTTTACCAAGTGCTACCCGAAATCCAACCAGCGATCGTTGCGATTTTGCGTCACAATATCGAAACCGTCATCCATCAAGTTCCCATCTACCGCAACCTCCAAAACCTTCCAGGCGTCGGGCAAGCCCAAACCCAACTCAGCGAACAACTAGCAACCCAAATCACAACAAATCTTTATAAAACTTTAGTTAGTGCTGTTGAAGACCCTGTTGGTGCAAAACTCACTACTCAACTAGTACAAAGTTTCAGCGACGCCTTGAAAGGGCAAATCAAAGAAAAGCACTTGCTTGGAGAAATTGAGAGTTTACTTTCTGACTTCTTAGAAGAAATCAAACTCAACTACGTTCAGCGTTTGTCCCAAGAAGATATCGAACAAATCATTGAGCAAACCAGACAACTACGAACACAGGCATCACTTCCAGCAGTACTCGATAAAAGCACCACTATTCCAGGGAGATGAGGTAGGGAAGGCAGGGGAAAAGGTTAAAGGTTAAAGGGAAAAGGAATAAATTTAATCTTTCCCCTTTTCCCCTTACCCCTTTCCCTTTCCCCATCCCCCATGTCCAATGCCCCACTCCAAAAGAAATGCGCTAAACTCGAATTAGGGCGAACCACCATTGGTTCGTCACAAGACTTCTTGGAAGATATCCCTATCGCAGGAAGTGGGTCGATGCCCACTTTTTTTATTGAATTTTCTCATGGCTCATCCCTTAATACCAAAAATTATTGATTTGGCGACACCAGTGGCAGAAGAACTGGGATTAGAACTAGTTGGTGTGGTTTTTCACACTAACCAAAGTCCACCAGTACTGCGGGTAGATATTCGCAATCCTCAGCAAGACACTGGGTTAAATGATTGTGAGAAGATGAGCCGTGCTTTAGAAACCTCCTTAGATGCTGCGGAAATCTTTCCAGATGCTTATGTCTTGGAAGTGTCCAGTCCTGGTATTTCGCGGCAATTGGTCACCGACAGGGAGTTTATCTCTTTTAAAGGATTTCCCGTCATTATCTCCACTTCCCCGCCTTATGAGGGACAACAAGAGTGGACTGGTCAGCTGATTCGCCGGGATGAGACAGCAGTTTACTTAAACCAAAAAGGTCGTGTAGTCGAAATTCAGCGCTCTCAAATTACTAGGGTGCAGCTAGACGAACGTCGATAAATAAATGACTAGAGACTGAGGATTAAAGACTGAGGATTAGGGATTGGAGATTAGGGATTAGGAACTAGGAACTGGGGAAGCAGAGGAGCAGGGGAGCAGAGGAGCTTCAGTGCAGAGGGGAAGTTGCAGTCAGTCTTTCCCATCTGCCCTCACCCCTCCGCCCCCCTGTGTCTTACCATGCCCCAATCCCCAGTCCCCAATCCCCAATCCCCAGTCCCCAATCCCCAGTCCCTAATTTTTAAAGGAGATTGCTTATGTCAATGGTTACCTTACCTGGATTAAAAGAACTAATTGAAAGTATTAGTCGCGAACGTAATTTACCTCGTCTTGCAGTTCAATCAGCTATTAGAGAAGCACTACTTAAAGGCTACGAACGTTATCGCCGCGCCCAAAATCTAGAGCGCAGACAGTTTGACGAAGATTATTTTGATAATTTTGAAGTAGAACTGGATATAGAAGAAGAAGGATTTCGCGTTCTTTCCACTAAAATTATTGTTGAAAAAGAAAAACTCAATAACACAGACCATCAAATTTCTTTAGACGAAGTTCAACTTGTAGCTCCCGAAGCGCAGTTAGGCGACTCTGTAGTGCTGGATGTGACACCAGATCAAGGAGAATTTGGCCGCATGGCAGCCATGCAAACCAAGCAAGTACTAGCGCAAAAACTCCGGGATCAACAGCGCCAGATGGTGCAAGAAGAGTTCCAAGATTTAGAAGGAACCGTTCTGCAAGCAAGAGTCCTGCGCTTTGAACGTCAATCAGTAATTTTGGCAGTTAGCAGTGGCTTTGGTCAGCCAGAAGTGGAAGCGGAATTACCAAAGCGCGAACAGTTACCCAACGATAACTATCGGGCAAACGCCACTTTCAAGGTATACCTCAAAAAAGTTTCTCAAGGTCAGCAGCGAGGACCGCAGTTACTAGTATCTAGAGCCGATGCTGGTTTGGTAGTTTATCTGTTTGCCAATGAAGTACCAGAAATCGAAGACGAAGTAGTACGGATTGTTGCCGTAGCTAGGGAGGCAAACCCCCCTTCCCGTTATGTAGGTCCCCGGACTAAAATAGCAGTAGATACTCTCGATCGCGATGTAGACCCAGTTGGTGCATGTATCGGAGCTAGGGGTTCGCGAATTCAAGTTGTAGTCAACGAATTACGCGGTGAAAAAATAGATGTAATTCGCTGGTCGCCAGACCCAGCAACATATATCGCTAATGCTTTAAGTCCAGCACGAGTAGATGAAGTCCGCCTGATGGACCCAGAAACCCGGCAAACTCACGTACTAGTGGCTGAAGACCAACTGAGTTTGGCCATTGGCAAAGAAGGACAAAATGTCCGTTTAGCAGCACGCCTGACGGGCTGGAAAATTGATATTAAAGATAAAGCGAAGTACGATCGTGCGGGAGAAGATGCTAAATTTCTAGCTTCTAGAGCTAAATATCAAGCAGAGCAAGAAGAGGATGAAGATGATGTTGATTTTGAGGAATTAGAGGCTGAAAATCAAGACGACTTAGAAGAAGAATTAGATAATGATACTTTTGATGCTGAGGATGAAGAATAATTTATCAATCTTGTTAAATTTTGTTACTGTTGATTTTAGTCCCAATCTCAAAAATTTTTTGTTGAAAACGAGTTGGTATAAATAAAAAATAGTAATAACGAACTTCTTTCTACATCCACAATGCAGAACCGAGATCCTAACAAAACTGATGAAACCAAATTATCGGCGCTGTATTAGCTGCCGCAAAGTAGGTTTAAAAGAAGAGTTTTGGCGGATTGTACGCGTCTTTCCTTCTGGAAAGGTACAATTAGATCGGGGCATGGGGCGTTCCGCCTATATTTGTCCGCAAGTGAGTTGCCTACAAGCAGCTCAAAAGAAAAATCGACTGGGGCGATCGCTACATGCATCAGTGCCAGAAACGCTGTATCAAAGCTTGTCGCAACGTCTAGCCAGCAATAATACCCAAAATCAAATTTAATTATTTGGAACAACTCAGTGGCGTCATCAATAGAGAAATTGTGCGAAAGTCGAATTAATCGCGCCTTTCTCATATTCTCTGTCGAACGCTAGGGTTAATGCCAAAATAGTAAATGGGTGTAGAAAGCATTCGACTCTTCGATCGAAAGAGGGGTAAGGCAACACTCCCAGAACAAAATGTACTCGATTGTGTTGTGGAAGACTCAGAATCAGCAAAACAAAAAACTACAAAATGGCAACCTGGTAGCGCTCAGGCGCAGTTCGGCGTCAAGGGTTCCCATAAAAATCTTTTATTTAAAAAATTTTTATGGGCATCTCTCAACCATCATTCTTGGTGGGGATGCCATCATTAAACCGAAACATCTCTCTTTCCTGATTGGAGGCACCGGCAAAATCACCAAGGGCAACCTAAAAACAGTAATCAAAGGATGGAGATGTCGCAAACCAGGCAGCCATCCGCTAAAACTGTAAATTAAAGGGGAAGAGTGGATGAACAACGGCAAAGTTAGAATCTATGAATTATCAAAGGAATTGAATTTGGATAACAAAGAGCTATTAGCAATTTGCGACCAGCTCAACATCGCGGTCAAAAGCCATAGCAGCACGATTTCAGAATCCGAGGCAGAACAAATTCGTACCGCTGCACAAAAACTCGCAGCGACAAATGGGACGCCCAGAAAGGAACCAGGTACAACCAGCCATAAATCAAATTCACTACCAAACGGCGGACGTAACCGACCTGCTGCACCCCACAAACAGCAAATTTTGGAAATACGCAAACCGAAAATATTGAGAAATACTACCTCCAACGCCTCAGAGGCGTCAGTTGCTACCAATACCCAAGCTGCTTTGTCTGAAGCTAATCCTCCCTCACCTCCACGGCCTTTCGCTACACCAGTCTCACCCATGAAGCCGACGGCACCAACTCGACCCGTACCCCGGAATCAATCTGAGACCACAGAGCAACCTCCTGTTAAAGACTTGGAACAAACACCTCCTCCAAATCAGCCACAGGAAAAACCAGTTGCCCAAAAATCGGAAAAAGTAATTCCACCCAGACCGAAACCGGACAAGCCTCAAAAACCGCAATTAGTTGCGCCACCGGCCAGGCCAGCAGCGGAACAACCACAGGTAACCGAACAGCAACCTCCGGCAGACAAACCGATCCTCAAACGCGAACGTCCGCGGCCCGCAGAAGGCGATCGCGACCATCAAATTATTAAGCCAAAAGTCGCTAAGCTGCCAACAGACCAGGCCTCGCCAGCGGCACCACAAAAACAGCCTCGTCCCACCACTTTACCCGGCAAACCGGAACCAAGAGGAAATCGGCCATCAGCGCCATCACCAATAGGAGACGGGCAACGACCAAGACCTGCTCGTTCTGGTGAGGCTGTAGCAGCAGCAATGCCAATTGCTACTCCACCAAGACATCTGTCAGCAATAGCGGCGAAAACTGAGGTATTAGGTGACGAGCCAATCGCCCCCGATCTCCTGGATTTAAAACGCCCAACTCCGCCCCGGCCAGCCAAAGGTGGCAAAAAGTGGGTAGAAGAAGAAATCATCGACGAAGTTAAAGAAAAAGCAGGCAAAGCCGGCGTCAAAGGCAAGCGAACCAAGCCAATACTTCTGGATGATGACGAATTTGAAGACGATTTACTCGATGATGACGATTTAGACGCACCAGCCACCGTCCAAGTCAGCCTTTCCATCGCCCGTCCCCCCAAACCCAAATCGACTCGGCCCGCACAAGCCCCAGCGGCAGCCTTGGTTAGTGCCCCAACAGCAAGAGGTAAAAAATCTACTTCTAACCGCGACCAAAACCGTCGCCAAGAAGTCGAAACCAAGCGCGATCGTCCAGAAAAAGTCGTGGTGACAGGGCCAATGACTGTCCAAGAATTGGCTGACCTGTTGGTTGTTGCCGATACAGAGATTGTGAAAATCCTGTTCCTCAAAGGCATGGCAGTCAGTATCACCCAAAATCTGGATATTCCAACAATTACTCTGGTAGCAAAAGAACTAGAAATAGAAGTTGAAACCGCCGAACCAGAAGCAGAAGCTCGGAAAGTTACGGAAATGGTCAGCGCCGAAGATATGGAAAATCTCCATCGGCGTCCGCCAGTAGTGACAATTATGGGTCACGTAGACCACGGTAAAACAACTCTACTTGACTCGATTCGTAAAACCAAAGTAGCTGCTGGGGAAGCAGGTGGTATTACCCAACACATAGGTGCATATCATGTGGATGTAGTACATGAAGGCAAACCACAGCAGATAGTCTTCCTAGATACTCCCGGTCACGAAGCCTTTACAGCCATGCGGGCACGAGGAGCGCGGGTAACAGATATTGCTGTGTTGGTAGTAGCTGCGGATGATGGCGTTCGTCCCCAAACCATTGAAGCTATTAGCCACGCCCAAGCAGCAGGAGTACCCATTGTCGTCGCCATCAATAAAATTGACAAAGAAGCTGCCCAGCCAGACCGGGTGAAACAAGAACTGACTCAGTATGGTTTGACAGCAGAAGAATGGGGCGGCGACACAATTATGGTGCCGGTGAGCGCTATCAAAGGCGAAAACTTGGATACGCTCTTAGAAATGATCCTCTTGGTAGCAGAGGTAGCAGAATTATCTGCCAACCCAGACCGCGCTGCCAGAGGAACAGTCATTGAAGCACATCTGGATAAAGCTAAGGGAGCAGTTGCTACCCTGCTAATTCAAAATGGTACCTTGCATGTGGGAGATATGCTCGTAGCCGGCTCCGCCTTTGGTAAGGTGCGGGCAATGGTGAACGACAGAGGCGCAAGAGTTGAAGCCGCTTCTCCATCCTTTGCTGTTGAGGTATTGGGCTTAAGTGATGTCCCAGCAGCCGGCGACGAGTTTGAGGTATTCGAGAACGAAAAAGAAGCCCGAAACCTAGCAAGCGATCGCGCCGACAAACAACGCCTATCCCGGCTCCTGCAAGGACGCGTCACCCTCACAACCCTCTCAGCTCAGGCACAAGAAGGCGAGTTGAAAGAACTCAACTTGATCTTGAAGGGAGACGTACAAGGTTCTGTGGAAGCCATTGTGGGAGCGCTGAAGCAAATTCCCCAAAACGAAGTCCAAATTCGGATGTTATTGGCTACCGCCGGGGAAATTACCGAAACAGATATCGACTTAGCATCAGCTAGTAACGCTGTAATTATTGGCTTCAACACCACCTTTGCCAGTGGCGCAAGACAAGCCGCTGATGAAGCGGGTGTAGATGTTCGGGAATACAACGTTATCTACAAACTCTTGGAAGATATCCAAGATGCCTTGGAAGGTCTTCTCGAACCAGAGTTGGTGGAAGAACCCTTGGGTCAAACCGAAGTCCGTGCGGTCTTCCCAGTCGGTCGTGGTGCCGTTGCTGGGTGCTACGTTCAATCTGGCAAGCTAGTTCGCAACTGCAAAGTGCGGGTGCGACGCGGCGGTAAAGTGATTTATGAAGGCGTGCTGGATTCCCTCAAACGGATGAAAGAAGACGCCCGCGAAGTCAACGCTGGTTATGAATGCGGTGTCGGTATTGATAAATTCAATGATTGGGCTGAAGGTGATATCATCGAAGCCTATCAAATGGTTACCAAGCGCCGTACTCTCACCTTAACAAGATAGTGCTCTTGGTAAAATGGTTAGAAGTTAGGAGTTAGGAGTTATGAGTTAAAACTCTCTAACTCCTAACTCTTAACTTTTAACTCATAACTTTAATATATGGCTTCATTTCGCTCTGAACCAATCTTGTGGATTCACGTCGCTGGATTAGCAACGTTACCTATTTTTTCAATACTCTGCTTATTGTTCCTGTCTGTGGGCGAGCCGTTTTTGCCCGTCTGGATGGAACTATTCTTAGTAGCGACCATTGGTGTTGTGCCGCTGCTATGGATGCAGCTGCGTCGCCCCTTTTACATCTTTGGCCTTTTGGGAATAGCCTTAAAGCCAGAAAATTTGACTGAGCGGCAGCGAAAAATTCTTTGTTTAACTAATACAAAGTTAAATCGTATTTTAGCCCTAGCGACATCAGTATTGTCGATTTGGGCGTTGTGGCATATCTATCAATTTGCTCCATCAGTAGCAAATACAGCTAAATTTTTACCGCAATGGCGCAGCCTTGGTTTAATACTTGCCGCCTTAGCCTTTTTAGCCAGTAATTTATTTTTACAAATACCCATTAGTGTCATGCGAGTTTTAGTGACTAATGACACAGAATTTGCGGCCATAGAACCGTTATCTTTAGACAAGATTAAACAAGATTTTACAATTCTAGGCGTGCGGGTTAATCAAATGTTGCCCCGATTGTTTGAATCTTTGTTCGCAAGAAAAATAGATTCACAGCAGCCCCCAGAGTAAATATTATTTTATTTGAAGTGGCTAGTAGCAGACGCTCTTACGCCGGGACGCAAAGAAAAACTAATGACTAATGACCAATGACTAATGACTAATGACTAATAACAGAGGAATGAGGAATTATGGCTCAAATTCCAGCTTATAGCGATCGCCAATTTTCTGCTGATAGTGAAATTTGGTATAGCCTCAAATGCGCTATCTCTAATAGTTCCGGTTTTCAACGCTGGCAACTAGAACGCGGCGCTCAATTACAAGGACTTCGCTTAGAACAGCAGGTACAACGATATTTACGAGAAACTTTAGAAACTTTAGCTTATTAGATACCCAGCAAATTTTCTAGGTAACGAAGTTGGTGGTAGACTTTCTCCAAGCGATCGCCACTGCTTCCTATAATGACATCCCAGCATAATTAATTGCGAAATCCAGCTATAGTACTTTGACTCAGCAAGGAATTTAAGCCCTTGTTTGGTTAATTGAGACTTTAGCTGGATTTTGCTTTGCTGTACTATTAGGACTTGACAAGGCTGATTCTCTACTCCTACGCAAGTCAAAAATCAGATCCGATTGCCATAGTAAAATTTTCTGAATTAAAGTATATAACTTATGTATAAGTTCTGTGATTTATCTCAGGAATTTAGCTGAATCAGTGCTTATCATTCGGTATAGTTTTGCATGGGTTTTATAGCAGCTTACAAAACTGCTAGCTTTAACCTTGTTCGACATACCGTAATTCAGCACATCACAGACTCAAAAATGAAACATCGGGGTTTTCAGACTTCTCCAGCGAAAAATTTTCGCCTTCTTTCTCGCAATCATCTCGGATATAGCCTACGCATAGCAGCCGGACTAACGGCTTTGTTAGTTGTTTCCGGTGGGTCAATCGTACTACCTGGTGAGGTAAATGCTGGCGCTACTCACCCAGAAGGTACCGTCCCAATCACAGCCCAAGTTCCCACCACTGCAACAGTCATTTACGTTAATCCTACAACTGGTGCAGATAACACTGGTGCTGGTACTACGGCTAATGCACCTTACAAAAGCATAAGTTTTGCTCTTAGTCAAGCCCAACCAGGGACAACAATTCAACTTGCACCTGGAAATTATAGCCAGGAAACTGGGGAAACCTTTCCCATCTTGCTCAAACCAGGGGTAACACTGCGGGGCGATGAAGCTACTAGAGGTCAGGGAATATTAATTTCAGGTGGAGGTTTCTACACTAGTCGCACCTTTGCCAGACAGGACATTACCATCCTTGCCGACCAAAATACGACTATTACAGGGGTCACTGTCACCAACCCAAATAGCCGAGGTACTGGTGTTTGGGTGGAATCAACGAATCCCATCATCAAAAACAGTACTTTTACTAACAGCATCAGAGAGGGCGTTTTTGTCACTGGTACAGGCAACCCCAAAATCGAAAGTAACATCTTTGTGCAAAATAAAGGCAACGGAGTTTCAGTTGCTAAATCTGCCCAAGGAGAAATCCGCGGTAACTTATTTCAGGATACTGGTTTTGGTATAGCGATCGGTGGTACTTCTACACCCTTAGTTGTAGAAAACCAAATTATCGAAAACCAAGACGGTCTTTTTATCTCAGAGTCAGCTAAGCCCGTATTACGTAAGAATGTCATTCAAAACAATAAGCGGGATGGTGTTGTCGCGACTGTTAGTGCTTTACCTGACCTTGGTACCAATGAAAATCCTGGTGGTAATCTGATTCGTAATAATACTCGTTATGATGTCAACAATGCTACTAAAACTGGTACAATTCTCGCTGTTGGCAATGATATCGATCAAAAACGAATTGCTGGTTCGGTAGATTTTGTTGCCGCAGTTGTTGATGTACCCCCAGGAGGGGCTGTCGCCTTTAAAGATGTGCCAGCAAATTACTGGGCAAAAGCCTACATCGAAGCCTTAGCTTCCCAAAATATTATTGCTGGGTTTCCTGATGGTACTTTTAAACCCAATGAACCTGTAACCCGCGCTCAATTTGCCACCATTATCACTAAGGCTCTGACACCACCAGCCAAGCGCCCAGCTATTAACTTTAAGGATGTAGCAAGCAATTTTTGGGCTTTTGCTGCAATTCAATCTGCTTACCAAAGTCAATTTGTTTCTGGTTATCCTGATGGTACTTTTAAACCACAACAACAAATTCCCAGAGTGCAGGCGTTGGTAGCTTTAGCAAATGGTTTGGGCTTAACTGCCAACGATCAAAGCGTTCTTTCGTTTTACACCGATGCGGGCCAGATTCCTAATTATGCGATCGCCCCTGTTGCTGCTGCAACTGTACGCCAACTAGTAATCAATTATCCGACTGCTAAGCAACTCAATCCTAATCGTCAGGCGACTAGAGCTGAAGTTGCTGCCTTTGTTTACCAAGCACTTGTTAATAGTGGACGTGCCCAACCAATTCCTTCATCCTATTTGGTAACAGTTCAATAGACCTCTTGCAAAAGTGCTTTTTGCACTTTTGTGGGAAAAGGGAAAAGGGAAAAGGTTAAAGCGAAAATAACAAACCTTTTCCCCTTTCCCCCGCCCCTTATCCCCAGAGGGGACCCCACCTTCCCCTTTTCCCGACTTCTGCAAGAAGTCTAATAAAGAGTGCTGTAAAGGCTTAATTGATTAATTGAAAACGCCAGACTGATAAATTACCAGTCTGGCGCTTCCAGTATTGTGAATTTTATTAAATCTCAGGTTTGAGTTATAAAATTTGGGGTCTTTAAATATAGTTGACCCCATTTGAATCTAATTGAGTTTATAGTCAGGGTCTTTATATTGGCTGACCCCGTTTCAACGATTTTTAGTTTCTCAGAAATTTTTACTTTTTGAAATTTCGTAATAATTTCTTTATTTTTTCTTTCCTGATATTTTAATTATTATCAAAATATTTAAGCTTATAAAGATATGTAAAAATACCATCGCAAAAATTAACAATCCAAATGGATTCAGGAATTAGTATTTTTACCAGATTTGCGGCTTTCTTGGCGATGCTGCTCCCAGCGCCAGAGAAAAACCATCAATGTAACGATTCCTATTTGGAGGGCCAAATTCGGCAAAGCGCTGTCAATATCGCGGCCTGCAAGCACTCTGAAAAAAAAGATGAATGCCCCAATTAAACCAGAAGCACCAAAAGTAATATAAAAAAATTGTCGCAAGCCGCGATAAGGGGCTGCCATTTCTGCTTTGAGACGGTTATATTGTTCGGGGCTGAGACGATTTTTGGAATTTGGATTTACCATAGATTAATCATGCTATACTATTGGATTGTGTACGCCGATGTGGCTCAGTGGTAGAGCAGCTGATTCGTAATCAGCAGGCCGTGGGTTCAAATCCCATCATCGGCTTTTGTCAAGTATTACTAAACACTAAAGTTTGGCATAAAGCAAGCATTTAGCCAAATCAGTGTCAAAAAATAGCATAGCTAGATTGAATAACGATGCTGATTCAGGCTAAAAATTCCCAAAAATTAAACTTCCAACTGAGTTTCGCAGAAGGCTTTTAATAAATTAATACAGTTAGCGATCGCTTTGATGGTTAGGGAACACCAAAAACTATAATGAGTGTATAACGTGGGTTACAAGAATCTAAACAATGCAAGTTGATAGCATTTTAGAGCAAAGGCTACTTGAAAAACTTCGGCAGCTGTCTCCTGAAGAAGTTTTGCTAGTTGAAGATTTTATTGATTCTTTAGAGAAGCAGAAAGCAGACAGTAGCCTTACCTTCGCAGCGGCAAAACTTTCTGAACCAGTTCTGCTTAAAATTTGGGATAAGTCTGAAGATGCAGAATATGACACATTATGAATTTGGTGATGTCATTTTAGTGCCGTTTCCTTTTACTGACCAAACTACTACAAAAAAACCTCCAGCAGCAATTGTGAGTTCTAATAGCTATCAACGCGAGCGTTCCGATTTAATATTGATAGCTATTACAATTCAAGCGAATCCAGCAACTTCCTTTGGTGAAATCACAATTACAAAATGGCGAGTAGCTGGTCTTCTTAAACCTTCAATTATTAAACCAGTTTTAACTACTATAGATAAAGAGCTAGTAATTAAAAAGTTAGGTCAGCTTGAAGAACCAGATATTCAAGCTTTGCGAACTCTTCTTCTAAGTATTTTGGGTTGATATAGAAATCTGATTTGATTATTGAAAAAATCTAAGTATGTGTAGGGTGCGTTATTACGAAGTGTAACGCACCTGATTCTGGGCTTTGGTGCGGCGCTTAGCGACAACACACCCTACATATTTGTTCAAAAATCAAATATAAATTTTATATAGCAATCCTATTTAATTTCGTTCAAATTTACGATGTCAAGATATCCGACTTATTTAATAAGTAGGATATCTAGCTTGTGAGACGGTAACCAAGAAAAAGAATTTCATCTCAATGAAAAGCTGAAATTCTCACTGCGATTCAGTTTCAGAGAAGGCTTTTAATAAATCAATACAATTAGCGATCGCTCCTAAATGAGCAATTTCATAACCGTGGGTATTTTGAGTAGGAAATGCTAAACAAGCAGCACGTCCAACATGTCCAAATTTCATGGCAATTGAAGCATCGCTGCCAAATCCACTCAGAGTTGTAAACTGAATTGACATATCCAATTGCTTAGCACATTGGCGTATTTGTCCATTTAATCCCTCATCATATATCCCGTAAGCATCTTGAGATAAAAGTACGGGAATTTCCCCATCTTTAACAGGATATTCCTCAGATAATGGACAAATTTCTAACGCAATTAAGGCATCTAAAGGCTGATTTTGAGTAAAAAATAATGCGCCAATTGCCCCGACTTCTTCTTTTGCTGAAGCCACCAGATAAACATCGACAGCTGGCTGTTTTAGGCTTTCAGCTAAAGCTAACAAAATGGCAACAGAGGCTTTGTTATCTAATGTGTAACTCCCAATATGATCCTTTAATCTAATTGGCGACTTGCGATGTTTGCCAATCACCATTCTCGTTCCAGGTCGAATCCCAGCACTTTCTAGTTCAGCCGTAGTGCGTTTGGTTTCAATCCAGGCATTTTCCCACTTGACGCTAGTATCTTCTTGCTGGACTTTTTGCGGAGATTCGTGGGAAACGTGGCGGGAACCAAAGCTGAGAATCCCACTGATGGTTTCATTGTCTCCCAGTAAATCTACCACACCTTCGCCGTAAACCCACGGGAAAGACCCGCCGAGTTTGCGGACTTCAACGCGACCTTCATTGGCGATATTTTTAACAATCCCACCAATTTCATCTTTATGGGCTGTAATGGCAATAGCTCGGTCTGGACTTCGCCCAGGAATTTTTGCAATAATGTTGTCGGCGCGATCGCACCAGACTTCTACACCCAGTGCTGTAAATCGTTGGATTAACAACTGGTTAATTTCGGCTTCTGCACCACTAGGAGAATGATGCATCACCAACTCTGCAATAATTTGAAATAAGCGATCGTAATCCCACATTAATAATATTCTTGTCAACTGTATGAGACGATTGTGCGCTAGAAACCAGACCCGCAGTCGTAAGTGCCGACCTTTTTTGCTGGCGCTTGAGTACTCCTACTGTACCGAAAGTAGCAACTGCCAACAATGTCCCCAACTCTGTCGAAGGTTCAGGAACAGACTTAGCCTCAATCGCCGCCAGTGCAGTGTCCGCTATCCCCTGATGAGTAACGGTGGTTGGGTGGTAATAATCCCAGATGAGAAACTTGTTGTTGACTGGATTACATATATATATCTCGATGTCTATTGTCATCCTCTACCATCTACACAAGCAATCCATCGATCTTCATGAATGAGATGAGGATCGATATGATGCATTCCAGAACTATTCCAACCATAACCACTTGGTGTCAGCACCAGACTTTTTTCTATTTCTCTTTCTTGATAATTTGTAGTTGTTAACTCGGTAATTTCAAATGCTCTTACCTGAGTACCATAATCTGGCTGACAGTCTTGAGTAAAACGAATAATTTTATCTTTCATCACTAAAACTCTACCACCAGGTCTAGCAATATGTGCATTACCATTAATAATTGGACTTTTTGGGTGTTCCAACCAATTGCTAAGCAAATCATCAGCATAATAAAGACGGAGAGTGTCAAGTTTAAACTGAGGATTAGTTTCAGCAAACATCCACCATTTGTCAGCGTAACGAAAAATAGAAGGATCTAAAAACAATCCCTCACTTTTGATATTCCCAATAAAATCCCATTTTAGGGGAAATTTAGAAGCTTTATAAAGTCGAATCGAGTTAGCTTGATAACTTTCTGGAATTAGATAATATTCATTTTGCCATTCAAAAACGTATGGATAAGATAAGTGAAATGGTTCTGCTAATACAATCTGTTCATACTTCCAGTTAAGTGCATCCTGACTAGTGGCACATCCAATTTCTCCCCGACGCGTACTTTGATTAAAAACTTCAAAGAACATGAACCAGGTTGATTCAACTTTCAGCATAAAAGGATCGGCAACAAACCTTGCTCTGATGTCTGAGATCTGGCGACGAGTCATCACAGGATTTTTGACATCCAAAGGAGCAGTTAGAGAAAAAGGAGATTTGCCACTATAAATGCCAATTGACCATCTTTCTTTACTACTTAATGCTGCTAATGGTAGCTGATTTGCCATTGATACTGGCAGGCTATTAACTACTAAATAATGAAATTCTTTGATAATTTTTTTTAGGTATTTCATTGATGAATTATGTTTACAGTAACATCTGATTTTCTTATAATTAAATTTAACACTTAAAAAGTATCGTAGTTTTGAAAAAGTACTTTACCAAATTGGGAAGTTTTACTATTAATCAACTGAAGAAACATTTGCTCTAACTCGCCGAAATGTTTCTCTTAGCAAGAAATACCGCGATTTTGACCACCTAATATTTCTGTATTACCAAAAAATGAAGGGATGATTAAAATATTCATTCAATTAATTCAGTCAAAAATTTTGCGAATTGCTGGTGATTTTTGCATGAATCAAAAAAATTTCTCTGTATAGAAATAGCCTCTTGTCTGAGAGAGTAGTAAGTCTCAGGTTTGCGGAAAATCTCCGCGATTTTATTAACAGCGATCGCCACATCGAAATCTTTTTCCAAAAGGATACCACCACCATCAATGAGCATCTCAGGCACAGCCCCAACAGCTGTAGCAATAATAGGAACTCCAAAACTCATAGCTTCCATAATTGAAACTGGCTGTCCCTCTGAGGCACTTAAGTTAATAAAAAAAGAAACTTCGTTCGTCTGTAAAAAAGACATCACAAACTCGTTTGGCTGCCGACCAAGTGCTTTAACAGTGAGGTTAGGAACAGAATCAAGATCGCTTTCTATACCGAGTTCGTCTTTTGCAGCCCCAATGTGAGTCCAAGACACACTCAAATCAGGATTAATTGCTGCAAACATAGAAATAAATTTTGCAATAAGTGGCAAACGTTTTACTTTCCTGGCATAAGAACACGAGAGAAATGAAATTTCACTTTTATGACCACTTGCATTAAAAGGTGCAGGGGTATGAGATTCAACACCAAGTTTATGCACCGCGATTCTCGATGGTTCTGTTTCATAATGCGCCATCAAATAATCACCTGCTGAGTTTGATAGCACCACAATCTTATCGACAAGGCGCACAAGGTTATGGCGATATGGAATCCACCCTCGGTTTTGCTCTCTCTCAAGATAAATATCGTAACCGTGGGCGCGAGTAACAATCAACTTTGCTCTCGCCCATGCCAACCCAATTGTCTCGCCAGCGAACCAATAAGTATAGAACAAGTCAAATTCACACAGCTTGCTACTAAACATGTTGGCGCTAACTTCTGCACGTATACTGTCCTTCCAAAATTTCTTGCGGAAAAGTAGTGATGGTCGCTTCAATAGCTCACCCCAAAACTGTGGATTTTTTAACAAATTCAAGGAGCATATACCAACATTTCCTACTGAATAGGCATTAGCAAGCTCGTCAGATATTACAACTTCCTTAGGAATATCCGAGTCAATCGTACTAAACTTTCTAACAGGCATTATTGTTACCTGAAAGCCAGCGTTTACAAGATAGCGAAGTTCAGGCAAAATGAATACTTTCTCAGTAGACCCCTTTGCTGGATAACTATTCGTAATTAAGAGGATTTGTTTCCGAATATGCATTTTAAAGTTTTACTGTTTAAAGAATGAATAATATGTTTGAAATTATGCAGACAAATCCAAGATATGGTTCTTTATCACTTCATGTGATAGATCTGCCTGCTAAAAAGTCTGAAACTATTACTAGACAATAAAAGCAGTCATTAATTTTAGCATTTTATGCCTGTGGACGAGATTCAGACTAACTAGTATCGAACACAATGCTGTCAAACTAATAGCTTAAGCACATGATTTTAAGCTCATAACTTCTAAATATTGCTCTATTACTCGGTCAATACTTCCCCCAACTAACTTTTTTGGCAACCAGTAAAACTCGTTTAAATGCTATAAAGTAAGGTTGGATTTATTCACAGATTTTTAAATAATTTAAGTAAATTCTTGGCAATTCTCTTATTATATGCCACGTAAATAGCAATAACTTTCAAAAATCTTATAAAAATCTGAACAAATTGAATTTAGTTCTCGAATTTAATATTTTTTTATCTTATTTTATTTCATGTAATATTAAATACATTCAATAGTATTATATTATTTTTGAGATAGATATCAAAAATTATGACTTGATTTGTTCAAAAACAACTTCATTTTCGAGATTTTCAATAATCCTGATTTTGTCAATATATTGTTAGAATTATCACGAAATATACTTAAATTTAACTTCTAATACTGTAGTAAATTTGCCATTGTATCTGAGATGTTACGAGTCATACACCTAAAAAATAAATACAATTTATTCTTTACAAAATCTTTAAAATAATTCATTTGCGTATAAATATCTGGTATATCTTTATAATGAATAAAATTTTCGTTTTTCCATAGATTTATGTGCTGAAGTAGTGGCACTTACAATGCAGACACTCAAATTGTTGGTTTACGAGCATCAGCACGTATTCTCATCAATAATGCAATTATCAGAGGCATTTCGATATACAAACTGGATATTTAGTCAAACCGGTAATTACAGGTTGGGCACAGGTAATGTATCCCTACGGTGCATCTATAGAAGACGCTGATGAAAAGTTATCTTACGACCTGTATTAGATCAAGAACTATTCCTTATGGTTGGATTTAGCGATCGCCTTCAAAACTATCCGAGTAATCTTGTTAGGTAAAGGTAGATGAACAAGAAAGTTTTAGTCACTGGGGGCGCAGGCTACATAGGCTCCCATGTAGTCCGTCAACTTGGAGAACTTGGTTACGATGTGGTAGTCTATGACAATTGTTCTACAGGTTCGGCAAACGCAGTTCTCTATGGAAAACTGATTATTGGTGACTTAGCCGACATTGACAAGCTTTATCAAGTCTTTGCTAAACATCAATTTAGTGCCGTGCTACACTTTGGGGCGAGTTTGATAGTACCAGAATCAGTTGCCCTTCCTTTAGATTACTACGCGAATAATACACGTAATACTCTCAACTTACTTCGCTGCTGTAGCGCGATGGGTGTCAATCAATTTATTTTTTCCAGCACCGCAGCAGTTTACGGTGAACTGCAACAAAATCCTGTCTCAGAATCAGCACCAACCATACCGATCAATCCTTATGGACGCTCTAAACTAATGAGTGAATGGCTGATTCAAGACTATGCCTTATCTTCTAGCATGACTTATGTAATATTACGTTATTTTAACGTAGCAGGAGCAGACCCAAAAGGACGAATCGGACAGATATCACCAAATGCTACTCACCTAATTAAAGTTGCCTGTGATGTCGCTAGAGGTGAAAAAAAAGAATTACAAATTTTTGGTACAGATTTTCCGACACCTGATGGCACTGGTATTAGAGATTACGTTCACGTTGAAGACTTGGCAGCAGCCCATCTAGACGCTTTACGCTATATAGATATGGGAGGAGAAAGCCAGATTTTCAACTGTGGCTATGGACAAGGCTATAGTGTGCGACAGGTAATTGAACGAGTAAAGGCAATTTCTGGAGTGGATTTTCCAGTTGTGGAAATGGAACGTCGTCCTGGTGACCCGGCTATTGTAACAGCATGTGCAAATAAAATTCGTCAAGTGCTGGGTTGGCAACCCAAATATAATCACCTTGACACAATAATTTTCACAACTCTTGCCTGGGATAAGCAGCGTCAAAACTCCCAGCTTCCTGTTAATGGCAAGTTAACACGTTTATATTCACTTGTGAGTTAAAGTTTGAACGTACTTGCGACAGCGAAAGAGCGACTTGTGACTTGTTTAATTGGATATTTTATTTTTTGGAAGTTCGTTTAACTTCAAAGCATCAGCAGCCGATACACCCTCACCTTGAGTTCCAAAGTACCACAAAGCTGTAGCAGCTTCAGCACGAGTTACTGGTTTTTTGGGTTGAAACAAGGTCGTATAGCCAAACACCCGCCGAATATTGGATTGTTCCCCATTTTGAAAATCAGCCAAAACTGCTCTTAAAGCCTTAGAATCAATTCGGGCTGCGTCTTGAAAACCCCAGGTTTGTTTGACAGCATCCAAGCTTGCAGAGGGTAAGCCTTGGCGAATATCTAAGGGTAATTTCCACAGCAGTAACACCTCCCGTGTTAAGGGGGCATCAGGACGAAACAAAACAGCAGTAGAATCTCCAGATAAAGGACTGGGAATTAACCCAGCCTCAGCTAATCCTTGAATTGCTGGAAAATCCGGGTCTTTTGAGGATACATCAGTAAAAGCTGGTTGAGTGGTTTCTGGTGCTAAGCGAATTTGTTTAGCTGGATTGCTGGCATACATAGCATTATTAGCAGCAATTAGCCAACGGGCGTATTGGCGACGCGTGACGATTTTCCCAGGTTCAAATTGGTTAGTTGTGGCAGCAGAATTACTCTTAGTTGTCTTTGGTTCTATAGACAAAACACCTAAAGCAGCCAAATCTTGAATGTGTTGTCGCCATTCTTGTGGCGCTTTATTGAGATCGTTGAATGTCTGAGATTCACGTGTGGCTGTGGGAGTTGTTTGGTTATTAGTCGTGGTTGGTGGCTGTGACGCCGAGTTTGCAGGTGCTACAGGCCCAATGAACTGCGGATCTCCTGCTGGGGGAATGTTGCTACTAGTGTTGCTAGGATTTGTACTTGGAGTAGGTTGTGCTGTTGCAGTACTACTATTTGGTACGTACTCAATCAGTAATTCAGTAGCTGTTTGGGGCTGATTCGGTGTGGCGTTGGTAACTGATTGAGGCTGAATCGAAACTTTCAACAGTGAATTATCCCGACGTGCCTCAAAGACACCTACTCCATCATCTGTTGGCTGTTGCGAAATTTGCCAGTTATTTGTTTGCAATTGGTTACGATAAAAGCTAGCAATTAAGTTGCTAGGATCGGAACTTAGCCAACGAGTTGAGACTCTGTTTTCTGAATCGCTAGCAGGTGTAACTTCCTGTAGCTTGGCATTGGAATATAGTGGAATATCTTTAGGAAAATCAGCTGGTAACTGAACTGTTGAGTCGTTTTGCTGTACTTGTGGTTGGTTAGTCTGAGATTCTCCAAAGACAACCGGATTATTTTGCAGTCTAGGATCTGCTGCCAAAGAGTCCTCAAGGTTTTTGGACACTGGAGTGTTAGCACAGGCTGTTAACGAAGTGAATAAAACAGCCAAACTCAGAAATACAGCTGGACGTTTAGCAGGAAGCACAGGAAATCACAAATTGAGTTTCAGTTCCTACCCTAGCGCAAACTGTTGATGAAATGCTGACTGGGTATTGGGGATTGATTACTGGTAAGAAATTTTCCCAATCCCTAGTTCCTAGTCCCCAGTGCTTTGCGTAGCGCTATTAATGATGTCTCAAAAAATTAGTAAACGGTAGCAGAAGCTACCGTGTTGTCTTCGTTTTACAGCCATTAGGTTTTGATAATTCCCATGCTTATTTATAGATTTCCCTAAAATTCTGCGAAAGTAACATTTTTGGGAAAAAAACATAAATAAACCCACAATGGTGGCGATACAAGAGTATTGCGCTCTAAATACTCAAGTTTTAGGACAGCGATCTGGGTTTAACGTGACTAAGTATGATAATTGATTCATAGGTTGCCAAATAACAATCTAGCAACGAAAAGCTTGATGCTACGCCCAAATGCACTAGTTTAATGCGATCGCCAAGCAACTGAAGTGATAGACTATGAATAAAGCCCCCCTTAGCCTCATCAAAAGAGGGGAATCAATGAAATTGGCTAACGCTGGCTTAAATTTCGATTCTGAAGATTATTCATCTGACGATGGTAAGCTGGATAATGAAATGTCCGAAAAATGCCAGTGTTGAGTAATTCCAGGAACTTAGCGTCAGTTTTTAGTTCTTGAGAGTAGGGGTTATGTAAAGCAGTTAACTGGTTTTGGATTTTGGATGGAAACAAACCACGAGGCTCCCGCACTCCTGAGGATTTTCGATTTGTTTCACTCATTAGGGGTGAGGCATCTAGCTTGCTAAAAACCAGCAGTGCCAAAAAATCTAAAATCTAAAATTTTTAGTTAAGTTCTATCAATGATTCTTTACGAAAAGTGCTACTTGCACTCTAGTCAAGACTTTTTTGGTAGCGCAACATAGGCGGCACACCACCCCGGATAAATCAAACAAACCTTTCTGCTCCTCACTCCTGTATGTTTATTAAAAGCCTCAAAAGTAGTGAGTGCTTCCTCTTAAATTGCGTAGTTTACCGCCGTAGGCATCGCTGTTATGTTATCCAAAGCTCCTTCAAAGCAACCCACCCTCTATTCTCTGGAATAGCAAAGCAGTTGTTTGAGAAAGATCCCTAACAGCACGTCCCTAGCAATTTATCAAGGCAGTAATTACTATGACTATTTGCCAATTCTACTGATGATTGGATAAAGGCACAAAAGATACTTCATCGAACGCACTGGCAGTTGAAAAAAAACTACACATTCGATCTAAATAGTTAACACCTACCTGATAGATCGGATACAATTAGCATCTACGTTTGGTTCAGTGTTCCCTCGTTCAAAGCGACTACTCATATTCACATACTGCTGTACTAGCCAATTTGACATGCTGACTATGGTGAACAATTTTGATTCAGGGCAAATTAAGGCTTATATTCAAGGAACATGAGTGTTTTTTGGAGATGAAGTCAGCCAAAAGAAGGCAAAAGGCTCAAAAACATATATCTTATGTCAAAAATGCACATCTGATATGAGTATGAAAAATCTAAAATAGATATTAAATTGAAGAAAAACGAACGACCATCGACAACCATTAGTCCATTTTACTTTTTGTAAAGCGTCGCCGGGTTGTTACCAGTGCTGAAACACGATTACATGCAAGTTTCCCAGGATCAGCCTATTTATTCTGAGGCTCCACTCCAGCTGCTACTTTTTGTCGATGGACGCCCAAAGTCCCGACAGCAAGTGCAGCGAATACGTGCTTACTTAAAAGAGTTGCAGGCTGAGTATAGTTTTGAACTGCAAATAATCGATGTCGGTCAACAACCTTACTTGGCAGAACATTTTAAATTAGTAGCAACACCAGCTTTAATCAAAATCCATCCGGAGCCACGGCAGATTTTAGCTGGGAGTAATATAGTAGCGCAATTGAAAAACTGGTGGCCTCGCTGGCAAACCGCCGTAGACACCTACTTAAAATTACAGGAAGACTTACAAGAACGTATAGACGATAATGGTCGGGTGACCTCGCCCAAATCTACAATTCGTTCGGTGGCCGTTTCTGCCGAACTCATCCGCCTCTCAGACGAAATTTTTCGCTTGAACCAGGAAAAAGAAAACCTTCAAGAACAGTTACAGTTTAAAGACCGAGTAATTGCGATGTTGGCACACGACCTCCGCAATCCCCTAACTGCTGCGGCGATCGCCATAGAAACTCTTCAATCTAACTACAATGTAGAAACAGGTGAATTCCAGCGCCTCAAACCTTCAATGACGGCACATTTATTAAAACAAGCCCGCGGTCAAACTAAAATTATTGACCGGATGATTGCCGATCTTTTGCAGGTAGGTCGTGGCAAAGACACAGAAATTCCAATTTTCCCACAAAAGGTAGAGCTAGGTAAACTGTGTTTAGATGTACTAGAAGAATTGCGCGATCGCTACACCGCCAAATCCCAAGAGGTAGAAACAGACATTCCCAAAGACCTGCCCTACGTATATGCCGATCCAGAACGCATCCGGCAAGTGCTAGTAAATCTGTTGGATAATGCGATCAAATATACGCCCAAAGGCGGGAAAATTAGCATTGCAGGATTACACCGCACCACCCAGAAAGTTCAGTTCAGTATTGGCGATACCGGGCCTGGTATTCCTGTAGAAAATCGCGATCGCATCTTTGAAAACCACTTCCGCCTGCAACGCGATGAAGGTACAGAAGGTTACGGCATCGGCCTTTGTTTATGCCAACGGATTGTTCGAGCGCATTACGGTCAAATTTGGGTAGATTCTGCCCCCAATAACGGGGCATGGTTTCACTTCACACTACCAGTTTATCCTTCTTAGTCATTGGGTATGGGGCATTGGTTCTTGTGAACTCACAAAGGACTAATCACTAATGACTAATGACTACTTGAAACAAAGCGATCGCGCCCACCAGCTTTTGCTTGGTAGAGGGCTTTATCTGCCTGCACGATCAAATCCAAAGGTGAGGATTCCCAAGTGGGAACAACAGTTGCTACCCCCATGCTTAGGGTAACGTACTGACTCACTGCTGAACCGTCATGAACAATTTGCAAATCTCTGACTGCTGCTTGCATTCCTGCGGCAACATGAACAGCACCAGAGGCATGTGTATATGGCATAATCACAGCAAATTCTTCACCACCATAACGGGCTACTAAATCCTGATGTTTTTGTGCCTTTTGGCTTAAGACAGTACCCACCTTTTGTAAACAGACATCGCCGCCAGGATGACCATATTTATCGTTGTAAAATTTAAAATAGTCGATATCACATAAAATAAGTGACAGGGGGCATTCCTCCTGTGCTAAGTTAATCCACTGAGTATTAAGATAATCGTCAAAACGACGACGGTTTGGTAAGCCAGTTAAGCCATCGACATTGGCGAGGTGCTGCAAAGCTTGGTTTGCTGCTTCTAGCTGTTTGTATACTTGAGCTTGCTGTAGCAGTCGGCGTAGCCGTTGGCGCAATACAGGCCAATGAATTGGCTTAGTAACATAATCAGTTGCTCCCGCCTCAAAAGCACGGTCTACAGATTCCTCATCGTCCAAGCATGTGATCATCAAAATGGGAGTTCGCTCCCATATCTTAGAGATCACAGTATTGCCAAGCACAGAATCAGTATCAAAGGTTGCTAGTGCTGAGATCAGATTATTTCTAGCAATTTGAAGCAATTGTTTACAGCAAGTAAAGCCATCCATCACAGGCATTACAGCATCCAGCAACACTATATCTGGTTTAATAGTCTCGTAAGCATCTAAACATTGCTTACCATCATTGACCTCCACCACTCGGTAACCTTCTTGCTCCATAGCTTTACGCAGCAACACTCGAATGGTCTTGTCGTCATCAGCCACTAGAATCAGTGGTGGTTGCTTAGAAAGAGAAAATGGGCTGCTTATGCCTGACATGAGTTAAATTCTACTTGCGAGACTATCCTGAAAAAGGCTGAGCAATCAGATGGTATGGGAGCGATCGCTATTTCGATCGATGCCAGCATTTGTGGCAAGGGTGCGTTTGGCTTGACAATCAACTGTTTTTTGAGAATAGACTGCTCAATATTATTGAGCCAAGCAAGCGGTAGATAACTAATTTGCATATACAATCTATAATTGGAACTCAAAGGCAATTGCTACCTTTTTATTCCTCTATGGTTATGGCAGGAAATGTTACTGTTATATTTCCCCATTATTAAAGTCAAATTACAATTATCTTGAGAATTGTAAATATCGACCTTAATTATTTAATTTTGTGATTCCTTTAAAAACCTAGCTAGATAGGTCAAACTAATTCGTAAACTGCACTGAAAATCTACCTAATACTAAATACTCACATCGCTTTACTTAAATTAATTGAGCCTATTCGCCAACGATTGTAGTGATTTAGTATAATTACATAAGATTGATATTATAATTTGTGGAAAGCTTTATTTTTTGATTAATCATCCTTGAAAAAATCAGTAAAAATTCTTATATTTCTTATGACTGTTGGATAGTGAGGATACCTAACTAATTTTAAAGTAGATTAATTGAGTAATTAAAATTTCATAGATAACAACTAATAAAAAATCTTAAATTTTATATTTAACAAATAAATTTATAATTATATGAAAATTAAAGACCAAGCCTTTAGCAATTTGTGATTGTTTATGAATTTAAAAATATAAGCGATCGCCCAAGCAAGAGAGAACAGAGACAAACAAAGCAGGCAGATAAAATTGTTACAAAAATCAATTACTTAATTGCTGAGTAAATTCTTTTTTATAGAAAACAAATACTAATTTCTTTGCAAAGAAAATCAAAAACTATCTACATTCACTAAAACTAAAAATGCCAAATCCATTAATGTATCAGCAGGATAATTTTGTTGTTCTAGAAACAAATCAACCAGAACAATTTTTGACATTATCAGAGTTATTAGAAAAACTCCAAACAACTCTCCAGCAACTTAAAATTCAAGATTTGCCACCTGACTTACAAAAATTTGATACTGTGGAGGCCCAAGCACAATATTTACTCGACACCAGTTGTGAATTAGATATTGGTCCCGGACAATATTTGCAATGGTATGCAGTTCGTCTAGAAAAGTAATACCATTTTGAATTTGAGATTTTGAATTCGGAATCGCTTTGTGCGTCTCAATTGTGTGAATTAGGTAGGGAGTAAAGGGGCAGATGGGAGAGCGATCGCTTCTCGATCGACAGTCCCACTCCCTAGTCCCCAGTCCCCAATATTATTGACTATTAACTATTGATTCTTTTTGAGCATTTTTTATTAATGCTAATTCAATTTGATTTTCAGATGGCTGGGTTATTTGAATTTCCACTCCAGGGCCGAAATAATTGGTCATCTTTTCTTGTTTTTTTTGCCATAAATCAATTGGTATTAAGGGCGAATCAAATTCTAAAATTAAGGTGTAATTTCCATGGACTTCTGTTTCTCGCAACCCTGTAACTATTGGTCGTTCTTCATCGCTGGGACTCAAACCCAAAAAATCAAGTGTTGTATCGAAATGGGCATCTTGACCATAGCAATATCTGGTAATGTCTTTGCGAATTTTATTTTGAGTTACAGTTGCTTGCTGCTGACGCAATTCTAATGTTGATGGTGATGTAGGTTGGCTAAAGGGTATTGGCTTGAGTTCATTAGCTTTCAGTGCCAGCCCCCCTAACAATAGAGGAATCCCATAAAAAAATCCGACAAGATTGAGTGTCGCGTTATCAGCAGCATAGGCAATGAAGCCAATAATGGTTAATATGGTACCGATAGTTAAACCGAGTGTTCCCAAAGAGATTTGGCCTAGCATGAGCTTAGATGAGTATAAATTGCTAATATCTCATACCATTTCTAAAAATCTTGGCAACAAATGAATTGCCTGTAGGGGTTTACAGTTGTCTGCCCCTACCTACGTATTTGTAGTACGAGTTTTATGAAATGATATTAGTTTTATTATCATCGGCTATGAGCTACAAATTAGGAAAGAGTATTAGCCCATCTTGCTTGCAGCATTCTCAATGAGTCATACCAATTTTGTTTGAATTTTAGATTTTGGATTAAAAGCCTTTGCTAAAAAGCTGTCCCAATAATTTCAAACAATACTTCCTATGCCAATTTGGCGTCAATCAGCCCGCAATAGCTGAAGTCCACTCATAGTAAGTTCAGCCAAGGATAGTAACTTGGGCCGGGGGTAGGAATTAATAATAGCCTGTTTGCTGGCAAAAAACCCTTCGTCAACTGTCTTTAGAAGGAAATACGCTTGGGTTAAACGAAGTCAAACCCAGCCTACTTAGTATTCCAGAATATTGGATTATGAGTTAAGTTTAAACTTAAAGGTACTTAACACAAAGAAAAAGTAATGGATCTACAGACTATAAAAGAACGAATCGCCGTAGTCCAAAGTAAGCGGGACTACTTGCTGAGTCTACTGGAACAGCCAAACTTGGGAACTTTAAGAATTGACGTAAATCAAGCTTTGGAAGAACTAGATGAGTTAATTGATGAATTTAGACGCACGGTTCCGGAAACAGAACTATAGTTAGGGAACTCGAAGAAATTAAAACAACTACTTGAAGTTGTTGATTGATGACCCTTAACTGCGAACAGTAGGATATTTTTTTATTTGGAAGCCGCTTAAGGCTTGCCATTAGAGTAGAAAGTATCAAAAATTGCGTCGGTGTAGCCTTGAACTTCAGGATATACCGACCTTTCTCAGTAATATAATGTCTTGAAATCCCTGCAATTAAGCTAAGCCTGGGTTGCTAATGCAATAGATTATCATTCACTCTGTAATGCCATTTACTGCACGCTTACCTAGCTGCCTAACTAAAGCAATCAGTTCAGAGGTAGGTACATCTTTTTTACAAACATCATCAAAGCTAGACATTTTTTTTGTCCCTTGGAAATTTACATCCTCTACCGAAGAGTAAGCAAGGATTTGAGTGTTAGGAGATATAGCTTTGATTTGGCTAGATGCACTCCAGCCATCCATGACTGGCATTTGTAAGTCTAGAACAATTACATCAGGCTGCCAACGTTTAACCATTTCTATAGCTTCTTGACCATTAGTGGCTAAGCCTACTACTTGGATATTTTCCTGGCAAGAAAAAGCCAATTGTAGAGTTAAACGAGTAAGTTCGTGGTCATCAACTACTAGAACGCGCAATGTAGAAAACTCACAGGATAACATTAACATTGAGGGAAAAGACAAAATTATTTACAATAACCCCTCTAGTTTATGGGAATAAGTGCCAGCACTTACTCTATCCTATGGTTGAATAACTTCTATAAACCTATGACAATTAACTTAGATAACTTTTCAAAAAATTAAAATTTTGTAAAGAAACTAAGTAAATCTAGTTTTGACACTCCCCACAATTACAAGCTGGCGGATTCTTGCTTGATAGGGATTCTAAATAGGTAGAAGCTAGCGGCTTGCGTCGTCTGATTTGCGATCGAAACACGTGGAACTTAATCTTTTTAATCAATCAGGTTTGAGGCTACACTAGTTGAGCGTAAGGCCATATTGAGCAGAGTTTTTTGGGAATTGGCTTCTGGAGAATCATCATAAGGACGGCGTTGAATATAAGTACCATCAGCTTGTAACTCCCAAGCTTGGCGATTATCTGCGAGCATAATTCCCAAGATTTCTTGCAAGTCTTTAGCAATATCTGGATCTTTAATTGGGGTAATTACTTCCACTCGTCGGTCTAAGTTGCGGCGCATCCAGTCGGCACTGCCAATATAAATTTCTTCTTCTGTGTTGTTATGAAAATAAAAAATCCGAGAGTGTTCTAAAAAGCGACCGACAATGCTGATTATGTGAATGTTTTCACTAATGTCTTTGAGTCCAGGACGCAAACAGCAAACGCCTCTGACAATTAAATCAATTTGTACTCCGGCGCGGGAAGCTTCATATAAAGTGGCAATAATTTGTGGATCGACTAAGGAATTCATTTTCGCAACAATGCGCCCAGAAAAGCCTTTTTGAACATTTTCGATTTCCCGCCGAATAAGTGCCAAAAAGCGATCGCGCATATTCACAGGTGCAACCAATACTTCTCGATAAGACTTTTGCCGAGAGTAGCCTGTTAAAAAATTAAATAAATCTGTGATGTCGGCACCTACTTCTTCACGGCAAGTAAACAATCCCAAATCTGTATACAACCGTGCTGTTTTTGGGTTATAATTACCAGTCCCAATATGTACGTAGCGACGCATCCGGTCTTTTTCTCGCCGTACCACCAAGACGGTTTTACTGTGCGTTTTCAGCCCCACTAAACCATAGACAACATGAACTCCAACTCTTTCTAATCGTTTTGCCCAGTAAATATTATTCTCTTCATCAAACCGCGCTTTTAATTCCACCAGCACAGATACCTGCTTGCCATTTTCGGCGGCGGCGATTAAAGCGTTAACGATGGGTGAGTCGCCAGAAGTCCGATAGAGAGTCATTTTGATGGCTAACACATTCGGGTCATAGGCGGCGTAAGTAATAAACCGCACCACCGAGGCAGAAAAAGATTGATAGGGGTGGTGTACTAACAAATCTTTTTCACGAATTACCGCAAAAAAGTCTTTTCCTTCGTCTGTTTCCAGTGCATCTGGGTTTAAACTCGGTTCTCTAAGACGTTGCAGGCGCGACGGTACAACAGATTGACGTGGTGGATCTTTGAGTTCTGGTAGTGGTAAGGACATAAAAGACATCAAATCCCGCAGTCCCAAAAGACCATCTACTTCGTAAACATCACTGTCTGTTAATTCCAAGTCGTGCAATAATCGCGATCGCACTGGTTCAGGTGTTTGGGATTGAATTTCTAGCCGCACTGGACTTCCACCCAAACGCCGTTTTCGCAGTTCTTGTTCGATCGCTAATAATAGATCGTCGGCTTCATCTTCTTCTAAAACTAGATCGGCGTCGCGGGTAATGCGGAATGGATGATATTCTTGAATATTCATCCCTGGAAATAAAGATTCTAAGTTATGAGCGATCGCTTGTTCTAAAGGTATCCCAATCCAGTGAATCGGTTTTTCATTATCTTGGGTTGCCAACTCACGAGGTAAGGGTAAAAATCGTGGCAGAACATTAGGGACTTTTACTCTGGCAAAAAATTCTTCATCGGTGTCTGGATTTTTCACCACAACTGCTAAATTCAGACTGAGATTAGAAATAAAAGGAAACGGATGACTGGGGTCAACAGCCAGCGGAGTCAAAACTGGAAAAACTTGTTCTTCAAAATAGCTGTCGAGATGATTCCGCTGTCTCTGATTTAAATCTATATAATTCAGGATATGAATCCCATGATTTGCTAATAACGGGCGGAGTACTTGCTCAAAATGTTGGTGCTGTTTCTTCACCTGGGGAATCAGGGTAGACCGAATATCGTCTAGCTGTTGTTGTGGCGTGCGACCATCGGGAGTTAACAGGCTGACCTTCGCTTCAACTTGTTGCTTTAAACCAGCAACCCGCACCATGAAAAACTCATCTAAATTAGAACAGAAGATTCCTAAAAACTTCAGGCGTTCGAGAAGAGGAGTGCGATCGTCACAGGCTTCATGTAAAACCCTGCCATTAAACTCTAACCAGCTTAACTCTCGGTTAAGATAATATTGTGGATCGTTAAGATTGATGGGATTAGTGCTTTTTTTAGACTTTGCCATAATGACCTAAAGGCAGGCAGGTGCAGCCATTTAACTTGGGGACAATAAACATAGTAAGTTAAATGGTGCTTGAGCATAACACTCAGGCAACAGTTAGTCATAGCTGCATTTTATAGGTGGTTTTAATTATTTGGAATATTATGTCTTTCGTAGAGGCGCACAGTGCCCCATTGGTGTCAACTTAACGTAAAACCGATGTCCCACAAGGAACTGAAGTTCCTTGCTCATAGCAAAAGTAATCTAAAGATTACTAAATATGCCCCAAGATTTTGAGTCTACTTCAGTAGACTTGAGCTATTAGCCAAGAAATTTATTTCTTGGCGGGTGAGGAAGCCAACACCGAAGCTATTTCTAGCTTAAGTTGACACCAATGACAGTGCCCCTACAACGTTATGTCTTAGAATTCAAATCATTGTCCAGAGTATATTACCCATGAAGATATACTCAAGATTTAGCAAAGATATGACATCAGCATTTCTGAAAGTTTTTCACTAATTATTAAATAGAGCTTACATAGATTTTTGGTATTGCAACAGTCTAAAGCCACACTTAAAGTACTTTTTAGATTTAGTTTTTCTCAATAATAATATTTGTAACCATTACTACAAATGCTATACAGATATTGGCTAGGCAAAAACCTCTATTTTTTCAGATATTAATGCTGTTGCTCGGATCGATACTAACAATTTTGCCCATTATTTTTTTTTATTTATCACCGCTGAAATTTTTCTAAAATCCAGTGTTATTACTGAAATCTTTATAGGAGGTAATGGTTATATTGAAAACGCAAAGATAAACAACACGAGGAGTTTGTTAATCATGAAAATTTCTGCGATCGTTAAAGGAAGCGTTTGCTTATTAGGTTTGGTTGGCGTTGGTAATTTATTTGCCGCACCTGCAAATGCAGGAGATGCTGCTGCTCGTGGTGCGGTTACAATCGTTAGACCATCAGGTGCTTCTATCAGCGTCAGTGCTGAGTTAACCGCACCTACTTCTGCGTATTTTACAGGTCCAGCATTAGTTGTTACACCTACATACGGTGGCACTGCGGGTGGAAATGATGAATCTGTAGTAGATTTAACAATAGATCCAGGTGCAGTTGTAAACCTAGCATCGCCACCTAGTGCCACAATCGAAGCTGCTATTGCAGCACAGATTGATGCCGCTAGTTTTTCAACAGTTGAAGACCTAGCAGCCCTTGTTAGAGCAGCTAGTGCTGGCGGTTTAGAATAGACTGATTGTTAACTGACACAAAATCACGATGGTGTAAAAAACGATGGACTTTTAGTCTAGATGCTTTCACACCTTGCACTGATTTTTAATGTCTTTTTGGATATTGTTTGAGAAAACATCGCCATCAGTTGAGATAAGACGGCTACTACTATCTCCATGCGAGGCATTTGCATCAAAATATTTGGTAATACGCAAATCAATTCTTCGACTGACTCTCCTTTGCCTATATCCATAGTTTCGATAAGGGATAAAGTAAAGAGCGACTCAGATGTAAAAGATTGAATAAAAAATACAGCCCCTTGAATGTAGTTGAGGGGCTGTATTCCAAACCTATCGACTATATTACCATATAAACCCGGTTTCTTGAAGAAATCGGGCTTTTGACATTGTTTAAATAGATACTTCATCAAATCTTCTTAATAAAGCAAGAGGCAAGAGGCAATAGGAAATAGTCAATAGCCAAAAGGCAATAGTAGCAAGACAATAACGTAATAATTACTCTTGTCTTTTGCTCTTTGTCTTTTGGCTTTATTAGCTAAGTGTAAATCCTTATACCAAATTTTAGTAGCCTAGCAAGCAAATTTTCTGGCAAGTTCCCGCTATATTTCTCATGCCAATCTCAAAAAGTATGAGGAATAAATTATCTATGTATAGCGTATTTTGTCAATTGCTTGTAACTCTTAAAAGAAGCATTTACTTGCTGGGCTTTATTAGTATAGGTAATTTTATTACAGTGCCAGTATATGGACAAGAAGCTGTAGCGCGTGGTGCTGTTTCTATAGTTTCGCCTTCCGGTGGTTATCAAAGTGTTAGTGGCGAACTGTCCTTACCTGTTAGTAATAATTTTTTAAATCCCGGCACAAACACAACTCTAACAATAACGCCTACTTTCACAAATATTGGAAGAACTAATCAAAGAATCACTTCTTTATCTCTAACAGTAGGCACAGCTAATAAAATAATCACAAATAATAATTTTCCTTTGAATCAAACTTTACAAACAGTGAATAATCAAATATCAGTTCCCGATACAGCATCTCTCATTCAGACAATCAACAGTACTAATAGCTTAGGGTCTTTAGAATAGTTGGAAAAATATATAATTTTATTGCTGCATCTACGATACAGCGTTTTTCAGCTAAATGAAGTACGCAGGTAGGGGCGAACAGCCGTTCGCCCTTACAATTATCTGTACCTCACAAAGTTGCAATCTGCTGTATTTAATTAGGACTTACGCACACTCTACGAATCCTTGGCGTTCTTGGCGTCTTCTCTGCGAGACGCTACGCGAAGGCGGTTCGATAAATTAAGCTTTTTGGTCATTTTTGCGTAAGTCCTGTTAATAATTTTTAAGCAAGAGTCAACAAAAAAAAGCTGTTTGATTTTTCTGATTTTTTATCCAGTCAAATAATAGTCTTATATATTGTATAAATAATTAATATCTAAAATTTTATCATTTTTAGTGGCCTATTGGCTCTTGTATTTAAAATCGATAACCACCTTGAATTTGCAAATTCAATCCTTCTTCGCCAGTACCAATTTTAGATTCTATAAAAACATTATTCTCAGGAAAGCTATATCTAAAAATAGCTCCATAATTGAACCCAGATAAGCGGGTATTTAAACCGATATTTTTGGTAGAATAATTTTTAATATAAACACCAGCAGATAAATTTCTACTGAGTCTTTGTAAACCTTGTAGCTCATAGAAAAAACTTTTACCCAACTCTAGGTTGGTAGTAATATTCAAGCCCGTGCTAGTACTAAGTTCGCCACTAAACAATCCTAAAAACTCACCATTGCTATTCTCTTGAATAAAAGCTATTGCAGGTGCTAAAGAAAAACTTAAATTTCTTTCCTGATGATTAAAGTAATAGCTTAATACAGTGGAAAAAGGATTATTACTATTTGATGCACTATTCCAATCAATTTTCAAGGATGGTATGTGAGTATTGATAGCTACAGGTTTTTTATTTGAGTTTAACTGGACATGAGTTTTAATATAGTTAACCAGAATATTGGCATATATACCGAGAGATGGTTCTGGTAACCCTAAATTATTATTAGAAACTTCAGGCGCTGACTTGGCATTGATGTTAAACCAAGTTCCTACACTAGCGCTATAGTTTAAATCCCCAGAAGAACCCGCAGCTAATAATTCTACTGAAGGCAAAGATAAATAACCATCAAAGCTTTTAAAACTCACACCTATGAGATCGACTCTGGTGAGTTCAAAATAATCGAATGCTAAATCAAATGTCCGGACTGGAATTGGTACTATAGTGTTATCTTCCGAATTAAATCGTTGTACAAATTGTTGACCTTGGGAGTTAGTCAAAATAACTTCAGCACCGCTAGATTCATTAATGGGATTGATACCAGTATTAGGCAAAGGTATTTGATTGCCGATGAAAGTCAGAGGACCAAATCTTTCATTAGAAAGTCTGAGGTTTGAAAAGAATGTATCACCTGGATCTAAAAGTTCAACATCTCTTTGTAAAAATTGAACTGCGCGTTTGTGATTTCCTGTTCTCAGTTCCAAAATACTAGAATTATTGGGAGTAATTTTACTCTCAATTGTCATGTTTCCAGATACTTGTTCGAGGTGAGTGGCTGCATTAGAATAAGCTAAAGTACGATTCAGCCTATTATTAATTTGTCTTCTTTGATTTGGTGTAGCCTTTGTATTTAATTCAAAAAAGCTTTCTCCGTTTTTAAAGCGTTCTCGTGCTTCTGCTAAATTTTCGTCAATATCATCTATATTAATGAATTCAAAAATCCCACCTAAAGCCAGTCCTAAAGTAGAATTAGCTGTTTGTATACCATCGATACTAAAGTCACTAAAATTAGCTGTAATAGAGAATCCCGGGCCTGCAAAAACATTAGAATAACTAGCACTAATTTTTTCTGGATCGTATTGAATGACGGTGCGGTTATGAGGATAGCTAGCATATAACCTGTGCCAATTGGAAGTGGTTTTTGTCTCCGATAAAACTTCAAATGTAGGGTCTCTTTTGCCGAAAGAGAACCAAGACAAAGAATTTAAATAAGACAAGTCTCTTTCAAGTGGTGTCAAATAAGGATTAACTGCTATATTTAATAAATCAACATTATCAAATTGGCCTCTCTGGGCAATCTTAATACCTGGTAATGAAGAGACAGGAGCAGTAAAACCATAACCTTCACCTGTCAATATATTTCCCCAGAAAATACCAGCCGCTTCTAAAGCGCGATCGGGAATAATTTCGCCTAGTTGGAGTTTAACGCTTCCGCCATTTAGTAAAGGCTTTAAATTTGTGGTAGGAAAGGCTTGTAGAATTTTAGGTGAATTATTAGCATCTAATAAATCAAATAAAGCTCCGCCGCCATCATTACTAAAAGTGGAACCACCACCAATAATTGGTGTACTTCTTTCCAGAACTGTGACATTAGGATCGTTATAATTAATTCCGCTATTAATTACCACTCTACCAGCAGGTATCCCTTCAGGATTAATTAGTTCTCCTGCTATAGAAAGTATAGAAAAATCTTGAATTGCAGTTCCGCCGGTTAATTCATCAAAATTTACAGGTAAAGTACTAATATTTTGCAATCCCCAAAATCCTTGGGTTGATGTCATGTTTTGGGTAGTGTAAGTTTCAGTAGCTCTACCTTGGGCAAGAATACCTGCTTGTGTACCTTTAGTCTCAATTACTAATCGATTTTTATCGAGAACCCAGTAAAACTGATCGTTTTTAGGAAATTTAGCATAGGTAAACTTATCAATAAAATCATTGTCTCCAGAAAATCTGATCTTTAAATCTGTATCTATATAATTTTCGTCTTCATTTGGTTTAAATAATTGAGGTTTAAAAGTCAGGTTATCAGTAGGATTAGTAATCCAAGGATACCTGTTAGCGCTGGCAGTCAAAGCATTAATAATGATTTTCTTTTGGATCGCTTGTGGTTGCTTTTTTGTTCGACGTAGTTTTTCTATTAGTATTCGTTGTGGGAGTGTGTATGGTTTTGGTTGATTTGAATTTGATGGTTTAATTGTATCTGGTTGAGGTTTTTCTTCATCTTCTTCCGGTGGCTTGGGAGGTTTGTCTTTATATTCTTCAATTGGGATAACGTCAGCTAGGATCCTTCTGGGTAAATGTTTTGGCTTGTCTGAATTAGATTTAGCATCTTTTAAAGCTTGTATTAAATTTGCTTTGCTTTGAGAATTATCTATTTTATTAGGCTCATTATTAGAGATGAAACCGATATTGTTTTTACTATTTATATCTAAAGCGATCGCAGATACTTGAATTAATACAATCCTAAATGAAATTGTTGAATATAATAAACAAATTCCAATGATTTTTCCATTAATTTTGAATCTCATTAGGGAGATATTGATAATTGTCTGAATTGAAATTTTCAAGATATTCACAATAAAATTTCTCGGAATTCAAGTGATCTGAAATTGGCTATTAGCTGAGTGATCTGAAATTGGCTATTAGCTGAGATTAATCATTATTAAATATTTAAACGTCAGATTGATTTTGATGGATTTAACAACAGTTTCAGTAAATCTCGATATAAACAGTTAAAGAAAATCAATTTTTTATCTTGCGTGTAAAGAATAAAATAAGATTAAGCAGATTTACCGCAACAAGAGTGTAATTCTTGAGCAAAAATTCAACCTCAGCAAAATCACCAAAACTCAACTTTTGAGCTATTTTTTAGCCGTATAAATACGTAATATGAAGATATTTAAGTCAAAAAAATGGAGTAAAAAAACATGTTTCAGGCTACTCGGCGCCGTCTGGCTATTTGGTACACTACGGTGACTGCTGTATTACTACTACTGTTTGCAAGCGGCGTTTATTTATACGTCCGTAGTACACTGATTGAGCGAATTGACGATACCCTTAACCATGTAGTGGAAATAGTAGAGCGATGTTTAACAACAAACCCATGTGCATCTAGACTCATAGTTGAGCCAGCCAATTCCAGCGCTGATAAATTTCTGATGAATGTAGAGGCGAGTTTTCCTGAGAATGGTAACAGCGTAGAAGATGACCACATCGACCTAGAATGGTTTAACCCCACTGGTGAATTAATTTGGTCAACGCTATCTGAACCCTTAGATATTCCCATTCATGCCAACCGCACAGGTGAAACCGTCCGCGTTGTCAAAAAAGAGAAACAAAAAGATGGAGATGATAAATTTTCCACTCCCTACTTCCCACTCCCCACTCCCCACTCCCCACTTTTATTGCGACAAGTCACACAACGAGTGGAAGTCGGACGGCAAGTATTAGGATATCTGCGTGTTAGCCATCCTTGGTTTGAAGTTACTAAGCCCAGTCGCCAATTAATTTTTGATTTGGGGTTGGGTATTGGATTAATGCTAGTTTCTGTGGCAGCAAGTGGCTGGTTTCTTTCGGGTAAAGCTATGGAACCAGTAGGTGAATCTTATCAACGTCTCAAACAATTTACTGCTGATGCTTCTCATGAACTGAGAAGTCCCATCACTTTGATTCAAACCAATGTGCAAGTTGCTCTTGCTGACTTGGAGTTAGCAGAGGCAGAAACTACTGCTTCTATGCAGTATCGGCAACAGTTAAAGATGGTGGAACGGTTAACGCAGCGTTTAGGTAGGTTAGTTAATGATTTACTCTTCCTTGCAAGGCAAGATAGTGGTATCAGCAAAGATGTCTTTGCGCCTTGTCCTTTGGATGCTTTGCTAATGGAAGTTCTTGAAGAACAACAACTATTATTTCCAGAAAAAAAAATTGCTTTAACTTTAGATTTAGTCGATCCTCCCGCTTCGGAAACTAGCCCGGAATTACTAGAAAATTGGTTTACCCTTGTGGGCAATTGGGATCAATTGGTGCGACTGTTCACAAATTTGATTGCCAATGCCTTGCATTACACACCGGCAGGTGGACGGGTGAAAGTAGAATTAGCGCGGATAGAGGGAATAAATCGCGTTTCTGGACGACGTTACACTGGCAGCCAGCTGCAAGTTAAAGTTAGTGACACCGGAGTTGGAATTCCACCGGAGGCGCTACCGCGCTTGTTTGACCGCTTTTATCGGGTAGACCCAGCACGCACTCATAGCACTGGGAATAAAGCTACAGCCAGCGTTACAGGTTCAGGATTGGGATTAGCGATCGCTGCTGCTATTGTCGAACATCACCAGGGTCATATTCAAGTTGAAAGCACCCAAGGCATTGGCACTACTTTCGCTGTAACTTTACCAATAACTCTTGAGTCTTAAATTCTCAATTCCATAATTTGCTTTGATTTTGAACTTTTTGTCTAGTAGTAAGTGAGGAATCTAACTTTTCGAGTTGATGGCAAGTTTTTTGAGGCTATCACAGAGGAGTCTTATATTGTTTCTCGTGGCAGATGTAAAGGCTTAATTTTTTTGCTATGAAAAAACAAACTAACTAATACAAAATTTTCTGCAATCAAAAAAAATAATTAGAGTCTGTAGACTTATTGAACGCTCCAGCTTTTCAGTCTTCAGAAGTAAATATCACGTGTAAATATATGCGATCTACAAGTCTATAGTTAGATGTACAACTTTTAAATAATCGTTAATTTAAGAATGTAATTTAGAACTCAAAATTCACAATTTAGAGTCCTTAAATAACAAGGTTTATATACCTAATGAATATACTAATATCACAAAAATGTTGGCGAATTTTGAGTTCTAAGTTTTTTACATTTAAAATTTTTCAAAATCAGACAATCAAAGTATTTCAGGAGTGAATAATGGTTAATAATTCTCCAATTTTTCGTAAATCTGCTGAATTTTTAGGCGCTATTTGCGGAGGCCTACTAATTACCTTGCCAGCGATTCCTCACGCAGTGGCACAACAATCTACTCCAGGTGTTAACCCTTGTCCTAGTATTTTCTACGAAGAACCACATAACTCTCGCGTTGTGGTACCCCAAGGATGTCCTCCAAATGCGCTAACTCAAAGATTAGCAGCACAAGGACTTCTTCCCGTCTCTGCGACTCCATCACCAGACCAAGTAAGATTAGGTGTCGGTGGTGAAGAACCTCCAGTACCATCACAACCAGGTGCTATTCCACCAGGCCCAGTTCCCCCAACTCAGGGGCAAGTACCTCCTACCTCACCACAACCAGGTGCTATTCCACCAGGCCCAGTTCCCCCAACTCAGGGGCAAGTACTTCCTACATCACCACAACCAGGTGCTACGCTACCAGTAGAACCAGCACAAACCCCGAACACTACGATTGCACTCACAAATAGTAGAGTTGATATCAGGTTGGTCAATGATACTGCGGCTAATGTAACTTACCAAGTCATCGGGGATACGGCACCGCGATTGCTAAGAGGTAAATCCAGTGTCACACTCCAACGCGTAACCGTACCCGTAACAGTAACATTCCAACGGGAAGATGGCGGACAAGTAACTGTAACTCCACAAACCTCATCAGAAGCAGGAACTTTAGAAGTTACATTTAACGAAACCGCCGATGCATCTCAAGGCAGAAGTGCTTTGAGGATTGAACAAAACGGTTCAGTGTTCTTTAATTAAAAAAGAATTCAGAATTCAGGATTGAGAACGCAATCAGTGGGGGATTTAGACCCGCCACTGATGGCCAATCTAAAATCCAAAATTGCTTTACCGCTTGAGCATTTGAGTCAGCTTGTCCAGCAATATTACTTCTTGTTTGCTGTCTTCTAATTTTCGCGCCAGTATAATCGCTCTTTCGTAAAAATTACGAGCAGTTGGGTAGTTACCTAACTGCTCGTATAACTGAGCATAGGATTCAAAAGATTTTAATTCTTCTCGCACATTTTGTAATTCTTTGGCGAGTATTAAACGCTCCTGTAATAATTCAAAAGCGCGTTCGTGGCGACCGGCAGCACTGTGAGCTTTCACTAAACCATCAATTGCTCGTAATTCGTTAGTGCGATCGCGGTTAATTTTAGCAATCTGCATTGCTGCACCATAAGTGCCAATGGTATCTTGATAATTTCCCGATGCTAAATAAGCTTCACCTAAATTATTTAAAGTATTTGCTTCACCGATGGCATCGCCACTTTGACGCCGAAAAATTAAAGCATTTTCATATAATTTAATTGCTTTGTTGTAATCTCCCAACCTCGCTGCCACTAATCCCAAATTACTCAGAGATAGTCCTTGACCTTCAATATTTTTGACATTCTGAGCAATTGTAAATGCCTCTTGGGCAGTTTTTCCAGCAGCTACAAATTCTCCTTCTTGGAGTAAAAATGTCGCAATATTATTCAAGACAAAAATCTGAGATTGAAAATCTTTAGTATCACGAGCGATCGCTAAACCTCTTCGTAAAGCATCTTCGGCTTCTTTTGAACTACCAAGCTGGATATAAGCCTTAGCAAGCAAATTATAAGCCAACCCCTGAGCTTTCAGGTCGCCTATTAAGTGATATAGTTCTAGCGCCCGCAAGCAAGAGGTAATTGTTTTGTTGGCATATCCTGAGGCATATTGTTGTTCGCCGATACTCAGCAAACTGTCTGCTTCATCTCTTGATTCTCGCCCAACGGAACTATTTAAAGGACGGTGGAGTTGTTCGGTAATATCAACGGCACCCGCGGCTATGGGAGTCAGCAGAAAAGTAAACAATAAAAAGCCGTGCAAAAGTACTTGGCGCTGAAAAATCGCAGTTACATCAACGTTTACCTTGTGCCTGGGAAATACAAGCTGTTGTCTCATAAAACTTACCCATCAAATTGCAGGCTTAAGTAGAAGATCTAAAGTGAAGTTTTAAGTTTAATTTGAAGACAACTAATACTCGCATTTATACGTAAGCTAACCTTGAGCAAAATCTTCACCAAGATAAATAGCACGAATATCTGTGGGTAATTTGTCCTCTAGCATACGATAGCCTTCTTGGAAAAAATTGGCTACTTCGTTAGGAGCGATCGCTTCTCCTTCAGCTTGCAGATAAGCAGCAATTCTAGTGTCACTCCAATGAAAAGTTTGAGACATCAACACAATCAAGCGCAAAATTGGAGGTAATTGATCTAATGCTTGTTCTACATAGCACCACAACGGCGGCGAAGTTGCTTCCAGAGAATAGTGAATTGCTTCTGTGGGTGGTACTTTAATTTCGTTAATACAAAAAGCGGTCATGTTAATTAACCAATTTTGTATGGTTAAGGTTTCTTGACCTGATTCACCACGATTTAAATTTAATCCACCGAGTTCGTAGTAAATATGGCGCCAAGTGAGGGCAAACAGATAATCTGCTTGTACAGGCGATCGCGCCGAATGCCGAATTAAGGTATAGACTATGGGGCTATAGCGGCAAAAAATCACTGTAAAATACTTGCCAGCATCGGGATGCTGCTGAAACAGAGTCAGTAATTCATCGTCACTGTGATGAAACAGTGATTTAACCAGGGGGTGATTAGCTTCAGGAAAAGAAGGAATTTGCATCAGCCTTGAGATTGATAGTTGTTAAAAATAATTTTGGCAATTGCACTCTTGTAGTTAATCGCATAATATCTTGGTGTTGCTCAAGTTGTAGCCCCAGACTCAGACTAGTTAAATATTGATAAACTAAAAACAAGGACTTGATTTTAGTCTTAATCGACAATCATAAAAACCTCTCCCTTTATAGAATCCTTATTTGTTCATGGTTATAGCAGTTAGCGCGATATCGTTCCTTTTCAGTCCCCTTACTTTAGCCTCCTTTTTGCCCTCCCTGCCTTTGGATAGCCTCTTCTCCACCCAAGGGATCATGGTGATGCTGTTGGCGGCTTACGCTGGTGCCATGTGGATGTTCCTCACCAGTGCTCCAAAAGTACATACTGTGATGGTGTCCGATTTGGAGATTGCCCGACAGTTGTATGAAGGGCTGCTAGATTTACCAGCAGCTGAAGTGCCTTTGCACTACTACTACAACTACGAACAAACCATAGGTGCAACTGGAATCGATCCGCTGTATATGTCTACCTCACCGAGTTTGTCTAGCAAAACGATGAATAACGGCAGTGAAGGACTGTGGTATCAATTAAAGAAAAATACCCAGCTACACGTCATTACGGGTGCAAGTTTAGGTAGCAAAAATCAGCAACGTCACGTCTGCTTTGACCACGAATGTCTGGAAATGATTTTAATGCGAGTAGAAGTGCGCGGTTTAAAATTCAAGATTCGTAACAGCAAGCCCCTGAATTTTTTGGTCAAGGACTATGAAGGCCGGATTATTGAACTAGCTGAAGTAGCGAATTAGTTCTGAAAATTAATTTTAGATAATTTGAAATTGGGTGGGGCCATCGCTTCACCCAATATTTATTTTTGGATTTAGAATTTTGGTGCAGCATTACCGCAAGTTAAGTCAGTAGATAGATTAAATACAGTAGGCGATCGCTCACAATATTCAAAGGCTTTTTAAAATTTATTTAAAAATAATTAAATATGCAGTTCTTAGCTGTTCATATTTATATTCTTCATCGCTAAATTTTTGCCGCATAATAATTTCAACAATAATTAGTAATACTTAACACGAAAATTATACAAACTTATTCAATAATTCTTCAGCTAAATCCACCAACTAAATTTCATCAAATTCATCACTGATTTCGAGTTAAATACTTCTTGAATAACCCGGAGTTAAACCAGCCATTATCTAAGCTTAATCTGAGCCAAATAACTTTTCACTTGATCCGCTGGAATATCAAGAACAAAGACTAAGCAGAAGAATGGGATTTTCAAGACGCAGATTTCTTTCCATAGCTGGTGCTAGCGCAGCTGGTGTTTCAATGCTTTCGCCCTTGGAAGCTTTATATGCGAGGGCTGCTCGCGGTCAAGTTGCACGAGGAGTTGGTTATGGCCCCTTGGAAGCGAAACTGGCTGAAAATGCAGGTGAACTCGTTGGTGTTGCTTTTAATGGCGTTGAATTAAGCACAAACCCCGTATTGGAACTTCCTCCAGGTTTTAACTACACCGTAATTTCATATACAGGCCAACTCATGGATGATGGTAACAAAGTACCAAGTAATCATGATGGCATGGCTGCTTTTCCCAGCCCGAACAACACTACAATTCTGGTACGAAACCACGAGTTAAATCCGACTCCTAATGGTGCTTTTGCAAAACCCGAATTTGTATATGACCAAATTGGAGGAGGTACAACAACAATAGTTGTTGGCCCTGACCGTCGGGTAAGAAAACATTTTGTGTCTCTGGCGGGGACTATTCGTAACTGCGCTGGCGGGCCGACTCCTTGGCGTTCTTGGGTTAGCTGTGAAGAGACTCTGACTATTGCTGCCAAAAGGCATGGCTATAATTTTGAGGTTCCTGTAACATCTGAGATTAAGGTTGCCGACCCAGTGCCCCTGGTAGCAATGGGTCGCTTTAACCATGAGGCGCTCGCAGTCGATCCGGCAACTGGATGGGTATATCAAACTGAAGATGATGGAACTAGCTCCTTCTATCGCTTCGTTCCAAATGAATATGGCAACCTCCGAAGTGGTGGAACCCTTGAGGCGCTAGTCATTGACGGAATGTTTAGAGTGAATACTCGAACCAATTTCGCTCAATATAAAAACCAACCACTACCAGTCAGTTGGGTAAAAATAGGGAATGTCGATCCCGGCCCGAATGAAACTCCCGTGAAGACTCAAGCCCAAAATAATGGTGCGGCGATCTTCTCACGCGGTGAAGGTTGTTGGTATGGCAATGGCTTGGTCTACTTCACCTGTACCGATGGTGGCAATGCAAGACAAGGGCAAATTTTTGCTTATAACCCCACCGACGATACTATCACCCTAGTTGTGGAGTCTAGCGGTAGTGAGGAACTTAATGCTCCTGATAACGTTACCGTATCTCCCTTTGGAGACCTCTTTGTGTGTGAAGATGGTAGCGGTATAGAATACGTCCAAGGCGTTAACCAACGAGGTGAAGTGTATCGCTTCGCAGCAAACGCTATACCTGCTCCCTTTAATGGCAGTGAATTTGCTGGTGCTTGCTTCTCGCCAGATGGTAAAACATTGTTTGTCAATATCCAAAGTCCTGGAATTACCTGTGCTATTTGGGGCCCTTGGACACGTCGTCGCAGCTAAATTTCATGCCTCTTGTGAACTACAGAAACTAAATTTTAGTAGTCGAAGAATGAAATAAGATTAGGTACATAAATTTTTGGTTGATGTATTAGGGTCTGAGGTGTTGAAAGTTTTACTTATACCTTAGTTACATCAACAATCCGGCATCAAATCAAGATATTAAATGTCTTACAGTTATTGTTATTTATAACTGTAAGATTTTCCTATATGAATATTTGATTATGGCTTACGTGAGAAAATTGGTGATTTAAAGGTTAATTTACTGAGGCGATCGCCTGATTAATTATTTACCTTAAACCGTGGCAAATAAAAGCAGCCCAATAACGAGAATCTGAAAAGGGAAACTCTTCGGGTAAATTTTTGACTTTATCAATCTCCAGCGTCATACCAGCGTACTTTTTATATTCGCGATCGCATTCCAAATATTCTGCTGAACCAGGTGGATATTGTTTTCGCTTATTTCTCGCTTCTTTGCGCTTAAGTTCGACTTGTTGGGATATTTCTAGTAAATCTGCTTTTTTGAGTTGACGCAGTTTAATTTGGGCTTGCCGTAGTGCTTCAGGTCTACTGTTGCCATATTTACGGTAGTGGTAATAGAAGATAGAAAATAGTGATGTAGCTAGGTCATTTACTGACCACAAACTACTAACTACACTTTTAGCACCAGCACATAAAAAGCCAGTAGAAATCGTAAATATATCACCTGTGAGCAATTCAGGCACTCCCAGGCCAGTCTCACAACAAGCGAGAAACACATCACAAAGCTGAGACAGACGCCAGCTAGGAGTCATTAACTGCCCTAAAGTGATATTACCATCCCCCAATTTCAGCACCGATTCCAAGGGGCGATCGAGGCGAAATTGGGCGTGGTGACAACAGTGAAGTACCTGAACTTGTTTGGCTAGCTGTAGGTAGTTGCTGCAAGTGGCTTGACTGCTTCCTCTTAAACGCTGGCTTTCTGGAATGTTAAATATTTTGGCGATTTCTTCACCTTCAAAACTAGCCCAGGGTAGGTCATCTGTAGCATTTTCTACAATGCCGTAACTTAAATAGGTGTTTACTTCACCAGGCTTTTGACAAAATTCCAATATTTGACAGCTAGGAATGTAGCGAATAAGAAAGCGATCGCCTAAATATTGGTTATTTCCAATTGGTAATGCAGCAAAAGGAATTAGGTGCAAACCCAAGTAAGGTACTATAATTAATTCTTCAATTCCTTGGAGATGATTGGTAATTAATTCCTCTAATTGAAGCTTTTTTGCTACTTCATCTAAAACATAATTAATTATTTCTTTTTGTTCAATATCTTGCCGATGCCAATTAGACAAAATACAAATTTGTAAAGGCATCTGCTCGTATTCTGACACAGGTATAGTAATCAATTCTGCGGGATTTATTGGCTCTAGTTGCCCATTTTCTGCTCCTATCCAACCCTGTGCTTTTTTAAATCCCTGACCTGGAGAGGTATGACAAGAAAGTTCATTATGCCGCAGGACAAAAACATGAGTATCATTACTAGTTGTGTAAAAGCTGAGAATGGCTGTAGTCGGCTGCTGAATTAGTCGTTGCATACCGTAAAACTGTGGCGCAGTAACTTGTTTTTGGGCAGCGAGTAGGGGGTCTTTTTGACGGAGTAGTTGCCAAATTGACTGCTTTTGTTTTTCTAATTCAGCAATTCTTTTAGTGTAGGGTGCATAGGCAGCGCGATCGCTAGTTCTGCTAACTATTTGGATGTTTTCTGTGCCATCACCATCAATGCGATCGCGTTCTTGATTAATTATCTTTTGCAAGTAGTTGTAATGCTGCAATAACTCTTCAATTTCTTGGGGAATTTCTCCATCCTTAAAGTCATTATTTACCATCAATTCCACGAGGCTTTTCCCACGGGAACGCTCAACATATTCCAGTGCCTTACCCAACTCACCTTTGTTAATGCAGGCTTGCACCATATTTTCGTAGAGGTTACCGGCTTGTGGGAGTAAGCCTTGACGACTGGGTTCGGAAGCGATCCAAGTACGAAGTTGTTCATAGCCTTCAATTGCTGCTGCATAACCTTTGATCGCTATTTGCCAATCTCCAGATTTAAAAGCAATTTCGCCTAAATTTATGCCAGTGGTGAAGCAATTAACGGGAAAAGATAAGGGAGTAAAAATTTCTAATGCTGACTCAAAACATTCAATTGCCTGTGCGATCTGTTCTAGTTGAGTGTAAATCAGACCTAAATTTTTTTGGGTAGATGCCCACTTATTTGGGAAGGCATCATGGGTGTAGATTAGCAAGGCATTTTGAAAGCAGGTTATTGATTGTTGCAAATTTTCTTCCTGCTTACCCTTGATACGTTTGCGGTAATGGCTTCCTAAATTGTTTTGAATTTGTGCCCAATTTTCTGGAAATGCTTGCAAGGTGTATACCTGTAAGGCATTTCGATCGTGCTGAATCGCCATTTCCAAATTCTCTGCTTTATCCCCCAGTATGCGAATCGAATAAGCATATCCCAGGTTCAATTGAGTTGTAGCCCAATCTTTGGGAAAAGCTTGACGAGTACGAACTTCCAAAGCAGATTCAAAACAAGCGATCGCCATTTCTACGTTTTCTGCTTTCTCACCCCGTATGCGAAGATTATAGGTAATCCCTAAATTATTTAAGCTTTGGGCCCATTTTTCAGGCAAAGCTTCACACGTGCGAATTTGTAAGGCATTTTCAAAGCAAGTGATTGCCTTTTCCAGATTTTCTACAGGATCGCCTTGAATTAGGTCATTGTAAACAAGTCCCAAATTATTTTGAGTTTGCGCCCATTTTTCCGGAAAAGATTCGCGGGTGCGAACTTGCAAAGCATTTTGATAACAGGCGATCGCTCGATCGTAATTTTCTGCCTGTTGGCCGCGAATGCGCTTGGCGTAAGCATTTCCCAAATTATTTTGAGCTACAGCCCATTCCACTGGAAAGGCTTTGTATGTGTAAATTTCTAAAGCTTTTTGGTAGTAGACGATCGCTTGTTCTAAATTCTCTGCGCGATCGCCCCGAATGCGATTTTCGTAAGCAAGTCCCAAATTATTTTGAGCATTCGCCCAATAATCTGGGGCTGTCTTCAAAGTAAATACTGTTAATATTAGCTCGTAGACAGCAATAGCAATTTCTAAGTTAACAGCATGGTTCCCTAGAGGAAAATTCTGGATTGAACTACTCAGGTTCATTAAAAATTCTGCTACAGCCTCTTTATAAGATGGACTTTTTTGAGATAACGTCCGCTCCCACCAAGTTTTGATAAACTCAATCAAATCGTCAGTTAGTTTATCCAAGTTGTTTTGCAGTATGGGATAAACAAATTGCAGGTTACCTTGGCTGTCTTGAGTTGCTTGCAATAGCTCAATTAATAAATCTTCATACTGCTCGTAGTTTAGTCTTGCTGCAAAGCGTCGCAACGCATCAGCCCGACTCTCATCGCCTCGCTGTTCGATGGCATCTGCTACTTGTTCCATCATCTGTACCAAGTAACTATCGAGTAGTTCTTGGTGAGCGTTTAAGAGATTTCTATCTTCACCTTCAGCACAATTAATTAAGTCGTGGACAAGCTTGAGATAGGGAGACGGATTTTTTATTTCATCGGCTATCTGAGCAGCCAATGTTCGCAACCAATCAGGATGATAATCTCGTCCCTGTTCTTCCAATAAATCAGCAAACTCTTCCATCTTTCGTACCAAACCATAATTAAATAAGTCTGGACGAGAGTTAAGAAGTTGACGCTCTTGACCTTGGGGACAACGTAGTAAATTCTCAATATGTTTTATGTAAGGTAAACTGTTCCTACGAACCAATGCTTGACTTAGCTCAGTCATTAGATTTAATAAAAACTGATAAGCATTGGCACTACCTTGGCTTCTTAGCTCAACCGCTACTTCGCTCATCATTCTGACAAAACTGCCGTCAAGCAAGTTTGGGTGAGCCTGCAAAAGTTTTGATTCAGAACCACTCGGACAATCTAGTAGCGCTTTAATCAAAGCTAACTGAGCTTTTTTCCGTTTTTCATCAGTAATTTGTTTATTCTTGTTAAAAGTTTCTTCAAACTTAGCTGATGGCACGCCAATACTCATCTCAATGGCTGGAATGAGATTGATTAAAAAATTAGCCCCTTCCTGATTATCCAGTTTTACTAAAGAGAATGCCATCTGCTGCATTGTCTCTACTAAAACATTATCAATTAATTCTTGGTTAGCAGCTAAAATTTTGACTTCCTCATCTTTGGGGCAGCTGAGTAGTGCTTCGATAAGAGTGCCATAGGTTTGTTGGCATCTTTTATTCATGTTTAATTTTTCATAGTTAAATTCCCAAGTAATTTATAAAATTTACAAGAGTTAATTGAATATTAAGAATTAGTTACTTTTTATTTATTATTTCAACTCTGCCAACTTTTCTAAAAGTTCTTCTGCTAAATCAAGTAGTTCAATTTCATTGATTGCATTACTATTTTCACGGGTAGTTTCTAGATTTGTTACTTTACCAGCTAACAAATTTTTAATCGCCAAAATCTGGTCTTCTTCTGTGAATAAACTCAGACATTGTTCCAATTCTTCTATAATTTCTGGTATCGATTTATTCTGTAACTGTTCGCGTACCTTGACCGCCACTAAATCATCGCTTTCGAGAAAAGTCGTAAATATTTCTACATAACTACGTTCATCGTCGTCTTCTCCCCACTTTTCCAACCAATCTCCATCAACATCATCACTATACAAGTAAGCGGCATCAAGACCATGCTTGAGTATATTATCCTGTAATTTTTGAGCTTCTTCTACTGCTTCTAAAAATTTAGCTAATCTCTGTTGACGGTCATTTGGTATTTCATTAACCATGATGACTAAGTTTTGGTAAGGTAAGTTAATAGAAAAACAAGTAAATAAGTGACATATTAACTACAAGTTTAATTTCAGATAAATACCTATTTTCAGGTTGTCACTGTTATCTAGTACAATGTTAATTATCTGATTTATAAAATCAGTAATACTAGGATTATAGCTTAAAAATAATCCTCTCTCTATTTCCCAAAAAAGTAGAGTTTTGTGCCAATCTTCAAACTTCTCTTGATTAAATTTTGCCGAAATACTGGTAAGTTGGATACACAGTGGTTTTGTTTGGCTACTGCTAACAATTATATCAGTTGCCATAGACAAGTCTGCTATGTAGCGTTGCACCACAGTACCGCCAAAATTTTCAATACTACTGCTAATAGTGCCAATTAACTTGGCATCCTGTTGACTAAACTCCCCTGCCATCAGTTTTCGTTTCCAAATATAAAATTTGGGATCTTTTTGGTTTAGCCATTTAGGAAATAAGTAACCATACCAATATTTTAAAGTAGGTTTCAAGGCGTTCAAGGCTAATTGTTCTTCTTCATAAGGAAGGGATTTTAGTCTTAGCCAAACTATAGCATCTGCAATTATTTGTTGGAGAAATAAACTGACAAATGGTTTAGCCATCAGCGAACCAGGCTTGACATTTTTAACCCAGCGGTTTATTTCTTCTAACTTTTGCGCTAAATTGGAGTCGATTGTAGATGCTTCCTCAATGAGTGACTTTAGTCGATTTTTAATTTCGTTAGCTTGCAAGAAATACCAAACCTAAAAAATTAAGTTACATCCGTAAATTCTACGATGATTGTATGGCATTTTGCATAAAAAAAACCTGTAAAAATGCAAAATCTCACTTTTCTACAGGTTTTTTGATTATTCAATTTTGGCTTTTTACTGAGTCGCTGATTCTGGGGAGGATTCAGATTTTTCAGGCTTCAGTAGGGGGAAGGCAATTACATCCCGAATACTGGCAGAATCAGTTAGTAACATTACTAAGCGATCGATTCCAATTCCTAAACCACCAGTAGGCGGCATACCATATTCCAAAGCTGCTAAAAAGTCTTCGTCTACGCCCTGCGCCTCTAAATCGCCAGCAGCTTTTCTAGCAGCTTGCGCTTCTAAACGTTCTCTTTGGTCGATCGCATCGGTAAGTTCTGAGAAGCTATTGCCAGTTTCCCGCCCGACTATAAATAACTCAAATCTTTCCACCAAACTAGGTTGAGAACGGTGGGGTTTTGCTAAGGGCGAAATTTCTACAGGATAATCAATTACAAAGGTAGGCTGAATTAAATTGGCTTCTACCTTCTCTTCAAAAGCCAAATTTAGTAACTTACCAATTGATTGGGCTTCATCTACATCCGGAATTCCAGCATTTTTACTTGCTGTTTTTGCTTCTTCTAAAGTTTGGAAAGATTTGAAATCTAATCCTGTAACTTCTTTAACTAAATCGTGCATTGTCACTCGCCGCCAAGGTGGTGTTAAATCTATAGATTCACCTTGGTAGGTAATTTTTAGCGTGCCGAGTACCTCTTGGGCAACAGTGGTAATAATCCCTTCTGTTAGCGCCATCATATCGTTGTAATCGGCGTAGGCTTGGTAGATTTCAATAGTTGTAAATTCGGGATTGTGCCGAGTCGAAATTCCCTCATTGCGGAAAATTCGCCCTAATTCAAACACCTTTTCAAACCCACCCACAATTAACCGCTTTAGATGAAGTTCTGTGGCAATTCGCAGATACAACTCCATTTCTAAAGTGTTGTGGTAAGTGATAAACGGACGCGCATCTGCACCCCCAGCTTCACTTTGCAAAACAGGCGTTTCAATTTCTAGAAAATCCCGCTGTTCCAAATAGCGACGAATACCGGCTGTGATTTGGGCGCGACGGCGGAAAGTTTGCCGCACTTCGGGGTTAACAATCAAGTCAACGTAGCGCTGACGGTAGCGCTTGGCAACATCCGTTAATCCATGCCACTTGTCGGGTAGGGGCAACAGAGATTTTGTCAGGATGGTGTATTGTTTGACGTAGACAGATAACTCGCCCTTTTCAGTCCGTTTAATAGTACCTTTGGCTCCCAGGATGTCACCTGCATCTGTGAGTTGTTTCAAGTGATTGAACGCATCGGCATCAATATCTGCCATGCCTTCTTGGATACGATTTTTCTCTAAATAAAGCTGAATCGTGCCGGTTTCGTCTTGTAAGGTGAAAAAAGCCAATTTACCGAAAACCCGACGCGCCATAATGCGTCCGGCTATGGCAACTTCTAAATCAACTTCTTCGCCACTAGCTAAATCGGCAAATTGTTCTTGTAACTGCGCTGCGTGATGGGTGGATTCCCAACGATAGGCGTAGGGATTTGTGCCTAACTGCTTTAGCTGGTTTACTTTTTCCAGCCTCGCGGCACGGAGATCTTCTTCCGACATGGTAACGAACTAAATAGGGCAAGATTAATTATAGATGCTGCAAAAGTTGGGAGTAAGAGATATTTGTCCTTGAGAACGCAGGCGATCGCCAAACCAAATACAACGATCCAAACCAGAGTCCGTTTGTGGAATATAGATGAATATCACCGGATGCTTGAAACGGGTATTATCGCAGCCGATGAACGGGTGGAACTGATAGAAGGGCAAGTTATCCCTATGAGTTCAAAAATCCCCCACACGCAGCCACAACCCTATGTGCATCCGATCGTCTCAAGCCGCTGTTAGCAGAACTCGCCCTAGTTCGCGTACAAGATCCTATTCAATTAAGCCAATATTCGGAACCCGAACCAGACATTGCCGTTGTCCGAATTGATGCGCGAAAATATATCGATCGCCATCCCGCACCGAATGAAATTTTTTTACTCGTTGAAGTGGCGGATACAACATTAGAAACAGATCGCAAACAAAAAGCGCCTTTATATGCTAAAGCAGGAATTATTGACTACTGGATTTTAGATGTGAATCAGCGTCAGGTTTTTGTCTTCCGCGAACCTGGCTTAGAAGCCTACAATCTAGAGTTTATTTTGCAAGAGGATGCAACGTTATCCTTAATTGCATTTCCAGAAATTGAAATTCAGATTGGTAAATTATTTCCATAAGTGTGGCGATCGCAAACATTTTACTCTACAAATCAAACCTTTATTTTTGATTTACTTTTAGCGAATACCGAGATAAAATCGCCTTCATTTTCAAGTTAGTAAACTTCAGTATTGCGTCCACTAATTCTTGCTGCTCTGGTTGTAAATTGAGTTTTTTTAGGGCTTGATTCATATCATTACCAGCCCGCAGATTGCGAGCAATTTGGGCACGCTGAGATAAATTTAATACTGCCTGAATTTCTTTATTTCTTCTCTGACGTATACCCTGGATTTGTTGGCGTTGTTGGGGAGTCAGGTTAATCTCTGAAATCGAAGTAAAATCGCTGGCAGCTTTGGTAGTTTTGGGGACAATAATACTAAAATTAGTATTCATTTTAACGGGCGCAGCTAAGGCAATTCCCGGCATGAAGAGAATAAAAGCAAGGATATTAGCTAACACAAAAAGCCGTTTTTTCAAGTGAATTGCCATATGGAAAAATGCCTAATTTAATGCTCAGATATGGGCTGGGGATTGGGCATAGGGCATAGGGCATGGGGCATTGAAAATGGGAAAAGGGGAAGGGGTAAGGGGGAAAGGGGAAAGATTAAATTTATTCCTTTTCCCTTTAACCTTTTCCCTTTAACCTTTTCCCCTGCCCCCTTGCTCCCCACTCTCTAGTCCTTTTACGAATTATTATCAGGCCTTTTCATTCTGTTAATTTCGCGTTGTAATTCTTCAATTTGACGGCGCAAAGCTTCTTTTTCATTTTCGGAAGAATCTGCGGGGACATTTACAGCTCCGGAGGCGGGCGATCGCTGATAGTTTCCTCGGCGAATTTGCTGATATTCTTCTGATACTGCCCACTGTTGTAAGTAATGCAAGCGCTCCACAGGAAAAGGATGAGTCATCATTGCACCTTGAAACCCAGTGTACATTAAGAATTTATACACTTGATTGAGTCCATCTTCATCTAGTGCTTGATAATTTTCAGACTGCTTAATAAATTCTTGTAAACTGCATTCATTGGCATATTTGATACTACCGCCCGTGACTTTCATCATCGTAGTCATTACAGGATTTAAATCATCCATTACTAATAAAGCGGCGCGATCTGAGGATAACTCGGCTTTGCGTCGCCATTCGTAAAAAGCAAGCAACAAACCTTGACTGACGAAATTACCAATGCCAAAGGTTAATTCACCAACTGTAGAAGCGAGACTCCTCACCCATATCGCCATTTGAATTAAAATAGTATGACCACATTTAATGTGCCCCAGTTCATGGGCTAGCACCGCCCTAATTTCGACTTCGTTTAGTAAGTCTAATGTACCTGTATTTATGACTATGTAAGGATGCTCTTGTCCAAGTGCGTAACTATTAGCTTGGGAATTTTGCTCAACAAACAGTGTGGGTTCTGGATAAATGTCCAAATCTCGCACGCATTCCCGAAAAATCTGGTAAATGGTGGAATATTGACGCGGCCCGACTTGGATGGTGTTGCCCATTAAATAAACTAACTGAGGGCGTTCAGCGAAAAATTCCACAAATTTACGGGCTAAAAAATCAAATCCTGGTAAATTACGTAAAGCTTGCTCAGCTTGGGTATCCAGGGGATGCCTAAAGGCTTCGCTGGAAATTCCTGTGTAGGTTGGCATAATTAGGTAATTGGTGATTGGTCATTAGTAGAGACGCGATTAATCGCGTCTGTACAATAGTCATTAGTCATTAGTCATTAGTCATTAGTTTTAGACAAAGAACAAATGACTAAGCCGAAAGTTAAAAGCTAAGGCTTCCTCTGATATTCAGACGCCAGTTGCTATCCTACGGTAACCCTAACAGCGAACAAGCTCAAAGGCCTGTGGAACGCAGTGGCTCAACGCCAGTTCCTTTAAGCGGGGGAACCCCACCAACGAACTGCCTAGACTTTGTAACAGAGGACAAATGACAAATGATAAATGACAAAGGACAACATAATAGAAATTGGGGCTTTATTGGTAAAAGTCACTTTGTTATGGGATTAAAAGCGTGTGATTGAGGCAGAAGTTCATTTGTCACTACATAACTTTTTGCGATCGCAAGCGGGGTTCCCTTCCTGGCCCCATCATTTGACGATGGCACGGTTGGTAGCACGCGCCTTGCGCCTGGAACGTAGCGCCCTCATTCAAGTGGGGGCTGTTTGTGGCTATCAAGGACGATATCGTACCAGTTTCGTAGCATCAGCCCTGATGTGGCATGGCCCTGTAATTATTGTTGCTCAAGAAGCAGTGCAACAACTTCTGTTGCGGGTGGAAATTCCGCGGCTACAGCAGTGGCTACCAGCCAACAAACCGATTAGAACAGGTGACGCTTGGCCTGATGCCCAGTTCCAAGGGCTACTGTTGACCTCCCCAGAAGCTTGGTTAAAAGGACAGTTAGCTGATGGCGATCGCTTTCCCCCAGGTATTCCTACAATTATTGATGGTGTAGACGATCTCGAAGATTGGGTTCGTCATCAGCTCGCCCAAGAAATTCAACCCCATGATTGGGATCGACTCATGCTAGCTTGCCCAAACCAAGCTGAAGCAATTCGCGAAGCACGGATACAACTGACACACGAACTTTTTCAGCATCCTGCTAATCCCTATGAGTGCTATCTCATCTCTGGACTAGAAATAGACATTTTAAACCGTCTTTATTCTACTTTAGACCTCAGTAATCTCCCAGATAATTGGAAACATTTCTGGCAAGAATTTCAATTGCTCAACGAAAATCTTTCCTCCCCTGCCCCCCCTGCCTCCCCTGCTTCCCCTGCCCTCTTCTGGGCGACTATTGCCCGTCGCCAAGGTTTATTTTCTTTACACTACGCCCCAATGGAATTAGGGAAAATACTTTCCCCCATTTGGCAGCGACAACCAGTGGTTTTAATTGGCAGTGCTATAGAACCAGAAACAGAGGCTCCCCTTTTCCGCGAGCGTTTGGGTTTGGAAGACGTAACTTGCCTGAAATTTTCTTCTGAAAGTCAAGCCGAAGCAATTCAACTCTATGTACCCTATAAGTTACCCCTACCTAATACACCAGAATTTCAAGCGGCATTTATTCACAAAGTCCGCACGCTGGTTTGTCTGAGTGCTACAGCACCAGGATTAACCGTGATTTTGGTTGGCGATGTCCCACTCAAGTCCCAAGTCGGGACAATTTTGGCGTCAGAATTTGGTTCGCGGGTACAGGTAGAAAAAACTTGTTTAGATGAAAATGGTATTTTGGTGAGCGGTTGGGAATTTTGGCGAGAACATCAGCGAGTCTTGCCTGCACCCCAGCTGTTAATTATTGCGACTTTGCCGCTACCATCTTTGGAAAATCCTCTAGTAGCTGGTAGGGTAGCTCGTTATAAGCGATCGCATCAAGATTGGTTCCGTTTATATTTATTACCAACCGCCTTGAATGAATTACAACGAGCCATCGCTCCAGTGCGAGAAAGTCAAGGTATTGTCGCTTTACTTGATAGTCGTGTAGTTAACCGCAGCTACGGCGCCCAAATTCTCTCAGCTTTAAGCCCCTTGGCACGCATTAACTATCTCGATCCCAGTCTATTTTCCAATACAAATGAGGAAAATTCGGCATAAGGATTGGGCATTGGGCATTGGGCAAGCAGCAGGTGTGGGAAGTGTGGGAGGTGTGTGAGGATGGGGCAAGCTCATTAGGTGTGGGAGGATGGGGAAGAAATCTTTCCCCCCACACTCCCCACACTTCTCTACCTCCCCATCTCCCTCATCCCCATGCCCCATGCCCAATATTAATTGTCCATAACCACAATTCCTGGCAAGATAAAGTTAGAGCTTAAGTTGATTTCAGTTCCTAATTATGGGTGAAGCAAAACGTCGGAAAACTGCACTAGGGGAAACATACGGTCAAGAAGCTCGCATCTTACCCTCGATTCCCATCACGAAAAGTCAAGCTCAATTATTTGTCACTTGGACTACTCGCGGTGCTTGGATAGGCATTGGTATCATGGTTGCAGCATGGCTAACGATTCGTTTTATCGGCCCTGCTTTTGGTTGGTGGCAAGTAGTTGCTTAATAATTATTGAGCGTTTTGAACACCAGCTAAAATTAATGCGATCGCCTCTTGAGAGTGTTGCTCTAACATTGCAGCACTCAAAAGTACCTTGTCTTGGGGATAATGCTGAGCATTTCCTATACCAAATTTCTAATTGAGCAACAGACTTGTCATATTATGTCCGGTAAAAGACTTATCGCAGGCAACAAGCGACGGGCTTAAAAATCTTTTTTTTATATCAGGATTTTACGCTCGATCTATGTCCTCAGGTAGTTGGCGATCGCTATATTTTCTATGCAAAAAGCTCAAGCATTGCTGCCTGAGCTTTTACTAGATTAAATTAACTTACTGCTGTCTAATTGCTTTAGTAACGATTGCGGTTGTAACCACCACCGCCACGGTTACCACCACCGAAAGAACCACCTCTGTCTTCTCTGGGCTTGGCTTTATTTACTTTCAAGTCACGACCCAGCCATTCAGCACCGTCAAGAGCTTCAATGGCAGCTGCTTCTTCAGCATCTGAACTCATTTCCACAAAACCAAAGCCGCGCAAGCGACCTGTTTCACGGTCAGTAGGCAACTGAACGCGCTTTACAGAACCATATTCTGCAAAAACAGCACTCAGAGCTTCTTGTGTAACTTCATAAGAGAGGTTACCTACGTAAATTGACATGAAATATCTCCAAAATCATAAAGTATGCAGAGATTTAGATTTCGGAGAGAAGTCTGTAATACCACAAGGAAAAAGCCTGTCAATACTAAGAACAAACACTGTCGCCGAATTAATTCTCATTTCACTACCCATAATGACACAATAGTCAACCTTCTGGGGAAAAGTTTGAAAAATTTTTATAAAAATTTATATTTACTTGTTCAGTAACCCTGTGGAGGTAGAGGAGCAGAGAGCGAGTAATAACTTCTCTATTAAAAATTAACAGCCAATAGTCAGCACTCCCAATACCCAATAAATAAATGTTTACTTTTCTGAATTGAATTGATAAACTACCAAAAATCCGCGTATCTTACGTACAATAGGATAATTATCTTAAAATAAGGAAAATTTAATACCGCCATGTTTAAACATGGAAAAAAGAGTTTCATGTCTTGTGGTAAAGCCAGTTTTCTCCTATGGGTAGATTACAGAAAACTAAAAAATATTTATACTAAGTTTATAATTGATTAGCTGCAAGAAGATTGTCTACCTCTGCATAAGAAGTAGAGCGGTGAGAATTTTGGGACTTTTATGGGAAAACAGTAATTTTCTGAAAACAGAGATTTTCTGTTAACAGCTTATTCGTTCTCGCCGTTTTTTATTAAAAATATCTCTCAGAATTACTTGGGAAAACACGGCTGTTTAATCCCGAAAGCTCCCCATAGGAGAAAACTAGATGATTTTGGACATAAACTAAGCCGCACACACAGGTGAAAATGAAGGATTCTGTAACCAATACCCAGCTAATTAATATCGAGTTAAATTCAGTTGCAAAAACTGAGGTAGCGATACGTGCAGCGGTCTGCGACTACGCAGATGTCAAAAGCAAACTTCTGGCAAAAAGCAGTTATGCAAAACGTGGAAAGGGGGAAAAATATTTTTTTGCCTCTACTCCTTTGAAAAGTTTTTTAATACCCTGTTTGGTTGGTATAGGCCTGCTAACAGCAAGTTGTGGATCGCTACCTAAGGAATCAGCTGAGGCACAATCTCAGAGTCCTGGCGGACGGGCACGGGGTGGGGGTGCAACACCTGTAGATGTGGCGATCGCGCGAACAGATTTATTGCAAACACAACCAGAATATACAGGTAATACAGTACCCTTCCGGATTGTGTCACTGCGATCGCAGGTTGAAGCGCGGTTGTTGGCTTTGAACCTAGATGTGGGCGATAGAGTTAACCAAGGCCAGACTGTGGGGCAATTAGATGACGCCCTGTTACTAACAGCCTACAAACAAGCAGAAGCCGAACTTGCAGCCCTAAAATCAGAAGTAGTCAGGGCAACTACTCAAGTAAGTAATGCCCGTGCAGACGTGGAACGGGCGAGGCTAGAAGTAGTGCAAGCCCAGGCAGATTCACAACGCCAGCAAAAACTATTCCAAGCAGGAGCGATCGCTCAACAAACTGCTGAACAAGCGCGTACCCAGGCACAAACAGCTGCCCAGGCATTGCGGGCGGCTCAAGAGCAAGTCCGTACAGAACAGCAAGCCGTCGCCGCCGCTCAAGGCAGAGTATTAGCCCAACAGGCCTTAGTTGCAGAAGCCAAAGAACGCAGATCTTACGCTCGGCTGACATCCCCCATTACTGGCGTAGTTACAGAAAAAGTCACAGAACCAGGCAATCTTTTGCAAGCAGGTAGTGAAGTCTTAAAAATTGGCGACTTTAACCGCGTGAAAGTTGTCGTCCAAGTTTCGGAATTAGAACTAGCACAAATTCAGCTTGGACAATCCGTAAAAGTCCGTTTAGATGCTTTCCCCAGTGAAACATTAATTGGCAGAGTGACGCGGATTTCTCCAGCTGCTGATGCCACAGCTCGTTTGATTCCCGTAGAAGTAGTAATTCCCAACAGCGATGGGAAAATTGGTAGCGGACTACTGGCACGAGTCAATTTTGAAACTCAAATGGCGCAACGGGTAGTAGTGCCGCAAACAGCCATTCAGAAACAGGCACGGGGGCAGAAAAGCAACACAGACACGCAAAACAAAACTGGAACCTTATTTGTTGTCAGTGATGCAGAAGGCAAAGCAAAAGTAGCGGCGCGTGCTGTCACCTTAGGGAAAAGAGCTGATAGCAAAGTGGAAATTCTGTCTGGCTTGCAACCGGGGGAACGCTATGTTGTTCGTAGTGGTAAGCCGTTAAAAGAAGGTGACACTGTAAGTCTCTCAATTCTTTCAGAAAAACAATAGTAGGGTGAGCAATACACCATACCAATGAAAAAAGTACTTAGTAGTCAGCACTTAGCACTTAGCACTCAGTATCATGCAACAAGCAAATAATAATGGCAATAGCGGATTTAGTCTCAGTACGATCGCTATCCGCCAACACATTGGTACACTCATGCTCACCGTGGCGGTAATTGTCATTGGAGTGTTTTTTCTCACAACTATCCAAGTCGATCTCTTACCAGCAATTACCTATCCACGAATTAGCGTTCGGCTAGAAGCCCCCGGTATTTCCCCAGAAGTCGCAGTAGATGAAATCACCAGGCCCTTAGAAGAAACTTTATCAGCAACCGAGAATGTAGTACAGGTTTTTTCCCGTACCCGCGAAGGACAGGTGAACCTGGATTTATACTTCCAGCCAGGAGGCGATATTGACCAAGCCCTAAACGACGCGACTGCTGCTTTTAACCGAGGTCGAGGACAACTGCCAGATACCATAGAGGAGCCACGCTTATTTAAAGTCGATCCCTCCCAATTGCCGGTTTATGAATTGGCACTGACATCTGCTTCGTTGCCAGGTAAAGATTTACGCGTATTTGCTGATGAAGAGTTGACGCGTGAACTCAGTGTTGTGCCGGGAGTCGCCTCAATCGATGTATCTGGTGGTGCTGAGGAAGAAGTAAGAGTGCTTGTTGACTTAAACCGATTGCAAGCTTTGGGTGTGGGCTTAAATGATGTATTAGATGAATTAACAGCTCGTAACCAAGACACTTCTGGCGGTCGGATTCTAGGGCAAAATTCCGAGCCATTGACTCGGACTGTAGGACGCTTCCAAAATGCTAGTGAAATTGAAAACCTTTCTTTAGAAGTTTCCTCCCCTGCCTCCTCTGCTTCCCCTGCCTCCCCTGCCTCCCCTGCCTCCCCTGCTTCCCCTACCCCTTCCCGCCGCGTCTACTTGCGAGACTTTGCGGAGGTAATTGACGATACAGAAGAACAGCGAGTATTTGTTTACCTCAATCGTCAACCTGCTGTGAAAGTTTCAGTGCAAAAGCAGCCTGAGGCCAACACAATTACCGTTGTCAATGCTGTGAAGCAGCGAATTGAACAATTACGGCAATCGGGTTTAATCCCAGCAGACATGACCTTGAGTCCCACCACAGATGAATCTGTTTTCATCCGCAATTCTTTAAATGATGTCATCTTTTCGGGGATTTCTGGAGCATTGCTGGCAGCAGCAGCAGTGTTATTATTTTTGGGATCGTTTAGGCAAACATTAATTATCAGTTTGACGATTCCGCTGTGTACTCTGGCTGCGATCGCTTTGATGAAAATATTTGGCCTTACTTTGAATGTTTTTAGTTTGGCAGGTCTGACATTAGGAGTCGGTCAAGCAATTGATACATCGGTTGTGATCTTAGAGAATATCTCCGAAAAAGCAGGCATGACTCCCAATCAAAGAGAGAGGGGGGAGCAGGGGAGGCAGGGTAATTCCAAATTCTTTATTGACACTGCCATTAATGCTTCCCAAGAAGTCGAATCTGCTTTGGTTGCTGCCACAGGCGCCAACTTAGTTTCTGTAGTACCATTCCTCTTAATTGGCGGCTTTATTGCACTGCTATTTAATGAACTGATTCTGACAATTAGCTTCGCAGTTGCAGCTTCCCTTGTGGTTGCCATTACAGTAGTGCCGATGCTGTCTTCTCGACTTTTGGGAATTTCCTGGTCTAGTCGCATCAGTGAATTTTGGCTGCTGAGACAGTTTAATCACCGATTTGAAGATGCTACGCGCGGATACAGTAACTTTTTAACCAAGGTTTTACGCTATCGTCTCCTGGTAGTAACTGCTGCGTTACTAATTTTAGGTGGCAGTAGCTTTTTGATGTTTGGTCAAATTCCCCAAGAAATTTTACCCCGCATCAGTACCGGACAAGCTAACTTGAGAGCGCAGTTTCCTCCCGGTACACCTTTAGCAACTTCTGAGAAAGTTATGCAAATTGTCGATGACATTTTGCTCAAACAACCAGAAACCGAGTCTGCTTTCACAACTGTCGGTGGTAATTTATTTGGCAACAATACTACAGAAAATCCTTTACGTGCCAGCAGCACCATCAATCTCAAACCAGGCACAGATGTTGAAGGCTTCGTCAAAAAAGTAACTCAGGAATTTAACAAACTCAACTTAGCAGGAATTCTGCTGCGCCTCAATCCAGGTCAAGTGCGGGGTTTAATCTTGAGTAATTCTCCAGTGCAAGGGTCAGAAATTGACGTGATTTTGCAAGGCGAGAATGAAGAAAACTTAACGCAAGCAGGGGCACAAGTGCTGGAGGCATTGCAGGAAAGGGCAAGATTGGCGACATTTCGACCAGATGCCGACCCCCGGCAACCAGAAATCCAAATTCGCCCTGACTGGGAGAGGGTTTCAGCTTTAGGGTTGAGCGCTCAAGAAATTGGTGCAACAGTCCAGACAGCAATTGAAGGTTCAGTTCCCACGCAAATTCAACGCGGTAATCGTTTAGTTGATGTGCGGGTGCAGCTGAATAAAGAAGCCATTCAGCGTCCTTCACAGCTAGAACAATTACCGCTATTTACAGAAAATAATCAACTAGTCCGGCTTTCAGACGTTGCCAACATTCAAGAAGGTCAAGCGCCTGGTGAGGTGCAACGGATTAATCAGCGCCAAGCTTTTATTGTGGCAGGCAATCTCAGCGAGGGAGCTAGTCTTGGTGAAGCAATAGCAGAAGCTAATGCAATAGTCAAGAATGTAGACTTACCTGATGGCGTTTCAATTGTGCCTAGTTCTGCTCAAGAAACTAATCAGCAACTCCAAGATGCTTTAAAAACATTGGGAGCGTTGGCGACATTCTTAATCTTTGTAGTGATGGCGGTGCAATACAATTCGCTGATTGACCCATTGGTAATTATGTTCACCGTACCACTGGCCTTAGCTGGGGGAATTTTTGGACTTTACATTACCCAAACAGCAATTGGCGCAACTGTAATTGTTGGTGTGGTGTTGCTGGTGGGAATTGTGGTAAACGCGGGGATTCTCATGGTAGAACTGGCAAACCAAATTCGGGAAGAAGTTGGTTGTACTCGCCAAGTTGCGATTATCAAAGCTGCTCCTCAACGCTTGCGCCCGATTATGATGACTACAGTCACTACCATTTTGGGACTGTTTCCCTTGGCATTAGGCATTGGCGAAGGTTCTGAGTTTTTGCAACCTTTAGGGATTGTAGTTTTCTTTGGGATGGCGATCGCAACAATGCTAACGTTGTTTATCATCCCCTGTTTTTATGTCCTACTCCACGATTTACTGGGTGGAAATTGGGCAAAGCCACTATTAACCATGTTGCGTGGATTTAAGAAAAAACTTATTTCCATCACTGATAGGCATTGAATTTTAAGGCAGAGGTAAAATTCTGAAACGTTCTTCCTCTTAAAATTGAATCTTGGAGCAAGTGACGCTATCACTTGCTCACAAATGATTTAAGGAATTTTATTTCATTTTCTAGGAGTCCTCAAAAAATTTTACCTAGATAAAATGTCCAGGCGTGAATTTATAAGTATTCAGACAGGATGTTCATACTTCATAAATAGTACAAAAGCTTTTAGTAATGTCTTTCGTAATTGAGACAAGCGAAACTTAGACTTGAGTGATACTGGTAATTCCTCATAGCTGATAGGAATAAAGCCTTTTTTAGCGTAAAAAGAACCTAATTTATTTTTTAAACATTTTAAATAAAGCGGTTGAGTAGATTGAGCAATTAAATGCTGGATTAAAAAAGTTCCTAATCCCTGATTTCGGTGAGTTGGTACAACAAATAAACTACCAAGTTCTTGTGCAAATTCAAAGTTTCGTAACTGTCCGAAAGCTACTAAACGCCCATCATACTCAATAACCCAAAATTGATGCCATTTTAGTTGAGAAGCGTCAAGACTTGCTCTAATAATAAATAAACAAATTAACCACATATCAGAAGGTTTCGCTTGGCGAATAACATACCCCAGTGGTAATAAATAATTATCTGTATTATTCATCGAGATGAAGCAGAAAGCATGATTTTCAGCTTAAGAGGATGTTTTAAAAGCTATTATTGTTAATAAAGTATCTAAGAGGTTGTTTGAAAAGTGGTTGACTGTGATTTTAATTGCGTTTTTATCTGCCTTGTTAAGGGAGAAAAAGAGATCTTGTTCCCTCCCCTTGACAAGGGGAGGGCTAGGATGGGGTAATTCGATAACTTGTGTGTACACCGTAGCCTTTACAAGGGGAGGGTTAGGGTGGGGTAAAAAAATATTTGATATATCATCATAACTTTTCAAACATCCTCTAATACTCTCCCTAACCCGCTGCTTATGAAGCAGGTCTGTTGCGTTCTCTAAAGCCCCTTTACATATCTTCTAATTCAATTCCTTTGGTTTCTTTAATAAAAAACAGAACGAAGAAGAAGGAAATAGCTGCCGCAATTGTATACAGACCATAAGCAGCACCTAGCCCAAAATATTGCAGGATGGGAGGAAATGTTGTGGAAACGGCAAAATTAGCAACCCATTGTATTGCCGCAGCTACCGAAAGTGCAGCAGCTCGGATCTTGTTATTAAACATTTCTCCTAACAGCACCCAGGTGACTGGGCCCCAGGAAAAACCGAAGCAAAATACATAAAAATTAGCTGCTAAAAGAGCAATAAGACCGGCTGAACCGTTGAGAGTCAGGTTGCCAGCAGGATCTAGTTGCCCGGTTCTAAAAACAGCAGTCATTGTCCCCAAGGTCACGACCATGCCAAGTGACCCTAAAACCAGTAAAGGCTTGCGACCAAATTTATCTACAAAGGCGATCGCAATTAAAGTAGTAATAATATTTACCGCCCCTGTAATCACTGTAGTTGTCAGGGAATCTTTTTCAGAAAAACCAACTGCCTGCCACAAAACGCTGCTGTAATAAAAGATGACATTAATCCCAACCAATTGCTGGAATACGGATAAACCTATTCCTATCCAAACAATCGGCAAAAGCCCACCACTTCTTCCTAACAAATCAGAAAACTTAGGCTGACGTTCGCGTAAAACTGTTTGCCGAATTTCTTCGATTTTTGCTAATACGTTACCCCCCAAAATCTTAGTCAGAACGTTAGCAGCTTCTGGTTCCCGTCCTTGAGCAACTAAGTAACGCGGGGATTCTGGAATCATTAAAGCTGACATTCCGTAGAGTATCGCAGGAGGAATTTCCGTCCAAAACATCCAGCGCCAAGCTGCTATTCCAAACAAAAACGGCTTCTCAGCTGAACCAGCTGATACAGCAATAAAGTAGTCGCATAGGAGTGCGATGAAAATACCAACCACAATCGCTAATTGCTGGAGAGATCCCAACCTTCCCCGCAAATGGGTAGGAGAACATTCTGCAATGTAAGCTGGCGCGATGACGCTAGCAGCTCCCACTGCAAGCCCACCCAGTAGCCGCCAAAAGGTAAAATCCCAAATACCTACAGCAAGGCCGGAGCCAATTCCACTAATAGTAAATAACACCGAAGCTACCACCATTGCCTTAACTCGACCATAGCGGTCTGCAATTTTTCCTGCATAAAACGCTCCTACCGCAGACCCTAATAATGCCAGCGACACAGCAAGGCCAGTCTCTACACTGTTAGCGTTAAAAGCTTTCGAGATAGCTGCAACTGCACCGTTAATTACTGCGGTGTCAAAACCAAATAAAAAACCGCCAAGAGCCGCAGCACCAGCAATCAAAATCACATAAAACGTGTTGGATTTCCGACGTTCAGTAGTAGTAGTCATGGTTATATCTCATAGATTAAGTAACCTGAATAGAATGAAAAATCTTCTATTAGTAAATCAAGATATAAGGATAATTTTGTATAGCATTACATCCTATTTATCGGACAATATATTACTTTTGCTTAGTAAATTTTAAGCAATGAAATTTAAAATTTATGTTGCATTTAGTAAATATGCACATAAAGTTTCTATCGTGATGTTGCAAACTTGGAAATTTTTCAATTTTTTCATAGTATTTTATACCCAAATTTCAACTTCAATAGAGGACAGCATTGTCTTACATCTATCTGTGCTAAATGACTATAAAAGTCTGTATTTTATTCAAAGCAAACTTCTGTATGTACAGCTAATTAAACCAAAATCAAGGAAATTTTTGGTTTAAAAATTCAAAACAGAAGTCTTTTATTACATACAAATCTTCACAGTTATAAGGTTTGCAAATATATGTCTGTAATCACAAAAATTGACCAGCTTTCTACTAAAATTTTCAGAAGCTGATGTTTTTCAAGAAAAAAAATTGTATTTATATTTACATTATTTTTAGCTTAACCTGCATCATTACAAATGCGATCGCTGTTTATTGAACTTTACACAGGTTAAAAAACTTAACAATAATCTTGCTATTTTCTCTTAAAAAATTATAAGCATTATTACTTATTGACAAAATTTGAATATTCTGAATCATCTATCAGGAATTAATACTTAAGCTCTAACTTAGATTTTTTATAAAGATTACGTGAAATTACTAGTAATAGTGATAAAGCAATATAAGAATTGCTTTATAAATCAACCTATGGGTAGATATCAAATAAGTAAACAAACGCAGATTAACTGTTATTTAAGTAGCAAGTAGATAGCAGTTAAGCATGAATCTTAATTGATTTAACTCACCTGGTATACGTAGCATTCTTTCAATCAATATTCAAAGAGGGCGTAAAATGGCTAAAATAGCAACAAAAATAGCCTTGTCTGTTTTAGGAGCAGCAGGAATTAGTTTTTTATCTTTGACACCAGCAAGAGGCGTCATCTTTGTAGAACCCATCGTAACCACTATAAATGACGAGGTATTTGAAACCAGACCCCCAAGAACCCTTGGAGCAGATATTCTCCCAGGGCAAATAATAGAATATGGTGTTCCAGATCGAGCGAATAACTTGCTCAATGGTACTGGCAATGATATTGGTAGCTTGGTTTTTGACTTAAAAACGCTGTTTTATACTAATCCGGATTCTACTCCCGGATTTGATAATGAGCCTGTACAGTGGGGAGACGTTGATGGAGATGGCAAAATTGGTTTCTCTAGCGTTCCCGAACTCAAGGATATCTTTGCAAACGTTACCGTTGAGGACAACATTCTTACTTACAGCGGTGGTGTAATCCCAGACGGAACCATATTTTTCAATCGATTTGCTACTCAGCCCAATTTAACCCCAGGTGAGGGAATCATTCCAGCAATACCAGAAGACCAAGTGGATAAAGATGGGCCTATCAGAGTGGCGGCTTCTTACACCGCTATTCCCGAACCAACTAGTGTTTTAGGTGTATTAGTGTTTGGTGCTTTGGGCGTAGCGTTCAAACTAAAGCGATCGCAACATTGTTAATACTTTAACTCACGATATACTGCCAACGTTTCCTGATGGACGCGGGCAACACTCAGCCGTTCCAGGTTTTGATTTGCCCGCTGTTTCCATTCTTGCAGCATCTCGGCATTACTCAGTAATTCCACTAAGACACCAGCCAAAGAATGACTGTCTTTTGCCGACACCAAAAGACCTGCTTGACCATTATCCAAAGCTTCGGGAATTCCATCGACGTGAGTGCCAACGATAGCAGTTCCAGCTTCTCTAGCTTCCGAAAGCACCAAAGGACAGGGGTCGCGGTGAGAAGCAAGCACAAATATGTCACAAGATTTAAGGTAGCGTTGGGGTTCTGGTTGAAAGCCCTCAAAATGAATGCGTTCTGCCACAGAAGTTGCTTTTGCCTGTGCTTCAAATAGCTGTTTATCAGGGCCGTTGCCTACCAAATAAAGATGTGTTTGGGGAAAATCTGAGGCAATTTCTTCAAAAGCAGCGATTAACTCCGCAATTCCCTTGCGTTGATACATTCCGGCTACAGTGGCGATCGCCGGACGTTGTAACGGTAAACTTTGATAATCTTGTATTTGTCGCGTGCGGGGACTACCCAGAGTTCCATTGCACACTACCCGCAACTTATTTTCTGGGATACCGCGCCGTACCATAGAATCTCTTACAGCCTGACTGACGGCAATTACCCTGTCAGCTAAACCCATCATTACGCTAGCACGCTGAAATTCATTGTGTACCGTAGAAACTAAAGCATAACGATTTTGAAAAATGCGTGCTAGTAAGACTCCCGTCATCATGTGTGCGTGAACGATATCGGGTTGGAATTTTGCTGCGATCGCTCTGTAACCGATAGCTGCTTTAATTGTATTTATAGGTTTGCGAGTTTGGTCTAATTCGTAATGTTTCACACCAAACTTTTTTAGTAATATCTCGTACTCACCACCACCAGAAATAACCGCTACTTCATGACCAGATTTGGCTTGAAAGCAAGCCAAATCCACAGCCACATTTACAATCCCGTTACCTATCTCTTGAACGTGGTTCAAAATATGTATAATTCGCATAGTGTTTAAGATATGTATAAAAAATAAAGACAAGTGACTGAGTAGACAAAGACACAATTCTTGAGTTTTTAAGGAGAACTCAAAATCAACCAGTAGCTTGTAAAAATCACAAATTACTACTGACAAATAGCTCATGTCTTCAGCTACTTAGCTTTAAAGACTTATTCAGTAACGGTTTAATAAATCGGGATAAAATACTAAAATATGGCGATCGCTCGTTGGTAAGATTTGGGAACCAATAGTTCCCGTTGGGCATTTTATAATAAAATATGAAAAATAAATTTTAATGAGGTCAAAAATATGACACACTCTTCACCAGAAAGAATTGTCAGACGCGGGAGAGTATTTCCAGAAATTCAATGGACAGAAGCACAAAAAGCTCAAGACAAAGCTAGAAGACAGGCATTTTATGAGCGTTGTTGGGTAATTTTTGAGCGTTTAAAACCAGAAATACTAGATAAATATTATGGTTGGTATATTGCCATTGAACCTGATAGTGGGGATTATTTTATCGATCGGGATAAAGAAGTAGCAAGTAAAATGGCCAAAGACAAATATCTTCGCGTGATTCATCATATTTTTGGCATTAATGAAACTGGAGTTAGTGGCCGAATATGATTGAGGGAAGATTTGGAGAAAATGGACAAATTTATTTTGAAATTGATTTAATAAGTGAGGATAGTATTAGTTTTCCTGTAGAAACAATGTTAGATACAGGATTTACTGAATTTTTAGCCATGAACAAACAAGATGTACAAAGTCTTGATTGGAATTTTTTAAATCAAGATAAATTAAGAACTGCTCAAGGAGAAACTGAATTTGATGTTTATAGTGGTAGGGTAATAATAGATAGTCAAGAATGGGAAATTCCTGTATTTGCTGGAGATGAAATACAGGAAATTTTACTAGGTTTTCAATGGCTGAAATTATTTATATTAGTCGCCAATTATAGTCAAAATATAGCTAGTTTAGAGTTAATTTAATTTAAAAGTTTATATATGGCGATCGCCCTGTACCAGTTGCGTAAGTCCTGTAACTATTTAGTCAAATTTAGAACTTACGCATTGACAAAAAATTGTTTGACTTCTGAATTCTGTATTCTGAATTCTCCTCTACTACGATTCAATCAACACAAATTTGCGAACTTGAGAATTGTTTCCCTGAGTGCGACGCGATAAAGCAGCACTTACCAAAAACTTCCAAGACTGAGGAGAAAGTGCAGAGGGTTCAATCATTGAAAGAAAACTTTTAATATTTTTTTGCTTGAGCGCCACTATACTCCAATGTAATTTGAGGTAATTTTTTATATCTTGAAAACGGGGAATTTTGACGCGGTGTTCTTCATTTACTAAAGCGTAAATTTTCTCCTTCATTAAGATATTTGTCGCCAACCGCCGAGATAAAGAAAACTTTTGATTATAAGCACCAGGCCAGATAGTCCGGTAAGCAAGACACTGATTTAAGAAAATAGCATCACCGAATTGAGCAATCTTAATCCACGAATCGATATCATCGCAGTTAGCATCCAATGTGGAATCCCAACCACCAGTTTGTAGAAAAGCATCGCGCCGACAAGCCACTTGTGCAGGTGTGCCAAAGGGTACAACTTCTAGAAGCATACCGTAGTGTATATCAGCTTGGGGAATATAAAAAGCTAAACCAGGGCCGACTTGGGGAGTACGGGAAAGTTCAACTTCATTGGCATCTACCTGAGCCGCCACACAAGAGCAGATTACTGCATCGGGACGAAGTGCGATCGCCTTAGTTATTTCTTCTACACAATTAGCAGCTAAATAGTCATCATCGTCGAGAAACTTAATCCAGTCGCCGGTAGCTTTAGCAACTCCAGCATTTACCGTCGCCGCATGACCAAGGTTCGCTTCATTACGATGATAAACAACCTTATCGCCTAAGCTTTGAACATAGCTTTGGGTGTCATCAGAAGAACAGTCATCAGCAACAACCACCTCACACTCGATTGTTTGGTTACAAGCCGAATCAATTGCTCTTTTGAGCAAATCCAAGCGATTATAAGTAGTAATGACGACGCTAAATTTCATAAATTCATACCTGTGGTACAGCATTTTGCAATATAGCTTCCCTTTGGAGGCTGTTGTATCGGTGAAATTATCAATCTCCAACAGGTAGACTGAAATGGGATTGTCGATTTATAATTGACGATCGTGAGTTTTTGAAGCAGACAGAAAGACTATGAACGCTCAAGAGATTATCCGCTCCATTGAAGCGGAACAGCTAAAATCAAATCTGCCCGATATATATGTGGGCGATACAGTAAAAGTGGGAGTGAAAATCAAAGAAGGTGATAAATACCGCGTACAACCCTACGAAGGAGTAGTGATAGCCAAGCGCAATGGTGGCATCAACGAAACTATTACAGTCCGCAAAGTTTTTCAAGGCGTGGGCGTCGAGAGAGTCTTTCTGTTACATTCTCCCCGGATTGAGAGCATCAAAGTCCTACGTCGCGGTAAAGTACGCCGCGCTAAGTTGTATTATCTACGCGATCGCGTCGGCAAAGCAACCCGGATCAAGCAACGCTTCGACCGTCCTTTGTAGTTATCCTCTTATAAAGTATGGGAGAAATCTCAAGCTTCAAGCGGCATCTGCCGCTGACTTGTTTTCTCCATGAAATTGATGTATGATAAAAATCGCAATCTTGCGTTAAACTAAAATTTAGTTCAGCGCAATGACTGAATGAAAAACAGCTTGTGCGCTCTTAGTTCAGTTGGTAGAACGCAGGTCTCCAAAACCTGATGTCGGGGGTTCAAGTCCTCCAGGGCGCGCTCAAGAGCAAAAAACAAAGCCCGAAATAATTACGCAAGCTGCTAAAATAGCAGTTAGTGTTAATATTTTCGGGCATAGCTATTGCATTTGCAGCTGTTTTGCTTTGAGTAAGTGAAATAGAGTCGAAGCTGCAAACCAAGACGACTGAATTTTAGATTTTAGCTTGCTCGGAAATCTAACATAAAACGGATAAACTAAAATCTCAAGTTGAGCGTCCTTGCCCTCAATTGGGTAAATCCAAAATCCAAAATTGACTGACAAACGGGGGATAAACGGTCGTGGCCAAAAAAAATGAAGCAGAATTGCCAGAAACCACAAACGGGTTTAGCTTCGGTAACTTCATACAAGGAATCAAAGAAGAACTTGAAAAAGTAGTTTGGCCTAGTCGCAAACAGATAGTGAGCGAATCCGCCGCCGTATTGTTAATGGTGGCACTCTCGGCATCTTTGATATACTTGGTCGATGGATTGTTTGGTTGGGCAGCAAAACAGGTGTTCTAATGAGTTTTGCAACAGACGAACCGCGCAACTCAATGTTGCAGCCAGAAGAAACAGCAGAAATAGCAGAAACAGCGTCAAAAGAAGCACGCTGGTACGCTGTGCAAGTTGCCTCAGGCTGTGAAAAGCGTGTAAAGACGAATTTAGAGCAGCGCATTCAAACATTTGATGTCGCTGATAAAATTATCCAAGTGGAAATTCCCCACACCCCAGCGGTGAAAATCCGCAAAGATGGTAGTCGCCAGCATACAGAAGAGAAAGTTTTTCCAGGCTATGTGCTGGTGCGGATGAAGATGGATGATGATACTTGGCAGGTGGTACGAAACACATCACACGTGATAAATTTTGTTGGTTCAGAACAAAAACGTGGCAGTAGTAAGGGTCGCGGACACGTCAACCCCATACCACTGAGTGCTTCAGAAGTAGAACGCATCTTCAAACAGACCAGCGAACAAGAGCCGGTCGTTAAAATTGACATGGCTACTGGTGATAAGATAATTGTGCTTTCCGGCCCATTTAAGGACTTTGAAGGCGAGGTGATTGAAGTCTCTCCAGAGCGGAGTAAGCTTAAAGCTTTGCTCTCCATATTTGGTAGAGATACACCAGTAGAATTGGAATTTAATCAGGTAGAGAAACAGAGCTAAATACAAATGGCGAAGAAAGTAGTGGCGGTCATTAAACTGGCCTTAAATGCTGGAAAAGCCAACCCAGCACCGCCAGTAGGCCCCGCCTTGGGTCAACACGGCGTCAACATCATGATGTTCTGCAAAGAGTACAACGCCAAAACAGCAGACCAAGCTGGAATGGTGATTCCCGTAGAAATTTCGGTTTTTGAAGACCGGAGTTTCACATTTGTACTCAAGACGCCACCAGCGTCAGTACTAATTCGCAAGGCAGCGAAAATCGAAAGAGGCTCTAACGAACCCAACAAAAAGAAAGTTGGTAAAATCACCAGAGCGCAATTGCAAGAAATAGCCCAAACCAAACTTCCCGACCTCAACGCCAACGACATCGAAGCGGCGATGAAGATTGTGGAAGGAACCGCTAAAAATATGGGCGTAACAGTAGCGGATTAGTTATTAGTCATTGGTCATTATTGGTCATTGGTCATTAGTTATTAATGACAAACGACAAAGGACAAAGGACAAAAGACAAAATTTTATCGGGGGAGAGGCAAGGCTTCGGAATTACCCCAGGAGAGAAAAATGACAAAAAAAGTATCGCGTCGCTTGCAGGCGCTACAAGAAAAAGTAGAAGATCGGGATTATCAACCCCTAGATGCTTTAGCACTGCTAAAAGAAACAGCAACAGCTAAATTCCCCGAAGCCGCAGAAGCACATATCCGGCTGGGAATTGACCCCAAGTATACAGACCAACAGTTGCGGACAACGGTAGCACTGCCCAAAGGTACGGGACAAATCGTCCGAGTGGCGGTGATTGCTAGAGGTGAAAAAGTAACAGAAGCAACAAACGCTGGTGCTGATTTAGCTGGTTCGGAAGAACTAATTGACGAAATTCAAAAAGGCATGATGGACTTTGACAAGCTGATTGCCACACCCGATGTCATGCCACAGGTGGCGAAGTTAGGTAAGTTGCTTGGGCCTCGTGGTTTGATGCCATCACCCAAGGGTGGAACGGTGACATTTGACATCGCAAGTGCGATCGCTGAATTCAAAGCTGGTAAATTAGAATTCCGGGCCGATCGAACTGGCATCGTCCATGTTATGTTTGGTAAGGCATCCTTCTCGCCTGAAGATTTGTTAGTCAACCTGAAGGCGTTGCAAGAGACAATTGACCGTAACCGTCCTTCAGGAGCTAAAGGTCGCTATTGGCGGACATTTTATGTATCTGCTACGATGGGGCCAGCAATTAAAGTTGATATCAGTGCCCTACGAGATTTGAAACTAAGCGAAGCAGCATAGATAGGAATAGGGAGTAGGGAGTAGGGAGTAGGGAATTTTTTCACTCCCCATTCCCCACTCACCACTCCCCACTCCCCTCTAAAAAATTAAATAGTCAAAGCCGGAGACAGCAGGTGCTAATAGCTTAATATCCTGCCGAGGTGAAAACTCTAGTTGCCAGAATTGGCACCGAGAAAGGTGTGATAACTATGGCGTCAGAAGTTTTGCTAATTAACCCCGGCTGAGACAGCTGGGGTTTGTTGTTTTCAACTTAGTTAAGAAAAAACGCAAAAGTAGGGAAATTGCTGATTGTTTTGAGGAGGTGAGATAGGAATGGGTAGAACGCTAGAAGATAAACAAGAGATTGTAGCTGACCTCAAAGAAACTTTGAGCGAGTCAACTCTGGCACTGGTAATTGAATATCAGGGGCTAACAGTTGCCGAAATTACCGACTTACGGCGGCGGCTGCGTCCCAGTGGCGCTGTTTGTAAGGTAACTAAAAATACCCTGATGGGCATTGCCATTCAAGATCAGGAAAAATGGGAGCCATTATCAGAACTGCTCAAAGGATCTTCAGCTTTTTTGCTAGTCAAAGAAGATTTTTCATCTGCAATTAAGGCTTACCAAGACTTCCAAAAAGCCACCAAGAAGACAGAACTTCGCGGCGGTGTGATGGAAGGTCGCCTACTCAAAGAAAACGATGTCAAGGCTTTAGGTGACTTACCATCTAAGGAACAACTCATGGGTCAAATTGCTGGTGCAATCAATTCCTTGGCAAGCAAGATTGCCGTGGGTATCAACGAAGTTCCAGGTTCGCTGGCTCGTGCTTTGCAAGCTGTGGCCGAAGCAGAAAAAGGTGATAGCACTGCTGAATAGACTTCACAGGCGATCGCTAGGTCAACAGTCACCACTCAACAGTCAAAAACTAATGACCAATGACTAATGACCAATGACCAAATAAATAATCAAAAATTACAGGAGTTATATCAATGTCAACTGCAACCGATGAAATTTTGGAAAAACTTAAAGGCTTAACTTTGCTGGAAGCTGCTGAGTTAGTTAAGCAAATTGAAGAAGCTTTTGGTGTTAGTGCTGCTGCACCTGTTGGCGTGGCGATCGCCGGCCCCGGCCCAGCTACTCAAACTGCTGAACCAGTAGAAGAAAAAACGGAGTTTGACGTAATTCTCGAATCAGTTCCTGCTGATAAGAAGATTGCCGTACTGAAGATTGTCCGCGAATTGACCGGTCTGGGTCTGAAAGAAGCTAAAGACTTGGTAGAAGCTGCACCCAAACCAGTTAAGGAAGGTATTGCTAAGGATGCTGCTGAAGACGCTAAGAAGCGCATCGAAGAAGCTGGCGGTCAGGTAACTATTAAGTAGTCACAATTACGTTTCTTGTTTTTATATCGAGAAGCCTGAATTAGTCAGGCTTCTTTTTTTGGCGATTTTTAATCAAAAATTGATAAAAACATTAGTAAATAAAATGTAGTATACACTCAAGAAAAACTTATACTAATTTTTAGAGGGATATGCGTATGGATCTTTTACCTACGATTGCATCCATTCTAGCTGCCAAAGCTATGGAAAACATTGGTGTCAAGTTAAGCGAATCTACCATTGAAGCGTTAAACTCCCTTGTTGAAACTACGTTTAAAAAACTTAAAGAAAAGAAAAATACACAGACAAGGGCACTTATAGCTTCAGTTGAACAAGGTAATCCTAAGGATTTACCAGAACAAAGCTTAGAGATAATTGCCGAATCCATAGAGGAGGAAATGAATGAGAATCCAGAGTTCGCTAAAGAGTTTCAAGAAAAAACTAAGCATTTATTAGAGCAGATCAGTGCTGAAGATCCGGATATTGCCGAAGAAATTCATATAAAAACAAAAGATTTATTAAATAGATTACAAAAATTCCAAGAAGACCTAAATGATATAAGAAATAAAATTGATAATATTTCAGCTAATATTCCAAGTGCTGATTTTGTTGGTAGAGATGATACTCTATTCTCCGGCGTTCCCACGATTTACCAATACCACTTTTATGGCAGTGAAAACCAAGTTCAAATAAATCCTCAAGAAGGAATTTTTTCTTCTAAAGAAAACAATGGTTTTAGAACAGATGATTTTGTCAATACGAATATTGATGAAATATTTACTCAAATAGAAAGAATACGGAAACAAATAGAACGCCTAAGAAGTGCAATAACTAAAATCATTCCAGTAGAAAAACGCCTTGAAAAGCTTGAAAAACTTAGACAACCAAAACCTATATTTAACTATAACGCTTTCGTGAAGTTTACTAAAGATTTTTTATATATCTTTGTGCTAGTTTTTCAAGGATTAATTTTAGGATTTTTAGGAGTAACAAATTTATTTGAGAAAAGAAAAAATAAAGATGTAGAAAAATCAATATTGTTAGACGAAGATCTAATAAAACTAGAGACAGTAGAAGAATATCTTGCGTCAGCTATAGAAAAAGAAAAGAGAAATAGCTTGCAATATGTCAAGGAAAATCTAAGTCGTTTGGTTGATAAAGTAAATGTTAGAATTGCGATTACTAACGATTTATTTATTAGCCTCATATATCCTGCTTCTTCAAGCAAGGAACTAGTTGCTAATATGGCTTCTAGAATCGGGCATAAAGATTTACGTGATGAGGCAGAGATGCATCTCGGTATAATTAGTCGGCTTGTAGAAAAACTCAATAAAATAACAGAAAAGCTTGATATAGAAAGACTGACAGATTCAAAAGAAAACAAAATTAATAATTCAGAAAGTGATTCAGTAAAGATTCTCAAGGCTATTGTAAATAATTTAGATGCTGATAGCTTAAAAAATTTTACAAGTATAATGAAAAGCCTTGTTGATAAGCCACAAGAAAAGAGCAAGGAACATGCCAAGGAAGATGAAGAAAAAAAGGATGAAAGTATTTATGTTCTGAGTGATGAAGCACAAGCAGCTGTAGGAATAATGACTGAGATTGAAGAACGTCGATTGATAGTTGAAAAATTAGTACGCTCAGATCGAGTCAGGCAAAATTTCACTATTATGGTTGTGACAATTTATATTGGGGCTGTTATTATTCTAACAATTCGGGCATATCTCCAATTTGGCTCTAACTCAAAATTTATTGTTGGTAATGATTTAGGTCAGACAAAGTTAGCTTTTCTAGGTATTCCTTGGCCAGTTGTTATCTGGAGTTTAATCGGAAGTTTTGCCGCGATGATTTATCGCTTTAATCGCCAGCCAATTTATGATTTTACTGATGCTATAAAGTGGATGCTAACACGACCTACTCAAGGCGTTGTACTTGGTTCAGCATTTTACTTAGTATTAGCCTCTGGATTATTCCTCCTAACAGGTGGTGCTTCTGGCAGTACATCTAGTGGCGTTGGCAAGGTAACTACCGAAATAATTTTAGTTCTATCTTTTTTAGTGGGTTTTAGTGATAAATTTGCAGATAGTGTTTTTAATGCACTTGTAGATAAATATTCAGGAAAAGAGCCTAAAAGTACAGAAGATACTAAAGATAGTGATAGAAGTAAAAAATATGATTAATTATTAGGATTCATAGAAGATTGTTCAAATTACAATTGAAAAACAGCGTTTGTTAGAGCAAATCTTTACATCTCTTCAATATATGAAAAAGCAAGCCCGTCAACTATATGTTAACAAGTGTCTTGAACTGATATAATAACCAACCTCAAGTTATTATCGAGAGCTACACCAGGAAAATCAGCGAAGACTCATAAACAAATCTGTACATCGTTGATATCATTGAACGAAGTACCCGTCAGCAATGGAGCGAGGGCGATGTACGCAACCGTTACACAACCACTGACTTTTCAAGAGTTTCTTGTCTGGGATGATGGTTCAGGCAGAGAGTTTGAGCTATTGGATGGGATTCCTGTGCCGTTATCAGAACCAAATGCAAATCATGAGGATTTAATCGAGCGACTGTGTGCGTACTTAGAAAATCACTGCCAAGAAAATGACCTGCCTTATGTGTCGCGCCAGTCGAAGCAGGTTCGGCTCAAGACAGCACCACCAGAAAAGGAAAAAAGCCGCAAAGCAGATATTGTCATATTTGCAAAAGAAGAATGGCAGAGGATGAAAACTAGCTCTAGTTCTGCTGCTGCATATATTCCGCCACCAGGAATCATTGAGGTGGTTAGCAATAACTGGAAGGACGACTATCTGACAAAACTTGCTGAATATGAGGACTTGGGCGTTTTAGAATATATCATTGTGGACTATGCTGCTTTTGGTGGCATTCGGTTTATTGGTTCCCCCAAGCAGCCAACCATTACAATCTACCAACTTGAAGATGGAGAGTATTTACCCGCAAAGGTGTTTCGAGGGCAAGATGAAATTGATTCTAGATTATTTCCCAACATTCGCCTAACGGCTGAACAGATTTTTGCAATGAGTCGCTGATAATCAAATCTCCGTTACCAGCCAAGCACGCAACACCTCTGCGACTGTCCAGGCTTGGGCAATACATCCGCGTGGAGTCATCGGAGCATCACCATCAAAAATTTCGCTGAGACTGCCAATGCCGTGTGCTGTGAGATGATTAGCCATTGGTTGTAGAAATTGACGCGCCTGTTTGGGATTTTTGTAGACGCGTAGATGTGCTAGAACAAACGACCCCAACAACCAACCCCAGACGGTTCCTTGATGGTAACCGCCATCGCGTTGATACTGGTTTCCACCGTATTTTCCTTGGTATTGGGGATGATTGGGGGCAAGCGATCGCAATCCATGTGAAGTTAGTAGCATCTGTCCGCAAACGTCTACCACTGCTTTTTGTTGGGCTGGTGTCAGCGGGCTTTCGGGTAAGGAAACGGTAAAAATCTGGTTAGGACGCGCAGATGCGTCATCTCCATCTGGAGTATCCAGCACATCGTAGCAGTAGCCTGTTTCCTGATTCCAAAAGCGAGAAAATCTGATTTGGGCGCGGTCGGCGATCGCCTGATACTCTTGGTGTGGCTTGCCAATCAAACGAGCAAATTTAGCCATTGTCCGCAAAGCATTATACCACAGAGCGTTGACTTCAATTGGTTTGCCAATGCGAGGCGTGACTACCCAATCTCCGACTTTCGCATCCATCCAAGTGAGTTGCACGCCTTTGTCGCCTGCATACAGTAAACCATCGGTGGCATCGAGGCGGATGTTGTAGCGGGTACCGCGACAGTGCCAGTCGATGATATCTGCCAGCACGGGGAACAGTTCCATCAGCAAATCATTATCTTCAGTGGCGTTGTAATAAGCTCGAATGGCTTCAAAATACCAAAGAGTTGCATCGACTGTGTTGTATTCTGGTGTCTGGCCTGCATCGGGGAAACGATTGGGCAACATTCCCTGGTCTACGTGCCTAGCAAAGGTGCGAAGAATCGAACGTGCAATTTCTGGGCGACCGGTGGCGAGGGTCAAACCAGGGAGGCTAATCATAGTATCGCGTCCCCAGTCACTAAACCAGGGATAACCAGCGATGATAGTTTTACCATAAACGTCTTCTGGCACTGAGCGATCGACGATAAACTGGTCGGCAGCCAAAACTAAATGATTCACCCAAGCAGGAGAATCGGCAGCATTCAAAGGTCGGTTAGATTTCCAGAGTCCGATTAATTTCTGTTCTAGGATGTGACGGTGTTTGAGTGCTGCTTCGCCATTCAACTCTGGTTGCTTGTGAGTGCTGGCAACAAACGTAATTGATTCTCCCACATTAAGCGCAACTTCAAAGGTAGCGGCGTGGAGGTGGTCTTCTTTATCGCTTAATCCCCGATAGCGTTCAACTGCTAGGTCAAAGTTATAGTACCAGTCGTGGACAGGGGAGGCGCTGGCGCGGTCAGTTAGCAGATATATTGGTACGGCATCAGGATAGGCAGTTACACAAATTCCCTGTTCCACCTGTTCGACGGACATCTGCCAATCATTGTAATTATGCGTGTCGCTGTGATAATCGCGGTAGTTGACCATCGCCTTAAGCGTCAACTTCAGTGGTTGGCTGGCGCGACGCAGAGTATATTGGACATAAGTTGTATTAGCTGCCTGTTGCATCCAAATTCGTTTTTCTAACAAAGCATCAGCAACAGCAAAACGCCAGAGGGGAACTGTACCTTCTAAAGAAAAATGTTCGATCTGTAGATAGCCGTGGGGACTGACGGTACCATCTGCCCAACGATTGGTGTGTAGAGAATAAAAGCGATCGCCATACAAGACTGTTTCATCTAGCTTTGCCAACAGTAAGGTGCGACCGAGAGGCGGTTGCAAGGCTGCTACTAGTAAACCGTGATAGCGGCGAGTCAATAAACCTGCCACCGTTCCAGAGGCGTAACCACCAATGCCGTTAGTAACCAACCATTCCCGCGACTCGGCTATGTCGAGATTACCGCAGATTTCCCGCCCAAATTCAATACACATAACTCAACACTCTTGCTGGCGATCGATATTTGGATTATCAGTTATCAATCACATAGTATGGTGAGATGGACATTAAGAAATTATAAAAAAGTGGCGTTGCGGAATCTCAGTAGAAGGCAGGAGGGAGTTGCGATCGGGGTTTTCAAATTTTGAATTTTACATTTAATTATGTCTACCTACTTAGAATCTTCGCAGATATCAATTCATTTATGTCCATCTAATCAGTTATGAAACAAATTCTTGCCGTCCCTGTGTCCTAATGCCCTCTGTAGGGTAGAAAGAACCTGAAGTTGTCGGCGCTCAATTTTTGTTGATATCAGTCCAAAGATCCAACAGATTTAAAGGAAACTAAAGTACGCAATCTAAGTCTTAAAGCTAGACTACAACGAGGATAAGAAAATCTTCCTTTGCCACTTCCTAGTTCCTACTCACCAGTTGCTATTTCAACACAATGATTAATTCTGTTTTACTTGCTAATTATGAGGTTTTAGCAAAGCATCTTTGGCTTTACTGCTGAATTCCCTAATTATACTGTAAGTCTTTAGGAATTTAATTTTCTGACATCAACAAATGATGACGTTGGCGTCAGATATAATAGTCATCCCTGAATTTTGGTTGTTAAACTTTAAATTACCAATAAAAGCATAATTAATTATTTGAGTAAACTATCCCACAGTTATCTGTTGGTAAAGTCGGAATTAATGAATAAACAAGTAGAAGCGATACGAGTTGCTTGGTGCAGTTCAACTGATTTGCCCCAACCAAACAATTTTTACCTCAACTTTGAGTGGATTAGAGTTGATAGTTCAGCTTTATTTGATAAAGGTTTTGATGCTGCTGTACTCGATATCAGGACTTTTGAAAACTTGGAGGGAGTTAAGTATATATACACCAATATTGGCTTACCAACAGTAGTTTTAATAGATACGATTGAGCAAGAATCTACTGCTCTTTCCTGGTTGGAAGCAGGAGATGAAACTTGTAAACGCGATGCAATTGATTGGCAGATAGGTTTGCGTTTGCAGCGGAGTTTATGGCATAGCAAGCAAAAGCATTCATTTAACCTTGATAAGTTAACGGGGACTGCTAATTTTCGTAAGTTTAATGATTATGCCATCGAGCTTTTGACATCCAAGGAAGATGGAGAGTCTGTATGTTTGATTTACTTAGATATTGACCGTTTCAAGTTTATTAACGATAGTCATGGCCATATTGCGGGAGATCGGATTTTGCAGGAGGTTGGTCAGATTCTACAAAAGTACTCATTAGGAGCAGGTATTGTGGCTCGGACGGGGGGCGATAAATTCGCTATTTGTATGCGTGGCAATAGTGAGCAGGGAAAAGCGTTTGCAGAATTTCTCAGAACTCAGATCGAGACTCATGAATTCTGGCTCGATGAAAAGTCTCCAGTTCATATCACAGCTTCCTTGGGAGTGGTGCCGATGACAGGACATTCATCTATCGAGCAACTGTGGCAGGAAATCAATCAATGCGTCTATGCTGCTAAGCAGAAGGGACGCAACCAAGTTGTCACTGCTGAGGAATTTGATGCTATTGCAGACGCTTCTGGACAAGACAAGCTAATCACTGATTTTGAGCATCGAATTCGGGTGACTGCTGAGAGGATGATTAATGAGATGGTGCTTAAGGCTAGTCGTTTAGCTAAGAAATACAGAGCAGAAGCCGAACACGATGGCTTGACTGAGATTTTCAATCGCCGCTATCTCGACAGATTACTACCACGGGAGATAGAAAAGTCTCACAAGTATAAGCAACCACTAACAGTGATACTCCTCGATCTGGATCATTTCGGTGAAGTAAATCGAACTTACGGCTTTCCGACTGGGGATCAAGCACTGAGAACTGCTGCACAAGTATTTAAAAGTAATGTCAGAGCAGTGGATTGGGTGACACGTTACGGCGGTGAGGAATTCTGTATTATCATGTCCGATACCGATTTCAATACAGGATGTCAGATAGCGGAACGAATTCGCCTAGCTTTGAGCGAGGAAATACTTACAGCTTACAACGGTCAGCAGTTTCGACTCACTGCTAGCATTGGAGTTGTGGAACTCATGCAAGAAGAAAGTCTTGGTTCTTTGTTGCAGCGTGCTAGTGACAAAGTTCGAGAGGCAAAGAAAAACGGGCGCAATCGAACTTGCTTTTAAGATTATGAGGCAATAGGCATCCCCGAATACTGGATTATAAAGCCGCTTTAGGCCGTAGGCGGTTTATCGGCAATCCTAAGCAACCCACTATCTCGGTTTACTCATTAGTTGAGGGAGAATACCAAGTCCGGCAGTTTGGAAATAGCGATCGCCTTACCTACCACTCATATTAAGTGCGATCGCTTGATTAATTTGAATGCTATAATAGTAAAGGGGATGCACTAGACATTTCCCTCATATTGCAAGATTTGAATGTAAATAAATTTCAAATCTGTGAATAAATAACTGGAGAGGTGTCCGAGCGGTTCATGGTGACGCACTCGAAATGCGTTTTGGGGAAACCCAACGGGGGTTCGAATCCCCCCCTCTCCGTTAACAACATAGTCTTACAACTGATACTAGAAGCTAGAAGTATTTGCTGTGACCTTCTAATCACCAGATGTATTGTACCCAAGCTAGAACGACTATACTTCAGTAATTACTTAGCTTGATATTTGCTAGGAAATAATAAAATATACATCGCGAACACAGATTTTTAGGATAAACTAATGCCATCGTGTGAGGAGTGAACGATGGCTAATACAAGCTTGGGGCGAGCAGTTTCGTTCGCTTTTGTTGGTGTTTGTTTTTATCTGGGTATTGGTGCAGGGGTCGTAGTTCGGCTGGGGCAATCACAGCGAACAAATGCTGCTACTACACCCGCTCAATCTGGTTTATTACCATTGACCATACCTAAATCTACGCAACCAACATCGAAAAAACAAACCTTTGCAAGCACTATTACCATTAAAGCTGTTGGAGATATTATTCCTGGTACTAATTTTCCTAACTACAGATTACCCCGCTTTCGAGATCGACTTTTACCAAAATCAGTGAGAAACCACTTGCAAGGATCTGATATCTTGTTTGGGAACTTTGAAAGTAGTTTAACTAATTATCCATACACTACTAAAGATATTAATCGAGAACAAGTTTTTGCATTTCGCTCCCCACCTGCATATGCTCAGCTGTTTGCTAAAGCTGGTTTTAATGTATTTAATATGGCGAATAACCATGCAATGGATTTTGGCTTGGTAGGGTTCAAAGATACAAAGAAGAATCTTGAGGCTGCGGGTATTGCTACATTAGGTCATAAAAATCAAATTCTCTATTTAAAAGCTAACAATATACCTGTAGGAATGATTGGTTTTTCTCCTTATGAAATGTATAATTCCATCCATAATTTAGCGGCAGCCCAAAAACTAGTAGCACAAGCCAAAAAGAATGCCAACATTGTAATAGTATCGATGCACGCTGGAGCAGAAGGGACGGAGGCATTACACGTTAAGAATCAAACAGAGTTTTTTTATGGAGAAAACCGAGGTAATTCAATCAATTTTGCTAGAAAAATGATTGATGCAGGAGCAGATTTAGTGCTGGGACACGGCCCTCACGTTCCGAGAGCGATGGAAATTTATAAGAATAAAATCATAGCCTATTCTTTAGGAAATTTTTTGGGATATAGGACTTTATCTACAAATGCTCAAACTGGAGACTCACTAATTTTAGAAGTCACACTCAATTCATCTGGAAATTTGGTATCAAGTAAAATTATTCCTATTCGCATGGATAAGGAGGGAATTCCTGAAGTAGATCGGCATTTTCGGACTGTGAAGCTCATGCGTTATTTGAATAATCAAGCTTTTCCTAAAAATCCGGTGAAAATTAATAACAAAGGAGAAATCGTTGTAAAAAATAAATTATAGCGATCGCCCTCTTATTCATAATCCAAAACCTAAAATTGCATTATTTTTTATCCTTGTACCCCTAGATGGTGATGTTGATAGTCATCAATGGGATTTTTAAATGCGTAAGCATAGCTTCTTGTAGACATCGCCGCGGTTGGCTGAGTTTATAAATACCCGCTTTTATATTACGATGTTGCTACGCATGGGTTCATATCTTAAGTCTTGCATTGGAGTTATAAATCATACATTGCCCTTGCTGCTCCTCATTTTCCCCACTCGCCACTCCCCAAAATTGCTAGAGTGAAGAAAGTTATGAGGACGCAAATATGACTGACAAAAATCGTTCTCAATGGGACTTAGGCAGGTTTATCAAAACCCTGACTTACTTTGAGGTAATTCCTTTCCTTAACTGGGTACAGCAATTAATCCAAGGCCGTCCTCAGGATAATCGAGATAGACCCAATGGAGGAAGAAATGTGGGTGTAATATTAGTAGCAGGTGCCACAGGTGGTGTAGGTAAGCGAGTAGTAAAGCGATCGCTTGAACGCGGTTATAAAGTTCGCGCATTGGTGAGAGATATTGACAAAGCACGCTCAACTCTTGGTAATGATGTTGACTTAGTAGTTGCAGATATCACCAAACCAGAAACTTTAACTCCTGTAATTATGGCTAATATTGAAGCTGTAATTTGTTGCACGGCAGTGCGCGTACAACCAGTAGAGGGAGACACAGCAGATAGAGCAAAATACTACCAAGGTGTTAAGTTTTACCAGCCAGAAATTGTTGGCGACACCCCAGAAAATGTCGAATATCAAGGTGTCAAAAACTTAGTCCAAGCAGCAGCAAAATATTTGCCCCAAGCAAACGAAAAACTAATATTTGATTTTACAAAACCATCAGCAGAATTAAAAGATGTTTGGGGAGCGCTGGATGATGTTGTGATGGGTGGCGTGAGTGCTAGTAATATCCAATTACTAGAAAATACAGCTTTGTTTGCTGGCAATGTTTCCACTGAGAACTCTGGCGGATTTGCTTCTGTAAGAACTAAGAATTTCGATCCACCATTTAACTTATCTGGTTACGAAGGTGTGAAATTGCGCGTCAAAGGTGACGGACAGCGTTATAAAATCTTTCTCCGAACAGATACAAAATGGGATGGCATTGGCTATGCTTATTCTTTCGATATGGTAGCTAATACCTGGGTTGATATTCACGTTCCCTTTAAAGATTTGGTTCCTGTATTTCGGGCAAAAGTTGTCAAAGATGCACCGCCAATTGAACAAAGTAGAATTTGTTCATTCCAACTCATGTTAAGCAAATTTGAATATGATGGTGCTTTAAATCCTAAATTTTCTCCAGGTGGTTTTGCTTTCCAGTTAGAATCAATTAAAGCTTACGGCAGCGAAAATCTCCCCCAGTTTATCCTTGTCAGTTCAGCAGGCGTAACTCGTCCTGGGCGTCCTGGCATTAATTTAGATGAAGAACCCCCAGCAGTGAGATTAAATGACCAATTGGGAGGAATTTTAACTTGGAAACTCAAAGGAGAAGATAGTTTAAGAACAAGTGGAATTCCTTATACAATTATTCGACCTTGTGCCTTAACTGAGGAAGCAGGGGGTAAGGAATTAATATTTGAGCAAGGCGATAATATTAAAGGCAAAATCAGCCGTGAGGATGTCGCAGAACTTTGCGTGCAAGTGCTAAAAGTAGCAAAGGCATGTAATGTCACGTTTGAGGTGAAAGAGGGAAATAATACTGTTAACTATATCGATTGGCAGAGGTTATTTTCTTATTTAGAACAGGATAAATAATAAGTCATAATTCAGAATTCAGGAATCAGAATTCAGTAATTTATATAGTGTGGGTAATGCTGAGTATTCGCTAAAAGCCTAAAAAGTTTATTAAAAACCCTGATTTTAGGCATGAGCATATTCTGAATTCTGAATTCCGAATTCTCGCTTATTAAGAACACTGCAAGATATTAATATGAATAAAATTAAGCTGCTAATACTTGCTGGTATTTTAGGAGTAATTATCTGGGGTGGGTTATTTTCAAACAGTGCTTCATCGCAGCAAATAGAGTCGCGTCTAAACAACTTGGAAGCGGACTTTAATCGTGTTGAGTCGCGGTTAAACCAGCTAGAATCTCAAATAAATCGAGGCGGGCGATCGCCATCGCCAAGAACAACACTTACTCCACGACAATCAACAGGTTCTAGACAGAATTTATCACGCCAAGATCCTATGTTCGATCGGCTTGCAACTTTAGTGATTGAATTGAAGCAACAAGTCAATAAACTAGAGGAGCGAGTGTCTAAAATAGAATCGCGCTAGGCTTTTACAATCAAAAATCAAAAATGCTACTATGAAGATTTTTTACTATCTGAAACCATTTGCGAGAGAATATATGCTGCAAAATCTAGCAACTGATCCAGCAAAAAGCCAATAATACCAATGTAGAGTATTGCCTCGATTATCGAATCGATGTTACCAGTTTTATAACTATCCCAAAGAAAAAAGCCTAGTCCTTTTGGGCCTAGCAACATTTCTATGGCAATTACTGTAAACCAAGCTACCCAAATTCCAACTTTCAGAGCATGAAATATATGAAATATAGCTACTCGAAAGTTCTTATTTTGCCTATGAAAATGTCGCAGACCTATTGCAGTATTAATTATTACTGTCCAGAGAGTTCCAAAAAAAATAACAACAATAGCAGCAGCTTCACTTTCTCTAAATACTAATAAAGTAATTGGTAGTAACGCTATGGGGGGAATACTATGTGGTATCTGGAATATCCGCCTGAATATCTGATAAACCATGCTATTCATACCAATAAAATATCCGATGAAACTACCCAATACGGCAGCTGGAATGTAACCAACAAATAATCGTTGCAGGCTTGCTAAAAATTCTAAAAACATGTTATTTTCCATGCCTCAGTTCTCATTGAGAACATGTAGGAAATACTGGGAGAACAGCAGAAAATAGAAGAGTGTGAGGGAGAAGGAGAAAACGAATAATAGCTTAGGAGTAGTACAAACAAAAGGTAAAACCTGGCTTTCCTAAAATTTATCATCAAAATAAATCCTGATTAGTAAATTCAATACAATTTCTATAATTGACTTGCTTGTCAACAAAGAGATCCCCGACTTCTTAGACAAGTCGGGGATCTATGATTTTTATAAATCGAATTAGATTAATATAGTTAAACTTGTGAGCGGCAATACAGATAATCAATAAAATAAGAAATATAAAGGATGAAATGATAAATAATATTTAACTTTCATCCTTAATGCTTGATAGTTTGGGATTATTTTCCCATATTCCGCTTCATTTGCTCTAATTCATCTTGTGTTTCCCAACGGCGGAACTTTTCTTCTAAGTCGTCAAAACTACTAGAATCGCTGCTAGTTTGATTCCACCAGCCATTAGTTTCCAAGCGCTGCTGGGTTTGGGCTTTGGCGCGGGCTGTTTGTGCTTCGGCTGCTTTGGCTTGCACCTCTTGTCGTCGCTGCTGAATTTTCCGCAGTAATTCTTGAGATTGGTTAATGCGTTCTTTCAGCCCTTGCATCTGTCCCCAGCGCTGATTTCCTTCTCGCAACAAAGCTGCTTCTCGTTCGCTGGCCGCAGTTACCAAATCTTGTCTACCAGCGTCTTTGGCTTTTTGGACGCGGATGTGCCAACGCTGGATTTCTTGAGCTGTAGCGAGAATATCCTCTTGCGATCGCTTTTCTTGTAATTGTAAATCTGCAATCAGCTTTAATGTATCTTCCTCTTGCTCGCGCAGCTGTTCTAACAGCGCCTCTAACTCCAAATGTGGATTGTTACGCAAGAATTCTTCTAAACGGTTTTCTAGAAACCGACTCAAATCATCAAATAAACCCACTGCCAGAACTCCAGAGGTCGCGTGTGTGACTATTTTATTGTAGTAAATTATCGACCAAGGAAAAAATTGTAACAATCATGTTTTGCTACTAATTATTGGCTTAACCCGATTGATATTCTGGTTCACAGTTTCTACTTCTGGTTCAGGTATTGAAATAAAATAATCACAAACAGCAGCAAGTACTTTGTTGGTTTGGTTTTTATAAGCACATCCAATTACTGTCTTTCCATACTCATGTAGCTTTTTTGCTAAAGAGGCAAATGCCCCATCACCAGATACAATAACAAAGACTTGCAACGATGGTCGGGTGTGAATTAATTCAACTGCATCAATTGTTAGTTGAATATCTGCTGCATTTCTTTGAAAGGAAAAACCAAAAATCTGTATTGGTTCAATACCAAGTTGTTGAATATCATTTTTTATAGTTTTTAGACTCTTATTACTCCAATCCCCATAAGCACATTGGATAGCAATTTTATCAACTAATTCTATTTCTTTAATATTGTCTATATTTTTTGTTAGCGAAAAGTTGAAAGTAGGGTTTTTATTACCCCTTGTCAAGTTTTCAATATCATATAAAATTACCGTATTAAAATGTTGGATAGATGTTTTTATATTTTTAATTGCTGAAAATATAGGTTCTAAAGTAATTTGGGTGATGGAATTGTCTCTGAACTGCTCTAATCTAGCCAAGTTTGTTTTGAGATTATTAATTTCTTGCTTAGTATGTTCTAAATCATCAATCTGCTGTTTTGCTTCTTGTAATTCCTGCTGTAACTGTTTATTTGATACTTGAATTTCAGAGGATGTTTGAACAGTTGTGTTTTTGAACTCTTCAATAACTTGATTCAAAGTTTTTTCACGTTGTTGATATGCAGCTACTAAATCTTGCTGTATGGCGTCCCAGTATTCTGGAAAAGTGTCGCGGGTAAAAAAATTTATCACTGACTCATAACCAGCGATCGCGATTTCCAAATTAATAGCATAATTTCCTTTTTCAAAAACTTGAATAAGCTTACTAAATTTTATAACTACTTTAGCTAAATTAGTGGTAGTTTGATTGCTAAACTGGTCAACAGCCCATTGTCGCAATAGTAAAGCAAATTCATGATTGAGTTTGTCTAAATTTTGCTGTAAAAGCGAATAGATTTCCTGATTTTGGTATGTTGCTTTTAATAATTCTTTTAAAAAATTAATTAGAAGCCTTTGTTGCTGATGGACTATTTTGCTTGTCATAGCTATATCCCTGATTTAAATGCAACTCTTTAGTTAAGTTTTCCCAATTTAGCATTACCTATAATGTTCAAAGCGGTGTCACCCAATAACTAATACCTCTGACAAGTTTATTTTTCAAACCAAACAAAGGTAATTTGTCCTCGGATAAACCTATATAAGTCCAATGTGGGACATCGTTTTCTACAGTTTGAAACCAACCATTTTCATTTAGCGCTTTTCTCTGTTGTTGGCTGGATACGCGTAAATCAATCGCTAACCCCCAGAGATGTTGTGAAGTTCCAGGAGGTGCAACTACACCAAGAATTCTTGTTTCTGTACCTTGTTGAACTCTTGCCAAAGTTTGGTTATTTGCATATTTGTGCCAGAATCTTAAATTTGTGTTAAAAGTGCGAGTACAATCTCCAGAACCATAACCAGATTTAAGTGGAATGTTTTCTAGCTTTCGCGCTTTATTTAAAGCGTCTGCTGCGGATTGTTGTAAATAACAATCTTTAGTTCCTTCAACATGGCCCATTGTTAAAGTAGTCTGGAAATTTTGGGTTTCTTGTTCGTTAGCAAAAATTTCTTTTGGCGGTAATTTAATTGCTATATCTTGATTGACAAAAACTGAGCCGTATGTACGTAGCAAAGTATATTCATAAGTATTCGGCTGGGGAATTGTCGATAAATTTTTGGCGATCGCTGCTAAAAAACGCTGTTGTTCGTTTAATTTTTGGTCGGGAATAAATGGTTGTGGGGATACATCTTTTGAAGTATCTGTGCAGGATACTAAATCAGTGCTTAAACATGCGTTTAATGGTTGGGCAGTTTTACCCAAACTATGATGGCTAATCTCATGACTAGCTACTAGGGCGAAAATCATCGAAATTACTATAGTGACAAAAGTTGCAATTTTGACAATTTTCTTATTTGAATACTTTTTAGTACTGATGATTTTCATTTTTAATATTTACCTAAATATAGTTACAATTAATCTTCATCAAGTTTTGGTCTTGATCGGGTATTTATAGATTAAAAACTATGAGTTAATAAAAATAATTTAACTCAAAATTATTTACACAGGTAGGGGCGCACAGCTGTGCGCCCCTAGTACATCTGTGTGTATCTGTCGTCATATCTCTAAGTTATCTATTTTGGCAAGATATTTAATCTACATCACGGCAGAAATCAACTTGTGATTATCGCTGACAAGATGAAAAATCTTTGTAAAAAATAGAAATCTCTTTGTTATTGAGTAATAGTAAATTTGATAACTTATTTATTAGTAGAGTTACATCCATGAAATCACTGGAAAGGTTAAAATTGGAGAGAACTTTCAGCTTGCTGTTCCTGTAAGTATGACCATGCACAACTCTGTTGAATTCCAAGACGCTTTTGATGTGATTGTCGTCGGTGCAGGTCACTCCGGTTGCGAAGCAGCTCTCGCCTCTGCCCGCCTCGGTTGTCGTACCTTGCTATTGACGCTCAATTTGGATAAAATCGCTTGGCAACCTTGTAACCCAGCAGTGGGTGGCCCGGCAAAATCCCAGTTGACGCATGAGGTAGATGCCCTCGGCGGGGAAATTGGGAAAATGGCAGACCGCACATACTTGCAAAAGCGCATCCTCAACTCTTCACGAGGGCCTGCTGTTTGGGCTTTACGCGCCCAGACTGACAAGCGCGAATATGCAGCGGTGATGAAAAATATTGTGGAAAACCAAGAAAACCTGACCATCCGTGAAAGTATGGCAGTAGATTTGGTGTTGGGCGCTAACGATGAAGTCATCGGTGTGGAAACTTATTTTGGCGTGGCGTTCCAATGCAAAGCCGTCATTTTGACAACTGGCACCTTTTTGGGTGGGAAAATTTGGGTAGGTAATAAATCAATGCCAGCCGGACGAGCTGGTGAATTTGCCGCTGAGGGATTGACACAAACCCTGAATCGACTGGGGTTTGAAACCGGCAGACTCAAAACCGGAACTCCAGCCAGGGTAGACAAGCGATCGGTGGATTACAGTAAAATGCAAATCCAGCCAGGGGATGAAGATGTGCGCTGGTTTAGCTTTGACCCGGATGTATGGGTAGAACGCGAACAAATGCCTTGCTACATTACCCGTACAACTACAGAAACTCATCGTTTAATTCAGGAAAATTTACACCTCTCGCCAGTTTATGGCGGTTGGGTGGAAGCCAAAGGGCCTCGTTATTGTCCGAGCATTGAAGATAAGATTGTCCGTTTTGCTGATAAAGAAAGCCATCAAATCTTTATTGAACCCGAAGGACGAGATATACCCGAACTTTATATTCAAGGCTTTTCTACAGGGTTGCCAGAAAATCTGCAACTACAAATGTTGCGGAGTCTCCCCGGTCTGGAAAAATGCGTAATGCTGCGTCCAGCTTATGCTGTGGAATATGATTATTTACCTGCAACTCAGTGTTATCCCACACTGATGACCAAAAAGATAGCAGGACTGTTTTGTGCTGGGCAGATTAACGGCACCACAGGCTACGAAGAAGCCGCAGCTCAAGGCCTTGTGGCAGGAATTAACGCAGCTCGGTTTGTGAATTCCCAGGAAATGATTGTCTTCCCCCGCGAACAAAGTTACATGGGGACGCTCGTTGATGACTTGTGTACCAAAGACTTGCGGGAACCTTACCGAATGCTTACTAGTAGGTCAGAGTATCGGTTGATTTTGCGTTCTGACAATGCCGACCAACGCTTAACACCCTTGGGACGGGAAATTGGTTTAATTGACGATCGCCGTTGGAATTTATTTACCCAAAAACAAACCCAGATTACCACAGAAAAATCGCGGCTATCCAACACCCGCATTAAAGAACATGATGAAATTGGTATAGCGATCGCATCTCATACTCAGCAAGCAATCAAAGGTTCAATTACCTTAAACGACTTACTGCGGCGTCCGGGATTTCATTACGTTGACCTCGACAGGTTCGGGCTGGGAAACCCCGAACTCAACCGCGCCGAGAAAGAAGGCGCAGAAATTGACATTAAATATTCTGGATATCTTGCTAGGCAGCAAAATCAGATCGACCAAATCGCCCGCCAAGCTCACCGCCAGTTACCTGCGGATTTGGATTACACAAAAATTGATACTCTCTCCAAAGAAGCGCGGGAAAAACTGACTCGCGTAAAACCGCTCACACTCGGTCAAGCTGCACGTATAGGTGGTGTCAACCCAGCCGATATTAACGCCTTGTTATTATATCTGGAATTGCGTAAAACAAAGAGCCAGCGAGAGTTTACAGCGTTAATTTAACGAAAACTTTATAAAGGGCGAGTATAGTAGAAAAGAGGGAGATGGGTATGATAGATGACATAAGTCTTAGTACTGCCCTCATTAACAATCCCCAGATTGAAGTTGATTTTAATACCACCGCTCAATAACTCGTCTTCATCAGACGGGAAATTGACTATTCGATGGATAAATCTTGATTAAAAGGCAGTAGGAGCGGCGTTTCCCTGTCCTAGCAACAACCCAAAACGTCTATGTTACAACAAGCCACGACCCGTCTCATAGTTCCAGAACCATCAGAAGACTTAATCGCCAACGAACCTTGGTCGATAGAAAACTATGCTGATGGCTTAATGGATGAACTCTTTGCGGATATCGACTACATTCTCGATGCTAGTGGTAATCTGGCTTCTCAAACCTTTAGGCAAAGTAGTCATAAAAAATCGAGCCAGTCCGTTGGTGGGGTTTCTTCCGAAGTTCAGAGCGGCCCAAACCACCGTGGCTTCTCTCCAGTTGTAGCAACTGGCCCAGGGAACCCACTGCAAACAGTTACCATGCCGCAGGTTATCTCAGCAAACACAGCCAATAATTCGGGCCAGTCAGTTACTCAAGCTAACCACAAGCAATTGAGTACCGTTGTGTTTGAAACCGCCACCGTAAAACCAGTTACTAGAAAGCGCCACAAAAGCAGTTCTGCTTTGGGCAAACTGCTGATTGCCGGAACAACATTAGGCGTGGCGATCGCCAGTATGATTTACATGGTACAGTCTGGCGTTGTCCATCTTTTAAATAGCAAATTGCCCGAATCAGCTCTTGTACTGCCACAACAGTCAGAAGTATCGGCAAAGCCAGAAATTGAGGCAGAGTTAGTTGACTACATGCTCAGCTCTCTATCAGTTATAGATAAGCAAGGTGCAAAAAATCATCAAAACTACGTTAGACCAGGATTTTACAGTCAAACCAGTGCTAGCCAAATAGCTGCTGCCAATCGGTTACCAAGTAATAACCTACCACCACTGCCACCTTTAGCAGCTAACAACACATCATCAATTCCTAGCCGTGCCAACGTTGTCGAACGCATCTACGTGCGTAACCCAATCCGCTACGCTCTCCCAGCTATTCCTGGTAGTCCCACACTTTTGCCACAAGTTGCCACAGCATTGCAAGGTTCTCAACCTAATGTTGTGAAAACTGCCTTGAATACTGTGCGACAAGCTGCGAAACCCGCCACTGTCAACATGTTAGCTGCGGCTGTACGCCCAGACATGAAAGGTGTGGCTACAAAAACTGCACCCATAACCGTGCGCCAAACACCCAACCCCCTGCCAGCATTACCAGTTGTGCCATTGCGTGCAGCACTCGCACCAGAAGCAGAACCAACTATCACCCAGCATCAAGTGTATTTGCCAACTGCGATCGCAGAGGCTCCGAGTAGTACATTGGAAGGATTGCTAGAGTTAGGCAATAAATCTGCTGCTTTGTTTAAAATTGATGGCGTGACTCGCCGCATCAATATGGGTGAAACCATTGGTTCTAGTGGTTGGACACTTGTAGATGTTAGTAATGGCGAAGCAGTCATCCGGCGTAACGGCGAAGTGCGATCGATTTACGCAGGGCAGAAATTGTAAGGATTTACAAAAAATATAGCAGGTAATAAGCAACAGGCAAAGAAAGTCTTTTGGTGTCTGTGTTTTACCAACGGTTTATGTCCTAACCTAGCTGGCAACTGCTATATCTTTAAAAATTTTTAGTCTACTTCAGTAGACTTTAGCTGTTAGCCTTGAACTTGAGTTCAAGGGACGTGACTAACAAGCAACACGCTTTAATTCTCTGCGATATTAATCATATCATGTTTGCTTAATCACTTATCAAAAAACTCTCCGCGTCCCTGCATCCCAACATCAGCTCTCATAATAAGTGTTCAACCAGACACGAGATCGCAATCCAAAATCTAAAATCCAAAATTTTACAGCACAGAATTAGCTTCTCAGTGGTGGGTTAATTTCAAAATGAATATGACGATCGTGGCCACCCAAATACGTACAAAGCCCCTCTGTAATTAGCTTTGGATCGTTAAAGAAAATCGCCCCTGGCTTTATTGATTTGTGTTTACGAATAGATTTGAGAATGGCTTGTGTAGCATCTCCATCGTATTCAGAACTCTACCACAAAATCCCGCCAAAAGCTCAATTTTTTTGCGCCAGTTCACCGTTAATCAAACCATTGTCTGGCTCGCTTTTTGGCATTAACATCCACCGCGGCGCGTTAGCTGCTTGCAGCCATCGATGTGTCATTTGCCCAACATCAACTCGACCATCACCATTAACAGTACTGTGACCAGCAATAATTGATTGAAATAGTTTGATGGCGTCAAATAATCCTCTGTCTATGGTTGCAGTGTTAGGATCGCCTACCCAGGTGTAGCCTAGCTGATACAATAGTGCTTTTACTGCCTTAACATCATCAGCTTTATTGACTTTGCCAATTCGTACACTACCAGTGAGTTGAATCACCTTCGCTCCTGATACACTGGATGCTGTAGGTTGTTGAGTTTCTTCATCGTTGTTGTTATCAAAAGGGACAACAACTTTAATGGCGATCGCTAGAGTTCGATCCTCTACACTAAGGATTATACGGCGATCGCCTTCTTGTTTAAAGACAAAATCAAATTGCCACTTTCCGTCCTCTTTAATTGGTACACTTGGCGCTGGAAATTTGTCATCTCTAAAAATGCTAAAATTTAATTTCTACGAAGCAAAATCAATAGATTAAGATCTCCGACTTCTTATATAAGTCGGAGATCTAATTATTCACGTATGGAGACGTATTTAGGCGATTCACCGTTAACATTCATCAGTCCAACGTGAAATTCCACACCCTTGTAGCGGTTGACATTAATCTTTTTCTATCACTTTGCTATGTCCAGCAAAAACAAAATGTTCATCTCGATTTCCTTTACTTTTATCAGGCCACTTAACCCAATAATGATTTTCCTCAAAACGGACATCTAAAACTGCGTAATCCCCTGGCTCTATATCAATTAGAGAATCTTTTGGAAGATCTGACGCCTGTTCTGTAGAAGGCTTGAGAACAGTTTTTGTGGTAATTTCCAAAACATATTTCTTATCAGATTTATGTTCCTCGTCATTTGACTCACCAACTAATCCATCTTTAATCGCTTCCGCCATTTTTTCAGCATCAAAGCGATCCATATCTACTTTGGCGTCACAAAAGCAGCACTCAATTAAAATAGCTGGCATTTGTGTATTCTTCAGAACGAAGAAACCTGCGTTTTTAACTCCTCTGTTATAAAAACCAAGTTTAACAATCTCTTTGAGAACTGATTGAGCAATACCTTTTGATGCATTACTAATGGCATAAATTTCTGTGCCATTCGCTGTACCGTTGAATTTATTGAAGTGAATCGAAACAAAAACATTAACGTTATTAATATTTGCCTTATTAGTTCGTTGTCTCAAAGAATCAGTAACATTGCTGGCGCTGGTAGCAGTGCAATCAATAGCAGTATGACCTGCGGCTTTGAGCTTTTGAATTAAATATGTACCAACTGCTTTAGTTAAAGTATCTTCTTGTTTAATGCCTGTTGCTCCTGTATCGTGAGGAGGGCAATTGTGTCCCATATCAATACCAAATTTCATAGGATAAATCTCCTTGTTATAAATTTTGAGGTATCCATTATCTCCCTACAGTGTATTAATTATTAAGCCAAATGCAATGCTATGTAAGTGAGAAAAAGTGAGTACCTACTGTAAAAATTTGTAACGGTTAACGTAATTATCTCTTAGACAACAGAAATTTCATAAGTCTAACCTATAAATAAAGCAGGCTGACTAATGACGGCAGAAGAAGCGCTAAATCTAGTCGATAGTCTTTTATGCTCTACGTTTGGGCAAAGACTCAATGATGTTCAATCTGTGGTATTTCTGGAAAGCTGGCTAGGACGTACCTATGCGGAAATCGCGGTGCAGATAAGTTATGAACACGACTATATTAAACAAATTGGTTGTCAGTTGTGGCGATCGCTATCTCAGTTATTTGGTCAAGAAGTATGTAAAAAAAATATCCAAACTGTTTTACGTTGCTATCATCTGTCTTCAAACAGTAGCTATTCAAAAACAGCGATCGACATCAATATATTTAAATTAGGTAAAGTAGGAATTCAGAATTCACAATCGAGAAAGCAAACGGCAACAATCATGAGCCAAGCCATTGACGGAGTAGGCTGGACAGTTCAGGATTTAGAGGTTTTACCCGAAAATGAGTGGACACGCTATGAAATAATTAATGGTGAACTCTTTGTGACTCCCGCTCCTCACCGCCGCCATCAACAAGTTTGTATGAAAATTGCTCGATCGCTTGATACTTGGTCGGAGTTTATTGGTTTAGGCGAAACAATTGTGGCTCCTGGGGTGCTGTTTTCCCAAGCAGATAGCGTCATCCCGGATGTAGTTTGGGTAAGTCGAGAAGGACTAGCCCAAATTGAAGATGAAGCGGGACATCTAATCGGCGCACCAGAGTTAGTAGTGGAAGTTTTATCTTCTGGTAAACAAAACGAACTTCGAGACAAAGAAGCTAAATTGAAACTATATTCAATTCACGGCGTGAGTGAGTATTGGATTGTCGATCGCTTTACTCAAAAAATTGAAGTTTATCGTCGAGAAAAAGCACAGTTGGTTTTAGTTACAACTTTATTAGATGGCGACGAAATTACATCGCCATTATTACCCGGATTTTCTTGTTCCATCCGTTTATTTTTTCCTGCATAAATCAACGGATAGAACAAATTAAAACTTCCTAAAAAAATAATCTCAAACTCCAATACGGTTAGGTTAAGCTGTTTTTTCCTCCCCAGCTTCCCCTGCCTCCCCTACCTCCCCTGCCTCCCCTATCTCTGCATAACTGCCCTGGATATTACTGGAAAATGGCACAATAACTTTAAAAGTACTTCCTACATCGATCGCACTTTTGACAGTAATCTCCCCGCCGTGCAAATCTACAGCTTTTTTGACGATGGACAACCCTAATCCTAGTCCTGGAATATTGTCGGTATTACTGGCGCGATGGAAAGGTTCAAAAATGTGTTCAATGTCAGCAGCAGGAATACCAATACCAAAATCTTGAATTTCAAATATAGCTCTATCGCTGGTAGTACTAACCGAAAAATTAATTGTGCTGCCAATGGGAGAGTATTTTAAAGAGTTGGAAAATAAATTATTTAATATTTGTCGCAGCAGTTGAGCATCGAAGTTTGCTTGCGTGTTTTGGGATTCATAGCTAAAAGCGATCGCATGTTGAGAACCATCGCATTGTTTTAATTGTTTTAACAAATGTTGGCAAAATTCCGCTAAATTCAAAGGTCTTGGATTAAACCCTAACTTGCTCATTTCATCTTGACTCAACATTAATACATCATCTAAAAGCTGAGTCATATGCATTACAGATTTTTGAATGCGGCGCAGGTGAGTATTTTGTCGCTCCTCACTCCAGCGATGGCGATAATATTCTAGTAATTCGGCAGAAGAATGGATAGCAGCTAAAGGCGTGCGAAATTCATGGGAAGTAGTAGTAAGCAAACGTGATTTGAGTTCGCTCAGTTGCCTTTCTTTGGCAAGTGCTTGTCGCATCGCTTCTTCTGCCCATTGCAACTTTGCTTCGGTTCGTTTGCTTTCGCTAACATCCCGCAATAGCCAACGTAGACCGACTAATTCACCTTGTTGATTTCGCACAGCAGCCACCTTAAGGGCAACAATAATCGGTGTTTTCTCATGCGGTCGCAAGTTTACTTCCCATTCTTGGGTTTTCCACTCTGGAATTTGGCGATCGCGTAGATGAGTCAGTTTCAGATGAAAAGCAATTAGCTCTTTCTCAAGTGCAAAATTTTCCAAAAATTTGCCCACTAATAAACTTTTGGAAACGTTCAATAAAGTACTAGCAGCCGAATTAGCTTCCTGAATTATTCCTTGTATATCAGTTACCAAATAAGCATCTGGTAATTCCTCAAAAAGTTCCTGGTAGCGTTGATGTTCTACTATCAAAGCTTGTTGAACATTGTGTAATTCTTTATTTTGTTGTTGTAGGTTTTCATTAGCTAATTGCAATTCTTCCAAAGCTAAGTAGACTTCTCCAAATACTGCGGCGACGAGTTCAATATCTTGCTGTACTTTTTGCTCTTCACTTTTGCTTTGCAAAATGGCGACGCGTTTACGTATATTTTCTATCTGTAGGGCTAAATCGTCCAAATTCACGTTTTTGCTCCTATTGGATATCTAAATTTGGATTTTCTTTGAGATTCCTTTATGAGACGATTTTAGCTTTTGAAATTTATATAATTATTAATTGTCAGTTATTATTTTTAATTATCAGTTACGAACCTGTTAATCAATCGCTATTGACTGGTTAATCGAGCTAAGGCACTTCCAAAAAAAAATGTGTAAGCGTCAATCTCTCGATGACGCTTATGCCTTACTTTAACTAATCCAAACAGCTTTTGACGTTCCACAAGATAAGGAATAGCGTCACTAGCATCACCACGGAGAACACAAGAGTAAAAAATGGTATAAAGCACGAAATACCATTTGTGTAGAAATTCGGTCTAAAAGAGGCAAGCCGCTTCTCTCTCCTGTCGCAATACTTGTCGGGTTTTGGGGAAAAGGGGAAAGAAAAAACCTTTAACCTTTACCCTTTAACCTTTTCTCCAATTCCGAGTTAAAAATCCACTGAAGCAGCAGTATTGTCTCCTGTCAAAGACGCTTCGCGTAGCAAGATCCAGAAGGGTACGCGTCTACGCTACATCGATACACAATTGGCTAAGAACGGCATAAAAAATCCAAGTAGCCAGAATTTGGATTTGTACGCCATTTGCATCGCCCACCCAGATATAAGCTAAACCTAGCTCATGGTTTGCAACCTACAGCCAAAACCACAGAAGCGGGAATTTGAATAACACCATTTATGGCATACTTCTTAGCTCCCTCGATAATCGCGTTCTCAATATCATGGCGTTGTTCTTGGGTTTGCATTGCCAGCATCGGCCCAAGACGTGCGGAACTTGCAATAATCGTTGGCACTATATCCTGTGGTCTAGAGAAAGTCCATGTTATTGGTAATTCCCTCAGAGACACCGACACAAATCCACTGGCGGTTAAGATATTTTTGCATTCTTCAGGTTCGCCGAAACGAAACAGTGGCGGCCCCGGAGGTAAATCCACATTGATGATGCCATAAGTCTGCACTGCTCCCAGAATCAAGGCCATGAAAGGATTGCGTGCTGGTGGTGTCCAACAAGTGAAGGCATAGTGCCCTCCTGATTTGAGGACTCGCAAGGACTGGGCGATCGCTTTTTCGGGTTCGGGAAAATGCAAGATGCCCAAGTTACATACCACCGCATCAAATTCATTAGGCTCAAAGGGAAGGTTTTCGGCATCTCCGACTCGAAATTCGACTTGGGGAAATCGCGATCGCCCGATCGCTACCATATTCTCAGCGTAGTCTAATCCAATAACTATAGCCTGTCGCTTCAACGCCGCCGCACTCAGCCACCCCGTACCACAGGCGACATCTAGCAATCGTGTACCAGCTCTGGTTTCTACGGCATCCAATATGGCTTCATTGACTTGAGATGTTACCTGAGCGATCGCTCCATCGTATCCTTGAGCCACCCTGGAAAACCCGTCACGCTCAAACTGCTTAAATGCCTCGCGATCTATAGAAGGATCGCCCGTCATTTTTAGCTCCTTTTCTCTAGGAAAAAATATAATACCTTCGTAAATCCTATATGTTTACATAACAGTTGAAAAGTCAAGATATATACTTGAAACCTCTCTCCACGTAGGAAAGAGGCTTTAAACTCCCCAGTACACTAACAAAAGTTTTTCTGCTTCCTTCTCTTAAAATGAGAAGCTAAGGGAGAAACTGATTTAACCGTTGGAGAATAAAACGGGAGAATCGAGAATCTTCAATTGAATCAATACCAAAATCAACAAGGTATAAACTGTTGAAGAAATGAGACCCGTAAATAACTCTTTTTTGAGGTTATGCTCTTTGGGTTCTTTTTGAAACATGTCCTTAGAACCAAATTGCATCAACAGAATTCCCACAATATTGGAGAGCCAATACCCTATAATGGAACAGGGTAAAAGTAATTTTGGGGAAAGTAAACTACATCCATAGCCAAAAGCATAAGCTATTGGCAGATTAAAAAGTAAGTCATTCCACCAACATAGCGGTGACAATAAATATCCCAGTACTAGAAAAAATCCACCTCTGAGCTTTTTGAAAATATCTTTTTTGAACTCCTTTGAAATAGCTGGCTCTAACTGCTCAGTCATTGTCTGGTTTTCGAGGCTCAACTCTTGACTCACTTTTGGGACGCTTTGCATAAAAACCCACTATTCCTACCTACTTAGTGTAGTTTAAACTAAAAACTAGACCAAAGTCTAGTACACAAGTGATACTATTTTGGGTTGTTGGCACTAAAAGCTCTATCAATTGCCATCCTCGTTAGTCATTGGTTATTAGTTATTCACCTTGTCTCTCTATCTGCTGGATGTATATAGCAGTTCCAAAAATCTCAAATAATAATAGCTACAATAAAACTACTGAACTATCTGAATAGGAAAATGACAGATTTAACTGCAAATAACACATTTGTCATAGCAGGAATTGTGTTTATAACAATTGCTGTCATCGGGCAATCTAAATTAGGTTTTATTGAAATTAATCCAGGTTGCTTTGGAAGATTTTTAGCTTTAATTATAGGGATTTCAAGTCTCTTGTATGCTGTAGGATTATTAAATTTTTCACTGGCAAATCTTGATTCAGTAAGAACTTATTTACTAGAGCTAATTCAACAAAGCCTAACCTCAATTAATGAACTTTTGCAAGGTTCATAATGATTAGGAAGGATTTTAATTTGGGATTAAGGGTAAAGGTGTTAATAAAACTCCAAGAAATAAGCTAGTACTATAGCAATCCTAAATCATTCGTGAAAAAATCTGTTGCCTATTGCCTGCCTCCACGACTAATTTCACAACTCAAATAGGCTTGCTATACTTGTGGGGTGGCTTAGAAAGACCACCCCACAAATAGTTAATTGGATATTTTTTGATTTGCCAGTTCCTAATTTAGCCTTGAACTATCGCAAGTATAATTAATAATAGGCTCCGAGAAGGCTGTAAGTCAAACTAGCTAGGACTAATAGGGTAACAATTACATAAATAAATTCTCGCTTGATTAGAAAAGCCAATAGAGAAATTACTACCCGTAAAATTGGAGTAGCAATTAGTAGTAATAATCCTAGTTGGATAATACCGCGTTGGCGTAGCCCGCCGTAGGCATCGCTACCTGACAAAACCGCCTGCACTACACCTACTGGCGAGCGAAATTGTAATGGTTCTCCTCGAAAAAACTGATATCTTGCAGGTTCGGCACCGTGATGAATTAAGTAAAGGATACCTCCCAATAAAACCACAGCACTAGCTATTAAAACACCATATTTAAGTAGATTACTGAGCAAATATTCTAATTGTTGCTCGCTTAATGTTTTCGTTAAATTACTGTTAGCATCAAGTTCAGAGGTATTCGGCAATTGTGCCACTGTGGCAACTTGTTGTTCTTCTAAGTTTTGAATATCAGAGTGTGAATTTTCTGGCGGTAAGGTTAGTGCAATTACTTTACTCTCTGGCTGCGGCCATGATGCCCAGCGAAAACCAGCATTCAATTTATACATTTTATTACCCCCCGATTAAATTGTTGTAAACCATCTTTAAAGCCATTACCACCAGCACAATGCTGAAAATAGTTCTTAAAATTTGTGTTTGAGTCCCTGCAAGGACTCGTGCGCCCAAAAAAGCACCGGGTAATACTCCCAACATTACCGGCATAGATAGTCCCGGATCGATGTAACCTCGTGCAAGATAAACTCCGGCTGAAGCTGCTGCTGTCACGCCAATCATAAAATTGCTAGTGGTGGTAGAAACTTTGAAGGGTAGACGCATGGCTTGATCCATCGCTAAAACCTTAAATCCGCCGGAACCAATACCCAGCAATCCAGAAAGCACGCCAGCTAAAATCATCATGCTAAATCCCATTGGTACTGAATGAACTTGATAAGACATCAGTCCATCAGGAGTTGGATAACTGTTATTTAGTTTTAAATAATTTGCTAGAGGATCTGCTGGTTCGTCTTCAGTGTTTTCTATTCTCGGTCGTTGTGAAAGGTATGCTGAATAAATCAGGGCGATCGCTAATACAATAGCTAGTGCTTTCACAGATACAAAAGTAGCAATTATCGCACCAACGATCGCACCTATAGTTGTCCCTACTTCTAAAAACATCCCCAATCGCAAATTGGTATAGCCTTTTTTAATATAAGTAGATGCTGCACCCAATGAAGTAGCGATTACAGATACTAGAGAAGCACCAACCGCATATCGGAGATCGACGCCAAATACTGAAGTTAATAAAGGGACAATTACTACTCCACCCCCTAACCCAGTTAACGCACCTAAAAAGCCAGCACTAAATGAACCGAGCCAAACTAATAAAGAAAATTCTAAAATTGACAAATTTAATACCTCTTTTTTTCAATGTATAACAGGATGCCAAATATTTTTTTGTATTCTATAAAACTTAAATGGTAAGTTTGTCACTCCTGAGTGTTGACTAATAACTAAGATTAATGATTAACTACCACTATCTATAATGATAAAAGCGCCTAATACCATTAATACAAAAGGCATAAAATCGTTACCGTAACGAATCAAAAGGTTGCGCTAATACTTCTGAGAAAGAAAGACAATCTGGTTTTAAAACATGAATACTCTGATGCGATGCTTTTTCCGTTTTCATTGAGCAAGTTTTAATCTCATTAAAAGGCACACACGTCGATAGAATTACAGGAAATTAAAGTTGAGTTTTTGAGGGATTTCCAAAAAATAAAATATACGTAGTAACGCACTCAAAATACCTGGCGGTGCGTTAGCGACAGCGTAACGCACCCTACAAAATTGGGTATTTTTTTAATTGGAAGTCCCTGAGTAAAATTTTCCTTCCACCAGCCGCGGATTTTTAATTATGGATATAGATATATTTCCCACTTACATGCCTATGTCTTTAGTTGTATTTCTCTAGATAGATTTAATACTAGCTGATGTATTTTCTACAATCAAGTATTAGAAAGAATCTGGACTCAAGTTTTATTTGTATAATATTTAAAATTAATTTTTTCTAATGAATATGATAAAGATTGCTTAATATAAGTCAGAAATTATACTTATATATCTACTATAGATTCTTATTCTGAAATTATTATAGACAATAAAATCATTGCATAGAGAGATAAAGATAACATAGCCTCATATTAGTACTTAAAAATTGAATGTATTAAATTAACTTAAAAGTTAGTGTTTGCAAAAAGCAGTTTAGATGATATAGAAAACTGAAATTAATACTTTTAATCCCACAAAAAACCGATGACTTAGGGGTGATTTTTGAGAAAGATTTAAGATTTAAGATTAGTTAGAGTGTTGACAATTGTGTTTAAAATGTCATCAACTGCAATTTTTAAAACTTGGAACAAAAACATGAAAATCTTTAAATATTTTTTGATGGCAGTCTTATTACTTGTAAATCTAGTATTTGCAGAACCTTCGTTAGCCGATCGCCCGAAATATTCGGAAAATCCCGATTATATAAATTTGACTGAAGAGTTAAATGGTTTGCAAACTCTCAAAGAAACACAAACTAAATTAGAGGGTGCAACATCAGAGCAAATCGACCAAAAAATTAATGAGTTAGAGTTGCAAAAATATGCCTTTGAATCAGGAATTGACTGGGGTCAATGCAGCAATCAAACAGGAAAAACTCTAGCTATCTACGGCCCCGAACCAGGTGTTGATGATGATGAATACTCTGAAGGCGCTGCACTGTATTTTTTAGGTAATGGTGAGACAACTCAAGATAGATGGAATTGTAAGGGAGTTTATCTACCAAATGATGTTACAGCGATCGCTTCAGGTGTAAGCGGACAACAGGAAGAATTGCCGGGTGGTGTTGCAATTAAGGTTCCCAATGGAACTAACTTAGTTTTGAAGGCAAATCCAGATACTGGAGCGATCGAATTCAATCAAGCTGGTACTAAAATTTTGAAAGCTGGTGAAGTGAATTGGTTTATCCCGAATGTATCGCAAAATATTGTAGATGCACGAGTGACTAATGCACCTACTAACAAAGCTTAAAATTTTGGTATATAAAGTACTGCTTTACTAAAGCTACTTTAGTTGGCGTGGCAAGTCGAATCTGACTTGCCTTGCTTTTTTAACCAACAAAGATTGTTGGTTTAAGTTGTGAAAACTATCTTTTTTGAATTTTGGCTTTCATCATTAGACATCTCCAGAAATTAAATATGCGTTAACCAGAAGCTTGTAGAGACGTAGCAATGCTACGTCTCTACATTCTTTTTCGGAGATGTCCATTAGCATTGTTGGACGCATATTAGCTTACCAATTTTTTTTCTTCGGGTAGTAAAGTAGTTTCCTCCTTAGCGGGTTTTTCATCTACAGATTTGGCTGTAGTTAAATACGGTTTGATAATTAGACTTACACCAATTGCCCAAGCTGATGCAAGCATCCAACCGGCAAGAATGTCGCTAGGAAAATGAACTCCCAAATAGAGACGACACCATGCAATAGCTATTACATATAAGCTACCGAAGATGAAAATTAACCGACGCCAGGGGGTAGCCCAACCTAAGATTAGGAAAATAGCAACTAGAGTTATACTTGTTATGGCGTGTCCGCTGGGAAATGCAAAACTCAATTCAGGCGCAATGGAATCCCACAAATGAGGACGAACTCGATGCATTAATTCCTTACCCGTGCGACTGATGATGACACTTCCCGTTGAAATTGTGAGTACGTAAGCTAGCGATCGCCACCGTTTTTGAAGTAGTAAGATTAGTGCGATGGCGGCTGCGATTACAGTTCCAGTCCAAGGCGATCCAATTCTAGCCAGCATTACTGCTAAAACATCCAATTGTGGGTTTTGTGTAGAGTGAACTGCCAATAAAGTAGGCACATCCCACGGAAAGCCATCTCCATTTTCCCATACCTTAACTGCCAAGATTTCAAATACCTGCAAAGGTAAATATACTCCTATCAAGAGGAGTAAGAGCGATCGCCAACGGGCAATCAATAAATTTTTTAGAAAAGAAAAAAGCGATCGGCTTTCTTGATTTGGTTTTTTGACACTTTGCATATTCTGAACTTTGACTCCTGAACGCCGGCTGCTTCATTTAGGGAGGCCCCAAACTTGCACTGGTTCCTTGTTACTAAGTAGGTAGACAGAATTAAATGTAAAATACAAAAGTTGAAAACCCTTATATATAAAGAGAGGTTTTTCTCTTCTGCACTTCGGCTACGCGGAAATCGAGCGAAGTCGAGATTCAGCGTAAACCTCCTACCTTCTACTTAATTTATTTCCATCAAGTATCAAATGCCATCTATCACTAGTTAATACTTTTACTAGAATTTTGAAAAGTTCCACAATGTTTACAGTACGGCAGATGTTGATAAGTCAGATGATGGCAGTTTTCGCATTCTAAATATTGATAATAGCCGCAGTGGGGACAGTAGGAATCGCTACGCCGAATTTTTTTGGCACAGTTGACACAGAGTGATTTTTGAACTCTGTTAGCTGCTTGGACTTTAGCATTAAAGACAAATTTTTGGAAAAACTTGATAACTCCAAAACCAATAAGTGGAATCAGCAAGATATAGACATAATTAATTAAGAAAAGCAATCCGCCAAAAATTTGGCTAATAATATCAAATATAAATTGGAATATTGCCCCAATTTGTAAAAATTCAAATACTTTAACTAACAGGGGTATAAAAAATATAACTAACAAATGCCAGCTAATTAGTGAAATTAGCCCATATCCTCTGCCTTCGGCAAATCTATGAACTGATAAGGCAATGAAAATTAGCGGTAGAAGAAATAGGGACTGAAAACCAAGCTGAATACTTGGATACCAAAACGATGCTTTTTGATAGCCTTTATCAACTTGTGTAAATTGGTTTCCATCTTTAAGAAAGGTAAGAAAACTAGTACTTTCTGGTTTGGCTAATAGTTGATTTTGAAGATTAGAATTTTCCTGTTTTAGTGTAGAAATTTGGCGGTTATTGTTATCTAACTCCTGTTTTGCTTTTTCAGCACTGACTTGATTAATTGATTGTTCGCGGGGCTGACCTGCAATTTTTTCTAAGAGAGTAGAATCATATTTAGCGCGAATATCGCGATTGGTTTGTTCTAACGTACTAATTTTGGCTTGTTTTTGATCGATAGTTTTGATGATTTGTTGATTTTGCGGGTTGTTAATTTTGTCTTGATACTCGCCATACTTTAAGCATGTTGGTTCAACTTTTCCGAGATGTCCTATTTGGGCTTGTAGATAGTTTTGCTGAAAACTATATTTATTGTTTGCGCTATAGGGAAATGAACGCTTGATAATTTCATAATCTTTATCTTTAGTATCTTTTTCCCGGTAATTTTGCCAATCAGAATAACACGGATAAGCCTGAGTCGGACTGATGTGCCATTTACTAATATCATCCAGTCCTGTAAAAACATTAATTAAGATAAAAATATCAATGAAAATAATCACAATCAAACTCACTTTATTTAGTGGTTCGTTGTTGATTTTTCTTGATTTATTAAAAAATTGATTTAAAAAATGGCGGATTCTGGCAAACATGTTGTGTTTTTAATATCTGGTAATTTAATCAAGATTCATTTTATGCGATCGCATAACCATTTGCCACAAAAGCGATCGCTTTCATAACCTCTCAGAGGTGATTTATAAAGTAAACCTCAAATTGTAGGGTGCGTTATAGCAACGCTTAACGCACCATGTTTCTCGGTGTGTTATGTATTCTAAAAATCGGCATCAAAGTTTTCTGCAAATACACCCAACCAGATACTCACAACCAACAAAACGATAATAAATAACTTCTCTCCCATTCTCCCCATCCCCGCATCCTCTTTACGTTCCTGGCAAATTTCGCAAACGTTCATCTAAATGAGTACGGTCTGCCAAATATTTTAACAACGGGCCGTGTGAGCTAAATTCTACTACGCTGACCGACCCCACAGGACATCCCAAACGAAAGCGGAAGCGTCCGACATCAATTCCTAATAAATTACACAAAATAATTCTGATAGTTGCTTTGTGGGAAACTACTAAAACATTGCCACTACTGTAATTTTGCTTGATTTCTTCAATTACTTGCATGGCGCGAGAAGCAATTGTAACTGCCATTTCTCCGCCGTTTGGCGCATTCCAAGCCGGATCTGCTGACCAACGAATATAATCATCGTGATATTCACGGCTAATTACTTCTGGGGTTTTTCCTTCCCACTCACCGTAATTAATTTCCTTCAAACCATCTCTAAGTTGTGGTTCGATTCCGATGGCTTGATATAAAGGTTTTGCTGTGTCTAAAGTTCGCTGCATTGGACTACAAAAGATTGCTGTCCAAGGTGTAGAACTGTATGCAGCGGCAAAAGCTTTTGCCATTTCTAAGCCTTCTGGGGTCAGTTCTGAGTTTAGAGAACCACAAAAGGAATTATTACGACTACATTCTGTCTGTCCGTGACGGAGAAAGTAAAGAGTTAGGCTCACTGTATATTCTCATCGATTGTAAGTTTTATAGCGCTAACAATCAGATGTAACTGAAGATAGTTAATGCCTGTGGTATATTACTACGGAATCTATCATATTTTGAATAATTTTCGGATTGGGTAAAGTTTCGTCACTGTACAGGCCGTCGTAGAAATCGCTACTAAAAGAGTAGGTATTGCGGCCGCAACAGAAATTAAATTAATTTTTCAGGCAATATTACACCATCTTTGACAAAAAAATATATAAAACATAATGAGAAATGTGGAGTTAAAAACTCATAACTCCACACTTAAAAGACTCTTTTTAGTCGAATGCAACTATCTATTGGATGAGTTTGTTGTCTAAACTTTGCTAGTAGCTTTTTGTTGCTGCTTTTGTTTGCGGTTCAAAGCCACACCAAAACTGGCGACTGTCAATAAACCTAAGATAGTTGTAGGTTCGGGAACAGTCTCAAAATCATAGGTGAAGTTATCTAAGACAAATTGTGTGCCAAAGCCACCATATCCTACATCGATGCCACCAAAGGATGTAAATCTTAAACTGTCAATGCCAAGAAAGTCAAAATTAAACAGTGTCGGAGATGTAGTATCTACGCTTACTGTTGTTGAATATTTAGTTATTCCACCTAAGAAGCCCTCTACCAGAATATTTAAGCCATTATTGAAAGCTGCTGTCAGATAAGTACTATTGAAGTTAAATGTACTACCTGCTAAACTTACATTACTTACTGTGGCGGGTTCTCCAAATCCATTGTAGGCAACATTTGGTGATGAAACTGTTCCAAATTGATAACCAGATGGGTTAATCTCAAAAGTTGGAGTAGTTAGATAAAAAAAGTTATCCCAATTCAATCCGCCATAGCCGTTTGGAATTGGATTGCCATCAAATTCACTAGTCGCAGGAAGATCGTCAAAAGTCACAACAAGCGCCTGCGCCTGTCCTGTGCTAATTGTTCCGGCTGCGACAGCAGTAAATAATGCTACGCTACAAACGTTAAGTAAATTTTGTTTTGCTGTCAATTTAATCATTGAAATAATTCCTGTAAACCGATAAAAGTTGATGATGGATTTACGGTAAATCCAAAGTTCGCAGTACCTCAAAGCGATCGCCGATCGAAGCATCTAAGGCGATCGCTCACACTGTCACATCTGAAAATAGCGATCGAGATGACTGAAGTCTTCAATCTCTCTTGGGTATTGATATGCTGAAAATAATTACGTGTTTTCTCGGTAGATATAAGCTTAATTTCGCGGAAAAACTAAATATTTGCAACTCATTTTTATCTGAATTTACAGAAATTTCAAAGTATACTTTTTATCTAAACCTTTAAAAATAGTTCTATAAGTTATGAATAGTCAGCATTTTAAGGTATTTCAATAGATAAATACAGATGTAAGATTTATATGAGTTCTATTTAGTTAAAAATAAATCTCGTTATATTAAATGTATTGTTTTATACATAAATCTCTTAATAATAGGCAAAAAGAAAGGTGGGCATAGCCCACCATACTTTGTTACGCAACACAACAAATTAAGAACCCAGACACAGCTTATTTACGACTACCTAGCCATTTAGCAGCTGCAATTCCAAGAATACCTGCCACTACAGGATTACTGAGAAATTTAATCAAAGCTGGTTGATCTGCTAATACTTCGCGGAAAATATCTGGATGGTTGTGATAAACAAAGGACGCGAGTTTGCTAACATCATCAGCACTCATGCGGCTGGCGTGATGTGTAGAAAGACCCAACTGTTGTTCTAGATGTCGTTCATCTAGTCCTCTTTCTTTTAAGTGTTTGAAAAAGCCCCTTGCTACATCATCGCGTTCGTTGGGTTTAATTTGAGCGATCGCCTGTTGTAATTCCGGCTCCATTTGGCTAGTAGGAATTTTATCTGGATGCAAAGATCTACCAAACAAATGCTTACGCTGATCTGGTGTTGTCCGTTGGGCAAAATCATCAAAATTTTGATATTCGGTTGTTGAATTGACTGTAGGTTCATCCAGAGATTCTACATTTCCTTCAGCCAAATCTTTCATGATTTGGCGTCTATATTCTTGATTACTTGTCATTTTTTTAATCTCCTTTTTTATGGTTCGATTTACCCATCTCCCCACTGCCTATTTTCTCGATGGCATCAGCAATTAGGTATACTTGACTTGGTTAGTCTGAACGTCATATTCAGTAGTCAAAATTAATTGCTTGTCAGGGCTATAAACCAAAACTTTCAAATCTTGATTTGGGAAATTCTTACGAAAACCTTGGACTAAAGATTTTGCTAATGGTCGAACTTCATTAGGGCGCACTTGAGGAGAAATCACAATGCCTAATTTGTTGTTATCACGAACATAGGCATCTTTAATTAATCCTTGGGATGTTTGCACAACCCAGTTACCAAAAGTTTGCCCTCCTGGAGTATTGCCACGCTCTAACTGTGCATAAGCTACATCTCGACTAGCGGCTGGCGCGGTTGTTGTACGGTCAAGTTGTGCCACTGTACCACCAGCACAAGCAGTAGTTATCATCAAAACTACAGTTAAAACTAAAGCCGCGAATATTTTGCGACTTTGTTGAAGTAGGCTCATCTTTTCCTCCTAACAAAACACTTTGAAGAACAAAGTAAATAGCTAGTAAATTCCAGCTAATGAAATTTGTAAAACTTTCAAGATTTACAGACAAGTCTCTATTTAAAAAAGCTGATTTAAAGAGTGTAGAGACGCGATGAATTACGTCTCTACATAATTTCTGTCAGCTAAGCTAAGACCCTTATTTATCCTTTATTTAGGAACTGTAAAATGAGTTTAGCTTAGCTAGCTCCTAGACATTTCATATCTGGTTTGCAAAAATTGGATACACCTTGATAACTTTGATATTTTTGGCAAAAAATATGAAATCTAGTCAATTTTCCGCTTGATATTTTCTTTTACGTCTTCAATGCCGTGACGCACTTCGCTTTCTGCTTGTTTTGCTTTACCTTCAGTTTTATCTTCTGGATCGCCAGTAACATTTCCTGCTACTTCTTGGGCTTTTCCTTCAATGTTCTTAGCAGCAGCTTTAGCCCGATCTTCTAAGCTCATTTTGATACTCCTGTTTATTTTATCTAAGTTTATTTCAAAGCAATAAAGTAACTTTGAAATCCTTTGTTATTACCCTTACACCCTAACTTAAGGTTTTCGATAGAGCCTTCCACCACAAGGTATATTAAATAATTTAGATTTATGAATTTAGAATTCAGAATTCAGAAAAGTAATTAGAATAAGCATCGTAGCTATTGTTTAAACTTAAATTAAAAGAATTAAAGCTTAGTTACCTATGCTAAAAGACATAGAAGAAATACAAATATAGGAATCCGCTTTGATTTTTTAAATTATTTATCTGATGCGCTTGGCACAGCACAAGCGTTATATAAGACTGCTATTTGATTTTTGAATAAAATTCTGTAACCTTCAATCTTCTATAACCCTCTTACTTCTTGCCTACCCACATAGATAAGTTCAGAAATAAAACCGGATTCCTATCTATATAAGTAGGTAGACATAATTAAATGTAAAATACAAAAGTTTAAAACCGCGAACGACGCTGGCTTTTCCCTTCTGCACTTCGGCTACGCTCAGCGTAAACCTCCTGCCTTCTCCTTATTTGGCCTGTTGAAACTAAAAAACCCAGTTTCCTTACGGAACTGGGTTAATAAAGTTATGGGGATATTCTTTTTGTCTAATCTAGAAAACCCATGAGGTTTGCAGAATCGTCTATATCATTTGATGCTACTGGACGGTTACCAAATACTGAATAGCTTTCGGCTACTACTAATGAACTTGAGCTAACTGGACGAACACCAGAGAGATTAATACTTTCAACTACTTTGAATGTATTAGCACCAATTGGACGAATACCCATTGCATTATAGGTTTCTACAACTTCCAAGCTACTGGTACTAACAGGACGCACTCCAGAAATTGAAAGTTGTTCTGCAACTTGCAAGTCGCTGCTACCTATGGGACGAACTCCAGCAATGGTCAGTGTTCCACGAGTTTCTGGTGCTGACTGTTCGCTAGCTTGCTCGACTCGATCTTTATTCACGTTCTCGCCTTGGTGATTTTCAACTTCCACTGTAGTTTCCCCTTTCAGTTTTGCGTACTTCTGCCGAGGATTAATCGCTTTAGCACCACTGCTAATAGCCATAACTAAACACCTCTGGTTTATTAATTGAATTTTACAATAATTAAGGAAAGATGATTTTTTCCTATGTATCAAAGTTTAACCTTAAAAATCCTCACATAGATATAAAAATCTTTAAAACTTACACATAAGTAAATCGGAATAGTAAAACTTTGTAAAGGATTATTGCTATTTTGTCGCTTAATTAGCGAGCTACAATATATAGGGCGTGAAATCGTCACAATCAGGCAGGGTATTTTCAGCAAAACTGTATGACAGAATTTTGTCTTCAAGCTCCCTTTAGTCCGACAGGCGATCAACCGCAAGCGATCGCCCAACTCAGTGCTAGTATCAAAGCTGGCAATCATTACCAAACTTTACTAGGTGCCACGGGAACAGGCAAGACATTTTCAGTAGCAGCAGTAATTGAAAAAATTGGCAAGCCTACTTTAGTCTTGGCGCACAACAAAACCTTAGCTGCACAACTTTGTAACGAACTACGAGAATTCTTTCCCAACAACGCAGTCGAGTATTTCGTCAGCTACTACGATTATTATCAGCCGGAAGCATATATTCCCGTCACCGATACTTATATTGAAAAAACAGCGGCAATTAATGATGAAATAGATATGTTGCGGCATTCAGCGACGCGATCGCTTTTTGAACGCCGTGATGTCATCGTCGTTGCTTCCATCAGTTGCATCTACGGTTTAGGAATCCCATCAGAATATCTCAAAGCTGCCATCCCTCTCCAGATAGGTATGGAAGTAAATCAACGTCAAATTTTACGGGATTTGACAAATGTGCAATACAGCCGTAACGACATAGAAATGGGTCGGGGAAAATTTCGCGTCCGGGGTGATGTTTTAGAAATTGGCCCGGCTTACGAAGACCGAATAATTCGCGTCGAATTTTTTGGCGATGAAATAGATGCGATTCGTTATATTGACCCAGTAACCGGGGAAATTATTAAAAGCTTAGAAGCCGTAAATGTTTATCCTGCGCGTCACTTTGTCACTCCAGAAGAACGCTTAGAAATAGCTTGTCAAGACATCGCCGCAGAATTAAAAGAACAAAAAGCTTACTTAGAAGAAGCTGGGAAATTATTAGAAGCGCAACGTATAGACCAGCGCACGCGTTACGACTTAGAAATGCTGCGGGAAGTTGGTTATTGTAATGGCGTCGAGAACTATTCCCGTCACTTAGCAGGAAGACAAGCTGGAGAACCACCAGAATGTTTAATTGATTATTTTCCCAAAGATTGGCTATTAGTTATCGATGAATCTCACGTTACTGTACCTCAAATTCGGGGTATGTATAACGGCGACCAAGCAAGAAAAAAAGTTTTAATCGAACATGGATTTCGGCTTCCTAGTGCTGCTGATAATCGTCCTTTGAAAGCAGAAGAATTCTGGCAAAAAGTCAACCAATGTATTTTCGTTTCAGCAACTCCCGGAAATTGGGAATTAGAAGTTTCTGAAGGTCATATCGTAGAACAAGTAATTCGACCAACTGGAGTAATCGATCCAGAAATTTCTGTGCGTCCGACGGAAGGACAAATTGATGATTTATTAGGAGAAATTAAAGACAGAGTAGACCGCCACGAACGAGTTTTAGTTACCACATTAACTAAGCGTATGGCGGAAGATTTAACAGAATACTTGGAAGACCACAGTATTCGAGTGCGGTATCTACATTCTGAGATTAATTCAATTGAACGAATTGAAATTTTGCAGAACTTACGCGAAGGTAACTTCGATGTCTTGGTGGGAGTAAACTTGCTGCGGGAAGGTTTGGATTTACCAGAAGTTTCCTTAGTAGTAATTATGGACGCAGACAAAGAAGGTTTCTTGCGAGCCGAACGTTCTCTAATTCAAACTATTGGTAGAGCTGCGCGTCACGTCAAAGGACAAGCAATTTTATATGCTGATAATCTCACCGATAGCATGATTAAAGCCATTGACGAAACAGACAGGCGGCGCGGGATTCAGACAGCATATAACAAACTGCATGGAATTACACCACAACCGATTGTGAAAAAATCGAGTAATGCGATTTTGTCATTTTTAGATATATCTCGACGGTTGAATGCAACTGACTTAAAAGTCGTAGACGAACATATCGATGAACTACCTTTAGAACAGATTCCAGAATTGATTACTTTGTTAGAAACACAGATGAAAGAAGCGGCGAAAAAACTCGAATTTGAAGAAGCTGCAAAACTGCGCGATCGCATTAAACATTTGCGGGATAAAATGCTGGGGCGTTAACCTGAACTTACGATCGCCAATCTTCGCTTAATTAGCGTTAAAGAATATCATAAAATGGCGGAAACAGGAATTTTTCATCCTGAAGAACGCTTAGAATTAATAGCGGGACAAATTATCAAAATGTCCGCCAAAGGAATGGTTACTGAGCGGAGTCGAAGTACTGCTCACGAATCTGCAATTATCCGCACAGAAAGGCTATTACGTCAACGCTTGGGTGACAAAGTTTTATTAAGAATTCAGTCACCAGTGCAACTTGATGATTACTCGGAACCAGAACCAGATATTTCAGTGGTGAAGCCGAATCCATTGGATTATGAAGACCATCATCCCAATGCTTCGGAAGTGTTTTTAGTTATTGAAATAGCTGATTCTAGTCTTAAATACGATCGCGAAATCAAAGCGATGGCATATTCTAAATCAGGTATTATTGAGTACTGGATTTTAGATATCAATGGACGCAAGTTGTATATGTATCGTCTTCCGAGTCCAGACGGCTATCGCAGTGAGAGTATTTTTGCAGAGGATGTGACGATTTCACCTTTAGCTTTTGGTGATTGTGCGATCGTAATTCGGGAATTATTAGTGAAAATCTAAGGAGCGATCGCATTAAACATTTGCCAGATAAAATGCTGGGGCGTTAGTACTTATTCAGGATATCAATTAAGATAACGCTCTTTTTTTGCTACCTTAAATAAGGTGAATCATTCATCGATTGCTTAAAGCTGTAAAGGTTCATGTGAGATAAAATCTCTGCCATCACTTACCAGACAATTACCAGCAGAATAACCTCTCAGGAGAAATCATGGCTATTGATGCAGAAATTTTACAAACAATAGAGCAAATGCCAGATTCACTTAAACAAGAACTATTACATTATGCTAAATATTTAGTTGAGAATTATTCAAAGAGTGTTTCTCAGGAAAGTTCAGCACAACAAAAGCGTCGTTCTGGAATTTTACAAGGAACTTTTGTTTTACCTTTGCCTCATGACTTTGATGAACCTCTTGAAGTCTTCCAGGAATACATGGAATGAGTGCTTTCTTGTTAGATACTCTTCTCTACGAGACGCTGCGCGAAGGCGTTCTTCTCTACGAGACGCTACGCGAACGCGTTGGCGGAAGCCTCTCGTAGAGAAGGCGTCTTGGCGGTTCGATAGATTAGGCTTTTCAGCAATTAGCAAAATACAATGGGCTGGACTTGCTAAGACCATAGCCAGAAAGCATATACACGATAAAATGCTGCGATATTAGTACATAGACTATCCCCATCCTCGCAGTTTTTTATGTACCTGCGCCAAATACCACATATAATCATCAATTTTGTAATTATCAGCAGCTTTAACTATATATTCCTGAGCTAAATTAAGATTATTCTCAGCTTCATAATATAATCCCAAATAAAGATGACTGTAAAAATTTCCATTTATCCCTTCAGATATACCAACATTTAAAACATCATCTGGCGTACAATTTCCTGCATACAAATCATATACACGCTGCATGACACGCCGAGGGTCATTTTTCACAGTTAGTAAAGAATTACGTGCCTCTTCAACACCTGAAATACGAGCTATGCAGAGATATCGCCAGACTGTTTCTTCTACATCTTGAGCATTCACAGTTAAATCTATTTCAAACTGTTGAGCGCCCTCGGCAAATCTTTCTGCATAATAGTACGATAATCCCCGTTGCCACAGGTAGGGTTTGACACGGGCATCCAATTGCTCTGCCATATCAAAATCTTCAATAGATTCATCAATTTTCGCTAACTGGAACTTAACCATGCCTCGACGAATATAAGCATTAGGATTTTGGGGTTGATTGCGAATAGTTTCGTTCCACCGTTGTAGTTGATTTTCTAATGAATTTCCAAAAAACATGAGTTTGTCAGTGGGTTGAAATGCTGTGAATGGTTTAGGGATGGCAATCATCTAGATTACGACAAAAGGCGATCGCATTGGACGCCTGCAAGATAAACTCTTAGGTTATTGGGAGCTTGAAAAGAAAAAATCAGTCTAATTCAAATGAGCGAACGCTGGACACTGACAGGAAAGAAAGCGCTGATTACAGGTGCTACCAAAGGTATTGGACTAGCTGTTGCCAATGAGTTTTTATCTCTCGGTGCAGAAGTCATAATAGTAGCGCGGAGTTCTGAAGATATTGACCGACAAGTGAGTATCTGGCAACAGTCTGGATTACCTGCATCTGGGATAACAGCAGATGTTGCAACCTCTGATGGTCGTCAAGTCATCTTTGAGCAGGTTAGCAAAACCTGGGATAAATTAGATATTCTGGTCAACAATGTTGGCACAAATATTAGTAAAAAACTCGTAGACTATACACTAACTGAGTATCAATTCATCATCGAGACAAACCAGACATCAATTTTTGAGATGTGCCGTCTGTTTTATCCTTTGCTGCAAAATAGCAAAAACGGCAGCATTGTTAATATCAGTTCTGTAGCGGGTTTAGTCTCGAATCGTACAGGCGCTCCCTATGGTATGACTAAAGCGGCTATAAATCAACTGACGCGATCGCTATCCGTTGAATGGGCTTCAGATAGTATTAGAGTCAATACTGTAGCACCTTGGGCTATTCGCACGCCTCTAACTGAGTCTGTACTTGATAACCAAGATTTCTTGAAATTAGTTCTGTCTCAAACACCTATGGGAAGAGTTGGTCAACCAGAAGAAGTAGCAGGTATAGTGGCATTTCTTTGTATGCCTGTGGCATCTTTCATCACTGGACAATGTATCACCGTTGATGGTGGATTTTTAGCTTTCGGATTTTAATGTGATATCGTAGCCTCAAATTTTGGAAAATCCCGCTTATACTTTTGAGTAGCAATTTAGTTTGAAGTTAAAATTATGCCTTAAAAAATTCATTGCCGCAGCTTTGACACTTATAAGTTTTCTTATAGTTATGATATCCAGATTGAACAACTTGAACAAAGCCACATCTTGAACATTTAGGTTTTATTGTTTCTCTATTTTTGATATTTGCCAAAGTTTGATTAACAGCATATCTCTGATTTATGCTGTTAATTAGCTCAGTCTGATTATGCTTGTTGGTAATACCCGCTAAATCTGCAATCATATCAAAACTGCCGTCAGAATTACGTGCCCAACCTATATCATAGTTTCCTTCTAGAACAGCAACAACGTCACAACAAACCCTTTGACCATTGTAGCCACGAACGTCAGCCTCAGTTTTGACGCTAATCCCCAAGTCTCGGAGAGTCTTTTTGAGTATATTAGCATCAGTTATTTTAGAGCGTAAGGTACTAAAATGGCCTCCTTTTTCTTGATAACCAGCTTTCTTAAGTAGCTCCGTTGCTTCTCTCCAATTATTTAATGTGTTTCTCGCCATTTTTTTGTAATTTGTTCAATATATCGATATAGACTGAGATTAGAACTATTTAATATTTGCTCTATTTGTTTAATTTCCTTCGGTGACAAATATCCATAATAATTACGTTCGTTATCAAGGAAAAGCATCACATGTAAACATTGCTTTTCAAATGGTGTTAATTCCTTTTCTTTGCCACGACTCAATATTTGTTTAGCTGATGATAAGTCTTTATATAATGTATTTAAATTCCAATTTTGAGGATTTGCTAAAAATCTAGTTTCAATTGTTTCAAATAAATAATTTATTTCATCTTCATTAGCTTTTTGGTTAATTCCTAATATTTTGAGTATAGAAAATGAAAGTAACTTTAATGTACTATTATCTATGTTTCCTTTTGCATGTTCTTGCCTAATTTTTCGTTTTAAAGCTTGCTCATCTCCATAAAGCATCTTTGCCACAACTCGGCTATTACCGATCAAATATTGATATTTATTCCACTGATTTGTATGCTGAAGCGCATCTGTTAAAATTTCTAGCATTCTAGTAACTTGTATTTTCTGCGAAAGGCTAAAAATATCATTATTTTGAGATAGACTTGACTCTAATAAGTTAGTCAGTTCAATAATTATTTTATTTGGGTCAATATAAGCTTGTGCAATCCACAATTGAGTACGAGTTACTTCTAAACTTTGCTTTAAACCAGATTTTTCATCCAAGTAGAACTGTAAAAAATTAGCTAAACTAGACGGGCGTTCTAAACCAAACTTCTTTTCTAATTCTAAAAGCAATACTTCTCTTATTGATGGTTCGACTTCATAGACACCATCATCAATCGGACGACACAAAGACGAGAGCAGAAAATCAACTTCGGCAAACCAAGGAATTTGTTTATCATCCAGAAAATTGATGTGGATTAAATTCAAGAGTTCTGGTGTTAAAATCAATGGCAATGCAGCATGGCAAGCAAGCATCAAATGCTTGGAACCAAAGCTTCGTTCAAATGCCAATATTTCCCGTACTGCTAAATCGGGAGAAAGCCATTGTTCTCTAACCGTACTGGGAGCTTTAATAATCTCTTCAAGAATTTTGCTCATCGATACCAACTCCCGGAGGAAATGGATGCCCTCGTAAAATGTTTACCGCATCATCTAAACCTTCTCGGTCTAAAGGAAACATCGGTATCATACAGGCAATATCTTCTGCTGTTGTTGCTACCCAACGAGATTTCGGCATAGGATTGAGCCAAGCATAGAGGTAAGTGTAGGTACTAAGGGTTTGGAGAAATAATTTGGTTTCTGTTACTCGCTGGAGATCGTAATAACCACGGGCTGCGCCTGCATCACCAATAATCAATACACTGTTGCCTTTAGCTTCCTCATTTAATATTGTTTCTAAAGGTAGAGCATTAGTCAAGTTAGGGCGTTGATAAAGCAGATTTTCTGGGCGATCGTGAAAATAGTAAAGTTTAGTTTTGCCAAGTAAACCGCCTCGTAAGATACTTTCAATTGTCGCTTCAATTAAAGAAGCAAAGGGAGCCATTGAACCTTGCCGATCTACTAGTACCACTAATTGAGCTTGATTGCGACGGCGGGGCTTCAACACGGGTTGTAGCAATAAGCCAGAACTACAAAGATTGCTAATTGTAGCTTCCACATCTAACTCTTCAAGGACACCTACTCGTTGAGGACGGCGTAGATATCGCCAGACTCCTGCCATCTCTCGCCGACTGATGGGCAACCGAGTTGTTAATTGATAATAATGCGTTTTTTTTGTTGGCTCAATTTCCAATACAAATGACTTTTTTACAAGCTTTGTAGGTAGTTTCTTCCACTGCTGTGGTGATTTCATAACTAGCTCAGATTCTGGCAGATTGTTACCTAGTTGCGAAATATCTTTTGCAGTTTGGAATTGAGAAATAAAACGTTCTGGTAAGCTTTCAAAAAACTCTTCACCAGGTGTAATAGTGGGAGTAAGAATATTTAAGTCATCATGTACAGTAGTATTTTGCAGTTCGGGTTCTACTAACTCTGCAAAAGCCAAATCGAACAGTCCTTGATCTTCGCGTGACTTTGCCCAAAGTAAGCGAAATAATCCTTTGAAACTGTCAGGATCTTCTAGCCCTACTCCGCTTTGAATTGCCTCGATCGCTGTAAGATAATCTGATACTCCCAGCGGTACGCCCTGCTTGCGTAACCGTTCAAAAACTTGAAGCAGTAAGAAATCTAGTTTAGCCATTCTCCTTGTCCAGATTTTTTCTCCTGCTATTAAGGGCGTTGCGATCGCTTTGAGTTTTCACCAGCGTCTCTAAATGAGGTAAATATACTACATCGGTACTTGCCAATTTTTCGGCATTTAGTTGGTTAGCCTGCTGCTTTTGCTCTAAAATTGCTACCCAATCCAAAAATTCACTGGTTCCGGGTATTTTTCGCCAACTCTTTAACTCATGCCGCAGATCCCAAAATTTTTTCAGCGCTACTTCAAATATGGGCGTAATCTGGTTACGAAAATGGCTCTGGAGAATTTGTTTCAGCGTTTCTTGATTAGGAAATTCAAGATAGTAGAATAAACAACGCCGGAGAAAAGGTTGTGGCAATTCTTTCTCTCGGTTACTAGTGATGATAATTAGTGGTAAACAGTCTCGCCGTTCCTGACGTGTTTTGCCCTTTAAAGCATCATACTTCATTTCTGGCACTTCTTTGACTTGAAATTGCAATCTATCCAGTTCCAGTAACAAGTCATTCGGAAAATCAATATCGGCTTTATCAATTTCATCGATTAGTACAACTGAGGGAATATCATTTTGGGACTGTGCGATCGCTTGACCTAATTCTCCTAAAGTGACATACTTCTCTCTTGATGCCGCTTGATTTTGATTATTTGCTACTTTTCCCTCTTGGATATCATACAATCGCCTCAATGCATCATAATCATATAGTAAATCTTGCGCTCGACTAGAAGAACGGATGTAGCAGGTATGAAGGGGATAACCTAATTCATAAGCAACTGCATAAGCTAAACGAGTTTTACCGCAACCTGGATCGCCTTCAAGCAATAAAGGACGACGCAGATAAAGGGCGGTGTTAACTGCATCAGTTAAAGATTTAGAGGCAATATAAGGTTCTTCATGCATCCATGCATCCGTAAATTGCTTGTAGCGGCGTTTACCCTCACCTTTGTAAATTCTTGCTAATTTATCCATAACGCCTAGTACCTCCTAACTCTTGGAGGATGTCTTTCATTTCTAAATAAGTTGTTGTTAAATCTCCAGATTGACTTCGCAGTCGCTTGAGGTATTTTTCAATCTGCGTAGCTTCAATTCCTATCATTCTTAGCTGGCCACGAAACCACGGTTCTAAATCTTCCAATTGAAAATTATTTGGAGTTTTTAAGACAGTAAATCCGCTTAATAAATATTTACCAACATTCGCCCAAATTATGACGAAACAGCGACTTTTATGAATTAGACATGGTAATAAAGAAGGTGAAATATTTTGCCAAAAAGATTGAGCCGATAAAGCTAATAAATCCATATATTTCTTAGAATCATTGTGATTCCAGATAATTAGTAAAATATCTGGATTGCATTCTGTATTAAATAATTCAGGAAAGTCTTGATAATTGTATTTATTTAAAAATTTATTTTCTATACTTGAAGTAGAAATGCTTTCTGGGCAAAGCCGTATTTCTAATTTTACATTTGGACGCCCAGTTAACAATTTCAATTCCCTCTGTATTCGCTCGATAATATACTCCTCCAAAATTCGATGCTCGCCTTTAACAGCAAAAGCAAATGCTCCTTCCTGCCTGACTTCTTGTCTGAATTTACTCATCAGAATTTCTAAGTCGTAATTAACAATTATACCCCGATCAACTTTGAGCGGTTGTTGAACTGGAGGAGGTATATTCCTACCTTCAGTTAGCAAGTTATTATATCTATAATTTCTTTCTAATTGTTCAATAAAAAGCTTAATTAATTGTTGTTCTTGCGATGAGAAATCAAAATTCACATCACTTAAAATAAGTATATACTCTAGAAAAATAATTAATGCTGGTTTTTCGTAAATATTAATTTGGATAAATTGACTAAAAATGCTAGAAATATAATCAGATGATTTCTTATCTAAAGTAATTCTATGACAGTATTTGCCTAAGCCACAGTTAACTAATAGGTCTTGTCTAGAATTATTATTTAAAGCTTGAAAGTAAGTATTGTTAATTAAAACTTTCTGCAACTCAGCAGAAAGTTTATGATTGATCGGCGTCATAAATCAGTTTCGGAAGGAGTATAATCACTTTACTGTACAAAAATTTGTTCTAACGCTGTCAATTCTGCCTCTGTCTGAGCATCTAAAACTGGTAGAGGACGCTGCATAATTGAAAAGAGCGATCGCTTTTGTGTGCTCGCACCTTGTAAACCAATCTCACTCAAATAATCTTGAATTTTCAGTACCATGTTTTCACGGTCAACTTTTATCAAATCAGGGCTAGAATAAATTGCTATTTTAATTGCAGGCAAAAGAAGATTTTTTGCTTTGTTATAATTACCATCAAATACAGCCTCCTGAGCTTTATTCACCAATTCCTTAATTTGGGTTAGCGACTCCCAATCTTGAGATGTACGTTTTTCTATACGGAATAGCATATAGCTGTAGCCTTCCAGTGGTTTGGCATCCTTAATGAAATCTTTGGATCTTCCAAATGCAGTTTCTTTTAGCTTATAATGAACGATTTTTAGACTATCATTTACGATACAAAGTGTATCTGGATTAATTTGGTTTTCCTCAGCTAAAATTGCGACTAAATAACCTGCTCTCAAATCATTGTTACCTCCTCCACCAGCTGCCGAAAATGTTTGCTGATAACCTAACTCTAAATGACCTTCTCCAGCACCAATTAAGTCTTCAATTCCTCGATATATAGGTTCTACTATCTTCAGTAAAGATGAGATATTCGGTACTGGCAATAACTCCGAAAACCTTCCCATTGTTTTAATAAATTTACCAATAGGGTTGCTATTAACCATACTAAATAAACCTGCTTGCAACTCTACTAAACCGTTGTTGAAAGGAAATAAAGGTGTAAGCGGATAGTTATATTGAATCACTTTATTTAAATTTTCTTTTGTCAGTTCTTTTAGATGTCCTGGTTCGGCAAGACAGGGAACTGTTAAAGATTTACCATCATGATTAAAGCGAATAGCAGCATGAACTACTGGATATCTTTCCCTCAACCAATCCACGTCTTTAGCTAAATGCATCTCTACTAACCATAGGCGACAATAAGCTTCTCCCGCTTTGATTGGCGTAGCATCATAATCTACATCAACGCAATATTCTTCTAGAAACTGGGCTTGATACCTTGGGGAATTTCGTCTGAACAATTCTGAAAATGGCAAATTCATAAATCACTTTCTAAACAATATTAAAACAGTTGAGTTTGAATATTTTGCCAGAAGGCACGAACAGGAACACCAGAGGTTGTTTCTGGCTCTTGCGATCGCCCCGCAGCTATACCTAAATTTCCTCGATGTATAGCCACTAATTGCCAATCACAATTGAAAATTGGCGCACCAGATGAACCATTTTCTGTGCTGATATTATGGTCGATGTAATCTGCTCCTACTTGCAAAATCTCACCTAGCTCTGAAATGACTGCGTGTTGTCCTTGCGGATGGTGAATCAAACGAATTTTCTGACCACTATCTAATAGAGCATCGCTAGCTGTAACATTTTGTTGTTGTGGCACATTTTTGACTCTAGCCACAGCATAATCAAGTTGACTGGAGCGTATCAGTGTTGCTAAATCGAGTTCAAAGACATCTGAATCTAAATTGTGGCTTCCTTCGACGTAATTAAACCGTGCCCAAGCTGTTTTTGCCTGACTTTTGCTAAAAATATGATTACAAGTGAGTAGCCAACTTTTGCGGATTAACACACCTGTTCCAATATGACTACCTTTCGGTGAGTCCATAATAATACTGGCAACGCTATTACGAGCAACCAAAGCTTTGAAGTTTTCTTGGCCCTGTTGAGCTAGTCTGCTGAATAAAGGTACATCATTGATTAGTTCATTGTAGTTAGGCGCAATCTCACACAGGTGTTTGAGCAGCTCTATCATAGGGTGATAGTCCAATTTGTTATTGGAAACGCGGTAATTTCTAAATCTTGAGACTAATTGTTGAGCAAATATTCTAGGCTCATCACTAAGATTTATACTGCTCAGGAAAGCTTTATCAAGATTAGCGTTTTGGAGAACAGTCAGGCGATCGCTAGCATTACTAAACGTAATTGTAAATGTAATTAGCGACTCAATTAACGGTTTAACATCTTGCTGCATCAAAAATAATTCTGGCTGCATAATTTCATTTGCTAGCCTCAATGTAGGTTATTGGCAATTTGCTTTGTATATTGTGGAAAATGTACTGTAATGATTATGAATCTTACTAGTACACTGACGGAGATTAAGATAGCATGAAAAATGCTTCAAAAGGCTATACAATAGAGCATTTTTAATTTTTCAGTCTGTGCAGTGGTGCTGGGCGAGCAAAGAGTTTTAAGCGATCGCCATCTCTTGCCTAAGATTAATCAGGACTCAATCTCAAATCTAAAGCCAGAACTATCCACGAGGTAGAAGAAACTACTTGCACAATTCAGTAATGTAGAGTTTGTGTCTTCAAGTCAGGAAAAACGCCCGTGGTTCCCATTAGAGATAATAATCCTACAAAAATTACTCCTTATGTGACTTATGGACTGGTTGCTGCCAACGTCCTTGCATTTATTTATGAATCAAGTCTTCCCCCACGAGCATTAAATGGGTTTTTACACCTTGCAGCTGTAGTTCCACGAGAACTGACGTTGAGTTTTGCTGGTATTTCTGTACATCAACCAGTGCCAGAGTGGGCAACTTTGATTACCTCACAATTTTTGCACGGCGGTTTGTTGCACTTGGCCGGCAATATGTTGTTTCTCTGGATTTTTGGTAATAACGTTGAAGATAAATTAGGTCATGCTAAATTTTTATTGTTCTATTTATCTTGCGGCGTTTTAGCATCATTAACGCAGTGGTACTTCGGTCAAGATTCTAGCATTCCTTCATTGGGTGCGAGTGGTGCGATCGCAGGTGTTATGGGAGCCTACATTCTTCGCTTTCCCAAAGCTGAAGTTATTGGCGTTGTGCCATTAGGATTTTTCTTCCCGACTTTCCGCGTTCCTGCATACTTCTTTTTGGGATTTTGGTTTCTCGAACAAGCCTTCTACGGACTTGTCAGCCTCGAAACACCTACCAACATCGGTATGGAAAGCGGCGGTATTGCCTACTGGGCCCATGCAGGCGGCTTTATCTTCGGGGCAATTCTTGGGCCGCTCTTAGGTTTATTTAGCGATAAATCCCCAGAAGAGTCTTGGTCATAGTAAGTTTACAAGAGTTTTATTTTTAAGCGAATCCCACTCTTTAAAGGGTGGGATTTTGCAGTATTTATCATTAGTGATTTAGGCTTCAGGTGAAACAGTATTAGATGTGCGACAGTTTACTCTGAGTTAAAATACTTAAACTCAACAACTGTGGGTAATACAAGCTATATTGCAGTTAGTCAATAATTTAGGAAAAACACCTGTGTTTCCCCTCTACGATGAAAATCCCACGCGTATTACCCCATATTTGACCTATGGGTTAATTGGCATGAACATTTTAGTTTTTCTTCACGAGGTGACCCTGCCAAATGCACAATTGAATCAATTTTTAAGTCAGTATGCAGTAGTCCCTCAACAGTTAACCACCAATTTATCTGGGGAATGGATAACTTTATTTACGTCGCAATTCTTACACGGCGGATGGTGGCACTTAATCTCAAATATGGTGTTTCTCTGGGTTTTTGGCAATAATATTGAAGATCGTTTAGGTCATTTTAAATATTTAATTTTTTATTTGACATGTGGTGCTTTAGCCGCATTGTGCCAATGGTTTATTAGCATCAATTCTGATATTCCTTCATTGGGCGCAAGTGGTTCAATTTCCGGAGTTTTAGGTGCGTACATTATTCGCTTTCCCCAAGCTAGAGTGATGACTTTAGTCTTTTTAGGGATTTTCATCACCACCATCAGAGTTCCAGCATTAGTAATAATTGGACTTTTCTTTGTACAAAATGTGATATCCGGTCTTGCAAGTCTGCAAGTCGCCGCTCGTATGAGTGTGGAAACTGGTGGAGTTGCCTACTGGGCACACATCGGTGGTTTTGTTTTTGGAATGATTCTTGCTCCCCTATTTGGGTTGTTTAGACGGGATTAATGGGCATTGGGCAAGCAGGAAGTGTGGGAGGTGTGGGAGGTGTGGGAGGTGTGGGAGGATAGTGAAGAAATCTTTCCCCCCTCTCTCCCCACACTCCCCCATCCTCCTTTTCTCCCCACACTCCCCACATTCCCCACACTTCTCCATCTCCCCATCTTCTCTGTCCCCATTCAACTCGCACCCGCTGAAACTTCTTCTGATTCTTCAACGTTTTCTGGTTCTACTTCAGATGAAAACGTTGGGGGAGGTAAAGGAACGATGATATCAGCGCCGTTAATAATCGCTCCTAATAACCCCAGTTCCGATTCAACCAATTGATCGATCGCCTCGCCTAACATGTTCTCTTCTGTATAATGTGGCCGCGCCACTAGTACCATGCCATCGCTGTAGGGTTGGATTAATAATGGGTCATTGGATAAGCTTAATGGGCTAGTATCTAAAATCACTAGATCGAAACGTTCGCGGACATCATCCATCAGCCGCCGCATTTCGCTAGATTCAAGAATAGCAGCAGATTGCCGCACTGGGCCGGGGCTGGGAAGAATGTATAAATTTTCTACATCAGGAACTAAACGAATGCATTCACTCAAGTCAGCGTAATAACGCAGGGGTTCAATGGTGGCTTCAGGATCGGGAATTACTTTCAGCGACGTACAACGAGAAGGCGATCGCAAATCTGTTTCAATAATCAAAGTTCTTTTCCCAGCACGGGCAGAAGCAATGCCCAAGTTATAAGCACTTGCTGTTTTACCTTCTAAGCTACTGGTACTAGTAATTAACACTACCTTTAAGTTTTTACCACCAATCCGCCGTAGATTACTACGGAACTTTTCATAAAATTCTAAGTAGGGAGATTCTGAAGAAAGTACCACTGGCACTGCTTCTCGATCCAAATCATCTACTAGCATTAAAGGCAACTCTCCCAACAGTGCCACTTCCCGTTGCTTGAGGCTCTCGCGGATATCTTCTCTGGTTTTGAAAGTTCCTTCCAGCGACCCCAATAAAAATATCACCCCACCACCAACTAACACACCCAAGACACCACCCACAGCCAGGGTAATAGGTACACTCTTAGGAGGTTTGATGTCGGGAGTAACTGTCGGGCGTCTAGCAATGCTAAGGCTGCTGGTTGTTTCTGCCTCTGCGGTTTTAGCATCTGTTAGCTTTGCCTGCATTTGGTCATAGATGGCTTTTTTGAGTCCAACCTCCTGTTCTAAACGCGATCGCTCTAATTGCTTATTGGGTATCAAAGAATACTCTCGTCGCAGCCGTGCTTCTTGTTGGATTTCTTGAGCTAGTTGCTGTTGGAGTGTCTCCCGTTGGGTTTGCAAAGACACCATTTGGTTTGCCAGCTGTTGGCGTGCTGGGTCTAAACTACTCTGAGTACGAATACCAGCAATATCACCCCGGAGTGGAGCCGCTACACCATTACCGCCTAACACTTCAGCTGCACGTTGTTGGAGTAATTCTTCAGCTGCTTGTTTTTGGCGCAGCAGCTGAATCATGGTTGGGTGTTCGAGTCGTAAATCTTTCCTTAGCAAAGCGATTTGCGACTCAGTTTGATAAATTTGCGATCGCAAATTGGCAATAATTGGATCGGCACTCAAAGCTGAAGAAATATAAGCCTGTCCAACTGTTAAACCTAACTTATTTTGTAAACTGCGAATTTGCCCATCAACCCCAGAAATAGTTAATTGAATTTGCCGTTGGAGATTTTGGCTAGCAGTAACAGCAGCCAGCAAACTGCCATTTTCAGCTGCTAAGATTGCTGTGCGCTCGATGCGATCGTACTGTTCCAACCTCTTTTCAGCAATTTGTAATTCGCGTTTAGCCTGTGGTAGGCGCTCGTTAATTTTTTGAATAATTGCTTGTAATCGTCCAGTATTGATATCACTGCTCAACTTGACCATTGATTGCATCAATTCCGCCAAGACTTCTATACCTCGTTTGGGGTCACTATCTACATATTTGAGTTCAAAAGTAGTAGTTTCAAAATCCCCAGTCCTGGGATTTTTCTTAGGTAGAGAAAGGACAATACTTGCACCGATTTGTTTCGGTTTGAGATTCACTTTCTCTGCCACTGACGCGATTATCTGATTTGATAATAAAACTTCTTCATTTAGTTCTTTTCCTTGCTGTTGGATTTCACTACCAGTTGCAGAGAAAGAAACAGGTGGGCCATTATATGTAAGTGCGGCGGATGCTATATAGCTAGGAGGTGGATCTGGTTGCATAGCCACCACCGTTGACCCCACTACAACTAAACCAAAACTAGCTAGTCCAATCCACTTATATTTTTCAAAAGCAATAAGATAGCGCTTAACAATTGGTGGGGTCATAGTAGGGGCATATAATTAGTCATTGGGCATTGGGCATTGGGCATTGGTTATTAATTCATCTGTTTGCGTCTTTGCGTCTTTGCGTCCCCGCGTCTCCCCATCTCCCCATCCCCCCATCTCCCCATCTCCCTAATTAGATCCGCCGCCACCGAAGTTATCAAAAAATCGGAGAAAAGATTGCACATTAAAGAAGGGTTGGGTAATGGTACTCAGTAAATTAGTAATTCTACCGACGAGGTTCCGACCAACAACAATAACATCATTATCTTGAAGTGGCACGTTTTGAGATGCATCGCCTCCCAGAGCTTTTTTAGCATCCAGTTTTTGGGTAATGGCTTTACCTCGTTCGGGATCGAAGCGAACCAAAGCGATACTTCGGAGATTAGCAGTGTCGAGATTTACTCCTCCCAAAGCATCTACAAATGTACTGCCATTAGGCAGTGCTTGAGTAGAAATACCTCCGGCAGCGTAGTTTAATACTCGGACTCTAATCTGTGGTGTAGCCAAGGATGAACGTGCTACCAAATTGCGGTCATAACCATCTTCATTACCGACTTCACGACGAGGCACAACGATCGCATCTCCGTCTTGTAAGCGTAAATTAGGGATTGAACCACCATTTTGCAGCGCTGCATACAAGTCAATAGTTTGCGAAACCACTGAACCGTCCACTAACTTGCGGCGTATTTGCACTTGTCGGAGGTCTGCATTCAGCGTTGAACCGCCAGAGATTAACAAAGCATCAGCAACGCGCGGCGTCGGTGAATTAATCGGATAAATTCCTGGTCGAAATATTTCTCCGCTAATGGTCACTTGGACTGGTCGCGTTCCTGTCAAGGATACCACTACGATCGGATCTGGGAAAATTCGACTCAAACCCAAGCGAATTTTTTCTTGAGCTTCTTCCAAAGTTAAACCTTGTAATGACACAGTTCCCACTTGTGGCACTACAACGTTGCCTTCTGGACTGATGATAGCTTGAAAAACAAAGTCTTGACGCTGGCTTGCTAGGGCTAAAACTATTACCGGATCGACAACATAACGATTTAAACCCAAGCGAATTTTTTCTTGAGCTTCTTCCAGAGTTAAACCTTGCAAGGAAACTGTTCCTAGCAGCGGCACCACAATGTTACCTTCTGGATTAATTACAGCTTGAAAGCTTAACTCTGGAAAGCGCTGAACCGAAACGCTAATTCCATCTCCGATTCCTAAACGATAGGGCCCAGGAGGACGCTGAAGCACAACGCCAATACTATCTCCTGGCCCCAAAAGGTAGCGGCTGAGTTGAGGCGAAATTTCGTCATTTGTACTTGGAGGTACAACGTCCTCAGTACCCGGTACGGGGGAAGGGGGTTGCCCTTTATACGGTAAAGGCTGAGCAACAACAAGCTGAATAGGTGCTGTTAAAAAAACCCCTACTTGAAGACTGACAAAACACAGGGCGCTGAATGCACGCATATAAGATCTGGGAGTTATCAACATCGGTGCAGGAAAACTTATGTAAGAATTAGTCGCCCCGACTCGTTATTTTACCCTAAAAATGTCCTCAATGTCTTATTTATCTACAAGTATTTACCAGGAAAAAGCTGAAAAATTGTGTCAATGCTAATTCTAACTTCATATTTTGAAGTTCTTTTAACTCAGTTTCAGCCACAGAGCGATCGCACAAATACTTTGCTAAATTTCTGCACAAATATATATGTAACATAGTCTACAGAGGCCCAGCCATCAATGCAGCTTGTACTGTTTCCCCAATAGACTGGGCTAGAGGCCAAGATTTTTCTACTTGTCCTAAGGGTTCCATTGGAATCAAAATGCTCACGCCTACCCAAGGAGTGCGTTGCTTACGCCACTGTGCCAACTGGTCTGCCACGAACCAGTTGAATGGCGATGGATTTCCGCCGTTTGGCATAGCGTACCATTGCAAGACAGCAAAGGTTTGTTGTGGTGTCGAGCCGCGAAAGAACCTAGCTTCTACTTTCGTTTCAACATTAGAAGCTAACTTTGCAGATGGTTTGACAGTAAATTCAGCACTACGAGATTGAGCTACATCCCATTTTCCCCAGCGCGACCTTCCCCAGCCATTAACCTCTGTCCACTCAACCTCTGGTTGATCCATAGGCCCATTTTGCGGTAGCAAAAGTAAAATAGCCTGAGTGTCCTGGGAGCCTTCTTTTTTAATTACCTGCACAGACCATTTATGTTCGCCAATTTGCTGCTCTCCTTGTTCAGTAGTTTGCCAACCCGGAACAGTTAACCCAGTCTTACGCATTTGTCTTAATTCCTTAAGACTAGCCACAGGTGGTGGCTGTTTCCATTGCCAGTGTCCTGTGAGGTATCCAGGAACCCCTCCCATCGCTAACAGCAGTAGCAATAACAAAAGTGCTGCTATTTGACTTAATTGATTTTCTTTGAAAAACTTAGAGAAGGAAATCATCAGTAAAATTTTCAATACTTACGCAAAATTTTACTTTAAAAAATAACACCATGAGTTCAGTGATATTTAGGACTTATGCGGGAATGGGGAATGGGGAAATGAGGGAGATGGCAACGCCAAAGGGGAAAGGGGAAAGGGCAAGGGGCAAAGGAAAGATCCCTCATGTACCCTTTCCCCTTTTCCCTTTTCCCTACCCGAAGGGTTTTGCCCTATGCTTCATCCCCAACTTCCCCAGATGCAGAAAAATAGTTATTAATCCAATTCAGCAAGGGTACTAGTGACACGAGCATCAAAGCAGAGTAGAGGTCACCACCCCAACTATCATGGAGCCATTTAAAAGCTCCTTCTTGACCTGTGCCGTGAAAGAAGGTAAGTAAAGTGTTACGAATAATATTGGCAGTAGTACTAATTATCACAGCAATAGATAAAAACGATATGGTTGTGCGGCGTGAAGATAATGCGCCTGTCCAATAAAGCAGCATCAAACCGACGTAGAGTGTAGTGAACAACATTTTCAACCCTGCACAATAGGGAGCGACTTCAACAATTCGTCCTCCCACGTAGAGATTGATCTCATCCACAGTTACTTCCATACCAAATTGATTCAGTAAAAAGCCTGCGCTACCAGCGATGAAGCTTTGAAGAGGCAAGGTATAGGGAGCAATGATGTAGGGTACTGATGTTGGAGTTGCTAAAAATACCAATAGCAGTGGAAATGCTTGCGATCGCAAACCTGATACTCCCTTAAACCACAAGCACAATCCACTTAGTATAAAAGGTAGCGAAAGATTAACCCACTCTCTAACACCGCTAAGATAAAATACTCCCCCTAATAACAAGAAAACTGCACCCAAAGGATGGATACTATCTGGCAAACGCGCCCACTGTTTGCGATTGAGCCAGCCCAAATAAGCAGCAAATGGCAGACCAATAATCCCGTGACTGAAATATTCGTGTTCTGTACTAATATTTTTGTGCAGCCAACCATCCAGCCAATGTAGCAATATAGGAGCATAAAGCAGCACTAAAATTCCTAAAATAGCTAAATTTAACAAACCTGACACGTTTCTATTTTTAATCTGTTGCTGGAGTGCCATGATTTTAATTAATTATTGGGCATAGGGTATTGGGCATTGGGCATTGAGTATTGGGCTAATGACCAATGACTATTGTACAGACGCGATTAATCGCGTCTCTACTAATGACTAACGACTAATGACTCCTGAGAATTTGTTGAAACTGCATTTGCGATCGCTGCTACAACTTCTTTGATTTGGCTACTGCTTAAACCAGGATACATAGGTAATGATAATATTTGCTTTGATAATTTTTCTGCTTGGGGAAAATCTCCTGACTGATACCCTAAGTCGGTAAGTGCTGGCTGGAGATGACAAGGAACTGGGTAATGAATACCAGTTTGAATTCCCGCTGCTGTTAGCTGTTCTTGAAGTTGCTGGCGTTCTATGGAGCAAGAATCATCAACTCTAATTACATAAAGATGATAGACATGTCCTGCACCACTTTGGTTTTCGATGGGGATAATGCCAGCACTCGCTAAAAGCGCTAATTGCATATCATATTCTTGGGCGATAATCAAGCGATCGCGGTTCCATTCTGGTAAATGTGGTAGTTTCTGGTGCAAGATAGCTGCTTGTAAGGTATCTAAGCGGCTATTCGTACCTGGTTCAGTGTGAAAATATTTTTGCGATGCGCCATAATTTCGCAAGCGCACCATCTTTTGGGCCACATCAGAATTTCGTGTCAGTAGCATTCCCCCATCCCCAAATGCTCCCAAATTTTTACTGGGATAGAAACTAAAAGCTGCTGCTATTCCTACGGAACCAGCGCGATATCCGTCTCTTTGGGCCAGGTGTGCTTGTGCTGCATCTTCAAAAATTAGTACTTTGTATGTATCAGCAAAGTCAAATAACTTCTGTGGCGATACCATTTGGCCGTAAAGATGCACAGGAATAATTGCTTTAGTCTGAGGCGTAATTGCCTTTGCTGCTGCTTCTAAGTCAATTAAAGCTGTTTGGCGATCGCAATCTACTAAAATGGGCTTGGCACCAGCACGTAAAACTCCAATTAATGTGGCGATAAAAGTGTTTGCTGGTAAAATCACTTCATCACCAGCACCAATATTACACGCTTGCAATCCCAAAGCGATCGCATCTGTTCCTGATGCCACACCAACTCCATATTCTGCCCCAGACACTGCCGCAAATGCCGCTTCAAAATCTGAAAGTGCTTGCCCTAAAACAAAATCTCCTTGTTCTAAAACAGATTGGATCGCACTTTGCAATTGCGCTTGAATTGGTTGGTGTTGTAAGTTCAGGTCTACAAAAGGAACTCTAATACCCATTTTATTCATTATCAGTTATCCTCAGATTCTCCATTTATTTGTGTTTATTTGTGGCTTGTTCCAAAATAAATTTAAAATTTTTCATATAGTTTGCTGCTGTTGTTTGCCACGGCAACAAATTATTTTTATGGAAAAAAATTAAAATGACGCAGAGTTTTCCCCGTTAAATTGTAATAGGTTTAATGTATTTCTATAAACTATTTTGTATTCTTTGGTAGAAATAACTCTCTATAAGCCAGAAAGCGTCAGATTTTGGAAATTGACAGAAAGTTTGTAGCTTGCTGAAAGTCGGGTAGGGTAGTTTCTCAATATTCAGATGCCATTTGCTTTGAGCTAAAAGACCGCATGTCAGTCGTTACTCTGTGGAACCCAAAAAACCTTGTTGGTTCTCCAATACAGATCCTCAACTTCCCGGTATAAATTTTGAATTTTGAATTCGGTGCAGTCGTAGTAGCTATTATCAGTAATTTTTGCTAACAAAAATTACATCAATATTAGCTTTTTTTAAGTAAAAATACGTTAAACGTAGTAACAGAAATTTCCCTTCAGTACATCAAGAATCATAGACTCTTTGTTGTATCCTTAAGGTTAGGTTACCCTAGCTGAATCAAAATCTAACGCAGTCTGATTGCGAAATCTCAAGTAATAGAGACTACAACAGCGATCGATAGAGAATATTCAGTACCAGTAAATAGTAACTGGCAGAGACTCCGTAGCCGACTTAATCGAAGAGGTAAAAAATTTTTGCCTCAAACTTGTTTGTCAGAGGCAAAATTAGGGAATGCTTAAAAATAGCAATTGATAACCCAGAAATAGGGCATATATCAATTTACAGTATCGAGAAATTATTAAGGTAGCAGTGGCAATGGTAGAGCCTGAAAACAAATTATTTGCCTTAAAGGATGGTTGGACTTCTCAGGAGACAAGAGAACAGCAACGTCTTAAAGCTTTGTCAGATCTAGGTTTACGGCAACCAGAAACAATTCCGGTTTTTGAAGAAGCCACTCAAACTGCTGCCCACTTTTTGGAAGCACCAATTTCCATTTTGGGATTTGTAGATCAAGAACGTCACTGGTTTAAGTCGGCAGTTGGTTTATCTAGGCTGGGATTAATGAATCATTTGGCACAAAGTCGCCAACTCTCACGCAGAGAATCTTTTTGCAGCCAGGTAGTGGAGAGTTATCAAATATTTGTCATTAATGATACGCACAAACTTACAGATACAGCATTGATTAACAGCAAGTTAGTACAGGAATATGGTATCCGTGCTTACTTGGGAGCGCCACTGATAGATGCTTCAGGAAATTGTTTAGGTGCATTGGCGGTGATGGATTTAGTACCGCGCAATTTTACAAACCGAGATATTGAGTTTTTACAAATCATAGCTCGTTGGAGCATGAGCGAATTTGAGCGTAACCGACTCCTGCAAGGAAAACTCGAATCAAGCACTCCTGTAGCTCCTATATTTTCACTCAGCGACGAACGTAACACTGAGATTAAAATTGCTGCATCTACTTTAGAAAGCGATGTTTCTACCAAGCAACTGAAACTGCAACTTTTAGAACAGCTAACTCAGGAGTTACGCACTCCCTTAACATCAGTACTTGGCATGGCTAGCGTTCTGGGACGTGAAATTTATGGGCCTTTAACGAGTAAACAGAGAGAATATTTGGAAATTATCCAACACAGCGGTCGGTATTTACTTTCTCTAGTAAACGAAATTACCGAACTAGGAACCATCGATGACAACTCTACTGTGCTAAATTTAGCTCCTGTAGATATTGAAATGCTCTGTCAACAGGCTATCAATACTCTAGAAGAAGCAGCGAATCGCCGAGACCAAGATATTCGCCTGTCTATCGAACCGGGACGCAATCGTATTTGGCCTTTAGATAAAGACAAGGTGCGGCAAATCTTGTATCACCTGATTTTTAGTGTGATTCAACTTTCGGCTACAGGTAGTGTTGTTCGCATTCATGTCTCTTATAAAGAAGATAGCCTTAATGTTACTATTTGGGTGTCCCATCCTTGGCTGGGAGATGGTATTACTGAGGTCGATCCCTACTTCCGCTTGAATTCTTTATCATTACTGGAACTGACAGGTGAAGTAGCAAGCTACAATACCCGCAAAGAAAGTCAGGAGCAACCAGATATTTCACCAGTAGCAGTGGACAAGTTAAAAAACTTGAGCGATTCCCACTCAAATTTATTTGCTCCTAATTCAGATATAAATTTAGCTAAAAGCAATGGAAGTCTTTCTCGTGAAAGCTTGGGTCTGTTGCTAAGCTGTCAGCTTGCAGAGTTGCATAGCGGCCAAATTTTAGTTCAAGGTTCGCCAGAATCAGGATATCGTTACGTACTTTCTTTACCATTACAACTAGCAACTTCTCCACAAGCAATTAGCGATGTTTGATTGCAAGCCATAATAATTTAGAACTGGAAATTAGCAGAAAATATTTCCAATCAATTGATTGTCTATGAATATAGATGAAGGGATAATCAACAATTGTCTTTTTTAGTATTAATTGAAAGGTTTTGGAATTAAAGATGAAACTGATGGCTATGAATAAAAGTGCCATCACTAACTTGTAATCTACGTTATTACCTTTTTATCGCTATACGCATTATGATCGATTCCAAGTTCTGCATAGGCAGGCTAGTCGATCGCAATGTTTTTTATGAATTTAGTCTGGCAACGATTTACCTTATCATCTTTACCCGTCAAAGAATATCTCGCTAGCAGTTACGTACACCGTACTCTGGTGGGACTGTTGAGTTCTTGGCGGCAAACCAGCGTCTTGATACAGTGGGGAGATGCGATCGCAGCTGCTTTACTGTCTTTGGTGTATACCCTTGCACCATTTACTTCGAGTACGTTAATCGGTTTGTTGCTAGTGGCTTGTGCCGGATTCTGGCTGCTGTTGACTTTATCTGATGAACGAACAACAAATGTCTCGTCAGTTACTCCCATTCACTTGTTGGTATTGCTCTACTGGGCAATTGCCGCAGCAGCAACAGCGTTATCACCAGTCAAAAAGGCTGCCATTAATGATTTGGCAACCTTGAGCCTGTATTTGCTCTTATTTGCCCTTTGTGCCAGGGTATTGAGGTCGCCTCGCCTGCGTTCTTGGATTATCACCCTTTACTTGCACGTCTCGTTAATTGTCAGCGTGTATGGTTTGCGCCAATGGTTTTTTGGAGCCACAGCACTAGCAACTTGGGTTGACCCTGAATCTCCTTTGTCTAAGACTACTAGAGTCTACAGTTATTTGGGCAATCCTAACTTGTTAGCTGGATACCTCCTACCAGCAGTCATTTTTAGCTTAGTGGCAATTTTCGCATGGCAAGGCTGGCTCAAAAAAGCTTTGGCATTAACCATGTTTATTGTCAATACTGCTTGTTTAATTTTGACTTTTAGCCGTGGCGGTTGGATTGGGCTGGTGGTGTCAATTCTAGTTGCGATGGCATTGCTGGTTTATTGGAAAAGTATAGAAATGCCACCTTTTTGGCGTACTTGGTCGCTACCGATTGTTTTAGGAGGCTTGATAGGTGTATTGCTGCTGGCAGTAATATTTGTAGAGCCAGTGCGCCTGCGGGTATTTAGTATTTTTGCCGATCGCCAAGATAGCAGTAATAATTTTCGCCGCAATGTCTGGGATGCTGTTTTTGAAATGATTGCCGATCGCCCGATTCTCGGTATTGGCCCCGGTCACAACTCTTTTAATAAAGTTTATCCGCTTTATCAACACCCTCGTTACACTGCTTTGAGTGCTTATTCAATTTTGCTTGAGGTGGCTGTAGAAACTGGATTTGTTGGTTTAGCTTGTTTTCTCTGGCTGATAATTGTGGCATTTAATACAGCATTTTTACAAATGCGAAGATTGCGACAACTCATAAATGTAGAGGGATTTTGGTTAATTGGAGCGATCGCTACTTTGTTGGGTATGCTAGCTCACGGCACGGTAGATACTGTTTGGTATCGTCCTGAAGTCAATACCCTCTGGTGGCTAATAGTTGCCTTAATTGCTAGCTATTGGACACCCTTAGCTCAAAACCAGGCAAATTCATCTAACTCAGATTTGGCTGCAAGCTAATATTAATAAATTGTCAGTTGTTATGAAGAAAACAACTGACAATTTTTGAATTTTAGAAATGATTCTCAACACAAAATTCTATTAGTCTCTGTAGGTAGTAGCCCCCGTAGCATTGGGGTCGCGGTAACGGGTTGCCTCATCGTCACGCTTTTTACCGGCCAAACCACCTAGGCCAAATAGACCAAGTAATCCCAACCAACCCCAATCAAAACCATTATCATTGCGATCGTAGGTGGTCGTAGTCGTTGGAGCACTAGTAGCTCCAGTATCGGTATTTGTTTGAGCTTGTGCGGATAGAGTTAACGGCAAAATCCCCATACTCAAACTGAGAACGCCAGCGCCAACAGTTGTAATGAAATTACTTTTCATAGTTGAAAAAATCCCTGATGCTATCCAAAGTTACCGACTAATGTATCGACTTTCAACATTTGCTGAATCAATCTGCGGCTAGAAACTAAGGATTTTCACAAATCAGGCTATAGATATACAAAATGCCTGTTGCAGCAATGAATTTTTCACTCTGATGAGAGGATTTTGCCAAAGTTATCAAGCCCTACCCTGTACCAAGGGTGCGCCAATAAAGCAAGAAGAACAGGGAAAAAAGATAGAATTAGCCCTGTATCCAAGGGTAAAGACGATTATTTATATATTTAAAACCAGATTGCGTAAGCCACGAAGTTCGATTAATTTTAGTTATGGAGATTTCTCTGTTCCCCCTTAATCTTAATAGTTTTTCATCGCCCGTTGTATGTCGCGCTGGTCTTGGCGTCGTTTGAGGTCTTCTCGCTTATCATGCAACTTTTTACCCTTGCCAAGCGCTATACTCACTTTTACCCAGCCTCGTTTGAAATACATTTTCAAAGGGACTAAAGTTAAACCTTGTTGTTCTACTTTACCAATTAGCTTGCGGAGTTCTTGACGATGCAACAACAACTTGCGTGTACGGCGTGGTTCATGATTAAAATATTGCCCGCTAGCTGTATAAGGAGAAATATGTACGTTGATTAACCATGCTTCACCATCCCGAAGCAAAGCATAGCCATCTTGGAGATTGACTTTACCCGCACGAATCGACTTGACCTCAGTTCCTGTCAACTGAATTCCAGCTTCGTAAGTTTCCAGAATTTCATACAAATAACGGGCTTGACGATTGTCGCTAATAACTTTGTAACCTTCGTTCTTGTCGCTCATTGATAATTTCTGTACTTGAAATGTACCTAAAAAATTGTTTGGATTGGTTTATAAATTATAAGGTGTATTTTATAACCTCTATAAATGCTAAACTGTATATTACTAATTTAGCTTTTATAATTTTGTAATTAAAATTTCCCACTAAGTTTAAATTACTTAGATTTTACTGATTAATCATTGGTCATTGCACAAAAGACAAACACACAAGTCTAAGCTGAGGCTTCCTGGGTGCGAAATAGGGAGACGCTCCTGCTAGCTTGCTTCCCGATAGGGGTAGGGTGACAAAGGAGAAAGGATATTTATGGCGATCGCTACTGAAAAATTATTATTGCAATCAATATTAATTTACATAATGGTGAGCATTTACTCTAGCTTATTAATGATTTGTTACAAATTACAAAGCTGTGTATGCCTGGGAAATATTAGGAAATCGAAGCTGAGTTACATTTCGTTAATCCTTCCTAAGCTTTAATACTTTCTTTATAAATCAACCCTGAGGCAGTCACTAGCTGGTAATCCTGTCATAGTATGAAACATAAGAACACTATTACTGCCTGTGTTCACTGATGGAGCTGTAAAAGCAAATTTCTGAGTAAAAAAAATGCTAGGGGTGTACTGTCCATGCCCTTGAAGATCCTTGTAGTGGATGACGATCTGGGCACTCGTCTGTCTGTGAGCGACTATCTTGAACTGTCTGGCTACTCTGTGATTACGGCTAATGACGGTCAAGAAGCTTTGCTTATGGTGGATGAGTATCATCCTGACTTGATTGTTACGGATATCGTCATGCCACAGATGAACGGCTATGAACTAGTGCGCCGGGTGCGTCAACAACCTATGTTCCGTCTATTGCCCGTAATTTTGTTAACAGCACGAACTAAGACCCAAGAAAGAATTTTGGGCTATCAGTCTGGGTGCGATTTATATTTGCCCAAGCCTTTTGAACTAGAAGAGTTAGCAGCAGCAATCCGCAATCTTTTGGAGCGATCGCAAATTATTCAATCCGAGTATCGCTTTTCTTATAAAGACAGTTTGGAAATGTCCCCTTCTACAAAAACAGTAGACGCTCATAATTCTCTGTCGATTCAAATTCAGAAACCCCAATTACACTTATCCCTAACTCATAGAGAACAGGAAGTTTTAGAACTATTAACTCACGGTCTTTCTAATGCCGAAATGGGTCATCAGTTACATCTGAGTCCTCGCACAGTGGAAAAGTACGTTAGTAGTTTATTGAGAAAAACTTCAACCAGTAATCGAGCAGAACTAGTCCGTTTTGCAATTAAGCATGGTCTGGTCGAATAAAAGTGAGGAGTTAGAAGTGATAAATCAGAAGTAAAGAGTCAAAAAGTAGTAGTGAGTAGTGAAAAATTTAACTCCCAACTCCTAACTCCTAACTCCTAACTCCTAACTCCTAACTCCCAACTCCCAACTCCTAACTCATAACTTTAAATGATTTCTTTTTGGCTGGTAACGTAGTTGAGCAGACCTTCACAAGCGTCAATCAATAAATCAATGACTTGATTAAATCCTTCTTGGCCTCCATAGTAGGGGTCTGGAACTTCCTTGAGGTTGTGTCGAGAGCAAAAATCGCACATCAAACGCACTTTGTGATGATACTGCCCAGCTGGATCGAGAGTCAGAATATCGTCATAATTCTCTCGATCCATCGCCAAAATTAAATCAAAGTCTTGAAAGTCTGATTTTTGAAATTGGCGTGCGCTACCACGCAGCTTAATTCCCAGCTTTGTAGCAGCCGCAGCACTCATGCGTCTATCGGGTGGACTACCTATGTGATAACTAGATGTTCCAGCAGAGTCACAAAGGATGTGTTTGCTCAAGTCAGCCTGCTCAATGAGATGATTCATGATATTTTCTGCCGATGGCGATCGGCAGATGTTACCTAAGCAGACAAACAAAAGTTTGTAAGACATAAATATTTGTCGTCCTTTGTCAATAGTCAGTTGTCATTTGTCAATAGTCAGTTGTCATTTGTCCTTTGTCTAAAACTAATGACCAATGACCAATGACCAATGACCAATGACTATTGAAATCCAGGAAGCTCAAGTCCACTGGTCAAGTCTTCCATGCGCTCCCGCATCGTTGTTGTGGACTTGTTATAGGCTTCTTTCATTGCTGCGGTTACGAGATCGGAGAGTACCTCTGCACCTTCTCCTAAAGCATCTGGAGAAATTTCCACCCGCTTGGGTTCTTGGTTACCACTAACAATTACCTTAACCAGACCACCGCCAGACTCTCCTTGAATTTCCATTTGCTCCAATTCTTCTTGGAGTCGCTTTGCGCCTTCTTGAACTTGCTGTGCTTTCTTAAAAGCTTCAGCTAATTCCTTCATTTTTCCTAAGCCAAAGCCGAATCCTTGTCCTTTACCTGTCATAATTGGTTTTACGCGTGTGCGTTGAATAACAAATCAAATTCAATTATAGATGCGGTAAGTAATTTGCCTATTTTTTTACCAATAATTAATGCATTTTGCAATAGGAAGTGGAGAGTAGGCAATAGCGAAGGGGCATAGGGCATGGGGTGTGGGAGTAAAGCGAAGCATAAATTCTCTTTGCCCTCACACTTTCCACGCTCCCCTATCTCCACACTCTTTATCCACAAGCAGCTTGAAACTCTCCGAGCATTTTGACTTCTGGCTCTAACCGAATAGACCAACGCTCTTGTACTTGATGTTGGATGTGGCGAATTAGACAAAAGATATCGCTAGCTTTTGCCCCACCACGGTTAACGATGAAGTTAGCATGGAGTTGTGCTACTTGCGCTCCACCAATTTGGTAGCCTTTAAGACCAGTTTGTTCAATTAACCAGCCAGCGCTGTAAGGTTTGGGATTGCGGAATACACTACCACAACTGGGGAAGTTGTATGGTTGGGTGTTTAACCGATGTTTTTTGTGTTCCTTGGTAATTGCTACAACTTGTGCTGGATCTGCACCTGGTGTGAGCTGTAAGGTAGCTTGGGTGACTATGCGATCGCCACCTTGCAATAATGAAGTCCGGTAGCTATAACCTAGTCGATCGGGGGTGAGAGTTTCCAGCGTTCCGTCAGGTGAAAGAACCTGAGCGCTAACTAACATATCTGCGATACAGCTATTATGTGCCCCTGCATTCATCACCACAGCCCCTCCGACTGTGCCAGGAATGCCAACAGCCCATTCTAATCCTTGCCATCCCAATGATGCGGCTTCCCATGCTAAGCTGGGAATTGATTCTCCAGCAGCAACGGTTAGTTGCCCTGTTTCGCGATCGAAGTGGCTGAAGCGGAGATGACGGGTAGCAATCACTAACCCTGATATGCCGCCATCGCTCACCAGCAAGTTAGAACCTGCCCCCAATGTTGTCACTCTCAAATCGCGTTCTTTTGCGTATTTAAGACTTGCTTGCAGTGCTTCTATATTTCGAGGGGCAACATACCATTGGGCTGCTCCCCCAACTCTATAAGAAGTAAATGCCGACAAGTAAGCCTGGGACTTGATCGCACAATCAGTATTGGGTAAGTAAATTACCTCGTTCTCCACCGAATTAGCTGTTTGTTGTTTCTTTGTATTCAAAGCAGAAGCTGTGCAGACGTTTCCAACTGCCTGGGAAATGGTCATTTTTACTTTTTATTGGTAAATTTTTTACATTTATTTACCGTAAAACTACGGTATTAGACTTAAGATCGAACCGTTACGAAAGGGGTGCTTTGGTCAGAAATGGAACTTCGCAAAGTCCCCGCTTAGGATGTGGCTTTAGCAGGCTCACGCAGCGTTGCAATCATTTCAGGAATGACTTGATTTAAGTTCCCAGCGCCCAAAAACAGCGCCAAGTCTCCCGGACGCAGTGTTTGTAGCAGGAACTCGCGTACTGAGGATAAAGATGGTTGATAAACTACCTGGGAGTGTTGCTTGGCAATTTCCGCTGTTAGATGCTCGCCAGTGATTTGCCCTAAATTAGGTTCGCCTGCACTGTAAATATCAGTCAGCACAACCAAATCAGCATGGCTAAAGGACTGGGCAAATTCTTCTAAAAAGGTAAGTGTACGGCTATAGCGATGGGGCTGGAAGATGGCGACTACTCTTTGTCCTGGTCTTGCCTGTAAACGTGCAGCGGCCAGAGTAGCACGAATTTCAGTGGGATGATGAGCATAGTCATCGATGAATGTAATACCATCGACTTCACCCCGAAACTCAAAACGGCGTCTCGATCCTTCAAAGGTGGCAATTCCTTTGGCAATTTCTCCAAACTCTAAGCCCAAAACACGACCAACAGCCACTGCTGCTAGGGCATTACTGAGATTGTGCCGACTCAACAGGCGCAAGTTCAACACACCTAAGGCTTTGCCTCTTTCCCAAACTAAAGCTGTGGTACCATCGGCACGATAATCAATATTAGTAACAGTGTAGTCAGCGTCACTATCTGAGTGTAAGCTGTAGCTGATTGTTGGTTGCAAGCGATCGCGAACTGTAGCACAGTCAATACTACCTACCAAAGTTTTGCAACCTTTGGCAAATGTCTGGAAAATGTCAACTACTTCTTCTAATGTATCGTAGTGGTCAGGATGATCGAGTTCAATATTGGTAATGATGCCAATTTCTGGAGCGTGTTTTACTAAAGAACCATCTGATTCATCTGCTTCGGCTACCAAATATTGGCTTTGTCCCAGTCGAGCATTACCTTCCCAAGCATTGACTTCACCACCAACTAAAATCGTTGGGTCTAGACCTGCTTGCAGCAACATATAACCAATCATACTACTGGTTGTAGTTTTCCCGTGGGTTCCTGCAACCGCAATACTATAATAATCAGCAATCAAGGCTGCTAGTACATCTGAACGATGTAAAATTGGACAACCTAATTCCAGAGCTGCTTTGTATTCTAAATTATTCGTGTTAATTGCTGTTGAACAAATGACTTGAGGCAGTTTTGAGTTAGTAGTAGCAGCTAATTTTTCTGGTGAATTTAATGCTACCGTCTGAGATTCCTGAGGGCGAAAGAATTCGAGATTACTTGCCTCTTGTTTCCCAAAAATATGAGCGCCGATAGATTCCAACTTGTGCGTAATGTGGTTTGGACGTAGATCCGAACCTGATACTGGAAATTGACGTTTAGCGAGAACGTATGCCAGAGCAGACATACCTATTCCGCCGATGCCAATGAAATGAAATGGTCTACCACTAAAGTCTACAGAATTACTCATTTATTGCTCCTCTTACACCACACCACACCATAAATCACAAATGACACGCGTATCATAACAGGAATTTGTTATTTACCATAATTACTCCTGCGTTATATTCATGCCTGATGCTCGGATGAGTTTTCTGCTCTGGTTTTGCGAGTTCAGAATGATTTTACCTTGGTTGGAGGTTTTTGCTATTTCTGAACTGTTCTTAAGATTATTCGCAAAATTTTGGTCGCATCGGGACAGAAATTCTTGTAATGACAAATACATATTTTTAGCTACCTTACTGTAATTGACTACGATAGTACATTGTTAGTGAAACTGATTTTAAATTGCATCAAGTCTACTTTGAGAATTGAGTACAATAGTACATTGGTAATGAAATTATTTTTCAATTGCATAAAACCCAGGCGTAACTGGATGCAGCAACTAGCAATTTTTGGTGGCACATTCGATCCAATTCATTGGGGACACCTACTCGTAGCCGAGACAGCTTTGCATCAAGTATCCCTTGAAAAGGTAATTTGGGTGCCATCTTTAAATCCTCCTCATAAAGAAGCAGCTTTGTTTGAGCATCGTGTAGAAATGCTGCAATTAGCTACAAAAGATAACCCAGCGTTTACTGTCTCACTAGTAGAGCGAAAACGCTCTGGGACTTCCTATGCAATTAACACCCTGATGGATTTATCTGCTTGTTACCCAAATACTCACTGGTACTGGATTTTAGGCTTGGATGCTTTCCAAACTTTACCTAATTGGTATCGTGGACGCGAACTAGCACAAATGTGTAATTGGTTAATTGCACCCCGACTGCTAGGTGGTGAGACTATAACTCAAAGCGAGTTAATCTGCAAGCAAGTCGAAGAACAATTAAACAAAGACTCACATATAATTAATTGGCAATTCCTGGATATACCTTTAGTAGGAGTTTCGTCAAGTCTAATTCGGAAGTTTTGCCGAGAACGCCACTCAATTCGATATCTAGTCCCGGAATCGGTCAGATCTTATATTGCCAACAATAATCTTTACTCCAAATAAATCTGAATAAATTATGTGTTTTTTTATCGATCTGGCACTTTATGGTTATGAGCGATCCCCCCCTTTGCGATATGATTGGGGTCAACGATATCAACATATAGGCATAAATACAGAGGGCAAGACACTGTGATTAGAGTTGCAATCAACGGTTTCGGGCGTATTGGACGTAACTTTGCGCGTTGCTGGGTAGGTAGAGAGAATAGCAAGATTGACCTTGTGGCCATCAATGACACATCAGATCCTAGAACCAATGCTCACCTGCTAAAGTACGACTCAATGCTAGGGAAGTTAAAGGATGTTGACATTACTGCTGATGATAATTCCATCATCATTAACGGTAAGACCGTTAAGTGCGTATCCGATCGCAACCCAGAAAACTTGCCCTGGAAAGATTGGGAAATAGACCTAATTATCGAAGCAACAGGGGTATTTACCAGCAAAGAAGGAGCGCTCAAGCATGTGAATGCTGGAGCTAAGAAGGTTCTGATTACCGCTCCTGGAAAAAATGAGGATGGTACCTTTGTGGTTGGCGTGAATCATCATGACTATGACCACAACGTACACCACATTATCAGTAACGCCAGCTGTACTACCAACTGCTTGGCTCCCATTGCCAAAGTTTTGAACGATAAATTTGGCATCATTAAAGGCACGATGACCACCACCCATAGCTACACAGGTGACCAGCGCTTACTAGACGCTTCTCACCGTGATTTGCGACGGGCGAGAGCCGCAGCCATCAACATTGTACCCACCTCTACTGGTGCGGCAAAAGCAGTGGCCCTGGTAATCCCAGAACTCAAAGGCAAGCTGAATGGCGTTGCCTTACGCGTACCGACCCCGAACGTTTCAATGGTAGATTTCGTAGTTCAAGTTGAGAAGCGTACTATTACTGAAGAAGTTAATCAAGCCCTTAAAGATGCCTCAGAAGGGCCACTCAAAGGCATTTTGGACTACAGCGAACTACAACTAGTTTCGTCAGATTATCAAGGTACTGACGCTTCATCAATTGTTGATGCTAGCTTAACTTTGGTTATGGGCAATGACTTAGTAAAAGTCATGGCTTGGTATGACAACGAGTGGGGTTACAGCCAACGAGTCTTGGATTTAGCCGAATTGGTAGCCGAGAAGTGGCAATAAATTTAGTCATTGGTTATTAGTCATTAGTCATTAGTCATTAGTCATTGGTTTTAGACAAATAACTAAAGACAAAAAACTAATCACCAAAATGTTGAAATCCTCGGCTAAGAGTGAGAACTTGGTCGGGGAATTTTTTTTGTTCGTCGTGCAATAGTATTATTGAACCTGGTGTAATTGTGCCAACGATCGCAGCACCTCCACCAAGATGTTTGACTAAAGCTGATGCTGACTCTTGTGCTAAGCACAGTACTAATTCAAAGTCTTCGCCGCCGTAGAGAGCATATTGGAGAGCTTGCTCTGGTGTTAGCCAATGGTTAAAAGCTGTTGGTAAAGAAATTTGTCTGAGTTCTAAGACCGCGCCAACACCGCTGGCGCGACAAATTTGGATTACAGCATCTGCTAAACCGTCGCTGCTATCCATACCAGCAATAGGCATTGGCGATGGTATGATTTTTTCGAGGATGGGTAAGACATCTAATCGTGGCTTAGGACGCTGATGTGCGCCGATTAGAGCAGTCTTTTCTTCGTCATTGAGGTTTTGCTCTAATTCGGGATGTAAAAGCAGTTGTAAGCCAGCGTGAGAGGCTCCGTGAACGCCTGTAACGACGATCGCATCTCCCACAACGGCAGCTGAACGGCGGATAATTTGACTGGGGTGAACTTGACCAAACGCTGTAATTGCCACAGTTGTCACAGGCGATCGCACTACATCACCGCCAACAATTGGGGTATTGTACTTTTGCAGGCATTGTGTCATTCCTTGGTATAAGCTTTCAACCCAATTCACGCTCAAATCTGCAGGAAGCCCCAGTCCGACGGCGATCCCCAAAGGTGAAGCACCCATCGCTGCCAAATCTGACAAGTTAGCAGCCGCCGCACGCCAACCTGCGTCTTCTGGGGAAGTAGTGAGGTTACTAAAATGTACACCGTCAACCAGCACATCTGTGGTGACGACTAAAGATTGCTCTGGTGCTGTGACCAATACTGCTGCATCATCGCCAATAATTTCTGAGGGACAGAAACGGTGTAATCTTGCGAGAAGACCTTGTTCGCCGATATCTTTGACTTTAGTCATTAGTCATTAGTCACTAGTTATTCCCCGTGTCCCCGTGTCTTCTTCATCTCCTTCATCTCCCTACTCCGTACTCTGTCAAGTTACGATAATGATATCGTCTAAGGATCTGTTGAGATGCTTATTTCACCAGTAATAAATCTTACATTTGAAGATTACTTAAATTATGATGATGGCAGTGATTTTCACTACGAACTGGTGGATGGCAGGCTGGAATTAATCAACCCCCCGACGATTGAACATTTCTTGATTGCTAAATTCCTTGAGCAGTTGCTAGATGCAGAAATTAAGCGGTTGACTTTACCTTGGTTAACTTTTCGTGAAACTGGGGTGAGGGCAGGGAGAAATAAATCTAGGTTAACTGACTTGTCTGCGGTGAGGCAGGAGCAAGCAAGAGAATTAATCAATGTATCAGCATTCTTTGAATCACCACCACTACTAATAGTAGAAGTAGTCAGTCCAGATTCTATCAAGCGAGACTACCGTTATAAGCGGTCTGAATATGCAGCATTAGAAGTACCTGAATATTGGATTGTAGACCCACTCGAAGGAAAAATTTCGGTCTTATTGCTGGAAGAAGGATTTTATGAAGAGACGGTGTTTACTGGCAACGAGCAAATTGTATCGCGGACTTTTCCAGAAATAGCGATCGCAGTCGTTCGGGTATTTAGCACCAGCAATCTCAGTTAAAAGAGTGGGCATGGGGCAAGCAGGAAGTGTGGGAGGGGTGGGAAGTGTGGGGAGATGGGGAAGAAATCTTTCCCCCCACACTCCCCACACTCCCCCCATCTCCTCTTGTCCCCAGTGCTTCATCTTTCCTACGTTGTTTGGGGTTCAACCAGATTTTCTATGCCTTGAACCACTGTTGCTGATTCAATTTTGTCACCAGCTCTGAGTTTATCCAAAACTTCTTTGCCTTCAGTGAGATAGCCAAAAACGGCGTAGCGACCATCCAATAGGTTCCGTCCGGCGGGAGTAAGTTCTGGTTCAAATAGAAAGAAGAAAAATTGTGAAGAACCGCCATTCACTTCACTTTCAGGACGAGCCATAACTACTGCACCAAAAGCAGAAAAAGGTAGAACTGGCATATCAATATAACGACCAGCTTCTTCTAGGGTAATGCCATAAGTCGGCTCTTTGTCACCTTCAACCAAGATTTCTAAAGGAACGGCGCGGTATTTGCCTGTTTTTGGGTCAATGAAGCCGACTTCTTTACCAGGTGGATCTCCGGTTTGCAGAAAGTAAGATTCTTCAGAACGGGTAAATTCTAAGCCATTATAAAAACCCCTCTGCACTAAATCTATAAAATTACCAGCAGTCACAGGGGCGCTGTAACCATCGACTACAAGGGTGAGGTTGCCTTTGTTGGTTTTTAATTCCACAGTGGCGCGGCCTTTAAGTTGTGGCAGGTTACTGTACTCGGCAGGAACTTCAAAGGGAAATTCCTTCACCATTGACTCTTCTAGCTGAGTAATGAGATTCAACAGTTTAGTTCTCTGTTGCAAAATTTGTTGTTTATCTTTGGTATTCGCCAATTCTTGCAGGTTAAGCACGCCAGATTTTAATTCGTTAATCCAAGCTTGTGCTTGGGGTTGGCGTTCTTCGGGAACACTTGCTAGGATTTGGGAGGGTTTATCGAGAATGCGAGATGCTTGGCTGATGTCTTTGGAAACAGAACCCCAGCGCCGATTTGCCCGCAGTTGGCTAGAAATGTCCTCTAAACTGGCTTGTAGTTGCCGCACAGGTTTGTTATCTATCGGGAGTGCATACCGCAACAAAGCATTACCGTCTGTAATTGCGTTGCCAGCTGGCAGCGCGGCGCTACTAGAGGGAGTCCACCCAGCTGTAGTTATGCCTAAAAATATTGTTACCAGCAGTATTGCCATTAGGCTGTTCTTCAGCCAGGATTTTAATAAGTTAAGCATGGAATAACTCAAATGCAGCATTGATATTGTTGACTGGACGTAACCCATCAATAATCTTCCCACAGTAGGAGTGCCCAGTGCAGAGTGTTGACTGGGGACTGGGGATATGGCAACGCTTTGGGAAAAGGGTAAAGGTTAAAGGGAAAACAGAGATCTTTGCTTTCCCCCTGCCCCTTATCCCCAGAGGGGGCCCCGCCTTCCCCTTTCCCACTTCCTTTCAAGGGCAGGTTTTTAGGCTTTCGATAAATAGTTGAGAATGTTCTCAATTATTGAACGTAGTTTTAAGTTTTCAGACAATGATTTTGGTTTTAAAATCCCAAAAATTTGTCTAATCAAAAAAACCTGCCCCAGAAAGTTTCCCACTTCCCCTTTCCCCCATGCCCCATGCCCAATGCCCAAAATGAATAACTAATTACTCCGCTTGAAGGGTACAATAAATGCCGATTGTCTTCCAAAACTTGAAAGTTTCATGATCTCCAGCAACGACTTTCGACCTGGTGTCTCAATTGTATTAGATGGATCTGTATGGCGAGTGGTGGAATTCCTCCACGTTAAGCCAGGAAAAGGTTCTGCCTTTGTACGAACCAAGCTGAAAAATGTTCAGAATGGGAGTGTGGTGGAAAAAACCTTCCGGGCAGGGGAAACAGTACCCCAAGCCACTTTAGAAAAAAGGACAATGCAGCATACCTATAAAGAGGGTGATGAGTTTGTCTTTATGGATATGGAAACGTATGAAGAAGGCAGATTGAGCGCATCACAAATTGGCGATCGCGTCAAATACCTCAAGGAAGGTATGGAAGCTAACGTCATTCGTTGGGGCGAACAAGTACTTGAAGTGGAACTGCCCAACTCTGTGGTTCTAGAAGTAGTGCAAACAGATCCGGGTGTAAAAGGTGATACTGCCACAGGTGGTACTAAGCCAGCTACTCTCGAAACTGGTGCAACTGTGATGGTTCCCTTGTTTATTTCCCAAGGTGAGCGTATCAAAATTGATACCCGTGATGATAAATATTTAGGCAGGGAATAAGTTTGGATTCCAATCTCAAACAAATCGTGATTTCAATCCCTATTTAGGGATTAAATCCCTGCCACACTTAAAAATGCTAATTTACGGATAGGTCGAGGAATAAAAACTGTGCCATTGGACTTTAATGAAATCCGCCAACTACTGGCAACTATCGCACAAACAGACATTGCAGAAGTCACGCTCAAAAGCGATGACTTTGAACTAACAGTTCGTAAGGCTGCGAGCATTAGCAATCATATGTTGTCGGTAGGTCAAACGACCTTAGGCGGTGTGGTAGGTTCGGGCTTGTCATCGGGTTTACCTACGGCAAACCAGGTGGCTACAAGCCAGGTCACAGAGGTGGCGACAGGTCGCCTGTTTGATAGTGCTGCAACTGGAGGGCAATTACAGTTGTCAGTCAATCCCCCCTCAACCATTGACCAGAGATTAGTAGAGGTGCCTTCTCCGATGGTGGGAACATTTTATCGCGCTCCTGCACCGGGTGAAGCACCATTTGTAGAGGTGGGCGATCGCGTCCGCAAAGGTCAAACAGTCTGTATCATTGAGGCCATGAAGCTGATGAATGAAATCGAAGCCGAAGTATCCGGGCAAGTGATGGAAATTCTGCTGCAAAATGGTGAACCAGTAGAATATGGTCAACCTTTGATGCGAATTAACCCTGATTAAGTATTAATCTATATTATGAAGTGAGTTATCGTTAAAACTTTCAATCCTTGCGGGTTAATCCTGATGAAACAAACGTTGCCTTTACCACCAGAAGTGGTGCAACAAGTAGCTGAATACTTCGGCCTGTTAAGTGAGCCAATGCGCCTACGGCTGCTACACTTACTGCGGGATGAAGAAAAATGCGTGCAAGAGTTGGTAGAGGCAACACAGACTTCTCAGGCAAATGTGTCAAAGCACCTGAAGATAATGTGGCAAGCAGGAATCCTTAGCCGCCGCAGTGAAGGAACTTGCGCCTATTACAGGGTGGAAGACCAAATGATTTTTGAGTTGTGTAATCGGGTTTGCGATCGCCTCGCCACAAGGTTAGAACAGCAAGCCCGTAATTTTCGCGTTTTGAATACCAAACGGTAAGTCATTTGTCTTTTGTCCTTTGTCCTTTGCTGTAGTCATTTGTCTTTTGTCCTTTGTACTTTGCTGTTTGTCCGAAACTAATGACTAATGACCAATGACTAATGACTAATGACCAATGACCAATGACTAATGACTAATGACTAAAGCGGATAGTTTTTATCGAAACTTTCACGAGTTAGTGGTTGTTGTAACTCTATACCTTCACCGCCCAAAATATCCAAGGGTTTACCGTTCACGTCAATGTAAACTTGGGCTTTTGGATTTAAACTTGTCGCAGTATAAACAACTTGTCCTACACGACCTATCATTGAGGCACTACCACCACCGCTAGTAAATTCTTCAGATAAATTAACGCGAACTTCATTATTATCCGCTTTCAGACCCAATAATTTGGTTCCCTTGGGGATAGTTGTAGAATCTGTCCCTTCTGTTGGGCCTGCTAACAAGCTTTCAAAAGCTGCTTCTAAAGCTTGGTTAGGTCGTACAGCAGCTACTCTAGCTACTCTTACAGGCTGGGGAACCAAAGCAATATTTTTATCCTTTGGTCTAAGCCAATAAACGTTAGCAGTTTGCTCGTTACTTGGCTGCCTAGTTGATGGCTGTGCTGGCTGGTCAACACCTTGAGAGGGTTTTGATGGTGTAGGGGTATTATTAGATTGTGAAGTGAACCAAGCCACACTGCCACCTACCGCTACAACTGCTGCTGCGACAGCTGCTATTACGCCTGAAGAAATACGATTAGATCCTTGTTGGTCTTTCATGTTCAAAACCTTCCTGACTGAGGGCTGAGATGGTAGTTATGTGAGGAGCAGCCTGGTTAAAGACGATACTGACAAGTGGAGAGTTTCCCACAATTTAGAGGAGGCTTCGTGCCTCGAAATCCGATTAATTTTTAATCCTGCAAGTTCCTAATTCAATTTTAGAATTTGCACTTCTAGTCCGTCACTGTCGAATTGTTTAAATTTTGGGAGATGAGGGCACAGGGGCAGGGGGCAGCGGAGATGGGGAGATGGGGAAGTGTGGGGAGTGTGGGGGGAAAGAGAATTTATGCCTCCCTCTCTTCCCACACCTCCCACCCCTCCCACACTTCCTGCTTGCCCTATTGCCTATTGCCTATTTGCCTATTGCCTCTTCAACCCACTTATGAAGTGTGGTTGTCACTTCATCAATGGCAATTTCTTGGGATTTACGGGTTGCTCTTTCTACAACTTCGACTTTGCCGTTGGCGATCGCTCGTCCGGTTACAATTCTGTATGGGATGCCTATCAAATCTGCATCTTTGAATTTGACTCCGGCTCGTTCGTCTCGGTCATCGAGTAAGGTTTCAATTCCGGCTTGATTGAGTTGCTTGTAAAGTTTTTCGGCAATTTCAACTTGTTGAGCATCATTAATGTTAGGAATTGTGACGATCGCGTGATAAGGTGCGATCGCTACTGGCCAAATAATCCCGTCTTTATCGTAAGATTGCTCTACGGCGGCTTGGGCTAAACGCGATACGCCTACACCAAAACAACCCATGATTAGCGGCTTTTCTTCACCTTGTTCGTTGGTATAAGTTGCTCCCAAGCTTTGTGAATATTTAGTGCCTAATTGGAAGATATGACCTGCTTCAATTCCCCTGGCGCTTTGTAAGAGTTGTTCTGGATTGTGAGTGGCGCGATCGCCTGGTCTAGCTTTCCGCACATCTACTACTAATTCTGGTAATTTAAATTGCTCTCCCCAGTTCGCACCAACAACGTGATAGCCAGTTTCATTCGCCCCTGTGACAAAGTTTTTTAAATCAACGGCTGTTCGATCCACCAAGCGCAAAAATTTAGGATGAATCTGTTTATTAGCACCAATATAATCATCTGCAATGTCTGGCGCAATATAACCTAAAGGCAGAGATTTCGCTGTCCATGTTTGCTGGGCTTCAGAATTCGGTACGCTCAAATTGAGAATAGTTTGAGCGCCATAATTAGAAGCTAATTTGGTCAATTCATTTTGCAACTTGACTTCATTAACTTCTTGGTCGCCTCGGATGCTCACCAAAACCAACACCGTCACACCATTGTTATAAACTGTTTGGTAAAGGACGTTTTTCACCACTTGGGTGGGAGAACATTTGAGGAATTGACAGACTGTTTCAATCGTCTCTGTTCCAGGTGTATCGCGTTTTTCGTAGGTTGTAAACCGTGAAGGTTCGATATCGGCTGGTAAAGAAACTGCCTTTTCTACGTTAGCGGCGTATTTACCATCTTCAGTGTAGAGAACTTCGTCCTCGCCAGCTTCCGCCAACACCATAAATTCTGTAGAACCAGAACCACCAATTGCCCCAGAATCAGCTTCGACGGCGCGAAAAGCCAAACCACAGCGCCGCAACATATTGCTGTAGGCTTGATACATATCCTGATAGGTTTCTTTGAGGCTAGCTTCATCGGCGTGGAAAGAGTAGCCATCTTTCATGATGAATTCCCGTCCGCGCATCAAACCAAAGCGGGGACGAATTTCGTCGCGGAATTTGGTTTGAATTTGGTAGAGATGCAGAGGTAATTGGCGGTAGGAACGAATCATATCACGAGCGATCGCTGTGATTACTTCTTCATGAGTCGGGCCTAATCCTAATTGTTGATCGCGGCGATCGATCAGGGAAAACATGATCCCTTCAGCTTTGGTGTAAGTATCCCAACGTCCCGATTCTTTCCACAATTCAGCAGGTTGTAATTGCGGCAAAAGACATTCTTGTGCCCCTGTAGCGTTCATTTCTTCGCGCACAATTTGAGAAACCTTTTGCAGTACCCGCCACATCAGCGGGAGATAAGCATAGACACCGCTACCGATGCGACGAATGTAACCTGCACGCAGTAATAATTTATGGCTGGGAATCTCAGCATCAGCTGGATCGTCCCGCAGTGTAACAAATAACATTTGTGATAGTCGCATCGTTTATTACCTTTCCAAAATCGCTAATTTCTATGTCAACTAAAGTATGAATTATCAAGGATAAAGTACAAAGGGACTGGGGAAAGGGGAAAGGGGAAGGCGGGGCCCCCTCTGGGGATAAGGGGCAGGGGGAAAGGAAAGATCTCTCTTTTCCCTTTAACCTTTACCCTTTTCCCAAAGCGTTGCCATGTCCTCAGTCCCCAGTCGCCAATCACTTCAGGAGAAAACAACCTTGTCTAATGTAATTTATCAACTGGAGTTTAGACTAAAGAGCCGACCTCAAAGGAAAAAATAAGGGGTGTGATTGAACACAGTCCCCCTATTAGCAGAAGCTGAGAGAAGAACCACCAACTCTCACCTGCCAATATGAAAAGTGCCTTACTAGAAGAATTTCGTCAAGCAGCGTACAGATATCTAGGTAGAGCGCATGATGTGACTTTTGAACTGACGGATGCAATATTGCTGACTCGTAACGCCTACAGTTTGGCAGATTTATCGCTATCACCAGTATTTAGACGTAAGTGGCCAAGCATCTACGAGGCATTACAAGATAGCAGACCACAGCGACAAAAATTGATGCAGTTATACATCAAACAGATGCCAACGCAGAGCCGTCCGTTGTTAGCAGGCGACCACACAGCTTGGTCACGCCCAGATGCGGTAACTTTGCAGGAGAGGACAATTGAACACAGCAGTGTCACCATAGCCGGAAACAAACCAATTACCGTTGGTCAGGGATATAGTACCATTGCTTGGATACCAGAGGATTCGGGCAGTTGGGCGTTACCTTTGAGACATGAGCGAATTAGCAGTTGGGAAAACCCGATACAAAAGGCAACCTGGCAACTACAGCAAGTGTGTGAACATTTACCAACTAGACCAATTACAGTTTGGGATAGTGAGTATGGCTGCGCTCCTTTTGTGTTGAAGACGACCAATATCAAAGCAGATATTCTGGTACGTTTGCGTTCAAATCTTTGTTTATGGGGCGCACCACCACCATATTCTGGCAAAGGGCGACCCAGGAAACATGGTGACAAATTCAAACTCAATGAACCACTCACATGGAGTGAAGCCAATGAGAGTATAGAAGTCAACCATCCTAAACTGGGACGGGTGAAGGTGAGCTTGTGGTTTAATTTACACTTTCGTCAAACTGCGACACGCCCAATGTCCCTGATTCGAGTTGAGCGTCTGGATGCAGAAGGCAACCTACGTATATCAAAACCTTTATGGTTGGCTTGGGTGGGGGAAGAAATGCCACCACTAGAAGAAGTTTGGCAACTCTACCTCCGACGTTTTACTGTTGACCACTGGTATCGTTTTTTGAAGCAACGCTTGCACTGGACATTACCTAAATTGAGTAGTCCCAAGCAATGTGAGCGTTGGAGTGACCTCATGCCTGTGATGACTTGGGAATTGTGGTTGGCTCGTGATATCGTTGCTGATAACCCTTTACCTTGGCAGAAATCATTAGATAATTTGACTCCTGGCAGAGTTGCTCAAGCAATGGGGAGCATTTTTGCGGTGATTGGTACTCCTGCCCGTTCGCCTAAACCTCGCGGAAAGTCTCCAGGCTGGAAACCAGGAAAACCACGACAACGTAGAATTCGCTATCCCGTAGTCAAAAAAACTACAACTAAGCCCCGCAAAAAGCAACCAGAATCTGCTTAGTACCTTAGATTTTCATCTTTAAAGCCTGTTTCTTTTCAACTCAGCGTTGCTGGGTCGTTTCTTGTTGCTTAGTCTAAACTCCAGTTATCAAGCACAGCCACCTTTAGAATTTATTCCTCCAGCATTCAACCCTTTATTTTTAAGAGTTGTTCATCTGTTGTTACCAAGTTTCATCAAATGGCAAACACCAATTACCAAAATTGAAGCAGACAACGTGGAAGTTCTGGTAGATCTCTATCGCCAGTTTCAGGAGGGTAAAATCCGGTTTCTGCTGGCTTTTCGCCATCCTAAAACCGACGATCCCTTTGGTTTGGGCTACTTGCTGTCTCAACTGGTGCCAAAGGTAGCACGATCGCAAGACACAGCGCTACAACTTCCGATTCACGCTCATTTTATCTACGATCGCGGCATTCCTCTATGGGCTGGTTCTCACGTTGGCTGGATTATGTCCCAGTTGGGTGGTACTCCGATTCAGCGAGGTAAGGCTGACTGGACGGGGTTACGTTCGGCGCGTGATTTGTTTGCTAATGGAAAATTCCCGATGGCTGCGTCCCCAGAAGGTGCTACCAATGGTTTATCGGAGAGAATCAGCCCCTTGGAACCAGGTATTGCCCAGCTAGGTTTTTGGTGTGCGGAGGATTTGCAAAAAGCCGGACGCCCCGAACAGGTTTTCATTGTACCAGTTGGGATTAAATATAGTTACGTTGATGCTCCTTGGGATGCGATCGCTAATCTTTTAAATGAATTGGAAGCAGCTAGTGGTTTACCTGTAAATCCACCACAACCAGGTAATGTTGCTTCTGTAGAAACCCTTTATCCCCGATTACTAACTTTGGCAGAACATTTACTTTCGTTGATGGAAATATTTTACACGCGTTTTTATCATCAAAAACTACCAGATGCCAAGACTGTTGCAGGGCAAATTCCAGATAGAAATCAAGCATTGGCAGTTCGGTTACAAGCTTTATTAAATGCAGCATTAATAATATCAGAACAGTATTTTGATTTGCAGTCCAAAGGTTCTTTAACTGACCGCTGTCGGCGAGTGGAACAAGCTGGTTGGAATTATATATTTAGAGAAGAATTTAAGGATGCCAAAGGAGTATCTGCTGTGGAAAAAGCTTTAGGCGATCGCGTTGCTGAAGAAGCGAATGCACGAATGTGGCACATGCGTTTAGTGGAAAGCTTTGTGGCGGTTTCTGGTAATTATATTAAAGAAAAACCAACAGTAGAAAGATTTGCGGAAACAACTCTAATTTTATGGAAAATGATTGCCAAGATTCAAGGCAATAAAGCTATCCAGCGTCCAGAATTAGGAAGGGAAAAAGTAAAAATAACTGTGGGTGAACCCATATCTATTTCTGAACGTTACCCAGCATATAAAGAAAATCGTTTGGCTGCTAGACAAGCTGTTGCTGATGTGACTAATGATTTACAATCCGCGATGGAAGGATTGATTTGACATCTTTTTAGCTCCTTAACCTAGATAATTATCTTGGAAACACTTTAGATAAATCCAGAATTAAATCAAGAAAATATGGCAGATGAACTGATTCATTTTGCAGATAAATAAACTTGCGACGATAACCAAATTTACCTTGTAAATCTTGATAAGGTTCGCTATAACATTCCAGATAATTATCTACTAAATTAAATATCCAATAGTCGGAAATATCTGCTTCTGCATAAAGAGACAATTTTACATCTCGATCGTATTGCAAAGTCAAATTAGAAATTTCAATTACAAGCAATATATCAGATGGACTAGGATGAGCTTCTAAATATTCATCAGGACGATTTCGTACAATGACTAGATCGGGTTCTGGTTCGCTATCATCACCTATAATAATTGGTTCTTGTCCTCGAAGAATTGCCTCATCTGCAACCAGCTTGAATAACTCCCTATATAAGCGGGTGCTGCAAACGGAGTGTGATGTGCCTTTTGCTGCCATCTGTACTATTTCTCCTCTAATTAGCTCAACTCTGTCATCCTCACAAAAAAAGCCGAGTTCTGTGAGACGCTGATATTCAGCTATGGTGAAACGTTTAACAGTAGCAAGGCTCATAACAACTAAGGGAATACAGGATTATTTTTATTTTAATATAGTTGCGACTGATAAAATTTATGCGATAGAAGATGATAATATATCTAGCTATTCTTCTTTATCAGCTTCTGTAGTTGCTTCTATACTTATTCCTTTCCAAGGAAAGTCAAAATATGGTTGAATATTTTTGAGTTCATCAATGGATTTCAAGAAGAAATTTTTAATAGCAGATAGCTGGTCTTTTTCAGATAAAAACTCTTGTAGGCTTTTTCGATAAAAAATAGCTGACCATGTTGGTAAAATAGTTAAACTTTCAGGAACCCATATATCAGGCTTATCATTAATTATTCTTTTCATAGATTCAATAATTTTTTGGCGTTTTTCAAAACCAGGTGAAACCTCTAAACATATACCTAGATATGGATATTCCGTTAAATTATCTGGATTTAAATTAAAGTATCCAAGACCACACCAAAAATTTTCACCTGAAAACCTGGTATAGATAATATATCTACTGTGCCACTTCCATTGAGTTCTACTTGCTGCGCCTTTGATGACGCCTCCAAAAGCTAGCCTGAATTTCTCTTGTACTTCGTAATTGAGAGTTGATTCCATAAGGTTGAGAGTTTTGTTAAAGTTTACCATTGTTAATAAGTCAACAGATGAAAATTGATTAGTATAATACATTTGATTTCTCCTCATGAAAATTAAGATTTCTTTGGCTAATATATCAGTTGTGTGTTTTTGTAATTGGTTATAAAATTGATACCACCTCAATTGATAAAAATTTACCTTTGAGTATAAATTCAATGGTAAAATTTTGGTTTCATCTTTTGGCTCGTAATCACGAGTGATGTAAATTAGAATTCTATTTTTGACATTCGGTAAATTGCTCAAAATCTCAGCATATTTTTTTAATTGCCCCGGTAATTCTGTAGAGCCGATTTTTGATTCAATAAATATTACATCTGTGCTTAAACCAGTTGATAGTTCAACCACAATATCAAATCTGCTATCTTCTGTATGGGTTTCAAGTCCTTTATGTTCTTGTTGAGTGGAAATTTTGATGTTGGAATAATTATCATCACTAATGATTGAGTGATGTTTTAGCCAATCAAGTAAAATATCTTGATTCAGAGAGAAAAAATAAGCAACAATTTCGGTAAAAAAATCTTCAAGCGGCTTGTTTGCTGAATGTAGATTGAGTAAATTGCTAAACAGAGACATTTTTTTAATAGTTAAAGTAATTACGGAAAATTTATGCACAATAAGTTTGCAGTCACGGTTAAACGAGACTACAGAAAAATTATGTAATTTATGTTTGTATTTAGTATTACTAACGTTGCAGTAGTTATAACTTAGCCGATCGCTATTTGACAAGCCGATTAAAAAAACGATACCAACGACAAATAGGGATAAAATTTTTATCCCTAAAAAGTGTGTATTCTAATAGCTAGATAAAGCTATTAATTTTCTGTTAAATGACTTTCTAACAAAGATGCGATCGCCTCTGGATGAATATTTTTGTATTTCTTTTTACCAAGCTGTAAAACACAGTTGGGGGCGCTGCTGCAACATTTTTGGCAACTGGTATGTTCGATGGTAACTTTGTCTAATAAACCGCGATCGCACAAAGTTTTTTCTAATTCTGATAATAAGCCTTTACCGCCACGCTTGAGGCAACCCGACTTTTGACACACCATAATTTTGGCTTTGGGTGTGAGTGGCAAATTTTGAATTGGACAAGTACCAATTGGCGTGACTTGACAGGCTTTGATTTGAATTTCACCTGTGTGCGAGTCTAACTCACTATAAGCAAAAACACGAATTTCTTCACCAGGAACTAACAACAAACTCAGAGAACGGCGCAACTCTTTTGGCAATTTAATTTCCATAGTTCCATCTGAAACTGCCAGTTGCAAATATTTATATTTCTTGGGTTCGGCACCGACAAAACCTAAAAATTGTCCTTCAAGGCTTAATTCTGATAACGTAAAATACTTTTTACCCATGATTGATTCAAAGTAATTGGGCATAGGGTATGGGGCATGGGGCAGAGGGGCAGAGGGGCAGAGGGGAAAGAGCTATCTATCCATCTCCCCTGCTCCCTGCTCCCCTGCTCCCCTGCTCCTCTGCCTCTTACGCGAGGCGTTTCGCTTCCACAGTTTGCGGTAAATTGGCTACGTCTGGTAATTCACGAAATTCTAATTCCCAGCCATTTGCTAAGGTCAAAATCTTACCATCATTGCCATCAGTTTGTTTGACTACTTCTTCTTCCAAATCTTTTTTAGCAACGTAGACTACTAAAGTGCCGGCATCATTCACGCGTAACATTACTTTCATGAGACTCCTCAACAGATTCTAGTTCTTTTTTCTTACAGCCGACGACAATTCCTGTTTCTATGAAATGCACAGCATATATATAGGAACTCTGCAAATATGTGCCTATACTTGCTATGTAGCCAATATCTCCTTTTTTAGCTAAAACTTGGCCGATTTCTTTACCAGGAAAGGTACCATCGTTTTTAATTAGTTTGCGAAGTCTGACTTTTTCACCAATTTCAAAAGCGGGTGGTAAGTCTAGTTCTAATTCATCGCGTTGCATGAGAATACCTCTGTTCTCTGGCCAAATTTAGGACTTCTTCTGTGGTGAGGCTACGTTTTTTCTTGACTGACTGATGGCGCACTGCGTCTAAAACTGACTGGGTTTCTTGTGAGTTCAAGAAAATTCCATGCTGTTCTAGTAAGTTGGAAACTGAATGTCTTCCTGAATGTTTACCCACTACTAAGCGGCGTTCGCAACCCACTTCTTCGGGGGCAAATGGTTCGTAGGTGAGGGGGTTTTGGAGGACGCCGTGAGCGTGAATTCCGGATTCGTGGGCGAAGGTGTTTTCACCAACGATCGCTTTCCAAGGCGGAACGTCCGCGCCTGATGCAGAAGCAACTAGCTGAGACAGTCCCAGTAAATGAGATGTATCAATTCCCAAATCAACGCCGTAGATGCGTTTGATGGCCATGACAACTTCTTCTAGGGCTGCATTTCCCGCCCTTTCACCCAAGCCGTTGACTGTGGTATTCACAGATGTGGCTCCAGCTTTGATCCCAGCAAGGGCGTTGGCGGTTGCTAGACCAAAATCATTGTGGGTGTGAATTTCCAGGGGAATCGTCAAAGCCGAAACCAGATGCTTCACCTTTGTATAGGTGCTAAAGGGGTCGAGAACTCCTACGGTGTCGCAGAAGCGGAAGCGGGATGCACCCCATTCTTGGGCGGAAAGTGCTACATCTAAAAGGAAGCTTTCATCGGCTCTCGAAGAATCTTCTCCGCCGACTGCTACCCAAAGACCGCGATCGACAGCGAAGCTGATGGAGTCCTTGAGTTTTTGTAGACTTACCCGCCACTGACCGTGAAATTTAGTCGCAATTTGAATACCAGAGACGGGGATGGCGATATGCACTCGGTTGAGACCGCAGGCAATAGAAGCCTTAATATCTGAGATGACAGCGCGGTTCCAGCCTAAGAGTTTTGCTTGCAAACCCAAGTCAGAAATTGCGGCGATCGCTTGTGTTTCTTCACCCCCCATTGCTGGTATCCCAACTTCTAATTCGGGGATACCAATGGCATCGAGAAACTTGGCGATCGCTACTTTTTCTTTTAAGTTGAAAGCAACACCCGCCGCTTGTTCGCCATCACGCAATGTAGTGTCATTAATTATGATTTGATTCATTGCAAATATCCCTCTCTTGGAAGTATTCTCAATATCCTTTCTCTCTACTATTCCCAGTGATGGTAAATGCTAAAAATATCACAATATATAAACAGGATACATGATCCTAAATTATTGCTCATCTAGCAACATCACATCTGTATGACAAGGAACCAAAAATTGGTATAATTTACTAATCTTTTTTACCGAGGTCGCTTGTAATTTGTTCGAGTAGTAAATAACTAATATAGCTATTAGCAAATCCGGAAAAAAGTAAAAGACAGAATCCAGCAATTAATGTAGTAATCATCTCAGGAACCTCAGATTTTGTATAGTATTGGTGTGTAGTTTAGTCTCAGTACAAATGCAAGAACTCAGAAGTCAGAATTGGGTAAAATCAATGGTGGTGAAGCAGCTTGACTTTCTTGAAATTAAGAACTTAACACCATACAAGCCTTAGAAATTAATAATTCTGGATTCTGAATTCTGAATTCTGAATTCTCAGTTACAAATTAGCTAACTTTGTTCTGCTAACCAGTCAAAAATCTTTTCTAACTGGTCTAAGTTAACTAAACCATACTGCCAGAGAAGCATCGGTAACGGGCCATTTTGTAATTCACGGTGTCGTAGCGCTACAGCAATATCCGCATTTGAAAGTTCAAGTTCATGGTGCAAGAATTTGATGAGTTGAATATCTCTGTTACGAGTTGGCATAGTTGAACTTTCAATTTGTTCAGTTGGAAAAGAATTAAAAATCAGAAATTCCTATCTATTTTCGGCATTAGGCATGGGAGATGAGGGAGCATAGGAGAGAAATAACTCCTGAATTCTGACTCCGTTCGGCTGACGCTCACGGCGAAGCCTGACTCCTGAATTCTCAATTATGAATTCTTCTCAGTTTGCAATAGAATTTGCTAGCGGACAGTAACTTCAACGTCTAAATCTCTTCAATATTTATGCATCGGAGCAAAGAGCTATGCTTGTGTGATGAATTCAAGATTAATATTGTCTAGATTAGGTTTTTCAACAATATTTATGACTTAACGCTCACCACTAAATTTCCAGCAACGCTCTAGCCATTCGACTAATTCATGACGAGAAGCGAGAAATTGCATAACCGTACTCCGAATTAGAATTGCTTCTAGCAAATTGTTGACTTGCACCCGTAAAGAACCATCGGGAAGACAGGAACTCTTGATTTTTAATTCTTGCAAACGGTGATAGATTCGCCAGCGATCGCTCAAAGGAATCTGCAAAACTTGTTCGCCTAAAGTATCATTTGTCATTTGTGATTTGTCCTTTGTCCTTTGTCATTTGTTATTTGTCGGTTATCATTTGTCATTTGTTATTTGTCAGTTGTCTTTTGTCAGTTGTCCTTTGTCAGTTGTCTTTTGTCCTTTGTGTAAAGTAAATGACTAATGACTAATGACTAATGACCAATGACTAATGACCAATGACTAACGACCAATAACTACTTAGTCACGACTCCTGATTCCTGAGTTCTGACTTCTAAAGCTTGCAGTTGTTTTTCGAGTTGTTCGATGCGCGTGAGTAAAGAACGAATCACCGTTGCTTCTACATCGGGTAGCTTTCCATGTTCTAAAGGAGAAAGGCTAGCGCCTCGATCGCGAGAAATAATTCGACCGGGAACTCCCACCACAGTACAATCGCTGGGGACATTCCGCAAAACAATGGAACCCGCGCCAATGCGGACGCGATCGCCAATTTGCAGATTACCCAAAACTTTCGCACCCGCACCCACCACAACATTTTTACCGACTGTGGGATGACGCTTTCCGCTTTCTTTACCAGTTCCGCCAAGGGTGACGCCTTGATAAATCAACGTATAGTCTCCGACGATCGCAGTTTCGCCAATGACAACCCCCATTCCGTGGTCGATAAATACGCCTTGACCAATTTCTGCACCTGGGTGAATTTCAATTCCGGTTAAAAATCGTCCCAAGTGAGAAATCAAGCGCGGAACAAAAGCCACTCCTCGACAATGTAACCAGCGAGCAACACGATGCAAACACAGTGCGTGCAATCCAGGATAGCAAAACACAACTTCTAGCCAATTGCGTGCTGCTGGGTCGCGCTCAAAGATAATGCGAAAATCACTCAATAATGGCTCAAAAAAATCTCCAGAGAGTAATCTTTTGAGCAAGGATTTCTGTTTTGAATCCTGTATTTTCTGAGTTTGAGGATTCGTAATTCTGTCTAAAGACTGTTGCATCGCTACTGTCTATCTGGTTAAAAGAGCCATCTGCTATTTTTATGCTTATATCAGGCCGCTTCCAACTCAATAGACAAGCCAATGCTGATTGGATTTATTGGATTTATTAAGGTTGTACTCAAACGCCAAAACCCCCACCTTAAATAAATTAAAAATTTATTTTGGGGTAGGGGTACTAGTATTTAATGATAGGGGTACTGGTATTTTTAGGGCAGGGTTTAAGAATTTCTGTACTCGCTACAAGAAACTTTACCTGTAAGACTTTGCAAAGATTTATTCCAGATATTTTGCGATTTATTAAGCTGTACTCAAATGCACTCAAGTATGGTTTAGGTAGCTATAAAACTGAAAATTCTGTATATCGTATTACTATTATTATCTTATTATCTGGCTCGACAAAAAACAACTTTCTTTATTTTCTTTTAGGATTTGCTGTCTGTATGTATATATACGTTTTCAAATATCGCTATCGCTCATAAGAGATGTTTTCTTATTATATAGATGTGTGGGAATAACTAACACAAAATTTCCCAGCAGTATAATAGGTAAATATTCCCATAGCAATTGAATAATAATAGGATTTCTAAATAAAAAAACATTCAACTTTTCTTGTGGGGTGGGCGTCTCGCCCGCCCATAACCAGGGGCGGACAAGATGTCCACCCCACAATGTTGGATAATTGATTTGTTGGTAATTTCTAACTGATTCCTCTAGGGGCGTAAAGCTATGCTACCCTACCCACAAAACTTGTAGAGAGTGATAAACGGAGTTTAAATACTCATTAATGAAGTTCAAAGGCTCATTAACGGAGTTCAAAGACTCATTAATGAGGTTCAGAGGCTCATTAATGGAGTTCAAATACTCATTAATGAACTTCAGAGGTTCATTAACGAGTATCAAAGACTCATTAATGGAGTTCAAAGGCTCATTAACGAGTATCAAAGACTCATTAACGAGTATCAAAGGTTTATTAATGAGTATCAAAGACTCAAGAACCAGACGCAGCTTTATTAGGTCTACCCTTGATAGCCTTAAACCGTTCGCCTAACTGTTCAGCCACACTCTTTAACCCTGGAGTCTTTTTCGATGCAGTCTTGACGTAATCATAAACAGTTAAACTACCAGTCATCGCTTCACTACCGACAGCCATTAGGGTATCATCTACTTGTTCGGTGAGTTGCTGCATGGAGATTAAAAGCTCAGTCAACGCAGTTGCTAATTGATAATCCCGAACAAGTTCGTCAACGTCAAAAGTCGCTGGCAGAATTTCACGGTTAGATTGAGCAGCAGTGATGCTATTGTTTACAAAGGCGAGGCTTTTATCGCCCATTTTGACTAACTTGCGCCGTTCGTCAGCACTGAGAGTAACTAAAAAGGGAAGCTTTTGTTGGACTTTCTGTAGCGCAGCTTTAATTTCTTGGATATCTTGTGGCGAAAGCGAGCCTGTAATATTTTGATAAGCCATCGTATATTTACCTTGGGAGTGATGATTGTGAAGTAGCAAAATTTGCTACGTATATAATTCCCATTGGTAAGAGCGATCGCACATTATATCGAGTTTAGTTGAAAACTTATTGTTTAGAGTGACGCGGGGACTGGAGAGGCGAAGATATTTTAGTTAACTTGAAAGCTTAAGTACAATATTTCATTAATTCGTAGAGAATTCTCTGCGTACCTTTGCGCTAACCTCTGCGATCCTATGCGTTTAAATTTCAATCCTCAATTCGCCACAATTTTACGTAAAGTTTACTAAGCCGTCTACTTCTGGATATAAACAATACTTGCATAGATGGGCGGCGCGATCGCTAACTAAACGCCGTAATTCTGCATTAATATATAGACGAGACATATTGAAGACTTATTGAGGGTTAACGTACTGACGAGCTTTTGCTTTTGCTAACCTCATAATATGCTCTAGCGTGAGGAAATAATCTAACTCTCGCTGGTCACTTCCAGTAAGACCTTCAGTTTTTGCGCGATAAACCAGATCCTCTAAACGGTCTTTGGCTGCATCCGAGAGTTTGAAATCGATAACACCTTGGGGAGTGGTGCCAGCAGCAATAAAATCTATAATTTCGTCGTAAACTTTGGTGGTATTTATAGATGTAGTCATGAGATTACCTTTTTTATTTAATTTTACTAATTTACATGCGATCGCTCAGAAGAACCTCATGTAGAGACGCGATTCATCGCGTCTGAAAGGCACGTTACAGAGACGCGATAAATCGCAGTCTCTACAGAAAATATTCTCGTCAACTATTCCTTTTTATGATTAATCACTACTCTATGCAACTTCCAAAGATTCTCCTAGCGTTTTAGGTTCCGGTAGAGGTTCGCCATCAGCCAATGATGATTCAATCAGCATTTCTAAAACTTCTTGAGCATTTGTCAGAGCTTCTTCGTAAGTTTCTCCATGAGTGCAAGGCTGCATTATATCCGTAAACTCAGGTAAGAAAACTACATAACAATTGTCTTCTTCTGACCACTGAATAATAATTGTATATTTCATTCCTCTGAAACCTAATTACGAATTACGAATTACGAATTACGAATTACAAATCTAATTCTGCCAACTTCTTCTGAGCAAATTCCCGCACTTCCTCATCTGTGTCATTCGCTGCTCTGTCGCGCAACAGTGGTAAAGTCTGGGGATGCTGAGGAAATTGCTTGATAATTATCTCTAGTGCAATGCGCCGAGGATTGGTTTCATAATCTTTCTGGCGCTCAAAAGGGTCATTAACAGCGCATTGCTGGTAAATTTCAAACAACTCAAGCTGATATTTAAAGTATTTAGCTAATCCTTGGACTGCTGCACCTCGCACATCCCAGTTATCATTCTGGGTAGCGCATTGTTTGAGGAAGGATTTGGTTTCGGGGTCATCTTTGAAGTTCTTGGCTAATTCTTCGACTGCTACACCTCGTACATCATTGTCATCATCCTGGATAGCGCATTGTTTGAAGAAAGATTTGGTTTCGGGGTCATCTTTGAAGTTCTTGGCTAATTCTTCGACTGCTGCACGCCGCACATCCCAGTTACCATCCTGGGTAGCACATTGTTTGAGGAAAGATTTGGTGTCGAGGTCATCTTTGAAGTTCTTGGCTAATTCTTCGACTGCTGCACGTCGCACATCCCAGCTATCATCCTGAGTAGCGCGTTGTTTGAGGATGGTTTTGGTGTCGGGGTCATTTTTGAAGTTCTTGGCTAATTCTTCGACTGCTGCACGTCGCACATAGTTGTCATTATCCTGGGTAGCGCGTTGTTTGAGGATGGTTTTGGTGTCGGGGTCATCTTTGAAGTTTTTCGCTAATTCTTCGACTGCTGCACGTCGCACATAGTTGTCATCGTCCTGGGTAGCCCGTTGTTTGAGGATGGTTTTGGTGTCGGGGTCATCTTTGAAGTTTTTCGCTAATTCTTGGAGTGCTACACCTCGCACACTCGCACTATTATCTTGGGTAGTACGTTCTTTGAGAAAGGATTTGGTATCGGGGTCATCTTTGAAGTTGTTCGCTAATTCTTGGAGTGCTACACCTCGCACAAAGTACTTATCATCCTGGGTAGCACGTTGTTTGAGGAAGGATTTGGTGTTGGGGTCATCTTTGAAGTTTTTCGCTAATTCTTCGACTGCTAGACCTCGCACATCCCAGCTATCATCCTGGGTGGCACATTTTTTGAGTATGTATTTGGTGTCGGGGTCATCTTTGAAGTTGTTCGCTAATTCTTCGACTGCTGCATATCGCACATCCGCACTATCATCCTGGGTAGCGCATTGTTTGAGGAAGGATTTGGTGTCGGGGTCATCTTTGAAGTTCTTAGCTAATTCTTGGAGTGCTGCACCTCGCACATCATTGTCATCATCCTGGGTAGCGCGTTGTTTGAGGAAGGATTTGGTGTCGGGGTCATCTTTGAAGTTCTTAGCTAATTCTTCGACTGCTGCACGTCGCACATTCGAGTTATCATCCTGGGTAGCGCATTGTTTGAGGAAGGATTTGGTGTCGGGGTCATCTTTGAAGTTATTGGCTAATTGTTGGAGTGCTGCACTTCGCACATAGTTGTCATCATCCTGGATAGCGCATTGTTTGAGGAAGGATTTGGTGTGGAGAGATTCTTGCCAGGTCGTTGCAATTGCTGTAACTGCCTGAGTGCGAATTTGCTGAACTAGATTAGTTTCTTCTTCATCTTCATAGAGAACGTAATAGTACCAGAGGTCATATCTAGTTAAGTCTTTAAGCTTGTCAAGTAATTTATTAGCCATTGACACAATTACCGAGCGATTTCTCACTTCTACAAGACACTTAGCAGCTAAAAATAGATTTACAAACTTTTCCTCTTCGCCATCTTGCACCATTAAATATTCAAGAATTTCGCTAACAAACTTAGGCTCAATCATTCCTGCAATTAACAGTAAAACTTCATGCCAACTTTCATCTTGCCAGTGTTTGCCAAAAACTTCATTCTTTAGTTCCTCAAGACTCAGCGTTTGCGTTTCTTTAAACTGCCAGACAAACTCCCAAGCACAGAAATATTCTAAAAATGTCCGATGCACAAAAGCATAATAATCCGCACCCAGAAAACATAACATAAAGTTGCGAGTCCGCAGTTGATTAATCATCACCCGCGCCACTTCTCTGGGTTTATCAAATTCTATGGTTTTGAGATATTCACTCAGAACTTTGACTAAATCGTTTTCATTAATCAAATTCCCTGCCAAACCTTTCTCACCTGTCTGCATCTGATAAGCAACCTGACGTAGCATCGCTTGTTTATCTTTATAAACAATCGTCTTGGGATCTAACCTCTTATCTTCTGTTAAAACGCGTTCCACATCCCATTGATGCAGCAGTACCCGCGATGCTTGATCGTAAAGTGTAGCTCTATCTCTTGGCAGTTCTTGATTTCGATTCAGAATTGCCATCATCGTCAACAACAGAGGATTTCCTGCCAATTCCGCAATAGCTTTGGAAGCTGTAATTCCTCTTTGCAGCCGTTCCCGTTTTCTCACTTTTTCTGCTGCATCAGCAAAAGTTAACTCATGCCAACGGTTAATAAAATCCTGAATTTGTTCTGAGTCTAAATCTTGTAAAATAAAGTGGCGAAACTCAGCATCACGCAATCGTTGGGGTTTATAGCCAATAATCCGAGAAGTGACAATCACCTGCACGTTGGGATAGTCATTAGTAAAGCGATGAATATCAGTAATTACATCTTCTCGCTGGCCGGGGTCAAAGACTTCATCTAAACCATCAAACATCACCAATGCATTAGCAGCTTTTAATTGTTTATCTAATTCAAGCTGATTGAGATGAGCAATTGCACCGCTACATTGATGAAAAAACTCGATAAAATTCTTGCACTCTTTATCTTCCCGTCGCCGCATATAAGTGCGTAACTCAATTAGCAAGGGAATTGGTAAAGATATCGCATTATCCAGTGGAGACTGCGCCCAATTCAAAGCTAAAAATTGCAACAATGTAGACTTGCCGGAACCAGGGTCGCCCAAAATGACGATATATTTATAATCTTGCTTTTTATTGACAACATCTAAAACACAAAGTATCGGCTGTTCAAAATAAACTCGTTTGTGGCGTTCTAATTCTGCTAATTCAATTTCTGCTTCTACTCGATCGCTTTCTCGCAGCCGGCGTAGATGTTCTTTCGGCAGTTCGTGAACTTGTGGTAAAACTTGATGAGCTTCCCTGACATTTTGAGCAGTAAAAATCCGCCATAATTTGAGTTCGTTATAGGCATAGCCGCTAGTATCTAAGCTATCTAATTTAACATTGCCATAGTGTTCTAGGATTCCTTCTTGATAGCGTTTTAAATCAAACGCGGGAATCACCTCACCATAGCCTCTTGTGTTCTTTTCGATTTGTTCCAGATTTTGCGAATCCAGAATAGCTCTGAGTTCAGGAATTCCTCGAATAATCTCCTTAACTTTTTGCAGATATTTCTTAGCAACCCGCTTCCAGTTAAAATCATCCGGTAACGGATTTGAGGTATTAATTTTATCCCAAATTTCTTGTAATCTATTAGTGTCTATAACTCGATTGATATCTTTAAAGGGATTTCCCAATATTTCTTTGACTTCTTGATGGTTGACAAATTGCTTTAGAGGCTGCGTATACTTTTTGATTTCATCTTCAGAAAGTTCCCCACCTTTTAAATCTTCCTGCACCAGTTGTAAAAATTCTTTTAAAGCTTTGCCAGCAGCAATTTCTATATCTTCCTTCTTAAGTTTTTCTAAAATATTGCCGGGGATGCCTTTTAATAAATCTTTAGCCCAATCTTTCGCAGCATCTCTAGCTAAATCTTCGAGAATGGGTTTAAAAATCAACCCAGCAGCCTGAGTTACACCCCAAATAGCTAACAAATCCATCATACTCGCGTCTGTTGAGATTTTGATTACGAGTATATACACTAGCTTGAGTGATGTTTCCAAATTTTAGAGTTTTTGTAGAAACAAACCTTAATTTTGCGGTTTCTACAAAGAGTGGGCTGTGCTTAAGGGATAATAAATACATTTGCTTATAGATGCACAGTTATGACTTGCTGCCTCAATCCAGCTTGCCACAACCCACTCAGTCTTGGCGATCGCACAATGTTTTGCTCTAACTGCGGTACGAGATTGGTAGTGCTGAGAAACCGCTATCGCCCGATTAAATCATTAGGTGGCGGGGGATTTGGTAAAACTTATTTAGCAGAAGATATCGACAAACTTCAGGAGCTTTGTGTCATCAAACAGTTTGCACCGCAAGTACACGGAACAGCAGCACTAAACAAAGCCACAGAACTATTTGAGCAAGAAGCAAAGCGACTGCAACAGTTAGGAAAACACCCTCAAATTCCCACGCTGCTGGCGTATTTTAATGAAGATAATTGTCTGTATTTGGTGCAGGAGTTTATCGAAGGGCAGAATTTATTGCTGGAATTACAACAGCAGGGAACTTTCAACGAACAAAAAGCTAGAGAATTATTGCTTGATTTGTTAGATATTCTCCAAACAGTTCATCAACAGAAAGTTATTCACCGCGATATCAAACCAGAAAATATTATTCGTCGCAGTGATGGCAAGTTGGTACTGATTGATTTTGGTGCATCCAAACAACTGACAGCAACAGCAATGACGCAAATAGGAACAAGCATTGGTTCCTTTGGTTATGCCTCACTAGAACAAATGCAAGATGGCGAAGCTTACCCAGCTAGTGATTTATATAGTGTCGGTGCAACTTGCTTTCACCTCTTGAGTGGAATTCACCCCCGCCAACTTTGGCAACGACAAGGTTATGGTTGGATTGCGAGTTGGAGACAACATTTACAGCAACCAGTGAGTCAGGAATTAGGGCAAATTCTAGATAAATTGTTGCATGAAGAATACCAGCAGCGTTATCAGTCGGCGGCGGAGGTTTTAGAAGCATTAAACTCACAGCCAGAACCAGCAAGTCAGCCTGTTGCACCTTTAGTTACTCCACCACCCAGCCAAAAAAAATCTATTCTTATACGTCTTTTGGTTATTCCATTAATTGTATTGCTCGGTGTTGGTACTGTTTATTTTATAGTGGTGACAAATCCATTCAAAACAGCACAGGAAATTGCCGATCGTTACTATGGAGAAGGATTAGAAAAATACAACAATAAAGATTTTCGTGGTGCGATTGAAGACTACACCAAAGTTATCAAAATTAATCCTAACGCAGTTGCCGCTTATTACAACCGCGGTTTAGCTCAATCGAATTTAGGAGATGAGCAAGCTGCAATTGAAGATTACGATCGAGCCATCAAAATTAATCCTAAGTATTCACTAGCTTATGTTGGCCGCGGTATAGCTCGCTCGACTTTAGGAGATAAGCAAGCTGCAATTGATGACTACAACCAAGCCATCAAAATTGCTCCTAAATATTCGCTAGCTTACTACAACCGAGGTAATGCTCGCTCGGCTTTAGGAGATAAACAAGGTGGAATCGAAGATTACAACCAAGCCATCAAAATTAATCCCAGATATTCACTAGCTTATAACAACCGGGGTAATGCTCGCTCGGCTGTAGGAGATAAACAAGGTGCAATTGAAGATTACGATCGAGCCATCAAAATTAATCCCAGATATTCACTAGGTTACAACAACCGTGGTTTAGCTCGTTCTGCTTTAGGAGATAAACAAGGTGCAATTGAAGATTACAATCAAGCGATCGCAATCAATCCTAACTATGCACTAGCTTACAGCAACCGGGGTATAGCTCATTCTGCTTTAGGAAATAAGCAAGCTGCAATTGAAGATTTTCGTAAATCGGCTGATTTATATAAGCAACAAGGAAAAGAAAGCGATTATCAAGACGTTCTAAACCGCATTCAACAACTTGAAAAATAACCAGTTGCTATCGAATAAAACTTACAATTCATGAATCAAAATTATCTGGATCTATACCAAGCGACCGCAATTTATCTGCTAACCGTTGAACGCGTTGTTCAGTTTGTTGGATTCTCTCTTGTGGTGTAGGATAGCGTTTTCCCGACTCATCATACCAATAAAGCCACTCTCTTGTAACATCGGAATAATTGCCGCGATCGCAGCCAATCCCTAAGCTAATTTCTGGGAGCCAAACCGGGTTTCCTGCTTGTAATTCATACTTGCCACTCACTAATTTATCTACTTGTAAACGCGGTTTGCAGCTTCAGTGCGTAAGTCCTATTCTAGTTAGGGATATGTGCGATAGTTTACTGCACGAATTTTACCAGGATTCAAGCCGACACTGGTTTCCAGGCTGGCTAAGGTAGCGATAGAGACACAGTTGGGTTTGAGGGCTTTTTAAGTTTGAGATAGCGATCGCTATATCTTTATTTATACATCCGGGAATAGCGAATAAGATTGTAACTCTCTTTTGTATATAGCTTTATTCTAAAATTTGTACTTAATTTATCTGTAATCTGATGTAACTATAAGCTCAACCATTTTGTGATAGATAAAGAAAAATGGAATATATGAAGATATTTAACGAAGTATTTTCAAAAACTATTACACTTGATTACCTTATGTTCGGACTCTCGGAAAATATCGGCTAGCCGAGAGTTGTGTGTGACATAGTTCCCTACGAGGCTAGAAAAATGGTTATGTTCGATCTAAATCCAAGACAGGTGCTTGGACGGATACTTTCTGCATCGCTAGTTGGTTTGAGCGTCTCAGTTACTAGTTTGATATCTTTAGAGGTTGTTCCCAAAGCAGTGTTAGCTGACCCCCCTGCTGCGTCTGTTAATACTAAGGTGAATGTGCCCAGTACAATGAGATATTCGCCCTTTAATACTAACCGTTATTTGAAGGTGCCGCCTAAGTTCTCCATCTCTGTTTATACTCGCATTCCAAAAGCTCGCTTTATGGCAGTTGCTCCCAATGGCGATCTTTTAGTGTCACAGCCGTCTACCGGTAAAGTGCTAATTGTCCGGCCAAATGGCAGCAAAGACCCAATTATTTCCAACTTTGTGGTGGGTCTACGCAGACCACACGACATTGTATTTCATAAGATTGACAGCACCACATACGTCTATATCTCTGAGACTCATCAAATTAACCGTTTCACCTATACCTATGGAGACCGAATTGCCAAAAATCGTCAAATTGTTGTAACTGGTTTGCCAGACAGCAGCACAAGCGAACTCAAAGGCGCGTATGGTCACGAACTGAAAAATATCGCACTTGATGGTAACCACAAACTGTACGTGTCAATCGCCTCTACATGCAATGCTTGTGTGTCAGATACTGTCAGCAACCCAAAACGTGGTGCGATTTACCAGTACAACGCTAATGGAACCAATCGACGCCTTTTTGCCCAAGGTTTACGTAATGCCGAAGGATTAGCATTCTTACCTAATACAAATGACCTTTGGGTAACTGGTAATAATCGAGATAACATCAAGTATCCCTTCAAAGATAATACTGGCAATTACGGTAAGCTGATCCCGTCTTATGTAGACAACCACCCACCAGAAGTATTTACGCGAGTCCGAGATGGCGGTAACTATGGTTGGCCATTCTGCAATTCCAATCCTGACACGTCAAGCGGTCTGAATAATATGCCGTTAGATCGAGACTATCAGTTCAATTCTGACGGACACGTTAATTGCTATGCAATGGACAAGATCAGCAAGGGTATCCAAGCCCATTCAGCGCCTTTGGGACTAACATTCTTACAAAATACTAACTTTCTTGGCTCGTACTCAAATGGGGTAGTGGTGGGGCTGCATGGTTCATGGAATCGGCAGAAAAAAACAGGCTACAAAGTAGCTTACTTTCCCTGGAACAGCACAACAAAGGCTCCAGGGAATCAGATAGATTTAGTCAGCGGTTGGCTAATTCCAGGAACAGAACAATTTTGGGGGAAACCGGTGGATATGGCAGTCGATAAGCAAGGTAATTTGTTTATTTCGGATGACTACAGCGGTACCATCTATAAGCTTTCTTACACACCATAACTACAGGCTCAGGTCTACAGTAGCCTTAGTTTGACTGGAGTTTCCCAGTTACTTCCTACAACTCCAAGAGTATACAAAACCACCTTCGTTGGCTTAAAGATTGTTAGGAATGACAGTATTAGTTCATTAAGTAACGAAGCTACCTGTACTGCTTTTGGCTGACAAAAAACGTCTTATATACCCTTTATCTACAAATGGGCATATAAGGCGCTTTTTTTTTGGCTGGCAATCAACTAGCAACGGCGATGTCTACGACGGGCTGCGCCAACGCAATTTTCCCCACTGCACGTTCGCTTTCGCTATAACTATGAGCCGCAGCTAATTCTTGTAAAGGAAATGTGCGCTCGATGACTGCACGAATTTTACCAGCTTCAATCAATTCTTTGAGATAAACCAAGTCTTTGGCGTTGGGTTTTTCTAACACCAATTTCGATTTTTGATCGGGAAGAAACGCTGTTAAGACGCTCTGGACAACACTTTCCGCACTGGGTAGGGTGCTGAGATAAATACCGTTGGGTTTGAGGACTTTTTTGGTTTGAGAGAGCGATCGCTTACCCACTGCATCAAAAATAATATCGTACTGTGTTGTATCATCAGTAAAATCTTGCCGCGTATAATCAATCACGCGGTCTGCTCCCAAAGATTTCACCAAATCCAAATTTTTAGAACTGCTAACTCCCGTCACCACTGCCCCTAAAGCCTTAGCAATTTGCACTGCAAAACTCCCCACACCGCCCGCAGCGCCGTTAATTAAAATATTTTGTCCTGTTTGAATATTTCCCCCATCTCGCAGAGCTTGTAAAGCCGTAAGTGCTGCTAGAGGTACAGCCGCAGCTTCTTCATAAGACAAATTCGTTGGCTTGAGTACCGCCAAGTTTTCTCTTATAGCGGCAAATTCGGCATAACCGCCTCCAGGGAAACTAGTACTGCCATAAATAGCATCTCCTGGTTTAAAACGCGTCACTTGGGAACCAACTTCTACCACATCTCCCGCCACATCAAACCCTAAAATCTTCGGGAATTTGTTCCCTGTAAGCAAACTCAACATTCCTTGGCGGATTTTCCAATCAACTGGGTTAACGCTACTAGCACGCACTTTCACAAGCACAACAATGTTAAAAATGCTTTGATTAAAGACAATTGGGCAATTACTCACGATCCACTGACTCTAAAGTTTGGTAAAAAAGATTTGTATGTTGATTTAGGTGCTAGACAGTTATTGGCAGCACAAAAAGCAGAATCAAAAATTGCAGTTGAAATCAAAAGCTTTACTGGCAGATCGGATATTGATGATTTAGAAAAAGCCTTGGGTAAGTATATTTTATATCAGGATATATTGGTGGAATTAGAGCCAGAGCGAGTGCTATATCTGGCAATGCCTAATACGGTTTTTGATGATTTATTTGAAGAACCTATCGGCAAACTATTACTAAGAAATCGCCGTTTAAAGCTGATTACATTCGATCCAAAACAGGAGGTCATAAAACAATGGATTGTACCCAATTAGACTACTACCGCCAGGTCATTGAAACTGTTCTCAGTGAATATGCCTCGCTCCCTTATTCTTATGCAGATATTCAATCAGAAGTAGTATTCGATCGCACCCGCGATCGCTATTTGTGGATGGATTTGGGTTGGGATGGAGAACGCCGCGTTCATGGCTGTCTGGTTCATATTGACCTGATTGATGGCAAAATCTGGATTCAACGAGATGGTACAGAAGAAGGCATCGCCGCTGATTTAGAACGCGCTGGAATTCCAAAAGAACATATTGTTCTGGGGTTTCGTCCGCCGGAAATCAGACCTTATACAGGCTATGCAATTGCTTGAAAAGCGATGCAAAAGTTTGTAGCGAACAATTAAGAAAATTTATTGCGATCGCCAAGTCATGTTAAATTGAAGTAGATTGTTTCCTTGAAACACAAAATTCACCAGGCGCAACAACAAGTTTCCTCCCATCTCCTCATACTCAGAATGAAAAACAAGGAGGTAAAAGTTAAAATTTTTGCAAAATATGTGCATCAAGACATCAATTTTGACGAGGCTGTATGCCTTACCAGCTAAAACTTAGAAGCCTAATTGCATATCATTGCCAAAGTAAAAGTTAAAAAAATATGAATTGCATTTTTAGCTGAAAAAAAATGATATGTTGGATACAGAATTGAATTTCGCACGTATCTGGAGTAGTACGACATAGCCTGCTCCAGTTTTTCCCCCAAATCCCTTGCTATTTGTTGCTTTTGGCTGGATTTGAGGGCAATCTGAGTACACATTTAAATAACCAAAATCCAGTTTCAAGTGAATTAAAATCCTTGCTGGAAGCGAGTTTTGACTGAGTACAAAGAAATCCTGAACCCCCATCTCTAAACACTAGAACCCCAACCAAAAAATACTAGAACCCCTACCCGAAAAAATTTTTTTTAATTCTTGTAACTCTCAAAGAATTAGGGTTTTTCCTATTTGAGTACAAGCTTAATAAATCCAATAAATTCTATCCTAGATAGACGCGTCGCCTGGGTCAAACAAGGCTGATATAAATCTTATATCGCCAATTACTTAACGCTCCTACACAAAAACGAAGCGAAGAGTAAGTGGAGGGATGACATAGCACCGTGCCCCAAGTGAATAGAAGTCGTGGCTCAACGCACAATTCTCCCAAGAACCGAACGTTGACACACACCAGCCCAAAATCAAAGCCCAAAATCAAATATCTACCGCCTGCCCTACTTGATAACAAGTCGCCCAAACCTGAGCGTTTGCAGGCAGCGTGGAAGCCACGACTTCAATTTCCGGGCATAGAGAGTAGCCACTGCATCTCCCACAGTGGCAGCCAAGTCCACCGATCCTTTTGCGAAATTCAATGACATTACCGTCTACACAACTCGTCACCTCCAACGCTACGGACTCGACAACCCAAGCAAAATCCGGTGGTTGCGGCTGCGATAGCAGTACCACCGTGGAAATGGACGAAAAACTCCAAGAGCGCATTGCCAAACATCCCTGCTACAGCGAAGACGCCCATCACCACTACGCGCGGATGCACGTTGCAGTTGCTCCCGCCTGTAACATTCAATGCAACTATTGTAACCGCAAATATGATTGCGCTAACGAAAGCCGTCCTGGAGTAGTTAGCGAGTTGCTGACACCAGAAGAAGCAGCACACAAAGCCTTGGTAATTGGAGGCAAGATTCCTCAAATGACAGTTGTGGGAATTGCCGGCCCTGGCGACCCATTAGCGAACCCAGACAAGACATTCCGCACATTTGAGTTGATTGCCGAGCAAGCACCAGATATTAAACTTTGTTTATCTACCAATGGTTTAATGCTGCCCGACTACATCGATCGCATTAAACAATTAAATATAGATCACGTCACGATCACCATTAATATGGTAGATCCAGAGATCGGTGCTAAGATTTATCCTTGGGTTCACTACAAGCGCAGGCGTTACAGAGGCATTGAAGGCGCAAGAATTCTCCACGAAAGACAGATGGAAGGATTGCAAGCCCTCAAAGAAGCTGACATCTTGTGCAAAGTTAACTCTGTGATGATTCCCGGAATCAATGACCATCACCTAGTTGAAGTGAATCGAGTCATTCGTGAAAAAGGTGCATTCTTGCACAACATCATGCCATTGATTTCTGCACCGGAACATGGCACACACTTTGGTTTAACCGGTCAACGCGGCCCGACACCCAAAGAACTTAAAGAACTCCAAGACAACTGCTCTGGTAACATGAAAATGATGCGTCACTGTCGCCAGTGTCGCGCCGATGCAGTCGGATTGCTAGGAGAAGACCGCAGCCAGGAATTTTCCAAAGATAAATTCTTGGAAATGACTCCAGAATATGACGTAGAACAACGCGCTAGCGTTCACGAAGGAATTGAGAAGTTTAAAGAAGAAATTAAAGTAGCCAAAGAGAAGGCGCTAGCTGGCAAGAAATTTGCCAACAAACCCAAAGTTTTAGTTGCAGTAGCAACCAAAGGCGGCGGTTTGGTTAACCAGCACTTCGGCCATGCTAAAGAATTCCAAATTTACGAAGTGGATAGTAATGAAGTTCGCTTTATCAGCCATCGCAAAATAGACCAATATTGCCAAGGTGGATACGGCGAAGAAGCTTCTTTCGAGTATATTATGAAGGCGATCGCAGATTGCAAAGCAGTTTTAGTTTCCAAAATTGGTAACTGTCCCAAAGAAAAATTGCAAGAAGCCGGTATACAGACTGTTGAAGCTTACGACGTAATTGAGAAGGTTGCTTTGGAATTTTACGAACAATACGTAAAGGAATTAGGGAATAGGGAATAGGGAATAGGGAGTAGGGGAAGATAACAGAGATGAGCGAGTCTGGGGAGATTATAAAAAAGCCTCCTACCCTTCCCACTTTTCCCACCCCTCCCCCACTCCCTACTCACCACTTCCCACTCCCCATCTTCAAAAAGGAGAATAATCATGGCTTACAAAATTACTAGCCAATGTATTTCCTGTGATTTGTGTCTGTCTATATGTCCTACCGGTGCAATCAAAATAGTTGATGGTAATCGCTGGATAGATCCCGAACTTTGCACAAACTGTACTGGTACCATTCATACAGTGCCTCAGTGTAAAGCTGGTTGTCCCACCTGTGACGGTTGCGTGAAACAGCCCGCTGATTATTGGGAAGGGTGGTTTGCCAATTACAATCGCGTACTTGCAAAATTAACTAATAAACAAGATTACTGGGAACGTTGGTTCAACTGCTATTCTCAGAAGTACTCTGAACAATTACAAAAACGTCAATCCCGAACAATGGGAGTAGAAGCCTAATAAGATAATTCGTAATTCGTAATGCAAAATTCAACTCATAAATTACGAATTGCTGAAGCTTAAAAGTAAAGGGTAACGGGCATAAGGTTAGAGGGTCAAAAGCATTGGTAATTATTCCCCATTCCCTATTCCCTATTCCCCACATTCCTAATTATTCTGATATCAAAATTACAAACAATGCAAAAGAACTGCATCTATCTCGATAATAATGCTACTACCAAAGTAGACCCGCAAGTTGTAGAGGCAATGCTGCCTTACCTGACGGACTTTTACGGCAATCCCTCTAGTATGCATACTTTTGGCGGACAACTTGCCAAAGGCGTGAAAACAGCCAGAGAACAACTTGCAGCTTTGTTAGGAGCTGATGAGTCAGAAATTGTCTACACCAGTTGCGGAACTGAGGGAGATAACGCCGCGATTCGCGCTGCATTGTTGGCGCAACCAGAAAAGCGACACATCATCACTACCCAAGTCGAACATCCGGCAGTACTGAATGTCTGCAAACAATTGGAAACCCAAGGTTACAACGTTACCTACCTTTCAGTGAACAATCAGGGGCAGTTGGATCTCAATGAGCTAGAAGCCTCCTTGACTGGTAACACTGCGTTGGTAACAATTATGTACGCCAACAACGAAACCGGTACGGTTTTCCCAATTGAGCAGATTGGGTTAAGAGTAAAAGAGCAAGGCGCTCTGTTCCACGTTGATGCGGTGCAAGCAGTGGGTAAAATTCCCATGAATATGAAGACTAGCACCATCGATATGTTAACCCTGTCTGGTCACAAGCTACACGCACCCAAAGGAATTGGTGCTTTGTATGTGCGACGTGGGGTGAGATTCCGTCCTTTACTGCTTGGCGGACACCAAGAACGCGGACGCAGGGCGGGAACGGAGAATGTTCCGGGAATTATTGGCTTGGGCAAAGCTGCGGAACTAGAACTGTTACACTTGGAAGAGGCGACAAAAAGAGAAAGAAGGCTGCGCGATCGCCTAGAACAAACTTTACTCGCCACCATTCCCGATTGTGTAGTTAATGGTGACCCTACGCAGAGATTACCCAACACCACCAATATCGGCTTCAAGTACATTGAAGGTGAAGCAATTCTACTGTTATTGAACAAATACGGTATCTGTGCCTCATCTGGTTCTGCCTGTACCTCAGGTTCGCTAGAACCTTCCCACGTCCTCCGGGCAATGGGCTTACCCTACACTACCTTGCATGGTTCCATTCGCTTCAGCCTTTCTCGCTACACCACAGAAGCTGAAATCGACCAAGTTATAGAGGTCATGCCCGGTATTGTAGAACGTCTACGCGCCCTCTCACCCTTCAAAAACGACGACGCAGGTTGGCTGCAAGGGCAAGAGCAAGCACTAGCCCATCGTTAGGGACGGGAAGATGGGGAGATGGGGAGGTGAATTAATAACCAATGCCCCATACCCTATGCCCCATGCCCAATCCTCAATCTAAAATCCAAAATCTAAAATCTAAAATCACTCATGTGGGACTACACAGATAAAGTATTAGAACTGTTTTACAATCCCCAAAACCAGGGAGAAATTGCAGAAGTTAACGAACCTGGTGTTAAGGTTGCAACGGGCGAAGTCGGTAGCATTGCTTGTGGTGATGCTCTGAGATTGCACCTGAAAGTTGAAGTAGAATCTGATAAGATTCTGGATGCGCGGTTTCAAACCTTTGGCTGCACAAGTGCGATCGCTTCTTCTAGTGCATTAACCGAAATGGTTAAAGGTTTGACTTTAGATGAAGCTTTGAAAGTGTCCAATAAAGACATTGCAGATTACTTGGGTGGTTTACCAGAAGCCAAAATGCACTGTTCTGTGATGGGACAAGAAGCACTAGAAGCGGCAATCTATAATTATCGTGGCATTCCTTTAGATAGCCACGATGACGATGATGAAGGCGCATTAGTTTGTAGCTGTTTTGGTATTAGCGAATCTAAGATTCGTCGCGTGATTTTAGAAAATAATCTCACTGATGCCGAACAAGTAACAAATTATGTAAAAGCTGGTGGCGGATGCGGTTCCTGTCTGGCGAATATTGATGATATTATTAAATCAGTAAGACAAGAAGCAATCGCACCGGATCTCAACAATTACGGCGTCAAAGTTGCCACAGAAATTGTTACTTCTAAAGAGCGATCGCTAACCAACGTCCAAAAGATTGCCCTCATTCAAAAAGTTCTCGACGAAGAAGTAAGACCCGTTTTAATTGCAGACGGAGGAGATGTAGAACTGTATGATGTAGAAGGCGATCGCGTGAAAGTAATTTTGCAAGGTGCTTGTGGTTCTTGCTCCAGTAGCACAGCAACTTTGAAAATTGCGATCGAAGCCAGATTACAAGATCGTGTCAGCAAAAACCTTGTAGTCGAAGCAGTTTAGCAATTCCTGTAGAGCTTACGTACTCTACAAATACGCCCGAATAAGCATCAGCTAAGAACAGAAAGTAGGATTTGAATTGAATAATTGTCTCCACTCAATGTTTCATACCAATTCGTCAACAGAAAGCTACAGATTGAAACCAAATCTTACTTTCTTAATTACGAATTACGAACTACGAACTTGTACTGAACGTAGCCGAAGTATTACGAATTACGAATTGGTATCAGTCCTACTAACAACACACAGCATATAGGCGAAAGTCTTAAACGCCTAATTGCAAATTCCGTCATTCAACTCGCTTCAAAGGAGACAAACATGAGTACATTGTACGAAAAAATTGGCGGAAAACCTACTATTGAGAAAGTAGTAGATGAGCTTCACAAACGCATTCTCGCAGATAACAGCCTCAAGGGTTTTTTCGCTAACACAGACATGGTTAAGCAACGTAATCATCAGATTAGTTTCTTTTCTCAAATATTTGAAGGGCCAAAGGAATACGGCGGCCGTGCAATGGACAAAACCCACGCAGGTATGGCACTACAACAGTCACACTTCGATGCGATCGCCAAACACCTGAGTGAATCAATGTCTGTAGCTGGAGTATCCGCAGATGATACAAAAGCCGCACTAGATCGCGTCTCGAATTTGAAACCCGCTATTTTGAACAAGTAATCGGACTTAGACATTGGTTGTTGACGATATTTAACTCAATTCCTACTAAATTTTGCAAGCTGAAACACATTACGACGTATTTGTAAATTGCGTAATCTCTTAGTCATTAGTCAAATGACTAATGACTAGGAAAAAAGACAAGTTACAAAATACAAAAAGAAAACAAATTTAACTGGGAAATATATGCACTTACTTATCTATGTTTTGACTGTGGAGCGATCGCCACCAGCGATGTTCTACAAATCCTCACAGCCATAGCTCCGACAGGCGTGAGATCCTCAAACAAAAAAGACCCACCAACCAACCAATTGCAGGAAAACAAGAACAATGACTGACGATAACATTAGACAAATAGCTTTCTACGGTAAAGGTGGTATCGGTAAATCTACCACCTCCCAAAACACCCTCGCAGCTATGGCAGAAATGGGTCAGCGCATCATGATTGTAGGTTGCGACCCCAAAGCTGACTCCACCCGTTTGATGCTCCACAGTAAAGCTCAAACCACAGTTCTTCACCTAGCTGCTGAACGTGGTGCAGTAGAAGATTTAGAACTCGAAGAAGTAATGCTCACCGGTTTCCGTGGTGTTAAGTGCGTGGAGTCTGGTGGTCCAGAACCCGGTGTAGGTTGCGCCGGTCGTGGTATCATCACCGCCATTAACTTCTTGGAAGAAGCTGGTGCTTACCAAGACCTAGACTTCGTATCTTACGACGTATTGGGTGACGTTGTGTGCGGTGGTTTTGCTATGCCTATCCGTGAAGGTAAAGCACAAGAAATCTACATCGTTACCTCTGGTGAAATGATGGCGATGTACGCTGCTAACAACATCGCTCGTGGTATTTTGAAATATGCTCACTCCGGCGGCGTGCGTTTGGGTGGTTTGATTTGTAACAGCCGTAAAGTTGACCGGGAAATCGAATTGATCGAAACTTTGGCTGAACGTTTGAACACTCAAATGATTCACTTCGTACCCCGCGACAACATTGTACAACACGCAGAATTACGCCGGATGACCGTTAACGAGTACGCACCTGACAGCACACAAGGTAACGAATACCGCGCCCTAGCTAAGAAGATCATCAACAACGACAAGCTCACAGTCCCCACACCAATCGAAATGGATGAGCTAGAAGCATTGTTGGTTGAATTCGGTATTCTTGATGACGATACTAAGCACGCAGACATCATCGGTAAAACTGCTGCTGAAGCACCTGTTAGCTAACTAAACTCTGATGTAGGAAAAGGGAAAGGAAACAATTGCATAATTTACCTTTTACCTTCTTTCTACCGATTACCTATATCCCCCAAGGGGACTGCAAGTCCCCAACCCCACAGGGGACGAAGTTCCCCTTCCTATCCCCGTTCCTTAGGAGCTAGAGAGGCAAAAATGACTCCTCCAGAAAATCAAAACATCATCGAAGAAAGAAAAGAACTAATTAAGGAAGTACTAAGCGCTTATCCCGAAAAAGCAGCTAAAAAACGGGAAAAGCACCTAAATGTATACGAAGAAGGTAAGAGCGATTGCGGCGTTAAATCTAACATCAAATCTCTTCCTGGTGTAATGACCGCTCGTGGTTGTGCTTACGCCGGTTCTAAAGGTGTGGTTTGGGGTCCTATTAAGGACATGATCCACATCAGCCACGGGCCTGTAGGTTGCGGTTACTGGTCTTGGTCTGGTCGTCGTAACTACTACATCGGTACCACAGGTGTTGATACCTTTGGTACTATGCACTTCACCTCTGACTTCCAAGAACGCGATATCGTTTTTGGTGGTGACAAGAAACTCACCAAGCTGATCCAAGAATTGGAAGTTCTTTTCCCTCTCAACCGTGGTGTTTCCATTCAATCTGAATGTCCCATTGGTCTAATTGGGGATGATATCGAAGCAGTAGCTCGGAACACATCCAAAGAAATTGGCAAGCCAGTTGTTCCCGTTCGTTGCGAAGGTTTCCGGGGTGTTTCTCAGTCCTTGGGTCACCACATCGCTAACGACATGGTGCGTGACTGGGTGTTCACCAGAGCCGACAAAGAGAAAAAAGAAGGCAAATTACAATTCGAGTCTACTCCTTACGACGTAGCAATCATCGGTGACTACAACATCGGTGGTGATGCTTGGGCGAGCCGGATTCTGTTAGAAGAACTGGGCTTGCGCGTAGTTGCTCAGTGGTCTGGTGATGGTACAATCAACGAAATGTTGATGACACCGAACGTAAAGATGAACTTGATTCACTGCTACCGTTCGATGAACTACATCAGCCGTCACATGGAAGAAGCTTATGGTATTCCCTGGTTGGAGTACAATTTCTTCGGCCCCACCAAGATTGCTGAATCCTTACGGGAAATCGCTTCTAAGTTTGACTCCAAGATCCAAGAAAACGCTGAGAAGATCATCGCTAAATATCAGCCCACAATGGATGCGATCGTTAACAAGTATCGCCCCCGTTTGGAAGGTAAGACCGTTGCGATGATGGTTGGTGGTTTGCGTCCTCGCCACGTTGTACCCGCTTTCCAAGATTTGGGTATGAAGATGATTGGTACAGGTTATGAGTTCGCTCACAACGACGACTACAAACGTACCACCCACTACATCGAAAACGGCACCATCGTTTACGATGACGTAACTGCTTACGAATTCGAGGAATTTGTAAAAGCACTCAAGCCAGATTTAATTGCTTCTGGTGTGAAAGAGAAGTACGTCTTCCAAAAGATGGGTCTACCCTTCCGTCAAATGCACTCCTGGGATTACTCCGAACCTGGCGATCGTACTTCAAAGTCAATTAAATCAATATTTTTTAGCTCTCGGATAAAAAAGAGCCTATTTCTAGCCTAAATGCAAGTTACAGGATTATTCACTAACAATCTGTTTTGCTCCTTTAGATAATATAACTCTTATGTAATCTGGTTTTTAGATTTGAAACGCATTTTGCTCAAAGAAAAACTGTTAAATAAAAGACTATTTTAAATGACGATTTTTTAGATTAAATGGGGCGAAGCAGCTAAATTGAGCAGCAGCAGATAAAATTTGTACCAACACAGGTTCTTTTGTCTGTTTGCTCCAGAAAGTGTTAGCCTGCTAGACTGAAGTGATTGGAGGCATATAAGACGTATGAATAACGTCTGGAGGTTCCCTTGAGCATTATACAAACTGCCGCTGAAAAAATGAGGTCACTTCCGCCAGAGAAGCAACAAGAGGTCTTAGATTTTATTGAGTTTCTGCAAAGTCAGCTAGTAAAAAAAAATACAAATATTGAACAAATTGAGCCTATTTCATTTTTGTCAGCAGCTCAACAATTTGCTGGTTGTGTGGATGGTGGCCCCGGTGATTTGGCGACGAACAAACAATATCTTGAAGGTTTGGGAAGTGAATGAAGAAGCGAGTCATCATCGATACAGGACCATTAGTAGCTTTTATTAATCGCAGAGAGCATCTTCATGCCTGGGTAATTAACACCTTAGCAACAATCGAGCAACCTTTACTCACTTGTGAGGCTGTGATTGTAGAGACTTGTTTTTTGTTGCGAAATATTTACGGTGGTCAAGAAACGGTGATGTCTTTACTAAATGAGGAAAAGATATTAATTTCGATGTGCTTGAGTGAAGAAGCGGCAGTGATTAAAGAACTGCTGCGGCAATATCAGTCAGTTCCAATTTCTTTGGCAGATGCATGTTTGGTGAGAATGGCACAACTGTATCCTGAAAGTGAGTTGCTAACATTTGATAGTGATTTTAGAATTTATCGCAAGAATCGTAATCAATTAATTTCTGTGATTATGCCAGAGGATTTTTAAGAACAGGGTTAAGAGCGATCGCTCTTACAACTCAATTAAATCAATGTTTTTTAGCTGCCGGATAAAAAAGAGCCTATTTCTAGCCTAAATGCAAGTTACAGGGTTATCAAATAACAATCTTTTTTGATGCTTCAGACAGTATAACTCTTATGGAATCTACTTTTTAGGCTTTGCTTGCATTTTGGTCTTAGAAAAACTGTTAAATAAAAGACTATTTTAAATGACGATTTTTTAGATTAAATGGGGCGATCGCTTTTGTGGGATAAAGAGGTAGGCGATGTCTGATGTGAGATGCGCTCATCAAAAGCACGAATAATCCACCTATAGTATGTCAAGCCTAAATTTACCTTTACCGTAGAGTTAAACGCTACAGATAACCTTGATACGGTCAGCTTCAATCAAGTGTTACCCAGATCGCAACTGCGATTGCTTTAACTAACTTTATTCGCTAATTATTCTAACGCTATTTCAATAGCCAACTGCAAATTATAAACTGTTAAATTGGCGCTCTAGAAAATCTATAAATAGTGTTGCTTGCTGATAAAGTTTATAAACTTCTTCTGCTGTCTTTTCAAGAGTACAATCTGCAAAGTTTTGATGTACTAACTTATTGCGCTCATACCCTAGCTGTAGAAATGCTATAATTGCAGAGTCTAAATCTGGATCTTCTTTTACCTCTTTCGCTCTTTCGTCTTTAAACGTCTTCCCAAATAAAGAAAAAAAGCTATTAGCATTTCTTCCTTTCCAATCGAAATATGTATGATATTGTCTTTCGATAGCTTTCTGTTTAACTATTGAAACAATGCATTCATCATTTTCAGTTTTATATTCAATAAATGTTTGAACTATCCTACATATTTCATGCTCAAAATAACTTGCTGCTGAAAGTAACAATGTTTTGGTGAAAACAGTATTAAATTGGCCCATAAAGGATAGCTCCTTTTTTTCTTCCAAAAATTTCAGGATATCTAGATTATCTTGATAAATTCGATCAACAATACTTTGTTTAATCATCAAAACTCACAATTTTTTATCTAGAATAATTGCTGCTTTTTGTAATCTTGTATTGACATTTTCCTTACTGGTGGTTTGAGATTGTATGGCTTTTACAAACTCTACATCACATTTTAGTTCTTCCACCTTTTTAGGATCTAGCTTTTCTTCAACAAGCTGACGATTTTCAAAAGGTTGTCCACATTTAGCAACAAATACAGCTTCAAAAATAGAAATATTAAACTTATTAGTTGTCTGTCGATAAAATGCTTTTTCTGGTAATTCCGAGCAAGCTTCTAAGAAAGAGTGGAATAGCTTTTCAAGGTAATCTATCTGGTCATGCCTCAATTGTTTACAGTTTTTAGAAAAGCTATTAAGAAACCTCACCATAGACGACTTATATTCTTTGCGTTCAACTAACATTGCAAATCCTCTCAAAAGAAATTCAATGTCTTTCATATTTAGATCCGGTTCATCAACACCTATTATTCGTCGCCAAGCAGGTAGAATATTGAGTCGATACAACATATTATAGAACTCCGAATAATATAAGCTCGTCCTAAATTCTTGAGCTTCTAAATTGACACCGCCAGAGTTTAAGCGATTAAAAATTTCATATATACAAGAATCATCTTCTGGAAAGTTCTGCTTGATTATGATATTTCTTATAGTTCGTAAATCGAATGCAGCCTTATACTCATCTAGCGTGGAGTAGTTGATTTTATTTAACTTATTGGGATGATTTGGTAAATTTGAAGGTAATTGCAAATTAAATTTAGTAAAATAGGCATCATCTCCTAAAATTTCATCTGGAATTTTGCCATTTTCTTCAAAAATACGTCTTAAAATCGTTCTTTTTTCGTCTTTTGGAAACCTTTGCTCAATGAAATAGTACAGAGACATTAAGCGTTGTTGTCCATCTATTACCAAAAATTTATTTCTTGATTCCTGATAAAGAAATATTTGTGGAATGGGCAAGCCGACTATGATTGATTCAATTAGTTTTGAAGCCCTTTTAATGTCCCAAACATAATTACGTTGAAAACCTGGAATATTTATAGCGCCAGACTTGATAAAGTCATACATCGTCTTAATATTAAAATCATTAGGCGATGTAGTAATTTCGTACTCATTGATTGAATATGGCTCATCAGGCTCAGATTCGCTATCATACCATTTGGCTGGTTTATTCTTTTCAAACTGCGATTCGGACACTTCGGTATCCTCGTTAGTTTGGGGATTGGATGAGTTAGTCATTCTAAATTACCCAAGTACAAAGCCCCAATTCCTTTAGTCCCAATATTAACAAATATACTAACCATCAACTTAGTAGTAACTAGATACTGAACAATAACACAGAACATTTAGGATTGCCCTCACCAGAAAAAAAATAAATTTGTTACTGATTATACGTAATATTTTCCCGTACAATTACCCTAACTTTAAGAAAATTGTAGTGGCATTAGGCAAGTGACAATGCACCACATCATTTCGTACATTTGCTTCAACCGCGTAGGTGTGAGCTGTCATAGACATCGCCTTTACTCTATAACCAGCTTGCGATCGCTATTCTATATTTAGTTTTTTCACAAATCAAATAGGACTACTGTATGATACTTGACACTTAGTTTTATTTATCCATGACAATTTTGACCGTAGAAACTCTATGCTCAGAAGCTGCTATATTTTCAGCGGCCGAGTCTTTACATCCAGAACCTTTGCTATATGGTGTGACTGATGGTAAAGCTGTTGGGACATACTTGGAACAAAAATTTAGACTTTATCTCAAATAGCTATATGAATTTGTAGAGGGTAATTCTGCAAGCGGTATTGACTTTCCAGGGTTACTTGTAGATGTTAAGGTAACAAGCATTCGACAACCACAATCATCATGTCCTTTCAAATCTGCACGTCAAAAGATATTTGGGCTTGGGTATTCGCTGCTGATTTTCGTCTACGATAAAACAGACAATAGCACTAACCGCACAGCAACCCTAAATATTTTGCATACTATTTATGTAAGCGCCGAAAGAACCGCAGATTTTCAGATGACTCGTGGAATTCGCAATATCATAGCAAACGAAGGTAATAAAGATGATTTAATTGCTTTCATGCTCGATCGCAATTTACCCGTTGATGAAATTGAGGCAAGCAACATTGCCGATGAAATTATGAGCAATCGACCTGTACAGGGTTTTCTGACTATTTCCAACGCTTTGCAATGGCGACTCCAGTATGGAAGAGTAATAGAACGTGCTGGTCAAGAAGATGGTATAATTCCTGTTTACAAAATCAATCCATGACTCATACTGCACATAAAACAAAGATAGAGTACGGAGATTTCCAGACACCATTAGAATTAGCTAATAAAGTATGTAAAAAGCTAGTTGAACTTGGCATAATACCAGATATTATAGTTGAGCCAACGTGTGGAGTTGGTAATTTTATTGAAGCAGCTTTAGATTCATTTGAATCAGCAAATAAAATTTTTGGAGTTGAAATCAATCTTGATTATTTAAATCAAGCTCGAACAAAAGCTAAATTTGTTAATCATAAAAAAATTGAAATTATATATGGGGATTTTTTTAAATTTGATTGGTTATCAATTATAGAAAAATCAAATGATGAAATATTAGTAATTGGTAATTTACCTTGGGTAACAAACTCGCAGCAAGGTAGCATTGATGGAAATAATTTACCAAATAAGAGTAATTTTCAAAACTATTCTGGTTTAGATGCAATTACAGGTAAGAGTAATTTTGATATATCTGAATGGATGTTAATTCAGGTTGTGCAATGGCTACAAAAGCGTGAAGGTTATCTAGCGATTTTATGTAAGAGTTCTGTTGCTAGGAAAATATTAACCTATATTAGTTCTCAAAAATTACATCTTGCTTACTGTGCAACTTACAAAATAGATACAAAAAAATATTTTGATGCTACTGTTGACGCGTGTTTACTTTTATGTAAATTTGACTCAAATTCACAAAATTATTTCTGTGATGTATTCAGCAGCCTTGAAACTTCTAATTATTATCGAATAGGTTATTGGAATAATGTACTTGTCAGAGATATTATCACATTTGAAAAGCTACAAAATCTATACGATAAAAAATCAAAAATAAAATGGCGCTCTGGCATTAAGCATGATTGCGCCAGTGTGATGGAGTTTCGCAAAATTAACAACACTCTGATTAATGGATTGGGAGAAGCTGTCGATATTGAAGAAACATATATTTTTCCTTTGCTTAAAGGTTCCTATGTTGCTCAAAATAAAACAAAGGTTACTGATAGATATGTTTTAGTAACTCAAAGATTTGTGGGTGAATCTATCGAACATATCAAAAATTCTGCTCCTAAAACTTGGAACTATCTAGAAGCATATTCACAATACCTAGACAAAAGAAAAAGTAAGATTTATCAAGATAATCCTCGATTTTCGATTTTTGGTGTAGGTTCGTATACTTTTGCACCTTGGAAAATTGCAATCTGTGGACTTTACAAGAAATTAGACTTTAGATTGATAGGTCAGATAGGAGAAAAATCTGCGGTTTTTGATGATACAGTTTACTTTATTAGCTTTGATGAGGAAAAATTAGCATATCAAACTTTTGAACTTTTGACTTCTTCAATAGCAAAAGACTTTTATTCGTCTTTAATTTTTTGGGACGAAAAGCGCCCAATTAAGTCTAGTATTTTAAATAAATTAAACTTGGCAGCTTTAGCAGAAGTATTAATTTGATTATCTGACAAAGTTAGATGAAATCATCGCGTAAGAGAGGGTGGCTTTGAGAAGTAAAGGCGATCGCAATTCAGAAATTGCCGCATTCTCACGGTGTACGATCGTCTTTAATCACTAAATCACTGCCCATTAATCCGAATCAAGTCTGTCAAAATATTATCCAAGCTGCCGTTAACTTGAATGCGATCGATCTTCTCTGCAATGCGTTCTAAAACTTCGAGTTCCTTGAGACGCAAAGCTACAGGGTTATCCTCCATTACTTTGGCAGTGTTTAACATACTGCGGGTAGCGGCGGTTTCTTCTCTGCGCCTGACTACGTTTGCTTGAGCAGCTTTTTCTGCTTCGACTACTTTGCTCAAGATAGTCTTAATCTCGCCAGGTAAAATAATATCTTTAACGCCTACAGAATCTACTTCGATTCCATAATCTGCGGTTTTCTGGCGAATGTATTCAGATATACTTCTGTCAATTGCACCTTTATCTTCTAATAAAGCGTCTAAGTTGCGTTCGCCGATCGCACCACGCAATGCAAATTGTAATTCTTTGTATAAGAAGCCAGCAATATCTGACAAGCCGCTTTTTGCTCTCAACGGATCGAGGATGCGAAAGCCAGCTGTCAAATTTAACCGCAGAGGTACTTTATCCTTAGACAGGATATCTTGGCCTGAGACTTCCATATTTTGCAGTCGCAAGTCGATGGTTTCGGTTTGAAAGGAGCGTCCAAATAACCACCAAGCGTGTATACCTGGCGATCGCTGTCCTTGAAACTCTTGATTAATGTATAGTAGTGCGGTGTGTTGTGCCGGTACTTGGCATATATGCAAACAGTTGCGGCTGAGCAATTTTACTTCTGCCGAACCCTCTACCAACTCAGCCACTAAGCGAGGCTCTAACTGAGCATGAGTGCTGATGTCGATAATTTCCACCTCAACACCTTGCCAAAACAGCTTGCGGCTTGTGGGTGGCAATATAGAAATCACCTTACCTCGATACCGCACAATCGCAACTTGCCAATTCAGTAATTGTACTGTTTGGCAGTAGGCGGCAACAAAGTCGGGATGTTTTTCAATTAGGACATCTTCTAGGGGAAAGTCTGGGTTAGGCACAATTCGGCTGAGAGTCCGTACAGATACATCCCGATCTACTGACCAAAAAGCATACTCTCCAGGTTCTAGAGGTCGGACAAAATCATTTTGCACGTATAGTAAACCAATCTCATACTCCGAAATTTGAAATTTTTTCACTCCATTCAAGCTGATTTTACGTAGTTGCTGCACAAAAGAACTAGGCAATTCTAAACTGTCTTCTAAGTTGAAGATATAAGATTCTACCTCAATAAAACCACGCCAAAAAGCTACCAATTGATTTGGTGCAACGCTTACCCAATTCTGACCGCAGCGTACTAAAGCGGCTTGGTTGTATGCGGTTCTGATAATCAATAAATGTTGTTGCAGTTCAGTCTGATGATTTCGCAACAACAGTTCTAGGTTTTCAATTTGAGCTTGTGGCTGGTTGAGGTCGTAGGTTTTTACTTGCCAATGACGACCAAAATAAGTGTGCGTACCAGGCTCTAAAATTTTCTTGAAGTCGCTACGGTGGTATAGGATACCGATTTCGTTAGGTTTAATATAAAATGTTTGCCACATAGTAATTTGCATAGATAATTTAGACGATGCCTTAGGTAATAGGATTTTGGATTTTAGATTGAGAATAACTTTGCTTGAAACTAAATACCACCTATAATTCTGGAGTTTACAAACCTATAGACAAAGGCTAAACGATTTGTTTTACTTTTGTAGTATTATACTACACTCACTCTGCCGGCGCAGGTGTTTATAGTTTGGGATGCGGGCAAAAGCTTCTCCAGAACTGGATTAAGATTGCTGTCACTTTCAATAGACGGCTCAATGGCAATCTAGAAAAAGAGAACCGCGCTCAAATATGCCGATCGCTTTGCCAATCTAGAATTCCGAAGTGAAACCAGATGTAGAAAAACGAAGGTACATACTCAAGTTAAAGAGAGATACAGTTGCGCTGGCTCCTTTACTGTTACGAACACCTGCATGACAGAGTACAAAAAACAAAAAGTTTTTTCATTGGGTTTTTTGAATGTCCCAATCATCTAGCTGTAACGTTGCCTTGTCCCTAACAAGGTGCCCGTACCCAGGGCAGGGGTTTTGTGGCTGAAAGTATAGGAATCGAACCTATAACCAATCGGCGATACACCGATCGCTCTACCAAATGAGCTAACTTTCATGGTGAAATAGTTGGAAGCACTAGCGGAATACGCTCTTACCAGAGGTTGGCGCACCAGTCGGGTATACAGAACCCGAACTACAGCTTTGTGGCTTTGTCACTATCTCGGTTCAAATTTAGCATAGGAAAAAAATATTACAAGAGAACGGCGAAATCGAGCAGATTATCAGCTATTCTTCGCATTCATATTTTTGTTTGATGCGTTCCACACGCGATCGCAGTTCTGCACCTTTGTCGGGGTTAATCATTGCTACATAATTTGCAAACCCAGTAATTGCAGCAATTATATTAGTTGAATTTCCCCAATGTTTGCCTGACAAGCCTTCTTGTTCGATTTGATATAGAGTTGCACGAAAAGCTTTTAATGTTTTTTTAGATATATTTAATTGTGTATTTACAACAACACCTGTTATCTGCTGTTGCACAGATTTAACTAAAATATTGGTTTTATGAGAATTAACAGTAAAACCTTCACTATTAATAATTAATTTAGCATTTTTAATTAAATTATATATTCTGCGTGATGCCTGACCAGAAGCAGAAAATGTTAAATCGTCAGCATACCGTGTATAGCAAAATCCCAGACTTTTAGCCATTGCCGCAATCCGATTATCGAGATGATAGCAAATTAGATTTGAAATGGCAGGACTGGCAGGTGAACCTTGAGGTAAGTGGCGGTTTACTGAAGTCGTATTATTAGCTTGTCCATCTATTGCGATTTCCGAAGTAGTACAAATCAAAGCGAAAATCTTTGCCGCAGTTTTTGAATAACCGAACCCGGAAAATAATTCTTTGACGCGTTTGTAGGAAATTGATTGAAAAAAGTTTTCTAAATCAATATTGACTATGACATCAGCACCAATATGAGGTTGAGCGTTGGTGACTATGGAACGATTTTTACAAAAACCATGTGCTGCATGATGAACTTCTAATTTTTCTAAAATATTTTCTAAAATCCATCTTTGAGCAGCCTTAAGATAGGGTTTAGGTGCAGAGATAAGCCTTTCTCCACCTGTCTTTTTTGAGATTTTGAAGTAGACGTAATGTTTAACTTGAGATCCAAGAAAGCTAGATGTTAAAAAACGTAGTTGTCCTGGGGTTATTCCCATTGCAAATGCTATTTCTGTGGCAGTATTATATTCAGCTAAACCATGCGATCGCAAAACTGCTGAGTCACTTTCCAAGCTTTCTAGATTACCCTCAATCTCTAATGGAGTAATGGTTAAATTTGTGCTGTACATAATACAAAAGATTTTTTTACTCTGCTAATGCAAGTGTTTACAGTTGAGGCGCGGGCAAAAGTTTCTCCAGAACTGGATTAAGATTGCTGTTACTTTCCCCAGCAATGTGGAGAAAAATAACTGCGCTCAAATACGCCGTTCTATTTGCCAATTCAAAATCTCCGTAGAGAAATCGATTGTGGAAAACGAAGGGACGTACTCAAGTTAAAGAGAAATACAGTTGCGCTAGCTCCTTGACTGTAGCCATCAAACACCACCTTGGGAGTGATGAGCGACAGCAAAACACTTGCACCGCAGAGTTGAGAAAATAGGGGTCTCGAACCTTTTGGGATTCGTACCATATTGGCTACCTTTACAGGGTAGTGTCTTTTAACCCGGACAGGGTTGGGTGAAAGTATAGGAATCGAACCTACAACAAATCGATTATGAGTCGATCGCTCTTCCAATTGAGCTAACTTCCTTTGGTGTTTGATACAGGAGTCGAACCTGTGACACATCGATTATGAGTCGATCGCTCTAACCAACTGAGCTAATCAAACGATGGTATAGTTTAAAGTACTCCACGATATACGCTCATACCAAAGGTTGGCGCACCAGTCAGGCAAATGGAACCTGAACCATAGCTTTGTAACTTTGTTACTATTCCGCTTCAAATTTAGCATAAAGGGATTGTTGAGTGTTGAGTTAGGAGTTTGGAGTTAAGAACTATTCTCCCTCGTCCCCTCATTTCCTCATCGTTATAACTAACCTGAGCAGCAATTTTATTGTATTCTTCTACTTTATTGGCAGATATTGAAATATGCTCGGCACTATCTCGATTTATAAATCGTTCTAAGCACTTATCTAATGCACATTGAACTTTAATGAATTTTATCTGATACTTATTGTTTAAAGACTGATATAACTTAGCAAAACCCTCTCCTGCACCCAGAGATTCTATCATTACTTTGTTATTGCTTTCAAACAAGCGATCGATTTTTTACTCAACAATATCCGATCCATTGCGATCGCTGGCTCTATTGTGCAAATGATTTACCCATATTGGCTCCACAGAAAGAAATTTGATTGCCGTATGAGCATTAACCAAGGTTCCAATATAAGTTTTACCTGCTCCTTTTGCCCCAATCAAGATAAATAAAGTTTTCATGGTAGGACTTATATTACAACCTTCAAGTAAGTTGTAAACAAAATTTACTGCCTATTGCCTATGATTTAGTCCGGAAAAGCTAAACCAGTCATAGGGTCGCGAATATATAGTCCTAGTGTGAGACTACGGATTGCTTCATCCCAAACGGGTATTAGTTGTTCTGCTTGATCTGCCCAAAAATCGAATGTAATCAAGCACTGAACATTCGACCCCAAACCAATGCAAATCCGCGAAAAAGCTTCGCGTGGTTCTTCTTGAGTATCAATAAACTTAATCTCTGTCCAGACAATTTTGGCGGTTTGGCGCTTGACGGTAATAATTTCTCCCTTTTCAATGGGGTTGCGGCTGTCGTCTTCTACAACTTTCCTCAAGGTAGATTTGAGTGGAAACTGACTCCAATCATTGGGAGGTAACTGATTAAAGGATACTTCTAGACAGCAATCATCGTTGGGGGGTTTTTTATCCATGAACTTGAAGGATTTTTCTTGTGGCTCAAAAACCCAATCCTGAGGGACATTGAAGCGAACAGCCCCGCGATTGGCGACAAATATTTTGTAGCCTGATGGAGATTCCCAGTGATGGTCAGGCTTTAGTTCTAGCGTTTCTTTAATCCACTGGAGATTGCTTTTTTTGCGCTTTGTCATAGTGTTTTGCGATCTTTGGTGAAAAGGGCACGACTAGACAGCCTGTCGTAGGGAAAACTTTTAGCAGCAATTGACGCCGTAGAGGCTTTGCGGTTACCCCAGGCATCTAAACTTTTAAAGACAGACATCGCCCTTTTTGTTAATGTTACCAAATTGCTATAGAAATCTGCTTTGATTTGGAAAATTTATTTGCGTGGTGTGCTTCGCGCAACACAAGCGCCATAGGGACGCAATAGGCGACTTGTACTGAGCGACTTGTACTGAGCGTAGTCGAAGTAAGTCGAAGTATAAGCAACAGCAAAGCAGGCTTTTTGAGTTTTAATTAGCTTCGCAAAAATCAAATATGAATTCCATAGGAATTGGAATAACTACTATATTAAAGAAAGAAATAAATAATCTTTTATTGATTTTCTATTAAGTAATCCAAGGAAATACTAAGCGTTGTGATTAAACTCTCAGCTTTCAGGATTAAAATCTTAGCAGCAGTATTCATGGTTATGGATCATGTGTGCTATTTGCTATTGCCACAGTTATTAATATTGCATGTAATTGGGCGATTGAGCTTTCCGCTTTTTGCATGGCTGCTGGCTCAAGGCGAAAAACACACCCAAAATATATACCGCTATGGAAGTAGACTATTAATTGCAGCAATTATATCTCAACCAATTTATACTGTTGTTTTCAAGAGTTTCACACTTAATATTCTTTTTACGCTTCTTCTTGGGCTTGGGATGTTGCGCTTAGTAAAGCGTTGCTCTCAATTTTGGCAGAAATTAACAATTTATGTATTGTTTGCAGTCGTCGCTGAAACTTTTAATTTTGAGTATGGAGGATATGGAATTGGAGTAATTATACTGATGTCTCTAATAGACAAACTGAAGCCGAAAGTATGGTTGCTCTACTGGTGCATCTTTCACTTAATTTTAGTAGTTATATCTAGGATTTCTTTAATTCAAAGTTTTGCAATTATTTCAGGATTGCTTGTTTTTCAATTCAATGGCAAACAAGGTTCGCGAGCTAGATGGTTTTATCTGTTTTATCCGGCTCATTTAATAATTTTAGGTATAATTAGTTATTTAATATCGTCCAGGTAGAATTGAGGATTTGATAAGCGATCGCCTAACTTCTCAAGCAACGCCGTAATCTGTGTATTGCCTTTTATACGGTGGCTTTTGCTGACACAGATAAAATTAGATATTTCTACACTCACAATCGTACTCTTTTTGCATAAAAATATTCTCGGCTGCATTTATTTCATTACTTTATGCTTCACCATCGCCTCCCTCATGAGAATCATAACTGTTCTTGAGAGCGCAAGAATATAGATAAGCTTTTAAGCACCTAATTTGCATATTTAGACAGATCTTGAGCAGAGGGGCAGAGGAACAGGGCAGAAGGATTGACGCTTTTTCTCCAGAATCAACAATATGCAAGTTAAATGCGTATTAGCTTAAAACCGAATTTAGTTAGGACTTACGCATTGACAAAAAATACCAAATATAAGTAATTAAAAAACCACATTTGTTGTAGGGGCACAGCAATGCTCATTGGTGTCAACTTAAGCCCAAAGCTTTGTTCCACAGCCGTTTACCCCACCCCTCAATCCCCTCCCCTTGCTAAGGGGAGGTTTTGCGTCAGCAAAGCCGGGGTGGGGTAACGCGGATCTTGATGGGAAGTGAGTAGAACTCGCTCATCACGTTTTCACCAGGGTTCACGTTAATTTGACACCAATGAGCAGTGCTGTGCCCTTACACCGAGGGTCTATTTACTATCAAAGAATGATTAATAAAAGCCTGAAACGACCTATGCATGTAAATTCACACCATGATTAATTTGTACAGTGCGTAAGTCCTATTAGTTAGCAAAATCAGCTTTTACTTACTCATTTTGGTGTTTTACACAAGCAAAACAAGCTTTTACTTCCTCAAAATGCCTTTTGACTTACTCATTTTGGTGTTTTCCGCAAGCAAAACAAGCTTTTACTTCCTCAAAATGCCTTTTGACTTACTCATTTTGGTGTTTTCCGCAAGCAAAACAAGCTTTTACTTCCTCAAAATGCCTTTTGACTTACTCATTTTGGTGTTTTCCGCAAGCAAAACAAGCTTTTACTTCCTCAAAATGCCTTTTGACTTTCTTATTTAAGTAGTTCGCGCATTCATGACAAACATCAGGCTGGTAGCAAAAGCTATTGCAGATTTGGTGAAATTCTCCCAGGTTAATTAATATGGAAGTTTTTTAAGGTAAAGAATATTAACCGTAGTGAATCACAAGGTGTATATTATGGCTCGTAAAAAAAGAACTTCTATAATCTTAGAAAAAGCAGCGCGTCGTGCTGCTGGCATAAACTCAATTGGTTCAAATTTAGATTTAGGCAATGGACTCACTTCACCTGCATTCTTAAGCTTAATTGAGAAGATGCGAACTAGAGAAAATGCCTACAACAGTGCGCTTTCCAACTTGGATAAATTGTACCGCGAAATGCTAGAAACAGAAAACGAGTTGGCAGACATGGCAGAACACATGCTGATGGCAGTTGGTACTCGATATGGCAAAAGTAGTGTAGAGTACGGGATGGCGGGAGGAGTTCCAAAAAACCAGCGTCGTAAGGGGCTGCGAGGCGAATCACCAACTTTCAAGGCTGACGAATCGTCATTTGTTGCTAGCGTACAGAGCAAGAATGGAAAAGAAACAGCAACAACAAGTTAGGATGTGGGGTATTAGTAGAGATGTTGCAATTGCAACGTCTCTACAAGGATTTTGATATTAGACCAAATCAACTGAACCTGTATATCCTTTGAGAATTCCCAAAGAACCACCACATGAATTAATTAGTGTGTCTTTTCCGATTTGGGTGAAGCTGGCGTCTAAGCCATTGACATTTAAGCGATCGCCACAACTAAAATTATAGATGGTAGCAAAACCACTGCTTCCCAAAATCACTGTATCTGTTCCTTCACCCAAATAGACCTTATCATTCCCCCCGCCTTTTATCTCTATAGATGAATCAAACAGGTTTGTATCCTGGCTTAAAGGTTCGGGTAAACAAACCGTCTCTCCGCGCAAATTGATTACATTATTGCCGCTTCCTAGTCGGATAGTATCATCACCCGAACCGGCAAAAATTAAATTATCGCCTGAACCAGACTGAATAATGCTGTTAGTATCGTTTGTAATAATTGTATCGTTGCCATCACCTGCATAAATTTTGGCAGAACTTAAACCAGGGATGCCAACAGCGAGAATAAAATCCTTACCTTTGCCTGTTCTAATTGTAGTTTCACCATAGGGAAGAACGGCAATTTGATTGTCACCATCTCCAGCTATGATGCTTTGGTTATAGGATGGCAAACCACTGTCAAAGATATAAGTCAATACTGAAACTTCACTGGTGATAACATCATTTCCTGAGCCTGTCCTAATATTGGCATTTCCGGCTCCTAAAAAAATTAAATTGTTGCCTTTTCCGGCATAAATAGTTCGGTTAGCAAATCCACTTAAATAGAAAATATCGTCCCCCGATCCTGCTGAAGCAACTAATTTGGGAATTGCGCCCAAGCCAATAATATTATCAGCATCGAACAGATAGTTTCCACCATAATCATCTAAAAAGTTGTTTCCACTGCCCAAACGAATTGTGCGATCGCCTCCTCCTGCACTAACGTAATCATCTCCATTGCCAGTATAAACGGTTGCCTCAAAATCATTATAATTGCAGGGCAATGGACTAGTTTGTAAAACCTCACCACTAAAAATACTACTCTCAAAATTAAGTGTGAAGTCTACTTTTCTTCCTAATAAAACAACATCATTGCCATCTAGTGTATTTATAATATTGTTGTTACCTTCTACAACAAACCAGTCGGAATCGTTAGTACCACTAACTCTTTGATTGCTTTCTTTAATGATTTCTTGAGTATAGGTAATCCCGCGAAAAATGGGGTTTGTCATACAAATTTCCTTGAAAGCTCAATCCAGTTTTATGAAGCGCAAAAGTAATGTAGATGAGCTATTATTCTCAAAAGCTGAAGAGAATCCGGTAAATTTTCGATAATTTTTCCTATAAAGGTGAGTATCTGGTCATCTTGGGAACTATATACAAGTAAATCCAAGTAATATTAACTTGCAGTTCCCAGCAATGAAGACTCGCCATTTTAACAGAAACAAGGCACTACCATTACAAATTGTTCTTGTTGTTCCCTTCGCGCTCCAAATTTTTGCAGCGGTCAGTTTAGTGGGTTATTTGTCTTTTAAAAATGGACAAAGAGCGGTTAATAACCTAGCAGAACAGTTGATAGATCGTACTAGTGACGTGGTGAATGAACACCTCAAGTCTTATCTTTCAATTCCGCAAACCTTGAATCAGATCAACGCAGATGCTATCCGCAGGGGAATATTAGATGTGAGCGATCGCCAAACCCTTGGCAAGTATTTCTGGGATCAAATCCAAGCCTATGACCTGACTTATATTGGTATTGGACTAACAACGGGTGAAGGAGTGGGTGCTGCTCGTTATGATGGCAAAACCATCACCATTGATGATTGGACTGCCAACCCTCCTAACAATGTCTCGACTTATGCCACTGACGAAGGGGGCAATCGAACTCACGTAAATACTCGCTGGGATTGGAAAAATTCTGAGCAATCTTGGTATACCCAACCAATAGCCGCCAATAAACCCATTTGGACAAAGATTCTGGTAGAAAACTTTCCCACTGGCCCCTACATTGCTGCCTCTGCCAGTCGTCCAATCTATGATTCGCAAAATCGCTTGTTAGGAATGATTGCCTGTGATATTCATCTGCTCAAACTGGGCGATTTTTTACGCAGTTTGGATATTAGTCAGTCTGGGCGGGTGTTTCTTTTAGAACGAGATGGCAGATTAATCGCTACTTCGGGCACAGAAAAGCCTTTTACCTCGATTAACCAAAAGGCTCAGAGATTGCGGGCGATGGACAGTACTGACCCAATAATACAGAACGTTGCTAAACACTTACAAAGCTTTAATGGGTTTAAGTCCATCACCAAAGACACAAATTTTAAGCTGGAGTTACAAGGAAAAAGGTATTTTGTAGATGTTGTACCTTGGCGTGACGACTATGGTTTGGATTGGTTGTTGGTGGTGAGTGTGCCAGAAAATGCGTTTATGGCACAAATCAACGCCAACACACAAACCACCATCGCCCTTTGTTTTGCCGCATTAATCGTTGCCTCGGTGATGGGCGTCTTTACCTCCCGTTGGATTGTACGCCCGATTCTGCGCCTCAATCGCGCAAGTAAGGCAATGGCATCTGGCAATTTAGATCAGACAGTAGAAACTAGCCCCATTCAAGAACTGAATACTCTGTCTAACTCTTTTAATTACATGGCAGAACAACTGCTTGAATCGTTTACAGCCTTAGAGAAAAGCAAGGAAGAACTAGAAGACAGGGTAGATGAACGTACTACTGAACTCAAAAATACATTAGAGGAATTACAACGCACTCAATCTCAAATTATTCAAACTGAAAAAATGTCTAGTCTGGGACAATTAGTTGCTGGAGTCGCACATGAAATTAATAATCCAGTTAATTTTATTCATGGCAACCTCAACCATTTACAAGAATATTCCCAGAATTTATTATCATTTGTGCAATTGTATCAGGAGTACAATGTTAACCCTGCTCCAGAAATTCAAATTGCTCTCGAAAAAATGGATTTGGAGTTTTTGCAGGAAGACTTACCAAAAATTTTGTCTTCTATGAAAGTGGGCACCGATCGCATTCGTGAAATTGTACTGTCTCTACGCAACTTCTCCCGCATGGACGAATCCGAATTTAAAAGCGTTGATATTCATGAAGGCATCGACAGTACTTTGATGATTCTGCAACATCGCCTCAAAGGTAAACCAGAACAACGTGAAATTCAGGTAATCAAAGACTACGGCAATTTACCTCCAGTAGAATGCTATGCCGGACAACTCAATCAGGTGTTTATGAATATTTTAGTGAATGCCATTGATGCCTTAGAAGAAAGTTATGCCAAGGGCAATGATCGCCAAAGCAAGGAAAATTCTAGTCAAATTACAATTCGCACATCCGTCGTTAATTCCACGTGGGTAAAAGTGGCGATCGCTGATAACGGAGTTGGTATTTCTCAAGAATTACAGCAACGAATATTCGATCCCTTTTTCACCACTAAACCCGTTGGCAAAGGAACCGGAATGGGTATGTCCATTAGCTACCAAATTATTACAGAAAAACATGGCGGCAAACTAGAGTGCTTCTCAACTTTAGGAAAAGAAACTGAGTTTATCATTCAGATTCCTGTGCGCCGAAAAGCTTAGCGAAAAGGCAATAGGCAACAGACTTATAAACCTTTTTATATCAGCGTTTTACAGCAGTTTGCAAATAAATGGCGTACACAACTGAAGAATTAAATATAGAAATTCTTCTTTTCCTTCCTACCTTCAAACCAGTAGACTTCTTGCATAAGTCGGGGAAAGGGGAAAAGGTTCTGTATTATACCCTTCCCCTTTAACCTTTACCCTTTTCCCCCAAGAGTGCAAAAACCAATGAAAGCAAGAGGTCTAGCGTGTAGCAAATTATATCGACCCAAAACTTTTGTACTTGCAAGCATCATGTTTTATATACAATCAAAATAAATTATCTCTGCTCAAGGGCTGAGTTTTGTGAATAATTTAGTAAAAGTATTATTAATAATTTATCTCTTAAGAAAGAATAAACAACAAAGGATCGTAGCCAGAATTAGGTAGTTTAATCAACGATTTGAAAATAGTTGGTACTTTATCTGCCTCCGTTTGTGATGTGCGGAGGTCTTTTGCTATGAACAAGCAGGCTGGGAAAATTTTCGATCGCCAGAAATCACAGGTATCGGCAGCAAGTTTTTTTGTTTTTACTGCTGTGTCTACTCCCTTGACAATCTCTTTGATTGCTAGTCCAGTGTTGGCTCAGTCATCGACTGTTAATACTTCTTTTCCTGTTCCGCAATCTGTTCCTAGTGGGACACAAGTGCGGATTAATGGTACAACCAGTATGGAAAAGATTAATCAGGCACTAGCGCAGCAGTTTCAAACGAAGTTTACTAATACAAGTGTGGCGACTGCATATGATGGAACAGATGCGTCTTTGAAAGCATTGTTAAATGAACAGATTGATTTGGCGGCAATTGGTCGTTCGTTAACAGAGTCGGAGAAAGCCCAAGGGCTTGCAAGTATTCCCATCACTCGGAATAAGATTGCGGTGATTGTCGGCAAAGACAATCCATATATCAACAATCTGACTTCTGAGCAATTTGCAAAAATCTTTCGGGGTGATGTTACTGACTGGTCACAGGTTGGGGGTTCTGCCCACAGAATTCGCTGGATCGATCGCCCAGAGAATAGTGACTTGCGGCAAGCACTTCAAAATTATCCCGTTTTTCAAAAAGCTCCTTTTAAAACAGGTACAAATGCAATCCAAGTTTCCACAGACAGCACAGAAGCGGTAGTCAAAGAATTGGGAACAGATGGTATTGGATATGCCATCGCCGATGGGGTAATCAATAATCCCAATGTGAAAATTGTTAGACTACACAATGTTCTGCCCACCGATCCCCGTTATCCCTTCTCTCAACCTTTGGGATATGCCTACGACAAATTTAATCCAAGTCCTGCTGCCGCAGCATTTTTAGGCTTTGCGACTGCCCCTGTTAATGGGCGAATTATTGAACAAGCCAGGGTGAAAAATGCGCCCGCAATTCCTGAAACAGCATCCACACCTACAGCCATAACCGCTCCCACTACTAGAGCTGTAACAGAACCCCAACGTGAATCTTCATGGTGGTGGTTACTGCTGATTCCCTTATTAGGTGGATTGTTATGGTGGTTGCTAAGTCGGCGCAGCGATACTTCAACCCCGACTAGAGTTGCTACACCTGCTCTAGGAAGTGCCCAAGCCTCGGAGAATCGGATCGTTCTTACGCCCCGAAATTGCAGAGATGTCTATGCTTACTGGGAAATTTCCAATGAGGTAAAACAAGACTTGCAACGGCAAGATGGACGTAGTTTGAAAGTGCGTCTTTATGATGTCACTGATATTGACATAGATCGGCAAACACCCCATAGCATGAAGGAATTTGATGTCGATCTACAAGCACAAGATATTCACCTGGCGATCGCACAAGATAACCGTGATTACCTTGTTGAGCTTGGTTGTTTGAGTAATAATAATCGCTGGTTAAATATCGCTCGTTCGGCTAAAGTGCGAGTTCCTGCTTGTGAATCCGTTGGCGCTATCCCTACAGCAGCTACTGGTGTTGCGGCTGCTTCTTCAGCCGACAATAACTTTGTAACCACAAAAGATGACGGTCGTGTAATTTTAGTACCTCGTAATTCCAGAGACATCTATGCCTATTGGGAAATTCCCGCAGCACGGAAGGCAGAACTGCAACGACAGGGGGGAAGAAAGTTGGCGCTTCGTGTTTATGACAGTACAGGCATTGATTTAGAACAACTGACTGCCCATAGTTTTCGGCAGTTTGAGTGTGATGAATCAACACAAGATTTACACATTCCTATTGTCCAAAGCGATCGCGACTATGTGGCACAATTAGGCTACATTAGTGCCAATGGGCATTGGCTGAAACTGGCTGAGTCAGCACCGATAAAAGTTTCATCGACTCTTAAGCACGATGGCAGAGTCAGATCGTCAGGTGTGGCTGCTAACTTGGTATTGGAACGAATTGATAATCCATCTAACGCAACAACCAACATTGCAAAAGATCTAGGAAATAGAGTTAGCGAAACAATTGCAGAAATCACACCTACTGTAGCAGGGCTGGGAACAACTGCTCAGTCATCCTTTGGCAGAAAACAAGACACAGCGAGTCTAAATAGCGATTGCCGCATTATCTTAGTACCTCGCAACACGAGGGATGCTTATGCTTATTGGGAAATTGCAGACGAGTACAAAACAGCTGCACGAAGGCAAGGAGGACGCAGATTTGTCCTGCGAGTTCACGATGTAACGAATCTAGACATTGACCATCAATCGCCGCATATTACTCAAGAATATCCATGCGATGAGTGCGAACAAGATAAACACGTTGCAATTCCAGCAAGCGATCGCGATTATCTTGCAGAAATAGGTTATTACACAGACGATGGCCGTTGGCTGAGTATTATCCGCTCCTTTTACGTTCACATACCATCGAATAAGGTGTTGAGTATTTAATATCATGTCCTCTGAAAAAGCGATCGTTTAGAGGGCAAGGGAGCTTTTGGAATTTTTGCATAGATGCAGTAATCATAAAGGTGCATCCATTGATTAATCAATTTTAAGTAACAGAGGAATTAATCATGGGACTTTTCTTTGAGGTTTTAAGTGCAATTAATAATCCCAATCAACGCGGAAATGTTGCTCAGCTAGAGTCGATTATTAACTCAGTTCAGCAAGTGGCGACTAGTCGAGGCATCCAACCATCTCAAATGCAAAATATTATGTCAGTTGTAGGCAATATGCTTCGTCCTGTACTGAGGCATCAGCAGTCATTACCGGATGGGAATCAGTTACAAAATCTGATTAGTCAACCTGCTAGTACTGATAGCAGTGGACTAGGAATGCAATCTTTACTGTCACCTCAGTTGCAGCAGCAAATTGTTCAAACAGTTTCCCAAACAACGGGAATCAGTCCTAATGTCATTGAGGCTATTTTGCCCACAGTAACTTCGGCTGTACAAAGCTTGCTAAGTATGGGTTCTACTAACGGTGATTCTCTAAATTCAAATTCTATTTTGAATACTTTTCTAGATAGCGATGGCGATGGCGGTACCGATCTAAGTGACGTTCTCAGATTTGGCGATCGTTTTGTTCATCCATAATACAGATATAGGGTTCCTGTGTGATTTTGTCAAAAGTTGCGTACATCTCAAGAGTAGCAACTTTGAAATTACACAGGAACTCATCCTGTTGACGGTTAACAGTCAACACGAAAAGATGTGCTGCGTTGCCCTTAAAAAATTTATCTATTTGTGAAGTTATCTTGCTGGTAATATAATAGACGAGGTTTGGACGCTAGACAGGTTATACAGTTGAACAAATAGTGCAAAACAGTAGTTCTATTTGTTAACAAACCTATGCAGATAAATCAGGCGATCGAAACCTACGATCGCGGTGCGGTGGATTATGACGCAATCATGAAGCGTTACTGGCACATTGAACGCGAACCGCTAATTGCTTCCTTGCAGCTTCAACCAGGACAAACTGTATTGGATGCTGCGGTAGGAACGGGTCTTAATCTTCCAGCCTATCCTCAAGGGGTGTATGTGGTTGGTATCGATCTTTCTCATAAAATGCTGGATGAAGCACGTAAAAAAACCGTATCCGCAGACATCACCTTCAAGGTATCCGATATCTGCAATCTTGATTTTTCCGATAATAGCTTTGATGCAGCAGCATCGGGATTTACCTTGTGTGTCGTTGACGATCCCGTTCGTGCTTTAGAAGAAATTTTAAGAGTTACCAAACCTGGCGCTTTAATTGCCATTCTTGATTATTGCAAATCGCGAGATCCAGAGATTGTAAAATGGCAAGAATTAATATTTGATGGGGCTTCACAGTTGGGCTTCCCGACTGACAAAATCAAGTGGAATTCATTGATGGATTATGACCAATTGATTTACAACAGTAAGCTGAATATTGAAGTGCTGGTAGACAATCGCATAGACAGTCCAAACCCGTTTTCATGTGGTTGTCAATTACTGCTGAAAAATTCTAAAGTTTAGAAACTTTTTATAAAGTAAATCTTAACTAGGGTGCGTTAGACGCTCAGCCGTAACGCACCGCCATACAAGATGGTGAGTTTGAAAAAGTGATGATGAGCCGCAGGGTATCGTATTTTTTTAATTAATATTTGCTTTATCCATAAACTGCTGGCAATAATACAAAAAGAATAAATACAATAAGCATGGCATCAAGCAAAACTAAGCCAATTATAAACCAGATGTTAATTGTAAAACCTATAGACTTAAAATATAATACAATAGATCTATTAATAATTACTACAATTATTGATGTATAAAATAAATAAACAGCAAAGAGGGCAAATGCATATGAAAAACCATTTCCTCGCCTATTAATTGGTGTTATTATATGGTTGTAATAAAGCAAAGCAGCTAAAGTTCAAAAAAAATAGTATAAGCTATTAGCCACTGTCTATCAGGCATAAGCTGAGCAATAATAAAGGGAATAGTTAGTACCAAAATAAAGAATAAAATCAGAGAATCAATCATTTAAAAATACCTTGTTTTGTGAAAATGTTTAGAAATATCTGTTTTCAGATAAACTTTAATAAAAGGGAACAGGGAGTGTATTTAATGCGGTGTAACGCCTCACTAATACACACCACTAAAAGCCCATTCCCTATTCCCTGGTTTACAAATGATTTTGAAACAGTTCTAGAACGTGTTGCCAAGCATCAGGAGCCGCTTCAGGATTGTAACTTGGGTGTTGTTCCATAAATGGGTACTTGTCTTTGAAAAATCCAGCAAAGAATCCGTGTCCAGCATCATATCGAAATACACGGTGATTGATTTGATTTCTCTTTAATTCTGCTTCAATTTGCTCGGTTTCCTCCTGAGAAACTAATGTATCTCTTGTGCCAAAAAAGGCATAAATAGTACCTTGAATTTGTGAAGTACGATTGATAGTTGGAGTCTCTTCACCATAACTAGAAGTGGTAATTCCAGCACCATAAAAAGCAGCCGTGGCTTTGATATCGGGGAAAGTTGCAGCGATGTAAGCAACATGACCGCCAAAACAAAAACCAATGACACCAATAGTATCTTTTTTGACATTGGGTAAAGTTTTTAAGTAGGCGATCGCCGCTTGAATATCACTCAAGATATCTTGATACTTTACTTGTTGATAGTATTCCAACCCCAGACGATAGGCTTCTGGACTAAACCCAATATCTTCGGCGCTAAAATCAGCCTCAAAACCTGGAGCAATACGTTGATACATTGCAGGGGCGATTGCTACATAGCCTTGTTTAGCGATTAGTTCGGTGATATCTCGAATGTTACTGTTAATTCCAAAAATTTCTGGAAAAACCATAACAGCACCAAAGGTTCCTTGATGTGCTGGTTGAGCTAAGTAAGCATCGATTTCTAAGCCATTGTTAGGTATTTTGACTTTTGCGGTGTTAATTTCGATGTTTGTGATTTCTACCATCTTGTTTCCGGCGAGTTGATACCAACTTGTCTATTTTGACTGTTTTTCGACACAGATGATAAGCTACCCTTGCATCTAACTTATACATCTTTTCGTGTTGGCTGTTAACAGTCAACACTATATTACTCAACACTGGATTTCTAACTTTTGGACAGACAGCATCTCGAACTTCTGGATGATACTAAGCGTTTTTCATTTGTGCGACCTTACAAAGGTAAACATAAAGACTCAATATTAAGAAGCACAAAAAAAACTATGCCAGATCAAACATTTAGAGCAAACATACCAGAAGTCGATCCAAGTGAGATTGAAGATACTCGAACTCAAAGAGCGATCGCACAGGAACATCGCTCGTTCTTAGAAAAAGTCTTGGTTCAAGGCGGATTTGCAGATTTATATGACGCCAGAGATTTTACTGAAGTTGTGTTTCGCGTTATGCGCGACTTAATGACCACTGATGCAATTAATCGTGTCGAAGCAGAACTGCATAGAGAAGCTGTGCCTACAGATGAAAAAGCACTCCAGTTTGAAGTTGCCGATTTGTGGAAAGATAGCAATCCCATTGTTGGATTTTTAAGTCGAATCCGTCAACCTTTAAGAGGCCCGGCTCCCATTGGCATCGATTCTAATTTATTTCTGACGCGAGTCGCTAATGAAGGAGCGCTCCCACCAAACGTTCCGGCAGAGCAAGCAGTTAAAGCCGTATTTTCTGCTACTAAAGACGAACTTTCCCAAGAGCGGATTCAGGAAGTCGCTGGCTGGCTTCCCGATCGTGTACGCGAACTTTGGGAGCAAGCTTAATTACAAGTGTGAAAAAGTTAAGTCTGTTTGTGCGATCGTACAAACAGACTTTTCATATAGCAATCCGATTTGCGTAGCGTAATGTATTTAAAGGGATGAATGCGATCGCTACATTCTCTCACACTACACCATAAGACTTACGCACACTTCAAGGAACTTACCCTTGGTACGCACACAAGGTTTTTTCTCAAAGAAATGTCAGTATCATTTTCACAACAATGACTGGGTTTCTCGCTGCTTTGTTCCAGTGTTTATGATGAATAAAAAAAATTAAATTATACAATTAACATCCGGAAAACAAAGGTGAAGTTACGAAAACTAGTGAAGATTTGATTGTAACTTTCTTTTCTTGAATTAATATAAAAGGCTTTCACAATGGTTAGTACCCCTGTATATTATTTGCAAATTCTAGGCAATCCGAATATTGAAATTTCTCAAGATGAGGTGCGATCGCTTTTAGGAGAAATAGAAGTACAACTGCATCGTAGCGGTGTTTATCGACGCGCTTTAGCGATGGTGCAGAAGTTAGTAGGCGAACAAACCCATCAGGCTCAAGACTTATTAAAAGCCGTAGGTAGAGAAGCGATCGGTTTAGCATTTCGACAATTTGCCCAACAATATCAAGAAGTCGAAACACTTACAGATACGACGCAAGCCACAGAAACAGTCGATTATTCACCAGAGATACAACAGGAGGATTGCACTCTCCAGGAGCAACCGTCTAAAAATGCAACAGAAAATTCCCTGTGGAAAAAACCACTACAATTACTGAATCATCAGAGAATTTCTCAAGCAGAACAAGCCGAGCAAGCAGCCCAACAACGCATAGATAGCCTACGTCAAATCGGCCAAGAACTCCAAAAAACCCGTCAGTCCAAAGAGCTTTCTGTGTACCACATCCATTTTTCCACTCATATCCGAATGGAGTTGATAGAGGCATTAGAAAACGGCAACTCGGAAGAATTACCAAATGACATTTATCTACGTGGATTTATTCGACGTTATGGAGATGCTTTAGGACTTGATGGTGTTGCTTTAGCTGCTTCTTTACCAGTACAAGCAGCTACACCGATAACTAAGTCCTTGTCTCAATCTAAAAAAGAAATGGGATTGGAAACTCATGCGCCACATTTATATGTAGGTTATACAGCTCTTCTTGCCGGTGCAATGGGAGGATTAGCTTTGATGTCCCAGCAACAAGCAAATACAAGTATCTCAATTGAGCAAGATAACTCTTCTTCTGTTGTACAATCGTTAAAACAAGAATCCCCTACTGTTAAACCAGGAATTAAATCTACTAACACTGGTGTGGTTGTCGGATCTGATATTTCCCCGCCAGAGGGATTATATTAACGAACTGCACCACAGCAGATTGCAAGTTGGTGAGGTACAGATCGCCGTAGGGTAGCACAGCTAGCTATGCTACCCGCAAACAAAAGTATAAAAGGAGTGCGATCGCGCTTATTTTCTCACCCTACGCCATATTGCGTATATTGGCGCAAGCGTGATGGCTGTAGTCCTAAAACAATATCCTGTCTCGGTACTCCCATCTCAGTCAACTCTTGGGCAATTTGGATATCAGTCATATTACGCTGAATCCATATTTTTTCATCTTTGATATCGAGATGTATCACACAATTATAAATGCGATCGTATCCATCCCAGCCAATCTCTAGAATCTGGTAATGGTTTCGCGCTGTATCAAATATGAGTTGAATTTCAACATCTTCCTCTGAAGGTTGGAAACTGCTATATTTAGTTAATAAGCTTTGAATATATTCACGATATTGGTCTAGTTTTGCCATTGCACAATCACCTCATCATTTGGATCGTAAACTATTAATTTAACTTGATACTCTTGTACTGAACTTTGGGCAAAGTCCCTGCTAAATAGCGATCTATAAGTTGACAGTGGAACAGCTAGAAACAAAACTCTCTCAGGTTCCCTGAGTCGCAGAGCTAATCTAGAAACTGCCCCAAAGCCGCATGGTAATCAAAAAGTTCTGAATCCCCTAAAAAACTTTTGATTTCAACAGCAATTTTCTCTGTTCCTCGCTCAGCTGCTAAGATTTTTTCCGCACCTAAATCTATTGACATTTTATCTTTGCCAAACTTAATCACTAGCGGATCGTGCGTGATGACCCACCCTTCTTTTTGCAGTCCCCGTTTGACGGCTTCGTGAAAAATGTCTTTTGCAGACACGGACAGAACCAGAACCCAATAAACCTATGATACCCAACTATAATTATGGGGCGTTGCACTTTGGGATAACTATGGGAGGAATGCGATCGCCTGCTGATACAATGAAAGTGCGTTGCCCTTTGCGACAACACACCCTACTAAACTTGCTAGAACGCCATGTTTAGACGAGTTTCTAAGTATCAATAGACCCCTCTTTAAATGGCACAATACGTGAATCTCCAGGACGAAACATCCACTGCGAGGTTTGTATAATTTTCTCGTAGATTTCTACAATTAACTTTTTGGGTGATTTTGTAATGTGAAGTTCTGCTAGCTCACATGGTTTACCATTATCGAGTTTAAAGGTTACCAACCAAGGCTCTACATTCATTAGGCGCAAATAACCTTCGGGACAATCATCTGTAGTCCAAGCAAAAACTTCGAGTAACAGTAGTTTACTTAGAGTAACAATGCATTGATGCAACCAAATACCAATTTGATGAGTTTGAGCTTTTGCAAAAACAGACTTAGCCTCATTTGGCATTAATTTGTCTATATGAGCCGATAATTGATCTCGAACACCTCGAATTGCACTCGTTTTGTCAAGCGGAACAACTGTTAAAAAGTCATTCAGCAGTTTAGCAATCTCTGCTCTCTCCTTCTTGTTGAATTTACTTTTCAGTTCAGCAGCAGAACTTAAGTAGTTGCAAATATCTTGTATGGCTGTACAGAGCGAGTAAAGAGGAGTAACAAGAATCTTAACGCGTCTACGTCGTTCTTCTTGAGCGATGAGAATGGTACTACCCTGTAGCAGGTTATCAATATCCTTGAGAGCCTCAAAGCATCGCCAAAGGTGTATTGTAGCTGTGTTTGATGGATGCCAATCAGTGACCTCTATTTCCTCTAATACTGAGTCAGCAAACTTACGCTTGGCTTCATCGAGGTATATTGGAATACCTTTTCTTTCGTTCACAGTATTGTTGAAGTATTGTGTAATTTTCTGCTTTATACTAGCTTAAACAACTTAGAATGGCAAAATATAGTTTTTACATAATTACATAACTTTAACTCATACACTAAAAAACATAAAAATTTTATTTTTATGAAAAAATTTAGCTCTGTTTATAAAGCATTTCAATCTTCAACTTCTCAATCTCCAATCTCAACTTTTCATTCTCGATTCTCAATTTAGCATTCTCTTCCCTAATCAACTCAACTTCATTCCTCTTACTCAAAGCCTGATTCATTGCTAACTTTCGCATATCTAGCGAGAACCAACGCTGATACGTTTGGGTGTGAACTTGTACGCTATGACCTAAATTATCTGCCGCAGCCTTAATTGGAATTCCTAAAATATGCGCTCGAATTGCCCAAGCGTGACGTAAATCATAAGGTTTAAAATCTAAGCCTATTTTACGAAACCACCAACTGACTCGCTGTGTTAAAGCCGTGATTTGTGCATAATTTATATTATCTTTTTTACTAATTGCCGTTGCCAACATTTCTAAATATTTGGGATTTCTTAAATCAAATTCTTCAATCCATTGTTTATATAACGGTAAAGCTTCCCTCTCGCCAGTCTTACAATCTTTATGAACTTTCCATGTGAAATCTATATTTTCCTGACTTAACCACCAATCGATGTCAGGATTGGTAAAAAGCTCTCGCGGTCGTAAACCAAAAACTGCTAACATTCCATAAGCCCAACGCCAAAGCTGCCAGCTATCTTGAACATTTTGGTTAACTTGATTGCCTCTGATATTTAAATATTCTTCAAACTTGGTAATTCCCTCAGCTATTTCTGAATCAGTAGGTATATTGCGGGAATTATTCTCTGGCATTTTGGAATATTTTGATAAATCGATTTCGATTTTGAAGGTCTGGCAAAATACAGCGATCGCTCTTGCTGCATTATACTTAGACCATTCCTTATCGATTTTTTCAATTGCACTTATCAAATTCTCAGAACTCGCTAAATCTGTAGAATTGGTAAATCTTTTGGTTCGTGAAAAATAATAAAAAAATGTATGTTCGCTTTTAGTCGTGCGTTTGTGAGTTTTAAAATATTCATCTTCAAACTTTTCGAGTAATTCCCCGATTGTTTTACAATCTTTTTTAATTGCCTCATTACCTAAATATTTATCATTCCATTCAAAAGTTTTTCGAGCAATTAACTTACCTAATTCATAAGCTTCTTCCTCAGCCGTCTTTAACCCATCTAAATTTGCAGGAATATTCAAGCTGAGATTGTATTGCTTTCTACCAGTGCCGCTTTTATCCTTGTCTCCCGGTTTAATCGGTAATGTAGCGCGTAATTGCAGACTTCCATTCGATTCTCTAATTGTTACCTTTGTCTTTGCAGACTTCAAACGCAGATTTACCGTCTCTAATTCCAATAGTACTTTTGATTTCATGTGTTCTCTTTACAGCTTTGCAGACTTGAAGCGAAATAATTCGTAATTCGTAATTTATGACTATCGATTGCGGACATTGCTGAATTTGAATATGAGATTTAAAGACTCTTCTCAACTCTTACTCTCTGCGACTCTGCGTGAATAAACTCATACTTTAAATCAGCAACACCTAATTACAAATTACAAATTCTTCTTTAGCCTATATTTAGTCTAAAAATAAATGCGTTCTCCACAAACAATGTTTAATTCTGACATTGCTCATTGCAAACATTAACCCCTCTAAAAAAATAAAACCACAAAAAGGATTACTCCGGCCCTTATCACGGTTATGACGGCTTTGCTATCTTCGCTCGTGATATGGATTTGGCACTCAACAGCCCAACCTGGGGATTAATTGGCGCTCCCTGGAGCAAAAAAGCTGAAGCTAAAACCGCAGCTAAAGCAACCGCCTAAAAAAATGAGAGAGACATAAGTACCTGGGGCTAATACCCCAGGAGGGAGTCGGGAATTCAAAATTCAAAATTAAAAATTCAAAATGATGTGTTTTGCATTTTGCATTTTGAGTTTTGAGTCACATTTCCACTCCCTCTCCCCTCACTGCCGATTCGTCGATTAGTAATTAACTCAGCAAGCTTGGAGATCGGAAATGCCTCAGAATCCAGATAAAATTCAAGACCACGTAGAGCTGTTTCACCAGCCGGAATACCAACAATTATTCCAAAACAAGAAAGAATTTGAAAACGGTCACGACCCCGAAGAAGTAAAGCGGGTTGCAGAATGGACTAAGAGTTGGGATTACCGCGAAAAGAATTTCGCTCGTGAAGCTCTAACCGTCAACCCTGCTAAAGGTTGCCAACCTTTAGGAGCAATCTTTGCTGCTGTTGGATTTGAAGGCACTCTGCCCTTTGTTCAAGGTTCCCAAGGTTGCGTTGCATACTTCCGCACCCACTTAACCCGTCACTACAAAGAACCATTCTCTGGTGTCTCTTCTTCTATGACTGAAGATGCAGCGGTGTTCGGTGGTCTGCAAAACATGATTGATGGCTTGGCGAACTCTTACCAACTCTACAAGCCCAAGATGATTGCTGTCTGCACCACCTGTATGGCAGAGGTAATTGGTGATGACTTACAAGCTTTCATCAACAACGCTAAGAAAGCTGGTTCAGTTCCTCAAGATTTCCCAGTTCCTTACGCTCACACCCCCAGCTTTGTTGGTTCCCACATCACTGGTTACGACAACATGATGAAGGGTATTCTTTCTAACTTGACCGCAGGTCAAAAGAAAGAAACCAGCAACGGCAAAATCAACTTCGTTCCAGGTTTTGACACCTACGTTGGCAACAACCGCGAAATCAAGCGCATTGCTTCTCTGTTTGGCTTTGACTACACAATTCTAGCTGACAACAGCGATTACCTGGATTCACCCAACACTGGTGAGTTCGATATGTATCCAGGTGGTACAAAGCTGGAAGATGCAGCAGATTCAATTAATGGTAAAGCTACAGTATTCCTGCAATCACACTCCACAGTCAAAACCCGCGAGTACATCGAAAAAGAATGGAAGCAACCAACCGTTGTTTCTCGTCCTTGGGGTATTAAAGCTACTGATGAGTTCTTGATGCAACTCAGCGAACTATCTGGTAAGCCCATTCCTGAAGAATTGGAAATCGAACGCGGTCGTGCAGTTGACGCAATGACTGACTCCCACGCATGGGTTCATGGCAAACGCTTCGCTATCTACGGCGAACCCGATTTAGTGTACAGCGTTGTGGGCTTCATGCTGGAATTGGGTGCTGAACCAGTACATATTTTGGTTCACAACAGCAACGAAGAATTTGAAAAAGAAATCAAAGAATTGCTTGCTTCTAGCCCCTTTGGTAAGAATGCAACTGTTTGGGGTGGTAAAGACCTGTGGCACATGCGTTCCTTGTTGTTCACCGAACCCGTAGACTTGTTGATTGGTAACTCCTACGGTAAGTACCTGTGGCGCGATACCAAGATTCCTTTAGTGAGAATCGGCTACCCCATTATGGATCGCCACCACTTGCACCGCTACAGCACCATCGGTTACCAAGGTGTTATCAACTTGCTCAACTGGATTGTAAATACAATCTTCGAGGAAATCGATCGCAACACCAATATTCCTTCTAAGACCGATATTTCCTACGACTTGATTCGTTAGAAATTGCACGCAAACGCAAGTTATTAGGAACTAGCGGGTAGGGACTGGGGATTAAAAATTGGGGACTGGGAATTAATTATTCCCAATCCCCAATGCCCAGTACCAATACCCATTCCCAAATTTAGCATTTACCTGAGGCATGAAATCAATGGAAACTATCAATAAAACTCACACCCACACTCATACTCATCCCCATCCTAATTACCATCCACCTAACTATCAAAAACGCGGGATATTTAACAAAATACTCAATCCTTTACGTAATGTGGTAGATGGAATTGAGGTTAAAAATAATCGCTTCGCTCATTTAATTTGCCAAACAATTCCTTGTTGTTGTCCTTTTGAACGCCAAATAAAATTATTTGGGCGGTCTTTTGATATTCCAGCATTGTGTAAACTCAATCCTTTATATGATGAGTTTGTAGGATTGCGTTTTCGTGCTTTATCTTATCTCGCCGATGTATGTGGGGAAGATGTCACGAAATATATTTGTTAGTTATTAGTCAATAGTCATTGGTCATTAGTCATTGGTTATTAGTTGTAGTACCAATTCTTACAAATAAGGCATTACTGCATCTAAATTTATTAATTACTAATTGCGAATTGGTATTAGTCATAGCTCTCCAGTTATTAGCTATTCAAAAAACTAATGATCAATGACTAATGACTAATGACCAATGACCAATGACTAATGACTAATGACCAATGACCAATGACTATTCACAAAGAGAAGAGAGATGAAAAGCACCCAAGGCAAAATTAACGAGCTGCTCAATGAGTCAGGATGCGAGCATAATCAGCATAAACAATCAGAAAAGAAAAATAAGTCTTGCACCCAACAAGCACAACCTGGTGCTGCTCAAGGGGGCTGTGCTTTTGATGGGGCGATGATTGCTTTGGTACCCATTGCGGATGCGGCTCATTTAGTCCACGGGCCGATCGCTTGTGCTGGTAATTCCTGGGGCAGTCGTGGTAGTCTCTCTTCAGGGCCGCAACTCTACAAGATGGGCTTTACGACTGACTTGACTGAAAATGATGTTATTTTTGGTGGCGAGAAAAAGCTTTACAAAGCGATTCTGGAACTTCACGAACGCTACCAACCAGCAGCAGTATTTGTTTACGCTACTTGCGTGACTGCTTTAATTGGCGATGATATCGATGCAGTCTGCAAAACCGCAGCTGAGAAGATTGGCACTCCTGTTATCCCGGTAATTGCTCCAGGATTCATTGGCAGTAAAAATCTGGGCAATCGTTTTGGCGGTGAAGCTTTATTAGATTATGTTGTCGGGACAGCAGAACCGGAATCCACAACGCCCTATGATATTAACTTAATAGGCGAGTACAACATCGCCGGGGAAATGTGGGGAGTCACGCCGCTGTTAGAAAAATTAGGCATCCGCATTTTGTCGAAAATTACGGGCGACGCTCGGTACAATGAAATTCGCTATGCCCATCGCGCCAAGCTGAATGTGATGATCTGTTCGCGGGCGCTGCTGAACATGGCGAGAAAGATGGAGGAGCGTTACGGCATTCCTTATATTGAAGAATCTTTCTACGGCATCGATGACATGAATCGCTGTCTGCGAAATATTGCCGCTAAATTAGGCGACCCCGATTTGCAAGCACGCACAGAAAAGCTGATTGCTGAAGAAACTGCGGCTTTAGATTTGGCACTGGCTCCCTATCGCGCTCGACTCAAAGGTAAGCGTGTTGTATTGTATACTGGCGGTGTTAAGAGTTGGTCGATTATCTCGGCTGCTAAAGACTTGGGCATTGATGTTGTTGCTACCAGTACTCGGAAAAGTACTGAGGAAGATAAAGCCAAAATCAAGAAGTTGCTGGGTAACGACGGCATCATGCTGGAGAAAGGCAACGCTCAGGAATTGTTAAAGCTGGTGAGAGATACTCAAGCAGATATGTTGATTGCTGGAGGTCGTAACCAATACACCGCCTTAAAAGCTCGGATTCCTTTCTTGGATATCAACCAAGAACGCCACCATCCTTATGCAGGTTATGTAGGGATGATTGAGATGGCGCGGGAATTGTATGAAGCTCTTTATAGCCCGATTTGGGAGCAAGTACGCAAGCCGGCTCCTTGGGAAGAGGCTGAGTTGCATTCAAATCTAGTCACTGAGGAGTGGAGGGGATGAGGGGATGGGGAGATGGGGGGATGAGGAAGAATAAAAATCGTTTGTTTGCTTCCTTTACTCCCTTACCTCCCCACCTCCCCATCTCCCCAAGTAGATGCTATTTCTGAACGCAACAAGGAGCTAGTTGAATGGCGATCGTTACTGTTTCTAACAAATCACTGACGGTTAATCCTCTCAAGCAAAGCCAAGCTTTAGGCGCGTCTTTAGCTTTTCTGGGATTAAAGGGGACGATGCCTTTATTCCACGGTTCTCAAGGTTGTACTGCTTTCGCTAAAGTTGTTCTGGTGCGGCATTTCCGGGAAGCAATTCCCTTGGCTACGACTGCGATGACGGAAGTCACTACGATTTTGGGTGGCGAAGAAAATGTGGAACAGGCAATTCTGACTTTGGTGGAAAAGGCGAAACCTGAAATTATCGGTTTATGTACCACTGGGTTGACGGAAACTAGAGGAGATGACATTGAGGGTTTTCTTAAGGAAATCCGCGATCGCCATCCAGAATTGCACGATTTGGCGATTATATTTGCCCCAACTCCCGATTTTAAAGGCGCGTTGCAAGATGGTTTCGCCGTCGCTGTGGAAAGCATAGTTAAGGAAATTCCCCGCGCAGGTGGAATCAAAACCGAACAAGTAACGATTCTGCCGAGTGCTGCTTTTACACCAGGGGATGTACAGGAAATCAAAGAGATGGTGACGGCTTTTGGCTTAGTGCCTATCTTTGTACCTGACATTGGCGCTTCCCTTGATGGACATTTGGAAGATAACTACAGCGCGGTTACAGTTAGCGGAACTACCTTAAAACAGTTACGAGAAGTTGGTTGTTCTGCTTTCACCTTGGCTTTGGGTGAGAGTATGCGCGGTGCTGCCAAGATTTTGGAAGAGAGATTTGGTACTCCTTACGAAGTTTTTGGGGAAGTGACTGGATTAGAACCGGTAGACGAGTTTTTGCAAGCATTGGCGGTTCTCAGCGGTAACAGCGTACCGGAAAAATACCGCCGCCAACGTCGTCAGTTGCAAGATGCGATGTTAGACACGCACTTTTACTTCGGTGCGAAGCGAGTTTCTTTAGCACTGGAACCCGATTTGTTGTGGTCAACAGTCCATTTTCTGCAATCAATGGGAGCGCAGATTCATGCTGCGGTAACGACAACGCGATCGCCTTTACTCGAAAAACTCCCAGTTAAAAGCATTACCATCGGCGATTTAGAAGACTTTGAGGGTTTAGCAGCAGGTTCGGATTTGCTAGTTGGTAACTCAAATGTTGCTGCGATCGCCAAACGCCTGAATGTTCCTCTTTATCGCCTGGGATTGCCCATTTACGACCGCTTAGGTAATGGTCAATTTACCAAAGTTGGTTACCGAGGCACAATGGAACTTCTGTATGGTATGGGCAACCTTTTATTAGAGGCAGAAGAAACAAGAGTTAAGAAGTTACAAGAATTAGGAATTGTGGGCGCGGATTTTTGAAGTTAGGAGTTAGGAGTTAGGAGTTAAGAGTTAGGAGTTAAGAGTTAGGAGTTAGGAGTTAAAAGTCAAAATTCGATCGCGCGAATTTAGGTGTAGTCTTCCTAAAGGATATGCCACTAAATGTGCATATTTAATGTGGAGTTTAGTGACTCAAATTATTCTGAATTCTGACTCCTGTTAGCGCAGCGGGGCGTACCCCATTCTGAATTCTTTCTTCAAAGCTTTAAAGAGGAGAAATACGATGAAAATTGCCTTCACTACGAGTGACCGAGTTCATATTAATGCTCATTTTGGATGGGCGAGGTTGATTGATGTTTATGAAATTTCCGATGAGGGATATCATTTTGTAGAAACCCTCAACTTTGAAGGTGACCTCAAAGAAGATGGAAATGAAGATAAAATCACACCAAAACTGGAAGCATTAGGCGATTGTACCATTGTTTATGTAACAGCAATTGGTGGCAGTGCTGCGGCTCGGTTAATCAAAAAAGGTGTTACCCCGGTGAAGGCGCGATCGGAAGAAGAAGAAATTAGCGAAGTGCTAAATAAATTAGTGCAAACCTTGAAAGGTAATCCTCCACCTTGGTTGCGTAAAGCTTTACAACAAAAGCCTGCAAACTTTACAGATGAAGTTGGAGACGAAGCAACAGTATGACTATAAATAATAGTGTTAACGGAACTGCTCCCGCCGAAGTCTTGAGTTCCCCCTTTCTTAAGGTATTAATCAAACAGATTCGGGGTCAAGACAGCTATGGAGTTTATCGTAGTTGGTCGGATGAGTTAATTCTCAAACCCTTTGTTGTTCCCAAACAAAAGAAACGGGAAATTTCTGTTGAGGGTGAAGTAGATCCAATAACTCAAGCTCGGATTATGGCGTTTTTCCGAGCTGTAGCTGCGGGGATTGAACAAGAAACAGGTTTGATTTCTCAAGTTGTAATTGATTTAAGTCATGAGGGATTTGGCTGGGCGTTGGTATTTTCTGGTCGCCTTTTGTTAGCTGTAAAAACTTTACGCGATGCTCAAAGATTTGGCTTTGATTCGCTGGAGAAATTAGCCGAAGAAGGAGAAAGCTACGTTCAAAAAGGTATTAATTTGGCGAAGCGGTTTCCGGAAGTAGGAAAGTTGTAAAAATTTTAGATTTTGGATGACGATTTGTAGAGACGCGATTCATCGCGTCTTGACTCAAGGATGTGTTGCTCACGCAGAGGCGCAGAGACGCAGAGAGATATTGAGCGATCGCAAATCATTACGCTCCAATCCAAAATCTAAAATCCAAAATTGATTGTGGGGTTGTTGATGGTGCAAGCGGAAGAAACAAAGATTGAAGAATTGAAGGGACAAATTAGACGGCTGAATAGTAAGGCAGGTCAGATGAAGATGGATCTGCATGATTTAGCGGAAGGTTTGCCAACAGATTACAAACAACTTATGGATGTTGCAGCTGCAACTTATGAAATCTTTCGTGAGTTAGATGAACTTAAGCAACAGCTGAAAGAATTGGAGAAGGCTAAATGACTGGAACTTTGGAAGAATTCAAGAAACTTGTAGATGCAGAAGAATTTTTGCAATTCTTTAATTTGCCTTATGACCAACAATTTGTAAATGTAAATCGTTTACATATTTTGAAAAAGTTTTCGCAATATATTCGGGAAGTTGATGATAATTCTCCCGATTTGAGTCCTGAAGAAAGGCTAAATCAATATTCTTTGGCTTTGCAAAAGGCTTATCAGGTATTTATCGAGTCAACACCGCACGAACAAAAGTTGTTCAAAGTGTTTAACGACAAGCCGAAAAATGTAGTCACACTGACAGAACTCACTTCTGATTAGGAGGTATAAATTGGTAAACCTAACGCCTACCGAATTAGAACGCTATCATCGCCAAATGATGCTGCCTAATTTTGGCGAAGCAGCGCAGAAGCGTCTAAAGTCAGCAACAGTTTTGGTTACGGGTGTGGGGGGATTAGGCGGTACGGCGGCGCTTTACTTAGCAGTAGCGGGCGTTGGGCGGCTAATCTTAGTCCGGGGTGGTGACTTGCGGCTGGATGATATGAATCGTCAGGTTTTGATGACGGACGATTGGGTAGGTAAGCCAAGGGTATTCAAAGCTAAGGAAACTCTGGATGCAATCAATCCTGATGTCCAGGTGGAAGCAGTTCATGATTATATCACCCCGGAAAATGTGGACGCGTTGGTGCAATCTGCTGATATGGCTCTTGATTGCGCCCATAATTTTACGGAGCGCAATTTGTTAAATGAAGCTTGCGTGCGCTGGCGTAAGCCAATGGTGGAAGCTGCAATGGACGGGATGGAAGCTTACCTGACAACGATTATTCCTGGTGTGACTCCTTGTTTGTCCTGTCTGTTTCCAGAAAAGCCTGATTGGGATCGGCGCGGCTTTTCAGTTCTCGGTGCTGTTTCTGGGACGCTGGCTTGTTTAACCGCACTGGAGGCGATTAAGTTGATTACTGGTTTTAGTCAGCCTTTATTGTCGCAATTGCTGACTATGGACTTGAATCGCCTGGAATTTGCCAAGCGCCGTTCTTACCGCGATCGCTCTTGTCCAGTATGCGGTAATAGTGCGCCCTGGAGATACGCTCAACCCAATTCAATGGAAGCCACCGGGATTGCACAGAATAGCTAATTAATCATTGGTCATTGGTCATTAGTAAAAAAGTAAAGGGCAAATGACAAAGGACTAATGATAATGGACAAACAAAAAATCAGGAGATCTAATGTCTGTAACTTTATCAGAAAAAGCAGAATTTCATCTGTGGGCATTTCTTAGAGGTTCCGCACCCGACGCTAATGGCGCAACTAAAGGTGTCCGTTTCTCTGTCAAAGATGGTGGTTGCAGTGGCTACGAATATGCAATGGATATCACTAGCAAACCCCAACCAGACGATTTGGTAATTCAGCAAGGCAAAGTGCTGGTTTACGTTGACGCCAAAAGTGCGCCGTTATTAGAAGGACTTATTGTTGACTTCGTTGAGGGTGTGATGGAAAGCGGCTTTAAGTTCATCAACCCCAATGCGACTGAGAACTGCGGTTGCGGAAAGTCTTTCAAAACAGGTGACTGTACGCCTAACGGTGTACCTTGCAGCTAACACCATTGTCAGTGTTGCTTGTGTTGGGCGATCGCATTGCACAGCGATAAGTTGACTCAAAATTTTCGGAAATAAAACCTAATTCTATAACGTTTGAGGAGAATCGGAAAATGGCTACCTACCAAGTTAGATTAATCAACAAAAAAGAAGATCTCGACACCACAATTGAAGTTGATGAAGAGACTACTATCTTAGAAGCAGCACACGAAAACGATATTGATTTACCAGCTTCTTGTCATGCCGGTTCTTGCTCTAGCTGTGTTGGTAAAGTTGTTGAAGGTGAAATTAATCAAGACGATCAAAACTTCCTAGATGACGACCAAGTTTCTAAAGGATACGCTTTACTTTGTGTAACCTACCCTCGTTCTAATTGCACAATTAAAACACATCAAGAAGCGTATTTGGTTTAAACTTCTACTTTGATTGCTATTCTTAGCAATTAAATAAAAATGAAGGATGAAGTATATTTTCATCCTTCATTTTTTATAATTCATAATTCATCATGCATTTATGTTTACACCTTTTAGTGTAACTGGCTGTTCGTTAGAATTGTTGAGAGTAGGGGAACAAGGAATTATTACTTTCTGTAAAAGTAAGAATAAAAAAATTCTCAATCAGTTACTATCAAAGGGCATAACACCAGGAAAATATATTACTGTACAACAAAGGTTTCCCTCGTTAATTATTAAAGTAGAAAATACGTCTCTATCAGTAGATACGGAAACTGCCCGTGCTATTTATGTTAGAATAATTCATGATTAAATTATTTGTAATAAAAATACAGCAAATTGTAGGGTGTGTTATGCCGTAGGCTAACGCACCATCACCACTTAAAATTCAAGGTGCGTTGCGCTCCGCGACAACACACCCTACATATAAAAATAACCTTTAATAAATTTTCGACCTCACTCCTTTGTTAACTAATTTTAGGAGTGAGGTCACTAATTTATAGATTATGAATTGAATTCGGTATTAGAAGCCAATTGGCTATTTATTAATCAACAGCAACTAATACATCTGATGATTTAATCACTGCATAAGCTGTTTTACCTTCTGCAAGTCCCAGCTTTTCTGCTGAGGATTTTGTGATGATTGACACTAGCTCTACTCCTGGTGCTAGCTCTAGGGTTACTTCAGTGTTAACTGAACCAGGCACAACCTTTTTAACAGTACCTTTGAGAGAATTACGAGCACTAATTTCCATTTTTCTTGTGTTTCTTTTATTATGGATACTCAAATAATGTAGCAAATGCTCTTTAAAAAATCAAATTCTTTGGGCTTTCTTAATAAGGTATAAGAAAAATACACAAAAGTCTCTTGGCATATCTCTGTGGTATATTGACTTTTATCTTTTTTTTATTGATATGAAGGTGGTTAATTGCTAGATGGTATTTTTTGACAATATATAGTTATATCAACATATATCTGCTAATAGTCTAATTTCTAAAATAAAACTATTAAAAATACTCAAACTTACTGTAGTATCACAATTTTTTAAGCTTTTCCCTTCAATATGTCTGGGGATCTTTATAAATGATTCATAATTCAAACTTATCATAGTGATAATATATAGATAAGCTAAATTGTTGCTAGTCAACCTAGACTTCAATAAAGGCGATTACAGGGTGATTTCAGACATCCCTGCCTTAATTCTGGTAAAGCCTAAGAATGGTAGGAAGTAAGATTTACTCAATACGAAAACAACGGAAGAAGCGTAAGTCAGTTCGCAGAAACTAGCCAGATTTATTAAGGTGTGAAATAGGTTCAATACATCTAAATAGGTATGTCTAATTTCCCTAACCGCTTTTGACGGCGGCAAATATAATTCCTCAGAATTCAACTTGAATTTGAGTTAAGCATCTTTGCGTTCCGCGCAGACTAAGCAATGCAGTTTGGGAAGAATTGCAGCAGTTTAGAACAAATTCGCTTACTTGCAACAACGAATTTAAGGAGCAGCAATTATGAGAGCCAAACAGATCATGACTCAAGATGTAGCTACTATTCGCGGTTCCGCTAGTGTAGCTGAAGCAGTTAGATTATTAAGGCTCAAGCAATTACGGGCGTTGGTTGTAGAACCCCGTCACAGTGGCGATGCTTACGGTATGGTTACTGAGATGGATATAGCCAGCAAGGTTGTTGCTTATGGAAAAGACCCCGAAAAGGTGCATGTCTACGAAATAATGAGTAAACCCTGCATTGTTGTAAATCCTGACCTCGATGTTGAATATGTTGCGCGGTTATTTGCTAATACTGGTGTGTGGCGTGCGCCTGTGATTCAAGGTGAATTACTCGGTATTATTTCTGTAACTGATATTATCACTAAAGGTGACTTTGTAGAGAAACCAAAACTAACATTCTTACGCAAAGAACTCCAAAAAGCTATTTCCAATGCTCGCTCAATTTCTGCTAATTATGGTTCATTTTCTAAACGAGCGATCGAAGCTTGGGATTTTGTAGATGAACTCGAAGCAGAAGCTGGTTTTTATGGCGCACCAAAACCAGAAAAATCAGCAAGAGAATTATTCTCTGATAAAGAAGAGTTAGTGGCTATTGCTTAGCAGAATTCAGGAGTCAGAATTCAGAATCCAGAAGTTGTTTAACTTTTGTAAAAATCTGCTGTCTAAAGCAATTAGCACAAATTCGAGCATTGATTTACTAATCAAAAAGCTCAAGTTTAGGCTATCAACATAGCTTGTGAAATGATGGTGGGCAATGCCCACCATTACGTTTTGCAAGCAAATTTTTGCTTGTTAATTAGTGAAAGTTGTGGGATTTGAAGGGTAATTATGAGTCAAGGTTTGAGTGAAGCAACAAGCCAATGGTTAATAGCAAAAGGCTATAATCCTCAGGAGTTGAATCAAGCAGGTGAAAATGGCGATACAGCTTTGATGAAAGCTACGAGAGAGGGTGTCTATGCTGTTGTTAAAGAACTGATTGATGCGGGTGCGGATATCAATGCTAGAAATAGCGATCGCAATAATGCTTTATGGTTTGCTTGTTTTGGCAACCACTACGATCTAATTCACTTACTGCTGGCTCACAACATTAACATTGATAACCAAAATGATAACGGTGCAACTGTTTTAATGTATGCAGCATCAGCCGGAAAAACAGAAGTCGTTAACTTACTCTTACAATACCATCCTAACTTAAATTTACAAAACTTAGACGACTATAAAGCAATTGATTTCGCCAGCAACGTAGAAGTTTTAAGGATACTCAAAAATGCCACAAAATAAAATATCGAGCAATGCCTTTCATGAGGCTACCAAGCATTCTTACTTATCGGTACAGATAGATCCAAATTATGTGGATGCTTCAACTCAACCATCTGCATTTAAATTCTATCCAAAATTTTATCCAAGAGTGAAATTAAATGTCAATAATCCCGTTCACTCTTTTATATCTTTAACTAGTGCGATAACACTAGAAAAAAAGTATAAAGATAATCTCGATAAATTGCGGGTGAATCCATCAGCAGGCGCTCTATATCCTACGGAAGTTTACGTACAGGTTCGCAAAATTCAGGGAATACTAGATGGAATTTATCACTTAGAAGTTGAGAATAATTGTCTAACACTTATCTATGAATTAATAGATGATGGGCTAGAGAGTTATATTATACCGAACAAAAGTATCAACGGATTCATATTTTTAATTAGTTGTGTTTATTATAGGTCTAGCTGGAAATATCAAAAGAGAAGCGCGAGATATTGCTTTTTAGATAGCGGACACCATTTAGGTGCGATCGCAGCTTCGGCTTATCTCCATGAAAAAGATATACAAGTAATTTTTGATTTTGATAAACTTGGTCTCAATTTAGCTTTGGGATTTGAGAATAAAGAGTTTATCACAGCTTGTGCGGTGTCGGGAGAATTACAAGAAAAGCAAGTCAGACCGTTAAGGATGAAAGTTCCTTTTGTTTGCGGTACTGATTACTTTGAAGCTAATCAATTCATTGAAGATACTTATCAAGCTACGGCTGTACAAAAGAGTAGTCAGCAAACACTCAAACAGCCTCACTTTAGCTTTGACAGGGATAAATTTCTTCAAACTGTATTGAATAGACGTTCTATTCGACGTTTCCGGAAAAAATCTATTTCTCAAGAAGATTATCTATATATAATGCAGCAACTTCAGCAGCCAATACCAACAGAAAATCATGAGGAAATAGATATTTACTCGGTGGTACATCGAGTAGAGGAAATGTCATGCGGATTATATAAAGGTACGCATTTGATTAAAACGGGTGATTTCAGCGAACAGACGGGTTACTTATGTATTAATCAAGCTATTGCCAAAGATAGCGCTGTAACTTTATTTTTTGTGTCTGATTATTTAAACTACCAAACCGCTATGCAAATAGCTGGTTTTCTAGGACAGAGGCTTTATTTAGCTAGTAATTATTTGGGAATTGGATGTAGTGGAATTGGTGCTTTCTACGATGATGAAACCCAAGAATTATTAGAGACAAATAAAGATGTACTTTACGCTATGGCGATTGGAATATAAGCAAGGAAGGAAAAAGAGATGGCTAGAAAGATGTATTTCTTAAATAGTGACGATTCGCATCCAGTACAACCAACATCGGCAGATATTATATTGCGGCAACAACTAGAGTATTCTATTAGTAGATATTTTTACGATGGTTGCGATCGCGCAATTCAAAATCTGTTATCTAATTGCCGGTGGTACGTAACAACCCATGCCAGCGCCATGACATTAGTAATTGAATGCCCTGACCAAGTTACCAACTGGCGCATCTTACAACAAATCGTACCAATGGGGACATTACTCAACCAAATCATCAGCAGCGCCAAAATCCGCGTCTGTCCCCCAGAAGGTCAAGGCGTACCTTTTGAAATGAGGGTAGATGAACTGTCTGTGTACCGTGATATGGCGGGATGAGGGGATGGGGAGACACGGAGACGCGGGGACGCGGAGAATAATTAAAATAACCAATGCCCGATGCCCTATGCCCCATGCCCCATACCCACATTTTTAATAAGTGCAACTACCTCTTCAAAAACCAAATCCGCAGAATGTTTAACAACAGGACTTAACTCTAGTCCCAAATCAAGATTTGCCGCTTCAATTAAATAAACTGTCACATCTTCAGGAAAATCATTTTGAAAGATTTTCCGCCCGGCGGCTAAAGCATTATCCCATCGAAAATCATGCAAATTATAACTAGGTTCTGGCAAAGCCTCTAGTTCTTTTCCTGGAACTTTAAACACAGCACCAGGCTCAGAATTAGTTGAACTGGCATCAATAATTATTAATTGTTTACTACCTCTAGCTTGAAACATTACTTCCATTCCTGCGGTGCCACAGTCATAAATTCGCACATCAGGATGAGGGTTTTGGGCTAGATATTTTTGTAGGCGTTGAGCGATGATTACGCCTACAGCATCGTCACTGCGATTGAGGTTTCCGCAACCAATAATAGTTAACATGAGATGAGGTTTTGCTGCCTTAGTTTAACCATATAACTATTACTTTTATTTCATAATTTATAACGAAAAATCTATTAATTATTTATAATAGTCATGGGTGTCGTTGATTTGATTGTATGAAAACGATCGCGCATCATAATCAAATCGTTGTAGAGACGTTGCATTGCAACGTCTCTACATTTGGATTAATACTAATTTCTTCAGTTTGCCAGAGCGATCGCATATTGTATACAAGCACGAATATCCTCTATTTGTAGCTCTGGATAGTAGTCTCGGATAATTTCTTCAAAAGAAAGCCCTTCATTGAGCAGTTCAAGAATGTTTTGTACAGTGATGCGTGTGCCTGCTATGCAAGGTTTACCGAAATGAATTTGTGAGTTAACTACAATTTTGTTCATTAACTATAAAGTAAATGTGTTTCCTCAATTTTAAGATAAAGCTAGCAAAGGAGGCAGTATGGCGACAATTACTATTCGCAATATATCTGATGAGTTAGTCGATCGCATTAAACGCTTGGCAGAACAAAAGGGGATTTCGATCGAGCAAGAAGTCCGCGATTTGTTGCAAAAACGCTATGGACAACGCGATGAAGTGCTTGCTCGTATTCGAGAACGGGCAAAGGCGTTACCGATGGAATCAGAAAGCCAAGTGCAGACTTGGAAATCAGAAGGACGACTCTGATGGTGATTGATACGATGGTATTTGCTTATATATATGACTCCAGATTCCATGCATAGAACAGTTGAAGAAATATCATTGAAAGCATGGCCAGCTTTTGAAACTATCAATCATCATGGTTGGGTGATGCGTTTTGCTGATGGCTACACCAAACGCGCAAATTCAGTGACAGTTTTGGATAAAATTGGTTTAGATATTGAAGAAAAAATTGCTTACTGCGAGTCTCAATATCGAGCGCGCAAACAAAACCCTATTTTTCGCTTGCTGTCATTTACTAAACCAGAGGTGTTAGATGAAAAGCTAGCCGCAAGGGGATATGAAATAATTGAGCCATCGCTAGTAATGGGTATGAGATTATCAGAGCGATCGCTAAATATTTTATCTGCTATTAATCAGGAAAATTTAGATGATTGGTTGGTTGCTTATCATAACTTAAAAGCTTCAGGAGAACAGCCATCAACTATTCATAAAATGATATTGGCAGCAATCAAGTCAGAAATTATATTTGCTTCATGCAAACAAAATGATGAAATTGTTGCTTGTGGGATAGGCGTTTTAGAAAGCGGTTATTTAGGTATTTTTGACATAGTTACGAGTTCGAGGCAAAGACGGCGCGGCTATGCAACAGCAATTATTCAAGGTTTGCTTCAATGGGGTATTAATAAAGGAGCTTGCTTTTCTTACATACAAGTAGTGCAGGCGAATATCCCAGCTCGTAACTTGTATGAAAAACTTGGCTATGAACCAATTTATGAATACTGGTATCGAGTAGGCTCCAATTAGAAATAGCTAAAACAGAGGCTCTGAGTAATAGTACAGACAAAGCCTCTAATAAATAATTCTTCAGCCGACAAAAATCATAGTTCTAGACCATGTTTTTTGGCAATTTCAGTAAGTTTTTCGTACTGATGTTGTGATGCTTTAGTTAATATTGCTTGTGCATCTTCTGGAGTTGTGCCTTCTTTAGGAATTAAATATTTTACATAAAGTGACACAAAATCAGCTACGACAGCCATACCAGATAAACCATGTTTGTCAGCTTCCTTACCAGCGATCGCTGCTACTAAACCTGCTTTAATTGGATCTGGTTTAACTTTCATGAACTGATCCACAAGCTTGGGAATATAATCTGCTGGTGGCAAATTAGCTAACTTACTTCTATCTGGAGTAAAGTTACATTCTGCGGCTTTTGCCTGTTCTAAAACACACCATTCTATGAATTCTTGCAATGCTGCATCGGGAACGCGAGGGAAATAGTTATGTAGTGCTAAATCAGACACAAGCTTACCATGTAAATTTATGTTTTATGCAAGTGCATTAAGGCAAGCCTAACGCACTGTTTCTATAAGTTTTAGTGTGTTACGCTACGAGTTTTGAATAATTAGTCATTAGTCATTGGTCATTAGTCATTAGTTATTCCCCGCTTGTTTGCATCTCCGTCATCTCCCCGCTTCATAATCTTCAGATGTTCTTGTCCCCAGTCGCAAAGAGCTTTTAAGACTGGTATAAGAGTTTTGCCATAATCTGTGAATGAATACCCTACTTTTAGAGGTACATCTGAGTAGACTTTTCGGTTAATAATTCCATCATTTTCTAGTTCGCGAAGTTGTTGAATGAGCATTTTCTCTGTAATTTCCGGAATCAATTTTTTCAATTGGCTGTATCGTTTTGCTTCATCTTTCAAGTGCCAGAGAATTAAAATCTTCCATTTCCCACCTAAAATTTTGAGCGTTGTTTGCACAAATAATGTGCCTTCAGTTTGCTGTTCGGGCATGTAATTTACTGAATTTAAACTTATATGTACTTACAAAAAAGTAAGTACTTTTCAAAAAGTAAGTATAAGTATACTTTTGGATTGGAGTAATTTCTGTCTCAATGCTGTAGAGGAAAATTATGGAAGTTTCAGGTGCAATTGCTTTGGTAACTGGCGCAAATGGAGGTTTAGGTAAGTACTTTGTAGAAGGGTTGAAAGCGCAAGGTGCAGCCAAAATTTATGCTGGCGCTCGCAAGGTAGAGGCGCTCAGCGAACTGGTTGCAACTGACCCGCAGCGAATTATCCCGATTCAGCTGGAAATTACTGATAAAGAATCTGTGCGCCAAGCTGCATTAAAATGTCAGGATGTCAACTTGTTGATTAATAATGCTGGTGTCGGCTTGAACAAAGGATTGATTGCTGCACCGGATTTATCCTCCGCTAGAGCAGAGATGGAAGTTAACTACTTTGGGACTTTGATTATGTGTCGTGCTTTTGCCCCAATTTTGAAACAAAATGGAGGTGGAGCGATCGCTAACATGGTGTCAATGGTGGCGCGGGTAAATCTTCCTTTTAATGGCAGCTATGGCGCTTCCAAAGCAGCAGTTTTGTCTATGACTCAGGCGATTCGCGCAGAATTGGCGGCTCAGAAAACGCTGGTAGTGGCAGTGTTACCAGGAGCGATTGATATTGGTATGGGCAAGTCTTTTCCCGATCCTAAAGTACCTCCAGAAGAAGTGGTTCGCGATACGCTGCAAGCTGTAATTGATGGTGTAGAAGAAGTTTATCCAGGCGAACAGGCTAAGCAACTCAATCAACAGCTAATGCAAGACCCCAAAGCAGTTGAAAAGATGATTGCGACATTTTTACCAGATTAGAAGACTTGGTGGGGCAGTTGGCGTAGCCCGCCCCAGGCATCGCCAAAATAGCAAATGTAGTCGTCGAAGTCGAAATTGTAGTGCCCAAAGTCGAAACTGTAGTACCGAAAGTCAAAATTGTAGTACCGAAAGTCGAAATTGTAGTACCCAAAGTCGAAACTGTAGTACCGAAAGTCGAAATTGTAGTGTCCAAAGTCAAAATTGTAGTACCGAAAGTCGAAATTGTAGTGCCCAAAGTCGAAACGGTAGTACCGAAAGTCAAAATTGTAGTACCCAAAATCGAAATTGTAGTACCCAAAATAGCAAATGCTTAGCTGTAAGCAGCTGTAGGCTTCACTGAAACAGCATAAGGCTTTTAGGCTAGTTTATTTTTCTTGATATAGTTTGGTTTTGTTCTGGTAACTTACTTAGAACAGATTGTAGTTCAGTAGACTATGAGTAATATTCCTGTTCTCAAAAATTCTGGAGCCGCAGTGAGGTCTAAACTAATGACTTTAATACTTGAAACTCAAAGGCTTTTGTTAAAACCAATTTTGCAGAATGGACTGAACACACTACACGCTATTTTCATCGACTCATACGTCAGAAGGTATCTGTGCGATGACAAAATTCTTCCATTGGAACAGGTTGAAGAAATGGTGAGAGAGAGCCAAAATAATTTTGAAGAAAAAAGATATGGTCTTTGGTTTATTGAGACTAAAAATGAGCAAGAAATTATTGGATTTGTTGGTTTGTGGACTTTTTTTGATGAACAACAGCCTCAATTAGTTTATGCTTTGCTGCCTAAAGCCACCAAACAAGGCTATGCTACCGAAGCGGCAACGAAGATATTAGAATATTCTTTTGATGAACTTAACTATAAATATCTTGTAGCAAGCTGCGATCGCCCAAACTTAGAGTCACAAAAATTAGTAGAAATAATTGGCACGATCGAGGTAGATGAAAAAATTATAAATGGCAATCCTTTAGTATTTTTCAAGATTGAAAAACCACTTATAAACTAAAAGGAGCATTAAAATTATCTGGCACTATAAAACGCCCTTTATCCTGTCCTAAACTGTTGAGCCGATTTGATGAGCAGCGAAATGAAACCAACTTAACAATGGGAACGCCTCGCTTGGAAATAATGATTTATTCTCCAAATTCTACGCGTGACAGAAGGTTTGAAAGGTTGTTTTTAGCTTGATGAATATTTACGGTTTTCATAAAATTAAACTAAGCTGGTAAACTAAGTTTAATATAATTGCTATTTGAAAATCTATCTATAAGTAAATGGTCTGGGAAAGGCATAGGCAGCACAAGCAGCAACCAGTAGAATATGCAATGATGAGGGTAAAAGTGAGTTAAGCTTATGCAAACTATTACTGACATTGGCACACTAATTGTTCGCACACCTGGAACTCTTGGTAGTCGTCCTCGAATTGCTGGAACTAGAGTATCTGTTCAACGAGTTGCAGCTTGGTATAAGACGGGAATGAATGCGGAAGAAATTGTTGAACGGATGGGTAATTTGACTCTTGCACAAGTTTATGCAGCTTTAACTTATTACCATGCAAATCAGGAAGAGATTGAAGATTATCTCATTGCTGAAAAGTCAAGCTACGAACAACTGGCTAATGAAATGGTTCAGTCAGTATGACTGTTTAAGAAACAAGGGCATGATTGAAGATTATGAAGTGAAAAATACGCGTGAGTGGCGTTTAGAGAAGCGATTTCAAGTTGAAAATGGATATCGCTTTGTCTCAGAGCTTGAACCACAGGAATTTCAAAAAGCTCGTGGAATTTTTACCTTATCACGGGTTGGATTTAGTGAATCATGCGATTATGGGCTTGTTCACATTGCTTACCCTGTGTGTGGGTACTATTTATTGTTTCACTTCAATGGAGCTATTTGGCAACGACAGGTGTATTTTATGTCTTATGTTGTGTGAATTGAGCAAGCAGACTCAAAATAGCTGCTTGGGAAACTCCAAACTACAAAAACTTCGGTGCGTTGCCCTACGACTAACGCACCTGATAATTAAATTAAGCAGTCCGAAAACGTGCCAACTCCTCACCCGTCTTCGCATCATGGGCGTGAACAGTACACACCAAACAAGAATCAAACGATCGCGCCACATGACCAACTTCCACCGGATCGCTAGAATCGTAAATGGGTGTGCCAATTAAAGCTTCTTCAATGGGGCCGCGCTTTCCTTGGCCGTCACGAGGGCCGATATTCCAAGTACCAGGCGCAATCACTTGGTAATTCTTAATCTTACCGCCTTCTATTTCCACCCAGTGGCACAAAGAACCCCGCGCTGCTTCCGTTGCACCCCAACCCTTGCCATCTTTTTCTTTGGGTTTGATATACCAAGGGTCGTTTAATTTAAATTCGCGCAAGCAATGTTCGGCTTGACGATATAACTTGACAATTTCGTGAAGTCGTGCTAACTGACGTACATGAATACTAGGGCCCTTCATCTGCTTGAAGACATCGAGGATGAAGGGGTCGTAGTGTTGCCAAGATTCGCCGTGTTTGCCACCTGCAACTAATTGCCGCGCTAAGGGGCCAGCTTCTAAACGCCCGAAATCTTTGTGCAGGACGGCACTTGCCCAGGAATAGGCGTTATCGAAGTCTTTGGTATTATTGGCAATGGGTTTAGTATTGCGATCGCCAGGATGAATATCCGCAGTCCCTTCATCGTACCAGGAGTGAGTTGTATTCTCGCGGGTAAAGGACTGATCCATTAAGACGTGAGTATCAGTGAAGCTGTCATAAACTCCACTTTTCATAATCATTGCTGCGTTTCGTCCTTCAATGGTCGGCTTTTGGTATTTATCCTCATGGGCTAAATATCCCCAAGTGACATATTTACCAACGCCAGCGCCATATCTATCTAAACCGATGTCCAAACCCATGCGCCAATAAAAACCCAAGTCAGACTCTCGATGATTGCGGTTTTCATCCAACCAGTCCAAAAAGTCATCATAACTTTGGATTTGTTCGTAACGTTCTAAAGAACAACCCAACCAAACTGGTTCTAACCAATTGGTGCGGAAATATTCCAGAATCGCCCAAGCGCGGGTAATATCCGTGAGGGTGGGGGCGCACATCACGCCACCAGGCACCATATAACTGCTGTGAGGCCATTGACCGCCCAATAGCGCATAAATTTCTACAGGTTTGGCAGAAATTGTCACGCCTAATTCGTAAGATTTACCAGTGAAGGCGGCAAAGCGTCTGGTAGCTTCGTCATAAAAGCGACTATTGCGGTATTTTTTATTAGTCAAATCAATGGCAAACAATCCATAAAAATAACGGGGAATACTTTGGATTGTTTCGACAATTTGACCGAGATTTCTTGCCAAAATTGCATTGCGGGGAACTTCTGTTTCCCAAGCTGTATCTAAAGCCCATGATGCCGAAGTTAAGTGAGAACCACCGCAAATTCCGCAAATTCGAGGCGTGACAATTAATCCGGCTTGGGGGTCTTTACCGCGTAAGATAATTTCAAATCCGCGAAATAATTCCGCATGAGTCCAGGCGTTGACTACTCTTCCGTGTTCGATATCAACTCGGACATCTAAATCGCCTTCAACTCTACCAACGGGCGATATATCTAATGTTTGAATTGTCATTAGTCATTTGTCCTTGGTCATTGGTCATTAGTCTTTGGTCATTGGTCATTGGTCATTAGTCATTGGTCATTGGTCATTGGTTTTTCACAAAGGACAAAGGACAAATGACAAAGGACGAATGACTAAACTGTAAAAAAGTCTTCTTCTGCCCAAGGTGGTGCTGCGTCTTTTGCCACCATTGTGAGTATGGCGTAGTCTTTTTTGTTGACTCCTGGCGGTAATTCTTTAGGAACCCCCATAACTGTTTGGGTTTTAAATACGGTTCCTGGTTTGAGGTCAAAGAAGGGAAATTCTGGTTCGGTGCAACCCAAACAAGGCATCCCGGCGCGGGTTTTGGAGGAGACGCGATTCCATAGGATGCGGTTGCAGGAGGAATGGGTCATGGGACCGCGACAACCCAAGTCATAAAACAGGCATCCTTTACGCTGACCGAATTCGGCGGTTGATGCTTTGTAGGCAAAGTGGACGTTACGAGTACAACCTGTTTGGGTATAGGTGTTGAAGAACGTTTGCGGACGATGCAGTTCATCGAGGGCGATGTCTGCTATGCGTCCAGTAGCGATCGCCACTAATATCTGCGTAATCCAATCGGGATGTGCGGGACATCCAGGAATGTTAATTACAGGTAATCCGGCTTGGGAGACGAAATCTTTGCCTAAAAAGCCGCCTTCTTGACGCTTGAGAAATTGTAACCCTTCCGATTCGCTGGGGTTGGGCGACATGGCGGGAATTCCTCCCCAGGTGGCACAGTCTCCCACAGCGACGATAAATTTGGCTGCTTTGGCGAGGTCTGTTAACCAATCTTTCATGGGGCGATCGGCAAAGCGATTCCATTCCCCAGTGCCGTTGGGAGCGTTGACAACACTACCTTCAAACACCAAAATATCTAGCGGAATTGTCTCAGAAATGCAATCCCGCAGCAGTGTTTGTAAGTTGTCGCCTAGTTCCAATCCCAAGGATGGATGCCAAAGTACCTTGATGCCAAAGTCGGCAATTAAATCGCAGACTGTCGGTTCTTCGGCGTTGAGAAATGACATGGTGTTACCGGAACAAGCACCACCTTGTAGCCACAGTACGTTAGTCATCGGCTATATGTTTTTCTATTGTTTACCAGACTCAGTGCTAAGTCCTAAGTCAGAAGTTACGAAGTTCTTCCCCTACTTCCTCATTTCCCCGATATTACCCACTCTCTACTTCCTACTCAGCACTGTGGATTGTGCATAATGTAGACGGTCAAGCTTGTAGAGTGTCACTTGTTTCTCTATATTTATTTTTCAACATAAGGTATTTTTTGATTCAACTCTCTTTTATTAAAAAAGAATTAATTATTAACATTGGCAGAGATTCCATCAAAGTAATTTAAACGATTATTTTTTTAATTTATGTAAAATCATTAACAAATAAAAAAATCCTAAAAATAAAATTGCTACTAATTTGAAATAAGAATGTGAATGAGGAGGGGTCACCAATCCCCTTATTAATAAAACCTTCTGCCTCCTGACTTCTGAATAGATTGTCAAAAAAGTTGCATATAAACAGACGGCATATATGTATGTCAACAATTCTATAAAGAATATTTTGATTGTGTATAGCAATGATACAAAAGATATTTTGAAAATATTCAGGTGTTTAAAGCTGACATTAATATTGGCAATTCCCCCCTAGAATTTGAGAAATAGAATGTTTTATATTTTAGGGATTGGGAATTGGGCATGGGGTATTGGTTATTCCCCGCGTCTTTCGATCTCCCTTATCTTCCTAGTCCCCAGTCACCAGTTCCTAAAGGGGAATTCCGCCAAAAGGACTCGAAGCCTGCGTAAATCAGTATGGCCCGTGATGAGACGCCAAAGTGTGTCTTAATCATTTGTGGGTGTCAGGAAACTCAAATTCCAGTTGGCTAGAGTATGGCAGAGTTATGACCCCTAGCATTACAGATTCAGCGGTGAAGGCTGCGATCGCGGCTATTACTTTAGAGTCAGCTTCAGCAGATGAAAAAATTCAAATGCTGATTGAAATCGCCCAAGGCTTTCAAAAAAAGCCCAAAACAGCCCAAGATTTGCGGAATGCAGTTAGCCTATATTACCGGGCTTATGAGATGTGTGGTGAGGAGTATCCCCTACTGAAAGCCAGGGCGCAAGTGGGGATGGCAGGAACGTTACAGGCAATACCGGATGTTAGCACGCAACTGCTAGTACAAGCGAAAGTCGGTTATGAAGAAGCGATACCGATTTTACAACAATTAGCTTCGCCAGAAGAATTGGCGGAAGCACAGATGAATTTTGGGCTAGTGTTACAGTCACTTGTGCCGTATAATTTAGCGCGGATAACTGATAGTATCCAAGCGTATCATGAAGCTTTGCGGGTATTTACTTGGCAGGATTACCCACAAGAATATGCTATTTTATACAATAATATTGCGATCGCTTATCTTTCCATGCCCTTAGCATCGGAACGGGAATATTTGCGTCAAGGGTTAGCAGTGCAATCATTTGAGACGGCACTAAAGCATATTAATCTCATTGACCATCCCAGAGAATATGCGATGTTGCAAAATAATTTGGGTAACGCTTTGCAATATTTAGTGAGTTCTCATCCTGTGGAGAATAACTTAAAAGCGATCGCGGCTTATGACGAAGCCCTAAAAGTGCGTAATTCCAAAGATACGCCCCTAGAGTACGCTAACACAATTTCCAACAAAGCTAACGCCTTATTCAACTTACCCGACGACCCAGAAAAACCAGAAGCAGGTAATTCTAATAACCTATTACAAGCACGTGCATACTATCAGCAAGCTTTAGAAATATTTACCAACCATCAGCAAATAGAACAAGCTGAAATAGTAGCCAAAGCATTACAAGATGTGCAATTAGAAATTAATAGTTAGAAGTTATGAGTTATGAATTTTGCCGTTGCTGAATTTGAATATAAAATTTAAAAACTAACTCTCCTCAACTCTTACTCTCTGCGACTCTGCGCCTCTGCGTGAAATAAATCATCTTCATACTCAGTAACTCCAGAATTTTTTATCTAACTTAACTCCTAACTCTTCAACCACCCAACTCAAGCCAGGAGGAAAATAAAGAATGCAAGATATATTGCTAACCATTACTACAGGAGATTTTCTCACAAATTTAGCAGCAGGCGAACTCAACCTCGCAACAGAATTTGTCTGGCTAATTACAGCAACAGTTTTATCTATGATTGGCGGCGCTATTGGCGGGATGCTATTAGCAGGTAAAGACATAGGCTATCAGTTTTCTGCAATGCTTGGTGCTTTATTTGCTCCTGCTGGCGTAATTCCTGCCATTATTATAGGTCTAGCCATACTCAATTTCTTAACTAGTTATTAGGAGGAAATATGTTACAACTCGGCTGGTATTCTGCTAAATTATTTTTTAAAGGAAAGCTACTGCGCGACCCTATATATTTTGTTCAGCAAATTACTATTGCTAGTGCTGTAGGTTCGCTACTACTTGTGTTATTTGCACAAGCACAAATACCTTTCTGCTTACCAATAACGTTATCTAGCTTAGTGACAGGAATGATTATGCCATTTCTGCTTAAAGATTTCAAAACGAAGTGAGTTGTATATTTGTCATTAGTCATTGGCCATTAAAAAGTTCTAAATAACCGATGACCAATGCCCAATGCCCCATGCCCTATGCCCCACATTCTATGTCTAACCTTGAAGAATTAGTTCAGGAAATTAACCGCTTTGAGGCAATTATATCCGAGTGGGATGAAAGCCAAAGGTGTGTAGCAGTAGGCTTGAAAAGAGCAATTGAAGCTTTGCACAAAGCAGCATTGACGAATTTCATTAAAAGCCTAAAAGAAGAATCAATGCCAGCTTTGCGTCATGCTGTTAGTGATGAAGTAGTATACGCTGTATTGCTTTATCACGAATTAGTTAAACCGCCAAAACCATCACTAGAACAGCGCATTCAATCTGCCCTTGAAGAAGTTCGCCCAGGCTTAAAAAGCCATAACGGAGATGTAGAATTAGTGGCAATTAAACCACCGGATACAGTAGAAGTTAAGTTAATAGGAACTTGCAGCAGTTGTCCGGCTTCTACTTTAACTTTATCTCAAGGAATAGAACAAGCAATCAAAAATCATTGTCCTGAAATTACGAAAGTTGTCGCTGTCAATCATGATACTGTTAAAACTGCTAATTCTAATTTCATCAGTCCATTTTCTTCGCAGTTAACTTCTAGTTGGGTAAAAGTAGCAACTCTCGAACAAGTTCCCGAATTGGGTGTGTTAGCAGTACAACTTGCTGGTACTTCGCTAATTTTATATCGCCAAGGTGTTACGTTGAAATGTTATCGTAATGCTTGCGCTCATCTAGGAAATCCTTTAGAAGGTGGTAAGGTTGAAAATGGTATTATTACTTGCCCTTATCACGGATTTGAGTATAATTTAGACACAGGTAAATGTTTGACTGTACTTGATATTTCGCTTCAGTCATATCCAGTCAACATTAAGGGTGATAAGGTTTTTGTGAAACTGCAAAAAGCTGGGTAAAATTTATCGACTATATTTTTTGTTTCACGCAGAGGAGCCACTGCGTTGGGCGGGTTCCCCGACTTGTTCGCCCTTGGCGTTCCCGTAGGGTAGCAAGTGGCGTCGCGCAGAGAAGAGGAGGCAAAGAAAAAATTTAGCAATAAGTTTGTTGATTATTTTATCTCAGAAATATCAAAATGTTACTGTTGTTACATGCTGTTAAACATTAATGTTTTTAAATATTTATCAGCCTCTATTTGCGCTTCATGGATATCCCAATTACAATTCATCCGACACCACCATTACCGCCAGAAACAATAGCAACTCCTCAAAAGTTACCTTTTTCATCTCAGGGGGCAGAGGTAATTTTAGGCAATATTATTCAAAGAGAACAATTAGTGATACCTGTAGCACCCAGCCCGACTACAATGTTTGGGCCTCGTGGTGCTTGTTTGTTCTCAAATGGCATATTGTGGGTGTCAGATACAGGACATCATAGATTATTGGGATGGCGGAATTTACCTACTAAAGATAGTCAAGCAGCTGATTGGGTAATTGGGCAACCTGACTTTTATCATGAAGGACAAAATGCTAAAGGTACAATTGGAAGAACTACTTTAAACGTACCAACTGGAATTTGTAGTTGTGTCGAAGGTTTAGCTGTAGCAGATGCTTGGAATCATCGAGTTTTGATTTGGAAAAATTTACCAGAACATAGTAATGTACCGGCAGATTTAGTATTAGGGCAAGTTAATTTTATCGATAACGAACCAAATAGAGGAACTCAACAAGCATCTGCCAATACAATGCACTGGCCTTACGGTGTTTTCTATCATCAAGGACGCCTATTTGTTGCTGATACAGGAAATCGCAGAGTATTAATTTGGCATCAGTTACCGACAGAAAACGGTCAACCTGCCGATATAGTTTTGGGACAGCCAGATATGATATCTCGCAATGAAAACGGCGGTGGTTCTCCAACCGCAGCGAGTATGCGTTGGTGTCACGATATTAATTTTTGGGGAGAAAATTTAGTTGCCAGCGATGCCGGCAATAATCGCGTTATGATTTGGCAAGGAATACCGACAGAAAATAATACTCCTTGTGCAGTGGTTTTAGGGCAGAAAAACTTTAATTCAGTGGAAATGAATCAAGGGGTTTATTATCCTAGTGCTAGTAGCTTGAGTATGCCTTATGGTGTGGGTGTGGCAGGGGAGTGGTTAGTAGTTGCGGATACTGCAAATTCTCGGTTGTTAGGATGGAGAAAGCCAGAGTCAATTCTATCACTGCAAGATACAACGGCAGATGCCATTGCCGGACAAAATAATTTTCAAAGTAAAAGTGAAAATCGTGATTTTGGATTGCCAAAACGAGATAGTTTAAATTGGTGTTACGGCATAAAATTTTGTGGCAAAACGGCAGTAATAGCTGATTCTGGAAATAATCGAATTTTGCTGTGGCAGTTTAATTATGGTGGCTGAAGAAATTAGAGTTCGCGGTACTGTTCAAGGAGTAGGATTTCGTCCTACTGTATATCGTATTGCTAAAGTTTGCGGTTTGAGTGGAGATGTTTGTAATGATGGCGGAGGTGTTTTAATTCGCGTATCTGGTAGCGAAGAAGCAATAACAGAATTTGTTACTAAATTACAAAGAGAATGCCCACCGTTGGCAAAAATTACTGAATTAATCAGAACTCCTTACAAAGGCGAATTTAACTTTGATAATTTTGTGATTTCTACTAGCGTCAATAGTGCAATTAAAACAGAAATTGCCCCTGATGCAGCGACTTGTCCGCAATGTCAAAAAGAAATTTTCGACCCTTTTAGCCGCTTTTACCGTTACCCTTTTACTAACTGTACTCATTGCGGCCCTCGGTTGAGTATTATTCGTGCCATTCCTTATGACAGATGCAATACCAGTATGTCTGCGTTTGTCATGTGTTCCGAATGTGCAAAGGAATACCACGATGTCGAAAATCGCCGTTTTCACGCCCAACCTGTAGCTTGTCATGCTTGCGGTGCTTCAGCTTGGTTAGAACGTGCTGATGGGAAAGCGGTTACTGCTTCTATGTTTTCGATGTTAGATGATGTTGATGCGGTTTGTACGCTATTGCAAAGAGGTGAAATTGTTGCAATTAAAGGTTTAGGTGGTTTTCATTTAGCTTGCGATGCAACTCAAGAAATTGCTGTAGAAAAATTGCGATATCGCAAAAGACGCTATCATAAACCCTTTGCTTTAATGGCACGTGATATTGAAGTAATTGAACGGTATTGTAATGTAAATAGTAAGGAGAAAGAATTATTAACAAGTCCTGCTGCATCGATTGTTTTATTGCAGAAAAGGGGACTGGGAATAGAAACTGAGAATAAATCTTCTGTGAATTTTAAGATTGCGGTTTCGGTTGCACCGGGGCAAAATAGTCTTGGTTTTATGCTACCTTATACGCCATTACATCATTTAATTTTGCGGCGAATGAATCGTCCAATTGTTTTAACTAGTGGGAATATTAGCGATGAACCACAATGTATTGATAATGATGAAGCTAGGGAAAAATTAGGGGCAATAGCTGATTATTTTATCCTTCATAATCGCGACATTATTAATCGAGTAGATGATTCGGTGGTGCAGGTTGTTGGCGAGAAAGTTCAAACAATTCGGCGTGCTAGAGGATACGCACCAGCAGCGATTAGTTTACCGCCAGGATTTGAGAATGTACCGTCGATTTTAGCAATGGGAAGTGAGTTAAAAAATACCTTTTGTTTGTTACGAGGAAAAGAAGCAATTCTTTCGCAACATCTGGGAGACTTAGAAAATGGTGGGGTTTTTCATAGTTATCAAGAAACTTTAAATTTATACTTAAATTTATTTGAACACGAACCAGAAATAATTGCAATTGATAAACATCCTGAATATCTTTCAAGCAAAATTGGTAAAGAATTTGCAGATAGAAATAAACTTAAAATTAACCAAATTCAACATCATCACGCGCACATTGCTGCTTGTATGGCGGAAAATAATATTCCTCTAGATTCGCCTCCAGTATTAGGTATTGCTTTAGATGGTTTGGGTTATGGGGAAGATGGTAATCTGTGGGGTGGAGAATTTCTTTTAGCTGATTACCGAAAATTTCAGCGCCTAGCAACATTTAAACCAGTAGCGATGATTGGCGGCGAACAAGCAATATATCAGCCTTGGCGTAATACTTATGCCCAATTAATAGTTGCTAATCTTTGGGATGATTGTCAAGAAAAATATGCTGATTTAGAAATAGTTCAATTTCTAAATAATAAGCCAATCAAGCTACTTAAGCAACTGATTGATAAAAGAATTAACTCTCTTCCAGCTTCTTCGGTGGGGAGGTTATTCGATGCGGTGGCGGCGGCTATCGGTATTTATAGAGATGAATGTAGCTATGAAGGACAAGCAGCGATCGCAATGGAAGCTTTAGTCAATGTTAACAGCTTAAATAATGATAAAGAAATGCTAATATATCCTTTTGAATTTAGCTTTTTAGATAGTATTTATTGTATAGACCCGCGTCCAATGTGGCAAGCTTTACTCCATGACTTGCAGCAACAAATTCCTAAAGCAGTTATAGCTGGTAAATTTCACAAAGGTTTAGCTAATACAATTTTGGAAATGACTAAGCTTCTTTGTCAAGAGAATGTAATTCATCATGTTGTTTTAACAGGAGGAGTATTTCAAAATTGTGTATTGTTAGAGCTAGTTAGGAAATCATTAGAAACGTTGGGAATAAAAGTATTGACTCACAGCTTAGTTCCAGCTAATGATGGCGGGTTATCTTTGGGGCAAGCAGTTATTACAGCTGCACAATTAAGAAGATAAACTTAATTCACGCAAAGGCTGAAAGAAGATAAAAATGTGTTTAGGAATTCCCGGTCAAATTATTGAAATTACCAACGTTAATCATAAGTTAGCTATTGTTAATGTTGGTGGTGTTAAGCGCGAAGTCAATATTGCTTGCATTGTTGATGAGGAACATCCGCCTGAAGCTTGTATTGGAGATTGGGTATTAGTGCATGTTGGCTTTGCAATGAATCGAATTAATGAGGAAGAAGCAGCAGAAACATTAAAGTTATTGGAAGAGTTAGCAGCAGCGCAGGTGGAGATTAGTAATTGAGGAGAAGAATTTTTCTCACGCAGAGGCGCGGAGGCGCAGAGAGGAAAGAGAGAATTTTGACAATAAGTCTAATAATCTTTTACCTTCTTTGTATTTCGTTTCAAAAAACTATGGTTCTATTCCTATGAAATATGTTGATGAATTCCGCGAAAGAGAAAAGGCTGAAGCGTTACGTCGAGAAATTGGGAAATTGTGCGAGGAATTAGAAAAACCTCTGAAAATTATGGAAGTATGCGGTGGGCATACTCACTCTATATTTAAATATGGTCTTGAAGAAATTTTACCCGATCGCATTGAATTAATTCACGGGCCTGGTTGTCCAGTATGCGTTATGCCAAAGGGGAGATTAGATGATGCGATCGCTATCTCTCAAAATCCTAACGTCATCTTCACCACATTTGGCGACGCCATGCGAGTTCCTGGTTCTAAAACAAGTTTACTTCAAGCCAGGGCACAAGGCGCAGACATCCGTATGGTGTACTCTCCCTTAGATAGCTTGCAAATTGCCAAAGATAACCCCGACAAAGAAGTAGTTTTCTTCGCCTTAGGCTTTGAAACCACAGCCCCCAGTACCGCCTTCACCATTTTGCAAGCCGCAGCTGAAGGAATTCCTAACTTCAGTATGTTTTGCAATCACGTTCTTGTAATTCCCGCCCTCCAAGCATTATTAGATAATCCCGATTTACAACTCGATGGATTTGTTGGGCCTGGTCATGTCAGCATGGTAATTGGTACTGACCCTTATGAATTTATTTCCCAACAATATTATAAACCAATTGTTGTTTCAGGATTTGAACCTATAGATATTCTCCAATCAATTTGGATGCTGTTGCAACAGCTAGTAGAAAATCGTTGCCAAGTTGAAAACCAATATAATCGAATTGTCCAAAAAGCCGGGAATAAAGTATCACTAGAAGCCATCAATAAAGTGTTTGCTGTACGAGATACTTTCGAGTGGCGTGGCTTGGGCGATATTCCTTATTCAGGATTAAAGATTCAACCTGAATATGCTAAATTTGATGCCGAACTTAAATTTACCATTCCTAACCTGAAAGTAGCCGACCATAAAGCATGTAAATGTGGAGAAATTCTCAAAGGAGTATTAAAACCTTGGGAATGTAAAGTATTTGGTACAGCTTGTACACCCGAAACACCAATTGGCACTTGTATGGTATCTTCTGAAGGTGCTTGTGCAGCTTATTACAAATATGGACGACTCTCCACGATGGCTAAAAAAGTAATAGCTGAAAAACCAAAAGTAACCATAACCCAAGAACCTCTTCCCGCCTGTGGTTTCTCATTAGAATAGTCCCAAAATACCATTCGAGAGTAACTGAAATGCCATTTATTACAGTCCAAATTGCCAAAGGACACTCCATCGAAAAAAAGCGCCAACTAGTGAAAGCCATCACTGATGCCCTTGTCGCCACCTTAAACTCCAAACCAGAATCGATAACCATTCACATCGATGAATTTGAACGTGAAAATTGGGCAGTCGGAGGTCAACTACATTCCGACAAACATAGTGGTAGACACGAAGAAAAAGGCAGATAAAACTCCTCAATATTCTCTCTGCACCTCTGCGTCTCTGCGTGATATTCTCCTAAAAAAACACCTACAATAATGCACTTCCGTCACCATAAAATACAAGACACTCACATAACCCTTGCACATGGTAGCGGTGGTAAAGCCATGCGCGATTTAATTGACGACATCTTTGTTAATAACTTTAATAACCCCATTCTCTCCCAATTAGAAGACCAAGCAACCTTCAACTTAACCCCACTTTTACAACAAGGAGACAGACTCGCTTTCACCACAGATTCATATACTGTAGATCCTTTATTTTTTCCCGGTAGCGATATCGGAGAATTAGCCATCAACGGCACAATTAATGATTTAGCTGTCAGCGGCGCTAAACCCTTATATCTAACTTGTAGCGTTATTTTAGAAGAAGGATTACCAGTAGAAACATTGCGACGCGTTGCAACCAGTATGAAAGCAGCCGCAACAAAAGCTGGCGTTCAAATTGTCACCGGCGACACAAAAGTTGTACATCGCGGTGCTGCCGATAAACTATTTATTAATACTGCTGGTATTGGTATCATTTCGCAAGGAATCAATATTTCTGCCCACAATATTCAACCTGGGGATGCTGTAATTATTAATGGTGAATTAGGAAATCATGGGGCAGCAATTTTAATTGCCCGTGGAGAATTAGCTTTAGAAACTAATATTGAAAGTGACTGTCAGGCGTTGCATGATTTAGTACAAACTATCCTCAATATTTGTCCCCAAGTTCATGCAATGCGCGATGTGACACGTGGAGGTTTAGCAACAGTTTTAAATGAATTTGCTGTTACTTCCCATGTGGGAATTCGTCTCGACGAAGAATTTATTCCAGTGCGTGAAGAGGTGAAAGGCTTTTGCGAAATTTTGGGTTTAGATCCGTTTTATTTAGCTAACGAAGGTAAGTTAGTTGTAGTAGCTAAAAGAAAATATGCCGAATCTATCTTATCAGCGATGAAATCTCATCCCGCAGGAAAAGATGCTTGTATTATTGGGGAAGTAATAACTTCACCTCCAGGTATTGTGTTGTTAAAAACAATTTTTGGTGCTGAACGTATTGTTGATATGTTAGTAGGCGACCAATTGCCAAGAATTTGTTAGTATTTAAGATACTTTTTATATGCATGAATTAGGAATTACCCAAAATATCGTAGCAATTGTAGCCGAACACGCCAACGGTGCAAAAGTACAACGAGTTTCCTTAGAAATTGGCAAACTTTCAGCTATTATGCCCGATGCTATTCGGTTTTGTTTTGATATTTGCACTCAAGGTACAGTTTTAGAAGGGGCGACGTTAGAAATTTTAGAAATTCCTGGTATAGCGCGATGTCAGCAATGCGGTGCAGAGATTTATCTAGATAAACCATTTGGTATCTGTAATTGCGGTAGCGTGGAATTACATTTAATATCTGGTGAAGAACTCAAAATTAAAGAAATCGAAATAGAGGAATTATGTGTGTAACCTGCGGTTGTTCTGATGATGGCGAAACCAAAATTACAAATTTAGAAGTAAGTGAAGATGAACATACCCACACTCATACTTTAGCTGATGGCACTGTAATTACTCACTCCCACAGCCACGATACTCACACAGAAGCATCTCAAGTTCATGCCAAAATACATGGCACAACTATATCATTAGAACAGGATATATTAGCCAAAAATAATTTAATTGCAGCCCAAAATCGCGGATGGTTTAAAGGTCGCAATATTCTAGCTTTAAATTTAATGAGTTCTCCTGGTGCAGGGAAAACAACTCTTTTAACTCGCACTATCAATGATTTAAAGCATCAGGTACTTATTAGCGTCATTGAAGGCGACCAAGAAACTACTAATGACGCTAAAAAAATTCAAGAAACAGGTTGTAAAGTCATCCAAATTAACACCGGAACAGGCTGTCATTTAGACGCATCGATGATAGACAGGGGTTTACAACAATTAAATCCGCCATTGAATTCAGTTGTGATGATTGAAAATGTGGGAAATTTGGTTTGTCCAGCGTTATTTGATTTAGGAGAATTTTCTAAAGTAGTAATTCTCTCTGTCACGGAAGGTGAAGATAAACCGATAAAATACCCCCACATGTTCCGTGCTAGTGACATCATGGTTTTGACTAAAATTGATTTGCTACCTTACGTGCAATTTGATGTGCAAAAGTGCATAGAATATGCGAAGCAAGTTAATCCTAAAATTCAGATTTTTGAGGTTTCTGCAAATACTGGGATAGGATTAGATAGTTGGTATAAATGGCTAACTGAAAAGATAACAAATATGTCAGCAGTAATTACGGCGTGAATGTGATGATACGCGCTTTTGGTGAAATTACAAAAATAGCCGCCACCCCTTTTTCATTAGCAATTCACTCACAAATTCGCTGTAATTCTTCAACTGTATTCATCGTTTTTATAGCCTGCTGAATCTCTTTTAATCGCTGTAAATCTGCAATTTGGTAAATCATTGGCATTAAATCTAAGCCAGTATTCCCAAATTTAATTTCCAGTGCTAATTCAATACCGAAATATAATTCCTCTCGTCGTCCGCGTTCTTCTCCACGCGCTTCTCCTTCACGTAAAATTTCTTGATACCAAGGTGACTCACGCAACATAGTCATATCCCACCTCATAATTTCCTGAAGAAAGTAGACGCACAAAGAAATTTGATAACTTGAAAAAGCCGAAATATCAAAGTAAATAATTATTTTAAAATGACAAAAACCTGCACTCCAAGAGTACAGGTGTGAGACAATATGATGTTTATTGACCTAAAGCCAATCTCGATAAGCAGAGATTTCATTGACGCCAATTTCAAAGGGCGTTCCTTTACCAAATGGTGGATAAATGCGAATTTTGGCGTTAGTAGAAAATCTCTCTAAGCGATTACCTAACTGGGGAATATTGCTGACAATATGCCAGTAAGATACTAAGTCGGGGCAATCAATAATTAATGTGAGAATGTTGGCATTTGTTGTCAGATACCACTGACAATTAGATAACAGTACTCGCGTAATGCGATCGCAGGCTAAAAAAAAGCATCTGCCTGTAGACTGTTCTAACTCCATCTGCAACATTCCATCCTCTCTTGTCACCTCAGTTGGAGGTAAATCATCGGGAGGTAGCAGGTGTAATTTAGAAGACATAATTTCGCACCTCTTGGTTGTAGCGCGTCAAACTCTCTAGGTTTTTTTGCAGATCTAAAGATGAGGGTTTGAGTGCTAGCGTACCTAAGTTTAATTCGTCCTGAAATTTCTTGATTTTGTCTCGACAAGTCTCCACATCACCGATAATTGAGTTCTCAATCAAATAATCTTCATCGAAACAAATATTTGTGCGATCGAATGGTTTGTGGCCGGGATTCGCACTATTTTGCATTACTTCGGCCGAATTAGCTTTCATTTTTTGGCTGAATTTGCGAATGAAAGGTAACGCTTCACTCACTGCCTCATCGTTAGTTTTGCCAACGTAAAAGAAGCGTGCCAGCACAAAGTTTTCTGTACCACTAGCATTTAACTCTTGATATTTGGTAATGGTACTCTTCAATCTCTGTAGAGAGAACGGCGGGCCACCCATCAAACTAAAGGAATGTTTGGCGGCAAACTCGATACCATCATCACCACCAGTAGCAACATAGACGGGAATTTTTTGTTGCAATGGTTTGGGGTAAATTGTTAGGCGATCGCATTGATAATATTGCCCGTTAAATGATACGTTAGTTTCATATAAAAGCTTCTCAATCAATGCCATCGCCTCTAACATTTTGCCACGCGATTCGCTCATTGGCGTTGCAAAATGCTTGTTTTGTAGAGGGAAAGGCCCTCCTTTAGCAACTCCAAATAATAATCGTCCATTGCACAAATTATCCAAAGTGGCGATGTCTTCTGCTACCCGAATCGGGTTATAAAATGGCAATAACACCGCCGCAGTGCCTAATTTAATAGTTGAAGTCAATCCTGCCAAGTGTGCCATTAACACTAACATGGATGGGCTAAGATTGGATTCACTAAAGTGATGTTCGCTCACCCAGGCTTCTTCAAAATCTAAGCTTTCTGCCTGTTTTATCAGCGTTACTTGCTCAAAAATGGCGCGACGAGCATCTTGGTGATGATTTTCGTAATTGCAGAAAATTCCAGTTTTCATTACTTGCGTTGATACTTTTTACCCACCGTGTGTGCTGGCTATTTAGTAGTGTGTCAAGACAACTTTGGTAGATTTAAAATCCCTGTTCTTCTCAAAGCGCCAATCTTTCATTGACAAACTACTAAGTAGCAACCCACTGCAACTCCAACCATAGGCGTGGATTATTTTCTTTGAGTTTCGACATTGGGTCGCGTAATAATCGCTTGGCATTTATGCAAACTACTTGCACTAGACCCATATTGTCTGCTACTTCTCGCAGTATTTCTTTTTGAGCTTGCACGTAAGGGATCATTTCATCAGAGCAATAAATTCCTATATATTGCAAGCGTCTTGCAGGTCGTCCCCAAAAACAGGTAATGACTTTCACATAACACCCGTCTAGTAATTCCCCAGCTTTGGGATAGTAGTGGTTGACGACTCTTGTGAATTCTTTAGCTAAGATGTCTTCAGCAATCATTTCAACTGATATTTCTGTAGCGTCGGTCACTCTAATTTAATATAACATAATCTTGTCAATTAAATATGACAATTTACTTTATTTAACTGAAATAAAATATTAAAGATGACAATTTGCTTCTCTAGTAATAAAGTCATTTTCGCTATACATTCCCTAGTAATAATCCAATTACAATCTTGTGCCAGATTTCAAAAAAGGCAAAGTAAACAATATCAGTTTCAAAGATTAAATTTTTGTACGGGGCAATTTTAAATTTGGCTATTTGATATACAAAAAAAGGTATACCCGATGTGGTACACCTCATTTTGATTCTGATTCTTGAATTCTGAATTCTGATTATTAATTTTTAATTCTTTTGATTGAGAAGTAATGCTTCAAAACCTTACATCTAAGCGGGCGATAGCTCATGAAGCTTACCTGCTTTGTTGGTTGAAGCCCCACCCGCAAGCGGCCTGATTTTTCTCCTCTGCTCCCCTGCTCCGGTTGTTGAGCGTAGTCGAAACACTGCTCCCCTGCCTTTTCACCGGGCATTGCGTTCGCAAACTAAAACTTCAGCAACAATATCCGGCAGATTTGCTAAGTCTGTAAATCCTTCAGAGCCATCAATCGGTGAGATAAATGTATAGTTTGGATCGCAAACTCCGTTGTCATACACTTGAATAAACCAGCGATCGGGAAATCCTTCTACGCCTAGTTCTACAATGTACCAACTCTCGCCAATTAACCGAGAGTTAAAGATTGTAAACCACTCTCTATTTTCTTCTGAAATGTTCCAATCTGCCATGAGTAGCTCTAAAGCTATTTGTCCGGCATCAGTTGAAGTCAATAGCATTTTTACTCCTTATTAGCAACTTCAGAATTGGGAACTTCAGGATATAAACCCAGTTGTTTTGCTAGTTCGCGGGCTACAAAAAATAAAAATTTCGCACCATCTTGGTTGCCTTCATGGGCGAACATAGTTGCTACTTGTAACATTGTTTCTACTAAACCAGAATCAATTAATTCTGGTTGAGCTTCTAAAACTTCTGGTTCCTGACCGTTAGGGCATTTTAGCAGTTCATCAATTAGGTTAAAATACAAGTGCTGGCGTTGTTCTGTCATGATGAGTTTCTGGATTTTAAGGAACAAATTTGAAGCGTATCCAGAGAGTTTAAAATCTCTAAATAAGTCTAATAATGCCTAGCTTACTGTTCAATACTTTGCTGCCACAGCCTTTCTAACATTTCAACTTGTTCTTTTAAAACAGCAGCACGATAAACGAGATATCTGTCGTAAAAGATAATACCTACCCCAACACAAATCGGGGTTAACAAGAAGAACCATTGTAGGATTGTGCCAAGTTTATATTGCTCAGTAAAAATTAGCATTTTATTAACCAGATTTGGCTCAGAGGTTTGTATATTAGTCTGAGGTAATGGTATATTTTCTGTCTGGGGAGTTGCAGCGATCGCCACACCAGCTTTGCTAACTTCACAGGCGAAATTCTGTGATTCTAATAACTCAATATGTCGCTCCCAAATAATGCCAAATACTACTAGCTCTGGAGAAAGCACCGCTAAGGTAACTACGCAAACTGTAAGAACATTTAAAAATTTGGCTTTCATCTTGTCTCCCTTGCCAGGTAGTATGCACCTAGTAAGAAAATATCTTTTGCTGTTTACTTAAAGTAGCTATCTATATATTTCTACTTTTTAAACAGTTCTGATGCTAAAATATGTGTAGAAGGTAATTTTATAATTATTAATTGTCAGTTTTTTCTCTAATTAACGCTGACCATTAACATTGACAAAATACCAAACTTTTCACAACTAATAGGAATCTTTACTTAGGAATAACGCCCTTCTATCTTAGAATGTGGTTTCATCCTATCAAAAGAGAGATTAAGAAGTCCCCCCTAGTTCGCTAAGCTTTCGCTTAGGAATGTTGGGGGGTAGAGGGGAATCTCTGCGTAAATCCTATACGATTTATATCAGCCACCTCTCCAGAAAACAGTTTACCCCAGCCCCGTTAAGATTATTAAATTCATTAAAGTAGTACTCAACGCCTGTAATTATTGCCTGATAAGTATTTTAAAAATTCATTGGGGTATAGGTGCTAGTGTTTTTTAGATGGGGTTCTAGTATTTTCGAGGTGGGGTTCTGGTGTGGGGAGTACTCAACCTCAAAGCAATCTAGACAAGGATTGAAGGCTATTTTTATGAAGTTTTAGCAGGACAAAATCTGTACTCAAAACTAAATATCAATGTCTTTTGATAAGGATAGACTCAATAAATAGAAAAGACAATTAAATTTTCGCAGATTAATTCATATTTTCATCACAAATTGAATGATGGCGACTAACATCTTGGTTATTCTTGGAAAACATCTCGGAAAAGTTCTTCTAAAACTTATATATTTTGTGTTTTAGTTAAAATACATAGGATGTGCAATCATTTGCGCTTAACTACAAAACCAATACACAAAAGCTTATTGTTATAAATAGATACTTTGGACTAAGATTTAGGATTTTAGGGGTTGAATAATGCGGATTGCTAAAGACGTAACAGAACTTATCGGACGAACTCCTTTAGTTGAGTTGAACAAAATTCCTCAAGCCGAGGGAGTAGTAGCAAGGATAGTTGTCAAACTCGAAGGGATGAACCCAGCGGCTTCGGTAAAAGACCGTATTGGCTTAAATATGGTACTCGCCGCAGAAGCAGACGGTTTAATTCAGCCTGGAAAAACCGTTTTAGTAGAGCCTACCTCAGGTAATACAGGAATTGCTTTAGCAATGGTAGCAGCAGCGCGGGGCTACAAGTTAATTTTGACGATGCCGGAAACTATGAGCAGCGAACGCCGGGCTATGCTCAGAGCTTATGGCGCATCCTTAGAGTTGACACCGGGTACTGAAGGAATGCGGGGAGCAATTCGTAAAGCTGAAGAAATTGTCGCTAAGACTCCCGATGCTTATATGCTGCAACAATTCCGCAACCCTGCCAATCCCAAAATTCACCGCGAAACCACTGCCGAAGAAATTTGGGCTGATACAGATGGACAAGTGGATATTGTAATTGCGGGAGTAGGTACTGGTGGGACAATTACTGGTATTGCAGAGGTAATTAAAAGCCGCAAGCCAACTTTTCAAGCGATCGCAGTTGAACCCAGCAACAGCCCAGTCCTCTCAGGCGGTGAAGCCGGGCCCCATAGAATTCAAGGCATTGGCGCCGGATTTGTCCCAGATGTTCTGCGCTTAGAATTGGTTGATGAAGTAATTAGAGTCAGCGACGACCAAGCGATCGCTTATGGACGACGCCTAGCTAAAGAAGAAGGCTTATTGTCTGGAATCTCCTCCGGTGCTGCTTTGTGCGCCGCCATTCAAGTAGGTAAACGCAAAGAAAACGCCGATAAGTTAATCGTGATGATTCAACCTTCCTTCGGCGAACGCTACCTCAGCACCCCAATGTTTCAAGATTTGTCCTTAGAAACTGCTGAAGTCCGTTAAAAAAATACAGAGTAGGGGCACAGCAATGCTGTGCCCTTAATTCGTGGTTGAAAAATGCTCTAAAGAAACAACGTGTTAGGGATTACCAACAAATAAATTATCCAATATTGTGGGGTGGACATCCTGTCCGCCCAGTCCATAAGGCGGGCGAGACGCCCACCCCACAAGAAAAGTTGAAATCTGCAATTCCCTTAACTGTTGCAGGTCGATGCAATTCAATTGCAGAAGGTTGCTTTTAGATAACCTTAAAAATTATCTATCGTTACTAATGGCTACAGCTGCCTTGCTTTTGATGTTCTTCTCCATGATGCTTGCAGCCACCTTGTTCGTGATGATGGTCGTGATGACCGTGTTTGCCATTGTGGGCGCAACCTTGTAAATCCTGATTCATCAGACTTTCGCTCATTTCTCGGAAGGATTCATCCACAGGGTTTAAGCCAATCCAAGCATCAATCTTTTCAACATCAAATCCTACCTCACGCCGATCGCCTACTTGCAACAAAGGACGGCGAATCAATAACGGATCTCTCAACATTAGTATTAAAGCAGTGTCGGCATCAATTTTTTCCGGCACTATCTCACCAGATTTTACCCTTGGGGAGGAACGATTAAACCAGTCGGCAACGGGGCGATCGCCAAAAAATGAACGCAACCTCTCAACCGTCCAAGGTTCTGTTAGCAAATCGTATGCTACCACTTCATGACCAGCAGCTGTGAGCAATACTTTTTGCTTAGTACCACCTTTACAGCCTGGTTTACTATAAAAAATTACTCTTGCCATACAACTACCTCTTATAGCAATTCGCAATTAAATGGGTGAAGTTAAGACGCGATTCATCGCGTCTCTACAAGGAATTTTGGATTCTCGTTAAAAATTCCTTGCGTTATTGGTAACCGGGTCAAACTCAAATCTTTCTTTCGGATCGGTTTCACCGTAAATATTAAAAGTCACAGTAGGTTCATCACCTTGTGCTTCTACACAGTGAATTGCATCGGGAGTAAAGCTAATAATATCCCCTGGAAACAGAGTTAGTTCTCCCGTATATTCAATTTTGTCTTGAGATTCTGAACTCGGAGTGCGTTGCCAAAAAGTATTTTTTTCCTGACCTTTTAACACCGCCACTACTCCCCACGTTCCATGATTATGAATAGTTGATTTGGTTCCTGGTGCAAATGTTACTGTTTGCACCGTCAACGGAAAACCCAATTCATCATATAGGAGTAAAACAGAGGTTCCAGTTTTGGGAGAAGGTTCTAAATACTGACTCCGCACCCAGTAGGAATTGACGAGCAAGCGCCTAACGAGCATCCGAATTTCTGGCAAACAACTCGATTCATCTTCTACATTATTGAGAACATCTTCCACCTCAGTTAAAAACCGATAAACGCGGTAATTATCTCTCAATAAATCCCATGCTCTCACAGATTTACAGGCTTGATAGTGACCGTCTCCCGTTAATAGCCAATCCCTACCTTTCATAACTTTTAAAATCTCATTTGAGAAGATTGGATGATAATTATCGGAGAAACATTAGGAACGCTACCTACAAATGGTGTAGTAGGTATGTAGATCGGAGGAATAATAGAGTTATTATTACTCGCAGTTCCCAAAAGGGGATAAGAGGAAGATGAAGTAGATAACCAATTGTTCATGAATGTTCGCCTTGATTGAAAAAAAGGGCATTGGGCATTGGGCATTGGGCATTGGGCATTGGGCATTGGGCAAAATCGTTCGAGTAGGAAAAAAAATGCATGTGAAAGATAAAAGGGATGCATGTAGGCTTTATTTCCTTTCCCCTCATCTCCATGCCCTATGCCCCATGCCCTATTCCCCATAATTAATCGTCTTCTTCTGCTGGACGTGTCAAAATATCTAGGAGAATTCCGGCTCCGAAATCATGCTTTTCGTCTATCTCTTTGACTCTGGTGCTGATTTCTTTTGCTTCGTCTATTGCTCCTAACTTTGCTAGAACTAATCCAGAAGCAGCATAAGCATTCAAGTACAATCGAATTTGTGGGTCTTCTTTGCGATTGACTAATATAGGCTTAAGTTGCTCCCAGTCGTCAGGGAATTTTTCTAGTTCTTTAATTTTATCTAATAATTTCGTTGTTGTTTGCAGTGCAAGAGAATAATTATTTTTATAGTAAAAAAATCTATATGCTGCTACTAAAACATCTGTATTTCCACCAGTTTTCGCTAAAGCTTGTTGAATATATTTTTCAGATTCTGATGTATTTTCCCAATTTTTAGCAGCTAGAATTAATAGATTTTTGACATCATCAGGAACCTGAAACCAGGAGAATTTATTCGTATTGAGTTGCATATTGAATTATAGGGAGATGAGGAGGTGGAGAGGTGGGGAGATGGGGAGATGGGGAGATGAAAAGAACAATTCTTAATTTATAACTCCCTACTCCCCACTCACTTTTAAAATAGTGTGAGAATGTACACCAAAGTAAAAAGAACAATCCAAATAATGTCTACGAAGTGCCAGTAAATTTCTGCCATTTCAATGAAGGTGTGATTTTTGGCAGTATATAAACCGGGAATACGCGATCGCCACAACACAGCTAAGATTAACAACAGTCCCACAAACACGTGCAAACCGTGAAAGCCTGTCATTAAATAAAAGCAGTTGGCGAAGACATTGGTAGTCATGCCGTAGCCTAAAGTTGCGTACTCATAAGCCTGACCAATCAAGAAAATTGCTCCCATGATGGCAGTAATTGTGTACCACAGTTGCATTCCCTTGACATTATTCTTCTTAATCGCCGTATCGCCAAAGTGAATGACGAAACTGCTAGACACCAGAATAATGGTGTTAATCGTCGGCACAAATAACTCAACTTCCGTTCCTTCCGGCGGCCAAACTGCCGTACTGCTGCGGAAAAACAAATAGGTGGCAAAAAATCCGCCGAACATCAGCGATTCAGAGACGAGGAATGTCAACAGCCCCCAAACTCTTAAATCTGGATGTTCTTCGTGATGTCCTGCACTTTCGTGTTCTGTTGTCGCTATAGTCATAGATTTGTTGGTAATAAAGGGACTGGGGACTGGAGGCTGGGGATTGGGGATTGGGCTAAAATCTTGCATGATTTTTAACTAGCCCACCCAAAAATAAATCAGGCGTTGCGAGTTCTAAAGCTGAAGTTCCGAGTTCTAAGCTTGGAGTTCAGAGTTCTAAACGAGAACTTTCTGGTTCTAAACGAGAACTTTCTGGTTCTAAACGAGAACTTTCCAGTTCTAAGGGATTACCAACAAATAAATTACTACTAGTTGTGGGGTGGACATCTTGTCCGCCCTTCCTTACAGGCGGGCGAGACGCCCACCCCACAAGATAAGTTGAATTTTTTTTGATTTGAAAATCCCTAAGCTTGAAGTTTCGAGTTATAAGCTTGGAGTTTTAAGTTCCAAGCTTAAAATTCCAAGTTCTCAAATGACTCTGCTACCTAAAGCGCCTACCTCAGCGCTTCTGTGCGTTTAAATTTCAACTCTCAATTCGCTACGAAAGCTTTACTAAACACTAGCTTCCGGTGTCGCTGCTGGCTCTACTTCATTACTATGATTATGACCGTAGTCATAAGGGCCATGAGTCACAACTGGCAATACTTCCCAGTTCTCAATCGCAGGTGGCGAACTAGTTGTCCATTCCAAAGTCAAACCATTCCAAGGATTATCGCCTGCTGGCTGTCCCTTAATCCAACTTTGAATAATGTTGATGGTGAAGGGAATTACTGATATCCCTAAAACAAAGGAACCAAAGGTACAAATTTGATTCAGGTCGATAAATTGGGGGTCATACATTGCAACTCTTCGCGGCATTCCTTGTAAACCCAATTCATGCATGGGTAGGAAGGTTAAATTTGTGCCGATTAAGGTGAGGAAAAAGTGAATGCGTCCCCAGGTTTCATTCAACATCCGTCCGGTCATTTTGGGGAACCAGTGATAAATACCGGCATAAATGCCAAACACGGAACCGCCAAACAGAACGTAGTGGAAGTGTGCAACTACATAATAAGTGTCGTGGACGTGAACATCAAAGGGGGCTGTTCCCATTGTCACGCCGCTTAAGCCGCCCATGACAAACATGGATAACAAGCCAATGGCAAAAAGCATCGCGCTGGTGAAGCGAATTTTACCACCCCAAAGGGTAGCAACCCAGCCGAAAATCTTCACGCCAGTGGGAACGGCAACAAGTAAGGTGGAGATGGTGAAAAACATCCGCATCCATCCGGGTGTACCGCTGGTAAACATGTGGTGTACCCAGACGAATAAACCGACGACACAGATGGCTACACTGGAATAAGCGATCGCTTTATAACCAAAAATCGGCTTGCGAGAATGAACTGGAATCACTTCGGACATAATACCGAAGATGGGCAGAATCATTAAATATACTGCCGGGTGGGAATAAAACCAGAATAAGTGTTGGTAAATGACAACGTTACCGCCTGCATCTGGTTTAAAGAAGGATGTGCCAAAGTTGAGGTCAAACAATAGCAGAATTAAACCTGCTGCTAATACAGGTGTGGACAGAAGCGCCAGAATGGAGGTTGCCAAGATTGCCCAGCAAAACAGGGGAACTTGATCCCATTTCATGCTGGGAACCTTCATCATCAAAATGGTGATGACAAAGTTCAGCGAACCCAAAATTGACGAAGTTCCCACCAAAACGATCGCCAATATCCACATTGTTTGAGCGATGGGTGCTGTCACCAAACTCAATGGTGGGTAAGCTGTCCAACCTGATTGCGAACCACCAAATAGGAAGCTACCTAATATAAGCGCACCTGCTGGTGGGTTTAACCAAAAGGCGATCGCGTTCAGCTTCGGAAAAGCCATATCCCTAGCACCAACCATCAAGGGTACTAAGAAGTTACCAAAACCCCCAATGGCACTGGGAACAATCCACAGGAAGATCATAATCGTCCCGTGATTGGTCATGAAAGCGTTATACAGATTCGGGTCTAGCCAATCTGCATCAGGCGTTGCTAATTCGACGCGGATGGCCATCGCCATCAGTCCGCCGATGAGATAGAACACAAACGCCGTTACCAGATATTGAATACCGATAACTTTGTGGTCAATATTAAATGTGAAATAGTCTTGCCACTTCCACGCCTTTTGATGAGAAGTGTGGGCGATCGCCAGAGTTTCTGGCTTCTTTTCTTCTGGTGGAGTGTTCGGTGGAAATTCTACCTGTGTCATATTTTTGTCCTTTGTCGTTTGTCATTTGTCATTTGTCCTTTGTTATTTGTCGGTTGTCATTTGTCTTTTGTCGGTTGTCATTTGTCCGTTGTCATTTACTAATGACCAATGACCAATGACCAATGACTAATGACCAATGACCAATGACTAATGACCAATGACCAATGACTTCAGAGTTGCAGCACTAATCCCCATATCGTGGACGTGAGGTGCAAGAAACTCTGATGTTGATAACTCAGCAGGGTTAACTGCAACAATTTGTGAGTTTTGCTTTTGAGCAACTTGGTTTTCTGTCAACCAGGTTTGATATTCTTCTGGTGTGTGGACAATTACCTGTGTCCGCATAGATCCGTGGTAACCACCGCACAATTCAGCACAAACTACGGGATATGTGCCTGGTTTGGTAGCGACAAATCGTAGTTGGGTGGGGATACCGGGAAGTGCATCTTGTTTCAGCCGGAAGTTTGGCACCCAAAATGAATGAATTACATCGCTTGCTGAAAGGTTGAGTTGCACATCAGCACCAACGGGAATGTGCAATTCTCCGGAAGTAATGCCAGTTTCTGGATAGTTAAATATCCAAGCGTACTGAATGCCTTTGACATCGACAACTAAGTCAGCTGGTTTGCCTTCGGTACTAGGAGAGGCACCAAAACCGATTTTCGGCGCTGTTGTTGCTTCGGAGGTGTCATTGAGAGTAGCTGCAATTGCACTCCCACTCGCATGATTAACGTGAGCTACCGAATGGGGATGATCCACTGCTTCAAAGCCTCCCATACGGTTAAAAACATCTACGCTGTAGATGCCTAAACACAAGACAATAATTGTGGGAATTGCTGTCCAAAAAACTTCTAAAGGCAAGTTGCCTTCTACTGGTAAGCCATCGGTGTCATCTCCCCGACGCCGACGATACTTAACCAAAAAAATCACAATTGTTCCTTCTACTACTAAGAACAGAGCGATCGCAATTGTAAACATCACATTGAAAAAACCGTCTACCAAAGGCGCTTGTTGCGATGCTTGTACCGGTAGTAGAGTGTGGTTGTGACCAATCCAAATACTAATTGCTGTGACTACTATCCCAGCAACCAGAGTCCATAGTGAAACAGGAACTTGTTGCATACATACTACCTGCTCTGTAAAGCGTCTTTTAACGTGCGATTTTCTGGGTATTGAGCATTAGGCAAACAGGGCATTGGTGATTAATTCTTATCCCTCACTCCCTTATCTTCCCCATCCCCTCATCTCCTCATTTCCCCATTCCCTTTCACAGGGCAGTGTTTTTTGTTTTCACTTATTAACTTTCTAACGTGCAGCAATAAAAAATGGGGGAAACTTCCAGATTTTTTTCATATCTTTCCCCCAGAAAATTTTCAATTATATTTCAACTCCTATGACAAAGGAAGCTCAAGGCTTCCACAAAAGATAGTTGTTCCAGAGGACACTGTTTGTTTTAAAATCATTCGGGATATACTAACAGCAAGTTTAAATTTGTCAATAATTAACATATTACGATTTACGCATTTGTCTACTGCGAACTTTTTACTAGTTCCAGTAAATATTAAGTACAACACTACAAAGACAAAGCATAAAATAAAAGCCTTTTGCCTTTTAACTTCCGTGCAGCGGTACTAGCATTCCCCTCTAGTTACCTTGCTTAAGGCATTTGCCTTTTCTACAAACAGTGCCTCCTTGGACGAACAACAATATTGGCTAACTCCAAAAAGCTTAATTGTTTAATGCAACATGGGTGTAGCAGTTCTTGGGACAAATCCGGGAACAAGCTTCACAACCGATACAGTTTTCTGGAGAGCTAACTGTCATTACTTTACGTTCAATTTCTTCATCATCTTCATCTTCTACGAATTCACCTTCTTCATTGAGTGCCTTCAAACCTAGTACATTGTATCCGCATACTTTAATACATCTGCCACAGCCGATACATTTGTCTTTGTCAATTTCTTGAGCAAATTTAGGTGTCCAAGCTTTACCGCCAAATGTCAAACCTGTTAGTTGTGCCATGAATTATTCCTCGGCAATTTTGCCTTGTAATCTATTCCTACTTTAACCATTATATTATCCTAATATTTGCTTTTTCTGTTATTCAATAATGATTTTCTTTCATCAACATTTGATGACTTTAAATCTAAAAATGTATTATTTTTAGTTCAAGGTTTATAGATGAAATTAATTGCCAATAATTCTGATGTAAATTCTACCGATTAAATGTTTGTTAGACTGCAACGGCAATAACTGTGATTTTAAAAATATATATATCTGTCTATAAAAATGATGATATTCTTTTGCAAATATTTTGATATTTTGGACAGTAAATATCTAGAAACAGTATTAACAGATACTAAATTAAATGTTTATTAGTTACATTTAGATATCTGCAATATGTATTTTTGAAAGCAACATTTTGCATTTGTTGTTTCATCTAAATATTTAAATAAATGCTGACAAAATAAAGATTATTATTTTTCCTTGTTGAATCATAGGAAACAGAGCCTATCATAAAGAAACTGTAAACTTTATAGCAGAATATTATGAAGCATTAAATATTAAAATTATTAATAAATAAGTGAAAAGGTAATCATCCGAGATTTAAATGCTGACTAAAAATACTTTGGTTAAGGTTTTACGGTTAAAGATAAAATGTTCGTTTAGTACATATTTTCATAAATGTTAAGTTTTTTTCTAAGCTCATTACGAACAACTTAATTATTTTATTTATGAAATGTATAGTTAATAAAGAAGTAATCTTAGGCTCGGCTTGAAAGCCTTACACAGCTTTCAATTGGATGCAAAGTCAAATACGGATGTGGGGAATTTCGTGTGGTGAGAAAAGATTATTCTCGCCATAAAGATAATTGGTAGCGATTGATTAAACAAGAGGGTAAAAGGTTAAAGGGAAAAGGGAAAAGGAATCAACTCTTCTCTTACGAGACGCTAGCGCGAACGCACACAAGAGGCAAGGTTTTTACCTTTTCCCCTTTCCCCTTCCCCCTTACCCTTCTTGATAAACAGGACTCATCCAGGGGAGACCTGAGACAGACATCTCAACGATTAGAGTGGGAACAGAGCCATTATGCCTTACACGATTCCTAACAACAGTTGCGTTGGATGTGACAACTGCCGCCCCCAATGTCCTACGGGTGCAATCAAACTAGAGGACGATGAATATTGGATCGATCCTTATCTTTGTAACAATTGTGAGGGTTATTATCCGAAGCCGCAATGCGTAATTGCTTGTCCAACTAATTCTCCGATTCCTTGGCAGGCGAAAAAGGGGAGATGCAAAGTTGAGCCGAGAAATACTACCAGCTTAGACTTGTTTTCTAACGGAAAGAATAATCCATTTGCTTCGGCGATCGCCATTTGGGAAGCTTGCAATGTATTGGCGCAGCGCACATCCTTAAATTGGGAAACTGACGAAGAAGGTTACTTGTGTTATAAGAGACAAGTCAACCAAGGCAAAGGAGCGATCGCTTTTCACATCCAAGATCCCTTTAAGGTAAATGACAAAGCTAGAGATTTAGCCGCAATTGAGGGATTGGATATTAGAGCCGCTTGCATACATCTAATTTTTGCGGCTTATGCCACAGCTTTAGATCGGCCTTGGGAACAAGAATTTGCGATCGATGAACGCCAAATCGAAAAATATTTGGGGATGGAGAAACGCAAAGATTTAAACAAAGCTGCCAAGCTAGCCTTAATGAAAAATCTTGTCCAGCAAGCTTGCTCGTTGATTATCTCCATCGACTGGCCTCAACAAGGCCGAGTTAACGGATTCTCTGTTACACAAACCCGTTTATGGCACTTAGTGGACATCGAGCACCACTTTCAAGAAGACGCTCTCGGATGCAAATATCTGATTGGGCTAACTTTTAAAGTCAAAGCCGGTATTTGGGCAGAATATTTCTTAAACAAACAAGCATGTAAAGAGCGAATCGCATTCTATCAATATGGCAGCCTTCCTAAAACCCTGCTAACCACAGTTATGAGCATTTGGCAGCAACATGAAGGAGCAGTGCGACTCATGTTGTGGTTGTTGTTCAAAACCAAAATGGGCAAAGAACAACGCATCACCGTTCCCACTTTGCTGCGTATTGCTTACGGTGAAGAAAAAGTCGGCGTTGCATCCAGACAACGCGAAGAACGCAAACGCTTGCTACGAACTTTTGAAAGCGATTTGGAAATTCTCAATCATTACGGAATGAAACCAATCTTCGATCCAGTTACCTACCCACCAGAAATTCAACCTTTGTGGGCGAAGTTAATGGATATCCCCGAAGATCCAGACGAAGCATTAGAATTTTGGACAAATGATGGCGGTGCAGAAACTCGCCTCACAGACACAGGCCCTCGTGGTAAGTGGAATCTGCTGATGAATGCGCGGATTTTAGCTTTTGAACTACCACCAGAATGGGAACAACAAATCTCAGAATCCCAGAAAAAGCAGCGGCGAACTGTTAAAAATAAAAGAAAGCCTACAGCCACAGGCGATTTGTTAGGCGAACAGATTTTGGAAGCGCGAAAAAATTTGAACCTCTCGCAAAGAGAATTAGCCAAGCTTGCAGGTAAAAGCCAAAGCTGGATTCGAGATATCGAAAATGGTCGTTTAAAAGCCAAATTAGAAGACCAAGCACTGTTACGAAAAGTCTTGAATATGGCTTAAGAAGAATTCAGAATGAGCAATCAAAACCCTTGTAGAGATGTAAAACTTTACGTCTCTACATCAACTAATTGCATTCTGAATTCTGAATTCTGTTTATGCACTATAAGTCATTACTTTACTCGAAGTAAGCCAAGCATTAGCTATAGCATACTTAGTAATTACTGACTCTTGTGTAGCATTGCACGAACTCTTAATTTTTTGAGCATTGGTTACATCTTTCACAAGTTTCGCTTGGTAAGTGTAAAGAGAACCAGAAGCTTTTTCAAAACTTAGCTCGCCTAGAATCGTATTATTATCTAAACTTTGCTCTAAGATTTTTCCTGCAACTTTGTAATTAAACCAATCCCATCCTTCACTCAGAATTAGTTCTTTTTCCAAAGTTTGAAGTGCAGCAGGCAAAACTCCCCAGCCTCGATAGACTTTATCCAAACATTGAATATCGCCAGTACGAGTCAAAATCGATTTGAATGAATCTAGGTCGAGATTACCGTAGTATCTTCCTTCTGGCAAGTCTATAACTGTTGGTGCAAATCGATGTCCGCCAAAGTGCGATGATTTCCAAATTCGCACATTGTCTAAGTTCAAATCAGAAATAGCCGCTGTAGCATGAAAATGAAAGGGATTTCCATATCTGGCACAGCACTTATCATGGCTACCGTGGGTACATACTAAGATATCTCTAGTTGCAGTAGTTTCAACTTCAGAATTAGAGCCGATACCCCATAACCATTTTTGCACAACTGCTGCTACCTGCTCAATATTTGGTAGTATAAACTCTTGTTTATCATATCCATTAATCAACCCGTCTTTTTTCTGATAAATTAAAAGCGTAGTCTGGTTGATTTTGTGTGATAAATCATTAGCAATTAAGAGGAATCTAATTGGTAGTTTAGCACGTTTTACTTCCTCTATTAAAATCCTCAAATTCTCAGGCACCCATTTAGAGTTAAAGGCTTCTGATGTCCAAGGCGGAGGACACTCAACTAAAATATAAGTTTGGGAATTGGTGGCGCTACCAATAATTTCTTCTCCTGCTTGCCGCGAACGATCGGAACAAAAAAAGGTATTCATCTAACTATACTCATTAGTGTATTTTATGGACAAAATGTGTTGGTCATTACAGTTGTGTTCTTCGCTACAATATCCTTGGTCAAGGAAATAAAAAAGAACAATATGCATTTCCCAGTTAAAACTAGGTAGCCACTTTATAACATCATTGTTGATTAATGTAGTGGCAATTAATCAATTCTCCACAATAGAGATAAACAGTGTCAAGAGACATTTTTCCGTAGTAGCAAAGTTAATTTTGTATTTAATTTTATTGATATTTGGTATTTCATAAATTTTCCCTTACTGAAACTCGGCTTTTGTAAACTTAATTTTTTTAGCAAAATCAAATATTTTAATGTATCTATCTAGGTATACATATTGCAAATTTTTCTCAATATTTTGAGAAAAATAAAAGTAATTAGGATGCCGTAGGCTTTCCCAAGCCAATATCTCACTCGCCCTTTCTATTTCAAAGCGAGCAAAATGCTTACGCCACAAAAATCATTCCTAGATTCAGCAATGCCAAATAGTTAATCGATCTGTAAATGTTTTGTACTACATCCGCGATATGTTATTGAGCGAGACTAGTGACTGGTTATTTAGCAGCATCACTAATATCAGCATTAACAAAACTAGTATTTACGTTGCTACCTAATTTGACTCCCTGAAAATCACATCAGGATTTGATTTTAGGTATATGTCTTGACTGTAACTGAAGTCAATAATAAATGCAACTACTTGACAATTGTTATATTTTCTTTACAATTTTGTGTCTCCAAAAGCTTGGTTAAATTAGGGTAAATAAGCATTTCATCGTCAAAAGGTGTTACTAAAACAAGGATTGATACTTTTTAAATAATAGACAATAATTCTCAATTCTGGCAACTGTACTAAGGGTGCTTAGTTGTGCCTACGAACTGTAACTAATGACTAATTCCAAGATTTTTAGCTATGGCGATCGCATATTTCTACTTTCACGCAGAATTGAATCATTTTTTACCACGGCATCAAAAACAAGTGAGAATTTCTCATTCTTTTGAGGAAAGAGCCTCGATTAAGGACACCATCGAGTCGTTGGGGGTTCCTCATCCAGAAGTGAATTTTATAAAAGTTAATGATGAGTATGTAGATTTTTCTTACATTGTTGCGGATGGAGATATTATCAACGTTTATCCAATTTCTAGTAGGAGAGATATTACACCAAGTATTTATTTGCTACCAGAACCCCTCAGTAATATTCGTTTTGTTTTAGATATTCATTTAGGTAAACTAGCAACATCTCTAAGACTTTTAGGTTTTGATAGTTTATACCGCAATGATTACGAAGATGAGGAATTAGCAAAGATATCTTCCAACGAAGCACGAATTCTTTTGACTCGCGATCGGGGTTTATTAATGCGTAGTTTGGTAACGTATGGGTATTATGTCAGAAATACTAACCCCGAAAAACAAATCCTGGAAATATTGCAGCGCTTCGACTTATTTAAATTAGTTTCGCCATTTAAAAGGTGTTTGCGCTGCAATGGATTATTAGAATCTGTAGAGAAGGAATCCATCATTGAAAAAATACCAGAAAATGTGCGATGCCTACGGCGGCAAGCTACGCAAGTTGAAGAATTCCAGCGTTGCCAAAGTTGCGCTCGCGTTTATTGGAAAGGTTCGCATTACGAACGATTACAACAGTTTATTGATGGAGTACTTGAATCAAAAAGAGGTGAGTAAATCAGTAATGTTCATAAATCCAATGAAAGACCGCTTGCATTTGGAATGTTGGCAGCAGCTCCAACATCTTTTGTAGTTACCTGTTGCCGATTAAAATCATCACTAAGGGGATCTTCCTCGATATCTCCGCTAATTTCTTCTGGTTCTAGGGGAGCAGCCTCCTTTGCTTCATCCAGATTGATAGAACCAGGAGTTTCTTTTGCGTGAGACAAATCGATGAGCGGTTTTGATTGTTCGGAAGTCATGAGTTGTTAATTTATACAGCTTTCTTTAGTGTTGAATTTACTTTCAGCGCAAACATCATCCTTGAGAAAGAAACTATATGTAGTAATGTTCTTAGAAGGAGTATAAAAAAATATGACAATTTTAGCTCTCGATTTTGGCGGAACTAAACTAGCGGCTGCATTAGTAAACATCGGTTCGAGAGAGTGGTTGCGTTACGAACGCCGCCTGTCGCCAGCGAATGCAGATGCTAGCACTGATTTGGAAATTATGCGATCGCTAATTTACTCTTTACTACAAGATACAAAACCGAGTGCGATCGGTGTTAGCTTTGGCGGCCCTGTAGATGCTTCCACGGGAACGGTGCGATTATCTCATCATGTCCCTGGCTGGGAAAATATTCCCCTGAAAAACTTATTGGAAGAGGAGTTTGGTGTGAGCGTTGGTGTCGATAACGATGCTAACGTTGCTGCTTTGGGAGAACATCGCTTTGGGGCGGGACAAGGTTACGATAGCTTGTTTTACATAACTGTCAGCACTGGTGTGGGCGGTGGTTGGATACTCAACGGCCAGCCTTGGCGCGGTGTGGGTGGGATGGCTGGCGAAATTGGACACGTGGTTGTAGATCCTGCTGGGCCGATTTGTTTGTGCGGGAAGCGGGGATGTGTGGAACGTTTGGCTTCTGGACCTTATATGGCGCAAAATGCGAGGGAAGTTTTGGAAAATCAACCTCACAAAGTTGGGCAGCTGTTGAGAAATTTAGTCGGGAATGATTTAACGTTAATCACGGGACAGTTGGTGAGTGAGGCGGCGGCGGCTGGCGATGATGTGGCTAAGGAAGTTTTGTACAAAGCTGCTTGGGCGCTGGGTGTGGGTATTGGGAATGTGGCGAATTTAATGAATCCGCAGCGCTTTGTGTTGGGGGGTGGTGTGACGAAGGCGGGGGAGGATTTTTGGCGGGTGGTGCGACGCGTGGCGCGGGAAACTGCTTTACCAGAAGTTGATTTTAAAGTTATACCGGCGGCGTTGGGTGATGATGCGCCGTTGTGGGGGGCTGTGGCGATCGCTTCCATAAGCATCTCGAATTTATAAATTAAATTGTTGTCATGCTGTTAGTGAAGCGCGTGCGGAGTGTATAAGTGCAAACACAACTGATTATTTTTGACTGTGATGGGGTGTTAGTAGACAGCGAGACATTGGGGAATCGTATTCTTGTCGAATTTGTTGGAGAATTCGGGCTAGTACTCGAACTTAAAGAAGCTATTTTGTTATTCAAGGGTTGCAAAATGGGTGATTGCGTTGCTGTTATTGAGCAAAGACTTGGAAAAAAGCTGCCACCAGATTTTGTGACTCAGTTTCGTGCCCGCACTGCTGAAGCATTCGAGCGCGAACTGCTTCCTGTCAAAGGCATAGAAGCGGCTCTAGACAAAATAAACTTACCTATTTGTGTTGCTTCCAGTGGGCCGCTGGAAAAAATTAAGTTAGCTTTGCGTGTCACTAATTTGCTGCCTCGGTTTGAAGGGCGTATCTTTAGTTCCTATGAAATCGGCAGTTGGAAACCAGCACCAGACTTGTTCTTACATGCAGCTAAAAGTATGGGCTTTCAAGCTGCATCTTGCACTGTTGTAGAAGATAGTATTTTGGGTGTGCGTGCGGGTGTTGCTGCTGGTATGAGAGTTTTAGGTTACACCCATCAAAGTGAGGCTACTCTACTTGAAGAATATGGAGCGCATGTCTTTCACTCTATGTATCAACTGCCTTCTTTGTTGTCACACTATTAGAAAGCAAAGTAAATAATAATTCTGTTGGTGAGGGCGATGTCTGTGTTCAGTCAATTTCACCATGTAAATTATCAGGTGTTACTCCTGACAATAATTCATCGAGATCATGTACTTTTTCACTTAAGCAAGGTAAGTTACTCGTAATGCTTTGCAACACTAACGATTCTATACATTGCCCAGTTAACTCAGCAAGATGATGCAATCGCTCAAACAAAGATTCTGGAATTTCTAACGTCAATTTTTGGTTTGGCATATTTGAGAAGATTAAATTGTCGTGTTTCTTAATTATCAGTATTACAGGAAAAATTAATATTTTTACTGTTGAATCCCCTGACGAAATTCTCTAAGCGCTTCCAATGGAGACGACAACAACAAACAACGATTGAGCCGAGATAAATCTAATTCTGGAAATAGCTCACTTCTAACAACTTTCTCATATTCTTCTTCTCGTAAACAATAAACTTCAAAAGTACCATCTTCCCAAAACCAAACTTCTGGCACTTGCATTAATTTGTACTTCTGTAATTTGATGGGGCTACCGCTAGTAATCACCACTTCAATGCACAAATCTGGTATCGGTTTATCCGTTCCAAAGCAATAAGATAAATCTGCTTGATATTCTACTATCTCAGGAATAATCTGACTAAAACTACCACTAGGAAAAAATTCAATGCTTTTAACTTCAAAATAAGTAACTACTAGTGCAGCAATTAAACACTTAATCGCCTCGTGAGGTTTACCAATAGTCACAATTTCTAAAACTCCCTGACAATAAAACAGCCGCACGCCTGGGACATTTTCAAAACTAGCTTGAATCGCTTTAAATTTTTCCCAACTTAATCCACCTCGGAAGAAGCGTTGTTCTTCTGGTAAATTCAGAGAATTTTCTAACGTTTGAGTCATAATATCTTTCACTCTCCCGATTAGTAGTCACTTATTTATATCCTAAGTCAAAACCAAATTATCCCGATGAATCACAGTTTCCGCACCCGCATAGCCTAAAATTGTAGAAATTTCTCGTGAATGATACCCGCGAATTTTTTGCAGTTCATTACTGTTATAATTCACAAGCCCTCTAGCAATTTCGTTACCGTTGCTGTCACACAATTGGACTGCATCTTGTGTGTCAAACTCTCCTTCTATTGCTTTAATTCCCGCTGCTAATAAAGATTTTCCAGCTAAAGAAATTGCCGCGCTCGCACCTTCATCTAAATACAATTTTCCCGCAGGTACAAGTCCGTAAGCTATCCAACGTTTACGCGCAGAAGTTGGTTCTGGTTGCGGTTCAAAATGCGTTCCAATCAATTCACCTTGGATAATTTTTTCTATATTCTGGGGAAATCGTCCTTGGGTAATTACAGTCCGTACTCCAGCCGCGATCGCAATTCTCGCAGCCGAAATTTTTGTCACCATACCACCGGTACCCCATTGAGAACCTTGGGAACCTGTTTGTATTTGTAATTGAGCTAATTCTTTAATGCTACTAACTAAAGCGATCGGTCGCGCATCTGGTACGGAACGCGGATCGGCTGAGTAGAGGCGATCGACATCAGTCAGTAAAAATAACCAATCAGCTTCTACTAAACTTGCAACCAAGGCCGAAAGGGTGTCGTTGTCCCCAAATTTTAGTTCTTCTACTGCTACGGTATCATTTTCATTGACTACAGGAATCACTCCCAACCCCAATAATTCTTGAAAAGTATTGTAAACATTGAGATAGCGGCTACGCTGAACTAAGTCGCTGCGAGTCAATAATACCTGAGCGATCGGCTGTTGCAAAGTATTAAATAAGTCATCATATACGCGGATTAATCGCCCTTGTCCAACTGCTGCTACAGCCTGTTTGAGAGCGATCGCTTTGGGACGTTCGGTTAAGCCTAACCGCGCACAACCCACCCCGACAGCACCAGATGAAACCAAAATTACTCGGTGTCCCTGGCGTCTTAAACGGCAAAGTGTCTCCGCCAAAGTGGCGATGGTAGAAAGTGCTAATAGTCCGGTTTCTGGTTGGGTAAGGCTAGAAGTGCCAATTTTGACAACAATCGTTAGTGACATCAAAAAAGTTAAGAGTCATTGAATTTTAGATTTTAGATTTTTTCTTCGTCCAAAATCCAAAAACCAAAAAATATGTAATACCCAATTTCCAATGCCCTATGCCCCATACCCCATAACCAATTTGTAAAGCGCCAGCGTTCTATAAGTGAACGCCGACGCTTTACGGGTTTATATTTATTTATTATGCGCTAGAGTCTTTTTTAGCTGACTCCATGTTATTAATACTTATGATCCCCGATTTTTGGATTCCAGTAAGATTCCTTAACCATTTCTTTAGATTTACTTTCCTGATGATTTCTCAAGTTTTGTGAATTTTATTTTTCTTGGGGGTAATAGATGCTCCGAGTATTTCAGATACCCAAACTTCAAAATTTCGGACGGGATGAGAGCGCAAAGCCGCGTCTGGATGAATAATCGGTTCAACTAAAATGGTAAACATTCCTAAGCGATTACCTGCTAAAACATCAGTAAACAAGCGATCGCCTACCATCGCTACTTGATGCACTGGTAAATTCATTGCTTGCAGTGCCGCTCTAATTTTACGTCGGGAAGGCTTAGCTGCACCCAAATAGTAGGGTAAATTGAGCGATCGCGCAATTCCACCAATTCGCGCTTCACTTAAGTTATTGCTCACTAAGCACAATGCAGTACAAGCACGGATTTCCTCTACCCAGCTTTCTAGCTCTGGGGAAGCCGCCCCCACTCTAAAGGGTACTAAAGTTTCATCCACATCCAACACCAGCCCCTTAAGACCGTACTGTTGGATAATGTCCAGTGTTAAATTTAACACAGAACCTTCTAAAATTAAATCAGGCTGTAAAAGATTGTTCCAGGTCATAATCAACAGGCAAATGTAAATAGCTCCAGACAAAAGAGCATAACCTAATAAAGTTTAGTTAGTCGAACTCCACCCTGGAATATCTCCACGAACACTTTGAGATAAAATCCCTAAAATTTTATCTATCTCTTTGATGTAATAATTATTCAAATCAATAAATATCTCGTTTGCTTCTAACTTCAAAAACTTCCAAATCTCTCCTGTTGTTACCGCACCAAAAATTTTTTTAATTTGATTTCCTTCTTGTTGATTAAACAATTGTGCTGCCAACATTGCCGCCGCACATTGACCTAATCCGCCTTTAATGTTTTCATTTTTTGCTTCAAAAATCATCGCCACAGGCGCATTAATTGTTAGTTGTTCTTTAGAAAGACTGATAATAAAATCACAATAACCATTCAGACCTTTCTCTACATCTACATTAAAATCTGTTCCAGAAAATAAACTAATTGGATAATTAGCCCTACGTCTTACCTCCAATAAAATTGGTGTAATAATCATTTCTGAACGAGCTTTTTCAGTATTAATTGCTAAAGCCAATTCTGTGGTTTCTTCTAAGGTATTTGTGAGTTTATCGCTTGGCTGTAGAGGTTCTATATTGCCACACAAATCAGTTTCTTCATCAATGCTGATGCTGAATGACTTTTTAAATTTACTTAATGTAAAATCGCTATAAGCCATTTTCAGCACCTCATAGCAATTTGGTATTTTAGATTAGCCAATGTCCTTTTTTGAAGCTAGAGGGCGATATGACAGATCGCACAACAAGGGCAGAAAAATATTTCTTTCCCAGTCATCGGTCAACCCTATTTTCAAGACAGCTTTAACGTTCGATTTTACTCTACTTCATTAAAAAGATGTTCCTCTAGGAGCGGTTGTACTTGACGAAACTCCTCTGGTGAAAGTAATTCAGGTTCACCTGTTTTCGATATTCGTGCAAAAAACAATAGCGGATCTAGAGGTGTATAGATTGCATATTCCCGATCTTCATCATAGAAGCTAGCCAATAGCTGTAATTGCTCTGGTTCCAAATCTGCTTCTTCGTCTTCAATTTCTAAAGTAAACAGTTCTGATTCTTCAACTGGTGGTAAATCACCTGCAACTGTCAGAGCATATGCTGTATTCTTTAGTGTTAAGTTTTGCTCGGATAGTACAGCTTGGGCGTTGCTAAAAATTTGCTCAATGATGGCATCATCTTCTACAAGAACTGCTTCTTCTTCCTCATCTTCACCTTGCCAAGAAAAAATTTCTACAGGGGAATCAACAGGAAGAAGTAAAACATATTCTTGCCCATCTACCTCTAGGGTATGCTCTATGTAACATTCGAGCGATCGCCCTTTTTCATCAGTCAAAGTGATGGAGCCGGTATGAGCATTATCATTTTCTTCAGGAAATTCAGAGGAAAACATGGTCAAAATTTATAACTTTAATAAACACCAACAACTTTGTAAATCGTTCAGCTATCAAATAGCTTTACACGTAAATCCAAATGCTGGGTAATAGTTTTCAGAATATCATGTTAAAAGGTATCAATACTCAATAGCCGCCACTGAAGTATGGGAATTACTACGCTTCATATCTAGCCATTGTTGCAAAATCAAAGATGCTGCCTTGCGGTCAATTAAACCTTTATGGCGTGATGGAGAGCGATTCTCAGCTATTAGCAGTTGTTCCGCTTGAAATGAAGTTAATCGTTCATCTACATATTCCACAGGCAAATTCAGCGCTTTGGCAAGTCTTTTGGCAAACTTTTGGACATGACGCGCTTGAAATCCTAGTGAGCCATCCATTGAATAAGGTAAACCGATAACCAAGACTTGCACCTGGCGTTCGTTAATTATTTGCCGGATTTGCTCGACATCCTGCTCAAAAGATGTACGTTCAATTGTAGCGATCCCCGCGGCAATTAAACCCGTGCGATCGCACCCTGCCACACCAATTCGCTTGCGACCGCAATCTAATCCCAAAGCTGAAATAAAAGGTTTTCCTTGCTCTTGGGGTATCACACTACTTCTCCTGCGGTGCATCTGATTCGGGAATCGCCGATGCTTCGATGCTAGTGTTTTTTACCGAAAAATTAATCGGTTCTGATTTGCTTGGCTGTGGTTTCTCCGACGATGGTGACTTTGGTGGTTGTACCCAAGACATGCCCCCCGGTATGGGTTTGCGAGCCGGTTGTAAACCTTGTAGCATATCAGTCCACTGAATCCCTTCTAAGGAGACGAATTTTGACTCCCGTAGCTTGTGCCACACAGAGCGAGACATAATTAGCGTATGTTCTATGCGTTTTGCTCCAATTCGCTCCAAATATTCTTCTCGCTCTGCCTGATAATCTGAGGAAGCTAATTGTAAGCCTTGCTGAGGAAAATCTTGGGCAATACGAGCCAGTTGAGATAGTAATTCTGGATACAACCAGGTGTAAGCCGGGTGAACCGTCAGCGTCGCAACGTGGGGGACTTCGCCCTTGCGATCGAGTTGCACCTGAAAATAGCCGATGGCGGCTTTGCGTTGCGGTTCAAATACGTAACCACTGACTACTTCTGTTTTGGTTACCCATTGCTTGACAGCATCCATTAAAGCGCCGAACAAACTGGTTTTAAAATCGCGGGTATTGCGGTCAAAAACTTGACGCACCAAAGGTGGCATCGATGCCGTATCTAACTGATATAATAACTGGGCATCAGCATTGCTCACTGGCAAAAGGTTGGGCAAATCTGGCTCTGCTTGCGCCAATTCCACCAGTAATTCCGGCTCGATTTCCCAATATGTCATTTCTGCCAGACGCTGAAATCCATTTTGTCGATACAGTGCCAGCCCTTCTATATCGTTGATGTTAACTTCCAGTAGCCAAGTGCGAGCTTCCAAAATCGATTCAAAGCAATGGCGCAAAAGCTGTGAGCCAATTCCTTGTTTATCGCCACCACGTTCTAGTAGCACTCGATCGATCCGCCAAGTGCTGCGCGTGCGGTTAAAAGGTGACACTTGAATCATTCCTAAAAGCATCCGCCCTTGCTCTGCTACATAAGCACAGAGGCGATACTGTAGCGGGTTAGGAAACCAACTCAAAAATTTGAGTAATCCATACCAGCGACGTAACCACTGCATCTGGCTGATGGCAAAATTGGCTCCCTTGGGAGTAAGGGCTGAGAATGACTCTTGAGTTATGCGCTCAACTCCGTCCAGATCGCGGTATTGGAGTGGTCGGATGACAATGCTGAGATTTCGGGGAAGTAATGAAGTCATTTTAATTCGAGCCGCCATTTAGCCTTAACTAACTGCTCTTTGTCGGAACTGCTGCAATCATCTTAACTACTTTCTGCTCTTGACTATTGCGCCAAAAGGGTGATTTTAGTAACTTAATACTTAAAAAAGCAGAAAAAGCAGATTTTGTGAGAACGCCATTGGCATTAACTCGACAACATCTGCCTTTATTTTATTTGAATTTTGATTAAAGTATGTGTATATTTATAAGCCTTGTCGAGAAACTAGCTTTTCAAAGTGGGCTTGGGTTTGATGGAGTAGTTGCTGGCGGCTATCGAAGAGTGTTTGCTTCAGGGGTGGAACAAGATTACGAGCTTGTAAAGTCATGTGTAGTTGTAGGTTAGCCACATATTCACTGAAATCTTGATTCATTTCATCTGCGATCGCATCCGTTAAGAAATTGGATTCCATTGCCACTGTGTTCTCCTGTGTTAATCCTGTGCTGTCTCTGGACATCATCAAAAATTATCACGTTGTGTGGACTAACTTCTTAGTTCGCAATGAACTTTAACGCTTCTTTAGAGATAGCCATCTCTACGACGGGCTACGCCAACACCAACCCATCAAAATCTTAAACCAATCCCACCTTGCACAGAAATAGCAGTACCACCACTATCGCGGTAAGCATCAAAAGCGATGATGGCGTTCCCAAAAAGCACAGTATTGCTATTCGGAATCATGTAATCAATTCCTGGCTGTAAAGCAAAACTAATTTTATCGCCCACAGGAGAGGAATCACCAGCAAACACCAACCCAGCACCCAAATAAGCATCAGCTTGCCAATTCAAAGGTACATCATAAGAAACCGTCGGTACAATTGCCGTACCATTACCAATTAAAACTTGGGCACGCAGAGAAATTGGTGCTTCCAAAAGCTTGTAACGCCCAGCTATCACCCCCCCAATTTGCACGCCATCAGTAATACCAATAGTCGGGCCGATACCAATATAACTGCCATAGGCTACTTGAGCCTGCGCTGGTTTAGCACTCATAGCTAAACTCAAGGCCAAGCCAGCCCCCAAAACAGAAAGCGGATATGGAACAAATTTCATAGCCCAATTCCTCACACCATTTTTTGTAATTTGTCATAGGGCATGGGGCATCGGGCATCGGGCATTGGGGACTGGGGACTGGGGATTGGTTATTAATTCTTATCCCTCATCTCCCCATCTCGCCATCTCCCCATCTCCCCATCTCCCCCATTCCATTCTACGGGCAACGAGGATGAATGCCACCTTGTGTACAAATATACGCTAGCTGCTTGGGATCTAAATTTTTGGCTTGAGAAAAATCAACGCCTTGGACTACAGCGGATACTGAGCCTAAGTCTGGAGTTTGGACAAATTGATCGGCTGGATCTTGTTTGCTAGGAGCGAGAATTGTTCCTTGGAAATTTGCTCCTGCTACATTCGCCCCCCGCAAATCTGCAAGACTGAGGTCAGCATTTTGCAAGTTAGCGTTTTCCATCTGAGCAGAACGCAAAACAGCACCAGTTAGACGAGTGGCGCTCAGGTTCGCATTGCTGAGATTAGCTCGATCCAAATATGCCCCTGATAAATCTGCTCCTTCCCAATCGGTGTTAGTTAAATTGGCAAAGGATAATTGTGTTCCTATGGCACTGACGCGACCTAAACGGGCAGCGTATAAATTCGCTTCGTTTAACTTAGCGTCACCTAAATCTGCTCCAGTTAAGCTGGCTTGCTCTAAGAGTGCATTTCGCAGATCGGCTCCCACTAATTGGGTGCTGTTGAGTCTAGCCTCATATAAACGAGCGTTGGATAAATTGGCTCTGTTAAGCGTGGCGCGGCTCAAATCGGTACGGTTCATCATGACTCGGCTGAGGTTGGCATCAGTCAGATTAGCTTGCTGCAACTGAGCTTGGCTTAAATCAGCCATCACATCGTCGAAGGTATCCCAGCGTCCATCTTCACCTATACCCCGAAAGCGGGCGCCCTTAAGATTAGCTTGGTTCAAATTTGCAGATTTTAATTTAACTCCTGACAAATCAATACCATCTAGTACCAAGTTGAATAAGGAACTGCTTGGAGTACCGCTTTGACCTAATTGGATGCGGCTCAAGTCAACACCCTCAATTTTTCCGCTGTAAACAGATAGAATTTTATTGATTGTCCGCTGATTTCTTTGTAGCCGTCCTTGGCGGAGTTCTCGTTCTGGGCTTGCACCGCTGCTCAAAGACTCTAGTTCGCTCACCAGAAACTGATTCTTATTTTTTAATTCTGGGATGGCTTTGGGGCCGACACTTGTCAAAGCTTGTTGAATCGTATCCACGAGGCTAGGATTGGTTTCCTTCACCAAGAGATCCGCGAGAAATTGAATCGATTGTGGGTCTTTGACGCCACCCAATGCCAAAATTGCACTTTGACGTTGTTCAGTGGTAGCCCCAGAATCGGGACTTAATTGTTTGACAAGTTCCAGGAACTGTTGCCCGTTGATTTGCTTGGTTGCTCGCTGGGATTGTTGAACTTGGATATAAACTTGAGTTCCGATTAAAGTTGCCAACACAGCAGTCATGCTCGTCAGCCCTACCCCAAACAAAGTTAAATTGGGATTTTGCTGTATCCGCCGCCATAGACGAGGTGTCTTGGTTGGTGCGGCGGCGGCTAATTCTTCTCCCTCCTGCCATTCCTCTGCTGGTTGGTCGCTATCGCCAACAGACTGAGGTTGTCTGTTAGCTAAAAGTGAAGAAGGGCGAGTAGCATCTATACTGTAAGTACCTGCAAGTCGGTCGTGGAGAGCGCGACGCCCTCCTTGGCGGGACGGTAAAGCTATTGCTTCACCCAGCACCATCAACACAGCTAAAAAAGTGAATAATCCTAAATTCGGAAAAGCAAAGCTATAACGCCACAATAGATAAGCGATAGAAACGGGTACAGTCCAACGACCGACTCCTTCTCGAATCACAACCGCTCCCAAACCAGGGGGCGCTCCTTGCTCGTTGACAACCCGTATTCCTAACCAGCGTTTGGGAATTGTGCTACCAGTCTTAGCCAGTAAATACAATTGCCACCAGGAAAGAGTTACAGGCGCTAATAGGGCTATTGTCCACAAAAAATTAGTCGGCCAGGCTACGTTACGGATACCATAGCTAACAGGCAGAGCCAATGGTCTGGCGATCGCTCTTTCCGTTGTTACCAATACAGGATTGAGCGGCACTCGATTCAAATCGCTTCTCGAATCGACATAGACACCAATGCCAAAGGGAATCAACCCACTGGTAACTACTAGTGTGATTTCAGCCGCCCAAGCAGCAAAACGCCTGCTGGCTAGCATTAGCGAATTGGCTCTTTCCGGTTCTTGTGACTGACCAGATTGATTACTTCTCCTCACAGTTGGTGTCGTCATTGCATAATTCCCTTTGACATTATTTCTAGGCCTTGATTGGCAAAATTAAAATAGACTATTGCTTACGTTGAAAGCTACTAGACACAAAAAATTTGTATCCAACATACACTAACACTGCTAAAAGTGCCAGACTGATTACAGATGCAACCAGTTTAAACACAGCTTGCACTATCGCCAAGCCCAACAGCACTGCTACACCCGAAAATACCAGCTTTTTTGTAGCTGATAAATTGCCAAACCAGATGCGAAATCGCTCCAGTTGCAAATTGAAGTTAGCAAAGCTAAACTCAAATGTCTGTTTTTGTTCTTCTGGTGATTGAGGAACCACCTGTGGTGAAGAATTAATTTCTGCCTCTAGCTTATCGAGGCGACGCTGCAAGTCTTCTTCTCTTTGAGGATTCATCTATTTTTTCTACCTCAGCTAGGACACTTACTCAACAACATACCAACCAAATTTTATTTTGGTGGTTGTGTTAGTGATTTTAGCTAATGTCTGTGTATGCAAGACCTTTATCAGCAGGGAGAAATTATGTTTTTTTCTTGTTATTTTTCAACCTGCTTTCTGCACCTAGTACTATTACTGGTAATAAATGTAAAATATAGTATCAATACAAATCTGAGTCAATGATGAAGTGCTAAATTTTCCACTTAATAGTGACTGATTAGATCGATTCATTAACTATATATTTATAGCCCAGACTTTTCTGAATTCTATAATCAATCCTCAATTTATAAGTATTAAAAGATACGGCAGCCTTGGGAACCAATTAGGAATTGCTATCGTCTATTGTATTCAGAGTATATATAACTATATTGCTCTAGAAAAATCTGGAGCATTAATAAAAATGAAGACTTTTAGTCTATTAACAATTGTTCCTACAACTTTAGCGATCGGTTTGATTTTCACTGAGGCTAATTTAGCACAGACACCAAATATAGAAATTAATCGGAATCTGCAACCAGATCCGCTAATTTTGAACGGAAAGTCTGGGGGATCTGTCAAAAGCAACTGTGGCAATATCACCACTGCACCCAATCAAATTATTCAAGTTAAGGAGTCACTGCCTTACCTACGATTAAGAGTAGAGAGCCAAGGGAAGCCAACACTGTTGATTGACGGACCTGGAGGAAAGTTTTGCGTACAACCAGATAGCTACTCTGGAGGCAAGCCAGAACTTTCTGGTTACTGGCAGGCAGGAAGATATTCGCTCTATGTAGGCGAACTCTCTGGGCAACAGTATAACTACATCCTTTCAATTTCGCAACAAAAGAAATAATGCTTGTCACTAGTCATTTGTCCTTCGTCAGTTGGCATTTATCCTTTTTCTAAAACTAATGACCTGTTTGACCAATGACTAATGACTAATGACTAATCTTCCAATGATTGAGTTGGTACTTCAACTGCTTTGACATCAATAGTGCCTGCTGGTGTGATGCGCTGAAAATGACTATTTTGTACTAACAACGACTCACCACAGTTAGGACACTGCACTTGGCTGTTATTTAAACCTGTAAATTCATATCTACAGACGGGACACTGGTCAGCAACCAAGTTACGTTGCAACCACCAACGAAAACCAAAGAAAGCCACAAGGGGTGCCAAAAACAGCAACCCAAAAATAATTAGCAACGAATTAACCAACCAACCCAAGCCCAGTGATGCTAGCAACCAAGTAACTGCTAGCAGAGTGAGCCAGGGTCGGAGATTTAAAAGATTTAATTGAAATGACTTAAAGCTCATTTTTTAAGTTTCGTCCTGCTCTCCCTCTAGGATAGCGATTTTGGCCATCAGTCATTATTCATTATTCATTAGTCATTAGTGATTTGTCACTGGGGCTTAGAGCTGAGGATAGAAGCAAATATTGTAACTTTTGTTGGAACGCATCCAAACCAAACAGAGCGATCGCTTGTTCTCGTAGCCACTGTCCATTACACCGTTGGTCATTACCTTGCAGCATTTCTATACAAGCTGCTGCTACAGCGTCAGGATTGCGGTGTGGTACTCGCCATCCAAGTTTACCATCCTGCAAGGGGTCAGCCGATCCATCGTCGTCACCAGATAATACAGGTACTTGACAAGCCATTGCCTCTAAATAAACAATGCCGAAGCCTTCTTGGGAAGGCATAATATAGGCATCAGCAAGGCGATAATGTTCCATTAATTCTTCTGTGGCGACGAAACCAGCAAACACAACGCGATCGCTTACACCTAAGTCTTTGGCAAGTTTAGCTAATCGCGGTTGGTCATCACCACGACCAATTACTAAATATTTGACTTCTGGGAAAACCTCAGCGATTTGTGGTAGGGCGCGAATCGTGACATCCACGCCTTTGTAAATATCCCCTGACCATAACCGCGCCACTGTCATTAGCACCTTAGCACCAGTTAAGCCATACTTTTCAACTAATTTTGGCTGTTTGTCACCGGGAGTGAATTTATCGCTATCAATTGCACAAGGCATCATCTGGATAGTTTTAGGGTCTAGACTATTGGCAATACAAGCGCGATCGCGGCTGTAGCGACTAATTGTCCAAATTCCGGCTGCCGATCCTAAGGCGCGGCGTTCTTGATTTTTCAGCGGTTCCCAAACTTCTTTACCGTAAGTTAATACGGTGTAAGGAATCCCCAAAGGTTGGCAAAGGGTTTGGATTAATACTGCTAAGTTAATGTGACCGCAGAAAACTTGTTCGGGACGGTTTTGCAATAGACACTTCAGTAAAGCCGCTGCCATTTTGACTCTTCCCAGCTGGGGAGAGCTATTTTTAAAGTAGTGAAATTTTAAATTTTCGTCTTCAAAAGAATTTAAGCAATTGGCACTATCTCGCAGCAAAAAGACTTCCGCCTTATAGCCTTGATTTAATTTTAGATAAGCTCGAAAAATATCTTTTATATATGATTGAATACCGCCTTCGCGAGCAAAAATTTCTAAGAACACGAAGACGTGGTTAGTTTTTTTGTTAACTTTATTACCTAATTTTAGGTTTTCTGTCACTGTATTAATGAGCATGTTTGGTTATTTACACTCTTGGCAAGGGGGCGATTGCACCGCTTTCTAATCGTTCTAAATCTGTTTTTACCATTGTTTCTAATAGTTCTTCAAAGCTTAGTTGAGGTTCCCAGCCAAGGTTTCTTTTTGCTTTACTAGGGTTAGCAACTAGTTGAAAATGCTCGTCTTGTCGCAATAAATTAGTATTTATAATTACATGATTTTGCCAATCCAATCCCACGGACTCAAAGGCTGTAGCCACTAAGTCTCTGACGCTGTGTAGCTTACCTGTGCCAATAACGTATTCTTCAGGTTCATCTACTTGCAACATACGCCACATTGCTTCTACATAATCACCTGCAAACCCCCAATCGCGCTTGGCATCTAGGTTACCCATTTCTAAGGTGTCAGTTAAACCCAATTTAATCGATGCAACTGCTAAAGAAACTTTGCGCGTAACAAACTGAGGTGCGCGTAGAGGAGATTCATGATTGTATAAAATTCCGCTACAGGCAAAGAGTCCATAGCGCTGTCTGTGATGCACCATTGTCCAATGGGCGTGCATCTTGGCGGCAGCATAGGGATTTTTCGGACGGAAAGGAGTTTCCTCATCTTGAGGCGAAGAGAAAACATCGCCAAACATTTCTGAACTGCTGGCTTGATAAAATCTGGTAGACAAACCAACGTGTCGCACTGCTTCTAAGAGCCTGGTCGCTGTACCAGTTATCAGATCTAGAGTCCCCAAAGGGTCGTTCCACGAATCTGGTACAAAACTCGGAGCTGCCAAATTATAAATTTCTTGGGGACGCAGTTGTTCAACAGCTGTCAGCAGTGCCGTACTATCCCTCAGATCTACTGTAAAAATTTCTACTTGAGTTGCTAGCTTTCCTAATTTTGTCAAATTAGGCTGTCGATGCGGGGGTACTAATCCTACAACTCGGTAACCCTGGTTAAGGAGCAAATGGCTGAGATAGTAGCCATCTTGACCAGTAATTCCTGTAATTAGGGCTGTCTTAGTCATATTTTGTCCCCTATGTATTCTATCTCTCTATTAAGCACTACATGGCACTTGTTGGAGAACAAAAGTAAGACTCTCAACACTGCTGACAAATCTTAGCAAGGGAGCTTCTATAACTCGAATGCTATCTTTACTGCATTCAATAATTCTTTTTATACAAGAATACTCTTTTATTATTCACAAAAAAATCATAATATTTAAGCAATTTCACGGAAAAAACATATTAAATTAATTCACATATTCTTGAAAAAATAGTATAATTTTGTCAATCAAATAAGCGTTTATTTAAGTAACTACTGGCTATGATAATACATCTGTTCTCAAACAGATAGTTCAAGATCGGCCAAAACTCTTCTTGGCATTACCGCTGGGAAAGGTTTATAAAAATAAAAAGGTAAAAAAGGGTATGTTCGGTCTTAACTTTTCCAGAGGTATGGCTTTAACGGACTAAGGACAGGAAATTATTACGTACTTTCCACAAAATCTCAAATCAGCATTAAAAGGATTTTTGCCTTAGCTTATCCTTAAGAATGCTTCACTTTGACTTTTGTACTTTTGTAGAATATTTGACAATCAGCAGACAATTTCTACCATCTGCACCACGCTCGTACACTACACGGTCAGCCAAACGCCGCAGGAGAAACCATCCATATCCGCCTATTATAAGACTACCTGGCTCTGGCTCTGGGATCGCATCTGGATTGAAAGGTTTTCCATGATCCCAAATTCTAATCTCTAGGCGATCGACCCACAGAGAAACGTCGATGTCAATGGTTGTTTCCGGTGGTAAAGCATGATGAGCATGACGAACAGCGTTGGTAAAGCCTTCTGCTAATGCTAAATTGAGACGTTCGAGTTGAGTTTGTGGCCAGCCAAGTTGAGACAAATGTTGAAGAAAAAATTGCTCAAACCATTCTTGCACATCGTCTAAGAGGCTGAGTTCGCTCCTAACCGTCAGATGGTCTTGGTGCACTACGGTAAGCATTAACTGTGACTTGAATGAAAGTAAACCCAAGTTGCTAGCGATCAAATTTTGCCCTTTTTGCAAAATTTTTCTGACATCTAAAAATCTAAATTGACATATTCTGCCTAACAAAATACAAAACATGAACAATTTTGGCATTCGAGGGTTGTAACTGGCAACTTACGTAAGAGCTAAATCAAAATTATTTATATTTGTTTACCGTGCCAATTTTAGATTTTAGATTTTAGATTTTAGATTAAAAATTATTTCGGTACTCCTGCAAAAAAGCAAGTTACATACCCCGCCACTAGTCGGCTGAACAAATCCTTCGATCCAAAATTTAAAATTTTTAAGCCCCTATCCAGAGTGGTTGGGGTTAATCCAAAATCTAAGGATTGACTTTTAGTGATTTGAGATTTTGGAAGTTCCACCTAAGGCTTCTTTAGCTTGAAACTTCAAAGGGGAATGCTAGACAAAGGGAGAGCTACAAAAGTTCAAAAATCAAAAGAAGATTCTAATCAATGACTAGATCGATAGTACTAAATCACTTATAGATTCTAAATTTTGACTCTTTTATACCCAATTCTGACGCTTTTCCACCCAAAACGTCAAATCCAAGATTCAAGCTGGATTATTAAAATTGACGCCTGTTTATTTTTTCAAAAGCACATCTGCAATATGCTCTTAAAATTCACAGGCGTCAAAGCACTTTTTGGTGACTAATTTTAGAATAGTCCCAAGGTCAAAGATTTATCCAATGGCAAGGCAGCACCAATACCTAGCCACAGGGTAACAAAGGTGCCAAATAGGAACACTGTGGTTGCAACTGGACGGCGGAAGGGGTTTTGGAACTTATTGACGTTCTCAATAAAGGGAACGAGGATTAGTCCCAAGGGTACGGAAGCCATTGCTAACACTCCTAAAAGTTTGTTAGGAAGCGATCGCAAAATTTGGAACACTGGATACAGATACCACTCTGGTAAAATTTCCAATGGTGTGGCGAAAGGATTTGCTGGTTCGCCAGTCATCGCGGGGTCTAGCACAGCTAGAGCCACAATTGCAGCAAAGGAACCCATAATTACAATGGGAAACACGTAAAGTAGGTCATTAGGCCAAGCGGGTTCACCATAGTAGTTGTGACCCATACCTTTAGCCAGTTTGGCTCTTAACTTGGGATCGCTGAGGTCAGGTTTTTTCTGCGTTGCCATTTTTAAATGTGTCCTGCTTAAGTTGAATTAAAGCATTTGTGAAAGCTATCGGCTATTAGGCAACTCTCGCAAGCGGCGTTGTGTCTCGTCTGCGGTCAGCCGCTTCGAGGATGCCTAAAGCTTTCTGCTTGGGATGCAAGTGTTTGTTTTTTGTAACTTATGTAGAATTAATTTCTTGTGTTTCATAAGTTTAAAACAAACAACTCGATCTGGAAACTGACAAATGTTGCCTTTTGCTAATCTTTGAGATTACAAAGGCCCAGAAATACCTTGTTTGCGGATCATCAAGAAGTGAAACAGCATGAAGACTGCAATTAACCAAGGCAAAACAAAGGTGTGTGCGCTGTAATAACGAGTCAATGTTGCTTGACCGACACTAGAACCACCGCGCAATAGGTCGGAGATTAGAACGCCAACCACGGGAATTGCTTCTGGTACGCCGCTAACGATTTTCACAGCCCAGTAGCCAACTTGATCCCAAGGCAGGGAGTAGCCAGTAACTCCAAAGGAAACGGTAATTACAGCCAGGATGACACCACTTACCCAGGTCAATTCGCGGGGCTTTTTAAAACCACCAGTCAGATAAACCCGGAAGACGTGCAAAATCATCATCAATACCATCATGCTGGCAGACCAGCGATGGATGGAACGAATTAGCCAACCGAAGTTCACTTCATTCATGATGTACTGAACTGAGGAGAAAGCTTCAGCAACTGTTGGCTTGTAGTAGAACGTCATGGCAAATCCAGTGGCAAACTGGATCAAAAAGCAAGTCAGGGTAATTCCACCCAGACAGTAAAAAATGTTGACGTGGGGAGGGACGTACTTGCTAGTAACGTCTTCGGCGATCGCTTGAATCTCCAGGCGTTCCTCAAACCAGTCGTAAACGTTGGCCATACAATCTCAAGTTCCTAAGAATCGGTTGCGTTTGATAAATTCCGAAGTTCTAAATCGGCGACGAAAGTTTTCAGGGTCTCAAGCTTCGGCATCTTACGAGTTCGGCTTTAGGCTTTCCCCCACTAGATGCCACAGCTTAGAGTAGCAGCATAACCCTTTGCGGACTCTCTAGAAGCCGCCGAGTCGTGACTTCTCTCCCAATTAGCAATTTTGGGATTTTAGTAAAGGGGACTTTTTGTTTGTCAGCTTTCAAAGTGCTAAGAGTTTTCAGAAACTTTACACTCTGTAAAGATGGAATGTATTGCGATCTCTTTATGCTCCAACACAGAAAAATGCGGACACAAAGTAGATTTTATCGTTTGCTGAGTGGGATGGACTGCATCAGTTGAGTAAACAACTTGATGAGAAGAATGCACCACTTCTATAAAAAAAGTAACATAATCGAGAGATAGATTTCATCAACAACAGGACAACAGGGCATTTCTAGGCAATTTGGGTTGAGGTGGAATTGATAATGGGGTTCATGAACAAATTTTTTCGAGTTGGATTTTCACTGCTAATGGCGTTTTGCTTGTCTTTGGGTATAATTACCCAGCCTGCACTGGCTTTGACGGCACAACAAAAGCTAGTTTCTGAAGTTTGGCGAATTGTCAATCGTACTTATCTGGATGAAACGTTTAACCATCAAAATTGGGCGGTAGTCCGGCAAAAAGTTCTGGAGAAGCCGCTTAGCGATTCCAATGCGGCTTATACCGCCATTCAGACGATGCTCAAGAGCCTCGACGATCCTTTTACCCGCTTTTTAGACCCAGAACAGTACCGCAGTTTACAGGTAAACACTTCTGGAGAACTGACGGGGGTGGGATTGCAAATTGCTCTCAATGCGGAAACTGGTAAGCTGGAAGTAGTGGCTCCCATAACGGGTTCGCCAGCGGAGAAAGCGGGGATTAGACCGCGCGATCGCATTCTCAAAATTGAAGGCATTCCCACTGAAAATTTGACTTTGGATGAAGCTGCGACGAAAATGCGCGGCCCCAGTGGCAGCCTTGTGACTCTCCTCATCGAACGAGACGGAGAGCCAGAAACTGAAATTAGATTGACGCGCGATCGCATTACTCTTAATCCTGTGGTTTCGGAATTGCGTGTTTCTGGCCAGGGTACGCCCATTGGCTACCTTCGTCTGGCTCAATTCAATGCCAACGCCTCCACGGAATTGGCAAACGCTATTTCTAGTCTAGAAAAAAAAGGAGCTGCTGCCTACATTCTAGATTTGCGAAATAATCCTGGGGGGTTACTGCAAGCCGGAATTGAAATCGCCCGTTTGTGGTTAGACTCCGGCACTATTGTCTACACTGCTAACCGACAAGGCATTCAAGGTAGTTTTGAAGCCTATGGCCCTGCCCTAACCGACGATCCTTTGGTGATTTTGGTGAATCAAGGAACTGCCAGTGCTAGTGAAATTCTTGCTGGGGCACTCCAAGATAATGGGCGTGCCCAACTTGTGGGGGAAACGACTTTTGGTAAAGGCTTAATTCAATCTTTGTTTGAATTATCAGATGGTTCAGGTTTAGCAGTGACAATTGCTAAGTATGAAACTCCTCAACATCGGGATATTAATAAACTAGGTATTAAGCCAGATAAAGTGATTTCCCAAACACCCCTAAACCGCGAACAGATTGGCACAACTGCGGATTTGCAATATCAAGCAGCGTTGGAACTATTGAATGAAAACTCGGTTGTGGCGGGAAAGACTTAAAAACTTGAGTGCTGTACCCGATCTAGTTGTGGAAGTGCTTTTTTAGGTAGCGAAAATGAGCGCGGCGATCGCAAAGTCAAACTGCGGTTTTATTTCCTTAAGGGGACAAGGAGAAGTGGGGACGACTAAGGCAAAAAGTTTTCTCTTGCTTCCCTTGTCTGGCCATCTTCCTGGATATCTGAAGCTGTTTACTAAAAATAGCCAAAAATTATACCGGAATGTCAATGATAAATTCTGTTCCTTTCCCAAGAATAGAGTTGCAAGTTAATTTTCCTCTGTGGGCTTCTTCGACAATTTGACGAGCGATCGCCAACCCCAATCCGGTTCCTTTACCAACGCCTTTCGTAGTAAATAAATGGTCAAAAATATTTTGTTTTACTTCTTCGCTCATCCCCTTGCCGTTATCAGCAATAATAACTTTCACGCAGTTATTTTCTAGGAAGGTTTTAATTCTAATTAAATTGGGATTTAGTTGAATTTCCTCAAAACTGCGTCCGTGATTTGAGTCTTCCAAAGCATCAATAGCATTGGCTAAAAGATTCATAAATACTTGATTTAGCTGACCGGGAAAACATTCGATTTGTGGAAGATTACTATATTCAGTTAATACTTCAATGGCAGGACGTTGTTCATTTGCTTTGAGACGATGTTTCAAAATTAAAATCGTGCTGTCAATGCCTTGGTGGATATTAAACGGAACTTTGTAATCTCGATCGGCACGGGAGAAGGTGCGGAGGCTGGTGCTAATATTTTTGAGTCTGTCACAGGCCAGTGTCATAGAATCAATTACTTTGGGTAAGTCTTCTAAGGTATAGTCCAAGTCAATTTCTTGGGCATGTTCGAGAATTTCTTCGCTTTTGTTCGGTAGACTTTCTTGATATAGTTTGAGATGTTCAACAAGATCCGCAATAGTAGGTTTAGTTTGTTTGAGACTTGCAGAAATAAAACCAAGGGGATTATTCATTTCGTGAGCGACACCAGCAACTAAATTACCCAAAGCAGACATCTTTTCACTTTGAATAATTTGTAATTGGGCGTTTTGCAAATTAGTTAGAGCTTGTTCTAAATCGTGCGATTTTTGCTGCAAAGCAAGTTCTGATTGTTTGCGTTCGCTAATATCTCGCATCACAGCTACCGCTCCGAGTTTGTTACCCGCAGCATCAACTATTGCTTGTCCGCTGGCTAACAAAATTCTCTTCGAGCCATGCTTGGGTGCAATTATCATTTCAACATTTTCGACAATTTCTCCTTGAAAGGCGCGAAACAAAGGAATTTCTGTAGTTGATAAAGGTGTTTTACCATCAGGTTGATAGAGATCGAAATTTTCTGCCCATTCTTCTGGTGCTAAGGATTCTACTGATAAGCCATGAAATTCACGAGTTGCTTTATTAAATAAAGTCAATTTACCAGTAGCATCGCAGACAACAATGCCATCAGTAATATTGTGAATGATGGCATTTAAAAATTCTCGTTCTTTGGCTAGAGATGTTTCGGCCTGTTTGCGATCGCTAATATCAATTACTACCCCATCCCATAAAATTGCACCATCGGCTTGTCGCTCTGGACGAGCGGCAGATTGAATCCATTTCACCGTTCCTGAAGGGAGGATAATTCGCCATTCTTGTTCAAAAGGTGTCAAAGTTTGGGCAGAGTAAATCATTGCTTGTGTAATGGCTGGGTTATCGTCAGGATGATGCATGGCGTAAAGGCTATGCGTCCCCGCCATCACCAATTCTGGCTCTAACCCGTACAACTCCAAACAGCCAGAACTAACGTAGGGTGTTGAAGTTGAACCATCCGCAGCCAGACGGAATTGGTACACCATACCAGGAATATTATTTGCCAAATTTTGGAAGCGGGTTTCACTAGCTTGCAATTTTGCTAGAGATTGTGCCAATTCTTGAGCATAGCTCTGAGAATTGCCATAAAGTTGGGCATTTTCCAGGGAAATGGCAGCTTGGGCGCAGAGTAAATTGAGCAATTCGACGCGATCGCTGGTAAAGGCTCCAGTAACTAGGTTGTTTTCCAGGTACAATACACCAACCAACTTACCCTGATGCAAAATAGGGCTACACAAGATACTCTTGGGCTGCTGTCGCTGAATATAAGGATCATTAGTTAATTGTCCATGTACTCTAGCATCAATAATCACCGTAGGCTGTAAGCTGCGTTTGACGGTATTAATCAAACTAATCGGCACATCCTGGCTGTCTTCAAGAATTTGTGGCTTCAGCAGTACTGGGGAAAAATCAGTATAAGTGACGGATTGCACCATCAACTGTTCTCCATACGACAGCAGCAACACGCATTTCTCGGCTCCAGAATTTTCAATCAGAATGTTTAGCAATGTCGAGAGCAGTTTTTCCAATTCGATTTCCCCAGAAAGGATTTGGAAAGCTTTGAGAACGGCAGCTAAATCTAAAGCTACAGAGACGCTGCTACTACTAGAACTGGCCGAACTAGTGGAGGTGATAGTCCCTAAGTTGAAGATAGTTTCAGAAGTGGAGAAGGGAGAACGGGTTTGCTGGAGAATGGCGGCGAGTAGTTGGGGATAGCGTTTTTCTAAGTCGGCTACTTTGGCTTTGGCACCCCAACGGGCATAACCATAGTAAGCTTCGGTCATGTATTCTTGAGCAATGCGCCCTTTACCCCAATCCAGGTAGAACTTAGCGGCTAGTTCGTTGGCAAGTGCTTCTTCTTGGGTGTAGCCGTGTTCTTTAGCTAGAGTTATAGCGCGATCGTAATAGTCCATTGCATCGGCTTTGTTACCCAGAATGCGATACTGTTCTGCTGCTACCAAATCAAATTTATGTTGAAAATTCATCGGCGCATCGATCGCCCATTGTTTCATTTTTTCCTGATTATTCGTAACTCGATTCAGGAGGTTTTCTCGTTGCAAATCTGCAACGGATGGGTAGATTGCCAAGTGCGTCAAGGAATCATAGAAATAAGATACTGGTACAACGAAAAGACCCGGCACTCCATCTAAATACTGTTCGGCTTGCAGTGCATTTTTGCGTGCTTGTAGATAGTCTTCAAAAAAGTAGCAAAGAATAAGTTTGTTGAAATAAAAGTGATGCAACCCGGTTCGATCGCGAGCATCCAGAAGCTTTGGTAAAGCTATTTCCTCGTTGTAGACTTCACCCTGTAAGACGCATGGATGTTCTGAGGAATTTAGCAAGTTCAAGACTGATTGTTGAAAGATTTGATGAAAGCTTAAAGCATTTTCTTGCTTGAGTCGGACAAGGATATCACTAATGGTTGCCATTTCTTGTGCAACTATTGTCAATTCTTGTCCCATCAGATACGCGTGCTGGTATTTATGTATAACAGCATGGGTAGCAAATACAAAATTGCCTCCTTCGAGACCACTTTGGTAAGCATCCGAAAGAATTGGTAAAGTTTCTCTAACATGAACTTTACCATGATTTATACAAACTCCCACCACAAAGAATGTAGAGCCTTTGATGTCTGGAACATTGAATTTTTCTGCTAGATTTAAGGCTATTTTTCCAATTTGATAAGCTGATTTAATATTGTGAAATACTGCATTTAAAAGGATACCGTAACAAGCGTAACCATAACTTGAGAATGGTGAATTGCCATAGTTTATTGATAAGTTCACCAGTTCAGATATCACCAATGGAAATAGTATCGGTGCAGCTTGATAGGTAGCAGGGCCAATAGTGGCTAACATCCTTGCAGCGCATAGATGCTCGATATCTGTCATCAATGGTAAGTTAATCAATTCTTCGATATTCTTCCTCTGCAAATTGCTTACAACTTGAGCGATCGCTTGTTGAATATCTGACGCTTCGGGTGCTTGTGGTATCGTTACTCCTAGAAGTTGCAAAGCTTCTAATCCAATTTTGACTGCTTCTAGCTTTTTAACTTGTGCCATATAAGCTTGGATTTTGACAGCATAAACTTTCATTTTGTCAACAGAAGTTTTTGCCTCTTGCATAACAATATCTATCCATTGCTCCATCTGACCAAAATCACCGCTAAGATATGCGGTTTCTGCTGCTAGTTCGTGCAATTCTAGGGTGAGGTTGTAGTGTGTTTGCCAGCAATACTCATCTTGAGATTGAGAACAATTTAGTAAAGCAATACCTGTAGTTGAATACTGATAAGCGGCTGTATAAGCTGTTCCTGCTTGCAAATTGAGTTCAGCGATTTTTATTTGTGGCGGCCGCTCAATAATCAAGGATTTTCCAATGTGGCGGCTCTGGCTTTGTGTCCTGCTTGCAAATTGAGTTCAGCGATTTTTATTTGTGGCGGCCGCTCAATAATCAAGGATTTTCCAATGTTGAGTTGATTGACAATCTCAAACAAATTTTCATCTAGTTTTGTGGCTGGCGTATTGTTCAGCAGCAGTTGTCCAATTCTCAAGTGCGTTGCTTGTTTTTGCTCCTCAGGAATCAGAGAATACGCCGCTTGTTGAACGCGATCGTGCAAAAATTTATAAACTGTCTTTTGTCCTTGGTCATTGGTTATTTGTCTTTGGTCATTGGTTATTTGTCTTTGGTCATTGGTTATTTGTCCTTGGTCATTGGTTATTTGTCCTTGGTCATTGGTTATTTGTTGGAGTTCGTCTTTGAATGACAAATGACTATTGACTAATGACTCTTGTTGATAAAATTTGTAAACTTCATTTGTGGGAATTATAAGTCCTTCTTGCAATGCTTTCCACAAATCCTTAGCGGTTTGTGTCTGGGACTTTTGATAAACGATCGCCAATGTACTTAAATCAAATTGACTCCCAATACAGGCTGCTAGTTTGAGAACTTCCTGAGTTTTGGGCGACAACTTTAAAAGTTGAATTGCCATAAACTCAACGACATCATCTGTGAGGGCGAGCGATCGCACTTGTGCCACATCACATTGCCAGAAACCCGTATGCCAATCAAAGGTAATTAGCCCGTCCTCATGTAATGTCTTGAGAAACTGAGTTGTAAAAAACGCATTGCCTTTGGCTTTTTGATAAACTAGTTCAGTCAACGGCAAGGCAACTTCTGTTACACAACTCAAGGTGTCTGCAATCAAATTGTTGACATCAGCTTGGTTTAAGGCTGTCAGCGTTAGAGTGTTAACCGTCGCTACCTTCTTAATTTCATCAAGTGTCAGCATTAACGGATGAGCCGCAAATACTTCGTTATCGCGGTATGCACCAATAACGAACAGATAGCCCTTTGAGTTTTCATCTATCAACAGCTTCAGCAAATTCAGCGATGCTGAATCTGCCCACTGCAAATCGTCTAGGAACACTACTAATGGATGTTCCCTCGTAGCAAACACTTGAATAAACTTGACAAACAGTAGATTGAAGCGGTTTTGTGCAGCAGCGCCTGATAGTTCTGGCGCAGGTGGTTGCTTGCCAATAATCAGTTCTAATTCCGGAATCACATCAATTATTACCTGTCCGCTCTCACCCAAGGCAGAGAGAATTTTATTTCGCCACTGTTGTAGTTGACTGTCGCTTTCAGCGAGCAACTGTGTCATCAAATCGGAAAAAGCTCGGACAAAGGCAGACAGGGGAATGTTGCGGTCGAATTGGTCGTATTTACCTTTGATGAAATACCCACTCCAGCGGACAATCGGCTTATGTACTTCATTCACCACAGCAGTTTTGCCAATACCAGAGAAGCCAGCCACCAACATCAACTCAGCTGCTCCATTGGCAACTCTGCCAAATGCTTCTAGCAAGGTTTTGACTTCTTGCTCTCGTCCATAGAGTTTTTCTCTTATGAGAAAGCGATCGCTAATATCGTGCTGTCCCAAATCAAACCAGGTATGTTTGCCTGTTGCTTGCCATTCTTGGTAACATCTCTCCAGATCGTATTTCAGCCCCAACGCACTCTGATAGCGGTTTTCAGCGTTCTTTGCCATCAGCTTGCAAATAATCTCTCCTAGCATTAAAGGCATTTCCGGGTTGAGATCGCAGATGGAATTGGGCTGTTTTGCGATATGGGAATGCACTAATTCCATTGGCTCGTCGGATGTAAAAGGCAGTTGTCCGCTCAGTAACTCAAAAAATGTCACACCTAATGAATAAAAGTCGCTGCGGTAGTCAATGCCTCGGTTCATCCGCCCAGTTTGCTCTGGCGATAGATACGCTAGCGTCCCTTCGAGTCCATTGATACTCTGAATTTCCTGGGTTTCTCTTGGTAAGAGCGAGGCAATACTGAAGTCAATCAGTTTGACTTGTTTGGTATCAGGGTGGATTAGGATATTGGCTGGTTTAATGTCCTTGTGAATGACGCGCTGTTGGTGCAACTGGTGTAAAGTATCTAACAGTTGCAGGGCAATGGGTAGAAATTCTTGTAATGTTAGTGGTTTTGCACAAGTAAATTGGCGTAGGGAAATACCACCAAAGTCCTCCATTACCAAGGCATAGCCATTATGATAGGGTTCGAGGCTGTAAGGTTTGATAATGCCAGGAATATCTAGATTTTTGGCGATCGCATATTGGTTGCGAAACTGTACTAATTCCCCCAAAGTTGGGTATTCTCGTTTTAAGAGCTTGATGACAACTGGCTGGCGATGCCTGCGGCGGGCTGCGCCTACGCATTCTCGTACTGCCCGATATACTTGAGTGCGAGAACCTGAATAAAGTTGTTCCACAATCTCGTAGCTAGCGATATTTACAGTTTCAACAACTTTTGCGCTCATAAATTTCTACCAGAATTCGTTGTCTAACGATTAGAATTCCCTAGACAGCATCTTGGTTAACAGATATGGGAAAATTTGGATTGGGCATTGGGAATGGGGAAAGGGAAAGGGGTAAGGGGGAAAAGTCTTTAATATTCCCAAACGAACCTTTGGTACTCGATAAATTTTAAAGTAGCGGCTGCATTCGCAGCAAAGCTTGTAAATCCAAAGAGGCGAGGTGTTGGTAAGCTCCATCTATGGCACGCTTGCCTCTTAAGAAACCTGTATTAGCTCCGGGGCAAATGTACTCAAGAGTTTCTGGTGTAAAACGTTCTAATAACAACCGAAGGCTTTTAATTTGTCGCGGCCAGTGAAAAGTTTTCGCTGTCCGTAATGGTACTGGGTGACCTTGCTGGTTAGGGAGTAAATGACGACCGGAAAACAGGATACCTCCAAGTTGACTGTAGTACAAGCAAGATGAACCGGGAGAATGACCTGGCGTCCAAATCACTTGTATTTCTGGATCGATAATAAATTCTTGACTAAAAGTAGTTACGGTTAAGCCTGGTAATAAATAAGCTTCCTGTTCTTGAATCAGGACTTTGCAGTCGAAAATTTGCTGAAATTCAGCGGTCTTGCCAATAGCGCCTCGATGGGTGAGAAATAACCAATCCACGCCCCCATGCGTTGCTAAAAAATCTTGATTTGTTTGGTCTAGGCTAGGGCAGTCTATGAGGATATTGCTTTCATTTCTTACAATAAAATAAGAGGTTCCCCCTAATGTGTCCCGATTGGGTGGGAAAGCAAAAATGCTCTCTTGTGCGAAGTCCATTCTTAGAGAATCTTCGCTAGGAATTTCGTTCGGGAATACAACTCGTGGTGGGTTGGTTGTGCGACTCGGCTGTTGAGGTGAAGGGAACATAATGTAAAGAACCGAAACTGAGGAGTTGTGGATAATCTGGTTACAGTGTAAAAATTCTCAAGGATTGAAACTTAAGCGTTAACTAGCACTGTTAACCCTTGGTTAAAAAATTAGGGTTTGGGTCTACCTTGTAGTTAAGGCGATGCTGCTAAAGCTACTGGTGGGGCGTTTTGTCAAAATTACTGAAAATAATATGGAATTTTGGTTTTTGTTTCTCCTCCTACTGGGGTTAGCTACTTATCTAATGGTGCAGCACAGCGTCGCTCAGATCACCCGGACGCCAGTATGGTTGTTGTGGTTGGTTTTAATGACACCAGCATTGCTGTTGATTGGATGGATGCTGATGTATGGGGCGAAACAACCTCCGCCAGTAGCGTTGTTCATGTGGTCTTTATTTATCTGCATAGTGTTTTACTGGATATTATTTCAATGGGGGCGTCGAGTACCACCAAATACACAGACCGATGAAGCCCCAGCCCCAGCCTCAGAATCACAGCCAATTACACAGCCTACCGCAGAAACAACAGTGCGTCCAATCGAACCAAGAGAAGAAACTCAACTGCGAAATTGTTTTCCTTGGTCTGTATATTACGTCCAAAATATTGAGTATCGACCGCAAGCGGTAATTTGTCGCGGTCAGTTGCGAACTAAAGCTAGCAATGCTTACCAACAAATTAAGGCTAATATTGAAGCACAATTTGGCGATCGCTTTCTACTAATCTTTCAAGAAGGTTTCAATGGCAAACCTTTCTTTGTACTGGTTCCTAACACTCAAGCTGCTAAACAAACAGATACACCACAAAGCGACCAACAACAGTTAACTCGACCAGGATTAGCGCTTTTACTGCTTCTCGCTACTTTGGTAACTACTACTTTGGTAGGAGTGGATATTGCTGGCGTTTCTCTCCCGCAAACATCTGATATAGGATCTTTACTAAAAACTCTATTTAGCCTTGATGTTTTACTCAAAGGTTTGCCCTATGCTTTAGGACTAATGGCGATTTTGGGCACTCATGAACTGGGACATTATTTAACAGCTAGATTCTACAATATTCGCTCGACGTTGCCTTACTTTATTCCCGTGCCTTTCTTCTTAGGAACCTTTGGTGCATTCATTCAAATGCGTAGTCCGATTCCTAACCGCAAAGCTTTATTTGATATTAGTATTGCTGGCCCCTTCGCGGGCTTTGTCGTCACGTTGCCGATTTTAATTTGGGGATTGGCTCATTCTGATGTGGTTGCTCTGACTGAAAAAACCCGACTTTTGAATCCCGATGCCCTCAATCCCAAGTATTCTATTTTATTAGCAATACTCTCAAAGTTAGCTTTGGGAAGTCAATTAACAGCAAAATCGGCTCTTGACTTGCATCCAGTGGCAGTGGCCGGTTTCTTAGGATTAGTTGTCACCGCTTTAAATTTAATGCCTGTGGGACAATTAGATGGAGGTCACATTATCCATGCAATGTTTGGACAAAGAACCGCAATTGTAATTGGTCAAATTGCTCGCGTTTTGTTACTATTACTCTCTTTAGTTCGAGAAGAATTTTTGTTGTGGGCAATTATCTTACTGTTTATGCCATTGGTTGATGAACCTGCGCTGAATGATGTCACTGAATTGGATAATAAACGTGACATTTGGGGATTATTATCGATGGCTTTGTTGATTGTTATTGTTTTACCATTACCACAGGCGATCGCCAACTTTTTGCAAATTTAATCAAACACACATTAACGACTGCCAGAAATCGGAATGTTAATGCGATTGCCTATGTTTAAACGAGCGATGAGCGCAGTCCAACCAGTTTGGTGACTTGCTCCCAACCCCCGGCCAGTATCGCCGTCAAAATATTCGTGAAACAAATTGAGATGCTGCCAATGGGGGTCTGTGGCAAAACGCACCTCGTCTCCATGCCACGGACAAACACCAGATTCATCGGGGCAAAAAAGGCTATTGAGACGGCGACTCAATTCTTTGGCAACCTGCGCCAAGTTCATCATGCATCCAGATCCTCTAGGACACTCCACTTGCAAAGTATCGCCATAGAAGTGGTAATAACGCTCTAATGCTTCAATCAGTAAATAATTGAGGGGAAACCAAATCGGGCCGCGCCAATTGGAGTTTCCACCAAACAATCCGCTATTGGATTCTGCGGGTTGATATTCTACTCGGTATTCCGCCTCGTCAACCTTGAAAGAATATGGTTGCTCTCGATGAATCTTGGAGAGCGAGCGAATGCCGTAGGGAGAAAGGAACTCGTTTTCATCGAGTAAATAATCAAGGATTCGTTCTAAACGTTCGCGAGTTGGAATTGCTAGCAAGCGACGCTTGTGTTGGGGATCTTCGCACAAACAAGAAATTTGTTTCGACAATTCGGGACGGTTTTCTAGAAACCAACGCATTCGTTTAGAAAAACCACGTAAGCGCTCAATCATCGGCTGTTCTAAAATTTCCACAGCCAGTAAAGGCAACAATCCCACCAGCGAACGTACCCGCAAGGGAACTGATTTTTTTTCGCAGCGCAATCGATCGTAGTAGAAGCCATCTTGCTCATCCCACAAACCAGTGCCACCGAAGGTGTTGATTGCACTGGAGATGGCCATAAAATGTTCAAAAAATTTAGAAGCGATGTCTTCGTAAGCTGGATCTTCAGATGCCAATTCTAATGCCATCGACAACATCGTGCCGCAGTAAAATGCCATCCAGCCAGTTGCATCCGCTTGTTCTAATTGTTGCCCACTGGGTAAAGATTGAGAGCGATCGAAAACTCCAATATTATCCAAACCAAGAAAACCACCAGCAAAGATATTTTTGCCCTCGGCGTCTTGGCGGTTTACCCACCAAGTAAAGTTGAGCAGTAATTTCTGAAACACGCGAGCGAGAAAAAGCCGATCGCGTTTGCCCTTGGGAGCTGTGAGCTTATACACACGCCAGCACGCCCAAGCATGAACGGGGGGATTTGTATCTGAGAATCCCAACTCGTAAGCAGGAAGCGCCCCATTTGGATGCATGTACCATTCACGCAAGAACAGGATTAGTTGCTGTTTTGCATAGTCGGGATCGATTTTCGCCATTGGAATCATATGAAACGCTAGATCCCAAGTGGCATACCAGGGATACTCCCACTTATCTGGCACAGAAATGATATCCCGATTGTACAAATGCTGTGCCCAATCGTGGTTAAGTCCGTGGCGATCGCTAGTAGGATAGTTTCCGTCACCTGCTAACCAATCGGCAACGCTGTAATGGTAAAACTGTTTTGACCACAGCAATCCCGCGCAGGCTTGAATCAGAATACGCCGTTCTTCGGGTGAAATGTTGTTTGGTAGATCGGCATAAAATTCCTCAGTTTCTTGGATGCGTTTAGAGAAAATGCGCTCGAAGTCTTGTCCAAAAGGCTGTTGAGGAGCTTCACCTTCAGCAAATAATCGTAGTTTTAGCGTTAAGCTTCCTTGAGCAGGAATTTCTAAGCGATAATGGGCAGCTGCTTTAGTGCCAACATTGTCAGGATTAATCGCCTCTGTTTTTTGCTCAATTACATAATTATGAAATCCATCTTTAACATAAAGATTAGTATTAGGAACGCCAAACACCTGCTCAAAATTTGTTTCATTATCAGTAAATAGAAAATTAACGCTTTCTTGTCCCGGTAAGGGTTCGGCAGCTAAATAAAAACGACCTAGCGAAACATGGTCGGCAATTAGTTGTGTTGGGTTATCTACTTTAATTTGTGGTTTGGGCCAATAACCTTCTCCGGTGCGCGACCAAGACCAAGTATTTTTATACCAAACTGTTGGTAAAACATGCAGCAGTGCAGGATTTGAACTGCGATTCTCGATGGTAATGCGAATTAGGATATCGTTAGGGGATGCCTTAGCGTACTCAACGAAGACATCGAAGTAACAATTATCATCAAATATACCTGTATCGAGCAGTTCGTATTCGCCTTCTTCGGCAGTGCGACGCTGATTTTCTTCCACAAGTCGAGCATAAGGAAACTCAGCTTGGGGGTATTTATATAAAGCTTTACAGTAAGAATAAGTAGGTGTAGAGTCTAAGTAGAAATAACACTCTTTGACATCTTCGCCATGATTGCCTTGAGTGTTGGTAAGTCCAAATAGCCGTTCTTTGAGAATGCGATCGCGTTCGTTCCACAAAGCAAGTGCAAAACAAAGACGACCTTGGCGATCGCAAATTCCCAACAAACCATCTTCACCCCAGCGGTAGGCACGGCTACGAGCATGGTCGTGAGGAAAGTAATCCCAAGTAGAGCCGTCTGGTGAGTAATCTTCACGCACTGTAGCCCACTGCCGTTCGGCTAGATAGGGCCCCCAACGTTTCCAGTTCTCATCTCTGCGGGCGTCTTCGGCTAAACGTTGAGACTCTGCATCTAGAAAATTGTTCTCACTCATTGCTGACTCTCGCAAAATATGGTAAGAATATTTAAATTTAATCCCCCATAAATAGCAGGGGGAGTGTTTTGTATTAAAACTAACTTGATACTGAGCTAGCCGCCTCAGAAGTCTTCGCCGCAGGTGGAAAGCCACCCAAGCGAATCTCAGAAGTGAAGGAAGTGATACTAAATCCACCAGAACGCTTTAAGACATTCACCCGCATTCGCAAATTGGGGCTAGCAAACCACAGACGCTCCTCAGAATGCATGGTTTCATCTTCTGTAGTTAGAGTCAAAGCACCATCACTATCTATCTGATAGCGTCCGGGAACTGGAGTTTTTTGGGCATCAACTATCTGCCTGAGTAACTTGCCTTGGGCCGGATTATCGGTATCGGGTACTGAAACTAAGACGGTAGAACCACTATGTTTTACTTGCTCCCGTTCCATTGTGCCGTTCCAAGTGACTTTGAGACCACAGGAGGCGGAACTAGGATTAATTGCGTACTGTTGACACAATTTGCTTACTTCTGGATGATCTGCTGGTAGTGCCTCGATAATGGTCTCTGACTTGCCATGTTCAGATTGATTCAACGCTAAATGATGAATAGTACGATGAGAAAACCATTTACCAGCACTTAACTCAAAAAACTCTTCAATATTCATGAATGAAATTACCCTGCATCAAAATGCAAAAATTCCCACTTAATTATTATTAAAAGGTACCAGCAGCCTTTAATATTAAGCTTGATTACCTATTTCCTCAAGCCTCTTGAGGCTAATTCTTGCTGCCTCAGCAACGTTGTAATGATTGTCTTTTTCCAAATATTTCAACGCTGAGACGCTCTTGGGAGTTGGAAGATTGCCTAAAGCTTCAGCCAAACGTTGCCTAATAAACCAATCATCTGATTGAGCAAACCGCAGGATACTATCAACAGACTCAACGGCTTTAATTTCTCCAAGCGCGGATATTGCAGCCTCTTGCAATACTTTTTCTTTGCTATCGAGGGCTTGTAACAGAAGTTGACGGGCACGCGGATCTTTAAGATTACCTAGCGATACGGCTGCGCTAAAGCGTACTAACCAATCAGTATCTTCATAAAATGCCCGTGAGAGTGCTTCAAAAGCTCTGACATCACCTAAATATCCTAAAGCACCAGCGGCATCAGCACGCATACCATAATCTGGATCGTTTTCGAGAATTCTGACCAAAATTGAATAACATTCTGGCGTAGGCTTGACTCCAAGGGCAAAGATCGCCATCGATCGCAGTTGCAAAGATTCGTCATCTAGTACTTTTTTAATTAAAGGTACTGCCTCCTCAGGGGAAACGTGACGCAGATTAGCAAGGGCTACCATGCGATCGCGCAAATCAGGACTTTCTAACTGAGTAGAAATTTCTTTTAAGCTTAAATTTGTCATTTGATTCAAAACGTTTTCTTTACTTATCTTAATTTACCCGATCCCTTCATCAGGCTGTCGCCACCATAAAGTAGGAGTTTGGCGACTTTACAAAATGGCTAAATTATGAGTCAAAAATAAATAAATATTAATTCTCGCGAGATTGTGTATGGAATTTAGCAGTTAGATTTAACACTTAGCTGTGTCTGAGGTATGAAGAGAAGACTTGATAAGGGACGTAGGTTAGGGGTGTGACTGTGAAATAGACTGTTAACCTTTAGGAGAATCATCATGGTTCAACTTAGCGAACGTCCAGGCACTAAAAAAATCACAAACTTGCGCGATAAGTTCATCTACGAACTTGGTGGAATATACGATGCTGAACATCGCTTTTTGGAAGCTCAGCAGCTAATGTGGCAGTATAGTCAACATAAGCAATTAAAGTCCTTGCTCGAAACCCATATTCGGGAAACCGAGCAGCAAATCAGAAATTTGGAGCAAGTATTCAGTAACTTGGGACAGCAACCACAGCGGGTGACTTGTGACGCTGCGGCTGGTCTAATTAGCGATGCCCAAAAGTTAACACTACTAGCTGCTGATAATCCGAAAATTGTGGAACTAGGAGTAGCAGGAGCGCAGGCTAAGGTAGAACAATTGGAAATTGCTACCTATCGCGGCTTGATTAAAGGTGCTCAGGAGATAGGGCAAAACGAAGTTGTGCGACTGCTACAACAAAACTTGCAGCAGGAAGAACAGACAGCTCAAAAGATTGAGCAACATCTACCGCAGTTACTTCAAGAAGCCAAATCTGCTGAAAGTTCAGGTAGTAATAGGTCTCGTTAATCTCTTGTCGGATTGATGTAGTGGAGTGAGCTAAAACAAAAGCAAGGTCACAACAGCCTTGCTTTTGTTATTGCTATGTCAGCCCTTTTTTGAGTCAACTACAAAAGCTAAAAAAAGAGCATACGCGAAACACCCAAACGCGAAGGCGGAAGTTGCTACAGGAAAGGGAAACAGAAAAATCCGATCTGCTCCCTTCGACTTCGCTCAGGGAACACTCACTTTGAATTTTCATCTTTTTTAAAGTTGAACAGCAGCAAATCTTAGATCGGCAAATACCAGTAATGTAGATATAAGCCACAAGCTAATTTATGCGATCGCTTTCTCGTTATAAAGAGTCTTCCCTGAGCCAAAAGAACGCTCCCTTCGACTTCGCTCAGGGAGCAGCAAATATCACTGAAACGATTGCCTGTTCTTACAAGTGCATTGTTTGACCTTTGTAAGCGATCGCAATTTTCAAGAATCAAAAATCAAATATGATTCCTATATTATTGGTGTTACATTAGTGTTGATTTCATAAAAATTCCTGTAGATGCTTGCATATTCACCTACAGGATAAGTTGTATAATTGTTTTATGTATTATACGACAATTTTATTGTTGTACAATTGTGAATTGTTAATGGTGCTTTCTCACTCAACAGTTACTGATTTCGCTAGGTTTCTTGGCTGGTCAACATCTAAACCGCGACGGGCAGCAATGTGATAAGCCAATAGTTGCAAAGGTACAACTGTGAGGAGGGGAGAAAGTAATTCTTCCACATAAGAAACAGGGAGTAAATCGTTAAAGATTTCGCCAGCTTCGCCATCTTTAACGGGAGTCACGCCAATTAAGCGAGAATCTCTAGCTTTGGCTTCTTGAGAGTTGGAAATAACCTTTTCATACACACTACCAGGAACTGCGATCGCCACTACTGGAACTTTCGCATCTAACAAAGCGATGGGGCCGTGTTTCATCTCGCCAGCTGGATATCCTTCAGCGTGAATGTAGCTGATTTCTTTTAATTTTAACGCCCCTTCTAAAGCAATTGGAAAGTTAATTCCTCTGCCTACAAAAATGAAATCTTGGGTTTCAGCAAATTCGTGGGCTAGCTGTTCGCTTAAATGTTCCTGAGTTTCTAATGTTGACTCAATCTCTTTAGGAATTTCTCGCAAGCTATTAATAATTTTCTCTAAAGTTTCTTTGTCAACTGTCTGACGATGAGCTGCTAAATCTAATGCCAATGCATAAAACGCCATTAGTTGGGCAGTAAAAGTTTTTGTCGCCGCTACACCAATTTCAATACCTGCTAAGGTGCTAATAATATTTGGTACTAAATGGCCAAGGCTACTTTCTGGACGATTAGTAATACCTAAAAGTCGTGCTTCATATTTAGCTTCTTTACCCTGGCGACGTTCTTTTTCCATTGCCAAAGCTGCCAGAGTATCAGCGGTTTCGCCTGATTGAGTAACGCCAATAATCAAAGTATTTGATGTCAATGGTGATGGTGCATAACGATACTCAGAAGCGTAATGTACTTGAGTAGAAATTCCTGCTAATTGTTCGATTAAATATTTGCCAATTAATGCTGCGTGCCAACTTGTGCCACAAGCAACGATGTGAATTTGTTCTAAATCTGTATATAAATCTTCAGGTAACCCTAGATTGATTGGCGATCGCACATTTTCTTCTACATTATTAAAATAAGCTTCTAAACTAGCTCTGACGACCCCTGGTTGCTCGTGAATTTCCTTGAGCATGAAGTGTTTGAATCCCTGTTTTTCTACCATCGTGGGATTCAAATTCAGTAATCGGGGTTGCTTTTTGAGCCTATCGCCAGCAAAATTGTAAATCTCAACGCCCAATGGTGTCAGGCGGGCAATTTCGCCATTTTCCAAAGGTAGCACCGCACGGGTGTAGGAAACGATCGCTGGCGTGTCGGAAGCACAAAAGAACTCTCCTTGACCAAAACCAATCACCAAGGGTGCTTGTTGGCGAACAACAATCAATTCATCAGGATAATCAGCAGAAACCACCGCAAGTGCAAATGCCCCTTCTAAGCGGGTAACAGCTTGGCGAACTGCTTCTAGGAAAGAAGATGAAGAAGGTGAAGGGGGAAAATTCTTTAAAATTTCGGCGATGAGGTGGGGGATAACTTCGGTATCGGTTTCGGAACGAAAAACGTGTCCTTTTGCTTTGAGTTCTTCCCGTAACTCGCGGTAATTTTCAATAATGCCATTTTGTACCACCGCCACTCGCATTGCGGTATCCATGTGGGGATGGGCGTTGTATTCTTCTGGTTTACCATGAGTCGCCCAACGAGTATGACCAATACCAATTTGGGCAGGGGTTTCCATTTGTTCGAGTTTAGAACGTAGGTTATGCAGCTTGCCCTTTGCTCGCACGCAATGAACTTCACCTTCCCAAACAGTGGCGATTCCAGCGGAATCATAGCCCCTGTACTCTAGTTTTTCCAGCCCAGCCAGTAAAATGTCTGTTGCAGCTTGAGTGCCTATATATCCAACAATTCCGCACATTGCTCACACCACTTTTTTTCAGGATGATTAAATCCAGTATAGTTGTTACCACAAACTGGGTGTTTTGCAAAGAAAAAAGGGGGCTATTTGCTCCCTTTGCCACTAGGTATTGTTATGGATTTTGGGCTTTTGACTCGAAGGTACAAAGGCGGCTTATAGGATTTAACAAAAAAGAATTCAGGAGTCAGGAGTCAGGAGTTCAGAATTCAGGAGTCAGAATTCAGTATGAAAAAGGTCTTGAGTGCTCAGTTCCGAGTCCTGAGGGAACAATCAAGAAATTATTTTGGTAATTTACTTGTTTGTATCTCAGCACTAAGCACTCTGTTAGAACTCCGAGCGCCAGTTATCCTTTGGAAATGCCAAAGGCTAACGGGCGATCGGAAGTTGAGTGACTCGGTAGGAGCTTTTTAGTAAGCTAGACCCATACTGCGAGTTGTTTCAGCACCCAGGTAAACCCGAATGCTCAAAAAGTCGGTGGGGCAAGCAGTTTCGCAACGCTTACAGCCTACACAGTCTTCTGTACGAGGTGAAGAGGCAATTTGAGCAGCTTTGCAGCCATCCCAAGGAACCATCTCCAGTACGTCAGTGGGGCAAGCGCGGACGCATTGAGTACAACCAATGCAGGTATCGTAGATTTTTACGGTATGAGACATTGAAAAAACGGCTCCTTTCGAGTGTTCTTCTCTGCGAAAGAATCATAATCAACGCATAGTTTACCGCAGTGCTTGATAGGCCGTAGTCAAAAGGCTACATAACTTCAAACAATTTAATAAGGACGTTAGAAAATTTGTTTTTGCGAGATCGTCCCTATTGACCTCTAAATTAGCAACATTATAGGGACGTATTTACCCCACTTAAATACCATAATATGGTTTGATAGTAAAGTCATCTACAAAAAAATCAATTTAAAAGATGAAAAGAGCAAGTTATCTATAGTACTTATTTATTGGATACTATACTAATCTCAAACAAAACGAATTCATAACAAAATATTAAATATTTAGTAAAATTTCCCAATTAAGTGTATAGATGATGTGGTTTGACGATCGCCTACCTATTCAAACTAGGCGATGGCAAGTTTCCATCGAAAACAGCATCTTTGTTGAGAATAAAACGATGAAAATCTAATACAGCAAAATTGGTGAAGTCAGAATTAGAATAGCCTTCACAGGTAGCTTTCAGACCTAGATATTCTACTTCACGCTTGTTGAAATCTGCTGTATATCCTCAATAACGAGTTATGTTTTGAAACAATTATGCGATCGCGTCACATAAATAACAGAAAATACAGCGATCGCTCTGAGTCTTTATAGCGATCGCTTACCAAGAATTTCTATATTTAGATTTTTAATTCTGGCAAATTTATAATTTTTACTCTCAGATATTTTAGAGTATTTCCGAACTGGCAAACTCATCATTAATCAAAGAGAATTTTGTTTGAATAACTGGTTCGCTAGCTATTTCAATTAATTCTTCTTGGGGAGGCTTGACATCAGCAAATTTATCTTTTGTATACTCCCTTTCTCTAATTTCGCGAGCAATACTTTCCAGTAGCCAAAGTTGTTCTTCCACAGACAAGGCACGGATGGAGCGTTCAATTTCTAGTAAATTCGGTGATATCATTTTGCTTGTGATTTCCAAAAAGGTGTATTTTTCAAAGCTATTATACTCAGTCTATCTAGTCAATCCGGAGCATCGCAAATTTGTCATCATTTTTCCCACGTCTATCTTTTCACAAACCAAATGAGATTGCTATAAATAACCTCAGCCAGTTTTATAACATTTTAATTAAGTATTACTGCCCAATCAAAATGTAGAGTAAGCTTGTTACATGAATTACGAAACAGCTCGGAAACTCCTGATAGATCAGACAATCCCAACTAAGGATTACCCAGATGCGCTGTTAGAGCGTATGAAATATGGGAAACCCCCAGTACCTGGTCAAATCACCTCAATTTTGTTGGCATTGAAAGTGGTGTTTGAAGCCCTCAAAGACGCCCCTACCTTAGACCGAGAACTGGTTTTGGCACTTTATCAGTTAAGCATCAAAACGCAACAGCTATTTGCCGCAGGGCGTAAAGCTGGCATTGATTGGCCGCCACTACTCAAGGAAGATTTGTTACGAATTTCCTTAGGATCTGAAAGTATTTTTTCGGGCACATGGCAAACCTTCGCTTCTGTCGGCTTGGAGAAGTTGTAGATAAATGGGGAATGGGAAGGCTCTTGAGGGAGGGGAAAAGGTTAAAGGGAAAAGGGAAAAGGAATAAATTTAATCTTTCCCCTTTTCCCCGGTTGGTGAGCTTGTCGAACCATACCCCTTTCCCCATACCGTGTTTGCCCATTATCGAATTTGCAATTCCTTTTCTAACTTGTCTAAGTCTGTTTTGAGCAAAATCGTCATTTGCCCGGTAAAAGCTTTGCCTGTTTTGGGTTGGGCAATTTCCACCCAATACACATACCGTGAGCCTACTCGTAATTCTCCTTTTAAAGCCTCTCTAATCGGAGTTTTGGCAAGACGCGCTGAGTTAACAGTCTTTTGGCTGGGATATTGATACACAACTTCGGCGCGATCGTAGTCTTGATAAATCTCCAAGCCATAAATTACTCGCAAGGATTCTTGGAGGCGATCGAATGTCATGCCATTAATGGCATCATACATAGCAATGCGCTCGCTCCGAATTGTGCCACGGTCTTTGGAAAACTCCACTCTACCGGGAGGCAATACCGACGCTTGAAAAGTGAATCTTTGAGCAGCTGTGTCAGTCTTTTGGACATACAATTGCTCTCCATTCCTGGGGCGGAGTGTGGGATGTGCTTTAATCCAAGTGCCTACTTCTTCTGTACTTTGTCCTGGTAAAGCATTAACTTTGGCATCAAAAAGCGTTCCCGCACATAGCCAAGGCACTAGAGAAAAAGGCAAAATTAAAACTTTAAGCAGAGATTTTTTGAGCATTTTTCTATTCAGGATTTATATGGAAATTTCCCCATCAGGGATTAACCATAGTTTTCCCGTTTTTCATCAAGATTATTTCAAGCGTCAACCCAACTTAAAATATCAGAGATTTTACTTATCAACGCTCTATCATAGAAAAAGCTAAGAAATGGAATCCTTATGAGCATTACGTTTAGCCCAGAGCAAGAACAAATAATTCAAGTTTTGCTAGCAACAGGTAAATTTAACAGTGTTGATGAAGTAATTCAAACTGCATTACACCTTTTAGCACAAGAGACTTTTTCTCACGAAGTATGGCTCGAAGAAACCCGCACCAAGATTGATGAAGGAATAGCATCACTTGAAAAGGGAGAAGGAATTGATGGTGAAACTTTTGTAAATCAGCTTTTAATACAGTTGAAGCAAGCAAAAGAGGCTTAGGAATGAATCGGTACATTATTTCACTTCCTGCTTCTCGTGATTTACAAGCGATCGCAGATTATTTCGCAGTAGAAAATGTTGAGGCTGGTGAGCGACTTTTGTATGCGTTTAATCAAAAATGTCAACAACTTGTTAGCTTTCCCAATATGGGACGACAATACGAGGATTTGCGTCCCAACCTAAGAGGACTTCCACTAGATGGATATATTATTTTTTACATAATTACTCGTGATGGAATTGAAATTGTCAGAGTTGTCAGTGGCAGACGTAACTTAAAATCTCTGTTTACAAATCCTGAAAAAATGTAGTTTATAAGTAGTTGTTAAATATCCTATTATGACTGGGAACACTATGAATGAGCTTGCTGACTCGCAATGATTGGTTAAACGAGAAAAATTTGCTCCTTTAATTCCAGAAAATATAGGAGTACATTTATGGAAACCAAGAGAGAAATGTGTACTCTATCTGGTCATGAGTCCTATATTATGTCTGTTGCCTTCAGTGCAGATGGAAAATTTTTAGCTAGTAGCAGTCATGATAGAAGCATCAAGATTTGGCAGCGTGGATAGGTTTTCAGCAGCCTAAAATTGCTAGTTCAAGTGTCAAAGACGAGGATCGTCTACAGGCGGGTGCCAGCCTCCTTGTATCCATAACTGCCTAGATTCTTGCATGAATCCTTGGTTGTGAAATTCATCATTGATATCTAGTCGATGACAAGTTGCTCTACCTGTAGCACTTTTGCCAACGATCTTTAGTCCATCAGCTGTCCAGATAAAGTGGTCTACCCAGGATTGCTGACGAGGATTGAATAGGGCAACTTCTTGCTGAGTTTGAGGATCGATGCCAGTTGTGAAGTTATAACGACGTTCATTACAGCGACGACAAGCTAGAGCTAAGTTGCTATCTTCATCTGAGCCACCTAACGATTGTGGAACAAGATGATCGATTGTGAAGCGATCTCAACTGGAGCGTTCTGGAGAGTGGCAATATTCACAGAGATATTTAGCTCTTTCGCGCACAAACTAGCGAGTGCTATCTTTAACACCCACAACTAGCAATGAGTTTAGCGTTAACAAAAGTCAGGATGCGCTCCAGTTCAGCAATTCCAGTATATTCGGCTTCTTCTTCAGGAGTCAGCAATCCAGCTTTTCGTTTCTCCAGCAATTCTTCTAGACGAGCGTGTAACTCATCTGTGAACTTGGCAAGGTTAACATTATCTACTTTCTCGATAGTAATGCCAGAGCGTAACCATGATGATGGTTCAATCATCAATACTGGTGTAATGACTTGAGGAGCCATAGTGCTTTAGCCTAAGTCTGTAGTGCTATATTTAATAATTCTAGTGTGGCCTGTGAATTGGCTGCCAAAATTCTAAGGAATCATCGCTACTTTAATTACTCGACGCGCTTTCATGTCATAAAATACTTGTTCTAAATCTTTTAATGGCCGTTGTTCGCTAATAAGTAATTCAAAGGGAATTTTCCGACTAGCTATTAGTGATAAAGCCGATCGCACATACTTTGGTGTATTATGAAACACGCCTTTTAGGGTTAGTTCGCTATAGTGTAGCTGTTCTGTATTTACAGTTATGCTGGTATCCCGCGGACAGCCACCGAATAAGTTTACTGTTGCACCAGGACGGGCGCAGGCGATCGCAGCTTCCCAAACACTAGGCACGCCTGTGGCTTCAATGACTACATCTGCACCCCATCCTTGGGTAAGTTCTTTCACTACACTCGGAATATCTGGAATTTGATGATAATTAAAGGTCTGGGCTGCACCCAATTTCTTACCAATTTCTAATCTCTGGTCATTACCTCCCCACAGCAACACCTCAGCAGTATCCGCTAAAGCTGCTACGAACATTAACCCGATCGCCCCATCTCCCAAAACGACTACTCTATCTTTGGGCTGAATGTGAGAACGCGCTACACCATGTAACACACAAGCTAGGGGTTCGGTCATAGCTGCTAATTCCCAAGGTAAATCATCAGGAATCTGCAATAAATTATGCTGTACTATCGGTGCGGGAATTTTCAAATATTGGGCAAAAGTCCCGTTATTCCAGGTTAAATTTGGACACAATGAATATTCCTGGCGTTGACAAAAAAAACACTCCATGCACGGGGCAGAATTATTAGCGACAACGCGATCGCCTACTTGCCAACCCGTAACACCTACTCCCAAGGCGACAATTTGCCCAGCAGCTTCATGCCCAAATAGCGTTGGCGGTTTCAACATTTTGGCATGACCGCCACGCCGCCAGACTTTGAGATCGGTACCACAAGTTGTTGCTGTTCCCACTTGGATGACAACTTCGCCAGCCGCGGGAGTGGGATCGGGAACTTCTTCTAGGCGTAAATTTTCTTGCCCATAAAGTAACGCTGCTAACAAAATTTTAAACCTATCAATTAGATCCACCTGATTTTACCAGTTGCACCTATTTGATAGGTCTAAACTCAAATTTGGTTTTGATTTTTTAGTAGGTTTTTATCAAACTAAAATGCTGAAAAATTAAGAATTCGCAGCTGTTTGAGGAAGGACTCCGGTATTTCGGCTTTCCGCATTCGGCAAACGAGTAACAGTTAACAGCGGTACTTCTTGTCGGCACGACAGGCAAAACCAATATAGTTCGCCGTGACGGATATGACGGAGGAGGGAACCACCGCAGCATGGGCAAGTGTTGGCTCTCGTACTCATACCAATGTCCTCCTTAAATAAAAGTTGTTGTTTAAGCTAAGCAAAAAAATCAGTTGATTAAAAGCGGATGTTCCCAGCGTGAATGCAGCCATTCGATTCTATGCGGTCTTTAATAATTTGTCTGTAAACAGCTAATAATTTGTCTGTAAACAGCTTCATATTCGTTAACCATTTGGCTAACACTAAAATTGTTTTCTACATATTTTCAACAGGTTTGACGATGGAGTTCCAAAGCTAGTGGAATCATTGCCGCCATTTCTCTATAGTTTTGGCAGAGAAAACCTGTTTTAGAGCGAGCAATCACTTCAGGTACGGAGCCAAAATTCATGGCAATTACTGGCGTACCAGTTGCCATTGATTCGATCGTTACTAAGCCAAAAGGTTCTTGCCAAGCGATGGAAAAAAGAGTAATAACAGCATTGCCCAGAAGTTCAGTTTTTTCGGCGTGGTTGATTTCGCCTAAATATTGAATTTGCTGACCATCAATATGGGGGGCAATCTCTTGTTCAAAAAACTTAGAATCTTCTAAGTCAACTTTTCCAGCCATCTTTAAGCGCCAGCCGGTTTGTTTAGCAATGGCGATCGCATGTTGTGGCCTTTTCTCTGACGAAAAACGACCTAAAAATGCCAAGTATGGAGGCTCTGACGGTTGGGGTACAAATGGATAATCTGTTAACTCAATTCCGTTATAAACCGTGGCAATATAGTTAAGGTCGATTTGACGTTGGGAATTACTAATGCTGTCGTATGGTTAGTTTTGGTGGTAGCTAAACGCGTTACGGTTATCCTTTGTAAAATTATTGTGTAGGGTATGCACTGTAGAAGTTGTTGTTATGAAATTCGCCAAAGATAATGCCGAAATTCCTACATGAGAATGGATAATATAGAACTCGGCAGTACGTTGATAAACTTGACTCACTTCCAGCATTTCGTACACTATATACTCTTTGACATTTGGGTCTAAGCGTAATGCACGTGGATAAACTGTTTCTAATTGAGCCATAGTTTGAGAATCGCCGGAGGCAAATAAAATTACCTCATGACCGCGACGAACAAGCTCATCAGTCAAGCGACTCAGTACCAGTTCTATTCCTCCATCACTAGGAGGTGGAACCCTTTCCCATAAGGGGGCAACTTGAGCGATTTTCATAAGTTGTTTCGGTTCAGTCTGTAAATTTGTCCTCAACATAATGAACTACGTCATTATTTTATGAGAACAAAGCATTTGTACTTACTTTTTTGAAATTTAAATTAACCTAACAGGCTACCAAAAGCACAATATTCGGTTTACCCTACCGCAAATTTTCTACCAACAAATCTCTAGACTGTCGGCAAAAGTTAGCTTCGAGCCACATTTATAACCTATAACTAATCAATTACTGCTTGCATCTGTCTTCGGGATCATAATCTAGTAGAATATTTTGTAGCAGAACTTACAAAAATGAATATTTTGTAGTTCCAAATACTAAATTATTACACGGGATCAAATTATTACAGCTTGGTTTAAACGCAATGAACAAATAGGATGTAAATTATAAATATTAAATAATTGTAGAAAAATTACATAATTTGTAATTGGTAATTTACAAAAGTTTTGATAGCCAACTCATGAAAATCGCTACTTGGAACGTCAACTCAATTCGCATTCGTCTCGAACAGGTTACTGATTGGTTAACTCATAATCCCGTTGATGTTCTGTGCTTGCAAGAAACCAAAGTTATAGATGCCGAGTTTCCGCGATCGCCTTTTGAGGAAATGGGCTATCAGCTTTATCTATCAGGACAAAAATCTTATAACGGCGTAGCTTTCATCAGCCGGCAACCCCTCTTAGACGTAAGTAGCGGCTTTAGGGCAATTTTGAAAGATTTACCGCCGGAATGGGACGAACAAAAGCGAGTAATTACAGGTGTCATTGACGGTATTCGGATTGTGAACTTATACGTTCCCAACGGCGCAGCGGTAGGAACCGAAAAATACGAATATAAATTACGCTGGCTCACAGTGCTACGTGAATACTTGCGATTGCTCCTGCTGTCACAACCGGATATTTGTATCTGCGGTGACTTCAACATTGCACCAGAAGCAAAAGATATTCACGAACAAGTGAGTACAGAAAATCATATTATGGCTACAGAAACAGAGCGCCAAGCCTTACGGGATATTCTGACACTGGGATTTGCCGATGCGTTTCGTAAATTTACTAGCGAAGGCGGAAATTATAGCTGGTGGGATTATCGCGCCGCCGCCTTCCGTCGCAACTTAGGTTGGCGGATCGATCATCATTATCTTACACCCATACTTTATGAACGCGCTAAAAGTTGCATCATCGATGCTGCACCGAGAAAATTAACCCAACCCAGCGACCATGTGCCGGTGATTGTTGAATTTTAAATTGGGCATGGGAAGAGGCAGGGGGCAGAAGAGGCGGAGGGGCAGAGGGGCTGAGGGGCTGAGGTGCAGAGGGGCTGAGGGGCAGAGGAGCAGAGGTGCACACGAGAAAGAACTTGTACAACAACTCTCCCCTGCTCCCCTGCTCCCCTGCTCCCCTGCTCCCCTGCTCCCCTGCTCCCCTGCTCCCCTGCCTCCTTCAAAATCCTAAATCTACGGCAATGCGGTGAGCGCAGGCAAAACCGGAAAAAGCTACTGCGTTCAATCCTTGGCCGGGAAAGGTGCTATCCCCAACACAATAAAGTCCGGGAATAGCGGTGCGATTAAAGGGCATTTTCAACAACCCGCGCAACTTGCGTCGGGGAATTGGGCCATAGGTGCCATCCTCACGACCCAAAAAGCGGCGATGGGTGCGGGGTGTTCCTACTTCCAAATAATCTAATCCGGCATCTAAGCCGGGAAAAATCTGCTCTAGGCGATCGATAATTCGCCAAGCCGCCTTTTCTTTCTTCGCTTCGTATTCAGTCTGAGAAAGTCCTTGCCAATCATCAATCCAGTGAGGCGTAAACGCATGAATGATATGATATCCACTTGGTGCTAAATCTGGGTCAAGCAGTGTGGGAATCGAAACAAAAATTGTGCCCTCCACCGCCATCATCTTTTCCCAATCTTCCAGCAAAATATGGTGACACTCCGTTCCTTCAGGTAAAACTGACTGTTTTACCCCCATGTGTAAACTCAAGAAGCTAGGTGATTTTTGATAATTTTGTTGCCAGTTTTTCTCATTATGAGGTATTTCCTCTGCTGGTAGTAATTGTTGAAATGTATCCCAGCGTGTAGCATTAGAGACTATGCGTTTACCCCGATATACTTTACCGTTAGCCAGCTGCACGCCTACCGCTCGTCCCTGTTCTGTGAGAATTTTCGTGACTCTGGCTTGGTACTGAATCTCACCCCCAGCTTTTTCTAGACCCTCAACCAGTTTTTGGGCAATTTGGCCGACTCCGCCTTTGGGATAGTTGACTCCGCCGTAATGCCTATCAGAAAAGACCATCCCAGCATTAATCATTGGCGTCATGTCTGCTGGAACTACCGACCAGCAATAACATTCCATATCGATAAATTTCAATAATTGGGGATCTTTGATGTAGCGTTTGGCTATGTCCCCTGCATTTTGGGGCAGATACTTAACTAAACCGAGACACGCCAAAGGATGCTGGAAAAATACCCGCAGTAAATACCGAGGTTCTTCCAGCGACAGCAAATCAATGTTATTGAGGCAGTTGAATACTTTTTGACATTCGTCATAAAAGCGACGAATTCCCCGTTCTTCGTGGCGAAAATGAGCAGTAAGATTTTGCAAAAATTTTTCATAAACCCGGTCAACCTTCAGATCTAAACCTTGGGGTAGATGATAGTGAATTTGCACTGGATCTGCGATCGCTTCTTGGCTAACATTTACAGCCGACAGTGCGCGGGTGAGTAAATTGGTAGTACCCTTTTGCCCCAGCCCAAAAATCATTGATGCTCCAACGTCAAATCGATAACCTTGCCGTTCAAAATAACCAGCGCTACCACCTGGGATCGAATAACGTTCGAGTACCAGCACTTTCGCTCCCTTTGCTGCTAGCTGAGTCGCTGTTACTAAACCACCAATCCCAGACCCAATAACGATCGCATCAATTGTCATTTGTCATTAGTCCTTGGTCATTATGTCATTGGGCATTGGGCATTTGTTATTTTCCTCTTTCCCCATCTTCCCATCACCGATGCCTAATCACAAAAAAGAGGGACAAGCCTGCTGCCGCTGGCTAATCCCGTCTGCCGATCCTTAAAGAGAGGAGAACACTGTATAACAATATAGCCTTGATTGAGAATTGATGTCAACGCCTAATGAAAATATTTATCAATAAAATTAACTCGTCAATTTTAGCCGTTATCGAAGAGGACAAGGAGATGAGGGCATCAGGCATGGGGAAAGGGGTATGGTTCGACCCTTCTCTACGAGAGGCTTCGCCAACGACAAAGCTCAGGACAGGCAAGCTCACCAACCGGGGAAAAGAGGAAAGATTAGATTTATTCCTTTTCCCTTTAACCTTTAACCTTTTCCCCTGCCTCCTGCCTCCTGCCCCCTACCTCCCCTCTCCTAGTCAGTCGGATGCAGGAAAGAGTATTATGGTTCTTCAGTTCATGTACAATAGGCGCTGACTTCTGGCTATGACGCTACAATTGCGGGTTTACGTACCACCTCATCCCCTGATACAACACTGGCTGGCAGTGGCCCGTGATGCAGGCACGCCTTCAGTTTTATTCCGCAGTGCTATGACTGAGTTGGGAAGATGGCTGACTTATGAAGCTGCACGTGACTGGTTGCCTACTCAAGAAACAGCAGTGCAGAGTCCCTTGGATATGTGTCCAGCAACTGTGATCGATCCACAAATACCAGTGGCAGTAGTACCAATTCTCCGGGCTGGGCTGGGATTACTAGAGGGAGCGCAGACTTTACTACCTTTAGCATCAATTTATCATCTGGGATTGGCACGAGATGAAGAGACACTGCAACCTCATTGTTATTTGAACAAGTTACCAGAAAAATTTGACCCCCAAACACGAGTGTTAATTACCGATCCGATGTTGGCAACGGGAGGGTCAATTATGACGGCAATGGCAGAATTGACACAGCGGGGTGTCGATCCAACCCTAACGCGGATTATTTGTGTGGTGGCGGCTCCGCCGGCTTTGCAAAAACTGAGTGCTACCTATCCAGGTTTAATAGTTTACACCGCTACCATTGATGAAAAACTTAATGGTCAGGGGTATATTGTACCGGGATTGGGGGATGCAGGCGATCGCATCTTTGGGACTTAAGTTAGTATGCAGCTAAGATAGATTCATGGCATAACTACTGTAATTGCAAGATTGTTCAAGGCGGTAAACATATGAGTCAGCGAGATGGTTTTGCCAGTGGTTTTTTAGCAGGGGCATTTGTCGGTAGCGTATTTGGTGGTGTTATCGGGGCGCTGATTGCTTCTCGACGCGATCCGGAATTGCTAGCAGAGGAAGAGACAGAACAAACAGATAGTCAAGCCGAGGCTAAGAGAATAGCAGCAAAGCGGCGTCAAATGAAAGCCTCCGAAGCTGAGAGCGTCAGCATAGAAACAGCTCGGCGATCGCTAGAAGATAAAATTGCCCAGCTAAATGCCACAATTGATGAAGTGCGAAAGCAGCTGGGAAATGTGAATGGCGGTTCAGCACAGATTGGCGATCGCTCCTTCACTAAGGATTCCTAAGCTTTGTTCCAGCATAGTGAAAGTGTGGTAAGTACTAATTCCACAAACACGATGGTATGGACTAAATTAAAATCAATAGATAAGACTTCGTTTGAAACTTACTAGGAAACCACGTTATCTATGGAATTACTGATTACCACTCTTGCTACTTTTACGCAGATTTATACTTTTTTGTTGCTAATTCGGGTTCTTTTAACCTGGTTCCCAACGATTAACTGGTATGACCAACCATTTGCCGCTTTGAGTCAGATAACTGACCCTTATCTGAATGTTTTTCGCTCATTCATTCCTCCACTGGGCGGTATAGATTTTTCACCAATGTTAGCTATTTTACTGCTGCAATTTTTAGGCGGATTTATCAGTCGTTTGGCCTACGTTGTCTAGTACAGAATTTGCTGTTTGCTCGATGTTTAGCTAAAGAATTTAAGGTCTGGGCTGGTTAGCCCAGACTTATGTAACTTAAAATTTTGTAACTTAAAATTTATTACTTACGCACTGGAGCGCTAAACCCAGCTGCCTTGAACTGCTTCAGCTTTAATGGAGTAGGCTGATTAGCAGGCACAGAAATTCTCAATTCAAAATCGCTAACACCTGGTGGTATCTCAGCAATCGAACCAAGACGGGTGCGATTTTGCATTACTGAATCATTATTGGCATCATAGATGCGTCCATAAATATCTGCATCATAAACTGTTTTTTTACTACCATTTTCTGCCTTGCCAGTAACAATAAAGCAATTAGCAGCAGCACTACCGCTACTAATAACAGCTCCTTTTGCCAGTTCTGGGGGACAATCGTTATAAGAAATATCAAATAGTCTAATCTGTGTCAACGCCAGAGCCGAGGGAGTAAGCACCCACGATAGAAAAGTGATGAAAAAGCAAATAAAAGTAACCGTGAGTGACCGCAACCGCATAAAAGACTCCGTAATTTAATTCAATAATTCTGTAACTTATAACCTCAGCTTACAACGGAATTACGATTGATTGATGACGGTTGACTGACAACGGTTATTGCATGAGCCATGCTAAGAGGCAATTTATAAAGTAAACCTTAAACTGTTGTGGCGTGGCAAGACTAAAATAGTGCATTAGGAGTAGGTTGGGTTTCGTTCCTTAACCCAACATCGATCGGGGTGTTGGGTTTCGCAGAGCCTCAACCCAACCTACAATTTTTGCATCAATTTAGGCTTGCCAGTCCAGTAGGGTGCGTTATAGCGAAGCTTAACGTACCAAAGTATCTGGTGCATTACTTACGCAAAATTATGAAAAATAATTCGTAGCGAGTATCTGTGCGATCGCCATAAGCCAGAAATTCCTCAAAAGTCTGGGATTTTGTTGGATGCTGAGTTTGAGTCATGGCCATTTCCGATAGAAAAATGCTAATAATTGTTCGCATTTTTTCCTGTTTTCGCCTGGAAGTGTCGGCATTATCAATTAGACCCTAATCATAAGTATTGAATCGAACCCGATCTAACTACAGCTCGATTGGCAGGTTGATTGGAAACTTTAATTTAACATTTGTAATAATTAAGTAAACAAACCTACGATTGCTATTAATTTTTATGACACCAGATGAGATTGAAACAGCTATGCAAGCAGCCTTTAATAGTTGTGATGCTGTAGGCTGTCCTCTCACTGACGCGCAGAAAGAGATATTATTGCAATTCGTTGAGCAAATTCAGGAAAATTCTAACTCTGGGGCGTCAGATGTTACTAATCCTTTGGACGAACTTAGCCCAGAGGAGTTAGAAGTATTTTTAGAGTTTGTAAAGAGCCAGGAACAACGTAACCGTACTTGGAAAGTACAATTACTTAATGATTGGCTGTTGGAAAATGACTCTGGAACAGTACAATTTATCCGCCAACGCTATGGTTTAGAGTGGCTCAACCGTGTTGAGTCGTACCATTTTGATAAGTATTGTTATTTAGAAGATGCATTGAAGTTGAAAGTAGGCGATCGCATTGAAATTTGCAATGCATTATGGGAATGGGTGCAAGAAGATGGGCCATGTAAACCGGAGTGGTTTCCATCCATCGTGATTCAGGTTGATGAAATTAGCAATCGCGCTAACTCCTGTACTAATTGCGTCGTCCGCTTCTTCAACGGCGCTGAGTATGAAATCCAAGGAATCTACGAATGGAATCGCTATAACTGGCGCTGGTGTCAGAGGTAGGGAGGAGGGGGAGATGGGGAGATGGGGAGATGGGGACTAGGAGAATAATTCTTAAGTACCCAGTTATCAGTCACCAGTCCCCAGTCCCCAGTCACTTCACTAGTCAATCTTGCAACGCCCAAGCTAAAAACCTCTCAGTATGATACAGGGCTAATTGATTGCTCACACCATTAAAAACAGCATCAAAAGCGTGTTCTGCCCAGGGAATTTCTAGGAACACCGCAGTGTTACCAGAATCATGCAAACGTTCATACATCTGTCTGCCAAATCGAGCTTGTACCAAATGGTCGCGACTGCCGTAAATTAATAAAGTTGGCGGTAAAGGATGCGTCAAGTAATTTATCGGTGAAGCAATTTGATACTGATTAGGCAATTCTTCTAAAGAACCACCGAGAAATGCTCTCAAAACAGCGCGGCTATTAATAGGATCGGGATTCGGTGGTGTTTTGTATCCTTCAGTTAAATTAACAGGCCCGTAATAGCTAACTACAGCACGGATGGGTGGTGCATCAGGTTGATAAGCCGCTAACATTGCTAAGTGTGCCCCGGCAGAACGTCCTAAAAGGACAATACGTTCTGGATCGGCTTCATATTCGGCTGCATGTTTGCGAATAAAATTTAAGGCTGTACGCACGTCATCTAATTGAGATGGAAATTGATATTTAGGTGCATGTCGATAATCGATCGCAAATACTGTATATCCCTGATGAGCAATATATTGATTAAACTCCGCATTGGCGCTAGGATTGCCACCTTGCCAAGCTCCAGCATAAATTACGATCGCTGCTGGATATTTTCCCACCTCTGGCGGTTGGTAAACTTCCATTTTTAAAGGCACTCCCGCAGGAGTAGCAAAAATAATATCTTTTTGATGACGCGTTTTTCCTAATGCAATACCCCGGAAAGAATTAACTAAGTTAAACGGATGAGGTTGCATTTTAGTGCTTAGTTGAACTGGAATTTTTTCTAGATAATCTGCTCCTAAATCTTGTTTCATCGCTTTAGCCATCTGCATTTGAGTGACTGGAATATTGACTAGCACCCATCCACAAATTAACAATCCGATTAAACTGACAGTGCAAGCTAAACGCCGTAGTTGACGCCGACGAATGCAGAAAAAAGAAAGCAAGAAAGAGAGTAAATTTAATAAAAATAACCAAGGGCTGACTTCTGGCGCTCCCACTGCTAGCGTCAGTAAAAACATATTTGGAGCAGGAAGTATAATCCAAGAACTGAGAAATAGGCTTGTAAAACTTACTAATAATGCAAGCCAAGATAAAAGGATTTTTGGTTTCAAGAACATGTATTAAATAACAGTAATAACGATTCACAAGAAGTACAATTTATCCGTCAATGCTGCGGTTTGCAATAGTTCAGGACTTACGCACTCAGATCCCCCAACCCCCGACAAATTGGGGAGCCACTGCGGTGGGCGGGTTTCCCGAAAGCCAAGCAAGTGGCGTGGCTTTAGAAATTCCCCCTTTTTTAAGGCGGGCTAGGGAGGATCGAGGTTTCAGCCCTCAGTCCGTAAGTCCTATACTTATTGCGTATTTCAGGTATAGCGGTAGTTACATAGGTTAGAAGATTTTTAAAGCGTGAATGCTACGAATAGCAATAGTTTTACCTCCTGCCTCACCTTAAGATCGCATCTCAATAATTGAATTATCAACAATTTAAGTATAATTGACTACTAATTCTCTCGGACAAGTTGTGTTTGAGGCAAATTGATGCTGGAACTTTTGAAAACTCTTGTTGCTTATAAACAGTTTGTCCCCCACGGACACTGCTATCTTTGGAAACCAGAGCTAGTAGGGTTACATGTTGTATCCGATTTTTTAATTGCACTTGCTTATTATTCAATTCCCGTCACGTTAGTTTATTTTGTCGGCAAGCGTCGAGATTTGCCTTTTAACTCGATAGTTTTACTATTTGCCACATTTATCCTGACTTGTGGTACTAGCCACCTGATGGAGATTTGGACACTCTGGTATCCAACTTATTGGTTAAGTGGTTGTATCAAAGCGATCGCAGCCTTAATATCAGTGTACACATCTTTGACGCTAATACAATTAATACCAGCTGCACTTGCGTTACCCAGTTCTGCACAAATAGAGGCTGCAAACCGAGAACTGGAACGTGAGATTGGGGAAAGGCAGCAAGCAGAACTGGCATTGCAAGAACGTGAAGCTATGTTGCGGGGAATTGGGGATAATTTGCCCAATGGAGCGATTTATCAAGTAATCCGCGAACTGGATGGTAGCGATCGCTTTTACTATCTGAGTACGGGAATCGAAAAACTGACACAAGTTAAGGCAGAAGAAGCACTAAAAGATTCAAGTTTGCTATATCGCCAATTTATTCCAGAGGATGTGCCTTGCCTCCAGGCAGCAGTTGATAAATCCTGGCGGGAACTGTCGGTGTTTGATATCCAACTGCGAATCCAAACGCCCAGCGGTCAGCTCAAATGGTTTCATTTTCGTTCCATGCCACGCAAGTTACCAGACGAACGTGTAGCTTGGGATGGATTGGTGGTTGATGTCACCGACTTAAAGCACACCGAAGAAACACTATGCAAAAGTAAAGCTTTGTTAGAAGAATCTCAGTTAGTTGCCCGTCTTGGTAATTGGGAATTTGAGATTGCCAGTCAAAAAATTAGGTGGTCAAAGCAGCTTTTTGAACTGTTCGGCAGAGATCCAGCTAAATCAGAGCCGAACTATCAAGAAATTTTGCAAATGTACTACCCAGAAGATGCAGGAAAATTAGCCCAAGCAATTGAGCAGGCAATCTCAACAGGCGAATCTTACAAACTCATTTTGCGAGCATCTCCAAACGGGTCTACTATTTATATTGAGGAAATTGGCCATGCAGAATTCAACGTTGATGGAAAAGTCATTCGCCTATATGGCACTTCCCAAGACGTTACAGAACGAGAAGCCGCACTCATCAAACGTCAACAGGCAAAGGAACAACTCCAACGCAGTGAAACGCTACTAGCTACTGCTCAAAAGATTGCTCATATGGGCAGTTGGGAATGGCACTTAGCACCTCAAAAACAAATTTGGTCAGCCGAAACCTTTCGCATCTTCGGTCTAAATTCCACTCAATCAGCACCAACGCAAGCGGAATTTATCGAGATGGTTCACCCAGAAGATCGCCCAGGGTTGCAGAAGCAGTTGGTAGAAGCGATCGCCAAGGGAAAACCTTTCAATCTTGAATATCGCATTGTTCGACCCGATGGTTCATTGCGCTACCTTGAGTCGAAAGCAGATGTAGCTTACGATCCTCAAGGACAAACTATTAGACTGTATGGAGCCATCCTAGATATTACAGAACGCAAGATTCTGGAACGAGAATTAGCTTATAAACAACAATTATTGGACGCTTTCATCATCAGCGCACCCGTTGGTATAACTATTCTCGATGACGAAACGCGTTACTTATTCATTAACGAGGCATTAGCACAAATCAATGGCATTCCAGCAACAGCACATATTGGCAAGACACCGTGGGAGGTTGTCCCCGATATAGCACCAAAGCAGCAACAGGTATTTCAACATGTTTTGACAACAGGAGAAGCAATTCTCGATTTTGAACTTAGCGGAGAAACTCCAAAACTCCCTGGTGTAATTCGCACTTGGCTAGCTTCTTACTTCCCTATTCTGTCTGAAGACGCTAAACCCATAGGAATTGGTATTGTTGTAGTTGAGATTACTGAACGCAAACGCGCCGAACAAATGTTGGAACTGCAAGCAGTAATCACCCGCAACATGGCAGAGGGAATTTGTTTGGTGCGAGTTGATGATGGAATCTTTGTCTACGCCAACCCCAAATTTGAGCAAATGTTTGGCTATGATTCTGATGAGCTAATAGGTAAGCATGTGTCAATTGTCAACTATGGAGATGAACGGACTACCTCTGAAGACCTGTATCGAGCAATTAGCAATATTATCTTTCAAAATCATGAAGCTACCTATGAAGTCCATAATGTAAAGAAAGATGGCACCCTCTTCTGGTGTAGCGCCACCGCATCTGTTTTCGATCATCCTGAGTATGGAAAAGTTATAGTTGCTGTTCATCAAGACATCACCGAACACAAGCAAGCCGAGGAAAAAATTAAAGCTTCTTTGAAAGAAAAGCAAGTATTACTTCAAGAAATTCACCACCGCGTGAAAAACAATTTAGGAATTGTCAGCAGTTTGCTGCAAATGCAGTGCAGACGCACCCAAGATGCTCAAGCCACTGCAATTTTGCGCGACAGCCAAAACCGCATAGCTTCCATCGCTTTAGTTCATGAAAAACTGTACCGCTCTGACGATTTAGCGAATATTAATTTTGCTCAATACATTCCAGATTTAACTAGTAATTTATTTGATTCTTATAATGTTAAATCGAGTCAAATTCAACTAAATATTCAAGTGGATGATGTTAGTTTGGACATTGAAACTGCGATTCCTTGTAGTTTGATTATCAATGAATTAGTTTCTAATGCTTTGAAATACGCTTTTCCCAACAATAGTATAGGCGAAATAGAGGTGAAGTTTTACCAAGAAGATAAATCTTTTACACGCAAGCCGCACCAACACAATTTAATGCTGATTGTTCGGGATAATGGCATTGGTCTACCTGCGGACTTCGATTCCAAAAAATCCAAAACACTAGGTATCAGCCTTATCCAAGGATTAGCAAAGCAGTTAAGAGGAAAAATTGAAATTAATACTCAGCAGGGAACAGAATTTAAAATTACTTTTACACAAGACAAAGGCCATCATGAAGTAGGAAACAGATAAGAACTACTTACATGCATGGTATAGCAAGAGGCAGGAGGTAAAACTCTTACTGTTCTTAGCATTTACGGTTTCACAATGTCCTAAGCTATGTGACTACGGCTATAATGAAAAACTTTTTCATCCGAACTATAGCAATTTGCAATTGAATAGACTACAGTAGGGGTTTTACAGCTGTAAAGCCCCTACAATGATTTGATTTTATTTCGGTGTATTCCATTCAATTCAAAACCGCTATATCTTGTGCTTTCTACCTATAAATCCAAATAATTTTCTAAAGCTTGGCGCATGACTTCTACAGGTATAGTTTCCTGTTGCAACCAGATTTTTAATGCTGCTACCCCTTGTTGAACTAGCATTTCTAAACCATCGATCGCAATTGCACCTTGTTTTTCTGCAAGCTTGAGAAATTGAGTTGGTTTTGGAATATATATTAAGTCATAGGCGATCGCACCTGTTGGTAAATTTGCTATTTCCTCTACACTCAAAGGCGACTCATCAACTTTGGGATACATCCCGATAGGGGTAGTATTTACTAGCAAATCTGTTTGAGGAATCAATTTTGCTAGTTCATCCCATGTACCGACTTGCAAATTCTCGTCTATAGGTGAATTAATCCAACTATCGCAAAATGCTTGTAATTTCTGCACATTGCGCCCCAATACATAAATTTTGGCAAAACCTAGTTGATGACAACCTGCTACAACTGCTCTAGCCGCGCCACCATTGCCTAAAATTACGGCTATCTTTTGACTCCAATCTTGCTTATATGTTGTCTGTAAAGGAGCGATAAATCCTTCGATATCTGTGTTTGTGCCTACCCATTTATTATCTTTGCGGCTAACAGTATTTACTGCCCCTATAGCTTGAGCAATGGGGGTAATTTCTGAGAGGAGGGGCATGATTGTCTGTTTATGAGGTATTGTCACGCTAAAACCGACAACACCAACAGCCGCGAAACCTGCGATCGCTACCTCTAAATTCTGTGGTTCGATAGGAAAAGGGAGATAAACGTAATCCAATCCTAAATGAGCGATTGCAGCATTATGCATCACTGGTGAGAGTGAATGTTCCACCGGATGTCCAATTACGCCTAATAGCTTAGTTTTGCCTGTAATTAATTTTTCTTTAGTCATTAGTTATTAGTCATTTGTCATTTGTCATTTGTCATTTGTCATTGGGAGTTAAGAGTTAGGAGTTGGGAGTTGGGAGTTTCGAGTTATTATTCTCCTCTGCTCCTCTGCTCCTCTGCTCCTCTGCTCCCCTGCTCCCCTGCTTCCCTGCTCCTCTGCTCCTCTGCTCCCCTGCTCCCCTGCTCCCCTGCTCCCCTGCTCCCCTGCTCCCCCACTCCCCTGCTCCCCTGCTCCCCTGCTCCCCTGCTCCCCTGCTCCCCTGCTCCCCCCCACTCCTTTGACTAGCCTACAATTATTAAAAGCTACTTAACATTTCTTTGAATTATGCAGGCAAGTACAGCCCCCTCTACAACTCCAATTCCTGGGAAATACTGGCAGTGGCGCGGGCACAACGTTTACTATGTGCGTGCGGGAGAGAAGCAAGGGCAGCGTCCGCCTTTGCTTTTGGTACATGGATTTGGTGCTTCTACAGACCATTGGCGCAAGAATATCACGGGATTGTGTCAAGATTTTGAAGTGTTTGCCATCGACCTTTTGGGGTTTGGGCGATCGGCAAAACCAAAATTAGAATACAGTGGTGACTTATGGCGCGACCAACTTCACGATTTTATCAGTGAAGCGATCGGTCAAAAAGCAGTCTTGGCTGGTAATTCTCTTGGTGGCTATGCTAGCTTGTGTGTTGCAGCACAACGTCCTGATAGTGCGGCTGGTTTAGTGCTACTCAATAGTGCTGGCCCGTTTAGCGAAAGTCAGCCAACACCTGAACCTGAAGCTTTACAAAGCCAAATTCAGCCTCCCAAGCAACCCTCTTCCTTACAAAACCTCTTGGGTGACTCGGTGAAGTGGATGTTTCAACAGCCTTTAGCCCAGCTTCTACTATTTCAATACGTGCGGCAACGTTGGGTAATTCGCCAAACTTTAGAAAAAGTTTATCTCGACAAGAGCGCAATTACAGACCAATTAGTAGAAGAAATTTATCGCCCAGCTTACGATCCTGGGGCATTGGATGTGTTTGTTTCAGTTTTTAGCACCCCTCAAGGGGAAAAAGTTGATACGCTACTCAAGGAATTAACTTGTCCTTTGTTGATGTTATGGGGAGAAGCCGATCCTTGGATGAATGCTAGAGAACGTTCTCGAAAGTTTCGTCAATATTATCCTCAACTGACAGAACATTTTTTAACAGCCGGTCATTGTCCTCATGACGAAGTACCTGATAAAGTAAACCAATTATTACGGGATTGGGTTTTCTCTATCTCGTAATAATAAATGTTGAATAGAGGCGCGGAAATCGCGTCTCTAAAAGTACGTTAGACAAATCAAAATATATACTATATTTTAAATTATTTCAGGATGTATGATTTAATTTCTTGTTCAAGGCGATCGCTAATAATTTCAGTTCCGATACCAGGTCGATCTAAATTCACCCTCACAAAGTTTGTGTTGTCTTCTCCAGTAAACTTTTTATCGTTATTGGAATCTTTAATGATTTTGAGGAAAATAGCGTTTTGGCTGGGAAGAAGAACCCAATTAATAATTTGCGTATTGTTTGGGGTAATTTGCTGGAGATTTTTACCCGATAAATCAGAAATATAACCAACAATCGCATCATCGCCGTTAATTTTTTTATCTGCGTTTGTATCTTGGTCAATAATTTTATATAGCCAAACTCTTGTAATTGGTTTATTTGCCGCTTTGACCTCCAGTAACTCAAAGGAGTTGATAACGGCTTTTTTATTTAATAAAAGATGAGCCTCACCATCTTGTTTATTATAAAAGATAATGTTATACAAGTTATTACTTCTTTCATAAGAACGTGAAAGACTTAAATTATTTGGCTTTTCTCGATCTTGGTCGGGAAAATTAACTGGTATCATTAGATAATCCGATTGTTCTTTAATAACTAAATCACCATAGATAATATTTTGTTCTGCCTTCGGTTTATCAGTCGCTTTTGCCTGTTCGCCGTTTCTAGTAACTTCAGGTTCGCAGGAAAAAGAGACAATGGCTATGATAATAGCTGTAGTAATTTTCTTTAAAAAAGTATAGTTTTTCATCAATTCACACTAGGGTATATTGCTGTTCTATTTTATTCCTTGTTGGAAAATTACCAAGAGTTTTATGGCCAGGACTTACGCAATATGTGACTGAAAACTTTATTCAAGCGTTGCGGTAATTCATGTAGACGCGGAGCGGCTACTCTACGAGAACGCTAAGAGCGAACCCGCAGGGTATTACCGCTACTTTCGTTATCTTTTGCGTAAGTCCTGATGGTAATAGGTAAGAGAGTTGGCGGTTTTTGATGTCGCGGTTTTACGGCAATTTTCACGTAAATAGACCACCTTGTAGGGCATTGGTGTCAACTTAAGGTGAAAACGTGATGAGCGAGTTCTACTCACTTACCATCAATATCCGCGTTACCCCACCCCGGCTTTGCTGGCGCAAAACCTCCCCTCCCCTTGCTAAGGGGAGGGGTTAGGGGTGGGGTAAAATGCATGTGGGATAAGTGTTTGAGCTTAAGTTGACACCAATGCACAGCTGTGCGCCCCTACGGGTAATTGTGGTTTAAATAGATGAAAAACGCTGTAAAATCAATCCTTAGTGCCTTCTCTCGTAACAGAGGTGACCTTCCTCGTCTCAGAGGTGACCTTTCTCGTCTCAGAGGTGACCTTTCTCGTCTCAGAGGTGACCTTCCTCGTATCAGAGGTGACCTTTCTCGTCTCAGAGGTGACCTTCCTCGTCTCAAAGGTGACCTTCCTCGTCTCAAAGGTGACCTTCCTCGTCTCAAAGGTGACCTTTCTCGTCTCAGAGGTGACCTTCCTCGTAACAGAGGTGACCTTCCTCGTCTCAGAGGTGACCTTCCTTGTATTTATTACCTTTGCCTCTTGCCTTCTTACATGAGTAATTAAATACCGAAATAATACTGGTATAACGTGAAAATTTTATGAAGAAGAATTGCGATTTTTGCTGAGCCGAAATGTAGGTTAATTAAGGCAAGCTAGCTCTAGAAGCATCTTAAGAGAGTAAGTTTATGCCTCGTAAAAAACGTACATCGCGCATTTTAGAAAAAATTGAGTTAAGAGCAGCTGGCATGAAATCAATTTTTCCAAGTATCAAATTTGATGAAGATAATACTTTGGAAAAACTTATTGAGTCAATGGAAAATTTACGCGCTCAACTTGATATTCATAATGGTGCTTTGGCTTTAGTTGATTCTTCTTTAACTAAAGTTGAACAAATGGAAAAAGAATTGAGTCTGCGTGCTGAGAAAATTTTAATGCTTGTTGCTGTCAAGTATGGCAAAGATAGTGCTGAATACGAAATGTCAGGTGGGATTCGGCATAGCGATCGCATCAGTAAAATGAGAGCAACTCATTTGAGAAAAGTTGCAGAAAAAGCATCAGAGCGTAGTGGGAAAAGTGAATAAAATACAATTAAATTTGGAATTTTAGATTTTGCATTTAACAATCTAAAATGCCAAAAATGCTCGTACATTTTTCCAAAGTAAGCTATCTTGGAATGTAATTTTGGGGAATTGGTTTAAGTAGGCGATCGCAACTCAAAATTGGTGTGCGGATTTTAGTAAAATATAGATACATAATATAGATTCCCCTAAGGGTAGCACAACTGTGGTACCCTATCACCATATTTGTATCAAAGTTTTCAAAATTCAAAATCCAAAATCCAAAATTGGTTGTTTCATGCCGGAAAATAACAAAATTGCTGTCGAATTCCGCGATGTCACCTTTAGCCGCAATCATCGCCCTTTGGTGTCAAACCTGAATTTCAACATTAGGCAAGGAGAAGCACTAGTATTACTTGGTCGCAGTGGTAGCGGCAAAACTACAACAATGAAGTTAATTAATCGTCTATTCACACCTACACAAGGCGAAGTTTTATTTGATGGTATTCCCACAACTCAATGGGATGAAATTAAACTGCGGCGAAAAATTGGTTATGTAATTCAAGAAGTTGGTTTATTTCCTCATTTTAACGTCGAAAGGAATGTGGGTTTAGTTCCTTCTTTAGAAGGCTGGCAACCGAAAAAAATTAAAACGCGGGTTTATGAATTATTGCAATTAGTAGGTTTAGAACCCGGACAATTCGCAGGGCGTTACCCACACGAACTTTCGGGAGGACAACGCCAAAGAGTTGGCGTAGCTAGGGCTTTAGCAGCAGATCCACCAGTGTTGTTAATGGATGAACCTTTTGGTGCACTCGATCCAATTACGCGGTTAGAAATTCAACAAGAGTTTCGGCATTTGCAGCAAGAATTAGGCAAAACAGTTGTTTTTGTCACCCATGATATTCAAGAAGCTTTTATTTTGGCATCTAGAATTGGTTTAATGTATGGTGGAGAATTGGTAGTATTAGGGACAACAGATGAATTTATAAAATCCCAACATCCAGAAAGTCTCGCTTTTATGGCATGTTTACCTTCTGTGAATGCGTAGGGACTGGGGATTAGATAGCAAATCAAAAAAATTGTGGGCGAAAAAATTTAAAAAATTGTTCGTTATGATAAATATTCTGAATTCTGACTCGGTGAATTCTGACTCCTGACTCCTATTTATGAAAGATTTTTTCCTCGTTAAGTATGCTCCAGAAATTATTCAGCATACTCTAGAACACTTTTTTTTAGTAGGTATTGCTATTGGAATTGCCATATTAGTAGGGATTCCATTAGGTATTTTAATTACGCGTAAAACTTCTCTCCGTCAACCAATTCTCGGCATAGCGAATATTCTCCAAACTATTCCAAGTTTGGCGCTATTTGGCTTACTCATTCCTCTTGCCGGAATAGGTGTATTACCAGCAATTGTGGCTTTAACTTTATATTCTTTTTTACCAATAATTCGCAACACTTACACAGGTATTACTGGCGTAGATCCAGCAATTCGGGAAGCTGCCAGAGGTATGGGAATGACAGATAGAGAATTACTATTACAAGTTGAAATCCCCTTAGCAATGGGAGTAATCCTGGCGGGGATACGAGTAGCAACTGTCATTGGCGTTGGTATTGCTACCATCGCAGCCGCAATTGGGGCTGGTGGGTTAGGAGTATTTATCTTTCGTGGGATATCACTAGTCAATAGTGAGTTAATTTTAGCTGGGGCTGTTCCGGCAGCGGTAATTGCATTGCTGGCTGATTTTGCAATTGGGTGGATAGAGAATCGATTAAAAATTGGGAGTGGGAAGTAGGGAATGGGGCAGGTGTGGGAGGTGTGGGAGGTGTGGGAGGTGTGGGAGGTGTGGGAAGAGAGGGGGGCATAAATTCTCTTTCCCCCCACACTCCCCACACTTCGTTGTCTCCCCTGCCTTTCTCTCCCCACACTCCCCACACTTCGTTGTCTCCCCTGCCTTTCTCTCCCCACACTCCCCACACTCCCCACACTCCCCCATCCCTCCTCTCTCCCCACTTCCTTTACAAACGCGCCGCAATTAAAGATGTAGTGTATAAAATGCGCGGTTAGGCGGTAGCCTAATAGATATTGAACAAAATGGCATAAAAATGCTTACTGTTGCCAAACCGAAGCGAGTTGCGATGGCTATGCCCGCCGCAGGCATCGCTATCTTTTCGTTTAGTGTTGTACTTTACAGCCAAGTTGCATCAGCGGCCTTTACACCCTTACGCAGCAAAAAGGGGATGGTGGTTTCAGCGCATCCTCTGGGTAGTGAAGCGGGAATTTCTATGTTACGCAAGGGTGGTAATGCTGTAGATGCAGCAGTGGCTACAACCTTTGCAATTTCTGTAGTTGAGCCTTTTTCGGCAGGAATTGGGGGCGGGGGATTTTTGCTGATGCATTCTGAGAAAACTGGCGAGATGAAAGCGTTGGATTTCCGCGAACGCGCACCCCTAAAGGCTACAAGAAATATGTATTTAGACGCCCAAGGTAAGGTGCGTCCCAATGCAAGTATTGATGGTTATTTAGCGGTGGCGACGCCAGGAACGGTGGCGGGACTTTATGAAGTGCATCGCCGCTATGGTAAGCTTTCTTGGAAAGAAGTAGTTAAACCTGCGATCGCACTTGCTAAAGATGGCTTTATTATTGGCGATGCGCCAACTTGGCGTTCTCTGCAAAGCAACCAACTTTATCAGCAACGAATTCTTAAAAATCCAGCACTGCGGCAAATTTTCACTCACAACGGCGAATTTTACAAATCAGGAGATAAGCTGGTACAGCGCGATTTAGCTCGCACTTTAACGGCGATTGCCAAAAATCCCCACGATTTTTATACTGGGAAGGTTGCCAAAGCGATCGCTACTGATATGGCAAAAAATGGTGGTTTAATTACTCTAGAAGACTTAAAAGCCTATAAACCAATTTGGCGGAATCCCGTTTGTGGAAATTTCCGCAAAGCCAAAATTTGCTCAATGCCACCACCATCATCAGGAGGCGTTCACCTATTGGAGATTTTAAATATTATCGGTGACACCGATTTAAAATCTCTAGGATGGCATCATCCGGACGCCATACATCTAATGGTAGAAGCAATGAAGATTGCTTACAGCGATCGCTCGCAATATTTAGGCGACCCGGATTTTGTTAAAGTCCCCGTACAAGAACTAATCAGTCCAGCTTACGCCAAAAAACGCCGCCAAGAAATTAACATGCAAACGGCTAGACCTTCTACCGAGGTCAAGCCGGGAAATCTCAATTCCGAAGTCCAAACTCCAAATTCCAAATGTCTCCCTTTCCCCTCATCCCCTTGTCCACGTTACGAGTCTCCCGAAACCACCCATCTTACTGTTGTAGATGAACAGCACAACGCCGTTAGCCTCACTTTTACAATTAACCTTGGTTTTGGCGCTGGGGTGGTGACGCCGGGAACTGGAATAATCCTTAACAATGAGATGGATGATTTTGCTGCTGCGCCAGGAGTCCCAAATGCTTTTGGTTTAGTTGGTAACGACGCCAACAGCATTGCACCCCGTAAAACTCCTCTATCTAGTATGACTCCCACAATTGTCACGGAGAATAATCGTTTCCGCATGGCCGCAGGTGCCCCTGGTGGTAGCACCATCATCACTCAAGTGTTGCAAGTGATTTTGAATGTGCTGGAATACAACATGGATGTTGGTGCGGCTGTCTCCGTTCCACGCATACATCATCAATGGCTTCCCGATGAATTGCGCGTCGAACCTTGGGGTTTGGATGCTTTGACTTTGGAGAATTTACGCCGTCGAGGACACAACATTAAAGAAACTGCACCTTGGGGTAATGGTAACGCGATCGCAGTTACAGCCGATGGAACGCTAGAAGGAGCTGCCGATCCTCGCAGTGAAGGTTCTCCTAGAGGTTGGTGAAGAACTGGGGAGACAAGGGGAGGCAGGGGAGATGGGGAGATGGGGAGATGGGGAAGTGTGGGGGAAAAGATTTCTTCCCTATCCTCCCACACCTCCCACCCCTCCCACACTTCCTGCTTGCCCTATACCCAAATTTAAAAATTCCTTGATTCTACGTAGCTACTGTTGCCAAACTCGTTTGCCCGTGCGCTAGGTACAAGTGTCCAACCTGCTTTGAGAAGTTTTTGGTAAGTTGCCCAACCTTTGGAACCACCTGGTATCGGATAATCTGGGACTGCAAAATGACCAAAAGCTGTGTAGGGACGCCAAGGTTGACCGGGTTCTGTCTGCAAAAACAAGATTTTCTCCCCGTCGCCACCAGACTTAGGTAACCAGCACATTTGTCGGTGCATTGCAAACTCCTTTACTTGTAGCTAAAAAGCATAATGGCAAACTTTTGTCAAGTCCAACCTCAGCCCTGTGGTATAGTTTTTTGCCTAATACTTTAGACAAAATGTAGTTAATTTCTATGCACTTCAGGACAATTACTTAGAAATTCATAGCCATCAGGACAGCTGCTTGGAGAATATAAATATAAGCAGCTTTCCGTCATTTTCTTTCTAGTATGAGGTTTTTCTAATGTTATTCGCGTTTTTGATGATTGTATGTAACGAGAACTACTATTTTATTTGGGGTGCGTTGTCGTAAAGTATATTACTACTAACTAGAAGGACTAAATTAAACCTAACTTGAGATTACCGGGTTTCGGCTTCGCTCAACCCTCGTTTTCTCAAAGGTCGAGCATTGAGCGCAGTCGAAATGCATCTTCTAAATAATTGTGTCCACTTACTTAAGTTTCTAGAATTTATATTAGACTTCTTGCATAAATCAAAAAAAAGAACCCCACCCCGCCTTTGACTTACGTCAAAGTCTCCCTTCCCCGCGAGCGGGGAGGGGCTGGGGGTGGGTGTTAGGGGACTTTTGCAAGAGATCTATTGATGTTAAACGTACTGAAGAACCGAATTTATCCAAATAAATAACAAGAAACATCCTTAGCTAAAAGCTTTGGATGTTCTCGTTTTGTTTGGAATTTTTACCTGAATAAAACTAACATTGAGTATTAGGAGACACTCCCCATTCTTCTAAAAATATTTCAATTGAACTTGGATATTAGTGTTGGGGCCTGCTACCAAAAATACTGCTTCGCTAAATTTAGGCGCACTTGTTTTGATTTCTGGATTTCTGGAAAATCCAAAGCCTTCGATGGGCATACCAAGACTATTACGATTGAGAGTGCCATCGCTATTTCCATCGTGCATAACAGCAACGGCATAATTACCTGCTTTTAAGTTTTCAAAAGTAATCAGCAAGGGAGTATCAGTAATTTTAATACACTGTTTTTGTAAAACGCGATCGCGTTGGTTAGGAAATCCTTGACTGCTACCAAATATACTCGCACAAACTTGTCCTTGTTTATTCTTAAATCCATCAATTTCCACGGTGAGTTTGCCGTTATAACCCGCCTTCGCAGTAAATGACCATGCTAAATTTCCCAAGACTGCCAACAAAAGCACACTAACTTTCAATCCTCTCACCATAAAATTTGTCCTTTGTTATTAGTTATTAGTCATATCAACTTAGGCTAATCGCTTATTATTAAAATTTCTTTGTCTCAAAGCGTCTTTGCATCTCCTGTAGCCCTTTGGGGAAGCAAGCTAGACCTAGCGTCTCCAATAAAAGAAGGTTAGCGATCGCCGTGATTTCTGCTTACGCCAGCTTAAATAATAAGTCTTTCAGCGCACATGATATCATTTATTTTTTGTGATTTGTAATTTTTTTTGTCTCAAACAAATGACTAATGACCAATGACTAATGACTATTAGAAATAATAGGTAATGTAAACCAGAAAGTCGCGCCTGTTTCGGAAGTGGCATTAATACCAATTTCGCCGCCATGAGCATTGATAATTTGTTTGCATAGATATAATCCTAATCCCAAACCTACGGAATTTCGGATGTTACTACCTCGAAAGTAAAGTTCAAAAAGCCGATCGCTTTGTTTTTGACTAATGCCCACACCGTTATCGCTAACAGTACAATAAAGTTTGTCATTTTCAGGAGTAGCGTTAATTGTCAAAAGCAATCCAGGCGGATTGTGTTTGAGAGCGTTGACAATTAAATTAGAAAAAACTCGCCATAGTTGAGTCGGATCGGCATTCACTAATGGCAAATCTGCGGTTACCAAATTTGTCACAGTCGCTTGGTTTTGTACCAGTAATGGCTCTAAATCTGCGATCGCTGCTTCGACAATCGTCAACAATTGTACTGGTTGGCGTTGTAAAATAATACCTTGTACTTCGCTGACATGAGCTTCCATCAACGAATCAATTAAGTTAAGTTGGCGATCGCTACTTTGAATCATCCGCTCTAAAATTGAACGCGGCACTGAAATTGACGATTGAGCATGGGGCATTGGGTTGTTGACTGTTGACTTAGGAGTTATTCTCCTTGTCTCCTTGTCTCCTTGTCCCTTTGTCTCCTTGTCTCCTTGTCCCACTCCCGACTCCCCTTCCCTCACCCCCTGATTTAACAAATTCTTCAGCACCATTAAAGTACCCAGCACTGGGTTGCGTAAGTCGTGGGAAACTGCATGAAAAAAAACTCTTAGTTCTTCTTCAGTTTGTTTGCGCTGTGTTATGTCTTCAATCAAACCTTCGTAGTATAGCAATTTTCCTTGTTCGTCACGGACTGCATAGGCTTTTTCGGAAATCCAGACAATACTGCCATCTCGGCGATAAATTTGGGACTCGAACTCGGAAACTCTGCCATACTTTTCCATTAAGCGCACAAATTCTGCTCGGCGGTTTGGATCGACATACAATTGGTGTTCTATATCTGTGAAGTTTGCTGTGACTTCTTCTGCTAATGAGTAGCCATAAATACGTGCTAAAGCTGGGTTTGCCGTAATGTAACGTCCATCGAGAGTGCTTTGAAAAATACCTTCAACGGCATTTTCAAAAATCGTGCGGTATTTCGCTTCTGCAACTTTGAGTTTTTGGTAGGCAGATTCTAGTTCTTGACGGGCGAAAAACTCAGAACGTTGTAAGCGATCGTACAGACAAACACCTATATCAGATATGGTACAAAACCAAAAAACGTATAAAATAAACGTTACATTATATATTTCTGGGTGTTCTGGAATTGGTGTTTTTAGTCCAAGTATGGTATTTACACCAAAATAATAAATCAGCACAGCTGCTTGAGAAAACAAGTGAAGAGTCCAACAGACTGGCATTAATATAGCTTGACTCAAGAACAGCAGCGACCAACCGATACTATCGGGTAGTGCGAAACCTCTGAGGGTGGCAAACAATTGTGATGCTAAACTGATTGACCAAGAAGAACCCAAAAATAATAAATCTGGGCGATGGCGACCGAATTGAGTTCTATGTAGAGCAAAGCAGACAAGTATATTTAGCAGCATTGCAAAATTAATTACAAGGCTTCTTGGTTGCAGTAATTCCGGGAGCTTCTTCAACTCTTGGAAAGGAAAAAACAAGCCATAAATGTCTCGCAAAGTGAAAGACAACAGACAAATCAGCGCCAGCCACAACCATAAACGGAGTCTCTGCCACAAAAATCTGTTGCGCCAGGCCTTGTAAAGGATATTGATTTCATCTGTTTTTGGTGCAGAAAAGGTTTTTCTCCACCAGCTTTGCACTTTTGTAAATGGGGTAGCCATGCGGCATTGGTTAGCAGTCTTTAAATAATACTTAGCATTTGACACTCCTCACGCCTATTGGTACGAGGATTCTTGGTTAAACGAGTCCACTTAGATTAGGTTCCTTGCGTTACCTAAACCTTCTTGTGGTTCTCTCCCCAAGCTTTAACTTTCGGTATGCCTACCGTAGTTGCATTGATGTAAAATTTGTTTGAAGTTGAGTGCGGATCGTCTAGTGCCTGTGAATTTTTTACCTACTTACGGGTGGATACTAGAACTACAAAGTAGAACCCCCTAGATTCAATTGTCTTCGCGTTAGCGTCTCCCCTTGGGAGAAGGTACAGCGTCTACTTGTTAAGTAGCAACTAGGTTTTTATACAGGTTGATTACCCTTCCTGTTCACCTAATCTTACCATTAGAGTCGCCCTATAAGGGCGAGGTTTTTGACTCAAATTTTCGATAATTAGCTGGTATTTACCGTCCCCTTTTTCGGTAATTTATGGGCGGTTTCTTGTGGATGGAGTTACTAAGGGTAATGTAAACCAAAAACTTAACCCACGCTTGCGGTTATTAGTCACACCAATTTCGCCACCATGTGCTTTAATAACTTGCCGACAAAGATACATTTTTAAGCCAATGCTTGTGGAACAACAATCTTGGGGATCGCGGACATGGAGATCGAAAAGGCGATCGCACTCTGTTTTACTCATTCCTACACCGTCATGTTGAATTTGAGTGCGAATCATTCCAGCTTCAACGGTGGCGCTCAAGGTGAAGTTTAATCCCGGTGGATTATTTTGCAAGCTATGTGTTACTAAATGCGCTACAACTTTCTGCAAGCGGGCTGCATCTGCCATTACTAATGGTAAATCTGCGCGAACCAAGTTTTTGAGACTCGCTTGGTTTTGTATCAACATGGGTTCTAACTGAGCGAAGATTCCTTGAAGTAGGGTGCTAAACTTGACAATTTCGGGTTTTATTTCTAGACCCTCTTTTTCGCAAGAATTAATTTCTAACAATGAGTTAATCATCGTCAGCTGGCGATCGTTGCCTTGAATCATCCGCTCGATTATTGAACGAGATACGGGAATTGAAGATTGGGCATGGGGCATTGGGGATGGGGCATGGGAAGGAGGTAGAGGTTTAGGGATGGGAGGAGACAAAGGGGAAAAACTTGCTGTAACGTCCCCCCTGCTCCTCTGCTCCTCTGCTTCCAGTCCCTGATTTAACAAATTTTTTAACACCATTAAGTTACCCATAACAGAAGTTCGCAAATCATGAGTAACTGTGTGTAAAACTACATCTTTAATGCGATGTAATTCTTCAACTTCTTGGATTTTTTGTTGCAGCTGTGCTGTACGTTCTCGTACTTGGTTTTCTAAATTAATGTTGAGTTCTGCTAGTTCTTGGTAAATCCGGCTTTGATGAATGGCGATCGCTACTTGTTCTGACATTTGTTGTAGCAAATCTATTTCTATTGGCTGCCACTGACGCGGCGCTGAGCATTGATTGGCAATTAACGCACCAAATAATTCTTCATTTAGCATAATTGGGACAGCTAAACTAGCCCTTGTTTGAAATTTTTGACAGTGTATTCTTACTTTAGAAGATTGCGGCATTTGCGTCATATCTTCCACGACACGCACAACATTATCTTTTAAAAAGTTTCTTAATTCTTGTATATAATCTTGATCGTTAGTAGACCACCCATAAACTGATGGATATTTGGGATCTACTGATTCGGCAAGAGTTTGGATTCCTGAATTGGTATTATATAAACCAATGAAAACCCGGTCGGTTTGCAGAAATTGTCTGACTTCATTGACCGTGGTTTGGAGAATTTCCTCTAAGTTCAGCGAAGACCTAATTCGCACTAGGGTTTCTGCCAACAAGCGATCGCGCTGGGCACAGAGGCGTAATTTAGCTTCTACTTGCTTGCGTTCTGTAATGTCGTGATGAACTGCTAGTAAGCAAGGAATACCATCTAAATCAATGACTTCAGCTGAAAGCAAGGTTGTAATTAACTTTCCAGATTTTTGCTTAAATTCTATTTCTAAATTGCGGATTACTCCTGTGGCTTGTAATTCCTGTATTAACTTCAGGCGATCGCTTGCATTCACCCAAAGATTTAAATCAAATGAAGTTTTACCAATCGCTTCATCTCGTTCATAACCTGAAAGTTTGACAAAAGTGTCGTTAACTTCTATAAAACGTCCTTCTTTGAGGGTACTTATAGTAATTGAATCGGGACTGCAACTAAAAGCTTTCGCAAATTTTTGGGCAAAATTTTGCAGAGCGATTTCTGCTTGTTTGCGTTCTGTGATATCTCGAACGATTGCTAATATTTCGTCTTGACCGCTTGCCACCAACCGCGCTTCATAATCTCTGATTCCCAAAGGTGTTGGAAGCTGATATTCGCAAGTTTGTAAACTTCCAGTGTCTAAAGTTTTAGCGATCGCTTCTTGGCTAATGGCTGCAACATCACTCGGCAATAATTCCTGCAAATTTTTTCCCACTATTTCTTCGCGATCGAGTGTGACATTTGCTCCCTCGCTTTTCAAATCGAGATATTCCCCATCGCGGCTAATGCGAAACATTAAATCGGGAATAGCAGATAAAATTGCTTTATACCGCGCTTCACTCTCTTGCAATTTTTCTTGGACTTGTTTTTGCTCTGTGATATCCATCACTAGGCCATTCCAAAGCAAATCGCCGTTAGCTTGCGCTTCTGGAATGGAACTACCCTGAATCCACTTTATGCCACTAGGTGTGATGATGCGTCCTTGCCAATGCCAAGGTCTAAAAGTATCGCTACAATCAGTTATGGATTCTGCAAAGGCTTTTATATCCTGTGGATGAATCAGTTTGTATAACACGCGAAAGTCTGCTTGTATAACTTCTGGTTTTATTTCATATAAATCTTCACAACCAGAACTTATATAAAGTACGCAAACAGAACCATCCTGTCGTTGCAGAACTTGAAAAATTATTCCTGGGAGATTGACAGCAAATTTTGAGAGCAGGTTAATAACCTCTTGCTGGCAATCCGATGTATAGGTAGACTGTACAACAGTTTCATCCACTCTTTGACCCTTTATAAACAAGTTATAGATGTATGATTAAAAGCTAGAATAGCCAACAGAGCATTTTTGATTCTGTTAGCGATGATGCTCCCAGAAGCAAGACTGCACCTTCTCCCAGAGTAGTTCGCAAGCAAGCGATCGCATTCACCCAATCGGGTGAACCATTTGTTAGAAAGAAGTAAAGCCGTTAAAAAATTAATGATAATAGCGATCGGCAATACTTTTTTGACACACCCCTTGCCTTCAGTTAGCTCTTATAACTCTACACTGATACTATCTGAAGACCATTGATTATAAATATAATACTGATAGCTGATAATAATTTAATTTCTTAAATAATTTCGTAAATAGCCCAGCAACTGCTTCTAATGTTTGCCTGAAAACTATTTTATCATTAACAGTAGTAAAGTATTTAGTTCATAGCAGAGCAATTCTATTTGATTGCATAAAAAATTCGCTCTCAAATCCAAAAGACTGATTGCTTGTTCCTTAGTTCTTAGCTACATCATAAATTCAACAATTAAAGCTGATTACTATTTATATATATAGTTATATATATAAATAGTTAAATACTATTAAATATAAATTATTAATAATAAATATTTTTGATGACTTTAATGATATGAAGGATCGGTAAAAGTAATTCTTGGGTTACTAAATACAAAGCCATATGGCGCTACAAATTTAAGTTAAGTATGGAATAACCCAAATTGTTATTTATCAAGAAGTCGCTTATTTAAGTACAAAATTTAATTATTTGGTATTTACCAGTACTGAAAATATCAGTTTTTGTATCTTATTGATACCATTTATGGGCACTAACTAGCAACTTATGTAACAGTCATAGAACGGTTAGTAGATATACTGAGCCAGTTAGAAAATGGAGCTTGTGCGAGTATTAGCTGTATGAATATTGCAGAATATTGGCTAAATTTGGCTAATAAGAAAAAAAAATCAAACGCCCTAATGTAGTCACAGAGTAGTTTTGATTTTATCGGAGATATTTACTCAAAGAAACTACCCTTGACTATTTTTACCAAAAATTCATAAACTGTACTCGCTTATAAAAAAAACGAAAAGGCGAGTGAATTTTACCATTTTTTATATTGGTAAAATCGCTTAATTATTCGCGTGCAAACATATTGCCATGCAGTAATTTGTGTTCCCTGTGTGGTGCTAAGGAGACTTAATGAAAAAACTTCATCTAGGTTCGATGCGCTCGACCATTTCTTCGGCGCTTAGCTTTGCCATGACTCTGGGTATGGTAGTTAATACCCCAATATATGCTCAAACCCTGACTTCACAATCGACTCCGCTAGATCATCTTAAAGCCGCACCTCGACCTGTATTTAAAAAAGGCAATACTCTATTTGCTTTGGGTCAAGCGCATTGTGGATTATCAAAAGAAACTTACATAGAATTAGCGAACTATTGGGGCTATGGACTACCAATAGACAGGGCAGATTTGGCAAAAGTTGCCTTAGCTAATCCTGGTCGCTACCAACCTATAGTTATGGTAGGAGAGGTGTATAAATTTTATGATAACTACGATGGGCGCCACTCTTACCTTCCTAAGCTGCCAGCGAGCACCTGGTTACATGACAAGAATGGAAATATCATTCTCAATGGTGGTCGAGCAATAGTCAGTCCCGCTGCACCAAATGAGGCATTTCAAATCATCGGTGACTACTATGGAAAATTGATAGGTCCATTAGAGAAAACTGCTGCACAACCTATCAAGGTAGTCCTTAACCAAGGTGAGAGTGGGCTTTGGATTCCTGGTGACAACGATCCGGAACTGTACTTCGGACAAGATCCTCAAGTAAAAGCTGACTTCAATAATTCTGGTCTGAACGACTGGTTTGCCTATATATCTCGCAATAAAGCACGACAGGAAGGAGTACTCAAAGAGAAGTTGTTTAGTAGCTTGCAGTCTCGACCAATGTACTCCTGGTATCAGGAACAATACGGTACTGAGCGTGGTCGCTGGGCTGGATGGCCATGGTATATGTTCAAATACGAAAATTTCCTAGACTCTGCTAAGAAAGCAATAGTATCTGATTATACCGCTCCAGAAATGTATTACAACTTTCATAACTCTGGCTGGACTGGTATAGAGTACAATACCGGGATCGCGTGGGACGCATTGACACAAGCGTTGAACAATATTTCTGGGGCAATCAGTCTGGGACAGAAGTTCACTTATCCTTGGGTAAGCATGGGTTGGGAAGGTTATACAGGTCAACCAATCTCCAGTCCAGATACCTTTATGGGTATGATGAAGACTTACTACACGGCAGGAGCCGTTGGGTCTGTGGGCGGGTATTTCGTATGTAGCGGGCCATTGTGGGAAGCACTCAACTATAACAAGCCCATTGGTGCAACAACTCCCACACTAATTCAGCAATTAATAATCCAAGGTCATGCCCATGCGTTGTTCTCACATTTGGAAGAGTACTTGCGTAAGGGTGACCTTTTACCAGGGCCAAAACTGCATCCCTATCAAAGTTACACTAAGGTCTTGCCAGCAATGGAGTTTCCTGCTGAAGGTCAAACACAGCAATTACAAGGTAGATGGGGGCCTGTTACCGTACCAACCGCTCGTGTGCTAGCACGCAAAATTATTGGTGAAGACCGTTGGCTAGTTACTGCTTGGGCGAATGTAGGTAGCGATCGCGATGTGAAGGTGAAAATTGATAGCAAACTCGGAACTCTGACTTTACGTGCTAGAAGGGCGGGGTCTGTATATGTCGTCAAACTTGTAAATGGTCTGGTTCAACAGACTCTGATAGATACTGATGCGATGAACCCGACTAAGTTTTTGTCTCCTTAATATCAGAACTTACGCACAAAGGTTGTCTGTTCAGATTGGGTGTAAGGGTGTAGGAATTCTTAACTCTTGTAGAAACGCGATTAATCGCGTTTCTACTCCTAACTCAGCACTCAGCACTCTCAATACCCAATTTCCGTTGCTTTATGGCTTGAGCGGGATTACCCGCATAAATTGTCATCGGCTCTAAAGAGCTACTAGCTACTCCGCCTAAAGTAAGTACTGCTCCCCGACCAACATTCACTCCTGGCCCAATTACTGCCTTGGCTGCAATCCAACTGCTTTCTTGAATATAAATAGGTGCAGTAATCAGTTGAAAATCAGGATGGTTCCAATCATGATTGCCGGTACACAGATAAACACCTTGAGATAGACAGACATGACTTTCAATCGTGACTAGAGCAAGGTTATCAATCCAAGCATCTTCTCCAATCCATACATAATCGCCAACTATCAATCGCCAGGGGAATTTGATGCGAACTCCTGGTTTGATACGGACACCTTGACCAATTTTTGCTCCAAAAGTACGAAGTAGCAAAACTTTTAAACCTGACATGGGAAGCAAGCGACTTTCTACTAAGAGCGAACCTAAAAAGTACCATAGAAGCTGCTTCCAATAAGGTGCGCCAGGAATATAATTACCGACTGTGTAGGAATCTAGACGCATACTAGGGTAAATCAATAACAGACTGAAGGCTGGTTCCTGTATGACCTGTGACAATCCACAGTAGGGAGCGTCCGAGATCGCGAATAATAGGAGAAATAGTTTCTTTTTTTGCTTTTTTTGATTGATCTGGATCTGATGGTACAGAGATTGGAGTAAAGGCGATACCTTTGATACCAAGAATCATGGTGGCGATCGCCTTCGCTCTAGCCATATGAAAATCTGAGGTAATTAAGTAAATATGTTGTATGCCTTTATGCTCAAACTCAGGAACAATTGTAGTAAAGTTTGTCACGGTATCAACAGCACGATAATCTAGGTGAAGACGACTGTCTGAAATGCCAGCAGCTTGAAAAATCGGTCGCGCTATTTCAGGGGGAGTACCAGAGGAAACCCAAACTTCCAAAGCAGGATACCAACGAGCTATTTCGGCGGCTGTCTGTTCGCGATCTATCCAAGCGCCAAGAGTTAGGATGGCTTGGGGTCGGGGGGCTTGGTAGTAGGCTAGAGTCAAACGCGCGGGAATTATTAACACTAAGCAGAGGAAAAAACTAGCTAAAGCTAAAATCAAATATTTTTTGCGTAGCCAAGGAAACTTTTTTATCATGCTTTTTGTTTTAATTGCTCGGCTTCAATCAAGTGAATTGCAAGAAGAATTTCTGCTAATACACGCTCAAATGCATAGTACCAACCGCGCCAGCCATCAAGTATCCCACCCTTGAAAATCAGGCAGTAGAAAAGGATAATGAAAGGAGCAAAAAGTTTTTGTTTGCGGATGCGATCGCCCCAGCTTAGTTCGCTCGTCGGAGTATTTAATAGCTTCTTGACTTCAATCACCATGTAGCGATCCTGTGCCCATAACCAACGACTAAGAGGTTTGCGATCGTCGTGGTAAATATAGCCAGATAACATTGCTGATTTACCGTTAACTTCTAAGAGTTGGGTATGACCATCATCAATGTAAATAGATTTATCTTTTCTAAAAAGAGCCTGTCGGGGAGGAAGTATTGTACCCCTTAGAGGTTTACCGAAAACACAATATTTAAATCTGATAAAATAACTATCTATTGGTGAATCTTCAGGTAATTCCTTGATTTCCTCAGCCAGTTTTTCTGAAACAATATAGTCTGCGTCTAGAGATAATACCCACTCGGAGTTAATCTGGGATAAGCCGTAATTCCACTGGGTAGCGTGAGTATCAAATTTCCTTTGAAACAATTTCGCTTGAGGGTAAGATGCAATGATTTCTAGAGTTTCATCAGAACTATAGCTATCAACAATAACAATCTGATTTGCCCAAGTGAGTTTTTCTAACGTTCGTTGAATATTAGGTGCTTCATTGTAGGTTAGAATTAATGGAGTTATTTTATCTAGCATAAATATAAAAATAAATACAAATAAATTGTATAACCAATCATTAATTTTTGTAGATTGGTAAATATAAATTGGTCAATAATTTTTACACAGAAGTAGGAAGAAATTCTTTTTGGAGAATAGTTTGATAAATCTGTTGCATTTGCAAAGCTGTTTTTTCCAAAGTGTATTTTTCAGAGATAAGTTTACGAGCTAGTTCGCCCATGTTTTGAGCGATTTGAGTATTATTAAAATAATCTTCTAAAGCTTGGGCGATCGCTGCTATATCCAAGTCGGGAACATAACCTAGTTGGTTTTGTTTGACAACAGAAGCTAGAGCCACACCAGGAGTCACAAGAACAGGAACGCCTACAGCTAATGATTCTAAAACTGAGACAGCAAAGTTTTCGGAATGAGAAGTTAGCACAAAAAGGTCAGAACCTTGCATCAATATATCTTTTGTTTGGCCTTCAACAAATCCCACAACAAGGGTGCGATCGCGCAATCCATGAGAGACAAGCAAAGATTGTATTTGCGCTTCGTAATCTGGAGTGCCATTACCTGCAAGTATAAAAGTAAAACGATGGTGAGTCAGTTTACCCAGAGCAGGAATTAGATACTCTAAACCTTTTTTAGAATGGAGTCGAGACAAAAACAAAATCACAGGTTCGTCTGCTCTGATGTTAAACTGTTGCCGCAAACGCTGACGAGCATCAGCAATTTTAGTTGGTAAAGATATTCCCAGGGGTAACACAAAATTAGGTTTGTGCAATCCAAGTAAAGACACTTCTTGTTGTTCCTTCTCGGAGGTAAAGTGGAGCATCTGAGCGCCGTCAAGATTTGCTTGTTCTATGACTTTAAGGTAGGTTTCTTTTTTGTGCGTACTTTGTTGTAAAGACCACTCACATAGTAAACCATGTGGAGTGACTATGTAAGGAACATTTTTCAAACGAGCGATCGCCATTGCGATCGTTGATGGATAGGAGAAAAGAGCGTGGATATGTACAAGATCGTACTGAGAAATATTTTGCCAAAGCCATTGTGTCAACTCACCGCTGAATGCATATTCTCTGACACCTTTGATATTGGGTGAAAAGCGGTGGAAAAACCAAACTGGAACATGATTGTACTGAATGCACTTGCCAAGCGGAACGTCTAGTAAGTTATCGCCATCGTCGTTAGTAGTAGCAATTTCGGCATTCACATTAACTATTTGCAATGCCTTTACCATGTCTAAAACAGCTTGGCTCGTGCCACCCCGGACTTTTGCGATCGAAGGAATAACGTGAAGAATTTTCATTAATAAATCAAATATAAATATTCAAAATAATTATACAGACAAATAAATTAAATTTTTAAAATATTAATAACAATTAATAACAGCGTAATTTGACATAATCCAATTAATTTATGTGCGATTAGTGAATAAATAAACTCTTTTTTGTATCCTAATTTGTGAAAATTTAGTGGTCTTGAAAACGCTCTTTACGAGACGCTGCACGTAGCTTGCTTCTTTGCAGGAGTACGCGGACACGGCGGTAGCTATCAGCGGCGGGCGATACTTCCGAGCGATTAATTATGACGCCTTGGTGGAGCATCTCAAGCTCTGATCCTGACTCTTGAATTGTTCTTCAATTTTGTATTTTTTGCCACACTAAGTATTTATTTTCGATATTATCCAAATCTAGTAAATACTTTCCCAGTGATAAATACATCAGCAGTGAAAACACAGGAAAAGATAGATTACCCAAAAGAAGAGCTTCTGAAAAGCTTCCTACCAAAAGGCCTGCCAAGCCAGCTATAACAGTACTACTATGCAAAAAATAAGTAGATTTTTTATGGCTTAATTTATGAAGTTCAAACATCATCTTCAAACACCCCAGCCCCATCAGCACTATGGGTATAAATCCCATCAATCCTGTAGTATCTCCAGCAGCTAACCACGAATTTTCTCCAAAAACCAAACGTCCTCCTTGTAAGGGAGAACCAAATAATGGGCTACTCATAAAGCCACTCCACATACCAGCCCAAGCTTCTTCACGTGTGTTTCCACCTGAAATGAACCTATTGCTTACTGGTGTGTTTTGAGTAATTATATCTGGACTTATGAACCAGAAGATTGCGCCCAACAAAACACCAACAAATAAGCCTAAGCGTAGTAAAGCACCACCTCGATTACGATAGAAAAATAAAATCGAGCTGATTCCCATCATTGCGCCAGTACGAGAACCTGTTAGAAATAAAAAGTATGCAACAACAAGTAAAATAGCGATCCAGAAAGCTTTTATCCAGTCCCATTTTTTATGGCTTTCAATGAGAAACATGAAGCAGGGAATGGTGCCTGCTAACAAAGCAGCTGCATGTTGCGAACTACCAGTAGTTCCCAGGAACCTTCCTTGCACAAATGTCATTGCATACATGTTAAATCTTCCTTGATAAGTGCAGGCAATAGCAAAGATGACACCGGTCATTGCTAGGGACCAAACACCTAAGCGGAAATTGTATTCATCCTGCAACCAGCGGGAAGGCCCTAACTTAAACATCAGCACAATTGCCCCAAATGTAGTTAGCGCAAGTAAGGCAAAACCTACGTCACCATAAACTAAAATTTTCAAAAAAACTGCCACCTGAAATGCGATCAAGTAATAAACTGGCTGTGGAATCATTATCCGGCGCCATCCATTCCGTGTTTGCATTCCCAGTAAGATCAGCGAAGCAAGGAGAACTATCGTCAGGGGGCGACCCATATCGCGTAACTGTTGCAACGGAAAAACTAAAGGTGGTGGTTCGAGTATCCACTGATCCTGAAACTTTGCTAACGAAGTTGCATAACAGCAAAAAGCGAATAATAGCCAAGCTAAACGCCGGGAGCGTCTAGCTTTATCCAATATGAAAAGACCAATGACAATACCCAAGATGCCATAAGGGCTAAAGATGAGGTCAATAAGTTTGCTAATAGGATCTGAAGTCATGGTTGAAAATTCATGCCAGATTTTCAGCGATCGGATTACTCGTATTTTGCTTGACTGTTTTCATCTGGTGTGCATTGTGTAACAATTCCTGCCAACGAGTTGCCCAGATATTGGCGGCGTAAGGAGCTGCTAATTGTTGCGATCGCTTTCCCCAAGTTGCTAATTCAGCGTAGCGCTGGTGTAAAGTCAGCATTGCCTTAGCTAAAGCTTTTGGCTGTTCTTTTGGTACAGTTAAGCCATTATACCAAGGTCGAATTATCTCAACCGCAGAACCACAAACATCAGTACAAATAATAGGCAACCCAGCCGCAGCAGCTTCTACTAAAGCTAGCGGCCAAGGATCGAATCGGCTGGGCAAAATAAAAGCTCCTGCCGATCGCCATACGGCTTGCATTTGTGATGGTTGTAAAAATCCTCGATTCTCGATTCCCGGTTTTCCCAAAAGATGCGATTCCAATGTTCCTTGTCCGCAACATACCAAAGTCCAAGGATTGGATACTTGAGAACGGTAAATTTGGTAAGCTTCTACAAGGACATCAATTGCTTTAACCGGTACGTAGCGACCAACAAATAAAAATGAACGGGGCCATTGAGACTCGATGCGTTGTTCCCACAATGGAGACCAAACATCATAATCAATACCATAAACTCCATGCACTATGTTTGCTGGTTCAATTCCTAAACGTGAAGCATATTGCCAACTACGTTCTCCAGCAACAACAATGCTATTTATACATTGCAAATAGGAGCGGAGAAACAAAGGGGCTAAATGTTGTTTCCACGTACCCCACCAAGGGGTATCCATAGTCATAACTAAGGCTGTGTTACATAATTGAGAAGCAAAAGCCAACTGACGATAAGGTTTATGCAACCAACCACAAAGAACAACCACATCTGGAGATTCTTCCAATACCAAACGTTTGATTAAATTTGCATCCTGTCTTTCTTTGATATCCAAAAGTCGGCAGGGAATATCCTGCATCAATCGATCGGAAAATGCGGTTTCAGTAAGAGCTTGAAAGCCAATGACAAATACATCAATTTCTGGTGTTTGATGCAGAGCTCGCCAGCAGGCTGCCATGTAACCAGAGATATCAGACCAGCAAAAAACAACTTTTAGAGCCATGTTTACTTACAACATTGAATCCCAAGTTCATTTTCCCACCGCTCCATATCTTCTAACTTGCTAAAAGCAGAAATATCAGAATCTCCTATGTAAGCTCGACGGATATCTTTAAACCCCACCTTTTTGAGTTCAGCTGAGAGCGATTTATAGTCCCACATCCAAAGGTGCTGACTTCCACTAATCCATTCTTGGAAAAAAGAAGCCAAGCTACGTTGCCTGCGTTCTTTTCCTAACCAGGTCACCCGCATGAATTCTAATGCAGCTTCAGGAGATGTTGATTTGACATACTGTTGAGCCATAAATTCTAAATCAGGCACAACCAAACGAAATATCCCATCGGGTTTGAGATATCGGTAACAGTTTTCTAGAGAATGACGCAGTTCTTCTAAAGTTAGATGTTCTAGAACATGCGAACAGTACAATAGTTCAACACTATTGTCAGGGATGGGTAACCCTTTCACTATGTCGCCATACTTCACATTTTGTGGAAATCTTCCAAAAGGCCCAGAAGGGACTAGCTTGCCTACCACAGGTAGCTTTTGTAAGCGCAGTGCAAGACTAGAATCAAAGTTCAACCATTGGCTAGGGGCGCATAGCCCACTACCAAATTGGACATATTCTGCCTTCTGTGTTGAAGGCATAGTGGTTTTGTTATTTGTTAATAGCATTACGCAAATTGTTTGAATGCAGTGATTAAGCGGTCTACACAGCGCTGCCAAGTATATTGCGCCGCATGTTTTTGTCCTAAGTGAATATATTTTTTCCGAAGATGTGAATTGCGATCGAGTTCTATTAAGATATCTACAATCGCATCTGTTTTCTCTGGGTTAACTATAATACCCGCATCTCCAACCACCTCTGGCAAAGAGGCTTTATTAGCTACAATCGCTGGAGTACCAGCTGCCATAGCTTCTAGTGCAGGTATGCCAAATCCTTCATAAGGAGAAAGGAAAAGGAAAGAAGATGCTTTACGCATCAAACGGGGTAAGTCTTCATCCGGAACTTTACCAAGTAAGGTTACATGTGAGTGAGCTTTAACTGCTTCAACATAAGCAGGTTCTGAGGCGCCAGCCACAATAATATGCAGGTTACTCTTGCGTTGACGCAGAGTGTCAGCAACAGCTAAGACATCATCACCTCCTTTTTTCTGCCGCAGACCTCCGACTATAATAATGTATGGTGCTTCTACGGGACTTTTCCAGTCAACAGGATTGGCTGAAGCAATGTCAAAGAAAGATTGCTCAACACCATTTCCTACCACCACAATCTTTTGTGGATCTGCACCCAAAAGTTCTACCATTCTTTGTCGGGAAAATTCCGAGACAGTAAACACCACCCGACATTCGGATAAAGCACGCCGAACCCAAAGCTCCCACTTGTAGCGAAAAAATCGGTGATGCCAACTATGCGACCAAGGTAAATTAGTTTCAAATGCTTGTATGTCGTGAATCGTAACCGCGACGGGGCATTTTGAGACGGGAATATAAGTTTCCATTGGAGCGTAGAGCCAGTCAGCCCCGTCTGGCAAATATTTATCCACACGCGGGTAGCCAAGTAGTTTCCATGTACGCTCAGTGGAATTTTCTACTGTAGGGAAAGTACGCTTAGGCAATTCACGTAATGGGCTGAGTGGATCGAGCTTACCATCGCTTCCTAGCCATTGTTTGAAGAAAAGCAACTCTAACTCAACCCCGCTTTGTGCTGCAAGCCCAAGCAGCATCTGATTCATATGCCGCCCTATTCCCGTGCAGGGTACATAGGTGCGAATGGGATGAATATAAGCAGTTAAGTTCACAAAACGCCTGTTATTATTGTTTATTTGGGTACTTTATTATTTAAAATTAATTTTATAATATTTTTCTAGCTCGTGATATAAACTATTGAGTAAAATTTGTTTTTTGATAATAGTAATGGGAGCATTTATTAAGTAATCTAATCCTAGCGTTCCATAAAATTGCAACTGCTGGAATATGGATTTCCCTCTTAACAAATATTTGTAAAACAAATAGTTATTAGGCATTAAAGCATTCAATCTGTAGCCGGCCCAATGTAGAAGAAGTATTTGTTTTTTATGATCTAAACCTCCGTAATCCCACAAATAGTATTTTCCATCTTTCCAGTAAATTTTACCCGATAATCTTGCCCAGCCGTTTTGACAAATACCTCCAATTACTTCTGCAAAATGCCCGTAGCATACAGGCTTCATGTCGCAGCAATAGTTGATGAAGGCTTGATCTGTATTGCGGGGGTTGAGTTGGTTACGTATTTTCAATGCACTTTCGGCTAATAATTCAAACTCTTCTATTGAAAATAGCCCCTTTCGAGAAGCCCAACGACCTGAGTTAAAACCGCGCCCTCGCCCCTGTCTTAACAACTCTTGACGAAATGTTCCTCGTTCGTAAACTTGATCGATCGCACAGTCATAATGTAGAAAGTCAAACCCAAGAGTTTCTATTGCTTGAATAAAGGGTTTAATATCTGCTAACACAATTTGCCGAGCATCTAAGTACATAAAAGAGTCTAGCGGCCCCCAAAAACATGCATAGCGCCTGAACCAATAAGGGCCAGTAGGAGTATAGCCTAGCTCAAATGCTTGACCGATCGCCTCCAACCGAGAAAAGGATGAATCAGTATATACTTCAAATTTGTAAATATCGCTCAATTTTAGTAAGCGATCGCACTGCTCGTTAAAAGGAATCAGAATCAGGCGTAAATCTGGGTTGAATGTTCTGAAGCTGTTGAGAAAAGCGATCGTCCACTCATAAACTGCATCGTTGGCTGAAAAATAGACTCCAATATTCTGACAATGAGCCATATTAATCAATATATTTTTCTATATTTACGTAAAGCAAGAATCCATTCACTAGGAAGCATCTCACGAATTTTACTAATGATGTTTTTCTGCAACCAAAAACTTTTGTATTCATTAAAAAAATATAATTCTTGCTGAAAAGACTTGCCAAAGTATCTTCTACAAATAGACCAACGCTCTTTAGTAAAGCTCAATAAATCTCTAGACACTCCTCCCGAACCATCAAATTTAGAAATAACTACAGGAACTTCTTTAAACTGATAGCCAGCAACGTAAACCTTGGCCATAAAATCATGATCTGCACACCAAGTCAAGAAGGTATCAAAGGGATATTTAACTTGTAGTTCTCTTTTAACAAAAATACTTTGATGACAAGTAGGTATTTCACGCCATATTATAGCCAGATCGTATGGCTGGCGCTGATAGGTATGATATCCATATTTATCATTAACGACATATTCAAATTTTCCATAAACAACATCCACTGAATTATCAAGATATTCTGCAACTTTAGTCAGTGTATCTTCTGCAAAGAATTTATCGCCGCAATTCATAAAAATTAGCCAGTCTCCAGTAGCCGCTAAGGCTCCTTTGTTCATGGCATCATAAATTCCGGCATCTTTTTCACTAATCCAATAGGATATATCTGCACTATTTTCGTGCAGAAAATCTACCGTTCCATCTTGAGAACCACCATCAATGATGATATATTCTAGATTTGGATAAGTCTGAGAGATAATATTTGAAAATGTTTCTCTTAAATCTTGAAGTCTATTGTATGTAATTGTAATAATAGAAATACTGGGTAAGCTTTTGTCCCAAATTTTCGGTTTTTTGAATACTTTGGTTGTATTACTTGTTTCATTTAGCATACTTACTTTTAAATCACTTCAGCTATTTTTAATAATTCAGCTAATGCATTGATGTTAATTAATATATCTTCAGCCATGCAATGAGGATCGCAAAATTTTTCTGGTTCTTCTCCATCTCCGATTAGGTAATAATAATCAAGTTGTATATTATTTGAGAGAACCCAATAACAACCATTTACATAATTCGGTGAAAACAATTCAATAATTTTAGTTCCAGGTGAACAAAAAACGAGGTTTGATAAACCAGCACCATGAGGAGCCACAACGACGGACGCAGAAGATAGAACTGAAGCTTGTTCGACCACTGAGATTTTTTCTAGAAAAATAACTTCAAAGTTAAATTTATTTAAAAACTGAATTAATTCATCTTCATTGATAACCTTACGAAAGGCTGCGCGATCGCGACTTATATAAATAAATTTTCCTTTGCCTACTTTTTCAGTAGAGTCATTAACTAGAATTTTTGTTTTGAGAAAATCACAAGCCCATTTAGGGATATTACCTGTCTCTCCTGGTAGGGAAGGTATAACTAATTGTTTAGCTTTGATGTGAGGAAATTTACGACTTTCTATAATTTTTTCTTCAGGAATATTTAAAAGTGCTAATGTTTCTTTCTGGAAAGAAAGATATAAGCTATTAACTAAGAACTTGTCTATATGACTGAATGGAATTTCAGCTTGTTGGAGTAAATGAATGCGCGGTAAAACGTCAAACATCCAGTGAAAGTATCCTTCGCCTCCAGCAGCGGATAAAACAGCAACAGTTCCATCTACATAATTTATATTTGGTAATCTCCAAGATTTGAGTATTGAATGCTCGCTTATATCTGTACCAATTTCAAGAGACACATCACCCAGTAACTTATCATCTGGAGTTATAACAGTGCCGTTATGCCCCCATACACGGCCTTGTGGGATTACAGCAACAAATGTCTCTGGATATTCATGAGTACACTCTATCTCAAATTTCCAGTGAACTCCACTTTTTATAGTTTTAGGTAATTTTCTATGTATCGATTTTTGAGAATATATGCTAATAAAATTTACTTGACTTTCTTTGTTGTTTTCTTTTAGATTGAATAGATAGTAATCCTTAGTTTCTTTATAAAAGGATTTTGGAGGCCCTAAAATCTCAGAACTTATTGGTAGCTTACTAAGCAAATTTATCAATGAAAAATATATTAACTTGAGAGTTTTTTTTAGCATCTTCCAAAATAAAACTTAAGAAATATTTCTTTGACAGATTTTTTTGCTAAAAAACCTTTAGTTACCATGCCATCTACTGTCCTCAATATAACTTTATAAATTAAGCTATTCCACTAATCGCTAATCTCTTTGAGAGCTAGTCTTCTACCGCTTTGTCCAGCTTCATGGAAACGAGATATTCTTAAACCATATCTTAGACCTAAGTAGAGCGAATATATCTTTGACGATCGCCAAAAAGGTTGAGGTGAAATAGTACCTCGAAAATATGCCAGCATAGTTTGTGAGTAAGCTAACCCTTGTACTAAACGCAAGAGATAATCTTCTTTTAAACGGTTAGAAGGTATTATATGAGTCAGCTTGAGCGATGCAAACAGGCCTGTACCTAAACCGAGATCGCAGGCTGTAAATGCTAAGTCTGAGTCTCCACAGGAGGTAAGCATTTTACCCTTGCGATCCATATTTGCTCGTTGAGGATTTTCACGAACTAATTCGCTATACTTTTGTGCAACAACCTTACGGATGCAAAGCCCAGCGCCGCATGGGGTTGTTTCATATTGGTCTGTTAAATTAGACCAGCGATCGCCCTCAAATTCTCGAATTGCCAAATTCCCTAAATAAGGTTTTGCCCAAGATGGAGGTGGTACTTCAAATTCAGGTTTAATTTGTCCGCCCCAAGCACCAATAAATGGAAAATCTTTACTAATCCGCCATGCGGTTTCTAAATAATCTGAATCTAAAACGTTATCATCATCAACAAATACTATTACTCCAGCCGTAGCTTCTCGAATTCCTCTCAGCCGAGCCGCAGTCAGTCCTAGTTGTTCTTCTCGAATATGACGAGCGTAGGGATGCCAACTCAAATCAATTTCCAAAGCTAAAGGGCGATCGCTAGCATTATCAACTAACAAAAGTTCCCAAAAATCTTTAGATAATGTTTGGGATTTCAGCGCTTCTAAAACCCTCTCTAAATAATTTTGGCGAGGATTGTGGGCACAGATAATAATACTAAGGGGTAGTTCCATACAAAATGACTTTGGGATTTGTTTTAAAATGCTGAATGTTCAAATTCTAAACAACCTTTTTCTACTTTACGCAGCCAAAGAAGATTATCAACCTGCCCGCCAAATTTCCATTTACCACTAGCAAGAGCTTCACCAATTGTTCTAGCTACACCTTCAAAAGCAATACAATCATGAAATGCAAGTATACCTCCTCCTACAATCCAAGGAGTTGCTTTTTCGTAATCATTTTTGGCTCCTTTGTAACTATGATCGCCATCAATAAAGACAAGATTTAGAGGATTTTCCAGAAAATCTGAGGGTATAAGATCCTGGCTATTCTTTCTGATTAAAGTGATGCGATCGGCTACTGCTTTGGTATTATTTTTAAACTCCTTAAATGTATCTCTTTCACCCTCCGGCATAGTTTGATTTTCCCAAGTATCAACACAAAATAAGTGTCCCCCCTTTGGAGCCAAAGCAGCCGCAATATAACAACTAGATGCTCCTAAATAAGAGCCTATCTCTAAAGCTTTTGCAGATTCTCCAAGTTCCTTAGCTAATATGTAGAGCGTATTTAGCTCGCGAGCAGTCATGTGCGTGCTAATGTTTTTCTTATTTAAGCAACTTAATTTGCTAAGTTCCCTATTAATTGAAGAACTTTGGAAATCAGCTAATAATTGTTCTGCTCGCCAAATCAAGTGATATGATGCTCTATAAGAAAAATCACTTATTTGCATTTTCATTTTCTTAAATCTCCAAAAATCTGTTTTCACCAATCGATTCTAAATCAATATGAGTTACACTCACAACGAGTAACGAAAATTTATATTCGCTACTCTGCATTACGCGATCGCTTCCTAGTCTCTTATTTAAGTAAGCTGCTCAAAAATCGCATATCCATTACGTAGTTCCAGATTTTGAGTGAATACTAAATAATTGGAATCTAATAGTAGTTTTTGGTGATTTTTATAATTTTCAAATGTATTTATGTCATCCAATAAAACAAACTTATAGTCTTCCAATTCGTTATCTAATTCTTCAATACTTATGCTTAATTGAGAGCCATCGATTAAAACAATATCAAAAAGATTAACATTATTTTGTTCTTTAATATTTCTGATAACTTTACTAGTTTCTTTAGGTAAGTCTTCTGAAGAACTGGGCGGAATATCATAAAATTTAACAACAGACTCACTGATGAAACGCTTTTGTAACTTATCAAACTTAGGAGTAAAAATATTGATACAAAAGGCGGTTGGCTTGTTTGGGTTCTCTCTGATGCCTGTTAAAAGTGCTTCCGTAATTACCTCTCCACTAGATGCTCCAATTACTAAAGCTGTTTTGATATCTTCTTCCTTAACCATTTTGCGGATTGTCTGAAAAAATTCATCAGATTTTATAGTTGAAAATTCGTAAGGAAGGAAGTAACCAAATCTAGTTTCTAAACGAGATAGTGGCTCGCGTAGCATTGTTTTTAAATTTAAAATTAGCCACTGCTTTACCGAGGTTTTATAAGATTTTAAACTTATAAAATCAATCGATTTAGAAACCAAATTAGATGATTCTGTAAAAACTTTGGTTTGTTTGTTTAGCAATTGAGATTTTAAATAAGCCGGATCGCTCAACAATTTAGCAAATTCAAATTGTTGACATGCTGTAAGCAGCATACAGATTTGATTGAGCCAGTCTTGGAAATTTCGGCTAGGCAATCGGTGAGCGCTATAGCGGCATTTTAATGGGTCACTGTAGGGTAAAATGTCTCCACTTATGAGAGTATCAATAACCCAACGAGTCCGATTTAGTTCGGGATGGTAAAGAGAAGGAAACTTATTAGCATAGTTGACAGCATCATTTAATTTTCCTTGGCAAAGGAGAGTAATAATTAAATAAGCCCACTCTAATGGATCGGGATCTATAGCTTTTAGTAGATCGAGAGTCCATTCAATTGGCTGAATAATCCAATAATGTGCCGTTGCTGCATTGCCTTTGTAGAGGTTACATAATGCCAGTCGGAGTTTTGGTTGTGCTTGAGAGTCTACAAAGTTTAAGCATTTGAGATACAAAGCTTCTGCTTCATCATATTTACCCGCCCAGAGTTTTTCATCTCCTTGATGCAGCAAGGCTACATCCGATGCGTTCACAACAATATGTGAATTTTTAATTGCTGATGCACTGTCTACAACGGTCAAAGGCTCAAAAGGACTTTTTTGAACAATCCTTTGATTTGGTTTCAGAGCTTTGTGTAGATGAAACCATTGCAAAATTTGATCTCGTTGTTTCAATGTATGTTGAGAATGAACTAGTTGATAACCAGTATTAGTAATTTTCTCTAATTGTTCTCGGTTTTGAAATAGGTAATCTAGCTTATCTAATATCTCATCTCCATCGGCAAATACACAATTTTCCATATCAACAAATCCTGCTGCTTCAAGAGCTGCATTTTTTTCTGCGATCAAACAGGATTTAGAACCCGGAATTTCCAGAAATTTGCGAACAAATTCCCTTGCCATTGTGCCGCATGTAGGTGAAAACGAAGAAGCATTGAGCGTTCGAGCATACTGCTCGCCAAAAAGCATCCTTGATGTTTCTCGGTTTTGTATATATCCTAAGTGCGGACAAATTAGAGTGGGATAATACTTAGTAACAAGTCTATTAATTTTTTGTCGCCAAGGATATAGTGATGTTTGGCTGCCAGTAATCAGCACTGGGATATTTTTAGGCTGATTATAGTCTCTAAATATGTCAGGATCTATAAAATTTGGCCAGATAAATAAATTGTCAGCAATTTCTGGAAGATATTCAGCTAAAGGAATGGATATTGTAAAGACTGTCTCTATTCCCCAATGTTCGATATCAGAAAGAAAGGCTGAATGAAATCCACAAAAAGAATCTCCGTTATAAAAAGCTAACTTTGGTATTTCTGGATAATAATGAGTATTTTTAACTCGTCGTTTATCAGATGAGGCATTACCAGTTTCAAACAAAGTTAAATCTGGTTGATATTGTTCGCAAATTTGTTGATAGTCACTTTCATCGCTAATAACAACTACCTCAAAAAATTCCGATAGGCACTTAACATGTTCTTGTTTATGTACATTGTAGAACTTGGCTGAACCTTGATTATTCCATTGAAAGAAAACAAGTTTTGGTTTTTTAATGTTATTCATATTCATAAAAGTTTTTAATTTATATAAATTTATTTTAGCAAATAGCGATCGCTCAATTTTTCTGTATATTTTAGAATATTTCGCACGCTTTTAATACTAGTTAGTCTATTTTTTATGGCTTTGATTTTTTAGGAAGAAGCGAAGCGATTGCACGAAGGTTTGAATTCATGCGATCGCTTCTTGATAACTAACACCTATTCTCTAAAATTCGGTAACAGATTCAACCCTTGAAACCTGGATAAAATCTGAATTGATTAATTGCGTAGCTTGCTTTTCGCTGGAGGCTAGTATTGCGAATTGGTATAAACTTGTAATACTAGAGAGCGAACGTAAACTTTTCAGATTCAAAGTTCCTTACTCGCCCTAGCCTGCCGGTTTTCACGTCTACTGTAAATACGGCATTGCTTTTTCTATTAGTATCAGCAGCAACCGCATACAATTGACCAGAAGGAGAGAAACCCAAGTCTTTAAGATCGTTAGAAAGAGGGCGTCCTTCAAATATCAGTGGCGCCAATCTCTTAATTTTCGGCTTGCCAGTAATTAGGGCTTTCTCTTGTAAGTTGATTGAAATTAAAATCGGGATACCTTCTGAGCCGATCTCAGTTGCAAAAATATTTCCCTTGGCATCTTGGCAGAGGTTAGCGAATCGATGGTTGAGTGGTAGTGGAGGTAGATCCAAATCGTCTCGGTCAAGAACTTTACCTGTTGTGAAATCTATCGTTCTGAAACTAAAAGGTGGGACACCCTCAGTTCCCACCAAACACAGAAGTCGATTATTGGGAAGGCTCAGCAAACTTTCAACAGTTTGATTGGATTTCTTAAAGCCTAGTACTTTTTTCGCTTTAAATACAGGGACAGCAGCATTACCGACGGTAAAAAGCAGATGGTTGAAAAAACCATTTCTCGTGCTAGATACAGTAGAAATTACAAGACTCCCATCTTTAAGCGCGATCGCCTTTGTAACTCGCTTTGAGTTAGCAATATAGAAAGCTCTTTGTTTTTTCGGTACAGACAAAGGATTGTCAACGAACAGAGACAGGCGATTGAGCCTAGAAAGAACTTTCCCCGTTGCAAATTCGCCAGTACTTAACTCTATTGACGGAGTTTGGTCTTCCGGGTTTTCATTGTTGGATGTACTAAGAGGCTTTACTCCATAAAGAATTTCCTGTTTGAGTTCGCTCTTTTGAGCAACTGCCTTATTAGACAAACCAGCAACAACAGTAGAAGTCAAACTAGCAGCAGCCAGCTGGCCAAATTGTCGGCGTTTCAATGATGCCATTACGATACTCCTTGTGGGGTGCTTTAAGGAACAATCAAGCTTGCATTTGGGGCTTGGGGTTTAGCCCCCATATCTGCTAGGATATTGACGGTTATTTGCTTGGCGCGAATATCTTCCCGAAATGGGCTAACACCGTCACTGTCTAACCCCCATGCCCACTGAATGGTACCGGAGGCAAAAACTTTAGCCCCACTACTAGCTGTGTAGCGGGCTGAATGGGATTTGGTAAAATCCTGGTTGGCTGGGAGTGCTCTTTCTCCAACTGGTTCGTCGAAGTTTGGCAACACATCAGCGGGTGTCACTGGCGACTGAGACAACATCACCAGTCCCGGAGGAGTAGACCCATTATTAACGATAAAATCCCATTCATAACCTACTAACATAGCCAGCTGATCGCCATTCTTGAGTCCTGTGTTGGCATAGTAAGGATCGCTAGCGTTGGCAACGACAAAATTAAAACCGCCGTAGGTATCTAGGTCGCTACCATACATGACTCCTAACAAAGAATTTTCCGGCCTCTGGTTCTGAGCGCTGCGGAATTTATTAGTGGCTGCTGATGGCCCCTGCTGCTGGGCTACTGGATCTAATGCCCAATCAGGTTTGTAGCAGGCCATCACCCGGTTGGGCTTCACTTGTCCGGCAGCAAGAGTAGAATTTTCAAACCTCACTCGCCAATAACCAGTATTGGCTGAGAAAAATCCTAAATTAATTCCGGTATTGCGGGCAGCCTCGATGCGATCGCGCATTTCTTTAGACCAGTACTCATCGTGACCCACAGACAAGAATACTTTGTGATTGAGCAATTTTTGTCCGTTGGTGTGAACCTGCATACTGTCGGTGTAGGTAACATCGTAACCTAGAGATTCTAGCCACCGCACCATATTGTATTCCCATCGCAGAGGTGTGTCGGCCTCGTTGGAGTTTTGATAAGTTGCCTGAGCGAAAGGCCGGTCGTAGGAAACCTTAAAAGCCCGTTCCCCGCCAATGCTGTTAGAACTGTACAAGCTGTAACCCCCCGTTGAGCTATAGGCGAGGACAGTAGAAACCGCACTATTGAATAAAATATCAGCATTGCTGCTATCATCGCGGACGACAAACCACACATGAGCCACTACCCCAGTTGCTTTGTCAGTCAGTTTCGCTACATAAATACCACTAGTCCAGTTATTGCCTACCTGCAAGACGTAGGAAGTTGTCCAGTTGCACTCTACTAGGCGGGTATCAGGGTCTACGGTACAGGCGGCTTGGGTCGTGCCATTGAGTACCCCACTGCTTGCGATCAGCCTTCCTCCTGTACCGCCATAGTAGCCCAAACGGTACACATCGATGGTATACTGTCCGGCTTGTCCAAGAGAAACCTTAATGTCTAGCGATTCCCCTTTATTAACGCTGGTGGCCGAGGCATAACCAGCAATCTCGCCATTACCCCGGTTGTCAAGCTTCCAGTTAGTCGTGCCTGAATTGAGATTTTCCAAATACACGGGATTTGGGTTCGCCGGAATTGCTGTAGCCGAGAAGGTGGTACTGCCGATGCCTACTGCTGTGGCCCCTACTATCACCGCTCCAGGTGCGCTAGGAGCCTGTCCCAATGTCAAAATTGTACTTGCTTGACCGCTACCATTAGTTACTACGCTGGCAGGCGACACCGATCCCCCACCACTGATAATCTCAAAGTTTACCGTGACCCCTGATTGAGGATTGTTTTGAGCGTTTAGAACTTGCACAACTAGGGGGTTGCTCAGAGCTGCTCCCGTTTTTCCACTCTGATTGTCTCCACTGACTTTAATCAACCTGCTGCCACTGACAAAGGCTATGTCACGATAATAGTTAGCATTCCGGAAAGAAGCGGCTGGGAAAGAATTGGGATTTACATTAAATACCCCATTATTGCCGTCCGCTACTGAGCTAAGATCGCCATTAACTATGGGGTTGACCAGCTCGTCATATGTGGCAACGTAATAGGCGTTGACGTTGACAGAGACCACATAAATCGAATTGCCTTGAATGTTAACTGGCGTTTCTAGAAGCTGCTCCTGCCAGCCAGAAGCCGTCTCGTTAGTAAAAGTGACGCTTGCTATAAGAGTTCCCGCTGCCGTCCAGATTTTCCCAACATGAGTTCCTGTCTCACTAGCGGCTTTCCAAAAGCGAATGGCGGCAACCTGTCCGCCTCTACTACTGCGGAATTTCAAGCCTAATTCATAGGGGACGCTATCAGTAGAATTTGGAAAGCTGGGGACTTGAGTAGTCAATATTGTTTGGCTCGTCCCCGAAGGATTGGTAGTAGCAGAGAAGATAACGCTACCTATTTCTTGGGCGGTGGCACTTACAGTATTGGCGATCGAAGTTGTCGCACCGGGATTAGCTCCAAGGGTTAAGGTGGTACTAGCCTGTCCATTAGTACCAGTTACTGCGCTAGCAGGCGAAACCGACCCTCCACCACTGGTAACGGCAAAATTCACTGTGACCCCTGACTGAGGATTACCAGCAGCGTCTTTGACCTGAACAACCAAGGGGTTAGGTAAGGGAGTTGCACCTGCACCAGTCTGATTGTCGCCACCGATCTTTGTAATCGTAGGCAGGGAAACAGCTACAAAGTCGATGTCACGAAAATAGTTAGTATTGCGGTAAGAACCTGTTGGGAAGGCTCCTGGAGTCCCATTAAACACCCCATTGCTACCGTCTGCCACTGAGCTAAGATCCCCATTGACAATGGAGTTACCCAGTTCATCGTAAGTAGCGACGTAGTAGGCATTTATGTTGACAGAGACTACATATGTGGTATTAGCTTGAATGTTAACTGGCGCGGCCAGAGTCTGCTGCTGCCAGCCAGAAGCCGTCTCGTTAGTAAAAGTGACGCTTCCTAAAAGAGTTCCCGTTTCTGTCCAGATCTTGCCAACATGAGTTCCTGTCTCGCTAGGGGCTTTCCAAAAGCGAACGGCCAAAATCTTTCCCCCTTCGGCACTGCGGAATTTCAGGCCTAATTCGTAGGGAACGCTATCAGTGTAATTTCCAATGGTTGGAACTTGACTGCTAAAGAGGTTAGCCATAGTTGTTTGCCATAAAGTTATAGTTACTAGGGGCGATCGAAAGTAATTTCCCTAAATCTGACAAGCCATTTTCAAAACTTCCACCACATAGTCCTGTTCCTGTTCAGTCATCTGATGAAACAGGGGTAGCAGCACTGTGTGGTCTTGTGCCTGTTCGCTCTCAGAAAGGCGATCGCACTTTCCAACTCCACATTCACAAGCTTTCGGCTCAACTCCACACGACCAAGCTTCTTTTTCATAAGCAATTTCCCGGTGAGCGCACATAATTCCGCGTCGCGTAGCAATGCCAGCGTCTAACATTCGCTGCATTGCTTGTAGCTGGTCGTATCTCTCTGTAAGCCGTACACAAAAACTTTGCCAGTTACTCTTGGCCCAACTTGGCTCGGTGGGTAACTTTAATCCCGGCACATCTTGGAGTTTTTCCTGATATCGCTGTGCCAAATAACGCCGACGTTCTACAATCTCTGGAAGGCGTTTGAGTTGTTCTCGCCCTACTGCTGCTTGAATATCAGTCATGCGGTAGTTGTAACCCAGCATGGGGTATGACTCAAATATCACCTGTTTGGCACCGTGGCGTACAGTATCGGGAACGCTCATCCCATGTTGCCGCCAAAGCCGAAACTGCTTGTCCCATTGGGGATTATTTGTAGTCAGCATCCCACCGTCACCAGTGCTGATGATTTTCCGGGGGTGAAAAGAAAAGCAAGCGATATCTCCATGCGGCTTGCCAATTTTCTCCCACTGACCATTCCAGAGAATTTCACTACCGATGGCACAAGCCGCATCTTCAATTACTGGCAAACCGTGGCGGTGGGCAATATCCAAGATGGCTTTGAGGTCGCAAGGCATTCCGATCTGATGGACGATAAGAATAGCGCGAGTGCGATCGCTAATCACATCCTCAATTAACATTGGGTTGATGTTGTATGTCTGTGGTTCAATGTCCACAAACACTGGTATCGCCCCGCAGTAGCGAATGCTGTTGGCTGTGGCAATATAAGAATGGCTCACAGTAATCACTTCATCCCCTGGCTGCACGCCTACAGCTAAAAGCGCTAAATGTAATGCTGTGGTGCAGTTGGAGACGGCACAGGCGTAGTTTGCTCCGACATAAGTGGCAAATTCTCGTTCAAAAGCGGCGACTTCTGGCCCTTGTGTTACCCAGCCAGACATGATTGGACGTTTAGCCGCTTCAGCCTCCGCTTCGCCCATCCAAGGTTTGGTAATTGGGATATTGTGCATTTTTCTTAATAGTTATAATAGCTATTTCTTTGAACGCAATTTATGATTAGCTCGAATTTTTAAAACCGAACAATGTTCTAACTTTTTTACTGCCTAATGCTAAGTCGTCACGAATGTTTACGCGCAAGCACATACATATGACCATTCATCGGTACGCTTGGCAAACGTTTGGCAATACGAGCAAGCAAACCATCAACACGCCTTAAAGTCTGAAAAAACAGATTGGAAGGCAGAGATCGTTGCGGCTGAAGTCCAAGTAAGCGACCTAGTGCATTTGGTGTATACAATAGGTCATTGAAGTCATCATCATGGCGCGGACTTAAGAAATCTAGTTCATACACTAGGCTTGCAAAAAGTTTTTCCACTACTCCCCAAGACTGTTGTATTTCGATACGTTCTATATTGAAGCCAAAGCGTGACAGCAGACACATAAGTGCCTTCTTCGTAAACAAACTGATATGGCATGGTGCCGTGTAAGGTGCATCGGCATACCAGGGAAAGAAAAGACCAAGTAGGTTATCAACTGCGGGCGTAGCAATTAGTATGCATCCACCAGGTTTAACAAGACTTGCAATCTGTTTGAAGAAAACATCTGGTTGTGGAAGGTGCTCGATTACCTCAAGGAGTGTTACACAGTCATATAACTGATGCTGTAGCTCCTCAGGTGATAAGGTGATCGTCAAATCGTAATTCCGCTTAGCAATTATTACACTCTGGCGGTTCAGTTCGATACCTTCAACATTCAAAAAGTTGAACTTGTCACGCAAAAGTGACACAAACGTTCCTGGACCGCAGCCATAATCCAAGATTTTCAGCGATTTGTCATTTCCCAACCAAGTTGCGAGATGGTGCATTGTATCAGTACCAATGCTGATGCTGAAATGATGTCCTTGGGCTATTTGCTTTTCTTCAAGCTGCCTGTAATTACAATAGAAAGGGCTGTTATAGAAGGCACTAAGAACTTTGTCTGAAGGAACTGGATTTGCAAATCTAAAACCACAGGCGCGACAGCGGCTATATGGCATATGCCGTATTGTTGCGAACTTCGTAATAGAGCGCATCTGGCACGCAGGGCAGATATCGAGCTGACGCCACGATTTTATCTCTGTAACAAGCTCTTGATTAAACGCACTCAGAGTTGGCGTAGTAACGTAGCCTGGATTACTTACTGGTTGTGAAATATTGTTGTTTAGCATAACTTACTAGTAATTATTTTTACTTAAGTTTTCCTCTGTCTGCTTTTGAGAATGCCACCAACTAACCAATCTTTCTAATCCTTCTTCTAGAGATACCTGCGCTTTAAAACCCAAAAGCTCCTGTGCTTTACTCACATCAGCAAGTCGGCGTGCCACAGGGTTGACTTTGCGTTCTGGACCATATTCTGGCTGCAAATCTGAACCCATTACCTTAGCCAAGCTATAGGCTAGGTCGTTCAAGCTGGTTTCCACATTACTGGCAATATTAAACACCTCATCAGTGACATCAGCTTTAGCAGCCAAGATATTTGCTCTGGCAATGTCTTCGATATACACAAAGTCCATTGTCTGTTTGCCATCACCGAAAATCAGTGGTGGCTCACCTTTAGCGATGCGCTCCATCCAGCGAATCAGTACTTCAGTGTATACGCCGTAAATATCCATACGCGGGCCGTAGACGTTGAAATACCGTAATGCTACATAGTCCAGCCCATACATATCATAGAAACTGCGTAATAAACCTTCGTTAAAGACCTTTGCCGCACCGTAGAGAGTACGGTTATTGTAGGGGTGATGAGATTCGGTTGTTGGGAACTCCTCTGCCATACCGTATATTGAGGCTGATGAGGCAGCGACTACCTTTTTTACTCCAGCTTTCACTGCTGCTTCCAACACATTGAAAGTACCATCTGCTAAAACTTCCAAAGCTAGACGGGGTTCTTCGGCACATTGGGTAATGCGGATTGCTGCCTGATGAAAGACTATATCTACACCTTCCATGACTTCACTCAGGAGTTTTTGATCCCGGATATCACCTTCGACAATTACCAAAGGGCCGTGTTCCTTTGCCCAAGCAAGGTTTTTCAGTTGTCCGCGAGTGAAGTTATCTAGGATAATAATTTCGGAGACTCCCTCATTTACCAGTAAATCGGCAATATGGGAGCCAACTAAACCTGCACCACCTGTGATTAAAATTCGCTTATTTTGCATATTCTTCCTTTAATGTTTCATATCCTTCTCGCCAGCGCAAAAACTTAGCAGGAACGCCAGCAACGATCGCAAATGGCGCCACATCTTTAGTAACAACAGCCCCAGCACCAACGATACTGCCTTTGCCAATGGTCACACCTGGCAGAATTACCGCATTCATCCCAATATCGGCTCCTGTTTCCACTTTTACCGATTTAATTTCTAAATCGGTTTGGATAATCGGCACATCAATCGGCAAGCCAGTATGTGCTGAACCTAGTACTTTTGCACCCGGCCCCCATCCGACATAATCTTCAATAATTAAATTGCGGGCATCAAAATAACTCTGCGGCCCAATCCAAACATGGTTACCAATGATGCAAGTACCATCGAATCTTCCCTGAATGTAGCTTTGGGAACCAATAAATACCTGGTTCCCAATCTCAAAGGTTTCGAGATGTTTAAAGCCTACACCATTGCCAATGCGAACGTTGTGACCAAATTTGCGTGCTACCGCCCGCCAAATGGCTCGTCGCATTAGCCCATCAAAGTCGCCGTCACTTGTAACAAAGCGGGCGTATAATTCGATTAATGGTTTTTGTTCGTACTGAGTGCGTAAATATTCTGCTAGTTGAATTTCAAAGTCAGGGTCTAGCTTTTGAGCTTGTAAGCCGTGGACAGCTTTGACTATCTTAGTCTTACTTGGATCGGACATTGAACTCCTGGATTATGTGAAGCTAATTACCGCTTTGGCAACTTGAGTTTGTGACTCTTTGGTTAGTTCTGCATACATCGGCAGAGATAACACTTCTTTGGCTGCTGCTTCTGAGTGCGGAAAATCTCCAGCTTGATAACCCAATTCGGCGTATGCTTGCTGGAGATGAACCGGAATTGGGTAGTGAATGCCTGTTTGAATTTCCATTTCTTGGAGGCTTTGTTGCAGGGCATCTCTTTGAGGCGATCGCACTGCATAGACATGGTAAACGTGGCGGCTGTAAGGCATCACGGTGGGTGTACTAACACCAGATTCTCTTAAAAGTTCGTCGTAGTATGCTGCGTGACTTCTTCTAGCTTCTGTCCAGGCTTCGATGTAGCGTAACTTCACCCGCAAAATCGCTCCCTGGATGCCATCCATGCGATAGTTGTAACCTTTGAGGATATGGTGATACCTGCTTTCTTGACCCCAGTCGCGCAGCATTCCCATAGTACGGGCATATTCGGGATTGTTGGTGACTGCCATGCCTCCCTCACCGTAAGCCCCTAAATTTTTGCCAGGGTAAAAACTGAAACAACCAATATCGCCAATACTACCCACACGTTGTCCTTTGTACTCGGCGCCGTGAGCTTGGGCAGCATCTTCAATAACAGTTAAACCATAACGGCGAGCAATTTCCAAAATTGGCTCCATGTCTGCTGGTTGACCGTATAAATGTACGGGCAGAATGGCTTTTGTGCGCTCAGTTATCGCTTTTTCAATTTGGCTGACATCGATTGTGTAGGAAACAGGATCGATATCTACGAAAACGGGTGTGGCTCCGGTGTAACAAATTGCTGCTGTGGTGGCTACGAAGGTGAAAGGTACGGTAATTACTTCGTCTCCAGCACCTATGCCTGCTGCTAATAATGCTAAATGCAGCGCACTAGTACCTGTATTGACAGCAATGCCATAATCTGCATTGGAGTAATCTGCAAATTCTTGTTCTAATGCTTTGACTTCATTACCCAAAACGAATTGGGTACTTTCCAGGACTTTTAAGACGGCAGTATCAATTTCGTCTTTAATACTTAAATACTGAGCTTTTAAATCTACAAATGGAATCATGCTGCTACCTCTGCCACATTCAATTCAATTAATTGGCCTTGCTTTTTGAGAGACTGGGTTGCAGCTTCGAGAATTCTGACTACCCGCAGTCCTGCTTCTCCATCAGTCAGGGGGCGATCGCCTTTTTGAATACAATCAATGAAGTGTAATCCTTCTGTCTTGAGTGCCTCTGTCACATCCAACTTGGGCGACCACATATCTCCTGTGCGATAACCAATCATCATTTGGTAGACGCTTTCAGTATTGCCGTTGACTGTAATACCCTTGTCGTAAATCTTGAGTTTTTCACTCGGTTCTAAGTCATCGTAAACAATCATCCGTTGACTACCACCAATCAATGTGCGACGGATTTTCACTGGCGCCAACCAATTGACATTGATGTGAGCGATGAGATTTTTCTCAAAGAATAAGGTCAAGTAGGCAAGATTTTCTGGTTCTCCAGGAACGTGGCTGACGCCTGTAGCCGAGACAGCATAAGGCTGGGATGGCAATACGTAGTTCATAATCGATAAATCGTGGACTGCCAAATCCCAAATGACATTCACATCATGCTGAAAAAGTCCCAAGTTAACGCGTACAGAATCATAGTAGTAAATATCACCCAAAGAATTAGTGGCGATCAAATCGTGCATTTTGCGGACAGCACCCGTGTAAACAAAAGTATGATCGACCATTAACACTAAGTTGCGTTTTTCTGCCTCTTCAATTAGCCGCTTTGCTTGTTCGGAGGTAGTTGTCATCGGCTTTTCGACTAGCACGTGTTTGCCAGCCTGCAATGCAGCTAAAGCTAATTCAAAGTGAGTTGAAACTGGTGTGGCAATGGCTACAGCGTCAATTTTAGGATCTGTAAATATATCTTGACAATCTTGAGTAACTTGGATGGTGGGATATCGAGCTTGCACTTTTGCCAGTAGTTCTGCTTTAAAATCGCTGACTGTTCTTACCTGAACTCCTGGCATTTCGACAAAATTTCTGACTAAATTTGGCCCCCAATAACCATAACCAATGACACCGATATTAATCATATTTTTTGTTGCTTTTAATTAATCAGAATTTATTTTTGAGGCACTATCAACTACTACCAGACTGCCAATAATTGATAGCTGGATTGCAAGTTCTTGCTATTTTGAGCTAAAAAAGCTTTATGTTCGCAAACTTTAAGAATTCACTAAAAAGCTATCCAATGTCCAAAACTGAATTTGCTCAAACAGGACACAAGGAAGATTTTCACAAACTATTAACTGAGATTTGCAAGTTTTGGCGATCGCCTACGGCACGCACATCCCCTATAACACGAGCGGGGACTCCAACTACAATTGCATAATCAGGAACATCGCGAGTTACTGTAGCTCCAGAACCGATGATGGCTTTTTCACCAATAGTTACCCCCGGCAGGATGGTAGCGTTACTACCAATAGATGCACCATGCTTCACTAAAGTTTTGATTGTATACCAGTCATCAGCTGTTTTTAAACTACCATCTTCATTGGTTGCACGGGGATAAAGGTCATTAGTAAACATGACTCCATGACCAATAAACACTTCATCTTCTAGGACAACACCTTCACATAAGAAACTGTGGGATGAAATTTTACACCGACTTCCAATGGTGACATCTTTCTGAATTTCGACAAATGCCCCGATTTTCGTATCATCGCCGATAACGCAACCGTAAAGGTTTACAAGATCGGGATGAAAAATCTTGACGTTTGTGCCTAACTTGACATCATCTTTTACAGCCATTACTTAATCTGCCTTCAAATTAATACTTTTCTACTGTCTGCCAAATACCATCTTCTAAATAAGTGCACTCATCAGGTTGCCATTGATAATCTGGACGCTCGAAGTTGTGCATAGTCACTTCAAACGGGCAAATTTCTCTCAAGTTTTCTAGCAGAGTGTCGCTACGACGATTGGAGAACCATGTCGTCAATGTATATGAACCCATATACAGTCTCAATTTGGGAATCTCAAATCGCAGAATAAATGTTCCCGGCTCTCGACAAAAAGGAGCATCAGAATTAAAAAACCAGAAGATACAAATCCCTTGTTGTAAAAAATTGACTATCTGAAAGGAAAAACGCAGACTTTCATGAGGTTCGCTTACATGTAAGGCAAACTCAAAGGTAATGGGTTTTCCCCAACAGTGAATTCCTTGTTCTTCGGAGGTGTGTGCCTTTGCCCAAGCTACATAATTGCCAGTTTTATTGACAGGGGCTTGGTAATATGCTTGCGAGACAGAATCATCTTTCTGCCCAGCCATATATAGCTGTACTGCTTTGCTAGTATCGCCATCAAACTGAACGCTACCCTTAGAAAGTAGTATGCAACGTTTAGTGAGTTGAGCGATTGCTTGCATACTATGACTCACAAATAAAACTGTTCGTCCTTCTTTGGTGGCGACATCACCCATTTTGCCCAAGCACTTTTTCTGAAATGCTGAATCACCCACAGCCAAAACTTCATCGACAATTAAAATTTCTGGCTCTAAATGGGCTGCAACGGAAAAAGCAAGGCGCACATACATTCCTGAAGAATAGCGCTTAACTGGGGTATCTAAAAACTTTTCCACCTCAGCAAAGGCTACTATTTCATCAAATTTCTTTTTAATTTCGGCTTTGCTCATCCCCAAAACGGAGCCGTTGAGATAAATGTTCTCGCGTCCCGTTAGTTCTGGGTGAAATCCTGTTCCTACTTCTAATAAACTTGCCACCCGCCCTTTGATGGCGATACGTCCCCTCGTCGGTTCGGTAATTCGGCTGAGAACTTTTAATAAAGTAGATTTACCGGCGCCATTGCGGCCAATCACACCAATGGCTTCACCTTGTTGAATCTCAAAGGAAATATCTTTTAAAGCCCAAAATTCTTCCCGTGCTGGGTTGGGGATTTTTTTGCCACCAGGTTTAATAAATGTCTTGGCAAAAGATTTAGCACCATCGGCAATTACATCCCGCAGCGCTTTGTAGCGGCTTCTTCCCTCCTGTTGGTGAGCTATTATATATTTTTTGCTTAAATTTTCTACACTAATCATGTTCTCAGACATCTGCACAGCTCCTTGCTAAATTACGTCAGCAAATGTCCGTTCCACTTTGCGGAAGTACCAAATGCTACTTACCAGCAATAGAGCAACTAGTCCTAAAGATAAGGTGAATCCACTCCAATAAAGTTTGGATTCTCCTCCTAAAATAGCCCAGCGAAAGCCATCAATCACGCCCACCATTGGGTTTAAATAGTAAAGCAAACGCCATTGCTCTGGTATGATGCTGCTACTAAAACCGACTGGTGAGATATATAGACCAAACTGCACAATAAAGGGCACAATGTAACGGAAGTCTCGATATTCCACATTTAAAGCTGCCAACCACAGCCCTACTCCCAGTGAAGCCGCAAAGGCAATGGCAATAAATAACGGTAAGGATAATATCCGCCAACTAGGAACAAAGTTATACCAAGCCATTAGCCCTAAAAGGATCATCCCAGAAACGAGAAAGTCTACAAAGCTAACAATCACTGAACTAGCAGGCACAATTAAGCGGGGAAAGTACACTTTAGAAATTAAGTTGGCATTAATAATTAAGCTGTTACTACACTCGCTGAGGGCACTGGAAAAAAACTGCCAAGGTAGCAAGGCGGCAAATACCAATATTGGATACGGTGCTGTCCCTTCCGAAGGCAATTTCGCCAAGTTTCCAAAGATGACGCTGAACACAACCATCGTTAAAAATGGTCGAATCAGTGCCCAAAGCATACCAATTGCTGTTTGCTTGTAGCGTACTAAAATATCACGCCAAGACAGAAAATAAAATAGCTCTCGATAGCGCCATAGGTCTTTCCAATATTGCTGCTCTGTTTGTCCAGCTTCAATTATTAACTCTGGCTTTGACGTAATTCTTTTACTATTCATAATATTGATTAAAGACCACGCTTTTGAGCGTTAAGTGACAAACTGAAAATCTCGGATGCTGCGATAATTTAGCACTTTTGCCTGCCTGCGAGTGAATTCTCCGACGGAGGGGTTTCCCTGGGGATCGATCGCTCCTGTTACCTGTTGCCACAGTTCTTGTGGCGCTAGAGAAACTTTATAGGTGCCCTCGTCCGACTTGCAGACGTGATACCACTTTGTCTGCTGGCACTGTTCGCACCAAAAGGCCTCTAACCACTCTCCCTCTAGAGAAACTGCGGTTTGGTTGGCTACTAGCATCAACGCACTGCGGCGACTCATACCCCGCTGCTGCAACTGTCCTGCTTTATCGGCAAACAATTGATATTTTTGACTCCTACTTTCTAGGTAGCAACCATGATTTGGACAGTAGATAGCTCGCCGTTTTGAACGTTTCCGATTTCGGTCACACCTTCTCTGCAATTCGACCCCCCACTTGAATAAATACACAACAAATTCTGGAAGGTTACGTTGGAGGAACTGAGATCAAAAAGACCATCAAAGCTCATCTCCTGAAGTTACAAACTAAATACTATTTGATTAAAGTAAGCTGATTCAAAAAGATTATTAAATCGGGAATTTGTTTTTTGTAATGTGGCAACAGGTTAATCTTGTTTTTAGACAAGAATATTGATTGCCTATCTTTTTTAATTAAGTGATTATCGATCGCTGTCAATCTGTCTTAGAGCATAACATACTATGGTGGCTTCATATTATCTTAATCAAACTCATCACAATCCAAACACAAAACTATTTTTGCCATTACGTTATTTGGAGAATTTTAAGCACAAAAATAAGTAAGACTAATAAATTATTTATTGTTTATAAGTCTAACTGTTAGCTATTAGTATGAGTTGATTGTAAAAATTATTTTCTAGTTCAATTACGGATTAAACACAACCCTCCGAAAACTAAATTTTTATTGAATATGCAATTTTATTTAAGCAAGGTGTCGATCTAGCTTAAATAAAAAGGTAAACGTTTCTGGAAAAAAAGTATTTTGTACTTTGCCTATTGTGCCAGTGTTTCAAAATTGAGAAAGTACTGCCAAACTCAAAAGATGATGGCAAATCTTACCATAAAGTCGGGAGCTTGGACTGACCCTGCTAATAGGGTTTCACTGGTAGCAGCAGGAGCAAAGGACAAAGGAGAATACTTTGCACCCTGGATTTTTGAGGATTGGTATGAGGCTAAAGGCCTTTGCAGCCTACACCAATCTGTTGTCGATTATTTCTTCAAAAACTATTTTGTATGGCTTTGAGACATAGCGATCGCATCATCAGATAAGATTGCTTGCTGCAAAACATCAAGGTATTGTTGAGAGATAATCTTGGGTGTGAAATGCGATCGCAAGTATTGACGGCCTGATTTGCCCATACGCTCTCCCAATTTGCGATCGCGACTGAGTAAGCGAATAAATTGAGCTAAAGCATGACTATCTCCGTTGTCAAATGTGCCACCGCACTCAGCTTCAGCAACCAATTCTCTCAAGTATGAATACTTCGAACAAATCACTGCTATCGGTCGTCCCGATGCTAAAGCTGAGTAAAGCTTGCTAGGAACGACTAAGCTCTCGGTGGATGCGTCTACACTAACTAGTGAAAGATCGCAAGCCGTTAATGAATAAGGCAGCACTTTTTTGTCTTGATATGGTAAAAATGTAAAATTCAAGAGTCCTAATTCATTGACTTGTTGAATCAATTCATCGCGTTTGGCTCCACCACCAATGCAGACAAATTGAATTGGTTCATCTTGCAGTTCTTCAGCAGCTTCGAGGATAGTTGCCATATCATGGCAGCGTCCCATATTCCCAGAGTAGAGTACGGTAAATTTATCTACTAACTTATGCTCCAAGGCAAACCAATTTTCTTGCTTGGCGATTGGCACAATTAATTCCGGGTTCGCCCAACTGTGGATTACTGAAGTTTTATCAGCTACTTGCGGGCAATTTGCTAGCACTTGTTGTTTCATGGCTGGACTAAGAACCACAATTCCCTTGGCGTTTAGCCAAACCTGTCTGTTAATGCCACGCCATAACCTTGCTATCCAATTATCCTTTGAGATCACTCCCAAAGCGATCGCAATATCGGGATAAAGGTCATAGAGAATGCAAACATAGGGAATTTTAAACAACAAATAAGCCAGATATCCGATAACGGGCAAAAATGGTGGAGCCGTAGTTACCAACAATACATTGCTACGCTGCCTAGCTTTGAGTAGATAGAGCGCAGAACGTAAGGTATATAAGATCCCATTGACAGCTTTACCACGAATTCGACCCGGCCAAAGTTGGGCTGTGCGCGATCGTTGAACTCGGATTCTACCCATACGTTCAACCGGTAAAGCAGCCGTATGAGAGTCAAATGCATATCCTGGCTGACTTGTAAAAACCTCAATATCAACTCCTTGCTGTCCCAATTGTTTCACCAGTTCCTCAATCAACTGTCCCGTAGGAGCATAGTCTGGTGGAAAAAACTGCGTGATCACAGACAATTTGATAGATTGTTGGGTTTTTAGAGAATAGTCATTTTTTACGTCTATCCGTGTAGAAATGGATTGCAAAAGCTTTTGATTAATCCATTTATTCAGTTTCATCAGTTGTATCCTGTCTTATAAATCTTGTTCAATACACTACTGAAATGCTCAAGCCATTAATTACACACAAAACTTGTCTTAATTAAGAAATATTTTCATTTGCTTTAAGCAAGTTGATTAATTTACTGGTATACATAGAACCTCTTAATAAGCGGATCATACAGACATATATACGTTAACGCAGTGCTAATTTTAGCCGCTTAAGTATGTCTATATCTATACATATACTTTTTAACTTGTATACACGATCTTTTCGGAACACGGGAACACAACAAAAACTAAAAGTCTGAATCGGTATCGTTATATTAGACATGTAATATTGCTCTACAACAAAGCGTTTTACAGCTTTCTAAGCAACTTTACTTGATGTCTAGATAACTCTAAAAGCTACTATGCACTGGTTTAACCTAAAAAATAAAGCGTCTGCGGTCATTGGGTTTAGGATGTTTTGGTTTACTTAATTGCTTTTTGGGTTAGCAATATTTTTTACATATAAGTATTGAGTATTGTTTGAGATTCAATACTTTATTTTACATGTAACTTCCTACAAGAATACCATGACAAAAAAATGTTTCAAATCTACTGAGACACTTTACAAAAAATTTATGTTTTGACAATTTAGATAAACAAAGGCTTCACAAACTAGTTGATTTGTTGTAAAAATTTTGATAGGTAAAAATTTGTATATTTCTTCAATCTAAGTAGTCAGTTTTGCAATGTTACTGGTAAGACAAGCATCAATTTTTTTGGCGCTGAAGTAATCTAGAAACTTAAATTAGTATTAAATTTTACTCAAATAAAAGATAGTATAGTTTTGAGAATAACGATTGGCAACTGGCACAGCGACATTTAAATTACTTTAGCTACAATCGATGTCAAAGATTTGTCACCTGCTTTATGCAAACGACACTTTGGCGTAATTGGAGATTCATTTTGAGTTCAGCTACAATCTGGAACTAAAAAAATGTATACTTAAAAACAAAGATTTTGTCATCGTTGCTTACTCAGCGAGAATCTCAGAGAGTGAAAAACCTAAAATTATAACAATTTAAATCTAAGTAAGCGTTACCATAATAGAGGGCTAAAACTAAGCTAAAAGATGCATTGATATTTAAAAGTTATCAAAATCTTGATTTATGCCTCCCATTGATGACGGATTATACTAAGCAGTTTGCTAATTTTGGAGCTAATAATAAAACTTTGCATACTTATTCCTTTAACTCGGAAGTACCAAAGCTGTTATACACATTTTTTGTAACGTAAATTAATTAAGTATTTTTAAATAGATGGAGAATCATTCTTCTGAATCATCAAGTTATGGCCAGAATAGGAACTCTTTACCACCATTTCTTCAGTCTCAACCTTTACCGTGGTCGCAAGAGGAAGCAAATGATTCGAGTTTCGCACAAATTCTGAGTGTTATACGGCGACGAGCGCTAGTCGTTGCTGGGGTAACTATTACTGTAATGACAGTTGTTTTTGTCAATTTGATGCTAAATCGAGAGTTACCAGTGTATGAAGGCAACTTTCGCTTGTTAGTGGAGCCTGTAAATGATGACTCGAAAGCAGTAGATATTGTCAAAGACCCGAATGCAAACAAATCTGGTTTAGATTATCAAAGTCAAATTGAGGTTCTCAAAAGCCCTGAGTTGATGGGAGAGATTGTAAAACACTTACAAAGTACGTATCAAGATGTAAGCTACAGTTCGCTGATTGCAGATTTGACGATTTCTCGGTTTGGTGAAACCAAGATTATAGAAGTTCGTTATCGGAGTCACGATGCAAAGCAAGTTAAAATTGTACTCGACCAAATTGCTGAGGATTATCTAGATTATAGCCGAGAAAGGCGACAAACCAAGTTACGCCAAGGAATTCAATTCGTAGAAAAACAGCTGCCATCTATTCAAAATCGAGTCGATCAGCTTCAGAAAGAGCTGCAAACATTCCGACAAAAGTACGATTTTGTTGACCCAGACATCCAGTCCGAACAAGTTGCGAGTCGAATCAGTAGTTTGTCTGGGGAACGAGAAACCGTCAATCGGCAATTGGCAGAGGCTCGCGCCAATTTATCTTTCCTACAGGGGAAAGATGGTCAGGTGGCAACCCTCAAGGATGCTCCTTTGTATCAACAGTTGTTGGTTCAATTACAGCAACTAGACGTTCAAATCGCTACAGAGTCAACTCGTTTGCAAGATAGTAACCCAACTCTCCAAACATTGAAGCAGAAACGAGCAATGTTGTTACCATTGCTCAATAAAGAAGCACAACGTTTTCTGGGTACAAAAATAGCAGAAGTAACGACTCAGGTTCAAGCTCTAGAAGTGCAAAGCCAAGAGCTTGCTAAAGTAGAGCAGAAACTCGAACTACAGCGCAAGCAATGGCCAATTTTGGCACGACAATACACTGAGCTACAGCGAAAATTACAGGTTGCTACTGAGAGTTTGAATCGTTTTTTATCTACTCGCGAAAATCTGCAAATTCAGATATCTCAGACAGAACTTGGTTGGCAGTTACTTGAGGCACCAAGTGAGCCTAAGTTTCCGATCTCTGATTCGAGCATCAAACGTTATTTAATACCAGGAGTGTTTGGGAGTATAGCCTTAGCAATTGGTCTAGCCTTACTGCTGGAAAAGCTTGATAAGACCTACCATAGCATTCAGGCACTTAAAGAAGAAGTTAAACTACCGTTACTGGGAAATATTCCATTTGAAAAACAAGTCGAAAGCGCTCAAAAATACACAGCTACGGGGAAAGTTCCCATTATAAAAATACCAAGTCCGATTTTTAAAAGTATTTCCGGCTTAGATGGGTTCGGAAAAAAAGATCGTAGCAGCCATCGGGCAAAATTTTTAGAAGCTTTGCAGATGCTTTATACAAATCTTCAATTGCTCAGTGGCGATCGCTCTACTACTTCTCTTATTATTACCTCAGCTATGGATGGTGATGGTAAATCCACTATCGCCTTCCATCTAGCTCAAATAGCTACAGAAATGGGGCAACGAGTACTACTTGTAGATGCTGATTTACGCCAACCCAACATTCACACCTTATCAAATTTAAATAACTCACGGGGATTAAGCGATCTAATCTCGACAAACCTACCGATGAGTGAGGCGATCCGACAGCTGCCCTCGATGAATGGACTATCTGTAATCACTGCTGGGCCAATAACGTCCGATCCGATAAAGCTCCTCTCATCTGAAAAGATGAAGCGATTAATGATAGATTTTTATCATACCTTTGACTTAGTGATTTATGACGCTCCCCCTGTGTTAGAACTAGCTGATGTTAGCCTGCTGGCACCCCATACTGATGGCATATTGCTAGTAGTAAGAATTGACAAAACTGACTCATCAATCCTCAAGCGAACTTTAGAACATCTCAAAACTTACCGGATGAATGTCTTAGGTATGGTTAGTAACGGTCAGAGCAATATCAACGGTGATTAACCCAAGTTATATCAGCAAAGTAGGAAGGAAGCTACGCAATTCTCAATTAACAAATTCAAATTGTATTTAGGTTTAAAAGTTTGAATCTGTTGGTGAATTTTAGAGAATTGGTATTCCTAGTTAGCCATTTAGGTGGTTTAAAAGGACTAACTATTAAGTAATTAGTATGCTAAATCAACGTCAGTTCCAGGGATGGCCCCAATCCTCATTTACTGGGAGAATTGGGGAGAGAATATGTTATGGCATTCAATATATCCCTGATAAATTCCCCTGCCAAAATTAGCCGCCAATAGTTTTGCGTTCAGTTACAGAAGGTGCGCCAGAACCATTGCCCTGTGTCTGTCCAACGTTTGGCGTACCATGTAGTCGGAGGTCAGGCTGGGGTGGTTGTGGTTCTGGCCCCAGTGGTTGGGGATTTGCCACATATTGGAATTCACCTTTGCCATCTATCGATGGGCCTTTCGCCCAGCGACCTTCGGCGCTTTCGGTTCCTTCAGAATGATTCCAGAACTGATAAGAAAACTCGCGTTTCTCCAAGTCTAATGGGAAGGAACTAGGAACTGGAGTCTTTTCCAGTCCAGAACTTTCTAAATCTTCAATAGCTGCTAACCACAGGTTTTGATGCATCGTATCGCGGGCGATCATAAAGCTCAAGGTATCTTTCACACCAGGATCGTTGGTCATTTCATATAGTCGTATTGCCTGCAAACGCCCTTGACTTTCTGCGTGGAGATTAGAGCGAAAGTCTGCCAACAGGTTACCACTGGAAACAATAAAGCGACCGTTCCAAGGATAGCCAACGCTATCAGATGGTGTAGCACCCAAACCAGAGACAATAGCATGTTGGGGGTTCATAGCCGCAGCCATAATCGCATCTCGTGGATTACTACCACCCATCACTGCACCCACAACCGCATCTTTTACACTTTCTTCTTGCATTGTCAGCGGCGCTTTGTCTAAAAGATGGGCAATCATTGTAGCCAGCATCTCAATGTGGCCGATTTCCTCAGTACCAACATCTAGCAGCATATCCCGGTACTTGGCAGGCCCTCGACAATTCCAGCCCTGAAACAGGTACTGCATCATCACAGTCATTTCACCAAAAGTTCCGCCAATGAGTTCTTGAATTTTCATTGCGTAGACTGCATCTGGTTTTTCTGGTGGCTTAAAGTACTGTAGTTTCTTGGTGTGATAAAACATTTAGATTCCTTTTTAATTGCAGATAGTAGAAACACAAAATCAAATTATTGCCGAACTTTTATCCAATATTTGTGTTGCCTGTCTTTCTCTAGGAAACTAAGTAAATGCTCGATATTCATCAGCCTCTAGTCTGATAAAAATGTGACAGAATTTCAGTAAATTTAAAACTATAGATACATATAAAAAACACAGATAAAAAATTATCTGTGCTTAGTGGCGTTATTAATTTAATGTATCAAAATCATTGTAGAGAGTTGCGATTGTAATGTATCGAAATTTGGATTTCTACAACAATTCAGCAGCGCCTGTTTATCTAAAGTTTGATTTTCGATTTCTAATTTTCATCCCGCCCGTGAACTTGAGCGGGGGGGCTTGTTGCTTCAACAGCAGTGAATGGTTCTAGAATTTTATATGTGTGGCTAGCTCCTTTTGGTACTACCCAAGAACTCCCCGGCTCTAGTAAAATATTTTGTCCTTCAATGTGTAATTCTGCACGACCATTGATTACATAACCAACAGTTTCATATTCCCGTGCAGTTGGCTCTTTAGGTTCATTTGGTTGCTCATTCTCCCACAAACGCATGGAAATACTTTTGCCAGATGCCAGATATTTTTGACCTAGTTGACCTTTAGGAGAATAAGCAGAGTCTATTTTTGTAACGGTTTTATCAGGCATATTTTTTCCCTTCAATAATCTATGGTGTCTCTATCTGATTTGTGAATCTATTAAGTAGGCAATAGACAATATAAAATTGTCTATTGCCTACTCTGCCCTTACCTAAGGTGTAGATGCTTTTTTCACACAATCAAATCAGTATTGATATGTGAGTCGAAAATTAGACTGAAGACTTGCTAAAATTCTAGTCTGCGTCTCTGACTGGTGTGTTAGGAGAATATTGGTAATAGCCTTGTGTATCTCTCTGCGAGCGGCTAGTTTTGTCTGCGGCTTTGTTTTTTGTAGAATCAAAAAACTCTTTTGTAGCTCGTGGAGTTTCTTCATCCAAGTTTAACTTTTGGCGGACATTATCAACAGCATTTTTTTTCTTGTTCTGGCTGTTTCGGATTTGATTATCGTTTCTAATGTCACCTTGACCCTCTGGTACACCTTTATAATAAGTGCCTTCTGGAGTGATAACATCAGCTTGTGCTATATTACCGTAGCTAAAAGCTTGACCGAGCAAAAACATAAATCCTACCAGAAAGACCACAATGATCTGACGGATACGAATATTTTTTAGCGAAGAGATCAGTCGATTCATAAAAATCCTCATTACATTTATGTAGCGGGTAAAATTCACAAAATTGAATGAATATTTGCCATTCAATATTTGAGAACGATTTGGATCTAGTTGTCTTTCTTTGAAGAGGCAAAAGCCCCTATATCTGCATTTCCAGATTATTCCGAGAAAAGAGATTTGAAGAAAGTCTGTTTTATAGGGAAGCACAGCGGTGCTTCTCTACTAATGATTATTTACATCGATACAGCAGCGCCGGTAGTTGGTTTGGGAGGCTGAATTTGAGAAGCTGTTCGCGCTCGATACAACTCTAGTAATCGCTGTTCGTATTTCAATAAATCCTGGTAAATTTGTTTAAAAATAGCGGTTGCTACTGGGTCAGTGTACATTGCACACAAATTGCCAATATCACCAATACCCGTTTGCACATCTCCCAAAGCAGAACGTAATTGATAGATGTCGTCACTTCCTGTTAGGGCGCTTTTAACTTTGGCATACTGATTAGCGATATTTGCCCCTAAAGAAGGCTTTTCACCTAATGCTTGAAGATAGGTTTCTAATTTTTGAATATGGCGTTGTTTGTTGCCAATTATATCTTGGAAAACTGATTTTATTTCAGCATCAGATTCTTTTTCTGCGTATTTTTCTAAAGCTTCCAGCGAATAACGTTCTCCTGCAAGGGCAGTATTTAAACCTCTGCCGATTTCAGTTTTTGTCGAGCCACTCCAGGCATCGGCTAGTTTCCACCATTGGGCAGTTGTATCTTTTTCATTTGGTAGTGCAACATCTTTGCCACCATAACCCAACCGACTCAAAATGGCTGTGGTGAAAATTGCCAAGTCTCCAGGTTCGCGAGATGTAATTAAATTCCCATCTACTATTAAAGGTTCATCTAAATAATTTGCACCTGCATTAGTGATGTCTTTGCTAATAGCACTAAAGCCAGTAAGTTTTTTACCTTTAATTAAGTCGCCTTCAATCAAAACTTGTGGTCCGTGGCAAACCGCAGCAACTAATTTTCCTTGTTGTACAGCTTCTTGTACGAAGCGTACTGTATTGGGGTTGCGCCGCATTCTGTCGGGAGCCATACCGCCTGGAATTACTACTGCATCGAATTCGGCTGCGATCGCTTCTGTTGTTGTACCATCAGCTTGGATGCTTAATTTACCGCGTTTACCCTTATATTTTTCATTCATCCGGGAACCAAGGACTACTACCTCCATTCCCGCTTGTTTTAGACCATTATAAGGAACTATAAATTCTACATCCTCTACCGCTTGTTCAATGAGGATAGCAACTTTTTTATTACCAAAATGATTGTTATTCTGAGCCATAGTATGGTATCACCTGTTTCTTTCTAGTATTTAACTAGCTAGCATTTTCATTGAAAAGAACAATTAAACAACTAGGATTTCTCCCTTATAATGTTTGTTTAAATTGTCCGCTATGCAGGTACTTCGCCTGTTGGTGAAGTAGCAAACAATTCTTCATAATCATGAGACAAATAGGCATGAAGAGCAGCAAATGTTTGTGGATTGATAGCGTTTTGCAACACTGCAAATACAGCCCGGACATGAATCGCAGTCGTAGTTGGTTCTATATTTTCTTTTTGGCTCGCACGGACAATAAATTCTTGCAAGTTGAAAGAACGATCGCCATTTAGTTTTTGCCCTCGCAAATAATCGCCTAGTGGTTGAGGGAGGTTTGCAGCTAATTCTTCTGCCTCATCACTAGCTATGCGTTCTTTAAGAGTTTCTAATGTGGCACGGGTAGCGCGTTCTGCTTCTTCGCGAGAATCTGATTGAGCCAAGGTTTGTACGTGCGTAATAAACTCGTTGTATTCCACTTTGCTACCTCCGCCGTGCAAAATAATTGAGTGTATTATTGTTTAGCATTCAGGTAGTTAACAACATCAAAATGGGTAAATTAAATTCTATTTTTTGAGTAATAAAAAATAGTTACGAGCGAGAAGTTGACGGTCGAATAATTTCGGTTTTATAACTCCTAACTCATAACTAAAAACTTCAACTACAAGTTGCTTGACCATGAATTGATATTTCCAATTTACGCCGCGATCGCTAGTTTAGCTTCGTACTAAGGGGATAGATTATTTTACGACTAAAGCTATACATCTTTAGTAAGACAAATTTTTGGCGATAAAACGTTATTGTAAGAGTGCAGAAAATAACTAGTAATATGGCAAAAAAAAATCACAATGACGAAATAAAAACTGATGATTTGCCGCAAGAAATTACTGAATCTTACGGTACTGGTGTGAAAGACTTGCCAGGATACAATATTGGTGGGCGATCGCTGCGAGATGAAAGAAGCGAGTACACAGAAACTAGCCCGGAACTTACTGGCGGGGATGTTGATGCTTATTGGCAGGATGCAGATGCAGTTGGAGATGAAGCTGTCGGCGGTAGTGTTGCAACTCCCGATCAAAGTGTCACTGAAGATATAGAAGCAGCAGTAGGTCTGGAAATGGACGATTTCTCTTTTCTGCGTACCAACGATATTTTAGAGGAACGCGACGAGCGCCGTTGGGAGTTAGATCCCAAGTCTTCCGAAGATTATCAACAACGGCGAGAGTAAATTGAGTATGGGGCATAGGGCAAGCAGGAAGTGTGGGAGGTGTGGGAGGATAGGGAAGAAATCTTTCCTCCCACACCTCCCACACTTCCCCATCTCCCATCTACTTATTCTTCCTGGACATCAATCCAGATACTACCTTCTTCCACGCGAATTGGAAAAACTGGCAATGTTTTTTCCTGGGAAATCAAAGAGAATACTTTACCTACACCAGGTGGCCAGGGACACCATTGTTTTACCTCCCCAGTACTTAGATCAAAACTACTGCGATGGAAAGAACAAACAATCGCATTATCTTCAGTGATTTTTGCGCTTTTCAGCGGCAATTTTAAGTGGGGGCAGATGCCATCTACGGCATAAAGCTGATTTTCATGATTTAAAAGTAGGATTTTTCGGTTGCCAACTTTTACCACTTGTCGCGCACCTGGCGATAGTGCTTCGGCAGCAAGAACTTTAGTCCAGCTCATTAGGCTCTCCTTTCCTAACAGATCTGCTTTTAGTTTCTCGCAATTGTGACCAGTGCGATCGCTTTTTAGGAATCAAAAGGCGGGAGTGGAGAGTGAGAAGAAGACTCAAACCCAAGGTTTTGATTCAGAGCATAAGCAGTATCTGGATAGTCGCTAAATACCCCATCAATACCTAATTTGAAAAATAGATCGTATTCTCCTTGGGGGTTTCCTTGGAAATCCAATGGTAAAAAGTGGTCTTCATTGCGGAAAGTCCAGGCATGAACGAGCAAACCAGATGCATGAGCATTGATAATTAAAGATGTTGGTGAGAGCAATTTACCAGTGCTGTCTCTGGAAACTAAGAGGTTTTTATGAATTCCGATCGCCTGTGCATATTTAGCAATTTCTTCTAAACCTGAAGTCGTTATTAAATCTGTATAGGTACTACCATTGCCACTAACTATAAAATCATAAGGTTTACCACTATTATTCACCAATTGCACCAAAGGCAAATCAGTTTTTGTAGATAAATCTTGCAAATTACTCACTTCAAAAGACTGAATGAAAACAGGTGCATTAGCTCCTCGATAACCGTTTGCACTTAAAGTTGTTAATAAGGGTTTTTCTAGGGGCAATCCAATAGATTTAAAATAACTTGGGTGCTTAGTTTCTGGATAAATTCCGATCTGACGATTAATTTCGGCGCTTTTCTTTTTCACTAAATCGATGATTTCTTGAAATGTGGGAATTTCAAATAATCCATCATAAAAAATATTTTGTGGACGCAGTTGAGGAATTCGCTCTTTAGCTCGTAATGTTTTCAACTCTGCAAGAGTAAAGTCTTCAGTAAACCAACCTGTTTTTGGTTCTCCATCAATTATTTTGGTGGTTTTACGGCCAGCAAATTCTGTATGTCTGGCAACATCAGTAGTTTCAGAAATTTCATTTTCGTGACGAGCAATTAAAACACCGTCTTTTGTAGAAACTAAATCTGGTTCAATATAATCAGCCCCTAGTGCGATCGCTAATTCATAAGCCGCTAGAGTATGTTCTGGACGATAGCCGCTAGCGCCTCGATGTGCAATGATAATTGGGGGTTTGCCTGTGAATGTTTTTGTCACCTCAGTTTCAAAATCTTAATTTTTTTGCGATCGAGTTATCTTTTACAGCGTTTTTCAGGTAAATGAAGTACACGGGTAGGGGCTTTACAGCTGTAAGGCCCCTACTACGATCTGTACCTCACCAACTCGCAATCTGCTGTATGTAGTTTTTAATTCCCAATTAATTTCAAGCATTCCCAACTTTATTAGTTACAGCAAATTGCCATCACAAGCCAAATTTAGACATTTTTATCCTTCACCTACACTCCTTATTCTCCCAAAATAGTTACATCAGTATCTGCAAATTTAAGATTTAAAATTATTTATTACTCCTAAATCGATATATCTTAACATACCGGAAACTTTCCTCATTTTCTAAAGTATATAACTCGCTCATTTGCGTTTTAAACTTATCTTTTAATTCCCAGTAAAACTCGCGATTAATTATCAAAAATACTGTATTTGTATTATTGGTAGCTGTATTAATTTTTTCTCCTAAATTTTTTCCTTTTACTGTTTTGAGAATATATGGCGGTATATATAAAGTCGATGAATCTCCATAATATTTGAATAATCTAATCTGTCCTAAGAGTAATACAGATTTTGCAGATGCATCTCGATTTTTTATTAAATAGTGAACTGCCGAGCGATAGTCATCTTTTCCATATATTGGATCTAAATAGTAATTAAAGTTGGAATAAACATTCATAATTACCAGACAAATAGTAGCTATTTTGGCAAATTTAGATAGTATATCTATTTGACTTTGACCTTCTTCGTTTTGAGCTTGGTAATTATGCAAAAAGGCTGATGGTATCAAAATAAAAAGTGGAATACATAGATAAAAAGAATGACGCGGCAACCAATTAATTTTAGTAAAAATAGCAAATAGCAAATTTAGTAAAAATGATGAAGTCAAAATCAATGTAAAGAAATAGTCAGCACGTTGATAACTTCTTTTCTTTGACTGCCTTAAAAAACTCTTCACCAAAGCTATAATAATTACAGTAATGATAATAAAAAATATTAGGAAATGAGGCCAGTAACTAAGTAAAATGTCTATTTTATTATCACCGCGTAATTCTTCTAATGGGGGGCCATAGGATGTGCCGACTAATATGCCGTAGATCACAAACATAATATTCTGAATTATGGGCAACCCAGTACGAGTTACTGCTGTAGCTGTTGGATCTGATGCAGCAGGCGAAGACAAATAAAACCAAATCATTGGTAAGGAAAAAATTACTGAAGGTATCAACCATCTGAGCCATTCTTTGAAGTTTCTATAAACGATAGCATGAGATATATAAAAAGCTGATGTAAACATCATTGTTAAGACACTGCCAAAAGTTCCTATAGCAGTAAAAATCCCAAAAAACACTTGTGAAATAATCTTGTTATTTTTATCATCTTTGAGAGAATTGCTAAAGAAATATATCTGAAGCGAAGCTATGAATATTAATAATGAGTAGGGTCTAGCATCTTGGCTATAGAATACGCTAAAAGAACTCACTGCTAAGATAAGGGAAGACCAAAATGCATGTTTTTTGCCATAAATATTTAGGCAAGTAAAGTATACAATAATGACTGAACCTACTCCCAACAAAGCTGAGAGCGATCTAATCGCAAATTCACTCTCACCAAAAAACGAACGCCAATAGAATAATATTAAGTAATAAAGTGGTTGGTATTTATCACCAGCTTCTCGATTGACAATTTTATGAAAGTTTTCTTGCAAACTTGTAGCATCAGATAAAGCTAGGCTCCAGCCTTCATCAAACCAAAGACTTTGATTTTGCAATGAAAAGAAACGGGCAAAGATACTAATTGTAATAACTGCAAACAAGAAAAAATAATATTTTGATTGTTTCATACATATTTATCTCCAAAATATTAATCTACGCAATATCTAACTTTCCACTTATCAAAATTTCATCTATAGCGATACTAAACTGTTTGCGAACACCTTCTTTCTTATCTTCCTTTGTGTACTTAGCGACGGCAGTCGCTCATGGGGAGCCAGTGCGCCCTTGCGGCTCTGCCGACAGCCAAGCAACTGGCGTGGAGACCCCCTACGTACCCGTCGCTGCCTCTCCTTTGCGGTTGGTTATCATAACTTTTGTTCGTGACCTATTTGGGATGGCTGTAGACTCGACAAGATATCAAAATAAATATCTGTAATTTGGGGTAAGAGTAATTGGAGCTATGAAAGACTTTATCACATGAATGAGTATTATCTTTTGTTAATTCTTCTATTAAATAAAATAATTTATCGTCAATACATAAATAGAATAACCTATCGTCAATACAATTCGCAATTAATAATACTCGCCTTTGGCGATAAGTAAACTATGCAATTCACAATTATAATTAGGGAGCGCTTGAACCCAGCACTGATTAAAGAAAGACCACTGATTCTATAAAATCAGTGGGGCTTATACCCCTTAATTATCAATTAAAAAATTAGGAGAATTAGGAGATTTATTGTTTTTAATTGCAAATTGTGTAGCTTGGTTCCAGGTTTGCGGGTGCTGCGAATTGACAATTGTTGTGGTCAAATGATGCTCAAAATTGCTTGAGTTTAGACTCTTGTAAGCATTTATTATATGACGCTAAACCTTTAAAATCTTTAGCAGATGAGTCGGTATATTGCCATGAGTGAAAATACAGAAACGATTTTCAGTAAAATTATTCGTCGAGAAATTCCCGCTGATATTGTTTACGAGGATGATTTGGCGTTGGCATTTAAAGACATCCACCCCCAAGCGCCTACTCACATCCTTGTGATTCCCAAAAAACCTATTGCCACACTAGCTGATGCTGAATCTCAGCATCATGCACTGTTGGGGCACCTTTTATTGACTGCTAAACGGGTTGCCGAAGAAGCTGGACTGAAAAATGGTTATCGAGTTGTCATCAATACTGGTGATGATGGCGGGCAAACAGTCTCCCATCTTCATTTACATATCCTGGGAGGACGACAGTTCGATTGGCCGCCTGGTTGATAAAACCGGATGAATTGCACTTGCGAATGCAATTCATCTTTTAAATAAATCAGTTTCATAATTAATAGTTATTTAAACTATCTTTACAAATCTTAATTTTGAGTTTAGAGTACTAAGTATAGGTAAGTGAGTTTACTTACTGAAATCATAAATTATCAACCGCACTTATAAAACAATGACAGCAACCATTCAACGTCGCGAAAGCGCCAACGTATGGGAGCGGTTTGCAAACTGGATCACCAGCACCAACAACCGCCTCTACATCGGCTGGTTCGGCGTCCTAATGATCCCCACCCTGCTAGCCGCCACCGCCTGCTTCGTAATCGCCTTCATCGCAGCACCACCAGTAGACATCGATGGTATCCGCGAGCCAGTAGCAGGTTCCTTACTCTACGGAAACAACATCATCTCCGGTGCAGTAGTACCTTCTTCTAACGCAATTGGTTTGCACTTCTACCCAATTTGGGAAGCAGCATCCTTAGATGAATGGCTGTACAACGGCGGCCCTTACCAATTGGTAATTTTCCACTTCCTAATAGGCGTATTCTGCTACTTAGGTCGTGAGTGGGAACTATCTTACCGCTTGGGAATGCGTCCTTGGATCTGCCTAGCGTTCTCTGCGCCAGTAGCAGCAGCAACCGCAGTATTCTTGATTTACCCCATCGGACAAGGTTCCTTCTCTGACGGTATGCCCTTGGGAATCTCCGGAACCTTCAACTTCATGATTGTGTTCCAAGCAGAGCACAACATCCTGATGCACCCCTTCCACATGTTAGGTGTGGCTGGTGTATTCGGCGGAAGCTTATTCTCCGCAATGCACGGTTCCTTGGTAACTTCTTCCTTGGTTCGTGAAACAACCGAAAGCGAATCTCAAAACTACGGTTACAAGTTCGGTCAAGAAGAAGAAACCTACAACATTGTTGCTGCTCACGGTTACTTCGGTCGCTTGATCTTCCAATACGCTTCCTTCAACAACAGCCGTTCCTTGCACTTCTTCTTAGCTGCATGGCCTGTAATCGGCATCTGGTTCACCGCCTTGGGTGTAAGCACAATGGCGTTCAACCTCAATGGTTTCAACTTCAACCAATCCATCATCGACTCTCAAGGTCGTGTAATCAATACCTGGGCTGACATCATCAACCGCGCTAACCTGGGTATGGAAGTAATGCACGAGCGTAACGCTCACAACTTCCCCTTAGATTTGGCTGCTGCTGATGTTGCTCCTGTTGCTCTAACCGCTCCTGACATCAACGGTTAATTGCTAACCAAGTCAACTGAAAATTAAATAAAATTAAAAGCGCTCCCTCAAAAGGGGGGCGCTTTTACTAGCAACAGCACTTACGCAAAAATGACCAAAAAGCTTAATTTTAGGACTTATACCAATTCTGTATGAAGATGCATTTAATTTTTTTAACGAACCGCCAAGTACGCCAAGAGCGCCAAGGTAAGAGTTTGAAAGAGTTTGGCGCAGCTTCGCAAAGAAACGGTATTACACACTCAGATCCCCCAACCCCCTTTTTAAGGGGGCTTTAGACTTCCCCCCTTTTTAAGGCTACGGTGTATACACAAGTCTTCTAAAGTTGTGCTGCAGGCTTTTGATCCCCCCAACCCCCCTTAAAAAGCTACGGTGTATACACAAGTTAAAAAAACCATTACTACAAAAGATTTGAGTCCAGTAGGGTGCGTTATGGACGATAGTCCTAACCACCGCAAATTTCTGGCGGTGCGTTACGCTGGCGCGATAACTACAAAACAGGATTTGGGGTGATTAAATCAGTTGTGTATACACCGTAGCCTTAAAAAGGGGGGCAAAAAACTCTCAAAGTCCCCCTTTTTTAAGGGGATTTAGGGGGAGCTACGACGATTTTGGCTTTGTTCCACAGATGTGCGTACACCGTAGCCCTTTTTAGGGGGGATCGGGGTTTAAGGCTAGTGCGTAAGTCCTGAATTTATCGTAGACGCTTTGCGGCTTGCCGAAGGCGTAGCTTGCTCGTATTGTAGGGGTACGCGCAGCGTCTCGTAGAGAAGGATTAATTATTGATGGATATAAAATAAATCTCCAGCACAATTTTTCACTTCAGTGTGCGGTAGTGCAAGAATAACTCACTTCCAACTCGACGAGTTTCAATGAGTTCTAGTTTAGGCGCAGCACTCGGAAGAAAACCCTCGCCCTCTACAGGAGTAGGTGCACTTTTTCCTCCATAGATGACGGGCAAAATGGTCAACCACCAATCATCAACTCGCCCTGCTTGCACTAAAGAAGCTGTTAAAGAGCCACCTCCCAAAGCAAATATTTTCCGTATACCGCGCTGTGCTATTAATTCATAGGCTTTATCCCAATCCAAGTCTGTATCGCCCACTTCTATTAATTGAGCAAGCTTGTGTAGGGTTGTTGCATCAGAACTGCGCTCTATAGCAGTCCGTGTGGTAAATATCCAACGCTCAATGTCCTGGCGAAAAAAATCCATATCTGGCGATAGATTAAGTGAAGCTGTGACAACGCAGGTAATTGGTTGGGGAGGCTGACCTCGGAACTGACGTGCTGCCAATAATTCGGGATTTTCAATTGTAAAAGCTACTCCCTCGTTTCGAGCCGTCCCCGCTCCCATTAATACTAAATCGGCTAATGAAACTTGATATTCCAAGTGTTCTCCGTCTACTGGATAGGAATTACGAGGTGCTTTAGAATCTACAGGACTAATTTTCCCGTCAGCCGTCATCGCAAGAATTACAGTTGTTTGGATAGTTGACATAATTACGTTGTGAGAGTTGTGGCGCTTTTTAACTCAGTGGAATAATTATGAATATCATTTACTACAAGCATATCAAGTTCTTCTGCGATCGCTTGTTCTAAAAATTCTTGCGATCGCCGAACTTGAGGTTTTCATTTTGGGCAGCAGAACCAAATAAACCAGTAACAGGCTTTAGTGGCTGCTTTACAATGGTAGATCCCCAAAACTATAGAGCCAGAATACCTAATTAAAGTTATAACTTCGTTAACCTCTGCTAAGGTTGGCTTGGTTAGGCATCCTTAAATAACGCAATGTCATTGCCGTTGCATTTCTAGCTTTCTACTTGACCATTGTCTCAAAGTTCATGAGTGAAACTCCCTCGAAATCCATTGCAACAACCGCCTCTTTACCTGCAAATGAAGTAGAACGCTTAGAGGCGCTGCGACGATATAAGATTCTCGACACTCCACCGGAAGCTGCTTTCGATCGCATCACTTCCTTGGCAGCGCGTTTATTTAACGTGCCAATCGCCCTAGTTTCCCTAGTTGATGAATCCAGAGGCTGGTTTAAATCTTCCTATGGCTTAGATATGCGTGAGGTGCAGCGAGATGCAAGTATTTGCAGCTTGGTACTGTTATCTAACGAGGTACTGGTTATTTCTGACACTAAAGAAGACAATCGCCTCGCATCTAATCCATTTGTCCACAATGAACTAGGTTTGCGCTTTTATGCTGGTGCGCCATTGCTGACTCAAGATGGTTTCAACTTAGGCACTATTTGTTTGTTGGATACACAACCGCGCGATGCCTTAACAAATGAGCAAAAAGCTATGCTGGCGGATCTTGCTGCAATGGTGATGGATGAACTAGAACTGCGACTGGCAGCCCGTAAAATCGATCGAATCGATGCAGCGTTGCTAGAAATAAGTGGAGGCGTTTCTGCCGTTACGGGTGAAGCATTTTTCTTTGCTTTGGTGCAGTATATGAGCAAAGTGCTGGAGGTTGATTACACGTACATTGGTCTGGTGGACGGAGATAATCAACAAGCAATTCGGACGATCGCCGCCTGCGCCAAGGGGCAGATTATCGATAACTTTACATACCTGCTGGATGATACCCCCTGCCAGGAAGTACTCCAGCAACGAAAATTGTGCTGCTATCCCCATCGAGTCCGAGCCTTGTTTCCCAATGCGCCGCTTTTAGAACCTCTAAACGTGGAAAGCTACGTAGCGGTTCCATTTTTTGACACTACAGGTCTGCCCCTGGGTCTACTGGGCGTGATGGATGGCAAGGCTTTGACAAATGTTCAGCTTGTAGAATCTCTATTAACTATATTTGCCCTACGCATCGCCACGGAAGTGGAGCGACAGCAAGCACAATATGAGTTGCAGCGCTTAGTCGAACAACGAACGGCTGAATTATCCCAAGTAAACGAATTACTTTATTTGGAAATTGCAGAACGGCAGCAAGCCGAAGCAGCCTTGGAAAAAGAACAGGAGTTACTCAGAGTGCTGCTTGATAATGTCCAGGCAGGAATTGTAGCTTGTAATGCTCAAGGGATTTTGACTTTATTTAATCGAGCAGCACGAGAATTTCATGGCTTGCCGGAGCAACCATTACCGCCTGAAGAATGGGCACAGTACTACGATCTGTATTTGCCTGATGGTACGCGGATGTCTAAAAATGAGATTCCGCTATTTCGAGCGTTACAGGGGGAGACGTTGGAAAATGTTGAAATGGCGATCGCCCCCAAACAAGGAAAAGCGAAGACGCTGCTTGCCAGCGGCCAAGCAATTTGGGATACCCAGGGCAAAAAACAGGGGGCAGTGGTGGTGATGCATGACATTACCGAACGCAAACTCGCCGAAGCTGAGCTACAAATTTCAGATGTTGCCTTACAACAAATGCCCGATGCCGTATTTTTGACGGATTTGGCAGGTAAGATTCAACGTTGGTTGGGCAATGCCGAGCAAATCTTTGGCTATACAGCAAAAGAAGCGATCGCCAAACCGATGAACTTTCTCTATCGCTCAGACATGAAAACTGCAATGATGGCTAAAATCATTGAGTCTATTCAGGCAACAGGAGAGTTTTATGGAGAAATTCTTTGCGTGCGAAAAGATGGCTCGGCAGTACCCATCGAGACAACAGCCAAAACCGTGTCTGACAAAGTTGGGAATCCCATCTTTTTAATTTGTATCAACAAAGACATTAGCGAACGCAAACAAGCAGAAGCGGAACGCGCCCAATTGATGCAGCAGCAAGTCCAAGAACAAACTGCACGTAAAGAAGCAGAAGCCGACCAACAAAAATCCGCATTTCTGGCAGAAATCAGCACGGCGCTGGCATCTTCATTGGATTATGAATTGACTCTAGCTAGCGTTGCGAATCTGGTGGTGCCGTTCTTTGCAGATTGGTGTGCCATCGACCTATTACAAGACAATCAATTTATTCATCGGGTTGCTGTTGCTCACCGCGATCCTACAAAAGTAGAATTGGGCTGGGAAATTCATCGGCAATATCCCAGACAAATCGACGCGCCCCAGGGAGTGGGGAGAGTGCTGCGGACTGGTAAAGCCGAGATGGCGGCTGAAATTCCAGATGCTGCATTGGTGATGGCAGCTCAAGACGCCGAACATCTGCGAATCTTACGGGAGTTAGGGTTGAAGTCTGGCATTATTTCACCATTAATTGCCCGCGGACAGATTTTAGGCGCAATTTCCTTTATCACAGACCAAGACGATCGCCGTTATAGTCAGGCGGATCTCACCTTGGCAGAAGACATCGCTCATCGAGCTGCGATCGCCATTGATAATGCCCGCCTCTACTTAGAAGCACAGCAGTCGCAACAAGCCGCCATGCGCTCGGCAGATCGCATTACTCTGCTTCAGTCCGTCACGGCTGCTTTTTCGGAATCGCTAACTTTGCTGCAAGTGGCGGATGTAATTGTAGATCGAGGAATTGCGGCTCTGGGTGCTAACTTTGCCATGATTGCGCTACTCAACGAGACTAATACTGAACTCGAAATACTGCGAACTGTCGGCTGCGAACCCGACCAAATCAAGGATTGGCAGCGGTTTTCCTTGAATGAGGCTGTACCTTTGGCAGAAGCGGTGCGAACTGGAAAACCCATTTGGGCAGAAGCATCACAAACACGAGCAATCCGCTATCCGCACCTGGCTCAACAGTATAAGCAGTACAACTTCGATGCCTGGATTTCGATTCCCTTAATGGTTGAGGGTCGAGCAGTGGGAGGTATGTCCTTTGGTTTCATCGAATCGCAACAGTTAGATGAGGAGCAACAAGCGTTTATTTTATCGCTGGCACAACAATGTGCCCAGGCGATCGTCCGTACCCGCCTCTACGAAGCAGAACGCACGGCAAGAAACGCCGCAGAAGCCGCCAACCGAGTCAAAGATGAATTTTTGGCGATTCTGTCCCATGAGTTGCGTACACCCCTCAACCCAATTTTGGGGTGGTCGCGGTTACTCCAGTCCCAAAAGTTAGACTCGGCAAAAACAACTGAAGCTTTGAAAACTATCGAGCGTAACGCCAAGTTACAAGCCCAATTAATTGAAGATTTGTTGGATGTATCTCGAATTCTCCAAGGCAAACTGAATCTTAATGTTACTTCAGTCGATTTGACCTCGACAATTACAGACGCAATGGAAACAGTACGACTGGCGGCGGAAGCTAAGTTAATCAAAATACAGACTATGCTGCAACCAAATGTGGGGCAAATAGCTGGCGATGCTAGCCGCTTACAGCAAGTTGTGTGGAATTTGCTGACGAATGCGATTAAATTTACACCGTCAGGGGGGCAGGTAGAAATTAGGCTGGAACGGTGTGAGGGGTTAGCTCAAATTACGGTTAGCGATAATGGCAAAGGTATTCCTCCCCAGTTTCTTCCCTATGTATTTGATTACTTCCGTCAGGCTGATAGTACGATAACCAGAAAATTTGGTGGTTTAGGATTAGGACTAGCAATTGTCCGCCGCTTAGTCGAATTACATGGTGGTACTGTTGAGGCACAAAGCGCAGGAGAAGGATTAGGAGCAACTTTTGCGGTTAAACTACCACTAATGCTGACTCAAGGGCAAATTAATCAGGATGCTAAACAGACGGAGCAAACTTTAGATTTAAGTGGTATCAAGATTTTAGTAGTAGATGATGATGCTGACAGCCGCGAGTTTGTGGCTTTCGTACTAGAGCAGTCAGGTGCAAATGTGGTAATGGCGGATTCTGCAATTGAGGGGTTGAAAACTTTAGGACATTTTCAACCAGATGTTTTGTTAAGTGATATTGGAATGCCGCAGATAGATGGTTATATGTTCGTAAAGCAGGTGAGAAATTTACCACCAGAACAGGGAGGGAATATAAAAGCGATCGCCCTGACTGCCTATGCTGGCGAGATTAATCAAAAGCAGGCAATAGCAGCAGGATTCCAGTGGCATATTTCTAAACCTGTGGAACCAGAGGAGCTAATAAAAACTCTTACAAAATTACTTAAAAATTAGCATAAACAATTTGATTTATAGCACGTAAAATATTCTACTTTATCGCTATGGGCAAATTAGGTTTTAGATCGAGCAAACGTTATACAACTTGTCCAAAATTAAGCGACAAATGTAAACTATAAAGTTATTGCCGCATCTAACTTTATTATTTGGTTAGCTTGTTCCTGATGCAGCGGCTATTGCGAATTGGTATTCTTTCTAGTTTGGCGATCGCCAGAGTTTTCGCTAAACAATTATTAGCTCCAATTGCTTATTCAATATGAGAAATGAAAAGCGTAGATATAACAGCATAGCTAGCAATTATAGTGGCAAAAAGCAACATAAAAAGCTCCTTGTTCTCAAGTGTTACAAAGTATATTTTTAATTTAGAGTTATTGCTAAAAAGCAACATCTACTAATCAGACTATTCTCTAAAACATATTTTTTATACTTTTGATATTTATATACGTTTTTACCGACTACCATAAGATACTAGAGAGGTTAGCAAACATATCAGGTAATAATCTTGCTACTATCTAAAGATATACAATTTCAAAGATTTTATTTCATTCTTGGGGATGAGCTTGTTGGGAAAAAGATTTTATCTGTTATAAAACAATGACAAATGGTCATTATTGTCCGGCAAATCACTTGTAAATAATATGGATGCATGAATTAGTGAGATGTCTAAGGACAAGCCGCTTTGTATCTAGGCAACGCTAAAATACCAATATTTCGAGCTATAAGCTAGTTTATTTATTAACAATAACCAATAATTAGAGTATTATTTTTCAACTTCTTTAACAGACTGATAATTTGTGCCATAATAACTTTTAAATATTATTGACAATTGTTGTTACTGTAAGGAAAAAGTAAGGAGAAAAGTGACGTGAATCGCCAACGTACAACGCTTAACGTATCACTGACTCCTGATTTTAACGATTTTATAGCCTCGCTCTTAGGGTCAGGAAAGTATAAATCTTCAAGTGAAGTTGTTCGCCAAGGATTGCGATTACTTCAACAACAGATATCAACCTCAAAGCTGGGAAAAGAAACCACTTCACAAGAGCAATCCGTAATAAAAGATAGGCAATTAGATCCGTTTCCTGGTTCTGGTGAAATGAGGGAACGCATACGCAATTTTGACTGGGCAAGCACATCTGTTGGCTCTATAGAAACATGGCCGCAAAGTTTGAAATCAACGATACGTACTTTGTTAGGTTCGCGCTATCCGATGATTTTGCTATGGGGAGAGGATTTAATCCAAATTTATAATGACGCATACACTAGCCTAATTGGAGCGAAACATCCTCTGGCGTTGGGTCACTCCATCCGGAAAACCCAGTCAGAATCATGGGATGTAATTGGACCAATGATTACCGAAGTGATGACAACGGGTATTCCCAACTGGGTAGAAGACCAGATGCTGGTAGTGAACCGGGCTGATTATAACGAGGAAGCCCACTTTAGTCTGTCTTACAGTGCTGTGGAAGATGATGAAGGCGTAATTAAAGGTATGCTTTGCGTGTGTAGCGAAGTAACCCAGCAGGTATTAGGGGAACGTCGTTTGCGCTTGCAACGCGATTTGGCAGCAAAGGCTAGTGATACGCGCAGCATAGACACTACTTGTAAAGATATTCTGTCTGCCATAGCCGAATATCCTCTAGATGTGCCGTTTGCGCTGATGTACTTGGGCGAATCAGATAGTAAAACAGTACGATTATTTGGTAGCGTGGGTGTGGACGAAAGCGATCGCATTGCACCAACTACCGTCCTTATTCAAGAATTCAACGGTATATGGCCATTTGCAGAAGTGATGGCAGGTCAAACAATTCTAGTTGAAAATCTCAAAGGTCATATTACCATTGCTGGTGGCCCTTGGGGCGAAATTGTCGATCGCGCATTAGCACTGCCCATCCCCTCATCAAATATTACTGCGCCCCTTGGGGTACTGATTGCCGGCATCAGCCCTAGCCGCGCCCTAGATGAAGCCTATAAATCGTTTTACGAGCTGTTAGCAGGACAGGTTTCGGTTTCGCTCCGCAATGCTGGAGCTTATGAAGAAGAACGCAAAAAAGCCCAAGCCCTAGCTGAACTAGATCGAGCGAAGACAACATTTTTTAACAATGTTTCCCATGAATTCCGCACACCTTTGACATTGATGTTAGGGCCTTTGGAAGATGTCTTAAGTAGGGAAAACGGGTCGTTGACAACACAGGAACGCGGGCAATTGCAGCTAGTCCACCGCAACAGTCTGCGTTTACTTAAGCTAGTCAACACTTTATTAGATTTTTCCCGAATTGAAGCAAGCCGCATACAAGCAGTTTACGAGCCAACAGACTTAGCTGTGCTAACCGGCGAACTCGCCAGCGTCTTTCGCTCAGCGATGGAAAAAGCGGGTTTGCGTCTGGTGGTAGATTGTCCCCCGTTACCACAACCAATCTACGTAGACCGCGAAATGTGGGAAAAGATCGTCTTGAATCTATTGAGCAATGCCTTCAAGTTCACCTTTGTCGGAGAAATTACTGTTATCTTGCGGTGGTATGAGGAACGTGTGGAAATGGAAATTCGAGATACAGGTACAGGAATTCCCGCAGCAGAATTACCACACTTGTTCGATCGCTTTTACCGCGTCCAAGGATCGCGGGGTCGGACTTACGAAGGTTCTGGTATAGGGCTATCCCTAGTGCGGGATTTGGTTCAACTTCATGGTGGTGAGGTTCGTGTCACCAGCCAAGAAAACCAAGGAAGTTCTTTCGTAGTTGTACTGCCCACTGGTACCGCTCATTTGCCCCCAGAGCGTATTGGAGCAAGTCAGAATTTGCCTTCAACTGCTTTTGGAGCAGCAGCCTTTGTTGAGGAAGCATGGCGTTGGCTACCGGAAGAAAGTGTGGGGGGATGGGGGAGTGTGGGGAGAGAGGGGGGAAAGATTTCTTCACCATCTTCCCACACCTCCCACACCTCCCACACCTCCCACACCTCCCTCACCTCCCACACCTCCCACACCTCCCCTGCCCGCATCCTCCTGGCTGATGACAACGCGGATATGCGCGATTATCTCAAACACCTACTTCAGCCGTATTATGAAGTAGAAGCGGTAACAGATGGGGTAGCCGCCTTAGCAGCAGTCCGCAGACAACTACCGGATTTAGTACTGAGCGATATCATGATGCCAGGAATGGACGGCTTGCAGTTGCTACATGAGTTAAGAGCCGATTCCGCTACAAAAGAGATACCCATTATTTTGCTGTCTGCTCGTGCAGGTGAAGAGTCTCGTGTCGAAGGACTAGAAATGGGTGCAGATGATTACCTGATTAAACCTTTTTCTGCACGAGAACTGCTGGCGCGGGTACGAGCAAACTTGGAGTTGTCTCAACTGCGTAAAGATGCTTTAGCCCAACGAGCCGAACGAATACGGGAGCAGGCGGCACGGGTTGAAGCTGAGGCAGCAAACCGTATGAAAGATGAATTCTTGCAAGTGCTTTCTCATGAAATTCGCACGCCCCTCAATGGAATGCTCGGCTGGGTTAAGATGCTTAGTCAAGGCAAACTGGACTCGGCTATGACTGCTCGTGCTTTAGAAACTATTGAACGCAATGCCAAGGCACAAGCGAAATTAGTAGATGATTTGCTGGACGTGTCACGTATTATTCGGGGACAACTGCGACTGGAGAAGCGCCCACTTTCTCTAATCTCAGTAATTACAGAAGCCATTGAAACTGTAAGACCGCAAGCTGAGGCTAAAGATATTACTATCGAGTCCATGCTCGATCGCAGTGCCAGTTCTGTTTGTGCGGATGCTAGCCGTTTACAACAAGTGGTGTGGAATCTACTTACTAATGCAGTTAAGTTCACACCATCGGGAGGACGAGTAGAAGTTTGCCTAGAAGCCGCAGGTTCAGACGCGCTCCTATTGGTCAAAGATACGGGCATTGGTATTCAGGCTGACATATTATCATACATATTTGACCGCTTTCGTCAAGCAGATTCAAGTACGACTCGAACTTATGGAGGGCTTGGTTTGGGGCTAGCAATTGTCCGCCATCTAGTAGAAATGCATGATGGAACAGTACGCGCCGAAAGCCCAGGGCTTGGCCAAGGAGCAACCTTCAGCGTGCGCTTGCCCTTGATGAATAATTCAAATGTTTCTCATGGTGCAGAATCAATGTCTGCAAAAGCAAAGAATCAAGTTTTACTCAACGGTTTACAAATATTAGTAGTTGATGATGAAGCTGATGGGCGCGACCTTGTTAGTTTTATCTTGGAGCAACGTGGTGCTTTAGTAATTCAAGCAGCATCAGTAGCCCAGGCATGGTCAGCACTAGAGCGGGGAATGCCACACATACTGATTTCAGATCTGGGAATGCCAGAGGAAGATGGTTACAGCTTTATTCGTCAAATTAGGGCATTACCAGTAGATAAAGGTGGAAGAATCCCAGCGATCGCTCTTTCTGCTTATGCTAAGGAAGAAGACCGAAGACGAGCGCTGCTTACGGGTTTTCAAATGTACTTATCCAAACCATTCGATCCAGATGAATTATTAATAATGGTTGCGAGTTTGGCTGGTATATTTCAGCAGAGTTAACCTTTTAAGCTGATTTGACACTCCCTAACCTAATACCGTTTCACTTTCAGATTGATACATTTAGGCAAGCAGGGGAGCAGAGGAGCAGGGGAGCAGAGGGGAAAGAATTTGGGCGTTGCTGAATCATGGGATGAAACCCGAACTATTGAAATCTTAAACTCCTTATTCTCTCTGCGCCTCTGCGCCTCTGCGTGAGATAAACCCACATTCCGCTATTATGCAACGCCAGAATTTTTATCAGGATTTTAGTGAAATGGTATAACGAAAAATTAGGCTTTTTGCTCCCCTCTCGTTAAAGGCTACGGTGTACACACAAGTCTCTTGACCTGTAACTTTGTTGCATCGACTTACACCTTTGTTGCATCGACTTGCACCTTTGTTGCATCGGCTTGCACCTTTGTTGCATCGGCTTGCACCTTTGTTGCATCGACTTGCACCTTTGTTGCATCGACTTGCACCTTTGTTGCATCGGCTTGCACCTTTGTTGCATCGGCTTGCACCTTTGTTGCATCGGCTTGCACCTTTGTTGCATCGAAGAGCAAAAATTAACCTTCTGTGTCTAACACAACAGCTCTAAAAGACTTGTGTGTACGCGGTAGCTTATTAAAAGAGAGAGGCTGGGGGTGATACCGTTTCACTTTAAGCTTGATACATTTAGGCAAGCAGGGGAGCAGGGGAGCAGGGGAGCAGAGGAGCAGAGGAGCAGAGGGGAAAGAATTTGTATCAGGATTTTAGTGAAATGGTATGAGGTCAAAATCCCGTACAGCGAATTTACGTTAAATCCAAGTCTGTAACAGCGCCAACGCTGCTAGAGGAAACTAACTTAGAATATTTTGCTAAGACGCCTTTTGTATAACGGGGTGGACGGGGTTGCCATTTGGCGCGGCGACGGGCTAATTCTGCATCGTCTATGTTGATTTGTAATAACCGAGAATGAGCATCAATAGTGATAATATCGCCTTCTTCCACCAGAGCGATCGCACCACCAACCGCGGCTTCGGGAGCAACGTGTCCGACTACCATCCCGTAAGTCCCGCCGGAAAAGCGTCCATCGGTAATTAACCCGACTGTATCACCTAAACCCGCACCAATAATTGCTGAGGTGGGTGCAAGCATTTCCCGCATACCAGGGCCGCCTTTGGGGCCTTCGTAGCGGACGATAATTACATCACCGGCTTTAATCTTACCTGCAAGGATGGCATCTAAGCATTCTTCCTCGGAATCAAATACCCGTGCAGGGCCGGTAATGGTGGGATTTTTTACTCCAGTAATTTTTGCCACTGCTCCCTCTGGAGCGAGATTTCCTTTGAGGATGGCTAAGTGACCTTGGGGATACATAGGGTGATTCCAAGGACGAATCACATCTCCATCGCTTGGTGGTTCGTCGGGAACATCTGCTAGAATTTCAGCGATGGTTTTACCTGTGATGGTGATACAGTCACCGTGAAGTAATCCATGCACCAATAGCATTTTCATGACTTGGGGAATACCACCAGCTTGATGTAAGTCTGTGGCGACATATCTACCACTGGGTTTGAGATCGCATAAAACAGGGACGCGATCGCGGATTTTTTCAAAATCATCTAAATTAAGTTCTACACCAGCCGCGTGAGCGATCGCCAGAAAATGTAACACGGCGTTAGTTGAACCACCCACAGCCATGATTACAGAAATCGCATTTTCTATGGATTTGCGCGTGATAATTTGCCGGGGTAACAGTTGATTGCGAATTGCTTCTACTAATACCTTGGCTGATTCTTCGGTGCTATCGGCTTTTTCGTCATCTTGTGCCGCCATTGTGGAAGAATAGGGTAAACTCATGCCCATCGCTTCAAAGGCTGAGGACATAGTATTGGCTGTGTACATTCCACCGCAAGAACCAGCCCCAGGACAAGCGCGGCGTTCTACTTCCATCAGTTCGGTGTCGTCAATTTTGCCAGCGCTGTATTCACCCACAGCCTCAAAGGAACTCACAATAGTCAAGTCGCGGCCGTTGTAGTGTCCTGGTTTAATTGTCCCACCGTAAACAAAGATAGCCGGGATATTCATCCGGGCGATCGCAATCATCGCTCCTGGCATATTTTTATCACAGCCACCGATGGCAATCACACCATCCATATTTTGACCGTTACAGACGGTTTCAATGGAGTCAGCAATTACTTCTCGTGACACTAGGGAATATTTCATCCCCTCAGTTCCCATAGAAATCCCATCACTAATAGTAATTGTGCCGAATATTTGCGGCATTGCCCCAGCTAGTTTAATTCCGGCTTCAGCTCTTTGTGCTAGTTGATTAATCCCCATGTTACAGGGAGTGATGGTGCTGTAGGCATTAGCCACACCCACAATTGCTTTATTAAAATCTTCATCCCGAAAACCTACTCCACGGAGCATAGCGCGATTTGGCGATCGCTGCACCCCTTGTGTGACAACTTTACTTCTAAAATTCTCTGACATTGTTTTTTCACCCATTGCTTTGGCCTCGATAAAATCCCTGTACGAGCATCATAGGCAGACTTTTTTGAGATGTCCAATATATATTTGTTTAAATTTGATACTTATAAAGTATTAAAAAATCGAACTACGACACCTGCGCTAGTATCATGTCAGGAAAAATATCTAGTAAAACACCAAACAATTTGGCAGCAATGTATTTGATAAAAACTCTCTTGAGTTATGCACTTGTAATCTGCATAATTTGTATTTTCCCTATTAAGACATTAGCCGCAGAAAAACCCACGGCAATTGTTCATGCATTTAATTCACACTACAGCGATATTGAAAAGTTTGTATGTGAAATTGGCAAGCAAGGATATTCTCACATTCAAATTTCTCCAGCCCAAAAATCTAATCCCGCCCCAGAATGGTGGGCGCGTTATCAACCTGTAGACTACAGCATTATTGAAGGTAGAGGTTCGCTACTCAATTTAAAAAACCTTATTAATCAAGCTCACAGTTGTAATGTCAAAGTGATTGCTGACGTTGTTTTCAATCACATGGCTAATTTAAGTAGTGATGAGGATTTTGAAGATTTAACTCAATTTCCAGGTATTTCTGTAACTGACTTTAATTCAGATTCCAATCGATTAGGAAAAAAGCCTTGTAACATTAATTATAGTGATGGCAACAGAAATTCAGAAATTAATTGTTGGTTAGGTGGACTTCCCGATCTGATATTTACCAGTAACGTTAAAACAATTCAAAAAGCTCATTTAAAAAAATTACTAGATTTAGGAATTGATGGATTTCGGTTTGATGCTGCCAAACATATGCCAGCAGATGTTATTAAAGAGTACATCGACTATGTAGATTTATACAGTCAAGGAAAAGCATGGAATTATCTTGAGGTAATCACAGATAGCGACACCAGTGCAGAAAATTACAACTGGATTGCTGCTGTTACAGATTATGTTCTCTATAACTCAATGAAAAACGCCTTCAGCTTCGGTGGAGATTTGCGATCGCTGCGAGTTCCCACAAGCATAAACGATCCCCGTAGCGTCACCTTTGGCAGCAACCATGATACTATCCGCGAGATTAATTCTAATCCCATCAACCCCTATAGCGATTCTTCTGACTCTTTGCTAGCAACAGCCTATGTCTTGGCAAAAGAAAGTGGTATTCCTTTAATACTGAATATGGATAATACAGGAACTTCTTTTATTAAGTACGGTGTCAAATTCCGTCAAATTATGCATCAACGAGAAAATCAGGGAAAAAATATTAAAGAAAATGTTTTAGCAGCCATTGATAGTCCAACTGTATTGCTAATGGAACGAGGCAGCGAAGGATTTTTTGTTGTCAATAAAGGTGAAAATAAATTTAATATTCCAGCACTGGATTTAACTTTGACGAATTTAGATGGATGTTATCGGGAACTCCGTAACAATTTTACTGTTGCGATTGAACGTGGCGATCGCCAGAAAAAATTTATAACTCGTTGGGGAAGCTGGAATAGAGGCGGTATAGAAGTTGAAAAACGCGATGCACTCTATTTTATTCGAGAACCTTTTAATCAATGTCAAGTTTAGGAGAGCTAAATCATAAAATTGTATTAGCCTAGCTTTCCTGCTTTTACCCTACGAGCAAAAGCAACAAGGATACAATTTTTTAGCCACAATATCCCTGATACGGCTAGGCATTTTATTTTTTGGGTCGGCCTTAGAAAATGTTTGAAAAGTCCTATTATAAGTAGCAAAACGCAAAACATTTTAGATCTCCCTAAAACCCTATTAAAAAGAGGGACTTTGATTCTGGTTCCCCCCTTTTTAAGGCAGTAGGGGGGATCTAGAAGTACCTAAAATTACAACCAACCACTTTTCAAACAACCCCTTAGTTAAGTCCCATCATCTGATAAGCCACAAAAGCAGTATCGAATGATTTCATCGCACCTGTGTTTTGTGAGTAGTTTGGTAAAGTATAGTAATTATTTTCTGGTGCGCTGATAATTGTTTTATTACTACTGATGTTTGGATGTACTTTATTATCTGCCCTGAATAACAGAGTAATCTCAGCAATAATATTTCTATATGTGAGTAATGTAGGAAATTTCATAGTTCCTCTCATGTTTATTGCTCGATCGTAAAAAAATAACTACAACTGAAATCAGTTGTTGTAATACTGATGTTGATTTAACAGATGTTTTCTCAAGATTTATGCAATTTAACTAGAAAATCGCTTGTAAAACTCTGTAAAAGTCGTTTGCTGTTTGCTATTGTCCAGAACAGAAAAAATCACACTTTTAAATCTGCCCCAAAATTGACCGCTTGGTAATAAGAAATCTGCAAATATTTGGGCAACTATCGCTGGGTCATTTTTAAAGACCCCACATCCCCAAGCGCCTAAAATGAGAGCATCGCAACCACATTCAGACGCCAAGCTCAAAACTTTTGATGTACGATTCATAAGAACTTCAGGTATTTTTAGGCTTAACTGCTGTTGATTTTTTTGAATCATGCCTGCATTTGGCGCAGGACTGGTAATAAAATCTACAAAATACGGCTGTTCTAATAGCGTTCCATCATCGTCTTTAAAAACTGGACAACTCGGAGAATAAATCATCCAATTTGAGTAAAAAAGTGATTTTTCAGAGCGATGAAAATCATAATATTCACGACATTTCAACTGGCTTTTGTAGAGTGTGGAACTTCTAGCTAAACTCTCTTCTTGTGCTTGCGCTCCTTTGAGAAATCCACCCCCTGGATTTTTTGCTGAAGCAAAATTCAGAACACCAACTTTTTCAAATTTACCGCTTTTGGCTGTGCGTTCTGCTCCCATTAGAGTTGTTTCATTCCTAACTTCAAATTCAGTAGCTGAGAAGCGAGGAATGCTTTTGAGCGCTTGCGATTCAATTTGAGAAAGCTTGTCCGGACTGTAGCATTTTGTTGAATTCAAACAATGGTGTAATTCATGGGCGATATAAACTTGATTGCCATTAGAACAGATGTAGCCACCAATGTTAAGAATTTCTAGGGTATTTTCCGCAATAGCAATTCGTCTCATTGGTGTTATCTTTCTTACTTGTGTCTGATATGCCTTTTAAAGAGGCTGTAGTATTACACTACACAAATAATACAAAAGTGTCAAGCACATACTACAAACTTTGCAACTTGCCGCAGACATCGGCTGACAGCCGTTCAATAGACTTCTTGCTTTTATTGGGGAAAAGGATAAAACCAATTCAAAATTCGCGGATTATGTGGATTAGACCCTAAAATCCTTGGTTTATTATTATAGAGACGTTGCACTGCAACGTCTCTACAGGGCACACAATCCTTGATATTTCGTTGATTTGGATAATTCACATCAGACGTAATTCAGAAAAGTTTATCTTGTTTAATTTAAATAAATTGTTTGATTGGAATATAAGTATTTCTCGATATCGATAAAATATATATTTGACTGATTGTTCAAATATCGATTATTTAAAACTTCGACTCCTTCAAATTCTAGTTTATTTTTTTGATCTGGGACATATTTTATTAAATAGCCTTGAGAATCTAAAATTCTGTGAATTGGGTAATCATCAGCAGATGTTTTTTTCAAATATATAGGTATAGCTCTCATGTAACTATTATCTACACCAATTGCTTCAATTATTTGTTTATATGTTACTACCTTTCCTGATGGGACTTTGACTATAAAATCGAGAAAGCGTTCGTAAGGTTTTTCAGATAATGCTGGAAATTTATCGGTTTGAATCCGGACATTACTGCCGATATTAATTGTACCTGAATTGATAATTACGCCTAAAATGCCTCTTCGATATTGAATTTTTTTTAAAGAATCAACTAAATGAGCTACTCGCTTACATGGTTCGCAATAAAAAGTTAAACGAATAGTGCCACCATTATCAAAACTTATCAGAGAACCAGGAGTGAAATTTTCAGCTTTTATCCCCCCTATAACAATATTCTCTCGGAGTTCCCCTGGCGGAATTCCTAAGTCTACAATATCTTCATATCTAACAACTAAGACTTGCCTGGGGCTGATGGGATTAGCATTAATATCTCCTTCTATTCCATAACCCACTTTTAAGTTTAGTTCCTCAACTTCTCTCATTTTGGTACTATGGTTTTGTTTCTTGAAGAGATATGCGATCGAACCATCACTAGTAGACATAAACTAATAATTAATCTAAAAATAAATATTTTTTTAATATCAATTATATTAACTTGCCAACGGAAATGCAGATGCTAATACCCAACCAAAAAATAAACTACTACCAATTGCATAACCCCAAGGATTATTAAGCAGCCAAAAGCAAAAAGATAAAATAACCATAAATACAGGAAATAATGGTAGTAAAAGGTAAATAAAACCTAGTTGTGGCAAAAAAGCAAGCACTAAAATAAAACCACAAATTAAGGCTGTGCTTTGTCCTAGCCACCACAAAATTCGCTCACCAAAATTAAGATTTTGCTGTGCCACTCCAGAAGCTAAAAACCAAGGAAAACAAGCAACTGCCAGCATAGGAAAAATTTGCAAACGTGCCGGAATTAACCACCACTGCAACCATACTACTTGTGCCATTGCCCCGAAACCAACCCACAATATGATAAACAAAGTTATGCCAATGGCGAAAGATCTGGGTGATGGTAGTCGTAATGATGCCATAACAATCAGCCAACTTAAACCTGCTACCCCAAACCAAATACTAACTGCTCCACCTACTAATACTCCACCCAAGCCATTAATATCGCCTAGCCGATTGATTAGCACGAGTGTACCAGTAGCTACAAAAGGTGCTACTAATAAACCAATCCAGCTTTTTAACTGTGGTGTTTTGTTATTAATAAGAGGAGTAGCCAAAACAGGAGCGATCGCTCCTAGCATTGCTAACCATGCCAACAAGTGCAAAAAATACCACACCATTCGATAATCTGTATAACTATGGCCATTTATTCTGAAGGTACTATTAAGCCAATCTCTAGCAGCCTGATGACTAAAATTGCGAAATAAAATTGTAATATGTTCGGCATTGGGGATAATAAGAAACTTTCTTGCTTTACCCTGAGCAAAATTGGAATTTTCTCCACCACCGGCTTGGAGTAAACGCTTTGCATTAGCAACAAATCTACTTTCCCAACTTCCTGCTTGTAATAAAAGGTTTCGAGGAGCATTTGCTGTAATTGATGCGCCTGTAGGTGAAACTGCTACAGTTGCAGCATAACGCTCGACTCGATCGCTCGCAGCAGACATTACAGCACCACTACCCATTGAGTGCCCCAATACAGCCAAACGCGAGCGATCGACCTCTGGTTGCTCTATAAGTACTTTATATGCAACATTTAAATTCTGCTGGAGTGAATTTTTTTCTAGTGGTTTGGTGTTAGCCGCATGGCCATCAAAATCCCATAGCATGGTAGCATAACCCGCATGAGCCAAAGTGTAGGCATAACCGAGCATTAATTGTTTAGAGCCTGCATAACCATGCGCGATTAATACACCAGGAACATTTTGAGCATTCTTTGGCGCTACATATAATAACGGCACTTGTTGGCATTCCATCTGACGTACTATCAGAGAAGCCTGCACTCTCAGCACACCCCACCATGAAATGACAATTAATACTAATGCGATAAATGCTAAGACTAAACTTCGGTTTTTTTTCATATTTTAGCGTTTGAATAATTCCAAATATTCTGTCTGTTGCATTATCCCAAACATAAATATTTACTCAAACTAACTAAGGATATACACAGTTATGTTCAGTCCATTTCGCTAGTTATATTTTGCAATATCTCGTTAAAAGTTTGTGAAGTCATAGAACTAAGTCCCATTGACTCTAAATTTTCAATAGCTGCTTGATAAGCTTCTTGAGTTTCGTAATGCTCCTCAAAATATTGCTCGTCCGTACACCCATAAAGTATGTAGCTTGAGGCAATTTTATTGAAAAATTGTTGAGATGCTATTAGGAATTTTATACTATGAAAATAGCCTTCAAGATAACCATAAAAATAGCTAATAAAATTGTTGATTTCTTGACGAGAGAATTCTAGTTCAAAGGGTTCGCGTAAGATTTCGCGATCGTAACCTTCTATATCAACTTCCAAAATCCTGTACAAGCTGAAATAAAGTGTACCGCGATTGTCATATATATCCATTAAATAGAAGAATTTACCTTGAATTTTTTCTAGTATTAGTAATACAGGAAAATCAAAAGAACCTTTCCAATCATCAATTAAATCACCGCTTTCGCCAAACAAGTGTGTTAGAGCCACAAATATTTGAGCTAAGTTAAGCCGCTCTTGATTATTTTGTTCTGATAAATAAAATTGCATATAAAATATATAGTCATCTTTAATAGGAAGACTCTTTTGTCTGAGCTTTCTAAACTCAGTATCATCTAAACGCCAAAGCTCGTATTTAATTTCTTGACGTTTGAGTTCAACTTTCTTACGTTCTTTAATTTGCTTAACTACTTGTCTCATATATTTGAATTGACTTCATAAAAAATATTATAGTATTAATGTACTATTAAGGTGTTTTTACTTCCAGCCTTTTCAAAATGAGTGTTACATAGCAGTCCTAAATCATTCCCGAACAACAAGATCCCCGGCTTCTTAAAGAAGTCGGGGATCTGAAGCCCTTTGATTTTCACAAATCAAATAGGATTGCTATTAAGTAGAAACACTAAATTAAACTAAAAAAGAGGTTGCCGGGTTTCGAATCCGCGGAAGTTGAGCGTAGTCGAAACTCAACCCTCGTCTTCTCAGGGATCGGGCATTGAGCGAAGTCGAAATGCGTCTTCTAAATAATTGTATCCACTTACTTATCCGGTTCGGATGAATACTTATAACTAGGGCTGATGCAAAGACACGGAGATGCCGAGAATTTTTAATTATAAGTAATTAAGCGAACTTGATATTACCATAAATTTCAACAATAGAGGATGTGTAACAATTAAGAGCAATTTTGCAGCGTAGGAAACAGCCAGCATCATTGTAAGCTATGCTACCTGAAGGTATGGCAAACAACTATGCGTGCGATCGCATGTAGACTTATGCTCGTCGTATTAGCATTAAAGTAACCGTTATGCGATCGCCTGGTTTACCCCTACCAAACATCAGGATGGGCGATATTCCTGTGGTGCAAGAAAATCACTTATTAATCTCAACCAATCAATGCTTGTGATGATTTCGCATAGCTTTATGGATTTTCTTCCAGCGTTCTTTCTCGGCTAATTGCGCCCGTTGGTCTTGTTTGCGAACAAGATAGTTAAGTTCTTTTTGCAATTTTTGGTAGCTGAGAAATCTTGAAAAATCAAGTTCTCCCTCTAGTAATGCTTGTTGCACTGCACAATCGGGTTCATTGTTGTGTTGGCAATTACGAAAACGGCATTCTGCGGCTAAGGTTTCAATGTCTGCAAAGGTTTCTTGCAAACTTTCATCGCCTGCCCAAATTTGGATTTCTCGCATTCCCGGAGTGTCGATAATTAAGCCGCCTGTCGGCAGTAATATCAATTCTCGATTTGTAGTCGTGTGTTTACCTCGGTCGTCACCTCGACGCACTGGTTGGACAGCTTGTATTGATGCACCTTTGAGTTGGTTGGTGATGGTAGATTTACCTACACCAGAAGACCCAAGCAAAGCAACTGTTTGTCCTGGTTGGAGGTATGATTTCAAGGTATCCAACCCTTGATTAGTAGCCGCACTCAATATCAGAATTGGTACGCCAATGGCAACGGCTTCAACTTCAGATATACACTCATCTAAAGAGTTGCACAGGTCGGCTTTATTCAAAACTATAACTGGATTTGCGCCACTTTCCCAAGCCAGAATTAGATAGCGTTCAATTCTTCTGGGGTTAAAGTCGCCATCAAGCCCACAAACCAAGAACACAGTATCAATGTTAGCTGCAACAATTTGTTCTTCGGTTTTACTACCAACCGTTTTTCGTGAAAACTTGCTTTTTCTCGGCAAAATTCCGTGAATCGTAGCGCGTCCTTCTGACTCTCGCGCCTGAATGATAACCCAATCCCCAACAGCAGGAAAGCCTTGCCCTTGAGCAGCTTGATGCCGTAGTTTACCTGTAACTTCTGCTGTTAGTTCGCCCCGATCGCTATAAACTATGTAAGTATTTCTGTATTCAATAGCAACCCTACCAACACTAAAACCTTGTTGGCTATAAGGTGCAAAACTGTGAGTAAAAAAGTCACTCCAGCCTAAAAAATCCAAATTCATTGATGTTTCCTCGATGTGTGTTGCTTGCTGTGAACAAGGCGCACAGAGGTGGACACTTTTGTAGAGCGATTACTCTAGTGTCTGCAAATTCGAGTATCATTCCTGTAAATGAAGGACTTAACGAAAATCTCTGCGCCTTGTGGTGGTTGAGTTTTTGAAGGGAACCCGGACGGCTAGCAATTGAGTCATGATTGTTCCTCCCTGATGTAATACAGATATAATCTATATTATTACACTTATGTCATTCCAGCAAAACTGGGATCGAAACTGCGCGGTCTGGGTTCTATTGCCAATCTGGGCATCTCAGCAGCGATCGCCAGTATTTCTACCTTGGTGTTGTGGGTGGGTGCAGTTGTGTGGTTTCTAAAGTCAATTACATATAGAACTTAAAAATGCATTACATTACTTAGAAATAATCCGATGGCAATAAAACCTTTCGCCTCAAATGCGAGATTCTCTAGACTCTTAAGCAAGTAGAATTCCCTAGCAAATTAAGGAGATGAGTCAATTGCAAATTCGTGAAGATGACCTGACAGCTAAAAAGATCGCAGACCTTCTTTGGGAACATCTCGAAAATATGCATGAGATTACCCCGTCCGAAAGCGTTCATGCTCTTGATTTAGAGGCATTGCGATCGCCTGATATTACTTTCTGGACAGCTTGGGAGGGCGATGAATTACTCGGATGTGGAGCGCTCAAAGAAATAGATCCCAGAACTGGTGAAGTTAAATCAATGCGTACCGTCAAGGCTCACCTTCGTAGGAGCGTCGCCTCAAAGATTCTTGAACACATCATCAAAGAAGCCGAACGACGTGGTTACGATTGCCTGAATTTGGAAACAGGGTCTTTTCCTGAGTTCGCCCCAGCACGAGCGTTGTACGCACGGTATGGGTTCGAGTACCGAGACCCCTTCGCTGATTACATTGATGACCCGAACAGCGTATTTATGACGAAAAAGCTCAGTTGATTCGCTACTCGAAATTAGCCCATTTCTTGAAATGGCTGTGACATAAACAAGCCCTTAAGTTTTATATTTTTTTGATGAATTTTTACTAGTATATTTTTTCAACAATTATAGTATTAATTAAGACAAAGTAATTACTAGTTTGTAACAGGCTATCTATGATGGGAGGGGCAGAGAACGGGGAACGGGCAACAGTTTTTAGAGCCAGCAAAACTCCAGCAAAGCGCCTGTCTCTTTTGCCTTGGAAAAAAAATGAAACATTCGGCGTTGCTAATTGAGAGTATGAATTTGATTTCATGCAAAGTTCCAAAAATACGAGTTTGAAACACTTGATTTTGGAATTTCATAGTTCAAATCAGCAATACCAAAAACTCTTTCTCTTATACCCTTACACCTATTTTCAAGAGAGATGAGCAATTTTCATCAAAATGGAAAAGAAGATTCAACTCATAGCAGAGAGAATCAGCAATACGCCTCCTTGGTAGAGCAACTTGATTTGATGATTCGGGCACGGTATCCGTTACTGTATGTGATTTCCGTGGAAGAAGAACCTGTGGAAGAAGTGCTGTTCCAAGTTGCATCGCGTTCTGTGCCACAACGACAAATTTTATTTTGGGATATTGTTCGGGGTTGGAGTGACAATGGTGCAGATAAAGGTTCGGTGATGGCTGCATTAGCACGCATCGGCAAAGCTGATTCCCAAACAGCGGCGATGTTTGTGTTGCGAGATTTGCATCCATTTGTGAAAAACCCTACCACCGAGAAGAATGCACCCATTGTCAGGGAGTTGCGAAACTTGACGCGGGAGTTAAAGCGATCGCGTAAAACGATCGTTACCACTAGCCATACTTTAGAACTCCCTGATGAGTTACTGCAAGAGGTAACAGTAGTTGATTGTCCCTTACCTAGCGTCAGTGAAATCGATTATTTAATCCAACAGTTAGTAGTACCAGATAAGTTAAATGTTTCTGGCTTGGCGCGGGAACAGTTAGTCAAAGCTTGCCAAGGTTTAAGTCGCACTCGTATTTCTAGAGTTTTAGCAAAAGCCTTAGCTGCCAAACAGCAGGTAAACGAATCTGACATCGATGGCGTATTAGAAGAAAAAAAGCAAGCAGTTCGCCAAACTGGGATTTTAGAGTTTTTCACGCCGCAAGAATCACTCAAACGAGTCGGGGGATTAGATCAACTCAAACAATGGGTATTGATGCGTCAAGATGCTTTTACCGAAGAAGCCAGACGCTACGGTATTCCTAATCCCAAAGGTATGCTTTTGGTGGGAATACAGGGAACAGGTAAATCTCTCTCAGCCAAAACCATTGCCCATGAATGGCGCTTACCTCTACTCAGGTTAGATTCTGGGCGTTTATTTGGCGGGATTGTTGGTGAAAGTGAAAGCCGCGTCCGCCAAATGATACAGCTAACAGAAGCAATGGCACCTTGCGTTTTGTGGATTGATGAAATTGACAAAGCCTTTGGCAATATTACCAGCGGCATTGATGGGGATTCGGGGACATCGCGCCGGGTTTTTGGCAGTTTAATTACTTGGATGCAGGAGAAAACCAGCCCAGTATTTATTGTTGCCACTGCAAATAACGTGCAAATATTACCAGCCGAGTTATTACGCAAAGGACGATTTGATGAGATTTTCTTTTTAAATTTACCGACACAAGCCGAACGCCAAGAGATTTTTAAAGTGCATTTGCAAAGGTTACGTCCCAACCGCCTGCGAGAATTTAATTTAGCTGTGTTAGCCAAACAAACTGCAAATTTCAGCGGTGCAGAAATTGAACAAGTAATTATTGATGCCATGCACCAAGCATTTTCCACAAGAGTCGAGGGACAACGGCGAGACTTCAATACAGAAGATATTTTACAGGCTGTAGCCCAGACAGTTCCCTTAGCTGCGATCGCCCGCAATCAAATTGAAGCCTTAAAGCAATGGGCAGCCGAAGCAGGCGCAAGGCCAGCATCCAATGATGTTCAGTTAGTGGAGGAATTAAAGCACTATTCAACTCAACAAGGAATAGGGCCTTTAGAAGTTGATTAGAATAGAAAAAATCTGCATTTTAGCGGTTTATTTTTTCATCCAAAATCTCAAACACAAAATCAATTATGTCTCATTTCACAACTATTAAAGTTCAAATCAAACGCGGTGAAATTCTTCATGAAGTGTTGCAAGAATTAGGTTATCAAGTGGAGTCTAACACCAATGTACGCGGATATCGAGGCGATACAACTCAAGCCGAGTATGTAATTCGTCAAAAAAACGGTTATGACTTGGGTTTTCGCCGCAATGGTGAAAATTACGAAATAGTTGCAGACTTTTGGGGAGCAAAAATTAATCAACAACAATTTGTTAATTCCATCAGTCAAAAATATGCTCATAAAACCTTGATGGCAACAGTCCAAGAACAAGGCTTTAATGTTGAGGACGAAGAAGTATTAGCAGATGGAACTGTGCGAGTAGTTGTAGGACGTTGGGTGTAAAAACTTTGTAGGATGGGCATCTTGCCCGTCCTAGATATTTAATAGCAATTCGTAATTAGTATTACTCTGGTATAGACCAAATTTTGATAGTTTTATCGACACTTCCGCTAACGAGAGTTTTTCCATCAGGACTCAAAGCCATACACCAAACAATACCTAAATGTCCTTCTAAATCGTGAATTATCTCACCTGTAAGCAAATTCCAAATTCTAATAATGCCATTCTTTAAACCACCAAAGAAGGCTTTACCATCTTTGCTAACACATATTGACTGAATATCATTATCTGCTTCCAGAGTGAGTGTATAAACTTTCTCTCTTTTTTCTATATCCCAAACATCAACTTGATTTTCTCCTCCAGCAATCGCAACTGTTCCATCTGGACTAATAGCAACACAAGAGAGTCCTGGTACATAGTTATTTAAAGCCAATGTTTCAGTTCCCAGAGTTGCGATTTGTTGTCTTTGCTGCCAGTCCCAAATTTTTATTGCCCTATCAATACTACTACCACTAATCAAAGTTTTCCCATCAATACTAAGGGCAAGTTTAACAATATTCATTCCCCAAACGTGACAAGGATGCCCTCCCAATTTATAGTATTTTCCCGAACGAGGCTGTTCCCAAACGTGAATATTTTTATCTTGGCTACCACTAATTAGAGTTCCATCAGGAGCTACAACGAGGGATAAAGCAGCATCAGAATGTCCTTTAAGTGTCAGGATTTCTTCCTGGTTTTCTAAATTGAAAATTTTTATTTCATTCCAGTTATTAGCATACAAAGTATTTCCATCTGGGCTAAATGCAAGTCCATAAGGGGCTGATAAATTTTCGCTTAATGTGCAAATTAATTGGCTAGTTTGAATATTCCATAATTTGATAGTTTTATCATGGCTTCCACTAGCAATAGTTTCTCCATCGGAACTAAATGCTATTCCATATACATCAGATGTATGTTCGCTTAAAGTAGTCAAGCATTCAAAAAATTTATAATGGTGTGAATTTAAAGCTGTAATAATCTGTTCAACACTAAGTTTTTTCCTTTGATGTAATAACTTATATGCTAAGATTTGTAACTGTAATGATTCATTCTGCAAACTTTGAATGACTAACTCTAAGCCTGCATCACCATAGTTAATTGCATCAGCGATCGCAGCCATTTTTGCTTCTATATTATCGCTTAAAAGACGACGCTTAATGCCTTCAATACCGCCAATAACTAACCCATCTACAGGAGGTGGTGATTGTCCTCCAAGTACAGCATCATATTCTCGCGGTTGATTGGGATTATCTGGTATCATTTTCTTCCTCGACGCTAATACCAGTGTGCCCAATTTAGGAAATGCGATCGCATTTATTTGGAATCGCATCTATATTTTTATGGAACTCGCCATACTTGTATTAATTTCCTAGTGTAACTGACAATAGTCTGCCCATCTGGGCTAATAGTAACACTTGTTGCATAAGGGAATTCAGCAAGCAATTGTTGTGTCTGCAAATTCCAGATATTAATATCACCGCCACACTTCACAAAGATTTTTCCATCTGCACTGAATGTTAAAAAACTTAATTCACCACTATTAGGAAATAATTTATAAATTTCTTTACCATTGCTCAAGTCCCATATTCTCAGGAGTCTTGGCAAATTATCATCGCCAGTGATTAAAGTTTTTCCATTAGGACTAATTGCCAATGATGCAATAGTGGAATTATAGTCACTAGAATCATATCCTTTGAATGTGTAAATTTCACTTCCAGTTCTTAAATCCCAAATTTTAATAGTTTCATCACTACTAGCACTTGCTAGGATATTTACATCTGCATTAACAGCAACGGAAGTTATAGTTTTTAAATGTCCTTTGAAAGTGTAAATATTTTGTTTTATTTCTAAATCCCAAACGAGAATATTACCAGCTTCATTACCAATAGCTAAGATTTTGCCATCAGAACTCAGAGCAAGGGAGGTAATAGTATTGCGCTTTCTGTTTTCCCACAATGGTTGTCCGGTAATAACATAACTTAATTGCTCAGTATTGAGATTCCAAATTTCAGTTCTAATAGTATTGTCATGCTGAGAACCACCTATAGCTAAAGTTTGAGCATCAGCACTAAAAGTTAAATGTTTTGGATAATCATTTACTTTCGTACCAAACTTTTTATTGATGGTGCGAAGATTTCTTCCAGTATTCAAATCCCACTTTTTAAAGTCTATATAAGTTCCACCGACAATACTGCCATCGCTTTGAGGTTCTTCATAAGAACTACCGCCAGCATCGCAACATACTAGGGTTTTGCCATCGGGATGAATGGCGATCGCTGCATTATTTCTATTAAGCTCAATTGTATAAACACACTGAAAAAAACGATAGGGATTAAATTCTAAGATTGCCTGTTTTACTTTTAATTCTGGGATATCTCGCAATAATTTATATGCTGCTAACTGTACCCGTCGTGATGGATCTTTTAAAGCTTGAATTACTAAATCCCAGCCTTCGTGTCTATGCTGAATGAGTTGCGAAAGTGCTAAAAGGCGGTAATCTGAATCACTACTAGCGAAACGCTGTTTTGCACCTGACAATCCGCCTAAAACTACGCCATCAACTGGCGGAGGATTTTGGCCGCCAAGTACGGCATCATATTCTCTTGGTTGATTGGGATTATCTGGCATCGCTTTTTACCTCTGACTTATACCAGTGTTCCCAAACTTAGGCGATTTTGCAGTTGGCTAATTTCTGTGCAAGCGCAGACAGAGTTCTGCAACCTGTCCAAAAGTCACCTAACCCCCAACCAATAAATGCACCGCCACGGGGTAAGTTTCCCACCGGCGCACTCAAGTCGAATTTCAAGTCATTCCAATAGCACCAAGTACCTTGAGAAAACCATCCCACACCTTTACCAAAGCGACACCATGCTTCCCAGTCGGGATTTGAGGTACCACCAACAATTTGCCAGATATGGGTTTGGACAACAAAGCCAAAGCGTCCGTTGCTATATCTTTGCCAGAGAGTTTCAATGGTGCTTAAGTCTGCACAAGGGAATTTTTCGATGTCTGATGGATCTAAAAATCCTTGTGGTTGGCGATCGCATACCCGCAGCATTATACTAGCAGTCTCTTGGTCTGCATCTTTCCACTTTCCGGAAGCGAGTAAATTTTGCAAACGACTGTAGTTTAAATCAACCGCAGAGATTAATGGTATTTCCCTGTCTAGATGGGACTGTACTTTTGCTAATGCTTGTTGTCCCAGGAGTGACGATACTGTAGATTGCAACTTTTCAGATTCAGTATTTACAATCTCAAACACCAACTTAGTACCGGCTTCGCCATACTTTAGGGCTTCTGCTACGGCGAGAATTTGTTGTTGTGGAGATGTGGCGCTGCTTAAACGTCGTTTAACACCTTCAATACCTCCTAAAACTACGCCATCTTTTGGAGGTGGTAGTTGTCCGCCAAGCACAGCATCATATTCTCTTGGTTGTTTGAAATTTTCTGACATTGCTGTTTTTATTTAGAAAAGGCTTGCAATTTATCAATACAGCCCTGGTTTACTGCTTCTTTTAAAATATTTTTTGCTCCGCGTCGTTTAAAATAAAGTGCTGCATAATTACGTTGTATCTGCGTACCATTGAACAGGTAATGTCGAATTCGGTCTTGACCTTGAGGGGTATCAACTAAGCCGAGTGTAAAGTCAACTAACTTGTAGGTGGCGCTATTACGGTCATTTTCTAGATTCTCCATTAGTGTATCGATATCGGACACTCCGCCAGCACGCGCCATCGCTACGAAAGCATCATATCTGTCAATTTTATGACTATAGTCCTGAAGTATTTCTTGTACTATAGGTTCTGGTCGAGAAGCTAGTAGTGAATAAGCTGCTTGGCGTACTTTCCATAATTTATCGTCTAACGCCCAGATTACCAATTCCAAACCTGCTTCGCCATACTTGAGTGCTTCTTCTAGTGCTGCGATTCTTTGTTCAATTACCGGATTTGCCAAGCGTCTTTTAACACCTTCTAGTCCTCCTAATACTACAGCACCAGGAGGCGCTTTTTCTTGACCGCCAAGAACAGCATCATAAACTCTTGGGCGATTGGTATTTTCTTTCATCAGGTTTTTAATGTTGAGCCTACTACTTAGTATTCCCAATCACTGAGGTGAGGCGATCGCATTAAAATAAACATAATCATCTAATTTGAAAAATTCGCTCTCCAAACTTTGATAGTCTTATCCCAGCTTCCACTGACAATAGTTTGACAATCTGGGCTAATTGCTACAGTCCGCACTACTTTTGTATGCCCTTCTAAAGTACGTAGCAACCATCCTCCATTTAAATCCCAAATTTTTACAGTTTTATCATTACTTGCACTAGCAATAATTTTGCTATCAGCACTAATAGCAACAGCATTAACTTTACCCGTATGTCCTGCTAAGGTTTGTTTTAATTCTCCTGTTTGTAAGTTCCATATTTTAACAGTCTTGTCTTCACCACCACTGACAAGAGTTTTACCATCAGCACTAATAGCAAGAGTATTTACTTTACCAGAATGTCCTTTTAATAGGCGAGGAGTTGTTATCTTCAGCTTCCACCAATCCAAAAATTTACCCTTAGAAAATTCTCGTACTTTGATTGTATCGTAACTGTCATTAACAAAAATTTTACTATCAGGGCTAATTGCTAAGGAACTAATATAACCGTTTCCTTCTAACGTGCTAATTTCTTTGCCGTTGAGTAAATCAGCTACTTTTATATGCCAACTACTACTAATAATAATTTTGCCATCTGGACTAATGGCGATCGCATCTACAGATTTAGAATGAACTTCTTCTAAAATATTTACTAATTTTCCTCTTTGCCAGTCCCAAAATTTTATTGTGTTATCACTACTACAACTTACAAGCTTTCCATCTGGACTAAAAACAACAGCATTAACTTTATTAGTATGACTTGTTATAGTTCGTTGTACTTCTCCTGTTTGCAGCGACCAAATTTTGATATTTTTATCATTACTACCACTAGCAATAGTTAAATTATCTGAGCTAACTGCAACAGAGTTAACTTTGTCTGAGTGTTCCTCTAATGTGAATCTACAATCAACAAACAACCAAGGGTTTGAATTCAGAATTTTCTGCTGAAATTGGGGTTCTGTTCGGTTTTGAATCAGCAATTTTTCAGCAGCATTTTGCAACTGCCATTCGGTAGATTGTGTTGCATTAAACACTAAATCTAAACCGACATCACCATATTTAAGTGCTTCCCTAAGGGCAGAAGTCTGTGCTTTAAAAACTGCACTTTTTAAACGGCTTTTAACACCTTCTAACCCTCCCAATACTACACCATCAATAGGTGTTTCTGCTTGATTACCAAGGACAGCATCATATTTTTGCGGTCGATTATGCTTTTCTGCCATTGCATTTTTACTAATATTAGTATTGCTATATTTAATTTTGGTTTTTATAAACGAACTGCCAAGGTGCAAAGAGGAGATTCTTTAAGTTTGGCGATCGCACTTTTCATTCAAATTTTTTTCCTGTAAAAGCACGAATTTTATCAAACGCTACTATTTGATTCTAAAATTCCTACCAAAATCTTCATTAAATCTGGCAAATCATCGGGAATTCGATACAGCGAAATATCCTGAAAAATCTGCTGCTTGGTTTTTTCTAAGCGACCAAAACGCCAAGCATCACCAATTGTTACTGCACCATAAAAAATCTCACCTTCTTCTACTTCAGAAATAGCAATTAATTCTACTGCCATCTGCGTAAAGCCTCTTGTTAAGTCATCATTTTTCGCTTCAACTACTAATAAACTTAGATTGCTTTTCAAGAAATAATCTAAATTACCCTTTAACCAGTTGTTTACTGTCAATGGATACTCAATCCTGATTTGACATTGACAATAACGAGCAACTTCCAGCAATGTAGGTGCTACCAGTGTTTCACGTCGTGCTGTCTCGCTGCTCAAGCTAACTAGTGGTAAAGATTCATCAATTCGCTGTTGTAATTCCGGCAAACGTTCTAAATTGCGATCGCTACGTGGTAACTCCATTCGTGTTTTTAGCAAACCATAACCCAATTCCGCTAAAATTTCGTCTGCTTCATAAGGCATTTCAAAATAGGAGCGAAATGTGTAAGATTGCCCTTCTTGCAAAAGATGACGACGAGTCATGATTTTTTTATTTGCAGCTACACATTTAAAAATTACTATTCAATTTTAGCGTTTTAAGTAGCTAGTACAAAAAGGCTGAAGTTTATAGATATTTTTCTCGACTCGCTTTTTCTAGGACTTAATACCCCAGATTTTGATAGTTTTATCTCTACTACTGCTAACAAGAGTATTTCCATCTGGACTGATAGCTACACAATAAACCCCATCAGTATGTTCTTTGAGAATGCGTAGGCATTCCCCAGTTTGCAAGTTCCAAATTCTGATAGTTTTGTCTCTACCACAACTAATAAGAGTGCTTTCGTCTGGACTGATAGCTACACAATAAACCCAATCGGAATGCCCTTCAAGTGTGAACTGAAGCTGTTTTGTCTGTAAATTCCATACTTTAATTGTTTTGTCTTTACTGCCACTAACAATTGTCTGTCCGTCTGGGCTAATAGCTACAGACTCAACACCATCTGAATGTTTTTTAAAAGTGTGTATAAGTTCTCCAGTTTCAAAATTCCACACTTTGATATTTTTGTCATTACTACCACTAACGAGAGTTTTTCCATCGGCACTGATAGCTAACGCTTGAACTAAGTAGTGTGAATGCCCACTCATGGTACTTATAATTCGTTCTGTCTGCAAATCCCAGACATTAATTCCACTATACTCGCTGCCGCAGGCAACAGTCTTTCCATCTGGACTAATAACTAGGGAAAAAACGCTGTCAGTAGATTCTTTTAAAGTTTTTTTATGATATCCAGTATATAAATTCCAAACTTCTATTTTTCGTCCCCCGGCATAAGTGCCTCCTCTACTAATTAAAGTTGTTCCATCTGGACTAATAACCAAGGATTGAGTATTGAAATCTTTTATTGAAATAGGTTGAAGTTGTCCGCTATACAAATCCCAAATATTAATAGGGTTTCCAGTACTGACAAAAGTTCTCCCATTTGGGTTAATGGCAACAGATGTGATGCCTCTATTCTGCTGTAAACTATGTAGACAAGTGATATTTAGCCAGGGATTATGTTCTTGTAATGCTTGTTTTACTCTTACTTCTTCTCGGTGGCGAAGTAACGAATAAGCAGCCCACTTTAATTTTCCTGATTCATATTGCCAAGCCTGAATTACTAAGTCTAAACCTGCTTCTCCATAATTTAATGCCTCTTTTAGGGCAGCAATTTGCACTTCTATATCTACACTTTTCAAGCGGCTTTTAACACCTTCCAGTCCCCCTAAAATCACACTGCCAACTGGCGCAGAATTTTGAGTGCCTAAAACGGCATCATATTCTCTAGGTTGATTCTGTTTCTTTGCCATTATATTTTTACCATTTTACTATTATAAGAATCATGTTTTTGAATACGGTTATTTTTAATAAACCGCCAAGACGCGAATAACGCGAATATAAGATTATTTGAGTTTGGCGATCGCCCCTCTCTCCACTAACATTTTCCCCGTCAATAAATCTTTTACTGTTACTACTAATACTCGTTGTTCGTTGACTTCAAATTGTGCTTGGATTCTGTCTACTCCTGTTTGTCCGGGCGGTTCGAGATGGGCGACGCATACTTGTTGATGATGAGTTTCTAAAGAACGATAGCTATCTTGTTTTATTAAGTGGCTACTCGTCATTCTTCCTTGAGAATCGTAAGCAACTTCTGCTTGGGAAACTTCTGCAACTTCGCCAATATCAAGGCGAATTTCTCGCTGTCCTTCGGTGGCTACTTGCAAAGTTAAAGCTTCAGAACGCGCCCCTGGATACTTTGCTCCTTTTTCAATTAAAGTAAAATAAGAATAAGTTTTGCTGTGGGGTTCCCAAAGTCGGATAGCGTAACTGTGGCGCAGGTAATCATCAACTGCTGTCATTTCGCTTAAAGCTAATGCGCCATGTGCGACAGCTTCAAAGGGTTTATCTAATTTAACTTTTTGTCTGCCGAAATAAGAAATTACTAGTTGTTGAATCGCCGGAATTTGGCAAGTACCGCCGACTAATAAAACCTGTTCGATGGCAGATTTAGCGATACCTTTGGAAAGTGCGATCGCCAACACTTCATCTATCGCTTGTCTTAACTGTTCTAATAATTGTTGATTTTCTAAAATTTCGCCTAACTCGTCCCGATGTAACTGCAATTCATGGGACATAAAATTTTCATCATCAAACCAAGCTTCTTTCGCCTCATCTGTTGTCGAAAGTTGAATTTTTACCCTTTCTGCTACTTCCAATAAATTCATAAAACCGATTTCTCCTACTTCAGCGCGGGAGGAATTGATTTTTTGCAGATAATGTTCGACAATCCAAGTATCGATATCTACACCGCCAATAAAAGCATCAGATTTAGCAAGAACTTCAGCGCGTACTGCTTGCTGTTCGGAAGCGACGCTGACAGTCCGTACTAAACTTAAATCCAACGTTCCACCACCAAAATCGACTACCAAAACCACAGTCCCAGGACGCTTGATAGCATAACCAAGGGCGGCGGCTGTTGATTCATCGACAATTTGCACTGCGGGAATATTTAGCTTATCGGCTAAATTGCGAAACCAGTCAAGATATCGCTCAAATGCACCTACAGGAACCGTAAAAATAACGTGACTTGGCTGCAATTGCTGTTCAATCTGTTGCCAAATTTCTAACAAAAACAGTTCTGAAATAATCTCCGCACTATAACTATTACCATCCAAAAGTCGGGGAGGTGGCACAAAATCCGCTGCCAAATCCCGTTTAAAAGCTCGAAAACAGCGTTCCGGCTGGGCAAACCCCAAGCGTTTGGCACGTACAGATTCACCAAACAAAATGCTATTTTGCCCTTCCACAAACACCAAACTCGGCACCACGCTAACTTGTTCGCCCCCAACCTCAAACCGCCGCGACATCGAATCAAATCGCAACGTCCGTGGTTTTTGCGTAATCAAATCCGTAGTACAAACAACAGTATTGCTAGTACCAAAATCAATTATTACTGTAGTCATTAGTTATTAGTCATTAGTCATTAGTCATTAGTCATTGGTTATTCCCCGCGTCCCCGCGTCTCCCCATCTCCCCATCCCCCCATCTCCCCATCCCCCCATCTCCCTATCTCCCCCCTCCCGGCAAACTCCGACTAACCTTAGCAGGGCAAAGAATTCTTCCTTGATGCTGATAGCCAATAAATCGAATGTAAACTAATTCACCTTCGGTAATATCAGCGGTGTCTGGTTGATGAAGTTGGGAATTATAAGGGACTTGTTGCCAAGGTTTGCCTATCTGTTCGTAACCCCATTTACTAAGAAGATTATCTAGAGGAGTAAACATCGAAAGCAGATTTTTCACGGGCAATTCTGGTTTAACACTCACCATCTGGTGAATGCTGGGGTAGTTTGTCAGTAATGTCTGCAATTGCTCAAATGTGGAAGTGCGAAATTCTTCTGTTAGTTGTAGACGTTGCTGTTGCAACTCTTCATGGAGTCGCACGCCTTCTTGATGCAGTGCGGCTTTTTCAGAAATAAGTTGCTGTATTTTTTGCTCTAATTCTAAGTATTTTTGTTGAGATGTTTGGAGTTCATCTTCTAGTAATTTGATTTGAGATTGCGCCAACCCTAACTTATCAATTCGCTTGTTTGGTTGAGAAGCGATCGCCGCGTTAATTACTGGAATAATCAAAAGTAACGCCAAAAATCCGATTGCGATCGCTAAAATACTTTCCAGAGAAAACATTCCACTTCCCTGGATGTCTGATATGATGTCTGCAAGCATCTGTATCTCTCCTATTGTTGTTTGAGAGACTGTTGTTCTGTTCCTGTGACGTTTGCTTCTCCCTCGTAATATTCAGGAAGCAGTTCTTGAGTTTCTACGTCTCCCAAAGCATCTTCGATTCCAGACGTTGTGCTGGTACAACTTGCACCAGAAGCACCGATCGCTGTTTCCGTAATTTTTCCATCTTTACCGATGCGATACTCAATTTTTTGATACTCAGCCATAAGTAAAATATCTATATTTTCAAGGTTTTCAAGCAATACGCAGTTATTCCGTTGTATCACTTTTGCTAGTTAACTGCAATTACCATCTGGCACTAGCACAAACAAATAAATGTGTCAGGGCTTTACTAATTTACTAAAACAAATGTACTATTTTTGATGAGATTACACAAGCCTCAAAGAAACCGAGTCAAAATTATGAGTGTGTTATTTGTTACAAATTGTGGGCGATCGCTACTTTAGCAAACTTGTAATAAAGTTTTTGGGAACCCTAATTAAGACTTGAAAGGTAAAGCAACATGACTGACAATCAAAATCAACCCAGAGATTATGATGCTGTACTTGGCGGACAATCGCCGCCTCCTATAGATGGAGTTGTTCTTGGAGGAATTGAGGGAATTAAGCGTTGTTTATCAAATCCTGTAGCTAATGTGCGAATTGCTGCACTCAACGAAGCCTTGAAATATGGTGATGCAGGGTTGGATGTTTTGATTCAAGCGTTGCAAGATAAATCGAGATTAGTACAGCGTTTTGCTTATCGAGTATTAAAACAAAGAGTGGAACCGCAAGTTATACAAGCATTGCAAACATATAAACCTTGGAACTTGGAAGAGAGAATAGATAAGTATTATGTGTATAAAGCTACTCAATTTGCTAATCGGCAAGTTGTAGATTTTAATCCGAATATAAGTATTATAGAACCCGTTAACAAGGCTTACGCTCTTAGATGCGGTGATTATGAATATTATGATGAAGATTTACGTAGACTTGTACAAGAAGCTAATGAAGACAATTTGCTGAGTCAACTTAATAGACTTCTGCAAGAACCTAACGCCGACAAATTAGAAGCTTTAGTCTTTGGTTTGTGGCCGCAAGCTTATGAAAGGGGTTCAAGTAGTATTGTCGAAGCTTTAGTTAATACGAAAAAATATTTAACTAATCTCAAAGCTGTTTTTATTGGTGATATCGAACCTGAAGAATGCGAAATTTCTTGGATTCAGCAAAGTGATATCAGCCCGATTTTGCAAGCTTATCCCCAACTCGAAATTTTACAAGTTCGTGGTGGCGACGGTTTACATTTTAGTCCACCAGTGCGACACAATAACCTCAAAACTTTAATTGTAGAAACTGGGGGATTAAGTCGGGATACCGTCGCACAAATTTGTAATATGAATCTGCCAGCATTGGAACATTTAGAATTATGGTTTGGCAGTGAAGATTACGGTGGAGACTGTTGGGTTGAAGATATACATCCGATTCTTTTTGAAAATAAGTTTCCCAACTTAACTTATTTAGGATTACGCAATAGTCAATTTACTGATGAAATAGTCAATGCTATTGTGACTTCTCCAATTATTAATTCTATCAGCGTACTTGACCTGTCGATGGGAACGTTGAGTGATGCGGGGGCTGAAGAGTTGCTGAATTGTGAAGCTATCAATTATCTTGATATTCTCAATATCTCAGAAAGCTTTTTGTCTGAAGAAATGATTGAGAAATTATCTGGTTTAGATGTGCGTGTTTTGGCAAGTAATCAGAAAAAAGAAGATGATGATAGCTATATTCATGGTCGCTATTGTTCTGTAGCCGAGTAATTGCAGATTGTCAGTTTAGCGATCGCTATTACTCAGTCTGGGAATAAACTATACCTCAAAGTAGTACAAAAATACAGAGGTTATACATAGGTTTGATGCGTCGCAGATATTTTAAAAATCAGTAAAACCCAAGATGAACAACAATCCAAATCAACCCAGAGAATTTGATGCGGTGCTTGGTGGAGAACTACCACCTCCTGTTATTGGCGTAGTTTTAGGGGGGCTTGAGAGTGTAAAGAGTCGCTTGCAAAGTCCAATTGCAGAAATACGATGTATGAGTATTACTCAAGCAGCGAATTATGGCAAGGAAGGCTTAGATTTAATAATTGCAGCCTTAAACGATGCTTCAGGACAAGTGCGAAATTGTGCATATAATTTGTTGCTAGAAAAAGCACAAGATGTATTCTTACAAGAATCAGATTTAAAGATAAGGCAGGCTTTATTTCATAAAGTAAGACTAGCTTTATTTCATTTTGATAAATTCAAGATGTTTACAACCTTAAAAGATTGGGTAATTCATGACTATCAATATAACGATTGGTATGGCATAACAGAAAATATTGGATATAAGTTAAAGAATATTAACGAGTTAGATTTTTTAATACAAAAATCCCAAAACGTGGACTTCAGGCACTAGTAATTAATCTCTGTAGAGGTGCAATTGATAGTAATAAGGTTGTTGATATTTTATTAGATAACTATAATCGTTTTCCTGGACTCAAAGCTTTATCTATTCTGATTAACAACCATTCAATAATAAATGATGCTAGTAAGCTTTTAGAAGTTTATCCTTACCTTAGTTTATTAGAGCTTAGAGGATTTAAGAAGGTTACTTTTAAGAAATACATAAAACCTAATAATTTGAAAACATTAATTATTACTAGTGGTTATGTACAGCATTTTATCAATATTGAATTACCAGGATTAGAATATATTAATTTAAAATGTCGCAATTCAGCCCGAATTCATATTCAACTAGGTATAAATAATCAGCAATCAGATATTTCGCGTTTAAGGCGGTTTGGTAATTTTTTTCCTCAACTGAGATATTTAGGTTTAAGAGGTAGTGCAGGTTATAACACAATTGTTTCTCATATAGTAGATTCAGACATATTAAACCGCCTAGTTGTATTAGACCTTTCAGATGGAGATTTAGGAGATATAGAAGCAGAGACTTTATTGAATAGTCCCGCAATTAATTGTTTACATACTCTCAATGTTAGTAAAAATTGTTTATCTCCAGCTATGGTAAAAAAGCTATATCAACTCAAGTGTAAAGTAATTGCTGAACCACAGAAAGCTTAACATAGTAAACCTTAGCAGCAAAATAAACATATTTTATATTTAGCGATGCCAAAAATAAAATTAGTATTTTTTAAGCAAAATCATGAATAATCATCCAAAACAACCGCAAGAGTTTGACGCAGTAATTGGGGGCGATGCACCTGATAGTCGTGCTGTTCTAGGAGGAATTGCGGGAGTTAAGAGTCGGTTAAAAAGTGGAGTTTTTGAGTTACAGGTTGCGGCGCTGACTGATGCATTAAATTATGGAAATCCAGGTTTAGATTTAGTGATTGAAGCCTTGCAGGATTCCTCATATAAGATTCATAGAATTGCAGTTGAACTATTGCAACAAACAGAAGGTAAAGGAAAGCAAGCACTTTTAGGATGCGAACCTTGGTTATTTTTTACAACTTTGCAAGATTGGACATCTGAAAAATTTAATTCTAATACAGGTATCATCAACCCATTTGAGATAGCCTATATAGTCAATATCGAACAATTAAAGTTATTATTGCAAGACCCACAAGTTAGTCAAATTGAAGCTTTAATTTGTCATTTATCTGGGTACGACTGTTATTACGAAGTTAGCCCCGATTTTTATAGTTATGTTGATACCCTTTATGAAGCACGTCAGCAGTTAACTAATCTGAAAGCTTTATTTATTGGTGATAGCCGAGACGAATACTACAAAAAATCTTATATAGGTGTTGGAGATATAACTTTAATATTGAAAGCTTGTCCTAACCTAGAGGTACTACATATTCGTGGTTGCTGCAACGAATTGGAATGTGAAAAACTACAACATAAAAGTTTGAAAACTTTAATTATTGAAACAGCAAATCTCAGTGATGTAGCAATTTATCGTCTTTGTTCGCTCGATTTACCAGCATTAGAATATTTTGAATTATGGATGGGCAGAACTTCCGAACATAGTTCTGATGATACTATTGATAGTCTCAAGCCAATTCTTTTTAGTGAATCATTTCCTAATTTAAAATACTTAGGTTTGCATAGCGATTATGCTGATGCAATAGCCGATGCGATCGCTCAATCTTCTTTTATGGCTGAATCTCCCATTCTTGCAACTCTTGAAGTACTAGATTTATCAATGGGAAATTTGACTGACGCAGGTTTGAACGCTTTGATTGAATCAGAGGCGATTATTAATCTACATACCCTCAATATTGCTCACAACTACGTTTCAGAAGAGTTTATTCAGGAGATTAAACAATCATCCCTAATTGATTGTTTATTAATTGCTCATTCTCAAGAAAAGAGATATGAAGGATATAGCCCTTCTCGCTATTCGGCGTTATATGAATGAAAAATTTTTCCGATAAATTAGGATTAGCTAAAATGAACAACAATAACAATCAGCCGAGAGAATTTGATGTAGTACTTGGTGGAGAAGCACCACCTCCTATTAGTGGTGTGGTTTTAGGAGGAATTGAAGGAGTTAAAAATCGGTTGAGAAGTTCGGTTGTGGAGGTGCAAGTTGCAGGACTTTCTGAAGCTTTAAATTACGGGGATGAGGGTTTAGATTTAGTAATTGATGCTTTGAAAAATTCTTCACAACAGGTAAAGCGTATCGTGGTGAGGTTATTAAAAGAAAGGGGAGGAAAAAAAGGAAAGCAAGCAGTAATAGATTATGACATTTGGTTATATTTTCACTTGCTAACAGAGTGTAAATTTGAGAATTTTGACCCTGCTATTGGCATCACAGATGTAATTGATACAGCCTATGTCCTTGGATATGTTGAATACACTCCTTTCGACTTTAGCCAATTGGAAGCTTTGTTTAGTGATTCTCAAGCTAATAAAATCCAGGCTTTAGTTTGCCAAATATGGGCATGTCCCTACCGTAATACAAGTGCTGACGATATCATAAAAGCTATTTCTTCTGCATCTAAGAAACTGACTAGTCTTAAAACTCTTTTTATTGGAGATGGATATGATGAGCCATACAGAGTTTCTTATGTTTCTTTGGGTGATGTTAGCCCAGTGTTGACCGCTTATCCAAACTTAGAAGTTTTGCAAGTTCGTGGTGATGACTCTCTAAATTTCAGTCCGGTACAACACGATAACTTAAAGACATTGATTGTTGAAACTGGTCAGGGAATCAGCTATCAAACTATCGATCAAATTTATCTTCTTGATCTGCCTAATCTAGAATATCTAGAATTATGGCTGGGTAGAGATTATGATTATCATTATGAAGAAATAAATTTAGGTATAAGCAGATTGATGACTCTTCTGGAAAATCAATTATTTCCTAAACTAAAATATTTAGGTTTAAAAAGTTGTGAATATACGGACGAACTTACTAAATATTTAGTTAAATCTCCTTTAATAGATACTCTTAAAATATTAGATTTATCAATGGGAACGTTAACAGATAAAGGCGCACAAGTTTTATATAATTGTTCAAAAATTAATCAGCTTCATACACTGAATGTTTCCATGAATCGTTTATCCTCAAGTATGATTCAGCAGCTATCTCAACTCAATTGTCGCGTAGAAGCAGAACCGCAAGATACTGAAAGTAGTGTAGGGTTGCGCTACTGGTCTTTGTATGAATGAAATCAAAAATAGAAAATAAATAATGTTTAACTTTATCCTCATCGCCAACCCTGAAAATCGCCGTGTCGGTTTCTTCCAACAAGCACTAACTCATTTCAACTTACCACCAGCCACGGTAGTAGATTACGCAGATTTAATTTCAGATAAACAAACCCTCGAACAATTCAACGCACCCAACACTATTATCCGCTTCGATTCTCCAGAAAAGAACTTTGATATCGATAAAGCCATCATCGCCGCAGGTTTCAACCTATCAGATAACGGACAACATCAACGCATCAGTCCTGGCGAAGCTATGGAATTAGAATTCGACAAAGGACGCATACTTTACCCGCGACAGTGGTATTTAGGTTGGCGATATCTATTACAAAAATGGGAATCTCAACTTACTCCTCTTCAGGCTTACTTCATGAACCATCCGCAAGATATTGCTGTGATGTTTGACAAACCAGCCTGTCACGAAAGATTCAGCCATCACAATATTCCCGTTCCTCGTTCTCTAGGTAAAATTCACAATTACGAACATTTGCGCGAACAAATGCAAACCGAGGAAATAGAACGAGTCTTCGTCAAACTTTCCCACGGTTCCGCCGCTTCTGGAGTCGTTGCTTATCGCGCAAATTCCCGTTTTGAATCAGCCATTACCACCGTCGAACGAGTGCGCGAAAATGGGGAAACTCTACTTTACAACTCCCGGAAAATTAGCCACTACACTCATCATGAAGAAATCGCCGATATCATCAACATTTTGACAGCAGAAGGCGTACAAGTTGAAGAATGGCTACCCAAAGCACATTTACAAGGATGCGGTTTTGATGTGCGTGTCGTGGTTATCAATGGTGAAGCACAGCATATCGTTGTTCGCCTTGGTAAAAGTCCGATGACAAATTTACATTTAGGGAATGAACGAGGAGATGCAGAGGAGTTTTTAGCAAAAGTTGGTGTAGAAAATTGGGAGATGATGAAGCGAACTTGCGAACAAGCAGCAGCGTTATTTCCTGATAGTTTGTATTGCGGAGTTGATTTGTTAATTTTACCAGATTTGAAAACTCATGCAATATTAGAGATTAATGCTTTTGGCGATTTACTACCGGGTATTTTATGGAATGGTATGGATACTTATACGAGTGAAGTTAAGGCAGTTTTGGAACGAACCGCAGAGGCGCAGAGAACACAGAGAATAAAGAAAAATTTTTAATATGTTTAATATGAATCAAATCGTGGGAACTCACGATATCTTATTTATCACTCTAGACACGCTGCGTTATGATGTTGCCAAAAATCTACTCATACAAGGACACACACCTAATTTAGAAAAAGTTTTACCTAAAACAGGCTGGGAAGAACGCCATTCACCTGGAAATTTCACTTACGCGGCGCATCATGCTTTTTTTGCCGGCTTTTTACCCACACCTGTAACGCCAGGAATTCACCCCCGAATTTTTGCATTAGGATTTGAAGGAAGTACCACCACAACCGATAAAACTTGTGTGTTAGATAGCTCAAATATTGTTAGTGGATTAGCTGCTAAGGGATATCATACAGTTTGCATTGGTGGAGTTGGTTTTTTTAACAAACGTAACCCTTTAGGTAATGTAATTCCTGGGATGTTTGCTGAAAGTTACTGGAGTCCAGAGTTAGGTGTTACTAACCCAAAATCTACAGAAAATCAGGTAAATTTGGCGGGGGAAATTTTAGAAAAAACGCCACATAATCAACGGATATTTTTATTTATAAATATTTCCGCTTTGCATCAACCAAATTACTTTTACCTTCCCAACCCAAAGGATAAAATCGACACCATTGAATCTCACGCCGCAGCTTTGGAATATGTAGATAGTCAATTAGCCAAACTCTGGAATATTATACGCCAAAGACATTCTACATTTTGCATTCTGTGTTCCGACCACGGGACAACTTATGGTGAAGATGGTTACACTGGACATCGACTTAGCCATCCTGCGGTTTGGACTGTTCCTTATGCTGAGTTTATTTTATGAAAACCTCACGCAGAGGCGCATACTTCGACTTCGCTCAGTAACCAGAGGCGCGGAGAGTTTCTCTGTGTCTCTGCGTCTCTGCGTGAAACTTAATTCTTTTTAAATCCTATGCTGACAATTCAAAATCTCAAATCTAAAATTGCCCAGTCTCCGTATCAAGCATACGTTTATTCTTATCCCCACAAAACAGCTTATCGTCCTTTCAACCCACCTATATATCTCCCGGAACTTTGGACGCAGCAAGATAGACAGGCGCTATTTCTTTACATACACATCCCGTTTTGTGAAATGCGTTGTGGTTTCTGCAATTTGTTTACCACAGTCAGCCACAATGAAGATTTTATCAGTCAATATGTCCGCACGTTACAGCGACAGGCGCAACGGATGAAAGCGGTGTTGGGTGATGCGTCATTTGCGAGGTTCGCTATCGGTGGCGGAACTCCAACTCAGTTACCCATTGGACACCTCGAAACTGTTCTCGATATCGCTGAAAATACGATGGGTGCGAAATTACAGGAAATTCCGATTTCTGTGGAAGTTTCACCAGAAACCGCAACTGAGGAGAAGTTAAAGCTGTTACGATCGCACTCCGTTAATCGTGTTAGCATTGGTGTCCAAAGTTTCATCGAATCGGAAGTCTTAGCAACCCAGCGCCGTCAATCTAACACTCAAGTAGAAGCAGCTTTGACAAGGATAAAAGAAGCTGGATTTCCGACTTTGAATATTGACCTAATTTACGGTTTACCCGGTCAAACCGTCGATACTTGGTTGCAATCAATACATAGTGCTTTGCGCTTTCAACCAGAAGAAATCTATCTGTATCCCTTGTATGTACGGCCGTTAACAGGTTTGGGACGCACAGATAAAGAATGGGACGATATTCGTTTAGCTTGTTACCGCGAAGGGCGATCGCTCCTGTTGTCTGAAGGGTATACTCAAGTATCTATGCGGATGTTTCGACAAGGGGGACAAGGGGGACAAGGTAGCCATCTTTCTCCCTTGTCTTCCCCCTCTCCCATGTCTCCCTTGTCTCCCCTATCTCCCCCCTCCCCCGTCTACTGCTGTCAAGCCGACGGTATGGTTGGTTTAGGTTGTGGCGCACGTTCCTACACCAATACTTTGCACTACTCCAACGAATATGCGGTGGGAGCAAAGGGAATTCGTGATATTTTGCAAGCATATATTCAAACAGCCGATGAGTTATTTGACTACGCGCACTATGGGTTTCAACTAGATGCAGAAGAACAACGTCGGCGATATATTTTATTATCTTTACTTTCTAATGAAGGATTAAATCTCGTTAGCTATCGCCAGCGATTTGCTAGTCAAGTAGACGCTGATTTTCCAGAACTTTCAGAATTGCTGACTTTAAATTTGGCGATAAAAGATGAATATAGTTTACATTTAACTGAATTTGGTATTGAACGTTCTGATACTATCGGCGCGTGGTTATTTTCTGAAAAAGTTCAAGAATTAATGCATGATTATGAGTTGAGATAGTGAGTTTTTAATCATATTTGTATAGAAGCGATTAATAAGGAAAATATGACAAACAATCAAAATCAACCTAAAGAATTTGATGCGGTACTCGGCGGCGAAGCACCGCCACCAGTACAAGGTGCTGTTTTAGGTGGAATTGAAGGTGTTAAACAACGCTTGGCAAGTTTTCTAATCAAAGCCAGAATCGATGCTGTAAATGATGCATTGAAATATGGGAATGTAGGTTTAGATTTAGTCATTGCGGCTTTAAATGATGAGTCATCACAGGTGCAACGTTCCGCTTATTTATTACTCAGAGAAAGAACAGAATTACAAGTGCAACAGGCTATTAAAGCCTATAAAAGCTGGAGATTACCTGAGCGTTTAGAGTGGTATTCAGAGGATCGTGTTAGGAAATTTGCTAATAAAAGGGTTGAAGATTTTGACCCAGCAATTGGAATTATAGACCCTAGTAGAATAGCTTATGCTGTAAGATGTCATCAGATTAGCTCTGACGAATGGGAAGATGTAGAAGTTTTGAGAGAAAAACTGAATACATTAACTCGACATACCAATGCAAGTAAAGTTGAAGATTTGGTAATTGGTAGGTGGGATAATGTATGTTATGACATTTCCAATTCCAGTGTTGTAGTTAATGCTTTAGTTGAGGCTAAAGATAAACTGAAGAATTTGAAGGCTGTATTTATTGGTGATATGGATTTTAATGACTGGCCGATTTCTACTATAAAGCAAAGTGATATCAGTCCTTTATTAAAAGCTTATCCTCACTTGGAAATTATACAAATACGTGGAGGAGATGGTTTACAATTCAGTCAGTTACAACATGATAATTTGAAGGCGATTATCATTGAATGTGCGGGATTAAATCAGAAAACCATAGCACAAATTTGTGCTTTAGAATTACCAGCATTACAACATTTAGAATTATGGCTAGGAAATAATAGATACGGTCGTAATTCATCTATTGAGGACTTAATGCCAATTATTAGCGGTGAATTATTTCCAACTTTAAGTTATTTAGGGTTACGAAATAGTGAATATTCTGATGAGATTGCTCGTGCGCTAGTTAATGTACCTACAATCAAGTTTCTCAATATCCTCGACTTAGCAATGGGAACTCTTTCAGATGAAGGTGCAGAAGCTTTATTCAACTGCTCACACGTAAATAAACTTGATATTTTAAATCTTAATGAGAATTTTTTGTCTTATGAAATGATTGAGCGTTTATCCCAGCTAGACTGTCAATTAATTTATCGTCGTCATCAGAAACACTCTAGAGGCGGCCGCTACTGTTCTATTGCTGAATAATCAAATTTAATTATTAATATGCACCTCACCATCCTCTATCGCGGTTCTTTAATTAGTTGCAACTACGGTTGTGAATATTGCCCCTTTGCTAAACGCCAACAAACAACCGCAGAATTAGCAATCGATAAACAATCTTTAGAAAAATTTGTCAATTGGATTTCCCAACATCCCCAACATCAATTTTCAATCCTATTTACACCTTGGGGAGAAGCTTTAATCCATTCTTGCTATCAGCAAGCACTGATAAAATTAACGCAGTTGCCCAATGTTAACAAAGCAGCAATTCAAACTAATCTATCTTGTAATTTAGATTGGGTAGAGGAATGTAATAAAGATAAATTGGCACTTTGGGCAACTTTTCATTCAGAATGGGTGTCACGCGATCGCTTTTTAGCAAAATGCCTCAACTTAGACAACAAAAATGTCAAATTTAGCGTTGGAGTTGTCGGTTTTCCTAAGTTTAAAACCGAAATAGCCGCTTTACGTCAGGAGTTACCAAACCACATTTATTTGTGGATTAATGCTGTCAAAGCTGAACTTCCGAATTTATTACAAGCAGACAGAGAGTTTTTCCAATCTATCGATCCGTTATATGAATTAAATACTCATCATTATCCTAGCTTTGGGCATTCTTGTCGGGCTGGAAAATCAGCGATTTCTGTTGATGGTGAGGGTACAATGCGCCGCTGTCATTTTATTAAGGAACCAATTGGTAATATTTATAATTTGGAATGGGAAACAGCTTTAGTTGAGCAACCTTGTACTAACCAAACTTGTCACTGTCATATTGGTTACGTTCACCTGGATTATTTAAAAATGGATCGGGTGTTTGGTTCTGGGATTTTAGAAAGAATTCCCGATAGATGTCCCTAACACCCCACCCCCAACCCCTCCCCTTAGCAAGGGGAGGGGAGACAAAGCGCAGCTTTGGCTCTTTGGGGTTCTTATTTTCGGATATTTACAAGCGAGAATACAGTGCTATTTTAAAAGTAGAAAGTAGTTTGATTGAAAGTGCTTGTTATTACTATGAAAATTTTAAAATTAGTCCTGCCAATCCTATTACTACTAAGCACGCCTGCTATGGCAGTTGAATTGAAAGGGCAGAATATCGATGGTCAAAAGTTGCCTGCCACAGCTTACTATTATGCAACTGGCGGGGTATACAAAGTTCAGGTACGCTTTCACAAAAAACGAGCGACAATTTATTTTGATGACGGCAACCAAATAACCATACAGTTGAACCAGGAAGCGATCGCTGACTCAAAGAATATTCAAGGCTTTGGAATGCTAGGGCAATTTCCTATCAATGCAATATTCAGTGTTGGGCTAATCTATGGCAATAATTGGCTCGGCGCCAGCGATAATCAATTCCAACAGTCCAATCCTCTCTCCGGGTTGTGGAAAATTAGTTTGGAGTAAATACCAATGTTTCCTAATTTTCTGCCATCACAAGTTAATCGACTAACAGATCCAAAAGCGATCGCTTTCGTTCAAAGTATTCAAAGAATCGCCCTTGCAACTTCCCTGAGTCAACACCCAATCCTCACAACGTACATTCAAAAAGGTAACGGAGGAACGCCAATTCTACTGTTGCACGGTTTCGACAGTTCCATTCTAGAGTTTCGTCTGCTGTTGCCATTGCTGGCTACTCAAAATGAAACATGGGCAGTAGATTTGTTAGGTTTTGGCTTTACACAAAGGCAAAAAGAAATAATCTACAGCCCAACAACAATTCAAATTCACCTTTACGATTTTTGGAAAACTTTAATCAACAGACCGATTACACTAGTAGGTGCATCAATGGGAGGTGCAACTGCAATTGAGTTTGCTCTCACTTATCCTCAAATTGTAGAATCCCTAGTATTGATTAATAGTTTAGGTTATACTTGCGCTCCCACATTTAGCAAATACTTGTTTCCTCCTTTCGACTATCTTGCTGTAGAATACTTGCGTCAACGTAATATTTTGGCATTAAATTTAGCCAGTATTTTAACAAGCTTTAATAACACAGTAATTTTGGCTATTCAGTGTGCAATGCTACACCAAGAAATGCCTAATTGGCATGATGCTATGAGTTCTTATGTGAAAACTGGCGGTTATACTAACTTGGCAAATAGAATTGCCCAAGTTGATAAACCAACACTGATTTTATGGGGAGAAGCTGATGATATGCTCCCAAAGGAAGATGCAGAGAAATTTCACCAAGATATTCTCAATTCTCAGCTAATCAAGCTGAAAAATTGCGGTCATGCCCCCCAAATTGAACAACCCCAAATGACATTTCAATATATTTTACAGTTTCTAAATAATGGTAAAATTTAATCGCTTTTGAAGTAATACAGTTTCACTTTAATGATGATACAAATACGTTGGTAGGGAACATTGGCCATTGGTGTCAATTTAACGTGAAACCTTTGTCATGACGTAGTTTTGAATTCACTCATTCAATATCACGATCCGCGTTACCCCACCCCGATTTTGTCTAAAGCCAAAATCGCCCCTCCCCTTAGCAAGGGGAGGGGTTGGGGGTGGGGTGAAACGCATGTGGGATAAGCCTTTGAGCTTAAGTTGACACCAATGGGCAATGTTCCCTACGCGAAATCTATATGTATCAGGCTTTTAATGAAATGGTGTAAACTTTTAGCCTTCATTAACAACCCTTTTCTTCCCTGCTTCCCTGCTTCATAAATGATAAGTCTCTTAACAAACACGATCTTACACACTTAAAGAGGGTACTAGGGCTAAAGTTTTCGACGGATCGCTAAGGAGAAAGCGATCGCAGAGGCTAAACAATTCTAACTCGGTAGAGGTATGTCGCATTAAGCGCAGGAAATGACCTTCGGCATCAACGCTCAAAGCAATGTAGTTGAGGAACATTTTCAGGTAGCCAAGACGCGATCGCTCTGGCATATTTGAGGCTGTGGGGGTTTGCCATAAACGATCGATATAATTGCGTACCTCTATTAAAGGAACAGGTGCGATCGGCTCGAAGCGCAAGGCTTGGCGAATTTGATTAAAAATCCAAGGGTTGCCAATGGCCCAGCGTCCCACCATCACGCCTGCCGCGCCGGTTTGAGAAAGCACTTCAATAGCAGCTTTCGCCGAGTGGATATTACCATTGGCAAGCACCGGACAACGGACTCGTTTGACTGCTTGAGCGATTAAATTATATTTCACCGCTCCGTGGTACATGTCCTTGACGGTGCGACCATGTAAACTCAGCAAATCAATGCTGTGGCGATCGATTAGATCTAAAATTTCGTAAAAAGTATCTGTATTTTCAAAGCCTACGCGCATCTTGACGGTTAAAGGGCGATCGCTAACTGCCTGCCGCAGTTCTGCCAAAATCCGATCTACCTTTTGTGGCAAAAGCAGCAATCCACCCCCAACATTTTTACGATAGATTCTAGGTGCTGGACAGCCCATGTTCAAATCAACTCCAGCGATATTATAGTGGCACAGTTCCTTGGCTGTTCTTACTAAGTCTGGAATGCTTTCGCCGATCATTTGAGCAAAAACTGGGCGACCCGTATCGTTTTCGGTAATTGCTGCCAGAATTTTACCATTGAGGCGTGAGGTCTCATTAACGCGGAAATACTCGGTGAAAAAGTAGTCAGGACTGCCGTAGTGGGCAATGACCTTCATAAACCAGAGATTTGTCACATCTTGCATGGGCGCAAGAGCAGTCAGAGGTAGGTTTTTGTGAAGCGATTGGGGGAGAGATACCTGGGACATAGAGATTCCAGCGATGTGCAATATAAAACTGCCCTGGCTTTTGTCCAGAGCAGTTTTTCATAGAAGTAAATTTTAATAGGAGACTTTTAGTATTGTCCCCTAGTTTATGCATAGTTAAGTATTGTTATACAATACTATTCACCTCAAGTTTCAAGCTTTACGCAAAAAACGAATAATCTTGAAGTTGCCATTATAAAGTTAAGAAGCGATCGCCTTTTCTGGCACTCAACACCCCTAAGCAAAGCTATTCATCGCCAAACTCCCGCAGGACGAGCATTTTCGGGTACTAGCACCAGCTTTGGAAGCTACATAATACTAAATCACAATCTTCTTTCAACTATTAACATTCGCCAATAAGATAACCATCCACCTAAAACCATCATCACAGCAAACACTACTAAAAACCAAAAGTGCGATCCAATTTTATCGAGTTCATCGCCTTTTGCTGATACTGCTACCAGGGCTTCATTCATGTGATAAATCGGGTTAAATTGGGCGATATTTATTAATGTTTTCGGAAACAATGAACTGGGTAAAAAAGCTCCCCCTAATATTAATAAAGGAACCCCAAAAGCTGCTACCAGAGCATTTACATCTTCAATTCGCCGTGCTAATTGTGTTCCTAAAATAAAGCCTAAGCCAACGTAAGCAACAATACACATTAAAATAATTGTGAATCCTAAAAAAAGTGAGCCTTTGAAGGTAGCGCCCCAAAAGCTGGCAATAGTATAAACCAAAAGTGTTTGCCCAATGCCAATACAGCTATGAGCGAGAAAAATTCCTAAAAAATAGGATGTACCACTCAAAGGAGAAATAAATAGGCGTTTGAGGGTTTTTTGTTCTCTTTCTGCAACTACAGTGGCGACGCTACCACCCAAGCAACTAAAAAATAGTGCTGCACCTGCTAAAGTCGAAGGTGCAGTATATTCAAAAGCAACATTGAGGGATAATTTTGCTCGTTCGGCTAATATAAAGCCACTCAGAATTAATACTGAAACTGGGAAAATACTCCAAAAAATTAAGCTGCGTTTGCGGCGTAACAGTTCAGTTAAAATACGCGCAGCTACAGCTATAGTTTCACGCCAATACTTCATTATGTCAGGGATTGGGAATTGGGCATGGGGCAAACAGGGCAAACAGGGTATGGGTAAAGGGAAAGGGGTAAGGGGAAAAGGGGAAAGGTTAAATTTATTCCTTTTCCCTTTAACCTTTTCCCCTGCCTCCCCTTGTCCCCTTGTCTCCTGTGCCTCCCGCCCCTCTGCTCCCTCATTGTCTCATTAGCCTTGTCACGCCACTATAGATACTGAGATTTTTTCATACTAAGCCTGTGCGTCTCTGAACGCTGCGATTTTAAGGAAGCGAATACTGTAAAATTTATAACTCAGTAACTTGATGAGCGATGCGATCGCAGTTTTTGGCGACGGTTCAATTCATCATAGCCAGTTCAACCAAACAAAGCTAAATTGATTTGTTGTCATTAACAGACTAATCTTGGCAATGTAGATATTAGGTAAAGCACAATAACCCAAATTATAGGAAATTCTGATGAGTCGTTCAAAATTAGTTGCCATTATTACAGGTGCGATTTCTGTTATTTTAGCGATCGCCTACCTCATCCTCGTCCAACTGTTAGACTACCGGGACATGAAACCCGCCCCCATTAGCCAATTTGACCCAGCGCCTGCGATTATTTCTCAGCTTTGGCAGATTGACAAAATTGCCAAAGTATAATCTACATTCAGTTTATTTATATCTGTTCTTATTTGCGGCAGTTTTCATCAAAATAGGGACGCACAGCTAGCTAGTGCGTCCCCTGCTTAATGTCTATCGATAAAACTAATGATGACTATTGATTAATGCCACGGTCGATTCATAGATAAATAACAATAGCTATTATTTTTTGCTTCAATACCATATATATAAGATTTAGTTACCATAATTATCTTAGATTTATTTAAATAAAGTAATTCCATTTGGACGCAGATAACGGTAAGCTGTTTCTAACAAAATTAAATAAATATAAATTCGCGTTAGTTGCGAGTGCTGGAATTACAGGGATCAACGCAAGTTGATTTAAAACGGCAAAATTGGAATGAAATATATAGAGGTTTATTCATGGCTCAGTTTCTATTGGAGACTGTTTGGCTAGTCCCGTGCTATGCCTTAATAGGGGGATTATTGGCTCTGCCTTGGTCGCCGGGGATCATTCGCAAAACAGGCCCAAGACCGGCGGGTTATGTCAACTTGTTAATGACATTTTTGGCATTCCTACATAGTCTCATTGCCTTACAAGCAACTTGGAATCATCCACCCCAAGAAGTATTCATTCCTTGGTTATCTACAGCTGGTTTAGATTTGACTATTGCTTTAGACATTTCTTCCATTAGTGTCGGGGCTATGGTAACAATCACTGGGTTGAATTTGCTGGCGCAAATCTATGCCATCGGCTACATGGAAATGGATTGGGGTTGGGGACGCTTCTATTCCTTATTGGGATTATTTGAAGCTGGACTTTGCGCCCTTGCTTTGTGTAATAACTTGTTCTTCAGCTATGTAATTCTAGAAATCCTGACGCTGGGAACTTACCTATTAGTTGGCTTATGGTTTAGTCAGCCTTTGGTGGTTACAGGTGCTAGAGATGCTTTCTTAACCAAACGGGTGGGAGACTTGTTCTTACTCATCGGTGTGTTAGGGTTATGGCCTTTAGCTGGAACTTGGAATTACACAGAATTAGCCGAGTGGGCGACTACAGCCGATGTTAACCCAACAGTCATTGGATTGGTGAGTTTAGCTTTAATTGCCGGGCCAATGGGTAAATGTGCCCAGTTCCCGTTGCATCTGTGGTTGGATGAGGCGATGGAAGGCCCTGTTCCCAGTACGATTTTGCGGAACTCGGTAGTAGTTGCCAGCGGTGCATGGGTGTTGATTAAACTGCAACCGGTGTTAAGTTTGTCACCAATAGTTTCCTCAGCAATGGTGGGGATTGGTGCGGTTACGGCCTTGGGTGCTTCGTTAATTGCGATCGCTCAAATCGATCTTAAACGCTGTCAATCCTATTCTGTCAGCGCATACATGGGTTTAGTATTCATCGCTGTGGGAGTGCAACAAGAGGAAGCAGCATTATTGTTAGTCCTTGCGAACGCCATATCCGCAGCACTATTGGTGATGAGTACTGGCGGAATTATCTGGAATAGCATCACCCAAGACGTAACCCAACTTGGCGGACTGTGGAAACGTCGCCCAATTTCTGCAATCGCTTTTATTGTCGGCAGTTTGGGGTTAATTGGGTTTCCGCCACTGGGTAGCTTTTGGGCGCTGATGGAATTGGCAGATGGGTTGTGGGAAACTCAACCTTGGTTAGTCGGAATAATCATTGGGGTAAATGCTTTAACCGCAGTGAGTTTAACTAGAGAATTCGCTTTAGTTTTTGGTGGTAAAGCCAAACAAATGGCTCAGCGATCGCCTGAAGCTCACTGGCCGATGGTTCTACCGATGATGATTTTACTTGGCTTTAGTCTAAATCTACCTTTTGTGTTGCAAAGCTTATCACTTTTACCAGATTGGGTAGACCTAAATAAAGATGTGGCACTACTTTTAAATTGGTCGAGTATTTTTGGTTGCACTATCACTGGCGCGATCTATTTCAGCAATATTCCCAAACCAATTCGTTTGCCTTGGAAAGGTTTACAAGACTTAATCGCATACGATTTTTACACACCCAATATCTATCGGATGACGATTATTTTCACCGTTGCCCAAATTTCGCAACTTGCCGATATGATTGACCGCTTTGTAGTCGATGGCATTGTTAATCTTGTCGGTTTATTCTCCCTTTTGGGTGGCGAAAGTCTCAAGTACAGCACCTCTGGTCAAACCCAGTTTTATGCCTTCACCGTACTGTTAGGAGTGGGTGTTTTAGGAATGTGGGTAAGTTGGCCATTTTGGGGCGTACAGTTCTTAGATTTGATTTTCTAAGATTGACACATTTGGGTGGTTAAGACTCGTTTTTTAGAAGCAGATTTTAATAGTGTGAGGAGAATGATATGAGCATACAACAACCCAAAATCAACGTTTCCCGAAGAAATTTGCTCAAGTTTGGTGCAGGTGCGATCGGTACAAGTGTAGTAACTGCTGGACTTGGTTCAAACTTAGTTGCACCGGAAAAATCTGTAGCACAACAACCTCCGGCAAAACCAAAAGAAGAAGAAATAACTCCCGATAAAGCACTCCAAGAATTACTAGATGGGAACGATCGGTTTGTTAAAAGCAAACGTAAAAACCCCCACCAAAGTTATTCACGTTTAGCCGAAGTAGCCAAAGGCCAAAAACCGTTTGCTTCTATTTTGAGTTGTGCAGATTCGCGAGTTCCTTCGGAAATTGTCTTTGACCAAGGACTTGGAGATTTATTTGTCTGCCGTGTAGCTGGTAATATTGCCACACCAGAAGAAATTGGCAGCCTAGAATTTGGCAGTTTAATATTAGGTACAAAAGTGATTTTGGTGATGGGTCATGAAAGATGTGGTGCTGTAGATGCCACAATCAAAGGCGCTCAAGTACCAGGAAAAATTGGTACTTTAATTGAGGCAATAAAACCAGCTTTAGAAAAATCAAAAGATCGACCAGGTAATCAGCTAGAAAACGTTTGTAAAGCTAATATCTTGTTGCAAATTGAAAAATTGAAATCATCGCCAGTTTTATCTCAATTAATCGAGACAGGCAAACTCAAAATAGTCGGTGGTTACTACGATTTGGATACTGGTAGAGTTAGCCTGGTTAGTTAGTTTTTTCATCCATTGTCATTGGTCATAAGAACAAAGTAAAACTGACCAATGACAATGGACAGCGGACAACTGGCAAAGAACAAAGGACAAAGTTATCATGTTAAGTGTTTTAATTTGGCTACCAATTCTATCTGCTATATTCATAGCAATATTACCTGCAAATATCCCTAATCATCGCATTCGTTTAGCAGCACTATACTTTTCTGGAATAGTTTTTGCATGGAACGTTGCCATCCTGTTGAAATTTGATATCAACAATCCAGCAATGCAATTCCAAGAGTATTTACCTTGGAATGAAACCCTTGGTTTGAATTATCAATTAGGCGTTGATGGACTTTCTATATTAATGTTGGTGTTAAATAGCTTGCTCACTTGGATTGCTATTTACAGCAGCAGTAGAGATACCGAACGTCCCCGGTTGTTCTACTCGATGATTTTATTAGTGAGTGGAGGAGTTGCAGGTGCTTTTCTAGCAGAAAACTTACTGTTATTCTTCTTGTTCTACGAATTAGAATTAATTCCCTTCTACTTACTAATATCTATTTGGGGAGGGGAAAAACGGGCTTATGCTGGAATTAAATTCCTGATTTATACGGCTGTTTCGGGAGCATTAATTCTGGCAACATTCTTAGGTATGGCCTGGTTGAGTCATTCTACCAATTTTGCTTTTGATGCATTCTCTACAGAAAATCTCTCAATCACAAAGCAAATCCTTTTACTAGCAGGAATAGTATTAGGTTTTGGCATCAAAATTCCTTTGGTTCCCTTCCATACTTGGTTACCGGATGCTTATGTTGAAGCTTCAGCGCCAATTGCCATTCTTCTAGGCGGCGTGTTGGCAAAGCTAGGAACATACGGACTATTGCGATTTGGGTTGGGTATGTTTCCCCAGGCTTGGAGTATTATTGCACCGACTTTGGCAATTTGGGGAGCAATCAGCGCTATCTATGGGGCGGTAATTGCGATCGCTCAAAAAGATATCAAGCGCATGGTAGCATACAGTTCCATCGGTCACATGGGTTACGTATTGCTAGCTAGTGCCGCCAGCACTCCCCTGGCACTCGTTGGTGCAGTCGCCCAAATGTTCAGCCACGGTATCATCCTAGCCATCCTCTTTCATTTGGTGGGAGTTGTGGAAGCCAAAGTCGGTACCCGCGAGTTAGATAAACTCAATGGTTTAATGAGTCCCATCCGTGGTTTACCTTTAATTAGTGCCTTACTCGTTTTAAGCGGTATGGCTAGCGCTGGTATTCCCGGTTTAACAGGATTTGTCGCTGAATTTATCGTCTTTCAAGGCAGCTTTTCTGTCTTTCCTCTCTCGACAATTTTGTGTGTAGTAGCTAGCGGCTTAACCGCAGTTTATTTTGTCATTCTTCTCAACCGCACATGTTTTGGCAGACTTGATAACTTAGCCTACTATCCCAAAGTTCTTTGGTCTGAGAAAATCCCAGCATTAATTTTGGCAGCTTTTATCATCTTTTTGGGAGTACAACCCACTTGGTTAGTGCGTTGGAGTGAGTCCACAACCACAACAATGGTGGCTGCAATTCCCTCCATAGAAAAAACTACCATCTCTCAAGTACCACTGGAGTATAAATAGGAGTCAGAATTCAATGCTTAACGCGTACCTTTGTTAACAGTTGTTTTTGTCCAAATAGTGTGGTGGTTGGTGAATTTAGTCAAATATGGTAAACCCGCCAGCTATCACACTTACTCAGCAAAAGTTTGGGTAATTACTCTTTTTATTGCCATTATTGCTCTGTTTGGCTTTAATTATGCCGGAGTAACTTTATGGATAACTTGTATAGCTGGCACAATTTATAGCATTGAAGAAATAGCGATGACGCTAATATTGCCAGTTTGGACACATGATGTTTTAAGCATTTTTCACGCGTTGAATATTCGTCAAGAATTAATAACACCAATTAGCGATTACCATGACAGCAATTAAAACAGCTACTAAATTACCTCCTTCCACACATGAATTTGCTGAAGTAATTCATCGCCTAGAAGCTGGTGGTGCAATGTTACCCGATACCCCAGAAAATTTGATGCAAATTATCGGGTTATACAAAGCTTATGCTGTGCCAATGGACTTTTATTGGCGAGACTTACTTTATATTGCGGAAAACGTATTTTTAGATCCTTTGCCTTTCTTTAAATACTTCTTGCCCCAAGAGTATTTAGACTTACATAATCATTACGCTGGTGATGATGCCGATTTACGAATTTGGCGCGGCCAAGCTACAGCTCACCCAGAGCTTTTGGCATTTATTGAGAAAGGTGAAACTTTCAAAATGCCCAAGTTATTGCATCACTTATTCCACGATCGCATTAACATGGAATTTGCCGAAGCTTGTATGCGGGCAATGTTGTGGCACCGGGGTATGGGCGGGCAATTTGACCCTTACCTAGATTCCGACGAATACAAAGCCAACGCCGATAGGGCAATTAAAGCTTACTTCCAAGGCAACCCAGCGATGCTGGCACTTTACAAACTGTTCCCCGATATGTTTTTGGAACAGTGCCGCCAGATGTCATACTACGCCAACTTGGGCTTGTTCTGGGAAGTCATGGCGCCTGTGTTTTTTGAAATGTCCGACCGCTATGACGAAGGCACCATCAGCACTGTCCCAGAAGCAATGAGTTTCTTAGTTAATGGTATATTTGCGATCGCAGGCCGTCCAATTTACCATCACGTTTATATTCGTGGCGAATGCTACGAAATTATCCCTAAATCTAAGGGTTTCATGTGGTTATATGAAGCAGCGTTACCCTACGTCGAAGCTGTTTTCTACCGCACCGCACCTTTTAGGGGGACAAAATCTTATAATGCCCAAGCACGTCAAGTACCAGAAGACCAAAAAGACTTTCACTATGGCATTCTTTACGCTGATGTATTTCCAGTAGGAACTGCTGGCATACCCCCCACATTATTAATGCAAGATATGTTGCATTTTTTACCCCCCTATCTTGTTGATTATTACAAACAACATTGCCGGGGTGAAGAAGATATGTTGATTCAGTTGGGAGTTAGTTTTCAACGGTCAATGTATTGTGTAACTTCTGCGGTAATTCAAGCCTTAAGAACTGCACTTTTATATCCATTAGATGACCCAAATCCCAAACATTTACAAGCCAATCGAGACTTCTTTGAAATGCAGCTAAATCGCTTTACTCGTTCTGAATATAATATCCGTGATGCTGCGCGTTTGGGGAGTATTCAAAGGCAAGATTATCGATAGGAGATCCCCCCAACCCCCCTTAAAAAGGGGGACTTTTTTATGCTTTTTTTCCTATTAGTGTATTTACGGTTTCACCTAATAATAACTTTAGACTAAATTCAAAGTATTTTTTAAATAATCAACACTCTAATCCCCCCCTTTTTAAGAGGGGTTAGGGGGGATCTTCGCCGTCATTTACAAATGTCTAACCAAAAAAGCTTACTCAACTCAGATTTTCACTTACCCTACAACCCGAAACTTGTGGAAAGGGCAAAGTAACTGCGAAAAAACATGACCTCAGCAGAAAAAAAGCTGTGGAACAATTACCTAAAAAACTTGAAATTTCGGGTTTTAAAACAAAGACCAATTAATAACTTTATTGTTGACTTTTACTGTGCAAACTCCAAATTAGTAATTGAGGTTGATGGTGATAGCCATTTCACACAGGAAGGCAAAGATTATGATTCAGAAAGAACAGCCATACTAGCAGGTTATGGACTAAAGGTTATGAGATTTACCAACGATGATGTACTTAATAATTTTGAAGCTGTGTGTCAAAAGATAGATGAGGCGATAAATATCAACAGTTAGTTTAGCTAGAAGATCCCCCCAAACCCCCTTAAAAAGGGGGGCAAAAACCTCTCAAAGTCCTCCTTTTTAAGGAGGATTTAGGAGGATCTACGAGGATTTTGGTTTCCTACAGAGATGTGTGTACACCGTAGCCTTAAAAAGGGGGGCTTAATTACCTGCATTGAAAAGTAGACTAATTCTCTTGAATGCTGTTGGCAGTTAACAGTCAACCGTCAACAATCAACAGCGAATACAAAAACATATTTACTCCACTCTTTGTAACTGTGCTACTCTTGGGTCAATGATTTTTTGCCCCAAACTGGCAAATTTAATCGCTACAGACAACTTATTACCTGCTCCGAAAACGTGGGTTATTTCACCTAGACCAAAAGTTTTATGTAATACCCGATCGCCTACTTGCCAATTATGCGTTGTATCTGGCTTACTGCTTGAATTAGAAGCACTTTTGGTATAAGTTTGACGGCTTACGTGTTTGGTAGATAATAACTCTTCTGGTAATTCGTCGAGAAATTGCGATCGCACTGCGGGTTCGCGAGAACCATACAAACGACGTTCTCTAGCATGTGATAAGTACAACCGTTCTTGGGCGCGAGTAATACCGACGTAACACAAGCGGCGTTCTTCTTCCAAAGCTGCGGGGTCGCTTAGGGAACGATAACCAGGAAATAATCCTTGTTCTAATCCCACTAAAAATACTACGGGGAATTCTAGCCCTTTGGAGGCGTGTAAAGTCATCAATGAAACAGCTGTTTGTCCTTCTTTTAAGTTATCTAAATCGGAACTGAGGGCAGTACTTTGGAGGAATGCTGTTAGCGAAATATCTTCGTTTTCTTCTTGAAATTGCAATGCGGCGTTGTAAAGTTCCTGGACGTTTTGTACTCTATCTGTAGCTTCATCTGTGCCTTGATTCATCAAGTCTTGGACGTAACCAGAATCTTCTAATATACCTTGCAAAACTTCAGTTACCGGAAGCGTGCCGATTTGTCCTTGCCAACTGCTAATCATTTCGGCAAAGCTATTTACAGCTTTTGTTGCCCTTCCAGCTAATGTATTAACTGATGTTTCATCGCTGAGTATTTCCCACAAAGTTGTGCCTAATTGTTGAGAGGCATTCACCAAAGCATCAATGGTAGTTTTGCCAATACCGCGCCGGGGAGTATTGATAACTCGCAATAAACTTACTGTATCAGATGGATTGGCGATCGCTCTTAAATAAGCAATTACATCTTTAATTTCTTTGCGATCGTAAAATTTCATTCCTCCCACAACGGTGTAAGGAATTTGATATTTAACTAGCAATTCTTCAAAGGGACGAGATTGGGCATTTGTCCGATAAAGTATGGCAAAACTACCCCAATTTAATTCAGGGTTTTTCTGTTCTAAATTGCGAATTTGACCAATTACAAAGTCAGCTTCTTCTAGTTCATTATCCGCTTTGTGAGAATAAATCTGTTCCCCAGCCCCCCGCGTTGGTTTGAGAATTTTATCAATTCGTTGGGTGTTATTTTCAATTAGTTCGTTAGCCGCTTGCAAAATATTTTCACAAGAGCGATAGTTTTCTTCTAGCTTGACCATCGTGCGGGTATCATCATCTGCCAAGCCATCGCCAAAATCATTCTGAAATTCTAGCAAGATTGTGAAATCTGCCATCCGAAAACTGTAAATAGATTGGTCTGCATCGCCGACAACAAAAACTGAGCGATTTTGCCATTCCCATTCACTCTTTTTGGTTTCGCCATTAGTTACCAATAAGTTAATTAATTGATATTGAGTCCGGTTAGTATCTTGGTATTCATCTACGAGGATATGGCGAAACTTGCGATGCCAATAATCTAATACTTGTTCGTTTTGTTGAAACAATCTAGTAGGTACGAGAATTAGATCGTCAAAATCCAGAGCATTGTTTTCTGCTAACTTATCTTGATAGCGATTATAGACATCAGCAATCACCCGCCCGCGATAATTGGGTTGGTCGTTTTCAAATTCTTGGGGCGATAAGCCTTGGTTTTTGGCGTTACTAATAGCGTACCGAACAGAACGAGCGTCAAATTTTTTATCGTCTAAATTTAACTGTTTGGTGACAATTTCTTTAATGATACTTTGAACGTCAGATTCATCAAATATAGAAAAATTACGATTCCAACGACGTCCTTTTTCGTCTTGATATTTTTCAATATCAAAACGGAGAATCCGAGAAAATAGACTGTGGAAAGTACCGCACCACAAATTTTTAATAGTCTTTTTGTAAACTTGCGATCGCAATTGCATTTGTTGGTATTCTGTCAACAAATCCAACCGTTGACCGTGTTGTTTCATTGCTTCTTCTTGGGCAAACAGCCGTTGAATCCGGTCTTTCATTTCCCGTGCGGCTTTGTTGGTAAAAGTAACCGCCAGAATATTTTCCGGATCGACACGGTGTTTGAGAATCAGATTAGCAATGCGGTAAGTTAGCGCTCGTGTTTTACCCGAACCCGCACCAGCAACAACTAGCAACGGGCCGCAGTAATGCTCGACAGCTTGGCGTTGGCTGGGGTTAAGGTGACTGAGAAAGTCAATGGTTGTTGTCATGGATGTGAAAAAGCGATTGCTAGGCGTCACATCAATAAAAGTGTGGCTATTGCCCAGGTTACAATATCCTAACCAAACTTGGTTAATAAAGATTGTCAGGCAATGTTGTTAACCAAAATGATACTTTATCACGATTGAGGAAAGTTGACACAGGATTAGCTTTCTACCGATAATCCTAGAATTGTAATGAGTGCGATCGCTAACTCTCCCATATAGCTATCATCCAAATGACCAATTACCTTAACAATTCTGGATTTATCTACAGTTCGCACCTGTTCGCAAAGTATTACAGAGTCTTTATTTAAGTTCCCAACTCCCGCTGGAACAAATACATGAGAAGGCAAAATTGCACGTCTAATTTTAGTAGTAAAAGGCGTAACGATAGTATGAGGGCTGGCAAAATTAGCTCTATCAATTTGTACAATTACTACAGGTTTGATGCCGGCCTGTTCTGTACCTATTACTGGATTAAGATCGCATAACACTACGTCCCCTCGTTGAAACTCTACCACTGGATTTCTCCTTTATTAAGACGCTCTTCATAATCTTCCAAATTTTGCAAATAGTCAGAAAAATCTGATTCCACTATTTCTGCTTCTTCTGTAAACTCCGTCCAAGATGGCTGAAGAGTGCTGTTATTTTTCATCAGTAGGAAGTCTATGAAGTCATTCACTTGTTGAAGCAGCGGCTCAGGTAGTTGACGAATCTTGGCTATAGTTTCTTCGTGTACGCTCATTTGACCTGGGGATGATAATCATCGTGCATCTATGTTTATAGAGTAGCTTCAACCAGTTCTAAATTTACACATCTGTGGCAATACTAAGAGAATGTTGATTTTTCACAGCTTTTGTATGGCTACATTCTTTAGTTGGTTTAGACAATTACTTCAATATCTGCGTACCTTGCCAGCAATAGGTATACTATGTTTGCTTATCGCTTGGTCACTTCCTGCACAAGCCGCTACCCGCATCGACGCGCAACTAGAACAGCAAGTATTACAAATTATCCGCGAACATCCAGAGGTAATTATCGAATCTGTTCAAGCATATCAGCAGCAACAACAACAGAAACTTAATCAAGTGCGGCAAGGATTTTTACAGGATTTAAAAACAAATCCTCAAACAATAATTGGTGAGTCTCCAACTACAGGTTCAACTAATTCAAAAATTGTGCTGGTGGAATTTTCAGATTTTGAGTGTCCTTACTGTGCTGAGGCGCATAAAACTTTGAAACAATTATTAGCAAAGTACCCAGACAAGATAAAATTAGTTTACAAGAATTTACCGCTTACTTCAATTCATCCTCAAGCATTGCCAGCAGCAACGGCAGCTTGGGCAGCACACCAACAAGGAAAATTTTGGGAATATCATGATGCCCTGTTTGCGAATCAAAAGCAACTGAGTGAGACGCTGTATTTAGATATTGCTAAAAATCTAAATTTGGATTTGGTGAAATTTAAACGCGATCGGACTATTGCTACTCCGGCAATTCAAAAAGATATTCAGCTAGCGGAAAAATTAGCTGTTGCTGGCACACCTTTTTTTGTAATTAGTACTCCAACTATTTCACGAGTAGTGCAACTACCAGACATCGAAAATATATTGGCTAATACTAAGTAAATTTGTGTGTTCGCTGATGAATAAAAGAGACGTTGCAATGCAACGTCTCTACAATCATTTTTATACATGCGATCGCCAACATACTAATTCTGTTTAGTTATTACTTTTACATAAAGAATCAAGAACAAATCATAAAGGATAAATGACTAATAACTTTAAATTTAATGATGTCTAATAAACAGCAATAAACTGGCTCAATATATACTGAGTAACTATCTATATTCATACTATTGGTTTAGATAAATACTTGGTTTTTTAACATAAACTGCATCTTTAGTTAGAGGCTGAATGTATCAGCAACTGTTGTACTTGAAGCAAGTGTAAGGAGTAGCTTTATGAGGAGTAAGGGGGAGAGATTTTCCTAACTCCTCATGTTCTTAAAAATATGATAACTTCACGGAGTTAGATAAAATTTAGTACTCAAACATTGCAATAAATTACTGATATTTCACATCAAAAAATCGCGTATGACTTGTTATTTGCTCTTATTGTCTTTATATCTACGCAACCTCACCAAAGCTCTAACCCGCCCTTTAAATAGTTCAAATTCTTCGGCGCTTAATTTAGTTTTCTGCCATGCCGGACGTTCCATCAAGCGATCGCACCACTCATGTATTTTGGTGTAATTATTAAGATTAATACCTAAATTAGGTAATGAAAGTACGCCCACTCCCGCAACAATATCCGCTAAAGTTAACTGTTCGCTACCAAAAAAAGATCCATCGCCAAGCACTTGTGTAAAAAAATTCAGTACCTTATCTATATGCTCCCTTGCTTGTGCAGCTTGTGGTGAATCTTCGCTTTCATAAATAAGTGAAACTATTTGTGGAAATAATTCATTACCAGTGACTAATTGCACCATCCTCACTGTAGCTAATGCTTGAGGTTCAGAAGGTAGCATCGCAGGTGTGGGATATTTAGTTTCTAAGTAATCCATAATTGCCAGAGATTCCACAACTCGAAAACCATCATCCACCACAACCGGAATATGATGAAATGGGTTAGTTTCCACAAATTCTGGTTGTAATTGATCGCCATCCAACTTTATTAAAACTGGTTCAAAAGAAATCTCTTTTTCCAGTAAAGTCAGCCACACACGACGAGCATTTGGCGAGATAGGATTGTAGTAAAATTTCAGCATTTTGAAGCCTTGATAAATAACTTGAAGAAGAATACAGAATTCAGAATCAAGAGGCTCTCTACGAGACGCTACGCGAACGCGGACACGGCGAATCGCTGCTCTATCAGTTTTCATCTCGTAGGGTGTGTTATGCCGCAGCACCATGTTAAATAGTGATGTTTCATATACTGAATCCTGAATTCTGAGATTCATCCTGAATCAGTTGCTGATAATGAAAATATTTCTTCTGTAATTCTTCTGGAATTCTAATCGGGCGACCATTTTGCAAACTAATAAAAGCACCTTTTTGTGTAGCTACTGCTGCTAACTCATCGTTAGATAAAATTTCAGCTTTCACAGTCCATTTTAAGCGGCCTACATGACTCAACCATAAACGCCCAATCACGCGATCGCTAATTTTTATCGAACGTTTATATTCAATTTCTGTTCCAGCTAAAATAGGTGCGTATCCTTGCTCAATTTGTTGATTGAGTTGCCAATGTTCATCTAAAAATTTTAGACGTAGATCCTCTAGCCATCTGATATAAACAATATTGCTCACAATTCCTACAAAGTCGATATCATACGTCTTCACAGGAATTGCTAATACTACTTCTAATGGTCTCTGTAATTTCTCATCTACTAACATAATTTCTCCTCAATAAAATACTTTTACAGACCAATCGGTCTTTAAAACAGAAAAATTATCCTTCTTAGAGAATTGCGGTCAATTCTTTAAGCTGAACTAATTAGGTTAATTTTAAACTTCTACTTTGTAGTTTAAGACTAACTCATCACCAGGTAAACCTCTAATTCCCCAGTTATGTTTAGGTGTTTCAAAAATTGTAATTTCAATATCTGTAAGAGAAATATTCAATTTTTCATGAATATTTTGAATCAGGAGACGAATTAGTTGTTTTTTAGTTTCCACCGCCCGTCCCTCAAATATACTAATTTCAATAATCAGATAATTGTTAGATCGATCGGGTGGATAATAAAAGTCTGATTCGTCAAGTGGCAAAAAACGGTGAAATCTCTTATCAGGAGGAAGCTGCAAAATCTCGATCGCACAGTCATGGATAATATTTGATAGCTTTGCTTTAATCGGATTTAATCGATCTCCTAAACCATATACCTTGATTTGCGCCATATATTTAAAGGTGAGTTTTCATGTATTGATTGAGATGATTAATTACCCTGTGCATGTGAATTGAATCTCCATAAAGCTTGCTCATCATCACGGCTCCTTCTAAAGTTGCAATGATAATGCTAGCAATTTCATCAGCATCCACATCAGGACGAATTTCACCTTTTGCTATTCCCGTTTCAATAATTCGACGAATCAGATTCAGCCAAGAGTTCATCGCTTGTTGAGCGCGATCGCGCAAAACCGGATGAGTATCATCACTCTCAACAGCAGTATTTAGCAATGGACATCCCCCCTTGATAGGTGGATTTTCTGCAAAGCTGCTAAAAACTCCAATTATCGCTTGCAGCCGTTCCACTGCATGGCGTTTGTTTCGCAGAGCCGTTCTAGTATGCTCTTGGATGCGAGCGATCGCAAACTCAAAAGCCTGGAGCGCTAAATCATCCTTGCTTTGGAAATGATTATAAATTCCTCCTTTCTGCAACCCAGTGACACGCATAATGTCAGACATCGATGACCCTGCATATCCCTGCTGATTAAACAGTTCGGCTGCTTGCTGGAGAATTCTGCTTTTTGTTTCTTCACCTTTAGACATGAAAATTACCGACCAATTGGTCTGATTTAAAATACCATTATCAAATTTATAAGTCAAGTATTTTTCAATATAGAGTATTCAAGGCTGTTGACCGTTGACTGTTTAACAAGCAGTCAATAAATTATTCTGTCCATACCCCATAGTCAATGCCCCATACCCAATGCGCCATTCACTATACAAACCAAATACAGTAGACGTTCGTTCCTAATTGCTATTAAAATACGGTAAGCTAGTCGGATTACCGGGTTTTATGTGTAAAACTGCAAACAAATTAGTTAGGAGTCGTAATTCAGTAATCGGTGAACAGTGAACAGCTATCAAGGCTTAGTTTGCGGATTTTAACCCAGCTTAGTCTCCTCACTGATAACAATACTGCGATCGTGCGGACACTTGATAACTGATTCTTGAAATTCCCGAAGAATATGCACTATCTACTATTACCATTTTTAAGCTTCTTCGTTGGCATCATTGTTGGTTTAACGGGAATTGGCGGAGCCTCTCTGATAACCCCAATGTTGATTTTTTTCTTTCAGGTTCCGCCTTCCATTGCTGTGAGTTCTGATGTTGTGGCTGCCACACTAATGAAGATTGTCGGTAGCGTCAAGCATTGGGAACAGAAAACCCTTGACACAGAAATTGTCAAATGGCTGGCATTCGGGAGTGTTCCAGGCTCACTGTTCGGTGTAGGAATTTTGCACTTCATTAAACTTACCGGCGAGTATAACCTGGATCGGATTTTGCTTCGTTTGCTTGGGGTGATGATTCTCCTAGTCACCTTGTTAGCATTAGTACAATTGTTGCTATTGACTTTTTTCCCTAAGTTTAATTTACCCGAACTACCAAAATTAGACTTAGAAACTAACTTTGGTCGTTTCCAAACAATGACTTTGGGAGCAATTTTAGGCTGCTTAGTTGGCCTGACAAGCGTCTCCTCTGGTTCAATGTTTGCCCTAGTAATGATTGCATTTTTCCGTCTTGATGCCCGTAAGTTAGTCGGTACAGACATTTCACACGCAGCGATTTTGTTGCTGTTTACCTCCTTTGGACACCTCACCCTTGGAACAGTTGATTGGAGTCTAGTAGTGCCTATTTGGTTAGGTTCTGTTCCAGGAGTATTACTAGGTGCTAAAGTCTGCCAATTAGCTCCACAACGCCCACTACGGTTTATTATTTATGCAATCTTGATGATGGTGAGTTGGAAATTAGTTCATCAAGTTTGAAGGGAATGGGGAAGTGTGGGAAGGCAGGGGAAAAGGTTAAAGGTTAAAGGGAAAAGGAATAAATTTAATCTTTCCCCTTTTCCCCGGTTGGTGAGCTTGCCTGTCCTGAGCTTTGTCGTTGGCGAAGCCTCTCGTAGAGAAGAGTCGAACCATACCCCTTTCCCTTTCCCCATACCCAATGCCCAAATTTAAAATCTAAAATCAATCGGTAATAGGCTAAATGTGCCTCGTTCATACATAATAAATACACCCAACGCAATTAATACAAAAGGTACGAGAGCGTGACCATAGCGACTTAAAATATTCGCAATGGTAGGTTGACGGCTTAATAAATAAGCGATCGCACACCAAACCCCTACCATGATAAAAAATATACCCAAAATCACTGCCAAACTCGTAAAATTCTGACCGGCAAATAAGGGGATATATATACTAATATTGTCACCACCGTTAGCGATCGTTACTGCTGCAACCTTATAAGTTTGGGGGTGCAAAACACTCAAAATAAAAGTCAATATCGGGTTAGCAGGTGTAGTAGGCTGCCTAAAATCAGTGCTTACTGTCTGAACTGTTATACTTTCTTCTTTTTTAAATACTAATTGCTGAACACCAATTCCTATTGGTAACAGTCCTAATAATCCTATCCATTCTCGCTGGATCGCTAAACCACCAAAAAATCCTGGTAAACTAGCAATGATAATGGCTGAAAAACCTAAATATTGACCGAGTAAGATATGCCGCCGTCGAAAATTAATATCTACTTGTGAGAAAAATACTAATAAGATAATGATGTCATCAATATTGGTCGCTGTAAAGGCAATGATTCCTTCAGTGAAAGCTGTTACAAGCTTACTCATGCTCGATGCAAATAACACACAATTTATGTAAGAATTCAGGAGTCAGAAGTCAGAATCCAGAACGATCGAAAAATCAAGCTTGCTATGGCTTTGTCATTTTATTAAGCTGATTCAGCTTAGTATCCTTAGTATCAAAGTATTTTGAATTCTGAATTCTGGATTCTGAATTCTGAATCCTTACTAATTTATCACTATACCAAGTTAATGTCCTGGAATAACTATGTTACTGCAATTAGTACAGGGGTAATTACATTTATTGCCACTAATATTGATGATATTGTTATTCTTTTGTTATTTTTTTCTCAAATAAATTCTAATTTTCGTCCTCGGCATATAGTTACTGGTCAATTTTTAGGTTTTACATTTTTGGTAATCCTGAGTCTTTCTGGTTTATTTAGTGGGTTAGTTTTATCAAAAAGCTGGATTGGATTACTTGGTTTGCTACCAATTGCCATAGGTATCGACAGTTTAGTTAATCGGGAAGAAGATTCATCAGAAGAAATTTTAGAAGAAACCGAAGAATATCAAGTAACAATAATTCCTAATTTGTTATCTCCTCAGATTTACAGCGTGGCAGCCGTTACGGTTGCTAATGGGAGCGATAATATTAGCGTCTATGTGCCATTATTTGCTAGCAGTAACTTAGAAAGTTTTGTGGTAACTATAATAATGTTTTTTATCTTGTTAGGAATTTGGTGCTACGCAGCATACAAACTAACTAAGCAAAAAATCATAGCTGATATCTTAACTCGCTACATCAACCATGTTGTGCCTTTTGTGCTTATAGGATTAGGCGCTTTTATTGTATTAAAAAGTGAAGCTTTGAGTCTGATAAAATTAGTCGCTAGTTGTTTTTGTTTGGTAATTTTAGTTAAAAATAATGAAATTGAAGAAAATTAAAGTACTTAACCTACTATAAGAATACGATTTGATTATTGAAAAAATCTAAGTATGTGTAGGGTGTGTTATCAAGAAAGAATTTATAACAAAGCACAACCCTGTGAAAAATTTTTCACAGGGTGTAGGACTAGCGGTCTGTCATTGAAAAAGAACTCAGAAATCAGAATTTATAAGCCACTCCCACCATTGCGGTCGCGCAGTATCCGCAAAATTTCATTGAGTAATTGGCTATGGTTGTTCAGAATTTGGGTGTGGCTGTTGAGAATTTGAGTGTGTTCTGTTTGAGTGTTAAGGATTTGGGCGATCGCTACTTGGCTTGTACCTATTGTCCCTGTTAGTAATTTAAGTGAATTTACCTCAGATTCAAGAGTGTCCAGACGCGAGTAAAGGTCTTGGATTTGTGATTCTGTCATGCTGATTTTTCCTGATGATTCTGCTGTGTATGGTCATCAATTGCTTTTTTGGTTAAAGCCAAAACCAAGCTAGGAACCGTTCTGTAATCTTTATCTGCCCATGCTTGTAAAATTTTGTACTCTTCGTCTGTCACACGAATTGTGATAGTTGGTTTTTTAGAAGGCATAGTGTAGCACTTATCAGTTTTTATAGCGAGTAATTATAATTATCCTTCCTGAAAACAAATAGGTTGGATTGTTGATAAGTGTTTTATCCGCTCTTATTTATCTACAGGTGCAACACCTGTCAGATAGTATAACACCATGAAAGCAATCGCTCCATAACACAGTAAAATCCAAAATTCGTCTATGGAATCAAACTTTGCTCAACCACTCATTTTCCTCTGGGTCTTTAAACAGTGAGGTACTGAGGTAGCGTTCGCCGAAGCTAGGTTGCACCATAACGATTAGCTTACCTGCATTTTCTGGTCGCTGTGCGACTTGAATAGCTGCATACAAAGCAGCGCCAGTAGAAATGCCAGATAGCAATCCTTCTTCTTTTGCTAGGCGACGGCTGTAGGCGATCGCTTGCTCATCTGCTACCTGAATCACTTCATCTACCAGTTCTGAACGATAAATCGCTGGGACAAATCCCGGCCCGATACCTTGGATTTTGTGAGGCCCTGGCCTACCACCAGCTAATACCGGACTACTTATTGGTTCAACTGCGATCGCTTGAAAACTTGGCTTGCGCTGCTTAATAACTTGGGATACTCCTGTAATCGTCCCGCCAGTACCGACTCCCGCCACCAGAATATCCACCTCTCCATCGGTATCGTCCCAAATTTCTTCTGCGGTGGTTTCGGCGTGAATTTTGGGGTTTGCAGGGTTGCGAAACTGCTGCAACATATAAGCATTGGGGGTTTGAGCTAAAATTTCCTCTGCACGAGCGATCGCTCCTCGCATCCCTTCTACCCCTGGCGTTAACTCTAGTTGTGCGCCGTATGCTCTGAGCATGGCTCGCCTTTCTTGGCTCATTGTGTCAGGCATCGTTAGAATAAGATGGTAACCTTTAGCGGCTGCCACCATCGCCAAGGCAATTCCTGTATTCCCAGAGGTTGGCTCCACTAAAACCGTCTTTCCAGGGTGAATCAAACCTTTTTCTTCTGCCGCGTCCACCATACTTGCGCCAATCCGGTCTTTGACAGAAGACGCTGGATTCATGCTTTCTAGCTTCACCACAATTCGAGCAACCGCTCCCGAAGCTTGGGGAATCTTGTTTAATTGAACTAAAGGAGTCCGTCCGATTAATTCTGTGATATCTCTTGCGATCCGCATATAAGCACTCCTTTGTCAAACAATTTTCGATGAAAGGATTTTAGATGGACTTCATACCTGTCCGTTGCCAGTTAGCTCTTTTTAGGTAGGAGCTTGAGTAAAGAATCCTAGATTTGGGATGAGAGAATTGTTCCACAAATAAAGCAAGCTTGTTCAAGAACCTTTCTAGATTTTAAGTTTTGAATGAACAATCAAAAATTTGAAATCTCAAATCTAAAATTCGCTGACTAAATGTAATACATCGGACTTTGCTGAGCGCGAATTTCCCTTTCCTGGCACAAATCTTGGAGCGTATAGCGACCCAAAACTTCAATTGCACCGGCATTAGCTTGCTCCCAGATTTCATAAACCAGAGTCCTTTCCAGAGTGGGAGATTCAGAGGTATCTTTCTCTTTGCGCTCACCTTCAACCAAAGTCACAATTTCTAGCAGAGTGATCTGCCAAGGTTCGCGAACTAAGATGAAACCTCCTTTAGAGCCACGTTGACTCTGCACCACACCAGCACGCCGGAGGTTGGTCAAAATTTGTTCCAGATAGCGCTCAGGTATGGGTTGTTTAGCGGCGATTTCACTCATGGTCAGAGGAACTTTTTTCCCGTGGTGGCTTGCTAGTTCTAAAAGTGCCAGCAGCGCGTATTCCACTTTGGAAGACAGATCGAGGAGAGAGTAGTTTTGGCTATTCAAGACTGTACTCAATATACTACGGTTAATTGGGGGATTTATCGCATTTTAGGCGAAATTTATTTTTTCCAAGTGTCGGATGTGATAGCATCCCACTTATGACCTAAAAAACACTATAATCTATCGACTTACCGTAGTTTATCATTTAAGAAAATTCCCATGAATACTAGATTTTTGAGTGGGAATTATCTGAGTTTGGGAAATCCAAAAATCAAACGAAAACTCAAAAAATATGCTACTAACTGATTTGCGAACCATTTTTGAGCGAGATCCAGCAGCGCGTAACTGGATAGAAGTATTGTTCTGTTACCCAGGATTTCAGGCGCTACTGTTTCATCGAGTAGCACACTGGCTGTATAAAATTGGAATTCCCTTTCTACCCCGATTTATTTCTCATATTAGTAGGTTTTTAACTGGAGTTGAAATCCATCCTGGGGCATTAATTGGCAAGGGAGTGTTTATTGACCACGGGATGGGAGTAGTGATTGGCGAGACAGCGATCGTCGGCGACTATGCCTTGATTTATCAAGGTGTTACCCTTGGTGGTACTGGCAAAGAAAGTGGCAAGCGCCATCCGACTTTAGGTTCTCATGTGGTTGTGGGAGCCGGCGCCAAAGTATTGGGAAATATTCAAATTGGCGATCGCGTCCGTATTGGAGCAGGTTCAGTAGTGCTGCGAGATGTACCCAGCAACACCACCGTTGTCGGGATTCCAGGGCGCGTGACTCGTCATAACAATTTATCTGGCAATCTAGATCATGATAAAGTCCGGGACGTTGAAGCCGAAGTCATCCGAGCTTTATTTGAACGAGTCAAAGCTCTAGAAAAACAGTTAGACGAATTAGAAGATCGACCGAGCCTCTTGCCAAATGAGCTTGGCGACGAACAAATCGACAAACCCAAGTGCAATAATTCTGACGGCATGATTGAAGATTTTCTCGATGGTGCGGGAATTTAGGGAATGGGGCATGGGGAGATGGGGAGATGGGGAGCAGGGGAGCAGGGGAGAGTTTTTGTACAAGTTCTTTCTCTTCCACCCCTCTGCCCCTCTGCCCCCCGCCCCTTGCCCCTCTCTAAAAACATTAATAATTTCAATATGCACAAGCTTTTATAACCTGATATATATATACTACGGTTAGTTTACCAAAAAACAGTATTATGCATTATGGTTTCTTTATACACAAATCTTACTAACTTACCAAGTAATAATACTAAGCAAGTTTTTGCGCGTCGTTCATTTCTGCCAGAGTATCCAAACGCTCTTTGGAAGATTGAAACAGGTTTTGTCAGGACTTTTACTTATCTGGAAGATGGTACAACTGTTGCTCTGGGATTGTGGGGCCCTGGAGATGTTGTGGGTAAAGCTTTGTCAAAATTAGAACCTTATCAGATGGAGTGCTTAACTAAAGTAGGGGCGACAGTCTTACCTGTAGAGGAGTGGACTGAACTCACACAAACTCTACTTAGCCATATCCAACAGGCTCAAGAATTGATGGTAATTCGTAGCCATAAAAAGGTGGATACCATGCTCATCAAGCTATTAGCATGGTTATCTAAAAAGTTTGGTTCGGAAGTTGAGAAGGGGCGTTTAATAGATATGCGTCTAACTCATGAAGACCTTGCAGAAATGCTCGGCTCAACTCGTGTAACCATAACTCGCGTTCTTGGCCAATTTGAGCAAGAGGGCTTGATCGATCGCCTCTCCCTACATCGAATTGTCCTACGAGAAGAAGACATTTGGTACTACGAAATTTAGGTTACTTGCTAATTCTGACTTCTGAATTTAGCGATCGCCATAGACGCTAGATAAATCCAACCAAATCGGTAGTCCGAGTTTTTCTAAATAACTCAGGCTGGAGTAGAGTTGCTTTGTTCTACCCCATAAATCTAAATCAAACCAGCCATCATCTTGGCTGTCGGGTTGAAGTATAGCGCTGGTGATATTGACTGTTAGTCCATAACGAGAAACTAACTTGGAAATCACTGGTTGTTCGTAGTAGGTTTTCAACACACACAGCTGCAAGCGCAATCGATTGGTCTGACCTAGAGACATCCATTGTTGAAATTGTTCTTGCCATCGATCTGTTAGCCATGCAGAGTCTTTAGGGCTGAGTTTGTAAGCTGAATCTGGAAAGGCTAGGGAGTTGTCGGTGGCTTGAATTTGGTTGGCGATCGCTAGTTGTACTAGATTTACTCCCAATCCTTGTAAGTAAGATAGGCTATTTGTCAGCTTTTGGGGATTTCCCGAAAGTTCTAAATCAAACCAGCCATCGCTTTGACTATCTAATGTCAAGGATGCAGCTTTGATATTGACGGTTAAATCATAACGAGACACCAGCCGCGAAATGACAGGTTGTCGATGATACCGCCCAGGCACGAGAATTCGACTGTGGACTGAAGCAGGTTTTACAAATTTAGTGGCAGACATAATACCATTAGTGTGATTTCAGTCTTACAATGATTTTCATCCTTTTAGCTTCGATCAAAATACGGTAAGTCGATAGATTTATAGTATTTATTGTGATGTAAAGGAGAGTCTCATAAAGTCCAGAAAAAAACAATGAGTAAATTTACGTAAAATATGCTCAATTTATGTAAAGTAATTGTCCGCTAAAGAATTGACAGATTAATTTATATGTGATGATGGTGTCTTGATAAGAATTAAGTGTTTCCAAAGATTGAAACGCAATTTTAAGGTTTTTTAATCGAAATTAAATGACTGGCTACTGAGCGATCGCATTAATTCTGATGGGTTGCGAGTGTTCAGCTCCCCGACTTCTTTAAGAAGTCGGGGAGCTATAAGCCTCATAACTAATGCGATGAACTACTATAGGACTTACGCATTGACAAGAAATACCAAATATAAGTAATTAAAAAACTACATTTGTTGTAGGGGCACAGCACTGCTTGCCCTTAGAGGTTGTTTGAAAAGTGGTTGGGTGTGATTTTAGGCACTTATCGATCCTCCCTAACCCACGCCAGTCGCTCATGGGGGAAACCCCCAAGACCGCGCTGGCTCCCCTTAAAAAGGGGGGAACAAGAATCAAAGTCCCTCTTTTTAAGAGAGATTTAGGGAGATCTAAAACGTTTTGCTACGGACAAAAGGACTTTTCAAACATCCTCTTAAGGCTGACAGTTAACTGTCAACCGTCAACTGTCAACAACCACTAATTTTCAACTTTTCGCCTGACGAATTGGCAGTTCAACCACAAACTCTGTGCCTTTGGAAGGTTCAGATTGGCAGTAAATCTTACCTTTGTGTTTCTCTGTGACAATTTGGTAGCTGATGGAAAGCCCTAGCCCTGTGCCTTTACCAACAACCTTGGTTGTAAAAAATGGATCGAATAAGCGAGAGAGTATTTTTTCATCCATACCAAGTCCGTTGTCGGCAATGCGAATGGCAATCCAGTCTTTATCGATTAGTGAGGTAGAAATTCGGATTTCGCTGGGGTTTGCTGCTAAAGCTTCGGAAGTTGCTTGGGCATTTCGTTCTTCTAAAGCATCAATGGCATTAGACAGCAAATTCATAAATACCTGATTCAACTGACCGGGATAGCATTCTATTGGAGGTAAAGTATCATAGTCTTTGGTCACATGAATGGTAGAGCCATCAATTGACGACTTCAAGCGGTTTTGCAAAATCATTAACGTGCTATCGATGCCTTCGTGAATATTTGCTGATTTGAAATCAGCTTCATCTAAGCGAGAGAAGTTCCGCAGCGAACTGACAATTTCACGAATGCGTTCAGTCCCGACCTTCATGGATTGGAATAATTTAGGTAAGTCGTCGAATAAAAATTCGATTTCCGCTTTCTTTAAAAACTCTTGGATCTCTTGTGTAGCGTTGGGATAATTTTTTTGATAAAGCTGGACACAACGCAACAAATCTTGGGTGTATTGGTGGGCGTGTTCTAAGTTACCGTGGATGAAATTAACTGGGTTATTAATTTCATGGGCTACACCCGCCACTAGTTGCCCCAAGCTGGCCATTTTTTCAGTGTGAATAATTTGCAGTTGGGCAGTACGCAGTTCATTTAGTGCTTGGGCGAGTTGATTTGCTTCTTCACGGGTTTGACCGAGCAAACTTGATTGTTGGAACAACTTGGCTTGACGTAGTGCTACACTCAGTTGAGCTGCCACTTGGGTAACAAATTCTAATTCAGCTTCTTCCCAATCGCGTGCATGTGTGCATTGGTGAATGCATAACAATCCCCATAGTTCATCGCCTTCCATTAGTGGGACAATAATCTGTGCTTTGACTTGGAATCGCTCAATGACATCAAGGTGAGGCACTTTCGAGCCAACGCTGTTGACATCAGAAATCACTTGCACTTGTCCTTGACGATAGTGCGGTGCATATTGGTCGCCAAAGCAATAGTCTTGCACCTTCACGGCGAGGGCGGAATCAAACTTGGGAAGCACATCTTCAGCGATAAATTCACCGCTGCAAAAGCCCACATCAGGTTCAAAGCGGAAGATGCCGACTCGATCTGCTTTGAGCGATCGCCGCACTTCCTGTACTGTAGTCTTAAAGATTGTCTCTAAATCCAAAGATTCCCGAATTTTGACAACTAAATCGAATAAAATCCGTCGTTGTTCGGCTGATTTGTGCAGTTCGTCAGCGCGAGTTTGGATTTGGGTCACCATCTCGGAACTTTGCATCGCTACTCCGAGTTGGCTGGCTACTTGTGCTAAAAATTCCACCTCTACACTACCCCACTGACGCGGTGCAGAATGTTGATAGGCAGCCAGCAATCCCCACAGATTTCGCCCGACAAAAATTGGAGTCAAGGCATAGGCACGAATCTTGAACTGCTCTAAAACATCTAGGTGACAGCGCGAGTGTCCAGCTTGGTAGATGTCGTCCACCGCAAAACTTTCGTTATTGCGGTAGCGTCCGCCTTTGGTTTCTTGGAGGTAAGTATCCTCCCAAACTAGATTTTTGCCAAATAAATTGATGCTGTCCCACTGTGCCTCTACCATACCGAAATGACCGACAAATTCGCCACTCCAATCTTCATTAAAGCGATAAACGCCGACTCGCTCAACTCTCAGCAGTTTACAAACTTCCTGACAAGTAGTTTTCAGAATTAAATCAATGTCTAAAGAGGAGCGAATTTTGCCGACGACTTCCGTGAGTGCGCGTTGTCGAGCGATCGCATTTTCTAAAGCTGTGGCCTGTTGTTTCGACTGCGTTAAATTTTCGGCTTGCTGAATCGCCACTCCCAGTTGTGCCCCCACCTGTCCCAGGAACTCGACTTCATAATTTGCCCATTGACGCACCCCTGAGTGTTGATACGCTGCTATGAGTCCCCACAGTTTTGGCCCGATAAAGATGGGTGCTAAGGCATAAGCCCGAATTTTAAATTGCTCCAAAATATCTATATGACACCGTGAATGTCCAGCCTGATAAATGTCGTTAACAGCAAAACTTTCGTTATTGCGGTAGCGCCCACCTTTGGTATCTTGCAGGTGGGTATCTTGCCAAACGAGATTTTTGCCAAATGGATGGGTTCTATCCCACTGCGCCTCAACCATACCAAATTGGCTGACAAATTCACCACTCCAGTCTTCATTGAAACGATAAACTGCTGCTCGTTCTAACTTCAGGAGTTTGCAGAGTTCCTGACAGGCAGTATCCAGAATAATTTTGGTGTTTACAGAGGAGCGAATATTTCCCACAACTTCTGTCAAAGCACGTTGCCGCGCAATTGCATCTTGCAATTCTGCTGTGCGTTGTTTGCTTTGTTCTAAGATTTCTGCCTGCTGCATGGCTACGCCGAGGTGGCTGGCGGCTTGAGCTAAAAACTCTACTTCGTCAGGATGCCATTGTCGGGGTGTGGAATGTTGATAGCCTGCTAGTAAACCCCAAAGTTTTGCACCAATGAAAATAGGCGCGATCGCATATGCTCGAATTTGAAACTGTTCTAATACCTCAATATGACAACGAGCGTGTCCGGCATCGTAAATGTCAGCTACAGCAAACGGCTCATTTTTGCGATATCGTCCTCCTTGAGTTTCTTGCAAATACGAATCTTCCCACACCAAATCCTGTCCAAAAGGATTGAGTGTATCCCAGCGTGGTTCTGCAAAGCCAAAACTATTGATAAAACTACCACTCCAGTCTGCATTAAATCGATAGATTGCTACTCGCTCAATCTTCAATTGTCGGCAAATATCTTGGCATGAAGTCGAACATAAAGATTCTAAGTTTATAGATGCCCGAATTTTCGCTAGGATTCTCCCCAAAATTTTTTGATACTGAACCGTTAACTGTAGCTGTTTTTGACACTCTTCTACATTTTGGATGTTTAAAGCTTTATAATCGTTTGTTGTCATAAACTGTAGGGAATCTTAAAATGCCTTATTTCAGTATTCCCAGTTTATTTTTGCGATCGTCAGTTGCAAGGAAAACCCAGATGCGATCGCGTAACTAACAAGCCTGTCACTGTGTCGCTATTTCCGCGCTTTTGTAGTCAGATTAGCTCTGACTACACATATTATTTTTAGTAAAAATTTATTTATTTTTGCTTAAGCTTCACATTAGCAACACACATTTACCGATATCAGTCAGTTATTGCTAAAGATGACATACAGTTTTTTAATATATTAAGTATCTGCTAAAAGACAGATTTTTTACAGAATATTCTGAAATTTATCTACGAAGCTGTCGATCGACAAATCCTAGCAGAATGTTTTGCACAAAATCGACATGTTCGGAATTTGATTCGAGTGTAATTGCCAGCTGGAGTCAGATGGTATCGACCTTCAAGCAAACAATTTTTGAACTGCTGGTTAATATTTTGAATCTCACTGCACCAGAACCTAGTAATTGAAGAAGCGATCGCTCTTTTTTCGATATAATTTTGACCGAGCGATCGCAGTCAAACAACTTTACCAATCACTTGTTTTCGTCTCGTCCCAAACTTCTAATTCCAAATCATGGAGATAAGCTAATCCACTTTGAATTTGTGCCTCTGTTCCTTTGAGTTCGAGGTCAAACCAACCATCGCCGACAGCATTGGCTCCCAAAATCGCTGCTGTAATATTCACAGTCAGATTGTAATCAGACACCAAGCGAGAAATCACAGGTTCCTGATGATAGTCCTTAGAAATTCTGAGTCGAATGCGTTTATTGGTAGTTGTATTGTCACTAGTCATAGAGGAGAGTGGGGAGGTGGCTTCGCTAAAGGAAAAGGGTAAAGGGAAAAGGGTAAAGGGTAAAGGTTAAAGGGAAAAGAGAGATCTTTCCTTTCCTCTTTCCCCCTTCCCCTTTGCCCCATGCCCCATACCCACCTTATTCAACATCTTTAATGCGGGTTTTGCGTTCTAAAATCTCTTTCAGCACTAAGGTGACTACTGCTAGTAAGGCTAACAGTACAGCGGCAGAAAAGGCAGCTTCGGTTTCATATTGTTTGTAAGCGTCTTCCACAAACAGTGGCAAACTCTGGGTTTGGTCGGCAATGTTGCCTGATACCACTGAAACTGCGCCGAATTCACCCATTGCTCTGGCATTGGTCAAAATTAAACCGTAGAGTAAGCCCCAACGGATGCTGGGTAAGGTGACACGCCAAAATATTTGCCAATCTTTAGCACCTAATGTTCTGGCTGCTTCTTCTTGATCTTTGCCAAATTCTTCTAAAACCGGAATTACTTCCCGGGCCACAAAGGGCATACTGACGAAGGCTGTAGCCAGCACCATACCTGGAAAGGCAAAGATAATTTTGATATCGTGTGCTTGCAGCCAAGGGCCAAACCAGCCATTGCGTCCGTAAAGTAGGACAATCATCAATCCTGCGACTACGGGGGAGATGGAAAAGGGCAGGTCAATGATGCTCAAAACTATGGCGCGTCCGGGAAATTTATGACGAGCGATCGCCCAAGCCGCACACAAACCAAATACTGTATTTAATGGGAGAGCGATGGCAGCTAATAATAGTGTCAACCAAGCTGCATGGAGAAAGGCTGGTCGTGTCAGGTTAGATAAAAACGGCCCGACTCCTTTGCTGAAGGCTTGGTAAAATACGTTAATTGCAGGGAGATATTGAACTAAGCTTAAATAAGCGATCGCTATACCAATTAAAACTATTGGCACCCACTTGTTCTGCTCTTTCGGCTTGGGTATATCTGTATCGTCAGATGCAGATGAGTGAAAACTTGGCTTATCTACTGTCATATCGCCTTGCCCATGCTTGTAAGAAATTAATTGCCAATAGCAATATTAATGAAATTGATAGTAGAACTATGCCAATTACTGTTGCACCAGAATAGTCATATTGCTCTAATCTTTGGAAAATCAACACGGGTGCAATTAAGTCTTGGAATGGTGTATTAGAAGAAATAATCACTGTTGAACCATATTCTCCAACTGCACGGGAAAAACCCAAGGCAATACCTGTCAAAATTGTCGGAAATAATGGTGGCAAAATCACTTTCCAAAAGGTTTGCCATTGAGAAGCACCCAGACACCAGGCGGCTTCTTCAATTTCATGTTCCATTTCTTGAAGTACAGGTTGCACGGTTCTGACGACAAAAGGCAATGAGATAAAAATCATTGCCACCGCTACCCCTGTGCGAGTAAAAGATACTTTAATTCCTAAAGGTGATAGCAGAGAACCTATCCAGCCGTTATCGCTATAAACTGTTGCGAGTGTTAAACCTGCTACCGAAGTTGGCAATGCAAACGGTAAATCTACTGTGGCATCAATCAAGCGTTTCAAGGGGAAGTCGTAGCGGACTAAAACCCAAGCAATCAAGGTACCAAACACACCATTGAGCAGGGCAGCAAATATTGAAGTAACAAAGGTTACATTATATGTTGCTAAAGCAATATCGCTAGTTGCGATCGCCCAAAACCTTGCTGGAGGTTCGGTACTTGCTTTGAGAAACATAGCAACTATGGGCATAAACAACATCACAGCCAGGTATGCAATGGTGATTCGCCAAGTCCACGGAACTCGCTGTAATGTCTTCCAAAATGATGTTTTACGTTCGACTTCTACAGAAGGAGATACAGTCGTCATAGTCAAAAATGCAAAATTTAAAAAGAATTCAGGAGTCAGAATTCAGGAGTCAGAATTCAGTAGGAAAGCTTCACACACACTAGCGCGGAGAGATTTTAATGAAAAGTGATTAGACAAGCTTGATATGAAACACTCGCGCTTAATTGAAAATTTTGTGATTTACAATTTCTAATTCTTTAATTCCGAATTCTCTTACCGCAGTGGGGCGTAGCCCATTCTGAATTCTGAATTCTTCTTTATTAATTATCTTTTCTTTTGGGCTTGTATCTTATCAAACACACCCCCATCTGCGAAGAATTTTTTATCAATTTCTTCCCAACCACCAAAGTCCTGAACTGTACCCAGAGTTTTCACCTTGGGAAACTTATCTGTGACTTCTTTAGTTTGAGCTAAAGTTTCATCCACAGGTCTGAATCCTAATTTAACAAACTCTTGTTGTGCTTCTGGAGTATAGAGGTATTTCACAAAACCTTCAGCAACTTCCCGCGTACCGTGCTTATCGACGTTTTTATCTACTACAGCGATGGGATTGTCGATGGATATATTTACGTCGGGAACGACATAATCAACTTTCTCACCTTTTTGTTGTGCCAAAATAACTTCGTTTTCGTAGTTAATTAAGGCATCTCCTTGACCCTGCTTGGCAAATGTGTCTGTAGCTTCCCGTGCATCTTTAGTTAGGATTGGCACGTTATTGTAAACTTTGGTGACAAATTCAGTAGCCTTAGCATCATCTCCACCAGTTTTAATCACGGAGTTCCACAGTGCCAAGAAATTCCACTTAGCAATACCTGAGGTTTTCGGGTCAGCGGTAATCAGTTTTGTATCTCCTTTCGCCAAATCTGCCCAAGTTTTGATGCCTTTAGGATTGCCAGGGCGAGTTATTAGCGCCGCCACAGATTTCGAGACGATCGCATTATTGGGGACTTCTTTTTCCCATCCTGGCTGAATCAATCCAGCCTTTTCAATCTTGGTGGTGTCTCCTGCTAGTGCTAAGTGGACAACATCTGCTTCCAAACCATCGATGACGGCGCGAGTTTGAGAACCAGAGCCGCCATAGCTTTGTTTGAAGGTGACAGTTTGGTTATGGTCTTTCTTCCACTGTTGTACAAATTTAGGAATGATGGCTTCGTGAGCAGCTTTGGTAACTGCAAAGGAAACGAGGGTTAGCTCAACATTACTTTTACTTGCAGCCACAGGACTAGCACTAGGGGTTTCTGTGGAAGAGCTGCTCTCATTTCCACCGGAGCAGGCGGCAAGCGCCACACTCATTAATGCTCCTACCAAAAAGAGCGATACAAAACCTTTGAGCGAATTCAGTCTGAACCGATTATGTTCAGCGATCGCTTGTAATATTTTTAGTGGGCGCTGCCACAAACTCATCCTATTGCCTCCGCTAAATCTACACTTACTAGATGGGAATACAGTTATATACTGTAGTATATTACTAGGTTTTTGCAGCGATTTGGTTACAAATACACAAAAACCTCATATTCTCTATCGAAAATATGGTGATTTTATCAGTTCTGCGAAGAATTAGAAATAGTTTGAGTTTCAAATATCAAATTGCGATCGCAATAAACCAACAACTCATCAAGCAATTTGCTAGTAAATAACTAATTTGTAAGGCAATACTTCGCCAAATTACGAGGGTTCAAGATGTCACTGAGTCGTAGCGATCTCGAAGCTGGAAACGAACAAACGAGACTATTAGAAGCATCACACTCTGGAATCAAGCTTACTACCCTGAGCGAAGATGAGTTACAGCGATCGCTCCATCAAACACTACAACAGCAACCAGCAAATTCTGATATTTGGATATTTGCCTACGGTTCGCTGATTTGGAATCCCTTAATCAAATATGTTGAGCGCCGTGCTGGAATAATTTATGGTTGGCATCGCCGTTTCTGTACCTGGATGATTCTCGGTTTGGGAACTCCAGAGAATCCCGGATTACTCTTAGGACTCGATCGCGGGGGTAGTTGTCGTGGTGTGATTTATCGAATTGCTGCTGCCGATGTCCCAAAGGAATTATTGTTGATTTGGCGACGGGAAATGGTGGCTGGTGTTTATCTTGCTCGTTGGGTAAGGGTGTTTGATGGTACGCAGGAATTCAAAGCGATCGCTTTTGTTGCCAATCGTCAACATCCCAGGTACGCTCATCGCATACCATTAAAAACCACTATTAATAGTATTGCCACTGCGTCTGGAAAATTAGGTTCCTGCGCTGATTATCTGATGAGAACTGTCGATGGGTTGGTTACAGAAGGCATTAAAGATAGAAAATTGCTCTCATTACGCGAACAAGTGCTGGCAAAACAACAAGCACGTTTAGTTAGTAGCAGTTCAACTCAAATTACTAGTTGAGAATTATGGGCGATCGCTTTTTGTTAACGTAGCGCAGAAAAATCAAATAAGGTCTTGATTCCAAGAGCAATTACTGTGGTGATAAATATACGCCTTAACCAGATATTGTTGAGTTTGAGGGCAACCTGGGAACCCACTATTCCGCCAATAAACATAGTAATACTCAGAATAATACCAAGCTTATAATCCACTATTCCTTGTGTTAAGAAAATCATAGTGGCAATTAGCGAAGAAAAAATATTAATCAACTTTGTATTTGCTACTGCTTGTACAAATGTCATCCGAAATAGGCTGACATAAGCTGCTGTGAGCATTGTGACATAGCCACCACTAAAAAAACCGCCATAAACACCAAGTACAAAGGTTGCTATATATCCACCAATTTCTACTATTGGTGATGGCTTTTTTATTGCCAAAATGATTCCAGCATGACGATTTACGATTGAAAATACAGCCACTATAATCATCAAAATAGAGATAATTATAGGCATCGATTTTGAAGGTATAGCTAAAACGAGTAATGCACCAATAATTGAACCTAAAATCGTTAAAAAAATGATTATTCGCAACCGATTATAGTCAAGTAATTTTTTCCCAATAAAAGGCAACGTACCACCAACACTCATAAAGGTTAATGCCAGCATATTAGTGGCAAGAGCAGTACGCGGTTCAATACTAAATTGCAACATTACAGGGACGGTGATTAAAGAAGTGCTTCCTGTAATCACGCTGATGACACTTGTTACAAAGAAAATTGCTATGAGCAATATTAATTGGATGCCATACATAAAAATATTTTTTGTTGTTACCAATACATTTTTAGCAAGTGCTTATAATTGGCAATAGATATTTTTAGCTATAAAAATTAAAGCCTTGATTTTCACTATATTAATACAGCTAAAATCCAGTGTAAATTTATTTTTTATACCAATAAAAACGGTATTTATTGTGAAAAGATTGGTAACAACTAAGTTGGGTATATTCTGAAAAATTGGTAAATTGTGGCGGTTTTTAATAGGTGAATTACAGCAATATAACAGTGTCTGTAAAAGTATTGTTATACAGCGTTTTCAGGTAAATGAAGTACGCGAGTAGGGGCGAACGTCCGTACTCTGCGGGTTCCGCTTGAGCGGTACGCCCTGACAATTATCTGTAGCTTTAATCGTAGGGGCACAACATGTTGTGCCCCTACCCGTGTACTTCATTTGCCTATTTGCCTATTCTCTGTTGCCTGCTATGAAACTACGAAGTATTTGTTGAGTAATAAGTAAATAGACATAATTAAATGTAAAATACAAAAGTTAAAAACCCGATAAAAACTGGCTTTTCCCTTCTGCCTTCTACTTGTTATTTATTTACCCAACCTAGACCAATTATTAACTGGAAGCATATTTCAAGGGTAATCCGTCGTGAAATACTAGCAATTCTCCGGGTTGGATTTGTGTCCAAACTTCGTTGTCAGTCAGGGGAGTGGTAGCGATGACGGCGACGCGATCGCGTTCGGTTGTCACTTCCCGAAAATCAACAGTCATATCTTGGTCAATCAAATGGGCGGCAGCAAAGGGCGCTTGGCGTACAATATAGCTGAGTTTGGTTGAGCAATAAGCAAAAAAGTGTTCTCCATCTGATAGTAAGTAGTTAAAGATACCTACATTGGCAATAACAGCAGTAATTTCTTCCAGCACACAATAGAGTTCCTTAATGGAAGGCTCACCTTCAGGAAAGCGTTCTCGTAATGTTTCTAACATCATACAGAATGCTTTTTCGCTATCGGTATCACCTACAGCTTGATAAAAACCCATATTTTCTGGCTGAAAATCTGGTAAATTACCGTTATGGGCAAATACCCAATACTTACCCCACAATTCTCTGCGGAATGGATGGCAGTTATGTAAGGCAACTTCGCCCTGAGTAGCTTTGCGGATATGGGCGATGACATGGGTTGAGTGGATGGGATAACTCCGCACGAACTCCGCGACTGGAGAAACAACAGAAGGTTGGGCATCTAAAAACATCCGACATCCCTTTCCTTCAAAGAAAGCAATACCCCAACCATCGCTATGATGATCTGTTTTTCCTCCCCGCGCAGAAAAACCTTCAAAAGAAAAGCAAATATCCGTTGGGACATTGCAATTCATTCCAAGCAATTGGCACATACATGTTGCAGCTTTCAATTTTCGACTAAGGCCTCAGGATCAAGATACTTCAGAATGTTGCCTTGATTCTGGAGCGATCGCTTCAATCTGAAAATTTGGCTGAAATAGGCAATAGACTTAAAAGTTTCTTGGCGATTGGTTTAACGTGAATTCGACGTATAAGGATTTTGACCTCACCCCCAACCCCTCTCCTTCAAGGAGAGGGGAGTAAAAAGCCTAATTTTTCGTTACTCCTCCCTCTCCTTCAAGGAGACGGAGGCTGGGTGGGTGAGGTCTTTATAATTCACGTTGATTTAGTTCTTGCCCTATGCCAAAAGATGGTAACGGCGGATATCTGGTGTACTAGCTACCAAACCTTGGATTTTAGCTGCTGCTGCTTGGAAATGGGGTGAGTCCATATGAGTATTCAAGGCTTCGCTAGAAGTCCACTCTTCCACAAAAGTAAAGTCTGTTGGGTCATACTGATTTTGCAAAAGTTCATACTTGATTGCATCTGGTTCCTGTCTGGTTGGTTCGATAAGTTCTAACAATACAGCTTTAAGTTCTTCTACCTTGTTAGGCAAAGCAATAACACGAGCAACAACGCGAATAGTTTGGTTAGTCATTGGGGATTGGGGATTGAAAAAAGAATATTTTCATCCGTTCTGGTGTACTCAGTTGATGATGACTATTTAAGTTAGTGGCACAACAGCACGATCGCTTACTAGTTTGCCATCTTCCATGTGGACAATGCGATCGCCAATATCTAAAATCCGGTTGTCATGAGTAACTAAAAGAATTGTAGAACCTTGTTCTTTTGCCAATTTTTGCATGAGGTTAACTACATCTCGTCCCGATTTACTATCAAGGGCGGCGGTGGGTTCGTCTGCTAAGACAATTTTAGGACGACTGACCAAAGCACGGGCGATCGCAACTCTTTGTTTTTGTCCCCCTGATAAGTCATCAGGATAATAATTGAGGCGATGTTCTAATCCTACCTCCTCTAACATTTGGGCTGACCGAGCTTTCATTTCTGAGGGCGAAATATCCTTGTGTACTTCCAAGCCCATTTTCACGTTCTGGAGTACGGTGAGACTACCGTGGAGATTGTGCGCTTGAAAAATATAACCGTTACTGCGTCGCGCTTTAGTGAGTTGTGTTGCCTTAGCACCACAAAGTTCTTGTCCTAAAACCTGCAAACTACCAGATTGAGCAGAACGCAACCCACCTACCAACGTCAGCAATGTAGTTTTACCAGAACCAGATGGCCCTGTCATAATAATAATTTCACCAGCATTAATTTCTAAGTTGATATCAAACAGAACTTGTTTGCGAAGTTGACCGCGACCAAAGTAGTGGTCGAGATTTTTAACACAAATCACAGGAAGCATAAGGATTTTAGATTTTAGATTTTAGATTGGGCATAGGGCATGGGGCATGGGGCATTGGGCATTGGGAATAGTGAATAGACCTGTTGCAAAAGTCCCTAACACCCCACCCCCAACCCCTCCCCTTGCTAAGGGGAGGGGAGACAAAGCGTAGCTTTGGCGGGGTGGGGTTCTTATTTTCGATTTATGCAAAAGGTCTAATGAGCCTTTGAACTGCATTAATGAGCCTTTGAACTCCATTAATGAGTATTTGAACTCCATTAATGAGTATTTGAACTCCATTAATGAGTATTTGAACTCCGTTAATGAACCTCTGAACTCCGTTAATGAGTATTTGAACTCCATTAATGAGTATTTGAACTCCGTTAATGAACCTCTGAACTCCATTAATGAGCCTTTGAACTCCATTAATGAGCCTTTGAACTCCGTTAATGAACCTCTGAACTCCACTTCTCTACCTCAATGCCCAATACCCAATGCCCATTTTTTAAAACATATCTGCGGGGTCAGCAGACTGTAGTTTACGAGTGGCGATCGCACCGGAAATGATACACATAATCATAGTCAGCACTAATACCGTTAAGGCTCGCGCTAAGGTCATATATACAGGTAAATTTGTGGCATTTCGAGTTAGGTGATAAAGTCCCAAGGGGATAATGGCACCTGGGATAAAGCCTAGTACTGCCAGAATTACTGCTTCTTCAAACACCACACCCAGTAAATAAAAATTGCGATATCCCATTGCTTTGAATGTGGCATATTCCTTTACATGGGCGTTTACATCAGTAGACAGGACTTGATAAACGATAATTACCCCTACCAGAAACCCCATCATTGCACCCAAGCTAAAAATAAAACCGATGGGAGTGTTTTGTTGCCAATAGTCTTTCTCAAAGGCAATAAATTCCTCTTTGGTAAGGACTTTAACATCATTGCCTAAGTATGATTTTAAGTTTTTTGCAACTTGTTCTGGTTCATAGCCTGGTTGTAATTGAATCAAGCCTAAACTGACACTGCTTGCCTGTTGTCTGGGAAATAGTCGCAAAAAATTCTGATCGCTAGCGATCAGACTACCGTCAGCGATAAAAGAAGCCCCGACTTTGAATAAGCCACCAATAGTAATTGTTCGCCGTTCTATTTCGGTTGTAACTGGTTTACCTCGTTCAATTTGGGCGATCGCCTGTGTATAATCTCCCCTAGAAGCACTGTCGAACAACACAGTATCCGGTAGCTTAATTGCCTCTAAGTTGCGGTTAACTTCTGGCAAGTCAAGCATTTGGCGATCGGGATTGAACCCTATAACTAGCACTGCTGTATCCTGGCGTGTTTGGGGATTCTTCCAATCGATAAAGCTGATATACATTGCTTCTGCTGACTTTACCCCAGGTATATCCATTGCTTGGTACAGCCGCCGCCGCGGAAAGGTAGACATATTAGCTAGGTTACGTGCCTGGGGACTGACTAACATAATGTCTCCCTGCATACTGCCATGTAACCTAGTGTTACTGTCAAACAGAGCATTCTGAAACCCTAGCTGCATGAACATCAGAACATCAGCAAAAGCAATGCCTGATAATGCTACTAAAAAACGCCCTTTCTCGTGACTCAGTTGCAACCATCCTAGAGGTGTTCGCCGACGCAGTTGTTTAATCAATCCCATAATTACGAATTGGGGAGGGGGCAGGGGGGCAGAGGGGCAGAGGGGCAGAGGGGCAGGGGAGGCAGGGGAGGCAGGGGAGGCAGGGGAGGCAGGGGGGCAGAGGGGCAGGGGGGCAGAGGGGCAGGGGAGGCAGGGGAGGCAGGGGAGGCAGGGGGGACAAGGGGAATAACTCCTCACTGTTTACTCCCAATGCCCAATGCCCAATGCCCAATGCCCAATGACTAATGACCAATGACCAATGACTAATGACTAATGAGTAATTTCACAATTCAATTACCGCCTTGACTTGCAGATTTGTGAAGCTAGAAGCTTTAATGCTGGATATTCGATTGAGTTGCACGTGGACTTCCACTACTCTGGAATCGATATTGCTAGAAGGATCGGCGTTGATGATGTTTTGCCGCTTTATCTGCATTCCAACCCAATCTACTTTGCCTAATAATTCATTGGGAATAGAATCGCTGGTTACCCGTACCTGCTGCCCTGGCTGCACTTTGTGGATATCACTTTCGTAGACTTCTGCTACTACATACATTTGGTCAGTTTGACCGAAATCTACAATTCCTTCATTACTAACTGTTTCTCCCGATCGCGTATTAATATTTAAAATTTGACCGGATTCAGGAACTCGAACGTATGCTTCCGCCAGCTGTACTTTAATTTTATCGACTGTGGCTTGAGCGCTTTCTACTTCTGCTTGGGCGATGGCTACATCTGTGGGACGGACTTCAGCTGTCTGGTTGAGGGTGGCTTTTGCTTCGTTAATTTCCTGTTCTAGGGTAGCGATAGTTCTGTCTCGGTTGGCTTTTGCTTCTTTAATTTCCTGTTCTAGGGTAGCGATGGTTGTTGCTTGGGTGGCTTGGCTTTCTATTAACTGCTGAGTGGTGGTTGCTGCACTCAAGCGTCTCCTATCAAATTCTTGACTGGAAATTGCACTTTGTTTGTATAAAGCTTCGTAGCGTTGGGCATCAGCTTGAGCATTACTTTGTTCGGCTGCTAAACGAGTTACTGTTGCTTGTAACTGCTGCTTTCGCCCTTTTAGTTCGGCTTCTAGGCGATTAATTGTGGCTTGCTGAGTTCTAATATTTCCTTCTAATTCCGCTTGCAGACGGCTAACACCAGCTTCCCGTGCCCCGATTTCTCCCTGTTTTGCTCCTGCTTTGACTTGAGCTAGACGGTATCTCGCTACTACGACTTGTTTTTGTGCTTCGCGCAAAGTTGCTTGTAAGCGATCGCGACTATCCATAATTGCAACTACTTGCCCAAATCTTACCCTATCGCCCTCGTTAACCAACAGTTTTTCAACACGATTGCCTTGATTAGAACTAGGTGCAGACAGCTTGATTACCTCTCCCTTTGGTGCTATCCGCCCTAAAGCTGTAACTGTTTTTACTATTGGTTGTGTGGCTGCTGGTGTTTCTTCCTTTTTATTTGCGGTGCTTTGAGACTTCTGCACCATATAAATGCTTATTCCAAAGGTAATTAAAGATGCAATTATCGCTAATAGCACAGGCAAGCGAAAAATATTCTGGGAAGACCGTGATTCCTCTACCTGTAAATTTGGCTCCATACCGCCCCCTCTTACCAGCGGTCAAAAAAACTAAACCGTCTAGTTATAGAATACTAAACTAAACCGTATAGTTTAGTCAATGTTACGGATCTAAATTTCTATTGATTTGCCCTAAACTAAAAGCTCTATAAAAAATATTTAGGAAGTTGGCATAATAAAACCAAACTAAGTAAAGAAAAATAAACTCAACTAAAACCTTGCTCAGTCATGCTTCCTACCTCTTTTTTCCAGTTAGATCTACCAACGAATATTTACGCCGTTCTAGTTTGTTTTAAGTAGCTAGACATAATTAAATGTAAAATACAAAAGTTTAAAACCCTGATAAAAACTGGCTTTTACTTATTTAATCCTTCATAAAGTTGCCAAATTGTTTGAACTATAAATTTTATTTGCAAAAAAAGAATATTCTTAATTCAAGTTATTTTTTGAGTATTAATTAACACTACAGGATAATTATAAATGGCACGTACAAAAGCTAGTGAAATTGAGCGAGAAAATGGAAGCGAGAAAATCGATAAAATTTTACAAGGGTCAAAGCAAGAGTTTTTAGCGCATGGCTACACTGGCGCAAGTATGGATAGAGTAGCGATAGCAGCAGGCGTTTCCAAAGCAACAATTTACAGCCATTTTCAAGATAAAGAAACGCTTTTTAAAGCCTTGATAGAGCAGTTAGCAATAAAAAGATATGAGTCAATTTTTGGCGCACAATCTTTAGAAGGAGAACCCAATATTGTACTACGGCAGTTATTAGCTAAAGTATTGACACAAATGCTCGAAGACAAGGAATTTCAGGCATTTCAGCGTGTCATAATTGGGGAATCCGCTCGTTTTCCTGATTTAGCTCAGATTCTCTTCCGTTGCATTGCTAAACCTGCAAGTGAGATTATCAGTAAATATTTGGCTTCTCGCTCAGAACTCGATATTCCCGATCCTGAGGCAATGGTATGGGTATTGATGGGGTCAATTGTGCATTTAACCATCGCTCAAGAAATTATGCACGGCAAAGATATTTTACCAATGGAAAGCGATCGCCTAATCGATGCCTTAACACACCTGATTAATAAATGCAGTAAATAGACTTCTTGCAGAAGTCGGGAAAAGGGGAAAGGTTTTGTATTTTCCCTTTCCCCTTTAACCTTTAACCTTTTCCCTTTCCCCACAAAAGTGCAAAAAGCAATTGATTGCAAGAGGTCTAATGAATCCACATTTAGAGACATTGCAATTGCTAGTCTCTACAAGGATTTTGAGATCGCGCACAATCTTCATAGATGAAATCAGCAGTACCCCCCACTCTCCGCGCAGCTACCACGTACCGAAAAATGTATTCTACCAACTCAATGTAATTACGGGCAGACTCAGGAGAAGATGCCCAAACAGTAACGCCGTGGTCGCGGATGAGTAAAGCTGGTACTTGGGGTGGGGTAATTGTGAAGCGTTTTTTGATGTCAGCGGCAATTTGGGAAACCTGTAAATGGTTGGTGAAGATGGAAATTAGACAATTGGGATTTTCTTGGTAAAGTCCCAAACCTTTGAGCATTTCCAGAGGTGGTAAGGGTAAAGAGTCTCCAGTGACAAAGCGAGAAACCAAATTTGCCTCTACTGAGTGGACGTGATAGCAAGCTTTTGCTTCGGGAAATAAGGTATAAAGTACCTGGTGAATGGCGGTTTCGGCGGAGGGTTTTAAATTATTTGAGGAATCGCCCTTACCATCTGGATAAATACGCACAAAGTCACTGAGTGATAATTCTCCCTTAGAACGGCCACTGGCTGTAATCCAGAAGCTACCATCAGGTAAAAGCACTGAGAGATTGCCGGCAGTTCCCACCATCCAACCTTGTCGATAAAACTGACGGGCTGTAGCGATTAACTCAAGACGAGGGTCAGCTAGGGTTTGCTGTGTCATTTTGACTTCCATAATTTCCCTAAATAATCGCGGATCTGTGAGAAATTATTCCAGGGAATATACGGTTTTTGGTGTTCTTTAAGATACTCTGCTAGGCGATCGCGAGCAAATACTAAAGATGCCTCCAGCCCCATATTCAAATCAGTCAGCGAGTCACCAATGGCAATTTTGTCATCAGCGGGATACTCTGCCATTACCTGTACCTTCGCCACCAGTTCTGTTTCTCCCTCATAATCGGAGTGGACTTTTAACAGAGTACCGCTGGTATCCACATCAACGGCGTGGATAGCACGAACTCGCTGTTGCGTCCCACCCAAAACAATTTCTACCATTCCTCGCAGTCCCCCAGAAACCACCACTAGGGGTACTCCTTGAAAGTCGAGAAAATCCAGCAATTCTAAAAATCCTGGGCGCGTCGGTTGGAGTCGAGTAAATTCTAGAATTTCGGCATAGCTGGAAGATGGAATTGATTGCAGGATTTCTCGAACACCTTCCCGGAGTGTGAGCCGTTGCGCGTACATTTCTGGTATCAATTTTGCAGACAGTTCCGGAGCAAACTTTTTCAGAACTGCAACAAAGGTTTCCTCAACTGTGATGGTACCGTCAAAGTCGCAAAAAATAATCCGCTTCACTTTTTGTCCTGCCAGTTCTTCATTTTTCGGCATTTTTCAAGCTACTGCGCGATGAAGGCGAATTTGTTTATTTGTATACTGAGGAACCCAACCTTCAGTGCTGATAAAATAGCGTACCGCTTTAATTCGCCGTACTGGGGTGAGATGAAACCAATGTTCGGTTCCGGCTGGTACGTTGATATACTCTTGTTTTTGGACTGTTAATTCTACCTGGCTACCATCGGGACGCACAAAGCCAAAAATGGCTTCTCCATCAATGACGTAGCGTACCTCATCATCAGCATGGGTGTGGATTTGGTCAAACTTTACCATGAGTTCATCGAGGTTGGGAACTCTCGGATGGAGAACAATCAGATCCCGTGACTGATAGCCTGCTGTTTGTTGCAGTTGGTTAAAATAGCCATCGAGTGCTTTTAGTACCTGTTCTTTTTCATCATCGTTGAGGCTATCTTGTGCCAGCAAATGATGTAACTCTGGATTATCTCCCACAGTCCAGCGGTTGAGTTGAATGTTTAAGGGTGCGAGTTCTTGACCAATATCATTGATATCCGTGAGGATTGTATCATCTTCTAATTTGAGAATCGCCATAGCTCACCTGATATTTCTTAATTTTAGCCAGAGATAATCTTCAGGCAAGGCTTCCTGAGATCGAACTTCTCTGTTGAGTACTTCAGTGTTTAATTAGTAAAATATTGACATTTTGTATTAAAAGCAACGCAGATTTACAAAATTTTTCTTGAAATAGTGGATTAATGGAGCAATTTACTAACAGGTTATCACAACTTTACTCAGAGGCGATCGCTACTTAAGGGATTAGAGACTGGTGACACTTTCACTACTTTTCTCAACCAAACCGAGTTTAAAGTACCTGTAATATGGGAGACTTGGCAATATTCCCTATCAATTGCGATTCCAGATGAGTAACACAATTTCTGATATCGTGGTCAAAACCATCAACGGTGAGGACAAGCAATTAAACGACTACGCAGGAAAAGTACTTTTAATTGTGAATGTGGCTTCCTACTGCGGTTATACATCCCAATACAACGGGTTAGAAGACTTGAGCCAAAAGTACAAAAAGGCTGGATTACGGGTTTTGGGATTCCCCTGTAACGATTTTGGGGCGCAGGAACCCGGAAGCAACGAACAGATTGTGAAATTCTGCACAAGTCAATATGGTGTTACCTTTGAATTATTCGATAAAGTTCATGCCAAAGGCTCAGAGCAGCACCCACTTTACGAGCGACTTACCAAAGCTGTTCAGCCAACGGAGCCTGTTGCTTGGAATTTTGAAAAATTTTTAGTGAATAAACAAGGTGAAGTGGTAGCTCGATTTAAGAGTAGTATTCACCCATCTTCACCGGAGCTAATTAACGCAATTGAAAGTGAATTAGCACAATAGTCATTAGTAACATAGTTTGTATTATTGGCTATTGGCTGTGTTAATTTTAGATTTTAGATTGATTTTTCCCATACTCGATTAGCGTTTGGGATGCTAAGACGCTTTGTAAATAACACAAATCCGAAATTTATAATCTAAAATCTATTGGCTACTGAATTTGGATTGTCAAATTTATTTACGTCCACTTTCTTAATTGAGAATTTTGTTTGTGAGGAGTATTTTAGTTTAATTGTGTCAATAAGTAGACACAATTAAACTAAACTATGTGAAGAATGACAAAGTAGCTTAACATCATTTTTTGTGGTGCTTATAGCATAGCTGCTGGCTCTCTACCCAACGACAAATTTTTACGCAGAACTACTTAACTTGTCATGAATGTTGCAATTATTGGTTGTGGTTATGTAGGTTATAAAATTGCTCAATATTGGCAGCAAAATATGAATTTTGTTGTCACTGCAACCACAACTTCTCCTGAGCGTATTCCCGTCCTACAATCAGTAGCCCAAAGAGTTGTAGTCACTAAAGGTAATGACCTAGATACCCTAAAATCAGTTTTACAAAATCAAGATGTTGTACTTTTGAGTGTTGGTGCAAAAAGCTCTGAGGTTTATGAAGACACTTATCTGCAAACCGCCAATACTTTAGTTTCAGTATTGCGGCAGATCCCCAGTGTAAAGCAATTAATCTACACAGGAAGTTATGCAGTGTATGGCGATCGAAATGGGGTGTGGGTAGACGAAGAAACGCCGCTTGCACCGGCTAATTTAAATGCCCAAATTCTCCGCAAAACAGAGGATGTGTTGTTATCAGCATCTAGCGAAAATTTGCGGGTTTGTATCTTCCGTTTGGGAGGAATTTATGGCACTGGCAGGGAATTGGTGAAGATATTTGGTAGATATTCTGGTACAACTCGTCCCGGCAATGGCGAGGATATTACAAATTGGATTCACCTGGATGATATTGTTGGCGCGATCGAATTTGCCCGTCACCGTCGCTTGGAAGGGATTTATAATTTAGTAGATGATGCACATCTCACCAGTCGAGATTTACTCGATCGCTTATTTGCCAAGCATAATTTACCGCAGGTTATATGGGATACTTCTGTCACCAGTAATCGCCCATATAATGCTTGGGTATCTAATGAAAAGCTCAAAGAAGCTGGATACGAGTTGATTCATCCACAGATGATTTTTTAGCGAGTATTAAAACTAGGAATTATGCAACCATCTGCTGTAGCTAACACAACCGATTTGACAGCATCTCCTAGCCAATTTTACACTTGGCAAAATTATCGTTGTGCTTACGAAGTTCATCAACCAAGTAATACAATACCTGAGGGTATTCCTTTAGTATTAATTCATCCGATTGGTGTGGGTTTATCGCGGCAATTTTGGCGAAGATTTGAAAGCGAATGGTATAATTTAGGGCAGCGGAATTTGATTTACAATCCCGATCTACTAGGATGTGGTGAAAGTGATATGCCTCATGTGGCTTACACTCCTAGTGATTGGGCAGAACAATTGCAATACTTTTTACAAACAGTAGTGCAAAAACCTGTGATTTTAGTGGTACAAGGTGCTTTGCTTCCAGTTGCGATCGAATTAGTTCAAAAGGCATCAAATTTAATCGCTGGACTTGTACTTTCCGGGCCGCCGGCGTGGCCTGTAATTACGAAAAAATCACCCAAATGGCAGCAAAAACTCCTTTGGAATCTGTTAGATTCGCCTTTTGGAAATGCTTTTTATCGTTATGCACGCACGCCAAACTTTTTACGTTCTTTTTCGACTCGTCAACTATTTGCTTCTGATAATGCTGTCGATACAGAGTGGTTAAATACATTGGTTGCAGGTGCCCAAAATCTTGCTAGTCGTCATGCAGTTTTTTCTTTTTTAGCAGGGTTTTGGCGACGAGATTATGGTAGTTTGATTGCTTCCATCCAGCAGCCAACACTAATAGTTTTAGGACAAACAGCATCAAGTATTAGCGAAGAAGGGAAAAAAGAAACTCCAGATGAACGCTTGGTTGACTACTTGGCTCGTTTAGCTGAAGGTCGAGGTATCAAAATAAATGGGCGCAATGTTTTACCATACGAATCAACTACTGAATTTGTAACAGCGATCGCTTCATTTATTAAGAAGAATTCAGAATGAATTGGAGTCTAGTCCATTTGGGTAACGAACATTGGTTGAAAACCTTACACCTTGTGGACAAAACGAAATTCAAATATTCTGACTTGTTAAGGCTTCATTCATTGATGAGTCGAGCCTTCACCCATTCTCAATTCTCAATTGGTGAATTCTCACTACTGGTTTATTAATGAAGTTTTTTAGCTAATTGATAATTAAAGTAGTCTAATAATCTCATCATACGTTATTACTGGTATTGATTACTTCAGAAAGTAGAATTATGTTGCCTAATCGCCGAGGACAAAGAGTTCCAAACGTGACTTTTCGTACACGTAAAGACAACCAATGGGTAGATGTCACAACTGATGAGCTATTTGCAAATAAGACAGTAGTTGTCTTCTCATTACCAGGTGCTTATACCCCGACTTGTTCGTCAACTCACCTCCCTGGTTACAACGAGTTAGCTAAGGTTTTCAAAGAAAATGGTGTCGATGACATTATTTGTATTTCTGTGAATGATGCTTTTGTGATGAACGAATGGGCAAAGGATCAAGAAGCAGAAAATATTACACTAATTCCCGATGGTAATGGTGAATTTACTGAAGGGATGGGAATGCTGGTAGATAAATCCGACTTGGGATTTGGGAAGCGATCGTGGCGTTATTCTATGCTGGTGAGAGATGGTGTCATTAACCAGATGTTTATTGAACCAGACGAACCAGGAGACCCCTTTAAGGTGTCTGATGCTGAAACAATGCTCAGATATATAAACCCCCAAGCAGCCAGACCAGAAATAGTTTCTCTATTTGCAAAAGTGGGTTGTCCCTTCTGCGCTCGTGCTAAGACGATGCTTAAGGAACATGGGATAGATTACGAAGAAATTACCTTAGGTAAGGATATTACCACACGCTCCTTACGAGCGGTTACAGGTGCAACCACAGTTCCGCAAGTATTTATCGATGGTAAATTAATTGGCGGTTCTGAGGCGCTAGAAGCCTATTTCGCAGCCAAAACCAAATAGGTTTAATTGGGTAGCACGGGTGTGCTACCCAAAGTGTATATTTGTACAAATTATTTATACATAGACTTAATCTAAGTTTCGCTTTGATGGGTGATTCGCAACCAATTTGTTGCCATTGCTGCTGTGCTGGTTACTGGGTAATTTGATGTTAGCTTAAGTTGGGGAATTCACGCACAGACGCAGAGGAGCCAGTGCGTTGGGCGGGTTTCCCGACTTGTACCCCTCCGGGGAAGCAAGCTACGCGCAGCGTCTCCGACAGGAGAAGCATCTGGCGTCGCGTGGAGAAAGAGATTGAGTTTTTGGAGTTTTAATTCAGTATAGATACAGTGATAATGTAGTTAAATTATCAGCGAATTATTTTATGCTGCCAGTTATTGAAACTATTCCTTTACGTCAAATGGCTTCGGGCGATCGCCTATACTTACAACTATACAAATTCATCGGCGCTCAACCTGGTAAAAAGGTTTACATTCAATCTAATTTACACGGCGCAGAAATCGCTGGTAATGCCGTTATTCACCAGCTAATTGAGTTTTTATTAACAATAAATGACACACAGTTAACTGGAGAAATTTCGCTTGTTCCCGTTTGTAATCCAATGGGCACAAATGAACGCGCTCAGCATTTTTCTCCTGGGCGTTACTGCGTTTACGAAGCTAAAGACTGGAATCGCATATTTTGGGATTACGAGAAAGAAGCTGATGATTTAGTAGCTTTTACTAAATCTCAACTTCAGGACGATCTAGAGGTCGTTCGACAAAATTATCTAACTATAATTAAGCAAGAATTCGCAAAAATTTTAGAAAAAATTAATTCTCCTAGTGCTGTGCCCTACACTGAGCTTTTTCGCTACAAATTACAAAGTATCAGTTTAGACGCAGATTATTTAATTGATTTGCATAGCTCTAACAATCAGGGTTTAGACTACGTTTATTACTTCCGAAATCGAGAAGAAAGTGCCAAATACTTCCTACTTGATTTGGGAATCTTACTCGATAAATATGATGGCGATGCTTTTGATGAAGCCTTTATTAAACCTTGGTTAGCTCTAGAAGCTTGTTTTCAAGAGTTTGGTAGAGAAATTAAGTTCGATGTGGAAGCCTGGACGTTAGAATTAGGAGCAGGAATGCAAATGAACCCTGATTCAGTTGCTAAAGGTGTACGAGGTGTGAAAAACTATTTAGCACAAAAAGGTGTATTGCAAATTCCCGATTATTCATCTGAAACCAAAACCCATGAAATGAATTTTGTATCCAGCCGCAACAGAAAAAAATATTATGCGATCGCTGGTGGTATGATTCAAGAAAGAATAAAATTAGGTAGCACTGTCAAAGCTGGAGAAAAACTGTATCAAATTCTCAGTTTTAATAAAGAAAATCAGTTACCCACTCTCATTGATGTGTGCGCTCAACAAGATGGATTAGTTTATGATGTTGCAACTAATCAAGCTGTGAATGAAGGTGAATTTGTATTAGGTGTTATTTAAGACAACAGACGCGATAAATCGCCGTCTTTATTATTTCGTACACCTAATTAAAAATATTTAGACAATAACCAAATAATCACTCCAGTTCCCAGCAAACAAATAATTCCTGCCAAACCAGCTAGAGGTTTTTTGTTCTTACCCGTGAACCAGTCAGAGACTTTACCTGTGTAAGTAATGAGTTCTGCTGTATCTATAGTAGCGATCGCCCATACCCATCCAGCGTGCAATCCCCAAGCTAAACCCAAATTACCGCGATCGGCAAACCGCGCCAGCACCAGCACCATTCCCATCAGCCACAATCCAGGGAGTTGAGGTACGGTTTCGCGTTGCTCCCAAACCAGATGTAACACAGCAAAAATCAAGCTAGAAATTATTGCTGCTAACCAAACCGGGTAATCCTGCAATAATTCAGTCAACAAAAAACCGCGAAAAACTAACTCTTCTATCCCACCAACTAACAAGGCGATCGATAAAATCGGTAGCAATATCGGTAGTAATAACTTGATATTCGAATTTTCAAAAGAACACCAACCTAACCCAAATTGCCCACTAAATACAATAGCTAGGCTCAGCACTCCTAAGGCGAAACCGAGTGCTAAAGACTCTACAATTGATAGATTGACAACAAAACCGTAATCTACAAAAGACCTATTCACCAACCAACTAACTCCCCAGAGAACCAGGGGAGCTAATAGGTAAAGTGACACCAACAACGGTATCTTTTGCTCTGGCTGTAAAAATTTTGTAGGTTGCCAATTGAGCAAGATGCCTGATATTGTTACCACTGGTAACCAACACCCTAACCAGCAAATTAGGAATACCATTACTACAACTAGTGCAGGGGCATTTTCCATAAATGCCAGTAAGGCGTTGACCGAAAGCTCAAAAAAATTTGTCAACACAAACAAAAAAACACGATAGACTTCTTGCACTATAGATTTCCTGTTGATTAATCAAGACTCTACCAAACTTACTGACTCCGGCAAGTGGTCTAATCGTATTTTTTACCTCGACAAAATTCTCTCAACAAGGCTACCAGTTAGCTGTCGCGGTAAGGAAAAGTTATCAAGTATTCACCTGAAACTTATCCCTACCACTAGCTTTATTTACTCTTCTTCGTCTAAATCTTCGTCTGATTCGTCGTCAACGTCGTCTATATCTGGTGAGGTTAGTTTTTTATCACTTTCACCAAGTTGAATCAGGTGAATATGCTTGTATCCCAACCTAATTTCAAACTCATCTCCAGGCTTTAAGCCCATTGCTTTGGTATATGTAGCACCAATGACAATTTGACCATTTTGATGGACGCTAACGCGATACGTCGGTTCGCGACCGCGACCATCTTTTGGTGCTTCAGGACTAAGAGGAATTCCCCTAGCTGAGAGCAAAGCGTCATAAAAATCTGTGAGATTGACGCGAACCTGATTATTCTTAGTAACAGTGTAATAGCCACACTGCTTAGCTCTTTCTCGGCGTGGTAAAGTGGAAAGTTCTTTTACTTTAGCAAGTAACGCTTTTCCAGTTAATGGCGCGGTTGCAGTTTCACTCATTATGCTCAATTTTTCCTTACTCTCTCCAAATTGATAAACGATGTAGTTTCATGCCAGTATTTGACTTTTTAGCATTTGCATAAAGCTACTTAGGACTCTAGTGTGACGGGTGAATTCCTGCCGAACAAAGCCAAAAGCACTTCTATTATGGTTGTTTACAACCTATTAGAGGTCATAGTTACCAAAGAGATTAATTTTGGTGATTTTACGGTAGTTTTAACCATTATTCGCCATTAAAAAGGAAACTATTTTCTCTTTTGGCGCTACTGTAGGGGTGTAATTTTCAGCCACCTTTACAAACTGGTAAGGTTCTACTACAAATGTGTCGTAGACCCAATAAATTGCAGGTTTTTCACTTTTAGTACTTGCCTTTCTTACCTTTGAGTTGTAGAGACTTCTCTACTCATACTCAAAAGCTGAGGACAGCATAGTATTTCAATAGAGTCCTATGGGTATACACCCTTTTGTCCCACAAGTAGAGACGCGAATTTTCTTGTCTCTACATTACGAATCAACAAAGCAGTAGTAGCCGCGCTGATGCGGCTATTGATTCTGGTTTTGTTACTTCGTAATTTTATATTAAATACTAGCATGGACTAATAATAGCAAAATACTTGTTTAATTTTGAATTAAAGTTGCTGGTAAATTTTTATTTAAATCACTGGACTTCAGGAAGAAAAACCAGTGACGATTTTTGTAACCCTTGATTGCAAGCACGAGCATTGTCCTATGGATTTTATAAAAATTTATCTAATTGAGACGAGCAGTTTTGACCAATGAGTGAAATCCAAGATTTTTTGATTCAGAGGAAGCAAAAAGCAAAAACTCTCGCCTATCTAGGTTTCCCGGTACAAGAACTTTTATTTAAAAGTCTTAAAAATTTTTTCTCGGTTTATTACCGTCAAGTAAAAAGTGGTCAGAGGATTCTGCACGTCTGTCTATGGGAAGAATAAATCTCTTAACATATGCTTAGCCCTCAATTTTTACCAGCATAATGTTGAGCGTGTGCTTTCACACTTCTATATAATCAAAAGATTCGGTCTTTGCCACTGCTTAACGGATTTTAATAGCCAGTTGCTCTGATACAACTTGACATACATTTAATTGGATATTATCGCTAGGTAGAAGATCGACAACAGTCACTCTTGAGGTAAACCACTTTTGCTTGGCACTTCCAAACAGATAAATTAAATCCAAAGCTGGAATGACAATTTTGGTGTTATAGGTCAAAACTGGGCGCAAATCTGTTCTACAGCAATCCTATTTGACTTATAAACTACTCATACAGGCAGCGAATAGGGAGTAGGGAATAGCGAGTAGATTTGTTTACAACTCATTTAGTAGTGCTGTATGGCAGTGCTACAAGTAAAAGTTTAATCGTTATCCTTAAACTAGAATCAGTTGCTCTTTTATCGTCAGCTTATTAACATCAGGCTTAAAATTCAGGGTAAAAAGAATATGGCTTACTTTTAGCGACTCCTGCCTTGACTGATGATTTTTAAGGCTGGTGAAGCAATTTTAAACTTTTGGTTAGCAGCAATGGAAGTTATTTTTAAGGTAATTCGACAGCAGCAAAATTCCTCACCTGTTGTGCAAACCTATATCGTAGAGGCTCAACCAGGTAATACAATCCTTGATTGCCTCAATCATATTAAGTGGGAGCAAGATGGAACTTTAGCATTTCGTAAAAATTGCCGCAATACTATTTGTGGTAGCTGTTCTATGCGAATCAATGGGCGTTCGGCTTTAGCTTGTAAGGAAAATGTTGGCAGTGAACTCGCCAGATTACAACAAATAGCATCATCCGAAAGCAAAGTAAATGCTACTCCTGAAATCACCATCGCCCCTCTCGGCAATATGCCTGTGATTAAGGATTTGGTTGTAGATATGAGTAGTTTCTGGAACAATCTAGAAGCAGTTGCTCCTTATGTGAGTACAGCAGCACGACAAGTACCAGAAAGAGAATTTTTGCAAACACCCGAAGAGCGATCGCGCCTCGATAAAACTGGTAACTGTATTATGTGCGGTGCTTGTTACTCTGAGTGCAATGCCCGCGAAATTAATCCAGATTTTGTCGGCCCTCATGCCCTCGCCAAAGCTTACCGCATGGTAGCAGACTCACGAGATAGCGACACCGAAAATCGTTTAGCAAATTACAACGAAGGTACTAAAGGTGTGTGGGGTTGTACCCGTTGTTTGTACTGCGATAGTGTTTGCCCAATGGAAGTTGCACCGCTAGAACAAATCACCAAAATTAAACAAGAAATTCTCACCGATAAACAAGCCACTGACAGTCGTTCAATTCGCCACCGCAGAGTATTAATCGATTTAGTCAAACAAGGCGGTTGGATTGACGAACGTCAATTTGGTTTACAAGTAGTCGGTAATTATTTTCGCGACCTCAGAGGACTACTCAGCCTCGCACCTTTAGGATTGCGGATGTTATCTAGAGGGAAATTCCCCTTATCATTTGAAGCTTCTGAGGGGACAGAACAAGTGCGATCGCTCATTGAATCTGTACAGGAAGAAGAGGGAGTGGGGAGATAGGGAGATGGGGAGATGGGGAGATGAGGAAGTTTGGGGAGTGTGGGGGGGAAATAGAATTTATGCTTCCCCCTGTTTCCCTTCCCTTCTTGCCACACCTCCCTACCTCCCCACCTCCCCACCTCCCCATCTCTAACGCGGTTCCTGGGGTATATTCAACGGTCGTCCATAACGGTCGTATACTAAAACATCCCACTGACCGTTATTACTAGACTCAAAAGCAATGCGATTGCCATCAGCGCTAATTGTGGGGTTGCGGACTTCGGCTAGTAAGTTAGAAGTTAAATTCCGTGATTGGCGCGTTTCTCGGTCGTAGAGAAAAATAGCCGATCGCCCTTGGCGACTAGCTGCAAACACAATAAAACGACCATCTTGGGAAACGCTAGGATGATTGGCGATCGCATCAAACGAATTTAAACCTGGTAAATCAACCAAATCGCGAGTTAGCGTATCAAACATATAAACATCTTGGCTACCCCGGCGATCGGTAACAAAAACAATATATCTTCCAGAGATTTGCGGATCTAATTCTGAAGCGAAACTATTAAGACCGCGCCCCCCTGGATCGAAGGGATAGCTCAAAATCCGAGGGTAACCAAAACACCCAGTTGATAAACTTAAGAATATAAATACAGGGATAAAAAGGATACGTTTGATCATAATTGTCATTAGTCATTTGTCATTAGTCATTTGTCAAGAGTTTCGTAACTCCTAACTCCTAACTCTTAACTCCTAACTCCTAACTCCCCATACCCTACGGAGGCGTTACAGTTGCACCATTAGGAATATCTAACTCTACATTCGGCCCGCGATCGAGAACTTCAATATCCCACTGACCGCGGCTGGCGCTTTCAAAGACAACATAACGCCCATCTGGGCTAATATTGGGCTTTCTGACCCAACCGCGATAGATTGGGGTGAGGATTTGCGACTGTTGGACGGCGCGATCGTAAAGTGCTACTACTGGTCTACCTTGGTCGCTAGTAATATAAGCGATGTAACGCCCGGTGTAGCTCAAGCTAGGACTTTCAGCAATGGTTTCCTGTCGGTTTATCCCTGGTGTAGAAATAAAGATTTGCCTTTCCAAATCGTACACCAGTAGCTGCTGATTGCCATTGCGATTTGATACAAACGCTAAAAAGCGCCCATTTCCACTCAAAGCAGGTTGCTCCTCGGTGTAGCGACTGTTGAGGGAAGTAGGCCCTATGGGAATATCGTTAGAACCACAAGATACAAGCAAACTTGTAAAACCAAAAACCAGGCTCCAATGAATTGGTCTTTGGAGCCAGAATCTAGGCGTCAATTTTTTCACCTCAAGTGTTTTCCATTGCCCCTAAATCTACCTCACACCAGTTATTTTAAACATCGTCATCAAAATCCGTTGAATTATTTGGCCCTTCATTAGGCTTTTCAATCGGATTGTATGGTACATATTCAGTTGGGATCGCATCATCATCTTCGCGGGGTCTTCGAGGAGCCGAGTCGGTGGCTGGACGACGCCTTCTTGGTCTGGGAGCAACATCATCTTCGCGGCTTTCTGTTCGCCCAGGCGCGTTATTACCGCGGCGAGAAGGTTTTCTCACTTCATCACCAGAACTTTCCCAATCATCAACTTCTCTAGATGAAGAACCCCAATTTTCATCTTCAAAGCTTTGAGAAGGACGACTCACTGGACGCCCAGAACTACGCCGACGCGTTCTATCGCTTGGATTTTGCCTTTCATTATTGTTGGTGCTGCGACGTTCTGAACGACGGGGGGGTTGATCTTCGTAATAGTCATCACGAGTTGAAATTTCATCTCTGCTACCGCGAATTCGAGGACGCACGGGGCGTTCTTCCTCCTCTTCATAAGGCAGAGGCTCTAAGTCTGCATCCATCTGAGCTTCATAGTTCTTGCGATTGCGCCTGTACTGATAATTTCCGCTTACCTCTCGCTCGTCATCAACAATGGGAGTGTTGCGCTTCGCTTGCTGGGTGGCTATACTTCGTAGTCGAATACTTTCAACTGCAAAAAACACAGTTGTGCCGACTAAAAGTAACTGACCAAATTGGAGAATCGGGTCTAGTCGCCATCCTTGGAAGATGAGAATAAAGCCGCACAACAATCCGACTGCTGCAAAAAAGATATCTTGATCTCGTGACAGTTCCGGGCGGACAGTGCGGAGAAAATACAGTGCTGCCCCAGCCACAGCCAGGAAAATTCCTAGAATACTGGCTGAGTTCGCCCCAAAATTTACCTGAGCCAGAACACTGGCTGAGTTCAGCCCAAAATTTATCATTGCTGTTTTCCCAATATCAAATCTATGTTAGCGAGTCACAATTAAAATCACTACTCTAATTAGTCATCATAATATTGAAGCTTCAAAGCTTCTGACTAAGAAGCTCTGAAGCTGTTCAGCGAAAAGTAAAAAAATGTTTTTCTCAGCTACAAATGCCCCAACGGCAAAAACTGATGCTTTTGGTGCAATGATTGAAGTAAATAGCTGAGAAATAATCCTTTGTGAGAGTCTATTCGACAATCCGAAGGATTATGAACGCTGGATTTTATCTTTTTGGCTAATGAAAATCAGAGCGCCTGTAACGGGGATCACAACAATTGCAGCACCCCAAAAGAGACTCCAAAGAAAATTTGCTAAAGCGGGCGTCATACTTCTCAACCTTTTTTTACACACTTCATAACTAATTTTAATAGTGTAGTACTTTCTTGAGAAGCCTTTGGGTGGGAACTGGCAAACTAGATCGTTGCACTTTCTCAAGCAGTGCTTAGTAAATTCAATGCCCAGTTCCTCTGTATTGAAATAAAATTGTAATGAGAGTACTTTACAAAGCTTCAAATTTGCTGGCGTTAGCGAAGCGCGGCTTGCCGTTCGCCCAAGTGTTTCTTATTCACAGATAGTTGCTGAAACCGATGACTGGTGTTGACCTGACTGCTTGGATTCTCGGCCCGGTGCTAGGGCTGATGACATTTTTATTTATATTTCGCATTATTCTCACTTGGTATCCCCAAGTGAATCTGAATCGTTTGCCCTTTAATTTAATAGCTTGGCCCACCGAACCATTTTTAATCCCTTTACGAAAACTCGTGCCACCCATCGGCGGAGTGGACATTACCCCCATTATTTGGGTTGGTATTTTTAGCCTGGTGCGAGAAATTCTTTTAGGCCAGCAAGGATTATTAACTATGCTGGCTCATGTAAATTAGGTATGGGTATGGGGAATTGGGCATGGGGCATGGGGCAAAGGGCATAGCGCAAGGGGCAAAGAAAGATCCCTCCTTTTCCCTTTTCCCTTTCCCCTTTCCCCAAGGCGTTGCCAGCCTACCCGTTCATCTCCTGCACAAAATTTGTATACACATTACCTTGTAAAAACTGTGGAGTTTCCATAATTTTTTGGTGAAACCCGATAGTAGTAGGTAATCCGGTAATGGCACATTCCCGTAGTGCGCGTTTCATGCGGTTAATAGCAGTAGGGCGATCTGGCCCCCAAACAATTAACTTACCAATCAAGGAATCGTAATAAGGGGGAATTTGGTAATCTGTGTAGACGTGGGAATCAATGCGAACACCAGGGCCTCCAGGGGGCAGATAGCCGCTAATTCGTCCTGGAGATGGGCGAAAATCGCGATCGGGATCTTCAGCGTTAATCCGACATTCGATCGCATGACCGCGTAAAACTACTTGGTCTTGGGTAAGCTTTAATCTTTCCCCTTGAGCAACCCGGATTTGTTCGGCAACCAAGTCTACTCCAGTAATCATCTCTGTTACTGGATGTTCTACTTGAATTCGGGTGTTCATTTCCATAAAGTAGAATTTACCGAATCTATCCAAGAGAAACTCGATAGTGCCCGCCCCAGTGTAGTTAATGAATTGGGCAGCCTTGACAGCAGCTTGTCCCATTTTCTCCCGCAGGTCTGAATCAAGAGCCGGACTAGGAGCCTCCTCTAATAACTTTTGATTCCGGCGCTGAATTGAGCAATCTCGTTCGCCTAAGTGGATAACATTGCCGTAGTTATCTGCCAAAATTTGAAATTCAATGTGCCGAGGACGTTCAATAAATTTTTCTATGTAAACGCCAGAATTACCAAAAGCTGCTCCTGCTTCCCCTTGGGCTGCTAGAAAAAGTTTGACAAATTCGTCTTCAGAATGCACCAAACGCATACCCCGGCCGCCACCACCTGCTGTGGCTTTAATCATCACTGGATAGCCGATATCCTTAGCGAATTGTAATCCTTCTTCCTCGGATTCTACCAACCCATTACTACCCGGTACTGTCGGAACTCCAGCTTTTTGCATGGTTTCTTTGGCAGTAGATTTATCCCCCATCTGCCTGATAGCTTCAGGAGTTGGGCCGATAAAAGCAATGTCATGGGCAGCACAGATTTCTGCAAATTTGGCGTTTTCCGCCAAAAACCCATAACCTGGATGAATAGCAGTGGCATTGCGAGTCAATGCAGCAGCAATGATATTGGGAATATTCAAATAACTCTTACTGCTAGCAGGTTCGCCAATGCAAACCGCTTCATCAGCAAGTTGAACGTGGAGAGCATTACGGTCAACACTGGAGTGAACCGCAACTGTCGCAATTCCCATTTCTTCACAGGCGCGGAGAATGCGAAGGGCGATTTCTCCCCGATTGGCAATTAATATTTTGTCAAACTTCATTTTGGAGTTTCGATATTAGTACCAGTAGATTGACATTTTCTCCCATCTGATTTGCAACAACGCTTTCGCGTTATTTCAAATTATGACAGGAGATTCCCAACCTTCATCTTCACCAAAGTCAAGAATTGGGCTTGCTGCCTCTACGGGGCTTAACTAGATTAACAACATTGCTGTTGCTAATCTTGCCAGTTTCCCGAATTAGTTTTTCCCTCAAAAGGCGTCACCTTTTAAACGACAGCTTTTGTCCCCCATTGTGCCTCTTACAGTAGCTCTAACCCTTTTAATATCACTTGTGCATCGGCTATATTTCTGTCAGTCTGATACCGCCTTGAGGAAATTTATAAAACCGTACACTTAAATTTTTTCCAACTGAAACCGAGAACTCACCTTACTATAATTATTTTCTTATGCTATAGTCTATATTTAGACAACCTGCGCGGATGTGGCGGAATTGGTATACGCGCACGCTTGAGGTGCGTGTGGCTTTGCCTTGCGAGTTCGAGTCTCGCCATCCGCATTTTTAGTTTATTCATCAAGGGTCAATAGTCAAAGGGTCGAAACACCTGAGACTGTTGACCCTTAAATCTAGGTGGGTATGGGGAGATGGGGAGCAGGGGAGCAGAGGAGCAGAGGAGAATAATAACTCGAAACTCCCAACTCCCAACTCCTAACTCTTAATTCCCAATGACTAATGACAAATGACTAATGACTCTATGATTTTTTATGCTTTTATAGAGATAGGTGAAGTTTTGTAAAAAACATTGACTATTACTTTTACGCCAACGAACAACTTAACACTGCCAGCGGGTTGGCATCGCCTGACTCCAATTTGGCAAGGAGGGGAGGAAGTAATTCAAAAAAGTTTGCCTCACACTCAGCTTGCACCAGCTTGGCAGCTACTACTTTTAGGGGACGGTTCACCAACGCGTCACTTAGAATTGCTCACAGGTGAGCCTACAGAAGTAGATGTCATTGATATGTCATTAATTGGTATGGACTTGGATAATGCGCCTGACTTAATCCAAGCTGTGCCAGGGCCGCGACTACGGCGACAAGTGTGGCTGCGTACTGCTTCTGGTCAGCGATTAGCCTATGCGACTTCGTGGTGGGAAGCCAGCCATGTAGATGAGTATTTGCAAAATCGCTCATTACCAATTTGGGCTAGTTTGGCTCGTCTCCGCACAGAGTTGTATCGGGATGTGCGAGGGATTTATTACGGTTACTCTCCAGCGCTACAGTCAGGTTTTAACGTAAACGGGCCTTTTTGGGGCCGCCACTACCTGTTTTGGCATCATGGACAGCCGCTTACCTTAATTTATGAAGTTTTTTCGCCTTATTTAACGAAATATTTGGGACCTATGCAGTTAAGCGCTGTGAATGCTGAGGTATAGCGACGAAAAAGCGAGGATTTGGGCAAGTTGTAGTAGAAACGCAGAATTTTGTGTCTCTACTCAAATATTGCCAATTCGGAGATTACTTAACCCCAAAAGCATGATTAATTTTTAATTATTTAATTTTTGATTTCAAAAAATTCGCAGTTAGTTCTCAGCAGAAATAACAATTTTTAGCTTCAAATAATACAGGTTGACGAAAATTATAATTACAAAATATATTTGGATTCCTTTATTGGCAACCAATACAAAATAATAAATACTGAATTATTCTAGGTTATATAAAGTCAATATAAAAGATAACAGTTCTGTAAATATAAGGAAGTGTAAGTTACTAATTACTTGCAGCTTTGCCAACTTAGTTATATCCTCGAAGTGCCTGAAATAAGGAATTGAACTATCGATGACTTTCCGTAGAGGCATCCTTTTAAAGGAAGCGTTCTGCGAAATTCAGCAAAGCGTGTTAAAAAAGGTAACTAACCACTAAAACAGCGCTTTTGAAACAGCAGGAAAATAAAATTGATTACGGAAATACGATCTATGTCTAGGGTGGAAAAATTTATCTACTTAGCTGCCCTAAATAACGAGAAACTTTTTGGTTGACCGTACCGATTTCGATTTTAGATTTTCAAATTTTAGATTATTTCGGTTCGTGCCCCGCCCTCGCGTGGGGAACAAATCCAAAATCAGTCTTGGAAAGTTAAGATCTGAACTTTCCGGAAAATCTTAAAATTCAAAATTGATTGACTGAACCAATCACGCAAGTAATGAGTTTGCAAGTATGAGGTATTAGGTTTCAATGGCACCGCCTCTTGTGTCTGTTCCCATGAAGAAAAAGAAGAAGCCGTCTCTGGTGCTGACGCTATCGTCTGCTGGGTTATTAATTGCTGCGGGAAGTGCAGCATATTGGTTGCAAAGGCAATCATCTTGGAACGATTTGCTAGTAGGTGCAAATATTATTCCTGGTGATGCTCTGTTTGCGGTTTCCTTAACAACAGATCCCCAGCAATGGCAGAAATTACGGGAGTTTGGGACAAAGGAAACCCAAGCAGAACTAGATAAAAATTTAGTACAGTTGCGCGATCGCTTTCTAACTAATAATGGTTATGACTTCCAGAAAGATATTGCTCCTTGGGTAGGCAATAACGTTACAATTGCGATTCTCGCACCAAAAACAACGAATAAATCTGTACCCAAACCAGTTACCACCAATGAAGATGTAACTGCGGATCAGCAGTCGATGGTAATGGTATTGCCAGTAAAAAACCTAGAAATAGCAAAAACCATCTTCGCACAACCTAAAACTCTCAAACAAGGCAAATGGGTTGAGCGTACTTATCAAGGAATTGCCATCAAACAAAATCAGGGACTCTCAGGAGAAAACTTTTCCGCAGCATTGCTAGATGGGCGTTTTTTAGTGATAACTGATAGCCCCAAATCTACAGAAAGAACGATTGATGCCTACAAAAGTCAAACATCCCTAGCCACAACAGGGGGCTTTGCGGAGAATTTCCCGAAAATCGCCAATAAACAACCCTTTGCCCAGTTTTATGTCAATGTACCAACAGCAGCCAAAATAGCCGCTGCTTCTCCAAACCGTCCTTTACCGACTCAAGTTTTAGCTCAACTGCAAAATAACCAAGGTTTAGCGGCGACAATGACCTTAGAGCCAGAAGGAATCCGCTTAAAAGGCGTTTCTTGGCTCAATCCTAATAGTCAACGCGTGCTAGCGGTGGAAAACAAAGCTGGGAAAATGCAAAGTCGCCTACCAGCAGAAACCTTAATGATGCTCTCTGGCGGAAACTTACAGCGGTTGTGGGGAGAATACGTTTTAACATCTCAGGGAAATCCTCTTTCACCGATCGCACCAGAACAACTACGAAGTGGTGTAAAATCTCTTACCGATCTCGATTTAGATAAAGATTTACTCAGTTGGATGAAAGGCGAGTTTTCGTTATCAATAATTCCTAATACACCAAAAGAAGGTTCACCAGATAATTTCCGTGCGGGTTTGCTGTTCATGGTACAGACAAGCGATCGCAAATCAGCCCAAGCAGCTATCAGCCAGCTTGATGAAGTGATGACAAATCAATACCAGTTTCAAGTCCAACCGGGGAAAGTTGCAGGTCAACCCGTTGTTAACTGGGTATCACCTTATGGTACTTTAACCGCCACTCACGGCTGGTTAGATGGAGATGTAGCTTTCTTCGTAATGGGCGCTCCCATCACTGATAAAATACTTCCCAAACCCAACATTCCGCTAGCTAGTTCTCTTTCCTTCGTGCAAACAGTTTCCACAGAACCCAATCCAACAAATAGTCAATTTTTCCTGGATGTGGAACGAACTGCGAAAAATTTTCCCTTACCAACTCTGATCCCCAATCAACAAACTTTGCTGGATGCAACGCGCTCAATTGGTATGACATCTGCTGTCAGCGACAGTCGTAGTAATCTTTATGACATTTTTATAGCACTCAAAAAAGTTACTAGATAGGCCAAACAGGGCAAACAGGGTATGGGAAAAGGGAAAGGGGTAAGGGGAAAAGGGGAAAGATTAGATTTATTCCTTTTCCCTTTTCCCTTTTCCCTTTAACCTTTAACCTTTTCCCTTTTCCCTTTTCCCTTTAACCTTTAACCTTTTCCCTTTTCCCTTTTCCCTTTAACCTTTAACCTTTTCCCTTGTCTTTCCCATTTCCCATTTCCCATTCCCCTCTAATGCAGATAGGATCGGAACAGTCAGAATCGATATTTTAAAGAATCCACGGAGAGAAGACTTTATGAATCTGGTTGTACTCCAGAACTGGCTGGACAATGCTTCCTTTGCCGTATTATTCCTGACAATGCTGGTGTATTGGGGAGGAGCGGCTTTTCCGAATCTGCCTTATCTAGCCGCTTTGGGGACAGCTGGGATGGCGATCGCTAATTTGTGTATAGCTACACTGTTAGGGGCACGATGGATAGAAGCGGGTTATTTTCCCCTCAGCAATTTGTATGAATCTTTGTTTTTCTTAACTTGGGGAATTACTACAGTTCATCTGATTGCTGAAAACAGCAGCCGTAGCCGCTTAGTTGGAGTTGCGACAGCTCCGGTGGCAATGGCGATCGTGGCTTTTGCGACGATGACGCTACCATCTCAGATGCAAATGTCAGAGCCTTTAGTACCTGCTTTGAAATCAAATTGGCTGATGATGCATGTCAGCGTCATGATGCTGAGTTATTCTGCTTTGATGGTAGGTTCGCTATTGGCGATCGCTTTTCTAATTGTCACTCGCGGTCAAAACATTCAACTACAAGGCAGTTCTGTTGGTACTGGTGGCTATCGCAGCAACGGCTACCGCTTGCACAAAGCAGGTGAACTGACTTCTGAATCATCAGCACCTCCTGTGGAAAATAACGGCTATGCTCGTTTTGAAAGTACTAGCAATGGCAACGGTAACGCTAACACCGCTGTTTTGGGTTTAGTCACAACAACCCCAATCGCAAATCCCAAATCCGAAATCCCAAATTCCGAACCTCTTTCACCCCAACGCCTTAGCCTCGCCGAAACCCTCGACAACATCAGCTATCGCATTATCGGGCTAGGATTTCCCCTGCTGACAATTGGCATTATTGCCGGTGGCGTTTGGGCTAATGAAGCCTGGGGTTCTTATTGGAGTTGGGACCCCAAAGAAACTTGGGCACTAATCACCTGGTTAGTGTTCGCCGCCTACCTCCACGCCAGAATTACCCGCGGTTGGCAAGGCCGTCGCCCTGCAATTTTAGCCGCAACTGGCTTTGTTGTTGTCTGGGTTTGCTATCTCGGTGTAAATCTTTTGGGTAAAGGTTTGCATTCTTACGGTTGGTTTTTCTAAAAAAACTCACCAAAATATAGCAATCTTATTTCAGTTGTCAAAAATATCAGTGATGACTGTTGGCTGTTGACTGTTAACAGTTGACAGTCAACACTTATCAAGAAAAGTAGATTACGCCGCCAAATCTACAAAATCATCATTTTATTTCGGATGCGCTGCTAAATCTTTGGAAAAGATAGATTTAGTGACAGGAGATTTTTATGATAGATGGATTTGAGAGACTAAATCACGATGAAGTTGTGTCCATAGAACCAGACACTTTTAATAAGTTAGACATTGCTAAAACTTTTAAAGTTCGCGATTTGATTACAGCAATTAAGGATTATATTGGGGCAGAAAATACAAATGAAGCTGATTTGTATACTCAAGGTTTAAATTGTGAAGTTTTACAATTTAGCACTCAGGGATGGAAAAAAGGAAAGGTTAGACTTGCTTTAGAATTTTGCCCTGAAGGTTCTGAATCACCACTTGATGAAATTTTTCAAAAGCTTAAACAAGTAGAAAATTAAATAAATACCCAATAATCAAAAGATTACCGACTTATTTAATAAGTCGGTAATCTGAGTTTTTCCATGTTTGCAAATAAATTAAGATGTGTTGAATTGCTATCAAAATTTATTTGTAAAATAAAGATGTACTCATAACTCAGTAACGGTAAATCAATCATGCTAAATTACGATCCATTAGCTTGTTTGCCCTCATCTGAGGAACTGCCAGACTCTGACGATACGCCAGTGGATAATGAATTACAAGATTTAATTCCAGGTTTACTCAAAGCAATACTAGCAATAGCTTGGGCAGAGCGCATGGATTGGTTTTTTGGCGTAGATATGGGTATTTATTATGACCCAGATTTGCCCGCAATAGTCCCAGATGGATTTTTGAGCTTGGGCGTTGAGCGATTTTATGATGAAAATCTGCGTCCGAGTTACGTGCTTTGGGAAGAAAAGATACTGCCAATATTAGTGTTAGAGGTGGTATCTCAAACATACCGTGGTGAGTACTCGACCAAAAAAGCAGAGTACGCAAAATTGGGAATTTTGTATTATGTAGTTTACAACCCATTTCGTCGCCGCAAACCACGTTTAGAAGTTTACAAATTAGTTAATAATACTTATGAATTACATAATGGTAATCCAGTTTGGTTGCCAGAAATAGGTTTAGGAATTGGCATCGAACGAGGAATTTATCTAGGCATACCACGGGAGTGGATGTATTGGTATAGTCAACAAGGACAAAGGTTTTTAACACCAGAAGAAGATAGAAAACTTGCTCTACAAGAAGCTCAGCAAGCAAAACAACAAGCGCAGCAAGCAGAACAAGAAGCTCAACAAGCAAAACAACAAGCCCAGTTATTACGAGAACGGTTGCGATCGCTCGGCATAGATCCCGATTCTCTCACCTAAATTGCTGTAATTACGAATTACGAATTAGTACGAATGGTATGGACTCCTCTACATGCAAAAATACATCGCACTTTGCGATCGCGCCATTTATTTGAGCGTCAGCAAAGGCTATTAGTCGCTGTTTCCGGCGGACAAGATTCTCTGTGTTTAATTAAATTACTGTTAGATTTACAACCAAAATGGGGATGGCATTTAAGTATTGCTCACTGCGATCATCGCTGGCGTTCTGACTCCCAAGCTAATGCTAATCATGTAGAAAACTTAGCTAAAAGTTGGGGTATTTCCTTTTATTTAGAAACAGCAAACGAACCTATAAATAGTGAAGCTGCTGCACGGGATTGGCGCTATCAAGCTTTAAGTGCGATCGCCCAAGCAAATAATTATCAATATATTGTTACAGGACACACGAAAAGCGATCGCGCCGAAACCCTCCTTTACAATTTAATTCGCGGTACTGGTGCTGATGGCTTGCAAGCCTTGACTTGGCAACGTCTCCTAACTACAGGCATTATGCTAGTGCGCCCACTTTTAGAAATTACTCGCACGCAAACACAACAATTTTGCCAAGATTTTCAATTACCAGTTTGGGAAGATTACACTAACGAAGATTTAAAATACGCTCGCAACCGTATCCGCCAAGAATTAATACCATATTTGCAGCAAAATTTCAATCCTCAAGTAGAATCAGCCTTAGCCCAAACAGCAGAACTTCTACAAGCAGAAGTGGAATATTTGGAAAAAGCTGCTCAAAAATTGCGGGAAGAGGCGATGGGATGGAGCATGGGGCATGAAGAAGATTCCGTTAACTTACGTTTAAATCGTCGGGTGTTGCAGAAAGCACCATTGGCGCTGCAACGTCGCGTGATGCGTCAGGTATTGCAGCAAATATTGGCTGATGCTCCTAGTTTTGAGCATATTGAAAAATTAACGGCTTTGATTACAGCACCAAATCGATCGCAAACCGATCCTTTTCCTGGAGGGGCGATCGCTCAAGTACAAGGCGATTGGATCTGTTTGAAATAGTTATTTCAAGTCTTTTTGTTATCAGGGACGATGCACATTATTAGTTTTAGAATCTTAAGAGAATATGCAGAAAATCATGCAGATTCTCAGGAAGTATTAAGCAATTGGTATAAGATTACTACTAAAGCTAAATGGTCAAATTTAGTTGAAGTACAGCAGGTTTTTCCTAAAGCTGAAGCTGTTGGCAATTTTACAGTTTTCAATATTAAAGAAAATAAATATCGTTTGATTGTCAGTATAGATTATAAAGGGCAGTTAATTTATATTAAGTATATTTTCACTCCTGGAAAATATGATAAGGAGAACTGGAAAAATGACCCTTACTTTTAATTTTGATAAATATAGAGAATTATTAATAGCTTATCTTCCCAAGCTGATAAAAACTGAAGCTGAAAATGCTCAAGCTTTAAAGCTTGTAGAAGATTTAATGCACCAGAAACTTACTCCAGAAGAAGACGAACTGTATCAGTTATTAATTACTTTAATTGAAAAGTTTGAACAAGAATATTATCAGCCAAGCCAGCAGAATAATTCTGTATCTATGTTGTTATTTATTTTAGAAGAATCTGAGAGAAGTAGAGATGATTTAGTAGCAGTTTTAGGGACAGAAGAGTTGGTTGATAATATTTTAAATGGACAAAAGAAGATAAATACAGAACAAGCGCGTAAGCTGGGAGAATTTTTCCATGTAGAACCTAGTTTATTTATGGAGTAATAACTAAGCCCGTAATTATACTAATTCTCTATTTAAAACTCCATCATAGTTTGTACATTGATATCTTCGGGCATTAAGTTCCTGGTATTCTTTGAGCCAACTCAAGTAGATCCACAAGAGCGATCGCGCTGCTTCTACCTTGCCATATCGAGGATAGAAAAAGAAATTATAAATGATATTTTAATTGATGAAATTTCCCCTCAATTAACAACTTCATGTGTGGCTTCTTATATAGATAATCTTAGAGAAGGAAATTTAACACTAATAGAATCCCAAGTTTCAGAATTTCTAAGTGAGTGTAAGAGCTTAAATATAAAAAGTTCTAAACTGGAACTGCTAAAGAATGAGTGGAATATTTATTGAAGAAAATATAAAAAATTAGTAATATACCCACAGCGTTAACCTTAAGACTAAAGTCTGATATTGTGTGGTAATTTTTCGATCGCGCAGTTTGGAACCAAGCGATACAAGAACTCATCGAATATTTTTGAATAGTGACCAAGTGCAGCACATTTATTTGGATGAGTTAGGCACTTTCAATACTCTGCCAATAGGCATCAATTTAATGCAGTTGACAATCGCCTCAGAGAAAGCGATCGCACAACAAGCAAAGCAATTAATTCAGCGGGTACAATTAGAGTCAACAGACGGACTGCCGAAAAACGAAATCATAGATATTATTACTACAATCGCTGTTTATAAGTTTTCGACCTTGAGTAGAGAGGAAGTAGAAGCTATGCTGGGATTGACTTTACAGGAAACAAGAGTTTACTAAGAAGCGAAAGTTGAGGGTCGAGAAGAAGATCGAGAAGAACGGGAAGCTGAAATACTGAAAGTTACCGTCCCCCTGTTACTAAAAACAGGGATGAGTGTAGAAGAGATTGCTCAACAACTCAATGTTGATGTAGCAGCTGTCAGGCTTGCTGCACAGCAGAATGCCTAGTCACTCGCCTTGAACTAAAGTTCAAGGCTAATAGCTAAAGTTATTCTTAGGAATTTCCAAATAAAAAAATCTCTCACTGTTCAGCGTCAACCGCGAACAGTCAACTGACTTTTCAAGAAGCTAACAATTCAGGTTGAGATATCAAACTTTGGAGAGTTTGGCGCAGCTGAGCGATCGCTTGGAGTTGAGAATCGCTATTTTCCTTGAATCCATTCAAAGATTCTCCAATTCCTTGGAGCTTTTGCCGTAAGCTGTCTAGACAATCTTGAAATGGTTGTAGTGCTTCTTCGTAGAGATTCACTCGACCACAGCATTGAGCGGTTGCTGTCCGTAGAGACAGTAAGTTTTCTTCGATCGCTTTGAGTTCTTGCTGCTTGTCTTCCAAATCGTGGGTTTGATTGTCAATCATTCCTTGAGCTAAATCGATACCAGCACGCGTCTGTTCAATCTCGCGTTCTAACTTTTGGATTTCCTGTGAATATTGTTGTCGCTGGGTTTCAATTTGTAACAGAATTGGCTCTAAATTAATTTGATTACCCTCTTGTTCGTCAGGAAGAGTATGTCCTTGTCGCCGCAGCAATATATTTTGATGTTGCTTGAGAAACTTCTGCCGCTGTAGCATGTTGCGGCGTTGTCCCACTAAACTAGAATTTAACATCTGATAGTGGTCGTTTTCATCCCTTAGTTCCAGTTCCAAATTGATGTGATCCTGGTCAGATGCTTGGTTTAATTTCTTTTCTAGTTCTTCTATAGCTTCTTGCTTATATTTCAGTTCTTGTTCTTGATCGTGAACAAAGCTTGCGTCTATTTCCAATTTCTGCTCTAAGTCTTGGACTATCTTTTGTAGTTCATCTAGAGGCATTTTCTGTAAAGCTTCTACATCAACTGGTTGGCCGAGAACCATATCACCAGATGTTGCAGCCAAGGTATGAATTTTTTGATATAAATCTTCTTGATTGCGTAGCTGTTCTTTAAGGATTTGAATATACTCTTGCTTGCTGTTAAGCTCTGCTGTACTTATCTGCAATTGCGCTGTTTGCTGGACTAGCGAATTTTGTCCTTGTTGCCATGCATTTTGCCGATCGCTAAATATTTGTGACAAGCGCTCAACTTCTTCCTGTTGTTGTGCGATCGCAGTTTTTTGTTGCTGTAGTTGTTCCCAGTGAGGACTTAGAATAGCTTGCTGCTTTTCTAGCAATTCCAAGCCAAGATCGAGGTCTTGTTTTACTGTTTCTGTAGGAACGCGACTTGATAAGCGATCGAGTAATTCACTCATCGCCCGACTTTGCTCCTCATCCAAAGTCGCCCCTTGTTTGAAATCTGCTTGACGCTCCTCTAAGCGACGCTGCTCCCCGCGCAAATGCTCCCAAGCGCCTTCCAATTCCTGACGGTTGCGCTCAATTTCTGCTTGTAAGCGTTCAATCTCCCCACGAGATGTATCAACTTCCTGTTTTTGCTCCTCCAGTTGATGTAACTCATCTTCCATGTTTTGCAGCTGTTCTAAGCGTGCTTCCATTTCCATTTCACGCCGATTCAACTCTTGCGCTTGAAACGTCAGCGACTGCTTCCACTGATCGATTTCATCTTCCTTGAGCTTAAATTTTTCCAATTGGCGGGAAAAATTCTGCAAAATATTGACTAGCGGCCGCCCTGCTTCTTGAATCCGTTGTACTTGGCGGTTCGGATTCAGTTCCACCAGTACCAAGGCGCCATCATTTAATTTACTTGCGTCCTCAGCGGCAATCACTTCTTCCGACACAGTACTCCAATTCTGGTCAGTTCGCTGACAAGCTAGTAGTTTCAGTTCGGCTTTGCCACCACCACTGAGTAAACCACCTTTCTGTTTTTGTACTTCTGCTAAATACAGCACACTGTTAGTCCTTATTGATGCACTTAAAGTTCGTGTTTTGAGATATACCTGAGATAATTCTGTTAACTTGTCTCACCTAACCTAAGTTAAGAGAACAAAACAGACAAAACTATTTATAGACGCGAGATGTTACGTCTTGATACTTATAAAAGCGAGTTGGCCGCGCCTTTATATTTTGTACTGATGACAGTGATGATGACTTCCGTGTTAACACTAGCTTTGTCAAAGTGTATTACGAAAGATTAAGGTTTATAGCTGTGCTGATTTCAGATTTGAGATTTGAGATTTTGGATTAAAAATTACCTTAGTACTCCTTTACTACGGAACACCATGCGTAGTTCCTTCCACGAAGTGGTACAAACAAACAAGCTATATACTCTGATGTAAGTTGATGAGAGTCTGCTCAAATTTGGAGACCCGTCCATTACAGTAGCTCCCCCGGAAATCCAAAATTCCAAATTTCAAATTCTCAAGTCCCTACCCAAAGCATCTATTTCAATCCAAAATCTCAAATCCAAAATTGATTGACAGACACAATTCACAAATAATATAAACGCCACTATTAGGAGTATTCTTTAACTCAATGCAAGGAAATTTAAATGAAATTGATATTTGCAGTATTTTGCAACTAATTGAGTTGGGACAACGAACTGGGCAATTATGGGTAGAAGCTTATAGCTATTACCATAACAACAAATCTGCTACAGACAAAGCTAGTAAATATCCCCCCAAACAACAGTCTTGGTTCGTTTTTTTCCTCAACGGTCAAATCATCTATTGCCAACAAGGGGAAAGTAGTTTATCCAGGATTAGCGATTATTTACATCATTACCGAGTTGAGATGCGACTTGCTGACAAACAAATTGCTTCCCTTTCATCAACCGATGCGCCAGAGTACGCGTATCTTTGGGCACTCTTAGAACAGAATATTATTAGCCCCAAGATAGCTGCTAGTATTATCCAGGGCTTGGTGCATGAAACCTTATTTGATTTGCTGAGCTTACATCAAGGTAATTTCATTTTCCGTCAAGGTGCGGCGCTCGCCCCACAATTAAACACTTTTGAGATTGCTCACTTTGTGACAAAAATTACTAAGCAGGTGCAAGAATGGAAGCAACTTTATCCGTACATTCAGTCTCCCGAACAATTACTGGTGCTATCTGACAAAGTTCATACACACTCGTCGCTACCAGCAGCAACCGTCAATAAACTACAACATTGGGCTGATGGTAAAACATCCCTGCGTCAACTGGCTCGTTATCTTAACCGAGATATTTTGACAGTGGCTAAGGCAATATATCCATATGTGCAGCAGAGTTGGCTTCAGTTAGTATATTCAGCGACAAATCAACCGGAGATTAACACTGATAACTCAGAATTGAATCAAAAAAGCAGGGGGCGGATAGTATGTATTGACGATGCGATCGCCATCGGTGAGACTATAAATTCCATCTTACAAGCACAAGGTTATGAAGCGATCGTTCTCACTAATCCTCTAGAAGCGATCGCTCTGGTTTTTCAACTTAAACCAGATTTAATTTTATGCGACATTGCTATGTCGGAATTAGAAGGCTACGAGGTTTGCGCCATGTTGCGACACTCAACAGCATTTCGGCTCACACCGATTATCATGCTTACCGGTAAAGATGGATTTATCGATCGAGTCAAAGCTAGCATGGTCGGCGCAACAGATTATTTAACAAAACCATTTACAGACAATGAATTACTAATGCTTGTAGGGAAATATATCAATAACTAATGGAAATGGGCATTGAGCATTGGTTTATTCCCCGCGTCTCCCTCATCTATGAGGCACATAAAAAGATCTCAAACTTGTGGATCTACTAAAAGATGAGGTAAAAGATGTTATCACAGAATGAGCCAACCCAGTGAAACCTCAATATCCAGGAAATTAGTGAAAAGCTAAATTTAATTTATACAGTTAATACTTGCGGGGGAATCAGGGAATGTTCCAAATAGGAACGTTACATCAGGAGGTAGATAGACACTTATGAGTACAGTTCTGATTGTAGAAGACAGTATCGCGCAAAGGGAGATGATTACAGACCTCCTGAAAGCAACTGGACTAACAGTCACCCATGCCAGTGACGGATTAGAAGCATTGGAGGCGATTCAAGTAGCACCTCCCGATTTAGTGGTGTTGGATATTGTCATGCCTCGGATGAATGGCTACGAAGTTTGTCGGCGGTTAAAGTCCGATCCAAAAACCCAAAATGTTCCTGTGGTTATGTGTTCTTCCAAAGGCGAAGAATTCGATCGCTACTGGGGCATGAAACAAGGTGCAGACGCCTACATCGCCAAACCATTTCAACCAACCGAGTTGGTAGGAACAGTCAAACAACTGCTGCGAGGATAAGGATAAAAGCAATATGGTCAGCAAACCGGACTTTTTAAGTGGCAGTGGTCAAGATCATTTCCGACCAGAATTACAAGTAGAAAGTCCTGAAGGTGAGTTACATTTGAGGTTTTACATTCCCTCGCATCAGGAGTTTGCACTACAAGCAACTGGCATCCGGGAAGTAATCGAACTAAGTCCTGATAGAATCACCCCGATTCCTAATGCTTCTCCTTTACTTTTGGGTACTCTAAATTTACGAGGTCGAGTTATTTGGGTGGCTGATTTGGGTCAATTTTTAGGCGAACCAAGTGTATTAAACACGGATAAAGCTGAAATTCCAGTAATTGCCATTGAAGAACAAGACACAATAGTGGGTTTAGCAGTAGAGGAAATCGGCGGTATGGACTGGCTGGATGTCCAGAATCTCATGCCACCAACTAGCGTTCCAGATACTATGGCCCCTTTTTTACGTGGTGAGTGGGTATTAGGTGCTAAAAATAATCAGTGTCTACGACTGCTCGATCAAACGGCTATTTTACGGAGTGCGCGATGGGCAGGATGAAATTGGAGGAGGAAATGGGAGCAAGTATTGACGATCGCGAACCAACATATCAACAGGCGATGACCGCCTATGTTCAAAGAAATTACGACGTTGCTGCCACTTTAGTTGACCAAGTGGTGCAAAGTTTACCAGATGATCCAAACTCCCATTTATTAAGGGGTCACATCTACTATGTTTTGCAGCAGTACGATGTCGCAAAACAAGAATATCAGCAGGTATTAGAGTTGACTGACGACCCAGAAATTATTGGTTTTGCCAATAATGGAATTGAGAATATTAATCAATACCTAGAGTCGTTTGGCGGTCAGCTTGATACATCCGCAAGCCAAGAGCAAATAAATTCCCTAGAAATGTCCGATCCGCTGGCATATAGCGAAGAATTGGAAGATTTGCCTGCTAATGAGGAATTTGACAGCCAAAATCTGGATATGAACTTTTTTGAAGATGTTCAACAAACTGTGAATACAGGTGAAGAACTACCTTCAAAGAATCCATTTGATATACCCACAGAGGGCAATATTAGAACAGAAGACATATCAGATTCTTCTATAAATTTTGGGCAAGATCCTTTTGCCTTAAATGAAGAATTAGAGGAACAATCAAATAGTAATAGTTTGGAGGAGGAAGCCGAATTAGATTTACCTGCTTTTTGGCAAGAAGATACTTCCCAAGCAGGTCTGCAAGAATCATTAGTGAGTAGTCATTTTACAGAAAATGAAATAAATTCCACTAACGAGAACTCAACTATTAACAATCATAACTACTCTGCAAATTCTACCTCAGGAATTGATAATGGTAACGATAATTTTGACGATTTTTTGAGCGATTCCCAGCCTCAAGATTATAGTGTTGAAAGTTTAGAACTCGAACAGCCTCATTTTGCAGATGAAACTGTATTGATTGCTGAAGAAAAACCGAACAATCGATTTCCAAACAATAACTTAGAATATAACACCCAAGAGAATTCATCACAAAATAAAGCAAAGAATTGGTTTGAACAAAAAGACTTGGATACAGAGCCAAAATTTCAACCAAGTTTTTCTAATAACTCTTCACTTGATGACAACAATTTCATTTCGGATCGAAAGCAGTTTAAATCAGTTGAATTCTCAGATCAAAATAGCTTTGATGAGGATGAAAGTTTTGATATCCAGGCATTTGAGTCTGCCTTTGGTTCAGATAGCTTTGACTCTGATGAAGAACCAAACAATATAATGAATCGAGAAAATTCTAAGAGCAATATAGAATTTTTAGATGACTTTGAGGAATTTGATGATTTAGGCAATATTCCAGGGTTTGACCTAATTGAAGGAGATTCAGACTTCGGTGATGTGGCGATGCATTCTGCCGCAGCAGAAACCGGTAGTACTGGACGCGCTCAAATCCTGGAGGCTTTTCCAAGTACTACAGCAGATCGGGAAGAGGAACTATTTACGATCACTGGTTCGCACGAACCAGTTCCAGCCTTTACCCAAGCAGAAGTCTCGAAGGTAGAACCCAATGTCAGCGTCGAGCAAGGCTGGTTAGCACCGTTAGAAAATGCCCCCATCCAAAGGAAGCAATGGTTAATTGCTGGGACTGTGGGTATTGCCTCAGCACTGGTTGTAGCTACAGTTAGCTTTGTTGCTACTACGTTTTCTCCAGCCCAACAAAGGGAAAGTGTGCGGAATACAGGTTGGGCAATGGCACTAGCGGCTGGCCTGACGGGGTTTGCTACCGCAGGCTTTATGGGAAATATCACACTCAAGCAAATTCGGCGCACAACCAAGGATTTGCAAGCTCAGTTTGACGCTGTAAGTCAAGGAAATCTGAATGCTCAAGCCACAGTGTATTCGGAAGATGAATTGGGGCATTTAGCTAGTGGCTTTAATGAAATGGCGCGAATTATTTTCACGACCACAAATGAAGCCCAACGCAAAGCCGACGAACAAGAGGAAGCCAAGGAAAATCTGCAACGCCAGGTAATTCGGTTGTTGGACGATGTGGAAGGAGCTGCCAGAGGCGATTTAACGGTGCAAGCTGAAGTCACAGCCGACGTACTCGGAGCCGTAGCTGACGCCTTTAACCTGACAATTCAAAACCTGCGGGATATTGTTCAACAGGTAAAAGTGGCAGCCAAGGAAGTGACAAAAGGTGCAACCAACTCAGAAACCTTTGCTAGAGCCTTGTCTAGTGATGCTTTGCGGCAAGCAGAAGAGTTGGCAGTAACGCTGAATTCCGTACAAGTGATGACCGACTCGATTCAGCGGGTAGCAGAGGCGGCGCGGGAAGCCGAAACCGTCGCCCGCGATGCCAGCACGATCGCTCTCAAGGGTGGCGAAGCAGTAGAAAATACTGTGGCAGGGATTTTAGAAATTCGCGAAACCGTTGCCGAAACAACTCGAAAAGTGAAGCGGTTGGCGGAATCTTCCCAAGAAATTTCTAAAATTGTGGCGTTAATTTCTCAGATTGCTTCCAGAACAAACTTACTGGCACTCAACGCCAGTATTGAGGCGGCAAGGGCGGGAGAAGCCGGACGCGGGTTTGCAATCGTAGCAGATGAAGTGCGCCAGTTAGCAGACAAATCTGCCAAATCCTTGAAAGAAATCGAACAAATTGTGATGCAAATCCAAAGCGAAACAGGCTCCGTAATGACCGCGATGGAAGAAGGCACACAACAAGTAATTAAAGGCACAAAACTGGCAGAAGAAGCCAAGCGATCGCTCGAAAACATCATTCAAGTGGCAAATCGCATCGATATCTTGGTGCGTTCCATCACTAGCGATACTGTGGAACAGACGGAAACCTCCCGTGCCGTCGCTCACGTAATGCAATCGGTAGAACTCACAGCCCAAGAAACCTCCCAAGAAGCACAGCGAGTTTCAGGTGCCCTACAACACTTAGTAGGTGTATCCCGCGACTTAATCGCCTCCGTGGAACGTTTCCGAGTGGAAACCCTTGAAAGTAGATAAATTATCATTTGTCATTCGTCTTTCGTTATTTGCTAATGACCAATGACCAATGACTAATGACCAATGACCAATGACTAATGAGTAATGACTCTTGACTAAAAAACTATGCTGCCGGAACAACAACAGCGGATTTTGGGTTACTTTATTGAAGAAGCCAGGGATCACCTGAATACAATTGAACAGGGGTTGCTGAATTTAGAGAGTACCCTTAACGACCCGGAAATGATTAGCGAAGTCTTCCGGGCGGCTCACTCCATCAAAGGAGGAGCGGCAATGCTTGGATTGACTAGCATCCAGCATACATCCCACCGTCTGGAAGATTGTTTCAAGGTTCTTAAAGAACATCCGGTTCAGGTTGACCAAAAGTTAGAGTCTTTATTCCTCGGTGTATCTGATACTCTGAAAGCGCTGTTAGAGCATTTGAGCGGCCCCTATGGTCTTTCTGAAGAGACAGCTAATACATTAATGTCAGAAGCTGAGCCTGTCTTTCAGTGGCTGAATGAGCATCTAGAACAACTTGTAGAACAAGGAAATAGTGGAGTAGTCGGCTCATCTGCAACGGAACATGGGGGTTCTGTGGAGAATGTCTCCACACTGACAGAACTTTTCCTGCGGCGAGATATTCCCAGTTTGGCAGAAGACGGGCATCAAGAATCTACAGAAGTATCTTTCGCTGTAGCATCCCAAGAGGTGTCATCTTCAGCCAGCGCCAAAGAAAATCTTGATTGGAACGAGTTTCAAACCCAGGTGCTACAAACACTGCGGGAAATGTTGCAACTGTTTAAGCAAACAACAACATCTTCAACTCGGCAAAACCTCCAGGACTGCTGTCATCAGTTAGTGAAACTTGGCGAGGCTTGGAATTTGTCCAAGTGGTGCGGTTTGTGCCAAGCGGCGGCAAGTGCGATCGCCAATCCCGAAAATACTTATTTAACTTTAGCTAAAATCGTCATTACCGAAATCAAGCAAGCTCAAGAATTAGTTCTGCAAGGTAAGGAAGCCGAAATTGCAATTAGTCAACACCTAGAAGCACTGTTGAACTTTGCAGAAATTGAGTTGTTAGAAATTTCCCGTGATTTAGTTGACGAACAGTCTCCAGCAGAATCAATTGCTCAAGAAACAACTAACTTATCTGAGCCAATTGAAGAACTGAATCTAGAAAGCGATCGCGCCTCTTTGGAGTTACAACAATCACCAAACGCTGCAACTGAGGCTAGCTTTACATTTACTCTACACGAAGAAGTACATCCAATCAGTAAGAACCATGACCCCAACGGGCCAGAGGTAGGAATAGCTGAGTTAAATACCCTTGCCGATTTATTTGAAGGCGAGACTCCCGATCTAGATGAACCTTGGCATCAAGAAGAAAGTTTAGAGATTACTTCTACTGATGAATTGGGAATTGGTTTCAACAGCAATGAAACGGAAGATTCTGATGGAGATTTATCAGATTTACTTTCATTTGATGAAGATGCCAGCAACGAACAGCAGACCACAACCACTGCTAAAACAGAAGATTTATCGCTGTTATTTGGCGACAACTTCCTAGAAAAAGACAATTCGGAACCGCGAACTCAACAAACTCCTGCTACGAATGTAGAGTTCAGCGATATTAATGAACTCGATTTTAATTTAGATGCAGGTTCTGAAGCAATTTTATCAGAACTTACGGAACAAAAAAATGAAGAAATTGTTCCAAATAATGTTGATGATAACGATGTAGTTGCAGACTTATTATCACTGACAGTAGATGAGAATGAGCTATTGATTCCAGGCGAAGTCACTCAGCCTGAAAATGACAACTTTGCTAGTGTAGAACTATCCAGCAACCAAGAAAACACTCTCGATAACTTATTTTTAGAACCTGAAAATAAAAATTGGGTAGAAGAAATTACCCCTAGTGACTATATAGAATTACCTCAAGCAACAGGCTTGTCTTTAGATAACCTATTTGCTGACAAACAAGAACATGCATTACTGCCAAATAGCAATTCTGAAATTGCTGATTTATTTGATATATCTTCGATAAATACATCTGAATTCTCTCCAGCAGAAGATGACTTGAGCAACTTCTGGAGCCAGGAAAGTACAGAAGAATCAAAGGATGAATTCGATGCTTTAGCTGAACGAAATTTAGAAAATATATTAGAAAATAATTTATTTACTGCTAGCGCTGATGACATTTTTACTGATAATCGGGATTCCAATAATTCTGCGATAAGCAGTTTCGACATAGAAGATTTCGCTCTTAATTTACAAGATGAAGAACACCTCGCTCTAACATTATCATCAAATGCTGGGGATGATTTATTTGAAGAATTAACACCTGTTAATTCAACGATTTTATCTGAAATTAACGAAGTAGCAACATTAGAAGAATCAGCCCAGTTGTTCGCAGCACATCTTGTAGAAGGGGAAATTCATAGTTTATCTCAACAGCCAGAAACTCTTGATTTCATTCCAGAGTTTACTAATCAGATCCCAGAGATATCTGCTGTTGATTCTAATCAAACATCTCCAGAGCTAGAACTTAGCCCCTTTGATGAAAATCCCCAGTCACTGTTTGAGGATGTAGCGGTTGACAGTTCCACCTACATTCAGATGGAGATTCCAGATGATTTGGTGAGCGAACTAACGGGTTCAGAAACTTCAGAATTAACCCAAGCACAGCCAGATGATTTGTTTGGCTCTTTTGATGAAAATCCCCAGTCACTGTTTGAGGATGTAGCGGTTGACAGTTCCACCTACATTCAGATGGAGATTCCAGATGATTTGGTGAGCGAACTAACGGGTTCAGAAACTTCAGAATTAACCCAAGCACAGCCAGATGATTTGTTTGGCTCTTTTGATGAAAATCCCCAGTCACTGTTTGAGGATGTAGCGGTTGACAGTTCCACCTACATTCAGATGGAGATTCCAGATGATTTGGTGAGCGAACTAACGGGTTCAGAAACTTCAGAATTAACCCAAGCACAGCCAGATGATTTGTTTGGCTCTTTTGATGAAAATCCCCAGTCACTGTTTGAGGATGTAGCGGTTGATAGTTCGACCTACATTCAGATGGAGATTCCAGATGATTTGGTGAGCGAACTAACGGGTTCAGAAACTTCAGAATTAACCCAAGCACAGCCAGATGATTTGTTTGGCTCTTTTGATGAAAATTCCCAGTCACTGTTTGAGGATGTAGCGGTTGATAGTTCGACCTACATTCAGATGGAGATTCCAGATGATTTGGTGAGCGAACTAACGGGTTCAGAAACTTCAGAATTAACCCAAGCACAGCCAGATGATTTGTTTGGCTCTTTTGATGAAAATCCCCAGTCACTGTTTGAGGATGTAGCGGTTGACAGTTCCACCTACATTCAAATGGAGATCCCAGATGATTTGGTAGGTGAATTATCGACTCCAGAAACTTCCACGTTATTCCAGACAAGCTCAGAAGTTTTAGATACTGAAGATAATAATTTAGAAACTGGTTTTGAATTTGCGGAAAGCACAGATTTAGAAAATTCAGAACTGAGTTTTACGAATGATTTATTGTTTACAGAAACTCCTTTATTAGAATTAGAAGAAAACCTAGCAGCAATTGAATCGTTAAGCGTAAATGAATTAGCAGAAACGATTATTTCCGAAAGTGGAGAAACAAATGAGAACCCGGAAGCAAATTTATTTAATTTAGGAGAGACATCTGAAGCTGCACCAGTGTTAGAGTCGGAAAATGCTGTAGCTTTGACTGAAGAATTGACAGAAACAGAAACTGTTGAAGAAGTTGCTCCAGAAGATGAATTTGCAAACTTGGAAGCATTATTAGGAGAGGAATTAGCACCTGTTCCCAAAGCACAAGAAATACCAGAATTAGATTTTGCTGCCCTGGAAGAATTGTTGGGTACAGATAAAAATGAGGCTGCTGCATCTAGCGATGTCTACGACGGGGTAAGCCAACGCCAACCCTTAACTCAACCAATCGCAGCAACAACTCCCCCTCCAGCAGCACGCGTAGATGAATTTAGCGATTTGGAGAAGTTGCTAGCAGAAGCAGATCAAACAATATCACATTCAGCACTGACAAAACCGAACACAAATAAAACTCCACGTCCCTCTAATCGTCGTACTGCGAGATTTGAAGAAACCATGAAAGTTCCAGTTAAGCAACTGGACGATATGAGTAATTTAGTTGGGGAGTTGGTGGTAAATCGCAATACCTTAGAGCAGGATCACGAACGGTTGCGGCAATCACTAGATAACTTGCTGATTCAGGTACAACAACTCTCGGATGTGGGAGCGAGGATGCAAGAGTTGTACGAGCGATCGCTTTTAGAAGCTTCTCTGTTAGCCGGACGCAAAGCCAAAGAATCTGGCGCTCATTCCCAGGACTCTAATTCGGACAGAGGTTTTAGCGAGCTAGAAATGGATCGCTTTACTCCCTTCCATACACTCTCTCAGCAGATGATTGAGCGCATTGTCCGAGTGCGTGAGTCTGCTAGCGACATTGATTTTGTCACCGAAGAAACCGAACGAGTCGCACGGCAATTCCGTCAGGTAACCACCCAGCTACAAGAGGGACTCACAAGAGCGCGAATGGTGCCCTTTGCCCAAACTATCGATCGCTGGCGGCGGGGTGTGCGCGACAACGCCATCAAGTGTGGCAAACAAGTAGAGTTGGTAATTGAAGGTGGCGATACTTTAATTGACAAGATGATTTTAGATCATCTCAGCGATCCGCTAACGCACATGCTCAATAATGCGATCGCTCACGGTATCGAAACCCCAGAACAAAGACAAGCTGCGGGTAAGCCACCCGTAGGCATCATTACTATCCGTGCCTTCCACCAAGGTAACCAAACTGTAATTTCTGTAGGCGATGACGGTGCAGGTATCGATCCCGCACGGGTTAAAGCTAAGGCAGTCAAAATTGGTATGATTACCGAAGCTCAGGCGAAAACCATGTCTCGCCTGGAAGTTTACGACCTATTATTCCAATCTGGTTTTAGCATCAAAGACCAGGCAGACGAAATTTCTGGTCGCGGTGTGGGTATGGACGTGGTGCGTTCTGCCATTAGCGAAATTCGGGGCACAGTGAACACCGATTCTGCAATTGGCAAGGGAACCACTTTCACAATTCGTTTGCCGCTGACTCTGAGTATTTGTAAAGCTCTGTGTTGTGTCTCCGATAGAGCCAGAATTGCCTTCCCGATGGACGGTGTAGAAGATACCCTCGACATCCCAGTCAAAAATATTCAGCATAACGCCAACGGACAATCGTTTATTTCTTGGCGTGATACGCTGCTGCCATTCCGACCTTTGAAGGAACTTTTAACCTTCAATCGCCAAATTAGTCGCGGTAACGTGTATGGCGGTAACCGAGATGATGATATGGTTTCTGTGGTTGTGGTGCGATCGGGGAATACGCTCATTGCCCTACAAATCGATTTGGTGTTGAGCGAACAAGAAATTGTAATTAAGCAATTTGAAGGGCCGGCACCTAAACCTATTGGTGTAGCCGGCGCTACAGTTCTGGGCGATGGTCGCATTATGCCCATCGCTGACGTGCTAGAAATCATCGATATCTTCCAAGGACGAATTTCTACACAAATTAGTGGTAGTTCTTGGCAACAGAAATCAACTCCCACAGACACTCCTGCTGCGAAGATCGATCCAACGGTGCTAATTGTTGATGACTCAATCACAGTCCGAGAATTGCTATCTTTGACCTTTAACAAAGCAGGTTATCGCGTAGAACAAGCGCGTGACGGTCAGGAAGCTTGGGATAAACTCCGCTCCGGTTTGCCTTGCGACATCGTATTTTGCGACATTGAAATGCCCCGTTGCGATGGTCTGGAGTTACTCTCTCGCATTCAGAAAGACTCTAACCTTAACCACCTACCCATTGCGATGCTCACCTCAAGAGGTGCAGACAAGCACAGACAAATGGCAGTTCAACTAGGCGCAAGTGGCTACTTTACTAAGCCTTATCTTGAAGAAGCGCTACTAGAAGCTGCATCGCGGATGCTCAAAGGAGAGAAACTGGTTAGCTAAACCAACTAAAAGACTCGGATTTTACGCAGGCAAAACTCTACACGGTCTTAGGTTTTGCTTTTAATAGCGTTTTGTAGTACAATTGTTCTATAAGGTGAAATAGCACGTATTCGCCCCGGCTTCTGACGGGGCTTTTTGTTTGAGAATGATTATCCCAAAAATAATTGTAGATTTAAAATAAAACCAGGCAAAATATCTTCACCAGATAAGTAACTCTAAAGTTAAAACAGTCATAATTAATTCGTCTCCACTCAATCGCATAATTACTTGATTGGTCATTAGCAAAAAACAAAGGACTAATGACAAATGACAGTCTTAAGCATATAATCTGCAACTTCGGCGCACACTAGCATAGTATATAGTCCAAATCTGGGGTCTACCTTTGTAATATGTAAAATAGTACTTTTAACCTGATATTATGCCGTCGTCTGAAAAATCCCTCACTTACCCATCCAGCCACAAGAGCGATCGAGTCGATAATTATCACGGTACTGTAGTTGCAGATCCCTACCGTTGGTTAGAAAATCCTGATTCCCCAGAAACAAGGGCTTGGATTGAATCACAAAATCAAGTTACTTTTGGCTACTTGGGTGAAATTTCGGCTAGGGAAAAAATTAAACAACGCCTGACGAAACTTTGGGATTATGAAAAATACAGTATCCCTTTTAAAGAAGGCGAACAATACTTTTATTTTAAAAATGATGGGCTGCAAAATCAAAGTGTCCTCTACACGCTAAAATCTCTCGATGCTGAACCTAGAGTTTTACTCGACCCGAATAAATTATCCGAAGATGGTACTGTTGCGCTTTCGGGATTGTCCATTAGCGAAGATGGTAAACTTTTAGCTTATGGTATCTCGACATCTGGTTCTGATTGGCAAGAGTGGAAAGTTCGGGATATCGAAACTGGAGAAGATTTACAAGACCATTTGAAATGGATTAAGTTTTCTGGTGCATCTTGGACACGCGATCGCCAAGGTTTTTTCTATAGTCGCTACGATGAACCGAATGAAAAAACTCGATTAGAAGATGTTAATTACTATCAAAAACTTTACTATCATCAACTAGGCAAACCCCAATCAGAAGATGTACTAATTTATCATCGTCCCGACCAAGAAGAATGGGGCTTTAGTGGTGGAGTAACTGAAGATGGGCGCTATTTGATAATTTCTGTTTGGCTGGGAACTGATTCTAAAAATTTAGTTTTCTACAAAGACTTGACTAATCCCAATGCTGAAGTTGTAGAACTAATTAACGAGTTTGAGGCAGATTACAGCTTTATCGATAATGATGGCAGCGTCTTTTATTTTCGTACAGATTTAAATGCCCCACGGGGAAGATTAATTGCCATTGATACCAACAAACCTGTACCGGAAAATTGGCAAGAAATTATTCCCCAGTCAGCAGAAACTTTGGAAGGTGTTAGTATTCTCAATAACCAATTGGTTGCTGATTATTTGAAAGATGCTCACACCCAAATTAAAATTTTTGACCTCAAGGGTGAATTCATACGCGAGGTAGAATTACCGGGACTTGGTTCCGCAGGTGGCTTTGGTGGTAAGCGTTACGATACTGAGAGTTTTTATAATTTTACTAGCTTTACCATACCAGGGACTATTTATCGCTACGATATGGTAACTGGAAAAAGTGAGATTTTCCGCGCACCAAAGGTAGATTTTAATCCCGATCATTATGAGACAAAACAAGTCTTTTATCACAGCAAAGATGGTACTAGAGTGCCAATGTTTATCACTCACAAAAAAAGCATTAAATTGGATGGAAATAACCCGACTTATCTTTATGCTTATGGTGGTTTTAATGCTTCCATGACACCTGGTTTTTCTGTGAGTTTGTTGGTATGGATGGAAATGGGTGGTGTCTATGCAATGCCGAATTTACGTGGTGGTGGCGAGTATGGGGAAGAATGGCATCAAGGAGGAATGAAGGAGAAAAAACAGAACGTCTTCGATGATTTTATTGCGGCGGCTGAGTGGTTGATTGCTAACAAGTATACTAAAACTGATAAACTGGCGATCGCAGGTGGAAGTAACGGCGGTTTATTAGTGGGTGCTTGTATGACCCAGCGTCCTGATTTATTTGGTGCAGCTTTACCAGCAGTCGGCGTTATGGATATGTTGCGATTCCACAAATTTACCATCGGCTGGGCTTGGACTACTGAATATGGTTCCCCAGATAATCCAGAAGAATTTCCTGCGTTGTATGCTTATTCACCATTGCACAATCTCAAACCAGACACAGCTTACCCTGCAACTTTGATTACCACAGCCGACCACGACGACCGCGTTGTTCCCGCTCATAGTTTCAAATTTGCCGCCGCTTTACAAGCAAATCACACAGGTGATGCGCCAGTGCTAATTAGAATTGAAACTAAGGCAGGGCATGGAGCAGGTAAACCCACAGCTAAAATTATCGAAGAAGCCGCGGATAAATGGGCTTTTTTGGTGCGTACTTTAAATGTTGAAGTTTAAAAAAACATAATCACCAAAGGCGCAAAGTTTTTTATTGGCGACTTTGCGCTGCCAGTTGCTACCCTGCGGGTTCTCCGAAGGAGTACAAGTCAGCACCGCCCAACGCACTGGCTCGCCTTTGCGTGAAATTTTATCTCTAACAAGTATTAATTAATAGTTCAGTTAAAATTAAATTAATCACTCTAGCTAAATATTAACTATGAGATGGGAAGAAGTTTGCGAAAACAAACAATTACAAGATTTACCCTTCAAAATCGAATTAAATAAATGGGGTCAAATCGTAATGAGTCCAGTAAAAATTAAACATTCTTTTTATCAAGGCAGAATTCAACGTTTATTAGAATCTTTATTGCATACGGGAGAAGTAATGCCAGAATGTGCTATTAACACATCAGACAGCGTGAAAGTTGCTGATGTTGTTTGGTGTTCAGAGGAACGTTTTACTCAAATTGAAAATGAAATATCAGCGTCTATTGCACCAGAAATTTGTGTAGAAGTTAAATCCAGTAGTAACACTTGGGAAGAAATGGAATTTAAAAAAAATTTGTATTTAGAAGCTCAAGCTGTGGAAGTATGGTTATGTAACGAACAAGGTGAAATGAAGTTTTATAACGAGCAAGGTGAATTAGAGCGATCGTTGTTAGTTCCTAACTTTCCTCAACAAATTAAACGTTAATTAAGTGAATACACCAGTATTTAAAACTTCATCGTTGCCATTCTTCTTGCAAAATAGCGAACCATAGTTCGTCTACCCAGTGGCCTTTAAACCACAAACTTTTGATAAAGTGTCCTTCGCGCCTCATACCAACTCGCTCTAAAAGTTTAGCGGATGCGATGTTTGCACGATCGCAGTTTGCACGTACACGATGCAGTTTGTATTCTGTAAATAAATATTCGAGTAACTTGGTTACAGCCTCAGTTGCACAGCCTTTACCTTGGTGCGATCGCATTAGTGTGAAGCCAATTTCTGCCTGTCGTCCGTCATCAGCTAAAATGCAAAAGGCGCAGTCCCCAATCATTTCGCCTGTATCCTTCAGTTCAATCGCTAGCTGATACCACTCACCCAATACGCCTGGTATTGACTGCTTCATAGATTGTATAAATTTCAACGCTTCCATTTCTGAGTAAGGCGTATCCCAACTTTGATACTTCGCCACTTGGGGATCGGAGCGATAGGACAAGAACGCGGCTATGTCGCTATCCTGAAATCCACGTAACATTAACCGTGATGTTTCCAGCCAAATCGGAACTTGAGACATGAATTAGGATGAAATAATTACTAGTTTATAAAGCTCAATTAGTAGGTAGAAAAATCTTTGGTAATAGGACGCTGATTTACTTCCTGGTTTTTCCTTACCGAAATCCAAAATTAAAAATTAGAGGTTGTTGAACTTGGTCAAAACTAGAGACCTCTTGCAAAAAGCACTTTTGCAAGAGATGGGAAAAGGGACTCATGTTAAAGGGGAAAGGGAAAATACCAAACCTTTCCCCCTTTCCCCTTCCCCTTTTCCCCACTTCTGCAAGAAGTCTTAGGTATTTCTTCTGAAATTGTATTTTGTCAACTTGAATTTTTCATTTCCCACTGCTTATGAAGCTACGCGCATACATGCTTATTGGATTTTTTCTGAGTCTTCTCCTCACCTTAGTGCCGTTTTCGGGCAATTTTACTATTGCTGCAACACCAACAGCCACTGCACCCGTATCTGCACTCTCATTCACCCAAGGAGTGCAAAAGACGGTATTGGATAATGGTTTAACCGTCCTAACCAAAGAAGTTCATACCGCTCCCGTGGTGAGCGTGCAAGTTTGGTATAAAGTCGGTTCGCGCAACGAGGTTAAGGGAGAAAATGGTATTTCCCACCAGCTAGAACATTTGATGTTCAAAGGCACAACTGACCGTCCAGTGCAGTTTGGGCGCTTGTTTAGTGCCTTGGGCAGCCAATTCAATGCCTTCACCAGTTATGACGAAACAGCCTATTTTGGCACAGTGCAGCGAGACAGACTCGAAGCATTGCTGACATTAGAAGCCGATCGCATGAAAAATGCTTTAATTAACCCTGAGCAACTCACAAGTGAAAAGCGAGTAGTAATCTCTGAATTACAAGGCTACGAAAATTCACCTGAGTATCGTTTGAATCGGGAAGTCATGCGGAATGCTTTCCCCAATCGAGCCTATGGCTTACCAGTGGGAGGTACAAAAGCAGATGTTGAGAAATTCACGGTGGAGCAGGTACGAAATTACTACCAAAAGTATTACAGCCCAGAAAATGCCACTTTGGTGATTACCGGGGATTTTGCCACAGAACCTGTGCTGAAAGTTGTGCAAGCAACTTTTGGTAAGGTATCGCCACAAGCAAAACAAGATAAGGTGCTTGATGACGCAAGCAAAGCGCTGGATAATTTCTTGACATCTTCCTCCCTTGCCGATGCTTCCTCAGCTACTCCTGCTAATCAAAAAGCACCCATCGTTCTCAAGCAACCTGGAAGTGCAGCACTACTACAAGCACTGTATCCTCTACCAAGTCTCAACCATCCCGATGTGCCAGCGATTGATGTGATGGATGCTGTTCTCACAGGTGGGCGTAGTTCTAGGCTTTACCAAGCCTTGGTAGAATCTGGACTCGCTAGTTCAGTTAGCGGTGGTGCTGTAGAACTCATCGAACCCGGTTGGTATGAAATTAATGCTACGGCGGCTCAGGGTCAACAGTTAAGCAAAATTGCCCAGGTACTCCAAGAATCTTTGACAAAATTGCAACAGAAGCCTGTGAGTGCCGAAGAGTTGAAGCGAGCTAAGACGCAACTCCAAGCCTCATATATATTGGGTAACCAGGACATCACCAGTCAGGCCAACCTCCTGGGATATAACCAAACTGTAGCCGGGGATTATCATTTTATTGAAAAGTATCTCGCTGCGATCGCCAAAGTCACCCCAGACCAAGTACAAAAAGCAGCAAAAACTTACCTCAATCCTGCTAAACAAACCATTGGCTACTTTGAACCCACCCAACCGGATGGTCAACCAGGAACTTCTGGCGCTGGTTCTGGTCGCACAGTGGAAAATTTCAGCCCTGGTAAACCAGTAGACCCAGCAGAACTAGCTAAATATCTGCCACCTGCCACATCAACTACAGATTCCAACAAACAATCGCTTCCACAAGAGTTTACCTTGAATAATGGTTTGCGAGTTCTGTTGTTAAGCGATCGCAATGTTCCAACCATTAATCTCAGCGGTCAAATTGATGCTGGTACTGAGTTTGATGGCAATCAAAAAGCCGGATTAGCGAATCTCACCGCAATCAACTTAATGAATGGAACCAAAACTAAAAATGCTCTCACCCTAGCAAAAACCTTAGAAGACCAAGGAGCCGGTTTAAACTTCAGTGCTAGCCGCGAAGGCGTAAACATAACTGGTGAGGGTTTGTCAGCAAACCTGCCAATATTGATTCAAACTCTGGCAGATGTCTTAAAAAATGCCACATTCCCCGCCGACCAGTTAGAACTCAGCCGCCAAAGGGCGCTAACAAGTCTCAAAGTCCAGTTAGATGACCCCAACGGTCTGGGAAGACGGGTATTTCAACAGGCAATTTACCCAGAAAATCATCCATTCCACAGTTTCCCCACGGAAGAAAGTTTAAAAAGTATTACTCGTGATGATTTGCTTAATTTCTACCAGACAAATTACCGACCAGATACTACAACCATCGCATTAGTGGGAGACTTCGATCCAGTTAAAGTCAAAGCATTGCTAAATCAGGAATTTGGCAAATGGGAAGTCACAGGGAAGCCACCTGTTCTCAAAGTTCCGTCCGTGGAATTACCGCAAAGTTTGACACAATTAAACAAAGTAATTCCCGGTAAAGCCGAGGCTGTAACTTACATCGGCTACAACGGTATTTCCAGGAAAGACAAGCGTTTCTATGCAGCATTAGTGCTGAATCAAATTTTGGGTGGCGATACCTTAGCGAGTCGCTTGGGTACGGAAGTGCGCGATCGCCAAGGTTTAACCTATGGTATTTACAGTGCTTTTGCTGCTGGAGTTAATCCCGGCCCCTTCTTGATTCAAATGCAGACTGCTCCCGGAGATGCCCAAAAAGCGATCGCCAGTACTATTGCTTTACTCAAACAATTACGCGAACAAGGAGTAACTGAAGCTGAATTCAACACAGCAAAACGCTCAATTACTAACAGTTACCCTGTGGATTTAGCTAATCCTAGTAATGTATCTAGCATCATTTTAGATAATGCTGTCTTAGGTCTTTCACGAACAGAAATTCGAGAATTTCCGCAGCAAATTCAGGCAGTTAGTATGGCTCAAATCAAACAAGTAATTCAGGATTTAATTCAGCCGGAAAACTTGGTGATTGTCACAGCTGGCCCTGGAGATGCTGTGCCCAAGGGTAGCTAAGAGGATGTCTGAGAAGTATTAAATATTTAGCTCGATCCCCCCTAGCCCACGCCAGTCGCTCCACTTGGGGAGACCCCAAGACCGCGCTGGCTCCCCTTAAAAAGGGGGTAAAACTTCTCAAAGTCCCCCTTAAAAAGGGGGATTTAAGGGGATCTACAAGTCTCGAATACAACTCTGACAGTGAATAGAAGAGATATTCTTTGGTATTAAAGTGTTGAAGAATACATCCACCAGTATATTGATTAGCTATTTATCTACCTCACGGAGGAATTAAGAAAGATAGTATCAAGACAAAATAAACAGATATTCCGATCACCTGACGAACTTTAACTCCACATTCCCCCATTTCTCAACCGAAATGGGGAATTTTTTTCAAAAGCTACCAAGATAGCATTTTCAGCAAATATTTCTCTATCTTCAGGAGGAATAAGATTAAGTTGATAAATAATAAAAACTTAAATAGCCCGATTACCCTACCGGACTTTAGTTTTAGCTCTCCCCTTGTTTTTATCTAACAGGGGGGAGTTTATTTAAAAAAAACGATAATATCTAGCTCGTAGCCCAAGATAAGATTACTTTTAAAGTGAGAATTTACAGAAGATTAATTTCTATAAAATTGAGAAATAATTGGACATTAGTAAAGATTTTGCTTGCAAAAACTATATTTTTTAACTTAAGAATTTACATTATGAAGTTCAGATAGTAGATAAAACTGCACGAGGGCAAAATCAAGTGGGCAATACTACGAATCTAAGCCAAGCTGTACACGTAATTCTCGATCGTAATGGGCAAGTTCCCAATTTTTTGCAGCTTTGATTTGTTCTACACTTAAGTTATAAGCACGTAGTAAGTCAGCTTCTTCTAAGTTAGCATCAACTAAAATAGCTCCTGCCATATTTGTATTGCTTAAATTTGCACGACTTAGGTCAGCTAGCTTAAAATTCGTTTCTGTACAATTAGCTTCAGCTAGAACTGCTTCCTGGAGATTGGCACTGCGAAACTGTACTCCACAAAGCTTAGCTTTTCGGAACGATGTGCAAGATAAATTTGCTTTAAAAAAATCAGTTCCAGTAAAATCTATTTTTGCCCAATAGGCGTTGGCAGCCTGTACTTCAGATAAATCAAGTTCTTGCAAGTTAGAGTCCTGCGCCAGGGAAGTAGTTAATACTTTGCGAACTTTGGGTTCAGATTCGTTAATTAAAGCTACTACTAATATCTGTTTGGTTAAATGAATCAGTTGCTTCTTTCTGTATTCAGGGACATTCCATTCACTAGGAAATTCTTGCAAAAGTGAACCTAGCTTCATCGCTGCTGCTGCACGTAACAATGGTCGCTCTGGTGTAGTCAATTCCTGTATGATGCCTTGGTAAGCTGTATCTACATCTTTGCGATGTTCAAAATCTAGTCGCTTTTGTTCTTTATCAGTTTCAAATTTTAATCGGTCTTGATTTGTCTCTTTTTGTGCAAGAACATAACCTCCAACAGCCCCTCCTACAGTAACAAAAACTCCCAGTAACTTCACCCAAAATAGGCTTCCCGCAGTCTCACTTCTAATTTGTCTAATTTCAGCTGTAAGTTTGTCAATCTCACGCTGTGTTTTTTGTTTTCCTACATCATTTAATAATCTAGTGTCATAACTACTAAGAGAACCTTGCTCTACTACCAGTTGGGAGACAAAAGCATCTCCACCCAAAGCAGCTGCAAGTATATCTGCGGTTCTACCACTACCAGCAATCACCAAGACTAACCTACCAGTATTAACGCTAGAAAATGCGTCCTTAAAGGTAATTTCGCCACCGTTCAAAAGTACTGTTAACGAAGGTGCGCTACAAGATAGCACAGTTGCAACATCAGATATCCAAGGGGACTCATCACCCCAATTATTTCCAGGAACCAGCACAAAATGAGTATGGTTCGGCTCTAACGGTGTCAAATCAGCAGCAACTTCTAACTGATTAGGTAAAGTCACTTTGCTTTCGGGTGTCACACCAATCAAAGTAAACTTAGCACCTATCTGGTTACGAGCTTCACCCATTAATCGCATCGGTCCCCCATCCGTACCTCCATCCACGACATAAGCCCCCAAATTTTCGGCAATGGGGGCTAAAACTTCCACAAATAACCGTTGAATGCGGAGAAATTCAGCTTCACTTATATTACTTGCACCCCCCACCACTACTAAAACCGGACGCGAGTCACTAAGCCCTATTTGCTTAAAAGCATTTGGCAATTCTGCTTGCTGTTCAACTCGAATAGCTAATGCTGTTTGCCCAGTGTCAAAGGTAAGTTTCAAACCATTTTTCATTTGTCAAAAATACTCACTGCCTAAGTTTTCCAGCGTAGAGCTTCGCAGTTATATTCTGCTTCAGATGCGATCGCAATGGTAGTGTTGATCGTGAAATGGTGTGAGCAACTTATCTATGACTGCTGCTGTCTTCCTAGAAAACGTCTACAAGTTTTACAACAACGTCCCTGTAGTCAACGACCTGTCATTCCAAATTGAAGCAGGAGAAATATTTGCTCTACTCGGCCCCAACGGTGCGGGAAAATCTACCACTATTCGGATGCTGACTACACTAACCAAACCTTCCCAAGGACGGATAGAAGTCAATGGATATGATGTAGTCAGCCAACCAATGTTGGCAAAAAAAAGTATTGGCGTAGTTTTGCAACAAGTCAGCGTAGATAATGATTTAACTGTTTGGGAAAATATGGAACTGCATGGGAGGCTACATCACATTAGCAACCCGCAGCGACAACAATTAATTAATCAATGGCTGGAATATGTTGAGCTAACGGAAAAACGTAACGATTTGGTCAAAACCCTGTCTGGCGGTATGAAACGACGGTTGCAAATCGCGAGGGCGTTATTGCATCAACCCCAAATGTTGTTTTTGGATGAACCAACGGTAGGACTAGACCCCCAAACTAGACGACGCCTTTGGGAAATTATTCGGGATTTGAATAAGCAGGGGATGACGATGCTACTAACGACTCATTATATGGATGAGGTCGAATTTTTGTGTGATGCTTTCGGTTCCGCCAAACCAGGACGCATCGGTATTATGGATGGCGGTAAACTGATTTCTTTGGGAACGCTAAAACAACTGCGTTCTACCTACGGTGAAGGTTTGGTGATGAAGCAATTGAATTTATCTGAAATAGGAAGTGACAGCGCCCGGAGTTGGGAATATTTGTTTTTCCCTTCGTTGGAAGAAGCAAATATTTACTTGAATGAACAGCCCGATAAAACCGGAATGATGGTGCGTCCCTCTAACCTGGAAGACATTTTTGTGGAATTAACGGGACGCCAGTTGGATTAATCTCATCCTCCTAACTGCCGCAGCATGGCTTCTACTCTGTCCACCCCATCTAAGTCATTGCGGCGCTTATATAAGTCGCGGGCTTTTTGAAGGGCAGTGTTCGCTTGTTTGGCCTGCCGTCGCTGTTTATACATCGAACCCATCAATTCATAAGTTTGGGCATTGTTTTTATCTAAGCTCAGTGCTTGTTCGTATGCCCAGCCAGCAGCGGTATAATCTCCTAGACGAGATTGAGTTACAGCTAAGCCTAAGTAGGCGTTAACATTGTTACGGTTTAACTGTATGGCACGACGGTAACCTTCTTTTGCCCCGGCGGTGTCTCCCAAATTGGCTTTGATGTAACCGACAGCGTAATAAAAATCACTATTGTTAGGGTTAATTGCGATCGCCTTACGATAAGCCGTTAATGCCGCTTGATAATTTCCTTGTTGAGCGTACAAGTAACCAATACCGGAATAAATTTTAGCATTCTTAGGATCTAGGCTAGCTGCTTGTTGATAAACAGCGATCGCGCCACCATAATCACCTGTATCAACTAACCTCCGCCCTTCTTCTAGTAATTGCTTTAATTCGGGGTTTTTATTTTGCGCCACTAACACCTGAGCCTGAACCGACGTAGGCATAGTAAAAGCAAAACATCCTACTAGTAACACCACACTAAACACAAATGATGTTGGCTTGTACACAGTAAATTTCCTGAAATTTTAGACGACTTTTTTCTTGTACATTAAAACAAAAATGTGGACTTTTGAAAACTGTATTTTTTCGCATTGATTGAGATGTTAATTGTTCATTTGCTGTTTCCTTTACAATCAGCATGAGATAACAGAGTTTTTACTGAATGGTGGAGTCTAAGCTCTCAATAAGCAAAGCAAATTCTTCTACAGATAAATCATTAAAATAATAAAGATTACACTTTTTCCTCAGTGCTTATACGTATTTCCGAAAATTGCAACATGGTCAATCAACTTCCAAGAGGCGATGCACTAATATTTGTAGACAATAAAACATTCATACTTGTTAGTTCTTTTGTTTAAAAATTTGCTGAGTTTGTATCAATTTTTCTCAAATTTTAGCCTTTGATACTAACTTTCGTAGACCGATATCCAGACGTTTAGACACTTTTTTAGTGATTACACGGTAAGATCGCTCGAACAAACAAAATGTTCCTGAAAGTCCTATTTGTAGTTAGACAATACTCTAAAGTAAAGTAGCGATCGCTTTTCTCAATTGTGTAAAACTATATATATTAAGCTTGTCTACAACACAAGATAGTTGTCTAGGTATAAATTACTTTTAATCGCTAGTTTAATCATGTCTACCTAGTTATCAAAAGCGAATAGGTAGAGACACAATTAATGGTTTCTCTATTCACTACTAAACTACGCAAATTTAAATAGCAGAGTTTTTATTCCCAATCTTACTACGCAAATGACTGGAAACATCAAAGCGAATTACTAGATATAATATTGATGCATATTGATGAGGTTAATTTATGATTATAACTACCACGGATGTGATTCAAGGAGCCGTTATCGAATCATATTTAGGGATTGTGACAGCAGAAGTCGTCTATGGAAGCAATTTTTTGCGAGATTTTTTAGCCGGAATTCGGGATATTGTCGGTGGACGCACTGGTAGTTACGAGCGTCTATTTGAACAGGGTCAACGCAAAGCGCTAGAAGAATTAGAACAACGAGCGCAACGTTTAGGAGCAAACGCTGTAATCGGTATTGAAATTGATACTGGCACAATCAATGTTGACCAGTCAGGAGTTTTAATGTTGATTACCGCCACAGGTACTGCTGTGAGAATACGTTAATTTGCGATCGATTCTACTTTTGACAATGTTTATAAAGTTTTGTATTCAGCCTAATTGCAGATACAACTAGGCTACTTTACCAGAGAAATTAATAATTGCGTTTTAATTTAAAAAATTTTACATAAGCATTTTCTGAATAATTATTCAAAAACTGAATTAAGGCTAGATTGTATTACAAGCTATTAAATAAAGAAAGCCTCTTTCTTATGACTAAAGATAGACCTATTAGTTATTTCTATTGATAGATATTAAAAGAGATAATTTAGTTATTTAATTTTAAGCATAGAAGGAACATAAATATACCTGAACAAAAACTTTGCTGGAACAGCACTGGAGAATATAGGCTATGTCATACGTAAATCGAACAGGCAATGAAGCTATTTCTACTGAGCCTGTGGTAGCAGGCCGAGTAGGCGAATATCACGATCTTGTTCGCTGGGGCCCAATTATTGCTGGTTTGTTAGTTGCTTTAGCTACTCAATTAATTTTGAGCGCCATAATTGGTGCTGTTGCAGCAGGTACAGTCGAAGGTTCAGGCGCACCCAGGTCAATTGCTCCCAACGCTGCGGGTAATGCGGGGCTTTGGTCAACCATCGCTTTATTAATTTCCTTATTCACTGGTGGTTGGGTTACAGCCCGTGCTTGCGGGCCAATGAACCGCAATACAGCTCTTCTTAACGGCGCAATTCTTTGGGCAACTACTTTGGCAGTTAGCTCCTGGCTATTGGCAAATGGAGTAAGTGGTGCTTTTGGTGTTGCTGCTTCCAACGCTGGGGAAGTCATAAACCAGGTTGGTACCCCCAATCTACCCCAGGCAAATGTAAGTGCTCAAGAAGCTCGTAATATTGCAGGAAATGTGCGTTCGGGGTTGTGGTGGTTTGTATTTGGTTCGTTGTTGGGTTTAATAGCCTCGATGATAGGATCTGTAAGTGGTGCCCGTAGTCCCCGCACTAACAGTTACAATGCTTGAAGAAGCGAAATGGCAATAAGCGACAGGTAATAGCAATTCAGAGAATCTTTCCAATACATCTATTGTCTGTAGGGCGTACAGCTAGCTGTACGCCCTACGCAATGTATTTGTCGTATTTTTTTAAAAGCACCTTGAAAAAAGGTGCTTTTTGTTTATTATCAGAACTTACGCACTCAGATCCCCAACCCCGTTAAAAAGGGCAGGGCTGTTTCATTCCCTAAAAGACTCTGATTTACAAGCGTTTCAAGCAAAAAAGTCAGGTGACTAAAAAATCTGATTGGGCAATAAAATCGCGATGCCTTTTCTACGAGACGCTCCGCGAACGGCAAGGCTTTGCCAACGCACTTAAATTTACTCGTTAACGTGGTAGCTTTTGTTTTCCCCAATCAAGCAAATTTCTGACTCATACTCTTAGACATTATCTTTAAGAGATCGAATGAAACAGTCCTGCTTTACAAGCGGAGGGTTAGGGAGGGGTAATCGCGTCTCTACCCTTACAATCGCCGAATCCCCATCTCCAAACCTTTACAAACACCGCTAAGAAAATCCAAATCCAAACTTGCAACGGTGTCACTAGGTTTGTGATAATGTGGATTCCGTAAAAATGCCGTATCTGTGACCATCATTGCCGGATAACCCAAATCCCAAAAAGGTGCATGGTCGCTAAGTCTGGTTTGAGGAACTATTAAACCTCTATTTGGTACGGGTAGCCATTGACTAGGTACGCCAACTTTACGAATACTACGACTCATACCAATTAAGTCGCCAATTGTCCGCCAATTGCCAATTAAAGCAATAAAATCGCCGCTATTAGGGTAGAAGCGGTCTAAAAAAGGTGGGTAGCTTTGAGAACCGGCTGTAGAATCTTTATAGCCGAGCATCTCTAGCGAAATCATTAAACGTAACTGTTGCTTTTGTTCGCGCAACAAAGCTGCATAGTCAGCGCTACCCAGTAAGCCATATTCTTCCATATCGAAAGCAACCAACCTTAAGGGATATCTGATTGGTTCGGCAGCAAACTTTCTCGCTAATTCCAGCAATACTGCTACACCTGTGGCGTTATCATCGGCGCCTGGTGTTCCAGGAACAGCATCATAGTGGGCACCAATTAAAATAGGCGGCAAATCTTTTTTTTGCTGTCCAGTTTGGGAAGGTAAATTTAAGATCGAGTTCTTACAAGCTTTACCTCTAACTTGGAAGGTGTGGATTTCCACACTTCCCCATTGGGAAAATTGCTGGCGAATATATTCTTGGACAAAAAAATGGCCAGCTGTTGCTATGTAAGGATCGCGTTCTCGCGCTATCTCGTTGAGGTGAGTTTGTAATCGCTCTGTTAAATTCAAATTTGTGAACTATTTAGCAATTTTATAGATACTCTAAACACAATTAGCTAGATAACAACAATTGAGGCTGCTTGGACACACCAAGCATGGTCAATGCTATCCTAGTCTTGCAACTATCTCGTCTAGCTGAACTTTTTAACTTACTACCTTAATGACGACTATTATACCATTGAGGTGTTTTTACCCTGTAGCACAAAGCTAGAGGTAGTTCCACCCAATCATAATAAATATATAAAACACTTTAGGCACTTTAGGAGAAGAGTAACGCATGGGCAAGGTAGTCGGCATCGACTTGGGTACAACCAACTCAGTAGTCGCCGTAATGGAGGGTGGCAAGCCGGTGGTGATTGCCAATGCAGAAGGAATGCGAACGACCCCCTCCGTTGTTGGCTTTAGTAAAGATGGCGAAAGGGTGGTTGGCCAAATGGCACGGCGACAAACCGTCCTCAATCCCCAAAATACGTTTTTTGCAGTCAAGCGGTTTATTGGGCGCAAGTATGGCGAACTTAGCCCAGAATCCAAGCGCGTACCCTACACGATTCGCAAAGACGAAGTAGGTAATATTAAAATAGCTTGCCCCCGGCTGAATAAAGATTTTGCCCCCGAAGAAATTTCAGCAATGGTGCTGAAAAAATTAGCCGACGATGCTAGTCGCTATTTGGGCGAACCTGTCACAGGGGCAGTGATTACAGTTCCCGCTTATTTTAACGATTCTCAGCGGCAAGCAACCCGCGATGCTGGTAGAATTGCTGGCTTAGAGGTACTGCGGATTCTCAACGAACCAACTGCTGCATCTTTGGCTTATGGATTAGATCGGGGCGACACGGAAACGATCTTAGTATTTGACTTGGGTGGTGGCACGTTTGACGTGTCGATTTTGGAAGTGGGCGATGGTATTTTTGAAGTCAAAGCTACCAGTGGAGACACACAACTTGGTGGCAATGATTTTGATAAAGTAATAGTAGATTGGTTAGCAGAGCAATTTCTGGAAACAGAAGAGGTAGACTTAAGACGCGATCGCCAAGCTTTGCAACGTCTGATGGAAGCTGCGGAAAAAGCCAAAATTGAACTTTCTGCTGTCAGCGTTACCGATATTAATTTACCTTTTATTGCTGCCGACCAAGAAGGCCCCAAACATCTAGAAACTCGTCTCACTCGTTCCCAGTTTGAAGGCTTATGCGGCGATTTGATCGGGCGATTGCGGATGCCAGTTAAACGCGCCCTCAAAGACGCGGGACTCACACCTAGAGATATTGAAGAAGTTGTGTTAGTTGGCGGTTCCACAAGAATGCCAATGGTGAAGCAGCTAGTACGCGACTTGATTGGCATCGAACCGAACGAGAATGTCAACCCCGATGAAGTAGTGGGAGTGGGTGCAGCCATTCAAGCAGGTATTCTCGCAGGCGAACTTAAAGATGTGCTGCTTTTGGATGTTACACCGCTGTCTTTGGGACTGGAAACCATCGGCGGCGTGATGAAAAAATTGATTCCCCGCAATACCACTATTCCAGTACGCCGCTCTGATATATTTTCCACATCAGAAAATAATCAAAATACTGTGGAAATTCACGTAGTCCAAGGCGAACGGGACATGGCAGCAAACAACAAGTCTTTAGGACGGTTTAAGCTGTATGGCATCCCACCAGCGCCACGGGGTATTCCCCAAGTACAAGTGTCCTTTGATATCGATGCCAATGGAATTCTACAGGTAACAGCTTTAGATAGAACTACTGGTAGAGAACAGAGTATCACGATTCAAGGTGCTTCTACCTTGACCGAATCAGAAGTCAATCGGATGATTCAGGATGCTCAAAAATACGCCGATGTTGACCGGGAACGTAAAGAACGAGTAGAAAAACGCACTCGTTCGGAGGCTTTGATTTTCCAAGCAGAACGCCAACTTAGAGAAGTGGCCTTGGAATTTGGGATGCAGTTTGCCCGCAACCGCCGCCAAAGAATTGATAATATTTGCCAAGAATTACGAGAAAGTCTCAAAGAAAACGACGATCGCGGCATTGACCAAGCCTACGCCGACCTGCAAGATGCTTTATATGAGCTAAATCGAGAAGTCCGTCAGTATTACGCTGAAGACGAAGACGACGATTTATTTGGTACTATCCGCGACATCTTCACTGGCGGCGAAAAAGAACGGGAACGCGATTCTTTTAGAGATACATATCGCGATCGCGACTCTTATAGTAGAGACTATAACAGAGACCGAGACTATGGCAGAGACTATAGCCGAGATAATCGTTCTTCCTCCTATGACAATCGTCCTCCCCGCAAATCCCGTCCAAGTTACCAAGATAACTGGGATGATGAAGAAGACAATGATTGGTTGTAGTTTTTGATAAAAGTTAGGAGTTAGGAGTTAAGAGTTAGGAGTTAAAAGTTAAGAGTTAGAAGTTAAAACTGAAAACTGAAAACTGAAAACTGAAAACTTTCAACTCCTCACTCCTCACTCCTCACTCCTCATTCCTTACTTTTAATTGATCTAAAATTTAAATAACTCAGCTATGCAAAATTTGCAGAATTTCCGCGATTACTACGAAATTTTAGGAGTATCTAAAGACGCCTCAAATGAAGAAATTAAAAAGGTTTATCGGCGATTAGCAAGACAGTATCATCCCGATCTCAATCCTGGAAATAAAGCAGCCGAGGATAAATTTAAGGATATCGGCGAGGCTTATGAAGTACTTTCAGATCCAGCCAAGCGATCGCAATACGACCAGTTTAGCCGCTACTGGAAGCAAAAAGGCTTTGCAGGCAATAAACAGACGCCGAAATCTAAAACCTGGCAAACTGGCGCTAACGGTCGCAATGATAAACAAGACGTAGATCCAAGCCAGTTTTCTGACTTTGAAAGCTTTATTAATCAAGTTATCGGTGTCAAAAATCAAAATGGCACAAGTAAATCTAACAACGGTGCTACTAGCGATCCGTTTCGTTCGCCGAGAACAAAAGTTGCGTACAAAGTTAACAACCCACCCCGCACTGCGCGTAGAGACATAGAAGCTCGATTGACTATACCATTAGAAAAAGCTTATCAAGGTGGTAACGAACGCATTCGTTTAGAAGATGGGCGATCGCTAGAAGTTACTATGCCTCCAGCGATGGTTACAGGTCAAACAATTCGTTTGCGAAACCAAGGCGTTGGCGGTGGCGACTTATACTTAAAAATTACCGTTGAGCCTCATGCATTGTTTAAGCTAGATGGTTTCAACATCCTCTGTCAAGTACCTGTGACTCCCAGCGAAGCAGTTTTAGGAGGACAGGTAGAAGCACCCACCCTCGACGGCCCTGTAAAAATGACCATCCCTCCCGGAGTTAGATCTGGTCAGAAATTTCGACTAGGCAACAAAGGCTACCCTAATGATGATGGCAAACGTGGCGATCAATTGGTGGAAATTCAGATAGTTACACCGAAAAATATTAGTCAAGAAGAACGAGAACTTTACGAAAAATTGCGGCAAATTGAAACATTTAAACCCCGTGCTGACTTAATAGGTTAGAGATGAATAGTGAGATAGAATTTCTTGACCGCAAAACAACAGTCTTGTCTGCGTTTCAAATAAACCGAAATTCTAACTAAAATTCAGTTGACTATTGGATGAGGCGGAATTCAAGAGGGAATGTAAATATCTCACCCACCCAAACATCTTCTATTTTGATAATCTTAGGTGGTAGGTAATTGTTTCTTGGCTGCTTTTGCATTGGCATTAAAGAGATAATTCCATCCCCCCAACTAGCTTGCTCCCAGGCAGCATAAGGATTTTCATATATGACATTAATCGAGTATGTACCAGATTCAAAATTGCCATACCACCAGTAGGTAGCATCTTTTCTCATACATACAAACTTCAGTTCATTTTCAAACCATTCAAAATATCCTTCAATTAAGAAAGTCACACTTTCTCCAGGCATCAATAATTTAAAATCAGATAATTCTGGAGATGCGTTTGTGTTAGCATTAGGGCCAAACTGTGGCATCTTTTGGTTGTTTGCTTGGACGAATTCTGGACGCACTACGAAGAGTAAGAAATTACAAGGATTTGCTGTATTATTAGTGATACAAATGCCAAACTGAACCTGAGTTTTAGCATCAGACTGCTTTGGTGGAATTCGCAGTACACGCTCAGGCATCACCGTTTCAAATTGAATTCCATTTACTTGAACGGTATTATTACTGTCTGATTTAAAAGATGACATGCAGGCTACCCTCTCAGCTTCTACTTTTTCATCCGCGTAATCAATACACGTCTTCAGCAATTGACAAACGATTTAAAATATAAAAAATATCTTTGAGCAAAGTGACTCAAACAGCCGTGAATCAAAAAGGGAAAATGGCACAAAGCAGTGAACCAACTTATTACTCCCTGCTAGGACTGCATCCCTCGGCATCCGTAATCGATATTCGTCGGGCTTATCGGCAACTGAGCAAACGCTATCATCCTGATACTACTGAATTGCCTGCTGCTGTAGCTACTGCCAAATTCCAGCAACTCAACGAAGCCTACGCCACCCTGAGCCATCCAGAACGTCGATTAAGCTACGATTTAAAAATTGGCTATTCCCGGTTTGGAGTGATTCAATCACCTGCTGATTTAAATCATCCAGTGTCAGCCTCTTATGACTTCTCAAAATCAGCTTATCTCGATGCGAGCGATCGCCCACTCTCATCTGGCGAAATCTTCGCTTTATTTATGCTGGTGTTAACATTTGTAGGTTGCCTGTTACTAGCAATTGCCATTGGCTTAACTCGTGGTGATGCTGTTTTGCAAACGCATTTACAGCAACCAAACCTATCTGTACAGCAGAATTCAGGAGCAAAGCCGGAGACGCTCCGCCAAGGCGCCACAATTCAGAATGGGTTACGCCCCACTGGGCTAACAGAATTCAGGAATCACAAGTAAAACAGTCTTAATGTTTGACACCAAGCTGAGTTTGTTTACTTTACGCTTCTTGAAGTTTCTTATAATTACCATGACGGTAATTAAATATTAAAAATTAAAAAATTTCCTAATCCAAAATCCAAAATTCTATGTCTCTTCTTCCGCCAGATACCCCCTTGTACAATCATCCCCTGCCACAAATTGAGCAATGGCTAAAAGACCAAGGTTGTCAACAAGATGAAACACAGAGACATTGTTGGCGCGTGCAACGACCGAGTTGGCAAGCTGAACTGTGGCTTGATGTCGAACAAATTGTAGTGCGATATATCCAATCTGCGGAAAACGGGCAAGATATCCAACGCTCATTTAAGTATTCTCTGAGTCGGGAAGATATAGAACAAGCAGTATTTTCTGGGCCATAAGTTAAGTGCTGAGTGCGGCTAGCTCACCGTAAAAAGCCCCAATGAAAAGCGATCGCTTACAATTAGAGTTACTCCTACTCGTCCAAAATCCATGCAAATCGTCTGCCACCTGAAGTAGAAGCCCTAGTTCAAGGTCAACTAACTAGCGGTAAGTATCAGAACGCGCTTGAAGTTATTCTTGCGGGTATAAAACTTCTAGAACAACAAGAAGACATCTATCAAGGACAACTGCAAGACCTTCAACAAGAAGCACGCATAGGGTGGGAAGCTTCCCGACGGGGCGAAGTCGTTGATGGCTCGATTGCAATGGCTCAAATTCGCGCCAATGTGCGTAGTTTACCGCCGCAGGCATCGCGCGCGCTACGGTGTTTCAGACGAAGCATGACCAGTGAGGGAGATAGGGAGATGGGGAGATGCTCTGACGCAAAGAAAAACTAATGCCCAATGCCCCATGCCCCATGCCCTTCTTTAAACTTTCCCAAACCGCCGTTCCCGTTGCTGGTAGGCACACAAGGCGCGGTGAAATTCAGCGCGGTCAAAATCAGGCCAGAGGGTATCGGTAATGTAAATTTCCCCGTAAGCCATTTGCCAGAGAAGGAAATTAGAAAGACGCATTTCTCCACTGGTGCGAATTAACAAATCTGGGTCAGTAATTCCCGCTGTATACAAATGGCTTTCAAATATTTGTTCGTCAATTTCATCAGGTTGTAGTAAACCTTGCTGGACTTGTTTGGCGATCGCCCGACAAGCTTGTAAAATTTCTTGCCTTCCACCATAATTAGTTGCCACTGAAAACCGGATGGCGCGGTTATTTTTGGTTTCTTCCATCGAACGGGAGATTTCTTGTTGGAGCGTGCGCGGCAAGGCCTGTAAATTTCCCACAAAATTAATTTGCACATTCTCTTCAACCATTTCCCGCAGTTCTTGACGTAAAACTTTTTGGAAAAGAGTCATCAAAAAATCTACTTCTTCCTGGGGTCTTTTCCAGTTCTCGGTGGAAAAAGCATAAGCCGTTAGTGCTTGGATTCCCCAATCCTTGCAGCAATGAAGCAAATCCTTGAGAGCATCGACTCCTCGCTTATGACCCATAATGCGTGGTAGACCTTGACGTTTAGCCCACCGACCATTGCCATCCATAATCACTGCAACGTGCTGCGGCAATAGCTCTGGTTTCAAATCAGTGGGCAAATCTTGGAGTTTAGTTTGTTGTAATGTCATTTTTTATCTCGAGAAGCGGTCGATGGTAATCCGAGTAAACGTGAAACCAATGCTAGTGCCTTTCCACCTATCTGACGACCCAAGCTCAAAAGACCAGGGGCAACAGCTTCCCGATCTACCGTTGGGGACAACACAGCCTCTAACGACTCTTTGAGCTTCCTAATTGTCAGCGGTCTATTTAGGGTTCCCCGCTCCGCTAAGGAAATAGAACCCGTTTCTTCTGATACAACGACACAAATGCAGTTTTCGACCCGCTCAGTAATTCCCATTGCCGCCCGGTGGCGTGTTCCCAGCTGGCGCGAGGCTGTGCGTCCCGAAAGTGGTAAAATTATACCCGATGCTATAATCCGCGAACCACGGATTAATGTCGCTCCATCGTGTAACAAAGTTTTCGGCTGAAAAATTGTTTGGATTAGTTCTTTAGAAACTTCCGCGTTTAGCTTTACCCCTGGCACAGAAAAATCCCGTTCATCAATTGGGCCTGTGGTTTCCAAAATTAGTAAAGCTCCTATGCGGTTTTTTGACAATTCTTTAACAGCTTCAACAATTTCATCAATTACACTATCAGATTTGGGGATTGCCAAGCGATCGGGTTGGAAGAGCTGACGAAATTCACCGCGCCCCAATTGCTCTAAAAACCGTCGAAACTCTGATTGCAGAGCAACTGCCATCGCCACAGCACAACCAATCACCAATTTTTCCAAAACAAAATTTAGCAAGGGTAGGCCGAATCTGTTACTTAGTGCTGAGGCTAACATCAAAACAATGAATCCCCGCACCATCCATAGTGTCCGACGCTCGCTAATAATAACTAGTATCATGTACGTCAGCGCCAGCACTAATACAATATCCAGAGTCCCAAGCAGCAAGGACTGTGACCATCCCAGGTTTATCAGCCATTGCTTCCACCAATCTCTCATGACATCTGGATTACACTTTTGCCGCTAATTACAGTTAGTCATTAGTCATCAGTCATTAGTCATTTGTCGTTTGTCCTTTGTGATTTGCAAATGACTAATGACCAATGACCAAGGACAGATGACTAAATTTTCAGTCTTTGGGGTAGGCGATCTTGCCGAATTAAGTCTTGATAAGTTTCACGTTGCAAAATTAAATTTGCTTCGCCATTCGCCACTACCACTGCTGCCGATCGCGGCAAGCGGTTGTAGTTAGATGCCATACTGTAATTGTACGCACCAGTTCCCATAACTAGGAGAATATCTCCCGGTTCTGTCTTTGGGAGTAGGGCATTTTTAATCAGAATATCTCCTGATTCACAATGTTTACCAGCAATTGTGACGGTTTCGGTTAGGGGAGAGGACATTTTATTGGCAACTACCGCCCGATAAACTGATTGATAAGTAATCGGACGCGGGTTGTCTGACATGCCTCCATCAATTGCTATGTAGGTGCGAATTTCGGGGATAACTTTGGATGAACCAATAGTGTAGGCTGTAACGCAAGCTGTAGCAATTAGCGATCGCCCCGGTTCGCAAAGTAATTTTGGCAAGGGTAAATTTTCGGCTGCACAAGCTTCTTGAATTACCTCGCAAATCGGCTTCACCCACTCTTCAATGCTAGGGGGATCGTCTGATTCTACATACTTAATCCCTAAACCACCACCGACATTTAATTCGGTCAAATTTAAACCATACTTCGCCGCATCACTGAACCACTGCACCATCAGAGCAGCTAAATCTCGATGCGGTTGGCGCTCAAAAATTTGAGAGCCAATATGAGCGTGTAACCCTACGCAGTTAAGAACAGATTGTTTACTGACAAAAGTAAATAATTCCTCTAGTTCATTCGGGTCAAAGCCAAATTTACTATCTAGCTGCCCCGTGCGGATATACTCATGTGTGTGACATTCAATACCTGGAGTCAGACGCAACAAAAATCTAGGCTGTAGGTCAGGGGAATTTGCTGTCTCAACAATTTCCACCAAAGTACGTAACTCGTGCCAGTTATCCACCACAATAGTGCAACCGACTTCTGTGGCAAAAATCAATTCTTCACGAGATTTATTATTGCTATGAAGATAGATTTTTTCAGGATTGACGCCTGCTTGCAGCGCAGTGTAAAGTTCACCGCCTGATGCGACATCGATTCCTAAACCCTCAGAAGCAGCGATCGCACAAACAGCGAGACAATTCCAAGCTTTTGAGGCATACAATACTTGAGATTCGCCTTTGTAGTATTGCTTGAAAGTATCTCGGTATTGCTGACAACCCAAACGCAGGGTTTCTTCATCTAAAATATACAAAGGCGAACCAAACTGCTTAACTAGGGTTGTGACATCACACCCACCAATTTCCAAGAAGTCGCGATCGTGAACTCTGGCTGTTAAGGGTAAAAGTTCCTGATTAGGCGAGGAATTTGCTTTGCTGCTGGCCCTTTGAGGTAAATATTGACTTCCAGAATGTTGAACCCCAGTGGGGTGAGTCCATACCATAACTATAATTAATTGTCCTTGTTCAAAATGCTGGGGTGAGTGAGTCTCCCGTTTCCCAGTTTACAAAGGGTTTGTAATCTTATTCAACTCTCTTTAAAAGAGGGAAAAGGGAATGGTCAAGGAACAACATCAAGAAAATTTGAGGCAAGCAGAGGTTTGTTGCTCGTTCGTTCCCTCTTGATGTATGGTCTTGAGTCGTCCGCTTACACTAAACAAACCTTAATGATGGAGTTGAAATCCCCCATCGCAACCCCTGTTGCCTTTTGCCTTTTGCCTATTCCCTGTTCCCTCTTAATAAATGTGAGCTTATTAGACTTAGAAATTCAATTACTCAACAAAGACCATCTAAGTGCATTACTGCAACTAGATGAAGCTTGTTTTGGCGGTCTGTGGACAATGGAGGGTTACCAACGAGAGTTGGACAGTCCCAACAGCGATTTGTTGGGTTTGTTTTCCCCTGTCTCTGGTTCAAAACTGCTAGGAATGGGTTGCTTTTGGTCGATTTTAGAGGAAGCTCACATTACCATTTTGGCGGTTCATCCCCAATATCAGCGCCAAGGTTTAGGACAGGCTTTACTATATTCGCTCATCAAGACAGCGTGCGATCGCGGTTTGGAGCGAGCCACCCTCGAAGTGCGAGCTTCTAACTTAGGGGCTATATCTTTATATCAAAAATTTGGCTTCAAAACAGCAGGCCGCCGTCGGCGTTACTACCAAGATAACGGCGAAGATGCACTCGTTCTCTGGCTCGGTGACCTCCAACACCCAAAATTTCACACAACTTTAGACCGCTGGCATTCTATTGTTAGCGATCGCTTGAGCAAATCTTCTTGGAAGTTGGTTTTTAAATAAAATTGGGCATGGGGCATGGGGCATGGGAAGAATGACTAATGACCGATCGCTAATGAGCTAGCTTCAGCAAAAAAGTGCAACTTTGCTGGCTTTTTACTATTTAAATATCTAATACAAAAAAAATATTTAATATGTATTATGTATATTAATATTTGTGTCTTGAACTAAATCAAGAAAAATGTTAAGAATAAATGTTTGGGATAAAGTAAAAACTCGTAAAATCAACAGTTAACTATTTGTCACAAATCCCAAAAAGGCTGGTGAACTACGGCTCCTCAGTACACTAGCCAGACAAAAGCAGTCAAAAGGTAGTAATTTCCGCATAATCCTAAATCATCAGCTTTGGATGTCTATAATCTGTTATACAGGCGTCCAAAAGCTTAGCCTGTGCTAAAATCAGCGTACCGGCACGACGCAGGTGATAGGATAAAGCCATGTTTGAGCGCTTCACAGAAAAAGCCATTAAGGTAATCATGCTGGCCCAAGAAGAGGCCCGCCGTTTAGGCCACAATTTTGTCGGTACCGAGCAGATCCTCCTGGGTCTGATCGGTGAAGGCACCGGTGTGGCCGCGAAGGTGCTGAAATCAATGGGCGTCAATCTCAAAGATGCTCGGATTGAAGTTGAAAAAATTATAGGCCGGGGATCGGGCTTTGTGGCCGTGGAAATTCCGTTTACGCCACGGGCAAAGCGAGTTCTAGAACTCTCCTTGGAAGAAGCACGCCAACTGGGGCATAACTACATTGGCACCGAGCATCTGCTGTTGGGCCTAATCCGCGAAGGGGAAGGTGTAGCAGCCAGGGTGCTAGAAAACCTCGGTGTGGATCTATCCAAGGTAAGAACCCAAGTCATCCGTATGTTGGGAGAAACTGCTGAAGTTTCACCAGGTGGTTCATCCGGTCGCACAAAAACCCCGACTCTGGATGAATTTGGCTCTAACCTGACCCAAATGGCCACAGACAACAAGCTCGATCCTGTAGTAGGACGCGCCAAAGAAATTGAGCGGGTGATTCAGATATTGGGTCGCCGGACAAAAAATAACCCAGTGCTGATTGGGGAACCAGGTGTTGGTAAAACAGCCATCGCTGAAGGTCTAGCTTCACGCATTGCCAACAAAGATGTCCCTGACATTCTGGAAGATAAACGCGTAGTCACACTGGATATCGGTTTGCTAGTAGCAGGTACCAAGTACCGGGGTGAATTTGAAGAACGCTTGAAAAAAATCATGGATGAAATCCGCTCTGCGGGTAACGTCATCCTGGTAATTGATGAAGTTCACACCCTAATTGGTGCAGGTGCAGCGGAAGGTGCCATCGACGCAGCCAATATCCTCAAGCCAGCTTTGGCCAGAGGTGAGTTGCAGTGCATCGGTGCGACAACCCTAGATGAATATCGCAAACACATCGAACGGGATGCAGCCCTAGAGCGCCGTTTCCAACCAGTGATGGTGGGCGAACCCAGTGTAGATGAAACAATTGAAATTTTGTATGGTCTACGCGATCGCTACGAGCAACACCACAAGCTGAAAATCTCCGACGAAGCATTGGTGGCCGCAGCGAAATTGTCAGACCGTTATATTAGCGATCGCTACCTCCCAGATAAAGCCATCGACTTAGTGGATGAAGCTGGTTCTAGAGTGCGGTTGATTAATTCCCAACTTCCACCCGCAGCGAAGGAGTTAGACAAAGAACTGCGTCAGATCTTAAAAGAAAAAGATGATGCAGTCCGTTCTCAGGACTTCGATAAAGCCGGGGAATTGCGCGATCGGGAGATGGAAATCAAAGCCGAAATCCGGGCGATCGCTCAAAGCAAGACCAATGCAACTGGCTCTGAAAGTGAAGAACCCGTAGTTACAGAAGAAGACATTGCCCATATTGTCGCTTCCTGGACTGGGGTACCGGTGAACAAACTCACCGAATCTGAATCTGAAAAGCTGCTGCACATGGAAGACACCTTGCACCAACGTTTAATTGGTCAAGACGAAGCTGTGAAGGCAGTTTCACGTGCTATTCGTCGCGCTCGTGTCGGTTTGAAGAATCCCAATCGACCCATTGCTAGTTTTGTCTTCTCCGGGCCTACTGGCGTAGGTAAAACCGAGTTAGCGAAATCCTTAGCTGCTTACTTCTTCGGTTCCGAAGAAGCCATGATCCGCTTAGATATGTCCGAATACATGGAGCGTCACACCGTCAGCAAACTGATCGGTTCGCCTCCAGGTTATGTAGGTTATAACGAAGGTGGTCAACTAACCGAAGCCGTGCGGCGGCGTCCTTACACTGTGGTGCTATTCGACGAAATCGAAAAAGCGCACCCCGATGTATTCAACATGCTGCTGCAAATTTTGGAAGACGGTCGGTTAACTGACGCCAAAGGCCGCACGGTGGACTTCAAGAACACCTTGCTGATTTTAACTTCCAATATTGGTTCTAAGGTAATTGAAAAAGGCGGCAGTGGTATTGGCTTTGAATTTGCCGAAGATGTTACCGAGTCAGCTTACAACCGGATTCGCTCTTTGGTGAACGAAGAATTGAAACAATACTTCCGTCCAGAGTTCCTCAACCGACTCGATGAAATTATCGTCTTCCGTCAGTTGAGCAAGCCAGAGGTGACACAAATCGCCGAAATTATGCTCAAGGAAGTATTCGGTCGTCTAACAGAAAAAGGTATCACCTTAGAAGTCAGCGATCGCTTCAAGGATCGTTTAATCCAAGAAGGTTACAGCCCCAGCTACGGCGCAAGACCATTACGCCGAGCAATTATGCGCTTGTTAGAAGATAGCCTAGCAGAGGAAATTCTCTCTGGTCGCATCAAGGATGGCGATGTAGCCTTAGTTGATGTTGATGAGAACGGTACTGTTCAGGTGAGCGCTCAAGAGCGTCGGGAATTGTTACCCCAAGGCGTTGAGTAAGATTTAAGATTTGGGATTTTAATCTCAAATTTCAAGTTAAAAAACGGTAGAGTATTGATTACTCTACCGTTTTTTTGTGTGAAAATCTTGAGAGCTAATGTTGTATAGCTATTTTCAATTGAATGAAATACACCCCTTTTTGCTTCTTTCATTATTTTTATTGATATGGGTATCGAATTGAGTTACAGGCGCGTTACTCCTGAAGAATTTGAAAGATTACATCAAGATACTGCCTATGCCAGCATTTATTTCGGCGATTATATAGAAACAGATGAAGAGATTTATGTATATTTTGAAGCATTAAAAGCTAGCGATCGCTATCTAGACCTCGACAAATATTGGCAGTCACTTCACTTTTTATTCACGGAAGAATTTCCATACGAACGCAAAACTAAGACTGAAAACTGGCTTCATAAAGTGTTTATGGGAGGAACCCCAACACAGTGGGAATCAACTTATGGAATGGTACGTTATTTCACAGCAAGTGAAGTTCAAGAAATAACTAAAGTCTTAAACCATATCTCTACCGACCACTTACAAAACAGTCTGAATAAATTATTTGAATCTCAGGAAATCAGAGCCTATATGGAGCCACATTATCTCCATTTATATACTCAGTTAGTTAAGTTGTTTAGTAGAGCCGCACAAGAAGGTGAGATAATACTATTATCATTTAACTAACTAAACAAGGCAAAAGTAAAAATTTTTGCTCTCAGAAAACCTGAGCTTTAGACTGATATCTCAACTTATTTATGGGAATTATCTTTTTACTTTTTAATTATTCTTCTCAAGCTGTAATGCTAAAACTATGAAAATTTTTACTGCAATTGTTGAGCGAGATTCTGATACAAAGCTCTATGTTGGCTATGTTCCCGGATTTCCGGGGGCACACTCGCAAGCAGAATCCTTGGATGAATTACAAGAAAATCTGCGTGAAGTAATTGAGATGCTTCTAGAGGACGAAGATTTAGCATTCGAGACAGAGTTTGTTGGTACACAACAAATTGCGATCCAATAAATTATGAGCAAGATACCCATTTTGAAACCGCAGGAGGTTGTTCGGATACTAGAAAGCCTTGGGTTTGTGGAGGTGCGTCATACCAATTCTTTATGAAGCTGCGCTAAATAAGGCTTCAAGAATAAAGTCGTAAGAAGTGAGAGAGGCAATCATCGAAGGTGTAATTTCTTTGAGGACATCAGTTAACTTGTGCTGTAGTTGTGTGAGAGTTTTACAATTTTCCCATTGGAGTTGAGATTTGAGAAATTCCCAAAACCGCTCAATTGGGTTGAGTTCAGGAGAGTGAGGAGGTTGAAAAATCGGGATAATGTTATCTGGGATATCGAGAGCTTTAGCTTTGTGGAAAGATCCTTGGTCGAACTGGATAACCGCAATATCATCACCAAGATCAGCAGATAGCAACTTCAAAAAGTGTTGAAAACAATCAGCATTCAGGTAGGGGAACTCATAGAAAAAGCTGTATCCACTTAGAGGTTCTACAACTCCGTATAAATAAAAATTTTCACGTTGCCATTGACTTAAGCCCACAGGTTTAACTCCTCTAGCTGTAATCAAACGTCCTGCAATTGTCTTTAATCCTAAACGTGTTTCATCCTGACCGGAGGCGGAGCGTCTCCGGCTCCGCACAAGTACCTCAATCGTTTCCCCGCTCCAAATTCCTCCTGCAAGAATTTGAATGCTAAAGGCAGTTTTTTTTAAAGTGAGATAGACTTTGTGGGTGTTGTTTGGTACTTTGAGGACGAGGCACTTTTAACTTCGCACCCAAACGCTGGCGAACAATTTCATAGACTGTTTTGTAGGCAAGTGAAACCCCTAATTCGCTCTTGAGCCATTGTTGAATTTGGCCATAGCTAGTAAACCCAGATGGCTCCTGTAACCGCTGTTCCAAGCGTTCTAAGTCTGAACCAATAATGCTCGGAGCTTTTCCGGGTGCATGTTTGACTTCAAGCAAGCCCCTTGTTCCTTGATCTTTATACTTCCTTACCCAACGAGTTATGGTTGCTACCAGAGCGTCCTAAACGTTCTGCAAGCGATCGCCTGCTGCTAACTTGACCACTCTTGAGCCAATAGAGCATTTGTAATCTTTCTTTACTGCTTGCCGTGGTGGCATGTTTGACAGCTTTCTCCAATTCTTCTTGGCTTTCTGAAATCTCAATTTGGAATGGACGACTCATCACAAAGTTACTCAATGCACCCATCTATAAGTTTGACCTAGTTTGGCGCATCTTCATACAGAATTGGTATCAGAAAGGTTCACATAAACAGTTTCGCCACGAAGATGGTCGAGGAACAACCGTACCTTTTCACAAGGGACGTGATATTTCACCTAGATTGCTACGGCAAATTGCAAGTGACATTGGTTTAACCGTTGAAAAAATGTTGGAGTAGCAGTAAAAATAATACGGAGACATAAAATCAATGGAGACAACCAATACCACCTCATCCCCTGCACAAGACTGTTAGCTGCGGAATTAGCCTGAGTTACTAGAGAGTGCTGCACAGCACTATCAAATTCGATAAAAGTTTTAATCTGAGAACGCTCAGTAATTGTAGAAATAAAATCAAGACAATCAGTCAAAAACTCAAGATGCTGTACTCTCAGCAGCAACATACCCTAGTGACTATGTAGGCTGAATTATTTTTGAATTAAGCAGCGATCGCTAAGACTAACTGATAGTAATATCATTTGTGCATTTATTATATGTCGGGGTAAGTAGGTGAGTCAGTTATCTGATAACGAGATTTATCAGGAAGTCGGTAAAATAGTCGCAAAATTTAATCTTTATAAATGTGACGAATGCGCTACTGCTGTAAAGCAATGGTTAAAAGAAAATGGTATTGAGGGAAAAATTATTTTTCTGAGAACGAAAAAGCGTAAAGAATATTATATTCTGAGTAAGCGCTTAGAGCGTTGCGGGATAAATGAGTCAATTACACTTAATGGTAAACACAACGGCGTAGAAGTTCGCGGGCGAGTATTTGATAATCTCTCAACAGATGGATTGACGAAAGAAGATTGGATTAATGATTTTATCTGTCCAAGCGAACAATTTATCGTTCAAGAATTGCCACAGTTATAAAATACTTTTATAGCTTTAAATGGGGGTTTTATATGGGCGGACTATATGAAGTTTTGCAAAAAATTAAGTCTAAGCCGGGGATGTATATTGGTAGGGCTTCTGTGAGTGATTTATTTCATTTTCTTGTTGGATATGAATTTGCTAGAGGAGAGTTGGATATTGAACCCACAGCATGGGAAGATGATTTCCATGAAAATTTTCAGCCTTGGGTACAGAAAAAATATCATGTGTCAACTTCTAACTCTTGGGCAAAAATTATCATGCTCCACTGTGGGAATGAACAAGAGGGTTTTAATACTTTTTATCAGTTGTTAGATGAGTTTCAAAGTCGAGACAAAAGTTTAGAACATCAACAGAAGGTAACTGCTAGTTATGAAGTCAGTAAGAAAAGTTGATGTCTTCGTAACACACCTTAATTTACTAGTGGTGCGTTAGCCTACGGCATAACACACCCTACTAGATACTTTTTTGCTTCCCTTTTTTTTGATTACGATTTGGGCTTATATGTCGAAGCAACGTGCAATTCTTTGAGTTGCTTGGCATCTACGCCAGAAGGTGCATCTGTTAACAAACAACGGGCTTGTTGCGTCTTCGGAAAAGCAATCACATCGCGAATGGATTCTTCTCCAGCTAGCAACATTACTAAACGGTCTAAACCGTAGGCGATGCCACCATGAGGCGGTGTACCATATTCAAATGCTTCCAACAAAAAGCCGAATTTATTTTGCGCTTCTTCAGGAGACAAACCGATCGCATCAAATACTTGTTGTTGAATTTCTCGCTGATAAATCCGCAGACTGCCGCCGCCAACTTCCACGCCGTTAAGTACTAAGTCGTAAGCTTGGGCGCGTGCTGTTTTTAAGTCACTCAAATCATCAGGGTGGGGTGCTGTAAACGGGTGGTGCAGTGCTTCGAGGCGTTTTTCGTCAGCGTTCCACTCAAACATGGGGAAATCTGTAATCCACAGCAAGTTAATTTTTTCTGGATCGATTAATCCAAATTCCCTAGCAATAACTTGCCGCAATCTATCTAAAGTTTTGTTAACGGTAGCAGCATCGCCAGCCCCGAATAACAACAAATGTCCAGCTTTGGCACCTGTGCGTCGGAGAATTTCCTGTTTTTGTTCTTCGCTGAGGTTGTCTTTAATTGCGCCAATGGTGTCAATTTCGCCATCGTCTCTTACCCGGATATAAGCTAAACCTTTAGCACCGGCTTCGCTGGCTTCTTTGAATATATCGCCACCTGGTTTAATGCGGACATTAGAAATTACATCGTTGCCGTTGGGAATGGGTAGGATTTTAACGACACCACCATTAATTACAGTGTCTCGAAAGACTTTAAAACCAGAGTCTTTGACGATATCTGAGACGTTAACTAATTCCAAACCATAACGGGTATCTGGTTTATCGCTACCGTAGCGTTCCATTCCTTCGGCGTAGGTGAGACGAGGAAAAGGCCGCTGTAATTCAATGCCCTTAACCGTTTTGAAGATATGGCAAACTAACTTTTCGTTGAGTTCAATAATTTCTTCTTGGGACATGAAGCTCATTTCCATGTCCAACTGGGTGAACTCTGGTTGTCTGTCGGCGCGTAAGTCTTCATCACGGAAGCAACGGGCAATTTGATAGTATCTATCCAAACCGGATACCATCAGCAATTGTTTAAATAGCTGTGGTGATTGTGGTAGAGCAAACCATTCACCAGGGTTGACGCGACTGGGTAAGATATAATCCCTAGCGCCTTCGGGAGTAGAACGGGTAAGTATGGGTGTTTCGGCTTCGATGAAACCTTCCAAATCTTCGAGGTAACGGCGCATGGCTTTGACAATTTGATGACGCAACTGCAAATTTTTTGCCATACGTTCGCGTCGCAAATCTAAATAGCGATATTTCAGCCGCAAGTCTTCCCGTACCGTTTCGCTGTCGGCTATGGAAACTTGGAAGGGTAATTGTTTGCGGACAGCGTTGAGTAGTTGAATTTTATCTGCGTAAATTTCTACTTCACCTGTGGGTAGACGGGGATTTAGAGATTCTTGGGGGCGTTGCGTTACCCTACCAACGATTTGGACAACATATTCATTTCGCAGGGCGTTTGCCTGTTCGTAAGAATCGGGGGTGCGTTGCGGATCGCTGACGATTTGAACAATGCCAGAGCGATCGCGTAAATCTAAAAATATCACGCCCCCATGATCGCGGCGACGGTCTACCCATCCGTAAAAGGTAACAGTTTCTCCAATATGTTCTTTTCGGACTTCGCCGCAATAGTGAGTTCGCATAATTGTTAGTTCTTGTTTCCAGGGCTAGATTGGCAAATAAATGTCAAAGCTTCCCCATTATCTAGCATCAATAGTAATTGTAGTAGTTCCAGTTCCACAAAAAACGGAATAATCTAACTCCTCTATATATCTAGGTAACTCATGACCGAAGAGGATGCGGCTGGCGAATGAAAGTCAGATCCCTCGTTATCCACAAAATGGTTGGTAGAGACGTTGCAATGCAACGTCTCTACATCGGCTAACATTTAAATTTGGCGTTTCAAAACTACAGTGTCAAAGAGTGAGCATTTGTCTCAATCAATTTTGCCAAATCTTGCAAGAATGCCGCAGCATGGGCACCGTAAATAATCCGGTGGTCAGAAGTAATATTTACTTGCATTTGTTGGCGCACGGCAAATAAACCGTCGGGTGTTGCTACCACTTGCGGACGGGATGCACCGATCGCTAAAATCGAACCTTGTCCTGGTGGTAAAATGGCATCAAATTTATCTACGCCAAACATCCCTAAGTTGGACAGAGTAAAAGTACCGCTGTTATATTCTTGGGGTTGTAGTTGTTTTGTTCTGGCACGTTCTACTAAAGACTTCCAAGTACGCGATAGAGAATAAATATCCACTGCGTCTGCATTTTGCAGCACGGGTGTAATTAATCCGCCATCATCCATTGCCACAGCTACAGAAATGTTGATATCAGAATGATAAACAATTCCTTGGTCTGAGTAGCTAGCATTCAAAAGTGGATGTTTTTGTAATGTTACCGCTACAGCTTTTGCCAGTAGCGCCGTCATTGTTACGCCTTTGGATTTAATTTGTTTATAAAGTTTGTCTAACTCATCAGTGGTAATGGTGTAACCAACACGGAATACAGGCACAGATAGACTAGCTACCATGTTCCGTACTACCGCATTTTGGAAGGTAGTTAGAGGCACGATTGAACCAGGAACAGCTGCCACGGCTGGTGTGGGTGCGGCTGGTGGTGTCGGTAGTGCAGAGGGCGCTACTGGGGTAATTGGTGTTGGTGGGGCAGCAATTGGAGCGGGGGCGGGTTGCTTACCTTTATTAGCAATTGCTTCCACATCTTCGGCAACAATGCGACCGTAGGGGCCACTGCCTTGGAGTGCAGTCAAATCAACTTTGAGTTCTTTGGCTAACTTACGGGCGCGGGGTGAAGCTACAAGTCTTCCTTCGCGATGGTTAGAGCCGTTTTGAGACGCCAAAGTAGGAATTCCAACCGAAGCAGCCACAGGAACTGGTTCGGGAGAAGGACTAGCAGCAGCACCGCCAGAATTGGCAAGAGATTTCGCAGTTTCGATTTCAGCTTCGGTTTCGGCAATGAAGGCGATCGCAGATCCTACTGAGGCAGTTTCACCAGCTTGCACTATGATATGGGCAAGAAACCCTTCATAAAAGGTTTCTACATCCATATCTGCCTTATCTGACTCTACAACCACCACTGTTTCGCCTTTTTCCACTTTGTCCCCTGGCGATTTCACCCAGGAGACTATTTTGCCTTCGGTCATGGTGGAACTCAACGCCGGCATAAATACTTCGTGAATGCTCATAGGGTGGTTTGGGAATCAATGGTTAATGGACTTTAACAGCTTTTGTCAGATCGAATTGTATCTTGATAAAAGAATTTTAGATTGGAGATTTTATATTTTGGGCATTGGGCAAGCAGGAGGTGTGGGAGGTGTGGGAAGTGTGGGAGGATAGTGAAGAAATCTTTCCCCCCTCTCTCCCCACACTCCCCACACTCCCCCATCCCCCCTCTCTCCCCACACTCCCCACACTCCCCCATCCCCCCTCTCTCCCCACACTCCCCTGCCCCTCTGCTCCCTGCCCCTGTGCCCCATACCCAATGCCCAAATTCAGGAACTTAAATCTGATTTAAAGGTCTATACTACAGAATTATTGTTAAAGGATAGTTAATATCTTGTTTTGGTTGATGGCTTTCAAAAACCTTCAAGAGTGTCTCACAAATCAAATGAGATTGCTACAGATAAATACATTTATATTCCTCATACCACTGCTTGAGATCGAGGAGCTTCTTCAAGGTAGAGGATATGGGATATAGTTCAATCTAGAATTCAAAATTGGTAATCAACCTGTTTGAAATTCCTGTTTACTTTTATGTCGGCAAAGTTAAGATTGTTTTTGATTGTGGTATTCACCGTCTTTGCCACTGCTGGCGCTGGAATTTTGATGACTGGACGCCAGGAATCTCCAGTGATTGTTGATAATATCGATCGCCAACCACAGCAGGTAAGAGCGATTCATCAGTCTCAGGAGGTTGTAGCATACCCAGGGCGTTCCAGCTATAAAACTATACCTCTAGAAAGTATTAACTCATCTCTCCAAGGAAGCGACCCTGCTACACTCGCTTTGAATGCTTTTGAGGACATACCCTTAGTGGGAGGAACGCGAAAGGTAGAGGTGGCTTATCCAGAACGAAATCAAGCCTTGGTGACCATTACACAAACCAAGCCCGGTAATAATTCTGTTGATACAGTTAAATATCGAGTGGAGATGACGACCTTTGGGCGATCGCTTTTTATTAGTTCGCCCCCAGTGTGGCAAATTGTTTGGGCTGGCTCCCAGGTGGAATGTTGGTCTGGAAGCCGCCCCCACACGAAGTTAAATCAGATTTGTCATTAGTCATTGGTCATTGGTCATTTGCAAAGGACAAAAGACAAAGGACAAAGGACAAATGACAAATGACAACAGACAAATTTAAATGTCGCCGCGAATTTCTTCGACAACGCCATCGCGCAGAACAATTTCGACTTGCATTTTGCTAATCAAGTTATCTCCAGTTTCTACTTTGAAAAAGCCTTCCATTTGAAATTGGTTGACTTCTTGATCCTGTTGGAGAAACTGCACTTGCTGGAGGTTTTGCAGCAACTGATTTTTCTGCTCTAGGAATTCACTTTTCTTTTGATTGACTTGGAGTTGAATATTGTCAATTTGTTGGAGGGTCTGGGGGCCTGGTGGTTGCAGACTCTGTTTTTGAATTGCACTAATCGCTCTTTGTCCTTCAACATCTAGCTGTTGCAGCTGCTGGTCAAGTTGATTAATCTGCGCTTGCAGCTGCTGTTGTACTTCCTCTTTCCAGAGGGGAGTAACAATCACTTTAACGTTGACGACGCGTTTCAACAGCAAATGAGATTTGGAGACATCCATAAATATTTCACGTTCACTCTTATATAGTTGGCGGGTGGAATCATCAGGCAAACATGCCGTCAATAATATCGCGATACCGTTCCACAACGATGTGTCGTCGAATTTTCAATGTTTGTGTCATCAAGCCGTTTTCGATGGAAAATGGTTCCAAAATGAATTTGAACGGCCCGATGCGGTCATCTGGTCGATACCCTGGACGATTCTGCACTTCGCGATTTAATTCTTGGCGAAATAAATCCTGGATCATTTTACTCTCCAAGTCTATTTTTTGACTTGATGAGGAAATTTCGCGATCGCTTGGTATATCCAGTGTCAAATTCTGAGTTGCTGCCCATTTTTCTAAGGCTTCGAGATTGGGGACAATTAAGGCTCCCAAGCTGCGTTGGTCTTGGCCCAGAAGCATGATTTGATCGATGTATGGCGATCGCAAACACGCATCTTCGATGGGTTGCGGCTCGATGTTTTCGCCGTTAGTCAAGACAATGGTATCCTTCGCTCTACCAGTTAGCACTAGGTCGTTTTGTGGTGTTAACCAACCCAAATCGCCGCTATCAAACCAACCTTCAGAGTCAATTGCTTTGGCTGTGGCTTCGGGATTTTGGTAATAGCCTTGCATAATCTGGGGCCCCCTTAACAATACCAAGCCTCGTGTTTCTGGTGGCAAAGGCGCTTTTGTCTCAGGATCTACGATTTTAGCTTCTGTTGCCGGGAGTGGTAGCCCCGATGCGCCAATCAAATTTCGCCAAGGACGACGCACGTGGGTAACCGGAGAAGTTTCTGTCAAGCCATAACCTTGCAAAATCTGGACGCCAATAATTTCAAAGAAGTTATCGATGTGTCTGGGAAGCGCACCGCCGCCGCTAATCATCTGCTTGACTTCTCCGCCTGTGGCTTCCCGCACTTTGGCATAAACTAGTTTTTCTCCCAACTTATGCAGGGGTAATAAAGCTGATGCTTGTATGCTAGCTGCAAATCGTTCCACGCCTGAGGCATGAAGATTATTTAAATCCAATCCCTCGGCAACTCGCCGCGCTTTAATATATTTCTCGCTGATGCCTAATAAAAATTTAATCAGGCGTTGCTTGTTGGCTGGTTGTTCGCGGAACTGTTTTTGCACTCCTTCATAAATCGATTCCCACAAACGGGGCACACCCACCATATAGTTGGGCTTAAATTGCCGCAAATCTGCTTTGACCGAGCGCAAGTTAGTATAAACTTGCGTGCAACCTTGAGATAATAGGTAATATTCAACAGTTCGTTCGTAACTGTGCCATGAAGGCAAAATACTGAGAACCATATCGCCTGGATTTGGTTGCAATACTGTGCCAAATGTTGTGACTTGGTGCATCAAATTGCTATAGGAGAGCATCACACCTTTGGGTTTGCCGGTGGTGCCAGAGGTGTAAATTAAGGTTGCTAGGGCATCACGATTTTGGTTGACTGGGACAAAATTATGTTTTGCTCCAATTTCATTTAATTGGGCAAAATTTAAGACTTTTAAGGGCGTTTCCGTGGGTGGTGCTTCATCTGAAAGTAAGATGACGAATTGAATCGGCAGATCGTTGAGGCGTTCTTGCAGTTTTTTAAGTGTCTTCAAATCTTCAATTACCACTGCTGTACTGCCACTGTTGGCGATGATGAACAGCAGTTCTTCTTTTTCAGCTTGGGAGCTACGCACCGCATCAACTCCTCCAGCAGTCATGATACCTTGGTCGGCAATAAACCACCGAGGACTGTTGTCAGCAATTAAGGAAATGCGATCGCCTAGTTTTACTCCCAACGCTTGCAACCCAGCAGCAAATAGTTGTATTTTTTCTGCTAACTGAGTATAGGTAATCGTTATTGCTGGTTTAGCGTGGGGGTTTTGCAGGGCAACGATATCACCAAATTCCCCAGCTGCCAAAGGCCAAATTTCTGGTAGCGATTGCACATTTGTATAATCTACCAGCTTCTTTAATGCTTGGCGTTCTTGCTCGCTGATATCAGATAAAAAAGAAGACGCTGTTTGAGTTTTTGACATAACACCTTAACTAAACATTTTCAAACGATCGCTTTTGGAGCTTGTTTTGTTATTAGGCTACAATAACCGTCCTCATTATCCACATTCTCTTTTGTGTACGATCGTTCCAGGAATTCCACCTTTATATTTACAAAAATTTATGTTAATATTGATTTACATAGACTGCAAGCTATGGATCGCGTTTGCAGTTAAAAACAGCGATCTCTACGACGGGCTACGCCTACGCCTACTTTTCGCAGGGGATGATTACCTATGAATTCGATAGACGCAACACTGTTAACGCTGATAAACATTGCTGCCTGTATAGCATTACCTAAACTGATAGCTATCTTTACGGCTAATAAAAGTAAACTTAGTGAATTATCGGCAAATAGTTCAGAATTACAAACAGCCAAAGTTCAACTTACAAGTTTTCCCTATTGTACAGTTTACCCATTGACGGGTAGCCAATACTGCAAATTTAGTCCTGATTTTTGCGATCGTTGTTCGCCGAATTAATAGACTATTTGCAAGTAAAAGTTTTTCAGTGCTTTTGACGAGCAGCTATTCTAATTAACTGTTGAACGCATATTCATTCTAATTTCGTAGAATCTCTTTGAGATGGGGATTCTTATTTCCATGAGCTACGCAGCTGGAGTGGCATCGCTGTGATACCCAGCAATGACCTACAACAGACTTGAGAAGTCAAGGGTTGGAGGCGCTGACTACAGAAAATTTAATTAATTTTACATTATTTAATTTAGTTTAATTGATTCTTGCATACTTACTTAAATCTAAGTAATTTTATATAGGATTCATATTTGATTGTTGAATACACGTAGTAGCGTATCAAGGCTGAAATAGTGCATAAAATTTAGCTCTTGTGGGGTGGGCATCCTGCCCGCCCGGACGAGTGAGGACGTCCATGTCACAATAAAAGTTATTGTGATATTTAATGCTTGTTATGGCAGTATATATATTGATATGTTTCAAAAATCAAATCGGACTCTTATAGCTAAGCCAGTATAATTACTAATTGAAGCCAAACTACATATATAACTAATATAACAATTAACATAACGATTGTTAAATCTATTACACGTCAAATAGCTTGTATGCCCAAGCAGCAAGAATTTAGCTGTTTATTTAGAAAGTTCACAGACTACTAGTACTGTCTCTGTGCTCGGTGTGGTTCGTTCCTTAGCCCTCAAATTTGGGTTGTGAGACTACTTAGTAGTCTATAAATCAACAAATGATGGGTACGGAGAGTATTGGCACAGGCTTAATCAGATGAGGAGTGGTGAGTAAACCCATAACCAAAGGCAAAATTGAAATCGGGACGCTTTGTGTTTTGTTGTTAGCAATCTCGACAAATTATTAGTTGAAAATAACAGGTTTCACTATGAATCGGAAACAAATTGCAGAATTTTTTCTCGAAGATGGCACAAAGTTTTTAGCTGAAGTTGATGAGTCAGAAAATAGCAATGCTCTAACACGTGTCGCCAGACCAGACACAGGGCAAATGGTAGTCGAAGCTAAAAAGAAATTTGATGAGGTATTAGATCAAATACAACCTGTAGCTTCACTTATTATCACCAAATTGAGCCAGTTGAATACACCAGCCGATGAGGTAGAGGTGAAGTTTGGGATTAAGTTAAATGCTGGTGTGGGTGCAATTTTCACTTCTGTAGGTGGTGAAGCTAACTACGAAATTACCTTGAAATGGAAGCAGGACAAGGGATAGTAATGTATGGTAGCGAGTACAGATAATTATATTCAAACTTTTAGATCGGCGATCGCCAGAATTTTTCATGCGAATGGTGCGGTAGTTGGTGTAGGTTTTTTAGCTTCTGGTCGCACTCGTAATTATATTCTGACATGCGCTCACGTTGTAACCTCAGCTCTATCTTTACCAGAGGATATAGTTGAAGCTCCTAGTAATAATATTTATTTAGATTTCCCTTTAATTGCATCAGGGCAACAACTAAAAGCGAAAGTTGTTTTTTGGCAACCTGTTATTAGTAATGTATCAATTTCTAAGCTTGAAGATATTGCTGGGTTGGAAATAGAAGGCCCCTTGCCTAAAGAAGCTCAACCAATCAAGCTAATCTCAGCTAGGAATATTTGGGAGCATCCTTTCCGGATATTTGGTTTTCCTCACGGACACAATGATGGCGTTTGGGCCACAGGAGTGTTGCGAGACAGCCAAGGCAAGGGATGGGTGCAACTCGAAGACAGTAAGGTAACTGGCTACAGGATAGAACCAGGCTTTAGTGGTGCGCCTATATGGGATGAAACCCTTGTGGGAGTGGTTGGGATGGCTGTGGCGGCGGAGAAACTGCGAGAAGATACCAAGACTGCTTTTATGATTCCTGTGGATGTATTGAGTCAAGTATGGGATGAAATAGCTTTGTCGGTTTCGCCAAATGCTCATAACCAGACTATTAAAAGCAGAGTGCAACAACTCAAAATCAAAACTTTGCAACAACGCTTTGACGTTCTAAGTAGTGATTATGAAGCAGCTTACAATCAACTCAACTATACACTTAGTGCTAGCGATCGCAATATCATCCAACGCCAAATTAACAGCATACTACAAGAACTTGAGCGAGTAGAAAGCGAACTTAATATTATCAGCAATTAATTTAACTTTTAAATACAATGAACAATTCTTCAGAATTACGCAAAAACTATTTAGAACAGTTAATAGCTCATTTAAAAACTGATATTGAAACGATCGGCAGGCAAATATCGCGTACCCTCGATGATGTAGATAAGAACAAATTACAAAGGCAAATTGATGATAAATTCGATGAGATGGCAAAAGCTGAATCAGAATTAAACGAGCTAAATCGAGAATCTCTAGAGCGCGAACCCGATAAAATTCCATTCACTAATCGTGATGATGCAATTAGTGAGATTACAGCGATTAATTCTCCTCCTTATCGTTTGGTAACTGCTCCTAAAGGCTATGGGAAAACAGAATTTCTCAAACAGATTATGGGGCGGTTTCAAGAATTGCAATGGTGTTGTGCTTATGCTTCTATGTTTAGTGATGAAAGTAGCGAAGACTTAGAAAAACGATTAGCAAGCTCTCTGCAACTTTCCCTACCAGAAGGATATGAATTAAGTTTGGGAGAGGGTTTAGGCTTACTATTACATAGAAGTTGGGCTAAATGGCAATCCCAGGGGAAAAAAGGTATTGTACTGCTCATCGATTTGGATGGAAATGCCCCACCAAAGCAACGTTTAAACGAAATTTTTAACGATCTTAAGGAGTTTACATGGAGAATTGAAAGATGTTTGAAAGAATTACAGTTCTTTAAAGATAATTCCCGGAGGCTTCGAGTTGTGATTGCAGCTCGGTGTCTGATTGATATCCCTTTAGATCGTACTTTTCCAAAACTAATCCTTTCTCCTTTTAACTGGGAAGTGATTCAGGATACAGCAACAAAATATCTCAAGCCAATCGAGATGACTTCCGAAAGTGTTGCTCTCCTTGCAGGACACTTACTGTATTTAACTGGCGGACACCCAGGGGGAATTGCTGAAGCACTAAAAGTTTATCGCAGTGGTGGTTATACAGTCAGTTGGTTTTTAAACAGTTATGGAAACCAACTATGGGAAAAAAACCTCAAAAAGTGTAGAGATCAAATTAAAGAAACCTTGACAACAGAAAATAATCATCTCTACGAATCAATTGAAAAATTAAGTATATTTCCCATACTCAATGGTACTTGGGTATTAAAGGAAGCGGTTCGGAGATTTCAGTTACCTTTCAGCGATGATAGTTTTAAATTAAATGCTGAACTGACAAAGACATCTATTTTTACTCGCGATAAAACTATCATCAAAAATGGCATGACGCGGCGGCTACTAGTTATTGGTCTTCTGAGAGAAACTTCGCCTGATAACTTTCAAAAACTTTGTAGTGAAGCGGCTCAAATTTGCTGGGAATATATTCACGAATTGAAATCAAAAAATAATTCTGCTGTTGCGGGTACTTGGTCTATGCAGTATTTTTTTCAAAGCCTCCAACAACACGCTGGATTTATTAATTTTGGTGCTAATAGTTTAGCTTATAGACAAAAACTCCGCAAAGATTTTTTTGATAAAACCGTTGAAGAAACTCTGGGAATATTTCGCAATACAGACCGAGAGCAAGTACATGAATTTCTTTATACGCTGAAATCTGAAGTAGAAAATGACTGGGAATTTCAGTTTCTTGTCAATTACTATCTACACAATGATGAATATAATGATACACCCTATAGAGATTTAATTCAAAAGCTTGATGAAGCGATTCAAAATAATTAACTGGGGAGTAGAGAGTAGAGAGATATTGCATGACTTTTTGCAACAATTAAATAGGAGTTTGATATTATGCCTGAACTAGATAAATTAGAGTTTGTTGGTCGTGAAGAACATCTAAATAGAATCATTTCCCTTGTTCAGCAAACTAATAAGCTGCGTGTCATCTTGGTAGAAGGTAGAGGTGGGATTGGCAAAACTTGGTTGCTGCGTGCATTACAATCCCGCCTAAATCGAGTTCAAGTTGGGACGACTGAAATTATTGATTGCGATATCCCCGTTTTTAATGATGCAGAAGATTTATACACTCAAATCGCTAAACAATTATACGATTCTACATATCAAAAATGGTTGCTGGAGTTACGACAACTGCGAGAAGATGAAAATTGCATCAGCCAAACCGCATATAAACAGGAACGCAGACAACTTGAAAAGTTCTTGGTCGATGAAATTAATCGAAAATCCAACCAACAGAAACTAGTATTTCTAATTGATACTGTTGAAAAACTAGGACAACCAGAAGCCAGAGAGGAAGTTTGGCAACATGTTGGCGATTTATGCCATCAATTAGATAATGCCGTGTTTATTTTAGCAGGTCGCCCTAGTATTGCGCGCCAAATTCTGGAAAAGTCATTCAACAAAGAAGAATTAATTTATTTGGAATTAAATGAATTTACTCGTGAGGATGTGCAGACATACATTGCTTCTAAAGAGGAACAGCTTCACTTTACTCTAGGACAAGAGTTGGCTCAAAAACTCATAGTTCTTTCTGGTGGCAGCCCGATCATGATTGAATTTGGAGTAGAGTATGCTTATCGGGAAGTCATACCAGATTGGTTAGAGAGTGAAGATATAGAAACTATTCCAGGTAGGTTGGAAAAAACTGGTGGATTTGAAGCTGAGATGGTTCGACATATTACGCAGCTTCGCACATCAATGGATCGGCTAACTCTGTTACTTTCACGTATCTACCCATTAGATAGTTCTGATATTGCGAATTTATTAGAAATATCTCCAGAAGATGCTCATAGATTATTTATTGATGCACAGACCTACTTTTTTATTAAACCAGTAGTAGGTGGTTCTCAAATATCATTGCATGATATTGTACGAGACTTGGTTGAAAAATATGTATGGACAGATATTGACCCGGATTTGGAATGGAGAAAACGAGATAGTCGGATTGCTGCTGAATATTTCAAGCAAAAAGATTATAAACTAGGGCCGCAAAAAAGCGTATTGAATATTCAAGATTCCTCTGATAATTCCCAGAAAAGCACTAGCATTGAATTTCTCATTGAAGAAGTGAAACAACTGCGGGAATTTAATACTACGCGATGGCTATGGAATGCTTTATATGCAGATGCGATCGCTGGTTTTGAAACTTGGTATGAAGTTACTAACACCATACGCACTCAAGCCAAGAAATTTAGCTTTGTCAATCAATTATTGGCAATCGCCAAACAATTTGAAACAGAGCTAACCCCTGATAAAAAACTGAAAATGATTATTTTTGAATCAAGGATTGTTCACGCACTCAAAGACAAGAAGACAACAGAAAATGAGGTAAGAAAATTAGAGGGAATACTATCTGAACAATCTGCTAATTCTACTCATAAAGCAGATATTTGCAATGTGTTGGGAATGCTGAATGCGAAGTTACATCTTTATGACGAAGCTTTAAAATATCAGCAAGAATGTTTATTGCTAGTCCAACGCAACAAACTATCAGCTATTCCTGGTGTAGCTAACCAAGTTGGCTATCTTTATCGGCAACTCAACAACTTTGAGGAAGCTGAGAAATATTACAAACTGGGTTGGGATGCTGCTATGGAAGTTGACACTCCTAATAAAGGCTTAACTCAAGTGATGGCTAGCATTCAGAATAATTTAGGATTTTTATACGGACAACAAAAAAATTATGTCAAGGCCGAACAGTGTTTTAAGGCTGCTATTGATATGTGGTCGAGTGTTGAGAGCGAACGCGAAATAGCCGACGCCGAAATTGCCTCTGCTAGTATTTGGGTAGATGACGGTAACTATGTTAAAGCTAAACAACTACTTGAGAGAGCGTTAAGTCGTTGTGACAATGAGGAAAATGATAATCGAATATTGTGTAGGGCATACTTTCAGTTAGGTTTAAATCAGTGGTTTAGTGCTGAGATCCCAAATGAAGATGTTTGGGATGTGACACAGGTAAAATGGGATCTCAATCTGCTTTCTCAGGCTCAAGATGCTTTAGAAAAAAGCCTAAAACTGGCAGAGAAATATGGACGAGAAGAGGAGTTACCTGGAATTTTGCATCAAGCTGCCAGTGTCTATTGGCTTCTTGGGTTTCAAGAAGGCGATCGCTCTTTGTGCGAACAAGCTCTAAAACTCAACGATCGCTCTTATCACACTAGTTTAGAATACAACGATATGCGATATGCCATCGATAGCTTAGTAGGTAAAGCAGAGTTTGATTATTATGCAAAAGCCTACGAGCATATTTGTGATTATGCACGAGAACTTAGCGATCGCTTCCGATCCTATGAAAATATCCATACGCTATACTTTGGTCGTATATTACGAATAGAAGGTGATGTTGCATTTCAACAAGCCAACTACGATTTTGCTTTTAGCAAATATGCTCAAGGAATACCTAAAATCTTTCAACATGGAGGTTTTGGCCCCTATTCTATCCAACATGAGCTAAATTTACTGCAAAAGAAAATCGAACGGTTGCCTATAGAACTTTCTAAAACTTTGCTCCAGCAACTCAAATCTCAGTGGCAAGATCGTAAAGCTCTCAAGGAATGGTGCGATCAACAAATGTTTCTGACTAGAATCCGCGCAACAAAACAGCCATCTTCTCATGCGTAATAAAAAAAGCGATCGACCCCAAATTTTAGTTTCTCTCAATTCTACCTACGTACCAACTGGACAATGCGACTGTGATGGAGGGGACTGTGCCTGTGACTTATCTCCGTTAACAGAATTAAGCTCGGATATGCCATTATCTCTGGGAATGTTGGAAACAGAGTTTGTGAGAGTTCCCAACTCCCAGATTATGAATTTAGATAATACTTATTCTATTTGTTACGGTATTTATCATCAAGCAGCAGTTCTGAATAAATCAGCACTAGATTTATTAGATAAGTTTACAATTCCTCATAAGTTAGATGATATTCCAATAGAGGATTTTCACCTCGAATTAACAGATTTACAGACAGCTATTAGAGAACTATATCAAGCACGTTTAATAGTACCTAAGAATAATTGCTCGTTTAACCTAAATGAAATCCCAGAAACTTTAACAGCATGGTTGCATATCACCGATCGCTGTAATTTAAGATGTGACTATTGCTACCTTCCTCATTTAGCAAAGGATATGTCAATAGATATAGGTAGAACAGCCATTGAATCTACATTTCGCTCTGCCAAGTTAAATAATTACCGCCGCGTCAAACTCAAGTACGCAGGAGGAGAAGCATTACTCTGCTCTCCTTTAATTAAGGATCTCCATTTGTACGCTCAATCCCTTAGTAAACAAACAGATATCATATTAGATGGAGTTGTTCTCAGTAATGGAATATTAATTACGTCTGAGATTATTGAGATGCTGCAAACATTGAATTTACGTCTCATGATTTCCCTAGACGGATTAGCAAATTTCCACAATATCCAAAGAAGTTATGCAGGCAAAAAAGGATCGTTTCCAGATGTCGAACGAGGTATTAAAATTGCTTTAGAAAATGGTCTGATACCAGATATTTCCATCACAGTTACTGGGCGTAATGCAGAAGGTTTACCCGATGTTCTGGAATGGATATTAGAATATAATCTGCCCTTTAGTTTAAATTTCTATCGTGAAAACGAACTGTCAGCTTCTTACGAAGACTTGCAATTAGAAGAATCTAGGGTGATTGAGGGAATGCTGGCAGCGTTCAAAGTTATCGAATTCAAATTACCTAATCGTAGTTTACTAGGTTCATTGATCGATCGCGCCAATTTATCGTCTCCTCATAAACGCACTTGTGGAGTAGGGCAAAGTTATCTCGTATTTGATTACAAAGGAGAAATTGCTAAATGCCAAATGCAATTACATAAAACTGTATCCTCAGCTAATATTCACGATCCTTTAACTGTTGTGCGACAAGATAAAGCAGGTATTCAGAATTTGGCAATTGAGGAAAAAGAAGGTTGTCGTACATGTGAGTGGAGATATTGGTGTACGGGTGGTTGTCCTTTGGCAACGTTTAAGGCTACAGGTCGTTACGATATTCAATCTCCAAATTGCAATATTTACAAAGTTCTTTACCCAGAAGCTCTGCGATTAGAGGGCTTACGCCTTATCAAATATAGTGACCCAAGTAAACTACCTACACTGACTCTTTGAGTACAGTTTAGGCTTCCTGTCCAACACAAAGCGTAGTAGTGGATTTCTTGCGTCAGTCCTAAATCATTGTCAAAAAAATAATTTTTGTTAATTTAATGATAAAATTTAACCATTAGTGTTATTGGCATTTAAATTTAATTAGTCTGTATGTGGCACTAAATTGCAAAAAGTCTTCTTTTGAAAAACATCTTTAAAAATTGATATTTACCATAGGATAAAAATATATTTATTTAGCTTATAACCAATAAAAGAAATCTAAAATACTGTTTTCAGTAATTGTACTAATTTTGCTGCAAACTAGTAATTATGTGAAATACATCTTTTTTAAACAGGGGAGATAACATAATGAGTTTAATAGATGGTTTATTAATGACCCTGCTTAGTGCTGTTGCTTGCCTAGCCCTACCTAAGCTATTGTCTGTAATCCTGTCTGCCAAAAACCAGAACACTGCACTGTCGCCAGCTACTGTAACTTCCCAAGATTCCAACTAATGAAATCTCCAGCTATTGTGAATCTAAGCTGACGAACTGTAGGTATCGCCTTGATGAGGGGAAAAGATCGGTGCAAGGCGATATCTAACGAGCAGAAGTCAGAATTCAGAATTCAGAATTAAAATAGGCTATGGGTTTAGCTACCACACCTAGATAGCGTACTTGATTAAGTTGAAATTTGGTGTAGTATTAATTTTTTCTGGTTGTAGTTAGTTTAGGTCTGACGATAATAAAAAATGCAAGTAGAGTCAGAACTAACATTTGCCAAGTTACCAAATTCCAGCCGCCGAGATTCCAGCAGAATAGACCAATGCTAGTACCTACAGCACCGCCGATAAAATAGGTAGTCATGTAAACTGTGTTGATGCGACTATTGGATTGAGCATCAAGGGTGTATATCCTGGCGAGATTGGTAACCTGCATTGCCTGTACGCCTACATCTACCAACAATACAGCAAAAGCGATCGCCAGTGCAGAATTAGCAGCAATTTTAGCAATTACTAAACTTGCAATTACCATCGATACAGCAAGAGTCAAAGAACGTTGTGAATTACCGCGATCGGCTAGTTTACCAAAAACTGGAGCCATCAATGCACCTGCGATCGCCACAAACCCATATATCCCAATTGTGTCAGATTGAAAATAAAAAGGCGCTCCGCTGAGATGGAAAGTCAGCGTCGTCCAAAATGAGCAAAAGACACCAAACAATAAACCACCAATCAAAGATGCTTCTCGTAATAATGAGAAACGTTTTAATTGGTGGAGTGTTGATTTTAATAACTCCAAATAATAACCTTCAAAATCATTTTTGACATTAGGCAAATATATTTGTAGTAAAACAGTAACAATTAAAACCATTACTGCTGAAAATCCATATACATAACGCCAACTCAACCATTCAGCAATATATCCACTAAAAACTCTTGCACCTAAAACTCCAATCAATACCCCAGTAAAAATGTTGCCTACAGTTTGCCCTGTAGTTACTCTATCTATACTGGCTGCTAATGGGAGAATAACCTGGGCTGAGACTGTGGTAATTCCAATTGCTATGCTCAATATCCCAGCTTGGACGATGTTTTGTGAAAATGTCATCGCTATTAACAAACAAAACAAACATCCCAGTAAGGTAAGAATTAATTTTTTCTTGTTAATTTTATCGCCCAAGGGAATTAAAAAGAAAAGCCCAAAACCGTAACCAACTTGTGTAAGCACAGATATGCTACCGACTTCGGCTTCGCTAACTCGAAAAGAAGATGCAATATCTTTGAGGATTGGCTGATTATAATAAACGTTAGCAACACAGACACCAGCTGCGATCGCCATAATCAGTACCTGGACTTTAGTTAATCCGTTATTTGAGATTTGTGTTTCCATTTATTTTAAGGTAATTGTTGACTGTTAGCTGTTGACCCTTGACCAATTAACTTTTCACTTGCCATTTTCGCGCCGCCATTTACTCGCAGAAAGTAATTTTTGACTCATGCCTAACTCTTGGAATCTCACTCTTAATATTTTAATTAGAAAATCTTAACAATTTAGCAGTCACAATACCTTATAGCATCTTGCTACAGAAGCCACAATAGTTAAAGAATTAGAAAAACATTTGATGCATAAATAATTAATCAAAAAAATTACTCAATTTGTAACCCTTCTCTTAACAAGCACTTAACGTCCACTAACTAGATAATATGACTCAAGTCCAAGTCGAACCCAAACTATACAGCTTCGATGAATTTATCAGTTGGTATCCCGAAAATTCAGAGGTGCGATACGAATTGCATGATGCAGTAATTATCGAAATGCCCAAGCCAAGGGGAAAACATTCAAATCTCACAGGTTCCCTGATTGAGCAACTATTGATAATTATCAGGCAGAGCGGCTCTGGCGGTATATGGACTATTCCCAGAGAATCAATCGTCAAACCTAAACGGGAAAAATCAGGTTACGAGCCGGACATCATTGTTTTAAACAAACAAGTTCTTGGGGATGAACCCCGGTGGGAAAGCGAATCGATTATCCAAAATCCTGATTCTGTGAAGTTAATCGTCGAGGTCGTTTCAACTAATTGGCGTGACGATTACTACGATAAACTTCGAGATTATGAGGAAATGGGCATCGAAGAATATTGGATTATCGATTATGCAGCACTGGGGCCAAGAAAGTTCGTTGGTAACCCCAAGCAACCCACAATTTTTGTTTGCAACTTGGTTGATGAAGAATATCAAATGACTCCATTTACGGGAAATACGACCATTGTTTCCCCAATTTTCCCGCAATTCAACTTAACCGCACAGCAGATTTTCGATTTAGCTTCGTAAGAAAGCATTAAAAAAGTCATACCATTTGTAGAGACGCGATGAATCGCGTCTTCTAGTTTTTCAGGTTTAAATGTCTTGCAAATATTTTTGGAATTGGTATCATTTCCGATTTTCACGCCGCCACTTACCCCGCACTAAGCGAATTTCATCAAAAGTATAGCTTTCGCCTAGTTGTTCTCGAATGGGTGTCAAAGAAATATCACCAAGCACTTCTAAAACTTGCCAAATTTTTTGCTGACGTTCTAAAGGCACTAACTGATTTAAATCTACAGGCTGATTTTTCTCGATTAAATCTGCAAGATGGCGAATAATTGTAGTTGGTCGAATGTTGCGTTTTTGGGCAATTTCAGCAACACTCAAACCTTGTTTGTGCAATTGAAATGTAAAAATTTCGGTGTCTGAAGGCAAGCTATTAAAAGGTACAAAATTATCCTGCGGTGGATCTAAAAAACCTCTTTCTTGACGGTAAGCGCGAATTTCTGCGAGGAACTTTTCGCCATATTGGGCAAGTTTGTGAGTACCTACACCAGAAAGTTTACCAAATTCTGTCATTGTTTTAGGCTGTACCTGTGCCATCAATTTCAAAGTAGAATCTGGAAAGACAATATAAGGTGGAACAGATTGTAGATCGGCGAGTTGTTTGCGTAGCGATCGCAATCTTTGCATTAAAACTTCTGCTTCGGCAGCTTTTTCACTTGTTTGTGTCAAAGCAACATTTTGGGTTACAGTCACAGCCAGGGAAACTGTGCGTTGTCGCCGCATCACTTCCCAACTTAGGGGGTTAAGTTTTAAAACCGAGTAACCATCGTTAGTCTGTTCTAATAGTCCTTGATGTAAAAGCGATCGCGCCAACATCCGCCACTCATCTACAGTTTTATCTTTGCCAATTCCGTAGGTAGAAAGTTTATCGTGTTGATTTAAAATAATCTTTTGGTTTTTGGCACCGCGCAACACATCAATAATATAAGTCATGCCAAATCTTTCTTTGCAACGCGCCACACAAGATAAAAATTTCATGGCTTCAATTGTCCAATCTTCCATTGGTTTGGGATTGCGGCAATTATCGCAGTTACCACAATTCCCAGGAAACCGTTCGCCAAAATAACCAAGCTGAATTGTCCGCCGGCAAACAGTACCTTCAGCATAATCAATTACCTGCCGCAATTGTTGTTTGGCAATCAATTGTTCTTGGGGGTCAGTTTTTTGGTTAATACTCCATTCAATGGTTTTAATATCAGCAAAGCTGAAAAAAAGCGTACAACGTGATGGTTCGCTGTCCCTTCCCGCCCTACCTGATTCTTGATAGTAACTTTCTAAATTACGCGGTAAATCAAAGTGAATTACTAAACGCACATCTGGCTTATTAATTCCCATTCCAAAAGCAATTGTCGCCACCATAACGCGCACATCGTCGCGAATAAATCGAGTTTGATTGCTGCTGCGTTCTTCGTCAGTTAATCCAGCATGATAAGGCAAAGCTGAAATCTTATCATTTTGGAGTTTAAATGTGAGTTCATCAACTTTTTTGCGCGTCAAACAATAAATAATGGCTGAACCCTCGCTTTCCCGGACGAGTTCTAATAATTCGGCGTATGCAGACTTGCTTTTAGAACGAACTTCGTAATAAAGATTTTGGCGATTGAAGCTGGCTATGTGAATACTCGGCTGCTTCAATCCTAATTGTTGAATGATATCACCACGGACGCGATCGGTGGCTGTGGCTGTGAGTGCAACCGTAGGAACATTGGGGTAGCGTTTTCGCAGAGATATCAACTGGCGATATTCTGGACGAAAATCGTGTCCCCACTCAGAGACGCAGTGTGCTTCGTCAATGGCGAAGGTAGAAATACCGATTTGATGATGGACTAAATCGAGAAACGGCAGAAATCTTTCGCTTAACAAACGTTCTGGGGCGACGTAAAGTAATTTAACTTTGCCGTTGCGGATAGCTTCTTCCCGCGATCGCACCTGATACTGATTCAAACTACTATTGAGAAACGTAGCACTAATATTATTATTTCGCAGTGCTTCCACTTGGTCTTGCATCAAAGCAATTAATGGCGATACTACTACAGTCAAACCTTTTTTAATTAATGCAGGTAGCTGAAAGCACAAAGATTTTCCACCGCCCGTAGGCATCACCACCAATAAATCCCGATTTTGCAGCGCATCTTCGATAATTTGTCGTTGTCCGGGGCGAAATCGATCGTAACCGAAGTGATATTTTAGCGCTTGTTCGAGATTGGGATACTGAAGCATAGCGATCGCTTTTTCAGAGGCTTTTGCCTAAATTAAGTAAGTTTTCTGAGGAAAGTAAGATATATTTTTAATAATCTTAGCTCGTTGATTTTGTGTAAGTTGAGAATTTCTAATTTTCAGCGATCGCAAAAACTTAGGCTAAGATTATAAAATTCGGTAGCAGGTGAGGCTGTCAAAAACTTCTCCATCATAGCTTGTACCAATCCTACAAGTTAAAACAGCACTCTTCAATAGTGCCTGGAAAAGTTCTAACAGCACGCTCTAATACCGTTAATCTTACTCAACCTGACTTTTCACGGGGTCTGGAAACTCTATTTGAGAAAAAGTAAGGGTGTGACAAAGCTGGAAGGAATTTGTGAAATTCCAAAATGAAAGCTGAATAAGTGTGTGTTTTCCCTAAATCCTTACGCCTTTTTTCATATGCCGTGAAAAGTTAGACGGTATTAACTTACCCCTACCGAAAGGTACGGTGATTCAAATCTGTTGCTCCAAGTAATGGTTCTAGCCAACGCTTGGAGCTTTTTAACGATACCAAGCAAGTCGGCGGTAATACAATTTCACTTTAAGATTCATACATTTAGGAGGCAGTGCGGTCTTGGGGTGTCCCCAAGTGGAGCAACTGCCGTGCAAGCACGGGAAGCAATAAAGGAAACTAGCTGCTTAATTGGGTGTCGAATTATTATAGCGATCGCCAGTTTTCAACGCTACTAAAAATCAACACAATCAAAAATATTTTGCCTGTATGATACTTGACTAATTAACAATAATGTAAAATTATGTAGATTTCTATAGACTTTTTAAGTAGTTAGTAATTTGTATCGAGGGTCAATTTTATAACAGCTGAAAATTTCTGAATATATATAAATTAATATTCGTCCATGATTGGCAGATATTTGGCAATTTGGCAGTTTGCGATTTTGGTATTTTGATATATTGCAGAAATTACCAAGATGTTTTTACTTATTATACAAAGCACGGTCTAAATCCCGTGCTTTTTATTCATAATTATTTGGCATTTTGGCATTACATTAAAATTTATATGTGATATATTAATTTGAATAACTATAATTCAACTGCAAAGAATTTAGCAACTTACGATTTTTTAAACTGATATTATTTGCTAGCTTTTCAACCTATTGAGTTTTATTTGTGCTGTTTTTTCTAGACACCAAGGCGTGCTGCCTCTTTCAAGCTATTGAGGCGGGATAACTAATTTCGTCTTTTATTTTGGCTGCTAATTCTCACCAGCGCTCTTGAGTAGATATTTGTAAAGTATTATGTTGTATGGAGATCCCCTATAACTTCCCTTAAGAAGAGAAGGGTATGGCTCTGAAAGTCCCCCTTCTTAAGGATGATTTAGAGGGTTATGAAAGTGTTTTATACGCTATCGAAGGCTTTTAAAAAATTTGATTAGTATCTAAATTGTTCTGCGATCGGCTTCCTGGGATGGCAGAACAATTTTCTTTTCCAAGTATTCAGTGATACTAGAAAAGTGTCTTATCAGGTTTGAGGGTATTTGAATACTTCCTATAGGAAGATGCTCAATAAATATAATTATGAGTAAATTAATTCGGGATGTTGTTATGCACTGGATTTATATTGAGGTTTGGCTCACCACCAAACCTTTTTTATATCTCTTGAAAATAGGGTATGGGGCATTGGGCATCGGGCATTAGTAAAGATACAGCAGAATTCTGGATTCTGGATTCCCGACGACACTAAAAAGTAAAAGTACTCCGCAGAATACCAATGGTAACTGAGTCGCTATCTGGTGTATGACCCGGTTGCAAAATATGAATAATGCCTGGTGTAATGCTAATGTTATCGTTTAGCTGAAAACGATAAAATGCTTCAATTTGAGTCGTCGTCCCTGGTTGTCCTCCAGCGCGTCCCAAACCTGTGTTGATAAAATCAGGGACATTATTCCCTATAGGTAGATTACTACTAGTAATTTTCGGAGGTTGTCCGACATAAATTCCGCCCAAATTACCCTTGGCAAATAAATCAGGGAAATTTAAAAATACCATATAATTTGTTGTTTCAACATTTCCCGGTTGCCCTGGAATATAAGATTTAGTATAACCACCCCATGCACCTGCACTAAAACTCTTGGAAATTTGCCAAGTTACAGTCGCACCTACAGCATTGGTTTGTAGTGGTGCCGCTCTACCGGTAGTGCTATTAACAGCAGTTAAGCATTCATCGCCAACAAAAGTTAGTAAGCAACCATCAGAAGAATAATTATTAACGTAATACAAACTTAAATCTAAACTATCAGTTGGTGTCACCAACAATTGTACGCCCGTAGTGGTGTTTCCATCAAATAAACCGCTACGTTGGCCAGGATTTCCTGGTTGATAACTAGTATAAATTGCCTGCAAACTAGCACGTTTAGCAAATTGCCAATCAATAGCAATACCACCGTGACCGTATCCTGTATTTAAAATCGGGTTTCTTTGGGCAAAATAAGACAGCGGGCCTGTTGCAGCGCTTTCTACTCTATTTGGCCCTCTAAAAGCAGCTGGTATACTTACGCCTTCTGTTCCTACCATCACTGCTAATTTATCTGTCACCAACCAATGAAAATTGAGGTCGCTGACAATCAAACTATCTGTAGGAAATTCGTAGCCAAGTAAAACATCATTCCGAGAAACGCTATTAGTAAATCTCGGTGTAGTACCACCTCGCCCAGCTAACAAACCTGTGAACAAATAACTACGGGGAGTGATTTGGCTAGTTAAATATAACTGCGCTAAGGAAATAACATTAATGTTTGTTCCAGCATCATCTGTGTCTTTTTGTCCATCTCTAGGATTAACATCACCACGATTTTTAGTCCGTCCTTGAACTCCAACTATTAGTAATCCACTAAGTTTAGTTGTTGTTGAGAATTGGTTGGCTTCAATTTCGGCAGTTCTAGCTTCTAAATTATCGACGCGTCCTTGTAAAGTTGCTAATTCAGCTGCAAATTCTTCCTGTAACTTTTGTAATATTGTTAAATCTTCACGGCTAACTAAATCATTTGTGGCCGTAGCAATTAATTCATTGATTCTATCTAAACAAGCATTTACACCAGCAGCAAATTCGTACCTAGTTAAGGCGCGATTACCGCGATAGTTGCTATCAGGATAACCCGCTATGCAACCATAGCGTTCCACCAAAGACTGCAACGCAGCGAAAGCCCAATCACTCGGTTGTACATCGTTGAGTTGGGAAACCGATGTCACTTGCGCCATCGAATCTGCTGGCGAGGAGGATGCTCCTATAATATCGCTCTTAACTCCCGAATTCTGAGTAGTTTCTGTCTCTGTGGGAATAGCGATCGCTTTTTCTACAACTGTGTTGACTCCCGCAACGAGTAACCATGCGAGCATCCAGATTTTGCTATTGCTGCGGCTAATAAGTTTACCTTTCAATTTTTTATACTCTGCTCGCATACTTAAGTGAAGAGTGTATTCGCGAATGTTTGATGCTCACATGAGTAAATTTACGTATTTTGTAGAAAATTAGACATAATCCTTCTGGGCAACTTCACAAAGGGCGAGTATAACTATTAGGGAATAGGGTGCGGGGATGAGGGAGTTGACTGTTGACTGTCAACAAATGATTGATGATAAATGCCTAAAAATAATTGATTGTGAACGAATATGGCAAAACGCTCGCGCAAGTTGACGCCAAAAACTTCTAAAGAAAATAAACAAAATCAACCTCATGCTGGTGTGAGGAAACGTGTAGTTAAAAAAACGCTTCAAAAACCAAAACCAGGAAGTTGGTTGTCATCAACGCTAGCGATCGCAATTTTATTGAGTAGCGCTGGTTTAATTATTACTTTTGCCTGGATTAGTGTTCTGTTCATCTTGAATCCAGACCAAGTAAGCTGGGTGAATAAAATTCTACCAGCATGGATACAAATTCCCCTGGGTAAACACGAACGCCCGCAAACTTTAAAAAAAATTGAACTCGATTTAACTCAAAAAAACCTAATAGTGGGCGAACTTCTACCTTTGTATCAAGATACGAAAAACTCATTTTTCATGCCAGTTTTTCAGCAGCGTGCTAATTGCGAATCTGATTGTCAAAAACTTGTTGAAATTAGAGTTTATCAGCGATCGCAAGAGTTAGAGTTTAAGTCTGAGCCGGAAAGTTACTACTATTTAGAAAGTCAATTACCAATAACTGGGCCGGAAGAATCCTTTGTGATTTCTTCGTTGGCTGATGCAACATTAGAACCCCAAGATATCAGCGTTCCTCTACCTTTAACTAAGGTACAACGCTTTGAAGGTCAAACACCATCAGCAGGGGTTTGGTTTAATTTACGGGGCGAACGCCAACAGGGAAATAGTGCTTTGGCTTACGGTCACATCGTATACTACAATCCAGAACGCAGTAATTTACAACAAATGTTGTCTTGGACAAGTCCCACCGGTCAATTGCCCAAATGGCAACAAGTAACTGGTGATGCGACAAAAGAGTTAGTTATCGATGGAACTCTAGGTTTAGAACCGCGCTTAGAGGTTTACCAAGTCAAGCCTTTAAAGTTATTCCTCAAACCAATTCAATTAGAGGCAATTAACCTTAAATCACCAGTCCTCAAGGATTCTGGATACCAAAATGCCTTATCAATTGCCCGTAGCGGACTTTGGACGCCAGCTTTTGAATGGTTGAAATTTATCAAAAAACAGCGTAAAGGATTACCACAGGAGGCGCAAGCCCAAATGGATTTAATTCGCTTGCACTCCCAAGTGACTAAATCCCAAGCCCAGAAAAGTTGGGCAAGTCCTAGCGAACAAGTACTAGCAGATTTAATTGATGGACGCTGGGAAAAAGCTTTGCAGGTGTTTGAATCGGCACATAACGTCCAAGAGATTGCTACTCTACTCAAAGGCGATGAAAAACGTTTGTGGAATCGCACAGTAGCAGCGTTGCGAGTCAACCCAAATAGACAAGAAGTGCAAGCTTGGTTCGCCTTAATTTTAACTGTCCAACGAGGGCGAGAAGCTGCTAATTCTTGGTTGGAGACACAACCACAAATCGCCAAAGATCGTCTTGCTTATATTCAAGGTCTGTTAGCAAAACTCGATGGTGAGGTTGCAAAATCGCAGATATCCCACCCCAGCCAAATTGTTGGTACAGTGCAACCAATCGCTGAAGTTACTAGCAGCGAGTGGCTACAACCAAATTCCACAGCAGACTTGAAACTTACAGATAACCAAGTTTGGTATCAGGTGGAGGTTAGTGCATTTTCCGATGGGAAACGGTGGCTAAATTTTCCTTTTGAAAATTTGAACCCACCTAAAACTTCAACAGCAGGATTTTTCTGGAAAACCTTGGGAATTAATTCTGACCCGCAAATGCAGATAGTGGTGTGGCAACCAAACGGAGAACAACAAATTACCATCGCTACTATCAAAGCGGTACAACTACGAAATAAAGTTTTGCGCTTACTAGTTGCTGCGCCAAAAATTCCAGAAAATCAAAACAATGTTCTCCAACCGAAACCCTTAGCCCTGACGAATGCAGCACTGGAATGGGTACAACCATTTCCGATCACTCTTAGAGAACTGGACGCACAAAATCCGTCAGCAGTCAAGGTAATAATATCGAGTGTGTGGGAATCTTTACAAAAGTCTGGAGAAGTTCCGCCTGGTGATATTCCTAGCTTTGAACAGATGCAAGACAAGTTAGGTGATTGGCCTGTTCAGACTATTGATTTAACAAATAATGGTCAGCCGGAAATAGTACTGACCATTTCAGGAACAACGATCGCATCTTTGAATCAACCTCAATCTGGAACTGGCGAGGAAAACGCAAATCAATCCCCTGAACGTACCATCATTTTGTCTGACAGCGATGAAGTTATTTATACAGATTTTCAACAAAATTCTTTTCAAAAATTATCTGCGATCGCCAAGCTTCCAGGGGTGCAATCTTTAGCTTTACTAGTAGAAAACGCTGAAAAATACAGCCTCAAGCGCTGGTCAGATAAAAATCAGCGCTTTGAATAGCACGCAGTTACCAAAAATTTAGTCTACAGAGGTGCTGGCGATCGCTAGCTCAAAAACTGAGTTATTCTTTTGGGCTAGAAGCAGCTAAACGTTGCTGTTTCAAGTTTTCCAACTGCTGCAACAGGGACTCTACCTCTGCTTGTAAATTCATAAATTTAGCTTGCTGATCGTCTTGATAATAAGCCTTGGTTAACTTGGTAACCAAACTAGCTTGGGACTCGCGATCGGAAACACTGGATAAACAAGTAGGCATCTTTAATTAAATCCGCTTTGTTAAACTCACACCATTAGCAATATTATAATAAGCCTATTTTAAGCTTTGTTAAATTATTGTGTATTTTTCATCATTTAGTTTAATAGGTTTGGGGTTCGTTGATAAGAGACGCCGATCGTAGTTGGTCTGTTCCAGCAGGGGGCAGGGGGAGCAGGGGAGGCAGGGGAGGGGGAGAAATAACCAACAACTAATGACTAATGACCAATGACCAATGACTAATGACCAATGACTAATGACAAATGACAAACTCCCCACTAGTTATGATAAAGTGACACCCTGGATAAAATAAAAATCGCAAGTTAAGACGCCTTGCAGCACAAAAAATAATATTCTGAAATAATATTCTCTTTAGAATTCAGGGATTGGAGACTGGGTACTGGAGACTGAGAGAATAAGCAATCCCTAATCCCTAATCCCTAATCCCTAGTCCCTACTTCCTAACCCCTAATTAAAAAACTTTAAATCCCGTGACTTTGAGCTTGTCTGCTGCTAAATCTTATCGCCAACCTTGGCCCGGACTGATAGAAGCCTATCGCGAATATTTGCCTGTCAGCGAAACAACGCCGGTTGTGACTCTGTTGGAGGGAAACACACCCCTAATACCAGTGCCAGCGATCGCACAACGCATTGGCAGACAAGTACGTGTATTTGTCAAATACGATGGTCTCAATCCCACCGGTAGCTTCAAAGACCGAGGGATGACTATGGCAATTACCAAAGCGAAGGAAGCAGGGGCAAAAGCAGTCATTTGTGCCAGCACTGGCAATACTTCAGCCGCGGCCGCCGCTTATGCTAGGCGTGGCGGGATGAATGCTTTTGTGCTGATTCCCGACGGCTATGTGGCATTAGGTAAGTTAGCCCAAGCTTTAGTTTATGGGGCAGAAGTATTGGCAATAAAAGGTAATTTTGACCAAGCTTTAGAAATTGTCCGCGAAATGGCCGAAAACTATCCCATCACTTTGGTGAATTCGGTCAATCCTTACCGCCTAGAAGGACAAAAAACAGCAGCTTTTGAAATCGTCGATGTGTTGGGTGATGCCCCAGACTGGCTATGTATCCCTGTGGGTAATGCGGGAAATATAACAGCATATTGGATGGGCTTTTGTCAATATCATCAAGCCGGAAAGTGCGATCGCCTACCGAAGATGATGGGATTCCAAGCCGCAGGCGCAGCACCTTTAGTGCACGGTCAGCCAGTAGCCAATCCCGAAACCATAGCTACAGCAATTCGCATTGGTAACCCTGCTAGTTGGGAATTGGCGATCGCTGCCCAATCTGCCAGTCAAGGAAAATTCCACGCCGTTACTGACGCTGAGATTTTGGACGCTTATCGACTTTTGGCAGGATCGGAAGGTATCTTCTGCGAACCTGCTAGCGCCGCTTCTGTAGCTGGGTTATTACAAGTCAAAGACCAAATTCCCACAGGGGCGACAGTGGTTTGCGTTCTCACAGGCAACGGTTTAAAAGACCCAGATACGGCCATTAAACACAATCAAAGCCAATTTAAACAAGGTATTCCAGCAGAACTCAAAGCAGTAGCCGAAGCAATGGGATTTTAGCTTTTGAGAGATTTTTCCTTAAGCCCTACTGGCTTTAAGCCCCTGACTTGAGGATACTATCTTGAAAATAGGGTTAACTAAACAATTCATAATTCGCAATTACGTTGGCAAATTGCGAATTGTCTTGACGACTGTTGGAGAATTAGCGGCCACACCTCACAATTTTTCGCTATTCCAACACCAACAGATGTAGAGACGTTGCAATGCAACGTCTCTACCTGCAAACCGACAGAGGATATTTGAAAAATCTTATTTATTACTAGCGTTGGTACAGCTGCGGCTATACAAACCAAACCCACCGACATGGGTTAAAAACTCTTGATTTTCTATTAGTCCATCTCCGTGGACTACCCTTCGGGAACGGGGCGAACACTTGTGTAGTAGCGAATTATATTCGCCTAATACTTTCCAAACATCCTCTGAGGAAAATTCGTAATTTTTGGGTTAATGTCCACCAATAAACTGTAAATTTATTGCTCTTAAATTGATTGAAAATTGCTAACCCAAGGAAAAAAATTACAAATTACGAATTATTAATTAGTAATTATTTTAAACGTCTGTCTCATCATTTATAGAGTCAGAATTATCTTGAGAATTATCTTGAGAATTATCTTGAGAATCTGCCTGTAAATCTTGTTCGTTATCGATACCAAAGGCTCCCATAATACCTGCAACAATTACACCAGCAACAACTTGACCAGCTTGACCAGTAAGACCACGAACTAAACCATTAAAGAAAGGTTTCATAAGATTACCTCATCAGTAATATTTTTGTTGATTGGCTGACAGACTTAGCTACCAATCAACATTAGAATATTCCGGATAAATCAAACTTTGTTGGGAACAAAATATCTTTCATAGAGTCGAAAGCCGCTCTAGTTAAGATATATATGATTAAGTTTTATTCAGAGAATTTTAGGTATCTAAAAACTCTGACATTTTGCAAGTAATCTCATCCGTAAAATTCAAACTGCGCTATGTAGTTCCGGTTAGTAATGATTTTTCTGCTAAATAATCGGAGATTTAGTGATGGCGATTATTCGTGATGTAGTTCTTCTAAATGTAGTTACCTTTATTTTGGGATTTCTTCTAGCATTTGCAATGCCTAACTCCACTTTGGAAGAAATGATGCCAACAATTGCTCTGTTTAATTTCGTTATTCTCACTTTAAGCTTTTTGATTAGTGGTTGTGTTGCTAAAGTAAATCGATTTCGACATTTGAGGGTTGTCGCAATTCTAATTTGGTTAGGAAGTATTGTTAATATCTATATTGTTCCCGGAGCAAGTTTATTAACGTGGTTGATATCTAGTATTCCAATAGCCATAACTATGCTAATTGGAGGTGGTTTATCGTTTTTAGTTGTACCAAATACGGCAGCTACCAATGCCAGCGATAAAAAAGAATACAAGTCTGCTAAATCCTTTAAAACTTGGTTCTTTGGATTCGCAGCTTCAGTTGCTACATCAGTTACTACATCTGTATTAAAAGAGTTAATTATGAATACGATCGCAAATCAAGCTTAATTATTCACCTCTGCTCCCCTGCCCTTTTAAGGGCAGGTTTTTTACATTCCGAAATATTTCCCCGCGTACAGCAAAACGGGAAATTTAAAAAACCTACCTCTGCCCCACTTCGGCTACGCGGAAATCGAGCGAAGTCGAGATTAGACCTCTTGCAATCAATTGCTTTTTGCACTCTTGTGGGAAAAGGGACTCATGTTAAAGGGGAAAGGGAAAATACCAAACCTTTCCCCTTTTCCCCTTCCCCTTTTCCCGACTTCTGCAAGAAGTCTATTCAGCCGCCTGCCCCTTGCCCTCTGCCCTCTGCTCGCTCCCGTGTTAAGCTATCGATCGCATCACCCAAAGCGGTAGTAAGGCTTTTACGAGTTTGAGCGTGGTTTTCCTGTTCAGTTTTCAAGGCTTGCAAAAGGCGATCGCGTTCTTTGATTGCAGCCATCAGTTGAGTTTGCAATTCTTCCACAGATTGTAATTGTGCTATTTCTTCTTGGATCGCTGTGACTGGTGTAGCAGGTAGTGTCCCTGTCTCAATACCTTGGAGTTTATGCAAATCTGCCTTGAGAGATGCGATCGCTTGTTGGGACAATTGAGCATCTGTCCGTCGTTGTTCTGCTTCTGTGTTGTAAAGCTGACGCCATTTTTGGGCACTTTCCCAAGCCGCATCGCGATCGTGTTGAAGTTCCACCATCTGCTGTTTGAGTGTCTGAATTTCTGTCAGCCACTGCTGTGTTAAAGCTGTAGTTTGATTAATATTTTCAGCCATTTTTATCCTCATAGATACTATTAAATAAGTCCAAAGTCAGAAGTCGGAAATACGCTTTTGTGGTGCAAATTTAAATGCCAACAAAAAACAAGCAACTCCTACCAGATGGGGTACACTTTTTTGTTAAATAGGAACTTCAGCATAAAATTCCCATTCAGCGCTGAATAAAGAATAGAGGCTAGCAATTTTCAAAGAATTACAAAGAAAGGCAGAGGGCAGAGGGCAGAAGGCTTTTATGAAAGAAGTATTAATAAAAACTTTAGTTCTGGGTATAAAGCCCAGTTTAAAACAAGAATTGTATCGAGACGCATAGCGTGAGATACAAAGCGTCCTTACTTCAATCCCACGTTTTTAAACGTGGATTTCCTTCTGCCTTCTGCCTTCTCCTTCGGAGACGCTACGCGAACGTACTTCTGCCTTCTGAAATTTAAGGTCTGCGGCATTAATGCTATTTTCTTTTTGATAAAAAAGCAACAATTTTATTGGGTGCTGGAAATGAGGAAGCTACTTGTTCTAAAGCTAGATGGCGACCTAGAAAAAGGTGTACGTGTGACGCTGAGGGTAGAGGAAGAGGATAATCGCCCCAGTACGGAAATCACTGGCTATCTGCCTTTAAACCCAAACCTAGCAACAGCAATTGACCAGTGGCGGTCTACATATCGCAGTTTGCAAAACTCTACCCGCATGAAAGTAGGTAAAATTACTTACGACACTTCCATTGCTGAGTGGATCTCAAATTGCAAAAAATCAGATACTGAGTTGCGTAAGCATCTCAATCAATGGCTAGTATCAGACTCCTTTCGCCCTATCCGCGACCGATGCCTCCTACAATTTACCTCGGATGACGAAGTGCAGTTGCTGATTCGCACTTTGAATAAAACGCTGTTGAAACTTCCTTGGCATCTATGGGATTTGGTTGATAATAACTCTTTTGTGGAAGTGGGTTTAAGTGCGCCAGATTCACAACCTACAATCAAAGCAAAAACACCCACATTAAAAACTAAGGTAAAAATTTTAGCGATTTTAGGTAATAGATCTGGGATAAATATTCAAACTGACCAACAGGTGCTAAAAAATTTACCAGAGTCCGAAACTACTTTTTTAGTAGAGCCGCAACGTAAAGACATTAACGAATATCTATGGAAGCAACCGTGGGACATCCTGTTTTTCGCAGGTCATAGCAAGACCGAGGATGATAAAGGCCACATTTATATCAATCAGACACAGAGCTTAACTATTGAAGAACTCAAATATGCTCTGAAAAATGCTGTTGACAATGGATTGCAGCTAGCAATATTTAACTCCTGCGATGGCATGGGATTAATGTTTGAGCTACAACAGCTGCATATTCCCCAAGTTATTGTCATGCGGGAACCAGTGCTGGATGCCGTAGCACAACAGTTTTTAACTTATTTTCTCCCAACATTTGCTAGTGGTAAATCTTTGTATTTAGCAGAACGAGAAGCAAGAGAAAAGCTCCAAGGTCTAGAGAATGAATTTCCCTGTGCTAGTTGGTTACCAGTAATTTTTCAAAATCCTGCGACTGCGCCGATGACTTGGCAAGAGTTAGGTCGGCGTCCCACTAATCTTTGTCCCTATCGTGGCTTGTTGGCCTTTTGCGAGTCAGATGCACAGTTCTTTTTTGGACGGGAAGCTTTTACAAATATCCTGGTGGAAAGTATGGAAAAGCCACTGGTTGCCGTTATTGGGCCGTCTGGTAGTGGTAAATCTTCAGTGGTATTTGCTGGTCTGGTTGAGCGCCTGCGCCATCGCAACTGGCAAATTGTGTCTTTCCGACCAGGCGATCGACCTCTGCATGCTCTAGCTGCTGCGCTGATTTTACACACCTCGCCGCAAATGAGTCAAAGCGATCGCCTGCGAGAAATCGAAAAAATGGCAGACTATTTACAACAGGAAAATGATGCCTTGCGGAATATAGTAGACCAAATTGTTAGGGAAAAAGGCACTCGCCTGTTACTGATTGCAGACCAGTTTGAAGAACTTTACACCTCAGTTCAAGAACCACAAGAACGTCAGCTTTTCTTAGATAGATTGCTAACAGCAACCAATAATTGTCAGGATTTTACTTTTGTCATCACCCTCAGAGCTGACTTTGTAGGACAGGCACTCTCTTACCGCCCATTTGCTGATGCCTTACAGTATGCTGACCTCAAACTTGGCCCAATGAACCGGGAAGAACTAAAAGCAGCAGTAGAAAAGCCAGCCGCCCTGTTGGGGGTAACGATTGAAGAAGGATTAACGGAACGAATTTTAGCAGCCGTCAGTTGCGAACCTGGCAACTTACCATTATTAGAATTTGCTCTGCATCAACTCTGGGCACAACAGCGAGACACTGAGCTGACTCATGCAGCTTACGATGACATTGGTGGCATCGAAGCGGCTTTAGCTGTTTACGCACAAAAGGTATACGGCAAATTGAATCAAGTGCAAAAGGAACAGACACGGCGAATTTTCCTTCAGTTGGTGCGTGCAGGCGAAGGAACTGAGGATACACGTCGCGTTGCCACATTGATGGAAGTGGGGGAAGAAAACTGGAGTTTAGTCACACACCTCGCTTCCGAACGTTTACTAGTTACAGGACGTAATGAAAGTACAGGCAAAGAAACCGTCGAGATTGTCCACGAAGCCTTAATTCGAGAATGGGGAAGTTTACGCCAGTGGATTGAACAAGACCGAGAATTCCGTACTTGGCAGGAGGGATTACGGACTCTCATGCGGCAATGGGATCGTAGTGGGCGAGATGATAGTGAATTATTACGAGCCAAACGTTTAACTGATGCAGAAGAATGGTTCCAAAAACGCCCAAATGAATTGATAGCAGAACGGGAATATATTCAAGCTAGTTTAGCACCTGGAGTTTAGACTAAAGAGCCGACCTCAAAGGAAAAAATAAGGGGTGTGATTGAACACAGTCCCCCTATTAGCAGAAGCTGAGAGAAGAACCACCAACTCTCACCTGCCAATATGAAAAGTGCCTTACTAGAAGAATTTCGTCAAGCAGCGTACAGATATCTAGGTAGAGCGCATGATGTGACTTTTGAACTGACGGATGCAATATTGCTGACTCGTAACGCCTACAGTTTGGCAGATTTATCGCTATCACCAGTATTTAGACGTAAGTGGCCAAGCATCTACGAGGCATTACAAGATAGCAGACCACAGCGACAAAAATTGATGCAGTTATACATCAAACAGATGCCAACGCAGAGCCGTCCGTTGTTAGCAGGCGACCACACAGCTTGGTCACGCCCAGATGCGGTAACTTTGCAGGAGAGGACAATTGAACACAGCAGTGTCACCATAGCCGGAAACAAACCAATTACCGTTGGTCAGGGATATAGTACCATTGCTTGGATACCAGAGGATTCGGGCAGTTGGGCGTTACCTTTGAGACATGAGCGAATTAGCAGTTGGGAAAACCCGATACAAAAGGCAACCTGGCAACTACAGCAAGTGTGTGAACATTTACCAACTAGACCAATTACAGTTTGGGATAGTGAGTATGGCTGCGCTCCTTTTGTGTTGAAGACGACCAATATCAAAGCAGATATTCTGGTACGTTTGCGTTCAAATCTTTGTTTATGGGGCGCACCACCACCATATTCTGGCAAAGGGCGACCCAGGAAACATGGTGACAAATTCAAACTCAATGAACCACTCACATGGAGTGAAGCCAATGAGAGTATAGAAGTCAACCATCCTAAACTGGGACGGGTGAAGGTGAGCTTGTGGTTTAATTTACACTTTCGTCAAACTGCGACACGCCCAATGTCCCTGATTCGAGTTGAGCGTCTGGATGCAGAAGGCAACCTACGTATATCAAAACCTTTATGGTTGGCTTGGGTGGGGGAAGAAATGCCACCACTAGAAGAAGTTTGGCAACTCTACCTCCGACGTTTTACTGTTGACCACTGGTATCGTTTTTTGAAGCAACGCTTGCACTGGACATTACCTAAATTGAGTAGTCCCAAGCAATGTGAGCGTTGGAGTGACCTCATGCCTGTGATGACTTGGGAATTGTGGTTGGCTCGTGATATCGTTGCTGATAACCCTTTACCTTGGCAGAAATCATTAGATAATTTGACTCCTGGCAGAGTTGCTCAAGCAATGGGGAGCATTTTTGCGGTGATTGGTACTCCTGCCCGTTCGCCTAAACCTCGCGGAAAGTCTCCAGGCTGGAAACCAGGAAAACCACGACAACGTAGAATTCGCTATCCCGTAGTCAAAAAAACTACAACTAAGCCCCGCAAAAAGCAACCAGAATCTGCTTAGTACCTTAGATTTTCATCTTTAAAGCCTGTTTCTTTTCAACTCAGCGTTGCTGGGTCGTTTCTTGTTGCTTAGTCTAAACTCCAGTTAGCACTGCAAGACCGGGAAAAGAAAGAGCAAGAACGCCTAACGAGACAACGCAAAAAAGTATTTGTAGTTGTGAGTTTGGCAATAACTAGTGTTTTTGCTGTAACCTTTGCAGTTGCATGGTTGTTAACAGAAAATCAAAGACAAAAAGCAGAAAAAAGTGAAATTAGCGCCTTAAATGTCTCTTCCGAAAAGCTCTCAATAGCGAACCAAAAATTTGAGGCTTTAATATACGCTTTGAGAGCAGGCAAAAAACTTCAGCGAGCAATTTGGAGAGACTCTACAATATATCAACAAGTTGTCAATACGTTGCAACAAGCAGTTAATGAAATACAAGAATACAACCGCTTAGAAGGACATACAGATTGGGTTTATGGGGTGAGCTTCAGTCCTGATGGAACTCTTATTGCCAGTGCCAGTTTAGATAAAACGGTCAGACTTTGGCATCTAGATGGCAGTATGGTTGGAGCAGCGATGCAACACGATGGTAAGGTTTTTGATGTCAGTTTTTGTCCCCAAGGTCGGATGCTGGCTACAGCGAGTGCCGATCAAACCGTCAAAATTTGGGGTTTAGATGGTGTGTCTCAACTTAAAACGTTGAAGCATGATAGTGCAGTTTTGGGAATAAGCTGGAGTCCAAATTGCAAAACTCTTGTGAGTGCCAGTGCTGATGGGGTTACACTCTGGGATATGAGTAACTACAAATCAACAAAAATCCAAAAAGGTGCGGTCAATAGTGTAAGTTTCAGCCCCAATGCTCAAATGATTGCGATCGCTACAGATGATGATGCCAAACTTTTAAGATTAAATGGTACTATCATTCAACGTTTTAAAGGTCATACAGACAAGGTTAATAGGGTTAGCTTCAGTCCAGATGGTAAGACTATTGCTACAGCCAGTTTTGATAAAACGGTTAAACTTTGGAATCTAGATGGTACTTTGCGTACTACTCTTCAAGGGCATACCGATAGAGTTTTTGATGTGAGTTTTAGCGAAGACGGCAATACAATAGGTACAGCTAGTTGGGATGGAACTATTAAGCTTTGGAATCTAGACGGTACTTTGCGTACTACTCTCAATGGTCCTGGCGGTAGATTCAGTAGTATTAGTTTTAGCCCAAAAGGCAAATTCCTAGCTTCTGGTAGTACAGACAAAAGTATAAAAGTTTGGCAGGTTGATATTAATTCTCTGCCCATTCAAGGACACAATAAAGCAATTCGTAGCGTTGCTTTTAACCCCAAAGATAATAGTATGTTGGCAACTGCTAGTGAGGATAAAACTGCCAAGATTTGGAAAGATGGAATGTTTAAATCTGCACTCAACCATGAAGCAGAAGTTTATGGCGTCAGTTTTAGTCCTAATGGCAAGATGTTAGCTACTGCAAGCACAGATAAAACTGTTAAGCTTTGGAATAGCGATGGTTCTTTGCGTAAAATTCTCAAGGGACATCAAAAATTGGTATTCTATCCTACCTTCAGTCCTGATAGCAAAACCATTGCTACAGCTAGTGGTGATAAAACTGTTAAATTTTGGAATCTTAATGGAAAAGAAATTTTACGACCTCTAGTAGGACATACTGACAATGTTGTAGATGTAAAGTTCAGCCCGGATGGCAAGATGATTGCCACTGCGAGCGATGATGGAACTGCTAAAATCTGGTTATTAAATAGTACTTTATGTACGACATTGTTAGGACACACTAGTGAAGTGAATGGGGTTGCGTTTAGTCCAGATGGCAAAATGATTGCTACTGCCAGCGATGATGGCAAGATAGGAATTTTGAAAATAGATAGTAATTTATGTAAAACTCGACCGAAGTATCTTACACTCCATCCAGGTCATCAAGAAAGAGTTATTAGTGTGAAGTTTAGTCCAGATAGTCAGTTAATTGCTTCTGCTAGCTTTGATAACACTGTAAAAATATGGGACAAATCTGGTAAATTACTACATACTCTTCAAGGACATAAAGATTGGGTGTGGAGTGCAGATTTTAGCCCTGATGGCAAGAAACTTGTCTCGGTAGGTAACACCAAAGATCTAACTATTCGATTCTGGAATTTAGATAAAATTAAAACTCAAAATTCAGATTTAAATAATTTGCTCAAAGAAACTTGCCGTTATGTCAGCGACTATCTCAAGAATAATAACAATCTTAGTAATGAAGATAAACACCTTTGCGATCGCTAACGTCAGAATTCAGAATTAAGTAGGTGGACACAATTATTTAGAAGACGCATTTCGACTTCGCTCAATGCTCGGTAAGCTTATTTTTTGAGGGTTGAGCGCAGTCGAAACCCAGCGATATCGAGTTAGGTTTAATTTAGTCCTTCTACTTAACAAGGTTTGACACCAAGAAAAGTACGCGGGTAGGGATTATCTGTACCTCACTGTGCATACTGTAACTAAGCTTAGGCGTAGGTTGGCTTGAGGCACGCAACCCAACCTATTAGCTGAAAATTGCTCTAAACTACAAGCACTATGAATCGGATTGTGTCATAATTCGATTTTATAATTTTGAACTCTGTATTTATGCCTTGTTCTGCCACCCTTACTCAACTGGCCGAAGTGCTTTCGGTTCGTCCTTTAAACTTATATGAAGCTGGTTTGACACAAGTAAGTAGCGGTATACAAACAGATACTCGTATCCTCAAACCGGGCGAAGTGTTTGTGGCTTTACGAGGCGATAAGTTTGATGGACATGAATTTGTGCCAACAGCGATCGCTAAGGGTGCCATAGCTGCAATTGTAGATTTGGAATATGAAAATCCGGGATTTCCTGTATTGCAGGTATCAGATACCCTCAAGGCATATCAGAAAATTGCTAGATGGTGGCGCGATCGCTTTGATATTCCGGTAATTGGCGTTACAGGCTCCGTAGGTAAAACTACGACTAAAGAATTAATTGCGGCAGTTTTAGGAACAAAAGGAGCAGTTCACAAAACTTATGGCAATTACAATAACGAAATCGGCGTGCCGAAAACTCTCCTGGAACTGGGTACAGAACATGACTACGCCGTCATCGAAATGGCTATGCGGGGTAGAGGACAAATTGCCGAACTCACACAAATAGCGCGTCCCACCATTGGAGTGATTACCAATGTGGGGACGGCGCATATTGAGTTACTAGGTTCCGAAGAAGCCATTGCCGAGGCAAAATGTGAGTTATTAGCCGAAATGCCTGCTGATAGTGTCGCAGTTTTGAATTACGACAATCCCCTATTAATGACCGCGGCGGCGAAAGTTTGGACAGGAGAAGTTATAACTTACGGTTTTTCCGGCGGGGATATCTCAGGAGTATTGATTGATAACGAAACTGTGGAAGTCGCAGGAATGCAACTAACTTTACCGTTACCCGGCCGTCACAATGCGACTAATTACTTAGCGGCTTTAGCGGTGGCAAAGGTCTTGGGAATTGATTGGGTGAGTTTGAAAGCAGGCGTACAAGTGGATATGCCCACAGGGCGATCGCAACGGTTTAATTTAGCCAATGACGTGGTAATTTTAGATGAGACGTATAATGCTGCACCAGAAGCGATGTTAGCAGCATTACAATTATTGGCAGACACACCAGGAAAACGAAAAATTGCGGTGTTGGGTGCAATGAAAGAATTAGGAGAACGATCCGAACAGTTGCACCAGCGAGTGGGAGAAACAGTGCGAAAGTTGAATTTAGACGGCTTGTTGGTGTTGGTTGATGGAGAAGATGCCGAAGCGATCGCTAAAAGTGCCGGCGGTATTCCATCGGAGTGCTTTGCAACTCATGGAGAATTGGTGGCGAGGTTAAAGACATTTGTACAACCAGGCGATCTTTTACTGTTCAAAGCCGCCCACTCAGTGGGGTTAGATCGCGTTGTCAATCAGTTACGTGCAGAATATCCCAAATGATACCACTAGAAACTGAACGTCTGATACTGCGAGATTTTGTAGAATCAGATTGGCCGGCTGTTCATCAATATGCTGGCGATGGTGAAGTTGTACGTTATTTGACTTTTGGGCCTAATAGTGAAGAAGATACCAGGAATTTTTTGCAAAGAGAAATTTTATTGCAAAAACAAGAACCACGTCAGCATTTTGCTTTGGCGGTAACTTTAAAAAATCAAAAGCAATTAATTGGTATCTGTCGAATTTCTACGTTAGATACTGTTAATAAAACAGGCTCTATTGGCTACTGTTTTACTAAACAATTTTGGGGACAAGGATATGCAACTGAAGCTGTAAGAGAAATTATATCTTTTGGTTTTCAAGAATTAGGCTTACATCGCATATTTGCAACTTGCCATCCAGCCAACATTGCCTCGGTACGAGTAATGCAAAAAAATGGAATGCAACAGGAAGGATATTTGCGACAACACCATTGGATTAAAGGAGAATGGAGAGACTCTTGGCTATACGCTATTCTTGAGGATGAATGGAAACAAGCCAACTGATTTTAAATTTAGACGTTGCCCAATTGTAGTAGAGGCGTTGCATTGCAACGTCTCTAGCAAATCATTAGACCTGTTGCAATCAATTGCTTTTTGCACTTTTGTGGGAAAAGGGAAATGGTTAAAGGGGAAAGGGAAAATACTAAACCTTTCCCCCTTTCCCCTTCCCCTTTTCCCGACTTCTCCAAGAAGTCTATTTTTCCCGATACCCCCCAGCGTAGTTAATCACGCAAATTGTTCTATATGATTTGTGAGTTCCAAAAGCAACACCAGAGACTTTAAAATTGCCGTTAAAAATGTTTGTTCGATGACCGCGATCGGGAACACCATCATCAATAATTAATTGCATAACGATATCTTGGGCAGTGTTTGGCCCGTAACTGATATTTTCGCCTGCGGTTGTCAGCCATCTACCATAGCGGTTGATGCGAGTAAAAGGGTTGCTACCATCGCTACCATCATGACCTGTGGCACCTTTTGGCCCTTGGTCTTTAACGTGGTCTTTTGCTGCTAAAGACATACCTTTAGACGCACTCAAAGCGCCTACAGGACGCGCTGATTTGAGAAATGCGATCGCCTCATTGACTGCTTTTCCCCCTTCTTGAGTTACCAAATAAGTATTACCAGAAATTTTGACTCGCTTACCTTGAAAGCGCTTGCGATAGTCTTCCAAAATCGGCACATAAGCCTGGGGATTTGTTCTCACTTTATTGGTTTCAACAATTACCTGTTGTTCCAACGGTGAAAGGTAACTCGCTTTGGCTAACAAAGTCGGGCTACTTTCTTTAGTTACTGCTGGTTGGGACTTGGCTACAGTCGGACTAGATTGAAGCAATTGATCTGAACAACCAAATATTAGGGTAAGTGGAAAAATTACCCAAAACTTAATTCGATGCATTGATGACCTCACGATTTTTCTATCAATTAATTTAGTCAATTAGAAGGAATAGCAATTTTCAAACTGCAGAAAATGTCAACGTTTTTACACCTTCTCTAAGATCGAGGTAGATGAAGACACTAGTCATATAGATAACACTGCTATTCTCTTTGTTCCTGAGATACTACAAAATCCTCACAACGAATTTTGGAGCTTTAACGCTTTGTAAAAGGATTCCCCAGTGTGTAGTTCGAGTTGCGATCGCCACTTTATGCACTGATTATTAAAATATCAATAGCTGATAAAGTTAAATTAGGCAAAATAGAACTAAAAAAAGAGCAAATCTAACAATATAATTAGGTATCGATCGAAGAAATTTTGCATAACTGCGATCGCACCTGAAAAACTTTGTAATAGTTAAATTTAAGCTGAGCAAACAAATGCGGATACTTGGAAATATTAACTACAAAAGGTACTAGCCATGAGTTCCCGCGCACTGCTATTAGTAAATCGTCATGCCCGCCACGGGCAAAAGGGTTTGTCTGAAGCGATTGATTATTTGAAGACACTCGGCTTTATTTTAATTGAAGAGTCTACAGAACATCCGAAACAACTTCATGAAATTATACTCCGCTATCAACATCAAGTTGATTTAGTAATAGTTGGTGGTGGCGATGGCACTCTGAATGCCGCCGTAGATGCTTTAGTTGAAACTCAGTTGCCCTTAGGAATTTTGCCCCTCGGAACCGCCAATGATTTAGCAAGAACTTTAAATATTCCCAACTCTCTTAATGAAGCTTGTAATATTATTGCCCAAAGAAATTTACACCGCATTGATTTGGGTTGGGTTAACGGCAAACACTTTTTTAATGTTGCTAGTCTGGGATTGAGTGTAAAAATTACCGAACGACTTACCAAAGAAGTCAAACGCCGTTGGGGAGTATTTGCTTACGCCGCTACTGCATTGCAAGTGATTTGGTCAGCTAGACCTTTTAGTGCTGAGATTGTCATCAATGGGGAATCGATTCGTGTAAAAACGGTACAAATTGCTGTAGGTAACGGTCGTTATTACGGCGGTGGTATGACAGTGGCAGATGACGCTGCAATAGATGACCAAAGGCTGGATCTTTATAGCTTGGAAATTCAACACTGGTGGCAGATTATATTATTATTACCTGCGATGCGACAAGGGCGGCATATACATTGGCAGAGTGTACGCTCTCTTCAAGGTCAGGAAATACGGTTGTCTACTCGCAAACCACGTCCTATTAATACAGATGGGGAAATCACTGCTTACACACCTGCCCATTTCCGAGTTATACCTAAAGCTGTAGCTGTTTTAGTACCCGCAGAAGTCAAAATTTAAGAGTTAGGAGTTAGAAGTTAGGAGTTAAGAGTTATGAGTTTGGAATTATTCTCCTCATCGCCTCAACTCCGTACAGACAACGGTTAACCCTTGTCTGTACTGACTCTCTTCGATCTGCCTTTGATAAAAAGCATCAACTGACGCCAAATGCATCTGAGATTTTCTCAAGATATAAAATCTTTATTAGAACGCCTAGCCGAACAACCCCTGACTCTAGGTGATATTCTGGGTGAAACCTCAGAACGAGGGTTTAGCCTAGTAATTACATTATTAGTATTGCCGTTTTTGTTTCCCATGCCACCGGGATTAACTGGCCCTTTTGGTGGTGCTTGTTTGCTGTTGTCAGTGCAAATGCTTTTAGGAAGGCGATCGCCTTGGCTACCAAAAAGAATCGCTAACTACAAATTTCCTCGTCGCTTTGCCGAATTACTTTTACAAAACCTAGGCCGCCTGACTAAAGTTTTACAGAAAATCACCCGTCCTCGATTGAGAAAAATAGCTCATAATCCTTTGACTTGGCGAATCAATGGGCTTTGTATAACTTGGTTAACAATATTACTCATCTCACCAATTCCCTTTACAAATCCCATTCCCACTGTAGGTATTTTACTTTTGACTGTTGCTACCATCGAATCTGATGGTTTATTAATTTGTATCGGCTACGGAATTACAGGTTTGATTACTTTACTCTTTGGATTTATTGGATATGCTTTGTGGTTAGCTCCTGGTTTACTACCATCTATATTTAAATAATAAAAGCCCCAACCCAAAGGCTGAGGGCTAAGACTTATGTGATTTATTAGAGTGCATCTACCTTTTATTAATCCTCTTTAATTATTGTTGTATCCGGGAAAAATTGATTTTTTAAGCATTTTTTACTTTCAAAGCAAAAATTATCAACAATAAATAAAGCCCCCAACTAAAAGCTAAGGGCAATAAATTTATTAAGGTGCATCTACTATTTATTAATTCGCTTTCACTCTTACTTTATCCGGGCAAATTTGACTTTTTTAGAAAATTTGAATTTTTAACAGGGCTTACGCAAAAGATAACGAAAGTAGTGGTAATTCATGAATTACCGCTACGCAAGAATAAGGTTTTAAGTCACATATTGCGTAAGTCCTGTTTAAGAATAAAATCATCGGCAATAAATAAAGCCCCCAGCTAAAAGCTGAGGGCTGTGATTTAATTAAGGTGCATCTACTATTTATATATCCGCTTTAGTCCTTACTCAATCGGGAAGAATTCAAAAAAGAATAGATAGTTGTGGGATTGATTTTATTATCTATAACTAAGTGCTAACTTCAACCAGAACAACCTGCGGTATTTGACTAAGTAAGTATTGCTCATCTTCATAATAATTTTACAAAAAGTTCAATTTTTCCCTAAGTACGCAAAGTTTCTGTTAATATCTCTAATGTGATATCCGCAATAGTACGAATATAGTTTACTAGTTGGGTATATAACTGTGAAAATTAGACACACCCAACTCGATGAAGCGATGTCTACGACGGGCTATACCTACGCATATTATCCAAGTTGCCGCGATCGTTCTATTTTCCCTTGGCAGCCTTGGTATTGTCGGAGGAAGCTTTTTCCTCAGAAAAGCTTTTAGCAATACTAGCGAACCTGAAATAATAACTGATACAACACGCTACACAGAAATTCGCAATCAATTATGGTCTGACTCCAGCCAGCTAAAACATTTTCCGAATCAGATTCCCACAGATGCTAAAGATATCCGCATTGCTTACTCTCCTGGATTTCTACAAGGAGGTAGTTTTTTTCAAATTAGATTGAAACAGTCCCCAGAAAAAATAAAAAAACTACTTGCACAATATAGAAATAATGCAAAACATAAATATAGAGGTGGCGACACAAACAACCATATAAATCAACCTAACGGTGTGCCGACAACTTTTTTCTACACCAATGATTCTTCTGGGGAAACTTTTCCAAATGCATATGAAATATTAGTATTAGATGCAACAGACAGAGGTAACTCCGGTTTCAAATGGAATCATGGAGATAGCTATGGTGTTGCAATTAATAGTTCTGCCTCAGAAATTATCTATTGGGCTGAACAATGGTAGTTATTACTGGATGTTAGTTTTATTCTTTTAGGTATATAACTTTGGATAGTTAAAATTTATATCCTTTATGGATAATATCTAAAAGATGCTAAAAACTAATCTGAATATTTAGAATGTCAACTGCTTTAATTACTGGTGCCTCTAGTGGTATTGGTAAAGCTTTCGCCCAGGAATTAGCTGCACGCAAGCAAAATCTTGTACTTGTTGCTCGCTCTGAAGATAAACTAAACCAATTAGCTAAAGAATTAAAAGAAAAATATAAAGTTCAAGTAGACGTTATAGCTAAAGACCTTACAGAAGCTAATGCCGCTGCTGGTGTATTTGATGCCACAAAAACAAAGGGGTTAACGATTGATTTATTAATCAACAATGCCGGTTTTGGTTGTTATGGGGACTTTGCCGAATCAGATGGGGAAAGACAAGTTAAAATCGTACAATTAAACATTTTGGCATTGGTAGATTTAACCCATAAATTTCTACCAATCATGCGGCAACGTCGTTCTGGAAGTATTATTAACGTATCCTCAATTACCGGATTTCAACCAATACCATATCTTTCTGTTTATGCTGCTAGTAAAGCTTTTATTCTTAGCTTTAGTGAAGCACTCTGGGCAGAAAATCGTCAATATGGCGTTCGTGTTTTAGTTACCTGTCCAGGCCCAATCGAAACAAACTTTTTTGCAGAAGCTAATTTTCCTCCAGCTTTAGCAGGAAGCACAGAAAAAGTCTATTCTTCTGAAGAAGTAGTCCGCGAATCTCTGAAAGCTTTGGAAGAGTGGCAGCCTACGGTTATTATTGGTGATGTTGCCACTCAAATTAGAAGTACATTAGCTCGATTAGTACCGCGAAAAGTTCTGCTGAACATTTTGGCAAAAAGATTCAAAACTTAATACTATTTTGGACGTCTTTTTTAAAATTCCCTAATTTGAATTATAGGGATCTTCCAATTACCTTTTAACCAAAAATCACATATACCGAGTTAGTTGGACACGGTAACGGTCTTTTTTAGTAACAGCAATTTCTCCAACTTCTAAACGTCCTTTAGAACGAATGGCGATTAAATCGCCTGATTTAACTTGAGAACTAGCTTGAGTTACTTCCTTCCAATTGACGCGCACATCACCGGAGTCGATTAGATCGACCATTTTACTGCGGGACATACCAAAACCAGCAGAGGCGATCGCGTCCAATCGCAAAGACGCTTCCACAGTAGTTAATTCTTTTTTCTTCGGTTCTCGTACCTTTAATTCACTAATCTCAATTCGTTGAGTTTTCACAGGAACCGATCGCACCTGTTTGAGATTCATTTCCAAAAATTCCACCAACTCTGGTGCAACGATCGCCTGGGCCCCTCTTTCTCCCAAAACAATAATATCTCCCGTCTTTTCGCGCACAATTCCCGTCCCTAGCATTGCGCCTAAAAAGTCGCGGTGAGTGGCGGTATCAAATAAGAAATTGCCAGCAATTTCTAGTGCAACAAGGCTGACTTGAGATGAATCTAAGGGAAGTTCAGAACGAGCGATCGCTATTCTTTGGCGTTCAGCTTGCGGATATCCACCCCATACAACTAATTGCACCTCTGTTAATCGGCTAAATACTCGTTGAATTTCCGCCAACTCTGGAGGAGATAAAAAATCCGTCCCAACTACTTCCCAAGTTTTAATAGCTTGCTCTGCTTGGTCAATTACACGAGCTACACTATCTCGATTTTCAACACCCTTTAAAAGTTCTTCTCGTGGCAACATTCTGAAAAATTATGAATTAGTCATTGGTCATTAGTCTAAATTCAGAATTCTGGATTCTGGATTCAGAATTCTGAATTCTTATCTTTGTGTCGTAATGTGTAGACTGTGATTCATTTGCTACAGGCTATTTGTGTCCCCATAACCCTGAATATTTTCTGGTTCAAATTGACGTAATATCTTGGTTGCCTGACGAGTTAAAGTTTCAGAACCTTGAACTGCAATTAAGTATTTACCCGCATCCAAACGATTACGATAGGGTAAAGCATCACCACTACCTACGAGTAAACCAACTCCGCCACCGACAAACACACCACCCATAGCACCACTAGCAGCACCCAGCAGTCCCCCAACGATGTGATTGCCAACTTCCCCCGCCCAGGCAAAAGTTTGCAAACCAGTAATTAGGCTGAAAGTAAAGCCTGCAAAAAAGCCGAATGGTATCAGCCAGGTTGCCATAAGCCGTGCTTGCTTTTTGGCTTGGTCTTTGGGGTCAATTAAGCCAAACTCGTCAGCAGTTTTATACCCCTTCCCCAGGATAGTACTGTTTATGCCTTCTTTTTCTAAAGCTAAGTAAGCAGCTTCAGCTTGAATGCGGTCTGGTAATACGGCAACAAGGTAATTCATTGATTCTACAATACTTAATCTAATAAAAGTTTTGCCTTAATTAACAGCGTATCAGTACTGTGGGTAGGAGTCAGAAGTCACAAGTCAGAATTCAGAATTCAGAATTCAGAATTCAGGAGTCAGAATTTAGTCATACTTACGTATTGAGATGAAATACAAAAGTATAAAAGCAAAGCCACATCTTATCGTAGGGGTTTAGCAATGCTTCATACGTGTCAACTTAACGTCAAACCCTTGTAAAGATGTGATATTCAGTACTCTGACTTAGCATCAAGATCCGCGTCACCCCCACCCCGGTTTTGTCTAAAGCCAAAACCGCCCCTCCCCTTAGCAAGGGGAGGGGTTGGGGGTGGGGTAAAATGCCTGTGGGATAAGTGTTTGAGCTTAAGTTGACACCAATGAGCAATGCTTAAACCCCTACATAATTTTTACGCTGATTGCCCAATCCCCACTCCCCAATCCCCAATCCCTTTTATTTTAAAGAATCCAGTGGCTCACAAAAATTGTTTACACCTTGCTTGAGGACATAAATTAAAACCGGCGTTGCCAAAATCTTCGGAAACGTTGGCGTTGTTTTGAGATGTTCCATCATCTTCCCAAGCGAACTATTGAGCAAATCTTCCCGATATTCTTGTTCGCAAATGACCGCACGCCATTTTCTAGCCAAAGCATCTAACCATTCGGAATTTGCTCTTTCTGGTTCTTGTCCTGCGCGGATAGCTAGCGTCATCGCTGCATCCTCTAAATCTCCGTCACAGTCTTCAATCAAGTCCAGCGCTTCCATATCGCTGGGATCGTCAGCCAATTGAGAGCGAAACTGTGCAATTTCTTTCGATGTTACTTTAGTCATGAGTCTTTGACAAGGCGAGCGATGCCTACGGCGGTAAACTACGAACACTCAGTTATGTTAGTTCAATTTTGACACTTCACATGAAAATTGAGCATTGGGCATTGGGCATTGGGCATTGGGATTGAGTTTGTGAACTCCATTAATGAACCTCTGAACTCCATTAATGAACCTCTGAACTCCATTAATGAGCCTCTGAACTCCATTAATGAGCCTCTGAACTCCATTAATGAACCTCTGAACTCCATTAATGAGCCTTTGAACTTCATTAATGAACCTCTGAACTTCATTAATGAGCCTTTGAACTTCATTAATGAACCTTTGAACTTCATTAATGAACCTCTGAACTCCATTAATGAGCCTTTGAAGAAAATGAACAAGTCCCCAATGCCCCATGCTCCATGCCCAATTTTTGGCAAAAAGCCTCATTTCACAGTCTAATTACTGAAAAAATGAGGCTTTTAGGGGCTTTTCATGAGAAAGCTACTCAATTCTATGATGCGGTTGAGTTTTGGGTAACTACCGTAGTCCTCTGAGGGTAACAGACCTTTGCAGTTGAGCTAAAGCACGGTTGTAATCTAAGATTGCTGTGACTCGATTACCTTCAGCTCTTGTTAAGTCGTTTTCAGAGTTAATCACATCAGTTTGAGTACCTACACCAGCTTGGAATCGCAAACGCGCTAAACGTAGAGCTTCTCTGGCTTGTTCTAAAGCGGTATTAGCGGTTTGAACATTCTCCAAATTAGATTGCTGGTTAGAAAAGGCTTGTTCTACTTGAAAGCGAATTTGGTTACGCTGTTCGGCAAATTGAGTTTCAGCGATCGCAATATTAACTCTTTGCTGAGATGCCCTCGCTCTTGCTGCTCCGCCATCAAACAAATTTAGGGTTGCTCGAACTCCAAATGAATAACCATCTGTAACACTAACGCTATCATCAAACTGATCTAGCAAGTCATAGCTGGCTACCAAACTAATTTGAGGGCCGAGTTCTGCAAGGGCTTGCCGACGCTGTTGCTCGTTAATATTACGTTGTGCCAACTGTTGTTGGAGTTCTGGACGGTTTTGAAAAGCTCGCACGATACTTTCTTCTAACGTCAGATCCCAAAGACCAGCTAATTGTACGGGGTCGGCGGCACTGATATTTATCGCCTGGGGCAAACTGATCCGAGTCGCCAACTGACGACGAGCAATTGCTTGCTGAGATCTAGCATTAGTTAAATCTTGCTGGGCGTTTGCTAAATTCACCTGAGAACGAAGCACATCAAACCGCGTACCAACACCAGCTCGCTCTAAAGCTTCTGCATCCCGCAAACTAGCCTCTGAGTTCTGCACAGCCGACAAGGCAATACGTACTTGTTCGTCCGATTGTTGTAAATTGTAGTAGTCAGTCGTCACATTCAAGCGAATTTCCTCGGACTGAGTTTCTACAGCCAACTCATTGAAGCGTACCTGTTCCCTAGCTGCGTTTCTCCGGGCTTTATTTAACCCAGAAGTATATACGTCATAAGAAAGTTGTGCTTGCCCAGAGAAACTTGTACTTGGTTCATCATTAGAGCTGTTTGGGCTTAATCTATTTTGAAGCTGGCTACTAGAAGATTGACTGCGAGTCAGATCCGCATTTACCCCCAGAGTCGGCAATAAAGTAGCTTCCGCCTCTTTTAGGGCATATCGACTGCGTTCTAGCTCCAATAACGCCACTTGTAAATCCCGATTGTTACGCCGTGCTAATTCTAGAGCCTGTCCCAAGGTAATGGGCTGATTTTCCTGGAGTCTCACTTCCTCGGTTTTGGTAGGAAATTGCAAGGGATTTGCATTTTGAATCAGCTTCTCAGGAATTTCCACCGCACCTGAAGGAACAGGAGTTACGGTTCCTGGCACAGTGGGAGTTGGTGTCGAACCAGCTGGTGCAGGAGTTACGGTTCCTGGCACAGTGGGAGTTGGTGTCGAACCAGCTGGTGCAGGAGTTACACTTCCTGGCACAGTGGGAGTCAGCGTCGAACCAGCTGGTGCAGGAGTCACGCTTCCTGGTACAGTCAGAGTCGGCGTTGAATCTGTGGGAGGTGTGGTATTACTTTGAGCTACACGTTTTTCAACAGAATTTTGTTGTAGGCAAGTGTTTGAGGTCACCAGCAAAGGAGCCAAATCAGTTTTACTTTTTCTTAACTCCTGCTGCGGACACCTCTCGGCTGACAACAGTTTTGCTGCTCCTACACCTGTGGGTGAAGTTTGTAAAAATGTCTGCAAATTAGTAACGGTATTTATCTTTTGAACCACTGGCTGCTGTGAAGCAGACAAGGACAAAATTTCTGTTTGGGCAGACGCGGGTTTAGAAGTGTAGTCAGGAACTACTATCTTCTTTAATTTTTGCCAATAGGGACTTGAATTGCTCTTTGTTTGATTGCTTTCGGCAGAACGCTTGATATCTGGCTGTTGGGAAGAACCAGAGGTAGGCGTTAAATTCAAAATACCTTTATCTTTTTGAGCTACTTGTTCTATTGACACATTAGTATTTCCAGCCAGAAAAACTGGAATACTCTTATTAATTAAAGGCTTCACACTCAACTTAGTAAAACCAGGATCGGGTAATAGGGTTGGAATACTAACATTTGCTGTTTTAGGCAATTGCGTATTCATGAAATCTACAACCAAGGTTTGACCATAGGTAGAGGTCGAAACACTTGAAGAAGATGCCAGCTGTACCCCACTTACTTTCACAGTATCAGCCCACGCAGGCTGAGTTGTTAAGACCGCTGCTGTCACACCAGGCAAGAAGCTATGGAATAATTGCTGTCCTTTCACCGCATCCCCTCACACGAAAATCAATCTAGCGGCAGAAAACCTTTCTTCACCACAGAATATAGCACGATACTAAATTTAGGAATGAATATACTACGATACTAAATTTAGGATTCGGAACTCTGTTTATCTTCAAAACGTTTGACAATGCGAGAAAGTTCCGCTTTTTCATCGATACTAACGCGAGTAGGAGCACCACTAACAATCCGTTCGTAGTTCCGGAATGAATCTTTAATTTCTGGCCCGTCGGCAGTGATATTATACTCGCGGATGCCCTTGTCGTGCCAAGACCCTCTCATTTTAAATACGTTAATTGCCCGCGACATTTCTCCGCGAATTTCTACGTACTGTAGCATCAAAATTGTATCGGTAATTGTAGAAATATGAGAGTCTGTAATTGAATGCGATCCCATAAATTGGTCGGTTGTGTTAGTAAAGAAACCCGTGATTTCTTCTTGTTTGGCGTAACCAGTAACACCAATTACAAACTGTCGAAATGCATTATTACTCACTCCTCTAGCTAGTGCTGAAAGTGAATCAATTGCTATACGAGCTGGTTTAAAAATCGCGATTTCCGATTTAATAATTTGTAAGTGGTCTTCTAAGCCAGTTGATTCGGGATAGGTACAAATTATTTTGAGCAAGCCTTGATGTTCTAATTCCTCAAAATCAATTCCCCAAGAGGAAGCGTTGCGAGATAGTTGGGCGCGTGATTCTTCATAAGCAAATAAAATCGCCTGTTCTCCATTGAGACAGCCATCTTGAATAAACTTACTTACTAATAGAGTTTTGCCTGTACCTGTGGCTCCTGTGGCTAAGATGATTGAATCTTTGAAGAAACCACCACCGCACATTTGATCTAAGGTTTTGACGCCAGAGGATACTCTGACATTAGAAGAACGTTGAGTCAAGCGCATTGCGCCCAGTGGAAAGATGTTGACTCCTTCGTTGGTAATTGTGAAGGGATACTCGCCTTTCATGTGAGTTGTACCGCGCAATTTGAGAATTTCAGCTGTGCGACGGCGGCGTTCGCCTTCTAAAACGTTGCGAACAATTACAACATTATCGGAAACAAATTCTTCGACTCCAAAAGACGCAACGGGGCCGTATTCTTCGCTGCGTTCGGTGGTAATAACAGTGGTGACGCTCAGTTGTTTGAGGCGTGCTACCAGACGAAAAATTTCGCGGCGCACTACTCCCATTGCTTCATACTGCTGAAATACTGCTGTGATTGAGTCTATGGAAACTCGTTTAGCTTTATATTTGCGAATGGCATATTGCAAGCGTTCAATTAATGCAGAAAGGTCAAAGTTCCCAACGATATCTTGACCTTCTGGATCGGGAGATGCATCGAGAATAAATAACTTGCCTTCTTCTATTAGGCGTGGCAAATTCCATCCAAAAACATGAGCGTTTTTAATAATATCACTGGGCGATTCTTCAAAGGTAACAAATACTCCTGGTTCGTCAAAGTAAGTAATACCGTTATACAAAAACTGAAGAGATAATAAAGTTTTTCCCGTACCTGAGGTGCCGCTAATCAAGGTAGTTCTACCAATAGGTAATCCTCCATGACTAATATCGTCAAACCCCTCGATCATCGTGCGAATTTTTTCTACACCTACAATTAACGGCGGTTTCTTTGGTTCTATTTGCTCGTTTTGACTCATTGGTTGATAACAAATGGGTATAAAACCCTCTTTTTATTACTAACAAACAGTTTGAATGCAATTTTCTCTGAAGAATAATTCAGGACTCAGAATTCACCAATTCAGTATGAATTTCAGTATAACTTGGCGATCGCCCAACTCAACCGCCTCCATGAGCGTCTGAATATTGGTTTAAAACCTTGCCCCTTGCGATCGAAAAAATTTAAAATTTATTTCTTATTAAAACTCTATCCTTTTATAGATAGAGGATTCGGAATTGGTGAATTCTGGCTCCTGTTTATGATTAAGTATTTTATTCTGTAAAATCTTCTTCACTTAATTCTTCATAAAGTAAATCTAATCCAATTAATACTCTTTCTCTGTCTGAAAGATCGCCGATAATTTTGCGAACCGGTGGGGGCAAAATTTTAGATAATGTTGGCGTCGCCAATATTTTATCTTCTTCGGCTAGTTGCGGGCTTTTGAGTACATCGATTACTTTTAAAGCATAAACACCTTCAAACTCCTGTTCTAAAATATTTTTGAGTGTTTTTAATGCCCGTACTGAATTAGGAGTGTTCCCTGCTACATAAAGCTTGAGAACATAGGTCTTTCTTGCTTTATTCATAGGAGTTACAGGCTAATTATCATAAGAAAAATACAAGATGCAAACACGCATTTGGAGTAATTAACAGCCGGAGATTGTGCCGATTTGAACATCGATAAAATTAATTTATTTAGAAATCGAAGATCTATATACTTCGCATAAATGAGCCAGGATATCTATCAACGTCAGACGGTAATCCAGTAACGTTTCATCGCTCCTGCCTTCTAATTTTAGCTGTTTGGAAAATTCATCTATTACTTCCATGTGAATTTCGATAATTTGGGGCACAGGAATATTAGCATAAAATATAGTGTTGATAAATTTGTCAATTTTTTCTTTGAGGGTTTGATCTGTGGTAAAGTAATCTATAAGAATTTGACTATAATCCGATCTCAGATGGTTTAATAATTCTTGACGTTCTCCTAGAGTCATCTGCTGAAAAACCTGTTGTCTTTTTTGCGAGTGACTAGCAAAGACGTAGAAATGCTTACCATTATCTGCTTGGCTGGAATGGCGCTGCAACCAATTTAGTGAATATTTTATTGTTCCAGAGGTAGTTACACCAACAGGTAGATAACAAAATTGCCCAATCAGGTCGAAAATAAAGTTATGTATCCAAGCAATTACACCATTTTGGTTGGTTAAATTAGCTGGATTTTTTAAATATTTATTAACATTGCGTTGCAAAATCAATATAGGTAATAACATTTATTGTCTATCTATCTCCTCGATCGGCTTGACCAAGAAGCGTGGGCTGATAAGTATGGCAAACGCTTCTAAGGTAATACTGGGTGTGCAGTAAGCTTGTGGTTCCACCCCAAAAAACGCTCTGTGTCAACAGATAGTTCTAGCAACTCAACAACCTGGTGCAGCGACTGAGTAGTAGCACTGAGTAGGTCTTAGATGAATTATGTATCGGCGATTTATTATTTGTTTGTATATGCATATCTATGTATACAGATAGATAGACTTTTTTATTTTTCTCCTTGATAAGATACTTAAACGAACTTAAAGGAATGTCGCATTCTAAATCATTATAATTCCTCAAGGTTCTAAAGCGAATCTTTGGAGCCATAATTGTTTTAGCCGTGGCTTTCGATGAGGAGTTTAAATACCAGTGAGACACTGGTTAGGCTATTTGCTAGAAATGAGGAACGGCAAAAAGAAAGGTTGCCTCTCTTTATAAAGGTTAGATGCCAGCAAGTGTCCGTAAGTCAAGTCCTATTGTTTTAATGGCGTTGAAATCGTAACCAAAATTGCTTATATGAGTCTTCTGAGAGGATATGGCTTCAGGCGCAAAGAACATCGGCAGTTGGCAGATGGGAATGCCGGAGGTTTCCGCAGGAAGAATGACCCCCAAAGCCTTATGTCAATGCTAGATTATCCGCTTTATAACTTTCAAGCAATCGTACCTAGCTGCCCCCAAACAACTACTCTGGCGGTGGTGCTGGAGATTTTTGAGAAAGAGCAGTGCGATCGCTTGGTAGTAGTTAATCAACAGCAATACCCCATCGGATTGCTGTACTCTGTCCGTTTAATCCAACAATTATTAGGCCATAGTGACGATAAAAATTTAAATTTACAGCAATCACTTTCCATCTGGGGGCAAGCTCTCATTGACCCAATACAGACAATACCAGTTTCTGAGCGTGTAGAGCAATTGAGTTGGCGTTTCTCCCAACAACAAGCCCAAAAACAGCAGAATTTGGATTGGGCGTTGGTTGATAGTGATGGCAAATATTTGGGACTGGTGGATACGCCACGGCTGTTGCGATCGCTCGCTAAAGAAAAAATGGCTGGCTCACTCAGTTATGGCGAACATCCCCATAAATATGATGCCCTGCCGGCTCACTCCCCAGCCCAGACGCCAAATCAACCCCAGCCATTGGCACAGAAACCGCTGGTGAAGTTGTTGGAAACATTGCCTTGGCCTTTGATGTTGGAAACGGGTACTGGCGAGGTAGTAGCCAAAAATCCAGCTTGGTGGCAGCAATTAGGAGTTTTAAAAGATCCAGAAGGAGTCAGACAACAGGTGGAGGCAATACTAGCCCCCGTCCGAGCCAAAAAACCAGAATACATCAAGCAACGAGGGATCAAGGTTCATCCCAATGGTGACGAAGAACAATCAACGCCACGGGTGTCGATCAAAAGCGAACCAATGCCCCAATCATGTTTGCCTACTCTTAATAACCTCAGGGAACAAGAGACAACCACAGAAACGACATCGAGTCGCTGCTTTTTGGATAGCCAACTAGGTACTTGTACTTGCGTTGTCGAAGTGCAAAACGGCCAGGAACGAATCTGGCAATTCGCCAAAATTCCATTAGATAGTCCAGAGTTGAAGGTTATGAGTGCTGAATCTGAAATGGCACTCAACACTGATTTGTGGTTAGTTTTAGCGACTGATGTCACCGAACAGCAGCAGCTTTGCAAAGAACTCGCAGCGAAAAATGCCGATTTAATTCAACTAAATCGCTTGAAAGATGAGTTTTTAGCTTGTATTAGTCACGAACTGAAAACTCCCCTAACTGCTGTTTTGGGATTATCCAGATTGCTAGTAGATCGGCAGTTGGGAGAACTCAACGAACGCCAAGCGCGTTATGCAGGGCTGATTCATCAAAGCGGGCGCCATCTGATGAGTGTGGTCAATGACATTTTAGATTTGACCAGGATGGAGACGGGACAAATGGAACTCACACCAGCCCCAGTCAAAATTCGGGCAGTGTGCGATCGCGCTTTATCGGAGGCCAAAGGCATTCACACTCAAAGCAGCAAAGCCACAGCTACACCTGCAAATCCAAATGCCCGTTCATCTGCTCCCCAATTCAGCCTTTCCATTGAACCAGGACTAGACCAAATTGTTGCCGATGAATTACGCCTGCGCCAAATGCTAATTCATCTACTTTCCAACGCCTTTAAATTCACTGAAGTCTCAGGGGAAATTGGGCTGCGGGTGAGTCGTTGGGAAGGATGGATTGCTTTTACAGTTTGGGATACAGGCATTGGTATTCCCGAACACCAGCAACATTTAATATTTCAAAAATTCCAACAACTAGAAAATCCCCTCACCCGCCAGTTTGAAGGCACGGGTTTGGGGTTGGTATTAACTCGTGCCTTGGCTCGTCTCCACGGAGGAGATGTCAGCTTTTTATCTCGTGAAGGTAAAGGTAGCCAGTTCACACTGCTGCTACCGCCGAGTCCGCCCAAGGCAGGTTTTTCAGAGCCAGATCTGGAAACCACAGAAGACACAGAAAAACTAGACCAACAAACTCCAGAAATTCTTACAGCAGCTCGTCAGCATATCGCTACGTCCCCACAATATCATGCTGCTAGTTCCCAACGGTTGGTCTTAGTTGTGGAAGCAGTAGCCCGATATATTGAAGATTTGACCGAACAACTCAAAAGTTTAGGATATCGCGTAGTGATTGCGCGATCGGGGACAGAAGCAGTAGAAAAAGCTCGGCGATTGCAACCAATAGCGATATTTCTCAATCCCTTGCTCCCCTTGCTCTCAGGCTGGGATGTGCTGACTTTACTGAAATCTGACACTGCAACTCGTCATATAACCGTAATTCTGACGGCAACGGCAGCAGAAAAAGAACAAGCATTTGCCAACCGAGCCGATGGCTTTTTAAGCTTGCCAGTAGAATATCAGGTCTTGGCACCACTCCTAGAAAAATTATGTACTTCGCAAGCCGCTTTGCCGTTGGGGTCAGACAATAACGCCATCCCAGCCAATACGCCACTGCGAATTCTTAGGTTGGTGAATCCTGAGTTTGAATCGGCCAATCCCCACTCCTTACTGCGAGAACATCGGGTGATTGAAGTTGATGATTTAGATCAAGCAGAACTCTTGGCGCGGGTGTGGCAATTTGATGTGATTTTGCTCGATGTCGAAACTACTACTGCACAAAATTATTTGCAAAAACTAATTCAACACCCACGTTTGGCGGCCATACCGTTAGTTACTTGCGATGTCGCAACTACCCTAAAAGCCTCACAAATACCAGGATTATCTGTATTTCCTTACTTAACACCATTAGGAAAAGACAGCAGCACTCCCACCGAGAAAACAGATGCCCTAGTATCAGTACTGCAAATTGCTTCTGGTATTTGCTGCCCTCCCAACATTTTAGTAGTGGATTTGGCTATGTTGCGTGACTTACCACAGGTAAGACGCAAGCAAGCCAAAGGTTATCGTACACAAAGGAATTCCTCCATCACAAGTGAAACACCGGAACGGGGGTCTGAGTGGTTCCAAGCTTTAATTCAATACCTACAAACAGCAGGCTTCAAAGCGGCGATGAGTCCGTGTTGGGCGGAAGTTTTACAACAAATTCGCCATCAAAGCGTTGATTTGTTATTAATTTGCTTAGGAAAATCAGCTATCCATAAAGATGTACTCAAAGCATTGAAAACATTGGGAGATTCGCCTTTAGAGTTACCACCAATTGTAGTACTCAACCAACCATTGAATCGCTCAGAAAGTGTTTCTCTGCCTGGGGTTACTGACAGCGAAATCGATAAACAAAAGAAGAATGGATTGGAATCAGTAGAAACTATTGTCAGCGCGATCGCTACTCGGATATTACCGCGATCGATCTCAATGGAAGATTTGTTAAGCCAAATTAATCAAACTTTAGCTATCAACAGTCAAAATGAAAAATGTTGATCGGGTCATTGGTCATTGGTCATTGGTCATTGGTCATTGGCAAAGAACAAATGACTAAGGACAAAGGACTAATGACAGTTTTACGATATGTCTAATTTTTCGTTTTTCTTTTTCAAGAAAGGAATGCGAATTAAATTATAAGCGCCTTTGGTGGATAAATTTTTGTAGTCATCTGGTTGTAAGTCCATTTGCAGAAATTTTTTCTGTTCGGCCAACAGCAGTAACGAAGGTGGTTTTAGACCCTTGGCTGTCTGGTTTTGAAGATGTTCTAAAGCTTCTTGGGGAAATCTGAAATAATTTACGTGAGTTTGACTATAAAATACTACGCTCGGCTTTTTAAAGCCAAGCATGACCAATTCTTCATTTGGTTGCCTGACTTCCTGTATAGTTGCAGACAACTCTCTTAAGGGTAATTGACGTTCGCGATCGATAAAAAATGAAGCAGGCGTCAGGACAAAAATTAAAAACGCTACAAATCCTACTACATTTACACTGATTATAGAATTCCAGCGACGCCTCAGTAGTAATCCCGCAACCAAAACAGCACAAACGAGCCAAATTCCGCCGCCAATAACTGGTAAACCAGATTGTTTAATTAGTTCGTGGAAGTTGGTTATAGCTGGATCGCTACCTAATATATTGGTGATGTTAAACAGTGCGGTTGCCAGAACTGATAAAAACGCTACATTCACCCAGCCGCTCCAGAGGAAGAAGGAAGCGGGGACGCTCTGACACTCTGACGCAGGGAGTAATTTCTCCGTCTGTGCGTGTCCCTTTGTCTCCGTTTCTGATTTTTGTGTATTTACAAAAAAGTCGCTCCACAATAGCGCTACTAGGATAGCTGCTGCTGGCATTAGAGGTAATACGTAGCTGGGAAGTTTGGTGACAGCAATGCTAAAAAAACCAAAGACGCCAACAAACCAGAACCCGGCAAATAAACTCAATTGCTGAAAACGTTGTTGAGAGAGCCAGTGCGATCGCTGCCAAAATTTCAGTCTGAATAAGGCTATAGGTAAATACACTGAATATGGTGCAAAGCCCAGCAACACTATTAAAAAGTAAAAATACCAAGGTGCTGAGTGACCATTAACTACTTCTGTAAAGCGTTCTATATTGTGATAACCAAAAAAGGCATTAATATAATTCCAGCCATTACGCCAAATCACTAAGGCATACCAGGGTACTGATAACCCAAGAATTATCAGTATGCCCAATAACAAGCGCATTTCCCGAAATACTTCTCGCAGCTTGCCCACATAAAGCAAAAAGGCTATAACAATCAGCCCTGGTAAGACTATTCCCACAGGGCCTTTAGTTAAAATCGCAGCAGCAATTAACACATAACAAGCTAAATACCAATTATTGGGGAATGGCACATTAGTTATTCTTTCTCCCCCTGCTTCCCCTGCTTCCCCTGCTTCCCCTGCTTCCCCTGCTCTCTTCCTCCCCCCCTTCGCATATCCCAGGAAGAAACATAATAAAGCTGATGCCATGCAGCCGGTAAGCAACATATCAGAGACGCCAGTTCTCGCCCAAATTATGGTTTCGCCATTGAGCGCCATGAGGGCTGCTGCCAAAAAGGATATTAAATAGCGGCGAGTAGGACGTGAAACTTGCTCGAATTCGTCTTGTTTAGCCAAATACCACTGCACAGTGTAAAAAGCTAAACAGATTAAGCCAAATGCAGCGATCGCAGAAGGAAGGCGTACAGCCCATTCATTCACTCCAATAATTGCATAGGCGATCGCTTGACACCAGTAAATTAAAGCAGGTTTATCGAAACGAGTGTCACCATTAAAAAATGGGGTAATCCAATCACCTGTAATGAACATCTGGCGGGAAGCTTCGGCAAACAGTGGCTCTGTCTCATCAATCAAGCCAATATTGCCCAAATTCCACCCAAAAGCTATCCAGCCAATCATCATCAACCACAAAATCGACGCGGTTATCCCAAGCGTTGAATTTTTTCCCATTTTGTTGAACCACTGATCGACAGTGTTCTTAACACTCAATTTCATTTTCATTAGTCAATAGTCAACAATTACTAATCAATAGTCGTTGGTTATTTATATTTTGTTCTTGTTGAAAAAAACAAGTGCTGAATAAATGATTGAGCAAAATTAATTATACGTGCTTAAGAGTAAGTTTGAAGAGACACCAAGGCGATCGGGGAAATGAGGAGTGTGGGGAGCGTAGGGAGAGAGGGGGGATGGGGGAGTGTGGGGAGCAGAGGAGACAAGGAAGTCTGGGGAGTGTGGGGAGTGTGGGGAGCGTAGGGAGAAAGGGGGGATGGGGGAGTGTGGGGAGTGTGGGGGGAAAGATTTCTTCCCCATCCTCCCACACCTCCGACACTCCCTGCTTGCCCCCTCTGCCTCTTTCCCCATGCCCATTCAGCAAATTAGGGACTCAGTACTAGTTGCCATTCTTTAGTTTGGGAATTCCACTTGGGTAGTTGAGTTTCTCCAACAACATAGGGGCCCCAGTAACGGCGGGAGCCATCTTGTGCAAAGGCAACTAAAATATCTCCCTTTTCCACCTTCAAATTATTCTGAGGTAGAGATAAAACCAGTCCCTTGTCGCCACCTTCTTGAGGAGCAAAATCCCAATGTGCGGGGACATCGTATTTAACCTCTTTAGCACCAGAGCCTTTTGCTACAGACTCTCGCGCCAGTAGGGCTAGTCGCACGGGCTGATCGGTTTGATTGCTCATCCGCAAAGTTCCCCGATCCTTGGCTTTGGTAGCTGATTTATCGCGGTTTGCCAAGACAGGATAAGTATTCTCTTTAGTGCTATTTTGCACTTTATTATTTGTGTTTATTGCTACAGTCGGTAGGTTATTATGTAAGATATTCTTTTCTGGTGAAATCGCTGTAGATGAAGCTGTGCCCCACTCAGAAGTATTAGGCGGTACTTCCGAAGATGTATCTGGGTTCGTGGACTCAAAGGATACGCTGACTCCCAAGCATCCTACCAAAGCAACAAGCAGTCCCAAGCAACAAGCTGTAACACTGAGGTTACGATACACAGAAGATTTCATATTGATTAATAGTTATTAGAAATAAATATTTTGTCTAGGCTTAACCAAATAGTAGCCCTTTATCATAAAAGGCGATCGCACTAAGTAGCCTGATATAAATTTACCTCAAATTATAGTGAGGAATGTATGATAAATATCATTTCAAGTGACAAACATTTCAAGGAAAAAATTCCTTTGGTGTTTGAATAACAAGGGGTGTAGAGACCGACTACTTAGTTTTTGTCCGTAAGCTTCCATAAAAAATGAAAATTAGATACTTAATCAGGAAATCGATTTGTATGAAACAACAGAAATTTTGTGAAACCGCTAGCGGTGTCAACAAAGCGTTCATTGCCAAACCTGAGATAAATCTAGGTAGTATATTCGATCTTGAATGTGGAAATATAGCCCTTTAAGAAGCTATGTACTTCCCTCAAGATGATAAAATTTACGAAAAATTTGAATAGACACTGAAAGGCCAGTGGATACCTATAATATTAACAAATAAGCTGATGCTAAAACCAATTTATTTGATTTAAATATTGATATATTTCAAGGGATGTTGACTTTTTCCCAAAAGTCCCTTTAATGCAAAACACACGTCTTAATAACTTGTTCGATGCCATTGTTAGACAGTTGGGGCAATGGTTTCTAAATCCTTGGCGGCGAATGTCGTTGCTGATAATTAGTTTTTTGTTCGGTTTTTTTCTCGGAAACGCAGCTTCCACCACAGCCGGTCAACGGGCAGAATTAGATATTGTAGTAGCTGGTTTTTTAGTAGTATTGACGGAAATTACTAGCAGAATATTTTACCGCCAGCCTTTTTTCACTAGGCGATCGCTCTTGGTAGACTCATTAAATCTCCTGAAAGTTGGCTTCACCTACAGCTTGTTTCTTGAGGCCTTTAAGTTGGGATCGTGAAGAGAGGTAGGGAGCAGCACTTCGGCTACGCTCAGTGACCGAGGGGCAGGGGAGCAGAGGGGCAGAGAGAGGAGCAGGGGGGGAAATTATGAGTTTTTGGGTGGGTGAAATTTTGGTTTTAGAAGTTACTGGAAGCTGGCAGGAGGAAGTAAGGGAAGCATTGCTGGCGGATGGGTTAAGGGCAAAGGCTTTTGGGATTACGGCGGAAAATGTTGATGAGGTAATTGAAAAGCGATCGCATTTACTAAAATCTGTGTTGCCAGCTTTTAACGAGTTCTGCCAAACTACCCTGCAAAGAGAATCCAAGGAGATGTTACAAGTTTTGTGGGACTTGTGGTTGCCTTTGGGAATCAAACTCGCGTCGCAGCGTCAAGAGTTGGGACGGCCTTTGATTCAGGGCATTTTGGGAGGACAAGGGACTGGGAAAACCACGATGTGCAAAGTTCTGGGCTTGATTCTCAATCAGTTGGGATACCGGAGTGTGAGTTTGTCTTTGGATGACTTATATAAAACTTACAGCGATCGCTTACTCTTAACACAACAAGATTCCCGCTTGATTTGGCGCGGCCCCCCAGGAACCCACGATGTAGATTTAGGTTTAAATGTACTAGATGAAATCCGCGAGTTTCAAAGCCCAGTCATGATTCCCCGGTTTGATAAATCTGCGTATGGGGGTGCTGGCGATCGCACTAATCCAGAAATCGCTACAAATATAGATATCTTACTATTTGAAGGTTGGTTTGTGGGTGCGCGACCAATCAACCCAGAATTATTTGATACTGCACCACCACCAATTGTTACAGACGAAGATAAAGCATTTGCCCGCGATATGAATCTTCGCCTCCACGATTATCTCCCACTGTGGGAGCGATTAGACAGCTTAATTGTGTTGTATCCCAGTGATTATCGCTGTTCTTTGGAGTGGCGAAAACACGCCGAACACCAGATGATTGCTGCGGGTAAATCGGGGATGAGCGATGCAGAGATAGAGCAATTTGTCAATTATTTTTGGCGATCGCTTCACCCGGAATTATTCATCAATCGGTTAGTAAAAAATGCAACAGTGGTTGATTTAGTAATTGAGATTAATAGCGATCGCAGTATTGGTAAAGTAATTCGTAATTCCTAATTCTTGTAGAGACGCGATTCATCGCGTCTAACTCCTACGGTTTTGCTCCTGAATTAGAACCATTACTAAACAACCAAGATAAAAGATTAGCAACCGTAGCAGCCCCAAAAGAGAACAGCGCAATAATCGCATCACGAGGTAAAACACCATCTAACCAACTACCGCTGATTCTCGAAACCGGAAAATCAGGATCTAAACCAATTTGAATCTCCTTAGTTTTCCCAGAAAACCGGGCTTCTATTCCCTTTTCCGCCACAATTCCTAGATGCCGTATTTCTTGAATATTTAGAGGAGTCTTAGCATCTTCTCCCATAAGAAACTGATTTTCTTTAATCTCTTTCTCTTGTTCTGCCATGCGGATTTTACCTTCTACAATAGTAGAAACTTTTAAATCGTCTCTGACATCTTTACCAGTTCTATCTACATCTAAAAATTGCAGATTTTCAGCTTTTATCTTTCCTCTAAACCATTGTTTTGATGCATATTTAGTAATTTTACCTACAGTAATATTAATACTGGCATTTTGCGTTAACTCTAAATTAACTTTATTATTTGGAGTTAATATAAATTCTAATGGTGTTTCGTTATCCAATTGCTTTGCTAATTTTAAATCTGCTAATTCGTAACCTTCTACTAGAACTTTGATAGATTGGTTACCTAAATTTATATCTAGTGTATTTGGCTTGATTTTTTGGTTTGAATTGTAGTTCGGTCGCAGAGAAAAAGCCAGTTGGTTGCGATAAAAATCGTAACTGAGTCCAGTTACTTGCGTATTTGGTTGTAGCCGTAGTTCATGAAGGCTGATTTCACTCGTATCTTGAGTATTAATAGGAGTAATAATCCATCTACTATTATCGTCTTTAAGTTTGATTTTTAAATAGTCTAACTTATTCAATTCCGGCAAAATTTCACTTTGAAATTTTCCTGTAAAAGTCAGGGTTTGTTTACCTTGATTTTCCAATTCTTTGATATCACCAATATCTTGCAGAAAAAGTTTGTTTTCTTCTCCCTTATAGATAAAACTGATTTTTTCAGCAATGATATTACCTTCAAATGTATGAGTGCCAGGTACAATAGCGGCAAAGGTGAGGAAAGTAAAAAATAAAATTAACAGCAGCACCAAAAATAAATTTTGATGTTTTGCAATAATTCGTAGCAAGCGTTTTAGTGCTGAAATGATAGTTAAAAACCCAGCAATTAGATATGTTTTCAGAAAATTCAACCATTGGCGAATCTTGATGAAGTCGGGAAATTTTGGTTTGGCTTTTTGCCGGGATGCCATGTTATTTCAACCAATTTGGGTTATGTTCAAATATAATTTGTCGTGAAATGCGATCGCTAGGTTCATTTCTGCGTTCAATATTAGCAACGTAGCGCAGTTGATAGCGTCCTGCTGGGGCGTTGCGTCCATCCCAGCTAAAAATAGTTTCACCTTTTTTCGGGTTAGGCTGCTTTGTCTCGTATATCGTTTCTTTACCTGGAGAAAGGATTTTAAAGCTAATAAACTTTACTCGACTCTCAGAATAAAAAGCAAATTCATACTTACCAGAACTTTGTCCTAGAATGACTGGAACATAGACAGGCTGGGAACCAAGGTTATAAGATGCCACAGCGCGGAGTTTATTTGCTGGTATTTTGGCTTGCCTGAGAACGTAAGTATCCCAACTAAAGCTGAAACGCGAACCATTTTTAGACAATAACAAATCATCTAATTGATAGTGATAATTATCATCGTTAGGGTTAAGTTGAATTGCTTTTTGGAAACCGGCAACTCCGGCATCTAATTTCTTCTGGTTACTGAGGGCAACACCGAGATTGTTGTAAGCAGCGGCTAAGTTGGGGTTGAGTTGAATTGCTTTTTGGAAGGCGGCAACTGCGGCATCTAATTTCTTCTGGTGTCTGAGGGCAACGCCGAGATTGTTGTAAGCATCAGCATAGTTGGGGACAAGTTGAATTGCTTTTTGGAAGGCGGCAACTGCGGCATCTAATTTCTTCTGCTCGCTGAGGACATTGCCGAGATTGTTGTAAGCATTGGCATAGTTAGGGAGAAGTTGAATTGCTTTTTGGTAGGCGGCGACTGCGGCATCTAATTTCTTCTGCTCATAGAGGGCATTGCCGAGATTGTTGTAAAAACCAGCGAAGTTGGGGTTAAGTTGAATTGCTTTTTCGTAGGCGGCAACTGCGGCATCTAATTTCTTCTGCTCTCTGAGGGCATTGCCGAGATTGTAGTAAGCATCAGCATCCTTGGGGTTGAGTTGAATTGCTTTTTGGAAGGCGGCAACTGCGGCATCTAATTTTTTCTGCTTATAGAGAGCAACGCCGAGATTGTTGTAAGCATTGGCATAGTCGGGGAGAAGTTGAATTGCTTTTTGGAAGGCGGTAACTGCGGCATCTAATTTTTTCTGCTCGCTGAGAGCAACGCCGAGATTGTAATAAGCAGTGGCATAGTCGGGGAGAAGTTGAATTGCTTTTTGGAAGGCGGCAACTGCGGCATCTAATTTCTTCTGCTCGCTGAGGGCAACGCCGAGATTATTGTAAGCATCAGCATTGTTAGGATTGAGTTGAATTGCTTTTTCGTAGGCTGTGACTGCGGCATCTAATTTCTTTTGGTCGCTGAAGGTATTACCAAGATTGTTGTAAGCATCAGCATTGTTAGGATTGAGTTGAATTGCTTTTTCGTAGGCGGTAACTGCGGCATCTAATTTCTTCTGCTGTCTAAGAGCAACGCCGAGATTGTTGTAAGCAGTGGCATAGTTGGGATTGAGTTGAATTGCTTTTTGGTAGGCTGTGACTGCTGCATCTAATTTCTTTTGTTTGCTAAAAATGTAGCCAAGAAGGTTATGAGTTTTAGCATCTTGTGAGTTAAGTTGAAGAGATTTTTCACAAGCTGTTATTGCTTCATCAAGTTTGTTCTGGTCATCCAAAACATCACACAACTTATAGAAAGCAGTGGCATTATTTGGTTCAATTTGAATAATCTGGCGATATGTTGCCTCTGATTGTGAGTATTTACCCGCTTCTTGGGCAGTCTTGCCTTGTTGAAATAGCTGTTCAATATTGTTTTGAGCAACTACAAGCTGGGGTATGGTCGCTAAAGATAGAGTTAAAAATAAAGTAGTGAATATACGGTTGTGCATAATCGTACTACAAGTTTCTCAGATTTTATCAGGAGTTAGACGAAAATCGCTTAAAACCGCATGAATCTTTAATAGATACTCGCAAATGAGTCTTTAATACTCGCCGACGAGTCTTTGATACTCGTGAATGAGTCTTTAATACTCGCCGACGAGTCTTTAATACTCGTGAATGAGTCTTTAATACTCGCCGACGAGTCTTTGATACTCGTGAATGAGTCTTTAATACTCGCCGACGAGTCTTTGATACTCGTGAATGAGTCTTTGATACTCGCCGACGAGTCTTTGATACTCGCCGACGAGTCTTTAATACTCGTGAATGAGTCTTTGATACTCGCCGACGAGTCTTTTATACTCGTGAATGAACCTCAAAGCTTCGTCGCTGAATATCTGAGGTTTGGCGATGAATATCTGAGCTTCGTCAATGAACCTCAGAGCTTTGTGAATGAATCTTTGATAAGTAGTCGGACAGAATTAATTACACAACGTCATTGCGAATGGAGCGAAGCGGAATGAAGCAATTCGCTAAGTGAATTCTAGTAATAAAATTACCATAGCCGTTGGTTTCGGCTTCGCTCAACCAACACAGTGGTCGAGAGTTGAGCGAAGTCGAAACTCGTCAACATAGATATTTTTTTCATCAGAAATCACCTTAACTACTTGGGAAACCTCCAGCTTGAAAAATCTGTTCTGCCGTTAAATTCAATTCTGGGAAAGTAGGCGAGACGATGCGATCCGTACCTCTAAATTGAGTAACTTGGTATTCACCATCGATTAATTGATAAATAGACATGGTAGGCTGTTTGGGGTTGCCAGTAAACTTTTTAGCACCTAAACCGAGATAATCTACAACCCAGTATTCAGGAATTCCAATAACCTCATATTTACCTTGTTTTGTGTAGTAGTCATCATCCCAATTAGTACTAACTACCTCAACTACCAAGGGAATTGATGCCGCATAACATACAGTTGATTCTTTTTTCCATAGCGGCTCATTCACTAAATTCAGACGATTTAATATCAATACATCTGGAGAGTACGCAGATACCGAATTCGCAGGTTTTATCAGCGCAGTTTTAGGGATTGTATAAGGTAAATTGAGACGTTTGATATCAGCAGATATTTCTAGTGCTATAAAACCCACAACATCTTCATGGTCGCCGGTTGGTTGTGCCATTTCAACAATTACGCCATCATGTAATTCATATCTTCCGCCTTCAGGTCGCCACGCTGCAAAATCTTCAAAGCTTACTAGTTTAGGTATGGCTTGACTCATAAATTATTGCCTTAATACTTGCTTTTAAAGCTGACAAATTGCTTTTAAAATTTGTAGCAACTGACTCGATCGCTCTCTTTCCATTAAATTTAATTCTGGCAACAGATAATAAATAGGGGGATTTCCTTGTTCGATATAAACAAACTGATAACTTCTACCATTACTCGTTAATCCCCAAACTAATTTTTGATTCTCTAAATTTTTATAAGCGTAGGTGAGTAGCTGAGGTAAACCTGTTGATATATCAATTTGACTATTCTTAGATTCAATTAATAGTACCCAGAAATATGTTTGAGATTTTGTATGTTTAGCTTTACTAATAGCTAAAATATCAAATCTGCCTTTAATTTTGATATCTTCATCTTCAACTTCAATATCAGCAATATTCTCTTCCAAAAGAATCTCGATAGGATAGCGATAAAAACCAGCTAATCTTAGTAAAGGCGCAACTGCAAGAAACTTTACCTGACCTTCAGAAACTTTACCACCTCTCAGGTAGCGTCGAAAGTCATTTCTAATTTGCACAAGTTCCTGTTGTTCTGTTTCCGTTAAAGGTTCCAGAGATAAGTAGTTAGAAAATGATTCACTGTACTGTTCTTGAAAGCCAAATAGGCGCTCAACTTCTTCTAATGATAAATTACGAGCATTAAGAATTGTCATATATTTTTGGTTGATTCAGGCGTAACTCAATCCAAATTCTCTATATAAAACCTATCTTAAACCATGACTGATTACATGAAATACAAATAATTCGTAGAGTAGCAAAGTACACGGGTAGGGGCACAACATGTTGTGCCCCTACGATTATCTGTACCTCACCAAGTTGCAAACTACAGAGTAAATGGTTTGCGGTTACGTTCTATCAGCCTATCCCATTGCATAGTTAACGTGCTTCCCATTTTTTGCTGTTGTTTTGCCCACATCGATAGTAGGTCTAAACAAGAGTGATCTATATACGCCAAGTCGTGTAAATAAACATGCAATTCCCTTCCTGGAGGCACAAGTTCTAAAATGTTCGCCAATTTTGGTAATCTCACAAATGTTGCTGCACCTTGTAAATGAATGTCTATTCGCCGATCGTTTTCGTGCTTAATTATTTGGACATTCAGCACTGACATTTTGTGAATTAGTAAAACGGCTGTTAACAGAATCCCAATTAAAACACCTGTGATTAAGTCAGTAACAACAATCCCTATTAAAGTAGCCGAAAATATTACCAAAGGAAAACGTCCATACTTCTTTAACTGACGAATATGTTCTACTTCGATTAATTTAAAACCAGTAACAACTAGAATTGCTGCCAAACTAGAAATGGGAATTATTTTAAGCAACGTTGGGGCTGCAATTACTAAAATTAACAGCCATACACCGTGAAGTATGGTTGATAATCTCGTTTTAGCACCGGCTTCTACGTTTACAGAACTGCGGGCTATCACTCCTGTCATCGGCAAAGCACCCAAGAATCCACAGATAATGTTGCCAATTCCTTGGGCTGTTAACTCGCGATCGAAATTGGTTCTTGGGCCGGTATGCAGTCGATCTACTGCTACGGCTGAAAGCAAACTTTCTGTACTAGCAATGAAGGCAATGACGATCGCATCAATCAAAACTGGTGCTTGAATTAAACCTGGTAAGCTGGCAATTGTTGGTAATTGAATTGCTTGTAACAGGTTTGCAGGTACGTCAACATACTGAATCGGTAATCGATATACTGTGGCGATCGCAGTGCCAATGACAACGCCGACAAGGGCACCAGGTATCAATTTTAAACTCCTGGGTTTAAATTTTTCCCACAGCAAAAGGCTGATAATTGTTGTTACACCGATGAGTGCTGCAAGGTGATGGGCGCTACCATCAATAGGAAAGAAAGCTTTGTAAATGGCGTTGGGAATAGATAGTAAATTCTCAATCCCATGTATGCGCGGTTTGTCGTCTAGCATGACATGAAATTGGGAAGCGAAAATTAATACCCCAATACCTGCAAGCATTCCATATATAACAGCCGGCGACATGGCGCGAAACAACTGGCCGAGTTTAAATATACCTGCGAGTAATTGAATTAAACCCGCTAACAAGAGAATCGGCCCAACCATTTCAATGCCATATTGTTGAACTACTTCTGCAACAACCACCGCTAGTCCAGCAGCCGGGCCGCTAACAAGCATTGGAGAACCAGAAATCGCACCAACAATAATTCCGCCGACTATTCCCGTAATTATGCCGCGGGATGGCGGAAGTCCCGAAGCGATCGCAATACCCATACAAAGAGGGAGGGCGACAAGAAATACCACAAATGATGCTGGTATTTCAGTAGTAAATGAGCATTTGTCTACGATCGTTTTCAAATTTCTCATTTGCTTATCCTCCTATGAAAAGTTTTCAATTTTTTAATGGCAAAATGAACCATGACAATGCAGCACAAACTAGGTTTGCATTGAATAGTTGACACATATTTACAGGGTTTTAATTACATCATGGCTACAGCGGTATATTTAGCTCTCAAATAGCAAATACGCAATCATCAAGATAAATCGATTTGTATTTATAGCTACTATTTACATTTCTTAATGTTTACAAACCTATGATAACAACGCAGCTGTGGAATCGAGAATTGATAACTTTTTCTATTGGGTTTGCAGGAAAAGGTAAAGTAAATTTGGACGATCGCTTCAATTCCGGGGTAAATAAGGTATAATAACGCCCCTCAATCGCGATCGCTATCTTTTCAAAATCGAATCTATCATTATGAATTAGGTCTAAACTAATAATTATTAGCTTGCAAAAAAGTGAAACTATATGACAAATAACAGTAAACAAGCTTATAACTATACGGTTCTTCTAGAAAAAGAACAAGATGGTGGTTACCATGCTTTTTGTCCTATTCTCAAAGGCTGTCATTCTCAAGGCGATACTTTTGAAGAAGCTATTGAGAATATTACAGAAGCTATTGAACTATATCTTGAAAGTTTAATGGCTGATAATCAACCTATTCCTAAAGAAGATTTAATTGTCAAGCCATTAAGTATTTTAATATGAGTACTTTTCCTAGTGTCAAAGCTAAAGACTTTATTAAAGTTATTGAAAAATTAGGTTTTTATCTAGATCGTCAAAAGGGTAGTCATGCCATTTATAAGAATATTCATGGGAGTAGAGTTGTTGTTCCAATTCATTCTGGTAAAGACATCAAACAAGGTACTTTGATGGGAATGATTCAAGATATTAGCATTGATAAAGAAACATTCTTAGAGTTATTACTACAAAAATGATATACACAAGACAACTCAATCAATTAAAATAGAAATTGTGATGCTAATATTTACTTTATTCAGCTGGGTTAGCTTACGGCATAATACACCTATAAAAAATTATTAATCATCCTATTTACTCTGGCGTTTTACGGGATTCATCCAAGCTTCCAATAGGCTAAATGCTTGGGAAGAAAGTAACGTCAAACATAAATAAACCACCGCTACACCTGCATAAATTTCAAAGGCGCGATAGTTATCAGCAACAATTAGCTGTCCTTTGCGGAACAATTCTTCAAAACCAATCACTGCAACTAAACTTGTATCTTTCAACAAACTGATAAACTCATTACCCAAAGGTGGAATCATCCGCCGGAATGCTTGGGGAAAAATCACAAACCTCATGGTTTGCACGGAACTCAAACCTAGCGATCGCGCTGCTTCACTTTGTCCTACTTCAATAGATTGAATTCCAGCGCGGACAACTTCTGCAATATAAGCAGCACTATTTAAACTTAAAGCAATGACTCCCGCGACTAAGCGATCGAAAGTAAATGTGGAACCAAGTTGTTGCAAAATTGCAGGTAATCCAAAGTAAATCATAAAAATTTGCACTAGCAAAGGCGTTCCTCGGAAAAAATCTACATAAGCCCTCGCTAGCCAACGCAAAGGTGCAATATGAGAAAGGCGAATAATTCCAATCAAAGAACCGCCAATTAAACCAAATACTACAGAAAGTATCGTCAATTGCAACGTTACCAAAGCTCCCTGGAATAAAGTCGGAACAGCCTGTAAAATTACATTAATTGACGTAAATATTTGCGGAACACCCGCGCTAGTTTGATTCTCAAATGGTGATGTAACTGGTAATGATGATGGCGGTTCGGCTTTAAACCATTTTTGGTAAACTTGCGAATAAGTGCCATTTTTCAAAACATTATTCAAACCTTCATTGATTAATGTCAAATAAGGCGAATTTTTAGCAGTAGCAATTCCATAAAATTCTTCTGTCAGCAATTTTTCTACAACTTTAATTCCCTTGAGATTGCCTGTGTTGATAGCATATAAAGTTACAGGTGCATCGTTAATTACCGCATCGACATTACCATTGAGTAATTCTTGTAAAGCTAGAGGTGCAGAATCAAAACTGCGAATTTGTACGCCAGGAATACTCTTAGCTTTGGCTGCGCCAGTTGTACCAATTTGTACGGCAATTTTTTGATTTTTGAGACTGTCAAAGCCAGTAATATTTTGATTGTCGGCGCGAATGGCGATCGCCAACCCTGCTTTAAAATAAGGACGGGAAAAAGAAATCGTCTTCGCCCTCTCTTCTGTAATCGTGATGGAACTTATGGCTGCATCTACGGTTTTGGCTTGGAGTGCTGGGATAATCCCATCAAAAGGCAGGCTTTGAAAATTTACTTTAAAGTTAGCAGCAGTGGCTATGGCATTCATCAAATCAATGGAAAAACCTTGTAATTCTCCACTTTGTCCTTGAAACTCGAAAGGTGGAAACGCCGGTTCTGTAGCAACGCGTAGAGTTTTTCCTGCACTGTGGTTGGTACTACAGGTAGTGAGTAATAAACAACTGAAAGTTATAACTAGACATAATTGCAAGCAACGGATAAAACGAAATTTAGGCATATTTGTTTAACCTTTTTTTCACGCAAAGGCGCAAAGACGCAAAGAAGAAGATTAAAGACTGTCTTGGCTATTTGTTAAAAATCTTACAATTAACTTTAGAGCAGCTTGATATTAGCAATGAACAATTGCAAATAATTCGTAATTAAATACTTTCTTTAAAGTCTCCATTTCGTACAGACAAGGGTTAACCCTTGTTTCTAAACACTTCCCATTTTTTAAAGATATTCACGCAAGAAATCAAACGGATCGTCTTCCCAACAAGGTTCAGGTATCAGCCAAAACAAATTAGTGTGGATGTCGGCTTCAATTTCATCACCGTCATCTCTGTCGAATAGTTCTATTAAAGCTGTCCAGTCACGGTCTCTAAGTGATGTTAAAGATGGGGTATATACTTGGAGATCAGTTGGGTAATTCACGCGCTAATTCGTAATTTAGTGCTGCAAAAAGTTAGTTTAATGGGAAGAATTCAGAATCCAGAATTCAGAAGTCAGAATCAAGAAGGCTTTGATACTCAAGCTTTATAATTTCAAAACACCAAGCTTTTTAAAGACTCTTGATTTTTCAATTATTCTGAATTCTGACTCTTGAATTCTTATATTTAATGCTTTGTAAATAATTAGATTGTACGTTTGATAACTCTAGTTTAATAGCTACTTTGATACTACAAACGATAGATGACCCTTATGAGTGTGTCACAATTTTAATCAGACTGGTATAGTATTTACAGCTAATTTTAAGTTGATTAAGTACACACTCTCAACTCTTAAAGCTAAACAGAGAGCTTGTTTTAATTCTGAATTCTGTTAGTGCAGCGGGGCGTAGCCCATTCTGACTCCTGAATTCTGCTGTATTACATAATTTGCAGCTGAATTTATTCATCCTGAAAAAATCCTTCGAGCTGTGATTCTACTACTTCTACTCCAAATACTTCTGCAAAGGACTGTGCTACATAAAAACGCACTTCTTCGCAGGTAATATTTGGAATCCATTCGGCTAAACTGCCTACAGGTTTATCAGAGATGCCACAAGGTACAATGCGCTCAAAACCTGTCATATCTGGACAAACATTTAATGCAAAGCCGTGCATGGTAATCCAACGGCTGACTTTAATGCCAATAGCGGCAACTTTTCGTCCTTGCAACCAAACGCCAGTAAAAGCCGGAATTCTTTCTCCCTGCAATTTATAAACTGCTAATACGCGAATTAACACTTCTTCAAGTTGCCGTAAGTACCAGTGCAAGTCCTTTTGATAGCGTTGCAGATTTAAAATTGGATACCCGACTAATTGACCGGGACAATGGTAAGTAACTTCGCCACCTCGTTCAATTCGATGCACATCATATTGGCTTTTGTCAATATCAAATTTGAGAAAATCTGAGTTGGCTCCTTGTCCCAAAGTGTAGACGGGTGGATGTTCGAGGAGAATTAACACGTCATCTAGGCTGGGGTCGTGGAGGCGTTGAGTAAGGAGCGATCGCTGCCATGCATGAGCGTCTAAGTAAGGCATTAATCCTTGGTTATACAAAAAACAACGGTGTTTGGGTGGCTTATTACTATGGATCATGCCAAAAATCAACTGTGAAAAGAACGAAATATATTTCAACTTAAAGGAATAGAATCAAAAAATGTCAAGCTTTGCAAAGGATTTTAAAGGAAAGTCAAGGGAACATGCATCTTAAAATACAAAGTGCTAGCTTGAATATATAACCTTAATAGGTGTTGGGAGGAATTCTCTACAATCAGCATCAGACCAAGAGAATAGAAATAATATGTTGGCTGATGACTCTAATAACATTGTTTGCATTTCAAACAAAATCTACTTCCACAAAACTTGTGTTCTTTATCAACAGCAAGCAAACCTCAACCGGACGCACAAGGAGCAACTATCAAAAGTTCTTTAAGCCTTGCTTTAAAGGAGAAAGTAGTCATAGCTGTCAGTGTTAAGATTTCTTCACCAAAGAGTTCTAAGTGGATATCTTATTGGATATCAGCGCAGAGATGAGGAAATAAATCAAATCTAAGGATATGCTTGGGAAAAACTCAGATGCAACGAGTTTAGAGACAGCACAGCAGTAAATGATAAAAGTTCACAATTTGTTTTGGCGGGAGTGAAAGACCTTACCGCAACTTCTTTTCATACAAAGCAAATTCACACATCAAAATATTCAGCGGGAGAGTTTACATGAAGCTTGTCATCCACGGCAAAAACATTGAAATTACCGATGCAATTCGTGAGTATGTACATCAAAAAATTGAAAAAGCAGTTAATCATTTTCAGAATATTACAAATGAAGTGGATGTACATCTTAGCGTTGCCCGGAATCCCCGAATTAATCCTAGACAAGCAGCTGAAGTAACTATTTTTGCTAATGGTAGCGTTATCCGTGCAGAGGAAAGCAGCGAAAACTTATACGCCAGCATTGACTTAGTAGCAGATAAGATTGCCCGTCAACTGCGGAAATACAAAGAACGGCGTCAAGATCAGAAAACTCATGCCCAACCAACAGAAGAAGTTGTTGCAGAGTCAGTAGTCACAGATTTAATTGGCGATCGCACTCCCGAACTACCCAACGAAGTCGTCCGCACCAAGTATTTTTCCATGCCTCCCATGACCCTTGCAGAAGCCTTGGAACAACTGCAACTCGTAGGACATGACTTTTATATGTTCCGCAATTCTGAAACAGGCGAGATAAATGTCATTTACGAACGCAACCACGGCGGTTATGGCGTAATTCAACCCCGCAATGGTAACGGTCATACCAACGGTAAGAATGGCAAGTCAGCCCATGCGAACGTTGCGATGTCGGAAAAGTCGCATTCGGGTAAATAGGGATTGGGGAGATGGGGGGATGAGGAGATGGGGAGATAGGGAGATGGGGAGAGAATTTCACCCCACCACCCCATCACCCCATCACCCCACCATTCCCCACTTCCCTACTTCACAGCAAACTGTTGCAGCGTTTTTAAGGCTTCTTCAACGTGACCTTTAAAGTTAAACATTGAATCAAATACGTATTGCACAACTCCTTGTTGGTCAATGACGTAAGTAACGCGACCAGGGAACAAGCCAAAGGCTGCTGTTGCACCATATAGCTTGCGTACTTGGTCGCCTTTGTCGGTCAATAGGGTAAAAGGTAGATTGTACTTGGCAGCAAATCGCTGGTGAGATTCGGTAGAGTCGCCACTGACGCCGATAACTTCAGCGCCAGCACTTTTAAAAACTTCATACTGGTCGCGAAAGGCGCAGGATTCAGCAGTACAACCGGGCGTGTCGTCTTTGGGGTAGAAATATAAGACAACAGCTTTTTTGCCGCGAAAATCTTGCAGGCTAACTGTTGAGCCATTTTGAGCGGGTAGACTGAAATTAGGGGCGGTATCTCCAACTTTGACTGACATAGCAAGTAGTGATAGTTAGTTGACAAAATTTTACCTTGTATACAAGTCTATAAGTTTTCCTTGATTAGCTGCATTAAGCGGGTTACCTTAGATACTCATCAAGGAAAAAATTCCGCTTATGCGCCTGACTTCACTCGATGTTTTTCGCGGCATTACCATTGCTGCGATGATTCTTGTCAACATGATGGGAGTCGCAGATGATGTCTATCCTCCCTTCGCCCACGCTGATTGGCACGGCTGTACGCCAACTGATTTGGTATTTCCTTTTTTTCTCTTCATTATCGGTGTAGCGATGACTTTTTCTCTATCGAAGTACACCGAAGATAATAAACCGACCTCAGCTGTTTACTCGCGGATATTGCGCCGCGCCGCCATTCTCTTTGTTTTGGGATTGCTACTAAATGGCTTTTGGAATAAAGGTGTTTGGACTTTTGATTTAAGTAGCATCCGGTTGATGGGGGTGTTGCAACGCATCAGCCTTAGTTATCTGCTGGCTTCTTTAATAGTTCTCAACATCCCGCGCAAAGGTCAATGGATACTAGCAGCAGTGCTACTCATCGGTTACTGGCTAGCGATGATGTATGTACCAGTACCCGATTATGGGGCGGGAGTTCTGACGCGGGAAGGTAATTTTGGTGCTTATGTTGACCGCTTAATTATTCCCAAAGCACATTTATATAAAGGTGATGGTTTCAACTTTCTGGGAGATCCAGAGGGATTGTTTAGTACTATCCCTGCGATAGTAAGCGTCCTTGCTGGTTATTTCAGCGGGCAATGGATACGCAGCCAGCCTGTACAGTCACGCACAAGTATCGGGCTAGGATTATTTGGAATTGGTTGTTTAATTATTGGTTGGGCGTGGGGCTGGACATTTCCCATTAATAAAAAATTGTGGACGAGTTCTTATGTAGTTTTTACAACAGGTTGGGCATTATTTTTGCTTGCAACTTGTTACGAACTCATCGAAGTACGGCGGATACGTCGCTGGGGTAAAGCTTTTGAAATTATGGGTTTAAATGCGATCGCTCTTTTCGTCGCGTCTGTTTTATTGATTAAAATCTTAGTCAAAACCACTATCGGTACGGGAGAAAACGCTCCTAGTACTTACAATTGGATTTACCAGAACTTTTTCGCATCTTGGGCGGGGGCGCTGAATGGTTCCCTGTTTTTTGGCATAGTTACCGTGTTGTTGTGGTGGGCTGTTGGTGTTGTGATGTATCGCCAACGCTGGTTTTTGAAAGTGTAAGTAATACCAATTCTCTAAAATTCGGCAACAGATTCAAACCACCAAACCTAGATAAAGTCTGAATTTCTTAATTGCGTTAGCGTAGCCCATTGCGAATTACTATTACACCGTCCTTGTAAGAGCTTCTGTCTTCCCTGGAAGAGCTTCTGCCTTGACGTTTAAGTATATCGCGCAGCCTGCAAGAGCTTCCGTCTTCCCTGTAAGACTTTCTGCCTTGGCGTTTGAGTATATCGCGCAGCCTGCAAGAGCTTCCGCCTTCCTTGTAAGACTTTCTGCCTTCCCTGCAAGAGCTTCCGCCTTGACTTGATGGCAAACAGACTTGTATTAATCCATAGATTTACGGTGCGTTGCGCTATGCGACAACGCACCTACGAAAGTGTAAGTAAAAATCAGCGATATTCGGTAAGCTACGCTAACGCACTTGTAAAGGCTACGGTGTACACACAAGTTATCGAATTACCCCACCCTAACCCTCCCCTTGGAAAGGGGAGGGAACAAGATCTCTTTTTCCCCCCAATCCATCGGGGGGATTAAGGGGGTAATGTCCGAGATTTAAGAAGAAATTCGAGTTGTGCGTACACCGTAGCTTGTAAAGAAGGGAAACAAGAAAAATCCGGTTCCCTCTCCAATACATCGGGGAGGGTTAGGGTGGGGTAAAAATATATTTGATACATCAATCATGACTTTTCAAACATCCTCTCAAGTGCAATCGGCTTCAAAAAACTAAACTATGTAAATAAAATAAAATAAGTGAAAACCCTGTTTCCTTATGCTTTTAGCATAGTTGTATTCTGTTTTATTGCAATGATAAATATTCACGCCCACCTACTCAAGTTTGCATATCTATCAGTTCAATTTGGTATCAAAGTTGGCAGGTTATAGAAAATTAATATTAGAACTTAACGATTGCGATCGCTGGCAGATTTATGTGAAATTATTCAGATTTTTGAGTCAAAAATTTCTAAGTTTCCATTAACTTTTAATGAAATTAGTTTCAATACGCAAGATTTAACCGTAGTGTAATATTGACGAGTTATCGTCAATAAAAATTACTAAATAATTGGGTGCTGTTTCCATACCTTTACTTTTTAGGGGTAATGGAAACAATTTTGCTTTGTCAAAAAAATAATCAGCAATTAATAAAGTCTTGTATGGAAAGTTTTCTGCCGCGCAGTCACGCCATGCCTTCATCGACTGCGCCCGAACTAGAAATCAAGTATTTGCGGCACTTTATACCCTGGTTGCAAACGCAGTTTATTAGCCTAGCTTTCACTACTTATCAAACTAATCGCCTGTTTTTCATGGGTTGCAATGAGCAAGATAGGGTGAGCGCTCGCGAGCGATTGTTTGATAAACCAATGGGAATATATGCATCAAACAACAGTATATATGTTAGCACGCGTTATCAAATTTGGCGATTTGAAAATTTACTCAAACCACGGGAAATTTATCAGCAAAGCGTAGACGCGTTCGCGGAGCGTCTCGTTCGCGCAGCGTCTCCAACAGGAGAAGAGAAGCGGCTTGTCGCTAGACATCACCTTTATATCCCTCGCACGGCATACACCACTGGCGATTTAAATGTCCATGATGTGGTGCTGGATGATGCAGAAAAGATTGTATTTGTCAACACAGATTTTAGCTGCCTTGCCACCATCAGCAACGATTACAGTTTTGTTCCCCTGTGGCAACCAAGCTTTATTTCCAAGCTAGCTGCCGAAGACCGCTGTCGCCTCAACGGTTTCGGATTGCGCGATCTTGGGACTTTACAGAAGCCCACTTTGCTGTGCTCAGCCTGTTCCTAAAGAATTGCTAAATCGCCTCTAGTCGTTAACTACTATGTCTTCTAACCAAAATTCCAATTCTTTAAATCACAGTATTGCAACGGTTTCTCCTAATTTTGCTGATGCTCTCTGGCCGCAACCCGTTGATTTCAAACCGCCTTTAGTATCGATTATCATGCCGGTGTATAACCGCGATCGCTACTTAGAAGTGGCAATCAGCAGCGTGCTGAGCCAAACCTACCGAGACTTTGAACTGTTGATTTGGGACGATGGCTCAACCGATCGCTCCCTAGATATTGCCAATCACTATGCTCAACAAGATGCCCGCGTTCGCGTCATTGCTGCCACTCATCAAGGTGCCGCTCATACCCTCAAAGGGGCTTATGCTGCGGCTCAAGGCACCTACATTGGTCAGGTCGATAGCGATGATGCTTTAGACTTCCGGGCGCTGGAACTCACTGTTCCAGTGCTGAACTCCCATCCGGAAGTCGGTATGGTCTACACCGACCATTGGCAGATAAACGCAGGCGGACAGGTACAAGGGTTGGGGCATCGCTGCCAAATCCCCTACAGCCCAGACCGACTGCTAATTGACTTCATGACGTTTCACTTCCGGCTGTTGCGCCGTTCGGTCTATGAGCAGATTGGCGGCTTTCGAGAAGCGTTTGAATCGATCGAAGACTACGACCTGTGTTTGCGCCTGTCAGAAGTGACCGAGATTTGGCACTTGAATCAGCCGCTCTACTACTACCGTTTGCATCCGACTAGTGTCAGCAGCACTCGCACGATTGAACAAGTGCTGAAATCGCAGCTTGCCATTAACGAGGCCATTGTTCGACGCGGCTTGAGCGATCGCTATCAACTGCGGGTAGAAGTGCAAGCGAGATTCTTTATCGATAAAAAGCCAACCGATGCTGGTGCTGTACCTGCTACTTCACAGCGATTGCAGCAGTCCGATTCTATCCCCGACGAGGAGAGCGACAGGGCTTCTTATGCTTCTTACTCTCACGCTGCCTGAAGCTGTTCCTAGCAATCGTTCGCCTCCCAAACCAGAGGGGGAAGGGAACATCTCAACCCTAACGATTCCATTTGACCAGTATCTCGACCGATTAACTCGTTGATAGCTTAGGAGATTTTAATCATGGCAACGTTCACTGTAAACACCATCAATGACGAAAACGACACCAGCAACAACGCTGATTCGCTGCGAGAGGCGATCGTTGCCGCTAACAACACGGCAGGCGATGACATCATTATCTTCGATGTGCCTGCCAATTCTACCTTCCGCCTGACTAGTGCCTTACCAACCATTACAAGCAACATCAGCATTCAAGGCACGAGTGGCAGTAATCTCACCATCAGCGGCGATGCCAACAACAACAGCATTAACGACGCAGGCGATGTGTCATTGTTTTCTGTCAATCAAGGTATTGTGTCTATTGCGAACCTGACGCTAGCAAATGGACGGGCGCAAGGCAGCAATGGTGTCAATGGTGCGGGGGGTAACGGTGGGTTTGGCGGTGCTCTGTTTATTAACAATGGCACTGTCACCATCAGCAACGTCAACTTCACCAACAACCAGGCGATCGGCGGGGACGGTGGCACTGGTAACACGGGTGCGAATGGCGGGGACGGCGGCAACGGCAGCGGCAGCACTAGTAGTAGTAGTAGCAATGGCGGAACTGGCGGCAACGGCAGTCCTGGTGGCGATGGCGGAACTGGCGGCTTCGGCAGCGGCGGTAGCGGCGGCGGTGGTGGTGCGGGTGGTGGCAGCGGCGGCGGCGGCTTGACTTTCGTCTCCCCTGGCTCTCTCAGCTCCCCTAGCACTTTCGGCTCCCCTGGCAACGGCGGCTCCGGTGGCAACGGCGGCTCCGGTGGCTCCGGTGGCTCCGGCGGCTTCGGCGCTGGTGGTGGCGGTGGTGGTGGTGGTGGTGGTGGTGGCGGTGGTGGCGGCGGCGGCTACAACTCCGGCGCTGGTGGTAGCGGTGGTGACGGCAGCAGCGGTGGCAGCGGCGGGATTGGCGGCTTCGGCGGTGGCAACGGTGGCAACGGTGGCAGCGGTGGTGATGGCATCAACGGCCGCAACAGCTTCGGCGGCTTCGGCTACGGTGCCGGTGGCAGCGGCGGTACTGGCGGCAGCGGCGGTATTGGTGGCGGTGGTGCAGGGTTAGGCGGTGCCATCTTTATTCGGTCAGGCAACCTCACCCTTTTCAACACCAGCTTCACCAGCAACTCCGCCACAGGGGGAGCTGGAGCGAATAATGGACAGGGCTTCGGCGGTGCTATCTTTGCCGTGACGCCAGGACTAGCTACCCAGGCAGGCGTGACGACAGCTCCCGTAGTCGGGGGAAGCAACGTTACCTTTTCAGGCAACACTGCCTCGACCAGTAATAAAGATGTCTATGGCACCATTAACACCATTCCCAATACCCCTCCCACTGCCATTAATCTGCTCAACCAAACCAAGAGTCTGGCAGAAAACACCAATACTACCAGCCCCATCAAACTGGCAGACATCAGCGTTAGTGATGACGGTGTAGGCAACAACAGTCTCATCCTCAGCGGCACTGATAGAGCCAGCTTTTTCATTCAAAACAATGCTCTCTACCTCAAAGAAAACACTGTTCTCAACTTTGAAAGCAAAAATGCCTATAACATCACTGTGAGCGTGGATGACCCTACTGTAGGCGGTATACCTGATGCATTGACTAACTATATCCTCAACGTCAGCGATGTTAATGAAGCCCCCAGTGCCATTGCCTTGAGTGCCAACACCGTCGCTGAAAATGCGGCAGGGGCGGTAATTGGCAACCTCACTGTTACCGATGCAGATACGCTCAACGCGGCATTTCGCAACAACACCCTGAGCGTTGATGACAACCGCTTTGTGGTGGACAACGGACAACTCAAGCTCAAAGATGGTGTTTCCCTCAATTATGAAGCAATCCCCAACGCTCAACTGAATCTCACTGTCACGGCTACCGATGCGGGGAACTCATCCCTAACCAAGTCTCAGACTTTTGTTCTCAACGTCAGCGATGTTAACGAAGCCCCCAGTGCCATTGCCTTGAGTGCCAACACCGTCGCTGAAAATGCGGCAGGGGCGGTAATTGGCAACCTCACTGTTACCGATGCAGATACGCTCAACCCAGCATTTCGCAACAACACCCTGACCGTTGATGACAACCGCTTTGTGGTGGACAACGGACAACTCAAGCTCAAAGATGGTGTTTCCCTCAATTATGAAGCAATCCCCAACGGTCAACTAAATCTCACTGTCACGGCTACCGATGCGGGAAACTCATCGCTAACCAAGTCCCAGGCTTTTGTTCTCAACGTCACCGATGTTAATGAAGCCCCCAGTGCCATTGCCTTGAGTGCCAACACCGTCGCTGAGAACGCGGCAGGGGCGGTGATTGGCAACCTCACTGTTACCGATGCAGATACGCTCAACGCGGCATTTCGCAACAACACCCTGAGCGTTGATGACAACCGCTTTGTGGTGGACAACGGACAACTCAAGCTCAAAGATGGTGTTTCCCTCAATTATGAAGCAATCCCCAACGCTCAACTGAATCTCACTGTCACGGCTACCGATGCGGGGAACTCATCCCTAACCAAGTCTCAGACTTTTGTTCTCAACGTCAGCGATGTTAACGAAGCCCCCAGTGCCATTGCCTTGAGTGCCAACACCGTCGCTGAAAATGCGGCAGGGGCGGTAATTGGCAACCTCACTGTTACCGATGCAGATACGCTCAACCCAGCATTTCGCAACAACACCCTGACCGTTGATGACAACCGCTTTGTGGTGGACAACGGACAACTCAAGCTCAAAGATGGTGTTTCCCTCAATTATGAAGCAATCCCCAACGGTCAACTAAATCTCACTGTCACGGCTACCGATGCGGGGAACTTATCGCTAACCAAGTCTCAGGCTTTTGTTCTCAACGTCAGCGATGTTAACGAAGCCCCCAGTGCCACGGGGGAAACAGTCTCTACTAGCAAGAACACGGGCAACCCAGTGACAAAGGTGACAGTCGATCTCAACGATAACATCTCTGACCCCGATCGCAATGGTCTAGTCGGTGCTAAACTCTCTGTCACCAGCACCACTAACGGCACTGTCGCTCTTTCCGACATCGATTCTGATGCTCGCCTGATTACCTTTACCCCGACCGCAGGTTTTAGTGGTACTGCCTCATTTAAGTACACCATCACCGATGCCGGAGGACTGACCTCAAATGAAGCTACTGTGACGGTGGAAGTGGGAGACATTCTCTCAACAGGCAATAAAGACCAGAATGTTTCCGGCAACGCAGGCAATGACTATATTGCCGGCGGCAATGGTAACGATACGATTCGTGGCTTGGGCGGCAATGATACACTCTATGGCAACAATAGCAACGATACGCTTTACGGGGGAGTAGGTACTGATATTCTTAATGGTGGTAACGGCGATGACGTACTCTATGGCGGTACTGGTAACGACACCTTGACTGGCGGCAATGGGGCAGACCGCTTTGTGCTAGCAGCGGGGGAGGGTAAAGACACGATTACTAACTTCCAAGATGGCACTGACTTGTTGGTTTTAGCTGTCGGCTTGAGCTTTGGGCAGTTAACGATTAGCAACAGCGGCAGCAACACGCTCATTAGCCTTAGCAACGGTGGCGAACAATTGGCTGTACTGACAGGTATCAATGCCAGCAAGATTACTAGTGCTGATTTTATCACCCTCTAGTAACCAAGAGAGCGATGTCTACGACGGGCTGCGCCTACGCACTTTGGGGAAACTTGAAGTGCGTCAGCCCCATTTTGAAGAATTTGGTGGGTTACACCGTCCTTGTAAGAGCTTCTGCCTTCCTTGTAAGACTTTCTGTCTTGACGTTTCAGTATATCGCGCGGGCTGTAAGAGCTTCCGTCTTCCCTGTAAGACTTTCTGCCTTTCCTGTAAGACTTTGTGCCTTGACGTTTCAGTATATCGCGCAGGCTGTAAGAGTTTCCGTCTTCCCTGTAAGAGCTTCAGCTTTGACTTGATGGCAAACAGACTTAGGTTACATCAATTTTTACCCCCCTTAATCCCCCCTTGGAAAGGGGGGAAACAAGAATATCTGGTTCCCTCCCCTTTACAAGGCTAGGGTGTACACACATCTCTGGAACAAAGCCAAAATCGTCGAAGATCCCCCTAAATCCCCCTTAAAAAGGGGGACTTTAACAGCTTTTTGCCCCCCTTTTCAAGGGGGGTTGGGGGGATCGAAAGCCTGCGACACAACTTTAGAAGACTTGTGTGTACACCGTAGCCTTTACAAGGGGAGGGTTAGGGAGGGGTAAAACCTATGCCGCCTAAGCATTTGAGCTTAGGTTAACACCAATAGCCGTACTACTACCATAAATGTGGTTTCAATTGGTAAACAATGCTGGAAATCACTGAAATTTTAGGTTTTTGCAAAAAAATCAACAATTTTACGTATGACAACTTTTTATACAATTGTCCACCATAGATATGTAATAATTTAGTCTGGCTGGTGTTAATTATGGCAAGAGCAAAACGTAATTCACGTACACTTGAAAAAGCTGAAGTACGACTAGCAAGTGTTAAATCTATCAATCCAACTCTTGAGGTGAGAGAGGGATTAACAGTTAAAGATTATACTGACAGAATAGAAAGCCTGCGAGAATCTATAGAAGAATACAATACCGCCCTCTCTAATATTGATATATTACTAACCCATATTGTCGAAAGTGAAAAAGATTTAGCAGATTATTCCGATCAATTTTTGCGCGGTATAGCTTATAAATTTGGTCACAATAGCGACGAATATTATAAAGCTGGAGGAGTTCGCAAAAGCGATCGCAAGCGTCCTGTACGTCAAAGTGTGGTTTTGCCCGCAAGTTAATCGTAGGGGCACAATATATTGTGCCCCTATCTGTGTACTTCAAGTTAACCTACATCATCATGGGCGAAACGGTTAAACAGGAAGTCTAAGGCATAGTTACGCAACTGATAGTATTGTGGATCTTCCATGATACGGGCGCGATCGCGGGGACGCTGAAAAGGAATTTCCATAACTTCGCCAATCTTGGCATGAGGCCCGTTAGTCATCATCACCAGTTTATCTGCTAAAAATAGGGCTTCGTCGATGTCGTGGGTAATCATCAACACTGTGCAGCGATTTTCATTCCAAATTTTCAGCAGTTCTTCTTGTAACTCTTCTTTGGTGATAGCGTCCAACGCCCCGAAAGGTTCGTCTAAAATTAGGACTTTGGGACGAATTGCCAAAGCGCGGGCGATGGAAACTCTTTGTCTCATCCCCCCAGACATCTGCGTTGGTTTCTTTTCCATCGCGTCAGCCAGCCCCACCATTGCCAAATGGTCGCGGACGATCGCTCTTTTTTCAGCTTGTGGTTTATTAGGATAAACGGCATTAACAGCTAAGTAAATATTGTCGAAAGCAGTCCGCCAGGGTAGCAAGGCGTAGTTTTGGAAGACAACCATTCTGTCGGGGCCTGGTTTGGTAATGGGCTGTCCTTCTAGTAATACTTGCCCGGAGGTGGGAAAGTTAAAACCGGATACCATGTTTAACAGGGTGGATTTACCGCAGCCAGAGTGACCGATGACACAGATAAATTCGCCTTGTTCGACGTTGAGGTTAACGCCATCGAGTACGGTGAAGGGGCCTTTTTTTGTGGGATAGACTTTGGTAACGTCTTTGATTTCTAGGAAGGGGCGATCGATGGTGGCTGTATTTTGTAGTGGCTTGAGGTCGGTAATTGTTGAGTTGCGGTTTTGCATGGTGATTTGGTTATTGGGTATGGGTGGCTGTTGACTGTTGACTGTTGACTGAGGACTAGGGATTAGGGAATTAATTCTTTCTCCCCCTGCTCCCCTGCCCCTCTGCTCCCCTGCCTTCTATGAAGCTAGTCTTCTTCTAGGGGCATCGAGAATGACTTCGGCGACTGAGAAATCGCGTTTGATTTTTAAGCTGTTGAGATAGGCGATTGGGTCGTCGGCGTTAAAGGGAGTACCATCGAACAGTTGGATGGGTTGGCGGATGTAGCTGATATCTAAGCCTAATTCTCGTGCGGCGGTGCTGAAAACGCGGACTCGGCAGACGCGTTCGACGACTTCGACCCAATTTCTGGGGAAGGGAGTGTCGCCCCAACGGGCTAATTGACTCATAATCCAAATTTGTTCGGTACGGCTGGGGCGGTTGATGGCAGACTCGGAATAAAACTGGTGGTGGGCGTAGTCTCGCAGGGGATGGTTGATGTCGCAGGTGAGACTATTCGGATCTTCGAGTTGGATGTATTCTAAATCGGTGCTGACATACTCTCGACTTGCTAGAATTTGGCGAATCTCTTGGGCATTGTTAGGATTTGCACAGTATTGACAAGCTTCTAGCAAGGCTTTGGTTAAGGCGATGTGGGTATTGGGATAAGTTTCTGCCCAGTCTTCCCGCACTCCCAGAACTTTACCGGGGTGTCCTAGCCAAACTTCCAAGTCGGTGGCGATGGTAAAGCCAACATTTTCGGCAGCGGCGCGGTAGTTCCAAGGTTCGCCAACGCAGTAACCATCGATGCTTCCGGCTTGCAAGTCGGCTACCATCTGGGCTGGGGGAATGGTCTTCATGTCTACATCGCCGTCGGGGTCGATTCCACCAGCGGCTAGCCAGTAACGCAGGAGTAAGTTGTGCATAGAGGCGGGATGCACTACTCCCATTGTGTGCCTTTGGTCGCGGGTGCAAAGTAAGTATCTTTTGAAGTCTGATAAGCTTTGCACGCCTTGGTCGTAAAAGCGTTTTGCTAAGGTAATGGCGTTACCGTTGCGAGTCATGGTGAGGGCGGTGACAACGGGGAAAGGTTGGTTGTTGTGTCCTCCCAAAGTTAGCCACATGGGCATTCCTGAAGGCATTTGCGCCGCATCCAAATAACCGCCAGTCATGCCGTCAACGATACCCCGCCAGCTACTTTCGCGCACGAGATGAACTTCATCTAAACCATGTTTGACAAAGAAGCCTTTTTCTTTAGCAACTGCTAAGGGGGCGCAAGCGGTGAGGGGTAAAAAGCCGATTTCTAAGTTAACTTTTTCTAAGCCGTGACGGGAAATGTCGGCTGTTTTTCTGGCGCGAATTTTCTTAATGCGTTTTTGCTGGTTGAGGAAGTAAATCATTTCGCTCCGCAAGCTGTAGTAGCTAGGATGTTCTACAACTTCCATGCGCTTACGGGGTCTGGGAATATCGACTTCTAAAATGTCACCAATTTTCGATTCGGGTCCGTTGGTGAGCATGACAATTCTGTCAGATAATAGCACTGCTTCATCTACATCATGGGTAACCATGACAGCAGTAACTTCGTTTTCTTCGCAGATTTGCATGAGTTGTTCTTGCAAATTCCCGCGAGTGAGTGCATCTAAAGCGCCGAAGGGTTCATCTAACAATAATAACTTGGGGCGAATTGCTAAAGCGCGAGCGATCGCTACACGTTGCTTTTGTCCCCCAGATAACATTCCCGGCTGTTTGTCAGCATGGGGACGCAAGCCTACCATGTCTATATGTTTTTCGACAATAGCGTTGCGTTCGGCTGCGGGTACGCCTTTCATTACTGAGTCTACCGCTAGGGCGATATTTTCTCTGACTGTCCGCCAGGGTAATAGCGAATAGTTTTGAAAAACCACCATTCTATCGGGGCCTGGTTGCCTGATTTTTTGTCCTTCTAAGGTGACAATACCTTCAGTGGGCAAATCCAAACCCGCAATCATGTTTAATAATGTAGACTTGCCGCAACCAGAGTGACCAATTAAGGAAACGAATTCTCCTTTTTTGATTTCGAGGTCAATTCCTTTGAGGGCAATATATTGACCGCCACCGGTTAATTCAAAAACTTTATCAATGCGATCGACAGCAACAAATGTAGACATAATAACTTGGTATTGGTAATTTGGTTAAAAAGTGTGTAGGGGGCATGGGGCATTAGGCATTGGGCATGGGGCATCGGGGATGAGGGAGATGAGGGAGTAAGGGAGTGAGAGAGAAATAACTAATTGCCAATGCCCTATGCCCTATGCCCAATTAATAGTAGCTGCCGGATTTACGGTATTCTAAGGCGGTTAAGCCATCGGTTTCTAAGACTTGACCTTTATCAACTACGGCGTAAATTAACCATCTGTCACCACATTTGATTTGATTTTGTACGGTGCATTCTAAATAGGACAGGGCTTCGGTGAGAATTAGGCAACCATTGTCAGCTGTTTGTGTGGAGAGATTAACAAAAGGATTGTTTCCTAAAACGCTATTGCGAGAAAAATAGCGGCGGATATTTCTACCTTCTTTGAGGATATTCAAGACAAATTTATCGCCGAGATGACACATTAAATCTGCATTTTGTTCTTCAGCAATGGCAACCATAATTCCTGGTGGGTTGAAGGTTGCTTGAGAAACCCAAGAAGTTAAAACTCCTTTGTGGCTTTCTTCATCACGAGTTGTTAAAACACATAAGGAACCGATGATACGGCCTACGGCTTGTTCGGTGCGGTCTACTTTTGCTTCTGTAACAACTTGACGCGCTGTCCGCAATTTTTTAGTTTTCTTCAAGTTTTGGGCAAAGAAAGCACCTGCTTCTTTGCACTGTTGAAAGATTTCATCTGTGGGTGTAAAGCGGACTCGAATTGTTTCAAACCCTAAAAGATAATTGGCATCTTTGAGCTTACTTTCCAGTAAATCAATTGCTTCTCCACTCCAGCCGAATGAACCAAATACGCCTGCTAATTTTGTTTTAGCTGCTGTGGCTAGAACTATTCCTAAAGCTGTTTGAATTTGGGTTGGTGCATGACCGCCTAATGTGGGCGAACCAATAATAAATCCGTCGCAAGCTTCAATAATGCGAGTAATTTCTGCTGGTTCAGCTAGTTCGCAATTAATGGACTCTACATTAACTCCATTTTCAATTAAACCTTGAGCGATCGCATTAGCTACAATTGCTGTATTTCCATAAGCAGAGGCATAAAGTAAAGCAACGCTCAATTCTTGTAATTTTTGTTTTTGGCACCATTGACGATAATCAAAATTAAATCGACTCAGGCTGTAACGAACAACAGGGCCGTGAGCAGGAGCATAACATTTTGCGGGGAAAATTGAAAGCTTTTCTAAAGCAACTTCGACTTGTTTAGCTTGGGCTGCGTGGAGACAATCAAAATAGTAATGACGTTCTGCATCTAAACGTTTCCAGTCTTCATCGAAGAGGGTATCTTCGCAAATATGAGCGCCAAAAAATTTGTCTGTATAGAGAATTTTGGTAGCAGCATCATAAGTACACAATCCATCTGCCCAGCGAGGAGTAGGTACAGTAATAAATGTGAGATTATGTCCTTGTCCTAAATCCAAAGTATCCTCTGAACGCACAGCTTGAATGCGCGATTCCCATTCTGGAAAAGCAGTTTTCAAAGCATTAGCAGCAGGGCGAGAACAAATTAAAGTAGCTTGAGTAGCTTGAGAAAATAGTACTTGTAGGGTGGCTCTGCGGTTCGGATTTACATGACCGAGAACAATGTAATCTAGGGTAGTTAAATCTAGATGTTGTGCTAATTCTTGGAGATAAATTTCCGTAAAAGATTCGCCGGGAGGATCGATTAAAGCTTTTTTATCAGCTTGAATGAGATAAGAATTTGCCGTAGTTCCCCGTTGGCGGGAATACTCAACCTCAAATTTTAGTCTTTCCCAAGTCCGCGATCGCAAAACCAACGTATCTTTACCAATTTCAGCAACCTGCACGTCTCTCGGACGGCTGGTAATTAAAGTATTAGCAGACATAGTAACCTCTCTTTGGGTATGGGCATAGGGCATGGGGCATGGGGAGTGTGGTGAGTGTGGGGAGAGAGGGGGGAAAGATTTCTTCCCACACCTCCCACACCTCCCCATCCCCCCATCTCCCCTTTCTAGTTGCCGTTGCTTTCGATTAATTCGGATTTCGATCGATTTTTATAGCGTTTAGATATTGCTTGTTCGGGGTCGATACCATCAAAGGTGGGAGGTAGCCAAACTCGAACAACTAGTATTACTCCTAAAACTAATAAGAAGGCACAAGTGGCTAAAATTTGACTCCAATTAGTTTCTAAAACTCCTTTAACAATGACTTCTCTTAAGGCAGAAACAATGGAAACTTCGACGGCTACGCCAATAGATATTCGTTGTTCTTGCAAGTAAATAATCAGCAGTCGAAATAATTCAACTAAGATGAGCAAAAAGAGAATATCGGCAGTAACAACATGAAAATCCAGTGGGGGAAGCAGGGAGAAAAACATATCTCTCACCTGAATTACCATGAAGCAAAATAAACCGAGACACAGAGAAACGACAATCAAATCTTGAATCAATTCCAAGCTTTTTACGATGCGTTTCCGATGGATTTCATAGGTGAGAATTGGGCTATCTTGAGCAGGTTTATACATAGCTTTGTGTTGGGGAGTGGGGGGTGGAGGAGCAGGGGGAGCAGGGGAGGCAGGGGGGCAGGGGGAGAAATAACCAACAACTAGTGACTAATGACCAATGACTAATGACCAATGACAAATTTAGTAATGATTGCCAATTTTGCGATGATGGACGGCAGTTAGTCCGTTGACTTTGGCGACTCTTCCAGTTTGGACGGTGCTATAAATTACCCAATGGTCGCCACAGTCCATGCGGCTGGTAATTTCACATTCGAGATAAGCTAAAGCTTCAGCTAAAATGGGGGATTCGTTGGTAGCAGCAGGATAAGTTTTGATGCCGGCAAAGCGGTCTGCACCGGGAGCAAAACGCTTGAGGAAATGTTTCATTAATCCTTGATATCTGCCTTCTTCTAAAATATTTAGAACAAAGCGATCGCCAACGTGCATTAATGATTCTATTGCCCTATCTTTAGCTACAGCTATCGCTACACCTAAAGGATTTAAGCTTGCTTGCGTTACCCAAGAAGCCAGCATTGCACTTTGAACTTCGTCTTTTTTGGCGGTAATAATATATAGTCCCGTGCTAATTCGCCCCAAGGATTTTTCTAATTCGTTATCAATGGATTTGATTTGTTTGATTGTGCGATCGCGGTTCAACCATTGACCCATATCTGTCCCCGCTTCATCACACAATTGTTCTGTAACTTTGGTGGGAGTTTCCTTAACTAAAATTGGGCTAAAGGCTTCAATTAATCCCAATTCTTGAAACTTATTTCGTAACGGAAAAACAGGTTCATCTTCTCCTCCTCCCGACTCTAATAAACCAATAGCTTGTTTATTATGAGCAGCAGCTAAGATAGTCTTGAAAGCTGCCTGAATAACATCTGATGATTGAGGAGGCATTGCAATAACTAAACCAGCAGCTTGGTCAACTAATTCTCTGACTTCTTGAGGTTCGGTATTATTTAATGCTACTAATTCTACTGCTACATCTGTCTTGGCAATGCCATGTGCGATCGCTCTTACTAAATACTCACTATACCCGTAATCTTCAACGTAAAATAAAGCTACTAATGTCTCTGTTTTCGCTTGTTCCGAACTCCAATTTTGATAGCGTCCCAGCCATTCGGAAATATACTCTTTTAATAAAGGCCCGTGTCCTGTAGCAACTGTTTTGATTTCTAACTTTTCGATTCTTTTTAAAGCCGCCAATACAGACCGAGCATTAGGAGCCATCAGGCAATCATAGTAATATTGAAAATCGTCTTCGATGATGTCCAGATTTTCATCAAAAGTATGGTCATCACAGTAGTGCATTCCAAACACATCGCAGGTGTAAAGAGTGCCTGTTTTGCGATCGTAAGTCAAGATTGTATCGGGCCAGTGTAAGTTAGGAGCCGAAATAAATTCTAATTGATGCCCATCGCCCAAATCTAAGAACTCTCCACTTTTTACCAGCTTTGATTTAAAAGGCTGGTGAATCATATTTTCTAAAAATTGAATCGCTATCTTTGCAGCAACAACGGTAACATCAGGAGCGAGTTCTAAAATATTTTTTACCAAGCCACTATGGTCTGGTTCTGTGTGGCTAATAATCAAGTAATCTATCTTAGTTGGGTCAATTAAACCTGTCAGTATATCCAGATATAACTCCTCAAATTTGCCGTGAGAAGTATCAACTAAAGCTACTTTTTCTCCTTGAATTAAGAAAGAATTATAGGTCGTGCCATTCCGTAAACCAAACTCGACATCAAAACGTTCTCTATCCCAATCAAGACAACGAATAGCAGTTGTTTCCGGAGCAATTTCAACAGTTTCAATTGTTAAACGTCCGGTGTTGGGAATAACTTGAGTAGGCTGTGTGAGTGCGACCATTGGGGTTCTCCTATCAAGAGATTATTTAGAGCAACTGTGCTTATTTCTTATATTTACTTGAAACCTTTGATTAGTAAAATGCCAATTTCTAAAGTTAGCTATCAAAAAGATTTATCATTCATTTTTATTGATTTATCATTGAATAAATCAATGGTTATTATTGTTTTTTAACTAGAGATTGAATTACTGGAAGAAAAATACGCTTGGGTTAGTAATATTTAGCAGCTAAAGAGTTCCCCAGCTTCCTTGAAAGGTGATACTTAATTTCTTCCTTTTTCAAGAAGCATCGTGAAAATCAAGCTTGAACCCAAGCGTATTACAAGGAGCGGTGAAAAATTTACAGCAGATAGGAAGTTATTAAACTACCAACCTAAATTTGGTAACTTGGTGCAAAGACTGTTTGACTTCCTAATTCTGAATTATGCTGTCTTATTACTTCTGTTCTGCTGGTAAAATCTTGTTTTGCAGCCAAGCCATTGCTTTATCTAGGAGTAAGCCAACGACACCGATATAAACTAGAGCTAAAATTACTTCGCTGACGTTGTTATTTTGATACGCATCCCAGATAAAGAAGCCAATTCCCACAATACCGGACATGACGATTTCAGCCGCGATAATCGCTAACCAAGCTAAACCGATCGCAATTCTCAAACCTGTGAAAATATAAGGTAATGCCGCAGGAATCAAGATATTAGTAAAGTACTCTTTGCGGCTAAGTTGTAGAACTTTGGCAACGTTATTGTAATCTTGGGGAATTTGGGTAACGCCAACAGCAGTGTTAATTAAAATCGGCCAAATTGCAGTAATGAAAATTACGAATAATGCTGCCGGTTCGTTTTGTCGTAAAGCTGCCAAAGAAATTGGCACCCAAGCTAAAGGTGGTACTGTCCGCAGTAATTGGAAGATAGGATCTAAAGCCTTGGACATGGTTTTATTAACACCAATTAAAATGCCTAAGGCAATACCCACAACTGCTGCAAGCGTATAACTGATAGCAACTCGTTGTAGACTAGCAAAAATTTGCCAAAACAGGCCTTTATCGATACCACCCCGGTCATAGAATGGCCAGAAAATTAGTACCCAAGTGTCTTGTATAACTTGTATTGGGCCTGGTAATGTCGCACCGGGAGTCCAAGCAAATAATTGCCAGAGAACCAGAAAAATAATGATGGCAATGATTGGTGGTATAAGGTCAGGAAATTGCTTTTGTAGACGAGATATAAAGCCATTATTAAATCTAGGGCTTGTAGAACGTCTTTGAGCTATTGTCATAATGTCGGATTTCCTTAGCTTTTATTTGGTGTTTGTTGTTTGTCCTTTGCCATTTGTCAGTTACTAATGACTAATGACTCTTCTACAGACGCAATTAATAGCGTCTCTACTAATGGCTAAATACTGACTTTCTTGATTTTCAAACTCTTGAGATATTCTTCTGGTTTTTCTGGGTCGAATTTTGTGCCATCAAAAAACTCTTCGACACCACGGGATGTATTTGTAGGGATGTCAGCAGCGGCAATACCAATTTCTTTCGCTGCTTCTTTCCAAATATCTTCGCGGTTAACTTTATTAATCAGTTCCCTCGCTTTGGCAGCATTATTGGCAACATAATCTTTGGGTAAAAATCCCCAACGGACGTTTTCAACTATGAACCATAAATCATGGCTCTTGTAGGGATAAGAAACATTACCTTTTTCATCTTTCCAATATAAAGCTGCCATTGATTTATCATCAATTTTGCGGCCATCACCCATGTCATACTTGCCTTGGTATGGCTCTGCAAGAATGTCAGCTGAAGGTAAATTGAAATAATTTCGTCCAGCAAGAATTTGAGCTGCTTCTTTACGGTTGTCAAAATTATCCAACCATTGTTGGGCTTCTATAATGCCTTTTAAAAGTGCTTTGGTTGCCTTAGGATTTTTATCAACCCAGTCGGCTCTCATGGCAAGATATTCTTCAGGATGATTCTTCCAAATTTCTGCGGTTAAGGCTGCTACGTAGCCGATTTTGTCTTGAACAAGGCGATAAGGCCAAGGGTCACCAGTACTAAAGGCATCCATTGTTCCTGTTTTCATGTTGGCAACAGTTTGTGCTGATGGTACTGTGAGCAATTTCACATCTGCATCTGGGTCTAAACCACCTGCTGCTAACCAGTAGCGAATCCATAAATCTTGGTTAACGTGGGGAAAGGTGAAGGCTGCTGTGAAGGGGGTTGAAGATTTGAGTTCGGTGAATAGAGATTTAGCACTGGCCAGTTGTAGGCTGATACCTTTACCTTGATGCTTGTTGGCGATCGCAATTCCATTTCCATGTGTGATTAATTGACATAATACATACATGGGAATTTTTTGATTGCCTTTGGTAATTAAACCTTCTGTAATTAAATGTGGCATTGGCATCTGCCATTGACCGCCATCAATACCACCACCCGCAGAACCAATTTCTACGTTATCTCTAGCCGCACCCCAAGAAGCTTGTTTAGAAAGGTCAACTTTGGTCATGCCATATTTGGCAAAGAAGCCTTTTTCTTTAGCAATAATTAAAGGAGCCGCTTCTACAATTGGAATATATCCTAATTTAACTGTAGTAGTTTCTGGTGTTTGTTCGGGACTGACATTAGCAACTGATTGAGCAGTTGGCTGTGCTTGAGTTGCTCCACCAGTGAGGTTTTCGGGAGGATTGCCCAAACAACCTTTGAGGAATACAGCACTCGCAGATGCTCCAGCTGTAAAGATGAATTTGCGCCGAGAAATTCGATTAAAAAATTCTGTCATAATATCTCCTGAAATGTAAATTTTATTTTTATAGCTATGACAATTGAGGCAAGAAAATATTAGATTTCTTGCGGTTCAATGATTAATCAAGCTATATTTTGCAAGGCAAAGCTGACCATTTTTCAATGGCTATTGCTAATGCCTCAAACAAAATTTCAATGAATTGATTAAATCTGCTCTGGTGTGACGCAGAAGTGTTATTCACCTGGTTGAAATAAGTTTACAGCCTTTAGAGGTAAATTAGTTAATTACTTATCGCCATTTATTAAATAAATATTAGATTAGATCTATAAGGAAAAGTTTATCTATCTGTCTGGACTGTAGTAGTAATTCTTAATATATAAACTCTGATTTATGAACACTATTAAATCGAGATTATCATTCAGTTTTTTACTATTAACCAAAATCAATAGTAATCATAGTAAAAAAGCTTAATTCACTATGGCAGTTGGTAATGCTCTCAAGTACGGATAATTTGCAGTAAATGTAGGGTGTGCTACTACAGAGGATAGGGCATCATCAACATTTGAAGGTGTGCCGCTTGGCGACAACATATCCTATATCTAGTAGTAATTTTAAATATATAGGACTCATATTTGATTTTTGAAATATACGTAAGGGAGCCAGCCGCATGGGTGGGTTTCCCGACTTGAGCGGACTGGCGTTGCGTAAGCCTTTGGCGTAACGCACCAAATCCTTAAGAATGGCGCGTTATGCTTCGCAATAACGCACCCTACACATACTTAAATTTTTTCAATAATCAAATCGATTCCTATATAAGAAGTAATTTATGAATACTATTAATATGGAGTTATGATTGACAAGAAACTAAATAATAAGCTTAATCAATCGCAATCATAGCTAAAAAGCTGAATAATTTAGAATACACAATTCAGAAGACTTTGATATTAAGATTAATAATCAGCCAAATTTGAAATAAGAATGTAGCAGATATATATGTAGGGGTGTACAGCTGTACGCCCCTAAAGCCGATTGATTTGTTGCAAAAGTTTTTGCGAATAGTATAAATAAAGCGGTGCGTTACGCTGAAGGCTAACGCACCCTACCAAAACTGAATTCTGAATTCTGTATTCTTCAAGTCGTGTATTCTGCGTTAATCCTCACGTAGTCATAACTCAGATCGCAACCCCAAGCTTTACCGACACCATGACCATTGCCAACGCTAACGGAAATTAATACTGTATCCTCTTGGAGATAAGCGCCTTTGGCTGCTCGTTTCAAATAGGTGCTGGCTGCTGCGCGATCGAATGGTAATGGTTGCCCGTTTTCTAACATTAAGAAATTTCCTAACTTAATTTGCAAGTTTTCTTGCTCAAAGGGTACACCTGCGCGTCCGGCGGCGGCAGCGATACGTCCCCAGTTGGGGTCGCGTCCAAAGATTGCAGATTTAACTAAGGAAGAACCAGCGATGGTTTTGGCTATTTGTCTGGCTGAGAGTTCATCGTGTGCGCCAGTCACTTCCACTTCTATGAGACAGGTTGCGCCTTCTCCATCACGAGCGATCGCTTTGGCTAAATGCTGGCAAACTGCTGTTAACATTGCTTCTAATCTCTCTGACTCTGCACCCACTTCCGTAATTGCTGGGGTGCGAGATTGACCGTTTGCCAAGGCGATTAAGCTGTCGTTAGTACTCGTGTCACCATCTACAGTAATGGAATTAAAGCTTCTATCAGCTGCCCTAGCTAACATTTGCTGCCAAAGACCTGGGGAAACAGCTGCATCGCAAGTCACAAATGCCAGCATGGTTGCCATGTTGGGGTGAATCATGCCCGAACCCTTGGCAATACCGCCAATTCGCACGGGGCGATCGCCTATAGTTGTCTCTAAAGCAATGGATTTTGTGACTAAATCTGTAGTGATAATCGCACCTGCGGCGGCATCTGAACCGGTTTCGGATAATGCTGCTACTAGCTTGGGAATCCCACTTCGCAAAGCATCCATCTTAATGCGTTGACCAATCACGCCAGTAGACGCCAACAACACGGATTCCGAAGGAATGTTCAGTGCTTGAGCTATTGTCATCCCAGATTCTAAAGCATCTATCCAGCCTTCATTTCCTGTAGCGGCGTTTGCTTGTCCGGCATTGCAAAGGATAGCACGAGCGCTATGTTTAGCTTGCAAGCGTTGGCGACAATATTCCACACAAGCAGCTTTCACCTGGCTAGTGGTGAATACACCAGCTGCGATCGCTTCCACATCTGAATATATCAAAGCTAAATCCGGCAACCCCGAAGGCTTCAGCCCTGCGGTAATTCCCGCCGCTTGATACCCCCTTGGCGCTGTGATGCCACCTGTTATTTTTTGCCAATCTGCCATGATTGTCTCCCACAACCTGCTGAGTGCTGAGTGCGGAGTACGGAGTGCTGACTGTTGAACGCCAGTTGCTACACTAAGGCAGTTGCTCCACTTAGGGAGACCCCTACGTATCCGTCACTGCCTCCCCAACGCACTGGCTCCCCATGAGCGACTGCCGTGGGAACCCCAGCAACGCACTGGCTCCTGTTGACGGTTGAGTGTGACTGTTGAGTTAGGAGTTAGGAATTCTGCCTTTTGTTTGCCCCTTATCTGCTCACTCCCCACTCCCCACTCCCTACTCCTAATTGTTTTTATTATGAGTTTATTAGCTGATGGCAATAAATAATAATGCACTGCTTGGCCCTTAGCATAATTATTTTTACGTTTCTTATGACGAAATTAAAATGCGAAAAAGGAGAGCTACTTAAGTCGCTCTCCAGATCATCAGGGTGCATCTACTTACCAGAGCATACCATTTTTGGTATGAGGGTTGTCACCAATTTTATTATGAAGATTCTGTGAAGAAGCACCGGGAAAATACTTAGGTAATGGCTATGGGGCAAGCTGGGAGTGTGGGAGGTGTGGGAGGTGTGGGAGGTGTGGGAGGTGTGGGAGGTGTGGGAGGATGGGGAAGAAATCTTTCCCCCCACACTCCCCATCTCCCCATCTCTCCATCTCTCCATCTCTCCATCTCCCCATCTCCCCAGTCCCCACTCTAGCCGTTAAGTTTTTTCTCGACCAATTCGTTAGTCAGTTTCGGATCGGCGCGTTTGGCTGTCTTTTTCAGAACTTGTCCGACAAAGAAGCCTTTGAGGTTGGTATTACCGTTGCGATACTTTTCTAGTTCTTTGGGATTGGCGGCTATGACTTCATCAACGATGGGTTCTAGTACGGTAGGATCTGTAATTAGTTCCTGGCCCGCAAAGGCTTTTTCCGGAGAAATACCACTGAGTAAGTCTGGCAGCTTTTCTTTAGCTTGGGCGTTACTGATTTTGCCCTTTTCAATGCGGGTGATGACATCAGCTAAATTGCTGGGAGTCAGGGCGATTTCAGCGATACCGAGTTTTTGCTTATTGAGGTATGCAGCGATATCTTGAGTAATCCAGTTAGCAGCAGCTTTAGGATTTGCGCCAGCAGCGATCGCTGCTTCAAAATATTCGGATACAGGACGATCTTCTGTCAAGACTCGCGCATCATAAGGTGAAAGCCCCAATTCATTTTCGTAGTGATGGCGTTTTTGGGCTGGTAGTTCTGGTAGTTCGCTGCGCCATTTTTCTAACTGTTCCTTTGACACCTCAATTGGTGCTAAATCTGGTTCGGGGAAGTAGCGATAATCGCTGGAACCTTCTTTCACCCGCATGCTGCTTGTACGTTGTACGCCTTCTTCCCACAGCCGAGTTTCTTGGATGATGCGCTCCCCTGCTTCGATGGCTGCGATTTGCCGCTCAATTTCGTAGTCAATGGCCCGTTGGATGGCGCTAAAGGAGTTCATGTTTTTAATTTCTACTTTCGTGCCAAACTTCTCTTGTCCCACCGGACGCACAGAAATGTTGACATCGCAACGTAGAGATCCTTCTTGCATGTTCCCGTCGCTGACGCCGAGATACCGAACAATCCGGCGTAGTTCTTGGACATATTCAGCAGCTTCGATTCCAGAACGCAAGTCTGGTTCCGAGACAATTTCTACTAACGGTACACCTGCGCGGTTGTAGTCTACCAGAGAATAGGAAGAACCGGAAAGGCGATCGCTACCTGCGTGTACCAATTTTCCAGCATCTTCTTCCATGTGCAGACGCGTGATACCAATGCGTTTGCGAGTGGGGTTACCGTCAGCATCTACCAACTCAATTTCTAACCAACCATGTTCGGCGATGGGTAAATCGTATTGAGAAATTTGGTAATTTTTTGGTAAATCTGGATAAAAATATTGTTTACGGTCGAATTTGCTATATTTCGCGATTTGACAATTCAGTGCCAAACCAGCTTTGACGGCATACTCTAATACCTTTTGATTTAGTACAGGTAAAACCCCAGGTAAACCCATACAAACCGGGTCGATGTTAGTATTGGGGTCAGCGCCGAATGCCGTCGAGCTAGTAGAGAAAATCTTGGTATTAGTACTGAGTTGACAATGGGTTTCTAAACCAATAATCGCTTCGTACTCAGTTTTTACAGTTGTAGCAGAGGTCATAATATCGCTTATTTAGGCACAATCCTTTCTAGTGGTACTATTGTAGCTGTGTCTGGAGTTGCCCTAAAGGCGGTTAATTGGTGAATTATCTTGACTTGAAAAAATTTAGTCTGTTTTAGCCATTAGTCATTAGCAAAAGACAAAGCGTAACAATTTCCTACAGCATATTTCAATAAGTATAAAGTATACTCTCTGGGTCAGAGTAACTACATAGAGAGCCTATTCTAATTCTGAATTCTGCAATACCATATAGTTTGACTAAATAAATATTCCTCAAGGATTGGTTTGGTATTTCTTTGCAATACTTAACTACCTTCTAATTAAAAAAAATTAATATAGATTAAAAATAATAACTAACATCATAATTTATTAAGTTTATCAAGCTAAATTGAGAGTATGCTTAATCATTGAAGTCTGGTTGAAAAATTAAGTAACTAGGTGCAAATAAAATTAAACATTTGTTTCAATGTTGAATACTAAAAACAAAATTTATTTGTGCCAACTTACTAACTAGATTCTCAAATAAGGCGGTGAAAACCCGACCAAAAGCAAGGAATAATAACGAAAGCAAAAGTAAACTTAACAACAATCACGTAACAATGATAAAAAAAATTTTGCTGGCTGTATCGGGATTAGGACATGCGGAAGAAATGCTCAAAACCCTCAGAGAAATCCCTTCAATTCAATCTGCAAAAATTACAGTTTTGCATGTAGTTCCAGCAAAAAGTACTGCTGCTAATATGACGGCTAAATGGGAAGAAGGCGGTAGAATTCTCGCTAATGCTATTCAAACGTTGAACTTAGATGCTAGCGAGGTTTCTTCAATTTTGCGCCAAGGCGACCCTAAAGATGTAGTTTGTCAAGTAGCTGATGAAATCGACGCTGATTTAATTGTTATGGGTTCGCGCGGACTCAAGCGGCTACAATCGATTTTATCCAACTCCGTTAGCCAGTACGTTTTTCAGCTATCTTCTCGCCCCATGTTGTTGGTCAAAGATGACATTTATGTCAAAAGAATTAAGCGCATTATGGTGGCAATAGACAATTCTGATGCAGCTAAAAACTGCTTGAAATTGGCACTATTTTTGCTGCGAGACATTCAGGGTGGTGAGTTGATTTTGGCAAATATCGCCACAGACTTTGGTGGTAAAAAATCAGAAATAACTCAGGTTACTTCCGACAAAAATCCTGTTTTGGCAACCGCAGTTGCAGAAGCTGAAAAATACGGTATCAAACCTCGTTGTTATATCAGCAGTGGCAAACCTGGTGAAGAAATTTGTCGGTTAGCAGAGGAATTGAGTGTAGACTTATTATTGCTCGGTTCTCCAGACCGTCGTCCATCCATCGCTAAGAGTTTTGTTGATATCGACCGACTCATTGGTGCTTCTTTGTCTGATTATGTTCGAGTTAATGCTAGTTGTCCGGTACTATTAGCGCGAACCCTTGATTAAGGTAAATGCTGAGTATCAAAAATATAGGACTTACAGCAAAATTCCGAATTAGAATAGGCTTTGGGTCTAGCTACCAGACTTAGATGGTTTACTTCACACTTTTTTAAATCTGTTTTAGATACTAAACAAGCCAGATTTCAATACTGCTCACTTTGTGCATTTCTAACTCGTAATTGGGTTTGGGGAAAAGGTTAAAGGGTAAAGGTTAAAGGTTTTTTCTTTTCCTTTTCCCCAAAACCCGACAAGTATTGAGCCAAATTTTGTCTCTATTAGTGGGCACATTGATAAATAAAAACCCCTACACTAACAATGTAGGGGCTTTATTTTATACACAGACTCTTAACTATCTTTTCCACCTTCGCGGCTAGCAGTTTGGATGTACAGAATTAATAAAAACACAGAGGGCACAAGTACGAACAAAATGCTCGCTACGAACCCCAGGTCATTCACTTGCATGGCAAGAAAGCCTCTCTTAAATTTTTAATCAACAACATTAGGATATCATCATCGATGACAGAGTTGACTCAAATTTTTTACTTGCTTAAATGCTAGCGAAGGATAATTCCAAAAAACTTAAGGCTTTGTGGCTACGCTGACAGGCCCATTTACCAAAGTTTGACAAGCGAGACGGTAATTTTCAGGCTTTTTCTTTAGTTTTCGGTTTTCTACATCTGTACGGGGGGAAAGATTTTGTTGTCCTTCCACTATCTCGACAATGCAAGTACCACATTGACCGTAGCCGCCGCAATTTGTCATCTTGCCAATCAATGTATATATATCAATGTTATTTTGAATCGCTTTGAGCCGGAGATTTGCACCATCCGCTGCCACTACTTCTTTATTTTCTTTAACAAATTTGATATTACCCATAGTTGATTCCTCCTTGACTTTCAGCTTGGCTTTCAAGGCTTAATATTGACATGGCTTAGCTTATATCTTACTTATTATAATAATTCATTACAAAATATTAATAAATGTTAATTTATTAAATATAGCTCGTAAAAATAGGACAGGCATTGTGCCTGTCCTAATAAAAAGATTGAAAAATCAATTAACTTACCTAAACCCTACTGCTGCTTGCCAAACGAAAGCGAGCAACAAAAAGAATACGGGAATAACTGGGAGAACATCGACTAAAGGATCGAAGATTTGGTAAGCTTCAGGCAGTTTTGCTAATAAAAGTGCTGCTTCCATGTTTGTTTAAATCCACCTATCCAACACAGCGTTAATAATTGAGAAATATCTTAACATGGTTTGGTCATTGGTAATTTGTCATTAGTCATTGGTCATTGGTCATTAGTCATTGGTCATTAGTCATTGGTCATTAGAATGTTGACTATTGACTGAAAAGTTACGAGTTATTCTTGTCTCCCTTATCCCCCTTGTCTCCCTCATCTCCTCATCTCCTCATCTCCCTCATCTCCCCATCTCCCCATCTCCCCACTCCCTCAAGCCAGTGACCAAATTCTGTGGTAAAGCGATCGCTTAATATTGCTTCTCTAATATGCTGCGTAAAGCGAATTAGTTCAGTAATGTTGTGAATGCTTAACAAGGTGTAAGCTAAAATCTCTTGCGATCGCACTAAATGAGATACGTAAGCACGGCTGAAATTTTGACAAGTGTAGCAAGGACAAGTTTCATCTATAGGCGCAAAATCTTCACGAAACTTTGCATTTTTCAAATTCCAGCGATCGCCTTGAACTATTGCCGTCCCATGTCTAGCCCAGCGCGTGGGAATTACACAATCAAATAAATCTACACCGGAGGCGATGGCGATCGCCATTTCTCGATAAGTACCTACACCCATCAAGTAACGTGGTTTTTCGGGGGGTAGAAGTGGTGCTGTGACTTTGACAATCTCAGCCATCAATTCTGGTGGTTCTCCCACGCTCACCCCACCAATGGCATATCCCGGCAAATCCAACTTAGCCAAAGCTTCAGCCGCACGACAGCGCAAATCTAAATATACGCCTCCCTGTACAATCGCAAATAACGCTTGATCGGTGCGTTGATGAGCTGTTATGCAGCGTTCTAACCAGCGGTAAGTGCGATCGGTAGCAGTTTCTACCTCTTGGCGAGTAGCGGGGTAGGGCGGACATTCATCAAATGCCATGATCACATCTGCCCCTAAAGTATTTTGAATTTCAATGGAGCGTTCTGGTGTTAAATTAATAATTTGCCCATCATGGGGGGAACGAAAAGTTACGCCATCTTCAGTAATTTTCCGCATCTCACTTAAACTAAAGACCTGAAACCCACCGGAATCTGTGAGCATCGGCCCGTTCCAACCCATAAATTTATGCAACCCACCACCTCCAGCAACGATCGCTTCTCCTGGTTGTAGGTGAAGATGATAAGTGTTCGATAATATCATCTGTGCCCCAGTATCTCGTAGCTGAGAAGGGGTGATGGTTTTGACATTTGCTAGTGTCCCCACTGGCATAAATCTTGGGGTTTCTACAGGGCCGTGAGGGGTAAAAAACACTCCTGCTCTAGCTTTTGTCTGACTACAGCAAGCAAGACATTGAAATGAAAAATTGGCACTCATACCATTTTGAATTTTTGAAGATGCGCTTATAGAACTTACGCAAAACTACATGATGTAGGGGCAATTCACGAATTGCCCCTACATCAATAAAGCGCAGCCTTACATAAAATTTATATAACAGTTACACTTCCAAGTTACATATTCTGGGGTTAAGACCGTCCTTTGTCGGTTGTTATTCACTAATGACCAATGACTAATGACCAATGACTAATGACAAAGCACATCCCCCATGAGTGTTTTAGCTTAATTTAGAAAGAATCAGAACAGTCATCGTCAATTTCTGCATCCCATCTAGCTGAAAGTACTTGCTCCATCATCGCTTCTATGGCGCTGACATTGAAGCTTCGTTCTCGTCGCTCTTGCAGAGGGGTTGACCGAGGAATCAACCTCAGACAAACTCCTTCTTGCATCAAATCAAAATAAGTTTCTTGTTCCGACGATTGTTTGAGTTCTAAATAGTCAAAACTACAAACATTCAAATATAGTGCGTGGTTAGCCACTAAGGTAGACCTTTGCGGGTTGGCAAAAACCTCCATCACATCCCCTTCACCCTCGCTCAGTACCTTATCTTCTTGGGTGTAGATGTAGTGGACTCGACCTAAATCTGTCAGCAATCGCCGCATGTCGAGCTTATTCACAATGATGCCCGCGTTCACAATGCACGGAGCTGGTATGCTGGTGTCGGGTAGATGGTGACTCATAGGGAAATAGCGATTGAGCTACGGAGAGTAGAAAACATAGGCTAAACAGTCATATTGAATAGCTTAATTTACTCCCTAATATTTTAAAAAATATCATTTGTGGGGCAATCGTCTATTGACAAGCGTCTACTTCTTAGATAGCAATAGACTTTTTTCAGTGGTTGATTACCGTTTCCACTATTAGCATTTTACCATGTTGAGGCTTTCTTAAAATCTGCGTTAGTGGTAGATATCCTCCAATTTAAAGATGTGGAGTTTTGCACCTATCGCGCGAGTCGAAAATCTCAACTAAGTTCCTAGTTAACTAATACAAAACACGAATTTTGCTCCTTGATGCAATTGTAATGTTTTTAATCAACCTAGTTGTATAAAATGGTACTGTTAAGCATTGGACTACCACTGAGAACAGCATAACAAAATTTTCAGGGATAATCTCTAATGGAAGTAAATCTTATTTAAAGCTTTAAAGTCTCCAGATGTGATTTCTACTGAAACTCAGACTGTTATCGAGCAATTAACAATGTAACTCAAATGATGAAACAGCAACAATGGTGGAAAAACCTGCTGTTCGATCTAGCAGCGAGTATTATATTTTACACAGTTATTCCCCTGCCGTATTTGAATGGATTAGATTTTCGGGGAGTGGCGCGTCTTGCTTCAACTGTAGGGTTGATAATTGGGGGAATTTTAGGGTTAGTAGATACGGTGACGAATTACATTGGTATACCAGTGCTAACTCGTAGTGCGTTAGTAGTCAGTCTTTGGATTGCCATAACTGGAGGACTGCATTTAGATGGGGCAATGGATACTGCCGATGGTTTAGCAGTGGGCGATCCAAATCGGCGATTGGAGGTGATGGCAGATAGCGCCACAGGTGCCTTTGGGGCAATGACCGCGATCGCCTTAGTACTATTAAAGATAACAGCCTTAACGGACATACCAGAAAACCGTTGGCTGGTATTGATAGCTGCTTGTGGTTGGGGACGCTGGGGACAGCAAATAGCGATCGCCCGATATCCTTACCTAAAACCAACTGGCAAAGGTGCCTTTCACAAACAAGCCATTCGTTCTTATAAAGATTTGTTACCAGGATTTTTGTTGCTGTTGAGTTTGAGTGCTTTAGTGTGGCTGATGGATAAACAGCAGTTATTTTTGCCAATAGCAATGATACTTACTGGAAGTGCGATCGCCACTTTCACAGCCGCCTGGTTCAACCACAAATTAGGCGGACACACAGGAGACACCTACGGCGCAGTCGTCGAGTGGACTGAAGCCCTATTTCTCTGTGTGTTGACTGCTGTAGGAGGTTAGGAGTTAGGAGTTAAGAGTTAAGAGTTGTGAGTTATGAATTTTTAACTGTTTACTCCTCACTCCTCATTCCTAACTCTTAACTTCACTTCATTTAATCGGTTGCAATTTCGTCACCTTGAGTTTAAAAGCCCCAACCCCAGTTTCTCCAAAAGACCGGACGCGGATAACATAAGTCCCTGTTTCTGCGATGCGAGTAAATAGTAGAGAATTGCTACTACCATCAGGGCCGTCATCATTTTCTGCTAAAGTTGAACCATCAGGTGCTAGCAGCGTGATAATGCTATCAAAGCTTTCGGACGATAGATCGACTGCTAAATTATCGCCCTTATCTAGCTTGACTGTGTAATCGCGGGCAAATCCACCTTGACCTGTGGGAATGTCTTTGTCTGAAAGGCTATCTGAAAATTCAGTACTGTTAGATAAGGGAATTGGACTATATAACTTATTTTGAGCCAAGGCTGCACTTGCACTTGTAACTATTGCCAGCAAGGTGGCAGGAATAACGATCGATTGTTTTAAACCCGCCGCAAAAGCTTTATCCATAAAATTTCAAGCTATTTTTCCGCAAAATTAGGGTAGATTGGTCAACTCATACACTTTTGTGTCCAAGGTTGCCCATTAATTCTGGATTGATTCGTCTTTGACGGTAGTGGCTACTGCTACTAATCCTAAGACCACAATTCCATACTCACGAAGTGTTTGCACAGCAGATCTGGCAGTAGCACCAGTAGTATAAATGTCGTCCACTAAAAGTACTGGGACATTTGGAGGACTATGGCGAAATTCTTGCCCAACAGCAAAAGCTTCAACCAAGTTTTGTTCTCGCCCAGATACCGACAAACCAAATTGGGCTTGAGTTTGTCGCACTCTTGTTAATCCATTTAGTTTCAATTTTAATCCAGTTATTTCGCAGAAGCTTTGTGCTATTAAGGCAGCTTGATTGTATTTACGTTGATGCAGCTTGCTAGCGTGAAGCGGGATGGGAACTACCACGGTCTGGCTATTTCGCTTAGGTGAATTCAATAACCAAGATTCTCCTAACCATTGCCCCAAAGGACGGGCTATTTGGGGTTGATTTTCGTATTTCATCACCGCGATCGCCCTTTTGACTATACCCTCATACTTACCCCAACAAAATACTGGTAGTGGTTCTTTCCACAGAGAAATTGAATCTTGACGTTGACATTTTTGCAATTGTCTAGCACAGTTGTCACAGATTTCTTGGGAAGTTGAACGTTGGCACAGTGGGCAATGGGATTGGAGAAAAAGATTAAGTAACCTTGTAAGATTTTGAGTCAATCTGTGCATTTAGAATTGTCCTTTGTCATTTGTCCTTCGTCATTTGTCCTTTGTGATTTGTCATTTGTCCTTTGTGATTTGTCATTTGTGATTTGTCATTTGTTCTTTGTCCTTTATTGGTTAACAATGACCAATGACCAATGACCAATGACCAATGACCAATGACCAATGACCAATGACCAATGACCAATGACCAATGACCAATGACCAACGACCAATGCCCTATGCCCCATGCCCAATGCCCAATGACTTAAAATAAACGCGATCGCAGCGTTTTGTTTCTATTCCTGTTGCTGGTTTGTAGCCGTTGCTTTCATACAGCTTGACTGCTTCTACTAAAACGCTGGCAGTTTCAATCCAGATTTGCTCAAAACCACGTTCTGCGATCGCTTCTTCTAGCTGTTGTAACAAATATTTCCCCAATCCTAAACCCCTAATGCTCGGCAAAAGATACATTTTGCGGATTTCTACGGCTTTTTTGCCACGTTGGACGGGGTAGTATGCCCCAGTTCCTACTAACTGACTTTGGTGTTCAATTACCCAAAACTCGCCCCCAGTGTCTAAATAAAATTCCTCTACTTGCAGCACATCTCGGTCAGCACCGTTTGGTTCCCAACCCAAACCGTATTCTGATAATACATAATTGATTACTTGGGCAGCTCTAGTGCGATCGCTTTGTACCCAATCACGAATTAAAAAGTCTTGATAATATTTTTTCATACCATTTGCTGGTAAAGTTTACACAGAAAATTTTTCTGCCTCTATATCCCAATTTACTCAGCAAATAGCTTTTCTGGGAGATTTTAGTTCTCAGCCTTGCAATTATCTGACTTCTCTACACCTGGAGCGCTTGTGTATGATAAAGCAGATTGCAAGATGAACTACATAACCATAGTCTCAAAAGTCGCTGTGCAGATTCCGACTTCTTGAAGAAGTCGGGGATCTAAATCTGGGTTAAGTAAGTGCCATTCGTCCTTACAGAGAGGGAAGGCGGCGCCATCAAAGCAAAAACAGGCAAAAACAAAAGGAACATCAAGTGTTACCCGTTCCTTCTTAATCCCCAATTCTGAATTCTGCTGTAACTGTCATCGGTAATGCTAAAAATTCCTTAAAAACCTCACCACTCGTTGCCAAATTGCAGGTGACTTTCTATTACTCTTATTACTTTGGCTCAAATCTGATAAAGTGGGAAACGATGCAGATTGAGCATAAGGCCCATTTCGCAAAACTTTCGCTAGGGCATGATTATTTTCTCGTAACCCTTCATAAAAAAAGAATACTTCACCTTGAATACCAACTTGCCGATTGTATTCAATTGCCTGTACCAAATATTCTGGACTAATACAATAATTACCAAGCTTCATCAAAATTCCTGGCGCTAACTTTGACAAGTTTGTATCAGCAAACTGTTGAGTTACCAGTGTATCGGCGATCGCCTGATAACTACTAAAGTCACGGCGATAAATCTGCGGGCTAATTATATCAACTATTCCCCGATTGAGCCATGTGGGGGAGTCTTGCAGATATTCCACAAAAGCCCAATCATGAATATTAGGTGCGATCGCTACTAATAAATTAGGATTTACTGCTTTCACTTGCTGATACAGATGCGCCCAGAAATCAGTGAGAATATCTGCCCGCCACTGTAGCCATTGTGCATCCTTGAAATTTGATGGCGGATCGCGATGGAATTCCTGGCGATAGCGTGTTAGAGTTAGCTCATCGTAGCCACCTTCAGAGGGGAATGCTGGCAAGCGATCGTCCCCTTGGATACCATCAACATCATAATTTTTGACAACTTCTAGTACTAAGTTCAATAGGAATTCCTGCACTTGTAGGTCTAGGGCATTCAACCACTCAAAGCCGTTTTTGTTGAGTAAATTACCATTGCGATCGCGCCCAGCCCATTCTGGTTTTTTCTCTAAAAGAATACCACCATTCAAATTGTAGGAACTGGCAAAACCATATTCAAACCAAGGAATAACTTTCAACCCAACTCGCCGCGCCTCTACCACCACTTCCTCTAAAGGGTCGCGTCCTACAGACATGGGGTCAATTTCAACTCCAAAATTCTGTAGCATGGTTTGACTGGGATACAAAGTTACTGCCTGATTCCAAACAACAGGAAACACGACATTAAATCCCGTCTCAGCAAGAAAATCCATTGCCTGGGCAATACCTTCCTTCGATCTGAGAACTTGACTAGCAGTAGTGGTCAGCCAGATACCACGGGTTTCGATTATTGTCATTTTCAGAATTTAGATATCGTGGTTCCCTAACGATACAATTTTAGACCTATGGGGTAGTGGTTGGTGTTGGTGTTGCAGTTCCAGGATTAGCAATGGAACGAGCCTCTTGCAAGTGTTCTTGGAGAGCTGGTAGCGTTTGAGCCGCGAATGCTTTCAGGTCTGTATCTTGTCCCTGTTGAGCTTGGTTTTCAAATGCAGCGACATCCTTTTGATGAGCTTGAACCATTTGGTTTATATATTCGCGATCGAATTGGGCACCAGAAAGTTTAGATAAGCGTTGGCTGAGTTGCTTATTTTCATTGTTGAGAGTTTTTGGCAGCGTTACACCTTTTTGAGTTGCTAACTGTTGGAGTTGATTGTTCACCTGTGTATGATCTTGAACCATACGCTGTCCAAACTGCTTTACTGAGTTGCTAGCTGCACGTTCTGACGCCAGTTGTCCTAGTTGAACTTCTGCCAAACCATCTTGAGCCGCTTCATTTATAAACTGTCTGTCTAATGAACTGAGGTTATTTTGTCCTGGTGCAGTTGGTGATGGTGACGGACTTTCAGTCGCTTGTACAGGCTCAGTTCTAGTAGGTGGAACTTCAGATGTTGTATTCTGGTCATGCGGGGTAGTTGGCGTGCAACCGGCGGCCACAGATAAGGCGATCGCCGCTAGACCAGTAGACAATATTTTGAAGTTAGGCATAATCAATCTTCTCCTTGGATGAAGCTGTATTATAGAAAGCAAAATTGCAGCAATTCAGAATGTAAAACTTAGCTATGCATGAGTGTTAAATGCGATCTTTGGTGTTGAAGATATAAAATTGAAATCGCCAAACACAAAAAAGCTGATTAATTAAACTCAGTCTCAGATATACAAGTGCAGATTGCATACTAAAAAAAATGTTCTCTGAAAATACCTATCCTGCGGCTGAAGTTTTTTTTACCCAAAATAGAAGTCTTTATAACTGAAGAGGGTTCCCAAAACTGAAGTAATTTGTATTAGGTTGAATAGGCGATCGCCTTTTCCTTTGATACTCAAGGAATAAAAGCCATCTCTTAGCGATCGCTCGTAATACTAGGATTAATCATATCAAGCTAATTCTCAGAAAAATTGCTATCTTACTACTGTCTTTCAATAGATGTTGTCTGGCTGAAAATTATCTTAGATGTAATATTACTCTTGATAAAATTTAAATTCTATTAATTATGTCTGTAATACAAGCTTCTTGGCAACACGAATACATAACTACCAATGGGATAAAGCTACACTACGTTACCCAAGGTGAAGGGCCATTGATGTTAATGTTGCATGGATTTCCTGAATTTTGGTACTCTTGGCGGCATCAAATACCACAATTTGCCCAAGATTTTAAAGTCGTTGCTCTTGACTTGCGGGGTTACAACGATAGCGATAAACCAACAGATAAATCAGCTTATGTGATGGATGAATTTATCAAAGATGTTGAGGGAGTAATTAAAGGATTAGGATACGAAGAATGTGTTTTAGTTGGACATGATTGGGGAGGAGCGATCGCTTGGAATTTTGCCTATGCTCATCCCGAAATGATAGAGCGATTAATTATCCTTAACCTACCCCATCCTGCCAAATTTTCCCAAGGTCTACGCACTCCCCAACAATTGCTACGTAGTTATTACATATTTATTTTTCAACTTCCATTGATACCAGAATTAATTTTACAATCTTCAGATTTTAAAGTAATTGAAACAGCTTTCCAAGGCACAGCATTTAATAAAAATGCTTTTACACAAGCAGATATTAATGCCTATAAAGACGCTGCTGCAAAACGCGGTGCCCTCACAGCAATGTTGAACTATTACCGCAATATTTTTGAGCAGAGAATCCTCAATCCAAATCGGGGAATCTTGGAAGTACCAACCCTAATGATTTGGGGAGAAAATGATACTGCCCTTGGTAAGGAACTCACTTATGATACCACAGCCTATGTCAGGGACTTTCAAATCAAATACATCCCTAACTGTGGCCATTGGGTGCAACAAGAAGAGCCAGAATTGGTAAATCAGTATATGGCTGAATTTCTTAAAACTGAGGTTCAAAGTATTAGTTAAGCTAACCTACCTACACGTTATATTTTATTCTCAAAAGATTTCTTAGTCATTAGCCATTAGTAATTACTGATTTGTAAAGGACGAATAACAAATAAGCTGTTCCACATTTAACTTGCATAATTAGGGCGGGCTTTTCGACCCGCCCCACAAGAGTTGTATTAAATTAGATCGGGAATTACGCAAAATATCTCTCAAACTCTCATTTCTCCGTGAACTCTGTGCCTCTGTGGTAGCCTGCGGCAAGCCGCTCCGCGTCTACCTTTTTACGTGACTCGTGCGTAAGTCCTATAGATATGTAAACTAGATGTTGAACAGCTTAATAAAAGACAAATCAAAAGTGCAAATTCTGTAGCAAAATCCTTTAGAGTGCAGAAGTTTCTGACCATCAGAACTTTGTAACAGAGGACAAATAACCAATGCCTAATGACAAAAGGCAACCTCACAAATCAATGTGCAACTCAAAGGTTAATTTTTCAAGTATAAATACCTATTTATCTAGGACAACTTTGCTGATTGGTGTAAGAATTTCAAAAGATTTAACACTAATTTAACGGCAGCGGATTTTCCAGGTTTATTCCCGTAAAATAAGCAAAAATTAGAAGAAATAGGATTTTTTATTTTTTCCTCATCCTTGCTTCCTTAACACAATAAACTTTCCAGGTCAATCTGGAACCAGAAGAAGTTTGGTGAGATAATAGAAGTGTGAGGTAAAGAACGGACGCAACTTGAATAATCAAGGGGGAAAATTATGAAACTCCAGCTATTAGCGGCCACAGCCTTAGCAACTCCCCTATTTTTTATTAGCTCGGTTAGAGCTGAGAATCCGCAGGACTTACAAAAGCTGCTTTCGACTGGGGAATGTATCCAGTGCGATTTATCGGGAGCCAACCTTAGTGGCGCTCATTTAATTGGTGCTGACTTAAGAGGAGCTAAACTTCAAGGAGCCAACCTTGTAGAGGCAAACCTCGAAGGTGCGGACTTGACTGATGCTAACTTGGCAGGTGCTAACTTAACATCAGCTTATGTCACCAATGTGAATATGAAGCAAGCCAATCTCAATGGCGTAAATTTTACTCGCGCTACAATTCATGATTCTAATGTGTATAAAGCATCAATGAACGATCTCAATCTCACTGATGCCGAAATATTTAACACTGGAATCGGTATTGGTGGAGAAGATGCCGAGATTCCCGATTGGAAATAGACTTAACTCATTAGGTAGGTTCCAATAAACATAACTTAAGTTTTCGCGGATTTTAATCACAGAAACTAGTTATTTGCAAGCATTTTCCTGAGACCTGCCCTTACAAAAATATGTAAGATAAATAAAACCTCTGCCTTGTAGTTACTTCACTCTGATAAAGGCAGAGGATTTTTTTTATGAAAAATAGATTTACAATTAGTCATTATTGTTTAATAACTGTCTTAAAAGTTTTAACTATCTCCCTTAACTGTCTTAACTGTCTTAACTGTCTCCTTAACTGTCTTAACTGTCTTAACTGTCTTGTCAGTTTTCAATTTTCGATTTAAATATTTGCTTAATTTGTTGATTTTATGTATTGCTTTTTTTCTCTAACTGTGAAAAAGTTTGATTGTGCAAACAACGCAACAATAAATATTCGAGAGTATGTAGATATGGGATATGCAATCCTTTGAATTACAGGATGTTTATATGCCACCGCAAGGTCAATAACTATGGAGTGGTGGCCCAACATTTCTTCAAAAGTGATTTGCACAAAAAATGCCAATTTAACACAAATTAAATCAAGACAATGACCTGAAACTGATAGGTTTAAACAAACAATGAGTTCAAGCAACCAACCTTTTGAGTTGCCAAGTTTTTATGTACCTTGGCCGGCAAGGCTAAACCCAAACTTGGAAGCGGCACGGGTACATTCTAAAGCTTGGGCTTATGAAATGGGGATTTTGGGCGGGGCAGAGGGATCGGAAGATTATGGAATTTGGGACGAGCGCAAGTTTGATGCCCATGACTATGCATTATTGTGTGCCTATACTCATCCAGATGCCGATGAAGCTATGCTCAATCTGGTAACTGACTGGTATGTTTGGGTATTTTTCTTCGACGATCACTTCCTTGAGCTTTACAAGCGTACCCAAGATACGGCGGGAGCTAAGAAGTATCTGAATGGGCTACCAGCATTTATGCCTGTGCAGCCCCAAGAAACGCCGCCAGAACCTACTAATGCCGTAGAACGGGGTTTAGTAGACCTCTGGGCCCGTACTATCCCCAATGCTTCCCAAGATTGGGTAATCCGATTTACTGAGAGTACTATCAATCTTCTCAAAGAATCTCTCTGGGAACTGGCCAATATTAGCCAGAATCGAGTCGCTAACCCCGTTGAGTACATTGAAATGCGCCGTAAGGTGGGGGGAGCGCCTTGGTCCGCTAACTTGGTTGAACACGCGGTTAGGGCAGAAATTCCGGCAGCGATCGCCCGCACGCGACCCTTGCGTGTCCTCAAAGATACCTTTTCTGATGGCGTACATCTGCGAAATGACATCTTCTCCTACCAAAGAGAAGTAGAAGAAGAAGGAGAAAACGCTAACTGTATCCTGGTCTTAGAACGATTCCTGGGTGTGGGTACCCAAGAGGCGGCGAACCTTACTAACGACTTACTTACATCTCGGGTGCAACAGTTCGAGAACACCTTTGTTACTGAGCTTCCTTCCTTGTTTGAGGAATATAGTCTGACTCCTGATGAGCGTCTGAAAGTAGTTCTATATGCCAAAGGACTTCAAGACTGGCAGTCGGGGGGTCATGAGTGGCACATGCGATCGAGCCGCTACATGAACCAGACATCAGACAAATCTTCCATAGCAAGCTTGTTTTTAAGCGGCCCCACTGGGCTAGGCACATCGGCAGCCCGTTTAAGAGGCTTATACGATAGTTTGGGACTAAAACGCTTCCAAAGCTTTACCCATGTTCCCTATCAGCCTGTAGGGCCCGTAACCTTGCCTGAGTTTTATATGCCCTTCTCGACCAGTTTGAATCCCCATCTACAAGAGGCTCGACGGCATTCTAAAGAATGGGCGCGGCAAATGGGGATGCTGGACACACTGCCAGGGATGCCCAGCATTTACATCTGGGATGACCACAAATTGGATGTGGCAGACGTAGCTTTATGCGGTGCTTATATTCATCCCAATGGTAAGAGTGATGAGTTGAACATAACGGCTTGTTGGCTAGTTTGGGGAACTTATGCTGATGACTATTTCCCAGCACTGTATGGTTATAGCCGCAACATGGCAGGGGCGAAACTCTTTAATGCTCGGTTATCGGCGTTTATGCCCCTTGATGGGAGTCCCCCTCCCGAAGCGACTAACCCAGTCGAACGCGGTTTAGGGGATATTTGGGCAAGAACGGCAGGGCCGATGACAGCTAATGCTCGTCGTCTGTTCCGGCGTGCGATAGAGAGTATGACGGAAAGTTGGTTATGGGAACTAGCTAACCAAACCCAAAATCGAATTCCCGACCCCATCGACTATGTGGAAATGCGCCGTAAGACCTTTGGCTCCGATTTAACCATGAGCCTGTCTCGACTTTCCCAAGGGGACGAGATACCACCAGAGATCTTCGCCACCCGAACCATGCAGGGAATTGATAATTCAGCCGCTGACTTCGCCTGTTTAACGAACGATATTTTTTCTTATCAGAAAGAAATCGAATTTGAGGGCGAGATTAACAACGGCGTGCTGGTGGTTCAAAATTTCCTGAACTGCGATATCCCCCATGCTGTCGCAGTTGTTAACGACCTGATGACCTCCCGCGCCCTTGAGTTTCAACATATTGTTGCTACTGAAGTTCCTGTTTTATGTGATGATTTCGGTCTGGATACAAGTGCCCGAAAGAAGTTGTACGGATACATCAAGAAACTAGAGCAGTGGATGTGTGGGGTACTCAAATGGCATAGGGCGGTAGACCGCTATAAGGAATTTGAATTGCGGAATAACTCAAACGAAAAACGGTTACTCCAACAGCCCACAGGCTTAGGCACTGTCACTGGCCAGCAAACAACTCAAACCAATGTTCAGCCAGTAGTGCAGAACTTACCGAGCGGCCCGACAGGGTTAGGGACTTCAGGTATCAAAATCGGCTCGTTGTTAAGAACAAAAGATTAGCTCAATCTGAGTCGGTGGTCAGATAAAACTTGGTTTTTTTCTAGTAACTAAAAAGTAGAGGATTGAATTGTGACTTATTCTAGCGATCGCAATATCGATGCAGAAAATCAGCAGCCCCATTTAACCTTGAGTACAGCAGCGGCGCGTAATTTGGCGACAACAGCCAAATCTGCACCGCAGACCCAGGAAATTACATCCCGGTGGTTATTAAAGCTGTTGCCTTTTGTACAAACAAAAGGTGGCACTTTTCGAGTCAACCGTCGGTTGAGTTATACCGTAGGTGATGGACGGGTCAGTTTCACCAATACTGGAGCAGCAGTACAGGTAATTCCCCAGGAACTAACTGAATTGCCCTTACTGCGCGGATTTGGCGAAGTTGATGTCTTGACTGCCTTAGCAAACCAGTTTCAGCAGCAAGAGTACGCCCCAGACGATGTAATCGTTGAGATTGGTCAGCCCGCCGATCGCATAATTCTGATTGCTCGTGGTAAGGTGAACAAAATTGGTGTTGGCAAGTATGGTGAGGAGATCGTCTACGATGTACTCGCTGACGGCAACCATTTCGGCGATGAAACTGTAGCCCAGTCCGATGACACCTGGCAGTACACCCTCAAAGCAATTACCAGAACCATAGTTTTGTCCTTGCCCCAACAAGCATTTGAGAGGCTCGTCGGTCAGTCTGAGGCGTTGCGAACTCATGTCGAACAGTTCCGCACCCGCCTGGACCAGCCACAAACTCCCGAAGGTGAAGCTGCCATTGAACTAGCAGCCGATCATCCCCAAGAGACTCCTTTGACAGGAACCTTCGCCGATTACGAACTTGCACCCCGCGAATACGAGTTGAGCATCGCCCAAACGGTGTTGCGAGTCAGTACTCGCGTTGCGGATCTGTACAACGAACCGTACAACCAGACCGAAGAACAACTGCGACTAACTATCGAGTCAATACGGGAACGTCAGGAATACGAATTGCTCAACAACCGCGAATTCGGATTGCTGCACAACGCCGACTTGAAACAGCGCATCTATAGCCGTACTGGCGCACCCACACCCGACGACCTCGATGAACTCTTGACCACAGTATGGAAGGAGCCGTCATTCTTCCTAGCTCACCCCCGCACCATTGCAGCCATCGGCCGCGAAGCCAACCGCCAAGGCGTTTATCCACAAAGTATAGATATCAACGGCGTTCAAGTTACAGCTTGGCGCGGCGTACCTATCTTCCCTTCCAATAAGATTCCCATCACCAACAACCGCACCAGTTCTGTGCTTTTGCTCCGCACTGGTTTGGAAAAACAAGGTGTCATCGGCTTACATCAAACTGGTATCCCCGATGAGTACCAACCAAGTCTGTCTGTCCGCTTCATGGGTATCGATGAAAAGGCGATTATTTCTTACCTAGTTACCGCCTACTACTCCGCAGCCGTCCTGATTCCTGACGCGCTCGGCATCCTCGAAGATGTGGAAATCGGACGTTAAGCGATTGAATTTTAGATTTTGGATACTTCGGCTACGCTCAGTACAAGTTTTGGATTTTGGATTGAAAAATTCAAAATTCAAAATTTCAACACGTCTGTGATTTATACTCGCTCCCTAACAAGCGAGCTATGTGGAATAAATCTAAAATCTAAAATCGCTCGACTGAGCGTAGCCGAAGTCTAAAATCCAAAATCGTTAACTAGAGGATGAGGTAATGACGGATTTTATTGAATCGAACAGCTCTGGTGGGGACAGACAACCTCAACTGAGTTTGAGTAAAGACGCTGCGCGTAATTTATCAAAAACAACTAAATCTGCACCGCAGACGCAGGAAATTACGCCGCGGTGGTTGTTGAAGATGTTGCCGTGGGTGCAGACTAAGGCTGGCACTTATCGGTTGAATCGGCGGTTGACCTATACTGTGGGTGATGGGCGGATTAGTTTCACCAATACCGGAGCCGAGGTGCAGGTAATTCCCGAAAAACTAACTGAGTTGCCATTGCTGCGAGGGTTTAACGACGTTGGTGTATTGACTGCACTGGCAGGTCGATTTGTTCAGCGCGAGTTTGCGCCTGGTGAGATTATAGTGCAGGCAGGTCAACTAGCTAATGAGTTTGTGGCGATCGCGCATGGCAAAGTTAACAAGATTGGGATTGGCAAGTATGACGAGCAGCCTTTGTTGGATGTGCTGGCTGACGGTGATTATTTTGGCGAACAGGTATTAGTTGAGCCAGAAAGCAGCAATTGGAAGTTTACAATCACAGCTGTGACCCAATGCACGGTATTGGCGCTACCACAACAGCGATTTCGGGAACTACTCAATCAGTCCCGCGCTTTGCAGGCTCAAGTTGAGCAGTTTCGGACTCGTGCCGAAAAACCACAAAACAAGTATGGAGAGGCTTTAATTGCTTTATCGTGCGCTCATCCTACAGAGACGACGTTACCAACAACATTTGTTGATTACGAACTTTCACCCCGCGAATATCAATTAAGCATTGCTCAGACTGTATTACGGGTAAGTACTCGCGTTGCGGATCTATACAACGAACCGTATAACCAAACAGAAGAACAACTGCGTTTGACTATTGAGGCATTGCGGGAACGTCAAGAATACGAGTTGATCAACAACCGCGAATTTGGATTGCTGCACAATGCCGATTTCAAACAGCGCATTTATAGCCGTAGCGGCCCCCCCACTCCCGATGACCTTGACGAACTAGTTACCCGTCGGCGGAAGTCGAAGTTCTTCTTGGCTCACCCGCGTACTATTGCAGCTTTCGGTCGAGAGTGCAACCGTCGGGGCATCTATCCGCCAACCATTGATGTTGATGGCACTAAGATAATTACGTGGCGCAATGTACCGATTTTTCCTTCTAACAAAATCCCGATTACTAAAAACCAAACTAGTTCTATCTTGATACTCCGCACTGGTGAAGATGACCAAGGTGTGATTGGTTTGCATCAAACTGGTATCCCCGATGAATACCAACCGAGCTTGTCCGTCCGATTCATGGGCATCAATGAAAAGGCTATTATCTCCTACCTCGTCACTGCTTATTACTCAGCAGCTGTTCTCGTCCCCGATGCACTCGGCATTCTCGAAGATGTCGAAATCGGGCGCTGAGGAAACAAGGATGCCTCACCCTATCGATAAATGAGGGTATTGCCAATTTCTGACAATACCCTCAGATAAACAAGGTAAGTTTTGGTAAGGCTCGTTACTTAAAATTGCATCTTTGACTACCCGCGTCTTTATAGCGAGTTGAAGTATGCAATTTGGCGTAGAAGTTTAAGTTAATGCCTGAGCAGCAGCCGAAAGGAACTCATTTGCTGCTTGCTTTAACAATTCGGCTTTATCGGTCTGTTCCCAAGGCAAGTCTAAATCGCTGCGACCAAAGTGACCGTAAGCCGCGACGTCCTGATAAAAACGTCCGCCTCGTTCACTTGGTAAGTTGCGTAAGTTGAAGCTATGGATAATCCCCGCTGGACGCAGTTCAAAGTGCTGCTTGATTAATTCCAACAAGGTTTCTTCATCTACTTTGCCAGTACCAAAGGTATCCACTAAGATACTAGTTGGTCGCGCTACGCCAATAGCATAAGAAAGTTGGATTTCAACTTTATCTGCCAACCCAGCAGCAACAATATTCTTTGCCACATAGCGAGCAGCATAAGCAGCAGAACGGTCAACCTTGGTGGGGTCTTTGCCAGAGAAAGCACCGCCGCCATGTCGTGAATATCCACCGTAGGTGTCAACGATTATTTTCCGTCCTGTCAGGCCAGAGTCTCCTTGGGGACCACCAACAACAAATTTGCCTGTGGGATTGACTAAAAAGCGTGTTTCGTCATTTGGCTTAACGTCTATGTCGCCAAAAACAGGTTCAACTACAGCTGACCATAAGTCTTGTTTAATTTTGGCTTGTACTGCCGTTTCATCTGTGATTTCCCCAATAGTGGCTGTATGCTGGGTAGAAATCAAGATGGTATCAATCCCTACAGCACGTCCATCTTCGTAAACTACAGTTACCTGAGTTTTGCCGTCAGGACGCAAGTATGACAATTCACCTGTTTTGCGAACTGCTGCCAATCGCCGAGCAATGCGGTGAGCCAGACTGATAGGCAAGGGCATTAATTCTGGTGTTTCGTTGCTGGCAAAACCGAACATTATACCTTGGTCGCCAGCGCCAATTTTGTCGAATTGTTCGTCACTATCTTGCTGGCGGGTTTCTTGGGCGGTGTTGACGCCTTGGGCAATATCAGGTGATTGTTCGTCTAAAGCCAAGAGAACGCTGGTGCTGTTGGCAGAAAACCCGTTATCAGCGTTTGTATAGCCGATTTCGGCAATTTTCTTGCGGGCGAGATTGACGAAATTTACATTGGCTTTGGTAGTGATTTCACCAGTAATTAACACCAAGCCAGTATTAACTACTACTTCAGCAGCAACGCGGCTGCTGGGGTCTTGTGTCAGTAGGGCATCAAGGATGGTATCAGAAATCTGATCGCAGATTTTATCTGGATGACCTTCAGTGACTGACTCGGAGGTAAATAAATATCGACGAGACAAAGGTAGTTCCTCCTTGTTTGAGTATTTTGGCTAACTAAATGTAGGTATTTAGTTCGGCTACCTAATTTATGAAATCATAACAACATTTATACTGGAGTCGTTAGTGTCTTTTGAAGATCGATTAAAACTACTAACTACAAGTAAGGAAGATACAATATAAGCTAATTATTTTCTACGTAAAAAGTTTTGAAGAATACAAAAAAAGAGGGGCATTCCGAAAAGTGCCCCTGCAAGCTTTGACACAAACCTGCTGCTTTAAACTTGAATTGCTAACTTTGCTTCTTTAGCTGTCAACTGTTCGTAAGCTGCACGCATTTTTAAACCTGTAAGCACTTGGAATAAACCAGTTCCATTGTTGGAACCTGGATATTCACGGTGCTGGAGTAATAAGTGAGTCAACTCACCTTGATATTTGGTTGATGTATTGCTGAGATGGGTTTCGATGTAAATGACTTCTTCGAGGTTGTCAAATTGACCATCTACTTCTAATACTGAGACGTAGCGACCGTAGTAGACATCTGAACCGTAGTACAGCTGCATACCAGGGTAAGAACAGGTGAGTTTGCGTCCGCAGGGAGTCCAGTTAATTGTCGATCCTTCATCAAATAGGTAGGTTGGCTCAAAGCCTTCTTTTCCTTCTCGCTGGAGCATACGTACCCGTAAGACTCGACGCTCGGTGTCGTTTTTGATCAAGTTTGTGGGTAATACCTGAAGAACTACATCGGCAAATTCTCTTTGTGGTTCGATGAACTTTTCAAAGTCAGGTTTGCGGGAATTGATTTGTGCTAGGACATCTTCGTAGCGATGACCGCGTTCAGCCATATCCCGCTGGATTTTCCAGGCAATTTTGACTTCATCACTGATGTCGAAATAAACGCTAAAGTCGATTAGCGATCGCACCCGTTCATCATATAAAGGATGTAGCCCTTCAACCACTATGATATGATTTGGCTCTACCCGCTCTGGCGGATCGATTAAGCCAGTTTCGTGGTTATAAATCGGCTTATCAATCGCTTGACCGTTTTTGAGCGCTTTAATTTGCTCATACATCAGGTCAAAATTGTTCGCCCTGGGGTCTAGCGCAGTTATTCCTGTTTCTTTGCGCTGTTTGCGATCTAAGGAGTGATAGTCATCCAAACAGATGACTGTCATTAAATCTTCACCAAATAAATCTATCAAACGACGCAAAAACGTAGATTTACCGCAACCAGAGTCTCCGGCTACTCCAATCAGTACCACGCGTTCCGGCTTAGTTGTCATAAATCTCCTCTAAATACTAAAGTTGTGTCAATAATTTTTCACACAGCAGATTCTGAAGCCAGGAGTTTACCGCTTTGGTTTATCCTGCGTTCTTGCTACCCAGCACTGCTATAAGACATCAATAAGTAGACAACAAACTCAAAACTCATAAGTTGCTACTCATCGGACTAGCCTGAATCTTAAGTGCCGGTAAGTATTTAATCCTAGTGGTATATTTGATTTTAACAGAAGGGTGTATCCCATACAATATTTGATATCAACAAGAATTAGTGTGGTTTCCTAATCATTTTGACGATCGATCTGTTAATTTTCTAAGAGGGATCGAGAATACCCCTAAGTGTTGCAATGCTGTGTTGTCTGCTAGTTGTGACTTTATGCGATGGAGTTGTAATGGTATAATTGATTTCTTTGGCAAAGTTTTTGACGTTCTGAAATTTTATCGCGCCTAAAGGCTCAAGATATTTAAGACTAAAATCTATCCAACGAATGACTCCCTAAGTTGCATTAGTAAAATTCTTGGGTGTAAATTAATAGGCGTCTGAGTCTTATCAACATTCAATGATTCCATTGAGAAAAATAGTAAGCTATTACACTTTGAATTCGTTGACCGCTGATGGTTAAGTGTGAATTGTTAACACTCAACAGCCAACACTAAAAGATGTGCTGCGTTAAATGCTCTTAGGGGCTTAAAATTTAACCAGATACGTACCGCGATCGCCTTTAACCACTGAGTGAAAATACTGCTACCACAAGCTTGTTCTATTCAACATTGCAAGAGACTTCATTAGTTGCACTCACAACAAGCAATGAAAATTTATTTTCCCTACTCCGTACAAACAAGGGTTGATTACCTCTCTACCCATTCCCTAACCCTATTTTCAAGCTAGTCAAATGATAGATAAAACAGCAAGTAAATTTACCAATAGCGAGGAAATTACGAAAGATGCAGTAAGGAGATGCTTTTCCTCAGAAAACTGAGGGATTAGCAGTAATTCGATTCTTATTTGAGAGCCAAAAGTAAAATTACAAATTGTAATAGCAAGCTACTGATAGAGGTTGACAGATTTTTCACATCAAGTAAAACTGATTATAGTTGCTTAAATCGCAGTTCTCTGTGCCATTATGTTCCTAGCTCAAGTTGTACTAGTCATGTAGTTAGACATGAGCAAGTAATAAATATAGCTAAGAATATTTAATGAGAGTAGTAGATTTGGCCAAGTAAGGCCAAGGATAAGATGCTATTAAGTGCATCGATTGATACGCCTTGTTTCGTGCAGTATTATTATTTGTAGACAAAAGTTAGCAAAAAAGTATCGGTGGTAGTTAACGAAGAAAAGATTAAATTGATTCATTATTAACATTCTCCAAAAGACTTATCCTTTACCTTAGAAGGTGAACAGGTGTGTTTTTTACTATGCCTGCATGTCTTCGGTGAGTGTACTTAGCAAGGCATCGCTAAATGATGCCGTTTTTCTAGAAAGCCAGTTTTGTGAAACGAAAATCCGGTAAACTAAAGCTGGCAAGGTGGGGAATAGTTTTTTTTTGAAAAACGGTTAAGTAAATATCGGAGTGGTAGAACGAATGAACAATCGAGGTGCTGTTGAGGGTGCTGCCAACACACAATTAGGTAGCCGCGTCTTCCTCTATGAAGTGGTAGGTCTGCGTCAGAGCGAAGAAACCGATCAAACGAACTACCCGATTCGTAAAAGTGGCAGTGTGTTCATCAGAGTGCCTTACAACCGCATGAATCAAGAAATGCGACGTATCACTCGTCTAGGCGGCACTATTGTTAGCATTCAGCCCGTAGCTGCTTTAGGGCAAGTTAATGGTAAAGCCACACCTGTGAATAGTAAGACTGAAGTTAAAGCTGAAGAACAGCTAAAGAACAAGGACAAGAAAGGCAACACCATGACTCAAGCGAAAGCCAAAAAAGACCACGGTGACGTTCCTGTTAACACTTACCGTCCCAATGCTCCGTTTATTGGCAAGGTAATATCTAACGAGCCGTTAGTCAAGGAAGGCGGAATTGGTATTGTTCAACACATCAAGTTTGACCTGTCTGGTAGTAATTTGAAGTACATCGAAGGTCAAAGTATTGGGATTATCCCACCAGGATTGGACAAGAACGGCAAGCCAGAAAAACTCAGACTGTATTCTATCGCCTCAACTCGTCATGGCGATGATGTAGACGATAAGACGGTATCGCTGTGCGTCCGCCAGTTAGAATACAAGCACCCCGAAACTGGCGAAACAGTCTACGGTGTCTGCTCTACCCACTTGTGTTTCCTCAAACCTGGGGATGAAGTGAAAATTACAGGGCCTGTCGGTAAAGAAATGCTGTTACCCGATGACCCCGAAGCCAACGTTATTATGATGGCAACCGGAACAGGTATTGCACCGATGCGGGCTTATTTGTGGCGTCAATTTAAAGATGCGGAAAGAGCAGCTAACCCAGAATACCAATTTAAAGGATTCTCTTGGTTAATATTCGGCGTTCCTACAACTCCAAACTTATTATATAAGGAAGAGTTGGAAGAAATCCAACAAAAATATCCTAATAACTTCCGCCTCACTAATGCCATCAGCCGGGAACAGAAAAATCCCCAAGGCGGTAGAATGTACATCCAAGACCGCGTAGCCGAACATGCTGATGAATTGTGGCAATTGATTAAAAATGAAAAAACCCACACCTACATCTGCGGTTTGCGGGGTATGGAAGAAGGTATTGATGCAGCTTTAAGTGCCGCTGCTGCTAAAGAAGACATCGTGTGGAGTGATTACCAGAAGCAACTCAAGAAAGCTGGTCGCTGGCACGTAGAAACTTACTAAGTTGTCATTAGTCATTGGTCATTAGTCATTGGTCATTAGTCATTGGTCGTTAGTCATTAGTGAATAACAAAGGACAACTGACAAAAGACAAAGCGCAAAGTGTGAGCGGAGGTTACCTCCGTTGGCGCAGCCCGCCGAAGGCATCGGAACTTTGTAAGAGAGGACAATGGACAAAAGACAAATGACAATGGACAACTGACAAATGACAAAACACAAATGACAAACGAAGAAGGATAATCAGTAGGTAGGGCAAACGCTCTACCTACAATTTTTATTGGTAGAATTGGGTGCAAAAGTTGTGGGTGTGAAACTAGGAATACTGGGATTAGGAACCGTCGGGACGGGTACAGTACAGTTGTTGCAAGATAAAACTGGGCGTCACCCGTTGTTGCAAGAAATAGAAATATACCGGGTGGGAGTACGATCGCTAGATAAACCCCGTGCAGTAGAATTGCCTGCGGATGTAGTAACCACAGATTTAGAAGCCATTGTCAACGATCCAGCGGTGGATATAATAGTTGAAGTCATGGGCGGACTAGAACCAGCGCGATCGCTAATCCTCAAAGCTTTAAATAATGGCAAACATGTAGTCACTGCCAATAAAGCAGTAATCGCCCGCTATGGTGCAGAAATTTTCACTACAGCCAATCAAGCTGGCGTATACGTGATGTTAGAAGCCGCTGTGGGTGGTGGAATTCCGGTAATTCAACCTCTAAAGCAGTCCTTAAGTGTTAACCGCATTCAAGCTGTAACTGGCATAGTTAACGGCACAACCAACTACATCCTCACACGGATGCAAACAGAAGGCAGCAACTTCAGCGATGTTTTAGCTGATGCCCAACGCTTGGGTTATGCTGAAGCTGACCCCACAGCTGATGTTGATGGCTTAGATGCAGCTGATAAGATTGCCATCCTGGCATCTTTGGGTTTTGGTGGACGTATCAACCTCAAAGATGTATATACTGAGGGAATTCGGCAAGTCAGCAAAACAGATATTGCCTACGCCGAAAAATTGGGATTTGTAATTAAATTATTAGCGATCGCCAATAGAATTACACCTCCAGAGGAGGACGCGGGGAAATTTGCCCTATCTCCTCTGTCAGTGAGAGTTCATCCAACTTTAGTGCCAAAAGCACATCCTTTGGCTAGCATCAATGGCGTTTATAATGCCATTCTTGTGGAAGGAGAACCCATTGGACAGGTAATGTTTTTCGGCCCTGGTGCTGGTGCTGGTGCAACTGCAAGCGCGGTAACCTCGGATATTTTAAATTTAACTGCTAGTTTCAAATCGCAAAGAGTCAGCACTAACGAATTACATCAATCGGAAATCCCTTTGCTCAATCCATTATTAGCTTGCGGACATCACGAATACAGCGAAATCGCACCGATGGCAGAATTGATAACTCGGTTTTATGCTCGTTTCCTCACCAATGACCAGCCTGGAGTTATCGGTAAATTGGGTACTTGCTTTGGTAACTACGGGGTTAGCTTGGAGTCAATCGTTCAAACTGGGTTTCAAGGCGAATTAGCAGAGATTGTAGTTGTTACCCATGATGTGCGGGAAGGGAACTTTCGGCAAGCTTTGGCAGAAATTGAAAGTCTGGAAGCGGTAGAAAGCATTCCTAGCTTACTGCGCGTACTTTGATTTGAATTTTTAAACGCAAAGTCACGCAGAGGTTTACGCAAAGGGCTTATTGAGAGTTATTTCATTTTTGTGTTTTGAAAAATTGAGATGCTTGTGGATAATTTAATTTTTGGAATTGCCTAAAGGAGTTAGTTTTTTCAAATTTTTCTTTGGCTTTGTGCTTGCTAAAATCAACAACAGATGTCATTCCTGCGCGAGGTATTTTATGGCTTTTGCAACTGACTCATCCGCAGACCTGACTCCTTTCCCCGACCATACGCAGCTACCAAAGTCCAATGCTACTTGGCAAGAGCATCCCCAAAGCATCTTACTTACTGACTCTATTACACCTGTCCTCAAACAATTACATCCTAATGGTCAATATTGTATCGGTCAGAACTTAGGTATTTACTGGCGCCTGACAGATCAGCCAGAAAAAGGAGCAGAAACACCAGATTGGTTTTATGTAGGAAATGTACCGCCCTTGTTCGATGGAGAAACGCGGAGGTCTTATATATTGTGGCGAGAATTTATTGCCCCATTAATTGCCTTAGAATTTGTTTCTGGTGATGGTAGTGAAGAACGAGACAAAACTCCGCGGCAGGGAAAATTTTGGATTTATGAGCAAGTAATTCATCCAGCTTTTTATGGCATTTATGAAGTGAAGAAAGCCAATGTAGAAGTTTATAAATTAATTGGTGGACAATATCAGTTATTAACAGCAAATGAACGGGGACATTATCCGATTACGCGGTTGGGAGTTGAGTTAGGTATTTGGCAAGGAGTTTATCAAAACGTGGAATTACCTTGGTTGCGTTGGTGGGATTTACAAGGTAATCTGTTGTTGACTGGTGATGAAAGAGCCGATCGCTTGACTGCACAATTGCGCTCTCTAGGCATTGAACCGGAAGTTTAAGTATTTGGCAATAGCTACTAAAAAAGTCCCCTAAGAAGAGGACTGACACAAGGATTATCGAGGCTAGCAAAAAAATTAGTCTGCTAGCAAATCCATAACTTGCTCTAGCAGCAGTTTAGCCTTGTACAGGTTAAGCAGTTTCTCCTGCTGCCAGCGACTAGGTGCGCTTAGATGTTTGCCTTCTAAGCTTGCCTTGATTAATGCTGCTTGTTCGGCGGTCGGAGAATTCATTTCATCTAGTGCCGCGCCGATGCACTGAAAGCTACCAAACGATAATCTTCGTAATCCTTTCCCTTCTTGTAGCTGGTTAAGTGCGATCGCTGGAAATGCAATCAATGATGTAATATAGCTTACCTTCTGCACTGATTTACCAGTCGGTTGTAATCCATAACGTTGGCAGAGCAAGCGTAGTTCAGCAATGGTTTTGATTTCAAGTTCTGAACGTGTAAACATAGAATTACCATTTTCAAAAGTGGTATCGGTAGGTAACAAGTTTTCCAGGCTTACGTACCTACCGATTTAAAACTCTATTGTTTTGCACGCATAAGTATCAAGCCTTATTTACATCTCTCAACAATGCCTAACCCTAAGGGTAATCCACAAAATTTTGAGCCTATTAAAACTGACAGAGAAGAACCGTTGATAGCAAATCTCAGCTTTCGGGTATCAGAACGGATGAAGGAAGAGGTGAAAGCACAAGAAGACCCTGCACAATTCTGTAGAGATGCTATTCAGGAAGCGCTAGACAAGAAAAAGAAAACTTAATCATTGTGCCATGATAATATTTGACTCCGATTTTGGGGTTAAAAGAAGGCGATGTCTACGACGGGCTACGCCTACGCAGACTCTTGCATGAGGGCGATCGCCTTTCTGATATCTGTACAATAAGTTGCATACTTATAATTATAAATACAATTTATTATGTATTTTTACATAGATTAAGCATGAGGAATCAGGGCGATCGTTTATTGAATTCGGGCAGTCGTTTGTTGAATTCGGGCAGTCATTTATTGAATTCGGGCAGTCATTTATTGAATTCGGGCAGTCGTTTATTGAATTCGGGCAGTCGTTTATTGAATTCGGGCAGTCGTTTATTGAATTCGGGCGAGCGTTTATTGAATTCGGGCGAGCGTTTGTTGAATTTGGGCGATCGTTTGTTGAATTTGGGCGATCGTTTGTTGAATTTGGGTAGTCGTTTGTTGAATTCGGGTAGTCGTTTATTGAATTTGGATACCCCCAGCAAATTTACGCAATCATAGAATATAGCTCGTATTAAATATTTTATATAATACTGAATATTGCGGGTGCTGATCGCTACAATTTTGTTTATCCTAATGGTGTAAAGACAAGGATAGAAGCCAGTTCTTATCCTAATGCACGATTAACAAAAGGAAAGTTATTTATGTCACGTCCAAAACGTGGGTCTAAAGTACTTGATAAAGCACAACGTCGGATTGCCGCTTTGAAATCGATTAGTCCCACCTTAGATTTAGGTAATGGAGTCACTATTGACACCTTTGCCGCCGCCATCAAAAACACACAGGACAAGTTGGAAGCTCATAACTCCACCCTATCCACGGTGGATCTAACTCAGGGAGCCTTTGAATTAGCCGAAAAGTCGCTGATGGAATTAACAGAACATGTGTTAGTCAGCGTAGCTGCAAAGTATGGCAAGAATAGCGATGAGTACAAAATGGCAGGGGGCGTTCGTCGCAGCGATCGCAAGCGTCCGGCGCGGAAGCCTAAGCAAGAGGTTGTTGCTTGATAGAGACAATACATTTAGGTTTTTTGACACTCTCCCGATTTACAATCGGGAGATTCTTGGTTACGTGGCAGCTTTATAAAAGCCTGAATTTGAGAGAAAATTTAAGAATTGTAATCAGAGTAAATTTAAATGCACGTTATTAGTCGCAGAATTCTACGAGAATTTTGTGAGGCACATACAGATGCAAGGGAAGCACTTTATGATTGGTATAGGGTAGCAACTAAAGCTGAATGGAAAAATCTGCTTGAAGTTCAGGCTATTTATCCAAAAGCAGAAGCAGTTGGTAATTTCACTGTGTTTAATATTAAAGGAAACAATTACCGTTTGATTGCTGATATTATTTACGAAACTCAAAGAATCTATATTAAATATGTCCTGACTCACGCTGAATATGATAAGGATAAATGGAAAAATGACCCGTACTTTTAATTCAGAATCTTATGGTAAATTGCTAGCCGAGTATCAGCCAAAAATCATTACTACGGATGCAGAAAATGAAGAAGCGATCGCACTCGCATTAACCTTAGAACATCGTCCCAATCGTACACCAGAAGAAGAAATGCTGTTGCAACTGTTGGTGACTTTAATTGAGCAGTTTGAAGAAATCCATTACCCAATTCTCCAAGGTACACCCAATTCGATGTTAGTGCATCTAATGGACGCACGCGATACTACAACCGAAGCATTAGCTGAGGTAATTGGTTCATTGGAAATTGCCTTGCAAATTGTTAATGGCGGTACCATTAGTAAAACTCAAGCAGAAGCGTTGGCAAATTATTTTAATGTAGATATCAGTTTATTTATTTAGCTTATGTTTCATAACAACGCTTTTAAAACTAGCACTTGGTATTGAGCCGGAAATTTAATATTTTGGTATCAGGTCAAAGGTGCGTAGACGCGGCTTTTTATTTGGACATTGCTTTTCCACCCGATACAACAGCTACAAAATCTTTTGTCATTTGGCTTCTAGAGCTTAAGTAAGCTATGAACCTGTATTAAAAATTCTATGTGTTAACCATCCCAAACCCAAGCCTAGACTAGAAGTGCTAGCTAAAATTAAAAAAGTATAAAATTTGCTAAAAGATTCTAGTAATTTATCTCCAGCCCCAGCCCAAGCCACAGCTCCAGCCACAGCCACAGCCACAGCCCAAGCCCCAGCCCCAGCCACAGCCACAGCCCAAGGTACAGCCCAAGGTACAGCCCAAGCCCCAGCCCCAGCCCCAGCCCCAGCCCCAGCCACAGCCACAGCCCAAACCACAGCCACAGCCCAAGCCACAGCCCAAATTATGTACGGAGCGTTAGACGCTGCTAACAAGTAGCCTATCAATAGGTAGCTTAACAATACACCAATCAACCAGCCCCAGGGAATAATTCTAGATGATTTAGTACTTGGTTTACTTGGAATTGGCTCTAATAGCTTGGCTTTGGAACGAACAACTTCTTTTTTATGGACTGGAGCAACAGATGGTGGAGGCGTTGCTTTTGGTGCTTCTAGCATATTCAACCATGCCTGCATTGATTGGGGACGGTCTTTTGCCTCCAGCGCCATACCCTTGAGAATTGCTTGATTTAATCGCTCACTAATGCCTGAAATAATTTGTTTGGGTGGAGTTAGAGGAACATCATGAAGCTTACGAGCCAAAGAAGTTGTGGGGTTTTGACCTGTCACTGCATAATAAAGTGTAGCTGCCAAACAATAAACATCAACAGTTGGCTCTCGACTCCCCCCACTCATCTGCTCATAGGGTGCAAACCCATGATTACCCGCATTGCCTGTTGAACTCAAAGTTTTAGGCAAAAGTTCCTTAGCAATACCAAAGTCAATCAAAACCGCTTTGCCATTACTCCGCAGCATGATGTTACCGGGGTGAGCATCTCTGTGTACTAGACCTGCTTGATGTACCACCATCAAAGCTTCCCCGATCTGGCGGATACAGGGTATAATCTCTGCTTCTGGTAAAGCTCCCCTGCGTCTCAATATCTCAAATAAATTTTCTCCTGGGACAAAATCCATCACCAAACAGTGGGTTGCACCTTCTTTAAACAGGTCAATTACTCCCACAATGTGAGGATGTGGGTCTTGAGACAAGCGTGCCAGCGTGCGGCCTTCTTGGATAAATCTCTCTATATACCTTTCATATTCTGGGTCATGGCTGAGATATTCATTGGGTGTCTTGATGACAACTGTCTGGTTTAGGTCAACATGCAAAGCCTTATAAGTAATCCCGAATCCCCCCTGCCCCAGGACTTTATCAATTACATATTTGCCACCTTGCAATTGTTGTCCTGCTATCCAAGGCATGAATACCTCTAAATAATTCGTAATTCGTAATTAAGGCACGCTCAACAATATATAAAACAATCTCTTTAGATAATTGGGTATGAGTCAAAATTATTACTTTAATATCAACACCCTGATGAAAGTTTACCTAAATCTACGGTGTTTTGCTAGATGAGGGACTGGGCGACAGTGATGGTGGACTGGAAGACGGAGAAGGTTTGATAAAAGGAATCCAAGAAGGTATGGCTGCAAGTAAGGCTATAAAAACTCCGATCGCAGCTATCACCACAGTCCAAAACTGAATTTTTTTATCCCAGTTCGAGTTAGTATTCGAGGATACAGTTGGCACAGGCTGAGGAGTTTCCGCAGTTAATCCCAATAAATCAAGCCATTCCCGCATTGATTGAGGACGCTGTTTAGCATCTAGCTGCATACCTTTTAAAATTGCACGGTTAGTGCCTTCGCTAATCTGAGGATTCCATTCTTTTGGAGATACTAAATGCTCGCCGTCCACTTTGCGCTTTACTGCATCAACAGGTGTTCTTCCTGTCAGAAGTTTATACAGAGTAGCTGCTAGTGAATAAATATCGCTATACGCACGAGTTATAGTACCTCTAGCGTAAAGTTCAGGGGGCGTAAATCCATCAGAAGTTTCCTTAGTTCGGCTTGTGGTTAAAATATGGTCAAAGTCTAAAGCTAAACCAAAATCGATTAGCACCGCTTCTAGCTGTCCCTCTCGATTCCGCAACAATATATTTCCTGGATGCACATCCCGATGAATCAGTTCATTTTCATGTACAACTATCAGTGCTTCTCCAATTTGTTGAATGTAACGTAGTGCATCTGGTTCTGAAAGTGTTGGTGGACGCAGGTCAGCCAAACTCACTTCATTTACATACTCCATTACCAAACACAAACAGTTTGCTTCCTCAAAGGAGTCTAAGACCTCCACAATATACTTATGCTTACACTTTTGAAGCTTTAAAGCCTCCCGCAAAAACATTGTCTTTAGCCGTTCGCGCTCCAATTGACTAAGGGAATTTAGCAAGTCATCATTTAAGGTTTTAATGACAAAGCGATCGCCATTCCTATTACTTACCAAATAGGTGATGCCAAAGCGTCCTCTTCCCAACTCTCTCTCAATAGTGTATTTTCCACCTTGCAAGCGATCGCCAGCTACCCAAGCCATCTTTGCAACTCCCAAAATGCTTAGATTAATTCTCACACAACAGAGCCTTAATAACTTGAGCCTAGCTTGGAACAACTGGTGCGATGTCTACGACGGGCTACGCCTACGCTTTTTTCTCTCTATTGCTAAACTAAAAACAACCTTTAGCTAGTGCAAAGGTAACTTTATGACCTCTGCCATCAATGCCACTGACCTCACCCCTTTCCCAGACCACACGCAGCTACCAGAGTCCGATGGCACATTTGTAAAAAACTTCCAGGAACATCCCCAAAGCATTCTCATTACCGACTCGATTCAACCGATATTACAAAAACTTCACCCTGATGGGCAATATTGTATTGGTCAAGATTGTGGCATCTACTGGCGGATGACTGACCCCCCAGAAAAAGGTGCAGTCGCACCAGACTGGTTCTATGTCGCCAATGTCCCGCCCTTACTTGATGGACAAATCCGCAGGTCTTATGTAATATGGCGAGAATTTATTGCCCCATTAATTGCCTTAGAATTTGTCTCTGGTGATGGGAGTGAAGAGCGAGATCAAACACCTTGGAAAGGCAAATTTTGGATTTATGAGCAAGTAATTCGTCCTCCGTTTTATGGCATTTATGAAGTGGATAAAGCCAGCGTAGAAGTGTATCACTTAATTGAGGGCAAGTATCAGCCATTACCAACAAACGAACGGGGACATTATCTCATACATCCTTTAGGCGTTGAGCTAGGTATCTGGCATGGAGTTTACCAAAATATGGAATTGCCGTGGTTACGTTGGTGGGATTTGCAAGGTAATTTGTTGTTGACTGGGGATGAAAGAGCAGAACAAGAACGCCAACGAAATGAGATTCTAATTGCTCAATTGCGCTCTCTAGGCATTGAGCCAGATGCATGATTTTGACTAAAAGTCAACTATTTATTGACCTCTAGCAACTGGGAAGTTTCTAAGCGACTCATCCACTTTGCGAAATAAACTCGATTCGCTTTTTCCTCGGATGGATCTTTAGTATCTATAGGATAAGGCGCCAGTCCTAAAATCGCGGCTGTGGTCACGCAAAACATCGATTTTTGGAAAGTCATACAAATTTGCACTCGCAAATCATCTTCACCCCGGAGGCTGCCACGATAAATTTCATGCAAGTATTCTGGCAAATAATGACGCATATCTTGCATCAACAAGGTGGGAGGAATACCTGCGCCGCCGATGGGTAAAGGATCGGCGTACAATGCGCCATATTGGAATCGACTTTGATCTGGTGAGATTTGATAAGCTTGAGCGTTATATGAAACAGTACCGTGGAAAGGTGTTCCTCTAAAGAAAACAGCCTCTACATAAGGTATTGCTGTGTCTGCTAAGAAGGTTAAACCAACGTCTTTGGGAATGATGTCATAGAGTTTTCCCTTTATTTTGACGCTGTAGGTAATTGGCTTGGCTGCACTTTCCACTAACCCGGCTTTAATGTGGTCTACAACTTGGGGAATCGATTTGATTTTGCCTTTGTCGTAAAGGTCAGATAAGCTCAAAAAAATGTCAGCCATGACTCGCCAAAATTGACCTAAACCACTGTAGTAAGCAGAAACGCGTAACTGTTCGGTTAAAAAATCTGGAAACAGTTGATTGATGCCTAAAATTATTGGATTATTTTTAAATTTAGCTGTAATTACAGCTTGCGCTCTTTCTTGAAATTCTTTTGTATCTAAATATTCATCTAAGCCGCCGCCGCCGTGCCACATCATGGATTTCATGCAATACTCGGCATATTCAAAATTAATGCGATCGTGCCACCAGTGACGCAGTAATTTCTGAAAAGATATTTCTCCATTAAAGTATTTAAAAAATGGGAAAAATACTAAAAATTGATGCTCGGCAATGTAAATCAGATTTATTGAATAGGCATCTAAAACTACGCCATAGCTTTTGAGAATACCAACTACTTCCACAACATTTTGTGGAGTATCGCTGAGTAATGCTCCTCCTGTTTGCAAGCGTTCAATAAACTCAGGTAAAGGTTCGTTGCTGGATTTATTTCTAATAGTTACCATTGCTAGTTCTCCATAAATTATAGGGATTGGGAATTGAGGATTGGGTACTGGGTATTATTTGGAATACTATTCACCAGTCTCTAGTCCCTACTCCCCACTACCTATTCTCTTATCCAAAGAGACTACTACTACGTTTTGGGTATCGATCATTGCTGTAATTGTTGGTTCAGTCCAGCGTGCTAACCAACCCGGTTGGATGCCAAAAATCACAATTAGCAAAGCTAAAATTGCAGCTGGCATCCGATCGCTCCAATACACGCGTGGTAAGTTAACAACAGGTGCAGACAAGCGGCCAAAAAAGGCGCGGTTCATAAGTAACAGGAAGTAAACTGCTGTTAACCCTGTACCAATCATGCACAGCAGAGTTTGTACTGGGAAAACTGCAAAACTACCCCGATAAATGATGAATTCGGAAATAAACCCTAACATTCCAGGTATACCTGCGCTGGCCATCACTCCGACAATCATCAAGCTACCGATTACTGGCATACCGCGTTCTGGGTTCAGCAGTCCTCTGATGATTTCTAAATCGCGGCTGCCGGCTTTTTTATATACAACGCCTACCAGTAAAAACATCATTGCCGAAATCAAGCCGTGGCTAATCATTTGCATGACAGCACCCAAAACACTTAAAGGTGTAGCCGCAGCTGCTGCTATCAGGACGTAGCCCATGTGTCCAATGGAACTGTACGCCACCATTTTTTTCATATCTGTTTGGGCGATCGCACAGGATGAACCATACAATACACTTACTGCTGCCCAAATTGCTAACCAAGGAGCAACATAACTCCAAGCTTGTGGTAACAAGTTCATACCAAATCGCAGTAAGCCGTAAGTTCCCAACTTCAACAGTACACCAGCCAACAGCACGGAAATCGGTGTGGAAGCTTCAACGTGAGCATCTGGCAACCAAGTATGGAAGGGAACTAAGGGAATTTTAATTCCAAAACCTACCAAAATACCCACTAGCAGTAAAATTTGTGTTGCTAAAGGTAGAGTCTTGGGGTTCAAGGTTGCTAGTGCAAAGCTAGACGAACCACTCAGCCAAACCATTCCTAAGAAACTTGCTAAAATTAGGATTCCCGAAACGGCAGTATAAATCAGAAATTTTGTTGCAGCATAACCCCGTCTTGCACCGCCCCAAATAGCTATCAGCAGATACAGGGGAATCAACTCCAATTCGTAAAACAGGAAAAATAGCAGTAAATCCTGTGCTAAGAAAGCTCCTGTTACGCCAACGCTTAACAGTAGTATCAAAGAGTAGTACAATTTCGGTCGCGCAAGGGATTCATCGCTACTGTAGATGGCAATGGAAGTCAACAGTCCATTCAAAAGCAGCAATAGCAAAGATAAACCATCTACTCCCAGGTTATAGTTCAAGCCTAAGACATCAATCCAAGGAACAGACTCGGCAAATTGTTGACCCACTTCCCCAGGACGGAACTGAATTGTTAATACAACTGTCAACAAGAAAGCGACAATTGCAAATACCAAAGCTACCCCACGGGCGAGTTTGCCACTAATGCCAGAGGGCCAAAAACCAATTAAAGCTGCGCCAATCAAAGGCACTAGAATTAAAGCACTAAGCATAGACTTCAGGTAAAGGGATGGGGGATGAGGGGATGAAGGAGAATAACTCTTGTACAGACGCGATTTATCGCGTCTGTACTCACCACTGCTAAAAAGGCAATTTGTCTAATAAACCCAATGACCAGCTGATGAAAAAGCCCAAGATGCTGACGACTGCTAGGATGGTCAACATATAACCTTGGGATTGTCCGGAAATGCTGTACTTCAAACTTTGGCCGCCGAAAATTGTGACAAACCCAACTAAATTCACTATACCGTCAACCAAATAGCGATCGCTCCAAGCAGAAATCTTCGATAGCAGTGCTACTGCACTCACGACGGTTGTTCGATAAACTTGATCGATGTAAAAGTCATAACCCAACAAATCTTGGAGAAATCTCCATGCCAAAATTCTCGATCTCGACCAAGCTTTGTGGAGATAAATTGTAGAACCTACACCTACTCCTATTCCAGTAGAAGCAAATAAGGCTAATGCTACATACCAATTGATACTTTCCCAATCGGGTAGCAGATACCATTGCTGTAGCATCAAAGGAACAAGCAAGGTCAATATTGTTAAAGTTACCATTGGCAATGCCATCGACCAACCAACTTCTGGAGTCCGGCGGGTCTTCGGTTGGGGTTTACCCCAAAAGACTAATCGAAATACTCTGGTCAAGTTCAATGCTGTCAAACCATTGACTACCAATAAAACTCCAATCACCCAAGGGCTAATAGTCACAAAACCGTCAGCCCACGCTAACATTGCCCAAAAACTTCCCAGCGGTAGAAGCGTAACCATTCCTGCGGAACCAACTACGAAAGCAGTAGTGGTAGCAGGCATCCTCGACCATAAACCGCCCATTTCTGTCAAGTCTTGGCTTTGGGTAGTTAAGATTACCGAACCAGAACTCATAAATAATAATGCTTTAGCGATCGCATGGGTTAAGAGCAACATCAAGGCGACACCACCTTGCTGCAAGCCTACTGCCAAAAACGCTAACCCCATGTATGCACTGGTTGAATGAGATAAGGCTCGCTTAATGTCGATTTGAGCTATGGATACTAATGTTGCGCCAATTGCCGTCACCGTACCCATAATGACTAAAGCATTCAGGGCAACTGGTGACAGGGCTAACAATGGTTGCAGTTTAAATAGTAAATAAGCACCACCAGCTACTACCAAGGAATTTCGCATTACTGAGGCGGGGTTTGGCCCTTCCATTGCCTCATCTAACCACAGGTGCAGTGGAAACTGGGCGCATTTACCCGCAGGCCCGGCAATTAACGCCAGCCCTAATAATGTTGATGTGACTGGACTTAAATTAGCTGTTTGCGCCCACTCATATAAATCGGAAAAGTTCAAACTCCCAGCCAAGGTGGAAAGCGTGACTACAGCCATCAGCAGTAACAAGTCTCCCACCCGTTTAGTTAAAAACGCATCTCGCGCAGCGGTCACTACTAACGGTTGAGCGTACCAGAATCCCACGAGCAAATAAGTCGAAAGTGTCAGGACTTCCAAAAGAGCATAGCTCAAAAACAAAGAATCGCTGATTGCTAGACCGCTAAGTGCTGCTTCAAAAAATCCCAGCAGCGCAAAAAAACGTGCTAACGACCAGTCTTTTTCCATGTAACCCAAGGCATAAACTTGTGCCAGTAAGCTTATGCCTGTAATTAAAACTGTTGCCCCAATACTCACTGGTGAGAGTTCCAAGGCAAAGGATAAGTCTAAATCCGCAGCTTTGAACCAGCTAACCAACAAATTTACTGGTTCTTTATCCCAAATATCTTTAAATACAAACAAGCTATGGACAAAAGCCAAAAGGGTCGTCAACAAGTTGAAGTATGCCGCGGGTCTTGGCCCTGTGCGCCGAATTATTCCCAACCCCCAAGGCAAGGTCAAAATTGCACCAAATAAGCTATATAAAGGCACAAACCAACTCGTTAAAAATAAAAATTGACTCATTTAAATTTCCCTTGACGACTTGACCTGAATTTTAAAAAAGCTTTCAGAAAAATATTGAATTTTATAAAATTGATTTGCCAAAACTCCTATGTTTGTTTAATATTGTTTCAAATAAAACTTCGGAGTATTTTTCCTTAATTTTACCTTATTAAACTTTCCTAACATATAACTTCATATAAGCAAAAGTATTTGCTTCCCTTAACACCATCCTTAGTTTTTAGATTTGTATTTCTACTTTGACCAGAGTAATTTATACGATATATTTGAAAAAATTATATGTTTTTTACCTAGTCATTGTAGATGTAGCAAAAATTGGGGAAATATAGAGATAGCATAAGATACAGCCACTGCTATTTCCTTCACACATCAGATTAGCCTTGGCTATGAATCTTGTTTTGTAAATGTGATAAAAAAATTATAAAGCATAAGTGGCTGCTCTAGGAATCAGTGAACTTTAATTGCTTGTGGAGACAGATAAATTTTTGTTAAGTTTTTTAAAACTTTTTTATCATAAACTATTATAGTGATTTATATTGCCAGGGACGCCAAGCTTTCCTATGCTTAATTTGGAAGTGTTTTCTTAGCTCTTAAGATCAAGCTCTCCCCGTCAAAAATTTCAAATAACAGTACCGATCGGATTAATTTTGTAGGAGTTCTGCGATGCCAATTGCAGTTGGAATGATTGAAACGAAGGGCTTTCCAGCAGTCGTGGAAGCTGCGGATGCGATGGTGAAAGCAGCCCGTGTCACTTTAGTAGGATACGAGAAAATTGGTAGCGCTCGCGTCACCGTGATAGTTAGGGGAGATGTATCGGAAGTTCAAGCCTCCGTGGCTGCTGGCGTGGAAGCGGCGAGAAGAGTTAATGGTGGTGAAGTTTTATCCACACATATTATCGCTCGTCCTCACGAAAACCTAGAGTATGTCTTGCCGATACGTTACACAGAGGCTGTGGAACAGTTCCGTACCTAAAAGGTGTTTAACACAAAGTAATTAGCATTTTTCTCGCTTTTTTGAGCATATCTAAGTGTGTCCAGGGCTAAAACTTTAAATAGGGATTAAAACTAATGTCGATCGCAGTAGGAATGGTTGAAACGCTGGGCTTTCCAGCAGTAGTGGAAGCTGCTGATGCGATGGTGAAAGCAGCTCGCGTAACTCTAGTGGGTTACGAAAAAATTGGTAGTGGTCGCGTAACAGTAATTGTGCGCGGAGACGTATCGGAAGTTCAAGCTTCTGTGGCCGCAGGAGTTGAATCTGTCAAGCGAGTCAACGGCGGACAAGTACTGTCTACCCATATCATTGCTCGTCCCCACGAAAACTTAGAATACGTCCTTCCAATTCGTTATACAGAAGACGTAGAGCAATTCCGGGAAAATGTGAATGCGATTCGTCCTTTTGGTAGAAGACCGTAATTTGTAATGCAAGTTGCCAAAGTTCGCGGCACAGTAGTTAGCACCCAAAAAGACCCAAGTCTTAGAGGTGTAAAACTACTGTTATTACAATTAGTGGATGAAGACGGAAATATCTTGCCACAGTATGAAGTAGCAGCAGATACTGTAGGAGCAGGAGTAGATGAGTGGGTACTTGTCACTCGTGGCAGTGCCGCTCGTCAAATTGATGGCAATGAAAAGCGTCCGTTAGATGCAGCAGTGGTGGCGATTATAGACACTATTCACGTTGCAGATCGCCTAATTTACAGCAAAAAAGATCAATATAGATAGTCATTAGTCATTGGTCATTGGTCATTAGTCATTAGTGAATAACAAACGGCAACTGACAAAAGACAAAGGACAAACGACAACTGACAAATGACAAAAGACAAATGACAAATGACAACAGAGGAGGAATCTCGCAATGGTAGTCCGCAGCACGGCGGCACCCCCAACCCCGTGGTCAAGGAATTTAGCCGAACCCGACATCCATGAAACTGCCTTTGTACACAAATTTTCCAATTTGATTGGAGATGTACGTATAGGTGCAAATGTAATCGTTGCTCCGGGGACTACGATTAGAGCGGATGAAGGCACACCTTTTTATCTTGGCGAAAACACTAATATCCAAGATGGCGTTGTGATTCATGGGTTAGAGCAAGGTCGAGTAGTTGGCGACGACCAAGACAAATACTCGGTGTGGATAGGCAAAAATGCTTGCATTACCCACATGGCTCTAATTCATGGGCCAGCTTATGTTGGAGACAATTCCTTCATTGGCTTTCGCTCCACAGTGTTTAATGCCAGAGTAGGTGCAGGTTGCATCGTGATGATGCACGCTTTGATTCAAGACGTAGAAATTCCCGCAGGAAAGTATATACCTTCAGGAGCAATAATTACCACCCAACAGCAAGCTGACCGCTTGCCAGACGTACAAGATCGGGATAAGGAATTCGCTCATCATGTGGTTGGGATTAATCAGGCACTACGAGCTGGTTATCTCTGTGCTGAGGATATAAAATGTATTGCGCCGATTCGGGATGAAATTGCTAAATCTTATACAGGTAATGGTATTACTGTTTTAGAGTTGGAAAGGAGTAATGACGTGGCGAGTAATAGCTTGGGTGCCCAAACAATAGAGCAGTTGCGCTATTTATTACAGCAAGGATATAAAATTGGCACGGAGCATGTAGACCAAAGACGGTTCCGCACGGGTTCTTGGACTAGCTGCCAGCCAATCGAACCGAGATCTTTAAATGAAGCGATCGCTTCTTTGGAAAGCTGTCTGAGAGACCACAGCGGCGAATACGTGCGCCTATTCGGCATTGATAAAGGTAGACGCCGGGTATTAGAAACCATCATCCAACGTCCCGATGGCGAAGCCAAACCAGCTACCACCTTTAAAGCTCCTGCTAGTTCTAGCAATGGCAGCTACAGCAGCAATTACAGCAGCAATCACCATAGTAATGGCAACGGCTCTGGCAGCGGCAAAATTAGTAATGAAACTGTAGATCAAATCCGGCAACTATTGGCTGGCGGTTATAAAATTGGCACCGAACACGTAGATGAGCGCCGCTTCCGTACTGGTTCTTGGAGTAGCTGCAAGCCAATTGAAGCAACCTCGGCAAATGCAGTGATTTCAGCCGTAGAAGAGTGTATAGACAACCATGAAGGCGAATATGTGCGTCTAATTGGCATTGACACCAAAGCCAAGCGGCGGGTGTTAGAAAGTATTATTCAACGTCCCAACGGTCAAGCAGCTTCCTCTGGTAGTGGTAGTCAGAAATCGTCATCATCATTTTCTAGCAGCAGTAGCGGGTCTTCCAAAACCACAACAGCTACCAGCACTCGTTTAAATTCTGAAGTAGTAGACCAGCTAAGACAATTGTTGGCTGGGGGATATAAAATTAGCGTCGAACACGTAGACCAAAGACGCTTCCGTACAGGTTCTTGGACGAGTACAGGCCAAATTCAAGCCTCCTCAGAAAGAGAAGCGATCGCAACTGTAGAAGGACTCCTTGGCGAATACCAAGGAGAATATGTACGCTTAATTGGCATTGACCCCAAAGCTAAGCGTCGAGTACTAGAAACGATAATTCAACGTCCGTAGAAGTTAGGAGTTCGGAGTTCGGAGTCCGGAGTTGGGAGTTCGGAGTTGAAAAAGATTGTTAATTTATCACTCTAAACTGAAAATTTATAACTCCTCGCTTTTAACTAACTCCTCACTCTTGACTCCTAACTCCTAACTCTCCCATTTCTTCTGCCTTCCGAGGTTAAAATTTCCATGTCTGTGCCGCCACTGCGCCTCAGCAATAACTTTGATTCTTACATTAGTGGTGAGGTGACTGTTCATCCAAGCGCGGTACTCGCACCTGGGGTAATACTCCAAGCGGCTGCAAATAGCAAAATCGTTATTGGCCCTGGGGTCTGTATTGGTATGGGATCGATTCTCCAAGTCCATGAAGGAACCCTGGAGGTAGAAGCAGGCGCAAACCTGGGAGCCGGTTTTTTGATGGTTGGCAAGGGAAAAATTGGAGCAAATGCTTGCATTGGTTCGGCGACAACAGTTTTCAATTGTTCGGTTGAACCCGGACAAGTGATTCCACCTGGATCGATTTTGGGAGACACCAGTCGGCAAATTAGCGAAACAAAACAACTCAATCCCTCCCCAGAGAACCCAACTTCTACAAGCAGCCAAGAAAGCAATAATGGCTTAGGGACAGGTGAAGAAAAAGTAATTTCCTCAACTAACTTCTCGGCTTCGGCTTTTGTAGAGTTGAAAGGGCGATCGCTTTCTTTCTTTAAATCTTCCAACACTGGTGAAAGCCAGTCTCCTCCAGCATCTGAGCCTGTTAATGAGGCTGAACCTAATTTAGAACCAGCCGTCCCAGAAGAACCCAGCGAACCAGCTACAGAATCCCCCAATAGCTTCGGGACTCAAATTTATGGGCAAGGCAGCATAAACAGACTGTTGACCACTTTGTTTCCCCATAGACAATCCTTGAGCAACCCAAACTCTGACGATTAGTTCGAGTAAGTGTTAATTGTAAGTTGTCAGCTTTTTCCGTATCTTGGAAAATTCACATGGAAACATATAATCAACGGTCTATGAGTACCATGCATTCATCGGGTCAGTTTGACGACCTTAAGGATACTGCCTTGGGCTTAGTTTCTACCCTCAGCTTCCCCGCCATAGTTGGGACAGCGGATATGATGCTCAAATCTGCTGGAGTCCACCTCGTTGGTTATGAAAAGATTGGTAGCGGTCATTGTACCGCGATCGTCCGGGGTGGGATTGCTGATGTGCGTCTTGCTGTAGAATCAGGCGTGCAAACTGCCGAACAATTCGGTCAGTTGGTTTCTAGCTTGGTGATTCCCCGACCTTATCCCAACTTAGATATAGTGCTTCCCATCACAGCCCGTTTCACTAAATTGATGGAAGAAGGCGCTCATAGCCGTTTGAGCAATCAAGCAATTGGTTTGGTAGAAACGCGAGGATTTCCGGCGATGGTGGGCGCCTGTGACGCCATGCTCAAAGCTGCTGATGTCCATTTGGCAGCCTATGAGAAAATTGGTGCGGGTTTGTGTACGGCGATTATTCGTGGTTCAGTAGCTAATGTTGCTGTAGCAGTGGAAGCAGGGATGTTTGAAGCAGAGCGCATTGGGGAGTTAAATGCAGTGATGGTGATTCCTCGACCGCTGGATGAAATGGAACAAACCTTGCCACTAGCAAGCTGCTGGATAGAACAAAGCCAGCCGTTAAACTTGCCAGTGAATATTAAAGAGAAAGAGCAAGTCGCCGAAATCGAAGTGTTAAGATTACCAGATTTAACTAAGCTACCAACAAAAGTTGCAGAAGAGATATGGAATGATGAATGATGAATGATGAATTGTGAAAAATCCACATTCATTATTCAACATTCATCGTTAGCTAGAAGGCATCTTACGCTTTTCTTATTGTTTTGATAATAGCTTCTCCAACCCATAAGTAAAAGATTTTTCTTCTAATAGCGAGAATAGAGTTTTATCTATCAATATTAAAACTCGTGACTTTCTATAACCATCGCTTTATCATTGGCATCTGTTCAGTAATAATAGATATATATCTATGAATCGCTATTTGCAGGAGAACTACCCTTGAATCAAGCGACGCTGCACCAGTTAAAAGTCTTCGAGGCAGCGGCACGGCACAGTAGCTTTACTCGTGCTGCTGAGGAATTATTTCTCACTCAACCCACCGTTTCGATGCAGATTAAGCAACTGACAAAATCGGTAGGATTGCCATTATTTGAGCAGGTGGGAAAACGGTTGTATTTGACGGAGGCAGGAAGGGAATTATTTGCCACTTGTCGGCAAATTTTTGATAACATAGCCCAGTTTGAAATGAAGGTGGCAGATTTAAAAGGGCTAAAACAAGGGCAATTACGCTTGGCTGCAATTACAACAGCTAAATATTTTGTTCCCCGTTTGTTAGGAAAGTTTTGCGAACTTTACCCAGGGATTGATATTTCCTTACAAGTGACCAATCACGAACAAATTTTGGAACGGATGTCTCAAAATCTGGATGACTTATATATTATGAGTCAAATTCCAGACAATATGGATATAACTTGCCAACCATTTTTAGAAAACCCTTTAATAGTCTTTGCACCACTTAATCATCCTTTATCGCAAGAGAAAAATATTCCGATACAGCGCCTAGCTGAAGAACCTTTTATTATGCGGGAACCAGGTTCGGGAACCCGTCGTGCTGTGCAAAGCTTATTTGACGAACAAGGGGTGAAGGTAAAAGTTAAGCTGGAATTAGGAAGTAACGAAGCAATTAAACAAGCAATAGTTGGTGGTTTAGGAATTTCTGTTTTATCTCGTCACACCTTACTATTGGACGCTTCACAGTTCAGCATTTTAGATGTCCAACATTTCCCCATTCACCGAAATTGGTACATGGTTTATCCATCAGGTAAACAATTATCTATCGTCGCTCGTGCCTATTATGATTATCTACTGGCTGCGGCGAAAAACATCGTAGAGCAAAACGCTACTTATAACTATAGTGCGGTTGAAGCGGCTCATAGATAAATATTTATTGGGTATGGGGCATGAGGCATGGAAAGAGGACAAGGTAGACAAGGTAGACAAGGGAGAAAGATTGCTACCTTGTCACCCTTGTCCCCTTGTCCTCTGTCCTCTTCCTATGCCCTATTATCAGATTTTTGATTTTGAATTCCTCAAAGGGGTTGACGCCTAGACCAGGAAACATTAACAATTAACCAGCAGAACCATTAAAATGGGGGAAAACTCGTGGTGGTTAACCCGGAAATACAGTCTTGGCGCAAAACAGTAGAAAGCGAGATTGTAGCTGTCACAGTCTACACTGATAGAGCATTGGTTACACGGCGAGGTGTAGTTTCTTTAACAGGAATTGAACGGGAATTAGTAATTACCCCAGTACCATTGACTCTAGAAACTGAGTCTGTGAGGGTTAGCGGTACGGGTACGGTGGGGGTGCGGTTGTTGGGAGTGAGTAGCGATCGCATTTACACTACCGAACCTGTGGCAGAACGCATAGTACATTTGACCAGACAAATTCAGCAACTAGAAGCAGAAAAACGCCATTTACAAGCCCAAATCGATGCTTTGGCATTGCAATCTAGTTTTATCGAAGGTTTACGTGAAAAAACAGAAGAACCTTTTTCGCAGAGTTTGTCGCGGAAAAATCTGAGTCTGAGCGAAACATTAGACTTTCTCAACTTTCTTGGCAGCCAGTATAGCGAATATGCGATCGCATCTGGAGAATGCAAAGTTCAACAACAGGAATTAGACAAACAACTGCAAGCACTCCACGCCTCATTGCAAAAAATTCAAACACCGCATCCTAAAGAAAGTTTGAGCTTAGTTGTAGCAGTTGAAGTTGCTGGTGAAGGCGAATTTGAGCTAGAAGTATCATACTTGGTGAATCGCGCCAGTTGGACTCCGTTATATGACTTGCGCTTTAGCACCACCAGCGATATCGTACATTTGAGTTACCTGGCAGAAATTACTCAAAGCAGCGGCGAAGATTGGATTGGTGCAAGTCTCACCCTTTCGACTGCAAAACCGGGACTAGGTACGCTCCCGCCCAAACTCGATCCTTGGTATATTGATAGCCCTAGTCAACAATTTGCCAGACGAAGGCTAGCTCGTCCCTCTTTACCTGCGATCGCAGTTCAAGCTGCTGCTCCTGCTGGTGGAGAAAATTGGCAAGAAGAAGACGAAGTTGCACGGGATAGTCCCATCCCAGCAGAAATTGTTGCAGCAGAAATATCGAAAGAAGGGAGTGTAGTTACCTTTAAATTAAATGGTGGCGGTAACATTCCTAGTGATGGCGCACCCCATAAAACAACAATTTTTAATGATGATTATCCTTGTAACTTTGATTATGTGGCAATGCCGCGCTTGGTAAGTTTTGCTTATCTGCAAGCGAATGTGAAAAATAGTCCTAACGGTGCGACTTTGTTACCAGGTAAAGCCAATATTTTCCGGAATCATGTTTTTATTGGTGCTACTGAGTTAGAAAATATTGCACCAGATCAAGAATTTAAACTGAATTTAGGGATTGATGAAGGTTTAAAAATTGAACGCGATCTAGTTGAACGTCTCGTAGATAAAAGACTAATTAGCAACCAGCGCCGGATTACTTATAGTTATCGCTTAATAGTTACTAATTTGCTCGAAAAACAAGCAAATTTAAAAGTAACTGAGCAATTACCTGTTAGCCGCAACGAACAAATTAAAGTGCGTTTGCTTCGTACTAACCCGCAAATTCAACTTGGGGAAATGGGTATTTTAGAATGGCAATTAACTCTTGCACCACAAGAGCGGCAAGAGATATATTATCAGTTTAATGTTGAACATCCACCAGAGTTAACTGTTGTGGGCTTAGACATATAAAGCAATACGTGTAGTATTTGTGAAATTACTCACAGCTTACTTTTATCAGTCATAATTCAAGGACTTATGTCTGATTGTTAGTTTAGCTAAAAATATTACTATCATGGGGCAATACATTTGAGTTCGGCCTGTTTTTGTTTCCTCTGTTAAGAGTTAAGAGTTCCCTTGCCTCCACAGATCAATTTTCTTAACCCAAGCATATTGTATTATGGAAACTTTCAACTATTATTGGCGGTTTATTGCTATTTTATAGCAGTTGCCAGTTAGGTTAGGATATAAACCTATCATAAAACACCGACACCAAGAGACTTACAAGCTTGTTTTTGGCCTGTTGCATCGGTATGGTTTTTGCTGCAAATTTAATCAAATGCGATTCTGAATTTATCGCTGAAAGCAAATAAAAGGTGAGAGCTATTATTTGCAGATTAATCTGTAAAATATCAAATATTCCCATAAATAAAATCTATTTATTTGTTATTTAATTGTCACGAACTGAATATCTAGAGACAAAATGAACTTAATTATGTCTAACTAACCAATCACAAAGCCTTGAACTACTAAATTCGATTTGCAAATATCAAATTTAAGGTTAGATAAAATCTAGCCTCATTTACTTTTGAATGGAACACTCTCATATTACAGAGGAACCGATAATGGCTAATATCCAACTATCCCAACTTTATTCTGATGATTACGAAAGGTTGGACAATTCTGAAAGTTTTCTTTATGAAGTAGCTAATAACGAAATACAAATGCTCAATACAAGCGGCTTAGGCTATGGCGGCTATGGCAAATATGGTGGCTTAGGCGGCTTAGGCTATGGTGGCTTAGGAGGTTATGGTGGCTATGGTGGCTTAGGAGGTTATGGTGGCTATGGTGGCTATGGTGGCTTAGGCGGCTTAGGCTATGGTGGCTTAGGAGGTTATGGTGGCTATGGTGGCTTAGGCTATGGCCTCAGTTATTAACTTTTTGCAACGAATTCTCACAAATCAGATAGGATTGCTATATGGGATTCATATTTTATTTGTGAGAAGCTAGGTACACTTTTATTCATTTTTGCCTGTTAAGAGTTACCTGTTAAGAGTTCCCTGTCTCTACGAGTAGTTCTCCGAATCAAACCGGATTCCTATGTATAGCATTTCCCGTTGTAGTAAGGTAGGGGCGCAAACAAAGCTTTGTTTGCGCCCCTCCAAATTTCTGTACCTTATTAATCATTGGTGAAAAATTCTATAGCCTATTCCCTACCTCCAGGATTAATTTCACAACTCATTGAGGAAGGCTATGGAACCATAAAGCAATTTTAATTGCTGTAAAATGCTGAAATCTTAATTAATATAAATGCTGAAGGCTAAGTATCTTCAGGAAAAACCCATTTTGGCGGTTCCATCATTTTTTTCCGCAGACGTTCTTCAGCCATTTCCAACATTTTGTCTAAAGAAGTCTCTTCAACAAATTTGGCAGCTGCTTCTCTAAACTCTATGTTGGGGCATTTATCCCCTAAAACGCAGCCGTTAACACAGGCTACAGCGCAGTTAATTTTTTGCTCCACAGTCAATTCCTCTCTTATTAAAGTTATGAGTTATAATTTCAACTCTTAACTTTTTAACTCTCAAACATTACCTTCCAGATAAATTTTACCTTGCCTGTTGCCATCCCAACGGTCTAAATACTTACCATTTAATAAGTTAGGAGTTATGAGTTATGAGTTAAAAGTAAAAATCATAACTCCTAACTCCTCACTCTTAACTCCTCACTTTCATAAAAAACGCTGATGTCCGAACTCTTTGCCACTACTGGAACTATCGCCGCGATCGCCACTGCTGTTGTCCCCCAACAGGGTAGTGTTGGGATTGTGCGCGTATCCGGCGCTCGAGCAATGTCCATCGCCGAAACTTTGTTTCACACGCCAGGGCGACAAGTTTGGCAAACTCACCGGATTCTCTACGGTTACATCCGCCATCCCCAGACGCAAGAATTGGTAGATGAAGCTTTATTGCTAATTATGAAAGCACCCCGTTCTTACACCCGTGAAGATGTGGTGGAATTCCATTGCCACGGGGGAATCATGGCAGTGCAGCAGGTGTTACAACTGTGTTTGGAAAATGGTGCAAGATTGGCTCAACCAGGAGAATTTACCCTCCGCGCCTTTTTGAATGGGCGATTGGATTTGACTCAAGCTGAAGGCATTGCCGATCTGGTGGGAGCTAAATCGCCCCAAGCTGCCCAAACTGCTTTAGCTGGTTTACAAGGAAAATTGGCTCATCCAATCCGGCAGTTACGCGCTAACTGTTTGGATATTTTGGCAGAAATCGAAGCTCGAATCGATTTTGAGGAAGATCTTCCTCCGCTGGATGATAAAGGGATTATATCAGAAATTGAGAAAATTGCCGTAGAAATTTCTAGGTTGTTGGCGACCAAAGACAAAGGTGAGTTGTTACGCACTGGGTTAAAAGTGGCAATTGTCGGGCGTCCGAATGTTGGTAAATCGAGTTTATTAAATGCTTGGAGCCGGAGCGATCGCGCCATTGTCACAGACTTACCCGGTACAACCCGCGATGTAGTGGAATCCCAGTTAGTTGTGGGGGGAATTCCCGTGCAGGTGCTAGATACTGCCGGAATTCGGGAAACAACAGACCAAGTAGAAAAAATTGGCGTCGAGCGATCGCGCCGTGCGGCAAATGCAGCTGATTTAGTTCTATTGACCATTGATGCTTCAGCAGGTTGGACTCAAGGTGATGAAGAAATTTACGAACAAGTGCAGCACCGTCCTTTGATTTTAGTAATTAATAAAATTGACTTAGTAGAAGAAAACCAAAGGCAAAATCTTCAATCTCAAATCTCAAATCTCAAATCTAAAATTTTCACTTCTGCTGCCCAAAATCAAGGAATTGATACTTTAGAAACAGCAATTTTAGAGATAGTTAAAGCAGGTAAAGTCCAAGCTGCTGATATGGATTTAGCGATTAATCAAAGGCAAGCCGCAGCTTTAACTCAAGCTAAAATTTCCTTGGAACAAGTACGAGGAACAATTGAGCAGCAGTTACCGCTTGATTTTTGGACAATTGACTTACGAGGTGCGATTCAAGCACTAGGAGAAATTACTGGAGAAGAAGTTACAGAATCAGTATTAGACAGGATTTTTAGCCGCTTTTGTATTGGCAAATAAACTAATAAATGTTTTAAAATAGAGTTAATAATTTATTGGATATATAGTAATCCAAAATCATTTATGAGAAAATACTGAAGAGTAATAAACAAACATATTTTACTTTCCTGTTTTGTTTAAGTACCGCTAACAATCAAAAGTCTACTCATCGTCCACGTCTGCAAATATAGATTCCAAATCCCGATAACCGCTAATTACCCGCACAATCACAACACTATCTTCAAAAACTCGATAAAAAATAATATAGCCAGACAACGGTATGCCTCTCAGCCTGGGGTCAAAGTTAGCGTAACTTCGTCCTATATTCGGGAATTGAGCTATGTTTAGGCACTTCTTATTAAATTCTCAAATAAATCGTTCCCCAGCATTGACATTGCGAACTAAAAAATAATCCAAAATTTCATCTAAGTCTTGGCTGGCTTCCTTGGCAATAAAGTATTCCATTATCCTTGAGTCTCACGAGCCTTACGTAATTTCTCCTCCAGTCGTGCCATCACCACTTCACCATCTACTACGTCTCCACGTTCGATAGAAGCTAGTCCAGCCGCTATTTTTTTCTTAGTTTCTTCTTCCCATTCCTGATAACCCTTCTCCCATTCCTCAAGCAGTTTTAACGCTTTGACAATCACATCTTCAGCATTTTCATATCTACCTGAAGCAATTCGGGTTTGTATAAATTGCTCGTATTCCGCTTGAAGTTGGATGTTCATAGTTTTTACCTCTAGTTAAATAAGAGCGTTACCTAGCCACATTTTCTCTGGGCTAGAAAATTCATTCTTTGGTTATTGCCCTAATCTAATTTGTAAACCATTGTTCACCTCTGGTCACTCAAAAGCCCCCGGTAATGTACCATTCGCTTTTAGTTTCTGTCTGCTCTCAGGCGTTCTGTCTCTTGCTATGTCTACTAATTCCCTTGCTATATAAGGATTCTGTATAAATAGTGCGTTACGCTCGTATTAATGTAACCTACTTTATTTGTAAGTAAAGCCTATGAAGTTTTTTGTACCAGCAGCTAAGGACGATGTGAAAGCCGAGCAGGTGTATAACGCTTTGGCTCAGTCTGTCCAAGCACCAATCACCAAAAAGCGTATTTGGAAATTACAGTGGTGTGACAATGAAACTGAGATGAAATGCGAAGTAGGTAAACCTTTACCATCCTCTTACCAAACAGGAAAAGAGTTAGTTTTAGCAATCTTTGAGTGTGAAAACTTTTATAAAATTTGTACTCTTACCCGTGGAGGAGTAAAGGGAGAACCTATCTTGGCTGTGAAAAACTCTCAATCTTCGGCTACATATTTTTCAGATAATGTAAATAACTGACTAGATATTTTTAATGTGCGATCGCCTATTTTGATGTCAATGCGTAGGCGTAGTCCGTCATAGACATCGCCTTGGTAACATAGTAGATAAAACTAGTTCAACGGAACTTTCAAGGTTATGACCAACTTTCAGATATCGTTACCTGAATCGATGAAAGCTTTTGTTGACGAACAAGTGGCTAAAGGGGGTTATGGTTCAGTCAGTGAATATCTTCAAGAGTTAATTTTTCAAGTGCAGCTAAGAACTAGGAAACTCTGAATTAGCACTTTCTCCCCCCAGTGCTGTCTCACATGGTAAGTGTCGCTCCAACCAATTTTCTAAATCAGCCAGCACCTCTTGATAATTCAGGTCGCTTTGAAGCTCGTGATAAGCACCTGGATACTCGATTCTTAGTTTATCCGAGCAACTCACCCGCTCTAAAAAAATTTTCCCACCCTCAGGTAGAGTTACTCTATCTGCTCCACCGTGAAGAATTAACAATGGTAATTGCCAATCACTAGCATGGGCATTAACCCAATCAACGGTAGCAAAAAATTCTGTAGCTAGACGCGCACTACCTCTAGTATGGCGCAAAGAATCTTGGGCATAAGCGGCTATAATTTTCTCATCCCGCGAACCACCAGAAAGATCGAGTCCGGTATTTAAGCTAAAACGCGGCCAAATTCGTGAGAGCAGTTTTCCTATCAATAACCGCGTTTTTGACACACCAACTTTTCCTAAAGCTGGTGCTAAGGTAATTACACCTTGTAATGCAGATGCTTGTTGAGGATAACGCAGAGCATAATCCAAAACAATTACTGAGCCTAAGCTATGACCTAAAAGAAAAATTGGTTTTCCTGGGTGTTGGGTTTTAATCAATTCTAAAAATGCTCGCAAGTCTTCGCGAAAGTCACTCCAACGATTAATGTAGCCTCGTTGACCAGGCGAACGACCATGACCGCGCAAATCAAAACCGTAGACAGCATATTGCTTGGGTATGAAATGTTGAACTAGGTTATGGTAGCGATCGCTGTGCGCTCCCAATCCATGTACGATCGCTAATATCGCCTTCACCTTTTCTTCTGGATACCAGCTTTGGTAATACAGTTTTAGCTTCCCCGCACCTTCAAATGTATCTGCTTTATAATGGCTCATCAGAATAATTTGTTACGCTTGTTCCCAATTAGCTACTAGCTTATCAAGTTACATTGTCAAGAAAATCACTTCTATCTTTAGGAATAATTACTTTTTTAAACGGAACTTACGAAATAAGACGACACGAGCTTGATTTTTGAGAGATTCTGCTAGGATGAATGCAGATAAAGCCGCCATACGTTTACCGGTGCGGTCAATGCAAAATCCAAAATTTAAAATCGAAAATCTTTTGACATCGAGTCATCAGCAAGAAAATAACACGCAATCAGAAACTTTACTGCCTCTGAGTGATGCTAGTATTGAGCGGGTAAAAGAAGGTGTAGCCGCAGCAGGCGATCGCGCCGTTCGTCAAATCGTTGAGGAAACTCTCAATCGTCTTGAAGCTACAAATCAAGAGGGTTCTGAACCTAGGGTTAATGGTTGGTTGCGTCGGTTTGTAATGCGATCGCTTATTCATATCCTTTTCCAAGTAGAAATCGAACATCCCGAAAGGATACTTCAACAATCAGCAATCTTAGCAGTTAACCACCTCCACCATATCGATCCGTTACTCCTGTTAGCCGAACTTCCCACCCAACCTTATTACTATATTCTGGGCGATGCTCGTACTCTTTATAATAAGTGGTGGAAACGCTTCATCTTAGGTTTTGCTGGAGGTGTAATTCCTTTAAAAAGGGTGTGGAAAGAAGAAGTCGCTGTGATGAAAGCGGCTAAAGTAGGGAGGGAAGATTTAATCGAGCTAGCCGCAGCAATCGAAGATACAGTAGCCACAGGTGAAGATATACAGACATTGCGACAGATAGACCGTATTATTTTATCAATTTTGGCTCGTGGCGATGGGATGATTCTGTTTCCCGAAGGACGATTGGGAACAGCTGAGGCTCAGTTGCATCTACCCCTCAAGCGTGGAACTATAATTTATGCTTTGCGTGCTGGCGTACCAATTATTCCCATTGCACTCATTGGAACTCATGACCTTTATTTGAGAAAAAAATTAACTCTAAGGGTGGGTGAACCGTTACAATTTGCCTCAACAACCAGGCCAAAACGACAAGAAGTAGACGTAGCTTTGCAAACCCTAGAGAAAGCAATGTTGAGTCTGTTACCAACTAATTATCAGGAACCAACAGGCCTAAAACCTTTACGTTATTTCCTCAATCACATGTTGTGGTGAAAAATTATTTCCCTAAAAACTTGGTAATTTTGAAATTTGAAGTTCCCTCCCAACAGTGGTTTAAAAATGCACTTACTTGAGCATCTGCTGAATCAGCCGATTCTTTAGAAGCATTAAACTGAACTGCTGTCACAATATACTCAAAAATAATCACAAACTGCTTTTGGGGTGAAATTCTCTCAACAACAATTGTTTCACCTACTTTAGGAATTTGACATACATCCACCACAAACGTTTCAATCTTTGGTTTTTCTAGCGGATTTTTGAAATTGAAATATTTACAGTAAACAATAATTTTCACTTTATTAAGCTACAAGTAACATTAAACTATATCTATATATAAAGTGCGTTGCGCTGCACGACAACGCACCTTGAAATTTTAGCGGTAGGTTAGCTTAAAGCATAACGCACCTACGTTTACTATTTTATTATTCTGAATTCTGAATTCTGAATTCTTCTATATCACTTACTTTGCCAAACTCGTTGTAACGACTGAAAAAGTTTCGCAAATGTTTCTTCTAGCCAAAGAATAACACGATCGAGCCATTGGAGAACTTTCTCTAAAGGGTGCTTTTCATAACCCATTGCAGTCGCTTTGGTTTCTATCCAGTCTGGCTGTGCTTCAACTTCGGTGCTTTGAGAAAACCGCCGTTGGGAAATTTCCCCTTTATGATTCTTGCTATCAGATTGGGAAATCGCCGCTTCAGTTTGTTGGAAAGAGGTAACTTTTGCAGATGTTTTGGGAATTGAGGCGAGATTACGGGTTGTTTTTTTCCTTTGTACTAACTCAGATTTGCCTTTCGGCTGTTGTCGATGCAAATTCTTTGGCCAAGAAATCCCTGCTGATAAACCTGAAGCTAAAGCAGGAGTTGTGTTTTCAAGTGTAACTGCATTGTCGCCAACTTTTTCGCGATCGCCAAACAAATCATTCCACGTTAACCAAGGATCGTCTGTTAAATCCTGATTTTGGAAACTCCGATTTTTAAATAAACCTTTTTTTGGATAACTAGATAACAGTCTCTCTGGCTGATTTTCAGCAGTTTTTGATTCAAGCGTTTTTCGATTTCCAACACCAAAAAAGTAATTCAGCGCTGCTTCAATTAAAGCTTGAAAATTTAGTGCGTGAGTTTCTAAATCGTCACCTGTAACTGCAATTTCTCCCTTAGCAGTTAACTGTTCTTTTCCATAAAGAAATATATTTAACTGAGTTTGGGCTACTTGAATAATTTCTTGACTGCGTTGTTGAACTGGTATTAAAGCATTTGATTCGACTTTAGCAATAGCTACATCTAAAAATGTTAATATTTTACTTGAATCCAGTAAATTCTTCGATGTTGTTCCGCTGAGGATTGGAATATTAACTGAATTGTCTCCAGTTAATTTTGCTAATAAACCGTCGATTTTTGGTAATAATTCCTTTTGTCTTTTAGCTTCCGATAATCGCCAAAAGTGCCAGTAATTAGCAACTTCACTAATAATCCTGTCTTCTAATTTTGCCTGCTGCTGGGGTGTTAAAATATCGAGAATTTCATTCTCAGCAGTGACAAGTACCAAATTACGATTCAGTAAATTTGTGGCAACTCCCCGAATTGCTACAAGATGCTGCTTCAGAAGATTTTCTGGTTGTGTGGATTTGATACTTGCGGCTGAATTATTTGTAAGACTTGGAGAATTAATAATATTAGTATCTGCGGAATTTTGAGGGATAGATTTTTGCCAAAAACCTCCTAAAAAGCTCAAAGCATTAAAAGGTTGAGAGGTTTTTTGAGGAGTAGCCATTGCCTCCTCCGATGACAGATAATTAACTGTCTCTAATACATGCTCAATGGGAGTATCAACATTTAAATCAGTTTCCGGCTGAAAATCGGTATCATTTGATGGTAAATTCAGCCTGGATCGTGGTTCTTTGGCGTGTAAAGTTTTAGCATCTGATTCAGATGACACAAACAGTAGATACACTGGGTAAAGTAGCAATTCCACACCCCACTTAGTGGCAACTTGCAAATGCCGGAAGGTGTTTTCCCACCGTTGTGTCAACCGCCGAGATTGCTGGTTGACAAAATTAAATAGTTTGCTTTGATAACGACCAGAAGAACCAGAAGACATAATAGTAATTTTTGAGTTCGAGTCTTGTTTAGTTGTGAGACTCCCGCCGAACAATAAAAACCACAAACTGTTAATTATTGTGTGCCCTCATTTTAGCGAAAATATGACTCAAATTATCTCTGAATCTCAGTCCAATTTAATCTCGCAAGCAATTGAGCAACTACGCTCTTTTTCTCAGGTTAATCTTCAGTCTACTTGGTTATACCGAGAATCTGACCAGATGATTACTGATGTTACAGCTGCTAATTTATCTGATTGGCAACCTGTAGAGTTGAACGCTAAAGAACATATTGCTTGGACAGGGGGGAAAAAAGTCCTATGGCTAGCGCAAAAATTGGTGGTTCCCCAAGATATACAGGGTTATCCTTTAGCTGGGTTATCTTTGCGGCTGGCGTTAGCTTGGTGGTCCGATGCTGTCCAGATTTATGTGAATGGGGAGTTAGCGCTGGAGGGTGATTTATTTGATTCTTCACCAAGAGTGCTTTTGAGTCGCAAGGTGACGCCAGGGGAAGAATTTATTGTTGCATTGCGGTTAGTGAGTCCCGGACATTGTGATGGCGCTTTAGTGCGATCGCTCCTTATATATGAGTCTAATGATGATGATAATCCCGATCCGGGTTTTGTGGCTGATGAATTGGCTGTTTTGCAACTTTATTTGCAAAAATTTGCACCAGAAAAGTTGGGTGTTTTGGTGGAGGCGGTAGAAGAGGTAACGAACCGCCAAGGCGCCAAGGACGCAGAGAGGGAAGAGTTAGTTAGGTTATTACGTCAACATCTAATTCAATCTGACATCTTAGCCCCCCTTTTGAAGGGGGGTTGGGGGGATCTAAAATCCAAAATCCATTTATTGGGTCACGCTCATCTAGATTTAGCATGGTTGTGGCCTGTGAGTGAAACTTGGAATGCAGCACAAAACACCTTTGAATCGGTTTTGAAGTTGCAAGCAGATTTTCCAGAGTTAATTTTTTGTCATTCGACTCCGGCGCTTTATGCTTGGATTGAAGAACATCGCCCGGATTTATTTAGGGCAATTCAAGCACAAGTAGCAGCTGGAAAGTGGGAAGTTATCGGTGCAACTTGGGTAGAACCAGAACTTAACTTGATTGCTGGCGAATCGATTGTCCGTCAGCTATTGTATGGTCAGCGATACATACAAGAAAAATTTGGCAAGCTTTCGCCTGCGGTGTGGGTTCCAGACTCTTTTGGTTTTTGTGCAACTTTACCGCAGTTTTTCGCTAATGCTGGAGTTGAGTATTTTGTCACCCAAAAGTTACGCTGGAATGATACTACTAAATTTGATTATGGTGCTTTTTGGTGGCGATCGCCTGATGGTAGCCAAGTCTTTACTTTCATGTCTGCACCCATCGGTGAAGCGATCGACCCAGTTAAAATGGCATCATACGCCCTAGAATGGCAAAGCCAAACGAATTTACCAGAATCTCTCTGGCTTCCCGGTGTCGGCGACCACGGCGGCGGCCCCACCCGCGATATGTTAGAAACCGCCCAACGCTGGCAAAAATCACCTTTCTTCCCGGACATAGAATTTACCACCGGTGAAAAGTATTTACAGCAAATTCAATCAGAATTCAGAACTCAGAATTCAGAAGTCAGAAGTTATGATTCTCCCTCATCCTCCCCATCTCCCCATACTTCGGCTCCGCTCAGTACAAGTCTCCCCATCTCCTCTGCCTCCCCTGCCTCCCCTGCCTCCCCTGCTCCCCCTGCTCCCCACCTCCCCACTTGGAATGACGAACTATACTTAGAATTCCATCGCGGCTGTTACACTACTCACGCAGACCAAAAACGTTGGAATCGTCGTTGTGAAACTTTGTTGTATGAAGCTGAACTATTTGCAACTTTGGCAAACATCAGTTGTGGTGTGACGTATCCCAAAGCCGAAATTGAAGCAGCTTGGAAACAGGTATTATTTCAACAGTTTCATGATATTTTACCTGGTTCTTCCATTACCCAAGTTTATCAAGATGCTTTGCCGGAATGGCAACAAGTCGAACAAACGGGAACGAAGATATTACAAGAATCATTGCAGGCGATCGCATCTCACATTACCCTACCACAACCAACGCAACCCAATAGTTTACCTATTTTCATTTTCAATTCTCTCAATTGGCAGCGTTCTGAGGTTGTTTCCATCACCTTACCCGCACCAGCAACAACTACCCAGCAATGGCAGATTTACGATGCTTCCGGGAAACTGCTTGTCTCCCAATCATCTCAACCATCAACCCTAGTATTTTTTGCCCCCGACATCCCACCCGTAGGCTACCGCCTCTTTTGGCTTTCCCCCTCATCCCCTACATTGCAGGAAGCTAAAGCTACATCCCCAGAATGGGTTTTGGAAAATGAATTCCTCCGAGTTGTCGTGAACCCTGAAACAGGAGATTTATCAAGTGTTTTTGATAAAACTTATCAACGGGAAGTTTTGAGTGGTGCGGGGAATCAACTGCAAGCTTTCAAAGACAGCGGTCAATATTGGGATGCTTGGAATATAGACCCCAATTACGCCCAGCATCCCTTACCCCCAACCAATCTTCAATCTATTGAATGGGTAGAACAAGGCGCCCTACAAAATCGTTTGCGGGTAGTGCGTCAATTGGGCGAATCAGAATTTTGCCAAGATTATATTCTGCAAACTGGTTCGCCCGTGCTGAAAATTTCCTCTAGGGTTAACTGGCAAGAAAATCAAGTATTGGTAAAAGCTGCTTTTCCTTTCAACATTGAAGCAGACTTCGCTACCTACGAAATTCCCTGTAGCGCAATTCGCCGTCCAACTAAACCCAAAACACCCGCAGAACAAGCAAAATGGGAAGTCCCAGCCTTGCGTTGGGCTGATTTAACAGGCGAAACAAATCAAGGTTTATACGGGATCAGTTTGCTAAATGATTGTAAATATGGTTACGACGCTAAACCGAATCAATTACGCTTAACACTGCTACGTAGCCCCAATTGGCCAGACCCTGAAGCTGACCGAGGTTTGCATGAATTCACTTACGCCTTGTATCCTCATGCTAATACTTGGGAATCAGCCCATACAGTACAGCGTGGCTATGAATTGAATACACCTCTACAAGCAATAATCAACCCAGTCACCAGTCCCCAATCCCCAGTCCCTAATCCCGACAGAGCAAGCTTTTTAAATTTATCATCTGAAAATCTGATTTTGATGGCTTTGAAGCCAGCAGAAGATGACCCACAGCAGTTGATTCTGCGGTGTTATGAATGTCACGGAGAAACAGTCGAGTTATCTTTGCAAACCGATCTAGGAATAAGTCTCGGAAATAGGGTAGATTTATTAGAGCGTTCTAGCGATCGTGCTCCTGAATTCTCATCTGAGCAACAAATCTTGACGATACAGCCTTGGAAAATCGTCAGTTTCAAGGTCAATCCCAATAAGTAATTCTAGACCCCAACAAATCATTACTCTAGAGTTGAGAGTCCAGAGTTGTTAACCTTTGACTCTTGACTCTTAACTCCTAATTCCTAACTCCTAACTCCTAACTCCCCTAGTCTTCGTGATCTTCAAAAGGATCGCTCAACTGCTTGCTGGGAGGGCCAAAGGAGGTATAAATTCCATAGCCTGTAATGGCAATCAAAACAGCTGCTACAGAAATGCTAAGAACTATTGCGGGTTCCATAATTTTAAGATTGATTATGAGTGCTATTCTTATAGAATATTACAGAAGATTAAAAAAAGCTTGGGCAAGTAATCTTAGGTGAACTATGGCACAAAGGACTAGGTTGGGAGATATCCTGAGACCACTGAACTCTGAGTATGGAAAAGTGGCACCAGGTTGGGGTACTACCCCTGTGATGGCTGTTTTTATGTTGCTGTTTTTTGTGTTTCTGTTGATTATTCTGCAACTTTACAATAAAACAATCTTGGTTCAGGATGTAAATGTCGATTGGCGGAGTTTAGGACGCTAATGGATACACAGTTATCTAGTTTGGATAACAAGTGAACTCACACCCGGCTAGTCCGGGTTTTTTTGTCAGTAGTAATTCAGAATTCAAAAGAAATTTAGGTGTAGGTTCTGCTTTCTCATTACCCATTATGTTGATTACACCTATACAGTGGGAACTCTAAGTAGTGAAGTTAAGGAAAGTTTTCTAGACCCACTACTTATGTTCCATCACGATAGTACAGTGCTGCATCAAACATCATCCCGTGGTTTGCCACGTAGCTTGAGTTCTTGGGAAACTTGGGCTTTTGGGTTGACATCGCATCTTGGTTGGACATCAGTAGTGCCGGCTGTTCATGCCGCTTTGGGAACACAAGCTATTTTTGTTTGGGTTCCTGGTGTAATTGTTGGGATGTTACTGAATTATCAGATAAAGCATTTAGGTAGAAGTTTATTTGATGTCGCTGGAGGCACTCCTAACTATACAACTAGGCTGTGGCAGGGCTACCCAATAATTGCCCGCTACGCAGCAATAGGATATCTTTTGGGTTGGCTTTCTTTTCTCTCTATTAATGCTATTGTCCTGACAGATATTATTAAAGTAAATCTTGAAGTATTAAATATTAACTTTCCAGACGTAATTCTCAAGATTAGCTTTATATTATTACCCTTTATCGTTGCCTTCAGCGGTACACGTGCATTAAGCATTCTACACTTATTTTTTGCTATTCCTGCCTGTGTCTTGCTATTTACTTTTTGTCTACAAGGTGTAGGATTTTTAGCTTTTTCTGGTGATAGTCCTGGCTTTTTTCCTAGTAGTTGGTCATCTTTAAGTTTTGTTGATTGGGCAAAATGGTTTTATTTTACTAGCTATGTAACCTACAGTTGTGAAACTGCCTCATCCTTTGTTGCTGATAGTTGTGAACCTCATAAAACTTTAAGGTTTCTAGATATTGCTGCTTGGTTAATGTTGCCTGTGTTTGTGGGTGGTTCTTGGACGATCGCGCGTTTAGCAACAGCCCCAGATTTAGGGGATAATAGTTTTTTAAACTTTGTTGCAGCTTCTACACCATTTTGGGGAAATTTTGCTCCAGCCATCGCCACTTTTTTACTAGCTGGTTCTTGTTTATTAGGTTCAGCCACAACAGTTTCTAATTGCCCGCGGATTATTTATCAGTTAGCTGTAGATAAACATTTTGCACCAGTATTTTCTGTAGTTTCATCTCGTGGAGTATTTGGGCCATCTCTCGCCCTGAGCCTGATTTTAGGACTAATATATTTTATTTTGGGAAATGTACCTCACATCGTTGCAGCTGCGAATGCTGGTTGGTTTATATCGTTTATACTTATGCATTTAGGTCTATGGCAACAACGAGATAAGTTTAATGTACTACTTCCAAAATTGACTTTAGGTATCTTTTTGCTAGAGATAATAATCTTCTTAGCGGCAAGCTATGCTTGGGGCTGGCAAGATTCCCTTATCGGATTATTAGCCCCGTTTTTTGTATTAGCTATTGATGGGTTAATACGCTGCGTTCCTATTGCTATTTTTCGTCCTCACTGGTGGTTAAAAATTTATAGATCGCGGCGCTCAAAGCAATTTAGAGATTCGGTAATGCTACAAATAATTATCTTAATTTTTCTTTTGTGCAGTGCTGTATTAGTTGGTAGCTTATTTGGTTGGTATTTGAATAAAGTTAGAACTACAAATTTTGAAAATTTGGTTGTTGTTTTGCTGATGACTGTAGCATTTGTTGGAGTAGCGATCGCTTGTTGGACAAGTTTACCTCAGGTAGTGGCGATCGCTGAAGCAAGAGAGGCGGCTGAACACCTTTTTCATATTGCTCAAGATGGTATCGTTGTCACAGATGAACAAGGTATAGTCTGGCAGGCAAACCCAGCAATTGAATTTTTTTTTGGTGTCAATCCATTTGCTCTTTTAGGACATCACCTCAATGAATGGTTGCCAGAATTACCTTACTATCCCAAACAATGGACACAGCATAGCGAACACAACATAGCTTATAACTCTAAAATCAAAACTTTAGAAGTTTCTATCTCAGACCGACCACACCAGGATTTTCGAGAATATGTCGTCATTCTCCACGACATCACCAAACGCAAACAAGCAGAAGAAATATTGCGACAATCAGAGGCAAAATTACGAGAAGAGGCCAAACAATTAGCTACTCAACTGGTGCAGAGTGAAAAAATGTCTAGCTTAGGACAGTTAGTAGCAGGAGTAGCACACGAAATTAACAACCCAGTCAACTTTATTTATGGTAACCTCACCCCTGCTAATGAATATATTCAAGATTTACTCAAATTAGTGCTACTTTATCAAAAAAATTATCCCAACCCGGTAGCAGAAATCCAAGAAGAAGCAGAAGGAATTGATATTGATTTTTTACTTACAGATTTGCCCAAATTGCTAACTTCGATGAAAGTTGGAGCGCAGAGAATTAAAGAAATTGTACTATCTCTGCGAAATTTTTCTCGCTTGGATGAGGCAGAAATGAAAGAGGTGAATATCCATGATGGTATTGACAGTACTTTGATGATTCTTGAGCATCGTCTTAAGGATAAAGCTAAATGTCCAGCAATAGCAATTATCAAAGAATATGGCAAAATCCCATTAGTCGAATGCTACGCCGGACAACTGAATCAAGTATTTATGAATGTTTTCGCAAATGCTATTGATGCTTTAGAAGAAGCATTTATTAATGGGCAAAATATTAATACTCCTCAAATCCGTATCAAAACTGAATTGATAGATAATAAACACGCAATCGTTCGCATTGCTGATAATGGCCCTGGTATGCCAGAAACTGTGCAAAAGCAATTATTCGATCCTTTTTTCACTACTAAACCCATTGGTAAAGGAACTGGTTTAGGTTTATCAATTAGTTATCAGATTATTACACAAAAACATCAAGGGAAATTGTATTTTATTTCTTTACTAAATCAAGGAACAGAATTTGTAATTGAAATTCCCCTGCGTCAATGCGTTACTACTGTTGATATGAGATGACAGTTAAAATTCAATTTTGGATTTTAGATTTTGCCAAAAACTTAGAGCGTCGGCTTCCGGCGTTCCCCGGAGGGGTTGCCGCAGGCATCTAAACTTTTCAAGCTGCCGTAATCGTTTTTCAAATTTGTTTGAGAAGGGAATTCAAACCCCTCGTATTTATAGAGCGACCAAATTAAAAATTTAGTCGGGGTTTTAAACCCTTGTTCTTTACCCTGAGGCAATGCTACGCGTAGCTTGCTCGTATTGTAGGGGTACGGTCGCGCTCCAGGTCACAAGTCAGAATCCCATAAAAGCCAACTGAGCCTCCTGGAGCCTTTCTTCGATAAAGCCAGCACTAGAAGCATTAACAGATATCAACCATCACTCGCTCGTGAGGCGATCGCTTTCTATAATAGGCAATTATTGAGTAGACTACATAAATATGTGAGTCTATATTGTGGTTTTAGAATTTATCGGAGATAAAAAATGAATATATTTGGTATCGGTCTGCCAGAAATGGCTGTAATTATGGTAGTGGCGCTGTTAATCTTTGGCCCAAAGAAGTTACCAGAGATTGGCCGCAGTGTAGGCAAAACAATTCGCAGTTTTCAAGAAGCTTCTAAGGAGTTTCAAAGCGAGTTTCAAAAAGAAGCCGAACAATTAGAAGAAGCTGTGAAAACTACCGCTGAATTGGAACCTAAGCAAATCGAGCCTGCTAAATCACAGCACGATACTGCTAATTCTTCACAAGTTGGCTAGAAAAACATACCAATTTTGCATTGGGCATTGGGCATTGGGCATTGGGCAGAAGAGGCGGAGGGGCAGAGGGGCAGAGGAGAAAGAACTTGTACAACAACTCTCCCCTGCTCCCCTGCTCCCGTGCCCCATGCCCCATGCCCCATGCCCCTAAAATTGATTAACTGTAGCAAAATGACAGAAGCTGTTACACAACCAGCTTTGGTGATTCCCCAGCTGATTGTCGGGTTGGGGAATCCAGAAAGCAAATATCACCAAACACGCCATAATATTGGCTTTGCTGCTGTGGAAGCTCTTTGTAGTGCTTGGCGCATTACCCTAGCGGAAAATCGCAAGTTTCAAGCAGAGTATGGCGAGGGTACGGCACCAGGTGGAGGTAAAATTCGCTTGCTCAAGCCCTTGACTTATATGAATCGCTCAGGACAAGCCATACAAGCTGCGACCAGTTGGTATAAATTACCGCCTGAGTCGGTGTTGATAATTTATGACGATATGGATTTACCTTTGGGTAAGACTCGTCTGCGCTTGTCTGGTTCTGCTGGGGGGCATAATGGAATGAAAAGTGCGATCGCACATCTTAACACTCAAAATTTTCCCCGTTTGCGAATCGGTATTGGTAAACCCAAAAATGCAGCGAGTAATGATGATTCAGATACTATCTCCCATGTACTAGGGCGATTTTCTGCTAGCGAAAATCAGCTGATGTCTCTTGTACTTCAGTTCGTAGTTGAGTGTGTAGAGCTAAGCCTGAAGCAGGGAGTAGAAAAAGCGATGAATATTTGTAATAGCCGTACCATTAATCATTCTGAGTCTTAAAATTCGACAAGAGTGTTTACCTGTGTCCCCTTGTCCCCTATACGGCGCTTATCTTGGTTGATGGGCAGCGATTTTAGCTTGCTCCATCCAACCAATATAAAGCTCCTATACACTCTGTGCATAGGTAAATTGACTCATCGACACCCTAACAAAGGGGTGCGTCATATCTTGCTTAATTTTTGTAAGAATAATGGCGATGTCTACGAAGGGCTATGCCTACGAGCCGTTGCCTGTTGTAGGTTATTACCTCAAGCAACGTCAGTACCAAAGCAAATAAGTTTATTTAAAACGTCTTTTGCGTCTAGCTGCCACTGCCTTACGTTTGCGTTTTTCTAACGGTGTTTCAAAGTGCCGATGATATTTTACGTCAGCTAATATGCCAGCTTTGGAAACCTGGCGTTTAAATCGACGTAAAGCTGAATCTATTCCTTCGTTCTCTCCTAGAACAACCTGAGTCATTCTTGCCTTGTCCTCATAATCAATAGTTTCCATTGTAATAGTAGCCTCAACCTTAGTAAAACCCCCCCGAATAAAGCCACGATTAGGAGGCTATTGGTCTGGTTGAGATCGGTTATGTGTACTTTACACTTGCTTAAATCAGCATTTAGCTACAAGTTTAATCGAACTACCTTAATACACTCTCAGGGGCAGTAGAGAACTATAGAAAAATTATAGCCGTTCCCGATCGCATGAAATACAGAAATTTGTCAGCAGGCCAACCTTGGTTGGCACCCCTATCTTTCACCTCACAAAAGCCAGAAACGCTATATTATGTTAAATTTTTTTGACAGTACTTTTTTATAAGCTCAGAATTCACGAGTCTGGATCTTTAATCTAGAATGCTCGAAAAATCTAGCCTACCATAAATTATTTATTTTTATTAAATTGTTAAGCTTGGGTGTTGAAGTGTTATTAATTTTGCATTTTGACTTGTGAATTCTCAATTCTGGCTTCTGACTTTAAAAGTTAATTCTGCCCTGATTGAATAATTTATATCCCACCGTTAATGCAGTGAAGGCAACCAATAAATTCCATAAGCTAGTCGATCTAAAAATTATTCCACCGCTCAAAAAAACTAGTACTATACCAACACCTAACAAAATCCATCCCAAATTGCTAGCCTCTCTGTGAAAAAAGACTAGTGTAAAAGCACCTGCCATGATTGCTAAAACTGAGGCTGTAGCAGGTAAGCTACGGGAAAAAGAATAGTAACCTGTGACAAATATGATGTTTTGAGTAAAAAAATATAAGCCTGTAAAAAGCAATATTAAACCTATAACTTTGATCGACAGCCTGCCCATAGTATTTGTATATTATTTTTATGTGGCTGAACCTAATTTTATTCCGAATTATACTGGAATTTTTAAATTAGTACTATAAATCACGTAAAATTATTTTAAATTTAATTAAGTAAATGTACGTAAACAATCTGGTCTGTATGGAGGTGTAGGTGTAAGTAAAGCTGATTACAGAAAGTACTTCTTGCCAGGGTGCGATCGAGGTGCTTTAATAGCGATCGCATTCTGCAAAAGTTTCCTACATACAAGACGCCCAGCGAATCGATATCAGACATTGCTGCTGGTGTTGATAAAATTACAGACTCAAAACATTTAACTCAAAGGTATGACAAGCTAGTAGCATATCCTTGATACTAGATTCTCCCAAACAGCTAAATAGGAGCGTATATGGAGCCAATCATTGCTATAGTCTTAGCCCTTATAGGCTATGCCTTAGGTTCTGCCAAACTGATTAATCAAGGTAATGAAGCTTTAGTGGAACGGCTAGGACGGTATCATCGAAAACTTAAGCCAGGGCTAAACTTTATTGTTCCCTTGGTGGATCAAATTGTTATGGAAGATACCACGCGAGAGCAATATATCGACATCAAACCCCAGAATGTAATTACCAAAGATAATATTTACGTAGAAGTAGACGCAATTGTATACTGGCGGATTATAGATATTGAGAAAAGCTTTTACGCTATTGAAGATCTTCAAGGAGCATTGGTGCAGCTGGCCACAACTACGTTGCGGGAAATTATTGCTCAAAACACCCTTGAGCAAACCAATGTTTCTAGAGCGGAAATGGACAGAGCTATTCTAAATCAGTTGAATGAAATTACAGCAGATTGGGGAGTACAAATTCTGCGCTTAGATCTTCAAAGAATTACTTTACCTGAGAGTGTACGTAAATCTAGGGAAGATGAGCAAGCTGCTGAAATCCGAAAACGGGCATTAATTACCGAAGCGGAAGGACAAAAAGAAGCCGCCATTCGCAAAGCAGAAGGAACTATGACTTCAGTTGAAATCATTGCTCAAGCCTTACGTTCTAATCCAGAAAGTAAGGAAATTCTGCGCTATCTCGTGGCTCAAGATTACGTCAAGGCTAGTCAGCAACTCGGCGAGAGCAATAATGCCAAAATTGTTTTTGTCGATCCAGCTAACTCAACTGAGATGTTTCAGGAGTTAATTGCTGAGTCAGTAAATAACGAAGATCGCCCCAAAAAATCAGAAAACGGGACTACTTAAGATTTACGCTGTGCGGTTTGTCGGAATATTGCATCAGCTACCAGGGAAACATCGCGCATTTCTTGGACATCGTGAACCCGCAGGATATCAGCCCCATTCACGATCGCAGCACAACAAGCTGCTGCGGTTCCCCAAACTCGTGCTTTGGGATCTGGTCGATTGAGAATCTTACCAATAAAGCTTTTACGAGATGCTCCTACTAGGATAGGACAATTGAGTGCCCTGAGCGATCGCAATCGCTGAAAAATTTCTAAATTTTGCTCATAATTCTTTGCAAAACCAATACCAGGATCGATAATCACTTTATTTAAATCGATGCCCACAGCAGTTGCAGCGGCGATTTGTTTTTCCAAAAAACTAAAAATCTCTGCCATCAAATCCTGATAATCAGTCATCTGTTGCATGGTTTGTGGCGTTCCTCGGATGTGCATTAAAATAATCGGCACGCCTAAATTGGCGACGGTTGGCAACATTTCCCAATCAAAGCTACCGCCAGAAATATCATTAATCATATCTGCCCCAGCCTCTACAGATGCCCTGGCTACAGCAGCACGGGTGGTATCTACAGAAATGGGTACTGAAATTTTTGGTCTGAGTACCTCTAACACCGATAGCACCCGGTCAACTTCCTCTTCGAGAGTTATTTGTTTTGCTCCTGGTCGAGTTGATTGACCGCCCACATCGATAATGTCAGCACCAGCAGCCACCAATGCTTGCGCCTGGACTAAAGCCCTTGAGGTCGTGTTAAACTCGCCCCCATCGCTAAAGCTATCAGGCGTTACATTCAAAATGCCCATCAAATAAGTCCGCTGTCCCCACTCGAAACAGCGTTCTCGAATTATCAAGTTACTTGGCATAAAAAGAAGTCACCAAATAAGGCGATCGCATTGATAGCAGATGCGATCGCTTTTTATTATTGCTATGCTCTACCTATTCGTTTAAGCAATTCGGCTTCAAATTCTTCATCTGTTGTGCAAAGCACACCGGGGCGAGCGCTTAGTCTGTCCATGTATTTGTGAAAAGCAGCTGTGTCCTGTGGATGAGTTCTCACATACGCTAGCAACTCTTTATCTGACATCTGGTCAAAATCAGGCTGGGTCATTTGATGAATACCTCCCCGTTTGGAAATATTTCTACTTCGATTGTCTCCCCAATCAACACGAAAAGTCTTCTGTTTCGCTCGTCTAAACGAACTACATTGATTGACTGCATTAAATTACTTGCTGCTACGCATCTTCGATATAACGCTTTTAACTGCTCTACCGTTGGCTCCAATTAATCCCCTCCTTTCCAGTCAACATCTGTTTATTGGTGCGGTCGGTTGTTTGCCTCCTTGCAGAGCAGGGGAATGAGAATAAGGCAATACCGTTCAGTTAAGTAAGGAAATTAATCTGTTAAGGCACGCAGGGGAGGCAGGGGAAGCAGGGGGAGAAAAAACCTTAACTGAACTGTATTGCGATAAAAGGCACATCAGACTGACTTATAATTGACAATCCGAGCGAAACTCTCAGCTTCGAGACTTGCTCCTCCTACTAAAACGCCATCAATTTCTGGTTGAGCCATGATTTCATCAATATTATTTGGCTTGACTGAGCCACCATATTGAATTGATACATTTGGATTGCTCAATTGGCTGCGAATTAAACCAATTATTCGATTAGCTTCTACAGCTTCACAAGTATCACCAGTGCCAATTGCCCAAATTGGTTCATAGGCGATAACCAAATTTTCTTGATCTATATCTACCAAGCCTTTGTCGAGTTGGAGACTAATCAGTGATTCTGTTTCTCCCTTATCTCGTTGTTCTTTGGTTTCGCCAACACAGAGAATTGGGGTCAAACCAAACCTTTGAGCTGTTCGCAGGCGCAGATTTACGGTGGCGTCCGTTTCGCCAAAGTATTGGCGTCGTTCGCTATGACCGACAATCACAAAGCGTGCGCCAATTTCTGTCAGCATAGGGGCAGAAATTTCACCCGTGTAGGCTCCATATTCTTCCCAATGAACATTTTGCGCCCCCAGTTGTACGCGACTACCATGTAAATTCCTAGACAAAACGCTGAGATTAGTGAAAGGAGGGCACAATAGTATTTCACGTTCTTCAGGCGTTTCCTGTAGGTAGGGCAGAAATCCTTGTAAAAACTCTTCGGATTCTGCCTGGGTTTTGTACATTTTCCAGTTACCGGCAATAACTATTTTCCGCACGGGTAATTTCGTCAAGATCCTAACGCTACTAGATGCATTTTTCACTCTACTACTTTTTCGTACACTCCTCGTCGCTTAAGGACTGAAACTAGCTCTTTGCATAGCCTCGTCAGGTATAGCCCAACAACTACAATAAATTTAAAATCCTCAGCAAGAGTTAACTCAAATGGGTAAGCTAGTACTGCCAAATCTTCAGGGTAAGCAGATGGGACAAGTACAAGTAATAGTTACCCTCACTGTCACAAATCGAATCGATCGAGTTCTGGCTGAGCAAGGCTTTATTTCTTTGCAGGAAGTACGCTCTTGTACGCTCGACGATGTTTTAGTTGATACAGGTGCAACATTACTGTGTTTACCTGCTAGCGTTATTAGTCAACTAGGTTTAGTTCAAGGTGGAGAAGCTCAGGTAGAAACTGCGGCTGGAGTGGAGCAAGGGCGAATTTTTCGAGATGTTGAATTAAGTATTGGAGAAAGGCAAGGAACTTTTGATTGTTTGGAACTTACAGAAGTACCATATCCGCTATTAGGTATGAGGCCAATGGAAGTTTTAGGCTTAGAACCAGACCTTAAAAATCGAAAATTGCGGGTTTTGCCGATGAATTCTGAGCAGACATATCTAAGCTTATTGTAGCTGAAGCGTAAGCTTCTAGAAAAACTGCTGGCGCAACTGGAGGCATTAACGGGTGTTGAGTAAGTTTACGGTATAGGTGCAGGAGAAGGATGTTTCCCTGCATAATAAACAACAACTTTCAACTGTTGAGCATCAGGAACATAAAATACTCTGTCCCCTTTTGTCACTTCGTATTCCCATGCCCCCTTGTAGAGTTTGCCCTTCAAAGGGAAAACACGCCCTGGCTGTCGAGTGGTTGGTGCAGTACATAAATCCTCATAACAGCGAAGAGTGTTTTCTGGATGACGCTGCATTAAGGCTTCCCAATCACGATTCACCCGACGATTTTTAGCTACCACCAGCCAAGTGCTTTCCATCTCAAATAATTCAGGAGCCGTCAATTTAACATTTGGCGGCTCTACATTCTCTACTATGGGATTTTCTTCTTGATTATCTGACATACTCTCTCACACACCACAAGAAGCAGATGGTAAGGTTAACGGGACTTCATCAGTTTCAGCACTAAAAGCTGCTGCCAGTTCTGGGCTAGAGATGGCAATTGCACTTTCATGCCATTCATGGATGAGCGCGTCAATCATCTCCCATGCTGTAGTTGAGGAATCTATTAATCTAAAAGCCTCACTTAGTTCCTTAATAAACTCTTCCAGATCGTCCGTGTCAAACACGCTTAACCATCCATAAGGGTGTTCAACACCGATTTCTTTACCTAGTAACAGAGAAAAAGCTACGGTTAATGCTTCAAAAACCGCTTTACTTTGAGTTGCTGCCTTGACGAGAGAAGTTACTTCCTCCCGACGCAACAAGGCAAAAGACTGGTCATTACGAGTAATTGTCACTGGATGTTCTAAAGCTTTGTCTAGAACTCGTCCAGGCTGCCGATTTAACTCAGTGGCAGTAATTAGCTCATCTGAGTAAATATTGCCAAAATTGCCTATAGCCATAGGTTATGCTTTTTCAGCCAAGCCGATTTAATAAATTTATCTGTGACTACGTATAATTGTACGTACTATTGCTCAGGAATCAATAGGGATTAGAACTTGCTTGTGCTGAAACTATTTCTGTCAAAAGATTAAACCTACATAACTATGACAAGACTCGAATTAAAAAATCATCAAATTTGGCAAGATTTAACATTCTTCAATGCTTAAGATAAGTTGGATTTCAGTCATTTAATATTCCCTTCAAAGGATAGGAATACGTTATGGGTGTTGATGGTTTTTGGTGGTTTTACAAAGTCGAAAAGCCACATTTCTCCATTATTCAATCAAAATTTACTCAAGCTGCTTCCGATGCACCCAGCCTTCCAGAAGTTCCATCACTTGCACCTCGACAACAAGCTCCTCCGGTGACGCAGGAATATATCAATTCCGTACTTGAGGGGGTGCTTGCAGGTCGATATTTGAGTTCAGCAATGTATCACAAACCTTTTGAATCCATTGCTTATCAAATTGTGAAAGATGAGTTTCCACTGTCACTTGACAGTTGCGTTGGAATGGTAATGCAATCGCGTACACTACCAACTGCTATCCTTTTGATAGGAATAGGTAGTGACAGATTTTCACAACTTCCTGGTTGCCTTGGAAATATGTTGATTCATCCAGATGAGATTGAGCAAACACTAGCATCTGTTTCACAAATCCTTACTGTTGATTGGGAATCTTATTTTAAAAGGGCGAAGTTGATTCTTGACTATGCTGGTTTTGATGATGACGCAGCCAGGGATGTTTTGGAAGTTCTCCAAGCCCTTCCTAGAGCTTTGCAAGAGGTAAAATCTCAAGGAGCAGGTCTTCTTGCAATCACATCTCTTGGTTGTCCTTGACAACATTAAATAATTCGCTTGGAGTGTCAGGTTCAACTGCATTAAGAAAAAAGTAAGCCAGGAATTTTTCTCATTTCTCAAAGTGCTTTATTTATAAAAGTTTGAGATAGCTTCGACTGCCCACTTTTCTTGTGCGGTCGCGGCTACTACAGAGGAAGACCTGTGTTCAACTACACCCCTTATTTTTTCTTTGACAGTCGGCTATTTAGTCTAAACTCCAGTAGCTGAGCTAATACAGCAAAAGGCAGCTATGCTGGAGGCAGGAGGTAAAACTCTTACTGTTTCTAGCATTCACGGTTTCAAAATGTCCTAACCTATGTGGCTACGCCTATACAATAGAAATAGCAGTCAATAGGTCTGACTTTTTGAGGATGAATTAGCAGTCAAAGACAGCCTTTTAATGAAAAAGCTTTTATTTATTTGTAGCCAAAATAGGTTGCGAAGTCCTACCGCTGAAGCTGTGTTTGCTGAATATGAAGGGTTAGAAACGGACTCCGCAGGTTTAGATCGCTACGCCCAAGTACCAGTTTCAACAGAGGCGATCGCCTGGGCTGATATTATCTTTGTTATGGAAAAGTCGCATAAAAACAAGCTATCAAAAAATTTTCAGCACTGCCTTAAAGATAAAAAGATTATATGTTTAGATATACCGGATGCATATGAGTATATGGAACCAGCTTTAATTGAGTTGTTAAAACAAAAGGTGCTACCTTTATTAAAAATTAAACTTTAATTCATGCATCAAAAGTATTGAATAAATAAAGCAAATATATATTATTTGTTAACAATCTGATTTTTTGGGTTATTCTACCACCCAGTAATTAAAAATTACCAGTTAACAGTTACCAATATTCCCTGATAACTGTTGACTGTTTACAGTTTTAATATGGTAATCTTTAATTTTTATTTCAATATAGACATAGTAATCTTATGTTACTACCTCATTTCAGGAGTTTGTTGCAGGATTAATAAGGTATTATATACCTCCTTTTTTAAGTTAGTGTTATTTTGCAGTTCTATAGTAATTTTGTTGAAGCGATCGATGCTTAGACCATTATCTTCGACAATTTTTTGAGAACGAGTACAGTAATTTACTGCAATATCTTGAGCTTTTCTGGGAAGACCATTGATGCTGTTAGAATCATTACAAACAATCTTCGGAATTTCTCCACTGCCAATAAGTTTTTTAATTTCTTCAAATGCGTTTTGACGCGCTGGTTCCATTGCTAGCACAGCTTGGGCATAGCTTTTAATTTCTGTATTGTTTACTGGTGGAGTTTGGCCGTAAGCTTTTGAACTTGATGAAAAACCGTTGGAAATCAAACCTACAGTGGCTACAAAACCGAATAAGAATGATTGGGAAAGGATTCGCTTTCGGTTAGATTGAGAAAAGAAATGAGAAATTTTCTTCATATTGTGTGTAATACAGAACTACATGAGGGATCTTATAACAACTTTGAATTATTTTCGGAGTAGGAAGTTCCAGTAACTGCCCAATATATCAACCTTTTATATTTATTGTGAACTTGCTCGGCATATTTGACAAAGTTCAATTACTTTAGTTTGGAGTGCTGACATTTCTGATGCTCCTTGTTTCAGGCTCACTTCTAATTCCAGTAGTAGGGGTAAGCAAGAGATTAACTGCTCTAAAGAAAGGAGCCTAATTTCTTGCTGTAGGAAGTAGATGCGCTTGGGGTTACCGATATCAGCAGCTTGAGCGATCGCTTGTTGATTTCGCTCGCCACTTTCCATCATAATCTTTACCCATAGCCAAGTGCGAAATTGTCCAATTAATGTAGCAACTATCCGTAATCCTGGTTCGGCAGCATTGATGAGATCGGCTAACGTAATCAAAGCTTTTGCGGTATCTCCTGTTCTAATTGCTGCTGCTAATTGTAAACTATTTTGGGTAGTATTTCTTACTAACTTACTGACAATATCTACGTCTAAAGGTTTGTTGCTACCTTGGGCATATAGACGCAGTTTTTCCATTTCATTGTAAAGAAGGCGTGTATCATTTCCTACAGATTCAGCCAACAACTCAGCAGTTTTGGCAGTCAGTTTTACCCCCAGAGTTTGAGCAGCTTGGTTAACAGATTGCACCAACAATTCTGTTTTCCAAGGGGGAATAAGTGGAAATTCTTTAAACTCGGTAGCAAATTGTTTTAATAATTTCGTAGACTTGAGGCGTTCATCGGGTTTGTTACGGTTGGTGAGTAATAAAAAAGAATTTTCCGGAATCACTGGAAGCGATCGCCCTAATTCTGCCAACACATTCTCTGGACAGTGCTGGCAAACACTGGTGTTAATCAGCCAAACCAAGCGCCCACCAGCACCAAAAGTTGGCGTCATCGCCTGATTTAACGCCTGGATGACAGCATCATCTCCATCTGGTGGAAATGCAGTGTAGTTAAAACTAATCCATTGGGGATCGAGGACGCGATCGCGCAGCACAACGATCGCTTTTTCCATCGCAAAATCATCCTCACCCCAGTAAACGTAGATTGGCATAGATTAATCTCCTAATGGGCATAGGGCATAGGGCATTGAGAGTAGAGGATGAGTCCTTGATACTCGTGAATCCAGTTCGGCTTTCCATGCCCCATGCCCAATGCCCCATACCCAAAAACTAAATACTTTTGAAATCATTCTCTTAATCTGGATAATTTTCCCTAAAATCTATCAAGTGAGAGCTTGAGGCTATGAAGATTGGACGACAACTATCAAACTTACTTAAATCGGTTGGCACGGTTGACGTTACCGGAAGCCCACAGATCCCAAGCCCAGCATATCCAGGAATCTTCTAAATTTCAGGCAAACTCTGGGACTAGAGAAGCAGTTTCCTTTCCTGGCTATACGTTAATTACGCCGCCTGCTGAAGAAGAATCAGAAAACTCTGCTTTCTATGGCAAATTACAGATTTACCAACAGGAACTTTTGCAGTTACCTGTAAACCCTGATTTGATTGTGCCCATACCTCCTGCTAGCTTCCATCTGACTTTAGCGGACTTAATTTGGGACAATGCCTTTGTTGATGCCCGCGAACAAAATCCCCAATTCGATCGAGAGTTACACTCTTGTGTAGCAGAAATCTTTCAGCAATATCAACAATCGATGACAAACAGGAATCATCCTATCAAATGGGAAATGCTGGGATTGATACTGATGCCAAGAGCTATAGCTGTTTGTTTAGTACCTAAGGATGAACGCTCCTATGATGAAATTATTCAATTTCGCCGAACAATTTATCAAAACCCGAAGTTAATAGCTTTGGGTATTGAGCAGCACTATCACCTTACAGCACATATTACATTAGCGTATTTTGGCGAAGTTCCATCTGATTTAGACCGTACAAACTTCAGTACGCTCCTTTCTCAGTTGAATCAAAAATGGTTGTCGAATTTGCCAGAATTTTTGATTAATCGCGTCGAGTTGCGTAAGTTCGACGACATGACACGCTATTATCGCGAACCAGACTGGCCAGTTTTAGCTTTTTGACCTGAAAATTGGGCATTGTACTTGCAATACTATTTTTAAAAACACACGTTAAAATTAACGTACGTTAATTTTAACGTGTATTTTTGAGGGTACATATATGGTCGTGCTGTTAAGATTGAGGGCAAATCCAGGGGGACAAATCTCGCCGGATGAGGTTATTGGACGAGATAAACTAATTGAGCAGTTTTGGGAAATTTTGGAACGACAGAGCTTGATGCTGAATGCTGAACGAAGGATGGGTAAAACTTGCGTGATTAAAAAAATGCAAGCAGAAGCACCAGAAGACAAGTTGCCCATATACCATGACTTAGAAGAGGTGCGATCGCCTTTGCAGTTTGTGGAGAGAGTGTTGCAAGATGTAGAAGAGTATTTAAGCGGGTTAAAACGAACAGCAAGGCGGACGCGTCAGTTATTAACGCAGTTGAGTGGTACAGAATTTATGGGTGTCAAGTTGCCCGAAGTTGCTGCTGCTCATTGGAAAAGACTGCTAACTGAAACTATTGCAGATTTAGTTGAGAATCAAAACCGCAAAGTCATTCTATTTTGGGATGAAGTGCCGTATATGCTGGTTAATATCGGCGGTAATGCGGCGATGGAAGTTTTGGATACATTGCGTTCCATCCGTCAGATGTACCCAGATGTCAGAATGGTGTTTACTGGTTCAATTGGCTTGCATCATGTGATTGCTTCGTTGAAAAAAGAAGGATATACCAACGAGCCAACAAATGATATGTACGCAGTCGATATACCGCCGCTTTCTCAAGCTGATGCCACTGATTTAGCATCTAGAATACTTCAAGGTGAAAATATCCTGACAAATGATTTAAGGGGAACTGCTACTGCAATAGCTCAGGCAATGGATGGTATTCCCTTTTACATTCACCACTTGATTGCCAAACTAAAAATGCGTGGTGGGGTTGTGAATGCAACAACTATTACTGAAACTATTGAAGATTGTCTCAGAGATCCACTTAATCTTTGGAAAATGGATCACTATCGGGAGCGAATTGATAATTACTACAATGACGAGCAACGTACCTATGCTCTGAGTCTACTGGATATTTTAGCTTCTACAGATCAGCCTTTGTTGTTTGATGGATTGTTTAATCGTCTTCAGCAAGAGCCAGCAACACAAAACAAAGAAACAGCACGGACTGTATTAAGACTTTTAGAACGAGATTATTATATTCTTCGGCATAGCAATGGATTTAGTTTTCGTTATTCGCTGATTCAACTTTACTGGAAATTATTGAGAGGTTAAGAAGATGAAAAATACCTTACTCTCTCGCTTTACCCCCAGTTTGATGGCTCCAGAAACTTTAGAAGCTATTTTTGTTCAGCGCCATCAGTTGGCAGATTATTTAGTTGAAGTGATCCGCGAAAGTGCGCTGACAGCAAATAAACATTTTCGCTTATTGGTTGGGATGCGCGGTATAGGCAAGAGCCATATGATAGCACTGATTTATCACCGTGTCTCCAAGATGGATGACTTGCAAGATAAATTACTCATCGCATGGCTTAGAGAGGAAGAGTGGGGCGTTACATCTTTTCTAGAGTTGCTGTTAAGAATATTTCGATCGCTACAAGAAGAATACCCAGCAGAATATAATGAGAAGTTAAATCAACAAGTTAAAGCACTTTATCAGCTATCTCCTGAAGAAGCTGAACATCAGGCAGCAGTATTGCTCAGGGTCTTTGTGGAAAAACGCACGTTATTGCTGTTAATTGAAAACCTAGATGATGTGTTTAATGCTTTAGGTGAAATTGGACAAAAGCAACTTCGGGCGTATATTCAAAATTATTCATTTTTGACAATTCTAGCAACAACACAAAGTTTATTTGATGGAGTTAGAAAAAAAGACGATCCATTCTATAATTTTTTTCATCCTCACCTATTAGAAGATTTAAAGCTAAATGAGGCGATAAATTTATTGAGGCATATTGCTAAATTAGAAGGGGATAGCGAGTTAGAATATTTTATTCAAACTTCAACAGGACAGGAGCGCATCCAAGCAGTTCATCATTTAGCTGGGGGCAACCCCCGCGTCTATGTTATTTTCTCCCGGTTCCTCAGTCGCAAGTCGCTGGATGAATTGGTAGAAGCATTCATGCAGATGCTAGATGATTTAACACCTTACTATCAACAGCGAATGGCGTGCCTTTCCCAACAGCAGCGAAAAATTATTGAGTTTCTATCTGACCGCCGCCATGCTGTTACTGTCAAAGAAATTGCCCAATACTGTTTTATTACCCATCAAACTGCATCTAGTCAACTTAGGGATTTGAAAGAGAAGGGTTACGTTCGTTCTGAAGCAATCGGGCGTGAATCATTTTACGAACTGCGGGAGTCGCTAATGCGCTTTTGTATGGAGGTGAAGAAGCAGCGAGGCCAGCCGATACGATTATTTGTAGATTTTTTGCGGTTGTGGTACACGCAGATAGAGTTACAGCAGCGATTAGAGTTGCTTTCGCTCGATAGCTCTATAGAAAAAGACTATGTGCTGTATGCACTAAAGTTAGTTGAAGAGGAAATAGAAGATCCACGCGTGGCAGCTTGTCTAGAAGAATACAAAAGCTGTATCAAAAAAGACGATCTTATCCGTGCTTTACAACCTTTGAACAAACTAGTCAAGATTCGTGGAAAAGTAGAGGATTGGTTCAGACAAGGCTACTGCCTTGCCCGTTGTGGATATCTGGATGAAGCATTAATTTCTTGTGACAAGGCAATTAAAATTGATCCAAAAAATTCGATGGCTTGGGGCATTAAAGGTAGAGTACTGGAATATCTGAATCGTTACGATGAAGCATTAAAATCTTTCAAGAAAGCAGTTGAACTCGATCCGAATAACTCATTAGCTTTGGAAGATCAAGGGATAACTATGATGAGGCTTAGACAGTACGATCAAGCATTGATATCTTTTGACAAAGTAATTGAATTAGAGCCAAGTCATGCACCGATTTGGACTCTTAGAGGTATAGTACTGTCTGCTATTGAACATTGCGATCGGGCACTAATATCTTTAAATAAAGCAGTTGAGCTTGATGCAAGTGATAGTCTTGCCTGGAACGTTCGCGGTAGAATACTCATTCAGAGCGAACAATATGATGAAGCATTGGCATCTTTTAATAAAGCGATTGAGTTGAATCCCAATGATACACAGATATCAAGCAGACAAGTTGCATTGCTACTAATGATGCAGCATTGGGAAGAAGCAGCCATATCTCTAAAAAGAGCTGTTTTATTAGATCCAAAGATTGGTTTATTTTGGCAGGAAGCAAATAAAGATAAAGTGATTATTTACTTGTGGCAAAAGCCAGAGAAAACAGTCGAAGAAGTAAGTTCAAAACTTATTCAAGGCAAGATTGATATTACTGTGCAATGGAAGGTAAAGGATTTTGAAAATTTATTATCTAGGTATTTTAAAGAAGACAAATCAGACGTAGAAAAATCAAACATAGTAGCGAAATATCTACGTAGTTTGCTTAAAAGAACATCTGATGCTGAAACATGGTATTTACAAATTTCAAATTTGCTAAAGCTATACGATGAACAACAAAAAGATACATCTTCATTAAAAATAGGACTTGTACGCTGTATCGATACATTTAAATCACCTGTGTTTAGTAATGCTACAGCACAGGCGTGGCGAGATACGTGGGAGAAGCTGGTAGGCAAGCGAGATGAGTTCCAACTTCCACTGCGACTTCTTGATACAGCCGTCCGATACCGCGATCGGCAAGATCGGCGTATCTTGCTGGAACTTCCGATTGAGGAGCGTGAGTTATTGAAACCTTTACTAGGAGTAGATGTTGAGCATAAAGAGTGAACTTACAGCAGATTGCTCTCAAAGTGAGGTACAGATAATTGTAGGGACACAACTTGTGCCCCTACCCACATACTTGATTTATCTGAAATATGTTGTATTTGTTGAGTTTCACATTCACTGGGTGTATATCGAAGCTAGCGAGCGATCGCCAAATTAACTGCGGCGATCGCACTCGGCAATGCGGTATTGTATTATCACCTAACTTATTTAGCAGAATAATTCCGTCTCAATTTCTGAAAAATCCAGGCTAGACATTGCACTTTTGAGAAAAATCCTTTCGCAATCAGGAATAGAAGGCTGGGATGAGACAACCCGAAAGTCAAAAAAGTATTACCTATACACGCGTTATCCACCTAAGTCATGTCATTGACTTGGATATTCCTCAATGGCCTGGCGATCCCCCAGTAGAATTTGAAACTGTGGCTGAATCGAACAACGATGGCTATTACCTGCGGCGTTTTTCTTTGGGGGAACATAGCGCCACCCATATCAATGCTCCTAATAGTTTTTATAGTCATAGTATCGGAATTGACCAATACCCAGCGCAGTCTTTAGTTGTACCTGCGGTAGTTATAGATATTCGTGAAGCTGTGAAAGCTAATTTTGATTATGCATTGACCATTGCTGATATTCTGGCTTGGGAACAACAATACGGTGAAATTCCTGCCGGGTGCGTAGTTATATTGAATACTGGTTGGCAAAAGAAGTGGTTTGATAAAAATGCATTCCTCAATCAGGATGCTCAAGGAATCAGCCACTTTCCAGGGTTTGGCAGTGATGCCGCCCGATTTTTACTCGATCGACGGCACATTGCTGGAGTAGGAATTGATACTCATGGTGTAGATCCAGGACCCGATACCAGCTTCGCTACAAACCGCTTGGTGTTAGAACAATCGCGCATTGTGCTAGAGAATCTCACCAATTTAGATCAACTGCCACCTAATGGTACTACTCTAGCGATCGGAATTCTCAGGTTGCGTGGTGGTTCTGGTTGTCCTGTGGGGGTTTTGGCATTTGTACCTTAAGGGAAAGAATTCAGGAGTCAGAACTCAGAATTCACAAGTCAGAACTGAGAAGTCAGAATTTAGAATTGAGTCCGGCTGGCTAACGAATATTGGTTTACAACAGTTTTCATGTTTTGAAATCGCAATCTAATTTCCTCCTTTACACCTTTGCGCTTAAGAAAGCGGGAACCTCTAAAGGCGAATGCATGACATAAAAACCTAACTCGTGAATCCTGGATTCAGAATTCTGAATTTTGACTCCTGAGTTCTGACTCCTGAATTCTGAATTCTGATTCCTGACTTGACGATAACGTAGAAAGCAAGCAAACTTAGTACCAAAATCCACTGAATTATCAGTCGGAGGTCTTTGTGATGATAACTCCGCTATCTTGCCGCAATTTTATAGACGGTCAATGGTTGACCGCTGTAGGGGAAGCAACTCTCGAAAGCCGCAACCCCGCTGATAGAAACGAACTTGTTGCCACATTTCCCCGTTCCCAAGCCAAGGATGTAGATACAGCGGTAGCCGCCGCCCGCAAAGCCTATCAAACTTGGCGCAAAGTCCCAGCCCCAGCCAGAGCAGAATACATTTTTCGCGTTGGGGAAATCTTACTCGAACACAAAGAAGAACTTGCCCAGTTAATTAGTCGAGAAATGGGTAAACCCCTGACAGAAGCTAGGGGAGATGTGCAAGAAGGTATTGACTGCGCCTTTTATAGTGCTGGCGAAGGACGGCGACTTTTTGGGCAAACCACACCCTCGGAAATGCCCAATAAATTCGCTATGACGGTGCGAATGCCCATTGGTGTCTGCGCCTTAATTACTCCTTGGAATTTCCCAGTGGCAATTCCTTGCTGGAAAGCGATGCCAGCATTGGTGTGTGGGAATACAGTCATCCTCAAACCTGCTGAAGATACATCTGCTTGTGCAAATAAATTAATTGAAATTTTCCAACAAGCTGGTTTACCGCCAGGGGTAATTAACCTCGTGCATGGTGTAGGAGAAGAGGCGGGGAAAGCTTTAGTCGAACATCCTGGTGTTGATTTGGTGTCCTTTACTGGTTCTTCCCAAACCGGCGCTTTTGTCGGCGCGACTTGCGGACGCACTCACAAGCGCGTCTGTTTGGAAATGGGCGGCAAAAATGCCCAAGTGGTAATGGAAGATGCCGATTTAGAATTGGCTTTAGATGGTGCGGTGTGGGGTGCTTTTGGCACAACCGGTCAACGCTGTACGGCTACGAGTCGCCTGATTTTACATCGGGACATCAAAGAAAAATTTACTGCTATGCTTTATGAGCGTGCCAGTAAGTTACGCTTGGGTGCTGGCAATGACCCCGATACAGATATTGGCCCCATAATTAATGAAAAGCAACTCCAACAGGTAAGCAAGTATTTAGATATTGCCCGCGAAGAAGGAGCAAAAGTTTTAATTGGTGGGGAAATCGCATCTGAAGACGAATTAAACAATGGTTACTTCTTTCAACCGACTATTTTGGATGATGTAACTCCCGATATGCGCGTTGCCCGTGAAGAGATATTCGGCCCGGTGGTGGCATTAATTGAGGTGAGTTCTTTTGAAGAAGCGATCGCCATTCTCAATGATACCAATTACGGCCTTTCTTCTTCCGTTTATACTCGCGATATCAACCGCGCTTTTACTGCTATGCGGGACATCGAAGCAGGTATCACTTATATTAACGGCCCCACCATTGGTGCAGAAGTACACTTACCTTTTGGTGGTGTCAAACAAACCGGCAATGGACACCGCGAAGCTGGAACCACTGCTTTAGATGTGTTTACTGAATGGAAAAGCGTTTATGTTGACTTTTCTGGAAGTTTGCAACGCGCCCAAATAGACAACAGAAATTCGTAATTGGGCATGGGGCATTGGGCATTAGTCATTGGTTATTGGTCATTGGTCATTGGTCATTGGTCATTGGTTATTGTTACGAATTACCAATGACTGTAAATAATTGGATTTCGCAGTTTAATTATTCAGTAATTCTAAAAAACTATGTTAAGTATTCCTGTTAATTTAAATTTACCTCGGACACCGCGAATAATTACTTCTTTGCCTGGAACTCGCGCTCAAGAAATTATACAACGCGATCGCGCCGTGACTTCTCCTTCTTATACCCGCGATTATCCCTTAGTAGTGGCTCGTGGTGAGGGTTGTATGGTGGAAGATGTGGACGGCAATGTGTTTCTGGATATGACCGCAGGTATCGCCGTCACCGCCACGGGACACGCCCATCCGGAAGTCGTCAAGGCAATTCAAGAACAGTCGGCGCGTCTGCTGCACATGTCGGGGACGGATTTTTATTACGAACCGATGGTGGAATTGGCAGAAAAATTGGCTGTTCGCGCCCCCTTTCCCCAGCCACAGGACAACGCTGGATTTCCCGCCAAAGTATTTTTTAGCAATTCCGGGGCAGAGTCTAACGAAGGGGCGATTAAATTAGCTCGATATTACACCAAGCGATCGCTAATCGTCGCATTCTTAGGCGCATTCCACGGACGCACCTATGGCGCAATGTCTCTGACTGGTTCCAAAGTAGTGCAGCGAGCCAATTTTGGCCCTTTAGTTCCAGGGGTGACTCATATACCTTATGGCACTCACGCCAGTTTAGATTACTTAGAAAAACAGCTATTTACCACAACTTTACCACCGCAAGAAGTAGCGGCAATTGTAGTCGAACCGATTCAAGGAGAAGGCGGGTATATCGTACCAGAGGATGGCTTTTTAAAACGCATTCGGGAAATTTGCGATCGCCACGGTATTTTAATGGTGGTGGATGAAGTACAAGCGGGTATGGGGCGCACTGGTAGATTATTTGCGATCGAGCATTGGGGAGTCATGCCTGATATTATTACTACCGCCAAAGGTATCGCTAGCGGTCTGCCTTTAGGGGCGATACTTGCCAGACCAGAATTAATGACTTGGCCTCCTGGTTCTCACGCTACCACATTCGGCGGTAATCCCGTAGCTTGTGCGGCTGGTATTGCTACCCTAGAACTACTAGAAAACGGTTTAATGACCAACGCTACCCAGATGGGAGAGTTGTTACAAACTGGGCTTACCGAATTACATCATAAATTTACCAGAGTATCGCCGCCACGAGGAAAAGGTTTAATGGTTGCGGTGGACTTATTGGATGAAGCAGGTAATCTTGATAAAAAATTGCGCGATCGCATTATCCAAGAATCCTTCTTACAAGGTTTATTATTACTAGGTTGTGGCAAAGCCGCCATTCGTTTCTGCCCGCCCCTAATTATCGACACCGACCAAATCCAAACCGCCCTCCAAATTCTCTCAAATATCCTCACTCAATAAACTCTCCGCGTCTCTGCGCCTCTGCGTGAAAAAATCATTCATCCCCCATCAACATTATGAAACCCCAAATACCCCTCCATCTCTGGAAACTACTCTGGCAACAATACAGCACCAGAGTAAATTATGCCCGTACCTACCAGCAAATGATTACCGCTGCTGGCGGAAACGTAGCCAACGACCACATCGCCTTTCGGTCTTTGCGTCTATTAATAGATACTCCACAGGGTGAAGTTAATCTGGGAATTAACTACCTCGGACAAGTTGTAGAAGCTTTAGGTTATGTTGCAGCTGGAGAGTATACCTTTGCCAAAACTCATCTTTATGCCCGTCATTATCATCATCCCCAGCAAGAAGAATTTAACTTACCTAAACTGTTTATTAGCGAGTTAATTGTTGATGAATTGCCTAGCAATATTGCTCAAATAATTTCTCAAACAGTAGCTTCAATTGAATATAAACTCACTCCATCTGTTAATTCTCTTCTAGAAAAAGAAGAAAACGTTGAAATCATAGCCAAACAACTCCAACAAATATTTACCCGTCCTTGGCTACCTCCCCGGCGTTCCGTTGTCGAAGAGGTGAACCAGGTTAGTCAGTATGGCGCTTGGGTATTGCTGCACGGTTATGCTGTCAACCATTTCACAGGCTACGTTAACGGCCAGAACACCGCAAAATATCCAGATATAGACATTACTGCTACTAGTTTGGCTAACTTAGGCGTACCAATGAAAGCAGAGATAGAGGGAAATGTTGCTTGTGGTTTGCGTCAAACGGCGACTCAAGCAGTAACGGAAATGGTGACGGCGCTAGATGATAACAGTGGTCTAGAGATTCAGATTCCTTGGACTTACGCCTATTATGAAATTGCCCAACGCTATCCTGTGGAAGTCGAACCTGGAAAGCAGGTACTTTTTGATGCTTTTTTAGGAAGTAATGCTCAGCAATTATTTGAAATGACGCGTTTAATTAAATAGGAATGGGGTATGGGCCATGCGGCATGAGACAGATAGAAAGCTGAATTGCATTGACGAGTATTAAAGACTCATCGGCGAATATCAAAGACTCGTCGGCGAGTATCAAAGACTCGTTCGCGAATATCAAAGACTCGTCGGCGAGTATCAAAGACTCGTTCGCGAATATCAAAGACTCGTCGGCGAATATCAAAGATTCGTCAGTGAATATCAAATTATGATGTGGGTATCGCAACTATGAAAGCACATTCAGACTTGATACCAAATCCGCTTTTATAATGCCATGCTTTCCTGCTTACTACCCTAAATGCGATCGCGTAGCGTCCCGCAGCGATCGCATATTTTTTTAATTGAAAGTCTCCTATGTCATGTAACAATTATTTTGCTATGAAATAGAGATTAAATTGTGAGTTTTGACAACGTTTGTAAGGTTTTAGCCGAAAAATACCCAAGAGAATTTGGTAGTTGGCTACTCCCCCAAGCACCGACTTTAGTTAAGGTGCTTAAGACCGAATTGAGTTTAGAACCAATCCGTGCAGATTCTGTGACATTTCTGCAAACAGCCAATCGAATTTTACACATCGAATTTCAAACTCGCACCATCTCAAATCCGCCGCTTCCATTCAGGATGCTGGATTACTCGGTGAGGTTAATACGTCAATACAACGTCCCAGTCACCCAGGTTGTAATTTTTTTACAAGAGACAAATAACGAAATTGCTTTTACTGAAGAATATGTAAATGAAACGACAACTCATCGTTATCGAGTCTTGCGGATGTGGGAACAAGAATCAGCGCTATTTCTTGATAACCCTGCATTATTACCTTTAGCACCATTAACACAAACAACCTCACCCCAAAGGTTGCTATCCCAGGTTGCCCAGAGTGTTGCTAGAATTCCCGATAGGAATACTAGACAGGATATTGCAGCTTACGCAGAAATTTTGGCTGGTTTAAAGTTTGAAAAGGAATTGATTCGTCAATTTTTAAGGGAGGATGTGATGCAAGAATCGGTAATTTATCAAGATATTTTACAGAAGGGACAACAACAGGGAAAACAACAGGGACAACAAGAAGAAGCCTTTCGGTTTTTAATACGTCTATTAACTCGGCGGTTTGGTGAGATAGATTCGTCGATAATTGAACGCATTCGAGGATTATCCACCGAACAATTGGAAGTATTAGGAGAGGAATTTATAGATTTTTCTGAAATATCCGATCTAGTAGTTTTACTAGAACAGCAAGAGAGTAGTTAAAAATTGAAGAAGAATCATTTGTCACTCATAAGACAATACGGTTCAGTTAACGGTATTTAGCTTAAGAAGATCCCCCCAACCCCCCTTAAAAAGGGGGGCTTAGTTCCCTCCTTTTTAAGTCCCGTTAGGGAGGAACGAGTCTTAACTGAACTGTATTGACTCATAAGAATGATTCTTCTTCAATACTTGTTTAATTCAGAAATTGACACAAGAAGGGCAATTAAAAATCCTAGATGCGATCGCACTTTAAAAATACCTTCACTCTAAGCTTTCGATCGCAGCGATCGCGTCTAAAATTGCCCCATGCCCTATTTTCATTTAACAAATTCTGGTAGTTCTATCCAAAAACGACTGCCTTGGGAGACTTCTGACTCCATACCTACTTGTCCGCCCATGCGTTCGATGCCTTTGCGGACGATCGCTAGTCCAATTCCTGTGCCAGGATAGGCTTCAATGCTGTGTAAACGCTCGAAAACACCAAAAATCCGCTCCCAGTGCTGGGGCAAGATGCCTATGCCGTTGTCTTGTACCCACAAACGCACCCAGACTTCGCGGCGTTCTGTCCAGATTCTGACTTGGGGTTGAACTCCAGAATCTACAAATTTAATCGCGTTGGTTAGTAGGTTTGTAATAATTTGCTCGACGGTGCGGTAGTTTCCCACAACTTCTAACAATGGTTCAACAATTGTCACTTGTGCTTGGTTTTCTTGTAGGGATACTTCTAATTGCGTCAGCACTTGCTTGACTAGTGAGTTGAGGTTAATTGGTTGCACTGGCAAGTCAATTCGGCTCAAGCGGCTGTATTCTAATAAATCTAGCAGTAAGTTGTCCATCCGCTCGACGTTGCTGGCGATGCGATGGACTAAATCTTGCCCGCCTGAATTTAATACGGTATCGTAGTCTTCTAAGAGAATAGTGGCAAATCCCCGAATCGCACGCAGAGGTTCTTGTAAGTCGTGGGAGATGGAATAGGCAAAGGCTTCTAAGGCACTGTTGGCTTCTTCTAGCTGTTGTGTGCGGTTGTGAACTAGTTGTTCGAGTTGTTCGGTGTAGCCCTGCAATTGTTCGCGCAGGCGAGATTGCTGAATGCCGATCGCTAACTGATTTGCTACCTCGCGGGCAATTTCTACGTCTTCCTCAGTTAACGATCGCGGTTGAATTACTCCTACGTTCAAAGAACCGATTAGCTGTTGTTGAGCAATTACAGGTACATTCATAATTAAGCGAATGCCTTGGTCGAACAGCTGTTGTTGAACGCGATATCTAGGATGTTCAGCCAGGTTTTCAATCATCATCACCTGGTTTTGTTGCAAGTTTTCAATGTTGCCAAAATCATCTAATGAGAAAGTTTCGCCTACGGCAAAGCCAATGCGATCGCTAGACTCAACAGCTAAGACAGTGGCTTGTTGCTGTTCCAAATCAAACAACGTCACATCCATTAATTGGCACGGAAGTAAGGGATAAGTCCAAGCAAGAGCCGCTTCGGCAATTCCTTGGGGAGAAATTGCCCCCAAAATCGACCGATCTAACTCTTGGAGAGTTTGTAATCTTGTGGCGTAGCGCTTGAGTGCTTCTTCTGAGCGTTTGCGCCCGGTAATATCTTCCACTAGACCATCAATCACCTCCTCTCCATTAGTAATATTGAGAGTTTCATTCACTGATACCCATATATAGCTACCATCTTTTCTACGTATTCTTAATTCCCGTTCTCGTCTTTTGTTTGGTGTAATATCTCCCGCTCGGGAAAAAATCTCATTAAAGTTAGTATTAGACTCAATTTCTTCTAAAGAATCAAGCCTCAAAAGGTTGAGAAATGCACTGTTAACTTCTAATAGGCGTCCGTCGGGAATTGCCCGAAATACACCAACATCTAATCGATTGAGTAAAGATTGCAAGCGATTCTCTAAAAAGCTGGCTCTACGGCGAGTTTCGTTGCGTTCTAACACAGACCTCACCGTTGCGGACAAACGAACTAAGTGTTTGGGCGACTTAAGAATATAATCATCAAGTCCGCTTTTCATTGCTTCAACGGCGATTTCTTGATTGCCTGTGTTAGTGAACATAATCACCGGGCGATCGGGATAGCGGTTCTTTAAAAGATGTAATATTTCCAAACCATTGTTCCAACGGAGTTGATAATCGGTAATTGTTAGGTCAAAGCGACCTGCTATCAATGCTTGCTCAAAGTTTTCTGGTTCACCCACTTCCTCTATTTCTACATCAGGAAATTCCCGCCGCATCTGGCGAATAATCATGAAACGGTCATTTGGGTTATCGTCAATAATCAGAATGTGCATGAGAAGCAAAAAAATTTATGCTTGAGAAGCCCTAAGTGCAGAATTCTTACTAAAGAAAGTAGATTTAATAACTTACAATTTCTGTAGTATCAGTTAAGAGTGTAATGCGTAAGTTCTAAATCTTTCGATGTCGTATTCTCAGCAAGAACACACCCTACTAAGCAATCTCAACTTAAAGCTATTTTCAGATAAATAGACCATGCTTTATGGGTAAAGCGCAATCCTCGTTGGTGTTAACTAGTGTTAACTATAAGATAGAAATAGCTTAACTGTTCTTTTGGTCACTAACCTTACCTAGTAGCAGTTTCAGTCGGTGTAACAGCCCCCTTCAAGAAAATGTCTTTAATTCTTAATTTTTAATTGTTAATTACACTCCCACCCTTTTAAGGCACGGCATTGCAACGTTTGAGCGAATCAACTTGTCTAACTGAGGTAAACCAACGGCTGTTGATTTAAATTTAGCCAATAAGCATCAAGTAACTTTATCATTGCCGTTAAATCACTGAATGCCACGGGTTTAACTAAATAAGAATTAACGCCCAAGTCATAAGCTTTATGAACGTCGGTTGTTTCTTTAGAAGTTGTCAGCACAATTACTGGTAGGCGTTTGAGTTCGGGTTGTTGCTTGAGCCACTCCAAAACCTCAAACCCAGATTTGCGTGGCATTTTCAGGTCTAACAAAAACAGTATCGGCAAAGGGTAGCGTTCTCGATCGCCATATTCTCCTTCACCACAGAGGTAAGAAATAGCGGCTTCTCCGTTGCTGACAACTTGTAGGGGTTGCATCAGATTAGCTTTGCGTAAAGCACGACGAATTAACAGAACTTGATTTGAGTCGTCTTCTGCCAGTAAAATTGTCTGCTGCTCTATGTTCATGTTTTCATCGAAAGTTTTTTTGTAGTTCAATCCAAAAGCGGCTGCCTTTACCTACTATTGACTCTACACCGACCTGTCCCCCCATACGTTCAATACCTTTGCGGACAATGGCTAAACCAATGCCAGAACCAGGATAACTTTCTTGAGTATGCAATCTTTCAAATACATTAAAAATTCTCTGCTGATGTTCTGGTGCAATGCCAATACCGTTATCTTCTACCCAGAGGCGAACGGAGGACGCGGGGGATGAGGAAGACAAGGGGGACAAGGTAGAATTTTCTCCCCTTTTTACCTCATCTCCCCATCTCCCTATCTCCCCATCTCCCCCGACGATTTCTGCCCAGATACGAATTGTTGGTTGTCTGTTAGCGGGGACGAATTTAATTGCATTACTCAGCAGGTTTACGAGTACTTGGATTAAAATTGTCCAATTGCCTATAACTTCTGGAAGTGGTTGCTCTATGTTTACTTGAGCTTGTCGCGATCGCAATTCTGCTTCTAGTTGGTTAAGGGCTTCTGTAACAATGTCTGTTAAGTTAAGTACGCCAAAATTAATTTCTACCTGACTCAGGCGCGAGTAGTCAAGCAAGTCTTGAATTAGTCCATCCATTCGTTCGGCAGAGGCGAAAATCCTTTGGATATAATCTTGTCCAGTGCTGTCCAAGCGATCGCTATAATCTTCCTGTAGTGCTTGAGCTAAACCTTGCATTGACCGCAAAGGAGCGCGTAAGTCATGGGAGACTGAATAACCAAAGGTTTCCAGTTCTTTGTTGGCTTCCATTAGGGCGGCTGTACGTTGGGCGACTCGTTCCTCTAATTCATTGGCGTAGTTCTGCACCGCCTCTGCCATTTCCCGATAGCGAGTTTCGCTTTCTCGTAACTTCAACTCTGTACGTCTCCAAGCTGCATTTACCTCAGTAGTTAGCAGCGATACGATAACAAATAACCCCAAGCGGATAAAGCTATCGAGGGTTAAAATACTCGGTGAAGAAGTTGGTTTTAAGAAAAACAAAGCGATCGCCAAGCTACACAGCACGGTTGCCAATAAACTTGAGCCGCGAGTCCCATACCACGAACTCAGCACCACGGCTGCAAAAAATACTGAAAAAGTAATGTTCTCTAACAGTGGCGATATCAGTAGAGAAAATAACAATGCTAAACCGCTAGCGAGTACAGCAATGCCGTAGCTTTGTTGCCAGGAGCGATTTCTATTGTGCATTAGACACCTGCTGGCGTGGTCTTATCCGTTTCACTTTAAGATTGATACATTTAGGGAGGCAGGGGGGCAGGGGAGGCAGGGGGGGCAGGGGAAGCAGGGGAAGCAGGGGAGGGTTGGGGTGTGGTTTTGAAGATTTATGCAAGAAGTCTATTGCATCGACTTGCACCTTTGTTGCATCGACTTGCACCTTTATTGCATCGGCTTGCACCTTTATTGCATCGGCTTGCACCTTTGTTGCATCGACTTGCACCTTTATTGCATCAACTTGCACCTTTATTGCATCGACTTGCACCTTTGTTGCATCGACTTGCACCTTTATTGCATCGACTTGCATCTTTGTTGCATCGACTTGCACCTTTGTTGCATCTTGCTACTACATACCGTTAACGTTAACCGTCAACCTTGCACTAAGTTCGCAATAGTTTCAATTAACTGCGCTGGATCTATTGGCTTGCTAATGTGGGCTTGAAAACCGGCTGCTTTGGCTCGTTGTTCGTTACCTTCTCCAGCATAGGCTGTCAGAGCGATCGCCGGAATTTTGCCTCCTTGTTCTGGACTCATTAACCTAATTTGTCTCAATAACATATAGCCATCCATTTCTGGCATTCCGATATCGCTCACCAGTAAATCTGGTTTCCACTGTGGCAATATTTCTAATACTTCTTTTGCTGATGATACAGCAGTGACAGTAGCTCCAGACTGTTCGAGTACAAAACTAACTAACTCTAACGAATCAGGATCGTCATCTACAACTAAGATTTTCAAATCATCAAAAGCTGGAGTATTGGTGGCTACTATATCAATTCCTTTACTGCTGTCAACGGTATCACTAAATATCATCGGCAAGTTGACAATAAAGGTTGCTCCGCGGCCTTCTCCTAAACTTTCTGCCAAGACAGTTCCACCATGCATTTCTGCTAAATAACGGACAATTGCCAATCCTAAACCCAAGCCACCAAATTTCCTAGTAGTTGCACTATCGGCTTGACGAAAGGTTTCAAATACATAGGGCAGAAAATCTGGGTTAATTCCTTTGCCTGTGTCTTTAACTGTAATTTGCACTTGAGAATCGATTTGCTCTAAATAAATCTCAACTTGTCCGCCTTCAGGAGTAAATTTGATGGCGTTGGAGAGGAGATTCCAGACAATTTGTTGCAAGCGCCCTGGATCTCCAAATACCTGACCAACAGCGGGATCGAGAGCAGAGTGAATTTGAATCAATTTGGTTTCCGCTGATAGCCGTACTGTTTCTATTGCGGCTCGAATAATGGTTGCCAAATCAACTGGGCAAACATTGAGACTGAGTTTACCTCGCAAGATGCGGGAGATATCTAACAAGTCTTCAATCAGTTTAGTTTGTAACTTAGCGTTACGTTCGATGGTTTCTAGAGCTAAAGCAGTTTTTTCTCGATCTAACTTGTTGGTACGCAGAAGTTTTGCCCAACCCAAAATCGGATTTAGGGGAGTTCTGATTTCGTGAGACAGAACAGCTAAAAACTCATCTTTAATGCGATTTGCGTCTATTGCTTGCTGGTAAAGGCGAGCATTGTCAATGGCTGTAGCTGCCCGCAAAGCCAGCGCTTGAGCCATATTTAAATTAGCTGTAGTGTAGCGACGGTTCGCTTGAGTAGTAATCAAAGTAATTGTACCTAGCTTGCGTAGGTGCATTGGGCCGTAGGCATCACGAGCCACTAAGGGCACAATTATGTAGGATTGAATATCCATCTGGCGCATCAACCGTTGGGTTTCTGCGTCCTGCTTCATCGTTAATAAAAAAGAATTCGCCCTTGCATCAGTAACTAATTCTGGTTCGCCTGTTTGCAAAACTTTTCTGACACCAAAATCAGCATCTGCGGAAGTAGAATAAAACCGTCTGAGTAAGAGGGCTAGTGCTTCTTTTTCGGGAGTAGCCGCTGCAACAACTGGTTCTTCAAATACTATTAAATTAGCCTCAACAATATCAATTAAACAGCAATCAGCTAATGTAGGAACTACTAAGTTGGCTAATTTTGCCAGAGTCGCGCGGTAATCGAGGGAAGATACTAGCAATCGGCTAGCTTCAGACAATAAACTGTAATTTTGCTTTTCAGCTTCAGCTTCCATGCGGGCGGCTTGTTCGCTGATGAGTAGTTGCTCTCGCTCTAATTCTACTCGTTTGCGATCGCTAATATCTTCTACCAAGCCATCGATGATACCTTTGCCATCAATTTTGGTGAAGGTTTTGCTGACACGTACCCAAATCAAACTACCATCAGCTCGTCGCAATTGAATTTCTTTGTCGCGCACTTCGCCGTTTTCTCGCAGTTGATTGATTAGCTGAGTATAATCTTCTGGCTGAAAATAAAGCTCTATGAAACGACTTGCTTGTTCTTGGGGTAAGCTTCCCAACCCAATCAAACGCAGGAATGCTGGGTTGCATTCGAGTAAAGAACCATCGAAAGTTGCCCGATAAATGCCAACATTAAGGCGGTTGAGCAGAGTTTGAAAGCGAATTTCTAAATTTGCCGCTTTTTGGCGAGTTTCAGCTCGTTCTAGCGCCGATCGCACTGCTATTCTTAAGCGTACTTGGTGCTGAGGAGATTTGATTACATAGTCATCCAACCCAGATTTCATTGCCTCCACAGCAATTTCCTGAGTGCCGCTGTTGGTGAACATGATCGTTGGGCAGTTAGGATAACTAGCTTTAATTGCGTGTAATACTTCTATACCATTACTCCAGCGCAATTGATAATCGGTGACAACCAAGTGAAATTGACCCCTCTCCAGTGCTTGAGCAAAGTCTTGTGCTGTGACCACTTGTTCTACTTCGAGGTCAGAAAACTCGCGTTCCAATTGCCGAATTGCTAAGAGGCGATCGTTCGGATTGTCATCAATCAACAGAATTCGTAACATTTGATTTGGCTACAAGTCCGATAGCATTCAAATCATAAGCCTAAAAGTAGCCTAAACGTACTCCACATTTAGGAAGGATTTTAGGAAACAAAGCAAAATATTATGATATATGGCAATACTAGCAATTACTACGGTGCCGAGCGATCCCTTTTTCAAAAGGTTGTGGTTGGGTTGCGATCGTCTGCCGATTTACAAGGGACACCTGAGCTAATTTGTATAGAATTTAAGTACAATCAACTTGGCTTGGCTGTTTTATGAATTCCCGCCGCATTCTCAAAGTTCCAGAAAATTTATCGCTGCTTGTAAAAATACTTGTAGGAATTATTAATGGTTGATAGTTGAGTGTTGACTGAAGAGTTAAGAATTATTCTTATTGTCTCCCTTGTCTCCCCATCTCCCCATCTCCCCATCTCCCTTTTCATCTTTTCTTGCGGCTACAATACATTACCAAAAGTATAAACAATCCCATTCCTGCAAGATATTTAATCGGATCGGGTACGTTAGGATTAGGCGAAAAAAAGCCTTCGATCGCACCTGCAATCATCAACATTGGTACAATCGCAAATACTAACTGCGCTGCCTGATTTCCATAAAATTTCAGTGCATCTCCTCGGCGATATTTGCCAGGAAATAAAATTGCTCTTGCTAATAAAAATCCCGCACCTCCAGCAAAAAATATCGCTGGTAGTTCTAAGGAACCATGCGGAAATACAAACGCCCAAAAAGGATAAGCCAGATTATTTTGACCGACTAAAGTACCAACGGCACCAATTAATAAACCATTAAATACCATCAAATAGGCTGTGTATATCCCAGCTGTAATTCCACCAGCAACAGCCCCAAAAGACACCGCCAAGTTATTAATCGTAATGCCGCTGGATGCTAGAGGTTCGATGCCAACAATTGACCCCATCCATAATTTATGCTCATCTCGTACTTTGGTTATCAAGTTTTCAGGTACGATTAAGGACATGAAGCTGGGATTTTGCCAGGAATACCACCAAGCAACTACTCCACCCACTAGAAACAGCGCCGTTGCCGCAGCTATGTATGCAAATGTTTTTTGGACTACAGATGGTAATCCCCAACGGTAAAATTCTAAAACTGCCTGCCACTCCTGTCGCCGCGAACCCTGATAAATTTGCGTATAAGCACGAGTTGTTAAAGATTGTAAACTTTGTATCAAAGTATTACTGATTTGCTGGGTACGGGCGCGGGCTAAATCTGCGGCTACCGAACGATATAAAGAAGCCAATTCTCTAATTTCAGCTGCCCGTAGAGACTTTAGCCCTTTTTTTTCTACCTGCTTTAGTAGGGCATCCAAACGCTGCCAATTCGGTTCTCGTCGTGCAATCCAACGTTGAATATTCATGAATTTTGGGAACACTGACTTTAACTTAGCTTAAGATAGCCTCAAATTCAGATCCGTACTTTCAAGGGAATTTGGTATTATGTCTGAAAATTTTGGATCTCCCGGACACATACAACCACTGAGTGTCGGTAACGTTGTCAGTGCTGCGGTGCGGCTGTATCGTTCTCATCTTAAGAGTTATCTTAATTTAGCTGCGATCGCTCACTTATGGATTTTAGTCCCGATCTATGGCTGGGCGAAATATGCTGCGATTTCTGGATTAATTTCACGCTTGGCTTTTGGAGAATTGGTTTACCAGCCTGAAAGTATCCAAAGCGCCAACAATCACATCAATCCGCGTTTGTGGTCATTTTTCAGAGTTGCTTTCCAAGTAGGGATATCTTTACTGATCGTTTATTTTGGGTTGGCGATCGTTGGTGGTATCTTCGCTGCTTTGATTGGGGTAGTATTCGGAGGAATATTAGGCAGTTCAGCCGTTGTAGTCGTAACTACATTGGCGATCGTTGTCACAGTAGGGATTGTGCTTTTAGGACTAACGTGGTTTTACTCGCGTTGGATTGTTGCTGAAGTCCCCCTAGCAGTTGAAGAAAATATTAATGGAGGCCAAAGTGTTGATAGAAGTTGGGAGTTAACTAAAGCTTCAGTATTTCGCATTCAAGGCGTAGTATTAGTTGCTTTTTTGGTGACGCTACCAATAGTATTTGTGTTTAACTATATACCCAGCTTGTTCCTTTTAAGACTTGAGCAAGGTACTGCTATTTACTCACTTGTGTATTTTATTTCTTGGATTGGTAGCTTAATAGGCGGAGTTTTTGTGATGCCATTCTGGCAAGCACTAAAGGCTGTTTTGTATTTTGACTTGCGTAGTCGGCGTGAAGGTTTGGGTTTGCAATTACGACAACCTCCTTTGTAGGATTTTTGTTAACTCAATACCTGAATTCAACTTTATTAGTTTTTCATTACTTCAAATATGCGCTTTTTTAATCGCATCTCATTCCAGACTCCAGAAAGTGTAGAACTGGAATTTACTTTAGCAGGAATCGGCAATCGAGCTTTAGCATTGCTGATTGACTATACAGTGTTGGGTATAAGTTTGCTGTTGTTTGTATTAGCCTGGACTTTTTTCTCAACACAACTGTACAATTTTCTCGAAGATTTAGTTACAAATCCTCGAAATATAGGACTTTGGTTATTAGCGATTTTCTTCTTTATTGCCTTTGCAATTTATATCGGCTATTTCGTATTTTTTGAAACCTTATGGTTTGGACAAACTCCTGGTAAACGCATCGCTAAAATTCGCGTGGTTAGAGATGATGGTAGACTCATCGGGTTACAACAAGCAACATTGCGTGCTTTGCTGCGACCATTTGATGAAACTTTCTTTATTGGCGCTTTTTTAATTATGTTGGGCAACCGCGAAAAGCGTTTGGGCGATTTGGCTGCTGGTACAATTGTGATTCAAGCCGAACCAAATGCTGCATCTGCTTTCACAATTTCAGAACAGGCAAAGATACTCCACGACCAATTACTACAAACTGCCAACTTATCCCAATTATTACCTGATGATTTTGCAGTGATTCGTGAATATTTACAGCGACGTGGTGCAATGTCATTAAAAGCAAGAGCATCGCTATCTTTAAACTTAGCCGAGCAAGTTAAATCTATTATTAATTTAGAAAAATTGCCAGAAAATTTTACACCTGATGTATTTTTAGAAGCTATTTATCTTGTTTATCAACAGCAGGAATTTTAAGGAAGAACTTTGGTGAGGTACAGATTTCCGTAGGGGCTTTACAGCTGTAAAGCCCCTACCCGCGTACTTTGTTTATCTGAAAAACGCTGTAAATAATCCCTCCAACTCCTGTAAATTTGCAGTTGTTGGAGGGGCGTTCAAATGTTGCAGCAAAAAGTGAATTGATATCAGTTAACAACTAATAGGTTAAGTTTTGGTTAATTTAAGATTAAAAATTGTATTAGCGATCGCCCTTACTGATTTAGCGGAATCACGATCGCAAACTCAGCACCTTCTCCTGGTGCTGAAATACACTCAAGTTTTCCAGAGTGTTTTTTCACAACTATTTGGTAACTAATTGATAACCCCATACCAGTGCCTTTACCTACAGGTTTAGTAGTGAAAAAGGGATCGAATAAGCGTTTGCATACTTTTTCGCTCATTCCTAACCCATTGTCGGCAATGCGAATTATTACAGAATTTTGATCGATGTAAGTACGGATGCGAATTTTCGGTATTGGACATTGGGCGCTTGTACCGATCTCATCTTCCCATCCCCCTATCCCCCCATCTCCCCATACTTCGGCTCCGCTCAGTACAAGTCTCCCCACTCCCTCTTCTAATGCATCGATCGCATTTGTCAGCAGATTCATAAATACTTGATTCATTTGTCCGGCGTGACACACTACTCGTGGCAGGTTGCCGTACTCTTTAATTAGTTGGATTTCGGGATGTCCTGGTTTTGCTTTCAAGCGATTTTGTAGTAGTAGCAAAGTGTTATCCAAACCTTCATGGATGTCCACTGGTTTCATGCCGTCTTCATCAAGGCGAGAAAAATTGCGTAAAGATAAGACAATCTGGCGAATGCGTTCGGAACCCATGTTGATAGAATTGAGGACTTTGGGCAAGTCTTGTTTGAGAAAGTCTAAATCAATGGCGTGGATTTGTTGGTGAATTTCTGGCGCGGGTGGGCAGTAATGCTGTTGATAACGTTCTATTAAGTGCAGCAAATCTTCGATATATCCACTGGCGTGGCTAATATTGCCATAGATAAAATTGACGGGATTATTGATTTCGTGGGCAATTCCCGCTACCAGCTGTCCCAAACTAGACATTTTTTCAGTTTGAATCAGTTGCGCTTGGGTATTTTGAAGTTCTAGCAGTGCTGCTTCTAGTTGCTGGGCTTTGTCTTGGGCAGTTTGGGCGGCGATGCGACTTTGAGTATAAAGTTTGGCTTGGTCGATGGCGATCGCTATTTGATCTGTAACTGCTTGGAGTAATTCTATTTCGTTGTCTAGCCAAGGCCGAAAGCCATTACAATAACCACAGCTAAAGGCGCCAATTTCCCCAGATTGGGTATGTACGGGCAACGACATAAAAGCAGTAAAGCCGAAATCGTTCAAAAATTCCCGTGTAATGCCATGACCCACTGTTTTAACATCATCGATGCGGATCATTTCTCTGTTCAAAGTTTTGCTGGCAATGAGTTCGATTTCTGCATTATTTCCTTGGTCGTTCAGCAGACATGGTAAAAACGAACTTTTAGCCTCATACACTCTTTCCCAGTAGGGGATTTCAGCGTTTTGTCGATACCAAAAGAAGGCACAACGATCTATTTGAAATAAGTTGTGAATCTCCCGCACTGCGGTTTCCACAATGTAATTGAGATCTAAAGAAGCTCGAATTTGGCTAGAAAGGCGATTGAGTAATCTTTCCCGCCGGACGCTTTCTCGAAGTGCGATTTCTGTTTGTTTGCGTTTGATGCCAATGGCAATCTCTTGGGCGGCAAATTCCAGTGCTTTAAAAGTTGATTCTGTGACTGCTTGGCGGGAAAACATCGCTATCACCCCTACAGTTTCACCTTCAACAATCAGAGGATAGCCAGCAAAAGCAACCATACCTTCTCGCTGCGCCCACTCTTTGTTATTCACGCGGGGATCTGTCTGTACGGAGTTAGTTAGGTGGGGTTTGCCTTGTTGGGCAATCAAACCAATCTTGAGTTCGCCAACACGGACGCGTCTATGAGGTCCATTAATATGGGTGTAAATTCCAGAACTGACTTGCAACTCTAGTACATTTTCCCGTTTATTAAGCGTCCAAATCCGAGCAAAGGCCACATTCAGATGTTGAACTAAAGCCTCTGTGCAGCGACGCATCATGTTTTCTAAAGTGTTACCCTGGGTGAGGGCTGCGTCTACATCTGCACGAAAATTTGCTAAACGGGCGCGTTCTGCCAGCGTTTCTTCTGCTTGTTTGCGGTCAGTGGTGTCGTAGCAAATGCCAACGAAGCTCAAAACATTACCGTTGGCGTCTCTAGTAGCAGATGAGTTGCTTGTGTGCCATCGCCAACTGCCGTTTTTGTGTTTTATCCGATATTCAATTGCATCTTGTTTTTCGCCTGTTGCCACAACTCGTTGCAAATATTCTGCACACATAGACAAATCGTCAGGATGTACAAACAGACTAAAGGATTTGCCTTCCACCTCGGCAACTTCATATCCTAAAATATCAGTCCAGTTCGGAGAAACGTAGGAAAATATTCCCTCAGGGGTCAGCGCAAAAAGAATGTTATTAGCATTCTCAATAATCGTGCGAAACTGGGTATCTCTTTTGAGGGATGCAGCTTGTACTTTGTCTTGGTTTTCCCGGACAAGAACTATAATTTGCTGCTCTGGTAATGGTAAGAATCTAGCTTCAAAGTTACCATTTACTACTGTGTATTCAAAACTAACTTCACATTGACTTGCAAGTACTTGGGTGATTGCTTGTTGAAAGCGATCGCCTACAGCAATCGGTAAGCATTCTCGCAAACTCTTGCCGCGTTCAACTCCTTGTGCAATATAGAAATTTGGCATTTTTACCGGTCGATAATCCAGGATGGTTCCATCAGCATCAACACGAAAATAAAAATCAGGAATTACTTGCAAAATCGCTGCACATTCTGATGTCTTTTGGCGCAACTGTAGTTCAAATTTTTGGCGTTTTACAGTTTCGTTTGCCAGCCGCCTTAATACTTTTGTTAATTCTCTCGCTTGTGTTTTTTCTGTAAATTGACTTTGTTTTTTAAAAAATTTCTCGTCTTGTTGTATCTTTTGTTTATCAAGGTTGATTTGGTTAATGTAATTTTGGACTTTTCTAGAAAACACTTTTGCCTGCCTGCTCTGCCTAAATTATTAAAGTAAAATCTCTGAAATTAGATTTGTTAAAAAATGTGTATAATATTTTTATCTCAGCCTGGTAATTATCTTAATACTTTATTTCTTTTTAGATATGCATCAATTCCTCTTTTTGTGTAAATAAATTGGAGAAATGCTGAAGTTTTGATTAAGATGAACTTCACCATTTTTATTCAAACAGAAAATTTATACACTTCAGTAAAATTACTTAAATATATTTTTTCCTTAAAATCATCGATAAATTTATACTGATTATCTAATTTAATGGCTGAAAATCTGAATTAGCTTTACTTGGCTGTGTTTAGATCCCCGACTTCTTAAAGAAGTTGGGGATCTGACTTTTCACGAATTATTCACAACTGCTATATGAGGCGATTATGTCTTCATCAAAAGTTCACAAACTTCAAGATTTCCTATATCAAAGCAAAGAGTAGGGAGTGTGGGGAAAAAAATAATAATTCAATCAACAGCCTTAATATCAGTCTGTTGTATAGCTCCTTGGCGATCGCATTTTATATGTTATAAAGCTCAGAGAAATTTATGTTAGGCGGAAACTACTCTATGGAACCAGACAAACTGGCTAGTTTTAAAGAGTACAGTGAATTCATCCTCCGGAAGATAGATTCTGTACCTGAATACCCTTCACAACAAGAAGATTGGGTTCCGGCTAGCCTTGATGATTGTCTCCGTCGTCTGCGGGAAGCTGCCGAAAAAACTGTAGATCTTGCCACTTCGCCTGTGAAAATTGGTGTGATGGGGGAATTCAGTAGCGGCAAAACTTTACTTTTAGGCAGCTTGATTGGATATGCAGATGCTTTACCAGTCAGTGAAAACCCGACTACAGGTAATGTCACTGCCTTACACATCATACCCCAAGATGGTTTTGCAACTACACAACTCAGTAATTTTACAGTAGAATATCTCTCCCATGAAGGAGTACACGAGTGTCTGCGTTTCATGCTGGGGGAAGCCAATAAACGGACAACAGCAGCGGGGCTTCCTCCCATCCCAGTGTCGAAGCTCAATTCTGGCAAAGATATTATTGATTGGTGTGAGGACGCATGGAACAGTTCTAATAATTTAGAATTACGGTATTTACTCAGAGAGTTAGTATTATTCCTGCGGGCTTATCAAGCGTATGGCGAAGTAATGTGTAGTGGGCGCTACCAGATTGATGCTACCACCGCCCGCGAAGGGTTACAGCTAGTGGAACAGCCAATGGCTATCCAGACTCTCAAATTTGAAGATTTACCGCCAGCACATATTCGATTACCGAGTCCACCCCAGAGGCTACCAACGAAATTATTACAAAACAGCTTTCCACTAATTCGTCGCGTAGATATTGATGTCAAAATCTCACGGGAAATTTGGGATGTTACGGGTGCTGCTAAATTTATTCTCATCGATTTTCCCGGATTGGGAGCTGCTAATTCGGGTGCTAGAGATACGTTTTTGTCACTGCGAGAATTGGCAGAAGTACAGACAATTTTAGTACTGCTAAATGGTAAATCTCCAGGAAGCGATCGCGCTAATAAAATCTTTACCATGATGCAGCAGCAGCGACCTGGACAAGATCTCAAAGATTTAATTCTCGTTGGTGTGGGTCGCTTCGATCAACTACCTTTAGAGAGTGAGGGAGGTGAAAGAGAACTCGATCGCTTAACTGAAGATAGGGATTTGCACGAAGAAATTGTTTTGCAAAAACTCAAAGTTCTGCAAACAACTATTGATGGTGCAAAGGCATTTACAACTCAAAAAGACCGCATTGTTTTACTGTCGCCACTGTTAGGACTGGCTGATTTAGCGAAACGTTCAACTAAAGTCAAAGCAGGTTCGTCAGAGTTTTTAACTAACTTGGATTATCCCGATTACTTAGACAGATCTAAACGGCTACAAGAAAAATGGGGACGCTTAAGCCAACAGCTTTTAGACTCTGATACTCGCAGCTATTTGGGCAGACAATTAGGTTACTTTGCTCAAGATGGTAGCCTTGCAAAGCTACGAGAATTGATTCAAAATCACGTCGCTACTCATGGTCTTAAGCAATTGTATGAAGATACTAAAAGGGCTGCTGATGTAGTTAGCCGACAACAAGATCATTTGAAAGATATCATAGATGAAATTCACGAGCAAGGCATCCCTACAGGAGATAGCCCCGCTTTTATCGAGTTGCGGTTTGTGGTGGAAAATTTAGATAAAATCTACAGAAATTTTCAAAAAAATTTAGCTAAAGAACCACTTAAAGACCGACGCGGTGTAGTTGTTAGCGATATAGTTAAAGACGAACTTACCTTTAAAATAATTAATTGGAATCAGTGGACTTTACTCTTTAATAAAGTCAACAATGGTAGCATCGCCCTCACTGAATCTAAAGGTGCAGCAGGTAAATTATTTGATAGAGGAAACCGTCTGAATAGTTCTCTACCGACAAAGAGCGATGATTTTTATCCAATATTTGAAAAAACCGTTAAAGAAGTAGAAGAATTTGCCCGCGATCGCATTCGTCAGGCTGTGATAGATTTGTTGAATCAATTATCAAATCAGGTAGCCCCAGAACGCGACCAATTGAAAGCAATTCTTAACCCAGAAATGGAACAAGAAATCGAATCCAAATTTGGTGTGGAAGAAGCCGACCTGTTTTATAAATTATTACTAGGATGCGACCCTAACGAATGGAAAGAAGCAATCATTTCTGAAATTAGTAACAATGACAAAACTGTTGCACCCGAAATCATTTTTCCCCTAGCGCGTCAAGACGATAAACACAACGTTGGTCAAATCTTTGATTGGGCACCAGAAAAAAGCCAAGGCTTGGCTAGATCTAGCAATCACCAACTTTTAGTCCTGCGACTGCGAGATGAAATTACTGCTTGTGCCAGCCTTCATCTCGTGCAGTATGTTAGTGAAATAAATCAGCAAATTAATTCGGAACTAGAAGGCATTTTGGATCGAATTATTCCGAGTTTGCAAAACCTCTCCAAAAAAGAAGCATTACTGAGATATTTAACAGCTGGTGACATGGCATCTGAGGTAGCAGTTCCTACTTGGTTGCAGCTGCTTTCAGATATTGCTGCTGTTTCTTATTAATATTTTGGACTGAGAATTTGCAATGCTTTTTCAAAGCGATCGCCCTAAATCAAGTCAGCCCTAACAGAATTATTTCATACTAGAATGAACCCTTTTGAATTGAACGATTATACTGCTAAACAACCAAGCGAGAAACAACAAAAAAGATTTCCGGGATGGTTTGCGTTAGATTTTGGTACGTCGAATTCCACAGTTACACTTTTCGATCCCATTGAAGTACCCATCGCGGAAATTTTACCGAAAGAACAAGAAATTCGATTGCGCGATCGCTTATCACAATGGTTGAGTTCTCCCGCTTCTATAGCTTTGCCAGATGTCAGTGATGAGGATTGGGAAAAGTTTATTATTGAAATTAGCAAAAACCTGGAAATAGAACCAAGAAAGTTAAGTGAAGTTTTTGAAACTGATAACAAAGAACGATTTTTAGAAGCGATTCGTCAAATTGAACTTTGTTTAGGAAATAGCGAAAGATTCCGTCGCGCTGTCAGCAAAAAACTCTATCAAATCTATCATGAAGTTTTCCGCGTTCCGACTTTAGAATCGCAAAATCTCATCCCAGTTGTGTTGGATATAGATCGCCGTGAAACAGAAATTCCTAGCGAGTCGGAAATTTCCCATTTAGGCGAATTACAACTGCGGATGGGTAGAGAAGCTAGAGATAATAGAAAAAAAGCGATCGCCCAAGGTACAAGTAGTACTTTAAAAGAAATTATTAGCAGGTTTTATCATTCACCAAAACGCTATTTTGGTCAAGAGCGATCGTTTTCAGTTATTTTGGATGGAAAGGAAGAAATAATTACTGCCAAAGAACTAATTCAATCTGCTTGGGCGCATTTAATAAAGTTAACTGAAGATTACCGCCAAAGGGCGCGACGGAGATTTTCTGAAGGGGATTTGTTAACAGCAGTTGTCACCTATCCAACAGTTGCCCCACCGATTGTTCGCAAGGAAGTTAAAGAATTAGTTGAACAATTAGCCATTGATGATGTCCAAACTGCTTATGATGAAGCTGTATCTGTGGCGATATTCTTTTTGTGGCGAGAATTCGGCGGTAATTTAAATATTGGTATCGAATCATTTAAAACTCGTTGTCGCCAAACTGGAAATAAATGGTCGCAAAATGTTCTCGTTTTGGATATCGGCGGCGGAACCACAGATTTAGCTTTGATTGAGTTAACTTTGTCAGATAAAACGCCAGCTTTTGGTGATTATGAAGACAGAGGTTTGGGAGGACGTTATTATAAACTGACTCCTAAACTATTAGGTTCATCTGGACATTTACAGTTAGGTGGTGAGTTAATTACACTGCGAATTTTTCGACTTTTGAAAGTGGCGATCGCTGACTTTTTATTAACAGCAGTTACCACAGGTGACATCGAAAGCGAAAAGCTAGAAGATTTAATTAATTCTGAGTTAAACGAGCGATTCTTAGAACAAGGTAAATTTAAAACTGGCAGTCTTTTGAAATGTCTGGATAAAGAAAATCCAGAAGGTGATGTTGCTTATAAAGATGCTCTCGATACTGCCGAAAAAGTATTACCTACCCGTTGGCAGCAAGCACCGCAACGCCTACAAACATTTTATCTTCTGTGGGATTATGCAGAAGCAGCTAAACTCAAACTTGGGCAAAAACCACCCACTGATGATTCATTATTAACATTCACACTTTCGGAACAAGAAATTTCTGAACTCCTAAACCAAAGTACCGTTAAATTGCAAGTAAAAGACCCAAATAACATCTGCGTCATCTTAGACAATCATCAATTTGAACGAGCCGCCGTTTCAGGAATTAAAGAAGCGATCGGCATTGCCAAAGGATTGATGGAAAGCCGTTTGCGTCCCGACGATCTTACCAAAGATTCTTGGAATTCTCAAAAAGTGGATTGGTTAATTCTGTCTGGAAAAACCTGTAATCTCGACTTAGTACAGCGGCAAATTTATCAAGAATTTAGTAATTCGCCCTATTTTGTTTGGAATCCAGAACGCATTACTTTTGTCTTGGAATTTACTAAATTAGCGACCTCCGCCGGTGCTTGCTATGCCGAAAAATTACGCAGGTTGAGATTCGATCCAGAAGAATCAAAAACTTTGCTACGTAAGGGAGCCAACCAGCTAGAAATTGATGTCAAAAATCTATTTTATTATTTGCCTTGCAACTTCAAACGTAAAACCCAAAGCAACGATTTATTAACTATATTTAAAGCCGGTCAAGAACTTTATCAACTAGCATCTTGGGAAACTGTCGCCAAAGTTCGTACTCCTTGGCAAGGGATACAATTAACTAATATCATCTACCGCCAAGATTACGAAGAAGGAGATTTACGACTTTGGGGTAGCTTCGATGGCAAAAACCTGATGAATAAATTACGGATAGAAGAATCAGAGTTCCTGAAAAAAGTCAAAATTCAGTTTGAAATCGACCAAACTCTCGAATTTAAGGTGTTGCTTTGTCAGGGAAATCCCCATTACTTAATTGATGTTCCCGGCATTGATTTAAGAGAAGTATTTTCAGACAGTTCAGTGTTATTTGCTGATGGTAAATTGAAGTGGAATATCGCTGTAGAGCGCCCCAATAAAGACTTAAATAACGGTGATATTGCCGTCAATGTCATTGAATCTGCAACTGTGGATCGAGCAGATGCCTATCATTTAGTATTTGAAGTTGGAAATAACGATCGCTCCTTCCACGAATTTCATTACTTGCGTGATGGCGTCACACAACCAGGAATCGGATTAATTAGTAATCCCTTACCTCCCTTCCCGAAAACAGGCCAGCACACTTTCTATGTTTATCAAACAGACGCCGAAACCCAAACAAAAAAATGGATCAGAATTGGCGCACTCAGTAAACCAGACATCACAACAGATTATCCTTGTCAATATCGTGTGACTCTCGATAACCAAGGTATTTTACGGATGCACGCAGGTGAAGTACCTTATTGGACATCAACAAATGAAGAATGTCTTAAAGAAGAAGGATGCGTTTATCTGACTGAATTAGAATTACAGCCTAATGAAGTTGATAAGGAACGCGATCCATTTTGCGGTATACATTAGAATTTATTCGCGCTCCAGACGCAGAGACGCAGAGTTTTTTAGTATCTTACGTCTTAGGTGTGAGATAGAAAAAAGCTCTTTCTCTCCGCGCCTCTGCGCCTCTGCGTGAGATAAAAAAGGTAATATTAATGCACCATTTCCGTCAATTATTAGAACTACAAAACTCACAATTAGCCCAATTATTACGGTTTACTCTTTACGGACTTGAAACTACTTTAAATCAGGCTCGTGCAGAATTTCCGCAAGATCCAGGAGTTAAGTTATGCGATGAGTTGCTGCAAGAACTTCATAACTTATTGCAACCTGCACCTACACCTTTACACCCACATATTGGTTGGGAAGATGTTATACCTTCCCAAAATACATTAAAACTCGATCGTTTAAGAGAAGCTTTTAATTCTGATTTAGAACTTAATTATTATTTGGGTAATTCCCAATTGCAAAGCCAAACTGACCCAGATTTATGGAATGAGATTCAATGCAAGCTGTTGCGAATACCAGAAGATTTAGCTGCATCTTGGCGACAGCGTACTTTAGATATGGCTCAAGAAATTGGCGCGATCGCCGACAATTCTAATCTCTATGAACTTCCTTTTATCCGCGATGAAATTATCTACCCTGGACTTAGCGGTAGCGTTCAAACCCAAGGCTTAAGTTTATCTCAAAAAGCATTTTTAAATTATCAAAATTTGCAAAATAATGAATCCGATTTATCAACAGGATTCTTACTTTTATATACGAAATTTATTGAAATAGAACCAAACTTATATCATGCTTTAAAGAGTGTTTGTAGCTTTGATATCATCTCGCTAAATTCTAAAGCAGAACAACAGAGTCAATATATTAATGCTTTGAGCGATCGCTGTCAACGCACCCAAAAAGCCGAAGAAAGTGCCGATCCCCTGTCTATTTTGCGTGCGTGGATTGACATGGATGAAGCAATACACTCCTTGGTGTTTGTACCACCAGCGGAACGTTATTCCTGGTGGGGTAAACTACAAAACGAATCACGCCGCATCCTCAAGAAAATCGCTGATAAAGCTATTAATGCGGGTCATGAAGTGCGGATTCGCCAATTATCTGGACTTTACGCAGATATCTGCACTTCATCCAAAGATGACTTACAGCTAGATTTTGGCGGTACTCCTGGCGAAGTGTTAACTTGTCTGCGGGTTTATGCGCGAATCAACCACGAAGAATCACCAGGCCGTGTAATATTCCGCTCGTCACGTTAGATACTGGCAATAGTCATTAGTCATCCGTATTTACAAAGGACAAATAACTAATGACTATTGACTAATTATAAAATGCCCCAGAAATGTAAAATCCCTTGACCGGAAAACGCTTCAATGAGAATGGCAGCTAAAAAACCAATCATCGCCAAACGACCATTCCAGTTTTCACTCTGAGGAGTAAAGCCCCAGCGTAAAGCGTTAGGATCTTCCGAAACCGAAGGCACAGTCTTGTTAGCGTCTGACATAATTAACACTCCGAGCTTCTATATTGTAACGGTTTTAAGCTTATGTAAAGTAATGTATCAGATTTTTACGAAATTGCAACATAAACTAAAAAAATCAATCACCTAGTAATATTACGGTTACGTAGTTTTTTGTACTACGGTGGCGATGCCTACGGCAGCAAGTTACGCCTCAATAAAGAATTACTTAAGACTCACCGCCAGGGAAAAATACAGGCAAGACAAAGGCTGTCAGAATTCCACCCAACACAATCACCTCAATAATTCTGAGGTAAAAGTTATTTTGCATAAAATTACTTAACAGCGCACCAAAGTTAGCTGACCTACTCAACCAACCACGGAAACGGCTAGACCATTTTCCAGGACTATCTTCTGGTCGAAACTTCCAGGACAACATCGAGAGTAACAACGGCGCACCACCCACCTTAGTAGACATCAAAACATGAATTGCCACACAGCAAACCATAACAACCCAAGCACTAAGGTGAAGAGAGTACCAAATATGATACAACTCTCCTCTAGGCAGCCACTCTTCCTTCATCATTCTCCCGGAGTTCACAGCCAAAATAGCAGCGATGAGCATGAGAGTGTTTGCCAAACGTTGCAAGCTAACCCACCAAATCGGCTTGCCAACTTGGCTCAATTGCTGTAAAGAATCAGATTGAACAAGGCGCTTTTGTCCAGCATGAAAGCTATAGAGGGCAAAAGCAGGTAGAACAAGCAAGAAGCATAACGCAAAAGTCCCGTGAATGCCTTGAATATCTGGAAATTGAGGAAATGGTATGCTGCCAAAACGGCGATCGTAAGTGTTGTAAACTAGAAATCCAGTAATAATTGCTGCGATAACTAAAATTCCACTCCCGCCATGAAGAATTCGCAATAACAAAGGTTGATAAGGTGCAGAACGAGTCATAAGAATGAACGTTAGTTAGAAGTTAATATTAAAAATTTTAGAGCTTATTAGGATTCCTATTTGATTGACTCAAAAAACCTCCTACAACTAAAAAAGCCTGATTTTCCACTCACTATTTATATAGATAAGTTAAAAATAACAAGCAAATTACTATATAATTTTAGGCTATGCTCAAAAGTCCTCTACGATATCCCGGTGGTAAGTCAAAAGCAATAAATCAAATATTTGAATACTTACCAGAAAATTTTTCTGAATTTCGAGAGCCTTTTGTGGGTGGTGGTTCCGTATTTATCTATTTAAAACAAAAATTTCCCGACCTCAAGATTTGGATTAACGATTTAAACCGCGAACTCTTCTTATTCTGGAAATTTGCCCAAGCTGATATAACTCAGTTAGTTAAAGAGATTCGGCATATTAAAGTCAAACACACGGATGGTAAATTACTCTTTGCAGAATTGACTAGCGTAGATGTCAATAATTTATCTGATTTTGAAAGAGCAGTTCGCTTTTTCGTCCTCAATAGAATTACCTTTTCTGGCACTGTAGAATCAGGCGGTTTTTCCCAAGAAGCTTTTCATAAACGTTTTACTGATTCTTCAATAGAAAGGCTAGAAAAATTAGAACATATTTTGGCAAAAAATGTAACAATTACTAATTTAGATTATAGTTATTTATTAGAAAAAGAAGGCAAACAAGTATTTTTGTTTTTAGATCCGCCATATTTTAGTGCTACTAAATCAAAACTATATGGAAAAGATGGTAACTTGCACACCTCATTTCAACATCAAAGATTTGCCGAACTGTTGCAACAATGTCATCATCCGTGGCTAATCACTTACGACGATTCTCCACAAATTCGAGAAAATTTTCAATGGGGTAATATTTCAGAGTGGCAATTGCAATATGGCATGAATAACTATAAGCAGAGTGGTGCAGCAAAGGGAAAAGAGTTGTTTATTACTAATTACAAACTTCAACTTGATTTAAAGAAAAAATTACAAAATCAGAATCTTATGAATGCGGGTTTGGAGTTAAGCCTCGATCTTTGAATTGAACTTTGATGAAAGCCAATTTTCCGGTAGGATAGCTCCCATGCCCTGCAACGTAGCTACACCCTACAACAGACACAAACCTTAGCTATGACTACTTCCCCAACCCCTACACAAGAATCCTATTATGTTCTGCTGCAACAATTAATAGATGGCCAATCATTGTCGCGTACTCAAGCTGCTGAATTAATGCAAGGTTGGCTTAGTGAAGCCGTTCCTCCAGAGTTATCGGGAGCAATTTTAACAGCACTTAACTTTAAAGGCGTTTCTGCTGACGAGTTAACCGGTATGGCTGAAGTATTACAATCGCAATCAAAGTCGGGGACTGGGGATAAGGGAGATGGGGAGATGGGGAGATGGGAAGATGGGGAGAGAATTTCACCCCACCACCCCACCGCCCCACCCCTCCCACACTCCCAACCCCTTATTGACACCTGCGGCACTGGTGGAGATGGTTCGTCAACTTTTAATATTTCGACAGCGGTTGCTTTTGTTGCCGCCGCTTATGGCGTACCGGTCGCCAAACACGGCAATCGTTCAGCCTCAAGCCTCACCGGCAGCGCCGATGTGTTAGAAGCCTTGGGTGTAAATTTGAGTGCCCCTAGTGAAAAAGTGCAAGCTGCTTTACGGGAAGTAGGGATAACTTTCTTGTTTGCCCCTGGTTGGCATCCGGCACTCAAAGCAGTCGCCTCATTACGCCGGACTCTCAGGGTGCGAACAGTGTTTAATTTATTAGGGCCCTTGGTAAATCCCTTGCATCCAACTGGGCAAGTAGTGGGGTTATTCACACCGAAACTTTTAGCGACGGTTGCCCAAGCTTTACAAAATTTGGGCAAGGAAAAAGCGATTGTGTTACACGGACGAGAAAAACTTGATGAGGCTGGGTTAGGAGATTTAACTGACTTGGCGGCGTTTTCTGAGGGAGAAGTGCAGTTAACTACCATTAATCCTTTAGATTTGAATGTCACGCCTGCCCCCATAGGTATGCTTCGGGGCGGGGATGTGCAAGAGAATGCGGCGATTTTGAAAGCTGTACTCCAAGGTAAGGGAACTCAAGCGCAACAGGATGCAGTCGCTTTAAATGCTTCGTTGGCGCTGCAAGTTGCGGGGGCTGTACCTTTCCTTGATCATGCCCAAGGTATTAAAATCGCTAAGGATATCCTGCAAACTGGGACGGCTTGGACGAAGTTGGAGCAGTTAGTTCAATTTCTGGGGAATTGATTTGCGATCGCAATTGCGGGCGAAACTCTACCACATTACGCTTGATTGTGACATCGTAATTGCCAAAAAAGTCATGTCCTAAAAGTCCGGTTTCGAGTTCCGTACCAGCGATCGCCACAGGCACTCGATTCACTGTCACGCCGCCAAGTGCCATTGACTCAACATAACCCACAGGAAATTCTACAGCTCTAGAACTGGCGGTGTTTGCCTTAGCTCTCCCCACTGGCACTATTCCTAAAGAATCTGCCATGTCTTGGGTGATCACAGTGCCACTGGCTCCTGTATCTACAATCATTTCAAACTTTCGCTGCCCATTGAAAGTAACTTCCACAATTGGCGTACCACCAGCTCGCCTTTTAATTGGGGCTGTAAACACTGGTTGCTCTGGAATCACCACTGCTGACGAAGCTGTTTCTGTTTCTGGTGGTGATAACTGTTTTTGTACCGGAATCGATAGAGGCGAGGTGAACCTTGGTGTAGTAGCTGCTTGGGGAACCACAACTACTATTTTTTGAGGTTCCCTAATTGGCACAGGGCGAGGAGCTGCTTTTTGCTTGGCATAATTGATTTGCCGCTGATATTCTGTGATTTTGGATTGAGCGAAGGCAAACTCTGGGGTTTGTCGCTCTACTTTTTGCATCAGAGCGATCGCATCTTGGTATTGACTCGCCACCAAATTCCAATCATCTGGAGATTGAGCAGATTGGCTGATACTCCAAGCACTGACAGCTTTATCTAACGCCAATTCAAAAACACTAGGTTCGGTTTCAGACGGCTGTGGCGGCTGTGCTTCAGGCGTAGCCGCTGGTGTTGCTGGTTCGGTCGCGGCAGGCTGTACTGATGCCAAATCGCCAATTGTCGCAGGTTGTTCGTTGCCAGTAGTCGTAGTGTTTCGTTTGTCTTCACTACAGGCAACACTCAAAACCGCTAGAGCGCCGAATGCAAAAATTAGGGTTGCGCGGGATAAAAAAGTGGGAAGCATAATTAATATTAACTGCCCAAGCTTATGCAAATCCACTCTTTAAAGATTTTAAGTAAAAGGCAATAGGCAATTTTAATTTTTAATTAACAACCTGAAAACTTTTAATTGCTCAACTTGTGGCACAATCAAAGATTGCAGTCTTCGAGAGTAGGAATAGGAATTAAGAACTAGAGACTAGAGAAAAATTTTCTTTAGTACCCAGTACCCAATCCCCAATCCCCACTCCCCACTCCCCACTCCCCAATCTATGTCCTTGTCTGACGCAATACCAGCTTTACTTGTCTTGGCAGATGGAACCACTTATCGCGGTTGGTCTTTTGGTGCTACGGGAACCGCGATCGGAGAGGTGGTATTCAACACTGGTATGACGGGCTATCAAGAAGTACTGACCGACCCTAGTTACTGCGGTCAGATTGTGATTTTTACTTATCCAGAATTGGGGAATACTGGTATCAACGCTGAAGATGAGGAATCAGAACGCCCGCAAGTGCGGGGTGCGATCGCCCGTAACATTTGTAATCGACCAAGTAACTGGCGATCGACCCAATCCTTACCTGACTACCTCAAACAGCATCAAATACCAGCTATTTATGGCATCGACACCCGCGCCCTCACCCGCAAAATCCGCATCTTCGGAGCCATGAACGGCGGCATTTCCACAGCCATTCTGGATGAAGCAGAATTGCTAGAGCAGGTGCAGGCAGCTCCGAACATGACAGGATTGAATCTGGTTCGGGAAGTGACTACGCCAAAAACTTATGAATGGTCAGATCCCACAATTCCGGCTTGGGAATTCAACCCAGAAACTACCAACAATATTGAGCAACCCTTTACGGTTGTTGCCCTTGACTTTGGCATCAAACGCAATATTTTGCGCCGCCTAGCAAGTTATGGTTGTCGGGTGATTGTTGTACCTGCCGATACGCCACCAGAGGAAATTCTCAACTACAATCCTGATGGTGTGTTTCTTTCTAATGGCCCTGGCGATCCTGCTGCCGTCACCGAAGGAATTGCAACTGCCAAAGCGCTACTGACGAGTCAAAAACCCATCTTTGGGATTTGTATGGGACATCAAATTTTGGGTCATGCCCTGGGAGCAGAAACCTATAAACTCAAATTTGGTCACCGCGGTTTGAATCAGCCTGCCGGCCTACAACAAAGGGTAGAAATTACCAGCCAAAACCATAGTTTTGCGATCGATCCAGATTCTCTACCCGCAACAGTTGTGGAAGTTAGCCACCTGAATTTAAACGATCGCACCGTTGCCGGGGTACGTCACAAATCCCTACCTGTATTCTCTGTACAATATCACCCAGAGGCTAGTCCTGGCCCTCACGATGCTGATTACTTGTTTGAGCAATTTGTTCAAGCCATGCGAACAGCACGTCAAGGTGATGGGAACTAGGGAATGGGGACTGGGGAGATGGGGAGCAGAGGAGCAGGGGAGGCAGGGGAGATGAGGGGATAGGGAAGTGTGGGGAGTGTGGGGAGTGTGGGGGGAAAGATTTCTTCCCCATCCTCCCACACCTCCCACACCTCCCACCCCTCCCACACTTCCTGCTTGCCCCATACCCCAATCCCCAATGCTCCAGTAGATTGTAGACAACACGCTCAAAAACCATCTATACTTGAGCGTTCACTTTAACTTATGAGGAGGGAATTATTGCTGAGCCACTGAATCTAACCGTGAGCCTGAGGGGCACTCGTGAAGTCCGGGATAACTGTCAGCTATTCCGCCTCACAGGTTTGTTAGATGCCTTTTCTGAGCCGACATTTCGCAAGGTACTTGAGGGCAAGATTGATGAAGGTCCTAAGCATATTATTTTGGATCTCTCACAAATCGACTTTATTGATAGCTCTGGCTTGGGTGCTTTGGTGCAAGCAGCCAAGAAGGCTCAAAACGCTAATGGCACTTTGCAAATTGTCACGAATGCTCGCGTCACTCAAACCGTCAAGCTTGTTCGCTTAGAGAAGTTTCTCTCCCTGCAACAAACAGTTGAAGCGGCTCTAGAAAACGTCAAGCAGTCTTGATTGCTCGACCTCTTGAGATTAACTTGGCTATTCAGATTCAAGATCGGATAGCTGAATTTTTAAAACTTCTGGCAAAACCTCTCTCCTTGTGGGAGAGGCGCTCAGCCAGTTGAGTTATTATATTTAAAACTAACCAAGCTAAAGATATCAAGACCCAAACAATTATTAGATTTTGGATTTGTTGACCTTACTAAGGGCAGTGCATATAGTTTGCTTGTTTGCAAGACTACTAAAGTAGTTTTTAATCTAAAATCTAAAGTTTAAAATTAGCACGTCAATTTTCAGAAGACGTTTGTCAAGTATAAATGTTTAGCTCGATCCTCCTTAACACCCATTGAAAAGTAGGTAAATAAACTTCAAACTCTACCTAAAAGAGGGAGATTTAGACAGATTCTCTAAGTTCTTTGCGTATCATCAAAAACTTTTCGAGTATTCTCTTAGAGATATGACTGTTCGCTAGGATATTCGATAAAAATCAAAACCAGAGAAATCAAGACATAAAAGGAAACCGATTAATCTGGATATAAACTTGACTCGATACTGTATAATTAGAGATTAAGTCCCTACTTAGTAAACATAGCAATTTAGCCAACTTCAACGCGAGCTACTAGATCGAAATTTTCTCTCATGATAAGTAAATCCAGACCGCAATAAGTACGCAAAATTACCTTGGCAGATGTTGAAATCAGGGTAATCTAAAATGCCAAGTTTTAATCAAAAAGATAAAATTTAGTAAGTATTTCTGATAGTGTTGATTATGCTAGGTATACTATGATGGCATACTTCAGAAAAATCACTCTTTGCGAAGAATGCCTGCACAATTGAGCTAGTCAAGGAATGATTTATTTGTGAAGTCAAAGGAAGAAGGGTTATTAAATGGACAAGATGAAGCTGCAAAACAGAGTTTATCTTGGACTCAAGCACTGTTGTTAACCACAGTGCCTTTATCCCAACAGATTTCTTTTTCACAAGTACAAGAAATTTCTCCCTCTGCTTTAGCTTATTTGGGGGATGCAATCTATGAACTTTATGTTAGAATGTTCTATCTACTGCCACTACAGCGGGCAAACACTTACCATAGTCTGGTAGTGGCACAGGTAAGAGCGGAAACACAAGCGCTACATTTGCGATCGCTGACTCCTCATCTGAGGGACACCGAATTAGAAATTGTCCGCCGCGGTCGAAACGCTGCTACAGGACGCCCTAAGCGACTCGATCCCGAAATATATCAACAGGCTACTAGTCTAGAAACCTTAATTGGCTACCTATATCTCACTGATTACCAGCGCCTAACCGAACTGTTGGAGATACTCCATCTAGAGAAATAGTGAAACTTAAATTTCACAATTATCAAAACAGTAGAGTAGGTCTGGTAAATTGTTGAGGCGACCGGGATGCCCACCATACGCTATATCCTAAAACTAAGATGTCAAATAAACCAAGAAAAATCAAGACTTCTAGCGAACCAAATCGGGGGCAACCCGTAAAACTTCAGGGAAAGCGTGTTATTACCAATCCAATTCGCAATCCCAGAAAGAAAATAGATATCAACCCGATTTCCGCTAATTCCCGTCCACAAAATAGCAACTTCTCCCATCCGTCTCTACCTGCAAAAACAACAGAAGAGAGCGATTTAATCTACGGCCGTCATCCAGTATTGAGTGCGTTGCAAAGTCAGCGCGGTCTCAACCGCATCTGGATTACTAGCCGTCTGCGCTACGATCCCAACTTTCACCCTTTGCTTTTGCAAGCCAAAGAAAATGGCACGGTGATTGACGAAGTTGAACCCAAGCGTTTAGACCAAATTACCAATCATTCTAATCATCAAGGTGTAGCGGCTCAAATTTCTCCTTACACTTATATTGAATTGCCCGATCTCATTGAAAAAGCAAAATCTGTCACCGATCCCGTAATTGTTGTGGCTGATGGAATTACCGATCCCCACAACTTGGGGGCAATTATTCGCACTGCTGAGGCAATTGGCGCTCAAGGATTAGTTATACCCCAAAGAAGAGCTTCTGGGATCACTTCCACTGTTGTCAAAGTTGCGGCAGGTGCTTTAGAAAACTTCTCTGTAGCCAGAGTTGTTAACCTCAGCCGCGCCTTAGAAGAATTAAAAACAGCTGGATTTTGGATTTACGGCACTGCTGCCACCGGTAGCGAACCCTTACACACAGTCAATTTCAGCGGCCCCATCGCTTTGGTAATTGGCTCTGAAGGTGAAGGTCTGAGTATGCTAACTCAACGTTCCTGCGATGTCTTAGTATCAATCCCCTTACAAGGTAAGACACCTAGCCTCAATGCCTCGGTAGCAGCCGGGATGGCACTCTATGAAATTTATCGCCAGCGATCGCTAAATACGTTGCATTTAGAGAAATTACAAAAAATCTCTTTGAAAAAATAGCAGTAAAAGAGTATAAAGAAATGTAAATGATAATAAAGTAACATATCCCTTAACACCCTGTAGCACGTTTACAAATCAGCGAAAACCATGAAAACCATTTGGCATAACCTCAAGGAAGGGTTGATTAACACGTTCAACTACCTCGGCTTGGCTTGGTGGGTAGAAATTGCAACGCAAAATCCCCGCTGCACATACTACTTTGGCCCATTTCTAAATTATTCTGAGGCAAAATCGGCCAGCGTTGGATACATAGAAGATTTGGAGACTGAAGGAGCGCAGGGAATTGTTGTGAATGTCAAACGCTGCAAACCCAACACTTTAACAATCGCTGAAGACTTGGGGGAAAGATTTGACCGCAAAGTACAGCCTGCCTTTGGCGGTCAAATTTAATTTAGGCAAGAGAAGGAAGAGGACACGGGGACACGGGGATGGGAGGACACGGAGAATTCTTTTACCATGTCCCTATATTTGTGCATCTTCGCATCTTCTTCTTTCGCCGCGTCACCCTACCCTTCTCCTAACGGAGACGCTGCGCGAACGGGAACGCTTTCAGCGAACGGGGGGAGCAAGTGACGCTACCGCTAACGCTAACGGACTCGATGGAAACTGCCTTTCCTGCGGAACGCTTCGCGAACGCGCAGCGTCTCGCACAGAAAACTCCGACTTCCTCACCGCGTCAGAGCGTCGCCGCGTCCTCTTACCTGGGGATGTTCTTCCAGCCAACGGTCAATATCACTCAGTACGAGTTGGGGAACTTCCCACGGGAAAAGGTGGGCAGTATTGGGGTAGCATTTCCATTGGCAATTGTTGAGGTGTCGAGCTGTTTCTAAGCTGGAATCAACTGTGATGTGACGGTCTTCAACGCCAGCAAGTACTAAACTAGGACATTGAATTTGTGACAAGTCTAAAAGTCTGTCATACCCTGCTTGAATTGCACTATAAAGAGCGCGAGTAGCAGCAGGAGAAGTTTGTAAATATGCAGGCACCGCTTCGGTGGCAATATAGCTGTAACTAGTGGATGTATGTTGTTGAATTAAATAGCGAAAAAGCGATCGCTTGCCAAAAGTTTCAATATTCCATTGCCAACTCGGTTTTATATAATTCAGTAGGCCTGCAACGCCAGTATATAAATTATCTTGCCAAGTGATGGGAGGATGGCTACCACGAGGTTTTGCGGCTGTCGCTACCAAAATCAGACCCGTAATGCGCTTTGGCAAACGTAGTGCCAGTTCCATTGCCAGAATACCGCCAAGCGACCATCCCAATACTAAGCATTTTTCAATTTCAAACCGATCTAGCAACACTTCTAAGTCGGTCAAATGATCGTTCATATCAAATTTACCATTCCAGCGACTTTTGCCGTATCCACGTAAATCTGGTGCAAAAGTTTTGTAGTGTTTTGATAAATGATTGGTGAACACAGAAAGACTACGACCAGAACCAGGATGACCGTGTAGGGCTAAAATGGGGAATCCTTGACCTTGGATGTAGACATTAAGATTTGCAGCATTATTAGTATAACTGTGGCGATCGCTCATTATTCGCCCTTCTCCTGTCTACCAAATAAATTTTTTAATATACGTTGATTTTCAATTTTCAAATCTCTGATTTCCGAAAACGCTTCAATTCCGTCTAGCCTTTGTCTCATAGCAATTTGTTCTCCTATTCTTCTAATTGTGTCATACCGCTAGGAGTGAAGGGTTCCAGTATTAAATTAGACTTAAAAACACAGGCTTGCTCATTTTAATTAAAGTTAAAAATACAACAATAAAATTTATTTTTTGCGTAATTTAGCTTTGATTGATGCAACCTAAACCTTTTGCAGATTTTAACTTCAGTTTCACATAATCGTCTTGAAAAGCTTAAAAAACAGATTTTTTTAAGCTTTTGTCAACTAGGCATTTAATACCAATTTGAAAAAAGAATGCGACAGATGGGTAGGGGCACAACAATGTTGTGCCCTTACGGATAATTGATGTGTCGCAAACATTATTTAGTTTGGTGTTATTTAATACTTTAATAAGTATATGTGGTTTTACTAAGGACAGCTTTGCAGAACTTTGTAGATAAAAGTTAAATAAATTTCTTTATTTAGCTTTAAATATTAGCGCCGACTTACTTAGTTTAAGAAATCGCTTCAAAAACCATTTGCGGGATCAACACTTCGTTTTGTAATTCTCCAATACCTAAAAAGCGAATCTCTTCATCATAAACTCGCACTATTCCAGAAACATCGACAGTTAAAGCAATTCGCTGACCTTGACACCATTTTTTAGCAGATGTTAGTGGTAAAGTCACAGATGACAGATGTTGTAATGGTGCATCAACAGAAATGGGTTGAAATGTTCCGGCTTGTAGTTGTGTTTCTAAATCTGTCAAGGTGAGACTATCTGTTAAATGAAAACCACTGCTTTCGGTACGAATTAAAGCGGCAAGGGTACCACCAGTTTCTAAAATTTCACCCAAGTCACGAGCGATCGCTCTAATATATGTACCACTACCGCAGGCGATCGCCACATCCAATTCTGGAAAATCTCCTTGACGCCAGTCCAAAATTTCTATCTGAAAAATCTCCACTGTCCGCACTGGAACTTCCACCGTTTTACCTTGACGCGCTAAGTCGTACAGGCGTTTTCCATCCACTTGAATTGCACTGTAACTTGGTGGAATTTGTTCGATTTTGCCTTGGAATTTTGATAGTGCAGTTTTTACTTGTGCGAAACTCAATTCCCCACAAGCTTGAGAATTAATAATTTCACCTTGTAAATCATCGGTTGTGGTACGCACGCCGAGGCGAATTGTCGCTTTGTAAGCTTTGTTTTCTGGTAAATATTGTAATAATCTGGTGGCTTTACCAAAGGCGATGGGTAACACTCCGGTAGCTGCCGGATCTAAAGTTCCTGCGTGTCCCACGCGTTTGAGGCGCAACAATTTCCGCACCCGCGCCACACAGTCGTGAGAAGTCCAGTCAAATGGTTTGTTTAAGTTGAGAAAACCTTGAGATAACACAAAATCAATACTTCCAATTGTTAAAGTCTATATAAATGTTTAAAACATCAATATAATTTAATTTTTGTATTATACAGCAGATTTAAAGTTAGTGAAGTAAACTAGATTAGCTTCAAAGCTAGGTATAAATCCTGTTTGAGTTATGAATTATCCTATATTCTCAGTCCGAAAAGCCGCAATTCAATGAATATGAATAATATGAAAAAAACAATCTTGACTATTACATTATTTCTTTGTTCTATCTTGGCTGTAAGTTGTGGTAATAGTAATACTGCTTCTCAAGAAAATAAAACCGATCGAGACAATACTGTAACAGCTAGTCAAAGTAATTCTAAATTGAATTCCGACAATACAGAAAAGCTAACTCAGCAAAAAAATCCAAAAGCAACTAATGATTCGATTGCATCCGAACAGGCATCTATTAAAAATTATAAGCTGCCTTTTGGTACTATTAAAGAGATGCAAAACGGGGATTTAAAATGCTATGTTTCTCTTGTCGATCGCAATGGTAAATTACATGAAGGCATTGGCGCGACATTTGATGTTTGCGAACCAGATAAATACGTTAATAAAAATGTCAATTTATTTTACGAAATAGAAGATGTCAATGATTGCCAAAGTGCTGAACCTTGTGGAAAAACAATCAAAGAATGGCTGATTACTAAAATCGAAATTCGAGATTAAAAACACAATATTGGTATCATGGAGTTGTAATCTTAAATTCTTCTGATGGAGATACTTGATTTATTGGAAGAAGCTTCGGTAAGGTGACTGTAACTTTAGTTCCTTGTCCTACTTCACTGGATAAAGTGATGTTACCGCCATGTAACTCTACACAAGCTTTGGCGATCGCCAACCCTAAACCTGTGCCAGGAATTGTATCGACGTTACTTGCCCGACTGAAAGATTGAAATAAATTTTCTTGCTCTGCCATCGGGATACCAATTCCCCAATCTTGGATGGAAAAAATGACTTGTGATTCTTTACCAATCAGGTGGAACTCTACAGTACCTCCATCTGGAGAATACTTAATTGCATTGGACATTAAGTTACTAAATATTTGCTGTAAAAGCCCGCGATCGCCCCAAAAGCCATGATAATTACCAGTAATCTTAAAAATTAATTCGTGGCGATCGCCTGCTGTTTCTCGCTCTTGTTCTATTAAATCGGAAAAAAATTGCAATAAATCGAGCTGTATCGGCTTGGGTTTGGGTTTTTCTAGTTCAAATTGATTAACTAAAAGCATATTGTCCACAAGTTTGGACATGTACCTTGCTTTTTGTTCAATAATTCCTAAAAACTTTTGCTGTTTAGCTTCATTAAGTTGCTGGGTATGTTTTACCAAAGTCGATGCCGCAGCCAAAATTGAAGTCAAGGGCGTTCGATACTCATGGGAAACCGTTCCAATAATTTGGGATTTAAATGCATTGAGTTGTTTTTCTTTTGCCAGGGCTGCTTGAGTTTGAGCTAGCAATTCCGCCTGTTGGATAGCAATAGCTAATTGCACCGATACTTCATTTAACATCTGGGCATCATCAGCTTGCCACTGTCGTTCGTAAGAATTATGGTGAGCAATCAACAAACCCCAAAGCTTGGGAGTTGGATTTCCATTGTTACTGAGATTAATCGGAACTACCAGATTCGATTCAGTGTTCAATTGCTCTCTCAGGCTCAAATGATTGCACAAGCCAAGCTCATAAATATGAGGGGTTAGGGATTGGGGATAGGTTATTCCTGTTGTCCGCCCGATCTCTGTTGTACCCTCATCCCCCAGTCCCCAGTGCCCAGTCCCGACGCGGCGATCGCACAGCGCTACGGTGCGGTATGGCTCAACTGAGGAGGCGACTATTTTACCATCTCTATCTGTGGCAAACTGATATACCATCACGCGATCGCATTTCAGAAGTTGCTGCACCTCCGCTACAGCAGTATTCAAAATTTGCTCTAGGTTAAGAGACTGGCGAATTCTCAGAGCAGTTGTAGCAATTAATCGCTGTCGCTCCTGATTTTTACTGAGTTGAGCTTGCAAGTATAATTGCTTGATGGCGTTACGGACTGCTAGTTGCAGTACATCTTGTGTCAGGTGTTGCTTGACCAAATAATCCAGCGCACCTCGTTTCATCGCCTGTACAGCAACTTCTTCATCACCACGTCCTGTCAACATAATCACAGGTACAGAAGTCTTAAATATCTCTTGCTGTATCTGGTCGAAAAGTTCTAACCCACTTCGATCGGGCAGACAATAATCCAGCAGAATGACATCGCAATGTATTTTTTGGCACAATGCAAGTCCTTCTTCTGCACAGTCAGCCTCCAAAATTTGGTAGGACTGGTGCGGATCTTTCAAAAGATATCGACGATAGATTTTCCGATCTGCTGCACAATCATCGATGATAAGTAGCGTCCATGTGTCCAACATATTAAGTATGAGGATCGGGGAGCTATGTAGATCCCTTTTATCCAGATTGTGGTTTATTGCATAATTCTAAAAATAATATAAAATAAATATAAATAAAAACTAAATTCTTTACTAATTCTAAAGCGATCGCAAATACTACAAGGCAGTAAGAAAAACAGGAAAATGGGGAAAACCAATCTCAGACAGACAAGCAAAAACAGTGACTCAAAGACGAAAATGTCTGTGTGCCCTTCAAGCCGTCCTCTTTGTAATCCCTTTGTCCTTACTGCCTCATCATTGGAAAATAAACAAACTAATCCAACACAGGCGGCGTATTCGCTTCAAGCCAGTAGTCTACAAAAGCCTGAATCGTCTTTTTTAGTTCTTGAGCATCCATCGGCTTTACTAGATATCCATTTGCGCCCTTTTGGTAGCACAACTCAATATCCTTGGGGTTCGATGACGTAGTAAAAACAACGATGGGGATTTCCCTAAAAATCTTGTCTTGCTTGAGCCGGGTGAGGATGTCACGGCCATCAATACCTGGCAAATTGAGATCGAGCAAGATTACAGAGGGTCGTAATGCTAGTTGAGAGTTGCATGGTTTTTCGTCCTTGTCGTAGGTATCGCTCCTTTGTTGGTAAAGGAACTCTATAACCTCATCCCCATTAGTACAACGATGTATGGGGTTCTGGACGGACATGCGCCGCATCAGACGTTGTAGCATCCGAAAATCTTCATTGCTGTCCTCAACAACGAGCAGAGGTTCATGAAGTTTTTTTGTCATTCGCGATCTTAAAAGAACTTAACAAAAATATATATTTGGAGACTATCTTAAACTATTCGAGCGTAAAATAGAATATCGAGCCAACACCTACGGTAGATTCGACCCAAATTTGACCGTTGTGCAGCTCGACAATTTTCTTAACAATAGCTAGTCCTGCACCAGCACCTCCGCCGTATTTTTCCTGAGAGTGCAGGCGCTTAAATAGGCGAAAGATAGTTTCTAGATGATGTTCTGGAATCCCAATACCGTTATCGCGGACGTAGAAGATTGGGTATTGGGCATGGGGAGGAGGCAGAGGGGCGGAGGAGCAGAGGGGCGGAGGGGAAAGACTGCTGTAACTTCTCCTCTGCTCCCCTGCTCCCCTGCTCCCCTGCTCCCCATCTCCAGAGAAGTAGCCAATCTCCACCCATTTTTCGGCTTTATCGTTGTATTTGAAGGCGTTACCAATCAGGTTGCTGAAGACTTCGTTGACAAGGACGCGATCGCAGTTAACTATGGGTAAAGGTCGAGGAATGCGAATGTCGATAAGCCCAGAGTCTTGGCGACTAGCATTAAAGACTTCAATGACTTGAGCGACTAATTCGTTGAGGTCTGTTGCTTGCTCTCGTAGTTGTGCTTGTCCTAACTGGGAGAGCCGCAGCAAAGCATTAATCAGTGTTTCCATACGTACAGACAAGGAAACTACTGTCTGCAAACACTCAACGCCGTCATCATCTAATATTTGGGCATAGTCTTCTAGCAGCACAGTCGAAAAATTGTAAATCCCTCGCAAAGGTTCCTTGAGGTCATGGGAAGCAGCGTAGGCAAAAGAGGCTAGTTCTTGATTGCTGCGTTCTAACTCTAAGTTAATTTTGGCTAACTCATCGGCTTTTGAAAGTACAATACCAACGATCGCATTTCTCAAACTCACAGCACTTTCAAGTTCGCACGCCCTCCAAGGTAAAGAAGTTAATCTCACTGTTTCTTGCCAAGCAGCAAAAGATTTTCGTACAGAAAAAGTCAGGCTACCATCTGCCTGGGTTTGAATCGATTCGTTGGGATTACCTGCCCAGTTTACCGTTTGGATAACTTCAGGACGAAACCACAGGATGTAATAGCGCCGGACTTGAGAAATCCGTAGCAGCAACAAGCCGCTAGCAGTATCTTTAAATATCAATGCCTCTGGGTAAAGTTTGGGCAAAGAATCAGTGGAAAACAAGTTGTCATGAACTTGCGTATCCGCCCATTCAATCAGCGCCCGCACTTGGTCAATATTTGGTGTTGCTCCCACGAGGGTAACTTCATTATCCAGACAAATCGCTGCTCCTGAAGCACTGACAAGATCCAATAAACGGATTTCAGGTTTGATGAGGGCATCGATAAAATTGTCTGCTTGGGAAATCGACTGGAGAAATTCAGATTGTAGCGATTTGAGCTTTACTTCATAGTCCCATTCCGAATGACTAATTTTGTGCGCTAATTCTGAAGAAACAATCTGTGCCAAAAATTCGCACATCTTCAGCACTTCGTAAGGAATATACTTCGGTGTTTGATGATGGCAAGATATTAATCCCCAAAGCTTTTGCTCTTGAATCAGCGAAATCACCAACAGAGCCGTCACTCCCATGTTTTGATGATATTCAATACAGCAGGAATCAAAACTTCGTAGGAGAGAGTACCTTAAGTCAAGATGCCAATCGGTTGTAGAATCTTCCGTGGAAACTAGCTTCACAGGTTCGACAGTCAAATCTGGTATGAATCGCACCAACGAACGTGTGTATAATTCCTTAGCTGGGGCAGGAATATCTGTAGCGGGATAGTGAAGTCCTAAATAAGGTGATAAATCTTCTCGTTTGACTTCTGCAACCACAGAACCGGCTCCGGACTCGTCAAATTGATAAACCATCACGCGATCAAAACCAGTGATTTCTTGGAGTTTCTGTGCTGCAACGTGCAAAAATTCTATCAGATTCGATGTGCTTTGCATTTTGGCGATCGCTTCACCCGCCAAATCGTGAAAGCCCAAAAAACTCAACTCCGATTCTGAGTCTCTTGGTTGTAGCTCGACAATTACAGCCTCTTGTGTGCGATGAACAATAGCGTCAAAATATTGTTGCTCGTTGGCAGTGTTGATTAATACTTTAAATGCACTACAACTACCAATATTTTTCGCCAAGCACTGCTTAACAGCTTCCACTTTTGTGGCATCAAGCAAATAGCCGAGGGGTTGACCGAGCAAATCGTCTGGCTCTTTACCCAAAAATACTTGGGTATTATTGCTGACTTGTACTATCTCTAGCTGGGTATTGAGTGCTAGTAGTACGCCATGAGGTTGAATAGAGCCAGGTCTATAAATAGGTTTGCGATCGTGGTTAGTCAGAGCAGTAGCTTGGGCAGTGTTCTCTTCAGACTGGCTCATAAATCAACTGATGTAAAGCTGATTTTTACAATAGCGCAATTAAATGTCACATTTCTTTAAAGTATATGCTGATTTGGGCATGGGGCATGGGGCATTGGGCATTGGGAAAGGGGAAAGGGGAAAGGGAAAAAGGGAAAGGCATTGATTTTTAATTATTCTCCTCTGCTCCTCTACCCCCCCATCCCTTCATCTCCCCATGCCCTCATTACAAAGAAACTTCTAGCTGGTAATGCTGACAGAGAGTTTTAAGTTTCTCCAGTATGAGTACTTGGACGTTTTCTGGCGAAACGATGACACAATCAGGAGTGTATTGCATGATTTCTCGAATAAACCAGAAGGTACTAGAGACACGCCTAACAACTCGTTTCACTCGCTGCGTATCTGGTAGCCATTCATTTGTCTTATCTTCCGGTTTGGCTTGGTAAGCAAAGCCTAAATTACCCAGTAGATGCATTTCTACGTCTATCTCTGCCAACCCAGTACTACGCCAATCACCAGCAACAGGTAAAACAGCAGCGTCTTGAATACGGTCTAAACGCAAACTCCAATTATGGTGTAATTCTTTCACATCAAAATTACCCTCTGTCTCTTCACACCAGCAATCTAAGTATTGACGCTTTTCGTGAGGTGTAACTTTGGCATAACGAACAGTAAAATCAAATACTTGTTGTCTGGCATCTTGATAACTGAGTTGAAACGCTTGCTGGCGTAGAATATAACGGTCAATTTCCAAACGCCACTGTGGGGCTAAATTTCCTAAGAAACTTTCGATTTCGGCACGTAGAGGTATGGGTATTTCGCTACGTTCGAGTAACAATTGTGCTAGTATCTGCGCTTGGTCGTTTTGCCCATTGTCGGTTAATAGACGCATTGCGCGGTCAATGGCACGGATACGCGCTTCTGACCAGTCATGATTTTTACCAATAATTAACTGATGGCGAGCGATCGCTTCTATTAGCTTGGAGATGTTCGGGCGATCGCCCCACATCATACCAAACTCCAGCGCCAGGTTTTCTAATTCGGTTTTATCCTGTTCCCGCAGAGATAGAGTTATCGATTGACCTTTACGACTCATTTTATACGGACACTTTATACAGTATTTTCTTGCCAATTTATATTTTGCGTGCCAATATAGTTTTTAACAACCAGTTACGGACACTATTTAAGTGTATGTCCAACGATTACACAATAACTCTCAAGCCTGTGTATTCTCAGACAGTGGCGACACCATCAGGCTTGAAAATTCCTGATGGGTGGTCATTATCTTGGCATCAAGTTGAAACTTTCAAAGCACTGCAAGACCCAAATGTTGATGTAGTATTCAACACTGCTATGACTGGTGATGGTAAAAGCTTGGCTGCTTATTTAGAAGTGCTTCAAGGTGAATTTTCGGCTATTGGACTTTACCCAACTAATGAATTGGCACGCGACCAAGAAATACAAATTCAAGGATATATTGAAGAATTTCAACCCAGAGATAAACCGCGTGTAGTGCGGTTGAGTGGCGCTGATTTAGAAATTTATGCTGAAAATGAAGGATTGAAAAAAAGTGCAGCGATCGCAACTCTCACAAATCAAAGAGAAGCATTATTAACTAACCCTGATATTTTTCATTACTTACATCGAGGTGCTTATATAATTCCTGGTGACAGTCCGGATAAATTATGGGGAAGAATAGATAAAGACTTTGACTTATTTATCTTTGATGAATTCCATGTTTTTGCAGCTCCTCAAATTGCTAGCGTAATTAATACAATGCTGTTAATTCGCTGTACAAACCGCCGGAAGAAGTTTTTGTTTCTTTCAGCAACGCCAGACAAAAATTTAATTACCAGATTGCAAGCAGCAGGTTTTCGCTGTCAAGAAATTAACCCGTTAGAGAAAAATAAATATCAATTACCTGATACAGTAGAACAAGAAAACGAACTGCGATTGCAAGGATGGCGGCAAGTAGCACGAACAATTTCATTGAACTTTATTCCTTTAGAACCTGCTCTTAAAGCTTCGGAAACTTGGTTAAGAGAAAATAGTAATTTGATTTTGGCTCAGTTTCAGCAGTATCCAGGAAGTAAGGGAGCAATTATTCTCAATTCCATCGCAGCAGTCAAGCGCCTGACTCCATTTTTTCAAGAACTTTTGCAGCCTCATGGCTTGACGGTAGGAGAAAATACAGGGTTATCAGGAAAAGCGCAAAAAGAGTTAAGTTTAGTTGCTGATTTAGTTCTTGGCACGAGTACTATTGATGTTGGCGTTGATTTTAAAATCAATTTTTTAATTTTTGAATCATCGGATACAGGTAATTTTATTCAGCGTTTGGGACGCTTGGGTAGACATGATGGCTACGAGAAAAATGGCAATCTAATTAAGTTTGAAAAATTTAGAGCTTTGGCTCTGGTTCCTAACTTTTTAGTAGAGCGATTATTTCAGGTGGAGTCACCACCTTTAGGAGTTAATAGTATTTGCGATCGCCCCACTCTGCAAAACATCATTAAAGAGCAATATCGCCAAATCAATGATTTTCATGGTTACTATCGCCGTTGGGGTGCCGTGCAATCATTTTGGTTGGCTTACAAATTAAGCGATCGCACCATTAAACAACAGTATGCCCAAAGCCGAGAGCAGTTTCAAGTAACTTGTGAAGCAGTATTTGAAACCAGTTTAAAATCTCTAGCCGGACGTATTCAAGGATGGGCTAAAGATTGGCAAGTACTTTCAGGTAAATCAGGAAATCCGATTGCTGACGATGCTGCTAGTTTTCGAGGTTCTAGCCCTCTGCAATGCGGAATTTACGATTTAACAGAAAAAAACGAAGTAGACAGATTTAAAACCTATGATTTACCGGGAATTTTAAGCAATTTAGAAATTGAAATGTGGACAGAAGCGGCGTTTATACGGACACTCCAAGAAACCGCCAAACGCACCGGACAACCCATAGCCAAAGGTAAATTTGCTCATTGTCTGGCATTTATCAAGTTGCGTTCCTATCGTGAGGAACGGCTGAACTGGAAATTTACCTATTCAGGCGACTTGCAGCCAAAAGCAGACGCTTGGAAAGTGCAGGTTTTAAAAGGTATGGAAATTTGGCAACCTGAAAACTACTGGATTGGGGAAATTAACAAACACCTGAAAAAAGAAGGTTTGGTTTGTTATGTGATTCGCCGCCCAGTTGCAGAGGTACGGATGCGGCTGCGGCTACCGATGCATTTTCAGATTTACCCAATCAGCGACCAGTACAGCTTTCATGATGTTACTGCGCCGTATGCGATCGCTTTCGGTCATTCTGCACTACTGCTGGATACGCTTGCTTATACATTTAAAAGCAAAGGAGATGAGATATGGGTTGCTTGAGGTTTCAATCCCTAATAGGGATTATTTTTCAGAAAAAAGCTTACGGTTTTAAGCACAGACTTATTCGTTTCAATCCCTAATAGGGATTTTAATAAATTGTTGTTTGTGCGCGTTAAGCCTTCTACATACAAGAATTCCATAAATAGTCAGATATATCAAGACTTAGATTTTTAAGCACATTGGATTACAGACCTATTTGTTTCAATCCCTAATAGGGATAAGCTGGTTGAATACGTCAAAGCTTATAATGGTTGAATATCTCTGAGCTTATATATTACTTATTAAAATGCTTGACAAGAGTTATCGCATTATGTAGCTTCAGATTATATAAATCGCTGAAGCCCTTATATGACAACTAGTTTGGGCTGAAAGATTTCTATGGCAAATATTTTGAAAGGAGGTGATAATCATGCTTGTTAAATTGACAAATCTTGAGCGACTGATTTCAGTCCTCAAAGATGGTAAATGGCATTCAAGCGACGAACTAGCTACAAAAGTTAGCTGGCGATTTGGACACACGGTCTTTGAAGCTCGCAAGAAAGGCTATTTTATTGACAAACGGAAGGTTGCTCATAACCAATATGAGTATCGGTTGTTAGCAGCATAACCGATTTGATAACTGAACTGGGGATATCTCTAGCTAAATTAGAGAATCCCCTTGCAAGAGGGAAGCACCAGCTTGCGGTATTAAGCTCAGGCGTAAGCAGTCTTGATCCCCAAAAGCTTGGCTGATGGTTGAGTAAGTCACTTAGAAGCCCACATCTTAAGACAGTAAGTTTTAGTCAAGCTTCCCTCTGTCCTCCTACCTAGAAGGAAAAAACTTCAAAATCTTTTGAGGTCAGTCATGAACGAACAAAAACTTTTGGAAAGAATTACATTCAACCCCAAAATCTTTGGAGGTAAACCAATTATTCGCGGTCGTCGCCTCGCTGTTGAACATATTTTAGGGATGCTTGCAGCAGGAGATACTATCGAAACCTTGCTAGAAGCTTACCCCTGGTTAGAACGGGAAGATGTACAAGCCTGTTTAGTTTATGCGCGGAGGCTAGTCGGTCATGAGCGAATTGAACCGTTATTGATAGAGTAAGCGATGTGAAAATACTGCTAGATACTTGTGTGTGGTTTGGGGTGCGTACCAATTTACTTGCTGCTGGCTATGACGTGGTTTGGAGTGGAGACTGGCCAGAAGATCCCGGTGATGAGGAGATTTTAGCAACTGCGTACCGTGAAGGTCGAATTTTAGTAACGCTTGATAAAGACTTTGGAGAGTTAGCGATTGTGCGAGGTAATCCTCACTCTGGTATTTTACGCTTAGTTAATCTCACTACCAGAGAACAATCAGTTGTTTGTCTGCGAGTACTTCAGCTTTACGGTGAAGAATTAGCGTCAGGTGCAATTATAACTGCGGAATTAGGCAGAGTGAGAATTAGACCGCCAGAAAATGATGGCTAAAATCCAACAAATGAAAAACTCGCACCATTGGTGCGAGAAATTAACTGCTTTCATAATTTAGTTTTTCTAAATTGTTTAAAATCTACGACAAATTGTAAGCAATAATTGCAAAATTTTGTTGTCCTCAGTTATACGGATTTAAAAACTGCCACCAATAGTGGCAGAAATTTATTCAATTCATAACTCGGTCATTCGTTTAGAGGTAAAAAATGATTGATGATGATAATTGGTTATCGGGTAATTTTGGTTTTGATGGTGACTCTTCAGACCGGACTATTGAAACTGAAGGTGAATTATTAACACTCAAGCTATTGCGTGAAGCAATTCAGGCTCAAAATCCAGGCGATAAAGTCATGGCGGATTTTGGCGAGTATGTTTTACCAAACTTGCTGCGAATAGCAATTGGTGTGACTGCTAAAGGTGGTAAGTTTTTTGATGAGATTGACCAAAAGCGAGAAGCAGACGGAAAAAGTAAAGTCAGGCGAGATAACGCGGCTGACCAATCACTTAATACTCACTTACTTAATGGTTTATTTCCCGCAAATTTAATTGAGAAACGATTAGAAAATCTCGATACTACCATCCGGCGAGTAGTGAAAGAACGGGAACGGCGATTAGTAATTGCTGGATTTATTCTACATGACTTTGAAAAATTTCCTGATGCACCTGAAGAATGTCGCAAATTACCTTTAGAAAAACATCGCCAAATAGTTGAAGAAAAAGTTCAACAATTAGGACTAGATAAATTTATCAATCCAGAGCATCCCGAAGGGTATAAAGAATATATCGATGATTTGTTGTGTATGGCTTACAATGCACAAAGTCGCTGGGATACTAATTGGAATTTTTCTGAATTTGGTCTAAATCCTGTTCTTAAAGACCGCACTATTCGCAGTTTATCCGATCTAACTCGTTTAGCTGATTTACTTGCATCAGTTATTAAACATCCCCAAGATGCAGAACATAGAGGCTTAAATGATATTCTGCATAGTCTTAGTGATGGGCAATTACAATTTACCTATCATCGTATTGCTGAAAATCGGGGTGTTTTAACTAATGTGGTAAATAATGCTGTAATTCAAGCTTATACTAGCTTGAATACTGATGAACATACATACTATGAACCTTTACTTTATCTGCCTACAGGTGTAATTTATCTAGCTGCGCGTAATGCTCCTCATATCTCAGCAAAAGATTTACCAGACCTTGTAGTTAACAATATTAAATCTCTATGTGCGGGGCAATTACGGCTTAGACAAACAGGATTTGGTCGAGATGGTAAAGGTATGAAATATGCCGAATATTACAACTTATTTTTTGATTGTCCAGGCTTAATGGAAGTGGCTTTAGATGCAACATTACGCATTTTAAATTCTAATAAACCATCTGTTGCTAAAAGCCGGAGTGAAAATTTAGTCAAGTTTCAACAACAAGGAGTTTTACCAGGTGAATTTGATTTTAACTTTGCTGATGATATCCGCATTGACCAAATTGCAGAGTTTGGTGATTTAGTGAGTCGGAAGATTTGGGAAGAAACTGTTAACCGTATTGAAGCTATTCGCAAAAAAGATAAAAAGTTACCAGAAGTACCTGCTTTAGATTTGACTCATAAGGTAGCTGAATTTTGGAATTTAACAGAATATCTTCCCCAAATTCGCTACATTCAGCGCATTAATGAAAGCCTGAAAGAAAACAAGTTAAAGGGAAATACAGGCGGAGTTCCTTATGAATGGTATTATCTAGCAGCTAAATATCTGGAAAAACATCCTGGTATTGAAATTGTCAGAGAAAATTGTCAGCAAGTTATTCACTATTTGACAAACTTAATTTCTCCTATTCTTGCACAATATGAGTTACCTGATGGTTGGGATGATTTAAGAGAATGGGTAACACGAGTGGTTATGTTACCAACTGCAAATCAGCAGCCATTACCCAAAACTCAAACTGAGAATTTTTTCAATGAATTAAATAACTACAATGCTGCTAAAAAACCAGGACGAGGACGGCAATTAATTTGTTCAATTTCTCATTCTGCTTACACAGTAACCGAGCAGATGGAATCAGCAGTTTTATTTACACCCCAAGTTTATACAAATAAACAAATGTTGGGTGGTTCCAATGCCAAGCGTAATATTTCTAGCATTGCGGGTGTAGAAATGATGCTCAGGCAAATTTTGATGAATCAAACCCAAGCAGTAGGTAAAAGATTTGAAGATGGTAAATATCGCTATCTCTACTTTTATCCCACTTATTATTTTACACCAGAAACTAATAAGTTTTTACAAAAAGCTTATGGTGGGATTGCTCAAACTCGCTTTGATACGAGCGTTCGCAATCATTTTATTACCAAGGATTTGCAAGCTCATTTGGCTAAGAGAGATTATCAAAGTGTGGATAGTTTTTTGATTGATGAAAACTTAGAAGACGATAAAGACCGCACATTTAAGCTTTCCTATCCTGAAGACCAACCTTTAACATTTTACTTCATGGCGCTACCACCGGGACGAGATAGCACTGATACAGAATCTTGGGTAATGCCTAGCTGGTTAGCATTTGCTTTCCCGATGATTTTGGATGTGAAAACTGTAGTTTCTGAGTCGCCAATTCCACCATTTAATGATGGTGCTGAGTTTGAAGAAAGCGTTTTTCTTGATAGTGCGCCTCATGCGTTTCGCGCTTTGGTAAGAAGAGACAGATTTCGTCTCGATTACATTCTGGAAGGTTGGCGAGAAAATAGTATCGAATATCCAGCACCTTTAAATGTACTTACTGCTGCTTACGCTATTCATTTAGATGTGAATGCGCGACAAGGAAAGTCTGGTTATGATGCCAACTGGGGAAGATTTACGGAACTAGCAAAGGATTTTGAAACTAGTCCATTGTATGTTTTTTCTTATCTTAATCGTTGGGTACGTAACCAGGGAGTTGAAACAGCCAGAATTGAAAAAATTCGGCTTTATGCCTATCATTTTTATCCTTGTTTTGACCCTTATACAAAATTTGACCATACTAATGAGGAATTAATTGTGGGAGAAGAATCAAATCTCAATCATCCTAAGAAATTAACCGAACTTTATCGCCGTTTTTATAGAGCAAATAAGCGTTATAATCCCAAGTCTAATGCTGTATTGAAACCGATTGATATTGCAGCTGAAACTATACTTAAAGCTGAGTTAAGTGTGTTTCATGGTGAAACCTTAGTTGCAGCAGTTGCAGCAGAGGTTTTTAAACTAATGGATCGGGTGCATTCTTCGACAGCAGAGGGACGCTGGATAATTAGTAAACGCGAAGAAGAACGGCTGGCTGTTTTAGAGTTTGCACGGTATTTTGTAGTGGAGGTGTTTGAAAAATCTTTTGCAGGCGATCGCGCTCGTTTGGCAGGCCGCCAACTCAACTTAATTCGAGATACTTGTGAATTCCTCTACCGCCTAGAAGACGACAAAGAAAACTTAGAAAAAAATGAAAAAATTCCTGAATCTGAAAATGAGAATGAATAAATATCATATCTCATTATCTCCCTAATATATTTGAAGCTTTTTGTACAGATAACATCATTTTGGAGACATATTATGGCATTGCTAAAAGCAGTTGATAGCAAATTATTTCAAGCTGAAATTCCCTACAAACCGATGGGTAAATATGCTCATTTTTTAACGGTTCGTATCACAGAATCTTATCCACTATTTCAAACAGACGGAGAACTAAATAAAGCAAGAGTAAGGGCTGGAGTAAAAGATAAAACCACAATTAGCCGTCTATCAATGTTCAAACGCAAACAATCAACGCCAGAACGTTTAGTTGGTCGTGAATTACTGCGTAACTATGGCTTAATAACTGCTAAAGAATGCGAATATAACGTTAATTTTGCAATGGATAATCCTGATTGCATTATTTACGGTTTTGCAATTGGTGATTCTGGCTCTGAAAAATCTAAAGTTGTTGTCGATACAGCATTTTCAATTACAGCTTTTGATGAATCACACGAAACTTTTACATTGAACGCTCCTTATGAAAATGGGACAATGGCTTCTAAGGGAGAAGATGGTTCTAAACCTGGTGAAGTTACTAGCAGAATTAACCAACAAGACCACATCAGACCGCAAGTTTTCTTCCCTAGTATTGTCACACTAAAAGACCCTACTGAAGCTAGTTTTCTTTACGTCTTTAATAACATCCTGCGGACTCGTCACTATGGAGCGCAAACCACCCGTACAGGTCGCGTAAGAAACGAATTAATCGGTGTTGTCTTTGCAGATGGAGAAATTACTAGTAACTTGCGTTGGACTCAGGCAATATACGACAATATGCAGTCAAACAAAACTATTAATTCTCCCGAACCTTTAGATGAAGATGATGTAATTACTGCTGCTAAAAGTGCAATTGAGAATTTAATGGCTGATGAATTTATCGTTCATACCGACTTTATAGGCGATGCTTTTGTACCCTTGCTGAATGAAGTGAAGGCTCTCACAGGTAGCGAAACAGGAATCAAGTCGATTTTACAAAAAGCTGATGCGGAAGCTAAAGAATACGCCAACAAACACATCAGCAAAAAGAAAACTGCTGCTAAGGCTGGATAATAGCTATGCCAATCATCTATTGCTGTCAATTAGAACTTCATGACAGTTTGTATTATGCAACTCGTGAAATCGGACGACTTTACGAAACAGAACCAGTAATTCACAACTACGCACTTTGCTACGCATTAGGGTTAGTGGATAGCGAAATTTACTCTACTACTGTTAGTGAAGAAGATTCCTATCGTTATTTCTGCCCCGAACAAGTTCCTAAATATGAGGCACATTTAACGCCGCTAAATCAACAAGGAATTTATGTAACACCTGCGCGTGCAGTTAAACATACTGCCGTTCTCAATACCTGGAAGTATGCTAACAATAACTACCATGTAGAGATGGAGAAAACGCAAAAAAATATTCCTAGTTTTGGTAGGGCAAAAGAAATTGCACCTGAAAGTCAATTTGAGTTGTTGATAATTTCTCAAAACCAATTGAAGCTACCAAAATGGATTCGCTTGGGTAAATGGATGAGTAAAGCTGAACTCACTATTCAAGAAGTTACCAAAATTGAATTAAAAACAGGTGACTTCACTTTTTCCTACCCATTAAATCCTTTGGATGTAATGTTTACTCATCAAGTTGTTAGTTACGATGTGGTAAATATGCCTCCGGTGAGTCTGATTCAAAATGTCAGCATTAGCCAAGGGCAATATTACGAATTCGATAATCCCAACAAAACTGAAAAATTGCGCTTACCTGCAAAAATGCAGTATAGATTTAAAGCTTAATTTCAAGTGGTGGGCATTGCCCACCCTACATCTACCATTTTAATTTCTTCATGCCTCACAGCCTCGTCCTCAACCTGATTCCCCAATCTCCCATTTACCCGGAATTTCTAACAGGGAGACACTACCACGCGCTATTTCTCACTCTCATCAATTCTGTTGATTCTAGCTTGGCAGACTATCTGCACTCTTCTAACGCAGATAAAGCCTTCACTCTCTCGCCATTGCAAATACAACGACAAAACAAACAACATCACCAGACGTTGCAATTTAACCATCAAAAACCGATTCCGGCTGGTACTCCCTGTTGGTGGCGTATTTCTCTACTCGATGACACTTTATTTAGTAAACTAACCGGACTTTGGCTAAATCTTAACCCCGATCGCCCTTGGCATTTGGGTTCTGCAAACTTACATATTACCAGTATTCAAGGTACTCCGCAATCAACGCAACCTTGGGCTAATGCTTGCAGTTACACACAATTGTACGAGCAAGCATCCGAAAGCGATCGCACTCTCAATTTCACCTTCGCTACACCTGTATCCTTCCGTCAAGGTGGGTATGATAATGTCCTCCCTATCAAAGAATCTGTGTTCAACAGTCTTTTGAATCGTTGGAATAAATACAGTGGAATTGAATTTTCTAGCCTTGCTATTGAATCAATTTTTCCTAGTGCTTTTAATATCAATACCGAAGTTATAAGCAACTATGAAAGTAAGTTTATAGGTTGCGTTGGCAGCATTAGCTATCGGATTTTGGGAGATGTTGAAGCCGTGGTAATTAAGCAAATTAATACTTTGGCTGACTTTGCATTATACGCAGGTTTGGGGCGTAAAACAACGATGGGAATGGGAATGGTACGCCGAGTATAACCATTTTAAATTTTGGTTTTTTAAATAGTTAATCAAAGATATGAATGAAAGTGATTACGTTCCTATTGCTGCGTTAAATCAATATAGCTACTGTCCGCATCGCTGTTGGCGAATGTTTTGTGCTGGAGAATTTATTGATAATCAATACACAATTGAAGGCACAAGTTTACACGATCGCGTGCATACAACTGGAGACATTAACCGCGAAGATACTTGGCAAATCAGAGCGATTTGGTTGAAATCAGATAAATACAAACTAATAGGTAAATCAGATTTAATTGAATCTGAAAACGGTGAATTTTATCCAATCGAATACAAACGAGGGTATAAGGGCGAATGGGATAACGATGAATTGCAAGTTTGCGCTCAAGCTTTATGTTTGGAAGAAATGACAGGTAAAGTTATCAATACTGGCTATATCTACTACGCACAGTCTCATAAACGGCAATTAGTGGAGATTTCTGAAGAATTACGTGAAAGTGCGATCGCCACTATTGAAGCTGTACAAACACTACTATTTACAGGCGCAATGCCGAAAGCTATCAAATCCAAACGCTGTGAAGGATGTAGTTTATATTCACACTGTTTACCTCAAACTACAGAAAAACTACAACGCTATCAAGAAGGGAATTAATCAGAATTCAGAATTCAAATAGAGTTTCTACCTAAATCCGGTTCAGTTAACCGTAAAAATATTCGGCGTTGCATAAATGCGGGATGATTTTTCTCACGCAGAGGCGCAGAGACGCAGAGAGGATAAGGAGTTTTAAATTTCAATACGTACAATTTCATCCCTAGATTCAGCAACACCAAATATTCTTGTAGAGACGCGATGAATCGCGTCTAAAATACCAATTTTTTTATCAACAATTAATTGCAGAGGTAATTATGGGTACAGTATACGTCACTCAAGAAGATGCTTTCATTGGAAAAATTGACGAACGACTCCACGTCAAATTTGAGAAAAAAACAATTTTAGATATCCCATTAATCAAGATAGACGGAGTTGTAGTTTTAGGACGCGCAACTGTTTCGCCAGCCGTCATATCTGAACTACTAGAACGACATATACCTGTTACTTTTCTCACAGAAAATGGCCGTTATTTAGGAAGGATAGAACCAGAAGTGACCAAAAATATCTTTCTGCGTAAAGCCCAATGGCAAGCAGCTGGTGAATCAGCGCAAGCAATTCATGTAGTACAAACCTTTGTACGCGGAAAGTTAAAAAACTACCGTAATCTCCTGAACCGTCGTCAACGTGAAAATCCAGATATAGATTTATCTGTGAATGTAACACGTTTAGAGCAAGCGATCGCACCCATCGAAACTACTCAAAATATTAATTCATTGCGTGGTTTAGAAGGTGCTGGAAGTGCTGCTTATTTTGGTTGCTTCGATCAATTAATTAGGACTACAGAATTTAGTTTTAATAAGCGTGTCCGTCGTCCTCCAACCGATCCGGTTAACTCTTTACTCAGCTTTGGCTATTCATTATTGCGGCATGATATTCAAGGTGCAATTAATATTGCCGGATTCGATCCTTATTTAGGATATTTACATTGCGATCGCTACGGTAGACCATCATTAGCATTAGACTTAATGGAAGAGTTTCGTCCCTTAATTGTAGACGCAATAGTATTGTCTGTATTAAATAGACAATTGTTAACAAAAGCAGATTTCATCACAGAACCTTTGAGTGAAGCAGTTTCTCTTACCGCAGAAGGACGAAAAATATTTTTACAACAATATGCACAAAAGAAACAATCCCAATTTAAACATCCTGTTTTCGGACGCAAATGCACTTATCAAGAAGCATTTGAATTACAGGCTCGATTATTAGCGAAATACTTGATGGGTGAAACCGAAAAATATCCACCATTAGTTTTGAAGTAGGAATTTAGTTATTAGTAGAGACGCGATCAATCGCGTCTGTACAATATTCATTAATGTAGAAAGTGGAGAAAAAAACTAGCAATGAATGTTGTTGTGTCTTATGATATTTCAGAAGATAAACGCCGCACAAAAATTCACAAAATTCTTAAGTCCTATGGACAGTGGGTACAGTACAGTGTGTTTGAATGCCATCTGACCGATACTCAGTATGCAAAATTGCGATCGCGCTTGAACAAGTTAATCAAGCCGGAAACCGATAGTATCCTATTTTACTTTTTGTGTGCTTGCTGTCTAGGTAAAGTAGAACGTATTGGTGGGGAAAAAATTCGTGATGACTCTATTTTCTTTGCCGAGTGCGCGGATGGGTAGGTGTTCAAAAGGAAATTGCAGGAAGTAACCTTGAAACCCTCCTGCTGCAATAGTTTTGGAGAAAATAGCTAATAAAGTACCCGCGCACCTTACACAGCCTACGTTCTAGCTATTTTCCTAAAACTCAATCTCAATCGTAGATGCTATGATTATCTCGTCCGCGCTACCGAACCTTGAAAACCCTATACAAACTGTGTTTCAGGCTACCTCCGTTGAAATTTCACTTAATCCCTATTAGGGATTGAAACTTTGAAAAATCATCAACTGCAACATCTATTCGAGGTTGAAATTTCACTTAATCCCTATTAGGGATTGAAACTGCTTGCTGAAAGGGGAAGAAATCTGTATTATCTGTTGAAATTTCACTTAATCCCTATTAGGGATTGAAACAAAAGCTAAGGCGTATCTGACAACTACTAATCAGGTTGAAATTTCACTTAATCCCTATTAGGGATTGAAACGGACTTGGGCTTGGGGAAGGATTTGGATTTGGGGAGTTGAAATTTCACTTAATCCCTATTAGGGATTATAAGTAGAAGGACTAAATTAAACCTAACTTGAGATTACCGGGTTTCGACTTCGCTCAACCCTCGTCTTCTCAAAGGTCGAGCATTGAGCGCAGTCGAAATGCGTCTTCTAAATAATTGTGTCGACTTACTTAAACTGATTGCAAAATCAAATAAAAATCATCACATTCAATAGTGAAACACCAATATCCAGCATCCAAAATCCGAAGCTGACTATGGTGTTAGGAACTTTTTTTTTAAATAATTACCTCCTTGAATCTCCAGCATTTGTGCTAATTCAATTGTATTCAATGACTTAACCAGACTCAAACCAAGAGACTTATTAGAAATGCTTTGACTGTAACTGGCGTTGAGATAACGAACGTATTGTGACTTTCCTGCAACATAAGTTTGGAAGAAAGGCAAACTTAAAACATTCATGTAACGACGCGCTTGGGAAGCATCGCCAATCATTTCAGCAGGTAATGATAATTGTTGATTTTTCGGATTAGCGTTACCAATGGTGGAAAAGTGGGTGGCACCTGCAAGCATGACAAGATATTTTTGTGGATTTGCCAGCCACGAAAAAGGTAGAATTTGCTCGTATAAAGCCGGTGCAACAGTGTCATCGCTACTGGTGACAATCATCACTGGAGTTTTGATTTGATTTAAGCCAGCTTGGCCGAAAATAGAACTAGTAATTGGATTAACTGCGATCGCTGCTTTAACTCTCTCATCCCGCAGGTTATAATCTCTGCCAGAATTAGTAATATTCAATTCCAAAGCACGACACTGAAGCAGTAAAGACATATTCCAGGTTTTTTTCAGCCCTGTTAGTTGACAGTCTTTTTTTAACTGCTCAAAATTAATTTTAGCGCCTGCCAAGGCCAAAGCTGTGTAGCCTCCCAAAGATTGACCAAATACGCCAACGTTTTGCACATTTAACCGATTTTTAAACCGTAAATCAGATTGGTTAGCTTTTTCCAATTGATTCAATATATATGTAACATCTAAAGGTCGGTCTTTAAATTCACTCGGTTGTGCTAAATCATTGGCGTGTTTATTCAACAGCAAACGCAATTTTTTAGTATCGCTAGCAGGATGATTGGGAACAGCGACAGCAAATCCATAAGAAGCTAAATGAGTAGCTAAATATTGAAAATTACTGCTGTCTAAACCCAAGCCGTGAGAAATCACAATTACAGGTGCGCGAGTTGAAATTTGGGGAATGTAAACATCAGTTAATAAAAGGCGATCGCGGTTTGAATCAAAAAACTTTAACGTATATTTTTGTGACTTAAACTTTCCCGGAATTTCTAAGTTAGGTAATTGTGATAAATTTGGTTTTTGAATGCTAGCAGCTTCGATCTTTGACCTTTGGGAAACTGCCGCGATCGCTCGATGGGTTTGATTGACAAGTTTATCCAATTCTGTAGCTATTTGAAAAGTCTGTGCTACATCAAGATGAATGCTGTTGCTAGGATATTTACGTAACACATTTAAAAGTGTTAAGCCTCCTGATTCAGCAGAGGCTAAAATGAGTGCTGAACGCAAAGCACTAAATTCTGATTCTGGCTGAAGAGATTTTGTTTTAATCACTTCCGCCAACCGATGCAGCAAAAATTCTCCTTGGGATGTGTAGAGAAGTTGTGAAACTACTTCCGGACTAACTTTCACACGATTGAGTAAAATCCGTCGTAATTCTTCAAGCTTTTCAACAGGTAAATATTGTTGATATGCTGCTAAATCATCGTCAATTGCACCTGTTTTAGCGTAGTTTTCTAAAGCTGTCACAGAAATCGAAAGCTCTAGAGCTGAATAAGATGCATAAATGCGTTCTGCTGCCGAAACGGAATTACTAATTCCAAACGTTGGCAGCACCATTGAAAGAACCAGCAATAGGGAATTTTTTCTCAGGGTGCTGGCCCAATTACCAAACAAACTATTCATCACTCAATTGCTTCGGTGGTCTGATTTTGATGTGTTGGCTTTGGTAGTTTTTCGGGCGCCCTGCTTGGTTTACAAAAGAATTCACGAGTCAGAATTCAGGAGTCAGAATTCAGAATTTGTTATGATTTGTGTATCAATTGCAGATAGCACAGCATTAGCAAGTCCGCCAGCATCTGAATAAATGGGTTTTAAACCCTACAAAATCATAGATTTGATATTGACACTCTCCACGCCTAGAAGCCGGGAAATTCGTGGTTCACAGTCCAATCGTAACCCGTAGGATTGCTCTAATACCAATTTTCTGTGAAGTTGAGCTTAATCCTACCCCCCTGTAGTCCCCCCTTGGTAAGGGGGGACGCCGAAGGCGGGGAGTAATCATTAAGCGCATTGTTGCAGAGAATTGCTCTAACGCATATCAACAGTCAACAGTCATCCGTTAACCATCAACGTTAGATTCCACATTCTGAATTCTTCTTCAAACATTTTTTTGTTGGCTATCAATTGAACAAATTAGATTGCTACAGAGTCAAACTTGTGGGAAAAGTATCGATTTTACAGAAGCATGACTTCAGTAGTTCGCCTTCACGAGAAAATCATAACAAACCAAAAAATATGCTGCCTCAGTATCTATGCTGTAACTTTGAATGTGCGACAACTTTACTAGGTTAAAAAAATACTAAACATTTTGAAAAAAATTCCTAATAATTATTAAAATTATTCTCAGAAAAATTAGCATTCACCTGAATTCATTTATCATTACCATTAACACACAGCAATTTCACTGTTGATTTTTTTACATTCTGAATTCTGAATTCTGATTTCTTCAATCACTTTTCCCCAAGGCGATCGCCACTGAACCTGCAACTACTAAACCTGCTCCAAATATTCCTAGAAAAGTGAAGCGTTCTGGTGGAATTAAATCAGGTGCGATCGCTGATACAACGGCAACTGATATTAATGTCACAATGGGAGCTAAAGCTAATACTGCACTGACTCGCGATGCTTCCCAATGTTCTAATGACTCTGCAAAAGCTCCGTAAGCAATTAGAGTATTCAAAGCACAAAAAATCAACATTCCTGAGTGCAAAACATCAAGTGTAAAAATTGATTTTACCTTAGCTAGAGGAGTGAATAATAAAGCACAGCCTCCGTAAATAATAAGCATGATGCTAGCGGAAGATAAAGATTGTAATAATTGCTTTTGTGCCAAGGCATAAATAGCCCATGCTGCTGCCCCTAGCACAATCAAAATGCTACCTAATATATAGGTATTATGCGCTGTAATTAAATTCGTTAGCTGTTCCCGAAAAAATAAAAAGTAACCACAAGTCAGTACGCTGACACCAATCCATTGATACAACCGATAACGTTCGTGAAAAATTACTAAACCGCCCAAACCTAATAAAAGCGTAGCTAATTGAATCAAAACTTCAGCATTAGCGGGTGATGTTAACGCTAAACCTTGCATGAATAAGAAGTAATTAATCGCTAAAAAAAGTGTAGCGATCGCTAATAATTTCCCAGAACCGGAAGGCAATTGTTCCAGCTTTGGTAATTTATCACTTATGAATAAATAGATAAAAAGCAGTACAAATGATGCTAGGAAACGAAACCAAATAACTGTATATACATCCAATACTTGCAGAGTTACCGAAAGAGCAATTGGTAAAATTCCCCACAATAATACTGTCAACAATGATAACGCTAGCCCTAAGCGCCAGCGACCAGAACTTTGATGTAGTGACATTTAAATCTGCTATGGAAACTATCGTTAATAATAAACTTAAACATATATCTTCAGATATCTAAATTTTATCAAACTCTTACTAGCTAAGCATAATAAACGCTATTTTTTATAAAAAAAGTGTAAACAAAAATTGCTGAGTTTGCTTAACTGAGCTATGCCTTCAAGAGTTTTTTGTTTACATAAAATTAGTAATTATTTCACCTAAACAATAAATTTCACGCTTTTTAGCCAATGTATAATTTTTTCCAGTCTTAATTTATAACCAACAACTATGGGGACTATACCCGTAATAGTATTGGTGCTAGTTTTGGCTAGCTTACCAATTTATTTTCTATTCAATTCAAAAGGTCGATTTTCGCTCAAATTTCTGGCCGGCAAAACTAAGCAAGCAGTCCCAGGCTTAGCTAATCAGCCAAAATTGCTGCCTTATGACCTTAATACATTTTCTAGAGCAACGCCATCATCCAAATTACCTGTTGACATCAAACCCCAAAGGCAAAGATATAGATCTGGTAAGTTTAATCCTCTGAGATCGAAATTTTCCAAAACTATAGTAATTGCTGTCATGATTATGGTGGCAGTAATAGCTGGAAATAGTGTCTCAGCGCAGATTACCCCATCATCACCTTCGCTCAAAGGTGTGCCTGTTCCAGAACCAGATAATCTTGCAGAGTTTGTAAAAGACAAAGCAGCCGCCATTAAATTAGGCAAGGCTCTTTTTTGGGATATGCAAGTGGGTAGCGACGGCGTGACCTCCTGTGCGACTTGTCACTTCCATGCTGGAGCCGACAATAGATCCAAAAATCAGATTGCTCCTGGACTGTTGCGGGTTAACGCTAATGGTACAGAGAACCCGGATACAGTTTTTGATATAGGAGGACTACCAAACTATCAACTCAAGCCAGAAGATTTTCCCTTCCACAAACTAGCAGACCCCAACGATCCTAACAGCGTCATACTCGATCGCAACGATGTCAGTTCCTCCCAGGGGGTTACCAATACTAAGTTTGTTGATGTCGTACCTGGTAATGCGGAAGACCAAGTAAAAACTGAGCCAGATCCCGTGTTTAACGTGGGAGGCATAAATGTGCGCCGCGTCCAGTCTCGTAACACTCCAAGCGTAATTAATGCAGTATTTAACTTCCGCAACTTCTGGGACGGAAGAGCGCAGAACATCTTTAATGGCGTGAATCCTTTCGGTTTGAGAGACCCTAACGCTTCTGTTGTCAAAGCAGAAACTCCAAACCAGCTAAACTTTGTCAAAGTCAGCCTGAATAATGCGTCTTTGGCTTCCCAAGCCGTCGGCCCGCCACTGAGTTCCTTTGAGGTGTCTGCTGATGGTCGGACTTTTCAAGAGATTGGTGACAAGTTTGGGCGAACCAACGGTGTTAAAGGTAAAAAACTCCCCCGAAAACTTGCGAAAAAGTTATTCCCTCTGAGGCCGCTAGGTAAACAGCTTGTGCACCCACAAGATAGCGTTTTAGGTGCAGATAGTAGATGGCCTAAAACCGGACTTAAAGATAAAACCTACGATGCCATGATTCAAGATGCCTTTAAGTCGGAGTGGTGGAAGTCTAATAAACTAATCCAAGTTGATGCCGAAGGGAGACGCACTTTTGTCAAAAAGCCCGATCGCTCCTTGGAGACTAATGAGTACACATTGATGGAGTACAACTTCTCGCTATTCTTTGGTCTAGCAGTTCAGTTGTACGAGTCTACACTCATTTCCAATGACACGCCCTACGATCGCTTCGTAGAAGGCAACACCAGTGCCCTCACCCAGCAGCAGCAACTAGGTAAAACACTGTTTGAAGGGAAAGCTCTGTGCATTGGTTGTCACATTGGGCCAGAATTCACGGCTGCTTCAGTCAGCAATGTAACTAAAAACGGACGAATCAAACGTGCGCCGTTCCCGCCAAACAGCCCTGAAGATAATGGCTTCTTCAGGATTGGCGTTAGACCTAACACAGATGACCTCGGCTTGGGCGGTAATGACGGTTTATTTGGTAACGGTCAAGGTAATCCGCTCTCAGAGGCGCGATTGGCGCAGTTAGGGAAATTTCAGGTTCTCCTTGGTGAAAACCCGACTACTCTCAATCCACCTTTGAAGCCTACGGAAACTGCGGTTGCAGACGGAGCTTTCAAAGCACCTGGACTTCGCAACGTGGAACTCACTGCTCCCTACTTCCACAATGGAGGTCAGGCGACTTTAGAACAAGCGATCGATTTTTACAATCGCGGTGGTGACTTTGGAGCGCTTCCCCGCCTGAATCTCTCACCAGAAGAAAAGCAGCAATTGGTCGCCTTCTTGAAAGCACTAACTGATGACCGAGTTCGGTATGAGAAAGCACCTTTTGACCACCCGCAACTGTTTATCCCCAACGGACATCCGGGTAATTCTACGAAGGTTACCGACGACGGTACTGGCAAAGCTACAGATAGCCTATTGGAAATTCCTGCTGTTGGTAAGAATGGTGGTAACGGTACACCCAATTTCCTAAGCTAATACCATTTTGGGAAATACCTGATATATATAGATACGTAGGGGCGTACAGTTGTACGCCCCTACTTTATTGCTAGCGAGTGCGGCCGCCAAAAGTCGGCTCTATATTGCTGACTTTGGTTTGGTCTAGGTAATTGTAGACTCTTCTCGAAACTTCACGGACAAAATCTCCAGCTTTGGGATCGTAGTTTGGTCTTTGTACCAAAACGCCCGCTAAATAGCTTTTGCCGTTGGGCATTTGAATAATACCCGCGTCACCAATAATGAATCTCAACGTACCGGTTTTGTGAGCGATGGTAGCTCCTTGACCGATACCAGCTGGTAGTAAACTATTGGTTTTGACATGGCGCATAATATCTAAAACTCGATCGCGGCTATTTGGCGAGAGCAAACGATTATTAGAAACTAACGCCGCCAACCTCACCAAATCTTTGGAACTAGTTGTGTTTGTGCCAGCAACGTCTGGAAGTAAATTCCGAACTGCTGTATTTTGCAATCCCCAGCTACGAAAACGTTGGCTAACTTTTGCTGCACCACCCAAGCGATCGAGAACTAGATTTGTTGCGGTATTATCGCTGATTGTCATCATCAAGGTAGCAGTTTCTAGGACGCTAAACTTAGTTCCGATGGGTTTGTATTGCATAGTTCCAGATTCACCAACCCTTAAATCGCGCCGCATCACTAGTTTATCTGTGAGTTTGATTTTGCCAGCGTCTATATCTTGAAAAAGAGCTACTAATAAGGGAAATTTGATTGTGCTTGCAGCAGCAAATCTTTTCTCACCATTAATATCTATATAATTTCCTGTTGCTAAATCTAAGAAAAAGATTCCGGGATTTAATGATTTATAACTCGCTAACAGACTGCGAATTTGAGAACTCAGACCGACCATCTCTTGACCAAGATTCACAACTCCCGCAAATGTAGTCGCATCTGTGGATTTAATCGCAATATCTTCTCTATTTTCCCCAACAATGGGATTAGTTTGGCGGTTAAATGAATTGAATTTAAAAATCCAATGAGAACGGGAATCTCCCTTGATTGAAACATTCTGGGAAGTAATATCATAACCAGGCGCTAATTCTACGACAAAACGAGTGGTTTGAGAGTCTGGTTTGCCAAGGCGTATTTCTCTGATTGCATTCCCAAAACTTTGTTTGACGGTATCAGAATTAAAAGTAGTTCCGGGTAAATCAATTACCAATCTGTTGGGATTATCTAATACAAATGCCTTTGGTTCTATTCCAGAAGTGGTAGTTAGGTCTAATTGGTTTTGGCTAGAATCAAAATACCAAGACTGTAATTGTGAAGCTTTAGCTTGTCCGGCAAGCAGAACTAAACTGCTCAAACCAATGGCGAGTAGATGTGATTTCATGTTGAGATTGTGTGTGTGCAAGTAAGTAGGCAAGTAAGTAGCAAGTAATCAGCTTTACTTAGATTGTTTTCTGACGAGTGTGTTGAACTTCCGGATAAAAACTCTAAATCCCATCGAGTTATTTTTTGAGATGTCTTTGGGATTAGATAAGCACAACAAATCATCATTACTCATCAAAAGTAAATCGCCGAGAATTTTGTTTGTGACGTGAGTTGACAACAACAGAAATTGTTAATCTAGCGCAAGGACGAGCCAAGGGTCAATTATGTTTCCAACTTTATTTTTGTTGATTCACAAGTAGAGACGTAGCAGTGCTACGTCTCTACATTGTTTTTCACCAAATATCTAATGACATCTTAGATTTAATCATGACTATCTACTTATGAGGTATGGAAAAGAGGCAGAGGAACAGAGGAGAATAATTAATAATCTATGCCCCATACGGGTTTTGGGAAAAGGGGAAAGGGGAAAGGGAAAAGGAAAAACCTTTAACCTTTACCCTTTAACCTTTTCCCCAAACCCAATTACGAGTTAAAAATGGACAAAACGAGCAGTATTCCCCCATACCCATTAAAAGAAATCAGCCACCCAAGGAGAACTAGCTGCAAATATTTGCGTAGCTGCTGAAATAGCTGTTTCTGTGCCATGCACTTTTCCAGCTATTTGCAGATGGTAGGGAGAAAACAAACCTGTATATAGTGGTGCTAGTTCTCGAATATTTAGTTGCAACTCTCCTTTTCCACCTTTTGTAACTTCACCGCGTCCATTGGCAACAGAAAGAATGAATTTACCGTTGTTTGCATCTATGACATTATCTTGAATATCTAAATGGAGTTCTGTTTGCAGCCCCAATGGATAACCGCGCAGGGACAATGCTTTGACAACATCTACTATTCGTAGCATCCAGCGAAACTGAGTCGAAATCTTAGCAGTTTGTTCTGGTAACGCCAATGTCAGAGTATCAATTGCAGAACTCTTCCAACGTACCTGCTGAATTTGGGAGCGATGGCTGGCTAGAAGAGACCAAAAAGTTTGTGTCGCAGCAGCTGTTTTTACTACCCAATCTTTGACAAAGATAATTTCACCATTGTGTGTTCGTTGTTGAGCGAAGATAATGTAACCTTCGGGTTTGTCTTTTGTACCAATGAAATAGGCATAGACTTGTTCGTTTTCATCTGGTTCGATTAATCGCCGCCAAATTGCGGGATGTCGGTCTAAATATCCGTGGGTGAGTTTGGCTTGCTGGTGATATAGTTCGTGAAAGACTCGATCATTTATGGGAACTACTGATTGCAAAGGTAGGGGTTGCTCCCGTACTCCAATGGCGTTGGTTGCGACTTCCCAAATGTACCAGCTACCCCCTTGTTCGTACCCGACTTTTCGATACAGGGTTTGCACAGCTGGATAAAGAGCAGACAGGGGTATACCTCTGGCATAAAGTTCCTTGAGGGTGTGCTGCATGAGAGCGATCGCTCCTCCCGAACCACGGTATTCTGGAGCAATACCCACTACGGCTATTCCCGTCATTGGTAAACGCTCGCCACCCCACCACTGACCCATATTCAGAGTTGCTAATCCACCAATTAATTGCCCTGACTCGCGAATAATCCGAAAGTTTTCTACGCCAATTTGGTTCATGTAAGCTTCCTCACCACCAAGTGCGTTGACAAAACACTGCTTAAGGATAAACGCAAGCTGCTGAATATCCTGGGGCTGCGCTAGAGTGCTGTATTCAAATTGGGGTGTCATCTCTTATACGTTTAATAATACAAAAGGAAAATTATACTACAACGCAGGTTGTTTGAATTCTTACTAATTAAATATACGATTCAATTTATAAAGCTTAAGGTTGAGGCGATCGCACATTGAGTTTATCTCTTTGAAGCTCAACGTTGACCTTCTGAGGCTCAACTTTGACCTTCTGAGGCTCAACTTTGACCTTCTGAGGCTCGACGTTGACCTTCTGAGGCTCAACTTTGACCTTCTGAGGCTCAACTTTGACCTTCTGAGGCTCGACGTTGACCTTCTGAGGCTCAACTTTGACCTTCTGAGGCTCAACTTTGACCTTCTGAGGCTCAACTTTGACCTTCTGAGGCTCGACGTTGACCTTCTGAGGCTCAACTTTGACCTTCTGAGGCTCGACTTTGACCTTCTGAGGCTCAACTTTGGCTTCAAAACCTGGCTAATATCAAAATCTAGATTATAATTCCTGAGACATATTTCTGGCTCAAGAAAATTCTGATGAATGTTCTCATCAATTTATTGCTTTTTTTACTGCCAATTCTGAGTAGCCTGTGGATTGCTCAAAGTTTCAATCCTTTATCTTCTTATCTGCCTCTCCAAAAGATAGACGGTGCAGCTTTATATAGAAAAGAATTAACCAACGGTAACGAAGCTTATTTACAAGTTATTGACCTCCGGAAAATGCACATCGACCAAATCGTTGGAGAGGTGGATAATATGGGTGAAAAGCAAGGTAAATATTATCGAGGAGAAGGTGGACATTACAGCCCTTTTTTCAAGAACAAATTATTCTCTGAAGTTGCAAATGAATATCAACAGCTTTATGCTAATAATGTTTTTTCTATCATTAATTGTTCTTTTTTTGAGCAATATCAACCCAGCACGCAATTATCTTTTCCGATAAAACTCAATGGTGTAGTTATCAGCGGCGGTAATAGTCCCTACGGCCCCGTCAAAGAACCAAAAGATAAATATTATAGTAATATTCGCCTCAAGGCTTTAGTCTGGGATGATAAGCAGGCATACATTACAAATTACGATCGCCTTAGTGGTGCGCCCCTAAATCAAAAAGCAGTAAAAAACGCAATCGTCACTTACCAATACAGCGACCATCCCGCAAAAGTATTGGCTCAAAATCAAGCCAATAAATACCAACTCATCGGTACTCTTAACAAAGATGGTGTTAAAGGTGACGAGTTATTGTTGATTATGACGGTGAATCAAGCAACTTTAGACGAAGCAGCGGATTTACTACGTAAATTAGGAGTCAAAGGCGATATCATTACCGTTGACGGGGGCAGATCGACTTATTTGTTCAATCCCCAAAGAGGAAATATTATCGTTCCACAACTATCTAATGTGCAAGAAAATCCTACTTTTCGAGATTTACCTCATTATCTAGGATTCCGTAAGAAAAGTAAAAATCAGGTTGCACCAAAAATTTTCCTCACTCAGCCAGCAGGCAAAGTCATTGCAAACAAAGATCGACCTTTTTTAATATTGTGGCGAGACAATTTTGATGGCGATGTCTCGATTAGGTTGTACTATGAAAAGAAACTTATGCAAAACATCTCTTCGCGTACTGGTAGCGATGGGGTTTATGAGTGGACACCACGCATTCCTGTAAAAGAGGGCTATTTTGTTCGGGTTTCTAACTCCAAAGACGGGAATATTTTCGGGCAGTTGCAATTTTAGCTCAATGGGAAAATGAAATGGATAACTGGCCGATCGCAAACCTCTCAATAAGATTGGCGGTGTGGCAGTGGTCGGAATTGTCATAGTTTCTCACAGTAAACAACTAGCTTTGGGCGTGCGGGAACTCGCCGCGCAGATGGTTCGGGGTGAAGTCCCGATCGCTATTGCAGCAGGTATTGAAGATCCGGAAAATCCTTTGGGTACAGATCCCATCCAGGTTAGTGAAGCGATCGCTGCTGTTTTCTCTGATGATGGTGTCTTGGTGTTAATGGATTTGGGTAGTGCTTTACTCAGCGCAGAAATGGCACTGGAGTTTCTGCCAGAGGAACAGCGGCAAAAAGTTTATTTGTGCGAAGCGCCTCTGGTGGAAGGTGCGATCGCTGCTGTGGTAGCTGCGGCGGCTGGCGGGAACATTCAGCAAGTAATGTCCGAAGCACGGGGCGCATTACTAGCAAAAGCAACTCAATTGGTTGGAGCTAGTAGCCCTGCGTCGATTGTGGATAGCAACATCCAAACCAGCAATCCAGAATCCCCGACGCGAGAAATCCGGCTGATTGTCAGCAATCGTTTAGGTTTACACGCCCGCCCCGCAGCCCAGTTTGTAGCAACCGCAGCCAGATTTCAATCTCAAATTCTGGTGCAAAATTTAACTAGAAATACCGGGTTAGTCCGGGGCGACAGTATTAACCAAGTCACAACTTTAGGGGTGCGTCAAGGACACGAATTGCTAATTACTGCCACTGGTTCAGATGCAGATGCAGCACTGGCAGCATTGCAAGTATTATTTGCCACTAATTTTGGCGAGGATAATGCTGCTTTTAATCATCCACCAGTCTTGCAACACAAAGTTGCCCCAGCTACTGAGGGCGAACTCTCTGGAATTCCGGCTTCTGCTGGAGTGGCGATCGCACCTGTGGTTCGTTATCAACCCGCCCCAATTGCCATTACGGAATATCGCGTAGATGATACCGAAGCAGAGTGGCAACGTTTACAAGCTGCTATTCACATCGCCCGGCAAGAAATTCAGACGGTGTTCTCACAAGCATCTTTTCAAATTGGCGATGCTGAAGCTGCCATCTTTGACGCCCATTTACTATTTTTAGAAGACCCAGTTCTTTTAGAAGCGGCTCATCACCGCATTTTAGAACAGCATATAAATGCCGAGGCCGCTTGGCAAGCCGCAGTCGATGAAGTGGCAACTTCCTATCGCACACTTGAGGACTCTTATTTGCAAGAGCGAGTGGACGATGTTGTGGATGTGGGGCAAAGGGTGATGCGCTTACTAACTGGGAATGCCCCTGCTAACTTACATCTGGAGTCACCAGCGATTTTGGTAGCCAGCGATTTAACGCCTTCGGATACCGCCGGACTAGACCCCACAAAGGTGTTAGGGATTTGTACAACTTCTGGGAGTGCCACTTCCCACAGTGCAATTATCGCCCGCACCTTAGGGATTCCCGCAGTTTTGGGAGTAGATGCCCAAGTGTTGTACTTGGCAGATGGGACGTTGATGGCACTGGATGGTGAAAGCGGCACAGCTTGGGTAGAACCAGAGTTAGATATTCTAGAACACCTTCAGGCAAAGCGAGAAGCTTGGCAAAGTGCCCAGCAACAAGCACGAGCCACGGCACACCAGCCGGCAATTACTTCTGATGGTCGGCAAGTGGGCGTTTTTGCCAATATCGGTAGTATTAATGATGTCCAAGCTGCTGTAGCTAATGGTGCCGAAGGTGTGGGGCTACTCCGCACCGAGTTTTTGTATTTGGACAGGACAAGCGCCCCCACAGAAGAAGAACAATTAGCAGTGTATCAGGCGATCGCTGAAGTTTTGGAGCATCGTCCGCTGATAATTCGGACTTTGGATATTGGCGGCGATAAGCCACTTCCTTATCTCAGGGTAGGGTTTCCCGAAGCCAACCCATTTTTAGGTTGGCGGGGAATTCGTTTTTGCTTGGGCAATCCAGAAGTTTTCAAAACTCAGTTGCGGGCAATTTTGCGAGCTAGTTTTGGGCGCCAAATTCAAATCATGTTGCCGATGATTGCTACTGTAACGGAGGTGCGTGCAGCTAAGGCAATTCTCGGTGAAGTCCAGGCTGAACTCAAGCAAGCTGGTATTCCCTTCGATACAGGAATAAAACTAGGGATTATGGTAGAGGTGCCGTCAGCAGTGGCGATCGCCGAACGGTTAGCCGCTGAAGTAGACTTCTTTAGTATCGGCACTAATGACCTTAGCCAGTATGTCATGGCAGGCGATCGCACTAACCCACGCGTAGCAAATTTAGTTGATGCGCTGCATCCAGCGGTGTTAAGGATGGTAAAGCAAACCGTTGAGGCTGGCCATGCGGCGGGAATTTCCGTCGGTTTATGTGGCGAATTGGCAGCAGATCCTTTAGCAACAGCGATTTTATTAGGTTTGGGGTTAGATGAATTAAGTGTGAATCCTCAAAGTATACCTGCAATCAAGCAGGGGATTCATCAGTTAAGTTTAGCCGAGAGTGAAGCGATCGCGGCATCAGCATTAGAACAAGATTCCGCACAACAAGTGAGAGAAATAATCTCAACTACTCCCCCTCCTGCATGAACTTATCCTGCTAAGTAACGTGTGTGTAAAAAAAACAAAATATATCACCAAAAGTAAAGTTGCTCAAAAAGCTCTTTAATCGTGCCTTCTGCCTTGTCATAACGACAATTTTCAACACTAACCTACTTAATATAAATTATGGTAATCTAGTTTATACAGGAGTGGAGTGTATTAGTTGATGATGGTACATTTCGAGGCATTGAGTAACCTTATTTACATAAACGGGACATTCAACCCCAAATACCAAAACGAGCTTGGAAAACAAAGAAAAACAGAGGTAGACCCATCAAAATTTCTGCTCCGAGATTTCAGCAAGAGCTTTGTTTTGCATGGCATCAAAGCAAATATCATCGTTTCGTTGTCCGCTGGAAACGATATAAAGTACATTTTGATGCATTTATTGACCTTGCTACTATACATATTGGGATTCAAAGAATACCATTACTGGAACAAGTTTAAGGAAAATACCGATCTCCTTTATGTCTTTTCCTAATTGTATTTATACTTTAATCAAAAGTATTTTTTGTTACATATAAGTTCGTAATTTGATTTCTGAAGAAACTCAGTAGACTTTAGGGTGTCTTGTTCCCTGTTTGCTGACTGCGTAGATCGTTTCAGAAATCAAAGTGATTCTTATATGTATATTTCATTCACTTACAGCCACTACCAGGCCATCTACTGCCAAGTGCGATTTCAACACTTGTAAGTAGATTTTTTGTGCTGGCAGAATAAAAATATACAGGCTGTAGACGTTTGGCAGACATCATCAAAGATTTATCTCACGATAGCGCCAACAGCTTTTTGCTACGTGAGCCACACGAACCCAAGGATTTATTGAAATGTTAATTGCAGATAATGAACTTATAGAACTAGAGTCTGCCCTTAAGATAGCTGATGACCGTAGGCAAGATTTTTTGATAGCTCTAATCGAGCGTACTATAAATAACACTCGCTTTCCAGGTTTAGTACAACCTTCAGATACGAATGAATGGTGGCATATTAGCTGGGAGCGGTTAAGCGATGTAGCGTTTATCTGCTTTTTAGCAAATAAGTCAAATAATTTCCATCAAGTAATTAAAGCTTGTGGCTTAACCCCTGAAACAGAAATTGTCAGGCTCAGAGAATGGTTGAAGTCGGTTGTATTAGATACAATACGTAAATCTCCAGATGAGTGGGTAGGCCCGTCGTATAGAAGAAGAAAACGTATTAAACGTCTTTTAGCGCACCTGGAAACTGCTCATGCGGGTATTGCTGTGGCAACTGTTTTCGATCTTTGCCCAGATATATTTACTGCTACTGAGTTAGATGAGATTCGTGAAGCTTTGATAAATAAGCCCCAGAAACTTTGTCAAGAATGGCTCAACAATACCATTAAAAGACAAAGAATTGCCAATAACTGGTTTATGGTTCTGCTGAATGGCTACGGTACGATATCTGCAATTATTGGCGATCGAGTTGGTGTAGAAAAATCGGTAGAAAACTATGAACTGGCTACCAAGCTATATAACCAAGATAGCTATGGCGAATCTCTACAATATTGGAACTACGCAACTTTCAATCTAGCGCACTTATTTGAAGTGCTTGTACGTTATAACCCTTCTTTAGAACACGAGCTTGATATATCTTGCTATACGCGCAGTATACCTTGGGTGGTGTCATCATTTCTTGAGATGAAACAGGTTGCAGGCTGGGGAGACTTAGCTTATCCTCATTCTTTAAATTGGGGTGATTCAGCAGCTGTTTTTCGACCTACCGCCGATCTTTTGCTTCATATCTCTCGACGGGCAAAAAAAAGTATGCCTATAGAAGCGGGTCTTGCATCTTGGATTTTTCATGAAACTTATCAAGATCCAAAACTAGGCCCTGACGATCGAGCAACCTTCGGCTTTTTTAACAATTTTCTGTTCCCGACCATACTCAACTGGAAATATGCTGAAAATTCCATAACACCTGAACAGGCTAACCTTCCTCTAGTAAAACGATTCGAGAACGGTAACGTTATCGTCCGTGATTCCTGGCATAATCCATCTATAGTTTTATCTGTTCAAGCAGGATACGAACCTTTAAGGTCTGATGGACATCGACACGAGGATCAAAACAGCTTCATACTCTCCTATGGTGGAGAAAACTTCTTTGTAGATCCTGGACATTGTTGTTATCGTCTTGATATCCAAGCTCAATCAAAATCCGCAGCTTCTCACAATACTTGGAGTTTTATCACCAAGACTGGCTCAAGGTTGAAACAAAATCTTGTACAAGGCAGTATCTACAAAGATATACCGGCTCTAAATAAGTTTAAACTTCTTTATCAAGAAGGAAATATGACTGTAATCGAGTCTGATGCCGCAGATGTTTATGGTAAGCCTATCCAAAAAGCTCAGAGAATGTGGATTGTGTGTGGTACGAATAGTATCTTCCTTGTAGACACAATTAAATCCAACCAACCTGTAGCAGTTGAAACATCTTTTTTGTTGAATAATCGAGAAGGAAAACTTCAAACTCAAGCGATCTCGCCTCGTCATTTAATATTTCGCCGTAATAATGTTGCCATAAAGTTTGTACTAGTAACTGCAATTTCGAGAAACTACTTTTGGAATCAAGATGATTCTCTATTTTTGGACGAAAACAATCCTGATACTGGTGCAACTTTTTCCCAAAGATGTGGTTACGTTCATGAATTTTATCACCCCCTACCTAACCAAAAAGGTCAAGGGGCTGAGGGATCGGGCATAATATCTACATGGACTACCCCTATTGCTAGCGAGCATCTGCTTATCTATGCTATTGCTATGGATAGCATTCAGCATATTTGGGATTGGAAAATTGAGACTTTAAATAACAATACAATTATGCTTTATGCTCCTTCAAAAAAAGGAAGTTTTCAATTAGAAATGAAACAAGACGGCAGCTTAATAGTTGAAGAATCCATTTATAAAACACGCATAACTATTCCTGATTAAGAGGCTGTTTTAGTTGATTAGGGTGTGTGCTAGGCTAAAGCCATAACACACCCTATTTAGACTTTTACTAGTCCCCAATCCCCAGCTATATCTCAATACGCTTGGTGTTAAGGAAAATTGTAGGTTGGGTTGTAGCTTGCTTCCCCGTAGGGGTACGAAGTGAAACCCAACAAAGCACCTAATATGTTGGGTTTCGTTCCTCAACCCAACCTACAGGAGTTTAGTTTTAGGACTTACGCACTCAAACCTGAAACCTCGATCCCCCCTAGCCCTCCTTAAAAAGCTATCCATTAGTCACATCTTTCTTTACAATCTGCTAGTTTAAATTCCCAGCCTTTTCAACAACACTCTTTAACTCTTCAAAGGTGATACTGCCATCTTTATCTCCGTACATACTCACCAATTCCTGGGGACTGCTGACACCTGTTTCTGCTGAGATGACTGCACTTAAGCCTGGGCTTAAAAAAAGCTCATTTATCGAAACTTTACCATCTCCATCGCTATCCAAGGTATTAAAAAGAGATTGAAGCTCTTGCTCGGTTGCCATAATTTTTCTATTTGAATTAATTGTTCTTCGATCGTACAGGACTAGGGCGATCGGCAAAATCATCCTTAGTATAAAAAAACTGCAACATCCCTCTATCGTTCGATTGGCACTTTCAGATGTCAACAAAAAGATTCTTCCCCAGTCCCTTGCTATATCTGCCAAATTTTGATGGTTCGATCTGTACTACCGCTAGCGAGTAACTTACCATCAGGACTCAGGGCTAGAGAATTCACCGTTTCTGAATGGCCAGTAAGGGTTTGCAGCAGTTCGCCTGTGGAAAGTCGCCAGATTTTGATGGTTTTATCTGCACTACCGCTAATTAGAGTTTGTCCATCGGGAGTAACGGCTAAGGATTTTACTGTTTGTGAGTGTCCAGTTAATGTGTGCAGCAGTTTACCAGTAGCTAAATGCCAAACTCTGATGGTTGTGTCAGCACTACCACTGAAGAGGAGTTGTGCGTCGGGACTCATAGCAATTGAATTGACTTCGCCATCATGACCGTTTAGCGTGCTTAACGGGTCGCCTGTCCGTGGATTCCACAACCTGATTTTGTTATCAGAGCTACCACTGGCAAGAATCGTACCATCAAGGCTGATTGCTACGGCATGAACAGCCGATGAATGCCAAAGGGTACAAATGCGGTCGCCTTTATCTAAATTCCAAATCTTGATTTTATTACTGCCACTGGCGAGAATTGTACCATCTGGGCTGATTGCTACAACATTGACGGGTTTTTGATGCCCTAAAAGTGTGTGCAATACTTTGCCTGTTTTCAAATGCAAGACTTTGACATTACTTCTGGGGTGTTCGCAGCTACCAATAGCAAGGAAATTACCATCGGGGCTAATTGCTAGAGATGAAACTTCACCTAAATTCTCTGTGAGAGTACGAATTAGTTTGCCAGTTCGCAGATTCCAGAGATTGATGGTTTTGTCTGCACAGCCGCTAACTAAAATCTCGCCATCAGGACTAACAGCCACAGAGGTGACTTTACCAGCATGTCCGGTGAGGGTGTACCTGAGATTGGCATTTTCTAAGGTAAGTTTATATTTGAGAGTGGCGATCGCATCTAAGAGTTTTTCTACAGCTAAAATATTTTGGCGATCGCTCACAGTTGTAAAATATTCTTTTAAGTTTTGGAAATACTCTTCATCTTCAATTCTCACAGCCGATTGCATCGCCTCTAAGGGGTTAGCAAATTCCTGTGATAAGGCTTGACGCAATTCCAACCATGTGCTTATTGAATAATCAATTTGTTCTTGTGCCCAAGAGCGATCGGGTAAATGAGATAAACTTTGAGCTAGTTGCAAAGCCAATTCTGGAACCCAGTAACGTCGTTCCTCTTCTAGAGCTTGGTACACTTGTTTATAACCCGTGGCTATTGCTTGCACAGATTGTAAATCGAAAGCATCTTTGAGCAAACTTGGCAGCAACTTTGGCAGCAAAGGCGGTACATCGTAATGAACTAAATGATAAATATCCGCTACCCAAGCAGCAACCAGAAAGTGACAAGTAATCAACACCTGGCAAAGCTTTTCAAAATCTTGATGATTAACTTGATATTGCAAGGATAACTTGCTCACATCAATCCCTTGAGCCTGCCATTTTTCTGATTTTTCTAAAATAGCCAAATTAAATACATTATCTCTACCCAAGAGATTGATTTCTTCTAAATTTTCTCCTAACGCTAATAACTCATCTCGAATTTTTTTCCACTCCAGAGCGCGACTTTTAGCAGATTCCTGAAGAATTTCTTTATAAGACAATCGTGCAATTGTTTTGTAATAATATTTATCTTGTTTCAATCCCCAATAAGCAATCCGAAAATTTAGGTAATCTCCATCATTTTCTGACTCTAAAATTAAAATAGGCTCTGTTTTTAATATGCCATACAGAGCCTTGATACTGGATTCACTATGAAAACGTTTACTATCCCAAGCCCCTGCTAAAAATTCTGTTGGTCTAATGGGATTGTGTAAAGAATAATGCTGATTGAACAATTTTCTTAAACCTTCAGCCAACATTAGCTCTATTTCAGATATCCCATCAGTCTTATGTTCAAATTGGTCGAATTTGATTTCGGGAGGAGCAAGAAAAACTTTTATCGGAGTGCGTCCTTGATTTGTATGAGATTCTAAAATTTGTGACGGATATAATCTTAAAGGCCAACTATCAAAAATTTTATATACTTCTGGTAACTTGAGAGCAGTTTCTCTTTCTTGATTTGCTACTTTTAATTGTGTCTCACGCTGATAAACAGCTAATTGTTGTTGCAGAAGTTTTGTTTGTTCAAAACTTGAGTCATAGCTATCATTTTCTGCCATCATATTCTTGCCAAACCTGACAGCTTCATTGACAACTGTTGGCAATAGATAATTAGTTGTAGTCAGACTTTCTTCTTTTCTCTTTTGTATCAAGTCTACAATTACAGGTGCAAACTCTAATACCAATTGAATTAGTAATCTTAGCCCTGGCTCCATAAGGAGATTCCTGTTAAATAAATAACACTAACAGCGTGCAGAAAATCTGAATAATAGCCGAGTGTTAGACATTGTATAGACAATACATGTGACTCTTTGTCTATAGAATGTCATCTATCCAAAAAGATAACATGTATTGTCCAAATTTTCCTGGAACAGTTATCCGGCGTATGATGTGGGATTGAGACGCACCATCTAGTATTTCGTTTAACCGATGTGTGTTACCAAGCTATCAAACGATTATAGCCATCCTAAATCATTTCAAGACGGATTTTAGATTTTGGATTACCCCCACGGATAAACCTAAAGGAGGAGCCATTGATTAAAAAAAATCTATCGCTTGTTCCGTATTATCTATTCCTAAAGATTACCAATAAATCAATTATTCAATTTTGTAAAACCTTGTGGGGTGGGCGTCTCGCCCGCCCCTAACTCTAAGCACACAAAATATCGATTGACAATAATAATTTCGATATTTTTTAATTTGCAAATCCCCTATTGCCCATTGCCCATTGCCTAACTCAAGACGCCGTTAAAATCTGATTCCCACTTGCCCATTAAAACCGCGAATAGAATTGTAACCAGCACCTACAAAAACGTTATCAGTAGCGCTTACCTGAACGCCACCTGAAACCGCAACACCTTTATCTTCTGAATAAAGCCCAACTCCTACATAAGGTGAAACTACAGGCAAACTGATAAATTTCAAAACATCTACTCCTGTAGCACCATCAGGGCCTGTTCCTAGTTCAACTCCAAAATTCAAAGCCCTAGCTCCTACAGCATAAGTTAGATCGCCATCTTTACCACCCACTGAAACCCAAGGTTGCGGTATCAGTTGAGCCGATGCTTGACTGGGAGCAAATAAAGTGAAAAATCCTATGGATGTAATTAATGTTTTAGCAATAAACCCTATTTTCACGTTGTTTTCCTACACTAACTGCCGCATTTTAATAGTTTTCTCAGAACTCGCTTATTCCAGCACTGCTGTTAACTAAGGTTTGTCCATCATGGCTAATGCTGACGGAATGAAGCTCATCTAAGTGCCCGCATTCAGACAAAAAAATACAGCGTCTTTCAGGTAAATGAAGCACATGGGTAGGGGCTTTACAGCTGTACATTGGTGTCAACTTAACGTCAAAACATTGTAATGACGTTATATCAAACTTAACTCAATTACCAATTAGTCCGGACTTACCCCACCCCGGCTTTGCTGACGCAAAACCTCCCCTCCCTTGCTAAGGGGAGGGGATTGAGGGGTGGGGTAAACGGCTGTGGAACAAAGCTTTGGGCTTAAGTTGACACTGATGACAGCTGTAAAGCCCCTACGATGATCTGTACCTCACTCGTTTGCAATCTGCTGTATTTATCCAATTAGCATTACGAGTCGCAAAAGCAGCTTTTCAAGTCAGAAACTTGATTTGGGGTCTGTAAAACATCTTAAATTAGACTTATAGCTTGATAATCCTACAACAAACGCTTAATTAAGATTAACTAGTCAGTTTTTAATCCAAAATCTCAAATCCCTGCTACTCCCAAGTGGATACATGTCGCAACACATCGGGAATTTCCCCTTGGGACAACGGAAACTCTAACATAGTTTCTCTATAACCCAAATACCCAGATTCAGCGAACGATAGCAGCATCCGCGAAAGCGCCAGCCAAACCTCCGGTTCGTATTCCCAATCACGATACCGCGAAGCTTGGCCAGCAATTGAACGTAGTGCCCAGAAATATGAATTTCTCACGACTGAACCGCCCTTTTTGAACTCTGGCAAATCTTCATGGTGGATAAAAAGTATTTTATTTTCAATTTTCGCTCTCATTGAAATTTTAGATTTTAGATTTTAGATTTTGGATTAAAACTAAATGTTAATTAAGGTAGGTTATAGCTTTAGCCTAACGCACCTTATATAAAATAGTGCCTAAAATGTTCCGATCGTATTTTTAATTATTAGGACTTACGCAAACTCTACGAAATATTGGCGTTCTTCTCTACGAGACGCTTCTCTACGAGACGCTACGCGAACGCGTTCGCGAAGCGTTCCGCAGGAAAGGCGTCTTGGCGGTTCGATAAATTAAGCTTTTTGGCTATTTTTGCGTAAGTCATGATTATAAATAATCGCTAAACCAGCATAATTATTTACAAAATAAAAATAGGCAATAGCTCTTGCTTATTGCCTAACTTGAATATTTATCTTGCTGAACTACTTACCTACAAACTTGAGCTTAAACCTATACGAAAAGTAAAACCAGGGCTATATATGCGATTAACTCGCTCGTATTGTTCGCCTAACAAATTTTCGAGATAAACTGTCAGTCCTAAATTGCTAGTTAAAGGTATACGACCGGTAAAATCTAAATTCACAAAAGATGGTGCAAAATCTGTAATCCTATCACCAGGGTTCGTAAAGATAGATCTGCGAGCGCCACTGTTGTAAGTAACATATAAGTTAGCTTGCCATCCTGCATTTTGATAACCTACACCAGTTTGGAGTACAGAGTAAGGAATTAAACCCAACTGCAAACCTCTTTCTGCTCCTGTTTTGATTTGGGCATCTGTATAAGTATAGTTGAGAAAAGTTGACCAGCCAGCAGCAATTTTTAATTGCAATGCGGCTTCTAAACCATTGGTATCTACTAATCCAATGTTTGCCCATCTTCCTGCTATGATTCCCAGGCGATCGCGTATACTACTACCAAAGTAAGTAAATTGTCCAATCAAATTGTCAGAAAATTTGACATCCACTCCTGCACTCCAAGTGGAACCGATTTCTGGCTCTAGATCTGGGTTAGGTTCCCAACCATGAACCGTATCATAAACATATAACTGATCTAACCCAGGATTGCGCTGTCCCCCGGCCCAACTTCCACGCACTGCTACTATTGGTGTAACTGCATAACGTAAACCGGCACTAGGATTTAAATAACTTCCAAACTCGCTATCAAAGCTTTGTCTTAGTCCCAAATCTACCAGAAAACTTTCGCCAATATTCAAAGTATTCACAGCAAATAAAGCTGTATTGAATAAACTCCTATTTTCAGTTTCGTTAGTGCCAATCCTACTAGGATTTGTACTCAAAACATCACCGTTTAAGTCGGTGTTTTTCAAATCTAAACCCCAACGCAATTTATTATTAGCAGTAATCCTCCATTCATGATCTACTCTAGCTGAGAGTTGTTGTGTATCTAAAACTCCTGTACGGGAAAATATTCCTGTAGGCCCATAGGTGCTGAAATAATCTTGGTTATAACCAATTGTTGTTGTCAGATTAGAGTTTTCTCCATTACCAAGCCGACTTTTCCAAGATAAGCCAACATTTAAACCGTCGTGGTCTAACCTATCTTGCTGGAGAGGAAAACCAAAATAAATTAAGCCGCGACGACTGCTGAGTTTAGTAATATCTAAGTTCAAAGAATTTCTTCGATCTAAATCTAGACCAATGCTACCAAAGTAAGTACTTGTAGCTGTGTCTGCATTCGATAAAAACCCTTGACTATCGCGATTTGCTGCACCTACAGGTACGCGATAACGGTTATCTGAAAAGAATCTTTCAAAGCTAAAGTTGTATTTTACAGAACCAACCGAACCACCATAGGTTACTTGTTGATTATTTAAACTCAATGAGCCAAATTCTGTAGTACCAGAAAATCTCGGCTGTCCATAACCTTCTTTGGTGATGATATTAACAACTCCCCCAAAGGTTGAGGAACCATACAAAGTTGATGCTGTGCCGCTATATAATTCTACTCGCTCGATCGCTTCTACAGGAATGCTATTTAAATCAGTTGCACCGTGATAGGTGTTGACATTATTATTAATTGGTCTGCCATTAATCAGATATACAGATTGGTTAATTGAAGCTCCCCGGTAATATGTTCCTGTGTGAATATCTGCGCCAGGGCCAACATCATTGATAGCAAAACCAGGCATTCTTTTGAGAACATCAGCTAAACTGCTTGCACCTTGCTTTTGAATCTCTTCTTTCTCAATTACGTAAGTTGGTGTAGACTGAGGCAGGCTATCTGGTTCTGCGATCGCTTCTATATTAATGTCTTCATCATCGCTAGGTTCTGACTCTGTTTCCGGCTGAGTTTCTGACTCGATTTCACTCGGTGTAGATTCTTGAGTTAATAATTCAGCATTAGTCGCCGGTAAGTCGATTTCACTCAAACTCGGAATATTTGAAATAGCTTCGGTTGATTTATTCGTATTTCTCTGCTCAATTTCAGTATCAGCAGCTAAACCAGGAAATGCTATCAGTAAAGTCGGTAAACCTACTGTTAGCAAGGAAAAATACTTTTTCACGTTCTCTCACACCAAGTTAAAACAGTCACCACGCGTATTCTTGCGGTTGCATAACAACTATGTCAAAAGACACAGTGTCATATTTGCAGCAATTAGATCTACAGCACCTCAGATTTTGCAGCAACTTCAAAAGCTCCTACTCCAAAAGAAGTAGTTGTATGTGTTTTTAATTCGGAAGTTCTTAAATCAGCGATCGCTCCTCATACTGAACTCTATATTATTTTAGATACATAAGCGCTATTGTCTATAATCCTTTTGCAAAGCATTTTTAGGAATTTATATCAGAAATTAAGTAATAGCTCAAGTAACAAATAGATATATCTTTACTGATATTTCAGACTTAAATACACACAATCAGTCTAGTTACGCATTTATAACCATATTTTATAGCTTTTGTCAATCTATAAACATAAATATAATTTTATACTGTATTTATTTTATACTTTAATTTTATGTATATATTAATATCTTTCTTTTGATAGAAGATTATATCTATTGCCAGGTTTTTAGCTTTTTATTCAAATAGGATACATCTTTTTATAAAGTTGTTTATATCAAGAAATCATGACTTATAAGTAAAATTACTTATACTGCCCGTATATAAATTGAGAAATTTGTTTTTTATCAAATATTATTAAAATATCGATACATAAAAACTTGCTTATATATCTATCAATTAAGCAAAATATTTAGGCTGGCTAAGTAGATAAAAGTAATTTTATTGACAAATAATTTTTATTTAATTTTAAAAATAACTACAGACTATATGCATTTAAGTTAAGAAAAATCAAAGGTAATATTTTTGACAACCACAGAAAAAACAGTTTAATGAAAATAAGAAATTAATCTATAGAATAGGTAAGTCGAGCTTTTAGGCTATGACTGAAAAAAATTATTAACAGAGCAATATTTATTTTATATAGAAAAAATGCTCAAATGGATTATTCAAAAAAGAGGATTTATCTGTAGGATTTTCCATTTTTAATTATGCAGATAGTCAACAGCTAAGCTTTGTGGAGTACAAAACTTTTTAAAACAAATTTTGAATTAAAATCCGGGGCTAAGCTGTTAAGTAAGCTCTTATAAAAGTTAGAGCTTTTTATAATATATTTTGCTAATTTTAAATATTGGTCTAAGTGCTTAAAGCCTAACTAAGTATTACAAAGTACACATTGTAGTAAAAATATCTGTCAGTTAATTAAAATTGCTTAAGAATACGGTTACGATTATAAAAAAAAAGTTAAATAATCATTCATAAGTTAAAAAGTTCAACCGAACACCACTAAAAAACAACTATTATACTTGACTACTATAGTAGCCAAGGGATATTTTTCTCATAAAAAAATTCTTAAATCATTTGAGATTTTAATAAAATGGTAAAAAACTAATTATTCATATAAATCTACAATAAAAACCAATTTAGGGTATCTAAATATTCCAGTTTACCAAAACATATTATACCTTAAATATGCTTTTTAATGCTGCTTTTAGCAGAATAATTTAAAAACTAAAATAAATATGTAGATATAGTAGTTGAAATTTTACATCTACATATTTGGATATCAGAATTTTAGTTAAAAGCTTCCATTTTCGAGGGTTTGGATATCTGATTTAGTAGAAACGATCTCATTTTGGAAGACAGATTAAGAAATTTAATTTAGTAGTCATATAGAAATAGTAGTTTCTTGCTCGGTAGCTTTTAGTAAAAAGCTCTTTTGATGATACTGCTCGCTATTTATTACTACAGCAATCCTAAATTAATTGCGAACACTAAAGATTTTTTGCGATCTCTTGTCTAGGCATACCTGTCTAGGAAAGTTTTGATGCAACGCTAGTTTGGTACAAGTCGAGGAATCTGCCCAAGCGACTTGTTAAACCTGGCGCTGAGTCTGATGCGCGAGATTTTTTTAAAATCTATTGTTCGTAACCTAAATAGATAGCTGTACTACTAATTGGATTTGAAAATTACTTAAGGATAGAAAAAACAATGGATGCACAAACTAGAGTTGTATCTTCAAATTTTGCAGCAATAAATTTATCCAAAAGTCTGCTTCGAGAGTTGCATTTACTTTGGCAATTTACCGGGCGTGATATTTCGAGTACGATCGTACCGCCAATACTATTTATAGTAGCTGCGTGGCATTATGTACAATCATCTTTTAGTGAATTTCTTTTTGCATTGCCATGTGGCACATTATTTGTTTGGTTGTACCTTTTCTCTTTTTGTTTATCTAACCAAATAGCCGGTGTAGAAGAGGATCGAATCAATAAGCCAAATCGCCCACTAGTAACAGGAAAAATCTCCGTTCATGGAGCTTTAGTGAGATGGTTTTTGAGTATGGCCTTATTTACATTTGTAGGCTGGTACTTTGGGGTTCTAGAATGGGCTTTAATCTGCCAGATGGTTGTGATTCTGCATAATTTTGGCGGTTGGGATAAGCACTGGATTACCAAAAACTTCTTAATTGGATTAGGTACATTCGCGCACTTGGCGGCAGTCTGGCAATTAATGGCGCCAATTACACCGATTGCCTGGCGCTGGCTATTTCTCATCGGTGCCATCTGGAGTACATTAGTCGCGGTTCAGGATCTTCGAGATATAGAGGGCGATTTGGCTGTTAACCGAAGCACATTTCCCATCGCTTTTGGAGAAAAAGCAAGCCGATTTCTACTGAGTCTGGGCTTTGGATTACTACCATTTATCATCCATTTCATATTGATGATGCCCACGCAAAGTACTGCAAGTACTTTATTGTGCGATGTTGTACTGGCAGTATTTAGCTGGTTCATTGCAGCCCGGATTGTATTTAATCGCTCTCCACAAGAAGATCATCAGACTTACATGTTCTTTACTTACTGGTACTGTCTTGTTCTGGGTAGTGCGATCGTTGTTCTTTAACTCATACGACAGAATTCACGAGCAAACTTTTCTCAAAAGGTAAGAAGCATGACTAATTTAGAAGTATTGACTTTATCTTTACAATCATCTGTTCGCCGTCCTCGACATGCTGTTGTTATTGGGGGAAGTATCGCAGGACTGCTAGCTGCAAAAGTACTGACTAAGTATTTTGAGCGAGTAACTGTTATCGAACGGGATAACTTCAGACAAGAAGCAGAACATCGCCACGGTGTACCCCAATCTCCTCATGTCCATACTCTGCTCAAGCGTGGTTTGCAGGCGTTGGAAGAACTTTTTCCTGGTATAGAGGCTCAATTAGCTGACTTAGGTGCATCCGCCATAGATTGGGGAAATGACTTGCCCTGGCTGGGTTTTGCAGGTTGGGCACCCCGTTTTAATTCTGGTTTAATTACCCACACTTGCAGTCGCAATCTTCTAGAACAAACTATCCGCCAGCGATTAGCTGCTCAAGACAATCTTGTGTTTATGCAAGAAGGACAGGTAGTTTCTTTATTGTCTAGTTCAGATCGGACTGGTGTTACAGGTGTACGAGTGCGTTTTCGCAACCAACCAGAAACAGATTTAACTGCTGATTTGGTTGTGGATGCGAGTGGACGCAATTCACCGGCGCCTCAATGGTTGGAAACAATGGGTTATACACCGCCTCAAGAGACAGTAATCAACTCTTTTTTGGGCTATGCCAGCTGTTGGTATGAGCCTCCAAAAAATTTGCAATATGATTGGCAATGTTTGTACGTAACAGTACAACCACCAAATCACAATCGCGGTGGCGTAATTTATAAAGTTGAGGGTAATCGTTGGATTCTCACACTTATAGGTGTAGGTAAAGATTATCCACCTACGGATAAAGATGGCTTTTTAGAGTTTGCTCGTAGCTTGCGATCGCCAGCTATCTATGAGGCTATCAAAGAGGCCCAACCACTTTCATCCATCTATGGATACCGGCGGACAGAAAATCGCCTGCGTCATTATGAAAAACTTAAAAGATTGCCAGAAGGCTTTGTGTTGGTGGGTGATGCTGTCTGTGCTTTTAATCCAGTCTACGGACAAGGTATGACGGTTGCTGCTTTAGATGCATTGACTTTAGATCGATGTTTAAATCAGCAATTATCTAACCATCCCGACGGTAATTTAATCGGTTTATCTCGACACTTTCAAAAACAATTAAGCAAAATAATTGCCGTACCTTGGCTAATGACAACAGGCGAAGATTTACGCTGGCATACCACTGAAGGAGGACAAACCGACTTCATCAGCCGACTCATGCAACTTTATCTCGATCGAGTGTTATTACTACAAACTGAAAATGCCGAAATTCACAAGACATTTTTAGAAGTAATACACATGTTAAAGCCACCTACTGCATTTTTCCACCCCAGTATCAGCACAAAAGTGTTGAAGCAAGCGATTAATTGGCAAAGGAAAAATGAGCAGTTTACTGATGAACAAAATGTTCCGAAAAAACTCTCTGCGATCGCACAATCATAAAAGGGATTGGGGATTGGGGGCTGGGAAGATGAGGTAAATGAAGGAAAGGGATAGAGGAGAATAAGCAATGCCCAATGCCCAATGCCCCATGCCCAATCCCCATTTATTGCCGTATCGGTATCTCAATGATGAAATCAGTTCCTTCTTCTGGAACAGAACAACAAGTTAACTTACCTTTGTGTTTGTCCACAACAATTTGATAGCTAATCGACAACCCCAAGCCGATACCATTTCCTATAGATTTAGTGGTAAAAAATGGGTCAAAGATTTTTTGTTGCACTTGAGAAGTCATCCCACAACCATTATCAGAAATCCGAATCATCACCGTATTGGAATTTGTGAGTTCAGTAACGATGCGAATTTGTCCGTGAAATTGCAATCGCTGTAAACTTTCTGTATGACTTCTCTGTTGGTCTACCAATGACAGATGACCAATGGCGAATGACTCTTCCAAAACATCGATCGCATTATTTAAAATATTCATAAACACCTGGTTAAGTTGACCTGCATAACAGGTAACTTCTGGTAGATTTCCGTATTCTTTGATGACTTGAATTTCACAGCGCCCACTCCTTTCTTTGAGTCGGTGTTGTAAAAGCATCAAAGTGCTATCAATACCTTGATGAATATTTACAGGCTTCATTTCCGATTCATCTAAGCGGGAGAAATTGCGTAATCCCAAAATAATATTTCGGATACGCGAACTTCCCAGCTTCATAGAATCAAGAATTTTGGGTAAATCATCTACTAGAAAATCGAGGTCAAACCTTTCAGTTTTTTCCTTAACTAAACTAGAAACATTTGGACATTCCTGCTGATAAGTGTTAATTAAATCTAGCAAGTTATGGATATACTCATTTATATGAGTGATATTTCCATGAATAAAGTTAATAGGGTTATTAATTTCATGTGCGATACCCGCTACCATTTGTCCTAAAGAAGACATTTTTTCGCTTTGAATCAATTGAGTTTGGGTACTGTGTAATTCTTCGATAGCTTTTTCCAAGCATTGATTTTTCTCGTTTAATTCGTGGGTTCTTTCATTAACTTTTTCCTCTAGAGTTTGGCTATATATTTCTAAGTTTTTATAGAGGAGCGCATTCTCTAAAGAAATTGCGGCTTGGGTGCTGAGGAGATTAATAATTCCGATGCGATCGCACGTAAATGCGGCCATTGTTAAATTGTTTTCTAGGTAAAGAATACCCAGCAAATTACCTTGATTAATAATCGGGATACACAAGAGACTCTTGGGTTGCTCTTGAACAATGTATGGATCGTTTACTAAAAAGTTAATAGTCTTTGCATTATCGCTAACAAAGATTTGCTTTGTACGTTTGACGTAATTAATTAAAGTAATAGGAACGTCTGAACTTAAATCTAAATCAATTGATGGAAACTGTGTGGAAATATTCCCAGACGTTGAACTTAAACCGACTGCTGCAACAGTTAAGTTGGAGCGATCGCTTTCACTCAAAATCATCGCGCACTTAGAAGCTCCTGCATTTTCGATTACAACTGCTATTAATGCAGAAAGCAGTTGTTCCATCTCGATTTTTCCGGAGATTGCTTGAGAAGCTTTAATTACAGATGCCAAATCTAGCATATCTGAAATACTAGTACTAAAAACGGTTTCATTATTAGTAGCAATTGAATGCGATATGCGTATAGAAGCAGTACTGCGATCGTTGATTTGGATATTAAGTTTTTCTTGCTGGATAATTTGAGCGAGTAATTGAGAATAGCGTTTTTGCAAATCTTCAACTTTAGCTAATGCTCCCCACTTCATATAGTTATAGTAGGCATCAGTCAGATAAGCTTGGGCAATCTTTTGTTTATTTATTCCTAAATAAAACTTAGCTGCAAGTTCTTGAGCCAGAGCTTCTTCATTGAGATATTCATATTCTTTAGCATAGGCAATAGCTCGCTCGTAATCATCCATTGCATCCAGATATTCACCAATAACTCGATGTCGTTCTGCCTCTACTAAATAAAACTTATGTAAATAGTTCATTGGGGCATACTGGGCCCATTGATTCATCTTTTCTTGATTAGCGGCTACCTTTTCGAGGTTTTGTTGTTGTTCAATTTCCGAAATATTAGGATATACAGCTAATCTCGCTAGTGAATCATAAAAATAAAAAACAGGCACAACTAATTGCCCTATTCCGCCATCTAAATATTTTTCTGCCAAAATTGCATTTTCTACTGCTTGAAAATATTCTTGAAATAAATAGCACAGATGTAACTTACCTAAATATAAATATAAAAGACCTACTCCATCTTGAGCTTCCAGATGAATAGACAGCATTTTGTTTTCGTCATAAGCTGCACCAATTAAACAATATGAATTTTCTGAATTTTGAAGCAAATTTAAAACAATTTGTCTATAGATATTACTCCAATTAAAAGGCCTTTCTTGTTTTATTTGACTAATGGCATTATTGTAATTCTCCATTTCTCGATCTAATTATGTCAATTCTTTGCCAGTCAAATATGAAAAGCTAGAATAATACATTAAACAATAAGCTGCAAACTCTAAATCACCAGTTTCTAATCCGGCAGAGTAGGATTCTAATAAAGGTTTTAATGTTTCTTTAACATGTTTACGCCAAATCTCAATTAGAGAATAAAATCCTTGCATAACTCTAGCTTTTATCTCTTTAGCACCAGATTTAGCCAATAAATTTAAAGCTAGCCTGCCAAATTGATAACCAGATTCAAAATCTTTTAGGACTCCACAAAGTACTACTCCATAAACAACATAAGCATAAGCAGACAAGGAAGAGTTACCATATTTTATTGATAAATTTATTTGCTTGAGACAAATAAGTAAGAACAACTCAGCAGCAACTTGATAAGCAACCGGAGCAGTACTAGACAAAATACGCATAGCTGCTAATATTTCAGGCTGCTTCATCTCTGGGAGATTAATTAATTCCTGAATTTGCTTTCCAGCTAGATTAGATGTTATTTCTTCCATCGCTAATTGCACATCAAGCTGGTTTGGGGAATCCGGAAATTCCACTCCCAATAATTTCAAAAAGCTTAGGGAAGTATTAACAGATGCTAATGCTTTGTTTTGCGCTCCATCAGCTTGAATTTTTATTTCATAAACCTTTACTTTTTCCAGTAGTGTTTTTGCTTGTGCTAATACTACCTCTATTAATTCCTCCATTTTTTCAAAGTTACCGCTAAGGTATGCAGCCTCCGCGGCTGTTTCATACAAAGCAATACTTAGCTCATATTTTGTCTGCCAAGTATCATTCGCTAGTAGTTCTATACCAGTACTTAAATACTTAGTTGCAGCAAGATAAGCAGTGGAGGCTATGGCTTTACGTCCAGCAACTAAGTTCATCTGAGCTAGTTCATCGCGTTGAGTTCTATCTGTGATAATTTCAACTGCAATATTAAACTGATTTACTAACTGAAAAATCTTTTCTTCTCGTTCTGCAACTGAGATATTTTTTAATAGTAGTTGCCCAATTCGCAAATGAATTTGCTTTTTTTGGTCTTGAGGAATGAGAGAATAAGCAGCTTGCTGCACTCGATCGTGGATAAATTTGTATCGAGGGTACAGAAAGTTATTCAGCGGTAATTTTTGCGGTTTTTGACTATCATAATATTCTACTGAAAAGCTAGCATTTTGAAATAATTTATAAGCTTCAGTTTGAGGTAAAACTAGCCCTTCATATAAAGCTTTCCATATTTCAGATGCTGTATCTACCGCAGATCTTTCGTTGATTATGGCAAGAGTTTTTAAATCAAATTCATTGCCAATACAAGCTGCAAATTTTAAAACATCTTGTGTTCTTCTGGGTAGCTTATCTATTTGAAGCGCCATAAATTCGACGACATCATCTGTGAGGGCTAATATTTGTAAGTCAGCAAGGTTATATTCCCAACAGCCAACATTATAATTAAATTTAATAATATTATCTTTGTGTAAAGACTTCACAAATTGAATTCCAAAGAAGGGATTACCTTTAGTTTTCGCAAAGACCATTTGGGTGAGAGGAACAGCTACATCTTGTTGGCAAAATAAAGTATCAGCTATTAAATAATTTAAATTACTTTGAGTTAAAGGTTTGAGGATAATATAATTAATAGATATTCCTGCTTTTTCAATTTCCTGTATTGTCAAATAAAGCGGATGTGCCTGAGAAACTTCATTATCACGATATGCACCAATCAATAATAAGCTACTTTCACTATTATCGAGATTTTGGGTGCGATCGCCTTCCCACTTTTCTCCATCAAAGTTAGGAATCCATAGATTTTCTTGACTTTCAATAGAAGATAAAATAGATTTTTTAGTTTCTACATTATTTTGGCTCATTAATAATTGAATAAACTTCAAAGATGTTGTATCTGCCCATTGCAAATCATCCATAAAAATTACCAAAGGATGTTCTTTGCTAATGAATACCTGAATGAATCTCTTAAATAATAAATTGAAGCGATTTTGGGCAGCATTACCAGAGAGTTCGGCAAATTTTGGTTGTTTGCCAATAATCTGTTCTAGTGCAGGAATCACATCAGTAATTATCTGAGCTTGTTCGCCTAGTGCTGCAAGTATTTTCACCTTCCAACCTTGAATTTCAGCCTCAGTTTCTATCAAAATTTGCCCGATTAAGTCGCTAAAAGCTTGTACTAATGCCGATAAGGGAATTTCTCGCTGAAACTGGTCAAATTTACCTTTAATAAAGTAACTACGTTGTCGCGCAATCGGTTTGTGAACTTCGTTAATTACGGCAGTTTTGCCAATACCAGAAAAGCCTGCGACCAAAACCATTTCTGTTTTTCCCTGTGTCACACGGTCAAAAGCTGCAAGAAGATTTGCTACTTCTTCTTGACGACCATAGAGTTTTTCAGGAATCACAAAACGGTCGGAAATATCTTTAACTCCTAACTGAAAAAGTGGAATATTGCCAATTTCTTCCCAGTGCTTGTAACACATCTCTAAATCATGCTTAAGTCCGTAGGTGCTTTGATAGCGGTCTTCGGCATTTTTGGACATTAATTTAATTACAATATCGCAAATTACTTGTGGAATCTCCTCATTTGTGAATTTGGAATTTTTAATTTTCAATTTGTCTGGTTGTTTAGCAATATGAGAATGGACTAACTCCATTGGATCGTTACTAGTGAATGGTAATTGTCCGCTAAGAAGTTCAAAAAATGTGACTCCTAAAGAATAGAAATCGCTACGGTAATCAATACCACGATTCATTCTTCCAGTTTGTTCGGGGGAAATATAAGCTAATGTTCCTTCTAAGACGTTAGGATTAGTAAGAAATTGAATTTCTCTTGGTAGTAGGGTAGCGATGCTGAAGTCAATAAGTTTGACTTCGAGAGTACTAGGATTAATCAGAATATTCGCGGGTTTGATGTCTTTGTGAATAATGCGTAGGCTTTGCCCGCCGCAGGCATCGCGATGTAATTCCTCTAGAATAGATACTATCTGTATGGCAATCTGAAAAAACTCTCCTAAACTGACAATATTTTTTTCTTTCCTCTTTGCCCAATCTTTGAGGGATATGCCGCTAAAGTCTTCCATCACTAGGGCATAAGAATTACGGTAATTCTCTAAGCTCAGAGGCTTAACTATCCCCTTCAAATTGAGGTTTTTAGTGATTGTATATTGATTGCGGAATTGGGCAATTTCATGGATCGTAGGATACTCATTCCGCATCAGTTTGATGACCACTGGCTTTTGGTCTTGTTTTCTGATAGCTCGATAAACTAAGGTTTTACTACCTGAATAAATTTGCTCTGTGATGCGATATCCAGAAAGCGGAAGTATATCATTGGATAATACAATCATTGCAGTGCTATTTATAATATTGTGATTTAGCCTTAGTATTCCCCTGTACGTATTCTTAATATCAGTTTTCGTAGATATAGTTATGAATTTGCTCGAAAACTCAATTATTTACCTATAACAGGCAACAATCTGGAAAATCTGTTAATGTCAGGGTTTATTCGATTAGTTTATGTCCTAAACTATGCTTAAACTGCTATACCAGAGATTTTACTTAATTAAATCTCAATCTAAGTTAAAATCTGCGTATAAATATCACAGCATAGTCAGTAATACTGATATTCATCTCAAATAAAAGTACGACAGATATTTAGAGGTTGTTTGAAAAGTGGTTGGGTGTGATTTTTGGCACTTATCGATCCCCCCTAACCCCACTTAAAAAGGGGGGAACAAGAATCAAAGTCCCTCTTTTTAAGAGGGATTTAGGGAGATCTAGAACGTTCTGCTACCTACAAGAGGACTTTTCAAACATGCTCTTGAATAGGTGCGTACATCTGTATGCTCCTACTAGGATAGATGATATGAAAATTTCAGCAGCAATAAAATTAGCGAGGCAATAAGACTCGCTAATTGATAATTCTTGAAGTTAGAGTAGTTTGCAATTAAATTAACTACAAAATCTCAGATTCCAAGCCAGGTATAAAGACTATTTTACTTCTGAATTCTGATGAGATCGCTTCTACTTCCAGTCTTTATCTGCTTGTGAAAGCACATAAGCAGCAACATCTTCAATTTTTTCAGCTTTTAAACGTCCGCCAAAAGCAGGCATAGCATTTTTACCGTTTGTAACTTGAGCAATAATCGCTTCTTGTGAGTACAAACCATACTTTTCCAAAGCGTCCTTCTTCAGGCTCTTTTCAGCTTTAACTAAATTTTTACCGCCTGCATGACAAGAAGCACAATTAGCACTAAATACTTTGGCTCCACTAACAGTATCTGCGGCAAAAGCTGGACTACTGAAGGCAAAGGTGAAGATTGCTATGCCTAGCAGCATGACTTTAATAATTTTTTTCATTTCGCGTTCCCTCTGCAATAACAGTTGATTCGATGAAATATCCTCCATAATTGTCAGTTGAGATGCTGCTATAGTCAAATGACAAGCTGTCAAACTAGCCTTAAAATTTTTGGAATTATTTTTTGAATTAAAAATTATTAGCTAGCATACCATCAATCTTTAGATAATATATTTTTGAATTCTACAATATTTCTTAAGTTCCAAATCCAGTAAACTGACGTATGTAGGGTTCGTGAAACGCTAAAATAATGTCTTGTTTGGGTACTCCCATTTCAACCAATCGATTGGCAATTCCTTCTTCTGTACCATCGTGTTGAATCCATATTTTGCCATCTTTAATATCAAGATGTAAGATACACCCAAAATCGCGTTTATTTCCACGCCAGCCAACATAAAGTAATTGATAGTGGTCTTGCTGTTCGTCAAAAATTGTTTGCACCTCATACTCTTCGGCATTTCGTGACATTGAGGCTCGCTTTTGCCGTTCGGAGAGAAGATGTCGAATATATTGCCGATATTTTTCTATAGCCATTGACTAATAACCTCCTCTTGTACGTCATAAATCATCAATCGTAATTGATATTTAGCAATTGCCGATGTAATAAATTTACGTTGAAAAAAAGTTTGAAAAATCGGTAACCGAACAGCTAAATAAAGTTGACGCTCTGGTTCAATTTTTTCTAATGCATCTCGATAGTTTAAAAACTGTCCCAAGGCTGTATGAAATTCTGAAACATTCGATGGACTGATAAAGCTTTTAATTTCTACTGCTATTTTTTGTCCTTCTCGCTCTGCTCCTAAAAGTTGCTCTGCTGCCAAATCAATCTCAAAATCTACATCATCGACATTGATTTCATAAGGATCGGCAGTAATTTTCCAGCCGTCTTTTTCTAAAGCATTTCTGACAATATTATGAAATCTATCTTTTGCCATAGAATTTTAATATACTAAAAATTAAGCTGGTTAAAAGTAAATAATAAATATTAGCTAATCAATGTTTTTATAATTTTTTTAAATCTCGCTCCGTTCAACATGCCGTTCTTAAGTTTGGTTCACCCTTGACAATGGCTTTGCGATTACCAAGAGCAAACGAACTCGTCTGTTGAATTATTACACAGCACCTAACTTATTGAGTGCATCTTCTGTAACGCGACAAATTCGCCAATCATCTAATATCGCAGCTCCCATGCTACGATAAAAGGCTTGGGCTGATTCATTCCAATCCAACACGCTCCATTCTAACCGTCCACAATTGCGTTCTACGGCTATCTGAGCTACTTTCGTCAGGATAGCTTTACCAATACCTTGCCGACGATATTCTGGCAAAACAAATAAGTCTTCTAGATATATTCCTGGCTTGGTTAAAAAAGTTGAATAATTATGAAAAAATAGGGCGAAACCAACAGCTTGACCGTCAGATTCTGCTAATATTGCTTCTATATATCTGTGCGAACCAAATAAATGTTCCTTGAGTTCAAGAGCATTGCCAGTGACTGCATGAGATAACTTTTCATACTCCGCAAGCCCTTCAATTAATTTAAACAGTACGCTGTAATCAGCTGGCTCGGCAAAACGCACAATCAAATTGCTACTCGAAGTCATGAGTTTATAGTCTATAGTCCATAGTCCATAGTCTATAGTTAACTGTGCAATTTTTGCGATTAATGACTAGACCAAAGCTGAAAAAAGGTACAAAACACCCGGTTTTTGTAGTTGGCGATCGCCCCCATCAATAAATGTTTCGTTATCAGAGATAATTAGGTCAGGTATCATACCAATTTGGGATTTTAGATTTGGGATTTTAAGCCTGTAATAAAGGCTTTTCCAAGAATCTTTATATATCCTAAATTTGGTATTAGGTCTTGATTGCCGAGTTAAATATTTAGATCAACCAACCTTTTAAGCGTTTGGCTATGTGAGGACGCCGCAATTTTCGCATGGCTTTACTTTGAATTTGTCGCACTCGCTCGCGCGAAAGATTGAACATATTGCCAACTTCTTCCAAAGTACAGGGTTCGCTAGTTGTCAAACCATAGCGCAAAGAAATAACATCTTTCTCTCGTGGAGTCAACACGTCACCCAATACCTCCCAAATCTCCTGACGCATCATGTTTTCGTTCATTTTTGCTTCTGGAGACAAGTTATCTTCATCTTCTAATAAATCCATTAACTCCGTGTCTTCTTCTTTACCAACACGGTGATTTAAAGAAAGTGCTTGACGACGTAATTGTTGCAGCTGGCGTAGTTGTTGGACGCTAATTTCCAACGCTTGGGCCATTTCCGCTTCGGAAGGATTTCGAGAGAGTTTTTGCTTGAGTTCTCGTTGTGCTTTTTTGAGTTTATTAAGTTTTTCAACAATATGAATTGGTAGCCGGATGGTTCGCGCATCATTAGCGATCGCTCTAGTAATCGCTTGTCTAATCCACCAATAGGCATAGGTAGAAAACTTATATCCTTTATCTGGATCGAATTTTTCTGTAGCGCGATTTAAACCCATTGCTCCTTCCTGAATCAAATCCAGAAAAGGCACTCCCCGATTTAGATATCGCTTCGCAATCGAAACTACTAATCTCAAATTCGAGCGAATCATTTTACGTTTCGCTACCCTACCTTGATACAAGCGACTTTCTAATTGCTTTTCCGTCATTTCTAGTTCAGAAGCCACTTCTAATTTGCTAGGTTCATGCCCCAGTTTTATCTGCAAATTAGCTTGTAATTCCCTAATTTCTTCAATAAACCTAACTCGCCGCGCTAACTCCACTTCTTCATCTGGCTTTAGCAGCGGATAACGCGCCATTTCCTTAAAAAATGCCCCTACAGCATCATCGTGTTCGGTCTTATTGTATCCCGAAGGACGAGCCGCAGCCATTTCATCTCCATCCCGTTCGTCCGATTCCAGATTTTCTACTAAAATTGGAGACTCTTCATCAACTACCGCATCTAAATTTTCCAGCAATAGTTCTTCACTATCACCAGTATTCTCCAGTATTTCCATTTTTCCCAATTCAACAATATTCATAGTTTCCTTTAGGGATTGTTGCTTTGTTTGGTACATAATTTACTTACAGCTACTCCTTTGAGGCTTGGTAGTTTTCCCTAAGGGACGAATGCACCCGTTTATATAGCCAAATACAAGCTTATGCTAATTTCTCTTGCCGAATAAAAATTGCCATGTACCTACAAACTAAGGGTTACAGTTAGATACAAGCTATAACGTAAGTGACCTTCGCACCCAACAAGACTTACTTTTCAGGTTTACAACACATATATTCTTCATTTTTTTCTTAATTCCCAAATATGTCAAACCCCCTCAAACTTTCTCAACTTAAACAAATATAAAAATCTCAACTAATTATCCAGATTTCTTAAATCTTCATATATCTTTCTAAATATTTTTAATGTTTAGCTAGCGTAAGTCACTGGATAAAAAGAAAACTTGGTGTTGGGGTTATGCATTCCCGAGCGCAACTTACCCTGATAATACAATTTACAATGATGGGAGCCTAATTTCGGGATATTCTTATTTGTATAAAAGCATCTCATAAGCACAAAGGGTTGAATATCTATCAATAGGCGGAAAAAGGCTACTCCCTATTTAGTAGATAGAGCCACTTTTACAGTGATAGCCAAAATGCTTTTATTTGTATAGAGAACACCCAATATTTATTGCATGTAAAGTTGATACGAATTTGTCTAGTAGATTACATAAGAGGAAACTTATCAAGTATTATGAAGAATAACAGTATTGAGAAATACCATTTATGTTTAAGAAAACAAAAACTAAAGTTGAGTTAGCAGCGGTTAAGTGAGTAAAATATCTAACTATTAAGTCAGCAACTATGTATATTAATAACCTACATTTATCTCCTTTAGTGGTAGCAGAACCAGGAGAATCTTATCAGTCAGGCGCAACTCTTAATCGTTGGGTTGAAGTACTGGTAGACTGTCCAGGAACTGCAACAGAAACAGAAAAAGGCCCAAATCTTTACCTTTATCGGCTGCCAACCGGGTTAGAAGTAAAACCTGGAGATATTTTGAATGTACCATTTGGCGCACAACATCTAACGGGAGTAGCTATTAGATTGCTTTTCAAACCTCCAGCAGACTTACCGCTAGAAAAAATTCGGGATGTGGAAGATGTTATTCAAAAGAATTTTTTCCGCGATAGTTACTGGACTCTAATGGAACGAGTATCGCAGTATTACTACACACAAATAATTCAGGTAATACGTACAGCACTACCACCAGGATTGTTGGGGCGATCGCAACGTCGTATCCGCTTAACTGTAGCTGGCGCAGCAGTATCTACTAACACTAATATTAATGCTTTATTAGATACACCTTTGATGCGTGTTGTTCGCCAATCTTATTCTTGCCTAGTTAGGTTTTATTTACTTAATGCAATTGAAAATAATTATTTGATTAAAATTTTGGCTTTATTAAACTTTCAAAGTTTAGTAGCCAAAGTGAACAATAAAGATGCTCATAAAATTTTGCAACTCCTACAGCAACAATCAGACGGTGACTATAGCTTTCGGTACTTACAGAATCAAGTCCCACGAGCTTACCAAGCAGTGCGCGAACTGTTGCGACGAGGTTTAGTAGAAAGTTACTTAGAACCGCCCCAACTGACTAAACCGAAATTTGAAAAAGCAGTGACGCTAGTGGCGAGTACATTTGAACGTGACTTAACAACTCGCCAACGAGAAATTTTGGAAGTGCTGCGGCGGCGTGGTGGAGAGTTGTGGCAAAGTGAATTATTGCAAATTTGCAATGCCAGTTCCTCAATTGTGAAGACACTGGCGCAAAAGGGTTACATCGTTGTTGAAGAACGGGAAGTATTGCGAACAGAACAAAGCCCAGCATTAGCTCAAGATCGACCAAAGACATTAAATGCAGCCCAAGCTAGCGCCCTAGAAACAATTCAGACATTAAATGGATTTGCTCAAGTTTTGTTGCACGGCGTCACAGGTTCCGGAAAAACCGAAGTATATTTGCAAGCGATCGCCCCTCTACTCCAAGTCGGCAAATCTGCCCTGGTTTTAGTCCCAGAAATTGGACTCACGCCCCAACTAACCGACCGTTTTCGCGCCCGCTTTGGCAATAAAGTTAGTGTATATCACAGTGCCCTCTCAGAGGGCGAACGTTACGACACCTGGCGACAAATGCTTGCAGGAGATCCCCAAGTTGTCATAGGTACGCGCAGCGCCATTTTCGCTCCTTTGCCCAACTTGGGTTTAATAATCTTAGATGAAGAACACGACAGCAGCTTCAAGCAAGACTCACCGATCCCCACCTACCACGCCCGCACCGTCGCCCAATGGCGAGCCGAATTAGAAAATTGCCCCCTGGTTTTAGGTTCCGCTACCCCTTCGTTGGAAAGTTGGCTCAGTGTTGGGGAGCAGAGGAGCAGGGGAGCAGGGGAGCAGGGGAGCAGGGGAGCAGGGGAGCGGGGGAGCAGGGTAGCAGGGGAAGAATTCCTAACTCCTCACTCCTCACTCCCCACTCATTACCTCCCCCTCCCCGAACGCATCAACTCGCGCCCACTACCGCCAGTAGAAATAGTGGACATGCGCGAAGAATTGCAGCAGGGAAATCGTTCTATATTTAGTAGATCCTTGCAAGAAGCTTTGCAACAGCTCAAAGAAAGACAGCAGCAAGGAATTTTATTTATCCATCGCCGGGGACACAGTACGTTTGTATCTTGTCGCAGCTGCGGCTATGTGTTGGAATGTCCCTACTGTGATGTGTCGCTGGCATATCACCACACCGAACAAGGTGCGCCAGAATTATTGCGGTGTCATTACTGTAACTATACGCGATCGCATCCCAAATTCTGCCCCGATTGCAGTTCCCCTTACTTGAAATTCTTCGGTAGCGGTACTCAGAAAGTCACCCAGGAACTAGCGCGACAGTTCCCGCAATTACGTTTAATTCGGTTTGATAGCGATACCACCCGCAACAAAGGCGCACACCGTACCTTACTTACGCAGTTTGCCAATGGGGAAGCAGATTTATTAGTAGGTACGCAAATGCTCACCAAAGGTTTAGATTTACCGCAGGTGACACTTGTGGGCGTCGTCGCCGCCGATGGTTTGCTAAATTTATCAGATTATCGCGCCAGCGAACGCGCATTTCAAACCTTGACTCAAGTCGCTGGACGTGCTGGGAGAGGCGACGATCCGGGGAGAGTTATCGTACAAACTTATACCTCAGAACATCCAGTAATTCAAGCAGTGCGATCGCATGATTATCAGTCCTTTTCTCAGGCAGAATTAGAGCAGCGCCAAGACCTTAATTATCCCCCCTACGGAAGGTTAATTTTGTTGCGCTTAAGTAGTCTCGATCCCATTCAAGTGGAGAATACAGCCCAAATCATCGCTACAGCTTTAAGTGATAATGAAGAATTAGAGATATTGGGGCCAGCACCAGCAGGTATTTTACGAGTTGCGAATCGTTATCGCTGGCAAATATTAATTAAATTTGCTGCTGATGAATTGCCGCAATTACCAGATTGGGAACAAGTGCGATCGCTTTGTCCTCAATCTGTTAGTTTGACAATAGATGTAGACCCATTAAATATTATGTAGTCAATTGCCCGAAAATATCTTTCTGTGCATCAGCTTTTCATATTTTGAAATCAGCAACACCAGATTTCAAGAAAAAGCGTTAATATCATCATTTATGATAGTACCGACTCCTTGATGATTAGCAAACGTAGCATTTGCCGCACCATAGAGATTGACAAAAAATGTTTCGTTGGTTTCAACTTTACTATCACCTCTGACACCAATACTAATAACTTTGCTGGTTTCGCCAGGGTTAAAAATAGTTGTCCCCAGTCCAGAATTATAATCGGAGTCAGAAACTTTAGCAGTGCCATCACTTGTACTATAATTTACAATCACTGGTTGATAAAATTTACTGGAGAGAGTGACAACAAAATTAGCATTAGTTATCATCCCTGTGATGCCTTCTTTAAGCGATACATCTGCAATACTAATAGAGGGAGGTAAGTCATCATTGATGATAGTAGCAACTCCCAAGCTATCAGCGATCGCAGCGTTTGTAGCACTCAATAAATTAACAAAAAATGTCTCGTTGGTTTCAGCTTTATCATCGCCAATAATACCAATACTAAGAGTTTTACTAGTTTCACCAGCATTAAAAGTAATCGTTCCGGAAGCAGAATTGTAATCAGAATCAGAAACAACAGCAGTACCATCACTCGTGTTGTAATTTACAGTTACTGGGTGATAGCTGGCATTAGAGAGAGTGACGGTAAAGTTAGCATTAGTTGTTGTGCCTGTGTTACCTTCAGCAACGAAGACATCAGAAATGCTGACAGTTACTTGGTTGTCATCATCAATGATGCTAGCAACTCCTAAATTATGTGCAATTGTCGCATTTGTAGCACCTAAAAGATTAACAAAAAATGTTTCGTTGCTTTCAATATTATCATCGCTGATGACACCAATACTAAGGGTTTTACTAGTTTCACCAGGATTAAAAGTAATCGTTCCTGAAGCAGAATTGTAATCAGAATCAGAAACAACAGCAGTACCATCACTCGTGTTGTAATTTACAGTTACTGGCTGATAGCTGGCATTGGAGAGAGTAACGGTAAAGTTAGCATTAGTTGTTGTGCCTGCGTTACCTTCAGCAACTGAAACATCAGAAATGCTGATAGTTGGTTGGTTGTCATCATTAATGATAGTACCAACTCCTAAACTATCTGAAATTGTCGCATTTGTCGCACCCAAAAGATTGACAGAAAATGTCTCGTCAATTTCAAATGTGTTATCGCCGATGACGCCAATACTAATAACTTTGCTAGTTTCGCCAGGATTAAAAGTAATCGTCCCCAAAGCAGAGTTGTAATCTGAATCAGAAACAACAGCAGTACCATCACTCGTGTTGTAATTTATAGTAACTTGCTGGGAAGTAGGATTGGAGAGAGTTATAGTAAAATTAGCATTAGTTGTTGTGCCTGCGTTACCTTCAGTAACAGAGACATCTGAGATACTGATAGTTGATTGGCTATCATCATTAATGATAGTGCCAAGTCCTAAACTATCTGCAATGGTGGCGTTTGTTGCGCCTAAAAGATTGACAGAAAATGTCTCGTCGCCTTCAGTTTGGTTATCGCCTATGACGCCAATACTAATAACTTTGCTAGTTTCGCCAGGATTAAAAGTAATCGTCCCATTAGCAGAATTGTAATCCGAATCAGCAACAGTAGCAGTACCATCACTTATGTTGTAATTGACATTAATTTGCTGATAACTAGGATTGGAGAGAGTTATAGTAAAATTAGCATTAGTTGTTGTGCCTGCGTTACCTTCAGTAACAGAAACATCAGAAATGGTGATAGTTGGTTGGGTATCATCATTGATGATAGTAGCGACTCCTAAACTATCTGCAATGGTCGCATTTGTCGCACCTAAAAGATTGACAGAAAATGTTTCGTCAGTTTCAAAGTTATTGTCGCCAATGATGCCAATACTAATAACTTTACTAGTTTCGCCAGGATTAAAAGTAATCGTTTCTGCACCAGAATTGTAATCGGAATCAGCAACAGTAGCAGTGCCATCACTCGTGTTGTAATTGACAGTAACTTGCTGATAACTAGGATTGGAAAGAGTAACAGTAAAGTTGGCATTAGTTGTTGTGCCTGTATTGCCTTCATTGAAGAAGACATCCGAAATGCTGATACCTGGTTGAGTGTCATCATTGATGATGCTAGCAACTCCCAAACTATCTGCAATGGTCGCATTTGTCGCACCTAAAAGATTGACAGAAAATCCTTCGTCAGTTTCAAACTTGTTATCGCCGATGACGCCAATACTAATAACTTTGCTAGTTTCACCAGGATTAAAAGTAATCGTCCCAAAAGCAGAATTGTAATCGGAATCAGCAATTTGAGCAGTACCATCGCTAGTGTTGTAATTTACAGTAACCGACTGATAACTAGGATTGGAAAGAGTAACAGTAAAATTAGCATTACTTGTTGTGCCTGGATTGCCTTCAGTAAGTGAGACATCCGAAATACTAATAGTTGGTTGATTGTCATCGTTGATAATGTTTACTGTCGCCGAACTGTTAGTAATTGTGGAATTTTCCGGCGCAGCTGTGAGATTTGGGTTACTCAGAGTAAGAATAATATCTTCATTGATTTCAAATATGTTGTCGCCCAAAACATCGACTGTAATTATCTTTGTCTTTTCCCCAACAGCAAAGTTTAAAGTTCCAGATGGAGTAGTTCCTCCATTTGTAACTTGAATATTGTTATAGTCACTGCCAAAACTTGCCGCACCACTAAAAGCATAATTTATGGTACTAGCCACCCCAATACCACCGCTACGAGTAACCGTGAAGGTAACAGCTTGAGTACCGCTATTACCTTCGGTTAAAGTTGAGGTGGCGCTAGATACTGTATATAAGATCGAATCATTAGCAGCAATATTTAGAGTAGTTTCAGTTATTGTTCCTAAATCAGCCCCTGTTAGCGTGCCGAAGTTGAGTACAACTGTTTCAGCGTTCTCAGGTAAATCGTCTGGATTAATAGTAAAAGTAATTAGCTGTGTTAAATTTGAGCCTGTTGCACCAGCAGCAAAAGAGATAGTAGTAGGGGAAAAACTGTAATCGTTGCCATTACTAGCCGTGCTACTACTTTTAATAACAATAGGAACTGTAACAGTCGTTTCAGGAGAAGCATCTAAGGTAACAGCAATACTTACTATAGTGGCAGCACTATCTTCTGTTGTATTGTACGTAGCAGCACCAAAGCTAACTTTGGGAAGCATATATTCAAATGCTCCAATGTCAAGTCTGCCACTTTCAATACGGTTAAAGCCTGTGCCCCGTTGGTCGGTAGTTAAGCCCCCGCTATAAGTGGGATTGCCAGCATTCCTGGCAGGACTGTTAGAGTTTAGGGCGTGAGTTTGTGTAGAACCACCATAATTTCCTAGCGGTTTAAGTCCAGGGTTGGGATTAATGATATCTGTACCTGTGCCCAAAGTCCCGGATAATTTACCAGCAATTTTGCCAATTAGGTTGTAAGCATTACCATTTAAGCTGTTACCATAGACATCAGCTCCTTGATTACCTGAGTCAATATTGCCAGCAATAATGCTATTGCTGATGTTCACGGTACCGCTAGATCTATAAATCCCACCACCATTACCTGTATTATTATTATCACTATCAGCAGTATTGCCAAAAATAGTGCTATTGCTGATTGTGGCATTGGTGCTGTGAATGCCACCACCGTTACCGATCGCAGTATTGCTAGAAATAGTGCTATTGCTTAAGCTGACATTACTAGTGCTGTAAATGCCGCCGCCGTTAGTGTTTGCTGTGTTGCCAGAAAGAGTACTATCGCTAACTGTGATATTGCTGCTGTAGATGGCGCCGCCGTTAGTGTTTGCTGTGTTGCTAGAAAGAGTACTATTGCTGAGTGTGACACTACTGGTGCTATAGATGCCGCCGCCGATGTTCGCACTGTTGTTGGAAATGATGCTATTGCTGAGTGTGACACTACTGGTGCTGTAGATGCCCCCACCGTTGTTACTTCCTGCATTTCCTCCAGTTATCTTCAATCCATCAATAGTAAGGGACGCACTAGCATTAAAAATCCGAGAAGTATTGTTACCACTAATGGTAAGTTTATTAGCCCCAGTTCCTTGAATTATCACTCCTTGAGTAATATTCAACTCCCCAGAAGTCAAGGTAATGGTATCGGGGGTAGCATCACCGAATATCCCAGTCACATCAAAGACGATTGTCTCAATCCCTGGATCGTTATTGGCATTGATAATAGCTTGTCTTAAAGAGCCAGCACCGCTGTCATTAGTGTTAGTTACTGTATAGGTGGTGTTATCTACTTTGACAGATACATCGTCGATCGCTAAACCATGATCGTTGTTGCTATCATCTATGTCTTCCCAACGCAATATAATCTCTTCACCGTCAGCTATTGGGGTAGCTAGGGTAATTGTTAGAGGTGTAATGACAACTCGATTGGCGCTTTGATTGCCATTTAAGGCAGCTGTGGTTGTAGTTGCAATTGGACTGGTGAAATTTAGCAATGTGACAGGCGTCCATGTTCCTGTTGTTAAACTTGTGAGAGTTGACCCAGTTTGATAACTAAATTTCAACTGTTGCGGCGATGTATTACCGCCATTACGCCATTGTTCTCCTGTGTAACCTACTTGCAACTGAGTAATTGATGAACCTGTGTTGTTTTGGAGGCGCAACCCATAATAAATAGTTCCTGTAGTACCAGAAGCGACAGAACCAAGCGCCCGATCGCTGACAGTATTACCAAAACTGTACAATCCACCCGTATTATTAGTGCCAGTACCAGGGTTGTAACTTGTTCTTGTGGTATACCAGCCGGAAATGGTTGAATCATCAACCCAAGAAATCGATGTTCCAGAACTTAATAATGAGTTAAAGTTTTGAGAGTATGTACCAGTAAAACTAGCAGGCAAAATAGACTGGTAAGCTTGTATGACTTCAGGTTGAAATGCCAGAGAAGTTTCGATTTTCCCTGTCTGCACCTCAAAATTCCAGTCGCCACCTAAAGCTGCACTTCCTGTTTTATTAGTGGAAGCGGCAACATCTGTCCCAGTAATTCGGCTAAGAACCTGCACAAATTCCATGCCCGAACCGCTGGCTACATCACACCCATAAAGTAGGATGTCAGCTTTATCAGTTAAAACACTGCCCCACTTTCGTAACTGATTTGCATAGCTATTGAGGTTGCTGAGGCTAAGGTAAGTCGATCCCAATTGCAAACTCCCCTCACTGCCGTGGGAGACAATATGAATCGATTGAACTGAGTTAGATTTACATCCTGCAAGAAACTCGCTAATTTGTGTTAAACCATCTTTATTGGGGTCAAGGATAACAACTTCACTACCAAGTGCTATCCCAGCTATCAAGCTTTGGTAATCAATAACTGCTGTATCTATAAAAACAATATTTCTGCTTGCTTCTAGTAAGTGTTTAACAAAATTATTTTGGTTTTCCATATGGCTATTTTTTGGTTGTTTAGTCATAATTTTTCTCCTTTTATAAAGCTTTTGGTTGATTTAGATATTTATCAGAAACTTGAATTACAAACTTATTTGTCATTCATTAATTTAAATATTGATATAAGCTGTGGTAAAGCTGATTAAAATTGCATAAGTTTTGTGATTGTCTGATGCCTAAATTTTTAATTATTCTTCAAGCAATTTTCTGTTAATCAACAATTAAGAAACCCGATTTATCTAGATAAACCGGGTATAGTTGTTCTATTAACGCTGGGCTGTATTAGTGAATTATAAAATGGCTAGCGTTCATAGAGCAGGATATCAGGATTATCTATTAAAACACTTGCCCTTATATAAGAAATAAATGCTTAGACATACGTTTTCATAGGTAAATAAAATGGGCAGTTTAACCTCTTTTTATTGAGGTACAACAAAAAAGTTTAAGATCGTAACTCAGTACAAAATTATGCTAAAAATATCGTAATTACGACAGTATTTTTACGTAAATAAACAAGATGTCCTGAAAATGGTATTAATGTGCTAAAAATAAAAGGCTTGGTTCTCATCATTTCTGATTGTGGCAATCTTTCGACTATGAGCGATCGCAACATTCATCGCACTATATAGATTGAAAAAAATTGTTATCAGAATCGAGTTTCGCTTGGCTAGCGGATGTTATGCGTAGATTGTTTCTCTGGAAAGATACGCTCAACCAAACCTAAAAAATTGTGAAGGTATAGCAGTTGCCAGCTAGATTAGGACATAAATCAATCGTAAAACTCCCACACTAAGAGAATTTTAAGCCTGTTGCCTACTATGTGTTGGGAGCAAAAATTTACTAACCCGATTTATTGAGATCAACCGGATATTGTTAGTAAACAATGAAATTACTAGCATTTAAAGTTGATGCCGTAATTCCAGTTAAAGAAGCAAGATTTTGGTTATTAGAAATATCCTTAATTAAGGTATTGCTGCCACTTTGAGTAATAGACAAACCAGAGTAGGTTAAACCACCTGATAAGGCAATCAAATCTTCACTAGTATTGAAGTCTTTGATCGTATCTGTACCTTCACCCTTAGCAAGCACAAAGATATCATTACCTGCACCGCCTGTGAGATTATCACTACCTACACCGCCGTAAAGTCGATCGTTTCCTAACCCACCCACAATTACATCATTACCAGCAAAGCCAAAAATCAGATCGTCTGAGCTAGTTCCCTGCAATGAGGTATCACCTTTGGATGAACCTGTGATAATACTATTAACTTGATTGCCATTTTGAATGTTAACGACATCTATATCGCTAGGATTGAGATTGTTATATTTAACATCACTACTAATTGCTGCACTAGTAATGATTTGGTAAGCAATATTATCGTCTGCAACACTATCATCAACACCTGTAACTGTGACTGTTTGAGGGGTATTCCAGTTAGCTGCGGTAAATGTGACGCTAGAAACTGAGACAGTGCCTTCACTGATTTTGGAACTACTCAAATTGAAGGTGACATCAGCAGTGGGTTGACTAGTAAGTTGAATACTGAAATTAGCTGTGCCACCGGCTTCGGTAGTTACTAGTCCATTGGTAGCAGAGATCGTGAAACCTGCTGTATCATTGTCAGTAATATTACCATTAGCTTGGTTATCAGAAATAGTAGCATTGGTAGGGTTTGTGAGATTGACAAAAAAGCTCTCACTGCTTTCGGCAACGAAATCGTCAAGAATTGGTACGGTGATTGTCTGAGTCGTAATTCCAGGATTGAAAGTCACCGTTCCTGTGACAGGGGTGTAATCAACTCCAGCGATCGCAGTATTATTGCTGGTATTGTAATTAACTGTGATGATATCACTGCTGGGGTTGGAGAGTTTGACGGTGAAAACAAAATTACCACTATTTTCGCTACCGCTTTTATCTACGATGGAGATAGTGGGTATGTTGTCATCATCAACTACGGTAATTGTACTAGGAGCGATCGCTGCTGTTTGGTTGGGGTAACTCAGGTTCAGATTAATGGTTTCATCAGCTTCAGCCACCTTCTCACCCAGAACGTTGAGTGAAATAGTCTTTGTTGTTTCCCCTGCGGCAAATTTTAAAGTCCCGGATGTAGTAGCTGTTGTAGCTCCAATTTTAATGGTGTTGTAATCGCTGTTAAAGGTTGCTGTACCATCAAGAGCATAATTTACAGTCGTGGCAATGGCAGTATTACCACTGCGAGTTACCGTGAAACTAACAGTTTTGCTACCACTATTACCCTCAATTACAGTTGGTGTAGCAGTTGAAATTGTGTAATTAAGATCGGCACTAGGAATAAAGTTAATATCACCAATGTGATTCAATGGTTGTTCGGCAAAGCTTCCAGGTGAGGTGTTAGCAGCAATACCTAATGTAAAATTTGGCGCTGTCCCAGCAATTACACTTCCTACCCAATCCGAGGCTGTTGAACCTGTGGTGTCACCCGAACGTCCTACATATCCAGGGGTAAACGAGGTATTAACAACTGTGGCATTCGTTGGAACTGAACCGCTGGTAGAACCTTTTCTAAATACAATCGACCCATAAGCTCTGTCTGTAGTAGATGTCCCATCTAAAACCGAAACTGAATCCAGTACACTCCAATTTAAGTAAGTACTACCATCAGCAATACCATCATTATTTGAGTCAATATCATTGGCCAAAGTGGGTGCAGTACCAGTTTGAATCAACAAAAAGCTAACAGACCCATTTTCGATATCAGTTGCGTTTCCCTGGCCAATGTGACCGATTGAACTTGAAGTTCCAGTTCCCCATCCGGCTCCAGTTCCAGTATTACTTACTACATTTGCATTTGGGTTGACTGCATAAGTATTACCTTTTTGCAGAAGAACCAGCAACCCATTGCTACCAAACTGCTTACCAGACAAATCAAAAATATCTTGAACATTACCAGGATTAGAATTGGAATTACCCTCAATACCAACTAAATAAGTTCCAACTGGTATGGTCGTGCCGGGAGTACCACGCAGTTCGATGTATTCTCTGGGGCTATCTGTACTTGGGGGATCGAACAAAATTTCGTTGATGAGTGCCGATATAGGGATAACGGGATTATTGGAATTATTGAGATTATTAAATAGCAATGAGACATTTTTAGATTGGCTATTTGCCACTGCCAAATCAGATTTACCATCTTTGTCGAAGTCGCTTGCAGTGACAGAATAAGGTGTTGTCCCTACGTTAAAGTTAGTGGCATTTCCAAAGCCACCGGTGCCATTTCCCAGCAGCACTGAAACTGTGTTGGAGTCTGCATTCGCCACTGCTAGGTCAGAGTTACCGTCTTGATTAAAATCGACCGCTGTCACCGATACAGGATTTAATCCCACATTAAAGTTGGTGGCAACCCCAAACCCCCCACTACCATTGCCTAACAGCACGGAGACATTATTAGAGCCTGAATTCGCCACTGCCAAATCTAATTTGCTGTCTTTATTGAAGTCGCCTACGATGACAGAATTAGGATTTGTTCCCACATCAAATTGAGTGGCTGAGTTAAAAGTGCCGTCACCATTTCCCAAGAGTATTGAGACGTTATTGAAGTAAGAACTCGTTACCGCTAAGTCAGATTTACCATCCTTGTTGAAGTCACCTACACTAACAGAAGTCGGACGGCTAGGGACTTTAAAATTTTTGGCAGTTGCAAAACTACCAGTACCATCTCCCAACAGCACTGAAATATTTTGAGAGGCATTGTTTACCGTTACTATGTCAGATTTTCCATCCCCGTTAAAATCTTTGACTGCAACAGATACTGGGCCTGACCCCGACCCTAAACCAAAATTGACAGCAGTCTGAAAGGTGCCATCACCTTTACCCAACAACACGGAAATGTTATTTGAAGTATTGTTTGCCGTTACCAAATCTAATTTGCCGTCTTTGTTGAAGTCGGCTACAGCGAGAGAATAGGGACTTAATCCATTGAACCCAACCGTACTAAAGTTACTAGCAGGCTTAAAACTACCATCACCCTTCCCCAAAAGTACCGAAACAGTTTGAGAAGACTTGTTTGCGGTTACTAAATCCGTATTTCCATCTTTGTTAAAGTCGCCGACAACGATGGAATAGGGGCTTAATCCTACAAGAGGTAAAATTGAAATACTAGCAGTCTCCGTAGCAGTACTGTAGGCTGTTGTGCCACCACCAACACCAGAGTTTACGCCAGTAGTGCCACTGGTTAGACCGTCTGAAGTATCCCAAGCGCGGAAGGTGATATTAGCCGTACCGTTATAGCCAGGTTTAGGGACAAAACGAACTTTTTCTGTATCTCTAAGCAAGGTTGCAGAAGTGTCAGATACAGCAAAATTAAGCCAATTGTTACCGCCATTTATAGAGTATTGCCAAGTGCCGTTGATATTATCTACGCCAATGACGGCAATTCCTTTCACTGCACCTGTATCTACATCTGTAATGGGATTGCCACCTGCACCTGTGGCAATGATGTCAGAAACTAGAGTGCCAAGATTGTCGGCATCCGTTATATCTTGAGTAATAGCAGCCAATGTGGGATTGCCTGTGTTGTCCAATGTTGGCGCTGTATTAGTTGGCATTTACAATTCCTCTACAAAATTAGGTTAGGTATAAGAAGCTTTGTTTTCTTGCAGTTGCACTTTGATTATTGTTAGTAAATAAAATTTGGCAACTTGTAACTGTTAACTCGAATCGATGATTTTATAAATACAGCACTAAATAGGAAGCTAATACTTAGATATACGCTTCCGTGCCTAACGTAAATGAGTAATTAGAACCTCATTTTTTGAAGAAAAACACAAAAATAATATGATAATTCAGTACAAAATTATGCTAAAAATATCAAACGTACTACTGTATTAATACTGTAATAATTCAGCTATACTAAAAGTTTAAATTTGCAATTGATTTATGAAGTAAATCTGAAGGAGCCAGATGATGCGATTTTCTTGGCAAAAAACTGAGAAACCCGATTGATTTAGCGATCGCTACATTCACAACGCCATAAAGATTGATAAAAAATATCTTCTAAGCTTCAAATTTTCAATCGTATGTGATACAGAAGCAAATAATTTCCAAAGTTTCGCCAGAAGTCAAAATGGCTGACTAATATCAAGATACTATTTACATATTTTTACTATTTGATTAATAATTCTGGTGCTACCAATCCTTTTTGGATAGCTAAGACTGCGGCTTGAGTGCGATCGCGTACTTCTAATTTCTGTAAAATTGCATGGACATGAACCCGGACTGTACCAGGGGCAATGTAGAGAATTTCCGCAATTTCTTGATTGCTTTTGCCAGCTGCTACCAGTGCTAAAATTTCTTGTTCGCGCTTTGTTAAGGGATTTTCTATAGTTTCTTCAGTTTTTGTGGGTGGCATCGTCGTAGAATTACCCTCAAAAGCTGCCCTAATTTCTGTTGTTGCCGTTTGATCCCACCAAGAAGCCCCTGCTGCAACCGATCGCACTGCTAAAATCAGAGACTCAGCGGGAATACCTTTAAGGCAGTAGCCTTGTGCCCCGGCAGCAATTAACCGCGAAACAAGAGGTTTTTCCGAACGAGAGGTTAAAACGAGAATGGGCAAAGTTGGGTGGTTCTGCTTGATTTGACGGCAGGCTTCAATCCCGCCAATTCCCGGTAAACCAATATCCAGCAAAACCAAATCCAGAGGATATTGATTGGCTAATTCTACAGCTTGTTCTCCGTCTTCTGCCTCTGCAACAATCTCCAAACTAGCTTCTTGTTGCAACCGCATCCGCAAACCAAGCCGAAATAATTCATCATCTTCAACAAGTAAGATTTTTGTCATTTGTCATTTGTCATTGGTCATTGGGCATGGATCGTGGGGAAAGGGGTAAGGGGAAAAGGGGAAAGATTAAATTTATTCCTTTTCCCTTTTCCCTTTAACCTTTTCCCCTGCTCCCCCTGCCTCCCCTGCCCCCCTGCCCCCTTTGCCCGTCAACTCGGCGGCGGACAAGCAGGGAGTCGGAAACCAAACACAGCGCCTCGTAGTAAGCGATTCTCTGCCCAAATTGTACCTCCATGAGCTGTAATAATTTGTCTGGTTAAATAAAGCCCTAGTCCCGATCCAGAGACGTGGCGATCGCTATCTCCTTGATAAAATCTCTCAAATAAGTGGGGTAACTCTTCTTCGGTAAAGCCGGAACCTGTGTCGAGTATTTTTACCACTTGCTCGCTAGAATAACTTTCAAATACTACTTCCACTTTACCGCCACGGGGAGTATGGTTAATGCCATTACTCAATAGATTGGTAAAAACTCGCCCCAGTTGCAATGAATCACCGTTTACCCAAACAAAGCTGCGAAAATCTGATTCGCCATAGTGCAGAGAAATATAAACCTGGCGTGTTTTTGCTAATTCCATCAGAGTCGCTATTACTTCTTCTGCCACAGTTACTAAGTTGATAGGCGATCTCTGTAGTTTCAGCCCTTCGGCATCGTTGCGATAAACATCTAAAAGAGTTTGGACTAATTGCAGCGTACTGCGATGACTACGAGCCATTGTTTGCAAGACTTTTGCTTGCATTGGGGTGACTTCACCAAATTGCTCGTTTTGAAAATATTGCAGCGTTTCAATTGCTCCAAGTAGAGGAGTTTTCAAGTCATGAGTGAGGGTAGAGATAAAATCTTCACGCATTGCAGCTAGTTGTTCTTGGGAGCGTAGTTGTGCTTGAGTATGAGCGATCGCTTCTTCATTGCGACGGTTGCGTTCGCTTAAAGTTGCAGTTACCACTAACGCTAATACTGCAATTAACCTATTTGCCAAGGTTGGAAGATTAATGATTTCTCTTCCTGGGACAAACAAATTTAATAATGTTAATCCTGTTGCCGCAAGAGTCACACCAAGTACTGCTCGTCGATTTAATCTCGAATCTGCTAATAAAATAGTTGCTGTGTAGAGGTAGCCGAATACGTACTCAGGCGGTGTTATGTATTCTAAAACTATGACTATGATAAAGGCGATCGCTATTAGCAAATATGTCTCAGTACGTTCTTTAATCGATTTAACATAATTTTTAATCATCGCCAGTAATGCTAAAAAATAATTTATAAATTAAACTTTTATATTATTAATAAATTGCTAAATCGAATTTTAGTTAATTCATCACTCACAACCATTTTTTCAACTATTATTGATTGCTTAAAAAAATAAATTATGTATGTCTAAGAAGCTGATTTTATATTCGCGTACAGGCACGATTAATCGCGTTTTTAGTTTTTGGAGAAAATTTCAAAATTAAAAGAGTATTACTATATTGTATCTCCTGGATTATAACTATTAATTAGGTAGTTATGTTTCCACGTTTAAAAACTTAGAAACATAGCTACCTTTTGCTTTCAAGATAACTACCTTTCTTTTGGCGAGGAGTGGACAAAAGCTTAACTTTCAGATTCCTCTGAGATAGGCTCAGATTCGGTTTCCACTTCTTTTTGGACTTTAGCTGGAGGTTTAACGGGTTTTGGGCCGCGCATTAATGCAGGATTAACAGGTGGCCTATTTTCATCCGCAAACGATCCTTTTTTCCCTTTACCAGACGAGCGATTGCGATCGGGTTTTGAGCTTTTGGGGTTGGATTCAACAGGAGGTGTGGAATCCAATTTTTCCAAATTGTTGTCAGTATTTGCTTGGGCCTGACGTTCTGATTTTTTGATTGGGCGTTCTACCATTGTTTATTTTGATAAATTTACCGAAGAAGAATTCAGAATTCAGGAGCCAGAATTCAGCTTGGGATTTAAATTTACCAATTCTGTCTTCTGACTCCTTCTCATAGAATTCATCAACTACTGAAAAAGCATTCACAACAAATCAGCAATAATTTTACTAAATGTAGTAATGAGTGCGTTATTAATAGCGTAACGTACTCTATTACCACTACTCAACAAAATTAGGTCGTGCCTGTTGTGTTGATTTCAACTTTGACTCTAAAACTGCCCAATTTTCCTGCTCAATTAAGTTAGTCAACTCATCGAGATTGTGGCGATACTGGTGCAGGGATCGCAGCAATGCTTGACGATTATACCGCGCCATCATAATCCCCAACTCTGGATTCCCGCCACCCACACGGCTGGTATCCCGAAAACCCGAACTAGCTAGGTTTTGGGCTAATTGCAGAACCTCTGGATCGGTTTCACTCAAACAAGCAGCAATTAACGAGGAACTAACCATCACAGGTAAATGAGAAATCCAACTCACAGCGCGGTCATGTTGTTCTGGTTGACAATGGTAGATATTCGCCCCCAGCGATCGCACTATTTCTTCGACAATTGTAATTGCAGTGGTTGGTGTTGTGGTAAGGGGTGTAAGTACATAAGGTTTATGGGCAAATAAATTCCGTTGTGCGGCTTCTATGCCACTGTCTGTTGTTCCCGCCATTGGATGACCCCCGATAAAATTCTCCCAAAGCGGAAAGATCGCTTCGACTATTTGTGCTTTGGCTGAACCTACATCAGTCACAACTGTAGTAGGAGACAAATAAGGGATTAATTGTGTCAATTGGGGCACAATAAGCGCTAAGGGCGTACAAATAAATACAACTTCTGCGGCACTTAAGAGGCTCAAATCAACTGACGCGCGATCGACACTGCCAATGGCAACTGCCTTTTGGCAGGTGGATTCGCGGCGACTCACACCTAAAATGTGATGTCCTTGCGATCGCAAATCAAAACCCAAAGATCCGCCAATTAGTCCCAGTCCTAAAATCCCAATATTCATTCTTTAAATTTTGACATTTTATTTTTTCCGACTTTACAACTATATAAATTTGGCATCCCAGAGGTAGCATCGATGAATGTAGAGGAATTGCTGGAACAGTACGCGGTAGGAGTCTTAAACTTTGGTGGTATTGAACTGTCTGAAGCCAATCTGAGTGGGGCTAAACTCAGTGGCGTGAATCTGAGCGATGCTAATTTGAGTATTGTTAACTTGAGCGGTGCCAATCTCAGCGAAGCTAACTTGAGCAATGCCAAGTTGAATGTAGCAAGATTGAGTGGTGTGAATCTATGCAGCGCCGTCCTCAACAACGCCAGTCTCAATGTAGCTAATTTGATTAGAGCAGATCTCAGCCGCGCTCAACTTAGAGGAGCTTCCCTCATCCGTGCCGAATTAATTCGCGCCGATCTCAGTCGTGCTGACTTGTCCCAGGCTAACCTCACCAGCGCCGATCTGCGAGAGGGGACTCTGCGCCAAGCGAATCTCCGTAACGCTAACTTGGGCGAGGCTGTGTTGAGAGGCGCTTCCCTCACAGGAGCCAACTTAGAAACCGCTAACTTAAACGCCGCCGATGTGAGTCGTTGTGACATCACCGGCGCGAATTTGCGAGATGCTGAACTCAGACAGGCAAATCTTAGCCATGCTAACCTCAGCGGTGCAGATTTGAGCGGGGCAAACCTGAGGTGGGCGGATTTGAGCGGGGCGAACCTGAGGTGGGCAGATTTGAGCGGGGCAAAATTGAGCGGTGCAAATTTAATTGGTGCAGATTTAAGCAATGCCAATTTAACGAATACGAGTTTAGTACACGCGAATTTAACTCAAGCAAAATTAATTAGGGCGGAATGGATTGGTGCTGACTTAACCGGAGCAACTTTAACCGGTGCAAAACTTTATGCTACTTCTAGATTTGGTTTAAAAACCGAAGGTATGACTTGTGAATGGGTAGACCTCAGCCCCACAGGCGATCGCTCAATTATCCAAAAATTTCATTCCGACGATTCACGAGATTTTTTTAATGAAACGCCCCCAACAATTCGGATTATTATTGATGCAGCCCTAGAACACGAAGCTAACTTTGCCCTTGCTGGAGCCTACTACCAAATTGCTCAAGAATACCGGGGACTAAAACAACCCCCAAGTATGGAAAGTGGTCGCCGCCGCACTATTTTCACCTTCCGTGTAGATAGCGACGAAGCATTATTCCCCACCGCTTATATTGCAATCCTTCCATTTCTAGATGCGGTATCTACCCAAAAGAATATTTCCCAGATGGTGGAAATGATTAATACTGAAGTTGTAGCAAACCCAGATTTAAAAGATTTTAAATCTCCAGATATGGTAAAACAATTAAATATACTTTTAGAACAAGCTATAAGTAAAGCTGCAACAATCAAAGAAATCAAAAAAAATCTTGAAGTAGCTGCTAAGTTAAATTTTTGTAAAGCTCCAAGTCAAATAATTTTAACAAATTCTAGCGCCCAAACTTTGATAGTACATGACAATCCAAACTTTGGTAAAAGATTTATTAATCGGTCTTCTATCAATAGTTCAATTTATGACGAAAAATCTAGTGAATCAACAAAATATATATTACCTTCATCAAACATGGTTATAGATTTTGTTAAAGGGTTTCACTATATTAGTCATTGAACATAGGGCATGGGGCATAGGGCATGGGGCATAGGGCATTGAATATTAAGTATTAGTTATTCGAGCAAGCGACCAATGACTAATGACTAATAACTAATAACTAATGACCAATGACCAATGACTAATGACCAATGACCAATTGACTGATGATAAAATTCTGGAGGGAAAAATGCGCGACTCATTTAATAGAATGATTGGTCGAACTCGCTATGTGGTCTTTCGCCTATTTTTACATTTAGGGGGAGGTGAAGTAGCGCCAGTGTTGGGAGTATTAAATAGTAGTGCCCGCGATGCGATCGATGCTGATGGCGAGTTAGAAGTTTTGGGAGAAGGATTGGTAGAAATCTGCGAGACTCTACTGCGATATGATGAGTATTGGCTTTCAGCTTCCAATCAAGGTGACATATTTTGGGACGAAGGTGAAGCAGCAGGGTATGTAGATGAATTATTTACTGATTCTGCCCAAAGATTTCTCAGCCAACCAGATGGAAGTTCTGCCTCTGGGTTTGATGAACCTTTATCTGTACCCGTAACTCGCAACGTTGTTGTGATGATTACAGTCGCTTATGAAGGAGAAGTACCAGACTTAGAAACTGACCTTTCTAACGTTCAGGGGCTAAAGGAAGGTTTGAAAGCCTTAATCAATTTGCATTACCAGCGTAAATTACTGGAAATTTACGTGCATTTTGCACCAGCACAGTTAGGCGATGAACTCACTAGCGATCAGATGTTGCAACATTATCCAGAATTAATTCCTTTGTAATTGGTTGGGTAGTCTCTACTTACTCCTCGCACCGAGAAATTGTTAAGCTCAGAGATAGGATAATCATGCAACGATCATGACGATAGTACGTAAATTTACAGCCTTTTTTTTAGCACTGAGTTTGTGTCTAACAACTGTTGCTTGTGGGGGTGGAGAGCAAGCTAACCCTCCAGCTAGGAACGTTAGTCAAAATTCAACTAACACCAAATTAAGCGACGGTGAGTATCAAATACAACAAGCTACCTATGACGATGCAACTGGGGAGTACAGCCTGTTTTTACTCAACAACACACCCCCAACCTTTGTAACTGAGAATTTACAAATGGCACGTCTAACTGATGACGAAATTAAACAGGGTAAAAAAAGCTATCTAAAGGTACAAAATGGACAGCCAGTTTTATATCTGACAGAAGATTTTAAAATTGCCTACGTCCACAACGTTACTGAGAACAGAACTAATCCGCAAACTGGAAGGCAAGAAACAGTCGTAGTCCGCCAAGAAAATAGCTTTTGGACGCCCTTTGCTGCGTCTGTGGCTGGTAACTTAGCGGGTCAAGCCATTGGTAGTCTATTGTTTAGACCCCAGTACTATGTGCCCCCTGTTTATCAACCAGGAGGACTGGCTGGCTTCGGTGGATATGGTAGCAACTATAACCAAGCAGTTCAAAGCTATCGAACTCGCTATAACGAACCACCCGTAGTGGAGAGAAATCGCACTGCTTTCCGCACTACAGGGACGGTTAGAAGGTCATATCCTGGTAGTTCAAGTGTACGGACTACACCGCGTCCAAATACTGGTAGTCGCTCAACTGGTTCCGGTTATGGCGGCGGCGTATTAAGACGCTCTGGTAGCTCTACTAGGACTAGAACTGCTCCTAGTAGTGGTAGTTTTGGTAGTGGGCGTAGTTCAGCACCCCGGCGCTCGACTGGCTTTGGCAGCAGACGGCGCTAAGATAGTTAGCAGTTTTGAGTGCTGAGTTTGAGCTGAATTAAATACTAGATAAAAAGGCAAAAGTGTTTTACTTTTGCCTTTTTAGCAAAAATATAGACCAATACAGTTCAGATAAGATCCCCCCGCCTGCGGCGACCGCCTTAAAAAGTGGGTAAGTAGAAGGACTAAATTAAACCTAACTCGATCTCGCCGGGTTTCGACTGCGCGGAAGTTGAGCGTAGTCGAAACTCAACCCTCTTAGAATAAGCTTACCGAGCATTGAGCGTACCCTACCCTGCGGGAACGCCAAGGGCGAACGGGATCTTGCTTGGCGTAGCGTCTCCCCTTGGGAGAAGTCGAAATGCGTCTTCTAAATTAAAGATATCTCAGCGAACTAGATTACATTTTAATTTTTATCCAAGTTTATCAAATCCAGAAAATGCCTAAGCGATCGCACTAATTTAATTTGAGAAAAGCTTTGCTATAATGAATTGAAAAAGTTTAAATTTAATACTCAAATTTCGGATTTAAAAAGGTAGGGCAAGTAAGTTTAAACCGATAAAGTTTTTACTATTAAATTCTCTAAGAAATGCTTTAATTTAATCGTAGTAAATCAGGACGAAATCTCTGTTACTAATACTAAAGATAGCTTAGATAATAAGAAATACTAAACACAAATATTGTTAAAATCACAGGAATTATTTTATTAATATCTATTTTCTTTTTATTAAACATTTCTAAACAAGACATGAAAATCATCAAAGGCCAAAAGATAATTGTTGTCAAAAACATCACAAAGGACAAAAATTTATCTTCTGGAGCAGAAGTGGGATGACGTAGGGAAAATACTAACCAATTTGTCAAAAAATAGCATGTCATTAACAGGTAAGCAATAGTTAAACTTAATTCTATCTGATTCACTCTGTGTACTCCTTGAGTTATATGAGATTCACCAAACATCGTCCGTACAATGTTATAACATACTTTTCTCAAGAGTCAGTCAGACTTTTATCTATTCTAGATTGTGTAGTAATAAGAGTTTTAACAAAATGTAAATTGTTAAAACTAATACGCTTAATTAACCGTAAGTCTTTAAAAGAAAATTTAGCGATCGCTTATGCCTTTTCCCATGACGACATATTAATCACGAGCAGTTGTATAAAAATCAAAAACAAAAAGAGAGCAAAGATACCAATATTTTGATACGTGCTCAGTCCTGAGAACGATTTTGAGGGAATAGGTAGGCGATCGCGGCGTAACCAGATACGGTGAGTAAACTAACCAAAAAAGCCGCCAGAACAATATTAGGCATACGATCCACAATGCCAAATTAACGTTATATTAAAAACAAATTCCAAATCTTGACCCACTTCAAAAACCAAGAATTTGGATACTTTCAAACTAGCAATTGGGTATGACACCGACGTGACTACCTGATGTCAATTTGTTGTATTGCAAATGTTGGGATTGGGAATTTGAGGCGCCAACCCAAAATCTAAAATCCAAAATTGCTTGCCTTAAGCCAAAGGTAGAAAAAAACGAAACGTACTGCCAACTCCCAATTTGCTTTCTACCTGAATCTCACCGCCTTGTAGTTCAATCAAACGGTGGGAAATCGTTAAGCCAATACCAGTACCTCCGGAATGGCGATCGCGTGATTGATCGGCTCGCCAGAAGCGTTCAAATACGTGGGGCAAATTTTCTGCCGCAATACCAATACCTGTATCTATGACTGCAATCCAGAGTTTAGATGCTTCAATCTCAGTACGAATAGTAATTGAACCTTCCTTGGTGTAACGCACTGCATTACCAAGGAGATTAACCAATACTTGTTCTGTGCGATCGATATCTGCCAATACAGGAGGCAGCACAGGCGGACATTCCAAGTGCAGACCCGGCCCATCTTCCAACAGCTGGTCGGTAAATTTCTCTACTAATGACTCTAACAACGGACGCAGATTTAACCGTTGTATCTTAATTGGCAAATAACCAGCTTCTGCCTTCGACAGTTCTTGTAAATCATTCACCAATCGCTCTAAGCGCCTAGTTTCTTTAGCTAAACGTCGATAAATTTCTGGAGACGCTTCAATTTCTCCATCAGCCAGTTCTTCTAAATAACCGCGCACAACTGTTAACGGTGTCCGTAGTTCGTGGGTCATATCGCCAATCACTTCTCGTCGCCGCACTTCCACCCCTTCTAAACTAGCTGCCATCCGGTTGAAACTAGCACCTAATCTATTAAGTTCTGGAATGTCATACGTTGGTAATCGTGCATCCATCTGACCAGCAGCAAATTTTTGGGTGATTTGTTCCATCTCAGTCAACCGCAGCATAATCCTTCTGGACACCCAGTAACTCAATCCTCCAGCGGCGCTGCTACCAACTAAAACTGACCAAATAGTACTTCGCTGCCAAGCAATTTCAAATCCTGTCACTAATTCAGTGCGAATATCGATTAAATCGAACCCCCGATTTTCTAGTCGTTCCAAATGCAAGACAAAGAATCGGGGAGAAGAAACTTTGCTGATAATGACTAGACTAGCTACCCCCACTATCATGACTACCAAGTGAGAAAAAAATAGTCGTCCTCTCAGCCCCATCTTCATAAAATTTACGCCATCGGGGAGTCTTCAAATTTATAGCCAACCCCAACAACAGTTTTAATAAAAGTAGGATTTGCTGGGTCAGGCTCAACCTTTTTTCGCAATCGAGCCACATGGGTATCTACCACGCGTTCATCACCAAAAAAGTTATCTCCCCAAAGTTTATCAATTAGTTGGGTGCGATTCCAGACTCGACCAGGATTGCTGACAAAGGTAGTTAGCAAATTAAATTCTAGGGTAGTTAAGTCGAGAATTTCAGGTTGCTGGGAATTCATCTGCCGGCTGGCAGTGCGCTGATCTACATCTACTATAAAGTGTTGGGTACGATTGACTTGATGTTGTCCCCCTTGCCGGAGACTACGCCGCAATAGCGCTCGTACTCTAGCTACTAACTCTCTGGGGCTAAAGGGCTTCACCATGTAATCATCAGCACCAGTAGATAAACCAATGACGCGATCGATTTCCTCGCCTTTGGCGGTGAGCATCAAAATATAAGGATCTTTTGCGCCTGGTTTTTGGCGAATTCTGGCACAAACTTCCAATCCATCCAAACCAGGAATCATCAAATCTAGAATGATTAAATCGGGTGGCTGCTCCTGAAACATCCGTAGAGCATTGATACCATCGCGGCTAATGCGACAGAAAAATCCTTCTTTCTCTAAAGAGAGTTGAATTAAATGAGCAATTTCTGGTTCATCTTCAACTATTAAAATATCCATCCAAATTAGCGCCGAGTAAAATACGCAGATTTAAAAAGACGCATGGGCATGGGGTATTGAGGTGGTGGGGAGATGGGGTGGTAGGGTGAAATTTTCTCCCCATCTCCCCATCTCCCTATCTCCCCACTCCCTCTCACTTACAGGTTTGAATTTGTTGTGGTTCGGTAAGTATAGCCAAGATTAGAGTCTTTTTGAATGTATGCTTTAATGCTATCTATGTCAATAAAACAGTCAGCAACATCAATTAAGCTTTCGCTAGTAGTTGTTTGCAGACTAACAACTTCCACTCTAACCCCCATTCTGCTGACAGCATTCACAGCATAAGCTAGATCTCCATCGCCGCTGACTAAAACCGCTGTATCATAGTAAGGGGCTAAAGTGATCATGTCTACAGCAATTTCTACGTTCAGATTTGATTTTTTAAAATTATCTTGCGACGCAACGAGGTCTTTTGCTACTACACGATAGCCATTACGACGCATCCATAGTAAAAAACCCTGTTGCTTCTCATTGGTGATATCAACCCCAGTATAGAAAAAAGCACGTAGCAGTCTCGAACCGTTGGTTAAATGACAAAGCAATTTAACGTAGTCAATTTCTATGCCGAGTTGTAAAGCTGTATGAAATAGGCTTAAGCCATCAATAAAAATGGCAACTCGACCGCGATTCAAGGTATTCAAAATGGAAGTATCAGGTGCAGTATCTCGCATCTTGGTATCTTTACCTTTGACAGCAGTATCGCTCAAGTTTTGCCCTTGCCAGTGTGGTTTAGCTTTGAGTACTTTAGATTCATTTAATTCATTTCTTTGTTTGCTAAAATTAGTTATAATCATTGATACCTCTGAATTTTAAATCTGAAAAGGGTTATTAGCTAAATTGTCTATAGTATAGTCTCTGCTGATTTATAACCCTAGCAGGAAATTGACTGAAGTCACTAGATGCAAATAAAGTTAACTCATCCTTAATAGAGCCTAAAATGCTTTTAGCAAAAGTGTTTCATTGGTTTTAGGTTGATTTAACGAGATATCATCTCTGAACATAGATATGCTAGTCTTTAGCCAATACAACTGCAACAGTCGGAAGAAAATATCTTCCTCTAAGCCTATAACCTTAAATCATGTATAGTCGGGTGTCATCGAACTATTTTTATTTTACCTCTGTATTTTAATCACCCTACAGCCAGGAAAGTTTTGAATTTTATTCTCTAGGATTTACTTGTAGCTGTGACGCTCAAATTTTAACAGAGTTTGCAGCAATAATAATGTGCGAGCGCCTCCAAAATAGAAGTTATATTAAGCTATTTCGTTAATCTTTAAATGCACCTTTTATAAAATTTTATTTTAATGACAAAGTATCTTTGATTGGTAGTCATGAATCATTAACAACTGATAATACAAGATTTGCGACTTCTTTAAGAAGTCGCAAATTTCATGCTTAGGGTTTAGCTAGCTTGTTGTTGGATGTGTAGTAAACCTTACTTCCAGTATCGGGTACAAAATGGCAGTTCGCCCAGGAATTCCATAATGATTTCCAAATTGGTTCCTCTGATTTCCGGAAGTACTCACCCATTACTGGTTTGATTGCCTCAGTGGCCTTCAGCAAATTGTAATGAGGGATGTTAAGGAATATGTGGTGAGCAACATGAGTGCCAATATCATGATGGATATGATTAATCAAACCATAATCGCGATCGATACTGGAAATTGCACCTTTTAAAAAAGTCCACTCTTCTCCACGATACCAGGGAATATCTGGTTCAGTGTGATGCAAAAATGTTACTAAATCAAGCCAAATTACGAACACAATGTAAGGTGCAGCGTAATACTTAAGCAACCACATCCAACCCCATAGATAGGTAAGGTAGCCAAGCAAACCTACCATACCAATGCAAAGAACGGTACTAGTGATGACATCCCATTTTTCTGAGGGTTTAAATAGCGGGCTGCTGGGTAAAAAGTGGGAACCTTTTTTATTGGGAGAACGCTTAAATAAGTACAAAGGATAAGCCAATAAAAAAGCATAATATCGGACTATCTTTTGTTCTAGCGGCATTCGCTTATAGTCCGATTCGTTTAGAGGATACCAGCTTTCATCATTATCGAGATGGCCGGTATTTTTGTGGTGAGTTCTATGGCTGATTCGCCAACCATGATAAGGAACAAGTATGGGTGTATGAGAAAGATGTCCAATCAAATCATTCAGCCATTTATGCTTAGAAAAAGATTGGTGTCCGCAGTCATGTCCGACTACAAACAAAGCCCAAAACATTGTTCCTTGCATTAACCAAAAAATCGGAAAGAAAAACCAAGAATCCAGGTAATAAGCAACTGCATAAAGCAGACTAATAATCAGAATGTCGCGAAAAAAGTAAAACAGTGATTTTGTTGCATTGGGCTGAAAGCATTCAGCGGGGATCGCAGCTTTTAAATCCTGAAGAGTAAAAGGCAGTTTGGTAGTCTCCCCAGATAATTCAAGATTCTGAGGCTCGTTGAGTGTGATGATATTTGATTGCACTGGCTGGATTCTTTTGTTGAAGATAAATCGGAACTTTATTTGAGGCAAGATAATCTTACCCCACATAGCAAAAGTAAACAGGAAAAAACCAAAATAAAGATGAAGTCAAGACTTATTTTTATTTTTGATTTTTTACTTCACTAGTATGCCCAGAATACTAACTCTCGTAACATCCAAGCGTAAATGTTCTGGCAATTTACCTAACAATATTTAATAAGTCAAGAATTGCCAGATTGTATTAAAACCCACGCAAAGATAAACGCTCTCGTGGAGTTCAAGAGCGTGAAGAAAGTTTGCAAAGCGGTTTATCGTTCTGCGTAATATTCGTCGAAAGTCTTATAGCCGACATCAGTTGTGTACAGTTGACATTGGTCTGTAATCTGCTTCATTAAAGACCAAGAAAACTGACATTCATCATGTAGATAAGGCCCCCAATTTTCTTTGATGCTGCTGTAAGCTAGCCGCAAATTATAAGAAGGAATGGCGGTGGAAATATGATGAGGGACATGAACATTGATGTCGTGGCAGAGGATTTCTACCCAACGGGGATAATCGCAATGAATGGTACCAAATAGTTGAGCTAGAGCTTCGTTCCACTTGTTTGCTCCTACAAAAGGAACATCTGAAGCAGTGTGGTGAACGATGGTAAAAGTACTCATCCAAAAGTGGTAGACCAACCAGGGCACTAACCAAAACTTGACAAATCCCCAGATACCTGTAGTGGCAATCAGGGCTGGGAAAGCGATCGCAGCAAATAATACCACCACAGCTACAGAAAGCTTGATGCTGGATTGGTCTTTAGTTTTGAAATTCCGCCAATCAAAATGCACAACTGCCCAATGTCCAATGGAACCTACCCACCAGAAGCGTTTGCGAATGAATAATTCAAAAGCAGACTGTCGGGTTTTATCCCACTTTTCAAACACTTCTGGTCTGATAGGATGCCAAGCATTGTCCTCATCGAGCTTGTTGGTATGAGTATGGTGATAATTATGCTTAATCCGCCAACTGTGAAACGGATAAATTAACGGCGCCATAAAAAAGTGGCCTACCACATCATTTACCCAACGACGTTTGGCAAATGACCTGTGACCACAATCATGACCAATTACAAAAAAACCTGTTAAAGCGGTACCTGTAAAAACCCAAGCTAGGGGCAAAAGAAACCAAGGAGCGATCGCCAGACTGTAGTAGCCCAAAGCAACTGCCGAGACACTGAGTATTACTTGTGTCCAAGCCTTGCGACGGCTTTGCTGAAAACATTCTCGTGGCAGGGTTTTGACAATATCTTTGAGCCTGAAGTTAGAATTGGCAGACTCGTCACTTAGTTTCTGGGTATTAATTATTGATGTAGTCATGAACACCTGAAATACAACAAACTCCTCCACCAAGTCATCAAAAAATAACTTGCCGTAAAGTTGCTTAATATTAGCGTCTCGGATTATAGCAACCTAACCTATACAAGCGCACCCGTAAATAATTTTTAAAGGCAATTTTAGAATTGGCGCACGTACTTGGTTGCACAGAAAATTCTTTGTCATTAGTCACTGGGCATGGGGCATTGGGCATTGAGTAAAGAACAATGACCAATGACTAATGACTAATGACAAAGGACAAATAACTTACTGCTTTGTTGGAGCTAGCTTCACATTAGTAGCCAGACCAACTGCTTGCAGCAATTGAATTGTCATCCAAGTTAAATCAATTTCCCACCATTCCAGCCCGTGACGAGCTGAATATTGAAAAGCATGGTGATTATTGTGCCAGCCTTCACCGAAAACTAGTATGGCTACCCACCAGCAGTTAGTTGAGCGATCGCCAGAATCATGGCTTTGATAACCAAATTTATGAGTAGCGCTGTTTACCAACCAAGTGCAGTGGTAAACCCAGACAATGCGAACAAAAATTCCCCAAATAACAAACGGCCAGCCACCTATAAGCAAAAGCAATACGCCCAGAGCAATCTGGAGCAAAATGAAATATTTTTCTAAAAACTGATAAACTGGGTCTTCGGCTATATCTTTGGTGAAACGAGGAACTTGAGCCTGAGAGGGACAAAAATGAATCAGCCAACCCATGTGGCTCCACCAAAAGCCTTTATTAGAATCATGGGGATCGGATTCAGTATCTGAGTGTAAATGATGGATACGATGCGTCCCTACCCATTCGATTGGGCCTCCTTGACAAGCGAGTGTTCCGAAGAAAACCAGGAGATACTCTAGCCACTTGGGAGTTTGAAAACTGCGGTGGGTAACGAGACGGTGAAATCCTAGAGTAATGCCTAAACCACCACTCACCCAGTAGAGCAACAAACCCACGCCAACTGCCGTCCAGCTAAAGTTACCAGGAACAAAGGCAAACAGCGCACCGATGTGCAGACCAATGAAAAACAGGGTATTAACCCAGTTGATTTGAGGTTTAGTTGAAGTAGCAATTGTCATGCAGTAACCTGAATTGGAATTGTTCGGCCGAATTTGCGCGATCTGAAAATCGGCATATTTATAATTTTTTGTGAACGAGGAACTAATGAACAGCTTGGAACAGCTGCGGCAAGCAGAACACGCACTGTTAGAAATTTTTTCTGGTATTGACACTCAGGTCAAGCATAATCTAAAACGAGTGCTAGATGCCTTTCGTAATCACCGTGTCGGCGCACACCATTTTGCTGGTGTAAGTGGTTATGGCCATGACGATCTAGGGCGAGAAACTTTAGATAAAGTTTTTGCCGAAGTTATGGGTTCCGAAGCCGCAGCAGTGCGAGTGCAATTTGTTTCGGGAACTCATGCGATCGCTTGTGCGTTGTTTGGGGTACTCCGTCCTGGAGATGAGATGTTATCAGTAGTCGGTTCTCCTTACGATACGCTTGAAGAAGTCATTGGTTTGCGGGGTCACGGTCAAGGTTCCCTTATTGAGTTTGGCATAAAATACCGCCAATTAGAGCTAACCCCAGAAGGAGGGGTGGATTGGGAAGCTTTAAGCCATGCAGTGCTTGACAAAACTCGTTTAGTCACGATTCAGCGCTCTTGTGGCTATTCTTGGCGTCCGAGTTTATCAATTGCCGATATTGAAAAAATCATCCATATAGTTAAACAGCAAAACCCCAACACAATTTGTTTTGTAGATAACTGCTATGGCGAATTTATCGAAACCAAGGAACCCACAGCCGTAGGTGCCGATTTAATGGCGGGGTCGTTGATAAAAAATCCTGGTGGCACGATTGTCGTTGCTGGCGGTTATGTCGCCGGCCGCGCTGACTTGGTGGAAGCCGCTGCTTGTCGCCTCACTGCTCCGGGTATTGGTAGTTATGGCGGTGCTACTTTTGACCAAAATCGTTTGTTGTTCCAAGGGCTATTTCTCGCGCCCCAGATGGTGGGAGAGGCGATGAAAGGGACATACTTAACTGGTTATGTATTCGATAAACTCGGTTATCCCGTGAATCCTCCCCCGTTAGCGCCGCGTGGAGATGTGATTCAGGCAATTAAACTGGGTTCTGCTAAAAAGTTAATTGCTTTCTGTAAAGCCATACAACAGTATTCTCCCATCGGTTCCTACTTAGACCCCATTCCAGATGAAATACCGGGGTATGAGAGCCAAGTGGTGATGGCTGGGGGGACGTTTATTGAGGGAAGTACTTTGGAATTGTCGGCGGACGGGCCGTTGCGCGAGCCGTATGTGGTTTATTGTCAAGGGGGGACACATTGGACTCATGTGGCGATCGCTTTGGAGGCGGCGATCGATGCTGTGGGGAGGGGGGAGTGAGGGTTATATAAAGAACATGGGTTAGGACGATCTCACGCAGAGATGCAGAGGCGCACAGAGATGAATGAGGATGAGATAAATGAGGTTTCGGGGGCGGTTGTGGATGCGGCTTATATGGTTCATACGAGTTTGGGGTCTGGTTTGCTGGAATCGGTTTATGAGACGGTGATGGATTTTGAGTTGCGGAAGCGAAAGTTACGGGTTCAAAGACAAGTGATGATTCCAGTGGTTTATGGAGGGGTAGTTTTAGAGGAAGGCTTTCGTGCTGATTTGATAGTCGAAAATCAAGTAATTGTTGAACTCAAATCAGTAGAATCTATTCATCCAGTACACAAAAAGCAACTACTAACCTACCTCCGCCTTGCCGACAAACGAGTTGGATTACTCATCAACTTCAACGTCTCACTCATCAAAGACGGTATCTCCCGCGTAGTCAATAACTTCTAAAACTCTTTGCGCCTCCGCGCCTGTGCGTGAGCTATTACTCCGGCAACTCATACTGCCCAACAATACGCTTAGCATACTCCGGAACATGCTCCTCTAACTTCTCCGGGTGATTCCGCTTCACATACAAATAATTCCGAGTAAAGTGCGAATCAATGGAAAACCGCGCATATTCCAAACCCTTAGGGCCGATTTTCTCAATCACCACACCCATCAATTTTGCAGCCCACATCGGCAGAGTCACTCCTTTATCGTAAGCGGGAATGCTTTGCTGTACAGCTTCCTTACGATTTCCTTTAGACATCACCGCCTGTGTATCTAACTGGTCTTTTACCAAATCCAGCATTTCTTTACCAGTGTCATTTCTAACTACAATCCACTGCCAGCCGAATGGTGCGCCCATGTAGCCGACGACTAAATCTGCTAGAGAATTGACGTAATCAAAGCAACTCATACAAGATGGGGCAAAGACATCTTTGAGTTTATTTGTTTTCAAACCAAAGAAAGGTACGGTTTCTGTTGAACCATCTTCGTGTTTGAAGTGAACCCGAAAGTCTTGCATGAATTCGTAATGTACAACTGTGTCAGGCGATCGGCTAGTAGTTTCTAAGAATTTTTGCAGTCCAGCGCGGTTAACATTATCTACGCAAGGCGTACCCAAAACATACAACTTTTCTAAACCAAGTTGTTTTTCTACAGCTCGTAATGCTTGAATTTGGCAACCAACACCAATTACTAATAGTCGCTTCAGTCCTGATTTTTCTATTTGTTCCAACACAGAAAGATTAGGCGAAAGTGTTGGTTTATTTACTCTGGCTGCAAGTATTTCTTCTGGGGTGCGGGCAATAATGGGCATCGGTTGAAAGCGGTCTTCTTTGGTATTTTGGACGCAGACAACACCTTCAACTAAGCCGCGATTGAGCATTTCAATGGCAATGCTGCTAACAATTCCCGTCCATTGTGCGCCTTCTATTGGTTGCTGTTTTCGCGCCGCCATCATATCTTGATGAACGCCAAAGTATAGCTCATCTGGGTTGTCGAGATTGCGCGATCGCCTATGCGCTTGTTCTTCAAGTTCGCCTATTTGCTGATTAAGAAAAGCGCAAGCTTCCTTGACATAATGAATATAGTATGTGTCGCACAGTCCGCACTCGCTACAAAGTTCTTTAGCAGGGCGACGGCTAGTAGGTTTGAGGGCTTTAGCTTTTTTATGCTTGCTAGAATCAACTGAGGTCATATAAACTTTTTGTTTTATTCAGGAATCGCTTTTATTACAATACCTTCACTCGCTATGAACTTCACGATAGAGATTGAACGAGAAGAAGATGGACGCTTCCTAGCTGAAGTGATTGGTTTTCCTGGTGTACTGACTTACGGCCAGACACGAGAAGAAGCAGTTGCTAGAGTTCAAGCATTAGCATTGCGTGTCTTGGCAGATAAGCTCGAACATGGGGAAGTAACTCCAGAGCTAGTAAGTGTTTCATTTGCCGCAAGATGAGTGAATGGTCTAGCACAAAGGCAAAGCGTGTCCTAGCTGCTTTGCTGCGTATTGGTTGGGAGATTAAACGCCAGTCAGGTTCCCATAAAATTCTGACACGCCATGATTGGCCTGATTTTGTGTTTGCCTTTCATGATGGTGAAGAAATTGGGCCTCGGATGTTAGCAAGAATTGCCAAAGTGACAGGATTAACACCTGAAGATTTGTAATAACAGTTTGAATTTTATATCAAGAAGCTTGGTGAATATAAGTATTGTCACTTTTTCTGCTTTAGGAAAACTTAATTAAAGTTTTAAGTAAAAGTACAAATGCAGTTTAGAAAAAGCTTCTGTTAGTTTTTTAATAACTAAAGTGAGTGGAAGTAAATAAGGCAATGGCTAAAAAACATAAGGAAAAGGATGCTCAAGAAGCAGCAACATTCGCAGCAGGTGGAGCAGTGGCGGGTGCGGGAGTAGCTGCAACAGTTGGAGGTATGGGTTTAGCAGTTGGAGGAACGGCTGTTGCTATTGGTGCAGCACCAGTTGTTGCAGCTGGCGCTGTTGTAGGCTTGGCAGCTTACGGTTTGAAGAAACTTTTTGAATAACGTAGAGACGATAAATATAAATGGATAAAGACGATAATAATCTTTTAGGTGCAATAGCAGGGGCGGTAGGTGCTGCTGCTGGTGCTAACGATATGAGTAACTTGCAAACGTTGTGTTTTGAGTGTAATCGTGGCAAGGGTGCGAATAGCTAAATATAAACAGTAAAACTTTCCTCCAATTTTATAAATAGCCCTGCGGTGGATTTACCAAGGGGCTTTCATTATTTAATGGTTTCAACTATTCATTTCGCATCAGCAAAAATTTACCAATTCTCAACTTTAACTAACTTAAATTCAACCATTAGCGACGAAAACCAGTGACACAAAACTCTAAAACAGGCGCAGCATTCATCGCTGGCGGAAGCATAGCAGGCGCTGGTGTTTCCGCAGCGGTAGGTGGGATGGGATTAGCTGGAGGATTTGGTGCAGTTGGTATTGGGACAACTCCTGTAGTTGGTGCTGGTGCTGTGGCTGGTGCAGCTGCTTATGGTGCATTCAAAGCGATCGCAGAAGGAGATGCTGCTGCTTTTGGTGCAATGGGAATTGGTGCAGTTGGCGGTGCTGGTGTTTATAGCGTTGTTGGTGGTATGGGTTTAGTCGCACCGAAAGTAGGGCTGGCATTTGGTATTGGCGCAGTACCGATGGCGGGAGTTGGTGCAGTGGTGGGACTCGCTGCCTATGGTATTGCCAAGCTGTTAGATGAATCTGAATTTAGGGAAACTCCAGCACAGCTTTTTGAGCGAATGGAAGAAAAAGTCTTACAGATGGACTACTATTGGGCAGCAGTAGCGGAATTAGAAGCATTTTTATGTGGTGAGGATCTCAACCAAAAATTTGCTGCTTTGGAAGTTGAAGATGAATTACAAGCACTTAAAGCTCAATTAAAGAAAGAATCAGAATTTGTTAATCCTCAAACTTCTACTGCCAATATTGAATCAAAAACAATAACTGTGACAAGTCAGCTATCTGAAACTTGGAGATGTGTACGCACGCTCAAGGGTCACTTAGCGGCGGTTAATGCGATCGCCCTGAGTCCTGATGGTACCACGTTAGTTAGTGCTAGTGATGACAAACAAGTTAATCTATGGGACTTAAAGACAGGAAACTGGCTTTACACTTTTTCTGGACAAGCAGAAGCAGTTTTATCTGTTGCTATCAGCCCTGATGGAAAAGAGATTGCAAGTGGCAGTGTTGACCGCAAAGTCAGCACTTGGCAGATGGACACAAAAAAATTTCTCCACACATTATTTTATTTAAATTCTCCCTACAGTCATAATGGCTTTGTTAATTCAGTTGCATATAGCCCTGACGGCAAAATATTAGTTAGTGCTAGTGCTGATAAAACTATTAGAATTTGGGGACGTTACACAAAAACATTAAAACGTACTTTGAATGGACACTCAGATGCAGTTTTGTCTGTCGCCATCAGTCCCGACAACACAACTCTTGCAAGTGCTAGCACTGATAAAACTATCAGACTTTGGGATTTAAAAACTTGGCAACAACGCTGTGTTCTAACTGAGCATTTGGCAGCAGTGAATACAGTTAGTATTAGTCTTGATAGTCAAACTCTTGTTAGTGGTAGCACAGACGCCACAATTAAACTCTGGAATCTTCATACTGGAAAATTAATCACTACTTTGGTTGCACACTCAACAGCAGTTTTGTCTGTTGCCATCAGCCCCAATGGTAAAATCCTTGCTAGTGCCAGCCAAGACGGTATTATTAAACTTTGGAACCTACATACTGGAAAATTACTACAAACTCTTTCTGGGTGTAGTCCCGTTAGTTTCAGTTCTGATAGCAGCACCTTGGTAAGTGGTGGTAATGGTGGGAGCATCAAATTTTGGAGTCATATGCGAAGCTTTAATAACTTGGAACTCGACACTGTACTATCAGGGGAATGGTGGGAAATATTAGGCGTAAATCAGAGTGATGATGCCAATGTTGTCAAATTTGCCTATCGTCGATTAGCCAGATTGTATCATCCTGATGTCAACACTTGTGCGATCGCAAAAGCGTCAATGCAAGCAATTAATCAAGCTTATCAAGAGTTTCACAAGCAATTGAATGCTCAAAATTATACAAACTTTGATAAATAAGCTACCAACTCAATTCAGATAACAACAGCATCTCTACGCATCTTTCCATGTCTTTCTCTACCCTCTGCGGGGGACTTAAATCTTAGTTCTGTTTACTTTCCCCCACCTCCTCAAGCACTTTATATCATCTATCAATAGGGTAAAATATATAGCCCTCCAGAAGTATTGACATATTAAATTCTTTAACCATTTGTCTTGCATATTATGACAAAACGTTATAAATTATTATGTTATAGGGGAATAATCTGACTTTTAGTGTCAAAGACTAATCCTAATTAAGTAAAAATACTGTAACCAGTTTTAACTTCACACAAACCTTAAACAGCACTGAAGATATGTTTTTGTTTGGTAAAGCAAAGATTCCGGGTACAAAAACGGAAAGGCAAATAATCTAAAAATATATCTTATGTCACTGTTTGAAAATTAAATTAGTGCTTGCAGTGAAGAACAACAATCGTAATGTACTGACAGAATAGTTGATTAGAAACAAATTAACTATTAATAAAGTTGCAAACATATCAGCAGCTTTATTGGTTTTTATTTGATGATTTGGCTTTATATTTGCTATTCAAAAATTCGTCTTTGTGATGCTGAGAATAGCAAAAGTAATCAATAAAGATGTATCTACCACAAAATCACAACCTAAATGGAGTTATTCTGGCGATGCAGTTAAACGAAATAAAAACAAGTGAAAATTCAAAAGAAGTAGCACAAGGATGGGAGGCGCTGGAAAAGTCAATTATCTACTATCAAGGACGCCCGATTGGTACGGTAGCCGCTTATGATTTCTCTGTAGAGGCTCTTAATTATGACCAATGTTTTATTCGAGATTTTGTGTCTTCGGCTATAATTTTTCTGATTAAAGGTAGAGCTGATATTGTTCGTAATTTCTTAGAAGAAACCTTAAAGTTACAGCCCAAAGACAGAGCTTTGGATGCCTATAAGCCAGGTAGAGGATTAATACCAGCTAGCTTTAAAGTATTATCTGAAAATGGACAAGAATATTTAGAAGCAGACTTTGGCGAACATGCGATCGCCAGAGTTACACCAGTCGATTCTTGTCTGTGGTGGATTATTTTGTTGCGTGCTTATGTAGTCGCCACCGAAGATTTTTCTCTAGCTCATCAACCTGAATTCCAAAATGGCATCAGGTTAATCATGGAGATTTGTTTGGCGAATCGTTTTGATATGTACCCAACGCTATTGGTTCCAGATGGCGCTTGTATGATTGACCGCCGTATGGGTATCTATGGCCATCCTTTAGAGTTGCAAGTTCTTTTTTACATGGCCTTGCGTGCAGCTCGCGAACTGCTAATTTGTCAAGGTAATCAAGATATCGCCATTGCAATTGATAACCGCTTGCCTCTTTTATGCGCTCACATTCGCCAACATTATTGGATAGATATTAATCGCCTGAATACGATTTATCGCTTCAAAAGTGAAGAGTATGGTAAAACTGCTGTCAATTTATTCAATATATATGCAGACTCAATTCCCTATTATGAATTAGATAAATGGCTGCCGAAAAAAGGCGGTTATCTTGCAGGTAATGTTGGGCCGTCGCAGTTAGATACTCGCTTCTTTGCAGTGGGAAACTTAATGGCAATTGTTTCTGACTTAGCTACCGAAGAACAATCACAAGCAATTATGACTCTCATTGAAGAACGATGGGATGACTTAGTGGGAGATATGCCCATGAAAATCTGTTTTCCAGCTTTAGAAGATGAAGAGTACAGAATTGTCACTGGATGCGACCCGAAAAATATACCTTGGTCTTATCATAATGCGGGTAGTTGGCCAGTCTTAATGTGGATGCTGACGGCGGCGGCGATAAAAACTAAGAGAACAAATATTGCACAAAGAGCAATTGAAATTGCCGAAGCACGGCTGTGTGATGATGAATGGCCGGAGTATTACGACGGTAAAAAGGGGCGATTAATTGGCAAACAAGCCAGGAAATATCAAACTTGGACAATTACAGGGTTCTTATTAGCAAAAGAGTTGATAGCAACTCCCGATTCTTTACCATTAATTACCTTCGGTAAATTACCAGCAGAAGTAGTTTCTAGAGCATGTGAATTTGAAATTGCTAGTGTAGATCCTCATATGCCTCGATAGTAAGAGACGCGATGAATCGCGTCTGTACAAGAGGGATTTAATGTAAGAATTCAGGAGTCAGGACTCAGAATGGGCTACGCCCCGCTGCGCTAACAGAATGATTGGCAAAACAAGGTTTTGATAGCTTGTGAATTTTATCCAAATTATTAAGCTTATGTTTCAAAGTATTCTCAACTCTGAATTCTGGATTCTGAATTCTTACGATTTAATTTTGGATTTTGGATTGAAGAAAAAATCCAAAATCTAAAATCGCCCAAGTGAGGAGTTAGAATACAAAAGCTTTGTAACTCCTGATTTGTGTTTACATGACAAATGCTCGTCAACTAGCTTTTATCGCCCTGCGAGATGTTCATAAGGGGGCTTATGTTGATGTTGCCCTAGATAGAGTGCTGCAAAAAGTTAATTTGGCTGATAGCGATCGCCGTCTAGTGACAGAATTAGTTTATGGCAGTGTCAGAAGGCAGCGCACCCTAGATACTCTCATTGACCAACTCGCCCAAAAGAAATCTCACCAACAACCAAAAGACCTCCGCACCATCCTACATCTAGGCTTATACCAACTCCGCTATCAAGAGCGTATTCCCGCTTCAGCTGCTGTTAACACCACCGTCCAATTAGCTAAAGAAAACGGTTTTTCTGGACTCACGGGTTTTGTTAACGGTCTATTACGCCAGTATCTCAGGAAAGCAGAGGGGCAGGGGAGCAGAGGAGCAGAGGAGCAGAGGAGCAGAGGGGCAGAGGGGAAAGATTCTTTGTTGCTCCCCCAGTCCCCAGCCCCCCATTTTGACCCGCTACAACTCCCAGAAAACCCAGTGCAACGGCTGGGGATTTTACACAGTTTTCCTGATTGGATTATTCAAGTTTGGTTAGAACAACTGGGTTTGGTTGAGACAGAACAGCTGTGTGAATGGATGAACCAGTCACCAACAATCGATTTGCGGATTAACCCACTTCGCACCTCAATTGAAGAAGTTGAGACAGCTTTGCAATCTGCTGGTGTTTTGGTGAGACGGGTTCGTCATTTGCCTCAAGCGTTACGATTAATCGGTAATGCCGGGCCCATTCAAAAATTACCTGGTTTTCAAGAAGGTTGGTGGACTGTACAAGATAGCAGCGCCCAATTGGTAAGTCATTTGCTCGACCCCCAACCAGGTGAAGTGGTAATTGATGTTTGTGCTGCACCTGGGGGGAAAACAACTCACATCGCTGAGTTAATGCAAGATAAAGGAAAAATTTGGGCTTGCGATCGGACTTCTTCTCGTCTTCGCAAACTCCAAGAAAATTCTCAACGCCTAAATTTAAAATCTATTCAAATTTGCACTGGCGATAGCCGCAATTTTACCCAATTTCACAACACCGCAGACCGCGTATTACTCGATGCTCCCTGTTCTGGCTTGGGAACTATGCACCGTCATGCTGATGCTCGTTGGCGACAGACACCGGAATCTGTCCGGGAACTTTCGATGCTCCAAAAAGAACTAGTATCACATACATCTACTTTTGTCAAGCCAGGAGGTGTATTAGTTTATGCCACCTGTACGCTGCATCCAGCCGAAAATGAACAAGCGATCGCGGCATTTTTAGCTGAGTCACCGAATTGGCAAATCGAGTCTCCCAAGAGCCTTAATTTTCTTGACTTTGGGCATATTACGCCTGAAGGTTGGTTTAAACTCTGGCCTCATCGAGAGGACATGGATGGCTTTTTTATGGTGCGCTTAAGAAAAACCAATAATTCCGAATGATTACTGTTTGGGATTGTACGATTTGGTGGAAGCCTGAATCTAGCAGAGGAGGCAACAATGGTTACCAATTCCAATGTGAAAAACTTAGTTAAAATCCTGATTGGAGCCGCTTGGCTCGATGGCAGAATTCAACCAGAAGAACGGCAATATCTACGCGAAATAGCTCAAGCAAAAGGTTTGGCTAGCGACCCAGAAATAAAACCTTGGCTGTACGAGTTAGTTCCCGTACAGCCAAAAGAGTGCTTTGAGTGGGTTAGGGAGTATTTAGGCGATCGCCCTAGCCTGGAAGAATGTGAAAATTTGATAGAAGCCATCAGTGGCTTAATTTATAGCGACGGCGATGTTGCGATCGAAGAAGCTAGACTATTGACCGAATTGCAAGATATAGCAAAGCCGAATGGGTCAGCCCAACCCGCCCACACTCAGCTTCTCAAACAAATTCAAAAACTTTACCGCCGTTGGGTTGAAGTTCAAAACTAACAGAGAATTTCGAGTTATGAGTTAGGGAGTTGGGAGTTGGGAGTTGGGAGTTGGGAGTTAGGAGTTTTTTAACTCAGCACTCATCACTCATCACTCATCACTCATCACTCATCACTCAGCACTCATCACTCATTCTCATCACTGTTTATGACTTCGGTTCGCCCAGACCCGGAGTTTCTTCTTTATTAACCTTAGGCACAAAATCAGGACGCTCTTTACTTTCCCAACCTGCGGGGCGTTTTGAGTTGTACCAAGCTATTGAACCAATGGTGACAGCGGCAATAAAACCAACGACATATACCAAGGTAAAAGCATAGGGAAAATGAGGGGCGTTTGCTGCGGCTTCTGCTGCTGTTTGCATCAATAAATGCATGGGTATGTTCTCCAAGGTCAGGTAACACTATTTTTAAGACAATATAAAACCAGCGTATCACCTAACATCCCCCTGTAGTTTGAGCAACTCGATCTTGCAGAGGGAAGAGGGGCAGAGGGGCGGAGGGGCAGAGGGGCAGAGGGGCAGAGGGGCGGAGAGGAAAGAACTTGTAAACTCTCCCCTGCTCCCCTGCTCCCCATGCCCCATGCCCCATGCCCCATTCCCAATTATTGAGAAGGTCTGAGTCTATCTCGCCACGATGGTTGTGACGATGAAGAATCTGAAGAGCCAGAACTATTGGCGGGAGATGAAGATCGCCGAGTTCTTCGAGGTGGAGGAGAATCTGATTCTACTCTTCTATAGCGCCGCCGCGGACGAGATGACTCTGAGGAGGAATTACTGGAGCTTGATTCTTCAGTACTGCGATAACGTCTTCTCCGTCTTGGGGTATAGTCACTAGTTGATTGCTGTTCTTCTTGAGAATATCTCCTCCTGCTTCTGCGCCTCCTGGATGAACCACTGTTATCTTCAGAATTTCTGTAATTTTCCCGTTCTGAGTCATCGTCATCAGAGGAAATAGAGCGATTGAGTACTTGTTTGGGCTTGATTGACTGTGCTTTGATGGTGCCTTTGCGACCTTCTAACTTTGGTCGTTTGGGAAACTTTTCTACAGGCATTCCTTCCACGGCTTTTTCCATGAACTCGTGCCAGGTGTAAGCTGCGCTGCTACTGCTGCCGTATGTGGGGCGGTTATTATCGTTACCTAGCCAGACCCCTGTTACCAGTTGGGGAATGTAACCAATAAACCACAAATCGCGGGCTTCGTCGGACGTGCCAGTCTTGCCAGCAACTGGTCTATTATCTAGTTGGGCGGCGCCACCAGTTCCGGCTTCCACAACATTGCGTAGCATCCAAGTCATGATAGCGGCGCTGTCAGCATCAAGAACCCGTTTTGATTTGAAATTAGCTGACCAAATCACTTTGCCTTGGCGGTTAACTATCCGGGTGATACCATGAGGATCTGCGTGCAATCCCTGGGTGGCAAAACTGCCGTAGGCGCTGGTCAATTCCAGTAGATTAACTTCATTCGAGCCGAGAGCTAGGGAATAAGTAGGCTTAAGTTCAGATTTAATCCCCATATCATGGGCTAGTTTAATCGTTGGTTTAAAACCTACGTCAATCAACACCTTCACCGCAACGATATTAACAGAACGGGTGAGGGCATCTCTCATGCTCATGGAGCCGCGGAAGCTTTCACTATAGTTTTTCGGTTCGTAACCGTCTACGACAAAGGGTGCATCCTCATAAGTATCGTAGGGGCTTTTACCGGTGGCGATCGCAGTGGCGTAAACAAATCCTTTAAATGTCGATCCCGGTTGCCGCTGTGCTTGGGTAACTCGATTAAACTGGTTTTTGCCGAAGTCTTTCCCCCCAACCATTGCCTTGATTTCCCCGTTGCGGGGATCGATAGCCACCATTGCCGCTTCTTTAAAGTTCTCCCAGCGTCCCTGATTTCGCAAAGTTTTAGCAACCGCTTCTTCTGCTGCTTTTTGCCAAGTGGGGTTGAGAGTAGTTTCCACTACTAAACCTCCGCCAGACAACACATCAGCAGGAACGTATTTTGGCAATTCTTTCTGGATGTAGGTAGTAAAGTAGGGTGACTCTACTTGCAGTCGCTTGGGTAAACTGGTTTTCAGGGTTAGCGGTTCTTGGGCGGCTGCCTGCCTTTGTTCTGGCGTAATAAATTTTTCTTCTTGCATCCGCATTAATACCAAGTTCCGCCGCTGTTTGGCAGCTGTTGGATTCTTGTCTGGAGCGTACAAGCTAGGTGCAGGAGCTAGTCCAGCAATGGTAGCCATTTCGGCTAGAGAAAGTTGGTCTGGGGATTTACTAAAGTATACCCAGGAGGCATCTGCAACACCGTAAGCGCCAGCTCCCAAATAAACCAGGTTGAGGTAACGCTCTAGAATTTGATCTTTAGTTAACTCTGACTCGATTTTTTGTGCTAGGCGGATTTCCTTGAGTTTGCGCCAGATTGTCTGCTCTTGTTTCAAAAACAGAATCCGGGCTAGCTGTTGGGTGATGGTGCTACCACCTTCTACTACACCTTGCGATCGCAAATTATTCAAACCCGCTCTCAGAATGCCTTGAGCATCGATTCCGTTGTGTTGCTGAAATCTTCTATCTTCTGAGGCTATAAAAGCTTTTTTTAAATTATCTGGTATTTGCTCTAGCTTTAGCTGTTCTCTAGTGGCTTCACCTTGTTGTTGTAATATAGTGCCATCCGCAGCTTTGATGGTCAGTGTTTGTTCTCTAACAACAGCATTGAGTTCGGCTTTATCGGGCAAGGTGCGATCTATTACACTGACGCCATAGAGCGAGGCAAGTATCCCACCACCCACACCCAGGCCTGCCCAAAACCAGATCCGACGATAGATTGGTTTATTCCTAGTTGCCCGTTCGGGCTTCATTCTTGATGGTAAAATTTTCATTTTGCTCAGTAACTGCCTCGCCTGTGGCACATGTGCTGGTGGTAAGCTTTCATTTGTTGCGGATTCCTCGTGTCGATGATGATTACCAGGTGGCAATCGTGGTTCTTTGTTAGAGCCACTCAAATTAGTTGGTCTTGGTTTGAACCAGGAGGTCAGCTTCCCCACGTCAGTTCCTCGATCGAAGTAGTAGTAACTACTTAACCACCATCAATAAGCTTTGGGGTTATAGCACCACATTGTGTTAGTATACTATCCTATTAATAATTAACTTAATTCACTATTAAGAAGAATTCAAAACTCAGACTAAAGAAGTATTTTATTATACCAATAAATAATTGTAACTGGGTAAGCCGAAGGGCTGGGATATTAGACCTCTTGCAAAAATAACTTTTGCAAGAGGGGAAAAGGGAAAAGGTTAAAGGGAAAAGGGTTTTTATGAGCCGCTTTCCCCTTTACCCCTTACTCTTTTCCCCAATAAAAGCAAGAAGTCTATTGAAGCTTATATAAAAAATATCCAATTGTTCCTGTGGGGTGCAGATCTTGTCTGCCCTTTGTTACAGGCGGGCGAGACGCCCATCCCACAAATACTGGTAATTTATTGCTAATCGGTGAGCGTTGGCGGCCGACTTATGAATTATTGTTGAAAAATAATGTTTTTTCGATTCAATGAATTGGATTTTGGCAAAATACTGCAAGATTCAAAAGTCTTCGGAATATCTAAACTCTTGAAATTTAGCAATGGTGCGGGGGAGTATCCGCAAAAACAATTCCAAAACGATCGCCAAACGGTAAAGCGTGCTAAAACGGCCATTGCCCTTGGTAGTAATATGGGAGATTCCCAGGCAATTTTAGAAGCAGCGATCGCAACTTTAGCTCAAACCCCAGGCATTTTTTTAGAAGCAAGATCCAATTGGTATAAAACCAAAGCCGTGGGGCCGCCACAACCAGACTACTTAAACGGTTGCGTCACATTGCAAGTCGAAATGCTACCCCAGGAGTTATTAGAAAATTTACTCAAAATCGAACGGCAATTTGGGCGCGTGCGTCAAGAACGGTGGGGGTCGCGAACCCTGGACTTGGATTTGTTATTATTTGATGACTTGATTGTGGATACACCAAATCTCCAAATCCCTCATCCTGGAATGCGGGATCGCGCTTTTGTATTAGTACCACTTGCGGAAATCGCCCCAGATTGGGTAGAACCAGTTTCTGGACGTGTCATTAAAGAACTGCTCAAAGAGGTAGACTGTTCAGATGTACATTTATTGGCGGGCAATTAAAATTACCACCTATAAACGTCAGCGATTAGCTTTAAAATTGCACAGTTACTCATGCTATTGAGTGTTGACGGTTGACAGCCAACACAAAAAAACGTGCTGCGTTAAATGTTATCGGCAGCTTACAACAGTGCTAGTTTTAGCTCTTTATTGCAAAACTTTGCGGATTGTATAGCCAGAAGTTGTAAAATATAGATATATTCCCACAGCTAATCACTTAATCTAGTTTGCAAAAAGTACGAGTTCTGTAGCTTCTTCCTTCATTAACCTCTAGTCTAAAAATAGCGAGGTAATCAAACCAGGAATTTGTCAACAACAGTAGTTTTGAATGCATTCTTGATATGGGATAGAAGTTGTTTAGTTCAGCTATGAAACTAAAACTTCTAAGCTAATGAAATTGGATATTTGTCCATATAATCTTCAACTATTTACTGAATAATTCAGATTTTTTACTATGCCATTAGGTAGAGAATTACCACAACTGTTGAAACAACGCTTGTTTCATAAAGGACGCAAGTTTGATTTTGAAGTCAATCGCTTACGCTTACCCAACAAATCAGAAGGAGAATGGGAGTGTATTCGCCATCCCGGCGGCGCTTTAGCTGTGCCTGTGACACCAGAAGGTAAACTTGTACTCGTGCGCCAGTATCGTTTTGCAATTCAAGGACGGATATTGGAATTTCCTGCGGGAACTCTAGAACACAATGAAGATCCTTTAGCAACGGTACAACGGGAAATTCAGGAAGAAACTGGCTATAGTGCCCAAAAATGGCGAAAACTAGGAGAATTTTTTCTAGCGCCTGGTTATTCTGATGAAATTATTTATGCTTTTCTGGCTCAAGATTTAGAAAAGCTGGAAACTCCACCACCTCAAGATGGAGACGAGGATATGGAAACTGTATTATTGACTCCGGAAGAATTAGAAAAAGCTATTCTGGATGGAGAGCCGGTAGACGCTAAATCAATTTCTAGCTTTTTTCTGGCGCGTCCATTTTTAGTGTAGTACCAATATGCTGCTAGAGTTAGCAATCGCAGATGCCTACGGTGCAGGCTTTGAATATGCTGACGAAATGCTCGTTAACAACGATTTGAGTCGATACGTGCAACACCCACGTTTTCGACTCATTCCTGGTAACTACACCGATGACACCCAAATGAGCATTGCCATTGCTGAAGTAATTGTTGCTCAAGCACCGTGGACGCCAGAAGTTTTAGCCGAAAGCTTCGTTAGAGCTTTTAAACGCGATCCCAGACTAGGATATGCAAGAAACTTCTATAATTTTCTCTTAGAAATCCAAAATGGGGAAGAATTAATCGCAAAAATTCGCCCTGACAGCGACAAAAGCGGTGCGGCGATGCGTGCAGCACCCATTGGTATTTATTCCACACCAGAAAAAGTCATCGAAGCGGCAACAATTCAAGCTGCAATTACTCACAATACACCAGATGGAATCAACGCCGCTGTTGCCGCAGCCTTGATGTCGCATTACTTTATCTATCGGCTGGGGCCAAAACGCAAATTAGGCAAGTTTTTAGAAGCTTATGTATCTGGGCAGTGGTCTAAACCTTGGCAAGGTGAAGTAAAATCCAAAGGCTGGATGAGCGTCAGAGCAGCCATCACTGCCGTCATGGGAAATGATAGCATGAGCCAACTTTTACAAGATTGTATAGCTTTTAGTGGTGATGTGGATACGGTGGCAGCCATCGCACTAGCCGCCGGTTCTTGCAGCGAAGAAATTACCCAAGACATTCCCAACCATCTCATCGCAGGTTTAGAAAATGGGACTTACGGTCGAGATTACCTCATTGGGCTAGATCGACAGTTGATGAGTTTAGTCATTTAAAGGCAAATTTAGCTTTTCAAATACTACGGCTTTTCGATAATATTACAGTATTTTAAATAGACTAAAGCTACCTAGTCCTGTTAAAGTAACTTATAAAATCTTAGTTCTGGCTATAAAATCTCTGCGTTCTCTGCGCTGTGGTTAGAGGATATTTGAAAAATCCTCTTGATGCAAGATGCATAAATGTTTCAGACAAATGACAAAAAATACAAATTTTAACCGTGCAGGCAAACTGACTGCTCTTTTGTTCTTGATAACTCTCTTGCTCACGCCTTGCATAATTGTCAATGCAGGAGAACGTGGCGTTTTAATGAAATTTGGCGAAGTCCAAAACCAGATATTAGGAGAAGGAATACACTTCATTATTCCTGTATACAATACTGTTAAAAAATTGAGCGTGAGAGTCCAAAAGCAGGAAATTTCTGCGGAAGCTTCTTCCAAAGACTTACAAAATGTTTTTACAGACGTAGCTCTAAATTGGCATATTATTCCTCAGGAAGTAAATGCCATTTTCCAAGAGATTGGAGACGAACAAAATGTTATTGACCGAATCATTAATCCAGCAGTTGAAGAAGTATTAAAAGCCGTTATGGCAAAGTATACTGCTGAAGAAATAATTACTAAACGAGGAGAAGTTAAAGCTGAAGTAGATGATGCTTTAACTACACGCTTGAATAGTTATCACGTTTCAGTCGATGATATTTCTCTTGTTCACATCCAGTTTTCAGAAAGATTTAGCGAGGCTGTAGAGGCAAAACAAATTGCCGAGCAAGAAGCAAAAAGAGCAGAGTTTATTGCATTAAAAGCAACAAAAGAAGCCGAAGCACAAGTTAATTTAGCAATAGGAGAAGCTGAGGCACATAGATTATTACGCGATGGTCTAACTCCACAAATATTACAAAGGCAAGCAATACAAAAATGGGATGGGAAGCTGCCGTTAATTGTCAGTAAAGATGCTCCAAAATTAATGAATATAGGTGAATTTTTAAAACTCAATCAAAATTGAAATTACTTTTGACGGAAAAATATTATAATTTCGGAATTTAAAACCAATCCAGTATTATTGGTATATCAGATCTAGCTTGAAAATAGGGACTGGAGACACTTCGTTGAGCTTCAGTGCATCGCTGGGGACTGGGAAAGCAAAATTTCGTTTAATTTGTTGTGTTATTTATTACATGAGTGTTTAAATTAAAAATGAGATATTGCTGGCTGGCGGTAGGGCTTAATTGATGTTCGTGTTATTATTGTGTCATTTATTACCTTGTTCTATGCTGAAAATAGAGAAAGGTTATATAGCGGTTCCCAATCACATGAAGTACAGAAATTTGTAGGGGCGCATAGCTATCATACGTGTCAACTTAAGCTCGAACGCTTAATTTACCGTGGTTTTAGATCCCCCAACCCCGATAAATTGGGGGCAAAAGGCGCCCCTACCTTGTACCTCACGCTTATCGAGAAATGCTATAAACGCGCTTAATCGTATGCGTGGCGGAATAAGCTATTACGCTTTTAAATTGCACGCTTACTCATGCTGTTGGTGGTTGATAGTTAGCTGTCAACCGTCAACAGCCAACACGAAAATATGTGCTGCGTTAAATGCGCGACTTAGATATTCTTATCTTCGTTGTCCTTTTCTTGAGTACAGTTAGCGCTGATTTGTTTATTTTTTATGTGAGATAAATATTTTTTATCTAACGTTTAATTGTTGATTTATTATTAAGTTTGATTAAAAAATTATTTTTAATTAATAATTAATTTAATCCCTAATATGGATGCTCCAAAAATCAGAATTTTATTAGTTGATGATAACTTAGATAATTTAGATTTTTTATCAGATATCCTTCAAAATCAAGGTTATCAAGTGCAAAGTCTTCTTTCTGGAAAATTAGCGGTCGATAAGGCGATCGCTTCTCCTCCCGATTTGATTTTGCTAAATGTTATCTTACCAGACATGGATGGTTATGAAGTTTACCATGACTTGAAAAATTACCAAAAAACCGAAAATATTGCCATAATTTTTTTTGGCGCTTCAGATGAATTATTTGCCAAAGCCAAGGTCTATGATTTTTCCGATTTTGATTGTATTATTCAACCATTGAAAAATCAAGAAGTGTTATTACGCGTACAAAATCAACTGACTATCAAAAGGCTAAAAAAACAGTTAAAAGAAGAGATTCAAGAACGCCAACGTCTGAAATTTGAGTTAAATATTCGCCAGAGGCAAACACAAGATATCTTACCAGAAATTAGCTTTAACAAAGATTTAACAACAAATTTTAGAATAGTAGAAGAAAGTGCGATTAAGCTCCGCACTCATAATTTAGTACTAACGCGATTAGCGCAAAATCAAACCCTTTACCAGGGTGACTTAAAAGCAGCGTTGAGCGCAATTACAGAAACTGCTACCCAAAATATTGGGGTGGAACGAGCCAGTGTTTGGCTATATGACGATAAAAGGACGAAAATCCAATGTTTTGATTTATTTCAGGCGAGTCTGAATCGACATAGCGAAGGAATTTCCTTATCAGCAGCAGACTATCCAGCTTATTTTGCAGCTTTGCAGCAAGACCAGATAATTGCCGCTGATAATGCCCACATCGATCCCAGAACGAAAGAATTTTCGGCGTCTTACTCAAAATTAAATATCACTTCCGTACTTGATACACCAATCAGGCTGGAGGGAAAAACAGTAGGAGTTTTATGTCTGGAAGCGGTGGGTGGCGTTCATTCTTGGACATTAGAAGACCAAAATTTTGCTCGTTCTTTGGGTAATTTAGTTTCTTTAGTACTGGAAGTACGCTCTCGCCAACGTGCAGAAGCGGCGCGACGCGCTTCTGAAAAAAAGTTAGCATCGGCTTTTCGGTCATCTCCTGACCCCATTGCTTTAATTACTGTTCCTGATAAACGCTATATCGAAGTTAACGACAGTTTTTGTCGGTTTTTTGGTTATTGTCGCTCTCAAGTTATCGATCGCACCGATCAAGAATTGAATATTTGGGTGAATCCAGAAGAATATAATTTGGTTACTCACACCCTGCGACAAACTAAAGCTATTCGCAACCACGAAGTTGATTTTCGCATTTGTTCTGGAGAAATCAGGACGACCTTATTTAGTGCGGAAATGATCGACATCGACGGACAATGGTATGTACTGGGCACCGCCAAAGATATCACTGAACGCAAACAAGCAGAAAATGAAAGCCGTTTGCTGCTGTTGACAACCCAAGCCATCACTCGCGCCAGTGATGTTAACAACGCCTTAAGAGTGGTTTTGCGTTTAATTTGTCAGACCATTAGCTGGGATTTTGGCGAGGCTTGGATACCCAATGAAAATAACATTGTTTTAGAACACAGTCTGGGTTGGTATGCAGAAGAAGACAGCTTAGAAGAATTCTGCCGTCAAAGCAAAACTGTTACATTTGGTTTCGGAGCGGGACTACCAGGGCGAGTTTGGCAGAATCAGGAGCCAGAATGGATAGAAGATGTTTCCCAAGTAACAGAGCCGATTTTTTTGCGATCGCTACAAGCTGCAAAGGTCGGATTAAAAGCTGGTTTTGGCGTTCCCATATTGGCTGGTAACCAGGTATTAGCTGTTTTAGTATTTTTTAAGCGTAGTGCAGTATTAGTAGACCGGCGTTTGCTTTTATTGGTGAGTGCTGTTGCTACTCAGTTGGGTGGGTTAATTGAACGCAAACGCGTTGAACAAGAACTCGGTTTAGCAAACGAACGCCTACAGTATCTGCTCACTTCTAGTCCTGTAGTGATTTATAGCAGCAAAACATCAGGAGACTTTAGCACTACATTTATTAGTAAGAATGTTAGAGCAATGGTTGGCTACGAAGCCGCACAATTTCTTGAGAATCCCACTTTTTGGTTAGATCGCGTCCACCCAGAAGATTTTAAATTGGTCTCAAGAAAATTTAGTAAGCTAGTTGAGCAAGAATACAATTCTTACGAGTATCGCTGGTTACATGCTGACGGAACTTATCACTGGTTCTACGAAAAGATGAGGTTAATTCGTGACGAAGTTGATGAGCCAATAGAATGCGTTGGTTATTGGGCAGATATTAGCGATCGCAAACTGGCAGAATTCGCTGTCCAAGAAGGGAGACAACGATATCAACTTTTAGCAGAAGCTTCCCCTGCTTGTATTTTTTATACCAACACTAATGGTAGTATATTATACTTTAATCAACGCTGGAGTGAAATTACTGGTTGCACCGTTGAAGAATCTTTGGGGATGGGTTGGGTAAATGCTGTGCATCCAGATGATTTAGAGCAACTGTTAATCGCATGGAATCAAGCAACAACATCCGGCAGCAAGTATAAGTACGAACATCGCTTTTGTCATGAGAATGGCTCAATTGTCTGGGTAATTTGTCAGGCTTTGCCGGAATTTGCAGAAGATGGAGAAATTAAAGGTTATATCGGTATGATTACCGATATAACAGAGAGAAAATTGGCAGAAGAAGCCCTGCGTGAGAGTGCAGAACGGGAAAGAGCGATCGCCCAAGTGATTCAAAGGATGCGCCAAACACTGGATTTAGAGACTATATTTGCAGCCACAACCCAAGAATTACGGCAAGTATTGAATTGCGATCGAGTTGCTGTCTATCGTTTCAATGCCAACTGGAGCGGCAAATTTATCTCTGAGTCAGTAGCAGACGGTTGGATTTCGCTGATAGAAGAACTGAAAAATGACCCCCATTTGACACAAGGGATGATAGAAAATGGCCGTTGCCTAACGAAAATCTTGGATCGGTCAAATGACCAAACGCAAAATACTTACCTCCAAGATCTGTACGCCCAAGGTGCAAGTTTCAGGTGCATCCCAGATATCTACAACGCTGGGCTTCATCCTGCTTATATCAAACTCTTGGAACGGTTTCAGGCAAAGGCTTACATTATTGTTCCGATTTTATCTGGCGATCGGCTTTGGGGGTTGCTAGCAAGTTATCAAAATTCAGATTTCCGCCAATGGAAACCAGAAGAAGTCAACATAGTAGTTCAAATTAGCAATCAGTTGGCAGTTGCTTTACAGCAAGCGCAATTGCTGGCACAAATGCAAAGGCAATCACAAGCACTGCAAGAAGCTGCGATCGTTGCCGATGCTGCTAACCGCGCCAAAAGTGAATTCCTCGCCAACATGAGCCACGAACTGCGTACCCCACTCAACGCCATCCTTGGTTTTACGCAACTCATGAGCCACGATGATGCTTTATCTACCGAACATCAACAAAACCTAGCAATCATCAATCGCGCAGGCGAACATCTTCTCAACTTAATAAACGACATTCTGGAAATGTCTAAAATCGAAGCTGGGAGAATGACATTGAATCTCAGCAGTTTTGACTTAATTCACCTTTTGCAGAACCTCGAAGAAATGTTGCGTTTCCGCGCCACTTCCAAAGGATTAGAGTTGGTATTTGAATATACATCTGACCTTCCCCAAGTTATTCAAGCCGACGAAAGTAAACTGCGTCAAGTTTTGCTCAACCTCTTGGGAAATGCAATTAAATTTACTGATGCTGGAAGGGTGCTGCTGCGCGTGGGAATGGGGCATGGGGCATGGGGCATTGGAGATGAGGGAGACAAACAATTCAAAATTCAAAATGACGCTCTCTACGAGACGCTACGCGAACGCGGACACGGCTTAGCTGGGCTAACAACATTCAAAATGAAGAACCATTCTTCTGCGTCCTGCCTCCTACCTCCTGCTTCTGGCAATGCCCAATGCCCAATGCCCAATGCCCATCTCTACTTCGAGATCGAAGACACTGGTTGCGGTATAGCTCCACAAGAAATTAACTTGTTGTTTCAAGCTTTTGGGCAAACTGAAACTGGAAGAAAATCACAACAGGGTACAGGGTTGGGTTTAGCGATTAGCCGCAAATATGTGCAACTTATGGGGGGAGATATTAGTGTTAGCAGCGCTATTGGGCAGGGAAGTAAATTTAGCTTTGATGTTCAAATTGGTCTAGGCGCAGCCAGTGAAGTGAACGTCAAGCAGACTAGACGGCGAGTTTCCAGTTTAGCGCCTGGTCAAAATCAATACCGCATTTTAGTAGTTGATGACTCTACAGATAGCCGTTTAGTGCTAATTAAAATCCTCGACTCCATCGGTTTTGTTGTGGAAGAAGCTGCAAATGGTCAAGAGGCGATCGCACTTTGGGAGCAATGGCAACCACACCTCATATTAATGGATATGCGGATGCCGATTATGGACGGCTACCAAGCTACAAAAATTATAAAAACTAGAGAAATTCAGCGCAGAGAAAATATTTTGCAATGCCTCGTTTCCCATACCCATACTATAATTATTGCCTTAACTGCTCATGCCTTCGAGGAACAAAGAGAGGCAATGATCGAAGCGGGTTGTGATGATTTTATTAACAAGCCCTTTCGCGAGGAAGAATTACTAGAAAAATTGCAACAATATTTAGAAGTTCAATATATTTATCAAGAACAAAGCTATCAGAGCGTAAATCCAAACCAAGACAAAGCAGAATTAATATTAACGCTGACAGATTTAGCTCCGATGATATCTGCTATGTCATCTGAATGGTTGAAAAAGATACACAATGCCGCAGCTCAATGTAGCGATGACTTAATTTTAGAGTTGATTGAGGAAATCCCATTAGAAAATGCTGCCTTGCGACGCTTTATAAGCGATTTGGCTCATAATTTCCAATTTGAGAAAATTATGGAGTTGGCCAAATAATTACAGGGCTGAGTAATTAGTATCTAAATTTCAACTTTTTGAAAATGTTCAACTGTGGGAAATGGATCGTAAAAATGATGTAGAAGTTTTTTCCACTCTTGATACTCAACAGAACCTCGAAATCCTACAGTATGAGATTCTAAGCTTTCCCATCTCACAAGTAATAAATATTTTCCTTCTACTTCTATGCATCTGTGCAATTCATGAGATAAATATCCATTCATAGAAGAAATAATTTTGGCAGCTTTTTTGAAATTACTTTCAAAATCTGGTTCCAAACCTGGTTTCACATTCAGTATTGCAGCCTCAAGAATCATATAATGTTTGTTTAGCGAGAATTAAGTTTATGTTATACCGATTCTCCATCAAGAATACTCGATTTACCCACGCCATTAATACCAATAAGTACTGTTGGCTGGGTTTCATCGAACTCTAGTGTCAAATCGCTGATTCCACGGAAGGATTGCATTTTCAAACGCTTGACTTTCATAGTTTTTACTTGGCTGAACTTAATTTAATACAGCTAAGAAATCGGTTGCAAAAAACACCTAATTAGAAGCAGACTTGACATAATCAACTGTCAAAGGTGTGATTTTTTCCACAATCTTATTAATCACCACTCGTTCGTATTCACTCCAAATTCTGGGATGACCAAAAATGCTTGGTTGTAAAACACCCCAGAGTTGACCATCCTGTTGAATGTGGGCATGAATTAAAGCGCGATGCCCAAAGTTCTCCTGTTCAAATTTGCGATTTAAAACTTGAGAATCAGCCGTTTCCACATCTTCTACAAAGATTGAAGGTTTGCCACGCAGTGCAGCGGCAAACATGGGATCTTCATCTGAAAAAGATAGAGGTTGCGGTTCCCAATTTTCACTGTAAATCGTCGGTATGTCTGGCGTGCGAACCCAACAAAAGGCAACTTTACCAAGATTTAATTGGGGATTGTGCAAATATACAAAACATCGATCGCACTGCAAAAACTCAACCACAGCTGGTAACAATTCAGAAAATAGAACATCCGGTGTTGGAGATGATTCTATAATATTGGCGATCGCCGCAGGAATATCTGGCTGATTCATAGTCTAACTAAGCTAATTTTAATTGAATAATACCTTTATCAAAAACGCGATTATCGGTAGCGATCGCACTTACTTCTATTCTATCTGGATACACTTCATACGCCGCAAAACTCAACCTTTCGGCAGAATATTCTGTCCACTCAGAACGCCCCACAGGACGAGTACCCGCACCACCACCAGTAATTAAATAAGTGGTTCCATTAATTGCACGGGTGCGTTCGTAATGATGTTCGTGGCCATTTATATAAACTTGAACGCCGTATTTTTGAAACAGCGGAGTAAAAGTTTTAATAAACTCTGGATTACTTCCATATACACCAGATGCATAAATTGGATGATGCCCAAATACAACTTTCCAAGCGGCATTACTGCGACTTAATTCTTTCTCTAACCAAGGTAGCTGATTTTTCCAATCAGCATTACTATTAGTATCTAAAGCGAAAAATTGTACAGTTCCACGACGAAATGTATAATATCTTTTTCCGTTCATATTAAAACCGACATATTTCACTTGTGCTTCGCCATTTCCAGTGCGAATATCGTGATTGCCTAAACAAGCTTGAAATTTTACGCCCTGCTTGAGCAAAGCTTGATAGGGACGTTCAAAAACTGCACTAATTTTCTCAATTTCGCCGTTATTATAAATGTTATCTCCAGCTAAAACGACTAAATCATAAGGATTTTGTTTGTGATACAAATTCATTGCCCCAGCCACCGCATACTGTCCTTTAGCACCAGTTCCTGTATCTGCAACAGACACAAAACGTAATAACAAGTCTTTTTTCGGTGGGTTGGCGGCTATGGCTGTTGTAGAATCGCTAATCTCAGCATTTTGATAATTTTTTTGACTTAACATCCAGCCCAAAAATCCCGTACTTATAGCACCCAGGCTACTTAAAAATAAAAATTGACGGCGTTTCAGGTTCATAACTCACCAAATTTAATAAATAGTTAGTTTCCAGAGAAGTAATGTGCTTTTGAAGTGATACATTAAGGCAAAAGAGGCAGCACCAGTAATAATGTACGTTGTTTGTCTTTGATTCGCTGCTTTTGGTGAAAGTTCCATGTCACAAGACAATCCAAAACCGACCGATGAGCAGGTAAATAAACCTCCCCAAAAACCTTACCAGAGAGTTCAGCCAATTTGGAAGGCTAAAATTATCCAAATTCTTCGCGGGACAATTGGGGTTTTAGAAGTAACAGTCGAGAAACTGGAGACAGCACCGCCACCTGGCGCACAAGAAACTCCTGGTTTTTTGCAACAGCTTCAGTCGCGCTGGGGTGGACTATTAAGGACAGTCCGCTTATTTTTGCCATCAAATTTATCAACAAAGTTATCAGATACAGCTTTGACGGGAATTATTACTGGAATTGCCATAATTCTCGTTTGGACAACTACAACTATCTTCAGTAGTAAACCTACGGAAGTAGCAACACTTCCACCAGTTGAAGAGATTCCGACACCAACGCCAACCATAACTACTCCACCGGAGTCAGTCACGCCAGAACCACAGCCACCAGAACCACAGCCGCCAGAAGAAATTACGCCGCCGCCAGAAGAACTTACGCCGCCAGAAGCACAACAACCACCCCAAGAAATTACGCCGTCACCAGAACCAGAACCGGAACCAGAAGTAATTCCCACGCCAACGCCAACGCCAACACCAACACCAACTATAGAATTGACACCCGAACAAGCCTTAATTGTGGCTATTGAAAATCAGGTAGCGGAAATTAGCGATCGCATCGCCTCTGGTCTGATAAAGTCAATTCAAGCCAACTTCCGCACTAGTAATCTCACTGTCAAAATTAATGACGATTGGTACGCTCTGCCAGAATCTCAACAGGATCGACTCGCTGCCGAGATTTTACAACGTTCTCAACAGCTTGATTTTACTCATTTAGAAATTATCGACTCCCAAAATCGCCTGGTAGCGCGTAACCCAGTAGTTGGGAATGAAATGGTAATTTTTAAACGACAAACAATAAGTTCAACAACTTAGAAATTGGCGTTGCATATATTGAGAACCAGGATTTTTAGATTTCAATATCTAAATTCCATACCTTATTTGTGCAACGCCCTAAAAGCATAAAATTGTGAAAAAATAAAATAAAGAATAAATTATTTAATTAAGTATCAAATCTTTGTTTATCTCATTTTTGTATTCACTAGAAAATTGATGATAAACTATTGCATTATCTAATATATAGGTGTATTTTAGAGATTGACTTTTTCAAAAATTACAAAAAGGCTCAATTGATATTTATCAATTGCAGCAAAGCTTGTCTTGTGAATTCCTATAATCACCTAATTTAAAAGTAGAGCTTCAAGCATTTATGTTAGACAACGTTTCGCTACTGCTCCAAGCTTGTGAAAACTTAAATATCAGCTATGAAATTATTCATCCTACTGAAAATTTAATTAAAGTAAAATTGAATAATAAACACCATTATTTTTGTAATTATAGCACTCCGTTAATTAATCAAGCAGTAGCAAAGATTTTGAAAGATAAGGAATATACTTATCATATTTTAAATAAAAAAATTAAACTTCCTCGAACAATCGGTTTTCTTTCGCCTTACTGCGATCTTCAATATAAAATATACTTAAAATTTCCAACTATTGAAGATATTATATTAGAAATTCAAGATAACTTTAAAACACCTGTGATTGTCAAAAGAAATTCTGGTTCCAGCGGACACAACGTCTTTTTATGCCAGAATCAAGATGAAATTGAAAATGCTATAAAACAGATTTTTGATATCAATCACAAGTATGATTATGTAGCTCTTGCTCAAGAAGTAATTCACATCAAATCAGAATATAGAGCAGTTTTCTTAAATAAAGAGTTAGTTTTACTCTATGAAAAAGATATAAGTAACGCGAATTTTATAGGTAACTTAAGTCCTCTCCACTGGGATGGCGCTAAAGCCAAATATATCAGCGATCCACAAATATTGTCAGAAATTGATAATTTTGTCAGACCAATTTTTGAAGAATTAGACCTTGATTATTGTGGTTTAGATATCGTATTAGATAGAGATAATCAATATTGGTTAATTGAAATTAATTCTCATCCTAATTATACGATTTTTACCAGAGACAATGGTAAAGAATATGTGTTGAAAGTGTTTGAAAAAATGCTAACAAATTTAGCGTCAAAATAATTTAGAGCATTGGGTATAGGGCATGGGGCATAGGGAGACAAAGAAGAACAATTGTTAACTTCTAACTCCTCACTCCTAACTCCTAACTTTTAACTCCTAACTCAGCACTCACTACTGTGTACTTTCACTGCCTGAGTTGGTATCCATACAGTAAAAATTGAGCCAACACTCACCGTTGATTCTACTTCGATTCGACCGCGATGGAGTTCTACGAGTTGTTTAGTTAAAGCTAGTCCCAGCCCAGTACCTTCATAGCGGCGGCGATAGGGTGTATCGAGTTGCTGGAATTTCTCAAACAGTAGTGGTAATTTTTCTTCAGGAATGCCAATTCCGGTGTCTTCAACTTGAAAAATAGCAGTATCGTCTTCTACCCAAAGGCGTAGAGTAACATTGCCATTTTCGGGAGTGAATTTAATCGCATTAGTTAACAGATTCCAGAGAATTTGTTCTACTCGTTCGGAGTCAGCAGTAAAGCGATCGCGCTTTTGATCGATTTGCAAATCAAGTTTAAGATTTACTTGTTGGCTTGTTGCTTTTTGTCGCAGTGATTCTACAGCTTTTTGGGCAACATTCACCAAAGAAAACTCGGAAATGCTTAAAGCTGTCTTACCAGCCTCGATTTGTGATAAATCGAGGATGTCATTGATCATTTCTAATAAATGTTCTCCACTATCGTGGATTGTTTGCAGATAATCCCGTTGTCGTTGACTTAATTCACCCAAAGGCCAGCGTAACAACGTCGAAGACATGCCAATCACATAAGTTAAAGGCGTAAGTAATTCATGACTGATGGTAGCGAGAAATTCATTTCTCAGGCGGCTAGCAGCTTCGGCGGCTAACAAGGCGTCGCGTAACGCCCTTGTACGTTCAATAACTCGTTCTTCCAGGGTTTGTTTTTCTTGGGTGAGGGTTTGCATTAACTCAGCTTGATGAATAGCGATCGCTAATTGTTCGGCGATGGAAGTGAGCAAATTTTTTTCACTATCAGCCCACTGACGCGGTTTATCGCACTGATGAGCAATTAGCAATCCCCAAAGTTTTTCCTCAAAGATAATCGGTGCAGCCAACTTTGCCCGGACTTTGCATTCCCTTAAAAAATTTAACAAACACTCTTCTAAAGCATAAGTTTTTTCGACATCATCCACAGCTAAAGTAAAGCCTTGGCGATACTTCTCCCAACATTGAGAAGTTGGGAAAAAGCAATTTCTTTCTCTGTAATTCAATACCGATGTAATACTATCTTTACCACGGGCTTCATAGACAACATAACCCCGATATTTTTGATGTTCTTCTGGCAATGGGCTATTAGCTGGCACAGACATCGGGAGTCTGCGGTTATTGCGATCGCCAGAAAAATCCAAGTCTTGACTTTCTCCAATTGAGATTTCCGGTTTGATACCACTAGCTAAAATTCCCTCTGTTGTAGCCACTGCCGTACCATTGAAATCAGCGTTATCAAACTGGTATTGTTGAGTCTTGACTTTGGAACCCTGAAATTTATAAATTACTAATCTGTCTAATTCCAGAAACTCGCGCACCTGTGTAATTGCCGTTGCCATAATTACTGGCAAATCAAGGCTTTTGCGGATCTGCGTTGTTACTTGGTTTAACAGCTGTTCTTGGGAAACTTGTTTTTTTAGGGCATCTTCTACTGGCTGACAAATATAAACAGCCGGCCCAATTGCACTAGGAGGTGGTATTATTTCTTGGCTTGGCTGAGTTAGAAAATATTCTAATAACAACAGCGTAAATTTACTTTGCAGCGTCGGATCGTTAGGCTTAATAACTTGGCGATAGCCTTCGAGATTTTGATAAGTATTAGAATTGCACTCAAACAAATCTCTCAATTCTAATATAAAAGAGGCGATCGCCTCCATATTAAATGTCAATGTAGTAGAGACGCGATTAATCGCGTCTGTACAAGAGACAGAATTAATCGCGTCTGTACAAGAGACAGGGTTAATCGCGTCTGTACAAGAGTTATCAGCAGGTAGTTGTTCTCCCTCATCTCCCTTCAAATTCCCCAACAACAGCGCACTAAAACCCTCAGAAAGTACTACTGTAAACCTTTGGCTTTCCCACTCCACAGGTAGGCGAATCGACGCCAACATAGCTTCTGTCATTACCACCGGACTTCCCAGCGTTTGAGCCATCTGCTCTAACAATTCCCCAAGCTGATTGAATACAACAACAGGCAAGGTTCGAGAAAGGCTCAAATCAGGAGAACTCAGCATTTTCAATCATTCTGGTAAGAGAGGGCTGAATGCAAGGACGAAAGTTTATTTTTCTTAAGAAAAAACTCAAAACTCAGGAGCAAAGATAGAGATGCTCCGCCAAGGCGTCAGAATTCAGGAGAAATCAGAGCTTGAGTCGGTGATGAGTATTAGTCGAAACTTCGTCCACTTGTGGGCGAAACAAAGTTCAAAATTCTTCCTTGTTAAAACTCCATACATTAAAGTATGGAGCCTTCTGAATTCGGAATTCTGAATTCTGACTCCTTTTTTATTGTGTACTAATCAATAGTTTAAGACGGTAATAGAAGATTATGCATCGTATTAGTGGCATATCAGGTGGATTGAATCAGTCAGAGAGTTTAATTTTTATAGAACAAACTCCAGCGACCTTAGTCTTGATTACGGCTGCTGATACCGACATTCAAACCTTGGCGGCTGCGCTTGGCAAATTACCTGCACCCTTTCCCACATTCAGAGTCGCCAACCTGTTGCAATTGCAGCAACAATTAACTATAGATACTTACGCAGAGCAAGTTTTAGAACATGCCGAGGTAATAATTCTGCGCCTCTTAGGAGGACGTTCCTACTGGGCTTATGGCTTAGAAGTAGTGCAGGAAATTGTGCAACGTAATGGTACAACCCTCATTGTAATGCCCGGAGACGACAGTCTCGATCCCGAATTAATCTCCCAGTCTACCGTGCCTTTAGGCATTGTTAACCAGGTATGGCAGTATTTTAGTGAAGGCGGCGTAGAAAATTTTGTTAATGCTTTGCAATTTATCGCCGACACTTGTCTGTTAACTACATACAATCCTCCACCACCCCGGCGCATCCCGCGTGTGGGATTGTATGAATGGGGAGTGAGGAGTGGGGGAGCAGAGGAGCAGAGGAGCAGGGGAGCAGGGGAGCAGGGGAGCAGAGGAGAGTTTGAACTGGATTCATCCACTTCGGAACTGGATTTATCCACCTTTAAACTGGATTCATCCACCTCGGAACTGGATTCATCCACCTTTGAACCTCAAAGTTTACAATCCCCAGTCCCCAATCCCCAATCCCCAATCCCCAATCCCCAGTCCCCAATCCCCAAAGTCGGCATCCTCTTCTACCGCGCTCATTATTTAGCGGGAAACACTAGGGTAATCGATGCTTTATGCCAAGCCTTAGTAGAGAAAAATTTACAACCCGTACCAATTTTTGTTTCCTCATTGCGCGAACCGGATGTTCAAGTCGAGTTGAGTGAATTTTTTCAACCCAAAGAAGCGGAAGCAATTGGGCTGCTGCTCAATACCACCAGTTTTTCTCTAGCAAGGTTAGAAAGCGAGACACCCCAAACCGAACTATGGGAAAAGTTAGATGTGCCTGTATTGCAAGTTATCCTCAGCGGCGGCTCGGTTGAACAGTGGGAGTTACAGTTTAAAGGTCTTTCTCCCCGCGATATTGGGATGAATGTAGCGCTACCAGAAGTAGATGGGCGAATTATTACTCGTGCTGTGTCTTTTAAAGCGGTGCAAGCTCGTAATTCCGATTTAGAGACAGATGTGGTAGTTTATGAACCGCTGAGCGATCGCATCGAGTTCGTTGCTCAACTAGCAGCAAATTGGGTGCGCCTCCGTTCAAAACCACCCCAAGAGCGCCGAATTGCCCTAATTCTGGCAAACTACCCCAACCGCAATGGACGCCTAGCTAATGGCGTAGGACTCGATACCCCAGCTAGTTGTGTAGAAATCCTGCAAGCGTTACACCAAGCAGGGTATCAAGTAGAAAATCTACCTGCTCATGGAGATGAGTTGATTCAACGGCTAACATCTGGCATCACCAACGATCCCGAAAGTCGAGAATGGCGTCCGGTGCAGCAAAGTCTCTCTTGGGCAGAGTATCAACAATATTTCGCTTCATTACCGCCAGCAGTGCAACAAGGTATTAGCGAACGGTGGGGAAATTTAGAGCAGGGAAGTAATCAAGAATTATTCCCCCCTGCCCCCCTGCCCCCCTGCCCCCCTGCCTCTTTCCCCATTCCCGGAATTCAACTCGGCAACATCTTCGTGGGAATTCAACCACCAAGGGGTTATGATAATGACCCCAGTTTGAATTATCATGCACCAGATTTAGAACCAACCCATGCTTATTTAGCTTTTTACTATTGGGTTAGAGAATGTTTCGGTGCTGATGCTGTAGTTCATGTGGGCAAACACGGAAATTTAGAATGGCTACCGGGTAAAAGTGTGGCTTTATCGAGTAATTGTTATCCAGAAGTAGCTTTCGGCGCACTTCCCCACCTGTACCCGTTTATTGTCAATGACCCTGGTGAGGGTTCCCAAGCCAAACGCCGCGCCCAAGCTGCGATTATAGATCACCTGACGCCGCCCATGACTCGCGCAGAACTTTACGGTTCTTTGCAACAGTTAGAAAATTTAATTGATGAGTATTATGAAGCGGAAAGTTTAGATCCTTCCCGTTTACCAACAATCCGCGATCGCATCCGGGAATTGATTCTTCAAGAAAATTTACATCTCGATTTAGGAATCCAAAACGAAGAAATTTTAAATTCTGAATTTAGAATTTTGAATTCATTAGATGGTTATCTTTGCGAACTCAAAGAAGCTCAAATCCGCGACGGCTTACACATTTTTGGGCAATGTCCAAAAGGACAGCAATTAAGAGATTTAATAGTAGCGATCGCTCGCATACCCAATCGCTATTCTTCAGGTATTACCCGCGCCATAGCCCAAGACTGGGGTCTAGACTTCGACCCCCTCACAGCAGACCTTTCCATGACTAGCGGTCAATATTCCGTAGTCAATGGCACAGAATGTCGCACCATCGGTGATATTGTTGAAGTCCTAGAACAACACGCCGCCCTGCTAGTAGAACAAATCATTAACCAGAATTCAGAATTCAGAATTCAGAATTCAGAACTCCCAACTCCTAACTCCTCACTCTTAACTCCCCACTCAGCACTCAGCACTACCTTAGACTGGATACGCGATCGCCTCCTTCCCGCTTTACAAAAAACTGACCAAGAGATTACCTATTTATTACACGGACTCGATGGCGGATATATCCCCAGCGCCCCATCTGGCGCACCCACCCGCGGACGCCCGGAAGTTCTACCAACAGGTAAAAACTTTTATTCTGTGGATATTCGCGCCATTCCCACAGAAACAGCTTGGGATATCGGTAGGAAAGCCGCCGAAACCCTTGTTGAATATTACACCCAAGAACATGGCGAGTATCCAAAAACACTAGGCTTATCATTGTGGGGAACTGCCACCATGAGAACTGGAGGCGATGACATTGCCGAAGCCTTGGCTTTACTGGGAGTCAGACCTGTATGGGATGGTGCAGCCCGGCGAGTCGTGGATTTTGAAATTTTGCCTCTGGCAGTTTTGGGGCGTCCCCGCGTAGATGTCACCTTGCGAATTTCCGGATTCTTCCGCGATGCATTTCCCAACTTAATTGATTTATTCGCTCAAGCAGTGACAGCGGTGGCAAACTTGGATGAACCCCCAGAACAAAACCCTCTCGCCCTTGCAGTTCGCCAAGAGACTGATTTGTGGACTCAACAAGGTTTAACTTTAGAAGCAGCAAAAGTGCGATCGCTTTATCGCATCTTTGGTTCTCGCCCAGGTGCCTACGGCGCCGGACTCCAAGGCCTAATAGAATCGCAAAACTGGACAGATGACCAAGACTTAGCCCGCGCCTACATCAACTGGAGTTCTTACGCCTATTCCTCAGGAGGGGTAGCAGGGGAGCAGGGGAGCAGAGGAGCAGAGGAGCAGGGAGCAGGGGGAGCTGAAACTCTTCCTAATTCCCAATGCCCAATGCCCAATGCCCCATTCCCAATGCCCACTCCCGAAATCTTCGAGCAACGCCTAGCCCAAATGCAAGTCGTACTCCACAATCAAGACAACCGCGAACACGACTTACTCGATTCTGATGATTATTACCAATTCCAGGGAGGCCTAACTGTTGCGGTGCGTTCTCTACAAGGAAAAAATCCCCAAACCTATTTCGGGGATCATTCTATACCCGCCCAACCGCGAATCCGCCAACTAAGAGAAGAAATCGCACGAGTGTATCGTTCTCGCGTAGTTAATCCTAAGTGGATTTCGGGAGTCATGCGTCACGGTTATAAAGGTGCTTTTGAAATGGCAGCAACAGTGGACTATTTATTCGCCTATGATGCTACAACTAAATGTGTCGAAGATTATATGTATCAAGGCATTGTACAAGCTTATTTACTCGATCCGGTTGTTTTAGAATTCATTGAGGAAAAAAACCCATATGCACTGCGTGATATTGCTGAAAGATTATTAGAAGCACACAAGCGCAATTTATGGCAGGATGTAAATATAGGAACACTAGAAACCTTGAGAAACCTAGTACATCAAGCTGAAGCAGTTATCGAAGAAAAATCAATGGTGTAGGAAAAAAATATGGAGAATCTTGCGTATTTACACCTAGCTCACGCCTATGAAGACGGCACGCCCAGTGAACTGATTTCCCTCAGTTCTTTGTTAAACAATGCAACTGCACCAGACTGGGGACGGCTTTCTGGAAAGGCTTGGAAGTATATGCTGCCCCTTGCTCTGTCTTTGTCTATTCTTAGTGCTGTCAGCAGCGTCATGGCACTGGAAAGAGGCGACCAAGGGCCTTCTGTCAGAAATTTACAACAAAAGTTAAAATCAGCAGGTTTTTATCAAGCTCCCATTACCCAAGTATATGACGCATCCACAGAACAATCTGTGCGCCGCTTCCAAAAGGCTGCTGGCATACAAGTAAATGGTGTTGTTGGATCGACCACTTTACAAAAATTAGAAAGCTGGCAAGCTAAAAAGCCTAGTCCCACAACTACACAAGCTAAAAAAACTAGCGCTACAAGTTCAGCTAGTTCAGCAACCAACCAACGCCGCGATTCTAACTATTTGATGAAGGGAGATGAAGGCGAAAATGTTAGAGTTTTGCAAGAACGCTTAAGAGTCGCAGGCTTCTATTACGGGAACGCTACGGGAATATTTGGCCCGATTACTGAAGAATCTGTTAAGCGCTTCCAAGATTCTTACAACTTAAGCGTTGATGGGATTGTTGGCCCGGCAACATTGAGTAAATTGCCACCAGTTGGTGTTGGTGATGGAGAAGAAGCTCCTAAAAAGGTAGCAGATCGAAGCAAACTCCGCCTTGGCGATCGCGGTGAGCCAGTAAGATTACTTCAAGAACAGCTAATTCAAGCAGGATATTTAGAGGGAGAGCCAAATGGCTACTATGGCCCCTACACTGCCGATGCCGTCAAGAGATTTCAAGCAGCTAATTTTTTGGCAGCAAGCGGTGTTGCTGGCCCAACTACTAGAGCTAAATTATATAGCTCGATAAATACTGCCCCAAAAAGCGACTTTAGCGTCCTGGAAATCCAAACGCGATTGCGGGAGCGCGGTTTTTATAAAGGCAAGCTCAACGGTGTAATGGCAGATGACACCAAAAAAGCAATTAAACAAGCCCAAGAATTCTACGGCATTAGCCTCAAGGATCTTAAGAGCGGACGCTTTTAGCATCCGCTTTGGTGTTGTTAGTATCAGTCCTCAACTGGTTGCTTGCCTCCAGTAACAGTAAACAAAGGAACTGCTCAAAATTCCATTTATTTGGTTAATTTGAGTAGTTTCGTTTTTTATCTACCCAACTGCTAAAGCGGCATCAGCGCTCGTTGGCACTTGGGACATACAGCATGGATGGTCATTTGACAGTCAAGTAAATGAAAGCCTTCTTTTTGAGCAGTTTTCGCCCCAATTTTTAAAATAGAGTCGTTTTTAAACTCAATCGTTGAGTTACAGCGAACACAAATTAAGTGATGGTGGTGATGTGGATAGGGCTGGTTGAGTTCATAATGCTTATGTCCCTCACCTAGTTCTAGTTCCCGTAGAATCCCCATTCTCGCCATCAACTTCAAAGTCCGATAGATAGTTGACAGACTGATCCCTTCGCCATCAGTTTCTAACCGATGATAAAGATCTTCCGCACTCAGATGTTCACCTTGCGGAAGTTCTTGAAAAATGTGTAAAATTGTTTCGCGCTGCGGAGTTAAACGCCAGCCTCGTTCGTTCAGTTCTGCTTTGAGTGAAGTAGTTGTGTAGGCAGTCATAGCTAATATTTCTCAACAAAGCTTGTTAGTTGAGAATATAACAAATCTTGGGAGCAATTTGCAACAATCATTGCTTATTGAGAATCTTTACTAAAGGCTCAAGAAAAATTCATCAAATATTGATAAATAATCAGCTAACAATCGATCCCCACCTTCAAGATATTCTGAGCAAAGGTCTGGGGAAAGTGCTGTAAGCTTAGATGCAAATAATTAGCCATAAGCTTGTAATAAGTTTTGTGTATGCCGATCGACATGGAGTCTCAATACTTGTCGGGTTTTGGGGAAAAGGGGAAAGAAAAAACCTTTAACCTTTTCCCCAAATCCAATTCCGAGTTAAAAATCCACTGAAGCAGCAGTATTGCATACAGTCTTTTATTGCTAGTCACATGACAAGACACAAAGTCTGAACGTGGCTTGCCGACGTTCAGACTTTGTAAAAAAGGACTAATGACAAATGACCATTGACTAACTTAGAGACTCCAAATAATCGCGGATGAGGTTGCGGCGCTTGGGTTGGCGTAGCTTTTGCAAAGCCTTGGATTCAATTTGTCGTACTCGTTCCCGTGACAAATCGAGAGCGCGTCCAATTTCTGCTAAAGAATAAGGATGACCATCTGCCAAACCAAATCGCATCAAAATTACGTCGCGTTCGCGGCTAGTCAAATCTGACAGAAGATGATGCAAGTCTTTTTGTAAAGATTCTCGCATTAACATCTCTTCTGGAGTTACATTGTCAGTTTCTAGTAATTCTCCTAACTCAGTATCTTTATCTTTTCCTACTTTGGTTTCCAAAGACACGGAGCGAGGAACCCGCAACAAAACTTCACGTACTTGAGTAGGTGTCATTTCCAACTCAGTTGCTAGATCCTCTAGAGTCGGAGTGCGACCTTTTTCTTGAGCAATTTTGCGTTGGGCTTTTTTGATTTTGTTTAATTTTTCTGTAATATGAACAGGTAGGCGGATTGTGCGACTAGAAGTAGCGATCGCCCGTGTAATTCCCTGACGAATCCACCAGTAAGCATAGGTGCTGAAGCGATAACCCTTAGTGGGGTCAAATTTTTCTACAGCCCTTTCTAAACCTAAAGTACCTTCTTGGACTAAATCCAACAATTCCAAACCACGATTTTGATACTTCTTAGCAACAGACACAACCAGGCGAAGATTAGCCTTAATCATGTGTTCCTTTGCCTGGAGTCCTTGGGACTGGATTTGTTCCAATTCTTCTACTGTCAACTTGGCAATTTCAGCCCAGCGACGTTTACCCTCTGCCAAAATCGGTCTGAGATCCGATACCATGACACCAGCAGTGGCAGCCCACCTTTCCAAAGACGGTCGATGTCCTAGTTCTGAAGTCAAACGCTCTTGAACTTCAATTAACTTTTGATAAGGTGAAATTACCTCATCTCCTTGCTTTGCTGCATTAGCAAGCACTATCCGCATCCGCAAGTAGCGCTGAACTTTTTGAGCTTCTGAAACCTCTTCATCCCGCCCTAACAACCTAACCCGACCAATTTCCTGAAGATATAGACGTACAAGATCTGTACTCCGGCGGTTAGCGTTAGCAGCAAAGCTAGCATGGTCTACAGAAGCCATTTCTAACTCTTGTAGATCGTCTACCGATAACTCACTTTCGTCAACTGTGAGATCCGAGTCCAAAACCTGGCGGGACTTTTGGGTATTGTAGGCGGCATCTGCATAAAAAGATGTTGCTGGCATAAAACGTCTCAATGGCTCCAGGTAACAATAGATTAGGGTCAGCTTAAGATTACGGTCAGCTATTCAACTGTTGCTATTGTTCCCGTGATTTACGATGAACTAACACGGTAGAGAATTCCATTACTATTAATTTTTTGATAAAATTAGGGTAATGGTTTTATTGAATACAGTATTACTGAACTTAATCGGCTGCTAAGTTTCTGATTGAACCAATAGCTATTCAATTCCGCAGCAAGGCTTTCAATATCTAAACTACTTAGTTAAGATTTCAAATTTGATGGTTTTTGATAGTTACTTTTGTAACATTGTATAAACATAATTCAGTGAATATCTTGTTTATATTTGTCATAGTCACATTTACATGGCTACCAAAGTAATATCCTGACGATTTATCAATTTTTTCTCAGGATTATTTGGGAATAAGTTTAACTAATAGATCTGGAAGAACTGATTAGTGGAGGAAGAAGACGCGGTGACGCAAAAACAGAAGAAGAGGCAGCGCTGAGAGACTTTTTGCTATGAAGCCTCAGTATCATCAATGGTGTCCGTGTCCCCGCGTCCCCGCATCCCCGTGTGCTCTTTCCCTGCGTCGCCGTGTCTGCTTATTAGTAGTTATACTCAGGTTTGATATCTCGCAGCATCAGTTCATCAAGTGCTTGTCTGGGTGTGATATCACCCTGAAGTAAGCGATAAACTTGCTCGGTAATTGGCACAGCAATGTTTTGTTGCTTGGCTCGTTGTATCAAAACCCGACAAGTGTTAACTCCTTCAGCGGTTCCTTGTAAATTTGCCAGAATTTCTGTGAGTGTCTTACCGCCAGCTAGCTGATAGCCGACTTGGTAATTGCGACTTAAGGGACTGTTGCAGGTTGCTAACAGATCTCCTAGACCGGATAAACCATAAAATGTTTCCGTCTTCGCGCCCCAGTCGTTACCGACGCGAATTATTTCTGTAAGTCCGCGGGTGACTAAAGCAGCTTTGGCGTTAGTTCCTAGTTGTAAACCATCGCACACACCAGCAGCGATCGCAATCACATTTTTCAGAGTTCCCCCTAGTTCTACACCAAGGGGATCGAGATTGGTATATACCCGGAAACGATGTGAAGAAAATACTAACTGCACTACTTCAGCAGCCGTGGGAATATTACTCGCTACCACCGTTGCTGCTGGTAATTCTTGTTCAATTTCTTTAGATAAATTCGGCCCTGATAGAACAACTACTGCATGGCTAGGGAATATTGTTTGCCAAATTTGCGACGGGGTACAGGTGGTTTCGGGGTCTAACCCTTTCGTTGCTGTGATGAAAATTGTTTCTGGAGAAAGGGGAAAAGAGTGGACTTGGCAAGCAACATCTCTGACACCTGTCATAGAGATAGCCGACAGGATTATTTGGACATCTTTTAATACTGCTTCAAGAGTTTGAGAGCCGTGACGCGACCAAAGACGCACCTCATGACCATTCGCCGCTGCTAGATTTGCCAGCGCCATACCCCAAGCACCCGCACCCAGAATTGCAAGGGAGAATTTTGAGTTGGAGTACATCTGCTCACTCATAACTTTATAATTCCTAACTCCCAACTTCCAACTCTCAACTCCCAACTCCCAACTCCTAACTCCTAACTTTTGAGCGTGGATAACGTTCCATCAATTCCCTGACTTGTTCTGCGTGATATGAGCTTCTTGTCAATGGTGAAGAAACAATTTGTAAAAATCCTATTTCTTCGCCGAATGCCTTCCAAGCAGCAAATTGTTCTGGGTGGATAAATTCATTTACTTTCAGGTGTTTTTGACTGGGTTGGAGGTATTGCCCAATTGTTAAAATGTCGCAATCTACAGTTCGTAAGTCTTGCATGACTTGGCGAATTTCGGCATCGGTTTCACCGAGTCCAACCATGATACCGGATTTAGTGTAAGTGCTAGGAGAAAGTTGGCGAGTTCGCTGCAATAATTCTAATGTGCGATCGTAGTTTCCTTGAGGACGCACCCGGCGATACAAGCGTGGGACGGTTTCCGTATTATGGTTTAACACCTCTGGTGCAGCTTGTAAAATCACCTCTAAAGCATCCCAATTACCGCACAAGTCAGGAATTAGCACTTCAATTGTGGTGTTGGGTGAGACGTTACGAACTGCATTAATACACCCTACAAATTGAGATGCACCGCCATCTGGCAAATCATCTCGGTTTACAGAAGTGATTACCACATGATTAAGTTTCATCCGCCGAACAGCTTCCGCTAGCCGCGCAGGTTCAGTGGGGTCTAGTGCTTTAGGTTTTTTCTCAAAATCGATATCGCAGTAGGGACAAGCACGCGTACAAGCCGGCCCCATAATCAAAAAGGTGGCAGTACCAGCGTTGAAGCATTCACCAATATTCGGACAGGACGCTTCCTCGCAAACTGTATTGAGGGCTAAATCCCGCAAAATGTCTTTAACGTTACCGATGCGCTCACGCTGAGGTGCTTTCACCCGCAACCAGTCTGGTTTTACAGTCACAATCCGCTTTTACCACTAAAGTTATACAAATTTTATGGTAGCAAGCAAAGCCTTTGGTGAAGCGATCGCATATAGATGTAATTTTGTTATTTGGCATAGCTTGTGATATTTTAGATTTATAATGCCATTTTTATGGCGGGATGTAGCGCAGCTTGGTAGCGCACTTCGTTCGGGACGAAGGGGCCGCTGGTTCGAATCCAGTCATCCCGATTTGTAGAGCGACATATGGAGAATAGGGAACTCGAATCCCTGACCTCTGCGGTGCGATCGCAGCGCTCTACCAACTGAGCTAATTCCCCGTAATCAATTCACCAATCAATATTTTATCATTCAGTTACTGATGGCTGGGACTGTTTTTGAGAATAAACTTCCTCGACGCGTTCGAGTTCCAAATCGCTGAGATAATCTACAGTCCAGTTACAGCAGCGCTGAAGCATGTGGAAGGGGTAAGTATTCGCTACACCCACAACTTGCATGTGCGATCGCTTTGCTGCTTGAATACCAGCTGGTGTATCTTCAATTGCTAGACACTCTTGGGGTTGCAGATTCAATTCCGGATATTCTTGGTTCAACTTTTTCACCGCCAGTAGATAACCATCGGGTTCTGGTTTACTGGTAGTGATGTCATCACCCGCCACAATAATTTTAAAATGTTCGGTCAGTTTAACCCGATTGAGTACCAGTTCTATTTCTTTGCGAATAGCACCGCTGACTAATCCTAATTTCAGATTGCGCGATCGCACTTTAAATATCAAGTCTTCTACACCTGGATATAAAGGCAGTTTCTCTATTTTTTCCAGTTCTAGTGCGTAAGCTTCGGCTTTGCGGTGCAGCAGTTGAGTTAAATATTTTTCGGTAACGACTCTACCACGATTGGCGAATAGTTGAGTAAAACAAGCGCTATCGGTGCGTCCCAAAGAAGCTTGACGCTCATCAACCCGCTGCGGCTGGAGATTTTCTTGAATGAGAATCTCATCAATCAGTTGCAGGTGGATGCGCTCATCGTTAATGATGACACCATTAAAATCAAAGAGAACTGCCTTTAAACTCATGCGATTATGCCAAAAGCTGGCGATCCAAGTTCCTCCAAATTATTATTATCTATTGTGGTGTCTATTGAACTTGCACTATATTGACGGATATTTTCGGATGTTATGGGTTTAATGCCGCTAGTTACCTGATTTATCCACCAAACATCTTGAGTTCGCACTGCTTCAAATCCTGCTGCACCCATATTCGCTTCAACGCTACCATTGGCATATTCACGAATATATGGTTCTTCAAAAAGGTCATTGAGCCATTCTAATTGACGCAGAGTCTTTTGATTGCCATCTTGAATTAACACTTGTCCTCCAGTTACCAGCAACCGGAAGCTTTCTCGCAAAATTGCTAATGATACTGCATCTGGTATTTCGTGAAATAGTAAAGAAGCTATCACCAAATCAAACGAAGCATCACTCAAACCGGTTTTCTCAGCATTCCCATGTCGCCAGACTATATCTAAACCAGCAGTTCGGCTTTTATCTTCTGCCCTTACCAACATATAAGGTGATAAATCCAAACCAATAACTTCAGCTTCGGGAAAAGCCTGTTTTAACATTAAAGTAGTGGTACCCGTACCGCAACCTAAATCGAGTATGCGTCGTGGTTTCACCTTCACAGCATCAATTAAAGCCTGACGAACAACACTTTCGCTAGGCGGCAGAACATATTGGGTTATGGGATCGTAAGTAACTGCTGCATCGGAGGTGAGATATCCGCCCTTAATTCCGTGAAAATTTTGGCTGCTGTAGTACGATGGAATTATGACATCAGCTCGGCGAAAGCGATCGCTTTCTTTCTCCCAATCAATACTCTGTTGATAACGCCGCAACCCATCTTCATCAATGAAAAAACGCGCTACAGGCGATAAAAAACGTTCCCAGATTGTATCTTGACGCACTGCCATAGGTATATCACCAAGTGTAAAGACTGTTTTAATTAGAGTCATTTTCTTTACAAATTTTAATACATATTTTCATTTTGTGGCGATCGGGCTGACGCTTAAAACCGAAACATACTACACTTATAATACAAAATGGTATTTGTAAGCTGGGCATTAATAATGTTGACTGAGGAATTTGCTGTCCTCCCCCTGCCCCGTGCCTCCTACCTCCTACCTACCTGATGCCAAATTACCAATTTAAAAACTAAAATTGAAAATCCAAAATTAGAAAATTATGCCCTACGAAAAGTTAGAAATTACTACACCAGCACCCGTTTTATCTTGGGCGAATCACGCTTTGGGGGCAGAAGAAACCAAGATGGCAAAGAATGTGGCATCGCTGCCATTTGTATTTAAACACCTAGCTTTAATGCCAGATGTTCATTTAGGTAAAGGCGCTTTAGTCGGTTCTGTAATTGCCACCAAAGAAGCAATTATCCCTGCTGCTGTGGGGGTGGATATTGGTTGCGGGATGTGCGCTATCAAAACGCCATTTACTGGCGAACAATTGGAAGGTAAACTCAAAAAAATCCGCTTGGATATTGAAGCAGCAATTCCTACAGGATTTAACGAAAACAAAGATGTTGAAAAACCTGTCACCAATTGGCAAGGCTGGAATGATTTTAAAGACTTGCATCGCGGCGTACAAGACATCCAAAGCAAAGCGATGAAACAAATGGGTTCTCTGGGTGGAGGGAATCATTTTATTGAAGTGTGTCTCGATACAGAGAATCAAGTTTGGTTAATGTTGCATTCTGGTTCGCGCCACATTGGCAATAATCTAGCTCAGTGTCACATTAACACAGCCAAGGAATTAGCCAAGATGGCAGGTGAGAAATTACCAGATCCCGATTTGGCTTACTTTGTCGCTGGTACGCCAGAATTTCAAGCATACTGGCACGATTTACAATGGGCGCAAGAGTATGCGCGTGTCAACCGCGATGTGATGATGGCGCGTTTTAAGCACATAGTCGAGAAGCATGTTGCAGGTGGAAAGGCTACTAAACCTTTATTAGAGGTGAATTGTCATCACAATTACGCCGAAAAAGAAGTGCATTTTGACGAGGATGTTTACGTTACTCGTAAAGGTGCAGTCCGCGCCCAAACAGAAGATTATGGCATTATCCCTGGTTCAATGGGGGCAAAGTCTTTCATTGTTAAAGGTAAAGGTAATGCCCACAGCTTTTGTTCTTGTTCTCATGGTGCAGGCCGTTTATTGTCTAGAAATAAGGCAAAAAATGTCTATACACTTGATGATTTGATTGAGCAAACTCAAGGGGTAGAATGCCGAAAAGATAGCGGGGTTTTGGATGAAATTCCTGGTGCTTATAAACCGATAGAACAAGTGATGGCAAATCAAGCAGATTTGGTTGAAGTTGTAGCAACGCTAAAGCAAGTTATGTGTGTGAAAGGATAAAAAAGGGGAAAAGGTTAAAGGGTAAAGGGAAAAGGAATGAACTATCCGCCCAGGATTTCATTTACTTTTAACTTTTATCCTTTGTGTTACCGTTATTGATAAATTAGCTAGGTGGGTAATTCCCACCTTCTTGATTTTTGTAACCTAGAGTTACACACAAAAATATATGATTGTGTTGAGTAAATCAACTTAACAAATTGAGCGATCGCCAAGTGCTAACGAAAATAAATTAATGACCGATGCTGCTCAATTGCTAGGGTTCCTATTAACGAAATAGACAATAGCTTTACTGGTCATGTATTCTGATACTGAATCAGTAAAAAGCAATAACATTATGCCAAATAACCAATACGAGCAACAGTACAAGAAAAAAGTAATTGATTTTTTTGATAGCAGAACTACCTACGATAACGATCGCACAATTCATCGCGCTCTTCCTTTACTAGATTTAGTCCCACTGCAAAAAGGACAAAAAGTATTGGATATGGCAACAGGTACAGGTATCATTGCCATTACTGCTGCACAACTTATCGGTTCTGAAGGAAAAGTAATTGGAGTGGATTTTTCTTCAGGAATGTTAGCTCAAGCACAACAAAAAATTACAGAATTAGGCTTACAAAACATTGAACTAATAGAAGCCGATGCTGAGTATATTGACTTTAATGATGAAAGTTTTGATATTATTCTTTGTTCTACAGCAATAGTATATTTTAAAGATATTCCTGCCGCTCTACGGAAATGGTATCGTTACCTGAAACCAGGAGGAATCGTCGGTTTTTCTTGTTGCTCTGAAGAATCTTGTGGAACGCCACTGATTATTGAAATTTGTGGCAAACATGGCATTTCACTGACGAGTATTAATGAGCCAACAGGTACACCTGAAAAATGCCACCACCTGCTTGCAGAAGCTGGTTTTGAAAATATTGAAGTGAAGATTCAACAACTAGGTTACTATCGTAATCTAGACCAAGCGGGAGAATGGAATGGAGGATGGTTTCATCCTAGAGAAAATCCTTTATTAAAGGTTTCCTCAGAGCAAATGGTAGAATTGAAAGCAGAATATCGTCAAAAAATTGAAGCAGAAGCAACCGAGCAAGGATCTTGGTATGAAAATCTGACTTTTTTTGTAAGTGGTCGAAAGCTTTAGAGCAAACTTTAAATCGGAGTTTTTTCGTAGATTAATACTAAAACACAATAGGGTAGCACAGTTAGCTGTGCTACCCTAAATTAATCTGCGATCGCATTATCTATTTAATTTTGAGAATAAGGGTGATTAAAAGCTTCCCAAGCAGCTTTAGCAGCCTTTTGTAGGCGATAATTAAAGTCTACTAAATCTTTCATCATTAAGTACCAATTTCTTTGGGCTTCGTCTTGAATCACCACCCAAGCATTTTCTAATTGAAGGCGATCGCGTTCTATAACTTTCCTTCCTTCAATCAATTCTCTTGCTCGACGCACAGTATTTAAATAGGTTTCGTGAGTGAGAGTACCTGCGGAATCAGCCTCAGTTTGAGCGCGTCTTCTTAGAGCCTCAATCAGTGCTTTGGTTTCGCGCTTTACTTCATCACTTTCACCAGCCATTTCAATTTCCACTAATTCATCAGTTTGAGAACTGATTTCTACAATTACTGTAGTTTCAGTAGATTCAACAAATGTAGCTTCAACGGATTCGATGTTGTTATAAGTCATCTTTAAAACCTCCTTAATTACAAAGCTTTGTCATTTGTCAGTTGTCATTTGTCAGTTGTCATTTGTCATTTGTCACATGTCAGTTACTAATAACCAATGACCAATGACCAATGACCAATGACCAATGACTAATGACCAATGACTAATGACTGTTGTTCTAATTTTAGTAATGCCGCAACTCGCGCTTCCGTAGCAGGGTGACTGGAGAATAAGTTACCCAAAAATTGTCCAGAGATTGAATTAATAATTAATAATGGCTCGAAAGCTGGATTAGCATTTAAAGGCATCTGTCTGGCTGTAGCTTCTAGCCTTTGTAAAGCTCTAGCTAAAGCGCGGGGATTACCAGTTAATTTAGCAGAACCGGCATCAGCAGAAAATTCTCTTGTGCGTGAAATTGCCAGTTGAATAATTGTTGCTGCTAATGGCGCAAGCATTACTGTTAATAAAACACCCAAAGGATTTCCACCTCTGTCGTTGTCTCGCGAACCACCGCCGAACCAAAGGCTGTAACTCACCATTTGTGCTAGGAATGAAATCGCACCAGCTACTGTAGCAGCAACCGCTTGTGTGAGGGTATCACGATTAATAATATGTGTGAGTTCGTGGGCAATAACGCCTTCGAGTTCGTCCTCTGGTAATATATTCAAAATCCCTTCGGTAACAGCAACAGCAGCGTGTTCTGGATCGCGTCCTGTAGCGAAGGCGTTAGCAGTTTCACTAGGAACAATATAAACTCTCGGTGTAGGAATATTCGCACGACGAGACAACTTTTCTACCATTCGATAAAGTCCCGGTGCTTCCCTTTCACTTACAGGTTGCGCCTGATATACTGCAAGGGCAATTTTATCTGATTGATACCAGGAAAACAGATTTGTTACTGCTGCTAAGCCGATTCCAATTAACAAGCCAGTAGTACCACCAATTACCCAGTAACTAATCGCGATCAAAAGACCACTTAGTGCAGCTAGCAAAGCAGCTGTTTTGAATTGATTTCCCATATTTTTGCTCTCCTGCTAATGCTGTATGGTTTTTCTAGAAAACAGCATTCATTAAGCCACACTTTGATTGTATCCAGCTAGAATTAGATAGTAGGATGCAGAAAACCTATCCAATATGTACGGTTTTTACCCTGCAATTTATAAAGAAGGATTCAGAATTCAGGAGTCAGAATTCAGGAGGAATTAAAGTCGGAATCTTGGATGAGTGTTGTAAACTCGAAGCCTTAGCTTCGACTTTTTGCTTTCTTAGTGAAGTCTTCACCAATTGTGATTTTGTATTATTTATTTTTCCTAAAATATAATAGAATGCAATAAGAAATTGCATCTGTCTGTAGTGGTACATTTTCTGAATAACTGACAATATTAATTTTCCAAAAAAGAATTCATAATTAAATCATCCGCACTGTTGATTCTGAATTCTGCATTCTTCTTCAGTTATCAGAAAAGGGTTTCAACCGAGCTGTAACCCTTAATTTAGTGAGTCTCCGCACTAGGCGCAAAGCTTGTTGTTTATATAATGCTTTTGGTAGTTGTCCAGGCAAATTATCCATCAATTTTCTCGCTGTGCCGATGCTGCATCCTGAAATTATACTTATTTCGTTAGCGCCATCAAAAATAGCATCTTGAACTAACGCTTTTTCGATTTCTACTTGCCAAGTTCTGTTATACATTTCGCCTCGCTCAATGCGCTGAAGGCTATTAGTATTGGCTAGAACGATGAGGCGATCGCCAACAGCAAGTTGTATATTATCAGAAGGCATTAACTTGACTGGCGATCGCTTGAAACTTTGGTATAAAATTGGCACAACTCCATAACCATAGGCAACCTCAGCCAAGAGTAATCCGTTGAGTGTATCGCCAGCTTCAATGGCGTACTCGACTACCAAAATAGTTTGACTATCAAAGTTAAACAAACTGAGAATATTTTCTCCGAAAGCCGCAGCCGCAAAAACTTCTGCGGAAATAGCAGAGGTGCAAATTACTTGAGCATAAGGAAATAACCGTGCGACATTATCGCGAAAATTTCGGTCGTAAGTCCGAATAATTACACGAGTTGTAGGACTTTGAGCGTGTACCATCAAAGCTATTTCTAAATTCTCCATGTCATCGTCTGTAACTACAACGACACTTTTACTATTAGCTAGATTTACTCTGCCTAGAGCATCGGTAATATTATCAATAATTAGTGGTATTTTGTGGAAAAAATCGGCGTCCAGTGCTGTGTTACTAATACCCACCAGAGGTTGTTTGAATTCTTCTAATAAAGCTGCAACTCTTTGACCAACTCGATTTAATCCAATCAATACAACATGGTTTTTTACGGGTATTAATGGTTGGTAACTCTTGAAAAATTGAAACCTGGAACTTAAGAGAGCATCAGTAAGCAATGCATATAACACCCCAACAAAGCCTACACCAGTTAAAGTTAGTCCCAGGCTAAACAATCGCAACCATCCAGGGATATGTTCTGCTTTTTCTGGTGGGGTTTTAAAATTAATGTCGCCAAATAAATCTCCGTATCCTCCTAAAAGTAAGACAGCAGTACCATAAAATGCTTCTACTATATTACTTTCAGGATAATTTAAGATATAAATAATTGTTCCAAGACACCAAAGAAAAAGTATTGTAAGTCCGCAAATTATTGCCACCCGCAAACTTTGATAACTATGTAATTTTCGCCACAAATATGGAATTTTATGTTTGAAATTATTCCAGACTTTGCCGAAAGCAACTTCTTGCCATAACTGCTGCCAATTATGCTGACGCTTAATAGCAACTTTTTTTAAACTCTGAAGTTGCTCTTTAACTTCAATATAAATAATGGTATCGTCTGGACGTAATTTTGCTTCTGGTTCCCATTGATGAAATTCTTTAGGTAAGATAGATGAAGCGTTAGTGTGATGTAATACCCTACGATGTTGAGTATTTAGTTCGTGTATATGCAGTTGATTGCACCAGCGATCGTGCATTTGAATTTGATGCTTGACTACCCGAAATTGGTGTTCTTCCAATTGGAAATAGCCAAGATGATCGTCTCCAAGGGCTGCAACAGCAAAGCCAGAAGCAGAAATTTGATTCGGCTCAAAGGCAATAAAATTACCAAGAGTCTGACTTAAAAGTTGATTGAGATTTTGTTTGTCAGAACGTATCACTAAACGAACTTGAGGATTTAAAAGCCGCGCCGCAAAGGCAGCTTCTATATTTACTCTTTCATTACCAGTGGCTAAAATTATAGTTCGGCACTGACTAATATTTGCTTGTTCTAAAACACTCGCCTCACGGCAATCTCCAATAAATAAATTTTCTAATAAATTTAATAAATTTCGGATTTGCAAATTTTTAGGTTGTTCTAAATCGATCGCACTAACAACAGCACCATACTCTTTGAGGATAGCAACACAATGCTGACCCAAACTTCCTAACCCGCAAACTAAAAACTTATCTAGTTTTGTTTGAGAATTTTCAACAGGCTGGTAATTAGTTTCTGATGATGACACCATAACTTCGCCCAGGCGTATCAGATATTGCTATTCTAAACTTTCGGGTGCGTAGTCATAAAGGTTGTGAGTCGATAGCTTGTCCTTAGGGAACTTGAAAAAATAAATAATCTACTTAAATTTGTTAACCGTTGACTGTTCGCTGGCATTGTGACTCAATGCAATGGCATTGCTACTCGATGTAATGGCATTGTCACTTGATGCAATGGCATTGTGACTCGATGCAATAGCATTGCCATTAGATGCAATGGCATTGTCACTCGATGCAATGGCATTGTTACTTGATGCAATAGCATTGTGACTCGATGCAATGGCATTGTGACTCGATGCAATAGCATTGTGACTCGATGCAATGGCATTGTTACTCGATACAATGACATTTGTCAGAGAAACACGCAATATGCAGCTACAAAATAAATTTTTTCAGGAAATTCCCCGTACCGTTTGGGTGTTGGGGTTCGTCAGTCTGCTGACAGATATAAGCTCCGAGATGATTAATTCGCTGTTACCGTTATTTCTGGTGTCAGCTTTAGGCGCGAATGTGTTGACTGTCGGCATTATTGAAGGGATTGCGGAAGCAACAGCTTCAGTTTTGAAAGTCTTTTCGGGAGTATTGAGCGATTACTTGGGACATCGCAAAGGTTTAGCGGTGTTTGGATATGGGTTATCTACCTTTGTTAAACCTCTATTTGCTGTAGCTACCAGTCCAACTGGGGTGTTGATAGCGCGATTTGGCGATCGCTTTGGCAAAGGTATCCGAGTCGCACCCCGCGATGCTTTAGTTGCTGATTCTACTACATCAGAGGTACGCGGTGCAGCCTACGGATTGCGTCAATCTCTCGATACTATCGGCGCATTCTTGGGGCCTTTAATAGCATTTGCCTTGATGGCTGCTTTTGCAAACAACTTTCGCCTGGTTTTTTGGCTAGCACTCATCCCAGGTTTCTTGGCGGTGGCTTTATTAACAGTGGGAGTCAGCGAACCGCGAACAAATGAAACCGAAGCCAAGCGAAGCAATCCTTTGCAATGGCAAGCTTTACGCAGCTTAGGTGAAAAATATTGGGTACTTGTAGCAGTGGCGCTGCTATTCAATTTAGGCAACTCCAGCAATGCGTTTTTGTTGCTGCGAGCCGAACAAATAGGCATCTCTGCTTCACTGATACCGTTGACATTTGTAGTGATGAATATGGCTTATTCCTTCAGCGCCTACCCAATAGGAATACTTTCCGATCGCTTCGGTAAATTTGGGTTACTGGTAAGCGGATTTCTCCTATACGCTTTAGTTTATCTGGGCTTCGCCTTCGTACAAGCACCTTGGCAAGTTTGGGGATTGTTTGCCCTTTATGGTTTGCACTTGGGTATGAGCAAAGGATTGCTGTTGGCGCTAGTAGCAAATAGCATACCTGCAAATCTGCGCGGCACCGCTTTTGGATTTCTCAATTTGGCTATAGGAATAGCACTTTTACCTGCTAGTTTCTTAGCTGGTGGATTGTGGGAAACACTGGGAGCAAAGGCAACATTTATTGTTGGGAGCTTGTTGGCGATCGCATCTGTATTATTGTTAGTTTCTCAGAGAAATAAATATTAAATTCGGTCAAAAGCAAAATGCCATCACTTCAGATGTGCTGAAGACTATTTATCAAACTTTAAGACTAAGAACTGAGATGCTATATTTAATCAAATAATAGGGAGTTAGAGTATGGAAAGTATCAAAATACGTTCTTATGTAGGCGAAGACGGAGTGTTACATCTAGATATCCCTCTAGAAATGAAAGAAACTGAATTAGAAGTCACAGTGACATTGAAACCTATAAAAAAACAAACTGCTTCTTTAGAGGACGAAAAATTAACTCAATTAGAATGGCATGAGTTTATTGATAAGACTTATGGTTGTTTAGCAGATGACCCAATTATGAGACATCCTCAAGGAGATTATGAAGAAAGAGAAGCGTTAGAATGATTTATCTTTTAGATACGAACGCTTGTATTATTTATCTTAATGGTAGAAATCTGAGTTTACGGCGCAGGCTAGAAAGCCACAGTGATTTAAATATTGTTGTTTGTTCTACTGTTAAAGCTGAATTATTTTATGGGGCAAAGAGAAGTAATAATCCAACTCGCAATCTAGCTTTACAAAAAGAGTTTTTGAATAGATTTATTTCTTTGCCGTTTGATGATATTGCAGCAGAAATATTTGGCGATATCCGCTCTCACCTGGCTAACTTAGGAACTCCCATTGGCCCTTATGATTTACAAATTGCAGCGATCGCTTTAGCAAATAATCTTATTTTAGTAACTCATAATGTAGATGAATTTAGCCGTGTGCCAGGATTACAGTTTGAGGATTGGGAAATAGAAAGATAAGTATGCAATTGCTCAAAATACTCCCTACTGAATCAGAATTCAGATATTCCGTTGAGTCCTCATTGATTTTGTAGCATCAATTTTAATACGATCGATTAATTGGGGGAAACGATCGATGTCTACTTGCCCATTTACTAAATCATTGCTTCCAATTCTTGCAAAATAGATTCAAATTCTTCCCAGCTAACATCAGGAATAGTTACAGTGCTACCAGGCGACAATTGCATCTGGCTAACAGGTTTGACAACGGGAATGGCAGCAGTCATAACCAAAATATAAGTAAGCTAAATCTCAATATTTACCTATCAGGTTGCGGTGGATAATATACCCCACCGTAACCTTTACTAATAGAATGAGTTTAACAAAAGCAGCTAAAAGCGATCGCTCTACACTTTAAACTTCTCAGTAATGCGTTTCATCGCTTCTTCGACATTCTCGCGGCTATTGAACGCGGAAATCCTAAAGTAGCCTTCACCCGCAGCGCCAAAGCCAGAACCGGGTGTTCCCACAACGTTGACGGTTTGCAGCAATTTATCGAAGAATTCCCAACTGGATAAACCATTAGGCGTTTTCACCCAAACGTAAGGTGCATTCACGCCACCGTAAACTGATAATCCCGCAGCTGTGAGTTTCTCGCGGATAATTTTGGCGTTTTCTAAATAGAAACTAACCAATTCTTTGATTTGTGCTTGTCCTTCTGGGGAGTAAACCGCCTCGGCTCCCCGTTGGACGATGTAAGAAACGCCATTAAATTTGGTAGACTGGCGACGATTCCACAGTTTCCACAGTTCGACATCAGAACCATCGGCGGCTTTGGCTGTAAGTGTCTTCGGTACCACAGTTAACGCGCAACGAGTTCCTGTAAAGCCTGCATTCTTGGAGAAAGACCGAAATTCGATCGCAACTTCTCTTGCACCTTCAATTTCATAAATTGAATGGGGAAGCGATGCATCGGTAATGTAAGCTTCGTAGGCTGCATCAAAGAAAATAATTGAGTTATTAGCTTTGGCGTAGTCCACCCATGCCTTTAAATATTCCTTTGTAGCAGTTGCGCCAGTAGGATTATTGGGAAAGCAGAGATAAATTAAATCGACTTTCTTTGAGGGAATCTCGGCGGTAAAGTTGTTATCAGCAGAAATCGGTAGATAAACTAAACCTTCAAACTCGCCTTTATCGTTAGCATTCCCTGTATTTCCCGCCATAACATTAGTATCTACGTATACGGGATAAACGGGGTCGGTAACGGCTATAGTGTTGTCATGACCAAAGATTTCCAGAATATTGCCGGTATCGCACTTAGAACCATCGGAGATAAAAATTTCCGATGCATCGATTTCGGCTCCCCGTGCTTGGAAATCTTGAGCAGCAATTTTTTCTCGCAACCAAGCATAGCCTTGTTCTGGGCCGTAGCCTTTGAAGGTATTGCGATCGCCCATTTCTTGGACAGCTTTAATCATCGCTGTCCGGCAAGCTTCTGGCAGAGGTTCAGTAACATCACCAATGCCCAACCTGATGATTTTAGCATCAGGATTAGCTTCGGCAAAAGCATTCACCCGCCGAGCAATTTCTGGAAACAGATAACCTGCTTTCAGTTTCAGGTAGTTGTCGTTAATACTTGCCATACTAAATTATGAAAAACGCCCTAAAATAGCTTACTGCTAATTTATCAGGGCGATAACTTTTGAGTAGGGATGAGTAATTCTGTCTGAATCCTGAATTCTGGATTCTAAATTCTTTATTGTGGATGAATGTTAGGATATTTTTTCACCAGCTGGATCTGACTTATGAAATTAGTTTGCGCCCAAAGCGACCTCAGTACAAACCTCTCACTCGTCAGTCGTGCTGTGCCTTCACGACCGACTCATCCGATACTTGCCAATGTGCTGTTACAAGCGGATGCAGAAACTAACCAAGTAAGCTTAACAGCATTTGATTTGAGCTTGGGTATCCGTACTAGCTTTAATGCTGAGGTATGGGAAGGAGGAGCGATCGCCCTTCCTGCTAAGATACTTGTAGATATCATTTCTCGTCTTCCAGAGGGAGAAATTACTCTCGATGATGGCTCGGACGCCACTAGTCCAACATCAAGTGGGGAAGGTGTGAGTGTAACAATCACACCCAAGAGTGGATATTATGAAGTACGAGCAATGACTCCAGAAGAATTTCCGGAACTACCTATAATTGAAAATACAGAAGTAATCCATCTCACCACCACTGCATTAATCGAGGGATTACGGGGTTCATTATTTGCCACCAGTGCTGATGAAACCAAACAAGTACTTACGGGAGTGCATTTAACAGTTAAACAAGATACTTTAGAATTTGCAGCTACCGACGGACATCGCCTAGCAGTAGTAGAAACGAGCAACGAGCGTCCTCTAGATGGAACTAGCCAATTAGAAGTCACAGTCCCAGCTAGAGCATTACGCGAACTACAACGAATGCTAGCTCACAACGCCTCATCTGATGAAACTGTAGCTTTACATTTAGATCGAGGTCAAGTCGTGTTTGAATGGCAGAATCAACGCTTGACTAGTCGCACATTAGAAGGGCAATATCCCACCTATCGACAACTGATTCCGCGTCAATTTGAACGACAAGTCACAATAGAACGGCGACAATTCATCAGCACCTTAGAGCGAATTGCTGTGCTAGCAGACCAGAAAAATAATATTGTCAAACTCAGCATTGATAGCGAAGCCCAAGAAATTGTTTTATCTTGTGAAGCTCAAGATGTGGGTAGTGGTAGAGAGCCAATGCCAGCACAAATTTCTGGGGAAAATATAGAAATTGCTTTTAATATTAAATATTTAATGGAAGGCTTAAAAGAATTACCATCTTCCGAAATTCAAATGCATTTGAATCAAAGTCTAACTCCAGTGATTTTTACGCCACTGGGTGGTTTGAAAATGACTTATTTAGCGATGCCAGTGCAACTAAGAAGTTAAAATTGATTGAAAATCTTGGCAATTACAGCAATTTGCAGTTGAATAGAAGACCACAGTAGGGGCACAACAATGTTCATTGGTGTCCACTTAAGCTCAAACGCTTATCCCACAGGCATTTTACCCCACCCCCAACCCCTCCCCTTGCTAAGGGGAGGGGAGGTTTTGCGCCAGCAAAACCGGGGTGGGGTAACGCGGATCTTGATGGTAAGTGAGTAGAACTCGCTTATTAGGTTTTCACCAGGGTTTCAGGTTAAGTTGACACCAATGAACATTGTTGTGCCCTTACGATAATTTAGTATTCAAGTATGTATTCCATCCAAATGAAAAGCGCTGTAATTGTGGCTGGCGATCGCCAGCCACAAGCAAAACTGAAAGTTAATCTCTCAACTAGTCTATAAACACAGAGAATTAATTCAAAAACGATGTTGTAATTTCTTAATTTACACATCACGCGTTTTGAGAAAATTGTAAATAGCCAGTGCAATAGCTACAAGCAATACCGCATGAATTAAATTTCCGGCAATATGAAGTACCAATCCTAATGCCCAAAAAGCAACCAGCACAACAACAACGCCCCAAAGTATACTCAACATATATTTGCTCTTATTAAAGTGATTTTTACTTGTTCAGATATATTATCGTCTCGGTTAAGTTATATTCTATTTGTCCTAAGATAGGTTTTAAAATTTAAATCATCTATCTTGAGGATTAAAATTCACTCTAGCAGTCGGTTTTGAGGCCAACCTAATAGGTAGTTACCTGAAATCGTCGTAGAGACGTAGCATTGCTACGTCTCTACATTCTTTTTCACCAGATGTATAGTTTTCTTGCAATATATTTATTTACAATAATCCAATTTTAAAAAATTGCTTGCCAATCTCCGAAACTTGATGGTACTATTTGCTAATTTGTTTTATCGGAATTTCAATCCAAAACTCTGTACCTAATCCTGGTTGCGAATCGCATTTAAATACACCGCTGTGTTTTTCAACAACGATTTGATAACTAATTGATAACCCTAAACCAGTGCCCTTTCCTACTGGTTTAGTAGTAAAAAATGGATCGCAGATTCTTACTTTCAGGTCTTCGGGTATTCCTGGGCCGTTGTCTTTTATGCGAACTACTACACTCTTGATATTACCTTCTATTTCCCCAACAGTAGTAGTAATGGTAATTTGACTGGTATGAGTTTTAGATGTATCTCTATATTCTTCTAAAGCATCGATCGCATTGCTTAAAACATTCATAAATACTTGGTTCAACGGCCCGGCATAGCATTCCACTAAAGGAAGCTGACCATACTCTTTGACTAATTTAATTGCCGGACTTTCTGGTTTTGCTTTCAAGCGATGCTGCAAAATTAGCAAGGTGCTATCAATACCCTCATGGATATCAACTGGTTTTTTTTCTGCTTGGTCAAGGCGAGAAAAATTCCGCAAACCCGAAACAATTTGCCGGATGCGATCGATACCAATTTTCATTGAAGAGAGAGTTTTCGGCAAATCCTCAGTCAAAAATTCTAAGTCTATTTCTTCTGCGCGATCGCGAATTTGTGGGTCGGGGTTAGGGCAGTTTTGCAAATATAAATCTAGAATTCCCAGCAAATCATGGGCATATTCGCTGACATGATTAATGTTGCCATAAATAAAGTTCACTGGGTTATTAATTTCGTGAGCAACACCAGCTACCAATTGACCCAATGAAGACATTTTTTCTGTCTGAATCAGTTGGGTTTGAGTTTGCTTTAAATCCTCCAAAGCTTGAGCCAATTTTTCTTTCTGCTCTTTAGTTTGATTGAGCAATTCGATTTGTTGGAGTGCAACCCCAAGCTGATTGGCAATTTGAGTAATAAACTGAATTTCTGAAGTTTCCCAGTGACGGGGTTCAGAGTTTTGGTAAGCTGCTAGCAAACCCCAAAGTTTCTGCCTAATGAAAATTGGGGCGATAGCATAGGCTTTTGCTTGAATTTCCTCTAAAGCCCCAACGTGACATTCAGAGTGATTCGCTTCATAAATATTATCAACTACAAAGGTTTCATTATGGCGATATCGCCCACCTTGGGTTTGCTGCAAGTAGCTATCTCGCCAAATTATATTAGTACCAGGATTTACTAACTTTATCCAACCTTCATTCACAAACTCAGCAATGTATTCGCCACTCCAATCAGCTTGGAAGCGGTAAACTGCAACTCGATCCGCTTGTATTGATTTACAGATTTCTTGAGTAGTTGTCTGAAAAATCGCATCTAAATCCAGAGATTCTCTAACTTTGGCAACAACTTCAAACAATACCCGTTGTTGTTCTGCTGCTTGTTGCAAATCTAACGCCTGTTCTCGTGTCTGAGTAAGTAATTCAGCTTGCTGGAGTGCTACCCCCATTTGAGCCGCAATCTGACTGAGAAAGTGAACTTCTGGGGCTTTCCATTGACGAGGACCAGTGTGTTGATAAGTTGCCAGTAAGCCCCAAAGCTTTTGACCAACAAAGATCGGTGCAAGTACAAAAGCGTAAATTTGAAACTGCTCTAAATTGTCGATATGACATTGAGTAAACCCGATTTTGTAGATGTCATCGACTGCAAATGTTTCATTGTTGCGGTAGCGTCCTCCGTGTGTATCTTGTAAGTAGGTGTCATTCCAAATGGTATTAATGCCTAGATCGGATTCATTCGACCAGTATGGACTAGAAGCCTCGAAATCTCCGACAAATTCGCCACCCCAATCAGCATCAAAACGATAAACAGAAACGCGATCGGCTTTGATTAATTGACAAACTTCTTTAGTAGTTGTTTGAAAAATTGTGTCTGTGTCCAAAGATTCACGAATCTCGGCAATAACTTTAAACACAGCTTGTTGTTGTTCGGCTGTGCGTTGTAATTCGATTGTGCGTCTTTTAACTTGATGTTCTAAATTTTCATTGAAGACTTGTACTTGTTGGTACAATTCATACTGCTGAACTGCGGAAGCGAAGTGTTTACCGAGGTTTCTAGCCAGTTCAATTTCTTCTGGCGTCCACGGCTGCAACTGTGCTTTTTTAGATTCGCGCCAAGCTTCAAAAGATCGCCGGGGGTATAATTGCCTCTGGTCGCTGTCATACTGTCCCGCCCACAGGGTTTCGGTATCTATTTCGTTACGGAAAATACTTAAATAACCCAACAACTGCTGACGATAGTGGAGTGGAATCACCAGCATACTGCGAATTTTAGTTGGTTCAAAAGCAACTTGCAAACTTCGCCAGCCTGGAGTTTGATAAATATCTAAAATCGGCCAAACATCATATTCTCCAGAGGAATTGAAGCGTTCCTGCCAAGCACTATACTGCTCTATGAGTGGATATATGGTTTGTCCTGGTACTACAGGTTGCTGACCGCAGGTATACAGTTTTATACAAGTATTTCCAGGGATTAAGCATTCTGTAAAGCTGGCGACGCTACCATTGTGGTAATCAAAAGCTGCACTTCTAATGCAAAGCCGACCACCAGCACCATCAAAGGCGGCAACAGCAGCTTCGAGGGCTGGCTGCAATACAATTGTCGGTAGTGAATGTAGCAGGCTAGCAATGCGGTTAACGATCGCTTCTTGTGCGGCTGTTTTGCGGACTTGAGCCAAGAGGGTACTTTGAGCGATCGCCACTGAGAGTTGATCGACTACTATTTGTAATGCTTCTATTTCCGATTCTAAAACCAAACGCGCCTGGGAATTATGAGACACCAACAGTCCCCAGAGTCTATCTTGGTAAAGAATAGGGGCTACCATACTAGACTTTACCCCCATTGCTTTTAAATATTCAATATGGCAAGGGTCTACGGGACGGTAACAGATTTCCTCTCTCGTGGTTTCTCCATTTTCCAGATCGTATAAGTGACTTTGACCAATTTCTTGAGTATCAACATTGACAACAGAACGCACCCGCGATTTAACAAAGAGTTCGCGGGCGGCGGGTGGAATATCATCAGCAGGGAAATTTAGTCCTAGTAGCGACGGTAAACGATTGTTGTAGATAGACTCAGCAATGACCTGACCGCTACCATCGGGATGAAATTTGTAAATCATCACTCTGTCAGTTTGCAGTAGCGATCGCACCTCTGCTGTTGTGACTGTGATAATATCTTCTAATTCTAAACTTCGCCGGATACGGTTTGTAATCCGGTGGAGTAAAGTTTCTTCATGGCGAGTTTCCCGCCAATCTTGCTCAGAGTTCGAGGTCATTGCTGATAATATCTTCAATTAATAATTTGGAAATACATCATGATTAAAAGAGAATTCAGAATGGCTGCGCCCCGCTGCGCTAACAGAATTCAGAATGTAATCAGTGGGACACTTAAACTCCTTTATTGATTCACGAGCCGCTAACAGGGCTTCTGAATTCTTTATTCTTAAATCTAATGATATTTTTGAATTAATTTCATCAATTTGTCTTCAGTAAAACTACGGCAAATCACTAACTAAATTCATAAAAAATTAAAAGAAAGACGCAATTTTACTTGCGTCTATTTCCGATATTAGAAAAGATGTTTGCTTTTTAGTTTTAAGTTTTTGTTGATCGTTTATGTCTCAACAAAATTAAAATCTTACATTGGTGCAAAGCTAATTTTTAGATAGTCATTTTCCATCTTTGCTCCTGCTGGTTGTAGTGCTGCTAAGGCTTGCGGCAAAACTAAGTTACGTCGATGATTGCCAATAGTAATATTTAATTCGTCACCAGTTTTACTCAGTTGAACCTGGTTTTTAGGAATGCCAGGTAAATAAAGTTCTAAACTGTATTGATTTTTCTCTTGTATGACTCGAATAGTCGTTTCTTGGTAATAAACTTGAGTTGGATCTTCATCTTTATAAAGGGTTTCCTTCAACCGTTCTAATGCAGCCAATCCGCACATCTCCTCAGAAAAAAGCGGAACTTCTTTTACTGGTAAAGGGTGGAAATTATCATGAATTTCTTGGCGATACTGCTCCTGATTTTCCTTCCAACGTTGAAAGAATGGGTCTTTTACTTCGCTTGGAATGATGCGATTTGCCACAACTAAATCTGTGGCAACATTATATAAACTCAAATAAGCATGGGCGCGGAGAGACTCTTTAATCACCATTTTTTCGGGATTAGTCACAAGACGCACTGAGGTTTGAGTATTATCTGTTAATACTTTTTCTAGAGCTTCAATTTGTTCGTAAAACTCATAAGGCGCATCCATTACCTCTTTATCTGGTAGCGAAAAACCAGCAATTGGTTTAAAAAAGGGTTCGACCAAAGGTCTAAGTGCTACCGAGATATTTTGAAAGGGTTTGTAAAAACGGCGCATATACCAACCGCCGACTTCTGGTAAACTCAGCAAGCGCAGTGCTGTGCCGGTGGGGGCTGAGTCGATAATCAAGACATCAAACTCGCCTTCATCGTAGTGGCGTTTCATCCTTACCAAGCCAAAAATCTCATCCATACCTGGTAAAATTGCCAATTCTTCCGCTTGTACCCCTTCTAAACCTCTGGCTTGTAAAACTTGGGTAATGTAACGTTTCACCGCACCCCAGTTTCCCTCTAGTTCTTGCAGCGCGTCTAATTCTGCACCCCACAAATTTGGGCGAATTTTTCGGGGTACATGTCCCATTTCCAAATCAAAACTGTCTGCCAAAGAGTGAGCGGGATCTGTACTTAACACCAACGTCTGATAGCCTAATTCTGCACAACGGAGTCCAGTTGCAGCAGCAACGGAAGTTTTACCTACACCGCCTTTCCCAGTCATTAAAATTACACGCATGGATGGTTCTTTCCTGCCTGAGGATTTTTTACATTTATTTACAATTATCGGCTGTTTAAGGAAAATAAATGCTGCTTCAGCACGTTTAAGCGCGAACAGTTCAATAATAAATACAAGGGATAATCCAGCTATATTGCGATATTGACTGCTATTTATATAGTAGTGGATTAGGGAAATACGGTAGGAGGCGGTAAGTCAAAACCAAAAACTAACCTAATATCTGCTGTATTTACCTTAACTCATCTGTTGGGTTTTGCTGTAATAGCAGATCGAGCTTTGTTTCAATTGCTGAAAGTTTTTTGAGAATTGTGGGTCGATCGCCATCAACAGCGACTAGTAAATTAGTTATCTTATCTTGTATGTTGGTTAATTGTGCCACTGCATTTTGAAGTTGGATCATTCCTTCTCGGAGTTCTTGGCGTTCCTGTCGGGCTTCACTGATTTCATCCAACATAGCTTGGACTGTTTTAGCATTACTCTCAATTAGATGTTTGAGTTCTTTATCAGTCATTGCGATCGCACTTTGAAGTTGAATTTATTATTTATCATAAGTTGTAGGTTGAATAGAGCGATCGCTAAACTCAATATTTACAGCACAAGTCAGAAGTCAGAATTCAGAATGAGAAGAGACTTTCAGTCAGTCCAGCTACTACTAGATGGTGTACTTGACTTTCCTTGAAATGTGCTACAAACACAAATTTTCGCAGTGACGCACTACTCTAACTGTTCAGTATCAACCCCCAACCCCTTCAATCTAGCTTTGAGTTGTTCCACTTGCTGCTGTACAAGTTCCCTCTGTTGTCGTTCAGCCTCAGCTTCTCGTTCTGCTACTTGCGCCCTTTCTTCTGGAGTCGCTATTAACTGCTTATCCGCGTTGAAAAACCGTAATTTTGACTCATAAATTCCTAAGAATAACTCTAGTTGCTGACTCCACAACCAACCATCAGCATTTGCTTCCAAAGGTTGATACTTACCACCCACTAAACGAAAGCCTTTAAACTCCAAAGTATCGGGGTGAAACCAAAAATATTCCGGCGTGCGAAAAGTCTCTTGGTAAAGTTCAAACTTCAGACCTTTGTCAACTTTGGCAGTGCTGTTAGAAAGTAATTCAATAATCACATTTGGATATTTTCCTTGTTCTGCCCATAAAACCCAACTTTTACGGGGGCGATTTTCACATCCCAAAACAACAAAAAAATCTGGGCCTCTAAAGTCTCGCTTGGTAATCTGCTCCGGACTAAAATAAATCGTTAAATTTCCAGTAGCATAAAAATCAGTCCGGTTACGCCACCACCACTTTAAACAAGCTAATAGTAGTTCGATTTGGTCGCGGTGCAGATCGCTTTCCAAAGGAGGCTCATCACTCCATAACTCACTAGGTGGAATGATAATATCTTCTGCTTCCGTATGTATAGTTAATTCACCGGATATTTCAGGATTTTTAGCAGCCGTCATAAAGATTAATGGCTTTATTTGTTGCCTCTAGTGTAATAGTAATCCGCTATTAAATTCTTCCAATATCGATAGATATTTGGTGAAATTAAATATACGTTATCCAGAACCCTTGTAGAGACGTAGCACTGCTACGTCTCTACATTCGTTTTCGCCAGATGCCTAATTTTTTGAAGAGAAAAAATGCTGCTTTACCACATCTAGGCGCGAACAGTTCCAATAATCGATATGAGAGACAATTAAACCATCAGAATTGAGAGTTAATTCACTCCAACCAGGAATATAAATACGTGGCTTCCAAGGGACAGGGGTATTCCAACTGAGCGTCCACTCTGTTTTAATTGTGTTTCCCAAACGTTGTATATTATGTAAATCCATCTTGGGATTTAAAAACCAAGTTTCAATAAAATTAATCATTACTTTATAGCGTTTGACTCCCCGAAATTTATTCAATGGGTCTTGAAAATAAACATCTGGAGCATAAATACTATAAGTTTGATTGACTGGGAATCTTTGATAGTCTTCTTTGAGGATTTCAATGATATCCATAATTTATTAAGAAGAATTCAGAACTCAGGAGTCAGAATACAGGAAAGTTATTTTGTGCGACTTTTGGGCGAATATTGCTTTCAAACCGGACTTGTACTGCTACGCTAACCCCCTTGATGGGCGAAATTATTATTAAATCTTCTTTCTTATTAAAACTCTATCGCTTTATGGGTAGAATTTTCATCAATTCTGAATTCTGACTCCTGAATTCTGAATTCTTATTCAAATTTATACCTCGTCCCATAAGCGTTCTAACTGACGCCGCCAAGCAGCTAGGGTTTGTTCTTGGGCTTGGGCGGTTTGGTCGATTTCGCCCATGATTCCTTCTGCATAAAAGCGTTCTAAGTTTTGGATGGTAGCTTGCAAAGATTGTCCTTGCAGTTTTGCTGCTTTGATAACTTGGCGGATGCGGGTTTCAACTAACCGATTGAAGGCATTATCTATACCTATTTCATGTAGAGAAACTAGTCGAGCGATCGCTCTTTCAAAATCTACTTTTACCAAAGTGGTAATGTTATGGTGAAACACTGCCCAAATTTGCCCATCATGCAAAGCATACCGCACTTCCTGGGTTTCATCAAAGTTAGCTGACAAAAATTCTGCCAAAAAAGGTTGGGCTTCTTGTAATGGTAATATTGGTAGCAAAACTCGCAGCCAAGTATTATCTTTGGACAATAGCACTAAGAGTTGAAAACTATAAGTGTTTACTTCCCAGGAATCAGGAGCGATTGCACTAACATTTGTGCCAAATAATTCTGTTAAACTAGCCGTAATTTCTTCAGGTGTCATATGTATTTTTTAGAGCAAGTTGTAATTTTTTTTATTTTTTATAAATCAAAAAAACTGAACCAATCGGCCCATAATTTTCTACATAGATTTTTTGGTTGTAATACAATCCTGGGGACATACCTCCATCAAATAAAATTCCTTCTTGAATCTTCCCCAAACAGTTGTTGTTAGCAATGCCCTGCAAGACATTATCAAATTTATCTGGTAGTAATTCTTGATTAATGTTAGATAGTTCTATCTCGGAATTAGCTTTCGCGTCATTTACTAATAGTATTACATATCCTTGATTAGTAATAGCTGCCATAGACCGATTAGTTGCACTTTTACAAGCAAATTCTCCCAAATCTTGACAAATATCTTTAAATTTACCCTGGCGATAAAATCTACCATTTCCTCCTACTAAATTGTAATTGAGAACTTCGCTGTTTCTTCTACCAGCTTGGATAGTAGCTTGCCGCTGCGTGGGCGAACCTCCTGATATACCAAAGGAAGAACGTTTATTTTTAAATGCTCCTGAATATTCTACGCCACGAGAAATATTTAAGCCTTGTGGTTTATCGGCGGTATCTATATAGTCGGCGTTAATTGCCGCAATGGGTAGCTGTCCATTTAATTTAGCATTATCGCCAACTATGAGTTCGCGAAATTGTTTTGCTACATATTCTTTTCGTAATTTTCCTTGAGTATCTTTGGCGTAGAGTTTATGAGATAAACCAAGATTAACTTTAAAATCTAATTCTGGCGATTGAGGATTAAAAATAATTACGTGGTTAATACCTTTGGAATTTTTCTGCCCTTGATTATTAGTTTTAAAAAAATCAATACTGAATTTGGGATTTTTGCCAGGACAAATTTTAGAGGCTTTTGGAACTGAATTAGCTGCAATTTTTTGACAGCCTGATAAAAAACTGGCAGCAGCGATCGCTATAAATAACAAAAGTAAATTTTTTTTTAACATGATCGTACAAAAAACCCGCTACAGAATTACTATAGCGGGGAATAATTTAAAATTTCAGTCTGGAGTTAATCTGAGAACTAAAACTTAAGAAAACCACTCTAAAACGGCTTCTTCTTTGGTGTTAGTGTTCCGGGATGGTGTTTCACGATTGAATTTCATTTGAATTGAGCGAGTTTGCTCGCCATCAGCAGCCACAGCCACAATTGGATAGTCAATTAAACCATCTTGGAAGGACATCTGGAAGCGGAATGTACCATCTGGATTCAGTTGAATTGGACGGCCGCCAATGGTTACGGTAGCATCGGGTTCGGTTGCACCGTAAACGATCAATTCAGCATCGGCTATTAACCAGAACTTGCGCGGACGCACTGGTACGGCGGAAGCTGAGAAGCCTACACCCGACATTCCCACACCGGACATGGTTAAACCAGATGTGGTGGGAACAGCCCACATACCTACACCAGAGGGGAATATGTAGGAACTGATAGCTTGTTCGTGGCGTACTGAACCAGCTTGTTGCATGGAGCCAAACAGAGAACCAGCAACGCGTTGTGCTTCGGCAGATTCGGCTAAACCAAAGATTTGGTCGTAGATGGGGTTACCGCCATTTACACCATTTGCAGCAGTCGCAACTTTCTTAGCGGGTGGAACCAGTTCGTATTGAGTTGTGCCGCGTAAATTTTCTTCAAAGTTGACGGTGATGAAGACATCTTCAATCCAGTCAGAAGGATATACGGGAGGAATATGTACTCTGGCGGAACGAGCGAGTACCAACCAACGACCATCAGTAGCACGATAGCCAATATCAATGACATAATCGCGATCGCTGACTGGAATTGGTAAATACCATTCTCTTGCTAGTTCGTCAGCAGGATATTCTTGAATGCTGTGGGGACTTTGAAAATCGATATTGATGTCGGTAACGTCATAAATCCGCAGTGCCAGTTGTTGTCCCCCTTGGCGGCGCAGTTCTTCTTTGTGTTCATTGGGAACATCCCAGTAAGTGTAAGCCCATTGAGGATCGCGGGGTAAGAGTACAATCCGGCTTTCACCATAACCAGAAGGCAGATCTGGGAGTCCTTCATCAACATCAGCAAGAGATCCACCAGTTCGATCTTCCTGACCTAATTCAAACTTAGCTGCTTCCACGGTTTCCTGTGCCTCCAATGAACGAGATGGACTGAGCGAAATTTTGCTGCGCTGGACTTCTTGAATTGATGCCAGCAGTTGGGATTTACGCATTCGGCTATAGCGAGAGATGCTATATTCGCTGGCGACTTTACGTAGTTGCCGTAAGGTCATCTCCTCTAGTGGCGGGCGTTCTTTTGCCATTAATTTTGGCCTCCAGTAGTTTAAGCGGTAAATGATTTTCCCTGGTTAAAGAATGCGATATAAAATGTCATCCACTCCAGATGAATTTCTTATTCCTGACTCCTGGTTTTGCCCAGTTTTTAAGTTTTTAGTCTGTTTTTAAATTGAAGTCGTTTCCTATCAATTCCTTTAGCTATGCCGAAATTAGCATTTCTTTGGGATCGGAGGATCTGTATTTGTTAAGTCAATATTAACCACTAAGCATATCTAGGGATCAAGGGGTTTGAGCAGATTTTTTGGCTATTCCACGAATTTATCAGCCCTTGTGGGATCGCAATGTTATGATTTTATGACATTTGCATGAGGAGCGGCTGATTTTCAGGCAAAAATGTCAAGATTTCATAACATTAGTTTCAGGCCAGCCCAAAACCGCGATCGCAAAGGACTTTTGAGTCGGGAGCGGGGATTGTAAGAGTCACAGATTGAGAAATTAATAATTGTACTCAGTACAATAAGGTCTAGACCGTGTTTTCACCAAGAACGGAACAGGGAGAAAGAATCTATTTTCTTCTAACAAAATTAAATAGTCTAAGTCCTCTACTAATTGGATGGTAAATTCCAATTACTCGTGGGCGTTAGTGAAGTGTTACACTGCAATATGCGTAATACTTATTTTAAGTTCTCTGTTCCCTTTTACACTTTTATACTGTTTCACTTTCAGGTTGATATAAATACCTTGGTAGGGTAGCAAAGCTGTGCGCCTAATTCGCCAAAATTATCCCTGAAAATTCTTTGACAAATAACAAAGACAAATGACTAACCTGATTTTGGTTGTAGACGACGATCGTTTAACGCGAATGTATCTGTGTGAGCTATTGAAACAAGCAGGGTATCAGGTAGTAGAAGCGAGTAACGGTTTAGAGGCGATCGCTACCTATACTCGTCTACACCCAGATCTAGTCCTGTTAGATGCCATAATGCCAGAAATGGATGGTTTTAGCTGTTGCGCTCAACTGCAAGCACTCTCCGATGACAAAAAGGCACCAGTATTAATAGTTACCGCTTTTGATGACCCGGCAACCGTGGAAGAAGCTTTTGCTGTGGGTGCAAGTGATTTTATTACTAAGCCGATTCAATGGCCGATATTACGTCAAAGATTGCGCCGTCTTCTAGAAGCTCATCGTAATAAGCAGCAATTACAAGAACAAACTGCCCAGGCACAACTGCGGGAAGCGCAGCTGGTATTAGCATTAGAGTCTGCTGGCATGAGCATTTGGAACTGGGATCTTTTAACTAACGAAATTAGTTATTCAGGTAACCTAGAAACAGCTTTTGGCTCGGAAAGAGGGACTTCTAACGACACCTACGATACTTTTGTTAACCGCGTTCATCCCCAAGACCGCGATTTTGTGAGGCGATCGCACCAGCAAGCTATAAAAAATGAGGTAGGATATGATATCGAATTTCGAGTGATTTTGCTCGATGGTAGCATTCGCCATTTAGCAAGCAAAGGAATTGTCTGCCGGGATGCGTTAGGTGTGGCTGTGGGAATGTCTGCAATAGACGTAGATATCACCAAGCGCAAGCAAGTAGAGGAAGCACTAGAAGTTCATGCTAACCAGCAAGCAATGGTGGCAGAACTCAGCCAAATAGCCCTAGCTGTTACAGACTTAACTACACTGATGAACTTATGCGTGAGCATCGTTGCCCAATGCCTAAAAGTTGAGTATTGTAAAGTTTTAGAACTACTGCCAAATGGTAATGCATTACTGCTAAGGGCTGGAGTAGGTTGGCAGCCTGGTTTGGTGGGAAAGGCCACCGTCAGCGCATTGATGAATTCGCAAGCGGGGTATACCTTACTTTCTAGCGGCCCGGTGATTGTCAATGACCTCCGAAGCGAAACGCGATTTAATGGGCCGCAACTACTATTCGACCATCAAGTAGTGAGCGGAATTAGCGTGGTGATTCATGGCAAAGAGCGTCCTTTCGGTGTCTTAGGGGCACACACAATCAGACACCAGACTTTCACCAAAGATGAAATTTACTTTCTCCAATCTGTTGCTAATGTTCTCGCGGCTGCCATTGAGCGTCAGCGGGTGGAAAACGCCCTCAAAGAAAGCCAAGAACGCTGTCAGTTAGTGGTGCGGGGTACTAATGATGGTATTTGGGACTGGAACGTTCAAAACGATCGAGTATTTTTTTCAACTCGTTGGAAGGAAATGCTTAGTTATGAAGAAGACGAAATTGCCGATGAATTAGATGAATGGGCAACACGAGTACATCCAGATGATAAAGCATTTGTCAGACAAGCGATCGCCGATCATTTTGCTCAGATTACTCCGTTTTTCATCAGCGAACATCGAATTCAGTGTAAAGATGGCACTTACAAATGGGTTTTGAATCGCGGTCAGGCAATCTGGGACGAAGATGGTAATGTAGTGCGGATGACTAGTTGTCAAACGGATATCACCGAACGTAAATTAGCAGAAGAACAATTGCGTCAAAGCGAAGAACGTTTCCAAATAGTCGCCCGTGCTACCAACGATGTGTTATGGGACTGGGATTTGCTGACTAATAAGGTATGGTGGAATCAAGCTTTACAAACATTGTTTGGTTACTCCCTTGAGCAAATAAGTTTTACTGCTGATTGGTGGAGCGAACATATCCATCCAGACGATAGACACAGAATTGCTCGCCAAGCGCGTGCTTTAATCGAGAGCGGTGAAAAGTTCTGGTCAAATGAATACCGCTTTCGCCGCAGTAACGGTTCCTACGCCTACGTGTTCGATCGCGGTTACGTAGTCCGCGACCAAACAGGTAAGCCAGTGCGAATAATGGGGGCAATGATGGATATTACCGAACGCCAAGCCGCCCTGCGCGAACGCAATCGCGTGCAAGCAGAATTACAACGCCAAAATATGCGATCGCAACTATTCGCTAATATCACCTTCAAAATTCGTCAATCTTTACAAATCCATGAAATTCTGCAAACGAGCGTTATAGAAGTGCAAAAGCTAGTGCTTGCCGATCGAGTATTAATTTTGCGCGTACAGCCAGATGGCTCTTTTTTAGCGGTTCAAGAAGCAGTAGTTCCTGGTTTGCCTATTGTTATGGGGCAGGAAATTGCTGACTCTTGCTTTCGTGACAATTACATCGAGCATTACCGCCAAGGGGGAATTAGTTCCATTAGGGACATCAGGGAAGCGGATATCCAACCTGACTATATGGAATTGCTGGAACGATTCGCCATCAAAGCCAACCTTATAGTCCCGATTTTGTTGAAAAATGAACTCTGGGGGCTGTTAATTGCCCATCAGTGCGCCCATCCCCGCGAGTGGACTAGCTGGGAAGTTGAGCTTTTGCAACAACTAGCAGATCAAATCGGTATTGCTTTAGCTCAGAGCCAAATTCTAGAACAAGAAATTCGCCAACGGCAAGAACTCGCCCGTTCCAATCAAGAATTGCAGCAATTTGCATTTGTCGCCTCCCACGATTTGCAAGAACCACTGCGTAAGATTAAAACCTTTGGCGATCGCCTCAAAGTTACCTATGGCGACATCTTGGCCGAACAGGGGCGCGATTATTTAGAACGGATGCAGAATGCTGCTAACAGAATGCAGACATTAATTGAAGACTTGCTGACACTTTCACGGGTTACTACCAGGGCCCAGCCTTTTGTATCGGTAAATCTGGCAAAGATCGCCCAAGAAGTATTGTCTGATTTAGAAATCTATGTCCAGCAAACTAAGGCAACTGTGGAAATCGGAGAGTTACCCACTATCAAAGCCGATCCCCTACAAATGCGCCAATTGCTGCAAAATCTCATCGGTAACGCTCTCAAATTCCACCGCCGAGATGTACCGCCTGTAATCAAAATTTCTGGCAGCATTTTAAACAATCAAACAAATAAACTGTGTAACAGTTCTGACCTTTGCGAAATAGTTATAGAAGATAATGGTATTGGTTTTGAAGAAAAGTATCTCGATCGCATTTTCAACGTTTTTCAACGTTTACACACTAATACTGAATACGAAGGGACTGGTATAGGTTTAGCTATCTGTCGGAAAATTACCGAGCGCCATCATGGAGCGATCGCAGCCCAAAGTACACCAGGGAAAGGATCGAAGTTTTTTGTCACATTGTCGGTTGATTCTCTGGCTTAATTTTTCTTCCTAGAGAGGGATTAAGACCAGACCCAAAAATTAGCTTAATTGTACAATTGTGACCTCTAATTTCTAGGACTTATTGATTGTATAGATTAGCCATTATGTTAACTATTAATAAGATTCAGTCGTTTTCAGTTTTCTACTACCACTGCAACATCCAGCTTGTTGTTAAAAAATGAAGCTTTCATAGCTCAATATATAAATTGCATATTTGCTTATTTTTGTCAATGTGCGAGTTGCCATCTGTGCCAAGTTAATAACTTGATTCATACTAATAAACCAATGCAAAGGAGACGATGCATAGTGAAGGGTCGAGAAACAAACGTCACAATTTTAATGGCTGATGATGACGAAGACGACAAAATGTTGGTTCGGGAGGCATTGGCAGAAAGTCAATTGTCAATCGATCTGTACTTCGTTAGCAATGGTGAAGACTTGATGGACTATTTATACCACCGCGGTCGATATGCTAGCAACAGCGGTAAACCGCCTCCAGGGTTAATTTTATTAGATTTGAATATGCCGAAAAAAGACGGTTTTGAGGCGCTCAAAGAAATAAAAACTGACCCACAGCTGCGGCGAATTCCTGTTGTTATGCTATCAACATCGAGCGACCAAGAAGATGTATATCATACCTACGACTTGGGTGCAAACTCCTTCATCATTAAGCCAGTGACTTTTGCTTCTTTAGTAGAGGTAATGAAAACTCTAGGAAAATACTGGTTTGAAACTGTAAAACTGCCAACAGAAGTAATGGGAGACAAACATGGACAGCAGCCCCATCAAAGTTCTGTTCGTTGATGATGATGAAGATGATTATATTTTGACTCGTTATTGGTTTAGCGAATTCCAGGTAGCAAAGTGCGAACTGCAATGGGTGGATAATTATGAAGCAGCCAAAAGTGCGATTGCTCTACACCAACATGACATTTATCTTGTAGACTACCGTTTGGGGCCGCACAATGGACTAGAACTATTGCGCGAAGCCATTGCCAACGGCTGTTCTTCTCCGATAATTTTACTCACCGGTCAGGGCGATTGGGAAATAGATTTAGAAGCCATGAAAGCTGGAGCCGCAGATTATTTGGAAAAAAGCCAATTGACGGCACCTTTGTTAGAGCGTTCCATCCGCTACGCCATTGAACGCAAACAAACAGAACAGAAAATTCGCGAACAAGCTGCTTTACTCGATGTTGCCACCGATGCAATTTTTGTCCGCGATTTAGACGATAAAATTTTATTTTGGAACAAAGCTGCCGAGCAACTGTACGGCTGGAAAAAAGAAGAAGCCATCAATAAAAAGACACGAATTCTCTGGCAAGAAAAACATCTGTGTCAAGTTCAAGAAGCACTCAGTATTTTGATGAAAAATGGTTCTTGGGAAGGAGAGCTACATCAAAAAACAAAATCAGGTAAAGAAATTATTGTTGAAAGTCGTTGGACATTAGTGCAAGAATTCAGTAAAAAAACACAAACTATCCTCGTCGTAAATACTGATATCACCCAGAAAAAACAACTAGAAGCCCAATTTCTTCGCGCCCAACGATTAGAAAGCATTGGTACCTTAGCCAGTGGTATCGCCCACGATTTGAATAACGTTCTAGCGCCGATTTTGATGACAGCCCAGCTGTTAGAGGCACAAGTCAATGATGAGCGTTCTCGGCGACTGCTGCCAATATTGATTGCTAACGCTAAACGTGGGGCAAATTTAGTCAAGCAAGTATTATCTTTTACCCGTGGGCTGGAAGGCGATCGCACAATCTTACAATTAAAGCATTTAATAATAGAAATTCAGCAAATTATTAAAGAAACTTTTCCCAAATCCATAGAAGTTTTTACCCAAATTTCCCCAAATCTTTGGACTGTATCTGGCGATGCTACGCAACTGCATCAAGTACTGATGAATCTGTGTGTCAATGCTCGTGACGCAATGCCAAATGGCGGAGCTTTAAAAATCTCTGCAGAAAACCTTTTCGTTGATGAAAATTTTACCAAAATGCATATTGATGCTAAAGTTGGCCATCACGTTGTGATTAGCGTTGCTGATGGGGGAATTGGTATTCAAACAGAAATATTAGATCGGATATTTGAGCCATTTTTTACTACTAAAGAAGTTGGCAAAGGAACTGGTCTTGGTTTGTCTACAGTGCTTGGTATTATTAAAAGCCACGGCGGTTTTATCAACGTATACAGTGAAACCGGCAAAGGCAGCCAATTTCAGGTATATTTGCCAGCCCAAGATGCAACGGAGACTATAGAAGAACAACACCAAGAATTACCTCCAGGTCAGGGAGAATTAATTTTAGTTGTCGATGACGAAGCAGCCATTCGAGATGTGACAAAAACATCTTTAGAAAGTCATAACTATAAAGCAATTACAGCCAGCGATGGTATCGAAGCTATAGCCTTATATGCAGAATACCGAGACAAAATATCTCTTGTATTAACTGATATGCTTATGCCATCTATGGATGGACTAACTACCATCCGCACCCTGCGAAAAATTAATCCAGATGTCAAAATTATCGCCGTCAGCGGATTGAGTTCAGCAGATAAAATTGATGCTGCTTATGATATAGGAATCAAAGCCTTTTTGTCTAAGCCTTATACAGCTAATCAATTATTACAAACTATTAGTACAGTTAAAAAAAGTTAGGAGTTGAGAGTTAAGAGTTAGGAGTTAAAAGTTAGGAGTTAAGAATTGAGAATTAGGAGTTAATCAAATTCCAATCCTTGTAAAATGTGTTAGATACAGATTTCGAGATGATTGGTTATAAAAAATAGAGTTCAGATAAGACCAAAATACTTGTAGAGACGGCGATTTATGAGTCAGCGCGTTGCGGAGCGAGTATGGTCTTGGGGGTTTCCCCCATGAACAACTCGCGTTGGGGTTCCCCCCGTTGTAGCGACTGGCATCGCGTCTCGAAAACCCATAATTTGTATAATTAGTCCTCAACTGAACCGTATTGGGTTATAAAAAACATAGCATGAACGCATAAATGTTCACAGCAGCTAATATCGGCGAACGTTCCAGGGAGAAATAAGTTCTCAAACGGTTCAAACAGCTGGGAATGAAGTCAAAATGCTATACATCGAATTCACGTAATTTTACCACTCACAACTTTTCAACACCTTCTAACTCTCAACTCCTAACTCCTAACTATTTAAATCCCATGACCAAAGATGAAGTTTTAGCCGCTAATACAGCTTTTTATCGAGCTTTTGAAAGAAAAGATATTGAGGCGATGAGTGCAATATGGTCACAGGGAACTGGTAGTTTTTGTATTCATCCTGGAAGTAGAGTGTTACGAGGTTGGAAAGAGATTCGCGCCTCTTGGGAGCAGATATTTAAAAACACTGCTTATATCGAAATCAGCACAGATGTAATTGCTACAGAAGTAACTGATAATATCGCTTATGTTGTGCTGATAGAAAATGTCTTTCAAGTCGTAGGTTCGAGAAGACTCGAAGCACAATCAACAGCTACAAATGTATTTCAGCTTTTGGGCGGTAAGTGGTATTTAGTTCATCATCACGGTAGCCCAATTTTGCGGTGAGGTGTGAGGGATTAGGAGATAGGGACAAGGGGAAGCAGGGGAAGCAGGGGTAGAAATAAGGGACTTCCAACTAAAAAAATATTCCATCGCATTTAGGGCAGGGGGGCAGGAGGCAGAGGAAAGGAACAGTCGCGTTGAGTCCAGAAATTGGAATAATTTATTTTTTAGAGTTCCCTAACTAATGACAAATGACAAATGACAAATGACCAATGACAAATAACTAATCTCCCATCAACTCTACTGCATCTCTTCCATCACAATCTTGTAAGTAAACTTTGACAATTTCTTCTTTAGCGGTAGGCAGCTGCTTACCAATAAAATCTGGGTGAATTGGTAACTCACGATGACCCCTGTCTACCAACACAGCCAAACGAATTACCTCCGGTCTTCCGTACTCATTTACAGCATTCAAAGCCGCACGAATTGTCCGTCCTTTGAAAATTACGTCATCCACCAGAACAACGGTTTTCCCCGTCAGGTCAAAAGGAATATCGCTTTTAGCAGGAGTTCGCAAACCAATTTTGTCAAGGTCATCTCGATAAAATGTAATATCCAAAGCGCCGACGGAAACAGGTACACCTTCAAGGGTTTCAATCTGACGCGCCAACAATTCGGCTAATAACGCACCCCTAGTATATATACCGAGAAGCACCAATTGGGATAAATCGCGCGACCTTTCTACAATTTGAGATGCAAGGCGAGTCAAAGTACGGCGAATTTCTTCTGATGAAAGGATCTCAACTACTTTTGCAGACATAGCTATCTTTGGGGAATAGGGCATTGGGCATTGGGCATTGGGCATTGGGCATTGAGCATGAGGATGAAGAGATGAAGAGATGAGGAGATGGGGGAGTGTTGGGAGATTATGAAAAAGCTTCCCGCCGCTCCCACTCTTCCCTATGCCCTATGCCCCATCTCCCATGCCCCATGCCCTAATTAAGATGATAGCGATCGCTATCCCTAACCATAATAAAAAACAATATCGAGTCAGTTGCAAAGCATTGTAAATAGAATTCGGGGTGATGAGATAAATAGCATCTCCTAGTAATGGTTTATATTTAGCTACCCCACGATACCAATTTTTACCACCCATTTGTACACCTAAAATCGCAGCGTAGGCGCACTCACTCCAACCAGAATTGGGACTAGGATCGTTAATTGCATCCCGGCTACAAATTCGCCAAACATACATCGGCCTCCCCGATAACAGCGCAAGGGTAATAACTGTTAACCGACAAGGTAGCCAAGTTAAACAATCTTCCAACCTGGCACTAAACCATCCCAAATAAGTATAAGGTGCTTCCCGATAACCTACCATTGAATCAAGGGTACTGCTGGCTTTGTATGCTAAAGCTAACGGAATTGGCCCCACAAATGGCACAAAGACACCAATAATTGCATAAAAAAGTGGAGCCATTACCCCATCAGTAGCATTTTCAGTGACCGTTTCTAAAATAGCTCGCAAAATTTCTGTTTCTGAAAGATTTTGTGTATCTCGACCAACATAATTACTTAAAATCTGACGCGCTTGTTCTAAATCTCCTGCCGTTAAAGGTTGTAAAACAGCTACTGCTGCTGTTCGCAAACTCCTCGCAGCAAAACAACTAGCCAAAAGAATACTTTCTAAAGCAATTCCCAACAGCGGATGCACCCATTTGGCACTTTGAATCAGAAAAAAACCAACAATACCGCTACCAATTATGAGAATAATGCCTAGTAAAATTCCAGCTAGGCGTTGTGTTAGAGAATTTTGACACAGATGCAGAAAAAATTTGCTTAACCGAGAAATTACCCATCCCATAAATTGTACGGGATGAGGCCAACCCCAAGGATCGCCAATTAAGTAATCTAAAAATGCCGCAATGATTAAAACAACAGCGGATGTCATTAGTCATTTGTTAGTTAACAATAATCAATGCCCTGTTTGGCCAATGCCCTATGCCCAATGCCCTATGCCTAATAACTAAACCACAAAACTTGCTTCTTCTCCAAGGGAAGCTTGCCAACTACGAGCATCGTAATAAAGGTCTGCCAGAGTAATACTGTACAAAGCTTCTTTGAGCTTTTGATTAAGTCTTTGCCAAAGGGTAAATGTTACCCAATCTTCAGCTTGTGTTGGTGCTGGAGTGCCATAGGGTAAATGAGTAATGCTCTCGCCCACTGCTTCTAAAATTTGTCCTATAGATATTTGTATGGGTTCTCTTGCCAATTGGTATCCGCCGATGCTACCACGAATTGAATTCACTAACCCAGCACGACGCATTTCTATTAGTAGTTTTTCGAGGTAAGGAGCTGGGATATCTTGGCGTTTGGCGATCGCTTTTACAGATACAGGGCCATATTTTGGCTGTAAACTCAAATCTAGCAACGCCTTCACACTGTAATGTCCTCTGGTAGTTAGTTTCATTGTTGTTTGTCCTCTGTCAGTTGTCCTTTGTCATGTCCTCTCTTACAAAGTTTTGATGGTCGGAAATCTCTCTTCGAGACGCTACGCGAACCCAAGAGACTTTGCGTTTTGTCATTTATTTAGATCTATGACTAATGACTAATGACTAATGACCAATGACCAATGACCAATGACTAAGGATCAGTTTTGCTTATCATTGTCTGAGTCAGTTATGATTTTCAGCAACTAGTCAACCTATAATAGGTTAGTTTAGAAAACTTAAACAAATATAGTTTAGCAGTAATTCACAAACTACATATATATAGTTATCAGCATTGCCAGCATTCTATAAAATAAATTGTTGGGAAAATATTTAGTAATCGCATAACAATTCTGGCTTTTAGTGTAATATACTTGGCTATGTTGAGATAAAAACTAAAGGATTATCTTCCTATTAGCTCAACCTCAGCTAAAATAAAATCGATTCAAACACTTCAAACATTCGTTTTCGACCTAAGTTGATGCCTAAACAGAAAAAAATTGAACCCCTAGTCGGCGAAGAACTGCTCAGAAAAGTCAAAGAGCTAGAGAACGAGAGCAAGGAAGACAAAGCCAAGAAGTGCGGCTACTATACCGTTACCAAAAATGGTATAGAGCGCGTCAATATGATGAAGTTCTTAAATGCCCTAATCGATGCCGAAGGCATTCAGTTAGACAGTACACCAAGTGCTAATGGGCGCGGTGGACGTAGTGCTAGCTATAGGATTAGCGTGCAATCTAATGGCAACTTGCTTATAGGTTCGGCTTATACAAAACAGATGAATCTCAAACCAGGAGATGAGTTTCTTATTACTTTAGGTAAGAAGCACATTCGTTTGAGACAAGTAGATCCAGAAGATCGGGAAGAGGATGAAGCTCTAGAAGCTACTGCCTAATAAATAGTCATTAGTAAATTGTCAATAGTCATTTGTCTTTGTTAGAAAGTTCTGAGGGTAGATTTTTCTCCATCAGACTTTGCGCTTTGTCTTTTGTCATTAGTCATCTGTGAAAACCAATGACTAATGACCAATGACTAATGACTAATGACTAAGGTAAATAGTGGCGCAGTGCTTTGCGGGTGACTGCTAAATTGCACGTTAATGCAATTTGCTCTTTTTCTAGCAAACCTAAAATGCGATCGGGTTTGTCTCGTGCTACCACTGGTAATTGATGCAAACCTCGCAGACTCATGCGGTCTAAAGCTTCAGATAATAGTTCATCCTGCCATGCGTAAATAATTTCAGTAGTACAAATGTCCTTGAGAGTTTGACTGGATAAATTATCTGAAATTTCAGCTGGTAAATCTGGGTAAGTTTGCCAAAGAGCAAGGGCACGGTTGATATCTTCTACAGAGAGGATACCAATTAATTGGTCAGCTTTATCGACTACTAAAGCACTTCGAGTGCGATCGCGGAGCATTTCCACAGCTGCTTCTAACACACTCAAAGTTGCAGGTAATTTTTTTGGATAGGGATGCATAGCATCTTCTACCAAAATTTCCTGCACAATTTCTGCTCGTTCATCTTTCAATTCCGAAAGACCAATTTGTTGTAGATTGGAATTAGAGTTAAAAGTTGGTTTAATCCTTTCTACTAACCAAACACTCAAACCGACAGCAGCCATCAAAGGTAAAACAATGCGGTAGTCCCGCGTTAATTCAAACAGCATTAAAATAGCCGTTAACGGTGCCCTGACACTCCCAGCCAACATTGCCGCCATTCCTACCATTGCATAAGCTGGAGGAGCTGCCATTTGGTCACAAATTGTTGGGAATAGCACAGCTAAAATTTTGGCGTAAGCCGAACCAAAAGAAGCACCTAAAAACATAGCTGGTGCAAATAAACCACCGATAAAACCGCTACCGGCGCTAATTGCAGTCATCACTAATTTCACCACCAGCAGCACAACTAATAGGTGCAGTGAAAATTTGACATCCTGAAGCATTGCCTCTACAGTTTCATAACCAACGCCCAGAATTTGCGGGAAGTGCAAAGCCACTGCGCCAACAATCACACCGCCAATAATTGGATGAATTGGCTGAGGAATTTGTCCTAAAAATTGAAAGCCCGGAACTTTGCCAGCAAAGCAGGCTTTAGCCAAACGAATTGATTGAGTATAAGTAAGAGAAATTAAGCTAGCCCCTAAACCCAAGCCAAGATAAAGGGGCAATTCTAAAGGACTGCGGACTTGGTAGGCAGGTAAATCAAAAGCGGGTTGTGCCCCCAAACCAATTTGAGCAATTAAAGCTGCTACCACCGCTGCCAGTAGCACCACACTCACAGCAGAAGTAGCAAAGGATGTAGCTCCCATCACCACCTCTAAGGCAAAAAATACCCCAGCGATGGGAGCATTAAACCCAGCCGCTAATCCGGCAGCAGCGCCAGCGCCCAACAGTAAACGTCGTCGTTCCTGAGATACGTTGAGGATCACAGACAACAACATACCAAAATTTGCACCAATTTCTACACTGGGCCCCTCTGGCCCTAGAGAAGCACCGCTTCCCAAAGAAACTGATGCAGCTAACATTTTGGTAACTGGTCGTAGCGGTCGCCTGATCTCTGTTCCCTGAGAAGCGGCGATAAGAGATGAAAGTCCAGGGCCGAAATCTTGAGTACGCCAGCGCATCAAACCAACGATTAATCCGCCGAGAGTGGGAACGCAAGCTAGAGTCCAAGCACCCCAGACACCGATCTGACCCATCAAATTTTCTAGCATTAAATGGTGGATCAGCTCGATCAAATAGTGAAAGGTGACTACACCCATACCAGTGCCACCGCCAATTAGCATGGCTAAAAATAGCACAACGGTTTCTGGGGATGGTTGAAAACGATTGATTAGGTGAGCTAAGCGGGCAGAAGGTGTGGGAAAGGCAGGTTGTTCCGTTACCTTCCTCAGTTGAGTGGGAGGCAAGAGAGTCATTGATAGGCAGGGTAAATGTAAGAAAAAATTTAAATTTTTATCTGTTACTTCTCATTGTGAGCCATTATTTAGCAACCAGACAAGTAGACTTTATTTACTCCATTGACAAAGCCATAGCAAAAAATGTCACTATGCAAAATTTTTGTGGGGAAAATAGTTAAATGGGAGACAATTATTTAGGGGTCAGCGATGCCTACGCTTTTTGCTAGCCTCAGCTGATGGAGTAGAAGTCAACGTCAACCCTGTTTTCCCTAGAGACAGCAGAAGTTCTATGAGCCAGAAACATTAATGAGAAGCCATTTTTGCCTAAATCTAGCTATACTCGTGTTGCGACCATTGAGCCATCCTTGGTAGTAATAAAATGTATGTGTGATTCAGCATTGATGTAAAAATATACTTAGAAGTCATAGGAGTGCTAGATAAGGAAACAACGAGACAAAACTTATAAGATAACCATCTCCCTTTGTCTGTGCTTATCCCTGTCTCACTTTCTCCTTGTCCTCTTCGTTGACCCCAATTCAATATAGCTATTCTTATAGAGCGAGTAAATGAATATACACACGTTTGATAATCATTATGTTACTTGCCCGATTTGCCAAAGAAATGCCACGCCCAAACCAATTAAAACGCGTATTGGCTTGTTTTGTTGTCCCTATTGCCAAGAACGGCTAGTAGTTTGCCAAAGCGGTCATTATGTCCGCGATCCGTTTACTTGGAGACAAATGATGGTGTCTTCGTCGCTGCGTCGTCAAAGCCGACCTTTGGCTAGGATTGTCAGGGATTTTGTCTTACTTAAGCGTCCTATGGTGGCCTTTGCTGTAGGAAGTGCAATTTTTTTTAGTATGATTGCTATCACCCAGGAAAGCACGAGTTCCGATCGCCAAGTGCTTCCTACAGAGCAAATTAAAAAACCACAGGAAAAATCGCCATAATATTGGTTTTTTACCTATGATGAATCAGATTTTACTTTAATCTTTCTAATTTTGCAATCAATAATATTTATTTCAAGCAGTGTTCTATATTTGTCTAATAAATAGAACACTGTTTTATATATATAAATCCGGTTTGATTCGGAAAATTTACTTGTGTAGGCACAAAAGGCAAGAAGCGTTAAGCTATAACCCAACCTTTGTATCTGAGAAGTGGCGAAGGTATCGACTTTCTACGATGCATTATCAGGGAATACTTCGGGTGAGAACATTGCCCATAATGACTGATAGTAAGGGACAAAATAAGCAGCCTGTTGTGGTTCCAAACGAGAACAGATCTCAATGCCTAGCAGCTCGATTAATTGCCTTACTAGATCCCACCTGACTTTTAATCGGGGATATAGCATCACGCATAGTGGAAATAGCTCTTGTTGGACAGCGCTAATGTTATTTTCTAAAATACAAACCCACAGATAAACCTGGAACATCTCCACATCACGCACGCTAGAGATCTTGATGTTAGCGTCATCTAAACGACCTGTGGAACACTCATAGCTCGGATACAGCTGCACTACCCGTTCTACAATCTTGGTGGCAATTTCAGTGCATAACGGCAAGATTTGTTGGACAGCTTGTAACGGTGGCGCGTCGTAAGCGTGTTTTGCTGCTGCTTGGTAAGCACGCTGGAGTGGCATGTAAAGATGATCGTCAATCACCTTCAAGTAAACACTCAACGATGGTTGCTGATTTGGTGGCGTCAATTGGAGGAGCATTTGCCCGCTGTAGTGGAACTGCATACTAATAAACCCCATAACTCTGGGATCGTCTGCTATGTATTTGTGTCGAATATCTCCCAAATCCTTGGCAATCCATGTAGAAAACTTCGGCGGGGGAATTTGTTGAGCATAGGCACTGAGGGCAGTTTGATAAATTTGGTGAGCATCTTTTGTTACCGCCCACGGGTCGATAGATTGAGGGTCAATTTGATGTCGAATAATCTCTTGAGACAAAAGCGCCTCGGTTTTTGCCCAAGCTTGAACGCTCGTGGTTCGGAGTGTCTGCATTAATGTTGTTGCAACTTCAGCAGCTATTTCACTCCGATTGAGGACTTCGACTCGCTCGTCGCGTTCAGCTAGCTTTCGTAAATATTTCTTCGCCCATGCTTGTGAAAATTGTTGGTTTGCTGCTGCCTCAAGCCCTCCTGTTTCTTCTGGAGAGAATGAGATATTTTCTAGTTTCATGTTTAATGAATTAAATATTTCTTAATATTTATCAGCATAGAAAAATTCATCTCACGGGCAAAACCGCAAGATTACGGAGTTCATCATTTCTTCAAAATAGTAAAAGGGCAACAAAGGGAAAGGGGTATGGTTCGACCCTTCTCTACGAGAGGCTTCGCCAACGACAAAGCTCAGGACAGGCAAGCTCACCAACCGGGGAAAAGGGGAAAGATTAAATTTATTCCTTTTCCCTTTAACCTTTTCCCCTGGCCAATGGCCAAATCTATAAACGATTTGTGTCTTTAGTAACTAATTTCCAATCTTCAGCTTGGTCGATTAGCTTGATTGACTCTAGTTGCAGATTTTTGAAAACAGATGTGTGAAGCAGGAAGTAGGGTTGACCGTTGTAGTGCCAATAATATTGCAGTTCGCCAACAGAAGCGGGAATAATGGTGCGATCGCTGTAATAATCCAACGAGGGACGAGAGTAGGGAAAAGATGTATAAATCTTCTTCGCAGCTGGATTTGCCCGCACGATCATCGCGGCTACTGGTTTAACTGGATAAGCCTCAGATAACTCCCAAACCCAATAATTCGATTTCATTAACAGTAGCAGCGAAATATAGCTTCCCCAGAACAAAATTTTCAGAAATTGCCCGTCGCCTCGCTCTGCCAAAATAGATGCTAAGGTCATTGTTAAAGCTACTGCTGCAAAAATTAGCTGTAAGTCGGTTTTCGGTGTTGTACCCCAACTAAAATAAATGCTGCCCGTAGAAGCGACTACGGCCAAAATCGCCAAACCTGCTACCCAACTACGGGGATAGGATGACACTAAAGGCAAATTTTCTGTCTCTGCTAACTGGATACCAAAAGCTAAGGCTAAGCTGGGATAAATCGGGAATGCATACCAGGGAAGTTTGGTAATCATTAAAGAAATTACCAGTAAATAAATACCACTCCACGCCAGTACTAGTTTTGCCCAGCTAAGGTTGCGATTTTCCCAAGTTAGACGTACAGTTTGCGGCAAGAATAATAACCACGGCCATGTGTACTTAAAAAGTTCAATGATATAGAACCAAGGTGGTTCAAAATTCATCTCTGCGACTGTGCCAATTCGGATCGATGAATTTACAAGACCAACTTGGGCGAAGGTATAACCATAGTGAATTAGTTGGGCGCCGTACCAACCAACCACAGGTAAAATGCCGATTAAGATGGCTATCCAGAAATAGTAACAGGTGAGTAATCGTGGTGTATCCCAAAATAAGAATACGATCGCGATCGCACCTAGCAATATGCCCACCAATCCTTGAGTCAGACAAATTAAGCCAAAACCGATGCCAACACCAAGGCAATAACGTAAATCGCGGCGCGATCGCAATACGCACAACATCATCACCATCAAAAAACTCACCACCGCGCCATCTAACATCGCCAAACGTCCATGACGCACCACTGGTAGCATTGTTAGATAGATCGAGGCACTATAAATAGCCGCCCAACGTTGGCGAAATAATTCTCGACCAATACAATACAGTAAAGGTACTGAACTTGATGTTAAAATTGCTCCGGGAAGCCGCGTAGTGAATTCATTTTCGCCCCCTAGATAATAAGCCCAAGCAATTAGCAAATGCATTAAGGGGGGCTTGTTATGGTATGGTTCGCCTCCTAGCGTTGGGTAAAGCCAGCGCATTGAGCCTGTTGGTGCGTGCCAAATTTCTCTGGCGACTTGTGCCACGGTGCCCTCATCCCAATCTCGCAGGGGTAATCCTCCTAGATTGACGCTAAACAGTAACACTGCTGCTAACAGCAACACGACAAGCCATACCCAATCAACCCATCTGCCAACTGTGCGATGCTGTTTTTCTAGATGACCCCAAATAAAGCTTCCTTCTTGCATATTCTCTGGTAATCATTTTACTTGCTGGTTTGATTACATAGAGACCAAAGCGAATCTCCAATGTTGTCACCCAGTAACAACGTCTGTTCTTAACTATTGCTAGTTTTCAAGATTAACTCAACTTTCTTTAATTAGTACTATTTTTCCGGGAAAATTATTTTAATTATTTAACGATCATTTTTATAGATAAATACTAAAAATAAGACGTATAAAAGCTGGCTCAATTCTTTTGGCTGATTCTGTAAATAAATCTACATTGTCTAATATTTTCTCCAGCTTTTTTGTTACTACTAGTATGATAATATTACATAGTATAATTCTGAATTAAGAGTTGTGCGATCGCCGAGAGTAATACACCAAAACCTTTGGTTGGTGCGTTATCTATGTCTCAAAGAGAAAAACAATGTAAAGACGTAGCAGTGCTACGTCTCTACAAGGGTTCTCCTGAATTCTGAATTATTAAAAAATAAAAATAACTTGCAAGTGCCATTTTTGCTCTTGGCGAACAATTTCAATTTCTTTAATGAATTCCCGAAAGTAAAATCGTCGTTCTGTTTCGGATAAATCTAACCAGAATTGCGGAATTGAAACAGCAACAGCAACAGAACGCAAATTAACGGGGGGGAGAATTGCCAACTTGGCTTCGAGTGCAGAAATTTCTGTGAGGAGTTTATAAGCCCTTAATTTTGCTGTTTCGGTATCTAAAATTCCAGTTTCAATTAAAGTAGGTAACTGAGTAAGTATTTCTTGCTGACGAGCGATCGCTTCACCTAAACTATTTTTAACTGCATCCAACTGGGGAAAATTCATTCCCGCTACAGCTAAGGGTAAATCGCGACAAACTATTTCAATTGTCTGTTCTAAAACCTCTTGATAAGGAATACCTGCACACTTAGGGCGTCGGGGACAGCTAAGACAACGTAAATACAGATACTCTTGGTCTTGGTTGCGTTGGGTGACACGGGTAACCGTCAGATGCGATTGACACTCGCCACAGACGACCAATCCAGCTAAAGAACGTGGCGCACTAGCAGTGCGGGGTGGTAAACGACTGTTACGGCGTAAAAGTCGGTCAACTTGGGCAGCTTCTTCCTTAGAAATGATGGGAATATGGGTGTAGGAGATAATTTCACCATTTTGGTAAGCTGTATTGCCACGATAAACTGGATTAGTTAACCAACGGCGTCCAGTGGTAACAGAGATTTTCTTGCCGTATTTCTTCGCCAAATAACGGACAGAACCTCGCAAAGAACCGTAGAGTAAAAAATGGTCAAAAAAATCCTTCACCACTGGTGAAGTACTGCGGTCAATGGTATATTTTCCCTTACCTCTGCGGTAGCCGTAGGGAACTTTACCGGGTGGCGGTGCAGCATCGAGACGATTGCGGGCGTGTCCTTGGCGGATGCGACGACTGCGTTGTTCGCGTTGGATTGCGTGTAGCAAATTCAGCAAGTCAGCGCCAAGAGGCGAATTCTTTGAGGTGTAGGGTTGTTCAATAGCAATTACCGCTACTCCCATCGCTTCGAGTTCATTGAGGCGATCGCTTACTTCTTCTAGATTATCTCCCAATTCTTCCAAGCGACGAATCAGCAGATAATCTGCGCCTTCAGTTTGGCAATCTGTGAGTAATTGTTGTAGTTGCATTCGCTTGCCCAAATCTTGATAGACTCGATCTACTTCCCATCCCCAACTGCTTTCATCGGGGGAAGATTCTAGTAGAGGATCGGTGTAAGAATAGGCAATGATTTTCATTGGGTATGGGGCGTTAGGTCTATTGTATGTCGGGGTGCGTTAGCCTCCGGTGGAACACACCCTACATTTACTGCATAATTGAAAATCCCAAATCCAAAATCGGATTACGCATGAAGGTTGGCTTGTTCTTGCAACCAAGGATCTACTGGTTGTCCATCTTTGCGGCGTAATTCAATTTCCACTACCATTACTTGTTTTGAACCAGGAGGCGCAGGTTTTTGATGGAAAATAATATCATAATCTAGTGGATTATGTTGGCGTTCTTTCAACCAGTCTTGCACTTTAGTTGTGGCAAATAATGATTGTCCCTGCTCAAACATTCGGGTAATCTGCATTTGCAGTGTATAAGGATTAATGCGACCCATTTGTTACCGCCTTTGTTAATTGAATAAGAATTGAGAATTCAGAATCAAGAGTGTGAAGGCCTCAATTTTAAGTAGAGATTGTAAAAAATTAGATATCCCATAAGAGGTAGTTACTGAGATATCAGGTGCGACAGATGAACTCAATGCCTATCCTTTAGTATATTTCACCAGATTACTACTTAATTTTGTTATAGATTGGAGAGAGGCACGCCGCTTCAAGAACTGACCAAAAGATTGAGATGGTTGTTATGAAGAGTAAAAATCAAGCTATTTTCGCTTTATTTCTAAAAAGCGCTATTATCTTTTCACCTTTACTACTATCTGCTAGTATTGCCAGCGGACAATCTGCGCCATTATCCAAACCAGTAAGAACTACTGCTGCGGTGTTATCAAGTCAGGAACGCGAAGAATTAACGCGACTACGAGCTGAAAAGCAAGTTCAATCTGATTTGAAGAGTGCTTTTAGCCGTACAACTATTTTAATCAATATTTGGCTAGTTATATTAAGTTTATTTCCGTTGGCTATCATTGCTTTACTTTGGCTATTGCGACGAGCCATTATCCGTGAAATTGTTGAGCGAGCAATGCAACAATTAGATGGAGTAGAAAAATTACAAAGTCAGCTAACTAATGTTAAACAAGATGCGGAAAATCTGATTCAAGAAGCTAAAAAAATAAATTACGATTTAGAACATGAAACTGCTGCTATTCAAGAAAAAATTAAAAATCAATCAGAAAATTTATCTCTTGTAACATCTGACATAAGTTTAGTTAAAAACCAAATATTAAATCGGTTAGAATCGGAAATTCAAAAGTCTCAAGAAAATATAGCATCTTTAGAATCAAAATTTGCTTCGGCGTTATCTAACTTAGAATTGGAAGCTCAACAACAAAGAGATTTAGCACTGGAAAATCTCGGAAAATTAGCATCTAGTTTGTCTGAAGAACTGTCTACTTTAAATTTGGGTATACAACAACAGCAAGAATTAGCAGTTACCGATCTAGAATTATCAAAATCTGAGTTCGCATCTCAACTGTCTGAATGGCAATCTGATACTCAACAGCAAAGGGATATAATTCTTGAAAGTTTAACTAAATTGCAGTCAGAATTTGTTTCGCAGTTATCAAATTTAGAAATAGATGTTCAACAGCAAAAAAATGTCGCGTTTGAGAAATTAGATAGTGAATTGAAATCTCAAATATCAGAATTACAGACAGATGCTCAAGAGCAAAAAAATAAACTTATTGAAAATTTAACATCACTGCAATTAGAGTTTAGCGATCGCTTGTCTCAATTAGAAGTAGACGCTCAAAAATCTAAAGAGTTAATTATTGAGAATTTAGAAAAATCTGGTTATGAATTTAGTTCGCAATTCTCAGAATTGCAATTCAATGCCCAACAACAAAAAATTCTCATTTTAGAAAAGTTAGAAAAATTAGAAACAGAGTTTGTATCTCAGTTATCTGACTTACAATTGGATGCCCAACAAAGAAAAGATCTCATTCTGCAAGAATTAATTGAGATGACATCTGCATCCATTCCCAAAGAAGTTGAAAAAACAAAAGAAGAACAGCCGCAGTCACTGGAATTCACAGTAGAAGAATATGTAAAACAGGCAGATGCGCTGTTTTCTGAAAAACGTTATCAAGATGCGATCGCCATTTACAACCAAGCAGTTAAAACCCAATCTGACGACCCTGTTATTTGGTTAAAACGCGGCTTAACTCTCGGAAGATTAAAACGCTACAAAGATGCCATCGCCTCTTACGATCGCGCTATTCAAATTGAACCAGAGTATCACCAAGCTTGGTGCGATCGCGGCGTTGCTTTTGGTTATCTACAACAGCATCAGCTAGCCTTTGATTCATTTGATAAAGCTACACAAATCAAGCCTGACGATGCAGTTGCCTGGTTAAATCGCAGTCTTTCGCTAATAGCATTAGAACAATATGAGGAAGCAATCCCATCTTTAGAAAAAGCCCTAGAATTACAACCAAATTCTCCCAAAATTTTGGATAAATATGGCTATACCCTAGTCAGGCTGGGACGCGATGATGAAGCGATCGCCAGTTTTAATAAAGCATTAGAAATTAAACCAGATTATGCCAGTGCCTATTACAACAAAGCAACCTGTTACGCACTCCAAAGACAAATAGAACTATCTTTAGTAACTCTGCAACAAGCGATTGAACTTAATCCCAGATACAAAGAAGAAGCAGCAAGCGACCTAGATTTTGATGATATCGCCGAAGATCCGCGCTTTCAACAATTAATTGGAATATCTGACAAAATTCAGAATTAATTTGTCTAATTTATGGAAGCAGTGCTGGGTGTTGAGTGTTGGGTGCTGACTGAAGAGTTATTCCCCCCTGCCCCCTACTCCCTACTCCCTGCCTCCTGTTCCCCAGACATCGCTTTGAGTTTCGACGTAAAAGACTCAGAGCGATCGCTTTTTTCTGGTGTAAATTGCCCTATTGGGGGACGAATAGCCGCAGGTGATAGCAGTTTTGGCGGTTCATGAGAGACTGATGATACATCTGATGAAGTTTGCCTTTGGCTAACAGCAGGCGGTAGCCTAAGCAAAGAAGCTGAGTCACTTGCAGTGGTAGACTTGAGGGCGCTTTTATCCTCCCTGGCTTGGTGCTTGTCTTCTTCGGCTAGAGATGTCTTTTGTTCGCGGCCGTTCAGTTGTAGAGTTGTAGTATTACTTTTTTGATAACCATTGCTAAGTTTCCCAGGCGGTAATTTAGGCTTCGTTACTTTCTCAAAAACTGGATTTTTCTTGACTGGCGGTAAGGCTGGCGCAGCCAATGAAGTTAGGCTTTGGGGAAACTTGCTACAAACCATACGCTCAAATTCCATGTTGAAATGATATGTAGCCTGTTCCCGACGCTGCCAAAATACTAAAATTTGCTGCACAGAAACCGCTTTATAACGACCTTGATATAGTGCTTCAATCACTGCCAGGTGTAGCCAATTCAGTGGGTATTGCGTTTGCCAACGTTCAACTAGCTCATTGGCAGTATACCCACTGAGATCAAAACTATAGTGAATTAATAACGCGATCGCCAAATTGGCAGAGGTATCTGGAAGTGTTGTTAACATGAGGCTGTTAGCTTTTGGCAATAGGCCTAAGATTTTTCACCCATCGCATATAGCGTATCGTGCTTTTAACTACATGGTTTTTTACCAGAGTTCTCAAGTCGATAGGCAGTGTTTCCCATTCTACTTGTCAACTGGTCAAATGCAAGAGTCTATAGAGTGATTTAACAGTTATCTTTATTACTTAGCAGTCCTCTTCGTTGACAGTTGTATGCCCCTACCATGCATTGTATCCATCAAAACCTGATAAATCCTCGATTAATTGATTTTGAATTCTCAATTCTCAACTGTGAATTCTTCTTTAATCGCAGGCGTTCGCCCAATGGCGACTAATGCCTGATAAACCATGGCCGCAACTTCGCCGCATGTTGCTGGACGTAAAGGTGCAAGCAGTTTTGGGTCTGGATAGTTGACAATTATTCTTTTATGTGTTGCAGTAGCAACAGCTTTTTCGGCATAGTCAGGAATAGTATGGCGATCGCTATACACTTCTAAAACATTGTTATCAGCCTGTGGTAGTCCCAGTCCGTTAACTAAAGAGACAATCACTTGTAGCCGTTTGACATTTTGATGGGGGTGGAAAGTGCGATCGGTAAATCCACCAACAAAGCCACCCCTAGCCGCAATTTGGATAGCATTATACGCCCAAAAATCTTTGGATACATCTACAAAATCCGCTGCTGGGCGTTTAGCAGTAGGCTTAAAAGCAACCGCCACCAAAGCCGCATATTCAGCGCGAGTCATCAGTTTATCTGGCTGGTACGTATCATCAGGCAAACCGTGAATTAAATCCATACTCCGCAATGCCTGAATGAATGGTTCTGCCCAATGGCGATCTGGTTGAACAGACGCGCTTAAAGAGGACGCGGAGAGTGGGAGAGGCTCTGAAGCAAAGACAGAGGAAGACACAATGATTGTTTGTAATACATTCCCCGCATTCTCTCTGCCTGCGTCTTTGTGTCCCTGTGTCTTTGCGTCCTCTTTAAGAGCAATTAATTCCACCAATCCTTTGACTAAAGCAGGATTCAACTGATTACCTACACAAACAAGCTTTTGTGTAGTGACATTGTGTAAATCAAATTCAGTATTATCACAAAAAATATTGTCACCTGGATCTTCGTTACTACCTAAATCAGGGGTTGCATTACCATTGACAAATAGACCACCTTGAGTGTTTTTAGCAATGAGATTTTGACGCAGCACAGGACGGGCATTGCGAGAGAGTGCGATCGCTGTGCGATTTTCTGATAATTTGTTATTGGCGATCGTTGGAGCCGCAAAATCGCTAACTACTATCCCCAAAGGGTTTCTTTGAAATATATTTTCCAATACTTCGCCCTGGCTATGACCTGCCATCACTAAGCCACTGGCAGTATTTTGCACAAATACATTATCTAAAATGGTTGGTTTAGCAGCCCCAGTGGCAAACACGCCTTCACGTCCACAGTTACTTAAAGTATTGTTGGCTAAAGTAGGCGCACCCGATTCAATCCAGATACCAGTACCTTTTGCTGAGGTATTCGTGACAGTTACACCTAAAATACTGGCATTTTCCAACAACAGCAGCGCGATATTTTGCATTCCGAAACTGGGGCTTTGATACTGACCGCTTCCAGAAATTACAATCCCCGCTCCTTTATTAGCTTCATTACCTACCACCTTCACTCCCCCACGGATAACTAGAGGAAATGCCTCGCCACTAGCTACGCTATAAATGGCAGATGCTAAATGAATGATTGTAGGGATTTTAGTTACTTTTAAAGCACGAGTGAGGCTTTTAAACGGACTTAACTTGGAACCGATATTAGTATCATTCCCTGTCATAGGGTTGACATAGAGTGTGAGAAGAAGGGTAGAGTTCACCATTGATGATTGAGGGTCAGTTGTTTGAATTATGACAATCATAAATAACACTACTTCTATCAAACTTTGGGGAGCTAGTATCCCTATGTGTACAAAATGTATCTGCTTTGCCCTTTGTCCAAGCAGATAAGCGTACACAAAAGTTATAGACTCTCATGCAACATTCCAAGTTCTCATTTGGGCGTTCCGGCAGAGGGCAGGAGGCAGGAGGCAAGCCTCTTAACCAATTATGTTTATGCGTCAATACAGTTCAGATAAGACCAAAACACTTGTAGAGACGGCGATTTATGAGCCAGCGCGTTGCGGAGCGAGTATGGTCTTGGGGGTTTCCCCCATGAACAACTCGCGTTGGGGTTCCCCCCGTTGTAGCGACTGGCGTCGCGTCTCATAAACCCACAATTTTGTAGAATTAGCCTTTAACCCAGGCGTATTGGTTTATCCGTTGCCTCGCAATTGAGTTGCGAGGTATAGCAATAGCCAAGGTGGTTAGAAAATTAAGGTTAAGACATGACGCCAGTCGCTACAACCGGGAGCCATTGCGCCCTTGCGGCTTTGCCGACTTGTACCGCTAAAGCGGAACCCGTAGGGTAGCAAGCGGCGTGGGAACCCCAACACGAGTTGTTCATGGGGAACCCCCAAGACCACACTCGCTCCGCAACGGGCTGGCTCATGAATCGCGTCTCTACAAGTAATCTATTTGTCGGATTATTTTTTGCAATTTTTATCAATATAATTACAGCGATCGCCATTCCAAAACTATAAATTTATCGACTGCCAATATTACTAGAAACCCAATTAATTTCCATAATTAATATTTGCAAAACTCCAATTATCCTCACTACAAGTGAAAGTCAATTTCAAATACAATAAAACTATGATTCTTCAGGCGTAAGCAATCAAAATGACCGAAGACAAAAATCGTATCAATCGCATAGAAGACCAACTTATTGATATGCGTCTAGCAGTCAGCGCGCTTTTGGAAACTGTGACGCAGCATCAACGTAATTTTGAGACTATACAGCGTAATTTTGAGACTATGCAGCGTAACTTTGATACTGTTTATACAGAAATTAGAGACATCCGTATCGATATGCGAGAAATGAGAGCCGATATGCAAGAAATGAGAACTGATATGTTGCAAATGCAATCAGAAGTTCGCGGATTACAAACAGAGAATCGCCGCATTCTGGATATTTTACAGAATCGCAACTCTGAAGATGATTCTTTGGTGTAAGAATAAAGACGTTGCATTGCAACGTCTCTACATTAGCTAAACTGTTCGATAATTCCGCCACCTAAGACTTTTTCTCCGTCATACCACACCGCAGCTTGTCCGGGTGTGATGCTGAATTGGGGTTCGTCAAACACCAAACGCACGCGGGAGTTTTCCAGAGGAATCACCGTCACTGGTGTAGGTGTGGAACGATAGCGAATTTGCACTTCGGCATGAATTGGAGTTGATGGTTCGGCAATAGAAACCCAATTTACTCGCCCTACAGTACATTCTGGCTCAGTTACTTTAGTGCGATCGCCAACAACAACTCGATTATTCACCGCATCTAATTCAACCACATACAGCGGCTCGGCAGCAGCAATTCCCAAACCTTTGCGCTGTCCAATTGTATAGTGATGAACGCCATCATGCTGTCCCAAAACTTTGCCTGTGGTATCCACAATATCGCCTGGTTTTGGCGCTAAATATTTATCCAGAAATGCCCGCATAGAACCGTTACTTTCTACTAAGCACAAGTCTTGACTTTCGGGCTTATCAGCAGTTTGTAAACCGTATTCAGCAGCGATACGACGCGTATCAGTTTTTTCCAATTCGCCCAAAGGAAATATACTCGCCTCTAGCAAATCTTGAGACAAATCGTAGAGAAAATAAGACTGGTCTTTGTTACGGTCAACAGCCCTTATTAATTGGTAACGTCCAGTAGCTTCGTCATAATTAATTCGGGCATAATGACCAGTAGCAATGCGATCGCACCCCAACTTTTCGCGGGCATACTGCACCATTGGCCCAAACTTCACCGTTTTATTGCACTGAGAACAAGGCAAAGGCGTGATCCCAGCACTGTAACCAGTCACCAAATAATCAACAATATTTGTTTGGAAGACATCCCGAATATCCACAACTTCGTGGGGAATGCCTAATTGTTCACAGATAACAGCCGCGTCGATCGTGCCTTCAGAGCAACATTGACCTTTGCCTTTCATTAGCCAAAGAGTCAAACCAATTACTTCATAGCCCTGATTTTGCAGGATAGCAGCGGCGGTGGAACTGTCAACACCACCCGAAAGACCAACGACGACTTTTCTCATACAAACCCAACACGGTAGTTGCGTGGTTGTCCAATTGTAGCACAGACTCTTCAAAGCCTTACCAGTAAAGCGCTTTGGTTAACTGTTGACTGTTGATTGTTGACGGTTAACTGTCAACTGTCAACGTGAAATTCCATCTCTTTTGAGGGTGGATGAGCTTAACAGCAACCAAATAGATAGTTGTCACTCACTTACTTATCTAAGATTAGTAACAGATGTATTGTTTAGAACCTAAATGAGGTAATTTAACACTAACGCTATCTAATTGCTACAACAGCAAACTAATTATTTCCTGAAGGAAATTGCCATTTAGATTACTTTCTAACTAATTATGTCTAGTGCAATACCAAGTCAATTTATTCGATCGCAAATCTTCTCCTTGTTAATGGGAGGATGTTTAGTGCTGATCCCTAACTCTACTCCAGCACAAGCACAAATTTCTAATAGCAACCTGCTACTGGCTCAAGAATTTGAACCTTTACCGCCAGTTCCCTTTGGTCAACAATCCCCACAGTTACCACCGGCGGAACCAGCGCAGGATTTTCAACCCTCGCAACCAGAGCAGGATTTTCAGCCCTCGCAACCAGCAGAAAATTATCAACCTGAATCGAATTTTCAGCGTTCTCAACCAACACAGTTTAGTCAATATAACCAAAACTTTGAACGCTACTTAGTTTTTGTGGATGCAAGCGATTTCCAGACCCTAGAACAAATACGTCGCCTAGAACCGAGTGCTTACATTCGACAATATCAAGGACGTAATGTCATTCAATCAGGAGTTTTTAGCAGAGTATCTAATGCTCAACAACGGGTGAATGAGTTACAGTCGCGAGGCATTTATGGCGCACGAATAATCAGCTTTGCAAACGGACAAGAAACCGGCTATTTTGATGGAGGTAATAGAGGTAGCGATCGCCGTTCTGCAAATATCCCAAAACAAGTCTCTAGATATTTTGTCGCCATTCCCACCACTTCACAAGAATTACCTGCGATCGCCGCTCAAATTAGACAGACTTTAGCCCAATTCAGCCAAAATTTAGGACGATCTGGTGGAGTCCTCGAAAGAACTCAACCACGAGGCCCACACGTAGCAGTAGGGCCTTTCGCTGACCGAGTACAAGCAGAAGAATGGAACAAGTATCTCCGAAGCATCGGATATAAGAATGCTAGGGTTTATTACGGCAAGTAAGCTTCCCCACGGCTAGAAGCCGGGGGCTTTCAGGCAGTTTTGCGGTTAGCTCCCACTCTGGCACAAGCTCTTATAAAGGGGGGAAACAAGAAAAATCCGGTTCCCTCACGCCACTTGCTTGGCTGTCGGCACCGTAAGGGCGCAGTGGCTACCCTTTCTAAGGGGAGGGTTAGGGAGGGCTAAAAAATATTTGATACATCAATCGTGACTTTTCAAACATCCTCTGAGTAGTGTTTCCAGAACTTATTTCTATTAAATAATTAAAGCGATCGCCTTACATTGAGCAGTAGAATGCGAGATCTAAAAATAGCGCCTCACAAGTTTTTGCAACACAACCTGTATGAGTGTTGTTATGCCGCTCAATGGACTTGCGACAGGGTTGGATTGTAGTCTGTGAGCCATGTTCGCTACCACCATAGAACGCCCTCACATCACCTTCGGTCAAGGGGCATTGAGCCATAGCCGATCGACTAAGCCAGGGTTAGAATCTTAATTGCAGAAAACGTTTTGGTCTGCGTTGCAATTTGATTGCTGGGCTTTTCAACTATCAACTTTTACTGTTTTCTTGATTCTTGCAAGAGGTCTAATATATTTATGGGTGAAAAAGTACTTAAGTTCTGTGCTAAATATATTTTTGTTTGTAGAGGAATTTGGGTATGCCAAGACGTAAACGCGGAATTATACTCACTTCTGTTGGTTTACAGAAATTTGAGGAAGCAAGGCACAAGCTTGAGTTTCGAGATAATTTTGGCAAGAGATTCACTCTTGAAGAGTTAAGCCACCGCACTAACTTAGATCCTCTAACAATTAGAAAAGTTTTGAACCGTAGGAAGGGAGTTGACAAGCGAACACTTGAGGCTCTCTTTCTTGGTTTTGATAGCTTTTTATCCGAAGGCTACTATTCAAACTCAGATCCCAATGGCCGTCAAGATTGGGGGGAAGCTGTTTCTGTTTTAGCATTTTACGGACGTACAGAAGAACTCAGTACCCTGGATGAATGGCTGCTGAAGGATTCGTGTCGGTTAGTTACCATTCTTGGAATGGGTGGAGTCGGAAAAACTTCTCTGTCGATTAAATTGGCAGAACTAATGCAAGACAAATTTGATTGTATTGTCTGGCGATCGCTGTATGACGCTCCACCTATTGATACATTCTTGGCTAGCATCATTCAGTTTCTGTGTGACGAACAAGAAACTGAGGCACAATTGCCAGAAAGCGTCAGCGAAAAGATTTCCCTGTTGCTTAACTGCTTTAAGGAGATGCGCTGCTTAGTCGTGTTCGATAATGTAGATGCTGTGTTACGCGATGGGAATAGAGCAGGACAATATAGGGTTGGATATGAGCAGTATGGGGAACTCCTCGAACGAGTAGGCGAAGCAAACCACCGCAGTTGCTTACTACTGACAACGCGAGAAAAACCGAAAGAGGTCGCCTCTCTAGAAGGAGAAGCCTTGCCAGTGCGAACTTTGCGATTGGGTGGACTTAAAGAAGGAGAGGGAGAGGAAATTCTTAAGAGTAAAAGGCTTAAGGGTTCAGAAACTCAATTCAGCGCACTGGTTACACGCTATGGAGGCAATGCCTTAGCCTTAAAAATTGTCGCAACTACAATTCAAGATTTATTTGATGGTTATATTTGTGAGTTTTTAAAAGAGGAAACCACCGTATTTGGCGATCTCCGCGATTTATTAGAGCAGCAATTTGAGCGTTTATCTGATGGGGGAAAGCATGTAATGTACTGGCTAGCGATTAATCGGGAGCCAGTTACCCTCTCCAAATTACGAGAAGATTTAGTATCGCCTTTTCCCCAACTCAATTTAGTTGAAACGCTGGAATCTTTGGGAAGGCGATCGCTTATTGAACGACATACAACTTGCTTCACCCTACAGCCAGTCGTCATGGAGTACGTAACAAGTCGCTTGGTCGAACAAGTTTCTGAGGAGATTGCTAACCAGGAGTTCTCGCTTTTTAAAAGCCATGCTCTGATCAAAGCTACTGCCAAAGACTATGTAAGAGAGACTCAAATTCGTCTGATTCTCTACCCCGTAATTAACAGGTTAATTCCAGTTTTTGAAGGCAAAAAAAACTTGGAATATCAACTGACTCAAATCTTACTCAAGCAGCAAGAGAAGTCACCTTTGGAGCCGGGATATGTAGCAGGGAATATTTTTAACTTACTCAATCAGCTAGGAACTAATTTAACAGGCTATGATTTTTCTGGTCTAACTATTTGGCAGGCTGACCTCCGAGATGTAAATTTGCAAAATACAAATTTTGCTTACGCCAATCTAGCCAAGTGTACGTTTACTGAAACTTTTGGTGCTATTCATGCGGTAGCTTTTAGTCCTGATGGAGAACTTCTGGCGCTAGGTGACAGTAATGGAGAAATTCATCTTTACCAAGTCAGCGATGTGCAACCAGTCTTCATCTGCACGCGACACAAGAGTTGGATAACATCACTGGCGTTCAGCCCTGATGGTAAGATTCTCGCTAGCGGCAGCACAGATTACACAATAAAGCTATGGGATGTTAGTACTGGTCAGTGCCTTCGCACCTTAGAAGGGCATACAAATGAGGTTTGGTCGGTTGCATTTAGCCAAGATAATTGCACATTAGCAAGTGGCAGCGATGACTGCACCGTGAAGCTATGGAATAGTAGCACTGGAGAATGCTGGAAAACACTTGAGGGACATTTGAGTTGGGTACTCTCTGTTGTCTTTAGGGGAGATGCTCAACTGTTGAGCGGTAGTGACGATCGCACCGTTAAATTGTGGGATATCAATACTGGAGAGTGCATTCAAACGTTTCAAAAGCATCATAATAGTGGAATCCGGTCAATTACCCCCAGTCCAGATGGTCAGATACTAGCAACTGGCAGCGAGGATCAAACTATTAAGCTATGGAAGACTCAAACGGGTGAATGTCTCAAAACACTTGTGGGGCATTCTAATCGAGTTTTTTCTGTGGACTTCAGCCCGCAAGGCGATTTTTTGGCTAGTGGCGGGCACGATCATACGGTGAAGTTATGGAATGTCAATACGGGTGAATGCTTCAAAACGCTGCAAGGACATTTCAGCTGGGTCTTTTCAGTTGCCTTTAGTCCCCAAGGTAAGCTTTTGGCTAGTGGCGGCCACGATCAAACTGTGAAGCTATGGAGTGTCGAGACAGGTGAATGCCTCAAGACCCTACAAGGATATACCAATCAAATACTCTGTGTTAGTTTTAGTCCTGTTAGTGCCAGTTTACCAAGCATTGGTCAAATTTTTGCTAGTAGCAGCCGCGATCGCACTGTGAGATTATGGGATGTTGCAACTGGCGAATGCCTCCAAGTGTTAAAAGGACATTCCAACTCGGTTCATTCAGTTATCTTTAATCATCAAGGAAATATCCTAGTCAGCAGTAGTGTAGATAAAACAGTAAAGCTATGGGATGTTTCTTCAGGTCAAACCTTAAAAACCTTACAGGGACATCGCGCCGCAGTTTTATCGATTGCCTTTAGTCCAGACAGCCAAACCATCGCAAGTGGCAGTGAAGACTGTACTATAAAACTATGGGACATGCGTTCTGGTCGAGCTTTAAAAACCTTACAGGGACATAACGCTGCGGTTTGGTCAGTTGCTTTCATCTCTCAAGGCGAGATATTGGCGAGTGGCTCTTGGGATCAAACAATCAAATTGTGGGATATTCAGACGGGTGAGTGCCTCAGAACATTGGCAGGACACACGAGTTGGATTTGGGCAATTGCGATCGCTCCCGGTGGTAATATTCTGGCAAGTGCCAGTCCAGATCGAACAATCAGGTTGTGGAATCCAGACACGGGCGAGTGCCTCAAAGTTTTACAAGCAGACACAAACTGGTTGCAATCCATCGCCTTTAGCCCTGATGGCAGAATACTGGCTAGCACGAGTCACGATCTGACAATCAAGTTGTGGGATGTCTCTACAGGTGAGTGTCTGAAAGTTTTGCACGGACATACAGGCTTGGTTTGGTCGGTTGCTTTTAGTCCAGACAACCAAACCTTAGTTAGTGGCGGTGACGATGAAGCGATTAAACTTTGGGATATCGCAGCAGGCAAATGCTTAAAAACCATGAGAGCAAGTAAGCCCTATGAACAAATGAATATTTTCGGAGTTAAAGGTTTAACTGAGGCGACAACTGCCACGTTGACCTCTTTAGGAGCAGTTATCTAAATTCCAATCATTAGCCTAGCTCACTGAGACATAACTATTCGGACTGCTTCAAGGGTGCGATCGATGTCTGCTTCGGTATGAGCTAAAGAAGTAAATCCAGCTTCAAATTGAGATGGAGCTAAATAAATTCCATGTTCCAACATACCGCGATGGAAGCTAGCAAATTTACTTAAGTCAGACTTTTTGGCATCTTCATAATTGCGAACTGGGCTTTCGTTAAAGAAGAAACCAAACATGCCGTTAATGTGACCGCCGCAGGCCGCGTGACCTGTTTGTTTAGCAATTTCGAGTATCCCATTTGTGAGTCGCTTTGTAAGGCGATCGAGATACTCGTAAGTTCCAGGTCGTTGCAACAACTCTAGCGTCTTAATTCCTGCCGTCATTGCCAGTGGATTGCCCGAAAGCGTTCCGGCTTGATACACGTTTCCGGCTGGAGCAACCATCGACATAATTTCTTGGCGACCGCCATAAGCGCCTACGGGTAGACCGCCACCGATGACCTTACCTAAGGTAGTCAAGTCAGGAATAACACCAAATTTTTCCTGCGCTCCACCGTAAGCGATGCGAAATCCCGTCATCACTTCATCAAATACCAGCAGCGCTCCATACTCTTGCGTCAGTTTTCGCAAACCTTCAAGAAAACCCGCAGCAGGTGGAATAAAACCTGCATTTCCAACCACAGGTTCAACAATGACACCAGCAATTTCATCGGGATTTTGCTCGAATAATACTCTTACTGCTTCTAAATCGTTGAAAGGAGCAGTCAGCGTGTTGCTAGTCACGGATTTCGGTACGCCAGGAGAATCGGGCAAGCCAAGGGTGGCAATGCCAGAGCCAGCCTTCACAAGAAACATATCGGCGTGTCCGTGGTAGCAGCCTTCAAACTTGATTACTTTCTCCCGCCCCGTAAAAGCTCGCATTAGACGAAGCACAGCCATACAAGCTTCTGTGCCGGAGTTGACAAAACGCACCATTTCGATACTGGGAACAGCATCGATTACCATCTGTGCCAGTACATTTTCTAGATAACAGGGCGCACCAAAGCTAGTTCCTTTTTCCAAGGCATCGTGGAGAGCAGCAATAACTTCAGGATGAGCGTGACCGCAGATTGCAGGCCCCCAACTGCCGACATAATCGATATATTGATTGCCATCCACATCCCAGATGTAAGCATCCTTGACGCGATCGAACACAATCGGCTGTACGCCAACAGATTTGAAAGCCCGCACGGGAGAACTGACTCCTCCTGGCATTAATTTTTGGGCAGCAGCAAAGATTTCTTGCGATTGGGTGGTTATGAAGCGAGTCGTTGCAATCATAATTTTTTCTCCTGAGATTTTGGCTTGGGTTCTAGAGTTAAAAGTTAATAGGACTTACGCGCAGTTTGTTTTTCTTCCACTCGATTACCTTTTTGTAGATAATGCGATCGCAAAGAGCGAGAATCTAGTTATTAAAAGTGACAATCAAAACGTGCAGATATTATTTCAATTCGAGCATGACTTCATTGCGTCTGAATGCGGGCAAGATGAAGGGAGAGTCATAAAAAGCATAAATCGGTTTACCTTTTGTCTCGATACCTTGCCGAGCCAGAAAAGCAGATAATTTGGCTTCCTTTTCTTTCAATTGTTCATCCCCAGCCGAGCCGGAGAAACGAATTGCCGCAACTTTGTTGCTGGGAACTTCTTTGATAGTAATGCGAGAATCTTTTGGTTTCGGCAGCGTTGCCAGGGTGTATTCTGAGGGCATTACGAACTGTACCGCCCAAGTGCTTGTAGCAATATTTTCTCCCGCTTGTTGTTGAATGACGGGCGCAGTCATAGCGATTTTTTCACTTGGCTGAGATTGCGTGACGGGCGCAGTCATGGCAATTTTTGTTACAGACGTGTTTTCCCCAAATATGTAAGCGGCAAGAATAGAAAATGCAGCTTTGTTTGCTCGATCTCTTTGGGCTTCAATGAGTGTTTCGGCAACAATTTTTGGCTCGTATTGCCGGATTTCAATATCATCATAGGATTGCAATACGCAATATTTTGGTTCTTCGGTTTGACTCATCAGACTTCCACAAATAATTAAAATTAATGCGTTTCTTACTTTCCCACTTCTTGTACTAACCGTCCATCTTCCATGTGGATAATGCGATCGGCAATATCGAGAATTCGATTATCGTGAGTGACTAGTAAAATGGTGCAACCCTGCTCTTTAGCTAAACGCTGCATGATATCTACAACATCGCGACCTGATTTTTTATCAAGAGCAGCAGTGGGTTCGTCGGCAAGAACAATTTTAGGATGACTGACTAGGGCACGAGCGATCGCAACTCGCTGCTTTTGCCCTCCAGAGAGACTGTCTGGATAATAATCGATGCGATCGCCCAAACCAACACTTTTGAGAGTATCCGTCGCCAGCCGATCTATATCTTGCTTTAGGTATTCATCGTGCAGTTCTAAAGATATTCGGACATTCTGCTTTGCTGTTAAGAAAGTCAACAAATTGTGTGCCTGAAAAATATAACCAATCTGCCGCCGCACTTCCATCAATTGCCGCTTACTAGCCCCACACATTTCCTGTCCCAAAACTTTCAAGTTGCCTTCTTTAGCGGCTCTCAATCCACCTATTAGTGTTAGTAAGGTGGTTTTCCCAGAACCAGATGGGCCAGTCATAATCACGATTTCTCCAGAATAAATGTCGAGATTAATATCAAACAAGACTTGCTTGCAGAGTTGTCCCCGACCAAAGTAGTAATCGAGATGGCAAACTGAAATAACTGCTTGTTGGGAAGTATTTTTAACTTTGAGTTTTGAACTTTGAGTTACGAGACTAATTTCTTGCAGCATGAGAATTCAACTGTAAATTTGGGTTTCGTTCTAGAAAACTATGAGTTTTGAAATAGGATATTTTGCTAAACTTCAACTCAAAAATCATCACTCGATCGCTCAAAACTTAGAAGATATCAGCCGGATCGGCTGCTCGTAATTTTTGTATGGCAAGCGTTCCCGCTCCAATACACATAACGAATGTCAACACTAGCACAGTTACCGCACGAGCTAGTTTCATTGCAGTCGGTAAAAACGTCACGGATTGAAAAAAAATGTAAAATCCACTTGAGAGCAAAAAGCCGGGAATAAAACCCAAAATTGCTAAAATAAAAGCTTCTTGAGCGATAACTTTAATTAGATATATATCGCTGTAACCCATTGCTTTTAAAGTTGCATATTCGGGCAAATGATCTGAAACATCAGTATAAAGAATTTGATAAACAATGACTGCTCCAACTAAAAAACCGATTGCGACACCAAGGTTAAAAGTCGGACCAATAGAGGAGCCTATAGACCAATATGCACTTTCACGAGCAGTGAATTCAGCGATGTTTAGTACTAGTAAATCATCCGGTAGCTTGGCTCGTAAATCAGCCTGAATCTGCTCAATGGAGGCATTTGATTCTACGTCAATAATACCAAGATCGATGTCGTTTGCTTGGCGTTGGGGAAAGAGTCGTAAAAAGGTAGAATCACTAACGATCAAATTGCCGTCAGCAGAAAAAGAAGAACCGAGCTTAAATAATCCGACTATTTGAATTTGATAATCGTTAGTTTGGACGATAAGCGGATTCTGTTTTTTCAGCAAACTAGGAACGTCTCCAAGCTGAGGAACCAATCCAGCTCTATCAAATAATGCTCGATTCAATAACTTCAGTTTATTCAATTGTCCATTGACTTCTGGTAAGTCAAATGCTGGCTGATTTGGATTGATTCCATAGACGAAAAGTTTGCGGCTAGCTAGATTTTCAGGATTTCGCCACGATGCTTGACTCACATATAGCGTCGCCAGGGATTTTACACCGTTAACACCTGCTATTTTATAGAGTTTATTTCTGGAAAAACTTTTGATAGATTGCAAGTTATCAGACAGTTTATTGACTAAAAATAAATCTCCTTTAAGCGTGGTATAGGGAGTAACTTGCGAATCAAATAGTGCATCCCTAACTCCCAGTTGAAAAAACATTAAAAAATCGGCAAAGGCGATTCCTGCTATAGCAACTAACAATCGAGTCTTTTGACGGCTCATTTGCCGCCAAGCAAGTGGGGTTTTACGAAATAATTTACCGAATATAGTCAAGTTGCTTCGCTCCAATTCAAAATTATAAATTCAAAATTTAAGCAACATATCTTTGGGTGAAGTGAAGACGCGATGAATCGCGTCTCTACAAAATGGTTTGCTTGCCGCATTATTTTTGATAATTAGTATTAAATTTGCTTGTTCGCTTTTATTAGTTGATATTGTTATTCGGCTGAATGGCAACCTGTACTTGCAAGTTAGTTAAGTTTGCAACTTGTTTGCTAGCTTGGGGATCGAGTGCAATTCTCACTTCAACAACTTTGCGATCGAGGTTTTCTCCAGGTTCGCCGCTAGTGACTTCTTGTTGGATCACCTGTAGTCCAATCAGCCGAACGGTTCCGCGCAACTGTTGGGAGAACGACTCACTCGAAATCGTTGCCTGTTGACCTTCACGAACTTTGCCAATATCAGTTTGATATATCTCTGCGATCGCTTCCATCGAACTGGTTTGTCCGAGTTCGGCAATGCCTTTTTCGCCAACGACTTCTCCGGGTTTGGCCTTAATATCGAGAATGCGACCTGCTATAGGTGCGCGGATATAAACTTCAGCGAGATCGGCTTCAGCTTTTTTGGCTGCGGCGATCGCTTTATTAACCTCAGCCTCAGCTGCTTGCACGTCTACCGGACGTACCTCAGCAATCTTATTTAGGTTTGCCTTAGCTTGCTCGATTTGCTGCCGTAGGGTATCTACACTCTTATTTTGGTTAGCTCTAGCTTCGGTAAGCTGTGCTTGCGCTGTTTCTAAAGCAAGTTGTTTTCGATCTACTTCCACAGCAGAAATCGCGCCATTTTGGTAAAGCGAGGAATAGCGACTATACTCAGTATTGGCAGTTTTAACTTCGGCTTGCCAGCGAGAGATGGTGGCATCTCTAGTAGATATTTCGCCCTTTAACTCTTCTTCAAGGCGATCGATTTCAGCTTTTTGGGCGGCAATCTCTCCAGATTTGGCGCCAGCTTCCACCTTGGCTAACTCTGCTTGGGATACTTTGACTTGTGCTTGTGCTTCCAGTAGAGCATTTTGCAGCCGATCGCGCGAATCCATAATGGCGATCGCTTGACCGGCTTTAACGCTACCGCCCCGCTGTACGAGTAGTTCGGCTACGCGATCGTTGCTTAAGGTAGCAGGCACGGATACTTTGATAACTTCCGTTGCTGGTTCTATCCGCCCTAAAGCAGTAATTTCTTCAATCTTTGGTCTGGGTTGCACAACTTCAACAGATTTGTTGGTTGGTTTTGATTGAGAAACACCGTAGAAAGCGATAATTCCTGTAAGGGCACTACCAGCAACAACTACAGCCAGCATCCATTGTGTTGAAGGTTTTGAGAGCGATTGTAAATTCATGTCAATCCTTCAAATTTCAGCGAGGACTTTAGTAAAATTGTCCTTGGTCATTAGTCATTTGTCCTTTGTAAATACGAATGCCAAATGACGAATGACAAATAACTAATGACAAATAACTAATGACAAATGACAAATGACGAATGACAAATGACGAATGACAAATGACAAATGACCAATGACAAATGACAAATGACATTCTTATGTTTTGACGGCAACAGTTAAACTACAAGAGATGTCAGGCTTGCCCAATCTTGAGGCTTTAAGAATACTTCGTATAACTCGGCTTCTGGGGTGTTTGGTTCGGGTTGATAGCCGTATTCCCAACGCACTAATGGAGGTAAAGACATCAAAATCGACTCTGTGCGTCCGTTAGTTTGCAACCCGAAAATCGTGCCGCGATCGTAAACTAAATTGAATTCAACGTAGCGTCCGCGCCGATATAATTGAAAATTACGTTGGCGATCGCTATACTCCATTGACTGCCGCCGCTTGACAATTGGCGTGTAAGCAGGTAGAAAAGCTTTACCGCAATCTTGTGCGAATGCAAATAATTCTTCCCAATTGCGGGTTGCTGGGATGCCAACGCGATCGCTGTTATATGCGGCTGTTCCTTTGGGATCGGGGCCTCGGTAAAGCTGACCTTCACCGTCTTGATAGTCAAAAAAGATGCCGCCAATGCCCCGCATTTCTTGACGGTGTTTGAGATAAAAATACTCGTCGCACCAAGGTTTAAACACTGGATAATATTCGGGATCGTGCGCGTCACAAGCCTGCTTTAATGTGTAATGAAAGTGAGCTGCATCTTCAGCAAACGGATAGTAAGGCGTTAAATCGATGCCGCCGCCAAACCACCAAACCGGGCCAGCTTCAAAGTAGCGGTAGTTGAGATGAACCGTTGGCACGTAAGGATTGCGCGGATGCAATACCATTGAAGTTCCGGTGGCATAAAACTGATGTCCATTAGCCTCTGGACGTTGTGCCAAGATTGAAGGCGGCAAATGAGAACCCCAAACTTCAGAGAAATTAACTCCACCTTGCTCGAATACTGCACCATCGCGGATGACGCGCGATCGCCCGCCACCTCCTTCGGGTCGTTCCCATGCATCTTCAGCAAACGTGCCTTCGCCATCTAGCTGTTGCAAACCCTGACAGATTTCGTCTTGCAGCTGTCGCATGAACTGGCTGACTCTAGCCTTGGCATCAACTGGAAGTAGAGGTTTGGATTGAGTTGCTTGAGGAGTTAAAGTAGTGTTCATGAGTAATACCTATTTTTCCTATTCCTAATAGCAAACATTTTTGTTTAGCCTCCTAACTTCTTAGATCCCCCTAAATCCCCCCTTAAAAAGGGCGACTTTAAGAGACTCTTTGTCCCCCTTTTTAAGCTACGGTGTATACACAAGTCTCAAGTAGTTGATAAATCCTGGTTTTACCCCACCCTAACCCTCCCCTTATAAAGGGGAGGGAACTAGATTTCTTTTTCCCCCCTTTATAAGGGGGGTAATTCGACTTGTGTATACACGGTAGCTTTTTAAGGGGGGTTGGGCGGATCTAAGACTTTGAAAACACGCCCTAGCCCTTCTTAAAAAGGCTACCGCGTACACAAAAATCTTTTAGAGTTGTTGGGTTACGTAGGGAAAGTTAATTTTTGCAGGTCGATGCATCAAAGTTGCAGGTCGATGCATCAAAGTTGCAGGTCAATGCATCAAAGTTGCAGGTCAATGCATCAAAGTTGCAGGTCGATGCATCAAAGTTGCAGGTCGATGCATCAAAGTTGCAGGTCAATGCATCAAAGTTGCAGGTCGATGCATTAAAGATAAAACTTTAAGAACTCTTGGTGTTCTTGGCGGTAGCCTACGGCAAACTGCTGCGCGATTAAGCAAAGTTGGCTATTTTTGAGTAAGTCCTATCCTAAAAGAAGAGAGGCTTTGAATCTTACTCCCATTCCCTTGTAAGGAAGGGAGTTAGGTCTGTATTGTACTCAACTAAGAAGCGCCATATCAAAAATTTACTGCTTCAACACAGGCAAAAACTTGCGAATTAATCCGATTATTACTTCCGGCACTTCCAGTTCTGGATTCAACCCAACATTTTCTAGTTCGATAAATGCTTGGATTGCTTGTGGATTTAGATTTGCAAGGCGACGCCCTACATCCGGCCCTGTAAACTTCGCTTGGTTTCCCCAAATAAAGATGGTAGGCGTTGTCAATCTTGGAATGTATTCTGATAGATCGAAGGATGAGTTACCTTGTAAAAATGACAAAGCAGCATACTCGGCATTTGGCTGCTGCGCCGATTGCACAAAAGCTTCTACAATTTCGGGAGAAAGACGATTGGGTTGAGCAAAAACTCGCTCAAAAAAGTCACGAATGCCAAAGCTGCTGACTTGTCCTGCATAAAGAACGCGATCGAGAATAGGAACACTGGCAATTTGAGCGAAAAAACTATTGCTATAGTATTGTCTAAAGTCTTTAATGCCTGACGGAAGCGTAAGAATGAGCGATCTAAAGAGGTCGGGACGTTTGACCGCGGCTCGGATTGCAAAAGCTCCAGTTAGGGAAGAAGCAATTATTGTTACAGGGGCTTGGCACGTCTTCTCGATGAACTCAATTAGCATTGCGATGTAGTCGCCTGGAAGATAATTTTGTTCAAGACGATCCGATCGCCCCCAGCCAATCAAGTCGGGTGCCAACACTCTATAATCTCCTGCAAATGCTGGATACACCTTCGACCACCCGTAGGCAGATGCTCCACCTCCAATACCGTGGAAAAATATCAAAGTTTCGTGTAACGTGCCCGATGGCGTATCGCCCACTCCATCGGTTGCCCAAAGTTCACCTTGGTTAGTGTAATAAGCCATCTTTCCCAAGCTAATTAAAACGGAGCGTTGCACAAAACCGAGTGGAATGAACATAATAAATTCCTCCTCTACACGAACGACATGAAATCGAAACTAGAAAGTTTAATTGCCAAGTTTTGCTAACCAACGGGCAGCATCTTTGGCATGATAGGTGAGAATCAAGTCAGCGCCAGCCCGTTTAAAACCAGTCAATGTTTCCATTACCACCCGTTCTTCCTCAATCCAACCGTTGAGGGCAGCAGCTTTAACCATCGAGTATTCGCCAGAAACGTTGTAAGCAGCAACGGGTAGATTACTTGCTTCTTTGACGCGCCAGATAATATCCATGTAGGCCAAGGCTGGCTTGACCATTAACATATCTGCGCCTTCGGTAATGTCGAGTTCGATTTCTTTTAAGGCTTCACGACCGTTACCAAAGTCCATTTGGTAGGTTCTGCGATCGCCAAATTGTGGTGTAGACTCAGCAGCATCTCGGAAAGGCCCGTAGTAAGCCGAAGCATACTTGGCGGCATAAGATAATATCGGCGTATCTTGATAACCCGCTTCATCTAAACCCGAACGAATGGCTTGCACGAAACCATCCATCATTCCCGAAGGCGCGATGATATCTACGCCAGCTTTGACTTGCGAAACTGCCGTTTTTTTCAGCAATTCCAGTGTCGGATCGTTGAGAACGCGCCCAGTTAAATCACCTACTTCTAAATAACCGCAGTGTCCGTGAGTAGTGTATTCGCACAGACAGGTATCGGCAATGACGATTAATTCTGGGACTGCTTGTTTGACGGCGGTGGCAGCTTGCTGCACGATGCCGCAATCGTGCCAACCGCCTGTTGCCTCTGCATCCTTGTCTTCAGGAATGCCAAATAAAATAATGGCTGGAATGCCGAGGTCGTAGACTTCCTTCGCTTCTTCCACGATTTTGTCTACAGAAAGTTGGTAAACTCCGGGCATGGATTTAATTTCATTGGCGATCACCTTACCCGGTACGGCAAAAAGCGGGTAGATTAAATCGCTGGTTGTCAGGATCTTTTCGCGCACCATCCGCCGCAATTGGGGATGGCTTCTCAGCCGACGCGGGCGATGAATTGGAAACATAATATTAAAATGAACGATGAAATAGCCAATAGACTTCTTACAAAAGTGTGGTAAGGGGGAAAGCAGCTCACAAAAAATCCTTTCCCTTTAATCGCATTTTTCCCCTGCCTCCCTGCTCCCCTGCTCCCCTGCCCCCATGCCTACTTAGTTGCAAGCCCCTAACTCCGCTGGACTGTCTGGAAAATTTCAGTCAAAATCTCTGTTGCTCCTTGTTGCCGCAAGTTATGAGCTAATTGAATACCTAAATTTTCCGCTTCGCTAGCAGTGCCTGTAACAGAATTTTTGACTAGACGTTTGCCATCGACGCTGGCGACTAATCCTGTTAATGTAAGATTATTGTCGTCGAGTTGCGTATTAACACCGATTGGTACTTGGCAACCGCCTTCTAATTCTCGCAAGAAGGCACGTTCGGCTAAAACGCGATCGCGGGTGGGAACGTGTTCGATTGCTTTGAGTAATGACAGTACTTGCAAATCCTCAGCGCGGCATTCAATCCCTAACGCTCCCTGACCGACGGCATAAAGAGAGAGTTCGGTGGGCAGAATTTGATGAATGCGCTCGCTCATTCCCAATCGCTGCAACCCTGCTGCTGCCAAAATCAGCACATCGTACTCTCCATCATCCAACTTTGCCAAGCGCGTATTTAAGTTGCCGCGCACGTCCTTAAAAGTAAAGTGGGGGAAGTGATAACGCAATTGTGCAAGGCGGCGTAGGGAAGAAGTACCGATGACTGTGCCTTCTGGCAGGGTATCGATTTGCTTATCTTTGTGTTTTTCATGCACAACTAAAGCATCTGCCGGATTTTCCCGTTCTGTTACGGCTGCTAACGCCAATCCATCTGGCAAACAAGTAGGCAGATCCTTGAGAGAGTGAACCGCAAAGTCAATCTCCTGGTTGAGCATTCCTAATTCGAGTTCTTTGGTAAATAGTCCCTTATCGCCAATCTTGGCTAATGCCACATCCAAGATGTTATCGCCTTGGGTGGACATGGTGTGGACTTCAAAGGAAATATCGGGAAAGTGCTTTTGGAGTTGTTCTCGAACCCAGTAAGTTTGTACGAGTGCGAGTTGGCTTTTACGAGAACCGATGCGGATGGTACGAACGGGAGTCGAGATGTGAGATGAAGCGGGTTGAACTGGAGTCATAACTTTTAGTTAAGATCGTTTGACGAGTAGCTGAGTTGTTTGACTGTCTCGAAAAAGAAAGCAACATTCTCTTCGGGAGTGTTCTGTAAAATCCCGTGACCGAGATTGAGGATGTGCTTTTGGTTCCCCGCTTTGCGGATCGTGTCGAGAATGCGATCGCGGATCAGTTCTTTAGTACCAAACAACACGCACGGATCGATATTTCCTTGGACTCCAATATTTGCACCAAGTCGCTGTCGCGCCACTGCCATATCCACAGTCCAGTCTACGCTGACGATATCAACACCCGATTGCGCCATTAACTCTAAAATTCCAGCACTGTTGTTGATATACAAAATCAGGGGTGTATCCGGGTGTGTTGCTTTAACCTGTTGCACGACTCGTTGCAGGTAAGGTAGAGAAAACGTCTGGAAATCTTCAGGGCTGAGTTGTCCCGCCCAAGAATCAAACAGTTGCACGACTTGGGCACCGGCATCAATTTGGTAGCGGGCGTAAACTGCGATCGCATCTGCCAGTTTCCCTAAGAATTGATGCAGCATTGCAGGTTCGCAAAAAGCCATCTTCTTAATAATGGCGTAGTCTTTCGAGCTTTTACCTTCAATTGCATAAGCAGCTAATGTCCAAGGTGCGCCCACAAACCCCAAAACGGTAGCTTGAGTGTTAACTTCTTGGCGTAGCGTCCTCAGAATTTGCTGCACGAAGGGTAAAGAAGCTTCGGGTTCGAGGGCAGTCAGCGCCTCAATTTGTGCTGGCGTGCGGATTGGTCGCTCGAATATCGGCCCTTTACTTTCAAGAATATCAAACGAGATACCCATACCAGGCAACGGCGTGAGGATATCTGAGAACATAATCACCCCGTCGGGTTGGAAGGCATGGAAAGGTTGCAGCGAGATTTCCACGGCTAGATCGGGGTTTTCGGAGCGATCGCGAAACGAAGGATACTTCTGACGCAAATCTCGATAAACTTTCATGTAGCGACCTGCTTGGCGCATCACCCACACCGGAGGGCGATCGAGTACTTCACCTCGCGCCGCTTGCAGTAACGTATAACTCCCCATGTATTTCTCCCTGAATTTAATAATTTGAGCTGAAGTTAAAAATTCTGGCGTTGCATAAATGCAGGATGAATTGAGATTGTTAGCCTAATACGGTTTAGTTAAGGCTAAATTTTTTTAACGAACCGCCAAGGACGCCAAGGACGCAAAGAGAAGAAAGAAATGCTTAACTGAACCGTATTGCGTTATGGATGGAAGAAATAAGTCAAATCCTCTTCCCTTCTGCCTTCTGCCTCCTGCCTCCTGCCTTGTTTCTGAGGAGAAGGTTGGATTAAATTTCCGTTCGAGTTGTTTGATGGGTTTCGATCGGGTTTCATACCCCATCCCATCGCCAAACATTTTTGCCGAAGTTTGCGATAAGCAAGAGATAAATTATCGCAAGGAACGTGAACTTCGTCTGACAACTTATCTGGAACTGCCATCGGATATTCAGACTCAACCACTCCCTTATCTTCCATCACAACTTTGTAAGCTGCCCGCTGAAAGATGCCATCAGCCCAAGGGAAAGTTAAAAAACTGCGGAACTGAATTCGCTTAGTAATGGTGGTGCGATCGTCAACAGGAACGTGAACAGTAAAATTAACTAGCTTGCCACGACCGAAGTCAACCACTAAGCGCGTGATATTGGGCATATAAAAGCCCAGAGTCACCTTTACATTAGCTTTCAATGGGCGAAAGACAAAGGCGAAAATGTCTTTGGCTTTGGTATAATCTCGGACATTAACTTTAGCGTGACCTTCCCACTCCCCGATATTCAGCTCGTAATCTTCCATTTTTTGCTCTAATGCAAACCCATTCCCGAAAGACTTGGAATGAATAATAGATACGTGAGACATATCCATATCATTCTCTAGCGTGCGGGTGTAGTGAGCGTTGAGTTCGTATTCAAAGAAAATTTTCTGTAACCTTGGGTCTTCAAATTCTGGCAATGGTGGGATTGGCGGACGTTCTTCTTCTGGTAAATCACCATAAAATAGCCAGATAAAACCGTATTTTTCCTGTATTGGATAGCTATCTACACGAGCATTCTTAGGAATAGGAATTCCGGGTTGATTAGCAGGAATATTAATACATTTCCCATCTGCTTGAAACTTCCAGGCATGATAGGGGCAATAGACACAATCATCTTTTACCCAACCGAGAGATAAGGCAGCGCCACGATGGGGACACCGATCTTGTAAAGCGATTAGTTGTCCTTTAGCGTTACGGTAGAAGACAAATTTCTGATTTAATATCCGAACTTGCTTGGGCTTTGTGGTAACGGCGGCGCTGAACTCACAAGCGTACCAGAAGTTTTTTAACATACTTGCTTCCTGTTATTGCTATTAAGAATCATGGAGTTTCTTAAGTTACGCTTTGAGCAATAACTTCTTCAACTTTTGCATGGACTTCAATACTTTCAAGTCTCATTTGAGTAACATTGATGTTTTTTGCTGCTATCTCTACGGTGCTGATTGATAAAGAGGATGTTTGGGCAACAACATTAGATTGCACCTCTGCCGTATCTAGATTAAACAACACTTGTAGAACCTGGAGGACAAGACGTTGAGCTTCCAAATCTCGCTGCGTCCGCAATTGCACCATTGGTTCGTGGAGAATTTTGTTGATAATCCTTTGAGTTAGGGCTTCGACGGCTTCTTGATGTTTTTTAGCAAAATCAGACCCCATACGCGACAAAGCTTTTTCTAACTCTTGTTCGCGAATTTTTTCCATTTTGTCTCGCAAACAGCTAATAATGGAAACAGTTTCTCGCGATCGCAACCAAGTTTGAAACGCTTCTAAATCCACTTGGATTAATGCTTGCGCCTCTATTGCCATTTGCCTGCGACTTTCTTGATTCTGGGCAACAACGGTTTTTAAATCATCAACATTAAACACCCGAACGTGAGGCAACTCATTAACGTCGGCATCAACGTTACGAGGCACTGAAATATCAACCAGCATCAAAGGCTGTTCGGGTTGCAATGCAGCTTTGAGTTTGGCTCTATCAAGCAAGGGTTCAACTGAAGCAGTGCTAGTAAAAACTAAATCTGAAGCTGCCACTAATGACATCAATTCAGCAAGCGGATAATATTGCACTCCAACATCACTAAATTGATTCGCCAATTCCTCGGCGCGTTCGACGGAACGATTGACAATGGAAATTTGAGTTGCGCCTTTAGCGATGAGATGTTGTACCAGTCGCCGAGCCATGTTACCAGCGCCGACAATTGTCACTCGACAAGCCGATAACTTCTCTACTTTGATTTGGGCTAATTCTACTGCCGCAGAGCTAACCGAAACCGCACCCGTACCAATTGATGTCTGCGTTCTCACCCGCTTTGCAGTGGTAACAGCTTGCTTGAACAACTGATTGAGGATGCGTTCGCCTTGATTGTGTTGCTGAACTAATTGGTAGGCGTGTTTAACTTGAGCCAGAATTTGTCCTTCTCCCAACACCAAGCTATCTAAACCAGAAGCAACTTGCATCAAATGTTTAACAGCATCTTGCTGTAGCAGAGTAAACAAGTATTGATGTAAGTCTGAAAAAGGCAGTTTACTGTACTCGCAAAGAAACTCCGTCACCTCAGCAGCTGCTCGGTCTATCTTGTTGACAACTACGTAAATTTCTAAACGATTGCAAGTGCTAAGAATAGCAGCTTCTTCAATGTGAGAGTATTTACACAGTTGGGCGATCGCGTTTTCAATTTGCTCCTCTGGAATACTCAGTTTTTCCCGAATTTCAACTGGAGCTGTTTTATGACTAAGACCTACAAGTGCAATATTCATGTTTCCTCTTTTGAAGTTTGTCCTCTTCTAGAGCCTCGGTCAAGTAATATGGATGGTGAATTAGAGTTGATTTTAAACAAGATGATTGAGAAGTGACTTATACTGCGATCGCAGATTTTGTAGCAACTTCCTTAACAAATTGGTTTTCCGGTTGGGCAATCTGTTCGTATTCAAAAAAGCCAGAGTTAAATGTCCCTTTGGGATCGTACTTCCTTTTAATTTCATTAACTTTTGGCCAGTAATCGCCAAATTGGCTTTGCCACTGTTGAATAGTAAAATCTATCCAGCAAGTTAAATATCTTTTTCCACCCATTTCTAAACTCAGATTACTCAGCTTTTTCAATTCAGCTAAGATGGGTTGAACTTGCGATTTTGGAATGCTGGGATAAATTCCAAACCCAATAATCAGTTCTTCCTCTTTTGGTAAACTAAACATCGGCATCTTATTATTGCGGTTTACCAAACAAAAGCAGCCCATCTGCGCTTTACTAATATCGAGAAAAGAAGGCAACTGTTTGAGAGCCGTTTCGATGTAATCTTTAGCCGATGAGGCCGGAAGAAAAACATCCATCCAAGGGTGAGCAATATCCTTGCTATCTACTTGAATCATTGGTTCAATGAATTTTTCAAATCCCAAGTCTTCAGTATGAATATGACGATAGAAATTTAAGCCAGCAAAAATTTCTTTATCATCAATAGCATCAGGAGAATTTGCTTCAACAGTAATCCGCAACGTGTAAAACCACTGAATCAAAGGTTGCATTATTCCTGTTACTCTAGATAATCCTTGCAAACAGGGAACTGGGAAAGATACGAGATGATCTACTCTTTGTTCGGTTACTAAAATCCGTTTGTCATGCAAAAGAGCATCTAGGTTGTCATAGAACAGTAAATAAGTGCGAGTTTGAGAGGGGAAAATTCTAAGTTTGTGCTGAATTTGGGTAATAATTCCAAACTGACCGTAACCGCAAAGTACGTGATTAAAAAGTTCGCTGTTTTCTTCAGGCGAACACCAGAGAATCTCGCCTTCTGCGGTTACAACTTCTACACCAAGACAATTATCAGCTTGATTTCCATAAAGAAAAGAGGCTGCACCTATACCACCCGCAGAATGAGTTCCTCCTACAGAAACACCAAAATAATTGGTTAATACAGGAGGAACTAAACCATCAGGAATACAAGCATCGATTACTTGATTCCAAAAAGTCCCCGCATCAGCTTTAAACCAAAGTTGCTCTTTTTGGATATCTCGAATTTTATCGAGATTTCTCAGATTTAAAACGATTCCATCTTGGTTTAAAGACTGACCGCCTAAGGAATGTCCCGCAGCACGTGAAGAAACTACTAATCCTTTTTGAGCGGCATATTTAACAGTTTGGGCAATATCGTTAGCGTTTTGAGGAGTGACAACAACTTGAGGAGACTTTTGGAATATACCACCAAAATCTTGAGAAACTTCTGTCAAAATTTCTGAAGCGTTGCTGACTTCACCTGCAATCAAATGCTTGAGGTCTTGAATGATGCCATTCATAAAAATTACGATCCTTTAGAAAGAGACGTTTTTAAAAGATTTATCCCAATCTGCAAGATTTTAGGAGTCAAGCGAATCAAATCGAGAATATGAGAGAATAAGTTGGGTGATTTTTGTGGCTTTACTTCTAACCCTTTGACAGGTCTTTCATACTTGAACATACAAACGCAGTCACCATCTGCCTGTTTACTAATAATTGCGGCTTTCATCCCAGGAAATGCTCTCCTGGTTGCTTCTTGTTCCATCTCACAAATAACTCGGCAAGGACTTTCAAGCCCATATTCTTTGGCAATTGTCAGAACCGGACAAACTCGTTGAATTTCTAGTGCAGCATCTTTTCCTGGTTGGGAAATATCTACAACTTGCATTTTGAAGCCCATGATCCGAAAGATCGGAATTGCATCGGTAAAGCCTTTGGCTATGGTGGTATTGTCAATGAAAGCACCCATGAACGCCTTTTGATGAGCGGGGTAGGCTAACATCATTTGTTCAAAAGCTGCATCTTCTCCAATTTCATCTGCCAGCTTTTTGTAGGCTGCAAATCGATTCCTAAACATACTTACTGCTTTAGAAGAATCCATTTGCATCACGTCGTTCATGGTAATGTCGCCAATACCTATAACGTTGTCCATTGGCACTTCTCCGTATTTTTTACTAATTTGAATGGCTTGGAAAAACGAGGTTATCAATGGGCGATCGCTGCTATATTGAAGATAGCGATCGCCATCAACTCTTTTGCTCATAAATTCTTCCGATTGACTACATAAACTTGTCAATCAAATCTTTGGTATCCTGCTCAAAGATGGAGTTTATTATCCTGACTAATTCAGGGCTAGCATGTCCTTGGCGATTCAGGACTAGCATGAATAGAACTCCATAAGTATAGTAAAACGAGCGTCAACGCTAGATATCTGCTAAAAAACATACACAGGAATACAATGTCAACTTCCCGCAGTTGTTCAATGGAGAAATAACTCAACCATTGAATTGGTAAAAATTTGGTAATTTCAGTTTTGAAGTTGACGACTTCAGTTGAGTTAGACCCACGAAATGATTTGTTAATTTTTAGCCAAATACTCGTCGGCAATTTTTCCATAAACACCTTGTAACTTCCTGTTTAGAGGCTATCTCTAAATAAATGTGAAGAGTAAAAATTAGGCGCTTCTTATACCATTTCACTCAATTTTCGATCCAAATTACTTTTCTTATTTCCCTGCAATCTGTATCAATCTTCAGGTCAAACGGCATTAGGATTTGGGTAGCCATGTTTTCAAATCTGCTGTTAACGCCTTTACCAAAAAGGGGAAAAGGGCAAAAATAAAGAACTTTTCCCCACAAGTTATGGAGCAAGTGTTTTTAAATATGGAGAACAAAAAAGAAGATTGAACAGACACGTAGTGCGTTCGCCCTTGGCGTCTCGCACAGAGAAAAATCAGTGTCTATATTTGCAACCCCTGCTTTTAAGGGCAGGGCTTTCCTTTCCCCTTTACCTTTCCCCCTTTCCCTTTCTTTATACCCACTCTTGGGGATTCCTCAGTACCTCTAGAAGCTTTGCTTCTTCGCTATCAGCAGCGGGTTGGTCGTTATAGTTCCAAAAAGCTTCTCCAGGCATACAATTAAGGACACTTTGGGTACTCACGATGCCGCTTGCCAATCCGAATCGAACACCTCTGTCATGCAGAAGAATAAATTCGGCATAACGTCCGCGTCTGATGCGCTGCCAATATTTCTGCTCTTCGGTAAACTCTATATCCTTACGTTGTTTGACAATCGGAAAATAGGCAGGAATGAAAGCTTCAGAACAAGTTTTTACAAAGGAAAGTAGAGTTTCGGCATCGGAATCTTGTAAATTGTCAAAGAAAATTCCACCTACACCTCTACACTCACTGCGATGAGGAAGATAAAAGTATTCATCACACCACTTTTTCAAGCGTGGATAGAGTTCTGCATCGTGTTGGTCGCAAGCTGCTTTATGTACTTGATGAAAATGAACTGCGTCTTCTTCAAATAAGTAAATTGGTGTTAAATCACCTCCACCGCCAAACCACCAAGAACCAAGTTCAGTACCATCACCCAATTGGAAGTACCGATAGTTAACGTGTGCTGTCGGCACCATTGGATTATATGCATTAATCACAACACTAGTACTTGTCGCGAAGAAAGAAGTACCTTTTTCATCTGGCGTTATAGTTGTTGGGTCAGCCATCACAACATCCGATCCTCGGAAGGTGACACCAGGAGGTAACTCACCCTGCATTGATACGTAGTTGATACCTACTTTTTCAAATACATTGCCACTCCGCAGCGACTTGTCGATATAGATAGCACCGTTACTATTTTCACCTTGTACCCATTGTCCTATCTCATCTCTTGTCCAGCGTTGTTCGTGAAGTTTACTTCCATCTATTTCCTCAATAGCTTGGCAAACATTATCGAACATATCTAACAAAAAACTTTCAACTCTATTACTAACTGGTGGTTGCTTGACTGCTGGATTTTCAAGAATTTGAACCATGACAACTGACCTCGTTGTGACTAAATAATTATTTGCAAAAAAATCAATCTTGGAGTCTATAAAAATTGGAAGTTACTTCTCAACCTTTCATCTTGAGATTTCATTAATTAACTGTGTTTGCCTTGTAGCAAAACTATGGGAAGGAAGGAGCTAGGATTTCGCGTTACCTAAGTCCTTTCGCTATCTATTTTTTTACTTTAGTCAGATTTTTACTAGTGAAGATCTAGACTTTTAGGAAAATTATAAAGAAAATATTAAGAATGAAATGCCCAGCTTAGAGAAGAAAAATCAGATAATTTCAATAGCTACAACCAGTCAGACTTCAAATTAGTATTTGGCATGATTTTAATTTAACTAAAAAATAAGTTATTTTTAGCTTATTCTTAACTTAAGTATAATCACTATCTCAGTCTTTAGATAGACGACAGAATATTATTGTAAAATTACTAGCGTTTATACGAATTTTTTAGCTTTTTCAAGATTGGGCAATTCCAGAAAATAAAATATACAACAAATCAAAATAATCATTTTCACAACTGACAAATCGGTTGCCGTGCAAGATAAACATCTGTACTCAAGAGTAACAAATGGGTGTAGCGAGCAGAATTCTAAACCTTTTTAATGTACCAAGCCTAAATTATTTGTGAGAAAAACTAAGATAAACGATCGATGAGAAAGGACATTCAAGACTAAAATTCTCACGAACCAACTAGTATTGCTATAGAGCTAATTGCTCAAAAATTGCATCAGTTTCAGGTATTTTTTTGAGGTTTAATTTTGGCAATCCCCTTGAGGTGATACCCTAAATCATTTAACTTGACACGAATTGTTTCTGAAGTTGGTAATTCTTCATCATTATAACCAAATTTCTCAATCAATTGATGCCTCACTTCAGCCGCAGAAAGGCGTATATACAGTCTTTGGCTTGGAAGACTTGGATCTATTTGGCTTTGTGAATCGATTAATTTTTTGATATCTTCTAAAAGATTAGGCAGTTTTACTTCTGCTTTATAACGCCCTCTACTGCGATAGTTATCTAGGCAAGTGATACTAGTAGTTAATTCTTTAATTCCTTTACTAATAGTTACACGATTCCACCCTAACTCTCGCTCGGCTAGAGACTGTCCTCCGTGTCCTAATGCTACAACTGTTCGTGCTATAAATTTACGTCTGTCTGCACCTTTTAATTGCTGTGCGGTTTCCTTCAACAACTTTTTCAGTGAATCTGTTAATTGCATTGACACCTCTGCCCACCCAGAAATTCAACCATCATTGAATCTAATACAAAAAAGGGTAATAAACTAGCCGTTGGCGGCCTCTCCCTCCCATTTGGTAATGATTATTGTTAAAATTGTATATTTTATTTTCTGGATTTTCCCTGGAATACGTGCAGTTTTGTGAGTAGTAAATAACTTTTTTCTTAACTTCACTAGTCTTTACTGGTGAAATTTTTTAGAAAACTTACCCTAGATAGCAAAGTACTTTTGAACTTTCGTTCTTGTAACCTGGATGTATAAGGAGAACCTAGAGGCATATGCGGTGATTAAAGGTAGTATGCCGAAAGCGCTTAAGTTTCGGTTTAAAGCCCTCTGTGCACAAAATGGATTAAAGATGAGCGAAGTTTTGGAAGTATTGATCGGCCAATGGGTACAGGCTGAGGGGCCAACTTCTTCTTTCATGACTAACACCTTGGATGAGAACCAAGACAATATCACATACATCAAGGCATATATTCCCTCCTCCCTCAAAACACAATTTAAAGTTCTTTGTGCTCAAAGAGAGGTTATGCAACGCTTTATCCTCTACAACCTTATTCGTGAATGGGTAGAAACAACCCATGAAAGAAACTTGCCATGAATCTATTATTCCGTTCAACTAACATCGACAAACCTAACAAAAGTAACCAATTAAGTCTAAAGAGCAGTAATCCCTTTATCCAACTGATATTTAACAGGGACAGTATATCTAAGACTCGCAAGCTTCTAGATAGAGCTATAATATTTGCTGCGAAAAATACATTACCAAACTGCAAGCCACCTGCCTTAACTCCCTCCCGCTGGATTTGGCAACTTGCCGCTTCTTACCATTTAACTCACTCTACTGGAGTCTTAATGGAAGAAGCAGCTCAACGCTTTGCTGTATTGGGACGTTGGAGTTTAGCACAGTGGGCAGCCCAGAAAGCTCGTGAAGAAGAAGGCCACGATCGCCTTGCCTTACTTGATATTCAGTCGATGGGATATGAGGCGGAAGCTGTAGTAAAAGCACTCATCCCTCCGAATGCTATTGCTTTGCTGAGTTTCTTCACTCAGAGCGTAAAAGCAGCAGATCCAATTAGTTGCGTTGGGTATTGCTACACTATGGAACGTCTAGCAATGAATATCAAAGCAGAGCATATCCAACTAGTGGAAGCGATACTACCACCTAATACACATGCTACTCGCTGCCTGCGAATGCACAGCTGTTTAGGTGGTGACGTAAAGCATGTGGAGGAGACAGTCAAAATAGCGGCAGCACTAACTCCAGAGGAGCGCACTAGCATAACTGTCGCCTGCTATGAAACTGCGCTGTTGTACTTCAACTCGCTGAAGGAGAAGTATATATCAGAAGTGGAATTACAGCAGATATTGAATCAGTTCAAGTTAGATGCTTGTAGTAAGAATAATTCTATTCTTGAACACATTTGCTAGTGCAAATATCGCTAAACAAAGATTAATTTGTTGGCGTTACAGAGAAAGCGGGATGATTTAGGATAAAAACTCTTTGCCTGCTTCCCCTGTACAAGAATTGCTTGCCAAAATTTATCCACTTGTTGTGGAACCCCAATTTGTTTAACCAATTCTTAATCGCATACTTCAAACAACCTGAGGAAAATACAATGAACGTCGCAATTACAAGCTTTGGACAGCAAATTTTCGGCTGGAAATCTTTCGGTTACTTTTTAAAGCACAACTTCAAGACTTGGTTTCAAGTTCCGAATGACGACGAAATTGAACTGGAAGAATTTTTGAAAAATCAATTCGGCCAAGGACTATTTTTTAATATTCCTTCCTCTTTCTAAGCTGACTTTTCACGGAATGTGGAAAAGGGAAAATGGTTCGCGTAAATTATACGCGAACCAATCCTAGAGAAAAATTACTGTTAATTTTAGATATTATACTTCTTGCAAAAGTTACTTAAGAAGATTGGGTTTAGGCTTGCAAGACTTAAACAAAATAGGAAAAAATGGATTCTCTGATATTTACTATTAATTGATTCCAATTTAATTTCTTACGCACCTTGATAACCTGAGTACATAGCTTTATATGCTAATCACGGAGTAAAAGAGCTTAACTTATATTTCTCTGTTTGTAAAACATTACACTCGCATTGCGGTCTATTATGTACCCAAACAATTTGGGAACCATCAAATAACGGAATTTCTACTTGCCACCACTCCCCACCCCGTAGGCGACGATACCAGCGAAAGTTTGAGTAAGCCCAATCCAAAAATTGCATAAGCTAATCTGAAGCTATCTTGTGCTTGGTGTCAGCGACTTTATGTCTACCCCCGTATAGGGTTAGCGTTATCAAAACAGAATTTAGGAGTCAGTCGTCAGAATTCAGTATGAATTCTGTACGCGTGGCGGATAGAGCAGCGATTCGCCGTGTCCGCGAGCATCTGAATAAACGGGTATAAAACCCCCAACTTTGTTGAAATTTAGTGGTCTACAATGAGTGGGGGATTAACCCGCCACTCATTGATTCTGACGCCTGAATTATTCTTCAATGTTTTATTAAATTCAGGGAGAAAAATAGTTAAATTAGCTCCCTGATTTTTATTATTAATTGAGCAATATTTAATTTTTTACAAAGCACTGCGACGATTTAGCAAGTTCCACAAGAAAACAGCGATAATTGCGCCAAGAACTGCTACTGCAATACCAGGAATGCTGAGTGTGGGGGCGGCTAATGTCAAGGTTCCTGTACTGAAGAATACACCCAAACTACCACCAACAAAAGCACCGATAATTCCTAATATGATTGTTCCTAGAATTCCGCCACCTTGATGACCGGGGTAGATAGCTTTTGCAATAGCACCAGCGATTAAACCTAAAACAATCCAAGCAAGAATATTCATTGTTTTAATTTGATAAACGTTTTTGATTGATGAATACAGAATAGCAATCCAAACATTGACATTGAATCTACCAGCAGAACCAATTATTAATAGCCTTGAGGATGAATGCTATTACTTCTCGTGATGAATTACCTAATTAAATGAATGATTTGCCAGGCTAGTAGGGTGCGTTAAGCGTTGCTATAACGCACCGAAAGACATGGTGTCCTGCGGCTAATCTGTACTCTCTCAAAGTCCTAAATCCTTGCTCCCGCAGTAACACGCCCTACCTTAATACTTAGTTTATAAATAGGCTCTGAATGCCAGAAATAGTAATACTTTGACCTCCTACCTCCTGCTATACACCAGATGTAATGCGTTTGTAGCGTTTACGTTCTGTTGACCACTTGTTACATGCTTGTGTAACTGTTTGTCTGTCTTGTTGTGATAAAAGCTCATCTGGTTGACTGTAAGCTAAAATTTGTGCTGCTTTTCGAGCTTGTTCGTACTCCACACCGTATTTGACTAATTCTGTATGAAATATTTTTTCTTTTTCCTCAACTGAGATCCAAAAATTCTGCTGCATAAACTAAGGTTTAAAATATGGTTGTCAAATTACATCTAACCTCTTCTACAATCTCTGTTGTTCTTTCGCCGGACTGATTTGACAACCAGACCAAGATAACTTTTGATTTCTAATATTACAAATATTAAAGTTTTTTAACTTTAGCTTAAGAATATTTGAAAAACTGACAAGATTATGACGTTGGGGAAGCGATACACCATGATTACATCGAATTGTCACTACCAAACTCAGTTGGAATTCATAATAAAGCACTAAGAAAGTTGCTATCGTTTTCCCAGTACAAAGTATTTAATAATACCAACTAAAGCTTAAAGGTTATTGCTTGGGTGAGGTTACTACCCCCTTACACCTAACATTTGCCTCCTGACAAGAGCATGGCCAGACTGAACATCAAACCAGTGAATATCTTCAAGAGGCAAGGTCAGTATAATCTCCTCAGTACTCCAATTTTGGTCTGTTGGTAACAAAGCGCGTAGTATAATTTCTTCAGTTTGTGAACCTTCGACCTTGATACTGACTAAATAGTGCATACCCAAGTTTTCTACTAGATACACTCGTCCTTGAATAGTTTGGGTATCACCGGGTTGGGCAATGCGAACGTTTTCTGGGCGGATACCTAGCACAATCTGGGATGGTACAGTTGGTATATCTGGCAAAGGGACTTGGAAATTACCTAGTATAGCGTATCTTTCTTTACAAAGTAGAGTCAGCAAATTCATCTGAGGACTACCAACAAATCCAGCTACAAATAAATTAGCTGGATGGTTATAGATGATTTCGGGCGGGTCAAGTTGCTGGACATAACCATCGTTGAGCAAAGCTACTTTCGTGGAGAGTGTCATCGCTTCTGTTTGGTCGTGGGTAACATAGACTACAGGGACTTTTTGCTCTGCAAAAATTTGCTTGAGGTCGGCCCGGACTCGTTCCCGCAAGAGCGCATCCAAGTTACTTAACGGTTCATCTAGCAGGTACACATCGGCGTTACGCACCAAAGCACGGCCGACTGCAACACGCTGTCGTTGGCCTCCAGACAATTGACCAGGCTTGCGGTTGATTAACTCTGCTAATCCTAAAATTTCTGCCACTTCTGCCACTCGCTGTTTAATTTCTGGAGGTGGTACTTTTTTGAGCTTGAGTCCAGAAGCGAGGTTTTCGTAAACTGTCATGTGCGGATAAAGTGCATAGCTTTGAAATACCATTGCGATGTTGCGATCGCCTGCTGATTTATAAGTGACATCCACGTCGCCGATTTTAATCTGACCGCGAGTCGGTTCTTCCAGACCTGCAATCATGCGGAGGACAGTGGATTTGCCACAGCCAGAAGGGCCAAGTAAAGTCAGAAACTCATGGTTATCTACTGTTAAGCTAACGTCTTTGACTGGGACGACTTTGGAAGTATAGGTTTTATTCAAATTTTTGAGTTCGAGTTTAGCCATTTTTTATTTGTTATTTGTCATTGGTCATTTGTCATTTGTCATTTGTCATTGGTTATTCTTCTTTGTCCCCTTGTCCCCTTGTCCCACCCTTATCCTTTGACAGCACCAGCAGTCAGACCTTGGACAATCCGGCGCTGGAAAAACAAAACTAGTAAAACCAGAGGTAACGTTCCTATAACAGTAGCAGCAGCGATCGCACCGTAGGGAATTTCAAATACTGTTGCACCACCCAACTGAGCCGCAGCAACGGGAATTGTCTTCATTTCTTCACGGGTCATAAACGTGAGAGCGAAGATAAACTCATTCCAGGCAAAAATAAAAGTGAGAATTCCAGTAGTCACTAAGGCGGGAAGGGTCATAGGCAACACGATTTGCCACAGTAGTTGAAAGGTGTTGTAGCCATCGACCCTAGCAGAATCTTCTAAGTCTTTAGGCAATTGTTGGAAAAAGCTTCTCAGAACTAGAATTGTCAGGGGTAAATTGATGGCAGTGTATGGTATAATCAACGCCAGATAGTTGTTCCCCAGTCTGAGGGCTTGGATAATTTCTAACAGTCCCAGGAACAACAGAATTCCAGGAAATAAAGTCACCATCAAAACGCTAGCGAGAATAGCTCGTTCGCCCCAAGGGCGTAACCGTGCCAAGGCATAGGCGGCGGGTGCGCCGATAGCTAAAGCCAAAGCTGTAGAAGTAATCGACACAAAGGCACTGTTAAAGATGTAGCGCCAAAATGGACGACGAGTGAATAACTCAATGTAATGGCTAAAAGTGAATCGCGTAGGGAAATAAACAGTCGGAACGGCGGCAATATCTTCATTAACTTTAAACGAGGTCAGCAATTGCCATAGGGCTGGCGCTAGGCTGAATAACATTACGAATGCAACAGCTATTAAAAGCAAGATTTTTTTCACAGAAAACCTGGTTTTTGCTGTTGGTTGTGGAGTCGAACTCATGGTTAAATAACTCCTGATGTTTTGGCGCGGGATTTATTAAGTAAGAAACTAGCGATCGCCACCGCAGCAATTAATATTAGAAATGTCACTACTACCAGAGCCGCTCCATAACCAAAATCTAAGTAGCGCATCACCGTTGAATAGATGTATAGCGACACCACTTCAGTTGCACCACCAGGCCCACCCCCGGTCATCACCGCAATCAAGTCGAAAATACCGAAAGCTTGAGCAAATCGAAATAGCACTGCAATTAAAATTTGTGGCAGCAGCAGTGGCAGAGTAATATTGCGGAAGCTTTGCCAAGGATTTGCCCCATCGACAGAGTAGGCTTCGTAAAGGTCTTTTGATATCGACTGCAAACCAGCCAACAGCAGAATACTGATAAAAGGTGTAGTTTTCCAAACATCAGCAAAGATCGCTGCGCTCATAGCCAGAGTTGGATCTCCTAACCAGTTAATTCCAATTTTAATCAGCCCTAACCGCCGCAGAATATCGTTGACAACCCCAAACTGGTCGTTAAAAATCCAAGCCCATGCCAGACCAATCAAAGCCGTAGGCAAAGCCCAAGGTAGAATGGCAGTTGTCCGCACTATGCCCCTTCCAAAAAACGCCTGATTGAGAACTAGAGCAATCAAAAGTCCTAGCAGTAGTTCTAAAAGCACGGATGCTGTTGTGAACGTCGTCGTTGCCCACAAACTCTGCCAGAAACGACCATCCCCCACCATCCGCACATAATTATCCAAACCAGAGAATACCGGTTGTAGTTCCGTTCCCAAATTCCTAGTGAATACACTTAACCAGAACGCTCGTAAAATGGGATAGGCAAATACAAACAACAACAGCAATAATGCTGGTGTTAGTAATATCCAAGCAGTCCGTTGTTCCCGGCTTCGGAGTGTAATATTAGTCATTTGTCATTGGTCATTGGTCATTGGTCATTTGTCATTTGTCATTTGTCATTTGTCATTGGGTACTGGTCATTGGTCATTGGTCATTTGTCATTTGTCATTTGTCATTGGGTACTGGTTATAATTTTTTCCCCCTGCTCCCCTGCTCCCCTGCTCCCCTGCTCCCCTGCCCCCTGCCCCCAGTAGTCGCCGCGTTTCATTAGCAGCAGCTTGCATTGCTCGTTCTGGATTTATCCTACCGGATAGCGCAGCGCTGAGATAACGCTGCAAAATATCGGATGTCTGGGCATATTGGGCAACAGGCGAACGTAAAACTGCATTGTCCACAACCTTTAGTAATTGGGGGTAGTGAGGGTATTTGGCAACAATCTCTGGGTCTGTAAATAAATCCCGGCGACTTGGCACATAGCCTGCACTCAAAATGAATCGGCGCTGTGCTTCCCGACTGGTAAAGTACTGAATTGCTTTCCAAGCTTCTTCGGGATGTTTAGAAGATTTAGAAATCCCTATACCCCAGCCTCCTAAACAAGCTGCACCAGTTTTACCAGGAGCATGAACCATCGGTTTAATTGCTATTTTGCCTTGAATTGGCGAATTCTTTTCTTGGGCTAAAGGCCATGCATAGGGCCAGCTACGTAAAAACGCTACTTGACCGCTTTGGAATAAGCGTCGGGTGTCTTCTTCTTGGTAGGTTGTAACTCCAGGAGGAGAAACGCCCTGGCTGACGGTACTACGCAAAAATTCAATAGCCTGTAATGTTTCTGGTCTATCCAGCCCAACCTCCAACGTTTCCGGATTAACCCAGAAGCCACCAAAGCCATTAAGGACTTCTACAAACATTGCCACGAGTCCTTCATATTGGCGTCCCTGCCAAACATAGCCCCAATTCACCTTGTCTTTCTTCTGCAAGGTTTGGGAAATTTGGAGCAAATCTTCAAAAGTTTCTGGCGGTTTCAATCCTGCTTCTTTGATTAAATCTTCCCGGTAGTAAAGCATTCCCACGTCGGAACGCATGGGAATGCGATATAGTTTGTTCTGGTAACGCCCGCCTTCTACATCCTTGGGTGAAAATGCTGCCAACTCTTGCTTGGAAATGCGATCGTCTAAGGGTAGTAACCATCCAGCAGCAGCAAACTTGGGCGTCCAAATAACGTCCATATTCACCAAGTCATAAGGGGATTCACCTAGTATAAAAGATGAGGTGTAGAGGTCTTCGAGTAAATTTGTGGCATTGGGCCCCTCAACTAAGTTAAGCCGAATGCCTGGGTTCTCAGCCTCAAAGTCCCTAATCAAACCCTCCTTCCAAGGTTGGGCATCAGGGGCGGTAATTAACATATTGAGGGTAACTGGTTCTTGCGGGAGTGCTACCCAATTGAACAATACGATCGCCAACAGAATTGTCAGAAAAATTCCTATATCCAAAAACCAAGTTTTTTGGATGAATTTTTGTAGCTTGTTTATTGGCTTTTGATACAACATTATCAATGTAGCGATCGCTAGTAGTAATAATTATATAGTTACAGCAGTTTTCATTTGCATGAGGTACAGAGTAACTGTTGCAAGCAGGAGGCAGGAAGGAAAAGAAGAATTTCTGGCGTTGCTGAATCAAGGGATGATTCTTGTGGGGTGGGTCGAAAAGCCCGCCCGAAAATACAAGGGACGGGCTTTGCGACCCATTCCACAAAACTAGTAAAATCATCCCACAAAGGGAGCAACGCCGAAAATCATTACCAGAAAGAGTGACACAAGAGGGTTATACCTGTTGCAACAACTTGATATACGTAGATATGGACATACAATTTAGCCCTGTCACATTTTCTGAGATTCGTGAAGCGGTGCAAAGCCACCTTGCGGCACTCCCTGCACGCATTGATTCGTTCCTGGAGAAACATATCCTTGCGTCGCACCATTATCACATCTTCATTGCTCGCCAATCTGCCGGCTTTGCGTCAATTCATGGTGAAAGTTTGCTTACCCAATTTAGCCTGACCGATCGACATAAGCGCTATGGACAAGCCGTGTTTCAGCAACTACGCAAGCTAGAACACGTCTCTGCGGCACTCGTTCCAACGTGCGATGAGTTTTTTCTCGCTCATGCGCTTGATGATTACCGCCAACTTACAAAACAAGCATACTTTTTCAATGTCGTTCCAAATCAAGACCATACAGCAACTCAATCATTTTCGTTGCGCTTGGCTAACCCCGAAGATATTCCCTTCATTCAACAGCACGCGGGTGAGTTTTTCACGCCTGTCGAGAAGCATCTCGCAGCACACACACTGTTTCTGGTACGATCTAGCGATGAGTATGTCGGATTTGGGTTGATTGAATCGAGTAGCCTTTATGGTGATGTCGCCAGCATCGGTATGTACACGATCGAACACTTTCGGCGCACTGGTATCGCAACTGCCACAATCACGTTATTAATAGAGGAATGTCGGCGACGGAAACTACACCCAATTGCTGGGTGCTGGTATTACAACCATCTGTCAAAGAAGACTTTGGAGCGGGCAGGTATGTTCGCCCAAACAAGGCTGCTAAAAATCGATTATTAGTTAAAGGCTTATTCAGACTCGCTAAATATATTAATAGTTTGGTTTTTTCACCTCGTTCGACTTAATTGTCCCGTTGTATACTCATTTATTTGTAAGCTGCTGTATCTTTGAAGGCGATCGCGTAATTGTCTTTACTGCCTATCTTTTATTGATTCCATACATATTTTTGACAAGTTTGGCGGGCAATTTCTAAATCGCTACCATTTTCAGGATTTTGAAAAATGGGATGATAACGTAAGCTGTTGCAGCAAACTTGCAACCACTCTTCCCAGCCACAGCACCACAAGCGCACTGTTCCATCAAAACTACCACTGGCAATCAGTTTACCATCAGGGTTAAAAGCTGCGGATTTTACCCAATACTTATGCCCACGCCAAGGTTGACCAATGGGATTACCTTGAATATCCCACAAGCGCACTGTAGAATCATTGCTGGCACTGATAATAAAGTTGCCATCAGGGCTAAAGGCGACAGAATTCACTTCTTTTTCATGCCCGTGCCAAGGTTGACCGATAAGGTTGCCGTGAATATCCCACAAGCGGACTGTAGAATCATTGCTGGCACTGATAATAAAGTTACCATCAGGACTAAAGGCGACAGAATTCACTTCTTTTTCATGCCCGTGCCAAGGTTGACCGATAAGGTTGCCGTGAATATCCCACAAGCGGACTGTAGAATCATTGCTGGCACTGATAATAAAGTTACCATCAGGACTAAAGGCGACACAATTAACTTCTTTTTCATGCCCGTGCCAAGGTTGACCGATAAGGTTGCCGTGAATATCCCACAAGCGGACTGTAGAATCATTGCTGGCACTGATAATAAAGTTGCCATCGGGACTAAAGGCGACACAATTAACTTCTTTTTCATGCCCGTGCCAAGGTTGACCGATGGGGTTGCCTTGAATATCCCACAACCGCACTGTAGAATCATTGCTGGCACTGATAATAAAGTTGCCATCGGGACTAAAGGCGACACAATTAACTTCTTTTTCATGCCCGTGCCAAGGTTGACCGATGGGGTTGCCTTGAATATCCCACAACCGCACTGTAGAATCATTGCTGGCACTGATAATAAACTTGCCATCAGGGCTAAAGGCGACACAATTAACCCAATTCTCATATTTGCGCTGCGATCCCCCGATGACCCGATCTTGTAATATTCGATGTAGCTCCCACAAGCGCACAGTTTTATCGCCACCACTGACAATTAGCTTGCCATCGGGACTAAAGCTTAGGGAATTAACTTGTCCTTGATGTCCCCGCCAAGGTTGAGTCATGGGGTTGCCATTAATATCCCACAAGCGTATTGTCCGATCGCAGCTACCGCTAACAATAAACTTGCCATCAGGGCTAAATGCTACAGAATTTACATGTCCTTCATGCCCGCGCCAAGGTTGACCGATGGGATTACCTTGTATGTCCCACAACCGCACTGTAGAATCACTACTACCACTGACAATAAACTTGCGATCGGGGCTAAAGGCGACGCAAATAATTTTTGCCTCATATCCGTGCCAAGGTTGAGTGATGAGATTACCTTGTAAATCCCACAAATACACCGTCCCATCAAAACCAACACTGATAATGCGTACCCCGGAGGGGTTGGCGCAGTCATCGCTATTTGGGCTAAAGGTGACGGAAATAACTCCTTCCTTGTGTGCGCGCCAGGGTTGAGTAACGGCGTTACCTTCTAGATCCCACAAACACACCGTTCCGTCAAAACCAACACTGATAATGCAATCGCTATTTGAGCTAAAGGCAACAGAGATAACTCCTTCTTCATGTCCCTGCCACGGTTGAGTAATGAGATTACCTTGTAGATCCCATAAACACAAAATTCCGTCAATACTGCCACTAACAATAAACTTGCTATCAGGACTAAAGGCTAGGCAATTTACCTCTTGCTCGTGTCCGCACAAAATTTGAGCGGTAGGATTGCCTATGATATTCCACAAGCACACCGTAGAATCATTACTGCCACTGGCAATAAAATTGCCATCAGGACTAAAGGCTACACAATTCACCTCTTGCTCGTGTCCGCGCAAGCTATTTGCCTCTGTGGGTGTGTTCATTGCTTCCTTTAAACTTCCCAAAACAGGAGCTAAAAGCTGGTTTGGGTATTTTTCTAGATTTTCACCCATTGTTTGAATTGCCAGCACCAAACCCTCTAGCGGTTGGACATGAAGTAAATTCAAAACCCTCGCGGATTGCTCGCGCAGTTTTAATTCAGTCAGTGCAAGGTTTAACTTTTCAATCTCTTGTTCCTTTTCTTCCAAATGGCAATCGTGCCATTCAACACTAGTATTAATAAATTGATTAGCTTGTTCGTTTAAATAACCAAAGGTTTGCTCTTTTAGTTCTTTATAAGTCTTTATCTTCAAAACCCGGCTGGCAATATTTTCCTTCTCCCACAGTACATTTAGGGTGTATTGCAGAAGTGGTAAAGAATCATTTTGTTGGTGAAAATCATGAATAATTTGCTCAACGAGTCCTTGTTCAAAGGTAACGCCATTTCTCGCAGCAGGTTCAGCGATCGCTAAGTTTAATTCACCATCACTCATGCTACCGAGCATACAACTATATTGATTATAGATACTCGCAAGTTGGGGATATTCACTAAATCTATCTACAAAATTAGATTGCATTGTTAAAACAATTTGGACAGAGCTATCTTGCTGCTGGAGCAGTTGAAAGAGACTAGCAAGAAATTTATCGCGTTCTGGCTTTTGAGTTTTCGTAAACAGTTCTTCAAATTGGTCAATGAAAATGAGAACGCCCTGAGAATATTGTTTGAGTAACGTGACAACTTCGATTAAAGAATTTTTTCTGACTTTTCGAGCAATATCCGCTATTTCTAATTGTTTTCCATAGGTAAAAACCAGACTCTTATAGAGAGATTTAAAAGGACTTTCATCTGGCTGAAAAGTTAGATTAGTTAAGGAATTTTGATTATCTTCTAAGTAAGGGATTAAACCTGCACGAATCAATGATGATTTGCCACTACCTAATGCTCCTAAAAGCAAGATTACATTATCTTTTTTTAAGCGATCGCTCAGATTATCAATCCACTTATCTCGACCAAAAAATTTGTCTTTATCTTTGATTCCAAAAGTTTTTAGTCCTATGTAAGGAGAGTCTGTTTTGAGTGAAAAAAGATGAATCTCCTCAGACTGACTATCAGAAAAAAAGTTATATTCAGAAATACTTTGGGCATCATATCCAATATTTATATTGCCTTTATAACTGTTAACCATCTATATCTCCTTACCTTTGCACACCACTGGCTAAATCTTTTCCTTAGTTATAGTCCCTCGGCTAATCGTTGTAAGTACTTCAACAAAAATAATTACCGAAGAAAGACAGGAGGCGGGAGGCACAAGGAAGAAAATACAATTCTTGCTCTCTGCCAAAAGGGTCTAATCTTAAAGATTGTCTTATGAAGCTTTCCCTGTCCCAGCCGTATATAGAAGTTTTCTGAATCCCATCTGAGAAAAATTAAGGTTTTAAATACCTTTATTCAGAGAAATTACTTAAGGAAATTCTAAAAATATGTAGTAACTTTATCCTAAAATGCCGGAAATGACAAACGAGATGGAAATTTTTGATAACCTACACCTTGCTATGTTTAGCGGCAAAGGTGGAGTCGGAAAAACGACAATCTCCTGCACCTTTGCATATCGTTGGGCGCAGAAATTTGTCAACGAGCAAATTCTTTTAATCTCAACCGATCCGGCTCACTCTCTTGGAGATGTCTTACAAGTTAGCGTTGATGACATTCCTCGTCCTGTAGCGGAACTACCCAATCTATTAGTAAGGGCGTTGGATGCAAAGCTTCTGCTACAAAAGTTTAAAGAACGTTACGGTCAGGTTTTAGAACTTTTAGTAGAGCGCGGTAGTTTTGTTGAAGGCGAAGACTTGCTTCCAGTTTGGGATTTAAATTGGCCTGGACTAGACGAATTGATGGGTTTGTTAGAGATCCAACGTCTTCTCAACGAACAACAGGTAGATCGAGTAGTAGTGGATATGGCTCCTAGCGGTCATACTCTCAACTTGTTTGGCTTGATGGATTTTTTAGACACTTTCCTGCACTCTCTGGAACTGTTTCAAGAAAAGCATCGGTATATTAGCAAGACCTTCGCTGGGAGTTACACACCCGATCGCGCTGACGAATTTTTGCATACCCTAAAAGCTGAACTTTCCCAAGGTCGTCGTCTGCTTCAAGATCCTACCCATACAGCTTGTTTGTTAGTTGCGATCGCCGAACCAATGAGTTGGTTGGAGTCAAAACGATTCCTAGAAGCCTTACAAACCATGCAGATGCCTTGCGGAGGCTTGTTTGTCAACCAAGTCCTTACCAGTGCGACTGACCGCGATCGTTACCAAGAACAACAACCACTCATCGGCCAGTATACGGATCTTGCTAACGGAAAGCCGATTTTTATCGTGCCACAGCAAGATAAGGAGCCTTTGGGAATTGTAGCCCTCAGCCATCTGATCGACCAAATCCATGTTCCTCAGCTTGAACCGCTATTTCCTATCGATCTACTCCCAGTTCAATGGCCGGAAACAATTCCTCCTAGCTTTGGAGATTTTCTCACCCAAGGTCGCCGCCTGTTACTAATTGGCGGTAAAGGTGGAGTAGGCAAGACCACAGTAGCAGCAGCGATTGGTTGGGCTATGGCTCAAAAACATCCCGATCGCAAAATTCGCATGGTTTCCATCGATCCAGCCCACTCCTTGGGCGATGCCTTTGGTCTGAGTTTGGGACACGAACCGTATCAAATAACTGCCAATCTTCGAGGTCAGGAAGTAGATAGCGATCGCCTTCTGGAGCAATTCAGAGCCGATTACCTGTGGGAACTGGCCGAAATGATGAGTGGCGAAACCCAAACAAGCGAAGCTATTGAAATGGCTTATGCTCCTGTTGCTTGGCGCAAAATTGTCGAGCAAGCTTTACCGGGGATTGATGAAATGCTTTCCTTGTTAACAGTAATGGAATTGCTAGAGCAACAAGAAGAAGACTTGATTATTTTAGACACTGCTCCTACAGGACATCTTCTGCGTTTTCTAGAAATGCCAACTGCACTAGCAGACTGGCTAGCATGGATTTTCAAACTCTGGATCAAGTATCAAAATGTTCTTGGTCGTACAGAGTTCATGGGGCGTTTGCGAACTTTGCGACAGCGCGTAGTCAAAGCCCAAAAAGTGCTAAAAGACCCACAACAAGCAGAGTTCATTGGGGTAACACTTAACCAGGCTAGCGTACTTGCCGAACAACAACGCCTATTCAAATCTCTGCAAGAAATAGGTGTGAGCCAGAATTACCTTGTTGTCAACCGCTTTACTTCTACAGCAACCATTAATTGCGATTTTCCAGGTTTAACAATGGTTCGCTTACCAGTGCTTCCTCGCTCAGTTCAGCCTTTAGAACGCATCCAAGCAGCCGCAGGCTGTTTATTTTAACGGCTAATTAGACTAAATACTTTCATACCTAAAGAGAAATTTATTATGCATCGCACTCCAAATCGCGGACAAATTCAAGCCAAACTTAGCTCAATGCCTCCTCAACGTTCACAAGCAAGAGTTTACTTAAATGCTTACAAAATGATGTTGGAAAAAGAGCGTTTAGAGCAGGAACTACAGAAACTCGAAGCACGCCGACATCAGATTCAGCAGCGTCTTGCTATTTTAAATAGTCAAATCATTGCTGAAGAAGACAAGACTCATCAGCAAGCAAATACTGACTTAGACGACAATACACCAAAATTCAACACCATAACATTGGAATACTAAGTACTAAGATTTCATCTGCCTATTCTTCGCAACTTCCTTGCTCAGAGGATGTTTTAAAAGTCGAAACCAGCAGGGGCGATCGCGTTTTTGGATATCTAAATCGTGGGGGAAGACGACATTGGGATGGCAACTAGTGTAAGCATTTAGGTTAAAGTCAGCTTTCATTCCCACTTTGCTAAAAAGATGTTTAAGTTTGCACACTAAATTCTTCAGGAGCAATACCCCAATTTACCCAACAAATAGCATCTTGTGCTGATTGAATATCTGGTGGTACGCGCAATACATGAATCCTTTGGGTACTAGGACAGGTCATTTTTAACAAATAAATTGGTTCTATATCTATATCGGAATTAATTTTAAAAAGTGTGTATTCTTGCCAGGAATCTAATTCAACTGCTTGTAACTGTTCAATAATTCCAGAATAGCCAATACCTTGAATTAATATGCGCCGCAGTTCAGCGTTCTTTTCTTCTAATAACCATTTTGGTTGCCATTCCTCTGGGTGTAATTTACCATATTTCTCTGGTAACTTCACACCGTGATATGCATATATGCTATATCCGTCAGCAAATTGAACTGCTGCTTCTCCTTCTGCATGAATACGCTGTTCATTATCATAGGATATTTTTATAGGTCGATCGCATACAAAGCAAACCTTCTCATAAGGAAATATCCATCCGCAGTGGATTGCTAACGATTGAGCAACTGTCCAGTTATCAGCTTTATAATCACACCCAATTTCAGAAATGTAAAAGTCTATATAGCTATTTTCTCGCGCGCATAATTCTGTGGCAATCATTGATGGTTCATCTGCTTTACTGTCTGAGTTGTCATGTAGATAGTACTCGTCTAATAGCCGATCAAGTTCATGATAGTTAAAAGACGAATAATAGCTCTGATTTTTCCAAAATCCTTCTAGGTCATCCCCGAAATTCTCAATTACATTATTTAAAATAATATCATTTAACTTTTCATTAGCAATAATTATGCTAGTAATAAATTGCTCAATCTCATATTTAATACCTTTACCTATTTGATTAAGTAAAATTGCTTTTCTAGATTTTTGTTTAATATTATCAATTATCGATGATATTAATATAGTCATGAACACAGCCAATAAATTTGTTAAAGTGACTATTATTGACAATTTACTAATGCTTATTGCCAAGTTTGAATAAGTATGCCAATTAAATATAAAAACTAGTGCAGTAAACATAAAAAATAAAGTAAATTTATGATAACGTTTGTTAAATAATATATTCATTGAACTAAAATCATTAAGAGAAAGCTTCTGTAAAAGCTCTATCTTACTTAGTAAAATTTCAGGACTATCTAAGAAAATTATTTTTGGTTTTTGCTTACCTAGTAGAGTGTAAGCATCTTTAATTGCCTGAGCAGCTTTTTCAATATCAATTCTTCCTGTAGAAAGGGCAATATTTCCCCACTTATTTTTATAAATTGGAATTAATGATTCTTGTTCTAGAGTTAATTTTTCAAATTTTTGATTAGACATTTTAATTCAAAATAATTACTATCTAATTCTGGTTAAACTTATATATCCAGCTTCTTGAACAAGAAGATTAGCATCTAAACTCTGTAATATTTCAGTTAAATCTTGCCAAAATTGATGATTTTTTAATTCGAGCCTTGTCATAGTTATGTGGGTTTAATGTTCTGTTACCAAAGCAGGGAAGTGCAATATACTATCAATGAATTTTGCATGAAATCGGCGTAGGCATCGCCACCTTTACCTAAGACTTTAGATTTCAAATCGTAGCCAGATAATAAATCACACAAGCTAGGAAAGAATTTCACTACTCTTGTGTCTCATCGCGTTCCTGCTTTTCTGCTTCCAGAATCGCTAATAAAAGAGCTTCTTCCTGAATTTCAAACTCTTCTTCAGCAATTTCTCCCATATCAAAAGCAAGTTGGAGTGCAAGAAGCTGCTTGCTGAGATTTTCTTTATCATCAATTTCAGTACTTGCTTGTTCTAAAATTTTTTCCCCAAGCCACGTTACCCCCATTAATGGGCCGCTAATCGGTAATAGTAAAAAGCGCAGAACCATATCACTTTACACTTGTGTGGATTTATTAAACCTGTCCTCGCAAGACCGTAATCATGCTGATGACATAAATATAAAACATTACTAGTCTTGTGTTGATGCCAAAATCCGTCAGATTTGAGTCCAGTTAAGGCTTATTGACATCCGTATTTTATATATCCGATGTACAAAAAATTACTTTTACAAAAAATTCCTATTGAGGAGGTACTTAGAGCTTGACAACAGTATTAAATGCATCTCCCCAGCGATTTGTCAATACCCCTGCTATTCAACGCGTCGCTCAACGTGCTTTGCGCTATCTACAGTCAGGTTTTTCAGTGCATTTACGTGGTGCGGCCGGAGTCGGGAAAACTACTCTGGCAATGCATCTAGCTGATTTGCTCAACCAGCCTATCATCCTGTTATTTGGAGATGATGAGTTTAAAACCTCAGACTTGATTGGTAATCAATTAGGTTACACCCGCAAAAAGGTTGTTGATAACTTCATCCACAGCGTTGTCAAAGTTGAGGATGAACTCCGACAACACTGGGTTGATGCACGATTAACCCTAGCTTGTAAAGAAGGATTTACGCTGGTTTACGACGAATTCAATCGATCGCACCCAGAGGTAAATAACGTTTTACTCTCCGTACTTGAAGAAAGGCTATTAGTATTGCCAACAAACCAACATCGAGCCGAGTATATCCGCGTTCATCCTCAGTTTCGGGCAATCTTAACATCAAATCCTCAAGAGTATTGTGGAGTTCATGCAACCCAAGATGCTTTGATGGATCGTGTTATTACCATCGATATGCCTCCACCTGATGAACTGACTCAGCAGGAGATTGTAGTTCAGAAAACAGGCATAGATTCCGAGAAAGCAGACAAAATCGTGCGCTTAGTGCGGATGTTTTGGAGTCGCTCTGGCTCTGGACAAGGCGGTGGGTTACGTTCCTGTCTGATGATTGCTAGAATCTGCCACGAACACGAAATTTCTGTAAACTTTGAAGAGCCTAACTTCCAAGATATTTGTGCTGATATCCTGCTTTCTCGCACGAATCAACCTCGTATGGAAGCAACTCGGCTACTGGAAGAGGTTTTGAGTGAATTGTATCGAAGTACAAATACTCAATCTCAGCCGGCAGAAGAGATAATACCAGACAGTCAAAATCAGATTGTATTGGAACAACGAGTACCTTACGAGCATGAAGTTTATAACTACTTGTGCAAGTCTCCAGGAAGGCGTTTCTCTGATTTGGCAGCAGAATTAGGGATCGATCGCAGTCAAATTGTAGCTGCACTCAAGTCTCTCAGAGAGCAGGGAGTATTATTGCAAATGCAGGGTAATGCAGAACTGCCAAACATATCACAAGTGGCTTTTGATTCAGGCCATTTAATAAACAAATGAGTACTCATACTAACCGGGGAGTTATCACAGCAACTCAAGGTTCTACCTTGGCAGATATTCTCGAACGGGTTTTAGATAAAGGCATTGTTATAGCAGGAGATATTTCTGTTTCCGTCGGTTCCACAGAACTGCTCAACATTCGGATTCGTTTGTTGATTTCTTCTGTTGATAAAGCCAAAGAGATTGGAATCAACTGGTGGGAGGGCGACCCCTATCTTAATAGTCAAACTCGCACTTTATTAACAACTAATCAACAACTTCAAGAGCGTATTGCCAGTCTAGAAACAGAACTGCGATCGCTCAAAGCACTCAATCCTATCAATCATCAGAATGCAGGCGATTAGCAAATCAAAAGGTTCCGATTCCGGTTTAGCACCGTTATTACTGACGGTTGTCGAACTGATACGCCAACTCATGGAAGCTCAGGTGATTCGGCGTATGGATGCTGGCAACCTCAGCGACTCTGAGTTAGATCGGGCAGCTGAAAGCCTGCGACAGCTTGAACAACAGGTTGTTAAGCTTTGCGAGGTATTTGATATTGACCCAGCCGAGCTAAATATTAACTTGGGTGAAATAGGAACTTTACTTCCCCAATCTGGAGGATATTACCCTGGCGAAACCTCTAGTCAACCCTCTATTCTAGAACTCCTCGATCGCTTATTAAATACAGGTGTGGTAGTTGAAGGTGACTTGGACTTAGGACTGGCTCAATTAAACTTAGTTCATGCCAAGTTAAGACTAGTACTTACCTCTAAACCCCTGTAACTTTTTATCTACATTCTTATTGGTAATACATTCCTATGAGTTATGGCTTTTACATTTATGGAATTTTGACCTTGCCTGCTCCGCAAGATTTAAATTTAGAAGGGTTAGATCGGCAACCCGTACAAATTAAAATTTTGGATGATTTTGCAGTAATCTACTCCGAAGCACAGCAAGAGCGTTATTTGGCAAGTCGTCGTAACCTGCTAAGTCATGAAAAAGTCCTTGAGGAAATCATGCAAGCAGGCGATGTCTACGACGGGCTACGCCAACGCAATTTACTACCCGTACAATTTGGACTTTTGGTTGCAAGCTGGGAAACGTTTACACAACAATTAATTCGTCCTCATCAAGAAGAATTAACGCAATTACTAGCAAAGTTATCCGGCCGTCGAGAAGTTAGCGTCAAAGTTTTTTGGGATACCGAAGCAGAAATTCAGGCATTGTTAGCAGAAAATCCAGATATCAAAACCGAAAGAGATAAATTAGCGGGTCAACCTCTGAATATGGAGCAGGTAATCCAAATAGGACAAGCCATCGAACAGGGAATGAGCGATCGCAAACAAGGCATCATCAATTTATTTCAAGGCACGCTCAACTCCATTGCGATCGATGTAGTGGAAAATAATCCCCAAATGGACACAATGATTTACAACGCAGCCTACCTAATTCCTTGGGAAGCAGAATCACAATTTAGCGAACAGGTTGAAGCACTCGATCGCCAATTTGAAGAACGCTTGCGAATTCGCTACAACAATTTCACCGCCCCCTTTAACTTTGCTCGTCTTCGATTATTCAGTTCCAACTAAACAGCAATAAAAATTGAAAATCAAAAGACCTCTTGCACCAATCAGATTATGGCTACTCACAGTTAAGTGAGGTACAGAACGAATGTTTTTAAACGCAAAGGAGCGCAGAGTCAAGCGCAGAGTTACGCAGAGGTTTACACAATTTAGAAAGCGCAGTACTCATTATCTCAGTAGATTAGGAAACGCTAGAAACAGGTTACTTCTCTGTAACTCTCTGTGCCTCTGCGTCTCTGCGTGAGATAAAAAATTCTTCTTTCCAACATTCGTGCAACAAGCCTATTGAAATTAAATTTTTCTCTATCTTTTATTTAAGTAAAATCAATGGACGACATATTTAAAGGATTTGAACAGCTATTAGAAATCGCTAAAGCATTAGAAGAAAAAGCAGAGAAAGGCGAATTAAAAACTTCTATTCAAATTCGCTCTCATAATCTCAGTAGTATTCCCCGACAAGGCAATATTCCGAGACAAAATAGTTCTAGCCGAGTCCGATCCAATTCCACCGATGCAGCAACACCAATGGATGATGCTGAAGTCACCTCCCCATCACCTCGGACAAACTCAAAAACTTCTTGGCAAAATGTCGGCGGCTTGGGTGATGTTCTCAAGGAAATCAGAGAGTTAGTTGAAATTCCCCTAAAACGTCCAGATTTATTAGCAAAATTAGGCTTAGAGCCTCCCCGTGGCGTTTTGCTAGTTGGCCCGCCCGGTACAGGAAAAACTTTAACAGCCCGCGTTTTGGCAGAAGAGTTAGAGTTAAACTACATTGCCATCAATGGCCCAGAGGTGATGAGCAAGTATTACGGCGAAGCAGAAGCTCGTTTGCGAAGCATTTTTGAGAAAGCAACTCGTTCGGCTCCCTGCCTGATATTTATTGATGAAATTGACAGTCTCGCCCCAGATCGCAGCCAAGTAGAAGGTGAAGTTGAAAAAAGACTAGTAGCGCAGTTGCTTGGATTAATGGATGGGTTTGCCAAAACCGAGGGCGTACTCGTATTAGCGGCAACAAATCGTCCCGATTATCTCGATCCGGCGCTGCGTCGTCCGGGACGCTTCGATCGCGAAGTTCATTTTCGCGTTCCCGATCGCAATGGACGATTGGAAATTCTCACGATTTTAACAAGTGCCATGCCCTTGGAGGCTGCGGTTGATTTAGGAGCGATCGCCGATTTAGCCGTCGGTTTTGTCGGTGCGGATATCAAAGCACTTTGTCAAAAAGCAGCCTACATTGCCCTGCGTCGTCAAGTCCCTTCGCTCAACAGTGCCATTCCTGAGAACATGACTGTCATCCACCAGGATTTTCTCGAAGCAATTAAGGAGATAAAACCCTCAGTTCTCAGGTCTGTAGCAGTTGAAGCACCAAATGTAAGTTGGGATGACATTGGTGGTTTGGATGATGTGAAACAAAAACTTCAAGAATCTGTAGAGGGCGCACTCCTCTATCCCGAACTATACGAACAAACCAAAGCCAAGCCTCCTCGTGGGATTCTATTGTGGGGGTCGCCGGGAACGGGAAAAACATTACTGGCAAAAGCGATCGCTTCTCAGGCTAGAGCCAACTTTATTGCTGTGAATGGTCCAGAATTACTCAGCCGATGGGTAGGAGCCGCAGAACAAGCAGTCAGAGAACTCTTTAGCAAAGCTCGACAAGCATCTCCTTGCGTTGTGTTTGTAGATGAAATTGATACCTTAGCACCAGCACGGGGACGATTCAGTGGTGATTCTGGAGTTAGCGATCGCGTTGTCGGTCAACTGCTCACCGAATTGGATGGGTTGCATGAATGCCCGAAAGTCTTGTTAGTCGGAGCAACTAATCGTCCAGAAACCCTCGATCCTGCCTTGCTTAGAGCCGGAAGATTGGACTTACAAATCAAAATCGATCTACCAGATCGAGCCAGTAGATTAGCGATTTTACAAGTTCACAATCTAGATCGTCCTCTGGTTGATGTCGATTTAGAAACTTGGGCAACAGTTACCGAGGGTTGGAATGGTGCAGACTTGGCTTTATTGAGCAATCAAGCTGCTTTAAGTGCAATTCGTCGATACCGCGCCCAGGGATTAAGCGACTCCAGTCTGATTCACATTACCAATGATGATTTTCAAGTTACATACCAAATGCTTGCTAATCAGCATCAATCTGAATAGTGATTCATCGCATTGAAGGCTTATAGATCCCCGACTTATTTAAGAAGTCGGGGATCTGAACACCCCCAACCCATCGAAAATTTATGTCAATATACGCCTATGCTCTTCTAGTACCGATCGCCTCACCGCTTGTTCTCCCTGTAGGGATGGAAAGGAATACCGAACTCGTTTATTCTTCTGGTTTAGCTGCGATCGTAGAGCCGGAAATCTCATTGGAAGCATTACAAGCAACCGATGAGCGTTTACTTCAATCTGTATTAACCCACGATCGCGTAATTCGAGAACTCTTTCAACAAACTCCCCTTCTTCCCTTACGCTTTGGCAGCGGTTTTAACTCTGTTGAAACACTGCTGAATCATCTAGAAAAGCACCAACAGCAATATCTAGAAACCCTAACTCAGCTAAGAGATAAAGTTGAGTACACTTTAAAAGCTACACCCTGTGATTTGCCTGACGATTCTGACACTATTGATGCTAGAGGAAAAGCCTATTTATTAGCTAAAAAACAACGCTACCAAACACAGCAAGCATTTCAAGCACAACAATGGCAACAGTGGGAACTCTTGAACCAGTTAATTCTTAAAACCTATACAAAAGTTACCTCTGAGACTCGACAGCCAGATGTGCGACAAATCCACTTTTTAGCACAGCGCAACAATTCAACGGTTAGTACGGAGCAATTTCCCCTTTGGGAAGTACAATGCTCGCGCTGGCAATTGGCGCTGAGCGAACCTCTGCCACCCTACCATTTTCTCAAAAATACTCTCATATAAATTCATAAAAAATAATATTTAAAATTTGTCAAGAAAACATCAAGACAAGATGATTTTTCCTGTTATTTTTTGTGTAAAAAAATATTGTTAACTTTTTAGTATTTTTTTATTTTATTATATTTATCTCAGATTTTTGGGAACACTAAACTCAGGAAGAATAAAACACATTGTGTAAGTTTTACCTACTGCTCAATCGGAGCAAGTTGAAACCAATAATTAGAGTTATGTGAGGAAAATAAAATGGCTGTTGAAAAAGTTAACTCATCTTCAAGTCTGGCTGAAGTTATTGACCGCATTTTAGACAAAGGAATTGTAGTTGATGCTTGGGTACGTGTTTCTTTAGTTGGTATTGAATTACTAGCAGTCGAAGCTCGCATTGTAATTGCTTCAGTTGAAACTTACTTAAGATATGCGGAAGCAGTTGGTTTAACATCTCAGGCTGCTGTTCCATCTGCTGCTTAATATCACATTAGAAAAAGGGAGTCTTAATTTATGGCTCCCATTTAATTTTTCTAGTTAACAAAATAGGAGATTTCAGCTGATGGCTCTCAAGAATTTATGGGAACAAGAGCGACAAGAGCGATTGCAAATAACTGCTGAACGCCGTCAACAAGTTAACCAGTGGAAACAGCTAACTCAACAAGAATTGCAGCTGCAAGCAGATTTGCTTCATCAAGAATTGAGCAATTTTGTTACCAGCCTTCACAACAACAGAAAGTTACAACAGCAGCAATTTCAGCAAGAGATTGTAGAGCGCCAATTAGAAATATTGCAAATAAAAACAGATGTCTGCCAACGCCAACAAGAATACCGCCAACAGCGGGCAGCAAAGGCTCAGGCATTATTCCAAGATTTGCAAAATTTCCGAGCAATTTTACATAAAAATGTTTGGGGCGAGCGCACTCACGAACAAGTAGTTTCCCCACCTCCTGTTAAAACAGAGAAATTAGTGGCAACGGTTCCAAAGTGGTCAATCTCTCGTTCTGGAATTAAAGCTACTGGTTTTCGTCCTTCCGTCAATACTATGACTAGAAAAGTGCCTACATCGAATGCAGATACTAAATCTAAAGTGCAGCAATATATTCAGCAAGCTGAAGGTGCTACTCTAACAGAAATTGAAGAGGTAATAGGCTTAACCAGGGTGCAAACGATAGATATCCTGCGCTCCTTAATCAAGCAAGGGATACTAGAACAACGCGATCGCCAATACTTTATTCGGCAACAAGCAATTTCTTGACAAACTGGATTCAAGCTCATTTTTTGTAATTGCAGACTAGCGGTTAGGCCATCGCTTGTGGCTTTTGCCTGAAGCCGACATAGTACGCAATTGATAAGCATTAAAGCTGGTCTATGCTTTGTAATATTCAACATTTCCATCTTTTTAAAGTCTGTATTGACAAGCAATTGTCTCAGTATATGTAACATTGCAAAAGTAATATAGATAACTTTGTTCTAATTAAAAAAAGAGCTTAAATCTTTGTTCGAGCTTTTGGCTTTGAACTTTAAAAATGTTCGGATTGGAAAGGAATATAACAAGCTGGGGTAGCTCAATTGAAGTTTTGAACTGTGCTATTGGCGATCGCAGGATGAGGTTAGTAAGCTTGATTGTTTGAGAAATTCTAATCTAAATGCAAAACTCAAGATATATAAGGAGGTGCGATCTATTGTGCATCAATTGATCGAGCAACTTCAAACTAAATTATTCACAGGCAGACTGAATCTTGAAGCAAGGGACGGGCCGACTTGGACGCTATATTTTCGTTTAGGACGATTAATTTGGCAGGGTGGCGGTTCCAATGCCGATGAGCGATGGCGACGGCACTTGTCGCAATACTGTCCTAATCTGGATGTGGCAAAGTTGGAGGGGCTTGTATCTCCCCAGGACAGTTATCGCGAGTATTGCATTCTGAGTAAATTGCGAGAACAAAAATTAATCGAACAACAACAACTTGTTAGCCTGATTACAAGCTTAATAGCTGAAGTCCTGTTTGATATAATCCAGTACGTTGAAGCCAAAAGAAATGGCAACAATCCAGCAGGGCTGTTGTCACCTAGTACCGTTGTTGGTGCAGTTCCAGGGTTTCTCCTAGCTGTACTACCAACTGAGGAAGTCTTAAAACAAGCTACACAAGCCTGGCAAGAATGGCGAGATGCAGGATTGGCAAGTTACTCGCCTAATTTATATCCTGTCATTGACAAACTTGAACTACTCCAAGGACAAGCATCCGCTAAACAGATTATTTCTCTAGTTGATGGCACAAAAACTTTACGAGGTCTAGGGCAAAAAACCAATCGGGATGTCTTAGCCTTGACTCGGTTCTTGATGCCATTAATAAAAGCAGGGGCGATCGCTTTTTCACCCATCCCAAGCCCCAGGAAGGTTGGGATTCAAGAAGCTGGCAACCCGTCCAGTGCACTTAATAATCCCAATTCTTTACCCAAGAGTGAAGAAAACACTGTTATACAAGTTGCACCCCCAGCGGCTAACAAACAAATTGTCAGTCCGTCCAGTCCAGTTAACAATCCCAATTCTTCACCGAACAGAGAAGAGAACACTGTTATACAAGTTGCCCCCCCAGCGACTAACAAACAAATTGTCAGTCCGTCTAGTACAGTTAATCATCCCAATTATTCACGGAATACAGAAGAGAACACTGTTATACAAACTGCCCCCCCAGCAGCTAGCAAACCAATTATTGATGCCTCAAGACCTTTAGTAGCCTGTGTAGATGATAGCCCGACGATCTGCCGCAGTTTAGAGGAAATTCTCAGCCAACAAGGTTACCGCTTTGTTGGCATTCAAGATTCCTTGACGGCAGTTTTAAAGCTAATTAAAAGCAAGCCCGACTTCATTTTTTTGGATCTGTTGATGCCAAAAGTGAATGGCTATGAAATTTGTTCTCAAATCCGTAAAACTCCAAGTCTTAAAGATGTGCCAGTTGTCATCTTAACGGGGAAAGATGGAATAGTAGATCGGATGCGAACAAAATTAGTAGGCGCGACCGACTTTTTGGGTAAACCCGTAGAGGCAGAAAAAGTACTTAATATGCTGCACAAGTATTTAAGCGTTTAGGTTAGACAAATCCGAATTTTAATCTCTTTCTCTGTGCCTGGAGCGTCTGGGCGTGAGACAAAAAAAGTCTCCTGCCTTCTGCCTTATTTTCAAATTCTGAATTAAATAGTTAGGAATAAAAATGAAAAAAGTTCTATTAGTTGAAGATAGCCTCACAGAATCCGAAAAGATGACACGTTACCTGGAACAAGGAGGATATTCAGTTTATGAAGTTCGCAGTGGTGAAGAGGCTCAACTGCGGTTAAAACAACAAAAACCTGACTTGATTTTATTGGATTTGATTTTGCCAGGTCAAAGTGGATTTGAATTTTGCCGCAAGTTGAAAGCCGATCCGATAACAAAAGCAATCCCGGTAGTGATTTGCTCAACTAAAAACACAGATGTTGATAGAACTTGGGGGACTATGAGTGGTGCCGATGCCTATTTAGTCAAACCTGTAGATGAAAATACCTTGCTCCAGACTGTTAGTAAATTTATTCGCTAAAGGAAACTGGGGCAATGGTACAGGCCAACGATCGCTTTAGAGAGTTACCCATTCTGGAAAACTCTCCCCAAGGAAACAACCAGAGGTTTTTAAGATTTCCGTTAAATGGAAAGGTAAATGGCTTACTCTCACTAGCCGATTTGCGGGGAGTAATTCAAGTTGCGCTCACAGAGATTTTACCAGTGCCGCAGACCGCAGAATTTTTGTTAGGCATCATGAATTGGCGGGGAGAAGCTATCTGGATTCTCGATCTAGCAGGTTTACTGGGAGCAACACACTGGTGTCGGCGAGAAAATGTACGCAACTCAGGCATGGCGATGCTGGTTCAAGTCCAAAATCAAACTATCGGGCTGTTGGTGGAGCAAGTCAATACCATTGAAGTTTACGATTCCCAAGAACGGTTAGCGATTTCGGCATCGATGTTACCCGCCCGACTCAAATCTTTCTTACAGGGTTACTTTATGGATGCTCAAGGTAGCCCTTTGATGTTAGTTGACACCCATGCTGTGATTCAAGCCCTTCAGTCTCTTTAACACTAGACCTCTTGCAAAAATAGTTTTGCACTCTTGGGGGAAAGGGTAAAGGTAAAAGGGCAAGGGGGAAAGGGAAAAGGGCAAGGGGGAAAGGGGAAAGGGAAAAGGTAAAAACCTCGCCCCGCACTTCGTGCCGCTACGCTAACGTGGGCTACTTGTTCATTCCTTTTCCCTTTTCCCTTTAACCTTTTCCCCTCTTTCTTACCCCTTTTCCCGACTTCTGCAAGAAGTCTACTCTGCATTCTACTTATTAACTCCGACAACTTTAATAGCAAGAAAGATTATGGTAACGCAACCCAATCTTAGACCTAACCAACCACACTCAACTTCAAGCAACGGTCATCAAGACATCAGTAACGGGCATACCGTTGTACCTACACAACAGCAAGTTATTTCTACTCTAGAAGAATTGCGAACTGAACTAGATCAAGCTGATTGGGTGGAAACAGGGCCATTGCGAGACAGAATTCGCAAGTTAAAAGAATTGGTAAATGTGTTGCCATATCAAGACAAAGGAGATGGATTAGAGGTAGAGCAAGTACAGGCGATCGCTAGTAAAATCCGCCAATTTTCCGATCTAGATACTTTGCTTGCTACTGCTGTCATGGAGGTACAAAACGCCCTGCAAGCCGATCGCGTGGTGCTGTATGAGTTTACGAATCCGACACTGGGGATTGTTGCTGCGGAGGCGATGAGGGATGGCTTTACGCCAATGCTGAAGGAAAAACTGCCCGCCGTTACTTTTGGGTTAGGTTCTAGCAAGCTTTATCAACAAGAAAAATTAGTAGCGATCGCCGATACCTACACTGCAAGCTTGTCTCCTTACCAAAAGCAGCTTGTGGATCGGTTTCAGGTCAGAGCTTGTTTGAGCTTGCCAATCTTAGCGAAAGACGGGGTTTGGGGTTTATTGGTAGTGCAGCAATGTACTGCACCTCGCCAGTGGCAGAATGCGGAAATTAAGCCACTAAAATTACTCGCGCAGGAATTAGAAGCGCAACTGCAAGTTGCCGCGATTCAAACTACATTACAACAAGAAGTAGAAAAAGACCAAATCCTTACCGATGTAGCGAGTAAAATTCTCCAGTCCAAAGATGTGGATACCATCTTTCGCATTGCCACCCAAGAAGTGCGACAGTCATTAAAATGCGATCGCGTAGCAATCTATCGTTTCCAGCCAGATTGGAGTGGAGAATTTGTTGCTGAATCTGTGGGATCTGAGTGGGTTTCTTTATTACAAGAACAGCGAAACAACCCTGCAATTGTCAAAAACGTTAACTATTGCAGTGTGAGGAACTTTGCAGACGAAGGGGGATTAGTTGGGACAACAGGGCGATCGCACGATAGCTACATTCAACACACCCAAGGCAAAACCTTCCATCGCGGACAGGTCTATCGAGTCACTAATGATATCTACAGTGCTGGTTTTTCTGACTGCTATATCAAAATTTTAGAAAGCTATCAAGCCAAAGCATACATCATTGTTGCCATCTTCCAGGGAGAGCAGTTGTGGGGCTTGCTTGCTGCTTATCAAAATTCCCAGTCTCGTCAGTGGAGAGATAGTGAAGTGCGACTGATGGTGCAGGTGGCATCTCTATCTAGTATTGCTATTCAACAGTTGCAATATCAGCAACAACTTTATCAACGCTCTGAAGAGTCAGCCAAACTAATCGAACGAGAACGTACTGTTTTCGGCATCATTGAAAAGATTGGACAAGCAACGGAGCTTCGTACCCTTTTCCGCACTACCACCCAAGAATTACGGCGATTTTTAAAATGCGATCGCGTAGTCGTTTATCAATTTTATCCAGACTGGAGTGGAGAAGTTATCGCTGAATCTGTGGCTGCTGGTTGGTCGTCCCTGTTGGATATTCAGGAACAAGAAACCATTTTAAAAACAGGCATGGTATCTTCAGAGCGTTGCAGTGTTAAGGATTATGGCTCCCCTGGGAAACTCGATGCCGATACATATCTCAAGGAAACCCAGGGTGGAATCTACGCCAAAGAAAGGCGCTTCCGCAAAGTTAATGATATTTATGCTGCTGGTTTTTCACCTTGCTATGTAGAAGCATTAGAGAAATTCCAAGCCAAAGCATACATCATTGTTCCCATTTTCCGCGCTGGTAAGCTTTGGGGTTTGTTAGCAGCCTATCAAAATTCAGATGTTCGCAAATGGACTGATGAAGAGACTGGCGCTTTGTTGCAGATTAGCGAACCGTTGAGCATTGCCCTCCAGCAAGCTGAATATATCGAACAGCTACGGTTAAAAAATTTAGAAATGGCCCAAGTAGCTGAAGTAGAAAACGCCATTGCGCGTATGGCGGAGAGAATGCGTCAGTCCCAACAGCTAGAAACGCTCTACCGCACCACCTTGGCAGAATTGCGGCAATTGTTCAAATGCGATCGCCTGGCAATCTATCGCTTCAACTCTGACTGGAGTGGTGAATTTATTGCCGAATCTGTAGGAAGTGATTGGACACCTCTAATTGGCCCCGATGTCAAGACTATCTGGCAAGATGAATACCTACAGCAAACCCAAGGTGGGCGATATCGCAACAATGAAACCCTTGCTGTCAATGACATTTACACTTCTGGTCATACCCAGTGCTACATTGACCTACTGGAGCAGTATCAGGTTAAAGCCTACACCATCGCTCCGATTTTTACTGGAAACAAACTTTGGGGTTGGTTAGGAGCCTATCAGAATAGCGGGCCGCGACAGTGGAATTCCGAAGAAGTGCGATTGCTGACCAAATTGGGTATTCAGTTGGGTTTAAGCGTGCAGCAAGCCGAGTACATCGAACAACTGAAAACGAAGAATGCAGAGTTGGCGCGAACAGCAGAAGAAGAACAAGTGCTGACAGGGATGGTAGAAAAAATCCGTCAGGCACAGGATACAGACACAATTTTTCGGAATTTGCTGCCGAGTTTACGCAAACAACTACAGTGCGATCGCCTAGCAGTATTTCGCTTTCATCCCGACTGGAGTGTAGAGTTTGTTGCCGAATCCGTAAAAGATCAATGGTTGTCTTTAGCTGGTTCCGGCATCAAAACGATTTGGATGGACGATCACTTGCAAGAAACTCAAGGCGGACGCTATCGCAATCATGAAACCTTTGTTGTCAATGATATTTACACTGTCGGTCACGTTCAGTGCTACCTAGAGATATTAGAAAAAATCCAGGCCAAGGCTTACATAATCGCGCCTATCTTTACTGGAAGCAAACTCTGGGGCTTTTTAGGAGCATACCAAAATACTGGTCCCCGACACTGGAAGCCCAAGGATGTGCAACTGTTGAAAAAAGTAGCCGTGCAAATGGGTATAGGCTTGCAACAGGTTGAGTATATCGAACAGCTCAAGAAGAAGAATGCAGAGTTAGCCAGAACCGCAGAAGGCGAACGAGCCTTGACAAGGCTGGCAGAAAAAATCCGCCAAGTTCAAGAGCTAGATACGATTTTCCGCAATACCTTACCAGAATTGCGATCGCACTTGGAATGCGATCGGCTTGCAGTGTATCGCTTCAATCCAGATTGGGGTGGAGAGTTTATTTCCGAATCCGTAAGTCGTGAATGGGTAGCTTTGGTTGGCCCCGATATCAGGACTATATGGGAAGACGAACACCTCCAACAAACCCAAGGTGGACGCTATCGCCACAACGAGACGTTTGTTATCAATGACATTTACACTTCCGGTCATGCCCAGTGCCACATAAAAATTCTCGAACAATTCCAGATGAGAGCCTATATCATCACCCCGATTATTGCCGGCAACAAGCTCTGGGGTTTGTTAGGAGCATATCAAAATGACGGGCCGCGGCAATGGCAAGATAATGAAATCAACTTAGTAGCGAAAATCGGTACGCAGTTTGGCGTAGCCGTCCAGCAATCGCAATACTTACAGCAAACCTTAAACAAGAATGAGGAACTGATAAAACTGGCAGAACGAGAAGTAGCAAACGCCAGATTTTCCTATCGCTTGCCAAGTCGGTTAACAGAGATGGCTCAAACTCATGGTGATGTTCTGGAATTTGTTCAGTTTGCCACCCACGAACTTCGCCAACTGCTGAAAGTAGATCGAGTTGGGGTTTACCGTTTTGAGCCTGATTGGTCTGGAGAATTTGTAGTTGAGTCTGTAACCGGGGATTGGCCGAAGCTTGTGGGAACTAGCCTTGCCAGAGTTAGAGATACCTTTCTCCAGTACAACAAAGGCGGGCGTTATGCTCGCAAAGAAAGTTTGCGGGTTGACAATATCTATACTGTCGGTCATGACGAATGCCACATCCAATTGTTAGAAACGTGGGGAACTAAAGCCTACATGATTGCGCCGATTTTCCAAGAAGATCGGCTATGGGGGCTGATGGCAGTTTATCAAAATAGCGCAGCGCGCCAGTGGGAGCAATCAGAGGAGGATGTTCTCAACCAAGCCAGCGTCCAGATTGGTATTGCCCTGAATCTTGCAGAGTACCTAAAACAAGTGCGTATCCAAGAGCAGCAACTAGCAGAAGCAGCAGAACGCGAACGCACTGCACGGGAAAAACTGCAACAAGGAGCAGTACGCGTTCTCATGGCTTTAGAACCATCCTTCAGAGGCGATCTCACCGTTCGCGCTCCCTTATCTGAAGATGAAATTGGGACGATCGCTGATGGTTACAACACTACAATCCAAAGTTTACGAGATTTAGTGCGACAAGTGCAGATTGCTGCCAGCAAGGTGAGTGAAAATTCCAGTAGTAACACGACCTCAGTAGTACAACTATCTAACCAAGCTCAACAGCAAGCAGAACGGCTCGAACGCGCTTTAGAACAATTACAAATGATGGTAGCTTCCACCCAGGTAGTTGCTGTTGATGCCCAAAGAGTAGGACAGGCGGTACAAGAAGCTAATAGAACCGTCCAAGCTGGGGATTCTCTGATGGAAAGAACCGTAGATGGCATTTTGGAGATTCGGGAAACCGTGTCCGAAACAGCTAAGAAGATTAAACGCCTCGGTGAAGCTTCTCAGAAAATCTCAAAAGTAGTCAGCCTGATTGAAAACTTTGCCACTCAAACTAATTTGCTGGCTCTGAATGCGGCGATTGAGGCTACCCGTGCTGGAGAGTACGGTAAAGGCTTTGCGGTGGTTGCAGATGAAGTTCGTTCCCTGGCTTATCAGTCAGCGAGTGCCACCACAGAAATTGAGCGACTCGTGCAAGAAATTCAAAGTGGAACCAACGAAGTTACCGAAGCAATGGAAGTAGGGATTACCCAAGTCGTCCAAGGCTCGAACTTGATTGATGAGACTCGTCATTCCCTGATTGCGATCGTGGCAGCTACCAACGAAATTGGTGGACTGGTACAAGGAATTACTCAAGCAGTTTCCACTCAAAGTCAGCAATCTCAGATATTGACAGAAGCGATGATGGATGTATCGGCGATCGCTCGCAAGACTTCCCAAAGTGCCATCCACATTTCCGAGTCTTTTGAGGAACTACGGATGACTTCACAACAACTGGAAACCAGCGTTAGCCAGTTCAAAGTTGACTAATAGTTCGCCAAGGAAACTTGGTGGGGTAAAGGGAAAAGATGTTTACTCCTTTAACCTTTAACCTTTCTCCTTTTCCCGGCCCTCACCTAACAATTTTGGGTTGGCAGACTACTAATCTCGCAAAACTGTTATGAACACCGATCCCAGTAATCAAGCGCAGTTAGAGCAGGCTTTTCTGGCTGAAGCGGCAGAGTTGTTGCAAACCATTGAGCAAAGTCTGATCGGTTTACTTGATGAAAAAACCACAGAAAAAGTTCACGCTTTGATGCGAAGCGCCCACACTCTCAAAGGGAGTGCTGCCAGTGTTGGACAAGAAACGATTAAGACAATTGCCCATCATTTAGAAGATGTATTTCAGGCGTTATACCCTCAAGAGTTGGAAATCGATCCAGAATTGGGTGCTTTGCTTCTAGATGCTTATGAGTGCCTGCGAACTCCATTGAGTGCAACCTTGATGGGCTTATCCTACAATGAGGCAGAAATACTCGATAAAACTGCCTCAATCTTCGCCCAACTCCAACATAAACTAGGCGACTTTTTTGGTCGTGAGGCTCCGCTTCCCAGTTCGGAAGAACTTGGCTTTGATGTGGTAGAGTCAATTTTTTCGGGGAGTGTAACCCAGGATTTGCAACAGCTGGAAGCTGACATTCAAAGCCAAGATCCGCAAGAAATTCAAATAACACTCAACTCTCAAGCAGAATTTTTTGCTGAACTAGCAGCGTCTTATAGCTTATCTGGATTGGGAGAAATTGCCCAAGCGACCCTAAACGCGCTCAATCAGCATCCAGACAAAGTACTGCAAATCGCTCAGGTGGCTTTAGAAAATTTTAAAGCGGCTCAAGCATCAGTACTCGCAGGCGATCGCATTCAAGGTGGAGAGATATTTCCCCAATTGCGGGAATGGGCAGGAATAACTACTCCTGTCCCAGAACCGCAAGGGCAGCCAGTTGCGATCGCTACCCAGCCAACACAAACGACTACAACTGAAAATCAGCCATCTCCTCTCCTCAGTGCCAGCGAAGCCGAATCAATTTGGTCGTTTTTCCCGAAGCGAACTGATAACTCCGTAGCGAAAGCACCAGAGGTACTCGAACCAATTTCTCAGGATTCAGCAGTAGCCCCCTCTGCCATAGATCGGATTTTACAATCAATCTGGATAGGAGATCCCCAGACATCCTGCCGCTACACAGACTCAGAACGGCCCACCTCTCCACCACCAGCACCAAGCCTCCAGGCTCAGTCATCGGCATCGCTTCCTAGTATCCGGGTAGCGATCGAACAACTCGATCGCCTCAGTCACACGATTGGGGAATTGCTAATCAACGAAAACCAACAAAACCTCCAATCTAATCACATTCACAAAGCAGCTCAAGAGACTCTACTACAGTTTTTGCATTGTCAACAACAACTTAGTAAAGTTTCTACTTGGTCGGATCGACAACTGCTTCCCGAACGCGCAAAGCAGCGATACCCACGCTGCTCAATTGTCCGTACTTCCCCAACTACCCAGGCACAATCTAATTTTGATGCCTTAGAAATGGATAGCTATAGCGAGTTGCACATTCTCCTGCAAAATCTGACAGAAGACATGGTGCAATTAGGAGAACGGATTGAGACTTTCAATACTTTAGTTCAGCAATCTCGCTTTAGTCTCGGCAAGCGCAAGCAATTGCTCTCAGGAGCGCAGGAAGATTTGCTGCAAGCCAGAATGGTGCCGCTGGGAACAGTTTTGAATCGATTTCCTCGCCTCCTACAACAGATGGTAGCAACTTATCATAAGCCTGTTGAACTCAAGCTTGACGGTACGAAAGTACTGGTGGATAAAGCCATTTCCGAGCAGCTGTACGATCCCTTGCTGCACATGATTCGCAATGCCTTCGATCATGGCATTGAATCAGTAGAAACCCGTAGACAGCAAGGTAAACCAGAAACCGGAACAATTACAATTCAAGCTTATCATCAAGGCAACCGCACTACTATTGAGGTAAGGGATGATGGGCGAGGCTTTAACTGGGAATCGATTCGTAAAAGAGGTATAGAAAAACACTTTTTAACTTCAGAACAAGCCGCCTACGCCTCCGAAGACCAACTGGCAGAGTTATTATTTGAACCGGGCTTTTCTACTGCTAACCAGATTGGTGAGTTATCTGGTCGCGGTATCGGCTTAGATGTGGTTCGCACGCAATTGCAAGCTTTACAAGGTTCGATTTTGGTGCGATCGCTTTCAGGACAAGGAACCACCTTTACCTTGCAATTGCCCCTGAGCTTGACAACAGCACGCTTGCTCGTTTGTCAATCTCAAGGTATTACTTATGCCTTGCTGTCTGAAGGAATTAGCCAAGTTTTATTACCGCAGCCAGAGCAGATTCAAGTCCAGCAATCATTGCACGGACAAGGTATACAAAAATTCTGGCAGTGGGGAGAAGGGCAAAATCAGCAACTAGTTCCCATCCGCCCGCTTGCCAATTTGCTGGATTACAAATATCCTTTATTCACCCAAGACCACAATTTAACCCTCAGTCCTTTTCCAGTCAAACAACGCAACACCGTCGAACCTCTGCTACTGTTGCAAACAGAGCAGCAATACCTGTGTTTGCAAGTCGATCAGATTTTAGTCGAGCAGGAATTAGTAATTAAATCCCTCGGCAGAGTCCTGACTTTACCTAGTTACATCCAAGGCTACAGCGTGTTAGGAAATGGTAGCCTCACCCTCATCGTTGACCCATTGGAGTTAGTTCGTCAAACCTGGGAGACAGATATAATCGCGACTTCCCCGGCATCAAGTCTTACAACTAAACTCTTGCCTGCGCCTGAGCCTGTTCTGACTCTAGAGGGGCAGCAATCCGAGCTAACTATAATACAACCGCAGCAACAGCCAATAGAAGTCAATACAGCCGTTGCTCAACCTAACCGACTGACGGTGTTAGTAGTGGAAGATTCGGTTGTCCAAAGGCAAAGTTTGGTGCAGACGCTCCAGAAAGCCGATTATCAAGTGTTACAAGCAGGTGATGGTCGAGAAGGAATCGCGCAAATGTTGCAACACGGTAATGTCAATCTAGTGATTTGTGACATTGAAATGCCACGTATGAATGGATTTGAGTTTTTAGAGCACCATCGCCAAGACGAGCGTTTGTCCGGGATTCCTGTGGTGATGCTAACTACTCGTAGCGGCCAGAAGCATCGCCAATTAGCTTTAGCTCTAGGGGCAAAAGCTTACCTAACTAAACCCTATTCCGAACAGAACTTCCTAGCCACCATCGCTGAACTGATTAAGTAGAAGGCAGGGGAGCAGAGGGGCAGAGGAGCAGGGGAGCAGAGGAGTAGATGGAGATGGAAAAAGAACCAATTAAAAATCATCAAGACTTGAAAGTTTATCAAATGGCATTCGATGCAGCCATGAAAATCTTTGAACTCACTAAAAAATTTCCTGTCGAGGAGCGGTATTCATTAACCGATCAGATTCGTAGATCGTCACGTTCTGTTTGTGCAAATCTGGCAGAAGCTTGGAGAAAGCGTAGATATGAAGCAGCTTTTGTGGCTAAACTCAATGACTCTGAAGCAGAGGCAGCAGAAACACAAACATGGATTGAATTTGCTGTTAAGTGCAATTATATGGAATCTACAATCGGCTCTTAGGTGGTTTGGTGAATATGATTACTGACCCCTCACCTTGGCTAATGAAGCGTTAATATTCTTTCTCCCCTGCTCCCCTGCTCCTCTGCCCCTCTGCCCCCCTAACACCAACCGACTTATGCTCAACACTCCCTTTCCGTTTAAGCGATTATCTGGCGCTGTGACCGAAGCCAACTCATTACGAGTCGTTGTTTTTGCGATCGCAGACTATTTATTTGCCCTACCAGTTGGTGCAGTTCTCAAGGTGATTGCTTGTCCTCCTATTAGTAGTACGGTTGAAAGTGGGATCGGGATGGTCGATTTGGGAGCGCAAACTATTACGATTGTGGACTTGCGCCAGAAGCTCATTCCGCAATTACAAACCCAACAGACACACCAAGTTTCTGCGGTTGACACTTCAGGACGCTTTTTACTTCTGACTCAAACGCGGACTGGAGAACTTTGTGGCATTCCTGTGGACAAGCCCCCTGCTTTAATTGATATTCCTTTGGAAACTGTGCGTCCGGTGCCTTGGTCTTATCGGCAAGTGGCAGAATTAAACTTTGTTAGCCACATGGCTGTCTTGTCTGTAGCAACAAACGAAGAACCACTCAAAGTCCTGCTTCTAGGTATGAACCAGATATTAGCTGATAAGTTGGGCTTGCCTGGGACAACTTCAACCTTGGCTCCTGGGCTGACACCATGCGAACAACGGCAAAGATTTCTGCGTTTTTCCTTGGGCGGAGGAAGTGGATTGCTACCATTCCACTCAGTACTGGACACGATTCATATCGCTAGCCAAGAAATTTCCCCAGCCCCGGCCTTACCAAGTTGGATTTTAGGTTTCTATAATTGGCAAGGACAGATGTTGCGGCTGGTTGACTTAGAACATTTGCTTGGTTATGCACCGCTTTTTAAGCGACAGTCACGACCAGAAAAGCCAATAGTTCTGGTTGTTGAGCTTCAAAATCAGGTAGTCGGGTTTTTAGTCGCTCATGTCTTAGATGTAGAGTGGCAGGATTTACAGCAAACACAATCGGCACCAACCGACTTTTCCCCCAACAAACTACTAAATTTTGTTCGAGGTATTCTGCCAGGCGATCGCTGGATTTTAGACACCAAAGCGATCGCCCAGACATTGCAATGGCAAACCCACTGATAAGAGGCAGGGGGCAGGGGGAGGAGGGCAGGGGGAAGTTAAAGGTACAAACCGAACTTCGTTCCGCTCCGCTAACACCCGGAAGTGGCGTGAAAGCTCCCTTACTCCTTTTCCCCGTTGGTTGAAACTTCACCCACAAGTGGCGTGATTTTCCCCTTGCTCCCTGCTCCCCTGCTTTTTTATTTGACTTGATGCTGCCAAGGAGTTTTCTGTGACGATCGCAACTTTAGACCCGAATTTTGAAACCCAGCCTGACAATCAAATCCAGATAGAAGAAATTTTGGCTAATGTGGCTGTACTCAAAGCAGTCTTTCAATCTGCTAAGGGGCCAAAGGTCGCTCAATTGCAGCACAAGGTAAGTCAAATCGAAGCTTTTATCCAAGCTTTGGCTAAGGATTCGCCCAGTGACAATGATGATAATGTTCAAAGGGCTTTTCAGTTCCAGCGAGAACAACTGGCGGCAATTGCTCGGCAAATGCAGCAGGCAAAAAGTCAAACCGCACTTTTGGAAGCTACAGTCACCGCCTTGCAAGATGTTCTCAGTGCCGATCGCATCCTGATTTATCGTTTTGAGGAAGATAATCGCTCTCGTGCGATCGCTGAAGCTATACAACCGGGTTGGACATCCTTGCTCAACCAATCCCTACCGATAAATTTGCTTGTTACTCAACCCGATGTTAGTGACCCAACTGAAGTATTAGAACTAACCCCGCGCCAACAGCAATTTTGGCAACGCTTTCAGGTGCAAGCGAGTCTGTGCTTACCCTTGATTGTCAAACAACAGCCTTGGGGTTTGTTAGTTATTCAGCATTGCCTTACACCCCGACAATGGCAAGAAGCAGAGCGCAGTTTGCTACAACAAGTAGGAATGATGTTGACAATTAACTTGCACTCGGCTGAAATAGTAGCTCCACCTGCTCAACAGCTGTCACCGCCTCCCGAAAAGGCTGAATCCTGCGATCGCTCACAGTTATTAGTGCCATTGCAGCAGGTGAGCCAAGCCGTACAAGAAGGAGTAAGAATCGCCGAGCAAGAGCACGAGTATTTAATGTCTATTCAAGATACTGTTGCTTTTACAAATAAACAGCTGCAATACCTTGGTGAATTTTGCCAGCAAGCTTCTGGTTTTGTCGGCCTTGTGGAAGGCTTGAGTAGCAAAATTCAGATTTTGTCCTTGAATACAGCTATTGAAGCAACAAAAGCTAACGAGCAGGAACTAAGTTTGCTAGCTGCTGCCGAACAGGTGGAAATTCTCGCCCGCCAAGCCCGCGAAAGCACCTTAAATATAGAAGAATGGTTCCAAGAACTCCAAGTAGCAACAAGAGACGTTACTTCTGCTATCGAACCGTGCGATCGCCAAATCAGTGCGGGGCTGGAGTCAATCGCGCAAATCCAGGAGCAATTTAAAGCGATCGCCCAGATTGCTGCTTCTACCCTCAAATCAATAGACCTCTTGCAAAAGTAACTTTTGCAAGAGGGGGAAAGGGAAAAGGTTAAAGGTTAAAGGGAAAAGGGTTTTTCTTAACCCTTTCCCCTTTCCCCCTTCCCCTTTTCCCGACTTCTGCAAGAAGTCTATAGAATTGTCACAAACCAGGAGTTTCGATGAGTACCGATTTTGTCCCCCAACCGCAGAACGACGATCGCTTTCTAGAAGAAGCGATCGATTTGTTACTGTTCTTGGAACAGGAGTTGCCTAACTATACAAAAGACAGTAACCCCGGTACAGCTTTGGCTCTCATGGAAGCTGCTGGCTCTCTGCATTCGATTGCTATAGCAGCCGAGCTAGATACGATTGCTATAGTTGCGGCTGCACTAGAAGAGATTTTTCAGCTTTTGTATCAGTATCGAGCAACTATTGACGGCACAATTGCCTCTTTGTTGTCAGAAGGATTAGATTGCCTACAGATGCTATTGATGGGATTTTTAACAGCCTCGAAAATTGAGGAAGTAGAAATTCTGGAGCGTATGTCTGCCATTGTTGCTCGTCTGCAAGCAGAGTTTAGGGATTCCCAGGAAATAAACCTTGAGACATCGGTAGAGCGATCGCAGGAACATCAATCAGTTATTCAGTTTGACGATTCCTTGGCCGAAGTAGAATCTTCTGCATCTCTACCAGAGCAAGTTGTGGTTAAAGACAAGGAACTAACAAGTCAAATTACACAACCCATTAGTGGCGTTTGTGACTTAGATACTGAGCAGCTTCCCGTCAAAGTAGGGGAACTAGCAAACCTGGAGGAGTATGGGGAAGAAGATTTTCAGGCTTGGTTGGGAGATTTTTTCCTGCCTGCTGAAATATCTGAAGCATCCTTAGTTAAATCTTCGAGCGATAGCCATACAATCTCTTTGCAAGAATTCATTCCCACCATTATTGCAACCAGTATTCCAGCCGCCACACCCATTAATCTTGAACATCTCGAACAACTAAACGCGCTGATTGCAACATTACTAACTAACTACGATCGGCAAGCTTGTCACGAAGAACAACAGCAACATACCATCGGGCAGTTGCTCCGACAAGTGAAGCGATTACAACGCCTGTTGGACAATTTGCAGGAATGGTCAGGACGTTTAGCAGCAATTTCAGATACTCTTTCCCCTCTAGCTGCTTCTCGCTCTCAGCAATTGTACAGTACTCTGCAATCTGTTTTGGCCCAAGCGTCTCAGGTGGCATCAACTGTTCATTCCCTGAATAACGATCGTCACCAACTCAAACAAGAACTCATACAGCGGGAAAATTTACTTAATCAATCTGCTAATTTAGTCAAAAAAGTTACAACTGTTCCTTTAAAAGTAGCCTTAGAACCATTGCATCGGCTTTGGTCTCAGTTACAAGCTCTACAAGATAAGTCTGCTAGACTACATTTACAAATTAGCGATATCCAAGTCGATCGCACGTTTAGCGATCGCCTCCGTGTCCTCCTGTTGCATATCAGTTGCTATTTACTAGAGCAAAGTATAGAGTCTTCCCAAACACGCCAACAGCTAGGTAAAAATAGCAACGGTATTATTGAAATTCAAATCTATCAGCAGGGAAATCAACTAATTATTGATGGCTGTGATGATGGCGCTGGACTTAACTTATCTCAAATTTATCAACAGGCTTTAGCTCAAGGATTCGCCCTGACAAAACCAGGGGATATTTTACAACTGACTGAATTAATACTTGAACCAGAGGTTTCATCTGTTTTGTGCGATCGTGCTGCCCTAGAGTTAGGAGCAGAATTAACTGAAGTTTGCAAGCAATTAACAGCTATTCAAGGAAGAATAGTATTGAAGTCTAAAGCTGGACATGGTACAGCCTTCTCGCTGCAAATTCCCCTGGAGCAAAAAATTGCTCAACTTATCATCTGTCAAGCTAACTCTAGAGTCTATGCGTTTGTTGCCGATTCCGTAGAGCAAATTTGTCTATCCCAGTCCGAACAAATTCTCCAAACTCAAGCGGGACGCATGTTATTTTTGCAGACTTCTGACACCAGTGGCTTCAGGAGTGACGATTACGAGAATCCAACAACGGAAATGCTCGTTCCTATCCATTTACTGACTGATGGGCTGATTTGTCCTAATCACCTTCCCGGCGAAGTTACCACTTACAGTACAGATACACTAAATGCTTTCAAGCAGGATAAGCCGTTATTAGTATTTCGTTACTTAGACAAACGATGTGCTGTAGAAGTAGATTGCATCATCGGCAAGCAATCCTCTACAATCCATCCTCTGGGGGAAGCAATCCCAGTTGCTCCTTATATCCAAGGCACTAGCGTTCTTGCCAATGGACAACTTAGCTTGGTTTTGGATGGTCGCCTTTTTACAAAATCTCTAACTTGACACTCCACCGCCCTATAATGGCTTTGGTCATAAAGGCAAGGTTTACGAGTCGCAAAACTTGATTTACAAGTTGTTGAGATTGCGGCGCGTTTCACTTTGGGACAACGCACCCGACATTAGAGATGCGATCGCATAATCGCAGGTGTGCAAGATGTGAATTTCAAAATTTACATTAAAATTTTGGGTGTTGCTGATTTAAAGTATGAATGCAAAATTTAAACAGTCCAGGGAGTGTCCTAGACAAACGTTTGTTACAGTCAGAAGTATCCAATAACTTGTGAGGATTGGCAAATGGTTAGAGAGTACTCACCCCAAACACAATCCAATTCCACACAGGGACATCTACCTCCACTTCAAAGTGGCGATCGCTTGACTCGTCCGGAATTTGAGCGACGCTATGCGGCTTCTAGCCATATCAAAAAAGCAGAACTAATCGAAGGCATCGTTTACGTGGCATCTCCCTTACGGCACGAACAACATGGCAAACCCCATAGTCGAGTTATTACCTGGTTAGGAGTCTACCAGGCAATGACTCTTGGTGTTGACTTAAGCGTTGAACCTACAGTACGCCTAGATTTAGACAACGAACCTCAGCCGGATGCAGTGCTGTTTATTGAAACGAAGGCAGGTGGACAGACTCAATTGAGCAGTGATGGTTATATTGAAGGATCGCCTGAGTTAATTGTGGAAATTGCCGCAAGTAGCGCCGCCATTGATAGAGGCAGCAAAAAGCAGGTTTATCGCCGTAACGCGGTGTTGGAGTACATCATCTGGCAATCCTACGAAAATCAAATTGAATGGTTTTGCCTAACAGACGGAGATTATCAATTGCTATCTCCCAGTGCAGATGGGATTATTCGCTCTGGGGTTTTTCCGGGGTTGTGGTTAGCGGTGGAGGCGCTGTTAAACAATCAGATGGCACGGGTGTTAGAGGTATTGCAGTTGGGATTAAACTCACCTCAACATGCAGAGTTTGTGGAGCAATTGGGTAAGAAATAGAAAGGCGATCGCTTTTCTATGGCTTTGTTGTATGAAATAAAAGAAAGACACACCAATCTGGCATTATATTACTTGACAAACAAAACAGCATTTTTACTTATAACGGCATCTAGTATAGTTCTATCCTTTCGGTAGAAGCCAAACTAATCAAAGTATTTTTATAATATTAACTAATTAAGTTTTTGGTAACACACAAATATTTGCTTTGTGTGTTACCAAAAACTTATGCAATATTAAATTAATGTAATAACTTAAATATTAACCGAATCTGGCAAATATGTAAGCGGCAGTTAGGGACGAAAGATGCAAGATTAATTGTGTATAGGAAGCGGGGTTATATCTATGGAGATGTTTGCTATAATTGATAGTACAAAGGTTTAAATGGCTGGCTAGTCAACTTAAAACACTAGCTCGTCAAAGCAGCTTTTTAATTTAAAATAATTAAAATAAAATAATTAAAATTTGCATATATAGCAGTCGTATTTTATTTGTGAAAAATATAGAAGGAAACGTAGACGCGCCAGCGGCTTGCCGCAGGCTAACGCAAAGTACGCAGCGAAAAGTCTGTAGCTTGCTTTTTGCAGGGTGCGTCGGCTTTTGGCGTAGACACCCTAAAGGGGGCTTGTCGTCAGACATCGGTTAGCGCAGGATCTTCGACGCAGCGCAAAGTCAGAGCGGAGGTTTCCGACCATTTGAACTTTGCAAGAGAGGAGCGTCACTTTTTGAGACAAAGTACGCAACGGGAAGAAAGAAGAAAGAGATATGTAATTTTTACAAATGATTTAGGATCGCTATAACAAAAACTATTAAATTTAATAATACTTTTAATCAATATCGTTTTTCTTAAAAGAGACTAATTTAATGCAAATAAAAAGAGGTTTTTATGGAGTTATTAGATATTAATAATAATGGAGTTGCGTTATCAGTTAACAGCAATGGTAAGAATGCTCCCGATTGGAAAAAAATAACACATCCACGTCCACAGTTGCAGCGATCGCCTTGGCAAAGCCTCAATGGTTTGTGGAAGTTTGCATTTGATGACGAAGGAAAATGCGTTCAACCCAGTGACCTGAAGCAATGGACTCATCAGATAGAAGTTCCATTTGCTCCTGAATCAACTAAAAGTGGGATAGGTGATACGAATTTTCACCCGAACTGTTGGTACGAGCGCGAATTTGCCATACCAGAAGGAGATGGTAGATTGCTGTTACACTTCGGTGCAGTGGACTACCGCGCTAGTGTCTGGGTTAACGATCGATACATAGCTGAACATGAAGGCGGACATACCAATTTTTCCCTCGATATTACCCACGTCTTAAATGACAGTGGAATCGCAAAAGTCACAGTGTGGGCACAAGACGATCCGCAAGACCTCGCTAAACCTCGCGGTAAGCAAGACTGGCAATTGCAGCCGCACAGTATTTGGTATCCTCGCACGAGTGGTATTTGGCAGACAGTCTGGATTGAGCGAGTGGGTAAGACTTATCTTGGTCACCTGTGCTGGAATTCTGACTTTGAGCGATGGGAGGTTGGTTTTGAAGCGGGGCTAGCGGGTGATGTACCTGCTTGTGGCGTACAAATCAAGATGAAATTGAGCATTGGCGATAAAGTGTTGGCGAATGATACCTACGAAGTGTTAAACGGGGAAATTAATCGCCGCATCGCCTTGGGCGATCCTGGGATTGACGACTTCCGTAATGAATTGTTGTGGAGTCCAGAAAAGCCAACGCTAATTGATGCGGAAATTCAACTGTGGAGCAACGATCGCCTACTGGATGAAGTAAAATCTTACACCGCAATGCGAACAGTCAGCGTACAGCGCGATCGCTTTATGCTCAATGGTCGCCCTTACTATTTACGCTTGGTTCTCGATCAAGGCTACTGGCCTGATACGCTGATGACTCCACCGAGCGATGAGGCTTTGCGACGTGATGTAGAACTGATCAAAGCAATGGGTTTCAACGGAGTACGCAAACACCAAAAAATTGAAGACCCTCGCTTTTTATATTGGGCAGATGTTTTAGGCTTATTAGTATGGGAAGAAATGCCTAGCGCTTATCGCTTTACTCGCAAAGCAGTAGAACGCATGACGCGGGAGTGGAATGAAGTCATCAAGCGAGACTCTAGCCATCCATGTATTGTTGCTTGGGTGCCTTTTAATGAATCTTGGGGAGTGCCGAATTTAGTGGAAACAGCAGCTCACCGCAACTATGTTTTAGCAATGTATCACTTAACCAAAACCCTAGACCCAACTCGTCCAGTAATTGGTAATGATGGCTGGGAAAGTACAGATACAGACATTCTCGCAATTCATGACTATGACACCAAACCACAGCAATTAGTTCGTCGTTACGGGCCAGAAGTGAAGCTGTCGGATATGCTTAATCATAAGCGCCCTGGAGGACGTATCCTCACGCTGGACAATTATCCACATCAAGGGCAACCAGTAATGCTCACAGAATTTGGTGGTATCGCTTATGCCCCTGATGAGAAGCCAAATGCAGCTCAAGCTTGGGGATATGAACGCTGCTGGAGTGTCTCTGAGTTAGAAATGAAATACAGCGCCCTCCTCGAAACCGTCAATAATATTGAACTATTCAGTGGATTTTGTTACACACAATTTACTGATACTTTCCAAGAAGCTAATGGTTTGTTGTACAGCGATCGCACACCAAAATTTCCCCTAGAGAGAATTCGGGCTGCAACCCTCTCAGGAGAAGGATTTTGCACTCCCAGTAGGTGTTAAGATTGGGGATGCTGGGCGAGACAAATACAGAACTTACGCACTCAGATCCCCCAACCCCCTTCAAAAGAGGAGCCACTGCGGTGGGCGGGTTTCCTGACAGCCAAGCAAGTGGCGTGGCTTTACCCTTTTCCCCCAAGAGTGCAAAAACCAATGAAAGCAAGAGGTCTATTTTTCTTAAAAGTCAATCAAAGCGAGTTCTGCAATGACTCAAACCGAGCAAATTCTGACTCTAGTTGCCATTGAATCCGCGCGTGCTCGTTCTTGTACAAAAAAGTACTACATCCCTTAGAAATAGAGGTTTCACCAGGAGTATCGCTTGCACAAGCTGGAACCATTTCCTTAAACTCAGGCGACTTCCAGAGACTATTTCCCGGAGCAAAACTGTATTCTAAGCTATTGCGAGCCAGTTGCTTGAGGTCTTTATATCCCAGCCCATATCTGGTTGCCGCTAACAGATACTCATGACTCAAATCAATGCGGGAAATGCCTTCATCATCGGAAGCAAGGGTCATTGGTACCCCAGCTTTCCAATACTCCCCAAAAGGATGTCGATCTCCTTGGACATTCAAAATGACCTCATTACTGGTCAGGCAGATTTCGACTAACACGTTGCGTCGCTTCATTTGCTGCATCAAATCGAAGGGACGCTCCTCAAAAAGAATATCCACACCATGTCCAATCCGAGATGCTTGTGCTACTTCTACAGCTTGCCGAATATGGAAACGTAAATTCTCGGTGGTCACCAATCCTAGGGTTAACTCTCCAGCATGGAGCGCGACCTTGACATTGGGAAATTGGCGTTTAAAAAATTGTAGTATTTGCATTTGCAGGGTGTAGTCGCGCAGTGCAATCGGGTTATCTTCCGGGGCGACGAGATTGATGCCAACGACACGCTCTTGTGATGAAGCTAATTCAAAAGCATAAGCTAACTGAGCAAACACTTCGACGGGCGACTTTGTTCTTGTCGTTTGCTGTAAATAGCGTACCGTCACTGCACATCCGGGCTGTGCCGATGGAGTGCCGCAACCTAGTGTTTTTGAGACTTCGCGCTCCAACTGTACTATTTGCTGGCTGCCAAGTGTCACTAGTTTGGTTAATCCCCCTTTGAGCAATTGACGGTACATCTGTTGGAAATCTTTATTCCAACCAACTTCACGCCCTAGCTGTCGAACTTCACTGCCCTGAACGGTAAGCATTAGCTCTAGATAATTAATATGCTGCGAAGCTGCCCGATTCGCTACTTTTGCGACCATATCATCCCGACGACTCGCAGAGTCTGAAATTGCCCCAAAACCACTAAAAGCTTCAAAAAATTGGTCGTGTCCGGATTTTCCAGCAAATTGGAGGTTGCGAGTAGACCAACGATTTATCAGGGAATCATAAACAGATGTTCGGTTCAACAATTCTGAGGCTGGAAAATAATTATTGTCTTGCCCGCAAGCTAATGGTTCAACTAAAGTTCCCGCTTTTGGATTCACACAATACCCATCGGTAGCAGCCCACTCCAAATAGTCTTCTGCGTACACAGCCCCGCTTAGATGAGTGTGGATATCTCCGCCCTTCGGCATTCGCTGTACAAATGCTCGTAAAGCCCCTGGTTGAGCGCGATGGGCTTCAAACCAACTAGCAGCTTGAGCTTCTCTTTGAGCCGAGGACTGCTGTGAAGTAGATGGGGCTTGAGCTACTGCACTGAAGATCAAACAGCTAGAACTCGTTAATACTCCTAAAAACAAAGATAAGGGCGCTCGCCTATGCATATAGATATATTTTTTGTCCGATGAAGATATACAAAACCTTACTACTCCAAAGAGAAAGGTCATTTAATTTTTACAGCAATTTAAGGTTATGTAAGCTTTTTAACCATAGAGACGATATACGTAAATTTACGGACAAGTCTGTTAAGGCATTTTAGGTTTACCCTGACACAAGAAAGTAACGCTCACAGTAGCAACAAGCGCTAAGAAGCTGAAACTAGAAGTCGATTCAGGAACAGACTTGGGATTGTCAATTTTGAGAACTTGTCCAACTCCTGGGCGATCGCGTTTAAATCCCAATGCTTTTTCGATAATCCTTCCCACGGTTGCAATCCCCGTCTAACATAAATATTATTCGTGAAGCGATCGCTTATCGGCATGGACTGGAAAGAAGTTAGAGGTAACTGGGTAGTCATTCCCCGAAATCCCATAGGTATCATCCATTTTCTAGGAGGTGCTTTCGTCGCCACTGCACCGCACCTCACTTATCGCTGGCTACTAGAACAACTGGCAAGTAAGGGTTACGTTGTCATTGCCACGCCTTTCGTTAATACCTTGGATCATACAGCGATCGCCAAATCCGTGCTGCTCAACTTTGACCGCACCCTCGAACGCTTACATGACTCTGGGGCATTACGCAAGCTTTACTTCCCCATTTACGGCGTTGGGCACAGTATGGGCTGTAAACTTCACTTATTAATAGGTAGCCTGTATGAAGTTGAACGCGCAGGCAATATTTTAATATCCTTCAACAACTACGCCGCTAAAGAAGCCATTCCCCTAGTAGAACAATTCAATTCCACTTTGAAAATTGAGTTTACTCCCTCACCATTGGAAACTAACAGACTTGTTCTAGAGCGATACAATATCCGACGTAATTTATTAATAAAATTTAGCAACGACACCATTGACCAATCAGCAGCTTTAACCAAAATCTTGCAAGAACGCTTTGCTGAAATGGTGACAGCACAAACTTTACCAGGAACTCACACAACACCTCTAGGTCAAGACATCAAATGGCAAGCTGGAACATCTTTCACTCCCTTTGATGCCTTAGGGCAATGGTTCAAGCAAGAAGCATACCGCGACTTGAATCAGCTAAAAACCAGCATTCTCCTGTGGCTGAATCCGCTTGCACCTCCATAATCTTTTATGACTTTAAAAAATCGTAAATTCGACGGAAAAATCAAAATATGTTAGTAGTATTAATACAGGGATATTACTAATATATTACTAAATTTTGATTGCCATATTATCTATCTATTTTTTTGTCTTCGTTACGACGGCAATAGCTCATTTTAGAGACCAAAAAGACCGTACTGGCTGTTTTTTGCAGTTAGCGAACAAATTAGGTTTTCTTCGAGCATTAAGGGAGTAGTTCAGATGAGAGTTTATTTTTCTATATTGAGAGCAAATTTTTAATTAGTTGTTTCTGCAACGTTCTATGTATCAAATACTAATAATTGATGACGATCCTTCAATAAAAATACTCCTGAAAAGGATGTTGGAAAAACAGGGGTATGAAGTAATTGCTGCCAGTAGCGGCGAGGAGGGAATAGAAAAAGCGCTGGCTTGCCATCCAGCACTAATTATTTGTGATTGGATCATGCCGGGGTTGAATGGTCTGGAGGTCTGCCATCGCATTAAAACAGACCCGAAATTTTCCACCACATTTTTTATTTTATTAACATCATTAGATTCAGTTGCCGATTGTGTTAAAGGATTAGATGCTGGTGCTGATGATTTTATCTCCAAACCCATTGAACACAACGAATTGCAAGCACGGGTAAGAGCAGGATTACGCTTGCATCAATTAAGTAGAGATTTGCAGACTCAAAAGTTGCTTTTAGAATCAGAAATGTCAGAAGCCGCAGAATATGTGCGATCGCTCCTGCCTTTTCCCATGAGTGAACCCTTCAACATAAATTTTCGATTCATTCCTTCACGACAACTCGGCGGTGATTGTTTCGATTATTACTGGCTTGATGCTGATTATTTAGCAATTTATTTATTAGATACTGCTGGACACGGACTCAAAGCCACTCTTCCCTCGGTTTCCGTGATGAATTTGCTTCGTTCTCGTGCCCTCAAAAGTCTCAATTACTATCAACCTAGTGATGTCTTAAAGGCTTTGAATGATACCTTTCAGATGAATTATCAAAATGACAAGTACTTTACAATCTGGTACGGAGTTTACAACCGAATCAATCGCCAGTTAATTTATGCTAGTGCAGGTCATCCACCAGCAGTTTTAATCACCGGCGCATCTCCCAGAAAATCCGAAATTCAACTCTTGAAAACCCCCGGTATGCCAGTTGGGATGTTTCCAGAAGCAAAATATATTGATGCGTTTTGCAATATTGAAAAATTCAGTACCCTTTATATTTTTAGCGACGGTGCTTATGAAATCACTAAATCAGATGGTACGCTTTGGAGTTTAGATGCTTTTATTCAGCTATTAGTTAGCTTACAGAGTTCTGTTGATCGCCAACTCGAACAGGTTCTGAGTTATTTAATCGCTCTCAACTCCAAAGATGGTTTTGATGATGACTTATCTATTTTGCAAGTTAAATTTGATTAATTAATTTTTGGACAATAAAACCTGATTAAAGGCTTCTTGGGTAGGAAATATTTCAAATATCTTATCCATATTAGTCAATTCAAATAGTATCCTGACTTGCTCATTAATTGAACAGATAACAAGCTGAATATCTGCTGCTCTCAAGGTTTTGAAAGCTAAGACTAAAGCTCCCAAACCCGAACTATCCATAAAAGTTACATCTTGAAAATCAAGTAAGACAGTTTTCACGCCAACTTCGAGAATTTTAGTAATATTTTGCCTAAATTCTTGTGAAGTTGTGGAGTTCAGACTCCCACTGAGTTTAATAACTTTGACTTCTTCTTTCATAATTATTTCACGCTGATTTGTGTAAATGTTGTTTGGATTTTGCTATTATATACCGATAGTAAGATTTTTTAACTACCTAAAAATAAAGAATCAAAATCAATGCTGCTAAATTGTTCATTTTTTGAAATTACTAACTGAAATTTTGATAAATATTGGCTGTTGATTGTTTATTTAATTAAAATAGCGATCGCTCTAAAATGTCTTCGTATAAATCTTTCTAAAAATATTAGACTACTCACAATTTAATAATATTATTTAGAAATATGTTGATTTTATTTAAAAGATTGATAAATTGTTATAGCTGCTATTTACTTTATTTATGTTTAATAATCTACATAATTCGATGAATTCAAGTTCCAATTTGAAAAACTAAAGCCAATAATTTTGATTTAGGTTAACGCCAAGCTCAAACATACAAATTAAATCGCTTTCTGGCATGAAGTTAGTAGTTTATTTTTGGCTCAGAGGAATAGTAACCACAAATTCAGCCCCATTTCCTGGCTGCGAAATGCATCCTAAGCTCCCACCATGCTTTTGTGAAATAATTTGGTAGCTAATAGACAAACCCATACCAGTGCCTTTACCAATGGGCTTAGTACTAAAGAACGGGTCAAAAAGTCGCTGTTTCACTTCCTTCGGTATTCCCAATCCATTGTCAGCAATACGAATAACAACTTGTTTTTCCTTGGTGAGTTCAGTATGAATGCGAATCGTTGGAATTAGGCATAGGGCATTGGGCAAGTAGGAGGTGTGGGAGGTGTGGGAGGATGGGGAAGAAATCTTTCCCCCCTCTCTCCCCAAACTTCCTTGTCTCCCCATCTCCCCACTTCCTATTCCCCATTCACTATTCCCCATTGCCTCCTCTAAAGCATCGATCGCATTTGCCAAAATATTCATAAATACCTGATTGAGTTGCCCTGCATAGCATTCCACCAAAGGTAAATTACTGTATTCTTTGACAATTTGAATGGCAGGGCGGTTGGGTGTAGCCTTGATCCGATGTTCCAGAATCATCAGAGTACTATCGATTCCCTCATGGATATTTACTTCTTTCATATCAGCTTCATCCATGCGAGAGAAATTACGTAAGGATAAAACGATCTCTCGAATTCGTTGGGCCCCAATCTTCATTGAGTTGAGGAGTTTGGGCAAGTCCTCTATCAAAAATTCTAAGTCAATCTCTGCTGCTAATTCTTCAATTTCAGATATGGGATGGGGATGGAGTTGCTGATAGAGCCGAATGAATTCCACTAGGTGTTGAATGTAGTCGTTGGCATGGGTGAGATTGCCGTAAATGAAATTCACAGGGTTATTGATTTCGTGAGCAACACCCGCTACCAACTGTCCCAAACCTGACATTTTCTCACTTTGGACAAGCTGCATTTGAGTTTGCTGGAGTTCATTGAGAGCTTTTTCTAAGTCTTGTGCCTGCTGCTTTAACTGAGTTTCTGCTCGTATACGCTCAGTGATATGAACCGTTGTTCCCACCAACCGATAAATTCTACCCTTACTGTCTTTGAGTGGATTAATTGTAGTTAGCGACCAAATTTCTTCACCTTTAAAATTCACGCATTCTTCGTAGGTAATAGCCTTACCTGCTTTCAGACAAGTTGTATATCTCTGACGAACTGCCGCACCGTCCACAACACCGAGTATATCTTCTGGTGTTTTACCAATTACTTCTGTGGCGCTTAGACCAACCACACGTTCTGTGGCTAAGTTCCAATCTGCGAAGCGAAAGTCACTATCTTCTAGAACATCCACTACAAATATCAGATGTTCAGATCCCTCGTAGACAGTGCGGAGAAATTGCTCTTTCTCTTGGAGTTGCACTTGTGCCAGTTTACGTTCGGTGATATCAGTAATTGCACCAACAAAACCAACGTTCTTACCTGTGGAATCTTTCAGAGAATAAGACCTGAGAAAAGTCTGCATAATCCGACCAGTAGCAGACTGTTGCTCAACTTCACCTATCCAGGGCTTACCCGAAATAGTAACTTGCCATATCTCCTTAGCAACTGCCAAGTTAGTAAAGATAGCACAAAAGCCCCCAAATTTCATGAAGTCCTGCACAGTTTCACATTCATACAATTTGGAAAACGCCGAATTTTGGTAGATGTGATTACCCCCAGCATCCGCTATGCCAATAGCATCGCTGGAGCTTTCTAGGGCTTGCTTGTAAAGCATTAATTCTGCTTCTACCCGTTGCCGTTGAGCAATCTCAGCTTGTAGTGCCTCGTTAGTTTTGATTAATTCTTGAGTCCGTTCTTCTAATTGTCTTTCCAGTTGTGCATAAGCTTGCTGGAGTCCCTCGTGGGTTCGTTGAAGCTTCTTGATATCGTTAACAATTTGTAATAGAAAGGCAATAGAAACATTTTCCTGTTGGTTTTCGACTGGACAAGTGCTGACGAGTTCCCATAATTGATTGGGGAACTCATTTGTTTTGTTGTCCTTTTCCATACCCTAAGTCCTGTTTGTAACTGGAGTTTAGATGCACCTTCCCCTTCAAAAAAGTTATCTGAGGCATCGCTTCTGCTGTTTTAGTATTCCCTGTGTCTGTTATTTCTCAACAGACAATACTAAAACTGAGAATTTTATGATTTATAACTCCCCACTGTTAACTTATAATTCCTGACTTTCTCAGGAGATTGGAGGGACTGGGAATTAGGAGGCAAGGGAGGATATAGCAACGCTTTGGGAAAAGGGTAAAGGTTAAAGGGAAAAAAGAGATCTTTCCTTTCCCGCTTCCCCATTGCCTTTTGCCCTTTGCCCTTTGCCCAGTCCCTTCTATACAGGACTTACTTTAGCTCTATGAAGCAGCTTGCCACCTTGAAGGTAACCAGTGTAGCGTACCTTGACTATTTCTCCAGGTTGTGCAGTTCCGTCCATCAATTGGTGTAGTTGGGGATCGTAGGGTAATTCTGTTCCTACAGATGCGATCGCTTCCACTCCCCACCCTTGTAAAAGTTTTTCTAAGGGTTTCTGCACCAATGGCACTATTTTCACTGCTGCTAGCTGTGGATTTTCCTGGGCTTTTTGTGCTGCTGTTGGCCATTGCAACAACAAAGACTCCAGCATCTGTAAAGTTGACTGCTGGAGTTCTTGTAGTAATATTTCTCGCTGCTGTTCTAATTGAAGTTGCAAGCGATCGTATTCTATTTTTAAATTTGTAATTTCTTTTAATAATTCTTGATTAGCAGCTGGATTTTGTAATAATTCTACACTTGAAAAATTTGTGATTAATTCACTCAATGGTATCTGTAGCACTGGCGACAGCTTCAGCAGCACATCTACCCGCATATGCTCTAGTTTTCCTTGCCGTAACCGCAAAATTTGACGCTCTGAAACACCAGCAGCACGACTGAGCGATTTAAAACTAGAAATACCCACTCGCTGCATTAAATTTTGTAACTTTTGGGTGAAATCAATATTGGGCATGGGGCATGGGGCATGGAGCAAGGGGCAAGGGGCAAAGGGGAAGGGGGAAGGGGGAAAGGAAAGATCTCTTTTTTCCCTTTAACCTTTACCCTTTTCCCAAAGCGTTGCTATATCCTTGTCTCCCTCAGCCCCTATGCCCTATTCCTATTCTTCCAGCAAACTTCTCAACATCCAAGCTGTTTTTTCGTGTACTTGCATCCGCTGAGTCAATAAATCGGCAGTAGGTTCGTCGTTAACTTCGTCCACTACGGGGAAAATAGACCGTGCAGTTCTGACTACTGCTTCTTGTCCTTCAACTAGCAACTTAATCATGTCCACAGCTTTAGGAACTCCAGGGGTTTCTGGAATCGAACTTAATTTGGCATATTCGCTGTAGGTTCCTGGTGCGGGATAGCCAAGCGCTCTAATTCTTTCAGCAATTAAATCAACTGCTAGCGCTAATTCTGTATACTGGGTCTCAAACATCAGGTGCAATGTTTGGAACATCGGGCCGGTTACATTCCAATGGAAATTATGAGTTTTCAGATACAGTGTGTAGGTGTCAGCCAACAGCCGAGATAATCCCTCGGCAATTTTAGCCCTACTCTCTTCGTCAATGCCGATATTCACGTTTTTGACTGTTACTTGTGATGACATAATTTTCTCCTAATTGGGTTATATGTAATTGGGGACTGGGCATTGGGCATGGGGAATGGGAAGAGGACAAGGGGACAAGGGGACAAGGAGACAAGGGGACAAGGAGAAAGACTTACTCTAACTTCTCCTCTGCTCCTCTGCTCCCCTGCCCCCCTGCCCCTCTGCTCCCCTGCCTCCTCTGCCCTCATCCTCTATGCCAAGTGCATCTTCAAAACGCTACGGGGTGCTTTACGGACTCTGGCTAAAACGGTTTCTTTGCCTAAACGCTGGCAAGCTTCATACCGATGGCAACCAGAAAAGCCATAATATTGTCCATCTACTTCTAGAACATCTATCGGTTCTTGCTGCCCAATCTCGGCAATCGATTGCATTAAGGCTTGTACTTTATTCGGATCGTTTGCACGGGGCAACGGACGTTTAATCTGATTTAATGGAATTTCTTGGACTCTAACCATAAGGAGTTTATCGACTAGTTTTGTTTTGTACCTTTATATAAATCATAATCGTTATGACTTTGTTTTGCAAGTAAGTGATATTTATTTGGGCAAAACTGGTAATGGTATCATTGGAGCACTCATGCGACAAAAAGACCGCGTTACAAAGCAATTGGAAAATCAGCTTCAACGCCGCATTCAGGGGCAAAATCAGGGAGCTATGAAATTTTCCTTTTGGCGTTTTTCCTACACTCTGGTGGCGACATTTAGCCTATCGGGACTGACTGCGGCATCGACGCCTGAGAGCAACATCCGCGATGTAGAACTGAAAATTGGGATTGTGCAAAGATTTGGCGCCGAAGCCACAGCGAAGTTGCAACTGGAACCGACAAAGGGCGATCGCTTAAAGCTAAAATTTCAAAGGGGTAACAAGCAGGAAGTTGTGGTTACCAGTAAGCCTGTCAAGCTAGAAAGAGTTATGCAAGCTTTACCCCAGCCAGCAGTCGAAGAAGTGGTAGTCTTGGGTACATACCGCACCTTTGAAACTGCGGAGGATAGTGCGAAAAAATGGCGTTCTCAGGGAATGGAAGTGGAAATAGCCCAGCCAGAACGCTGGCAAGTTTGGGCGAAACGCGACGTTTACAGCACTCCTTTATTGCGACGGTTGTTGTTGCAGAACATCCAAGCTGCTAATCAAGAAAAAGCATATCTTGATACTAAAGTTTTGAAACAAGTACCGCGAGTTAGTTGGGTAGTGGATGGTAAGCGTTACAGTCCGAATGAGTTGGAAATTAGCACTGAGAAAAACTTGATTCGGGTGAATAAAAGCGATAAACCACAGAATGCTCGTCTCTATGCAGGGCGGTTAAATTTACAACCAAACGCTTACGGAACGTACACTTTAGTTAACCAAGTACCCTTAGAAACTTATTTGCGTGGCGTTGTACCTTATGAAATAGGCACTGATGCACCAACAGCAGCGCTAGAAGCGCAAAGCATTCTTGCTCGTACTTATGCCTTGAGAAATTTACGTAGATTTGCGGCAGATAACTATCAGTTGTGTGCTGATACACACTGCCAAGTTTATTATGGGTTGAATGGAGCAGCACCGAAAACAGACCAAGCGATCGCTACAACTAGAGGTAAAGTACTGACTTATAAAAACGAACTAGTAGACGCCTTGTATTCTTCCACGACTGGCGGTGTTACCGCCTCCTTCAGCGATGTCTGGAATGGTGAGGATCGTCCTTATCTGCGTCCTGTAGTCGATGCTGCGACTAATCTTTGGAACTTATCGAAGCAAAGTTTAGCTGATGAAAAGAACTTTCAAAAGTTTATTAACATGCAGCAAGGTTTTAATGAAACCAAGTGGAATATGTTTCGTTGGCGCAGAGAAACCCGTATAGAGGATATTATCAAGGATTTACAGAAATTTTTGCGGGTCAAAAATAGCCCTCATGCCAAATTTAAGAAAATTCAGGCTATGGCTGTGGTGAAGCGAAGCGAGAGTGGACGCATCCTCGAACTCGCAATCAAAACTGATAACAGCACCTTTATTCTTCATAAAGACGAAGTTCGCAGTGCTTTTGCTGCTCCCACAAGTACGCTTTTTTATATAGAACCCTTAAACAAAGGCAAACCAGAACTATGGGGATACGCCTTTATTGGTGGTGGGTTAGGACATGGAGTCGGCTTGAGCCAAACTGGCGCTCAAAATTTAGCTAAACTTGGTTGGTCGAATCAGAAAATTTTGCAATTCTACTATCCTGGTACTGAGATTAAAATGCTCAGTAAAGAAGTTAAGCTGTAAAGCTAATTAGCATGGCAATTTTCTTAAGAGGGAATAAGCAACAGGCAATATCTATGTTAATAAAGCAGGAACACAATAAATTTAATGTTCCTGCTTTGTTATAAAATTAGGCTTTTCGTCAAACTATCATGAGAAAAAACACATACTATTAGGAAAATATTTCTCCTAAATTCGCTGCTTGTATTATTTGAACATGAGTAACTCTTGCAAGAGATTTATTGTTGAAACGCCTAATTATTAGTAGAGTTCTTCTTCTTTGTGAGTTTCGATTGTTACATCAGAGGTTGGATAAGCAACACAGGTTAGTACATATCCAGCTTCTATCTGGTCGTCATCTAAAAATGACTGATCGCTTTGATCGACGGTACCTGAGATGAGTTTACCTGCACAGGTGGAGCAAGCACCAGCGCGGCAAGAGTAGGGTAAGTCAAGACCAGCTTCTTCAGCAGCGTCTAAAATATATTCATCATCAGGAACATCAATGGTTTTGTTTAGGCCTTCGGCTTCATTGACTAGTGTGACTTTAAAACTTGCCATTGGATAATCCTCTCTTTTTGAAACGGCAGTATAAGTTATGCTAAAGCAAATTTCACGGCTGGTCTGATAGGATTAGCCGCCCTTTAATATTTGCTTCAATTCTGATACTACGAGAAAAATTAAACTATGTGACTTTAAATCGACCGCGATTAGTAATGAAATTTAGTTACTTCATACCAATAAGTTTTGTTTATATATTCTTGTTGGATGGGGCATGGGGAAAGGGGTAAGGGGAAAAGGGGAAAGATTAAATTTATTCCTTTTCCCTTTTCCCTTTAACCTTTAACCTTTTCCCCTGCCCCCTGCCCAATGCCCCATGCCCAGTCATTAGAGGATCGAAACCAGAACTAGTGAGGATCGTGTATAATTCAGAAGCAAGTTTGGAAAAAGCGAAAGTGCGTGTAGGTTTGGTAGGAACTGGATATGCAGCAAAGTTTCGGGCTGAGGCGTTGCTGAATGATGAGCGAATCGGGGAAGGGCAAGCTGCGCGATCGCACTTAGTCGCAGTTGTTGGTCATACAAGAGAAAAAACTCAAAGCTTTGCCAGAGAGTACGAAATTGAAGCTTTGAGTTCTTGGCAAGAGCTAGTAAAACGCCAAGATATAGATTTGGTGGTGATTTGCACAGTAAATCGAGATCATGGTGCGATCGCTCGTGCAGCACTTATCAATGGCAAACATGTAATTGTCGAGTATCCGCTTTCCTTGGATGTGGCAGAAGCCGAAGAACTCATCGCCTTAGCGAAAGCACAACAAAAACTTCTCCACGTCGAACACCTAGAACTTTTGGGTGGCGTGCATCAAGCTTTGAAGCAAAACTTAGCCAAAATTGGTGAAGTATTTTATGTCCGTTACAGCACCATCAATCCCCAGAATCCTGCACCCCGCAAATGGACTTATAATCACGAGCTTTTCGGTTTTCCGTTAATTGGTGCTCTGTCGCGCCTACATCGTCTCACTGATTTGTTTGGTAAAGTATTTAGTGTTAACTGTCACCAACGATATTGGGAAACAGAATCAGAATATTACCAAGCCTGTTTATGCACCAGCGAACTCTGCTTTTCTAGTGGACTTTTAGCCCAGGTAGTCTATGGCAAAGGCGAAACTATTTGGCAATCAGAACGCAAGTTTGAAGTTCACGGTGAAAAGGGTGCTTTAATTTTTGATGGCGACACAGGAGTTTTCATCCAGCCAGGTGAAACAACACCTATAGAGGTTGGCCCCCGTCGGGGTTTGTTTGCCAAAGACACAATTATGGTGTTAGACCATCTTTTAGATGGTACTCCTTTGTACGTGACCCCAGAAGAGAGTTTGTACGCCCTCAAGGTTGCTGAGGCTGCCCGAAGAGCTGCACTGTCAGGGTTAACTATATTTATGAAAGATATCTAGGCTAACATGAAAACCGAATTTATTGTTATTTTATCCCAACGAGAATTAGACAAAATGCGTCAAGCCGGACGCTTAGCAGCCAAACTTCTAAAACATCTCGAACCAATGGTGAAGCCGGGGGTTAGCACTTTGGAAATCAATGATGAAGCCGAACGTTGGACGCAAGCGCATGGAGCAAAAAGCGCACCCCTGGGTTATAAAGGTTATCCCAAGTCGATTTGCACTAGTGTAAATGAGGTCATCTGTCACGGCATTCCGAATGCCAAGCAAATCCTCAAGGACGGTGACATTATTAATATTGATGTGACGCCGATTGTGGAAGGTTACCACGGCGATACATCCAAGACATTCTTTGTTGGTACTCCATCCCCAGTAGCGAAAAAGCTGGTGGAGGTGACAGAAAAGTGTTTGCGCTTGGGTATTGCGGAAGTAAAACCAGGGGCACGCATTGGCGACATTGGTGCAGCTATTCAAGAGTATGCTGAAGCACAAGGCTTTTCTGTGGTGCGAGATTTTGTGGGACACGGAGTCAGTAACATTTTTCACACTGCGCCGGATATTCCCCACTATGGTACGCGGGGTAAAGGCAAGCGACTCAGACCAGGGATGGTTTTTACCATCGAGCCAATGATTAACGAAGGAACTTATGAAGTCGAGGTTCTGGGCGATAAGTGGACTGCTGTAACGCGCGATCGCAAACTTTCTGCCCAATTTGAACATACCTTAGCTGTGACTGAAGATGGCGTTGAAATTCTCACTTTACCTGAAGGCGAGAATTACTGGGGTGTTGGTTGACGGTTGACTGTTGACTAGGGTAGGAGGCAGCAGGCAGGAGTTTGAATTCTTCCTCCGTGAATTTTGAATTGGTGGCAGTTTTATGTTCATTAAACTGCTCAAAGGTCATCTTCGATGCTATGCAACTTCAAATATTTAAGACTAGCCCTTTCAAGGCGAGCGACCAAGATACTTTATTTCAGTGCTACCATCCTGAGTTCTACGCTCAGATTTTGGTTTTTTGAATATTGAAATAACTAATCTTCGTTCCAAATTTCACCACCTTGAAAGGGCTAGTCCTAATATTTTTGATGTGTGGAACAGTGGCAATGAGTTGTATAGTGTATTACGGATTTTGAAGTGTATTAGTCAATTAGCAGGAACTAATTAATAAACTGAGAAATTTAAATTTGCTTGCCACTCAACTCATGAACGAAGAACTAGAAAGAGCAGATAATGATAGTCCGTGGAAAGAAATTTTAGAAGCTTACTTTCCCCAAGCAATGCAATTTTTCTTTCCTAAAACCGCAGCATTAATTGATTGGGAACGTCCCCACGAATTTCTAGATAAGGAGTTTCAACAAATAGCAAGAGAAGCCGAACAAGGTAGGCGATATGCAGATAAATTAGTCAAAGTTTGGCAAATTGAGGGACAAGAAATTTGGCTATTAATCCATATATAAATCCAAGCTAAATTAGACGATAAATTTGCCGCAAGAATGTTTTCTTACAATCTGCGAATTTTTGATAGCAATTCTGATGCTTTGGCAGAGCTTTCAAAAGCTCTGCTCCTGAATTCTTAGCTGATATCTATCGTCCCAATTTATTGGGAATACCTTCACAACCACCGGGAATAGTGGCTCTGGTTGCTTCGCCACCCCAAGCACAACAATAATATCTGACAGACTCAGACATCCTTTGCACATCAGTGAAATCAGCTTTTTCTATCACTGCGCCAGTTTGTTCGCCTGTTTGATAATCTGGTGGTTCGGTGCGGCTGCGGGGCGATGCTTTTTCTACTACACCGTAGAATAAACGAACTCCGTTGAAGTCAGCCCCAGTGAGATTGGCATCATATAAAATTGTGCGCGAAAGGTTGGCTTTTACTAAGTCACAACCGGCAAGATTAGCGCGGACAAGATTAGCTTCGCTGAGATCAGTCCAACGCAAATCGGTACCAGAAAGGTCGGCTGCTGCAAGCATTACGCCTAAATCGATGACGCGCACACCTTCTAGACGATCTTCGGCGTAACCACCCATACCATCGAGAATAGCTCTACCTAATCGACTGTCGCGTTTTAGGGGTGATAGTAGCTTGGAACGCGAGAGAAAGCGGAGAATTTTGGCTTTACCACTGCCATCGACACTACTTAAGATTGCCGCAGTGCGTCCTTCAGCGATCGCTCTTTCTTGAGGCCAATCTTCTAATAATCCTTCTTCATCTAATACTAAGTCTGAAACGCCTTGGAAATAAGAATCAATGGTTTGCTGCTGGGTAATAATATTTTGCTGGACTGTTAGCAGATTTTGTTGAATTGTCAAGTCTTTAGAAATTACGTATTGTCGCCAAGCTACGTAAACGGCAATGATGGCGATGAGAATTTGCCCTAAAGCGCCAAACCATTCAGCTAGACTACCAGCGGTTTCCCAGTTAATCTGGCGTCCTAAAGCAAGCAAGCGATCGCCTATACCTGTAAACCTGATCGAGCCGATGATGGCTATTATTAGTCCCAAAAAGCCAACGAACAGCGTCCGTTCTTGGGGTGAAAACCACTCGTCAAAAACTTCTAGGAACCAAGGCAATAATATTGCTAGGGATAACAGTAAAGTTACCAGAGTTCCGACAAGGCCGACAATCCAGTTATTGAGAATAATACCGATAAAAGTGGCGGCGATCGCTACAAAAATTACCAGCAATGCTCTGGGTTTAACTGTGAATTGCTTGGCAAGGGATTGTCTGAAGCCAGAACGAGCTTGTTTGAGAGCTGTTGTATGTTGCAGAGATTGCAAAGACGAAATAGCAGCTAGAGCTTGTTGTGTCGCTAATGCTTCTGAGGTGACATGATGCTCAGTTGCAGCACCATCAAAGTCATCTGGCTGCAAGTCCTGTTCTGAGATAGGTTCTGGGGTTGGTAGATTTGAGGAATTCGATTCATTCGTCATGTTTTCTATTTTGCCCCAGCAGACTCAGTTCAACATCTGTTTTATCAGAAATTGTCCGCAGTTACAGTTAGCGGCGTTAACTTTCCATTCGGTTGTAGAGTTGATTGGCGATCGCTCCATTGCTCATCTTATCAGTATCTGAAAAATTTTTTGTTACAAATATTTGCACAGGTTACATGCCATAGATTAACCTGTAATTCAACCAATCAAATATAAATCGGATACCTAAATAACAATGATATCAACGCAAATATCCCGAAAAACCATCACATTTTTAACACTGCTAGCAGCAGTTGTTACTGTTGCTGGGTTACTTTGGTTCAAATTTCAATCATCGCCAGAAACCCCAAAAACATCAGCAGCCACCTCGAAAAACGCTTTACCTTCGGAAGCTTGGCGAAATACTCAATTACTCCGTACCCTTGCCGAACCTTCTGGACGTACTCAGTGGATTACTTCCCTAGCAATTAGTTCTGATGGCAAAATCCTTGTGAGTGGTAGTGACGATGGCACTCTGAAACTTTGGAGTTTGGAAAAAGGCGAACTTCTCAGCACCCTTTCTAAACATTCTGGTTCTATCAAATCGGTTGCTATTAGTCCCGATGGCAAACAAGCTGCTAGTGCTAGTGAAGATAAAACAGTAAAACTATGGGAATTAAGCACCGGAAAGCTGCTACATAGTTTTGATGACTATACAAATGAAGTTAAGTTTATTGCCTTTAATGCTGATAATCAAAGCTTAATTAGTGTCAGCAATGAAAAGGAAAAGGATAGTGACGCTAAGACTAAAAAAACCATTAAAATCTGGGATTTAAATACTCGTAAAATAGTCACAACCTTATCTGGAGGCGCAGGAACAGTTAATGCTGTTGCCTGGAGTCCAAAAAAGCAAATCTTAGCTATTGGTAGTGATGGAGCAAACACAGTTGACCTTTGGGACTTGAAAAATAAAAAACAACTAAATACTTTGATGACAGAATCTCCCAAAGTTGTCGCCCTTGCCATTGATATTGACGGTCAACTTTTAGCTGATAGTGGAAATTTTGGTAGCCTACAATTGTGGAATTTAAATTCTAACAAAGCAGAGATGCCTTTTGGAGGCGAAGATAATAAAGGTAACTATAATCTATCAGGAAATAACGGTAGTATTCACAGTATTGCTTTTAGCCCAGATGGAAAGACTCTTTTCACTGGTTCTAGGGATTTGACAGTCAAAATGTGGAATATTAGTAACGGTGAATTGATTCGGGTTCTGAAAAATCATGCTGCTTGGGTAGAAGCGATCGCTATTACTCCCGACGGCAAGACTCTTGTTACTGGTAGTGCATTAGGTGAAATCAAACTTTGGCAACCCTCTTCTCAAGCAGGTACAGTGAGAAAAGAAGTAGCTGAAAATGTGAGAAAGTTGTTAGGAACTAAAGATTGTCAAGAGTGCGATCTCAGTGGTGCAGATCTAAGAAATTTCAACTTAAATGAAGTCGATTTGTGCTGGGCAAATCTCAGCGGTGCGAATCTTAGTGGTGCCAATCTCAACGATGCTAAATTGCAAAATGCAATTCTATTTGACACCAATCTCAAAGATGCAAATTTAGAAAATGCTAATCTGGAAGGTGCAAATTTAGAAAAAGCAAATCTAGAAGGTATAAATTTAAAAAATGCAAAAACGGCTGGAGCAATACTGCCTAATACCAAAGTAAATTCAGACAAAAATCAGATAAAAAATGATAAATCAGCTGAATCATTTAAACCTGATGTCAACAATAAAAAAGCCCAATAAATATAATACGAATTTCAAAAAAAAATGCGATACACAACTTGTAGAGACGCGATGAATCGCGTCTTCAATCATCACAATCATTAATTGAATTGGTATAATTTGTTTCATAATCTGTGAGAATTCATACAAATTTAAAATCAGAATCTGACAGATGTATGCTTGGTCATTTATAAAGTAAATATTAAGTAGGGTGTGTTACGGCTATGTCAGGATTTGAGCGTTTGAGAGAATAGGAGTTAGCCGTAACGCACTGTATTTATTGGTGCGTTAAAGCAGCGCTTAACGCACCCTACAACTGATGTGGGCAGTGAAAAGGGGTACATGTTTGAAATTACCCTTTCCCTTTCCCCTTTAACCGAACCGTATTGGCTTTGGCGGGGTGAGGTTCTTCGGTTTCAACAACACTTAATTACAAAAACACATCCTTTAATAAGCCCAGAATAACCAGTTCTAGAACAACTTTAGTTGAGCTTATACATGGACATGTTTTTCTCGAAATTTGTGTCTTTGTATAAATAAAACTAAAGCTGTTCTAGAACGACTTATTTTTAAATTATACAAAGTCATCGAATGATAAGTCAAAAAGAATTTTTTCTCGAACAACTTATTGTTAATTTATTAATCAACACGTTTTTGTCGAACTGACACCTTCTCAAGTGACAAATCAACACGTTTTTGTCGAACTGACACCTTCTCAAGTGACTAGTCAACATGTTTTTGTCGAACTGACACCTTCAGTAGACCGAAAACTTTTGCGATGCCTTCTCTACGAGACGCTTTGCGTAGCTTGCTTCTCCGGAGTACGGCGGGCGTAGCCATCCTTTAGATATTCCGATCTCAGACATCGGAGTAAAAATACAAGGACAGTTAAGACCGCTAAAGCGATTAATCATAATATTTAAATATTTAGATTTTTATAAAAATTTTAGATAAATTTTGCTTATAAATAATCCAGAATTGTAAAAGCAGGGCTATGGCAAGAATACCTTGAAAAACTTGAAGTTGTATTGCTTTAGCTTGAATAACTGGCAATTAATAAAATTAATCTTGTTTTTCCTTAACTATCTTAACTGTCCTTGTGTAATTAAGGGCGATCGCTAGATGATGCAATCATGGTCTGCAATAAAGCCAAAGGTCAATTTATAGTTCATCCAGCAGAAATCGCATTGAAAGCTCTCCATTCTGAAGATGCTTCTCCTTAACTCTACTTTCGCTGAAGTTATACCAATAGAACTTACGCACTCAGATCCCCCAACCCCCTTAAAAAGGGGGCTTTAGACTTCCCCCCTTTTTAAGGGGGGTTAGGGGGGATCGAGGTTTGAGGCTTCAGTGCGTAAGTCCTAACTGCTATAGCTTTGACAAAATTTCTGGTAATAACTGACTCGGAACTTTCGATAAAGCTAGATTTTGCCCCTGTATCCCTAATTCATTGTGAAAAGCACGAATGGTTTTCACCACATAATTGAAGGCTGTTTGATAAGCTTCTGGTTGTTTGCTCAATCCATTTAAAGCTTGTAAATGATGATCTAAGGCTATTTCTAGATGTTGAGAACGTGTTGCTTTATCACCGTTAAAGGACTTATCTGTTACTAGCTGATAGTGTGCCAGTCCCAAGTTATTATGAGAAGCAAACAAATCAAAACTTAAAGGATTGCCACTTAGCGAATGAGCTAAAGCTATAGCTTCTTCATAAGCATTAATACATAGTTTTAGATATTTTTGCTTTGCTTCTTGAGTTGTTTGAGATAAATTTGCTAAATGCCAATAAGCAGTACCTAAATTATTTTGCGTGGCGGCGCAGGCGCCAGGAACATTAGCTGGAGTGCGATATTTCAGAGCTTCGTTATAGACATCAATAGCGAGTTGTAAATTTTCGGCGGGTTGTTCGTATTGTGCCAGATTCCAATAGGCAGTACCGATGTTGTTTTGAATCATGCCATATTTGAGCGGTTCCTCTTGGGGATTGTAATGTACAAGTGCTTGCTTGTAAGCTGCGATCGCTTTCTTTAAATGCACAATCGGTTGATTATATTGCCCTAAATGCCAGTAAGCAGTACCCAAATTATTTTGGCAGGCTGCATACTTTAATGAATCCATATCCGCTGTGCGATAATTGAGAGCTTCGCTATAAGCTAAAACTGCTTGTTGCCAATTTTCAGCCGGATGAGAAAAACGAGCTAAATCACCATAAGCTGTGCCTAAATTATTTTGCACGCGGACGTAAGTTTCTGGATGTGTCTGGGGTGAAATTGTATCTAAAGCCAACTGATAAAATTCTATTGCTTGTTCTATATATGTTTGTCCCTCTTCAGAATTAGGCGGTGTGCGGGATAACATCCAATAAAGTGTACCCAAGTCATTCAAAATATCTGGGATTTGTGGTGAAGTTTCGTCATAGCTAATTGCTTCTTGGTAAGCGAGAATTGCCACCATCAAATTTTCTAAACTTGACTCTCCTTGCTCGATCCGAAGGCGGTATAAATTACCCAGACGATGATAAGCTTCTGCGAGAATTTCCCCAGGAACTTCCTGTAAATGTAATTCTTCAATATCCAACAAAATCTGCTGTGGTTGCCAGCGTTCTTCCGTGTCTTGAATAATCTTGGTGTTGATTGATGCAAATACTAATTCCGTCAATTCGCTGCTAATATGAGATAAAGAAGACAGCAATTGGCGATCGCTTCTACTGCCAGATCTAATAGCGGATTCTTGCTGTTGTGCCCCAGCCTTTGATAAATCTACAATCGATGGCACGTCTTCTTGGCTTTTATCTACCTTCTTGTCTGGAAAATCAGAACTATTTTCAAATTTTATTTCACTAACTGTTGGTTTTAGTTCTCCTTGGCTAACAGATTCATCTAAAATCGAATGCTCAAGATTCCCCACATCCAAATTTTTAGAATTAGAAAAACGTTCTGGATAGCCTGAATTTTGAGTTGCTGGTGTCGGTTCTCCAGCAAACACAAATACGCCAGTACGCCAACGCCAAAACTGTGGCGCTGATTGTTGGATAGCAGACAGCCAAGGACGCGGTATCCACAACACCAAGTTAGATTCTAAAAATCGACTGGATTCTTGCGTAGAGAAATATTGCTCGCTTAACCGAAGATAATGTAAAAATAAACGCTGTGTTGCTACCGGTTGCTTGGTCAGCTGCTCCACCCCTACAATTTGAAATGCAGGTATTGGAGAAGGTCTTCCTGGAGTATCTTTTGATGCTCCAACAATTGGCGGTGGATAATTAGCCAACCATTGATTTATTTGAGCGAAGGGATTGGGATCGGTTAAATTTAAACGTAACGTAACTAATCGCGGATAAGCTGGAGTGCTATTTTCTTGCGTATTTAATGGCTGATATAGCACTTGCCCCACAGGATAAGCCAATGTAGAATGCAAACGCGCTGCTACTTGGTTTCTTAAGTGTAAATCATCACATACTGCTAAAAAAAGTTGTCGCCGTAAACCAAGACTTAAGGCAAGTTTTAAGCGTTGGTAAACTTGCCGATTCCAAGCAAAGTTGTTGTTGTGTGCAGTGTCATTCACGCTCATGGCGGCTAAAGAGCCAAAATCAGAGTATATGTCACCTTTAGAGGCGCATCCAAAGCCCTTCGGGCGGGGAAAAGGTTAAAGGGGAAAGGGGGAAAGGGAAAGGGGCAGGGGAAAAGGTTAAAGGTTAAAGGGAAAAGGTTAAAGGTTAAAGGGAAAAGGAATAAATTTAATCTTATCCCCTTTTCCCCTTACCCCTTTCCCCAGCCCCATGCCCCATAAGTCTCTAAACAAGACTATTTATCGCAGTTTTGTAGACTGATAAAGTATGTAATTATACTTAATTACTATCCTAATTTTAACAAAAAATAAAAAAGCAGGTTCCTCCTGAAATCGGAACCTGAAAAACTAGAAAAATGAAATTTTATTAAAATGTTTTACACTCAACCGTTCTAGGAAACTAAGAAAGCGACTGAAATTAAGCCACCAACCAAAGCTATACCAGCGATTCCTATTATGATATAGGTTCGCTTTTGCCCCTCTGTAGGAGGTTCTGCTTGATAAACCTTTGGTTCTCTAGCAAAATTGTTCAGGCGGCCGCCCTCTTCGGTTGTATAAGGCATGAATTGATTCCTTTATCTTTATTCTTCATCTAATGTTACATAAAATGGTAGATCCGCTCTGAAAATGCTAGACAAATCGTTACATTAATGGGGATGGGGCATGGGGCAGAGGGGCAGAGAGGCAGAGGGGCAGACGGGCAGAGGGGTAGAGAGGAAATATTATTGTCACTGCTCCCCTGCTCCCCTGCTCCCCTGCTCCCCTGCCCTATGCCCTATGCCCCATTCCTTAACTAGTAATCGTCCCAGTGAGGGGCGAACTAGCGCTGGCGTAGTCTTTGATGGGCATTCTGCCTGCAAGGTACGCTAAACGACCGGCGACTGTGGCTAAATTCATGGCACGAGCCATTGCGGCGGGGTTTTGAGACAGGGCGATCGCACTATTAATCAACAAGGCGTCTGCTCCCAATTCCATTGCCTGGGCGGCTTCTGAGGGCGAACCAATGCCAGCATCTACCACCACTGGTATGCCCGCATTTTCGATGATGATTTGGATGTTGGCGGTTGTTTTCAGCCCTTGTCCAGAACCAATGGGCGACGCTAAGGGCATGACTGTGGCACAACCGACATCTTCCAATCGCTTGGCTAACATCGGATCGGCGTTGATATAGGGCAATACTGCAAAACCTTCTTTAACTAGTTGTTCTGCTGCTTGCAGCGTACCAATGGGATCTGGAAGTAAATATTTAGGATCGGGTATTACTTCTAACTTTATAAAATTGTTATCTTCCTGTCCCAACAATTTCGCCATTTCTCGCCCCAAACGCGCCACCCGAATCGCCTCTTCGGCAGTTTGACAACCTGCGGTATTGGGCAACATCCAGATTTTTGTCCAATCCAAGGCTTCTGCTAAACCTTCATGTCCGGGCGCTTTGGTTTGTACTCGTCGTACTGCGACGGTAACAATTTCGCATTCACTGGCGGTAACGCTTTGCTGCATTTCTTCAATGCTACGATACTTACCAGTCCCAGTCATCAAGCGGGATTGAAAGGTTTTGCCTGCAATAACCAGCGGTGAATTTGTAGAGACGCGATTCATCGCGTCTGTGGATGTGGATATCGCGTCTGTGGATAGTGTGGAAGTACGATGTCCGTTAGAAAAATTAGCAGAGTGAGTGAGCATTGGAGTTGGGGTAGATGGCTGGGACTGGAACCGAGAATAATGGAAATCAGCAAGTAGGGAGTCAGATTTTTGTTCCAAAATAAAATCGGCTATCAATGCTGCTGTTACAGGCGCAAGTAAAATCCCGTTGCGGTAATGACCAGTGGCTAAGGTTAAATTGTGACAATGGCTGGCCCCCAGGATGGGTAATTCGTCGGGAGTGGCTGGGCGAAATCCCCACCAAAACTCTTGAATAGGATAATTCTTTAACTGCGGATAAACCTGGATGGCAGCTTGTAATAATGTTTGAATGCCGTCTGGGGTGTTGTGGGGTGTAAAGCCAACATCTTCATTTGTTGCCCCAATAATCAAGGAGCGATCGCGTCTCGGTACAATGTAAATATTTTGTCCATATAAAATCCGCTTCAAGGGCAATTCCGGTAACAATTCCGGTACTCTCAGACTTAGCATTTGCCCTTTTCTGGGACGCACTGGTAGCGGTAACAACTCATTCGACCAAGCACCAGAGGCTAAAACATAGTGAACGGCGCGAATTACCCCAGCATTAGTTTGCACGCCAACAACTTGTCCCTGTTGTTGTAAAAATCCTTCTACTGTAACGCCGTCTTTGAGTTCAACACCAACAGACTCCGCCGCTGTCCGCAGTACGTGAGCTAGAGCCTTATTATCAACTTGTGCATCCTCAGGATACCACCAGCCACCAACTACTTCTGCTGCCAATCCTGGCTGATATTGATGGATTGCTTGTTTGTCTAACCAGTAAGCGGGGGAAGGAGGGGCAGAGGGGCAGAGGTCTATGGCAGGAACCCCTAACGCGGGACGGGGGGGCAGAGGGGCAGAGGAGAAGTTACTGTCGTTCCCCCCTGCTCCCCCGCTCCCCTGCTCCCCCGCTCCCCTGCTCCCCTGCTCCCCTGCTCCCCTGCTTTCTTCCAAAACAGGCGCTAGGATACCACAAGGCCAATAGTTCGTATTTAAGCCGGTCAATTCTTCTAGTTTACGCGTCCAGTCGGCATATAAAGCACGCGATCGCCAACACAAGGAACGCATTGCGCCATCCGGGATTTTTTCGGCATCGGGCGCCAACATCCCGGCGGCGGCGTGGGTAGCAGCAGCCTGGAAATCACGACAAAGCACGGTGACATTTGTCCCGCGCAGTTTAAGTTCAATGGCGATCGCTAAACCAATAACGCCGCCACCAATAATTACAATTTCACTAGTCATTAGTCATTTAGTCATTGCTCACTAGCCATTTATCATTAGTGCATGACTAATAAATCATAACTAATAAAGGAATAACTAAAGACTAGCAACCTTTACCACAAAGCTCGAATTGGCTCGGTACCAGAACTGCTGTTTGATGGTGTGTCTGTTCCAGAAGTGTTTGTATCAACTTCTGTTGTAGTGTCAGAAGGATTTTGAGCAACGCTGGTTCTGTTGTCAGGTCTTGGGGCTACAATAGAGCGTCTGTTGCCATTTGTTTGGGTTGTTTCAGTTTCCTCAGTTGCAGTTTCATTGTTCTGGCTGCCTGCACCGCTATTAACATTAATATTAGCTGGCAGAACTTTCGCTGCTTTGCCGCCGGGATTGTTGGCGGTTTGTACGCCCATAGGAAAGTTGATGCCTAGTAATGTACCAAGCAGAATGGCTAGACCTCCAGCCATTAATATTAGGGGTGTCCATCTACCCATCTTGTTTTACTCCTTTTTAACCTTTTGGTGTCCACACTATTCGAGAACCTTGTCCCCAAAATCCATCAAATTTTGTCACATTTACGTCGCCTAAAATCTGCGTTTGGCAAGCTAAACGCAAGTCTTTTGTAGGAAAATGGGGAGGAAGCGAACGACGCGTGCGATCGCGCCAATTCGGTGCTGATACTTCGCCCTCTACCTTAACCGCGCAGGTACCACAACTGCCAATACCCCGACAGTTTATTACCTTAGCACCGTCATTGTAGAGGTTAATACCATTTTGCAGCAAAATGTTGCGGAGATTGCTTCCTTGCTCGCACTCAATTGTTTTACCTTGAGCTAGTACCTTAGGCATTTTTTAAATTGCCAAACTGGCTTTTTGTTGTATATTGACATATTGCCTCGAAATTTGTCTCGTCGGCCCAAGTTTTATGACCACAAATTCCTCTCCTCAACTTTGGCTTTATGACACTACACTGCGGGATGGCACTCAGCGCGAGGGGCTATCAGTATCGATAGAAGATAAGTTACGCATTGCCAAGAGACTCGATAGACTGGGAATTCCCTTTATTGAAGGCGGTTGGCCTGGTGCTAATCCGAAGGATGTACAATTTTTCTGGCAACTCCAAGAAGATCCGCTCAAACATTCAGAAGTTGTCGCTTTTTGTTCGACTCGACGCCCCAACACAACTGCTGCCGAAGAACCTATGCTGCAAGCGATTCTCGCTGCGGGAACTCGCTGGGTGACAATTTTCGGCAAGTCTTGGGATTTACATGTCACAGATGGACTCAAGACGACATTAGAAGAAAATTTAGCCATGATTCGCGACACAATTGAGTACCTCCGTTCTCAAGGGCGTCGCACGATCTACGATGCCGAACATTGGTTTGATGGCTATAAGCAGAATCCAAGTTATGCTTTACAGACATTAGAAGCAGCGATCGCATCTGGGGCTGAATGGCTAGTCCTGTGTGATACTAATGGCGGCACTTTACCCCACGAAGTTAGCCAAATTGTGGAAACTGTCATTAGTCATTTGTCATTAGTCGTTAGTCAAGAACCAATGACAAAGGACAAAGGACAAAGGACAATCCCTCAAATTGGAATTCACACTCATAATGATTCGGAAATGGCGGTTGCTAATGCCATAGCAGCTGTGATGGCAGGGGCAAAGATGGTACAAGGGACAATTAACGGTTACGGTGAGCGTTGCGGTAATGCTAACCTCTGTTCGTTGATTCCTAATTTACAACTTAAACTGGGCTACAGTTGTATCACAGAAGACCAGCTAACACAACTTACAGAAGCGAGTCGATTTGTCAGTGAGGTGGTTAATCTTGCTCCTGATGAACACGCCCCCTTTGTCGGACGTTCGGCTTTTGCACACAAAGGTGGTATTCATGTATCGGCTGTGGAACGTAATCCCCTGACTTACGAACACATTCAACCAGAACAAGTCGGGAATCGTCGCCGCATCGTAATTTCCGAACAGTCGGGACTCAGCAATGTTTTAGCCAAAGCCCGCAGTTTTGGCATTGAATTAGACCAATTAAAGGCAGAGGCAAAACAAATTCTCCAGCGCATCAAAGATTTGGAAAGTGAAGGATTTCAATTTGAAGCAGCAGAAGCCAGTTTTGCACTGTTAATGCATGAAGCTTTGGGAAGACGCCCCAAGTTTTTTGAAGTCAAAGGTTTTCAAGTCCACTGTGACTTGATTGAGGGGAAAGAAGCTAGCAACGCCTTAGCTACAATCAAAGTCGCTGTTGACGGTAAAAATATTTTGGAGGCGGCGGAAGGTAACGGCCCGGTTGCGGCGTTGGATGCAGCTTTACGCAAGGCTTTGGTGAACTTTTATCCCCAAATTGCAACTTTCGATTTGACGGATTACAAAGTGCGGATTCTCAACGGACATACGGGCACTGCTGCCAAAACCCGCGTGTTGGTAGAATCGGGGAATGCCCATCAACGCTGGACTACGGTAGGAGTTTCTACCAATATTTTGGAAGCTTCCTATCAAGCGGTGGTGGAGGGCTTGGAATATGGTTTGTTGCTGCATTCCCAAGCCGAAGCAGCCGTGAAAGCTTCTAGTTGATAAAAATTGCTGTGTGGTGTGAAGGAGTTGATACTCTGTTACCTATGATAAATGGGAGGTTATGGCCTCCCATTTTCGGAGAGTAATTTTGGGCGATCGCGCCTAGCTTAACATTCATACAAGGGAAAATCTTGGTGTTATTTGATACTAATCAAATGCTTAAGTGCGCTATCGCCTTAAACTGCTAGCTATAAAGCGTTGACAAAAAAAAGACCCCCAGTACAAACTAGGAGTCCTTCCCCTGAAGAAAGTTTAAAAGCGTTGTAGAATTCATTAGCAACATCAAACGCTAATATGGTTAATTAAATTGCTTGTGAGCCGTGAATCCAAAGTAGCAAGCGAATCCAGACAGATAATTATTCATAGCGAAATGCGTAGGCGCAGCCTGCCGCAGGCATCGCCAATTTCCAATATTTATATCCTCAATCGTGAGGCGCTTTCATTCTAAGAGAACTTTTCCCAGGCTTGGGCAACTAATTGGCTCAACCAGCGGCGTTGTTGCTGGTCTAGCAGAGGATCTTCCGCTAACACCTGAGCAGTTAATTCTTCCAAAGATTGACCCTGAGCGCGGACAATCTTAATAACTCCAGCGATCGCACTGGCAACTAGTTCCTCATCAATCGGCTGTTGTCGGAGAGCTACAATTTCCTGGGGGCTGTCTGGAATGGGATAATTCATGGCGTAGGTTTACACTTTTACAAAATGAACAATAAATTTGAGCAAATATTAAAATTTCTTCACTGAATCTTTACGTAACTAACTAATAGGGCGGAGTTTACCTTATTTTGTGCCTTCATAAAATCTGTCATTGTGAATAGATCCATCGGAGATGTCAGGAAAAGATGAAAGAAATCCTTTATTTAGAAGTTCCAACAGCGGATATCGCTGCTGTGCGTCAGTGGTTGCAAACAGATTTTCAGCCGATATATGGGGAAAAAGTGCTGACAACAGAAGGCTTCCGCCTCAAAATTACTACCGCTACTACAACTGCTGGCGTGGCGATTTCTCAAAACTTGCCTGAAGAACTTTCTGTATTTATTTGGCCAGTGCAACGAACTACCTACCTAAAAGTGTTTCGTTGGGCAGAACAACCCTTTCCTCAAGAAAAAGAAATCCTGCAACAGCTGACCAAAGAAATCAGAAGCCGTTTTCCAAATCATTATCCGGAACCCCCAGCCATTGATTTATCGCAGCAATCGATTTTTGAGGCTCTAGCCCCTTACTATCCCCTCACCGTTAAGTATTTTCAGAAAATGCCCAACGGAGAATATGACCTTAAACGCGCCTACTGGTGGGAACAGCGATGGCGGCAAGGGGTACGAAATCCGCAGCAGCCGCGACAGGTGGTGTTTTTGAGGGCTGGGGACTGGGGAGATGGGGAGATGGGGAGATGGGGAAGTGTGGGAAGTGTGGGAAGTGTGGGGAGTGTGGGGGGAAAGATTTCTTCCCCATCCTCCCGCACCTCCCACACCTCTAATGCCCAATGCCCCATGCCCAATGCCCAATACGACATCATCTACATCGGCGGCGCACTAGGCGTCATCCATGCAGCAGTGATGGCAAAACTTGGATATAAAGTCTTGCTAGTGGAAAGAATGCCATTTGGGCGGATGAACCGAGAATGGAATATTTCCCGCGATGAGATTCAAAGCTTACTTAATCTGGGTTTAATCACCCCCGCAGAGTTAGAGACCATCATTGCTAGAGAATACAAAGATGGATTCAATAAGTTTTTTGATGCTAATAATCCAAAGAAACTGCGATCGCCTGTATTGCACACACCCACAGTGCTAAATTTAGGCTTAGATTCCGAAAAGTTGCTGCAACTATGTGGGCAAAAGTTGCAAGCGGCAGGCGGAGAAATTTGGGATGAAACAGAGTTTATCCGTGCAGATATAAATGAATCACAAGTCGTCCTAAAAGTCAAGCATCTATGTAGTGAAATTGAAAAACAAGTAAGTGGTAGACTACTGGTAGATGCGATGGGAACAGCTTCCCCCATTGCTTGGCAATTAAATGGCGGCCGTGCCTTTGACAGCGTGTGTCCGACGGTAGGGGCAGCTATTGAGAGGGGATTTGAACCAGGGGTATGGGATTCGGAATTGGGAGACGTTCTTAACAGCCACGGCGATATTTCGCGGGGAAGACAGCTAATTTGGGAATTATTTCCTGGAGCAGAAGATGAGCTGACGATTTATTTATTTCATTACCACCAAGTCAATGCTGAAAATCCTGGCTCTTTGCTGGAGATGTACGAAGACTTTTTTACAATATTGCCAGAGTATCGCAGATGCGATGTAGACAAATTGGTATGGAAAAAGCCGACATTTGGGTATATACCGGGGCATTTTAGTGTCGGGAGTGGCGATCGCAAAGTTGCCTTCGATCGCTTGATTGCCATCGGTGATGCCGCATCGCTCCAATCTCCCCTGATTTTCACAGGTTTTGGTTCCCTGGTTCGCAACTTAGAGCGGTTAACAAAGCTGTTGGATATTGCTCTCAAACATGACTTATTGAGCTTCCGACACTTGAATCGAATTCGCGCCTACCAAACTAACGTTTCAGTCACATGGCTATTTTCCAAGGGCATGATGGTACCCACAGGAAAATTTTTACCACCCCAACGAGTGAACTCCATGCTTAACACCTTCTTTGGACTGTTAGCAGAAGCACCTCCAGAGGTGGCAGATAATTTCATCAAAGACAGATGTGATTGGTTAACCTTTAACCGCTTAGCACTCAAAGCAGCCAAGAAAAATCCAGCCTTGCTTTTATGGATTTGGGAACTTGCTGGATCTAAAGATTTAGTGCGATGGCTTGGTAGTTATTTTACTTTTTCTCGTCATGCCCTAATTAGTGCTTTACTGAGTGCCTGGTTTCCACAGTTTTTGAACCAGGTAGGTTCTTGGCTAGAACCCCGCAATCCCGCATTATGGCTGCGCCTGCAAGCGATTAACTACGCAATCGCCACAGGCAAACCGCGATCGGCTACTCAGGTAGCAAAAACTAGCCCAAAAGCGATAATTAAGAAATTTAGTCATTAGTCATTGGTCATTAGTCAATAGTCATTAGTCATTGGGCATGGTGCATGGGGTATGGGGCAAGAAAGGAGTGTGGGAGGTGGGGAGGATGGGGAAGAAATCTTTCCCCCCACACTCCCCACACCCCCTTGTCTCCCCCCTCTCCCTTGTCTCCCTCATCTCCTTCATCCCTTCGTCCCCTTGGGCGGAAAATTAGGCAGTTCCACAGATGCCAATGACTTGCGCCCTTTAGGTGGACGTTGGGGATAAACTACGGGTGAGGGTGAATTAGCATCATTGGCATTATCCCCTGATGATTCTGGCGGCAAATCCAACTGTGTCAATTGTGGAACCTCTGACCAATAGTCTTCAGTTTCTTCAACAAATATCTTGGGGGTAGATGAAGCGGGTGTAGTTGTAGGCGGGTTGATTTCTGCTTGCAACTGCTCCTGTTGGGGATTTTCTACTTCCTCATCATCCTCTAGAATTGTTGCTAAAGTTTCCCACACAGGCGCATCGCCCACATTACTATCCACATCTGTCTTCGCTGGAGCTGGTGGTGATGTAGGTGCAGGCTGGGAGGTGAAGAACATTTGGATGAGACTATCCAATTGTTGATCTAAGTTTGGTGACTCTACAGGTGAAATAGTTTCTGTTGTATCTGAGGAATCATCAATTTCTGGAGAGGAAGGTGGTTGCGCTGATTTTGACACCTCTTCCTTAACTGACCAGTTCCAAGAGGATGAAGTCGGAGTGGGTTGATTTCTTTGAAATGGCAGCGTTGGTGAGGGTTCTGCCCATGAATTATTGGGATTATCGCTCAAGGATTCTGATTCTGCTGACCAAGGTTTAATTGGCTGTGCATTGGGAAACAAAGACCTAGCTTTTCGAGAAAATCTTCCTTGTGTGGAAGTGATGTCTTTAGGATGTTTTGCAGTATCTTCTAAAGAATCATAGCCAGGAACGGGTGTATCTAGACATTTCTCCAGAGCCGCCTTAAATTGCAGGGTCTGGCGTTGTTGGCGCATGAGTCTAGTGCGTAACTCGCGGCAAGCATTTTCTGATTGCAATAACTTCTGAGACTGTTCGTCGTTGTTGGTGTGTAGCAACGTACATTCTCGTTCCAGCTGGGCAAGGCGTTGCTGACTAATTTGTAGCTGTGCTTTGTGAGTTTCGATAAAAACTTCTTGGCGTTGAACAGTTTGTACCGCGGTTTCTAATTGTTGAAATAGCAACTTTATCTGTTCTTGAGCGGCAGCTAATTCCTGAGCTTGTTGGTTGAGCATCGATTCAGTGACGCTAGAACGCGTTTTCTGCCATTGCAAAACCTTTTCAGATTCGGCTAGGTTGTCTTTTAGCTGCTCTACTTCTTCGTACAACTTATTGTTAGCCCCACGCAATTCTTCGTTCAATGCCAGCAACTTCTGAAATTCTGAGTCAAGAAGTGCTTGTTTACCGCTGTCAGGCTCTGCAACCCAGTCCTGCTGGGTAGTATCTTCCGAAATTTGTGTATCTTCAGCTGGCATGAGCAGTGGCAATTTGGAAATTGCCATATTGTCATTAGGCATAACAGAGTAAAAGGGGCAATTCGCCTGCTTTGATTGTGGCGAATTAGCAGAATTTAGGGATTCGATCGCAGTCCCCTTATTTGAGATGTCAGCTTCATTCATCACTCTTGACCCACTCGCTTAAAAATATTCAGCAGTGCTGGCGTTAGCATTGCCGATCGACTGTGGCCGATCGGGATTTGCTCTAGAAGCTAAGTTTAACTCTCTCTATGGAAGAGTAATTAGTCATCAATCGGTATTACCTATTTTCTATCTAGATTGATGCCGTTATAACACTATGAGCCTCTTTTCCGTCAAGAACAGTAGAGCTTGGGAAAGCGGTAATCCTGAGATAGGGGAGACGGCAAACGCCAAAATTGAAAACTAAATTGTATTGCTTGATTTAGTTTTTTATTATCACAAACTTCATTACCTCGTTTTTGCTTATAATTACATCTATCCAAAGATATACTTAAGATACACTTAAAGGGACATTTTTCTATTGGTTTATTTTTTACTGGAGATTCATGCCTGTGCAAACATTTACTATTTCATGGGAATTTTTGAGTTTTGGGCGATCGCTATTTAATCTCAGCAAACGACTAAGGAGTCTTTACGAAAACCGTTATGTCAGGAAATTGTGATAAATACGAATAAATACTCGAAGCTATTTTGAACATGAGTAAAAAATAATATAAGTGTAATATAAAACTTTTTTGAAGATCGATCTCAACTTAGTAGAAGATTTTTCAGGGAGAAACACATTGCTGGTAATCATTCTAAGCTTAGTTAGCCACAAACTTTTTGTATGCAGTTGCATTCAATTTGTGAAGTTTATTTATTAACTACAGGAAACTTAGTTTAAGTATAGTTAATTACATAAAATTATTTGTTACAAAGTATAAAAAAATTAAAAAATACCTGTTATTTAAGTACTAATACTGCTTACAATCCTTAATTATTTATTAAACAATAAAGGAAATCACTGACTTGACTTTCGATAATTAAGTAACTTAAAACACTATAAATCCTAAAGTGTAATTTGATTATTCTGCGAAAGAAAGCTTTGTGTTGTTGGGCTTGTCAAGAAATAAAAAATTTAGAATAAAGGTGCTAAAAATGACCGATATATTTACATTAGGTGCAAAAATCAAGCAAACAAACGCTCAGTTACCAATATTTGCAGAAAATTTTGATAGCTTTTGGGACAAAGAAATTAAACCGTTATTTACAGATGAATCTCTGTCCTTTAAAGTGAAAACTTTGAATGGAAAATATGTTAAGTACGTCAATTTAGATAATGGAGCTACAACCACTCCCTTTGCAACTCTCAAGCAATATATAGACGAAATGCTCGATACCTACGGTAGCGTACATCGGGGTTCTGGGCAGAAATCGGTCATCACTACACGAGAATATGATGCTAGTCGCAATATCGTTCGGGACTTTGTGGGTTCGTCTTTACAAAATTATGTAATCTTTGCGAAAAATACAACAGAAGCAATTAATGGAGCCGCTACACTCTGGGCAAAAAAACCCGGAAAAATTTTAGTTTCTGATATTGAACATTCATCAAATTTATTGCCTTGGATAACTAGAGACGAAGTTGTGCAGTACAGAACCCAGCCAGATGGAAGTGTCAGTCTGACTAAAATTGAAAATATTTTCAAGGCACATCAAGATCTTCCTCAAGCCGAGCAAATTAAGTTACTAACCATTACAGGTGCTTCGACAATTACAGGTTACAGACCTCCGATTTACGAACTAGCAGCTTTAGCACATCGGTACGGTGCAAAGATATTCGCGGACGTGTGTCAATTAATTCAGCACGAACGAGTAGACATGCGTCCAGATGATGACCCATGTCATTTAGATTTTGTAGCTTTCTCCGGACACAAAATGTATGCGCCTTACGGAACCGGTGTTTTGCTGGGGCCTAAAGAATTTTTTGATAGTTCCTACCCTTATCAAATCGGCGGTGGAAACCTGCCCTATATCACCAGAAACCTAGAAATCAAGCGTTTTTATACAGAACGCGCCCACGATCCTGGGACGCCAAATGCGATGGGTGCGATCGCCATTGCCAAGGCGATTCAAATTATAGAAGGACTGGGGCGTTCGCGCATTGCTCAGTACGAACATTCGTTAGTTGAGTTTACATTTACACGACTTGCGAGTATTCCCGGCGTGAAAGTACATATTGCAGGAGATAATTTAGCCCATGTTATCCCCTTCGATATCGACGGGTTTGACGGACGTTTAGTCGCAGAGATTCTGGCACAAGAATACGGTATTGGAGTTAGGGCTGGGGCTTTTTGCACATACGAATACATTCGCAAACTCAAGAATATTTCAGACGAGCAAGACCTTGAGATTGCCAAGGAAGTAGACAAAGGAATTACCCGCAACATTCCTAGTATTATCCGAGCTAGCTTTGCTGTATATAATACATTGGAAGATTGCGATCGCTTTATTAGTGCGATCGCGCAAATAGCCAAAAACGGATTTGATTACTATTTGCCCTACTACACGCAAGATGAAACTACTGGTGTTTGGACAGTGATAGACAGATAGTCTTTTTTGAGCATTGGGCATGGGGTATGGGGCATTGGGCACGAGCGACAAATGACCAATGACAAAGGACAAATGCAAATGACAAATGACCAGGAGGATTATCTACAGGAGCGAGTTGAAGAGTACATTTGGCAAAAAAGCGCGGATGCAGGTATTTCGCGGCAGCGCTTTCTGCAAATATTAAGCACTATGATTGGTGCAACAGCCATTGGAGGGGTGGCTAAACCAGCGCCTGCTTATGCTAACGCGGATGCCAAAACCAAAGAAAGTAAAATATTTAAGCCATTACCACCAGGATATATCTCTCATGGCCAGGGCACATTAGAGATGAACTGGGAAACGATGTATGGGCGTGGCTACATAGTACCGAACGATTGGTTTTACGTTCACAACCGCAGTACCCCTCCTCCCTTTGACCCGTCTACATGGCGCTTGCAGATTCATGGAACAGGCGTTTCTAAGCGTTGTGAGTTCACTTACGATGAAATTATCGCCATGCCATCGATTTCGGTCACTTGCGCCATTGAGTGTGCTGCAAATGGTCGGCGCTTCTTTGAAGAAGCTTACAACACACCACTCTCTGGAACGCGGTGGAGGCTTGGGGCCATTGGTGTGGCTGAGTGGACTGGTGTACCACTTGGATTATTATTAGAGCGAGCTGGACTCAAATCCACGGCAAAAGATGTACTCGTTGAAGGCGCAGATTTAGATTCGCTAGATTCAAAGGCAACTAATAAATCCAAGTTCAGCACTGTAGTTCCGATTAGCAAAGCATTAGCAGATAACTCCCTCATCGCCTACGCAATGAACGGAGAACCATTACTCCCAGATCACGGTCAGCCATGCCGTGCCTTATTTCCTGGTTGGGGAGGAAACGCCAATGTTAAATGGATTGAGCGCATTGAAGTTTCCGAAATGCCGGTATACACCCCGTGGGTGACGGAGCAAATGGTGTTGATTGGTGCAGACTACCCAGCTATTACTCCGTATAAAGGCAAGCTGATTACATATCAAAATGTTAAGAGTGCCTTTGAACTGGCTTGGCCAGCTAAACTTGCTGCTGGAAGTTACTTACTGCGGGGACGTTCTTGGTCTGGGAAAGGAAAGATTGTACGTGTGGAAGTCAGCCTTGATGGTGGCAAAACTTGGCAATTTGCACGACTAAGAGAACCAAATTTTCCATTTGCATGGGTACGTTGGGATATTGAATGGAACCCAGTTCCCGGCGAATATTTTCTGCAAGCTCGTGCTACTGACAATTTAGGTAACACACAGCCGACTACAGTTCCGTGGAATGACGGTGGGTTGCTCTATGGAGGCGTTGTTAGTCATCCGGTGAGAGTGAGGTGAGTGGGGAGATGGGGAGTGTGGGGAGAGAGGGGGGATGAGGGAGTGTGGGAAGTGTGAGGAGTGTGGGAAGAGAGGGGAGAGAGGGGAGTGTGGGGGGAAAGATTTCTTCCCCATCCTCCCACACCTCCCACACTTCCTGCTTGCCCCATGCCCTATTCACCTATATGAGTTTTCTACAAAATGAATTATTTATGAATGATTTTAGTTGGTTGATTTTAATGGCTGGGGGTTTAATATCTGGAGTTATAGCTGGACTTTTAGGAATAGGTGGGGGTATTATCACAATTCCTCTTTTAGTCACGCTAGGTTATACTCCCGTTCAGGCGATCGCTACTAGTAGCCTTGCTATTGTAATTACCTCAATTTCTGGAAGTTTACAGAATTGGTGGATGGGGTACTTTGACTTTAAACGAGTATTTTATTTAGGAATTCCAGCTTTCTTAACTACTGGAATAGGCGTATATTTCGCTAATCAAATTCCATCTTATATAATACTTTTTACATTTGGAATTATACTACTTGCTAATATCTATTTAATTGACCTCCGCAAGCAACTTTCCTTAAAGCAAATAGAGGATACAGCACTAATATTTAATCCATTAGTTTCTAAAATTGGTACTGGAGGAGCAGCAGGAATTTTAGCAGGTTTATTTGGCTTAGGTGGCGGTACGATTATGGTGCCACTGCAAATGTTACTTTTAGGAGAAGAAATTAAAGTAGCAATTCAAACTAGTTTAGGCGTAATTGTTATCACTGCTTTAGCTGCTTGTACGGGACATACATTAGAGGGAAATATTCTGTTTATTCAAGGTCTAATTTTGGGATTTGGAGGACTTTTAGGCGTTCAAATGAGTACTCGCGCATTACCAAAATTACCAGATTATACTGTCAGTTTAGTGCTTCGTATTTTCTTAGGAATACTATCAATTTATATTTTTTGGGAAGCTTGGGCAAATTATCAATCGATCTAAAAGGGACTGGGCATTGGGCAAGGGGCAAGGGGCAAAGGGCAAGGGGGAAAAAGAAAGATCTCTCCTTTTCCCTTTTTCCTTTCCCCAAGGCGAAGCCATCTCCCCATCTCCCTAAGGCAGCCACCGGGGACGAAATCCCGCTAAGGGGAGTTGTTCTGGTCTAATTTCGACGGTTGCAGCGTCGGCGATGGGTAATAGTGGCATTAACCATAGGCTACTAGTAGCGATCGCATCTCCGTCATCTGTTTTCAAAGTGTTTGTAGGCAATGTTGTCGCCGGGTTTGTCTGCGGTACTACTTGGTCAAATAACAAGCCCAAACCATCAGCAGATAAACTCATTTGCACATTTCGCTGTTCGGGAGGGAGTAACAACAGTGGTTTTTGTTGCCCAGTTTTCAGGTCAATTGCGACTACATAAGGTTGTTCTATGTATTGTTCCTTGGATATTAGCTGTGTCAACAAACAGTAGAGGGTAGGTGAGGCGGTGTCAAATTGACAGCTGACTATTGACCCTGTTGTTTTTACTAATTGTTTCTGCACGCCTTGATTTGTGACTAAAAACAAATCCCGCGTGTAATCTGTATTAAATTTTACCATTGCTGCTTGGGAACCATCTTTAGAGAAAGCCTGTACTAAGCCAAATTGCGGTAGAAAATCTAAGGGTTTACTGGCATCTCCTTGCAGTGGTAAAATTGCTGCTCCCTGTCCTTGGGCAACTGCTACGGCTTTACTATCTGGGGTAATCGTAAAGTCTCCCCCCGGTTGGCTTTGCAAGCGTTTGGGGGTAGGTTTTTCTCCCGAAGCGTCGCTGGTTGCTGGCATAAACCATAGTCCAAAGTCGCCGGGATTAGCTTTGTTAGCCCGTTGGATAACAATAGTTTGGCCGTCGGGTGATAAGTCAAATTTCAGGTTTTGATAATCTTTACTATCTAAAATTAGGTCAACTCTGCCAGCTGGTTCTACTTCTCGCCCAGATTTACCAGAAACGCCCGTTGTTACTGTGTATAGCTGGGCTGAAAGTAAGTCTGAGTTCTTGCTGGTACGAGCCGAAAATAAAATTTTCTCCCCATCTGGAAATGACTCAAAGTCCATGACTATTAAGTCTTTGGGGGTAAGTACCCTTTTTTGCTCTTGGGTTAAGTTGTAGAGAATTAATCTTCCTTGTTCTTCTTGCTCGGTTCCTATGTAAAGAATGACGCGATCGCGCGTGCGGAAGCTACCCACAAAGGGTTGGATTGTGCGGTTTGTACCTTCTTGCTCGGCAAACTTATCTTTGGCTCCCTGTAACTGGACTTTATAGTTTGTGCCATAGGGTGCTGGTGTGAGCAGTGTATAAACCATTCGCCGCCCGGCCCAACTGAATTTACCTGCTAGAGGCGGGTCGATTTTCAACTTATCCTCTACGCTTTTGGTGTCCATTGGGCGACTAAAGGTGAGAGTAAAGGAATTATCTTCTGCACCGATTTGTTGATTTTGCCAAGTAAAATCTCGGACGCGAGCTGTTACTACATCACCTTTCAACATTATCAACCCAATCAGCACACTCAGCAGTAGCATCAATGCGATCGCTATCCGATCCAGTGGTTGAATAAATGCTTTTGATTTAGTCATTTGTCCTTTGTCCTTTGTCCTTTGTCATTTGTCATTTGTCCTTTGTCCTTTGTCATTTGTCAGTTGTCAGTTGTCATTTGTCCTTTGTATAAAACTAATGACCAATGACTAATGACTAATGACTAATGACTAATGACTAATGACTAATGACTAATAACTATAAGGATTCTGTGGTTGAGGAATTTTTTTCAGAGAAGTAGCGGCAATGGTAAGTTGACGTTTACCTGACAAATTCTCTGTTGTCATTTGCCCTTCTACTTCTAGCCAAGTATCGGGAGAGTAACGTTCTTGATTATTTGGGAGTTTGACGGGCAATCCTATAGGATAAGCGTCTGCTGCACAGCAAGTTAAAACAAATCGTGCTATGAACAAATATTCTTTTCCCAGATCTGGCGGGTGAATGACAAATCCTTGCACCTTGACTTTTTGTCCTGTGTATGAATCTGGTTCTGGATAAACATTTAGGGTGCGTACCCAGTCTACAAGCGATCGCTCCTCTGGACGAACAGTTACCCGAAAGGCTTGGGGCTTAACGCGTGTGGTTCCCAATAAATCAGCCGTTACACCCCTTTGCAGTGCTTTGTCGCTAGCAAAAACTTGGGGTGTAATGATGAAACCCAAAATCGCTGTCATCAATAATAATGTACTGCCCCAACCAGGGGGAAATAAACTAATATGCTGGGTGTTTGGTACGATATCACGGCGGCGTCGTTGCCATAGTTCCAGCATTTTGAAAAAACCAATAATAATCAAGCTAATGCCAGATACAATTACCAGCCAAAAATAATTTGGATGAATTAATAGACTCAGCTTGTTAGTTAGCCAATATCTCAACATCAAAATGCCCCAAGCTGTAATTGCTAGGGCATCCAGCCAAGGAAGTAAAAGAATTGGAATTTTAGGTTTGGGATTTTTTTTAGTCATTGGTCATTGGGCATTGGTCATTAGTCATTGGTCATTAGTCATTGGGCATTGGTTTTATACAAAGGACAAGTGACAATGACAAGTGAAAAAGAGTTTTTAAAAGACGTGCAAGTTCAGGAAAAGTGTGAACAGAAATGTTAATTGTCCTGCTAAGGCAAATAAGTAAAAGACGGTTTTGGGTTTAAAAATCGATAACATCAAACCCACACCTTTGATGTCAATCATCGGGCCAAATACCAAAAACGCCAGTAATGAACCACTGCTAAAAGTTGAAGCAAAAGACAGGGCAAAGAAAGAATCAACTGTAGAACAAATTGACACCACTACTGCTAATATCAGCATGACTACAATTGAACTAATGGGGCCAGCGCCCAAACTGAGAATTAATTCACGGGGGGCTAGGACTTGAATAGCTGCAGCGATCGCACTTCCTAAAACCATGACTCCGCCTAATTCCCGCAATTCTTGAACGCTATTATCTATCACTAAACGCAGTTTATCTGCAAATGGTTTTTTAGGGGATGAGATGATGGTAGGCGGTACTGAATTCGCATCTATCCGCAGCGGTATACCTGCTTTTCCTCCTAAAATATAAGTCCCTGATTGCAAGATATTCGGTACTGTTGATTCCTGTTGTACTTGGTAACCTTTACCACGCCGTTTAGTTTCAGGCGGCGCGGGAGGATTATATTTCATATACCGAGCGATCGCAGGTTGGACTATAGGATTTAAGTCCTTTTGAAAACTGAAAACAAAGCCGATAATTGTGGCAATTAATAGGGAAAATACAACCCGTAATACTACTATTTCTGGCTGATCTCGAAAGGCTGTCCAAGTTGCCCAAATCACAACTGGGTTAATTGTTGGTGCGGCTAGCAAAAAACCAATTGCCACTGGTGTGGGTACTCCTTGAATTAGGAACCGCCGCGCTACTGGCACATTCCCGCACTCACACACCGGAAATAAAAAGCCGATTAAACTGCCAACTAAAGCACCCAACAGCGGATTCGTGGGCATTTTTTCTACTAATTTGCGCTCATCAACGAAAAACAGCAGCAAACTGGAGAATAAAACCCCAAGAAGCAAAAAAGGCATCGCCTCGACTAGCAGACTTAGAAATAGCGTAAAACCATTGTTGAGTTGATTCATGGGCGTCGCTGTCAAAAGCGGTTTTGAGTTTTAGGGTTCTGCCTAGTCATTCTATCGAAATGGGGATCGAAAGCAGTTCGGAAAAATTAAATATCATTTAAATAACAAGCTGTCGTGCGGTTTTTATTATCGCTTAAGCGCTACAACCCTTGATTTTAAAGCATATAGGGATATTTCTCTGAGTGCATTTACTGATGATAACCATTCCTAAGATTGTTTAAGTTCAGAAATTGTTCCGATTATAGGGGGCAAGTAGCTGCATAGATGATTTGAAATTTACCTATGTTTATACTGACAGTAATTTCCTGAATCAGATATTAGCTGGGCTATATTTTCATCAAGTATTTACAGTTATTCAACATTTGGGGATCGCTCTTTGTCATTTGTCCTCTCTTACAAAGTTCTGTACTTTGGGAGATGGCACAGCTAGAAGTTGGCACAGACAGCAAATCGCTACTTTATCACCAAAAGCCGACGCACTCTGGGAGGTCTTGCTACAGACTTTGCGCTTTTTCCTTTGCTAATGCCCCTTGCCCAAATATCATTTGAGCTTTGGTTGAATTTTTACTACAAAAACTTTAAAAAGGCAAGAGCAAATTTTAGAAGATAGCAATGCGGGAGTGTGGGGAGTGTGGGGGGATGGGGGAGTGTGAGGAGAAAGAGAATTTATACCCCCCTCTCTTCCCACACCCCCCACACCTCCCACACCTCCCACCCCTCCCACCCCTCCCAATGCCCCACTCCCTTTTAAATAATGACAGAGGCTAAGATATTAGCTTATTGTTGACTTGTTTTAGCCAAAATCAGGGTGTCTAGTGCCAGAAGAATTCAGTTGTTATCATATTTCACCGCCATTTTTGTCTGTTGGTAGCGATCGCGATCTCAATTTAGATTCAACTCTCCAAGAACTACCAATGTACAACTTCCCCGTGGAAATTAGTTGTACTGCAAGGGAAGTGGCTCCTTTTTTGGAAAAATATCCGCTGCTACCAGGAATAATTTTGGTAGAGCAGGGAAAGTTCGTGGGAATGATTTCCCGGCGACGACTTTTAGAATTTTTGATTCGCCCTTATGGAGAGGAGTTGTTTATTCAGCAACCATTAGGTGTTCTCTACGGATATGCACGGACACCGATTTTGCTGCTTGGAGAAACGACATTAATTTTAATTGCGATGCAACTGAGCTTGAAGCGATCGCCAGAATTATTATCAGAACCAATTGTAGTGCAAACTGCTTGTGGTGCTTACAGATTATTAGATGTGCAGGAATTAAATTTTATTTCTTGGCAAATTCGCGGCATCAAAAATTTTGTGCGATACGAACGCAGCCAAGCCCAAATGATTCAAAATGATAAGATGGCGAGTTTGGGACGTTTGGTAGATGGGGTAGTACACGAAATTTTAGACCCCGTGGGTTTTATTTGGGGTAACATAACTTACGTCTCAAATTACAGCCAAGATTTACTCAAGTTGATAGCAGCTTACGACACAGAATTATCATCATTTTCTCCGAAAATCGACCAAATAAAAGAAGAAATTGAATTTGATTTTTTAGAACAAGATTTATTGCGATCGCTTGCTAGTATTCGTACTGGAGCCGAAAGATTAAAAAGACTTGTCACCAGTTTACAAAACTTCTGCCATCTTGATGAGCTTTATCCTAAACCCGTAGATTTACACGCCTGTATCGATAATATAATTTTATTAATTAATAGCCGAATTCAAGGAGAAATTGAAATCGTCAAATCTTATGGGCAACTGCCACCAGTGTATTGTTTTATGGGGCAGTTAAATCAGGTTTTAATTAATCTTTTAAGCGAAGCTGTGGATACTTTACTCAATGAAGCAGTACGACAGCAGTTGCATCTAGAAGATACAAAAACTATTCAAAAACCCCAAATTAAGATTACTACAGAAGTTATTTCACAAAAGCCAAGTAAACCACATGCACCAGATTCTCGCTGGATTTTAATTCGGATTGCTGACAATGGCCCTGGAATGCCTCAAGAATTGCTAGAGCAAATTTTAGAATCTTTTTCTTTGGAAACAAAAAATGGTAAAGAAACTAGTTTAGCAGTCAGTTATCGAATTGTAACTGTGAAACATGGCGGTAAATTTAATTTACGTTCTCAACAAGGTAAGGGTACTGAATTTGAAATTATTTTGCCCTTGGTTTGATTCAAGTCCCTTTGGGAGAGGTAACAGGTAACAGTGGGGTTTGTGTCAATACTTGTCGGGTTTTTGGGAAAAGGTTTTTTCTTTCCCTTTTCCCCTTCCCCTTTAACCTTTTCGCCAAACCAAATTCTGAGTTCAAAATGCACAAAGCGAGTAGTATTAGGGTTTGTGTTTCTTACACTTTCTAGTACTTTTTTAACAGACACAAGAAAAACCTGCCCGTAATATTAACTCATCCTCAAATTACAGGCAGGTTGGAAAAAACTATAAAAATCGATAGATGCAATTTTCAACTAACTGAAATAGGTTGGCCGCTAGAGAGAACCAAAGGAAAATTATGGACATTGGGAGCGTGCATTGCACTTATACCAAGATTGGCACGGTTGAGTATATCAGCGTCGGTTCTAATGACTTCACCTCGGCTATCTAAGATGGAATGATTAAAGTTAAAGCCATTGAGATTAAATGCCATCGAACATACACCCATCGCTGCAAACCAAATACCCACCGTTGGTAAAGCTGCTAATAAAAAATGGAAAGCACGATGATTTTTGCTAGCAAAGGTAGGAATCAATAAGCGTCCCAAGAAAGCATAATGTCCTGCCAAATAATTGTAGGTAAATTTCCGCTGACCCAACTTATATCCAGCATTAATTGATTCATTTTCATCAGTATTCCGAATTAGTGTTGAAGCCACTAAAGAACCATGCAAAGAACTCAATAATGCGCCGCCAAAAATACCTGCAACACCCAACATATGGAACGGATGCATGAGGATATTGTGGTCGCCTTGGAAAGCCAACATAAAGTAGAAAGTGCCAGCAATTCCCAAAGGTAAACCATCAGAAAAACTACCTTGACCAATAGGATAAACTAACAAAACCGAAGTAGCGGCAATAACGGGTGCAGAATAGGCAACCGCTATCCAAGGCCGAATTCCCAAACGATAACTCAGTTCCGAAAATCGTCCTATTAAACACCAAATACCAATGAGAAAATGTAGCACAATCAATTGATATGGCCCGCCATTGTAGAGCCATTCATCCATTGATGCAGCTTCCCAAATAGGATAAAAGTGCAAACCAATAGCCGCGGAAGTCGGCACAACTGCGGCTGTAATTAAGTTGTTACCATCCATCAGCGAACCCTTGATTGGCTCGCGTATGCCATCCATATCTACACTAGGAGCGGCAATAAAAGCCAAAACAAAACAGGTAGTGGCGGCTAGCAAGGTGGGAATCGCCAACACACCAAACCAGCCGATGTAAATCCGATTTTCTGTGCTAGTAATCCAGCTACAAAAACTATCCCAAAAATCAAAAAAATTAAATTCTTTTTGGCGTTGAACAATGGTATTCATGATCTGTAGCTCCTAAGCAATTCCAAGTTCAAAATTTTGGCGTTGCTGAATCAGAGTATGAATTGACTTTTTTCGATATAACCAAACAACAATTCTTTGCGCCTAAGAAAGCGGTAGCGCCTAAAGGTAAATGCGTGAGACTAATTTATACTTTCAATCAGCAATGCTGTTTTCTCAAGCAATGTCGCTGATTATATATGTTGTATATGACGTATATAGCGAAAATACTAGTAATAATTACGATTGATATACAACACAAGTAGTATGAAAAAGTTCTGAATTTTCAAGCTAGCTCAAGCAATAGTTCAACATCTTCATCTCGAAGTTAAAACAAGAATTTGAGGAACTTGTGAAGAAATACCGTCCTTATTAAAACTTAAAAAAAGTATACAATTAGATGCCATTGCTAGAAGATAAATTGCGCGATCGCCATCAATATAGTAAGTGCATCCTTAGGCTTAGCCTTGCAGCCTGGCAGGAAAATTACAAGGGAATTGATGCGGCTTGGTTACGCATCTGAGTTGTGAGAAAATTGGTTTTTATTTTATCTAGTTTTTTAGCAAAAATTTGCATTCAGATATTATTGCCGAATTCCTTTGAGAAACTCAATTCTTGCCTCAATTATCGAAGGCATTAAAACACAACGTGCTAACAAACTTATATCTAAATCTGGTAGTAATTTGCTTTGAGTAGTTTGCTCATAGTGATTATTAGTTAAGTAATATACAGATATCTGATTATTTTCCCAAAACCAGACTTCAGAAATGTTAAAACGCTTATATTTTTCTAGTTTATCTATACTGTCACTAGTAATATTTACTTCAATTGCTAAATCGGGATTTTCTTTCTTTTCCCCTAAATAATAAGATTCATCCGGTTCAAATGAAGCACCCTTTTCTTTAGCGCGACGAGTAGCACTGCCTACAGGAATAAAATTTATACCTAATTCAAAAAGATATAGTGCTAGCAATATAGCAATAACACTTTTAATAGTCTCGTGTTGTTCGCCAAGAGTTATAAATTCCACACACCCATCAAGATAAGTTATCCGCAAACCAGGTGCCTCTGCTATTAAGGCTTCAAGTTTCTCAAATTCTTCCCAAGTGTAATGACCAGGTAAAAGAAACCGCTGTTCTTCGACGGTAGTGATTTTGTCTAGAGTTTGTGGAATCATATCCTTCTATGAAATCAAAGTATATGATAGTTGGTTATTGAGCGATCGCTCCTGATAAATTAATGCGATAATTCCAATATATTGACTATAAATAATACGGCGATCGCTTTTAAAAACTCCTCTTTATCTGATAGATAAAACAGTTAACCATCAACGTCGATTGTTTCTAGTACCATAAATATATTTGCTGCGGGCTATGCCACTGATAAACAGCTATGTCAGAAACTACCTTACTTGCAACCCTAATTGAAATTCCACCCACCCAAGCGGAACTCCCTTATGATGATGGTGTCCCAATGGAAAGCGCACGACATAGAGCTGCTATGAACTTGTTGATAGATGCCTTAATTCCTTGGTTGGCACAGCGAGAAGATGGGTTTGTTGGCGGCAATATGTTTGTCTATTACAGTCTGGCGCAGTTACGCAACAAAGACTTTAAAGGCCCGGATTTTTTTGTAGTGTTGGGTGTCCCTAAAGGCGAACGCAAAAGTTGGGTGGTTTGGGAAGAAGAAAAAGCGCCGGATGTAGTGATTGAATTGCTTTCTGAAAGTACAGCCGCCGCAGATAAAAATGAGAAAAAGCTGATTTATCAAAATCAAATGCGCGTGCCAGAATATTTTTGGTATGACCCCTTTAACCCAGATGATTGGGCAGGTTTTTCTATCCAACAGAGAGTTTATCAACCTTTGGCTGTTAGCGATCGCAATCAATTGGTAAGTGAATCTTTAGGGTTAGCCTTGCAGCGATGGCAGGGAAATTACAAGGGAATTGATGCGACTTGGTTACGCTGGGCAACTTTGGACGGAGAATTACTACCAACGCCTGAAGAATTAGAACGCCAACGAGCAGACAAAGCAGAGTCACAGTTATTACAAACGGCACGCAACTTACTAGTGGGTGGGATGGCGGTAGAACAAGTGGCGACAGTTACAGGTTTAGATGCCTCAGCTATTGAGCAATTGATTTCAACATCTGGATTATGAAAAAATGGGAAACACTGACGCTTTAAGCTGAAATACGGCTATCATAAATATCTTTGACTATTTCCTCAGCAGTACGTTCATCTTCCCAAGGGCCAAGCCTTTCCATAAATGTATCTAATGGATGCGGTTTTGGCTGCTGTTCAGATGGAAAAATCACTTCATTCACTATCAGTTGATTTGCTTCTGTAAGTCCTAATTTTTCGGTTTCTTCTTTAGCTATAACCATAACTTGCATCAACCTTATAGCCTGACGCAGAACATCACTTTTATTTCTGCCTGTTTTATTTACTAATTCGTCTAATATTTGGTTTAGTTCAGGTGATAAATCTAAGTTTAAGCGAACCATCTTTTGAGTATTAGTCATGGTTCCATCCTTATGTAAAACGTTAAATATATTATAGTTGGCTGTTGGGCGATCGCGTCTGATGAATTAATGCGATAATTCAAATATGTTTAGTTTAAGATAGTGGGGCGATCGCTTCCAATTTAACTTTAATATAAAGCATCGGTAATTTATTATAAAATGTATCTATATTCTTAAATTTCAAAGGTTGTAAACTTCAATCTTTTATTTTCATAATAAATTACAGTTATAAGTCTTCTTCAAAAATTGATTCAAGGTCTCTTGCTCCATGAATGACTCGTAGAATATCAACTGCTGATTCCGTGATGCGGTAAAAGATAAGATATTTTTTAAATCCTTTGATAGATATTTGTCGAATATTTCCTAGATTAGGATGGAAAAATTGGCATACTTTACCAATAGCTGGGGTTTTTGCTAATTGTTTAAATGTTGCTTCGGCTGCTGTTAAAAAACGGTCTGAAACATCTAAGTTATCCTGCGCTATGTACGTTGCTAAGTCTATTAAGTCACGGATAACTTGAGGTCTTTTTTTTATTTCCAACATCACGGCTAAACTGCACCTTGACGTTTGTTAATTCTTTCCCTGATTGTTTGGCGTATATCTTCCCAATCTTTAACTGTCATTTCTGTTGCATCTCCAGAGTTTAATCCTTCCAGAAGCATTGTTTCAAGACGTTCTTTCGCTCTCTGTTTTTGGTCTTGTCGCACTAATTCACGAAAATATTCGCTGACACTGCTGTAACCACCTTGAGCTACCTGTTCTTCTATATAAGCTCGCATGGTGTCAGGTAAGGAAATATTGATACTTTTCACAAGGGTTATTTCCTAAATCTATTTTTCTATATTATGACAATTTTTGCCATTTTATGCCATTGCATAGGATATTCTATTTGGAATGAGCAGATCGTACCTTCTTGTTAGATTTTCATGCTATCTGGGCATATTGTAATTATCCAGCAAGTAGCATTAAAACAGGGTAAACATTATGTTGACTATACAGTGGCAAGAAGAAATCGCATCGTTACAGCAAAGCTTGAGACGTGAAATTACCAAAATATCAGGTGGATCGCAAATTAATGTAATTAAGTATATTTGTATCAATAACTTAAAATCAAAGCTAGAACGATTAGAAGAAATTGACAAAATTCTGAGTATAGAAAAATATAAAATTGTTTTTATTGGTACTATTGGGCAAGGTAAGACAACCGCTATTTGTCATCTTTTTAATTTAATCAGTGACTTTAAGGTTTCCAAAACTGATAATGGCAAAACTAAAGATGTCATCGAAACTAGAGAGTTACTTTCAACTGGAGGAGGCAGAACTACTATATGTGAAGTAATTATCAAAGCAGCCGATAAGACTTACATAGAAATAGAGCCTTATACAGTTGATGAAATGGAGAATCTTATTTTTGAATTCTGCGACTATATTGCTAGTAAAAATGATACGCAGTCAGAGCAAAAAATAATTATTTCTGAAGAAATTGAAAGAGCTATCAGGAATGTTCTAGAACTCAAACAAATTAAGAAATCTGTTCCTGATGGTGAGAAAAATAAAACTATTAGAATCGATAAAGCTAAAGAGTTATTTGATGAGTCAGGAATAGAGGTACTAAAAAAGACTGCATTGAATAATGCAAACCTTGAATCTAGAATTTCCACTAAAATTGAGTTTAATAATCAAACTAGAGAGCAAGATTGGATAAAAAATACATTTGATGATATAAATAATGTCCGGTTGAAGGATTTTGCTATTCCAAGAAAAATCTATCTTTATGTGAGCTATGATGTTCTATCTGGCTCAAATTTGTCTCAGTTCGATTCTGTAGTTGATACTAAAGGACTTGATGAGAACCCAATTCGTAAAGACTTGCAGAAATATATTGATAGTCAGGATAGTATCTGTCTTTTTGTAACTCCCTTCAATGCTGCTCCTGAAGTTAACATTACAAAATTAATAGGTTATCATTTGACATCTAAATCAAAAGAATCTCATCATAGATTTGTAACTTTAATATTACCACATAAAGGTGAGCCTGAAAAGGTAAATGGTGCTGATGGAGATAGAGATTTAGGCATAACAATCAGACAAGACGAGGTTCACTCTACATTCAAAAAATTGAATTTAGATTTTTTTCAAGAAAATATTTTGTTTTACGATTCTTTGCGATACTATCGTGACGATATAGTCAAGCTGAACGAAAACTACGATAAAGAAGATGTGCAGGCAGATAAAAATGATTTTATCAGAGCCATAGCAGGTGTAGTAGAACGTAGACGTAATCTTTTATTAGACGAAATCAAGAATATTCGAGAAAGCTTTGGGAAAATCAAAAATGGTGATGCTTTGACAGTATCAGAAATCAAAGCAATTGAAAATGCAATTTCTAAAATAGAAAATGTACGAGACTTGAACAAAAGAATAGCTAGTCATGTTTATGAAAATTTTGTTGAGCAATATGTTGAATTCTATCGTATCACCTATAAAGCGTGGAATACTAAACACGCTATTCATAGAAATTTTGGATATTATGAGCCAAGGGATATAGATATATACTATGACGCAAAAGTTTTTGCAGAAGGAATAAATGAAGATGAAATGCTAAAGAAATTTACTAGAGAAGTAAAGCAGGAAGTAGAAAATATTTTGTACGAGCTTACATCTGCCAATGAATCTTTAAAGACGCTTATACCTGAATTAGTAAAAGAGTTTTACGGATTATATGACGAGTTTGTATACAATGTAGGGACAGAAATTGAAAAGGAGTTTAGAGGAAAATTGGAACCTCAAAGTGAAAATTCTAAGTTTTGGAGTTCTCTAATTGAAGAGAAAGGTAAAGAAAAGCGAAGTAAAGGAGAAACATATACAGGTAATGTATGTGAGATATTTAAGCAAGAGATGGAAATAAAACTAAATTTGAATAAATTTTTCCAGAATAAAGCTGAAGAACATTGGAAAAAATTAGTTAGTAAAATACTAAGTTTCTTTGGACAAAAATAGAAAAGTTTGGAATTGCACAGTTAGTCTACACTTTAGGGCGCAATTATATTGCGCTTCTAAAAAAATTGTATCCGCTATTAGTTAATTTTAATAAATATTTATGACATATTTAAATGAAGAAATAGAGCAAAAGCTGGACATATATATTAAAAAATATAACCAACAATATACAAAATGTTTAATAAGGGGGATAGAAATACCAATTAATGGCAGGCCAGAAGAGTTGGTGAGACAAAGATTTATTTATTTTCTTATTAACGAAAGTAGATTATTGTCAGATAAAATTACTATTAAAGTCGAAGCTAATAACCATGATATAGAAATATATAAAAAACAAAAAAATGAAAATTTTAAGCCACATCAAAATCCTTTAATGATTGTGGAAGTAAAAAGAGAAGATGTGAACTTACAAAATCACTATAATCAGATACAAAGATATTTAACAAATTCTGGCTGTAATATTGGGATTTTGTATAATTATCATGAAATTATTAGTTTTATAAAAAAGGATAATCAGTTTCAAATATATTATTTGAACAATTTGACAGAGATAGAAGAATTGCTATTACAGTCAATCAGCAGTATTGATTGTGATTTATTAGAATTTGAAAATGCTCAAAATGGAAATATTGAAAATTTTATTTATCTTATTAAGAAGTATGGCGAATATACTAATCATACAATAGTTTTTAAACTTAAAAATCAGTTATCTGCAATAGATGGATATTTATTTGCCATAGGAGATAACAAAATTTATTACAAGATGTGTGGTCAATATTCTAAAAAGCAACAATTCTTTGATTACCAAGAATTTGAAAAACTAATTTCTATCATTTATTAAAAAACCTTTATTATGAAACCATTGTAACCAATATCACTGTATCTATAGGAATCATACTTGAATATTATTAAGTATACTGAGAAACAAACCTTTGTATGGCAAGCTTCTAGCCAATTTGATTTTTCATAAATCAAATATGAATCCTATATATTTCTTACTGTTCTTTAAATAGAAAAACGCAAATATACGCATTGACGCAATTTCTCAGCATACCTATACGTATATTTGCGGTAAAATGAAAAGCGATGCCTACGGCTGGCTACGCCTACGCACCTTTAATGCACTAACTCGATCGCTCTTTTTGTCAAAGCTTCAGCAGTCAATCCATTAAAGGCCATCAACTCACCAGCACTAGCTGTAGTTTCGCCACGTTTCCAGGCAAAAGTATCGCGCTTGGCTGTACTGCGTAACAAAATTGGTTCCAGCATCGCCGGCGCACCACCTGTCACAGCAATTAGCGCATCGCCATCAAATAATGCGGAAAATTTCGCATCATCCAAGAAATCGCCATCGGGTTCCGAACAGGTATCCCAAGCAGTATCATAAAGACGATATAAACGTCTGGGGTTAATCACAGAAACTATCTTCGCACCAATACCTTCATTTTCTAAGAAAGTAGCGGCTTCAAATACTGGCATTAATGTCATATCGCCAATGACAGCGAATACAACTTGTTTATCGCCAGGGACTTCATGCAACACCACTGCGCCATCTTGTAAGCCTTGGCGACTTTGTTCTAAAGTAATGCGAATTGGCAATGGTGATTTACTTGCAGTAATTACAATTCCCTTATTTTTAGTTTGCAATGCCCAGTCATAACAAACTTGGATACTGTTAGCATCGGGAGGAAATAATGGAAAAACATTTCCATTTCGCATTAGCGAAGCAAAGTAAGCTTCAATTTCCGGACGTTGGTGAGTCCAACCGTTACGCCCTTGCTCTAATGCGCCTGCTGTGAATAAAGTAATAGTCGAAGGAGTTTGACGGCGCAATTCTGCCATTGCTTGGGTGACAGTTTGCCAAATTGGTAATCCGTTGATGGCAAAAGATTCGTAAGAACACCACAAAGTTCTCGCACCCATTAACGACAAACCAGCTGCTAAACCCGCACAAGCATCTTCACTCAAAGGTTCGTAAACTTGTCCGTTTGGCGCTTGGTTATATAAATCGTCGGTTGTTGGGTGGATAATTTTTAATGCTTGGTTGATGTTAGCAATTCCCGATGCTTCGTTACCGTCGGCGTTGGTGACAAGGAAATTTTTATCTTTTTGTCCAACTATTCCTACCAATCTTCCCATTGCAGTTGTCGAAACTTTTGGTTCGCCACCTACTGCATATTCTTCTAAAGGTAATTCGCCTAATTCTGGCAATGGTAATTCAAATTCTGTGACTACTGTTTTGGCTGCGGGGCCTCCACCTGCGCGTTCAGCGTTTGTTCTGACTAATTGCCAAGCTTCGGCAGGTAAAGCGCGAGTCTGCAATGCAGTGACAATATGCGGTGCATCCAGCGTATCTTTAGGATAAAGATTGTGAGATTTTGCACCGCGGGCGTGGACTCCTGCACCTTTAAGTTGTTTAATAATAAAAACAGTAAGCTTGCCACCCAATGCCGATCGCGCTGCTTTATCTACACCCTCAAGTACTGCTTGGGTAAATGCTAGGCGCTTTTCAAAGGAAAAAGCGGTACTATCAATGTAATCGCCTGGTTGGTTTCGATCGTCGAAATCTTTTGCATCCACTAACACCACTTCCTCAAAACCGTTACCTCGCCAATATGCTTGCATTTCTGCGTTGGTTTTGAGAGAAACCATGCTGTGATGTTCTTGGCTGTAACCATTCCACACCAGTATCGGCAAGAAATTGGTGACAGTAGGATAAGCAGTATGGAAGTGTGCGATCGCACTTACAATATAAGGCTCACCCAATCCGCCATCGCCAACTGTAAAGGGGAATAACTTATCTTTGTGCAGTTTTGCAGCAGCTAAGGCAAAGTGTTGTCCTTGTCCCAAAGGCCCGGCAGGTGCGAGAATACCAGGTATATAACCAGAAAGGTGTCCTAAAAGACCGTGCTTTTCGCGGAAGCGATCGCGCAATTGTTGGACTGTATAAATTCCCATATCCTCTAACGAGCGATCCAAGAACATGGCACTATAAAATCCGGGGGCGTGGTGTCCGACTTCGGTGATAATGTTCTTGTGTCCCAGCATGACAAGAGATGCGTAAGCTTCCGCTTGGCTGGCAAATCCGCCGGGATGTCCAGAGGCTTTACTACCAGTAATTTGTAAAGTTAGATAGCGTAGGGCATCGGCAGCGAGTAAAGTTTGGTATACTGCTGCTGCATCGGTAGGAGATGCGATCGCTACATTGCCCGATTCTATCGCAGGGGTGGCACCATAAGTTTCAAAATCTGGTAGTGCTTCGCCAAAATATTGAATTCCTTCAGAAAAATTGGGAAGCGCAGAAGAAGCCTTTGGGGTGATTGCAGTCATGCTGAGTACCTTATGACGATGAAATGAAACTGTAGATGCTCGTTGAATTCAACAAAAATTCTACATCGTTTGATGTTGTAACAGTTTATTGCTTTTTTGCAACGTCAGGATAAGTACTTTAAATGGTACGCAAGCAAAAATTTCGTTAGTTTCGGTAATAAAAAGATCTTGAAGCAGCAAAAAAATACTAAAACATAATAAAAGCACCCCATTAAGGAATGCTGTAATGGGATGCCGTCAATTGAGAGATTACCTACCGAGTAATGCTATTATCTGTTCAAGTTTCATTTTCACCAAATGCCAAGCTAGTAACTCTTCCTGCTTGTATCTATCTGGGTAACGCATTCTTTTACCTTCCAGGGAAATTCTAATCAACGCTATTTGTTCTGCTGTCGGAGAATTCATCTTCATCTATCGCTGAACCAAACACCTGAATAGAAGCAAGTGTTGGTGACTTTAATCCTCTCCCTTCCTCCATCTGGTTTACGGCGATCAACGGGAAGGATAGCAGGGAAGTAATGCACTAGATTTTCGATCCCCCCTAACCCCCCGATAAATTGGGGGGAACTAGAGTCTTTTGCCCCCAATTTATCAGGGGTTGGGGGATCTAAAACCACGGTAAATTGAGTGTTTGAGCTTAAGTTGACACGTATGAACTGTGCCACGCCACTACAAGATAGGCGATCGCTTGACCTTTAAGACAGTCGCTAGAAGATCGGGCGATCGCACTCAGTTGTGTTCTACGCAGATGTTTCTGTAGACCTTTATCTCTTGACCTTTATCTTCTCTTTGCGAATTATCGCCACTAAAATTCGGTGGTTTCCTTGAATAACGTCTGTTCCAGATACTTCCAGCGGCGGCCATGAGTCAGCACTTGATTCGCCAAGGTTAGTAACCCTTTCCAACGTATCTTGGGCCCGATCCCTCTCGAAACGTCTCAACTCTTGATTTTTTGCCTTTTCCGTTAGTATTTCTTTTAGGCTCTCCATTGAACTGACTGTCCTATACTCTTGGAGATCGGCTCTCAGATCGAAAATGTTCGGATCGACTAGCTCGACTTTCTCTTCCTCCTTCTCTTTCTTCGCTCCTCCTTCTCCCAACTCTACTGGTGTTTGGTTATAGTCCTCATCTTCAGTGTAGTAATATTTTTCATCAAAGTCATATCGCACCTCCATTCCCTTCAGCCGACCATTGAGAACCATAAACACCCCACCACTAACCTGCCGCAACTCCACACCCGTTACATCGTCTATATGGGTCGCATCATTTTTCCCTTCTGCTTTCACTGGCTTCCTCTGGATTTCCCCCATCTGTTGTGAGTTGGTTTGTTGCGTCGGAGGTGAATTGTGCAGTATTGAGGAATACTCCGATCGCTCCACCATCCCCCCACTCTGCTGCACAACGTGAGTTAACTCATGGGCCAATAATTCCTGTCCGCCTCGACTCCCAGGATTATATTCCCCCTGTCGAAAGAACACATCCTCTCCAGTAGTGAAAGCCCGGGCCTGAATTGACTGATTCAACTCATCTGATTGACTATCGGTGTGAACCTTCACTCCACTGAAATCAGCGCCAAAGGTCTGTTCCATCTGGAAACGGATATCGTCAGCCATCGGCTGTCCCTTCCCCTTTGCTTGGTTGATGGACGCTTCCAAGTTTGGGCTAGCAGCCATCCCAGCTTTCGCCTGACGCTGCACCATTGACGACATTTGTAATTCTTCTTCCTCTTCCTCTTCCTCTGGTGCAGACTCTCGTTGCAGCGTACTATTGTCCAGAGATTTCATTTGTAATTCTTCTTCCTCCTCTTCCTCTGGTGCAGACTCTCGTTGCAGTATGCTATTATCCAGAGATTTCATTTGTAATTCTTCTTCTTCCTCTGGTATTTCTTGTCGTTGCATCAAAGGCGTGATGGAATTTGCCAGAGGTTTCATTTGTAATTTTTCCTCTTGTGGCATTTGTTGGCGCTGGATAGATAGACCATTTCCAACTTGTTCCAATCTTCCCACAACCTTCTGGGCGACTGTATCAGCTTGTTGCTCGTAAATATCTCCTGGCTGATTAACCGTGAGTTTGGTTTGGGGACGACGTAGCGGTATTCGACTAATGTCGTGTACTAGAGGGTTATCTACCGCTGGTTGGGATGAAGCACCAGAGGACTCTGAACCAAAACCAGGTATTGATTGTCTGAGTGCAGGTATTGAGAACGAATCTGCGGTAGTTTTTTTGGGCTCAATGATGCGTTCTTTCATTTTTTTCTAATGCCCAACCAGTTAGTAAATGAATATTTTGCTGATATTAAAATCTAGAGTACAGCGATCGCACTTGTAACACAACTGACCAGCTTTTATTGGGCATAGGGCATGGGGCATAGGGCATTGGTCAGAACGCTAATGACCAATGACTAATGACTAATGACCAATGACTAATTCGACTTTTGGCTACTTTTGATTCTGATGCACTACCTTTAGCCTTGATTTAGGAAGAGTTTTTTTATTTATGGACTCATATCAGGAACAAACTTTTTTCACATTTAATGGAGACGTTGGTGGTAGTGCTGGATACGCCGGGGTTTCAGTGACTTCTGATGCCAGCAAAGTAGCTCAAACTGCGAGTAAATACCTCAACGATTCACTGTTGCTGAACGAACTTACAGAGCATGTGTATAAACTTTTGCAAGATGATTTGCGATCGCAGCGCGAAAGAATCGGTAATTATAGTTCTCAAAGGTGGTTTTAATGGCTGGAAATGGTAATAACGGCAAAGTTACTCACGAATTAAATTATGTTACTAGTAATCGTTTTTATGTAGAAATAGATAGTTCTATTGCTGCATCTTTCAGTGAATGTACTGGCTTAAGCGTTCAAATTAAGAAAAACGTTTTTCAAGAAGGTGGGGTCAACGACCAGCAAAGAATTTATTTAGGTCATACAGAATTTGCAGACATAACTCTTAAACGCGGAGTTACCGACCATCCTGGTTTTTGGAATTGGATAAATGCAGTTTTTGACGAACAAAAGAGAACATCCCGACGGAATGTCAATATTCTGATTTTTAATCAATCTGGCGAAACGATGATGAGTTGGACTTTGATTGGTGCTATTCCAGTAACTTGGAAAACACCTACACTCCAAGCCGATGGCAAAGCCGTTGCTATTGAAGAATTAACTTTAGCGTATGAAGGCTTAAAAGTTGCCAGAACTACGGGAGGAGGTAATTCTGTAGAACGAAATGAAAAAACAGGATATTTCGTTTCTAGTTAATTTGCAATTTTTCAACTATAGCTATGCAAATCATCAAACCGCTATTAACAAACAATATTCATCCACTGGGTGTAATATCATCTTTATCTAATACTCCCAGACTCATATTTAGAAAAGAGTCTGACTTTCTGCATTCGCGCAGTAATTTACTCAGCCCCATACAAACAAGATCGCCATTAGTCACATCTTCTCAATTTTTATTATCTCGTGAAGCAGAACCATCGATACAATCAGTAATCGGCTGGGATAGTTGGGATAATCCAGATATCGATGTTAAATTTCCATTTATTGATTTTGACCCTTTTCAACCAATCGATTCACAGGAAAATAATAATTTTAATTCTACTGAAATAGCAACAAACAATATTCCAGAAATACAATCTAGTATAAGTGAGAATAATATAATTAATGATGCCTCAGGAGAATTAAATATTCAAAAGCAAAGTAAAAATAAAAGTCAAACTAAATCTAAATCAAAACAAACCAACAAATCTCCACAAAAAGCCAAAACAAAATCTCCAAATAAAAAATCAACTAAATCATCTGCGGCTAAGAATGTTGTACAAGCTGCTGATGAAACCAATATTGCTATTAATCCTAATCAGGATATCTTTAGAGCATCAAACGATGCTTTATCTCCTGATGCTAATTCAAGTATTCCCCAAACAAAGAATGAATTTCATCTATTAAAATCTCAAAGTCCCGATCCTCTCTTTACTTCTACGCCTCTGAGTGAAGACAATGCTCTCACATCACAACAAGATACTGCTTTAGATAATACTACAATTGATAATAATTCTGTTAACAATATTACGCCTAGTATCACGTCATCTACTTGGTATAATGTTCAAGAACAGCCAACTTTGTTTAGGAACATAGCTAACGAAGAACCGCAAGTAGTTTCTGATTTGTTATCTAGTTTACCCAATACAGAACAGTCTACTTCAGAAATAATTGCGCCCTTACAACAAAATAATAAATTAGGCGAAAACACAAGTCAATTATCAGAGAATTCGCCTAGAGAATTTCCTTTGTCTAATAATATTGGAAAAACATTTACCTCGCCTATTAATTTTACCAACAATCAACAACTAGTCACTGAAACTTCAGAAGTAAGTCCAACGCTAATACAACAAGATATTGAAACTACTCAATCATCGCAAAAAGCTAATATCCCAAATATCTTAGTTAACCCAACGCTAATACAACAAGATATTGAAACTACTCAATCATCGCAAAAAGGTGATATCTCAGATATCTCAGTTAGCCCAACGCTAATACAACAAGATATTCAAACTACTCAATCATCGCAAAAAGCTAATATCTCAGATATCTTAGTTAGCCCAACGCTAATACAACAAGATATTGAAACTACTCAATCATTGCAAAAAGGTGATATCCCAAATATCTCAGTTAGCCCAACGCCACTACAACAAGTTATTCAAATACATGAATTTTCTTCTGAAGTTGAGGATAAAAATACCGCTTCTTTGAGAAATGTAATTCAAAAAAAAGAAATATCGGTAATCTCCAATGATCCACCAACCGAAGCAGCACTAAATTCAAATAATGATTTTGAGGAAATTACAGCAATTGAGCCAGATTTAATTTCAGAAAATTATATTACTAATTTTGACACAAGTAATTTTCTCCTTGATGATTATGCAATTACTTCGCCTAGTGTTGAAAATACCTTAGAGACTCATAGCAGTGCTACCCTACCGCCTGTCTCAGATATAAAAAAAAGTCCTATTGCACTAGAACAAGAAATTGATAGTTTTACAAGTGAGTCTTTAGTATCTGCACCGATTCAATTAACACCTGCTTCAGGCTACATTGAAGATACATCTAATTTTTTGAGCGATTCTGATAGCAATGAACAGTTAGCAAATTTAGAATCACAATCTACTGTAGCGGTTAATGTCTCAGATTTCCCAATAAATGTAATTTCACTACAACGTGACAATAATCTTGAGAGTAATACCAACGAGTCTATAGAAAGTCAGCTTAATTTGCCACTAGATGAAATAGATCGACCACCAATAGTTAGCAATATATTACCTGAAATTGGTGAAACACAAAAATTTAGTAATATATCGCCTGAAATTATTGAACCACCAATAATTAGCAATATATTACGTGAAATTGGTGAAATACAAAAATTTAGTAATATATCGCCTGAAATTATTGAACCACCAATAGTTAGCAATATATTGCCTGAAATTGGTGAAACACAAAAATTTAGTAATATATCGCCTGAAATTATTGAACCACCCATAGTTAGCAATATATTGCCTGAGATTAGTGAATCGCCAGTAGTTAGCAACATATCACCTAAAATGATTGAATCACCAAAAGTTAACAACATATTACCTGAGATTGGTGAAGTTGCAAAAGTGAGGGATGTGTCATCAAATGTTGAAGAAACATCGAGTATTTTCCGAAAAATAGTTGATAATCAAGAAATAGTAGAGTCAGAATTGTTAGGTGCGATCGCCAATCCTGAAAACTCTGCAATTTATACACCAGAGTATCAAGATATCCCAGAAAAACCAACTTTTTTACCAAATCAGTCAAGCACACCACCTCAATTTGAGCAAAACAACTCCATTCAAAATTTAGCAGCACCTAAAGGTTATGCTACTGGTGGTAAAGTAACAGACTCTCGCCTTGAAAATAATCAGCACATAGCACCGTCAGATACCGTACCTGCAATGCTGACACCTGGAGAGTTTGTCATTAATACCAGGGATGCACAAAAAAATCTCCCTTTACTACAACACATCAACAGCGGTGGGACACCTGACGATATTATTGTTCCAAGTTTAGAGACACCCAACGCCAAAGAATCACACAAAATAACTTCTCCACATTCGACTAAAGTCGATTCTTTTACAGACACTTCATTACAACTCAAATCTCAAGAATCTAATTCTTTAATTCCTTCTTCCTTGGGGTTGAATGTTGGAAAACAGAAACTTTCAATACTCAATTCTCCACAGTTTAATACTGTTGAAAATAAAACGACTGATTCACCCGTTACTTCACCCCAATATTCATCACCTCCCCTAATTTTTAGAAAAACAAATTCTACCGCTAATACACATTCGCAAAGATCAGATACGCCTTACCAATGGTCAAGTTTGCAAGAATTATTCAATAGCAATAATGATGAAGATGAATTCGCAAGCTTCGTTAGCAGTGGAGAATATAATAGTCAAAATTCTGAATTTTCTCATGTTTATACATCATCAGAATCATCACAAATGTTTGCGAAACACCATGCTGCGCCTAGAGGTTTTGCTGATGGTGGAGAAGTCACTGCACCCGCATCTGGAAATAGAGAGTCAGTAAGCGAAACAGTAGAAAGCACTTCTGCAAAAGGTGAAGAAGAGAACAAAGATGATACGGCCGATCTTGAAGCTTTAGCCCGCGAAATTTATAGTAGGTTACGCCAACGTTTAGAAATTGAACGAGAACGTCATGGCGGTTATCTAGGTCGTTTATCTTGGTAAATTTTATCCAATAAATCGAGGAGAAATAATCAAATGGCAACCCCAGCAATTATTGTTACCCAGAAGCGGAAACCACAACTTGAAAAAGCCAAACTTGTAGCTTATAACGGTGAATCTGACGATATTGAATTCATGTTTAATCCTACAGAAATTAGTTTTAGTCGGTCTGTTGAGTGGAAAAGCAATGATGGTAATAGAGGTACGGAACTTTTGCCAAAGGTGAATTTTTCTGGAGTTAAACCTTATACGTTTTCACTCAAACAGTTGTTATTTGATACTTATGAAACTAAAGAATCAGTGATGAAAAAGTATGTAGATAAGATTAAGAAAGGCGTAGAAACAATTAAAGGAGCGCGTGATAAACGTCCGCCTGTTTACATACTAACATGGGGAAATGAGTATTTTTATTGTGTAATTACAAAATTAACTTACACATTAAATATGTTTCTAAGTGATGGTACACCAGTTAGAGCAATGGTAGATATAGACTTGCAAGAAGTTGATAAAAATAACCTTCCTGGGGGAAAAGAATCTCAATCTAAAGGAAAAAACCGCAAAGCAGATCCGAAAGTTGCGAAAACGTAGTTCGGAGTTCGGAGTTCGGAGTTCGGAGTTGGGAATTTGAAGTCGAAATCAAAAACACGATAATGTTTTAAACATGGTTATAGCAATTCGCTAAATTTATTCTGAATTCTGAATTCTATATCCTAAAAATTTACCGATTTCAGTACAATATCTAATATAGAAAAATTGAAGATTATGCCTAACGCCAACCTTTATTTAAGCGATCCTTTAGTTGAGATAGAAGGGCAACCTGCGTCTCCTGAATTACTCAAAGATTTGCTGCAAATGACTGTGGAAGAAAGTGTGCATTTACCAGCAATGTTTACCCTGGTAATACATAATAGCTATATTCCGACATCTGACCGATCGCAAAATCAACCTTGGCGACACGAACAGGTTTTTAAAATTGGTAAGAAAGTAACTTTAGGTTTCAAATCGAGTACTACTCAAGACCAGAATTTTAGAAATGAAAAAACAAAAATCCTTGTTCAAGGTGAGGTCACAGGCCTCGAAGTTCATTTCAATGAAAAATCGGAAGCTAATATAATTGTTCGTGGTTATGATTTTTCCCATCGTCTTCACAGAGGCCGTTATAATCGCTCTTTTTTAAATACGACTGATAGCAATATCGTAAAAAAGATAGCTAAAGAAGTAGGTATAAATGTTGGAAAAATAGACGAAACTAGCGAAGTCCATAAGTATGTATTTCAAGAAAATCAAACCAATATGGAGTTTTTGCAAGAAAGAGCCGCGCGGATTGGTTTTGATTTATTTATTACAGAAGACAAGATAAATTTTTGCAAGCCAGAAAGTCAGGCGTCTTTAGATTTGAAATGGCTAGTTGATATTAGTAAATTTAGTACCCGTGTCACCAGTGCAGAGCAAGTGAGTTCTGTGGAGGTACGTGGTTGGGACTATAGCCAAAAACGATTGATTAGCTCAACAGCCAACAAAGAAAAGCAAATGACTGAAACAGGTAATAAGCTAGGAAGTAGTACTAGTGGTACATTTCGCAATCTTAAAGCTCCCAAAATGATTGTTGTAGATAAACCTGTTGCTACTAAAAAACAAGCAGAATTAATGGCTCAGGCTTTATGTGATGAATTGGGAGGAGAATTTGTTTATGCAGATGGTAAAGCATTCGGTAATCCGGAAATTCGACCGAGGCGGGTAGTTCGTTTGCAAGATTTAGGCGATCGCTATAGCGGCCAATATTATGTCACAGAAACACGCCACTTTTACAATGGGCGAGTTTATGAAACTGATTTCAGCGTCCGCGGCTTACGTGCTGGTAACTTATTCACAACTCTATCGACAAAAAAACATTTACAGCCATCTGAGACTTTATTAGTCGGAATTGTGACTAATAACAAAGACCCAGAGAAATGGGGTAGAGTAAAAGTCAAGTTCCCCACCATGACCGAAGACCATGAAAGCGACTGGGCGAGAGTTGTAGCTGTGGGAGCAGGGCCAAACAGAGGTTTCGACTGTTTACCAGAAGTCAACGATGAAGTATTAGTAGGCTTTGAACATGGCGATATTCACCGTCCCTACGTCATTGGTGGCGTCTGGAATGGTAAAGACGCACCGCCGGAAAAAGTAGATGATTCAGTTACCAGCGGTGTGAGATTACGCACTATTAAAACTCGTGTTGGGCATGTTTTACAGTTTGTTGAAGAAGATAAAGCTAGCAGTAAAACAGGTATTCGCGTCGAAACTAAAGCTGGTCACAAAATGTATCTTAATGATAGCGATCGCCATATCGAAATTAAAACCGCAGACGGTCATACAATCAAAATGGACGATAGAAGTAAATCGATTTCCATTGAAACCACAGGCGGTCATCAAATCAAAATGAACGACGCAGGTAAATCTGTTTCTGTAAAATCAACAGGTAATTTGTCATTAGATGCTGTTGGCAATATAGACATAAGCGCTAACGGTAACATTACAGTTAGAGGTGCAATCATTCGCTTGAATTAAGACTTGCTGAAAAAGATATAACTACCTCTAGACTGAATTTACACGATAGTCATAAAATTTAGTAAATTCTTTAAGTATTTGGTAAAAAATAAGAAGCTTATTCTGTTTTTTTGTCAAGGTTTTATTCTGGATAATTAGATAAACTCATCCAATTTAACTTTCTAGTTTTAGATTTTTATTGAATGAAAAATAGCTTACTTTTCTTACTTTTCTTACTGGGAATAATATCTGATTCTTGTTAAGCTGCGAATGTGATGTTATTCGCCCTCTAGATTGGTAAAAGTCTAAAACTTATGAAAAAACTCATTACGGCTTTACTACTCGTACTTTGCTTGACTTTCTCCATAGGACAGGGACAAGCACAAGCAGCAGAAAGTTGCGAAAACGTTCTGAATCAGGGATCTGCTACTATTGAATCAGGCTGGTTTACACAACAAGCTCCAACGATTGGTTGGTATAAAGGAGTTGTCACCACAGATGTGAAATATGATGTCTGTACGCCAACTGCTGTTATCAGAGTCAATGGTAATGACTGGAACAAACTCGTAAAAGATGGAAAATTAGACGGCTTAAGATATGAAGTATATCAATATGCCGAAAAAGATGGAAATTACCAGAATTTCTTATTTAGACAGATCCAAACTGGACAGCCACAGACAATCACAGCAGCCCAATTTAGACAGTAGACTTCTTGCAGAAGTCGGGAAAAGGGGAAGGGGAAAGGGGGAAAGGTTTGTTATTTTCCCTTTTCCCACAAAAGTGCAAAAAGCACTTTTGCAATAGGTCTAATAATAGCTGAAGTAACAATGTTAATAAAAAGCCCTTCCAGCTACAAACTGAGAGGGGTTTAGTTTTGCGTAAATTATCTTTTGTATTTAGACAGTTGCTATTAGCTAAATCACTTTTTCGAGATTCTTGCCAGTGAATTTGGATGATTTTTTGCGCTTGAATGCTGAAACAATACCCAAAGTACCGAAGGCGAGTAAACTAACAATAGAAGCGGGTTCAGGGACGGTAACTATAGTTGCAGAAAAATTAATGGCTAACTCACTATCTTCCGGCCCTAAATTTTCAAAACCTGGTATGAATGGAGGCGCAGAAAAAACCTCTAAATAACTTGGTATCGGCAAAAAACTAGCGAAAAAGGGACTAGAAAAATTTCCCCCAGAAGTGGAATATCCGAAACCATCACCCGTTAACTGCTGAGCATTAAGACTAATTAAATTATCAACCTCAAAAGGTTCGTTTCCTGGTATTGGAGTTCCGGTAGTTTGAAGGCCAGTAATTGTTTCACCATTTCGCGTACCAGTAATTCCTAAAATCTGGTAAAAACCCAAATCGTCGGGAGTGTCATTAGTAGTGAAAGTACCACTGGCGGTTACGCCAATACCAGAATAATTCCAGTTCCAATTTAAAGCAGAGGCGGCTTGTGTTGTGCCGAAAACTAATCCAGATATAGCAACAATAGCTGTGGCAGATAGTAGAGCTAAATTTTTCATGGAGGTTGTTAGTGGGATTATTTAGACAACGCCAAAAGTTAACGCAGATCTTGGAGATTGAGTCAAGCTACAGCGATCGCAAAACCAATGGCAGTTTACCATTAAACACATAGTAGAGACGTAGAGACGTAGCACTGCTACGTCTCTACCAAGATTTCGTGTATATTTTCCCCATCCTCGACCTTTGGCGAATAGGCTTTACCCTTTTGTGCCGATATCTTTGAAGATATACATTGTCAGAGCTGTCTAAGTGCCAGATATGGTTTATGGTCGTGAGCGAGCCTATTTGGGAACAGGTTGGGCTTATCCATTGCGCTTGAACGTGCAAGGTGGAATACAGCTTAGCCGTGAAGAACAAAAAGTTAAAGAATCTATTTGGATTATCCTCCGCACTGGAGTAGGGGAGCGGGTTTATCGCCCTACTTTTGGTTCGCGCTTGTCAGAGTTGGCGTTTGCACCTTTGAATACCGATACTCTGCTGCGAATTCGGATTTACGTTTTGGAAGCTTTGGAAGTTTGGGAACCACGCATTATTGTCGATGAAGTTCTCACCGAACCCGACCCTGTACGGGGCAGAGTAGATATCACCATTAATTATCGACTGAAAGAGGGTCACGATATTTACAGCTTTGTTTATCCTTTTTATTTGGTTTCAGCTGGGGAGGGAGCGTGAGAACAATTAAAAATTAAAAACTTGTACTGAGCGTAGCCGAAGTATTAAAAATTAAAAATTTCAGAAAGAAGACGCGATGAATCGCGTCTCTACAAAAGGGTTTATCTGTAACATTCTTTTTTTAAATTGGTATGAACTTTGACTTTTTACCAAAATTACCTTCTTCCAACTTAGACGATCGCGCTTTCGATGACTTAGTGGATGAATGTATAATGCGTATTCCGCGCTACTGTCCCGAATGGACAGACCACAATCTCAGCGACCCAGGAATTACGCTCATTGAGTTATTTGCTTGGTTAACTGACCAAATGTTGCTCAGATTTAACCAAGTACCCCGAAAAAATTATGTGGCTTTTCTGGAATTACTGGGCATTCGTCTCCAGCCTCCCGCGCCAGCATACACAGAATTAACTTTTTATTTAAGCGCCGAATTACCCGAAGCTTATACAATTCCCGCAGGATTAGAAGCCTCAACTATTCAAACTGAAACCACAGAATCTATTACTTTTAGCACAGATTTGCCGCTAGTCATCGGCAAACCCAGAATACAGCACTTTTTAACCGCCCAAACCACCGAAGATATTCCCCAATCTCTGCGAGAGAGAGTCACAAGTTCCTGGACTCGTCAACCTGACGGTTACTGGACAGGTAACGAACAGGCAATTTTTGAAGAGGAACCCCAGCCTGGTAACTGTTTTTATTTAGCGATTAATTCTGACGATTCTTTAGATGCTAACGTCTTAGAAATTGTTTTCCAAGGAGCTGCGGCCACCCCGGCTGGGATTAACCCCAATCAACCACCCCGCAAATGGGAAGCCTGGGATGGAGAAAATTGGCAACCAGTTTTATTAAAAGAATCAGATGATAAAACTCGCGGCTTCAGCTTTTATGAAATGGCTCAACAAGGTGGAAACCCGGCTCAAGGTGGAGAGGTGCGTTTGCATCTCCCGCAAATTTGGCCTGTAGCTAACTTTACTTCCTACCGGGGTCGCTGGCTGCGTTGTAGCTTTACCATCACAGAAACCAATCAATCAGGTTACAATCGTCCGCCACGAATTACTAGTTTAGCAATACGGTCAATTGGCGGTACAGTCAGAGCCAGTCATAGTACGCTGATTCTCGATGAACGCTTGGGAATTAGCGATGGTACACCCGGTCAAAGTTTCCAGTTACAAAGCTCACCAATTTTAGACCGCAAAGAAAACGAGTATATTTTAGTGACTCCTGCTAATGGTTTGCCTCAAAGATGGACTGAGGTGAGAGATTTTGCTGATTCTGCGCCGCATCACTTTCATTACACCATTGATTCCCTCACGGGTGAAGTGCAATTTGGCCCGTTGATTCGGGAACCCAGCCAACTCAAACAGCAAACACAAGTGCGAAGCAAGATTCAGCAACCACGGTTAGACGACACATTTGTGCAACTCAGTACTCTAGAAAACAGACAGTCTCAACATCAGTATGGGGCGATTCCTCCCCGTGGTGCAGAGATTAGAATAGTAGCATATCGCACAGGAGGCGGTAGAGAGGGCAATGTACAAGCCGGCGCAATTCAGTTTTTAAAGTCTGCATACCCATACGTTGACAGCGTAATCAACCTCATCCCAGCAATGAATGGTGCAGACGCAGAGTCGCTAGAACAAGCTGTGATGAAAGCGCCGCGGATTCTCCGCACCCGCGATCGCGCCGTCACTGCCGAAGATTTTGAAGTTTTAACCCAACAAGCAGGCAGAGGAGCGATCGCCCGCGTCCGGTGTTTGCCAGCGAATTCACGCAGACAGGCAGGTATAGTTAGTTTAGTAGTAGTGCCCTTTGCCAACACAGATGCGATCGCTCAAGGTGATGGCATGACACCAGAAGAATTTGGTCTGAGTCGCGCACTGCAAGACCAAATCTTGAGCTACTTAGATGAAAGACGCTTATTAGGAGTACAAATAGAACTCCAAGAACCAAATTACGTAGGTGTTTCCGTACAGACAGAAATTGCCCTAGAACCCACCTACGATAACCCTTACGCCAGAGAAGAAATTCGCCGCAATTTAAGAGTAGTACTGTATAAATATTTAAATCCATTAACCGGAGGACTCGATGGTCAAGGTTGGCCATTTGGACGACCCGTTTATACATCAGATATTGTCGCCTTACTGCAACAAACCCCAGGTGTGCGTCATTTAGGCCCCGTTTTACTCTTTCCCATCCGCAAACAAGGAGAAACTTGGAGACGACAATCATCACCAGAACAATTAGTTGACCCAGGCCCAGAAGGTTTGATCTGTTCTTGGGCTGATACAAATCTGCGTTCAAGTCACGACATCCAAATCATTAATCGGTGATTTGTCATTGGTCATTGGTCATTGGTCATTAGTCATTTGTCATTTGTCATTGGTTTTTCTCCCCATCTCCCCATCTCCCCATCCCCCCAATCCCCAATCCTATGGTTCAAAGTCGCTTTAGTCCGGCTGTACGGATTCAATTAACCCCAATGCAAATTCCCGAAGCTTTACCTGTAGGGGGCTTAACCTTTGCCAATGAGGAAAACGCTGATGCAGCAGGACGTAGTTTACTCTTGCATCCCGGACACCCAAGTGAGATGGTTGTCCAAGTGCAAAACTTAGAAGCGCGTCCTTTGCGGGTAAACTTCAGCGTTGAGGGAAACTTTCCGAGTGAGTGGTGTCAAATTGGTACAGAAGGTAGCGAGATTCCACCTCGCGGACAAATGGATGCAGTCCTCTACTTTTCTATTCCTGAAACATTTTTTGAAGATCGGGAAGCCATAAAACCAGGAAAAAAAGATAAACTAACTCTTAATTTTCGCAGCTTAGTTACTCTACACATCGACCAAGGTACAGACAACGAACAAATCCACAGAAGCGAATATTTTGATTTATACATCCGTCCCTACACAGCCTACATGGAATTCTTGCCAATTTTGTATCGTGAAGTAGACTTTATTGGTCGCTTCATGAAAATATTTGAGCAAGCTTTTCAACCAATAATTGATAGTTATAACGTCATGTGGGCAAACCTCGACCCCCTGACAGCACCGCAAGCACTACTACCCTTTATGGCTCATTGGGTTGCTTGGCAAGTCGATTCCGTCTGGGATCTCCAGCAACAGCGCCGTTTAATTCGTCGTGCAGTAGAACTTTATCGGTGGCGAGGAACTCGTAAAGGATTACGTCTTTATTTACATCTTTATACAGGCTTACCTCTAGACGAACATTTACCTAATGAAGCAGATAAACATATTAGTATTACAGAACCTTTCGGCCCCAGTTTCATTATCGGAGACGCACAACTCGGAAGTGCAGTTTTAGCAGGCGGACAACCATATCATTTTGTAGTTCGCTTGCGTTCCAACATTTCTAGCGGCATCATCAACGAACAACTAATTCAAAGAATCATCGAACAAGAAAAACCCGCTTTTTGCACCTACGAACTAACCATCGAAAATCCTCATAATTAAAAACTATAAAAACTCAATATTCTCTTTGCACCTCTGCGCCTCTGCGTCAGCTTTTCTTAATTTTGAATACTTCGGCTACGCTCAGTACAAGTTTTGAATTTTGAATTATTATGTCCCACCCCTTCCCACCCCCACCAATCAAATCCTTTGAGCGCCTGCAAGCCACAGACGGATTACTAATCAATGCCGAACGCTGGCGAGCAGCCCACGATTATCATCGTCTGCGGCAAAATGCCCAATATCAAAGTTTAAATCAACCAGGAATTGTCTGCGGTTTAGGCGTGCGACATATTCCTGCACCAAGCCAAGTAGAAGCCAGATATCGAGATGGACGTTGGGTACAAATTCAACCCGGTATCGCCATTGATTTAGCAGGAAATTTAATTGTTGTACCCAACTCCTATGACTTTCCCATTGATATAGAAGTAGCAACATCAGAACCAATCATGATCTACTTAGTAGTCAGCTATGTAGACCCTGATGAATTGCGACGCGCCCAGCAAAGAGATATTGTTCAAGAAACGTATCGAATTGACCAAAGAAACTCGACGCCAATCACCTCAGAAATCGAAATATGTAGAATCCTGCTGCAACCAGGACATACTGACATTACCCAACCTGCGGATGCGTTTTTTCCTGGATATAACAACATTGATTTGCGTTATCGCCGCCAAGCACAAATGCGTCCCCAAGCACTTGTAGCGATCGCACAAGCAAATCATAGCGATCCAGAATGTGCGCGTAATTTTTTCAGCCTTTCATACTTGTTACAAGCAGTAGAACCCTTATATCCGAATTTGCGGGGGGCTGATGAACCAGGTCAGGTTTCTTTATCAGAAAATATCCAAGATTACGATCTACTTTATCTCACTGGCGGACAAGCCTTATCTTTAAATAGTCTCGAATTTGAATCACTAAAAAATTACTTAAATTTAGGTGGCGTACTTCTAGTTGATGCACCAACAAATGGTAACGCTTTGATTGAAAGTACTCAAGCATTAGCACAACAATTAGAGAGTCCTTTAAGACCTTTAGAAGAATTGCAACGGAGTCATCCCTTAAGAACAAAACCTTTTTTATTTGCTGCGTTGCCATTGGTTAATCAACAGCAAATTAAACTTTTAATGGGTGGAGGAATTATTTTAGTAATTGGTGATTTAGCAAGTGCCTGGGGATTGGATAGAGATTTGGCTTTACCCCGATTAACCATTCGTACAGCTCAAGAACTGGGAATTAATATTCTTCACTATGCTTGGAAGCGGCGACAATTAATTGGTTTACAACAAGAAGATAATTCCGGTCAGTGGTAATACCAATAAGTAGGCAACGGGGAACTGGCAACAGGCATTGGTGTCAACTTAACGTGAAACCTTGGTCAAAACGCCATCGGCGAGTTCTACTCACTTACCATCAAGATCTGCGTTACCCCACCCCAGCTTTGCTGACGCAAAACTTCCCCTCCCCGATGCCTTGGGGAGGGGTTGGGGGTGGGGTAAAACGCTTGTGGGGCAAGAGTTTTAGCTGAAGTTGACACCAATGGGGAACGGGTAAGCCCTACTTACACAGGACTTACGCACAGGTAACGGAAAATCGTAGACGCAAAGCGGCTTCCCGCAGGGTAGCAACTGGCGTGGCACGGAGAAATAAGAGTTTCAGAGACTTATTGCGTAAGTCCTGTTACATACATGGCGATCAAAATTTTTTCATTGGGACTGCCTTCTGCCTTCTTTCAAGAAAGTTAGTATAAAATTATTGATTATATTATGTGAATTTAACTAAATCAGTGAAACTATCAGAGTTAAACATGCAACACTAGTATGTATGTAAAATCACTCTTCGTGGTTTAAATTGCCAGCAAGGCTGCTGGCAAACAATAAATACTGAGCGCATTTCAATATTGGTATATCTATCAGAAATCTTTTTTATTAAGGAACGTTGGTTTTTATGATTAGATTTCAAGCTCTCAATAAGTTGAGCAATGCTGGTGTAAAAGTCAAAAACATTGCTACAGCATTATTGCTAAGTTCTGGCGCAGTTTTAGTTGTCTCTCCTGCCCAAGCTGCTATTATCAATTACAATTTTAGAGTTGAAAGTCCTACCTTTACAGGGCAGGGCAGCTTTAGCTACGATGATACTACTTTTAACAACGATCCTATCCCGACAGCTAAAGTTCAGTCATTATCTTTTAGTTTTGATGGTGAATCAATTGTTTACAACAATACAGATGATGTCAATTTTCCAGATTTTCCCGTTGTGTTCCCGACTACTTTTATAACAGGTACTGACACCATAGGACTAGACTTTTTATTTAACGATAAAAATCCTTTAAGTGATTTAAGTTACCAGGTCTCTGGCGAAGACTTTCTAGTTTTTTCGAGAACCGATCCAAACACCGATCCTATTTTTGGCTCAGTTTTTTATACAAAAGTTGCAGTAGTCCCTGAACCTATGACTATGTTGGGCACAGTGGCAGTGGCTGGCTTGGGTCTGGGGATGCGCCGCAAACAGAAGCTGCGACAAAAAGCTACAACCAACTAGGCCGGTCGATACCCAATGCGATCGCACCTATTAAAGTCTGCGCCAGTTTGCAATTGTTAAGCTGCTACTTGGATATCATCTGTCCGTTAATGAAAGGGAACTCTTAACGGGCAACAGGTGAGTCCGCTTGCCGTCTTGGGGTCTCCGTTACGTTAACGTGAGTTCGACGGCTCTAAAAACCCCACTTCCATTCCTCTCCCCCACAGAGAGAGAGGCTTTAAAACCCTAATTTTTTCGTTGGAAACTAAAAATATTTCTGCCCCTCTCCGCCTCGGAGAGGGGTTGGGGAGAGGTTCATCGAACTTACGTTACGTTAGCGCAGCGTTAGCGAGTCTTCGAGCGTCTGTCAACACTAGATTTTGACGTGGTATTCCACCAATAATTAGTAATTAATAATTAGTTAAACCTCTACCTGTTTTATCTCTGCATTAGTTGGCTGGTCTATTTCTATGAACCTCGGCCCAAGAATGAGAACTGTAACCATCATTAATATACTCGTCACCATGATGATGCTCACCACGCTGGGATCTTCAAAATTGCTTGTACCCACTAATAATGCTGCGGCAAAATTGCGTTGAGCCGTTCCGACTCCTAACACTCTTTGGGTATCAACACCAGGGCCGCCTAAAAGATAACCTACGCTAAAAGAGAAGAGAATAAATACAGCACAAACAAAGATTGCACCTGTTTTTAATAAGGCAATGATATCGTTAGTATGAACTACTAATCTAACTACTAGACCTAAAAGCAATCCAGCATTAGATAATTTGAACAAAATTGGTTGAAGATTTACTGCGATCGCACTAAATTTAGCTTTAATAAATAGCCCAATTACCAATGGACTAACCATCATCAATAACAACGGTTTCGCAATCTCCCAAGAGTTGATTTGCACCCCTTCCACCACTAACGGCAATACAATCGGCATGTAAACGATTGTGCCCAACATTAGCAACATCATTAACCCCACAGAAAAAGCAATATTGCCCTTGACTATATGAGCGAGTTTTGGCAAAGCTGGCGGGCCTGATGCTACTGCCATAATCAGTAAACCATCTCTAAGGGGTTCGCTCAGATGTACTACTTGCAGCAGCAGATAGACAAAAAGCGGCACCAACACAAAATTTGTCAGCAGAGACAAGATAACAAGACGGCCGTTGCGGAGTGGTTCCCAAATCTCTTGTACGGTTAGGCGTAAACCCGCACCCAACATAGTGAAAACAATGAATGTGAGAAGTGCTAATTTATCGAGAACTACCAAAATTTCATTCATGATTTTGTTGATTGTTGGTTGTTAACTGTTGGCTGTTGACTGTTGACGGTTGACTGAGAAGTTATTCTCTTTCTCCCCATCTCCCCATCTCCCCATCTCCCCATCTCCCCATCTCCCCATCTCCCCATTTCCCCAGCCCCCAGCCTCCAGTCCCCATTACTTCAACTCAAGACTGACTTGCTGTAAGTTACCAGTAAAGGCGAAGGGTACTTGGTAGGTGTCAACGACGGGAGTACCTGTGTCTCTAGCGACATCAAAGGTTTCGTCTAGGGCTAAACGAAAAGCGATGGTTTTTTCGATTCGACCTTCGGCTACCTGTTGTTGATTGATGAATAATTTGCCGGTTCCGCCTGCACCTATTCCACCGTCATAATCAAAGTCGAACCTTAATGTCGATTTACCCGCAGGCAATTTTTCTCTTGATTGAATGATGTAGCGAACGGCATTTGCATAGTTGTAGATATATGTGGGCTTGCCATCTTCAAGGAAAAAGCTCCAACCAGCAAAACGTCCGCCTTGGGTTAAGAGGATACCTTCTGCCCCAGTTTCGGGAATTTCTACATTAGCTGTAATGCTGAAGGATCTGTTTTTCAGGTTTGGGGCGCTACCTTCTGGGATGCCAAATACACCAGGATAATAAGTAAAGTTTGTGCGTCCGGCGTTGAGACTGGGACGAATTTTGACATCAAACCGATCTAGAACGCGATCGTCTAATGGTAAGACTTGGTGTTCGCGGGCTTCTTTGAAGAACAGCTTTTGCAGTTTTTCTAGCTTGTCTGGATTTTCCTCGGCCAGGTTGTTGGCTTCGCTGAAATCTTCTGCAATGTTGTACAGTTCCCACTTATCTGTATCAAAGTCGCCTTTTACAGTACGTTCCCAAGGCAAGCGACCATGACGAGCCGCCGCTACCCAACCGCGATCGTAAATGGCTCGGTTGCCCAACATCTCGAAGTACTGGGTTTCACGGGTGGAGGGAGCATCAGGATTATCGAAGCTATAGACTAGGCTAGTACCTTCGATTGGTTGTTGCTTGACGCCATTCACTTCTTTGGGAGCAGTAATTCCCGTTACTTCTAAAATGGTGGGTGCAATATCAATTACGTGATGGAATTGGCTGCGGATTCCACCTTGGTCTTTAATGCCCTCACCCCAAGAAATTACCAAGGGGTTGCGAGTGCCACCAAAGTGGGAGGCGATTTGCTTTGTCCATTGGAAGGGAGTGCTAACTCCCCATGCCCAAGCCGCTGGAAAATGGTTGAATGTCTTGGGGCTGCCCAAGTCATCATAGGAAGCAAGCAGTTGTGGCAGATTTTCGGGTACGCCGTTGAAGAATTTCAACTCGTTGACGGTACCTGTTAAACCGCCTTCTGCACTCGCACCATTATCTCCCACGATGTAGATGACTAAGGTGTTGTCTAGTTCGCCAAGTTGGTCAACTGCATCAATTAACCGTCCAATTTCATAATCTGTATGCGCTAGAAATCCAGCAAATACTTCTGCCATGTGGGCAGAGAGTTTCTTTTGCTCTGCCGAAAGGGAATCCCAAGCTGGCAGTTCTTGGGGGCGGGGTGTGAGTTGGGCACTGGCAGGAATTACGCCCAGTTGTTTTTGGCGGGCAAAGATTTCTTCGCGCAATTTATCCCACCCTTGGTCAAATTTGCCTTTGTACTTATCAATCCAAGCTTTGGGGGCGTGGTGGGGTGCATGGGTGGCGCCGGTGGCGAGATAGGTGAAAAAGGGTTTGTCAGGAGCAATGGATTGTTGATTGCGAATCCAGGCGATCGCATGGTCTACTAAATCAGGTGTCAGGTGGTAATCGGGGTTATTGGCTGGTTTTTCAACTCGTTTAGTATTTTCTACCAACGCCGGACTCCACTGATTAGTATCGCCACCAAGGAAGCCGTAAAAGTACTCAAATCCTAATCCTGTAGGCCAGCGATCGAATGGCCCGGCGGCACTGGTTTCAAAGTCTGGTGTGTTGTGCCATTTACCGAAAGCAGCCGTGTTATAGCCATTTTGTCGCAGCACTTCGGCGACGGTGGCAGCACTCTTGGGCAAAATCGTTGTGTAGCCAGGATAACCTGTAGCCAATTCCTCAACGACTCCTGTATTCACTGAATGGTGATTGCGTCCAGTTAACAGTGCTGCCCTAGTAGGCGAACAAAGGGCTGTGGTGTGGAATTGGTTGTAACGCAATCCTGTATCGGCTAGGCGAGTCAAGTTAGGAGTTTCCACCGGGCCGCCAAAGGTACTGGCTTGCCCAAAGCCAACATCATCTAGTATTACTAGTAGAACGTTGGGCGCTTTGGCTGGGGCGGTTATTGGTTGGGGAAAATCTGGTTTTGAGTCTTTGTAGGTGATGCCAATTTTGCCCTTGAATTCTGGTTCGGGAATTGGTAAAACTTTCGATGTGGCTGCAAGGGCAGGGCTACTAACCGTCAGTATGATGATGGCGAGAGATACAATGAGCGATCGCCAAAGTAAATGCAACATAAACTAATTGGTAATTGGTAGGACTTGATTCAAGCTCTTAACTAAGCGAAATCCGATATGGGTAGTTCCGGTATCGGGGGCTTGAGATTCTCGTGCAGCCGGACGGAAGCGGCTGCAATAGTTAGGCGCACAGAGATAAGAGCCTCCTTTGATGGTGTGTAGGATGTTTTCTGTGGGTTTTTTGGGGTCAAAGCTTAGTTCTGGCCCTGTGGGATCGACGCTATGGTTTTTGTGGTTATGCCCTACACCAAACAAATCTGAGGTTAATTCCCAGACATTACCCGCCATGTCGTAAAGGCCGTAACCGTTGGCAGGGAAGGAACCAACCGGGGCGATACCTACGTAACCATCGCTTTTGGTGTTGAAAAAGGGAAAGATCCCTTGCCATGTATTGGCTTTTTTCTCAGAATATTGCTCGCCCCATGTATAAGTTGCGCCCTCTAACCCACCACGCGCAGCGTATTCCCATTGAGCTTCGCTAGGTAAGGATTTCCTTGCCCATCGGGCGTAAGCTGCGGCATCTTCATAGGCAATATGAACGACTGGGTAGTTTTCTTTGCCAGCGATGGCACTTTCAGGGCCGAAGGGATGCCGCCAATTCGCCCCAGTTGTCCAATGCCACCAACTCAGCTGCTTTGCTCCTGGCTTTGCTATCTCAAAAACCAAAGAACCCGGTAATCTCTGCTCGTCTGTTAAATCGGGAAACTGTTCTTTGGATAAATGCCGTTCTGCAACTGTTACATACCCTGTTGCTTTGACAAATGCCGTAAATTGTGCATTTGTCACTTCATATTTATCGATACAAAAGGAACTAACTTTAACATCAAAAGCCGATCGCTCTTCGACAAAACCAGAGTTATCTGACCCCATTGTGAATGTCCCTGCTGGAATCAGTACCATTCCTTGGGGACAGGGATTTTCGGTAGCGGCAGCGGGAGGAATGATGAATAAAAGTGCGATCGCCATTCCTGTTGCGAACAATAATCTTAAAAAACTTTTTCCTAGCTTGGACATGCTAAAAAATACCCCTCGTGGGGCTACGCCTACACTTTTCACCAACAACATGCAAAATTACTACAAGCTTTTACAACGCTTGCATCAGGTGGTATTTACTCTCAATCAAACACATCAAAATTAAAACTAACTTCTGCTCAAATACTTACTATATAAAGCTTATAAAGATTAATGCCCTGATTAAAAATCAAGACATACTAACCTTTAATCAAAATAATTTAGTTAAAGGAGAACGCAGAATACAGATTTAGAACCTCACCGCCACTCGGAGTGTAATTCATACTGAATTTTGATTTCTGAATCCTGACTTCTTTTTTAAACTACTGTATATTGATACATTTACTGTATTAAAACAATATTGATAAACTACCTCTTAGACAAAAATAAGTCAAGAGCTTTGTTGAAGACTTATAAGTAGTGCTTTTTTAATGTTTGGAGCGATCGCCTGTTCGCGGAGTATCTGCTGATATTACACAGCTCCGTCGCAGTGGTAAATTTGATAGTATCCAGCATTATTGTTCCATTGAGTTCGTATCCTGACGTTGCCGACTTCTGCTCTGGCGAACTGGGGCGTACCTTGGGAATCAAGACTAGTTTCGATGAAAGAATACTGCTGAGCCGTAACAAATGTAAAGTTTGCTACATTAAAATTTAATAGATTATCACTGTCATTGTCACTCAGTCCCAGCAAATATCCCTCAATTTCTTCGCGTGCTTCGTCGTTTGTCATGTATATAATCGTGCTGCGGGGGATATTGCCGCGAATAGCATGAATATTCAGTGCAGTATTAACATCGAAGTTATTAGGCGTATGGTTGTTGCGAAAGCTCGGCATCGTTGCGTTCGCGGCAGGAGGGGTGTAGTTTTGGGCTGCGTCTGAGTTGCGTTGAATGATGTTGGGAGCTAGTGTCCTAGAGGAGTGTAAATTCACCCTTTGTGCCATTCCATCGGCTTCTGGCTGACGCAATGATATTCGACTGATGTCGTGTACCAGAGGCTCTTTTATCGAAGTATCTTGGTCTAATAATTGTTCGCTTTGAGACTGCGCTTGTTGCAGATTTGATGACTTCTGAATTACGTCTGGTTGTAAACCAAACCCACGTACTGGATTCGCCAGCGTCGGAATATCCGGTGAACTTAGTGATGGATTGCTCCAACTTGATATTAGTGTTTTCTGCTTCTCAAGCCTCATGCCCTCGCTCATCAATCCTCCTGCATCAATTTAAACTTCCTTCTTTATTTAAACCTACTGGCGTGTCAAGGCTAAAATAGTGCTAGGACTTACGCAAAATATTTGTCAAACTCTCATTTCTCCGTGACCTCTGCGCCTCTGTGGTTCGATTTTCCGTTAGCTGTGCGTAAGTCCTGAGTGCATTAGTAAACTCTTGTGGGATGGGCATCCTGCCATTGGTGTCAACTTAACGTGAAACCCTGATGAAAACGTGATCAGCGAGTTCTACTCACTTACCATCAAGATCCGCGTTACCCCACCCCGGCTTTGCTGACGCAAAATCTCCCCTCCCCAAGGCATCGGGGAGGGGTTGGGGGTGGGGCAAAACGTCTGTGTGATAAGCGTTTGAGCTTAGATTGACACCAATGGCATCCTGCCCGCCCAGACGGGTGAGGACACCCATCCCACAATAAAATTGTAGGTTGGGTTGAACTAAGTCAAACCCAACACGAATATCTATGTTGGGTTTCGCGTTGCTCAACCCAACCTACTCCTAATGCACTATTTAAGCCTTGCCACGCTACGACGCATCTCAAACCTTTGTCAACCAAGCCTCCCATTGTTTGGCGGCTTTGTCGCGTTCTGCCTGCGGTGCTGCGGGATCGTAACTTCCCAAACTCTGCCACAACTGATTCCAGTCCTGCCCTTGGGGTAGCTTAGTGACTACAGCCTTAACAATTAAAAAAGCCCGTTGGCGAGTCAAATCATCGGGTGATTGCAGCAGAGGAACTACCAAAGGCAGGACATCTTTGCCCCCTTGCATGAGAGGATACATCGAAGCTGTGTAGGGATTGTGCAGAATATCTGGATAATCATCAAGGGTGGCGACCAAAGCCTTCAATGAGCGTTTATCGCCTAATTTATGTAAAGCAGTGGCAGCACGGGCACGTACTTCTGGATTACTGTCATGGGTAGCTTGGAACAAGGCATCGGCAGTGCTAGGGTCGGCAATTTCCGCCAATCCCTCAGCCGCCAAACGACGGGTGCGGGGGTTAGAATGACTCAAGGCTTCCAACAAAACAGGAGTAGCTTTTTTGCCTAAGCGGATTAATTCTGCCAAAGCCAAACCGCTAGTATCTTGGTCTGTGGAATAGAGCCGTGTTTTAATTTGCTCCATCGGTGTAGCGGTAGCATCTTGATTATTCATGTACAAATTTCCTCCAATAAGCAGTATCAAAACTGTCACGAATATTCCTGCCATTCTCCACTTCACGGTGTCGCCCCTCCTCCTGCGGCTGGTGCTGCTGCTGGCACGTGCTTAAAGCTCAAAACCACCCGACGATTGCCGCGACGATTTGCTTCTGCATCTTGGTTCGTAGTGGCATCAGGAGTGAAGTCTTCAGTTGCTCCAGAGCCTATAGTCACAGGACTAATCTGAGCTTCAGGTACACCCTTAGCACGCAGAGCATCTGCGACGGCGTTGGCTCTGCTTAAAGATAAATCTAAGTTGTGCTGAGAAGCACCACCACGCCTGTCAGCGAAGCCTTCGGGAGTGACTTGGACATCAGGGAATCGCCGCAGATAATCCAAGAATGTATCAATCTTGGCTGTTTCGGTGGCACTCAATACATCGCTGTCAAAATCAAAGTAAAAAATGACTGGCTCGTGAACGTAGAAATCTCGATGTTTCTCCAAAGCCGCATCAAAAGTGGCTGATTGTCCTTCCTGTACTGATGCGTTTTCATTCTGAACCACCCCAGACCGGATCTGGAAGTTCCAATGAAGGGAACCATAAGTCGTCATGGTGTCTTCGCCCTTGGCTACTGTCTCAAAATCAAAGTTAAGATCCGGGTTAGCTGGGTTGACTGTTGGGTATCCAGGTGCATCAGTTAGTTCTGCCGCTTTGATATCGCTGGGATCGTTGGAGCGTTTGTAACCGATAATGGCTCCGCCTGCGCCACTGGAAGAGGGTCGCGAAAGTCCAGGAGTGGCAGGATTTGGTTGGGCTGGGCCGTTGCCAAAGGGATACTGGGCAGGCAAAGCACTTCTGGCTGGGGCATCGGTTCCTGTACCACCGTGGGCAGGTGCATCATTGTGCAGTACATCTGTGAAATATCCGCCCTCAACTCCTGTGGTGGCATCAGCGGTGGTACGTAAACTAGCACCGCGAGCAGCAGGTAAAGACTGAGGTTCGATATTTGCGCCGGCTGCATCTGTCAGACGCACAATCTGAATCAGTCCAATTTGGTTGGAGTAGGGAGCAGTGACTGAGGGTTCAAATCCAATGGTGATAGGTAAGTTCGATCCACCTGTTGTGGCATTCACTTTAAACAAGCCGTTAGTAACATTGTATGTGGGGTTAATTGCCCGTTGAATTAATTTTCTCTGGGCTGCACCTGTTTGCTGCACTACATGAGTCAATTCATGAGCAGTTAAGGCATCATTACCTGGTGACTTACCCGCACCAAAGAAAATGTTTTGCTTGTAGGTAAATGCTTGGGCATTCAAATCCCGATTCATCTGAATTGCTTGGCTGCCTGTATGTACCCGTACTTGACTGAAATCAGTGCCAAACCGGGGTTCCATAAAGGAGCGCACCTCATTCGATAAGGGACTACCTCCACTTTCACTACTATTTAGCCGGCTTTCAAAGTCTTCTCCAACTTGGAAGCCTCCATCGGTAGCGAGTTGTGGCGATGCCTCTTGTTCTGAAGCCTTTCTTTGAATAGATGTATGTAGTTTAGTTTGCAATTCTTCCTCTTCCTCATCTTCTTCATCTTCTTCTAGCATTGCCTCCCGTTGCAGTAGAGGAGTTATGCCAGCTGCTAAAGGTTTGGTTTGCACCTCTTCTTGAGTGGATGCATCTTGTAAACCGATGCCACCCTGTCCGATTTTTGGCTCAGGTATAACCATTCGCATAACCCGATCGGCAACTGTATTGGCTTGCTGCTCGTATCGATCATCTGGTTCGCCAACGGTGAGTTTTGCCTGTGGGCGATGCAAGGATATTCGACTAATGTCGTGAGTCAAGGGTGATTGTTTGACGGCTTCTGGTTTAGCTTGCAATAATTGGTCTTGTTCTGGTTGGGCTTGTGCAAAATCGACCGATCGCTCAGTTAGTGTTTCAGGCGCAGTATTTATTTGCAAACCAAAGCTGCGTATTGGGTTCGCCAGCGTCGGAACATTTGGCGAGGCAAGGGAAGAATTCGTCGAATCTGATGCGGTTGATTTTTTGTGTTGCAGCGTGCCCAGCCGTTTAGCGGCTTGTCGATAGATATCGCTCATCTTACCCTTCCTCCATTAATACCTGAGCTAGGGCATATTATTTAAGACACATCATAGCAATTTGTTTTGTTGCGATCGCCATCAACTTAATGATTTGAGACCGATCTACTGTAGTTATACAGAATTGTTGAGTGTCGAATTTTCACTCAATCGAATTCCAGCTAACAAACCAAGTCCTTGAGGAAATTTTTTGGCAGGGAAATCTAGCCTAGAGGTAAGAAAAATCATCCGGTGTGCCTCTCCATTTTGCGGATTCAAAAACAGGTGTTCCATCTGGCAGAATTTTCAGAGGAAAATCGCCTTGTGTTGTGTTGTCATCCCAATTCCAGTCTGTGCTGTAAATATGTATTCCATGTCCATCATTCCCCGCATGGTCTATTGTCGGGCCGCTACCTGTCAAATTGATAGATAGGGCATCACCGTAACCAATGGACATTGAAGAACCCTTACGCATACTTCCGCCTCTAAATTGTCTCACATCCATTTCTTGACCCATGTTTGGCGGACTTAAGTTGGGAATTTGAGCCGCATCAGCACTCAGTTGCAGAGTTTCTTTGATAAAAGTTCCTCTCATATTGGTAAACTCAACCGCTCCAACTGTACCAACTAAATCTGCGGTGTGATCTCCACTGTCTGACCAGATAAACTCTACTGTCGTTTGTGTTTTTTGGTTTGTATTGAATAGTGTTTCAATCTCTAACTGAACTTTTGCTTTTACAGCATCCAAAATTGCTGCATCTATGGTGCCACCAGGGGCGTTAGGTGATGTTTCTGGAGTTGCTGGGGCTGGAGCGGTTCCTGGAGTTGTTGGGGCTGGGGCTGGAGTGGTTCCTGGAGTTGTTGGGGCTGGGGCTGGAGTGGTTCCTGAAGTTGGTGCAGCTGGGGCTGGGGTAGTTCCTGGAGCTGTTGGGGCTGGTGCTGGGGTGGTTCCTGAAGTTCCTGGGGCTAGAGGTACATCAGGATGCTGTCGTTTCCACTGTTCAACATAGGCGTTAATGATTCTATACTGGACAATCAACTGTAGTTTTTGTTTATCTACAGGTGACATATATCCGTTATCTAGCTGAACGCTTTGCACGCCGCTTTGTCCGGGAGCGATCGCACCTCCAGCCTGTGCAGCAGCTTGACCAGCTTGAACCACTGCTGCTGCTACGGTTGCTGCTTCTGCGGCTGCTTGTGATGTCAAAGTCGAACCCCAAGCAACTACACCGCCGATAAGTGGAACATTTTGTACAATCGGCTTTTGCTGGATTGAGTTGCTGACAGTTCCTTCTATTTCCTTCGCTTGAATAGATTGCTCTTTGTCTGCATCAGAATTACGTGCTGCGCGATCGCCCAGTTTATCAGCTTCTGCTTCCAAAGCCTCGTCTTGCACAACTGTGGCATTTCCCCCTCCAGACACATTTGGTGCATTCACTCGCCCTTGGCGCTGTTGAACTACATGGGTTAATTCATGTCCAATTAAAGCTTGACCAGATTCGCTGTTAGGGTCGTACTTGCCTTGAGCAAAATGTAAATTATTACCAGAGGCAAAAGCCTGAGACCCAAGCTTTTCTGCCTGTCCATCAGTATGAATTCGGACATCGGAAAAATCCGTGCCTAAAGACATCTGCATCTTTTGTTGTACAGGTTCTGGTAGATGTTGTCCGCCGCTAGGAGATACAACTTCTACTCCGTAGGATGTATCTTCCATGCCATAGCCTTGGACGACTGCATTCTCTGGGGTATTGTTTGCGCCTTGGCTGAATCGTGTTTGCGATCGCAGCGATATGCGACTAATGTCATGACTAGGGAGCTTTTGTTTGCTAGATTCTGCTTCTAATAATTGTTCGTCCGCAGATTCTGTCTCTTGCGAGTCGGTTACTACCTCATTTACTTTTTCTGATGGAGCAGTGTTTATTTGGGAGCCAAAACCCCGCGTTGGGTTAGCCAATGTTGGAATACCTGGTGAGACAAGCGACGAATTTGTAGAAGTTGATGTAGCTGTTTTTTGGCGGCCAATTTTGCGCTCGCTCATCTCACCTCTCCCCTAAATACTGTTTGAGTCGATCGTACAATTTCTCTAATTGCGTCGCTATCGACGTAAGTATAAATTATCTGATTTGGCAATTTTATTTAATGTATCTTTACGGTTCTTCATTAGGAAAACAGGGAACAGACAAATAGTGTATGTAATTAATTCTGTTTAGATGCTCCCAAAACCCTTACATCCAGAGGCTTTCTTTACATATTGCCTATTGCCGGTTGCCTGCTGTAAAATTTATTTCGGTTGTTTAGCTTAACTCTTCTTAACATAATAAGGTAAACTTTTTATAGCCCTACTTAGTGTTTATACCGGAATGGAGTTAACCTCAAAAGAACTTAAATCAGAGTTCATATTAGAAATCCAAGCTTGCTTACAATTAGCAGTTCCTTTAGTAATCACTCAAATCTTGGAAGCAGGGATTCCTTTACTGGATGGGGTGATGATGGGCTTGCTTAACAGTCAAGCCTTAGCGGCTGGTGCTTTAGGTGCAGTCACCTTTTCCACCCTAGCTTCCATTTGTCGTTCTACTCTCTCAACAGTAGGCGCGACTGTTGCAAATGCTTTTGGTGCAGGAAAAATAGATAAAATTAGCTGTGTTACGAGTCAGGGAATTTGGTTAGCTGCAATTATATGTTTCCCTGTAATGTTTATGATTTGGCACTTTGATTTTATCCTGATGCTGACTGGTCAAGAAGAAAACAACGTATTATTAGCTAAAACATATTTACAATCTATTGTTTGGGGTTTTCCTGCGGCACTCGGTTTTTGTATCTTAAAAGAAGTTAGCTCTGCTCTCAATCGCCCCCAATTCCTAACAGTAATTACAGTAGTAGGGTTATTATTGAATGCAGCTGCCAATTATATATTCATGTTCGGTAAATTTGGTTTACCAGCCCTTGGTTTAGCTGGTATTGGTTGGGCAAGCACGCTTATTTTTTGGCTGAATTTCATCGCCGCCGCTAGTTGGATTTGTTTGGATAAATACTTTCAAGAATACCAGTTTAATTCCGCTCTGTTTGAGTTTGATAAAGAGATATTTTTAGATATCTTCCAAACAGGCTGGTACTTGGGTTTGCAGTATGGAGCAGAAGTTGGAGTATTCACTGCGATCGCTGTACTCATGGGGTGGTTTGGCACAGATAAATTAGCAGCCCATGAAATTGCTATGGAGACAGAAAGTTTTGTCGAAACTGTGTCTATAGGTATTTCTTATGCCATCACCATGAGAGTAGGATTATTGAAAGGACAAAACGATTTCAAAGGTATAAACAGAGCAGCATTTATTTGTATAGCACTTATTACTGCTTTCACGAGCATTGTCGCAACACTTTTTTGGCTATTTCCCAACAACATTGTGAGCATATATTTGGACATCAATAATCTGGAGAATGTCGAGATAGTTCAGACTGCAATTTATTTTTTAGCTGTAGCAGCAATAGTTCAAGTATTTTATTCTATTCAAGCGATCGCTGCTGGTGCTTTAATCGGTTTAAAAGATACCCGCACGCCAACATTAATTACGATGTTTGCGTACTGGGTAGTTGGTCTAGGCGGCGGCTACCTGATGGCATTTAATTTAGGTTGGGGCGGCATAGGTTTATGGTTGGGTTTATTACTAGGAATGCTCATCGGTGCAGTACTTTTAGTCGGCCGTTTTTATTTTTTGACCACCGATATCAGCACAAAGCAAGAACAGGAGTGTTGAGTTAGGAGTTAGGAGTTAAAAGTTCTTCCTCTTCCTTGTCCCCCCCCTGCCTCCCCTGCCTCCCCTGCTCCCTCGCTCCCCTGCCCCCCTGCCCCCCTGCCTACTCCCTCAATACCTCCCCCAAGCAGACTCAACTATTCTGGCAATGATTTCTGTGTATGACACGCCAGCCAAACGTCCCATAATTGGTAAGTCTGAGCGGATATGGTGAAGTCCTGGCAATGGGTTAATCTCCAGAAACTGCAACACACCATTAACATCGCAGCGCATATCCACGCGGGCGGCGTCACGGCAATCAAGAGTATGGTAAACATCCAGCGCCAGCTGTCTTGCCTGTGCTGCCAGTGGTTCGGGGTCGATGAGCAAACGATAAGCTACCCGTTCCAAATATTCATCTTTGTTGAGGGTGGTGTAGGCAGAAGTTTCTGCTTGGTCTGTAAAAATTACTTCCATTACACCTACTACCCGCGAATTACTACCGTTGCCAATAATACCCACAGTTAATTCACGACCGGGAAGAAAGGTTTCCACTAGTACGGGCTGCTGGAATTGTTTGCGTAATAATTCGTAGGTCGTTACTAGTTGTTCGCGTTCTTTAACGAAGGAACGCCCGGTTATTCCTTTAGAACTGCCCTCAGCGACAGGCTTGAGGAACAATGGCAAAGGTAAGGATATGGCTTGTGCTTGGGCGGTGGAATTCACGACTTCAAAGGAGGCTGTGGGCAAACCGCGATCGCGTATTATCCTTTTAGCTAGTGCCTTATCTAAGGTGAGGGCGCAGGTAAGGGGATCGGAAAAGGTGTAAGGTTGAGCGAATAATTCACAGACTGCTGGAACTTGTGCTTCGCGAGAACGACCTTTCAAACCCTCAGCAATATTAAAAACCAGATTCCAGCGATCGCCTTTTGCTAACCTAAGAGCAAGTTCTCTACCATTTCCAATACGTTCGACTTGATGGCCTAACTCAAATAGTGCATTTTCTAGCCCAATGATAGTTTCTTCATCGTCAAATTCCATCACTTCATCAGCACTAAAACCAGCTTTAAGGTAGTCTGCTTTCAGGTCATAACAAAGACCAATAAATATTCCCATTAATGTATAACTTCCAATGAGTAAGCTTTCGTTGTTAACTGTAATCTACCAATGTCTGAATTGGCCGAATTTAGTTCATTAACAAAGGCAAGAGGCAGGAGGCCGTTTTTGTAATGAGGAATAAGTGCTGTTAAAGTGAAACGGTATTACACCCAATAGGGTTGGGATAAGCATTTTTCATCTCTGATGTCGGCTGGGAAAAGGGAAAAGGTTTGAAATTACCCTTTTCCCTTTCCCCTTTAACCGAACCGTATTGGTATTACACCTTTGTTGCATCGCCTTGCACCTTTGTTGCATCGCCTTGCATCTTTGTTGCATCGCCTTGCACCTTTGTTGCATCACCTTGCACCTTTGTTGCATCGCCTTGCACCTTTGTTGCATCGCCTTGCACCTTTGTTGCATTGCCTTGCACCTTTGTTGCATCACCTTGCACCTTAGTTGCATCGAAGAGCAAAAATCAATCTTCTGTGTCTTATACCATTTCACTAAAATTCTGATACAAATTCTTTCCCCTCTGCTCCTCTGCTCCCCTGCTCCCCCTGCCCCCCTGCCTCCCCTGCCTCCCCCGCTCCCCCACTGGCTTCAGCACGTAAGTCCTAAGAGTGTGCAAAGTTACTATTTACGGCTGAATTTTCTCCACTAGGGTGGCGACAACAGCAGCCAACTGTGTTGGTTCAATGGGTTTGGGAAAATGTGTTTGATAGCCAGAGGCGATCGCCTTGAGCTTATCTTCTTCCCGCGCAAAAGCTGTGACTGCTACTGCGGGAATCTGACCGCCGACTTCAATTTCCCAGTCCCTGACTTTTCGGATAAAATCGTAGCCGTCCTCTTGTGGCATACCGATGTCGCAAAGGATTATAGTGGGTTTCCAGCTGAACACTTGTTGCAATGCCTCTGCTGCACAAGTACAGGCTTGTACTTCTGCTCCTTGCTGCATGAGTACTGCTCTGACAATATCTCTAGCGTCGGGTTCGTCGTCAACTACAAGCACTCGGACTCCCTCAAGCCCGTAGAGGTTTTTTATCCGCCAAGAGGTACTATCTACAGGTGTCTTTGATAGGAAGCTAATCTTCTCCTGACGAACAGCCACCGGAAGTTTAACACTAAAAGTTGCTCCTTTGCCTTTACCTTCACTGTAGGCCTGCACTGTGCCACCGTGAAGCTCGACTAAGTGACGCACGATCGCCAGACCTAGCCCCAAGCCGCCAAACTCCCTTGTAGTTGAGCCGTCGGCCTGGCGGAAGCGCTCAAAGACGTGTGGTAAAAACTCTGCTTTGATACCCACACCAGTGTCCCGCACGATCGCCTCGACAAGCGAGTTAGCCTGCTGAAGCTGCACTTCAACCCGCCCACCTTGGGGCGTAAATTTAATCGCATTCGAGAGCAGGTTCCATATTACCTGCTGAAGCCGATTGGGGTCTCCTAAAACAGGTTCCACATTGGCGAGTTGTAGCTGTAAATCGATGTCTTTAACTTCGGCGGCGTGGCGCACCGAATCGACGGCACTGACAATTAAAGTGGCTAAGTTTAGTGGCTGTGGTTCGAGGCGGAGTTTGCCAATTACGATCCGCGACGTATCGAGGAGGTCATTTACCAGTTGTGCCTGGGCTTTAGCGTTGCGCTCGATGGTAGCGATCGCCAGCTGTGTCTTTTCTTGGTCGAGCTTCCCGCCACGCAGCAACTGGGCCCAGCCTAAGATGCCGTTGAGAGGAGTTTTGAGTTCGTGGGAGACGGTAATTAGGAACTCGTCCTTGAGACGGTTAGCCGCCTCTGCTTCAGCCCGCGCAGTTTCAACCTGCCTTAAGTGTTCGTCCCGCTCTCGCTGGCGCTCTTGCAGAAGGCCAGCCGAAAATTTTAAAGCTTCGCCTAACAACGCTACTTCTTTAATAGATGAGGGGGTGATGTGCGGATATTCACCTTTGGCGAGTGCTTCTGCGCCATAAGCAGCCGAGGCTATGCCCTGAGAAATCCAGCGCGACAGGACGAGGGCGCCCACGCCACTGATCGCAAGCAACGCCAAGCCAGAGACAACAACGAGCCACATCGCCTGGCGAGGCGGACTGTCAATGGCCTCAACAGGAACGAGGACAGCGGTTGTCCAGTTAGAGAAATTGGCTCGCCTAAAGGCAACGTAGACTGGCGCTCCCTCCAAATTGATTTCTTGGTAGACACCCTCACTAGCCTGAGTAATTCGTCTCAGAAAAGATGGAGTACCTGGCTTCCCCACAAAGCGATGAGAATTGCGAGTCCGGGCCACAACCACACCGCGCCCGTCAAGAATAGTACGCGTCCACTCCCCATCAACAGGTGTTTGTGTCTTGATAACGCTAGCGAGTCCTTGGGGAGTCATAACGGCAGTTAGCACATACTGTAGCTTGTTTGAGCGCATTACTGGAACGCGGACAGGGAATGCTAATTTCCGCTCCAAACTTCCAGGGACGAGATAGCCTACTGTCGGCTGATGTGTTTGGACAACACGTCGTAGACTTTCAGGTTCATTGGCTTTTGGTAGTGAAGCACCAAAGGGATAATTGCTGTTTACGATTTGTTTTCCGTCTGGCGTTAAGAGGATCGCATTTACCCAAGTCGGTTGCGTTTGTACTGTGCGCCGTGCCTCATTGTAAAAGGCTTTGAGATCGCCTTTGTCAAGGCTCTCAGAGGCCGCCAGTGCCTGGAGAGTCCTGGTTGTGCTGGAGATTTCGCGCTCTAGATCTTGGGTGAGATTGCGTGCCGCTAGCACCAAGCGGCGCTCTGATGCTGCACGCTCGTTGAGCGAGAGTCTGTATACAACAGCAACAGCGAAAAGTACAACTGGGAGTAAAGCCCCTGCTACGAGTAATACAAGATGCCACTTCAGAGTCAACGTGCGCCCGCCGACAGCATTCAAGTCATCATTTACACTTTTTTTTGGTAAACCAACTCCCAAGTCTGAGGGGAATTCGGTTTTATCTGATCTTTTCACGCTCTTTTGGTGAAAGCACACCAAGTTATTTGTGTGCTGTAATCATTTGGATTATAACTACCTATTAATTTAATGCTAGTGATAGTCCTGAAATATTTTCCTCGATCGCTGTATTTTTCGCCACCTAACTGCGTTTAGCAATATCTTAGGGAGTTTGACACTCCCCGCTCTAAAGAGACGGGGATTCTACATTCAACGACTCGCCGTTAGACGACAGGGTTACCCCAACCGCCCAAGAGGGCAAATCTCCTGTAGCGTAGCTTCCGGTGTGCCCCACCGTAGTTAGTCCTAATTTCAAAATGTTGATTGCTGCATTGATATCTCTATCTTCCACATATCCGCAATGAGGACAGACATGTGTTCTGGTGGATAGGGATTTCTTTACTTTCTCACTACAGTTAGAACAATTTTGACTTGTATTGTGGGGAGGTACAGCAACAGTCACCTTCCCATATTTATGTCCAAAATATTCTAGCCAACTGCGGAAAGTGTACCAACCAGCATCAGAGATAGATTTAGCTAGATGTCGATTTCTCACCAGTTCTTTTACGTTTAAGTCTTCATAGGCTACCAAGTCGTTAGATTGGATCGCGGAGTACGCTAATCGAATGCAATACTCTTTTCGCTGCCTTTTCTTTGCGCGAGACAATTTTTATGCTCAATTACAAAATTCCCAAAAAATGGTTAGTTTTGGTTACAGTGGCTTTGATATCTGCCTTGTTGCTGGCGATCGCATCTACAGCTTCAAGTATTTATTTATATGGCAACAGTAGTAATAATATCAAAGCCGATGCAGCAATTGTTTTAGGAGCAGCAGTTTGGGGAGAAGAACCATCTCCTGTTTTCAGAGAGCGAATTAACCACGCCATCAACTTATATAAAAATGGATTTGTTAAGACAATCATGTTTACTGGCGGAGTTGGCGAGAGTAACGAATCAGCGGAAGCTATAGTCGGAAAAAATTATGCGATCTCCCAACAGGTAAAAGCTGCTGATATTCTCACCGAAACTCAATCCCGCACAACTCACCAGAATCTAAAAAATGCTTTGGAAGTAGCGAATGCTCATCAATTGACTAAGTTTCTGATTGTTAGCGATCCATTACATATGAAGCGAGCCGTATTAATGGCACGAGACTTAGGAATGGATGCCTATTCGTCTCCCACACCTACTACCCGCTATCGCAGTTTTAACAGTCAAATGGAGTTTTTGAGCCGAGAAACTTGTTTTTACTTTATCTACTTAGTGTTTAAAATCTAGTACTTTACTTGATATTTTTAGCATCTTTAACTAAAAGCAATTGAATCTTAAGTTTTACTTAAAAATTGATAGAAACAGCCGCAGGGGAAAGAATTAGAGATTAATCATTTGTATCATGTATTTTGTGAAATGGGAGCGCAGCGATCGCTTTAGGCTCAAAATCTATCATTAGTATGATGCGGGCAAAGTGTTTAACAATAGAGAGTATAGTTGACTACAACAAGTATCAACCTTTTGAATTGACTAACCAATCGATCGTGTCTTAAGGGTAAGAGCAAGCAGATTTATCTCTAGAATTACAGCACATTGCAAATAAGTGAGATACAGAACTTACCTGGAATACGCTGTAATTTCAAATCTCCAACTTCAAATCGGATGATTTTTATCTGCTGAATTAGTACACAACTTCGGCTATTAAGGAGAATTAGCATGATGAGTACACTAAACTTAGCGCAGCTAAATAAAAGCTTGAATGAAGTTGAATATCCAATCAGCAAGAAAGATTTGATTAAAAATGCCGAAGAAAAAGGCTTTGATGAGAAAGTGCTTCGGGCTTTAAAGAAATTACCTTACAGGGACTATAACACCCTCACAGATGTTAGCGAAGCTATCGAACAGATCGAATAGTTGAAGAAGAATACAGAATGGGCTACGCCCCGCTGCGCTAACAGAATTTAGCAATCTTGACGCTCGAAGACCAAGCGATCGCCAACTCAACGACTTTCGCCATGTCCCCTTTGATGCCAATCTAAAAACTTGCGGTCAATGTAGTGCAGAAATCTTGCTCTTGAGTCGAAATTACATTTAGACTGCTGATGAGGCAAGTTAACAAATGCGTTTGAATACTACTGCCTGAGCATTGATTCGCAATTATTTTACTACTCATTAAGAGGAGGGGCAAAATGTTTATTTGCGTTATTGCAGACTACGGTACAGGAGATCCAGCATTTACTGAAGTTACACAACGCCTCCTCCTTGCTTTTCCCCATGCTCAAATTCATTTACTTTCGGTTCCGCCATTCAGTACCTTAGCGACAGGTTTCTGGATTGCTCAATTGGGACTTAACCCAGGCCCAGGCGAACGGCTGATTTATCACAATTGTGCGCCTCGTCAGGACGATCCCGAAGCCCGTCGAGACAATGAAGGAGAAGGACTAACCTATGCCCTTTTATCCAATGGTGTAAAAGTAGTGGGTGTCTTTGCAGGCTACACTCTCTCGTTTATCAAAGGCCATACCCAGGAATTGCGAGCTGTCAACGTTTCTCGTGGTGGTTCGCAGTTTCGCTCGCGGGATGTGTTTCCTGTCGCAGCCGCGGCCATCATGGGTGAAGATTTTAGCCTTTTGGGCGATCGCTTAAACAACGAGCAAATTCCAGATATTCCACCAGATCGAATTGCTTGGATCGATGGCTATGGCAACATTAAAACCACTATTCCGGCGCATACGCTTAACTTGCAGCCTCAAAGCAAAATTGTCATCCGTATTGGAGATGTGGTCAGTGACGCAGTGTATTCTGATGGCAGCTTCAAGGTGCCTCAAGGAACTTTAGCCTTTGCCCCTGGTAGTTCCGGTTGGTCAGTTGGTGAGTCAACACCATTACGCTTCTTAGAACTATTTCTGCGAGGAGGAAGTGCTTGGGAGCGCTTTGGCCGTCCCCGCGTGAATCAGCAGGTAACTCGAATTGCCTAATCTTAGTAAATAGCAAAGTTTTCTCTAATACTAACTCTATATGAAGATGCACAGAATATTAAATGTAGACGCGCAGCGGCTTGCCGCAGGCTACCACCAAGTACGCCAAGATAATTTTTCTGCTTGTAAAAGCTAAAAGATAATTATCAAGTTATCAGCAATATTAAATCAGATTAGACAAGCATTACTAACCAGCACTATTGCATATTTATTTACTTGGGAGGATGCAAAAGATTGCCATAATCTATACATTCTTAATGGATGAAATTTCAGTTATGCTCAAAAAATTTAATCCTAACCTGAATAGATAAAAATATGGCACTACGCGATCCAGTTCCTGAAAACGTTAAACAGCCAGTTAGAGAAGCGGCTTCTCATCTTTGGGTTGAGCAATTAGCAAGATTAGGCTATGCAGCAAAAGGTCTTGTTTATTTTATCGTGGGTTTACTAGCAGCACAGGCAGCATTTGGTTCTGGTGGCAAAACTACAGATAGTAGTGGTGCGCTAGAAACAATTGTCACCCAGCCTTTTGGTAAATTTCTCCTCAGTATCGTTACCCTTGGGCTGATTGGGTATGCACTTTGGCGTTTTGTGCAAACTATTCTCGATCCCGAATATTCCAGTCAACAGATGAATGGTAAACGAATTGTCAAGCGTCTAGGCTATGCTGTTAGTGCGATCGCTTACTTGAGTTTAGCCGTAACATCTATAAAACTAATTATTGGTTCGAGTAGTAGCAATAGCGATTCAGTCAAAGATTGGACGATATATTTTCTCAATAAACCTTTTGGAAGATGGTTAGTATTTGTTTTAGGTTTGATAGTTATTGGTGTTGGGATTTCTTTGCTTTATCAAGCATACAAAGGTAAATTTCGCCGCCATTTTAAACTTTATCAAATGAGTCGGAGCGAGCAAATTTGGGCGATGCGTCTGGGTAGATTTGGGATTGCTGCCCGTGGCATTGTTTTTAGTATGATCGGCATTTTTATTATGCTAGCAGCAATTAAATTTGATGCCTCTCAAGCTAGGGGATTAGGTGGTGCATTGGCAGCTTTGGCAAACCAACCCTTTGGCCCCTGGATTTTAGGTGTAGTGGCTTTGGGTTTAATTGCTTACGGTATGTATTGCGTAATAGAAGCTCGCTATCGGCATATTGCTAGATAGATTTTTGATTCTACTTTTGCTCGAAAATGCTTCTATCCCGTTAGAAGCGTACAAGTATCGCTGGTTTAGTGTTGAGTAATTAAAATCATCAGCTTATCCACTATGTAGTGTGATTGCAAAAAGATGAAGCTTAAACTTGATACAAATACTTGGTAGGGGCGCACAGCTAGCTGTGCGCCCTTACGTAAATCTATATGTATCAAGATTTTTGTGAAATGATATAACGTTTAAAAATTGGGTCTGATTTTTCTTTGATCGGAGTTATGAAAGAGCGATAGATCGTAAAGTTTCTTCATACTAGATATAGAGAATTTATATTTGCCATCCTGCATAAATTCAACCTCAATTCCTGAAGGTAGTAAAGAGAGTTTGTAGTAATTGAGGTTGAGCCGTTATGCACAAATCTGCTGTTGCCCGTCTCCTGTTCCCTCTTACGATGATTGCAAGGATGCGGAGATATCAGATTTACTCGATGGGTTGGTGTAGGCATATCCAAAATTCTTCGGAATTGGATTTTAGACTTTTGTAGTTTTATTTGAGTAAAATTGGCTATAAAATTCCAGCTTTCTCAATACGTTCATTTGTACTATATAAGTAATTAAATAACAATACAGTGTTAGATGAGGCCATAGAACTCTATCACCAAAAACTTGGAGCGTTTGAAGTTACTTCTGATGTATCAGATAACGAAATTTTGAGCGTTTTGATTGCTCGCGATCGCATCCAAGCTGGATTAAATGATATTACTCAAATATCCGACGAACAGTTATTTAAAATAATCGAGCTTGATACTCGCTTAAAGCAACAAGCTCATAAAATTAAGCAACTAGCTAAACTTGCAGAGTGGCGTACAAATCTGAATGTACCAGTCACATCTTGGTGGTGGTTTTTACAAACTCCTAGTCATCCCTTAGACAATTTTGATTGGCTTTGGAATGCACTCACAATCGCTTCTCTGACAAGTTCTCTAAGTTTAGTAATAGATATCTCTACCCGTTTTTTGAGTGGGGGAGCAGGTTTTTTAAGTTCATTTGCTGTCATTTCTCAGAGTGTATTAACACTATTAACTGTTGGTGGTGTGCTAACTGAAGCAGGACGAAAAGGAGTAGAACAAACACTTTCGCGTTTTGGGATAAAAACTTATCTTTGGCAAGAAACAAAATTTGGGTTATCAGCTTTACTTTTACTTAGTTTAATTTGCTTAAAAGCTTCACTTCCTGAAATTGCTAAATACTTTAACGATCGGGGTTTGGAACGCTACCGAGCTAGTGAATGGGACAATGCAATCTCTGACTATGAGCGGGCCATTAGCCTCGATCCAGACAATGCCGACGTTCACTATAACTTAGGGCGATTGTATGAACAAGTACGAGATGTTAATAAAGCACAAACTGAGTATCGGTTAGCTATTCGTGGCAATATAGCTATTGCCTACAACGATTTAGCACGATTGTATCTTCGTGAAAACAAACCCGGCGAGGCGATCTCTTTGCTTTTTAAGGCAAGAGATCTGGAGCCACAGCTAGAACAGCGGACTTTATCAGAAGATCAACAAATTTTGATGTATGAAATACGAAAAAATCGAGGCTGGGCTAGATTCCAGCAAAAACGCTATGCGGATGCTCAAGCAGAATTAGAAGATGCGATCGCCAAAAATATAAGTCTTAAAGATATAAATTATCCGACTTATGCCTCTGCTTATTGTCTGTTAGCCCAAGTTTTGGAAAAGACAGGTAATCCGAAAAAAGCACTAGTGCAATGGGATCTATGTAATAGATATGGCAACCCACGCCAACCAGAAGAAGATGAGTGGATGGGAATAGCTGAGGAAAAATTGAACAAAGGAAACAAATAATGGCACTAAAACCAACAAAGATTACTAAAGTATCAGGCACAGTAGAACTGCTACGAGATGGTCAACAAAATTGGTTCAAAGTATCTGTAGGCACAGAAATTTATCCTGGTGATTACCTGAGAAGAAAACAAGGCGCTATTGTCACAGTTCGTTGTAGTGATGGCAGGGAAGGAACATCTCTGCCAGAAGGTGTACAAAAGTCATTAGGCTATATTTGTCCGAGCAGGTTCCGCGATGCAACCGATTCCACCATTCCTTATACCATTAGCCCACGGGATACCCTAATTCTTAGTAAAAGACCTACATTACGTTGGCACGCTCCAGATAATGTTAATCGCTTCAGAGTGACAGTGAGAGGTCAAGGATTAGATTGGACAAAACAAGTCAATCGAGACAAGGCTTGTCAAGGGGATATCTGCCAACTAGTTTATCCAAGCGACGAGCCGCCATTGCAACTGGGGATTACCTACGTATTGGTGATTGAAACAACAGATCCAAATAGATCGTCGGAAGCCCCAGGACTCGGATTTAAGCTTATTGATGAAAGCAAAGCACTTGAGATTCAAAATCTAGCTCAAGAGATTGAGCAACAAGAATTATCTACTGTAGAAAAAGCATTAAAGCTAGCTGACATTTATGAACAAAACCTTCTGACAGCAGAAGCGATCGCCATTTTAGAAGCTTTACCAAACGAAGGCAAGAACGCAGCTGTTTACCGCCAACTCGGTCAAGGCTATGACTTGATTGGACTCCCCTTGGAAACTAAAGCATACTACGAAAAAGCAATTGCTAAGGCAGAATCCGTTGGGGATAAGTCAGAACTAGCAGCAGCACAGCTTGGATTAGGGGAAGTCAACTGGACTCTTGGCAAAAATCAGGAAGCGCAAAATTTGCTAGAAGCTGCTAAAGCAACATACACAGAATTGAAAAATGCAGATATGCTCAGTTATTTAGAAGAACGCCTGCGCGAAATGGCGAATGAATAGCTAGTAATTCACTCAATTCTATTAAGATACCCGACTTATTTAAACAGGTCGAGTATCTATAACATTTAATAATTTTTGTGGCTGATTAGATATTGTTACTACATACTAGAAAACTAAGAGCAAATTACTTATGCTTCAGATTCAAGAAACATTGCATAAGCAATCACAATCTAAGATACTGAATCTAGAAACCAAAGCATTCCAATTTTTGGAACGTTTTTGTTTAGTGTTGAACAACTATTTACCAATAATTGAATTTCTAGAAAAATTTCGTTTTATTTTGCCACTTATAAAAAATTATCGAGTCAAAGACAAATTGCTGTTGCTTGTATCTAACTTATATTATTACCAAGGGGAGAAATGTTTTAACAAGTTCAATATTTTAGAAGCACTGCAATGCTGGCAAACATCCCTCGATTGCCATGAAAAACTGAATAATTCTGATGGAAAAATGAAGCTTCTCAGAGCTTTAGGAAATGCTTACAACTATGGATTCTACGAGCAAAATAAAGCGATAGATTACTTGGAGAAGAGTTTAGAGATTGCCGAGCAACTGCCAGACGAGCAAATGCAAGGAATATTACAGGGAGACTTGAGTGCTGCCTATACGGCTCTGGCTATAAATGATGAAAATGGAGTTGATGATGAGAAAGTTAATCTAGCAGTTAATTATGCTCAAAACAGCTTAAATATAGCTCAAAAATACCAAAATATTCAACTTAAGTGGCAATCTTTAGACCATTTAGGAGATGTATACTTTTTTTTAAATGAAGAATACGAAGAAGCTATTAAATCCTACCTGGAAATACTCAAAATCGCCCAGCAATATAAACTTCCTGCTGCCGAAATGCAAGCTTTACACAATTTGGGAGAAGTTTACTTAAAGATGAAAAACTATGCTAAGGCATTGTTTTACTTTAACTGGGCTTTAGATCTGGCTAAAAAACTCCCAAATCGTCAACAAGAAGCAATGGAATTGGTAGCCTTGGGTAAAGTTGCTAAAGAACAAAAAAATATAACTGATGCTATTAATTATTACCAAAAAGGACTGAAAATTGCTGAAAACATTCGCAGCACGATCAAAATAGAAGAAAATACAGCATCATTTGTTAATTTTTGGGCAAAGTATTATAGAGATCTAATTCTGTTACTTTGGCAAGAAAATCGTTTAAAAGAAGCCTTTGAGTTCGTTGAACGGTCAAAAGCGCGAGCGTTTCTTGATAAACTTGCCAATGCAAGGGTAGGCGGGCGTGGGAGAGTAAAAGCTGATTTTTTGAAGCAGGAGCAAGCCCTAAGAAACCAAATCTTTGCTCTGCGTCAGGAAGACCCGAATCATGAGTTAATTTCCCGCGAAAAAGACTACAAAAACTTATTAGAAAAGTTAGAAATCCAGAATCCGGAGGCGGCCAGCTTAATCAGTGTTGATGTTGTATCTCTAGCTGAGATTCAGAAAAAACTAGATACTGATACAACTTTACTAGAATACTTTGTTACCAGTGAGTGTACCCTAGCTTTTATTATTACTCGCGATCGCTTGGAAGTAGTTAATTTAGATGTGAATCGAAAAGGCCTTAAGGAACAAATCATTCTGTTTAGGGATTTTGCCGATACATTTGAACCCCATCCCCTAGAACTGAAAAACCTCTATAATTACCTAATTGCACCCCTAAAATCTCAACTGCAAACACCCAGGCTTATTATTGTTCCTCATAACATTCTGCACTATCTCCCCTTTGCGGCTCTGACTGATGGGGAACGCTACCTGATTGATGACTATGCTCTAGTGAACCTTCCTTGTGCTAATGTTTTACGTTTTTTACCAAGCAAACGCAGTCAAAGCACTAATAAGGTTTTAGCCCTTGGCGCACCAGATAATACATTTAACAAATCATTACTACCTTTAAATTTTTCTCGTAAAGAAGTAGAAGCGATCGCCAACTTGTTCCACACTAAAGCTTATGTAGGCAAAGATGCGGCTGAAAGCCTAGTTTGGTCACAAGCCAAAAACGCTGAAATTCTTCATATTGCTGCTCACGGGGAGTACAATCCCAATGCTCCCCTGTTCAGTACCATTCACCTTGCGATGAATGACAATGCTGATGTCGCCCAGAAAGACGGTAGGCTAGAAGTTCATGATATTTACAAGTTAGATTTAACTACTGCTACAAATTTAGTCGTCCTGAGTGCTTGTCAAACTCTTATTGGCAATACTCAAAAGGTCAGCCTTGGAGATGAAATTATTGGGCTAAACCGAGCCTTTATCTATGCTGGCACACCTAGTGTAATAGCAAGCTTGTGGAATGTAGAAGATCGAGCAACACAATTACTCATGGGACACTTCTATGAATATTTACAAAGGGGAATGGATAAAGCAAAGGCTTTACAGCAAGCACAGATTGAAGTGCGGAAAGATCAACCCCATCCCTTTTACTGGGCAGCATTTGTGTTGACAGGAGATGCAGAAAAAATTCATCCTTCAACCTTTGAAGAAGACAGGCAGGCAAGAAGACACGAAGAATAATTTTTGATTACATACCGATGCTTCACAGCGATCGCCTCAAATTCCTGCCTCCGTTCATCCGGAGGGTTTACGCTCCCCAAAATGCCCCATTCGCTTCTGTATCAATAATCTTAATTAAGTAAAATGGCGCAAAAAACCAAGGTGATTTCTAACAAAGAATCTACCCAGGTTGACGAGTTTCGACTTCGCTCAACTCTCGATCCCTTAGTTGGTTGAGCGAAGTCGAAACCAACGGCGGCGCTAGATTTATTAACGGAAATTGCCCAAAGTATATAACGGAAAGTAAAGTTGCTCAAAAAGCTCTTTCCTCCTGCCTCCTGCCTTGTCATAACGACAATTTTCAACACCGACCTACTTCGACTTGACAACCACCCATTGCGTAACACCCCCCATTCCTCGCCAGCCCAAAAATTTACCAATAGGTTCCGCCCGCTGGATGGCAATACGAATTAAATCGCCACCAACTCGTTGATGCCATTGAAATAAAGTTTGTTCGCCCTCTACCGTCACTACATTTGCCACCAAACGTCCACCTGGACTTAGTGCTTCCCAGCAAACATCAAAAAGTCCCGTTGCTGTCACTCCACCACCAATAAAAATTGCATCTGGTGTAGGTAAGTCTTTTAAGGCAGCAGGGGCTTTACCTTCGACGATTTGCAGATTTGGAGTACCGAGAGTAGCGGCATTATCGGCAATATATAGCAGTCTAGATGAATTTTGTTCGATCGCCACTGCCCGACACCGCACATCAGTTCGCATCCATTCAATAGAAATTGAACCGCAACCCGCGCCCACATCCCACAATAATTGTCCCGGTGTCGGCGCCAAAGCTGCTAAGGTGATTGCCCTAACTTCACGCTTGGTTAACTGTCCATCGTGGTGGTAGGCGTTATCTGGTAATCCTGGTAATCTTGGTAAAGGCACAACCCCAGCATCGGCAATACAATCAACTGCGATCGCATTTAATGGTGCAATTTCAGTTTCACTCCAAGATGCAGCCGTACCTACCACAATTCTTTCATGAATGCCGCCCATACGCTCCAAGACGGTGATTTTGCTACCCCCGTAGCCGCGATTTGTCAAAATTTGGGCAACAATGGCGGGCGTGTCCTTTCCTTGGCTCAAAATCAACAGTTTAGCTTTCGGATAAATGTAAGATTCGAGCAAGGAGGATGGACGGCCATTTAAACTCAAGGTTTCTACTTCGGTTAAAGACCATCCCACCCTGGCACAGGCGAGGCTGAAGGTTGAAGGTGCGGGGATAATTGTTATTTCTGAAACAGGAATTCGTTGCGTTAAGGTGACACCAATGCCATAACACATAGGATCGCCGCTTGCTAGTACGCAGATTGACTCACCGCGACGCTTGATGATTTCCTCTACAGAAATGCTGATAGGAGATGCCCAGACTATTTTCTCACGTTGGTCATCACAAGGGAGCATTGCCAAATGGCGATCGCCTCCCACAATTACTTTAGCTTGTTCGATGACCGAAAGAGCGATCGGGCTTAATCCTTGTAATCCATCTTCTCCAATACCGACGATCGAAAGCCATTTTTCTGTCATGCTAATTCATGATTTATTACTTGGTAAATAAGACTTGATGCTCATTCTAATTGTGAATTATCCAGTCATTTTTGGTAAAATATAGTCTATAGTGCTGGATTGAGGATAACTCGATGAACTCACTTGCAGAAATCGAAGCTGCTATTATGCAATTGTCTGAAGGTGAAATACGAGACTTATCAAACTGGCTCCAAGAATATATTAATCATTCTTGGGACAAGCAAATTGAAGCAGATGCAAAATCAGGTCGATTAGATCGGTTAATCCAGCGTGCTAAAGCAGATATTGATGCTAATCAGGTGAAACCGTTAGATGAAGTCCTTAACAACCCCTGATTTTTGGCGTTCATATGCTGCACTTTCATCTGAAGTTAAAGAGCAAGCGAGAAAAGCATATCGCCTTTGGATTGGCAATCAATTTCATCCGTCTTTGCATTTCAAAAAAGTAGGAAATGATTTGTGGTCAGTCAGAATTACTGGTGGATATCGGGCACTAGCACTTAAGAGAGGTGAAGATTATTACTGGATCGGATTGGGTCACATGATGAATACGAGGCACTGATTGAATAAAACTTTTGCTGGTTCTCCCTTCATTCTTTAGCTCATGTTACTACTTTTTGAGCTGTTATAAATAAGTAATCTCCTATATGGTTTTCATATTTTTTGACAATCTCTGCGATGCGCCCTGTGTGAATATCTGCTGCTAGCCTTTCACATCCATTAGCAATTTCTTCCGCAGAAGCTACCAAAGCAAAGGTAGAAATTCCAGAACGCACATTTTCATCTAAATATATTTCTGGACGATGTTTTCCACTATATAAAAATAAGTCTTGTAAGTTTTCAGAAATAAAATAAGGTTCGATATCAACTGAATCAAAACCTGCTTCATTGAGAGCATATTTTACCTTTTCTAAACTTGGCATTTGTTCAGCAGATTTATATATAGCCTCTGGAAAATATTCGACCAACCAATATTTACTCATTTGCTCTGGCGTCGCACTAAATAATAAAAAACGGCCAGCGGTTAAGACACGATAAATTTCTCTAAAAGCAGGAGTTAGCGCCACAAAATGATGTATTGCTAGCGTGCATAGTATACCAGAAAAACTACCATCGGCATAAGGTAGCACCTCTACTTCTCCAACTTGCCAAGCTACAGCACTACTCTTATTTCTAGCAACATCAATCATCTTTGTTGATTGGTCTATTCCATGCCAAATACCGCCATGTTTTGCTAAAGCCAGCGTGTAATTTCCAGTGCCGCACGCCACATCTAGATATAACAAATCTGATTTTATCTGAAGTTGAACAGCTAATCGATTAGCAATTTCAGGGTCAGCACGACGGGTCAAATCATAGCTTTTACCAATTTGCTCATAAATAGCCATTTGTTTAAGTTTCTCACAAATTTATAGATGCGATGGGGCATTGGGCACTTGTACTGAGCGAAGTCGAAGTATTGGGTATTTATCAATTGTTTTCCTTGTGTCCCTATGCCCCATTCCCCATTCTCTTTTATACTAACGTTGCTGCTGATTTTAAAGTGAAAATCCTTTCAATTACATCTTCTACTACCTTATCTGGGGTGGATGCACCAGACGTAATTCCCACAACAATTTCTCCATCTGGTAACCAGTTTTCTGTAATGATTAATTGTCCATTTAATTGCCGATGTTCAATCGAGTTTGCTGATTGAATCCGTTCAACACTATCAATGTGATAAGAAGGAATTCCCCTCTCAATTGCAATTTGTTGCAATTGAGTAGTATTTGAGGAATTAAATCCACCAATTACTACGATTAAATCTAAATTATCTTCCACTAACTCCAACATTGCGTCTTGCCTTTCTTGGGTGGCATCACAAATAGTATTGAAGCTTTGGAAATGCTGATTTAATTCGGTAGGCCCATACTTCTGCAACATAGTCCGCTCAAAAAGCTTACCGATTTGCTCGGTTTCACCTTTGAGCATGGTAGTTTGGTTAGCAATGCCAACTCTTTCTAAATCGCGATCGGGGTCAAATCCTGGCGAACAAGCTTTGGCAAATTTTTTCAAGAATTCTTCACGATTTCCACCGTTAATAATATAATTAGCGACATATTCGGCTTCTGACAAATTCAAAACAATTAAATACTTGCCAGCAAAGGAACTCGTTGCAACAGTTTCTTCGTGTTTATATTTACCGTGAATAATTGAAGTATAATCAACTTTTTTGTGCTTTTCTACTGTATTCCAAACTTTAGATACCCAAGGACAAGTTGTGTCAACAATTTTGCAGCCTTTTTCGTGGAGTATCTGCATTTCTTGAACGCTAGCCCCAAATGCTGGTAATATAACGACATCGCCTGTATCAACAACAGAAAAGTCTTTTTGATTAGCTTCCACCGGGATAAATTTTACTGCCATCTCCTGCATCCGCTGATTCACAGAAGGGTTGTGAATAATCTCGTTAGTAATCCAGATGCTTTCTGTGGGGAAGTGTTGACGGGTTTCATAGGCCATAGCCACAGCACGTTCTACACCCCAGCAAAAACCAAAGGCTTGGGCTAGTCTGATGGTGACATCGCCTCGTTGTAGGGTGTAATTGCGATCGCGAATTTCCTGAATCAAGTTACTTTGATATTCAGATTGCAACTGGCTGGTAACTTCTGCTTGGTGACCAAACCCCTTGCGATTGTAATTTTCGGAATGTTGGAGCGTCCGCTTAAAAGCTTTTGTATCCATGATATTAGTCTACTTAAACCACTATTTTTTATTCTCTCGCGCCTAGACGCGATTTATACAGACTTGCATTCAAAGATATTACTTCTTATCACTTGCTGAAACGCGTTGAAGTTCAGGTTTTAATTCGATATTGCTATAAATCTGCAATGCAGAACGCCAAACTATATAGCCTTCGCGATTTAGATGTAAGCCATCAGTAGTAAATTCCTGGCGGAGATTACCTTGGGTGTTGGTAAACAGGGGATATAAATCGAGAAATTTCACACCTTTTTTTGCAGATATGCGTTGCAGCCGCTCATTTAATCGGCGAATGCGATTATTCGTAATAGCCAGAAGTTTATCTCGTCCTTGCCAAGTTGCTTGTTCTCCACCATGCGGTAAAATCGACTGGACAACAATTTCGGTTGTGGGATGCACTCTTCGGAGGTAACTCATAATTTGCTGGTGATTATCTAAAATCACCGCATCGCTCGTTCCCCGAATGAGGTCATTAATCCCAATCATCACAAAAATCACTTCTGGCTGGGTGCGGTCAAATATATTCAATCTTTTCAAAAGTCCGTGGCTGGTTTCGCCAGAAATTCCTTGATTGAGCCAATTTTTACCTTCGGGTAATAACTCAGCCGGAAACCATAAACTCAGAGAATCTCCCGCAAGTATAGTTAAGTCCGCAGGACGCCGGTCGGCGGCTACTTTTGCTTCTTGTTTGAGAATATCTACCCACTGTTGGTAAGTGAGTTGGTGACGGCGGCCTAAATCAGGTGTAACAACTGGGCGCGAGTTGTTTACGTTGATTTGCTCTGGAGATGTTATCATCCCCCCAAAAAAAGCGGTCAATTTCTGCTGTTGCCAAATTAGCAGAACGACCGCCAACAATAGTACGCCGTTGGTTAACAGCGAGAAAAATGCCCAGATAGGAAAGGTTTTAAAAGAAGTAGACACGACTAGCGAAATTTACCAATTATTTTGAATCAGATTTTAACGCTAGTACTCAAAAATCACACTAAATGAAAATAGGGAATCAGGAATAGTGAGTGGGGAAAGGGAAAGGGGTAAAGGGGAAAGGTTAAATTTATCTCTTTTCCCTTTTCCCTTTAACCTTTTCCCCTGCTCCCTATCTCCCCATCTCCCCATCTCCCGACCCTCATTACTGAATGGGGCGATCGCCACCAAACTCAGAATTATAACCTTCTTCGCCGTGTTCGTTGATATCCAAACCTTGCAATTCTGCCTCCTCTTTGACTCGCAGCCCGACTGTCGCATCGATAATTTTGAGAATAATCCAAGTACCAGCAGCTGCTATTACATAGGCAACGACAATTGCTACTAGTTCGACTCCCAATTCACCAAAATTACCGCGTAGCACACCCTCTTTACCGCCTCCGTTGACTTGAGTGGTAGCAAATATGGCTGTTAAAATTGCCCCCACTGTACCACCAACGCCATGTACGGGATAGGTATCTAAGGCATCGTCAATTAGTAGCTTGTGTTTGAAACTAATCGCATAGAAGCAAACAAAAGCGGTGATGAAACCAATTAAAATCGCTGATAGCGGTGTCACAAATCCCGCGGCGGGAGTGATGCCCACCAAGCCAGCAACGGCTCCTGTAGCGGCTCCTACGGCAGTTGGTTTACCCCGCAAAGCTGCTTCCAAAATTAGCCACATTAAAGCCGCCGCCGCCGCCGCTGTATTAGTAGCAACAAAGGCTGTTGTTGCCAGATTTGTGATTAAGGTACCCGAAGTTCCGCTAGCAACGGATAGCGCACTTCCAGCGTTGAAGCCGAACCAGCCAAACCACAGCAAGCCTGCACCCAGTAAAATGAACGGAACGTTGTGTGGCGGGCTAAGGCGATCGGGATGGGTTTTCCGAGGCCCAAGAACGATGGCTGCTACTAAAGCAGAAACCCCGGAACTAATGTGAACTACTGTACCACCTGCAAAGTCCAGGGCGCCCAAACCACCAGCTAAACCTAAAAATCCACCTTTGGCCCATACCATATGTGCCAGGGGAGCGTAAACAAAGGTTGACCACAGTAACACAAACAATGAATAGGCGCGGAAACTCATCCGTTCGGCGATCGCCCCAGAAATTAAGGCTGGGGTGATAATGGCAAACATGGCTTGATAAATCATGAATGCCTGGTGGGGAATCGTCGCTGCATAAGAAACAATTTCCGCAGGATTTGAACCTTTGAGATAATCGGTTGTCTCTAAACCGACACCATTCAACCCCAACCACTGCAATCCACCAATGAACGGCAAACCCGGCGCAAAGGCCAGACTATAACCCCACAAAATCCAGGTAACTCCGACGATCGCCATTAACACAAAGCTCATCATCAATGTATTTAGGACGTTACGCGATCGTACAAATCCACCATAAAAGAACGCCAATCCTGGTGTCATTAGCAGCACAAGCGCTGCCGAAATCAACATAAATGCTGTATCTCCAGTATCGGCAGCAGGTGGACTGGCCGCTGATGTTTGGGCAAGAGCATTACCCATCAACGGTTGTGCCAAAATTACCAGGGTCATAACCCCGATGGTGACAACTTTCTTCAACACTTGTTTTTGTTCCTAAGCACCAACAAATTTGTATTAGATTAATATATTTTCAGTACATTTTGATACGATTTTTTGTCTTGAAAGCTACTCTACTTTGCTTTTTTTGAAATGTTAACAAAAGTATAATCATTCAAATGATTTTATGAGAGTTTGATTAAGATTTCAAGAATTTGTAAGCCTGGAGAATCTTTCCCAGCCTTACCGAATAATTTGCACAAATCCAGAATGATACAATTTTTTCCATCTCATACACAAACACGTACATAATATAGCCGTATAGTTGCTTGTAAGTACGTAGTTACTAAAAAACCTTTGGAATTTTGGCTGGGTTACTGTCTTTTGAAAACGAATCATCATAAAATTTATAGGTCATAGAATAAAACAAGGGAAAGACTTGTTGCAAGTTTGTTCTATTAAGAGGAAGAGGGAACGGGCAACAGCAACAGGTAAATCCTATACTTACACCGCTTGACTTTAAGCTTTATACAAATACCTTGTTATGGGCGCACCTGTTCCCTGTTCCCAACTTCAAGGATCTTCGCGAGCAACAATGCAGTAATATTACTTAACTACGCGGTACGAACATAATAATTAATACGCTTACCAAAGCTAAACAAGCTCCAATTAGGTCGTAGCGGTCTGGAATCACCCTGTCTACCTTCCAACCCCAAAGCATTGCCATTGCAATAAAAACGCCGCCATAAGCCGCATACGCTCTCCCAAAATTGGCTGGCTGAAAAGTTGCAATAACCCCATAGATAGTTAAAGCAATTGAGCCTAATATCCCCCACCACAACGGCTTAGCTTCACGCAACCACAACCAAATCAAGTAGCCACCAGTAATTTCAAATAAACCAGCACACAAAAAATACAACAGCGATTTAATCATTTGACAATTCTTGACTAGGGTCGAACTCAGTGAAATTACGCTAACGCTTTTAACTCAAGTATTGTCATTAATTAAAGTAAGTTTGTCGATCGCATTGGGGATTGGGTATGGGAAAAGGTTAAAGGTTAAAGGGAAAAGGAATAAATTTAATCTTTCCCCTTACCCCTTTCCCTTTCCCCATACCCGATGCCCAAGGCCCAATGCCCAATGCCCCATGCCCCATTCCCAATTCTCCGTAGATAAGGCTTAAGGATGAAAGCACCATTACCTGATAACGAAGCACAGAGAATCGAGACGCTTTTGCAGTATAAAATCCTCGATACACCACCTGAAGCTGCCTTTGACGATCTCACTCGTTTAGCCTCGTATATTTGTCAGACTCCCATTGCCTTAATTAGCTTAATTGATACAAACCGCCAGTGGTTCAAGGCTAAGGTGGGTTTGGATGTGCCAGAAACACATCGCGACCAGGCGTTTTGCGGCCATGCGATTCTACAACCTAATGTTCTTGTTGTACCTGATGCCACAAATGATGAACGTTTCGCCGCAAATCCGCTGGTTACTTCTAACCCAAAAATCCGGTTTTATGCTGGTGTGCCTCTAACTAATCCTCAGGGATATGCACTAGGAACACTTTGCGTGATTGACTACGTACCGCGGAAACTTACTCCACAGCAGATAGAAGGATTACGGACTTTGGGTCGTCAAGTTATGAAGCAACTGGAATTGCGTCGTAATTTGGCAAATTTAGTACTTGTGGCTGATAAAGGCGAACAGTCAAACAAAGTACGCAAACAATTTTTCAAAAGAATTGCAGCGGGCTTTGTTTTAGCATCGGCAATTTTAGCTGTGATTGGCGCAGTTTCTTATCAAAATACAAAAGTATCTACTAATAACCGCAGCATCATCAAAAATATTAATAAAAAAATTAACAGCTTAGAAAAACTACTGTCGCAGACAAAGGACGCCGAGACTGGACAACGTGGTTACATCCTGACTGAAAAAGAAATTTATTTAAAAGCGTATCAACAAGCACTTACTAACGTAGATATAGAAATTACAAAACTAAAGAATTTAACGGCAGGTCAACCAAAGGAACAAAAGCAGATCGCAACGCTTGAATCTTTAGTTGTAGCTAAAGTTACTCAACTAAAACAGACTATCAGTTTGCGCCAAAATCAGGGATTACAAGGGGCGTTGCAGGGACTAATGGCAAATGATGGTCAAAATCTCATGAATGATATCCATAAAAGTGTCTATGAGATAGAGAACCAGGAAAAAGGGCGGCGCCAGCAATTATCGCAAGTTACAAAAGCTTGGACTCGCCAAACAACTTTGACAATTGCGATCGCCATTTGTCTAAGTTTTTTCATTCTGGCTGTAGTCTACTATTTAATCTATCGTGAGGTTTGCGATCGCAAACTCACAGAAGAAATCTTAAACCAAGAACGTAACTTTATCTCAGCAATCCTCGATACGGCTAGTGCTTTGGTAATAGTTACCGACTCCCAAGGGCAAATCGTTCGCTTCAATCAAGCTTGCGAACAAATAACCGGTTATTCCTTTGACGAGGTAAGAGGTAGGCATTTTTGGAACTTGTTTCTACTTCCTGAAGAAATAGAGTCAGTCAAAGCAGTTTTTGAACAACTGCAAGCTGGTAAGAGTTTCCAGGAACACGAAAATTATTGGGTAATGAAGGATGGCACTCACAGACTAATTACCTGGTCGAATACCATTTTAAAAAACCATGACGGTTCTGTAGAATACATTGTTGGTACGGGTATTGATATTACCGAGCGCAAACGAACCCAACAACATCTGAGCGCACAATACGCTGCAAGCCATGTTTTAGCAAATTCCACTACAATCAACGAAGCTATGCCGCAAATTCTTCAGGGAATTTGTGAAAGTTTAGGATGGGATTTGGGCGAAATTTGGATACTAGATCGGCAAGCAAATGTGCTGCGTTTTTTCGATGTCTGGCATAAACCATCCCTTGAAGTACAGGACTTCGTAGCCTGGAAGCAGCAAACAACTTTTGCACCAGGAGTCGGACTACCCGGCCGTGTTTGGGCGAGTTCCGAACCTGTTTGGATTGCTGATGTGGTTAAAGATCTGAATTTTCCTAACTTCAAAATCGCGGCTCAAGTAGGACTACATGCCGCTTTCGGTTTTCCCCTCCGCACTGATAGCAAAATTCTCGGCGTCATTACCTGCTTTAACCGCCAAATCCAAGAACCAGATGAAGGCTTGGCAAAAACCATGAATTTTATTGGCGGACAAGTAGGGCAATTCATTCAGCGCAAACAGGCTGAAGAAGAATTACAACGCCAAAACTTGCGATCGCAACTTTTTACAGAAATCACCTTAAAAATTCGCCAGTCTTTGCAAATCGAAGAAATTCTCGAAATTACTGTCAAGGAGGTGCAAAAAATCCTCCAAACTGACCGAGTATTAATTTATCAACTTCAGCCAGATGAGTCTACAACCACTGTAATTGAAGCAGTAGTTTCTGGCTTACCAGCAATTAAAGAGCAAAACATCACCCCACCCTACTTCCAAGCCGAATACTTACAACAGTACTATCTCCAACAGTACCGTCAAGGACGAGTTGTGGGGCTGGCTAATTTGGATTTCCTCGAACTCGAACAAAAACACCTGGAGTTCATGCAACAATTTGGCGTGAAAGTCAATTTAGTTGTGCCGATTCTGGTTAAAGAAGAACTTCGCGGTTTGCTTATAGTTCATCAGTGTGACTATTCTCACCAATGGTCTAACTTTGAAACTCATCTTTTGCGGCAAATAGCCGACCAAGTAGGTATAGCCATCGCCCAAGCCCAACTATTACAAGCAGAAACTCGTCAACGAAAAGAACTTGAAATTGCTCGTTATCAAGCTGAATTAGCTTCTCAAACCAAAAGTGCTTTTTTAGCGAATATGAGTCACGAAATTCGCACTCCCATGAATGCGGTATTGGGAATGACTAGTTTAGCTTTAGATACTCCCTTAGACCCAGAACAGCGAGATTTTATTGAAACGATTCGCATCAGTGGAGAAGCTTTATTAACTTTAATTAATGAAATTTTAGATCTCTCCAAATTGGAAGTCGGAGAAATGGCTCTGGAGACTCTAGATTTTAATCTATCTACTTGTGTTGAAGAAGTATTGGAATTATTGGCTCCCTCAGCCCATAATAAAGGATTAGAAATTGCCGCGTTGATTGAACATAATGTTCCCATTTATCTCCAAGGAGATGCTGGGAGATTGCGGCAAATTTTGATGAATTTAATTAGCAACGCCATCAAATTTACCAGTGTTGGCGAAGTAGTAGTGGAAGTACAATTACGTTCTCTTTCTTCCACTACAGTTAGTATCTACTTTGCTGTTACAGACACAGGTCTTGGTATTAGTCCTGAAGATGAACCCAGACTGTTTATGCCATTTACCCAAGTCGATGCTTCTACCACTCGCAAGTATGGTGGCACCGGGTTAGGGTTAGCGATTTGTAAACAGCTAGTGACTTTGATGGGAGGAATAATTGGGGTGGAAAGTCAAATTGGAAAAGGATCTAAGTTTTGGTTTGAAGTGCCTTTCGCCAAGCAGCTTGAGCCTGTTTTAAAATTATCCCCACTTTTAATTAATCGCCGCGGCTTAGTAGTAGATGATAACCTTACTAATTGCAAAACGATTCATCATCAAGCTACTAATTGGGGAATGCAAATAGATCGAGCCTACAGTGCAGCAGCAGCACTCAAAGCTATTCAGGAAGCTTGCGAGCAAGGAAATCCCTACGATTTTGCCTTAATTGATATGCAAATGCCCGAAACAGATGGCATTAAACTAGGAGAACAAATTAAAGCCAATTCTACAATTGCTGACATACCTTTAATTATCGCGATCTCAACTAATCAAAGGAATCAAGTACAGCAAGCCCTGAAAATCGGATTTGTGGGTTATTTAGTCAAACCAGTTAAGGCATCTCGACTTTTCGATATGATTGTGAATATTTTACAAACTCAGGCAAAACTAGAACAAGGGACTAGGGAAGAAGTTCAAAATATCACAACTTCAAATATTGCTAACTCATGTCCTATTTACGAAGCTCCAAACCCTAATTCTTCTCATAAATCAAAATTAAAAATTTTACTAGCTGAAGATAATTTAGTCAATCAGAAAGTAACGCTGAAACAAATCCAAACTTTGGGCTATAAAGCTGATGTTGTTGCTAATGGAAAAGAAGTTTTACAGTTATTAGAAAAAATTCCTTATGACTTGATTTTAATGGATTGCCATATGCCTATTCTTGATGGTTTAGAAACTACAAAAGAAATTCATCGTTGGCAAGAGAGTGCTTTTGCTAGTCGTCGTCGTCCCGTGGTAATTGCAATGACAGCTAATGCCATGAAAGAAGATAAACAAAAGTGTTTAAATGCTGGAATGGATGATTATGTCAGTAAGCCGGTCTTGAAAGAAAAATTGGCGACTGTCCTAGACCATTGGGCAGATATTATCCTTTCACAACAGGTGATAGTTGAATGCGAACAAACAGTTTCCCCCATCAGTAACGCTGAAATTGAACAAACAATCAATTGGGAATACCTACATCAGTTATCGGATAATGACAGGCAATTTGAATTAAATCTCTTACAAATCTTCGTTCAAGATATTAAACCCCGTTTAGAGGTCGTCAAAAGTGCGATCGCACTTTATGATTTTGGGCAAATTGTTCGAGAAGCTCATTATCTCAAAGGTGCTAGTAGCAACATTGGAGCCACAGCTATGTACCAAGCAATTGACAAACTAGAACAACAAGCTCTCCAGCAGGGGCATAAAGGCGCTACTAAACTAATTTCAGAAATAGAAGAATTTGTCAACTACATTCAAGAATTTTTAACGGTATCAGTGAAGCAATAGGGATTGGGGCATTGAGGGGTGTGGGAGGTCTGGGAGGTCTGGGAGGAGAGGGGGGCATAAATTCTCTTTCTCCCCACACTCCCCACACTCCCCCATCCTCGCCTCCCTTACACAGCCAAGCCTTGGGTTGCTTCCAGCAAATGTTGATGAACGGATTTTGACGCACCTAAGATCAATCCAGGGAGACTATAGTTTTTACAGTTATATAGTGGCGGCAAAGTCGAACCATCAAGAGTAGTGACAACATAGCCGGCTTCTTTTGCCAAAAAAGCCAGGGCAGCACCATCAATAAATTTGCCAGATCTGATTACTGCTCCACTCAAATCACCAGTGAGAATACCATTAAGATTGGGTATTTGAATCTCACTAGAATAATCATTGGCAATATCAATTACTTGATAGCGATCTTTTAATAGAGGTGCGATCGCATTCATTCCCCATCCTAACAATACAGCAGGTTTGGGTGATGTAATCTCCAAAGGAACGCAGGCTTCTAAATTCATTTCCAGCGTCCCTTTAAAAGTTCCTTCGCCCCTCAAAGCATAATAATAAACATTTTGGGCAGGAGAAATTGCCAACACTGCCTCAAAATCATCCGCATCTAAAATACTAAGAATAATTTGATAATTAGAATGTCCATCCATATAAAATTTCGTGCCATCAATTGGGTCGAGTGTGACTAAGTAATCACCTTCCAGCCCAAGTTCAGTACTACGAAAATACTTGGTGTTTCTAGAACTTTCATACTCTTCACCATAAAAGCGAATCTCTGGAAAACTGCCCAGCAGTACTACTTCCACTAGATTTTGAATCGCTACATCCGCATCAGTAAGTGCAGCCGCAAAAAAGTTATCTTCTTGTTCTTTAATGGGAAGTGCAGCAATTTTTGGTTGCATAAAACGAGCGTAGGCTGCTGCTACTTTCAGATGGGGAAGTAAAGTTGACAAAATTAATCGAGTACTCGGTGTTGTGGGCATTCCAGCAAACTCCTAGCTTGAAAAAACAGACAAGGGGAAACAAGAGGATGAGGAAACAAGCTGAATTGGAAACAAGGAGAATTGCAACAAGTCTTTCCTCTGTTCGCGCAGCGTCTCCTTTAGGAGAAGTTCACCAGGGGTGGCTTTGAGCATCATATCTGCTTGTAGCCTTGTCCCTCTGTCCTCTTGTTCTTTTCCATCATTAACAGACTGACAGAATTTTATATTCGGACAGAATTACGGTATCATGAACTACTATTTTTGGCGATGCCTACACCTGCCGTAACTACTTTAATCTCACCATCTCTATGGTTGAATATCACTTACTCAACCTGGATTTAAGTAGAAGGACTAAATTAAACCTAACTCGATCTCGCCGGATTTCGACTGCGCGGAAGTTGAGCGTAGTCGAAACTCAACCCTCAAAGAATAAGCTTACCGAGCATTGAGCGTACCCTACCCTGCGGGAACGCCAAGGCCGAACGGGATCTTGCTACGCGTAGCGTCTCCCCTTGGGAGAAGCCGAAATGCGTTTTCTAAATAATTGTGTCCACCTACTTAGATCCCCGACTTCTTTAAGAAGTCGGGGATCTGGACAGCTACTTTTGCTGAAGTCAGTGCCATTCATCTCTATGGTTAAGTATACTCATCCCAAGCCACAGGAAAGGAGTAATCTGAAAAAGCAGAGAAAACCTGATTTTCACTGCGGGTTTCTTCATCCAGAACTTTGACGACTTTGTTATAAATATCTTGTGCTTGTTGGGGGGAATCACCGATGCTGGTTAATCCCAACTTGCCAAACTGGGAAAGACAACCCATGAGATGAAAGACTGTGCCTGTCTCAGTACCGCTGTCAAAGTGCAGTCTATAGTCAGCGATGATATCCATTAAATCATTAGGTAATAGTCCCCGATAGCGATCTTTTTGGAGGTTATCAGTGGCAATGTAGTATTTGGGACGACCTTGTTGGCTGTAAAATAAGCCTGTGGAAAGGTCATAGCGGCCGTTCGTCAATAATTTCAAGGTCATGAATGGATGAGTTGTGCCGCCTTTACGCAGGTTAATTTCGATCGCCTGAATATCCCACTCTCCATTACCCTTGTCAACTGCGATAAAATCTACCCCAAATCGCTCTAGGGCGCCTTTTTCGGCTAGCTTTCTACCAACTTGCAGCCCCAATTGCTGTAGTTGCAACCGATACCTTTCATCAGCGGGAAAGCTACAACCAAGATAAATCTGACCGTCCGGGCCTCCAAGAATTTGGTCGTGGGTGGAGAGGATTTCGACTTCGCCGCCGGGGGTAATTCGTCCTTGAACGCTGGGGGAACGCTTAATTTTTCCTTCCACAAATGCTTCTGCAATTGCCCCTAATTCCGGAATTCTTGCCGAAAAATTCTCCCAAGTTTCTTGTTTTGCTTGAAAGCGCATTGTTGAAAAGCGATCGCTAATTGCTGCTACCCTTTGGGCATGACTACTTTTACCAGGTGCGACATTCTCAATTGGTCTTAAATCTACTAGCGCATTTCCTTCTCCAGAAATACCTTCGTTGAGTTTCACCACCATTCTTTGTAATGTCGGTTGGCGTTCCCACAAATCGCTAGCGGCTTCTGCTAAATCGCTGTGATGCCAAACTATTTCGCTACCATCTGGATGTGGTACTTCGCTTTCGCTAAAAATTTGCCGACTACCACTTTTTGTCCCCCAAATCTGTAAATCTGGTGCAGCAGCATACAGCGGTACGCCCAATTTTACAGATAATTCCCCTTCAAAAACCGACGAATTGTAGCAGATCATAAATGCTCTGTCCAGCCTCAATGCTTGACGAATTCGATCTAGTAAGCGGGGGCGTTCTAAAATCTTTTGGCTGAGGGGTTTAAGAGAGGAATCGTAAGTAGAAAGTAGCAACAAGCGATTGCGAGCATGAGAAAACGGGATTCCTGGCAAAAGTTGTAGATAATAATCAATGATACTGGGATGCAGCGGTACTGATGTAACATAAATCAGTCTAGTACGAGGATTCCGCAACCGAATCAAGGAAAATAGTAATCTTTCTTCATAATGTTCGCAGCCCTCAATTTTTCGGAGTTCGCGCTGGTCAATACTCAAAGAGGGAATAATTACAATATCAGCTTCACTATTATCAAATAGCTCGATAGTTTTCCAGCGATCGCGCAGAGTTGATTGCAGATAGCGAAACTTTTCAATCTGCTCTAATTCAGAAACATCCATTGTTGCCATAATCTCTACCTATCGCGATCCAAAAACTACTTTACTGTTCTGGTACATCCCAAGCGACTCATTTGCAGAAAATTAAATAATATTAATTTTCTTGTTCAAAAATTGAGTAATTTCAGAAATTAGTTTCAGCAAACCAGAGAAATTTGACAAAAAATGCTATGAGGTTCTGCGGAAATACCAGCTTAGATTAATATTAACGAAAATAGAAAGGGTTATAGTGCGTATTTTGGCACTTATGAATGTTCAAGTAAAAATTTATATTGAAATTTATCGCTGTATATTACAAAGATGTAGGACTCGTATTTTATTTTTTCAAAAATCAGTACACTTGTGCCTGGCCTGTTCCATCTCTAGGCAAATAATTTAAAAAATCAAAAAAAATCAAATCGGCTCCCTATAGTTATAGATAAATTTGGTAATTACAACACTTTGCAAGTAAATATTAGACAAGAGTGCAAAAGTGCTTTTTGCACTCTTGTGGGAAAAGGCAAAATACCAAACCTTTCCCCCTTTCCCCTTCCCCTTTTCCCAACTTCTGCAACAAGTCTACTTTGGGTTGGGCATCCTGCCACCCTTGTCTACCCCATTAAGATGAAATCTGCTGTATTGTGGTTTGAATTGATTTTACGTCTTAAGGTTGAGGAAATTTCAGGTTACTTTATCTCTGGAGACCGATAAAGACTTGGGACATACATAGTTTACTTAAATACAGATGAAAAGTACAAATCCTTCATATACGAGAGTTGTGTACTTGTTTTTCGTGGTCAGATGAATAACCTGTGTCAGGTGTGAGGAGAAATAAGGCAAGCCGCGTACAATTGTTATTATTAATAAGTACGTTTGGTAAGCACTCGGTGTGTAAAAGCCTAAAATTGCAAAGGCAAGTGGGAGCCAAAGCAAAAAATAAACCTTGGGTTGAATATTCAATCCAAGGTTTACTTTTGGAAATAGGGAATGGGGAGATAGAGAGATAGGGAAGTGTGGGGAGTGTGGGGAGACAGGGGGGAAAGATTTCTTCCACACCTCTCACATACCCCGCTTACCCCATACCCAATTCCCAGTAAATATTCAATTACTAAAACAAGACTTATGCCCAAATCAAAAGAGCAAAAACTACAACCGCCACAGCAACAACAACCACCAGGTACAGAATCAGAAATGACGCCAAAGCCGAAAGCTGATGACGATCGCTATCAGGGTAGTGGTAAGCTACAAAATAAAGTAGCATTAATTACGGGTGCAGATAGTGGTATTGGTCGTGCTGTAGCGATCGCTTTTGCTAAAGAAGGCGCAGACGTAGCAATTCTTTATCTTAACGAACACGATGATGCCAAAGAAACAAAACATTTGGTAGAAAAACAAGGGCGGCGTGCAGTAACTATAGCAGGTGATATTGGCGATGAAAACTTTTGCCAGCAAGCCATACAGCAAACAATTGGTGAATTTGGCAAACTCGATATTTTAATCAACAACGCTGCCGAACAACATCCCAAACAAAGTATTGAGGAAATCACCAAAGAGCAATTAGAGCGAACTTTTCGCACTAATATATTCTCTATGTTTTTCATGACTAAAGCTGCACTCAAGCACTTAAATGAAGGCAGTTCCATCATCAATACCACATCGGTGACAGCTTATAAAGGTAATCCCCAACTACTAGATTATTCTTCCACAAAAGGTGCGATCGTTGCCTTTACTCGTTCCTTATCACAAAGTTTAGTATCGAAAGGAATTCGTGTTAACGCTGTCGCACCAGGCCCTATTTGGACACCTTTAATCCCCTCAACTTTTCCCGAAGAGAAAGTTGAAACTTTTGGCAAGCAAGTACCAATGCAACGAGCCGGACAACCAGAAGAAGTTGCACCTAGCTATGTATTTTTAGCATCAGATGACGCTTCTTATATGTCTGGTCAAGTCTTACATGTTAATGGTGGAGATGTTGTCAACGGCTAAATCAAAAAATTAGTCATTGGTCATTAGTCATTAGTCATTTGTGAACTACAGAGGAGAACGGTTAAAGTGTCTTACAATTTTTAAGACCATCTTCACGAAGAGGGGGAAAGGTAACAATTTTGGAGGGGGATTGTGACAAGAACACCAAAATCAAACCACGCGAGATCGAGGTGGCTTTAAACCCGTATTGGGGAAAAGAAAAGAAAAAATCTATTCGGATTTCAAATAATTTTTTCCTTTCCCCTTTTCCCCTCCCTTTCGTAACTTTCTAAAAGATCGCAAATGACTAATGACAAATAAATAATCACTCTTAAATCTTCCCCTGGGTTTCATCCATTGGGGAGAGGATTTGATGTTTAAAAATTGCTAATATACCTAGTAGCAAACGTTTAACAAAAAATAACTATCTCTATGGCATCTCCCGAAACATTGCATGGTAGAGAACTAGTAGATTGTGCTAGAGCAAATGCTAAGCAAGGAATTGAAACTGCTGCTTATCAATGTGGCTATGGTGAAGATCTCAACAAATTTGCGCGAGAACTCAGGCAGGCTTGCGAAGAAATGAATTTGCAAGTAAAGGAACTTAGCGAACTGATTACCGAACAGGACTTGATATTGCAATTGGGTACTGGCGAAATCGTTGCTCCAGATACGGCATCAGAATTGTAAAATTTAGTCATTAGTCATTTGTCTTTAGTCATTAGTCATTTGTCGTTTGTAAATCAAAAATGACCAATGACTAATGACAGTTTTTATATCTTTAAAATCATCCGTGCCAAATTGAAGTAAATCAAAACGCCGAGTACATCAACTGCTGTGGTAATGAATGGTGCTGACATTAATGCTGGATCTAAGCGCAGAAAACGAAATAGAAATGGCAGTGCCGAACCAGAGACGGAAGCTAAAATAGAAATCGCTACCAGACTAGTGCCTACAGCGATCGCTACTTCTAATCGTCCTTGCAAAAAGTAAGCCCAGACAGTAGCGATGGTACCTAGCATTGCTCCTAATAAAGCACCTGCGATCGCCTCACGTCCAATTACTTGCAATGAACCAAGCGATCGAATTTCATCGGTGTTCATCCCGCGAATTACAACTGTGGAAGACTGGGCACCTACGTTACCACCAGTACCAGTAAGTAAGGGTATAAATGCTGTCAGTGCTACCACTCTTGCTAAAATATCTTCTTGGGACTTAATAATCGTTCCTGTGACGGTATTGGTTAAAAGTAAAACCAATAACCATAAAACCCGCTTCCGAGCAACTTCTAATAAATTCATCTGAAAATAGTTGTCGCCCCCAGACTGCACGCCACCACCCAAGGCATAGATATCTTCGGTGGTTTCTTGTTGCAGAATATCAATCACATCATCAACAGTAACAATACCTACTAGACGCTGTTCTCGATCTACCACAGGCACAGCCAAAAAATCATATCTTTGGATTAATCTAGCAACTTCTTCTTGGTCTGTATCGGTGTGGACAAACACCACATCACGCGTCAGAATTTCGCCGATAATTTCTTCTGGCTGAGATGTCACCAATTCCCGCAACGATACAATTCCTGTTAACCGCCTTGCCGCATCGGTGACATAAAGATAATAAATCATCTCACTGGCATTAGCTAAGTTGCGAATTCGCTCTAGAGCTTGAGATACTGTCAAGTTTTCTTTGAGCGAAATGAACTCTAGAGTCATGATTCGCCCAGCAGTATCAGCCTCATAACCCAATAACAGGCCTGTCGCTTGTCGTTCCGCTGGACTTAGTTGTTCTAGGAGACGATTAACGACTTTTGCCGGTAACTCATCAAATAACCTCGCCCGGTCATCCGATGACATTCGATCCACAATATCACAGACTTCCTGACTTTTAAGTTCCTCAAGTAACCGTTCTTGAACGGTGTAGTCAAGATACTCATAAACCTCGATAGCTTCATCCTTAGAAAGCAAGCGAAAAGCCAAAGCGTGCATCGCTTCTGGCAAACCCTCAATTGCCTCGGCAATATCCGCAGGCTGCACAGGTACGAGAATAGCTTTTGCTCCCTGCAAGTCCCCTGCTTCTAGGAGCATTTGCAGCTGAGTCCGCACTAAATCCCGCAATTCCCTGCGTGAGACATTCTGGAAGGTAGAGTTTAAATTGTTTGTCTCAGTCAAAGTTCACTTTCCTCAGCCAGTTTGAACAAAGTTGCTGCCATTAGTCTAGGGGAAAGTGGGGATATAGAACGTCAAACTTATGATTTTTCCCAACTTCAGCTGATTATACTTAACTGCCAATGAAGCGATCGCTGTTACATCAGTAATTTACTAACTCTTGTAACGAAAATTTAGTTTTAGAGTCAAAATGAAGTAACAGATAAATAATACTTTTTAAAATCTTTAAATATACAAAATTTCTTTATGAAATTTTTATATAACTATTATTTACAGGCAAAAAAATATGAGAATATTCTATATATGCGTAATTTTTATTTAAAAATCATAAAAAATTTCATGTATCTTTAAAAATCCATATTTAATATGAATATTTAAACAAAGTTGCATAAAAGACATAGACATAATACGGTGATGTGGTGTCAAATGTTCAATTGTATTGAACTCAGAAATACATATCAGTACAAGTGAGGTACTAAAACACCACTTACGTGTATACTTACTTTGATGGAGTATTGACTTATTTGCTGAAAAATTTCATGTGATTTTGTTATCAGGTTAAATTATCACTCGTTTATGCCGATTTATATTTTTTACATAAATTGACAAAACTGAATTGATACACATCATAAAACCTGAAATTTCTAGAAAACCAAGTTTAATCATGGCCAATGCGCCATATAACTAGTCTCTAGTATTTCAGAAGTACATATTTTCCTATATATCTGGTTGCTTTTAGCGGAGATATAGGAAGATGTGTAACTCTATGCTGGTTGATTTTTAACTTGTTACAAATCCACAGTAAAGGATCGGATTCAATACTCAAAAGAACAGATGGCGAAAATGTGTATCCGCATTGATTAATATATAAAGAAGTAAGTAAATTCCATTAGGGTGGCTACACATTTTCCTTCAAAACATTCGATTCAAAACTAATCCCAAGCTATTGATTATGGCATTAGTTTTAGCTTTATTATGAGGCACATATATCAATGAACGATTTACAGAATCAAAATAATTCACTCTCTCTAACATCTACAAGTCCAGTAATTGGCGGTCAATCATCTCTAGCAGCCCTCGATCAAGCGCAACCAAGTATATTGGGTGGGTCTAGTAACGCCATTTCTCAGGGAAATGGACTCAAAGGAGAATACTTTGACAACGTTGATTTTACTAACCTGAAGGTAACTCGCACAGATAGCACAGTGAACTTTTTGTGGGGTAATGCTTCACCAGATGCGCTCATCGGTGCTGACACCTTCTCGGTGCGTTGGACAGGTCAGGTAGAAGCTAAATACAGCGAGAATTACAACTTCTACACCAAAACTGATGATGGCGTGCGGCTGTGGGTGAATAATCAGCTGCTGATTGATAAATTTGTCAATCAAGGAAGCACAGAACATACTGGTTCCATCGCCTTGGTTGCAGGTCAAAAGTACGATATTAAAGTTGAGTACTTCGAGAATACTTACTCTGCGGTTTCTCAACTATCTTGGTCGAGCAACTCTCAAGCCAAAGAAATTATTCCTCAGTCCCAACTTTATACTCCGGTAAGTTCGTCTGTCGGTAATGGCAACGGACTAAAAGGAGAATACTTTGACAACGCTGATTTTACTAACCTGAAGGTAACTCGCACAGATAGCAAGGTGGATTTTAAGTGGGGCAGTAGTTCTCCAGATCCGCTCATCGGTGCAGACACCTTCTCGGTGCGTTGGACGGGTCAGGTACAAGCTAAGTACAGCGAGACTTACAACTTCTACACTAGTAGTGATGATGGCGTGCGACTGTGGGTGAATAATCAGCTGCTGATTGATAAATTTGTCAATCAAGGAAACACAGAACATACTGGTTCCATTGCCTTAGTTGCAGGTCAAAAGTACGATATTAAACTTGAATATTTCGAGAATACTTATTCTGCGCTTTCTCAACTATCTTGGTCGAGCAACTCTCAAACCAAAGAAATTATTCCTCAATCTCAACTTTATACTCCGGTGAGTACACCTGTCGGTAATGGCAACGGACTCAAAGGAGAATACTTTGATAACGCTGATTTGACTAACCTGAAGGTAACTCGCACAGATAGCAAGGTGGACTTTAAGTGGGGCAGTAGTTCTCCAGATCCGCTCATCGGTGCAGACACCTTCTCGGTGCGCTGGACGGGTCAGGTAGAAGCTAAGTACAGCGAGACTTACAACTTCTACACCAGTAGTGATGATGGCGTGCGACTGTGGGTGAATAATCAGCTGCTGATTGATAAATTTGTCAATCAAGGAAACACAGAACATACTGGTTCCATTGCCTTAGTTGCAGGTCAAAAGTACGATATTAAACTTGAATACTTCGAGAATACTTATTCTGCGCTTTCTCAACTATCTTGGTCGAGCAACTCTCAAACCAAAGAAATTATTCCTCAATCTCAACTCTATTCACCAGCCCTGTCAACCACTATCACCTTAAGCACATCTCCTACCAGTGTGAACGAAGGAGATGGTAATGTGGCGGTTACTGTGCTGAGGACTGGCGATCTAAGTGGTACATCTACAATTAAGTATGCAACCTTAGCTGGTACTGCAACAGTAGGGAATGACTACGCCAATGGCGGGGAAGAAATAGGGGGGACGCTCACTTTTGCACCAGGAGAAAGTAGCAAACAAATCCTCATTCCGATTTTTGATGATTCATTAGCAGAATCAGATGAGAATTTTAGTGTAGCTATCGATCAGCCAGAGGGTGCAACGCTGGGAATCCAAAGAACTTTGGGAATTACAATTAAAGATAATGATAGCCAAGGTCTGAGTTTCAGTCAGCCAGTAGTTAAGGAGAATGATGGTACTGCACAAGTAATAGTTACGCGGAATAATGCTTCGGGAGCTGCTAGTGTAAACTATACAACTGTGGATGGAACTGCTAAAGCTGGATCTGACTATGTAGCTCTAGCTGGAGCCTTGAACTTTGCAGTAGGGGAAACTAGTAAGACTATTTCCATTTCCCTGAAAGATGATTCCGTTACAGAAGGCGATGAAGCGTTTACTTTGAAGTTTAGTAACGCAGTTGGGGTGTTGCTGCCTATTACTCAGACGACAATAACTATTAACGATAATGACTTAGGTGACTTCAAGAGAGAAACTGTAGTTTCTGGGTTGACTACACCTATAGACTTTGGCTGGTCAGCCGACGATAAGCTGATGTTCGTTGCCCAGAAAGATGGGGTAGTGAAGGTGTTCGACACCAGTACGGGTGTCTTAGAATCAAAGCCATTTATTGATATTTCATCCCAGGTAAATAACATATCCGATCGCGGCTTGTTAAGTTTGGCGGTACATCCAGATTTTGGCAAGAATCCCAATGGCAACAACTATGTTTACCTGCTGTTTACCTACGATCCAGTAGAAACAAATCCAAACAATTCCAAAAATAATCCCAATAGCACCTTAGACGATGCCGATAGGCGAGGTAACCGTGCAGCACGGCTAATCAGAGTCACAGCCGATGCCAACACTGGTTACAAAACAGCGATCGCTGGCAGTGCAGTTATACTAGTAGGCAAAAATAGCGTTTGGGATTACATCAGTCGCCCAGATAAAGACAGCACATTTGTCGATCCTAACGATGAAACCAAGAATGAAGCACCATCTGGTATTTTAAACAAAACCACTAACAAATTATTTGCCAACGCCCAGGAATATGTGGACGCTTTGAAAAACAACAACATCAAAAACGTCCAGGATTTCGTAGCAACCGATAGTTCAACCCACTCCGGTGGTAGTGTACGCTTTGGTAACGATGGTACTCTGTTTGTCAGCTTTGGTGATGGTACTTCCTACAATCGAGCAGACATCCGAGCAGCTCGCGTTCAAGATATCGATAATTTATCTGGTAAAATCCTGCACATTGACGCCATCACTGGTCAAGGTTTAGCAAGCAATCCTTTCTACAACGGCGATCCCAATAGCAATCGTTCCAAAGTTTATGATTTAGGTCTGCGTAACCCCTTCCGCTTCACCGTAAATCAAGACACTAATGTTCCTTTCATCGGCGATGTAGGCTGGTACAAGTGGGAAGAGGTGAATGTTGGCGGCCCGGGCAAAAACTTTGGTTGGCCATTCTATGAGGGTGGTATTGATGCAAATGGCAATCTCATTAATATCAAACAACCCGCCTATGCTAATCTCGACATAGCCAAGGATTTCTACGCTAGTGGTGAAACCATTACAGCACCAATTTATGCCCGCGATCATTTAAGCGGTTCTACTTCTATCGGCGTCGGTACTTTTTACACTGGTGGTGCCTTTAATAATGCTTTGATGAGCTTCGATCCCACCAATGGAACTATCATTGCTTTCACATTGAACAATCAGAACAAAGTTATTGCAACTACACAGTTTGCTTCCAATTTAGGAGCACCTGTGAGCGTTCAGGCTGGAGATGATGGCAAGTTGTACTACGCAGACTTGATCTCAGGAAAGATTGATAGCTGGACACCTGTTTAAAGTAACTGGGAAGTAGGGAGAGGAGTTGACTTCTGAGGCTCAACTTTGACCTTCTGAGGCTCAACTTTGACCTTCTGAGACTCAACGTTGACCTTCTGAGGCTCAACGTTGACCTTCTGAGGCTCAACTTTGACCTTCTGAAGCTCGACGTTGACCTTCTGAGGCTCGACGTTGACCTTCTGAGGCTCAACTTTGACCTTCTGAAGCTCAAGGTTGACCTTCTGAGGCTCAAGGTTGACCTTCTGAGGCTCGACGTTGACCTTCTGAGGCTCGACGTTGACCTTCTGAGGCTCAACTTTGAAACTTACACGTTGAATCCAATGCCACTAACATATACTACTGACATCAGAAACAGCTTAAATCCTCACTGCTTTGGCGATCGAAATTGCTCGATCGCCATAAGGCATTTGGCAAAGATGCGATCGCCACTTTACACCCAACTCCACCCATCTTAAACTCAAAAGCGATGCATCAATCCGCAAGTTAAACGCACCAGCCACAGTCCCAGGTTGTTGTAGAGCCGTGCAATCATCTCATCAAACCCAGCAGTTAAACGGGTATCTGCATGAAGAAATAACACTACAGCACCCACATTCATTTGCACAGCACGACCGGAAGATGATGAGATAACTTTGACACCTAAAAACTAAGCTATTTCTTTGGTATCATCGCTAGAGCCGCCATCTACGACAATAACTTATATATTTATACTGCCTTTGGTAGTAGCAATTGCTTCTTCAATATTTCCGGCCTCATTAATAGCCGGAATGATAATAGAAATTTTGGCTGCGTCAATATTCTCACTCATGATTGCTGAGTTTTCTGTTCCGCTTTGTCAGGAAATGAACACTCTACGGTTATCTTAAGATTACTTTCAGCCGTGCCTTTAGTTATATAAGGTATACCCGCTTCACCGCCGACTTTGATGCCAAATTCTAGAGTGACTTTATCAATATTAGCAACAGGGATTTTCTTAAAAGCATTGAGTGAATAAACGGTGTAAGCCCGAATTGTACCTTCAATTGCTTGGAAATTTTGCACTATCTGTTTTTGTGCAGCATCAGCATCCCATCCTTTATCAATTAATGCTTCTTCTTCTCCTTCTGGAGAAACTTCGATGTTAACTGGTGGTGCATCTACATTATCTGTGGCTTCAATGTAAATAATCGTGCCATCTTCTAAATAGATAGGTGTGAGTTGAGTCATGGAATAAGCCTCGTTTAAAAGAATTGCGGCTAGGGGCTTTACATCTGTCATTGGTGTCAAATTAAGCTCAAACGCTTATCCCACAAGCATTTTACCCCACCCCCAACCCCTCCCCTTAGCAAGGGGAGGGGAGGTTTTGCGCCAGCAAAACCGGGGTGGGGTAACGCGGATCTTGATGCTAAGTGAGTAGAACTCGCTCATTACGTTTTCATCAGGGTTTCACGTTAAATTGACACCAATGTACAGCTGTAAAGCCCCTACACATTTTTACGGAAAATGCGGTAAATTTCTTGTAGAAGCTGGAAATAATGCAACTAAACTATCATAAAGCTTATTAATATGAGTCGAGACGCTTTAGTGGTGGCAATTAATACCTATGACCGCTTAAAGAGTCTTAACGCGCCAGCTAGTGATGGTGAAGCGATCGCTCAAATTTTACAACAGTACGGCGAATTTCGAGTAACGCGGCTACCAGCAGTCAAAGATAAGGAAAACCAGACAATTCGCATTGGTAAGCAAACTAAAGTTAGTTTAACTCAGTTAGAAAAAGCCATAGTCCAATTATTTAAACCAGATGGAAAGCCGCCAGATACGGCGCTGCTGTATTTTTCTGGTCATGGTTTGCGGAAAAATGTCGGAATTCAGGAGGGCTTTTTAGGGACGAGTGAAGTCAACCCTGACGCGGGGAATTGGGGACTATCTCTACAATGGCTGCGGCGACTGCTGCAAGAAAGTGAAGTCAGACAACAAATTGTGATTTTGGATTGCTGCTATAGCGGAGAAGTGCTAAATTTTGCAGAGGCAGATCCAGGCGATCGCGGTAAAGGCAGAGACAGGTGTTTTATTGCGGCTTCTCGTGATTTTGAAGTTGCTTTTGAAGAGATTAACAGCCAACACAGCGTTCTCACCGCTGCACTAGTTCAAGGTTTGGAACCAAAACAAGACCGTTGGGTAAGTAACTACACTTTAGTAGATTTGCTCAATCAACAATATCATCCCTTTCCCCAGCGTCCCATTTTTGCGAACTCTGGTGAAGCAATTAATCTCACCCGCAAATGGAATTCCTCTGTTGTTAACTCCACAGTAGAAATATCAGCTATTTGTCCTTACAAAGGCTTGTCTTATTTTGATTGCACAGAAGCAGATGCTAAATTATTTTATGGCAGAACAGCGTTAACTGATGAATTATTAGAAAAAGTGCGATCGGGTAATTTCCTCGCTGTCTTGGGAGCATCAGGAAGTGGCAAATCTAGTGTTGTTAGAGCAGGTTTACTTTATCAATTAAAGTTAGGACGTAGGTTATCAGGTAGCGATACTTGGCAGTTGAAAATATTTCGACCAGGGATTAATCCCTTACAAAATTTAGCACTGGCATTTGTAGAATCAGAATTATCAGATATTGACCGAGCCTCACAATTAGCTAAAGCAGAAGAATTAATAGCTAAAGGCGCAGTTGGTTTAGGACAGTTGATTACTGCTAGTCAAACTCAACGTGTAGTGTTAGTGGTAGACCAATTTGAAGAAACTTTTACTCAATGTCAAGACATTACAAAACGACAGCAGTTTTTTGAATGTGTGCTAGATGCTTTGCAACGGGATGATAATAAACTCTGCCTCATAATTACAATGCGGGCTGATTTTTTTGGTAAATGTCTGGAACAAGAGTATGGCGGACTAGCTAAGAAGATTCAAGAGCATTTAGTAACAGTAACACCGATGAATCGGGAAGAATTAGAAACAGCAATTATCAAACCTGCCCAACAGGTGAACTTAGAAGTAGAACCAGAATTAGTTTCTCAGATGATTGCAGATGTAGAAAATTCACCGGGGAGTTTACCGTTGTTGCAGTACACGCTGACAGAACTATGGCAGCAAAGAACTGAAGAACGGTTAACCCTAACTACGTATAGCAAACTAGGTGGAGTCAGGGGAACCCTGCAAACACGCGCTACACAAGTTTATGAGTCATTATCACTTGAGGAACAGCAAGCAACAAAGCGGATTTTTTTAGAATTGACGCAGTTGGGAGAAGGGACAGAAGATACACGTAGACAGGTTGTGCAACGAGATTTAGTTACTTCACAGCATCCAGAAGTTGTGATTAATAGAATAATTCAACGGTTAGCTGATGAGAAGCTAGTTGTCACCAGTACCTTATCTAATCAAATTGCTGTGGTAGATGTGGCACATGAAGCACTGATTCGCCATTGGTTGCTATTACGCAAATGGATTGAGGAAAGTCGGGATGTATTGCGACAAAAGCGAAAGATTGAAGTGGCGGCTGTGGAATGGCAAGATAAGGGAAAAGTAAAAGATTATCTGCTTCAGGGAAAACGTTTAACAGAAGCAAAGGTTTTTCAGAAAGAACAATCTAAAAATTTGAGATTATCCAACCTAGCTATTAATTTTATTCAAGTAAGCATCAGGCAAAGGTGGAGTAATCGCTTTAAATCAATAGTTTTTTTCTCAATTATTCCGCTAGGTTTATCAATATATTTAGGCATTGTAGCGGAGAAAGAGATCAGGATAAGGGAACTTTGGCAAACCGTCGATGCTGATAAGGGTAAAGAGTATAGTCAAGCCAGAAATCAAGCACTTGAAAAGCTGGTAAAAGCTGGTGAGAGTCTAACTAACCGAGATTTTAGCAATGCCAACCTCAGCCGTACCAACCTCATCAAAGCCAACCTCAACAGTACCAACTTCAGTGGTGCTAACCTCAGTGATGCTGACCTCGGTGGTGCTGACCTGGAATTTGCCAACTTCAGTCATGCCAACCTCAGCCATGCCAACCTCCTCCAGAACTACCTGAACTATGCCAACTTCAGTCATGCCAACCTCATCGGAGTTAGACTGGCTGGTGCAAATCTCTGGGGGGTCAACCTCGAAGGTGCTAACCTCAGCAACGCTAACCTCGAAGCTGCTAACCTCGGTGGTGCTAACCTCAGCAACGCTAACCTCAGCAATACTGAACTTATTCGTGCCGTTTATACTAAGGAAACTAAGTTTCCTAAGAATTTCAATCCTGCTAATAAAACAATGTATTTGATTGATTCTAATGCTGACCTCAGTGGTGCTGACCTCGGTGGTGCTTACCTTAGAAGTGCTAACCTCGAAGCTGCCGACCTCAGCTTTGCTAACCTCGAAGCTGCTAACCTCGGTGGTGCTAATCTCAGCAATGCTGACCTCATTGGTGCTAACCTCAGCAATGCTGACCTCATTGGTGCTAACCTCAGTGGTGCTAACCTTAGACGTGCTGTTTATACTAAGTCAACTAAGTTTAGCGACGATTTCAATCCTGCTGACAAACAAATGTATCTAATTGATAATGATACCAACCTTAAGGGTATCAACCTCAGAGGTACCAACCTCAGAAGTATTAGTTACCTCAACAGTGTTGACCTCAGCTATGCTGACCTCAGCTATGTCAACCTTAGCGATGCTGACCTCCGCCAGACCAATCTCAGCTATGTTAATCTTAGCAATGCCTACCTCGTCAATGCTAACCTCAGCAATACTAACCTCAGTGGTGCTAACCTCCAAGATGCCGACTTCCGCAGTATCAAAAACCTGACTTCTGAGCAAGTGAAAGCTGCTAAAAATTGGGAGAAGGCAATATATGACGAGGATTTTCGTGCCAAACTTGGGTTATCACCAGAACCAGCTAAGTGAACATTGCTGGCAATGAGTTTTATAATTAAGCGATCGCAGAGCTAATCTAAAAAAATGGTATCAAATAGCGATCGCTCTTTTCGAGATTGCTTTGCTAGCAATGAGTTTTTATAATTAGGCGATCGCACCCCACAAAAACGAACCCTGAAGCGGCTATCCTCGACTCAATAGTGGCTATCCTCGACTCAATAGTGGCTATTCTCGACTCAATAGTGGCTTTCCTCAACTCAATAGCGGCTATCCTCGACTCAATAGCGGCTATTCTCGACTCATTAGTGGCTATTCTCGACTCATTAGTGGCTATTCTCGACTCATTAGCGGCTATCCTCGACTTTGCATCTAATCTGAAAAAATTGCAATTCAATTAGTTTTGGTAAAGTATCAAGTCTCACTATTAGTTATTAATATGAAGAAAGAGGAGATTGTGAAATGGATAATTTAACTCAATATCAAAATTTAATCAAGAAAATATTAACAAAATATCAAAAAATATCTTCACAAGTTACTGTAGCGCTTTATATCGAATTTTTAGGAAAATGATTTTTTGATAAATGACAATCTTTACTAAAATTGATTGCTGTCTGTATAAGCAGAGTTTTATAATACTTAGGTAAATTTTATATCTAAATCTATGTTGAAGTCTTGGGAATCAAAACTGCGAAATTTACGGGTTGAACTGCTAGGAAGTGTTCCCGATCTTCTGCTTAAACCTTTTGCCAATTCTAGCGATGTATTCAAGAAAATCAATCCTTATAACTTTTACATACTTTTGAATATTCAAGACAAATATATTGGGCGACCACTTCTGATAAAAGGCAGCTATGAACAAAGCGCATCAGAAACATTTGTCAAATATCTCAAGCCAGATTCTTGTATTATAGATATTGGAGCTAATATAGGCTATTATAGTTTACTCGCTGCCAGCCAATGTCCTCACGGTAAAGTGTTTAGTTTTGAACCTGACAACAATAATTTTCAACTTTTGAAAACGAGTATTGCTTATAACGGATTTGAGGAAATTATCCAACTATATAATTTTGCTGTCAGCGATGCAAATAAAACTATTATTATTTCTGACCTGGGTAATACATCTAATTCTGGCGCTAGGGTTACTTCAGAAAATGAAAATTTGTTAAAATCCGTAGTTTCTGCTCCAAATGCAAACTTTAAAAAGATAGAAGCTGTTCAACTTGATAGTTTTTTAAAAGAAATTAAAGTAGATATAGTCAAAATTGACATTGAAGGACATGAACCTTACGCTATCCGGGGTATGATGAATATTCTCAAGCGAGATAAACCTATTATTTTTGCCGAATTTGCGCCTTCAAATCTCAAGTTATTCGGTGGAATAGAACCATCGGATTTTTTAGATATATTTTTAGATATTGGCTATTATATTTCTCTAGTTGAAAGAAGTGGTAAATTAATTAAATTTGGTAAAGAGATTCCAGCACTTATGAGTTACTTTGAGCAACAAAAAACTCATCATCTTGATATTATTTTGACAGTTGAATGACTTTTGAGTTTTAATTGCGCTAAATTTTATGCCATCCCTAATTTAGTTACTATGACAGCGATCGCCATTAAATTAAACTCCATCATCCAACTCACCGACAACCAATTTTATCAACTCTGTCGGGAAAATCCTGAAATCAAATTTGAACGCAATGCAGCCGGAGAACTGCTAATCATGCCACCCACAGGCGGAGAAACTGGAAATCGTAATTTTGAAATTTGTGTTGAATTCGGAATTTGGAATCGTCAAACTCAATTAGGAATTTGCTTTGATTCTTCCACATGCTTTAAACTTCCTAATGGTGCTAACCGTTCTCCTGATGTTGCTTGGATAATAAAAGAACGCTGGGATGCACTCACCCCCGAACAAAAAGAAAAGTTTCCCCCAATTGCACCAGATTTTGTTTTGGAGTTAATGTCTCCTAGTGATAGTTTGCGAGAAACGCAAGAGAAAATGCAAGAATATATCGATAATAGAGTCAAATTAGGTTGGTTAATTAATCCTAAAATGCGGCAAGTTGAAATTTATCGTCTTGGTCAACCAGTAGAAATATTAACATCTGGTCAAGAATTATCAGGAGAAGATGTTTTACCAGGATTTATTTTAAATTTGTCAATTATCTGGAGATAGATATCTATTATTTTTAATTTACCAACCAAAAATATAAAACTCTAAAAACAGGGAGTTAAGATTACTCTTAGCTCCCCAATAAATTTTATTTACTCGCTGAAAAATTACCCCCTGACAGCTTTCTCCGCGGGGTAAAATACCTTAGTTGATCTCTCTTTAATGAAGCGTTCGCAATTAATCTTCTAGGTGTTTTACTAGATTTAGATTCTGTCTGTTTTGTATCATGTTCAACACCAATAGCATCTAAAACTTCTAATTCACCAGGATCGGTTAAAACCTTGCCTAATGATTCACTGAAATAAACAACTTGATAATTAGGTGCAAGTTCCGTTTGCAGTTGCTTCCACAAACTAATTCCTTCTTTTTCAAAAGCTGCTTCGGCTTCTGGACTCAACTCTGGTGAATTAGCAGGATCTTGCCAATTTAATGTTGCATTGTAAGCAGATGCCCATTTTCTCAAATGGCTAATAGTTTCTTGACTAACGGGGAGTCTTGCTGGATCGATATTGCCAACTTTATCACCATCTGCCCACCATAAAGGGTCGCACCCATAATCAGCCATTAGTTTAATTTTTATTGCCATAGCTATTGAGGTGTAATTATGGTAATGAGGCGGGATTAGCTCCGACTATATAACCATTATCGCTTACTGTCACTGCTATATACTGTGTTTCTCCATTAAAAATTACTTCATAGATTTCCCGGCGAGGTTCTATCGTTCCTTGATAACCAAGAAATGTTCCACTAGTTACAGCTGCTATAACAGCATCCGCAATTTCATTTTCAGAAATTCCACGTCTGGCAAAATCATCTCGATGTTCCTTTAAGATATGTGCCAGTCCACTTGCTCTTTTAGTAGCTTTTCCCTCTTCTAAAAATACAATTTTGCCATCAGCTTGCTTGGCAATCCGCACAATTTTTTCAGGATTATGCTTAATGCCAGCCTGACACAGTGCCGCTAACAATGCCGCTTTGTCATCGTTCATATTTAATTTAGTTATTTTAAATAGTTATTGATAGAAATATATAAAAATTTATATTAAATCTATGATATCTCATAATTTAATTTTTCTCACTAGATTTCATCATGAAAGCAAAAAAATGGGGGTAAAGAGTATATGTAACTCCTCACCCCTCAATCTTCTTCATTAACTGCTAATCTACGCTCCAACGGCTTCCTTCGCAGCGTATAAGACCTCAGCACTGATTTCTTTGAAACCTCGTTCGCGGGCAAATTTCTCAGTATTTCGCTTCACTTTACCGCGCACAAATCCTGGAATTTTATTCAATTCTGCTTGACCATCTTTTGTCCAAGTCAAATCGGAATCAGCAGAAATTCCTTTAGTAATTACTTCCTTAGTATCGTGACCTCCGAAGATTTCCAAAAGGTGATCTTCCATTCCTAAAGTGAAGGAATTGTAGATTAAATCTGTAATTTGATTTGTACCTTCGTAACCCATAAATGGTTTGTAACCAATGGGGAAATTCTGGATGTGGATGGGTGCTGCAATTACACCGCAAGGAATATCCAAGCGCTTACCAACGTGGCGTTCCATTTGTGTGCCGAAAATAGCAGAGGGTTCGACGCGGGCGATCGCATCCCCAATTGCGCCATGATCGTCTGTAATCAACACTTCATCGCAATATTCGCTCACCTGTTCCCGGAACCAGTCGGCATCATATTTGCAGTAGGTTCCAGCCCAAACAACATGAATCCCCATTTCCCGCGCCAAAATTTTGGTGATGGCGGCGGCGTGGGTATTGTCGCCAAATACCACTGCTTTTTTACCGGTTAAGTTCTGACAGTCAATGGAACGGGAGAACCAAGCAGCCTGGGATACGTGTAAAGTTTGCTCGTTGATGAACTCTTCGTAGTCTACATCAGCGCCTTGGGCGTTAATTACCTGCTGAATCTTACGGATACAACGAGCAGTTTCCACTACACCCATCGGCGTAATGTCTATGTAGGGCGTTCCGAATTCTGCTTCTAAATAACGAGCCGCAGCCAAGCCGAGTTCGCGGTAAGGTACTAAGTTAAACCAAGCTTTGGGCATTTTCTTCAATTCATGAACTGAAGCGCCTTCAGGAATTACCGTATTTACCTCAATTCCCAAGTCAGCCATTAACCGCTTGAGTTCGGTGGAGTCGTGCTGGTTGTGGAAACCAAGGGTAGAAATACCGATGATGTTAACGGATGGCTTTTCGGTTTTGCCTTGTGGCAATTCGCCTTTTTTGCGGGCTTTCTCAATGTAGAATTGCACAATTTGGTGCAGAGTGCGATCGGCCGCTTGCAGTTCGTTGTAGCGGTAGTGGTTTACATCCGCTAGCATTACGTCGCCTTTGGCTTCCAGCTGCGCCCGTTCTACAAAGTTGTGTAAGTCTTCTTGCAAAATGCTAGAAGTGCAGGTGGGAGTTAACACAATTAAATCTGGACGTTCCTCGGCGTCTTTACGGGTGATATTATCTACCACCTTTTCCTGAGAACCACGTGCCAAAACATTGCGATCGACAACGCTGGTTGTTACTGGCGTGAAGTTCCTCTCCCGTTCTAGCATAGAGCGCATGACGTTGAAGTAGTCATCGCCTAGCGGGGCGTGCATGATTGCATGAACGTTTTTGAAAGAACTAGCGATTCGGAGAGTCCCGATATGGGCTGGGCCTGCATACATCCAGTAAGCCAATTTCATTTGTGTCTTCTCCCTTTTCAACTGAAACAACACGAAGTCCCATAAAAGTTGGACTATAAGTGCATGATTATTTATTCAATCGTTTATGATTGTCGCAAAACTTGTATCTCTGATGAAGTGAAGACTTGTAAGGGTTTTGCCTGGAGTCAGTAGGTATAAGCATCGCTCAAACCTCGTTCCTGATTGGAATCTAGCTTCTGACTTTAACAACATTACTGTTGCTTTTGCAAATAAATCTTAATTTTTCGGCAAATTTGTTTTCAATTCGGAGCAATGCCTTAACAATCATCAATAAATTAAGAAAACTTACAGGATAATTCAAAAGCAGACTTCAGAAGTCAGAATTAATAAAGCTTGCATACCCAAGCTTGATAATTGATATAAAATCAAACAGGTATACAACCATTGATTTTCCAACATTTTGAATTCTGACTCCTGAATTATCGCAAGAATCGTGTTAGTTATTTCCGAAAAATTTCTACTTTTTGTAACACAACCTCTTGATTGGGACGATCTCTAGTCGTAGGCACATTGGCGATGCGGCTGACTATATCTAGACCTTCGACAACTTCACCAAAAACACTGTGTTTGCCGTCAAGATAAGGTGTTGGTACTTCTGTAATAAACCATTGCGAACCATTAGTACCAGGCCCTGCATTTGCCATTGAGAGGATACCCGCTTTAGAGTGTTTCAATTCTGGATGAAACTCATCTTCAAATCTATATCCAGGGCCGCCAGTACCCCAGCGGTTAGCCATATCCAGATAACGAGCCAGGGGATCGCCGCATTGAATCATAAAATTAGGAATGACTCGGTGAAAGCGAACCCCATCGTATGCAGGAGTACCCTTGAGAGATTGACCGGTTTTAGGGTCTTTCCAATCGATTGTTCCGGTTGCTAGACCGACAAAATTTTTGACAGTGTTAGGAGTTTTCTCTTCTTCTAAACGAACTACAATTTCGCCTAAAGAAGTAATTAAACGAGCGTGAAGTTTGCCATTGCCGGGTATATTAATTTCTGGAAAAGCCATGAAGTATCCTAGTGAATTAAAACTGCAAAGATTTGAGCTATTCTCAGCATTCAAGTTACAGGTTTACACATTACCAAAAAAGTCAAGCAAAAAAACTTAAGAAAAAGAAGATTTTACTCTGGTAAATTAACGGCCGGATTGCGGCTAAAGAATCCTCTAGGTATTAGCTTAAATCCAACTCGATGCACAGGCATGACAGGCCAATCTTCCGATCGCGGAATATGAGTCACGCCCATTGTGTACCATAACACGATATCTTCACCCAATAACGATTCATCATCTGCAATATATTTAGGTAAACCCTCTCCTGCTTGAGTTTGATTAGGATAATCGCCGCCAGCATAAAGTTCGCTAGGTTTATATTTTGTTACCCAAACATGATGCGTGGCGAATTCTGCGCGTTCCCTGATTTTTGAGCCTTCCACAGGAAAAAATGTAGAATTTCCTTCAGGCATCAGCATATATCCAGGCGCAGCACCAAGAGTATTTTTTTTGTCTGCACTCACAATCATCCATTCTCGACTGTGTTTCATATCCAAATCGCGCACAGCAACCGTTTCTTTAGCTAATGGTTTTTCTATCATTACCATTGCATTTCCTAAAGGATTTTTGTCATCCATCGGCAAAGCGTTAACATTCATTTCCATCACAGAATTAGCTTTACCATCGACATCAAAATCTAGGCGATAGTTGAAAAAGTGTTGGTGATTTACTCCGATAATATTTTTGGCGATTAGCTGACCATAGGAACTTTCTGAAGATTGTTTTTCGGCAGCGGTTCCCTGTGCTAAAACAATACCGGTTAATTCGTTTTGTACTTCTAAAGTTCCATCTTGGCGAAAAATCCAATTGAGGGTGTAATCGTAGTTGTCAATTGCCACCGTCATCGTCATCACTAATTCTTGATTGCGATGGACATCGTTACGTTGAGTATTATACTCATAATGTTTCCAAAGCATTCCATTATCGCGTTCGTAGATACCGATAACTCCTGGTATTTTATAAGGTTCTCCCTGTTCATCAGCAAATATCGCATCTAATAAAAGACCGTTTTCAGGGATTTCCTTACCTAGCTCCATCTTATTTGCTAATAAGCCAAGATTATATTCTCCAACATCAAAAGCATTTCTAAATGACCAAGTAGGCTGAGGATCTCCATAAGGAATTACCATTTCCGAGAGGCTAGCGCGATATAAAACTGGTCGGACATTTCCCGAATATTTATGTGTAACTTGGTATAGGATTAATCCACTACGGGGATGCATTAAATAGCGAAAATTCCAACCTTGCCAGCTAATTTGATTATCATTAAGTTGGAAACTTTTACCATTGGGTTGCAAAATCTTTAATGATTTAAGTGGCGGAATTAATTTACTCAAAGATTTCACGTCATAATTCCAATTATCTTGAGAAAAAGGTACTTTTTGGGTATCAATAAGACTCGCGATTTTACCTGAATTTAAATTTACTGTTGCTATCACTCCTTCAATGGGACTACCGTAATAATTCCAGCGTTCGCCTTTATAGTAAAATAACCCTCGACAAAGACGATAACCTGTTTTTTCTTCCTGTTCGCTGAGAATTCCTGGTGTCCACCAACTTATTTTGACTCGCTCAAAATCATTAATTCCCCGCCTTCGCATCGCCGCTTGCCATCGGAGATCGTCTTTAACTACCTGGGTTGCGAGTTCATATTCTGAACTAACGAGTGCAGGTTGGACGGAGGCTATTTCTTTCCAAGAATTCAATGTTTTGCTTGTTAAATCAACAACTCCCTCGAAGGTTTTGTTTTGGGAACGCTCATAGATTACTAAAAAAGCTTGGCGCTTGAAAACTTTACCAGGTGTGAAATTTAGAACTTCTTCTTTATCTGGTTCTTGTAAAGCAATAAGTGGAAAAACAGCCATTTCGCTCAAAGTTTTCTCTCTTTTAACAACCGAAACAGCCGTAGTAATTTCTGCCTCAGTTAACGCACTTAGAGGATGGGAAATTGAAGGCTGCTGAGCAGATAATTTTCCCATTAATCCAAATGAAATAGAAACAACAACAATGATGGCAATAGCCAGCAAAAAAAAATACCTTAGCCGCTTAATCATCTTTCACATTCTGACAAAAGGGACTCAACACAGAAGCGCTACAGTTATCTATTTCCAAGTCAAAGCCTGAAAACCGATAAAATATGAAAGCTAAAGTTAAATTAATTTGCCAACAGTGTCCCTGATTGTGAAACCCGATATATTCCTCAATCTAGGCGATCTAATTTATGGTTTCTCAACAGAGGTTAACTGGCTGAATCGACATCAGTGAAGGACACAGGAGTATGGACGAGCAATTTACCCGTGATATAGCAGAGCATTTTACACGCCCTTGGTCACAAAGGCGGGGTATTGAGTCCATCGATCGCAATGCTGAAGTTGTACTAGTGAAAGTACCATTAGATCGGCTATCTGATGTCCTTGCTGAGGTAGCGATCGAATCTCAACGTAATGTGATAGGAGCGGAAATTGAAGTCTCAGGCGCTTTCGTTTTCGCCTATCAACTAGTCGGACATCCTTGGTCGATTATGGTTTCTGGGCTACTGGACGCTCCATCAATTTTACAATCGAGCGAGTTAGCTCAACTTTCAAAACAGTTGGGACAACCAGTTATCAGGCTGCTTGTAAGCGACACTGCATGTGAAATAGGCTATGACTTGTTTGAGGGTGGAGAATTGGTTGAATACTTTAGGGGATCGGATGGTGAGTTAACTGACAATTCTCATGAATATGAGATTCAGTCCCAGCTATATCTATTGTTTCCGTATCCAGATGATGTTGAAGAAGATGACGACTCCGAAGCTCAACAAACAGCATACTTTTGGTCGCGTCGTCGTCAAATAACAGCCGAAGACATTAGCAATGTTTGGGATTTTCCACACCAGCTAATGCGCGATCGCGATGCCTTCGATCCTGCCATTGACTCTAACTATTTACTAGGAGAAGACTTTCCGAATTCTGGCCGCTATCGAGTTCAGAATTTAGGGTTCACTTTAGTTCTTGGTTATGAAGAAAATGGGCATAGTCAAGAAATCACTTCTATACCCGATTTAGCTAGGGTTGATTACTTCAGATTTTAAAATCGCTCTGTTATGGAATAAATCACGACAGATGTGGTTTTTTAATCGTCCATATTTGGTATTTTCTGTCAATGCGTAAGTCCTATGTACTTCATACAAATGAAAACTGCTGTATTTTATCATCCAAAAACTTTAACTGCTGATATATACACCTAATCTGCGGTAAATCTACATTGGCGGCTTGAGCTTTCCGTAATGGATTTCCAAAAATTGCTTCTACTTCTAAAGGGCGTTTTTCGTCATAGTCAATTTTCATGCTGGTACGATAAGGCTTCATCTTCACGGTATAATCTAGCATTGCTTGAATGAAGCTATCAGGAATAATGCGTCCGCAACTAAATGACCCTGCTGCAACTTCATACATCAACTGTTCAACTAACTTGCGGGTGTGGACATAGGACATTAATTCATCTGTTCTAGCGTTGAGAATTACAGACAGTCCATTATAGGGAATATTCCACACCAGTTTTTTCCATCGCCATAGTAATAAGTCTTCAGCTAATTCTATTGAGATACCAGCACTCTTAAAGTCATCGCCAATTTGCCGCATCTTATCTGTAATTCCTGTAGCATCGTAGCCAGAAGCATATCCCCCTAAGGTAATTTGACCATAGTCGAGGTGGTGGATATGTCCTGCTCCGACTTTATTAGAACAGAGAAAACACAACCCACCAATAATACTGACATTGCCGACTATTTTGGCAACTTCTTCTTCCACCCCCAGTCCATTTTGTAATACCAACACTACCCCATCATCCCTGACGAGTGGAGGTAACATCTGTGGCAATAAATGGTTTTGTGTCGTCTTTAGTGCTACCACTACCACATTGCATTGTGGCATTTTTTCTATATCATTGTAGGCATTGACTTGAGGAAGGGTGAAATCACCATCTTTTGACTCAATAACCAAACCAGATTTACTGACATATTCATAATCACTCTTCAGTAAAAAGTGGACATCTAAACCAGCTTTTTGCAGTTTGGCGCCATAAAAGCCACCTAATGCACCAGTTCCGAGAATGGCGTAACTACGCTTGGACATTTTGCTAACAAAGAGATTTTTCTATAACCATCGTAAAGCGAATACTTTAGACTTCTTGCAGAAGTTGGGAAAAGGGAGAAAGGTTTGATATTTTCCCTTTACCCTTTACCCACAAGAGTGCAAAAAGTATTTTTGCAAGAGGTCTTTTGTATAGAGTAGTGCAGCTATGAGATACCATTTAGCAGCTTCAGTATAATTTACCTTCACACCAACATCAGTTTCATAGAGTTTTGCTTTCATCTTACAAAGTCAACTACTTTCTAAACTGTCTAGATAATTATCTATTCTTGCTTTTAATTTTTCAATTGCATGTTCTTCGTTTTTGCCCCACGAAGACAAATAATTATATCCCCATAAGCTCAACTTTTTCTCAAGGATAATTTTTGTAGCTTTCGCTTACCACCTACTGCTAGGTAAATTATCTTTTTCCTCTGTGCAGATAGAATATCCTCTGTATTCGATGTAGGTCTTCTCGAATTTCTCAATCTGCATAAAACTCTCAGCTTCCTGAAATTGTTAATTCAACTAACTTTTTGGTTATTATTAAATTTAAATTATTTTAAATTGATTAATAATGTAGAGATTGCTGAAAAATAATTTTATATGCAATAATTTGTTAAGTCTGTAAATATTAAAAAACAATTTATTTAGCACAATAATAAAATAAGTTTTAATAATCTGTCAAAATTAACTTAACTAAGCAGAAGTCATAGCCATTATTATGTATAGCAATCTGTCTTTAACTATCAAGAAAGAGCGATCGCCTATATAATATTTGCTTCAAAACCAATTTAGTTTTATATAAATTATTTATAAAAAATCACTTAAATTTCTATTTATATAACACAAATTAGGAGCTAAAAAAAATAAAACGCTAATTATTTAATTATACTTTTGTCACGAAATTATATTTATCAATTTTTAATTTTATACCCATTTATCAAAAGTAGTCTGTAAGGTTTCGTACATTAAATCTTTATAGACTATTTCCAAGGATTTTTATTATTTAAATCTTTATAATTCCAGAAAATATTTAAATTAAAATAATATTGTATCGGTAATTTCCACATTGTTAATAAACATTAAACGATTTACATTTTAAAAAAGTAATAAAACCTAAAATTTGATTCATTAATATATTATTAACGGTTTTTATTTATACTAGTAAATGTAAAAATATGAACTTACCAGACGATATGCCAACGGCTTTAATAATTAGTAGTGACTTAAATAACGTAGGTAATTTAATCTATTATTTGCAGCAAAATGGTTATTTTTCTATACATTTATTTAATAGCGATACAATCAAAGAAATCATAAATTCGTCAAAGCCTAATTTAATTTTTATAGATATAGTTTTACCAGTAAAAAGTGGTTTTGAAGTGTGCCGGGAGTTAAAAAGCGATTCTAGAACCAGAAAAATACCAGTTGTAATTATTTCAGCAGGAGACAATAATATTGGCCAAACATGGGGGCAAATGTTAGGGGCTGAAGCTTATTTACTTAAACCAATAGATCAAAATCAGGTAGCAAGAGTATTGGAAGAATTAATGGCTAAAAAAGTTTAAACATCATTTTTTATTAAGATAAGCCAAAAATGCGATCGCACCTCACTAACCGTTTAAAAAAAAGATACTGGCTAAACAATGGGTAGTTTACATTCTGCCATAACACTGGGTATTTGCTTTGTACTTTTGAGGCGATACTACAGTGATTTATCGTCCCCTTACCGCCAATTCAAATCAGCTAGATGAATCTGTTAATTTTCCGATCCCTCCAAAAACAATTAACCAAACTACTACCACAGCCCAGTGAATTAAAACGATCGCCCACAACGAACCTGTAACCGCATAGGCAACTGTACATATCAGCCCTAATAATGCAGCTAAACCCAGAAAAACCAAATTAAAAAATGTGGGCAATCCCTTTTTAAAAAAGGTCATAGCATTCAAGGGATGATAGGCAATAAATAATAATAAACTGACAAGTCCCGACAATACCCAATTAAACCAATTGATAATTTCTGTTGGATGAGGCAGCAGAAAAACTCGAAAAACTAGTTCTTCTAAAATTGCAGGCATAAATAAGCAACGCAATATCAAGAAGCTTTTATCAATCCAATTTGCAGACCAAATTTGTATCTGTAAAAACTTAAATTTAAAGCCAATAGGTATGGCGATCGCACTATAAATTACCAACAATAAAACAACAGCTAACCAATCTTGAAATCTGGGAATTACTAACGATGCTAAAAAACGATTCAAAAGAATTGATAGCGGTGAAATATTGGTAAAGGGAATTTGGATTTGTCCGAAAACTACTGTTGGGGCAATGGGTGTAATATCAGCTTGCCAACCGCCTACTTGATTGGTTCGCCATACTTGCATCATCGCACCGTGTTTTAAAAATATTGCGGCGAGTTCGTCGTGTGCTTGTCTTGGCATAATTGTTCGCCATGTTGTCAAACCAGCCCAAATACTTCTATCTTGAAATGGTTTGGTGGTTTTGCCAATTCCCGTACCCGCGAGTATGCTAGCTTGAGAGTGCCAGTCGGCGCGGACTATCCCCAAAGGTGCTAATTGTTTTTCTAAAGCTTCACCTAATTTAATTAACTGTTGAAAGCGTAAGGTTTGCGGATGATTGGGGTTGGCTTTCAACCAAGTTTGAATTTGAGGGCTTGCAACAACTTGATTTCTAATTGCTTGTATCGCTGCATACAGCGCTTGGCTAGAGTCTTGAATACAGGAAGTGGCAGGTGATACCATTGCTCCACCAGTACCATCCCCAACTCGATAACGGGCCATTGTCACGTGTAATTGTTGCTGAAACTGGTCTAAAGGCGAAAGTTTGACTCCATCAAAATCATAATCTTGGGTTACAGGGTCAAATTTTATCAGAATATCTGATACCGGACGCGTCGCCAGCCAACCGCGTTGTAAGTTACCCATATAATCAGCCCATGTATGCGTTGCAGCAATAATTCCGTCTGGGTTATGGGCATAAATTTGGTGATATTTCGTCTCGAAGCGTAATTCGTTAGTAAACTCATCCCGCACAACTTCTGCAATTCCAAAAGCAAAATGTCCGGTGACAGTATAAGGTATTCCCAGTGTTTCCGCTTTACGTCCCCCAATTCCACCAAATAGGTGCAGTAAAATCGCTTTGTCGCCTTCTTGCCATTTTGAGATCGATTGATTGGGTAAATTGCCAGTTTCTACTGGGTTTAACAAAAGAGTATTCAATTGGCCTTTATTTTTCTCCGTATTTTGCCAATTTGCAGTTGTGATATAATTCAGCGCCGATTCTTTGCCAGTAATGTTTTGATTTGGCTGGGTGCGAAACAGAGAACGAGGAGCGATCGCCTCTACAGTAAATACATCATTGATATCTTCAGCACCGTAAATATACCAGCCTTCATTCCCCGCAGGTGACTTTTCAATTTGCTGCGGACTCGAAGGGGCAAAATTTCGCGTATCTATAACTTGTTGGGGAATGCGAATAATTTCTGAAACACCATCAAACTTTTTAGAAGTAGGGTTGTAATGCTGTACCAAAAAATAATCGCTACCTTTTTGATTTTTGGTTGAGGAAAAAGTTGGGCGATCGGGTTTAATAATTTTTACCAAACCATAAAATCTACCAGTTACCAAAATAGGTTCGCGTTCAATTTGTAAAAGCGGTTTTTCTTGACTTTGCGTAACGATTGTATGGGAATCCAAAGCAACAATTGTATCATCACGAAAATTTGCCCCAGCCAAAGAACGTAACGCCCCTACCTGACGAACTTCATCGAGTCGAAAAGGATGAATATTTCCTTGTTTTTGGCTTTTAATTACTTCGGCATTAAAATTTACATCTCGCGTTACAGCTTGAACGTAAGCGAGTAAATCTTGATTTTTTTTCCACTCCAAACGCACAATTTTTCCTACTAAGCTTTGTGCTGTCGGTGGTGCGTGTTGTACTTCTAGCCATACCCAATCTAAATTATCTGCTAATTGCTGTTTTGTTGGTAAAATTAATCTTCCTACCCAGTCTGCAATAGGTTTATAAAGATTTGCAGAGGGAATTTTTGTAACTGGGTAAAAACTAGGTTGATTAAAATCCTGTTGAATATGTATCGCATAATTGCTGTTGCGTTCAACTAGCTGCGCTTGTCTTGGGGAAAATCGCAACACCCCAACTAGTGCTACGAACAGTAGCAGTAAAAATATTGTCAACTTTAACGTGCTTTTTCGACTCAATCGAGGCCAAATCAAGGGAATATACCTAGTAGCAATTTGTAATTAATATATTACTCCCATTTTAAGAGTGAAAAAGATGGCGGCTGTTGAGCGATCGCTTAAATCCTTAATTTTGTATAATAGCTCCCAAAGTCCCACTGACTGCGAGTAAATAGTCAGATGGGGATAGCAGAAGTAGCATTCCTCGCATTCCGGCAGAAACAGTAATCTGCTCAAAAAGAGTTGCTGTCTCATCAACATAAACTGGATAGCTTTTTTTACTTGCTAAAGCCGTTACACCGCCACGAATATATCCTGTTAGTGGCTGAACTTCTTTGAGAGCAACTGTCTCTACCTTGCGGTTCCCTGAAATCTGCGCCAAGGCTTTCAAGTTTAACTGAGCATTTCCTGGTATAACAGCAAAACAGATACCTGTTCGATCTCCTCTAATTACTAAAGTCTTAAAAACCTTCTCTGGTGGAAGCCCTACTTTTTGCGCTGTACTTTCAGCAGCCAAATCATCAGGATCGACTTCATAGCTGAGAATTTGATAGGAAATGCCTAGTTTATCAAGCAGTCGAGCCGCATTAGTTTTCATTTGGATCCACATCAGAACTGCATAGCGTTTAGGGATTTGCAGATAATAAATTATCCCAAATTATTTGTGCATTTATAGGGGCTTTACAGCTGTCCATTGGTGTCAACTAAAAATTGCTTAACACTTGGCTTCATCACCCGCATAGGAATCAATACCCACGCTATCACCTCAAACCTTTGCTATGGCGCGAGTACCCTTATCAAAATCTAGATGGATAGTTCGCGTGCGATCGCCATCAACTTCAGTTAATCTTTAAAAAACTAGTATTTACACTGAAGTAAATTGTAAATAATATAGCGAATATATATAAAATTATATAACACTTGTTACATTAAAGATTCGTAAATTAACTAGTTAAACTTAAACATTTTTGAGGACAAAACAAGCCTCAAATCTATATATGGCAAGGAAAATATATTAAATGCTCAAGAAAGACCAAACCCAGATCTATCAATAAACTAGACAAAACGATGCCAAATTCTCTGTGTATATACAGTTGAGCATTTTTTATTGTTACTTTTGTCTCAGCCCCACTAAATAACTATTTATACAAAATAAATTATCTACTTAGACCGGGGAACTCTTAATAGTGATGGAATGCAGCGATTTTAATTGTTTTGAAAAATGGTTAACTATTTATACACAGGTATTTAAATGTGAAGAGAGAATCGATAATTAACCATACCCAACCCAGCGTCGCAGCACTGAAACTTTTAACATTCGGCTTTGTTTTAGCACCAATATTGTGCCAGTCTCATCAGGCCGTTGCCCAAACTTCCAATCCTCAAACACTACCACCTAGTCGGATCGAAGATGTCCCAGTCACCCCCTTACCTGCGGATGTGCTACCGCAGCCATCAGACCAAAATCAATTAGTTCCTTCCCCACAACTACCGGATCGACCAATTATAGAAGACAACGATCCTAATGCCAAATTCCGGGTCGATCGCATTGAAGTTATTGGCAGTACAGTTTTCAAACCAGAAGATTTTGCCCCGATTACGGCTTTGTATGTAGGACGAGAAATATCCTTTGCAGAGTTGTTGCAAGTCAAAGATGCCATCAGCAAGCTCTACACTGATAAAGGCTATGTTACTACCGGAGCTTTAATCGCGCCCCAGACAGTAGAAGCCGGAGTCGTTAAAATTCAGGTAGTCGAAGGCAGTTTGCAAGAAATTAAAATCGTTGGCAACCGCCGATTGCGTAGTCAATACATTCGCGATCGCATTCGACTCGGCGCTAGCCAACCCCTGAATGTGCCGCGCTTAATAGAAAAACTGCAACTGCTTCGCCTCGATCCCCGCATTCAAAATTTATCAGCTGAGTTGCAGATGGGTGTACGTCCCGGAACCAATATATTGCAAGTCGAAATTCAAGAAGCCGATACTTTCTCCCTGACAGCAACTTTGGATAATGGGCGATCGCCCAGTGTTGGTAGTTTTCGCCGGGGTGTAGATCTGCAAGAAGCCAATCTACTCGGCTTTGGCGATACTCTTAGCGTGGGATACGCCAATACGGATGGCAGTAATACAATCAATGTCAATTACACGCTGCCGATTAATGCTCGCAATGGCACTGTATTTTTTGGTTTTAACCAAGGGTGGAACCAAGTAATTGAAGAACCATTCAGCGTCCTTGATATTCAATCAAACACTAGGTCTTACGAATTCGGTTATCGTCAACCATTAATCCAAAAGCCAACTCAGGAATTAGCAGTTGGACTATCCTTCTCACGCCAAGAAAGCCAAACAGAGTTAGGTCTTGATAATATTGGCGGGTTTCCTTTATCACCCGGTGCGGATGCCAACGGCAGAACCAAAATTTCCGCCCTGCATTTTACCCAAGAGTATACCCAACGCAGCAATCAACAAGTTTTTGCCGCGCGATCGCAATTTAGCGTTGGGGTAGATTGGTTCGATGCCAATACCAATGAAAATGCACCAGACAGCCGCTTTTTTGCTTGGCGGGGACAGACACAATGGGTGCGGCAATTAGCACGAGACACACTATTTTTAGTCAGAGGCGATTTACAATTAGCAGCAGATTCACTTGTGCCTTTAGAGCAATTTGGCCTTGGCGGACAGCTAAGTGTGCGGGGCTATCGCCAAGACACATTACTTACAGATAATGGTCTCTTATTTTCAGCAGAATTACGGCTGCCAATTGTGCGTGCGCCCAAAATCAAAGGGATACTACAACTGACACCGTTTATTGATGTGGGCACAGGCTGGAATAACAAAGGCGAGAATCCATCACCAAGTACATTGGTAGGTACTGGTTTAGGGTTGCTATGGAAACAAGACAATAACTTATCAGTTCGTCTAGATTGGGGGATTGGGCTAACATCAGTGGAAGGTGAAAAGCGTAGTCTCCAAGAAAATGGTTTGTACTTTTCGGTGCAGTATTCGCCGTTTTGATATTTGAGGGTATTCAAAGCTATTAATTTAGGCAATTTGAAATATTGGGTATAAAGGACAAACTAAGCAATGAAAACAACCTTGATTCGACTGGGCTTGTTAAATAGCATCGCAATTTTGGGCGTCTGGTGCAATGCTATCAACGCTCAGGTGACACCTGACGACACCCTCAAAACCACAGTCTCCCAAAATGGCAATAACTTTACCATCATCAACGGTAACCAGCACGGGAATAACTTATTCCATAGCTTCAGTCAGTTTGCCATACCTACAGGTGGTTCTGCTCTGTTCGATAATGCGATCGATGTGCAAAACATTTTTGCCCGCGTTACAGGTGGTACTGTGTCCAATATCGATGGAGTAATCCGCGCTAATGGTAGTGCTAATTTGTTCCTAGTGAATCCTGCGGGTATTTTGTTTGGGCCTAATGCTCAATTAAGTATCGGCGGTTCCTTTGTAGGGACAACTGCCAATAGCGTAGTGTTTGCAGACGGGTTGAAGTTTAGTGCAACCGATACCACATTGCCTGCCTTATTAACTATCAGCGTCCCTATTGGTTTGCAATTTGGCAGCAAACCGGGAGCCATTATCGTTCAAGGATCGGGACACAATGCCCAATTAGGCGACTCGCTTCAGGTTTCTGGACTAAACCTCGGTACGAGAGGGCTACAGGTGCAACCTCAAAAAAGCCTAGCATTAGTGGGTGGAAATGTTGCTTTGGATGGAGGCTTGCTCTCGGCGCCGGGAGGACAAATAGAACTAGGTAGCATCACTAACACAAACGCGATCCTCAATTCTACACCTCAAGGATTTACACTGAGTTATCCCAATGCTTCGAGTTTTGGCAATATTGAAATCACGCAACGAGCTTTAGCATCTACACGTGATTTCACCGGGGAAAATGGAGGAGCCATCCAAATTCAAGGGAAACAGATCGGCATCAGAGATGGCTCCCTAATATTAGTACAAAATCGCAGCAACCAAACTGCTGGCGATATTGTAATTAATGCTACAGAATTATTGGAGATTAATGGCAAGTCTCCTGATTTTAAGAGTTCCAGCAGTTTAGTGAATGAAACTATATCCTCAGGTGCAGCCGGGAATGTTATTGTTACCACCCCACAGTTAAATATAGATCGGGGTGGGTATATCTTTAACCGTACTTTTGGCACCGCATCAGGCGGCAACATAGTAGTAAATACTGATGAAATGCGGGTTAACGGTTTTGCATTTGGCGATCCTTCTGCTTTTCGATCGGTAAGTCAGATATTAGCTGCTTCCTATGCGAATGGAAAGGGCGGAAATATTTCTATCTCCACTCAAAACCTGTCTGTTTCAGCTGGAGCCAATATAGCAGCCAGACCCTACGCTTCGGGGCATGGCGGTAATGTTGCGATCGAGGCAGATAGGATTCAGGTAACCAGCCTGGGAACCCCAAAAGGTAGTTATTTTAGTCTAATTTCTACTGCCACATTCGGATCTGGTGATGCAGGAAGTTTGAAAATTGATACCCGCACACTGTCGGTTGAAGCTGGCGGTAGAGTGTCTGCTTCTAGCATAGTTTTAGGAAATGCGGGTTCGCTGACCATCAATGCATCTGAATCGATTGATGTAAGTGGTGTAAAAGATGCAGAAAATCCTAGCTATATTGGTACTGCTGTTCGTCCTGTTGGTTTTTTTAGTCAAATTTCTAAGGCTGATGCAGGTAACACCACTATTAACGCCCCAATTTTGAAAATTACTGATGGTGGAACGGTTTTTGTCCAGAACCTTGGCTCTGGGACAGCTGGGACTTTGTACATTAATGCCAATACTCTCAAACTCAACAATACAGGAAACATTTCCGCATCGACAAAAGCTGGAGAAGGGGGCAATATTAACCTCCAACTGCGAGATATATTACTGATGCGTAATGGCAGTTTCATTAGTGCAGAAGCTGGTGGTAGCGGTAATGGTGGCGATATTACAATCGGCGCTCCTGTAGTTATGGGTTTAGAAAACAGTGACATTATTGCGAATGCAGTCAAAGGACAGGGGGGCAATATTCAAATCAGGACTCAAAGCATCTTTGGACTCAAATTCCGCGACCAACTCACCCCCGAAAGTGATATTACTGCCAGTTCTGAATTTGGTGTAAGTGGTACAGTTCAAGTCAATACTATTGGTATTGACCCCAATTCTGGTTTAGTCGAACTACCAGCAAATGTCACCGATTCATCGCAGCAAATTGCTACAGGTTGTTCTGCAAATCAAACTGGTAGGTTTATAGCTACGGGACGGGGTGGTATGATGCAAAATCCCACACAGGAAGTAAGGAGCGATGTCTACGACGGGCTACGCCTACGCACTTGGTCTGATACCCGCGATATCTCTGCATTCCGCAAAACACAAGCTTTACAAGCACAAACCCCTACATCCCCAAATATTCTAGTCCAAGCTACTTCCTGGCATCGTAATGCTAATGGAAAACTAGAGTTAGTCGCAGCACAATCTCCCACTTACACCCAACCACAGTTAACTTGTGCTGTTGTCCCTAACTGAAGTTTGAGCAATTGCCATGTCTGCGGTAAGTTCTGTTTGCAGCTAAGTAATCAAGCGAAGTTGATATTAAAACACAAAATAAGTAGGTGGACACAATTATTTAGAAGACGCATTTCGATTTCGCTCAATGCTCGGTAAGCTTATTCTTTGAGGGTTGAGTTTCGACTACGCTCAACTTCCGCGCAGTCGAAACCCGGCGAGATCGAGTTAGGTTTAATTTAGTCCTTCTACTTAATCGTCAAACCGCCACATCAACAGACTTTATTTCCCTATTGCTTGTTCGCTGCGATAAAACTTTTGATGGTGTTAAAGCCCAATGCGATTTAGGGAACCCTATTTATATATATTGATGGAAACCGAGTGATGAAAGCACCCTCTGTTTGCTGGGGTTTAGTTTACGGAATTTTGACAGGTGGGATGTTCCTGTGGTGCGGTTTTGCCAATGCTCAAGTCACCGCAGACGGCACCCTCAACACCACTATCTCCCAAAGTGGTAATAACTTCGTCATCACTAAAGGTAGCGCCGCAAACAGTAATCTATTTCACAGTTTCCAACAGTTTACTATTCCCACTGGTACTTCAGCTATCTTTGATTTAATCAATACTCCTAATATATCCTCTATATTTGCTCGTGTTACAGGAGGTAGCATTTCTCAGATTGATGGCGCGATCGAAACCATCAACAGCAATAATCCTGTTAGCTTGTTTTTGATCAATCCCAGTGGAATTATTTTTGGGCCTAATGCTCAACTCAATATTGGTGGATCGTTTCTTGGTACAACTGCAAATAGCATTGAGTTTGCTGATGGGGTGAATTTTAGTGCTACCAACACCATAACAGCCCCTCTATTAACCATCGCTGTGCCAGTTGGCTTGCAGTTTGGGCAGAATTCAGCGGCGATCGCAGTACAAAACTCGATTAATGGCGTATCTCAAAATCCACTAGGCTTACAGGTAAGTTCGGGTAACACCCTTGCTTTGCTGGGAAATGGAATTGACTTAGCAGGTGGCGTTCTCAAAACAGTAAATGGCTCCATCGAGCTTGGCAGCGTCCAGTCCGGAGAAGTTCGCCTCACACAAGCATTTAAGGGATGGACATTTGACTATTCCAACACTAGCGGACTGAGCGATATCCACTTGACTAAGCAATCACAGCTATTTGGTTTTGGGACAGGAAGTAGTACGATTCAAATGCAGGGTAAAAACGTTAGCCTTGTGGAAGGTTCAACTGTTACCCTGCAAAATCGAGGTGCCCTCTCATCAGATCGTATAACCATTAATGCCACTGGTTCGTTCGCCCTCGCAGGAACAAACCCAACAGGAACTAGAAGCAGCCAATTAGCAAGCTACACAATCGGGACGGGGCAGGCTGGAAACATTACCATCTCAACTGGACAATTATTACTGAGGGATGGAGCGCAAATCAAGTCTCAAAATTTGAGTTCTGGGCAGGCTGGGGATATCTTTGTGAAAGCTTCTGAGTCGATCTCTGCCAATGGATTTAATCCTGTCAATCCTTCAGTAATGACATCGATTCTGACAAGCTCGGCTGGTTCTGGAAAAGCAGGAAACGTTACCCTTTCAACTCAAAAATTGACAGTTGCTAACGGTGCTAGTATTGGGTCAACTGCTCTGGTAACTGGAGATAGTGGCAATGTGCAAATTGATGCCTCAGAGTCCATAGATGTTTCTGGAATTAATAATGTCACATTTCTGCCCACCACTGTGGCGTCATCAACGGTAGGAAGTGGAAATGCTGGCAATCTAACGATCGCAACTGCGCGATTAACTGTGCGAGACGGGAGCTTAGTTACTTCCTCGACTGGTGCAATGGGAAATGCTGGCAATGTCAAGATTTTCGCTTCAGACTTCATTGAGGTGAGCGGTGCAGCACGCGATAGTATGTTGAGTAGCAGCATTGGATCTAATGCGTTACGCCTCGATGCTGTTACCCGCGCCACTTATCGATTACCCGAATTTCCCAGCGGTAATGCAGGAGGGGTAATTCTGATGACCCCTCAATTGCGTGTTATGGAACGAGCTGACATTGGGGTGAGAAATGAGGGTACAGGCAATGCAGGTAATTTCGAGGTTTATGCTGACTCAATTCTCTTGACTAATCGCGGAACGATTTCCGCAGCAACACAATCTGGAAACGGAGGAAACTTGGTTCTCAATGCCCAAGAACTATTGCTAATGCGCGGTAATAGCAAAATTTCTGTGGAAGCAAAGGAAGCAGGCGATGGTGGTAATATCACCCTCAAGGCTCCTATAGCCGTAGGTTTAGAAAACAGCGACATTATTGCTAATGCAGTTAAGGGTCGGGGGGGCAATATTCAAATTACTACTCAAGGTATTTTTGGATTGCAGTTTCGCGATCGCCTGACTCTAGAAAATGACATCACCGCTAGTTCCCAATTTGGCGTCAGTGGCACTGTTCGAGTGAATACTGTTGGTGTCGATCCAAATTCGGGCTTATTGGAACTGCCAGCAAATGTCACCGATCCATCGCAGCAAATTGCTACAGGCTGTTCTGGCAATACTGGCAGCAGTTTTGTCGCTACAGGACGCGGTGGCGTGCCGCAAAATCCGACACAGGAAGTGAGGAGCGATGTCTACGACAAGCTACGCCTACGCACTTGGTCTGACACCCGCGACATCTCTGCATTTCGTAAAACACAAGCTTTACAAGCACAAATACCACCATCCCCAACGGTTCTCGTTCAAGCTAGTTCTTGGCATCGCAATGCTCAGGGAAAAGTTGAGTTAGTTGCAGCGCAATCTCCTACTAATGTGCAGCATTTAACTTGTGCTGCACTTTTTCGTAATTAATTACCCCAAGAATGCAACCCTTGTAAATCGCCAGTGCAATTTAAAGAAACTCTTAAACTACCACTAACCACCTATGGCTTTCCAAATCAAAAAACGTCTTTGGCTATATATCAGTGTAAGTATTTTGAGCTTGTATTTAGCAGTAACCATTACGCCTGCTAGAGCATCTGTGCAAGTAGCCATCAATTCTGCCTTGAATGTGTCATCATCTACTTCCCAAACTACCAATTGGTTAGAACAGGGAAGGAACCTCTACAATTCAGGACGCTTCGCCGAAGCAGTGACGGCTTGGCAAACGGCAGTACAAAAGTATCATGACCGAGGCGATCGCACAAATGTTGCCCTAAGTTTGAGTTACCTCTCATTGGCACAACAAGAACTCAACCAGTGGGAAGCAGCTAAACAATCTATCGAACAAAGTGTAAAAATTTTGCAAACGGCTAAACCCTCCGCCGATGCAATTATTTGGGGGCAAATACTGAATACCCAAGCAAACTTAGAATTACGTACTGGGAAAGCTGAAACCGCCTTTGAAGTTTGGCAGCAAGCTCAAAAATATTATGAGCAAGCAGGCGACACAATGGGGAGTTTAGGCAGCCAAATCAACCAGGCACAAGCCTTACAAACTTTGGGATTTTATCGCCGCTCAAAACAACAGTTGGAGGTGCTGACGCAAAAGCTGTCAGCGATGCCAGATTCGGAAATCAAAGTTAGTGGATTGCGATCGCTCGGTTTAGCTTTGCACGCCATCGGCGATGGCAAAAGCCAAGAAGTGTTAGAACAAAGTTTAGCCATAGCCAACAAAATTGGTGCTAAAACCCAGTTAAGCTCGATTCTGGGGAATCTAGGCAAAGTGGCCTCTGACCTCCAAAACCCAGAAGCAGCATTAAATTACTTTGAAGATGCCCAAACAGCATCTACGAACCCAAATGAAGTTCTGCAAGCACGTTTAGCTCGGTTCAAATTGTTAGTAGATTACGACAAACTCGAATATGCCATTCCCATAGCACCTGAATTACAGCAACAGTTGGCACAACTCCCCCCAAGTCATGGTTCCCTTTATGCCACGATTAATTTTGTCGCAACCTTGAATCGATTGGAAAATCCTGAGCGAATTTTACCAATTAAAGACCTTGCACAACTAATGGCAGTTACAGTTAAGTCTGCTCAACAGATTCAGGATACAACCGCCGAAGCTTACGCGCTGTATCAATGGGGACAACTATATCGGCGGACAAAACAGTGGCCCCAAGCACGAGAATTAGCTGAGAAATCCCTTAGTATTGCTCGTCAACTGCAAGCTGACGATATCATTGCTCAATCGGCATGGCAGGTAGGACAGTTGTATAAACAACAGAACAATCGGCAAGAAGCGATTGCAGCCTACACGGAAGCAATTAAGTCATTAAAAGCACTGCGAGGGGATATGGTTGGTGTTAACCCCGATGTGCAATTTTCCTTCCGCGAAAGTGTAGAGCCTGTCTATCGGGAACTGGTGAGTTTACTTTTGGATGAGCAACCAACCCAGGATGCATTAATGCAAGCACGGGAATTGATTGAATCACTGCAAATCGCTGAACTCGATAACTTTTTCCGCGAAGCTTGTTTAGATAAAGCCCAGCAGATTGATGAAGTTGACCCCACAGCAACGGTGATTTATCCGATTATCCTTAGCGATCGCTTAGGAGTAATTTTCTCTAAAGCTGGACAACCACTGCGTTACTATGTCGCTCAAAAATCTCAAGTTGAAATCGAACAAACTCTCAATAATTTCTTAATTGCTCTCAACCCAGTCTCAGACTCAACACTTCGCCAGCAATTGTCCCAGCAGATTTATGACTGGCTGATTCGTCCAGCAGAAGTAGATGGAGCCTTCCAAGACACTCAAACATTGGTATTTGTTTTGGATGGTCGGTTGCGGAATGTTCCAATGGCAGCCTTGTACGACGGCGAACGATATCTGATTGAGAAGTATGCTGTGGCGCTCTCACCAGGATTGCAACTAATGGCGGCGCGATCGCTTTCATCAAACCACATTGACGCAATTGTTGGCGGTATCAGCCAATCTCGCGCTGGTTTTACTGCTTTGCCAGCTGTGGAATCAGAAGTGAAGCAAATCTCCCAAACAGTACCATCTTCGATGTTACTCAACCAAAAATTCACTAGTTTTGCCCTTGCCGATCGCGTCAAATCCGGTAGTGCCAATATTGTCCACCTAGCAACCCACGGACAGTTTAGCTCCCGTCTGGAAGATACCTTTTTACTTGCGTGGGATGGACAAGTTAATGTCAAAGAGTTGTCTGAACTCCTGAAAAATCGTAGCGGTAATTCATCAAAAGCGATCGAATTGTTGGTACTGAGTGCCTGCGATACCGCAACCGGCGACGATCGCGCCGTTCTTGGACTAGCAGGCTTGGCTGTCAAATCCGGTGCGCGTTCCACCATCGCCACACTTTGGCCAGTCAAAGATAAAGCAGCCCAAATGCTCATGACTCGCTTCTACGACCAACTACGGCTACCCAAAATCACTAAAGCTGAAGCACTACGACAGGCACAAATTAACCTGATTCGCCAAACTGATTTTCGCGACCCGTTCTTTTGGTCTGCCTTTGTTTTAGTTGGAAACTGGCTATAATTGCGATTTACGTAAAATTACTGTTAATTTACCCACTAATAAAACAGCTTTTTTATATAACTTTAGTTGTAATTCGTTTATAACTACTAGTATCCTTCCCTAATTAGCTAGCGTTTACAAATATTCCCTGATTTATCAACACAGTGATTTTAGTGTATTTTCTATCACTGTTTAATTAAACGAGGTCAAATACCATGAAACGTCGATATTTAATTAGTCCATTGACCATTATTGCTCTGATTGCCAGCAGTACCTGGGTTAGTGCCTATGCTGTAACATTTACTCCGCCTGCAAAAAATAGCGCTCCTCGACAGGCAACAGGAGGGGCGTCTCGTGGCAACCTTTTCACCCCAACCAAAGGGAATAGCGCCCCTAGACAAGCAACAGGAGGAGCTTCACGTGGCAACCTTTTCACCCCAACCAAAGGGAATAGTGCCCCTAGACAAGCAACCGGAGGAGCTTCTCGTGGCAACCTCTTCACTCCTGCCGAAGGTAACAGCGCTCCTCGACAGGCAAGTGGAGGTGGTTCCCGCCTTAGTACTTACTACTTGAATCCATCGGTTGTAGCAGCAGAAGGGCCCGCAGCGCTAATCGCACTTCTGCCCCAAAGCTTTTATGGGACAACGGTATCTGAACGTCCCACAATCTTGGTATATCTCCCTGCTTCTAATGCCGAAGAAGCTGTGTTTAGCCTCAAAGATGAAGCTGGTAATACACAATATCAAATGACCATTCCCGTTGCCCTGAAAGCTGGAGTAATCGCAGTCAAATTACCAGCCAATGCACCCGCTTTAGCCGTTGGGAAAAACTATCAGTGGTTCCTAGCGCTGAAAGTGGACGGAACGCTCAGCCCAAGTACGCCTTACATTGATGGTTGGATTGAGCGCATCCAGCCTACTGCCGAACTGGCAACAGTGATACAGCAGGAAGATGCTCTCAAACGTGCAGCTGCTTTCGGTAAAAACGGGGTGTGGTATGACTGTGTAGCAACAATGGCTGCGCTGCACACTGCCCAACCCAAAAATGTAACTATCATTAAGCAATGGGAAGAACTTCTCTCCTCAGTTAGCTTAAAGGATATTGCAACAGTTCCCTTAGTAGCGTCTGGTAATTAGGGGGTGGGGAGATGGGGAGATGGGGAGCAGGGGAGCAGGGGAGCAGGGGAGAGTTTTTGTACAAGTTCTTTCTGCTTTGGCCCTCTGCCCCTCCGCCTCTTCTGTCCCATGCCCAATACCAGACAAAAGCAATGCTAATCAATATTATTTGAGCCTGTAGCGGAATTATGTGGGGTAAATTCCAAGCTTTCATCCAACGCTTTGGCAGTATTTTGATTATTACTCCCAGTGTTGCTCTGATAGTTATTGTTGGGCAATCATTGGGACTTTTTAATTTGGCTGAGTGGAAACTTCGTGATGAGTGGATGCGGCAGCGTTCGTGCGAAGCAAGCACCCTTGTTGTGTGTTTGCAAAATACCATAGCTGAGGAAATCGTAATTGTCACAATTGATGAACGCGATATCCAATCAGTTGGTAAATGGCCAATTCCAGATTGGTCGTTAGCACAACTGCTAGAAAAAATCCACGCGCAACGACCCCGCGCCATCGGCTTGGATCTCTATCGGGATTTACCGGAAGGCAACGGATACGATCGCCTTGTAAAAATCTTCCGCAAAGCTGACAATCTGATTGGTGTTGAAAAAATTACTGGGGAGCGTGTCAATCCGCCACCAGAATTGAAAAAACTCGATCGAGTCGGATTGGCAGATTTGGTGTTAGATGGCGATCGTCATGTGCGTCGTGCCTTACTGACAGCGGCAGATGCCAAAGAAGACGGAAAAATTAAAGCAGGGCTGGCAACTCTTGTTGCCCTCAAGTATCTTGAAGCCGACAAGATAACGTTAGAATCTGTTGACGAAAAGCAGCAAAAGTTTCGGTTGGGCAAGCAAATCTATCTGCCACTACAAAATCAAGAAGCAGGTTATTCCGATGCCGATGTAGGAGGGTATCAAATTCTGCTCAGCTGGCATGGTTCAGAAACCGCGTTTCGCACAGTTGCTATGCGGGATGTGTTGGCAGGAAAAATTACGCCAGACCTCATGCGCGATCGCATGGTGTTTATTGGCTCAACTGCCGCCAGTACCAATGACTTCTTTAGCACGCCCTTCAGTTCCTCCTTGATTTCTGCCCAAAAACCCACATCTGGTATTGTCATCCATGCCAATATTGCCCATCAACTGGTGCAAGGGGCAAAAACAGGCAAAGCAAACCTGCACGGTGTTTATGGCATAGCTGTGTTATTGTCGATTATCTTATCGTCTGGGATCGGTTCTGGTGGTAGTTGGTGGTTAGCTAGTGCGCGTAATAGATGGCAAATACCAGGCGGTAAAATTCTTTGGGCAACTGTAGGCATCAGTGGCACATTTATTGGTGGTGGCTACGGGATGTTTTTGTACGGTGTTCTGATTCCAGTCACACCCGCTTTAACTGCATTCATCAGCAGCGTAATTGCCACAACCAATGCCTATAAACAGCAGAAGTTAGAAGAAGCAAATCGACAATTAGAAATTGCCAATGGTCAACTATTAGACTACTCTAAAACCCTGGAGTTCAAAGTTGAAGAGCGAACTCATGAACTTTTGGAGGCAAAACAAGCTGCTGATGCTGCTAACGAAGCAAAGAGCGAGTTTTTAGCTAATATGAGCCACGAGCTACGCACACCACTCAATGGCATCCTTGGTTTTGCTCAGGTGCTAGAAGCATCACAAAACTTAACAGACAAAGACCTAAAAGGAGTCAGCATTATCTACCAGTGCGGGACACATCTGTTAATGCTAATCAATGACATTCTCGACCTTTCAAAAATTGAAGCTCGCAAACTAGAATTGGTTGCGACTAATGTACATCTGTCCACTTTCTTACATAGTGTCACCGAGATTTGCAGTATTCGAGCCGATGGAAAAGGAATTGGATTTAACGTCTCAATAGACGATCGCCTACCAGTTGTCATTCAAGTTGATGAAAAGCGTCTACGGCAAGTCTTGATTAACTTACTAGGCAACGCTATTAAATTCACAGACAACGGTAGCGTGACGTTTAAAGTAGATGTACTGGAAATTGGGGACTGGGGACACTTCAACAAGCTCAGTGCATCGCTGGGGACTGGGGAGATGGGGGGCAGAGGGGCAGAGGAGCAGGGGAAGCAGGGGGAGAATAACCAATCCCCAATGCCCAATCCCCAATGCCCACTTGCCCTGAGCGTAGCCGAAGGGATGCCCAATGCCCAATGCCCAATCGCCAAGATTCGCTTCCAAATAGAAGATACAGGTATTGGCATGTCGCCAGACCAACTAGAGAAAATCTTTTTGGCCTTTGAGCAAGTCGGTGATGCAGGACGGAAGTCTGAAGGTACTGGCTTGGGATTAGCAATCAGCCAAAGGATTGCGGCATTGATGGGCAGCCAAATTCAAGTGCAGAGTCGCCTGGGTGAAGGAAGCTTATTTTGGCTGGATTTGACAGTATCAGTACCAGTTTCCCATGATTGGCAAATAGAAACCATCCCCTCAAACCAGAAAATCGCTGGTATTCGGGGTAATGTACCTCAAATTCTAATTGTTGATGATGATGACAACCACCGTTCCATATTGAGCAGTTTGCTACAAGAAATTGGCTGTGGCATTTTGCAAGCAAGCGATGGTAAACGTGGGCTACAAATGGCAACTGAATATCAACCGGATGCGATTGTGCTCGATCTAGCCATGCCCAATATGGATGGCTTTGAGCTAATGATTCACTTACAAGAAAATTCCCAAACTCGTTCTATTCCGATTATTGTTTCTACTGCCAGCGTATTTGAAGAAAATCGACAACGCAGTTTACAAGCAGGAGCAAAAGCATTCTTACCGAAACCTCTCCAAATTGATGAACTATTTAATGCGCTGCGTTCGGTACTAAAAGTTGACTGGATTTATACCCAATCCAAACCTCAGCAGTTATCTGTTAAGAATGAGCAAGTAAATAATAGTGAATTGATTTTGCCGTCTGGGGATATTTTGCAACAACTCTATCATCTGGCAATGATGGGAGATATTCCAGCAATAGAGGGAATCATAGGAGAGCTAATCAAACAAGACAGTAGGTTAACTCCTTTCGCAACTGAGTTGAGTAAACTCACTGCCAACTTCCAAACCGCAAAAATCCGTAAGTTCCTCAAATCATTTGTAACAACGGAGTTACGTCCATGATCGCTGAACCTCTTTTGAAGCCAATGCATATTTTGTTGGTGGACGATAATCCAAATAATCTGAAGGTGCTATCTGAAGCGATTGGGCGATGTGGTTGGAAAGCACTCATGGCAACAGATGGAGAGTCGGCGATCGAACAAATAGAATACGCCCATCCCGATCTAATTCTCCTCGATATTATGATGCCGGGTCTAGATGGATTTGAAACTTGCCGCAGGCTCAAAGCCAATGCCGTCACACAGAACATTCCGATCATTTTTATGACTGCTTTGTCCGATGCCACAGACAAAGTGAAAGGACTGGAAATTGGTGCAGTTGATTACATTACCAAACCTTTTCAACAGGAAGAAGTCATTGCTCGATTAAAGTTACATCTGAAAATTTCCCATCTGACGCGGACATTAGAACAACGGGTGCAAGAACGCACCGCTGAATTGAGTCAATCTCTACAACAGTTGCAACAAACCCAACTACAACTAATTCAGAGTGAGAAAATGTCCACCCTTGGGCAACTTGTTGCAGGTATAGGTCATGAGATTAATAACCCAATTGGTTTTATTAGTGGAAATTGTTCTCATATTGAGGAATATGTCAACGCTCTCTTTCGTTTGGTGAATTTACAACAGCAAAAGTTACCCCACTCAGACCCAGAAATCGAAGAATTTGTTGAAGAAATTGACTTAGAGTATATGGCTGAGGATCTACCAAAGCTTCTTTTATCAATGCACCAGGGAATTGGTCGTCTTAAGGACATCAGCCTCTCTCTAAGAACATTTGCTCGTGCTGATATTTCATCTAAGGTAGAGTTTCAAGTCCACGAAGGAATTGATAGTACTTTAATGTTATTAAAACATCGGCTCAAAGACCAAGGAGACCGCCCTAAAATCGAGGTTGTCACACAATACAGCGAACTACCTTCTATTACTTGCTATCCCGGACAACTGAACCAGGTATTTATGAATATTATCGCTAATGCTATTGATGCATTTGACGATCTTCATCAAAATCGGTTGAATCGAGAAATAGCCGCCTGGGATAATACGATCGCGATTACTACATCAGTCGATCGCCAGCAAAAAACCGTTACAATTTGCATCGAAGATAATGCTCTTGGTATGCCTCCTGAGGTGCAAGCGAGAATTTTTGAACCATCTTTCACAACTAAGCCTGTGGGTAAGGGAACTGGGCTAGGATTAGCTATCAGCTACCAAATTATTGTCGATAAACACAACGGACAAATTAACTGTTCGTCTATTTCTGGTAAGGGAACTAGGTTTATTATTACTCTGCCAATTTAGTTTTAAGTAAGTTAGCTGAATAGAAGAAAACATTTTTGATTGTTTGTTCAAAATAAGATATCTAAGCAAAAGCATTGAGTTGAGATTGGCGATCGCTTGTCAAATTCTCATCAAAAAACATTCCATAACAATCGAATTGGAATTAAATTACTGAGTTTATTACTTTTTAAAGTAAAAATTATTACTAAAATACTAGCATAAATACAGGAAACAGAATGAATCTTGATTAATCATTCAAAAATGTGTATAGTTAACAAATGCAAACAATAATTGGGAGACTTCAATCACCCCGTGGTTCGGCAACGAGAGTTTGATAAGGACGAGGCTTTAACAATCATCATGGATTTGTTCTGGCAGCGTGGTTATGCCAACACTTCCATGAAAGACATTGTGCAAGCCACAGGAATCCAGCCAGGAAGCTTATATGCTGCCTTTGGCGACAAAGAAAAGTTATTTCAGCAAGTATTTAAAAAATACACACAAGAATTCTTTCGCGCTTCTATGCCACGCCATTGTCCACCCTTGGAATGTATTCAACAATGGTTCGATCTATTGGCAAAAGCGATGATCGACGACTCGAAACAGAAGGGTTGTTTGATTATTAACACAGCCATAGAGCGCGAATCCCATTCACCCAGCACGATCGCGATTATTGAGGATCGTTTAGACGAAATTGAATCATTCTTTCGGCTGAATCTTGCTCAAGCAATTGAGGACGGAGATTTGCCGAAATCATTTGCGATCGATCCGAATGCTAAAGCATTGCTGGGATTAGTTGTGGGTATGTTAGCTGTTGCAAGAATCCGGCGTGATGCTCCAACCCTTAACAGTATTGCAGCAGGAGCCAGGACAATGCTTCAGTTAAGCTCATCCCGTTCCCGTTCCTAAGAGGCGATGGGATTTCATATTGACTGTTGACTGTTAACGTAACCGTTAACAGTTAACTTTTTGGGGTGTCTTTTCTTCGATCCCTAAAAGGAACCCAACGCTTTTTCAGAAACTAATTTTAGAATTTGGTCTTGACAATGATTTTGTTTAGTTTTATCTTGAATGAGTGTTCAAATTGAATAAACGTTCAACAACACCGCTAACACCTCAGGAGTAAACCTTATGTCCAGCTTAGTTGTACACGGCTTTCCAGTCAGTCCTAATGTTCGTTCTGCTCGCATTGTCTTAATCGAGAAAGGAATTGACTACCGCTTCAACGAAATCGGGTTTGACTATCTGGGGACAGACGAATACGCCAAGCTCAACCCATTTCGTAAAATGCCCGTATTGGAACACGGAGATTTCGTCCTGTACGAAACTCCAGCCATTTTAGGTTATGTTGATGAAGCTTTCGACGGGCCATCCTTGCAGCCTACCGATGCCAAAGCACGCGCTCAAGTGCGTAAATGGATTGGCATTGCGGCAAATTATTTCTATCCAGTCGGTGTAATGCAATTGTTTTTGCAACGAATCATGAGTCCAATTATGGGTGGTATACCTGATGAAGTTGTTGTTGCAGAGTCAGCAAACACTACCAGTCACCATTTAGATGTCCTCGAAAAAGAGCTGACAACATCATTTATTGTAGGTAATACATTGACCTTGGCTGATATCATAACTGGGTCAATGGTGTACTACGTCAATATGACCAAGGAAGGATCGGCACTGATTAAAGCTAGACCTAAAACAGCAGCGTGGTTAGACAATCTCAGCCAACGCAAGAGTTTTCAGCAAACTCTCGCTGGACTCCTGGAAGGAAAAGCACAAGGTTAGATCCAAATAGCAAGCAGATGTGCTTTGAAGTTGCACGGTTTAAATTGCTAAAGAAACGCAGATTTGAACGATGATTGGTTTTTCCATAAATTCAGACCATCATCAACACCTCAGATAACATAGGTGGGCGCTCAATGACATGAGGGCATTGTCAGAAGAGGCAGGGGAGCAGGGAGCAGGGTGAAAACTCAAACGCAGTTTGTACCCAACAGCAAGACTGCCCTAGAAAGGCGAGACACCCTCCCCATGTTCCACAACGCTTGTCGCAGTTCTTGAAAAGACTTGCTCCCCCTGCTTCTTGGGTCATTGTCGATCGCAAACTTCCGAAACAATCAATTCACTCTGATAAATACCCTCAGTCAACGAGTGTTCATTAAAAAATTTTCCCAGCAGAATATATTACTCAGGAGACTTTCAGCAATGCAGTTAGAAGGAAAGCATGTAGTTGTGGTTGGTGGTAGCCAGGGCATTGGCTATGAGACTGCCCGATTAGCAAAACACTTAGGTGCAGAAGTGACAATTGCAGGTCGCTCATCAAGCAAATTGGAAGAAGCATCTGAGCGGCTAGGAAAGGTTTACACCGGTCTAGTAGACATCACCGATGAAGCAGCAGTAGAGCGCTTGTTTAGCACAACGGGACAGGTTGACCACGTTTACATTGCAGCCGGTAGCTTTGTTGGTGGTAAGATTCTCGATGGCTCTGTTGACCAATTTCGCCCTGCTATTGAAAGCCGTGTTTGGGGAAGCGTTTATGTAATTCGAGCGGCTGTGCCAAAAATGCTTTCTGGTGGCTCCATTACCCTTACCGGTGGATTATCCACCGATCGCCCAGTTCCCGGCGCTTGGCCAACTGCGGTGGCGACCGCTGCGGCCGAACAAATGTCCCGTGCTTTAGCTGTAGAACTAGCCCCGATTCGAGTCAATGCTGTTTCCCCTGGTTGGACTGATACTCCCATGTGGGATGGAATTTTTGGCCCGGCTAAGCAAGAAGCTTTTCAAGACGTTGCCTCTAAAATTCCCACTAAGCGGTTAGTAACACCTGAAGAAGTTGCCAGCGCCGTTATTTTTCTGATGACCAATCCCTCAATTACAGCAGAGGTCATTCATATCGATGGCGGTCATCGCTACGTGTAGGTATATGGGAGGGCAATAGGCAATAGGGAAAAGTGAAAGATTAATTGCCTCTTGCCTTCACATATAAAGTATTTTTCCACGCAATCAAACTGGATATATAAATGCAGTATCGATTACTGGGACGAACGGGTTTATACGTCTCCGAAATCTGCCTTGGTACTATGACCTTCGGTGGCGCTGGCTTTTGGAAAGTGATTGGCGAGTTGGATATTGATGCAGCGACAGAACTCGTGAAAACTGCTTTCGATGGAGGCGTGAATTTTTTCGACACAGCCGATGTCTATTCAGAGGGGCAGTCTGAAGCTATTTTAGGAAAAGCGCTTGTGGAGTTGGGATTGCCTCGCGATGAAGTAGTAATTGCCACAAAAGTACGCGAGAGATTAGGAAACACCCCAAATCAAGTTGGATTATCTCGCCATCATATTTTAAATGGAATCGATCGCAGCTTAAAACGTCTGCAAGTAGAATATATTGACCTTTACCAGGTTCATGGCTTCGATCCACTGACCCCAATTGAGGAAACCCTAAGTACTCTCAACGATGTAATCGCCGCTGGTAAAGTCCGCTATATTGGATTGTGCAACTTTTCTGCTTGGCAGATTATGAAAGCATTAGCGATCGCAGATAAATATCAGTGGCATCGCTTCGAGTCTGTACAAGCATACTATTCTTTAGCTGGTCGCGATTTAGAGCGCGAAATTATTCCATTAGCTCAAGACCAACAGTTGAGCATTTTACCTTGGAGCCCTTTAGCGGGTGGTCTATTAAGTGGTAAATTTCAACGCCAGAAAGACAATCCCACAGGTGCAAGACGCACTAGTTTTGACTTTCCTCCGGTTGATTTAGAAAGAACATACAAAATTATCGATGTTTTGCAGCCCATCGCCCAAAGCTACAATTGTTCCGTGGCTCGAATCTCCCTCGCATGGCTACTGAGCCGTAGCTATGTCACAAGTGCGATCGTTGGTGCGAAATCTGTAGAACAATTACGCGATAACCTCATGGCTGCTGAGTTAACACTTACAGATGACGAACTTGCAGCCATCGATGAAGTCAGCCGTTTACCTGTGGAGTATCCCCAATGGATGCTCAATTACCAAGCTCAAGAGCGATCGCCTGGAGGGAGTCGTCCTCCCTCATAATTTAATGCGCTTCAGTTAGGGATATGGGGAGGCAGGGGGGGCAGGGGAGACAGGGGAAGCAGGGGGGCAGGGGAGGCAAAAATATTGTTGAAAATGACTCTTTCTTTGGGTGACCTACACGGCAATTTTGGGTTGGTCAAGTAATAGATGAAATCTGAATTTAAGTAGAAGGACTAAATTAAACCTAACTTGAGGTTGCCGGCTTTCGACTTCGCGGAAGTTGAGCGTAGTCGAAACTCAACCCTCATTTTCTCAAGGTTCGAGCATTGAGCGCAGTCGAAATGCGTCTTCTAAATAATTATGTCGACTTACTTATTAATTTTGAATTGCGAATTGATATAAGTCCTATTTTCCATAAGGGGGTTTTGATATGCATCGACCTCAACTTTACGGTTGGGCATTTAGCAACTATGTTCGTGCTGTGCGAATTTTGTTATTGGAGAAGAAGGTTGATTATCATTTTGAGACAGTGACGTTTCAAGATTTGACAGTGGATGATTTTACTCGCCTGCATCCGTTTCGCAGAGTCCCAGTATTAGTTCACGATCGCGAGATTATTTACGAGAGTCAAGCAATTTTACACTACATTGATGAGTCATTCGATGGAGGCTCTTTTCAACCCAAAACGCCTTTAGAGCGGGCGCGAATGCACCAATGGATGAGTGTGACAGTCAGTTATATTCAACCAATTGCCATCGGACAAATTTTTGTGCAGTGTGTCTACATTCCTGAAAACGGCGGACATGGCGATGGAGGAAAAATTAAGCGTGCCGTAACTGCGATCGCCTCTCATCTTGATGTGTTAGAAACAGCACTCACCGAAGCTTATTTGGTTGGTGATTCCATTACTCTGGCAGATATTTTCATGGCACCTGTTCTTTTGTCAATGAAGCTAGCCCCAGAGGGCGAACAACTAATTAACAGCCGTCCGCAATTAAAAACTTGGCTAGATCGCTTAGCAAAGCGCCCCAGCTTTTTGGACACCGCCGTACCCGTCCCCAAGTTTGGACTAGAATTAGTTGCCTGATTCAGATGCGGTTTTGAACCCCAGTTTATGAATCCAGATGTAGAGACGTTGCAATGCAACGTCTCTACAGAATTTTGATATTATGCACAATCGTTTTCATACATAAAATTAGCAACGCTCTTAATCCCTAGTCCTAAATCATCCAAGCAATGAACCTGAAAATCTCTGCCCTAGTATTGGCAACTTTAATAACCATATCTGCAAAAACAATCGCCCAGGCCTTGGATCGTACTGCCCCTCTGGCATTTCAAGGTCGTTATCTTGTTTCCATATCCGATGCAGATATGCTAGCTTCCGCCTATGTCGATGGTAAACTCGGATCTCCTGAAGGGCGGGATGCTATTAGTGTAATTCCTCTGACAGGAAAACATATCCGAGATTTACGCGCTTACGAAGTTGAGGCGAGTAATTCAGTTGCCGGGCCACCTGCGGCGGTAGCGGTTACGCCTGATGGCCGTTATGCATTGGTGGTTGAAACCCTTGAGCAAAGACCAAAGGGCGATTGGCAAAAGCAAACCTTTACGGATCTCAAGCATGGTAAGCGCTTGTTGGTGTTTGACTTGAGCAACCCTACTCGACCAACTCAAGTGCAAGAATTAGCGATCGCTGAGCGTCCTACATCTGTCAGCATCAATCGTGATGGTTCGCTTGTATCAGTTACTTTTCATCCCAAAGGAGCTGGGGCAAAAACTCCTCTAGCATTAATTCCTTTAACTAATGGCAAACTGGGGCAACCAATTTACCCTCCAGTGTCATCCTTACCACAAGGAGACGAACTAATCCATACAACTTGGCATCCTACTCAAAATACCCTAGCACTCGTTAACACAACCACTGCCGAAATCTCTTTTGCCAAAGTTGTGGGTAAAGATAGTAATCTTGGGCTTGAGTCTTGGGGAAATGTGGTCAAAATAGAAAAGGCTCCCTATATTGCACGATTCACACCAGATGGCCGCCATTTGATTGTAAATAATCTCTTTTGGGGAGCAGATGTACAAGGAACTTGGAATGAAGCCCCACGTGGTAGTGTGGTGAGTATTCGCCTAGAAGCCGGCGCACAAACCGATGGTTCCCCCCGCCATGCTTTGGTGTCACGAGCTATGACAAGTGTCAGCCCAGAAGGATTGACAGTTAGCCCCAATGGTCGGTATGTCGTCACTACCAATTTAGAGCGAAGTTACTTAACCTATAACGACAATCGCATCACTTGGTTTTCATCGCTGACATTGATGACCTTAGATCCCCAGACAGGGCAACTCAACCGAGTAGCAGATTATCCTTATGATGGGATTTTGCCCGAAGCTGCTGCGTTTGATGCCTCTAGCCAATATCTCGCAGTTGTCACCTACGACCATTTTGACGATCGCATCAAAGGTGGTTCCATAGATTTCTGGCGAATTGCTAGCGACCCGCTCGATCCCCAACCGCAGCTAGTACAGACTCGTTACTCTATTCCAGTCACACGCGGCGCACATTCAATGGTATTAGTTCCCTAAATCAAAGTTAAAGAGCAAAAAATTTCGACTTCTTGGTAATCTTGAGCAATTATACTTAGCGAAGATGCGATCGGTAAAACTTTTATTGATTAACAATCTCAACATCTGATTTAATAATTGAATTAACCTGAGAATCCCACTTAATTTTTAACAAGTTATACTGTAGATAAGACTGGTAATTAATTGTGTGAAGCAACTCTCGTGTAACTCAAAAATGTCGATTACCTATCCGTAGAGGCGCGACTAATCGCGTTTATACTCCAGTAGCTGCTTGGCTTAATAAGTTCAGAAATGAAACCACATTGCTAAATTCCAAACATACAGCAGATTTCAAATCAAGTGAGCTACACAACAATTCTTGCCAAACCCAGGTAAGCCGAAAAATATTCAATTTGCATAACCAAATTCAGTATAACTGTTGTGGGGTGGGCATCTTGCTTACCCCAATTATGCATGTTAAATGTGGAAAAGCCGATCGAGCTTGTTTTACTTTCTATGGATTATGCTGTATTTTGGATATGTTTTCCTTGTAGATAAATCCTTCTTAACCTGTCACCAATAATTCTGCAAAACTGATTAAATAATTAATTAAGATCTCTATTTCAGTAATTATTAAAAAATTCTTAACCTATTACGCAGTAAATATGCATAAAATCTTAAACATTCTCTGATACATTTTAGGAGTTTAGGATATTTAGGATTGCTGTATGTCAGCAAGAGATTTTCTCAAATCTAAGTTTGATTCGCTCTACCCTCATCTGAATGAAAGATCGATACGGCTGTGGGCTGCCGCAGAAGCTATTGCATTGGGTAGAGGTGGGATTACGCAAGTTTCTCAAGCTACAGGCCTTTCACCAAAAACAATTCGGGTCGGAATTCGTGAACTGGAAATTAAGCCAGATACTCGAATTAAAAACACGCAATTTACAGAGAAAATTAGATGTAAGGGAGGTGGCAGAAAACCTCTGTTAGAAATTGACCAAACTTTAATTCCAGACCTGGAGGGATTAATTCAACCGCTAAATTGTGAATATTCAGACTCACCTTTACGTTGGACTTCCGAAAGCACCACAAAAATAGCTGAAAAATTGCGAACTAAGGGTCATGTCATTAGTCCGAGAAAAGTTGCTTCCTTGTTGTCTGAACTTGGCTACAGGCTACAAAATAACCGTAAAACGAAAGAAGGAGACTGTCCCTCAGACCGTGATTTTCAATTTCAACATATTCACGATCGAGTGCGAAATTTCCAAGACCGCGGTCAACTTATAGTCTCACTTGACATCAAGAAAAAAGAAGCGATTCCTGCGGACAGCTTCGCTAACGGCAAGTACAATAACGATGTACAAGAATGGCAATCTCAAAAACAATTTCTCAAGGAGCAAACTGATTATTTCACCGATCCAGAACTTTTAAATTTTGTTCCATACGAGGCTTATAACTTAACTACAAACCCAGAGTGGGTAAATGTGGGAATTAATCAGGACACCGCAGAAGTAGCTGTTGAATCAATTCATCGCTGGTGGCAAGATATGGGCAAAAAAATGTACAAAAATGCTACAGAACTGTTGATTATAGCAGACTGTAGTGAAGCCGACGAGTATTGCTTGGGGTTATGGAAGGCCCAACTCCAAAGACTTGCTAACGCATTTAAACTGATCGTTGAGGTTGCACATTTTCCTCCAGGCACAAGTAAATGGAACAACATAGAACATCGGATGTTTTGTCTGATTACAGAAAACTGGAAAGGTAAACCGCTAACCATTAAAGAAGTAATAATTAATCTAATCAGTACTCCTACCACCAATCAACAACTGATAATTAAAACTCCACACGATCGCAATAAGCCTGAGATAGACTCAAAAATCAATGACAAAGAATTGTCAACAGTCTTTGTGCAAAAGTCTGGCTTCCATAATGACTGGAACTACCGATTTATACCTCAAAATACTTTGGAATTATGCTCTCCATTGAAAATGGGTAGCACACTCTTTGAGATAGACAAGCAATAAAAACTATACAGGTGTAAATTAGTTATAGTTGCATGAGTTGTTCTGATTGATACAAAACTAGTCATGCAACTTTACCGAAGATTTGAACAAAAAGCACTACTTCAATAAGTACCTATATTTTCTGAGGCTTACATACAGCCTTTTGCAAGTACATGAGGTACACCCCTCCCCAACCCTCCCCTTGGCAAGGGGAGGGTGCGCGATAGCGCGGGTGGGGTATTTCTGTACCTCACGAAGTTAAAATCTGCTGTAATTGCGGGATAATTTTGGAATTTACATCTCCAAAAATCTCTAGTGCTTGGTATGTCTGGTGTGTCTTAACATCAGCCTTAATCATTCCATTATTCACCAATACTCTTTGTGAAGTTGGATGGGAATTTTATCTAATGTAAGTTTGCATAGGTTTTACTTTAACAGCCAATACCATTTTTGACAATCGCAACCTAATTATAATCTACTGATATCCCTATAAATCCTGAGTATGACATCTTTTGCAAAAGCTAATGAGTTTCCAAAATAAGTAACTTATTTTTGCGCGATCGCTAATGGTCAAATCTTACTTGAACAGTCATTTCAGTTATGTTATTGTAATTTCGTAAAGATTAATTTCGCAACAGTAAACAATGCTAAACAACAGTTAAGCCAAAATTACATGTTTAGCATTGGCTACTACTCTTCCTGATTTAAGTTTTTTTCAGCAAAATAGCTCAGTTCCACGGCAGCAGTTCTGAATTGTGTAGTGCTATAGGGTTAGTAATGTTCAATTATTAGCTCTTGTAAAACAATACCTATAGGTATTGGTCTAAGGCTACTGAATTTATCTGCGTTAAGTGGAAATTGAGTAGTGTAATTCTTGTCTGTTTCTATCAAAGCTTACGCATTAAAAGCTTCCTATTTTGGTAGCTTCAATAATGTGTCGATTCTCATAATTTGCAACCACAACTCAAAAGAGCTAGAAAGGCAAAAATGGCAAGAAAATTCAATGTCGGAACTCAAGAAAATGATTCTATCCTGCTGATAGCGTCACAAGATAATAATACTGTTATTGCCCTGGCAGGCGATGACATAATCTCTACTGGATTAGGGAATGACTTTATTAATGCAGGTACTGGCAATGATGTTGTTAGTTCTGGAGATGGGAACGACGTTATCGACGCAGGCGAGGGTGATGACGTAATTGACGGACAAGAAGGTAATGATTTTATAAATGCTGGTGCTGGAAATGACCTGATTGATGGTGGCCTTGGCAACGATATCATCAGATCTGGAACTGGCAACAACAATATCAATGGTGGTTCTGGCGACGACATTATTTATCTTGCAGGTGAATCAAACACAGTTTTTGCTGAAGCTGGCGATGACAAGATCTTTGGTGGTGATAGTGTAGATGTGGTTGATGCAGGCGATGGTGACGACATTGCTTTTGGTGGTGGTGGAGATGACTTTTTAACAGGTCAAGGTGGTAGCGATCGCCTTAATGGTGGACTTGGTAACGACTTAATAGAAGGTGGAAGTGGAGACGACGAACTTTCTGGAGATGTAGGTAACGACGTAATATTTGGCAATGATGGCACAGATTCCTTGAATGGTGATGCCGGTAACGATGTCGTCAATGGCGGTCAAGGAAATGACGTGCTGACGGGTGGTACTGATAACGACACTCTGATTGGCGGTAATGGCAACGATGAACTGCAAGGCGGTAGTGGTAGCGATACACTAATTGGCGTCAATAACGATGCTAATTCTAGCTTTGGACACGGGGATATTGACGTTCTCACAGGCGGTCTGAGTGCAGATACTTTTGTTCTGGGTGACAAAAATACTGTTTACTACAGCGATGGTAAGCCAGGATCTTTTGGATTTGAAGATTACGCCGTTATCAAAGATTTTGAATCTGGAGTTGATACTATCCAGCTTAAAGGTTCAGCATCAAATTACTCATTGATAGCATCTTCTGGGGATCTTCCAAGTGGAACAGCTATATACTATTTTGACAGTTCAAACATTCTTAGCGAACTGGTTGGTGTGATTGAAGGACAACCACTAGCTAATTTCAATCTGAATAATACCAGTCAGTTCTCTTTTGTAAATGACTCGTCCACAAGCATATTCATTGAAAATGCTGGCTTTGAAGAGCCAGAATTGGAAGATGGAAGCTTTAATATTGCAAACGTACCTGGTTGGGTAGTTTACGACCCCAATGGCTACATACCCGAAAATCCCAACGGAATTGAGACTTCCAATTATGATGTATTAGATCCCAACACCGAATACTTCATTAATGAAGCACCAGAAGGTGAAAACGTTGCCGATCTTTATGTAGTTCAACCCCCTGGAAGTGGTGGTGTTTTAGGTCTATTCCAACAACTCGATACTGTTTTAACAGCCAATACCGAATATACCCTACAGGTAGAAGTAGGTAATATCGGAGGTATCTATATCGGAATTGACTTGAGTGGCTTCCCTGGATATCGTGTGGAATTGCTAGCAGGCGATACAGTTATCGCATCTGACAATAATAGCGTATTCATTGAAGATAAAACCTTTGAAACCTCCACAGTCAAATTCACTACTACCGAATCAAACCCCTATTTAGGTCAGAATTTAGGTATCCGATTGATCAATCTCATAGATGGGCCTGGGTTGGTAGTTAATTTTGACGACGTTCGCTTAACCGCGCAAACCCTACCAGAGATATCTGCGTCAAATAGCTAGGTTAATCATCGTCTGTCTGTCCCAAGACTGATATCAAGTTCGGGTAGCCACTTGTGATTAAAATCTCTAGGCGTTCCAACGTCAGTCCTAATGATAATATCAAGTTCGCTTAATTACTTATAAATTCTGAAACACCCCACCCGCCTTACGGCACCCTCCCCTTAGCAAGGGGAGGGTTGGGGAGGGGTAACGCCAGGACTGCAATCATAACTAATCATCCGAACTTGATATAAGTATCCAACCGGACTTGATATTACACATTTTTCTCGTATGTATGCATTCATCCTAGTGTGAATGCTTGAATCCGACTTCTTTGCAACAACAATCTACAAAAGGAAAAAGCAAAAATGGCAAGCTTATTTATTACCGGAACCGAAGGAAATGACTTTATCATTCAGATTTCCTCAGAAGACGATATCACCGTTAATGCCCTTGGAGGTAATGACATTATCTCTACTGGAAGCGGCAACGACTTGATTTATGCAGGTGCTGGGGACGACATTATTCCCACCAGAGAAGGCGACGATACTATTTATGCAGGTGATGGCAACGATTTGGTTCCTGGGCAAGAAGGTAATGATTTTATAGATGGTGGTGCCGGTGACGACTTTCTTGGAGGCGGGCCTGGTAACGATACGATAATTGCTGGTAGTGGCAACGATAGTATCATTGGTGGTGCTGGTAGCGATATTATCTATCTTGCAGGTCAAGCAGGTGAAGTGAACGTAGTCTTTGCCGAGGGTGAGAATGACATCATCTATGGTGGTGATGGCGTTGACTTGGTTGATGCAGGTGACGGTAATGATAGTGTTTTTGCTGGTGCTGGAGATGACTTTTTTACCGGCGAAGGTGGTAACGATATACTCAATGGCGAACTCGGTAACGATACCGTAGTTGGCGGTAGAGGAGACGACAGGCTGTTTGGCGATGTAGGTAACGATATACTCTTTGGAAATGATGGCACAGACTTATTAAATGGTGGTGCTGGAAACGACATCTTAGATGCTGGTGCAGGAGCAGACAGACTAATTGGTGTCAATACTACTTCTGGCTTTGGCAAAGGTGAGATTGACGTTCTCACAGGTGGTAAAGGAGCAGATACTTTCGTTTTGGGCGATCGCAACGCTGTTTACTACAATGATGGCAATAAATCATCTGTTGGAAATCAAGATTACGCTCTCATCAAAGACTTCCAATTAGGTAGCGATCGCATCGAACTCAAAGGCCCAGCATCAAATTATTTATTGATCCAATCTTCTGGTAACGTTCCCAGCGGCACATCTATATTATTTACTGGCGGTTCCAACATTCTTCCCGAACTAATCGGCGTAATTGAAGGACAAGTAGCTACAACTTTAAGCCTCACCAATAGCAGCCAATTTTCTTTTGTTTAACCCAGTTAAACGCTTTGAAAAGCTAAAAATCTAAGCTTTTCCAGAATGTAGGCAATCTGTATTTGTGATGATAATAGTTGTGGTATTTGGTACCACAACTATTCACAAAATTTGAATAAATTTCAAGTCAATTTAGACTAGATTGAGAACGTAACTATCATGGTTGCGTCCCATGTTAGCGACTACCAAATGATAGCTTTAATAAAAATTGTTACACCACTTTACAAAAGTTATGAATAGCTCTATGCTGGAAACAAAGCTGAATTTAGAAACTTGCGATATTCAAAAAGCAGTTAAAATTCTTGGTTTAGAAATCTCTGACCTAGAATTGGATGAACTCAAATCTGGCAATAATATTTCACTGAAAAACAGAGATTTAAGTGAAATTGGCTCAGTATTCATCCTTGCAGACGCTATTTTAAGAACCAAAATAGTCAAAGTTAAAAATGTCACCTTTGATGATTTACAAAAGGTAACAGAAGACTTTTCACAGCACTCTGGAATTCCAATTTATTGCTGGGATTCTGAATCTAGCGGTAAGTGCTGCCTCTTACTAACTCTAATAGATGGTCAACCTAATATCCGATTGTCAAGGGGGAGGTCAAATTGATACCTGTAAAATTATCTGCCTTGGGGATTTATTTACCGACTCAGGTCATGACAAACCACGATCTAGCTAAAATTGTCGATACGTCTGATGAATGGATTCGTACAAGAACTGGGATAGTTGAGCGGCGAATCGCTTCTAGTGAAGAAAGCACCTCTACTTTAGCAACAGCCGCTGCAAAACAAGTCTTGGATAAGCGCGGTATCGAATTACTAGAAATAGAAATGATTCTAGTGGCGACTATGATGCCTGATATGCCATTTCCATCAGTCGCTTGTAAAGTACAAGATAATATAGGAGCCTTTAATGCCTTTGCTTTCGATATATCTGCGGCCTGTTCGGGATTCGTCTATGGACTGGAAACAGCAGCTTCTTTTATCAAAGCTGGTGCGGTTCGTAATGCCTTGGTTATCGGTGCAGAAGTTCTTTCTAGATGTATAGATTGGCAAGATCGTTCTACATGCGTGTTGTTTGGAGATGGTGCTGGAGCAGTTTTACTAGAGTCAGGGGAAGAAAATTGTTTTCTTGGTTCTGTACTGCGTACTGATGGTTCGGGTGGGGATCTGTTGTATATGCCTGGCGGCGGGACTAAACAGCCGGCTTCAGTTCAAACTGTGGAAAACAGACAACATTTTCTAAAAATGAATGGCCCGGAACTATTTCAAGCGGTAGTACCTATCGTCTGTGAAGCCATCACCGATACTTGCAATAAAGCTGAGATTTCCATTGAAGATGTTGAATTGATTATTCCCCACCAGGCTAACATTCACATTATTGAAGAAGTAGCCGTGTATTTGGGAATTCCAATTGAGCGTTTTATGTGCAATCTTCACAAATATGGGAATACCTCTGCGGCTTCAATTCCAATTGCTTTATATGATGCTGTTCGAGATGGAAAAATTGTCCCAGGCGATTATGTAATGACGGTTGGGTTTGGAGCAGGACTAACTTGTGGAGCCAGTTTAATTCGCTGGGATAAATCCTTTGTTTGCTAGAGAATCGTTTAGATATTACAAAAATCAAATGTTTATAGAAGACAAAATTTGTGTGTCTTCTGTTCAGTCAGCAATTCAAGTCAAGACCGGAATAGATATTATTTCGGTCAAAGATATCAAAGATTTAGTGGATGCACCGATAGGAGTCTGGCTGACAGAGCGAGAGTGGAAAGATGCTTTAGCTCTTGGCAATGCAAATCATCGGCTTCAAAGATTAGCAGGAAAATTCGCTTGTAAAGAAGCAATTCTTAAGGTTTTGGAAGCGGGTATTAGTCAAATTGAACTGGTTGATATAGAAATTTTGCACGATGTTTCTGGAAAACCAATTGTGATTTTACATGATACTGCTCTCCAATTTTGGCAACAAATTTCAGCTAGTCATTTGGATGTCAGCATTAGCCATGACAAAGATTTCGCGATGGCGATCGCCATTGCAATCTGTTTAAAAAATTAAAGTTTTAAATACTTAAAAAGGTGTTAAAATATGTCAAGAATGGAAGCATTTGTTTTCCAAAATAAGCGGGGAGAAAACCTTGTAGGTGTTTTACATCACGGACAAGGAAATGAGCCTAGACCTTGTTTAATTGTTTGTCACGGTTTTGCAGGTACAAAAATTGGCGGAAGTCGCCGATTTATAGAATTTGCTCGCTATGCAATCCAACATAATTTCTCAATATTTCGCTTTGATTTTGCAGGTTCAGGTGATAGTGATGGCGATCTAGTAGACCTGACTCTAGATAGAGAATTAGAAGATTTAGAAGCCGCAATTGATTTAATTGCCACTATAGACGGTGTTGACCCAAACGCCATTGGATTAGTTGGACATTGCTTAGGTGCAGTCACCGTTATCCGAGAAAGTGCGAGAAATTCAAGGATATATAAAACTGTCGCCTGGGCACCGTTTACCGATTTAGCGGGTACTGTTATGCGGTTGATAGGTGAAGATTCATTTTCTGTTTTAGAAGATGGCGATGAAGCGGAATTTATCTACCACGGAGAACTAATGAAATGCGGGCCGGCAATTCTCACCCAATCTCCTGAGCTTGATATGTTCAAAGAGATTGAACAAGTTAATCAGCCTTTATTAATTATTCATGGAACTGAAGATGCAACAGTTCCCTTACAAGAAGTTAGGCAATTAGTAGAGCAAGTGCAAATAACTTCTAAAAATCCACCAAAATTACAGATAATAGAGGGAGCGCATCATTCTTTTCCATTCCATCAGCAAGAATTGTTTGAGCTAACAATTGATTGGTTTAATAAATAAACTAGCTCTTTTTGTTATCAGTTATTTACAATAAATAACCGACAACAGACAAATATCACCAATAATTATGCAAATTAATTTGCATAACATCTCAATTACAACCTCTAAACATTAAAGGAGAAGAATATGGTTACTATCAATGAAAAAGTCACTCAAATACAAGCAGTTTCTTTTGAAGATTTTTGTAATGCTGTTGCCCAAAGATTAAACATAGATCCAAGTAAACTTCGTCCTGATGCTTATTGGGTAGATGACGTAGGCATATCTTCTGTAGATATTGTCAAAATTGTGATGCTAATACGTCAAAAATTTCATGTGAAGATATCCACAACTCAAGCGGGAAAAATAAAAACTGTAGAAAATGCTTATCAATTACTCGAATCAGCATTAAATAATAAGTAGGATAAATTTAATTACTGACAATCAAACAATTTTGGATTTTAGATTTACACCATAGTTGTCTGTTGTGCGTTATCACTCTTTAAGTAGTGGCTCGAATTAAGAATTTCAAATTATTCTTTTCTCAAATAGCTTGGTTCTCAAAGAGTGAGTATACAATCATTAGGTTCGATATCCTACACCAATGGATACTTATAAACTTTAAATCTTTAATCTAAAATCCGTCTTGAAAAGTTAGAGCGGAGGTTTCCTCCAATCTAACTTTTGTCTCCGACACGCTACGCGTAGCTTGCTTCGACCTAGGAGTATGCAAAATTTCAAGTCTAAAATTTGCAAATTGAGGTTTTATTTCAACCATGAAAACATTAAGAACGGCTGATTATGCCTTAGTGTTTCCAGGACAAGGTTCTCAATATGTGGGAATGGGTCTAGAGATTTTTAAGGAGTTCATATCAGCAGAAAAAATTTTTGAATCTGCCGAACAAGTTAGCAAGTTAGATATTCGCAATCTCTGTTTTTTTGGTGATGAAGAAAACTTAATGGAAACTTCCATCACACAACCTTGTTTATTAGCGACAAATATAGCACTATACACTGTTTTTCAAGAGCATTTTGCGAGAAAACCAAAATTTGTCTGCGGGCATAGTGCTGGAGAATATTCTGCATTGGTGGCTGCTGGAGTATTATCTTTTGCAGATGCTATGAATTTGCTCCAGGTTAGAGGAGCTTTGATGTCGAGAACTCAGGGGGGTGGTATGCTAGCCCTCAAAGGAGTTACATTCGAGCAAGCAGAAAAACTATGCAGACAGAATGTCCAGCCAGGTGGCGTGTTAGTTCCTGCTAATTTGAACTCGCCAGAACAAATTGTGATATCTGGTGATATAGATTCTATAGAAGAAGCTCTTATTTTTGCCTTTGACAATAATCTCAAAGCAATTCCTTTACCTGTTTCTGGGGCTTTTCATTCTCCTTTAATGCAAGAGGCTGCACAAGATTTTGCTAATATAATTGGTAATTTTCAATTCAATGATGCTGGTATACCTGTAATTTCAAATGTTACGACCAAGCCAGTCATCAACGGTTATGAATGGAGCCAGTTATTAGAGCAACAAATAACTTCTGCCGTTCGTTGGGAGGCTTCAATACGTTATATCTACGAAAGGGGAATTGAAGTTTTTGTTGAAGTCGGGCCAAAAAAAGTTTTATCAAAGTTAATCAAAAAAATTGTTCCGTCTGCTGTAACTTTGAATGTAGAGAATGTGAAATCTTTGCAGGAGACATTGCTCCAACTACAACAAGTTTCCGACCTACAACTTGTCTAATCTAGAGATTTTGCAATAAATCTAATAATTGCAAATACATTTTACTCAAATAAATAGTAGAGGAAAATTAATGGTTCATGTATTAGTCACATTAATACCTAATCCTCAAGCATCGGAAGCTGCTGAGAATTATAAAAAACGGGCTGTAGAAATTCGTGATGAATATGGAGCAGAAGTAGTTTTACGTATGCAAGCCAAAGAACGATTACTGGGTTCTTTTGAAGAAGAATCTATCCGGGTTTTAAAATTTCCTTCTGTTGACCATGTACGAGGATGGCTAACAGATCCACGTTACTTAGAAGTTTTGCCATATCGAGACCAAGCTTATCACAAAGTAACTATTACTGTTTTGGAAGATTTGTGATTGCGAAGAACTTTTGATAACCAAAAGAAAAATATTTCTTTCGCACATCGTTTAGAACTTTTATATCTCATAAACACAATCAGAGGTGGATCGTGAATTTGAATACATATGCAGTTGTTGGTAGTGGCGCTACTGGTATTGCTGTAACTTACTATCTACGTCAACGTGGTTTTAATGTTGAATTAATTGAACAAGATGATGCCATTGGTGGACGTATTCGCCCATTCCTCTTAGGAGATAGACCAGTACAATTGGGAGGAAAAAATATTGGTAGAACCTACCGTCTTTTTAGAGAGTTTACAGCAGCAATGGGTAACAATCCCTATGAATTTTTCGGGCTGAATTCTTCTCAAGTTCAGAACAATAAACTATTGACTTTAGATAATAGTCGCCGGATTAAAGCTACCTTGGAATTTATGAGCCAAGGTACTCCTAGAGATATTTGGCGGTTTTGGAATGTTTGTGGAGCCGTGATGCGGAATATGCAAAATGGTCTTTTGGGCGGCCCTTACTTCAATGACCTTTGTAGACGTTTTGGAGACCAACCTCTGAGTGAATACTTCAGTTCTAAATTCTGTCAGGTTGTGATGCGACCTATGACTGTTCGGATGAATGGAGCAGAACCAGAAGAAGCTTATGTTGGTAATTTGGGTAGTAATCTCCGCATGGTTCTTGATACTTACGACCAGCTGATTCATGGAATGCAACCTGTATTGGAGCAATTTGCTAAAACTGGGCCTGTGAGATTAAACAGCCGTGTAGAGTCTTTAATTGTACGCAATGGACGTGTTGCGGGTCTGCGTTTACGCGATTCTTCTGGCGTACAAGAAAGAGAGTATGCAGGTGTGATATTAGCAACTCCAGCAACAATTTCTTCTAAAATAGTTGCATCCCAAAACTCACAGCTAGCTAAAATTTTAGACACTGTTAACTACTATCCTGTAACTGTGGTTGTAGCAGAATACGCCCGCGATGTTTTCTCCAAAAAAGTACGCGCTTTAGTCTTTAATGACACATATCCTATTAGCAATGCGGGAGCTTATGGTATTAATGAGCGCAACGTCATTCGATACACCTTTAGTGGTCGTACTGGTCGCCGCTATATGAAGGATGGTGCTACTCCTGAAGAATTGATTCGTTTAGCAGAAGAAGCTCTAAATCAATACATTCCTATTAGTGGTTCGGATCGGATCAAATATGTTGCGAAATATCATCCAGTTGGGTTGTGTGCATATACTAGCAATTACAATCAATTTGCTAATAATCTCCAAACTCAGCTTTCCCAACTACCAGGGCTTTTCCTCACAGGTGATTACATGAAAGGAGCATCTTTAGAAGCCTGCTTTGAAGCTGGTAAAGTTTGTGCGGCTCAAGTAGTTCAATCTCAAGAATTCCAAGTTTCACAAAAATCGGAATTGGCTGCAATTTAGCAAATAGTAATTCAAGATGTAGAGGATCGCAATTTGAGAGGGCAGTGTTTTAGCAACAACAGCCCTCTCTTTTCATTGGGACTGCTTTGAAAATAAAACGGTTGGTAGCGATGGGGGTAATAAGAGAATAGAACATGAGTCTCCAACTTCGCCTTCGTTGGAGACTCACGTTAGATTACATTGCAACTTGATTGCTAGACTTTTCAAGTATAAACTTGCTCTGTTTTCTTTATTCGGAAGATACGTATTATATATATAAGTATAATTAAAGTTCATTTAAACGGCTTTGTTGCATGAAAGAAAAAAAAGACACACCAATTTGCTATTAGAACAGAAGTTAGTTTTCTACTTTGTAACTGTCTGGCTTGCCCAAGTGGATCGTGCGATTAAGCGCGGCACATTGTAGGAACAACTCAACAGCCTGATTGTCAAAAAAGCGTCTTCTCAACTTACCGCCAAAGATGGTTTTGAGGCGAAAGATAGCAGTTTCGGACAAAGAACGGCGATGATAACCAGACTCTTGTTTCCATTGCTTGCGTCCCACTTGGTTACAGTAGCGCAGGTTTTCATCTCTAGGATGCGGGTGTGCTATCTCGTGTGAGTTTTGTTGAATTTTGGCATTGCTGCGAGGTGGAATTGTCGCTTTGGCTCCTCGTTCGGTAATAGTGTCATAACAGCCAAAAGTGTCATAGCCACCATCACCAGAAACTTGCTCTATCGGCTGTTCAATCTGCTCCAATATGTCTGGTAGCACCTCACAATCAGCTACATCATTAGTAGTTACTAGCGCACCCAGAATTTCACCACTTTCCTCATCAGAGCCTAAATGCAACTTGCGCCATGTCCGCCTTTTACCAACCCCATGTGTGCGAACAATGAAAATCTCCAATCAATTTGGATAAAAGGCGATCGCTAGTTTTCTCAGGACGGGCGATTGCCTTTGTTTTTATGGACAACGTTGTGGGGAAGTCACAACGCATTCACAGATTTTTGGCGTAGCCGTAAATTGAATCTCAAAGCTAGTGCGATTTGAGCATGACCAAGGCAAACAGGGATGGTTGCAAAAGCCTACTTTTGATTGCGCTTGTTTGTGCTGGCTGTTTTGATAGCGATTTACTTGCCAAGGTTCTGTAAGAGAAGAAAATCATTTTTCCTTTGCTCTTGTACCTATTAGTAACAGAAATGTCCCAACAAAAGCAGAAAGCTAATACACTTAATACCGCAATCGATAACTTTATAAAAACCACCCATAACTACTGGTCTGGACTTTTTCATTGTTACGAAATTGAAGGGTTTCCCAGGACTAATAATGACTTAGAACATGCTTTGGTATGCTACGTCATCATCAACGTCGTTGTACAGGTCGTAAGGTTCCTCCCTCATCTCTCGTTATTCGTGGCTCTGTCAAACTTGCTTGTGCGTTCGGCTTTGCCGTTACCGTTCGCGCAGCGTCTCCTACAGGAGAAGGCATCGCTACTAAACTTCATTCTTTTACCACATCTGATTTAGCACAGGTTGATATTCATACTTAGCTCGAATTACGCTCTCAATTGCAAAAACACCACGCATTGCCAGAATTGAACAGTATCGATTTCGCACAGACCCCAAGGCTTACTTAGCTAATCTAGAGAGTCGTCTTCTCTAGTGAGTTTTACCACACTAGATTTTTAATTCTTTTCTTAATCCCAGCAGTGCTTAAACATTTTATACATTTTACTGAAAGCTATGTTTTAGCGATCGCCTAACTTTGGAGTGGAGCATCGTCACTCGTTTTTGCCCGACTTCAGAAAATCGCGTTGCTCCCAGAAACTGCCAAATATCGTCAACAATAAAACTTGGTTCGCGAATATTTTCCGCGAACCATCCCCTCCTTTTCCACATCCCGTGAAAAGTCAGAAACTAATCCGTTTGATTAAGCCCAGTTACGTACTACAACAATTTTGAAACTGCGTTCCTCAGAAAAATCGTAATCTAGAGAACCAAAACGCTCTAAAGCCCACTCACGTAAATCTTGCACAGCAGGGGCAAAGATATCATCAGGAATAGCCCAAGATGCACTTTGGGTTTTATTTTCATAATTTTCTAGCAGTTTGCCAAGAGTCTGTTTAAACGGCCATTTAGCTGCAATTACTGTTTCTAAAGTTGCGCCTTGTGCTTCCAATTTTGCTAATACTTCCTCTTGTGTCGCACCATAACGAGGTAAAGGATGACCATAGCCATCTAATATAGCCCGCCAACGCTGAAAAAATTCCCACCTATCAGGATGAGTACCTTCAGGAGGTTGGGTAGCATTAGCCTGACCATGACTATAGAGGTAAATTCCACCAGGTTTTAAGACGCGCCGGATTTCTGCTAGTGCTTGTTTCCAAGCTGAAATTAGATGAAATACATGAACCGTCAATGCGACATCAAAAGAATTATCTTCAAACGGTAAAGCAGTAGCATCTCCTTGAACAGTTATTAGTTTGTGGGAAACACCATCTAATTTTTGGTGCAGTTCTGCTAACATTTTTCCTGAGACATCTATACCTGTATATGAATAACCCCTCTTAGCAATGGGAACGGCAATTCTACCTGTACCAATACCAGTTTCATAGAATTTAGTTTCTGGTGTTGGCGAAACTAAGTTCAAAATAAAGTCAGTCACCTGTTCAGAAACCCCTGGTGGCAAGCCTCTGGTAGCATCGTAAATATCAGAAACTCTGTCAAAAGAAACAGTAGCGATCATAATATATATCCTTGATACAGCTTGGTTAGAAATAAGTTAAAAATGCAGTTAATATCGTACTTCGGAATAAATTTTAAATCTTGTAGCGGAATTTATTGGAAGAATAATTAACAATAACTTCTATAGATTTTTGATTTTAATTCCACATTAAATCAATTAATTTGCAACTGGATTTGTTCTTAATTGCATTAATTTCACCATTTGGGGCAATTGTTGTATAAATAACAGTGAACCCAAAATGCAGACTATACCACCTAAAATCAATGTATTGGTAGCTTGAAAGTAATTTGCGAGAGTTCCTGCTAGGAGATTCCCGAATGGAGCCATACCCATAAAGCACATAGCATAAAAACTCATCACCCTGCCCCGCTTGCTATCTTCCACAATAAATTGCAGCAATGTGTTGCTTGCAGCCACCTGAAGTGTAGAACTCCAACCAACTAAAACCAAAGCTAACTGAGAAATCCAAAAGACTTGAGAGATAGAGAAAAAGATAAATCCAATCCCCATCATCCCAGGGCAGAAGGCAATTAGACGCTCTAAACCTGCTACATTTTGCCGAAAACTCAGATAAACACAGGCAAAAACCGAACCCATAGCAGCTGCTGCGGTGAGAAACCCTAATGTTTCTGAGCCTCCGTGTAGAATTTCAACTGCAAAGATGGGTAGAAGTGTTGTATATGACATACCAACTAGACTAGCTGTTGCTAGTAACAGCAAGATAGAACGCACAGGTAGGAAATGGTAAGCATATTGAAACCCTTCTTGCAACTTTCGCCAAGGATTACTTGTCTGTATTTTTACTGTATGAAGCGTAATATGCATTGCAGCGATCGCCCAAATAGCCACAAGATAGCTGAGACTATCGTAGAGAAAGCAATAGCCTGCGCCAAACTTAGCAATAAAAATCCCACCAAGAGCAGGGCCAATCAGACGCGCTCCATTGAGAAAAGCTGCATTAAGCGCGATCGCATTTGCCATCAGTTCGCGACTAACCATATCACTGACAAATGCGTGACGTACAGGAACATCTAACCCTTTGAGCAACCCTAACAATGTACTCAGGATCAGCAATGTCCAAAAATTAGCCCAACCCAAAAATGTGATGACTGTCAAAATTACAGATAAAGAAATCCCGGCAATTTGAAGTAACAATAATAAATGATGGCGGTTGTAGCGATCGGCTAAAATTCCTGAAATTGGAGCTAAGGCAAATACTGGTAACTGTCCAAAAAATCCTGCTATTCCCAATACTAAAGCCGAATCGGTTAATTGATAAATCAACCAAAGAACCGCTACCTGTGTCATGAAATTGCCTGTCATCGACAAGGCTTGTCCTGCAAAATAGAGGCGATAATTACGCGATCGCAACGCAGGCAAATCGAGATTCAATCTAAATTGAGATAATAATTTCATATATAGGATTACGCAACTTTCACTAGAGCCAATAAGCTAAATTAATCTGTATAAATTTTATGACCATTAGGGAAGTGAAAATCAAAATTATCAATTCCCCACCAGAGAGTTAAGCCCAATTTCGCACTACAATAATCCTGAAGTTGGTATCACTAGATAAGCCGTAGTCTAGAGAACCGTAGTGTTCTAAAGCCCATTCGCGTAAATCATTAAAGGCTTTGACAAAGATATCATCAGGAAGATGCCAACTAGGACGATAGACTCTGTTTTGATAGTTTTCCAGTGATTGACTTACAGTTAATTCAGATTTCCATTGAGCTGCAATTACTATTTCTAAACTTGCATCTTGAGCGCGTAGTTCTGCTAATACTTCTTCTTCTGTCGCACCATAACGAGGTAAAGGATAACCATAACTAGCAATAATATCTTCCCAACGTTGTCGAAGAATCAGATTGTGATTAGGATTTGCTGAGTTGGAATCCATAGTCCCATGAGTATATAGATAAGGGCTACCGGGTTTGAGAACTCGGCGGATTTCGGCGAGTGCTTGCTTCCAAGCAGAAACCAGATGGAACACATGAACCGTCAGTCCGACATCAAAGGAATTATCAGGAAACAGTAAAGCTGTAGCATCTCCTTTGACAGCTGTAAGGCGGTGGGAAATACCTTCTAGCTTACGATGCAACTCAGCCAACATCTTTTCTGAGATATCTATACCTGTGTAGGAATAGCCTCTTTTGGCAATGGGAACAGCAATTCTGCCTGTACCAATACCAATTTCAAAAAACTTAGTCTCTGATGTCGGTGAAACTATGTTGAGGATAGTGTCAGTCGCTTGCTCAGAGATTTCTGGCGGTAATGCTCTTGTGGCGTCGTAAACATCAGATACACGGTCAAATGAAATTGTTGATGTCATATTTTTTACATTTGTAAATAGGTTAATTGGCAAATAGAAGACAAATTGATAATTAATAAATTTACATCGCCAAGCTTTTTTAAAGCAAAAAATAGTTAAAGCTACAACATTTACCCAAGGTGAATATTCAAATACATAAAAAGGTTCAACTATTTGACCATTAGGCATTTGACAAGTGTCAGCCCGTAGTGTTCGATTGACCTCTCCCCAACCCCTCTGATTTGAAAAGTTCAGAGCGCCGGCTTCTGGTGCTCCGACTTTTCGCTCCGGCGCAAAGAAGGGCTTAAATATCTGTAGTTACTGACGAAAAATTAGCTTTTGAAGCCTCTGTACCACTTGCTACAACGCTCTGAATCCGCGCAACGCAGTGGCTCCTCGTGCTAGGGGAGAGGAATGGAAGCGGGGTTTTTGCAATCCATCTACTCACGTCAAATTTAGCTGACTCCTACCTTAGCTGGCTGTTTCCAAACTGCATCTGCATACAGTGATGGCTCGAAGTCTGGTGCCACATTATCACTAGTAATTCTGGCTTCGTGTAATGACCAATCAGCAAAGAATAAGTCGTGACTGATACGTGATACTATTGCTGGCACATCACGCCGGATGCTAGGTACATCGCCAATGGGCAGACCGAAGCTGACAAAGCCAGCAGGATTAAACACATGAATATCCTTTAAGTAAGGCGCGCTGCCAGGGACTTTTTCTTGGTATTCATGGGCGTTGCCAAGGTAAGGGTAAGTACTGAGTTGTTCATTGCGCTGCTCGGTTGGTGGCTCGTAGCGATCGCGCCATAAAGCTATATGATGGGCAAAATCAGCGAGTTCCGGCCGCTTGGTTGGATCGACAAAATAGCCCGTACCCGCGATCGCAAAATCGAACTCGAAAACATTATCATTCACCTGAGCCACAATGCGATCGCCCTGAGTATGAGTCTCTCTCCAAGGCGCAGATAGGTGCAAGTGGAAATTAGAAAACGCAGTTACTCGTTCAATTGCGTCTGGTGGTGGTGTAGAGCCAACCTGATTAAACCGCCAAGCTTGAAACCAACGAGCCTCATCCGGCAGTTGTGCATAGTTGTAGTAAGCACCAGGATAACCCCGCACACGAATTACTGGCAGAGATGCAATTTGAGACCGCCGTGCAAACAAATGTACTTCTTTGGCACCTGATTCTAGTGCCACTCCTGCCGCATCGAAAGCCGAAGCCGCCGCACCCAAAACTGCTACTGTTTTACCACGCAACGCACTAAAGTCTATTTCATCAGAGGTATGTGCATACAAAGTGCGTGGGAGAGATGCTAATACAAGCGGTATGTTAGGGCCACCAGTGCCAGCTACACCATTAGCAAAGATAATCTTACGTGTCGTTTCCACCTGCGGAACACCGCTCACTTCCAGATGTATACGAAAGAAACCTGCTGCTGGCTCAATCCGCACTAACTTCGTCTGATACCTAACTGGAATATTCAAGAAATGCCGATACCAACTGAGATACTCAGCCCATAATACTCGTGGAATCCGGTCAATGGCTGCGTATGCCTCAACACCGTGCCGTGCCTCGTACCAAGCTTGAAAAGACAGCGCGGGAATGCCCAGTTCTGGCCCTGGCAGATTTTTTGGTGTACGTAATTTTTTCATCCGCGCTCGTGTCAGCCATACACCTGCATGGGTTTCGTCAAGAGCCGCGTCGATAACTGTCACGCGACCAATACCAGCACGTCGTAGGGCAAAGGCGAAAGTACTACCACTGCCACTACCACCTACTATTGTGACATTGTGGTCAATGCCTGGGCGATCGCTCACCCAGTTTTCGGGATCGGGACCGAGTAGGCGCAACGCCTCACGTGCGGCAAAATCGAGGTCAGTCGTTGTTGTCATATCTGTCTTTCAAAATGAAACAAGGTTTTACGAAGATTAGTACTGGGAGAACCAGAATTTTAAGCGCGGCCGGGTTACGCCTACGCTTTTAAAGAAAAACGTTTGAGTTGGCTGAAAATTCTAAACAATTTGAATTCCTGCTTGGGAACACGTTCGCGACGAGTAGATTGTTGTGGTGGTAATTCCCAAATATCACGTATCCCATTTTCTTGCTTATCTGATAATTCAAAAAGTTGAGACTGATGTTCACAGAAGCCAGGTTGGCCATTTAATAATTCTCTTTCTATTCCGTCAAACATACATATTTTCTCCCTAATTGAAAATAAGTTATTGGCATTTGGCGATATCTTCTTTCAAACTGCTGTCCCAGAGTTGTTTGACATCGACTTTTTTAGGAATTACACCCGCTTGGAAAAAGGTATCAGCAACCTTTTGCTGAGAAGCTATGGCTTCGTTAGACACAGGAAGTAATTCTTGACGACGCTGTTGTTGACCTTGCTGGGCATCTTGATAAACAATGTTTTCGTCAACATCAATGGCAGTTGCATAAGTCTTCGACCATTGTTTGAGATTAGATTCCCGCCAAGTTTGGGATTTTTGTAAACGACATAAGAAATCAGCAATTGCAACTTTCTTTTGCGGATCGGCAATAGCATTTGGTGAAGCGATAATCACGAAATTACCGCTCAAAATATCTTTTGCCGATTCCAGCACCCGCGCCCCTTCTTTTTGCGCTTGGGGGATAGAGTAACCGTAGGTAGCCCAAGCATCCAGTTCGCCTTTCCGAAAAGCGGAAAGTCCATCGGGTATCGATAAAGGAATTGCATTGATATCCTTAATCGTCAGCCCGACTTTTTCCAACATCTTAATTAGGAAGTAGTGGGCAGTTGTGGCTTTAACGTATCCGACTTTCTTACCTTTGAGATCGGCGATGGTTTTTGCAGTCGAATTCTTCGGTACAAGGACAACTTGACCAACCGTAGGCCCCTTGAGAGTGGCAATAATTTTTACAGATGCCTTCGATTCAATCGCAAAAATCGGTGGAATTTCACTAGCTGAAGCCAGGTCAATCGCGCCAGCATTGATTGCCTGTACCATCAAATTACCCCCAGTAAACTCAGTAAATTGAGTTTTGTAAGGAAAATCATCTAGCCCAGCTAACTTCAAACCTAAATCCCAGCCACCTTTGTACTTAGCAACACGCAATAGAGTTGTATTCGATGTTGCAATTTGTGATGCACTAGAATTAGCAGCGATCGTTGTTGGATTAGTAGACTTAACCTCTGAACAAGCCGTTGCTAAAGCGAGTAAACAACCCAGAGGCAAGATAAAATTCTGCCGCAACCAATTGTTAGACACGTCAATTCTTAGGTATAAAAAGACAAAATTTTCTGATAATCTCTTTGCGTACCTCAGGGTTAACCTCCGCGTGCCTTTGTGTTAAAATTAGTCATTGGTTAATAGTCAATAGTCATTAGTTTTTTTACTCCTCTGCTCCCTTGCCCTACCTAACCGCAGTAGTTCCCAACGGACACACAGATGCAGCAATATCGACTCGTTGCGGAATAATTTTTTTCTCTAATAACCAGTCAGCTGTTTTCTGAAGTTTGGCGACATCTTCAGCATTCGGAAATACGTAAGACTCCGATCCTCGATTTTTAGTCACCTGCTTGGCTACAGCATCTGATAGTTTTAACTCTTTAACTAAAAAATCTGATGCAGCTTTAGTATTCTGATTGAGCCAGTCACCATCTTGGCTCAAAGCAGTCAGAGCAGCTTTCACTGCAATGGGATTTTCTTTAGCTGCATCACTACGAACAATCATAATGCCGTAGGTAGGCGCAGGATGTGTAGTAGTAATTCTTTGCGCTTTATGTTCTAATTCGGCAATAGAAATATAAGGCTCCCAAACAGCCCAAGCATCAACAGAACCTTGGTATAGAGCAGGTGCAGCATCATTCGGTGATAAGTAAACTCGCTGGACTTTATATGAAGGAATATTTTCTTTTTCCAAAACCTTTAATAATAGATATTCGCCTGCACCACCTTGATTGACTGCGACTTTTTTACCTATTAAATCAGCAGGTTTACGAATGGGAGAATCGCCACGAACTAAGATGGCATTACCCAAAGAATCTGGACGAGGACGCTGTACATAGCCAATACAAAGAGGTTGTCCAGCAGCAATACCAGAGATGGAAGGAATATCACCACACCCGCCAATATCTGCTCGATTACCATTGAGAGAATTTAACAGTGTGGCGCAACGGTCAAATGGCCCAATCCATTCAACTTTAATATTTTGCGTTGCTAACTGACGCTCTAACTCACCTCGTTGACGCGCCAAGGGAATAATCCCGCCTTTTTGGTAGCCTAAGCGGATCGCATTATTTTTTTCTGTTGTTTTGGTAGTAACAGTATTTGAGGTTGTATCTGATTTAGCTGAGACATTGGTGGCTGTTTGTTGGCTGCAACCAGAAGCGATCGATTCAATCAAAAAAGCTGCGATCGCTAATATCTTACCAGCAGGATATTTCAATTTCTCCGAAAAGCGGTGTTTTGTGAAATTATTCACCACAATTGACTCCTTGATATCAATTTTTAGGAGTTGAAGCAGCCATATTGATAATGATAGTGGAGAAAATACGGTAAACCAGTCGATTTACAGTATTTAATAAAATTAGCATACCATCTTTTGATAGACTGCCCAAATCAAATCAATATTTCTTTATCTCTGAAGCAGAGAATAAAACTCTTGTAAATGCAATTATTGACATACTTTTCTTTGCATCTATACGCGAGACATTTTTTTACAGGTACAAGCCTTCCCTGATATTCTTTAATTACTTTATCTCTCAAGGCTGTGTTTGGTTGTATCCAATCATTAAAGGTAACAACTTGAATTTCCAAACATTCTTGGGCTGCTAGATTATTATTTACAAATTTCAGGATATCCTGAGAAACTATGCCAGTTACCCTAACTTTAATTACTTCTTTTTGCTCTGTTTGGCTAATTGTCTTCCTGTTATCAGTATAATTTTGAGGTGTTTGTTAACTGCAACTAGCAAAGGCTAAAGAAGCAGCAAGCGAACCTAAAGGTGTTAAAAAAATCTGCGTCTATTCATAATAATTTTAATTAAGAAGGATGATTAAAAGCTTTGCTGAATATGAAATTTTAAACGCAAAGGTACGCGGAGGTTAGCGCAAAGCTATAAGTCCTTTATCAACTTCTAAAGCGTTTAAAATTTCAACCCTCAATTCCTCCTAAAAGAACCCTCTCTGCGGCAACGGCGTACCATTTATCTCATAGTCCCCAATTGCACGCGCCTTAAAGTGATTTGGGTTGTGTGAGGACAAAGTACGAGCATTGCGCCAGTGGCGATCGTAGTTTGAGCTTTTCTTTGTTGTGGAAGCCCCACCAACTTCAAACAGCAAGGTAGCCGAACGTAATGCCAAGTCATCGACAATCAATTTGGCTTTGGCTGCACTCAGAGAAGTTTCTAACGCCGCAGCTGTCTGTGCCTCTTCACCTTGAGCTTTGGCAGCAGGAAGGCGATCGAGTCCATCAGCTGCCGCCAAAACAATCGCCTCAGCAGCAAAAGCATTGGCAGCAACCTGTCCAACAGTCTGCTGCAAAATTGGATCTTCAGTTGCTTGCTCGGTTACGGCATGATAGAAAGTCCGAGGTCGAGTACGGACGAGGTTTGTGGCATCGCGCAGAACGCTGCGAATAATGCCAGCGTTGATTGCTGTGAGGAATAATTGCGGAATGATGTTGTATGGCAGGTTGTCTTTGTCTGTGTCTGTTTCAAAAATTACTTCATCTGCCTCTACTCGGACGTTAGTAAAGTTAGTCGTTCCTGTGCCTGTAAGTCTTTGCCCGAAGCCGTCCCAGTCATCCACAAGGTCAATACCCTCACGGTTAGTAGGAATTAGTATGAACGCTGTAGTGCCATCTGGTACTAGTACACGCACAAAAATCAAGTCTGCATAAAGGCTGCCAGTGCTGTAATACTTCGTCCCATTCAGACGATAGCCGTGGCCATCGGGAGTTAATTTTGTATTCACGACTTGCCCGCCGCCAGCCCGTTTAACTTCTAGTTCGGTGGAAGCGAGTCCAATAATTGCACCATCGGCAACGGCTTTAAGCCAGCGGCGATTCCTTGGAGTGCGCTCAGAACGTAAAATTCGCTCTGTGATAGAGAAATGATTCCGCACAATGTGAGCGACATTCGGATCGGCATCTCCTAGTTTAATCACGACCTCGAATAGTTCCCGTGCAGTGCTACCACCACCACCTTCGGCTAGGGGGATTCGCAATGCACCTAACCGAGAACGCCGGATTAATTCAATCACATCAAAAGGCAGGATACGATCGCGATCGCGTTCACTTGCTCCCAGTGCAATAAAATCAAAAAGCTGCTGGAGTTCCGGCGAATTTGCTCTTACAGGAGCCAAAAACTGAATTGTCGTATCTGCAAGTTTCTCTGGACTCTTAATCATTAGTTTTTATCTCCGAATATCCTGTGAAAAATCTATGTTGGTGAACTGTTTAATCAAATCTGCAAACTGAGTTAGATAAGATTACAATAGGTGGGCTACGTATAAAGTAGTTAAGTAGCCTTTAGTAATTTGACCATTGAACTTGGTATTAATTAATTGGGCGATCGCATCAAAAAAACGCGCCCTTTTAAGACTATCTAAATTTATATGACCGGAGTAAGTATTTAAAAGGTTGAGATAACTTGCACTGTCGTATGTTGCATCCCATCGATAAGAGCGATAGACTACTTCACCAAACAAACCTATTTGCTGAATCTCACCTATTTTACTAGCGACTTCATGCTCGCGAGGAAGAGGCTTGTCATCCTTAACTAATTCAGGAACCAAGCGGCGATATAGCTCCTGTACCTCCTCAAAGAAGCCATTACTAGCATCACTATGTACGTGTTCATTCCAAAATAGCGCGATCGCTCCTTGGGATGTGAGGGCTTGAGCCATTTTTTTGTAAGCAATACTTGGGTCAAGCCAATGGAAAGCAGTCGCACAAATCACTAAATCAAAGGCATTTTCTTCTATTATCCAATCCTCAAAAGCGATGTTACGCACTTGTACTTGGGGATAAGTAGCCAGATTTTTTTGGGCAACTGTAGCAAGATTCTCACCCAACTCAATGCAGAGTATACGATAACCCCGGCGGGCAAAGGGCACAGTTGCCTGACCAGTACCACAACCAATCTCTAATATCCTTCCGAAGGAAGTGATTTTTGAGAGAGACACCACATCGTCAAAAAGCGCTTCTGGATATCCTGGTCGAACTTGGTCATACAACAGTGCTACTTGATTAAAAGTGGTTCTTAAATCACTTCTCTCATCTGTCATTGAAGCATAATCTATTGTCAATTTTTTTAGGCTTAATTTTCATTGCAAATCTTCAGGCTTAACATCTGATGGAGTATGAGCAGCATATTGTTCAGGGGAGAGAGTCGCATCCCTAACATTAATTTTCTTGGTGATGAATTTTTGCTCATAGAACAAGTCAGCAATTTTCTGCTGTCCTGATAAAAATTCTTCACTCAGGGGAAATTTTTTATTTTGCGGTTAGACTTTGTTTACTAACTCTCTCATCTAAATAATCTACTGTAAACCGACCAATTTACAGTAAATTCTAATTGCACCGAACTTACCACAAGCTAATTTAAAAATCAAGCAGCGAGGATAACGGTGCTATTGATGCAAGTGGTAAAAGGAATGAACAATAGGTGTAATATTAGCGATCGCAGTTTACACCAGACTGGTTTGGAAGAAGCGATTAGCAGAACGCGCCAGACCCAGATTTTCACGCAGCGTTGTACCCTCATACTCTTTGCGGAAAATCCCACAACGTTGGAGTTCTGGCACAACCCCATCTACAAAATCGTTCAACCCTTCAGGAAGATAAGGAAACATGATGTTGAAGCTGTCAGAGCCTTCCTCAAACAGCCATTTTTCCATCTCATCGGCGATGGTTTGGGGTGTACCAACGAAAGCCAACCCGCCATAACTGCCAACGCGTTGCGCCAGTTGTCGAATAGTTAGATTTTCGCGTTGCGCTAAGGCTATTACTCTTTCTCGTGAAGAGTGACCAGCGTTAGTTGGTGGGATTTCTGGTAAGGAGCCATCTGGCTCGAAACCGGAAATATCGTAGCTAAGCGCACTATTCAGGCTGGTAATTCCACTGACATAGTGTACTAAGCTATCTAAATAAACACCCTTGGACTGAGCTTCGGCGATGGTTTCTCCCACGATGACTAAAGCACCAGGAAGGATTTTTATACTGTCTGGGTCGCGCCCAATTGCCCGCGCCCGTCCTTTGATGTCGGCAAATAAAGCCTTGCCAGCTTCCAGATTACCAGCAGGTGCAAACACAGCCTCGGCGGTTTCGGCGGCTAATTGCCGTCTGGCTTCCGATGCGCCCGCCTGAACGATTACCGGCCAGCCTTGAACAGGTCTAGCAATGTTCAATGGCCCTCGCACCGAGAGATATTTTCCCTTATGATTCAGAACGTGAAGCTTGTCGGGATCGAAATAAATCCCGGCTTCCACATCTCGAATGAAGGCATCGTCAGCAAAGGAATCCCAAAGGCCTGTAACGACATCATAAAATTCTCTAGCTCGTCGGTAGCGTTCGTCATGCTCTATTTCTTTTTCTAAACCAAAGTTGAGTGCTGCGTCTGGATTAGCTCTAGTAACGATGTTCCAGCCAGCACGACCGCCACTGATATGGTCGAGAGAGGCGAAGCGACGAGCGATGTGCTAAGGCGCGTCATAAGTTGTGGAAGCAGTGGCTACCAATCCGATGTGTTCGGTGGCGGTAGCGACGTTATTTTTTTACCTAATAATTCGACGTGGAATTGACCAGTTCTGCGATCGCAAAACTCAATCCGATACCCAGCACAAACATGACACCAAAAGCTTTAATTCTTTGATGCTGAAATAAGTTTCTCTATTTTAAAAAACCTAATAACTCATTGATGGTTTGCTTTAACATAAATTAATCCTGATTAATGTCACATTTTCTCAATGCAATCTTGGTTTTTAACAAATATTTTGAATTATTTTTAGGCATAAAGAATTATCTCGTCTCTATGCCTAAAATCCCAAAATTTGTTAACTTCTTTCCAAAAAATTAATTCTATTAGAAATAATATAATATAGCAAATAACTTATAATTGTTGTGTTAGTGGCAACTAATTTTGATTTTTTATGTAAATCAATCAAAAATATTGAGATTTTTATAATTTTAAAAAATTATGAAAATATTACTAATTAAATTAATAATTAGTAATATTATTTCTTATGAATACAGCTTCAATAATTAATAAAATATTTGTTCTCTTACTTATTTATATTCCTTAAAAGTTTGAATAAATAGTGGGCATTAACTAGTGTATTTTATATGTAAAGGTAGTTTTACTAAAAAATGCCCACCCTACTGCTTAATCATTTACGCTCACAAGTTTGGGCAATTTAGTGACAGGGATATCCAAGAAATAAGATAAAACTTCTCGCCGCCAAGCATCGTAAAGTATTGGCAAATCATCAATTTCAATCCCAATAGCTTTTTGACTCAACCGCCAATGATCCCAAAGATAAGGATTTCGTCGGCGTTGACCTTCTTCATCAGCTTCTAGAACCTGTGCAACTAAATCCTGTTTTTCTGTTGGCGAAGCTCGATCGAATTTACGTTGCCACCAGTCTACAACTCCCAGGCGATGTGCTGCTTCATCTGGCAGGATTCTTTCTGCGGCATACTTAGCTGAGTCTGGGTCATTGATTTTGCTGGTACGACTATTGATGAATAGCAAAGCCACAATATGAAGTTCATAGTGCAACTCAAATGCTAAAAAGCCTTGCCAATTACGAATGGGTAAATCACCCATATAATCCCAATGCTTTTGTACTTGCTTTTGAATATCCTCAATTGCGTTTCGTCCTGATATCGCCTGCGCTCTTAAACGAGTATTTTGCGCGTGTGCGCCATCATCCCCTATTTGTCTGCTCAAAAATAGCTGTAATTCTGGGTCGGGTATTTGGTCAATTATCTTAGCGCAGACTTGCACAATAAATAGATCGTGGGCTGCACCAGCAACACGGAAATGGTAGAAATTCTCTTTTTCTTCTTCAGTTTCTGGTGGTCTGGGTTCTTCTAGTCGCTTTTTTGGTAAGTGAGGGGCGTGTTTATCAAGCAGTTTGTCAAAAATTTCCAGTTCTAAATCAGTAGTCCAAGCTGGACGAGTAAGTATTGCAGTCATGATTTTCCTTTATAAACGGGACTTGAGAAGTAACGTTAGCGGTAGCACTAGCCTCTAATACCAATTCGCCAAAATTAGGCAACAGATACAAACCACGAAAGTCTTGCTGCATCTTACGTTTCTTAATTGCGAATTGCGTTAGCGGAGCGGGGCGTTAGCCCATTGGGAATTGCGAATTGCTATTAATGCCCGAACTCGTGGCATAATCTCCGCAGAAAAACGCTCCATTTCTGTGGCAAAGGGCTGGAATTGCAGCATGAAAGTACCGACTCCTACCTTGGTAAATTCAGCAATTCGATTAGCTACAGTTTCATAACTACCAACTAGTCCTGCTGCTGTACCGCCATTGCTCCCCACACCAGGATACTCAGCCATGTTCTTAAACATGACTACCTCAGAATCTACTCCTTTGAGTAGTTCGGAGCGATCGTCTTGTGCTAGTACCATTGCTCTTAAATTTTGATATTCTGCTTCTGCTTCTTCGTCTGTCGGTCGAGCAATAACAAAGGCTGACATGGCGAAGCCTAGAGGTTGAGCGCGAAATTTAGTTTTTTTCGTAACTTGAGCAATAGTTTCGCGGATGACTTCAATCGGACGACCGTTGAGGAAAAAGGTATGCGCTTCTTTTGCGGCTAGTTCTTGGGCTGGTTCTGACTCTCCACCTACATAGATGCGCGGATGTGGTTTGGCTATGGGTGGTGGGCTGAATTTTAAGTCATTAATCTGAAAATAGTCACCGTGAAAGTTAACTTTTTCTCCACTCCACAGAGCTTTGACAACTCTAATCCATTCGTCAGAATATCGATAGCGTTCATCGTGGGGAAGGAAGTCGATCCCTGGTTTTTCCATTTCTGGTCTGAACCAAGCACTTACTAAGTTAATCGCAAAACGTCCGTCGCTAATTGCATCAATACCTAAAGCCATCTTTGCTAAGACGGCAGGATGAAATAGTAATGGTTTAACTGCTGCAATAATCTCGATAGAGTGTGTCGCTTCTGCAAGTGCTGCTGCGGCTGTCCAGGTTTCTAGCTGGTCAAGCTCTTGGTTCCTGGGATTGATAATATGTTGCGCTATTAAAGTTGTGGTAAATCCGCACTTTTCGGCCAATTGCATAAGGCTCTTGGCTCGTGAGTAACTAGCGTCACGAGGTTCAAGAGGATGGTTCATAACGCCGCAGTTGCCGTAAACGGGAATCCAAATCCCGTAGCGTGGTTCAGACATAGCTTTCTCGAACCTTGATAATTAGGTGCTAAAAGTTGATTTTGCACTAATTTAAACTACGGTAATTTAATCGTTTTACTGTAGTATACTATGAGATTTGCACACATAAGCATAAAAAACAAGGGGGGTATTAGAGATTAAGTTACTCATCTTTGGGGAAACTCAAGCCAGATGCCCCTCATATCCTTAAGGAGGCAAGAATGTCAGAACCTCGATACGGTATTTGGTCGCCTGTGGGCGGTAACTTTGGCCCTCTCAATACACCAGATGAGCCGATTAATGCTAGTTATGAACGCACGCGATCGCTAGTATTAGAAGCAGAACGTTTAGGATATGTCACAACCTTAGTAGCACAGCACCTTGCCAACCCCCGCAGTCTAGAGTTAGACCAATTAGAAACTTGGACAGCTTGTGCAGCATTGGCTGAAGCTACAGAAAGCATCGAAATTATCGCCGCAATCAAACCTTTATTATTTCATCCCGCCGTTCTAGCCAAGATGGCCTTAGGAATTGATGCTATCAGTCGCGGGCGTTTTGCCATAAACCTAATTAGTGCTTGGTTTTGCCCAGAAATGGAGCGTACTAATATCCCCTTCCCTCCCCATGATGAGCGTTATCGCTACTCTGGTGAATGGTTGGAGGTGGTTCGCGCTTTGTGGAGTGGCGAGAGGGTAAACTTCGAGGGTGAATATTTCAACATCAAAGATTTGAGCCTACGGCCTTTATCTGTTGCTCAACCCTATCCTCGTATTTATCTTGGAGGCGCATCAGACCCAGCGCAGATTTTAGCAGCCCAACAAGCTGATGTTTATTTCATCAATGGTCAGCCAATTGAAGATGTCCGTAAAGTAATTCAACAAGTTTCAAACCGTCCCCGTTCCTTACCTCAACCAGTCCGTTTTGGTCTGTCAGCCTTTGTTATTGCCCGTCCCACAGACGAAGAAGCGCAAGCAGAACTCGAACGACTCATGGCACTGCAAAAGCTAGAAGAACAATATAAATTGAGTGTTGCCAAAGGAGTTGACCCAGAAGCCGTTATGTTTCAACTCTTTGCCAAAAATCCGGGTGTTGGCGGCAATGGTGGCACAGCCGCAGGACTAGTTGGTAGTTATGCTACTGTAGCCACTCGCGTTGCAGCTTTCGTTGATGCAGGTATCGATACTTTCATGTTGCAATTTAATCCCTTTCTCACAGAGATGACACGTTTTGCCGAAGAAGTAATGCCTCGCGTGCGACATCTGCAAAAAGTTGCTCCCTTGTTAACCCAGCCCTTCGGTTAGAGAACAGAGTGGTGAATTTAACTTGTAACGCTGAATGTTTGGCAAATTAACAATTAGGGTATCATACTAACAGTAATTTGCCGTACATACTCTTTGTATAGATTATGCAACCTCTATCTATTGCATATTTTAGTCAGACAAAGCAGCAGTTATTACCTGCGGTAAGTGCGATCGCTAAGGCAATTAATAGACCACAAAGCAGATAAGCAAAATACACCAGTATAACTTTCTTTTGTCACTCTAGGCAGAGGAAAAAGAGAAATAGTCTGACCAAAGAGATAAAAATAGATGATTGTGCAAGGTATTCATGATGGAATGGCACTAAGAAAAGCTCTAAGCTATGCGGAGTAAGAGCTACAGCTGGTAATCTGGAGGATAATAAAGCAGCCTACAAACACCAGTATGATTATTGACAGCCAAACTTGACGTGAGAGTGAGAAGAAAATCACACTTATTCCGATCGCAGCTTGAGCTACAACAATCACACGCTCTAAGCCCACAATTCCTCGTCTCATCGTGAGATACAAACAAGCAAACAACGAACCAATGGGTGCTGAAGTACTGAGGTGAGCCATTGTAGTTGCATCACCATTTAAAACTTTTGCTGCATCCAATTAGTAAAGGTAAGAATCGTTAAAGCAAGGGAAACGCTAATTCCCAATATCTGCATCACCATTAACAAGTCACGCCGACTCCAGCGATCGGATAATACGCCTGAAAAGGGAATCAGTAATAACGTCGGTAAAAATTGTACAAATCCTGCAACGCCTAATAACCAAGCTGATTTAGTTAAGTCATACACCAGCCAAGGAATAGTCAACTGCTGGGTCATAAATGTCCCAGACATTGATAGTAACTGTCCTCCAAAAAACAAGCGAAAATTACGCCAGCGCAAAGCGGGTAAATAGTGGTAAGTGATATTACTGATGCTCTACCCTAGTTGTCTATACCAAATTCTCATGAGGAAAATTTTATTATGATTTACTAATAATTAGATTAACTAAGAACTGTCAAATAATCGCGTAGTTTGCTGCCCAGGCATCGCTAATCTGTCTGAGCTAAGGCTTTTGCACATTGACATCGGATTGCTATAGAAGGGGATTGGTCTGTAAAAACGTAGGAAGTTACTATTTAGCACCTGTATACTACGATAAATCTATCGGAATAGTGTATGATAATTTCAGTTATGCTCCCAGCATGGGAATGTTGTTAGCAGATATTGGGTATCGGCAAAATTCCCAAGGAAATAGGCGAGCGTGAACACCTCCCGACAGATAAAACTCTGGAGAATCCTAATGGGCTACAAACATATAGAAGTTAAACAGGTAGCTGGTTTCATCGGTGCAGAAATCGGCGGCGTAGACCTTTCCCGCTCTCTTTCTGAGGATCAAGTCCAAGAAATTCGCAAAGCGCTATTAAAGTGGAAAGTTTTGTTCTTCCGCGGCCAGAACATCGATCATGCTGCCCAGGTCGAGTTTACATCTCGTTTTGGCGAAGTGACTTTCGCCCATCCCTTGGGAGAGCCGGAACCAGTTCCGGGATTTCCCCAGATTAAACCCGTAGACCGTAAGCTTTATGAAAAGCAGTATGGTTTTCGCACTGGCGGCCCTTGGCACACGGATGTAACGGCGGCGATTAACCCACCAGCAGCGTCAATTTTACGCGCAGTTAATGTCCCTAATTTCGGTGGTGATACCCAGTGGAGTAATCTCGTTGCCGCTTATGAGGGACTCTCAGCACCCCTGCGATCGCTAGCTGATACATTAAAAGCGGAACATCGCTTCAATGGAGGCGGTTATCAACCCCGCAATGGCAAATTCGACGAGCGCATTGCTGTCAATCCTTTAGTTTCTATTCACCCAGTCGTCAGAGTTCATCCTGAGACTGGTGAGCGTGCCTTGTTCGTAAACCCTGGCTTCGTCTCCCGCATTGTTGATGTATCACCAGAAGAGAGCAGGCTGTTGCTAGAGTTGTTCTTTAACCAAGTCACCAAACCTGCCTATACCACCCGCTTCCGTTGGAACAACGGTGATATCGCCTTCTGGGACAACCGCGCCACCGTACATTTGGCTCCTCAAGATTTGGATCATTTGGATGTTGAACGTCTCCTCTATCGCACCACCATCACAGGCGATGTTCCAGTAGGAGTTGATGGTTACCGTTCAGAAGTGGTTCAAGGTGAAGCTTTCAGCGCTGAAGTACCAAGCGTCTTCAAGCAAAAAGCTGAGTTTAAGGAAGCACAACCAGTCCTTTCGTAAAGCTGAGTTATAAGTCAAACCAATTCGCAATTTCCAATTCGCAATTAAAATCAGTGGTAGGTTCAGAGCTAACACTGATTTAAGACCACTGATTCTTTGAATCAGTGCTTGCTTTGAAACCCGCTAATTAGCAATTAAGCAATTAAAAGATTTCTTGTATTTAACTGCGAATGGGCGAAAAAGCGAATTGACAATACTTATAAACGCAGACATTAACCCTTGTTGCTCTACAAGGGTAATTTTTGCATGACCAGTTGCTCGTATAGCCTAAATCTTAAGGAGACCTGATTATGACACTCACGGCAAGCCGGATTGAGATTACACCCACCGGAGCGGCTCTTGGTGCAGTGATTACCGGATTTGATGTTAATTCTGTGGAACCAGAGGCGATCCTGCAACTCAAACAGGTATGGCGCGATCGCCATCTTCTCATTTTTAAAAACCAAATATTAACTGACGATCGGTTGTTAGCCTTTGCCAATTACTTTGGTGATATTCTTCAACAACCTGCTTATATCCGCAAAGGAGAAACAGAAGAATACCTGCCGCCCCTAGTTCTCACTCTCGCAAATGCTGCTCCTGAAGAAAGTTCAGTCAATATTCGACCGAACTATCAGGAACTTTTACCTCACATCGATCACTACTGGCTTCCTGTGCCATCTAGCGGTTCTTTCTTATATGCCGTAGAAGTACCTGAGAATGGCCCCAATACCTATTGGGTAAATTTGGCTCAGGCTTACGACGAGCTAGATGATGCTACCAAAGAGCAAATTTCTGGCTTACAAATTCGCTACTTCAATTTCTATGGCAGTAAGGATCGGGATGAGTATGGTCAACCTAAATATGCAGCTGGTCGCGCTCCTGAACCAGGCGAACGAGTAGCAATTCATCCTCTGGTTCGCACACATCCAGATACAGGTAAAAAGATCCTCTTTTTCAATGCAGCTAGCGATGTAGACATCGTGGATTATGACCATGTAGAAGGAGCAAAACTAGTTGCAAAGTTGCAAGAGCATATCAAACAACCCCGATTTGCCTATCGTCACCAATGGAGCAAGGGCGACCTGCTTTATTGGGATAACCAAGCAACAGCTCACTACCGCCCTGAATTTGATGCCAATGCCACTCGTATTCTCAAACGGGTTAGCCTTCGGGGTAGTCGTCCTTTCTAAAGGTTTAACAATTTAAGAATAATGAGGTCGTTGATCGTTGACAGTTAACACTCAACGGTCAACAGTAGCCATTGCGTTGGGGAGGCAGCGCGTTGGACGGGTTCCCCGGCTTGAAGCGACTGCCGTCGGCTATGCCGACTTGTAGCAAAGGCGTTCAACAGCCAACACCACGGGATTGACAGCCATGATTAAACCTTATGTCAGGAAACGATTAATTTCCAGGCGAGATTTGCTTTATACCTTATATGGGTTCGCCTCTTTCGCTACATTGGTAGGCTGTGGAGCAAATGGTGGTAGAAGTAGGGCTGAAGTTTAACGATGTTCAAGGTGTGAATTTGACTGTTGCTGATGGACAAGCAGCATTTTTAAACAAAACTGTTGATGCCTATGTAGCGATCGACCCTACACCGATCAAGCTTCAACAAGAGGGAACGATCCGAGTGTTGCGGGATGCTCAGGGAATTAAAACACCAGGATCTTTCTACTTAGCTGCCAGGGAGTTTGCTAGTAATAACCTTGAACTCTTCAAAGCAATTCTAGAAGAGTACTACCAAGTTGGAGAGTGGGCAAATCAAAATAGGCAAGCAGCCGCTCAAATCCTTGCTCCCAAATTAAAGGTTGATGTGGCAACGATGGAAACAATGTTATCTCGGCGCAAGTACGATATGCAACCCATTAATGAGCAAGTGCTGCGAGATCAACAGCAGGTTGCCGATCTCTTGTACCAGTTAAAAATTGTGCCAAAACAAGTCGATGTCCGGGAAGCAACTCTGACTTCTCAGCAGTATGCGGCAATTATACCGGATAGTATCAGAAATAAGGCATGATTTAGCGATCGCAAACTAGCTAAACGAAAATAAAAAGTGTGTGTCAGAAGATGCAAGACTGGGTGAAAAAGAGGATAACTAATGCTAAATAGCTAATATGTCCTTTTCCTGACAGCTATTGCCTTTTTTCCACATCTATGGGATTTTTATCTTAAGGAAGTACGGTTTGGCGACCAAATTATCGTAGTTTAAATCGGGAAAATCGTCAGAAACGCGCTACAGTATTTGGTTGCTTGTTAGCGGTAAATTTGACCCTTTAGCTTAAATCCCTAGAAACAATCCAAATGTGCATATTCAATAAATTCAGTAGGGGTCAGATTTTTGCTCAGTCGTTGCTGGGCATTTTGTTGTTAACTGCTTGTTCTTCCCCAACCTCAAATTCTCAGTCTTCAACCACCTCTACTCCCAGCGCGTCTAATCCAACAGCAGCGAGCGATACTTTAAAGCTTCTCTATTGGCAAGCACCAACTATTCTTAATCCCCATCTAGCTCAAGGTAACAAAGACTTTGAAGCCAGTCGAATTACTTACGAACCCTTGGCCAGCTTTGATAAAGATGGTAAATTGGTCCCCTTTCTCGCAGCAGAAATCCCCTCCTTAGAGAACGGTGGAGTAGCAAAAGATGGTAAATCAGTGACTTGGAAACTCAAACAAGGAGTCAAATGGTCTGATGGTAAACCTTTTACGGCTACAGATGTGGTGTTTACCTATCAATTTGTTAGTAATCCAGCTGTAGGTGCAACCACTGCTGCTAATTATCAAGCTGTCAAAAGCGTTGAAGCCTTGAACGACTATACTGTTAAAATCAATTTCCAGGAGCCTAACCCAGCTTGGTCATTGCCGTTTATTAGTTCCAATGGGTCAATCATACCTCGTCATATATTCGAGAAATACAACGGTAGCAACGCCAGAGAAGCGCCAGCTAATCTACTTCCTGTAGGAACTGGCCCCTACAAAGTGGTAGACTTCAAGCCTGGTGACATTGTTGTTTATGAAGCTAATTCCTTTTTCCGCGAAGCAAATAAACCTTTTTTTAAGCGAGTAGAACTTAAAGGTGGTGGAGATGCAACTTCAGCTGCTAGAGCAGTATTGCAGACTGGAGATGTAGATTTTGCCTGGAACCTCCAAGTAGAAGCTCCCATCCTGAAACAGCTGGAGGCAGCAGGAAAAGGTAGATTAGATATCATCTTCGGTTCTTATCTAGAACGGATTACTATTAATCAAACTGACCCTAACAAACAAACGAAAGACGGTGAACGTTCCAGCATAGAGTTCCCCCATCCTTTTTTTAAAGACTTGAAAGTGCGTCAAGCTTTTAATTATGCTATTGACCGTGACACTATTAATCAACAGTTATATGGTCAAACTGGTCGTGCTGTTACAAATATCGTGGTAGCGCCAGATATTTATAATTCAACCAATACGAAATATGAATTTAACTTAAAAAAAGCTGCTGCTTTATTGGATGAAGCTGGATGGAAAGATACCAACGGTAACGGCATTCGGGATAAAAATGGTGTAGAACTCAAAGTTTTGTTTCAAACTTCAGTCAACCCAGTCCGCCAGAAAACTCAGGAAATTGTTAAACAATCGCTAACTTCTATTGGTGTAGGGGTAGAACTAAAAAGTATCGATTCAAGTATTTTCTTTTCTAGTGACCCTGCTAACCCAGATACTCTTGCTCACTTTCACGCTGATTTACAAATGTTTAGTGGTGGCAATAGTAACCCAGACCCAGGTACTTATCTGAAGGCGTGGACTTGTAGTGAAATTTCCCAGAAGAAAAATAATTGGTCGAAACCAAATAGTTCTCGTTACTGTAACCCTGAATATGACAAGCTTTGGTTACAGTCCAATACAGAATTAGACCCACAAAAACGCCGACAATTATTTATTCAGATGAACGACTTGTTGATTAAAGAGCAAGCTGTAATTCCTCTAATTTCTCGCGCTAATGTTAATGGAGTTAGTAACAGACTCGCTGGTATAGATTCAACTCCTTGGGACGATCGCACCTGGAATATTAAAGATTGGCAACTCAAGTAAGTGAGGATTGAAGATTTTGAAGCAAGGAAACTTGCTCTCTTTCCCTGAGCTAAATATCGAGGGTTGGCTCGACGTTGCCAAGAGTCGTAATGTAATTAATTCATCACTACTTGGCAAGATTTAGACTAGCTATCAGCGAGGATTGTCGGAATTACATTTGAATGCTTCGCTCAACGCTGAACCGTTTTATCAAGTTAATGGTTATATAAATGAAGGTTTTGAAGAACATATCTTGCGTTCCGGTCGAAAAATGCCATCTGTTCGGATGAGAAAAAATTGTAATTGAAGGCTAGTAATAATAGTGTTGTGTTTCCATGAATTGACTATAATCTCGGATCTAGTGCATCTCGTAAAGCATCACCTATGTAGTTAATGCTTAACACCGTGAGAAATATCGCTGTACCAGGGAAAATAACTATGTGAGGAGCATATTCTAGAAAGTTTTGCCCTTCGTTCAGCATTCGCCCCCAAGTTGGGACATCAGGTGGAAAACCTAAACCAAAAAAGCTCAGGGTTGATTCGGTAAGAATTGCAGTACTTACCGAAAGAGTAGCAGCAACTAGTACGGGACTAATGACGTTGGGCAAAATATGAACCCAAATCAACCTTGCAGGGGAAGCACCAAGGGCGCGTGCTGCGGTAACAAATTCTAACTCCCGCACTGTCAAAAAGCCTGCTCGCACTAATCTAGCTACAGACATCCAGTTGAGTCCACCAATCACCAATACTATCAACACAAATATACCTATCTCTGGCCCGGCGATCGCCTTGAGCGCATCCCGAAACAAAAATATTACCAGTAATAATAATGGCAGTCGTGGTAAAGCTAGACACAAATCTGTGAAACGCATTAAAACAATATCCAACCAGCCGCCATAAAATCCAGCAAGTGCGCCGATGAGTGTACCGAGAGTTATGGCTACTAACATCGAAAAAATTCCTACTGCGATCGATATTCTTCCGCCATGCAACACTCTGGCTAATATATCTTGACCTAAATCATTAGTACCAAATGGATGCGCCCAACTGGGACTAAGAGTAGATTTGGCAAAGTCAATTTTGTTGAAAGGAATTTGATAAATAAAAGGCCCAAAAATGACGCTTAACACTATGATGAGCAAGATTACCATCCCAAACATAGCTTGACGATTACGCCGAAACTTGCGCCATGCTTCTTGAGTGAGTGTTTCTGGCTGAGAAACAAAATTGGTGGATGGTGGAGAAACTGAACCCTTGGATGCTTCGGAAGTTTGATTAAGCGATCGCTTCAACATAAAAGATGTTATAAATTTAATTTGTATACTACCGAGCAGAAAGTTAAAACCACTTTTGAATAGACTTTTTATAACCTTTTGGCATTTTCAAAAAATTGACTTGTTCAAGGGTAAAAATCCCTATGTCTTTTTTGTTCATTTTTAAATATTTAGCTACTTCGTATACTTGACGCGAGGATCTAGTAAACCATAGAGAATATCGGCAACGAGATTAAAAATAACAATCAAAATTGCATATATAAATGTAATTGCCATGACTACTGGTGTATCATTCTTATAGATAGAATCAATTAATAAAGCACCAATACCTGGAACACGAAAAACCTTTTCTGTTACTAGAGCGCCTGTAAAAACGCTGGGAATATCCAAAGCTACCAATGTAACTACAGGAATTAACGCATTCCGCAAAACATGACGATTGATTACCAAGAATTTGGGTAATCCTTTAGCATAAGCAGTACGCACATAGTCTTGATGGATATTCTCTAAAATTTCTGAACGTACAAAGCGCATTAGCATTGCTGTCTGCCAGATTCCTAATACAGATATAGGCATAATAGATTGTTTAACTTGAGCGAGAAAACTCTGCAAATCTGTTACCTGTAAGGTACTGTTATAGATGAAAGGAAACCATTTTAACTGGATACTGAAGATAATAATAAATAGTAAACCAGTAAAAAATGTTGGTAAAGAAAACCCAAAGAAGACTAAAGTAGTCAAAACTGTATCAACAATGGTATTACGTTTGAGAGCCGAGATTACCCCCAAAGGAATAGCTAATAAGACACCAACGAGGTAAGCAGAACCTACTACCCACAAGGTTGTTGGTATGCGTTGGAGAATTAAACCAATTACGGGACTACGACTAGTAAAAGAATAGCCCATATCTCCACTGATAAAAGCGGTAAACCACTTGACATAGCGAATATGAATTGGTCGATCTAAACCTAAAGATTTTCGGATATTTTCTCGCACTTCAGCTGTGATGGAAGGATTCATGGCAAATTCTCCCATTGGATCGCCTGGTGCTAATGCCAGAATAGCAAATATCACAATACTGATGGCAATTAAAGTCGGAATAGCAATTAGTAATCGATTGATTAAATATTTACTCATTAGCCATTACAAAATCAGCTTGACCGATAGGATACATCTGGTAATTCAGGGGTATTATCTCTCAACTGCACGATTTTATAGGTTTACAACGCAATTCCAATATTAGTAGGTAGACGTGCAATATGGTTCGGATAAGCACTCTTCATCTTTGATATCGGCTGGGAAAAGAATAAGGGGAAAGGGAAAGGTTTGAAATTATCCTTTTCCCTTCCACCTAACCCTATTGGGACATCGCCTGGTTCAAGTCGGGATGATGAAACTACCTAGCTTGACCAACTTTTGTAGCTTCAGGAACTTCAATTAATTGCCCTGTTTTAACATTGTAAATATAACCATAAATAGGAATTTCAAGAGGAACTAATGGATGCAAACGAATCCTTTGCACATCTACATAGACGCTTTTCGCAAGATCGTCAATAGTCAGCCAATTGATAAACTTGCCTTCGCTCGATCCCCCATCAGATCCAATATCAAACCAACCTGTTTCATCCAGTTTGGCTGTTTTGAGGCTACTAGCAAGTAAATTACTGATGATTTCATTTGTGAAGGTTTCCATCCCGCAATTAGTATGATGAATTACGAACCATTCACGAGTACCAAGTAATTTGTAAGAAATTACTAAAGAGCGAATTGCATCATCGCTAGCACGTCCACCTGCATTGCGAATTACATGAGCATCCCCTTCAGCTAATCCAGCAAATTTAGCTGGGTCAAGTCGAGCATCCATGCAAGTGAGAATTGCAAACCGACGAGATGGGGGTATGGTGAGATTACCCTTATCACCGAAGTTTTCAGTGTAAGTAAGATTAGCGGCCAGAACTTCTTCTACAATTTGGCTCATTTTTAGTATGTGTAGGCAAGCACTTGATTAGTAAACCAAAAGCTAAATTTATATCTATTTACTCTAGTTTCGATAAAATTATGAGTATATACTACAGTAAATCGATAGGAATTTGCTATTTTATCAAGAGTAATTTGCCACAAATTAATACAAAAGGCAAGTTACAGAAAGTCGGCGCTTGATTGCTCATGTCCCATTTGCAATGCCCAAAAACTTCACGCATAAGGGGATGGAGTTTTTCATTGTTCCCTATTCCTTACCCTGAAGGGGTTTCTAACACATCAGGTGTGTTTTACCACTTTTGCTCAGGAACCCAGTTGTAGTTTTTATCTTTAACATCAATTTTCTTGGGAATAACCTTGAGTTCGTAGAAGGTGTCTGCCATGTTTTGTAACCCTGTGAGAACTTCATCAGTCACAGGTAATACTTTGCGATCGCCTCCGCGTTCCTCTACAATTTCCATTGTGGCTAAATCAACTTTGTAGAGTTTGGAAAGTAGTTTGGCTGAGTCTTTATTGTTGTTTTTAGCCCAGCTACCTGCTTTTTCCAATTCTTGCAAAATTATTTTCAAAATATCTGGACGATCGCTGACAAAATCTGGTGCAGCATAATAAAATCCAGGGCTTTCTACAGAAGCTTTATCGCCAAATACCGTAGTATTATCTGCCAACAGACGAGTACGCAGCTTACGTTCAGCTTCCGCAGTATAAGGGTCCCAAATTACCCATGCGTCAAAATCATTGCGCTCAAATGCTGGTAAAGCTTCGGCTGGAGTTAGATAGACAGGTTGAATATCTGTATATTTCAAACCTACTTTCTCTAAAGCACGTACAATCATGTATTGTGAACTTGAGCCTTTAGCAAAAGCGACTTTCTTACCTTTTAAGTCAGCAAGAGTTTTGATAGGTGAATTTTCTTTCACCAAGATTGCTGAACTTCTAGTACTACTTGTACTCGCAGCCACTCGCACGAAAGGTTTGTCACTGGATTGAGCAAAGACACTACCTGTACCGCCACCACCACCAAAAACGATTGCACCTACACCCATTCCCTCAAGTAAAGGTGCAGTCGAGGAAAATTCATTCCAGGTTACAGAAATACCTTGAGGTTGTAAGCGCTTCTCTAGACTACCTTGGGCTTTGAGGATATTCAGCAGCGCCATCCCTTTTTGATGCCCCATTTTCAACACAGTTAACTTGCTGGCTTCGGGTTTTTCTGTTGGTGCATTCGCTGAATTACTGGGAGCGCAAGATGCGATCGCTAAACTCAAGCCTAAACCCATGATAAATAGTAATCCAAACGAGCGAATTCCAGGTTGCTTGAAAAACTTAAATAGACCTCTCTTATTGAGCCAACCTAAACACTGATTTAGCCGTTTATTGAACATATTTATTCCTTTATATTTTGGTACTGGATTTATATTAAATTGTTTTTTTTATGCATATAAAAGTTTTATTTGGATTGCAATGAATTAGAATTTAAGCATTAAGCGTAGGGTGTATTGTGCCGTCGGCTAACGCACCGTTAAATGTTGATACTGAATCCGTGCAGCGCTTGGCCACAACTTGCACAATAAATAGGTCATGGGCTGCACCACCAACGCGAAAATGGTAGAAATTCTCTAGTTATTCTGATGTGGCGATCGCTTTTGACTCCTGTAACCGCTTTTTCGGAATATGGGGAGTATGTTTATTAATTAACCTAATCAATAGTTTCATTTTCAAATTCAATTGTCCAAGCTGGACGGGTGATAGTAGCAGTCATATTTTACTCCTGTGTGTGAGTTGTTCACTTGTATCGAAGAGAGCCGATCAATCTGCCAATCTTGACTTTTTCTCAAGCAAATTTATCAGTCGTAATCTCGCGTCTTTTCATTGTTTGTTCGTAAAATTTAATGATGTGTTGTGCTATCCAATTTGTTGTCATCAACACATTTTATGCAACTGTGGGATAGAGTCCTTGGCTCATAATTAGTTAGGGTTTGAGAGAATGGTGAGTCTAGTTGCTGTAAATGGGAATTTAACTCCCATAGCTAGGCTCAGACAAGCTTTTCAGAACCTTTACAATAGGCACTTCGCAGTTAATTTTTAATTTTTTGAGCAACAAAATACTGTAAATTGATAAATAAATCGTATTTTATCATACGAGATTTGCATATATGACGATAAAAAACAAGGGGTGACAGTCTTAAGCTTGCTTCTTTAGGTAAACTATGGTAGGTTCATATTGCATTAAAATACAGTAACTCGACTGATTTATCGTAGTTTAATAAAAAATGTTACCAATCTACTCCAAAGAGTTGCTGTGCTAGATAATTTCAAATCTAACTTTGGGTAAATAGTAATGAGCCGGAAGACTTTATTAATCCTGTGCGATCGCGTCTGTTAAAAAATTAATCAAATAATTCTGCCAATAGTTTAACGTTGCAATCATCTGAGTCTTAACTGGCTGCATTTATTAAATAATCTTCTATTCATAGGAATTGAGAATCATGGTGCAAACTTCCATCATCCGCAATGGTACTCTTGTTAAACCACCAACCTTTACCTCTGTAGAAGCAGAGCGTCGTCATCGCAAAGAACGCTTGGCTGCTGCGTTGCGAATCTTTGCCCGTTTAGGTTTTGCCCAAGGACTAGGAGGACACATCACAGTCCGCGATCCTGAACTCACTGACCATTTTTGGGTCAATCCCTTTGGTATTCACTTCAGTCGCGTTCGTGTATCAGACTTGATCCTAGTGAATTCTGAAGGTAAAGTTGTTCAAGGTGATGGCGCACTCAATCAAGCAGCTTATGCTATTCACTCGCAAATCCACGAAGCCCGTCCAGATGTAGTAGCGGCGGCTCATGCTCATTCCTTCTATGGCAAAACTTGGTCATCGCTAGGTAGGTTAATCGATCCGATTACCCAAGATTCTGCTGTTTTCTACCAAGATCATGTTTTATTTGATGATTACAAAGGCGTTGTGTTAGATACCAGTGAAGGAAAACGCATTGCGAAAGGATTAGGTAATAGCAAAGCCGCAATCCTCCGCAATCATGGATTATTAACCGTAGGACACAGTGTAGACGAAGCAGCTTGGTGGTTTATCCGTCTAGAAGATGCTACTAAATCCCAATTATTAGTAGAAGCTGTAGGTAAACCCATCCCCATTGAACATGACCTCGCCTTAAGTATTCAAAAACGTAATGGGAGCCACGAAGCAGGTTGGCGTGCATTCCAATATTTATGGGATGAAATTACCCACGAGCAACCAGATTTATTGGATTGATAGCGATTGAGAATTAGGGACTGGGGAAAACTTTCCTCATCCCTAATTAAAACGATTTTCAGGAGAATTATCATGCCAGTTGAGTTCATCGGGTTAATCCGCACCAAACCTGCTTCGGAGTTAAACAGTGTACCAGGTAGTCTGGCGGATGACATTATTGACCCCGGATATGTACGTGAGTTTGCCCAAGCGCATGAAAAAGGCGATTTTGATAAAGTATTAATCGGCTATAGCTCTAGTAGCCCTGATGGTTTTACTGTTGCTACCCATGCAGCTGCATTTACCGATCGCTTAGGCTTTTTGATTGCTCATCGACCAGGTTTTGTAGCACCAACTTTAGCAGCACGCAAAGCAGCTACCCTCGATCATTTCACTAATGGTCGGATTGCAGTGCATATTATCACTGGGGGTAGTGATGCTGACCAGCAAAGAGATGGCGACTGGCTTGACCATGACAACCGTTATCGCCGTACTGATGAGTATCTCGAAATTGTCCGTCGTGTCTGGACAAGCGATACACCCTTTGATTATGAGGGTGAATTTTACCGTGTTAAAGATGCTTTCTCCGCCATCAAGCCACTGCAAAAACCCCATATTCCCCTTTACTTTGGCGGTGCATCTGGCCCAGCAGTAGAAGTAGGAGCCAAGCATAGTAGCGTGTATGCTTTGTGGGGTGAGCCAATTGCCGCAGTAAAAGAACGGATCGCCCAAGTTCGTGCGGCTTTACCAGCAGGTCGTTCTATTCGCTTTAGTGTATCTCTGCGTCCCATCTTGGGTATGACAGAAGAACAGGCTTGGGAAAAAGCCAGAAATATTTTAGGGCGGATTCAAGAACAACGAGGAGGTGCAAAAGTCGCTCCCCCAGCTAGACCACAGGCGGTAGGATCGCAAAGGTTACTGGATTTCGCAGCTAAAAGCGAAATCTACGATAAGCGTTTATGGACACCGATCGCTGCTGCTACTGGTGCTGCTGGCAACACAACTGCGCTAGTAGGAACACCAGAACAAGTTGCAGAAGCTTTAGTTGATTACTATGACGCAGGTGTAACTACCCTGTTAATCCGGGGTTTCGATCCGCTACAAGATGCCATTGATTACGGGCGGGAAGTCATTCCTCTAGTGCGTGCAGAAGTAGCAAAACGAGAACGTGAAACTGTTGCAGTTGGGAGATAGCGATCGTGGTACAAACATCTACTAGAACCGTTGAATTAATTACAGTTGATACCGCACTAGCAACGTTGAGTGCGATCGCAGTAAAGCCAATAGATTAGTTATCTACCAAATTTGAACGATGATCCTTAGCCATCACCCCGGTTCGATTGTCGGTTGCGATCGCTTTCTGGCTCCGACAGATTTTCCTAATAGCCCCCTCTCCCAAGCGTTGAAACAGCCTATATTGCTGGGTTTATTTTTACCCATCCAAGCAGGCGGTTGGAGCGCCTCCACACTACCACGGACTACAGACTGGAGCTTTGAATATAATAAGGCTCTTGTACTGCAAGCCGAGGCGCTGGGGTTTGATTTGATATTTGCGTTGTCACAGTGGTTACCCAAAGGTGGCTATGGCGGCGTGTTCAACGGCCAAGCCCTGGACTCTTTTGTGACCACAGCTGCACTCACCAGCCTGACACAGAAGATCGTGCTGATCTCCACCATCCATGTGTTGTATGGGCCGATTCATCCCTTACACTTAGCCAAATATGGCGCAACACTCGACCATATATCAGGGGGTCGCTGGGGTATTAACGTGGTGACTGGACACCGCGCTGTTGAACACGAAATGTTTGGTTGGAAGCGCATTGAGCATGACCACCGTTATGAACTTGCTGCTGAGTTTATCGAAGTGCTGCAACGCCTGTGGGGTGATGATGAGAACTTTTCATTTGAGGGCAAGTCTTCGTGGAAGCTCAATGATGCCTATATTACACCTAAGCCGAAATATGGCCGCCCAGTGCTAGTCAACGCTACAGGCTCAGATGCAGGAATTTCTTTCGCTGCACGCTATTCTGATATTGTGTTCATCACCAGCCCCACAGGTTCAGATTTCAAGAGCGCCATTGAAGCATTACCTGCACATACTAAAAGAGTAAAGCAAGCTGCACGCGATATAGGGCGGGAAGTACGAACACTCCTCAACCCGATGGTAATCAGCCGCGAAACTGAGCGCGAAACTTGGGATTATCACGATGCGATTGTTGCTCATGCTGACCCATCTGCACCCTTGGGCTTTAGCAGATTCGATAGTGACGCACACGCTTGGAAGGGTCGCGTGGGTAAAGATAAACCGAAGCGCCGGGCTATTGGCGGTAACATCGAGGTCATCGGTACGCCTGAGCAGGTAGTCGAGCAGTTTGTAAAGTTGAAAGAGGCTGGTATTGATGGGTTGCAGTTGAGCTTTTATGACTTTAAGCCAGACCTGGAATTTTTTGGCGATCGCATCTTACCTCTGATGAAACAGGCGGGTCTCAGGCTATAAATTGCTTGAAAATCAATATGTATAGCTATCAATAACATGATTTAACTAGCAAAATTATTTTGCTGAAGTTAGAAATTCTCAACTTTTAATATGAGCAATAATCTTCCCAGTAAACAAATATTTGCAATGGGTGGTGGTGGCTTTTCAATGGAACTTAAAAACCCTCTATTAGACAAATATATATTAGGACTAGTAAATAAAAATAAGCCGCGAGTTTGCTTTGTTCCTACAGCTAGTGGTGATTCTGCTCAATATATTGTTGATTTCTATTCAGCTTTTGCGAAATTATCTTGCACTCCCTCTCATTTATCATTGTTTAATCTACCAACTATCGACCTCAAAGCTTTTGTATTAGAGCAAGACATTATCTATGTAGGAGGAGGTAGCCCCAAAAATTTAATTGCACTTTGGCGAGAATGGGAACTAGATAAAATTTTTAGAGAAGCTTGGGAAAAAAGTATTATTCTTTGTGGCTTGAGTGCAGGCTCAATGTGTTGGTTTGAAGCGGGAATCAGTGCTTATGCTCCAGGCTCGCTGGATAATCCAGTAAAGTGTCTCGGTTTTTTAAAAGGTAGCTACTGTCCTCACTACGATCGCGAACCAGAAAGAAGACTAGGTTATTATCGGTTATTATCAGAAGGCTTGCTAGATGAAGGTTATGGATCTGATGATGGAGTTGGTCTGCATTTTGTGGGCGATCGCCTCCAAAAAATCGTTAGTTCTCGCCTCAATGCCAAAGCATACCGCGTTGAAAAAATTGGTGAAACCGTTAAAGAAAATCCTTTGGAGTCTACCTATTTAGGCTAACTATAGCTTCTGGCTTTTAACGGTATTTTCGCTTCAGGGTTGGGTGTGGAGCGTAGGGAAGGAAGAAGAGAATTTTTTTAGCTACAAAATTGCATAAAGCATTTGTTGAGTTGGAAGTCCCTAAATTCAGGGGTTTCAGAAATGCTTGATTTTTGAAAGACTATATGACATCATACTTAATATCATTAAAATAATACTAATTCGATAAATTTACAGTAGTTTAAACTCTATTACTAGCAATCTCTGATTTTGCTGGCTATTCATGAGATTGGTTTTATGATAAAACCTTCCATGCCTACTGTTTGATTGGAGAAAGACAACGCATGATGAATTTTCCTGCTAGTTAGATATGTGTGATTAGTTCATGACTTAATTGCACTAATTTGTTGGCTTTAAGAAAGTTCGTTTTCAGAATTTTGTATGGCAGCTATAGCGTTAAGCGTATCTACTGTTAAGCCTCTAGGCGATCGCGTTTTCATCAAGATTAGTGAATCTAAAGAGAAAACAGCAGGGGGTATTCTTTTACCTGATAGCGATAAAGAAAAGCCACAGGTGGGTGAAATTGTTGCAGTCGGCCTTGGTAAACAAAGAAGAAACTTAATGTCAGAGAAGTCTGATTTGCAAAACCTGCTTTTAGATGAAGTACTAGCTCATTATGAGCGTGGTCTGGAAGCCGAACGCTTATGAAAGCGGACAAATCCGATTGAACTTGTTCAAAAGTTCGGATCTCTATGTTCGCCATAGTAATTATGCTATTTGCATAGCATCACTATTATTAGACTACCTTGGTAAACCATTCCGTTGATTTGCGCCCTACACAGACCATAAGCCAGGAATTAACTAATCATTCTCATAGCAAGAATGGCTAGATATTTTTATGCTTGCCTTTTACTCTGGTTCATGAGACTATTAAACTTCATCAAAATGCGCTAAATCGACCGATTAACAGTATTTTACAAAAGTGGTTCTAGGAACTAAAACAAGCACTAGGAAATAGAAGAAGTAAAATATCAGCTTAATCTGGAATCAATAAGACCGGAAATTTATTGATCTCTCTAGTAGCAAATACATCAAACAAGTAATGATTACATGACCTAGCGAAAAACCAATGCCACAACGCCGAAGCAAGCTGTAAAGCAGTCACAAATCTATACAGAAGTCCTGGGGGAGCAACTATGACATCATCAAAGACCTCTAACACTCTTGGTCGGCTTGACCCCTTTGAAGTATCAATCGATAAACGTAATTCCTTTGTCAGCAATGTCTGGCGACTACGGCACTGGATGGCCCCGTACCGCTGGCGTATTGCGTTCGCACTGCTGTTTGCAATGCTTTCGGCTACAGCTGCCGTTTTGATACCAGTTGTAATTAGCCGGGTGGTAGTAGACGGCATCTTGATGAATAACTACCGGACTGATTTACCAGACTATGGACAAACGGCATTAATCCAATGGTTAACAACCATGCTAAACATCGAACAAATAATTGCTGCCGCCTTTGTGGGCTTACTTTGGGTACTGCTGTGGTCTGGCTTTGGGTATGCCTTCCGCTCGCAGTTGTCTTATGCAGCACTGTTGGGTCTGAGCGACTTGCGCCGCGATTTGTTTGCCCATGTCGAGCATCTGCCTGCTGCTTTTTATGACCGGGTGATGGTTGGGCAGGTATTGACCCGGATTACCAACGATATCGAGAGTTTGTCCGAACTTTTGACTGGTGTCGGTGCGTTGGCTGGAGAATTGATTCCATTGGTTGTTGCTTTCAGCGTAATGCTGTCTCTGGATGCAATGCTTACCGTAGAACTATCACCCTTAATGTTGTTTGTGGCGGGTGTAATCGTAATTTTTAGGCGTTACTCTAGTTCGATCTATCAGGTCATCCGTGGCACTTTATCGCGTCTCAACGAGCATTTGCACGAACACTTATCAGGGATTGAAATTGTGCAGATGTCTGGGCGAGAAGAACTCAGCTTTCAACAGTACTCTGCGATTAACCAAGCCAATAAAGTAGCCGAAACTCAGGCTATCATGGCAGAGACTGTGTACAATCCTATCATCGACAACATATCCTATTTAGCGATCGCTAGTATCCTGTGGTTAGGCGGGCAACACGTACTTAACCACACTACTACCCTGGGATCGGTGGTGTTGTTCTTGCAATTTAGCGATATGTTGTTCCGTCCGATTGTAGCTTTGGGGGATCAAGCAAATGCAGTGTTCCGAGCAGCGGCAGCCTGCGAACGCATATTCGGGCTGTTGGACTGGAACGAGTCTTTGTCAGTGCCATTGCAACCTATACCCTTACCTGAAGGTTTGCAAGGTCGGATTGAGTTTCGCGATCTGAATTTTTGTTATGAAAACGGCGAAACAGTTATTCGTCACTTCAATCTGACTGTGGCATCAGGAGAAAACATCGCGATCGTCGGGCCCACTGGTTCTGGCAAGACAACATTGACACGGCTGATTTGTCGTTTCTACGATGTGCCTGAAAATAGCTTATTCATAGATGGCATCGACATCATGCAGATAGATCCTGCACAGATCCGTAGGCGAGTAGGTATCATCTTTCAAGACTTTCATCTGTTCCCTGGTACTGTTTATGACAACATCGCCTTGGGTAATCCAACTATCACACTGGAAGATGCCCGACAAGCCGCTAAAGTGATACAGTCCTTGGATTTCATTGAAGCCTTGCCACTAGGCTTTGATACAGTATTGGAAGACCGCGGCCAAAATTTATCGCAAGGACAACGCCAGTTATTAGCGTTTACTCGTGTCATTGCCTTAAATCCTGAAATTCTGATTCTGGATGAAGCCACTGCGAGTATCGATCCGGAAACTGAAGCTGCCATACAAGCTGCTTTGGAGAAAGTAACAGCCAATAGAACTTCTATTATCATTGCTCACAGATTACAGACTATTCGCCGAGTAGACCGCATTGCAGTTTTAAATCATGGTCAACTAGTGGAGGTAGGAAACCACGAGGAATTAATGCTTCTTAATGGTTTTTATAAAACTCTTTATGAAGCGCAATTGTACAAAAATAGACGTGAAAACACGTCATCCTGCTTTGCTCAGGATGTCTAATATTGAAACAATTTATCAAAATCTATTTGTACAAAAAGTCAAACTCAAATAAGCTGGTTTGCTAACTTTCATTAACTTCATCATAATAATTCAAAAGCCCAAATTCAGTAGCCAGAATTGACTTAGTTTAATAATCAATATATAGAGTCTAATCAAACTTTTATTTAGTAATGACTGATTCTTTAATAACTCCCAATTCTGACTCCTGAATTTCTGAATTTTTCAGTTTCATTATTTGGTTGTAAATTAAAAACTGAAAGTTTTATTAAATGTGAAATATTATGATTGAGGAATTTCACAAAATAATTGCTTTTATCTAACCGAGATATTTTTCTATTTACCCAGATTAAACTAATATTAGCTGACCGAGGAAAAATGAAATCAGATTTACGTACTTTAACTGCGTTGTCAAGACTTTTTTACTACTTTAAACCTTATCTTTTTCAGTGGTTAATAGCAGTAATAGCCCTTTTGAGCGTTCATGTTGTTGAAGCTGCTATTCCTATTTATTTAAAAATTGGTATTGATTTAATTTCCAAACAGGATGAGAATATTTTATTACCGACTCTGGCGATACTTGGTTTGACAGTTGTGCGCTTTGCAATTCTGCACTTTGGTCGTCGCAAAAATGCGCTGATTTCAATTTATATATCTTATGATTTGCGGCAAGAATTCTATGCACACTTACAGACCCTTGGACGTGGCTTCTATGCAAACTACCATTTAGGTGACTTGATTGCACGAGCGACTAATGACATGGAATCGATTCGTCGCTTTTTCCGGTCTGCTGTGCATCGACTGGTGAGCCTGTTTGGTGTGGCGTTGATTGCCCCAATTTTTATGTTACAACAGTCACTTCAGTTGACATTGTTGCTCCTTCCTTTACTAGTAGTGATAGTTGCTAACGGCTGGTATTTAGCCGGACGCATTTTGCTAGCATCGGCAGCGGTGCAAGCAGGTTTTGGTAAGTTGACAGAAACAGTACAGCAAAACCTCAAGGGTATCCGTACCATCCAGTCTCATGCTCAGGAAGAGCGTGAGATTAGTCATTTTACAGGCGTGTCAAATCGTTATGCACTAGCTAATCAAAAGTCGATCGATTTGAATGCTATTCTCACTGCTTCCATTGTGCTAGGTAGTGGTTTGATGACCTTAATCGTTGTTGGAGTGGGTGGAAACCAAGTATTGGCAGGGCAAATGAGCGTCGGCACGCTGACAGCTTTCATTTTTTATTTGGCAATGATTTTGGGGGTAATCAAAGAGAGCAGCTTTGTCGTGTATACTTTGCTCAATGCCAGTACAGCTGCAAGTAGAGTATTTGAGATTATGGATGAAAAGCCAGAGATTCAAGATGCTCCCACCAGCTTATCAGCCCAGCCGATCGATGGCAAAATCGCAGTTTGCGATCTGTCATATAGTTACCCAGTCAGTGGAAAAGAGCCATCGCGTCTGGTTCTAGAGCAGATATCCCTGAATATTAGCCCTGGCGAAATGATTGCCATCATTGGTCGTGTAGGCTCTGGCAAATCTACCTTGTTGCGTTTGCTGGCCAGACAATTGGAGCCATCGAGCGGACAAATCAAAGTGGATGGGCAAGATCTACGAGACATCGGGCTGAGACATCTGCGCCAAAACCTGTCATTTGTTCCTCAAGATACTTTCCTGTTTGCTGCACCAATTTCAGATAACATCTCCTTCGATAAACCAGATCGACCATTAGAGTTAATCTGGCAGGCTGCGCGAGATGCACAGCTTGAGGCAACGATCGACAAATTCAGTGCAGGCTTATCCACATTAATTGGCGAGCGTGGGGTAACTTTATCAGGTGGACAGAAGCAAAGAACTAGCCTAGCTCGCGGGCTGATTCGCCAAACCCCCATCTTGTTGCTGGACGACTGCTTTTCTGCGTTGGATACCAGAACCGAAGCTTTGGTTCTATCGCAATTGCGAGCAGTCAGGGACGGACTCACCACGGTACTGGTTTCTCATCGGATGTTGGCGGCACGTTATGTAGACAGGATCTACGTACTTGAGCAAGGGCGTATCGTGGAGGCTGGCAGTCATGACGAACTACTTGCCCAGGATGGTTATTACGCCAAGCTAATTAGTATGCAAGACGAAACTTGAACTGTCGTGAATCGAACTCAATTTGCTTAATCGTTCCTGATTCCAAACACTTCACCTACCATACTTGGCAAATACGCTAAATCAATAGTTTTAACCTAGCGTGGCAAAACTTACTAGAGAAGAGTGAAAATCCTGTAATCTTGACCTTGTAGTAAAATAATGGTGCAAAAACTTGGCATGAAATTGTCTAAAACCAGAGGCAACATCGTTTGAAGTACTCGATTGTGTTCAAAAAAAATGCCCTTCGTGCGGTCAAGCAATGTGGAATGAATACAATAATCCTCGACATATAAGAACGTTAAATGGGGTAGTAGAACTACAGCTAAAAATTCGGCGATGTCAAAATAAATCATGTCTCTTGTACAAAAAAGCATATCGACCAGAGCAAGAAGGGTCACTCGCTCTACCACAAAACGAATTTGGTTTGGATGTGATTGCTTATATAGGAGCATTACGCTACCAGGAACATAGAAGTGTTCCCCAAATACACGCTCACCTAGAATTAAAGGGTATATGTATCTGATTTAGCACAGGTTGATATTCATACTTGGCTCGAATTACGCTCTCAATTGCAAAAACACCACGCATTGCCAGAATTGAACAGTATCGATTTCGCACAGACCCCAAGGCTTACTTAGCTAATCTAGAGAGTCGTCTTCTCTAGTGAGTTTTACCACACTAGGAAAAAATTGCAAATGCTGGGAATGTGAGTTCCTGAAATAGCTACTTGCATTTCCAGCATCAATGGGCGTTGTTGCATGAATAGGGAAAATGGTAAATTTTACCTATCTCTTAGTTATGTTCTATCGCCGCACTTAGCACAAGATGAAGACGAAAGCCCAGTACAAAGTTAAGAATTGGAACGCCTATGATGCAGCACTAAAGCTTCGAGGCAGTATAACTTTCTGGCTGGATGAAGAAGTAATCGAGCAGTGGCGCAACCAGCAAAAAACGGGGAAAAAAGGAGCATCGAATTATTACTCAGATACGGCGATGTCTGACGACAAGCCGCTAACGCGTCTACGCTACAATGGGAACAATTCAATCAGTGTTTCATTTACCTAGACGGCAAGCAGAAGGATTTTTAGAATCACTGTTTATGCTTATGGGGATTAAGGAGCCGCACACATAGCGATCGCACAAACTCCATATAAAATGATAGCGATCGCAAATATCGCGCATCCTTTATTGAGTAGCGAACAACACATGCACTCAACCATCAAACCAGACACACTCGACCATACCCATATCCAAACAATATCGCCCCAGAAAGGCAAAACCCCAAGAATCGGACGTTCGTCTAAAACTGCACTCAGAATTTGGCTGACCATTTGTGCTTGTATAAATATGCCCGGTATTTCCTGGTAAGGTTGCTGTGCAGCGGAGTTGGGAGTTGACCAAGTCTCGCTGATAGTGTTAGCTGTCACTCCAATAAGAACTATCCTATCTTTGAAAAAACCATAGTTAACCTTATCGCTCAATACATCTGCTAAAGAAACTCTTTGATAATCTGCATTCCGGTAGTTGACAAGTATTTGAAATCCGCCTAAATCAACTCGTTGTTGATAGCCACCACTGCGACCTGGCTTTAAGCGTTTAAATACTTTAGAACCAAATTAGGCGTTGCATAATAGAGGGATGAATTGAGGTCGTCTACTGTGCAATGTCCATACTGTAGGTCTACGAAAATACGGAAGAATGGAAAACGCAGAGGTAAACAAAATCACATTTGTACAAACTGCGACGTGCGTTCCGCCCCGCTTCGCTAACGCCAATTTATCGACGTGTACGATCCGCCCAAAGGATATTCAGAGGAACTGAAACAAGAATGCTTAAAAATGTACTTGAATGGCATGGGTTTTCGTGGGATAGAACGGGTTAAAAGTGTACATCATACGACGATAATTTATTGGGTTAAGCAATTAGGAGAAAAACTTTCAGATGTACCCAAAGAAGAGGAAATTCCCGAAGTTGGAGAATTGGATGAGTTGGAAACATTTATAAGTTCAAAAAAAACATAATTTGGCTGTGGACGGCAGTAAATCACTTTAATCAAGGAATTTTAGCCTGGGTTTTAGGAGATCGAAGTGCTAAAACATTTGAGCCATTGTGGGAAACCGTGAAACAATGGAAAAGCTATTTTTATGTAACAGATGGCTGGAAAGTTTACCCTATTTTTATTCCCAATGGAGACCAAATTATTAGCAAAACATACATGACAAGAGTTGAAAATGAGAATACCCGATTACGCCATTATCTTGCACGACTTCACCGAAAAACTTTATGTTATTCCAAGTCAGAAGAAATGCTGAGGTACTCAATTAAATTATTACTGCACTATTTGAAGTATCAAAACTTACCTGCATAAATTAATTCATCCCTGAATTCAGCAACGCCCCTTAAACAAATTATTGCTAACCTACTAGAAAACGCCATCAAATTCACGTCAGAGGGAGGAAGGGTAGAAGTTGGGTTGTCATTAGTCACTGGTCATCGATCGTCGGTAGAAGAACAAATGACAAATGACAAAGGACTAATGACTAACTACGTTCAAATTACAGTCAGCGATGTTGGCGGCAGCACCCCCCGTAACTTTAGACCGTGCGGGGTTTGTCTGGAGCAAGATGTTCCAGTTCTGTTTTCTTATCCTGAGCGCTATTTCACCTACTTTCAGGAAGCCAATACCCCGATCGTCAAAGGGTTAGTGTTGCCGCTTGTTGCCGACAGTCATGTCTTCGGCACGATCTGGATTACGTCCCACGATGAGCAGCGGCAGTTTGACTTAGAAGATGTGCGAGTCATGACGAGTTTGGCAGACTTTACCGCCACTGCCCTGCTGTTGCAGCAGCGTCAGACAGGAGAATTGCTGGCGGCGAATGCGGTGTTAGAGACAGAAATTGTAGAACGCAAGCAGGTCGAAGCGCAGACCCACGCTTTGATCGCAAATTTGCCCGGTGGGGCAGTGTTTGTTGTCGATCGCAACTTGCGCTATTTGCTGGCAGAGGGAGAAGCACTGTCCGCCGCCAGATTCAAGCCCGAAGACTTTGTTGGGCGAACTATTTTTGAGGTGCTGCCGCCTGAATTAGCCGCAAGTTACGAGCCGATGTACCGTCAAGCTCTGGCAGGCGAACCCTTTGAGCATGAACATAATGCCCACCATCACACCTACCTCTCACGGGGAACACCGCTGCGATCTCCTGATGGTGAAGTATATGCGGTGCTGGCAGTTTCTTACGACATTACCGAACGCAAACGTGCTGAATCAGCGCTGCGCGAATCAGAATAAAAATATCGGGGTTTGTTTGATGCGATCGATGCCGGTTTCTGCATTATCGAGGTACTTTTCGACCCACAAGAAAAGCCGTTTGATTATCGCTTTCTCGAAGCAAATCCCGCTTTTATCGATCAAACCGGACTCACCAACGCGATCGGCACAACCATTCTCGAATTCGCACCCGAACACGAAACATTTCGGACAAGTTATCTCCAATCTCCTCAGCAATGCCATTAAATTTACCCCCTCTTCAGGTAGCGTCACCATTGAATTATCAGTAATTGACGATGACCATTCTCCTAATATTTCTTGTGCTCGAATTTGTGTCACCGATACAGGCATTGGCATAGCTGCTGATTTCCTTCCCCATGTCTTCGAGCGCTTCCGTCAAGCTAGAGATTCAGATGCAGCCAAAGGGATGGGCTGGGGTTGGCGATCGCCCGTCACTTAGTTGAACTCCACAACAGTACAATTTCTGCCCAAAGTCCTGGAGTTGGTCAGGGAGCAACTTTTACAGTCAAACTACCGCTATATTTATCTCATTGACACTCCACGTGTACTCGCGCCTGTTATTGCTGGAAGTTTCGCCGCCTTCATCGATGCAAGACAAGTTTTCTTTTTGGATGCTCTCAGCTTTGCGATCGCGGCAGTCTTAATATTCACACTACCAGGTCGGCTCGTCGTTGCCCAAACTCAACAGCCTTCCATAACCCATGCCCCATATTAAAATACCTGTTCAAAAGCTTCAATCAGCCTATTAACTTCCTCAAGGGTGTTGTAATGTACCATACTCACCCTAACAATTCCACCTTGAGATGCTAAACCTAAATATTCAATTAAGCGTTTAGCATAAAAGTCTCCGTAGCGAATTCCAATATAGTGTTTGTCAATTTTTGGTGGAATTGTTGAACTGTGTATTCCATCTACGACAAAAGATATAGTTGGTACGCGAGAATTGCGGTCAGCTTTTGGTTGACCGATGACTCGAACATTAGGCTTACTGTTGAGGTAATTTAGGAGGCGATCGCTAATCTGTTCTTCGTGTATGCTAATTAAATCAAATGCCTGTACCATCTGATTTCTCAAATCCGGTGCAGTTTGATTATCGTAGTGAAGTTGTGCTAGTTCGCTCAGATAATCACATAAACCCAACATTCCATAACTCAATTCAAAATTCACATTTCCTAGTTGAAATTTATAAGGTATATCTGTTTGGCCGATAAAATAATGATTCAGCCCAGGCAATCTTAATAAATGTTCTTTTTTTCCATAAAGTAAAGCATGATGCGGTCCATAGACTTTATAAAAACTCAGAGCATAAAAATCAACATCTAAATCTTGAACATCAATCAATCTGTGTGGCGCGTAAGCAACACCATCGACGCAAATCATAGCATGGCGATCGCGTACAAATGCAGCAATTTCTTTAATAGGGTTGATAGTTCCTAAAACATTAGAAGCATGAGTTAAGGCTACTAATTTTGTCCGCTCATTCATCAATGGTTCCAAATCTGCAAGATCGAGTTCCAAGGTATCTGGGCGAATTTGCCATACTTTTATCTTTATTCCTTGTTTTTCCAGAGCAAGCCAAGCACCGATATTCGCCTCGTGGTCGCAATTAGTAACAATAATTTCATCACCAGGTGCGAAGGTTTGACCTAAACAAATTGAAAGAACTCTTAACATCATGGTAGTAGATGGCCCCATTACCACTTCTTGAGGAGAATTAGCATTAATCAAAGTAGCAATTGCTCTAGTTGCTAAAGCTAGTCGTTCTCCTGCAAGTTGCGAAACTCCATAAGAAGCTCCCAACTGAACATCAGAAGTCAAGAGAAATTCGCTAATTCTATCTACTACTTTTTTCAGGGTTTGTGACCCGCCAGCATTATCAAAAAAAGTCCATTCACCAGCAAGGGCAGGAAAATATTGACGAACTTTATCAACATTCAGGAGCATGGTACAAATTCTCTAGAGAACGTTATTTACACTAGCCTATCTTTTGGCAAGTCGCCCAGAGAACATATGCATCGTTCCCTGTTTGCTCTTAAAGTTTGTCATGCCAGCCTTTCTACCTTTCAAAAACCTCTATCTGAAGGGGGTATACTTAGAAGACAAAAGAGTATATTACTAACATTTCTAGTTTACAGCAAGCATTAATGTCTTGATTCTTCACAATTTTCACGAATTTTTTTGATAAGTTTAAGGTAGAGTCAAAGCAAGGATTGTTTTGATTCTTACAGTAGATTTCAAGTTAGTAAAGTACGCAAGCTAAATTCCAAAATTAGGTATTAATCCTGTTTTACCTCCAAAGTTTCCTTCGCCCTTGGCATTGGCAAAGCCAGGCGATCGCAAATACGCCTTAGCTGTGCGATCGCCCCAAGTCGGCAATAGAACTTAATCTGTTAAATTCTGTATTTTGTTAGCGTAGCGGGGCATAGCCCATTCTGAATTCTGCTGTAATTCCTTGATTGAAAACAAAGGAACAACCCATGAAAACTACGGTTAAATATGACATCGAGCTGATCAAGGAAGAAGCACTTGAACTTGTTAAAAAGAGACTTGTTAACCGTCAGCAGCAAATTTATACCCTCTGTAAATATATTCCTCATCGTGATTGGGTTAATTTTGAACTTGAGCTAGAAAAAAACGAATTTCTACTCAGAGATCGAATTATTGACTTACTAGAACACGAATCTTGGGATGAAGACTGAGGCTGCATTTAGAAGCTGAAGCTATTAGCAACACCGTAATAAATAGGAAATTACAAATCAAGTTTTCAAAACGAAAAACCCTTAAATTGATTCGGGGTTTATAAGATACAGCGTATTTCAGGTAAATGAAGTACGCAAAGAGGGGCAAAACATCTCGTGCCCCTCTGCTTCTCCACTCTCCTACTTTTTTCGTATTGTGTCAGGTAATACTTAATATGCGGGCTAGAGCCTAGCATTTTCAATCAATTCATTACCTAAAAAGATAGTAGGAAATTATACTTATTTAATTTCAGAAAATTGCTATTAGGCAGGTAACTCTTGTAATCCAATCCATCCATTGATGGATCGGCGTCGCCTTGCGTAGATAGGTGTAGTGCTACGTTCAATATTTTGAGGCTGGCTAGGTAATTTTCCTATAACGGTCTCTGCAAATGAACCGGGTTCGTTCCAATTATAAACAGGCATTTCTTGCCAACAGTGGCGACAGAACCAATAAGTTTCTCCACCGCGTATATGTTCTAAAAGTAGACCAGAACAGCAAGGACAGTAATTCATATTTTGTCAAATCCTGTTAATAAAAGTGTTATTGCAAATCCAGGCAGCCAGTTGAAAAACCCGTAGTTACTTAAAACTAATTTGTCTATATTTTGACTATAGTCTCAGAATGTGAGGAAGTTGTGAGGAAATATAAAATACTTATTATTTCTATAATATTTATACATATTTATTGAGTAATGGCCCCAGGATATTGAACTTTTTGTTTATAAGATCCTGAAATTTTCCTAGTACAACCACAGAGTTCAAAAGAGGCAGGGGAGGCAGGGAGGCAGGGGGGCAGGGGGGACAGGGGAGGCAGGGGGAGAAAAAAAGCTTAAGCTTAACTGAACGGTATGGGGCTATAGGGGTGTAGGGAAAAGAGTTACTGTCTGTTAACTCTTGTTCCTTTAGACCCTTATACCAATTCTGTATGAAGATGCGCCAAACTACGTCAAACTTTATAGATGGGTGCATTTAGTAATTTTGTTATGAGTCGTCCATTTGAAATTGAGATTTCAGAAAGCCTTGAAGAATTGGAGAAAGCTCTCAGACATGCCACAGTGGCAAGTAGCAAAGAAAGATTGCAAATGCTTTATTGGCTTAAGAGCGGTCAAGTCAGCAGCAGGCGATCGCTAGCAGAACGTTTAGGGCGTGATGAAGCAACTATAACTCGTTGGGTTAGAAAGTATAAAGATGAAGGGCGAAGTGGCTTGCTTGAAGTAAAACATGCACCAGGGAAAGTTCCCTTCCTCAGTGGTTCAGACTTAGAACGCTTGAAACAGCAATTGCAGGAACCATCTGGGTTTCAAAGCTATGGTCAAATTCAACAATGGCTCAAGAGCGAATTAGGACTTTCACTTGCCTACAAAACAGTGTATGAAATTGTTCGCAACCGTTTGGGTGCGAAGTTGAAAGTGCCTCGTCCTCAAAGCTCCAAGCAACACCCAGAAAGTCTATCTCACTTTAAAAAAAACTTCCTTTAGCATTTAAATTCTTGCAAGAGGAGTTTGGAGAGGGGAAACGATTGAGGTACTTGTGCGGAGCCGGAGACGCTCCGCCTCCGGTCAGGATGAAACACGTTTAGGATTAAAGACAATTGCAGGACGTTTAATTACGGCTCGAGGAGTTAAACCTGTAGGTTTAAGCCAATGGCAGCGTGAAAATTTTTATTTATACGGAGTTGTAGAACCCCTAAATGGATACAGCTTTTTCTATGAGTTCCCTTATCTCAATGGTGATTGTTTCCAACATTTTTTAGAGTTGCTGTCTGCTGACCTTGGTGATGACATCGCGGTTATCCAGTTTGACCAAGGGTCTTTTCACAAAGCGAAAGCTCTCGATTGTCCAGATAACATTATCCCTATTTTTCAACCTCCTCACTCTCCTGAACTCAACCCAATTGAGCGGTTTTGGGAATTTCTCAAATCTAAACTCCAATGGGAAAATTGTAAAACCCTCACACAACTACAGCAGAAACTAACTGATGTCCTCAAAGCGATTACACCTGAGATGATTGCCTCTCTCACTTCTTATGACTTTATTCTTGAAGCTTTATTTAGCGCAGCTTCATAAAGAAATGGTATTACACCCTCACACCCTTACACCCAGTCTCAACAGACAACCTTTGTGGGTAAGTGCTGCCTCTAATCGTATTGTCAATTTCTAAAATTTCACGCTACGTAATACTACAACGCCATTAATTAAGGTAATCTCTTTAAATAACAGCTCATCTATATTGAATTTGACAATAGAATTAGTTTGTCTGCTTTAAAATTCTATCTACTTGCTGTTCCTGGCTTAGTTACTAAATTGTGCTGTTTTTCCTGTATTCGTCTAGTGAAGTTTACAGGGCATATTTATCGACATACTTGATTGATTACTTCATTAAGCACAAAAATTATTGATTTCCAGCAATTTACTTACTTTTAATTTTGCTAGCTTGCGCTAGTTCCTCCTGTTATCAACAAGATAATTAGAACTGACTAATTAACTATGCAATTCAACGATCGCCTGATTGATTTACCTGCTTTATATCATGTGATTAATCGTACCCCATTAACGATTAACCCTGATAGTTATGTAGTCGAAGCTATTGTCTTAATGAGTCAGGAAAGATGTAATAAATATGCACAGTCTAGTTTAAATAGATCGTTTGATTTAAGTCTTCGAGAGCAATCATTAACCGATTGTGTGTTGGTTATGGAGGCAGGAAACTTATTAGGTATTTTTACACAAAAAGATGTAGTTAGACTTATAGCTTCTGAAATTGATTTATCGACGGTGACAATGGCTCAAGTGATGACGCAGCCAGTTGTGACTTTGAGAGAATCAGATTCTCAAGATATTTTCATGGCCTTATCGTTATTGCGTCAGCACCAAATTCACCATCTGCCAGTTTTAGACGATGGTGGGCAATTGGTAGGAGTCATCAGTGAGGCTAACTTGTTACAAGCCTTTGATTTAGTAAAAATGGCTGGCGTTGTTGAAGGATTACAGGAATGTTTCCAAAAACACACAAATGAATTTAGGCAAATTAATCAGCAAGTTGAAATAGACCAAGTGCGCTACCAAACTCAAAATTTTTTAAAACTATGGGTTGAGGCACAATCTCGTGAAATCATGCAAGTAAATCAGGAACTTCAGCAAGCGCTGGAAGAATTTCAGACGGCACAAGAGGATCTGCGGCAACAAAATGAAGAACTGCTTGCTGCTCGCGAACTAGTAGAATTAGAGCGGCAGCGTTACCAAGATTTGTTTGATTTTGCTCCAGATGGTTACTTAGTAACTAATACAGCAGGTATTATCCAAGAGGTTAATCATGCGGCAGCAACATTGCTTGCTATGCCCCAAAAATTTTTGTTTAACAAACCGTTAGTATTGTTTGTTGCTCAGGAAGACCGCCAGACCTTTAGCACCCGACTGAATAATTGCCAGCAGGTGCAGGAGTGGGAAATTAGCCTCAAACCGCTGAAAAAGAAACCTTTCCTGGCTAGGATTAAAGTGGCTGCGATATACGACTCACAAGATGAGCAGGTTGGCTGGCGGTGGTTAATTTGCAACATTAGCGAACGGCAACAAGCAAAAGAAGCACTGCGCCAAGCTAACGATGAGCTAGAAAGACGAGTGGCAGAACGAACAGCAGAACTTGTCTTGTCCAACGTACTATTGCAAAAAGAAATTAGCCAACGCCAACACGCCGAAGAGGCATTAAGGCAAAGTGAAAACCTCTATCGCCAACTCGTAGAAAGCCAAACGGATATTATTATCCGCATTGATTTGCAAGGGCAGGTGACCTTTGCCAATGCGGCTGCTTGTCAAACCTTTGGCTGGAAACAAGATGAGTTTCGCGGTCAGCCGATTTTTGAGTTTCTTCATCCAGATGACTTGCCGCAAACTAAGGAAAATATCACAAATTTAATATCTGGGTCTTATTCCTTGACAACTGGCGAGCGACGTGTATTGACTGTCAACGGTATTCGTTGGTTTGAATGGAAGAGTATTGGGATTAAAGATGAAAAAGGAGAGATTGTTGAAATTCAAGGGGTAGGGAGAGACATTACCGAACAGCAAGTAGCACTGCGCGATCGCCAAATTGCCGAAGAAGCACTGCGCCAGAGTGAGGAGAAATTCCGCAATTTCGCCGAAAATACCGAGGCAGTGATTTGGATTGCTAGCCCTAATTCATTGCAACCTTTGTACATTAGCCCAGCTTATGAAAAAATTTGGGGACGTTCTCGTAGGAATTTGTTTGAAGAGTCATTATGGATAGATACGGTTTATCCAAACGATCGCGATTTGGCCAGCAAATTCATCGAACAATTGCTGAATAATCAGTCGGCTTCAGCAGAATATCGGATTTTCCAACTTGACGGCTCCTTACGCTGGATTTGGAACCGGGGTTTTCCTGTGTGCGATCGCCAAGGAAAAATTAACTACTATAGCGGTATCGCCGAAGATATCACCGAGCGCAAACTCGCTGAAGAATCACTGCGCGAAAGTGAAGCGCGATTGAATTTAGCTCTAGAAACTGCCCACATGGGCATCTGGGATAGGAACCTGAAGGCCAATACCGTTATTTGGTCTGCCAATATGGGACTACTGTATGGTTTACCCTGCGGCAGTCCATGTCCTTCCTTTGAAGATTACCTGAATTTAATCCATCCAGAAGACCGCGAATCTATGCTTGCAACTATAACTCGCGTTATTGAAGAAGGAAGAGGAACCATAGAGTATCGAGTCGTCTGGCCTGATGGCAGTATACACTGGTTAAACTGTACAAGTCAGGTATACTACAACGAAATTGGCGAGCCAATACGAACCATCGGCACAAGCAGAGATATCACCGATCGCAAACTCAACGAACAAAAAATCTCCGAACAAGCTGCTCTACTTGATATTGCCACCGATGCCATATTAGTTCGAGATTTCCAATTCCAAATATTATTTTGGAATAAAGGTGCAGAGCGGATCTACGGTTGGCTTTCCACAGAGGTTGTTGGAAGAGACTCTAGAGAGATTTTGTTTCAACCAGAAACTCAATCGCAATTAGAAGTGCCGCTAAAAAGCGTAATAGAAAATGGTTCTTGGCAAGGTGAGTTAAATAAAATTACCAAATCGGGTAAGAAAATTGTCGTCGAAAGCCGTTGGACATTAATGCAGGATGCAAACGGTAAACCCAAATCGATCCTTTGTGTTGACACAGATATTACAGAAAAGAAACAACTCCAAGAGCAGTTTTTTCGTACCCAGCGATTGGAAAGCGTTGGTATCCTTGCAGGCGGCATTGCCCACGACTTAAATAACATATTGACGCCAATTTTAGCCGCATCTCAATTGTTACAAAACAAATTTTTCCAAGACGAAGACCGTTGTCAGCAGCTAATGACACTTGTAGAAAGTAACGCCAAACGCGGGGCGACATTAGTCAAGCAAGTCTTATCTTTTGCGCGAGGATTTAAAGGAGAGCGCACAATTATCCAAGTTGAGTATTTGATTTCAGAAATTATCCAAATTGCTCGGCAAACATTCCCCAGATCCATGAATCTATCCCACTAATAAAATTCTGCTAATCCAAATATGAATTGTGGCTAGAGAAAGAAAACCATTGAAGCAGGCAGCAATTCTTTCCCATCTCACAACGAGCCGACGATATTTTCGTTGGAACCAAGCAAAACAACGCTCTTGTTGAAAACGCGGCACGGAAATTTTAATTGGTCTACCCCGATTTTTCTTGCTCTTCCAAGTACGCTTGGGCCATTGGGGTCTAATACCTCGTTTACGTAAGGCTGCACGTTTATCCTTAGAATCGTAACCTTTATCAGCTGCAAGAACTTTAACTCGTTTACGAGGTCTACCGGGTCTATTCGTTTTGACTTTGACGCTATCGAGAAGCGGTATAACTTGTTCCCGTTCATTACCATTGGCAGGTGTTGTGCAATTAGCTAATGGCATCCCATTACCATCAGTGAAGGTATGTATTAGAACTCCCTTTCCTTTATGACCATACGCAACCCCCTCACCGCCACCTTTTCCAGGGGGAAAAAGACCCGTCTACAGCACCGTAGTTCCAGTTGATTAAACCCTTCTCTTGAGCAATTCCTAATGTACGTGCTTGTAAACTTTCTAACGTCCCATCTGTTTGCCAACGCTGAAGCCATCTGTGCGCTGCACTTTTTGATGCCCAAATTTCCCCTTTTGGAATATCACACCAACGACATCCTGTTATTAATATATACAGCAATGTGTTCAGTACATGACGAAATGGTGCATGAGGCATTCCGCGATCGCGCTTTTCTGGTTCCTTGGGAAATATATCCTCAAACAGCTTCCATTCCAGATCGCTTAATCCTTCAAATCGCCCAGCCATAACTCGATCAAACTTACCGTTATCAACAGCAGATTATCATATTGCTGGTATTAGTGGGATAGATTCATTGAATTTTCAACAAGCATCGCAGAAGATATTTGGGCTGTAACTGGAGACACCACACAACTACATCAAGTATTAATGAATCTAGTAGTCAATGCCCGCGACGCTCTGCCAGACGGCGGCAATATCCAAATTTCGGCAACAAATGAGTTTCTTGATGAAGCTTATGCGAAAATGAATCTTGATGCACAAGTTGGCAATTATATTGCGATTACTATTGCCGATAATGGAATGGGGATACCGCCAGAAATATTAGATAAAATTTTTGAGCCATTTTTTACTACAAAAGAAGTTAATACAGGTACTGGGTTAGGGCTTTCAACTGCAATTGGCATTATAAAAAGCCACGGTGGTTTTATTAAAGTATCCAGCCGAGTTGGTAAAGGCAGCAAATTTCACGTTTTTTTACCAGCAGTGGAAGCAACCCAAGTATTGAATGTAGAAAATTCAGAAGCGCAAATAGGACAAGGAGAATTAATTTTAGTTGTAGATGACGAACCTCAAATTCGTGAGATTGCTAAAATCATCCTCGAAAATCACAATTACAAAATGCTCGCTGCCAGTACTGGCATTGAAGCGATCGCCCTTTATGCCCAGTACAAACATCAAATTAAAGCTGTATTAATGGATATCATGATGCCAGAAATGGATGGCATTACCGCTATTCGCACCTTACAAAAAATGAACAACCAAGTTCAAATTATTGCCTGTAGCGGTCTCAACTCAATGGAAATCTTTACCGAAGCTGCTGATGCTAGAGTGCAAGCAGTTTTGTCAAAACCTTACACAGCAAAAGAATTATTGAAAATATTACACCAAATATTTAGAAATTGAAGATTCAGAATTGGCAATTTAAGATTCGTTGACTGTTGAGTGAAGAGTTAAAAGTTAAAAGTTCTTCTCCCCCTGCTTCCATTGCCCCTCCTTGCAAGAGTGATGAGTAGAGGCGGGGGGCAGGGGGCAGGGGAGGCTCTTGAGGCAGGGGAAAAGGTTAAAGGGAAAAGGGAAAAGGAATAAATTTAATCTTTCCCCTTTTCCCCGGTTGGTGAGCTTGCCTGTCCTGAGCTTTGTCGTTGGCGAAGCCTCTCGTAGAGAAGGGTCGAACCATACCCCTTTCCCCTTCCCCATGCCCAATGCCCAATTCCCAATTCCCAATTCACTCACAACTTCCTCAAATTGTTTTTTTAAACTGGGGCTGTGGGTAACATATTGTTAAAATTGGGATACTCCCGATGAATATTGTTAGGAAGATTAATGATGAGTTAGCGATCGCTGGACAAATTACATTAGTTCAGCTAAAACAAATAGCTGATGAGGGTTATAAGTCTGTACTGAATTTGCGTTCGCCTGATGAAACAGGTTTGTTAGCTAATGAACAGGAGAAAACTGAGTTTTTGGGATTATACTATCTAAACCTCCCGTTCAAACCTCAAGACATTAAAGACGAATCTACACTGCAAATATTTCAGAGAATTGGTGAATTACCAAAACCGACTGTCATTCATTGTGATAATTCAATTCGTTCAGTCACTATAGTATTGCTATATATTGCCTTAAAACAAGGCATAAGCTTTGATAAAGCACTGCAAAAAGTTATTAATTTAGGCTTAATTTAGCTAGAAAATCGGCATATTCTAGATGCTATCTGAGTCGTTTGCCGTAGGTTGCAACATCAATAGCCCAACTGTTTGAGACGTTTTTAAGTAGGAAGACATAATTAAATGTAAAATACAAATGTTTAAAACCTTAATAAAAACTGGCTTTTCCATCCTGCCCCCTGCCGACGCTCGCAGACTCGCTCTAAGCGTTCGTGCAGCGTCTCGTAGAGAAGCCATGCCCTTGGCAAAGCCTCTCGTAGAGAAGGCTTTACGCTGCGCTATCGTGCCTCCTACTTAATCATTGCCAAAATTAATTAAAAATTACGAATTTAGCCTAGTGGTAGATACAGGCGAGTTCGGAACATAGGTATTTTCTTCGATTGAACGACTGTAATTTTCTTTGATTAAACGGCTGTAAGTTCTTTGGGGAATAAAATGGAGTGGATTGTACCCAATAAAACGTAGAATCAGCACGCAAGCCCAGGAATATCGACCATCAGTAATTGCTGCGATCACCTGCTCCAATTGTTCTGGATTCATAGCTTTTTGAAAATTTTTTTGAGAGGAAGAAATTTGGTAGTTCATGGTTAACCCTGATGTAACTTACCCAAACAGTCTTGTTCGATAGCGATTACTCAATAATTTGGTTTGACTAAAGCGGCTTCACTCTTCAAGAAAAACAAATTTTTGCTTTTGATAGGATTGCTATAGTTATGCCTGATTGAAAACTTATACACATCTAGAATAATATGTATTTGCGTCTTAGTTAGCCAAATTGGCAGTTTTTTAAGAAAAAAGACTTGTATTTTTTCATTCTATAAGTTTGAATCTATAGGAATCCGATTTGAGTATTGAAAAAATCTAACTATGTGTAGTGGCGTGGCAAGCTTAAAATAGTGCATTAGCTTGACTCTTGTGGGGTGGGCATCCTGCCCGCCCAGACGGGTGAGGACACCCATCCCACAATAAAATCTATTGCAACATTTTAGCCTTGTCACGCCAGTAATATAACGCACCATTCTTAACTGAATGTTGTTTTGGTTCCTGAGTATCTGTGATGCCAAAAAATTCTTAAAAAGAGGCTGCTTAAATATAATCAGCAAATTTACATGTAAGTTTGAATTATTACTATGGCTTTGGTGATTTGGCGATCGCTGCCCACACTCGATGATGTACTTGCAAAATTGGTGTGGGATATTTCGCTTCCAGTAATAACGCTAGTTCCTGGTCAAATATTTCTACCTTTTCTTGTGTCAAACTCGCTCCTACACCCGCACTAGCACGAATTCGCCCCCGCCAATCTTCATGGGTATAAGATACAAATAGGTCGTAAGAAAATGTACGGATGTCTCGAAATCCGGCTTCTCCAATATCTTGTAACCACTGGGGATACAATCCATTACCGCCCCCCAGATTCCACGCGGGATTATGAGCTTTAATCAGTTGTTCTGTTGCTTCAAGGACATTACCTTTTAAAGGTATCCAATCAAAATGAGCGATCGCAATTAAACCATTCGCTCTCAGTATTCTGGTAATTTCCTTGACAGCACGCGCACGGTCAAACCAATGCCAACATTGTCCGGCGGTGACTACATCAGCACTTGCATCTGGTAACCCGGTATCTTCAGCAGTGGCGACTCGATAATCTACTTTGATTTGGGCTGATTCGGTTAACTGTCTGGCTTGTTCTAGAAGTGAAGCTGATGGGTCGATGCCAATTACATAAGCTCCTCTATTAGCAAAACCCCGCGCTAGCGTTCCTGTTCCTGTACCCAGGTCAACAATGTTCTGCCCTGGTAAACCAATACCATATTCAGACAGTTTGTTAAATAATGAACTGGGAAAACCAGCGCGGTGTTTTGCATAATCAACAGCAGTTGCACCAAAATCAATTTTCATACGTTCAAACTATTCTTGTAACAATTGCCTTGGCTAGAAGTTCTCTACCCACGGACGTAGTTCCACCTCCCATGTCCAAGCACTGCGGGGTTGGCGGAGGATACTGAGGTAAGTTTGGGCGATCGCATCCGGATCGAGAGTACTATCAGTATTATCTACTGGATCTGGGCGGACTGCCGAGCGAATTGCCCCATCAATTATAAAATGTGCCACATGGATATTCTTTGGTGCTAGTTCCTTGGCAATGCTCTGAGCTAAACCCCGCAGTGCGAATTTACCCATTGCAAAGGGAGCAGAGTGAGGAAAACCCTTAACACTAGCTGTGGCTCCAGTAAAGAAAATCGCACCACCCCCCTGTTGCAACATCCGTTTGGCAGCAGCTTGGGCAACCAAAAAGCCACCGTAGGCAGTCACTTCTAGAGTTTTTGCCACACCATCGGGATCTAGCTCAACCAAAGGCCCCCGGACGCGGAAACTAGGATTATAAATTACGATATTTGGCGAACCTAGCTGGTTTTCAACATCAATAAATAATTTTTCTACCTCATTAGGTTTTGAGGCATCAGCGGCTAAACTCAGCGCCCCAATTTCATTAGTTAGCTGAGTGAGTTTCTCTATTTGACGAGCAGCTAAAGCCACACTTATTCCCTCTTTCGCAAATAATCGGGCTAAAGAGGCACTTAGTCCGCTACCCGCTCCCACTATCAATGCTGTTGTTGCCATAATTTCAAGTTTCCTGTTTTAATAGCTGGGAATTGCCCTTAGTGGGACTTTGACCAATCCGCAGTACGCAAACTGCGGCAATCAAGCAGAGAACGCCCGATAAAATAAACGCCTGTAAGTAAGTGCCTGTAGAAGTTCTTAGCATCCCGGCTCCGAATGCTGCTGTGGCTGCACCAATTTGATGTCCTGCTACAATCCAGCCGAACATGACGCCGACGTTTTCTTTGCCGAAGACATTAGCAACGAGACGTACTGTAGGCGGTACGGTGGCAATCCAATCAAGCCCATAGAAGACAGCGAAGGCAGAAAGCCCATAAAAGGAAAAATTAAAACTGAAGGGTAAGAAAATCAAAGACAAACCCCGCAGTCCGTAGTACCAACACAACAAGTAGCGATTATTCCAGCGGTCAGATAGCCAGCCGGAAATTGTTGTTCCCAGAAAATCAAATAGACCCATGATTGCTAAAAGACCAGCAGCTTTGACTTCTGGAATACCGTGGTCAATACAAGCAGGAATCAGATGAGTCCCAATTAATCCATTTGTGCTAGCACCACAGATAAAAAAGCTACCAAATAATAACCAAAAGTCGCGGTTACGCATTCCCAGCCAAAGGGCACTGAAGGTAGAGGCGATGGAATTTGCTTTAGGCTGTAATACTTCAGCAGTTTCGCTGTTGTCACCAAAGGGCCGCAAACCGACTTGCGCCGGTCGATCGCGCATAAAAATAGCGATCGCTGGCATAATTAAAACTGCTGCACCAGCGAGAATCAAAGCCGCAGTTCGCCAGCCAAAGCGATCGGTAATTGAAGCCAGTACAGGTAAAAACACTAGTTGCCCAGTAGCAGTACTAGCAGTCAAGATACCTAAAACCAAACCCCGCCTTTCAAAAAACCAGCGATTGACAACAATCGCACCCAAAACCAGGGCGATAACTCCGCTACCACAACCGACAACTATGCCCCACAGCAAAACTAACTGCCAGGGCGCTGACATCAAAGTAGTTAAACCAACACCCATCGCCAGCGCAGCCAGGGAAAACACCATCATCCGACGAATGCCGATGCGTTCCATAACTGTGGCAGCAAAAGGGCCGATTAGTCCGTAAAGTACCAAGTTCAGCGAGATTGCCAAAGATATAGTAGCTCTACTCCAGCCGAATTCCTGTTCGAGAGGCACTATAAAAACTCCGGGAGCAGAGCGAATTCCGGCTCCCACCAACAAAGCGAGAAATGTTAAACCCGCGACGAGCCAGCCATAATGAAGCGAACGACGGGCGAGGAATGAGGGTAGGGACATAGGGCAGGGGGCAGGGGGCAGGGGCAGAGGGGCAGAGGGGCAGAGGGGCAGAGGGGCAGAGGAGCAGGGAGCAGGGGGCAGAGGGGCAGAGGGGCAGGGGAAAAGGTTAAAGGGAAAAGGAATAAATTTAATCTTTCCCCTTTTCCCCGGTTGGTGAGCTTGTCGAACCATACCCCTTTCCCTTTCCCCACGCCCCATGCCCAATGCCCCATGCCCCATATCCAATTTAGCTATATGGGTTACCGATTCTGTCTACAGAGACGTTGTAGGAAAATGGTAAACGGCCGGGATTTAAGCGTGGTTCTGCTGCGTAGCCTACGGGAACTACAACGGCGATCGCTAAATCTGGATTATCGGCAGCACCAATCACTTCTTTGACTTTCTCTTCAATCCAACCGTTCATAAAACATGTTGACAATCCCAGGCTTTCTGCTGCTAACACCAAATGGGTAGCGGCAATGATCGCATCTTTGATGGCATATTCACGTCGCTTGTCGCCTAACCCACCTTGGAATTGTGGGATGGCGGTTTTAAAGTAGTCTACGGTTTTATCATTCCATGCTCCAGTCTGGAGTGCCTGCTCAAAAATCGGGGTCAAATCTTGTTCGCCGGCGTTAGGATTGGCAGCAAATACAAAGGTTACAGGTGCTTGAACAATTTGCTGTTGATTCCAAGATGCTGCTGATAGCGCCGCTTTTTGTGCCTCATCTTGTACGAGAATAATTTGCCAGTCCTGGATATTAAAACTGCTCGGTGCTGCCACAGTTAACTCTACCAATTGTTTGAGTAGTTCTGGAGCTATGGGGTCTGATTTAAAAGTTTTAATTGAACGACGTTGAGCGATCGCAGTTGGTACATCTAAAGGTTGGACTTGGGTGATTGAACTCATGAGATTCTCCTCTTTTGATAGTTAGTTGAGTTAAGCAATTTTGGATTTTCGATTGAGATTTTAGATTCTTTCTACTTAGCTTACTTGGAGCAGAGCGAGTAGAAATTCGCTTGCTCTGAGACATTTTTAAACCTTAGATGCAAGAATTGTAAATCCAAAATCCCAAATTCGGCGAATTATGAGTTGGCTACTGCTTCGCTAGCAGCCGACCAAAATGGATAGTCTATATATCCCTTTTCATTGCCACCATAAAATGTGGCTTGATTGGGTTCATTTAGTGGTGCATTCAAAGCCAAACGTTGAGGTAAATCTGGATTTGAGATAAATAATGTGCCAAAGGCAACTAAATCTGCTGCTTTGTTTGCGATTACAGCATTGCCTTTTTCGCGAGTATAACCACCATTGACAATGAGTGTATTTGTAAAGCGATCGCGTATATGACTAGTAGGCACAACAACCGCACCATGTCTGATATCTGCTTCTATTGCTTCAAAAATATGCAGATATGCCAAATTAAACTGGTTTAACGCACCAGCCGCATAACCAAATGTCTCCAGAGGATTGGAGTCACGCATATCGTTAAAAGTCCCACTGGGAGAAAAACGTACTCCCACTCGCTGAGAATCCCACACACTAGTTACCGCCTCTGTCACCTCCAACAAAAATCGAGCGCGATTTTCTATGGAACCCCCATATTTATCTGTGCGCTGATTGGTGCCATCCCGCAGAAACTGATCTATTAAATAACCATTAGCTGCATGAATTTCCACCCCATCAAACCCAGCCGCCAGAGCATTTGCCGCTGCTTGGCGATATTGTTCTACTATCTGCGGTATTTCTGAAGTTTCTAAAGCACGAGGAGTAACAAACGGTTTCGGCCCCTCAAAAGTTGAGGCTTCACCCTTAGCAGCAATGGCAGAGGGAGCCACAGGTAAAGCTCCATCAGGTTGTAAGTCAGGGTGAGAAATTCTGCCTACGTGCCATAGTTGCAGAAAAATTCTCCCTCCCTCCTGATGTACAGCATTGGTTACTAACTTCCAACCCTCCACCTGTTCTGCCGAATGAATTCCTGGTGTAGCCGGATAGCCTTGTCCTTCTGGGCTTACCTGTGATGCTTCAGAAATAATCAATCCAGCCGAAGCACGTTGGGCGTAGTAGGTAGCATTAAGCTGGTGTGGTACGTTTCCCTCACCCGCCCGATTTCGGGTTAACGGCGCCATCACTACTCGGTTCGGCAGTTCCAGATCCCCCAATTGATAAGGAGAAAATAAGTTAATTTCAGTACTCATTAGTTATAGCTCCAAATTGTTATTAATTATTGGGTATTGGGCAAAACCCTTCGGGTAGGGAAAAGGAAAAGGGAAAAGGTAGGGTTTATTCCCTTTACCCCTTGCCCCTTGCCCTTTGCCCCTTACCCTTTGCCCTTTGCAGAGACTAAACAATCGACCGAATAACGCCACCATCTACTCGCAAAGCTGCACCATTGGTTGCTGAAGCTAGAGGACTCGATAGATAAACTACCAGGGCTGCTACTTCTTCATTGGTTGCAAAACGTTTAATTAGAGAAGTTGGACGCACATTTTGGAAAAATTCCGCCTCAACTTCGGCTCTACTGTTACCACGTTCCTGCGCTAGGTTGGAAATAAATTCTTCAACACCTTCTGAACGGGTTGGCCCCGGTAAGACAGAGTTCACTGTGACTCCAGTACCAATTGTCATTTCTGCTAAACCCCGCGCAATAGCAAGCTGCGCTGTTTTAGTTGTGCCATAGTGAATCATTTCCACAGGAATTTGAATTCCAGATTCACTAGAAATAAAAACAATCCGCCCCCAGTTTTCCTGTAGCTGCTTTTGAAGATATTGCCGACTCAAACGTATTCCACTGAGTACATTGATTTCAAATATTTTTAACCAGTCTTCATCGCTAATCTCAAAGAAGGTTTTTGGTTCGTAAATACCTAGATTGTTAATTAGGATATCAACGTGAGGAACTTCTTGAAAAAGTTGTTCTACTCCTGCTTTTGTACCTGCGTCAGCAACAACCCCAGAAACTTTCGCTTCGGGGATAGTTTGCTGAATTTTGGCGATCGCCTGTGCTACTCTTTCCTCAGATCGACCGTTAACAATTACCGATGCACCCTCTTCGGCTAACCCTTGGGCTATGGCAAAACCAATGCCTGCCGTTGAGCCAGTTACCAGTGCGGATTTACCATGCAATTTCAAGTCCATTTGGCTTTCCCCGCTTATTTACTCTAGGACTGGGTACTGGGGAGATGGCTTCGCTAAGGGAAAAGGTTAAAGGTTAAAGGGAAAAGGAATAAATTTAATCTTTCCCCTTTTCCCCGGTTGGTGAGCTTGTCGAACCATACCCCTTTTTCCATGCCCTATGCCCCATGCCCCATACCCCATACCCTTTACCTACATTAAAGATGCTGTGCTAAGGTCTTATTTAATGTGGTTTTCGGAACTGCCCCCACGACAGTATCGACTTGCCGACCCTCTTTGAAAACCATCAAGGTCGGAATGCTGCGAATTCCATAATGGCTGGCTACAGTAGGATTTTGATCTGTATTCAGTTTCACTACTTTTACCTGTCCTTGGTATTCAGTAGCCACTTCGTCTACAACCGGAGCCACCATCCGACAAGGGCCGCACCACGGTGCCCAAAAGTCCACTAACACTGGAATTGTACTTTCCAAAACTTCTTGCTTGAATGTGGCTTCTGTGACATTTGTAATGGATGACATAAATTGCCTTCCTGATTTAATTCTATAATTCGATAATATCGAATAATAAAAATATATGCTACTTGATGAGATAATGCAACTATGAGATTCCTTTATCATCCAGATAGAAAAAATATTTCTTTGCCGGGAGTGTTGTATGCATTGGGCGACCCGGTGCGGTTAGAGATTGTGCGGCTGTTAGCGAGTGAGGGGGAACAATGCTGTGCGAGGTTTGACTTTGCGATCGCCAAGTCTACCATGTCCAATCACTTTAAAATTTTACGCGAATCGGGCGTAGTATTTACACGTAAAGAAGGGACGCAGCACATTAATATCCTGCGGCGTGAAGATTTAGAGATGCTGTTTCCAGGTTTGCTCGATGCTGTGTTGAAAGCAGCTCGACCATTGTCTGTTGACCCCACCACTACTAAACAAACAGCCTCAACTAGAGGAAGGGGGCAAGATTGGTGATATATACTCGTATTTAAGTTACGAATTTTGCTGCCTTTGTGATAACCAATTAGTTAGATCGGTAACTGAGGTAAAATCAAGTAATGCTTCGGCTAATGCTTCCAACTCTCCAATAGATAAAGAACGTACACGGTCAATTAATGCGTTATCAATATTACCTAAACGTCGATTTAGTAGCCGCGTTACCAACAATAACGCTTCTTGCAGCCTAGCATCGCGCTCGAAAGTAGTTACATATTTCATACGTCGTTGCGCCTCAAGTTGTCGTATTTCCAGTTTAAACTCTGCTTCCAAATCTGGTGGTAGAGTTAACATCCAATCCACAAAAGCTAGTAAATTCAAAACATCTTGTTCTTCAAAGCCTTTTTCATACAATCTTCGTGCCAAAACCAGTTTTTGGACTTTCCGTTCGTTGCGATTACTGCGAGTATTTAATGCTGCTAAGTGGGCTATAACTACTGTTGCAAATGGGTTGTTATCGTTTTCTAGTTCAGATAATAGGGGTTGATAATCTATCAACTTAATAATTGGAAATTGGAAATTCAACGTACAGCCAAACAGACTATAACTAAATTGTGACGGTCGCCAATTTTTTCTTTCGTCTCCCAGAATAGCAAGCGAGGCTACAGATCTCTTATATTTATCGTAAATACGATAATTATATGTATACATTCGAGCGGCAAAGTCTGACTCTTCTTGAGACTGTACCTCGATATGGACTAATACCCACTTTTCTTGACCATTCTTGAGATATAACTTTACTAATTTATCGGCAAAACGGCGTCCAATTTCTGCATCTGCTACTACTTCTTGTAGTTCTTTGTCTAAGAATTCTGGCTGCTGTGTCCAATCAATTTCGTTATATGCCGCCGGGAAAAAGAATTGAATAAACTCTGGAAAATATACTGTTAAAATATCTTTCTAAGGTGAATCATATTCGGTTGCTGGGTTATTTTCTTTGTTATCGTTATTATTAGTCATTTGCAGTAACACTGAAATTTTTTAAATGCATTTTAATCTCCGATAAAAATTTTAGTAAATTTAGTAGATGTAGGGTGTGTGATGCATTAGGCTAACGCACCATTAACAATTAAAGGAGGTTAATTATTTGATTAATTCATATTGAATTAATCTGTCTGTTTCCGTTTCAGGTTCTGTTTTATAAAACTTATAATACATTACTTCAGAACTTCGATCTGCCAAATAGTATTCGTAATCTTCTTTTACATATAGACCTACTGACTTTAAATAATTATCAGAAATGGCAGTAACTTTTACTTTTGCTATGACAGTCATTTCATCTTCATCATCAAAAGGTATTCTCTTGTACTCAACCGTACATAAATATCTCTGTCTTTTTTTTGGGTCAGTACTAAGTGCAAAATCTCTTGCTAAAGTTAAACATTTAATATTATCTTCGTGAACAATTCGATTGCCTTGATAATCTAACAATTTTTGAGCAAAATCAGATAATTGTTTAGCATTGAAATTTTCAATTATAGTATTTTTATAATAACTATTAATAAAATCAAATAAAGGTTTTGTTTCTTGCAAAATTGAAGAATATTTATCTAAATAATCTGAAAAATTTTCAAAATCAATACGCATTTCAACTTCTTTTTCTAAGTTTAACATATCTGTTTTTCAACTTTGATACCTAAGATTTTTCGCTAAAGATAAAAGCTTGGACAACATATTCTAGATTCTAGAGTTGGAATTGGTTGTCTGTTATTATAACTGTTTGAATCAACCACTCTCGCTGACTTTTATTTTGCGGGATATACTCTTCCTTTCCAGTTACCGCCGCGTCCTTGCCAGTGACGGAGTGCAGAATCTAGAGTCATTAGGGTATAAAGAAAAGCGATCGCGGGTAAACTCAAGGCGAACCAAAAAGAACATTTATAAAAGCGAATTGTCGGGTAGTAAGCCAAGGTCATTAATAACCAAGCGAATAAAGCTGTAAAGGCGATCGCCCAATTATTCCAAAGTACACCCAAAATCAAACCTATAGGTGGAACTAAATAAATTAAGCTCATTCCTAGCAAAGTTCCTAATAGTAATAATGGAGAATAATTCAATTGTGTATAAGCAGTACGGGCAACCATATTCCAAATCGTCGCCAAGGAATTATAGGGGCGCAAACTGCGAGTTAAAGTACTCAATCCCAGCCAGATACGCCCTGTACTGGTGATTGATGATTGGGGATTGGGCAAAACCCTTCGGGTAGGGAAAAGGGAAAAGGGAAAAGGGAAAAGGAGGGATCTTTCCTCTGTCCTTGGCGAAGCCATCTCCCCAGTCTCCAGTCCCCAGTCCCCAGTCCCTCTTTTAACCGCCTTAGCCAAAGCGCAATCATCAATTAAAGCTTGGCGAATCGTTTGAATACCGCCAATTCGCTCTAAAGCTTGTTTGCGAATCAGGATGGAACCCCCAGCAGCAGCGGCTGTGGGATGGTTGGGATTATTTACCCAGCGGAAGGGATAGAGTTTTTGGAAGAAAAAGACGAAGGCGGGAATCAATAATTTTTCCCAAAAGCTTTCACATCTGAGTCGCACCATCACTGAAACTAAGTCTAAATTTTCTTCCTCAGCTTTAGCAACGAGTCGCCAAAGACTACTCACGTCATGTTCGATATCTGCATCGGTAAGGAAATAATAGTCAGGCGTCAATAAACTCGCCTTCTCGATACCTTGCTCAACTGCCCAAAGTTTCCCCGACCAACCGGGAGGTAGTGGTTCTCCTGAGATAATATGCAATTGCTCGGATTTACCTAAAGCGTAGGCGACTCCTTCGGCGAAATTTGCTGTACCGTCTGTGCTGCGATCGTCTACTAAAAACACATGCAAAGAACCAGGATAATCTTGGAGTAAGAGCGATCGCAAGCTGATTGGCAGTAATTCAGCTTCGTTACGCGCAGGAACCACCGCACAAACCGTAGGTTGTAAAGACGTTGTATGCAGCTTCTCTACCTCTAGTTGCTGGTCTAACCGCCAAAACTGCCCCCGAAAACACAGTAATCCTAACCAAATTGCCAAGGATAAAAGCATCAATCCTAATACAATTACACCCATGACCTATTGCAAATTCTCAGTGACTCAAGACAGAATACTATGTCTACTGATAGAGGAAAATAATTTTTTTCACCTGCATTGCCGTGTTGTTAACTAGTGTTGAGTGTTGAGGTTGAACGGTTTTTGATGCAAACACAAGACAGGGTAAAAGTCAAGCAAGTCGCCCAAGCGATCGCAGCTAGCCAAGAATATCTGCTTTCAATTCAAAATCCGGCAGGTTACTGGTGGGCAGAGTTGGAATCTAATGTCACCATCACTGCCGAAGTCGTGCTTTTGCATAAGATTTGGGGAACAGACCAAAAAAGACCTTTGCACAAAGTAGCAGCCTACCTGCGTCAAGAACAACGGGAGCATGGCGGCTGGGAGCTTTTCTATGGTGATGGCGGAGAACTTAGTACCTCAGTTGAAGCCTATATGGCGCTGAGACTGTTGGGTGTGCCAGCAAGCGATCCGGCGCTGGTTCGGGCGCGAAGGTTTATTCTCGAACGCGGTGGTATTAGCAAAACTCGGATTTTTACCAAGTTGCACTTAGCTTTGATTGGCTGTTACAACTGGCGCGGTATTCCTTCGCTACCACCTTGGATAATGCTGTTGCCGGAAGCTTTCCCGGTGAATATTTACGAGATGTCTAGTTGGGCGCGTTCCAGCACTGTACCGTTGTTGATTGTATGCGATCGCAAACCGATTTTTCTCACCGACCAAGGTATCAACCTAGATGAACTATACGTTGAAGGTGTGGATCGAGTCCAGTGGGAGTTACCCAAAAAGAACGATTGGACAGATTTATTCCTCACCTTGGATGATGCTTTCAAGTTGGCAGAACGCCTAAATTTAGTCCCTTTCCGGGAAGAAGGCATCAAAGCTGCCGAAAAGTGGGTTTTAGAACGGCAAGAAGCTACAGGCGACTGGGGCGGAATTATTCCGGCGATGCTCAATTCCATGCTGGCTTTGCGGTGTTTGGATTATGACCAAAACGACCCCATTGTGGAACGAGGGTTAGGGGCAATTGACAATTTTGCGATTGAAACAGAGGACTGCTACCGAGTACAGCCTTGTATTTCACCCATTTGGGACACAGCTTGGGCGATGCGTGCTTTGGTAGATTCTGGTTTTGCATCAGATCATCAGGCTGTGGTACGAGCTGGCGAATGGTTGCTGCAAAAGCAAATTTTAGACTACGGAGATTGGGCCGTCAAAAATCGCCAGGGAAAACCGGGGGCTTGGGCGTTTGAGTTTGAGAATCGCTTTTATCCCGATGTCGATGACTCGGCTGTGGTGGTGATGGCGCTGCATCAAGCGAAACTGCCTAATGAAAAAAACAAGCAGGCTGCGATCGCTCGTGCCTTAAAATGGATTGCATCTATGCAGTGTAAACCAGGCGGTTGGGCTGCTTTTGATTTGGACAACGACCAAGATTGGCTTAACTCCATCCCCTATGGAGACTTGAAAGCGATGATCGATCCAAACACCGCAGATGTTACCGCTAGGGTAGTAGAAATGCTGGGTGATTGCGGTTTGTCAATTGAACCGCGTAACCTTGAGCGGGCGCTCACTTATCTTTTAAACGAACAAGAAACAGAAGGTTGTTGGTTTGGGCGTTGGGGTGTAAATTACATCTACGGGACGAGTGGCGTTTTATCAGCTCTGGCGTCGATCGATCCTCAAAAGTATAAGCTCAATATAGAACGGGGTGCTGCTTGGTTAGCGGGATGTCAAAACCCAGATGGTGGTTGGGGCGAAACTTGCCGCAGCTACGACAATCCCAGCCTTAAAGGAAAAGGGCGCAGTACTGCATCTCAAACTGCTTGGGCTTTAATTGGCCTGTTGGCAGCAGGTGAGGCAACTGGTAAATTAGCCCTTGAAGCCATTGAACGCGGAATTAACTACCTTGTGGCAACTCAACAACCGGATGGTACTTGGTTTGAGGCAGACTTCACAGGTACTGGCTTCCCAAGCCATTTTTATCTCAAGTATCACATGTATCAACAATACTTTCCTTTAATTGCGCTAGGGCGCTATCAAAAGATGATTATTGACTAATGGTTGATGACTGTTGACTTAACAGTCAACAGTCACTACTTATGCGTAAGAAAATCAGCTTTGATGATAATTGTTCAACTTAATTTGCGGTAAATTCTGTTAGTAATGTATCGATTAAAATATTTGCTGATTACCATCTAAATGCCATCCTTGCAAAGAATTCGGGTCAAAGGGATCGTAGACAAAATAATCTGACGTATGAAAAGTTTGTTCGTAAAGGTCTTTCTTAACAGTTTTATCTATTTTGGCTGTGGATGGTGACATTAATTCTACAATTACATCAGGATAACGACCGTTTTCTTCCCACACTACCCAACCTTGCCGAGAATTAGTCCCGTCCACATTCAAGACAGCAAAGAAATCGGGGCCGCGGAAATCTTGGTTACGTACTTGGGCGCTGCTGTAATAAATAAACATATTACCACCAGCGAAGAAATCATTGCGATCGCCCCAAGCTTGTTGCAATGACCGAATCAACACATTCATCGCAATACGATGTCGATTTGATTCCAAAGGTTCCCCATCATCAAAAATTAAATCTGTGGGTGGTGTGGGGTGTTCCCAGTCTACAATCGTTGCTGGATTGTTTTCGGTAGTCATGAGCGATCGCCTTTTTCAAAAAGTGTTGAATAATAATTCAGAATGTCTATAAATTATCTTTAACCCAATTTCTAAAGTTACGCATAGCTTGACTTCTGCCAATTGTTAAACACTGCTGCACATATTCATTCACTAATTCAACAATTGGGATATTAGGAAAATTAGGGCTAGATTCAGATTTAATATATTTTCCTTCTTGTAACAAACAAATTTCTAAACCTTTTCGTGTATGTCGCCACAGTTCAGGAACTCCCAAAATTGCATAATTATCAAATCGGCTGCGAGAAGTAATATCAATCTCAATTGCTAAATCTGGGGGCGGATCTATATTTAAATCTATGCGGTTTTTGCCAATTACAGCAGCTTGATTTTGAATATAAAAACTAGTATCTGGTTCTACTGCTTGGCGCATTCGCTCATTTTTAAGTGTTGTAGAACCAAAAGGTTCAAAATCAATTTGTAGTGTTTCTAATAAAATTTTGACTAAATCACCAATATATTCTTTATCTTTTTCGTGTTCTGGTAGAGGAACCATAATTTCTAACCAACCATCACTATAAGAAATGCGTGCCGCACGCCTTTCTCCCATTTCTTCTAAAATATTTTCTAACTGCTGCCAACTTATGTCTTGGAGTAACATTTGTTGACCGGGTTTAACAACAATTTGTTGCAGTTTTAAAAGCATATCACCTCAGAGAGTTGATGTCTTAGCTGTTGTGTACGGAATTACCAAGAAATAAATTTTACAATCTTCCGGGGTGGACATATTGTCCGCTCTTGCTTACGGGCGGGCGAGACGCCCACCCCACAAGAAAAGTTGAATGTTTTTTATTTGGAATTCCTACGGGAAATTTAAATTATGAATCAACTTTCTTTAAGTATATAACCCTTGCCAATTACATGACGTACAAAAATTTGTCGGGATACCAAGCTTGACACCTCTATCTTTCAGCGATCGCTGAATTCTTATTTTTAACAATTACTTTTTACTTGTTAAAGGAATACGGATGGTAAACTCTGTCTGGCATCCTGGAGTCGAATCAACTTCAATACTTCCTGCATGTTTTTCTACGACAATTTGATAGGCGATCGCCATTCCTAATCCAATTCCTTTACCTACAGGTTTAGTAGTAAACATGTGGTCGAATACTCGTTGCTTGACCTCCTCGCCCATGCCAATACCATTATCATAAATTTGAACGATCGCGCTCTGAGCTAACTTGTCAAGTTGGGTTTGAATTCTAATATGATTGGGATTACTTTTAAGAGCCTCAAAATTGCGTTCTTCGCTGGCTGCTTCTAGTGCATCAATGGCATTTACCAAAACATTCATAAACACCTGATTGAGTTGCCCTGCATAACATTCTACTTCGGGTAAATCGCCGTATTTTTTAATAATTTGAATTTCTGGGCGTTCGGATGTGGCTGTCAGGCGATGATTGAGAACCATCAAAGTGTTGTCTAATCCTTCATGAATATCTACCAATTTCATGTCTGCTTCATCGAGACGAGAGAAGTTACGCAGAGACAGCACAATTTGACGAATGCGCTTGGTTCCCACTTGCATAGATGTCATGAGCTTGGGTAAATCTTCTGCCAAAAACTCAATATCAAGGTCTTGTGCGAGTTCGCTAATTTCTGGTGTTGAATTTGGATAGGTTTGTTGATAAAGTTTGAGCAAATCTAGGATGCTTTCGGTGTATTCGCTGGCATGGTTGAGGTTAGCATGAATAAAATTCGCCGGATTATTGATTTCGTGTGCCACCCCAGCCACTAATTGTCCCAAGCTAGACATTTTTTCTGAGTGAATGAGTTGAGCTTGAGTATTTTGCAATTCTCTGAGGGTTTTGCTGAGTTGCTGCGCCTGGTGGCTGGAAATCAAGGCGCGTTCCCGAATTTCTTCGTATAGTTGCAATTGTCGCCATGCACTAATCAACCCAACCAGCAGCAATCCTCCCAAAACTGTAGCCAAGATATTCAATGCTTGCAATGGGGATTCAATATTTTCTTGTGGCACAATCAAAGCGATCGACCAATTTGCCTCTCTCAGCGGCGTGTAAGCAACATAGTTCCATTTGCCATCTACTTGAGCTAATTCAATATTTGTGCGTTTAGCTACCATTTTTTTGGCAATTTCAGCTAACCGGGGATTGGGAGAGTTGAGGAAACTCTGGGCGGCTCTTTCAGGCGTGCCAATTAGTCGCGTGTCGGGATGGACGATGGGAACTCCTTGAGAATTGAGCGCAAAGGCATAGCTACCCTTGCCTTGCTGTAAATTGCTAACTACTTCAATTACTCGATTAATCGGAATTCCTCCCATCAACACACCTGCTGGTTTTGTGCCTGTTTTACTAGGAACTGGCGAACTAATTTGAACTTGTAACTGTTTGGTTGTGCGTCCAATAATTGGATCGGCTGCTATTGTTTCACCTACTATACTCCGCTGAAAAAATTCTCGGTCTCGAACGTCGAGACGATCTCCTGGAGTATTCATTAATACAGCATCTGGTGTAGCGAAGGCCATGAGCAAAAACGTTTGCAGCCGCTTTAACTCAGATTGCAAGTAAGGTTCCATCAATGACCAATCTAGCGATCGCACCACACCGGAGTTTGCCAAGGTCTTGATTTCTGTCTTGCGAATCGCTAACCAGTTATCAATATCATCCTCACCTTGTTGTGCTTTTAACAGTGCTTGCTGCTTGAGACTGTCGAGCAATAATCCTTTAACAAAGTTGTAACTAGCGATCGCGGTAGCGCTAATACTAATGGACAGCATTATTACAAGTGATAATAACAGGAGATTTCGCGATCGCCATTTCAATGAAAAGTAATTTTTTTGATTTTTACCAAACTTTTGCGGGTTGATTTTCAACCAGGCTTTGAATAATTTGAGTATCATCCTTGCTTGTCTCCAAGTTCAAAATAAAATGCCAAAGTAAAAATGTCAAACAAAGATGATTTTTGACAAAGAAGACAGGAGGAAAGAAGTATTACTCCCAATACTTGTCGGGTTTTGGGGAAAGGGGAAAGAAAAAACCTTTAACCTTTACCCTTTAACCTTTTCCCCAAATCCAATTCCGAGTTAAAAATCCACAAAGCGTGCAGTATTGGTATTACTCCTGCCTCCTGACTTTTTAACTTTGTTGAGTAGAAATTTTAATGACAAACTCTGTCCCTCGTCCAAGTTCGGAAGTGCAGGAGAGCGAACCGCCATGTCCTTCTACTATAATTTGACGAGCGATCGCTAATCCCAATCCCGTACCTTTGCCTACAGGTTTAGTAGTAAAAAGATGGTCAAATACTTTTTGTTTAACTTCTGGTGACATCCCCACACCATTGTCAGCAATCTTAATCGCAATCTGATTGCCTGAATCTGCTACACGCGTTTGAATGGTAATGCAATTGGGATTAGCTAAAATCTCTTCTAAGCTCCGCCCTGTATTATATTCTTCAAGTGCATCAATGGCATTTGCTAACAAATTCATAAACACTTGATTGAGTTGCCCAGCAAAACATTCCACTAAAGGTAATTGACCATAATCTTTGACTATTTCAATTCCCGGATGATTTTCGTTAGCTTTCAAACGGTGTCTGAGAATCAAAATAGTGCTATCAATACCTTCGTGAACATCAAAGGGAACTTTATAATCGCGATCGGCTCTAGAGAAAGTTCGCAGACTATTACTGATACTGCGGATACGGCTAACACCTAATTTCATCGAGTCGAGTAATTTCGGCAAATCTTCCCGTAAATAATTTAAATCCATCGCATCAATTTCGTCTTCAATTTCTGAACCGGGGCGGGGAAATTTTTCTTGGTAAAGGTTAATTAGCCCAAACAATTCTTTAACATAATCCTTAGCTGGCTCAATGTTACCGGCAATAAAGCTAATAGGATTGTTGATTTCATGAGCAACACCCGCTACCAAATTCCCCAGAGCAGACATTTTTTCATTCTGAACTAATTGCAATTGCATTGTTTGGAGTTCTTGCAATGCTTGTTCTAATTGTTGCTTTTGCTGTTGCAGCAATTGTTCTGCTTGCTGGCGTTCGGTTATATCTTCACTTGTGCCAAGGATGCCAAAAACATTTCCGTCTCGATCTCGTAGCGGAATCTTATTTGTATTCGACCAGATTTGTTTTCCGTCTGGTTGCAACAATGTTTCAATAATGTTGAGTTCAGCTTGTCCGGACTCCATGATGCGGCGATCGCATTCTACATAGTAATCCGAGTGTTCGTCAGACGAGGGAAATTGATAGTCGGTTTTACCGATAATATTCTCTGGTACTTCTAAACCCACAGTCTCAGCAAATTTGTGGTTACAGCCTAAATAAATGCTATTGCGATCTTTCCAGAAAACAGACTGGGGAATATTATCAATAATTAACCGCAAAAATTGTTCGGTTTGCCCAAGGTTTTTGAATGCTTCTTGTGCCTGTTGATACAATCTGGCATTTTCCAGGGAGATTGCAGCTTGAGTACATAATAAATTGAGGATTTCCACGCGATCGCTTGTAAATGCCCCAGTAGTCAGATTATTCTCTAGATACAAAATCCCCAATAGTTTGCCTTGGTGGATAATCGGCATACACAGCAGGCTTTTGGGCTGCTGACGCATGATATAGGGATCGGCGAGTAGCGTCGAATACATTGCTGTATCAATAATGACGCTAGGTTGCAGATTGCGTTTGACGGCGTAAATTAGGCTACGGGGAACCTCTGGGCTATCATCAATAGGAACTGATTGCAGGACGGTTGATTGCTGCCCAACTTCAGCAGTCGCCTCAACGACTAATCTATCTTCTTTGAGCAATAACAATACACACTTGTCTGCGCCTGCATTTTCAATTACTACAGAAAGCAGTTTAGTAAGTAATTTTTCTAGTTCAATTTCACCAGATAGTGTCTGAGAGGCTTTGAGAACTGTTGTCAAATCTAGCATCAATGAGATATTGCTACTAGAAGTTACCGATTTGCTGAAGCTGGGATGCAATGTAGAAAAGTTATCATTGTTTGCGATGGTGTCATTGGGCGCAAGCGGCGATACTCTTTGAGAGTCACTTCGTGAACGCGTTTGTTCTAAAATCGGAGCTAGGAGTCGCGGATAGCGCTGTTCTAAGTCATCAATTTTTGCTTTAGCATCCCAACGAGCGTAGCAATAGTATGCATCAATCAAATATTCTTGGGCAATGCGTTCTTTGCCCCATTCTAAATAAAACTTGGCTGCGAGTTCATTGGCAAGTGCTTCTTCGTTCAGGTATTCATTATTCTTAGCTTTGGCAATGGCGCGATCGTATAATTCGATGGCGTTCATATACTTGCCAGAAATTCTTGCCATTTCCGCAGATAACAATAGATATCTATGCAGAAAGTTTTTCGGGCAACTATTCGCCCAGTTTTTCTGGATTTGTTGATGCTCTTGCATAATTTCCCAATACTGCTTTTTCTCATCTGATGTCGCATAGGGATAAACTGCTGCCAGAGTCAATGGATAATAGAAATGATATTGAATAATTGGAAAGAAACCAGAGTTAGTAGGTAAAGTTTTCTTAGCTTCTTCTGCCGCTTGAATAGCATCTATATAGCGGCCATAAAGGTAGGATAATTGAATTTTGAGAAAACAGTACCAGTTAATTCCATGCTCAAAATTTTGCTTTTGTCTCCAAACTTCTATGTAAGGAATATCTTGCTCATTGTTATTATCCCAGAAATCAGAGTTGTTCGAGACACCTTGTAAGTTTAGGAGAAACTGCCGCTGTAAAGTAAAGGCATACAGCATATTGGGATCGTTAACTTGTTGTACGTAGCCCAGATATTTCTCAGTTTCGGCATAGACATCTGATAAGCGATCGCCTTTAATTAACATTGCCCAAATGTAAAACGAAACTGCCCAGACACCAAACACCAAATTTCCATTTTCTTGGCAGACTTGGAATGATTGCTGGGAAATCGGCAAATTTGTTTTTAAATGCTGATTATACGGGTTAATCGTGTGGGCAAAAATGTTATTTGTCTTAAAAATAAATTGGGTGCTATTGAAGTGGCGATCGAGTTTTAATGCTAACTTTCCAAACTCATAGGCAGTTTGATAATTTCCTTGATTTGCTAGACCCATTCCATACAGACAATAAGCAAAACCAGAGCTTTCGGCATTGCCATAACTCAAGGATATATTAATCATTAATAGAGGAATCAGACAACTCAGGTTTTGATGTCCTCCCATATAAGCAGCAGCCCAAACGTCAGCTAAAAGACTCATGCAAACCTTGTGAACTGGATCTGTCATCTCAGGCAAATCAAATAAATCTGCTGGGCGAATCGTTGCCAGTTGAGCTTTTAATTCTGCTTCTTCAGTTTCGATAGCAGCTTGCTGTTCTTCAGAAGTGACAGGCAAATGCATTCCCATGATGCTTAAAGCTTTCAGTCCAGCTTGAATACTAGCTTCGATATTTTCGCCCTGAGTCATTTTCAGATACATCTGAATGGCATAAATATCTGCCTGTTCAAATTTGTCATGACTATGATTTAAGGCAATTTCAAACAGCTTTTCTGTTTGGTTAAAATTGCCAATTAAGTATTCACACTCTCCACATTCTCTATATAAATTAAAAGTGAGTTTGTAATGAGTTTCCCAACTATCTTCACCGAGCAAACCTCTGGCAAAAGTGAAATACTTCACAGATGCTTTATAGGCAGTAGAAGCTTTTGCCTTCTTACCAGCAATGAAATTTAGTTGAGCGAGTTCATATTTTTGGGATTGTTCATCAATTATGTCAATTCCCTCATTGAACTGATTAACAATATCAAAAATGTTTGCTTCAATAGCCTCTGCTGGTGTAGATTTCAACAACAATCGTCCAATTTTTAAATGAGTAGCTTGCTTTTGAGATTCAGGAATCAGCGAATAAGCAGCTTGCTGGACGCGATCGTGCAGGAATTTGTACGAGCAATTATGATAATTGTCATGCTGAAATTCAGAATTTGAAATTCTAAATTCCGACTCCTCTTGATAAAATTTGTAGACTTCATTGATGGGAATAATTAAACCTTCCTGCACAGCTTTCCAAAAGTCGGTGGCTGTTTCCATCTGGGATTTTTCATGGACTATTGCCAGAGTCATCAAATCAAATTGGTTGCCTATACAAGCGGCTAACTTCAAAACTTCTTGAGTCTGTGTTGGCAACTTTTGGAGTTGAATTGCCATGAATTCGACTACATCATCAGTCAGAGAGAGCGATCGCACCTGAGCAAGATCGCATTCCCAATAGCCACCCTCAAAATTAAATGTAATTAGTCGATCTTGATGTAGCGCTTTGAGAAACTGGGTGCAGAAGAAGGGATTGCCTTTGGTTTTACTTAATACCAAGTTTGTTAACGGTATCGCTAACTCCAGAGAACAACTCAACGTGTCTGCAACCAAATGATTGACGGATATTTCGTTGAGGGGATCTAAAGTAATCGTATTGACTGTAGCGCCTAACTTCTGGATTTCATCTAAAGTCAGTACCAGCGGATGTACTGGGTTGACTTCGTTATCGCGGTAGGCACCGATTAATAGTAGATAGCTGATGTCAGCTTCACTCATCAACAAGTGCATTAATTTTAATGAAGCCGAATCCGCCCACTGCAAATCATCAATGAAGATTACCAAGGGATGTTCTGGCACAGTGAACACTTGAGTGAACTTCAAGAACAGCAAATTGAAGCGATTTTGTGCTGCACTTGGTGAGAGTTCTGGCGCAGGAGGCTGTTTACCAATCAGACTCTCCAGTTCTGGAATTACCTCAATCATCACTTGTCCGTTTTCACCCAAGGCTTTGAGAAGCTTAGACTTCCACTGTTCTAGTTGAGTGTCAGTTTCACTGAGCAGTTGTGTTATCAAATCTCGAAAGGCTTGCACAAACGCAGAGAAAGGGATATTGCGCTGGAATTGGTCAAATTTACCTTTAATGAAATAACCGCGCTGTCGGACAATTGGCTTGTGGACTTCGTTAACCACAGCAGTTTTGCCAATTCCAGAGAAGCCTGCTACTAACATAATCTCAGTGCTTCCCCAACTGACTCTCTCAAATGCATTCAATAAAGTTTCTACTTCAGGTTGCCGACCGTAGAGCTTTTCAGGGATGATAAAGCGATCGCAAATGTCTCGCTTAGCTAATTCAAATCTTTCAATCTTTCCAGTTTCTTGCAGTTGACGCCGACAAACTTCTAGATCGTATTTCAGCCCTAATGCACTCTGATAGCGTTGTTCAGCATTCTTCGCCATCAATTTCATCACAATATCACACAGAACTGGAGGAACTTCTCCCCTCTGCTCCCTGCCCCCTGCCCCCCTGCCCAAACTTGGCGGCTGTTTGGCGATGTGACAGTGAACCAACTCCATCGCATCGTTAGACTCAAAAGGTAGCTGCCCAGTCAGTAATTCATAAAATGTAATTCCCAGCGAGTAGTAATCGCTGCGGTAGTCAATTGAGCGATTCATTCGTCCGGTTTGTTCGGGGGAAAGGTAGACAAGAGTACCTTCTAAGACATTAGGATTCTGAATTTCCTGGGTTTCTCTGGGCAAAAGTGAGGCAATGCTAAAATCTATTAACTTGACTTCCTTAGTTTCTGGGTTAATGAGAATGTTGGCAGGCTTGATGTCTTTGTGGATCGTTCGATGTCGATAAAGTCCGTCGAGAATTTCACTCAAAGCGATCGCAATATCTAAAAACTCTTCCAAGAAATTTGGATTACTCTCCATTGCTGTTTTCATCCATTCCCTCAGAGAAATACCCCCGAAATCCTCCATTACCAAAGCATAGCTGTTGCCGTAGGGTTCTAAGCTGTAGGGACGAACAATACTTGGGAGGTCAATATTTTTGGCAATAGTATACTGATTGCGAAACTGGAGAAGTTCGCTGAAGGTAGGATACTCCTGATGAAGCAGTTTAATAATCACCGGAAGTCGATCGTCTTCTCGAATTCCACGGTAAACTAACGTTCTAAAGCTCGTATAAAGTTGCTCGCTAATTTGATAGTTTAGAATCTGAGATATATGTTTAACTGCTGTATTCATGCTTGATTGAGTCTCTTGAAATCAGCTATTTATTTCAACTAGTTTGCCCAAATATAAGGTTTAGCTAACTCAGTGTGATTTTGAGCGTAGGCGTAATACCATTTCACGAAAATCTTGATACATATAAATCTACCGTAGGGGCTTTTACAGCTGTGCGCCCTTACCAAGGTATTTGTATCAAGTTTAAAGTGAAACAGTATAACCCGTTGCAGACAGCGCATTTCTGATCTCTGGCATCCATAGCCAAAAGGCTAAACTCCTATTATTTCCGGTAAAATCAATTTCTGAGGACTGTAATTTGGGAGAATTTTGGGGTGCCCACACTTGGCGTTAACATTGACCACATTGCCACCATCCGGCAAGCACGGCGGACGGTGGAACCAGACCCCGTAGCGGCGGCGGTGCTGGCAGAATTAGGAGGTGCAGATGGAATTACAGTGCATCTGCGAGAAGATAGACGGCATATCCAAGACAGGGATGTGCGAATCTTAAGACAAACAGTGAGAACTCACTTAAATTTAGAGATGGCCGCTACAGATGAAATGTTAGCGATCGCCCTTGACATCAAACCAGATTATGTAACTTTAGTCCCCGAAAAACGCGAAGAAGTCACAACAGAAGGCGGACTAGATATCGTTGGGCAAATTGCTAGAATAGGTGAGATCGTTGATAAATTGCAAGGCGCTGGCATTCCAGTTAGTTTATTTATCGACGCCGAGCCAGCACAAATCGAAGCATCTGTCAAGGTGCAGGCTAAATTTATTGAATTGCACACCGGACAATACGCTGAGGCTAAGGATGAAACAACTCGCCACCGAGAATTAGCCGTATTAGCGAAAGGGTGCGAACAAGCGATTCAAGCCGGACTGCGAGTCAACGCCGGACATGGACTCACCTACTGGAACGTCTACCCAGTGGCTGCGCTTGCTGGCATGGAAGAACTGAACATCGGTCATACCATCATCAGTCGGGCAGCCTTAGTAGGTATAGAACGAGCAGTTCGGGAGATGAAAGAAGCGATAATAGGGCATGGGGCATAGGGCATGGAAAGGGGAAAGGGGAAAGGGGAAAGGGAAAAGGGGAAAGGCATTGATTTTTAATTATTCTCCTCTGCCCCTCTGCCTCCCCTGCTCCCCCTGCTCTCCCCCAGAGGGGTTGTAACTGCGAAATCTAGAAATCAATCTTCAACTAAAAAATTCTATGAGCGCAACACAGTCTAACAACCTGCCGCTTTGGGTACAGGATCGCGATCGAGTGATAACAGAAAGTATTGATACTGAGTGGCGCTATCAGACACCACCAGATTATTCTCGCTCCAAAGAAAATCTGGCTCAAGAAAGTACCCGCAATCACTTAGAAGGTACACTAGAAGCGATCGTGCAAAACTTGGTGCGAACCTTCGAGATGGAAGTATCCTTTAAAGCTAACCCAGAACAGTGGTTATCTATTGTGAATGATAAGTTTCGCCTCAGTACTAATGGCGGAGTGGACTATACAGCGGCAGATTTATCAGCCCAAGGTACTTACAATCTATTTATGCCTGATTCAGAACACTACAAAGCTTCAGAAGAAAGCTTTGAATCATCGGCAAAACTCTTCCACACAACATTTCCCAAAGGATTTCCTTGGGAAGTGCTGGAAGTTTTCTCAGGGCCACCGAATGTAACATTTAAATGGCGGCATTGGGGACATTTTAACGGACAATACAAAGACTATGCACCTACTGGAGAGACGGTGGAAATTATCGGCATGAGCATTGCAAAAGTTACCGATGACTTAAAGATTATTTCCTTAGAACACTACTTTGACAATAGTCTGTTCTTGACCAAGCTAACATCTGGTGGCAAGGCAAATGCAGACAATCAAGGAAGTGCTTGTCCCTTCAGTTCTTGGTTCAAAAAGTTCCAAAAAAGTTAATTTTCAGGGGTACAGTGTGTAGGACTGTGCCCTGAAATTATTTCCATAACAAGCAAAGGATGAAAATGCAAACATATCATTACGTTTTGGCCAGTCAACGTTTTATCCTCGAAGAAGAACCGATAGAGGAAGTTCTCAAAGAACGTACCCGTCATTACCACGAACAAGAAAAACAAATTGATTTTTGGCTAATTGAGCAACCCGCTTTCTTAGAAGCGCCCCAGTTTGCAGAAATAAAAGCAAAGTGTCCCCAGCCAGCAGTGGCAATTATTTCCACTAATCCCCAATTTATTACTTGGTTAAAGTTGCGTTTAGAGTACGTTATCACAGGAGAATTCCAAGCTCCTTGTGAGGAAATACCTGATGCTCTAGCATCTTTGGCTACTGTGTCTTAGGAATTGGGTATGGGGCATTGGGCATTAGGCATGGGAAGAGGACAAGGAGACAAGGGGAAAGGGGAAAGGGGAAAGGGGAAAGGGAAAAGGGGAAAGGGGAAAGGGAAAGGCATTGATTTTTAATTATTCTCCTCTGCCCCTCTGCCTCCCCTGCCTCCCCTGCCTCCCCTGCCCCTCTGCTCCCCCTGCTCCCTGCTCCCCATGCCCCATGCCCCATACCCTATGCCCATTTCGCATTTTTCTTTATAAAATCTTTGATGACACCATAATTTATCTATATAACTTTTGTGCTGAGATTTCAGATACCAAGTGTTTTAGGATTAGCGATGTCTACGACGAGCTTCGCTTACGCTGGGTTGATTGGTGGCATGAGTTCTGTCTCTGCCCAACAAGCCATTCCCAATTGTCAACCACCGAATGCAGGAGAATATCTTTTATTAGTAGTTAGTCCTACGTCAGAAAATCAAAAGCAGTTGCGTAGTGCCCTACCGCCTGAACTCAAGACTATCACCTGCCAATATCTCAACGAAACTGTGACGCGCATCGGGGGCTTTAATCAAATTGATGATGCCAATCGCTGGGCAAGGTATGTCAGTAATATTGTTGGTTTGTCTGCCATCATTACTACTCGGCCGACAGCACCAGATGTTGTACAAGCACAGCCACTTCAGCAGCAGAGAGTCACCTATAATCCTCAAGCGTTAGGAGAGGGTTATGCGGTGTTGGTAGATTATTACAATCGACCAGAAATAGCAACTAGCGTACAGCAAGTGGTGGGAGGTAACGTGGGTTTTGCTTCTTATGGGCAACGCCCATACTTGCTGGCAGTTTATACTACTAACCAAAGTGAAGCATACAACACATTACAAAAGCTAAACGATCGCGGTTTTGTTGCCAGTATCGTAAATAGCCGTAAGGTGATTTTGTTACGCTCAACCGTGGGATTGTAAGAACAAAGAATTCAGGAGCCAGGATTGGTGAATTCGTACTGAAGTCTGTACGAGTGGCGGTGAAGTTATCAGGTTGAAGCTCCTCACTAAATCTTCTCTACCAGATGCTCTTGCTAGCTTGCTTCGACTTAAAAGTACAATTTAATGGCAACAATAAAGTAGCGGGTCTAAATTACCCACTAAAAAATTGCTGAATTCTGTATTCTCAATACTGCATTCTTCTTTAATAAGCAGACCTAGCTAACCAATAAACGGTTATACCCAAAGCTGAGCCAGCTATTACCTGAACTGGTGTATGTCCAAGTAATTCCTTAAGGCGGTCTTGGCTAAAGTCTGGTTTTTCATGAAATAATTCATCAATCATTTGATTGAGAATGCGAGCTTGCTTGCCAGCCGCTTGGCGAACTCCGGCTGCATCGTACATAACGATGATGGCAAAAACCATTGCCACCGCAAAATCGGGAGACGCCCAACCAAGAGTTTGCCCTACACCAGCAGCTAGAGCCGTAACTAAAGCTGAGTGGGCACTGGGCATACCTCCGGTTGTGACTAAAACACGCACATTCAGCTTGCGATTTTTGACAATCTCGATTATGAGTTTTAATGCTTGAGCGATAAAACAAGCTACCAGAGCAACCAGCAGCACCCTGTTATCTAAAATGTTGCCTATATCCTGCATGGTATTGTGATTAGGTTAGTGATAAGAGCAGCAGTTGTTGGTTGAGGAAACATTTAGATTCAACCCAAAATCTTAAATTAACCTAGTACATCGGGTGGAAATAACCCGACGGTTAAAAATAGACAAAAAGTTGCCTCTTGCTTTTTGCCTTTTTGTACTAGTTATTGCGACTGATGATAAAATGAGCGATCGCTTGGAGTGGCTTGGCTCTTTCCCCAAATGTTTCTAATTCCGCGCAAGCTGCTTTAATTAGCTCTTGGGCTTTTGAGCGGGATTGCTCGATTCCCCAAAGGCTGGGATAAGTAACTTTCTTAGCTTTTTCGTCTTTGCCGGCTGTTTTGCCTAGTTGCTCTTGGGTAGCAGTGATATCCAGAATATCATCTACGATCTGAAATGCTAGCCCAATATTTTGAGCATAACGGCTGAGTCGTTGCACATCTTCAGATGAGGCCCCGGCTACGATCCCGCCACAAACTACACAAGCTTCCAAAAGGGCAGCTGTTTTGTGTTCGTGAATGAAATTCAGCGTTTCTAGAGAAATATCTGATTTACCTTCACATTCTAAATCCACAACTTGACCGCCGACTAAACCAGCTGCCCCCAGAGCGCGACCAAGACGGACAACTACTTGCAAAACTCGGTCTCTGGGAACACTTGCAGGAGTATGAAGGGCAACATATTCAAAAGCCAGAGCCAACAAACCATCTCCAGCTAAAATTGCCACATCTTCGCCATAAACCTTATGATTCGTTAGCTTTCCGCGGCGGTAATCGTCATTATCCATTGACGGAAGGTCATCATGAATCAAAGACATTGTGTGGATCATTTCTACCGCACAAGCTGTTGGCATAGCCATTTCGATGGTGCCACCCATCATTTCACAGCTAGCAAGGCAGAGAACTGGGCGTACACGCTTACCTCCAGCTAATAATGAGTAGCGCATCGACTCATAAATTGTTTCTGGATAAACGACGGGAATAGCCCGATCTAAAGCGGTATCACAAAGCTTTTGACGTTCTTTGAGATAGGCTGCTAGGTTAAAGTTAGCTTCCTCTGGTGGTGTCTTTTGAAACTTATCAGTTGCTACCATTCTTCAATTCCTGACATTTTGTGATTTTCGTCTTATACGTCACAATTTTAAGTTGCTGTGGGACTCAAAAAATGGGGAGTTGGGAGTTAAGAGTTAAGAATTAGGAGTTGGGAGTTGAGAATATAACTCATAACTTTTAACTCATCACTCTTAACTCATAACTCTTAACTCATAACTCTCACTTTTTTACTGCCCTAGAATAGCTAGCAAATGTATTTTGCAACAACAAGGCGACGGTCATTGGCCCAACACCTCCAGGAACTGGGGTGATAAATCCTGCTACAGCAGCAGTTGATTCCAAATCGACATCGCCAACTAGACGACTTTTGCCACTGGTATCAGTGACCCTATTCATTCCCACATCTACCACAACAGCGCCCGGTTTTACCATATCAGCAGAGATTAGTCCGGGACGACCTGCTGCTGCAATCAGAATATCAGCATTTTGAGCGATCGCTTTGAGATCGTGCGATCGCGAATGAGCAATGGTGACCGTAGCATCAGCTTCTAACAGCATTAACGCCATTGGCTTACCCACTAAAATACTACGTCCTACTACTACCGCCTGCTTTCCTTGCAAAGGAATTTCATATTCTTCTAAAAGCCGCATCACGCCAGCAGGGGTACAGCTACGTAAACCTGTTTCTCCCCGTACTAGTCGCCCCAAATTAACTGGGTGCAGCCCATCAGCATCTTTATCGGGATCGATTTGATGTAACAAGCTAACAGCATCCAAATGGTTAGGTAAGGGTAGCTGTACGAGAATGCCATCCACCCGTTCATCGTGATTGAGTGCAGTAATAACTTCTTCTAATTCCCCTTGGGTAGTTTGGGCGGGAAAATGCTTGCCAAAAGAGGCTATACCAACTTTAGCGCAGGCTTTTTCCTTATTGCGTACATAGGCAGCTGAAGCTGGGTTATCGCCAACCATCAGCACTGCTAAGCCAGGAGGCCTTCCAACTTCTGGCTGTAATTCGGTAATGGCAACAGAAAGTTCTTGCTGAATTTTTGCAGCTAAAGCTTTACCGTCAAGGAGTTTGGCAGTTTGTGTTTTCATAAGAATTTCTGGCTATGTTCGTCTTTTGTCGCAAGTTTGATTGAAAAGGGCATTGGGCATGGGGCACTTGTACTGAGCGTAGCCGTTGGCGCAGCCTCTCGTAGAGAAGTATTGGGCATGGGGCATGGGGAATGATTTATAACTATGATTTCCTATAAATCTAAGATTTGTGAACGAGTCTTTGATATTCGTGGGCGAGTCTTTGATACTCGTGAACGAGTCTTTGATACTCGTGAACGAGTCTTTGATACTCGTGGGCGAGTGTTTGATACTCGTGAGCGAGTGTTTAATACTCGTGAGCGAGTGTTTAATACTCGTGAACGAGTCTTTGATACTCGTGGGCGAGTCTTTGATACTCGTGGGCGAGTCTTTGATACTCGTGGGCGAGTCTTTGATACTCGTGGGCGAGTCTTTGATACTCGTGGGCGAGTGTTTAATACTCGTTAACGAGTTTTTGAACTCCACTCCTTTGCCCCCATGCCCGATGCCCCATGCCCAATACTTCTCTACGAGAGGCTGCGCCAACGGCTACGCTCAGTACAAGTGCCCCATACCCAATTCAGAACAAAGTACCATAGATGGGAACTGACCCGATGGAAGTGGCGACAAAACAAGCAGTGAAGCAAAAATTGGCTCAATCGGTGGCTTTCATGCAACAAACGAGAAATTTGTCCCTTGCCTTTTTGTATGGACACAGTATTGTTCTCTACCGTGTAGGGTTAGCTTTTTTCCTGGTAGCAGGACTTTCTAGTTGTGGTAATTTAGCTTCCTCTGGCTTGAATGGGGCTGGGTTAAAATTTGGCGCTAATGTTACTCCAATTCGAGAAATTAAAGCAGAACAAAAGAATCAGGCTACAGTTTACATCCAAGGTAAGGTAGAAAAGCAAGCTCCGCTGATGAAGCAGTGGGCTTATCAAATAGATGATACAACCGGCAAAATTTGGGTTGTCACTAACCAAAAAAGTTTGCCAGAGGGTTCGGAAGTAGTGTTTAAGGGTAAAGTTCGCTACCGAAGCATTCCTTTAGCTGGTAAAGAAGTGGGAGAAATTTATTTAGAAGAAGAGTAATCGAGCAATTAAAAATTAAAAATGAACATATGAGCAATGAAATAGTACATGTAGCGATCGCTATTCTCTACCAAAACAACAAATTTCTCATGCAACTAAGGGATAACATCCCCAGTATTCGTTATCCTGGCTACTGGGCGCTATTCGGCGGTCATATCGAACCTGGTGAAACGCCGGATGTGGCAGTCAAACGAGAAATTTTAGAAGAAATCGGTTATACTCTGCCGCCTTTTGTTGAATTTGGCTGTTATCTCGATGAAACAGTTGTCCGTCATGTTTTCCATGCACCACTCTTAGTGGAGATGAATGAATTGGTTTTGAATGAAGGCTGGGATATGGGATTATTGACTCCAGAAGATATTCGCCAAGGTAAGTGTTATTCAAAAAATGCCAACGAAGTGCGACCATTAGGGGAAATGCATCAGCGAATTATGTTGGATTTTATCGAGAAGAATCGATAAATTGGGGCATAGGGCATGGGGCATAGGGCATGGGGCAGAGGATGGGGGGATAAGGGGATGGGGAGATGGGGTGAAACAAGAATTACTTTCTCCCTCATCTCCCCACCTCCCCACCTCCCCACCTCCCCATCTCCCCATCTCCCCACCTCCCCCAGTCAACAGTCAACAGCAGCCAAAATAAAGTTAAAACTCTTGTGGAGTAATCATCACTAATGCAATCAGCAAACAAACTGCCACGATGGTTAAGTATAGGATTGGCATTCCCTATTATTATTCTCAACGGCTGGCTGTTGCTCCAGGTTGTGCAGTATTTTCAACCTCTGGTAAGCGTTATTGCCGCAGCCATGCTACTAGCTTTCGTTTTGGACTATCCAATTCAGTTTCTTCAGCAGCAAGGGGTGAAACGGAACTTGGCGATCGTGGGAGTGTTACTTTTGACTGTGGTGATTATAGTGGGTTTAGGCATCACTTTGGTGCCGTTAATAATACAACAACTCAATGAATTAGCTAATATTTTGCCGAGTTGGATTGATTCTGGTACTGAGCAGTTACAAGCTTTCCAAGATTGGGCATTAAGTCAACAGCACCTACCTATTAATTTAAGTGCTTTAGTTAGCGAAATTTTAGAAAGATTATCTAATCAACTCCAGTCTTTCACGGGAAGAATTCTCGGTTTTGCTGTTGATACTATTGGTACTGTGGTCAACGTACTGCTAGCGGTGGTGCTGACTATCTACCTGATATTGAACGGGCAACGTCTTTGGGATGGAATTTATCAATGGTTCCCTCCTAATATTGGCTCAAAAGTTCGACAGTTACTGCGAGAAGATTTTCACAATTACTTTATCGGTCAGGCTACATTGGGTGCTGTGCTGGGAGCGACAGTTACACTGGCATTTTGGATTTTGCAGGTTCCCTTGGCGCTACTTTTTGGTATTGGTATTGGCTTGTTTTCTTTGTTCCCTTTTGGTACAGGAATAGGTATCGCTATAGTCAGCCTTTTGGTAGCCTTGCAAAACTTTTGGTTAGGAGTGGAAGTTTTAGGTGTAGCTGTTGCGATCGATCAAGTTAATTCTAATTTTATTGCACCCCGAATTCTCGGCAATTTAACTGGCTTAAATCCTGTCTGGGTAGTAATTTCTTTACTATTGGGAGCTAAATTAGGAGGCGTGCTGGGTTTGTTAATTGCAATTCCGGTTGCCAGTTTCATCAAAGATGTTGCAGATAGTTGGCGTGCTGGCGAGTTTAATAAAATAGATGATGATGATATTGATTTAAAGCCTACAAAAACCGCAAATGAAACGGCAGGGACTTATAGTTAGCATTTAATTAATGATATTTGAGTCGTGAAATTAGTTGTGGAGATAGGCAATAGTAAATATTAAGTAGGGTGCGTTACGGCTATAGCCGTAACGCACCGCAAGATAACTACATTAAAATATGCGCCTAACACAGCCTCAAATCATTTTATTTTTAAATTCAAAATAAACTCTTATATTAACTAAATACAAAAACTAAGTTCAACTGGAATTTTAATAATAAACTCAGTTCCTTTGCCAGAAGCAGAAACACATTGTAGTTGACCGCGATGTTTTTCTACAATGATTTGATGGCTAATAGATAACCCTAATCCAGTTCCTTTACCAACGGGTTTAGTAGTAAAAAATGGGTCAAACAATCGCTTTTGTAAACTTTCTGGAATTCCAGAACCATTATCGGCAATGCGAATAATTACTTCCCTATCTTCAATGAGTTCAGTACGAATGCGAATTTCAGGTATGGGGCACTTGTACTGAGCGTAGCCGTTGGCGCAGCCTCTCGTAGAGAAGTATTGGGGATTGGTTATTTCTCCCCGTTCGCCACTCTCTATTACCTCTTCTATGGCATCAATAGCATTAGCCAAAATATTCATAAATACCTGATTGAGTAGACCAGGATAACACTCGATTAAGGGAAGATTTGCGTATTCTTTAATCAGGTTGATGTTTTTACCAATGTGATGATTGTTAAGACGACTTTGTAAAATTAACAAAGTACTTTCAATACCTTCATGGATGTCAACTAATTTTTTTTCAGATTCATCAAGGCGGGAAAAATTTCGCAAGGAAAGAATAATTTCCTCGATTCGCTTTGTACCCACCTTCATAGAGTTGAGAAGATTAGGGAGATCTCTAGTTAAAAAATCAAGTTCAATTTGAGCGATCGCAGTTTTAATATCTGCTTCTGGTTCGGGATAACATTGTTGGTACAATCTAATTAAACTCAGCAAATCCTGGCTATACTCAATTGCATGGACAAGATTACCAGCAATAAAGTTAACAGGGTTGTTAATTTCGTGGGCAATTCCAGCCACGAGTTGTCCCAAGGCAGCCATTTTTTCATTCTGAATTAATCTGGTATAATTTTCTTGTAAATCGCGAAAGCCTGCTTTAGCAATTCTCGATTGTTCTTCTACCTGCTGTAATTGAACTAGTGTTAAAACGTGAATTTGAGAGTAGGCTAAAAGTAATTGATGGAAATCAACCAATTTATATTTTCCAGAAGCACTTTTAACTAAAATTGGCTCATAGGTAATTTGATGTGGTCGTTGCAAAGTTACTTCAGTGGCTTTGACAATGGACATATCCTCAGAAAGTATTAATATCTCTCTGTGAAAAAACTTGTAGAGAATTCTAATCGGTCTAAGAGAAAATAATGACAAACTATAGGGATGACTCATCTGCTCAAAGAATTTTCGCCGTGAAATCATCCCCACATATTGTTGATGGTTATTAAGAATAATTCCTGGCAGTAAAGGCTCTTGCTTAAAAAGCGTAACTAAATCATTGCCTGGACGCTCTACTTCGATTTGAACCTGCCAAAAGGGTAATTCTTGTAAAGTTGACTCTAATCGCAAGTTCGGCTGATTAGCATTTTTCATGCCACTTGTAGCCATCATACTCTCAATACTAGACTGTTGAGGTAATATTTCTGGTAACATGCTGAACAACCATCTCGCTAATTTTTAACTTCATCAATTGTTACAAATTTATTTTTCCCAAATTGCTAACTAAAATTCACAGGTTATACCAATTCGTAATGGGCTACGCCCCGCTTCGCTAACGTAATACTTGCCTTCAACGAGAAGCAAGCTGCCTAAAAATTTTGTTCCTGAAGAGTAAAAAGATAAATGAAGTATAAGACATTCATACTTCATTTATCTTTTGTTTAATTTTAGGTTAATAAATCATTAAGGTATCGTACTTTTAACGCAGTAGATAGTTTCGTGTCGGCTATTGATAGTTGATTGTCTTAAAAAGATATGTTAAACACTTATCGTGTAATGCTCCTTAGGCTTGATATTATTTAATATGCTAAACCGTCGCCAGTTTTTGCTACATTCGGCTGTTACAGCAGGTGGAATTATCGCCACAAATGTTGTATCAAAATCCCCAGTTTTTGGACAAGCACCTGCAATTATTACCTCTGACAAAATGCGTCCTGATATACCTTATGGTGTAGCTAGCGGAGATATATCCAACGATGGCATTGTAATTTGGAGTAAGAGCGATCGCCCTGCTAAAATAATCGTAGAATATTCTACCAGCGAATCTTTTAGAAATGTACAGCGAGTTGTGGGGTCGGATGCTTTAAAAGATCGTGACTTTACAGCACGACTTTTTTTGAAGAATTTACCACCAGACCAACAAATATTTTATCGGGTAACTTTTCAAGATTTAAATTCTAAAAATACCTATAGCGCACCTGTTAAAGGTAGTTTCAGAACTCCCTCCAAATATGGGCGAGATATATTCTTTGTTTGGGGTGGTGACACCGCCGGTCAAGGATGGGGAATTAATCCTGATTTCGGTGGGATGAAAATTTACGAAACCATGCGCCAGCTTAAACCTGACTTTTTCATCCATTCTGGAGATAATATCTATGCTGATGGGCCAATTCAAGCAGAAGTTATCTTAGACGACGGTACAACTTGGAAAAATATTACTACACCAGAAAAATCCAAAGTTGCAGAAACATTAAAAGAATTTCGTGGCAATTATATCTACAATTTGCTTGATAATAATATTAAACGTTTCAACGCCGAAGTTCCCATTTTGGCACAGTGGGACGACCACGAAGTCACAAATAACTGGTATCCTGGCGAAGTTCTTTTAAGCGATAATCGCTATACAGTTAAAGATGTTAACTTGCTAGCTCAAAGGGCAAGGCAAGCGTTTTTAGAATATATGCCTATTGGGTATGAAACAAACAATCCAGATAAAGCGAGAATTTATCGCTCCTTTAAGTATGGCCCATTATTAGACATTTTCATGCTCGATGAACGCACTTACCGCGGGCCAAATACTCCTAATAATCAATCGATACCAAATAAAGAAACGCAGTTTTTAAGCAGGCCTCAAATACAGTCCTTAAAAAGAAAATTACTATCATCAAAAGCCACATGGAAAGTAATTGCTAGTGATATGCCTCTGGGATTAATAGTTAGAGATGGTAGCACAGATTTTGAAGCTTGGGCTAACGGAAACGGCCCAGCTTTAGGAAGAGAATTAGAACTTGCTGATTTACTACGATTTATCAAAAACAAAAATATCCAGAATGTTGTTTGGTTAACTGCTGATGTACATTATGCAGCAGCCCATTATTACAACCCTGCAAAAGCGCAGTTCGCTGACTTTAAGCCTTTTTGGGAATTCGTCGCCGGGCCTTTGAACTCTGGTACATTTGGGCCTAACGAATTGGAAAATACTTTTGGCCCAGAATTGAAATTTCAAAGCATTCCTCCAGGTACAAAAGCAAATCGTCCGCCAAGTGAAGGCTTGCAATTTTTTGGAGGAGTTAAAATTAATGCAAATACAAAAGTGATGACAGTTTCATTGCGTAACTTAACAGGAGAAACTGTTTACAAAGTAGATTTGCCACCGGAAAAATAAATATTCAGCAATCAGAATAATAAATTCGGTTGTGATGTTTAGATCCCCGACTTATTAAAGAAGTCGGGGATCTGACTTTTTACAAATGATTAACTAATACTATAAATCAGTCCTAAATCAGGAAGTGCAATCTTAGATACACTCAACGACCAACCGTCAACATTCATTAATATTAAGTAAGGGTGATAAAAGAGAAATCAGCACTGGAAAACTTAGCTTGGTTAGACAAGCTTGTAAGATTAGTCAGATTAGCCACAACGCTGATTGCTCCGCCGTCGTCTAAGTCAGTAGAATAGACTACTCTTGAAATGCCAAGTGTAGAGTTGTAATAAACAAATAATCCTTCATCAGATGTAATCTTATTGTTATTAGCAATTGCTTTAGCAGCAGCAGCAGCATTTGGAAATGCATCGAGCAATACTAATACATTCGCATTACCCGATAGTTTAGAGCTAACACCTTCTTGATATTTAACCTTAGCGCCAAAATCAAGCCCCAACTGTCCAGTTTCAAAGACGAAATTATCAAAACCGATTTGGTAGTCAGTAATTTTATCTGGCTGATTCAACACTCTAATCCCGTTGGGACTTTGCACTGGGTAACCGTTAGCAAACAGGGGATCGTAGTAGCCAAAAGTATCTCTACCAGAACCACCAGTGAGTACATCAACACCTGTACCACCATCTAAGAAATCGCTGCCCCAACTGCCTTTTAAAACATCATTGCCGCTACTACCATAAAGGTTATCGTTTCCCAGATTGCCTTGAAGAGTATCATTTCCTCCAAATCCATAGAGAAAATCATTTCCTCCCTTGCCATCAATCAAGTCATTTTTGGCTGTACCAAACACGATATTGTTGCCGTCATTTCCAATTATATTTGCCATAATTAGTTATCCTTGAAAAATGTAAATTCATGTTGTGCGAACTGCATTTATCGTAGAAATTTCACAAAGGATAAACATCTGAAAAACGTCTCTAATCGCAGCACAACTAATTAGATAAATTATTTTTGACTTTGGTTTCTCGCTAAGTAAATCTCTCTATATCTTTCGTCGTGGTTCAAAAGCATCTGCTACAACGAAAGTTATAAACATCTGAATTGCTGTGGTGTTAAAGATACAGTTAAGAGTATTAATGAAAGAAAGCTTTGCATCCAGCTAGTTCTATGAGTCTGTTACTTCCCATCCGTCCTAATCCTTTTCGCTTTCTGCTTTACACTGAATGGGTAATGCTCACGTGTTGCGGTTCGCTCGCTGTCATTGAAGGTGTAGAAAATCGAAGTATCCCAGTTCAACATGTGCTGATTTTGGTTTTGCTTGGTTTGATGGGTTTGAGATTACCAAGCGGTCATTTATGGCTGAAAGTGGTGTATACTGCGATCGCCATTATTTTGATTTTTAGTGGCACAGTATTGGGATATCTTCATATCTTGCCCACCTTGTATTTAATTGTGCTGATTCGCAGCTGCTTTTTATTTGGAGCGCGTGGGCGCTTAATTGTGGCAGGTTTGTGCTTTATTCTTTTTTTGGTGCATCAAGCACAATATCTTCAAACCGTTGTTCAGGTGGTACCGATGGGACAACAACAGCGATTTTGGATGCATCAATTAGCTGAGATGCTGATGTTTGCATTGGGATTATTCTTGGTTTTGCAATTGGTAAATATATTGTTGGTCGAGCAAAAGACGCGAAAACAACTCACTGTTGCCCACGAGCAACTGCAACAGTATGCTTTGCAAATAGAAGACCTCGCAGCGGTGCAGGAACGTAACCGCATCGCCCGCGAAATTCACGATTCCTTAGGTCATGCGCTGACAGCTCTCAACGTGCAAATCCAAACGGCAATTAGACTTTGGTCTGTTAATCCTGTCTCAGCCGAGTCATTTTTGACCCAAGCTCAACGACTAGGAGAAATGGCCATGAAGGAGGTACGCCAGTCTGTGAGGGCGTTGCGCGAAGATTTACCAGACCGACCTTTAGAAGATGCGATCGCATCTTTGGTGGAAGATTTTCGTCAAGGCACTGGTTTGTCTCCCAGTACTAAAATCAATCTGGGAGTAATTGTACCATTGCCTGTGGTCAGAACCGTATATCGAATTGTTCAGGAAGCCTTGACTAATATTTGCAAATATGCACAAGCCACAGAAGTCAAAATTGAGATTGTTAGTAGCAACGACACGATAAATCTGCGAATTGAGGATAACGGGAAGGGATTCGATCTCAACGATAAAATTACTGGATTTGGCATCCAGGGAATGCGAGAACGAGTGGCGGCTTTAGAAGGTTACTTCCACCTGGAAACCCAGCCTGGTTGTGGTTGTAGAATAACAGTTGAATTGCCATTGCAATAGTTTAGGACACAAAACCATCGTCAAACCCCAACTAAAATAGACTTTCTTTGCCTTTTGCCCATTGCCTATTGCCTATTCCCTGCTATATCTAAAAATAATCCGAAATTCTACTCGTCGCATTGGTAGATTAAATAATGTTTACCTAAGTAAAGTCGCACTTCACATGATTCGCTTGTTACTGGTGGACGATCAAAGTTTAATCTGCCAAGGTCTGAAAGCCATGCTAACGCTGGAACCAGATTTGCAAGTGGTAGGAACTGCTGATAACGGTGAAACAGCCATTGAGCAGGTAGCTGCTTTACAACCAGATGTAGTTTTGATGGATGTACGGATGCCTGTGATGGATGGTAGAGAAGCCACACGGATTATCTGTCAGCAGTATCCACAGACCAAAATCTTAGTCTTGAGTACATTTGATGATGATAGGTATGTAGCTCAGTCTATTCGTGCGGGAGCAAGGGGGTATTTGCTCAAAGATATGCCTTCCCAAGAGTTAGCGCAGGCGATTCGGTTTGTGCATTCGGGATATACTCAACTAGGGCCAGGGCTAATGGAAAAGCTGATGGCTAATGTTCCACCAGAGCCTGTTAAATCCAAGCCAGAAAAGAAAGAATTAACTGAGTTAACCCCCCGCGAACGAGATGTGTTGCGCTTGATTGGCCAAGGCTTGACTAATCGTGAAATTGCTCAAGAACTTTACATTGCCGAAGGAACGGTGAAAACTCATGTTACTCATCTCTTAAGCCGCCTCAATTTACGTAATAGATCGCAGATGGCGATTTATGCTAACTCTATTTGTACATCTTAAATTTTTTGGATAATTTATTGATAATTAAAAGCTTTTATTAACGTGAGTTCGACGGCTCTAAAAACCCCTCTCCAAACCTCTCCCCCGCAGGGAGAGAGGCTTTTAAAGCCTAATTTTTTCGTTGTCAACTAAGAATATTTCTGCCCCTCTCCGCCTCGGAGAGGGGTTGGGGAGAGGTTCATCGAACTCACGTTTTATTAGTGGCGTAGGTAAAGCCCACCGCAGGCATCGTACAAAAGGTAAATATTGAGCGATCGCCACTCATAAGAGCTAATACCACTTTGTTTCTATGACTTGACACTATTATTACAAATTAAGGAGAACTAGTTTTAGAAACTTCTGGGCTGCGAATTATAATATGTCCTTTATCACTTTCTTGAATAGCTAATATCGATGGTATCTCGTTAGGTTTGGCATTTGGAGGCAATGCTTGAAACAAATAAATCCAGCCCCCACGTTCTAAGAGTAAACGCCAGACTCTCGGCTGCTTGGGATTGCTAATATCATTATCTTCTCTGCCTCGCAAGTCCTCGAATAGACCTCTGTCGCCAATTATGCGGTATCCTTTCAAGTCAGGGTCAGCAAATATATTATCTAGTTTGCGCCCGACGGCAAATTTCTCTTCAGGTGTAACTAAAGCTATAACTGGCAAAGTCGAGTTTTCACCAGCGTCTCGCCTAGCATCTGCTATGCCTTGCCAACGAGCTAACCAAAATATCGCAATTAATACCCAGGATACTATTACTATCTCATTGATTAGCGATCGCAAAAACTCCACCGATCGCAGTTGTCCAATACCAAATTCCGCCAAAGACTTTAGCTGTTGAGCTATCCACGAGCGTTTGTGTTGGGTTGCCCAGATGATGCGATTCAGTAATAATTGGTTTGCCGAGACGACTGTATCAGTAACGATTTTTATTAACCATAATGTAACCTGAATTGCGATCGCAGTTACAAAAAAAGCGATCGTACTTTTAAATATTGCCCAACCATTTCCCAGAAATATTTGCAACGGAACTATGATAAAAGACTGCGCGGGTAAGTCAAGGGTATTAATTTCTAGCTGAAAAAAGTAGAAATACGACCAACGGTAAATCCACCCTGCAAAGAAAAGCGCCGCACCCAGTAAGCCAAGTACACTTGTAAATTTACCTAGAATATTAGTTTCTTGGTTCGGGTTAGGCGCTTGAGTCATGGTTAATTTGTAATTAAGTAGGGTGTGTTACCGCGAAGCGTAACGCACCGAAAATTTAGGATGGTGCGTTATATCAATTCTCTATGAAGTGTGCTTTACTAGACCCCCCTTAATCCCCCCTTTCCAAGGGGGAAAACAAGAAAAATCCGGTTCCCTCCCCTTGTAAAGGGGAGGGTTAGGGTGGGGTAAAAAATCTTTGATACATCACAAAAGACTTTTCAAACATCCTCTAACGCACCACCAAAGATTTACGGTGCAGCGCTTGGCGACAACACACCCTACGAAAAGAAATTTGAGGAGCTGCATCTTAGTTCAGTAAAATTATCAAAATTTTGTATGAAATAAAACAAGAAAATCTGTAATTAACGCAAAAATTATGTGTTTGTCAATGAAACAGATGTGTTTGTCAATGAAACAGATGTGTTTATCAATGAAACAGTTGCGTTTGTCAATGAAACAGATGTGTTTATCAATGAAACAGTTGCGTTTGTCAATGAAACAGATGTGTTTATCAATGAAACAGTTGTGTTTATCAATGAAACAGTTGCGTTTTACTCTAAATTAGAGAATTTAGAAAAACAGCCCCCAGCAAGAACTGTAAAAGCGTAACGCACCGAAAATTTCTGATGGTGCGTTAGCCTACCGCATAACACACCCTACAAAATCTTCTGTGATTTTACGGAAATTATACATCCGCTTTGGAAGTTTAATGAGAAAGTTAAATTATAGTCAAATATCTGTTAAAGCCATGAAAGCTTTTTTTCAGGGATGGTTTGTGGCAATTTTAGTAATGGCAGCAGCACTAGCAGGAAATATCAAAGCTGGAATTAGCAAGGATGTCAGCCCCTTTGGGGAAGTCAAAAGTCAAAAGTTTACACTGAGCGAAGTCGAAGTGTCAAAAGTCAAAACTGAAAACTTCTTGTTGGCACAGACACAAATCAAAACAGATGAATTAGAACTTCCAGTCGCCTTACCAGATTTAGCACAGATTGTTCTCAAGGGAGGTAACTCCAGCAGTGGTCGAGTAGTAGGAATTGATGCCAACACAGAAGCATTATCAATTGAGCGTAGTGGTAAAACTGGTACAATTCCCCTGAGCCAAATTCAAAAAGTCATCTTCAAGACTGGGGCGTTGGTTTATAGACGCGATGGTAGTCAATTTATTCGGGGTGAGCGAAACCGTCCCACAGGTAAGGCTGTAACTTGGAGTGGTATACCTCTAAATGCTTTTACTGTCAAAAATCCTGCTCAAGGTCAAGCGGTGGTAAAGCTCAAACCACCTATAGTTTCTACAGCCAAGTTGCAGGGTATTCAGTCAGTGGCTAGAGACCGGCAATATGTGGTAGATGAAATCCAGTTCAATCAGCAACAACGCACGATCGCAATTCTGGCAAAACCTTATTGAATGCAATTGAGTTGTAGGGCGATGTATGTCTAATACCCCCCCTAACCCCCCCTTTCCAAGGGGGGGAATAATCTCTTAAAGCCCTCCTTTACAAGGGGCTTAAATTTTGGTAGATGCTGATGGAAATGTATCTGGGGAATAATCTCTTAAAGCCCTGCTTTACAAGGGGGGTTGGGGGGATAATGTCAGAACTTAATGTGCTATACGACACTTTTCAAACATTCTCTTACGACAGATGTGGTTTTGCCCCTATTCATATTTTGTCACTTGTGTCAGTGCGTAAGTCTTAACTATATGAAAAAAATTCTGACCAATCTTTTGGCTGTGGGTATTTATCTCACGCCTGTAACAGTAATGCTAATTGCTCAACCCACTTGGGGACAAACTCAAAACTCGCAAGCGCAAGCAGCCGAAAAACTGCTAGAACAGGCAATACAAAAGGCACAGCAACAGGAATATAAACAAGCAATACCCATATTCCAGCAAGTTTTGGTCATGGCACAAGAACTTAAAGACCAAAAAAATGAAGCACTAGTACTGGTATGGCTTGGGTTTTGCAACAATGCATTAGGAGAAAACCAGCAAGCACTGTCATTCTTCAACCAAGCTCTGCCCCTATATCGTGCAGTGGGCGATCGCTCTGGGGAAGCGACTACACTCAATAACATCGGTCTAGTCTACTCAGATTTAGGACAAAAGCAAAAAGCACTCGAATTTTACAACTCTTCTTTGCCCCTAAGACGTGCAGTGGGCGATCGCTCTGGGGAAGCGACTACACTCAATAACATCGGTGCAGTCTACGACGATTTAGGACAAAAGCAAAAAGCACTGGAATTTTACAACTCTTCTTTGCCCCTCAGACGTGCAGTGGGCGATCGCACTGGTGAAGCGACTACACTCAATAACATCGGTGGAGTCTACTCAGATTTAGGACAAAAGCAAAAAGCACTGGAATTTTACAACTCTTCTTTGCCCCTCAGACGTGCAGTGGGCGATCGCACTGGTGAAGCTCGTACACTCAATAACATCGGTGCAGTCTACGACGATTTAGGACAAAAGCAAAAAGCACTGGAATTTTACAACTCTTCTTTGCCCCTCAGACGTGCAGTGGGCGATAAGGCAGGCGAAGCTATCACTTTGGCTAATAGAGGTATATTATTTCAAAATACAAATCGACCCACTGAAGCCATTACAGATTTAGAAAAATCTCTCCAAATCTCTTTAGAAATGCGTCGGGGTTTACAGCTGCAAAATCGCCAAAAGTTTTTACAACAAAATGATTGGAGTGCAACTGCATTAGTTAATGTCCTAATTGAACAAAAAAAAGATGCTCAAGCCTTTGAATGGGTTAATTTATTCACCACATCTGAGCTAGCTGACTATAATCGTTTAATTAATGCCAAAGTTGCAAATTCCGAAGCACAGCAAGCCATTAATAAGTGGAATCAACAAAATCTACAACTGGAATCACTCAGACAACAACTACAAACCGATGATTCGGAAGCTTTAGCCCAAAAAATTCGCCAATTAGAAACGCAAGTTTATCAGCAAGCAGCAGAAATATCAAGCAATTTTCCTGAAGTTGCAGAACTATTTGAAACTACACCCGCAGATATTAATCAACTTAAATCTTCAATCCCCGCAGGTACGGTAGTAATTCAACCTGTTTTATTGACAGATGTGATAGATATGCCTGATTTTCTTGCTATTTTTGTCTTAACTAAAGATAAACTAAATATTATTAAAACCTCGATTAATCCTAGTGAATTTGATAAATTACTTACTCAATATCTACAACAAGTGCAAGATGACAGTGATGCTGACTACGTTGAAACTAGTGGCAAACTCTACGATATCCTGATTCGCCCTGTAGAAGATGCCATCAACTTGTCAGATAAACAAGTGAGTATTATCGCCACTGGGAAACTGCGCCATCTACCTTTTGAAACCCTCAAAGACAGCAAAACTCAACAATATTTAATTGAGAAATACCCCATCAATTATCTCAGCCGCATCTCCACTCGTTCTTTAGAATCTGTCGAGAAGCAAGGTATTTCCACCCAAGTAAAAAAAGTAGTTTTAGCATTTGGAAATCCCGTACCCCGCAAACCGCAACAGTTACCGGGAGCAGAAACGGAAGTCAAAAGAATTGAGCAATTACTACCAGGAAGTAAAGCCTATATTCACGAAAAAGCCACCCTCGCAACCTTCAAATCTCAAGCCTTGCGCTTTCCTTTTCTGCACTTAGCTACTCATGGCTGTTTTCAAGACACAGATTGTAAAACATTAAATTTAGAAAATAACACATTGCTGTTTGCAGACACACAATTTAAAATTGCTGATGCTGCTCTATTAGGATTACAAGGCACGCAATTACTGACTTTAAGTGCCTGTCAAACTGCCTTAGATATTAATGCTAAAGGTCAAGGAATTGCAGGTATCGCTTATATATTTGAGCGTGCTGGTGCTAAAGCTGTGATGGCAAGTTTGTGGGCGGTTGATGATGCCGCAACTCAGGAATTGATGGTTGATTTTTATCAGAATCTCAACCAGGGTAAGACTAAAGGTGAAGCTTTGAGAGAAGCTAAGTTGAAGTTAATTAAAGACCATCGACATCCTTTTTATTGGTCGCCATTTATTTTAATTGGTGATGCACGTTAAAGTAATTCGTAATTCGCCGAGTGACACCTTAAATTGTTGATGGTGCGTTAGCCTACGGCATAACAGACCCTACTGGCTCGTGCCACTAAAAAGGGTGAGTACCACAAAATCAAACACGCCTCCAAGCTTTTAGAATTGCTAGACGCGGACAGAGTATGTCAAGCTTCGCCATATTGCGATCGCCTCTCTACCACACTAACTGCAAAAATGGGTATATCAACCAACGACCCCAGCCAAGAGTAAAAAAACCTCGATCGATCGCAATTCCATAGTTTTATTATCGCTCTACCCCATTCTTAGGGGAAGATAAAACAGCATTGCTTGTGGTTCGCAAAATTGTCTACGCCAAGGGTCACTGTTACAATACAATGTGAATCTTGTATAAATAGCGATCGCTATAATACTGTAAGTTAAAATCATCATCATTAACAACACTTTTTGTTTGCGCTTTGGAGAAAGTCTGAGTCCGCAAATAATACCTGCTACTGCTCCACAGATTACTCCTAAAGGTACTAAAAATATACCCATTTGAATTATTGTTAGCGCCCCAAGCCCCCCGCCACCTGATAAACCTGGTGTAGACAACATAGGCAACATGGCAATCAGCATTGTGCCGAAAAACGCTCCAATAATAGCAGGTAAAATTGTACGCTGGTTGTGATGAAAGATTGTCCTTGCTAATAATCCAATGACACCTCCAATTACAACTGCGATCGCGGCGCTAAAAATTGAGCTAAAGATTAACCTCGACACAACAGTATTAAAAATCAAGTAAACATTAAAATCAAACATTGTGGAAAATTTATATATGGGTAAGCTTAATGTAGCTGCGATTCGCCTTTTCAGTACACTAACAACAATCATGGGTGCATCAGCAAGCTAATATAACAAAGGGTAAAAAAACCTTGAGCGATCGCCCTTTGCCTCTAACATCACGTTATCATCGGATATTGTGGCATTTCCGTCGGTAACTCGATAGCATCTATGACCGCCTCTCACTCTGAAACTCCATCTACCAAGCCCGATGCAAGTACTTTTATTTCTGACCATCGACAGGTAGACCGCAGTAAGCTAAGTCAAATGTACCTGCATTATGTCGAGACGAAGGACAAATATCCTCACGCGATGTTGCTGTATCGAGTGGGAGATTTCTTTGAATGCTATTTCCAAGATGCTGTCAAACTAGCACAAGAATTAGAATTAGTCCTCACTAGCAAGCAGGCTGGAGAACAGGGACGGGTAGCGATGTCTGGCGTTCCACATCACGCTTGGGAACGCTACGCAACGATGTTAGTGGAAAAAGGCTATGCAGTGGTAATTTGCGATCAAGTGGAAGATGCAGCCGAAGCTACTGGGAGACTGGTAAGGCGGGAGGTAACCCGCGTCCTCACTCCAGGCACTTTGCTCGAAGAAGGAATGCTCAAATCAAGTCGCAATAATTACTTGGCAGCGGTGGTAATTGCCGCAAATCATTGGGGTTTAGCCTATGCAGACATCTCCACAGGAGAATTCCTCACTACTCAAGGTAGCGATTTAGAACATCTGACACAAGAATTAATGCGCTTGCAACCTTCCGAGGTGCTGGTGCCTACAAATGCCCCTGATTTGGGTAGCTTGCTGCGTCCGGGAGAAACTTCGCCACATCTGCCGGAGTGTTTGCCGCCAGCATTTTGTTATAGTTTGCGATCGCAAGTTCCTTTTTCCCAAGGCGAAGCTAGACCGAGATTATTGCAGAAATTTAAAGTGCGATCGCTCGAAGGACTCGGTTGCGACCATCTTCCCCTCGCCGTTCGTGCGGCTGGCGGTCTTCTAGAATATCTGGAAGATACCCAAAAAGAAAACCCAGTCTCCCTACAAAGACTGCGTACTTATACTGTTACTGACTATTTAATTGTAGATAATCAAACTCGTCGTAACCTAGAAATTACTCAAACTGTCCGCGATGGCACATATCACGGTTCCCTACTGTGGGCATTAGATCGAACGAGTACAGCAATGGGTGGGCGTGCCTTACGGCGGTGGTTATTGCAACCATTAATCGATATCAAAGGCATTCGGGCGCGACAAGATACCATCGAAGAATTGATGGAAAATACACCCCTACGTCAGGATTTGCGACAGTTGTTGCGGCAAATTTATGACTTGGAACGGCTAACGGGAAGGGCGGGTTCTGGTACCGCTAACGCTAGAGATTTAGCAGCTTTGGCAGATTCTCTTTCACGCTTACCGGAACTAGGGCACTTAGTTAATGATGCGCGATCGCCATTTTTGAAAGCTTTACAAAAAGTACCGTCTATTTTAGAAGAATTAGCACAAAAATTACATACCCATCTTGTAGAGTCGCCACCAATACATATCAAAGAAGGCGGATTGATTCGTCCTGGCGTGAATTCCCTCTTGGATGACAGGAAAGCAACTGTAGAAGCAGACCAGCAATGGATTGCTAATTTGGAAGTTGACGAAAGAGCGAAGACGGGAATTCCCACATTAAAGGTAGGATTTAACAAAACCTTTGGTTACTATATCAGTATTTCCCGCGCCAAAGCCGACCAAGTACCCGCTAATTATATCCGCAAGCAAACCCTAACCAACGAAGAACGCTACATCACCCCAGACTTGAAAGAACGGGAAGCGCGAATTCTCACGGCGCGGGATGATTTAAATCAATTGGAATATGAGATTTTTACGGCGTTGCGGGAAGAAGTTGCAGAACAAGCGGAAGTAATTCGCAATCTTTCCCGCGCAGTAGCCGCCGCAGATGTGTTGTGTGGTTTAGCAGAATTGGCGGTGCAGCAAGGTTACTGTCGTCCAGAAATGTTGTCAGGAAGGGAAATCAACATTGTTGATGGTCGCCATCCAGTGGTCGAACAATCTTTACCTGCGGGGTTCTTTGTCCCGAATTCGACGCAATTGGGTCAAGAGCCATTAGTCATCAGTCATTTGTCATTAGCAGAAGACCAAGAACAAACAACAAATGACCAAGGACAAATGACAAATAACAATCCCGATTTAATTATTCTCACCGGGCCAAACGCCAGCGGCAAAAGTTGTTATTTGCGTCAGGTGGGATTGATTCAGTTAATGGCGCAAATTGGGAGTTTTGTACCAGCGAGATTTGCTAAGTTGGGAATATGCGATCGCATTTTCACCCGCGTCGGTGCAGTAGATGACTTAGCAACGGGTCAATCTACATTTATGGTGGAAATGAATGAAACTGCAAATATTCTCAATCATGCCACATCTCGGTCATTAGTTTTATTAGATGAAATTGGCCGGGGAACGGCAACTTTTGATGGTCTTTCTATTGCTTGGGCGGTGGCAGAATATATTGCAGAGGAAATTCGGGCGCGAACGATTTTTGCCACTCACTACCATGAGTTAAATGAACTAGCGAGCATTTTGCCGAATGTTGCTAACTATCAAGTGACAGTCAAAGAATTACCCGACCAAATTATCTTTTTACACCAAGTCCAACCAGGAGGCGCTGATAAATCCTACGGAATTGAAGCGGGAAGATTGGCGGGTTTACCAGCGGTAGTTATTCAACGAGCAAAACAAGTAATGGGGCAAATTGAAAAACATAGTAAAATTGCCATCGGGTTGCAAAATTTGGATGTTGATTAACTAGTAGTTCATCGCATTAGTTATGAGGATTATAGATCCTCGACTTCTTTAAGAAGTCGGGGATCTGAACCCCCACAACCCAGCAAGAAAAGATGAGACTATTTTTTCTATCTAAGGGTTATTAAACAAAATCAGCAATAGTGATATATCTAAGCTATTCCTTTAAGGCTTAGGTCAGACTAAACAATATGCGATCGCCCATTCATTGGGAGCTATTAGTGTTAATATTTACAGCAACAGCTTGTAGCGCTCAGCCTTCTTCTCAACAAGTGGCAAATGAGTTAAAAACTGTAACATCATGGACTGCAACCGCTCACATGGTCGGTAACTTCTGGCTAGAGGGAAAAGTTCCCCATGCCTACGCCAAACAGACATTGCAAACTGCTCAAAAAAAGCTCCAAGAAGAAATTGATACTTTAGCTGAAGTAACTCCTGCCGAAAACAAAAAAACGGTAATCGATCGAGTAAAAATGCTCAGAGAAACTGTTGGGCAAATGGCAAAAACTGTAGACCAAAAAGACCGTAACGCTTTAACTAAAAGTATTGAGCAATTATCCAATCAAGAACAGGCAATTCATAACCTAGAAAAAGCAGTAGGTGGACAATCATGAAACCAGGAAAACTGCTGGAAGTTGCGTTGGGAATTCTCACTAGTATAGGAGGTTTTTTAGATGTCGGAGCGATCGCCACTGCGGCGGAAGCTGGAGCATCCTTTAGCTTTCAACTAATTTGGGCGATCCTTTTGGGTACAATTTGTGTGATTTTCTTAGTGGAAATGTCTGGTCGTCTAGCGGCTGTCAGCAAACATACGCTAGTGGATGCTGTACGCGAACGTTTGGGATTTCGGTTTTTAGTTATTCCCTTACTTGCAGAAATTTTCGTCGATTTTTTAGTATTAGCAGCAGAAATTGGTGGTGTTTGTATTGCTCTCCAATTACTTACAGGTATCAGTTTTCAATGGTGGGCGTTACCTGTAGGGTTTGTAATTTGGCTTTTACTTTGGAAAGGCAACTTTGACATTATTGAAAATGGTGTTTCGATTTTAGGATTAATTACCCTTGCCTTTGTTTTTGCCACTATTAAATTACATCCTTCACTAACTGCAATTGGCTCTGGATTATTACCAACTCTACCTAAACAAGACACCTCGCATTATTTATTTATCGCCGTCAGTATTTTGGGCGCTATCATTAGTCCCTATTTGTTTTACTTTTACTCTTCAGGTGCCGTAGAAAATCGGTGGGACAAAAGCGATATAGGCATTAATCGTGTTGTTTCAGTTTTGGGAATGGGATTTGGTAGCGTAGTATCTCTGGGTGTGCTGATAGTTGCGGCGTTGGTGTTGCACCCCCAAGGAATTCAAGTTGATAGTTACGAACAAGCCGCGCTGACTTTAACACAACCATTCGGTTACTGGGGTTTTGTGTTGTTTGCAGCATCGTTAGGTATAACTTGCTTGGGTGCAGCGTTGGAAATTACCCTGGATACAGGTTATATCGTTGCTCAAGCATTTGGTTGGAACTGGGGCGAAAACTTACACCCAAAACAAGCTGCTCGTTTTAGTACTGTTTATACTGTCTTTGTATTTCTTGCGACGCTGCTAATGGTAATTGGTATCGACCCATTGCAGTTGACTCTCTTTTCTATGGCTTTAACAGCCGTGATTTTACCCTTGGTTGTACTACCATTCTTGATATTGCTTAACGATGAATCTTATGTAGGTTCTCACCGTAATGGCTGGCTGAGTAACAGCGTTGTAATTTTGATAATTATCCTGACATTTATTTTGGCAATTACGGCAATTCCATTAGAGTTTTTGGGAGGATGAAATGGATTTGTTTAGAGATGTTTTGGATAATCAATTAGTTGACCGTAACCAGCAAAAGATAGGTAGAGTTGATGGTATTGTTGCCGAATTACGAGAGAATCAACCGCCACGTTTAGTTTATATCGATGTGGGTTTTCCTGTGTTGGCGCGAAGGCTGCATCATGGTTGGGAGCGTTGGGTTACAGCTATTCAAAGCCGCTGGGGAGCTAAACGCAGTGAAACTTTTCGCATACCTTGGTCTAAGGTGGTGGATGTTGGTATCGATGTAGATGTAGATTTGGATGGCGAACAGACACCTGCGATCGCCTACGAAAAGTGGCTGGAGGATAATTTTATTGGTAAAATCCCAGGAGCAGAGTAATGGCAACCCGTGAAATTCATTTAGAACTGCTCTTAGGTAAACAAGTATTAGACTCAGACGGTAAACCAATAGGGCGAATTGAGGAAATCAGAGTCGAAAAACAAGGCGATGAATGGGTGATTCAAGAATATTTAGCCGGCCCCATCGCAGCTTTAGAACGTTTATCTGCGTGGAGATTAGGTTTGAGTATTTTAGATTTTCTAGGCGCACGTAAGATTCACGGCGGTTATCGCATTCCTTGGGACAAGCTTGACTTGGCAGACATCAAACATCCGCGTTTGCGTTGTACTCTCTCGGAGTTAAAAGAGATTCACAACCAGCTAGAGGCACAAAAGTAGACTTATATAGCAGGCAAGAGGCAATAAGCAACAGGCTTGAAAATCTTTTTGTGTTTGGGTTTTATGCTAGGTTGATGTCCTAATCTACCTGGCAGCTGCTATACAATTTAAAATTCACGCATTAAGAAACTACGGCAGAATCTAGCAGAATATTTCCTACTTTTGTGCTGATAAGAGAGCGTTAATTGCGATTAAACAATCACAAAATTATTGTTGGTTAATAACAAACCAGCAGATAGTTGGGCAAATTGTACCTTGATAGACTCATTACCACTACCATCTTGGTCAAAGAACAATGCACCTGAAGTCGAGTTATAAATAAATCTCTGAGTGCTAGTGTTTGCAGATGTACCGATGGTAAATTGACTAGCTTTGAGTACACCTGGTGATAATCCGCCACCAAAATTAACAGCCGATACCTGAATCACTTCATTAGTAGCATTGAAATCATAAATGCGATCGCTACCTTCAGTGTAAGTATTAAAAGCAAAGGTATCAATCCCAGCTCCTCCATAAAGGCTATTATTACCTCTGCCGCCTGTGAGAATATCATCACCAGCAGCACCGTTGAGAGTGTTATTGCCGTCTGAATCAGCAATCAAGCTATCATTTCCTGCACCACCAATAATGGTATCATTGCCGCTAAAACCTGTGCTGAGCGTATCATTGCCATTGCTTCCTACAATCTTGTCATTGTAGCCTGTACCTGCGATATCTAATCTTTCGATATTCTTGTAACTAACCTGATTCGTACCTGTCGTAATTGAGCCAGTATTAGTAGTAGCATTGTATGTCGAAGTGATTCCGGCAGTATAATAACCATAATTGACAGACAACAAATCGTTACCCTTACCCCCATCTATCGTATCTTTGCCGCCAAAACCAGTGCTGAGGGCATCATTGCCATTGCTCCCTACAATGTTGTCATTGTATTCTGTACCTGCGATATTTAATCTTTCGATATTCTTATAGCTAACCCGATACGTGCCTGCTGTAATTGAGCCAGTAATTGAGCCAGTATTAGTAGTAGCATTGAACGTCGAAGTGATTCCGGCAGTAGGATAGACATCATAATAGCTATAGTTATAATTGACAGACAACAAATCGTCACCCTTACCCCCATCTATCGTATCTTTGCCACCCTTGCCGACAGAGAGCGTATCGTTGCCATTGCTCCCTACAATGTTGTCATCGTAGGCTGTATCTGCGATATTTAATTGTTCGATATTCTTATAGCTAACCCGATACTTGCCCCCTGTCATTTCTCCAATATTAGTAGTGGCATTGAATGTCGTTTTGATTCCGCCTGTAGCATTCCTGTAATCAACAGATAAGAAATCGTCACCAATACCACCATCTATCGTTTGAGTTTCTAAATAAGAAGAGGAAGTCTCACCAAATGAAGGACTTACATAGAATGAATCATTGCCATCGCCACCAGAGAGTAAGTTACTGCCTGTTGAAATCTCAGCACGCAATGTATCGTTACCAGCACCACCGTTGAGGGTGTTATTACCTGAAGTTGGATCGTAAATATCTATACTACTGGTTGGGATAACATAGCCAGAGACGGAGAGATAATCATTGTCATCGCCACCAGAGAGTAGGTTATTGCCTGTTGAATACTCAGCAAGCAATGTATCATTACCACTACCACCGTTGAGGATGTTATTGCCTGGGGAGCTAAAGCTATAGTACGATCTATAACTATCAATGCCAGAACTTGAAAGATAATCATTGCCATCCTCTCCATAAAGGAATTTATTGCCTTCTGGAGACTCAGCAAGTAAAGTATCGTCACCAGCGCCACCCTTGAGGGTGTTATTGCCTGAGGAACCAGTCAATTCGGACTCGCCGAAAATAGTAAAGAAAGAGGCATTAAGAATATCCTTACCATCGCCCCCAAAGAGTAAGTTATTGCCTTTTGAACCTAGAGCATACAATGTATCGTCACCAGCACCACCGTTGAGGGTGTTATTGCCCGTTGAAAAGTTAACACTCAAGTAATCATCACCAACACCACCGATGAGGCTGTTATTGCCAGAGACATAATAATACTTAAAGCCTTCAAATTCTGCATAGTAGCCAGAGGCATGAAGCGTGTCATTGCCAGCCCCACCAATGAGGGTATTATTGCCCAGACCACCCCGCAACAAGTCATCGCCACTTAAGCCATTGATGAGGTCATTACCTCCTTGACCATCGATCGTATCATTTGAGTTATCTAAACCCGTAATATTATTGTCCAAGTCGTTAAGGAAGGTCACCGTGTTTTTGATGCCAATGCTCGTATCAGTGGAGTTAGCATCAAGAACATTAAAACTGTCAACAATGGTAGTTTCCCCATCAAACAAGATATTACCAATTGCTGGTCTGCTACCAGAAGCTTTGAGGTTATCCAAGTCTTCTAGTTTAAAGTTTTGCAGGATGACTTTCGTGTACCTCCAGCCAAATCCCTGTTCAAACGTGATTTCGAGATTTGCACCATTCTGAGTCAGCAGCAGATTTCGCGCAGTTAAATCAGAGCCAGAGAATTTGATAGTATCAACTTCAGCAATAACTCCGGCTGTAGGGTTTGTGCCTTTACCGACGCCACCGAAATCAGTGATAATACTAATATCATCATAGCTAGAATTGTAAACGAATGTATCCTTGCCGCCCCCACCAGTCAGGGTGTCGTTGCCGCCCTCACCAGACAGGCTGTCGTTGCCGCTCCCACCAATCAGGCTATCGCTGTCGATCCCACCAATCAGGGTATCGTTGCCGTCCCCACCAATCAGGAGAGTGTTTTCGCCACCTCCACTAAACAGGCTGTCGTTGCCGCTCCCACCAATCAGGGTGTCCTTGCCGTAATCCCCTATGATGGTATCGTTGCCATTTCTACCATCAATTGTGTCGGCGTCGGTAGTACCATTTAGGGTATCATTTGCGTTGGTTCCGATGATATTTGCCATAACTTTTCCTTCCTGAATCGATGTTTGAAATAATTTCAGATCTCAAGTCTTAGGGCTGTTTTAGAACACAAATAATTTGCCAAAAATTGAGGCTTTTGGCATACTTAAGTCCCACCATTGGTGGTTACAAATTGTTAGTGAATATTCTCCTTTTGATTGACTTGCAAGGATTACTTATCCAAGTATTTCGAGCTATCTAAGTCTTAGGCACTGTACAAATCGATCGGGTGTGGATTTAGAAAAAAGTAGTCTGAAGTTGGGTGATTTCAATCATTCTTCTCTGTCCTATAGGCAAATATTTACCATAGACATCACTGAAAAAGAGTTGAAAAAATCAAACTTGAATGTCTCAAGACGAGATCCATAATTTAGTTATTTTGTCAATGCGTAAGTCTTACTAGTTTCTAGCCAAGATTTGACAGGCGCAGAAGCACTCTTTATGCCTTGAGTGTGGGCGATCGCTTTTGGCTATCTAATTAAAAAAATAGGAAACATCTAATATAAGCCAACAATAACTGACTACCAAAAATTTGGTTAAATGTCTATATCTTCACAAAAATCTTTGCATAGTTTTCATATTATTTACTGGTATCTGTATAAAAAATACTAATTTTTAAGTAAGCGGTGTATAAATTTTATAAGATATGCAATACACAATAAAGTATAAGAATTTTAGTTAAATATTATACATTATTTACTGAAGTTGCATTGAAAGCGCCATTAGCCAATTTAGTACTCGCTTTTGCAACACCAGATTTTAAATTTTCGATGAATAAATAATTCAAAATCTCAAATTTGCTGGCTCGCAAACAAGCTCATAAAATTGTGGCAAAATAATTCATGTATAATCTTTTAATTCCAATTTATTAATTAATTTATCACATCCATTTTTTATCTAATTTGCAATGATGAAGCGATGGCTGTCCGACAGCATTTTCCTGAACAAAATTATTAAAAATGCTAGCTGGTTGCTAGGAGGTCGAGTCATGACAGGACTCACCAGCCTGGTGTATTTAAGTGTGGTTACCCGTCACCTTGGCGTTACGGGTTTCGGTACGCTGGTTCTCATCCAAACTTATATTCAGATAGTAATAGATTTAACCACTTTTCAATCTTCTCAAGCGGTGATTCGTTACGGGGCTATTTGTCTCGAAGGAAACGATAAAGTAGCTTTGCAACAGCTATTAAAGTTTACCACCTTGCTGGATTTGCTAGGAGTGCTGATTGGTTTAGCGATCGCAGTTGTGATTGCTCCCCACATTGGTTTTTATGTGGGATGGGATGAAACCTTAATTACTCAAGTCCAGTGGTGTAGTTTGATTATTCTTTTTACTAGCACAGCAACACCCAGAGGCTTGTTACAACTTTGCGATCGCTATGATTTATTAGCCTTACAAATTACCATTCCTACCTTTATTTCCATGTTTGCAGCCCTCATCGCTGTAACCCTGAATGCTCCTTTATGGGGATATCTTTTAGTCTGGTTCATTGCACAGGGATGTGGAGGGTTAGCGTTGTTCGTGCTTGGTTGGAAAGAAGCCGCAAAACGAGGAATGCTCAAGAATATGAATTGGACTGGAATCGACTTGAGCGAACACCATCGCGGCTTATTGCAGTTTTGCATCGTCTCTAACTTTGATTCTTCCCTACCAACAATGATGAGACAAGCTAGTCCTTTAGCGGTGGGAATTTTCGCCACTCCCGCAGCCGCAGGATTATTCCAGGTAAGCTATGAATTGTCTACTCCCCTCAAGGATTTAGCTTTGATTTTGAATCAATCTGTATATCCAGAACTGGCTCGCTTAGATGTTCAACAAAAGTCGCGCTCGTTTGTGGCTTTGCTGTTAAAATCAAGTGCGATCGCCACAGCAATCGGCGTGCTAATCTTGATTGTCATCGTTTGCGCGGGTGAAATTTTCTTGAAATATTTCTTTGGCGATGAATTTATTTCTGCTTACAGTATTTTATTGCTTTTAGTAACAGCAGAAGTCTTCACGATGGCAAATTCCGCTTTAGAACCTGCCTTTTATGCAATTGGCAAACCGAGTTTTCCTTTGAGAATAAATGCGATCGCTATTTTGGGAGTTTATTTCCCATTGCTGTTGATTTTAACTAAATCCTTTGGCATCCTCGGTACTGGAATAGCAACCTTATCTTCCACAGCTTTAATCTTGATTCTCAGTAGCGTCCTAATTTCGCGCCAACTGCGTCAAAAATTACGAACATACACCAGAATTCAGAATTCACAAGTCAAAATCGGCAAGTAAAACAGGCTTGATCAAGGAAGGCAGGAGGCAGAAGGGAATTTTGATTTATGATACTATTTCAGTTTAAATTTGATACAAATACCTTGGTAGGGGCTTTACAGTTGCCATTGGTGTCAACTTAACGTGAAACCCTGATAGAAAGCTGATGAGCGAGTTCTACTCATTTACCATCAAGATCCGCGTTACCCCACCCCGATTTTGTCTAAAGCCAAAATCGCCCCTCCCCTTAGCAAGGGGAGGGGTTGGGGGTGGGGTAAAACGATTGTGGGGCAACAGTTTGAGCTTAAGTTGACACCAATGTACAGTTGTGTGCCCCTACCGTGTGGTCTATTCAACTGCAAATTGCTGTAAGTTGACACCAATGGAGGGCAGGGGGCTTCCTTCAAGTCAAAGGCAAACAGGTGCTGAAACAAGTTCTACCTGGCTGCGACTTAAACGACAAGGTACCGTAGTGACGATTCTCTACAATCCGCCGGACGGTTTCTAAACCCAATCCCGAACCATGTCCTACTGCTTTGGTGGTGAAGAAAGGTTCAAAAATGCGTGTTTGAATTTCAGGTGGAATTCCACTGCCAGAGTCAACGATCTCAATGTGAGCAAAGCGATCGCAATGGCTAGTTGTAATTTCTAACAATCCCTTCCCATCCATTGCATCGATAGCGTTGTCAATTAAGTTCGTCCACACCTGATTTAATTCGCTGCCATAGGCAAGGATTTTCGGAAGGTTGCGATCGTAGTTGCGCTGCACTTGCACGCCGCACTTGAGTTTATGAACGAATAATCGTAAGGTATCTTCTAAGCCTTGATGTATATCTATTTCTTGCTGAGTGCCTTGGTCGAGGTAAGTATAAGACTTCATCGCTTGTACGAGTTCGGAAATCCTCTCGGCTCCTCGCAAACCATGTTTAATCATCGACATGACTTCAAAGGAGAGCGATAACCAGTGCAATCCCATTTCTCGCAATTCCGTGTTGTCGTTGCGCCAACGTTCCATAAGCTGGTCTAAGGTTTCGACCTCAACACCACCTTCTGCTAAAGGTTCTGCTAATTTCCATGCCTGCTTGACTCCATAGTCTTCTAACCAATCGAGTAAGACGGCTTCGCGATCGCTTAGTGTCACCGGATCTAGCTGATTATTTAAAATCGCATCATAGCCGCGATCGCGTACCCTCAACCAGTGTTGAGTATGCGCTTCGTCAACATTGCGTTGTCCGTAAACTAAGTTCATTCGTTGTAGTTCCAGGATGGCGGCTGGCATTTCCCCAAAAGTCCGAACTAGCGCTGCCGCTGGGTTGTTGAGTTCGTGAGCTAAACCGGCGGCAAGGGTTCCTAAAGCTGCCATCTTTTCTCGCCCGCGAATGAAAGACTCTAGCCCCCGCACCCGACTTTGCATAATCCGGAAGACCATACGCTCGAAATCACGACATTCATGCAGCAGTTTGCGAAAGTCTTCTCCCTTTAGTCTATATAAGTTGCAAGTTGTCAAGGCCCGCATTGTTACAGGTGCAGGTTCGCCTGTAAGTACTGGAATTTCACCGAAAAACGATGGGGCTTCGTGTTGGCCGACGGGAATTTCAATTCCTTCACTGCGGCGGGTGACGTTAACTTTCCCTCTGACTAAGATAAATAAGCCACATCCAGGTTCTCCCTCATGGGCCAAGATATCTCCGGGAGCAAGTTCAAGTGTTTGAGCGCGATCGCAAACCCACTGCAATCGCTCTTTGGGAAGCTGTTGAAACGGCTCTAAGTCGATCAATTCCTCAACACATAACATTAGCGAACCTCCTGGTAATACCGTTTTACTTTAAGGTTGATACATTTAGGCAAGCAGGGGAGCAGGGGAGCAGAGGAGCAGGGGAGCAGGGGAGCAGAGGGGAAAGAATTTGTATCAGGATTTTAGTGAAATGGTATAACCATTCGTAATTAAGCGAACAAGGCAGTCCCAATAAAACAAGTTTCATTGGGACTGCCTTCTGCCTCCTGCCTCCTGCCTTCTGCCTTTCTTACTAAACATTGCTCAGGTAACGGTGAACGAATTGAATAGCAATGGAACCTTCTCCCACACCGGATGCCACGCGTTTGATTGAGCCGTAGCGGACATCTCCCGCTGCGAAGATACCAGGAGTGCTGGTTTCTAATAAGAAAGGAGAACGTTCTAAATACCAACCTGGGGGAGATTTGCCATTGTGCATTAAGTCTGGGCCGGTGAGAATAAAGCCTTGGGCATCGCGTTGAATAATGCCATCGAGCCAATCTGTTTTGGGGCTAGCACCGATAAAAATAAACAGCGATCGCGCTAACACGGTTTCAATTTCTCCAGTCTTGGCATGGGCGATGGTAATTGCTTCTAAATGTTCTTCTCCCTTGACTTCTACAACACTACAATTCGTACAAACTTGGATATTTTCAGTAGCGGCAATTTGGTCAATCAAGTATTGGGACATACTCGATGATAGTGACTCTCCCCGCACCAACATAATCACTTTGCAGGCATACTTAGAAAAGTGCATGGCAGCCTGTCCCGCCGAATTCGCCCCGCCTACCAGGTAAACCTCTTCATTGGTACAGGCGATGGCCTCAGTCATGGCAGCACCGTAGTAAATTCCTGCGCCTGTAAGCTTTTCGGCTCCTGGCACATTTAGCCAGCGGTAGGAAACACCGGTTGCAACTAAAAGTGCATGGCAACTAATCTCGCTACCATCTGCCAATTGCAGAACCCGATAAGGATTTTCCAGTCTAACGCCAGTTACTACTTGAGGTGTGAGAATCTCTACCCCAAATCGCCGCGCTTGAGTAACTCCCCGCCTTGCCAAATCGCTGCCACTCAAGCCTACAGGAAATCCTAAATAGTTCTCAATCCGCGAACTCGTACCCGCTTGCCCTCCTGGGGCTTCGCGTTCAATTAAAACAGTACTCAATCCTTCAGAAGCGCCATAGACGGCCGCTGCGAGTCCAGCAGGGCCGCCACCCACAATCGCCAAGTCATAAAAGGGGCGTTCTGCCTGAGTTTGCAGTCCAATTTTAGCGGCAATCTCTAAGTTAGATGGTTGGATTAATCGAGAACCATCTGGAAATAGCACCAAGGGCAATTGCTGTCTGCCATCAGTTTGTGCGTATTCCACCAGTTTTGCGGCATCTTGTTGCAGTTCAATATCTAACCATTGGTATGGAATCTGGTTGCGCGCCAAGAAGTCTTTCACTTGATGAGAAAAAGGCGACCAGCGATTTCCAATGACTCGAATGCCTTCAAAGGGTGGGTGGAATCCAGCTTGCCAGTCATCTAGCAAATCATTTAAAACCGGATATAGCCTTTCTTCTGGCGGATTCCAAGGCTTGAGTAAGTAATAATCAAGTTTGGCACTGTTAATTGACTTGATAGCGGCATCTGTATCTGCATACGCCGTTAACAGGGTACGTTTTGCATCGGGAAAAATACCTTTTGCTCGTTCGAGGAACTCCACACCCCCCATTTGGGGCATACGTTGATCCACCAAGAATAAAGCAACTGGTTCATTCCGTAATTTGAGTTGCTGTACCACATCCAGAGCTGTAATCCCGGAATCTGCTCTGACAATACGGAAGCGATCGCCATACTGATGCCGCAAGTCCCGTGACACTGCTTGTAAAACTTCTGGATCGTCATCAACGGTTAAAATTACAGGTTTTGCCATAACTACTGTTACTCAACAATTGCAGTGCTTGGCCGTTGTCTTCGATAAATCTGTTTTCCAAGGTAACAGAGAACGGCCAACAGGGAATAGTTCAATATCCCATATTTCAAAGCAGGGGATTTAGGAACTTGCAGATAATAAACGATCCCAAATTATTTGTACACTTCTAGGGGCGCACAGCTAGCTGTGCATCCCTAAATTTAGTTGCTCGCAGACACAATATTCCGGGTTGTTCTGACCGCTGTTGCCTGTTTTCTCAACCCCATTCCCTGGCCTCAGGGCTTATACCAATTCTGTATGAAGATGCGTTTAATTTTTTTAGCGTAGACGCGCAGCGGCTTGCCGCAGGCTACCGCCAAGAGCGCCAAGGTAAGAGTTTGAGAGAGTTTGGTGCAACTTCACAAAGAAACGGTATTGGTTAAAAGATTTACTCTTTAACCAGTTGCTTTAAACGAAAGTATGCCTCTTCTGGTGTTAAGGGTTCGGATTGACTTTCATTAGGTATGTAAAATACCCAGGTATCGCGAAAGTAATGCACGACAAAGCTGGGAATCAAACCTAAGTTGAGCGCTTGCTTTCCGAGTTTTTCAGTTTGTTCCTCTAAACTCAGTTGATCGTGAAATGAATGTTCAGCCATATTTTTTCATCTCCCTACACTTTAGTTTGACCCTAGAAGAACCTTCAACACGAGCATCACACGAATCATCTATAGGTGGTTTACTATCCACCATGTTCGAGAATAAGCTTGAGAATATTTTGAGAGCAGACCTAAATAATTTCAAATCTGCTTTCGTAGAAAATCATAAAACTATTTTAGTCTGTGGTGTTAACCTGAGATTTAATTGGATAGCAAAGTAGGGTAAAAAATGTCCAATTGTCATTGCGGAAGCGATCGCCCTATTTACTCGATCGAAAAACCTCTGGTTTTACTACGCAAAACCGTCCCTCTCCGAGTTGGAGCTACGGTATACACACAAGTCTCTTGACCTACACCTTTGTTGCATTGGCTTGCACCTTTGTTGCATCGACCTGCACCTTTGTTGCATCGACTTGCACCTTTGTTGCATCGGCTTGCACCTTTGTTGCATCGGCTTGCACCTTCGTTGCATCGGGTTGCACCTTCGTTGCATCGGCTTGCACCTTTGTTGCATCGACTTGCACCTTTGTTGCATCGAAAAGCAAAAACTAACCTTCTCTGTCTTACACAACAAGTTTTTTAAACTTGTGCGTACATGGTAGCCGACTCGGAGAGAAACAGAGTTTAACTTTAGTTCAAGGCAGGGAGAGGTTCGTCGAACTCACTCACGTTAAAAAGGGAACTTATAACCCTCTTTTACCCCCTTAAAAAGGGGGTCGCGGCAGGCGGGGGGATCTTCACCGAATCCTATTGCCCTTATTCCCAGAGAAGCACTGAAGGTAAATCATTGCTAGCTAACCGTAAAAACTCGTAGCCGATTCCCGCTGTACCCCTAAATAAACTGGGATGGAATACTGAACCAGGTAAATTAACGAACATTTGGTATGCTCCAGTTCGTCTGGCTTTAGCCACGACATTTGTAGCATTCTGGAGGGCAATTTGACGCCAATCAGAGCGCGAGTAGCGTTGCGCCCCGACTAACAGCGTTTCAATTCGACCTAAATTGCCACAGCACAAATGGTCGCTGGCTTCTAATCCGTAGTTCTGGGTGGTTTGCAGCGCAATTTCAATTTCGCCTTCGATTCCGGGAATTTCTCCAAGTCTGACGCAGCCTAAACGCGCCAAGCCAATCCCCGGCGCACCGTGACACCAGACAACCGGAAAGCTTGGCGGCTGATTGGGTTCTAAGCTGCGAAAGTCAGGCCAGTTCGCATTGGATTCGCTAAAGACGCTGCGCTCATATTCGATGCCTTCCATTGCTGCTTCGTAATAAGCTTGATTTTGAGTCACACTGTAGAGTTGCAGCAAAGCATAGGCGATTCCTGCTGCTCCGTGGGAGAACCCAGTTAAGGGCTTTTCGCTGACGGTTTGCCAAGCTTTGGGAGCATTTTCGTAGCTGATTCGATGCTTGAGCAAATGCTCTCCACAGGCGATCGCTTTTTCTAAAACGGTTGCATTCTCTGTTACTCTATGCAAAGACAACAACCCAAGAATGGCTCCAGCCGCTCCACTCATAATATCTAGCTTTTTATCCGCAGCAATCAACTCTGGTGTCATTAACTCTGCTAATGCTTGAGCATCTGCCAACAGTGTCTCATCCTTGAGGAATTGGCTCACCTTCACCAAGCTATAGATTAACGAACCCAAACCTGTTGCGCCACCGATACCCATGAGCCGAGCCATTAATTGCCGAGATTCTAAGTTGGCGGTTTGGATTTGCCGACGTAGGGGTTGCAATGCCTTTAATGCCAAATCACCGAAACGTGAATTATTACTTACCTGGCTGAGTGCGGCGAGAAACAAGGCGACTCCGCAGCGCCCATCGTAGAGATTGTAGCCCAAAACTTGCAATCGGAATCGCTCTGCTTCATGCACGTAACCTAAGCCAATCCAGTTGACACTGCCATCGGGATCTGGTATTGCTGTTGTTTCTAAGTTAGCAGCGATCGCACTGGCTTCGGCAATTAATTCTGCCGAACTCAGCAAGGGTAATGATTCGGCGTTCCATTGCGGACTTCCTTGGCTGGGAGTTTGCGCTACCTTAGCATGGAATGAGCCTTGAATAATCGCCGTTTGTCGAGCTAGATCGATTTCATCCATCGCCTGCAACTGATTCAAGGCGTGCTGATAACTAGGTTGCTGAAAGTATTGCCCAATAGATAAATCGCTGCTTACCCTCAAGTCATCACTAGCAGCATTCGCCGTGAAAAACGGAATATCCAATTGTTCCATTGCCCGCAGTTCTGCATTCAAAATCGGCAAAGCATTGGGTTTTTCTTGAGCAACTAGAAAGGCACGACTCAGGCGATCCAATTCGATGCTATAGTCTGCACCGTGTTTGAGATAATCGGGTGATAAAGTTTTTTGCAAGATGGCACTGTAGATGCGAGTGTTGCGGAAGACAAAGCGGACTTCCTGATTCTGCATCGCGGTTAACGGACTTCCATCAACCAGTAATACGTCCTTATGCATCATCAAAAAGCGATACATCACCTCGAATCCGGCAGTAATTTGTGCTTGATAATCGCTGGCAGATAAGGCAATCTCACCCAAGCGCGGCACATTTTTTCCCACGGACATGGTGACAGACTCGGAGTGCAGATACATATCGTCGGTATTGATGCGCTCCCATTTGGGTACTTTCTGACTAGCTTTTTGAGAATCTGTACTACCTAATCCGCTAACATCATAGGCAATGCGGCGATCGCTACTAAAGTCCCAACGCGGTAACAAGCCAGTCCGTAGCACAGATGCCCAGAATTGCTGTTCTGCGGCTGTCTCAAATGTAGCATCTGGTGAATTTTCTATCAAATTAGCTTCATGGTGCAGCAATGTTTCCATATCCACTAACACCAGATGTTCGCCACTGGCAATTAAATTTTCGTGGTGGCAATCTGTTCCCCGCAAAGCGTAAAGCACGCACAACAACATCCCAGCACGCTGATAAAAACGTTCTACAGCGGCTTCATCATTACAAGGCTGATGTGTAACATATTCTACCCAACCGTAATTATTTCGGTTCAGCACCTGGATGACTTTGAAATCTAAAAGCTGACTGTGTTGATTGCACCAGTCTAAAAATTGGTTATAAGCAACTTCCAGCCCTAAATCTTTTGGTTTATAAACAAGTTTTAGCCCAGACTCAAATGTAAGCAAAATAACTGTCCGCCCGCGCTTGTGTGGATCGGAAAGTGAAGTTTTAATTTCAATAACTTTGCCTAAATTATCACTTTTAAAGCTAAAAGTTCGCTTTATTTCTGCTTTGTCTTTAGCCAAACGCTGAATAAATTCGCCTGCTGACTCTACCCAAAAGTTGACTGCTGTTGCTACTAAGCGACCGAGAACGGGATATTTATTAAATAGAGTTAAAAATCCATCTTCTAAGAGTCGATCGACAAACTTATTATAGTGAGTTTTATTATTGCTATTTTCTGTTGCTAGTCCTAGCAAGTTGAATAAATTGTTACCAAATGGGCGAACTTGAGAAAATTCAAAATTCAGCGTTTTAGTACAAATTCCTGCCAATCGCTGTAGCAAACTGCGTTCTAATTCACTGTAGGCAGCTTTTGAAAGGACTGATAAAGGTAAGCTATCCTCAGTTAGTTCCCTAGAACCAAGTTGAGTTAAAAGCTGCTGTCTGGCAACTGCGATCGCAGGCAGCAAGATATCTTCAAAGGGAATCGGATATTCTGGATTGATTGGCAAATCTATTTCCAGTGCAGGCACAAATTCCTTTGCCGTTTCCATAATCTGTTGCAAAGTTTCCGCCCATGTCGGCAATGGTGCTTGCACATTCCAACCGATGCTTCCCAGGCGAGGACGAATGGTAGCCAGGTCTAAGCTTTCCCACTGCAAGCGTTTATGTAAAGTGTTCCAGTCACCTACGATTTGATTCCAGCGATCGAGCCGACGCTGAATTTCTTGTTCGTTAACCGAATCAATGTCAATGACAAATCTTTCTGTATCAAGGCGTTCCCAAAGAAAGCTAGCGTTGGCAACGATAGTCGTGAAATTTGCTATAGATGAAGGGACATCTGATTTAGCTATAACTGGATTTTTCATAATGCTGGCTCGACAATAAGAGAGCAGGGGAGGCAGGGGAGGCAGGGGGAGCAGGGGGAGAGAAAAAAGCTTAACTGAAACGGTATTGCCCCCTACACCCAAGTTCAACGAAGAATGTTGTTAGCTAAGTCCTGAAATATCAGCAAAGACCATTTCCCCCCGGACAATCAGTACAACATGACGCGTGGCCATGACCGGTGTCAATCAACCCTCCACTAACGCCGAGTAATTCTTCCTCGCTCAGTTCGCCGAATTCTACAGAGGTTAGTTCTGTCAGTACTTGAGACAAGCTTTCTACCGTGAAGTTATAACCCTTTTGTGCACCAGCGATCGCTAGTAGTTTGATAGCTTCTGCTTGGTTAGCTGCTGCTTGTACTTGCTGTTGTAGTTGTGCGTTTTGCAGCAATTCTTTGATTTGGTGTAACATAATTATCTTCTCATTTTTACTTTACTTAATTAATTTGCAGAGATTTTTTACTTGTGTTATGCGTTGTTCTCTGCATTTCTAAAATTTTTGCCTAAATCTTCAAATTAGGACTTACGCACTGAAGGCTGAAACCTCGATCCCCCTAGCCCCCCTTAAAAAGAGGGGGGAATTTCTAAAGCTACGCCACTTGCTACAAGTCTCTTAACCGCAAGGGCGCAGTGGCTCCCCTTTTTAGGGGGTTGGGGGATCTGAGTGCATAAGTCCTGCAAATATCAACATTGACCATTTCCCTTAGGACAATCAGTGCAACATGACATGTGACCGTGGCCGGTGTCAGCCATCATGCCTCCGCTAACGCTGAGTAATTCTTCCTCGCTCAGTTCGTTGGAGTCCACATAGGTCAACTGTGCAAGCATTTGAGACAAGCTTTCTACCGTGAAGTTATAACCCTTTTCTGCACTGGCGATCGCTAGTAGTTTGATGGCTTCTGCTTGGTTAGATGCTGCTTGTACTTGCTGTTGTAGTTGTGCGTTTTGCAGCAATTCTTTGATTTGGTGTAACATAATTACCTTCTCCCTTTTACTTTACTTAATTAATTGGCAGAGATTTTTTACTTGTGTTATGCGTTGTTCTCTGCATCTCTAAAATTTTTGCCTAAGTCTTCAAATATCAACATTGACCATTTCCCTTAGGACAATCAGTGCAACATGACATGTGACCGTGGCCGGTGTCAGCCATCATGCCTCCGCTAACGCTGAGTAATTCTTCCTCGCTCAGTTCGTTGGAGTCCACATAGGTCAACTGTGCAAGCATTTGAGACAAGCTTTCTACCGTGAAGTTATAACCCTTTTCTGCACTGGCGATCGCTAATAGTTTGATGGCTTCTGCTTGGTTCGCTGCTGCTTGTACTTGCTGTTGTAGTTGTGCGTTTTGTAGTAATTCTTTAATTTGTTGTAACATAACCATATCCTCTGTTTTGTTTGGCTCAATGCAGAGATTTGACGCTTGTTCTGTGCGGTGTTCTCTGCTCTTATGATTTAAATTTAGAGAGTAATAGGGGAAAACTAGGGGAGATAACTACAGCTAGAGAAAAATATTTTGGCACGAAGTAAAAGCTAGCCAAATCCACATCTGGCAAGCTTTCTGTTAATAAGTAGCCCTGCAAAATTAAATTTATTGCTGGAGAGAGGGAGGCAGGGAAGAAAAAAACTCTCTTGAGTCTAGAAAGTTGGAATAATTTATTTTTTGAAGTCCCATTAACACGGGTAGATACAGTACTTTAATTTATGAGAAATTTGCTATATATCTATTAAAATCAAGTACAGGCTATTGATAGCGATCGCACCACCTAAGCTGTTAAGCACCTAATTTGCACATTTAGACAGCAGGGGAGCAGGGGAGAAGGATTGAAGCTTTTTCTCCAAAATCAACAATATGCAAGTTAAATGCGTATTAGCTTATCTCCTAAAACAAGTCACACTGCTAACCCAAGTCTCTGCAACTTTGCAAAACATCCTTGCAGCCTACAACAAATCGTCAACCAATTAAATATGCTGTTATTTGCCCGATCAAAATCTGAGTATCCTAACTCAGAACACTAGCAAAACAAAGATATTCAGCCAATTGGTGTTTATTTATACTATTTCAATTTTTCGTAGTCGTTATACTCATGACTTAGGTTCTACCTGGGAATTAGGAAGTGGCTTTGCCACTTCTTTTTATTTATATCGCAGCCCAGCAGAAAATAAATTAAAAGTTAAAACTAATTTGTTTCAACTTTTAATTTTTATTTAGCTCTTCAGCAATTCGTCACTAAATGAAGTAAAATTTATGATTCTGAAACCCAGAAATCAAACTTTTTTCCCTCCTGAATTCTGAATTCTGACTCGTGAATTCTGATATCAGTCATTACTCATACTATCTCGCCATCTTTCGCGCTTGGCCTTGCTTTCATCATCGCGCGATCGGGTTTCTTCCCAAGTTCCCCACATTCGAGACTGCTGTTTTTCAACATGATTGATGAACTGCATAATTGAACGATCTGCCTTAATTGGGGTCTTCAAATCAAACTGAATAGTTTGGACAACTTTGATGTCACCCATGAGAAAGAACTTACCTGCAATCTTAGTCAACCACAGCACAACTCGATTGCATAACCAACCAAAAATACCCTTACGTTTTTTAACCATCAACAGAATTTGACCTTCAGCTTTTCCCCCTTCATGAAGGCGCGTAGCAAACATCATGTGAACGTGGAGAAAATCAGGGCCAACTGTCACAATATTAATCGTACCGTACCAATAGCAAATACTGTAAGTAATGTTATTTTTGTAGAAAAGACGGATGAGCTTGATGAAAAATGAGTTTTCTTTGATGGGTGCAATGTTGTTGAAGATAATTGCATTTTCGTTTATTTGCTGTCTTTCAAAGACAACTTCTACAGGTAATTTATGAACTGTATTCAGATGTTGAGCATCAATGGCATTAATCATCACCACATTAGGATGGCAATTCATTAAAAAGTGAGAATGGATAGCAACATCGCACTCTTTTTGTTCTAACTCTGGAACAAAAGGTAGAGGTTGTTGTGGTATTTCTCCAGTCCAAACCCAAATCATCCCGTATTTCTCAGCAGTTGGCCAAGATTGTAACTTCAAAGAAACCGGCGTATCTAAACACGGGATATCAATACACATACCTTCGCCATCAAACTTCCAGTGATGGAAAAAGCAACGTAATGCATTCCCTTCAACTTTGCCTTCAGCAAGGTGAGCGCCCATGTGCGGACAGTAGGCATCAAAAGTTACTACTCTTTTATCTTTCCCCCGATAAATCACTAGCTCTCTACCCAAAATTGTGATAGGCTTTACTTCACCTACCCGCAGATTTATAGAAGGTATTACCCAATACCATCCTTCAATAAAACGCTCTGAATTATTAAAATTTTTAGGTTTACGGGTTGGATTAAAAGTCTGGGAATTGAGATTCATTTTTATAGTTTCACTTACAGTGAAGCGTTCGATCTACAAGTAACATGGCAACTATAAATAAACAGTTACTTTCAGTACTAGGACAATTAATTAGCCAATAAATTGAAATGAACTTTAGAATATTACAGTAAAAAATGTTAAAATTGTAGCAAATATATCAAAACTTAAATAAGCTAGCATAGACTCAGAATAAATCTTTTAAAAATTACAACCAGTAAAATTTCGGGCTAAATAAAATTTTCAGCTATTGAACCAACATTTTGCTATATCAAGTTTCATTAAAAAGACAATATTGGGGTGCAGCAATGTTAACTACAAACTGCTAAATTATTTTTAATTTAATATTTAAATTATGTAATAATAATCACAAAAAAGGGGGGATCTACCGTGTTAGCTCAGGATAACAAACTGCTTTTAATTGGCCAGGTAACTAACTTAAGTAAAATTTCCATTAGGACAATCCGTTATTACGAAAGTTTAGGTTTAATCAAATCATCTAGGCGAACAGGAGGAGGCTTTCGCCAGTTTTCTTCAGATGTATTGACTCGTCTAGCTTTCATTAAAAGGGCACAAAACTTTGGTCTAAGCTTAGAAGAGATTAGAGATATTCTTCAAATCTATGACCAAGGGCAAGTACCTTGTGGTGAGATTCAAGAAAAGCTAGAAGAGAAGCTTTTGCAAATCGATCGCCAGATCGATCAGTTATTAACCTTACGCTCGGAAATCAAAGGATTACTATCAGGCTGGAAGAATATGGAAGATCGGCAGGAGGATACAATTTGTCCCAACATGCAAAATACTAAGTAGGTCGGTGTTGAAAATTGTCGTTATGACAAGGTAGGAGGTAGGAGACAGTGAGAGTGCCCTAAACAAAAACCTGCACCAAATCAGAAAATTTTATATTTGATTCTAACATCGCCTATTTTAAGCATCTGATTTCTTTGCCTACCATCTACAATATGGAGGCAGATACAATAACAGATATTGTAGGAGATTTTTTGGTGGATTCCCGATACAACCCCGCAGCGATTGAGGAAAAATGGCAAAAAACATGGGCAGAACTTGGCTTAGATCGAACACCCACAGCTAGCAATAAGCCAAAATTCTACGCTTTGTCCATGTTTCCCTATCCATCGGGCAGCTTACACATGGGTCACGTCCGTAATTATACGATTACTGACGTGATTGCCCGCCTCAAGCGAATGCAAGGGTATCGGGTAATACACCCAATGGGTTGGGATGCCTTTGGTTTGCCAGCAGAAAACGCCGCCATTGACCGTGGCGTACCGCCAGCAAAGTGGACTTATCAGAATATTACCCAGATGCGCCAACAATTGCAGCGTCTCGGTTTATCTATTGACTGGGAATGCGAACTCGCTACCTGTTCGCCAGATTATTACAAATGGACGCAATGGATTTTCTTGCAGTTTTGGCAAGCGGGTTTAGCTTACCAAAAAGAAGCGGCGGTAAACTGGGACCCCATTGACCAAACTGTACTGGCAAACGAACAAGTCGATAATGAAGGACGTTCTTGGCGCAGTGGGGCAATAGTGGAGCGCAAATTGTTGCGGCAGTGGTTTTTTAAAATTACTGACTATGCCGAAGAATTACTCAGTGACTTGGATAAGTTAACGGGTTGGCCGGAACGCGTCAAATTAATGCAAGCAAACTGGATTGGTAAATCCACAGGTGCTTACTTAGAATTTCCAATTATTGGCATAGATGAAAAAATCGCTGTCTACACCACACGCCCAGATACAGTTTTTGGCGTGAGTTATGTGGTATTAGCACCAGAACATCCTTTAACAAAGCGCGTTACCACCAAAGAACAACAAGCGGTGGTAGAAGACTTTATTAAAGAGATTTCTAATCAAAGCGAGTTGGAACGTACCGCTGAAGATAAACCGAAGCGGGGTGTCCCCACTGGTGGTAAGGCAGTTAACCCGTTTACAGGTGAAGAAGTACCTATTTGGATTGCTGACTACGTACTGTATGAGTATGGTACTGGGGCAGTTATGGGCGTACCGGCGCACGATGTCCGGGATTTTAAGTTTGCCCGGACTTATGATTTACCGATTGATTTTGTCATCGCTTCCCCAGATGATGTTGCAGGTTTTGACTTAACTCCAACATCGGAGACGGATGAAGTTACACAACTGGTGCAAATCGAATACAACCAGGCATACACCGAACCAGGAATTTTAATTAATTCCGGTGCTTTTACTGGCATGGCTTCTACAGATGCAAAACAGGCGATCGTGGAGTATGCCGAACAACAAGGTTTTGGTAAAATGCGGGTGCAATATCGGTTGCGGGATTGGTTGATTTCCCGGCAGCGGTACTGGGGCGCACCGATACCCGTAATTCACTGTCCCAATTGCGGGATAGTACCAGTGCCCGATAAAGATTTGCCAGTACAGTTACCTGAAGAGATAGAATTTACTGGACGTGGTGGTTCTCCTTTGGCGCAATTGGAAAGCTGGGTAAATGTGCCTTGTCCGACTTGTGGTACTCCAGCAAAGCGGGAAACTGACACGATGGATACTTTTATTGATTCCTCGTGGTATTTCTTGCGTTTTCCAGATGCTAAGAACGAACAACAGGTTTTTAATTCCACTAAAATCAATGACTGGATGCCAGTAGATCAGTACGTAGGTGGAATCGAACACGCAATTTTACATTTGTTGTATTCGCGCTTCTTTACTAAGGTACTGCGGGATAGAGGTTTGTTGAATTTTGACGAACCCTTCCAACGCCTGTTAACTCAAGGTATGGTGCAGGGTTTAACTTACACAAATCCTAATAAGAGTGGTAAAGATAAGTGGGTTCCTTTTAATCTTGTAGATCCAGCCGATCCGCGAGATCCTAAGACAGGTGAACCACTGCAACTCGTTTACGCCACCATGTCTAAATCCAAGGGTAACGGTGTAGCGCCAGAAGATGTAATTTCCAAGTACGGTGTAGACACAGCGCGGATGTTCATTTTGTTCAAAGCGCCGCCTGAAAAAGATTTGGAATGGGATGAAGCCGATGTCGAAGGACAATTCCGCTTTTTAAATCGGGTTTGGCGTTTAGTTACAGATTATGTTGCTGCTGGGGTATCCGATCAAAAAGCCGAAGTTTCTGATTTGAGTAAGGCAGAAAAGGAATTGCGGCGGGCAATTCACACCGCTATTCAAGCGGTGACGGAAGACGTTGAAGATGAATATCAATTCAACACAGCTGTTTCAGAATTGATGAAGTTGAGTAATGCTCTAACTGATGCCAGCTGCAAAGATTCACCAATTTATGCAGAAGGTATTCGGACTTTGGTGATTATGCTAGCGCCTTTTGCACCACACATTGCCGATGAATTATGGCATTTGTTGGGTGAAAGTGATTCAGTTCACACGCAAACCTGGCCATCATTCGATCCGGCTGCTTTGGTAGCTGATGAAATCACTTTAGTGATTCAAATTATGGGCAAAACTCGCGGGGCAATTCAAGTACCAGCACAAGCTGATAAAGCCGCGTTGGAGAAATACGCCCGCGAATCTGAAGTTGCCCAACGTTACATCGAAGGCAAAGAAATTAAAAAGGTAATTGTGGTGCCTGGAAAGTTGGTAAATTTTGTAGTCAGCTAAAGGCATGGGGAGTGGAAGACAAGGGGCAGGGGAGGTAGGGGAAAAGGGAAAAGGAATAAATTTAATCTTTTCTCCTTACCCCTTCCCCTTTCCCCATACCCGGCTCTTTCTTTACTTGTCGGTCAAAACTGTTGCAGTTGCTAACGCTTCTACTAAACCACGGACAGCGGCAATCATCGCTACTTCGCTGTTGAGTTGGTTGATGGCGGAACCAACACCAACACCAGCGGCACCAGCGGCGATCGCTAATGGTGCGGTAACGCTAGAAATGCCTGAAGCACACAGTACTGGTACTGTGACGGCACGAGAAATTTCATAAGCTGCTGCCAAGGTGGGGGCAGCTTTTTCAATTAATCCTAGAGTTCCAGGGTGAACTGGGTTACTGCTAGTACCGCCTTCGGTTTGGATAATGTCTGCTCCAGCTTTCACCAGTTCCTCTGCTAGTTGTACTTGGCGATCTAGTTCCAGGATGTGGGGAACGGTGACAGATAAGGTAATTTCTGGCAGCAGAGCGCGGGTTTGCTTAGTCAAAGCTAGTACTTCCTCAGCCTCGAAACGGCGTCCTTGAGCATAAAATGAATCGAAATTTCCGATTTCAATTAAATCAGCACCAGCAGCCACAGCTTGAACAAATTTCTCTGGTTCGACTGCTGACACACAAATTGGTAAATTTGTCAAACTCTTAGCTAGCTGGACTAAGCTCGAATCAGCGGCGATATCGACAAAAGTAGCACCACCAAATTCAGCAGCTTTGACAGTAGCGGCAACACTAGCAGTGTCGAAGTTATTTAAACCGCTGATTACTTTGAGAACGCAGCGGTTAGCAAATGCACGTTGGAGTGTGGAATGCATCGTCATAGTTCGGCTTTGAAGCTACAAAAATTAGGTATATTCTACCGTTCCTTAGTCGATCGAGAGCCTAAATCACTATGACAATTGCTAAATTTTGATAGCTCGATCGCAATGTGGATTGTAAGCGATCGCTTAAACTACCAATCAGTATACTGTAATTGTACGTAAATTTTTACACACTTCACTTCCCATCAAATAGTAGTTCTATATATCTAAAAAATTTATCTTTTTCGATATATCAGAGGGTGTAAGGGTAAATGATGGAATATTTTTTTGAATTACTAGATAAACATCATCATATTCATTGCTTTCTTTAAAGAACCTTATTACTTCATTTTTCTTCCAGCCTTGAATATAAAATATAAAATTATTCTTTTCATTTTGAACGGCAAGTAAATCTATAGTTTTTGTTGGATTTTTTTTCACAATTTTACTCAATTTCTGACGTTGAATTTGAGTATCTGTAAATAATGATGTTTTTAGAGGCTTAACCCGAACTTTACTAGATAAAAGTTGCATTTCTAGCACTACAGGGATTGAATCAGCAACCACAAAAATTCGTTGCTCTCTAGATGGTAAATTCTGGAGATTATTGGCAAGTCTTTTGTTGTCTTCGGTTTGAGTTTCCCAATAGGGATAAGGAACTGAATAAGAAACTCTGTAACTTACAAAAAATATACCAATCACAATTAACGCCAAGCTAATGCCGATGATTTTTTTATTTTTGCAAAAAGGAAGTACTTTTTTCAAGGTAGCGTACAAGAATACTGCATTACCAATTGCTAAAACTGGAGAGACATAGATGAAATGACGGGCTGGATAATAGTTTGGTAGCCAAAAGATATAATTGAGAACTAGTGTAGGAAAGATAAATAACAGAGTTAAAGAGCCGCGTTTGACCCATAGGTAAACCAAAGTAATAAAGAAAATGAAAATATATAATGGATTACAGGCTTGAAGAAAGGCTTTGTTTCCTACTTTGAAATTTTTAATTACTATATCAGGGCCATGATAGAAAATTAAATCTTCCAATATACCATCACTTTCTAGATTAATTTCTGGAAGTTGCGATTTGACTGCGAAAAATATAATTATGGCGAAAAAAATATATAAGCTAGAATAAGAAATAATTTTTGTTAAAGAATATCGCTCTAGAAAAAAGCAACCTGGAATAAGTAAAAACATTAGGACTGCATCCAGCCTAAACATTAAGCATAAGGAAAAGGCAGAAATTATCAATATATCTAATAATATTAATTTTAGTAGCCCAGCATCTGAAGATTTTTTCTCTGAACGATATGCAATTAACGCTAAACCTATGAACATCAATAATACAGCTTGGATCATTGGATGACCATACAAACTTGTACTCCACCAAACTGGAATCAATATTAATAGTAAATTCGCTAATACTGCCGTGGTTACTCCCCAATATTTTTTGACAAGATAAAAAACAGGAATAACCATTAAAATTGAACTCAAAGAACTTATATAGTTAGCAATTGGGGTAATTATAGTAAAGTTATTTTGAAAAAACGGTCTAAAAATATCTATTAGTGCATAGTAGCCAAAAGAGATGTTGCGACCATAAAGCAATGGGCTACCTAATGGTTTTCCAGATATAACTGAGTCAATTATTCCGATTTCCATTCTGAAACCATCCCTCTCACCTGGTGTATCTCTGTAAGTGAAAGGTAGATAGGAGATACTGGCTAAAATTAACAGCAAAACTACTGTCAGGATAATTTTTCGTCTGAATTGCATAATGGTAATCTCAGTTTTTTATTGTCAATCTAGTTCAGTTAAGAATGATTGTCCCCTGGATTGGGAGTAAGCAAATACGTTGGTTAAGAAAATGATAAGCTAGTATGCATTTAAATTCTATATTTTGCGCTCAAGTTGTCAAGAGTCTCAAGTGAAAGTTAGCCTTTGGACTCTTGAAAGACGATAAACATCGATCGCATAATTATTTACGCAAATTCACATTACGTATTTATTGTTTAAAAGTTTGAGCTAAAATATTGATTTCGGAATAAAAACTAATTCTATAATGGGTAGATTATGACTAAATTGAACAAATTAGAAATCCAACGTTTCAAGAGATACAAATTTGCCCCAGCTTGCGAGAAAGAGCAAGTAGTTTTTGGTGCTAGGCGGCCTGGATACACTAATCAAATGGTTGAAGATTGGATAGAATTCATGAAAAGCCAAGGTATTAAGCGAGTTTGTTGCCTTCTTCCCGATGAACAATTAGCTTCCTACTCCGATCTTCTAGGGAGATACAAACAGGAATTTGGTAGCCAACTAGTTTGTTGGGCGCCGATCGCAGATTTTCATTTAGCTGATTTAGAAACCCTTACACACAAAATAATTCCTTTTTTATCAGAAGCAGATAAACAAAATCAAAAAGTTGTTGTACACTGCTCTGGTGGAATTGGACGTACTGGACATGTGTTAGCGGCATGGCTAGTTAGCGTCCGGGGATTATCAAATGAAGCTGCAATCAAAGCTGTGAAAAAAACAGGGAGAAATCCTTATGAAGCGGCGATCGCTGCTGTATTCAAAGGCAAAAATCCTTGGAAAGTTGTAAAAGACACTAACATACTTTTGAATAATTGTCGTCTAGCCGTGCAGGGCAAATAGTAGATAATCGTATAATTCTAACGAATGCAAAATTTATTTAATATGTGTCTTAATGACGAATTTTCAATTACGAACTAGTGCAATCAATCTACTTAGAAGGCAAACTCTATGGTAATGGTTTTAGATAAAGTAGTCCCTTTTGGGAGGTCAATGGATGAATATATAAAAATGTTTAATTTGACAAAAGCAGATTTAAATAAAAGAATTATTGGAATTGGGGATGGCCCGGCAAGCTTTAATGCTGAAATGACACGTCAGGGAAAAAGTGTAGTTTCTATCGATCCACTGTACCAATTTTCTGGCAATGAAATTCTACAAAGATTTAATGAGGTAGTAGATAACATTATCAATCAAGTTAAGGCTACACCAAACGATTGGGTATGGAGCTATCATAAATCTCCAGAAGACTTGCGACACAATCGAGTGAAAGTCATTCAAGAATTTTTAGCTGATTATGACAATGGCAAAAAGGCTAACAGATACATATTTGGCGAATTGCCAAACTTGGCATATCAGAATCAAGAATGTGACATAGCTCTTTGTTCGCATTTGTTGTTTTTATATTCAGACCATCTAGATTATGATTTTCACTTAAATTCAGTGGGCGAAATGCTCCGTATAGCTCAAGAAATCAGAATATTCCCTCTCATAGATTTAATGTTAAAGCCTTCGCCACATTTAGAAAAAATAATTAAATATTACGCGGACAAAGGTTACAAGATAAATATTGAAAAAGTTCAATATGAACTACAACCTGGTGGAAATCAAATGTTGAAAATAACCAAAAATGGGAATATAATTTAAAATTCTCAAAGACTATTGTTAGACTAATAAAAATACAATCGCGTTCAGTGTTGGTACTGTTTTTCGCCCTATGCTGCCAGTCATCTATTCCGATGAATTTTTAGATCATAAGACTGGGAAATACCATCCGGAAAAACCAGAAAGGTTGACAGCGATCGCTAATGCCCTAAAAGCAGCTACGTTTGCAGATAAAATCGCATGGCGATCGCCCACACCAGCACCAGAACAGCCGGAGTTGATGCCTTTGTTAGTTAAGGCTCACAGCCCAGCCTACATCAAAAAACTCTCTTTCATTGCCTCTAGTGGCGGCGGCCCTTTGGATGGAGATACCCCAGTTTCGCCCCGCAGTTATGATGTGGCATTGTTGGCCGTCAGTGCTTGGTTAGATGGAGTTGAGGCTGTATTAAAATCCGGTAATCCGGCTTTTGTATTGGCGCGTCCACCAGGACACCACGCCGAAAGCGATGCTGGTATGGGCTTTTGCCTATTTTCTAACGCCGCGATCGCCGCTTTTTTTGCCCTAGAACAACCCGGAATTAACCGCGTCGCCATCCTCGATTGGGACGTACATCACGGTAATGGTACTCAGGCGATCGTCGAAACTCATCAGCAAATCGCCTACTGTTCCATACATCAGTACCCATGCTATCCCGGTACTGGCAGAGCAACAGAACGTGGATTTTATAATAATGTCTTGAATTTACCAGTACCCCCTGGTAGCGATATTACGGTCTATCAGCCATTATTTGAAAAAAAGGTAGTACCGTTTTTAACTAACTTTGAACCGGATTTATTAATTGTCAGTGCTGGTTATGATGCCAATGCGGCAGATCCTTTGGCAAGTATCAACTTGCAATCAGAAGATTACGGTTTATTCGCCGATTATTGTCTAGGCCTCACTCGTAAAATTCTCTTCGGTTTAGAAGGTGGCTATGATTTTGATGCACTTTCTCAATCGGTTGTAGCAACTATCGAACGTTGTTTACTTTAACCTGCCGCAAAATCGTAATATTTCTTTACATTTTTTTCGGCGATTGCTTTCCTCAGGCGTTCTCCAAAGTCGCAACATTTGTTCACATTTCCCAGATGCGATCGCGTAGTCTGCCGGAGGCGATTGCCTTTCAGCAGCTTCGATCGGTCTGGGAAAAAATAACGTCTTTTTATTTAAAAATTTTTTAGGGTTTCTTTTTTCTCAGTATAATCTGGGGATTGTCTATGGATCTCCTTTTGTATATGCACTGAGATAGATGCACATGGCTAGGAATTTTTTCAGTAAATTCTCTAGAATCTCTTCTTGAGATTTCAGAAAATAGTCTTGAAAAATAAACCTTTTATAGATATTTGGTTTATTGAGTATTTGTCACTGAATTGACGAGTCCAGAATCATATTTACGTAAGTTTAAGGTTTCATAATTTTTGTTGGGACTTGTGTCTCAGTAATTTCTTTTACAAATACTGTTTGAGGTTCATCAAATCTTCAGAAATAAAAAGTTTGAGCAGTGTTCATAAACAGCTAAAGTTTTGTTAAGATGCAATTGCTAGCACTTTTTCAGCGAAATTCACCTATCACCATGTGGAGAAATAAAAAGTACTAGCGGCACAAAGTTTAGAAGGTGAAGAAATGACCACCTATATTTTTTTCGATGAAGCCTTACGAATGCTGACCAACGCTTTTTTGATATCAGCAATACTGTTAATAGCAGCTTCTGGTATAGGTTTAGCTGTAATTGAAACAATAGAAAAGACAGGAGAACGCTAAGTTCGTAGATAGCAGTGTAATTATTGCTAAAAACCATTGGGTGCAAGTGTTCGCTGTGAAATAATCCTGGGAACACTAAACTATAAAAGTCTCACAGCGTTGCAGTCTTACCTGGAAGTCCAGCAAATGCACGGGTAACTGTATCGCTATTGAGACCTTAACCAAGGAGCTACTACAATGGGTCTACTCGATGCTGTGTTGGTTGCAGGAAGCCAAAAACCAGTACTGAATTCAGCGGAAGCTTTTGCTGTTATAGTTTTGATGGCAACAGCCCCAGACGGTTACCTTTCCGTCGAGCAATCAAACTCTATCACTTGTGTGCTGTCTCGGATGAAACTTTTTAAAAGTTATCCCCATGAGATGATGAAGAGTCTGTTGGATAAAATTTTATCTCTTTTCCAAGAGGATCATTTTAATACTTTATTTAATGCTGCTAAAGATTCTCTATCTCAAGACTTGCGGGAATCGGCTTTTGCAGTAGCCACCGATTTAGTCTTGGCTGAAGGTATAGTAGCTGAAGAAGAAAAAAACTTTTTGAATGATTTGTATCAAGCTTTAGGCGTTTCCAGTGAGATAGCAATACAAATTATCCAAGTAATGTTAATTAAAAACCGAGTATAGCTTAACAGAAAATATCCGCAATTTCAACTATATGAATACCCGATAAATAAATTAGGCCAAATTTGATTCCCTAAAAAAATACCATACACTATAAAGCAAGCTACAGTAAGCGAAAGGCACTTAATCTTTCCCTATTAGCTATATTACCAAAAACTATTAAGCTCGCGAATTGGTTATTACTTCATACACTATTATCCAACAGCCGAGCTTGGATGATTTTAAGTTGCTCCTGAGTCTTAATTGGCGCTCGTGGTGTTGGTAATTCAGTATTAGGCCAGCTTAATAAATCGTTGCAGGGACACGACAAAGCTGGCATCCCAAGGTTTCGTGCAGCCACTGGCATTGTGCAGCGACAGCAAGGTAGCATCTCCCATACCGATGTCAACAGTTCGGCAATGGTTTCGTCTGTACCTTCCAAATGACAGTTGGCAGATTCTTTGGAGAGAATCTGCTCCCAGCATTCTTCAAATTCTTTACTATAGCGATCGCCATCTAGTACGGATTTTGGCAAAATGCTTGCCTTGCCGTTGCCGACGATTACTTTCTTACCGAGTTGAAACCAGTAGGCGAGATATGCCTTAACTTCTTGTTTAGTAGCCATATCATAATTGTAAATTTTAATGAGGATATTTCGGAGGTTAAATGTTTAATTTTGAATTAAGTCTTTGACGTTGGTAATGGCGAACCAAGAACAGTAAGATTGAGAGCATAGCCACCAGCGATTAGATAAACAGCATCGCACAGCGAACTTAGCCGCCGTACTAAAGAACCCAGGCGATCGCGGAACGTCCTGCCAATAGGGTAAGCTGGCACTATACCCCAACCCACTTCTTCTGCCACAAACAACATATCAGCAGCCACCAAATCCACCGTGTCTAAAAACTCTGCAAGCATATTTTCCCAGGTTTGGTCATCTTGTTCTAGAAGATTAGCTACCCAAGTTCCTAAAGAATCAACCAAAAGACAGGTATGGGGTTTGGCGTCAGCAAGGGTAGCAGACAGTTCCACAGGTACAGACAGAGTTACCCAGTCTTGGGGACGACGTTTTTGGTGTTCTAAAATGCGTTTGTGCCATTCTTCATCATCTGGGTTATCAGTGGCTGTTGCTATGTAAATAACTGCTTTGCCCGACTCTATGGCCAGAGTTTCTGCCCACTCACTTTTACCAGATCGAGCTGGGCCTGTTACTAAGACGACTTTACCCAAAGTACTTTCCTGAGTATCTTCACAATATGGCTACGTTTGCAGTTTATCATCACAGCAGTTAACTGTTGGCTTCCTCACCCGCCTGGAACTAAAGTTCCAGGCTAACAGATCAAGTCTACTCAAGTAGACTCAAAAATTTTGCGTGTATTTAGTCATCTTTATATTACTTTTGCTATGAGCAAGGAACTTCAGTTCCTTGGGGGACATCGGTTTTACGTTAAGTTAACACTAATGACAGCTGTTTTGCCCCTACCTGTGTACTTCATTTACCTGAAAAACGCTGTATCTCTACTTCTAACTCCTAACTCCTAACTCAACATCAGCACTCCCTATTTGCCCAAATTTTTATTTCACAGGTAAGATTTTTGATTTTAAATAACTTTTAAGAGATAAAATTAGCACCAGCATCATTGGAAATTAATAATTACAGTAGATTGCAAGTTGGTGAAGTAAATAAATTTAAGTCTGATAGACAAGCATAAAATCTGTTTGACTTGTGTGACTAGGATAATTCACCAATTCTGCTGTATGTTTCAAGTCGGGATTGAAAACCCGCCAATAACTCGACAGCAAACTATAGGGTATGTTTATGAAACCAGGCTTAAAACGTATTGAAGCAACTCTACACGATTTAGGGACTCGTGGGACTGATGCCGCTGAACCAGCAGATTCAACAAAGCGGCCTTTCTCTTTTAGAATCAGTGTCGCAGCTAACGAACCTACAAAAAGCACAAATCCATCTTCTGAGGATGCTGAAGTCAACATACAAGGACAAGCAGCTGGCGTTGGCGTCGATACAGAACAAAATTTATTTCGCCAGCACGACTCTGTGCAAACGTTTCAAACAGAAGAGAACGGTGGTAAAACACCCAGCCTACCCAAGTTCAAAACTCCTAACATCAGTAGCCATCGTCACGGAGCAAATCCAGGCTTGGCAATGAACTTACTGCTAGAAATTCAGGAAAGCGTTGCTGGTTGGCAAATAGAACTACAAAATATTTTGCAGGAAATTCAGGATATTTACTTAGAAGGCCCAATTGTCAATGGCTGGTTAGAATGTAATTCCACCGAACCAGAACCAGGTGGAACTGCAACACTCCGTCATGCAGAAATTGACAGGCTCATGAACTATGTCGAAGAAATTTGTGCTAGTGGTGGGAAAGTGTCCTATCAATCATCTGCTACTAGCTATCGCCTCTGCGGTGTGGATGATTCTGGTAAAGTTTGGTCGCGCCCATGTCCAGCCGATCAGGTTCCTACCGTTAGTATAGCGATCGCTCGTTACCAAAAATTACGTCAGTTGTTGGGGCGCAAGCAAACTTTGGAAACGCGTTTGGCTCAACTTGCTCAAAGTCTTGTAGTTTTACATAGTCATATTCAGCAAACGTGAAGTTTTAAAGATTTTTTCCGAAAAAACTCGGTTGGTGGGTAGATAAAATTTGGTTTAGATTAACTAAGACTAAATGTGCATTAGATTTAACAAAACAGAATTCAGAAGTCAGTCGTCAGAATTCGGTTGAGAATTTTGTACGAGTGGCAGATGAATAAAGGGTGAAACACTATACCAAAATTTTCAATTTGGTGGTCTTCAGTGATTGCTGATTCAGAATTCACCAATTCTGAATTCTTCTTTAAGATTTTGATCGAAAATCCCAAATTAAATCTATGCCAGATATCCAAATCTCTGCCATTATCTGTACCCACAATCGAGATGCCTATTTAGGTGCTGCAATTGATAGTCTTTTAGCGCAGGATTTTGCTGCTAATTTTGAAGTTGTAGTAGTTGATAATGGGTCTAGCGATCGCACCCGTGAACTAGTAGAACAAAGGATTGACGATCCCCGCCTAAAGTATATCTTTGAACCCACCATCGGTTTATCTGTCGCCCGCAACACGGGTGCAAAAGTGGCTAGTAGTGATATTTTGGCTTATCTAGATGACGATGCCGTTGCGAGCAAGGGCTGGCTGCAAGTTTTATATTCTGCCTATTACAATAACTCTAAACTAGCGATCGCAGGTGGCAAAGTTACTCTCATCTGGCCTGAAGGAGTGCAACAACCACGGTGGCTATCTCCAGGGTTAGCAGGAAATCTAGGTGCATACGACTTGGGTGACAATATCATCTACATTCAGCAACCTGGCTCAACACCGAGAGGCTTAAATTACTCCATCCGCCGTAGTTTTTTAGAAGAAATTGGAGGTTTCGATCCTCATCTTGGTCGAGTGGGGAAAAATTTATTATCTAACGAAGAACTACAAATGACCGAATTTGCCTTACAACGCGGTTGGCAAGTCGCTTATCTTCCAGAAGCACTAGTCGCTCACAATGTTGCTCCAGAACGCTTGCAACGTTCTTGGTTTTTAAACCGAGGCTGGTGGCAAGGTATCAGCGAGTGCTATCGAGAACAACTCGCTGGCAGAGCTGGCATCGCTCAATTACGGCGAGGCAGCGAACGATTTTTGCGCGGTTTGTACAAGGCATTACAATATTTCTCTGACCCAGCAGAACGATTTGATAAACTTGTGTATGCTTACGGTCAAATTGGCTACTTAAATGCTGCTATTCAAGGTCTTTTATCCACATCAAATAAGAAGTCATCACTATCATAAATTATACTCATTATGTCAACTAAAATACCAGTTTCCGTATTAATTCCCGCGAAAAACGAACAAGCCAACTTGCCAGCTTGTCTCACTAGTCTCAGCAGAGCAGATGAAATATTTGTAGTCGATTCTCAAAGTACCGATAATAGTGTTGAAATTGCTAACAGTTATGGCGCAAATGTCGTTCAATTTAAATTCAATGGACATTGGCCTAAAAAGAAAAATTGGTCTTTAGATAATCTCCCTTTTCGTAATGAATGGGTACTAATTGTAGATTGTGACGAACGCATCACTCCCGAACTTTGGGAAGAAATTGAGCAGGTAATTAATCAAGATGAATATACTGGTTATTATCTCAACCGCCGGGTATTTTTCTTAGGAAAATGGATTCGCTATGGTGGAAAATACCCCGATTGGAATCTACGTTTATTTCAGCATAAAAAAGGACGCTACGAAAACCTACATACAGAAGATATTCCCAACACTGGCGACAACGAAGTTCACGAACATGTAATTTTGCAGGGGAAAGTTGGCTATCTAAAAAATGATATGCTCCATGAAGATTTCCGCGACCTTTATCATTGGTTAGAACGGCACAACCGTTATTCAAATTGGGAAGCCCGTGTTTATTATAATATTCTCACAGGTCAAGATGATAGCGGCACTATTGGTGCAAATTTATTTGGTGATGCAGTGCAACGCAAACGCTTTTTGAAAAAAGTATGGGTACACTTACCGTTCAAACCCTTTTTGCGATTTGTGTTATTTTATATCATCCAACGCGGTTTTTTAGATGGCAAAGCAGGATATATATATGCACGTTTACTGAGTCAATATGAATATCAAATTGGAGTTAAACTTTACGAATTACGGAATTGTGGCGGTCATCTAAATACTGCAACTACACCAAAGCAGGAAATTATTGAGCAGGGAAGCAGAGGAGCAGAAGGAAAGCTATTGACAATAGACTCCTAATTCTAGCAATTTTAGATTTTGAATTTTGGATTGAAGGAGAAATTTAAAATCTAAAATCTGAAAATCTTAAAATCTAAAATCCAAAATTGAATGACTAATGACAAACCTTTCGTAGATTTACGCAAATATGACCAATCTTGGTTCGATCGCGGGCGTCCAGCTTGGTATATTTTATTATGGTGGTTTGTACAAGCGATCGCCTTTCCCCTGACTCCCCAACCATTAAATATTTTACGTTCTACCCTACTGAGATTATTTGGCGCTCGTATCGGCAAAGGTGTATTGATTCGCCCCACAGCCCGTTTTACTTATCCTTGGAAAATTACTATAGGTAATTACAGTTGGATTGGAGATAACGTAGTTTTATATAGCCTCGATGAAATTAACATCGGCGAACACTGCGTAATTTCCCAGAAAAGTTACCTCTGTACTGGTAGTCATGATATCCAAGACCCTGCCTTTGGCTTGAAAACAGCGAGTATCACCATTGAAAATGGCGCATGGGTGGCGACAGATTGTTTCGTTGGACCGGGAGTAAAAATTGGTGCTAATGCTGTGATTGGCGCTCGTAGTAGTGTTTTTACCAGTATGCCTTCTGGACAAGTTTGTTGGGGAAGCCCCTGTCGTCCGAATAAAGCCCGGATAAAACTCGATCCTGTCACAACTCCATAATTTATTTGGATAGACCAGGGCAGCACAGCTAATTGTGCTGCCCTATGTTTTTCATATTTATAATTTAATCATCAATCATTCCTCTGTAAAATTTCAGTTGTTTTACTTACAGATTATATAATTTTTATACGAAGACAGCAGATTGGAAGTTCCTTAAGTAAACTAAGTAAATTTCAAAACCAAGCATAAAACCTGTTTTAATTTATAATTCTGGCTTTGAGAATTTCTTTTTGTTAATGAGTATATTTTATACAAACTATGCTTGACAGATCTAGGCATTTTTTTGGAGATAGTTTACTTTTAATTAAATCTTTTAAGTTTTAAGTACACAATTCGTGCGTATCTCAAAAATTTGGGAGAAGATGTGGTATCTCAAATCAATCGAGAGATGGTGTTGTTGAGCAAATTACAAAACTGGAATGTAAAAACCTGTGTTCGCGAACTTGACAAAGCTTTTAAAGGCGAAGAAATTTAAGAGTTAAAAAATTTAATCATAATATTAAGTATGAATTTTAATAAAGATGAGAATAATATTATTTTAATAGTCGACCGTCTTCTTACTAGCTTAAAAAACTTATCCGATTTTTTAAAAGATTCTGGCTTTCAAGTGTTAGTAGCTCAAGATGGAGAAAGTGCGGTTAAAATTGCAGAATACGCCTTACCTGACTTAATTTTATTAGATGTAGTATTGCCAGGAATTGACGGTTTTCAAACTTGCCAAATTTTGAAAAATAATTTAGCAAATCAAGATATTCCTGTAATATTTATAAGCGAACTAACAGATAAATTAAGTATAATCAAAGGTTTGAATCTTGGTGCAGTAGATTACATTACTAAACCTTTAGAAAATCGAGAAGTATTAGCTAGGGTAAATATCCATTTACGCCTCCGAAACCTCACAAAAAAACTCACACAGCAAAATGAGCGTTTGCAGGGAGAAATTTTTGAGCGCCAGCGAATAGAAGAGAAACAGCTATCTCATTCAGCCGCTCTGATTGACATTAGCGAAAAGCAAGCTGCCCTGCGGGAACGCAAGCACGCAGAACAGAAAATTTACGAACAAGCTGCTTTACTTAATATCACTACAGATGCGATTCTCGTTCAAGATTTGAGTAACCAAATTCAATTTTGGAATAAAGGAGCTGAACATCTTTACGGTTGGATAGCACAAGAAGCTTTGGGTAAGAATTCTAATCAGCTTTTATATCGCAAACAAAACTTCTGCCAACTCAAAAATATTCAGAAAACTTTAGCTGAAAGTGGTTCGTGGCAAGGTGAGTTACATCAAGTCACAAAACAAGGGCAAGAAATGATAGTTGCTAGCCGTTGGACCCTCGTAAATGATGAAGCAGGGCAAGCCAAATCTATCTTCATTGTCAACTCCGACATTACAGAAAAAAAACAAATTGAAGCCCAATTTTTCCGCGCTCAACGGATTGAAAGTCTTGGAACATTAGCAAGTGGTATTGCACACGACCTCAACAATGCACTGACACCAATCATGATGACAATGCAACTTATAGAAGCAAAACTTTGTGATGATAAAAGTCATCAATGGCTGGGAATTATGGAAACAAATGTTAAACGTATAGCAGATTTAGTTAAACAAGTATTGTGGTTTTCACGCGGATCTGTAGGTAATTTTAAAACATTACAGGTGCAGGATTTAATTTCAAAAATAGAAAACATTATCAAACAAACATTTTCCAGAGCTATTGAAATTCGTATCGACGTTCCTACACAAAATCTGTGGAATATCTTTGGTGATGCTACTCAGCTACACCAAGTGTTGATGAACCTCTGTATTAATGCTCGTGATGCTATGCCTAATGGCGGTATCTTGAAGATTTCTGCAAATAATTTCTGGGTTGATAGCCACTATGCCAAGATCAACATTGATGCTAAAGTGGGTTCATACATAATGATTAGCGTCTCTGATACAGGTACAGGAATCCCTAGAGAAATAGTAGATAGAATTTTTGAACCATTTTTCACAACCAAAGAAGTAGGTCAAGGCAAAGGGCTTGGCCTTTCAACGGTGCTTGGCATCATCAAAAGCCACGGCGGTTTTATAAATGTAGTTACTCTTAGCAAAGGCACAGAATTTCAAGTTTGCTTACCGGTCACTCAAACAATCGAAACAGATAGTGAATTATGTGGAGATCGCGAATTACCTTCAGGGCATGGAGAATTGATTTTAGTTGTTGATGATGAAAATTCAATTCTGGAAATTACTAAAAACTGGTTGGAACAAAATGGCTATAAAGCTATAGTGGCTAATGATGGTATTGATGCGATCGCACTTTATACAAAACATCAACAAGAAATTAGTGCGCTGCTAATTGATATGATGATGCCATATATGGATGGGCCAACAACTATCAATGTATTGAAAAAAATTAATCCAGATATCAAAATTATTGGCCTTAGTGGACTAGCCTCCAACCATGAAATGATTAAAACCCTTGGTAACAACGTTAAAACCTTTTTGTCTAAGCCCTACACCTCATGTGATTTGTTAAGAAATTTACAAATGGTGCTGAATACAAAGTAGGTTGGGAATTGAGCATTGGGCATGGGGCATGGGGCAAAGGGGAAAAGAAAGATCCCTCCTTTTACCTTTCCCCTTGGCGAAGCCATCTCCTAATCCCGATCCCCAATGAGTGGTAATATGTTCTCATGGCTGCTCTAATCCTTGCTATTGATGAACAAATTATTGGATGAAACGCTGTCAATTGAAATTGCTCAACGCATAAAAAGTAGAGCTAGTACTCCCTTTGACAATGCTTATAAAGCAGCATTGTCCACTGAGGGAGCAAAATATGTTCAAGGATTTTTAACTTTTGTTGGAAAACCATATAGACCAATTGAACACAGTTGGATTGAGTTAGATGATACTTCCACCGATGACTCCCTTATACGCATTGTCGATCCAACATTACCGCACCTGAAAAAAAATCCTCAAGAACTTTGGTATTTTGCTGCACAAAAGCTGACAGTAAAAAAACTGAAAGCCATTATTGAAGAATCAAAAGAAGATTATCCAGAAGACGATCCTTTACCTATCTATGGCGAACCACCTTATGAATATTACGGTGATGTAATGTTAGGTGGTCAAGAATATTTAGCAGCCTATCAAGCAGCAGAAGCTAAATGTAAAGAAATCAACCAACTTAATCCTGAAAGAAACTAATACAATTTTATACTTTAGATTTTAGATTTTTCTTTCAAGGGTAGTCACTGCTCTACGCTAGTTGCTTTTTGATGCAAAACGACTTCTGAATTCTGGATTCTGAATTCTGAATTCTCTTTTAATACGATTTACCATCACTACCAAAATATTCCCGATAGCCACAAATTTTGTCTCCGCGCACATCAAAGGAAACTGCTACTCGATTTTTGTAAGGTTGTCCAAACAAAAGTCCTTCATCACGGAATTCAAAGACAGCGGTTGTTTCATTGCTGGTAACACGGTCTAGACCAGTTAGCTCCAAGCCAGGGGCGAAGGATTGAGAAACATACTCGAAAAATTCTCTAGCTCGGTCTTTTCCCACATTCAAACCGTGAAATTTTCCCATAGGAAACCAAAAAGTGAAATCTTCTGAGAGCATATTTAACAATGCTTCCCACTCCCCTGTTGCCATCCCATGTGTAAGATTCTCAAATCCCTGCCGAGCAACTTTTAAAGTGTTTTCTGAATTTTGTGTCATTGTAGCTCCCCTTTGATATCTAACTTCTATACATTTTTAGTTTTTAGGTTTTAAAATTACTAGCAGTAGTTAGTTGAAATAGTGAAATATGTTGCGTAATTTATACATAATTTCATGAATTGTAAAGCTAGTTATATTGTTGAGGCTTGGTGGCGATCGCATTCATAAATAGTAATACTTTTAATCAAAATTATACACAGCTAGATTAAAACAGCTATGTTAACCTACGAGTATCTATTAGTTAATTATTTTTGTATGTAACTTCTTCATCTGCGAACAAGTGTATACAGCATAATTCAGCCAGAATCTACGAGTAAGACAAGCTTAATAGTTAATTTAAGGACTGAAATTGTGTACTTCATTTTCTTTAAAATCTTAAGAATTTTTAAATTTTTATTTTAAATTACAACTCAAGGTTAATTTATTCAACAAATTTAATAATTATTATGTAATTACTAAATTAGTAAAAACTAGCAATAGATATGGTTAAAGAACATCAAGACAATCAAAGCTCAAATTCCATCCATAATAACGTTGAGATTCAAATGAACACAAAGATCTTTACAGGGCGCAAACATGTAGAAACTGAGGAGTCACTCAACTCAGTTGTCAAATTTCCACAAGTACCTTTTGACGTGAAAAACTTTGTTATTGGAGAAGATGCTACTGCCCAAGTTCTATCCATTAACGAAAGTACAGGTGAATCTACACAGCGAGTAGTCTTGAAAAAAGGTTGGAGCGCACCTGTTGGTCATTTTACTACCAATGTGGAAATTTTTGTCTTAACAGGCGCACTTTCCCAGGGTGGGTTTATACTACGCAATCTTAGTTACTCTTTTATCCCTGCTGGTATACCTACTGGGCCTTGGAAAACAGAAGAAGACACCATTTTATTGTGGATGCCAGATGCTACGCCCACGTATATCACAGAAGACTACGCAGATCTCCCGCAAATCCCGGAAACTTCTGTATATCATACAAAGATGCAGACTCATGAACGCATGACTGAGTATATTCCATTGCAAGAACTCCACGCAATGAAATGGGAGAGTACAACCTTTTTGCCTCCTGGTTCAGCCCGTAAAAGTCTGTATACCAATAAAAAAACTGGACGGGCTACGTGGATTCTCGGTTTAGTACCTATGTGGATTGAAGGCAATTTCTATGCTGGTCATCCAACTACTGAGGAGGCGTATGTGATTTCTGGGGATGTGCTTGGACATTGGTCTATGAGCGACGATCCTTTTAATAGACGCTATTCAGCAATGTGCAAAGATGGCTATTACTGGCGACCCGCACACATTCCACACGGGCCGTTTTGGACAGAAAGTGGGGCACTACTTTTGTTTCGCACTAATGACCGCCTAGATTGTTATTGGATACTACATAATCCAGATATTACTCAGCAAGATGAGATACGTCTGAAGGCTGCAACTAATAAGGACAAGTAAAGTTTTAGTAGAGCGAAAACTTTTTTTATAAGGGCGATCGCACTCCTCCAAGCACAACCACCAAAGCAAATAACTTTATCCACAAGGATGTTACAATGACGGATGCCTTAGGATGGCGAAAAAAATTCGGAGTGCTTGCGCCCAGCACTAACACCATTGTGGAACCCGATTTTCACGCGATGGCCGTACCAGGCGTTACGTCTCACATGTCCCGGATTCATATTCGCGACCAGGACTTGAGTAGCGATGAAAAAATGTTGCGTATTCTAAAGGAAATCGACAACGAAATTTTTTTCGCAGTCGATCGCATCATGACTGCGGCTATCGACTATCTAATTATGGGAATGAGTGCCGAGACTTTTTGGGGAGGAATCGAGGGGAATCGAGCCTTCATCAAACGCCTTGAAGACTACACTGGCCTGCAAGTTGCTACCGGCGCTTCAGCATGTCAGGCAGCTGTGGAAGCGTTCAAACTAAAAAAGATTGCAGTCATCACCCCTTATCAGGCTGTGGCTGACGATAAGTTACGCCGCTTCTTTAGTGACATCGACGTGGAAATCCTGCGGCTCAAAGGATTGCGTTGCCCTACGGCAATAGCGATCGCTGAAGTCTCTGAAGATACTCTTCGCAACTATCTTCAGGAAATCGATGGTGATGATATAGATGGGATCGTACAGATGGGTACTAATTTGAGTATGCTCAGGCTTGCTGACGAAGCAGAGCGGTGGCTCAAAAAGCCTGTCATTGCCATCAATGCGGCAACCTGGTGGTATGCCTTACGACAAAACCATATTAGCGATCGAGTCTACGGGTATGGCAGACTCTTGAGAGAATTTTGAATTACCAACTACGAAGTTTTAAAGCTCGGTGTTTGTAACGGACTATGCACAATAAAACAATTAGCAATATAACGGCTTTCATCGTAGATGGCTCCACAACCTTTTTCACTTCCGTGGGGGTTTGAGGAGTTACACTACATGGAATTTCAATAGTTTGTGTGCGATCGGAACCATTATTATTTGGAGTTAGATCGCATTCTCCTTTGTTGGTGAGAGACAAAGGTGGATTTGTGGGAGAAGAAATCAATGGCTGTCCTGAAGAGCCTGAAGAGCCTGAAGAGCCTGAAGAACTACCATCATCCAGTAGTAGAAGCAGAATTAAACCAAGACCGCCAACTCCAATTATTGGCCAGAGTGGGAAGGAATCAGAACTGTCTTGTACCAAGACATCTCCCTCAGAACCAGGGAAAGTATCGAGACTTATTGTTTCTCCCTCCAATGGGACTGGATTGTCAGCCAGCAAAATATCTCCTGGTATATCTTCTCCTAAGAGTTGATTGAATTCTTGTGGAATTGCATTCAAGGGGCGTCCGAATTCCCCACCATCTTCAGAGTATGGAAAGGATAGTACTTCAAAAATCCTCTTTTCTAGTTGGTTGGGATCTCCAGAATTCAGCGCATCCAAGCCTCTAGAGATTTTATCTACATAAAAATTCGTCATTTCTGGCGATAGCCCTAGAGACTGAATCTGCTCTTTGATGTTGGAAATTTTTGAGGCTTCTTCAAACAACAGGCGTCCGTATGACAATTTCAAGTTTAGTAATCCATTACGGAGGCTCAGTGAGTCATTGCTTCCTGAATATGGGGCCCAGTAGAACTGCTTGGTTACAAGTCCCAACCCTTCTACTGGGTTACGGCCAAAAGATTGTCCCAGGACGTATTGAGATCCATCCATGATTGTGGAGGATTCTTTTCTCCAAAATGAAGCGAAAGGTACTGTAGAGAGATTGCGATTGTTACCGTAAAACCTAGCGAAATTCTGAAAATTTTTCTCCCCACCAGCCGCTTGTATCAGTAGATTTTGATAGCTAGTCCCGCCATTTAGATCGATTAATCGCTGGATTACCGTTCCAGTTTTATTGCAAGTCAAACCAAATCCCACATCACATCCAGGAATTACTCGCATCTGACTGAGATTTTGGTTATTGATTTGGTATTGGAGATACTCATACTCCAATCCTCGTTGGATACCATAGCGGCCAATCTTTAACTGTGCAAAAGCAGGCTGCCACGTAGTGAGTACTACAGCAACAGATGAAAATGCAATAGTCGCACAGCGAACCGCCTTTGACATACCAATTGTTTGAATACTTGATTTAGGCAAGATGTACCTCCGATAAATGGGAATTGGGCAAGCGGGCAGGTGTGGGAGGTGTGGGAGGTGTGGGAGGTGTGGGAGGTGTGGGAGGTGTGGGAGGATGGGGAAGAAATCTTTCCCCCCTCTCTCCCCACACTCCCCCATCTCCCCATCTCCCCATCTCCCCATCTCCCCAGTCCCGACTTCAACTCTTAGGTAAATCAATATTGATTGTGATTCCGGTACCTTTGAGATTTCCTGATGAGAGTGTGTGATATATGACCAATGCTCGGTTTGGTTGGTCAAAAAGGAATGCGCGAGGTGTAGGTTTGATCTTCCCTTGTTTAACTAGAGAAACAAAAGCTTCTAAATATCTACGTATACCTTGGCGGTTCTCTTCATTAGTATTCATATGACGCTCAATTAGCATCATAAAAAAGTCCAAGCTACGATTTTCTTGACCCTCTATCAGATTTCCCTCATCTAAGAAAGAACTTGCTATGAGTCTGTTATCAACTTGTTTGACTTTAAAAACAGTAAAGTAACGTCCTTCTTTTTTAGGATCGTTCGCATAACAAACCCACGAACCTTCTTGATTCTGTGTAAAACCCTGAGCGGCAAGGTAGGAAAGCAAAGAATTGCTTGCTTTGGTTTGTAGTGGAGGCAATAAATCTTCAATGGGATCTAAAGAGCAAATCCTTTGAGTTGTTGTTTGTTGAGGAACAGTAGGAGTCTTTTGGGTATAGACGCCAGTAGGCTTGTCCTCAGACATTGCAATATTAGACATCGCAGCCAACGCAGAGACTTGGAAGAAAAATATTCCAAATAAACGAAAAATAATATTCATGTTTTTCCTGTTACTTTTGCTTACATTGTCAATAATTAACTTGTTACTAGAGCGGCATTGAATTAGTAGTCTTAATTTATTTGCGAAATTTAAGTATTTCCCTCATTTGGTCAACTTTAATATGGATTTTCAGGAAGAATCTATGACTATTTGATATAAATAAATCAGCACAAATAGGCATAAATATTATTTAAATAAAATGCCAAATATCAAACTTATATTGATAATAGTAAACTTGCTTTTCGATATTTTTGCATATACGAAAAACAACTGGTACTATGCCAATTTTGTATATTTAAATTGAATTGTTCGCTATTTTCAGAAGGTTTTGTGATATACCCTTCTGTCTGTGATGATTATTAGAAAGTGGCTTTATTAGCTATTTGATAGCTTATATAACCAGCTTTATAAAAGCTCTATGTCTTGGACAGTAAGCTTTTTATTGATTCTGGTGGTAGATTAAATAATGTTTTGTGTCTTTGGAGGTAGCGCACCTAACTAGCTGTTTCAGCATGTTTTTTATTTGATGTATAAATAATATCTCTTGACAGTAAAATAATATTACCATGAGCCTGAGATGTGCAACACTTTTGTGGACAGTTGTCAAAGTTGTACACAGTGAATTGGAACCACCTCTTGATTAAATTTTATGGCAAATACGTCATACTCAAAGTCAATTGACTTACGCACACCTAGTATTTTAGAATTTAATGCTATTATTCTTGAGCTTAGTAGTAAAATGTTTTAAATATAACAAATATTTAAATTAAGTACGGATAATTAATATATATATGGTTGTTGGATAAGGCTGATTGTCTGAGTTTTTGGCTACAGGCGATCGCATCAAGGAAAGTTAAATTAAATTACAGTTATATAACTATTATTTAGCAGAGTGTTGTTATAGAACTTAATAAGCCTGAATCTTTTTATTCGCCGATAGTTTGAGGATTGCTACATATTGTTATGAGTAAACACATGTAGTTATGTTTGCTCTGTAGATAGAGGAATATCCTGAGCAAAATGAGTACAATCCTTTCATGGCGATCGCTATTCTTTACCACAATCAAAAGATAAACTTGGTGTTTTGACAAGTTTTGGCTGTATGATGAATGCGGAATTTTTTTACAGGATTCCTTTGATGCCTTTAGGCTTACTCTGGCTGGCTTATGCTTTCTTGGGGTGGTATCTTGCTGCTAACCATATTATTTGGTTAGTGGGAGCTTTTGTAGCTGCTGTGGTTATAGCTGTAACGCGCAAGAGTATTTCTTGGTTAGAACGTTTAGTTGAATTTGGTTCTAAAGCCTTAGTTGTTATCTTATTTTTAAGCATATCAATTGCTTTAATCGCAACTTGGTCGTTATTATTTAGTCTATTTATCATACCATTAGCAACTACGCTTTTAGCTGACTTGGAAATGCGTTTTGCTGGTTTTAATAAAATAGATTCATTTTGGATATTAACAATCCTAGCAATACTTGGTTTGATAGTGGGTGAAGTAATAGATATTCTGTTTTTTCCCAGTAGCAGATATTGAATAATTCTATAAAATTAATGATTATTATATCTTTTGAAAGATGACTATAAATTAGGTAATTTAAACTTGGCTTTTGCTGATATAACAGCGCTTTTCATTTGGATAGAATACATGCTTGAATACTAAATTATCGTAAGGGCACAACATTGTTGTGCCCTTACTGTGGTCTATTCAAATGCAAATTGCTGTAAAAGCGAGAATATTTACTTTATATTTCTAACTATTTTCCAAAATTACTTGATTTTATCTGGTCTTTAAAACGCATTTACCGCATTGTTTGATTTTGCTTGTCAGCGAATAGTTTTTCTTCTAAATTGGGCATCTTAAAACAAGAGTAAGTTATGATGTCTGATTAAAGTTAAAAATTATGAACCAAAATCGTCATAAACAGCCGAAATTCAAGCACACCGCCGCAAAATTATTTAAAGGCTTGGAGAAACATCTGATAAAAGTGACGAATACTGCGGAGAAGATATTCAACCAGCAAAGAGAGAAAGAAAAGCAGCGCGTTGCTCATGCAAAATTTCCCTGGCTGGAACTGATGCAGCTGTTTGGCATTCATCTAGCGATTGGTTGCTTGCTGTCTTTAAACATCTCGAATTGGTCAATTTTAGGATGGGGTATTGCAATCCTGATATCTTTGATTTTTACAATTTTTGCTTTCGATGACTTAATGTTTACATATAATTATTTGTTAGCAGTAATTATGGATGTGCTAGCTAGTCCTTGGACTAGGGCTGCAAAACAGTTAAAAGATGTGTTCGCACGTTGGATTTTTAATAGTAATAAAGCTGATTGGTTAATTGATTTGTTACAGGGCTTTGTACCGTTGGTTAGCTTTTTGCTGGTCTTAATAGTTGATGCTTTGGGTTTTGGAAGCGGTTACTTAATTTCCAGAATAGGAGCAATAGTAATTGGGTAATCTAAATTTACTAGACCGAAAATTTATGCGATGCCTTCTCTTTGACAGGCTTAGACAATGCCAACACTCGGTGTAGCGATCGCTCTAATTTTGCGACTTCAATTAGCTGTAAAGTTCATCTTATTTTATCGTCCTTTAGTGGAAGGATTTGGCAATGGAGTTGAATTTTGGGTTGTTAGTTGCTTGGCTGCGTTTAATTCTTCTTGCAACATTTTCTGATAAACTTTAGGCAAAGAACTACTAATAGAGTTAGTTTCTATGCCATATCCCAAACTTGTCCAGGTGGGAGAAAGTAGCCGCAAAACTTCATTTAATTTTCCCTGACGCAAGAGTTGAGAAATATCAGTTCTCCAAACTCTTGAATCATTTAGCCAACGATAAACTACTATGTCTTGATATTGTGGTTCAAAACTATAATTCACCCAAAACATTAACCGCATTGGGTTTGGGTGATAGCGAGGGGCTATATTATACCAGGTAGTATTGATGATTTGATATCTACCTGCGGCAGTGGAACAATTACCTGTGTTGGGGCCTGTAATAATTGTGATGCATATCTCAGGATGTCGGCTGAGGTCGTTGACTTGCTGTCCACCATACAACAGAGAATAAGGACGGTTACCATTTGCCTCACTTGCTGAGATGGTTCGCATTAAAGCGCGAATATAAGGGTCGCCATCTTTCATCACCAAAGGTGGCTGTTTAACTTCAAAGACCGGATCGGAAGGCGATCGCAATTCTCCTTGAATATACCACTGCAACAAACACACAAAGCCCAAAAGCGCCGCTATTGGCCCAATCAGTTTTTCAACACCTTTGAATTCAAAGCCTTTCAGAATTTGACTCCTTGAAATTTGCTTTTTTCGCTCATAAAAATTATCGACGAACTCATTGTGACAAAGTTCGCGTTTGTTGTCAGTTATGATTCCTGATTCGCCGATTTTGTTGATTAGAGGGAGTGAGGAGTAGAGAAGCAAGACATTTGTTTCATTTATAACGCGTGCGCCGCACCTAAACATTTTCTACTGAAATATTTCTGGAATTGAAATACTGACTAAATTATAGAAATCATGCCTTATTGTATCGAAAAGTGTATCTTGAGAAAGATATTGTGAGATTTATTCTTATGTTTAAATTAGCACGCAGTTATATGTACTTAAATAGTAGTTGCTATACAAGGAAAACAGATGTCTGAAACTGAATCGAATTCAGAAATGTTATATAGAGTTCTCGGTAGTACAAATGAGAGAGTTTCTGCCATCGGACTCGGTGGTTGGCATATTGGCTTGAAGTACGTTGATGAGCAACTCGCCATCCGAATTGTTCGCACAGCGATCGATCGCGGCATTACTTTTATGGATAATAGCTGGGATTACAACGGTGGAGTTAGCGAGATTCGCATGGGAAAAGCACTGCGCGATGGCTACCGTGACAAAGTGTTCCTAATGACGAAAATTGATGGCCGCTCTAAAAAAGCAGCAGCAAAACAGCTAGACGAATCACTTCAACGTTTGCAAGTTGATTGCATCGATCTCGTTCAGCACCACGAAATTCTTCGTCATGAAGATCCATATCGAGTTTTTGACTCAGAAGGTGCCAACGCTGCTTTGATTGAAGCGCGAGAAGCTGGTAAGCTGCGATACATTGGTTTTACTGGACACAAAGATCCCTACGTGCATCTGCACATGCTGGAAATTGCAGCCAGTCATAAATTTAAATTTGATACAGTGCAGATGCCGCTGAATGTAATGGATGCACATTATCGGAGCTTTGAAAAATTGGTTTTGCCAGAACTAGTCAAACAAAACATCGGCGTTCTTGGCATGAAAAGCCTAGCAAACGGTATACTTTTACGCTCAAAGACTGTAGAGCCAATCGAGTGTTTACACTATGCTCTGAATCTGCCGACATCGGTTGTAATTACCGGGATTGACAGTATGGAGATTCTCGAACAAGCCTTTACAGCGGTGCGGACATTCCAGCCAATGGATGAACAACAAGTGCGATCGCTCCTAGCAAAAACCGCAAAAGCAGCATCAAGCGGCGAGTTTGAACCATTCAAAACTTCATCAATTTTTGATAGCACTGCTCAAAATCTAGATTGGCTAGGAGATGAGCCACAACGCATTCAACAATTGATGCCAAATTAAAGAAGAATACAGAATTCAGAATTCAGAATTAAAGATGTTTCCTTCTACATATCATTGTCAGAAGCATTCAGAGAATAATCAGCTGCTGCTTGGGTGCGACGGCGGCTCATTTTTTGTTCGTAGTCATCGTAGGCGATACAGATCCAAATTAAAGCCATAAATAAGATGGTTTTGTTAAAGCTTTCTGCTCCATTAGGAAATAAACTGCCAGCAGGTATAATGCCAAATGCCAAAGTAATACTAAAGGTCATTAGTATTAGTAATAAACCCGTCCAACGCACCCAATAATTGAGAGCAAACAACGCACCAAAAACGATTTCTGCTAAAGGTAACAACCAGGCATAAGGAATAGCAATTAGCCAAGGTAGTGGCCCTAATCCTTCCCATCCCGGTGGAATTCCAGGGCCAATTATTTGCAGTTTTTGAATTAGAACTGTTTGGTAGAAACCGTTAGGAACGCTAAAGTTGAGATAGTTAGCAATACCAGAAAGAACAAAGAAAACACCTATAGTTACGCGACTGACAACAACAGCCGTCCGTAGATTGAGCAAGTATTTCATAAGTGGACTCCTAAAAATGAGATTTAGTTTGAATAAACTTCGGGCATCAGTGTCGTTCGTTAACTGTTAACCGTCAGCGGCGAACAATATAAGTGGCTCTGAAATTTCAAAGCGTTAAGTTCCGTTCGCTCTTAGCGTTGGCGCAGCCTTCGCTGGAAGTCGGCGCTCAGACTTCTCTTTGTATCCCCGCGTCCCGCGTCCTTCAACGAGAAGGGGGTGTTAAGCGATCGAGTAAGGTGGGTACACCTGTCCAACCGAAATTTTGTTGGAATTGCATCGGGAAAGCAGCCCGCCAGACGAGGGGAGTTGCCAAAATTAGTCCAGCAGCGACGGTTGCAACGCCATACAGTAAAGGGGTTTGTCCTAACTGCATGTGAGAAAAAGGGCGATCGCGCCCGAATAATTCGTCAGTCAGCCATTCGGTTGTGGCTTTGCGATTATGTGCAGAGTTTGGTAGCAGTTGTAAATATGTTGCTTCGCGAATAAGATGACCAGGTTGTCCTTTAATCTGGACTTTGTTAAACAAGTTAGCAACACCTTCGTTGAGTCCCAGTTTCATCAAAGTACCGCGCATTTGAATTTGCACGGATGTGGCGGGTTTACCTTCCCCAAGCCGCTTGAGATTGTGAGCGATCGCTTTTCCCTGTTGATAAGCTACTTGGGCTGTGGTTGGTTGGGGATTACCGCTATCTGTGGCACAGTCTCCAGCCGCAAATATTTCAGGAAAATCAGGTAGTTGCAATGTAGATGTTACCAGCAACCGACCGCGATTCTTTGGCACTGGTAACTCCATCAACAAAGGATTGGGAGCAGTTCCAGCAGTCCAAGCGATGGTTCCAGCAGGTAAAATTTGGGTTTGCTCGTGTTGACGGTACTCTATACCATCTGCGTGAATCTTGGTGACAGCGGCATCAAATAGAAAATCCACAGGAACTACCCGACGTTTGAGCGCCCGTTGTACTGTACACTTCAAATGGCTGTTCGCATCTCCTTTGAGGATTTCTCGGCTGCGGTTCACCAGTACCACCCGAATTTCATCGGCATCACCGCCCAACTCGTCGTACCAAATGGGTAGTAAATCTGCTAACGTACAAGCCAGTTCGATGCCAGCCGGCCCCGCCCCAATGATGGCCACAGTTAGCAGTAGCCGGCGATATTGCGAGTCTTGAGTTTGAATTGCCTGATGCAGCCTGTGTCGCAAGTGTTTTCGCAAAGCCATCGCCTCTTCCCCAGAGGTAAAGGGTATGGTATGTTCCGCAGCACCGGAAGTATCGAAGTAGGTTGTTTTACTGCCCAGTGCTAATACTAAGTTACCGTAGTCAAAAACCCTTCCAGAGGCTAGGATGACTCTGCGTTGATGTGGGTGAATTGATTCCACTGTGTCCTGCACAAAAGTGACACTACTATCAGCTAAAAGCTCTTTGTAGCGCGGGTAAACTTGTGTGCTGTGTAATTCGCCGCTTAATAGTTCATATAATAAGGGTTTGAAACTAAAGCGATCGCGTTGCTCAATTAAAATAATAGGATGCGCGTAATTTTGATGGCTTAAGTGCAGAGCTGTAAACAGTCCAGCAAAGCCACCACCCAAAATGACTGTGGGATGAGATGCTTGCTGCATAGGTGTAAGAGTCGCTGAGAGTGAACTGCTCTTAGTATGCCGACACCTAGCAACTCTTAAGTGATGAAAAAATAAAGCTTAACTGAAAAATTCCAAGGAATTTACAACATAGTTTTCATTACTTTCTCAGCAATAATTCAGATTATTGAGTTACTTAAACTCAGATAAGCACTTTTCATCTGTGATGTGGGCTGCGAAAAGACGAAAGTTCTGAAATTACCCTTTTCCCTTTCCCCAAACCGTATTGTACCCTCAGCTGTAACACTGCTTAGCAATAGAATGACGCTTACTGAGTTTTGGCTATACTAGTGGTCTGGCAAGTCATCTTTGCTTGGTGACAGGTAGGGGAGGAAAAAATATTGTTGAAAATGACTCTTTCTTTGCGTGACCTAAACAGCAATTTTGGGTTGGTCGAATACTAGACTTTTTCAGATCCTATGTATGAATAAAGATACAAAGTTTTTCCTGATATTTGGCTCAATATTCGCTGGTATCGGCATCATAATTGCTGTCACGGGCATAATTATTGGATTGAACACTCGTTCTTTTGTAGCCGCAGCAATTCCAGCACAAGGGACAATCATCGAGTTGGTGCAACGTTGGTCAACTGATAATGGGCGTTCCTCCTATGTCTACTATCCAGTGGTGCAATATACTACTCGTTCTGGCGAATCAACAGTGTTTGAATCAAATACAGGTGCTAACCCACCACAATTTACTAAAGGTCAGCAGGTAAAAATTCTATACATTCCTGACAAACCAGATTCTGCAACCATCGACTCCTGGGTAAGTTTATGGCTTTCAACTCTAATCTTGACCGGCTTAGGGTCGATTTTTACTTTGGTTGGAGGAAGTATATTACTCAAATCGTTTCCAAGTTTGCGGTAGAATTCAAAATTAAAATAGTCTTTTTGGCTAGCTATTAGACTTACATAATGCGTAGCAATGTATTTTGAGAATCAAATAAAATAATCGCAGCGACTATTAACACAACCGCTGCAACTACTAATGACTAATACTTCTCTACGAGAGGCTGCGCCAACGGCTCCGCTCAGTACAAGTGACTAATGACTAATGACAAATAACAATTAAACTTGAATTGCCATGCCTTTATCTTCATTCTTTGGCTGTGAACTCAATCGATCTAAAATTTCTAAAACTTCTTGTTCAAAAGCAACTTGAGCGCGATTAGTTTTACCCCCAACATATAAGCGATCGCCTTTTTGTAATGCCCAAATTTGCGAGTGCGAAAAATAACTCATCACCACACCCAACATTAATAAACCAAATCCTGAATAAACAATTGGTATGCCAGGATCGGCTTTAATTTGTAAACCTGTGCTGCCAATTACCTCTATTATTTTCAATTTCACGCCATTGACTTGGGCAGACATCCCAGCGCGTATAGTATTAATTAATTTGCCACTGGCATCATAAATTAATACCATTCCTTGCAAATCTTTGGCTAGCACCGAGACACCCTCACTCAAATCTGGTTTAATAGGAATCCAGGTTCCCCAAATTGCACCTTGACCGTTGGTATTCAGCTTGACCATCGGTAGCTGGAAAATTGGGCTGTTATTAAATTGGACGCGAATAGCTGCAATTCCCCAATCAGTTTGGTAGAAAGTTACGCCATGATAGCGCAGAGGTTGGTTGACGAAAATCTTTTTGCGGTCAACTTCTTTTCCCTGATTATCTAAAACAGATAAATCTGAATAAAATTGATCGATGCTTCCAGTTGGAGTGTAATCAATCCAAAAACGATTAACTCGCACAGACCAATCTTTCGGCACTTGGTCTACTGCTAAAGGCCCGGCATCTATAACATTTTTAACCTGAAATGTATCGCCACTGGCAACCATTTCCTGGGCAATAAATCCGGTCATTGCCCCCCAAATTCCCCCTAGCAAAATAGTCACGATACCAATATGAACTATAATTGGCCCAATACGTCCGACTATTCCCTTGCGGGCATATAAAACATTTTCTTTTTCTGGATCTGAAAAAATTTTATAGCGGCGGTTCTGCAATATTTCCTTAAGAGAATTCAAAGAGCCAGTATCTAATTCTGCACTTAAAGCTAGTTTTTTAAATTGCCGCGGTTCTTCGTAATATTTCCAGCGTTGGGCTGCTTTTAAGGCTGGTAGCTGACGGGTAAAAGAACAAGCAGTTAAGCTAGTGCCAAATAAAATGAGTAATGCTAAAAACCACCAAGTACGATATACATGATCTAAGCCAACTACTTGAATTACTTTCCAAGTTAAAAAACCAAACAATGCTGGATGTTCTGGATAATTAGCTTGGTAAAATGCAGGAGACTGGCCTTGCTCGATTACAGTACCGGTAGCGCTAAAGATGGCAATCAATAGTAATAGTGCGATCGCCAGTCGTAAATCTGTTAGTACAGGCAAAAACTCTCGGCGTAAATACTGCCCAGATACAGCCCACCAACTAATTTTTTTGGAAGTCGAATCTTCTAATGTCATTACTCACATGTGTTAATGGGTGTACAATCTTGAGAATCCAGAATTCAGAATTCAGAATTCAGAATTCAGAAAAATATAATAGTTCAGCACTTGGGAGACAGAATCACAAATTAGAAAGAATTTAGTATGATTTGTAAATTGATTCATCAAATGTTATTCTAATTCTTTAACTATTCTGACTCCTGAATTCTGAATTCTGACTCCTGCCTTCTGCCTTCTGCCTCCTGCCTTAAAAACTACCAAGGGGAATTCGAGAAATTAAAGAAAATACACCGAATCCTACTAATAGCGCCCCACTGACTGGATTAATCCAACCAGACCAGCGGCGTAGTTCTAGCAACTTTTTAATTGAAGCAGTAAAAGTGCCTGCTAAAATCAATGGTGCTACATAACCAGCTGTATAAGAAAGTAGTAAAACAGCGCCTAAAATTAAGTCTTGTGTATTAGCAATCCAACCAAGCAAGCTAGCTAAAACAGGCGTGCTGCAAGGAGATGCAACTAAGCCGAAAGTCAGTCCCAGCAAATAAGAACGCAACCCTGCTGGCAAATCTTGGGAAATCCAATTCGTTTCACCCAAGGATGGAAATTGCAGAGGTAGTGCTTCTAATAAGTTCAGCCCCATCAGAATGGCGATGATGCTCACTATGATTGGTAAACCGACTCCTACCTGACCGTAGACTTTTCCCACTAAACCTGCTAATATTCCTAAACCGGCGAGAGTAGTTGCTAATCCCAAAGCAAACCAAGTTGATTGGGCAACGCCTTGGAGACGGCTTTTGGCTTCATAACCGCCGATATAGCCAATGGTAATTGGCAGCATCGAAAGCATACAGGGCGTCAGGCTGGTGAGCAAGCCAGCGGCAAAGATCACAGCAACACTCACCACGCTAATGTGCGTCAGTTGCTGAGAAACAAGGGCGTTGGCAAATTGTTCTAGTTCGTAAAGTCGGGTTTCCAAAGTCTCAAGCATGGAGTGTTCCTAAGCGTGAAATGCTTACTCTGCTTGAATTTTAGCTTAACTTTAGCTATTTCGCTGCCAATGACGGGGCAGGGGGCAGGAGGCAGCACTTCGACTAAGCTCAGTGACCAGGCAGGAGGCAGAAGGCAAGAGGTAGAATTATTGCCATTCCTAGCGTGGCTACAGCTATATATACAGATCGAGAAACACGATCTTACTCCAAAAGCGATCGCCCCATCCACTAAAAGACACAGTTAGCGCAGGGGTCATATCTTATAGTCCAAGATTTTTTGCTATGGAAACAGATGTAGAGACGTTGCATTGCAACGTCTCTACCAGCTAGTTATTTTCCGTAGCAGATTGTACCTGGAGTATCTTCGGGTTTGAACTTGTTACATTCTCTGTTATTTGGACGTTCTAACGACCAACCGTAGGATTTGTCGGAGGTAACGACGCCATCATTCAAAATTGTTAGTCGGTAGTTTGCCGCCCGAAAATTGGTAAACAGCAATTTGGCATCCTTTAAGTTTGCTGCTTCTAAATTAGCGCTCATGAAACCTGCATAGGACAAATCGGCTTTTTCTAGGGATGCTGATTTCAAGTTTGCACCCGTTAAAGAAGCACCAGTAAGATTCGCCGAATTGAGAATTGCACCCTCTAAATTCGCACCTGTCAGATCGGCATTCGTGAGATTAACTTGAGATAATGTTGCACCACTCAAGTTAGCCCCCCGCAAATTGGCTCTACTTAGATTCAGTTGAGTTAGGTCAGCACCACTCAAATCACACCTGGGGCAAACATTTGTCGCCTTCAACTGTTCCAAGTCTTGCACGTTTGATGCAAAAGTCTGGCCTGCAAAGCCGAAACTAGCTAACAGGGAGAGGGTGGCGACAATCTTAAGTTTCATATTCGTTACAGATATTTACAAGGATGACAACTAATGTACACTCGGTACTGTCATAATTACATATAGAACCTGCTAAGTGAATAACAGGAATGAAGCATTGATTAAGAACCGATGAATATAAGATAAATTCTTGCGGTAGGACTACTCAAAGTTGAATCTAGGCTATACAATCGAGTCGTAAGGAACTATACCGAACTATTTATAGACTACCACATATGCGATCCCCCTAGCTCGATGAAAAAAACGACTAGGGGGATCTTGTTTTTGGCATAGGGCATGGGGAGATGGGGAGATGGGGAGATGGGGAGATGGGGAGATGGGGAGGACAAATGACAAATGACAAATGACAAATGACAAATACCATTTACCTCCACCCCAAAAAACGCAAGCCAGGGACAATTAGGTAAAAACTCACTCCTAACCAAAAGCTGAGAAACAAGCCTACAGAACCAAATAAAATCAGAGGCTTGTATAACTCTGTCCAGCCTGGTTGAGTGGAAAATTCCAATATTGGAGGTGCTAAGTTTAAAAGAATCAAAGTTGCATAGCCGATCGCACTACCAAAGCCAGCGAACACTGCATAAACTACATGATGGCTGCGAAGTCCTAAACTAAGGGTGAGTAAGCAAACTCCCACCAAAATCATTGCCACTAAGCCCTCGCCGCTGTTTCTTGGCGTTATGAATTGCAAAATCAACCAGCCGAAGCCATAACTAACGATCCCCATCAAGGAAGCTACTAAAAATCGCCGCCGCTGACCAAAACACCCGGATACTGTCAGCCCCCATGCGGTTCCCCAACCCGCAGCCACGAAGACTAAAATATCTGCCCCAAAGTTTGGTTGAGTGTTTGGAACTAATTGGTTAACCTGAATCAAAAGAAATTCCACAATGCGAGGCCCTAAGCTGGTGCGATAGGCCAAAATAAAACCAGCGATCGCACCAAAACAAGCACCAAAACTAGTCAGCATCATCGCCCAAATTGTTGCCAAACAAGCTCGGACAATTCTGAGAATTGTCTGAATAATAAAAATAAGGGTTTGATTTACACCTTGGCCTAATTGACCTAAAGCTCGTTCGACAACTTGCGTCAGCTGTGTCAAGTTTTGGGAGGCTTGGGTTGAGGTTTGCTTGAGGCGATCGCGCAGTTGGGAAAATAATCCCGGCGATGGTAATGGTTGAGAAATCTTCGCTAGCCGTTTTTGAATTATTGCTGCATTTAGCGGACGCGATCGCACATCTTCCTGCACCATCTCATCCAGCAAGTCTCCTAACTGTGGGTTGACATTGACTTGGGTTCGCCAGCGCAACTCGCCAGTTTGTTGGTCTTCTAAATCTGGCGGATACTTCCCCGTTAGTAGTTCAATCATCGTTCGACCAAGGGCATAAAAATCGGCACCAGGCCCCACAATCCCTCCAGTCACCTGTTCTGGTGGACTGTAGCCAGAAGAAAATAATCGAGTGGAACTAGATCGGGAACCCACTTTTGAAGGGCTAACTTGTTTTGCTCCCCCAAAATCAATTAATACGAGGCGATCGCTTTTTGGTTCCCCTCCAAAGGTATCCAGCATCAAATTAGAAGGTTTGATATCTCGGTGAATAATTTGACGTTTGTGTAATTCTTGTAAAATCTCTACTGCTTGGGCAAACCAGTTTAAAACCAAATTCTCCGGACACCCTTGTGGATATTTTTGTAATATCTCTTCTAATGTCTGCCCATTGATTTTTTCCATTACCAAACAAGGTAGTTGGTGTGGTTTGGGGTTGAACAAATTAAGATGAAAATACCCGTCAGCTTCAACTCTGGGCACTCCTGGATGCTGTAATCTCGATAAAACCTCCGCCTCTTGGGTAAATAATTCCAGTGCTTTTGGCGAATCTTCTACCAAAACTTTCAGCACTTTCTCGGTTTGAGTTTTTTCATCCCAAACCGTGTAAATTTGAGCAAATCCCCCGGAACCCAACCGCACAATTGGAACATAGCGGTCTAACAACTGTAGCGGTGCGCCACAACTGTTGCAAAATTTGTTTCCCCAAGGCTGAGGATAAGGACGTTGACAATCAGGATTTATGCAGTGAACCTTAGAAAAACTGTACATCAACGCTTTTGGGCATAATAAATGCAAAGATTCTCGTTTAATACTCAAATACCCTACTTTTAGCATTGTTAAGTATAAATTATTGATATATTTTTATACTCAATAACCATGCTCGACTAATGCTCACCCTCTGAGGGAAGGCAGAATAAAAGCTTATATCTATCTTAAATGGTAGAAGTTCTCCACGCTCATCAATAGCTACCATAACTCAACTTATCCTTAAATTTAGCGGGTAGTGTGTTACACCATCTCCCGTCATATCATTGAGCTAAAGCAATAGGGATTAGTAATGTAGATGGAGCAGTCATGGTCTAATGATGAGCTAAGTAAAGAAATTACGCAAATAGCGAATCGTTTTAAGTTATTTGAGTGTGTCGATTGCGCTGAGGCTATTAAAGAGTTTTTAACTCAAAGAAGAGTCCCAGGAAAACATATTAAACTGTATACAGGGAAAGCCCAAGGTAAGTATGGCAATATTTACCATGATGCCCTTCAACGTAATATTGCTACAAACGGTCGCCATGAAGGGATTGTAATTAAAATTAAAGGACAAGAAATTGTGTTTGATAATATTCACCATGAAGGCATTGCTAGAGAAGATTGGATGGCAAATCTCTACTGTCTGGCAATGGATTTGGGTGGTGGCTTTGAGGTAACAGAGATTGAATTTTAAATAAGTTTTGGACTCCTATATTGAGGTTGGATATGTCTAATTTATATGACATACTACAAAAAATTAAACAAAGACCAGCTTTATATTTAGGGAAGCGTTCTTTGAGTCATCTACAAGTTTTTTTAGATGCATACACATTTGCTCGGCGTGAGTTGGGAATAGAAGTGACAGAGCAAGAACGAGAATTTGAAGATTTTCAAGAATGGATAGAGCAAAGATTTAATCAGCCAGATACTCAATCTTGGAGTCGAATTATTTTGTTTTATTCGGAAGATGAAAGCGATGCTTTGGATAAATTTTTTGAATTATTTAAAGATTTTTTGCAGCGCAACAATAGTTCAGAAGTTAATGAAATAGGTCATGTGAAGTCTGGAGTTTGAAACTCCGATTGGCATGAAATTTGAGTGGTACCTTACCTCAAGCTGTGTTTCACTTTAAGGTTGATACATTTAGGCAAGCAGGGGAGCTTCAGGTGCAGGGGAGCAGAGGGGAAAGAATTTGTATCAGGATTTTAGTGAAATGGTATCACTACAATAATTCTGTGATGGAAAATAGCCGTTGTTTGTCTATTTTTTGAAGCTTGACTTTTTCGGCATAAAAAGCCTGATAATAAGATTGATATTTTTCTGGTTCGGTTTCGGGATCGGTTTGCTGCCATAGTTCGAGAAAGTGGCGATAGCGTTTTTCCAGCATTACCAAATCCATGCAAGCGATCGCAGCTTGAACCACCTGCGGAGTGCGAAGTATTTCTTTCTTCGTTTTCTCGTTCAAATGAAATAGATGCGATACTATTCCCAAGTCTTCTGATAATTCTAAATATTTATTTTGCAGAGTTGAAATTAAATCTATTTGTTCCACCTCAGTTTCTAAAATCTGTCGCCACAAAAATCGATGGTGGGAAAGGCTAAATTGCAAATCTCGTTCTTCTAATTCGTCAATAATTACTTGACGCTGTTCGGGACAATGCAAGTAAATTCGCAGTAATAAAGCTTCTGCATATTCTAAAAGGCTGCGTTCTGTAGGAAGTGGGGAAAGTTGTTCGCTACCTCCCCATGCTTTTTTCGCCGAGACGGGTTTGGAATATGTAGGCGCAGGGGGAGCAATTTGAGTTAATAAATTTTCGATTCGTAAGGGTATAAGTCTGCTATCGCCTAAACTCAGTATTTCTGCACAATAAGAAACATAATAATTTCGAGTATCGCTGTTAGCAATATTTTTGAGTAATTTAACTAATTGCTGAGTTACTTGTTGAAAATCAGTCGCTTGTTTTAAATCCCGGTTTTGAATAATTTGTTGAATTTGCCAATCTAGCCAAAGCGGTGCATTTGCTAACAATTCTGCATAATTTTCTGGTGTTTGTTCGCGCAAGTATTCATCAGCATCTTTGCCGTTAGGTAAATTGAGAATTTTTAGCTGAACTTCTCCTTTATAGGCTAGATCGGCAATTTCGCCGATCGCTCTTTCGGCTGCATTAGTTCCAGCTTTGTCAGCATCAAAGTTGAGTATTAATTGTTTCGATTCGCTGTAGCGTAATACTAGCCGCACTTGTTCTAAACTTAAGGCTGTACCGAGAGAGGCGACGGCGTTATTAATCCCAGCGGCGTGGAGAGCGATCGCATCAAAATAACCTTCTACCACCACCGCCCGATCGAGTTGGGAAATTCCGGTTTTGGCGCGATCGAGGGCAAATAATGTTTTACCTTTACTAAAAAGCTCGGTTTCTGGGGAATTTAAATATTTCGGTTGTTCGTCAGTCAGGGTTCTACCGCCAAAAGCGATGACGCGTCCTTGAACGTCGCGGATGGGAATCATCAAGCGATCGCGGAACACATCATAATAACCGCCGCCTTCTTTGCGTGGTTTAATCAATCCGGCTTTTTCCACCAGTTGCACTGGATAATGTTTGTCTTCCACCAAGTAGCGATACAGAGTTTCCCAACCTGCGGGGGCATAACCTAAACCAAACTGCTGTATGGTTTCTTCTTGAAGTCTGCGGTTAGATCGCAAATATTCAATTGCCTTTTGCCCTTGGGATTGTCTGAGGGCGTGTTGATAAAACTGCGCCGAAGAAGCCAGAACTTCATATAATTGTTCGCGCAAAGACAGCTGACGCTGTAATTCTTGGCGTTGTTCGGGTTCTAAGGTTTGTACGGGTATTTGGTAACGCCGTGCTAAATCCAGTACTACCTCAGCAAAGGAACGCTTTCCCAAGTCCATGACAAACTTAATTGCATTTCCCCCTGCTTGACAGCCGAAGCAATAATACATTTGCTTAGTCTGGCTGACGGTGAAGCTAGGAGATTTTTCATCATGAAACGGGCACAACCCGACGAAATCTTTCCCTCGTTTGCGTAAAACTACGTACTCCGAGACGACATCGACAATATCAGATCGTAGTTTAACTTCTTCAATTGTGTCTGGGTGTAAGCGGGGGATTTGCATGGTACTGGGGATTGGGGACTGGGGAAGAGGATGGGGGGATAAGGGGATGGGGAGATGGGGGGAAAGAAGAATTACTTTCTCCCCACCTCCCCACCTCCCTACCTCCCCATCTCGTCAGTCCCTTGCCATCAACTTTGGAGAAATAACAAAGGACAAATGACTTTCGACTTCTGATAGCTATTATATTGTTGTTGCAAAGCCACCAATTATGTCTAAAATTGCTAACGCTTAATTTTAACAGAGGAAATACTGAAAGATGGGACGTATTTTTATCTCGGCGGCTCACGGAGGCAAAGAAGCGGGAGGAATCGATCCGGGTGCGATCGCTGGTGGTACAACTGAAGCTAAAGAAATGATTCTGCTGCGGGATTTGATTGTCACGGAACTGCGGGCGCGGAATTTTGAAATTTTAGCAGTTCCCGATGATTTGAGTGCGGCTCAAACTATCAGCTGGATCAATTCCCGCGGACGCCGGGGTGATGTGGCGCTAGAAATTCAATCTGATGCAGCTAGCAGTCCTTCTGTACGTGGTGCTAGTGTTTTTTACATTACCAATAATACTGAGCGCAAAACCAATGCCGAACAATTACTAGTGGCTTTGTTGCGCCGCGTACCCCAATTACCAAATCGCGGAGTTAAGCCAGATACAAATAGTGGATTGGGTAGTTTGGCATTCTGTCGCCAGACAACACTTCCAGCTTTGTTAATGCAAGTGGGATTTCTCAGCAGTCCAGAAGATCGGGCTTTGCTGCAAACTCGTCGCCGCGATTTTGCTTTGGGAATTGCTGACGGATTGGCGTCTTGGAGTCGTGTAATCGATCCTACTGGAACTCCCACAGAACCTACTTATGCACCAATTAATATTAATATTAACGGACAAAATTATTCAGAACAAGGAATTTTAGTTAATGGTAATGCCTACATTCCCATTGATTTAGTAGACCGTCTGCGAATAGATTTATCAAAAGCGCCGAATGTCAATCGAATTACTTATCGGAAAATAGTTTATGTCAAAGCGATCGAACTCCGGGATTTTAATGTTGCAGTTGGCTGGGATGCTGCAACTCGTACTGTCAGCTTGCGCTCGAATTTAATCGTTTGTGCTGGTAAATTAGACCGAGTAATGTCAAACGGTAATACTTCAGAAGTCCAGTTACAATTATTCCTCAGAAATAATAATGAAAATGCTTTGGTAAAGTTTCCTGATATCTCAAAACTTTATCGAGAAGAAGCAGGTATAGAAGGAGTAAATTATGATATTGCCTTTTGCCAAATGTGTATAGAAACGGGCTTTTTAAGGTTTGGCGGTGATATTAAACCCGAACAAAATAACTTTGCTGGTTTAGGTACTATTGGTGGCGGTTCGGAGGCAGCATCTTTTCCCAGTGCCAGAATTGGAGTCCGGGCACACATCCAACATTTAAAAGCTTACGCTAGTTTAGAGCCTTTGGTACAGGAAGTAGTAGATCCCAGGTTTCGCTTTGTGACGCGAGGAATTGCACCATTAATTGACCAACTATCAGGACGCTGGTCAGCTGATTTAGATTATGGTGCAAGAATTACAGCAATGCTTAAAAGATTGTATGAGTCAGCAGGACTTCTTTAAGTTTATTTTCATAAATTCCATAAAATTACCCTAAATAGAAGATGGTGCGTTACGCTGTGCGACAACGCACCCTACTATTAAAGGATTTTTGGTGCTAACACCAAGCATATTGTTCTATATTTAAAAATTAAGCAGATTTAAAAAATCGGATAATTTCACGTACATGGTCGAGAAATTGTCCATCAGTGGAAAGTTGCGCGATCGCATTTCTCGCTTCTCTTCCTAAACGCTCGTGTTCTGTATGATTTATGGCGCGTAATTCTTCTAAATTCGCCGCAATCCGCGCTAAATCTCTGCGGGTTTCTTCGGCAAAACGTTGTTGAGTTGCTGGCAATGAAGAGGGTTGTTCTGGGTTAAGTTGCTCCTCTAAAGATTGCACTTTTTGTTCTAAATTAGCAAAGCGACCCTGGAGTTCAAAAATATCTTCACGGGGATACTTCAATTCTTGGCGAATCATCGCTAACCGTGCATATAAATACTCGTAAGCTCGAATCGCTGGACGCAGAATTGTTAACAATAAAGCTGCACCAGAACTGACATATCCAACTGTACTAATACCAGTGACAGCAAGAGTATAAAGACCAACAGCTGAGAGTAAGTGCAAAGCAATGGCAACCCAGAGCGATCGCTGTGCCAAAACCGTGATATACTTTACTTGTTTTTCATCGACTGGAATTCCTTTTTCACTAGATTGTGCTGCTTCTGCTAAAACTTCTTTAGCTTGAAAATGCACATTCCACGGTACCGTAACAATTACCAACAGCCACCAAAAACTTGTACCACCAATCACCCAGTCCAGAAAGTTACCAGCAGGTATGTGCAACCATTGGAGTAACCCAAAAGTGGCTAGCACTACAACCGCAATGCTAGTAATGGAACTGATAAAAAAGTTAATATACATTTTGCATTGTGTCCGATGAAACTATTATCTCCATCGTCCCTATGCTGTAGCTTTTATACCGAATGCTTGTGATAGTTTTTCTAGTAGCACATATACCACTGTAGAAAATTCAAACTTCAAAAATTTTTATGTTTGTAATCTGAAATTAGATACTTAAAATAAATATTTATCAATTATGGCTGTATAGCGTTTTGAGTTTTAAACGGCTAAAACCTGAAATTTATTAAATTATTGAAAGTTGAGATTCAAGAAGCTATTTAGCTTTTTTGTTCGATAAAGATTAACTTAATAGGCATACTAACTAAAATGAGGCTATTGCAAAATAATACTTCTAAAAAAAGGCTAGCATATATACTTTTCGCCTTTAGTATCATCAGTATAACTGTAATGTACTTATTGTGGAATTTCTTGTTCCACAACAAACTCTTTGGACTTAAATTAATAGATCTTTATGATATTGATGTTTACTTTCGTTCAAGTCGATGGGTTGTTGGAGAAGGAATACTATATGAAAATATTTTTTCTCAATATACTTTACTAGCAAACTTGATTTTTGGGTTTAGTCGATTCGTAGCTGAAGCGACTCATCCCTTTTCATCCGATTTAGAAAGTTTTTCATTTATTTGGGCATCTATTAGCTGGTTAATCTATCTTGTTGCTATATATGTAACATTAACTCAAGTATCAAAAAACTCTATTTGGCTTTGGTTAACTCCAGCCGCAGTTTACTTTGCCATATTTAGGTTTGACATCTACACATCCTTGACAACACTGCTTGCTCTATTGGCAATTCGCGATGAAAAATATACAAAAGGATCGTTTTGGCTGGGAATAACAATAGCCTTGAAAGGATATGCTCTATTTTTACTGCCTTCTTACCTTATTTTTATCTTTTACAAACAAGGTATTAAAGGCGTTATCAAGGCTACTATAGTTTCTTTGTCTCCCTTTGTTTTGGGTAACCTGATAGTATTTCTTTATGCGGGTTTAAAAGGTCTTTTGGTTCCCTATTCTTTTCATGCTGCGCGGCAATTGAATGGTGAAAGCACATACGATGTATTTTACTTAAATTGGCTTGTTGCTGTTTTTCCTAAATTACCCACGCTTTTACAAATTTCGTCATCTTTGCTCCCAGTATTGAAAAAGCCAAAAACATTTGAATCTTTAATTAATGCTTTTCTAATAGCACTAGTGGGCTTCATGACATTCTCAGTCTTTTATTCTCCGCAATTCTTTTTGTGGATTGTTCCAATTGCTTGCTTTTCAGGATCTATTTTAATCAAAAGACTTACACTTGCCTTCTGTTGGGCTACATTTTTCTACTATCCCATTGGTTGGGGTATCAAGAATAAAGGATTGTTTGGAAAAATATTTTTGAGAGCAGCTATGACTGTGACTGCTGTTATTCGCTTGGCTTTACTTTATAACTTAGTACGTCGAGGCAAAAAAACTGACCAGCCGAGCTTATCTTAAGACTATTAATCGTCATCGAGAGAGAGTAAATAATATCTTGGGATTTTTGATTATTGGCACATATTTCTTCTTTTGTTTCTAAGATATAAAAACATTTTGCCCAAGTTAATCTCCTCTAATCAACAAGACTTATTAATCTTGGGCAAAGATGCGACGTGCTTTGTTATTGGATGAGATAACTACGCCAAATTGGTTGAGTATCTTTACTATCTTTATCTGGAAGCAGCAATCGCCAAGTTTTACCTTCTTGCTGAATTTGCAAGTAAAGATTAAAAGGTTTTTTTGGTTGTGTTAAACGTCGTTTTGGTAACTTAACAATTAAATCATAGGTTCCTTGGACGCGGAAAGCTGGTAAATTTTCAATAGTTAGGGGTTGTTCTTGGCTAATTGATAGCCGCTTGATTTCAAATCCTTGAAAATCTAGATCCAACTGCTGGCTAAGCTTTTGTTGAGCTTGTTCTAACTCAAATGCGATCGCTTTTTGCACTAACTCGCTAGTCGGTACCAATCCAATACTGCCACAAGCCGTCAATAGAATTAACAATATTACTGTTAAAAGCCGCACCATATTAATCCTAATAAACCCCTAATCAGCGATAGTATAACTGTAGATTCCCTAAATTTTCTCATCTACCATGCCAAAACAGTCTATAGGTCTTGATAACCAACTATACAATTATCTTTTATCCGTTTCGCTGCGAGAACCAGAAATTCTTTGGAAGCTGCGTCAAGAAACCGCGAACCACCCCAATGGCACAATGCAGATTTCGCCAGAACAAGGGCAATTTATGAGGCTTTTGGTGCAGTTAATCGGAGCGAAGAAAACCCTGGAAGTTGGAGTGTTTACGGGTTATAGCTCACTTTCTGTAGCTTTGGCGCTACCAGATGATGGTAAGATTATCGCGGCTGATGTGAGTGAAGAATTTACTGCGATCGCCAGACGGTATTGGCAAGAAGCTGGAGTTGCCGATAAAATCGATTTGCACTTAGCACCAGCCTTGGAAACTTTAGATCGATTGTTAGCAACTGGCCAAGCCGAGACATTTGATTTTGCCTTTATCGATGCTGATAAAGAAAATTATGAAGGATATTACGAGCGATCGCTACAATTAATACGTCCAGGCGGATTAATTGCTATTGATAATGTTTTGTGGTCGGGACGCGTTGCTGACCCACAATTTCAAGATGAAAGTACCCAAGCAATCAGGGCGCTGAACGAAAAGTTACACCATGACGAACGCGTAATTCTTTCTCTTGTCCCCATCGCAGATGGACTTACTTTAGCACTTAAACGACGTTAGTGCATTTGGATATACTTACTTTATTTGATTGTCATTAGTCATTGGTTTTTATGACTAATGACTAATGACTAATAACTAATGACTAATAACTAATTCATCAAACTTTACTACCTTTGAATCAGGCTTGCGAGTATCAAAACGATAACTAGCGATCGTACCTGTTGCTGTGTCAAAGATACTAAAAACTGTCAGATCGTTACTAGCAATATAAGGCATCGGTTTAGCATCTTCACCTAACAAAGGAGCGATTGTTGGTATAATCGGTTCTAAACCATTGGGATCGCCAAGTTTAACATACTCTTCTTGATAGCCAATTGGCACTTCTCGCTTTCTTTCACCCCAAGCCGCACCATAAGTATTACCAACATTAGATGTTTCTAAAAAGTGCATTCCCCTAGCACTAACAAAGCGATTCCATAAATGGGAATGTCCATAAAATACTAATTGCACATTAGCTTTTTCTAGCAAAGACACAACATCTCGGATGATATAATCTGCACCTTTGGGATACTCGTAACGCACAGCCTTAATATTGCCACCATCTCGCTCAATTATTTGTACTGGTTCTGTATAAGCAGGAACTATATTATCACCCAGAGTATGAGGCGGATGATGAAACATCACAACTTTGTATTTTGCTTGTTTAAACTCAGGGCTGTTGAGTTCTGCTTCTAGCCAATTATACTGCTTGGAACCTTTAGCAATTTGCTCATAAATGACCTGTCCATAACCCCAATTTTCTGAATTATTGAAATCTTTTTCTGCTTCTTGATATCTACCCTTACGCTTTCCATCTAAACTGGGAGGACGCCACATATTCGTAATGTATAATACTACGAGACGTACATCTCCAAAGGTAACTGCGTAATATTTTTTTCCACCCTCTTGACTTGTCGGTAGAGTGAAAATTTCTTCGTAGGTAACAGTATTAAAAGAATTATCGATCGCAGATTTGCCAGGATACAATTTTTGGGCGATCGCCTGAGGAATGGTATCATCAAACTCATCATTTAAACTGCCAGTTCTAGCAAATCGTCCCATCACTTCATGATTACCAATGCAAGTAAACATGGGTGCATGTTGAATTATTTGCCCACCAGTGTAGGTTGTCTTAACACCGTCGTGGGTCATTTCGTATTTAGCACGACCTTGCAAACCGGGAAACAGCGCACCACCGCTATTATCATCAAACCATTCCGAGGCGCGATCGGGAACATTCACCAGATCGCCAGCAAACCATACCCCATCAACTCGTCCAACCGTTTCTACTACCTTTTGCAGATTTGCAGATGTCATCGGTTTTAATTGATGGTCTGAGGTAAGCAAAATTTTGAGTGGCGTACCGGGTTTTGGAGTAGCTGCAAGAGTAAAAACATCACTGCTAACAGCTTCGCCATCTTCCCGCACACTTGTAACGCGATAGTTTACCCGTACACCAGAGGTTAACCCAGTTACCTCAGCTTCATGTCGCCAAATGTCACGTCCAACAGGTTTTTGATAAACTTGGTTGTCTTGGGTTTGGTTTCCAACCCTTGATTTTTGGTCTTCACGCGTGCGACTGAGTTTGATAGTATCTGCCTTAGCAGTTTGTTTGAGATTTTCACCGTAGGACACTGTGTGTTGAGTACCAGCAAACTCGGTAAACCAAACTACTCGCACTGAATTTTCAGTTGGCAGCTGCAAAAATGGATCGGTCAGCAGATAAGGTGCTGATATCATATCTGTTTGCCTACATGAATGCACGCTTACTAGAGTAAAGCATATAACAAGCAAAAGCATAGCCACTGAGGAGATTTTACGGCTATCTATGCGTTTGAGCATGAGTAACATACCAAATTTTTATAGGGTATTCACCGACTGAATGCAATTTTATTATTAGCTTTTTTGGGGAGTAGGTTTAAAACTTATCTTCGATAAACCCTGTAGTTTCAGCTTTTTAATATGCAAACTTCGCCCTTTAGCCAAAGGTAACGATCTAGAATTAAACTCAATAGGGTTAACCCTAACAATGGTAAAGAAAATGTCCTAACTATATAAGGTTAAAAAACCATGCAAGCAGCTTTACGCATCACAACTAAAGTTTTACCAGGAAACAAAATAGAAATAGAACTTCCACAAGCCGAGATTGGTGACAACGTTGATGTATTCATTATTTTGCCAGAAAAACCTAAAGTAAAACAGCGTTCTGCAATAGAAATTATAGAAGAAGTCCACGCTAAACGCACACCAAAAAGTGCTGAAGAAATAGATAGACAGCTGCAAGAGGAGCGGAATTCATGGGACAGCTAATAATTTCCTCTTCTGGCGTTATCTATATAGACACACCAGTAGTGATTTATAGCGTGGAGTGGAACCCCGAATATTATTCACTGCTCCTACCACTATGGTTAAAGTTTCAGACAGGAGAAATTCAAATTATTAGTAGTGAACTCATATTGATGGAAGCTTTAGTTCTTGCTTTGAGAAATAATGATACATTTTTACTCAATGCTTACGAAGAACTGCTGTTGTCGGAAAATATGCAACTAGTTCCTATCAGCAAATCTGTACTAAGACAAGCTGCAAATCTCCGGGCCACTACTAACCTGAAAACACCCGATGCTATTCATGTAGCTACAGCGTTGTCTGTTAATTGCAACCAATTTCTAACCAACGATAAAGGCTTTCGCAATGTCCCCAGCTTACCAGTTATTATCCTTAGCGAAGTTTTAGCATCTTGAAGGATATGGTGTGTTAAATAAATTTAATGCACCTGAGTAAAATTATTTTTCCAAAGATTCCAGATATTTCAAAATTCTCTGATTTTCCAGCGTTAACTCTCTAATGTCTGCCGTATTATCATCAATTCTTCTTTGATTATCAATCATTTGGCGTTGTGTATTAACTATTTGCCGTTGCATCTCATCTAGTCTCGGTAAAATGCTACTAGATAAATCAGTCAATGCTTGAATTGCTCTAGCGTTAGATTGAATGAATTCATTGGTTCGCTCTGTCAATGCTTGAATTGCTTTAGCGTTAGACTCAACGAGTTTTTCTATACGTTCTAAATCGCTCATAATTTTATTCAACTACTAGTTATAGAACTTATGCCCACACATGATATTATAGATAACCGCAATCAAAAATTAGTAGACCAAATAAACTGCATTCTCGACTCATCAGCAGCAGCCCATTTTGCAGTATATCAAAGGCTATCAGCAGTTGTTTTTATTAGACAATGAAGGAAATATAGTTTTTAGGGATATCCCTCGCATCTTGGGTGCAATTAAAGCTGACTGTACTACTCCCACCTTAACAGTTTTCAAAGGGCATAATTATACCGTGATGCATGTTAAATTTCAATTTGCAGAAGAAGTAAAGCATCGGCAAGCAGAAAGGGAATTTAACCAGCGTTTGACTCAGGGACAACGTTATATTCTCCGCGAACTGAGAAGGTTTTTTCAATTCATTACAGACGAAAAAGTAAAAAGTGAAGTCAATATTATAGAAAAGGCGTTTCGCGGTTCTATAAATCAAGTAATTAATCGAGAGTTAAATATACTGCGACGTAATGGTTTTATAGGTCAGGAATTATTCAATCAATTGGTGCAAATTTACCATCAACATAACATGCAAGGATGGCTAAATAATAGTTTGCCTACACTGTCTGAGCCAATTCCGATTATTATTTGTAGTGAAGCTTTGGAATAGACTTGACTTAAAAAACCTGCTAACCTCTTGAAAAGACTAGCAGGTATCCTATATTATCAATCGGAGCGGCGGGATTTGAACCCACGACCTCCACTACCCCAAAGTGGCGCGCTACCAAGCTGCGCTACGCCCCGTGAATTAGTTTTGGATTTTAGATTTTAAACCTTGAATCCGTTTATTCACTTTCGCTATTCTAGCATGAAGACAAATAAAAGTCTAGATATTAGCTTTAAAAAACTTTGAGCATTCCGCTGGCTTGCAGTAAATCTCCAACAGCACAAGCATCCCATTTACCTTCTACACCTCGCCCTGCATTCAAAATGAAACGCAGGCTGTAGGCGTGGGGATAGCCTTCTACCTCCATCCATAATAAATCGCTTTCAGCTTCACAGGCGATTTTCTCTTCTTCCATTAATTCTGTTGCGAGTTGCTTCATGGTGTCTGCTAGCTGTGCCAGTAGACGACAAAAATCATTCAACTCGGCTTCGGTTAACTCAATTGCCCAGTCATCAGTACCTATTAAACCTTTAAATTCAGGTGCATCTGGGTTCCAGCCAATACGCCAACCGGAACCGCTTTTGATAACACGTTCCATAATTAGAGACGCGATTAACCCTTGTCTGTACAAGAGTGAGGAGTTATTAATTTACTCTGGCATTATTTAAGTAATTGTGCGCCTCCACCTTGGGGTGGTTGTGGAGTTGTTGATGTGCTGGGGTTGGCTGTTGAGTTGGGGCGAGGGGCTGATGTGTTTTGGGAATTAGGATTAAATATACTGACTAAAACTTCTACTAAGGCATTTCGTTGGCTGCGAGTGAGACGAGCGATCGCAGCTTTATCGCCTTCTATGGGATTTTCCCGCAGTGTATCATTTCCTGGATAGCTACTATCATACATAACTTCATTAGCACCCAGGTAATCAGCTAAAGTTAGTTTCCAATCCAATCGATAAACTGGGGGACGCCCTTTGGTGTAGACATGATACCTAATCAACCGAGTTGCTAGGGTATTGTTTTCAGCAACTTTGCCATTTTCTTTGTTGATATACTTATTTTCCCGTGGAAAATCTGGCAATTTCTGGTAAACTATCTGCCAAACATCGCTGGGAGTGATTGTCTGTCCTATCCCAGGTTGGTTAGTAAATAAAGTGGAACCCAAAATAATTAAACCCACCATTAACGCAAATAGTATTGGTGAGTACTGAGTTTTAAGTTTTGAAAGAACTGATTTCAAAAGAAATTTTCTCTTTTTCATAAAATAAGATTTTGGGCGTTGCTGAGTGCAAGTATGAATTTGGCTGAATCAGAATTCAGAACTATTGTACAGACGCGATTAATCGCGTCTCTACTTCACTCAGCACTATATTTTATAGTTCGCCAATAATTTCTGGCTGAGTCAATTCATCGGACATTTCGATAATTGCCCTTAGCACTGGCTTCATCATTGCATCTTCATTACTTTCAAAATCTTCATAACGCCGACGCTTGGCACGATTCGCCACCTGAACCGTAATGCGGTAACGATTTGAGGCTGCACTGATCAAATCCTCAGCACGGTGCATAATTTGAGACTGTGTTGTCTCGAACTTAGAACGCTTTAGCATAATTAGTGGTTCTTGGGGACATTCTCCAGTGTAACAGCACTAAATCAGTCTGCTACTGTCTGTTTAACCGCGAGCAACCTTTCTGTTGATAGAGGCTAAGAGTATTTTAGTCACTTTATAAGTAACTTGTAGTATTAACTGACGCACCCTCATGTCCGATCTTGTGGAAACTGCGATCGCAGCAGGAAATTTCAATACACTAATAAAGGCTGTTAAAGCTGTAGACCTCATAGAAACTCTCAAAAGTCCTGGTTCTCTGACAATCTTTGCACCCACTGACGAAGCTTTTGCCAATTTGCCAGAGGGAACTTTAGATTCTTTACTACAAGACATTCCCAAGCTGAAGAAAATTGTGGCGTATCATGTCGCTAGTGGAGATGTCAGATCTGATGACTTGGTACAAATTAATGAAGCAGAGACCCTTGAAGGGTCAATTGTAGCTATCGAATCTGTCAACGGCAAAATTCAGGTCAATGGCGCCAATGTCATCAAAACAGACATTTTGGCAGACAATGGCGTCATCCATATTATTGATGCGGTGTTGATGCCTGCAATGGTGGCAGGGAAGTAAGGGGAAAGGGTAAGGGGTAATACCAATTCAAAATTCAAAATTCAAAATTCAAAATTCAAAATTAAGAAATCCATATTTTACAAGGTTTTCTGGATTTGGATCTGTTTCAAAATTTTAGTGAATTGGTATAAGGGGAAAAGGGGAAAGATTAAATTTATTCCTTTTCCCTTTTCCCTTTAACCTTTTCCCCTGCCTCCCCTGCCCCAGTCCCTAGCCCAAAATACAACCGCTACGTTCAGGAATAGTTAATGACAACTGGTGAGTTTCTCCTTCACTATTCCACTCAAATTCAGCACTACCATATAAGAGTTTGTTCGGTTGAGTTTGCAAACTGGCGATATCTACAGTTGCTGTTACCGGACTTGTCCCAGCGTTGACGGCAATTATCAATTCTTCTTTCTCTAAAGTTCGCGCAAAGATGTAAAGTGCTCCTTGAGCGTAAAGAACTTGGTAATCACCTGTACGCAATGCTGGGTAAGTGTGGCGGAGGGCAATTAATTGGCGGTGAGTATCGAAAATTTCTCGGTTCCAGTTACTCTCTAAGGGAAAACCACGGCGTGAGTCTGGGTCTATGGCGCCAGGTAAGCCAACTTCATCGCCATAGTAGATACTGGAAGCGCCGGGAAATGTGAGTAGCAGTAGAGTTGATAATTCTATGCTGGGTATGTCACCACCGGCAATGGTCATCAATCGGGCTGTATCGTGACTTGCTAGCAAATTGAGTTGAGTCAGCTGAATTTCCCAAGGATAAAGTTCGAGTAATTCTTGGATTTTGGTGGCGTACTCGGCAGCAAATAAGGGTGGATAAGGTTTATAGTCGCGGCTTTGCACTTGATCTAAGACTACGCGATCGCCAGCCGCAAAGGCAATTGTCGGCCCGGCAAACAAATAATTCATCACTCCGTCAAATTGCGTGCCATCCAACCACTCACGGGAATCTCCCCAGACTTCGCCGACAATGTAAGCTTCAGGATTGATGGCTTTGACGCGATCGCGGAACTCTTGCCAAAAACCAGGGGTTTTAATTTCAAATGGTACATCCAATCGCCAGCCATCGATGCCGAATTTAATCCAATATTCGGCAATTTCCATAATGTATTCCCGCACTTCTGGATTGTCGTGGTTAAATTCTGGTAAAGCGCGATTTCCTGCCCAACCCACGTAGTTAGCAGGAAAGTCGCCGTTGTAAGCTGAAAGAGGCCAGCCTTCGATTTTGAACCAATTTACCCACGGGGAATGTGGCCCGTTCTCTAAAACGTCATGGAAAAAGAAAAATCCCCGGCTGGAATGGTTAAAAACTCCATCCAGAACAACTTTGATATCTCGTTGGTGGGCAGCGTCTAGTAATTCTTTAAAAGCTTCGTTGCCCCCCAGCATCGGGTCAACTTGATAATAATCGTGGGTATGATAGCGGTGATTGCTGGCAGATTGAAAAATAGGTGTAAAGTAAATGGCGTTAATGCCCAGATCCTTGATATAGTCTAAACCTTCCATGATGCCCCATAAATCCCCGCCTTTATAACCTTGCAGTGTTGGCATTGCGTCCCAATCTTCCCAACGGGCTTCATGCAACAGGCGTTTGCGTGGCTTTTTACTTCTAGCAAAGCGGTCTGGAAAGATTTGGTAGAAAACAGCGTGCTTCACCCAGTCTGGTGTTTGAATTTGCATGAATTACTCTCAGTGGCTTCAGAAGCGATCCTTGCAGATATTAGCTTCTTTGTGGCTCCTACTTATGATAGAAAATTGGGTGTTGGGCATGGGGCATGGGGCATGGGAAAATTGATTCGCATTTTTTATTATTTATTCAGAATCTGGCTGGCTTTTCTAGGGAAATATTATTCAGTATTAAGTACTTTTTTATAAAAACTTGCTACCCAAATTAGTAATTATTAACTTTATTTCATTTTTTAATAAATTTTAATATTGTTTAAACTAAATTTATCCGTAATGACTGAAAAAATTACTGGATGAGTTATATAGATTATGAATTATATCAAGTTCCATTCAATCAAAGTACTAAAAAAGGAAGCTATGATTCAAAACATCTTAACTCCTAACTCCCCACTCCTAACTCTCAACTCCTAACTCCCAACTCCTAACTAATTACATTTGAGGCAAAAATGAGACACGACAAACTTTCTCCCGGATTACTTTTGGCCTTTCAGGATTATCAAAACGAAGGGGAACAAGCCTTAGTTACACATAAGCGATCGCTTGGAATTATTGCCCATAAAACCACAGTCAAACCAACTAAAAGCGTTGTTTTTATCTACTGCGACTCTGATGCAGACTTGAGTTATTTATCGCAATATAATATTGAAGTCAATCAAAATTCCGGCAGCGTCCGCACAGCTTTCTTACCAATAAATGCTTTAGAGGTCTTATCTGAAGAAGATACAATCCAACGTATCAAACCATCACGCAAACTTCACCTCCGGATGGACGTTGCACCCGGAAAAGTCAAACTGCCGGAGTTTAAAAACGAAAGTGGGCTTACTGGCAAGGGTGTAATTGTCGGCATTATAGATAGTGGCATTGACCCGAAACACCCAGCTTTTGCTGGCAGAATTTTATATATTTGGGATCAAACACTCCCAGGCCCAGGAGTAGCAGAAGGGGGCTACGGGGCTGAATTTACAGGGGCGCAGCTGACAATTTCTCAGGATACCGACGGACATGGCACCCACGTTGCCGGAATCGCTGCTGGTGCGGATGCTACCTATAGCGGTGTAGCCCCAGAGGCGGAATTAGTTGTAGTCAGGTCAGATTTACAGGATGCCCACATTGCCGATGCCGTTCGTTACATTTTCCGAGTCGCCAGACAGTTGGGACGCCCAGCGGTTGTCAATCTCAGCTTGGGGGGACACGCCGATGCCCATGACGGTAGCGATTCTTTATCAAAGGTAATTGACGCCGAAACCGGCCCTGGCAGAATTGTTTGCTGTGCTGCGGGTAACGAAGGCAGCATCAATATTCACGGCCAAGCAACCATACCCAGCGATCGTACCCGTGGTATGCGCTTTAATGTTCCTTTGAATCAAGTAGGCATAGTTTGGTTAAATGGTTGGTATTCCAAAGATAGTGAGTTGGAAGTGTCGGTGCGGAGTCCCAACGATTTTGTTACTCCGTTCCAAAAAATCATTACTGACGGTAATCCTACCCAGGAATATCAGTTACCCGATGCACGGGTGGAAATTGTGACACCAGGGCCAGACCAAGCTAATGGCGATCGCAACTTCTTTGTCCAAATACGCGGTATCGGCCCTTCCCAAGTAATGGGAGGTATTTGGCAATTACGCCTACGCAATACTTCTGGAACTGACACACGTGTGGATGTGTGGACGTTAGACGATATGTCATCAGTATTTTTTACAGGTAAAAGCATCAAGGATGCAGTAAAAATTGGTTCCCCAGGAGCCGCTAGTAGTGCCATTACAGTTGCAGCTTATACTACCAAAGCTGAGTATACAGATATTGATAACCAAGTACGAGAAATGGGCTTAGATTTGGATACGATTTCCGAATTCAGCAGTGAAGGCCCTTTACGCAATGATGCCCAAAAGCCCGATATAGCAGCACCGGGAGCAATGATTGTTTCTACACTTTCTGCCGATGCTAATTCTGCCCGTTCGTCAATGATTAATTCTAAGTTTGTCGCAATGGCTGGTACGAGTATGGCAACACCTTTCGTCACTGGTTTAGTTGCATTACTCTTACAACGCGACCCCCAACTCGATCCCGCTACTTTGAAAGATTTGCTACGTAAAAATAGCGCCATTCCCGGAAAACCCGCAGGTACATTCGATGAGAAATGGGGTTATGGAGTGATTAATGCTTTAAATCTATAATTAGATTGAGCGAGGTGGATATTATTTCTGTACAAGGATAGGCGATAACAAACTATAAATTTGATAAGTTAGGGTAGGTAAAAATTGCCTACCCTGTTTAACAAGGAATTGTTTATGAATTATCAGAAGATAGACGCCGCCCTTGCTACAGCGTTGAATGATGTTCGAGATTCAGAAAAACCGAGCTTGGAGGTTTTTATCCATACCGAACCAATTTTAGACTCTAATGCAACTGCTGTTTTACAAAATTTCGGCGTTAGTGGTGTTACCAGCGGTAAAGATATTTTTACGGCAACACTCTCACCCAATGCCATCTCTCAATTATCAGAGCAACCTTGGGTGAAGTATTTGAAGCGATCGCAGCAATTAAGTTTGGTTAATAGGAGAATAGGTATTGGGAGATTGGGCGTTCAATAGGCATTACTTAAACCTACACCGCGCAGATATTTTTTTACTGTTACTGTGAATCAGGTTTTTGTTTTTCTGGAAACTTACACTTCACTTCGATTTCCAGATTACTTTCAGCTGAACCTTCAGTAATGTAAGGTATGCCTGCTTTACCACCCAACTTAATGCCAAATTTAAGTCTTACCTCTTCAATCTCAGCAGTATTGAAGTCTTTAAAAGCACTAAGAGCATAAATAGTATAAGAGCGAATCATTTGCCGAGCTTGTTGCATTCGAGCGATCGCATCTGTTCGGATATCCTTGTATTCTATGCCATCATCCTCCTCAATTTCCTGAGTTATTTCGGTGGCTGTGACGTTAATTTCAATCTCCTTAATTTCCCCGTCTGCTTGGAAAAATAGTTGCTGTACTTCTGACATGGGCTACCTCAATTAAATTTTTGTATCGTGTCTGAAATATTCCAGGCTGTTTGCGAAAAAATAACATATCGTATTGTTTCTAGTAACACAGCTATCATTTGTGTCTGTCAAGATTATCCAGTATTTACTAACCCAAGGTGTATTAAATGGCACGATACGCGCTTGTTATTGGCATCGCCGATTATCTCAGCCCATCATTACCGCGTTTGTCGAAAGCTACAAATGATGCTGAGGCTATAGCGCAACTTCTAGAGCAATATGGTGATTTCCAGTCTGTACAAAGGCTACCCCAGCGTTGGAATAAGGATAAAAACGGTTTTGAAATAGGAGCGCAAAAAGTTACTGGCGCTCAACTTGGCGAAGATTTGAGAACTTTTTTACTAGAGCAAGCTGCTAATAATGAAGCGCTAATTTATTTTAGCGGACACGGTTTTATAACTTGCGATCGCTTGGGACAAAAAAAAGGATATTTGGCAACTTCTGATTCTCAGATTGAAGTTGCAGAAAACCAAATTGTGGAACAAAAATCTAGTATTTCCCTCGACAGTCTCAATCAATTAATTCGAGATTCGCAATTGAGTAGTTTGGTAGTGCTACTCGATTGTTGTCATGCTGGCTATTTTTTGGAAAGACAGTTGGTAGAACAAACTCTTACCGCTTTCAGTTCCCAAAGAGATTATTATTTAATTACAGCTTGTCGTGGCTTTGAACGTGCGGCAGTAATTAAGAGTGAAGAATATAGCATTTTCACAGGTGCAGTTCTCAAGGGACTAGCGCCTGAGAATGCAGGTAATAGTAGAAGAATTAGCAGCGATCGCTTATTTGATTTTATCAGCGATGAACTTAGAGGTTCTGTACAAGAACCGATTCGCATGGGTTGGGGACGTTCGATTACTTTAATTAGCTATCCTGAAATCAGTCAGCCTCCAAATTCTACACCCCAATCAGACCAACCAGTAATTAATAACTCTTTTAACATGTCTGGTAATTCTATTGGAAGCTTTGCTGGTAGTGGCTCGATTAACTACAAAGAAGCTCCTAACCAAATTCGCAATATAACCGTTAATTCTTCTAGTTTGCCATCTCCATCGCTTAACCAATTAAGTAATCAGCAGCGATGTCAAAGCCTCCGCAATCATCTCAGCGAATCACTGGAATTATTAGAAGAGTATGAACAACAAGAAAGACTGACAAGCGACCCAAAATTACGTAGAAGTGCCAAAAATGAACAGGAAAAATTGCGACAAAAAATCGCCAGTTATGAGGAAGAAATCAATAATTTAGGATGTTGAATTATTGGAGATTAATTTAGGTAGAAGTTGGTACTGGATATGTATAATTGGTCTCAGCCTTTTTCTCTACTGTGTCAACAAAGATATCAAGGAAAGTCTGAATCTTTTTCGACCTTGGCTCTGATTTCTGTTGGACACTCAAATCCGGATCGGCCTTATATTGCTCTGTTTTTGCTTTTAAATCCTTGACTATTTCACAAGTTCTCACACCTTCTTCTGCTGTTATTTCAAACATTGTTTTACTGTCATTTATATCTGCTACTGCTGCATGATGTAACGCTACTAATTGCCATTGTTGATTAAAAACTGGGCTACCCGATGAACTAAAATCTGCATCAGCTTGATACCGAATAAATTGTTTGTAAATTTCAGTAACTCGATTACTAGAAAGAATAACTTGTTTACGCTTTCCTTTTGGATGTTGAATAATATTGACGGGTTCTCCTTCCAAAGATTTACTTTGAGGAATTTTAATATCGAAACCAGCGAGTTTCAAATTTTCGATTTTTGTTTCATCTACAGGCGGTGCAATCCTTGTTGGGTTTTCGTCTAAGGTAATCCAGCCAAAGCGATCGCCTGCTCGACCTAAAATAGAAAAGTCTGGATCTACAGGTTGATTTTGCAACTTAACCAAGGTGTAATCTAAATTTTCATTAGTTTCAAAAAAACCTGTTTCTAGATTGGTGTCAAGTTTATATCCTATCGGCGGAATTTTTCTTCCAAGACCATCTTGATCGTATCCAAATTCGGCTATAATCTCATGACATATTTCCCGATCTGGAATTACATGATGATTGGTAATTAAGTAACTATTTCCAACTAAAAATCCTGTTCCAATTGGAATTGGTAACAGTTTCTTAAAACGTTCTGGGTCTTGAAGCATATTTGAAGGAGATGCTCCAGCAAGATTAGGAAAAAAATCATCGCCAAAATCTTGTTCTTTTTCTGACATTGAAAATATTTCTTCTATTTCTTGCTTAGTTAAAATATCTTGATTATTATTTTTAAGTTCTTGTTCAAACTCACTAACTATATTGACTATTTCTTGCCTGAATGGTTCAGAGAAATTCCGAACTATTCGGCATACCGCAGCGCCTCTTCTTACTCCTAGCTCTAAAAAAGAAAATGGTAAAAAATCTGGATTTCCAAAAACTGCATTAATCCGCGATGTCGGGTTAACATCAAAACGCGAGTTGATAATTTCTACTAAATCTCCGGGGTCGATAGACTCAAGTAATTGTTTTTGCTCATTGTTAATAGGTATGGAACTTACCTTGAGTCTCTTTTTAAAAAGCCTGGTAGGCAGAAACCAATTATATAATATTTTGCTACGAGACTGAGTTATATTAATGCTCATAAAAGTTTTGTAAAATCCGAAAATTACTTGGTGGATTAGAATGCAGTCTCATCGTTTATCCCGACCTATCCAACCCGGACAAAATATCCGAGGTTGGCGTTTCTCTCAAGAATCTTTGCAATCGGAATTACGTGGTGTAATTGCTGGTCAACCACTATTAGTGAAAGCTTGGCTACTTTTATTTATAAATATTCTCTATTTAACATCAGGTATTGTATCTGGATTTTTTGGTGCAAATGTTTTTTTTAACATAAGTATACAAGCTGATGGTTGGATAGAACTAATTTGGATGATTGTGGTAGTGACCCTTTGGATAATTACTACTATACGCAGAGGTATTGCTGAAGGTTTAAAAATAGCATTTATAAGTTTTATGATAACTTTGTTTATAACAGCATTGTTAGTAAATTTTAATTTGTTGCCAGCTATAGAACAAGGTATTCCACCAGTTATCGATCGCAGTATTCAAAACTTAGTTGCCACTACATTTGGAATGTTCTTTGTAACGATTAGTCTGTTGGCAGGTAGCTTTGCTTTTGCTTTAAGCTCAACTTTATCTTATCGCGATAAATATTTACTTCGAGGGTTGGGAATTTTCGTTATCTTGTTTTCGTCAATAATTATTGCTGTGGCAGCATATCAATTTCAATGGTTAGAAAATAAAGCAGAAGAAGATAGTTTTTTAGTCAGGAGTATTTCTCTAAGTGGTGGTATAGCTTTAGGCTTTTGCACAATCATTGTTAGCCTAATTGCAACAAATTTTAATGATAAACATCGCAACCATTTAGATTTTTTACGAGATTGGGCGATCGCAGTCGCTTCTTGGGGCGGTACATCGTTCTATAACTTAGATTTGAGTAATGTTGATTTGACTGGTTCTCAGTTAGCAAATAGCGACTTAAGAGCGCGTAAATTTTACCATACTTGTTTCAAGGAAGTTACTGGTTTAGATAGAGCTAGGCTTGATAATAAATATTTAGATTTAACTAATTATAAAGTACAAAAGCTACTCATACTCACCGATGAAAAATGTGAATATACGAACTTTAGCAGAATAAATTTGCAAGGTGCATATTTACGAGATGTAGATATGAGAGATTTTATTTTAATAGAAACTAATTTCAATGGCGCAGATTTACAAGGTGCTGATTTGCGTCGAAGTATTTTGCTACGCGCTCAAGTTACAGGAGTGAATTTTACTGGTGCTAATTTGACAGGAATTTGTATCGAAGATTGGAGTATTAATTCCCAGACTTGTTTTGCTGGAGTTGAATGCGAATATATCTACCGCAAATTAGATGATAAAGGAGAGTCTACAGATAAATATCCTGTTGGCCGCAACTTTGAAAAAGGAGAATTTGAAGCTCTTTTTCAAAAAGTAGAAGAAGTAGTGGAATTAGTTTTTAAAGAAGGCATTAACTTGCAAGCTCTCAGCTTTGCTTTCCGGAAATTACAATTAGATGATGACGGTTTAGGATTAGAATTGAAAGGCGTCGAACAACGCGGCGACCTTTGGGTTGTGAAAGTAACATACAGAGAAGGAATTCCCCGGCGAGAGATTGAACAACGATTCAATCTAATTTATGACGATCTTAAAACTTTGATGGCTGTCAAAGACCAGCAACTTAATAGGCTTCTCGGTATTGCAGAAAATCAAGCAGAAGCTTTAAACAAAAGACCTTTCGGTAATAGTTTTTTTATTGTTGGTAGCACAATTACAAACCTTGCAGGTTCTGGTGAAATTAATTATGACGAAGCTGCTAGTAAGATTCGCAGTTTTGTAGCTAATGGTAGCAATTTAGCTGAAGCGACGACTTTAGCTCAAAGCTTGTTAGAGCAATTTCAAAGTCAAAATGTTGCTATTTCTACCAACCAACAAGCTGAACTAATTCAGCAGGTGATTCTCAATGAAGCTAAAAACGACCCATTTTTTAAACAGTTTCTTCTACAACAAGGACAGGAAATCGCTAATCTAATACCAGAGAGTGCGATCGCCACAGGTATTCAACAAGCATACTCCCAACTTAGAACAGCAAAAACGGAAACTTCACCAGGAGAAATCTAAGCAGCAGGCTAAAAAGCATAAATAACCCTTAGTTATCTAATAAACTTTCATTATATAACAATTACTATGTCTCAAAAGTTACTTATTAATGATTTGTAAAAAAAGCTAATAACTTTGTAGTTGTGATATTAGCGTAGCTAAGAGGAAATGTTTATTAGTATTAATTAACACTTTCATTTTTATTTTTAGTAGTTAATTATATCATTGAGCATAAGCAACATTTTTTAAAATTCATCCCTGAGATTCTCCGATCCCCCCTTATCAGCGGCTACATACAGTCCTAAACTGAAGATGAGAGTTGAAAGGCAGCTGGGAGAAATTTTGTGAAAAAAGTTTTATCAATCATACTTGGTGGTGGCGCGGGGACTCGGCTTTATCCGCTAACCAAACTTCGCGCCAAACCAGCAGTACCAGTGGCGGGGAAATACCGCTTAATCGATATCCCTGTCAGTAACTGCATAAATTCCCAAATATTCAAAATTTACGTTCTGACACAATTTAACTCAGCTTCCCTGAATCGTCACATTGCCCGTACCTACAACTTTACTGGTTTCAACGAAGGGTTTGTGGAAGTGCTAGCCGCACAACAAACACCAGAAAACCCCAACTGGTTCCAAGGTACAGCCGATGCGGTGCGTCAGTATCTGTGGTTAATGGAAGAATGGGATGTAGACGAATATTTGATCCTCTCAGGCGATCACCTCTACCGTATGGATTATCGCCAGTTTATCCAGCGCCATAGAGAAACCGGGGCCGATATTACTCTCTCAGTCATCCCCATTGACGAGCGCCGCGCCTCAGATTTTGGTTTGATGAAAATTGACGATTCTGGTAGAGTCATCGATTTTAGCGAAAAACCGAAAGGCGAAGCGTTAACCCAAATGCAAGTTGATACAAGCGTACTGGGATTAACAAAAGAACAAGCAAAGCAACAGCCTTACATCGCCTCGATGGGGATTTATGTCTTCAAAAAAGATGTTTTGTTCAAGTTATTAAGAGAGGGTACAGAAAGGACTGATTTCGGTAAAGAAATTATTCCTGATGCCTCTAAGGATTACAACGTTCAAGCTTATCTATTTGATGACTACTGGGAAGATATTGGAACAATCGAGGCATTTTATCACGCAAACTTAACACTGACTCGGCAACCCCAGCCACCTTTTAGTTTCTACGATGAAGAAGCGCCAATTTATACCCGCGCTCGATATCTACCTCCGAGCAAACTATTAGATTGCCAGATCACAGAATCAATAATTGGCGAAGGTTGCATCTTAAAAAATTGTCGCATTCAACATTCAGTTTTGGGAGTGCGATCGCGTATTGAATCTGGCTGCATCATCGAAGAATCTTTGCTCATGGGTGCAGACTTTTACCAAGCTTCTGTGGAACGCCAATGCAGCTTAGTCAATGGTGACATTCCCGTAGGTATCGGTACTGACACAATCATTAGGGGTGCCATCATCGATAAAAATGCCCGCATCGGTCATGATGTGAAAATTATCAACAAAGATAACGTCCAAGAAGCCGATCGCGAAAATCAAGGTTTCTACATCCGCAGTGGAATTGTAGTTGTCCTAAAAAATGCTGTAATTCCTGATGGAACCATCATTTAGTTATTAGTCATTAGTCATTAGTCACTTGTACTGAGCGGAGCCGAAGTATTAGTCATTAGTCATTGATTACAACCAACAAATGACAAATAACAAAGGACAAAGGACAAAGAACAAATGACTAAACTATTGTTGCTGATTGGTCTTCCAGGTAGTGGTAAGTCAACTCTGGCAAAACAATTAGTGGCAGAATGCCCCCAGATGCAGCTGATTTCTACAGATGCCATCCGGGGGCAACTATTTGGTTGTGAAGCTATTCAAGGATCGTGGCTATTAATTTGGCAGGAAGTGGAACGGCAATTTCAACAATCGATTTCCACTGGTAAGGCGGCAATTTTCGATGCCACCAACGCCCAACGACGCCATCGCCGTGAGGTGATTAGTTTAGCCCGTAGCTTTGGCTTTACCCACATTACTGGAATTTGGGTAAATATCCCAGTTTGGCTGTGTTTGGCACGCAATAAAAAGCGATCGCGCCAAGTTCCAGAAGAAATTATCTTGCGAATGCACCGTCAACTCCGGGATGCTCCGCCAAGTCTAGAAGAAGGATTAGACAACCTGATTCGCTTTCTTTGAAATTCCGGGCATGGGGCATGGGGCATGGGGAAAGGGAAAGGGGTAAGGGGAAAAGGGGAAAGATTAAATTTATTCCTTTTCCCTTTAACCTTTTCCCATCTCCCCATCTCCCCATCTCCCCATCCCCCCACTTCTTCAAAGTACGGAAATCGCGATCGCCTAGCGAGCAAGAACCACACTTGATTTTGTATATTCTTTGTTAATTTAAAGTCAGATTCTTTTTGCTTGGCATTATACCTGGCAAACTAAATATCTCTTATCTTAAAAAACATAACGTAAATTTATATAGGAGGCTGGTAGAATGGCTGCAACCGACTTCAAAGACTATTACGCAATTTTGGGGGTTAGTAAGACTGCCAGTCAAGAGGAAATTAAACAAGCCTTTCGGAAACTAGCCCGCAAATATCATCCTGATGTAAATCCAGGTAACAAACAGGCTGAGGCACGGTTTAAAGAAATTAACGAAGCCTACGAAGTCGTCTCAGACCCAGATAAACGCCAAAAATACGACCAATTCGGTCAATATTGGAAACAAGCTGGTCAAGGTTTCCCGTCTGGCGGCCCTGGTGTCGATATGGGCGGTTTTGACTTCAGTCAATACGGCAATTTTGATGAGTTTATTAACGAGTTACTAGGACGCTTTGGTGGTGGTAATCCCCGCGGTGGGCGACAAAGCTATTCTTACCGCACTTCCACAGGTGCCCCTAGTGGTTTTGGTGGGTTTGGCGATTATGGATTTCAAGATGCAGGCGCTGGTACTGCCCAAGATAGTGAAGCTGCTATAACTTTAACTTTCGGTGAAGCATTTCAGGGCGTGCAAAAGCGTTTTAGTTTAGGCAATGAAACAATTGATGTTCGCATCCCAGCTGGGGCTAAAACTGGTACTCGCCTACGCGTGCGGGGTAAAGGTCAAATTAACCCCATGACTCAACAGCGGGGGGATTTATACTTAAAAGTCGAACTTCAACCGCACTCGTTCTTCCAAATGGAAGGCGATAATTTGGTTTGCGAAGTGGCAATTACGCCAGATGAAGCAACGCTGGGAGCATCTATTGATGTACCCACACCAGATGGTATGGTTAATGTCAAGTTACCAGCAGGTGTGCGTTCTGGTCAATCACTGCGGTTGCGTGGCAAAGGTTGGCCTCTCCCCAAGGGCGGACGCGGCGATCAGTTGGTGAAGGTGGCGATCGCCCCACCAAAAGACCTCAGCCAACAGGAGCGGGAGTATTATGAAAAAATCAGGGCTATACGTACTTATAATCCCCGCAGTCATTTGTCCCAAGTCAAGCTGTAAGAAAAGTTATTATCAAGCACCTGTCGAAACAAAGCCTGCCTATAGACGTAACATCAGCGCTATAGGCAGGTTTTCAACAAGTTTGCTCCTTAAGCGATCGCATTGATTCTGATTCCTGAATTCACCAATTCTGAATTCTTCTTTTTAAAACATCCTTTCAAAAAATCAAACAGGCAAATCAGCAGCAGTATTGATGTTTTTTAGGATTAAGTCAGGGCTAGTACGTTTAATTAAGCCAGTTAGAACTTTACCAGGCCCAATTTCTATTACTTGCTCGATGCCGTTGGCTGGTAATTGCAGAGAAATTTCTCGCCAACGTACCGAACCAGTCATTTGTTGGTTGAGGCGCTGCTTCAAAATTTCAGCATCAATAGACGGAATTGGTTCTATATTCGATAAAACTGGAACAACAGCTGGCTGAAATTCCACAGATTGCAAAATATCTTGAAATTCAGCCGCCGCTGCCGCAACTAAATGTGAATGAAATGCCCCAGAGACTTTTAAAGGAATAGCACGTTTAGCTTTTACTTGAGACATCACCGCTTGTACAGCCTCAGCTGTGCCTGATATCACCACTTGAGCCTGACTGTTGTCATTTGCCACTACTACATCAGGCGTTTCGGCAATGACTTTTTCCAACTGTTCGCTGTCAAAATTTATTAGGGCTGCCATCATACCACCAGAGGCACTATCCATGAGTTCTGCACGGCGCTTCACTAGATATAAACCAGCTGACCACTCAAAGACACCCGCAATATAAAGGGCAACATATTCTCCCAAACTGTGTCCAGCAACTAAATCTGGTTGATGCCCTCGTTCCCGGAGAAGGTCAGCAAGAATGCTTTCTACTACGTAAAGGCTTGGCTGAGTATATAGCGTCTGTGACAATTTTTCTTCTTGTGTTTGACAAATTTCCGTCACAGACCAACCTAAAATTGCCTCAGCCTGGTCAAATTTGTCTTTAGCGGCAGGTATATCTAATAAATCTATTCCCATTCCCAGTGCTTGGGAACCTTGTCCGGGAAACACCCATGCAGTTTTAGTCATTGGTCATTTAGTCAGTGGTCATTGGTCATTGGTCATTGGGCATTGGGCATTGATGAGGTGTGGGAGGTGTGGGAGGAGAGGGAGGTGTGGGAGGTGTGGGAACAGAAGAAGATGGGGAAGCATAAATTTTCTTTCCCCCCACACTCCCCACACTCCCCACACTCCCCAGTCCCCAGTCCCCAGTCACCAGTCCCCAGTCCCCAATCCCTATTTTCCCCATTCAAAAATTGCTGCACCCCATGTAAGACCGGCACCAAAGCCGGATGTAGCAACGATGTGATTGGGTTTAATTTTGCCTTGGCGCACTGCTTCATCTAAAGCTAGGGGGATGGAAGCAGCGGAGGTATTGCCATAGTGGGCGAGATTACTAATAACTTTTTGTTCTGGGATATTGAGGCGTTGGGCAACGGCATCAATAATCCGCTGATTGGCTTGATGTAGAATTAGCCAATCGATGCGGTCAACAGTCAGGTTAGCTTGAAACAACGCTTTGTCAATGATTTCTGGCACTTTTTGGACGGCGAAGCGGTAGACTTCTTTGCCGTTCATACTAATGGGTTGGTAAGCGCCTTTCGTGACATTTATACCAGGAAGCAGTTCTTGGGATGAGCCTGTATAGCTAAGGTTGAGGTAATGGTTTTGAGTACCATCACTTTTGAGGGCAAAACCTAGTAAGCGATCGCTCTTGGATGCCTGCAATACCACTGCCCCTGCACCATCACCGAATAGTACACAAGTGCGCCGATCTTGCCAATCTACCCAACGAGAGAGGATATCTGCTCCTATCAACAGTACATTTTGATAGACACCGGTTCTGATGTATTGGGCTGCTGTAATCAGTCCAAATACAAAGCCTGAGCAAGCTGCCGTCAAGTCAAAGGCCACTGCTTTGGTCGCTCCCAATTTAGCCTGGACTTGACAAGCACTACCAAACAAATCCTCAGGGGTAGAAGTCGCAAGCAAAATCAGATCTAGGTCTTCTGGTTTAATTCCCGCAGCTGCGATCGCCCGATTGCTGGCCTCTGTAGCGAGTACACTCAATGACTCGGATGGTAGTGCTATTCGCCGTTGACAAATTCCAGTTCTTGTGGTAATCCATTCGTCGGATGTTTCAACCAGTTCGGTCAATCTCTGGTTGTGTAGGGAAGTTGCTGGTACTGCTGAGCCACTTCCTGTAATTGATATACCTAAGTTATGCACACCTAATCTCTCCAGCTATCAGCTTTTTGTCATTTGTCGTTTGTTATTTGTCCTTCGTCATTCGTCCTTTGTTATTTGTCTAATGTGACTTTGCCTTTTGTCATTATTCATATTTGTTGCTTTTAACTAATGACTAATGACCAATGACCAATGACCAATGACTAATAACTAATGACTAACCGTTCTCCCGCTCTAGGGTGTATTGGGACTGGATTCTTTGCAGTACCTGGTTGTCAACAGCTTCTTTTGCCATGCGAATTGCATTAAAAATTGATGGTGCTTGTGAGCTACCGTGACCGATCAAGCAAACTCCTGCAACGCCTAAGAGCAAAGCGCCGCCGTGTTCTGCGTGATCCATGCGCTGCTTGATGCGCTTGAGGTTTGGTTTTAAGAGTGCTGAGCCGATTTGACCGTGTAATCCTTGGGGTAATTCTTCCTTTAAGATTTGCAGAATTACTTCTCCGACAGCTTCGGCAAATTTTAATAAGACATTGCCAACAAAGCCATCACAGACAATTACATCAAAATGACCGGAAAGCACGTCGCGCCCTTCGGCATTGCCAATAAAATTAATTTGGGAATTTTCTCGTAGCAGTTGGTGGGCGCGGACGGCTGCATCATTGCCCTTAGAGTCTTCTTCACCGATATTTAACAAACCCACCTTAGGTTCATTTGTACCTAAGACATACCGACTGTAAGCCGACCCCATGACAGCAAACTGTTCTAAAAACTTCGGACGGCAATCTACATTTGCGCCGACATCAAGTACTAGCACTGGTTTACCAGCAACAATGGTTGGAAAAACAGTCCCAATGGCTGGGCGGTCAACTCCTGGTAATCGTCCTAAGCGGAGCAAAGCGGATGCCATAGCTGCGCCAGAGTGACCTGCTGAAAATACCGCATCTGCCTGTTGCTGCTTGACCAAATCCATCGCCACATTAATAGAAGCGTTGCGTTTGCGTCTAACTGCGTTTAAAGGCTCCTCATCCATCGCGATCGCTTCCTGTGCGGTCACGATTTCCACCTGCCCTAAATTTGTTTTTGGAGGTAAGGCAGCTTCAATTTGTTGGGGATCGCCGACCAACAATATATCTACACCCAATTCTTCTCTTGCTCGCAATGCGCCAGCAACAATTTCACCGGGTGCGCGATCCCCTCCCATTGCGTCAATTGCGATCCGTACACGAGTCGATGCCATTGCTTAGAGCTTCTAGAAACCTTACAAATTTTACCAGATGGCTTTGCCCAAAAAGCTTAACTTTCGAGATAGCCAAATACTTTTGTTAATTTTGCAACATTTTTTTGTGGCTAGCCCAAGATAGCACGAAATTGGGGATTGGGGATTGGGCAAGCGAGGAGTGTGGGAGGTGTGGGAGGAGAGGGAGGTGTGGGAGGTGTGGGAGGATGGGGAGGAAATCTTTCCCCCCACACTCCCCACACTCCCCACACTCCCCAGTCCCTATTCGCCAGCTGCCAATACCCAGTTAACCAGCGTCCGAACGCCGTAACCGGTTGCCCCGGAGCTGTTGTAGCCGTTTTCTTTATCTGTCCACACTGGGCCGGCTATGTCTAAGTGCGCCCAAGGGGTTTGTTTAACGAATTCTTTGAGGAAAAGGGCAGCGGTAATGGCTCCACCTGGACGGGGACCGGTGTTTTTCATGTCGGCAATGCCAGATTTTAGCCCTTCAAAATATTTTTCTTCCATTGGCATCCGCCAAATCTTTTCTCCTGAAGTTTGGGCAGCTTTTTCCAACTGGGAAGCTACTGCATCATCGGGAGTATATAAGCCAGCAATATCGTCGCCCAATGCGATGACGTTGGCCCCTGTGAGGGTGGCTAAATCAACGATCGCATCTAATTCCAATTTGTCGGCATACACTAGGGCATCTGCTAGGGTCAAACGTCCTTCAGCGTCGGTGTTGTTGACTTCGATTGTTTTGCCGTTTGATGCTGTGAGAATGTCTCCTGGGTGCATGGCGTGACCGCTAATCATGTTTTCGGTCGCCGCTGAGATAAAGTGTACTTCGGAATCTGGCTTGAGTTGAGCGATCGCTTTTGCCGCACCCAAGGTTGCAGCCGCACCACCCATATCAATTTTCATGGTTTCAATACCACTGCCAGCACCTTTAATGTTAAGTCCGCCGGAGTCGAAGGTTAAACCTTTGCCAATAATTGCGAGTTTCTTTTTGGGCGTACCTTCTGGTTTGTAAGTCAGGTGAATGAATTTCGGCGGCAAATCGGAAGCTTGGGCTACTCCCAAAAAAGCACCCATACCCAACTTTTCACACTCTTCTCGTTCCAGAATTTGCAGTTGTAAACCGTGTTCGTTGGCGATCGCCTGGGCTGTTTCTGCTAAGGTAATCGGTGTTACTGCATTAGCTGGGGCTGCTACTAATTGCCGTGCCAGAATTACCCCAGAAACTATTTGATGAGCGCGGTTGATGGCTGCTTCTTGTCCGCCAAAACCTAGTAATTCTACGGTTTCTATTTGTGGCGCTTTCTCTTCGGGTTCTGATTTAAAGCGAACATCTTGGTAGAGTGCTAATTCTACACCTTCAGCGATCGCTTGGGCACTTCCCTCAGGATCGTTATTCCATAATGGAAAACTCAAACCGAGAATTTTGCTTTTTTGCTTTTTGGCTGCCCTAGCTACCGCAGCCGCAGCGCGTCGCAGTGTGTCTAATTTGAGTGCTTCTGGTTTTCCTAAACCTACCACAATCAATTTACGCACTGGGCTATTACCACTCACACGGGTAAAAATCGTGCTATTGGCTTTCCCTTTAAATTCCTCTTCAGCAATCAGTTCTTTCAAGACTCCGGAAAATTGTCGATCTAAATTTGCCAGTTCTCCGGTTAACTCTACTCCATCTTCAAATAATCCAATTGCCAGACTATCGCCTGTCCACTCTAGCAAAGGCGTATCACTAGGTTGAATTTTCATTGCGGGATTTTATCTAATATATTCGTTCTTGTACCAGTATTGCTCAAAATTTGGGCATTGGGCATTGGGCATTGGGCATGGGGCATTGGGCATTAGGCATTGGGGTATATAAATGTAGAGTTCAAAGACTCGTCGGCGAGTATTAAAGACTCATTCGCGAGTATTAAAGACTCGTCGGCGAGTATTAAAGACTCGTCGGCGAGTATCAAAGACTCATTCACGAGTATCAAAGACTCGTCGGCGAGTATCAAAGACTCATTCACGAGTATTAAAGACTCATTCACGAGTATCAAAGACTCATTCACGAGTATCAAAGACTCGTCGGCGAGTATTAAAGACTCGTCGGCGAGTATTAAAGACTCGTCGGCGAGTATTAAAGACTCATCGGCGAGTATCAAAGACTCATTCGCTATGCCCCATGCCCAATGCCCTATGCCCTATGCCCCCTGCCCCGTGCCCAAATCAAATTTGTTGGCGATCGCGTCTATTATTTCCTGTTCAGCTGGTGTAATCTGGTTGTCAACCTGGGCAATTTTGCGACACTGAGCTAACAATGGTATGGCAAAATCACGGCTTAGCTGATTAAGGAGTGTATCTAAAGGCTTGGGTGATTTGATGTTTTCGGCAATGGCTTTTAGGGACGCAGAGCTTAAATTTGCAGCTTGCAATTGTGGCAAAATTTCTTGCCAAGTTTTTTCGGGATGGCTGGCGAGGATCGTGTGAACTAAAATTTGATCCATGACGGCTTGTTGAGCGATGGCACTTTGCAGATACTCTTCACTTTGTTGTTTTAATGTTGCCAATGTCTCTGGAGAATTAAGGGAAGTTGATTCATCTAATTTGGCTTCGTAAAATCGACAAGCAGCATATCCCAGTGAATAGATCATTGTTGCATTTGAACTAGCGGCGATCGCTGCACCCGCAAAGGGCACATTTCGTAACAAGCCTAATCCCGCAGCTTTCAAAAGACGCCCTCCACCCAAAGCCAAACCAAAAATTGCTAAAACTTCACCTCTGCGGGCAGGATCTTTTAAATCTAGCCCATAGTCAGATGCAATTTCATAAACCATTTCTGACTGCAATTTTGTTGTGGCTGCTAAATCAATTGCTAAAAATGTCAGTGCAAATCCTGGTAAAATACTCGTTGCCAAACCAATCCCACCGGCTCTTGCTGCTTTGTCCATCATGATGCGGTGAGCAATTTGGCTGGGTGATTCGTTGGGATACTTTTCCTTGAGTTTTTTAACTGCCACTTCTGCTTTTTCTAAATCAACATTATCAGTGGCACCAAATAGCCAATTGAGATTTAATACTCCAGATAGTTTTCTAATCAGCCAATTATCGCTCAGGTAATTTACAACTGAACCGCTGGTTTGAGTTGTTTGTTCAATTAGCTTGTGCGTTTGTTTAGTTGCTGCTTGTCCTACAGCTATTGCTGTGTCTAAAACTGCTTTACCAGTCTCAGCAACAGTTTTAGCAAAAGACTCTAATATAAAAGGTTGATTTTCAACAGATGATTGAGGTTGAATTTTTACTTTGTTTGTTTCTGTCGATGAATTAACTAATTTTTTTGCTTCTATTTCTTGGGTTCGATCTGTCATTGCTATACACCATTCTCTAAAGGCTCTCTATGTTATTTTGTAGCGGATTGCCATCGGCTTAACATCCCTCGACAAGTACAAGTTATGGATTAAAAATTCCTCTGACCTTTTATCAAAAGATATGTCACTCCTTTAAAATAACTCTATTGAGTATGACGTTTAAATGGTCAATATAAACACAGGTACTGTGTTTGCGTTTATTTCTGAAGGCTCACCTGTACGCTATGAATTACGACAATATGTACAAGGACAACAAATGGTAATAACTCAAACAGCTTTGAAAGAAGTTACCGATATTATTCAATGCTCAGGGGGACTATCAGAACAAGCAAGAGCAAGTAGATTAATGCAAAGATTAAATATCATACCTGACGAACCCTCTACTCTAGCCCTAAACTTACAGCCGACTAGGAGTCTGGGCGCTAATAATATCATCATTTTAGGAACAGGGGATCGGTTAGGCATTGTGACAATGACAGCAGATGCTAAAGCGGTCAGAGCAACACTTTCTCAGGGTGTAAAGTTTAATGTGTATATCCATCAGCCTTGCCTTTAACAGGAAACTAACCATGCAAATTACTATTGCACCTTATCTTTTAAGTACTTATAAACTCTGAATTAATAGACATGTTGGCAAAGAAGCACGGCGTAAATTACTAGTTAAGGGGATGATTATGACAGTAGTTGAAAATTGAGAAATTATTTCATTCTGAAAAACAATAACAGGTCGAGTACCTCCTTGTTCAGAACCTCTGGTTGGGTTTAGGTCTGCCAACCATACCTCACCTCGTTTGATAGCCATTCTTAGTCTTCTTGTTTCAAGAGTTTGGCATATTCATCCAATCCTTCTTCAGCAAGTATTCGATCTTCTTGTGCAAATTCATTGTATAGAGTAGCTATTTTATCTGTATCTACTTGCCAGCTAGCTACACGGCTACGGAATTTAATAAAAGCAAGAAAATCCCCAACTTGTCTAAGTTGTTCTTCATTAAGATTTTCTAGTTCTTTAATAACTAACTCTTTGAGAGTAAGCATTTCATTGTCTCCAAAAATATATCTTTCAGCTTTAAGAACTACGAGTGGGATCGCACTAACTTTTGTATACTTTCTCGAACAATGATTAGATGCTGCTGATTGTAGGCGATCGCTCCTCACTCTATCCTCTCACCTCTTGCTCTGTAACAGTATCAGCTTTATTTTCTAGAAAGTCGTTAGCTTTGAGAATTTCATAGAGATTAATATCTTGCTCTAGCAAACAAGCATGTCCGCATTCGGGCAGCACTACAATCTCGGTATTTGGTATGATATTCCCTAAGCGCTTGGCTTCAGTTACAGAAGGCAAAAGGCGATCGCTACCACCAGCAATTAACAAAACTGGCTGCTTTAATTGGCGCAATTTCTCTTCATCAATTTCAAACTCCCGCAGTAAAGACAATCGCCAATGAACGGTTTCTGGCGGTACAGAACGCATAGTTCTTAATAATTCATGGCGATCGCTGCGAGAAATTCGTGGCAAAGATGCTAAAAAGGGCAATAACCCCAGTGCGCCAACATCATATAATCCAGATGGGACTAAGTAAGTAATTTGCGATGCCCAATTCAAAAAAGGACGAAGGTGAAAGGCGGAAGCTGGATTAATTAAAATAATTCGTTTAAATAGCTGCGGTGCTTTGATTGCAACTTTCATCGCCAAGCAACCGCCAAAGGATTCACCACACAAGTAAACTGGTCTGTGGGAACTTTTTTCTAATTCGGCGTGGATTAAGTCTAATACACTGTTCGCTAGCACATCCCAGCTGGTGAGGTCTTTTCGGGGAATGGCAAAACAGCGGACATCAAAGCCAACTTCTAATCCAGCGGTTTGCGATCGCAATAATTGACCGGTTCCATCCATTCCTGGTAAATACACAAACAGCGGATACTCTGGTTGTAGTCGTTTCGGTGTAAGGAAGCAAGGCTTGAGTTCAACTTCTGGGGTAGTCATTGGTCACTTTGTACTGAGCGGAGTCGTTGGCGTAGCCTCTCGTAGAGAAGTATTAGTCATTGGTCACTAGTTAATGGTATAAAACTTTTGGATTGTCGATCGTTGGCTGCTTGTGACCAGACGCAAAAACTCCCTCCCAGCAAGCAACTCAAAGCCTTGACATTCAGAGACTTCCCAATCAAAAAACATCAGAATTTTTTTGTGGGGTGGACATCTTGTCCGCCCTCTGAACTGGGCGGGCGAGACGCCCACCCCACAAGATGAGATAATTTATCTGTTGGTAATCCAAAATGGCATCAGCAACCTTGACTCAATAAGTCGCTAATTTCGTTGTGGCAATATTCGGTTAGTTCAGCCACAACAGTTCTGGCTTGTTTGCCGTGATATCTTTTTTGATGTTGAGGCGTAATCCAATAAGGGCGACCAATTAACACGGCAACCCGGCGATACACTACTAAAGGATGCCAACCTGATTGTTTAAATAAAGGTTCTGAAGGGTCGAATAAACTCAACAGCCTGAGGGGAAAACCAGAAGTGTTGACTTCTTCAATTGAAGCGATCGCCACTGGCAAAATTGCTAAATCCTGCACATCAGCCCGCAATGCCAAATGAGCAAATCCCCGTTGAAATTCACCAACTGTGTTCGGCACGGTAAATTTTACCATTGGTTCTGTTCCTTCGGGAAATACTCCCACCATTTGCCGAGATTGCAATAGCGTTTGTGATTGCACAAAAAAGCTTTGTTGGCGGTTTTGGGGTTCCTCCAAAGGAAAACACCCCAATTGTCCGGTAACAATCTCTCGCATAATCGGCACTTGTCCCATGTAGTGATGACAAGCAAAGCGAATTGGATTCGATAACGCCGCCATTAAAATCGGTGCATCCATAAAGCTGCGGTGATTGCTAACCACCAAGACGCTACCATCTCGCGGAATGCGATCTTCGTAATAGCGAAACATTTGTGTTGAAAGCCCCGCTAACAAAGCTTGCGAAATCAGAGTCGGACTATTTAGACTCATACCTAATCAAATATATATTCCGGTAAATATGGCAGTTTATCTTAATTTAAGTTTTACATTTCTTTACCACTGCCATGACCGTCTTAAGATAGAAATGTCTGAATCTACAAAGGTAGTTAGATTTTTTCTGAGTATTTATGTATTCCTAAACACAATAATATTATGTAATAAAAAGTATTAGCTAAATTTCTTTAATAGTAAATTTCTGTATTTTAGGGAAAAATCACTTGAATTAATGCATATTATAAAACAATTGCTGACCGGATAAATTTGCTAATATTAAGGTGTTATTGGAAAAAATCGTAGGAATGTTATATAATTGCGTGGTTTTGCTCACAAAACTAAGATGTAAAACGTTTTAATAAGTTGATTTTATTTTGCATGAATCTAGTGAATAAAACACAAAAGACATTTGCACTGACAACACCCTTATATTATGTAAACGATGTCCCCCATATAGGCAGCGCTTATACAACGATCGCTGCGGATGTAGTGGCGCGATTTCAAAGATTGCAAGGGCACAATGTACTATTAATTACGGGAACAGATGAGCATGGGCAAAAAATTCAGCGATCGGCAGAAAGTTTAGGCAAAGCCCCACAAGATTTTTGCGATGAAATTGTGCCTAGCTTTGTGAGTTTATGGCAATTGCTTGATATTCAATACGATCGCTTTAGTCGGACTACAGCACCTCGTCATGCAGCGATCGTTAAAGAATTCTTTGAGCGAGTATGGGAATCTGGCGATATCTATCAAGGACAACAACAAGGTTGGTACTGCGTATCTTGTGAAGAATTTAAAGAAGAACGAGAACTTTTAGAAGGGCATCGTTGTCCAATTCACATCAATAAAGAAGTCGAATGGCGAGACGAAAAAAACTATTTTTTCCGCCTATCTAAATATCAAAATAAACTCACAGAATTTTATCAATTAAAACCCGATTTTATTCAACCAGAAACTCGGCGCAATGAAGTCCTAAGCTTTGTCAATCAAGGTCTGCAAGACTTTTCAATTTCACGAGTAAATTTAGATTGGGGCTTTCCAGTACCAACCGATCCCCAGCACACCCTTTATGTTTGGTTTGATGCGCTACTGGGTTATGTAACTGCATTACTCGAACCAGATGCCGAACCAACTTTAGCAAATGCTCTTGAGACATGGTGGCCAATTAATTTGCATTTAATTGGTAAAGATATTCTGCGCTTCCATGCAGTTTACTGGCCAGCAATGCTTTTATCAGCTGGTTTACCTTTGCCAGATCGAGTATTTGGACACGGCTTTTTAACCAAAGATGGTCAAAAAATGGGTAAAAGCCTGGGTAACACCCTCGATCCTGTAGAGCTAGTTAAACGCTATGGTAGTGATGCCGTTCGTTATTACTTCCTTAAGGAAATCGAATTTGGCAAAGATGGCGACTTTAATGAAAATAGGTTCATCAATTCTCTGAATGCAGATTTAGCAGATAAATTAGGTAATTTGCTCAATCGCACCTTGAGTATGGTCAAAAAATACTGTGCTGAGAATAATGTACCACCAATCAGCTACGAAACAATCTCTGAGGAAAATCCGTTAAAAACAATTGGTTTACGTCTGGGGGGACAGGTAAAAGAAGCATACGAACAACTAGCTTTCAGCCAAGCCTGCGAGTCCATCCTTTTACTGGTGCAAGCCAGTAATAAGTTTATTGATGAGCAAGCTCCTTGGTCGTTATATAAACAGGGACAGCAGCAGGAAGTCGAAAAAGTTCTGTATGCAGCTCTAGAATCAGTTAGACTAGCAGCTTACCTGCTATCTCCAATTATTCCGAACATCAGTAGCGATATTTATCAGCAGCTAGGCTTCGGAATCAACTTTAACGATCGAATACAAACTTCCTTTAATGCTCCTTTTGCTACCCATTCAACATGGGGAGTACTATCTGGCAAACAACAGTTGGGTAAAGCCCAACCAATTTTTAAGCGCATAGAACCACCAAAAAACGATTAGTCCATATCAAACTCTGATTTTGTTCGATTTCTAATTCTCTGGTAAAAATTTATCGGGGCTGAGCCTAATTAGCCCCGGAACATTATCATAAACCGCTGTGACTAGAATGTAAAACTCGTTAATTTGTATCAAAAATAACAGGGATAAAAATTGAGGTATGACAACAATGTTGAATAATTTAGAAAATGACTCGATATTTACACCAGAACAAGTTTTGGAGAATCGGGGTAGGGTCGCCATATTTATTGATGGCTCAAATCTATTTTACGCTGCATTACAATTAGGAATTGAAATCGATTACACAAAGTTATTGTGTCGATTAACTGGAGGTTCTCGGCTACTTCGTGCTTTTTTCTACACTGGTGTAGACCGGACAAACGAGAAGCAACAGGGATTTTTGCTGTGGATGCGTCGTAATGGCTATCGAGTAATTGCTAAGGACTTAGTACAATTGCCAGATGGTTCTAAAAAAGCCAACCTGGACGTAGAAATAGCAGTCGATATGATGGCGTTAGTCGATTCCTATGATACCGCAGTTTTAGTCAGCGGTGATGGCGATTTGGCTTATGCAGTTAATTCCGTGAGCTATCGTGGTGTAAGGGTAGAGGTGGTGAGTTTGCGTTCCATGACTAGTGACAGCTTAATTAATGTAAGCGATCGCTACATTGATTTAGAAGCCATCAAAGAGGATATTCAAAAAACCCCTCGTCAAAGCTATCCATATCGACCGTTATCGAGTATGGGATTTTTGGAAGACCCAAGAACGACCGACGGACACCTGGAAATCCAAGAATGAAGTATCAGTTTAATCAGAAAACGAAAGAGGTAAAGGGGCAAGAAACAGGAGGCAAAGAAAAGGAATTTTCCTTTTTCCCCAGTTTCCAACTCTCCTCTTTCTTTATTTTGCTTTTGACATTTTTTTTAGGAATTGGATTAGTTAGCTGTGGGGGAAAACCCCCCACAGTTTCTCAAACAAATACTCCTGATTCATCTAACCAAGATAGTAAATTGACATTTTTTGATGTCACCTTAGAACAAGCCGATGAAGTTGGACGGCCGATTTGGAAAGTCCAAGCCAAACGAGCAAAATATACCAAAGAAAAACAAATTGGTCAGGCGGAAAATCCTTATGGAGAACTGTACCAAGATGGCAAAATTATTTACCAAGTCAAAGCAGATGTAGCAGACATCGAACAAGATGGAAAACAGCTATTTCTCAAGGGTAAAATATTTGCCACAGACCCTACCAATGGAGTTGTGTTGCAAGGTAATGAGTTAGAATGGCGTCCCCAAGAAGGTTTGTTGATTGTCCGCAACCAGATTAACGGGACTCATAAAAAACTACAAGCCGTGGCAAAAGAAGCGCGAGTAAAAACTAGAGAACAGCGGATAGAATTTTCTGGAGGAGTAATAGCAAATTCCGCCGATCCCCAATTGCAAATGCGAACTGAGAATTTAAATTGGAATATTAAAGAAGAAAAATTAATTGCCGATCGCCCCATAGAAATTGACCGTTATAAAAATAATAAAATTAGCGATCGCGCCAAGGGAAATGCTGCCGAAGTCAACTTAAAAACCAAAATAGCGATCGTTCAAAAAAATGCCCAACTAGATTTACTAGACCCACCATTACAAATAGCTAGTAACTCTATGACTTGGAACATGAACGCAGAAACCATCACCACAAATTCCCCCACTCGCATGTTCCAGCGCGTCGAAAATGTCACCGTCACAGCCAACCAAGGGGAAATGAAAATCCCGCAAAAAACGGTTTATTTAACAGGTAACGTCAACGCCGTTGGTCAGCGTAGCCAGTCATTGAGATCTAATACATTAACTTGGTATTTAGACAATAAATTAGTTGAAGCTCAAGGAAATATAGTTTATCGACAAATTGACCCACCGTTAAATTTTACTGGTGAAACAGCAGTTGGCAATTTGCAAACAGAAAATATTGTTGTCAAAGGTGGAAATTCTGGCGGTAGAGTAATAACGGAGATTATTCCTCAAGAAAGGGCGAATCGTCAGTAAAGATAAGGGGGTGGGGAGATGGGGAGATGGGGAAGAGTTTTAGAATTGTGTTCATCTAGTTCAAAGGATCATTAATGGAGTTCAAATACTCATTCACGAGTATCAAAGGCTCGTTAACCAAGTTAAAGTACTCCCTCATCTCCCCACCTCCCTATCTCCCCATCTCCTCATCTCCCCACCTTCCCATCTCCCCAATTTTCGGTCAACGACTAGGCTAGGATCTTAGTACTACAAGTCCTTTGATAACCCATGAATGGCTCAAACCGATTAGCTAAAGAATCCTTGCCAACATCCCAGCAAGCAGAACACTCTCATAATCACCATACAGACCGCGAACATGCAGACCATACTCACGAGCATGGAGAGTTAAGCCATCCTCACGTCCATAGCGAAGAGTCATTACGGCGAATTGTCAATCGTCTGTCGCGGATAGAAGGACATATTCGTGGTATTAAAACAATGGTGCAACAAAATAGCCCTTGTCCTGATGTTTTGTTACAAATTGCCGCAGTGCGGGGTGCATTAGATAAGGTTGCGCGAATTGTTCTAGATGAACATTTAAGCGAATGTATTGCTAGAGCAGCAAAAGAAGGCAATATGGAAGTTGAAATTGAACAATTAAAAGCTGCTTTAGATCGGTTTTTGCCTTAAATCAGAATTCAGAATTCAGGAGTCAAAAAGGGTTTAGTCACTTCACCTAATCCCCAGTCCCCAGTCCCTTGCTATATGCCAAAATTAACACAAGTGTCTCACAGTCATAGCTGATGGTTTGGGCAGTTCCAAAGCAGTTGCAGGGGGGTAAATATACCCTCGAAAGTGTATTAGGGCGGGGACGTTTTGGCATTACTTATCTCGCCAAAGATCAAAAGGGCGATCGCATTGTCGTCAAAACCCTGGACGATCAATTATTGAACCAACCAGACTTCAAAAGGTTGCAAGAAAGATTTGTCCAAGAAGCCTTCAAACTCGCTAAATGCAAACATCCCCATATCGTGCGCCTCTTAGAAGATCCCTTTCAAGAGGACGATTTGTGGTGCATAGCGATGGAGTACATCGCCGGAATCGATTTAGCCCATCGCCCACAGAATATTTTGCCAGAAGCAGACGCCCTGCAATATATTCAACAAATTGGCGAAGCGTTAACGGTAGTCCATCAAAATAATTTAGTGCATAGAGATGTCAAGCCAGCCAATATTATGATTAGGGCTGGTTCAAAAGAAGCCGTGTTAATTGACTTTGGGCTAGCACGGGGAATTGACAGTAAAAAACTGAGTGTTAGCAACCTAGAAACAGAAGCCGAAGCAGGTTTTACACCACCGGAACTGTATTCACACAAAATTGAACTAGGTGCGTATACCGACGTTTATTCACTTGCAGCCACACTTTATAACTTATTAACAGGACAAGTACCAACCAGCGCCAAAGAACGTCTCCAAAATCATACTCCATTGACAGAACCAAAAGACTTGAATCCTCAAATTAGCGATAACATCAATCGTGGTATTCTTTGGGCAATGGATTTAGATCCCAAAAAACGCCCCCAATCGATTCAAGCTTGGCTAGATTCACTAGGATTAAAACCGACACCTGCTGTTGAGCCACAACCAAGACAAATTAATTACGATGCGTTAGGCCTATGGATTGGAATAATAGGTTTAATTCTCGCAGTCATAGCAATATTCACAGGAATTTTCCAAGGAGATATTCGAGAATTATTCATCAAACCTTCGCCTTCACCTACAGAAAAATCAACACCAACACCACCCCCAACAAAACCGCCAAATTAACTCCTATCTCTTTCTTCTCTCTGCGCCTCTGCGCCTCTGCGTGAGATAAAAAACTTCTAACTAATAAAAATATGTACTGGAATAAAGGTCATCAACTACACAATGGTAAATACATCATTGAAGACGAATTAGGACAAGGCGCTTTCGGCATTACCTATAAAGCTATACACAGCCGAATTAACCTGCCAGTTGTCATTAAAACTCCCAATATGCGCCTCAAAAAGGATAGAGAATATCCCCGCTATGTAAATAAATTTATCCAAGAAGCTGAATTATTAGGACAACTTTGCCAAGTACCTCATCCAAATATTGTGCGGGTAATTGATTATTTTGAAGAAGGCGACAGCAACACACCCTGCTTAGTAATGGAGTTCATTGCTGGGAAAAATTTAATTGATTTAATTGAAGGTGAAGTAATAACACCACTACCAGAAACAGAAGCTATAAAATACATTTGCCAAATTGGCGACGCACTAACATCTATGCATCAAAATTCAATAGTGCATCGTGATATTCATCCCGGTAACATTATGTTGCGAAGCGGTAACCAACCTATTTTAATAGACTTTGGTTTAGCTGGAGATATTGCTCCTGCAACTTCATTTTCTAGAAGTTTTGGTAATAAAAATTTTGCTCCTTATGAGCAGATGATGGGCAGCAAAGATATAACAGTAGATGTTTACGGTTTAGCCGCAACGCTTTATTATGTAGTGACAGGTGAATATCCTGCAAATTCTTGGGATCGCAAATATCATCAAGCTAATTTAATTGAACCAAAGCAACACAATTCAAGTATTAGCCAGCAATTAAATCTGGCGATTATTCAGGGAATGAGTTTAGAAGCAAATGAACGTCCAAAATCTATCCAAGCATGGTTAAGTTTATTATTAGTTGACCAAAACACATCTGATGATTTGAGTTCAGAAGTAGGGATAGATTACATAAAACTACGCGACTACCTAGCAGTAGGAAACTGGGAACAAGCTGATTATGAAACTTATTTAGTGATTATTCAAGCTGTAGGTCGCCAAGAAGGTGATTGGATTAGAGACGAAGAATTGTTGAACTTTCCTTGCAAAGACCTTCGCACAATTGACCGTTTGTGGGTCAAATATAGCAATGGGCGCTTTGGCTTCAGTGTTCAAAAAGAAATTTACCTTAGCGTTGGTGGTAAGCTTGATGGTAAGTATTATAGAGAAGCTTGGGAAAAGTTTGGCGATCGCGTTGGTTGGAGAAGGAATAGTAACTGGATTCATCACACAAAAGTTACTTTTGATCCCTCAGCAACACCTGGATACCTTCCTATAGCTTTATTTTATTATCGTTATTACGTTATGGATGGTATGGTATTTGTATTTAGGTGTGATGTTCTCTTCTCTCGCATCGAGACTTGTAAAGTATAACATTTAAGGCTTTCTGAAATTTGTAAATATTAATTACAGCCTAATTTTTCACGAATTAATCAACATTTCAGAGATCCGATACCTGGCACTGAGGGCATATAGCAATTCGCCTGAATAAATTTTTCTGCTACTTCATGTACTTCCGTAAGTTCAGAAACTTTCTGCTTGTCCCAAGGTAAACTCATTTGCCCAGGCGAAGATTTTTTCTGCTTTCCTTTAATCATCATTCCTGCCAGCAACCGGCTACCCCAATAATTCCGTTTCTCTGGTTTTGCCTGTGGTGCTTAAAACCATGATAATTAAACTAGGAACTAACTTCAGTATTATTTGTGGAAACTGATAACGCGATTAACAATAACAATCAAATACTACCATTACCCCCAGACGTTGACAGAGAAGAGTTAGAAGGCGTTGTGCAGGTGTTAGCAAACGTAACTAAGCTCCCTGTTGAAGAGATTAAGCCACATTTGGATGCATTGCTTGAGCAGTTGATGAAATCAAAACAGGAGCAACCATTTTACAAAACTGCCACGGCTATTGAGTGGATAACAGCTTTTCGGGAATGGGCAGAGAGCCATAGGCGAGATACGCCTTTACTATCAGAGTATGCTTTAAGTCGAGCAGGAATATACGATGATGAGGAGTCCGAAGATATTTAAGTGACTTATCTTGTCGATACCAACTTATTGCTACTAAGCGTACAGCCACACCACCCAATGTATGCAGATACACTGAATGCAATTTCAACTTTACGAGTCGCAGAGTCAGAGCTTTTTATTACTTCGCAAAACCTCATAGAGTTTTGGCGAAGTGCAACACGACCTGCCCAAAGGAACGGCTTAGGCTTAACCATAGCTGAAGCTAGGACGGAACTGGAGCGTTTAGAAAGTTTCTTCTTGGTACTGCCAGATGTACCTGAGATTTATCCAGAGTGGAAGCGATTAATTTTACAGTATGGGGTAGTGGGGGTAAATGTCCACGATGCTAGGCTTGTAGCCTCAATGTTAGTCAACAGACTAACCCATATCTTAACTTTCAACGTTAGGGACTTTAACCGCTATGCTTCTGAAGTCACACCTGTGAACCCAAATAGTTTTACACCACCCCATCCGTGAGAACTTCTCAACAGATTTGTGACTCTTGAATTCTGACACTTTTACCACTTTGCCACTTGTTGCCGCACTTCTTCCATATCTAAATAATCACTAATAAAAGCCTTCCGTAAAAGTAGATGAGGAATAAATTCATCATATTTTTGAATTTCCGGCGCTTCTGAATTACTAACTAAATCTTCTGCACTAATCCTTTGCTCGCATAACGAAGCAATTTCACCAGCAAGATATTCAAATTTACCTTTACCTAATTTAATTGTCAGATAATAAGGATTAATGCCACCAATACTTTTAATTTCCAAAGATTCCCGACACCAAGAATTAAGCAATCTTTCTAAAGTGCGATAACCAACAGTACCCATCCAAGGAAAAATGCAACATTTACCTTTCTCTAATTCCAAAATATTTTGCTTCTCTAATCCTACCCGCCGCACCAATTGGCGAACCGTCTGTAATCTTTGCAAAGCATTCTTTTGCAAATAGCTATACTCTACATCTTCAAATAAAACTTGCCGCATTCGTTGTAAAACTCTTGTATGAATAGTCCCACCACCACCACGCCAATAAACACTAGCTTTACCCTCAGCTGGTTTCACAAGAATAGCTCTTTTTTTGAAGTCAACTTCTACAACTTCCCAAGTTCTCCCAGCTAAACCAAATTGATTACCAACAGGAACCGGTGCGGCAATACTGCCAATTTCCGTCGTACCGTGTTTGACAATATATTCTTTTTGTTCGGCAAACACAGCATAAAACTGAAATCTTTTCACCACCTTTTCTCCTGCCAAACCCAGGATTAATTTACCTTGTTCGCTATGTTGAATATGACCGATATCAATTAAATAACGTAGCAATAGCCGAAAATCTTCTTGGGAAATAGCAGCAAAAGGCGGCAAACTAAAAATTTGTTTAGCTAAAGCATTAGGCGAAATTTCCCCGGTTGCTGTTAAAATACTCATGGTTTGGTGATAAAGCAAACTCAACGGATATTTAATCGGTTGAATTGGCTCAATCCACTTTTCCTCTGTATAAAGTTGAATAATAGCGATACATTGTAAAAGTTGCCAGGGCATTTGCTCAGGTAGAGAAGCTTCTGATAATGGCTGTTCTTCAGTGCAAATAAAGCGCATATCAGCAGTTTCCCCTCTTCTACCACTGCGTCCCAAACGCTGTAAAAAACTAGCAACAGACAAGGGCGAATCTAACTGAATCACTCGCTCTAAATGACCGATATCTATACCTAATTCCAGAGTTAGAGTTGCAGCAGTCACAGCAGGATTGTTGGGTTCGCGCATGGCATTTTCAGCCGCTTGCCGCAAACTAGCAGATATACTTCCGTGATGCACGTGATAGATATCTGGTAATTTTTGTTCTGTGGCAATTTTTCGCAAAGATGCAATAATAGATTCGGTGCGGGTGCGATTATTTGCAAATATTAGGCATTTACGAGATTTGCTAAGGTTAAAAATATATTGTTCGTAAGCTGTAGCCTCTGATTCATCAACTTCATCATTAATATAAAAATGTTCTACAGCTAGTTTTATTTGGCGTTTTACGCTATTTATTTTAGGAGTAATTACTGGCTTATCGGTTCCAGAACGCAACCAATCTTCAGCTAGGGAATAATCGCCGAGAGTTGCAGATAAACCAATGCGGCGGGGTTGTTTTTGTGTGGCTTTTGCTAAACGTTGTAATTGGCAAATAATTTGACAACCGCGTTCCGATCCCATAAAGGCGTGAATTTCATCAATAATCACAAACCTTAAATCACCAAATAAGCGAAGTAAGTCGTTGTTTTTATTAATTAATAAACTTTCTAAAGATTCTGGTGTAATTTGTAAGATGCCTTGGGGATTTTTTAAAAGTTTGTTTTTTCGATTTTGAGAAACATCACCGTGCCAGTGCCAAACTGGAATATCTGCTTCTTTGAGTAAGTCGTTGAGACGCTCAAATTGGTCGTTAATTAATGCTTTGATGGGACTAATATATAACGCACCTATGGTAGAAGCAGGGTAGGTGTGTAATAAAGTCAAAACCGGGAGAAAGGCTGCTTCTGTTTTACCGGCGGCGGTTGCAGCAGCAACTAGTAAGTGAGCATCGGTGTCAAATATGACTTGACAAGCGGCAATTTGGACTGGTCGTAATTCTGTCCATTGGTGATGGTAAATGTATTCTTGGATGAAGGGTGCGAGTCGGTTGAAGGCGTTGTTCATGTTTTTTATATCACGCAGAGGCGCAGAGGCGCAGAGAGGAGAACGCTAAGAAGGCTATTGGTTGATATTTTCATCCTATGGACTCAAGGCATATTCGGCATTTGTCGGTCAAACTGAAGTTATAGCGGTAAGTATATAATGAGGCAAAACTGATGAATCAGCATAAGGAACGTTTGCGTGTCATCCTTTCTATAGCAATTATTTTCGTTGGAGTGACGCATTTTCTGATTCCAGAACCTTATGTCAAAATTATGCCACCGCAACTTCCTTATCCTTTGGAATTAGTTTATCTGAGTGGTTTTTATGAAATTTTAGGTGGTATTGGGTTATTAGTCCCGCCTGTAAGTCAAGCTGCTGCTTGGGGGCTTATTGCTCTTTTTATTGCGGTTTTCCCTGCCAATATCAATATGGCGGTTAATCATATTAAGTTGGAATATATACCAAATTCACCTTGGGTACACGTATTCAGACTTCCTTTTCAAGCAGTTTTAATTGCTTGGGCTTGGTGGTATACGAAACCTTCTGATTTGGAAAAACAAGTTTCTATTATTCCCAAATCACTGATTCCCAAAGAATTAGAATTGAAATAAAGGTGTTTTTTTACCAACTTCACTTACTATTATTGATATCCGGCTATGCGCGTTGCAAGTTTATTTGGCATAACACTTTCGTTAGCAATTGGTATTGCGGAAGTTACTGTTCCAGTGACTCAAGCAGTGCAACTTGGAGATGGTACAGTGTATTTTGTCCAACCACCGAAGCTGGTTGAGGCGGTAACTATTTACAAAGATGTAAATTTTCCGGGCGGGACTTACTACTTTACTATCAGTGTGCCGGAAAATGCTGGAGAATCTTTACAGAAGGTAACGATCGCTCAACGTGAAGGAGGAGAGAATATCCAGTACGATCTTGATGATACCCGTGCATTTGTTGGAACGCGCGATCGCAAAGGGACACCATTAACGCTAGGTTCAGTCACCAAAGAACGCAAAACACGCACAATTACTGTCAACTTTGACCCACCTGTAACTCCAGGACAAACAATCACAATTGGCCTCCGTCCCTATAGTAATCCCAGTTTTTCTGGTGTTTATTTACTAGGTGTCACAGCATTTCCAGTGGGTGAAAAATCCCACGGTCAATTTCTTGGCTTTGGGCGGTTTCAGTTCCAAGGTAGTGGAAGAGACCTCTGGTTTCCTTAAGAAAGGTAGTAGGCAATAGGGTTAAAAGTCTGTTTTGTCAGGGTCTACAATCAGTCGAGGCAATTGCTACATTACCTTATTCAATTAAATATGAAAAGATTATTAATCGCTGGAGCCAGTGGTTTTTTAGGATGGCATCTTTGCCAGTTTGCAAAACAAGAATGGGAAATTTATGGTACTTATTTATCTCATCCTGTAGAAATTCCTGGCATTAAAATATTAAAAGTTAATTTAACAGACTTTCAAGAATTACAGCAGATATTTAATACTATCAAACCAGCAGCGGTGATTCATACAGCTGCTCATTCACAACCGAACTTTTGTCAAACTCACCCTGAAGAATCACACGCAGTTAATGTCACAGCATCATGCAATATTGCTGGACTTTGTGCTGATAATTCTATTCCTTGCGCTTTTACTTCAACGGATTTGGTTTTTGATGGTTTAAATGCTCCTTATTGTGAAAATGATTCTGTCTGTCCTGTAAACATTTACGGCGAACAAAAAGCCATCGCTGAAGCAGGGATGCTAGAGCGATATCCCATGACCGCAGTGTGCCGAATGCCTTTAATGTTTGGTGCAGAAACACCCACAGCAAAAAGCTTTATTCAGCCATTTATTCAAACTTTAAAAGACGGTAAAGGACTAAATTTATTTATTGATGAATTTCGGACGCCAGTGAGTGGAAAAACTGCGGCCAAAGGACTTTTATTAGCTTTAGAAAAAGTCAATGGTATTATTCATTTGGGTGGAAAAGAGCGACTGTCACGCTACGATTTTGGCGTGCTATTAGCAGAAGTATTTGAGCTATCAGCTAGTGGAATAAAAGCCTGTCGGCAACAAGATGTGAAAATGGCAGCACCTAGACCAGCAGATGTTTCTTTAGATAGTTCTAAAGCATTTGCGTTAGGGTATCAGCCTTTATCTATTAAAGAAGAATTAAGAATGCTATAGTTACTTGCACTTAAAGAATGACGCTTAGCGAAACTTATATGACTAATTACCCGAACATGATATTACCGTAAGAATTCAGCACCCAGGAGTCAGAAGTCAGAATGTAGAAGTATTCCAGTACAATTGGTACTTTGATTTATCAAAGTACACCTAGTTTTTTTAACTATTCTGAATTCTGTTAGCGCAGCGGGGCGAAGCCCATTCTGACTCCTGAATTCTTACATATTACCATCGCCTTGGGTTAACCTTTAAAACGTTCTTGTGCTGCTTTAAAAGCTTCTTGCATCACCGACTGAATTCTCTGGGGATCTGGTTTTTTACCTCCCATTAAATCGCCAAAGTAAACGCAGGCTGCTTCCCCTAATGCCCAGGTGTAGGCAGCTGCCCAAGATGCGGCGATCGCACTACCAAAAAGTGGTATAAATTTAACTAATTCCCGTCCGATTGCTTGTGCGAGGAAACCACCGGCGATGGCACTCACAACGCCCCCGGCTTGAGATGGCGTAAGTGTTTGCCCATATAATTTTCCTAACAGACCTACCATCGAAACTTGTAGTGCTGTTAGCACCGGCATTGTGGTAAATGGCAATGGCACAGCAGCTAGGGTTGCAGACATAATCGCAAAAGGCAGAATGTAACGGCGTGCTGTGTCGCGGTAAAGGTTGCCAATTTGGTTACCAGCTTCTTCCCGATTCAATAGCTGATAAATTGCTTGGGCTTCTGCTTGCGGGAGTAGTTCTGAGAGCGTATCTCTTAGGGCTTCCAACCCATAAAATACGGGGTTGTAACCATCTTCTTCTAAAGTAAAGTCAATGAGTACGCAGCGATCGTACAGTCCAGTAAAAGTTTCTTGTACAAGAGTAAATGCACGGTTGACTTCCTGAAAGTCTGGCGGATAAGCAGGATGATCGACAGTATCGGCCGGATAAACTTCGTGTAAGCACGTAACTGCTAACAAACATGGAATATCTGGATATTGCTGACGCAGCTTTTGAGCAATTTGTCGTAGAGTATCGGTTGCAAAATCATTGATTTTGACAGTCAAAACTAAGATTCTGGCGGAACGAGTCTCCTGTTGTAAATCGCCAACTAGTTCTTGAATGATTCCTTCAGTATCCTGGCGAACATCACCCAATCCTACAGTATCAGTAAAAATCAGTAGCGGCAGGTCATTGGAAGGATAGGCGTAGCGCTGGGTGTGCTGGGTATGGGGGCGAAATCCTTGACCGACAATTTCGGCAGAAACTCCCGTCAGTCCGCGGACAATTGAGCTTTTTCCGGCTTGGGGTTTCCCAATTAACAGCGCTTCTGTAGTTGGTAGTTCCGCTCGAACTTTCTCTAAAATCTCTGCAACTTCAGCCTCACTGACACTAAACCATCCAATAACCGTTTGTGCCGCTTGTTCTACGGGTAAGAATTGCGTCAAACTTGTTGTTGCTTTGTTCCAGACACCAGCAACGCGATTTTTCCAGGAATTACCGACCGATTTGTTGGTTGCACTATCGGTGAGTTCACTGAATTGCTGAGAGTCAGAATCGTGTTGCTCAGTCATTCCCATGAGAACGGTAGATAGAATTTAAATCCTGTTTATATTTATCCTAACGTTAAACTGGGTTCAGCTTCGGTTAATTTACTGATGAGCAGAAGGTTCGCAGCCCGTTTTGTTGTTTAAATGCGTAGTGGCGGTGTGGCACAGCTAAAATGAAGATGAATCCTACTATATAAGTAGGTGGACACAATTATTTTAGAAGACGCATTTCGGCTTCTCCCCTTGGGAGAAGGGTAGGGTACGCTCAATGCTCGATCGCTCAGAAGACGAGGGTTGAGTTTCGACTCCGCGGAAGTTGAGCGTAGTCGAAACCCGGTAACCTCCTTTTTCGTTTAATTTAGTGTTTCTATTTAGCTCGACTTTATCCATTTTTTTCGCAACGCGAACGCTATCGCTAAAACCTTTGGAGCACGGAAGTTTTACTTTTTTCAGTTCATCGAGAATCTATGACGCGTAAAAAGTATTTCCCAAAAAGCCAGGGTTTTTGCTGAATAAAGAAAACAAATTTTTAATTTTGGATAAAGTCGAGAGTTCTATAAATTAATGTAGAACTTTGTTTTTCTCGATGAAACTGACTTGAGTTTTTGGATAGTATGTTTGTTTTAAAATTGGCATTTCTTGCCAACATGTTCGGCAAAAAAAATAAATTTCATGACGCCGGATATGGCGCAAAAGCTGATTAGAACAGCAAGGACAATTATTCATTGTTGTTTAAATTTATCAAAAGGTTTTAAAAAAAATATGTTAGATAATTAATAAATTACTCATCTAACTATTTAAATAATTATGGTTTTGTTAAATAATATCTTCTGTAAAAACACTTAAAATCAACAGAGGATTTTCCCCAAGCCGAAATTTCAAGTAGATTTACTTAAGTAAATCTTACGTAAGTAAAATTTCTTATCAAATATATACTACTGAGATAAAAGAGAAATTGAAGCTATCAGTTATCGACAGTATTTCAGAAGGTTACTTAGCAACAGCTTGGTTCATCAAACCAACGATCGCTTCGACTAATTCATCTGGATCGATTGGTTTCGGAATATGTAGTTGAAATCCGGCTTCTAGTGCTTGCTGCTGATTGATTTCCCCAGCATAAGCGGTGAGAGCGATCGCTGGTACGTGTCCTCCTTCTTGAGGCGATCGCTTTCTCACTTCACGCATCAGCATATAACCATCTGTCTTTGGCATTCCAATATCACTGATCAAAACATCCGGTATCGATTCAGACAGTGCTTGTAATGCTTCTTGTGCTGATGAAACTGCGGTTACTCCTACACCGTAATCTTGCAGAATAAAGGTTACTAAATCGCGAATGTCAGGTTCATCATCTACAATCAAAATTTGAGTGTCACTCGGAAATGGGGTATCAGGGTCAGAAATAAAAGACTCATCTTCCTCATACCCAAGCTGTTCATTTGTGACTAAAAGCGGTAACTTGGTGGTGAAAGTTGGATTAAATTCTTCTCCAAGACTTTCTGCTTGAACCTTTTCACTGTAAATTAAATTAACATTTAACATCTGACGTACCGTTTATAACTAAACAATACCGACTCGAACAGTAGGCATCCGCTAGTGTGATGAGTATCGATTTTTCAGATAAAAAATACAATCTATCAAAAGGTACAGAAAGAATCAAAAATTGTGAAATATTGCTGACTTCTTGATTATAATTTCTGCTTATATCCTTTGTTTTGCCGGGGTAACTGAGAAATTTCAGCCAAAAGACATATAGCAATTTTATTTAATTTGTGGAATGGGCAAGCCTGGTATTGAGTCAAGCTAATTCATAATTTATAATTAATAATTCATAATTGCAATCAGTTGTTGGTTGAACTCTCCACTACATTGTTGCACCACGCTCATTTTTAATGAACGTGGGGGATTGTACCCGTTTTTAATTATGAATTATGAATTAATAATTATTTGGTTACCTAATAAACGTCCTAAATCGCATGAAACCCGCACCAAAGAGCAATCCTACAACCTGGCCCCAGTAAATAACACCAGATTGATTTACACCAACGGGCGGAATATTTAAACTACCTATACCATAAAATAGCTGTTGAACAAACCACCATAATATATATAAAAAAGCTGGGAGTTCAAGGGGTATATACAAAATTATTAACGGCAGAACTGAGTAGATTTTGGCTTGAGAAAACTTGATGATATAGGCTCCTAAAATAGCTGCGATCGCCCCATTTGCACCAATCAATGGAACTCTCAAACTCGGTTCGGCTAAAATTTGTGCCACTCCCGTCACAACGCCAGCCGCTAAGTAAAATCCTAGATAGCGCCTATGTCCGAGAATATTTTCTACAGTCTTACCAAAAACCCATAAAAATAGCAGATTTCCCAATATTTGACTAAAACTTCCATGCAAAAATATACTAAAAATTAGCGACAATACACGCCAAACTACAACTATCCAAGCAGCAAAATTCAAATAAATAGCATTGGCGATCGCTCCACTAAGCTGGACAGGAACCAATCCCCAACTATTCACAAAATAGCCCAATTCATCGCTAAATTCTAGTTTCAGTTCCCATAAAAACACGGCAATATTTATACTAATTAGCCAATAATTAATTATCGGCTTATTCCAACAACGAACATTATCACTAATAGGAATCATGGATTTGTCATTTGTTATTGGTCATTAGTCATTGGGCATTGGGCATTGGGCATGGAGAATGGGAAAGGGGTAAGGGGGAAAGGCTAAATTTATCGCTTTTCCCTTTACCCTTTAACCTTTTCCCCTACCTGCCCTGCCCCCCACTCCCCCTTAACCTGTGGCAAAATCAAAATCAGATCGCACTTATACTGGGCAAACGAGATGTTGGGAAACACACTTGTTGGAAGATACCAAATTATTAGTAACTTGGGAGGTGGGGGTTTTGGTGAAACTTTTGTTGCTTATGATACTCAATTACCTGGTTCGCCTCAATGTGTGGTCAAGAAACTCAAGCCCCAAGCCAACGATCCAGTAACTTTGGAAACGGCGAGGCGTTTATTTGATACAGAAGCTCAAGTTCTGTACAAATTAGGGACTCACGATCGCATTCCCCAACTTTTAGCTTATTTTGAAGAAAATGCCGAGTTTTATCTCGTACAGGAATTAATTGAAGGTCATGACTTGAGTGAAGAATTAATTCCAGCGAAAACCTGGAGTCAAGACCAAGTGATTTCACTTTTACAAGAAATTTTGACAATCTTAGAATTTGTCCATCAACAGAATGTAATTCACCGCGATGTGAATCCCCGAAATATTCTTAGACGGGATACTGATGGCAAGTTAATCTTAATTGATTTTGGTGCAGTTAAACAAATTGCTACCCAAATTATTACTCCCCAAGCTTCAACGCAATGTACCGTTGCCATCGGGACGCCTGGATATATTCCTGGCGAACAAGCTCATGGTACGCCAAAATTAAGCAGTGATATCTATGCGACAGGGATAATTGCTATTCAAGCACTGACTGGATTATCTTCTGAAGAAATAGTCAAAGATCCCGATACTAATGAAATTGTCTGGCAGGATAAAACCACGGTAACGGCAGAATTTGCTCAATTTTTAGATAGAATGGTGCGCTATGATTTTCGACAACGCTACCCTTCGGCAACGGTGGCATTAAAAGCGCTGCAAGAGTTAACGCAACCCCCGGCTGAAACAATAGCCTTGGCTCCTATTTCGCCACCAAATAAGATAAAAAAACCGCAACCGAAAAAAGGTTTATTGGGTAAGTTGCTATTAGCAATATTTTTGTTTGGCGTGACTGGAATAGCATCCATATTGATTTTGAATCACGTTAATTCTAAGAATGCCATAGAATTATCTAAACAAGGAAATACACTTTTTGATTTACAACGTTATCAAGAAGCATTAGCAGTATATGAAAAAGCAGTTAATATTAGACCAGATTACGCTCAAGCATGGAATGGTCAAGGCAAAACGCTTTCGCAATTGAAAAAATATAAAGATGCTTTAGCGGCGTATGACAAAGCAATTCAACTCAAGCCAGATTATTTAGAAGCTTGGGTAGGAAGAGGTTTGGCATTTGACAATTTACAACGATATCAAGATGCGATCGCTTCTTTTAACAAAGCCTTAGAATTAAATAATCAAAATCCCCAAGTCTGGAATGCCAAAGGAGACGCTTTAGGTAATTTAAGACAATACGACCTGGCAATTGAATCTTATACAAAAGCGATTGAATTTAAATCTGATGATTTTGAAGCTTGGTACAAAAAAGGATTAGCTTTACAAAATCTCAAACGATATAGTGAAGCGATCGCCGCTTATGAAAAGGTTGTTGAATTAAAACCAGATTACGTCTCAGCTTGGTACAATTGGGGGAATGCTTTAGTCAATTTACAACGCTACAAAGATGCGTTTACAGCTTATGATAAAGCAGTACAATACAAGCCAAATTTTTATCAAGCTTGGTTGTCTAGAGGTAATGTACTTATGAATTTACAGCGTTACCCCGAAGCAATTGAATCTTTTAACCAAGTAATTAAATATAACCCCAGCAACTATCAAGCATGGTATAATATAGGCTGGTCAATGCATCAAACCCAACGTTATGACGCTGCAATAGAATCTTATAATAAAGCGGCGAATTTTAAGAAAAACGATTATCAACTTTGGTATAACTTGGGGAATTCACAATATATTTTGCAAAAATACGAAGACGCCATCGCATCTTATGATAAAGCAGTTCGTTATAAACCAGATAGTTACGAAAGCTGGTATAGTAAAGGCAATGCTCTATTAAATTTGCAACGCTATCAAGATGCGATCGCTTCTTACAATCGAGCGATCAAATATAAGCCTGATTACCACCAAGCAATAAACGCCCGCGACCAAGCCCAAATTCAATTGCAAAGCCAAAAATCAAAGCCTGTAATTGTACCAATTCTCCCAACTCCTAATTCCACCAATCCACCGCAGACGACACCCTAATAACAATTAAAAATTAAAAACTTGTACTGAGCGCAGTCGAAGTATTCAAAATTAAAAATTAATTGTAGGGGCACAACATGTTGTGCCCCTAACCGCGTACTTCATTTATTTCAAATATGCTCTATTAATTATTCTATTAAAATCTGTGAGCATCGGTAGTATCTTGGGCAATCTAAAGATAACTAGAAATTCTGCTTACCGAATTATGTGATTCAGGAGCTAGCCCTTGATACAAGAAAAATTCAGGCTATCAGCATTTGATAGAGGAAATCATCCCTCACGAAATTTATTGATTCGATTTATTCTGGGTGGTACTACTCTTGTAGTTAGCATCTCTGCTTATTTTAGCTATCAAGCTGCTAGAAATCTGATGCTCAAAGATTTGAGACAGAGTGCTTTTTTAGAAGTACGCAGAGGAGTTGATGAAATTGAGGAGTGGTTACACGTTCGTCAAGTGGAGGTAGAAACCCTAGCGAATACTTCAACTGTACGCTCCTTAAATTGGTCTGTGGCAGAACCCTATTTAAAAACAGAAGTAAAGCGAATCGATGAATTTTTCTTTTTCCAAATAGCTACCCCAGACGGTTCATATTCCAATACAAAAGTTGGTCGAGCAAATAAAAATGTTCGGGATCGAGACTATTTTCAAAAAGCAATTGCAGGAAAGAGCAACATTTCCGATCCCTTCATTAGCCGTTCTACAGGAATTCCTTTAATTGCGATCGCCACGCCGATTTGGTCTAATTCTGCTAGCCATAGTTCGCCAATTGGAACCTTCCAGGGCAATGTCAGAGTCGATCGCATTGCAGAGGTTGTCAACTCACTTCAATACGGCGCGAATAGCTATGCTTTTGCCCTCAATTCCCAAGGAGAGGCCATCGTTCATCCTGACTCGGCATTAATGTCAACGGTAGAAAAACCTGCACCCAGCCTGCTAAAAATTGGCGATCGCAATTTAAATGCGATCGTCCAGCAAATGGTAAACAAAAAACAGGCAATTGAGTTGATGGAAATTGACGGCACTCAAAAGTATGTAGCTTATCTGCCGTTAACACAAGCTAATTGGTCTGTGGCTTTGGTAATTCCTCGCCAAAATATCGAATCTCGATTGCAATTTCTGGATTTGATTGCCTTAATTGTCGGCGGACTGACAGTTACTATGATTACTGTCTTATGGAACGTACAAGCATTTGAACAAGCTCAACTAAAAAAGTCCAAAGCAGCAGCTGATACAGCTAACCATGCTAAAAGCGAATTTTTAGCCAACATGAGTCACGAACTGCGAACGCCTTTGAATGGCATTCTCGGCTGTGCCCAAATTTTGCTCCGTTCCCCAACTTTAGCTGAGCAAGAGCAATATCATGTCAGTATTATCGAACAATGCGGCTCTCATCTGCTGACTTTAATTAATGACATATTGGATCTCTCCAAAATTGAAGCAAAAAAGCTAGAATTGCACCCGCAGGATGTGTATTTTCCCTCTTTTCTCCAAGGAATTGTCGAAATCTGCCACATTCGGGCAAAACAAAACGACATTTTGTTTGTCTATAAACCCGCGATTAATTTGCCTACAGCGGTTAGCGTCGATGTCAAAAGATTGCGTCAAGTACTATTGAATCTACTAGGAAATGCCATCAAATTTACAGATGAGGGTGAGGTTATTTTCAATGTTGAAGTCCTCGATCTACCTCCTAGTGACGAACAGACAGTGAAACATCGCCTCCGGTTTACAGTCGAAGACACAGGAATTGGTATAAGTCCCGCACAATTGAGCCAGATTTTCTTGCCATTTGAACAAGTAGGTGAGAAAAAGCGTCAAGCTGAAGGTACAGGTTTAGGTTTAGCTATTACTCGACAGTTAGTGCAAATGATGGGTAGCGATATCCACGTTCAAAGTCAGATTGGTCAGGGGAGTAGCTTCTGGTTTGAATTGGAAATTCCTAAAGCCAGCGATTGGGTAAAATCTGCGATCGCTGCATCAGATAAACAAATCATTGGCTTTGAGGGTGGCCCCTACACTATCCTGATGGTTGACGATCGCTGGGAAAATCGCACAGTGATTACAAACTTACTCCAACCACTGGGTTTTAATGTAATTGAAGCTAGCAACGGTCAAGAAGGTTTAGAAAAAGCGATCGCCCTCAAGCCAGACTTAATTATCACAGATTTGCTGATGCCACAAATGAATGGGTTTGAATTGATTCAACACCTGCGTTACACTCCAGAAACTCAAGATGTAAAAATTATCGTCTCTTCTGCGAGTGTTTTTGAAGCCGACCAACATCGCAGCCTGCAAGCTGGAGGTAACAAGTTCCTCAGCAAACCTGTACAGGCAGATGAATTATTGCAGCAATTACAAAGCCTCTTAAATTTGGTATGGATTTACAAGCAGTCTCAGCCTGAAGAACTAAAAACCAAACAAGCAACCACAGCAAATACCCAATCTACTCAATTAACCCCTCCTTCCCCCGAAGTATTGCAAGAACTAGTTACCCTAGCCACTAAAGGTAACTTCAATGCCATTCTCAAGTGGGCCGACCGACTGGAGGAAACAGACACAACCTTCGCGCTATTTGCTAGCGAACTACGGCAACTAGCAAGGCAATTTGATGAAGATTTAATCCTCAGTTTCTTGACTGAATATGCGGTGGAAACAGTATGAAAGCGACTATTGGAGACCAAAAAAATTCGATGGATTACTCTGCTTCTAGGGGAATTGTTTTAGTCGTTGACGATAACCCTGCCAATTTAGAAGTTTTATCCAGCTTTCTGGATCGGTCTAGCTTTGAAGTTTGGGCAGCACGCAGCGGAGAGAAAGCCCTTAGGCGATTAGAAAATGGTGATTTACCCGATCTAATTTTGCTGGATGTGATGATGCCTGAATTAGATGGTTTTGAAACCTGCAAACAGCTAAAAAGTAATCCTCGTCTCCAAGATATTCCGGTGATTTTTATGACAGCCCTCTCAGAAACTGCGGATAAAATCAAAGGTTTGCAATTGGGAGCTGTAGACTACATAACCAAACCTTTTCAGTATGAAGAAGTCTTGGTGCGGATCGAAAATCACCTCAAGCTAAGAAATTTGACGAAAACCTTAATCGCTAAAAATGCGGAATTACAACAGACTCAAACTCAACTGATTCAGGCAGAAAAGGTAGCAGCATTAGGTCAACTTACAGCTGGAATTGCTCATGAAGTTAATAATCCCATCAATTTTATAGCTGGCAACTTAAATTTTGTGGAAAAATATGTACAAGAGATAGTTAGTTTACTGCATCTCTATCAAAAATATCTGCCGGAACCACCAGAAGAAATTAAAACTGCGATTAACAAAAGCGAAATTAATTTTTTATTAGATGATTTATTTAAAGTTATTCAATCCATGCAAGTCGGCACGAATCGCGTTACAGAAATTGTTTCATCTTTAAACAATTTTTCTCGACACAGAGAAGCTGGTAAAAAACTAACTAACTTACATGAAGGAATAGAAAGTACGCTACTGATTCTCGGACATCGATTTAAAGCAAATACTCATCGTCCAGCCATCCAAATAATCAAAGAATATGGAAATTTACCTCTGATTGAATGTTTCCCTGGGGAAATTAATCAGGTTATTATGAATTTGATTTGTAATGCGATCGATGCAATTGAAGAAACACATAAAAATAAAAGTTTTAAAGAAATTTCTCTACATCCTGGTATAATTAAAATCAAAACAGAGGTAATTGGAGAGCAAGCCATTTTAAGAATTGCCGACAATGGCCCAGGTATAAACAAAGCAGACCAAGGAAAAATATTCGATGCCTTTTACACAACAAAACCCGTTGGTAAAGGAACAGGGCTTGGTCTATCTATTGCTTACCAGATTGTGGTGAATAATCATCATGGCAAGCTCACATATCATTCCAACCCAGGTGAAGGCATAGAGTTTATTATTGAACTACCCATCTAATAAATTCAACCGAACTCTTAACGCCACTCAAACAAAAATTAAGCCCAAATGTAACCCAAACTGGACTGACGATATAGTTTTTGCAATCATGAATTCTTTTCCACTCAAGCGATATGGGGAAATTTTTATGAATCGATCGCACTCTTAGCGACATCTAACCACAAGCCCAGCCCTTATTCCGGATCGTTGCCGTATGTCACACAAGGACTATCAACTTCCTGCATCGGTTGGAATGAATTGCAGAAATTTACACTAGCGCAATTAACACCTGCTTCATCGGGGTGAATACATTGCACAACGCCCTCCAAAACATGAAAGGCACAGTGATTACAGATAGTTTTACATGGCAATGGTTGAGCGTCGATTGAGTTTGACATAGATCGAAATTTTTAACAGAGGAAACAGCAGCAATAGCAGGCATAAAGCTGAGATGCCTTTTAGCTTCGGTGAAAACCATGTTAATTGGGCGTATACTGCTAGGCAACACCTACGACATCCCTAACGGCGATCGCAGCCTCATCAAAAAATACCTTACAAGAGCTAGTATCAATACTCCGGATTAAACGAATCAGCGTCAGCCGTTTCTGTCGCTGTGATTCATTAGTATCTGTAGTTTTTAAGTAGAACTCATCAAGAAAGAAGTAAACGACTTCAATCAAAACATGTTTTTGCAACTTAGCAATATGAGATTGAAGTAGTGATGAGTCATCGCAGTTTACACCAGACTAGTTTGGAAAAAGCGATTAACAGGGCGCGGCAATCCGAGATTTTCGCGCAGCGTGTTACCCTCATACTCTTTGCGGAAGATGCCACGCTGTTGGAGTTCTGGCACAACTTTGTCAACGAAATCGTTCAATCCTTCAGGAAGATAAGGGAACATGATGTTAAAGCCGTCAGACCCTTCCTCAAACAGCCATTGCTCCATTTCATCGGCGATGGTTTGGGGCGTGCCGACGAAAGCCAACCCGCCGTAACTGCCAACGCGTTGCGCTAGCTGTCGAATAGTCAAGTTCTCACGTTGTGCTAAGGCTATTACTCTTTCTCGTGAAGAGTGACCAGCGTTAGTCGGTGGGATTTCAGGCAAGGGGCCATCTGGATCGAAACCCGAAACATCGTAGCCCAGCGCACTATTTAGGCTGGCGATTCCACTGTCATAATGTACTAAGCTATTTAAATAAACACGTTTGGTTTGTGCCTCGGCGACGGTTTCGCCCACAATGACTAAAGCACCTGGAAGAATTTTTATACTGTCTGGGTCGCGCCCAATTGCCCGCGCCCGTCCTTTGATGTCGGCAAATAAAGCCTTGCCAGCCTCCAGATTACCAGCAGGTGCAAACACAGCCTCGGCGGTTTCGGCGGCTAATTGCCGTCCGGCTTCCGATGCGCCCGCCTGAACGATTACCGGCCAGCCTTGAACAGGTCTAGCAATGTTCAATGGCCCCCGCACCGAGAGATATTTTCCCTGATGATTCAGAACGTGAAGCTTGTCGGGATCGAAATAAATCCCAGCTTCCACATCTCGAATGAAGGCATCGTCAGCAAAGGAATCCCAAAGGCCTGTAACGACATCATAAAATTCTCTAGCTCGTCGGTAGCGTTCGTCATGCTCTATTTCTTCTTGTAAACCAAAGTTGAGTGCTGCGTCTGGATTGGCTGTGGTGACAATATTCCAGCCAGCACGGCCGCCACTGATGTGGTCGAGAGATGCAAAGCGGCGAGCGATATGGTAAGGCGCGTCATAAGTTGTGGAAGCTGTAGCTACCAATCCGATGTGTTCGGTGACGGTGGCGAGGGCAGAAAGCAAGGTGAAAGGCTCAAAAGAAGTAACAGTATGGCTGCGCTTGAGCGCGTTGATTGGCATATTTAATACTGCTAGGTGATCCGCCATGAAAAATGCATCAAACTTGCCTTGCTCTAGTTTTTGGATGAATTTTTTCAGTGCTGGGAAGTTAAAATTAGCGTCAGGTATAGCACCAGGATAACGCCAAGCACCTGTGTGTATGCTTACCGGGCGCATGAATGCACCTAGTTTTAATTGCTTCGTTCTGCTCATTATCCCTCCGTATCATAGTATTAAATCCGCTACTCTTCCTTGAAAACTCAATCTTTGAAATCCAGGATGAGAGACATTGATGATTAATTTGTATAAATAATTCGTAACTAAAAAGCTGAATTTTTTCTAAAGAATAAATGGCTTAAATAGTTCCAACAGGGTCAATTGCACATAATTTTTTCCCTATTACCCACTCCCTATTCTCTGTCCCCTCTCTTAGCATTAATGCACCTCAAGAGGATGGTTGATTACGCCGCAGTTGCCATAAACGGCAATCCAAATCCCATAGCGTGGTTCAGACATAGTTTTCTCGAACCTTATTAATAGGTGCTAAAGGTTGATTTTGCAGCCAATATAAATTACGGTAAATCTATTGATTTACTGTAGTATACTATGAGGTTTGCACAGTTAAGCATAAAAAACAAGGGGGTATTAGAGATTAAGTTACTCATCTTTAGGGAAACTCAAGCCAGATGCCCCTCATTTCTTTAAGGAGGCAAGAATGTCAGAACCTCGATACGGTATTTGGTCGCCTGTGGGTAGTAACTTTGGCCCTCTCAATGCGCCAGATGAACCGATTGATGCTAGTTATGAACGCACGCGATCGCTAGTCGCTCAAGAAGTTATCCCTCGCGTGCAACACTTACAAAAAGTTGCTTAGTTATCGAACGAATACACCCTGCTAATGGAAAGTTTTACGGCAGTTTCAACCAGATAGAAAATTAACTTGCAATACTTATTGTTAGAAAACCTAATAATTAGTGTATCATACTAATTGTCATTTGCTGTACGCACTCTTAAGTATTATGCAAACTCTATCTACTGCATAATTAGTCGGACAAGGCAGCAAGTCTGCGGTATAGCTAACGCAATTTAATAGACAAATAAGCAGAACGCGCCAGTCTAGTAGCTCATTGTCGAAGATGGCATTGATGAAGAATTACTAGCAAAAAATGCAGGCAGTAAATTTTTGCCTGTAGAAGCCCCTCACAGTAAGTAGCAAAGTATGAAAATTACTACCAAACAGGAGGAAAAGGAATTGCTCGCAGAAAATGAATTACAACTAAGTGCTGACGTGCTGGTAATTGGTGGCGGCCCGGCCGCAGCATGGGCAGCATGGGCAGCTGCATCCCAAGGTGTCAAAGTCATCATTGCTGATAAAGGTTTTCTGGGTACAAGCGGTGCTGCTGCGGCTAGTGGTAATGGCATCATGGCTCCTTCTCCAGAGAATTGGGACAAAGTTGTATCGGAGCGTTATCGCGTAGCCAAAGACCTCGCTAACTTACGTTGGATTGAGCGTGTCGTCGAAAAAACTTGGCTTAGTTTACCCCTAGTAGAAAAATGGGGCTATCGTTTCCCTAAAGAAAATGGGGAATCTGTGCGTCAGAGTTATTATGGCCCTGAATATATGCGGGTAATGCGGAAAAACCTGTTGCGTTCTGGAGTGCAAATTCTCGATCAAAGTCCGGCTTTAGAGCTTTTATTGGCTGAAGATGGTTCTGTGGCAGGGGCAAGAGGTGTCCAACGACAGCATCATCGTACTTATACCGTTCGTGCTGGTGCAGTGGTCTTAGCCAATGGCGGTTGTGCATTCTTGAGTAAAGCATTAGGTTGCAACACTAATACAGGTGATGGAATGCTAATGGCAGTAGAAGCTGGCGGCGAACTCTCTAGTATGGAAGCTTCTAATCACTATGCAATTTCGACCGCTTTTAATGCCACAGTGACAAGGGGTGTTCCCTTTGGCTGGGCTAGTTACTCAGATGAAGCAGGTAACGATCTTGGTGGTTATATTAACGGTCGTCGCGATCCTGCGTTTCTCCCTAATGCCCTGATGAAAGGCTCTGTTTATGCTCGTTTAGATAAAGCCACAGATGAAGTCAAGGCAGTAATTGAAAAGTCTCATTTCATCGCTTTTCTACCATATAAAAAGGCTGGCATCGATCCCTATACAGAAAGAGTACCTGTAACACTGATTTTAGAAGGGACAGTCAGGGGGACAGGTGGCATTCGGATTATCGATGATAGTTGCGCTACAAAAGTGCCTGGACTTTATGCGGCTGGGGATGCGGCATCGCGGGAGTTTTTAGCTGGGTTAGCTTCTGGTGGTGGCGGCCCTAATGCTGCCTGGGCAATTTCTACAGGACAATGGGCTGGAGTTGGGGCGGCGGCTTTTGCGAAGAGTTTGGGCGCACTTGCAAATGAACGGGTTGCACGTGCAGCTGGTCAAGTGGGAATGCATTCAAACTCCCCCACATCTGAAACATTCGATAACGAGGCAATTGTGCGGGGCGTTCAAGCCCAGATGTTCCCGTTAGAGAAAAATTACTTGCGTTCTGAACAGAAACTTCTTGATTCTCTTGCCAAATTAGAAACGCTGTGGCAGCAACTACAAGGGAATCCAAAACAAGATACTGTGCGGGATATAGAATTTTCTCGTCGCGCAGTTGCTCTGACTGCTGTCGCGCGATGGGCATATTTTAGTGCTTTACATCGCACGGAAACTCGTAGCGAACATATTCGGGTGGACTATCCTCAAACCGATCCCAATCAGCGGTATTATCAAGCCACAGGCGGCTTAGATAAGCTTTGGGTAAGGCGCGATTGGATTACAGATGCTATCGCTACACCACCAGTACAAACCACTCAAACCCCACCGGTTGTATCAAAGTTGTAGTAGGAGCAATATCATGATTGAGCTTGTCAGCCATAAACTTTGCATTAATTGTAATCTGTGCGTTCAAGTTTGTCCTACTAATGTCTTCGATCCAGTCCCCAATCAGCCACCCGTAATTGCTCGGAAGGAAGACTGTCAAACTTGTTTCATGTGTGAGGCATATTGTCCGGCGGATGCGCTTTATGTTGCGCCCGAATCTCACACTGAGATTGCAGTCAATGAGGATGAGTTAATTGAAAGTGGCATTATGGGCGAATATCGTAACATATTGGGTTGGGGATATGGCAGGAAAAACAATAGTGAATTAGACACTGCTCATAAACTACGCCAACTGCCGCGTCCTTATCAAAGTTAATTTTATTAGGTTAATAGGCGATCGCATTTTATCTTCACCTTGGAAGAATGCGATCGCTTGGTTGTTCCTTGAGTGGATTTTTTGCTTTGTCGATCGAGTCGATGTTTCATTATCACTTAATGAGCCAGTTCGACTGTACAGTAGACCTCTTGCAATCAATTGCTTTTTGCACTCTTGTGGGAAAAGGTTAAAGGGGAAAGGGGAAAGCGAAAATACCAAACATGCACCCCTTTTACCTTTCCCCTTTTCCTGACTTGTGCAAGAAGTCTATTATTAATGGCGATCGCAATCCTCAAATCATTAAAAATTAGCGCTATCACTGCAATCTCAGTTGATAGCGCTTTTATCTATCTTCAAAAACCATCGGCTAAAGTTTAAATTATGAATAATTGTGCAAGCTGCTAACACGCAAAAGATAAATGAGTATAATTATTTGCCCTGGAATCCACGATCGCACCTTCACCCAATCCTTTATATCGGGATTGTTCGATGGCTTAATTGGGGAAAATCAAGCTAATATACTCGTTTTTCCAGGCAAAGACTTTTTAAATTTATCCGCTTTGCACATTTTAGAGTTTTTGCGCCATCGCCTCAACAACTCTTTAGAATCGCCACTGATATTTATTAGTTTTAGTGCTGGCGTCGTCGGGGCAATAGGGGCAGCACATTTGTGGCAACTTTTAGGTGGTCGCGTGAAAGCGTTTATTGCTATAGATGGATGGGGGGTGCCATTACAGGGGAATTTCCCGATTCATCGGATGAGTCATGATTATTTTACCCATTGGAGTTCTAGTTTGCTTGGTAGTGGGCAAAATAACTTCTATGCAGAACCAGGAGTCGATCATATGTCAATTTGGCGATCGCCTGAAACTGTACAAGGCTGGTGGGTAGATTCATCCATTGGAATTTTTCCCCCCAAAGGCCATCTGAGTGCAGCTGCATTTTTGCGTATGCTGTTAGAACGCTATGAAGCAAATTAATCCGGACAATGGAGTAAGTAAACAGGAGTTAGGAATGAGGAGTTAGGAGTAGACGCGATTAATCGCGTCTGTACAAGAGTTAGGAGTCAGCATTTATTCTCTCCCATGCCCAATGCCCCATGCCCCATGCCCAATACTGCCCCATCTACCCAAAGTAACTGATGTTTCCAACAGAACCTGCCGCTGTTAATAATGGCTTTAGCGCACTGCTAAAAAACCGTGGTTTTATGCTGCTGTGGATTGGGCAATTAGTCTCCCAACTAGCAGATAAAGTCTTCTTTGTTTTGATGATTGCTCTCTTGGAGAACTACTCACCGCTTCCTGGGTTAGCACAAAACTCGATGTATTCAACTTTGATGCTATCGTTTACAATACCAGCGATTTTGTTTGGTTCTGCCGGCGGTATCTTTGTTGACCGCTTCCCAAAAAAGCTGATTATGGTCGGCTCAGATGTCGTGCGTGGAATATTAACCCTGTGTCTTCCCTTGTTACCAAGGGAGTTTTTGATTCTCTTAATCCTAACTTTTGCAATTTCCACAGTCACACAGTTCTTTGCCCCAGCCGAACAAGCATCTATTCCCTTGTTGGTGAAGCGAGAAAATTTATTAGCAGCCAACGCACTATTTAGCAGCACCATGATGGGAGCTTTAATTATTGGCTTTGCCATAGGAGAACCGATTTTGAGTTTGGCGAAAAGCTTGATGGGTGAAGAATACGGTCAAGAACTTGTGGTTGGTGGACTCTACATATTATCGGCTGGGATTATGCAGCCCATTAAATTTAAAGAACACAAACCACCAAAGGAACATCAACAAGAAAATCACCCTTGGGCTGAATTTACCGCGAGTCTGCGCTATCTCAAGAAAAATCGTTTGGTTTTGAACGCTATGCTGCAACTGACAACCTTATATTGTGTGTTTGCAGCGTTAACGGTGTTGACGATTCGATTAGCCGAAGAATTTGGTCTCAAAGAAAAACAGTTTGGCTTTTTCTTAGCCGCAGCCGGCGTAGGTATGGTATCTGGTGCGGCGCTTTTAGGTCACTGGGGCGATAAATTGCACCACAAGCCCTTACCTTTAATTGGATTTTTGATGATAGCCCTAGTTTTAGGAGTGTTCACTTTCACGCACAATTTAATGCTAGCCCTTGGACTGTGTGCAATCTTAGGTATCGGTGCTGCTTTTATTGGCGTGCCTATGCAAACTTTAATTCAACAGCAAACACCACCAACAATGCATGGTAAAGTATTTGGCTTTCAAAATCATGCTGTCAACATCGCCTTATCTGCACCTTTAGCAATTACCGGCCCATTAACTGACGCTTTGGGATTGAGAACGGTGCTTGTAGTCATGAGTATTGTTGTCGTAGTTGTCGGCGTTTGGGCTTGGCAAAATACCCGCAGAGTCTTGCAAGACGTAATTTAAGTAATGTAGGCTAATAGTCTGGCTTTATTTTTAATATATAAATTAAATTAATCGGGATTTAATTGAAGTTTTCTATTAAAATGAAATCTTAACTACAGAAGTCAGCATTAACTTTAGCTATAGTCTGAGGTTTGAACGTGCGTTCACAAAGTGTCTCCATTGGAGAATTGCCTTCTCAAATCAGTATCCCACAAACCGAGAATCACAAACACTCCCGTAATTCAAACCCGCCAGTCGTGCCCAAACGTGCATCTGGCGGTTTTGCTCTGCTTGACAGCCTTCATCGCCACGGTGTTGAGTATATTTTTGGTTATCCTGGTGGGGCGATTCTGCCAATTTACGACGACCTGTACAAAGTGGAAGCTACTGGTGCGATTAAGCACATTTTAGTGAGACACGAACAAGGTGCAGCCCACGCTGCGGACGGTTACGCGCGTGCCACGGGTAAAGTAGGAGTATGCTTTGGCACTTCTGGGCCAGGAGCAACTAACTTGGTAACGGGCATCGCCACAGCCTACATGGATTCGATCCCGATGATTGTAGTCACGGGACAGGTTTCACGTCCAGCGATCGGTACAGATGCGTTTCAAGAAACCGATATTTATGGGATTACACTACCAATCGTGAAGCACTCCTATGTAGTGCGCGATCCCAAAGATATGGCGCGAATTGTGGCTGAAGCCTTTCACATCGCTAGCACGGGGCGTCCAGGGCCAGTTTTGATTGATGTGCCTAAGGATGTAGCTTTAGAAGAATTTGACTATGTACCTGTCAAACCAGGCTCAGTTAAGTTACGGGGTTATCGTCCCACAGTCAAGGGAAATCCCCGACAAATTCAGGCAGCAATCCAGTTAATTACTGAAAGTCGCCGCCCGCTTCTGTATGTAGGTGGAGGTGCGATCGCCGCTGGTGCCCACGAAGAAATCAAACAATTAGCCCAGTTATTCAATATCCCCGTCACCACAACCTTAATGGGGATCGGCGCCTTTGACGAACATCATCCCCTAGCTTTGGGAATGTTGGGAATGCACGGCACCGCTTACGCTAACTTTGCCGTTAGCGATTGTGACTTGCTAATTTGCGTCGGTGCGAGATTTGACGATCGCGTCACAGGCAAATTAGACGAATTCGCCTCCCGCGCCAAAGTAATTCACATCGACATCGACCCCGCAGAAGTCGGCAAAAACCGCATTCCCGAAGTGCCCATCGTCGGCGATGTGCGAAACGTGCTGATTGACTTGTTGCGTCGCTTCAAGGAAACAGGCATCAAGCCAACACCAAATCAAAACCAAGAGTGGTTAACTAAGATTAACCGTTGGCGGGAAGAGTATCCTTTAGTAGTACCCCAGCATCCCGACAGCATTTCGCCCCAAGAAGCGATCGTCGAAGTCAGCCGCCAAGCCCCCAACGCCTTCTACACCACAGATGTCGGACAACATCAAATGTGGGCAGCACAATTTTTGAAAAACGGCCCGAGACGCTGGATTTCTAGCGCAGGTCTAGGAACGATGGGTTTTGGCCTACCTGCGGCTATGGGCGCGAAAGTCGCGTTTCCAGATGAAGAAGTCATCTGTATTAGTGGCGATGCTAGTTTCCAGATGTGCTTACAAGAGCTTGGGACGTTAGCACAATACGGCATAAATGTCAAGACTTTAATTATTAACAATGGATGGCAAGGAATGGTACGCCAGTGGCAGCAAGCCTTCTATGGCGAACGTTACTCATCCTCAAACATGGAAGTAGGGATGCCAGACATTGAGTTATTGGCAAAAGCCTACGGAATCAAGGGTATGGTAATCCGCGATCGGAGCGAATTAAAAGATGCGATCGCCGAAATGCTGGCGCACAACGGCCCGGTAATTGTGAATGTCCACGTTACCAGAGACGAAAATTGTTATCCAATGGTAGCCCCTGGTAAGAGCAACGCTCAAATGGTCGGTTTGCCCAAGCAACAGCCCAAAGCCCCAGCAGAGCCAGTTTATTGTAGCCATTGCAACGCGAAAAATGCTCCTACCCATAACTTCTGTGCTGAGTGTGGGACGAAGTTGTGAAAGGGGCAGGGAGTAGGGAATAGGGAGTAGGGAGTAGTGAAAAAAGATTAGAGGGCAAAGGGATGATTTACCCCCAACGCCCAATGTCCACTCCCCACTCCCTACTCCCTACTCCCAAAATTTAGCCGTCTTTATACGCAGAGGAATGTGTCCTCTGCGTATTTTTTGTGAAACAAATATTTATATCAATCACCGATACCATTTGTATTTTTACCCAATTTTTTGGGAATTCTAAACCCACGAGGCTGTATAAACCGTAAGGTATTACTTCCTCAAATATCACCTAACTTTTAAAGGATAATTATGCCTCAACGCAGGTTGCCCAAAGGACGTAGTGCTAGTTCAGTTGCTTTAGAACCAGAAGTTGCGATCGCAATTCTTGGACTTTTTTCCGCAGCTGCTGATGGTGAAGGAATTTCTTCTACAGAAGAATATGCTTTGAGTGAATTTCTCAGTCAGGTTGGCTTATTTGAAGATTACTCTGATGATGACTTTGAAGAATTGACCGAGAAAGTCGTCAGCTTGATTGATGAAGAAGAACCTGAAGACTTAGTAGCCCAAGCGATCGAATCTTTACCAAATAGAGCTTATCGAGAAGCTGCATATATCACCGCTATTTTAGTGGTAGGTATTGATGAAGAAGTACCGGAAATTGAACAAGATTATATCTCTGAACTTCAGGAAGCCTTAAGAATTTCAGACGAACGAGCGCAAGAACTAATAGATGAAATATTCGGGGAAGAAGAGGAGTAATCATACTTGAAATTGCAGCCTCAGTCATCTACCATCATTAATTTGAGGTTGCTAATTTAAAGCATGAAATAATTTTGTTGGACTTGAGTTTTTCAGATTCCCGACTTCTTGAAGGAGTTGGGAATCTTGCACGTTGTAGAGAAAGAATAAAGGCTCGGAGCGTGTATTCTGACTTTCCTTTTGAGCAGTTATTTAATATCTGTTACTTAGCTAGGAAGAAATTGGTACATTTTTAAATGCGGCTGTATCTGGCACAAAAATGTCCAAATTATTGACACCATCGGGAACTCTTAGCCAGACATAAGCATCTGCGGAGGCTTGTGGACGTACTTGGAACAAAGAAACACTTCCTGTTGAGCGATCTAAAGCAACTCCTTTGTACGTTTCGCTAGTGTCAGGATTACGGGCTGTTGCACTAGAAACCGATATGATATCGCTACCAACAACTCCGTCTGTAGCAAGCCGACGGATACGCATTTGCACATTTATGACATCACGGTTTCCAGTTTGTGGATCTTTAATTCGCTTGGCTGAGAGTAATTCCACTTCTGCCTTATTCCCAAAAGCAGGCTGCACAAATTGGCCGGGTTGAATTGCTGAGGTAGTAGCAGTAGCTGGCGATGGTGATGCTATTGGTTCTTTTGAAGAAGTTGTAGTTGTGGGACTTGGTACTTGAGTGGGAGTGCTATTGCTTAGTGTATTAGTGTTGGTGGCGTTTAACGTCTCTCGCAGTGTGAAAAGTTCGTAAGCTACATAACCGCTACATCCCAAAGCCAAAGTAGAAAGTAATACAGCCACACTAGATAAAAATGTACTCACACCGTTGCCTCGATTTCATCTTTATGTAAATTTTAAAGCGGGGAGTGTCAAATCTGCGAACTTGAGGAAGCCTTAAAAATTTCAAACGAACGAGGGCAACAACTAAGTAGGTGGACACAATTATTTAGAAGACGCATTTCGACTTGGCTCAATGCTCGGTAAGCTTATTCTCAGAGGGTTGAGTTTCGACTACGCTCAACTTCCGCGCAGTCGAAACCCGGCGAGATCGAGTTAGGTTTAATTTAGTCCTTCTACTTAATAGTTGAAGTGTTTGCAAAGCAAGATGAGTAATACTTGTGAAATTGCAGCCTCACCAATGTACCATCCTTAATTTGAGGTTGCTAATTTAAAATATCAAATAATTTTGTTTGAGGGGGCAGTTGCGATCGCCTCAAGGGCTAGAAGTGGATTGTAAACTCGATCCATCTTGAAAACTGGAGTTTTCCTAGAAAACATATTACTGTGAATCAGTGAGTGTAGAGAATGAAACAGGGATGCTCAAAGTATAATGCGATCGTTGGAATGAAAGTGCCTCAATAAGAACTGAATTTAGCGATCGCGATATGACTCTAATTTGGAATCCTGCTTCTTATCTCGCTAGGATGCAATTAGAAATTTATAGCATTTAGCGTATGACCAAGGAAGATACTCCACTTACCACAGATGCACTGATTAAAGAAGTCTGTCGGCGGATTAGAGTAGCCCGCAGCTATTGGGATGCTCATAACAATGCTGCTTGTCGGGGCGAACGCGATCGCGCCTTAGCCCTTTACAATACCCTCACCAAGGAACAAAAAGAACAGATTCCCCAAGTGTTGCGGGTGTGGTTGCGTTACCGCAGCGAAAAATACTTTGGCGCACACCGAACGCCACCAAAGTCAGCACGAAAATCAAAAAAGTCCAATTCTTAATTCAGGCAGGGGGCAGGGGGCAGAGGGCAGGGGGAGCAGGGGAGGCAGGGGAGGCAGGGGGAGATGGGGAGATGAGGAAGTGTTACAACTAGAAGTTTAAAGTTCAGATATTCAGCGACGAACCTCTGATATTCAAAAGTTTCATTCTTATCTCTTGCATCTCCCCCTGCCCCCCTGCCTCCCCTACCTCATCCCAACTACAAATATTTACGCACGCTGTTGTATTTAATTGGCTTGAGTAATATTCGCGGAGTAGATATGCCATCTTTGCTGCTCTGGAGTTGAGCCAGGAACGTTATTGACTCGTCGCAGCACATAAGTACCGTGAAATCGTTGCGGAGTTCCATTGATGGTGACAGCAGTAACAGTAACTGGAATTTCAATGTATGACGAGCCTGCTGCCCCATCTAATCTACCTGGTTCTCCAACCTCTACAGTAACGGATGCAGTGTTGGCAAAACCCTGCTTGAAGCTCTCAAATGACTGCTTGCTAGCAGCTCCATCTCCATCCCAAGCTGAGTAGGCTTGTTTATAGTCTTGGCGGGCGATCGCATTGTAATACTCACGAATAACTTGGACTGCTTGTTGCTCAAGCGGCTTGGTATCAGCAGCATTTTGTGTGGGAGAGGCTGGGGATGGGGCTGGAGTGGAGGCGATGAGATTTGTAACTAATGGGCTGTTGGCGGAAGCTAATTCTGATTTGGCAGAATTATTCCAGGTTGTAATAGCGATCGCGAGTAGCATGACTCCAGCGATCGCGCGGTGCTGTTTTAACCAGACAGAAAAGTTGATTTTTGACAAAGATATCTCCTGACAAATGCTGAGTACTTTTCTAGATTCAGCATACTACAAATGCACTAGATATAGCCATTGACAATTTCATATGAATATGCACTTACCATCCTTAGTGTAGCGAGGTTAGGGAGTTCCAAAAATTAAATTATCCAATTTTGAGAGCGAAAATCACAGCCGAATTTTCCTCCTGTGCTTCCTCTTGTTTTCACTTTTTGAACAAGAAAGATACAAGTCTAGGTGGTTTATTTTGGTCTTGCTCGTGCCACCACTCGTTGAAATCCTCAAGCAGGAAACCATGATTTTTTGCTGCCTGAACAAAATCTGAGAGGTGATGTACAAATGCTGGAATTTGAATCACTTCTTGATTTCTTTGAAAATTAGCTTGTGTGCCTCCATATTGTCTGAATGGATGAAGTTCGCAAATGAAAAAGTATCCTCCTGTAACAAGTACGCGGTATGCTTCTGAAAAGATAAATGATAAATCTTCGATGTGTTCTAGAACGAGATTGCAGGTAATTAAATCAGCCGATTCGTTGCTACAAATCCATTGGTTTGTGATATCTGCTGTAACGAACATTACATTGGCTGAATTCACTTTCTGTTTCGCCTTCTCGATCATCGATGCTGAAAAATCTACTGCATAGACTGTTTGGGCAATTTGTGACAGCAGTAGCGTATTCTTGCCTGTGCCACAGCCAATTTCAACGACTGATTTACATCTCAAACCCATTAAGGTTTCTTTAGTAACGATTCGATCCAAATCGCGCGTCAAGTTTTCGTCAGCATCATATGTAGTTGACCAATTATCGTATGCGGCTTGAACACTCATATTTCGTGTGGTTGTTGATTTAGACCTTCGGGGGGGAGAGGGAACGAACAGGCAACAAAGAAAGCGCCTAACTAACAAAGCTTACTGTTGCCCATTGCCTATTCCCCGTTCTCTTTCTCGAAGAAGTTAACTCAAAAGTAGAATTATCCTAACTATACGTTTAACAGTCAACCCTCAACAGCCAGCCCGAAAATATGTACTGCGTTAAATGGGCGACAACTTAGCGCACTGTTCGATCGCACAGTCCCATTGTCAGTAATGTTGCTGCTCCAAACGCTGCTATTGTCCGGACATGGTTCCAGAGTGTCCAGTTCGTAAGATATCTAGCCCATAGATTTGCGCCTTCAGGGCTATCTGGTTTAGCGATCGCCAGCGCATCATTCAACGGTACATTGAAGACGATGGTCACTAGAATAGTGCCAACGAGGTAGAGCAAACTACCAAGCAATAAGTACGCCGCACCAGGCTGATGCCACTTTGAAAATGAAGCGATCGCCAGAAATAGGCAAGCCAAAGCCGTTCCAAACAGCGCCACCATAAATAAGGGATTGATTGCTGTGATATTGATCGATTGCATGGCAATAATGCCTTCTCTGGGCTGAAGTCGAGCAAGAGCGCTCATGACAAAAGTTGAAAAACCAAAGAAGACTCCCGCCACTAGTCCGCAGCCCAAGGCAGTGAAAAGTTTTAATGCAAAAGGCAAGTAGTCAACAGTTGTCATAAATACTCCTACATACAGATGACTGATTAGCAAATGCTTCAGAAATGGGCGATCGATGTTAACTTACATTGTTTAACAAGAGAATGCGTTTCCTTCACCACATGAAATCGAACCAATGCCAATTAATGTGCCATACTTCTTCTGAATTGAATTAATTTTCTTTAGATTAGGAAAACAATTTATTTTCTAACTATTTGATTCTTGTGCAACTATCAAAATCTTGCGGTCATATCGTGTTCGGTAAAAGACTTATTATTAAGACCGCAGGGAGCAGGGGGAAAGAGGGTTTTCTGATTTCTGCATAGATTACGGGAATTATAACTAATCAACCGTACTTGATATGATGACCCCTCCTGCATTGTTACAGCAGTTTTCATGTATTTGAACCACATCTGTCGTAAGGGCTTTAGCATTGCTCATACGTGTCAATTTAAGCTCAAACTGTTGCCCCACAATCGTTTTACCCCACCCCCAACCCCTCCCCTTGCCAAGGGGAGGGGAGGTTTTGCGTCAGCAAAGCCGGGGTGGGGTAACGCGGATCTTGATGGTAAGTAGAACTTGCTCATCACGTTTTCATCAGGGTTTCACGTTAAGTTGACACCAATGAGCAATGCTAAAGCCCCTACCGTGTGGTCTATTTACCTGAAAAAAGCTGTAAATACATCGACCTGCACCTTTGTTGCATTGACTCGCACCTTTGTTGCATCGACTCGCACCTTTGTTGCATTGACTCGCACCTTTGTTGCATCGACTCGCACCTTTGTTGCATCGACTCGCACCTTTGTTGCATCGACTTGCACCTTTGTTGCATCGACTCGCACCTTTGTTGCATCGACTTGCAATTGAGTTGTAAGTAAGCGGAGATAATTAAATATAAAATCCACAAGGGCGAAACCTTTGACTGTGGGGAGTTTTATCTTCTGCCTCCTGCTTTGAACGCAGAATTCTTACAAAATCGCGTTGCTTGCCTTGGGATGAGTTTTTTTGATTTATCCTTTGGCTAATTCTACAATGGCCGTTATTAGCTCCTGTGGAACCACAGGTTTGGCAATATGCTTGCCAAATCCGGCGGCTATGGCAAGTTGTCGATTCATTTCTCCAGCATAGGCAGTCAGAGCGATCGCTTTTATATTTCCTCCCCGTTCTGGTGGCAGATTTCTTACCTGGCGCATTAACATATAGCCATCCATATCAGGCATTCCCACATCGCTGACTAAGATGTCTGGAGGTGATTGTATTAATAGTTGCAGTGCTTCATGGGCGGATGCAGCTAAAGTTACCTTTGCGCCAGCTTGCTCTAACAAGAAGCTGATATAGTCGCGGGTATCTGCATCATCATCTACCATGAGAATTTGCATATCCGCCAGCGATAAAGCCGCAGACACATCTAATGAAGAATCCGAATTGAGTTGATTATCTGCTAGAGCAGTCTTGATTAGTGGTATCCTCACCGTAAAAGTGGCTCCATGCCCTTCGCCTAAACTATGTGCCGTCACCATACCACCGTGTAATTCTGTGAGATGGCGAACAATTGCCAAACCTAGTCCTAATCCACCAAATTTTCTAGTTGTGGCGGCATCTGCTTGACGAAAATAGTCAAATATGTATGGCAGAAATTCAGGATTGATACCTCTGCCTGTATCGCTAACGACGATCTGAGCTTGAGTAGCAACACGTTCCAAACGTATCTCGACGCTTCCTCCTACGTCAGAGAACTTTACTGCATTGGATAACAAATTCCAGACAATTTGCTGAAGGCGCGCTGTATCTCCTGCTACTTGAAATTTGTGGTTTTGGATTTCGGATTTGAGATTACTACATTGCTTGCTATTTGAACTAATATCAGGATTTTCCAATCCCAAATCGATAATCGAAAATTGTAAATCGATGGACTTGGCTTGAGCAGCTAAGCGCACTGTGTCTATTGCTGCTAAGATTGTAGTTTCTAAATTAACAGGGGCAATATCGAAACTGAGTTTGCCTTGCAGAATCCGGGATACATCCAGCAAATCGCCAATCAACTGGGTTTGCAATTGAGCATTGCGTTCGATGGTTTCTAAGGCGTAAGCTGTTTTTTGTTCGTCTAAGTTGGAGTTGCGGAGCAGCTTTGCCCAACCCAAAATGGGGTTGAGGGGTGTACGCAATTCATGGGACAATATCGCAAGAAACTCATCTTTGATGCGGTTTGCTGCTTCTGCTTGCTCGCGTGCCGCTTGTTCTCGTAAAAGTAGTTGTTCTCGTTCGGCTTCTGCCCTTTTGCGATCGCTAATGTCAGTATGAGTTCCCAACATCCGCAGGGGTTTTCCTTCGCTGTCCCAGGATACAATCTTGCCCACCGAGAGAATCCATTTCCAATCTCCGGCTTGAGTTCGCTGTCTAAACTCTACTCGATACTCATCAAGTTTCCCCGCCATGCAATCATCATAAGCCTGAGAAACCGCTGCTGCATCATCAAGGTGGAGGCGATCGCGCAACTTGGCATTAGTTTCCTGAAATTCATCCGGTTCGTAGCCTAGCATCTGGGCATACTCTGGATTCACAATTGCAGCACCAGTTTGCAGATTTAGGTCATAAAGTCCCTGATTTCCCGCTACTAAAGCTAAACGGAGGCGTTCTTCACTATCTTGCAACGCCGCTTGTGCTTGCTTGCGTTGAGTAATGTCCTGAAGAATCAGCAAAATTGCATTGACGTTACCGCACTCGTCGTAAAGGGGAGCCACTGAAATGTTAAGAAATACATTTGAGCCGTCACGCTTGCAGCGATAGGTTTCCACACCAAAGAAGACTTCGCCTTTAGTGACAGCCTCTCGTAGCTGGTCGAATTCTTGGAGCTTTTCTTCTGGGACAATGGGCAACTGGCGACCTAAAAGTTCTGCTTCACTCCAGCCAAATAATTGCTCTGCTGCTGCATTCCATAACTTGACGGTGGTGTCTGTTTCCACGACAACAATCGGCAGTGGCGAAGCTTGAATGAGCGTACTCAAGGTTTGTAGCGTTTGTTGGAGTTCTTGTTGGACTTCCTTATATTCAGTGATGTCCATATTCACCCCAATTAAACGATTTGCCTGACCTTCGTCAGCAAAAATTTTTGCCTTAGCAGCTATCCAGCGAATTCTACCATCAGGAAGGATAATCCGCCATTGGGTGTCGAAGTCAGCTCCTTGCGTGACAGTTCGTTGGGCAGCAAGATGGGCCTTGGAGCGATCGTCTGGGTGTAATCGTTTTAACCAATGCTCATAGCTACCCTCAAAACTTCCAGGTGCCAGCCCAAATAGAGCTTCCATTTCTTCTGTCCAAATCAATTCTCCGGTTTGGAACTTCCATTCACAAGTGCCGATTTTGCCGACTTGTTGTGCCAAAACTAACCGCTCGCGACTGGTTCGCAGGGCAGCTTCCACCCGATGCCGCTCATCGATTTCCTGTTGTAATTGCTGGTTAACTTCTACCAGTTCAGCAGTTCTGGCCTCTACACGCTGTTCTAATTCTTCTTGCAGCCTTCTTAGTTGGTTTTCAACTGCCAAGCGTTCCTCAATTTGTGCGGATAATGCCTTGTTTGCTTCCTTTAATTGCAGCGGACTCGGCAGGGCTAGCGCTTGAGGAACTAGCGGTACGAGTTCGATCGCTGTAAATAATGAAACCATCGCAGTTGTAGCTTTGAGGATGCCTGATAGCCAATAGGTAGGATGCCATAATGTCCAAATCTCGGCAATGTGCGTCGTACCGCAGAAGACAATAAAAGCGGCAAATAACAAAAATATCCAAGAAAATGGTAAATCTTCCCGTTTGCGAACGAAGTAGAACAATGCCAGCGGAATCGAATAGTAAGCAAGGGCAATGATGGCATCAGAAATTATATGCAGCCAAACTAACCCTGGCTTCCACAGGTAGCAGTGACCGTGAGGAATAAATGAGCCTCCGCTAAACAAATTAATTACAAAGTCGTGCATACCGCTGAAAACTAGGGTGAAAGGACAAGTCAAAACTGCGATCGACTGCCGAGAGCATCTAAATAATGTTTATTTAACTTTATTTTTGATGCAAATAAGGAGCGCAGAGGAAAGAATTAGAGACTAGTCATTTGTATCAGGTATTTTGTCAAATAGTATGATGCAGCACATCTTTTTTATTAACTGTTGACGGTTAACACTTAACTGTCAGCGATCGACAAACCTGATGAATGACTAAGCAATTTCAAAACCTAACAAATTAACACTATTTATACCAAATCCGGCTAAATCACTCTTTTATTCTTTAGTCTGCTGAGGCGGACGAGAGTTTGTATAGCTGCGACTTCTAGTCGCCAGGTGAAAGAGGGTTCATCAAAGCGGATTTAGTATTACTTATATCTTGCACCTAACAAGAAAAACCACTAATACGGTAATAGGAGTGTAAAAAAGTGACATCACAAGGGAGAATTTATATACGTAAGAAAAAGCAAATTATATAACAGTAGTAATAGTTATGTAACGTGAGAAATAAGGACGCAGGCACGACCAAATTCTCTCGCCTTGCTTGGATTTGCACTCATAACCCAAAATATGAGAAAAAAGGGCGTGAAAAGCATTATACAAAACCAAGAAAAATGGTTTCAATTCTTGCCCACGCCCAAAAGCTAGTTTACGCCCTAGTATCATTGATGCCCTTTGGCTATCAAAAACAGAACCTTGAGGCAATGTTGGGATTATTTTTGTCGGCACAAGGTTATCCTTTACCCGGACATGAGTTATGTAAGTCTGCAAGCGCCTTAAGTCGATTCCTCAACCTCTATAATTGGTCAACACGCAGTGTGATTCGTACAACTAGTGCGTGTATCATACAGGAGATATTGTCCGATTGTCCAAAGGGGCGCAAACCGTTTTTATATCATGTCCGCTTAATTGCTTATTAAACCCGAAGAACCCCACCCCGCCAAAGCTACGCTTTGTCTCCCCTCCCCGCGAGCTCTTAGGGGTTAGGGGTGGGGTATAATGACTGTGGTTAGCATAACTAAATTATGCGGACATGATATTACAGGTGATTATCGACCTGACAACTCTGGAAAAATTTGGAAAATTCAAGTCTTTTAACAGTTTAATCAGCGTTTATAACAGAAAACGAGGGCTGCATTTGGTCGTGGTGTATTAGTCGTAAACGTAATGATGGCAAGCTCCAAAAACGTTTCGTTGTGTCTGCTAAACCTTTAAAAGCTAGTACCATCAACTGGTAGGGGAAACACAGATGGCATAAATCGTGCTGCTAACCTAGAACATTTTGTTCGCATAATGTATTCCAAAAAAACCTAATTTCGTACAATATGCAAACGTGATTTACGTACAAACCTATATTTGTCTCGCTTATCTGCAAAATACTCATCAACCGCCTTACGACATCCCGACCAGCGATAGTAGTCATCTATAACTAAAACACCATCTCTAATAACGTGTGGTTCAATCTGTTGTAAGCAAGTCATAACAGAGCTATACCAATCTCCATCTATATGTGCTAAAGCTACTGGCTCTTCAACACGTAGCACATCTTCAAAAAGTCCTTTTACAAGGTGGACATTATTCTCCTCTACTGGCACATTATATGTGCGAAAGTTTTCTACAACTTTGTCTAGTAAGTTTTTCTGGTAGCCATAGTAAATGTCACCTCCTATGCCTTCGGATTGTCCGCTTTTTATTACTTCATATCGTTTATGAATATCAGCTTCATCTTTTTCCGTAGGGGGTGGAATCATATCGAATATATCATAAACGAACAATGGCCTGCATTTTGACTTAGCTGTAGCTATCACAATAGCCGACCCACCTAAGGCACAACCAGGTTCAATCAATATGCCATTAAGACCTTTTTTTTCTATTTCAGTCACACATTCAAATAAATCATTTAGAGCATCCTTGGAGAGATAGCTAAGTTTATTTGCACTTACTAAATTTACGATTTCTGGTATTGGTGATTTAAAAGGAGTTTTAACTTTATGAACTATTTTTTTGAAGTTATTAACCAGAGTTTGTATTTGATTTCGTACTTTATTTTTCAGACTTCCTGTTTGAACCATATGAAACCTTTTAGTCTGTGGGTGTAAAGACTCCGCCTAACTTAATAGCCTTTGTTTAATTAAATCAGGTTTTCTACCCTTAGTTCTATTTCTAATCTAAGTAAAATTTTGATTAACTCACATCTCGCATAGATAAAATCTGATGTATTTTTATTACTCAGTAATAGCCCAAAGCCATTGATTTAGCGATAAAAATCAGATAGCCTTATCGCGTAACTTTTTACGTTCCTTGGGGTTGTACAAAGAGGTGCAAGATATGAGCGCCCAACCTCCTTAAAAAGGGGCAAAAGACTTTAGTTCCCCCTTTTTAAGGCAGGAACGCTGCAAGACGAGTTTGGAGGCAGGATAAAAGTGGATGACGGAAGCTGTTTACGGACGCGCTCACTTCCTTTATGGATGGAAGAAACAAGTCAAATCCACTTCCCTCCTGCCTCCTGATTTGTTTCTTAGAACCAGGAATGCATTATGGTTTTGCTTAACTTCCAACTTGTTGAACTAAATCTGCGATCGCTTTCACTAAAACTTCCGGTTCCACAGGCTTGGGTACATGGCATTGAAAGCCTGCCAACATCGCCTGCTGGTAGTCGATTTCTCCGGCATAGGCAGTCAGAGCTATGGCTTTTATTTGTCCTTTCTGTGCTGGCACTAAAGCTCTTACTTGCCGCATCAGCATATAGCCATCCACCTCTGGCATCCCGATATCGCTCACCAGCACATCTGGCGCGGACTCACTTAAACTGGCAATGGCTTCAACGGCTGAGGCCACCGCAGTTACATTTGCCTGGTTCTGTTGTAGCAAGAAAGTTAAAAACTCTCGCGTATCAGTATCATCATCGACCACCAAAATTTTTATACCCTGCAAATTCCGAGATGGCTCAGACTGTTGCCCATCTGGGTTCCTTGGAGATGAATCCGCCAGACTCGGCAGTCTCACAGTAAAAATTGCCCCCTGGCCTTCCCCTGGACTCTCTGCCCAAACACTGCCGCCATGTAGTTCGACTAAATGACGGACGATGGCCAGCCCTAACCCCAGTCCTCCAAATTTTCGAGTTGTAGCCCCGTCCTCTTGGCGGAAATAGTCAAAGACATGGGGAAGAAAGTCAGGGTGAATTCCCTTACCTGTATCGCTGACGCTAATCTCGGCAAAACCATCAAGGCGCTGTAGGCGGATTTCAACTTGTCCCCCAACGTCGGTAAATTTGACGGCGTTGGAGAGGAGGTTCCAAATCACTTGCTGTAGTCGGTTGGCATCGCCTGATACTAACCCGACATTTGGTTCCAGCCTTGCCTCGATTTCAATGGACTTGGCTTGGGCGGCTAATCGTACCGTTTCGATCCCAGCTTGAACCGTCGTCGCCAAATCGACGCGGGAAACATTCAGGCTGAGTTTACCTCGGAGAATCCGAGAGACATCGAGTAAATCTTCAATTAGTTCCGACTGCAACTTGGCATTGCGTTCGATGACATTTAAGGCTTCAGCAGTCTTAGCTTCGTTAAGTTTGCCTGTTTTTAGCATCTGCGACCAGCCTAAAATCGGGTTGAGGGGCGATCGCAATTCGTGTGACAGAACGGCTAAAAACTCATCTTTGATCCGGTTGGCTTGTTGCAGCTGTTCGGCTTGTTGCTGCATTGAAGTCAGCAAATCTGCTCGCTCAAGGGCGATGGCTATTTGATCGCAGGTGGATTTCAGCAGGTTAATTTCTTCTAAGGTAAAATTAGTCCGCGTGAAACTGCCAAATGACAGCGACCCCAATAACCTTCCTCGAAGGATTAAGGGTTGACAGGCATAAGCAGTAATTTTCATTGAGTTGAGCAGTTGCGCGTTAGGATGGGTGGAAATTTGCCCTGCATCGAGGATAATTTGCCGTTGCTGTTGTACCACCAGTCCACACACATACCGACCAAATTCAATCCATTCTATTGAACGAGCCACATCATCAGAAATCCCTGCATAGCTTTTGAGATGCAGCATCGGTCGATTGTCTTTTTCTTCAACTCTGTAGTTGTAGTAGCAATGTAGCTCTAGCTGCTGTGAAAGTTTGCTAAATAAGTTGTTCATCAACTGCATGGGGTGTTCGGCGGCGAGTAAATCGCGAGTCATTTCATACAGCAAATGCAACCGTTCCTCTGCTTGCCGCTTTGCAGTTTTGTCTTGCAAGATTTTCACAAACCCGTGTATATTCCCCGCTTCACTTTGTAACGGCATCATTAAACCACTGGCCCAGAATTGGGTTCCGTCCTTGCGAAGATGCCAACATTCGTTTTCTGCCCGTTCTTGGGTTAAGGCAGTTTCCATCTCCCACTCGGCTTGTTTTTGCTCGTTATCTTCTGGTGTGAAAATGATTTGGGCGTTGCGTCCGATGGCTTCTGTTTCGGTGTAACCCAATAGCTTTTGGGCGCCGGAATTCCAACTGGCAATGATGCCGTTGAGGTCGAGGGTGAAGATGGCGTAATCTTTGGCGCTTTCAACCATGAGGCGAAAGCGAGATTCACTCTCGGCGATCGCTATCCGTGCCAACACTTGGGCAGAAATGTCCCGAAAATAGCAAACCACGCCGTAGCTACCCTCTGGTAAGGGAATGCGATTGATTCGCCACTCGTAATATTCAATTATCCCGCGATCGCGGCGTTCCTCGATGCGTTCTGGAACAAAGTACGGCTCCCCGGTTTGGAGCGTGTGGCGGAACTGTTGGACAACTTCATCTGCATAGGCTGGCGACCACAGTATGTGCATCACTTCCTCGAAGTCTCGACCGAGCAAATCAGGAATATCTCCAAAGGCCGGCAATGCAGTAGGATTTACTTGCCGGATGCGGAAGTCCTCGTCAAGTAAAAAGACACCAAGGGGGGCTTCGTCGAAGAGTGTTTGCAACTGTGCCTGACTCGAACGCAACGCCTCTTCTACCTGCTGACGCTCGGTGATGTCTTGAAACAAAAGTACGATGGCATTGCTATCATCCAGTAGGGCAGCCGAGATACTGACGATCGCGGTTGAGCCGTCGCGTTTGCAGCGGTACGTCTCGACTCCAGAGAAGATTTCCCCGTTGCTGACTGCCTCTCGCACTAGGCGACATTCGTCTTGTTTCTCTGGCGGTACAATGGGAATGGGTTTGCCTAACACTTCGGCTTCACTCCAGCCAAAGAGTCTTTCGGCTGCCGGGTTCCACAGTTGCACGATGCAATCTGGTTCTATGATGACAATGGGTAACGGCGAAGCTGCAATCAGGGTTTGTAGTGTTTGCAGAGTGCGTTGGATTTGCTGCTCTGAGAGTTCGCGATCGGTAATATCGACAAATCCGCCTACAACGCCTCTGACTGCGTGGTTTTCATCTAATAACGGCGAAGCATAACAGAGCAGTTTAATAACTGTGCCATCGGTATGTACAATGTCTACGACTTCATCCTGCACCGATGTGTTGTGAATTGCTGCGTACTGCATCGGTAAGTCTGCAATTGGAATGTCTTGGCCGTCTCGACATAGGCGATACAGAGGGTGTTCATCGGCGGGAGCGCCCATAGAGGCATTTGCTTCCATCGGAACTCGAACCAATTTAGACAGGTAAGAATTGACGCGAATTGTTCTGCACTCTAGATCTTCGGCGATGGCCACACCAATGGGCAATAAATCAAACAAAGTTTGTAACTCGTTGAGGCTTTGAGTGAGTTGCTGATTGAGTTGTTGAATTTCGGCTTCGGCTTGTTTGCGATCGCTGATGTTGGCTAACAGGATGGCGAATTTGTGGCTTGGGGCGGCATCGATGCAAAAAGCATTGACATCAAACCAACGATTGTTCATGGCTATGGATTGAGCCTCAAATCGAATGGGTTCGCCTGTCAGTACCACTTTGCCGTAAATCTCAAACCAAGAAGCTTCGAGATTGGGAACGAGTTCTCGCGCAGTTTTGCCTGTGGCTTGTTTTAACCCCGCGATCGTTTCAAAAGCCGGATTGACTTTAACAAACCGATAATCAATCGGTTTTCCGTTTTCATCAAACACCATTTCGCAGATGCAGAAACCTTGGTCGATGGATTCAAACAACGTGCGATATTTGGCTTCGGATTCGCCCAAGGCAAGATAAGAGCGATCGCGCTCGAACACAATGCTGGCAACTTTGGTGCCAAAATCTGCCAGCTGCAACTCCCAACCAGTAGGCATCCGCGATTGGTCAAAGCACAGCATCAAAGATCCCAGGGCTACACCATCCACGCCCATTACTGGCTTAGAATGACACGCCAAAATGCCGTGAGCCGCACATAAATTTCGCCATTCCTGCGACCAGCGATCGTCGTTAACAATGTCAGCGCAGGTAATCGGCTCGCCTCGATACGCCGCCTCGCCGCAGGTTCCAATGCACAAATCGTTGATTGGAGCATCCTTGAGTCCTTCCCCAAAGGACGATGGAAAGTCTGGAGTAATGGAACTCTTAAACATCGTCCCTTGAGAATTAGTCAGCAAAAAGCAGGCGCGTGTACCTGGATGAAGTTCAGACATTGAGGTACACATGGCTTTTAGGCATTCATTCAGTGGGCGTCCAGAAGCAATTAACTCCAGCAGTCGCTTCTGCTCGAATAGCATGAGTTCTGCTCGTTTGCGTTCTCGGCGTTCTTCGGTTTCTCGCAGTGCCCGTTGCACCGATGGTACTAGCCGCCCTAACCGTTCCTTCACCACATAATCTGTGGCTCCACGTTTGAGGGTTTCGATCGCCAATTCCTCACCTAAACTGCCAGAAACGAAGATAAATGGCACATCAGGGCGTAGATGGCAAGCAATTTCTAAAGCACTAATGCCATCAAACTCCGGTAGTGTATAGTCTGCCAGAATCAGGTCAAACTCATTCTCTAAAAGTGCGGCCGCAAAATCAGCACGAGTTTCCACCTGGAGCAGTTCGCAGTCGATACCGCCATCCCTAAGCGCGACTTCAACAATATTGGCATCCAACGGATTGTCTTCGAGCAAGAGAAACCGGAGTGGCATTATCATTCCTCCTGCTGAAACTCGACATCTTCTGCAACTGCTGTTTTCACGCGGGGCACAATTTCAACTCCTCCCAGATGCAAAATACCTGGCTAGTAAGTCTTCACCGCGATCGCCCAAGGAGTAGAGTAATGCTTCAATTTGTTTCATCGCCAGTGGTAAAGGCTTTGTCCGTCCGTTCTCCCATCGATTAACACTATGGAAAGAAACCCCCAGTTTCTCTGCAAACTTGACCTGTGAGAGTTCAAGGCGCATTCTTGTCTCACGGATCAACTCTGCAAGCTCTGTCTTCTCGATTGCAGTCATGAACGTGGATACTTTGATTACTATGTAAATATCGCACTATAGCAGGTGCGATACTTGCTGTTAGAATATATCATATTAACCTGTTGTTTTAGTCTCTACCCAAAGAAGCAGAAATGTTTGCCTGACAAAAATTGCAATTAGATGGGGTTAAAGCCACATCTAAATTACTTCCTTAGAGGCTTGTGCCTTCTTCACTTGATATATAAAATTTTTTGTATTTTAATTGCAAATTGACAATTGTTTTGGTTAACAATAGCCTCTAACACCAATTTAAAAAAACAATGTGACAGATATAGCAATCCTGTTAAAAGTTACAAACAAATCAACTCCCCATTCCCTACTCGCTACTCTCTCCCTGTACGAATAGTTTACAAATCAAATAGGATTGCTAAACAACCCTAGAAAGACAGATGAAATTTAGCTTTTTGAATGCGTGAATACTTCGACAAGCTCAGTACAAGTTTTGAATTTTGAATTCGGAGCGAAGCGACGTGACTCCAGTAGATATTCTCATTCTCTCCAACGGCCCAGGGGAAGTAAGCACTTGGGTACGTCCAGTGGTCAAGGCATTGCGGCAACAACTAGGGGATGACCGTTCTGTTGTGAGGATTTCTGTAGTTTTATCCCCTTGTCCCAATGCTACTGGTAAAGAAGGTGCGATCGCTCTTTCTTACCCAGAAGTAGACAGAGTTCAGCCAGCAGAGTATTTTTGGCAGTTTCTCCTCTGGGGTAAAACATTTGAAAATTGGGAGTGGAGAAGTCGCGGTGTAGTGGTTTTTCTCGGCGGCGATCAAATTTTCCCTGTAATCATTGGCAAAAAATTAGGATATCGCACTGTTGTTTACGCCGAATGGGAAGCCCGTTGGCATAACTTGATAGACCGCTTTGGAGTTATGAAACCTCAAGTTGCTGCCCGCGTTTCCCCAAAATATGCCCACAAATTTACCGTTGTGGGAGATTTAATGCTAGAAGCTAGTGGAGATTCGTCATTAGTCATTAGTCATTCGTTATTAACAAATGACCAAGCGCAAAGTCAGAGCGGAGGTTTCCTCCGATCTGAACTTTGTAAGAGAGGACAAATGACTAATGACCAAGGACAAATAACTGAATTAATTGGTCTGTTACCAGGTTCAAAAGCGGCAAAATTAACCCAAGGGATACCTTTAATGTTGGCTATTGCCGAACATATCCATGCCAAGAGATCCCAAACCAAATTTGTGATTCCTGTTGCTCCAACGGTGGATTTGCAAACCTTAGTTAGTTTTGGTGATTCCCAAAAAAACCCTTTTGTGGAAACTTTTGGTACTAGCAGTGTTTCTTTAATAATTCCAGAGGATGGAAAAAGCAAGCCATCACTGAAAACACAGACAGGTATAACTGTAGAATTATGGCAAGAAAACCCTGCATATAACTTGTTATCACAGTGCTGCATCTGCCTGACTACGGTGGGGGCAAACACCGCTGAACTCGGTGCTTTAGGAGTACCTATGATTGTTTTGCTACCTACCCAACAATTAGATGCCATGCGCTCTTGGGATGGTTTACCAGGTTTATTGGCGAATCTGCCAGGGGTTGGTTCTACCTTTGCCAAGGTGATTAACTGGGTATTTCTCAGACGCAAAGGTTTATTGGCATGGCCAAATATCTGGGCACAGTCAGAAATCGTCCCAGAACTTGTAGGCAAACTCCAACCGCGAGAAGTTGGAGACATGGTATTAGATTTTTTAGCTCATCCAGAAAAATTGGACGATATCCGGGACAAGTTACGTCAGGTTCGTGGTGAAAGCGGAGCAGCCCAGAAGATAGCAGAGATTGTTATTGAGGAAATTGGGAAGTAAGGGGTATGGGGAGGTGGGGAGATGGGGGGATGGGGGGATGGGGAGGTGTGGGGAGGTGTGGGGAGTGTGGGGAGATGGGGAGATAGAGAAGTGTGGGGAGTGTGGGGACTAAATCTTGGTCTGATTCTTGAAGAAATCTAAAGGAGATGGGGAGATAGATGAAGTGTAGGGAGTGTGAGGGAAAGAGAATTTATGCTTCCTCCTCTTCCCCATCTCCCACACCTCCCCATCTCCCCATCTCCCCATCTCCCACACCTCCCCATCTCCCCATCTCCCCATCTCCCCATCTCCCCATCTCCCCACTCCCTCATCCCTCTACCTAATCCGAAGACCCACCACTACGTCTTCCCAGTTCAAAAATGCCGCAACTAATACAAGCAAGTATGCCTAAGCTGATTCCCCAGCTACGTCCTAAACTGATTTCTACACCCCAATTGAACAAAGCGCCGGCTACCAAGAAAGGCACAATACTAAATAGTGAGGCGTAGAAGGCGTTTTGGGATTCTCTAGCTTTACGAGTTTTTTCAAATTCTGACTGGCTGGTATAAAGCGATCGCTCGGCAAAGTTAAACCAGCGGTTGAGTTGCTCGATCACCCATTCAGTGGCTTTTGAAAAACCCAGATATAACGCTAATGACCACAAACTCGCTCCAGCGATCGCGATCGTGTCTAATTCAAACCGGAAAGGCAAAATTTCAGTCAGCATGTCTTGGGGGAGTCCTGCAAGGGTAACTTTAGCTTTTAGTAGATGCTAAAAAACCTCTTGTGCAATTTTAAGCATAAACGTTAACAATATTTCAACTGGTTCGCAACTCTCTGACTGCTAAGTCTACTCCAGACTTGTCAGCTAACTTCGTCCAAAATTTTATTGTTTGAGACTTTTTTCACAAATAGTATGTATTTATTTTACCTTAGTAACAAAAATCATAATTATTCATTACTAGAAACAAGTAATAACCATTAACCAAACAGAAGATATAATTTATACTTCAGATTTAAGACCAATTCTATGTGAAGATGCACAGAATATTAAACGTAGACGCGCAGCGGCTTGCCGCAGGCTACCGCCAAGTACGCCTTCTCTACGAGAGGCTTCCGGCAACGCACAGCGTCTCGTAAAGAAGAGCGCCAAGAATAGAGAGTTACTCTATTTAGTGTAGCTTCACATTAAATTAATCTAAAATATTAGAAATTTATATTAATATCTAATTTTTGATTTTTTTATTTAAATATAAAATCATCCAAATTTGGCAAACAAAAAAAGTGCTATTATTATTGAGATTAATTTAATTTGCTGCATCTAAAAACTAAAATACATAAATAAATTAAATAATAAAAATGTAATTAATTTGCTATCTTCAGTAAGGGAAAAATTTTGATATTTCATCATGATTTAAAAGCGTTTAATCAGAGAATTAGTAAACAAGCAATAATTTTGTTAAATTTAGGAATCTCAAAAATGATTAATAGGCAACAAAGAGTAATACTTTCTGGAGCCACGGTGTTGATATTAGGATTTTGTTTTGGAAGTTTAATTACTCTATTGCCTAAGCCAGAAATAGTTACAGCAAAAGAAGTTCAGCCAAAGAAAGTAGCCAGAGCTAATAGTTGGCAAGCAGCTTCTTTTCCTGTAGAGAACTTTCAAACTTACACATCTGGTTTTGGTTACCGTCCCTCAGCTACAGGTGGTTCTAATTGGGAATTTCATGGCGGTTTAGATATGGCTGCTCCCCAAGGTAGTTATGTTCGGAATTGGTGGGTAGGTACAGTAACTAAAGTTGGTGCTGGCGACGCTTGCGGTTCTCATATAGTAATTAGATCGGGTGAATGGGAACACACTTATTGCCACATGGAAGGAAACGTCGAAACTGCATCCGGCCGCCGTTATTTCATTGACCGTGCAGGTGGAATTCTCATTGCGGAAGGTCAACAAATACCAACTGGAGCCAGAATTGGTAGGGTAGGAATGACTGGACGCACCACTGGCCCACATCTTCACTGGGGACTAAAATATAGCAATAATTATGTAGACCCAGCGCTTGTTTTGCAAGCGATGTTTTCTCAGCAAAAAGTTTCTAGAAGAAGAAGCTGAAGGGGAAAGGGGAAAGATTAAATTTATTCCTTTTCCCTTTAACCTTTAACCTTTTCCCCGCCTCCCCTGCTCCCCCTGCCCCCCCTGCTTCTCCGGTCAAGGTCTATCGGCTTTGAGAGTTCTGGCAGCGAGCAAAAGGTAGCTTTCAGCAATGCTATCAAATACGGATGTAGGCCAGCGATCGACTACTTTGCCTAGAACTGACATTTCTTGAACTAAGCGATCGAACTTTTCAGGGGTTAGAGATTGGGGGCCATCGGATAAAGCCTTAGCTGGATTGGGGTGAACTTCAATCATTAAAGCATCCGTACCAGCAGCGATCGCTGCCATTGCCATAGGTGGAACATATTCAGATCTACCTGTACCGTGACTGGGGTCAATGGCGATTGGTAGATGAGTGAGCGATCGCAACACCGGAATCACGGACAAATCTAAAGTATTGCGGGCATATTTGCCATCAAAAGTTCTAATTCCCCGTTCGCAAAGAATCACATTTGGGTTTCCCGATGCCAGAATATATTCTGCCGCCATCAGCCATTCGTCAATTGTGGCAGACATTCCTCGCTTCAGCAGCACCGGCTTATCTTGAGCGCCTACTTTTTTGAGCAACGAGAAATTGTGCATATTTCTCGCTCCAATTTGGATGATGTCAGCTACCCGCGCCACTGCTGGTAAATCCGCAGCATCCATCAGTTCTGTAACGATACCCAAACCCGTGGCTTCGCGAGCTGCTGCTAACAAATCTAAGGCACTTTCACCATAACCTTGAAAAGCATAAGGTGAAGTGCGGGGTTTGTAGGCTCCACCACGTAGAAACTGCGCTCCTGCCGCTTTGACTCGCTTTGCCGTTTCCACAATCATCGCTTCATTTTCAACAGAACAAGGCCCAGCGATCGTTACGATGGGATGATGTTCTCCGAAAAAGACACGGCCGTTAAGCGTGGGTACAACAACCTCGCTGGCTTCCCCATTTCTGAATTCCCGACTAACCCGCTTGAAAGGTTGTTGCACTCGTACCACTTGCTCAATCCAAGGACTGGTTTCTTGAATTTGCAATTTATCGATAGTAGAAGTATCGCCAATTATCCCCAGCACAACTTTATGAGTGCCGATGCTTTTTTCTACTGTGACTTTCCAAGTATCACTGATTTCTTGGCTGATACGAGTAATTTCCTCAGCAGGCGTACCGGTTTTAAGTACTATAATCATCTGTTTTTCCTTCCGTATAATTTGTGTAATGCGATCGCCCGTTTCCTAGTACCGTTCGATGCAACAAAGGTGCAAGTCGATGCAACAAAGGTGTAAGTCGATGCAATAAAGGTGCAGGTCGATGCAATAAAGGTGCAAGCCGATGCAATAAAGGTGCAAGTCGATGCAACAAAGGTGCAAGTCGATGCAATAAAGGTGCAGGTGAAGAGAGTTGTATGTAAACTGTTGGTTATTAGCAAAGCGAGGCTAGATAAGAAAAGTTTGTCTAGCGCAGAAATTGTGCAAGTTGTTCTAACTTTGTCCAAGCAGCACCGCTTCGCAGAATTTCTTTTGCAAGGACAATACCTTTGACACAACCTGCAAAAATATCTGTCTCTTTATTGATGGCTTGACCAACTTGCAGCGCTAAGGCTGTATTTAAAGCCACCACATCTTGCTGCGCTTGAGTGCCTTTACCTTGCAAAACTGCTTGCAAGATTGCGGCATTTTCTCGGACATCTCCACCCTGCAACGCTGTAGTTGGTGCAAAACTCAAGCCCAATTCTTGAGGATTAAGCGTTAAAGAACGTACTTTTTTATCTTGGAGTACGGCTAAATCAGTGACATCAGCTAAACCAGCTTCATCTAAACGTTCGCGTCCGTAAAGAGCGATCGCTTGTTGACATCCCAATTGTGATAAAGCTTGAGCAATTTCCTCTAACAAAAGCGGATCGTTCACACCAATAATTTGCCCCGTCGGTCGCATAGGATTTACTAAAGGGCCGAGCAAATTAAAAACAGTCCGCACTTTCAAAGTTTTCCGCAAAGTCGCAACCGCTTTGAGTGCAGGATGCCAGCCAGGAGCAAACAAAAAGGTGATTCCCACCTCACCCACCGCCGCTTGTACTTTTTCTGGGCTGGCATTGAGGTTTATACCTAAAGCTTCCAACACATCAGCAGAACCAGTCTTGCTAGATGAAGAACGATTGCCATGCTTGGCAACTTTTACCCCCGCTGCTGCGGCAACAAAAGCTACAGCAGTAGAAATATTGAAAGTTGAAGCACCATCTCCACCAGTTCCGCAGGTGTCAATTAGGGGAGTGGGGAGTGGGGAGTAAGTAGAGACGCGATTAATCGCGTCTGTACTAGGGGGAGAAGATTGGGATTGTAAAACACTCGCCATACCAACTAATTCTTCGGCAGATATGCCTTTAGCTTGAATTGCAATTAAAATCGCTCCCGATAGCACATGGGGAATGGCATCTGTGAGCCAACCCTGCATTAAATCGGCAGCTTGGGAAACTGTTAGCGATCGCCGATTGAGCAATTGTTGTAATAAAGCCGGCCAGTTGTAGAATTCAGCAGCGACGGAAATATTGTCGGCTGGAATTTGGGTTATAGATATCATATTTCTTATGGGGCATGGGGCATTGGGCATTGGGCATGGGGCATTGGGCATTGGGCATTGGAGATTAGTTTTCACAAATGACAAATGACTAATGACTAATAACAAATGACCAATGACCAATGACTAATGACTAATGACTTTAGAAACAGTTTGCACGTCTTTGTCGCCTCTGCCAGAACAATTGATGACGATGCGGGGATTGCCTGTTAGCTGGGGGCAAAGAATTTCCAAAAAGGCGATCGCATGAGCGGTTTCTAAGGCTGGGATAATTCCTTCTAGTTGCGAAAGTCTTTGAAATGCTTCTAGTGCCTGTTTATCGGTAATACTGTAATATTCGGCGCGGCGAATATCTTTGAGATAACTATGCTCAGGGCCAACGCCGGGATAGTCCAACCCGGCACTAATTGAATGAGCTTCGATTACTTGACCGTCATCATCTTGCAGTAAATAGCTCATTGCACCATGCAATACACCTATTTTCCCTTTTGTCAAGGTGGCAGCGTGTTTTTCTGTGTTTACGCCTTCACCCGCCGCCTCAACTCCGATGAGGCGTACAGGAGATTCAGGCAAAAACTCATGAAAAAGTCCGATCGCATTGGAACCTCCACCGACGCAAGCCAGTAAAATATCTGGTAATCCTCCCCATTTTTCCTGGCATTGAGCGCGAGTTTCTTTGCCGATTACAGTGTGAAAGTCACGCACAATCATCGGGTAAGGATGAGGGCCGGCAACAGAACCCAGGATGTAATGGGTTGTTTCTACATTCGTCACCCAATCCCGAATTGCTTCGGAGGTTGCATCTTTGAGAGTCCCGGTACCTGCTTCCACTGGACGAACTTCTGCACCCATTAATTTCATGCGGAACACATTCAGGGCTTGGCGTTCCATATCGTGGATGCCCATGTAAATTACACATTCCAAACCAAACCGCGCACACACGGTTGCAGTGGCGACGCCATGTTGGCCTGCACCGGTCTCTGCAATAATCCTTTGCTTACCCATGCGTTTGGCTAATAACACTTGAGCCAAAGCATTATTAATTTTGTGAGCGCCTGTATGATTTAAATCTTCGCGCTTTAAATAAATTTGCGCCCCCGTGCCGTCTGGTCTAGCGTAGTTTGCTGTGAGGCGTTCTGCAAAATATAATGGGCTGGGTCGTCCTACGTAGTCACGCAGCAAGTTTTGGAGTTCGGCTTGGAAATTTGCATCGTTGCGATATTGAACAAATGCAGTTTGTAGTTCGCTTAATGCAGGCATTAAGGTTTCGGGAACGTACTTACCGCCGAATTTTCCAAATCTGCCTAAAAAATCTGGTTGGGCGATCGCACTGTTGATGTCTTGTATACTTACCACTGTTTAAAATCCTTTCAGTTTCAAGTATTTTTTACTCTCGTTCTATTCAAGATGACTCTTAAAATCTCTGCGTTCTCTGTGCCTCGGCAGTTTGAAAGTATTTTATTGAACCACAGAGGCGCAGAGAGCGCAGAGAAAAGAGCAATTATCTTTGTGTTTTCCTTAATACTGAATTGCGTTAGCGTAACGTTAGCGACGTAGGAGCATCATTGCGAATTGGTGTAATTACTGCTTTGAGTTCCTGACAGAGTTGTGCAATAGCTTGTAGTCCTTGAATTGGGCGATTTTCGGCTAAGCGTTTGACAAAGGCGCTACCAACAATTACTGCATCTGCTCCCCATTCTCTGACTTGATAAGCTTGTTCTGGTGTTGAGATGCCAAAGCCAACGCCGATGGGTTTATCGGTGACGTTTCGTAAATTTGTAATTAAATTTTGTACGCGGTTTTGGAGTTGAGAACGTACACCTGTAACACCTGTAACGCTCACAAGGTAGATAAAACCTTGAGATTGATTAGCGATCGCAGTAATTCTATCTTGAGAACTGGTAGGAGCTACGAGTAAAATTACTTCTATTCCGAAAAAGCCAGCAGTTTGGATTAATTCTTCTGCCTCTTCTAAGGGTAAGTCTGGCACTACCAAGCCTCGCACCCCAGCAACGGCGATTTCTCCTAAAAAGGTCTTAATACCCCGGTGCAAAATGGGATTGTAATAAGTAAATAGAATTATCGGCGCTTTTAAGCTAGGAATCACAGTTTGCAACATCTCTAATACTTGCTCTAATTTCGTGCCATTTTGCAAGGCGCGAGTTGCTGCTGCTTGAATCACAGGCCCATCTGCCAGAGGATCGGAGTAGGGAACGCCCAATTCGATGAAGTCTGCACTGTTGCGATCTAAAATTCGTAAAGCCTCGGCAGTAGTTTCTAAGTTGGGATCGCCGGCTGTGATAAAGGGGATTAAAGCACACTCTTGGCGATCGCGCAAAGTTTGAAAGTCAGCGGAGATAGAATTCATCTTGAAATATACTTAATGATTGGTAAATAGTTCTGCAATAATCAACAATTAGAAATTAGCGATAACTACGCTCAAATTCTTGTTGTCGAGTCTTTGATACTCGTGAGCGAGTCTTTGATACTCGTGAGCGAGTCTTTGATACTCGCGAATGAGTCTTTGATACTCGTGAGCGAGCCTTTGATACTCGCGAACGAGTCTTTGATACTCGTGAATGAGTCTTTGATACTCGTGAGCGAGCCTTTGATACTCGTGAATGAGTCTTTGATACTCGTGAGCGAGTCTTTGATACTCGTGAGCGAGTCTTTGATACTCGTGAGCGAGTTTTTGATACTCGTGAATGAGTTTTGGCTCAACGCTCAACAGTCAACAAATTACGCACAGCCTGTTCTACATCGCTTTGTTTCACTAAAGACTCTCCCACCAAAACTGCGCGGACACCAGCTTCGGCGACAAGAGATAAATCAGCAGGTGTATACAGTCCAGACTCGCTGACGACGGTAATATCTAAGCTTTGCAAATATTGTTGACGCTGTGTTAAAAGTTCCTGTGTGATTCCTAAATCAACTGTAAAATCCTCTAAATTACGATTGTTGATTCCCAACAAACGTAAGTTGTCAAGCTTTAGCACGCGGTCTAGTTCAGCCAAGGTATGAACTTCGACTAATGCATTCATGCCCAAATCGTGAATCACTTGCAAAAAGTCTTGGAGTTCTTCGTCTGATAAAATAGCGGCAATTAACAAGACTGCATCTGCGCCCGCTGTCCGTGCTAAATAAATTTGATAGCGGTCAATGATAAACTCCTTGCACAGTAGGGGTAATGCTACTTGTTGACGCACAGCACGCAGATTATCAAAACTGCCTTGAAAGAACTTTTCGTCAGTGAGGACTGACAAACAAGCTGCGCCGCCTCGTTTGTAAGCTTGAGCGATCGCGATCGGGTCAAAATCTGCTCTAATAATCCCACGGCTGGGCGATGCTTTTTTGACTTCAGCAATTAAACTAGGTACTTTTGGATTTTCTTCCAAAGCACTCAAGAAATTTCGTACACTTGGAGCCACAATTAACTGTTGTTCCAAAAAAGCTAAAGAAAATTCTTCCTGCATTCGTGCAACTTCTTGCTTTTTATGCAACACAATCTCTTCAAGAATGTGGCGGCGATGGGTAAGTTGGTTAATCATAAAATGCTTGGGGGGAGTGGGGAGGTGGGGAGGTGGGGAGGTGGGGAGGTGGGGAGATGGGGAGATGGGGAGGTGGGGAGATGGGGAGGTAGGGAGATGAGGGAGAAATAACCAATGACTAATGACCAATCACCAATCACCAATGACTAATGACCAATCACCAATCACCAATGACTAATGACCAATGACTAATGACTCTTCATCTTGCGTATATGCATTTACGACATTTTTAATAATTCCCAGGCCGACTTCTCCTGCTAGGGTCATAATTGATTCTGGATGAAATTGAACGGCGGCGATGGGGAGTGTTTGATGTTCAATGCCCATGATTACATCGTCATCAGAAATGGCTGTTATTTTGAATTCCTTTGGTAAATGTTCTCGGATAGCAAATAATGAGTGGTATCTACCGACTGCAAAAGATTTTGGTAAATTTTTGAAGGTAACAGAATCAGGCTCAGTGACGAAAATTCGTGAGGATTTACCATGTTGGGGATAGTTAAGAACTCCTAATTCTCCACCAAAAGCTTCGACGATACCTTGAAGTCCTAAACAAACTCCAAAAATAGGAATTTGGCGAGAAAGAATTGCACCGATAGTTTCGGGAACATGAAAATCATTTGGCCTGCCAGGGCCGGGAGATAAAACAACTAAGTCCGGTCGTTCTTTGTCGAACAAGGAATCAGAAAAACCGTGACGTAATGTGGTAACGTTAGCACCAGTTTGGCGAATGTAATTAGCTAATGTATGAACAAATGAGTCTTCATAATCTATTAGCAAAATGCGTTTACCTGGTTTATCACTTGGGATATGTTTATTTAATTTGATAAAACTAGAATCATCTATTTTCTGACTCCTTTGTTTAACGCGGCGAATTGTTTCAAATAATGCAGCAGCTTTGGTAATTGTCTCTTGTTCTTCTGCTTGTGGTATGGAGTCATAAAGAACAGTAGCGCCAACTCGCACTTCGGCGATGCAGTCTTTTAATCGAATTGTTCGCAGGATTAATCCAGTATTTAAATTTCCGTTGAAATTTAAATAACCAACTGCTCCACCATACCAACGTCGAGCGCTTTTTTCATGTTGTTCGATGAATTCTATTGCTGCTCTTTTGGGTGCGCCGGTGACTGTAACTGCCCAAGTATGGCTCAAGAATGCATCTAAGGCATCAAATTGCGATCGCAGTGTACCTTCAACATGATCTACTGTGTGAATTAAATGGCTGTATAATTCAATTTGGCGACGACCAATGACTCGTACTGAACCAGGTTCGCAGATTCGGGATTTATCATTGCGATCGACATCAGTACACATCGTCAACTCAGCTTCATCTTTGTGTGAATTGAGTAATTGCCGAATTTGCACAGCATCATCAAGAGCATCTTGTCCTCTGCGAATAGTGCCACTAATTGGACAAGTTTCTACCCGCCTACCCTCAACCCGCACAAACATTTCTGGAGATGCACCAATTAGATATTCTCCACCTAAATTAAAAATAAATCCATAAGGACTAGGATTTATATCCTTTAAAGTTTCAAATAATTTGCTGGGTTCTTCTTCATAACCTTCAACAAATTTTTGACTGGGAACCACTTCAAATAAATCGCCTCTGCGAAAATAGTCGAGTGCAACTTCAACTTTTTTTGCATACTCACCTATTGCATGATCGGCAGTTTGAGTTGCTACCAGATGTCTTCCACGATAATCAATAGACTCGCCTGTGCGGGGAACATTCTTAGTACTACCATGCACCGTTTCAAATTCATATTGTAAACGAAATGCACTTTGCTGATAGTAGTCAACAATGATTAATTCATCAGGCAAATAAAGTACCAAATCTTGCTGGTCTATAGGACGTTCTAAACGCTGGCGAATTGGTTCAAATTGAAAAACTAAATCGTAACCAAACGCACCATACAATCCTAAATGCTCGTCTTCTTGGCTAGAAAAAATATGTAGAATTTCCCTGACAACTGTAAATGCTGAAGGTTGCTTACTGCGGTCTTCCTCAGCAAAGAATTGTTTGCTAGGTTTAACAAATCCTGTGATATATTTATTGTCTTGGCAAACTTTATCCAGTTGTTTTGATTGCCGTAAGTACTTTAACAATAATGGTAAAAGTATCCAGCCGCGTTCATTCAACGCTCTTAAAGTGAAAACATTCTCCTGGGTAGTCAATTCCAATGGTGGATTGACAAATCCAATCGCCCATCTTTTGTACCTTCCTGGATATTCGTAGCTACTCCTTAACAAGCCTCCACGCTGAGAGTTTAAGCGGAACAGAATATCTTCAAGGGCAGTGTCCATCTTAAGTTGGTTTATGGAGCGAGAAACGCTAACACCGCCAAGGGTTGTATAGGAACGGGAATCAAAAATCATGGGTAATTTCTCTGCAATAAATATTTAGTCAATCATTAGCCAATAACCATTTATAATTGTGAGTTTTTATTTTTTGATTGAGAACAAAATTAGATGACTCAATGCCAATCTGAATCAACCTGTCTAAATCCTGAACTTATTTATAAAAATGTAATTAAAATCTTTTCGCTTATTATTTAAGAGTACAAGATATCAAGCAAGAAGACATTGGATATTTTTTCGATTTGGTGTCAATTTATTCGCTTTTTGCAACGCTTTAATAAATTCTTTTTTGATGGCTTTTAATGTAGTAATTAACCTCTATCAAAAGTAGTAAATGATTATCTATCTATATACTATAATTACTTTAGCTCAATCGATTTCCAATCCAAAATCTAAAATCCAAAATACGATCGCCTATATTTTAATAACTTAACTTATTTTACAAGAGCCTTGTTTTTTCCTCAAAAAATTCTTGGATATTTTCAAACTCTTGAATTAATGCGTCCCGATCTTTCTTTCTCACCAGTCTTGCCAAGCGACTATAAGTATTAGCTAAAGAGTTAATTGCTTCGCATCTCTCTTCCGTAGCTAGCATAATATCCACACATAAGTGAGAGTTTTGGGAAAACAAACGTTTAATACTCTCAATTTGTTGCTGATAGCTAGGAGTTGATAGTAATAAACTCTGTTCTAGATTAATTCTTGTTTCTGCTAAGAAAATACCAAAGCTCAATCTACAAAAATGCTGCACTGCTTGAATAATTACCATCATGCGATCGTGTTCTTCAGGCGTGCAAACAATTAACTCACCACCTTGACCTTTAATCAAGTTTAATAACCATAGAAAAGCTTCATCGTTTCGCCCCGGACAAATCACAAATTTTTGTCCTAGAAACGATTTAATATTCGGCCCAAACATTGGATGTAAACCCATAACGGGGCCTGAATGGTGTTCGAGCATTGCTTGAGTTGACTGTATTTTAATACTTGTGACATCGCACAAAGCTGTAGTTGGTGTAAGATATTTAGCTGCACGCTTAATAACATCAACTGTGTATTCTATGGGAACGCTGACTAAAACTAATTCTGCTGAATTTAATAGTTGGTCTGCATATCCCCAATCTTGGTGTTCCAGAACGCTAACATGATGACCTACTCCTGAAAATTGCTCTTTAAACAATCTTCCCATCCTGCCGTGTCCACCGATGATAGTAATTTTTCGGGGACTGACATCATTTGTTGCAGATTCCGGAATATCAGCTTTAGAGAGCAATTGTTTATTTAATAATGATAGGCGATCGCCAATTACAGCGATGGAGCTTTGGTCGCTTTTATTCACCTTATTTCTCCATTTTCAAATATCAACAAGTGATTCTTTAGAACTCAGTTTTGGTAAGATATCCAAGGTTGATGTTTTTTTTGGCGATCGCATCCTCAAATAGCTTTTCATATCGATCCAAAGCTTGCTCGAAGCAATAATTTTCTACCGCAAACTTTCTTCCTTTTTGACCTAATTGCGCTACCAATTCCGGTTGCTTATATAAATCCAATACCGCAGTCGCCAAAGCATCTGCTGACTCTGGCTTAACAATCAAGCCGCCGCCACTTTGCTTGATAGCTTTGGCAGCAGTACCAGTGGCGGGAACTGAAGCCACAATTGGGCGACCGCTGGCTAACAGCAATGGTATTTTAGAAGGCATATTGAAAGAAATTACATTGCGCTTTTGCACAATCAACCCCACGTCCGCGCCTGCTAACATTTGTGGTAGTTTTTCTCGTTGTTCCAATGGCAGCAGTAAAACATTATCAGCCCCACAAGCAAGACAATGTTGTTGCAAAGTTTTGAGCGCTTCAGATTCTCCGGCTACGACAAAGGCAATTTCTTTGATGTGACGCAAGCAAGCTGCTGCTTCTACTACTGTTTCTAAACCTTGCGTTAAAGCAATATTACCTGAATAAAGAACTACAAATTTATCATCGAGTTGATGAGTAGTTCTCCAAGAGTTATTTTGCTTTGGAAAAGGGCGGATAAAATTGAGATTTACCCAATTTGAAATGCAGGAAATTTTATTAGCAGGTACATTTTTTTTGATTAAATTATCTACAAAACCATCGGCAATCACGCTGATAGTATGTACGCTTCGGTAAACAAATCTTTCTAAAGCTTCCAGAGTTCGGATCGTTGGCTTATTTTTAATTAATCCAACACGTACAGCAGCTTCCGGAAGGATATCTTGCACATTCAACACCACTGGGCAGTTGTATAACCAACCAAGTAAGATTGCAGGTAAGGAAATAAGTAGTGGCGGTACTGTTAACAGAATTACATCAGGCCGTTTACCTTTGATGGCTTGGGGAAAACTTGTAAAGACAAAACTCAACTCTAAAAGTAGCCTGTCTAAAAGGTTAGGTTTAGACTTAATTCGCAGGTAACAACGTTCGATAATCACGCCATTTTTTTCTTCAGTAATGTATAACTTACCCCGATACTCATCGTAAATCTGGCGCTGGGGATAGTTAGGCATACCTGTAATTACCCGCACTTGGTGACCTCGTTTGACTAGCCCTTCTGCTAATTCAGTCATTAAAGGTGCGATACCAATTGGCTCTGGATAATAGTTGTATGAATAAATCAGAATGTGCATTAAATGTTAATTTCCTGGAAGCAGTTGAGAATGTTGGTTTTTTGGTAATTCGTAATTCGTAATTACAATTGAGTGATAGCTCATCGCTAAATTAAAAATGAGGATCTGGGCTGCTCTATGCTTTTTAATTACGAACTACGAACTTGTTTAGTAATTATTTAGCACTGTTTTTGCAGTTCCTTTTCAAAACTGAAAGCTGATTTTTGTTGTCTATGTTTCCGCAATGTGACGGTAGCAACTCCAAGTCCGAGTAATGCTAGTCCCAATGCTGAACCAGGTTCTGGCACTTGTTTTCTGCCTTCTACGTTTAAGACTTGGACGCGACCTTGGAAGAAATCGCCCACATAAAGCTTGCCATCTTTATAACTTGTGCCACCCGTCCAGTTAAATCTGCCGGGAGTGAGGTCGAGGGGGTCGCCAAAGGGAGGGCCGGTTAATGCTGGAGGCGGTACAGGGTTACCTAATGCATCGCGGGCATTTTCACCAAAGGAAGTTAAGAAGTTACCGTTTTTATCAAACACCTGTACGCGACTGTTGATAGAATCGGCTACATAAACATTCTCATACTCGTCCACTTCGATGCCAATTGGCTGAAGAAGCTGTCCAGGTTCGCTACCTGCTGAACCAAATGCCAACAGAGGGTTACCATTTGGATCGAGTACTTGAACGCGGTTGTTATACTGGTCAGCTACAAAGATATTTCCACTAACTGGCGAAATTCTTACACCTGCTACACCTTGGAATTGCCCTGGTGCAGTGCCCACAGTGCCACCAATGACACCAATTTGCTGTCCGTCTGATGTGAATTTAAGGATTCGTTCGCCGTTAAAATCACCTACGTAAACGTTGCCAGCTTTGTCAAATGTCACACCAGAAGGCCCAAAGAAAAGCCTACCCTCTACGAGAGGGGTAAATAATCCATTGGCAAAGGATCTAATAAAGTTACCCTGAGAATCGAATTGATTGATGCGGTTGTTGTAAACATCACCTGCATACAAATCCCCTGTCACTGGATTAAAGTCTACAGTTGTTGGCTCGTCAAACTGTCCGGGCCCTGTGCCGCCGGAGCCAATTGCTCCAATATACTGACCGCTAGGATTAAATATTTCAATTTTGTTACCGAGGCTATAGTTAGGAGTACCATCCGGGTTAACACCGCGTCCGTTAGCTATGAGGGTATTCCCTTGGCTATCTATCGCGATGCCTTGGGGAACAAAAAGTTGCCCAGGGCCGAAGCCAGGACTGCCGATACTTCTGTCGTAGGTTAATGTTACAGCCTTGGCTTGGACTGCTGTTGCCAACACCGCAAATCCGGTACTGACAATGCCAATTGACAAATTTTTGACTAATCCCATGAGTTTTAAGTCCTGGTTGTATGAGTTATACTCTTTCCTGGAGTAATTTTGTTCCCAGTCCGAGTTTGGGAACTCTGAAGTTTGGACTGCTGCCTCGTGTTTGAAATGCAACTTTCTCTGTGAGGCAGCATTCTATTTTCTAAGCACTCCCTGACAAAGCCAGGTAAAAACGAATTAGACAGTCTCTGCTTTGGCTACCAACTCTTCATCTAACTTTTGTTGACGTTTTCGCTTGCCCATCGCAGCAGTAGCGCCTACACTAGCAAGTGCTAATAAGCCTGCTACTGAACCGGGTTCGGGGATAGTTTCTGTAACCAGGCCATCTACCCGAACAACTTCCCCTAGTCCTGCGCCGACACCGCGATTGGTAATATAAATCTTGCCGTCAGGGCCAATATCAATTCCATCAGCTGAATCTAGTCCTTGGCCTGCTGCAACAAGTGTTGTGCGAGTGCCATCAGCAGCAACTTTGATTAAAGAACCAGGTAGATTTGTAATGTCGCCTCCTAATTGCGAGGTGTCGCTGAACTGTAACACCAGCAAATTGCCGTCCTCATCAAAGGTTAGGTCTGTGATGTGCGTAAATCCATCCAAATAAACTTCTGGGTTGCCATCTTCACCGATGCGGAAAATCCGTGATTTATCTTCTGGATAAGGAAAACCCGTATATTCACCAACGTATAAAGCTCCATCTGGGCCAATTACACCACCTGTAGGTACTGATTGAATTGCGATTTTTCCTCCTGGAAGCTCATCTAATAGCCCTGGAGGTACTTCTAATCCTGGTGGTAAATCGGACTTACTAATAATATTTTTAGGAATTGCAATTGCCTGGGATTCACTTCCATCAAGTTTAATTTTGTAAGCAGTGTTCCCACCACCATCAACCACATAAGCACTATCACCGCTAATAGTCAGGTCATAGGGATTGGTTACCACATCTCCACCATCTGGATTTTTGGTGATTTCATACTTGGCGAAGTCAAAAATACTGTCCAGCTTACCGCTATTTAAGTCAACTTTGTACAGTTGCGCTAAAAGCGGTGTATTCAAAACTTTATCGGGTGTGGATGGGGGGAAAGTAGCAAGTTGCTGCGGTGGGAGGGGAAATTGAGAACCAAGGTTAAGTGTTTCTAAATCGCGGTTTCCTGGGTAACCAGCAAAGCCAGTCAAAAGATAAGCATTTCCTAGAGAATCGAATTGTATATCTTGAATACCAGCGCCTTGGTTGCCGCTTGGTTGTTCTGCTAGAGACTGAAAGTTTGTGAGTATACGCTGTGGCTGGCCGCCTGGTGTAACTTTGACGAGCGAACCACTGTTACCAGCACAAATAGGCTGAAACAGCGTACTCGGAGATGGTTGGCAATTGCCGTTTCCTCCGACACCTGGCTCTGCTACGTAGAGAGTTCCGTCAGGGCCAAAGCTAACACCCCGTGCATTACTAATTCCATCGACAATTGTGGTTAAAGTTGCGGCTTGTGCAGATGGTGTTCCAGAAATAGCAGCAAAGCAGAATGTTACAGATGTAAGAACAAATAACTTGAGTTTCATAGCTTGGGAGATTGAGAGTATTAAGTCAGGAGTCAGGAGTCAGAATTCAGAAGAAATTTTTTAGGACTGGTACCCAGTAGGGTTTTGGGGCTTCTTTTTTTGTGCAACCAACCAACGCCCAAAGCACCGATCGCTAATATGCCTAAAGCACTATTCGGTTCGGGAATAGACTTGAAATTTTCAATTTTGAGGACTTGCCCTTGACCGGGGCGATCGCCTCGATTTGTGATGTAAATTGCATTATCTAAACCAATTGTCAAGGCGCTGGGTGACTCTAATCCATTGCCGCTGAGGATGGTTGTGCGAGTCCCATCAGGAGCTATTTTGATTAAAGAACCATCAAAATTACCCTTCCAAGCTGACTGATTGGCATACTGCAAAGCATATAAATTACCTTCAGTATCAAATTCTAAGTCTGTAAGTTGGGTAAAACCATCGGCATAGATTGTTGGTAAACCATCAGCACCTATGCGATAGATTTTTGCTCCGCCTTCTGGGAAAGGAAAACCACTAAATTGGCTGACATAATAAGCACCATCCGGCCCTTTAGCTACGCTTGAGGGTACCGCTTGAATAGGAAACTGCAATTGCGGTGTTTCGTTTACAGATGGTACCTGCGATGGTTCGTTGGATGGAGTACCAGCAGGCGGAAAGATTGGATTAGTCAAGATGTCTTGAGGAAATGTGGTAACAGTCTGCACATTATTCCCATCAGTTTTTACACTGAGCAAGTTATTTGCACCTGCATCAACCACAACCAAGTTATTGCCATCGATTACAAAACCCAAAGGATTGCTACTTACGTCATTTCCATCGGGATTGTTAGCGAGTTCATAGCTAGCTATGTCGGCAATACTTGTCCAAGAGTTGGTATTAAAGTCGGGTGCAATGATTTTACCGAGGTCGGTGTTACCCAAATTGCGATCGCGAAAAACTGGATTAGCCCCATACCCCAGCAGAACATAAGGCTTACCTGTAGCATCAAATTTGATGTCACGCGGCCCGGCGCCTCCAGTACCATCTGGTAGTGCTAAGGAAGGAAGTCCTGTAAGTATACGTTCGGTTTTGCCATTCCCAATCTTGGTAATTGCGCCACTCGTGCCGTAACATAAAGAATCGCCCTGACCACTTGCTGGCGGAACGCAACTTCCACTTCCCCCGATTCCCGCCTCTGTGACATAGAGATTACCATCAGGGCCAAAACTTAAACCTCCTGCGTTATAAAGCCCCTCGGCGATTACCGAAAATGATGCAGCTGCCGCAGATTTGATTCCAGAAAAACCGACAACACAAAAACTCAGTAAAGTAATAGTAACTTGCTTCAGTTTCATATCTTTTATTTGTCCTTTGTCATTTGTCGTTTGTCCTTTGTCCTTTGACCAATGAATAATGACTAATGACCAATGACCAATGACCGATGACTAATGACTAATGACCAATGACCAACGACCAATGACTAATGACCAATGACTAATGACTATTAACTAACTCCTCTTTAATTTTTGGTAAGTAACTCATGCCGCGATCGAATGATTGAAAATTGCCAGCTTTTGCTTCCAGCAAACGTTTAATATTCATGCTTTCAGCCCCAAAATCTTCAATCTGAAGTTTGCCGTGGCTAACGGTTCCATCTGCTTTCCAAAATGTGATTCGATGTAGGATAAAACCAGAAGCTTCGGGATCGGCGAAAGCATAAGCGGTTGGAATCATTAATGCTACAGAGCGCTGATAATATTCGTAGTCTGGATAAAAGTATTCTTGTTCAACTAAGTAGTATTTACTCAAACTATGTACCCGCACATAAACTTTTACTTGCTGGTCATATTCATCTTTAAATTCACCTGAATTCAGTCCAATCTTGCCATTTGGTCGTAGTAGATGCGCCCACTCATCTATATTTCGTAAGTCTTTTAAGTATTCAATTCCAATTTCAATTGGGGCATCAACATAGATGGTATCAGTATCAATAAAGTAGCGCCCTTTAGCTGCTGTGGTATGACCGGCTTTACGCTCTAAATTTCCTTTGAGAGAACGACACTCGGAAGTGTGTACCGTGTGAATTCCCTGCATAATCATCTGAGTTTGCCGTTTTGGATCGACAAAGCTTAACCAGTGAAAATACACACCTTTTTCGTCTATACCAGGCTCGATATAATCTGGAGGAAAGAGCAAGACAGGGTAAACTTGAAAATATTTTTGATACTCTAATCCACAGTGCCACTCAATACCGTAGAAAAGTTTATTCTCTAATTTTTTAACGTGATAGTAGAGATTTTTGTGATAACCAGACGCACTTCCTAACCAAGTATCTTCGTCGATTTGCTCTTTCATCCGGCTATAAAGCGTCCATTCATCCAGGTTCTTTAAACTACAAAGGTAGTTAAAGGCAATTTCTGGTGAAGTTGCGATATAAGCTGATGTTGCAAACGTATTCTTTTCCATTGTTCGCTCCCCACAACTAATTAGTAACAATCAATAATTCAGAATTAAATTCTGTATTCTTATTCACGCTGCGATCGCCTTATTTGTCTTGCTCCTACCCCTTGCAATTCTGTCTTCTGCCAATCGTTTAGCAGCATCGTTAGTAGTAATTCCCTGCTGTTTAGCAATATCAAAAATTGCTAATAATGTGTTATAAATGTTATGGACTTGCTTTAAGGCTTTTTCTTCGTCATAGCCAATCATTTCGTTGTAAACATTAATTAGCCCTCCGGCATTAATTACATAATCAGGGCTGTAAAGAATTCCTTTTTTAACAAGCATTTGGCTGTGTAACTGCTCGTTCTCTAGTTGATTGTTGGCTGCACCAGCAACAATACTAGCTTTGAGAAAAGGAATTGTATGGCTATTAAGAATTGCTCCTAAAGCGCAAGGAGCAAAAACATCTACGTCAACAGAATAAATTTCGGATGGTTCTACAACAGTTGCGCCATAAAGCTGTTTGACTTCTTCTGCTTTTGCTGGGTCTATATCCGTGACAAAAAGCTGAACATCATGTTCGTGTAGGTGACGGCAGAGATTTTTACCTACATTTCCTAAACCTTGAACTGCTACTTTTAAACCATCAAGTCTTTTAGTTTGCCAGCGAAACTCGACAGCGGCTTTAATTCCTAGAAAAACTCCTAAAGATGTTATGGGAGCAGGGCCGCCGGACTTTTCTGATAGTCCAACAACATATTGAGTTTCTTGGCCGATTGTCCGCACATCATCAGGAGTAATATTTACATCTTGTCCAGTAATAAAACGTCCATTGATACTGTTGACAAAACGTCCGTAAGCTCTCAACAAATCATCCGTTTTATTTTCTGGATTAGCAATAATAACTGCTTTTCCTCCACCAGCGGGAATGTTGGCACATGCAGCTTTATATGTCATTCCCCGGCTGAGACGTAGGGCATCTTTTAAAGCAGCTTCTTCACTAACATAAGGAAACAGTCTCGTAGCTCCCATTGCTGGCCCCAAACTCGTGTCATGGATAGCAATAATCGCTTTAATTTCTGGATTTTTACCATGACAAAAAAGAACTTGTTCGTGACCCATTTCTCTAACAGTTTCAAAGAGCAGCATTTTGGTTTCTCAATATTGATTTTGGGTTGATTAGTGTGGGCTTCTAGTTTGATACTCTGAACAACGAAGGTATACCAATTCTCTAAAATTCGCCATTTGAGTTTCTCAATTAAGAATTACGAATTGGTAAATCAAACTAAGGGAAACGAAACTGGTTTAGCTGGAGTTTGAGCGGGATTTGATTTGATTCCTTGCGCTGCCAAACTCTTATTACGTCCGCCGGAGGGTGCTAGACGATCGCCATCAATGACAACATCAATCAGAAAAGGAACATTTGAAGCGATCGCTTGTTCTAATGCTGGTTCAATATCGGACTCTCTGACAACTACGATCGCTTCTGCTCCCATCCCCCGCGCAATCATGGCGAAGTTTGTTGGTGGAAGTGTTGCATCGGCACCTTTTAATCCCAAGATTTTCATCCCTTGATGGCACATGTTGTAACGTGCATCGTTAAGTACTATCCAAATCGCCGGAATTTTGTATTTCACTGCTGTGCTGATTTCGTTATTCATCAGCATTGCACCATCGCCGACAATACCCACGGCTTTGGTATTGTTCGCCAGTGCCGCACCCAACACTCCTGTGACGGCGTGTCCCATTGCTCCCACTCCGGTGCTGACTCGGTAACGATTGGCTTGGGCAAATTCTAATAAATGCGTTGACCAAGTAAATGAGTTCCCACACTCTGCCATAACTATGGCATCGCTACCCTCAACAACAATCTTTTGAATTGCTGCCATCAATACTTCTGGACGCACTGGATAGTCTACTTCTGGTGCAGGTGCGATGGCTTGGCGTTCCGGACGAGGAAAGGACAAATGTGCAAGAGGAGTATTTGGTAAGTGCTGCAACAATTCTTGGAGATAAGTTTTGATGTCAGACCGAACCCCGAAAGTTTCAACGTGTGGATAAGCTACACCCGGCACTTCTGGGTCAATATCTACGTGGATAAAGCCTCTTTGGGGAACTAGCGCCGAACTCCAAAAGGAAGTCGGTTCGCCAAGACGGGTTCCTAATACGAGTGTGTGTAGTGGAGGTTGTTCTTCCATGTAAGTCAAGACGGAAGCGTGACCGCCTAGACCGGTGACACCTACAAATTGCCGATGATCTTCAGGAAAGATGCCTTTACCGCGGGGCGAACACATGACGGCTGCTCCAGTTCTTTCAGCGAGTTGACGGATTTCGTCTGCTGCGTCACGGGCGCCGAAACCCACCCAGATGGCAAAGGGGCCAGATGATAATAACTCTACAGATTTAGCGATCGCTTCACTAGAAGGAGTTACCCCAGAACGAGAAACATCTAACTTGGGAAAGGCTAAACCTTCAACTAAGCTTGTCTGCACGGCGGTGGGAATGCTCAAATGAGCGACAAATCCCCCTGGTTGCGCTAAAGCTAGGGCTAATTTACGAAAAATCTGCGGAAGTTGAGCCGCAGATTCAATGCCGATCGCATAGTTGAATAACGCACCTGGGGTAAAAATTCCCCCACTGGGTAATGTGTAGGTACTGGTTTCTTGAATTGCCCAACGTCCGCGTTGTGGTGCGGAGGTGCAAGCCGACAGCAAAATTACCTTTGCACCTTCGCCACGAGCCGCAAATAAGCCGGTGAGGGCGTTGGTAATACCGGGGCCTGCTGTAGTAAAGACGACGCTGGGGCGATCGCTAGCAAAGTAAGCCTCTGTGGCTGCAAAGGCCGCTCCCGCTTCATGGCGGAAGTTCAACACCTGTATGTTGCTATTTGATAGGGCACCCCAAAGGCTGGCCATCGCACCGCCAGCGACACCAAAGGCGTAGTTTACTCCCAAATCCACCAACATCTGGGCGATCGCATCTGCAACTGAGAGCGTTGGCGGCGTTTCATTGTAGAAAAAAGGCTGAATTTCCCCATTCTTCTCTGATTCATCAACCTGATGGGAAACCTCAGATACAGATTCTCCATATTTGTTTGATGGAAATTCGTTGTATGGCTCACTCGCAATTGGAGAATTTGAAGCTGTATAATTTTGACTCATTGCTTTGGGGTAATTACATTAAATTTACACAAGGGCTGTTTCGTCTACAATCACAGCGCTGGAAATATTCAATACAAAGAAATCTGCATCTTTACACTTATCACCAAGCTTTGTCGATATTAGGAACGGTTGATTGCTGCTGATTGATACTTGTGAGTGGACTACCAAAAATTTTTTGCAAAATCATACAGCAATCAGGCTGTGCTTATACAAATCACAATAGATGAGATAAATACAGATGTGCAATCAAATATCTTTTGATGAGCGTGTCAAATTTTTCGCTTCTATTGCGATCGTTACGGTAGTTATTTCAGATTTAGCAGATGCAAAGATAAATAACTGATGAGATCTAATGTAATCTAGACTAATCTGCAATGAAAAATCTTTCGATTTCCATATCAAATCTTTCGCTTTTGTGGCGATAACTACAATATTTACTTATCTACTTTGGACGATTAATATCTGGCGATCGCTTATTAGTTACATCGCTACATTTACCATGAAAACTCTTTTGATTTACATCAAATCTGTTTTCGCTTATCTATCAGCTAAACCACAACAGCTTGGCGATCGCTAAACAAGTTGGTTGGAAATAAACATCACTATATCAATAAGATTAAAGTCTAAATAGATAAGTTAGAAAGCTTTTCGCGTTTTTCATTACAAAGATTTACATAGTTTAGTTTAATGAAGCTGACTTACTTCTCACTGTTTAATTCATTTATTTAAAGAAAAATCCTAACTTTTACCAGGCAAGGCTTTGAGCTAAAACAAGTTTCTAAGCAGGTAGGCATAATTAAATGTAAAATACAAAACTTTAAAATTGCGATCGACACTGGCTTTTCCTTCTGCCTGGTCACTGAGCGTAGTCGTACCCCTACGGAGAAGCAAGCTAGCAAGAGCGTCTCGTAGAGAAGTGCTACCTTCTGCCTTCTACTCAAGAAGATGTTTCAAAATTCCTCTTGCGGTAGCAAAAGGTTTTAGATCCCGCATTATCTACCCAAGATTATTATGTTGTCACTATATATAGCTTGATTCAATGGTTTGTAACAAGAAAAACATAATTTATTAACTTTTTATATTTCTTTTGAGAGATGACTAAGCGATGAGTACGGAAAATTTGAGTTTGTTTGCGATATTCATTGTTTTAGACAGTAATGACTAACCATGAAGACGGCGGGAGCATCCCATACCTAGAAGGAATGGACTTTCTCACCGCCTTTGTAAATTACTAATGTAATAAAATTAACATTTAGTCCGAGCTGGTTTGATACAAATGTATTTCTTGAGACAGATGACTAAACACATTCTTCTATAGTTAAATCCCTGAGAGGGTAAGTTAAGATAAATTAAGAAAATGAATTCATGAGTAAAAACTTGCTCATTCCAGCCCAGCTAAGCAGGGCAAATTCATTTATGTTGACAATCAAACGACTCTACACTGCTAGCGTATTTCTATAAGGTGCGACGCGTAGATTGCTATTTTGCAGGCTATGTGGAATTCAAAATTCTAAAAGCTTTCTTTATAAGTTTTTTAGCAATTTTGTAGCTTGTTTGAAGTACGATGTGGCTAGCGTATTTATGTCGTTCGGTACTAGTTAAATCTGATATTAGATAGTTTAAATATAAAATATCTTCTTAACTTAGTAGATTAAGAGTTTAGAAGTTTATCGAATAAAGCATTTTGACAAATCTTGATTGGATTTGTCAAAATCTGATGTGCATATCAAAAGCTTTTTAATTCAAACATAAATTCCAACTAGCAAGATTATTTGAGGTATCTATGGTTAAATAGTTCGCTTTTTACAGGTTTTGTTGGTATGATAAGTTTTGTAAAGTTAATTAGTAATTTTATCTAATCTGCAAAGTACTTTGATTGTCAGCAGCCTAAACTGCACTGAGTAAGGATTTAAGGAGATTGGAATTACTAGCTCATTAGCAGCGATGGTGCTGATTAATGAAAAGGAGCAAGTTAAAGATATGAATTCTGGCGATCGTACATTGACTACATCCAATACACAGTGGCCCCAAGAGCCAGAAATACAGATGAACTTTGCTCACCTCCTAATCAATAGCGCTGTAGATGCTGCCTTTTGTTTAGGAGAAAATGCACAGTTTCTTTACGTCAATGATGCTACATGTCTGATAACTGAGTATTCGCGTGAAGAACTACTTTCGATGACACTGGCTGATATAGATGTAGACTTTTTTCTACACAATTGGTCAGATATTAAATCGCAAAACTCGCTTACTTTTAAATCTCGGTATCGGACAAAGGGAGGTCGAATATTTTTAGTAGAAATATCCATTAGCTATGTCAAAGACCAAGATATGCAATTTGGCTGTGCCTTTGTTCGCGAGAAAACTGATGAAATAGTAGAATTAAGCGTGCAAAAATGGACTGACGGATTAAAGGGTACTAAAGATTATTTACAACAGGAAATTTCTGAACTTAAGGCCAAAGAACTAGAATTAGAAGCATCTCTATCTTTACTTCGCTCTACCCTCGAATCTACAGCCATTGGCATTGTTGTAGTTAACTTTGAGGGAGATATTCTGAGCTTGAATCAGAAATTTATAGATATGTGGCAGATCCCAGAGTCTTTAGTATTATCTAAAAAATGTCCTCAAAGCAAAACATTTTTTGAAAATCAACTTAAAGATCCACAAGCTTTTAATCGGCTCATTTGGGAAGTATCTAGCCAATCTGATTTCGAGAGCTATGACATTCTAGAGTTAAAAGATGGCAGAATTTTTGCACACTACTCTAAACCTCACTTGCTTGAAGGCAAAATTATTGGTAGAGTCTGGAGTATTTGGGACATTACTGAATCTAAACGAACAGAAGAAGCATTGAGGCTCAATGCGGCTAGATTTCGGACTCTAGCAGAAACAACAGATGCTAGCACCTTCTTAATTCAAGGTACCCGGCTTTGCTACATAAATCCAGCAGTAGAGCAACTTACTGGCTACACAAAAGAAGAACTATTAACAGGCTTTGATTTGCGCCGACTAATTAAAAGTAAAAAACGCAGACAAATACGTAACCAAGATGAAGCAGGGAAATTTGAATATCAAGAGATGAATATTCTCACAAAAAACGGTACTGAACGCTGGCTAGCTTGTGCAGTTGCAACGCTGGATGGAGTGCTGGATTTTGGTGGGAAACCAGTTGAAATGATTGCAGGTATTGATATTACTGATTACAAGTATGCACAATTAAACCTGAATCAAGCTTTAGAAAAAGCAAAACAATTAAGCGAACTTAGAGCTAGCTTTCTTTCTATGGTCTGCCATCAATTCCGCAATCCATTGAATGTTGTTTCATTTTCTAATAGTTTACTCAAGGAAGAAGTAGACAAACGTACACAGAAGAAAATACAACCGCTACTGGATCACATTCAAAAAGCTACTGAAGAACTTGGCCAAATGTTAGATGATATTCTGTTTTTCTCTAAGGCAGAATCAGCGAAACTAAATTTTGATCCGAAACCGCTCGATCTAGTTCAATTTTGTGATGATTTAGTTGCACAAATGCAGATGAGTGTCAGCCAAGTTCAGATAAATTTCGTTAGTCAAGATAATTCTTTAATAGCTTGTATAGATAAGAAACTATTAGAACCAATTTTGAAGAATTTGCTCGATAATGCAATTAAGTATTCTCGCTCAAATCCAGCAGTTGAATTGAAGCTATCGTGCAATAATGAGAAAGTAATTTTCCATGTAAAAGATACAGGTATTGGGATTTCGCTAGGGGATCGAGAACGGCTATTTGAGCCATTTTTCCGAGGTAGTAATGTCGATAATATACCTGGTACTGGGCTAGGGCTATCGATTCTTAAAACTCTTGTAGACTTACATCAAGGTCAAGTTTTTGTAGAAAGCGAAGTTGGTGTGGGTAGTACTTTTACTGTGATGTTGCCACTAATAAAATCAAAGTCCATCAATTATAGGTTATAAGTGTTGAATAAAAATAATTATTATTCAAAAAGGTAATTAATCTCATTTATTTTTACAGATTCAGGAAAGAGCCTAGCAATTATCGATCGCAAACAGTTTTGGTGAGAGGAAATGATGTACCAATCGTCAAAAAAAATTCTCGTTATTGAAGATGATAACGTTACACGCAATCTTTATTTAAAAGGTCTGAACGCTAAAGGTTTTGATACGATAGGTGCTGATAATGGCTTTGCTGGTATTCAAAAAGCACAAGAATATATACCGGATTTAATTATTTGCGATATAACGATGCCCGATATGGATGGTTATAGCGTTCTCACTGCGCTACACCAAGATCCCGTGACAGCGATTATTCCCTTGATTTTTTTAACTGGTAGTAGCACCAAAGCAGATGTTCGCAAAGCTATGGAATTGGGGGCAGATGATTATCTTACCAAACCTTCTACACTAGATGAATTGCTCAGAGCGATCGCTAGCCGACTGCAAAAGCAAGCTAATCTCCAATACTGGTGTGCAGTTCAATTGGAGAAACCTGCAAAATCAGTATTTGTAGAGGATAATATTACAGCGATCGCTGAAGATGCAAGTATTGGCGTTGCAGAAAACTCTTGTCAAGAAAGCATTATGTTTGGGAAATCAATTTTTCCTAACATTCCCCAATTAAAAGAAGTTTTCGACTTCATCGAAGCCCACTATCATCAAGGAATTACTTTGTGTGATGTAGCTGAGGCGGTTGGTTACTCACCGGCTTACTTAACTAATCGAGTAGCAAGGCAGACAGGAGAAACTGTTAACTCTTGGATTGTTAAACGTCGTATGGCTGGAGCGCGTTTCTTACTCCAAAATAATAATCAGACCATAGAGAAAATTGCCAAAACCTTGGGCTATCAAGATGTATCTCATTTCTCCCGCCAGTTTCGCCAACATCATGGCTTACCTCCCCAGGCTTGGCGCAAAGAACATCAGGGTGTATCAGAAAAAGAGTTGAAGGTCTTTGAAACGGTTACTCATTAAAATTTGGTGAAGTTTCAATCCATCATTATTTAATTATGGGTATGAAACTCTCGCCAGTTCCCTGTTTCCTCTTGGCCATACTTAGGTTAATGGTTTTTCAACATCTTCGTGTGTTTGTGTTGCAGCTTGTTCTAGTCGTGCAGACATCATTTGTTTTTGCTGTTCTTGCAACCAAGCTTCAAACAGTTCATTCAGTAGGCGGGCTTTCATACCTTCATCCAATTGTGCGGGGATAAATTTTTCTAGCCGCAAAATCACAAACCATTCAGCGATGCGGGTAGGGGGTAATATTTGACCTGGTTGACTGCTAGAGAGCATTTGCACCATCACTGGATGCAGTGCATTGAGTTCTACTGGGCCTACTAAACCGCCAGTTTGGGCTTCAGGACCGAGTGAGTATTCCCGTGCCAAGTCAGCAAAAGAGTTTTCTTTTGCTTGAATGCGAAAGTAAAGTTCTTGAGCAATTCCCACATCCTGGGTTCGCAGTAGCGAATAAATTACTTTGTCGAGTTTTGACTTGGACTGAAAAAAGTAAGCCTCCAGTTTATTGCCCCAAGTGGCTTGCTTAAATTTTTCAATTTTCAGCTTTCTAGTAGTAACCGCTTCTAATTGTTCGTAACTCAGACCCTGACGTGCCATCCAAGCTTGGATGTCTTCTTCATTTTTCAACTGTTTTTCAGCGTAAAACTGCTGTTTAGCTTGGGCTACTTCTTCAGGTGTCAGATTTATTGCCACATCGGCTGAGCGCGAGCTTTGCTCAATCGCCTCATCCACAATCAATTCCCGCTGCAATTGTGGCAGCATTTGGTAACTAGCTAGTAAAGAAATCAGTTCGCTAGCTGCAATTTTACGATTACCGATTTGGAGCGCTTCAGTCATTAGCTTTAATTTATTTCAAAGAATATCTTGTTTGTCAAAGAAGCTATGCTGTAGCCGATTCACTGGAAACTTTTGCCTGAGTCCCACTAAGCCAGGTACGCTAACTTCAATTTCAGAATAATTAAATAGTAGTTTGCTAACATACTTTAAAATATACAATTTCTATAAGTTTTTATCAAAGATTGTACGTAAAAACTACCAGATTCTAAACAAGAGGTTAAAATGCATCTGGAAATTTTTAGATTTTGTTAAGACTCAGAACTTACGCACTCAGATCCCCCAACCCCCTTTTCAAGGTGGCTTTAGGCTTTCCCCCCCCTTTTGAAGGGGGGTTAGGGGGGATCGGACTTTCAGGCTTCAGTGCGTAAGTCCTAAAGACTTATTAAAAATTTTCACGAATTAAAAAAGGCAGTATTCGATGTACTGCCTTTTTCAATGAGGAATTTACGCATCTCGCAGCCAAAGAATCGAATGTCTACAACGACTCTAAGTAGCTCAGAAGGTCTGCCATTTCTTGGGCGCTAGGCTGGAACTTTGGCATTGGGGGCGTGTCGCCACTAATGACTTGGTGAATCAGTCCATACCGAGACTTGTGCTTCGATACAGCTTGCAAACTAGGCCCCACTCGCCCATCTGCTTCCAAGCCATGACAACCAGCACAATTAATTTGAAAGATAGCGTGTCCTTGAATTGGGTTTCCTGTTAGGGATAAAACACTCTTGACATAAGGATCGGAGGCTTGAACCAAGTGAACGCCAAAAAAGCCCAAGGGCACTGCTAACAGAATGCCCAGCGCCAATAAAATGATGCGCTGAATCAAAATTTCGGGTTTGGTAATCTGATTATCCAAAAGGTTTGCTGTAAAAGTTTAGGTGTGCTAAAAAGTTTTCATTTCCTACACATAGCTTAAAAGTTCTTGATGGTGTCTGCAAGCACACCAAGACAATTTTAATATGACCAGTCGTCCTAAAAGCCTCTAGGGCAGAGGATTCATACCAAATTTGGTAAAATCAAAAACGGGAAACAAATATTGAACATTTGCAAAGAGGAAACTTACAGTGGTTGAACCCCTACTCTCAGGTATTGTCCTTGGTCTAGTTTTCGTCACCCTCGGCGGACTATTTTACGCTGCCTATAAGCAATACAAACGCCCCAACCAGCTGGGAGGCTGATAAAGTAGGGGCTGGTGACTGGGGCATGGGGCATGGGGCATGGGGCATGGGGCATGGGGAAAGGGAAAAGGGTATGGTTCGACAAGCTCACCAACCGGGGAAAAGGGGAAAGATTAAATTTATTCCTTTTCCCTTTTCCCTTTAACCTTTTCCCCTGCCTCCCCTACCTCCCCTGCTCCCCCTGCTCCCTCATTTCCCCCGTCCGCCTGACTCCGAATTCTGTAAAAAGTAAGTGATGTGTTGCCGTAAACTTTCTGGCGGCAAATTTCCCAAGTGGGAATCTCTGGCGATGTCCAATCTTGTGAAGCGTGTTCAACTGCGATTTCGCCGTTAGGATCTAAAAGTTGATGTTGGGCGATCGCGACTAAAACTGGCTCATACAATCCACTGGCATAAGGTGGATCGAAGTAGATGCGATCGAATTGTTTGCCTGATAACGTTTTTAACTGCCCAATAATATCTCCCCGCAGTACCCGAAATTCTTGTTCGGCACTAGCTACCTGCTGCCAATTTTGACCGATTGTGGCACAGGCTCGGCTCGATTTTTCGATTCCCACTACTAAGGCGGCTCCTCTACACAAAGCCTCTGCGCCCATTGAACCAGTACCAGCACACAAATCTAGCCAGTGGCAACCTGCAATTTTCCCTTGCCAAATATTAAAGACTGCTTCCCTTACTCTAGCACTAGTAGGTCTAGTCTCTTTCCCTGGTAAAGTTTTTAGCTGGCGATTACCGTAAATTCTCAGACTCATTGCTCATTGGGCATTGGGCATCGGGCATTGGACATTATATTGATGGTCAATGGCCATTTTCATTTATTCACAAATGACTAATGACTAATGACTAATGACTAATGACAAAAATTAATTATGCAGGAATTTTTTCCCGTACTTGAGCAACAAAATTAGACAAGATTTGCAATCCAATATTAGAAGATTTTTCGGGGTGAAATTGGACAGCCATCAGGTTTTCGCGGGCGATGGCAGCTGTTACGGTTTGAGTACCGTGGGTAACGGTTGCTGCACGAATTTGCTCTTCTATAGGATCGACATAGTAGGAATGAACAAAATACACCCAAGGATTTGACGGCAAATGCTCCCACAAAAGACTTTTTGGCTGAGTCACTTGCAGTTGATTCCAACCCATATGAGGAATAGTAATATCTGGTTCGGGACGAAACCGCCGTACTTTTCCTTTGATAATTCCCAGTCCTGGTTGGATACCTTCTGCACTTGATTCAAAGAGAATTTGCAGTCCCAAACAGATGCCCAAAAAAGGTTTGCCAGATGCGATCGCATCTTTGATCGGTTGTTCTAAACCACGCGATCTTAAATGTTGTACTGCGGGATCGAATGCTCCCACTCCCGGCAAAACTATTGCATCTGCTTGTTCTAATTCCTTTGGAGAATAAGTAACATTAGGAGTTGCCCCGGCTTTTTCCAAACCTTTGCAGACTGAGTGCAAATTTCCCATCTCGTAGTCTACGACCGCAATCACTGGCATCTACCTGCTCCTTGTAAAATTATTATGGAGGGTTTTTCTATTCTAAATAATATTCCTATTGTAAATAATATTTGTTATGCAGAAAAGAATTCTATTAACTTCTTTTGACACTTGGCTGAGCGATCAACAATCAAATTCATCTGATGATTTATTAATAGAAGTTACGAAACTTCAGTTGATTTCCCATGATTTAACTTTCTTGCGGTCGTTACCCGTAGATGTGCAACAGGCCAGTTCCCTGGTAATTGAAAAAATCAATGCAATCCAACCTGATTACATCATCTGTTGTGGCATGGCTGCCAGTCGCACAAAATTAAGTGTAGAATTAACCGCCACTTCTGGTGAAAGTGTTTTGCACACAGATGTTGATTTAGAAAAATTAGTCGCCGAAGCAGCGGCAATTGACATTAGCCACGACTGCGGTAAATTTGTTTGCGAAGGTCTTTACTATTGCGTCCTAGACTACTTAAAGCAAAATAAACTACCAATGCGTTGTATCTTTGTTCACGTTCCGGTTCTAAATCCAGAAAATTTGAGTGGCATTGTTGCCGATTTCTTATTAATTATTAACAATCTGGCACTTTCATCAAGTTGTTAGTGTCTGTATGTTCAAAGTTTTACCTAAGTATATGTTGCCGTTTTTACTGATTTCTCCCATAGCCCAATCCACACCTGTTACACCACCGCCTCAAGAAGTGGTGCAATCACAGCAAGTGCGTCCTTTACCAGGTAAGTTGGATGCGGTGCCAACTTTTAACAGCAATAGTCCAGAATTGGTATTAAAAGAAGGAATTTTACTTTCAACTTTTCCATCAAAAGACAAAAAATTTCCCACAGCGCATCTGAATTTTCCCTTTCGAGGACGATTTGATATTTTTGCTCACCATGTAGCGAGAGCTGAACCACCAGAAAATTTACGTTCTCTTTATCTGGGGATAATTTTGCATAACCCTACTTCGCAGCCGGTGAAAGTAAATATTTTGCAGGCGGCGAGTTATTTAAGCCAACCCGATGCACCATTTATTGAGTTACCATCCTTTACCCAAAATCCTTTAGGAAAAATTTTTGCCGGCCCTGGCGATCGCGTGATGACTGATATATTAAGAGGACAACGACAAAATATTTTCCCTGCCCAAATTGAAATTCCACCAGGGCAAAGTCGGATGTTACTAAATTTACCAATTCCGGTGCAGGGATTGACGCCGCCTCTCAATGGTCGGTCTACTTTGATACGGTTGCAAAGTAGTAACACCGTTTATGCAGCTAGCCTAGCCATGTTCGCCCCGACAAATCCTGATGGTAGCGAACGTGCCCCTACTTTGGAAGAATGGGAAAATTTACTAAATAATGGTGATTTGTCCACCCCACGGGATAAAATCCCCACTCCTTTAGAAGAAACTGACAAACCAATAATTTACGGGCGCGTTGCTGGAGTGGTTGCTGGTACCCAATGGCGAGCCTTATTAGTAGATAATCCTAAAGCTAGGTATTTAACTATTCCCCAACCCGGTCAAATGTTTTCCTATGCCCTGAGTACCCTGCATCGTGGTACCTTAGGAACTAATCAAATTCAAAGTGCTAAGATGCTGGTGCGCTATCCTGACACTGCATATCGCGCACATGGTAACTATGGAATTCAATATAGTCTGAAGTTGCCGTTATATAACAATACTCAAAGTCCTCAAACTGTGAGTGTATCGATACAAACTCCGCTGAAAGAAGACCGGTTAGTTCAGCCAGGGTTACACTTTTTGAGTACGCCAGCGCGTCAAGTCTTCTTTCGAGGGACAGTAAGGATACGTTATAAAGACGAGCAAAATCAGCCAAAAACAGAGTTTGTCCATTTAGTACAAAAGCGGGGTCAACCAGGAGAACCCTTAGTTTCATTAAATATGAAAGCTGGCGATCGCTCTTTAGTAGAAGTAGACTTCCTCTATCCACCCGATGCTACGCCACCCCAAGTGTTGACAGTTTCAACTCAGGGTGGAAATCGGTAATGATTAAAAGGGAATATAGCGGTTCCCAATCACATGAGGTACAGAAATTTGTAGGGGCGCATAGCTATGCATACGTGTCAACTTAACGTGAAACCCTGATGAAAATGTAATGAGCGAGTTCTACTCACTTCCCATCAAGATCCGCGTTACCCCACCCCGGCTTTGCTGACACAAAACCTCCCCTCCCCTTGCTAAGGGGAAGGGATTGAGGGGTGGGGTAAACGGCTGTGGAACAAAGCTTTGGGCTTAAGTTGACATCAATGATAGCTATGCGCCCCTACCTTGTACCTCACGCTTATCGAGAAAGGCAATAGACAAGATGCCATAAGTTTTTTTGATAGACTTTTTCACCCCAAGTCTGTGTATTTAGGGTGAACACTTATTCGGCTCAATGCGTTGCAATAGAAATAGCAGACTATAGCAGGCAATAATATAAAGCTATGGCAACGGATCGAACAACCAATCAAGAAACTAAGTTAAATTCGCTCCATAACCTTGTTGGAATCTCGATCTTATTGGTAGAAGATGAACCAGAGATTGAAGATTTGCTCACCTTCATTTTGGAAACAGCTGGTGCAGAGGTGATTGCTTTACCCGATGCAGAACAAGCGTTGGCTTTAGTCGAAACCCTTCATCCCGATATTTTGCTGTGCAATATGAGATTGCCTGGCCATGATGGAAATTGGTTAATTGAGCAAATTAGAGTACATCCTTGCCAATTTATAAGAGAGTTGCCTGCGATCGCCGTTACTTCTTATACACGGGAAGTCTCAAAGCATAAGGCTTTGAATGCTGGTTTCGATCGATTTATAGTCAAGTTTGAGAATCCAGAAGAAATTGTAGATCAAATTGTTCAGCTTATATATTCTGAACTTTAAATACATAGTAAGTCGGCAAGAAAAATTCGATGTAGATGAAAAAATATAAATTTGATGTAGGGTGTGTTGTCACGCAGTGCAACGCACCTTGAAATTGTTGCTCCCTGAATTCTGACTCCTAAATTCTGCTTTATGCTAACTTCTTTGAAAACCCTTGCCTGACTTTTGTTGCCCCTTACTCTTAGGCTTAGATTTATTCACTTCTCCTAATGCTTCTTGAAATAAGTTGTGCAGATGTATGGGTACGCTAGCAATTTCTGGTAACTCTGGCTCAATAGGTTTGTTGAATTCTTGCAAAAGAGGGTTTAAGTCACTTTCAAGCCGAAAATCTGGACGTTGCAAAAATGCTTGCAACACACTTTCTAATTGAGTTGGATATTGTTGCGCTAATCGATGCCAAATAAAGGCATTAATACTTTTATCTTCAAGATAGAAACGAATTAGTTTTTCAGCCCCTTCAACACTTTGCCAATCTTGTGCTGATAAAATGGTTTGTACCTTAGTATATGTTGGTAAAAACATTTGCCCCCAACGAGGATGAGAAAGAGCCGTGACGTGTTCTGCTTTCTTGAGTTCAGGCGGTAAATCAACTTTGGGCATTACCATTTTGCTATTGCCCTTTTTGTTGTCAAATATCTGAGAAACTGCGTTGGAATCAGCACCCAATTCTGCTGCTGCTGCTTTGATTTCTTCATCGTCAATACCAGCTTCTTCTGCCACTTCTGCCAGAGATTTAGAAGTATCGATCCCGGCTGCTGCCAAGCTTTTCTCAGTAATTATTTCTTGGAATTCTGCTATTTTTTTATTCAGTTGATAACCGGGTAATGTAATCTCATCAGTACCAAAAAATTCGATAAACTGTTGATGATACTGGGCTACCGATTCCCAAGCTTCCTCTAGCAATTCGGGAGCATCGCTGTAAAGATTACTTTTATAGTTCTCTTTAAAATTGCCAATTGCTACAGCAAGTTTTGGTTTACCCAATTTACCCATGAGTGTGTAAGGGCCAGAAAATATCCAATAGTTATTGGTAACAGGAGAAATCCGAGTTAGTAAAATTTCTCCAACTTTTAAACGAGATATTGCCTGTAATGTTTGAGGATTGTTTGCCTTGACAATGTAGTGTTTATCTGTTAGCCAGTTGGTTAATTCAAAGCCATCAGGTAGGATGTTAGTAATGGCAAATAAGCCAATAAAACTACGATGCCAACTGTCGATCAAGCTGCGATCGCTCTGGTCTAAATCTGGATGACTTTCGAGAAACAACTCTAATGGTGAGCGTTCGCCGACTTTTCCTTCTGTGATAAACCTATCGACGATTAAGTCCTGCTGCGTACTATCGCCACTTCCACGGCGCAACTGCTCGGCTGCGTAAGTTTCCAGTGCTTGTGCGAGTTCGCCTTCTGCGTCAAGGACGAAATCAACTAAGGCTTGTTTTAATTCGTGCGATCGTTCTAATATGGCATCCACAAGTTAATCTCTCGGTGCAACAGATGTAGATTATAGCCTTTAATAAAATTGGAACATCTAGCAATAGCTAGATTTATGAACAAGAATTCAGAAGTCACAAGTCAGAATTCAGGATAAATTGCGGCCGAATTTGGTGAATTTAACTTAAAATTCGATCCTCCCTAACCCTCCTTAAAAAGGAGGGAACTAAGCCCTCCTTTTCCCCGTTTTGCAACTACTTGAGGCGGCTGGTATGTGGTTTTTAACTGCCGATTTTACTTGATGTTTTGATTGACACGGAACAGGTTGGTTGGATCGTACTTTTTCTTGATCGCCAGCAGACGCTCGTAATTGTCGCGGTAAGTAGCTTGGACTCGCTCTTGACCCTCCTCCATCATAAAATTAACGTAGGCTCCGCCACAGGAATAAGGATGCAATGCATTCCAATATTCTTTTGCCCAAGCGGTTATCTTGTCTGCGTTTGCGGGATCTGGATCGATGCCAGCCACGATCGCTGACCACTTGGCGTCACGGTAACTGAAAGCGGTATCATTTTTGCCGACTCGATGTGCTGCGCCATCAATAGGATATAAGTGCATAGTTGAAAGCAATGTTGGGATCTGCGAACCATGTTTGAGATGTAGGGCGATCGCTTCATCGCTCAACTCGTTAACAAAATCGCCCTTCCAATACCACTGCAACCCTGATGGCATCAATCCATCGAACATACTTTGCAAAGCAGGATAGGGTATTGAACCAATGTGTTCAAATGCTGGAGCAAGGTCGCGAATCGGTCGGAATGCTTCTTCTACTTCCTCCGGCGCTCCAGTGTAGCACCAAATAATCCCGCACATTGTCTTAGTATGCAGTTCTTCTGGGAAAGGCGGCCCTGGTGGTACTTTCAGCAAAGCCAAGAAGCCATACATATCTTCCGGCTGATTGATAATGAACTCCCGATACCACTGCATGACCTCGGCAGCTCGATCCAAGTGCCACAACGTCGGCCCAGCATAGACAGTGTTAACTGGATGCGCTTTGAACAAAAATGAAGTGACAACGCCAAAGTTACCTCCACCGCCACGAATCGCCCAAAATAGATCCTCATTCTCTTGGGCACTGGCGGTAACAAAACGACCGTCTGCCAGCACTAAGTCTGCTTCTAGAAGATTGTCAATGGTCAGACCATACTTGCGAGTCAGATAGCCATGTCCGCCACCCAATGTCAACCCAGCAACGCCAGTAGAAGAGATAATCCCACTGGGCACAGCTAGACCAAATGCATGAGTTGTACTATCCACATCTCCCCAGGTACAGCCACCTTCAACCCGCACTGTACGCGCTACAGGATCGACGCGAATGCCTCTCATAGGTGAGAGATCGATAACCAAGCCGCCATCGCAAATTCCCAAACCCGCACCATTGTGGCCGCCGCCTCGAACCGCAAGCAGCAGATTGTGTTCGCGGGCAAAATTTACAGATGCTATGATATCCGCCACATTTACACAACGTGCAATCAGACGGGGGTGTTTGTCAATCATGCCATTGTAGACCTTACGGGCATTGTCATAGCCCGCATCGGCAGGGCCCAACAACTCACCCCGCAAGCTTGCCTTGAATGCTTCTACTGCTTCTTCAAGAACGGTTTCTTCGCGTGCGATCGAGTTAACCATAATTTTCCTCCTGAGCTACATTTCATTAGTTGAATGTTAATTTGGCAAATGTTGAGCAATATACGATTGCAAACATAAAGCTATGCAGTTGAGTTAAGAAAATTTATCTGTTCGGGCAGGGGAAGCAGGGAAAAAAGGCTTAACCTAAGCGTATTGAGATCTGAAGACTAGCTTTTTCAAATATTTACTAGTAGGATTTTAGAGCTATTTGAAGTTGAAAAAGTTTGCAGAATGTTAATAGTTTTGAACTAAAAATACTGCTACTAATTATGAATTAGCCTTACTGACTGCGTTTCCAGATGCGTGGCTTTATTCTTCATCTTTACTTTGGTAAAGTTTAGTTGCACGCTCGATATATTAATATTTGCAAATGGCGATCGCTTATTTAGCGATCGAATTAGCTATGACTATCAATAGGTCAAGATAAAAATATATTTAGAGACTGCAATAATAACTAATCATCCAAACTTGATATAAGTCACACTATAAAAAATTGTCCCTCTGCGAGTCGGAGAGGGACAGATTTGAGCTTTAGTTCAAGATAGGGAGAAGTTCGCCGAATTCAGGTTAATATGCGTTACTAAACCTTATTGATTAAACACCAACAGGAGTAGGTGCAGCGAATTTTGCATATCGCTGGATGTAAAATTCTTTAGGGTTAGCGATCGCTTTTACAGACTCGCGCTCTTTGAGGGCGTGCTTCCATTGTTTCAGACGCGTGAATTCTGCGGGTAAACTAAAACCACGATACTCCTTGAGTGCGCCCCAGCGTTCAAACCAGGGAAAATAGGTCAAATCTACCAAACTGATGGACTCACCAAACCAGTAGGGGCCTTCACCAGATAGTTTTCCTAGACCTTCGTTTTCAATAAATTCCAAGTGTTTGTATAATTGCTGCTTAGCTTCTTCTTGTTTTTGGACATCTGAACTTCGCAGCAGGTCAGAAAAAGCAGAAACAAACCTGGTATTAGCAAAATCAATCCAGATGCGAGCCTGCGCCCTAGCAATAGGATCGCTGGGTAACAGCGGTGGATTAGGAAATACCTCATCTAGATACTCGTTAATGATTGCTGACTCCCAAACTCGCTCATCATTATGAGTAATAGCCGGTACCTTGCCATAGGGCGAAACCTTCGTAAAGCCCTCCGGCCGATTCTGCAAATCAATCTCAATCAAATCGAAATCAATGCCTTTCTCTTGAAGTACCAAGCGGGTACGGTGAGCATAAGGACAAACAACTGCACTGTATAGTTTGATTTCAGCCATTTTAAGTTCCTTCGTAGATAAAATTTTGACGGAGATGAGGGGGATGGGGAGGTGGGGAGGTGGGGAGATGGGGAGGTGGGGAGATGGGGAGGTGGGGAGATGGGGAGGTGGGGAGATGGGGAGATGGGGAGGTGGCCAGATGCGGTTCGCCTTTGCGGAAATTGAGCGAAGCCCAGATTCACCGACCGAGAGAAAGTAATTCTTCTTTCCCCCCATCCCCCCATCTCCCCATCTCCCGACTTCCCCACCTCCCCAGTTCCCAATACCCTTAAAGCCAGGGTATTTCTTCTGGTGCATAACGGAAGGCGCGGAAAACTGTATTTTGTTCTCCACGACTGACAGGCGATTTCTCACCTGGAATATTCCGAGAAGCAAAATGTGGGTTGATGTATTCCCAAACAATTTCTCCTGTAGTTGTCACCTCGAATATCCGGCCATAGGCACCTTCTGTAATTAAGGTATTGCCATTTGCTAAACGTTGCGCTCCTGATATGTAGGAACTAAAGAAATTTTGGGGAGGGCTATCGGTATATTCCCAAACTATCTGTTTCGTTTGACGGTTGACTTCAATCACGCGGGAGAAATTGAGAGCGATGTGACGGCGATGTGCGCCATTATCGAAAATCAAGATATTACCGTTAGCTAATTCGTTGGGAAAATGCTGCTGTGCTAGTACGTCATCTCCTAGCGTCCAGATGATTTTTCCGGTTTGGCGATCGATAATGACAACTGTAGATATATTACGAAAGCTGACAATAATGTTGCCGTCGGCTAGTTCGCCTACAGTATTTCCGTGAGTCCATTCGTGTCGATGATCCTGGGGAGTAATCGTAAATTTATCTGGGTCGAGATGTTCCCAGGCGTGCCAAGTCCAAACAATTTCACCAGCTGGAGTTACTTCATAAAGCACATCAGCATACATATCACCATTCGGTTCTGTACCTGGTACGCCGCCTTTAATCTGGGGAACCAAAGGCTGGGGTATTTTTTCAATAGCTAGGATAATTGTGTTGCCATTAGCTAACCTACGTCCGTCGTGATGGTGGTCTGGATGCTTATATTCCCAGATAATATTCCCCTTGGGATCTGCTTCTAAAACAACGCCGCTTTTGAATGCAGCCCACAAAGCAAAACGTAGTGGTTCCTCTGCTGGAGTCTTACCGTTATAAAACAGATTGCCATTAGGCAAGAGATAACCATATAACCCTGGCGGATATGGCAGATTCCACTGGTGTACTACTTCTCCTTCCAGATTCAACAGATAAACTTCACCTTGACCGGTCAGAGGCGTAAAAAGTGTGTATCCTTTGAAGGCTTTTTCAGGGTTGTAAGCTTTTAAACCTGTACCCCGACGACGAATAGTATTTTGGTCAACCAACGTTGCTGTAAAAGTCATGTCCTACCTGGTAAATGTCTAGTTAAACTATCTTTGCAGAGTAGTCATTGGTCATTGGTCATTTGTCATTAATTTTTCTCCGCGTCCCCGCGTCCCCCCATCTCCCTATCTCCGCACCCTTACGGCGCTGGGTTGGGAGACTGTGCGTGAACTTTATCTAACTCTTCCAAAATGTTTTTGTCCAGAACTACATGAACGCTTTCGAGATTTTCTTTGAGTTGTTCGAGTGTTGTGGCACCAATAATTGTGCTAGCTACAAACCAACGACTCCGCACAAATGCTAAAGCTAGATGTGCTGGACTCAGTTGATAGCGCTTGGCAATGTCCACATAAGCTTTTACTGTTTCGCTTACTTTTGGTTTCAGATACCGCTGACCAAAGTTTTCAAACAAAGTTACTCTTGCTTTCTCTGGTTTGCCGTTTAAATATTTGCCAGTGAGGAAGCCAAACGCCAAAGGACTATAAGCAAGTAACCCAATTTCTTCGTAGTAAACTGCTTCTGCTAAGTGTCCGTCAAATACTCGATTGAGTAAATTGTAAGCATTTTGAATCGAAACAACTTTGGGCAATCCTAACTGTTTGGCAATGTTACTAAACTGGGTGACTCCCCAAGGAGTTTCATTACTCAAACCGATATAGCGAATTTTACCTGCTTTAATGACATCGCGGAAAACTTCTAGCTGTTCGGCGATGGGAACTGTTTCGCCTACTTGAGTAGGATCGAAAACTGTTTGTCCGAATCGTGGCACGTAGCGATCAGGCCAGTGAATTTGGTACAAATCTATATAGTCTGTTTGTAATCTTTTGAGGCTATCATCTACAGCTTGTTTGATATTATCGCGGTCAATTGCTTTGGCTCCTCCGCGTACCCATTTAAAGCCTCTACCAGGCCCGGCAATTTTAGTAGCGACAATAATTTTATCTCTTTGTTGATGCTTTAACCATTCGCCGATGTAAGTTTCAGTTAATCCATAAGTTTCACCACTTGTAGGTACTGGATACATCTCAGCCGCATCAATAAAATTGATTCCTTCACCAATAGAATAATCTAGCTGTTGGTGGGCTTCTTCAATAGTATTTTGCTGTCCATAGGTCATAGTGCCCAGACAAATTTCAGAAACTTTTAAATCACTATTGCCAAGTTGGTTGTACTTCATATCCTTGTATCAATTTTCAATTCAACGCAAGAGTTTTTTGATATTTTATCTTAAAAAGATTATTCCATAATTATGGTGTTTTTAATAGATGTTTGACGCAATAATTTTTCTAGTTTTGGTAGTTTTATATAAAAAACAATCGAGCCAAAAATACAGCATATTGCTCCAAATATTAAAGCAAATTTCGCATTGGATATACTTGCTAATCCACCTATGAATAAATTCCCAAAAGGTATTACTCCCATGACAAACATATTATAGAGGCTCATAATTCGACCTCTTTTTTCATCTTCTGATATTGTTTGTAAAACAGCATTGCTTGATGAGTATTCTAAGATATAACCACAACCAACTATTGTAATGGTCATTAAAGAAAACCAAAAATTATTTGAGAGCGAAAAAGTAATTAGTGCTATGCCAAATATAACAGGTGCGATCGCAGTAATTTTTTCAAGTCCTATTGCACTTGTTCGATAACTCAAATAAATACCACCACATAATGCTCCAAATCCCGATGCTCCTGTCAACCAACCGAGGGTGCTAGAATCTCCATGCAGAATTTCAACAGCAAAAACAGGCATAATTCTGAGATACGGCATTCCCATAAAACTGAACAATGCTATCAATAGCAAAATGTACCGAATAGGCAAAAATTCATAAGCATAAGTAAAGCCTTCTTTTAAATCCTGCCAGATATTATGCTGATGATTTTTTTGCAAAATTAGTGGCTTGTCAAACCGAATTGCTAGCAAAGCAAAAATCACGGCAATATAACTAATACTATCAATTAAAAAACAGTGACCAGGGGAAAGATTCGCAATTATTATACCTGCGATCGCTGGCGCTACAATCCTTGAACCACTAAGTAAAGAAGAATGTAAAGCCGTTGCATTGGCGATATCTTCTTTTTTTTTAATTATGTCCACTATGAAGGCGTAGCGAGTAGGTGTTTCAATACTAGCAATTAAACCTTGTAATATACTTGCACCGATAATATGCCATATATTAATTACTCCTGTTAAGGCGAGTACTGCTAAAATTAGCGAAACAATCATCATTGTAAATTGAGCAGTAATTAAAATAGTACGTCGATTAGACCTTTCTATCCAAACACCCGCTAAAGGACTAACTATCAAATGAGGAAATTGGCTGATAAAGCCAAGCAATCCTAACAAAGCTACTGAGTTTGTTAGAGAGTAAACTAACCATGCGGTAGTAGTTTCTGCCATAAAACTACCAATCATAGATGTCATTTGCCCGCTAAAAAATAGACGGAAATTTCTGGATTCAAAAGACTGTAAAGTTTGCATTATGCTAATTTTGAGTAGATGTCGATCGCAAAATTTTTCTCATACAGATCTTTTGTCTAAAAATAACGCTATTCTGCCAATCAGCCAATATAAAAAACTCCGCAAAATCTTTATCCGTTAAACTCCGCTAAAGCAATGCACAGTAAGTATTAAAACAATATACCTGTTCATTCTTACGTAGATAGATCGGATAAGTAAGCCAAATTGGAGCAATAAAAAGTCCAAAAATGTAATACAAAATACTTGCTTTTATCAAGTTTTCGTAGATATGGACTTTTTTAGCCTCAGTGCATACTACGATAAATCAGTCCAATTACAGTAGTATATCAGAAAGTCTTAAGATTCTTCTAAATTAAGCCTTAATAAATGTTTATGTTTATAGATGCTACTGCGGCATTAGCACAGCAAGCTAGTGGTCTATCGGATTAATTCTGCTGGGTTGTGGATGTTCAGATCCCCGACTTCTTAAATAAGTCGAGGATATTTTATAGGAATTGCTATAAAATATACTAAGAATAAATACAGAGAAAAGCCAAGTAATTCTCTGTCAGCACTCATTTTTTGATATACAGGAGCGCATTATGGAATATCTTGCTTATTCCCACATGTTTATTGCTCAAGAAGAAGCATCTAGAAACATTGAATATAAACTTCCTCAACCTGAATTTAGTTGGCAAAAACCTCTGAAATCTTCTGTGGTTATTACTAAAAAAAAGGTATCCACAAACAGCAAATACAATTATTTTAAGTCTAAATTCAATTGGAAAAAACTTCTTAAATCTTCCGCTTGGTTAGCTTTAGCTGGTGTTGGTGTATTACTTATTGCTGTCAGCCAAATTCAAATAGCTTCGGCAGCATATGTCAGAACTAACGGCAGTTGTCTACGTATTCGGACAGGCCCAAGCGTTAACTATTCTTATGTAGACTGTGTAAAAAATGGAGCGCCACTTCCAGCAATTGAAGGATATGAAAACGGTTTTGCTAGGCTTTCTACAGGTAGATATGTTTTTGCCCGATGGGTTGGCGATAAACCTAATAGTCCCACTACCAGTAGACCTGGTGGGGTTGGTGGTTCATTTATTCTCACCCCTGGTTCCAGAGGTCAGCTTGTCAGAGACGTTCAAACAGCTTTAGGTAACCTGAGAATTGATGGAATTTACGGCCCAGAAACTGTTCGTCAAGTACGAAACTTTCAAGCAAGTAAAGGTTTACTTGTAGATGGTGTCGTAGGCCCCGAAACGAGATTAGCCTTGGGTATTTAATGAACTATTCCACGTCTAGCTCACATATCTAAATCTCATAAAATTCTTGTGGGGTGGGCCGAAAAGCCCGCCTTAATTATGCAATTAATATGTCAAGGAGCTTAATGTTTGGGGAACTAGAAATCTCTGCCATGAATTCAAAATTTAAAATTCACCCATTCAGAAAGCTAAATTCGATCTGGGTTTCTAGGCTTATAAGTAAATAGACATAATTAAATGTAAAATACAAAATTTTAAAGCCGCGATCGAAACTAGCTTTTCCCTTCTGCCTCCTGCCTTCTGCCTCTCGGTATATTATCCTCGCATAAATTAGCATTCTCATATAGCACATTATGGAGGTAACGCACTATACAAGAGTGCTTTAGTTGCTTGACAGCATTGAAGAATGCACCCTAATAAATTAAAAACTGAGAATTTTATTTAATTTAGGCTACTAAATTGATATTGATAATCAAAGACCCAAATAATTTTGGACAATCTGCAAGATGCGTTCTGCTGCATGACCGTCGCCAAAAGGATTAATAGCATTTGCCATTGCTTGATATGCAGCTCGATCGCTGAGTAATTCGCTAGCAGCTGCAAAAATATTTGCACTCTCAGTTCCCACAAGTTTGGCGGTACCGGCTGTAACAGCCTCTGGTCTTTCTGTGGTGTCTCTTAAAACCAGTACTGGTTTTCCTAAGCTGGGGGCTTCTTCCTGCAATCCACCAGAATCAGTCAGTAAAAGGTGCGATCGCCCAATTGCTCCCACCAGTTCACCATAATCGAGAGGTTCTGTCAAGAAAATTCGCGGATGATTTCCTAAAAGTTGTTGTAATGGTACTCGCACCGTTGGATTGCGGTGTAATGGTAACAGCAATGCTGTATCGGGAAACTTGTCTAAAATTTGTAAAAATCCAGCAGCGATCGCTTCTAGTGGTTCTCCCCAATTCTCCCGACGATGCACCGTTGCTAACAAAACACGATATGAATTCCAATCTAAGCCTGGTACATTACAGCTAACTTGGGTTGCTGCAACATTCAACAAAGCATCAATTACAGTGTTCCCAGTCAAGTGAATTTCACCTAAAACACCAGAACGCTGCAAATTTTCTACAGCCCAAGGAGTGGGTGCAAAGTGCAGCTGAGTAATTTGAGAAATTAACCGCCGATTAGCTTCTTCTGGATAAGGATTGAATATATCATCAGTTCTCAACCCTGCTTCTACGTGACCAACAGGAATTTTTTGATAAAAAGCTGCTAAAGCTGCGGCAAAAGCCGTGGTAGTATCTCCCTGCACCACCACTAAATCGGGTTTTTTCTGCTGGAATAATGCTTCTAAACCTTGTAAACTGCGACAAGTAATATCATTTAAAGATTGCCGAGCTTGCATAATTTCCAAGTCATAATCTGCTTTGATATTAAACAGTTCCATGACCTGCTCAACCATTTCCCGATGTTGTCCAGTTAAAATTACTTGGGACTCAAAATCTGAACATTTTTGGAAAACTTGAATCACCGGAGCTAGTTTAATCGCTTCCGGACGAGTACCCAAAATAATGCAAACTTGCTTTCGATTAGTCATTTGTCCGTTGTAACTTGTCAAAGGCTATGGTCAACGGTCTAGGCTTATTAGTCAATAGTTAAGTGCCAATCATCACAAAAATCATATATATCAAAGTACAAATTATAAAAAACCTCAAAAAACTTGGTTTAACCAGGGAAATGCAATAAACAACATGAGACAGACAAGGGAGACAAGCGTCAATAATTTTTATTAAAAATGAAAAAACCCGGCTTAACCGGGCAGACGCACTGTTTGTCGAATTCAATTCTAATGACTAGAAATGACTAGATTTTAATCTCACAGGTTAAAGGGCAAGATGCGTAAACAGTAGTCTGCGCTTGGTCTGCCTCTCCATGCAGCCAGCTTAACCATTTAACATCGCTAGGATGAACTCCTTTAGCAGTTAGCACACCCGCAGCAAATACAACAGCCATAACATTGAACATCACTAAAGCGCCTGCAACCAGCAAAACAGCACTAACAGGCATTACAGATTGCAAAACAATCGACAACAGACATCCGACCGTAGCCATCAAAACAACTAATGGAAAGCCGACAACCAGCAAACATACTGCCAATGTGAAAGTCCATATTAAAAAGCTTTTAACCATCATCAAGGAGTAGGTCTTTCCTAGATTAGAGCTCTGAGCCGAAACCATGACTTTTCCTCCCAAAAATACACAGCAAGTTTTAATTTTCAGTTTTTTTACGCTTTTTGCGAATAAACTGAATCATTTAGTGAAGTTCAGTATATAAAACCTAATCAGGAAAATGAGCATTTTTTTACTAAACTTTACAGTTAATTTTTTGTAATTATGAATGTAAAGTCAAGTTGTTTTTTATTCAAAAAGCTTGCTTACTGCATCTGTCTTCAGGAGTAGAAGGTAAAAGGCATCAGCTTTCAAGTTCGATCCCCAGAGCATCATTCCGACTCAGCTTAACATTTCTTATAATAACAAGCACTTCTTCTCATAATTGGAAGATTCGCTGAATTCACGAACTGCTAATGTTTGTGTTGTTAACTGCTAGCAATTAAACTCGATACTTGCGATGGATTTCTCATTTAATAGCAATACAATATTTACTTTCTAGCTTTTGAGTGCTGTATAGAACTTTTTTACTTTAGAGTATTTACTGAGGTAGTGTGTAGCCTTGCATGTGTTAAACCAGTTTAGATAGGCTAAATAGTTTTTATAAAACTTCTGAGTAGTCAAATTGCCGATAAAAAAGATACAAGTCGAGGTGGATGAAATGTATTGACCGTGGTTCTAGAGTTTCAATCGCCTTGCATTGCCTTTAGGGCTTGTACGCCAGCGTGTTTGAGAACTCATCTCAGAAAGTTACTTGACTTCTCACTAATTCAACTTCTGAACTGCCAAATGTGAAGATATATGACAGAATCACAGTCTCCATTAAATTCTAACTCTGCTGCTGGTCGTAACATGCCACCAGCGCCACCAGCACCACCACCACCACCACCGGGTATGAGTACGCAGCGCCAAATGACACAAACATTGGATATGAGTGCTAACTCTCCTGCTGCTAACTCTGCGCCAGTATCAGGCCATCGTCCGGGTACACCACCACCAATACCTAGTTCAGCTCGCCCTAAAAGTAGCCCTCCCGGACTGACTTTAGCACAGATCATCAGGGAAGCTTACGATCAGGGGTATTCCGATATTCACCTGGGTGTAGGCGAAGTACCCCGTTTCCGCAACCGAGGAGAAATTCAATCAACAGAATATCCAGAAACGGATAAAGAGGCTTTGATGAGTTGGTTGAGGGAGGTAATGACGGAGGCAGAGATTCAACGCTTTGAAGAACATCTAGAATTTGACGGAGCAACTCAGTACGAATTTGCACGCGTGCGGATTAACGTCTTTGGTTCCCTCAAAGGCCCTGCAATGGTGTTGCGGTTGATTCCGTTGAAAATCTTAACTATGGAACAGTTGAGATTACCTCCAGTTTTTCGGGATATTTGTCATCATCACAAAGGCTTAATTTTGGTAACCGGGCCGACTGGTTCTGGTAAGTCCACAACAATGGCAGCGATGATTGACTACATCAATAAAGAGATGGCTAAGCATATCATCACTATTGAAGACCCCATAGAATTTGTCCACCAAAGCCGCAAATCCTTAGTCAAACAGCGGGAAGTCGGAATGCACACCCGGAAATTTGACAACGCTTTGAAAGCAGCCTTACGGGAAGACCCAGATTTGATTCTGGTGGGGGAAATGCGGGATAAAGAAACAGTCAACACTGCCCTCAAAGCTGCTCAAACTGGTCACTTGGTAATGGGAACGTTGCACACCAATAGTGCTGTAAAAACTATTGAGCGGATACTCAACCTCTACTCCGGTGAAGAACAGGATGCAATGCGCGTGGCAATTTCTGAGTCTTTAGTGGCTGTAATTGCTCAAGGTTTGTGCCGTACAACAGACGGGAAGCGGGCTGCTTTCCACGATATCTTGATTAACACTGAGGCAATCAAGGAATGGATCAAAGATGGTAAGTATGATGAAATTACCGAATTGATGAAACAAGCCAGCTTTGACGGCATGATCACAATGAATCAGTCCTTGCTCAATCTTTATCAAGACGGTCGCATTACCGAAGAAATTGCCTTAGAAATGTCACCAACTCCTAACGAAATGGCTCAATTTCTCCGAGGTCGGGTTTAGTGGGGAGGTAAGGGGGCAGGGAGCAGGGGGCAGGGGAGACAAGGAAGTGTGGGGAGTGTGGGGAGAGAGGGGGGAAAGATTTCTTCCCCATTCTCCCACACCTCCCACATTTCCCACACCTCCCACATTTCCCACACTTCCCACACCTCCCACACCTCCCACACCTCCCACACCCCCTGCTTCCCTCGTTCCCAAATATCTTTGTCTTCCTGGTTGCGGTTATCGCTAAGGTAAAAGGTAAAAGAGTAAGTTTTTTAGTTTTTACTTTTTAGTTCCTTAGCCTCCTGTGAATAACTTGAAGACAAACAAACTATCTATACCCCAGTTGTTCAAAGGCATTGCGCTATTTACACCTGGAGGAGATTTAATTTACTGCATCGACCCTAGCAAGCAAGGTCGATGGCATTTGCATTTGTGTTCTGCTTTGCAAGAAATTCTAGATTTACCAGAGCCACCGCACTTTTTAGTGCCTTGTTATACTGCCACTATTGACCATTGGTTAGATCCGCGTACTCAACAAGTGCGGACTTTTGCCGAGGCTTATCCGGCTGTGATGAAATATCAACCTTTGCTGAATGCCATTTTTGGTACAGAGGAGTTAGTATGGCAAGCAGCTCCTTGGCAAGAAGGGTTGTGCGATCGCATGGTACTATCAACTTATCGTTCCTCATTCCCGCAGCTTTGGGAAGATCGCGATCTAATTGTACGTTTAGATCTTTCTGAACCTGTGCCAAAATACCACCAGCCAGTAATAGCACAAAAAGAGCAATTAACGACACAAGGCTATGTCCTGCGCTTATTTGTTGCAGGGCATAGCGGAACTACCGAACGCATCCTTCAAAATCTACACGAATTGTTAGAGCGATCGCTCGGACACCCTTATACTTTAAAAGTGATTGACGTTTTAACTCATCCAGAACAAGCAGAAATTAATCAGGTTTCTGCTACTCCTACTCTCGTTAAGGTTTGGCCTCACCCAATTCGCCGAATCGTTGGAGACTTGGATCGTGTAGACAAAATTTTACAGATGTTAGCTACTAAATAAAAAGTTTAAGTTTTATTAACAATTTTAACGTCTTAGATGAAAGTGTTGAGTCTTGAGCTAGGAATGTGCCCTTTCTTTTATCCCTCATCTGGTTAGCTTCCTTATTTCCTAGCCCCCACTCCTGTCTTTTTGAAAGTAAGCAGCTTCACAATTAGACTAATTTTTTTGCTGAGTGCGCGGATGGGTAGGTGTTTATAAACAGGCAGCAGCAAAAATGCCTTAATTGCTTTGTGTGTAAGGACTTGGCGTCAGTAGCACCTTAAACTCATTCGCGCACCTTACTGGGCTTAGCTTTCAGCGATTTACATCTACTAAAATTACAACTTCTTGTGTTATGATTACCCCATCCGCGCGACAGAACCTTGAAAACCAAATATCACAGTGCTTTCAGCCAACAGCAATTGCAATTAATCAAAATCCCTATTAGGGATTGAAACCTTCAGCCGCAGCAGCTTCAGGAGTTAACACAAAATTGCAATTAATCAAAATCCCTATTAGGGATTGAAACGAAAATAGCGGATAAATCCTGCTTCAACCAAGATTGCAATTAATCAAAATCCCTATTAGGGATTGAAACTTTTTAATGGTATTTCTGAGGGACAGCTTTGCCAATTTAAAATTGCAATTAATCAAAATCCCTATTAGGGATTGAAACGTTGGCGCCGACCAGTGCTATTCCCTCAATGACAATGTGATTGCAATTAATCAAAATCCCTATTAGGGATTGAAACTTCAAAGTCTGGCGATTGCCACACCAACATTACCATTGCAATTAATCAAAATCCCTATTAGGGATTGAAACGCTTTACCTATTTCTCCTCCTGCTCCCCTTGCTGATTGCAATTAATCAAAATCCCTATTAGGGATTGAAACGATTATTTAAATGTTCCTGAATGCATTTATCACGATTATTGCAATTAATCAAAATCCCTATTAGGGATTGAAACAACAGCCATTGTTCTTTGAGTGGTGGCATTAGCAAATTGCAATTAATCAAAATCCCTATTAGGGATTGAAACTCTTTTCAAGTCTGCTTAAGGTGGGGTATAGGCTACCAAAATTGCAATTAATCAAAATCCCTATTAGGGATTGAAACAAGCCGATTGTTGAGGAGTTAACCGCTAACTACAGAGATTGCAATTAATCAAAATCCCTATTAGGGATTGAAACGAGAGCCATTAAGCCAGCCTTGAATCGCGCCTTGCTTAACGCCATTGCAATTAATCAAAATCCCTATTAGGGATTGAAACCAATTTTATATCTGTCCGTGCCTACCGCATGAATATTGCAATTAATCAAAATCCCTATTAGGGATTGAAACCTTACAAGCCTGTTACCAAGCTTAAAAGTGCGATATTGCAATTAATCAAAATCCCTATTAGGGATTGAAACAGCCAGACGTATTCAAGACGAAAGCTACCGCATTATTGAAGATTGCAATTAATCAAAATCCCTATTAGGGATTGAAACAGATCCACAAGGATTAATGAATCAGGTGATTTGTAAATTGCAATTAATCAAAATCCCTATTAGGGATTGAAACGATTTTCTACTTCCAGTGTCTGCAAAGATTGTAGATTGCAATTAATCAAAATCCCTATTAGGGATTGAAACCCAAGTACCGAAACTATCAAAAATAGTCGGCATTATTGCAATTAATCAAAATCCCTATTAGGGATTGAAACACTTTTAGATGTCACTCTAGATGACATATTTTGATGATTGCAATTAATCAAAATCCCTATTAGGGATTGAAACATAAATATCTTCGCCTCTCCAGTCCCCGCGTCACTCTAATTGCAATTAATCAAAATCCCTATTAGGGATTGAAACAAGTAATGACGAATCTGACTTGTACCCGCGAAATTACAATTAATCAAAATACCTATTAATAATTGAAACGGAAGCGATCGCCAGATATTGATATTAGTTAGCAATAGGTGGAGCCAGTGCTACACGCGGAATACCGCCACCACCAACGCTATTTGCACTATTGTTCTCAACAATATAAAGTGATTGAAATAATCTCATCAATTCCTCATAAAACTTACCATTTTTATCCTTTAAATCATAGCCATATATTTGATGAAACTCTTCGTTAACTCCTTGCTCAACTGCAATATCATGAGAGTTCCATCCTGAATCATCAACTACATAAGCACCATAATCTTGTAGTGCATGAAAGATTTTTTTAGCTGCGGGTGTTTGCAAGTTGAGAGTATATGTCCTTACTTTTGGCGGAATGGCTAATAAAGTTCCTTGCACAAGAGCAGGGTTTTTACCACCATAAACTTGAGCTGCATAATTGTCAGCGCGATTTGCTGGCCAACGATACCCAGGAATAGAATTTGTGTAGTAAAGATATTTTTTAGCCCACAGCAGAACTTTTAAAGCATGGCGAATCGGTTGATTATTAGTAAGTTCACCTTTGCGAATAGAACCACCAATAGAAGAAAGTCCAGAACCAAAATGTGCGCCGCCTATTCCATCTCCATAAATATTTATATCAGGATAGTAACGCCAACCATAGACTGAACCTCCTTTTTGACAACGAGTCAAAGGTTCAAGCTGCACTAAAGTTTTACCATCTGGCATCAAAAAGGCTGAAACATTGTTAGGTGTATGGTATGGATATGTTGTGGCATCTGCAATAATTAAAGTATCTGGTATTGGTAAATGAATATTCATTGATTGAGTGCCTGTACAGCGTCCTTGACCCCAAGTACCAGGAGCATAAACTGGACGTAATGGATGGTTAGGATTAATCTTGTAAAAGTACTCGCGATCGATGCCGATATTCTCTGCCTTTTCAATATTTGCGCTAATGTAACGCGCATTTGAACCAATAGGCATATTCCAAGGCGATTTAGATGAAAAAGGCCACAAAAACTTGTCTCGCGTTACGATTTGACTGGAAGTAGGTGAATAGTGAAGGCTGAGAATAACTACAATACTTATGACAATAACAAGTAAACGTAGTTGCTGCTTGCGGTTGACCAGAATTACAAAAATGCTCATCCAATACCTTCGCTAAAAACAGAGTATTAAAAGATAGGGACTCCGTAGTAATATTTCATTAATCCAAATTTTTGCCAAGCCTATTGCTAACGATGGTATTCATCCTGTTTCTATAAGTCTTGAATCCTAGTAAATTATATATTTAGCAGTATTTTGTTACATCTTCACCACATTCATCTGCTAAAAACGTCAAACATTTGAAACGAAGACCAACTATTTCTTCATAAAGAGGATTTAACTTGCACAAAGGTGGAATGCGAAAAAGTATCCGTCCTAAAAATGTCACAGTTCTCTCAAATGGACAATGAGAAGGAATGATTTTACATAACAGTCTGGCAAGTTTATCATTATGTATTTCTAGAATTTCAAGCTGATATCGTAGCTGGTTGAATAATTTGTTATTCGATTGAGTTTTTGCTGATAAGTTCATCATAGAAATTTCCTTCAATCAATCTGTTACCCCTATCAAATTACTACTATTTTTCAGGAAAAACATAGTAGAATTACGAGATTATTTTTTTAATTTTTCAACCTCAATTATGAATACAGTAAAATTGCTGAGGAAGCAAAACAGCTAATCAGTTCTGGCTAATAGCGGCATAAACATAAGTCAGTACATGTACGGTGTGTAATTGTCGTGTTTTAAAACTGCATTCAGTTCGATCACATAACCATAAACTCACAATTAGCTTATTAATCATGAGTATTAGCTATATCGGCTTTGCTGACTACTGATAAAATTTTCATGAAATTCTGATACAAATACTTTCTTAGAGAACATTCCCCTGCCTCTAATAGCCCTCAATACGATTCGGTTAAGTTCTGTTCTAATCTTTTGAAGATCCCCCCAGTCCCCTTAAAAAAGAGGATTCTAATTTCGTGAACGTGTCTGCAATTGGCTTTTAATGAAGATTCCCCCAACCCCCCTTAAAAAGGCTTGCTCGTAACCCTCTTTTACCCCTATTAAAAGATGCAAGCACTAACATTTACTGAATCTGCCTTAAAAAGGCTTGCTCGTAACCCTCTTTTACCCCCTTTTTAAGGGGGTCGCCGCAGGCGGGGGATCTTAACCGAACCCTATTGTCATAGCCCTTTGAAGTGTGAACCAAGCAAAACTAAACGCAACTAGCCATTTTGCTAGGTAGAATTCTCTCCATTTTTCCGATGCTATCTGTAAATCTAAAACGGCACGATAGAAGCATCACAAAATATTGCTGGAGAGTTTTATGTCTTCATTGCTGGCACTGTCTAACAGTTTAGCCGACACAGTAGAACAAGCGGGGAGTGCTGTGGTTGCTGTCAACGCGGGTAAACGCATTTCTCCTAGTGGGATTCATTGGCGCAACGGTATTATTATTACTTCGGATGAGTCACTTGGGCGTTATGAAGAAATTTCCATCACTCTATCAGATGGAATGACTCGACCAGTTTCTTTCCTCGGCCATGACCCTAGCACTGATATAGCTGTATTTCAACTCGAAAATCATCAACTTCCTGTGGTACAAATTGGCGATGCGACAAATCTCAAAGTAGGGCATTTGGTACTGGGACTGGCAAGGGGTAGCCAAGGTGACTTACGGGCAGCAATGGGAGCAGTAAGTGTAGTTACTGGTGCGTGGCGGAGTATGAGCGGTGGTAATATTGACCAATTCATCCGCCCGGATATCACTTTTTATCCTGGTTTTGCAGGGGGGCCCCTGGTAGATGCGGCTGGTTATATAGTTGGGATGAATACATCGGGGCGACGCGGTACAGTTTTAACTATCCCTGCGGTTACAATCGATCGCGTGGTTAATCAATTACTGACTAAAGGGCATATTTCACGAGGCTATTTGGGTGTGGGAATGCAGCCTGTACGCTTGCCTAGCAACCTGAAAACTGCCTTAAATTTACCTACAGCAACGGGGGTAATTGTTGTTAATGTCGAACCCTCTGGCCCTGCTGATAATGCTGGTTTGTTGCTAGGGGATGTGTTAGTCAAATTTGATGGTATTGCCGTGAGCGATACAGATGATGTACTAGCACTACTAAATAATAGCGATCGCATTGGTAAACTCATCAACGTGCAGTTTGTTCGAGGTGGCGCATTAGTTGATTTAGACATCCTGATTGGCGAACGCCCTGTTGATTAGGGACTTCCAAATGTTGAGGGCAGGGGAGCATACTTCTCTACGAGAGGCTGCGCCAACGGCTGCGCGGAAATCGAGCGAAGTCGAGATTCAGTAACCAGGGAGCAAGGGGAAGAAAAGTCGTGTTGAATCCAAAAATTTGGATTATTTATTTTTGGAGTTCCCTTAAGTAATTACCGCAAAATACAGGCAATTATGATTACGCAATTCAATGATGAACTGTCAGCAGTAGCCACTAAACTCCGTCAAAGCACAGTCAAAGTTAAAACCAGTGCTACAGCAGTGGGCTCTGGTGTTATCTGGCAAGCTGACGGGCTGATTATTACTAATGCCCATGTAGCAACTAGCAACCGGGCAACTGTGGAATTATCCGATGGTAGGGTATTTGCAGCAGTGCGATCGCACTTTGACCCCCAGCAAGATTTAGCAGCACTGAAAATTAACGCCACGGATTTAAATACTGCAACTATCGGCGATTCAGATAAGTTACGGGTTGGAGAACTAGTCTTGGGGGTGGGAAATCCTTTAGCTGATACTGGTGCAGTCACAATGGGGATTGTTCACGGTAATCATCCACGCACTGTAATGGCAGATTTACAGTTGTACCCTGGGAATTCTGGCGGCCCGTTGGCTGACTGTCTCGGCCGAGTGGTTGGGATTAACACGATGATTGTCAACAATTTGGCTGTGGCGATTCCTAGCAATACTGTCAACCGCCTTTTACAGGGCAGTCATCGTCTGCAATTAGGAGTGACGCTGCAACCAGTGGTTTTAGGCAGACGCACTCTAGGTTTGCTAGTGTTATCAATACTTCCTGACAGTGTAGCGAAAAATGTGGGGTTACAAATTGGTGATGTATTAGTTGGAGTTTCTGGACGGACTTTTACTCGACCTGATGACTTGGCTAAATATCTACATCAAAGTGACAAGTCTATCGCATTACAACTCCTGCGAAATGGTCAGCAATTGGTAGTTTACATCACCAGACAAACTGCTGTGGAGGCTACATGATTCGGGTGATGGTGGTTGCTGCTTCTTCCGTGATGCGGGCAGGTTTATCAGCGGTAGTAAGTAGCAATCCGCAACTGACAGTGGTGGCCAGTGCATCTGACTTGGATGTGGTGTCTAAAGAAATTGAGCAATTACAACCGGATGTAGTTTTGCTCGATTTAGGCAGCAATCCAGAATCAATTTGGTCAAAATTGCAGTTAATTCAAGAACAACAAATTATAGCGATCGCTGAGGATATTGATGGTATTGACCTAGAGGCAGCATTTCGTTTGGGTATTCAAGGTATATTATCTAGTACCAGCACAGAGGCGGAAATTATTGCAGGTGTTGAGGCAGTCGCTTCTGGTTTGGTAGTGCTGCACCCTGATGTTTTGCAATTGCTACCGATGCGCGAAAAAACAGTACCTAACCCCGTGCAAACTTTGACGCATCGGGAAATGGAGGTTTTAGGGATGCTGGGTTATGGGTTGGGGAATAAAGCGATCGCCAAACGCCTACAAATTTCCGAACATACGGTGAAATTTCATGTTTCATCAATTTTTCAAAAGCTTGGTGTTTCTACCCGCGTTGAGGCTGTGACGGCTGGCGTGCGTTTAGGTTTGATTATGTTGTAAAACTTGCATTGCGAATGTTTAGTCAACAATCAACGTGAAATCACATCACTAATAGCTAACTATAGGTAGAAGAAAATATCAAGACTTTTTTTTATTATCAGCGATGCCGATAATTAAGCAAATATCATGAATGCAGGTATATCCGCACTATGGGACAAAATCCAGGAAATGATTAACGGATTCATTGTCTTATTGCCGAATATCGTGCTGGCATTGATTGTCTTTACAATCTTCTTTTTTATTGCTAGGGCAATTAAGAAACTGGTGAAACGCTTAACACGCGATCGCCATCAAGCTCGGAATTTAGGACTAGTTCTAGGACGCTTGGCGCAAGGTACAATCCTATTATTAGGACTATTTATTGGTTTATCAATTATCATTCCGACATTCCGAGCAGGGGATTTGGTACAACTACTAGGAATTAGCGGGGTAGCAATCGGTTTTGCTTTTCGAGATATCTTGCAAAATTTCTTAGCTGGCATTCTTATCCTTTTGACAGAGCCGTTCCGAATTAACGATCAAATAGTTTTTAAAGACTTTGAGGGGACTGTAGAAAATATTGAAACACGAGCGACAACAATTAAAACTTACGATGGCCGCCGCATTGTAATTCCTAACTCAGAATTGTTCGCCAACTCAGTGACAGTTAACACTGCCTTTGAAAGTCGCCGACTACAGTATGATGTCGGTATCGGCTACGGTGATGATATCGACCGAGCCAAAGAGTTAATGCTCCAAGCAATACAAAGCTTACCAGAAGTACTTAAAGACCCTGCCCCTGATGCGCTGGTCATGGAACTCGCTGAAAGTAACGTCAACATCCGCGTTCGCTGGTGGATTAAACCGCCACGACGTGCTGATGACCTCGCCTCACGGGACAAAGTGCTGTCTGCAATTAAGAAAACATTAGTCGAAAACGGTATCGATTTACCCTTCCCCACACAGCAAATTTTGTTTCACGACCAAACAGAAGAAACAGATGGAAACCGCTCCCGACAGCGTGAAGGTTGGCCCTCTGGCAGAGGTGAAGTACCAAAACCCCGCAGTGTCAGCAATTCTTATCGGTTACTTACCCAAGCACAAAAGCAAAGAGATGATAGAGCAGATGGCAATAAATAATTGTAGTTGGGCTAAGGCAGGGGGAAAAAGGCTTTTGGGATTTTTACACAGATGCGGCAATCATAAGTGATTAGCTGGACTGATATCAGTAGACCTCTTGCAAAAGTAACTTTTGCAAGAGGGGGGAAAGGGAAAAGGTTAAAGGGAAAAGGGTTTTTATGAGCCGCTTTCCCCTGGTTGGTGAGCTTGTCGAACCATACCCCTTACCCTTTTCCCCACTTCTGCGAGAAGTCTAGTCTATGTTTTTAGTGTTTCTAATTATAGGACTGGAGAAATTAGTTGAACAGCCGATGCACCAAGATTTAGATTGCTGACAACTAATCTACGGTTTCAATCAAATAATTCGTTGCTCCAGAGATTAGCTCTAGCCCCTCTGGGAGATGCGCTTCTGGAAGATTACCACCAAAAGTAGAAAGGCTCCGCGGAGTACGAGTTGCCACCAAGGAGTGATGGTTCCCTCAAGATTCAAAAGATTGTACATCATTCCTAGTAAAAGTACGCCGACCAGCGTCGGGAAAACGCTTCCCTGACCTCCTGCGAGAAACGTTCCTCCCATCACGGTCGCGGCGATCGCATCTGTTTCCCAGCCAAAGGCAGCTACAGGCTGACCCGCCCCTAGACGACCTGCGAGAATAACACCAGCCAGCCCTGACAACAAACCGCTAAACGTGTAAACTGCTAGCTTTACTCGGTTTGGGTTGACGCCCATCAGCCGGGATGCCTCCTCGTTATTGCCAATAGCGAATATGTGCAACCCTAATTGGCTTCTGTGCAGCATAAACCAAGCTGCAAAATATAACAGTGCGACTATCAGCACGGGGACAGGAATAAAACCGATGAACCCCCTACCCAACCAAACAAACCCCGATGCTGCTGATGATACGGCGATCGACCTCTCTTGGGTGATGCTCAATGCCAGTCCGCGGGCGGCGCTGGCAGTGAATAACGTCACAACGAATGGCTGGAGCCGCGCACGAGACACGAGAAGACCATTGACCATACCTAGTAAGGTGGTGCTGGCAATGCCGCTGGCGATCGCCGCGAAGCTTCCTTGTCCGGCCAGCATTGCTGCCACAACACCGCCGAGAGCAACCAAGGAACCCACCGACAAATCGATTCCTCCACTGATGATTACGACAGTCATGCCCAGCGCCACGATGGCAAGCATACTATTCTGTCGCATGATGTTCATCAGATTAATAGGTGTCAGGAAGGTTTGATAGCGAAACGATGCGAAAATAACCAAACTCAGGAGTATGAGCAGCAGGCCTTGGGAGGTGACGAACTTGGCGAGATGCTTCAACAGCCGCAGACTTGTAAGCGCAAAAGACCTTGTGACAGCCATGATGCGTTACACCTCCTGAGGACGCTGCAAAAAAATCGCGAACAGAATGATTACGGATTTCAAAACTAATGACCAGGTGAAGGGAATCAGGAGCATATTGAAACTTGTGGAAATCACCTGCATGAGCAACGCTCCGACAACAGTGCCCAGGACATTTGCACGGCCGCCGGAAAAGGGCGTACCGCCAACAACAACAGCGGCGATCGCATCAAATTCCGCGTTGACGCCAACCTTGCTCGGATCGCCCATGCCAAGCCTCGCTGTCTCCACGAGTCCGGCAAATCCAGCAAGCAAGGCGCTAATCAGATAAACTATATATTTCACACGCTCTGCACGGATACCCGCCAGCCGCGCGGCCTCTTCGTTGCCACCCACAGCAACGAGCTGATGCCCGAACAGCGTAGAGCGGATACAGAAGAAAGCTCCTACAATGACAACTGCGGCGATCGCCACCTGAATTGGTATAAAACCGAGATAGCCCTTTCCCAGCGCCTCAAATGTTGGATGGACGAAGGGAACGAGCTTGCCGTCACCGACAACCTGAGCGATGCCGCGCCACATAATCAAAGCCGCCAAGGTGACGATCAAAGCATCAAGCTTCAGACGTGAAATTAGAAAGCCATTGACAAAACCAACCAACAGAGCAGCACTCAGGGCAAAGGAAACGGCAATAGCCATGCCATACTTAATCAGCAATGCCACAATCACTGAAACCAATGCCATAGTCGAGCCGACCGTGAGGTCGATGCCACGGGAGGCGATGACAAAGGTCATCCCTACGGCAACTAACATTGTTGTCGATACTTGCAGCAACATATTTAATGTGTTGCTCACTGTTGCGAAACGCTCAGTGAAGATGGCGTTCGCAACATAAACAATTAAGAGTGCTGCAAATGCACCGAAGTTAGGGTTCCATAGAGTTCCCCAACGCAGATGGAGCTTCTTGATATTCATTGTTGATTCTGCTCTGTTTTTAACTATCTACCGACAGCTTCCTGAGGATCTGCATTTTCCGCCATTGCGTGCAAAATTGCCTTTATGGTCTTGTGTTCGCCACTAAGTTCCGCAATCGATCGCCCTTCACGCAGAACTACTACACGCTGCGAGCCTTCAACTAGCTCTTCGAGTTCCGATGAAATCATCAGAATCCCCAGTCCTTGCTTTGCTAGTTCGGCGATCGCCTGCTGGATCTCGCGCTTTGCACCAACGTCGATTCCGCGAGTCGGCTCATCGAGGAGAAGAAGTTTTGTATTTTTGCACAGCCATCGTGCCAAAAGTACTTTCTGCTGATTGCCGCCCGATAGTTCGTGGATTTTCTGCTCGGCGCTGGCTGCCTTGATGCCAAGACGCTGCATGAAACGGTTGACAAGCTCGCTCTGTCGTTTCTTGGAAACGATACCCCATTGGGTAAGGGACGGTAGCGCGGCAAGTGTGAGGTTTTCCCGCACCGAAAGCTCCGGGATGATGCCATCTGCCTTACGATCCTCTGAAAGGAAAGCTATCCCGGTGTCAATAGCATCATGAGGATCGCACACAGACAAAAGATTACCTTCGAGTTTTACAGTTCCACCATCAAGTGGTTCGGCTCCAAACAGGACGCGTGCCGTTTCGCTGCGCCCAGAACCGAGCAAACCTGCAAGCCCGACGATTTCGCCATGCCGCATTTCAATGGAAACACCATTGAGCCGTTTTTTATATTTGAGAGCTTCCGCCTGGAGCAGCACTGGCTGAGGCAAGGTGTTTTGAGATTGTTCTGCAAATGCCGTGACTCCTTTGCTCACTTCTTCAGGCTGGCGGCCTAACATGTGGCAAACAAGTTCCAGACGATTGAGCGCAGTCAGCGATCGCGTGATGATATTGCGCCCATCCCGCAGTACCGTCACGCGATCGCACACAGCGTAAAGTTCTTCAAAACGGTGGCTGATGTAGACAATGGATGTCCCTTGGGACTTGAGCCAACGCATGACATCAAAAAGCACGCAGACCTCAGTTTCTGTCAGGGAACTTGTGGGTTCATCGAGGATCAGTACCCGCGCACCAAAAGATATAGCGCGGGCGATCGCCACCATCTGGCGATGGGCAATATTGAGGGAACCAACCGCTGAGTGGGGGTCGATATCCAACCCCAGGCGCTCTAGGATTTCGGCTGCTCCAGCATTCATCGCTCGTCTATCGATAATGCCGAAGCGATGCGGCTCTCTGCCCAGAAAAATATTCTCAGCAACGGTTCGGAAACCCACCAGTTGGATCTCCTGGTAAACGGCTACGATACCTGCCGCCTGGGCTTCGGTGGGATTCTGGAAGGCAACACTTTTCTGGTCATACTCCATAACACCGGAGTCCCGTCGATAAGCCCCAGTCATAATCTTAATCAGCGTCGATTTCCCAGCACCATTTTCTCCCACCAGTGCATGGATCTCGCCTGCCTTCAGTTCAAAATCTACCCCCCACAGCGCTGGCACACCAGAAAAACTTTTTTTTATACCCGTCATGTACAGGATAGTTCGAGTCGCCTGATTCATCGGCTTTACCTAATTTCTGTCTTCATTGCCGATAGTGGAGATCCTTCACTTCGCACCACAGTAATCTTGTCTATCGTGCAGGCTCAGGATAGTTCCAGGTTATCTTTTCTTTATTTTAGGGCGGGAATTATCCTAATTCGTAATTCGTAATTAACCTGTGTAATTACAAATTAAAAATTACGAATTGCTATTAGTATGCTTCATCTACGAAATCCTTGGCATTGGTCGCATCGAAGAGTCTGTCCTTGAGAATGATTCTAGGAGGGATTTTTTTGCCAGCAAAATACTCCTCCATTGTGAGGAAAACAAGCGGGCCAAAACGGGGGTTTGATTCGACACTCACACCAAGCTCACCACGGATAATTGCTTGGAGTGCGGTTTTCTGACCGTCAATTGAACCGACCATTACATCCTTACCAGGCTTCATACCTGCGGATTTGAGAGCCTGGATAGCACCTAAAGCCATTTCGTCGTTGTGAGCGTACACGGCGGTAATTTCGGAACCCTTGGCTTGGATGATGTTTTCCATGACACGCTGGGCGGCAGCCCGCGAAAAATCTGCTGTCTGTGTAGCAACGATCTTCATGTTGGGATAAGTGGCGATCGCGTCACGAAACCCCTTAGCGCGATCGATTGCCACCGATGAACCCGCTGTTCCGGTGAGTTCCACGATGGACGCTTTGCCATCGGTTGCTTGGGCCAGCCATTCACCAACGCGACGACCTTGGGCGATAAAGTCCGACCCAAGAAAGCTGACGAAATGTTCGCCTGGTTTTCCCGCCGCTTCACGGTCGATTAGAAAAACCGGTATTTTTGCCGCTCTCGCTGCTTCCAAGGCGGGGGTAAGACCTTCATACTCACGTGGTGCAAGAAATATAACATCAACTTGTCGTGCAATTAGATCCTCAATGTCGGAAAATTGCTTGGATGTTTGCCCCTGAGCATCTGTCATCAGAAAATCATAAGTTTTCTTACGCTTGGCGGCCTCTTCCTTAATGCTGTTTGTTTCGGCAATGCGCCACGGGCCAATGTTCTCAGTCTGCGAAAATCCGACAATTTCTTTGGTTTTCTCCCGCGTACAGCTAGACACCGAGAAAGCCGCAACAGTAATCATCACATAGGCGGTAAATACCACCAACTTTGGCATATAAGCTCGGATACTTGAGCATCCAAAACAGGTTTTATTGTTCATAACCCCATCGTGTCTGAACGCTACATCGAGCTTATCTCGAAATAAAGACTATTTCGAGGAGTAGAAATAGTTCATAAGCTATTAGACTTCTTGCAGAAGTCGGGAAAAGGGGGAAAGGTTTGGTATTTTCGCTTTTCCCACAAATGTGCTTTTTGCGAGTTATACGACATCGGAGTCAGAAAATAAATATTTTATTAAATCTTCCTTAACTGTCTTAACTGTCTTAACTGTCCTTGTGTTTTTATTGTGATTCATGAAATATTACTAAAAACCAATTAAGGTGTAAAAAATGAAACTATTTACCTCTTTGAAAAATCTTGTTGCATACTCCCTAGTATTGCTAATTACAGTTTGCAGTTTATTGTTAGCACCACCTAGCGTTGCTGCTTCTGTAGATGTTGCAGCTACACAGTATCTTGCCGATGCCACCACGCAAACCCAAACAATTACACCCGAAATAATTGATGATGCAATCGCTGATTACAGAAGCTTGAAGGGAAAAATTTCCAAAAATCAAGACCTAGAAATAGATGATATCAAAGATATTTTAGAAGTTATTAACGTAGAAATTAATGCTCTGGTACAAGGCAAGAAAGATTTGTTAGCAGTTGATTCAGCTGCACCAACTCAAGATATTGATGACTCAATCGCTGATTACAGAAGCTTAAAGGGAAAAATTTCCAAAAATCAAGACCTAGAAATAGATGAAATTAAGGGAATTTTAAAACTTCTTAACACAAGAATTAATGGTCTAGTGGAACTCAAGAAAGCTTAGTGAATAACTAAGTAATTGAGGCGGCATAGATACCTATCTAGGTCTGAGTTTATAGGGTGCGTTAAGAGCAGGTAAATTTGGTTGAATTAATATCAGCAATACACGCTCTTAACTCACTTAACTTGATGGAATTCACTTGACTCAATTTTATTGATTGACACTTTAAATATATCCTGAAAATACTTTCACTCTCACCAAAACCACTGCTAACAATTAGCTTTTTTCTATTTTATAAACATTCCAAATATTCTATGGCCAAATTTTCATAGGTTAAAATTATATAGGCTAAATTTTTCATTACTCTGGCGATCGCTCAAAGATTTATCCACCAGCTAGTTGAATTTTACTAATTTTGCCTGTAGGCTTTGGGTGTCATACCTGTGATTTGGCGAAACTGTTTACTCAAATGGCTGTGGCTGTTGAAGCCGCACACTAAAGCAATTTCGATAATCGAGCGATCGCTTTTTTTCAACAACTGTTTTGCGCGTTCGATTCGTTGCCCAAGCAAATATTGGTAGGGAGCAATGCCCATAGCTTGTTTGAACAGATGGCTGAAATGAAACTGACTCATGTTTAGCAATTGGGCTAAATCTGCAAGCTTAATGTCTCGCTCCAGATGTGCGTCAATGTACTCTAAGACTTGAAGCAGTTGGCGATCGGGTAAACCACCGTTGTAAACAGCAAGCCGGGGTTTGATAGCAGAATATTGTCTGAGCAAATGCACAGCCAAGACATTTGTTAGCGATTCAATGTAAAGCCTTTCGCCTAAATTTTCTTGTTTGAGCTCAGACAAGAGCATCATAGCGATGGATTCAATGTGGCGATCGCGAGTCCGAAATTCCCTGACTAATTCTAGCCGTTCGGGATTTGTATCGATGGTTTCTCTAGCAACACTCTCGATGAAACCAGATGCAATGCGAATCTGCAAGTAATGGTCTTCTAGATCCCAACGGGCAAAAAATGGCGTTTTTGCAGGGGTTATGGAAATGTCGCCTTTACCGTACAACCCTGTATAAGTTTTGCCTCCTTGAATTTGCAGCGAAGGTACTGGACGGGGTGCAAGAGACAGACAAATTGCATGTTCATCGCTGTAATAACTTCTTCCCTCGCCTGCGGGGTGTTGGAATTCCTCCACCAAAATATTTTCCCAACCCTGGTTTTGGCTAGACAGGATAGGCAAGCAGGTTGTTTGAGTCTGACAGCCCGTTGGAATTTTCATAATAAAAACAAAGAATTTATCTTTATAATTTTCTTAGCTAAACCTATTGCATTAATTTAGCCATTTTACTATTTTATGTTTAACTGGATCGAACATTATTAGTCTTAATTGTTATTATTGATAATTAGTTTATATAAATGTAGGTTTTATAAATACATTATAATTTTTCAATTTTATTATAATTTGGTCAAATATTATAATTTTCCACTAGATAATTAATTTTATTCTACAGCAAATCCTGATAATTTACGCATCTTTGGTGTATGAAAACCAATCACAATATCTTGTTTGGGCACACCCATTTCCATCAATTCTAAAGCAATATCAACTTCAGTTGTATTTTGCTGAATCCAGATTTTCTCATTTTTGATATCAAGATGCATTATTGGCCCATAAATTCGCTTTTGATTATTCCATCCGAGACTAATAATTTGGTAATGGTCATGTTCGGTATCAAAAATCTGTTCCACTTCAACATCACCATAGCTCGGTTTATACTGGAGATATTTACTTAATATTTGTTTAACTTTTTTTCGATATTCATTTAATTTATCCATTGCTCTATTTCCTCAGTCTCTACGTTATAAATAATCAATTTCAGAAAGTTTTCAGTGACTACAGTTTGAATAAAACGTAAGTTAAAGAATTGATTATAAATTGCTAATGGCACTGTTAAGTATAAAATTCTATTTGGCTCTTCAACACGTAAGGCAGTACGATAATTAATGAACTGTCCTAGTGCCATATGAAATTCTGAAATTTTTGATGCGCTGACAAAATTTTTGATTTCAACTGGTATTTTTTCTCCGGCTTTCTCAGCAGCTATAAGTTTCTCTGTGCCTAAATCAATCTGAATATCAACTCCACCACACCGAATATTTAGCGGATCGTCTGTAATTACCCAACCATCTTTTTATAATGCAGACTTCACAATATTGTGGAATAAATCACGAGCCATAGTTTCACAGTGAAGGCACTATAACCTGAAAAGTTGTCAATATTACAGTAGTGTAAAAACTAGTAAATCGCTTAAACACAGATTTCCAGTTGCTATTGACTCCTGCTTACATTATGTATTTAAGTACATTATAAAAGACTTCCAGCGATTAGCCTAAAAATCGACAGCAAGATTTTGATAATTGCACAAAAATCAGATAGTTGGGTATGGGTGATTTATCTAAGCTGGAATTGTCACTGAGTAAAAAGAACTATGGCACATCTATTGCATATTGATTCTAGTCCTCGTGGTGAGCGTTCCCACTCTCGCAAACTTACACAAGAATTCGTTGTAGCTTGGAAACAGTCTCATCCAACTGATACCATAACTTACCGAGATATTGGACGAAACCCAGTTCCCCATATAGATGAACCTTGGATTGCTGCTGCTTTTACACCACCAGAACAACACACTCCTCAATTAAAAGAGGCGATTCGCATCAGTGATTTGCTAGTGGATGAATTTTTAGCTGCCGATTTCTACGTCATTGGCGTTCCCATGTACAATTTCACCATTCCCAGCACCCTCAAGGCGTATATCGATCAAATTGTGCGGATAGGACGAACTGTTGCTTATGAACCAGAAGATACTGAGAATCCTTATAAACCTTTGGTATTGAATAAGAAAATGTGGATTATTACCGCACGTGGCGCTTCTGGCTTTGAACCTGGCGAACGCTACGGAACGATGAATCATCAAGACCCTTATTTAAGAACAGTTTTTGGTTTTATAGGCATCACTGATATCAGCTTTATCCATGTTGAAAATGACGAGTTAGGCGGTACAAGTTTGGCGGAGTCCATCGCAAAAGCTCGTGCGAAAATTACAGAACTAGTTGCAGCATAGTTTCATTGTGAGGGAAGTGGAGAGATAGGTGAGATTGTAAAAAAGCTTCCTAACCTTCCTACACTCCCTGAATTTTTAAACAGCAACCAGATTGTTTAGCTGCAATTCGCACTGTTGAAATAGATAATTGACAGCACCAAATAATTTATCTAACTCTTGAATAGAGTAAAATGTGATATTTCTAGTAAATACTTGAGCGTTGAGCTTGGCAAATTGCCAGCGATCGCCATTAGAAACAATACCAAAGATAGTGATTGTCAATTCATCATTTAATATCTGTGCAGCAATCATTTCTGCCAGACATTGTGCCCAGCCAGCTTCAAAATTATCTTGCTTTGCCTCGACTAAAATCAAGTATGGCTTGTCAAATACGACTTTACCTAAAGGAGAACGTTGAGCCAAAATATATTCAGGAAATCCTGATAAATGTTCATCATAATTTAATGAATGATGACTCCATAAAGTAAACTTGCTACTGTATTTCTTCCAAACTTCCTTCAAAACTGGATAAATCAAATTTTCGCAAATAGCAAACTCTGAATTATCCACTACTCCTTCACTCATTACTATTTCTAAGTCTTCTCGAAAGTAATCAGGAATCCTAAATTCAGCTTCTTTGATAAAATTTGATTCAGTATAAGTAATTAAAAACTTTTTGAGAACTTCACTGATAGTTTTGTAACTACTAAAAGCCATATTTCCATCCTGAAGAAGATTTATACGATCGCTCAAATTACAGTTTAACGATAATTAAATACCCAGATGCATCGCTGATTACCGTTATACACCACTTATAAGTAGGTCAACTTAATTAAACATAAAACAATAGTAGGGTGCGTTGTCGCAAAGCGCAACGCACCTTAGTTGATATAGTAGAGTCTATCGCATTAGCCTACGTAGCAACGCTTAATGCACCGAAATACATGATGCCCTGCGGCTAATCTTTACTCTCTCAAAGTCCCAAACCCTTGCCCCCAGCGTAACATACCCTACCTTAATACTTACTTTAAAAATAGGCTTTAAAAAACCCGGTTTCGATATGAAAACCGGGTTTTTAGATAATTGTTAATTTATCTTTGGGCAGTACAACAGGGCAATAGAGGCTTATTTACAACATCTTTAATGTCTACAGAATTTAACAAATCTTCCCAGTATTTCTGGACTTCGGGATCGTTAGGACGCTGGCGGCGTAAATTAGCTAAAGTTCTTAGAGAATCTTCCCAAAATCCAGCTGTGGCAAATAAAACTGCACGATCCAAATCTGTGTTTGGTTCTTTGAGTTGCAGGGCTAGATTTTCATCTTGCGATCGCACTATTGTACCTTCTGTATATGAATCTTTATCGCGGTTAGCAAGATCGCAAATCATTGAGAAAGTCCAACTATATTCTTTGCCGATTTGTAGAGATGATTTATTAGCAGGTACAGTTACACTCACAATACCGTTTTGTCCAGCAGGCTTGAACGTTTCTTTATACAACGGGTCACTGCTGTTATCATCCTGCAAAACAAATTCTAGTGCTTCTGGTTTTGTAGAAGTTTGAGGAATATAGAAATAGAACGTAGGATGTTCTGCTGTAGTTCGTTGAGCTTCTTTATCTGTTGGTGTCAAAGGAATGATAGATTGTCCAATTTCAACGCAACTCCCCCGCGTTCCTGCTGACCTGACTCTACCGGGTTTGCCTGGAACAAAGGCAATACGATTTCTAGCACTGCCGCGTTGAATATAACTGGTAACATTTCTAATTGCCGCAGTAGCATATTTATCTCCAGGACGTAGGCGTTCTGCTTGCTGAAAATATCCTAAAGCTTTTCGATAATTTCTTCGTTTGGTTTCGCTATAACCAAGTTGCATATATTGGGTATAAGCAGCTCTGTTTTGTGCCAGTTGATAAACCGACTCTGTTGCTAAAACCTGAGTCATGCTGAGAGGTTCTAGGGGTAAAAATGCTAAAGCGGCAAGCACATAACTTGCCCAAAATTTATGTTTCATTATGTCTATATCCACTTGTAGTACATTTCTGGGATTTATATAATACAATAGCGTAAGTATGACAGTGGCAAGGCTTTATATGTGCTACTTTGTGGTCAGGTTAAAGTAGCTTTGTTAAGGAATTTTAAATTGCGAAGAATTTAGAATTCAGAATTAATAAGATTTAAAATCCAAAATTGTTTGACTTGTGAATTATTACGTTAATGTTGCAAAATCAGCAGTTTAGATTATTGCAAAGCTTCAAATGCTGCCTGCCAGCTTTTAGTAGTTTTACCGCTATTACTGTAATTATTCAGAGTTACAAAGTATAAAATTGCAAACTTGGTAGTAAATTTAACCATTCTTTCAGCATCATCAAAAAAGCCATTCTCAATATTCATTTTTACTTATAAGGTGACTTGGCGATAGGGCGCAGGAAAGAAACCTCGTCGGCTGCACTGAATTTTCGCCTCTGTAATTATGGTATCTAAAAGTGCGTAGAAGCTCTGGTTATTGTCCCCAGACATCGCCTCATCGATATTGTTTGCTAGCATTTGCCCGATAATTATTGCCAAGTATATGTATAATTTTTGATTTTAAATCACTGATATCCAATACTGTTCGATAAGCGATCGCCAAAATTGTAAACAAAAATTCAGCGAAGTTTGAGATTTGCAAAAATAAAACGAAAATTGCAATCTTTAGCAAAACTTCAACTGTTAAGTGTAAAAAATTATTAAGAAAAATTCCGAACTCAGGATTCACAATTCAGTATGAATTGAAGTCCAAATGCATGATGAATATTGGTTTAAAACCTTGCTCCTAGCGGACAAAAGCAATATTAAATATTTTTTCGTGATTAAAACTTTATCCCTTTATAGATAGAGTATTCTGAATTCTGAATTCTGAATTCTGTATTCTGAATTCTGGCTCCTGTTTTATTTTTTGTTGACACCAAGTTGTGAAAGTGACGATCGCGATGGTAAACTTCCAAACGAAATCTCATCTCTTTGGGCGGGAAAGAACACTGATAGATTTGTTACACCAACGGGTGGAAAACCAGCCGCATCAGGAAGCTTACATTTTTCTTCAAGATGGTGAAATAGAAACTCAGCGTCTAAGTTACCAGGAATTGGAAGATCGAGTAAAGGCGATCGCAGCTCATCTGGTATCTCTCTGCTCCCCAGGAGATCGAGCCTTGCTACTTTATCCCCCTGGATTAGACTTTATCGCAGGCTTTTTCGCCTGTCTCTATGCTGGAATTATTGCTGTACCCGCCTATCCACCCAAACGCAATCAAAAACTATCAAGATTGCAAGGGATTATTCGAGATGCTGAAGCTACTTTGTTATTAACCACCGCAGATATGTTCCAATCGATCGAGCAATATGGAACAAACGAACCGACATTTAAAAACTTGCATTGGGTTTTAACTGACAAAATAGTAACCTCTACGGATGACTTCAGACCTGTAGCGGTGGAATCCAATACTTTAGCATTGCTACAATACACCTCCGGTTCAACTGGTAGTCCTAAGGGAGTCATGGTTTCTCACGGCAATTTGCTCCACAACTGCACTGCCATCCTGCAATTCTTAGAAAAAAGCCCTGATGTTCCCGATGTTGGATTTTCTTGGTTACCGCCATACCACGATATGGGATTAATCGGATGCATACTGCAACCTGTGTCTGGCGGATTTCCTTTAATTATCATGCCACCGATGGCATTTTTACAAAAGCCAATACGTTGGCTAAAAGCAATCTCAAAATATAAGGTAACTGTGAGTGCAGGGCCTAACTTTGCCTACGATCTCTGCGTGCAGAATATGAGACCAGAGGAATTAGAAAATCTGGATTTGAGCAGTTGGCAACTTGCCCTCAATGGTGCCGAACCAATTCGCGCCGAAACTCTAGAGTCTTTTACCAAGCAATTTTCGCCCTACGGTTTTCGCCTTAATAGTTTCCAACCTTGCTATGGTATGGCAGAGACAACGTTGTTAGTTACTGGAGTCAAGAAAGCCGAAGTACCAAAGATTAAGGTTTGCGACGCCAAGGCTTTAGAGCAAAACCAAGTAGTTACCGACAACACCAGCAAAAATGACAGGAAATTAGTTAGTTGCGGTCATCCTTGGTTTAATCAAACAGTAGCCATTGTCAATCCAGTTTCCTTAACTGAGTGCGAATCAGGACAAATAGGAGAAATCTGGGTTGCTGGCGAGAGTGTAGCTCAAGGGTATTGGAACCAAGCCAAGGAAACTGAGAAAACATTTCATGCCTATCTAGCCGATACAGGAGAGGGGCCGTTTTTGCGAACCGGAGATTTAGGATTTTGGGAGAATGAAGCAGGGTTATTTGTTACGGGTCGTCTGAAAGATTTATTAGTGATTCGAGGACGAAATCATTATCCCCAAGACATTGAACAAACAGTAGAAACTAGTCACCCAGCGTTAGCTTATCACAGTAGTGCCGCCTTTACTGTTGAGATGGATGGAGGCGATGTCTGCCTTGAAAAGTTTGAAGCGGAGGTTTCCTCAGATCCACGCCAGTTGCTTTCCGACGCAGAGCGACAGGAACGCACTGGCTCAACTTTTCGCTACGACGGGCTACGCCTACGCTTAATTGTTGTTTGTGAAGTGAAGCGAACTTTTTTGCGAAATTTGGATACTCAGGAAGTTGTCAAAAAGATTCGCCAATTTGTGTTACAAGAACATGATTTACAAGTTTATCGAGTTTTATTAATCAAACCCGGAACCCTGCCGAAAACCTCCAGTGGCAAGATTCAACGCTTCGCTTGTCGTGAGAATTTTTTGTCGGGTAATTTGTCAATTGTCAACTCAGAATCGACAGATATTCCCCAACGTATTCATTTAAACAAATATGCCCAGCAGTATAATGTCGAGTCAATTCAAAATTGGATATCTCAATGGTTAGCTGCAAAATTGAATATTCCCGTAGAATCTATTGAGCAAAAAGAATCTTTTGAAACATTAGGTTTAGATTCTCTGCAAGTAGCGAAGTTTATCCAAGATCTAGAGGCTTGGTCTGGGTATTTACTCAACATTTCTACATTGCAAACATTTGGGGCGATCGCCACTTTAGCAGAATATTTAGCGAAAGAACTTACCAAACAAAACCAACAGACTTTAACTCAAATTCCACCAGAATACTATCAATTTGAATCCTTTCCCGAATACACACAATTCCAGCAAAGATTAACCCACATTCAAGCTTTAGAAATTCCCAATCCTTATTTTCAAACCCAGGAATCTCTAACTAGAGATTGCACTCAAATTCAGGGACGTACACTGATTAATTTTTCAACTTACAATTATTTGGGCTTATCAGGAGATCCGGTAGTTTCCGCAGCAGCTAAAGACGCCATCGATCGCTACGGTACATCGGTCGGTGCCAGCCGTTTGGCATCCGGCGAACGTCTTCTGCATCGAGAATTAGAACAAGAAATTGCAGATTTAATTGGCACAGAAGACTGCATTGTTTATGTCAGCGGTCATGCAACTAATGTTACTACCATTGGACATTTGTTTCATCCCCAGGATTTAATTTTTTACGATGCCCTCAGCCACAATAGTATTTTGCAAGGGTGCGCTTTATCTGGTGCAAAAGCCATACCTTTTCCTCATAACGATTGGCAAGCTTTAGATGAAATGCTGCAAGACCAGCGTCAACATTATCGCCGAGTTTTGATTGTGATTGAAGGCATTTACAGCATGGATGGCGATATCCCAGATTTACCCCGATTTATCGAACTCAAGCAACGGCACAAAGCTTTACTCATGGTAGACGAAGCCCATTCCATTGGCGTACTGGGCGAACAAGGACGCGGTATTGCTGAGTTTTTTGGCATACAACCAACCGATGTAGACTTGTGGATGGGAACCCTCAGTAAAGCTTTTGCCAGTTGTGGGGGATATATTGCCGGGTCTGTTGCCTTGGTGAGTTATTTAAAATACACTGCGCCTGGTTTTGTTTACAGTGTGGGATTATCCCCAGCAAATACCGCCGCGGCCTTAGCAGCTTTGCGTTTACTCAAGGCTGAACCGACAAGAGTCAAAACATTACAACAGCGATCGCAGTACTTTTTAAAACTTGCTCAAGCTCAGGGTTGGAATACAGCCACAAGCCAAAATTCTCCAATAATTCCCATTGTGGTGGGAAATTCCTTAACCTGCATTCAGCTTTCGCATTTGCTGTTTCAAGCAGGGATCAACGTTCAACCGATGATTTATCCAGCCGTGGCTAATCATGCTGCACGCTTGCGATTTTTTATTAGTTGTCTGCACACAGAAGAACAGATTAACACAGCGATCGCAGCCTTAGCGATGGCATTTAACCAAGTACCCCACACAATAGAGGGTACTGAAGATGTATGAAGATGCGATTATTACTGATGGCTAATGTAAAGACTATGCAAAGATGTGTCTTGTAAACAAAGATATCTCAGTAAATACATTAATATATGGTTATTGCTCGGTTATTTAGGTATTCTGTCTGTTCTGTCTTTTGAAGATAGACATTTATGGTTAATTACCCACAAAAAGGGTATAAAAATCTTTTTCATGCTCAAAAGTCAAGTCTTCTTATTTTCAATGTATTGGGATTTAGGCGCTGGCAAAACAAAATATCAAGGGTGGTTTTTAGACATTATTAAACCTTGTTTTTTGATGTTTGTTCGTGATTTCTACCGAACAAAAATGATTCAAAAGCTTGAAATAATCCGTTGTCTTAAATCCACACGTTGATTAATTTGTACAGTGCTTAAGACCTAGATAATCTCAGATTCTTGGATAAATGCTGCATAAAACCCAATACAGTTGAGATAAGCCTGTTTTTTCTTCACCCTGTTCCCTGTCAAGAGTTCCCTGTTCCTTTGCCTCGACAGAAGAAGTTTCTGTATTGACATAAAACCCAACTAAAAGGTGAATATTTCATAAATATTCTGTTTCTCAACATTGACCTAAATATGCTGAAAACGTCAAATTGAGGCTAATTTTTGTGCGCGAAAGCAAAAACAGCAACTTGAAAACTGAAGTTCCTGAAAAAATCCATCAAGATAGGTAAAAGTTATGGCAAATATCATTGGAACCATAGGTGATGATACGTTAGTAGGCACCTTGAACGACGACACGATTAACGGTCTAGGGGGGAACGATATCATTACAGGCAAAGGGGGCTACGACCTCTTAACTGGTGGCGGTGGCAAAGATATATTTGTTTTCAACAAAGGTGACGGCATAGATACAATCACTGATTTCGGTGGAGTAGGTAAAGGCACAAATCCTTCAGCAGCTGTGGTTGCCAAAGTTGATACCATCAAATTCGTTGGCGCTGGGTTGACTGCCAAAAATATGCTCCTGACTCAAAATGGCACAAATTTGCAAATTGGGTTTGAAGGGTACTCTTTTTCCACAACAGCAATTATCCTGAACAACTTTGCCTTGGAAAACCTAGATAACCTCAGCAAATCTACCGGAGCTACCGTAAACGTCGGAAATATCCTGTTTGATGGGCAAAATAACATTACTGACAGCTTTGATGTCTTCGATGCCAACTCTACCCGAACCACCATCTTCAACAAGAATACAGTTACCTTCCTCAATGACCTAAACAACAATGTCAACGGCTTTGACAACTCAGATGATGTCATCAATGGTCAAGGGGGTAATGACATTATTGACGGTAAGAGTGGCGATGACTTTTTGAGGGGTGGTGAAGGCAATGATACTCTCATTGGTGGCGCTGGAAATGACACCCTCGCTTATGACTATAATTACTACACGACATTTGATGTTTCCACAACAACTAAGAACTTACTCTTGGGAGGCGATGGCAATGATGTTCTCATTGGCGATGCGGGAGACACCTTGAACGGTGGCAACGGGGATGACACATTCTATGCTTATTTTGGTCGTTATGGTCAAGCGGAAGATGTATTGATAACTGGTGGCAGCGGCAAGGATAAATTTGTTTTGGAGTTTGGTTATGTTGGCTATACTGCGATTACTATCGCCAATTTTGGTGGCATTGGTAAAGGCTCAAAGCCATCAACTGCGACCCTCGCCTCTTTGGATACCTTGCAATTTCCAGACGATTCAGATTCTATATTCACTGCCAAAAATCTCTTATTGACTCAAAATGGTCAAAACTTAGAAATAAGTTTTGAAAAAGCGTTGAATTCCAAAATCATCCTGCAAAACTTTGCCCTGGAAAACCTAGACAATTTAGCCCAAGTCGGCAATATTCTGTTTAGCGGGCAAACTAGTATTACGGACAGCTTTGATGTCTTCGATGCTAACTCTACTCAAAGCACGGTCTTTAAAAAAAACACAGTCACCTTCCTCAACGACCTAAACAACAATGTCAAAGGTTTTGACAACTCAGATGATGTTATTAATGGTCAGGGAGGTAATGACATCATTGACGGCAAGAGTGGCAACGACACTTTGAGAGGGGGTGCGGGGAATGATACTCTCATTGGTGGTACTGGTGCCGATGTTTTATCCGATTCAATAGGCAATAACCTACTCTCCGGGGGCAATGGGAATGATTCCCTCTCTACCTCTGGTCAATTGCAATCCTTCGGCTTCTTTGGATATTATTTCGGTGGCTTGGCGTCTGGCAATAACACTCTCAACGGTGGCCTTGGTAATGATGTCGTGCGGGCTGACTATTCATCAGGTAATAATTTGCTTGATGGTGGCGATGGGAATGATACTCTTAGTGCCTCTGGCTACTTTGAATATGAGAACTTCTCAGTTGCCGCCTCTGGTAACAATACCCTCAACGGTGGTGTTGGTAACGATTCCTTGCTTGCTGACTTTTCATCAGGCGATAATCTGCTCAATGGTGGTAATGGCAATGATACTCTGTCTGCCTCATCTGACGGATTACCTTTTGAGTACGACTTTTCTGTCTTAGGAAATAACACCCTCAATGGAGGCGCTGGCGACGACACCATAAAGATTGACTATTCAAAAGGTGATAATCTACTTGATGGTGGCGATGGCAATGATACTCTTAGTGCCTTTTTTGCTTCAGGAAATAACACCCTCGATGGTGGCGATGGCAATGATACTCTTAGTGCCTTTTTTGCCTCAGGAAATAACACTCTCAAAGGTGGTAATGGCAATGACATTCTCACAGGTGGCAGCAGTGACGACACCCTTTATGGAGGGAATGGGAAAGATACCTTTGCTTTCAATAGTGTCAATGATGGCGTTGATACTATTTATGACTTCAACGTGACTAATGATGTGATTCAGGTTTCGGCTGTTAATTTTAGTGGCGGATTGTCAATACCTTCACTCCAAGCTAATCAGTTTACCATCGGAACATCTGCAACTACTACCACTGAGCGATTTATCTACAACGATATTACCGGTGCATTGTTCTTCGACCAAGACGGTAGTGCATCTGGGTTTACTCAGATACAATTTGCTTTAGTTACTGCTGGATTGTCGCTAACCAACAATAATTTTGTAGTTGTTTAATCGAAATTAGCGTGCCATCACTAAGCAATCCAATAGATTGTAAAGGAGTAAAGTACAGATAATCGTAGGGGCACAACATGTTGTGCCCCTACTTCATTTAGCTGAAATAGGCTGTAATATCAGGTTCGGTTAAACACTTATGATATCTGTAGGTTGGGTTGAACGGCAGTGAAACCCAACATGAATCTAGATAAGCGTGTTGGGTTGAGGAACGAAACCCAACCTACATTGATAAATTTTATTATAAGTAATCACCCGAACTTGATATAACTTTTTAACAGGAAATGATATAACATTCTGAATAATTCTAAATATCATCCTTTAAAATTCACCCTGACTTTCACATCATAAATTACGCCAATACCAAATCCTGATAATTATGAGTGATGAAAAAACTTTTTCGTTGCATATTTTTACACTCAATGCTGGTGGAGGTCACTACGCCACCCTCAAAGCTTTAAGTGCGATCGCTATTCAACAAAAACGACCTTGGCAAATTACTGTTACAGATATTGGCGAATTATCAGAATCGATAGATCCCTATAAAAAGCTGTTCGGTTCTGATGGTAATGAACTCTATAACGAAATGATTGGTACAGATTGGACATGGCTACATCCAGTGATGATGTTTTTTGATAAATTCTTCATTCGGCTGTTGCATCCCATTGGGGTAAAATTGGGCGAACAACATTGGCGAAAGCAAACTCCCCCCGATTTAGTGATTTCTTTAATTCCCCTCTATAACTTACCAATTTGGGAGAGTCTGCAACGAGTTAAACCTAACACGCCAATGGTTACAATCATGACTGACTTTGCAGATATTCCACCGCATTTTTGGGTAGAACCAAAGATTCAAAGTTACTTGATTTGTGGAACCGATCGCGCCATTAACCAAGCGCGTTCTTTAGGTGTTTCAGAAGAATACATTGTACAAACTTCAGGAATGATTGTACATCCCCGTTTCTATCAACCGATGTCAGTAGATCGCCACATTGAAAGAGAGCGTTTAGGATTAGAAAAAGACCGATTAACGGGAATCGTTTTGTTTGGGGCGAAAGGTTCTGCAACAATGCTTGATATTGCTAAGTCCTTAGATTGTATTAGCGATCGCGTGCAGTTAATTTTTCTGTGCGGTTCCAATCAAAAACTTGCACAAGCATTGCAAGAACGCCCAACTAAGTTACGCCAACACGTGCAAGATTTTACTGATGAAGTGCCATATTTCATGAGTTTGGCTGATTTTTTTATTGGCAAACCAGGGCCTATGAGTATTAGTGAAGCGATGGTGATGAATTTGCCTGTCATTGTCGAACGCAATTCTTCAACACTTATGACTGAAAAATACAATGCTGAGTGGATATTAGAAAAACAAGTCGGTATGGCAATTAATAGCTTCCGCAATATTGCTTCAGCTGTGGAAGAACTTTTGAACCCTGAAAATTTGCTTCGCTATAAGGCGAATGTTGCGGCTATTCAAAATCAAGCTGTATTTGAAATTCCTGATATTTTACAACGTATTCTTGACACAAAATAAAAATTATTGTTATTAAAAATTTGTTTAATTCTGGTGATAAATTTGGTGTCAACTTAAGCTCAAACGCTTATCCCACATACGTTTTACCCCACCCCCAACCCCTCCCCTTAGCAAGGGCAGGGGAGGTTTTGCCTCAGCAAAGCCGGGGTGGGGTGCAATAACTGTGGAAATCATAACTAATTATGCGGACATGATATTATCTAAGCTTCAAGCGATCGCAATAATATTCTACGCAAATTTTCCTTTTGTTCTTCAAAGGTAGATGGATAGTTTTTCAGTAATGCATTAATTCGATTTTGGTATTGTTCTTTTTCTGCTAATAACCGCTTTATTTTCAACTTCAAATCTTGGCCATTTGTAAAGCATTCACCCAATTGATATTTCTCGATAAAGCTGATGGTTCCGCGGTCGTTAGCTGCTGCTTGTTTGGTAAGTAGCAATGGGGTGCGGGCTAGCATTGATTCTAATAAAACGCCTGCTGAAGGACGAGCTAAAATGATATCTACAGCAGACATCCATTCATGGAGATTATCTACAAAACCTAGCGATCGCACTTTACCATTTTGCTGTTGTTCGGCTATCTGCTCAACTTTAACTCGCAGTTTTTCATCTCGCCCACAAGCCACAACTATAACTAAAGAGTCTAAAAATAAGCTTTGTAAATATTTGAGATATTTTGTACAAAAATTCCCGCCAAAGCTGCCGCTGATGATGAGAATACAGGAATCTGTAGGGGATAGTTCAAAGCGATCGCGCAGTTGTTTTTGTTCTCTAATTTGAAAATGCTTTGCTTCCCGCAACGGGCCAATTACCTCGCAACGAGCCTGATTTTGAGGTTGATAATCTCTATCTATATTTCGATAAATTCGATTTTTTTGGTAGCAAATCACAAAATCATAAAAATATTTACCAATAAACCTAATTTGCTCGGATAATTTGCTGGAACAGGTTAATTCATCAGCCCAATAGGTAAGTGTGAATGGAAAACTTTGTACGGCGTTCGCAGTCTCGTGAAAATAGCAAATATGGATAGCATTTGCTGAAACTAAATCTATAAAAACAGCTAAATCTGTAATTACAAGAAAAAAGGGAATTTGCTTTTCCTTAGCCCAACTACCCAAGGATTTGCCAGCAGTATCCGCAGTACAAATGAGAATATTTGGTGCAATTTTGTCTAAAGTTTGGTGCATAGCTGCAACTGAGCTAACCTCACCGATGGGCAACAAAATAAACCGCATCAGATAATTAATTAGTACATCTGCCACATAAATCAAGTTATGAGCAATTAAAAAATTCCACGCACTAACCCAGGTTTTTGTTAATAGTTCGCTCACTGGATCTTGCAATAATTCAGTTATGGTGTATGTGAGAATTTCAAAATCAGAATTTTGTAAAATCTCATTGGCGAGAATATTAGCCATAACTTCATGACCCATTCCCGATCGCTCGTAGACAATTAAAATTTTAATTTTGGTAGCATCAGACATGAAGGTGCCCGGTTGAATTATGAATTATGAATTCTGCAATCAATCTTCTTCGATTCCTGGCAAACTAGTTAAATCGGTGGGATCTAATCGTTCGGAGGCAGGGCAGATCCATTGTTCAATCAAGGGTAGTGTCCCTGTTAAAAACTTGTCTCGACTGCGACGGCGTTGGACTTTGCCGCTGAAGGTTTTGGGCAAAGTAGCAGGTTTTAATAGAGCGATCGCATAAACTTCAACTAAATGCTGCATCAACATAGCTTGCCGAATAGCAGCAATTATCTCTGCAATCTGTTCGGAATTCAATGTGCGGAGGGCGTGGCGATCGATTTCTTGGACAATTACTAGTCTTTCTACTCCTTCCACATTTACGGAAAAAGCGGCGCTAGCATTGGCTGATAATGCCGGATGGCTGTTTTCTGAAGTTTGCTCTAACAATTGAGGATAAAAATTGCGTCCCCAAAAAATCATGATGTCTTTGAAACGACCAGTAATAAACAATTGGTCGTTGTGAATAAAACCTAAATCGCCAGTTCTTAGAAAAGGCCCATCGCCACTATCTGACAAATAAGCCTGGAATGTTTGCTCGGTTTCTTGGGGCCGATGCCAATAACTACGACTCAGCCCCAGCCCTTGTACCCAAATTTCGCCGACACCATCAGGCAAACAAGGAGTCAGAGTCTGGGGATTGACAATTATCGCGCGGTTTCCCGGCCACGGATGACCGCAACTCACCACCATTCGCGCTCTACTTTGTCCTTGTACCATCACAACTCGATTTTCTGACAAAGCTTGCTCATCTACAAACTGAATCGCTGATGGCTTTTTAAAAGCACCTCCAGAAATCCACAAAGTTGCTTCCGCCATCCCATAAGAAGGATAAAATACCTCTTCTCGAAAGCCATAAGGTGCAAATAAAGCCGTAAATTGTTCCAGAGTTTCAGGCCGTATAGGTTCTGCCCCATTGCCAGCGATTTCCCAACTACTCAAATCCAAATCTGGTATTTGTTCTGGTTTTACTCTGTGGATGCAGAGATCGTACATAAAATTAGGGCCGCCAGTGATGGTTGCTCTGTAGGTTGAGATTGCCTTGAGCCAACGACTGGGGTTTTGAAACACTGCTACTGGTGTCATTAAAGCAGCATGGCCTCCAGAATAAAGGGTTTGCATAATGGCAGCAACTAAACCCATATCATGAGTTAAAGGCAGCCAATTCACTGCCCGAAATTCCAAATGAGGAAATTTGCGTTGAAAATTGGCGCAGTTTTCTAACACATTGCTGTGGGTAATTGTGACTGCTTTGGGAATGCCTGTAGAACCAGAAGTGTATTGAAAATAAGCGATCGCATCGTCATCGATTTCTCGTTTCTCCCAGTTGCAGGCGTCATTCAAGTTAATTCCATCGCTGGCTATCCAAGACAAATTTTTGTTTTCTGCCGCATAATTTGGCGATTGAGTCAACCACTCTGACCATGAATTTTCTAACTTATTTACCAGTGCGCTAGTTGTGAGAGCAAAACTCACTTGACATTCTTGGACGCGAAAGCCAAAATCTGCCCATTCTTCGGCATTTTGAGGCGGTCTTGTGGGTATGGCGATCGCCCCAGCATAAAAGCAGCCAAACAAAGCTGCAACAAACTCCAGACAAGCTTTGAAAGGATAAACTAATAAAATGCGGTCGCCAACTGAAGTAACAGATTCGAGACTAGCAGCAATAGCACGAGCTTGTCGATCTAAGTCTTGATAGGTAAGGAAACCGGACTCAATTTCTCCATCTTTGAGAAAAGTGAAAGCTCGATCGCCTGGTTGTTTTTCGGCGCGATCGGCGAGAAGATCTATGAGAGATTTGAACGAAGAGGATAACACTGTCACAAAAATCTTATGATAAAGTGCAGAGCAAAATAATAATAATCGATTGCGATCGCACTCCTAAATGATTTGTGAAAAAATCTATTGCCTATTGCCTATTACCTGCCTCCACGACTATTTCGGAATGATATGGGTGTTTAAAGAAAGAAAATTCTGTAAAAAATATGTTGATTAATATTACACAAATCATAACCGCTTTGATAGCAGGCTTTCTGGTAGCCAGTCTAGGCGAATACTGGAGTCATCGCCTGATGCATAAATTCCCTAAAACTTGCCAATTTCACGTCGATCACCATGCAGACGGAACAGGACAGGGTGTAGTGAAAGAACTTCGAGATTATGTCCTTGGCGGTTTGCCGATACTATTGTTGACGATTTTAGTTCTCGACCGAATTGGGGCAAACTCGTACATTCAAATTAGTTGGGTAATTGGATGTTTAAGTTATGCCGTATTTGCAGCTTACGCCCATCAACTTCAACACGATAATCCCAAACTATGTTTCTGGTTAACTATGCCAGTTCACTATGTTCATCACGAACATCACCAATGGCATCACAACTTTGGTATTGGTGTTGACTGGTGGGATCGAATTTTTAGAACCTATAAACTTGTGAATTGGCAGACTGAGAGCCAGTTGCACCCTGAGGAGCGTGGATATTTACAAATCCGTTGGTGGTGATAGGAGGCAGGGGATTAAAGGGCTTGTCATTACCAACATCTTTTAAAGTGGAATTGGGGTGTAATAAAGTCAGAGTATGAAGTTAGAAAATTACACAGACCTCAATGCTTGGGCAGTTGAGCAATGGGGAGATGCCGAATTAGGGGATACTCGTCGTACACAAAGAGCGATCGCTATTGGTGCAGCCATAGCTGCTAACCCGCAAGCATCGCGTTGCTCCCCCTCTCTGAGCTGCCCGGAGTGCTTCAGTATGCAGACGGGCAATGTTTGCCAGTTCTCTAATAGTCCGCTCTAACCGCGCGATCGCCAAACACAAAAATAATTACTTACTTCTCAGTAAAACGCCAAACACCATCCCATTTCTCTAGAATATTATCTGATTGTAAAAGATAATTCACTCGACTCAGATATAAATCAGCAGTTTTGTCAGCAGAATTGACGCTTAAAACTTTTGACAAATAAACTTTTGCCTGTTCAAAATTTCCTTTATGATTTCTGCTTTAAATCAAGCCTCTGCTTCTTGTCGTTTGAGAAAGTTAATATAAGCTTTGGAATGGTAACGAATGCGAGCTATCAATTCTAGTGCGTTTGGCAGTTTTACCAAGTAGTCATTTGCCCCTAATTCAAATGCTTTAGCTTTAATAGTTGGTTCTTCTTTACTAGAAAGAACAATCAGGGGAATATTGACAGTGATAGCATCTTGGCAACGCAGAATTTTTACTAATAGTAAACCTTCCATCTGCGGCATTACTAAGTCTTGAACAATGACTGTAGGCTGACATTCTTTCACGAATTTGAGCGACTTCGTGGGGTCGTTACAGTAGTGAAAAATGATATCATCTTCCGGTTTTAGCATTCGCTGAATAGCTTCACAGATGATGGATTGATCGTCTATTAATAAAACTATAATTTTTTCTTCCATAGAAGGTAATACAAATTCAAACCCATGTATTATTTACTAGCAAAAGTTTGTAATAAATTCGCTCTTATAGATTCCAAAGATAATACCTGAACAGCAGCATTCAATTCTATAGCAGCTTTGGGCATTCCATAAACAATACAACTTTCTTGATTTTGGGCAATAGTATGCCAACCTTGGAGTTTTAAGGCATTTAATCCTTCTGCACCATCTTTACCCATCCCTGTTAGTAAAATTGCCGTTCCTTTTTTTTCCCAATTGAGCAAGACTGTGAAAAAATACATCTACAGAAGGACGATAAGGGTAATCAATAGGATTTTTAGTATAAGCTAAAGTTAAATCTGGTTTTAAACAAAGATGATCGTTGGTTCCTGCTACTAAAACTGTGCCTTTTTGTAAGCGATCGCCTACTACTGCTAATCTTACAGGTAAAGGTGTTTGTTGGTTTAACCAATCGGCAAAACCGCTAGAAAAATGGCTATCAACGTGCTGAATAATCGCAATAGCAGCATTAAAATTAGTAGGCAGTTTTGATAAAATCGTAGCTAATGCTTTTGGGCCACCAGTTGAAGCACCAATCGCTACTAATTGCGTGGATGTAAATAGTTTATTTTGATGTTCTAACTTGATGTCACTGGCTGGAGAACTATTTTTAGTTAATTTGGCGATTCTCGCTATTTTATCTAGTAATTTGTCACTCATTTCTAAAAAATTGTCTGTATCCATCACCGGAATATCAGCAACATCTAAAGCACCATAACCCATTGCTGCATAAACTTGAGAAATATTATCTTCTGTACTTCTAGTGACAATGAGAATTGCTGTAGGGGAATATTTCATAATATGCTGGGTTGCTTCTACCCCATCCATCACAGGCATTAGCAAACCCATTAATATTAGATTGGGCATTTTTTCTGACATTTTGTAATGGCTTCTTGACCATTATTGGCAGTCCAAATTAATTGATATTTAGGTACATTTTGGATGATACGCCGTAGTGTATTTAGAGCATTTGTTGTATCATTAACAATGGCAATTTTCATAGATTAGCTAATAGAGAATATACAAGCTTCGAGCAAATTTCTATCGTTATAACAAAATATATTACTTCTTATACCAATTCTGGATGAAGATGCGCCAAACTATAGAACCCATTTGAGATCTAAGAAGCAGGGTGGTTTCATACAAAGAGAGAAAAAAACTCCTTCATCCTGACAATGTTAGCTATGAGTGGTCGAGTCAGGATGAGGGAAATTGCCCGTTGGACAGGGGAACGCGGTAGCTATCGGACAATGGGGAAATTTTTTTCTACAGGCATTGAACCGCTACTAGCTCCTGTGATGACGATGACTTTGTTTTGAACGTTTAACATGTTTATTTTCCTTTCTATTCAAATTGCTACAAGTTAAAGAAACATCCCACCAGAGACTTCTATTCTTTGACCATTCACCCATCTGTTTCCTTCAGATAGCAAAGCGGCGATCGCACCTCCAATATCATCAGGTAATCCGACACGACCCAAGGCAGTTTGCGAAGCAATGAAGTTGTTAATTTCTGGATTGTCACGCACAGCACCATCAGCAAAATCCGTTTCAATCGCGCCAGGGGCTACCACATTCACGGCAATTTGTCTTTGACCAAGTTCCTTTGCTAGATATCGGGTTAAAACTTCTACAGCCCCCTTCATGGTTGCATAAGCCGCATAGCCCGGCAGAGAAAAACGGGCAAGACCAGAAGAAATATTCACAATCCTTCCTCCATCGTTGAGCAAAGGCAGAAGTTTCTGTGTCAGGAAGAAAACACCTTTGACATGAATATTCATTAATCGGTCAAAATCTTCCTCAGTTGTATCTGCAAAAGAGGCATAAATACCAATACCCGCATTATTAATCAGGAAATCAAAATGCTCTGTCTGCCATTTGTTTTGGAGTACTTGTTTGACTTGCTCTACAAAACCATCAAAGGCTTTAATGTTTGAAGTATCGAGTTGCAGTGCAAAAGCTTTACCACCAATTTCTTCAATGGAAGATACGACACTTTTGGCTGACTCTTCGTTGTTATGATACGTCAAGATGATACCAATCCCCATTCTCGCCAGAGCCAAAGCAATATTTTTGCCAAGACCTCTGCTTGCTCCTGTAACTAATGCGATTTTTGTCTGAGTTTGCATCATTGCCTTATTTTTTGATTATTTCCTCGAACTGCGTTCATAATATGATTGAAAACCAAAGTTTTAAATGCACAAAAATTGTATATTATTGCCTAATCCTCCAAAATCATAATCAGCGAATGAGCAAATCACTCCAAAAGCCAGTATGGTAACCAAGATACTCCAGCACACCATTATCTCAACGAATGCCAACAACTAGTAGCATTACTAGAGAAGCACACCAATAGCAAAGGAAACGGTATCCATAAAACACAGATAAATCAGCTGGAATTTGTGCGAGAATCTTCTGCTCCCACTTCTTGAATCGAAAATATCAATTATTATCTGTACTAAGTTCTATATCTCATAATCCGTAAGGTATGCACTGAGCTAACAAGTCCCCTTGCTGTTAAATGCTGAGAAATCAGCGGCATAACGACCCCAAACTCAGCAAAGGCAAAGGCGGGTAGTGACGCCTAACTATTTATTGGATTGATTTTTCCAAGAAACTATCTTGCAATATTTCAAAAAATCCAAAATTGATATTACGCCTCGATCGCCGGATTATAATCATTTGGATTATCAAAACCTGCAACCCAAGCAGCGGCTTGATGACAAGTTTGCATATATGGGGGAACGCGTAGGATATGAGTGTGTCCGGTAGATGGACAGCTGACTTTCAACACCATAAATGGCTCGTCATCCTCAAAAGGAATGCAGATAAGTTGACGTTCTCCACCCGCATCTCTATCTCGATGACGGACTAAGCCTCCTACTTGCTGCAAAAATCTCTCGTAGCCCAGCCGCTCAATCAGTACGCGGCGTAACTCAACGTTCTCTGTGTTGAGAATATCTTGCCCAGTTATGGAGTCAGATGCAAAAGCAATGGCATCACTCACCTGCACGCCTCGCCAGCGCAAGACGAAACCATGCCCTTCAGGTAAACTGGTAATTCCACTCCCAGCTAACTCAATCCAATGGGTGACATGGAGGCCTTTGGCAAGGGTCGTAAGGTTCGCGCAATCGCTAATATCCAGACTTTCACAGGTGAGATTTTCGGGTAAATCGTAAAGTTCCAACGCACCGCTTAAATCCAGATGACCTAAAACCCGCATTCCATCCCATGCGCGATGCTCAAGGATGAGCTTTCTTGCACTTTGGGCTGATACAGGCTCGTGGCTTTGCTGTGGACGCTGCTTAACTGGTCTATTCGGCACGCGCCCATTTGACATTATCTTCAGCATTAGTCCGCAACCTCTACGTAAGCTTCAGGGCGGTATTCACGTTGTCTCCAAACGCGGTAAAGCCCTTGGGGTAATTCGATCGCCCGATGTTCTTCATGAACTAAGGTAGCAGTTGGTTCTTTAACCTCAAGAAAAAGGTCGTTACCATTTACCCACAACTGAACAGCATGGGATTGGGATTGCTGAATGCGATGGCTGTGTCCTGTGAGTTCACCATGAGCCAAAGTCGCACCTACACTTTTTTGAGCGCCTACTGGTAAGCTAGCAATTCTTCTGAGCAGAACGTCACCATGTCTGTAGAGCATACCAGCTTGGTTAGTTTGGGTGTTATTACGGTTATTTACCATACCCTTATTATACAAGAATTTGGCCATTAGTTCTTTGCTAATGACCAATGACTTTATTCGTCAATTTGCCATGAATCTTTCGTTAATTCTTCATCGAGAATTTTCTTAGGACGCACAATAATAATGATTCTTCCTAGTAGAGGAATTTCTGGCTCCGTTTCAAACCATTGAAAATCTAATTCACCAGCATTTTCAACGACAAAGTAGTTGGAAGCATCCCATTGTCGCTGGGCGCGATCTACTACTACTAGTACTGATTCTATCCGAGTTTGGGGTTGGTTAGATAAGCGATCGCTAGAAGCTAATATCGCGACTGGATCTTCTGCTGCTAACAGTACTTGCCAACCCGGTAACGGCACCCAAGCTTGTTCGCCAGCAAACTTGACCATGCGAAATGGTTCAATTTCGGTAATTACGGGCACAGCCTGTAAATCTTGTCCTGATAATGGCAACTCGCCTACCACTGGCACCATTCGAGGCAATTGTTCTTCTGATTCCAAGCGATAAAAGGGTAAAATTGGAGCCGGACGCTTGGGAACGGTGGTAAAATCAGTCAGTAATTGTTCGATTTGTTTCCTGGCTGCTGGTGTGTGAGCGAAACGCAAACCTTTGGCTATTAAGCGCGATCGCTCCTGTAAATCTGAGTTTTGCCGTGCTAGTTTCCAACTTTGATAGGCAACTGCATCCCCAGGATGATTAGAAAATCCTTCTGGCAAAGTACGCAAATAAGAAAATTCTTTAACTGCTTTGGCAACTTCCCGCGCTTCATCAGCATCGAGTTTGTGAACGTAGATCAGTTCGGCTGCTGTGGCGCGTTCTTCTTGGGTGAGCAAACGTAATTCGTATAAAATATCACTACCACGCGTGCTGTAGTGCGATCGCGTGGCTTCGGAAGCTCCAAATTTTTCTAAAGAATTGTAAACTTGAGAACCAACAATCACCTGATTTTGTTGAATCGGCTCAAATCCAGTGGCTTCAAAAATTTCTTGGGGATTGTAGCCAGTTTTCTGCAAGGAGGCGATCGCTGTTCCCCATTCCACCCAGTTACCTTGCTTTTGCCTCAACTTTTGCAGTAATTGTGCTGCATCGTCGTTGGTAGTATTTTCGGAATTCTGAGTGTTGGGCGGTAGATCAGTCATAAATCGGTGTGTGAGCTTCAACTTGAGAGGTTGATTAATACCTCATGAGCAAGTTTTATTCTAATCTATGAACTGCCCACAGCTAATGTATTGGGTTTATTTGTGCTCAGTTCAACGCCATCGCCAAGATATTTCAGCCAGCAATTTTTCTCGTGCTGAACAATTAAATGTGTCTAAAAATATGATTTTACTCCGTAATAACCCATGACAAAATACTGCTCTTCTCGATTAAGCTTGGTATGGAATATAACAAGATAACCAAATATTTAAGGAAAATATCTTATGGATAATCCTAGCCTCGAAATTGAGAAAATCCAGTATCAAGTGATGACTCTTGAACGACCCAAAAAACTGAAAATTCTCGTGGTTGACGATGAGCCAGATAATCTCGATCTGCTTTATCGCACTTTTCGACGCGATTTTAATGTTTTGAAAGCTGATAGTGGGGTAAACGCCCTCCAAGTTTTGGCAGCGGAAGGCGAGGTAGCTGTGATTATCTCCGATCAACGGATGCCAGAAATGAAAGGAACTGAATTTCTTAGCAAGACGGTACCTCAGTTTCCCGATACAGTCAGGATAATTCTCACGGGATTTACTGATATTGAAGACTTGGTAGAAGCGATTAATGCCGGACAAGTCTACAAATATATTACCAAGCCTTGGGACCCAGGAGAACTCAAAGCGGTAGTCCAAAGAGCAGCCGAAACCTACGACTTGCTCAAGCAGCGTACAGAAGAGTTACGCCGCGCCCACGCTCAAATGGCACTGCTGAGTGTTTTGGTGCAGGTGACTCAAGCAGCTTCTAGCTTAGAAGAAACTCTTAGCCCAATTGCTAGAGCTTTTTCTGAAACTTTTGGTACCCAAGGCTGTATTCTACAACTTATAGATGGACATAATCTGAGTGCAAGTCAAGGAAATTACAGCGATACAAGGACAGTAGAAAATTGGCTTTCCCAAGACCCGCTCACCCAAGAAGCGATCGCCACAGGAAAAATCCAACTTTCCTTGAATATACCGAAAGACAGCAAATTAAATGATGCTGTTCACTACCAAAACTCAGGAGTGCAAGCACATTTAGTGATGCCGATTAGCTACCGGAATCAACTTTTGGGCGTATTATCACTACAGTGGAAACAACCGTGCATTTTGCGAGAAGATGAATTAAAGCTGATTGATTTATCAACGCAACTGGTAGCGATCGCTCTAACTAGTAGTCGCTGTCATCAAAGCATTGTGTAGTTGTCATTAGTCATTAGTCATTAGTCATTAGTCATTTGTGAAAACTAATCTCCAGTGCCCAATGCCCAATGCCCAATGCCCAATGCCCAATTCCCCATGCCCCATGCCCCATACCCAATGACTAACGAAATTCAGTCCATTTTTAACCGCATTGCTCCAGTTTATGACCAGTTGAACGATTGGTTGAGCCTGGGACAACACCGAATCTGGAAAGAAATGGCAGTGAAATGGAGTGCGGCTAAATCTGGTGATACTGCACTTGATTTGTGTTGCGGTAGCGGTGATTTAGCTTTACGTTTGGCTCGGCGCGTGGGAGCAACAGGACAAGTCTATGGAGTGGACTTTTCACCAAACCTGCTAGAAACTGCTAAAGAACGCTCGCAAAAGCAGTACCCCCGACCTGTTATCGCCTGGGTGGAAGCTGACGTGCTAAATTTGCCCTTCGACGATAATCAATTTGACGCCGCAACAATGGGCTATGGTTTAAGAAATGTTAAAGATATTTCCCGCAGTCTGCAAGAGTTATACCGTGTCCTAAAGCCGGGTGCTAAAGCTGCGATTTTAGACTTTCATCGACCGAGTAATCCTCAGCTACGCGGTTTTCAGCAGTGGTATCTAGACAATTTTGTCGTGCCGGTTGCTGATTATTTGGGCTTAAAGGAAGAATATGCTTACATCAGTCCCAGCTTAGACCGCTTTCCCATTGGCAAAAAGCAAGTAGAGTTAGCTCATCAAGTTGGTTTTGGGGCTGCCACACACTACCCCATTGCGAACGGTATGATGGGAGTGCTAGTAGTCAAGAAAAATGACTGAAGAGTTAGGAATTAAAACTTATGAATTATGAGTAATGATAAATTCTCATTGACAACTTATCATTCCTAACTCTTAATTCTTAACTCCTAACTCGTCACTCCTAAATCCCAAATCCAAAATCCTGTGGACTGGTCTCATCTTTGGCTTTATGTGTCTCCCCCTATACTGGGTGGAATTATCGGCTATTTCACGAATGATATAGCGATCAAAATGTTATTCCGTCCCTACCGAGCAATTTATATTGCTGGACGAAGAGTACCCTTCACCCCTGGATTAATTCCCCGCAACCAGGAACGTCTGGCTCTGAACATTTCTAATACAATCATGGGGTCGTTACTAACGCCAGAGGAATTACAAAATCTGGCGCGGCGTCTGTTACAAACAGAACGCGTACAAGGAGCAATTCTTTGGTTGTTGCGGCTGGCGATCGAACAAGTCAAAACAGATAAAAACCAGAAAAGTGCTAAAATTGTAGCGGGAATTTTGCGGGATTTATTAGGAGAATCCTTGCCAAGATTGTTGAAGGTTCTATCTCGGCGAGAAGACTTTTTAGAAGCGCAGATCAATCAAGTTTTTGACCAGATATTGCTGGAATTTCAATTGACTGAAGAACAAGCCACGCGGCTTGCTGATTGGTTATTGCAAGTGGTTTTACCGCCAGATGTATTGCGCCAAGCAATAGTTGATTTTTTGACCGATCGCACAATTCAAATTATTGATGAAGGCTTTCGAGAAAAAACCAGTGGTACTTACTGGGTAGTGGCAAATTTGTTTGGTTTACGTAATACTCTGACGCGACTCAGGACTTTTTGTTTAGATGAAAAAGAAGCCACCAATACTCGTTTGCAGGAATTAACTCAAGATTTGCAAATGCGCGAGCGCATTCGCAAATTATTGCAAAATTTATCATTACAAAACTTGCCGATTGGAACAGTCCGCCAGCTACGAAAGACAACACGCGAAAGCGTGCGTCATTACTTACAAACTAGTGGCAGCGATCTACTACAAGGATTAACTGATTCTGTGAATTGGGAAAATATTGCTGTAGTATTGTTAAACCGCTTGAGTACTTCACCTGTTGTCAATACTTCTTTAGAAGTGATGAGTCAAGAATTGGCTTTTATTTTAGAGAAGTATTTGGAAAAAGATTTAGAGGCAATTGTCGCACAAGTAATTCCAATTTTGTCGATAGATCAAGTGATAGTCGATCGTGTAAAATCAACTTCGCCGGCTGATTTAGAAGCTGCGATCGAAGGAATTGTCAAAAATGAATTGCAAGCAATTGTGAGTTTAGGTGGGATTTTGGGTTTAGTTGTCGGACTATTTCAAACAGGGTTTTTATTATTTAGTCAATTTTAATTTGGAAAAGGGAGTGGGGAGTAGTTAACTGTTGACTGTTAACCCCGAACAGGTAAGGGCGTTGGGGCGTCTTTCATTCCATCCATCGAAGGTATAGGGTGAAAGATGCCTTTTTATAAAAAATTTCTGACAAAATATCAATTTCAGATTTTTTGTGTCAATTGATTCTGATAAGTTAGTAAAGTAAATAAGCTATTACGCTTTAAAATTGCACAGTTACTCATAAGGTTCGTTGACTGTTGACACTTAACAGTCAACAGCCTACATGAAAAGATGTGCGGCTTTAGATGTAAGGGCAGCTTATTATAATACTTTCAAAGCTTCCTAACCCGGCGGGGGCGTTGAGCAAAACAGACACAATTGATTGGCTAAAAGTTATGGCGCTCATAGTTCAGAAATATGGTGGTACATCTGTCGGTTCAGTCGAACGCATTCAGGCTGTTGCACAGCGCGTTTATAAAACTGTCAAAGCTGGAAACTCCCTGGTTGTAGTGGTTTCAGCAATGGGCAAAACCACTGATGGACTCGTCAAACTAGCTAATGAAATTTCGCCAAATCCTAACCGCCGGGAAATGGATATGCTGCTTTCCACTGGCGAACAAGTCACCATTGCCTTACTCAGCATGGCGTTGCAGGAACTCGGACAACCAGCAATTTCTATGACTGGCGCTCAGGTAGGAATTGTTACTGAAGCCGAACACAGCCGCGCTCGGATTTTGCATATTGAAACTAGTCGCTTAACTCGCCACATCAAAGCAGGAAAAGTGGTTGTTGTAGCTGGCTTTCAAGGTATATCCAGCACCGGAGAAATGGAAATCACAACTTTGGGACGTGGTGGTTCGGACACTTCAGCGGTAGCTTTGGCAGCAGCATTACAGGCAAATTTTTGTGAAATTTATACAGATGTTCCAGGGATTTTAACTACAGACCCGCGCTTAGTTCCCGAAGCTCAGTTGATGGATGCCATCACCTGCAATGAAATGCTGGAACTAGCTAGCTTGGGAGCAAAAGTGTTGCATCCCCGTGCTGTGGAAATTGCTCGTAACTACGGCGTTCCCCTCGTAGTCAGATCTAGCTGGACGGATGACCCAGGTACTTGGGTTACCTCTGCCAAATCCCAAGGGCGATCGCTAATTAATCTAGAAATTGCCCGTCCAGTCGATGCTGTAGAATTTGATACTAATCAAGCAAAGGTCGCTTTATTGCGCGTTCCCGATAAGCCAGGTGTAGCAGCGAGGTTATTTGGCGAAATTTCCCGTCAAAAAGTAGATGTAGATTTGATTATTCAGTCAATTCATGAAGGTAATAGTAATGACATTGCCTTTACAGTGACAACACCGATTTTGAAACGAGCCGAAGCAGTAGCAGCAGCGATCGCCCCAGCCCTGAGAAGTCCATTCAATCCCAAATCTGACGAAGCCGAGGTAATGGTAGAACATAACATCGCCAAAGTTAGCATCGCAGGCGCAGGTATGATTGGGCGTCCCGGTGTAGCTGCGAAGATGTTCGCCACCTTAGCCGAAGCGGGCGTAAATATACAGATGATTTCCACCAGCGAGGTGAAAGTCAGCTGCGTAGTAGATGCAGCCGAATGCGATCGCGCCGTTACCGCACTGAGTAAAGCATTTGAAATTGAAGCAGGGGAGCAGGGGAGTAGGGGAGCAGAGGAGCAGGGGAGCAGGGGAGCAGAGGAGCAGGGGAGCAGGGGAGCAGAGGAGAGGACTTCCCCTCTGCCCCTGTACCCCTCTGCCCCTCTGCCAAATTGTCCTCCCGTTCGTGGTGTCGCCCTAGACTTGAACCAAGCGCGTCTGGCGATTCGCCAATTACCAGACCGACCGGGGATGGCGGCAAAGTTGTTTGGATTATTAGCACAACACAATATCAGTGTTGATATGATTATCCAGTCTCAACGTTGTAGGGTAATTGATGGTATTCCCAGGCGGGATATTGCCTTTACTGTCTCCCGGATGGATGGCGAAAATGCAAAACAGCTGCTCACCGAAGTAGCAGCAGAATTAGGATGGGGCGAAGTTGTTTTGGATAGTGCGATCGCTAAAGTAAGTATTGTCGGTACAGGTATGGTAGGACAACCAGGTGTTGCCGCTAAAATGTTTGAAGCCTTAGCCCAACAACAAATAAATATTCAGATGATTGCGACTTCAGAGATCAAAATTAGCTGTGTCGTGGCACAAGACCAAGGTGTTAAAGCTTTACAAGCTATTCATAGCGCCTTTGGACTAGCTGGCACTGAAAAATTTGTTGTGCCAGCGTAATCCAACGTGAATTCGATGTATCGGATTTTGACCTCACCCCCAGCCCCTCTCCTTCAAGGAGAGGGGAGCAAAAAGCCCGATTTTTCGTTACTCCTCCCTCTCCTCGAAGGAGAGGGAGGCTGGGTAGGTGAGGTTTTTATAATTCACGTTAATTAATGCTTCTCTGACTTTTTCAGCAAGACTTATTTATTTTTCGCTTGCCATCTTTCCATCATGGCTATGATTTCGGAGATTTCCCGTTCGCCACGCCAAACTAAATCAAGTTTTTTGAGTTGTTCGAGACTGATACCGCCATCCTCCTCAGTAATTCGGTGATATTCTGTATCTCCCATTGCTGCTAATAGATGTTGAAAAACGATCGGTTCATCAAACTGAGGATTTTCTTCCGGATCGTTGAGAATTAGCATTGCTCGTTCTTCGGGCAATCCTTGGAGGGTGCTTAGTATAAATCGTGTGGGAAAGTCTGCATCTTCAAGTTGAGGATGACGCGACACTAACCCAGCCACTAGTACTCCTAGATAAGCCGCTGCTTGAGAATTGCTTAATACCTGAATTTGTTGGATAGCAATTTCAGTTAAATTACTAAAAAATGTACACCCTAATTGCTGTTCAATAGCAATGATTCGATCTTGGCTTGCTAAAGGTTCTAACTGTGCTTCAAACAAAAATTTACGTTGCTCTGGCACTTGGGACAGTAAAATTTCCTTGGCGCGATCGCTCATCAAAAGTCTGCCATCAGAACCAAAGCTAAAGTCTTTACCTGGTTCTAAACCGCCATTTAAAAGAATTTGAAAAACGTTAGTTTGGGCTTTTTCTTGCATCTGTTCGTATTGCGCTTGCCCAAGAAAAATTCGACAAAACCAACGGTGAGTGTCAGAGTCGCATTCAAGCATTACCTGGTTAACTATCAAATTAGTTAACTTTTCTGTTCCCACAACTTTTTGCCAGTCTACAATCAAGCTACTAACAGTAGCTACATCGCGACGGTTCAGCGCCTCGATTAATTGGCGCTTTACAGTGGCCGCTAGGTCTTTCTTCTGCCCAAATCTGTTGATTTTCAATCTTCTAGACGCAGATATGTATCATTCGCTGCGCTATTTTTATCGCATTTGGGGATCGAGTGTCATGGGTGGGATTGCTGAAGAATAGGGATCAAAATAACCTGTTAATATTCTCAATCTTTGTTCCAAGTCTCATTTTATGCATACATCTTACTTAAGTCGGGTACTATATAACCGTATATATTTAGTCACATCTTACCCAAAAAGAAAAATATTAGTAGCAATAAGCAGTATTAGCTAATTAATCGGACTTATAAATGGGATTTTGCTATGATTATTTTTATTTTCAGAAATTTTTATATTTTAAAATTACCAGTAATAACACCTACACTATAATCAAATAAAATATTAGACTATAAGACTATATTTGATATTGATGGATAGTCATTTCCTAGATAGACGCTACCGAATACTAAAAGTTCTCAATGATGGGGAAAAGGCAAAAACGTATCTCGCAGAAGATGTTAATCTTCCTGCCAAACAATTTGTAGTCAAACGACTATATCTTTCTACAAGCAATCCCCAAAATTTAACAATCCTGCACCGCTTGTTGGCTAGCAAGGTAACAATTTTAGAGCAACTCGGACAAGAACACGACCAAATCCAGAAGCTAGTTGCTTATTTTGAAGAAAATGAAGAATTTTATTTGGTTGAAGAATTTATTCCTGGCAATCCTTTGACTGATGAAATTTTACCAACACAACCTCTAAGGGAAGACCAAGTAATTAGTTTGTTATCAGAGATATTAGAAATTTTAGTAGTTGTGCATAGCCGTGGAGTAATTCACCAAGATATTAAACCGGAAAACATTATTCGCCGTGATTCAGATAAAAAGTTAGTTTTAGTTGGCTTTAATACTATTAATGAAGTTAGCACGAATTCTAATGGTCTCGAATATACGCCTATAGAGCAAGCTAACGGCAACCTGAAATACAACAGTGATATCTATGCTTTAGGTATAGTTGCGATCGCCGCACTTCTCGGTTTGCCAACAAACGAAATATCTCATCTGCGAAGCCAGAAGAATCGGTTCACAGGTGAAATTGTTTGGCAGCACAAAAATTTAAAAATTAGCAACAAGTTAGCAAAAATTATTAATAAAATGGTGCGTTTTGACTATCGAAAACGCTATCAGTATGCGACTGAAGTTTTAGACGATTTAAAAAAGTTAACAAGTGCTGAAGGCGAACGCCAAAACCAGCATCAAAAATTATTCTTAGCCATGACCGGCATAGCTGGCTGTCTCACACTTGGTGTTGCAGGGTGGTTTTTGCAGTTACCAAAATCTGAAAGTAATGGTGAAAACAAATTATATCAAGAGGGAGTAAATAAATATGATATAGCAAACTATGAAGGAGCAGTTCAAGATTTTAGCCAGCTGATTAAATTAGAACCAAAAAACGCTTTGGCTTATAATAAGCGAGGCGATGCTTATTATCGGTTAGGAGACTATGAGCAAGCACAAGCAGACTCTAGTCAAGCAATTTTGCTCAATCCTCAAGATGCTAATGCCTATTATGACCGGGGATTTGCTTTGTATGAATTAGGCAAGTATAAAGAAGCGATCGCTGATTACACCCAAGCAATTAAGTTAAATTCTCAAGATGCATACGCTTATTATGGTCGGGGATTAGCCCGCGTTCAAATTAAAGATAATAAAGGGGCGCTTGGAGATTTTAGCAAAGCGATCGCCATCAAACCTGAGTATACTGAAGCCTACTTGCAGCGAGGTATTCTCCGCCGCCGTCTCAAACTTAAACAAGCAGCAATCCAAGATTTTGATAAAATAATTAAAATCAACCCTAGCGATGCCAAAGCCTATTATCAAAGGGGTTTAACTCAAGTTATTAATAATCAAAAAGATGCAGCCTTGAAAGATTATTCAGATGCAATTAACATCAACCCCAAATATATAGAAGCTTATCTAAATCGTGGCGATATTTATAGCGATTTAGGCAATAAAATAGCAGCTAATGAAGATTACAATACTATTTTAAAGCTAGATCCAAAATTTATTGCTGCTTACATCCACAGGGGTATTCACCGCTTTTCTTTCGGAGATTATAAAGGCGCTATTCAAGATTATAGTGAAGCATTAAAACTAGATCCTAATTATACCGCAGCTTACAATAACCGTGGTAACGCTTATCTCGAATTAGGAAATAAAAAAGCTGCAAATCAAGATTATTCACAAGCGATCGCTATTGATGCTAACAACGCCTTAGCCTATTATAATCGGGGCGTAATTCGCGCCAAACAGAAAAATAAACAAGGAGCGATCGCAGATTTCAAAAAAGCTGCAAAACTATTCCAAAAACAAGGCGAAAAAGCTAGTTATCAAGATGCCCAAAGGGAAATTGCAATTCTGCAAAACAAGTCAGTAGCAGGAAAAACTACTCGTCCAAAGTCTGGAAGAAGAGAGAAAAAAGGGAGTGGGGAGTAGGGAGTGGGGGTAAGGGCAGGGGAAGCAGGGGGGCAGGGGAGGCAGGGGAAGCAGGGGGAGAATGAAAATGGCTTCTTTGTGCTGTACTCCCTAATCCCCTTTGTTTGCCCAGCACGAAACATTAAAGCTTTTACACAAACCGACCGCTAGACTGTTTGCGCCGAATTCCAATCACCGCATATCCTTAACCCGGATTTCTTACTTGCGATAAATCCGGGCTAGCTGGTATGGCGATAGATCTATATAGTTGTGCAATTTACACTAGACTTATCCTTAATATTAGAAGCTTATTTATAAAGTAATTCTTAAGTTGGTGCGTCATATTGTATTTGTATCCAAAGCGATCGCACTTTATTTTTATAAGATTTGCTACATTTGCAAACTCAAATATAGTTAGTTTTTGAATAGAAATATTCCTGAAAAATCGGTAAAATTTGATATCAAAATTACATAGCAATTTCTAACTAAGTAAGACCGTGTATTCAAACTTTTAGCTTTTCAAATATAAATAAATTTTAATAACTCAATAGTTATGCAAATATTAATAGTTAAATAATCTTAGGACAAATAAAAACAGCTGGGATCTACATCAGCAGTGGTATTTGCTGGATAGATAATGCAGATCCCAATACGGTTCGGTTAAGATCCCCCCGCCTACGCCGACCCCTTTAAAAAGGGGGTAAAAGAGGGTTATAAGCTCTGCCTCCCCTGCCTCTCCTGCTCCCACTCTCCACTCCCCTCACACATTTATTGGAAAGTAACTCAATGGTTTTTCTATTACCTGGTGTCAAATTCGATCTGGATTTGATTCAAAAATATGACACTCGCGCACCCAGATATACAAGCTATCCACCGGCTACAGAGTTAGACGAAACATTTACCCAAACTGATTTTAAAGCTGCGATCGCCGCCTCGAATCAACGCAAAACTCCTCTTTCTTTATATTTCCACATTCCTTTTTGCCAAAGTGCTTGCTATTTCTGTGGGTGTAACACGGTAATTTCTAACAACAAGAAAATTGCTGAACCTTACTTAGACTATTTGGTTCAAGATATCAAAAATACCGCAGCCTTAATAGATTCAGAAAGAAAAGTGCTGCAAATTCACTGGGGTGGTGGTACTCCTAATTATTTGGAACGCGACCAAGTAGAATTTTTATGGAAAAACATCAATCGTCACTTCAACATTGACCCACAAGCGGAAATCTCAATTGAAATTAATCCTCGCTACATTGATAGAAACTATATTCTGTTTCTCAGACAAATTGGGTTTAATCGCATTAGTTTTGGCATTCAGGATTTTAATACGCAAGTTCAAGTAGCTGTGAACCGCGTTCAGCCTGAAGAAATGTTGTTTGATGTCATGAGTTGGATTAAAGAAGCGAAGTTTGAAAGTGTGAATGTAGACCTAATTTATGGTTTGCCTTATCAAACTCGCGAAAGTTTTCGGGAGACGGTGCAAAAAACTATGGAATTAGATCCCGATCGCATTGTTGTTTTTAATTTTGCTTATGTACCTTGGTTGAAACCAACGCAAAAAAATATTCCTCAAGAAGCTTTACCTCCAGCCGAGGAAAAGTTAGAAATTCTGAAAATGACCATTGAAGAATTGACGAATAACCAATATCTATTTATTGGGATGGATCATTTTGCCAAAACTAATGATGAATTAGCGATCGCTCAACGCAATGGCACTCTCAAGCGTAATTTTCAAGGCTATACCACCCATGCTGAAACAGAACTTTTTGGTTTTGGTGCTACATCCATCAGTATGTTAGAAGATGCCTATGCTCAAAACCACAAAGAATTAAAGGATTATTATCAGACAATTGCAGCAGGTAATTTACCTATTAGTAAAGGTATTAAACTGACTCAAAATGATATCATCAGACGAGATGCTATCATGTCTATCATGTCTCACTTCCAGTTACATAAGCAAGACATTGAAAATAAGTATCATATAAGTTTTGATGAATATTTCTCCGAGGAACTAGAGGCGTTAAAACCACTAGAAGCCGATGGTCTGGTGAGTTTATCAACAGATCGCATCCAAATCACAGATATCGGTAGATTATTAGTCAGAAATATTGCCGTAGTGTTTGATACTCATACAAGAACGCGAGAATCAAAATTTTCTCGTGCGATTTAAGGCAATAGGCAATAGATTTTTCAGGAATAATTTAGAGAACAAGAAGATCCCCGATTTCTTAAAGAAATCGGGGATCTGAAGCGTTTTTATATCTCCGCTCTACTGGATTCGGGGATCTAATTTTTCATCAACTTTACAACTCCAAAAAGTTAGATAAGCAAATTACATCTTCAGATAGATATAGCAACGCTCAAATTACCGATTTTTTTGAATAAATAGAAAGTTCTGTTCTTCTTCAAGAATCTAGTTATATAATCCACAAACTTGAATATACAAGTTCAAAATTTAATAATTGACGATCGCTTTTCGCTAGTAAAAACTTGGATTGGCAATTTTCTGCTATAAATGCCAAATGTCAATTCTCATATCCTTTAGATAGAGCCTCTTTTATCTAACTTTTGATTCAGCATTTATCCCATGTGATAGAAAAAATTGTGAATTAAAGTTGATAAATTATATACAAGTCTAATTGATGAGGTAATTATCGATTATGAGTATTATTGCTTGGGTAGTTTTAGGACTTTTAGCAGGTGCTATCGCTAAAGCTATTTATCCTGGTTATCAAGGCGGTGGTATTCTTTCCACAATGATTTTAGGTATCATTGGTGCGTTTATCGGTGGAAGTTTGTTTACATTGCTAAGAACCGGGACTTTGCAAATTACTTCGGCTGGCGCTGGCTTAACTATTCCCGGCATTTTAGTAGCTGTCCTTGGCGCGATTATTGCTATCTATCTATGGGGATTAATCAGAAGAAGTAGTAACGCATAATTGCTAAACGGCAGTTATTAATCTGAAATTACCGCTGGTATTTAATTCTTTCATAGTTTTCCCAATTGAGAAGCTATGCGAACTCAATCTTACCCCGATACATGTGAGAAATACTACTAGTAATTAAAACCAGTCCATCTATTTTGTCAAACTGTTTTTTGGAAGCTTAAATCTATGTTCTTTCACAAAAAAGATCCTATTCATGTAGTAAACGTTAAGGAACCAAACCCTCGTTATGCTCAATTACTTTTAGAGCAATTTGGGGGAGCGACCGGAGAACTAAGCGCAGCTTTGCAATATTGGGTTCAATCATTCCACGTAGAAAACGCTGGAATTAAAGATATGCTCCAAGATATTGCGATCGAAGAATTTAGCCATCTAGAAATGGTTGGCAAACTCATCGAAGTTCATACCAAAGATACCGATCAAACAGAAGCTTATAAAAGTACTCTGTTTGCAGTACGAGGTATGGGCCCTCACTTTTTAGATAGTCAAGGTAACGCTTGGACTGCAAGTTACTTGAATGAAGGCGGAGATGTAGTCCGCGATTTGAGAGCTAATATTGCAGCCGAAGCTGGCGCTCGTCAGACTTACGAAGAGTTGATTAAGCTAGCAACTGACGAAGGAACTAAAGAAACTTTAGTCCATCTTTTAACACGAGAAATTTCTCATACCCAGATGTTTATGAAAGCTCTAGATTCTCTGGGTAAGTTAACAGATCCCTTCTTTGGTAATGTTCAGCCAGATGAAACTGTTGCGCTTTACTATAACTTATCTACAAACGGTGGTAAAGATGAGCGCGGCCCTTGGAATTCTGAGCCAACATTTAAATACATTGCAAATCCCCTAGAAAGTCACTCTTAATTCCATAGTTTGCAGTTAGAACATGAGTGGATTTATAGCAAATATTTTTTGGCTTATTCTTCTTAGCTTTGAATGATTGCCAAGCTGTATTTGCTGATATTAATTTCCAGAGGACACACCATAGGGGCGCACATCTGTGCGCCCCTACGAATGGCTTTGAAGGAGGCAGGAGGCACGAGGTAACACCGTTTCGCTTTAAGGTTGATACATTTAGGCAAGTAGGGGAGCAGAGGGGAAAGAATTTGTATCAGGATTTTAGTGAAATGGTATAAGTAGGTGGACACAATTATTTAGAAGACGCATTTCGACTTCTCCCAAGGGGAGACGCTACGCGTAGCTTGCATCCCGTTCGCCCTTGGCGTTCCCGTACCCTGCGGGAAGCAAGCTAGCAAGAGCGTCTCCGTTAGGAGAAGGGTAGGGTACGCTCAATGCTCGATCGCTGAGAAGACGAGGGTTGAGTTTCGACTACGCTCAACTTCCGCGGAGTCGAAACCCGGCAACCTCTTTTTTAGTTTAATTTAGTGTTTCTACTTAGAAGGCTTTTATGTTTTACCTCGGTTGGGGATTGGTGACTCCTCAATAAGGAGAGCCAGCAAATTTTTAAATTGGCATTCTTGTCTTAAACCACAAGAAAAGCTAGCGATCGCGGCAGGAGTCTCCAGAGTAGTTTTCCTCCTGGCTTCCTTGATAAATATTCAGGCACACACAACGATACAGAGTGATGTTTCTGAATTCAGCAATTACAGCAGATTTAGTGAAATACGCCCCTTCAGTTTAGTAGATACAGCAGATTTCAACTTCGTGAAGTACAGAAATACCCCTCCCCGAACTCGCAAAGAGGGTTGGGGGGTGTACCTCATTTAGTTGCAAAACGCTGTAAGTATAAAGCTTATTTCACTTCTGAATTCTGCATTTTCTTTAATTCAACCCTAAATGAAAACTGTCGAGCAGGAGATTGATTTTTGTGATTGTCAACGCGACTCAAAATGGTTGGGAGATTATTTATCATCGTGCCCATGCTTTGTTAGCAGCTCAGCTAGGAGGACAATGGCGACGTAAAGATGCTCCAGTGCGATTATATGAAACAATAGCTGCAATTTCCCATCACGATGATTTAGAAAAAGAGTGGGAAGAAGATAATCTCACTGAAGCTGGTGCGCCAAGAGACTTCACTATGATGACAAAGAGTGAGATGGAAAAAGGTACTTACAAAGTTGCTAATTTGGCTAAGAATGCTCTTTACCGCGGACGGTGGGTAGCTCTATTAATTTCCATGCACATTAGTCGTTTAAATGAGCCAAGCCGGGGCCAGTCTCCAGAACTAGACAAACTTTTAGATGAGCAACTCGAAAATCAAAAACGTTGGCGCGAAGAACTAGGCATTGAAAAGGAAGAAGTTGACGCAGCTTACGCATTTATGCAATGGTGCGATCGCCTTTCTCTGATCCTCTGTCAGCATGAATTACCTGCTGATGAACGCTTTTTAGAAATTAGCAAGGGCCCTGACGATCGACGCTATGATATCATGCAGCGCAGCGATAAATCAGTTGTTGTCAAACCCTGGCCTTTCCAAGAAGAGAAATTCACAGTCAACATCGAAGCTTGCGACCTCTCCCAGATAAAATTTGAAAGCAATACCGAACTGACTCAAGCACTACAACAAGCCCCCATCAAGGTATTAGAGTGGACGTTTGTTAAAAGTTAGATACCTATGGCAGTTGTCAACTAACTTAAGATGTAAAGCGATCGTCAAATCCTGACTTCAAGAGAATTTTAAGTTTATTGCCTGTTGCCTAGAATCTTTACAACTCAGTATTGAATCAAAAAAGAGCCAGATAAGTAATTTTCTGGCTCAAAGCTGGAGACAAAAAATCATCAAATAACGGCTAACTTGAGCAAGAACCTAAAGTCTACCCAAATTATGCAGTCCTAAAATAGCGCCTACTCCTAAGATATGACCAAAGGCGGTAGTTGCTAATAAAGCAGGTGCACCAAAACCACCAAAGAAATTGGGTGATGGTAGTTTTGGTTCTGCATTTTGATACTTGATGGTTGATTTGCCAAAGGCAATGGCAATTATGTTGGCGATAATCATAGTCAAGCCAACGTAAGGACTCCATTCCAGGGGTGCGGTTGCAGCAGCAAGTAACGTTGAAGTAAACACTGATTTGCTCCTGAAATTTATTAATGATTGAAAATATAATCTGAAAATTCCCGAAGCTAATTCAAGACAATACCCGATATTGCATCAATATTTAACACTTATTCTTACTACTTAATATAATCTGCCCCACATTGAGTATTTTTGCCCCTAAAATCTGAATAAACAGTAGTACATTTGAACCGATTGCGATCGATTCATTAACTGTCAAATTGACTAGAGTATGCAAATAGCCCAACTTCAAGAAAAGAATTCAAAAGGCTGTAGTGGATGTCTTTAAGATTACAAATATCTTTGCATCAAACGACACATAGGTTTTACTCTTCGCAAACACTTACGTAATAGCTTAAAGCGGTATGAATCCAGATGTAGAGACTAGCAATTGCTAGTCTCTACAGGATTTTGAAATCATAGACAATCGTTTTCATACATGAAATCAGCAACGCCAAAAATCTCGCTAATATGAGTGCGTAGGCGTAGCCCGTCGCAGACATCGCGTCAACTATCTAGATTTGACAACTTCTAGTCAAGTTGAAGTACAGGCGCGATTCCTCTAAAGATAATTTACACTCAAGATGATAGCGATTATTTCCAGCTTCTGTTATGTCCTCAACTCTAGATTCTTTGCCACCTGCACTTGCTAAAATTGTCCAGCGCTTTCAACGCGCTTCCGAACCGAAGCGACGCTACGAACAGCTAATCTGGTATGCTCAGAAGCTCAATGAGTTCCCAGAAGCTGATAAATTACCTGATAATAAAGTTCCTGGCTGCGTTTCTCAAGTTTATATCACAGCAAGCTTGAATGATGGTAAAGTTGTTTTTCAAGGTGATTCTGATTCGCAGTTAACCAAAGGATTAGTCGGACTTTTAGTTGAAGGATTGAATGGACTAACACCAACTGAGATTGTGCAACTTACTCCAGATTTTATTCAAGAAACAGGTTTAAATGTTAGTCTTACACCTTCCCGTGCCAATGGGTTTTACAACATTTTTAAAACCATGCAAAAAAAAGCTTTGGAATGTAAGTTAGATCTACCTAACTAATAGTTGGGCATTGGGCATTGGGCATTGGGCATTGGTGAATAAACAAATGACTGATGACTAATAACTAATGACTAATGACTAATAACAAACAAATGACAAAGGAGAAAATTTAATCTCATGTCAACAAATTTATTATCTAGTGCTGCTGCCGTTGGATTTGGTGGAGTAGTTCAAGAATATCTCTGGAATTGGGAAAACCAGCAATTGCGCGTTGTTTATGAAACCCTTGGTAAAGGTTCGCCTCTATTGCTACTACCAGCTTTTAGTAGTGTTTCGACGCGTTTAGAAATAGGCGAACTTGCTAGATTATTAGCTCCCAATTTTCAAGTTGTAGCCGTAGACTGGCCTGGTTTTGGCGAATCTTCTCGTCTTAGTTTAAATTATCGACCCCAAATATATCAGCAATTTTTGTCAGATTTCGTCAACGCGATTTTTAAGACTCCAATTACTGTAATGGCGGCTGGTCATGCGGCTAGTTACGTCTTACAATTAGCTACCAAACAGCCTACTGCATTCTCAAAAATTGTGTTGTTAGCTCCCACTTGGCGCGGCCCTTTGCCGACGATGGGCGCAAGCGAGCAGATAGCTGGTATGGTGAGAGGATTAGTGCGATCGCCTATAGTTGGTCAAGCTCTCTACAAACTTAACACTACCCCTTCTTTCTTAAATTTTATGTACCGCCGTCATGTCTTTACTGACACGGCTAAACTTACACCCAGTTTCATCGATAAAAAATGGCAGACAACTCAACAACCAGGAGCGAGATTTGCTTCTGCTGCCTTTGTAACTGGAAATCTTGATGCTGTACGCCAGCAATCCGATTTTCTCCAACTCGTACAGTCTTTAACCGTACCACTGATGGTGGTAATTGGAGAATCCAGCCCTACCAAATCACGAGAAGAAATGAACGCTTTAGCAGCATTACCAGGAGTAAAAAGCGCCGTCATTCCTGGTTCTTTAGGACTGCATGAAGAATACCCCGCAGAGGTTTTAGCAGCAGTCGAGAATTTTTTGTTCAGAATTGAGAACTAAAATATTTGCAGCAAATTAATCCATTGTAGGGGCGTACAGCTGTACGCCCCTACCGACGTGTTTCTAGCAGGAATTTCCTAAAATGGTGTAAGAGTTTGTTTGAAAAGTGGTTAGCTGTGATTTTAATTACCCCCCTTAATCCCCCCTTGGTAAGGGGGGAAACAAAAAAATCTAGTTCCCTCCCCTTAGAAAGGGGAGGGTTAGGGTGGGGTAAAAAATATTTGATACATCAATCATGACTTTTCAAACATCCTCTAAAGCCTGTTTTACTTACCAATTCTGAATTCTGAATTCTGAATTCTTAAGCCAACTTCGCACAAAAAAATAAAAAGAATTATCATAGGCGATATTGATTATCCATAAGGTGAGAAAAAAGGAATTTAGAGTATGGTAGCTGACGTAAGCACAAATTCAGTTCCCGTTACAGTTCTTACAGGTTATTTGGGAGCAGGTAAAACGACTCTCCTTAATCACATCCTCACCTACGAACACGGCAAAAAAGTTGCTGTGATTGTTAACGAATTTGGGGAAGTGGGCATTGATAATCAGCTAATTATCGATGCCGATGAAGAAATATTTGAAATGAATAACGGCTGCATCTGCTGTACAGTTCGCGGTGATTTAATTCGCATCATTGGCAATTTGATGAAGCGACGTGATAAATTTGACCATTTAGTAATTGAAACAACAGGACTAGCCGACCCCGCACCAGTAATTCAGACATTTTTTGTGGATGAAGATTTGCAAAATCAACTGTCTTTAGACGCAGTAGTAACAGTTGTAGATGCCAAGCATATTTGGCAGCATTGGGATGCAGACGAAGCCCAAGAACAGATTGCCTTTGCCGATGTAATTTTACTTAATAAAACAGATTTAGTAGCCTCAGAACAATTGGACGAATTAGAAAAGCGAATTCGGTCAATGAATGCGATGGCAAAAATCTATCGTACCCGCAACTCTGAATTAGAAATGAATGCTTTATTAGGTGTGAAAGCATTTGATTTAGAACGCGCATTAGAAATAGATCCAAATTTCTTAGGTGAAGATGCCCACGAACATGATGAAAGCGTTTTTTCTATAGCTTTAGTAGAAAAAGGTGCAGTCGATGGCGAAAAATTAAACGCTTGGCTTTCTGAGTTACTGCGTACCCAAGGCCCAGATATTTTTCGGATGAAAGGTATATTAAATATCGCTGGAGAAGAAAATAGATTTGTATTCCAAGGAGTGCATATGATATTTGATGGCAGACCCGATCGCCCCTGGAAACCCAGCGAAACTCCGAAAAACGAACTAGTATTCATCGGTCGCAACCTTGATGCAGACAAACTCAAGCAAGATTTTCTTGCTTGTCTAGCTTAAATAAAAAGTTAGGAGTTAGGAGTTAAAAGTTATGAGTTAAAAACTCTTCACTCCTCACTCCTTACTCCTCACTCCCCCTTTTCAAAGATATGAACTTTATAACCAGCCAATCTAAACTATTTGAAGAACACTATTCGGGGATACTTGGAGATTATGTAACTGCGATCGCCTGGTCACCCCAAGGTAAAACCTTAGCAGCAACTTCCGCAATTGGAGAAGTTGTACTGTGGAATGATAGCGAACTGACAACCTTGCAAACTGGTAACGGTAAATCAGTAGATTGCCTTGCCTTTTCCCCAGATGGAAAATTTTTAGCTGTCGGCGGACAAAATGGACAAGTTAAAATTTGGCAAGACACTGAATTAATCGCCACATTAGAAAATGCGCCTGCATGGGTTGACAAACTAGCTTGGAATCACACCAGTAACCAACTAGCTTTTAGTTTGGGGCGTTACGTCCAAGTGTGGGATGCAAATACTCGTGAAATTGTTGTCACATTGAATTTCGATAACTCATCAGTCTTGGGAATAGATTGGCGCATTGACGGCGAGTACTTAGCCATTGCTGGTTATAAAGGAGTCAAGATTTGGCATAGTCAAAACTGGGATGACGAACCATACATTTTAGATATGCCTACCGTCAGCCTAGCTATGGCTTGGTCGCCCGATGGGAAATTCCTCGCTTCCGGAAATATGGATAGAAGCGTCACCGTTTTGGAATGGAACAATCCCGATCCTTGGGTAATGCGGGGTTTCCCTGGAAAAATTCGCCAATTGGCATGGTCAGAAGCGACTACAAACTTGGGTGCGCCAATACTAGCATCCTCTAGTGTTGAAGGTATCGTAGTGTGGGAAAAATTAGAAGATGATAACTTAGGTTGGGAAGCGCGAGTTTTAACTAATCATGTGGATGTGATTAATGCGATCGCCTTTGCACCTAAAAGCTTTCTTCTCGCTTCAGCTGGTGCTGATGGCTGGTTGTGTTTGTGGAACAATGCCAACGAAGTATCCCAAATAATCACAAGTGTTTCTGGAGGCTTTTCTAGCTTAGCTTGGCATCCCCAAGGCAAATTACTAGCCGCAGGCGGCGAAAAAGGCGAATTAATTATTTGGTCAGAAACTTTGCAACATTAGGAAAATAGAGGGCAAGGCATAAGCAGAATCAATGGTAACTCAGTACTTCGTACTGACCGCAGAGTATTGAACACCGTCAATTTATTAGCTATGCTGTATGAACAAACGTATACTTGTGTAAATTATGAACATAGCCAAACTGATTTTACTTGTCTGTCCTGCTTTTCTGGCATCCATATTAATGCTAGCCAATCCGGCACAAGCATCTAGTCTGAATGCATATACTACACCAGCGATCGCAGTAGTATCGACACAAGAAATTCCTAGTTTGGCAGCACCACAATTGATTCAAAAATCTAATCCGATTCTAGATCGACTCGGTTGCAATTGTGCCGAGTGTACTCAAGCACAGTTTGAGTTAATACAAGGCAAACTGCCATCTGTTGATTTTTAATCAGATTAGATCGATCGAAATTAATAGGGGCAAAGGAATACTTTGCCCCTATTAATTTTGATAAGCGAAAATTTAGTGTTGTGATTTTAAATAAAATCAATCAACCACATACACCACTTTTTAAACCAATACGGTTCAGTTAAGGATAAATGTAGGTTGGGTTGAGGCTTGGCGAAACCCAACAAACCCGATCGGATGTTGGGTTTCGTTCCTCAACCCAACCTACGCAAGAATCAGGTTTTTGGCTCTAACTGAACTGTATTGCTTTTTAAACCACTTTTGCGATGCATAAAACCTTAAAATAGTAAAGGGTAAAGCCCAAAGCCTTACCCTATATAGCTTATAGCGGAGAGACAGGGATTTGAACCCTGGAATACGTTTCCGCATTACAGCATTTCCAGTGCTGCGCCTTAAACCACTCGGCCATCTCTCCAGATGTCACGATTTACAATCTTACTCTAAAATTCCAAAAAATGCAAAGATAAAAAAAGATCTTTTAGGTTAATCTCAAAGTTCAAGTCCAAAACCCAAATCCAGATGTCCCGTAAATATACAATTCGAGTTCGCGATCGCGCCACTGGCAAAACATACACCCTAGAAGTACCAGAAGACCGCTACATTCTCCACACTGCCGAAAAACAAGGAGCAGAACTGCCGTTTTCCTGCCGTAATGGGGCTTGTACCACTTGTGCTGTGAGAGTGTTGTCAGGAGAAATTTACCAACCAGAGGCGATCGGATTGTCGCCAGAGTTGCGTCGGCAAGGTTATGCACTGTTGTGTGTGAGTTACCCCCGTTCCGATTTGGAAGTGGAAACACAAGACGAAGATGAAGTTTATGAACTCCAGTTTGGACGCTATTTTGGTAGGGGTCGAGTTAAAGCGGGTTTACCGTTAGATGAAGAATAGGATTTTGTTCGCACGCGAGGCAACACAGATGCAGAGGAGGAAATTACTGCTTTGACAGTGTATTTTGGTGACTGGGTGCGAAAAATAGCTATTTTGGCTTGTGTATTGCTTTTGGTAAGTTGCCAAGGTAAAAATCCGCTGCCAAACAATCAGGCGCAGGTAAAGGTAGCGCGGGTAGTTAACGGGCATAGTTTGGAAGTGTTAGGTATGGCCGAACAACCAAATCTGATTTCCCAAGTGCGCTTAGTAGGAATTGATGCACCAGATGTGCGACAGCGACCTTGGGGCGAACAAGCAAAAGAACAGTTAGAAAATCTCATTGGTGGTGCAGAACAATCAGTAACACTGGAGTTTGATTTAGAACCAAAAGACAAAATTGGACGAACTCTAGCTTATGTATGGAAAAATAAGATTTTGTTGAATGAGGAATTAGTCAAACAAGGGAATGCATTGTTCGTTGCGCGATCGCCTAATCACAAATATGACCAACGTTTAGAACGTGCCCAACAATGGGCTAGACTCATGGGGCAAGGAATTTGGAACCCAGAAAAACCCATGCGCCTTACTCCCGCTGAATTTCGCCGTCAAAATCTGTAGGGAGTGGGGAGTGTGGGGAGTGTGGGGAGATGGGGAGTGTGGGGAGATGGGGAGCAGGGGAGCAGGGGAGCAGGGGAGCAGGGGAGGTAGGGGAGCAGGGAAGAAGTAACAATAGTATTTCCCCTCTGACCCTCTGACCCTCTGCCCCTCTGCCCCTCCGCCCCTCTGCCCCTCCGCCTCTTCTGCCCAATGACTAATGACTAATGACTAATGACTAATGACTAATGACTAATAACTAATAACTAATGACTAATCTACAAATTTTTCTAGACATTGCGACAGAAGCGGCGTTAGCTGGTGGTGGTATACTCCAAGCTTATTTGGGTAAGTTAGAAGATGCGATTGTTGAAAAAGGACGCCCTGGTGATTTAGTCACCGCCGCTGATAAAGCCTCAGAAGAGTTGGTTTTAGAAATTTTGCGTCGCCATTTTCCGCAACATTCTATTCTCGCTGAAGAATCAGGAAAATTAGGCGATCGCGAAAGTGAATACCTCTGGGCAATAGATCCTTTAGATGGCACAACCAATTACGCCCATCAATATCCATTCTTTGCCGTTTCCATCGGGCTGTTAATTAATGGCGTTCCCCAAGTTGGTGTCATTTATGACCCCTTTCACAACGAACTATTTCGTGCCGCTGCTGGTTTGGGAGCAACGCGCAACCGCCGCCCGATCGCAGTTTCGACAACCTCAGAACTGAATAAAAGCTTGCTGGTAAGTGGTTTTGCCTACGATCGCCGCGAAACCTCTGATAACAATTACGCAGAATTTTGCCACCTCACCCATCTAACTCAAGGAGTCAGACGCAGCGGTTCTGCATCCCTGGATTTAGCCTATGTTGCCTGTGGACGCGTCGATGGTTACTGGGAACGGGGACTTTCACCTTGGGATATTGCTGCTGGTATCATTTTGGTACAAGAAGCTGGCGGCAAAGTTACCGCCTACGATGGCACTCCCTTAAAAATTGAATCAGGTAGAATTCTCGCCACAAATGGTCACATTCACGACACCACCAGCCGCGAACTTTTACAAGTTCCGCCCCTGTCAGCGTGGAAGTGAGCAGGGGAGCAGGAGAGATGAGGAGGTGGGGAGATGGGGAAAAATAACTAATGACCAATGACAAATGACAAATGACAAATAACAATTTGCTACTGACGGATCGCCGATCGAGCGAAGTAAACTAGAAAAAATCTAATTGCTCCTTTGGTGCAAATTACTATATGTCTTTGAAAATAGATCGTGGATTATTTAGATATGATTTCATAGATCATCACGCAATATTGTGCGTTCCAGTTGATGCGGATGTTAAAGATATTCGCAAACGCTATCTTCAAATCGCTCGCCGTTTACACCCGGATAGTAGTATTACTGAAACTCCCGAACAAAAACAGCTAGGTAATGAATTGTTATCTAAGTTGGTTAACCCAGCTTACGAAAAACTTGCTAACGAGCGCACTAGAACAGAATATATTTTGATTTTGTCGCAAATGGGCAAGCGGCTGGTACAAGAATCTACTTCGGTGACTTTACATACAGAATTAGGTAGACAGTTAGCTAATGCTGGTAATATCGATCATTCGTATAAAAGTGCGATCGCTAAACTCGCCCAAACCCAATATGATTCTCTAGAGCAAGCCCTCCAAGTCATTGCTCAAATTAGTGAGTTGAATTTGGTCTACCTAATGCGGAGTGCAGTTAAAACATCCCCACCACCACTATCAACTGCTCAACCAAAAGTTAACTCGGCTACACCTAAGCCAGATACAGCAAAACAGACATCACCAGCACCGCCAGCACCGCCAAAAGAAGACTCTGTTGTAGAACAGTATGTTCGTCGCGCTCAATCTTTGATTGAAAAAAACCAATTTACCCAAGCCAAAGTAGAGTTGCAGGAAGCTTTGAAGCTAGAACCGAAAAATAGTCACTGCCATAGCTTGATTGGAATGGTGTATTTGAAGCAAAATCAGCTAAAAATGGCAAAAATCCATTTTGACAATGCTCTGAAATTAGATCCTAATGACCAATTAGCGTCGCAATGGAAACCTAAAATAGATAAAGCTTTAGGACAACAACCTACCGATCGTAAGGTGACTTCATCTCCTAATAATGAAGATAAGCAACCAGATAAATCTGGTAATGGTGGTTTGTTCGGTGGTTTGTTTGGTGGGAAGAAAAAATAATGGTGTATCAACCAGCAGCGGGAGCCAGGGATTTATTACCCTTAGATGTGGCGAAAAAACGCTGGATTGAAGATAGATTACAACAAGTGTTTCATCGTTGGGGATATCACAGGATTATCACCTCGACTTTGGAACGGATGGATACCTTGATGGCGGGGGAAGCAATCCAGCGCCAAATGGTAATTCAACTACAAAATAGCGAAGACGATGAACTGGGCTTGCGTCCAGAATTAACAGCTTCTATTGCTCGCACTGTTGTGACTCGCATGGCAGGTGTAACTTATCCCCAACGGCTATACTACAATGCCAACGTATTTCGCCGCAGTTGGGAAAGTAGGCATAATCGCCAGCACGAGTTTTATCAAGCTGGAGTCGAGTTATTGGGTGCTGGTGGGTTGCTAGCGAATGCAGAAGTGCTGCTATTGGTAGCAGATTGTCTGGCTGCGCTGGGTTTGCGCCAATGGCACTTAATTTTAGGTGAAGCGGGAATTACCCGATCGCTGCTAAATGCTTTTCCTGTTAACTTACAAGATAAAGTCCGCAGTGCGATCGCTAATCTTGACCGCATCACTATAGATACCTTACCTCTAAGTGACGAACTACGCGATCGCGCCCGCATCATGATGGATCTGCGCGGGCCGAGTGCTGAAGTTTTGCAAAAAGTCAGTAGCTTGCAACTAGACGAACAACAACAACAAGCAGTAAACGATCTCAAATCCTTAGTAGAATTACTGGAATCAGAGAAAAAATTCTCCTTAATCCTCGACCTGAGCCTAATCCAGACCATAGACTACTACACTGGCATTGTCTTTCAAGTTGTTAATGATACCGCATCCCAAGCCCGAATTTTAGGGCAGGGTGGTCGCTACGACCAGCTTTTGGGGCTATATCATCCCCAAGGAGAAAACATCCCCGGAATTGGTTTTGTACTCAACATCGAAGATTTATACCAAGTTTTATTATCTACTGGGCAATTACCGCAGACAACGCCAGCTAGCAACTGGTTAGTAGTGCCAGAGACACCGAGTGCTGACGCTCCTGCCTTTGCATACGCGCAAAAACTACGAGATTCCACTCATTTGGTGCGAGTAGAAATGGATTTGCTCAGAAGGGATGCAGACGCCATCCGCGAATATGCACGCAATCGCGGCATTGCCCAAATCGCTTGGATTAAAGCTGATGGCTCACCAAAAATTGAATCATTGCGTTAAGTGAATTGGGCATAGGGCATGGGGCATGGGGCATGGGGCAGGTGTGGGAGGTGTGGGAGGTGTGGGAGGTGTGGGAGGTGTGGGAAAAAATCTTTCCCCCCTCTCTCCCCACACTCCCCACACTCCTCCATCCCCCTCTCTCCCCACACTCCCCACACTTCCTTGTCTCCCCTGCCCCCCTGCCCCTCCGCCCCTCCGCCCCTCCGCCCCCTCCCCTGCTAGGCTAGAAGTAGCCGATACAGAATAGAGGGAATCGAGAACATGCCGCACACAATTGTTACAGAAGTCTGTGAAGGCGTTGCTGACTGCGTAGAAGCCTGTCCGGTAGCTTGCATTCATGATGGCCCTGGCAAAAACGCTAAGGGAACTGATTGGTACTGGATTGACTTTACCACCTGCATTGACTGTGGTATATGTCTCCAAGTTTGCCCAGTCGAAGGGGCAATTCTTCCAGAAGAACGACCGGAGTTGCAAAAAACTCCGGAATAGTTCATAGTCAGTGGTCAGTTGTCAGTTGTTTTTTGCCAATGACCACTGACAAATGACAAATACTTCGGCTCCGCTCAGTACAAGCGACGAATCACAAACGACACATGACAAATGATTATTTACTAGAAGTTCAAAACGTCCACGCCGGATATATCAAAGATGTAGATATCCTACAAGGTGTGAATTTTCACGTTGCACCAGGGGAATTGGTAGCAGTAATTGGCCCTAATGGTGCTGGTAAATCTACTTTGGCAAAAACAATTTTTGGGCTTTTAATCCCTCACACTGGCGCAATTACCTTCAAAGGTGAAAGTATTGTGGGACTAAAGTCGAATCAAATCGTGCAAAAGGGAATGTGCTACGTACCACAAATAGTTAATGTTTTCCCTTCCCTGAGTATCGAAGAGAACTTGGAGATGGGTGCTTTTGTCCTCAATGTTCCTTTGAAACCACTCAAAGATAAAATATTTACTATGTTTCCTAGACTGAGCGATCGCCGCAATCAACGCGCTGGTACCTTATCTGGAGGAGAACGCCAGATGCTAGCGATGGGCAAAGCTTTGATGTTGGAACCGAGTTTGCTAATTTTAGACGAACCTTCTGCTGCTTTATCGCCAATTTTGGTAACACAAGTTTTTGAGCAGATTAAACAAATTAATCAAACGGGTACTGCGATCGTATTAGTAGAACAAAATGCCCGCAAGGCTTTAGAAATGGCTCATCGTGGATATGTACTAGAGTCTGGACGCGATGCTATCTCCGGCCCCGGTCAAGAATTATTGAATGACCCGAAAGTCGGCGAACTGTATCTGGGAGCAGGTAAAAGGCATTAGATAATTCAAAATTCAAAACTTGTACTGAGCGCAGTCGAAGTATTCAAAATTCAAAATTAATACAGCATAAGAGTTTCGTTGATTCGGAATGGGTTCTTTATTTAGGCCGTGCTGTACTAGAGAATAATTTACTCTGTAAGTTCCTTCATATTTAAAATGGCTAACAGCTTAAAAATAGTTTCTGGCGGTCAAACAGGAGCAGACCGCGCAGCTCTGGATTGGGCTATAGCTTATCAAATTCCCCACGGAGGCTGGTGTCCCAAAGGACGTAAAGCAGAAGATGGTGTTATTAATCCACGCTATAACCTAACTGAAACACCATCAGCTGAATATTCCCAACGGACTGAATGGAATGTCCGCGACTCTGATGGAACTGTGATATTTTCTATTACTAGAAAACTTTTTGCAGGCACTTTATTAACTGCTGAATTAGCTCAAAGATATGAGAAACCTTGTATACATATATGTAAAGAGCTAGCTCATGTAAATCCTGTCAACGAATTATTATTATTTATATCTAATTATAAAATACTAATTCTAAATGTTGCAGGGCCAAGAGCTTCAGAGGAACCAGAAGTATATCAGTTTGTGAAAAGTACTTTTGAAGAAGCTATTTTTTACTAAATACAGCAGATTCAAGTTGGTAAAGCACGCAACTTCAGTTTCAACACCAAGTATAAAACTTCTTTTAGTACTGAATTCTGGCTCCTGAATTCTGAATTCTGTTTTGTTAAATCACTCTTAAACCGTGTAACAGGGTACTCTTGCATTCTATTTACATCTGATATCTTCCTGATATTAAGAAAAATGTTGTCAGGTAGATTGATGAGTCAAATTAATGGATTCGTAGGGCGACGTTATTTCTTGAAATTCGCAAGCGTAATGGGTATTGGTACTGGTGCTTTTGGACATCGCTTTTGGGATACACAACAAGTTGCTGCGGCTGATGTTCATTCAGTTAACCCTAATCCAGTCAATGCTAATGAAGCTATTCAACGCTTGCTCAATGGTAATCAAAGATTTGTTAATCAACAACGCAAATATGCAGATCGATCGTTAGAACGTCTACAATTAGTTGCTAAAGCTCAGTATCCATTTGCTGCAATATTAGGCTGTGCAGATTCTAGAGTACCTGCGGAAATAGTTTTCGACCAGGGGCTTGGAGATTTATTTGTTGTGCGAGTGGCTGGCAATGTCGCCAGTGACATGGCTATAGGTAGTTTGGAATATTCTACAGCCGTATTAGGTTCGCAGTTAATTGTAGTTTTAGGTCATAAAAGATGCGGCGCAGTTACAGAAGCAATTAAAAACGAACCACTTCCTGGCAGAATTGGTTTTGTTGTTGAAGGTATCAAGCCGGCTTTAGCAAATCTAAAATTAACAACTGATAATACTAGTGATAATGCGGTTAAAGCCAATGTTAAATATCAAGCGAAAAAATTACAAGAAAGCTCAGGAATATTAGCAAAATTTATAGATGCTGGCAAACTCAAAATTGTTGGTGCTTATTACGATCTTGATACTGGTAAGGTCAATCTTGTTAATTGATCGTGTGTTATACGTATAATTTTGAGTTTCCGTCATATTCATATTCAAGTCTAAGGTATATAACAACCAGGGATATTAACTGAAAATTTGTCACAGCTTACTAATGAAGAAGAAAGATTTTGAAGCTGTATAAACCGACAACAAAAAAATAAAGTTTCTATGGCTGAAGTAAGGAAAATAATTATAAAAATTAGGTTAATTATTTTGAATGGGCTATTTTTACGAAAGCTCCACATAGAAAGCCAAGAAGCGAAACAAATATTAATGCGTCTAATACATCTAAATCGAAAACTTTTGGATAAACAACGCCACCAATGTCAACATAGGGATAAAGTAAGAGTTTGTGCTGAATTAAAAATAGTATAAAAAAGTAAGAAATTAGCTTTAATACAACAACAATAATAATGCTGAACAATCGATAAATTCCTATGTGGTGATTAGCTTTATTCATAAATTGCCTGTTAACCATGATTTCCTGTATACCTTTTATGAAGAAAACCAGAGGGTAGAAGCACAAAGATTTGTGTCGCTCTAAAGCTTGTAACAAATAAACCCAGTAGGGGTCACATAACAAGACCGCCTGCTGGGAAGGTATAGTTTATTCTGGCCATGTTTGATTAGGTTAGCGCTTATTTATCAAAAATAATGCCTATCCTCAGTTAGGATAACTAAAATGTTTGTAAAACTTAGTTAATAAACGTTAACAAACAGGTTAATTTACAGTTAAGGCTACATAGGGAGTAGAGAATAGACGGGCAGAGGAAGGACGGGAAACAAATGCCCAATGACTAATGACAAATGACTAATAATATAAGAAAGCGCTTCACACTTCTTAAATAATCTGCTTTACAAGAACTATGGCCAGAGACTTACGGGGATTCATTAAAATTCTAGAACAAAGAGGACAATTACGGCGGATTTCAGCTTTAGTTGACCCAGATTTAGAAATTGCTGAGATTTCTAACCGGATGCTACAGAAAGGTGGGCCAGGGTTGTTATTTGAAAATGTCAAAGGTGCTTCTTTCCCAGTGGCGGTGAATTTGATGGGAACTGTGGAAAGAATTTGCTGGGCGATGAATATGCAGCATCCAGAGGAATTGGAAACTCTGGGGAAAAAGTTGAGTATGCTGCAACAACCAAAACCGCCGAAGAAGATTTCCCAGGCGATAGATTTTGGTAAGGTGCTGTTTGATGTAGTGAAGGCGAAACCGGGACGGGACTTTTTTCCGGCTTGTCAACAAGTTGCGATTGAAGGCGATGATTTGGATTTAAATAAGTTGCCTTTAATACGTCCTTATTGTGGTGATGCTGGCAAGATTATTACGCTGGGATTAGTAATTACCAAGGATTGTGAGACTGGTACGCCAAATGTAGGGGTGTATCGCTTGCAACTACAATCCAAAAATACGATGACGGTTCACTGGTTATCGGTGCGGGGCGGGGCGAGGCATTTGCGAAAAGCAGCCGAACGTGGGAAAAAATTAGAAGTGGCGATCGCACTTGGTGTAGATCCTTTAATTATCATGGCAGCAGCTACGCCCATTCCTGTAGATTTATCAGAATGGCTGTTTGCTGGACTGTATGGCGGTTCGGGCGTGCAGCTAGCTAAGTGTAAAACTGTAGATTTAGAAGTTCCCGCAGATTCAGAATTTGTTTTGGAAGGAACCATTACACCAGGGGAAGTTTTGCCGGATGGGCCTTTTGGCGACCACATGGGTTATTACGGTGGCGTTGAGGATTCGCCTTTGATTCGCTTCCAATGCATGACACACCGTAAAGATCCGATTTACTTAACAACATTTAGCGGTCGTCCACCCAAAGAAGAAGCGATGATGGCGATCGCACTTAATCGCATCTATACACCTATTCTGCGGCAACAAGTCTCCGAAATTGTCGATTTCTTCTTACCAATGGAGGCTTTGAGTTACAAAGCGGCGATTATTTCCATTGACAAAGCATATCCAGGACAAGCAAGACGGGCGGCTTTGGCGTTTTGGAGTGCTTTACCACAATTTACTTACACTAAATTTGTGATTGTCGTGGATAAAGACATAAATATTCGCGATCCGCGTCAAGTTGTCTGGGCAATTAGTTCTAAAGTTGACCCAGTTCGGGATGTGTTTATTTTGCCGAATACGCCCTTTGATAGTTTGGATTTTGCTAGCGAAAAAATTGGCTTGGGTGGACGCATGGGAATTGATGCTACCACGAAAATTCCGCCGGAAACAGAACACGAGTGGGGCGCTACTTTAGAATCAGATCCAGATGTGGCGGCGATGGTAGATAGACGATGGGCGGAGTATGGTTTGGCAGAGTTGCAATTAGGAGAAGTTGACCCGAATTTATTTGGTTACGATATGAAGTAGTTTGATGTTCGTCACAGCAGTTATCAGATAACTGCTGTTATCAATGAATTTTTTACCCAATGCAGCAAGCAGAATTTATCAAATCTAAATTTAATGAATTGGTAAATTTTTATAAATCTCAGCATTAGTTTTTAATCGTCAAAGAAATAATATTTTCTAGGTTTGAAATACATTAATAATTTTATTTATTGTCTAATTATCAAACACTGATACTCGTTTATATTAACAATCTATTTCAGAATATTATCTCAATATTGACATAATATTGGGACTTATACTAATTCAATAAAGGTTAATAAATTTGGAAAGTTAGTATTGGTATTAGCTACACCATATACTGATATGTTCATAATCAGTTTTCTGGCTGTGTAACTTCATGGGCGATTCGCATAACTAAATTTTGTAAAATCGAGAGTTCTTACAGATGAAAATCGATTTTAATAATAATTACCATGTGAAATAGCAATATAACTCCAGCTTTGATTACTGATGCCAGGAGATTGGATAAATTATGGCCAAAAAAGTGAAAAATTCAGCAAACAAGTTCGCGATCGCATTGGCATTCAGTTGTATTAGTGTAATGCTAAGTGGTATAGCTAATCAAATAGCTTTAGCGAAATCAACTAATGTACAAAAATGCGATATTTTTGCCTACGTTACTGATACAGACCCGCAAGGTTTAAATGTGCGGAGTGGTGGAAGTACGAAAAATAGAATTGTAGGGCGAATACCGATTAATGAAACAGTTCAAGTTGTTGCGGCTGTTAAAAATTGGGTACAGATTACTAATGCTAGTTATGGTTTTCAAGGCACTGGATGGGTGTTTGTGCCAAACTTAGGTTTATCAACTCAGGGCTATGGTACTAATGGCGTAGAGGTTTATGCTAATAGCAATGAACAAAGCCGAAAAGTGGGAAGAATTGCTGCTAATACCCCTGTCAAATTGTTAGGCTGTCGGGGAGATTGGGCGCAGGTAGAATATCAAGGTGTTAAGGGTTGGCTGAAAAGAGAAGATCAATGTGGTGCAGCGCTGACTAGTTGTTCTTAAAATTCCATATCTGAGTACTACGAACAAGTGAGGCATAAGTGATAATTCTAATAAGCGGTTCCAGAATAATTGCCAACATTGGAACGCGACAATTTAGAATTTAAAACTGCTTATGCCTTCTCCATTTCCAGGAATGAACCCGTATTTAGAAGATCCTGCATTATGGCCGGGAGTACATGGGAGACTAACAGTAGCGATGTCTGACGACAAGCTGCTTCGCATCTACGCAGACTCATTATCTCCTCAACTGCGCCCTAAATATTTTGTCGCTATTGAAGAACGAATTTATCAAACTACTGGCCATGATAGACTTTTGGTTGGTATTCCTGATGTGATAATAAAAAATTCACAGACAGTAGTAAATTCTAAAATACCTAATGTAGCTGTAGCGGTACCTGCGGTTCAACCTAAAACGGTAACAGTTCCTATACCTGAGACAGTCAAAGAGAGATATTTAGAGGTGAGGAAGGTAGGAACAAAAGAAGTTGTGACAGCAATTGGAGTTCTTTCACCAAAAAATAAACGCCCAGGAGAAGGACGCGACGCATACGAAACTAAACGACAAAGAGTCTTGGGAAGCTTAACAAATTTGGTGGAAATTGATTTATTACGTGCTGGGGAACCAATGCTAGTTTTTGGTGATGGTACGCAAAATGACTACCGGATTTTAGTTAGTCGTGCAGAAAATCGTCCTCAATCTGATTTATATGCTTTTAATTTACAAGATGTAATTCCCTCATTTCCCTTGCCATTGCGAACTGATGATAGTGAACCTTTGGTAGATTTGCAGAATTTGTTAGCTGGGATTTATGACCGTGGAAGTTATGATTTAGTAATAGATTACAGTCAACAGCCAGCATTACAATTGTCAGAAGATAATGCAGCTTGGGTTGATGCATTATTAAGGGATAAAGGGCTAAGACTATAAGGGTTAAATCAATGCCTTCTATCTTTTTTAGAATGAACCCTATTTATAACATCCTGAATTATTTCTAGGATTACAAAACCAGATAATTTAGCCCCCTCCTCGCTTGCGGGGAGGGGGTTGGGGGTGGGGTTCTATCTCTCCAAGTAACCAGCAATATCCTCTAACACCCCCTCTATTCTTTCCAGAACATCCTCATTTCTAAATCGTACAACCTGCAACCCCAAACTTTCCAAAAACTCTTGACGTATCGCATCTTCCTGTTGTGTATAGTCGTGAATTTCGCCATCCACTTCCACCACTAACCGCGTTTCATGACAATAAAAATCGACGATAAAACGATCGATTGCTTGCTGACGGCGGAACTTGAAACCCAAAACTTGTTTGTGTCTCAACTTTTGCCAAAGTAACTTTTCTGCTGGAGTTGCTTCACGCCGCATTTGTCGCGCTAAGGGTTTAAGTTTTTTCCAAAGTTCATATGGCGTTTGCCAAACATTTCCCGGAACCCCACCCCCTAACCCCCTCCCCGCAAGCGAGGAGGGGGGACTGGAGTGAGGAATGGGATTTGGGTTAGGGTTTCGATCTTGGGACATTTGCGCTGTTTATGGCTAGCTAATTAATATTTGACGTATGTATTATTCCCTGCGATCGCGCCTTTCCCTAACTCTTCAAAACTGTGGCACGATCGCGATCGCCCCATATGAAAACCAAGTCAGTTTAGCAATGAATTATGGGATTGCGAAGTCAATTTCAAATTTCCCATTGTCAAATTACTTAAATATAGTCACCAATGGACAGAATTAGAAGCAAGTTCTAACCCATTTGCTACAGTAGTTATGGCTGATTTGAACTGTGAATACCTTAGAATAACTCCGGCAAATATATCAATAATTTAGTATTTCAATTCAACTGTAAAAATCGGTTAAATCTGACGATAACCTGCTATATCGTAATACGCTCACTTTCTGCAAATTTAATTGCATTAAATTAAATTAAGATTTAATATATAAGGTTAAGCAATTTTGGGGAATATCGCCCAAGCTAATTAAAAGGTTTACGCCGAATGAATATTTTAATAGAATAATCTCATCAAAAAATTCGCAGCAATCAAAATGGACTGGATTACGCTACTGCGATCGCTACAGTCTGATTTTATCAAAAGGTTAGCATCTGGTTGTCTGCTTCATTGTGAAACAGAAGGTCAATATAGTGAATTAACTATAATTTCAGGAGAAAGGTTAAAGACGCTACGGGAATTTTGCTGGCAAATGGCTGAGAAATATAAGCGCGTTTTGCCAGTTCGTGATGTTTTTCTTAGCTACCTTAAAGGAAAACTCGGTGAGGAAGTTGTCAAGGAACGTTTAACTGATTTTATTACCGAAGTCGATTATGAAAAGCGATTCGGAGGTGATGGTAAAATAGATTTTACCTTGACTTCTGACCCATCTATTGGTATCGAAGTTAAATCTCGTCACGGTAGTATTGACAGAGTTAGATGGTCAATTAGTTCTGAAGAAGTTGAAAAAAATGCAGTTGTAGTTTGCATTTTAATTCAGGAAGATGTGAGCGAGGCACAATCTGAATATCACCTTTTTTTAGCTGGCTTTCTCCCAACCCAAATGATTAAGTTGAAGACTGGCAGAATTTCATTTGGGATAGACCAGTTACTTTATGGTGGTGGTTTATTTTGCTATTTAGAACAGTTACAATCTTCTGTAAATCAGAACTATTTAAAGCAACAGCCACCAATTTACAAATATTTTCCAAAAAAAGAAACGCCACCTAAGCCAACTAATAATCAGTTGCTCAAATCTTCTTTTAAACCTGATGTAGAAAGCTATTTATATTCTCGTGATGAAGATTTAAGTTTACTTTATATAAAATTAGGTGATGAATCTTTTAAAAAAGGAGAATATGCAAATGCGATCGCTAGCTATAATCAAATCTTAGAAGTTAATCATAGCGATGCTGAGTTGTATTATAAACGAGGTTTAGCTCATTACCAAATAGGTGATTATGAAGCAGCGATCGCAGATTATTCTCAAGCAATACAAATAAATATTAATGATGCTAAATCTTATAATAAACGAGGTTTGGCTTTATATCAACTTGGAAGATTAGAAGAAGCAATTAATGATTATACCCAAGCTATTAGAATTAATCCTAACCTTGCCGTAGCTTATAAAAACCGCGCTGAAGCTCGTTCTCATACAGGAGATAACCAAGGAGCTATTGAAGATTATACGCAAGCTATTAAAATTAATCCCGATTATGCTGATGCTTATAAAAATCGTGGTATTGCTCGTTATTTACTAGGAACTCCACCAGTATTTTCCCAAGCAATCAAAATTAATCCTCAAGATGCTGTAGCTTACAAAAATCGTGGTAATGCTCGTTCTGATTTAGGAGATTTTCAAGGAGCAATTGAAGATTATACTCAGGCAATACAGATTAATCCTAATTATATCGATGCATATTACAATCGTGGTAATGCTCGTTTTGATTTAGGAGATTTTGAAGGGGCATTTGAAGATTATACCCAAGCGATCGAGATTAATTCTAATTATGCAGATGCTTATTATAATCGCGGCAATATCCGTTTAGAAATGGGAGATAAACAGGGAGCAATTGAAGATTTTCAAAAAGCCGCAGATATCTATCGTAAAGAAGGCAAGCTAGAAGCCCTCAAAGATACAAAACAAAGAATATTAGATTTAGAAATCGAAGAGTCATTAGATATTTTAAACTTTTAGGCTATTGGAAACGGGGTATTGGGCGTTGAGTATTATTTATTCCCTCTATTTCCCGATCTCCCAAAGCATGTTGAGTGAGATTGATACTTATTATCAAATTAAAATATTTAATAATTTTATAAATCTCAGTAATTGCTAAAAATCAATCGCAATATTTAACATGAAATCTTCTGAATTATTACTCCTGAGTTCTGAATTCTTATTTATTGATATTGATTATCTTTCTTAAAGAATTAACTTGTAAAAAGTTATTTTTTTGATTATCTTTAAAGAAAGGTTATACATCAAAAAACCTAGTATTATCAAAAAAAATGAAGCAAAAACTACATTCAGAATCTTCAGATTGTTGCAGTTGCGAACACGAGCATGATGAGAATCATAACCATCATCATGATGAGAATCATAACCATGACCACAATCATAATCACGGTGAAGAATTCAACCTTAAAAATGAGGTGTTTCCTTTAATAATCATTTTAAGTTTGTATGCGCCTGGTGTAATTTTTGAAAACCAATTGCATAATACACTCTACTCAATAGGTGAATATTTGGTGTTCATTCCTGCCTATTTATTAAGTGGATGGAGTGTTTTAAAAACTGCGGGACGCAATATACTTAGAGGTAGAATATTTGATGAAACATTTTTAATGACAGTAGCGACACTAGGAGCGATCGCAATTCATAAATTACCCGAAGCTGTGGGAGTTATGTTATTTTATAAAATTGGCGAATTGTTCCAAGATATTGCCGTCAGTCGTTCTCGTAATTCTATCAAAGCTTTATTAGAAATACGCCCAGACTATGCAAATCTTCAAACAGAAAATGGGCTAAAAAAAGTATCGCCAGACACAGTAAAAATTGGAGATATTATCGTCGTCAAACCAGGAGAAAAGATTCCCTTAGATGGGGGAATTATTGAAGGTAATTCTCAAGTTGATACATCTGCGTTAACTGGCGAATCTGTGCCGCGAACTGTGAAGCTGGGAGAAACAGTTTTAGCTGGAACAATCAATAAAATCGGTGTTCTCAGCATTAAAGTCACAAAACTTTTTGATGAATCTTCCATTGCTAAGATTTTAGACTTGGTACAGAATGCCAAAAGCAAAAAAGCCGAAACAGAGAAATTTATTACTAAATTTGCTCGATATTACACGCCCGTAGTAGTTTTTACATCTTTAGCAGTTGCTTTATTACCTCCTTTATTCATTCCTGGCGCAACTTCTTCAGAATGGATTTATCGCGCCCTGATTTTATTAGTTATTTCTTGCCCATGTGGACTAGTAATAAGTATTCCATTAGGTTATTTTGGAGGTGTTGGAGGTGCAGCTAAACGCGGTATTTTGGTAAAAGGTTCTACGTTTTTAGATAGCCTCTGTGCAGTCAAAACAGTTGTTTTTGATAAAACAGGGACTTTAACAAAAGGAGTATTTAAAGTTGTAGTAATAGTACCAAAAAATAATTTTACTCAGCAAGAATTACTGGAATTAGCTGCTAAGGTTGAATTGCATTCTAATCATCCCATTGCCCAATCTATCCGCAATGCTCACGGTAATAATATTGATGCATCTGATGTGAGAGATTATGAAGAGATAGCCGGTTATGGAATTAGAGCTAAAGTTGAAAATAAGGTAGCGATCGCAGGAAGCGATCGCCTATTACATAAAGAACGCATTGCTCATGATAATTGCCTAGTAGAAGGAACAGTTATTCATGTAGCAGTAGATAATATTTACGCTGGGTATATAGTGATTGATGATGAAGTTAAAGAAGATGCTAAACAAGCAATTCAAACACTCAAAAAGATGGGTGTAGAGAAAACAGTAATGTTAACAGGAGATAATCAAGCGATCGCTTCTCGAATTGCTCAACAAATTGGCATAGATATCTACGAAGCAGAGTTATTACCAGAACAAAAAGTCAATGCAATTGAAAAATTAATTAGCACCACCGACAAACATGGTAAAGTAGCCTTCATTGGCGATGGAATTAATGATGCGCCAGTGATTGCCAGAGCAGATGTTGGCATGGCAATGGGCGGCTTAGGTTCAGATGCAGCCATAGAAACTGCCGATATTGTGATTATGACAGATGCACCGTCAAAAGTTGCAGAAGCAATACAAATAGCTAGAAAAACTCGGCAAATAGTTTGGCAAAATATTGGGTTTGCTTTAGCAATTAAAGGTGTATTTATTGGATTGGGTATTTTAGGGATAGCAACAATGTGGGAAGCTGTCTTTGCTGATGTTGGAGTAGCAATGCTAGCAATTTTCAACGCAACTAGAGTGATGAAATGAAGAACTTAGAATTCAGAATTCAGAATTCAGGAGTCAGAAGGAGATTAAAATGCCCATTGATTGTTTGTGTTTGGTTTTCCCGTAATATCAATTCTGTATGAAGCTGCACATAATCAAGACCCCCCTGTAGTCTCCCCTTGGCAAGGCTACGATGTACACACAAGTTATCGAATCACTACCAGTCCTTGAATTACCCCACCCTAACCCTAACGCCACTTGCTTCTCCTGTCGGAGACGCTGCGCGAACAAGTCGGCAGAGCCGCCCAACGCAGTGGCTCCCCCTTGTCAAGGGGAGGGAACTGGATTTTCTTGTTTCCCCCCTTGACAAGGGGGGATTAAGGGGGGTAATTCGACTTGTGTATACACGGTAGCCTTAACAAGGGGGGACGGGGTAGCCGGGTGGTAAATGCCGCTTCACAGAGAAGCGATATAAAGTAGAACATTACAGCGCTTTTCAAGTAATTGAACTACACTACTCTCTACTCCTCGCCTCAATTGTGGTCTGAATACCAAAAAACTCATCTTCGTATAAGCCTAGAATAACCCGTTATAGAACAACTTAAGTTGAGCTTATACATGGACATGTTTTTCTCGAAATTTGTGTTTTTGTATAAATAAAACTAAAGTGGTTCTAGAACGACTTATTTGTTATTTATACAAAGTCATCGAATGATAAGTCAAAAAGAATTTTTTCTCGAACTACTTATTGTTAATTTATTAATTAAGACATTTTTCTCGATCTGACACCCTCTGAAGTGACAAATCAACATGTTTTTGCCAATCGGACATGTTTTTGAGCGAGTCATGAACATGTTTTAGTAGAGATCCTTAATAAAATCGGGAATCCGTGATTGCGAAACTGTAGAAGTTAAAACTCAAAAGTAATAATTGAAGAAACTATTACGATCGCATTCCGTCGAGGTATACCGTGAACTCATATATTAAAACGATCGCTACAGCTGCGTTAGCGTTGTTGCTAATTTCTTCTGCAAAAGAAGCAGTTGGATTAACCCCAAAAATCGATAGTTCAGTTACTATTGCTAAATCCCAACCATTAACAGACACCTTAATTATTCCTGGGGAAAGAGTCGGGCCGATAACACGCACAACCACCAAACAAGATTTAGTTAAGTTATTTGGTGCGTCTCGTGTTGTTGATAAAACCATTTCTGGTGCTGAAGGAATCGGTAGTTTTGCAGCTACTCAATTAAAGTTAGATCGAGGGCGATCGCTTTTGGTAGTCTGGAGTGATAAGACCCGTACCAAACCTCTGGATGTGCGTAACTTGGGTTCAGCTTGGAAAACCCGCGAAGGTATCGGCGTTGGAACCCCATTGAGCGAGTTACGCAAGAAATTAGGTAACTTTAAACTCTATGGATTAGGTTGGGATTACGGCGGTACAATTTTGTTAGATAGTAGCAAGTTATCTCGCTATCAAGGCAAAGTAATTTTCCGAGTAGACGCTGCTCCTAGCGCATACGAAAAGTTTCCCAATGACTACCAAGCAGTGTCTGGGGATGGTACTTTTTCCTCCAGCAATTCCCATTGGAAACCTCTGGGAATTAAGCTATCAGAAATTATCGTTGTATTGAACCCAAGCCAGGAATAATATTATGTTCGGGTGAATACTTATAATTACGCCTGATACCAATTCGAGAAAAAAATGAACCAGATATGTAGGTTGGGTTGAACGGAGTGAAACCCAACAAAGGTAAGACTTTGAGGTGTTGGGTTTCGTTCCTCAACCCAACCTACATCTTTTCCCCTTACCCCTTTCCCTTTTCCCATACCCAATGCCCAATGCCCAATCCCTTAAACATCACTCTCTAATTGTCTGGCTACAAGTCGGGCAAATAAACCTTCTTGGGCAATCAACTCTGAGAAGTTACCAACCTGCACCACATGACCTGCGTCAATTACATAAATCCGGTCTGCATCGCGAATTGTGCTGAGGCGATGGGCAATCACTACTCTGGTAGCATTTAATTTAGCTAAACTTTCAGTAACGATTGCCTGGGTGCGGTTATCAAGTGCGCTGGTTGCTTCATCCATTAAAATAATTTTGGGCTTGGAAACTAGCGATCGCGCAATCAACAATCTTTGCCTTTGTCCGCCAGACAGATTACTACCACTCTCAGCGATTATAGTATGCATTCCCATTGGCATTTGCTTGATGTCATCAGCCAAGCCTGCCATCTCTGCTGCTGACCAAGCTTCTTCTAGAGAAACCAAAGCCCCAGCTGTAATGTTCTTAAAAATCGAGCCTGTGCCAATTTTGCCATTTTGCAGCACCACCCCCAACTGTCGCCGCACAGCTTGGAGTTCCATCTGCGCCAAGTCTTTGCCATCATAGTAGACACTGCCTGTTAATGGAGTCTCAAACCCCAACAACAAGCGTAATATCGTTGATTTTCCACTTCCAGAAGGGCCGACAATCGCCACAAATTCTCCTGGTTCGGCATGGATACTGACATCATTGAGAATTAAGCCTCCATTTTCTGAGTAGCGAAAGCTGACACGATCTAAGGCAATTTGGCCGTTTAATCGACCTGGGTTAAGTTTAGCGGGATCGTATTCAGGCTGCGATCGCAATATCGGTTTTGCCCGTTCCCATATCGGTACAATGCCCCAAATCTCTGATACAGTATTGCTCAGGTCAATTACGCCTTTGAGAAAAATCGTCGCTGCATAATTAAAAGCAACAAATGTACCAAGTGTTAGGCGTGTCTGCATCAATAGCATGACACCGAAAATCAATATAGAATTTACCAAAGGCAGTGCTTCATTAAAGATGGAAACACCATCTTTTATTTGTTGCCAACTCGCCTTTAACCGGATCTGCTGGCTATACTTTTTTGCCCAAGCGGCAAATGCGCGTTCTTCTGCCATAGCTACCCGCAGCTTGGCGACACCGTTGATGAGTTGGACGCTAAGTCCCTGAATCGCGCCGTCGAGTTCTAGCTGTTTTTGTGATTTCTTGACTAATAAAAAGCTAGAAACAACGGTAAATACAGCGGCAAGGATTGTTAAACCAACTTCCACAAATGCTAATTGCCAGCTGTAAATAAACATCAAAACCAAGTTGAATAAGGCAAAAATTCCACTCAACAATGTTCTTTGAGTAGCACCGCTAACTTTTTGATGAATTTCCCTCACCGCCATCACGCGGTTAACCAAGTCTCCAGAAGTGTACTGACGGAAAAATCCCGGACTTAATCTCAGCAACCTATCCCAAATCGCTGGTTGCAATACGCTATTAGTGGCGCTTTCGATTCGTAGGGTAATAATACTTTGGGCAATTTGAAAAGCGAACTGTGCAAAAGCGACTGCAAACAGTATTAATCCAATTTGCCATAACAAAGGGCGATCGCCTTCGGGAATGGCATTATTGATTAAAATAGCCGTTGCTTGCGGCGCAACCATTCCCAATATCGTGCCTAATACCCCGACTAGACAAATATTAACGATGTCTTTTTCATAACCCTTGATTCCGAACCGCAGCAAGTCGATGGCGCTGAGTGCGACTTGGGGTAACGGTCGATACAAAATATATGCTGTGGCTGACAGTGTTTTTGCTAGTGATTCATTTACAGGCGTGCGAGTCCGCGCCACCGGGTTGAAGATGACATAATCACCATTATCTTTAGGCAACAACGCCACCGGGCGTTCCAATTCGGTATAAGCTAACATCGGCCCTTGGTCTTGACGCCACCAGTCGCCTGCCAAAGTCACCCGCCGAATGCGTACTTGGGATGCATTAGCGATCGCTGCCACCGGGTCATTAATAGCACCAAAATCGTCTGCGGGTGGACGAATCTTTATCCCTAACACTCGTCCAACTGCTCCCAGTGCTACTAATAAAGGCGGCCCTTCTTCCAAGAAAGCAGCTTCTGGCTCTGGTTGCAATACTGTTGCTAAGTCTGAGAGGGCGTTTTCTATTACTTGCTGATTAAATTGCTCTCGTTGCTGAAACTGAAGAAATTCTGCTTCTGCTTCCTTGCTTGCTAACAAACGAAAATATTCAAAAAAATAAGTATGGAAGGATACCAAACTTGTGAGTATTTCTTCGGTATTTTTGATATCTGCGGTTAGCAACATCCATCCGGTAACTGCATTTTCCGCCTCCAACCACATACCACTTGTAACTGGAAACATTGGCGAGGCAGAATTGAGCTTTAATTCTTCAACTCCCATCCAGCGAGTACTTCCCTGGTGCAACTTCACCCACACGAGTGTTTGTTGCCATAACACAGCCTCACCATTCGATAAGGAAAAATCCCGCTCAAATGCCTCTACAACATTTAATGGCATTGCCAAGACTGTTTGTTGGGCAGTTAGAGATTGTCCCAAATGGTTCGCCCAACCTTCTAAAAGTGCCACAGCTTGCGGATCTGCCGCTGCAACTTTTCTTACCAAATCAACTATTAATATCTGGCATAATTTAGTAGGTTCAATTGCGATCGCGACAAAACCCCATTGGCTTGGTGCTACTACTTCAGGTAACAACGCCGCACCGAACAATGCTTCACCTGCACTGACATGGAACAGATAGCGACGGCGTTCTTCAACAGCACTATTTTTCACTCTCGCTGCAAACACCGCCAATGTTCCAGACTCTACCACCCAGACTGTTTTTAGATCGTTTAACAGTAGTGGTTCGTTTGCTTGCAAAGAGTATAGTTTAGGAGAAGGATTCACCTGCGGGTTACTCATAGCTTAACTATGCTTCTGCTGAGTGAAGTAAGCGAACATAGGTTCCACCTTGCTGCCATAATTGCTCGTGGGTGCCACGCTGCACGATTTTACCTTGCTCCAACACAATAATTTCATGGCAATCACGAATTGTGCTGAGGCGGTGAGCTACTACAATACACGAACAACCACGCTGTCGCAAGTTACGGTTAATAATCAACTCGGTTTCGGCATCTAAGGCGCTGGTTGCTTCATCCAGCACTAACATTGTAGGATTCCTCACCAAAGCGCGAGCGATTTCTAGACGCTGGCGTTGTCCGCCACTAATATTCATCCCGCCTTCAATTAACTCAAAGTCATATTTACCAGGCAATGACGCGATCGCATCATGAATAGCTGCGTCCTGACAAGCTTTCACCAAATCAGCATCTGACACGGTATAATCCCAAAGCGTAATGTTTTCCCGCACAGTCCCAGCAAATAAAAAGATATCCTGCTCGACCATTGCCAACGAGTTAGCCAACACAGAACGCTGAATTTGCGATCGCCCTACACCATCAAAACAGATTTCCCCTCCCCAAGGCTGATAAAGCCCGCAAATTAATTTCGCAATTGTAGATTTGCCAGAACCACTACCCCCCACAAGCGCTATCCGTTCCCCAGGCTTGACAACTAAGCTCAAATTCTCAATTAAAGCAGGTTCTACCCGACTGTACCCGAAGCTGACATTTCGTAACTCGACGTTACCGTGTAATTGCCAGGGAGATGAGGGAGCAGGGGGAGCAGGGGGAGCAGGGGGAGCAGGGGAGGCAGGGGGAGCAGGGGAGGCAGGGGGAGCAGGGGAAGTGTGGGGGGAAAGATTTCTTCCCCATCCTCCCACACCTCCCACCCCTCCCACACTTCCTGCTTGCCCCATGCCCAATCCCCGATTTTCCTCCACTTCCAAATCAACAGGATTTTGCAACACATCATCAAGGCGGTTTAAGTCGGCTTCTAAATCTTGGAGTGTACTGCCGAAATTGACGAGGCTATTAACTGGTTCTAAGAAACTGATTGTTAAACTTTGGTAGGCAACGAGCATCCCAATACTGAGATTGCCGTTCATTACCCGTAACCCACCAACCAGCAGAATAGAAGCCGTGGTTAAGGCTGTCAAAATTGTGGGTAATGTGGTGAGAATTTGAGTTTGTAAGCCTAATTCCTGTTGGGCGTTGATTGCTTTAGCGTAATAACCAGCAAACCGAGCAAATAAATCTGATTCCAGCCCGGAAGCTTTGATGGTTTCTATGGATTGGATGCCGCTAACCGTTACACCACCGACTTTGCCATATTCCTGAGCTAGGCGCATATTGGCATCGACACGAGTTTGCGATAAAAATAGCAGAGCAAAGATATTGATGGCAGCAAAACCCAGAGCGATCGCACTCAACAATCGGTCATACTGAATCATAATCAGCAAATAAAAGACCATCATCACCGCATCAATGATTGTGGTTGCCAAAGGCCCTGAAAGTCTTTGCGCCACGCGGTCATTAAGTTGCATTCGGCTACTGATTTCTCCAGCAAAGCGTTGGTCATAAAACCCAATCGGCAATCGTAAAATATGCCAGAGAAACTGCCCACAAGTGCTAACTGACAACTTCACCATCAATCGCCGCAGGTAAGTCAACCGCAATCTGGCAAGCAACGCCCGCAATATAGTAGTTATACCCATGCCTAACAGTAAAGGCCGTAACCAGTCCTGCCGATCTTGGACTAAAATCTCATCGATAAACACCTGGGAAAATGCTGGCACTGCTAACCGAGGCAACGTTAACAGTAAACCTGCCAGGAAGCAAAAAATAATAGTTCCCCGTGAGTTTTGCAAGCGGCTACTTAAAGCGGAGATAATGTGATTTTTTTTCCCGCCCTTCTGAAAGTCTGCGCCTGGTTCCATTACCAGGACAACGCCAGTGTATGAGCGATCGAATTCTTCCCAACTAACCGTTCTCCGACCGCTAGCAGGATCGTTGAGGAAGACGCGTTTTTTGCTATATCCTTCTACCACAAGAAAATGGTTAAAATTCCAAAAGGCAATGTAGGGAAGACTAGTAGTTCTCACCTTTTCTAGAGGTACTTTTAAACCTTTGGCCTTGAGTCCATAGTTTTTAGCAGCTTTGACGATATTAAAAGCTTTGCTCCCATCCCGTGAAACACCACATTCTTCACGCAGTTTAGCTAGCGGTACAATCCGACCGTAATAATTAAGAATTATTCCTAAAGCAGCCGCACCACATTCCACCGCTTCCATTTGCAAAAGTGTAGAAGTGCGGACGCGGTTGGGAAATTTGGGTATGGGGGATTGGGCATTGGGCATAGGGGATGGGGCATTGAGCATGGGGCATTGGAGATATATTATGTGGAAGGGAAAAGTTAGTCTTTGATACTCGCGAACGAGTCTTTGATACTCGCCGATGAGTCTTTAATACTCGCGAATGAGTCTTTAATACTCGCCGACGAGTCTTTGATACTCGCGAATGAGTCTTTGATACTCGCGAATGAGTCTTTAATACTCGCCGACGAGTCTTTGATACTCGCGAATGAGTCTTTAATACTCGCGAACGAGTCTTTGATACTCGCCGACGAGTCTTTAATACTCGCGAACGAGTCTTTGATACTCGTGAATCCAATTGAGCCTTCCAGCTGTCTCATGCCCCATGCCCCATGCCCAATGCCCAATGCCCCAATTTAATAAATCCCAGTCCAAGAGCGTAGCATAGGAATAATATAAGAAATCGGTGCTTTTTCTCCAACTTTGACTTGGACAGAAGTAGTTGTCCCTGAAGATATTTTTACATCTGAACCATTAGAAGATGACCATTTGTAGCCACTAATTGATGTACTATTTTCTTCTAGTTCCACAAGAGCTTGTACTTTTGCTTCACCTTTACCTGCAAGAGAAGCGGCAATTTCTTTGTTACCAACGATCGCTGTGATATCTTGTGTCGTTACCGGAAAAGAAGAGATATTCGCAACGGTTCCGACAATACCACCTTCGCGTTCGCGTTTGGCAAAGCTGGGAGTCACTTGTACGGACATCCCTGGTTTAATTTGCTTACCGTCTTTATTGGCAAAGTAAACAAGACTCATCAGTTTTGAATTTGGCTGTTCGGCTTCGATTGACCCCAACCGAGTACCCGGATTCATCATTTGACCGGGAACAACACTCACTTCGAGAATGTGACCATTATATTTGCTGATGATTCTACTTTCTTGAGATAATTGCAGTTCTAATTGGGCAATTCGGCGTTTAACTTCTCGAATTTGATTGGCTTTGTCAATTTTTTGCTTGAGGTCTTGTTCTTGTAATTTAGTATTTTGAGTATTGAGTTCTTTAATTTTGGTTTTAATTTCGTCAATTCTATTAAGATTTTCGAGATATTCTCGTTGTGTAGTGGTTTCTTGAATTTCCAGATCCTTGAGTTGCACATCAATATCAGATAGTTCTGCTTGAGTATTGAAGTATTCCTGTTCGGCTTGCACTACCATATCTTGACTGATAACGCGATCGCCAAAAAGCCGACGACGATTCTCGACCCGTGTTTGCAGACTTTTGAGTAAGTAGTTAATTTGTTGTTTGCGAGAATTAATACTTTGACGTTTTTGAGCGATCGCTCTTAGGGTTTGGTCGCGTAACTTGGGCGCACTTTGCTCTCGGCGCAGATTATTTTCTAAATCCATTTTCTGCTGTCCGAGAGTAATAATCTGTTGGTCGATTAGCAGCTTTTGGAGCCTGTCAGTTTCTTGATTTTGAGTTTGGAGTTGTTGCAACTTTACTTGTTCTTGCTGTAATTGCTGCTTCAGCACCGATTGGTCGATGATACCCAGTACATCACCTTGTTTAATAACATCCCCTGGCTTCACCTTGAGAGTAAGTAACGGCCCAGAACTAGGTGCTTGAAATTCCACAACATGGTGGGGTTTAATCAAGATGCCTTGACCTGTGACAGCGAGGGGAATTTTACCAAACACACTCCAAACCCCAGCCACAGCAACCACAAAACCCATAGTAGCTAAAGTCAGCCAAGCTTGAGGCTTGACCACATTTATCGCTCGATCTAGTTGTTCCGGTGAAGATAAGCGGTCTAGCGCTTCTGGGCGGAAGATGTGGCTATGTTTGAGTTGCATTGTTCTCCTCCTGACTGACAGCGCCGAGATTCTCAAAGCTTTTAGAGTTCTAAGATAAATTGAAATCGGGGAAAACTAGGGGAGAACGAGCAGGAGGCAGAGGGCAGGGGGTTATCGATTACCCGCATCTTTCTTAACATGATTGGAATGTAGATGGTGAGAGGATAACAGAAGTAAATAAAGTTAGCAGAGTTGACAAAATCAACAAAAAGCGCAGTGGCTCCCCTTTTTAAGGGGTTGGGGGATCTGAGTGCCTAAGTCCTGAAAAATATACTAAAGCCCCATGCTCTCTGGGTTTATTGAAGATAACTTAACGCGGCGACTTTCACGCGATAGTGGTATCAAAGCTGGGGCTTGACTTCGATCGTTACTTTGTTTAAAGCTTTCTACTACCTTAGATAGTTCTGCAATTGTCGATGCCTCAAATACGCTACGCAAAGGTAACTCCACATGCAAGGTGTCGCGCACTCTAGAAACAAGCTGAGTTGCTAATAATGAATGACCGCCTAATTTAAAGAAATTATCGTGAATACCTACGCGCTTCAATCCCAAAACCTCAGCAAAAATTTTCACCAAAACTTGCTCTACAGGAGTTCGAGGTGCAATGTAATTTTCAGGCAATTGGAACTTGATGGCATCATGGAACGATCTTAAGGTGCGGCGATTGACTTTACCATTAGCTGTTAGAGGTAAAGACTCTAATACTACAAAACCTGATGGCATCATGTACTCAGGGAGTTTTTGAGTTATGTAAGTCTGCAACTGCGGCACTAACTTACGCGCTGCTTTGGCTTGCAAGGGATTATTAGCGTAAGATTGCCAGGGACGAGAGTGAGTAATGCGATTAAGAAAAATAGTTTTCTTATCTACTCTATCTTGATGTGTAAAAACTACATCATAATGCCCTGCACTACTTGAATCTGACCAAGTAATATCAACTTTATAAGGCACATTTAGCCCATAGAAATCTTCTGGATCTACTCCTAAATTGTTGAATGCTTGTAAAGCTTTACGTATTTGTCCTACAGTTTTAAAAGCTTCTACGTCTGCAAGCCATTCTGCTGTTTTAACTGCTGACATCACACGCGCATTAGGTACATTGATAATTTTGACAATTTCTGGTTGATTATCCATTAATAACTGATCCACTGCTGAGATTGTTAAATTATCTTCAGACCAGTTCAAGACTGAATAATTTACAGTCTTATTAACAGTTTCGTCATTAAGGTGAAGAATCGCATTGTAACGGAACTCAGTTAATTCATTGTGATGTTTACCCCGCATCAGTTGAATTTGTACATTATTAATTTGGGGAAAGCGTTCCTTGATTGCGGTAAAAAAAGCTGGGTCGATGACTAACTCTGGTTCTTGAAATATTTGCATTTTTAACCGTTGCTGCAACTCCAAACAGGTAAGGGAAGGTTCGGCTTGATATAGTTGCACTGACGCATGGAAAGCTTCCAAAAGTGGCAAACTACGCACATCTCCTATGAAGATAAAGCCACCTGGAGCAGTTGCTTTCACAGCACCTTCTAATACGGTAATTAGATAATCAATACTAGGAAAATATTGTACAACTGAGTTGAGAATTACTACATCAAAAGCTGCTGTTTCTATTTTCTCGAAATCAGTAGCTACTTGCTGATACAGCGTTACCTGGGGCATTTCTTGTTTTTGTAATTGCTGCTGAATGTAGTTAAGTGAAGCTGAAGAAAAGTCTGTTCCGCAATATTTTGTGCAACGAGGTGCAATTCTAAATAGAATTAAACCCGTTCCACAACCAATTTCTAACACTCGTTTGGGTTGTAAAGCCAAAATCTCCTCGACTTGGTTATCTACCCATTCACGCATCTGTTCTACTGGAATAGGCTGATTTGTATAACTACTATTCCAGCCTACAATATTCAATTGTGGCTCGGAATCAACAGGTTGATTGTAAGTTTCGTTATAGAGCATTTGCCATTGCGAAACTTGCTCATTCTGCAATTGAATTAATTGCGTATTCTCCTGTTTGCTGCTAGATTCTGTTTTTAGTACTACATAAGCTATTAGGCGCTTTTCCCCTTCATCCTCACGAATTATGACTACAGTTTGCTGTACTGCTGGATGCTGACTCAATACTGCTTCAATTTCTCCCAACTCGATGCGGTAGCCGCGAATTTTCACCTGTTCGTCGAGGCGGCCTAAAAATTCAATGTTACCATCTAAGCGATAGCGAACTAAATCACCTGTTTGATAAAGTCGGGCTTTGAAATTATTAGAAAAAGAATGCTCTATAAAGCGTTCAGCAGTTAAGTCAGGACGGTTTAAATAACCTCGTGCCAATCCATCCCCAGCAATGTACAATTCGCCTGGAACCCCAACAGGTACTGGTTGTAAATGTTTATTTAGTATGTAAAGTTGGGTATTGGCGATCGCCCGCCCGATTACAGGTGCTAAATTATCTTTATTATCAACAGAAATATGACCGGAAGTTGTCACAACTGTATTCTCTGTCGGGCCATAATTGTTAACTAACTGGAAAGTATGACCAGCTAAAGGATATTGATTTAGTTTATCTCCACCTGTGAGTAATATTCGTAAAGCTATGTTCTGCGGAAAATCTAATAATAAAATCTCTGCTAAGGGTGTTGGTAGAAAACAAATAGTTATTGCTTTTGATATTAACCAATCTCGTAGCTGTTCGGGCATTTGCCGCATTTGCTCAGCTACAAAATAAATGCTTGCTCCAATACTAAGATAAGGCCAAATTTCCCAACCGCAAGCATCAAAGCCAACTCCAGAAATTTGCGTTGCTCGGTCAATTGATGAAACTGCAAACGCTTTTTGATGCCAAAATACTAAATTTAACAATCCTCGATGTTCGATTTCAACCCCTTTCGGTTTTCCAGTTGAGCCGGAGGTATAAATAACGTAAGCGAGGTTATCTGCTGTAAGTTCACTAATAGGGTTATCTTCAATCTCTTGAGAAATAATCTGCCAATCTCTATCTAAAGAGATGATTTGTGAATTATAATTTTCTAGACGTTCAAGCTCTATTTTATCGGTTAATAAAACTGAAACTTGAGCATCTTCAAGCATAAAATTTAAACGTTCAGATGGATAGCTTGGATCTAAAGGTACATAAGCTCCACCTGCTTTCAGGATGCCCAACATCCCGATGACCATATCAAAAGAGCGTTCTACACAAAGCCCTACTAAAATTTCGGTTTTAACTCCTAATTTTTTTAGATAATGTGCAAGCTGATTACTGCGTTGATTTAACTCTTTGTAGCTGAGTTTTTTCTCGCCAAATACCAATGCTATGGAATCAGGATTCTGTTGTGCGGCGTCTTCAAATAACTGATGAATACACTTATCTTGAGGATAATCAACCTGGGTATTGTTCCATTCAATTAATAATTGATTTAGTTCAAATGCGCTTAAAATTGATAATTGGGCAATTGGTTGTTCTGGATTTGCAACTATACCTTCTAGTAATGTTTGGAAGTGTCCTAACATTCTGGCGATCGCAGCGTCATCAAATAAATCAGTGCTGTAAATTACAAAACCACTAATCCCTTCTGAACTATCTACCCATAACCCATTTTGAGTATTTGGTTCCCACAGGTGAAATTCTAAATCAAAGCGTGTTGTTTCCGTTTCAAATGGTAGCGTACTTAAAGTTAAATTCGGTAAATCTAATGAATTCATAGGCGCATTTTGCAGCGCAAAAACCACTTGAAACAGCGGATTTTGATTCAAATTACGTTCTGGGTGTAGTTCTTCTACGAGTTTTTCAAAAGGTAAATCTTGATGAGCATAGGCTCCTAAAGCTACCTCTTTAACTCGGCTCAATAATTCTCGAAAACTTGGGTTTCCTGATAGGTCGCTACGCAGTACTAAGCTATTGACAAAAAAACCAATTAATCCTTCAATTTCGCTACGGTTGCGATTGGCAATAGGCGAACCAATAGCGATATCTTCTTGTTGCGTATAGCGGTAAAGTAAAACTTTAAATGCTGCTAGTAGGGTGATAAACAAAGTTACCCCTTCTTGCTGTGCCAAAGCTAAAAGTGCTTCGCTCAAACTTTTTGATAATTGTAGAGGTTGCCTTGCACCTTGGTATGTTTGAGCAGCTGGTCTTGGCCTGTCGGTTGGCAGATTTAGCAGAGAAATGCCGTCTAATTGTTTGTGCCAATAACTTAGTTGTTTTTCTAATACTTCCCCTTGCAACCATTGGCGTTGCCAGTATGCAAAGTCTGTATATTGGATTGTCAGTTTTGGTAGAGAAGAAGGCTGATTGTTAGCATTGGCTGTGTAGAGTGTTGCTATCTCTTTTATTAGCACCCCAATAGACCAACCATCACACACGATGTGGTGCATAGTTAGCAGCAGGATGTATTGTGTTTCATCCAACCGCAGCAGTTTTACTCGCAGTAATGAATCAGTTGATAAATTGAAAGGAAGTTGAGCTTCTTGGGTAGCCAGTCGTCGTGCTTCTATTTCTCGTTCGGCTTGTGGTAGTTGCTGTAAATCTATTACTGGTAAGGGTATTGTAAGCGTCGGATTAATTACCTGAACTGGTTGCCCTGATTGTATAACAAAAGTCGTGCGTAAAGCTTCGTGTCGTCGCACGATTTCGTTAAAAGTTTGCTCTAGTGCGCCTAACTTTAGCGAACCTGTTAACTGTAGTGTGAGGGGAATATTATAGAAAGGATTATTAGGAATTAATTGGTCGAGAAACCACAACCTTTGTTGAGCAAAAGAAAGGGGAAGATTACGCGATCGCGAAATAGGCACGAGAGGTCTAAAGCTGCGATCGCTACTACCATTAGATGCTTTTAAAAATTCAATAATTTCTACTTTGCGCTGTTGAATTTCGGCACGCAATTCTGCCGTCAGAATTCCTTCGGGAGCGTTACAGCGAAACTTTTCATCATCAATAAAAACTTGAATATCTAAGCTGCGAAGATAAGATAAAAACTCAACAGTATTCAAAATCACACCCCTTCGCAACAGTTATTTCTTATTAGTTATTAACTAACCCAGCATTTTTATCACACTTACAGCACTGTACAAATCATTCTTGGGAGTGAAAGTTGGGTGATTCTAACTATGTTATGAACCTAAAAGCAGTTAATCAAGATATTACAAGGTTTAGACTCATGATATTCATGCCTCCTAATTTTCTACTTGTATGGCTGGTTCAACTGCTGTCGGTTGCGGTACTCGGTGGTGGAATCTACATTCTCTATGAGTGGTACGAAGGAGAACTTGTAGGAACATCCTACTTAGTGGCTGGATTAATAATGGTTCTGTGGTCTTTTGGCGGTCGTTTTATCAGTTTGCCACTGCTGCGCCGTCCGGGAACCGACGAGCCTAAGTTTATGCGTAGCAAAACCGTGCAGCGTTTGTCACGGCCGGATGGTAGCGTATTGCAAGTAGAGTTTTTTGGGCCTGAGGATGGTCAACCGATTATCTTGTCACATGGTTGGGGGCCGAACAGTACTGTATGGTATTATGCCAAGCGACAACTAAGCGATCGCTTCCGAATAATTGTTTGGGATTTACCAGGGTTAGGAAAATCCTCGAAACCGAAAAACAACGATCATTCCCTAGAAAAATATGCCCGTGACTTGGAAGCTGTTATTGCCATAGCAGGGGATAAACCTGTTATCCTGCTAGGGCATAGCATGGGTGGAATGATTAATCTGACATTCTGTCGCCTGTTTCCAGAACAATTAGGGAGTCGGGTGGCTGGTTTAATTCTTGTGGATACTACTTATACCAATCCCGTAAAGACTTGTATCTTTAGCGGTGTGGTACGTAAATTACAGAAGCCGCTGATTGAACCTGTGCTGTACCTCACTATCGTGCTGTGGCCGATTTTTTGGTTGATGACTTGGCTTTCGTATTTCAATGGTTCGCTGTACATCAGCGTAGAACTGTCTGGATTTACGGGTACAGAAACACGGGGTCAACTAAATTTTGCAGCTTTACTATCAGCATTGGGTTCGCCTGGGGTTCTGGCTCGTGGCACCCTGGCAATGTTTAAATTTGATGAAACAGACACACTTGCAAGTATTAACGTGCCTGTGTTGGTTGTTTGTGGTGCTTCAGATATAGCAACTAAACCTGTGGCAAGCGATCGCATGAAAGCAGAATTGCCTTACTCTCAAAAAGTTACCATCCAACCAGGCGGACACATGGCATTGATGGAACAAAACCAGCAGTTTGCCGAAGCCGTTAGTAATTTTTGTACTGTGGCTACTCATAGCTGAGATCGCTAAACTCAAGGTTAAGGACTTGCAAATAAAAAATGTCCAATTAACTCTAGTCGGGTGGCAATACGGTTCGGTTAAGATCCCCCCGCCTACGGCGACCCCCTTTTTAAGGGGGTAAAAGAAGGTTATAATACCATTTCACAAAAAATCTGATACAGATATAAACCCTGAAAGCTTGGGTCCATCTAAGTTTTTTAATTGTGAATTGTGAATTGGTAAGTAGAAGGACTAAATTAAACCTAACTTGAGGTTGCCGGGTTTCGACTTCGCTGAAGTTGAGTTTCGGCTACGCTCAACTTCCGCGTAGTCGAAACTCAACCCTCATTTTCTCAAGGTTCGAGCATTGAGCGCAGCGATGCCCTGAGCTTGCCGTTGGCGAAGCCTCTCGTAGAGAAGGGTCGAAATGCGTCTTCTAAATAATTGTGTCCACTTACTTATAAGCCCCCCAATTTATCGGGGGGTTGGGCGGATCTTCGAGGAATAAGGTTATTTAAACGCTAGAGGTAGTTAGTAACCTTTGGTTAGATCCAAAGTAGAGGTCGTTCAATTCTTCCAAAGAAACATCAGCCTGGGATTCTGGATTCAAGAAGTAGGGATGGATGGGAAGGAGTTCGGGACGGGGATGGGTTTCTGGTGAAGACACAATCTCCTCAAGCAAACTCAGGTAGTTTTCAGCAGTAGATTCCCAAGTGTATTTCTTTAACACCCGTTGTTGACCAGCCTGGGCAAAATACTCCCACTCGTTGGCATCACATAACAATCGCTCCAAACCCCGCGCAATATCAGCAGGATCTTCTGGATCGACGAGTACGCCAAATTCCTTATTTCCTTGCTGGAAGCTTTCGCTAGGGCCGCCGTTCTTGGTTGCTACCACCGGTAAACCTGCTACTGCTGCTTCTAAGGGAGCAAGTCCAAAGGGTTCGTAGAGTGCGGTCAAGGCGAATACCGAGCGGCGTTTAACCAAAAATCGATATGTTGCTGCCAGTGACTCTTGAGATTGATCTGACAAGCCAAATGCACCGATCTTTCCCCACAGGTCGTTTTCTTTGACGACCTCCCGAATGGGGGTTAATACTTCTTCGGTCATGTCGTCAGTAGTCGGCTCTCGTAAAGGATCGTCGAGTCCCCCTGTAATTAAGATCAAGTTAGCTCGTTCTTGGAGTGTTGGACTCATAGCGAAGGCTTGCACCAGCCCTAATATATTTTTTTTCAGTTCCAATCGACTGGATGCAACGATCGCTGGCAACTCTCGACGTGACTCGGCAATATCTCGCGCCAATCGCTCTTGAATGAATTCTTGGGTAGCCTCTTCGTTTTCGGAACGCGCTTTTGCACCGAAAATCGAAAAATCTGCTCCTGGTGGAATCACTGCAAAGCGATCGTCGTTGTCTACATCCACTGCACCACCATAGACTCGGTGAGAATACTGTTCAAAGCGTTCCTGCCGCGTACTGGTGATATTGATAGCCGAGCGATTCATACTCAAGCGTTCGGCTAAGATGCGATATTTGAAGTGGAATTGCTCGTCTATTTCTGTAACATTCTCCGGGGTGACTTCTAGTTTGTCCATCTTTTGAGCGCCGAGAGAATGAGCAGTAAAGGTAAATGGTATGCCTGCCTCTTGCTCAATCAAAACACCGCACAGTCCTCCATCACCGTAGTGGGCAGTCATAGCATCGGGTAAGCCACCCTCTTGCTGATAGAATTGCAGAATGTTGGGTATCCAATCTTTAACCAGATGAGTCCACAATAACTCTTTTGGCAAAAACTCTTTTGGCCCGGCTGGTAAGCGGATAATGCGGAGGTTATCGACCCCTGGATAGGTGTCGATCGCTTCGCCAAATTCTGCCCACTCTGGATCGATGATTTGACGGGTAATGATATCAACTTTGTGTCCCTGCTGAGCTATGGCTATAGCGACTTGCTTAACATAGATCAGCTGGCCCCCAAAATCTGGGTGTTTCGTTATGTGGCTATTGGCAGAATCAAAATTGCCTTGAGGGTTAAGAAATCCAATGTGCATCGCCCACTTCCTAATACAGGTTGATTTCTACTAGAGATTGTTGCCAAAAACGGCAGCACAACACCTTAGCGAGCTTGTTAAAAACTCCCAAGACTGAAAAACACAACCAATCAGGCTGTACATAAATACGATCGACAAATAAGTCAAAGGGTTTTTATTGGTTCCCTTCAGCTTAAACCCAGCTTATCCGCGCATTTTTTCCTATGTTTAAATTAATCGGTACTGTACCTGACGTACATATACCGGATGGCATAAATTAGATCTCTTGCAAAAGTTCTTTTTGTAAGAGGTGGGAAAAGGTTAAAGGGGAAAGGGAAAATAACAAACCTTTCCCCCTTTTCCCGACTTCTGCAAGAAGTCTATTGTATGGCGATCGCTAATTTCGGCGTTGTTCAAAATTCCACTTCTTCTCGTTCTTTTGCTATAGTTTCAGCCTTACTTCTAGCTTTAGCTACCCAAGACTTTGCATCAATGTATTTAGCAAGTTGTTCGACTGTTGGCGCTTCAAATAAATTGCGTACAGCCAAATCTATTTGGAAGGTGTCACGGATGCGGGAAGTTAGCTGAGTCGCCAACAGAGAATGACCCCCCAATTCAAAGAAATTGTCGCGGACGCCTACTTGCTCTTTTCCCAAGACTTTAGCCCAAATTTCTGCTAGTAACTCTTCAAGTTGCGATCGCGGTGTCACGAAATCTTGATAATTGAAAGTAATTGTCTCAGGTGTGGGTAAAGCACGGCGATCGATTTTGCCATTAGGTGTTAAAGGTAAAGATTCCAATATCGCATAAGCTTTTGGAATCATGTATTCTGGTAACTTTGATTTCAAAAATTCTCGAATTAACGACGCAAAGGTTTGTACGTTTTGGCTCGGTATTTGTTCGTCGTTGGCAACAATATAAGCCACTAAATATTTATTATCAGGTACGTCTTCTCTAGCAATGACAACAGCTTCTCTCACTCCTAAATGTTGACTCAACACCGCTTCTATCTCTGACAATTCGATGCGGAAACCGCGAATTTTTACCTGATTGTCAATGCGACCTAAAAATTCAATATTGCCATCTATTCCATACCGAGCTAAATCACCCGTCTTATAAAGGCGTGTTTTTAGTTTATTACTAAAAGTTTGAGTAATAAAGCGTTCAGCAGTTAATTCACTGCGATTGAGATATTCTCGCGCCAGTCCTTCTCCACCTATATATAATTCGCCAGTAACGCCAATCGGCACAGGCTGTAAATACTTATCTAATATATATATTTCTGTGTTAGCGATCGGACGACCAATAGGTAAATATGTCTCTGATTCTGCTAATTTTTCTACATAATAATAAGAAGAAAATGTTGTATTTTCTGTCGGGCCATAAACATGAATTAAATGCTTTGGCGCACCATATTTGATAATTTTTTTAACCCATCTTATATCGACAGTCTCGCCACCAAATAGTAAAGATTTCAAGGTTGCGAAAGCTTGGGGAACATCTCTAGCAATCTGTTGAAACAAGGCAGTAGTCAAAAACAGAACATTAATACCTTTCTCTCGTAACTGTAATGAAAATTCGTGAGGCGAAAGAGTTACATCTTTACTAATTCCCACAAGTTGAGCGCCATTAAGTAAGGCTCCCCAAATCTCAAACGTCGCTGCATCAAAAGAAGTGTTTGAGGCTTGGGCGATTATATCAGATGGTGATAATTTTATATAGTTCGTATTACACACTAATCGATTTACAGCTTTATGAGGTATAGCCACTCCCTTGGGTTTTCCTGTAGAACCAGAAGTGTAAATAACATAAGCTAAACGATCGCTATTTAAATCGCTTTTAGGGTTGTCTTCCTTTTCTTGGTTAATAATTTTCCAATCTTTATCTATACAAATAATTTGATTTGAGAAATCTGGAAAATGCTCAAGCAAGTTTTCTTGTGTTAGTAATACTGAAACTTGAGCATCTTCCAGCATAAAATTTATGCGTTCTTGGGGATAGCTGGGGTCTAATGGAACATAGGCTCCCCCTGCTTTCAGAATACCCAGCAACCCAATAATCATTTCTATAGAATGTTGAATACAAATGCCGACTAAAACTTCTGAAGCTACTCCTAATTTTTTTAAATAGTGTGCTAGTTGATTGCTGCGAGTATTCAACTCTTGATAAGTGAGTTGCTCGTTAGCAAAGTTTACTGCTATAGAATCAGGATAATGCTGTGCTTTTTCTTCAAACAATTGATGAATACATTTATTTTGAGGATAATCTGCTTGGGTGTTATTCCATTCCATTAATATTTGATGTAGCTCAAATTCATCTAATAATGGTAAATTAGCAACTCGTTGTTCTGGATTTGCAACAATCCCTGATAACAGAGTTTTAAAATGTTTGAGCATTCGGCTAATGGTGGCTCTCTCAAACAAATCTGTGTTGTAAACTATTACACCTCGCAAACCTTCAGAATATTCCCAGCTTCCACCCCATAAGCTTCTAAAATCGTCCGAACACTTCCACAAATGCAGTTCCAAATCGAAACGCGTTTTTTTCAAATCAATATTCATAAAGCTAGGTACTAACCCAGGCAACTCTAGTGCTGACATTGGCGCATTCTGAAAACCAAACACCACTTGAAATAGTGGATGTTGGCTCAAGTTTCGCTCTGGATGTAGTTCTTCAACTAACTTTTCAAACGGTAAATCTTGATGGCTGTATGCTCCTAAAGTTACCTCCCGGACTCTGCTTAATAGTTCTCGAAAATTAGGATTTCCAGATAAGTCACTTCGTAGTACTAAACTATTGACAAAAAAACCAATTATTCCTTCAATTTCGCTGCGGTTGCGGTTAGCAATTGGCGAACCTAGCGCGATATCTTCTTGATATGTGTAGCGGTAAAGTAACGTTTTAAATGCTGCCAGCAGCGTCATAAATAAGGTAGCACTTTCTTGCTGTGACAGCTTTTCTAATGCATCAATTAGCTTTTTTGGTAACTCTAGAAATTGTGTTGCTCCTTGATAGCTTTGTATCGTTGGTCTTGGTTTGTCAGTAGGCAGATGCAGTATAGAAATACTGTTTAATTGCTCTCGCCAGTAGGCTAACTGGCTTTGAAGTACTTCTTTTTGCAGCCATTCGCGCTGCCAGTGAGCAAAATCGGCGTACTGAAGAGGCAGTTCTACTAGAGGAGAAAGCTGGTTTTGTGCAAAAGCAGCGTACAGCGTTCCCAATTCTTGAATCAGTATCCCAATAGACCAATCGTCGCAGATAATGTGGTGCATATTCAGTAATAGAATATGTTCTGTCTCACAAAGCACAAGCAGCATTACTCGCAACAATGGGCCGGAGGATAAATCGAAGGGATGTTCTATCTCTGCGGTAATAATACACTTTGCTTCAACTTCTTGTTTATCAGCTGGCAATTGCTGGAGGTCGAATACAGAAATAGGTATTGTTAAGGTGGGTGTAATGGCCTGTAAGGGTTGCCCATCCAACACTATAAATGTGGTGCGTAAGGTTTCATGACGACGCACGATTTCGTTAAAAGTTTGTTCTAGTGCGGCTAAGTTCAGCGAACCTGTTAAGCGAATTACTGTCGGCACATTGTAGATACTATTGCCGGGGATCAACTGGTCGAGGAACCACAGCCGTTGTTGAGCAAAAGATGGGGGAAAGACGAAGACTTCTTCAGAAGACATATGTTAGGGGGCAGGGGGCAGGAGGCAAAAGCTAGTTTTTATCAGGGTTTTAAAGTTTTGTATTTTACATTTAATTATCTCTTCCTACTTATTACAGGACTTATGCACACTCTACAAATCCTTGGCGTTCTCGGCGTCTTGGCGGTTGGATAAATTAAGCTTTTTGGTAATTTCTGCGTAAGTTTTGATATGAATTTATCTCACGCAGAGGCGCAGAGGCGCAGAGAGAAAGAGTTGAGAAGAGAGGTTTTGTATGTCAGTCTGATTTTAAATTTTGTGCTTTCTCGATGCAGGCTTTTAGCTGTGCAGCGAGAATTTGGATATGGGGTTTTCTTAGCATAGTTAGATGATTGCCGGGAATATGATGAATTTCAATTTTTCCCAGAGTTAGCCGATGCCAACCCATACTCGGATCTTCTTTGGTAATGCTTTGAACCTTTGTTCTGAAAAGATTAATTCCTTTAGGGTACGTTTGGGGAACGTAGTTGAGAACTGCTTGGCTATTGGCATAGAAAACACGAAGCATAGGACGAATTGCTAACTCGCTTAAAAGTCTTAACTTGGATTCTTTAGGTATAACGTTGACTGTGGCATCCTCTTTCAGGGTGAGATGAGAGAAGAGATTTGTTTGGAGCGATCGCACAATTTGATTAAAATTAGTCCACCGATAAGTTAAACTGTTAACTCTATCTTTGCTGATAGCGATAATTAAATACAAATAATCAAGAAAAAACGGCCATATATATCGCGCCACTGTAGTCAGCATAAACTTGAAACCATTACCCAAAGAAGGTATATTTCCTGGAATTGGTGCTAAAGTATCAAGCACAGCCAGTAAAGCCACTTCTTCGCCAGACTTTTGCAGTTGTTGAGCCATTTCATAAGCAACCCAACCTCCAAAAGACCAACCTCCTAAAAAATAAGGGCCTTCGGGCTGCACTTTACGTAATGCTTCAATATAATGGCTAGCCATATCTTCAATGCGAGTTAGTGGAGAACTTTTTCCGTCAAGTCCAATAGGTTGTAGCCCATATAATGGCTGATTTTTTCCTAAATGATTAGCTAATTCGTAATAAGGAAAAACAACACCAAAAATCGGATGAATGCAGAATAAAGGGGTGTTAGAACCAGCAGTTTGAATCGGAACTAAGGGCGACCACGGGAGAGAATCTGCTTTTGAGGATAGAGAAGTTGCTAAACTTTCTATTGTTGGATTTAAAAATAAGGTAGATAGCGGCAATTCGCGTTCAAATTGGTTGTGTATTCGCTTCATTAGGCGTACACTTAACAGTGAATCTCCTCCTAAATCGAAGAAGTTATCGTGAATACCCACACGGTCAACGTTAAGGATTTCAGCCCAAATTTTTGCCAACATTAGTTCGGTTGGAGTACGAGGAGCGATAAATGTTTTATCTATTGAGTAGTTAGCCGGAATGTCAAGTGCTGTTAGCGCACAACGATCGACTTTGCCACTAACTGTTAGCGGTAGAAAATCTAGCATTACAAAAGCTTTTGGGATCGCGTATTCTGGTAATTTATCTTTTAAAAATTTACCTAGTAAGGACGCGAAATTGTGGTTTTCTAAATTAGCAACAATATAAGCCATTAAGTATTTATCGCGAGAAACATTTTCTTTAACGATCGCTACTGCTTTTTGTACGCTTTGATGCTGACTCAGCACTGCTTCAATTTCTGACAATTCAATGCGGAATCCACGAATTTTTACTTGATTATCAATGCGACCTAAAAATTCAATATTACCGTCTGCTTGATACCGAGCTAAATCACCAGTTTTATAAAGTCGCTCTCCCTTTTTATCGTTAAAAGGATTGGGAATAAATTTTTCAGCAGTTAATTCTGGGCAGTTAATATAGCCTTGGGCTAATCCTTCACCACCTATGTATAATTCGCCTATAATTCCAATTGGTAAAGGTTGTAAATACTTATCTAATATATAAATTTGGGTGTTAGCAATAGGACGACCAATTAGTATTTTTTCACTCTGAGGTTTAATTTCTGCAACGGTTGACCAAACCGTTGCTTCAGTAGGGCCATAAGCATTAAAAAACCGACGTTGAGAGTTACACCAACGTTTTACAATATCATCGGTGCAGGATTCGCCTGCACAAATAATAGTTTGCAATGCTGGAAGTGATTCTGTAGGTAGTACTGCTAACACTGCTGGCGGCAGGGTGACGTGAGTAATAGATTTTTCGCGCAAAAATTTTAGCAAAGGTTGTCCGGGTAGAAGCGATTCTTTATTTAACAAATAAAGACTTGCTCCTGTTTGTAGTGCCATGACAATCTCAAAAATTGAGGCATCGAAACTTAACGAGGCAAATTGTAGAATGCGGTTATTTGGTTGGATGTTAAAAACCTGAATCTGAGCTTTTGCTAAGTTGGATAATCCTTGATGCTGTAGTAAAACACCTTTAGGCTTTCCTGTTGAACCAGAGGTGTAGATAACATAAGCTAGGTTGTCAGATGTTACGCAGGTGGTTGGGTTTTCTTGGCTGTGTTGTGTAATAATCGCCCAATCTTTATCTATGCAAACTATTGGATTTGAAAAGTTTTCAAAATGCTTGAGTAATTTTTCTTGTGTCAGCAATACTGAAACTCTTGCATCTTCTAAAATAAAGTTAAGACGCTCTTGAGGTAAGCTTGGTTCTAAAGGTAGGTATGCTCCACCTGCTTTGAAGATGGCTAATAGTGCGATTATCATCTGTGGCGAACGCTCTACACAAATACCAACTAAAACATCAGGAAGTACACCCATTTTTTGCAAGTGACGTGCAAGTTGATTCGCTCGGATATTTAATTGTTTATAGCTGAGTTTTTCGTTACCAAATACTAGTGCGATCGCATCAGGAGTTTTTTCCACCTGCGCTTCAAATAACTGATGAAAACATTTGTGTAGGTACTCTATTTTCGTATCATTCCAATCAATTAATAAGTCTTGCCGTTCTTCCACAGTCAGCAAAGATAAATCTGAAAGCCGCTGTTCTGGATTGGCAACAACGCTTTCTAGCAGCGTTTGAAAATGTCCCAGCATTCGAGTAATAGTTGTCTCATCAAATAAATCCGTGCTATACACTACTTGCCCTTTCAAACTTTCCAAGTCCCGCCACAGATGAAACTCTAAATCAAGCTTTGCAGTTTTGCTGTCAAATTCAAATAACGAAAGTGTTAACCCAGGTAACTCTACCGCATCTATGGGAGTGTTTTGAAGACTAAATACAACCTCAAAAAAAGGATGATGGCTCAAATCTCGCTCTGGTTGCAGTTCCTCTACCAGCTTTTCAAAGGGTAAATCTTGATGGCTGTATGCTCCTAAAGTTACCTCTCGCACTCGATTTAATAATTCTCGAAATGTCGGGTTACCTGAGAAATTTGTACGTAGCACCAAGCTATTAACAAAAAAACCAATTAATCCTTCGAGTTCGCTATGGTTGCGATTAGCAATAGGCGAACCTACTGTAATATCCTCTTGCTGCGTGTAACGATAAAGCAAGGTTTGAAATGCTGCCAGCAGAGTCATAAACAAGGTAATGCCTTGTTGTTGGCTAAATCCTTCTAGCGCCTGAGTTAAATCTTGCGGTAGTTCCAAAAATTGTTTTGCACCCTTATAAGTTGGAACTGGTGGCCTTAATCTGTCTGTGGGGAGATTGAGTATTGAAATTCCGTCTAACTGCTTTTGCCAGTAAGCTAACTGAGTTTGTAATGGCGAAGTGCCGTTTGCGCCTACACCTTGCAGCCACTCTCGCTGCCATTCGGCGAAATCTGCATACTGAATGGGTAGCTCTGGCAAGGACGCCGGCTGATTTTCTACAAAAGCTTTGTATAATATTCCCAATTCTTTAATTAGCACTCCAATTGACCAACCATCGGCAACAATGTGATGGAGATTTAACAGCAGCATATATTCTGCTTCATCTAGTTGTAGTAGCTTTACTCGCAGTAATGGCCCAGTGGTGAGATTGAAAGGACATTGAGCCTCTTGGGTAACGATTTGTTGCACTTGTGTCTCACGTTCTTGGCTCTTGAAATTGCGTAGGTCTATTAAAGGAAGAGGTATGGTTAAACTGGGTGCAACTGCCTGTACTGGTTCCTCCACCATCACAAACGTAGTGCGTAAAGTTTCGTGGCGACGCACAATTTCGTTGAATGTCTGCTTTAAGGCGGTGAAGTTGAGCGAGCCTTTCAGCCGAAGTGCTGTTGACACATTGTAAAATGGATTGCCAGGTGCTAACTGGTCGAGAAACCACAATCGCTGCTGCGCGAAAGAAGTAGGAAAAACGAAAACCTCGACTTCTTCAGAAAAATTGAGTTCTTCATCATCTGCAAGATTAGTGAGAATATATTGACTCATAAGTAAATGGCAAACAGTTCTGGTGGAATTTGTGGAAACTTTTTCTCAGCCCATCGATTTATTAAAAGTGGACGCTACTCTAAGAAAGCTTACAATGAAAAGTTCAGATTTATTGAAGTCCTTGAACGTAATCATCAGACAATGGCTTGTATACATACAATAAATCGTCTGTAAAAATCTCAAAATTATGCTTAAAAGAATCTTGAAAGATGTCATTCAATTTTTAGGCTTAATGTCTTTATTAGGAATTGGAACATTTGGTTTCTACATGGCAATGGTAGCGTATCAATTATGCCAACTTGACAGGCAGTGTCCTCTGTACCAATTTCAACAACCACAATTAACTTCTCTGGAATACCAACAGCCCAAAATCCCAAGCGAATAAATAGGTGCTAGCCCATAACATCAGAGAACCTTGCCTTTGAATGTTTCTAATTAGGAACTCAGGTTCGTCAAGAGAAAAGCTTTCGCCTAACACATTCTCGACTAACAATTTCTCCGTTTCAGGGTCGTTAGAAGCTACATCCTTGACTGCAACGTGTTTTCAGTATTGCTCTGACAATAACATTTGAGATTTTGCAGAAAATTATCCTCACAAATTGATTTACTTATTTTGAGGATACAAAAATCTAATCACAAAAAACAGGGAACGGGCGACAGGTAGGACGTGCATAAGTCGCTGCGTAACCAATATTTAGAAGAAACGCGCACTATCCACTGGCAGTTTAACCGAAACTTTATGCAAAAATTAGAATCTAAACTAAAGCAATTTTGACGTTGAAAGAAGTTGTGATTAACCTACGCCCCGCTACCTCTGCTGATTTGGATTTGTTGCGATACTGGGATGAAAAACCTCATGTGATTTCCTCAGATCCTAACGACGATTGGCACTGGCAAGTGGAACTCGAACGCACTCCCGATTGGAGAGAGCAATTAATTGCTGAAATTGACGATCGTCCTATCGGATTTATCCAAATCATCGATCCAGCACGTGAGGAGAGTAAGTATTGGGGTGATGTCACCGAGGATATTCGTGCTATTGATATTTGGATTGGAGAAGAGACAGATTTGGGCAAAGGCTATGGAACGAAAATGATGCAGTTAGCAATTACCCGATGTTTTGCAGACTCATCTGTGACGGCTATACTCATCGATCCCCTAGCTAGTAATACTCGCGCCCACCGCTTTTATGAACGTCTTGGCTTCCAATTTATCGAACATAGAAGATTTGGTGACGATGAGTGCTTTGTTTATCGCCTGAGCCGAGCAAATTGGGATCATGAAACTGAGATGTGCAAATGATACAGCACATTAGGTACAGGTTATCGTAGGGGCTTTACAGCTGTGCATTGGTGTCAACTTAAGCTCAAATTGCCCCACAATCGTTTTACCCCACCCCCAACCCCTCCCCTTGCTAAGGGGAGGGGAGGTTTTGGCTTTAGACAAAACCGGGTGGGGTAACGCGGATCTTGATGGGAAGTGAGAGAACTGAATATCACATCTTTATAAGGGTTTAACGCTAAATTGACAACGGAATGTAGCCCTTTAATCTGTAGGGACGTACAGCTGTACGCCCCTACTCAACCCTCAGCACTGTTTTGGTGAGGAATTTGCTTAAGACAATTAGCAAAATCCACACCAGAAAGTATTCGGTTTGAGTCAGCAGCGAAAATAACCGCTTGTTAGCTTAGAGAAGTGCTAATTACAAACTCAATCCTTACTCACAGCGAGAACTATCAACAAGAGGTTTAAGACTATCAGTAAAAACTGTAGGTTTTAAGCTTTACAGAAAAGTTTGATGCGAAGAAAAAACTGGCTTTTAATAACAGGGTTTGCCCTTTTAATTTTGACTATGGTTTTGCACAAAGAATTTATGGATAAAACTCATACTGTCACGGGAATGTATATATTCGGCGATAGTCTTTCAGATACAGGAATGGTATTCCAAGCGACAGGAAGAATGTATCCACCTAATCCAACTTATTTTCAGGGGCGTTACTCCAATGGTCGAGTATGGATTGAGTATCTAAGCGATCGCTTGCATCTTTCCTCTAAACAAACTAACAATTTTGCTTACGGAGGAGCAACCACTGGCAGTACTAGCAATAGTTATGTACCTAGTTTACTCAACCAAGTGCAGTCATTTACCCAAACACAAAAAAAGGCTAATTCTGATGATTTGTATGTTTTATGGGCAGGGGCAAATGATTATTTGCAGGGGGTAAGCAATGCAACTGTTCCTGTAAACAATCTGATTAGTGCAACTAACTTGCTAACTGATATAGGTGTCCGAAAGATTTTGTTAGCCAATTTACCAGATTTGGGACAGCTACCTGCGACAAGAAGCACTACTAATTCTGTAAATTTGAGTGCATTAACACAAGCACACAATCAAGGCTTAAGACGCTCGCTCAAGGTATTGATTCAACAAAATCCCCAGCTTCAGATTGCGACTTTAGATGCTAACAGCTTATACCGAGATGCAATAACAAATCCAGCAGCATTTGGTTTTACAAATGTCATTGGTTCGTGTGTATCTAGCTCTAGTATCTGTAATCATCCAGAGCAATTTTTGTTCTGGGATGGCATTCATCCGACAACAGCGGCTCATCGCATTATAGGAGAAAAAGCTTTTACAACCATTCAAGAAGCAGGAATGATTCGTTCTGATTCGATATTGGTTCCATGAACAAGAATTCAGGAGTAGAGCGAAGGCGTTCTGCTCTTGAATTCTGTTTTCATAAATTTCCACTTACACAGAAAGTTAACCTTTTTCTTGGAAAATAAGAAATATAGCAGTTGAAGGATAGTTTCGGACATAAGCTGACCGTAAAACCCAGACACCAACAGACTTTCTTTGTCTGTTGCCTGCTATATGTTAATTTACCTGGATTAAGTTTATATGGAAACAATTAAATACATTCTCAGTGAAGACCAAATGCCAGCAGCTTGGTACAATATCCAAGCTGATTTACCGCAGCCATTACCGCCAGTTTTACATCCAGGTACTGGTAAGCCAATTACACCAGATGACTTATTGCCTCTGTTTCCCTTAGCACTAGTTGAACAAGAAGTTACTGTCGAAAGATGGATTGAGATACCGGAGGCAGTACGCTGGATTTATTGCCAATGGCGACCGACTCCTCTTTATCGTGCCCGTCGTTTAGAACAAGCTTTAGATACACCAGCTAAAATCTATTACAAGTATGAAGGTGTTAGCCCTTCCGGAAGCCATAAACCAAACACTGCTGTTGCTCAAGCATACTACAACAAAGAAGCAGGAGTAAAAAAATTAACTACTGAAACAGGTGCGGGACAGTGGGGATCGTCTTTAGCATTTGCTGGAGCATTATTTGGTTTGGAAGTGCTAGTTTACATGGTTAATGTTAGCTATCAACAAAAGCCTTATCGCCGCGCGTTAATGGAGAGCTATGGTGCTAGGGTAGTGGCAAGCCCCAGTCATGAAACCCAAGCCGGACGTAAGATTCTTACAGAATATCCCAACAGTACAGGCAGTTTGGGTATTGCCATTAGTGAAGCCGTGGAAGTAGCAGCAGCTGACGAACAAACTAAGTATGCTTTAGGCAGTGTTCTCAATCACGTACTACTACATCAAACAGTGATTGGACTGGAAGCACTAACTCAATTAGAGATGGCAGGAGATTACCCCGATATTGTTATCGGTTGTACGGGTGGCGGTAGTAACTTTGCCGGAATTGCTTTTCCATTTATCGGTGCGAAACTGCGAGGAGAACGAGATATACAAGTAATAGCTGTGGAACCAGCAGCTTGTCCCTCATTAACTCGCGGCAAATATGCTTATGATTTTGGGGATACTGCCCACCTGACTCCACTAACGAAGATGCACACTTTGGGTAGTGGATTTGTGCCGGAAGGCATCCATGCTGGAGGCTTGCGCTATCACGGTATGGCTCCTTTGGTCAGCCATATTGTGAATTTGGGATTAGTTCAATCGCGTGCTGAATACCAACTTGGTTGCTTTGCAGCCGGATTAACTTTTGCAAAAGCAGAAGGAATTTTACCAGCGCCAGAGGCGAACCATGCAGTCAAAGCAGCGATTGACGAGGCTTTACGTTGCAAGGAAGAAGGTGTTAGTAAAACTATCCTATTTAATCTTTGCGGCCACGGACACTTTGATATGCAAGCTTATATTGATTATCAAGCCGGAAAGCTTGTTGATACCGAATATAGTGCTGCTGAAGTGGCAATGGCGCTAGCTGGATTACCTGTAGTTCAGTAGTTATAGCAGCCAACGGGCAACAGGCAAACAACCCCACCCCGCACGCGGGGAGGGGGTTAAGGGGAGCCAGCGACAGATATGATATTACCGCCGACTCCGAAAACCTTGTTTTCCATTAACTTGGTCGAAGAGTACATCGTATTTATCAAAAAATGCAATTCCAGGATTTACAAATATACTCATTTGTGATTGTGGTGAGATACTCAAATTCCAGCGATTAAATCCGTCGCGATTTCCTGGTTTGAGACTGTAATCAAAAATGCCATTCATTGCCACTTTCACAGTATTTGCCGAACCCAGCACTCCTGGTTTGAGTTTTCCTGCTGTAGAAGCTGACTTGAATTCAGCTAAACCATTAATAGTTCCAGTATCAGCGATCGCTGCGGCATTACAAGAATTTTTGGCAGAACTTCCAGCAAGAGTTAAACAAACTTTGCCTAGCCGAGAGTCCCATCTGTTACCAGGTACGCCATTAATTTCGGGTTGTTGACTCCAAGAGGCTGTTTTGAAACCTGCTTGATTCTGGGCGGTTAAACCGAGAATTAGGCTGCCATTGCTGTTACTACCACCATTTCCGATGACAATAAATCCGTTACTCAGATTACCTGATAATTTTCTCAGCGGGTTATAGGGCAGTGACTTTTCAGAATAGTTGACACCAATAATACCGGAAAATGGCGCACCACTTTTTGCCGAACAATTGGGTTTTTGGGCACTACATTGGCGACTAGTAACAACCTGTACGGGAATCGGTTCTGCGGTGGGAATCAAACCAAACCGGACATTAGTATAAACTAATTCGCCTTCCAATACAGTACCATCACTTAATTCTTCCTTGATAGTTTGACCTGTTCTTTGGATGGGAGCATTACCTAAAAACTCTTGGGGAACTCTTAAGCCTGCTGAGCCTGTATCTAATAAAACACGTTTTGGTTGACCATTGGCGATCGCCACTTCCAAAAAATAGCCGCGAACGCGCTGACCGAGGGAAGGCTTTGGATATAAAGGCAGGGATACGGTGTTAAAAGTTGGCTGGCGGGGTGTGTTTTGAGAGATGTCGCGCAATGCTGAATTAGGAAAAAGAGCCGCAAACGCCGATTGGCGTTGGGGTGCTGGTTCGGGCGCGATATCCCAAAGGCTTTCATAGTAGAAAAAGCCGATACCTAAACCGCGCTGTTGCGCTGCTACTACCTGAGATTGGATTTGCGCTATGGAAACTGGACGATTTCGTAACCCCGCCATAATCCCAATACCAGTTGGGATGACTTGTTGAGTTTCTAAAATTTCTGGGCGGGTAATTTGACCGATAAAACTTTCCAAATCATTACGGTACACCTGCATAACTAACTCATCAACAATGCCCAACCTTACCCAGTTGAGCCAATCTTGCAGTTGCAGCTTGTAAGCAAAATCATAGTAATTAGGAGCAACTGAGAAGATAGCATTTGGTTTTTGGGCTTTCACACTTTGATAGAGGTCTACCATGAAGGCAGTAATTTTATCTGCCCGCCATTTTATCCATGCTTGGGCTTGGGGATTGGGTGGAGGAGGATTGCCAGTTTCTTGAGTATATAGACTAATCGTGTACTTATCGTAACCAAAATCTACGGGTAAACTCGTATGATCGTCAAATTGAACGCCATCAGCATTGTATTTCGTAATTACTTCCATCACGAGTTCGCGGATAAAGCTTTGCACTTGGGGGTGAAAGGGATTCAACCACGCTACTTCACCGGCAGCACTAATTGAAGTTTGAGTTCCATCCTGCTTTTGTGTTAGCCAATCTGGATGCTGTGACGCCAGTTCCGAAGTTAGAGGAACCATAAAACCAAATTCAAACCAGGGTATTGCTAGTAATCCTTGGCTGCGGGCTTGACTAATAATGTCTGCAATCACATCTTGCCCCTCTGTTCCCTTGAAGAAAAAAGGAATACCTTCTTTCTGCATGATGGCGCTGGGGTATTGTGTATAACCATCATTCCAGACTACGGGATAAACAGTATTAAAGTTTAACTTTCGCAGTTGGCTCATACCAGCTTGGACTTGTGAGCGATTTCTAAAAACGCTAAAATCGTTACCACTGAGCCACACGCCCCGAATTTCTTGGCGAGGTAATTGGGCAACAGCAGGGGCAAAGCTGTTGAGTTGCAATACTGCAAAGAATGATATTACACACAATAACGGCAGCAGACGCTTTCTCAAAAGCCACCAAGCTCGATCGCTCAAAGACCATATCTGTTGACGGGCTACACCAAGCTTGCTTAGACCTAGTACTACCCATCTCTTAACAGGTTTAAATAGTAAATTATTTAGAGTCGCATTAATTTTTCTGCTTTTTTCCCAAAACTGAGTTGTCATTACTTCTATTTACTAAACGTCGGTTAATTGGTTACATTCGATTCCATATAAATGTTAAATTGCCATACCAGGAAAACTGATACAGCAATTTAGCAGCAACATAGTTGACGCAGTTATAAGGTTACTAGTGCCAGAAAAAAATGTTTCAAATGTAGGGAAACTGTAACAAATAAAAACGATGACTGTTGAGTGTGAATGAGTGTGAGATGGTGTGATGAAGTTTATTGTTGTGGTATCCTTAAACCCATGAATTTCAAACCTCACCAAAGTACTTTTGACGAGAAACTCAGCGCAGGTATTGGGCTGTTCCTTGGGTTGCTGTTCGTTGGGGGCGGTTTTTGGGTGCGTAACATAACCGCGCACGAAATTGCAACGCTAAAGGAAACGCGGGGTACGGTGGTGGACAGCATCAGCCGTCGCGATCGCACCAGTAACAACAATCAAGAAAAAGAAACCTATGCACCAGTTATCGAGTTTCTAGCCAACGGCGAACGCACTCGCTTTACAGGCAGTTATGAGTCTTACCGTTCCAGCAACGGCAAGATAGTTGTGGTACGTTACGATCCCAAACAACCAATAAAGACTGCGCGTGTGGTGAATTCGCTTGAAGGCTTAGTACCTTGGGGCATGTTTGCTATGGGTGGATTCGCCGTTGTTTATAGCCTGGGCGCATTTTTGCCTGTACGCTGGTCTTCAGGTGAGTAACTAGTAGTCTGTTAACCCAAAAATGCGCTAGTGAGGGCTGGGGAAAGGGGAAGGGGTAAAGGGAAAAGGTTTTAAATCCCTTTCCCTTTCCCCTTTCCCCTTTACCCTTTAAAGAGCCAAGTTCACTATTGCGAACTACTATTAGTCAATTCTCAGGTAGCTTGGGAATATAGAGTTTAGATTTTCAAAATGTCTTTAACCGAAGAAATTCTTTCCCAACTACCGGGCGATGTTCTAGCAGGCTTGCGTCAGAGCGATCGCATCTTAACATCCCTAAGAGAAAATACTGCACCTATACCAACATTAGTTACAGAAAGTCAGCAGCCTTTAGGCGTTGCAGACTGGGATGTGCTTATCTGCGGTGGCACCTTAGGAATTTTAATTGGTTCGGCTTTAGCTGTGAAGGGGCTGCGGGTGGCGTTGATGGAACGGGGGATTCTGCGGGGGAGGGAACAAGAGTGGAATATTTCTCGTAAAGAATTAGATGTGTTCGTGGAATTGAATTTGTTGACTGAGGAGGAATTAGAAACTGCGATCGCCACTCAATATAACCCAGCACGAGTAGGCTTTCATGGTGGTACAGAAATTTGGGTAGAAGATGTTTTGAATATCGGTGTAGATCCTGTATATTTACTGGCTACATTAAAAACGCGATTTCTCAATGCTGGGGGAAAGTTATTAGAAAACACACCTTTTAAAGAAGCGGTGGTGCATCCAGATGGGGTGATGGTAAATAGCCAATTCAAAACTAGGTTATTAATCGACGCAATGGGACATTTTTCTCCCATCACACAACAAGCACGTCAAGGAAAAAAACCAGACGCCCTTTGCTTAGTGGTGGGAACTTGCGCTAAAGGTTTTCCGGAAAATAACTCAGGCGATTTGTTGTTATCATTTACATCTTTGCACAATCAGTGCCAGTACTTCTGGGAAGCCTTCCCAGCTAGAGACGGTAGAACTACTTACTTGTTTACCTACATGGATGCACATCCCCAACGCTTCAGCTTGTCAACTTTCTTTGAGGAATATCTGCGTTTGCTACCAGAATATCAGGGTGTGGAATTGAGTCAGCTGAAATTTCAACGGGCGTTGTTTGGCTTTTTTCCCAGCTTTCGCCAAAGTCCCCTCAAAACTCCTTGGAATCGCATTCTACCAGTGGGAGATAGCAGCGGTAACCAATCTCCGTTGAGTTTTGGCGGTTTTGGTGCGATGGTGCGTCACTTAAAGCGTTTAACATTTGGCATTGACGAAGCGTTGCAAACCGAACAATTATCAGCAAAAGCACTGTCACTGCTGCAACCGTATCAGCCAAGTTTGACTGTTACCTGGTTATTTCAAAAAGCCATGAGTGTTAGTGTAAATCAGAAAATTCCCCCAGATCGAATTAACCAACTACTCTCAGCAGTATTTGAAGAAATGCAAAAGTTAGGTACGCCAGTACTGAAGCCATTTTTACAAGATATAGTACAATTTTGGCCCCTGACGCAAACACTGTTAAAAACTAATTTCTCTCATCCAGAAATAGTTATCAAAATAATTCCCCAACTAGGTTTGGGAAGTTTGTTAGATTGGATGCTACATTACAGTAATTTAGGTATTTATACTACCTTATTTAAGTTAAGTCCAATGTTAGAAACATGGATGAAGAATCAACCAAGCGAACAACAATATTATTGGCATCGTTTGATTGATGCTTGGAAGTACGGCTCTGGTGGTGACTACTCATAACAATAGAATTGGTGAATTCAGGAGTCAAAAGTTAGAATGGTTGAAAAACTAATGGTTTTATACTTAGTGAATTTTGTTTAAATTATCAAGCTTGCATATCCAAGCCTGATTAATTCTGAATTCTGAATTCTGAGTTCTAATTAGATAGATAATATGTGTGTGAGGATAATATGATTGAACGGAAATCTGGGGGAATCAAATACTTTGCAGTACTGATTGGTTTTTTGCGCGATCGCCAAGGTTTTTTAGAGGAAGTTCGCCAAGGTACAAGATTACCAAATAAAATCATTTCTCTACTAGTTTGTAGTTCCTTATTCCTCGCCGTCTATGGCGGAATTATCGGTGCATATCATAGCTGGATGCAAGCTTTGTCTTCGGCCATCAAACTCCCAGCCCTTTATTTAATTACACTGCTGATTTGTATCCCAACGTTGTATTTTGCTAACGTTATTTTCGGTTCAAAGCGGACTTTTGGACAGCATTTAGCATTAGTATTGACCGCAGTTTCGGTGACTAGCGTACTTTTATTTAGTTTTGCACCTATTACCCTGTTTTTCTTACTGACTACCAATAATTACCAATTTTTAATTCTCTTAAATGTTTTTATTTTTGCACTAACTGGATTTATTGGTATTTCCTCGTTATATCAAGCCACGAGTTTAGTTTTAGAACAAGATGATGAAGGTAGCAAAACACGTCAGAAGATTTTACAATTTTGGCTGTTTCTTTATGCTTTCGTCGGTAGTCAGCTAGGATGGACTCTCAGACCATTTTTTGGCACGCCTGATTCTGCATTTCAATTGTTTCGCGAAAGAGAAGGTAATTTTTATCTTAGCGTGATTCAAGCTATCAGCTACTTGCTGGGAATTCGTCATTAGGGAAGAATTCAGAATGGGCTACGCCCCGCTGCGCTAACAGGAGTCACAATAGTCTAAAAATTAGTAATCATACCAAAGATCGACCAAAAAAGCATTATGTTGGAAAAGCAATCTCGCGGCGTTAAGCAATTTAATGTTTTGGTGAATTTACTACGCGATCGCCAATCATTTTTAGAAGAAATTCGTCTGGGAATAAGATTAGAAAATAAAATCAGTTCTTTGTTTGTAGCTAGTTCGATTTGCTTTGCCATCTATGGCGCAATTATTGGTGCATCCAACGGTTGGGCACAAGCATTATCCAGTGCTATCAAACTTCCCGCATTTTATTTATTAACACTAATAATTTGTTTTCCAACTTTGTTCTTTTTTAATGTTTTGTTTGGTTCGCGGAGTACTATTCAACAACATTTCGTTGTCTTGCTCACATCTGTATCAGTGATTAGCGTACTTTTATTCAGCTTCGCACCAGTTACACTATTTTTTCTGATAACTACCCCAGATTCTTATCAATTTTTCAAACTGTTGAATGTATCAATATTTGGAATCACAGGTATCTTTGGCGTGAAATTTCTTTATGAGGGGATACAATTACTTTCTCAACAAGATGAAGTAGGCAAAACAACCCGTACCACTATTTTAAGATTTTGGTTATTGCTTTATGCTTTTGTAGGTATGCAATTAGGATGGTTTTTTAGACCGTTTTTTGGTGCCCCTGGATCGCAATTTGAATTATTTCGAGCCGTGAAAGGAAACTTTTATCTTGATATAATAGCCGCGATTTCTGAAATTTTAGGTTTCCGTTAATTTAATACCAAAATTTGTAATAGAAAGCTTCACAATCTTTTTTAGGACTTGGCAAATTGGCAACTATTACAAAGATAACTGTGTTACTTTCAATATTATACAAGGTGTATTTGCACTTTCAAGCTATTGAGACGGGTTGCAACCCGTCTTTATTTATCGGTAGAACCCACATTCTGCACCTAAAACTGGCACACAGAGAAAGCAGTAAGTAAATTAAGACTACTGATAAAAATTGAGACGATAGAGACACAGAAATAAAGTTAATAGCCAGAATAGGGTAGAAGCCAAAAAGTAAATAAGATTAGCACTCTATAAGCTTCCATCATGAAAAGCTAAAAATAGTTGATGGAAAGTAGTGTGAAAATGAATTCGTCTTCGAGCATTGAAGTAAAAAATCTAAATCACCTGGGGATAATAGCAGGAATTATTAATGAAATAGGGTTGGTAGACCAAATAAATAAAATACTTGGACAGCACCCACAAGAAAAGGTAAGCGCGGGTCAGGCGGTCAAAGCAATGATAGTAAACGGGTTAGGGTTTGTATCTGGAACATTATATATGTTTCCGAAATATATGGATAGCTATGCCTGCGAACACTTGATAGGAGAAGGAGTATTACCAGAACATTTAAATGACGACAGGCTTGTTGAGTATTAGACCAATTATATTTAAAAGGATTAAGTGGAATTTTCACTTTGATAGCGTTAGCAGCAGTAAAAAAATATGGAGTGGATTTATCATCGCTACACTTAGATTCTTCTTCATTGCATCTGCACGGAGAATATAAAACTGGTTTACCCGAAGTAGCCTTTGAAAGAAATGGTTCCACAGAAAATGAAGATAAGCTCCTAGAGTTAGTACCACAACTAATAAATATAACTTATGGTTATTTAAGAGATCATCGACCAGATTTAAAACAATTTATTATCGAGTTAATTTGTAGTAGTGATGAGGATATTCCCATCTTTTTAAAAGCAGCGTCAGGAAATCAATCAGATACGAAAACTTTTGCCAAAACTCTCGTTAATTTTCGAGAGAATATTGATATAGATGCGTTAATGGTAGCAGACAGTGCATTATATAGTGCCGAAAATCTGAATTTGATGAAAAGCCTCAAATGGTTATGCAGAGTACCATTGACAGTGGGGTTAGCCAAGCAAATACTATTAGAAATAGACGACAAAGATTTAATCCAAAGTGAGATAGCAGGTTATTCATATATAGTCAAATCTAGTAACTATGCTGGAATCGAGCAAAGATGGCTGATAGTTGAAAGTCAAGAACGGAAAAAAGCAGATTTTAAACAGCTGATGCGCCGTGTTCAGCAAGCTCAAACAAATGCCGATCAAAAACTCACTAAATTATGTAATGAAGAGTTTGCTTGTCATCGAGATGCCAAAAAAGCGGCATTACATCTATCAAGGCAATTAAAATATCATCGTTTGACTGAAATTAAAATATCTAAAAAACAGTTAAAGTCAGAGAGTAAAAGCAAAAATAACTCTCAGACTAATTGGAAATATTGCTATCAGATTTCAGCGCGGCTAAAACAGGATAAAGAGGCAATCGAAATAGAAAATCTCGCTTCGGGAAAATTTATTTTAGCAACTAATGTTATTCATGAATCCCAACTGAGCCACTCAGACATGATTAAAGAATATAAAGGTCAACAATCATGTGAAAGAGGATTTGCGTTTTTCAAAGACCCTTTATTCTTGACAGACAGCATATTTCTCAAGTCACCGGAGCGCATTGAAGCGTTATCTATGATTATGGGTTTATGTTTGTTGGTTTATACTTTAGGGCAACGACAATTACGTGAAAGTTTATTGGCTCAAAACAAAAAAATCGCAAACCAATTAGGTAAACTGACACCCCGCCCCACTCTCAGGTGGATATTTCAATGTTTCCAAGGTATCCATTTATTAATTGTTAATGGTGTTTCACAAATATCAAACCTCTCTGATGAAAGATTATGGATATTACAATTCTTTCCTAATGCTTGTCGTCGCTACTATTTATTAGTTTGATTATCATTTTACTTAAGCTTTCCTTTTATCAACTTTTGCAAGAGTTACTCACTCTATTTTCAGTAACTCTACTTTTTTATGCAGTATTTTTTATAACCATCCATTTTTTCCGAACTCCAGCTTGATTTTTGACTTTCCATCCCTCATGACTTTGGTTTTTATTAAAAACTAGCTCCCAAATTTCTTGTCATTTCTTTTGTGACAGTTTTAGGTGCGGAATCAGGGATATAAACTTTTACAAGACTTCGGAATTGAATTTTTTGCTAAACCATGCCGCAATATGAAGAACAAGGTGATGTGTCTTCACGACAAGCTTTTGTCCCGTAAACGCTCCATCATTGAAACCATCAACGACCAACTTAAAAACATTTCCCAAATTGAACATTCCAGACATCGTAGTCCTATTAATTTTTGTGTTAATGTTCTGTGCGGATTAATTGCTTATTGTCACCAACCTAAGAAACCTAGCCTTCAACTTGAGTGGCTTTTACCTTCAGATATTTAACCCGAACTGAGGTTACATAGCTTTCGTCCATTTAATTCAACTATATTGAATTTTGAATTACTTACAATCTTCTAACATCAATTCAATTGGTAATGGTGGGTTGCAGAAATCGCTTAATTTCACCGCAGGCAATATAAGACTTGCCATCAGGGCCGATTTTGATTTCATCAACTACGTAAAGCATTCCTTCTTCGCGAACCGATCGCGGAAAACGCATGTTCCAATTCGGTTCATACCCGTCAGAAACTACTCTAGCACGTAGCTTACTGCCATCTTTGACACATTGAACGAGAACACCATCCTTGACAATATCAGTTGTGGGTAGGTCGGCAGCACTAGCAGGGCCTTTGGATGCTTTACCTGTGCTAGTTGACCTCGATTGTCTGGGAGCAACGAAGATATCTGCTTCGCCAGGTCGAGTCAGGCGGGTTATGTTACCACGCACGCGGTAGAAAGAGCCATCAGTTGAAGGTTCTAGTCCTTCAACTACATAGCGTGCGCCTTCGGCACGAATCGCTCTAGGAAATTGGACATTCTTGGTGGAATCGTAGCCATCGGATATGACTTTGATTCGCAGCTTACCGCCTTCACGCACACAGTGTAGTTCTACGCCTGAGCCGACTTCATTGACAACCGGCATCGCATAGATTTCATCCCCAGCCGTGACGCCACGAGCCGCTAAATCGCTACGATTGCGGGTCATTGTCTGGTAACTCTGATCCCGCAGTTCTTTACGTCCGGCATTACCCAAGGCTTTTTGGGCGATGCGACCCGCGAAATATTCTAGCTGATCTATCTCTTCAGCAATTTCAAAATTCTCATTTAACCCTTTATCGCGCAAATCTTTCACTAGCGATCGGAGAATTTGCTCAGCTTCTTCATGTTTGCCATGCTCGGCTAAATCAAGGGCTGTCTCTTTAGCTTTAGCGATGGTGAGGCGGCTGAGTTCAAGGATGATATGGCTCGAAGAAGCGAGGGCTGCTTCTTCAATAGTGCCGACTTTGGCAACGACATCCGCTGTGCCGGAGACATTTTGAATCACGTCATTTTGCACAACATCAGCACTGTAATGTATCTTCATCACAGGTAATTCGCCAATTTGAGCAGCGGATATCTCTAAACTCAATCCCAAAAGTTTGTCTTCACCCTCATAAAGTTCTCCCAAGGCGATCGCAGTTTGACCAGCTTTATTCTGGCTAACTTTAGCCAAACTTAAGGTATCTATCAGCTTGACACCATCAGCCAACTCAACTGTCACCTTGAGATTCTGTCCTACTACTGCTCTGAGACTATCTAGCTCAATGCTAAACACTTCAGTTGCTTCATCGATGCTCTGAATGAAGTAGAAATTGCCGTTAGCCGCCCTTGCCATCCCAATCAGCAAGTCTTCATTGAACCCCCGATCGAAACCTAAGGTAGTTGTGGTGATGCCTTCCTCAGCTTTTTGCCCCGATGTTGTCGTCAGTACTTTCGGGTCTTGAATACCCATATTGGCGTGACCATCGGTCAGCAGGAGAACGCGGTTGATTTTTTGCGGATCGAGTTGCTTTTTGACATGTTCGCAGCCTTTGAGCCATCCGCCAGATAGGTTAGTAATACCGCCTGCTCTGACTTTTTTAATAGAATTTTTGAGTCCAGCTTTGTCTTTCACAGGCTGGGGTGTTACAACTGTGTCCACCTCATCGTCATAAACAACCACTGAGAGAATGTCCTCTGGCTCAAGTCGATCCACCACAGACTCAGCGGCTCTGAGGGCATGATGCAAGGGAGCGCCTGCCATAGAGCCTGAGCGGTCAATTACCAATGAAAGATTCAGGTTCCGTCGAGGAGATTCAGCTACATCAGCACGAAAACGTAGCAGAATATTAGTCTTTAATGAAGAGCCTGCGGGTAGGATAGCCTGGTCAAAGTCGTAACTTGTCTTGAGCATTTTGTATACCCCTTTGAGTTGTCTGTGATGAGCTAAAAGCCTTATGCTGCTCGGATAGCCAGTGCTGTTTTTAGTTTACCCAGAAACCAGTGTGTTCAGTGTCAACTAGAACATTGAATGTAAAGTTTTATATCTATGTTATGAGCGATCGCCATATCAGTTTGAAAAAACAATGCCATAGATAGGGTACTTAGTAAAATTTTATGCAACTAGACAAGCTAATCAGCCAATTAGCGATGAATAAGTATTAAACTTTGCTCATAAATGCAGGTAAATTTTTATTATTCTAAATAAATTAAACTTATAACTATCTAATTATCAGTTGCTTCTCGTAAAGTAGATCTACTTTATTTTTAGGATTATATTTATAACGAATAGATTGAAACAAATTAGGGTTGATAATTTTAATATATCCATACCTTTCATTGTGAATAAATACCTTTGATTCATAGGCTTCTGCAATTGATAAAATCATGTTAGTAAGGCTGGTGTATTTGACAATTATCTCTGGCTCGTCGAAACCAATTGTAATTATTGGCAATTCTTCTAAAGTTTCACAGACTGCAAAATAATATTCTGCACTATCTTCATTAGCAAATATAGGAAATGCTTTGATATCTGAATCGAGAAAATAGTCTTTAAAATCTTGATATAATGTCAGCGAACCATTCAGAGAAAAAAGTGATGCTCCACCAAAAATACTATTATTGCTACCATTACGCCATTGAAAAATTTCGTAAACTTCGCGTGATAATTTAAAGGGTAAATCTCCGATTTTTTTAGTTATTTCACCATAGCTTAATCCTGGTGATAAAGAAGAAGCAATGTCAGTATAATGTTCATCTAACCAAATCAATATTCGATTGAGTCCTTCTGTAAGAGATGACATGAGCTTAGATAAGCATGATAAGTTTAAGTTGAGGATAATTTTATTTTAGTGTGCGTCAAAGAAAATCTAACCACACAAAACACAAAGGAATAAGAGTTTGAGAGGTTTTTGGGTAAGCAAAAATTGTAGCTTGGGTTGAGGCTCTGCGAAACCCAACATCGATACGGGTGTTGGGTTTCGTTCCTCAAGCCAACCTACTCCTAATGCACTATTTTAGCCTTGTCACGCTACTACATCTTTTTGAATTTTCAGCTTTTCAAGTCACACTAAAGCAGGACTCAGGTCTTACTGCACAGCACCAAACTTAGTGACATCTCCATTATAGGTAGTTCCGTCAGGCATCAAAGCATTAAACAGATCTGCCCCAGATAGCTTAGTTCCCTTAAGCGTTGCTTCTGGTAACTTTGCATTTCTCATGTAGCTACTGGAAAAATCCGCTCCCGATAGAATAGCTCGAGAGAAAATTGCTGACCTTAACTTGGCATTTTTTCCGACGGCATTAGACAAATCTGCATCAGAGATAATGGCCTCTGTTAGATCTGCATCGGTTAAATCCGCGTTTAATAACTTTGTGTTACTCAAAAGAGCATTATATAAATCTGCCCCAGTAAGCTTAGCCCCCGTTAGGTTGGCATTCGACCAGTCGGTTCCCATCGAGATAGCCCCTGATAGATTAGCTTTCGTTAGATTAGCTCCTTTGAATTTTGCGTCATTAAGTAGGGCGCCAGAGAGATTTGCGTTGGATAGATTTGCCCCATCGAGTGCGCTGCCATATAAATCCCGATTTGACAAATCGGCTCCTGATAGATCGCATTGAACACAGGCGTTAGTCACAAGCAACTTTTCGTAATCTGTGCTAACGAAAGCGTCAGCAGGCAAACTAAAGATCGTTAAGCTAACGAGAATCGCGAGGGCAATAGTAGAGAGTCTACGAAACCAAGATTTAATGCTCATGTTTGACCTTAGAATAAGAGTCTTTTTGAAATTTTGTCAGTGCAAAAGCCTGTTCTAGTCTTTGGCTTGAAGGCTCTAGCTTGATAAATGCGAACAGCGTAAGTCGCTTGAAATGTATACAAGCACACTTGACGCTTTTTAATTTTTCAAAATTTAAATGAAAATGCAAGGACAGTTAAGACAGTTAAAAAAATTTTTCTAATTTTTTTAGAATTGTTGGGTCGAGTTTGGATTAACCGCAATAATTATAAAAAGACTCGTTGAAAACCCTTGAGGATGTGTCTCGGAGCGTGGCTTCAAGACACGTAGCAAGAGGGAGTGCCAAATTCAAAACAATAACCTCACTGTTACCGTGCCTCAAGAACATCTCGATTCAGAAGTATTGGAGCGATCGCCCGTGTCATCTCTACGGGCAGAAGCTATTGCACGCATCCGCAATAGTCTGCGTCCCGGACAGCAACAAATGGCTGATTGGCAATCTGGGCCCCTAGCTATTTCTGCTGTTCCTGGGGCAGGCAAATCCACTGGGATGGCGGCGGCGGCGGCGATCGCCATCGCACGTCAGTACGAAGGTTTTGCCCAGTCGGGTTCCTCCTCCCGCCGTCAGTTGGTGGTTGTCACCTTTACTCGCTCCGCTGCTGCCAATATTAAAGCCAAAATTCGTAAATACTTACGAGAGGATTTATCTCTACCTCAAACAGGCTTTTTTGTCTATACCTTGCATGGTTTAGCGTTGAATATTGCCAGCCGCCATCCCGATTTATCAGGGTTGCAGTTAGAATACGCCACATTAATTACACCAACCCAAAGTCATCGGTTTATCCGCACAGCGGTAGAGCAATGGATTGCGAATAATCCAGAGCGATATTTGGGCTTATTAGAAGGTCATCAATTTGACGGTGAAGAAACAGAAAGGTTACGTCGCCAATCGGTATTGCGGACAGAAGTCTTACCGGAATTAGCTAATACAGTCATCCATGAAGCGAAAAGTTCTGGAATATCGCAAGAATTGTTGCAACAGTGGAGTCAACAAACCACAGATCGATATGCAATTTTGAGTGTAGCAGCGGGATTGTACGAACAATATCAAAACTTAATGCGATCGCGTGACTTCATTGACTACGATGATATGATTTTAGCCGCACTGCGGGTTTTAGAAAACGACAGTGCCCGCCGCATCGAGCAAAACCAAGTATTCGCGGTCTTTGAAGACGAAGCCCAAGATTCTAGCCCGCTACAGACGCGGTTGTTGGAGATTTTGGCGAGTAATGAGGGAGATGGGAAGATGGGGAGATGGGGAGATGGGGAGAGAATTTCACCCTATCACTCCACCCCATCACCCCAACCCTCCCCCACTCCCGACTCAGCACTCAACTTGGTGCGGGTCGGCGACCCCAACCAGGCGATTAACTCGACGTTTACCCCAGCCGATCCGATTTATTTTCGGCAATTTTGTGAGGAGTGCGATCGCATTCAACGATTGGCGACGATGGATCGAGCCGGTCGCAGTACCAGAATAATTATTGAAGCTGCTAACTTTGCTCTCAAATGGGTCAATAATCAGTGGTCTGCAACAAACCCCCAATCCCCATTCCCTCATACTGATAACCGACAAGTACCATTTCGCTTACAAACCATTCTTCCTGTTGACGCTAGCGATCCGCAAACTAATGCTAACCCAGCACCAGTAGGTTTAGGGCTGGAATTGTACGCTCCGCGCGATATTTTTCACACTGTTGAATTGTTATCTCAAAGAGCGATCGAGTTATTTGGCAAAGATCCAACAAAAAATAGTGCAGCGATTTTAGTGCGCGAAAATCGCCAAGGACGATGGCTAGCTGAGGCTCTAGCACCTGTGTGTAAGGAGCATAATATTACACTTTATGATGTGGGAGAACGCGATCGCCGTTCTCATGTACCCCAAGAAATTTTGGCATTGCTGCAATTTTGCGATCGACCCCACTCTCCCGATTACCTCAAAGCCGCACTAGAAGCATTGGTGCAGCGTCAGTTAATTCCTACCCAAGACCTCAACGCCCTTGCTAGTCTCCCAGAAGAATTTTTGTATCCCAGCCCCCTAGCAGCGCCGCAAGCAGAACCAGTACAAAAAGCTGCACATTTGTGTCGGAGTTTACTCCGCGCTCGTTTGGAACTGCCTCTGTATCAGCTAATTTCTTTCCTCGCTTTGACCTTAAATTACGACCAGGCAGAATTGGCAACTGCTGATAAACTCGCAGAACGGGTAAACCAGCAGATAGCTAGCAATAGTTCAATGAGGTCAATGCTGTCAGCTTTGAGTGAAATCGTCAGTTCTGAACGGTTTGAACCAGTGGAAACCGAAGATTCAGAAGAACGTTACACCCGTCGGGGTCAACTGACGATTATTACTATGCACAAAGCCAAAGGTTTGGACTGGGATTACGTTTTTATCCCCTTTCTGCACGAAAACTTAATTCCTGGGAGATTTTGGGTTCCTCCCCAAAGCCAGTTCTTAGGGGATTTTACCTTATCAGAAGTAGCCCGCGCCCAAATTCGTGCTGCTCTGCACGGAGAATCTACCATACCAGATGTGACACAAGCATGGGAGCTAGCAAAGCAGTTAAAAACATCAGAAGAGTACCGTTTACTCTACGTTGCCATGACACGAGCAAAGGTTTTGTTATGGATGTCTGCGGCGCACAAAGCCCCCTTTACTTGGAGCAAACCAGAAAATTTGCAAGAACAAGCCCCTTGTCCAGTTTTTGGAGCATTAAAGCGCCAATTTCCTCAATGTGTCGTCACTTCGGCGATGATAGCCAAATAAATCTCGCTAATTCTATAGCAAGGGACTGGGGAGATAGGGAGATGGGGAGATGGGGGAGTAGGGAGTAGGGAGTGATGTAGTTCAATTACTTGAAAAGCCCTGCAAGATACTCAGATGCTGCAATAATTTTCTTATCGCTCTTCCGTCAGTCTTAGAAAAATTAACGAATTTTCGCCGTTTCAGCCAACGAAAAATTAAGGTTTTACCCCAGAGTAATGGAAGAGCTTTATACCAAGTTGCAATCAGATATAGTATTTCTCCCCCTGCTCGCCTATCTCCCTATCTCCCCATCTCCCCAGTCACCTTTACGTCTGCTCCCTGCGACGATGGTTAGCGGCTTGCAATAACAAAGATTCGGCAAAAGCGATCGCGTCACTTGCCGATTTTCCACCAGCTAATTGTGCTAGTTCTTCCCGGCGAGTAGTTAAATTATCTAAAGCAGTAACTCGTACAACGGTACGCTGCTCCACGCTACCATTGTTAGCTTTTTTACCTTTACCTTGATTAATAATTTGCTTATCCACCCGGAAATGGCGGTCTGCCATTGCTGCAACTAAGGGCTGGTGGGTAACACATAATACTTGGTTGCGTTGGCTGAGTTGGTGTAATTTTTCGGCGATCGCTTGGGCAACTCTTCCAGAAACCCCCACATCAATTTCATCAAATACCATTGTCCCGGCTGCATCGACCTGAGAAAAACAAGCTTTTAAAGCCAGCAAAAAGCGGCTCATTTCCCCACCAGAGGCAATTTCTGTTAAAGGTTGCAGTGGTTCTCCGGGGTTGGGACTAAACATAAAGGTAATTTTATCTGCTCCCATAGCACTTGGAGAAGTCGGCAAAATTTCAACTTGAAATTTCACCTTTTCCATTGCTAAAGGTTTGAGTTCGGATATCAAACGCGATTCTAAATTAGCAGCCGCTTTACTACGGAGTTGAGTTAATCGATCGCTTGTTTCGGTGAGTTTCTCAAAACACGCCTTTTCTTGCTGTTCTAAACTTTCAATAGATTGTTCGCTGTCATTGAGTTGAGCTAATTCTGATTGGATACGCTGGTAATAGGCGATCGCTTCTGTTAATGTCGGCCCGTACTTGCGGCAAATTTGCTTTAATTCCCGAACCCGTTCTTCTACTTCTTGTAACCGTTGGGGATCGGCTTCTAAGCTGTCGCCATAAGCGTTAATCTGCCTTCCAACTTCCATAACAGCTGCTTGGGCATCCCTCACCAATTCCAATAAAGGTTGCAGTTGGGTGTCGTATTCCACCATGTCATTTAATGTCGCTTCGCTGTCTCCCAATAAATCTGCGGCGGCGGGAGTTTCATCATCGTTTTGATACAAAGCCTGATAAATTTTGTAGCTCATTTGTTGCAAATCAACTACATGATTCAGACGTTCGCTCTCTTGTGCCAACTGTTCCAATTCATTCGGTTCGCTAAGATTTGCTGCTCCCAATTCTTGCACTTGATAGGTAAGCAAATCGAGTTGTTGCAAACGTTCCCGTTCTGATGTCCGGCGTTTTTCTAGTGCTAAATGCGCTTGTTGGTAAGCACTAAAGCTAATAGCGACCTTTTGCCGTTGCTGCATTAACGAGTCACCGCCGTACAAATCCAACCAATCGCGGACTTGGGCAGATTGTCCCACTTGCACAGTTTGACCTTGAGCCGTGATTTCCACCAAGCGATCGCGCAATCCCGCCATTACCTGCCGATTTACCAACACACCATTCACCCGCGATCGGCTGCGGACATTACTAGCTGTGGCGCTGATTTCTCGGCTAATAATTACAGAATTTTCATCAAGTAAATCGATTTCCTGTTCCGTCAGCCAAGCAGCTAAAGGCGGGTTGGAAGTGAAAGTAGCTTCTACCATTGCCCGACTCGTCCCTGTCCGAATCACTCGACTAGAGACTTTACCGCCCAAAGCAGCATCAATAGCATCCAAGATAATCGATTTTCCAGCGCCAGTTTCACCCGTTAACACATTGAGTCCCGCGCCAAACTCCAATTCTAGTTCGTCAATCAGGGCAAAGTTTTCAATTCGCAAGCAAAGCAACATCTAGCCAAAGTCTCCTTCCATTGTGCTAAGTGCCCAGTCGTGAGTACGAAGAAAATTTCGGAGTTAGTTAGTAAGGCCGCATGTCTTTACTTTAAGACTTAGCACTTTTAACTCAGCACCGAGAAAGGCAGCAATACCTACTACTATTAAATTAATACGCCCATATTAGTGTAGCAAAGCAATGAACAGTGGGGAATGGGGCATAGGGCATAGGGCATGGGGAGATGAGGACATGGCTTCGCCTTGGGGAAAGGTAAAAGGTAAAAGGGAAAAGGAGGGATCTTTCCTTTCCCCCTTCCCCTTTCCCCTTTCCCCTTTCCCCCTGCCCCTTATCCCCAGAGGGGGCCCCACCTTCCCCTTTGCCCGATGACCAATCTTCAACATATTGTTACAATACTTAACATCCTCATTCTCAGCGGTGGCCTTCCCTATGATTGTTAAGACACTTCCCCCTAATTCCGGATCGATTCAGGAGGACAGTCGCAACGGCAAAACTAGCCCAGGCGAACTGCATATTATTGATGTAGTACCAGAAGAAAATGGTACGCAAAGCTTGGTAGTGCAATCGCCAAGACTTTTAGCAGCCCGAAGGGATACTCAAACAGCTGAACCTGAGACGCGTTACAATCCTTTGGAGATAGCGGCGCATTACCAAAACCGACCGCTGCAAGTTTTGGGGCGAATTTTCGCGGTGTTGAGGCCAACACTTTCCTTTGTGTTTGGGTTGTGGTCTGATAGTAAACGGGGAATTGTTGTCAAAAATGACCGCCGCCGAGCCGTTCAGCTACGAGAATTACTAACGAGACTGGGGCCTGCTTACATCAAAATTGGCCAAGCCTTATCCACCAGACCGGATTTGGTTCCCCCCGTATATCTAGAAGAATTAACTAGGTTACAAGACCAATTACCGCCTTTTCCTAACGAAATTGCTTACCAGTTTATTCAAGAAGAATTAGGCGCACCTCCCCAAGAGATTTACGCCGAACTATCGCCCCAGCCAATTGCTGCGGCTTCCTTGGGACAAGTTTACAAAGGTAAGCTCAAAACTGGTGAAGAAGTCGCCGTTAAAGTTCAGCGTCCGGACTTAAGAGAGCGGATTACCATTGATTTGTATATCTTGCGTAACCTTGCTGCTTGGGTACAGAAAAAGTTTAAACGGGTACGCAGCGACTTAGTTGGGATTCTTGATGAATTAGGCGATCGCATTTTTGAAGAAATGGATTACATCCATGAAGGCGAAAATGCCGAACGATTTTTCGAGTTATACGGTCATATAAAAGACGTTTACGTTCCGAAAATTTACTGGGAATATACAAATCGTCGCGTTTTGACGATGGAGTGGATTAACGGCACTAAATTAACCCAAACAGCAGAAATTCGCGCCCAAGGTATAGATGCTCGTTATCTAATTGAAGTGGGGGTGCAGTGTTCCCTACGCCAGCTACTAGAACATGGATTTTTTCACGCCGATCCCCACCCTGGTAATTTGTTAGCAACAACCGATGGCAAATTAGCTTATCTCGACTTTGGGATGATGAGCGAGATTAAACCACCCCAGCGTTATGGTTTAATTGAAGCGATCGTTCACGTGGTTAACCGCGACTTTGAAGGCTTAGCAAAAGACTACGTTAAATTAGATTTCTTATCACCAGAAACAGATTTAACACCAATTATTCCTGCTTTTGCTAGAGTATTTGCTGATGCTCAAGGAGCCACTGTTGCTGAACTCAACATTAAAAGTATCACCGATGAATTATCGGCTTTAATGTATGAATATCCTTTCCGGGTACCGCCCTACTACGCTTTAATTATTCGTTCCTTGGTGACCTTAGAAGGTATTGCAATATTTATAGATCCGAATTTTAAAGTTCTCAGCGAAGCTTATCCTTACGTTTCTAAACGTCTGTTAACAGACCCAGCGCCAGAATTAAGAGCATCATTGCAAGATTTATTATTTAAAGATGGCAGATTCCGCTGGAATCGTTTAGAAAATTTGTTGAAAAATGCGCGTAATAGTCAAGACTATGACTTTAATTTAGTGCTGAATCAAGGGATAGAATTTCTATCATCTGAACGCGGCGCTTTCATTCGCGACAAGCTGGTGGATGAATCTGTTAATGGACTTGATGCTTTAGGTAAAAATATTTTGCATAACTTTACCTATTTATTAAGAGAACGAGTAGGATTGACAGCAGTTAATGAAACTCCAGCTGCGACAGTTGAACAACAACAAACCTTGGAGCATATCAAACGTATATTGAATATTCTTCGAGAAACACGAGGCTTCGACCCAGTAGAACTTGCGCCTAAAATTGCTCAGTTATTGGTAAATCCTGGCGTACAGCGTTTGGGTCAACAAGTGGCCAGTCGCTTTACGCAAAAGGCTTTAGCTAGAGTAATTCGGCAATTATTGGCCTCGGAGTGAATGGAGAGGAGATTATAGGATGGGCGACTATTTAAATTTGTCAGAAAAAGAATTGCGGGAATACGTCAAAGCCAACCCCCAAGATGAAGAAGCATTTCAACATTTCCTCACCATCATAAGAGCCAAGCCAGGGCGGGTAGTAGTCAGTACTGATGAACAGCTAGAGCCAGAGCTTAGAAAAAGGCTGGCATTCTGACTGACTCCATGATCTAGCCCCTAAATTCCTCATACTCAACTGAGGTGCGTTGCGCTTTGCGACAACGCACCGTACTATTGTTTTATGTTTAATTAAGTTGAGCTACTTATTACTTTAAATCAGAACTTATACAATTTGAAATCAACCTTCAAATCAGTAATCCCGAATTGAAAATTAACCCTAAAGTTACTAATAGCGTTGGGTTTTAAGATTTTTGCTAATGGGCGCACATAATTAAGATAAAATAATCTTTAGCTTCTCATACTAATTTTCCAAAATTCAGCAACAGATTCCAACTCAGAAAGATTTTTGAAATCTGGTTCGGCTAATGTGTGAATTTTGAATTTTCAATTGATATCATTCCTCATCTTTGTGATAACCATTTTTTTCACGTTTGAGGCTTTCTTCTAAAGCTTGAATTTGTTCGCGTCTGGCTTCCAATTCCAGAGAACGCCGCGCTAAATCTTGGTTTTGCAACGTTAGGGATTGTCGCCAATTTTCTGCTCGTTCGGCTTCGTGCTGTAAAAATTCTGGTGTAATCCCGGTAGTGAGGTAGGTTTGTACTAAATGGAGTACCCAACCGGTAGCATCTTCTATTCTTTCAATATCGCCTGTGGCGGAAAGTTCGACTAAAACAAGCAAGTTTTCACTCATAGGATTTCCCTTTCCCAGCAGAATGAAAGCCTCTTCCGGAATTATCGCCCACAAGCTATCGACTTCCTGACGTGCTAATAAGCGTAACTGGTGCTGGTCTAAAAAATCATTTTTACGCACCTGGGCTAGATATAGCATGAGAGTTACTCCGCTTTAATTAGAAATTCAAAATTTAAAAAATTTTTTAATTAAAAAACAAGTGCAAACATTAGTTAAAAGAATGAAACCAGGTCATAGTCAGAAATTAAAAAAATGTAGAAAGGCTTATTTGTAGGTAGGTAATGGGTAATTAGCAATTAATTATTTTCCCATTACCTATTACAGTATTACAATCCTAAACCACGTAGGCGCTCGCGCAGAATTTCTGCTTGTTTTTCGGCTTCTGCTAAGGCATCTCTCGCTCCTTGAACCACGTCGGGTCTAGCTTTATCGACAAAATTCGGATTGTTTAATCTGGCACTCAAAGATTGAATTTCCGCTTCGGCTTTGGTGAGGCTTTTCTCCAGTTTGGCACGCACAACTTCGATATCGACTACGCCACTGAGGGGAATTACTACTTGTATTGTACCTATCACACCGGCGATCGCATTTTCCACTTCTTGTGCCTGTTGTGATTCTGTCCCTTGGAAAAACTGTCTCCATAGCTTTTGTCTAGCTTCACCAGTCAGTAAATTTTCCGTGACAAACCAACCTGCGTAAAGAAAACCAACCATTTCAAAGAAAGTTCCAATAATGGCAGTTTTATAAATCGCATTCCCCACAGCTAAACCTAACCTAGCAAAGACAATCGCCAAAATAGTTAAACCAATTATTTTCAACCCATTTTGAGGTTTTTTAGTAACAACAGTTTGGCTTTTTTGCTTGTCAGTAATAGTTAAAGTTTCAACCTTTGCCAAATCTTTAATGTAAATTTGTCCGGCCGTGAGGATTTGTCTTTCTTTTTCACTTTCAGTTTGTAAATTAGCTGTCACCTTCACCCCTGGTTTCACATCAGCTTCGGCACGCAAATTCCGAATTGTGCGGATAGTATCAATTAGCAATTCAAACTGTTCTTCTAATGCTAAATCTATCAGATTTGCATCTACCTTTGGATAGGCTTGTAAAGCCAGAGTTTGGGGCGAATCTCCTGGTTGTTGAGTGAGAGATTGCCAAATTTCCTCGGTAATATGAGGCATAAAGGGATGAAGTAGTTTTAAAATCCCTTCTAGTACGTAGGCAAGAGTTTGTTGTGCTACCCGTCGCGATGCGGGATCTGCATCTGGCTGGAGGCGAGATTTGACTAATTCAATATACTGATCGCAGAAATCACCCCAAATGAAGTCGTACAATCCCTTGGCTGCTTCTCCTAAACCGTAATTATCAATGTAATTGCTGGTTTGTTTGATGGTTTGATGATAACGGGAAAAAATCCAGCGATCGCTCAATTCAGTGCTGAGTGGTTGACCAAGTTGTGCAGGGGTTTGTCCATCCAAATTCATCATTACAAACCGAGCAGCATTCCACAACTTATTCGCAAAGTTGCGGGACGCTTCTACAGATGGCGATTCATCCTTTTTGCGATCGTACTCTAAGCGGATATCTTGTCCCGCCCCCGCCACTTCCTTAACTAAGGTATAGCGAAGCGCATCAGTACCATATTTGTCAATTAATAACAGCGGGTCAATACCATTACCTTTGGTCTTTGACATCTTCTGGCCTTTTTCATCCAGCACCAGACCGTGGATGTAAACAGTTTGGAAAGGCATTTTTCCAGTAAAATGCCCGCCCATCATTGTCATCCTGGCTACCCAGAAAAAGATGATGTCAAAGCCTGTCACCAAAGTAGTGGTAGGGTAGTAAGTTGTTAAATCCTGAGTTTGTTCCGGCCAGCCCATAGTTGAAAACGGCCAAAGTCCAGACGAAAACCAAGTATCTAACACATCTGGGTCTTGTTCTAACTTGACATTTTCGCCAAATTGCGCTTTGGCTTTCTCCCAGGCTTCCGCTTCCGATTTCGCCACCACAAACGGCGTGTTATCGGTAATTTGCCCATCGGTTTCACTGACAGCGTACCAAGCAGGAATTTGGTGTCCCCACCACAATTGACGAGAGATACACCAATCTTTGAGTTTTACTAACCAATCGCGATAAACCTTAGTCCAGCGTTGGGGGACAAACTCCGGTGAGTTTTGCTGGTCGAGGAATTCTAAAGTTTTGTCAGCGAGGGGGCGAATTTTGACAAACCACTGAGTTGAAAGTAGGGGTTCAATGGGTACTTTACCGCGATCGCTGTAGGGAACGGTATGCTTATAATCCTCAATCTTCACCAAAACGCCATCAGCTTCTAGGCGAGAAACGACATTTTTTCTCGCAACAAAGCGGTCTTGTCCTTGAAACTCCCCAGCATTGGCGTTGAGAGTGCCGTCTTTATTCATAATGTTGATTAACGGCAGATTGTGACGCTTACCCATATCAAAATCGTTCAGGTCATGGGCGGGAGTCACCTTTACGCAACCCGTACCGAAAGTGGGGTCAACGAATTCATCGCCAATGATGGGAATTTCTCGTTGTACAATGGGCAGGGTAAGAGTTTTGCCGATGAGATGTTTGTAGCGATCGTCATCGGGATTAACTGCCACTGCCGTATCGCCTAGCATCGTTTCCGGTCGAGTCGTCGCCACTTCCACAAAACCAGAACCATCCGTCAGCGGATAGCGGAAGTGCCAGAGATTGCCATTAACCTCTTGATTTTCCACCTCCACATCAGACACAGCGGACTGGGAAGCCGGACACCAGTTGACTAAATATTCACCACGATAAATTAAGTCTTCCTCGTAAAGGCGAGTAAATGCCTCAACAACAGCTTTGGATAAACCTTCATCCAGGGTAAACCTTTCCCGCGACCAGTCAGCCGAAACACCCAAGCGTCGCAATTGATTAACAATCGTTCCTTCAGACTCCGCCTTCCATTGCCAAGCGCGTTCTAAGAATTGGTCGCGCCCTAATTCATAGCGAGTCTTACCCTCAGTCTTGAGTTGCTTTTCCAGCATAGTATGTACGGCAATGCTGGCGTGGTCGGTTCCGGGTAGCCACAGGGTATTACGTCCCTGCATTCGGTGGTAGCGCACGAGGGTATCAATCAAGGCACTTTCAAAAGCGTGACCCATGTGCAAACTGCCGGTGACGTTAGGCGGGGGAATGACGATGCAGTAGGGTTCACCTTTATGGTTGGGGTCAGCTTTGTAAACTTGGTTATCTTCCCAGAATTTTTGCCACTTGGCTTCAGTGGAAAAGGGGTCGTAGAGACTTGGAAGATTGAGGATGGTTGCGGTCATGCGGGGAAAACTAAGGAAGGACTCTAATAAATTTTGCCACAGGGTTGGAGAGGGATTGATGGAAACGAACCGCAGAGGCGCAGAGAACGCAGAGAAAAGAGAGTTGGGGGAGAAGATGAATCAGCTTACAGGAAAAGTGATTGGGGCGGCAATTGAGGTGCATCAGGTGTTGGGGCCAGGGTTTTTGGAGGAGGTGTATAAGGAAGCGTTGATTATAGAATTTTTAAGGCGCGGGATACCTCATGAGTTTGAGAAGTTAGTAATAGTAAATTACAAAGGACATGAAGTAGGCAAGGGTAGATTAGATTTTCTAGTTGCCAAGTGTCTAATTTTGGAACTAAAAGCTGTCCAAAATTTAGCCCCAATCCACGAAGCTCAAGTCCTCTCATACATTAAAATGACTAATCACCCCCTAGCTCTCCTCATCAACTTTAACGTCCCCGTTCTCAAAGACGGCATCAAACGCATCATCCTCTCTTAATCCCTCTCTGCGCCCTCTGCGCCTCTGCGGTTCGTAATCCATGAAACATCAACCAACCTCCCCCTGGACATTCATCCCCACCCTGTATTTCACCTCTGGCATCCCTTACGTCATCATCAACACAGTTTCCGTAATCTTTTATAAAAAACTCGGAATAGATAACGCTCAAATTGCCCTATGGACAAGCTTTCTCTATCTCCCTTGGGTCATCAAAATGTTTTGGGGCCCAATTGTCGATATTTACTTTACGAAACGCAAATGGATAATTTACACCCAATTAGCCATGTTTGCTTGTTTAGGTTTAGTAGCCTTTTCTTTACAACTACCTAATTTCTTTTTCATCTCCCTCGCAGCATTAACAATAGGAGCCTTTATTTCTGCAACTTATGATATTGCCACAGATGGCTTTTATTTGCTAGCTTTATCTTCCGAACAGCAAGCCTTTTTCGTCGGCATTCGCTCGCTGTTTTATAGACTTGCTGTTATCTTCTGCTCTGGAATATTAGTAGTTGTAGCAGGTTACCTTGAAGTATCTCTTAACAACATTCCTCTGGGTTGGACTTTAGCTCTTGGTTTCTGCTCTTTAATTCTAGCAATCCTATTTGTTTTTCATCGCTTAGTTTTACCTGCACCTGAATTGGATAGTCAACGACAGTTAGAAGCTACAAAGAAAATAGATTTTTGGAGAATAATTAGTTCTTATTTTAATCAATATAAAATTATTAATATTATAGCCTTTATTTTACTCTACAGGCTTGGAGAGGCAATGCTTGTCAAGATGGCTTCTTTATTTTTATTGGACAAACCGGAAGTAGGAGGCTTGGGTTTATCAACATCAGATGTCGGATTAGCCTACGGAACATTTGGTGTAATCTCCCTGATTGTTGGAGGCATCTTAGGAGGCTTGCTCATTTCCAAATATGGATTAAAAAAATGTCTTTTCCCTATGGCTTTAGCATTAAATTTACCTGATATATTTTATGTGTATATGGCTTACACCAAACCTTCATTAGCGTTAGTATATCCTTTGGTTTCCTTAGAGCAATTCGGATATGGCTTTGGGTTTACAGCTTTTAGTGTTTACTTAATGTACATTTGCCAAGGTGAATACAAAACCTCCCATTTTGCTATCTCAACGGGCATCATGGCTTTAGGAATGATGCTTCCCGGATTAATTAGCGGTTATCTGCAAAAAGCACTTGGCTATCCACTCTTTTTTATTTTGGTCTGTTTGCTCACAATTCCTGGAATGATTGCTCTATTTTTTATACCTTTAAAAGAAGAATCAAAACTTGCAAATAATTAACTATTTCAGATATTATGCCTTATGTTTTGGGAATAGATGGCGGCGGTAGTAAGACAGTCTGTGTGTTAATGGACGATTCTGGTCAAGTTCTAGGACGCGGTGAAGCTGGGGGATCTAACTATCAGAGTATAGGTATTGAAGCTACTTTTAAATCAATTCAATTTGCAATTCAGGTTGCGATTAATGAAGCAAGACAAATTATAAATACTATTACTATTGAAGCAATATGTCTGGGTTTGGCAGGAGTAGGACGTGCATCAGATATCAAAGTAGTAAAAAATTTAGTGGTAGAGTTGCAAAATAGCAAAGTTTTACCTATTACTTGGTCATTACAACCAGAGAATATTGTCATTTGCAACGACGCTTTCATTGCTTTAGTTGGTGGAATTGGTCATGATGTGGGAATTGTGGTTGCAGTAGGTACTGGTTCCATAGTTTTTGGGCGAAATCAGCAGGGAAATACCAAGCGAGTCGGCGGCTGGGGCTATATTTTAGGAGATGAAGGTAGTGCCTATAAAATTGCTGTTGCTGGGATGAATGCTGCATTAAAATCCTATGATGGACGCGAGATGCCAACGAATTTAGTAGAGGCTTTTAAACAGCATCTTAATTTGGGAAATATAGAAGATTTAATAGAAGTAATATATCAGCGAAAATGGGGAGTGAAACAGATAGCTGCTTTAGCGCCAATTGTCGATTTAGCAGCCGATTCAGGTGATGAAATAGCGAATAATATAATTGATGAAGCTGTTCAAGAATTGGTAAAAGCTACATCTACAGTAATTGATGCTATTTTTATTCCAGACTCAATTTATGAAGTAGTCACAACAGGAAGTGTATGGCTAAGTAGATCCAAAATACATGAGACATTTTCAGCATCGATAATTAAGAAGTTTCCTTTTATTCAAGTTATTTATCCAAGGTTTGAGCCTGCTTATGGTGCTGGTTTATTAGCGTTGTACACAAATCAAAATTGACCTTGCTGTCATTAGCTCCTACACTGTAGCGCCGCAGCACCCGGTTACTTTCAACCCATAATTTGACGTTCTTTTACCATCATTGCGATCGCTTAATATCGCCAGTGAAAGTTTGTTGCGATCGCCTTAATACACCCAGTAAAAGCTGCATCTACAGTAAGGGACTTCCAACAAATAAATTATCCAATCTTGTAGGGTGGGCAAGATGCCCACCTTTAATTACTAAGCAACCACATATTATATCTTTGCGTGTTTTTACGCTAGCATTTTATTTATTAAACTCAGTACCATGAAATGACTACTGAGATAAAGTGGTAAAAATTTTTATTTTTAATATTTGGATTTTTTATGGATAATAATCAAAATTTAAAAACAATTTTTTCTTGTAATCCCTTTGAAGTAATTAAACAATACAAAAATAAGCATAAGGGTAAGGATAATAATATTTATAATTCTCAAGAATATAAAGATTTTCAAAACACAGTAAAGCAGCCTTTTACTAATTTTTGTTACTTTATACATCAACAAATACCATGTGAAATTGCTGCCAATAATTTTTATAAAATAATATCAGATAAATTAATTGACATAGATTTTACTATATTAGTATCCCCTTATAAAATCAGTTTGCACAAGTATTTAGATATATTTTCATTATTGTATATAGAATTAATAGATACAAATATAAGAATAAAATTTATAGATAGTGCAGGGGTATTTTTAGCCAGAAGTGTTGGAGAAAAAAATCCTGTTATAATAGCAAATATAATTGCGGAAAACGTTAAAGCCTTTGATCTTGGATCTAATGGTCATAGTTGTTATTTCAATCAAAAATAAATATTAAATTCTTGTCAAGAAGAACTAATTAATAAATTTAAAAAATGGTTTCAATATTACCTTCCGCTATTTTTACAAGCAGTATCTAAGAAGCCAATACCTACTGTTAGTCAACCTATATATAGGTTAGACCAATGTACTGAAGATACTGGAGTTTCCCAACTAGTTCTAGAACACTGGATACGCAGCATTAATCGTAAACTTCAAGCAGTTTTATATGGTTCACCTGGAACAGGAAAAACCTATCTTGCTGAAAAACTTGCTCAACACTTAATCGGTGGTGGTGACGGTTTCTCAGAACTGGTGCAATTTCATCCCGCATACTCTTATGAAGATTTCATTCAAGGCATCCGTCCTCAAAGCCAAAATGGAATATTAGCATATCCACTGGTTCCAGGAAGATTTTTAGAATTTTGTAAAAAAGCTGAGTTTCGTGAAGATGCTTGTGTTTTAATTCTCGATGAAATAAACCGTGCTAATCTTGCACAGGTTTTTGGTGAATTAATGTACTTGCTTGAGTATCGGGACAAAGAAATTCCACTAGCTGGCGGTAACAGGTTTCGCATCCCGAAAAATGTCCGTATTATTGGCACAATGAATACAGCAGATAAATCTATTGCCAATATAGATCATGCGCTACGCCGCCGCTTTGCATTTATTGAACTTTGCCCAAACTATAAGGTACTGCGGAGTTATCACCAAAAAAGAGGTTTGACAGTAGACAGATTAATTAACATTTTACAGCAATTAAATCAGGTAATAGCAGATAAAAACTACGAAATTGGTATTTCATTCTTTTTAACAGATAATCTACGTGATGATATAGAAGATATATGGCGTATGGAAATTGAGCCATATTTAGAAGAGTACTTTTTTAATCAGCTAGAAAAATTAGATGAGTTTCGCTGGGATAAAATTAAGGGTCGGGTATGGATATAAACCCAGGAAATCCAAGAATTATTGAACTTACAGAATACGAGAATAAATCATTTCAAATTGATGAAATACCCTATTCAGCCGGGGTTGAGTTATGTGAGAAATACAAAACACAAGTAGATATAGAATTTCCTACTCATAAAACAAGACAACATTGGAAACTCAAAGCTAGAGGATGGGTAGGTTACATTCCTATAACTCCTGAATGTCATCTAAAAATAAATCTCAAAGTACCTATCCAAAACCTCTTCGGAATGCTGGAATATGCCTACAATTTAAAAGGATTTTGTTTCCTCAAAGGGTTGATGGATTGTGAATCTTTAGACGGCTTTTATAATAATCTGGCTCAGATATTAGCCTATAAAGTTTTAGAACGGTGTCGCAAAGGACTATATCGTACTTACTTACCCAAAACAGAGCAGCTTTCTTATGTGCGGGGAAGGTTAGATGTGCAACAGGTAATTAAACAGCCGTGGAATATTAAACTTAAATGTGGCTACGAAGAATATACCGCTGATATTAAAGAAAATCAGATACTAGCATGGACACTTTATATTATTGGTCGTAGTAGTTTCTGCTCAGAAAGAATATCATCAACAATACGAAAAGCTTATCATGCTCTACAAGGATTAGTAACATTGCAACCTTGTAGTGTAGAAGATTGTATTGGAATACAGTACAATCGCCTCAATGAAGACTATCGACTATTACATAATTTCTGCCGATTATTTTTAGAGAATAATAGCCCCAGTTATGAAACGGGAAATTATAAAACCCTACCCTTTCTCGTCAATATGGCAGATTTATATGAATTTTTTGTTGCAGAATGGCTTAAGAAAAATACGCCGAAAGGCTATTGTTTTAAACAGCAATATTCGATAAAAATTAGTCAGAATCGACACCTCATTATAGATTTATTACTGTCTGATGCTAAAACTGGCAAAACAATAGCAGTTTTAGATACAAAGTATAAAGCTCTTGAACAAGCAGTAAATACAGATATTCATCAGATGATAATACCAATTCTGTATGAAGATGCGCCAAACTAGGTCAAACTTATAGATGGGTGCATTGAGTAACTTTGTGATGAGTCGTCCATTCCAAATTGAGATTTCAGAAAGCCAAGAAGAATTGGAGAAAGCTGTCAAACATGCCACCACGGCAAGCAGTAAAGAAAGATTACAAATGCTCTATTGGCTCAAGAGTGGTCAAGTTAGCAGCAGGCGATCGCTTGCAGAACGTTTAGGACGCTCTGGTAGCAACCATAACTCGTTGGGTAAGGAAGTATAAAGATCAAGGAACAAGGGGCTTGCTTGAAGTCAAACATGCACCCGGAAAAGCTCCGAGCATTATTGGTTCAGACTTAGAACGCTTGGAACAGCGGTTACAGGAGCCATCTGGGTTTACTAGCTATGGCCAAATTCAACAATGGCTCAAGAGCGAATTAGGGGTTTCACTTGCCTACAAAACAGTCTATGAAATTGTTCGCCAGCGTTTGGGTGCGAAGTTAAAAGTGCCTCGTCCTCAAAGTACCAAACAACACCCACAAAGTCTATCTCACTTTAAAAAAAACTGCCTTTAGCATTCAAATTCTTGCAGGAGGAATTTGGAGCGGGGAAACGATTGAGGTACTTGTGCGGAGCCGGAGACGCTCCGCCTCCGGTCAGGATGAAACACGTTTAGGATTAAAGACAATTGCAGGACGTTTGATTACAGCTAGAGGAGTTAAACCTGTAGGCTTAAGTCAATGGCAACGTGAAAATTTTTATTTATACGGAGTTGTAGAACCTCTAAGTGGATACAGCTTTTTCTATGAGTTCCCCTACCTGAATGCTGATTGTTTTCAACACTTTTTGAAGTTGCTATCTGCTGATCTTGGTGATGATATTGCGGTTATCCAGTTCGACCAAGGATCTTTCCACAAAGCTAAAGCTCTCGATATCCCAGATAACATTATCCCGATTTTTCAACCTCCTCACTCTCCTGAACTCAACCCAATTGAGCGGTTTTGGGAATTTCTCAAATCTCAACTCCAATGGGAAAATTGTAAAACTCTCACACAACTACAGCACAAGTTAACTGATGTCCTCAAAGAAATTACACCTTCGATGATTGCCTCTCTCACTTCTTACGACTTTATTCTTGAAGCCTTATTTAGCGCAGCTTCATAAAGAATTGGTATAAGCTACGCAAACACAACAAAATGTAGCCAAGCATTTTTAATATACCCCAAAGACTTGACACAGCCACTAGATATTAAAAGCGATCGAATCCGAGTCCGCAGCCTCACATTTTCCCTAGATGATAACCTCGATCGCGCAGGTCAAACCTTTTTAAAAAACCTTTTTCTTTTCTTAGAATTACTTTAAAATTAACTCCAATCATTAGTAAAGGGGATAGATGACATTCGCTTAACGCAAAGCACCCATCCCCGAATAGCTGCCCAGATCATGAAACCTGGAATCCTATAGTCCGGTATCTAATAATCCCAGTATCGGCCGAGATATCTTGATTGTCACCCGGATAGATACTGATTTAAAAGATATCTGTCGCGGGGTATAGGGAATTGAGAGTGTTGAGTGTTGACTGTTCGCTGCTGATTGAGGAGTTAAGAATTATTCTCCTTGTCTTCCTTGTCCCCCTTGTCTCCCCTGCCCCCATCTCCTCATCTCCCACACTTCTCACATTCGCCACACTCGTCACACTCCCTCATCCCTGTGTCCCTACCCACTTTTCCCATTGCCAACAATGCTGTCCCGTAAGCAGCTTCTGTATGTTTTGAGGCGATGACAGGCACTTCTAAATACCGTTTGCGAATTGCAGCCCAAGTGTCGTTTGCTGCACCACCGCCAGCGGTATAAATGCAAGTCAGCTTGTCTGCTCCCATTTTTTGTAATAATTCATACCCTTTTGTTTCTATACGCGCAATACTTTCTAACAATCCATGCAAAAATTCCACTGGGTTGTCTGGGCGTGGTTCCAATCTTGGGGGTAGATTGGGATCGTTTATGGGAAAGCGATCGCCTGCTTTTAACAATGGATAATAATCTAGTTCGCTGGCTTTTGATGCATCAATTTCACGGCTAAGGGTTACTAACTCAGCGTTGGTGAAAAATTTCTGTAGCACTGCACCCCCAGTGTTTGAAGCACCCCCAGTCAACCATAATTTACCCAACCGATGGCTATAAATTCCATACCGCGCATCCTCTACGCGGGTACGACTTAAAAGCTTTAGTACCAGCGTCGAACCTAAGGAAGTCACGGCTTCACCAGGCAATTTTGCCCCGCTGGCAAGAAAAGCGGCAATACTGTCGGTTGTACCAGTACACACCAAACAATCGCGCCGAAAACCAAAGTTATCTGCAATTTCAGAACGTAATTCTGCCACGGGAGTACCAGGTGGCAAAATTCTGGGTAGTTGAATCGGTATTTGCAACTTTTCCATCCATTCTGGGTATTTCAACTCTTCCACGTCATAACCTAGTTTTAAGGCGTTATGGTAGTCGCTAATGCCTAAATACCCATGCAGCAGAAACCCCAGCCAATCCGCTTGATGCAGGAAATATCTAGCTTGATTAAAAGAAGGTAACTGCTTCATCCAAATCAGTTTACTGAGGCTAGAGGTGGCGCTTAACACGGTATGATTGGGGGGCGCTACGCTCCTCAAATCATTTAGCACAGACGATCCCCGTGCGTCGTTGTACAGTAGCGGTGCATCTATTGGTTTGCCTGCGGCATCCACCAGCAAAACAGTGGAAGAAGTACCATTAATGGCGATCGCTTTAATTTCTCGCCGCAATCGTTGAGGTATCTGTTCCATCAGCGCAAACAAAGCCTCCTGCCAACAATTCGGCATCACAGCCATTGGCGAATCCTCAAAGGGATATCGCACCTCAGCTTGGATGCTAGCTTCCTCATCGATCGCTACACCACGTGCGCCAGATGTCCCGAAGTCGATACCCAAATACAAATTCATAGATTGATGAATTTTTTTAAAGGATAATAACTAAAGACTACTGACTCATAACTGCTTTTGTTGCATCTTGTAACAAGATCTTCCACGAACTTGGCAAAACAAGGAAAAGTAGTAAACGAACAGTTCAAAATCTATTCAAGTTAGGAGAATTTCAGCCATGCCTATCTTAGATACTCTGTACCTCGCTCAAGTGTCTTCTATCTCAGATACCCAAGTGTACATCGCTCTAGTTGTGGCGCTGATTCCAGGAGTTCTAGCTTGGCGTTTAGCCACAGAACTTTACAAATAAGGCTACGATGTGACACAGTTGAAAAGCTAATAATCCTGGCGTTACGGGGGTGCTATTTCCAAACGCTTAAGGCTTTACGCCTTGAGTAGTTATGAAGTTATGCACTTACGTAAGCCAGGTTATTTTTTAACTTGTACGGCACTTGTAGCTATTTTCCAAAAATGAAGTAAGATGACAGCTAAATCAAGCTTCACAAGTGCTGAGTAAAGTTAAAAGACTTGAACCACAAGATTCATAAGTACTAGTTCTTACTAATTACTTGTTCTCGAACACTCAGCACTGGTTCAAGACCGCAAACAAAACTAACAGCACCCTTGATAGTGCTTCCCTTCACTTAGAGAGGTTATTTTTTAGGATCATGAACGCTATTCAACCCTCCAGACCACCGTCACAACCGATACAAAAACGCCGGGTCATTCCTCGACCAAAGCGGCATCTTCGTCAACGTTCTTACCGAGTGATGGCGTTGGAAAGTACTGCCAAAATAGCTGTTAATCTTTTCATTACAGCGGCCGCCGCATCTGCTTTGACACAACTTTTGCCTTATCATTGGTCACAGCAAGAAAAGTTGCGAGAAATCCGTACCGAAGTCAAGCTGATAGAAGCACATGTCAACAATTTACAGGCAGAATTTAGCCGTAACTTCGATCCCCAGCAAGCTAAAAGTATTATGCAACAACAAGGGTACAGATTCGATCCCCGCCAGCGTCGAGTGGTGCTGATGAATCAAGATGGCAGAGCGATCGAACAAACAGATTTATTACCCTAAGATAAATATCGAATTTGGGATTATTCTGTTTGTTGTGATTTTGGCTAGCTATAAACTGAGCGAAAATTTATATTATTGCTAATAAATAACAGCGTCGCTATACTTCAATTTTAAATTCAAAATGAATTGTTCATTTTTGGAATTTTTAGTTTACCAGAATGGTTCATCTACCAATTAGGACGCTGAGGAGATAGCAGATCGTTAAGCCAATTTTCGAGCTGTAAACGCAAGCGATAACCAGCAACATCCTTACTGTTATTTACAGGAGATAGTTGAGTAAGGGCGCGACGATAATCAGCGATCGCACAATTCCAGTCACCCCAAAGATGGTAAGTTCTGCCGCGTTCAGCCCAAATATGACCTTCTAGTTGACCGAAAAGCAGTGCTACCTCAAAATTTTCAATAGCCTCTTCATATTGACCCAAGTCACGCAAGGTAATCCCTCTGTTAATCCACGCCCGGACATGACGAGGATTCAAATTAATCGCTTCATCATAGTCAGCAAGTGCTAGTGCTAATTCTCCACAAGCAGCATAGCAATTTGCTCGATTGTTATAAGCGCTGGCTAAATAAGGATTGAGTTCGAGGGCACTATTATAGTCACAAAAGGCTTTTTGCATTTCACCACTTTGGAAATAAATCAGCCCTCGGTTGTTGTAATTAATTGCATTGTAGGGATGGCGGAAAATTAGTTGGTTTAAAAGTGCGATCGCTTCAGTATAATTTCCTTCTTGAGCCAACTGTAAAGCATAAGACCGTAAGTGGCTGTCTGCTAATTCAGTGCGATCGTTTCTTCCCCGGTCTTGATGATTATTTATTTTATTGATAATCAGTTTTTTATATTGATTACTTTGATTGTCGCCAGAAGGTAAAAATGAGTGAATATTCATCTTTTTACGCCTAAAATGCCTGCTATATGGAATAAAATTCTAGTTTTATTTGTTATTGGCTTTACCACTATGTCTATTTTTAGAATATTGAATATTACCTGAAAGCCATCTCAAGAGAGAACTTAAACTACTCACACAAGTGGAAATTTACGCCCTAAATGACAATTGCTCCTCAAACCTAATCATGGATACTTCATCCCTAAGGTCAATTCCAGAAATAGCCAAGATAAATTTCGCGCTGAGGACTGAAAAAATGGCGTTGCTGATTTCATGTGTGAAAACGATTGTGCACGATCTCAAAATCCTGTAGAGACGTTGCAATTGCAACGTCTCTACATCTGGATTCATACCGCAATTCAGCAACGCCGAAAAATTGTTGTCAGTTCTCAAGTAAGGCAAGACCAGTCAAAAATTAAAAATCCTGTATTTCTAGGCTTTTGAAACATTTGGAATGCTATTCTTATTCCCGTCGCAATGTACAACGTAGTGAGAGCAACAAGTTGGTAGAATGCCAACAAGCTGTTCGTTCGTTCGTTACAGAGGACGCTGAGGGAAACAACAAGACAATGGGACGCGAATAACTCCAGTCCCCAATCCCCAGTCCCAATCCCTAAATTTTGAGAAATTTTCTGATGACAACTGCAATTTCTTATCCCAATGCTCCCGATTTAGCAGCCGATGATTACATTGTCATCGGTTTGGCAACTTGCTTCATCAAGGAAGATGGAGAAGTACATCAAATCGAAGTTATAGAACCAATTCCCTCTGCGGCTTTGGAAGCATTGTTAAAGGGCATTCCTACCTCTTACAAGCTGGCTTGTGCAACAACTTTGGCATCTGTGCTGGATGGCGACTCACAACTCTTGCCAGATGGCTTCCCCCAGTCGGCTCAGTTCGGTGAAGAATTTATCCCACGGTTGTTTGCAGCAGCTCGTACTTACAAACGTCGTGAATCTGCAAAATCCTTAATTCCTTTAGGTACAACCTATACTGACTTCAAGTATTCCGTTGACCGCAAGCGGGTGCTGAATGCCAATAGAGTTGTTACCAAAGAAGACAACGTTAAGCAGCATTCTCACACTCACAAAGTTCTTTAGGTAATTATGCTAAAACTTTACGGTGGCGCTCGTAGTCGAGCCTCAATTGTTCATTGGTATTTAGAGGAACTAGAAGTTCCCTATGAATTTGTCAAGCTTGACATGCAGGCGGGCGAACACTTACAGCCTGAGTTTTTAACCATTAATCCATTTGCAAAAGTTCCAGCAATTGTTGATGGAGATTTTCAGCTTTGGGAATCTGGGGCAATTTTGCTCTATCTGACAGAGAAGTATGGAAAAGTGCCCGGTTCGTTAGAAGAACGTGCTGCGATCTACCAGTGGGTCTTGTTTGCCAATTCCACCCTCAGTACAGGAGTTTTGGTAGAAGCAAATCGCGATCGCCAACTACCCCGTTTGTTGAATACGTTGAATGAAATTTTCAGTCAGCAATCTTTTGTACTAGGTAATGAATTCACCGTTGCTGATGTCGCAGTCGGCTCTATTTTGAATTACATTCCCTTAGTTATGAAACTAGATTTTAGTCCTTACCCAGCCGTGTTGAATTACATGAAGCTATTGGCTGAGCGTCCCGCATTTCAAAAAACTATCGGTGTAATGACGTAAAAGGAACTGGGGACTGGGGACTGGGGAGATAGGGAAGTGTGGGGGGATGGGGGAGTGTGGGGAGTGTGGGGAGTGTGGGGAGAAAGAGAATTTATGCCCTCCTCTCTTCCCACACCTCCCTCTCCTCCCACACCTCCCACACTTCCTGCTTGCCCTATGCCCAATACCCAGTACCCAATCCCTTTTACCGATAATTTGTAAATTGCAAAGCCACAGGGTAGTCTTCTTGTTTTAGTCGCTGAATTACAACTTGCAAGTCATCTTTAGATTTGGCAGAAACCCGCACAGCATCGCCTTGAATTGAGGCTTGTACCTTTTTGAATTCGTCACGAATCAATTTGGAAATTTGTTTGGCAATTTCTTGACTGATGCCTTTTTTGAGTTTAATTTCTTGACGCACGCGGTTACCGCTTGCTGATTCAATTTTGCCAAAATCAAAGATTTTCTGAGAAAGATTACGCTTAGCGGCTTTTTCCCGCAAAATGTTGTGTACAGAATCTAAGGTAAACTCGCTGTCAGTATTAACATTAATGCTTTGATCGGCTAACTCAACAGTAGTTTGAGTATCTTTAAGGTCATAACGGCTTTTGATTTCTCGCACAACTTGATCGACAGCGTTAACCAATTCTTGTTGGTCAAAGTCGCTCACAATGTCAAAGGAAAAAGTAGAAGCCATAAAGTATTTTGGATTTTAGATTTTGGATTTTAGATTAGCTATTGGGAGTAGGGAGTAGGGAGTTAGGAGTTAGGAGTTCCAAGTTATCCTCCCCACCTCCCCATCTCTCCATCTCCCCTACTCACCACTCCCCACTCCCCACACTCCCCACTCCCCAATTAACTATTTGCTTGGATGATGCTCAGGAAGATCAGAATAGCAGAGCTAAGGGAACCGATGGCAAACATCAGCGATCGCAAAATAGGTATATTCAAAATATAAAAAATTGAGTAAAGAAAACGCGCAGCCACAAAGGCGATCGCAGCCGTCGCTGCTGTAGAAGAATTTACACCAGTTACGTATGCCATGAATGCGGCTGCGGCAAACACCATAAACGCCTCAAAGGAGTTCTGATGTGCCCAGGTGGCTCTTTGAGCGTATGGTGGCAATTTATCAAATATGGCGCGAGGGGCAGAAGTATCGTACCCAACACGCACGCGGGCATAAGCTACTACTAAAAATGGCACGTAAATTAGAACGGCAGCAGCAGCGATGGAGTACAAAAAAATTATCATTTTAGTTATTAGTCACTAGTCATTAGTCATTGGTCATCGGTCATTGGTCAAATACATAGACGTGCTTTAGTTTGATTGCCACGAACTAGGACAAAGGACGAAGGACTTTTGACAAATGACTAATCAAAGTAGAAGAGTGTCACCACTTTTCTTTGTTCTTCTGCATCTTGACAAGTTTGCAACAAAGTGCGGCTGTCGTGAAACGCAAAACAAATTAGTTGCTGGCAACGAGAGACAATTTCTTTGTTGCACAAGTAACTTGCTTCGGCAAGAGACAGGTTATCATTACTGGGATTTTCCACCAGATGCATTACCTGTTCTAGTTGCTGGCGCGATTCTAAGGGCTGGCGTTCCAAGCTTTGGGGCAGAATCACGGTTAATAAGTTTGGATCGGCCCGCGTTGCTCCCCGGATGGCAGCAGAATTTGTACCTGTGGCACCAGAAGTGATGATCCGATTACCCGATAAAACTAGGGCATATGTCATCATTTCAATAAGATTCTGATGTGTAATCGGCACATGACGAGAACCCAGCAAGGCAATTCTTTTAGAACCCGTTTGCTGGATTGTCGCTAGTTCTTGCGCTAATGTATCGACGTTAATAAGGTCTGTTGACTGACTCAAAGATAGACATGCATCAGATTAAACGACCCAGCTATTCTACCAAAGAGCGTGTAGGTGCGAGGCAAACCGAGTTAGACATCACTACAATTTTTCACTTTTTTTGGTTGAGTGACTGAATTACGCGATCGCACCAAGCCAGCCAATGTCTTTCATAAGTAATTCCATTCAAGAGAGTCAAATACTGAAATTGCTGTGGTTCTGACAGTTCTTGAGGATTCTGAAAGTAATGCTGTTCCAAATCCTCGTATGTAGATAATTTTTCTAAGTGGGCTTTTTGATGTTGCTCTATTTCTGCCAAAATCGTCTCCTTAGGAGCAACATAACCAGCAAAAATTTTTACAAGTAAATCATCTTTTGTCGGCGTGGGTTCGCAAGGTTGAGCAATCCACTCTTTTAACTGCTGTTCTCCCAAGCCTGTGACCCTGTAAACCTTTTTATCTGGGCGCCCTGCTTGCAGAACCGTCTCGCAACTAATCCACTTTTGGTCTTCCAACTTCGACAACTCTCGATAAATCTGCTGGTGGCTGGCTGACCAAAAAAAGCCTACAGAGCCATCGAATCGCTTTGCTAAATCATACCCACTACAAGGGGCCTCAACAAGAGCAGCTAATATCGCGTGGGCTAATGCCATGATTTTTAATTCACTACTTGACTTATGCAACTAATTGCATAATTATATTCATATGCAACTAATTGCATATTACTCGAAAACAACAAGGAATGTAACTCATGCCTCAAGTAATGCCAGGAAGATTTACCGCCGAGATTGATGAACCCTTCGTTGTGTTTCTGATTGGGATGAGAATTAATAAGTTCTTTGCTTTTTCTAAATGGATTCCTACAGCTAGGGCAATGTCGCCGATGCTACGCAGCCTTCAGCAGAATCCCGAAAAAGGGTTTTTAGGGGGAGAAGGTTTTGTTTACTCGCGGGGAGTAGGGCTGATTCAGTATTGGCGATCGTTTGAGGATTTAGAGCGTTTTGCCAGAAATCCCGCAGATGCACATCTAGAAGCTTGGCAAAGGTTTAATCGATCCATTGGTGCTGATGGCAGTGTTGGTATTTGGCACGAAACATATTTAATCGAGCCGGGAAAATATGAGGCAATTTACGGAAATATGCCTGTATTTGGATTAGCTGCCGCAACTAAGCACGTCCCAGCTAAAGGACGAACGGAAACAGCACGCCGTCGCTTGGGAGGTGACAGCGAACCTGCTGTGCCTTCGCCTGGGGGATGAGGGGCAGGGGAGGCAGGGGAGCAGAGGAGAATAATTAAAAATCAATGCCTTTCCCCTTTCCCCTTTCCCCCTTTCCCTTTTCCCTTTCCCCTTTTACCTTTTCCCTTTCCCCTTTCCCCTTTTCCCTTCCCATGCCTTAAGACAATGCCGTTGCGGGAGTTAAACCGAGTTTAGATAACAGGCGGTCAATGTCAAAATGCTCAGCCATCAGCTGGCGAATATACTGAACCTTAATCGGTTCGTGGAGACGGACTTGACCAAAAGTCCGGTCAACAATTTCGACTGTGGTTAGGGTGTCTAAGTCAACAGATAAAATGGGAATTTCTAGTTCTTCAGCACGGCTGAGAATGAACGGTGGGGGTGGTAGTTGCCCGGTGAGAATTAAACATTGGGTTGAAGTTTCTAAAGCAGCCTGCTGAATTTCGACGCGATCGCCTCCTGTTACCACTGCCATATTCCGGCGTTTGCGGAAATACTTCACAGCCGAGTTGACATTCATGGCGCCAATTGCCAGACTTTCCACCAACAAATCTAGGCGATCGTTGCGACACAGAACGTCGGCCTTTAATTGCTTAACGAGTTCGCCAACACTCACACTACGCAGTAAATCGCTATTTGGCAGCATTCCCAGCACTGGAATATCCCGCTGTTCCAAAAATGGGCGTAACACAGTGTCAACCGCTTTTAGTTCTGCCACAGGGATATCATTGATGACGACACCAATCAAGCGATCGCCCATACGCTGCTTAGCAGGCAATAATGCCTCAATTGAAAGCAACGATTTATAACGGGCTACTAACAGCACGCCAGCATCCAATACCTCAGCCACTTGTAGTAAAGATAAGTCAAACAAACTGCCTTCAGACAAATCACCAGGCCCCTCTAGCAACACCAAATCTCCTGGCAACATTTGTGAATATTGCTGTAATAGCGACTGCTGATAATTTGTTTTGTCCTCCCCACGCAAGCGTTTTTGCACATTTAGTTCATCCAAAGCCAGCATTGTAGGTGCAACACGGTTTTCGGGCAGATTCAGACTATGAGCGATGAACTGAACATCTTCTTCAATTACAGTTCCGCTAGACGAATTCAAACACGTACCGAGCGGTTTACCGTAAGCTATATCCAGTCCTTTTTGCTGTAGCTGATGAGACAAACCCAGAACAGTTGCAGATTTACCGCTGTAAGTCTCGGTTGATCCAATCAGCAAATATTTAGGGGATTTGGGCACACATGCACTCCTAATTTCAAAAGTCAGAAGAACCCACTAGGTGTTTCCTAATTCTAGTTCGTTCTGGCAAAAGCCTCTCGCTCCTAGAAACTAGGATTTATCAGAATATAGCCCTTGGAGCTTGGATGCAATACACGACGATACACAATAGGAAATTATCTGAAGCGAATTTGAAAAATGATTGTTACAGGTAAGCATTACTCTACCCCACCGTATCTTGAAAAGATAGTAAGTAGAAGGCAGGAGGGAAAAGCCAGTTTTTATTAGGGTTTTAAACTTTTGTATTTTACATTTAATTATGTCTACCTACTTAATTGCTAGCGAGTGTTGCTAAATTGCCATATGAATCCAGATGTAGAGCCGTTGCAATTGCAACGTCTATACACAATCGTCTTCATACATAAAATCAGCAAAGGCTGGCAGCTAATTATCTTTAGAAAAATTGTGTCTTTATGGCTTGAATTTAACCTCCATTCACTACACATTAAAGGTATTTACGGTTAAATTTTCCAATTTAATGTGTAACTGATGGGGAAACAGACTAAGGTCAACTAGCTTTTATGTATGTAGCCGTAGCCCGTGAAAGATAGCCCTTCTAGATCTGAGAATAGGGATTTGTTGTTTCTGATAAATATAAATCTGTCAATAGTAGTATTGACTAATTTTCTAATTTGGAACTTAAAAATCAGATAATCGTATATTATCTCGAAAATAGAGACTAGGCCCGAGAAAAGCAAATATTTTTATTAGATAACGGTCTAGCTGAAAAATGGAAAATGGCAGTAGAGAATGCAGAGTGTGGCGAGTGGAGAGATAGGGAAGCAAGGGGACAAGGAGAATAACTTCTCGTATCATTTCACGAAATTATTGATACAAATCATTCTTCTTGCTCTCTTTGCCTCCTACCTTCTGCTTCTGCCAATGCCCTATTTAAAAAATTTTTAGTTAAGCACTAGCTTCGGTTAAATACGAGAGTAGCGGAAACGAACCCTTAACAGACGTAGCCAGCGCAACCAAATTTGTGCAGGTTGTTCAAAGAAGGTAAAAATGTCACCAAAACCTAAATTAGTTTTGTGATGATGCAACCAGTGTCTCTCTGGAGTAGTAATAAATAGAATTTGGCATAAAATATTTACAGGCTTTGGAGTTTGCCAACCTAAGACGCTTATGTGCCTCCACCATACATGAAACTGACCAAGCAGTAGTCCAACAATAACGCCGATGGGAGAAAAAGACCACAGAACTACTGCTATGAGTATGTAAGGCAAAGCTCCCAAGATCCCATCTAAAAGAACTTGAGGGTTGAAAGTTAATATAGCGTAGTGACGAAAGTCCTTTTTCCAGGAGTGGTGCGTTTTTAAATGAAGGCTACCGAAAACATGCTCTGGTACGTGGTAAAAGAATGTAGATAGGAAATCGCCAAATAATAGTAATAACCAAGCAACAGCGATAGCCTCAAGCATTTTTACTCCTCAAGTTTAGTAACAAAACTCCACAGAAAATATCCAAATTTCATGCTGTCCGCGCAGACAGATGGTTTCCCAGTATCCAATAAGTATTTGTGTATCTTATGGGCCTACGCTCTAGTTAATTTGGTTGGCTCAAAGTTTATGTAATTCAGCAAGTTGCAGTTTCATCAATCTACAATCCTCCACGCACTAAAAAGTTAATGGGAAGAGCCTTGAATTTGGCTTCTACCTTTGGGTCGATTCAGAGAATACATCTATAAACCGATGGGAATACCGTATTTTAACACGGTTACTAAACAATCTTCTTACTAAGGCATACAGCTTGAGCAAAGATTGAGTTAAAATTAGTACAAATTTAGGTTAAGGCTTACTTGGACATTTTTGATTGCAAATTACTTGGAATTCAGCCCTATGTGGAACTGACCGCAAGGATGAAACAGTCCTTGTCCAAGGAAAATGAGGTTGTTGAAATGAGTAAGGCAGGTTGACAATCAAGTTGCTCGACAACAAAATCTGGGGTATCAATAATTAACTGGATACCGTAGCGAGCAAAGTATTTAATACTACTGAAATATTCTATCGATGTAGTAGGCGATCGCCTCTGGTTTTTGTGTCTGGATTTTTAGAACTTACGCACTCAAGGTCTAAATTAAATCGTCTTAACCACTCTTAACAAGCAAAGCTATTTCTATACTAAAAAGCGCTAGTTTACAACCGTATATGTCAAAAAAATAGGTGATTAAAAATGCAAGAGATCGGAAAGTACAACTGCAATATTACAATATTTACAAATTATCCTAATTTTACGTGTATCTTTGCAGATCCGAAATTTAGGTTACTTTCCAGTCGGAAAGGTAAAATCAGGTTTTGAAGTTATCAATACACGATTTAATTGTTTGAGCATGAATAAAAAATGGGCGGTCAAGCGAATTACTGTAAACTTGGCATCTAATGAAGCCAAGAACCTGGAAAAGTATTGCGAACAGACGGGCAGGCCAGCAACGGATGTCATTCGAGAACTCATTCGAGCGTTGCCAGTGATGAAATGAAAAAATGAAAGTAGTTCGCAATTTATTAGTAACGATGGAAAGGTAACAGTTTAACGATGGCGTGCTGCGATCGTTTACACCTGGCGCAGTACGCCATCATTAAGCTGCCTATGCTATAGGCACAAGAAATACACGCGCAACTACGTGGAATTTAAGTAAGGAGATTATTCTCTTGATAAGGCGATTCTAATCATTAAAAAGGTAACCTTTGAAACAGACTAGAACGCGGTACGTATGTCCGAAAAAAATATTATTCTTTTTGGAGTGCCTTTAAAAAGGCTTTATCGGGTTTGTTGGAATTATTCTTACCTTTTCTCCTCTATTGTTATTTGTAAACAAAATGACATAATAAACATTGTTAGATTGCACAATCGGGAGTCAGAGAACGTTTCTCAAGTTGAACTGTGGATATTCTGGATTCCAAACTTTTGAAACTTAGGTTATGGTAACGAGCGAATGAGTTCCTCAATCACATCCGTTGCTGTTTTACCAGTTTGTTCGCAATACTTTTCAAGGTTCTCGGCTTCATCTGATGTCAGGTTTATAGTGATTCGTTTGAGCGTCCTTTTTTTTGTGGATGTTGCTAAATTAGAAAATCTCTCTACGGCAGTATCACTCATTGTATTGATAGACTAAATATTTACAAACTTTCTTTATCAAGATTGCCAATTCACAACGGTCTTTACCAGTGAAAATCGAGATTTTAAGATTGAACTTAAGCTTTAAGCCCAAATCAGATTACTGAAAAGTTAATGTATTAAGCAACTAACATCACACGCGATCGATTTGGCATTACCCAAGTGCAACAAGCTTTTAGTTAAACAGATGATGTCAGCAAAACCCCAGACATTAGATTGTCTATTGAGTAATAGATTTTAACTTATAAAAACCATTGGATCGCCCAATGCACCTTCGATCGCTGAACATTTTGGCGTTACACTTTTTTTAAATCCTCTGCAATACGCAATTATTTTAATGTTATAAAAACTACTTAATATCTACAGCGACCTCGTAGATAATTCTTCCTAGTCACAGGTGATTAAGCAAACGGTGAATTAATACATGACTTTACAGAATTGGAAACGCAAGCGTGGCGTTGCACTTACTACTAAAGGTTTGCAAAAAATAAAAGAAGCAAAGCATCAGTCAGAAGCAAAGGAAAATTTTGGAGAAGCAAAGGAAAATTTTGGAAACAGATACACTCTTGAAGAAATGAGCGCACGCTCTGGATTGTATTCCGGTACAATCTCGAAAGTATTGAATCGAGAAGGAGGGGTTGATAAACAGACTATTGAAAAGCTGTTTTCAGCTTTCTCATTAAAAATAGATAAAAGCGACTATTCAAGCTCAAATAGTCGTCTACATTGGGGAGAAGCTATCTTTACATCAGTTTTTTATGGACGTACAGAAGAACTTAGTACGTTAGAGCAATGGATTCTTGATGAAGACTGCCGATTAGTGACAGTATTAGGAATAGGGGGTATTGGTAAAACAGCACTGTCTGTCAAGTTTGCTCAACAAATTCAAGAAAACTTTGAGTATGTGATTTGGCGATCGCTACGAGAAGCCCCACCTGTTAAAGTTATTCTCAGTAGCTTAATTCAATTTCTCTCAGACGAACAAGAAACAGAAGCTAATTTACCAGAAAGTTTTAGCGATCGCGTATCGCGCCTACTTGATTATTTACAAAATAATCGTTGTTTACTAATACTTGATAACGCAGAATCAATTCTCCGCAGTGGTAGCCGCGCTGGAGTTTATCGAGAAGGATATGAAGAATATGGTGAGCTTTTAAGGCGGGTAGGAGAAGCTACTCACCAAAGCTGCTTATTGCTCACTAGTCGGGAAAAACCAAAAGAAATAGCATTGCTGGAAGGAGAATCGCTACCTGTTCGCTCTTTACCACTAAGTGGGTTAAAAGTAGCGGAAGGACAAGAAATCTTAAAACTTAAGGGGCTATCTGCCGCAGAAGAACAATGGAAATTAATGATTGAACGCTATGCTGGCAATCCATTAGCCTTGAAGATAGTTGCCACCACGATTCAAGATATTTTTGATGGTAGTGTAACTGAATTTTTGCAACAAGACACGGCTGTTTTTGGTGACATTCGCGATGTTTTAGAGCAGCAGTTTGAGCGCTTGTCAGATTTAGAAAAGGACATAATGTACTGGCTAGCGATTAATCGCGAGTCAATAACACTAAAACAATTGCGGGACGATATTATATCACCAATACCACAAGCAAAATTATTAGAGGCTATAGAATCACTGGGAAGGCGATCGCTAATCGAGAAGGCTACACCTACCCTGATTAAAAAAACTGCATCACTTTTTACCCTCCAGCCTGTAGTTATGGAGTATATGATTACTAGCTTGATAGAACAAGTTTATGAAGAGATTGTCACTGAGAATATTGATTTATTCAGGCGTCATGCTCTGATGAAGGCGACGGGTAAAGATTATGTTAAAGATACTCAAATTCGCTTGATTATCAAACCAGTTATTAATGGGTTACTTCAGACTTTCAGAAGTAAAAAAAATATTGAAAATAAATTAACTCAAATTCTAGTAAAACTGCGAGAAACATCTCCTTTAGAGCCAGGTTATACAGGCGGCAATATTCTAAATTTGCTTTCTTGTTTGGAGACAGATCTTAGTAGCTATGATTTTTCTTATTTGAGTGTTTGGCAAGCAGATTTGCGAAGTGTAAATTTGCATAATGCAAATTTTGCTCATGCCGATCTAAGTAAGTGCGTTTTTGCTGAAACCTTAGGAGGCATTCATTCGGTGGCATTTAGCCCAGATGGAAAACTCTTAGCTACCGGAGATACTAATAATCAGATTAGCTTATACCAGGTTAGCGATGGAAAACAATTGCTTGTTTTTGCCGGACATACAGATTGGCTCTGGTCAGTGGTCTTTAGTTCCGATGGTCGCATTCTTGCCAGTGCAAGTCAAGACCAAACTATAAAGCTATGGGATATTGAGACTGGACGATGCTTGACCACCCTTTATGGACATAAGGGTGGAATTTGGTCAGTCGCCTTCTGCCCAAATAGTCATATACTTGCTAGCGGCGGTCAAGATCAACAAGTCAAGCTATGGGATATTAGCACCAGGCGATGCCTCAAAACTCTTTCAGGTCACACTAATCGGGTAACATCAGTTGCCTTCAGCCCCAATGGTTGCACGCTAGCTAGTGGCGATGATGACCAAACAGTAAGGCTATGGGATCTCAGCACTGGAAAAAATCTTCAAATTTTCTTACATCCTAATATCGGTATCTGTTCGCTTGCTTTTAGCCCCGATGGTCAAACCTTGGCAAGTGGTTGTCGTGATAAAATTGTTAGGCTATGGGACATTAGTACTGGTCAGTGCGTTCACACTTTAGAGGGTCATACTGACTGGGTAACTTCAGTTGCCTTTAATTCAAACGGGCATACACTGACCACTGGTTCACACGACCAAACGGTGAAGTTGTGGGATGTTAGTACTGGTGATTGTCTCACAACTTTATCAGGACATAGTACTAGGATATGGTCAGTTGCTTTTACTCCAGATAGCCAAACGATCGCGAGTGGCAGCAGCGACCAAACAGTAAGGCTATGGGATGTCAGCACTGGTTTATGCTTCAAGACCTTGCAAGGTTATTGTTATGGAATCTGGTCAGTAACTTTCAGCCATGAAGGTAATATGCTTGCAAGTGGTAGCGGCGACCAAATGGTGAAGTTGTGGGATGCTAAAACCGGACAATGCCTCAAAACATTGCGAGGACATAGTAATAGAGTAACATCAGTTGCTTTCAACGCCGATGGTCGTGTAGTTGCTAGTGGCAGTGAAGACAAAACAGTGAAGCTATGGGATGTTAATACTGGAAAGTGTCTCAAAACTCTGTGCGAGCATAGTAGTCGAGTCATATCAGTTGCCTTTAGTCCCAATGGTCGTCTCGTGGCTAGTGGCAGTGAAGACAAAACAGTGAAGTTGTGGGATGTCAGCAGCGGTCGATGTCTCAAGACTTTGCAGGAGCATTCTTTGGTGGTCTGGTCGGTCGCTTTCAGTTCGGACGGTCAAACACTAGCCAGTACTGGTCAAGACCAAACGATCAAGTTGTGGGATATTAACACTGGTCGATGCCTTCGGACTTTGCATGGTCATAGTGATTTTATCTGGTCAGTCACCTTTAGTCCGGATGGTGATACTTTAGCAAGTTGTAGTAGCGACCAAACTATCAAATTGTGGGATGTCAACACTACTGAGTGTCTTTCAACTTTCCAGGGACATACTAGTTCTGTATATTCGGTTGCTTTTATGGATAGTCACACCCTAGCTAGTGGTAGCAGTGACCAAACTGTCAAGTTGTGGGATGTCAGTAAAGGCAATTGCATCAGAACTTTGTCTGGACATAGCAATTTAGTTTGGTCGATCGCGTTTAGTCGCGACGGTCAAACCCTAAGCAGTGCTTGTGAAAGTGGAACAATTAAGCTTTGGAATACCTTAACTGGTGATTGCCTGACAACTATTCTAAACCCTAGACTGTATGAGGGTATGAACATTAGTGGCGTTACAGGTATAACAGAGGCAACTATTTCCACTCTCAAAGCTTTAGGGGCTGTGGATTTATAACTTTAACAACAAATTAGATTCTTATCTTCGGCATCTTTTAATACTGCGTTAGATTTATTGGTGGGATCGGAACCTAGTACCACATTCCCCCAGCGCATTACGCTTGCAGCAGCGGCTCCCGAACAACCGGAACCATAGATGAGAACTAGGTCATTTTCCTGAATTTTACCCAACTGTGCAGCATGATACAAATTTGCTACAGTGAGTACTGGCCCGAGGTTTGCATACTGTGGGTAGAGATTGAGTGTACGTTCTGGGTCGATGCCTAGTACGCGAGTGCAGAAGCTTCCAACCCAAGCTGTAGGTGTATTGAACAGAAAAAAGTCAATTTGGTCAAAAGTTACACCCGCAGCAGCTACAGCGCCTTCACAACATCTACGCAGAAACTCCTCAGCTGTTTCGCTAAGAGCATTCCCACCCTTGCCCATTTGCATACGGACAAGTGAATTGTTTTGCTCATCTTTTGTGACTTCAGCAAACAGAACTTCATTCAATGCAGCAGTATGAACGGTCTTTGTACCAAGGATTCCCTGGTTAGCTTCTAATGCACCAACTACGAAAGCCCCAGCACCGTCGCTAGTAAACCACGGGAATGTATCATCCTCGTCAAAAAAGCGAGAATACGTACAAGAAACTACTACTAGTACATTGCGATATTCTCCTGCTTTCACCAAAGCACTGGCAGTTTGAAGAGCAACTGGAGTACTTCCACAGGTTGCATCAAGGTTCCATGCAGCACCTTGCAGACCTAGTTCGCGAGCTAGGAAAGCGGCATTACCAAATCCAATTTGTTCGGGCCAAACTGAGGAAACAATCATTAGTTCAACGTCCTCAGGAGAAAGCTTAGCTGCATTGAGGGCATCTATGGCGGCGCGATACTCTAGTGTTAGAGAAGACTCACCAGGCCCAAGCACCCATCGCTCAATAGTGCCGCGAAAAGGATCTGATAGATAAGGCAACATTTCCTGGTCAAATTCGTTACTTGCAGTTGACTCAGTGAGCGAAAATAACTTTGCAAAGCCTTTTTCCTCGGCTTGAGTGACTAGCTCTGGGTATTTTTCTATGTAATAGTCATTTGTGCGTTTGATGCTTGGAAGGCTCAAAGCGATCGCACGAATACCGACTGGAGACGAAACCATATATAATCTACTGTTAATAATTTGTAGCGCCTTGTAAAATTAAACTCTGATTGCGGCTTTCAGATGGTGGTATCTGGGTAGGGTCGATAATTACGTCTACTACAAATGGGCTGTTTGCGGCGATCGCTTTTTCTAGGGCTGCTTTTACATCGGACTCCCTTTCAACCCGAATACCTTCTGCTCCCATCCCCTGGGCAATCTTGACGAAATCTGCCTGGGGAATCGTTGCATCTGCGTCATTGAACCCTAGATATGCCATTCCCTGTTGGCATATGTTGTAGCGCCCATCATTGAGTACAATCCACACGGCTGGAACTTGATATTTCACAGCCGTGTTTACCTCACTGTTCATCAACATTGCACCATCTCCCACAATGGCAACAGCCTTGCTTTTTCGGGCCAAAGCAGCACCCACTACACCTGTAACAAAATGCCCCATAGACCCAAATCCATTACTGATGCGGTAACGATTTGGCGTACTAAATTGCAGCAGATGAATTACCCAAGCAAAGGAGTTCCCTGACTCTGCCATCACTAATGCATTACTTCCATCAACTATTACTTGTTGAATTACATTCATTAGCAATTCTGGTCGTACTGGACTGCCGATACGTGGCTTCATGGCATGGCGGTTAAATATCGGCACAGGTAGAATTTTTGATATCCCAGAGGAATGAGGAAAATACTTCAGTAATGCTTTGACAAACACTCCCACATCGGATTGGATGGCAAAAGTCTTGGCACATGGATAGGCTGTTCCTGGTATCTCCGGATCGATATCAACATGGACAAACCCCTGACAAGGAACCATTAAAGGGTTCCAAAAGGAGGTGAATTCACCAAGACGTGTTCCCAGCACTAGCACGCGCCTTGGACGTTGCTCGTGCATATATCTCAAAACTGACTCATGTCCACCAAAGCCTGTGACACCTACGAACTGAGGATGGTCTTCAGGAAAGATACCCTTACCCCGTGGCGAACACATGACAGCAGCACCAGTCCTCTCAGCAAGCTGGCGAATTTCTTTTGCCGCCCCTCGTGCCCCGAAGCCCAACCAGATCGCAAAAGAACCTTCAGATAGCAACTGGGCGCATTCTGCGATTGTCTCTTGGGTTACTGTTGCCATACCGCGAGACAGATTTACTTCTGGCAAAGATATGTTTAGCGAACTTGTCTGGATGTTTGTAGGAATACTCAAATGGGCTACAAATCCTCCCGGTTGTGCTAGTCCGAGGGCAAGCCTTCGAGAAATTTCTGGAAGTTCATTGCTGGATTCAAGAGTAGTTGCGTAATGGAATATTGAACCGGAAGTAAAAATACCTCCACTAGGCATAGTGTATCTGCTGGTTTCCTGGATAGCCCAACGTCCTCGCTGTGGTGCGGAAGTTGAAGCTGACACAAGAATCACTTTAGCGCCTTCCCACCGAGCAGCTAGCAACCCTGTCAAAACATTGGTAATTCCTGGGCCTGTGGTAGCGAACACCACAACTGGGCGATCGCTAGCAAAGTACGCTTCAGTAGCCGCAAAAGCGGCTCCGGCTTCGTGGCGAAAGTGCAACATTTGAATGGAACTTTGGTGTAGTGCGGCCCACAGTGGGGCGATCGCACCTCCCGAAACCCCAAAAGCATACTCAACTCCCAGATTTTCTAGGATTTTAACCACTGCCTCTGCTACCAAAAAAGGTCTCGATGGCTTGCTATAAGATTGCTGTTCAGTTGAGTTTAATTCTTTACTGGTATCTGCTTTTATATCCTCAGATTTAGCATCCATACAAACTATCTTAGGAATACTTTCCTGTGTCTTGTAAGATTATCTCACACACGTAGACTTAACTAAATATTTATTGTCAATATCGCATACGATACTGTAAATATCAGGCTTTTAGCTTACTTTGTTTTTCTTTACATAGTTTAGTTTTTTTGTACCGTTCTACTTAGTTATCTTGACAGAATTTGGTATTTTATTGTGTATATATTTAAAGTCTAATTTGATACAAAAAAATTTTTAGAAAATTTAAGAGTGCCAGATATGGCGAAAATTCGATGAATTTATCAGCTTTTTGGCTTGTGAAAACTCAAAGCAATTAATTAAACTCCGGAGTATAAAAACGTGATTGATTTCAATAAGTACAAAGCTTTTACCTTCGATTGCTATGGAACCTTAATCGATTGGGAGAACGGTATCTTAGGAGCGCTCAAGCCAGTTCTGCTGGCACACAACCAAAATTTAGATGACAATCAAATTCTGAAACTTTTTGCTCAATTGGAAGCAGAAATTCAACAAGGAGAATACATCAAGTATCGAGAAGTTTTGAAGAGAGTAGTCGAAAAACTTGGTGAAAAAATAGGATTTGAGCCAACTAATCACCAGATAAATTCACTTGCTGATTCAATTGAGTATTGGCAACCTTTCTCGGATACCGTTGAGGCACTTAAAACCCTCAAGCAAAAGTTTAAGCTAGTAATTATATCAAATATAGATGACGATTTGTTCGCTTTCTCAGCAAAGCATTTAAAGGTGGAATTCGATGAAATAATCACAGCAGAACAGGCAAAAAGTTACAAACCTTCCTTAAATAACTTCACAGTTGCTATTGAGAGAATTAATCTTCCCTTGGAAGAAATATTACACGTTGCGGCTAGTGTTTATCATGATATCGTTGCAGCCAAATCTCTCGGACTATCGACAGTCTGGGTGAACCGTCGAGCTGGTCAACAAGGAACTGGTGCTAGTGTATCAGCAGTCAGTCAACCTGACTTGGAAGTTCCTGATTTGAAGGCCCTCGCTGCTTTGAGTTTGGGGGAGTGGGGAGATGGGGGGACAAGGGAGACAAGGGGGACAAGGGAGAATAATTTTTAACCCTTCAGTCAACAATTAACAGTCAACACTCCCAATAGCCGACCTGTTTGGCCAATGACTAATGACCAATGACTAGTGACTAATAACTAAATGACTGTTGTTAAAAAACGAAACAGGGATTGCAACATAGATTGATTCTGCCTTACTCTGGAAAAACTACTATGGCAGTTTGGCGTGACGTTCGACAGTCCTTCGCAGCTATATATTATACCATAGCTTTGGACTAACCGTAACGTAGTTGTTTCTAAACTTGAGGACAGCACATAACTGTCTCACCAAAATCTGCTTCCTGCCGATAAACTTGTTCTTTGAAAACACTTTGATAGCCTAAAACGATGAAAGCATCTGCTAATTTCGACTTTGAAGACGAGAAATTCAATGCACCGCCTTCTCAAGTCATCCCCTGGTGTCAGATGATTAATCCTCGGTATGGCGCAGATGGTATGCAATCTTACGGTTTGGCGCTGAAGCTTGACAATGCCAATGCTGTCGGCTTTGTACCAGATGAAAATTGGCAGCAAGTAGAGCATGAATTTAGCTCTGGAGTAGAAACTGTGTTTATGAGTACGACCCCACGCTTAGTTATATAGGACTAGTATTTGATTTCTGAAAAAGCTCCGTACATTTGAAGAGTGGCAAAATCAAAGGTAGTGTCTCGGAGAAACCACTCAAACATCCATTTGAGATGAGAGAACGAAGGAATCAAAGCACAGAAACGCCGTACCCAAGTTTTAGCTTGTAACCAAATATCCTCAATTGGATTTTGTGATGGGCAATTAGGGGCAAAGCGAACACAATGAATTTTCCAGTGTTCTTGAGACAAACCAAGGTTTATCTCGCCTAAAAAGTTTTGAACCAGATGTGAACGATGGTAAGAAGCACCATCCCAAAAAAGAAGTAATCTTTGGTTGGGCGACTGATCTAATAAATAACGTAGATAATCAATCGTATTTTCTGAGTTACCTGCGTTATATGCTTTGAGCAGTAAGCCTCCCTTCAAATAGTCAACTGCCCCGTAGTATGTCTGTTTATCTCGTACATTAACAACTCTCACTGCTATCTCTTGGTCAGTTCTTCCCCAAACATATCCGCTTAAATCTCCCCACATTAAATGACATTCATCAAGCAGTAATACTTTTAACTTTCCTGTCTCGATTTCCTCCCGATGCCTTGCCAACAGTGTTTCAATCTCTTTTTTTTTTGCAGCAACAGCGTCCTCGTCAGCTTTTGGATTCAAAGAAGTAGTTTTCTTCCAACTAATTCCTGCCGCATCAAATAAATCGTAATAGCTCCGTTTTGATTCATAAGTTAGATCGTATTCAAAAGCCAATTTATATTCGAGTTCGCCAAGTTCCCAACACTCCTTTGTTTGCAACCAACTTAAGATTTCTTCTCGTTGTTGAGCAGTTAAGTAGCCTTTTCTTCCCTTGTGGTTCAAGTGCAGCCCCGAAATTCCATATTCCTCGTAGGCTTGTTTCCAGCTTGTTATCGAACCAAGTGACACATCTAAAATTGTTTGAATTTCTTCATACTTGTAACCTTGATAAACCAGTTTAACTGCCAAAGCTTTCCTTACCTCACGCGCATCTGGGCGATCATCTATAAATTCTTGTAGTTCTGCGATCGCGGCTTGTAGATCCTGGTTTATCATTGTTCGTTCTTAGACAGATACACACCTCAGTATTATCTCTTAGTTTTTTCAGAAATCAAATATGATTCCTATAGTGCGGCGGGGGCCATTGTCTGTCAAAGATCGAGAAACGGGTCTCAAACTGGGTACGCTTAAAGATAACTATGATGCTTTTTTAGCAGACAAACTTAAATTTAAAACCTTTACTCGTTATTTAATTTTTATAGTGGGAGAGAATAAAAAGTTTTTACATCAATCACCACTACAATTAACACTCAATGGTGCAGCCGGAGCAAGTTTCAGCAAAACTTACTGCGACTTCCAACAAGGGAAAGTAGTTAGTGGATTCGTTGCTGAATTAGAAAAGGCTTATGCTGTTTATCGCAAGCAACCCTTGACACCAAAAGGGCCTTTATTCCACGCTCACGGAATTTTTTGCCCGATAATTGAGTGTGAAGAAAGAGGTATTGAACCAAATACAGTTTTAGTAGCTTCAACTGTAGATTACAAACATCCAACGGTGGGAACTTTAACACAATATTTAATTGCTTCGGATTCTCTGGAGTCTGCAATTATCTGCAAGACTTTTGAAGAATACAAAGAATTTGGCAAGGAACCTGTAAAATCAGAAACGCCCAAAATGGCAATGGCAGGGGTTTCTAGTTCTTATGTGTATGCTGATGAAGATGATTTTGCTTATCCGCCGTATTAGGATTAAGAGTTAAGAGTTAGGAATGAGGAGTTATGAATAGTGAGGAGTGAGGAGTGAGGAGTGAGGAGTTATAAACTATGAATTGATAACTCCTAACTCCTAACTTTAAACTCCTAACTTCTAACTTTATTCTTTGAGCAATAGATAATATAGCGAACCATTACCGCCTGTGATGCCAGCACGATCGCCTGCTAATTTCCCAGATCCCATAAAGTAATCTACTCGTCCTGGGCCTTTGATGGCGCTTCCTGTATCCTGGTCAAGGACAAAGCGACTGACTGTGCGCCTTTCGAGTTTGCCACCAGTGGCGGGGTAGGGAAATGAGTTATAAATTAGGGCTAGCGCTCCCGGAGGCATGAGAGACTTATCTGTGGCAATGGAACGTTCTGGTGTTACTGGCACATGAATACTGCCGGTAGCTGGTCTACCACCTGTTTCTTGGAAGAAAATAAATCTTTCCCAGCGTGGCAGATAATTATTTAACTCCTGGGGTTTTTGCCGGAAGTAAGCAATCAAACGTGGCATTGTCAAACCTTCTAAGGGCAGTTTGCCATCTTTGGCTAGTTCTTTGCCAATACTAGTCCAAGGGTAATCGGTTCCACCTGCATAACCAACAGACGTAGTTTTGCCATTAGTTAATTTAATTTGGGCAGAACCTTGGATATGTATCATATATGCATCTAAGCGATCGCGAAACCAAAGTATTTCTAAACCGCTTAGTTGGCTTTTATTGCCTAGCAAACCATCCTCTCCTTCCAAATCAATTCGTTTGGGGTGGGGTTTCGGCCATTGGCTGAAATCAGGTGGTAGCCGATAAAGCGGATATTTATATGTTGCAGTCCTGACACGGCTAGCGGTGTAAACAGGTTCGTAGTAGGCAGTGAATTTAACAGTACCCTTGCCATCATTGCCCACAGACTGGTAAAAATCAAACTCCCGTTGGACAGCAGCTTGTAATTGCGCTGGAGACTTAGAACTGACAACCAGTTGGCGAAAACGTAATAAACTGCGGCGGACGCGATCGAGCGTAATTTCCTTGATGGGATAATTTTGATATGCTGCGATCGCTTCATCCTTGGCTAAGTAACGCAAACTGTTGTCAATAGAAGCCAATAGAGCAAGGCGATCGCCTGTTTTACCCCTTTGGCCCCAAAGTTGGTCATCCCAACCCAAGCAACTCTGCCGCACCGTACAATTACCTCCGATGGCCGTTGGTTTTAGCGGCAGCGTAAACTCAGGGGTAGTTGGTGCTGGCAGAGGCGGTAGTTCGGGAGTAGTCGGTATTGGCAAGGGCTGTAAATTAGGAACTTGAGCAACACCCGACAAAAAAGGATTTACAAAGGCAATTCCCAAACTCAAGGAAAGCAAAGCAAGGGTTTTTCTCATCATTTAGTTGAATCTTTCAACGCTGGAACTAAAAACTGGTTCTACCCGAATTGCCACGATCCGAGAAGGACGTACTACCATATACTCCCCCTGAATATTCTTGATCGGGACGCTAATAAAGTCACTTGAAGCAGATTTTGGCACAAGTTCGCCACTATACCACTTTTGAAACTCTTGAATAGTAGGAAAACGTACTTCTTCCCGGTGGCCGGTTTCCAGTAGGAGGTATACGGCGTATTCATTTGGAGTTCTAGGCATAAGATTGAATCATTTAAAAAACATTCAACCCATTGTTAACCACGTTACCCCAGAATGAAAAGGGTAGGCATACGGGAGATGACGGGATGGGGAGATGGGGGAGTGTGGGGAGTGTGGGGAGAAAGGGGGGAAAGATTTCTTCCCTATCCTCCCTATCCTCCCACCCCTCCCACACTTCCTGCTTGCCCCATGCCCTCAAGACGACTAATTGTTTAACCAGTTCCTGAAAAAGTTTGCATAACTATCTAATGAACCTCTGATAATTCATCAACATTATTGAACAAGAGTTATTCAAGAGGCAAAATTTATGAAACTTTACTATCGTGGTCTGAGCTATGAATATAACCCAAGTAAAGTTGGCAGCAAAAAAACACAACAGCCGTTTCAACCAGTTACTCAAATTGGGCCAGCTTATAATTTAATGTATCGTGGCGTTAGTTATCGTGTCGATCCCAATTCCAAATCGGCGGAAGTTGCCACAGCACCAGTAGCCTACAAATTGAACTTTAGAGGAATCACTTATTTTGTAAATAAAATTGCATAATCATAAGTGGGCGTAGTTTTGCAACTAGCAAGTATTTTAAAAGTAGCCGTAGTGCAGATTTCTAAGAAGTTTAAAGCTTCAACAATAATATGGTGTTAAGCCGATTTGGAGTTTAGGGAGTCAGAAACTTGTAGTAAAATCCTCAAAAAACTTTGGAATTCCAACACTAGTTACATAGTTCCTTTTTCAAAAATCTTTCTAAAGCTGGTAGTTGTGCCAAGATTAATTTGAGGACTTAAGCAAGTAACACAATGCTAGGACAATTATTAGATGGACGTTACCAAGTCCTTCAAGTTTTAGGTGGAGGAGGGTTCGGTCAAACCTACATTGCCCAAGATACCCACAGGCCTGGTTTTCCGAAATGCGTAGTCAAACACCTCAAGCCAGCCACTCGCAGCGTTGAATTTCTCCAAACTGCCAGACGGCTATTTACTAGTGAGGCAGAAACACTAGAAAGACTTGGAACTCATGACCAAATTCCTCGGCTTTTAGCCTATTTTGAACACAACCAAGAATTTTTCTTGGTGCAAGATTTCATTGAAGGGCATACTCTCAAACCAGAACTACCTCCCAACGGACGTTGGACAGAAGATCGAGTAATTCAACTCCTCAAACAAATATTGGGTATTCTGCAATTTATTCATAGCCATAACGTTATTCATCGAGATATCAAGCCAGACAATATAATTAGGCGGCAACAAGACGGTAAGTTAGTGCTGATTGACTTTGGTGCTGTCAAACAAATGGAAACTCAACTACTTACAGTTGTAGGGCAAACTACGGCTAGTATTATCATTGGCACCCCAGGATACATGTCTACAGAACAGGGACAAGGTAAGCCTCGCCCTAACAGTGATATTTATTCCTTGGGCATTATTGCTATCCAAGCGTTAACAGGTATACATCCGACAAACTTTGAGGAAGACCCAGATACAGGAGAAATCTCTTGGCAGCATCAAGCTAATGTTAGCTCTGGATTGGCATTTGTGCTATCTAAGATGGTGCTACACCACTTTAAACAACGCTATCAGTCTGCGGCCGAAGTTTTAGAGGTGCTTGAGCATCTTGATAGTAAAGTAGAAGCCCAATCAACTCAACCTTCAGATTTTATCCAACCCCCTCAAGTTTCGCTTTCTCAAGAAAATTCAATTGCATATTCGTCTGCTTTTATTTTGTCTCCAGAAAATTACAATCGCTTAGAAAAAATTCTCTTGGAATTGGTCGGCCCTGTTGCGCCAAGATTACTCCAACAAGTTGCAGCCTCAGCAGGCAACTACGAAGAATTAATTAGTCGATTGGAACTTCATCTGCGAGGAAATCAACTTATTGATTTTCACAATAAAACAAGATTTCTATTTGAGAAACCTACTTTCATACAAGAATTAACTGTTAAATCCGATCGCTCTGAAATTAATCCAAATAATTTACCAAACCAAGAAGAAGTCATCAGCGACAAATTTGTGGAAAAATGCGAACGTGAGTTGGCTGATTTAATTGGCCCGATAGCTAAATTTTTAGTCCAAAAAACTGTTAAATCTTCTGGACAAATTTCTCGTGCAGAACTAGTAAAAATTTTAGCCTCAAAAATTCCCGAAGCTAAAAAAGCCTTACAATTTGAACAACGTTTACTTTCTTGAATTAGGCATGGGGCATTGGGCATTGGGCATTGGGCATTGGGCATTGGGCATTGGGCAAGCAGGGAGTGTGGGAGGATGGGGCAAGCTCGTTAGGTGTGGGAAGCTTTTTTAATTTCCCCTCTCTCCCCAAACTCCCCATCTCCCATGCCCCATGCCCTATGCCCCATGCCCCATGCCCATAAATCTTTAACTCTGATTATTCAGCATATCCATAGCTATTCTTAAGCTGGATTTCATACGATTAAATGCTTCTGCTAATCCACCAATTTCATCATTAGATATCTCTTCAAAATCAGCAGTCATGTCACCAGTGCTGACTCTTTGTGCGATTTTTTCGATTCTTTTGATTCTTTGAATTACAGCTTTTTTGATTAAAAAATTAATCAAGAAAATTATAAGTGCAAAGATAGCAATCAAAAGCCCCATAATCAATATCCAAGTACGTTTGGCATTGGCAAAAATTTCTTCTGAAGGAACAGAAATTATTTGAGCGGAAACAATGTCGTTCAGTTTCCAGCCAAAACCATTTTCAGAACCATAAGTTGCTAATTGACTCTTAGGAGCTTGCTCTGGTGTAGAATGACATCGTAAACATTGCTGCTGTGTAATCTTGAGTGGTTGGGCAATGTAAAATACCTCGCCTTCTGGTAAGCTGCGAAAGCCAGTAATTTCTAGGGTCTTTGCTTCGTTGCGAAAACGCTCTACAAGTTCAGTTTCAAAGCTATCAGCTTTATCTGCTAGATTTGTGGGGTTAAGTGTCGCATCTTTATGAAAAAAGTTTTTATATTCAGGCTTTTTGCGAAAATTTTCAAAAACCTCTTTTGAGGAAAAAGTTGGCACTATTTCAGGCATGAATGTTGGATTGGTTTCTAGTCTAGGTTCTAATAAGGGATCTATCCGAACCTGTGTATAGTTTCTAACTGCATTCACCATTTGGATGAGAATCTGCGCTTGAGAAGTTACTTCATTTTGCGCTCTGGCCTGAAGTAAACTGGATAAGGCAAGGCCGCTTCCCAAAATACTGGCGATGAAAACTAATATTAAAAGTAGATTAAATTTAGCACCTATTTTTAAGTTTTTTAACGTAATGTTGTTTAACATGACCTAAGCAACGAAGGTGGTATATAAGCTTGTTTAATATCTATTTATACCGATTACAAAACTGGCGATCGCTGAATTAATAAATATTAATTTTTTGTTGTAATTTACCTTATTTAACCTGTAAATAAGTTTATTTAAATTAGTTTTTTAAGCCAAGTTATTTTCTCAATCATAATTAGTGATGGTTTCGCGATTTTCCCGTCGTTTATTTCTGTTTAATCTGCTAGGTTTGGCATTTGCTAGTTGTCAACAAAGGCGGAAGTTTGAAGGCCCGTTAACTATTGGCGTTCTTAACTATGGTGGAGGCGAACAAATAATTAACCAATATGCTAAATTCAATACTTATCTGGGAGAAAAAACAAACTCATATATTCAATTAGAGCCTGCTTTTAATGAAAACAAAGCCGTCGAACGCCTTGAGGCACGTGCTTGGTCGTTGGTCTTTGCGCCACCGGGTTTAGCGGCTATTGCGATGGCACGTTACCAATATGTTCCTTTTTTTCCTTTAGTAGGTATTAGTGATTTGCGTTCAATTTTTGTTGTTCGCAAGGACAGTTCAATATCTGAATTAAAACAACTACAAAATCAAATAGTGGCTTTAGGTCAGTTAGGTTCGGCGACAGGATATTATTTTCCTCTTTACAACCTTTATGGTACAACACTGGCTGAAATATTGTTTGCACCCACACCAAAAGCAGGGCTGGAATTCGTAGCTCAAGGAAAAGCTAACGCCTGTGCAATTTCGGAGGCTGATTTGAGTCTCCACGCTTCACAGTTTAGTCCGACGGAATTTCGCGTACTCTTTAAAGATCCCCACTATGTACCACTGGGTGTGGTTTTGATTGGGCCTAATGTAGAGCGCAACCGTCAGGAATTCATCCGCAAAGTAATGAGCGAGTTACCTTCAGGTTTAGCTCAAGAAGTTGGCTATGTACCCAACGGACAAGTACCAGATTACAAATATATGATTTCTGTGGTAGACCGAGTAAGTTCAATTGCTTCTAATTTGCAGACTAAACCTGTGCGTTTGTTTGAATCAAAAATGCCAACAAAGAGTTAAACAATTTTGGATTTTATATTTTAGATTAATGCTATGGTTGGCTTTTCAAGTTTCTGCTTTTATATTTTTTTAGAGCAGGGAAAAGGTAATAGGAAATGAGCAAATAAAGTCTTTGGGATGTATGGGGTTTTTGAGCAGTTTAGGACATAAACTATGCTTCAACTGCTATAAACTTTGAATTTTTAACAAGTAAAGAATTCAAGAGTCAGGAGCCAGAATTCAGAATTTAATTCTATGCGGTTGGCGAATGAGTAAGTGGGTTTAATTCCCCCACTAAATCTTCTCCTTTTGAGACGCTACGCGAACGATTTAGCGATCTACAATTAGTGGCGGTTTTGAATCCCTCACGCTCTTAATTCTGAATTCTGAATTCTGAATTCTGAGTTATTCTTCAATCCAAAATCCAAAATTTGAAATCTAAAATTTTGTGAGTTGCTTTTAACTAACAATTCCCAAATTGCTGTAAACTTCGATTAAATTTCCATCAGGATCGCGAAAATGGGCTGTGCGGATTCCCCAATTTGGACGGTCTATTGGTTCGGTGACGACAGTTGCATTACTATCTTTGACTTGTTGATAGACCTCATCTACGTTATCAACTGCGAAAATCAAAACAATTCTATCTCGACTGGCAACATACGAAGGCTGATCGATTCTTGGGACTACTTGAGCCATTAATTCTTGTTTGAACAAACCGAGTTTGAGATGTCCGCTATTAAACTCAGCATATCCGCTATTTTCATCTCCCCAATCGACATCAAATTTTAGCAAATCTCGGTAGAACAAAAAAGAATCTTTGTAGTTGGAGACAAGCAGTCTCAAGTGTGTTAGTTGAAGCTTCATAGTGGCCTTGGTCTACTAACTGTGAATTCTAGGTTCTGGATGCAAAGTCGCCAGCAGCTCACTTTCAACAATTGCTAATTCATCAAGGCGTTGCATGACAATTTCTTTGTCGAAGTAAGTAGCAGCTAAAACCCAATATATACCGTAGTGACGCGCTTCGGACGCCATGAGGCCGCGATAAAATTTTGCTAATTCTGGCTCTGGACAGTGAGCAGCTAATAATCCCAGGCGTTCGTGGCTGCGAGCTTCGATTAAGCCAGTGACTAGTAAGGAATCTAAAAATCGCTGGGGTTCTTGAGGACGTACAGCAGCTTTTAGACCCGCGCCGTAAGGAGGTGGTGGTAAGGGAGCCAAAGGAATATTCCGCCGTTCTAGCCATTGGTTAACTAGCTCGAAGTGTTCTAGTTCTTCGCGGGCGATCGCTGTGAGTTCCCGCACCATTTTAGTATTAGAAGGGTAGCGGAACATAAAGTTCAAGGCCACACCTGCGGCTTTACGTTCGCAGTGGGAGTGGTCGAGTAAGATGATATCTAAGTTAGCGATCGCTTGTTCGATCCAAGCAGAACTCGTGGGCTGTTTCAGGGCATTAATAGTCGGTAACTGAGTAAGCACATCACAAAACTATAGAATTGCAATTTTGCTGAGTACTTCAGCAAACTGATTTTACAGCAGAATTCAGAGTTTTAGCGTTAAAAGGAAATAGAGAACGAGCAACACTTCTGTTCGATACGCTTTTATAATCTGGCAAACTTTTAGTTTAATTCTTTTTTTACCCAAAAAAAGCTATTAGAAATTTATATATTTCTGACATTAATTAAATCTCTTAAATAAACTGTTTTTAACCTCCTATTAAATTCAAATAAACTGCTCATCCTAGATAATTGAGGCTGGCTATTTGCAACAAATTAAGCCTCATCAAAAATATTCGGGAGCATACATTGAATCTATCTAGACGTGAGTTTTTTACCTTGGCAGGGGCATCGGCTACAGGTGCTGTTCTTCTATCTCCTTTGCAAGCCTTTTATGCTAAACCGGCGATCGCTGCGGGCCCCTACGGGAATTTAGTGCCCGATCCCAACGGAGTATTAGATTTGCCAGCTGGATTCACTTATCGCAGACTATCCGAAACAGGTCAAACGATGAATGATGGTTATCAAGTACCCGGCGGTCACGATGGTATGGGTGCTTTTGCAGGTTCCAATGGCAATACAATTCTAATTCGCAATCACGAACTCACTCCCAGTTCTAGCAATGGTTTGGGCGCTCCTACTGGCAGCAAGTACAACTCAAATGCAAGGGGCGGTTGCACTAAATTGGTTGTTAGTACTTCCCGCACTTTGATAGAACATCGGGGAGTTTTAGCAGGAACCATTCGTAATTGTGCCGGCGGCCCTACCCCTTCAGGGTCTTGGTTAAGCTGTGAGGAAACCTTTGAAACCAATAACAGCAAGAAGCATGGCTATGTGTTTGAAGTTCCCAGTAGCGCAACAACTTTTGTCACCCCCGTCCCGTTAACCGCAATGGGGCGTTTTAATCACGAAGCTGCTGCTGTAGATCCCAACACAAGGTATATCTACATGACTGAAGACCAGGGGAACGGGCTGTTCTACCGCTTCATTCCCAACCAAAGCAACAATCTCAGTGCTGGAGGCTTGCTATACGCCTTAAAGATTACAGGGTTGTCTGGAATTAACACAGCTACCGGTTTCCCAAAAAATACGCCTAGAGCAGTGGAATGGGTACAAATTACCAATCCCGATCCCACTACTGATACCGTCAGAACAGAAGGGTATAACAAAGGTGCTGCCAGGTTTTCAGGTGGAGAAGGCATCTTTTATGGTGGTGGTTATGTCTACTTCACTTGTAAGAGTGGAGGTAGTTCTGGAGATGGGCAGATCTGGCGTTATTCGCCCACTAACAATACTGTTGAACTCTATATTGAACCCAACAATTCTGGTGTCCTAGACAATCCAGACAATATTGTGGTTGTCCCCAACCGGGACATCTTTCTCTGTGAGGATGGGGATGGAACGGATTATATTCTCGGCATCACTTCCAGTGGCAGCCTTTACAAGTTTGCCAAGAATGCTCTTAATACATCAGAGTTCGCTGGGGTTTGCTTCTCCCTTGACGGTCAGACAATGTTTGTCAACATGCAGAGTCCAGGAATAACCTTTGCTATTTGGGGGCCTTGGTAACTCTACGTTCTGTTTCAGTGCAGTCAGGGTAGAGAGCGATCGCCCTGACTGAACTCTTAGCGGAACTTCAAGAATCTTCCTGTTCCAAAATGCGTTTTGCTTCTAAAAGTTGCTGTTTATGTTCTTCTGTAACTGTCGGGTATTTTAGATTTAGTTTTTCTAGTTTTGTGCAGATGATATCGGCAACTACCAAGCGTGTAAACCATTTGCGATCGGCAGGAATAATATACCACGGTGCCCATTTTGTGCTAGTGTGATTAAAAACTTCTTCATAGGCATCCATATAATCATTCCAAAAAGCTCTTTCCCGGACATCGTTAGCTGAAAATTTCCAATTTTTTTCCGGCAAGTCAATCCTTTCTAAAAATCGCTTTTTCTGCTCTGATTTGGAAACATTTAAAAAAAACTTTAAAATAATTACACCATTATCTACTAAATATTTTTCCAAATTATTAATTTCTTGAAAACGCTGTTTCCATATCTGATTTCCTTCAGGAAAATTTGGTAGTTGCTGCTTTTTGAGCATTTCTGGATGGACGCGAACCACTAAAACTTCTTCATAGTATGAACGGTTGAATATACCAATTCGACCTCTCTCTGGCAAAGCCTTCGTTGTTCGCCACAGGTAGTCATGATCTAATTCTTCTGTACTCGGCCCCTTAAAACTAAATACCTGAAATCCTTGTGGATTTACACCAGACATCACGTGTTTAATTGTGCTGTCTTTACCAGCAGCATCCATAGCCTGAAAAATAATTAACAAGGCATAAGTATTTTGAGCGTAAAGAATATTTTGGTAATTTGCTAGTCGTTCAATATCTGCTTTTAATTTAGTTAGAGCATCGCCTTTTTGATAAAAATCAGTTTTATAACCTGGGTCATAGTTTTTTTTCAAAGAAATCTTTGAACCTGGTGGAACAATAAAAGCATCGTGATTCATGTATAAAATCTCCTCATTTTCGGCGTTTTGGGGCCGGACGCATGGCTTCACGGCCTAGCATAAACATTCCTGTGATACCTAAACTGACAAACCAAACATATTGATACCAGTATTGCCGAATCTGCTCTATTGCATTGAGTTCTGGATGCAAAGTGTTTAAGTACAACAAAAGTACTAATATCATCAGCGCTCCAAAACCAATAAAGCTTAAGCCAAGACTAATTCGCGCAGGTCGCAGTTCAAAATCACTAATATTGTCTAGGTCAATTTCTGACAGATTTTTAAAAGAGTCATCTGCTAAAGATGAGGCTGTTTGCAACCTATTACTGAGTTTTGGTGGTAAAATCGGCACTAGCGTTGCTACAGTTGGGCGGCGTAACAAAGCTTCAGTATCTCGCAGCAATTCTAGTGGCTTACGAGTGGTAGTTGGTTCAGCAAAATCTATATTATTTGTAGCACTTGAAGTCTTAGCTTTGCTTTCAAAATCCATACTACGTCTCACAAAAACAAGGGTACAAGGGGACAACCCTATATATAAAGATAAAGGCTTGTCATCTGGATTAGTACATTTTATTCAAATTATTGACCCTAGATACCCAAGTCTTATTAATTCTAAATTCTGAATTCTGAATTATTATAATTATTCATCCATCTCTTTTAATGTAGCTAATGCTGACGGAGATAAGCGACTTAGATATCGGAATATCCAGTATTTAAAGATAGTATTTAAAATTACAGGAAATGTAGCAATAAATAAATATATTGCGCTGTTATTGGCTGGCAAACCTAAATGTTCTGAGAATCCTTCTAGAACAATTTCCCATCCATGCGGGGAGTGGAATCCTACGAATATATCTGTAAACAGAATAATTAAAAAGGCTTTTGCACTATCGCTAAGTCCGTAAACAACATTATCTATAAAAGACTTAACAACCACAATCTCTTTTTTACTGAAATTGATAACTAAGGCAAAAGAAATTAGTGATATTAAGTCAGCAAAAATATTACTAATGCTGCTATTACTTTTAATGCGAAATTCTTCAGATATTTCCGATGCTTTGTCTTTGATTCTTTCTTGTATGGTTTCGGATGATAATTGTGGTGCTCCCAGTAAATATTGAAATCTTAATGCTGCTTGAAAATTACGTAATTCTTGGAGAGCCTCTTTTTCCATGTCAGAATTAATGAAAATTTGAGTTGTATTCTCTCCTCGGATTTTTTCTACTATAGGATTTACTAATATTTCTTTAGATAAATGCTGAGTTACCAGCGGTACAAGAATTAGGATCAGGAAAAATCTTAGGGCAATTCTTGTTCTATTTCTAGATAATCGGTAATTTCTGGTAAAATTTTCTTCTGCATGGGGTGAAAGATCTCCTTTAATTACATTAATACTTCTACCAATAGACCCAGGAAAGACTCCAGTCTTTTGAAATGGAGATGTACTTTTAATTTCATTGATATCAGGCAAGTTTGGCAGATTTTTGGTTTTGGTTTGCTTAATTTGCCGCGATTGAGAATCAATGACTTCATTTTTGATGGCGTACTTTTCTACAATTTCATCAATAACGTGCAATTTTTCTAATAAAGCAGAATTAGAGATATCGATAATTGTCCGACTCAGTGTGAATTCTGCCAGTCTAATTTTGATAATACTTAAGTTTTTATCAAGGTATACTTGCCAATAAGACATGACATTTTCAGTATATTTTCCGGAAGCAGAAGAGATTTTTTTACCATCAAAATGCTCAATTTCAATGTTTTTAATTCTCTCGGCTGCTTCGTAAGCATCTAACAGTGCTCTTTCTGGTGTATCTAAAAACCAACGATTAGGCGATCGCCAATATTCTTTCAGCTTTTGATAAAGTAATTCTGCTCTAATTGCGAATGACTTTTTCATTTTTTATATATTATTAATTGACAATTTTTAGCAGATTTAAATAAATATTAATCATCGGTAATAGTTAACTAAACATATTATTCTCTATTACCCAAGACTTATGAGATAAATCTGTTATTTTGATTGTACACCTATTAAATGATTAGGTACAGGCAAAGGGCGATTTTCAAAAATTTTCAATTCAAGTATATCGGCACGGTGAGCAAAATAGACCTCTTGCATAAATCCAAAATAAAGAACCCCACCCCGCATTTGAAGACAGCAAACGCTCCCCTCCCCTTAGCAAGCTACGGTGTACACACAAGTCCAAGTAAAGTAATAAGAGCAGGAGTTGTGGGGAGTAAAAGGCGGTGGAAAATCCAATCAAAATACACACGCAAGCAGTTGAGGGAAAAGCATTTGGAGACCCAAGACTCTCTAAAAGGGGGCAGCATTGTACGAAGTGATGGGAAAACATCAATCAGTAAGCATTCGACAAATAAGTAAAAATACAGCCGAACAAGTAGGATACTATCGGTTTTTGGAGAATCAGAATGTGACAGTAGGGGAATTAGTACGAAGCCTATCAGATCGCTGCGTGTTACAGGTAGCAGGAAAGCATATATTAGCTATCAGTGATACGAGCGAAATTAACTTGCAATCTCATGCAGGCAGGTTGAAAGCCTTGGATGTCGGTGTAGTAGGAAATAACACAGATGTAGGATTTTATATTCATCCAACACTAGTATTAGATGCAGAAAATGGATTTCCCTTGGGGATAAGCACAGTCAAACTGTGGACTAGAGATATCAACCATCAAGATAAGCATGAACGAAACTATAGCCAATTGCCAATAGAGGAGAAAGAATCATACAAATGGCTGCGTTCAGCAGATGAAACTCAACGGTGCATCAGTGTTGGGGAAGCCAAAATGATCGCTCATATCGGCGACCGAGAAAGTGATATGTATGAGGAATTTGCGACACTCGCAAATCGAGATAATCATGTGTTGGTCAGAGCGCGCATTGACCGTCGCCTGGTGGGAAAAACCCCATCACTTTATCAATACTTAAACCAGCAACCCAGTGAGGGAACTTACACAGTAGATGTCCCAGCAGATGCACGCATTGGTAGAACCGCAAGAGAAGCATTGTTAGTTGTGCGCCGTGCAATGGTGACAATTCAACGTCCAGATAAATTGAATGGGCAGAACTATCCTCCTAGTGTGACGCTTTACGCAGTTGAAGCCGTTGAAGTTAACTCGCCACCAGGTCAAGCACCGATTCATTGGCGATTGCTCACCACCCACCAAGTCGTTTGTTTAGAACAAGCACTACAAATAATTAGATGGTACACATGGCGATGGCGCAGCCATCGCCAAGGGCCACTTTCTGGCTGGTCTGTGTTGGCAATGAGGCTGATACTACACCTCCTGATAGTAATTATGATGACTTGCCACCAACTCACATAGCACGTACTCGACCACCAGCTCATAAACCAACTCGTTTTTTAAGTTGTTTTCGACGCGGTTTTATTCAGATTATTGTCGCCTTGTTACTCGGTCAACCTTTGCCTATTGGTAGCTTCTTCCCTGAACCTTGGAGAAGTCCCACAGTTTTCTCATCTGCTTAAACAAAAAACCTGCCCTTGAAAGCATCTCCCGACTCCCCCTCACTGCTGACTCAACTCAACAATATTCCCATCAGGATCTTGAATAAACAGGGCAGGGCGACCTGAGGCACTAGGTTGAATGGGATAATTACGATCGAGCAACTCTTGTTTGGCGGCGTCCAAGTCAGCAACACAAAAGGCGAAGTGAGGGTTACGTCCCCATTTTTCGTTTTGGTTTTGAGTGGGGACAGTTGGTGCAACTATGAGGTGAATTTGATAGTTGCCGACTTGATACCATGCGCCAGCGTATTTAAGAGAACGATCTATTTTGGTTAATCCCAATACTGTGCCATAAAAGTGTTCGGAGCGTTCTAAGTCAGTGACGAGAATTGCTGTATGAAGACTTTGGGTAATCTGCATTTTGGTAAGTGCGATCGCGTTTATTTAAATTTTGACGTAGTTTGAGCTCTTGCAGTGAGTGGGAGAGATGGGGGGGATAAGGTAGCGATCGCAACTCTTATTGTTTTATCAAAACAGCAATATTGGCGTCAGTCGTCAGAATTCATCCGAAAGGTTGAAAAATCTGTTCGGCAGTTAAATCTAATTCTGGGAAAGTAGGCGAGACGATGCGCTCATTGCCTCTAAATTGAGTAACTTGGTATTCACCGTCAACTAATTGGTAAACAGAGATAGTGGGTTGTTTGGGATTACCGAGAAACTTTTTACCACCGATAGCTAAATAATCAACAATCCAATATTCTTTTATCCCTATTTCCTCATATTCACCTAGCTTTTTATGATAATCATCTCGCCAGTTAGTACTAACAACTTCGATCGCTAAAACAATGGAATCGGCAAATTTAACTGTAGAATATTTTTGCCAAAGTGGCTCTAATTTTAAAGCAGGACGGTTGAGTAATAGCAAGTCTGGAGAATAGCAAGACTGACTAGTAGGAGATTGGACTAATGCTGTTTTTGGGATGGAATAAGGTAGACCATTACGAACGTACTCAACAGCAATTTTTTCAACCAAAAATCCGACAATATCCTCATGGTCTCCCGCTGGCTGTGCCATTTCAACAATCACCCCATCATGTAATTCGTATCTTCCGCCTTCAGGCCGCCATGCTGCAAAATCTTCAAAGGTTACTAGTTTTGGTATGGCTTGAGTCATAAATTGTTACCTTGGCAACTACTTAACCTATACAGCAATCTTATCTTAGGAGTATATTCATATAACTATTTGACATCACTCTGGTAATCCCTCTAACGCCCCCCGTGCGATCGCCGCCCAATATTGATCCTTATACTCAACATATATCTCCAACGCTGTCTGCAAATGAATCCTCGCCTCTACGTAGTTTTCTTCTGCTTCTGCAAGCGTTCCTAAAGCGTGGTAAGTGATTGCTTGGGAATAGCGATCGTCAAATTCGATTTTAATTGCCAAAGCTTGTTGGTAATTGTGCCGCGCTTCCTCAAATTCACGCAATTGTTGAGCAACTCTTCCGAGCTCGTGATAGGTGCTAGCTTGGGAATAGCGATCGCCAAATTCGATATCGATAGCCAAAGCTTGTTGGTAATTGCATCGCGCCTCCTCAAATTCTCCTAATTCTTGGGCAACTGTTCCCAACTGATGGTAAGTTCTAGCACAAGAGGAGCGATCGCCAAATTCGATATTGATAGCTAAAGCTTGTAGGTAATTGCGCCGCGCCTCCTCAAATTCCCGCAAATCTTCGGCAACCATTCCCAACTGGTGGTAGGTAACACCTTGGGAGCGATCGCCAAATTCGATTTTAATTGCCAAAGCTTGTAGGTAGTACCGCCGCGCCTCCTCAAATTCCTGTAATTCTTGGGCAACTGTTCCCAACTCGTGGTAAGTGCCAGCACAAGAGGAGCGATCGCCAAATTCGATTTTAATTGCCAAAGCTTGTTGGTAATAGCGCCGCGCCTCCTCAAATTCTCGCAATTCTTGGGCAACTGTTCCCAAATTATGGTAGGTAACATCTTGGGGGCGATCGCCAGATTCAATTTTGATAGCCAAAGCTTGTAGGTAATAGCGCCGCGCTTCTTCAAATTCTCGCAATTGTTGAGCAAGCATTCCCAAATGATGGTAAGTGCCAGCACAAGAGGAGCGATCGCCAGATTCGATGTAAATTGTCAAAGCTTGTTGGTAGCTGCGTCGTGCTTCGTCAAATTCCCGCAAGTCTTGGGCAACTGTTCCCAAATGATGGTACATGCCTGCTTGCTCATAGCCATTCCCATATTCGATGTAGATAGCCAAAGCTTGTTGGTAGTTGCGTCGTGCCTCGTCAAATTCCCGCAATTCTTGGGTAACTGTTCCCAAATTATAGTATATGCCTGCTTGTTCATAGCCATCTCCATATTCGATGTAAGTTGCTAGAGCTTGTTGGTAGTTGCGTCGTGCGTCGTCAAATTCTCGCAATTGTTGGGCAAGCGTTCCTAAAGCGTGGTAAGTGAGTGCTTGGGAATAGCGATCGCCAGATTCAATTTTGATAGTCAAAGCTTGTTGGTAGTTGCGTCGTGCCTCCTCAAATTGTCGTAATTCTTGGGCAAGCATTCCCAAATGGTGGTAGGTGCTGGCAGAAGAATAGCGATCGCCAGATTCAATTTTGATAATCAAAGCTTGTTGGTAGTTGCGTCGTGCCTCCTCAAATTCCTGCAATTGTTGGGCAATATATCCCAACTGGTGGTAGGTGCTGGCTTGAGAATAGCGATTGTCAAATTCGATTTTGATTGCCAAAGCTTGTTGGTAGTTGCGTCGCGCTTCTTCAAATTCTCGCAATTGTTGGGCAACTCTTCCCAACTGGTGGTAGGTGCTAGCAGAAGAATAGCGATCGTCTATTTGTTGTTCAATTTCTAGACACTGTTGATAGAAAGTTCTTGCCTGTGTAAATTGTCTCAAGTGTAGATAAGCATTTCTCAGTTGAAACAAAGCAGCAATTTCGCCGCGAGGATTCTCAAGTTGCTGTGAAATAATTAAAGATTTTTGATAATAAATAATTGCTGTTTCAAATTGCCTTTGTTCCTTATAGGAATTTCCTAGTGTATAAAGCACATCAGCATAGAATGTGGAATCTAGAAATTCACCAGCTATTTTTTCGGCTTCTTCTAAATATTCTCTAGCTTTAATAGGTTTTTTCTGACTCAGATAAGCAGCTCCTAGCTGATGCAAAATATTACTACAACTGCGGAGATTTTCTCCTGTAGACTTATATTCCATTAGCAAGCGGTGTAATAAATCAATCCGTTCTTGCTTTTCTGGAGGTTCTAATTTGTCTATAACTCTTTCAGTATTTTGAGCCTTATGAATCGTATAATCTTCTGTAAATTCAGGTGTTTGAAAGCTAAACATCCCCGATTGCCAAGCCCAAAAATCAGGAGCAAATTTAGCTAACCGAGTCAGGGCATAATCTGGCAGAATAAACAAAATGGGATGAGGAACAGTTCTTTTATAAGCGTCTCGGACAAAGTTCAGGTCTTGTAAAACTGGCGGATAATCTCCATAAATACCAATAGAGTTTTCTAAACCTTCTACAATCAAAACTAATTTTTTGTTAGATTCTATTTCAATAGTTGGTAAGATCTTGACAATCTCATCCCTGAGGAATCGCAAATTTTCATCAGAAAATTTCAGATTTACAAACTTAATATTCTGACATTTCGGATTTGTTTTTAGTGCCTCAATTAATATTTCTACATCCGGGGAAAAATTAATTTCTACAAAACCAATGGTAAACTTTTCTGCAAAGTCTACAAAAGTGAGTAATTCAGCAAATACCTCTTGATTAAGCGCGATTATAGTATTAGCACGCTGATGATTCATTGGGTTTTGGCTAAGTTTATAGATACGACTTCCACAAGTTTAAATTTTAGGCGATCGCTGTGCGACTTTACATCTGATAAAAGTTTACTTATTGAATTTGCAAAATTTAGTAATTTTTTATACTTTGTTTGGGCAGACAAGATTTTTTGCTCTGAGTTTTGTTACCTACGACTGGATTATACAGGTGCGATCGCGTTTATTTAAATTTTGACGTAGTTTGAACTCTTGCGGGGAGTGGGGGATAAGGGAGATGAGGAGACAAGGGAACAAAGAGAATAACTTCTCAGTCAACAGTCAGCATTCCCAATGCTCCATCTCCAAACCAATAGCCAGAAGGTATTGGTAGGATTAAAGTTAAATATTGGGGAATTTAGGAGAACAAGCTGCGATGGATGTAAATTCATAATTTATTGTCAATACTGCAAAAAGCACAGATGAGTAATCTAAAGTCTATTTACTATCAGTTAAGTAAGTGGACACAATTAAATCAAACAATGTTCAGAAACATAAATTAGGCTAAAACCCTTGTTATTATTGCTTATTGCCTATTGCCTATCGCCTTATGCCAACGATACTTATTGACCCCCACTTACTTACTCAATTGCGATCTAGTGACTCAAAAGATTACTAAAAGTCGTTTTCAAGTAACCACACTGAGTTGGTACTAAAAATACTACACTTAATCAATTAATATGAATTTCAGTAAAAAAACTGAGTATTGGCAGCTTCTGTAAATTCTGACTTAACAGCCTTGTATGTTGTTCAAACGTTTGAAAGAATAGTTAAAGAATCATCAGTGGTGCTCAATTATTAATTGTTATTTCTGATTCCTGAGCCATTAATTGTCGATGAGATGATAATCTTACATAGCAATAGTTGAAATTTTTTGTTTTTCTTTCCTGAAATCTTTTAGCTAAGATCGGGAGCAAAGCTGGAGAGGTTCCCTTTGAACCAGTCAGCGGTCAAAATGCAAAACTTAGAACATCAATGGTTTTATAACTTACTGATTTTCTTGAAGTTATTAAGCTTCGATCCTAAAAAATTCTGAATTCGCACTTGTGATATTTATCTCCTCTTTCCTCTAAATCCTCATTTTCCAAGATCGGCTTCAAGCCTGCTCCCACACCACAATGAAAGACCAAGTATTAGACCGGATTTTTAATAAACCTTCTTTTCCACATAAATTTGAACGCTTGGAACTGGATGATAATTTTTGCATTATAAATACATCCGAGCAAGCGCAACGGTTTGCACATCAGCCTGAGGAGGTCACACGGGGTAAAGATATCCGGCTAAGCTTTCCTGAGTTGATTGGGCTTGAAGATATTTTAAAAGCTATCTTATATGGCAAGCAAGAATTATTTGAATTACAAGGAGTTAGACGAGGTTCAAACCAACAATCTCGTTTATATATAGATATATATATTCTCGGCGAACAACATGAAAAATTTGAAAATAGATTAATCGTACTGATTGAGGATGTTACTGACAAAATTATTTTACAACAAAAGTTGGTACAGCAAACGAATGAAGCAAATTTGCTATCCAATGCTTTAATAAATTGTAAAAGCTACATGGAACAAGTAATCGCTTCAATGGTAGATGCTTTTTTGGTAACTAATAACTTGGGAAAAATCATCAAAGTAAATCATGCTGCTGAAGAATTATTTGGTTTTACTCAGGAAGAATTAATTAGTCAACCTATCTCATTAATAATTAACGACCAAGTAGTAATAAAATCAATTTATCAGCATTTTGCTGTTAAGCAGAGTTTTCAGAATTTAGAGGTAGTTTGTAGAACCAAAACCCTAGAAAAGCGGTTGATTGCTTTTTCTTGTTCGGTGATTTCCAGAGGAACGGAAGGGCTAGAAGATATTGTTTACATCGGTCGAGATATTACTGCTCGACAGCGCCGGGAACAGCGTACAAGTGCCCAGTATGCTATCAGTCGTATCTTATCAGAATCACAAAGTATAAAGGAGGTAATTCCCCAAATTTTGGCGTCGATTTGTCAAAACCTGGGATGGGATTTAGGCGAACTTTGGACACCAAGCCAATATATCGGTACTTCAGTCAAAAGGCACAGTGTCAATGCAGTATTAAGGTGTGTGGAAATTTGGTCAAGTCGAGTAGTTTCTGGTAGAGAGTTTAAAGCAGTTACGTGGCAAACTACATATACTCCTGGCGTTGGGTTACCTGGTGAAATTTGGATTCGACGATCGCCCCAGTGGACTGAGGATATCACACAAGATGCAGACAAAAGGCGATCGCAACCTGCTGCTGAAGCTGGATTACACGCTGCTTTTGGTTTTCCCATCTTAGACGATGATGAAATCTTAGGGGTGATGGTTTTCTTTAGCCGAGACATCCAACCAAAAGATACAGAACTGTTGGAAATGGTAGGTTCTATTGGTAGCCAAATCGCCCAGTTTATCAAACGCAAGCAAGCAGAAATCGCTCTTGTTGAAAGCGAACAACGATATCGAGATTTATTTGAAAATGCTAATGATTTGATTCAAGCGGTGAATGCCTATGGTCGTTTTTTATATGTGAATCGCGCGTGGCGAGAAGCTTTTGGATACAGCGAAGCTGAAATTGCTTCTTTAAATGTTTTTGATATTATACATCCAGAATTTAGGCAATACTGTTGGCAAAAGTTTTATCGCGTGCTTTCTGGAGAAAAACAGCAGCAAATCAAAGCCAGATTCATTACCAAAAACCGTGAGACGATATTTTTAGAAGGTAATATTAACACTAAATTTATCGAAGGTCATCCAGTCGCTACTCATGGAATTTTTCGCAATGTTACTCAGCAATTAGCAGCAGAAAAAAGCGAACATTTACACTGATATTCATGCTAGTGGTGGTGAACCGAATCGTGTTGAAAGAGTAAAAGAGTTTGTACCCATGAAACGAGGAGGTAAAACAACTGAAGTCGCAAAAGCAATTTTGTAGTTATTATCAGCTGAGGCTTCATATACAACAGGTTCATTTATTGATGTTTCTGGAGGTAAGTAATTACAGCCAAACTACTGCCTGAATATCAAATATAAACTAATCAAAAGATTGAATAACTCAAATCTAATAAGCTAGAAACTAAATAATGAAGTAAAAAGTTTGATACAGATTTAACCATTGAAAACTTTGGTAATCCTCGTTTTTTAATTGCGTGCTTGCACGCTTGGGATAAAATAGGCAACAGACGATGTTAAGTGGTGATTTCGCTGGTTTGCTTATTATTCATTGGTTGTAGCCCAACGGTTAATCCTTGTTTACTACTAAATAACGAAACTATACTGATAAATGATTGGTACGCTTGACTATAATGAGATAAGCGCCTAACGCACCGCTATCAAACACGGTGCGTTAGGCTAAAACCGTAACCCACCCTACTTAAGATTTACTACGATTGCCTATAGCTACAGCATGATGAAAATAAATATGCATAAATAAATGCAATGCGAGGTATATGGAATTGTACCTCGCATTGTTAAGATTATTGATGTTGCTTGCCGTGCAGTAATTGAACCCTAGCAACCTTTAAACAACTACAAAATTGTTGTTAGTTAATGACAAGCCAGCAGATAATTGTGCAAATTGTATCTTACTAAACGCAGCTGCACTACCATCTTGGTCAAAGAACAATGCACCTGTAGTCGAGTTATAAATAAATCGCTGCTCGCTAGTACTTGCAGATGTTCCAATGGTAAACTGACTCGCTTGAAGTGAGCCAATTGATAAGCCGCCACCAAAACTATAACCATATATCTGGATTAGTTCATTAGTAGCGTTGAAGTCATAAATAGTGTCAATACCCCCATTGTAATTATAGAAACCAAAGGTATCAGTGCCAGCTCCTCCAGAAAGGCTATCATTACCGTTTCCACCATTAAGGGTATCATTGCCATTGCTCCCAACAATCGAGTCATTATTGCCCGTACCTGAGATATTTAATTGTTCGAGATTATTGTAGTTAACCCGATACATACCCACTGTAATTGAGCCAGTGTTAGTAGTAGCATTGAATGTCGAGGTAATTCCCCCAGCAGTAGAGTTGTAAATGGTGAACAACGAATCATTACCATTACCCCCATCTACTGTTTGAATCACTAAATCAGGTAAGTCAGTATCTACGGAATTAGTGATTACATCGAAGGAATCATTGCCATCGCCCCCAGAGAGGAGATTATCGCCTGTTGAACTGCTAACGCTCAAGCGATCGTCACCAGCACCTCCTTCTAGGGTATTATTACCAGAGGGGCGAGAGTCGGAGTAATCATAGGAGGCGTAGTAGCTGTAGTCGCCAGTGATGTCAAGATAATCATTGCCATCGCCCCCAATAAGCAGGTTATTACCTTTTGAACCGCCAGCACTCAATGTATCGTTACCAGCACCTCCATTGAGAGTGTTATTGCCTAAAGTGCGAGAGTCGGAGGTGGGGTAATATTGGTTGGAGTACCTGCCAAAGATGGTTAGAGAATCATTGCCATCGCCCCCAAGGAGCAGATTACTGCCTTTTGAACCGCTAGCACTCAATGTATCGTCACCTGCACCTCCATTGAGTGTGTTATTGCCTAAAGTGCGAGAGTCGGAGGGGAAGTAGTCACCGTCAGGGTAGTCAGCGCCAGAGATGTCTAGAAAATCATTGCCATCGCCGCCAAAGAGCAGGTTATTGCCTGTTGAAGCCACAGCAGTCAATGTATCGTTACCTGCGCCTCCATTGAGAGTATTATTGCCTGTTGAACCTTTAGCACTGAATACATCGTCACCAATACCACCATCAAGGCTATTGTTTCCCGCACCGCCAATGAGAGTATCATTACCAGCACCGCCAATGAGAGTATCATTTCCGGCATTACCCCTCAAAAGATCGTTACCACTTAAGCCGTTGATGATATCGTCACCCCCCTGACCATTCACCACATCATTGGAGTTGTCAAAACCTGTAACGTTGTTGTTGAGGTCATTGAGGAAGGTAACAGTGTTTTTGTTCAACAGGGTAGTTTGAGTGGAATTAGCATCAAACACATCAATACTGTTGCTGATGCCGGTTTGTCCAGTAAACAGGATATTCTCACTACCGAGGTTTTCTAGTTGGAAATTTTGGAGAATGACTTTGCGAGTATTGTTATTAGATAAATCCTCAAAGGTAATTTCTAAATTGTTACCGTTTTTAGTTAATTGCAGATTTTGAGCACTAAATAAACGGAAGCTACTGTTATCTATAAATTCCAAAGTGTCTAAGGAGGCATCGAAATCCGTGATTATGTCAGTACCGATGTCATAGTAGCTCTCTAACAAGTCGTAAACAAATTTATCATTGCCGGAACCACCAGTTAAGGTGTCGTTACCCTTCCCACCTTTTAGGACATCATTACCTGCACCGCCAATAATCGTATCATTACCGTCATAGCCTCCAAAGAGCGTATCGTTGCCATTGTTGCCCACAATCTTGTCATCGAAGGCTGTACCAAAGATATTTAATCGTTCGATATTCTTGTAACTAACCCGATTATTACCTGCCGTAATTACTCCAGTGTTAGTAGTGGCATTGTAAGTCGTTGTAATACCTGTTGTATCACTATAGTAATTGACTGACAGTACATCGTCACCTTGACCGCCATCTATTGTGTCTTTGCCAGCACCGCCTGTAGAGAGCGTATCATTGCCATTGTTGCCCACAATCTTGTCATCGTAGGCTGTACCTGAGATATTTAATCGTTCGATATTCTTGTAGCTAACCTGATAAGTGCCTGCGGTAATTGAGCCAGTATTAGTAGTGGTATTGAATGTAGTCGTGATTTTTGCTGTAGCATTGCTATAATCAGCAGACACTACATCGTCACCCTTACCTCCATCTATCGTATCTTTGCCACCATTGCCTGTGGAGAGTGTATCGTTGCCATTGCTCCCCAAAATGTTGTCATTGAACTCTGTACCTAAGATATTTAATCGTTCGATATTTTTGTAGTTAACTTGATATTTGCCCGCTGTAATTACTCCAGTATTAGCAGTGGCATTGTATGTCGAAGTAATTCCTTGGCTAGCAATGCTGCCATCGACAGACAACAAATCGTCATCCTTTCCTCCATCTACTGTTTGAATTGCTAAAGTATCAGCAGGTAAAGTATTTAGATAAAACGAATCATTGCCATCGCCACCAGAGAGTAGGTTATTACCTGTTGAATACTCAGCAAGCAGTGTATCGTTACCAGCACCACCGTTGAGGGTGTTATTACCTGAGGTGGGATCGTAAAAATCTCCAGCACTGGTTCCGATGACATAGCCAGAGACCGAGAGTAAATCATTGCCATCGCCACCAGAGAGTAGGTTATTGCCTGTTGAATACTCAGCAAGCAGTGTATCGTTACCAGCGCCACCGTTGAGGGTATTATCACCTGAGGAGCTAAAACTATAGTACGATCTATAAGCATCAAAGCCAGAGACTGAGAGGCGATCGTTGCCATCGTCCCCAGAAAGGAATCTATTGCCTTTTGAAGTCACAGCAGCTAAAGTATCGTCACCAGCGCCACCGTAGAGGGTGTTATTGCCTAAGGTTGCAATATAGCTATATCCGTAGTCACTACTCAAGTAAGACGCGTCAAGAATATCATTGCCATCCCCGCCAAAAAGTAAGTTATTACCTTGTGAACCCTCAGCGCTCAATATATCGTTACCAGCGCCACCATTGAGGGTGTTATTGCCTGTTGAAGAGTCAACTTTTAAGGTATCGTCACCAGCACCACCAACAAGGGAGTTATTGCCAGTAACCTCAACGAGGGTGTCATTTCCCAGACCGCCAATGAGAGTATCATTCCCCGTACCACCACGTAGCAAGTCGTTGCCACTTAAGCCATCGATTTTGTCATTACCTCCCTGACCATTAATGACATCATCTGAGTTGTCTAAACCTGTAATGTTGTTGTCTAGGTCATTGAGAAAGGTGACTGTGTTCTTGATGCCGATGCTCGTATCGGTAGAATTGGCATCTAGAACATTAAAGCTATCGGTAATGGTAGTTTGCCCATCAAAGATAATATTGCCAATAGCTGGCCTACTACCAGAAGCTTTCAAGTTATCCAAATCTTCTAGTTTGAAGTTTTGCAAGATGACTTTTTTAGTAATTGGCGCTAAAACTCCCCCTTCAAAGGTAATTTCTAAGTTTGTGCCATTTTGGGTAAGTACCATATTTCGTGCAGTCAATCCTTCCCCATAAAATTGGATGGTATCAACTTCAGCAATGACTGATGCTGTTGGGTTTGTTCCTTTACCTACACCACCAAAATCAGTAATAATATCAGTCTCATCAGTACTATAGATAAAGTAGTTATCGTAAACAAATGTATCCTTACCGCCCCCACCTGTTAAGGTGTCTTTGCCTCCCTGACCATTAATGACATCATTCCCAGCTTTGCCATTGATTGTGTCGGCGTCGCTAGTACCATATAGGGTATCGTTTGCGTTGGTTCCAATGATATTTGACATAATTTTTCCTACCTGAATCGATTTCTTAGGGTAAATTAAGTTCTTAAGTTGCTGTGAATGCTGTTTGAGCGCACAAAATTTCGCCGAAAGCATCATGTTTCGGCATACCTTATATCACATTGGAAAATTACGGAAAATTACAAATTTTCGATGACAAATCTCCTTTTGAGTTGCTTGCAAGTAGTATTTATCCAACTATTGAGGACTATCTACGTCTTAAGCAGCGTACAAATTTGTGAGGATGTAGATTCACAAAAACAACTACTTTCACAGTTGTTTCAACCATCCTCCATTAGTTGTATTGGCAAGCATTTAGCGTAGACATTACTGAACAAGCTTCAAAAACCAAGCTACAATTCCCCAAACCAAAAGTTAATAATTTGGTTGGTTCAATGGCTAAGTCGTACTAGTTTGAAAATAGGGAACACTTGACAGGGATAGGAGCAATAATCTCAATACCTTTTTTGGGCGATGCCTTCAGCAGTCTTCTCTACGAGACGCTGCGCGAACGCCAACGCCCTTAGGTATTTGGCTGACAAATAGTAAATATCTCAGATAACATCATACTAACTTAATATAGAATATTTACTTACATTTCTGGATTTAGACAAATATCTTTGCATATTCTTTATATTAATTGCTAATAAATCTATACATCAGTACTCAACTTTGTATATGCTTTATATTTTGAAAGCCAAAGGGTGTTGTTGCTGAATAGTAAGAATGTAAATTATACTTATTACCTGTTCCCTCTCCAGCATCAAACTGGCAACGAAAACCAAAGCTAACTACAGAGTTCGCAATTGGAACTGTTACGATACTAAACATAGGGCAGGTTGCTCGATTTGTTGTTATTTTCAGCTTACTATCCGCTTCTTCCCTTATCCCGAACTCAGGTTTATTCAGATGCGTTTGTTTGCCATTCGTTTAGCGCCTTTGAGCTTTCACTACCATTTGACACTCACCAGAGGGAACAATAGTAATACCACGGCGCACAGGTTTAGCTGGACGTTTATCTAAAAGCGTCAATTCGTAGTGTGATAGTACAGTTGCGATAATTAGCTTCATCTCTAACATTGACAATCCCATACCGATACAACTGCGGCTACCACCTCCGAAGGGTAAATATTCATATGGTGAGAACTTACGGTTGAGAAAACGCTCTGGCTTAAATAAATGTGGTTGTGGATAAACTTCTGGACGGCGATGCGCCAAGTAAATACAAGGTATTAATATTGCTCCAGGCTCAAACTCATAATCCTCTATTTTTACTGTCTGTGCCACCACACGAGGTTGAGAGATAAGCGCGATGGGGTAAATCCGTAGCGATTCTTTGCAGACAGCAGTGAGGTAAGGAAGCTGGGTGATTTCTAATAGATTGGATGGATGGAGAGTGTCTAATTCATTAGATAATTTTTGCAATATTGATGGTTGCGAATAAATCCAATAAAAAGCCCAAGCCAATGCCGAAGCGGTAGTATCGTGTCCAAGAAATAGCAGCGTAAGTAACTGATCGCGTAATTCACTATCAGTCATTGATTCGCCGTTCTCATCATGGGCAGATATTAGCAACGATAGGATATCTTTGCCTGTACTCTTCCCATGAAAAACATTTTTATCAAAGTGTTGGCGGCGTGACTCAATTTCAGCATAAATCAAGGCATCAATTTGCTGTTGTTGCCGCAAAAATTTACCCCAAGGACTCCATTTTCCTAAATCTTGCTGTAAAGGTGTCCAAAAAAACTGTATAGAGTTCAACGGCGAGTTTACGTACTCTAAAAAAGGTTCAATTAGTTGTTTGAGTTGTTCGTACCTCTCTCCATTATTGAGTCCAAATACTACCCGTAAGATTATTTGTAAGGAGATTTCTGACATCCAATCACGAATAGAAAGGCGCAATCCCGGATGCCAATTTTCCATCGCTTGTAAAACAAGTTCAACAATTAATTGACTATAGCTATTAAGCTCTCCATGCATTGCAGGCATTAGCAACTGGCGCGTTCGTTGGTGTCGCTTTCCATCCTGCATAATTAAAGATTCTGGCCCTGTTAGAGGTTGAAAAACATGGGTTATTTTGCCTAACTCCAATTTTGCAGCTTCCGTGACAAAAATCGTCCCAATAGTTTGAGGGTTGCTAAAAAATACTATAGGTGGAGAATTATGTCCAAGTAGTCGCAGACTAAAGGTTTCTCCATAAAGTTGGGCGCATGATTCAAGGAACTTAGTAGGATTGAGGATAGTGGATAGAGTTTGTAGCAAAAATGGTGAGCGAGGTTCATTAGGTAATTTCATAGAAAGTTTATTTTTGAATCTTGCGTTGTCATCTGATTGGCTAAAGTTAGAATTGTAACAGCGATCGCATAGTTATTTGTGACACCTTCAGCTTTATCTGTTTTAAAGAATAAAACAGTCCTGCCGTTTTGTGCGATCCATAAATCGGCGATTGATGCGATCGCTGCTGATACTCAAAGGTGTTTTGATTGCTAATAAAAACCGTTAAATTTGTTTTCTAGCAGTAAGCTATTAGGCATTTAACTTGCAGATTATTAATTTAGAGAAAGTCAATTTCTCTTTTCTGCTCTCCTGCGGTTTACACTGCAAATTAGGTGCTGAATAACTTATGAGTACCCTTGGTTATGAGAACGGGTTGGATAGTTATAGTTAAGGGACTTGCATTCCGCGTTGCACGGCTGGACGTTGCTGCACTGTCTCTACCCAGCGTTGGAGATTTGGGTAATTGTCGAGTGTTAAACCTTGAAATTCATAAATCGCTACCCAAGGATAAGTCGCAATATCGGCAATAGAATAGTCACCACAGATAAATTCATTGTCTTGGAGTTGTTTATCCAAAACACCATAAATGCGTAACGTTTCCTTTTCGTAACGTTCGATGGCATAAGGAATTTTTTCCGGGGCAAAGCGTTTAAAGTGATTGAGTTGTCCAAACATCGGCCCGACACCCGCCATTTGGAACATCAGCCACTCTAGGACTTGAAAACGGCTTTTTTGGTCTTTAGGTAAGAGTTTATCGGTTTTTTCGGCTAAATAAATTAGAATTGCCCCCGACTCAAAGACTTTAATTCCAGTCTCTCCATCGACAATGGCGGGAATTTTACTATTGGGATTGATGGCGATATATTCAGGTGTAAATTGCTCTTGTTTAGTAATATCAATTTTGTAGACATTGTAGGGCAATCCGACTTCTTCCAACATAACGGAAGCTTTACGTCCATTGGGCGTGGTGAAGGTGTAGAGATCGATCATGTGCTTTACCCTAGAATATTCTCAATTTCCGAGGGTAGTGTACCTTTGATTAATAAATAACGATATTCACCAACAGAGAGATAATACGCTCGATGCCAACGCCAGATCGAGTCGATTGTTGATAAATATCGGCTTTATACAGCGTTGCATAATTGAAGTATGAATTTGAGCGATCGCTATGGAATGTCCAAGGTGTGTATCAACTCATATCCGTAAGAATGGTAAAAAATCTGGTAAACACACATTACATATGTGCTAATCGTGGTCGTCAGTTTATAGATTCTTATGAACAGCAAGGTTACCCTGAAGCAATAATTCTCTACAAGAGCGATCGCCCTTCATCACTCATCGATTAATTCAGCCAAAATCCACCTATTTTTCCATCTTTGAGGCTAAGTCTAGCTAAGACATCATCACTGCCATCAACAAATGTCAGTTTCCATAAATAAACTTGATAACCTTGCTGCTTCAGATTTCCTAAGAAAACTGCCGAATACCCTTTTTTGAGGCGAGGAGCCAACTGTCCACTAACTTGTGTAAATGTTTGCTTTGTAATGCCTTCTTTAAAAGTAGCATTTCCTTGAGATATAAACTGAGTGTAATTGTTTTGTTCGACGGCATTTATCAGGCTTGTAAAAGTTTTTTGCACAGACTGTTCTGGTTGATTACTTTTAGTTATTTTTACTTGCTCGTTCACAGCTTGCACATTTTTTACAGCTAAAGTCAAAGGTGACATGATAACAACTGCTGCAACTACCAATCCCATCTTATTCATTTATTTTGTTGACCTCGTTGAAAACTTCCGCTAGTAGTCTGCCAACCCAAAAATGCGCTTGCGAGGGCTGGGGAAAGGGAAAAGGGGTAAGAAAAAACCTTTACCCTTTAACCTTTTCCCCTTTCCCCTACTTCTGCAACAAGTCTATTATGCATTCCTGATAAGCGATTTTTATCACTGCTATTAGCCTTTTTATGTCAAGTCCTGTTGACCAATTGTAACAATATTGTTATATTAGTTTACATAAATTAATAAAAAAGCAATAAAAAAACTATGTACACCACAGTTAATGAAGACGGCGTTCTCAACAACTACCCCACTGAACCCCAGGTATACTGCGCTGAGTACCCAGCAGTTTGGGAACAACGTAATTACGTTGTACAAGGTGCAATTGCAACTATGTTTGTTACTGCTCTAGTTTGGGTTGCTTTTGCGGTTAGTTAAGATTTTTAACTTCGGTATCGGTATCTGCCATTGACAAAAAAGATCGATCGCCCTCGGTAGTTAACGCCGGGGTTTTTTGTTTGGGGGATTGCTCAAGTTTTCTCTACTTGGGGAGCGATCGCAACAATGCTCAAGTTTCCTCGCTTGTAAATGAACAGAGCGATCGTCCCTCTAGAACGATGATAAATTTTGGGATGTTGAAAATGTTATTTCAGTCTGTTATCAAACACTAGCTTTACTATAGGAATAATATTTGGTTTCTAAAACAAATGAGTATAATTCTACTCTCTGCTTTCTGTTGTCTCCCTAATTACACAAATAATTTCAAAATCAAAGTAAATTTCTGTATTAATTCATGAAGTTAATTTATTAGTTATTGATAATTAAAGCTTTGCAAAAAGCCATTTCGTTGATTGAAGATTCTCTGCGAAGATCCAATACAGTCTGGAATAAAAGTAAGAAAAGTAATAAAAGTGGGATCTTTTGAGAAGCACATACTTCTTTGCTCAAAACCTGCTATTGTTACCTTTAAGTAATAAATTATCTAAAAAATATAACAGATGTAAAGAAGGAATTTTCTTTGAATCACCAATGTTAGACACTGTTACGATAGACAGAAATGTATTGTTCTGTATTGCAGATATGTAATATCTTTCTTAGGGATTGTATATAAAGTGGGATGATTTAGCAACTTGCAAAATTCACCCACAACTCAACAATAGCTTGCGGCAATTAATTTCATTGTTGTGCAACTTCCTTTCTCGGATGTAGTAAGTCTACAACATCTTATGTTGTGGGCGATCGCTCATTTGATTTTTGAAATCTAAGATAGATTGACAATACAGAAACTCCTTACAAAAGCTGCTACCTTGCCAGCTATTTATGCCTCTATTTCAGCTGTAATACCAGCTAAGACTTCTGCGGAAGCTGCATCCATCGTAGTTTATCCAAGTCTATCGAGCAGCAAATTTAACAAAATTATTTGTGTAGTAACACAACTAGTTAACTCCAATTTTCAAGAGAATTAAATTCACCATTGAGGCATATTATGAAAGTGAAAGGATTTTTTCGTCAAGGTCTCCTGACTTTAATCGGAGCTTCTGTATTACTTTTGCAAACTTTTACAACTGAAACAGCAAAATCAGAATCTGTTGATTCTACAGTATATTGTTCTAAAACTTACTTACCTGTAGCCCTTGCACCTGGAGTAACAAAACAATATCGAATTTATGGCGAACTTTGCGGGCAAAAGTCGCTTAAACAAAAAACTGTTCATGTATTAGTTTCAGGTATTACATACGACCGCAATTATTGGGATTTCCCATACCAAAAAGAGCGTTACTCTTATGTTAAGGCTCTGACAAAAGCTGGTTATGCCACATTTAATATTGACAGAATTGGAATAGGTAATAGTTCTCGTCCGCGAGCAGATCAGGTGACTGTGCAATCTAATGCTTTTGTACTGAATCAAGTAAATCAAGGGTTACGGGAAGGCAAAATCAATAATGTGAAATTTAAGCACATTATCAATGTAGGCCATTCCTTTGGATCTGTTGTTGTCATCGAACAGGCGAGTCAGTATGGCGGTGTAGATGGGGTAATTATTTCTGGATTTTTGCACAAGTTGACTCCAGAATTACAAAGCTTGCCTAACTTTGTATATCCAGCACAATCGGACTCACGTTTTAAAGACAAGGACTTGCCAAATGGTTATCTGACGACTTTACCAGGAACGCGAGGGCAGTTGCTTTACAATCAGCCCAATGCCGATACAAAAGTCATCAATAAAGATGAAGAACTTAAACAGACATTGACAACTGGCGAAGCAGCAACATTTTTCCCAGCTGTTACTTCTGAGATTTCAAAAAAAATTCGCGTTCCAGTTTTGCTAGTAATTGGACAAAAAGATAATCTTTTCTGCTCTGATAAAATCTGTAGTCGAGAAAATGTGGCGGCATTTGAAAAGCAATTCTTTTCGCCTCAAGCGCGATTGCGGGTGTATGTCCAGCAAGATGCAGGGCACTCTGTGAATCTACATTTAAATGCATATGACTGGTACAAAGTAGCTGGTCGATGGAGCGATCGCTTTGTTGAAAATAAGGATAACTAAGACACTCAAATAAAAGATACAACTTTTATTTTCCTAAACAGCGATCGCTTGGTTGATTAACTGGCAAGCGATCGCTTTTATTTCATTTAATTTTTAAAATAAGATTGGGGCAACAGGCAACGGGGAAATTAGCATAATTTTTCAAATATTTTATTTTTATAAATAAATAATGGTGCTTAAAATCCAATATTCGGGTACGCTTTTAAAGCTGTTCCCTGCTCCCTGTCTGAAGGGTATGCTAATTGCTGCTAGAATTAATACTCCACTATGCAAAATTCAAAATCCCATTGATTTTAATTGATGACTTAATATAGTTGGGTCAACTGGAAAATATAACTATGGAAAAACAACCGATACAAGTAATTGGAGGTGGATTAGCTGGGACAGAAGCAGCTTGGCAAATAGCCCAGGCTGGAGTGCCGGTGATTTTATATGAAATGCGTCCAAAACGCTTTAGTCCTGCACACCACACAGAACATCTGGCAGAATTAGTATGTAGTAATTCCTTTGGGGCAATGGCAAGCGATCGCGCCGCCGGATTGTTGCACGAAGAATTACGTCAGCTTGGTTCTATTGTCATTCAAAAAGCTGATGAACACGCCGTTCCTGCCGGTGGGGCGCTAGCTGTAGACAGGGGACAATTTGGCCAAGACTTAACTCAAACTCTATCCACTCACCCTTTAATTGAATTCCGTCGGGGTGAAGTCCAAGCTATTCCCGAAGGAATTGTAGTTTTGGCAACCGGGCCTTTAACCAGTCCCGATTTGGCAGAAGATTTGCGCCGCTTTACAGGCATGGAATACCTCAGCTTTTTTGATGCGGCTAGCCCGATTATCGTCGGAGACTCCATTAACCGTGACATTGCCTTTATGGCATCGCGTTATGACAAAGGTGAAGCTGCTTATCTCAACTGTCCAATGAATAAAGAGCAGTATTTGAGGTTCCGAGAAGAACTCTGCAAAGCCGAACAAACAGAACTCAAGGATTTTGAACGGGAAACAGCGAAATTTTTTGAAGCCTGTTTACCCATTGAAGAACTAGCACAGCGGGGAGAGGACACCATGCGTTATGGCCCGCTTAAGCCAGTGGGTTTATCGGATAGTCGCACCGACGAACGCCCCTATGCTGTAGTACAGTTACGGCAAGAAGATAAAGCCGGCCAACTTTGGAACATGGTAGGATTCCAAACTAATTTACGCTGGGGCGAACAAAAGCGCATATTCCAGCTAATTCCTGGTTTGGAAAAAGCCGAGTTTGTGCGGTTGGGAGTGATGCACCGCAATACCTTTATTAATGCTCCTCAGTTGATGCATCCGACTCTGCAATTTAAGGGGCGTCCAACTTTGCTAGCAGCTGGGCAGTTAATTGGTACAGAAGGCTACACCGCAGCCGCAGCTGGCGGTTGCTTGGCGGGAATTAATGCAGCACGGTTGGCTTTGGGCAAAGAACCCTTGACTTTACCAGCAACAACAATGATGGGGGCGTTATTTGAATTTATCAGTTCTGCTTCGCCCAAACACTTCCAACCAATGCCGCCCAACTTTGGAATTTTTCCGGAACTGGGTGTGAAAATCAAAAATAAACAAGAGCGTTATGGACGTTATCGCGATCGCTCTTTAGCTGACTTAGCAAATTGGAAGGCAAATAGCGTTGACTGTTGATTTACAACGTATTTCAGATAAATAAAGTAAACGTGTAGGGACGCTAAGCTTGGCGTCCCTATGATTATCTTTGCCTCGTAGTGTGCTGAATCGATTAGGCGATCGCACCAAGAATTATCCATCTCTACCTACTACCAACAAATTCTCTGCTGCCTTGAAAATTGAGCGATCGCCCCAAACAACACAGTAATCGTTAATCCCCAAGCCCAGTAACTATACGGCAGTTGTGCTGTGAGCCTTCAACCGGATGGGATATTTAGTGCGATCGCAGCACCACCAGCACTTAGTATAGACACTATCTGTCGCAATCATGATTCAAATTCGTATTCAAACAACAATGTGGCAGATGTATAACAACCATTTTTCAAATTTATCTAAGTAAAAACCGTAGGTTTTTTGGTGTTAGAGAGTGCAGCTTTACTAAATCTTTAAATTATCAGAGATATATTTACTGTTATTTAAGTATTTTTAACCAGAAATTAATTCCTTTTTTGATTGTAATATGCGAGTATTACATTGATTGAATATATTCGATCCGTCAAACCTCAAAGGTATATATTATGGCGACTATTGCTGGTACTCCCAACAATGATTTTTTGTCGGGCACTATTGGTGACGATCAAATTTTTGGTGTTGGAGGTAATGATAATATCTCTGGTGGTGAGGGAAATGACCTCATCGATGGTGGACAAGGTAATGACACACTGTTTGGTAATGGTGGCAACGACATCTTTCGGGCTAGTCAAGGAAATGACAGCATTAATGGTGGTGATGGTACTGACGTAGCAGACTATAGTTACTTGAATAAAAGCATCACACTGTCAGGTGTGGGCACAATTACAAAAGCTGGCGGACTCGGACAAGACCAAGTATTTAAGGTAGAAACAGTTATTGCTGATGCCGATGTTGCCAACAACACCATAGATGCATCTGGCTCTTTGCCTGGAGTGTCCGCCACTGCTGACCTAGAAGCCCAAAGTATCTCTGCCAACAATGTTCCTGGTTTGGGGACATTAACGTTTAATGTAGTCAACTTTGACAATGTTATCGGCACAAATGTCGCTGACAGCATTAAAGGCGATGGACAAGCTAACCAATTATTTGGTAAGGCCGGCAATGACACCATCGATGGTAGAGGTGGTAACGACCTCATTGATGGTGGAGACGGTAATGACGACCTAGCAGGTGGTAGTGGCAATGACACCTTCAAAGGCGGCCAAGGTAACGACAGCATCAATGGTGGGGATGGTATTGATACCGCAGATTACAGCAAGTTGGGTAAAACCATTACCCTCTCAGGTGTTGGCACAATTACAAAAGCTGGCGCACTCGGACAAGACCAAGTATTTAAGGTAGAAACAGTTATTGCTGATGCCAGTGCTGCCAACAACACCATAGATGCATCTGGCTCTTTGCCTGGAGTATCCGCCACTGCTGACCTGCAAGCCCAAACTATCTCTGCTAATAACGTTCCTGGTTTGGGGACATTAACTTTTAATGTAGTCAACTTTGATAATGTCATCGGCACAAATGTCGCTGACAGCATTAAAGGCGATGGACAAAAGAACCAATTATTTGGCAACGCTGGCAATGACACCATTGATGGTAGAGGTGGTAACGACCTCATTGATGGTGGAGATGGCAATGACGATTTAGCAGGTGGTACCGGCAATGACACCTTCAAAGGCGGCCAGGGTAACGACAGCATTGATGGTGGGGATGGTACTGACACTGTAGACTACGGCAAGCTAGGTCAAAGCATTACCCTCTCAGGTGTTGGCACAGTTACAAAAGGTGGCGGACTCGGACAAGACGAACTCTTTAAAGTCGAAAAGGTTATTGCTGATGCCAGTGTTGCGAACAACACCATAGATGCATCTGGCTCTTTACCAGGGGTATTCATCAACGTTAACTTGCAAGCTCAAAGTATCTCTGCTAATAACGTTCCTGGTTTGGGGACATTAACTTTTAATGTAGTCAACTTTGATAATGTCATCGGCACCAATGCCAGCGACATCATTGCTGGCGACAACCAAAGTAACCAATTGTCTGGCAATGGCGGCAACGACATATTTAAGGCCAGTCGTGGTAACGATAGCATTAATGGCGGTGATGGCATTGATACCGCAGACTACAGCAAGCTAGGTAAAACCATTACCCTCTCAGGTGTGGGCACAGTTACTAAGTCTGGTGGATTTGGTACAGACCAAGTATTTAAAGTAGAAACAGTTATTGCTGATGCTAGTGTTGCCAACAACACCATAGATGCATCTGGTTCTTTGCCTGGAGTATCTGCTACTGCTGACTTAGAAGCCCAAACTATCTCTGCCAATAACGTTCCTGGCTTGGGGACATTAACATTTAATGTGGTCAACTTTGACAATGTTAAAGGCACAAATATTGCTGACAGCATTGCTGGCGATGGACAAGCTAACCAATTATTCGGTAACGCTGGTAATGACACCATTGATGGTAGAGGTGGTGACGACTTAATTGATGGTGGAGATGGCAGTGACAACTTAACAGGTGGTGCAGGCGATGACGCCTTCAGGGGCAGCAAGGGTAACGACAGCATCGATGGTGGCGATGGCATTGATACCGCAGATTACAGCAAGCTAGGTAAAAGCATTACTCTCTCAGGTGTTGGCACAATTACAAAAGCTGGCGGATTCGGACAAGACAAACTCTTTAAAGTCGAAACTATTGTTGCTAATGCTAGCGTTGCCAACAACACCATAGATGCATCTGCATCTTTGCCTGGAGTTTTTATCACTGTTGACTTGCAAAATCAAAGCTTGGCTGCCAATAACGTTCCTGATTTGGGGACATTGCCATTTACTGTAATCAACTTTGACAATGTTACAGGCACAAACGCCAGTGACAGCATTGCTGGCGACGGACAAAATAACAAATTGTTCGGCAATGATGGCAATGACACTATCTCTGGTGGCTTGGGTAATGACACTCTCTCCGGTGGCAAAGGTAACGATAGTCTCGTAGGTGGCTTTGGTGCAGATAAGTTTTTCTTTGCCAGTATCAGCGACGGTCTTGACACAATCAAAGATTACAACTTTGGCCAGAGCGATAAAATCCAAATTTCTAAAGTAGGGTTTGGTACTAATAGCCTTGCTGACTTTTTCTACGATACCTCTAGCGGTAATTTGTCTTTCCTGGGAACTCAATTCGCCTTCTTGGAAAACGTTTCACCCAATATCAGTATTGAATTGGTCTAAAAAGTGATATCGTTGGCGAGGCGATCGCAAGTTAAAGCTTCTTGTTCAAAAGTACTGGTTAGTACTTTATCAATATCAAATTGAAAGTCCTACAAACATGAGTAATTGTGTTTGTATTACAGGCTAAAAGTTGTGTTGCAAAAAAAGACGCTTGGCTAGAAAGTATGAATTGTCTCAACTTTCATCGCCCAAACTTCAAAAAGTTTTTGCAACACAATTACTTAGTATTACTGGTCACAATTTACCCAGCTTTCACTTATTTACAGATTCAAGCAAATACACATGGGATTCATCGCATCTGTATAAAGTGGATAAAGTAGTGTAGTTGAATTACTTAAAAAAATCCTCATCTTTACAAGTTAATCCAAGAAAATTGCACGGCAGTTATCAGGCTGCACTAAAATATGTAGAGCAGGGAACGCTGATATACTTTATCAACCTCTTATTTGCTGTAACTTTTGATTTTATATAAAACTTCAATATTTTCACTATATTCTGTAAGATAAATTCATTACTATAAATTTAAATTTTGTGTATATTAAAAAACAAGTCTAAGTTAGAGACAATACTGTTTTGCTCATTTTAATATCAAAAATTGAGGAGTAAGCCTAGTGGCAGTTAAATTGAATCAATTATTGAAGTTTCCAGTCAAATATTTACCAGCAATTACAGCTTTAATAACTCTTTTTTCGTTACCAGTTAAAGCAGCTACATTTTTAGTAACAGATCGCACTACTTTTGGAGGTAATGATGAAGTTGATTGGGTAAGTTTAGGTAAAGTATTCCAATTCAATCCCATCACTAATGAGATTTCTGGTCTTTTACCTAACTCCTTTTCAGCAACATCCGAAGGTGGTTTGGGGTTGGATGTAAATATAGCTCCAAGTGATAATCCTTTAATTACCAAACCATTTGTCTTTCAAACTTCACCTTTTCCTGGTATTCGGACTAACTTCGCCAACGGTGACTATGTTCTCTTCGGAGGTATAGACGTAACAGGTTTTGGGCCTAATGCTTCTTTTCCCACCGATGGTAACGGCGGGCCTTTCACCATTACTTTTGATAAGCCTGTTTTTGGCGCTGGGACTCAGATAGCTGTAGACGATCGCTTTACATTCGATGCATTTGTCTCAGCCTATGATATTAACGATAATCTTTTAGGTACTTTCTCGGCCCAAGGCACTTCCTCACTGCTGTTGGATAATTCCGCACTTTTCTTGGGCGTTCGTAGTGATGAAGCAAACATCTCACGGCTCGTTTTTAGTAGTTCTTTCCCCGAACAAGGTTTGGCTATCAATAAGGTCAGCATTATTGGAGTTCCCGAACCAACTTATACCTTGGCAATATTAATTTTTGGTGTTTCCGGTGGCGTTTTGAGGCTACGCCAACGAAGTTAATGCTCCCACAAGTTGAAATAGCTTTAATTTACAGCGCTTTTCATTTGGATGGAATACATGCTTGAATACTAAATTCTCGTAAGGGCACAACATTGTTGCGCCCCTACTGTGGTCTATTCAACTGCAAATTGCTGTAAGAATTTAGTAGGGTGCGTTGTCGCGTAGCGTAACGCACCCTCAATAATTCAAGGTTAGCCTACGGCATAACACATCCTACTTATTACGTCTTGACAGGTAAACGAGAAATTGCCCATAAGAACGACACGAACATAAAGTAAATCACACCAACTAGCCCAAACTCAATCAAAGGAATATAGGTTACTTCGTAAATTCTGCCTAAGCCGCGTTCAGTTAATGTATAAACCGCTAGTACACTCACTAAAAAAGCTGCGTAGATAATGCGTTTAGTCCAAATACCCACAGGTAAACCGTGGAGTTGGGTAATTACCAAAATGCCAATAAAACCAAAAAGAAATGTTGGCCATTTGCTCTGTCCCAGCATCCAAGACACAACTACACTGTGTAACAGCACCATAATTTCCAAACTAAATGTCCACCAACGGTTGACATGGGTGCGGTTAAAAATCAACGATGATTGGAGCAGCAGCAAAAACATATAGAGAAATCCAATTAAGTGCCCCGAAGTCGCTTCCATTGGATGGTACCAAAAGGTGTAGATAGCGGCAAAGGAGAAAAAGTAGCCGTGGTACAGCTTGATAATTTCCAAAAACTGTCGATGAAATGGGACAGGATTACCAAAAAATAAACCGCGTCGAGGTGTTTCTAAAATCAGTACCAAGACTAATAGAAGTACGACTGCGCCTTGGGAAGCCCAAATTGAAGTATCTTGAGCCAGAGCATCGTACCAAATATATGTTTGGAGAAAATGCAAAGCTATAAATGTAAGATTAATACCAAGCATCAAGTAATTAATTGGGTGCAAGGCTGATTTGTATTTCAGCCGCGTTTGCTGCGCCCACCAGATACACCCCCAGATGCTAAACTGATGCCCAAGATACATACCCCAAGCCGTGACTCGACTCCAAAAAGTTGGGTTGGGAAGCTTCCAGTAGTACCAGTTTAATCCTTGGTCGGGAAGTTTGATGATGCTTGCAGGAATGCTCCCACCCACCCAAATTCCGTAGGTGAGAAGAATACTGATAAAGATGCCTATAAACAATATTCGGCGACCAGTCATACTAATTTTAGATTTTAGATTTTAGATTTGGGATTAAAAGACTTGAGTACCAGACTGTTAGCAAGAATTATTTAGCTTGGGTATCAAAACCTTCAGAATTCAAAATTCTTACCTAGCGACACGTTCTACTTTTGGTTGAGATACACTTTTAGTTACTCGCAAACTCAAAGTCAAAGCTAACAGAATTACTAACGAACCACTCAAGAAAGGAGCCGAACTTCCAAATTTCATAAAGCTAGCTCCTGCCCAGGTAGGGCCGCCGATGCGGGCTAATGCAGAAGAAGAACTGGCAATTCCTAATATTTGTCCTTGTTCTTCTGGGGCTGTCATCTGAGAGATCAAGCTGGTCAATATTGGCTGGCTGATACTAATTCCCGACGCCACAAGTATGATGGCAATTAACAAGAAAATTAAGCTTTGTGAGAATCCAATTAGTAGTAACCCTAAACCTAATCCAAATATTCCCAAAAAAAGTAACTTGATTTCACCCAAATGTTTTTTGAGGAATCCGATAAGTCCTCCTTGAATGACTGTACTTACAATCCCCATGAAGGCAAAAAGATAGCTAGTTTGTTGAGGGCCCCAATTTAATTCTTGTTTAGACCATAAAGCCAATGTAGAGTCCATAGCCGCAACAGCAAAGGTCACTAAAAAGTAGATACCAATGAGGATAGACAACTGTGGACGCCTAGATAGTTCTAGCCAATTGAACTTTGGCTGATGGTATTGATGAGCTTGGATTTTAGCTTTGCTCTCAGAATTTAGGGATTCTGGAAGTAATATCAAAGCACAAAGCAATGCTAATAAAGATAATCCACCTGCGAATAAGGACGGTAGATGAAAGTTGGCACTGTTGGGATCGGAACCTGTGAGAATACCTCCAATAGCCGGGCCGAGAATAAAACCAAGACCAAAAGCCGCTCCGATCGCGCCCATACCACGAGCTCGATTCGCTGGAGTGGTAATATCTGCTATGTAGGCCTGAGCAGTGGCAATATTCCCTGCCATCATCCCGGCAAAACCACGAGCAATAAACAACATCCATAATGAGTTGGCAATACCTAACCCTATGTATGCAATTACAGAACCTGATAAAGTGAGTAATAAAATCGGACGGCGACCGTAGCGATCGCTAAAACCACCCCATAATGGTGCAAATAGGAACTGCATTAAAGAATAAATAGCTACAAGTAGAGTGGCTTCATTTGGATTTGCGCCAAATTCTTGAGCGTATAAAGGCAGTATCGGCAGGATTATTCCAAAGCCAAGTAAGTCTATAAATACAGTCAAAAATAAGACAAATATAGCTTTGCCATTATTTTTATTCTCCATAGGTGCAATTCCCTTTGATAAAAATATCTGTAACTTTAATTAGTTTTCTTGACATCAGGGAACGCTTGTCGAACGAGACTCATTCAAGCCAAACGATAATCAATTCAACCAAATTTGTCGAATCTGAACGTGGTTGAGCCAAATTGCGTGGAACAAACCTACTATAAAAATCAAACCAATAATACTACTAATGCAAGCAACTATTATCTCGTGCTTCCGTATAGCTTTTTGTATCTTCGCGTCTATGATGTCTTCTAAATCTTTGTATGTCATTTAGTTTAATTTTGCTTAAAGTAAGAATGATGTTTGGGCTTATGTATTTATATTAAGCTGAAGTATGTACGAAACCTCTAACTGATCTGCCTAATTAGTAACAAGCTATTAGAGCTTATTACCAATTAAGCTTATTACCAATTCTTGAAGAAAGGTATACAGATAAATGAAAATAAGAATGAGGAAAGGCGTGAATTATATGGGAAGTTTATACAAAATAGTGTTTTAAGATAGTTTGACACAACTGAAACAATATTAGATTAACAGAAAACGAAACCAGGAAAAGAATACAAATTAACTTCAACTAAAAATTTTGGCATTTAACATGCCAAGAACCTTATTGCTTGACGCAAGGTTCCTATATTACAGGACGCTCTACCTGTAAAATCTATAAGCTACGAAGTCATAATAATACATTTTGCAAAATCTAGATAGTAGATTTGTGATTTTTTTTATTCATAATGGTTAACCGATGTAATTTAAACTACAGTCTGTAGCATAAGTGTTGTTGTTTAATACATATTGAATTACTGGAAAAGTTTTCGATCGAAGAATAATCAATAGCAATAATTTCTTGAAACAGATTAGCTGGAGTGATGACTACTCATCAAAACAGCTTTTCAAGTTACACGATAGCTACAGGCAGATTCAGTTAATTTATCATTTGGGTTAACAGCTTGTTATAGAAACAATAACATCCAGCACAATTAGTGAATTCAAGCTTTCCAGAGCATAAGCCGACAGAAGCCAGAATTCAAACAGGCTTTATCCTTGACTTTGAGACTGATTTTGCGTACTTCACTTTCTGGGAAATCCGTTGTTTATTTAAGCTTTCGTTAAGCGGTTTTTATGGGCTGCCCTTTTTCCAGATCGTCCGAAACAACTCATAGTTATAAAACTCCCCGACTTTTTATTTGAGCGTTTGAGAGATTTTACTGTTTACCTGGCTTAATTAAATCAAAAATGGATAAAGCAAAGCTAAGAGGATGTTTTAAAAATAGTGCCTCAGGCTTCCAAAGCTTTAAATTACTCTTATTCTCCTGGTTGTTTGAGAAAGCCCAAACTGTGAGTTTTCGCCACAGATATGATTAAAAGTACCAGGTACAATCGAATGTAGTAATGCGTATTACAAATTTTTGACTCTAGATATGGGTTTCTTCTCTTGTCCGCTCGTCCTGTTCGCTGATGATTCGGAACTAGCCAAACAAGCATGACAAATAGTAAGATTTAGGGGCACAACATGTTGCGCCCCTACGATTATTTGTACTTTTCTTAATTTCAACGAGCGCGGAGGGATTTGAACCCCCGACCCACAGAACCGGAATCTGTTGCTCTATCCACTGAGCCACGCGCCCTTAGTCTTCTGCATTATAGCACAGATGCGATCGCATTTGCTCTCGTATTAAAGATAATCGGCTGGATTAACGGGCGAACCATTACGGCGGACTTCAAAGTGGAGGTGGGGCCCAGTCGATAAACCTGTGGAACCAACAGCAGCGATCGCTTGTCCTCGTTCCACTGCTTGTCCATCACTAACATACAACTCGCTGGTATGTCCGTAGAGTGTGGTAATGCCATTGCCGTGGTCGATAATTACGGCTCTGCCATAACCACCATACCATCCAGCAAAAATCACTCTTCCCGAATCCGCTGCCCGAATTGTACTGCCGTAGCTAGCAGCAAAATCCAGGCCGGCGTGAAAGCGACGATAGCCGAGAACTGGGTGCATCCGCCAGCCAAAGGGACTGCTAGTAGCAGCATCGCTGGGATAAGCAAAAACCCCAGTTCCTTGAATCTTGATGGTTGTGCGGCTGTTGGTTTTTGCTTGCGCTGCTTCTGCTACCTTTTGCTGAATTAAGACTTCCAAATTTTGGGATTCTCTTTCTAGCTGATTTTGCGCTGCTTCTAAGGCGAGGCGATCGCTATTGAGGCGTTGAATCAATTCTGATTGTGATTGGGCCTGGGTTTGATAATCGGCTTTTTGTGCTAATAGTTGTTCGCGAATCAAAGCAATTTCGTTTTTTTGCTCCTCTACTTGAGTTTTTTGCTGATTTATAGAGTTTGCTTGGGCGTTGAGTTTTACCAAAATTTGTTGGTCTGCTTGATAAACTAACTTCAATTGATGGCGGCGACTGATAAAGTCGCTGATATTTTGACTTTCCAGCAAAACAGCCCATCCTTGACTCGCTGGCGATCGCTGGAGATAGCGCAATCGTGCTACTGTTGCTACTTGACGAGTTTCATAAGAACGTTGGGCTACAGCTAAATCATTTTCCAACTGTTGCAAGCGTTGGTTAGCAAGTTGCAATCGCGATTCACTCTCTTGAATATAGCTATCGGTGGTTTGTAGATTTTGCTTTAAACCAGTTAGGTTTTGTTGCGCTTGTTGTTGAAGATTTGTTAAGCGATCGCGTTCGTTGACCACACTCCGATGCTGCTGGTTCATTTGTTGCTGTTGTTGGCGTAGCATATCAATAGACTCTGTAGAATTGGCGTGTACTGGAATCAAAGCCAGACAAACCCAACAAATACAGCTAAATACAACAGATAAACCCCAAAAAATCTGGTTTTTTTCTAGAAATCGCGCTCTCATAGTGTGAGACTAACCAAAACGATGCTTTCATACACTATGAGGATTATTCCCAAAATCTGATTAATTCACTCTACTAGGGCGATCGTTAGTTAATACTGAGGCCAGATCGGCAGGACGAGATAAATGTGGGCAATGTCCTCCAGCCAGTTCTATGGCATCAACTCCCAAGCGCTTGCGTGCAGTGTAGCGCGACCATGCAGTAGATATTATCAAATCGTCAGTACAAAAAATATATTTATAATCTACATTTGGTAAAGCCTTCAAAGGATTGACTTCATAAATATATGCCATTGATTGCTGAGAACGCCTTTTTGAAAGCGCCCAGCGCATTACATCTGGTAGACAATCTTGATAGAAAATTTCCATTAATACGGCTTCATCTTCAAAGTCTCTACCAATAGAAACTGGATTAAACATATAAGGTTCATCATTAAATTGTTCGAGTTGACGTAAATCTTTTAGTTCGTAATTTAATGATTTGAGGCTATCAGAATCGAGATGATGAGAAAATTGGTCAATGGTACTGGTTCCTGGGCATGGAATCAGGGCGGTAAGGAATACCAATTCACGTACTTGATGGGCTTCTGCCACAAGGGGAATCACCGTACCAGCCATTGAGTGACCAACCAGCACAATATCATCATCAGTTTTTGGAAGCGTTTGCAATACTACATCCGCGAACTGCGATAAACTTGCAGATGCATCTTCAATCGGCAAATCCATTGCTACGGTTTTGTGACCTTGCGCTTCTAAGTAAGGAATTAGCAAATCCCAACACCAAGCGCCTTGGAAAGCACCATGAACTAGACAAAAAAGACTCATAGCGATTTCAGGTAAGTTTTCTAATGTGTGCTTATCTTCTACCTTACATCACCGTAAAAAGTTATCAACAACTAAAAGCGAATGACTAACAAAATAGCTGGAATTTTAAAACAATCTTCTGCTGATTTGTTAATGATGAGTGAATCAGAATACCCTTTTGAGGTTGTTTTCTGGACTGGGCCAGTTGACAGTCTCACAACTCAAAAATTACTCCAATTAACAAACCATCCCCAAGATTCGCAGGTTGAGGAAGTAGGTTTAGATTATTTCTTTCGGAATTGCGCCTATGAAAAAGAATGGCACGACGAACAACAGAAACAGAATGTCAAAAAATTTCAAACCCTTGTCCAGACGCTTAAAAATAACCTTAATGCAATCAAAGTTTATCGCATAGGTACGATAAATATTGATGTCTACATTCTTGGCAAAACATCATCCGGGGATTTAGCTGGTCTTTCGACTAAAGTTGTAGAAACTTAGCAGTTAATTGTTAATTCGTAATACTTGTCTGCCGCGAGTATTACGAATTAACAATTAAATTAAAGCTATGTAGCTTTAATTTAACTAGAGATTGTCAACTTTAGATTCGATCGCAGATTGAACAGATGTAGACACATTAGATAAGAAATTGTAGCCTGTTTTGAGTTCAATTGAATCAACAGAGACTCTATATGTTCTCCAATCGTTGTTTCTTATGCCTTGGCTATTAGGCATATCAACGCTGATAACCCTCGTGCTATTCGTAATCCCAGACGCTTCAGTACCGGGGTTAACGACTACAGCAATCTTCCAAACTCTATTCGGAACTTGAACTCTGCCATTAGCAATTGTATATCTAGTGCCATTCGAGCCAGTTCCACCCATACCGTAGGGCCCAGAAATAATATATAGTTCTTTACCTTGGCTCACTAAGCTTCTCAAATAGTTTTCTAATGAAGCCCAGGGTCCCTGATTATTATCTGGCGATTGTGGCACCATATTTGTCATCAAGAAGGTTGCAGAGTTATCAGTTACTGTTCTTGTTCTGTCAGCGGAAGGTGTCATATGTCCTCTATCAAACCCGCTACCAGAATAATCAGAGTCACTTACTCGATACCATCCTGTAGGGAGGCTGGTATCAGCGCGGAAGTCGTCTTGTCTTGGCGTTGAACCAAGCCACGACGAGTTTAATTGCCAAGACACCCAATTTGGAGTCCCTCTGTCACGGCTGTAACTGAGTGCATACTGGGATTTTAATAATAAATAGTTGTTTGGATATGAGACGTTTATTGTTGCATTACTTGGATTGCCTAATTTTAGATGCACGCTCGATGATTGTGCTTTCGTTGGGCGTAAATATGCAATGAGCGCTATAGGTAGGGCTACAGCTACACAAGGCAACAGAAATTTAAAAAGCCTAGTTTTACTCATACTTTTAGTATTGAAAGACACAATTAGTCTCTTAGGCTTATGTTCTAAAATCAAGTATTCAGTGATACAAAAAGCATAAAAACTGTAAATTATTAAGCTGATTTGAGAATATGGGCACAAATCCATAGTTTGTTGCAACATCTATCTCTTTAGTTGAGAAGCCAAGATGCACTTTTTCCTCACCACTACCAACCGTTTGATTTTCAAAGCAGGTCTATTATTTGATAAAAATAAGTATATTAATATATTTTGGCAAAATTCAATATTTTAAAAATATAAAATTTTATTGTAAACAAAAGTAAGTTGCAACTTTTACTGATAAATTACATTGTATTTAAAGACCGTAAATAACTTACTTAGGTAAAAAATAATTATAGTTTAGCTATTATTGCAATAGACATATATAGGAATCCAATTTGATTTCTGAAAAAATCTCAGTATCTGTAGGGGAGCCAGTGCGTTGCGGAGGTTCCCTCCGTTGTAGCAACTGACGTTGCGTTACGCCAGTCCGCTCAAGTCGGGAAACCCGCCCATGCGGCTGGCTCCCCTACGTATATTTCAAAAATCAAATATGAGTTCTATATCTTAAATTGATGTTTGGTGTATAGTTGCGTAGGTATAGGCTGTATTAAACCCAGCATCTATAGGAAATATGAGCATTAATTTAACCGATCGCAAAGACACAAATATTTAGTTTACTTACCTAATTTAGATCTGATTGTTGGCGCTGTTACAATCCGTAATTTCAGAAACGTTTACTATCACCATAAGTACTTTCATAAAACCACAGTAGTTCGCTAGTAACACAAAGCTCTGATTCATTAGATTTTGTTGTTCTACTATCTGGCTAAACCAGCTTATCTCAGTAAAATTCCAAAAATTTCCAATTTTATTAAGGGTTTTGCAGCGATCAATCAACAATTCTACATTTTGATTTTTCAATTCTGACTTCTTCAAATTGTTATTTTTTCTGCGCCACTAGTTAAGAGGTAATCTATGGTGCGAAACTCAAAGCTAGGGTACACAGCGTCCCCTAAGTCTATTCTGCGCCCATCCGTTGCTATAGGTATAATTGCATCTTTATTGGTTGGCGGAATAAGTTTTTATACAGTAAAACTCTGGCAAAATTCTGTCACTCAAGAATCGCAAGTGCCAGCAAAAAAATTGCCGCAGTTAAAAACGGTAACAGCCTTAGGAAGAATTGAGCCACAGGGTGAAGTAATTAAATTATCTGCTGCGGTGTCTGGGGAAGGAAGCCGAGTAGAAAAATTGTTAGTAAAGGAGGGCGATCGCGTAAAAGCAGGACAAGTAATTGCAATTTTGAGCAGCTACGATCGCCTCCTAGCAGCATTAAAAGAGACGCAAGAACAAGTCAAAGTAGCCCAGGCCAACCTAAACCGTACCCAAGCAGGTGCCAAACGCGGTGAAATTACCGCCCAAAAAGCAGCGATCGCCCGACTCAAAGCAGAACGCCAAGGCGATATTGACGCCCAAGCCGCGACAATTGCCAAATTTCAGGCCGAACTGCAAAACGCTCAAGCAGAAAACGGACGTTACGAGCAACTATATCAACAAGGAGCAATTTCCGCCTCCCAACGGGACAGCAAGCATTTAAATTTGGAAACAGCCCAAAAAAACTTGCAACAAGCCCAAGCGCAATTAAATCGCACCCAATCGACTAGCCAGCAACAAATCAAAGAAGCCACAGCCACACTCGATGGCATCAGCGAAGTCCGAGGCGTAGATGTAGCAGCTGCTCAAGCAGAAGTCAGTCGTGCCCTAGCAGCCATGAATCTCGCGGAAGTTAACCTCAAACAAGCCGAAGTGCGCTCGCCCCAAAACGGACAGATATTCAAGATCCACACTCATCCTGGCGAATTAGTATCAAATGATGGCATTGCTGATATCGGGCAAACCAGCCAGATGTACGTCATCGCCGAAGTTTACGAAAGCGATATTGCCAAAGTACATCCAGGGCAAAAAGTACAAATCTTTGGCGATTTTCTCTCGATTAAACTCCAAGGAATCGTAGATCGTAAAGGCTTGCAAGTACGGCGGCAAAATGTCATTGACACCGATCCTGCGAACAATATCGACAGCAGAGTAGTAGAAGTCCACATCCGACTAGATAAAGCCTCCAGCCAAAAAGCCGCCAACCTAACCAATATGCAAGTTAAAGCAGTAATTGAAATTAGTCATTAGTCATTAGTCATTAGTCATTAGTCATTGGTCACTAGTCGTTAATTATTCTCCCCTCTGCTTCCTCTGCCCCTCCGCTCCCTCTGCCCCTCCGCCTCCCTACTCCCCACTCACTCCAAACTATGGGATTGATTGAACAACTGCGACGCCGAACCCCTTTAGGATGGCTGCAACTGAGTCATGAAAAAAGTCGCCTGTTAGTGGCTTTGTTAGGCATTGCCTTTGCGGATCTTCTGATGTTCATGCAGCTGGGCTTTCAGACTGCGCTGTATGACAGTAACACCAGACTACATCGCAGTTTGCAAGCAGACATTGTTTTAATTAGTCCCCAAGCCCGTAATTTGCCAAGCTTGTCTACCTTTTCTCGGCGGCGACTTTACCAAGCAATGGATATACCGGGGGTGAAGTCAGCGGAACCGATGTATTTCAACAACACAATCTGGAAAAATCCTCTAACACACCGAGAGACGGGGGTGTTAGTTATCGGCTTTAATCCAGACAAGCCAGCCTTTGACTTACCAGATGTTAACCAGCAATTGCAGGCAATTAAACTCCCAGGTGCGGCCTTGTTCGATCGCGGTGCAAGAGGAGATTATCAAAAAGCGATCGCCCAAATTGAGGAAGGTAAACTCGTAACTGCGGAAATAGAACGCCGCACAATTATCATTAGTGGTTTATTCCAAGTCGGGGCTTCCTTCGGCGCTGAAGGTAACTTAATTACCAGCGATCGAGATTTTTTACGGCTATTTTCTGGGCGACAATCTAGCAGCGTCAGTCTAGGGTTGATTAAGGTAAAACCAGGCTATGACCCGAAAAAAGTGGCAGCAATGCTCAAAGCCTACCTACGAGATGATGTCAGAGTTCTAACCCATACAGAATTTATTGAATTTGAAAATAACTTTTGGAGAACAAATTCCCCAATTGGGTTCATTTTCAATCTGGGTGTATCGATGGGTTTTGTGGTGGGGGTAATCATTGTCTATCAAGTCCTCTCCACCGATGTTAATGCCCACGTTCGGGAATATGCCACCTTCAAAGCAATGGGATATCGCAATTACTACCTGCTAGGTGTGGTGTTTGAAGAGTCTTTAATATTAGCAGCACTAGGTTTCTTTCCCGGATTGGGAGTGTCCCTAGCACTTTACCAACTGACTCGCAAAGCTACAAATTTGCCCATGTACATAACACTGATTCGGGCATTACAAGTATTAGTGCTGACTATAGTTATGTGTGCAATTTCCGGTGCGATCGCCACCCGCAAACTCCAAGCCACCGACCCCGCTGATATGTTTTAAAAATTGTCATTGGTCATTGGTCATTTGCAAAGGACAAAGGACAAATAACCAATAGACCTCTTGCAAAAGTGCAAAAAGCACTTTTGTGGTGAAAGGCAAAATACCAAACCTTTCCCCTTTCCCTTTTCCCGACTTCTGCAAGAAATCTAATGACGACCGTCACGAGTAATGGATCTATTTATGACTAGTCAACCCGTCATCTCTATTAAAAATCTCGACCACTACTTTGGTCGCGGCTCACTCCGCAAGCAAGTTTTATGTAATATCAACTTGGAGATTAACGCCAGTGAAATTGTTATCATGACCGGCCCATCTGGTTCTGGGAAAACTACTCTGCTGACCTTAGTGGGTGGATTGCGTTCTACACAATCTGGTAGTTTGCGGGTGTTGGGGCGAGAACTGTGTGGTGCTAGCGCCCAAGAACTAATACAGGTGCGACGCCATAACGGCTACATTTTCCAAGCACATAATTTACATAGCAGTTTGACGGCAGTGCAAAACGTGAAAATGGCTTTGGAATTACACAAACATATCGGGTTAAAAAACATGCGAACTCGGTCAGCCCAGATGTTAGAGCAAGTAGGATTAGGCAACCACTTGGATTACTATCCCGATGAACTATCTGGGGGACAAAAACAAAGAGTAGCGATCGCCCGCGCCCTAGTCAGTCATCCCCAAATTATCCTAGCCGATGAACCCACCGCAGCCCTTGACAGTCAATCGGGACGAGATGCGGTCAACCTCATGCAAAAACTGGCAAAAGAACAAGGGTGTACGATTTTGATGGTTACTCATGACAACCGCATCCTAGACATTGCCGATCGCATCGTTCGTATGGAAGATGGTAAGCTCGACTCAAAAGTAAAACTCTCAGCCTGGAGCTAATCGGCTAAAATTTATAGCAAAGTGCTGAGTTTGTCATTCATCAATCATTACAAGTGTTGACTGTTGAGTTAGGAGTTATTTTCTTCATTTCCCCACTCCCCACTCCCTACTACACAAATTAAGTTTAAAAATCAAAGCGCATCCTATAAATTAGGGAAATTTGAGTTCAAAGCTCGATTATTTCGTCGATCTGTCGAAATTTCAAGCTTTAATCTCTATTATTGAAGCTTAGTAGTCCAAACGAAAAAAATTAAGTAAAACTACTGAAATTTTTTATATTTTACCAACACACAAAAAATCTGTTATTACTATGTAGATGGAGATTAGTAATAACATACTAAATTGAACTAGCTTTGTGTAAAATCCTAACGGGGTTAAATTTTTGGGTTATTTCTGGTACTTCCCCTCTGATTTAGCAAATTTAGCTGAATTGCTTAGACCAACTTTGACCTTAAAGTGTGGTATTGGTGTCCAGTTGAAGAAGTGTCCAGTTGATTCCCAGATTTTATTCAAGTACCATTATGTAGTGACTTTAACCAAAAAAAGTTTCTTTTGTTGCTTAACAAGCGATCCTTATGGCAAGCCACCAAAGAGGTTTTACCATCAATCAAGTTAAATTTTACAAACAATTACAATGTCATACACGTTAGTTATTAGAGTTAATAGAAATTTACAAATTCAGCTTACAAATCATTCTCCATTAGTAACTGTTCGCTGTTGACTTAATTTTCATAAGTGCCTAGACCATTGGGCAAACAAAATTTATGGCTTTCAACAATATCTGCTGTCAAAAGAAAATTCTACTAGTAATAAGCTAGTCTATTTTCCAACACAAGCAAGGGATTTATGGTAGCTCTATGATTACTGAGAATCGTATTAGCAATTCAAATAACAAGTTGCTCGACTTGAATGTCAAAAAATTGACAGCTAATGGCCGTGCAATAAATTTGTTAAAGGGAATCTTTGCTGTTGTGCCCATTACCTGGGCATTGCCTGTAGACGCTTTGCAAGTAAAAGTGGCTCCAACTAATCCTAAATTAGGGGATACACTTTCGGTAGAAATTAATTTAGATAACCCGGAGAATGGTATAAATCCAACAGTAGCTATTGGCAAAAACACATACCCAGCGTTTGAAATTGCACCCAATCAGTATCGAGCTTTTGTTCCTACAACTCCCTTGGAAAAAGCTGGAACTAGATCGCTTCGAGTGACAGGAGATGGTCAAGTGCAAAACTTGGCGGTGAATGTGCAAGATCGCAAGTTCCCCATACAACGCATTACTTTACCACCAGGTAAAGCTGGAGTGGACGCCACAGAGTATGAACTCATGCGCGTAGCAGCTTTCAAAGCACTACAAACACCAGAAAAGTATTGGAATGGAGTATTCCTCAAACCAAATGCAGGGCGCATGAGTACAAACTATGGTGTACGTCGCTACTATAATGGTAAATTTGCAGAGGACTACTATCATCGTGGTCTTGACTACGCTGGTGCTGCCGGTTCGCCCGTGATTGCTCCAGCCGCTGGGCGAGTTGCTTTGGTAGGTAGGGTATCCCAAGGATTTCGGATTCACGGTAACGTCGTTGGCATTGACCACGGGCAAGGAGTAACCAGTATTTTCATGCACCTGAGTCGTATTAACGTTAAAGAAGGTGATTTTGTCAAAGCTGGTCAACTCATTGGCGCAGTAGGTTCAACAGGTGCAGCCACGGGGCCACATTTGCACTGGGGTTTATATGTCAACGGGCTATCTGTCGATCCAACACCTTGGCGAACTAAGGTCGTGAAATAGTAGAGGCGGAATCGATCGCGTCTGTGTATAATTTGGATATTTTTGCCCAAACTAAGCAAAATCAATTGAATTGATACCGTCCCTACCTTCCTTGGCTAACATAAATGATGATAAGCGTTATGAGTATTGAAAAAATTGTAGAACAAGCTCTCCAGGATGGTTATTTGACGCCGGCAATGGAAGCAGAAGTCGGTAGAATCTGTGACAACGCTTCGGAACTCTCGATTGAAGAGTATATGGCGCTCGATCGCCTAATGGGTGCGCTATTGACAGGTGAGGTAGTGGCGGTACCTCGAAAACAATTCATTAACGTCATGGAAGAATTGGTACTCACAGAAGCGATCGCCAGAGTTGCTGAAATTGAGGCTACCAGCGAAAGTTCCCTTTCCCTTGATGTTGGTGACATTGCAGCCTACGCTCTCAATCGGCTACCACCCTTGTATGCAACTACAGAAGAAGGCGCCAACTACCAGCGCCAACGCGCTCAAGTAGAACTGCAAGAACTAATTTCACAGCAAGTAAATGAAGCGATCGGTCGTTACCTAGATCGACCTAATTTCTTCCCAGAACGACAAGCCTTGGGCAAAAGCACTGGCAATGAAGCTCTCGTGCAAATTGGTGCTTTACTTAAGGCATATGCGCCTAATTTTGAGCAAAAATTATAATTTTAAGAGTCATTGCTCATTGATCGTTTCCAAAAAGGACAAACAGCAAAGCCTGGGCGCTGGCTTGCAGCCAACAGATGCCAATTGCTTTCAGCCGGGAGACGCGACCAACGCAGTGGCTCAACTTTGTAACATAGGACAAATTACAAAACACAAAGTCTGAGTGTCGGCTTTTGACACTCAGACTTTTTAAAAGGGACAAAACGCAAATTTTGGCCGCTGGCTTCCAGCCAACAGATGCCACTTGCTTTCAGCCAGGAGACCCTAGTCGAGCAGTGGCTCAACTTTGTAACCGAGGATGAAGAAAAAATAACCAATGCCCGTTTGCCCTGTTTGCCCAATGCCCTTAACTCAATCACGCACTAACACAGTTGTTCCTAAACTGACTTGCTCGTACAATAATCTGACATCAGAATTACGCATTCTTAAGCAACCGTGAGATACAGCCGTTCCCAGCAGGTCAATATCCGGCGTCCCATGAAAGCCAATTTCATTCCGTCCATCTGACCAAAAGCCAATCCATCTATCTCCCAAAGGACTATTTGTACCCGACTGAAATACTTTGCCAGTAATCGGGTGACGCCAGACTGGAAAATGTCGCATGTGCATTACTTGGAAAGAACCCGTCGGTGTTTCCCAACCTTCCTTACCTATAGCTATTGGGTAGCTGGCTATTACCTCGTCTCCTGCGTATACGTAGGTACGGCGATCGCTTAAATCAACCACCACTTTTGTTTTACCAGATACTAGCTTATTAGATGGTATTTGTTGTGCTGAAGCTTGAGGCCATAGAGCTTTAGGCCAACTGTCCACAATTGGATTTTGTGTTTCTGCTTGTGCCACTAGCCGCGTGTTGGTTGGGGGTTCTGTGGGATTAGCTATATTTTTTTTAATTGTTTGGGACTTAGTTTCAGACTTCAACGCAGAAGGCTTGAGTGTAAAAGCTATTGGCTGAGTTACTTTAGGTAGATTTTTCTTAATTTTTTTTGACTTAGTTTGAGCCTTGAGTCTAGAAGACTTACGAACTGTTGCTTTAGCTACGTTCTTTTTAATTTTTTTCGACTGAGAACTATACTTAACAGCTGAAGACTTTGATGTTAACTTCCTTTCAACAGCTGAGCCTTGGACGTTTTCAACAGGAGGCATAGATGCGCCCAGCGCAACTTGTCCTAAACTCACCTGTGAGAAATTCTTCTTATAGGCTTCCTCTGGGCGGCTTCCTTGAGGATTGTTTAGGCTAGAGTCTTGCCGCATCGAAGCAGATGCAGACTTTTCAAACTGCCGTTGTGCCGTAGTAATGCGCCAATGCACAGCTAAAGACAAAAATGCTGTGCCAAAACAAAGCAACATTACCATACGCCCTACAGATTCATTTTTTACCATTGCTATTGCCTATTGTTTATCCCTGACGTATCCAACCGAAGAATTGGATGGCTTCATCATCCGATCGCTAAAAATTTATCAATACTTATCACTTCTGTTATAAATCTGCCAATAGCTCTGGGCAAACTAAGGCTATACGCGTCCCAGCAGCAAAAATTTAAGCGAGGAATATGATTCCTCCAAAGTTTAGGAGGTCGTAAGCCTCTACTCGGACTTTCTGGCACAACTTTGGAAATGCAGCAATCAATTATTAATGGTGTGGGTGGGAGAAAAACTATGTTTGAAAAACTATTCCTAGCAGTCACGATTACATTTTCCCTCAATTTCTTTTTTCAAGTTCACTTACCAGAACAAAATAACACTGGTGCTAGTTACGGGGTACAACCAGAACAATCAGCAACTATTCTGGTAAGAAAATCAAAAAAATAAACCACCATCATTGCCACCAGAGCAGCCCAACTTCTTAAAGATTATTGCCTAAATTTTAAAGGTATCAAGAAGTCAGAATTACAAAATTTTCATCTTCATCCTTATAACCAAATTTAATTATCTCGATCAAGCGTATATACCCAGTTGCTAAAAGTAACAAAATGTGCATATTTAACATACATTTGTTAGCTTATGGGTAACACAGAAATATCCAAGTAGTATAAGGATAAACAGGTTCTTTTTACTGCTATAAATTTAGCCAAACTTTTGTGCCTCAGTGTTCCAGTCATAAATCCGTCACCTTAGCAAGGAACTTGTGTCCTATTAGCAGGTCTAATAGAAAGGGATGATTTAGAGCCAGTACGATCTATGAGTCAGTCGATTACTGTATCCTGGTCAACGGTTGATGCAAAGTATCCAGAAGCATCAGTGCAAGTTGACAAACTTCCTAACCACGATTTAATTTTGCGTTGTCAAGCTGGACTGCGCCCCGATCGTGCTGCATTTGCGGAACTATTGCGCCGCTATCAAACCCAAGTAGATAGGGTTTTATACCATTTAGCTCCAGATTGGCCTGACAGAGCTGATTTGGCTCAAGAAGTTTGGATTCGAGTGTATCGGAATATTAACCGCTTACAAGAGCCGGCTAAATTCCGCGGCTGGTTAAGCCGCATTGCAACCAACTTATTTTACGATGAGTTGCGCAAACGCAAGCGGATTGTAAGTCCCTTATCACTTGATGCCCCCCGCTCAGTAGAGGATGGCGAGATGGATTGGGAAATTGCTGGTGATACCCCAGGGCCTGAAGAAGAACTAACAACCAGAGAATTTTACGAACAACTACGGGAAGCGATCGCGGATTTACCAGAGGTATTTCGTACTACTATTGTCCTGAGAGAAATTGAAGGCATGGCATACGAAGAAATTGCTGAAATTACTGGAGTTTCCTTGGGAACTGTCAAATCAAGAATCGCCAGAGCGAGATCCAGATTGCAAGCTCAGTTGCAAAACTATCTAGACTCCTAATTTACAGTATTTTGCCTCTGCCCAATGGCAGAATTTAAGCATTGATTAAGAATTACCACAAAGATGTAGAATACTTCCGCCATTAGGAGGAAAATTGAGTAATTTTTCCAAATTTTCGGTTCGCTTTACCCGTGTATGAATTGGTAATAATGTTAAGATGACTACTGATTCTCAGTTTAACGATCGTTCCCACTTACAACTTCCTGAAGATTTGTCAGAAGGAATGGCTGAGTATACCAATGAATCAACGGGTTTTATGGATATGGTGAAGCGCGATCGCTTCGAGTTATTAAGTGCTTATCTCGATGGTGAAGTCACAGCTGCCGAACGCAGGCAAGTGGAAGAATGGCTGGCCAACGATCCCTCAGTTCAATGCTTGTATGCCCGACTGTTAAAGCTAAGGCAAGGCTTACGGACTCTGCCAGTGCCGACAGCCCAACAGTCGCCAGAAGTAACAGCAAAGCAAGTATTGACACGTTTGCGCCGACGTTCTCGCTTGAACTGGATGGTTGGAAGCGCAGCCGCGGCGGCTTGTCTAATTGGTGCAGTATCTGGCTTAGTACCTGGTAACGGTTCGAGAACACCACAACTGGCACAACGACCACAAATACAGCCAGTACAAACGTCGTCGGAATCTGTAGTACCTCCTTCCTCGCTAATGGTGGGGCTAAATAACCCAGTAATTGAAATTCCGAAAGCAGCAGTAGCTTCTCCAGAAAATTCAATTTATCAGATACCACCCCAACGCCAAGACTCCAGAGACGACATAAATTAATTAATCGCAAAGTTAACAGATAATAACTTTACCTTGCAGTTAGACAAAGCCACTCCGCCAACCGTCAGGTTGGAAGACGCCTCCTAACTGGTCAACTCGCTCTAAACTCATTAAGTAAACTCAAGCCCAACCCAGAGAAAGGCACGCTCCCTGATAAGCCTCGATAGTTTTTCGGCTATAAAGGTTTTCTGACACGTCTCTAGCGGGGTGGTAACCTTCCAATACATCTAGCTGATTTAAAATCGCTGGGTTGGCAAAAGAAAGTAAATATCCCTAGACTTGGCTATCTCCCAGCGTCATCGCTGGGTAGTTCATCGGCAAAGCAAACAATTTGCCTTTTACAAAAGCTTTTTTGGCATCTACGATTTTGCCAGCACAAGATCTTTTATAGTTAGCTTCACCTCGTTTCTGAACTTTAGACTAAAGAAGAGCGAACGTCAGATAAGTAAGTGGACATAATTATTTAGAAGATGCATTTCGACCCTTCTCTACGAGAGGCTTCGCCAACGGCAAGCTCAGGGCATCGCTGCGCTCAATGCTCGAACCTTGAGAAAATGAGGGTTGAGTTTCGACTTCGCGGAAGTTGAGCGTAGTCGAAACTCAACCCTCGTCTTCTCAGGCATTGAGCATTGAGCGTACCCTTCGGGATCTTGCTTGGCGTAGCATCTCCCCTTGGGAGAATTCGAAATGCGTCTTCTAAATAATTGTGTCCACCTACTTATTTGAATTGATGGATGCAATATTGCTCCGAGCAAAAACCTGCTTGATTTCTAATTTTTTTAATTTTTCTTTTTGCTTGTGGTCAACTCACCTTCCTGAGTCATTTTGTCCTTTTTAGTCTCAAGTCCAGCATTAAAATGTAAAATCCCACAACCAACAGGCGTGGGACTGGCTCAAGTAAGTTTTTTGCCAATTTTACATTTGATCCAATTGTTTGCGTAGGGAATCTAACTCGGCATCAACCACATCATTAGACTTAGGAGCAGTAGTTTGTTGTTGGGTTGACTGTTGGGGCGGTAGTTGGGGTTGATTTTGTGGAGCCGCGGGTGGTAGCATTTGCGCTTTCAAAGCAGCTAATTCATCATCAACATCACTACCAGATTCCAACTGAGCAAATTGACTTTCTAAATCGGCACTTGCCAACTCTCCTGCTGACTGGGCGCGGGCTTCTTGCATCAAGACTTTTTCTTCCATCCGCTCGAAGGCAGCCATCGCACTGCTGGTATTCATGCCACGTACCATACCTTGGAGTTGTTCTTGGGCTTTGGCAGTGGTGATCCGAGCTTTGAGCATTTCTTTCTTGGTCTTAGCCTCAGAAATTTTGCTTTCCAGCTGGATTAAGTTGCGCTTGAGGGTTTCAACTTGAGTGCTTTGTTGATCTAAGCTAGCTTTGAGGGATGCGCTGGTGTCAGTATAAGTTTTCTTGCGCTCTAGGGCTTGTCTTGCGAGGTTTTCATCACCTTTTTGCAGTGCCAGTTGGGCATTGCGTTGCCACTTATTAATTTCATTTTGAGCATCAGTATACTGTTTATCAGTGCGTTTTTGGGCGGCGATCGCCTGGGCTACTCCCTGACGCAGTTGAACCAAGTCTTCCTGCATTTCCAGGATGGCTTGCTCTAGCATTTTTTCCGGATCTTCGGCTTTGTTTACTAGGTCATTGAGGTTAGCACTAACAACTCTTTTAATGCGATCGAATAATCCCATAACTTTGTTTTTCCTTGTTTTGGTTTACGCTCTTTGTTGGACAGTTAGCTTTTTTACTTTTTAATAGCTACCTATTTCAATGTAATCTTTCCGGTTTAGATCGGTGCCTCCCAACAACTCTTAATTGTTAAGATATCTCGAAGCTGTGCCAATTCACCCAACTTTAAGAGTCTTGTGTTTTGGGTAGCTGCTGTTGGGGAAGCTGCTCGATTTTCTGGTTGTCTTCCAAGAGGCGATTGTTGGGTTGCGTCTTTTCTGCCTCATTTAAAACTTGCACCTTCATGGCTGCCAATTCGGCATCTACATCATTAGTAGATTCCAACGACGCGAATTGTGTTTCCAAATCATCGCCACTAAGTTGAGCGATCGCTTCTGATTTTGCCTCAATCTGTAAAACTTTTTCTTCCATCCGCTCAAAGGCGTTGAGACTGCTGGTAGCAGAAACTCCACCGAGCATTTCTTGTAAGCGATAAGAGGCTTCAGCAGAACGAGCGCGAGCGATATACATATCTTTTTTAGTTTTCGCCTCGCCAATTTTTAACTCTAGCGATCGCATATCCTTTTTTAGCCTAGCCACTATCTCATTTTGTTGTTCTATCTGGTTAGAAAGAGCTTTTGTAGTTTCTTTATAAGCTTGGCGTTTAGTTAAAGCTTCCCGTGCTAAGACTTCATTGCCTTGTCGCAGTGCTAGCTGGGCGCGGCGATACCATTCTTCTGCTTGGGATTGGGCAGCAGCAGCTTGTCTTTCGGTGCGTTTTTGGGTGGCGATCGCTTGTGCTACACCTTGACGTAACCGCACCAAATTTTCCTGCATCTCCATGACAGTTTGCTCCAGAATCTTTTCTGGATCTTCTGCACTGCCTATCAAACTATTGAAGTTAGCGCGAATCACCCGCAGGATACGCTTAATTAACTCCATCTCTGCTCTCCATTCACGAAACTCAGTAGTGAGTGCTGACTGTTGAGTGCTAAATACTCAGTACTCTTAACAAATGAGAGGGAGTGGGTAGAGACGCCATTAACCCTTGTGTGTAGGGAATGGGCAAAGAAGGTGTTTGTTTCATTCATAACGAGTGGCGATCGCCGCTAGTCGAACGCTCCTAAGTATAAGTATTTTTGTAGTAGCGTACTAAACAACCAAGATTTTATATCTTCTACATCTCCACTCCGTACAAGTGATTAATCGCGTCTAGCCACTCTCTACTCCCCACTTAGCACCGTTATCTCATGGTATCGTACATTTTTACGACTCACGGCTCTTGAACTCGTGCTTTAATTCCTCTTGATTCTAGTAATCGCATATGTCTTTCTACTTGCTCTTTAGTCTTAAAAGCACCCAGAAAAACCAATTGTTTATTAGGTGATAAATAAGCATCGGGAATTATTTCCCGTGCCGAAGCTAAAGCACGACCTTGATTGTCTATCACTACGTGGTAAAACCCATCTGTAGATGGTTTGATTTCTGCATTTGGGCCAGGTGAGGTTTTTGGCTTTGGAGTCGGGGACATCGCAAGAGGTAAGGGCTTTGGTGTCGGTACGGGTGCTATGGCAATGGGATTTGTTGGTTTTAGGGGCGCGATCGGCTCAGGCAATGCGGCTTGAGGATTTGTCTGCGGGACAACTGGATTCGTTACAACTGGAGGCGTTGTTTGGGCTTTGGGTTTTAAGCCAACTACATCATTGGGGTCTCTCACTTCAGGAAACTCTTCGGCAGCCAGATTGGGATACTTAGGTATAGGTGTGCTTGGTGCCTGGATCTGAGATTGGGCATTGACGTTACTTGCAACTTCCTGAGTATTTTCTGGTGCGGCGGGCGAGTTACTATTAAACAACTTGGCTAAGTTCCACTGGGGCAAGCTTTTAGGATTAAAAATTACATAACCCAAAGTCAGACTCGCCACCAATAGCAGCAACATTGAGCCGATACCCAAAGGTGATAGTAAGCTGTCACTATAATTATTGGGTTTTTTAGTTTGTGGTTGTTCTTCTGTAAGGCTCCGCAACAGTGCTTCACTAGATTCAAGATAGTCATCTGGCTGCTTGAGTCCATCATCCGGTTGCACAAGATTTTCGCCGTTAGTATCTTTTACGACTGTTGGCACGATACTGCTAGTAAAGTTAGGCGGTGGTGGTGGAGGTTGAGTTTGTTTTTTAGCAGAATCCAACCTGGGGGGCACATTATTAAGATTACTCACTTCCTCAGTATTTACCGCCACTGGATCTGAGTCCGCCGGAGGATTAGGGGTTACAGATATCGCTGGTTCATCAATTTTTACTACAGATGAGGCTGGAGTTACCTGAGTATTCACAGGTACTGATACAGGCAAAGGTGGCGGTACATCGATCTTAGTTTCTCCTACTGATGGTGCAGTTATACTCAATGCTGTGGAAACGGCGGTGAACTGCTGAGATTGACTGTTGATGTAACTCCCAACACGGTATTGATTCGAGGATGCTGAACCAGTTCGCGTGCGTCGGTATCGAGCTAACTCTCGATCTAGCGGCACCTCTAAACTCGCTAGTGCTGCTGCTAGTGCTGGCTTCAGCTCAAGTGTTTTTGGCGATTGATTACCGGAATCATTCAGGGGGTTTTCAGTCATTACCTCTATACCTCAAACGTAGATTGCTGGAATTAACTTTAGACATATTTGTGCCAATATTAGCGAAAATTACTTAGAAGTGGGCATTGGCTATTGGGGATTAGGAAACAGAGATTTTCAGGCTTTGTTGTGAAGGATAGTTCATGAAGGTCTATCTTGAAAATAGGAAATAGGGCATTGGGGAAGCAGGAAGTGTAGGAGGTGTGGGAGGTGTGGGAGGTGTGGGAAGAGAGGGGGGCATAAATTCTCTTTCCCCCCACACTCCCCACACTCCCCACACTTCCCCATCCCCCCTCTCTCCCCACACTCCCCCATCCCCCCTCTCTCCCCACTCCCACGTTTTTACAATGTCGTTCAAATCAGTTAATGATATTTTAGGCATTCTCGAAAAGCAGGCTAAATGGCAGGAACAGCCATTTCAACAGTTGCTTAAATGTTGGGCAGAGGTTGTTGGTTCTGTGGCTGCTGGACATACTCGACCATTGTCGATTCAGCGCGATGTTTTGTGGGTAGCGACTTCTAGTGCAGCTTGGGCGCAAAACCTGACTTTTGGTCGCGCGGCTTTGCTTTTAAAGTTGAATAAAAAGCTGGCAACGCCGTTGGTTGATATTCGCTTTTCCACTGCTGGCTGGCAGCATCCATCTGTGGAGAGAAAACGGCAACAAACAATTTTGCCCCACGACCATCCGAGTTACGTTGGCGATCGCATTAGCAGCCCTGATAATACACCCAGTAGTCAAGATGCGAATGCGGCTTTTGGGCATTGGGCTAAGATTATGCAAGCGCGATCGCATGGCTTACCCCTTTGTCCGCAATGTGAATCCCCCACCCCACCAGGCGAACTTCAGCGCTGGGCAGTCTGTTCTGTGTGTGCTGCTAAGCAATTTTAAAGCCAGCCAATCCTAATTACTAAGCCAGAGGGAGTGTTGACTGATGACTGGGGAGATGGAGCGAAACTACGGCCACCACCCCACCATTCCAAACTCCAAATTTGTACAGACAAGGGTTAATCTACTCCTAACTCCTAACAAGAGTTCTAATTCTTGAGAAAAAATATATTTTCCTGCTAAAATATGCCGGGTGTGATAACAAAGCATACTATTTATCTATAATTATCTGCCTTAAGTTCTCCTTAAGGAAGAAGTTAAAAAAATCTATAAATCAAAAAGCTTAGTTTTAATCTTGATCCCTAATAACTTTTAGCCAAAATCTATAGCTATGCACTCTAATAAACATTGAAAAATATAACAAAAATATAAAAATATTCTAAAATTTATTTTTTCATCGGGATCGCTGAAACCTAGAGCAAATAATGATTTTTTGGCTTTCCTCCGTCTTTATATATAGAAGCAAAATATAAGGGTGAAATTCAGCCAGAAACGGCACTAATGATGAACCCAAATGAAACCTATTAAATCTTTAGCATCTGCCTGTAGATATTGCCGTCATTACCAGCCAGAAGGCCGCCGTGGCGGAGTGTGTCAGCAACTGGGAGCGCCAGTTCAAGCAAGCTGGAAGGCTTGTAATTTGGCGATCCCACCCTTTGCACCTTCTTGGGAAACTTTGGAAGATGCTTGGGGTTTGCCAGATGCAAAACCAGTTTTAGCTTGTTCTCAATCCTTAGTCTCAGATTTAGACAATCCTGCTCTTGCTCTTCTAGGGGAGACAACTATCTCTAGTTCACAAGAGGCTAAAACTAAAGCTGTACTTATTTAGTCACTCATTATTACTGGACTAGGTTCCTAGTCTGCTTAAAATAAGATTTGTTTTTAAGATTTTTAGTGCTGTAAACGTTGACATCTACCAAAATCGCACCCTTCAGGAAGGTGCGATTTTTGCAATTTTATGGTAGCCAAGGAAAAGAGCGAAAATCTGGCGGACGTTTTTCGAGAAACGCTTTTTTGCCCTCAGAACCTTCTTCTGTCATGTAATACAGTAGGGTGGCATTGCCAGCAAGTTCTTGTAAACCAGCTTGTCCGTCACAGTCAGCGTTAAATGCTGCTTTGAGACAGCGAATTGCGATCGGACTTTTTTCTAAAATCTCTTGTGCCCATTGAATACCTTCGGCTTCTAGTTGTTCGACTGGGACGATGCAATTAATTAACCCCATTTCTAAAGCTTGTTGTGCATCATATTGACGGCAGAGAAACCAAATTTCTCGTGCTTTTTTTTGCCCCACAATGCGGGCTAGATAGCTCGCGCCAAAACCACCATCAAAACTGCCGACTTTCGGCCCAGTCTGCCCGAAAATGGCGTTATCTGCGGCTATAGTGAGGTCGCAAATCAAGTGTAGGACATGTCCGCCACCGATCGCATATCCAGCTACCAAAGCGATCGCTACTTTTGGCATGGAACGAATCAAGCGTTGCAAATCCAGCACATTTAACCGAGGGACGCCACTATCATCGACATAGCCAGCATGTCCGCGCACGCTTTGGTCGCCACCAGCACAGAAAGCATATTTACCATCAGTGTGTGGCCCGTATCCAGTAAAGAGGACAACGCCAATGGTCGTATCTTCACGAGCATCGCAGAAAGCATCGTAAAGCTCAAAGACAGTTTTGGGGCGGAAAGCATTGCGTTTATGGGGGCGGTTGATGGTGATTTTCGCAATGCCATCGGTTTTTTGATACAAGATATCTTCGTAGGTTTTGGCAGTTTGCCAGTTGATTTGCATTGGTATGGAGTGTGCTGTTGCTTAGAGAATTTTATCGCGGACGTAGGGAGTTGCGATACCTGCGGTGGTCACTGAGCTTGTCGAAGTGTGGGCTAAGCCTACGCTAAGATTAATGTCTCAAGCTTTACAATCAGGGCTGGTAATTCATTAGCGATCGTAATGCGGCGCGACTCCATTTTCTACAAATTGTTCAAGCAATTTCCAGGATTGCTATTTGACTTAGTAGATCAACCACCCCCAGAAGCCGAAAACTACCAGTTTGAATCGGTTGAGGTTAAAGAAACAGCCTTCAGAATTGATGGAGTGTTTTTACCTCCCGCCAATGCAGTTTCTAAAATTGTTTTCTTTGCTGAAGTTCAGTTTCAGAAGGACGAAGATTTATATCACCGCTTCTTTAGCGAATTGTTTTTGTTTCTCTACCGTCACTCAATTCGTTACGATGACTGGTTTGGAGTGCTGATTTTTCCTTCTCGCAGTCTGGAACCATCAAATGTAATGATTCACCGCGCTTTATTGGAAAGTAGACAAGTCAGGCGAGTTTATCTCGATGAGTTGGGAGATTTACGACAACAACCTTTAGGATTGAGTTTAATGTTGCTAACAAATGTTACTTCTGAAACCGAAGCAGTAGAAGGGGCGCGGTTTTTGCTGGAACAAGCGCGGCAACAATCAGAGCAAGCGATAATTGATTTAGTGACAACAATTATTGTCTACAAGTTTTCTAACCTGAGTCGAGAGGAGATTGAAGCGATGTTGGGACTTAATCAGCAGGAACCACGGGCTATTCGGGAAGCTAAGGAAGAAGGAGAAAGAAAAATCGTTTTACGACAATTAAATCGGCGCGTGGGTAATATTCCTGATGCGCTTCTGTCTCAGATTCAAGGGTTATCGGTGGAACAGTTGGAAGCTTTAGCTGATGCTTTGTTAGATTTTTCTACTCTTGCTGATTTGGAAGGGTGGTTACAAAGTCAACCAAAAGAGTAAATTTTATACACAGGAGAAGGGCGATCGCTTATTCTACTTCTTCTATCTCATAAGCGCGATCGTCTAATTCTCCTAGTGCAGAAATAATCACAGGAGGTCTATCAGGAAATTCTGCTACAAGTTTTAGCTCTCCTCCCATAGCCTTAACATAACTACGCAATGTAGAAAGGAACAAGTCTGCACGTTTTTCTAGTCTAGAGACACTATCTTGACGAATTCCTAATAGTTCCGCCATAGATTCTTGAGTTAACTTTCTGGCTTTTCTAATATCTTGAAGTGTCATATTTTCGGCAATAAGCTCTTGACTGGAGTTTAGACTAAGCAACAAGAAACGACCCAGCAACGCTGAGTTGAAAAGAAACAGGCTTTAAAGATGAAAATCTAAGGTACTAAGCAGATTCTGGTTGCTTTTTGCGGGGCTTAGTTGTAGTTTTTTTGACTACGGGATAGCGAATTCTACGTTGTCGTGGTTTTCCTGGTTTCCAGCCTGGAGACTTTCCGCGAGGTTTAGGCGAACGGGCAGGAGTACCAATCACCGCAAAAATGCTCCCCATTGCTTGAGCAACTCTGCCAGGAGTCAAATTATCTAATGATTTCTGCCAAGGTAAAGGGTTATCAGCAACGATATCACGAGCCAACCACAATTCCCAAGTCATCACAGGCATGAGGTCACTCCAACGCTCACATTGCTTGGGACTACTCAATTTAGGTAATGTCCAGTGCAAGCGTTGCTTCAAAAAACGATACCAGTGGTCAACAGTAAAACGTCGGAGGTAGAGTTGCCAAACTTCTTCTAGTGGTGGCATTTCTTCCCCCACCCAAGCCAACCATAAAGGTTTTGATATACGTAGGTTGCCTTCTGCATCCAGACGCTCAACTCGAATCAGGGACATTGGGCGTGTCGCAGTTTGACGAAAGTGTAAATTAAACCACAAGCTCACCTTCACCCGTCCCAGTTTAGGATGGTTGACTTCTATACTCTCATTGGCTTCACTCCATGTGAGTGGTTCATTGAGTTTGAATTTGTCACCATGTTTCCTGGGTCGCCCTTTGCCAGAATATGGTGGTGGTGCGCCCCATAAACAAAGATTTGAACGCAAACGTACCAGAATATCTGCTTTGATATTGGTCGTCTTCAACACAAAAGGAGCGCAGCCATACTCACTATCCCAAACTGTAATTGGTCTAGTTGGTAAATGTTCACACACTTGCTGTAGTTGCCAGGTTGCCTTTTGTATCGGGTTTTCCCAACTGCTAATTCGCTCATGTCTCAAAGGTAACGCCCAACTGCCCGAATCCTCTGGTATCCAAGCAATGGTACTATATCCCTGACCAACGGTAATTGGTTTGTTTCCGGCTATGGTGACACTGCTGTGTTCAATTGTCCTCTCCTGCAAAGTTACCGCATCTGGGCGTGACCAAGCTGTGTGGTCGCCTGCTAACAACGGACGGCTCTGCGTTGGCATCTGTTTGATGTATAACTGCATCAATTTTTGTCGCTGTGGTCTGCTATCTTGTAATGCCTCGTAGATGCTTGGCCACTTACGTCTAAATACTGGTGATAGCGATAAATCTGCCAAACTGTAGGCGTTACGAGTCAGCAATATTGCATCCGTCAGTTCAAAAGTCACATCATGCGCTCTACCTAGATATCTGTACGCTGCTTGACGAAATTCTTCTAGTAAGGCACTTTTCATATTGGCAGGTGAGAGTTGGTGGTTCTTCTCTCAGCTTCTGCTAATAGGGGGACTGTGTTCAATCACACCCCTTATTTTTTCCTTTGAGGTCGGCTCTTTAGTCTAAACTCCAGTCTTGAGCGCGGGCTTCAATTTTTGCTCGATGTTGAGGTGAGAGTTTTTCCAGTACATCACTCAGTTTTGTTGTCATAAGTCAATTTTGCTTTTTATTTAAATTCATCTATATAAAAATATTATTACTGGGAACACTATTATTAGCATTTGTTTTCTCAGTAAAAGGATTTAAATATATGGATGACCTTAAAAATTTATTAAATCGTGCCTCATTTGAGGAGAGGAAAGCATTGGCAGAGATTCTTAAGGCATCACAACCAACAGCCGATTCTATTGTTGATCGTCTATGTGAGAAGAGCCAAGATCCTGCCAGCTATGTATTTAATGAAATATTTGATGATCATCCAAGTTATCAAAAAATAGTTAGGCGAGCTGCTAAAAAGTTAAACATCAAATGTAGTAAATATGAATCTGCTAGTGCAATGGAGGTCAAGATTGCACAGAAAGTTATGGAAACAATGTTAGAGAAAATGACACCAGAACAAAAGCGAGAAATGGAACAGCAGTTACAAAAAACAGCATCAGAATTTGATAAAGGAGGTGAATTATTAGGAGGTACTAGTATTTTTCTGGCTTTGACAGGTGCTAAATTGTCTGGTTTTGGTATTTATTTACTAGCTTCAACAACATTGGGTACGCTTACTGGCGTAATAGGAATTACTTTACCTTTTGTTGTTTACACAACAATGTCAAGTGCAATAGCCGTCATTATCGGGCCAGTTGGCTGGATAGGTGCAGGATTATTCACAGTATGGCAGTTGGCAGGCCCTAGTTATAAGAGAGTTATTCCAGCTATTCTTTATATTTGTGCTCTAAGAGCAAGGCTGGATGGTGGTTTTGCTTAATTCTTTTTCAATACGTCTGATTGTCTACACTGATTCCTCAGTTCGAGTTTGATTGCCGAGTTCAGCTTTAACTTCAGAATGTCTAGTACACTCTGGCGGAAGTTTACCTACCTTTAACAAGGGACTTAAGCCCCTTATTTGCTGTTTTTCTAGTTAATTATGATGGCTGGATTTCCGCCGTGCTGTACTAGCTATTTTGCCTCAACCTTAATGACGAACATCTTTAAGCTTAGTTATTTTGTTATCCACTACAACTACATATACTCCTCTAGTAAGTGGCTTTTGCACCATCCATTTGTCTTGCACTATAAACAATTCATAACCATTAATTTTTACATATTCAGTACCTTCTTCAACTGTCTTTCCAATCAGAATTCTTTCATCTATCATAATTTTTTATTGTCATGTACTAACTCTGAGTTATTATCTTAACTTCCAATATAGTTAAATCACAATATCCACAGCAAACTCCTTTAAATTCTCTTGTCGCCACTTAGCATCAGCTTTGCGATTTGTCTGCAACTCTAAAACTCGAATTCCTTTAGTAGGTAGCGGGTTCAATTTTTGCTGCAATTCTTCCCAAGAAATTATCAATTCATGCTGCACATTATAAGTAGCGCATAACTGTGCAAAATTAATATCCTGAGGAGTGCCGAAAAATTCTTCAAATGGTGGGTCAAATTTCGCAATGGGTAACATTTCAAAAATGCCGCCCCCATTGTTGTTAATTAACACAATTGTCAGATGTCCGACAAATTTATTGCGGATTAAAAAACCATTTGTGTCATGCAACAAAGCTAAATCTCCTGTTAGCATCACACTACTTTGCTGGCGATGGGCAATTCCTAAAGCTGTGGATAATGTGCCATCAATGCCATTTGCACCCCGGTTAAAATACGATCGCACTCTCAAATTATTCGGTTTCCAGAAAAATTCCACATCCCGCACAGGCATACTATTAGCAATAAACAACGGCGTTCCCGACGGTAGCGTCTGAGAAATTAACCAAGCTGCTTTCCCTTCAAATAATTCGTCCATATTCGCCATAGTTTGGTCAACAGCTGCCCTAAGTTGCGCTTCTGCTGCACACCACTGGCGGAGATAGTCGGGGGAAGATGGGGAAGTGTGGGAGGGGTGGGGTGGTGGGGTGGTGGGGTGGTTGGGTGAAATTCTCTCCCCATCTCCCCATCTCCCCATCTCTCCATCTCCCCCAACTCCCTCATCTTCCCAAAAAAACTGCTCTACACTCATTCGCAAATGCGTCGTCCTCCCGTGCAAAGGGTCGAGGTTTTGGTTGCTGTTGTCAATTACCCAACGTTGGGGTTGGTTTGCATCTATCCAGGTACGTAATTCTTTACTAGTAGGCATCTCTCCTATTTGAATCACCATTTCGGGTGCTAGCTGTTTAGCTAGTTGGTGATTTCGCAAAATCAGGTCATAGGTGGAAATTAAATAGGGGTTTTCGGCATAATTTCTCAGTGGGGAAAGTCCCTCTGCTAAAACAGGCCATTTGAGAGTTTGGGAAAGTTGAGCGATCGCCTTAGAATACTCCTGTGGTTGCTGCGGTTGGGCTACACCTGCAATAATAATGCCGCGATCGCATTGTTTCCATTCTTTGGGGATGGGGCATTGGGCATGGGGCATGGGGCATGGGGTAATGTTTGCGATTCCTCCAAAGAAGTCTTCGGGGTGGAATTGGGACTGTAAAAAACTCAAGTCAGTTCCATCGGGAACAGGTGCTAAAGGATCCCGAAAGGGAATATTCAAATGTACCGGGCCTTTTGTGGGGATTTGCGCGGTTTCCCAGCTATGAATTACCATTTGCCGCAAATAAGCTAACATTCCCATATCAGCAGAGGGTAAGGCTAGCTCGGTTTGCCAATTTGGGTAATTGCCATACAATCTCAACTGGTCTATGGTTTGCCCAGAGTGACAATCTCGCAGTTCTGGGGGTCTATCGGTGGTTAACACCAACAGTGGTACGCGGCTATATGAGGCTTCTATTACTGCTGGATAAAAGTTCGCTCCGGCTGTGCCAGAAGTGCAAAGAACTACTACAGGGCGTCCGGTTGCTTTGGCTTGTCCTAAGGCGAAGAAGGCGGCGGAGCGTTCGTCAAGCACGGAAATGGCTTCAATCTCAGGTGCTTGTTGAGCAAAGGCTACTGCTAAGGGTGTGGAGCGCGAACCAGGACAAATAATAGCACAAGTCAATCCCAGCTGCTTTAGTGTCTCTGTTAAGATATAAGCCCAAAGTTGATTAACATTTTTAAAGGCGATCGGCATCGAATCAAACATAGCTATAAAACAATCTTAAATTTTAGATTTTGTTTGGGGAAATTCAATTTAAAATCCGTCTTGGAAAGTTGGACAAGGAAAAGTTCGAGGCTCGGTTTTTGAACCTTCAAGGGTCAAAAGTAGCTTTTCCTCACCAATGCTCCCGATGGAAACCGACACTGCAAGGCGAGTTTGTTGGCAACAAAATTTCCAGACAGGCTAGCTTGACGCCACTTGATTTAACTTTGGGAAGGATGGCAATGTAGTGACTACACTTTCTACACAATGCACACAATTTGCTCTCAAACTTTTATGGACTGCATTTATTTAACAGGAATTCGCGGCTATGGCTACACTGGGTATCTGCCAGAAGAACAGGTGCTAGGACAATGGTTTGAGGTTGATGTGAGGTTATGGTTGGATATCTCCGCAGCGGCTAAAACTGACGCGATCGAAGACACTATAGATTATCGCAGCGTCATTAGCTTAGTACAACATCTGGTCAAAACTTCTAAGTTCGTTTTGGTGGAGAAGCTGGTAACGGTGATTGCAGATTCTATCCTCCAACAGTACGATCGCATCACACAAGTCCAAGTCACTCTCAGCAAACCTAGCGCCCCAATTCCAGACTTTGGTGGCAAAATCAGCATTGAACTGACTAAAAGTAAGTCCGATCTCTAAAATACAAAGCGTGCTTTAAACGACACCCATAAACTAGCAAAAACAGGGGTTTAACTGGTGTGTGGAAATATCTGACTAACAGAATTTTTCCTGCCATTTATTCCCCTTGTGCCTTCACTCGTTCTCAAAAACCTAAAGCCTTAAATAACCAAGTTTTAGATTATTCTTGCCCTTCTTCTGCTTCCTGGCTCCTTAAAAGTTTTTCTCTCAAAACCCACTTCAAAAGCAGGAAAGGAAAGATTAGTATGCTGTGAATTTAGGAAGTTTTATTCTTGATTAGTTTTTCGATAAATACTATACTAAATAATTTTACTTTTTATCAAGATAATTATTCTATATTGCTGAAGATCGATTTTTGATTCCTCATAATTTATCTCAGATATTAATAGCTTGATATTAACTGTATCTCATCGTCAAACTAGCTTCAGAGAACACAGATATTATCAAATGTAAATAACCTGCTGTTTGCTATTTACCAAGGTATTGAGAGATTGTTTATGATAAGATTATCGAATTTTAGATCGAGTTGATAGTAACAACGAAATCTCAACCTTAGCAAACAGGCTATCGTAACATGTTCCCCCGGAAAATCCTAGTTGTTGAGGATGAAAAAACCCTAGCCTCAAATATCAGAAAAATTTTACAAAACTTAGGCTATACCGTTTCAGAAATAAGTGAGTCTGGTGAAGAGGTAATAAAAAAGATAGCAGAAATTAAACCAAATTTAGTATTAATTGATATCTGCCTAGCTGGGGAAATTAACGGCGTGCGACTAGTGGATATTATCCAAAATAATTTCCATGTGCCTGCGGTCTATATCATAAATCGTTCCGAATATAAAATATTAGAAAACGATCGGCTAATTGAGCCTTTTAACTATATAATCAAACCATTTATTGAAAGGGATTTACATTTTGTGATTGAAATGGCTCTGTATAAACATCAGAGTGAAAAGAGATTACAGCAGGAAAAACAGAGGCTGACAGCAATTCTTAACAGTATCGGTCGCGCAGTCATTGTAACATATGAAAATGGTTGTATTCAAATGATGAATCCAATAGCAGAAATTCTGACTGGTTGGAAACAAAGCGAAGCTTTAGGCAAAGATTTAGAAGAAGTTGTTAGCTTAGTTGATAAAGATGTAGGAGAAGCGATTCAAAATTTAGCCATAGATGTAATCGAAGCAGGTGAAATTTCCAATTTACCAGAAAACTGTACGCTAATTTCCAAAGATGGGAAAGAAATACCAATAGAGGATAACTTTGCACCCATCCGCGATGGAGATGGCAATATTACTGGTGCAGTTTTAGTTTTTCAAGACATTACTAAACGCAAGGAAACAGAGGGACAATTGATCCGCAATGCGTTTTATGATGGATTGACAGAATTACCGAATCGTGTGTTATTTCTAGACAGGCTAAAACAAGCAATTGAACGTAGCAAACGCAAAAGCGATTATTATTTTGGAGTTTTGTTTTTAGATTTAGATAACTTCAAAGAGATTAACGATCGCTTTGGGCATGGAGTAGGGGATGATTTTCTAGTAGCGATCGCTAGACGTTTAGAGTCATGCTTACGTAGTGGCGATACTGTAGCACGATTTGGTGGCGATGAGTTTACCGTTCTTTTAGAAGATATTAGAGACGTTACTGACGCTACCAACGTTGCTAGACGTATTCAAGACTCGCTCAAGTTACCCCTTAGCCTCAACGGAAATCAACTACAAACTACAGCCAGTATTGGTATTGCTTTAAATTGTAATAGCTATGAAGAACCTGCAACCCTACTACGGAATGCTGATACTGCTATGTATCGAGCTAAACGCCAAGGAAAAGCTACTTATGCAATATTTTAGTACTGACTAAACCCTTTTGGGGTGAGTGTAAGGGTAATATAGCCCTAAAGTTTAATACCAATTTGAAATCAAAATACGCTATGGGTAAAGGCGTACAGCTGTCATACGAGTCAACTTAAGCCTTGGCGAATGGAATTCGCGGCTATACAGGCGAAGTCCGCCTGCGCGGACTAACGGATTTTGAAACCTGCGTAGGCAGGTTTTGTTTGTATAGACGCGGTTTCTAACCGCCCGTTTCGCGTTAAGTTAAGACCAATGACAGCTGTACGCCCCGACAGCAGATTTATGTGTCGCAAATATTTTTGAAAATGGTATGAGGTTGAAAGCGAATTAATTTATCAATAGCCATTTCCCTACACCCCGATTTCTTGACTAATGTGCAAAAATTACTCTGCTATCCATTGGGTATAAATCCGTCATGGAAAAAACCGAAAAACAGAAAATGCTTGCAGGCGAGTTATATTGGGCAGAAGATCCTGAATTAGCTGCCGAAAATAAACGAGCTAGTCGTCTGTTGCGAAAGTACAATTCTACAACCGAAGAGCAGCAACAGCAACGACAACAAATTTTGCAGGAACTATTTGGAAAAATAGGTCAACAAGTAACAGTCATACCACCTTTTCAGTGTGACTATGGCAGTAATATTTTCGCTGGGGATAAATTATATTTAAACTATGGCTGTGTAATTTTAGATTGTAATACAGTTCGCATTGGCGATAATGTTTTATGCGCTCCTTACGTGCAAATTTATACTGCCTATCACCCTACAGAACCGGAAATTCGCCTTTCTGGTAGAGAACTAGCAGCTCCAATTAATATTGGTAATAATGTCTGGATTGGTGGCAATGCAATTATTTGTCCCGGTGTAACTATTGGTGATAATACGACCATTGGTGCTGGTAGTGTAGTTACAAAAAATATACCTGAAAATGTTATTGCTGCTGGTAATCCTTGTCGCGTGATTCGGAATTTATCTTAAAATTTATACCCTCTACCAATCCAATAGAGCCAGTCTGCGATCGCTTCTTCAGTTTCGCTGTCAGTATCAATGGCTACTATTTCAGATAACTTGGCAGAATACACATCATCATCCTTACCATTAATATAAGCCACTTCCACCAACATATCTTTTAAGCACTCATCATCTGGTGCCATACCCAGGACTTCAACCGGTTTCTCCTCTACTGAACCTGATTTACGGTTCTTCTTATTCCATTTAGCCATAAATGGAAAATTCAGAGTTTCTTCCAGGTAGTAGTACCAACCCATAGCCCGATCTTCTTTATCTTCAGCATCTACAACGATCTCAGTTTGAATGCGATGCTCTCGGTTTTCGTCAAGTTCAACACTAGGCATAAAACAACGGTTTGCGTATGATGCACTATCTGGTATATCGTTTTAGCGACTGTCTGTCAATAAAAGGGAGTGGGGAAATGAGGAGTAATAGTTGAGTGTGGGGACAAGGACAATAACTCTTAGCTCCTCACTCAGCACTTCCATAACGCCAGAAACGCTAGTGTATTTAGTCTACCGCGATCGCTACCTCTATGAGTCTAGTACTCTACTATCAGACATCGCTTTACTTCTTAACCTAAACTTATAAATAAATTAAATATCGACTGATTTTTGATTACACCACAATAGTAAGCTAAAAGCTAGATAATAGTAATCAGGTATGATTAAACATAACTATATTGTAATCAGGTATTATGCCTAACACCTTATTCTTCAAGCTTTAGGCTCAATTATCATAAGTAATGTTTATTTATGTCTATATAATTTAATTTGAATTATTAATTGTATGAATTTAAAGATGCTATTAAATTGATAATTACTTTATTTAAACTTTAAAAACAATCTTATTTTCCTATTAACAGACTGATTTCCAAGCAACAATAGCCAACTCCTAAGATTGAACTAACAATTTAATAATAGACTTAAAAAAAAGTATGGTACTCTATAAAAAGAGTAGACAAGTATCTAGAAACATTGATGCAAACCATCATGAAATTCTATTTATGTATCTTCTTAGCAGCCACCTAACACTTATCTAGATTGTTTTTTGTCTAGAACCCCCAAAGAAAAAAGCTTTGTTGTTAAAATCCATAACTCACAATATGAAATCAGTGAATTTATAGGATTTAGATACTCAAGCTTAATACTAATATTTAACAGGTCTAACACTTTGAATTTTAGAGTTATGTTAACCGGAGGCAGAGCGTCTTCGGCTTTACTCGTGTATTTTCAGGAATTTTTAATGTGTTATTAAAGTAGCAATTAAACTTGTTATGCAAAATACAATGAAATTGGATTGCAAATTCAAAATATAAACAACAAAAAATTACAAAATATATCATCCAATTTATTTACAGCACTTTTCATTTGGATGAAATACATGCTTGGATACTAAATTATCATAAGGGCACAACATTGTTGTGCCGTTACTGTGGTCTATTCAACTGCAAATTGCTGTAGTTTGAAAATACAATCTCAATAAAATCTTTGAATTATCTAAAATCAAGCACATAAAATCAGGAGGATAATATATGCGTTTTTCTCACATTGGAGGAATTGTTGGTTGTACAACAGCAGCTTTAATAACAATTGCACCCATACAAGTAGAAGCTGCAACTTTTAAAGTGGAATCTGGAGTCACCAGTATCGATCGCGATCACGAAAATATTCTCAGAAGTATTGGGCTAATCATCACAGGTACTGAGGATACAGTGCCACCAATTCCCAGCGATTATTTAGTTGGCTTTCAAATCGACTCAGATACCAACTTTACCTTCAGTGACGAAGGTGGGTTTACTCCACTCTTTGGTACAATCGAACATATTGGTACTGTTACCTTTAAGGAGCAAACTACTGTTGGTAACTTCTCAATTGGTATTGCTCCCGGACGTACTGTTCCTAATGCCAGCGGACTTGTTTTAAGAGACACCATTTCGCCTGCAAATCCAATTTTGTTTGATTTGGGCGCTCCACAATCTGTGATATTTGACGAACAAAATTTAACTCTAACTCTGGCTGATGTTCAATTGTTCTTTTCTCCAGAGTTTGCTCAAACACTTGGTGACTCTAGTTTGGCAGGTTTATTTGCTGGAACTGCACGAATTGATGCTAAAGTTGCCGCCGTACCCGAACCTGGAAGTACCTTAGCAATTTTGGCTGCGGGTGCGGCTCTGTTGGCAGCTAGATTTTGTACTCAAAAAACTAAATACATTCATTAGAAGTCAGAAGTCAGAATTCAGAATTCAGAATTCAGGAGTCAGAATAGCCTTTTTTACTTCAATACGCTTGGGTTAAGCATTTTTTTCTTCTCTTTGCGTTCTACCCTGCGGGAAGCCGCTCCGCGTCTACGTTAAAAAAATTGACTTTGGCGTAGGGGCACAACAATGTTCATACCTGTCAACTTAAGTTCAAACACTTATCCCACAAGCGTTTTACCCCACCCCCAACCCCTCCCCTTGGCAAGGGGAGGGGCGATTTTGGCTTTAGACAAAATCGGGGTGGGGTAACGCGGAGCGGATCTTGATGGTAAGAGAGTAAATCCAAAATCGAGTTTTGACAAACGTTTCACGTTAAGTTGACACCAATGAACATTGTTGTGCCCTTACGATAATTTAGTATTCAAGCATGTATTCCATCCAAATGAAAAGCGCTGTAAGTACCTCATTAATTTATTCTGAATTCTGAATTCTGAATTCTGAATTGTTACTAAATGCATTTAATATTCTCAAGCATCTCTAAATGCTTGTTAACAGGTGCAAGAGTGTTGGCAGCAATCATCCCACTAGCGGCGACTGCTGGTAAACCAATACCAGGAAATGTCGAATCTCCACAGCACAACAACCCTGCTAAGGGAGTGCTGGGGCCGGGAAATATACCAGAACCAGCTGCAATTGCTGGGCCGTATGAACCTTGGTGACGACGCAGATAACGCTCGTGGGTTAAAGGTGTACCAACAAGGGTGACTTCGCAACGAGAGCGAATATCTGGAATAACCCGTTCTAGTGCTTGCCACATTACCTCTGCACGCGATCGCTTTTGTTCGGCATATTCTTCACTTCTTCTATCCATCCCCCGCCAAATAGCATACGGCTCATTTCCTGGAGTATAAACGTGAATCATATGCTTGCCTGGTGGTGCTAGGGATGAATCGAGAACTGAAGGAATTGATATGACCACCAAATTTTGAGGTGCTGTTACCCCCGCTTCCCAATTATTCACCACTACATAATGACATTGTAAATTTGGCTGTAATCCTTCGGCATTAATACCTAAATGCAGATGCATGAAACTATCGCACTCAGGCGTCGCTTGTCTTTGAGCGCGGAACTGTTTTGATGCTGCATTTTCACGTAAAAGCTTTAGCGTATCCCAAACCGATGCATTAGAAATTACTGCTTTGCGGGCGCGGATTTCTTGGCGATCGCGCAGACGCACACCCACTGCCCGATTACGCTCTACCAACACTTCCTCTACATGTGCGCTCAACATGAGCTTACCACCGTGACGCTGCAATCCTTGGACGAGGGCGTCAACTAAAGCACCACTACCACCAATCGGATAATCCAGCACCGCCCCAGGTTTATACCAGTCAGCAAACATAAATGCTACCTCTGCGGCGATCGTGCCATCTGCTGGCAGTCCCGAAAGCAGAAAACACAGCAAATTCAGCCAATTTTGAGTAAATTGGTCTTTGATAACACCATCCATAATTCGGCTGAAAGGCCCAGTCAGCTTGATGATACTTGCAATATGTTTCGCCATAGAAGGGGCAAATCGTCCCACAGTTTGAACTGCACCCAAATCAAAGCGTAATGCTGCCGGTGACATCGCCGTTGCTGCACTGGCCAGTGGTTCCATAATCCGCTGGAGTTGTTGCCATTGTGCTACAGCATCACGCCCGCGCAATTTCATCAACACTTCAGAAAATTGCTCAGCTCCAACTGACGTGTCAAAATAACCTTCTGGCAGATAACAGCCCCAAGTCTCGTAGGTGACGCATGGTAGTTCAGAGCCAATGGCATCAAGGACTTGGCGCAGCGGATTTGTCGAGGGACTATAAGAAAGCCCAGAGTAGAGAGACGGCCCACAGTCAAACTTGAAACCATTGCGCTCAAAAGAGTGGGCGGCACCACCAGGAATTGAATGACTTTCGCAGACTATCACATCAAAGCCATACCGCGCCAAAAGAGCAGCACAACTCAAACCGCCAATACCGCTACCGATGACAACTACATCTGTGTTTTGCATATCCTATGTTTGCAATGATGGTTTTTAAGTTTTGTTAAGCGATATTTGGCAGTATAGCTTGTTCCGATTGTTATAAAATCCCACTTATTAAGGACTGCGATCGCACCCTAGTAGTATGGGGCTGTTTTACCGTTGACCATATCATGCCGCAGTCTTTGGGTGGCTCAGATGAACTGGATAATTTAGCTTTAGCTTGTCATCGCTGTAATGAGCGTCACTATAATTTTACAGTAGGTACCGATCCTAAAACTCAAAAACAAGTCCCTCTTTTTCATCCCCGTCGGCAAAAGTGGTCTGAGCATTTTATTTGGACAAAAGACGGGAGAAAAATTTTAGGCACAACTCCTACAGGGAGAGCAACTAGCCATAGCTTTGACTTTAATGATGAACGTCGGGATGAGCCTTCGATTCAAGTAGCCCGTGGTTTTTGGGTAGAAGCGGGTTGGCATCCACCCCAATCAGATCCGCGTCAAGAATAAGAAAAAATGCCTTCTTGCTATATTCAGTTCCCACCAAATACCTAACTCCAAACAATTTAAGCACTGCGATCGCACCCTATACTATGAGGCTAAATAACTTGTAAGCTAAACAAAAATCACCATGACTATTATTGTTTTTGGCAGCATCAATATGGACTTGGTAGCCACAGCACCCCGTTTACCAGTCGGCGGAGAAACCTTACTCGGAGAAGATTTTTTTCAAGTTTCGGGAGGTAAAGGAGCCAATCAAGCTGTAGCCCTAGCCAGATTAGGAATTCCTACTCAAATTGTCGGGCGTGTTGGTGCTGACAATTTTGGTGTAGAACTTGTCAAGAATTTGCAAGCATCTGGCGTGCAGACAAACAATGTTTTCGTTGATGAAACTGTTAGTTCTGGAGTCGCCATCATCACTGTAAGTCAAGCTGGAGAAAATCAAATTGTTGTCATTCCTGGTGCAAATGGACGCGTCGATCGCGAAGATGTGCAACGATTATCTCAGTTATTACCAGAAGCTACAGCATTACTTTTACAGTTAGAAATTCCGATTTCTCAGGTGGTTGCAGCAGCGAAAGCAGCCAGAAGCGCAAACATCAAAGTCATTCTTGACCCCGCACCCGCACAATCTAATCTACCTGCTGAACTTTATCCATTGATAGACATTATCACGCCCAATGAAGTGGAGGCTGGGCAGTTGGTGGGTTTTGCTGTCGATGGAGAGGAAACAGCAGCCAAGGCAGCTGAGATTTTATTGCAAAAGGGGGTTAAATGTGCGATCGTCAAATTGGGAGCCAAAGGTGTTTTTTGTGCAACTGCCCATGAAAAATTTTTTGTACCAGCATTTCCAGTTGATGTAGTTGACACAGTAGCTGCTGGCGACGCTTTTAACGGCGGTTTAGCAGCAGCACTTTTTCAAGGAATATCCTTACATCAGGCAGTTATTTGGGGTGCAGCAGCAGGCGCTTTAGCCGCCACAAAATCAGGCGCACAAACCTCACTACCAGATAAGTTGACATTTGATGCTTTTCTCAAAGAAAAAGTTAAGCTCATTCAATCCTCTTTTAGAGACGGAATTTCACCCTGACTAATGACTATTAACGGTTAACAGTCATCAGCCAACACTTAACAGCCAAACTATTGCTCCAAAAATTTTATCCGCTGCCACCAAAGATTCAGGGGATAATAAACCACAGGCGCCCAGAGACTACTAAGAATCGCTGAAGCAAGGGCGACACGTTGGTAGTATGTCCAAATATCTCCGGCTTGGCTTAGGCTGTGCCCACCGTAGGCATTACCCATGAAAGTTAATTGCAAACCAAAGATAGTTTCTCCCAAAACTGCCATCACGAAGACAATTACAGCGATAGAAATAAAATCCTCTTCCATAAAGCGCTGTTTCTGGAGCAAACCAGTCAAAAGTCCCACTATACCTAAACTCAGGGCATGAGTAGGTAATGGTGATGTCATTCCATCTTGAAGTAGCCCCAAAATTATCCCCGCCAATGCTCCGGTAAACATTGTGCGCTTCACACTCCAAGCCACCACCCAAATTAACAGCCAGTTTGGGCCAATTCCCAGTAATTCCATACCTGGCAAGCGGGTTGGCAACAATAGTAAACATAACACCACAGACCCAACTGTCACCATCCAACCCATCAACTGACGTACAGCAGGATGCCAACGAGAAAGCGGTGGAATTTGGATTTTCGATTTTCGCTTTGGCGATTTTGGCTTTTTCTGTCTGCTGCCAACAAATGCAGGAATCTTCATTTTTGTGTGGATTTTTAAGGAAAAATTTACTTAGACTTTTGTACCGACTTTTCGGTTTCCAAATCTTGGTTTTCTAGCTTTGGATAAACAGCTACCCAATCTAGAAAGCGTATTGGCGGAAAAAGCTCAACTTTGGCTACCGAGGCTGGAAGTTTCTTTAAATTCAGCGACTTGATTCGTCCTACTGCCAACCCGGATGGAAATTTCTTGCTATAAGCAGATGTGGAAACTAAATCTCCTACCTTTGCATTTGGGACTTTTTCATAAAACTCCAGCACAGCCTCCGCAGAAAAATCTCCTCGCAAAACACCTTTCGCGGACGTGCGGCTAATTGTTACACCTACTTGACTCTTAAGATCGCTGATTAACAACACGCGGCTAGTATTGGGAGTTACACTTTCCACTAAACCGACCAATCCGCCATCCGCCTTAACTATATAGCCTTCCTGAATCCCAGAATTAGTACCCCGATTCAGGGTAACTTGTTGCCACCACTGGTCAGCACTACGTCCTACCACTCGCGCTGGAATTGGCTTTGATGCCAGTGGTTCTTTTTCCACATAACTCAATAAATTTTGTAACTTTTTCTTTTCGCTTTCCAAATCTACTATACGAGTTTGTAACTCTAATATCCGAGCATCTCTAAGACGTTCTTCTGGAGTTGGCCCTGACTGTAACATCTGCAACGGACGGGTAATTGTATAGTACGTTTCAAGTATCAACTCACCTTGAGTCTGTCGCAATATCCAAGCACTACCAGCTATTAGAGCTAACACCCCAATTTGCAACCCTTTATTATCCCACCAACGCCGTACTGTAACCATATATACCTTTATATACTTAATAATTAAGTTCTACCTGGATTCTATTTATATAAAACCCAAATAGAACTCAAATAGAACTCAAGTCTGATATTTTTTCGCTACATATTGCGAGAGCGAGCGCTGAAAACTCGTTCCATTTGCTTAAAGTTTTCTAACACACGACCTGTCCCCAGCACAACACAGCTTAGAGGATCGGCGGCAATGTGGGTGACAATCCCTGTTTCATGGCTAATCAGGGTATCTATACCTTTGAGCAAAGCACCACCACCAGCCAGCATAATACCTCTGTCAATAATGTCTGCTGCTAGTTCTGGAGGCGTGCGTTCCAATGTTCGCTTCACAGCTTCTATAATTACCGATAACGGTTCGAGCATACTTTCACGGATTTCTGGGCCTTTGATTGTTACAGTTCGTGGCAAACCAGAAAGTAAGTGTAAGCCCCGAACTTCCATCATCAGATCGTTATCATCGTTAGTGGGATACGCAGAACCAAGGCGAATCTTGATCTCTTCGGCAGTACGTTCCCCTATCACTAAGTTGTGCATTTTCTTCAGATACTGAACGATTGATTCAGTGAGTTCATCCCCAGCAATGCGTACTGATTCGCTCAGCACCGTACCTTGAAGACTTAGCACTGCAACTTCTGTGGTGCCGCCACCAATGTCAATGATCATGTTACCAGTAGGTTCAGTAACAGGTAATCCTGCTCCAATCGCCGCTGCTACAGGTTCATCAATTAAGTAAACTTCCCTTGCGCCGGCTTGTTGAGCTGCGTCCATCACAGCTCGCCTTTCTACTCCTGTGACGCCGCTGGGAATGCCAATGACAATCCTCGGTAAAATCAGGGATCTACCTTCATTTACACGTTGAATAAAGCTTTTGAGCATCAGCTCGGCAACCTCGAAGTCAGCGATTACGCCATCACGCAGGGGGCGCAGAGCAATAACATTTCCAGGCGTCCGACCGAGCATTTTCTTGGCTTCTTCTCCTACAGCCAAGGCCACCTTTTCAGTTTGATCGATGGCAACCACTGAAGGTTCTTGGAGTACAATACCTTTACCAGATACATAAACAAGAGTATTAGCGGTACCGAGGTCGATACCCATATCCCATGATGTGCGAAAGTTCCTGAAAAGCCCCACGCGTCTCTAAGCCCCCTATGTGCTACTTTTTGACTACAACAGTTAAGAGTTAATAGTGTTATATGCTATTCGTTTCTATCCTGAGTCCAGTAAACTAGACTATATTTTTATATAATTCCCAGCAATATTTACTATGTCTCAGGCATCTATTTTTTGATATTCTCTTGTTGACTTAGTATATCCGTATACTTTTATGTGTTTCCCCCAGTTTTATGTATAATTTTTCAATTCAATATATTGTTAACTCTTTAAGGGATTATTTTCAATAGTTTGGCAATCAGCTATGATGGGAGTCTAGCTCGATCGGTACAATTGTACTAAAAGGTAACGCACATGAGTATCAATGTTGTCACTCTTGTCGGTCGCGTAGGCGGCGATCCAGAAATAAAATATTTTGAGTCTGGTAGCGTTAAGTGTAGATTGACACTAGCAGTAAAAAGACGATCGCGTAACAGCGACCAACCTGACTGGTTTGAGTTGGAACTTTGGGGAAAGACAGCAGAGTTTGCAAAGAATTACGTGCAAAAAGGTAAACAAATTGCCGTTAAAGGTTCGCTGAAGTTCGACGCTTGGAGCGATCGCCAAACAGGAGTAAACCGCTCTAAACCAGTTATTCTAGTAGACCAAGTGGACTTATTAGGTTCTAGGCAAGATGGAGACGGAGGCGGAGGCGGAGATTTTTCGCCAGATAATTTCTAATTCGTCATTAGTCATGTGTCATTAGTCCTTTGTCCTAACTAATGACTAATGACCAATGACAAAGGACTAATAACTAATGACTAATGACTAATAACTAATTTGCAACGTTACAGATGCTTCTACTTCCTGTTCGCCACCAACTACAGGGGTGGAAGCATCAGCTTGTTGAGCTAACTTGGCAGCCTCAGCACGGAATAACACAGGTGGTCGAGGCGGACTGGCATTATTAACTTGAATGCTTACCACTTCTTTTGGTGACAAACCCAAGGCACTGAAAACGGCATTAGCTTGCTGCCTAGCATCTTGGGTAGCTTCTGCTAATGCTTGGTTTTGTGCCTTAGCGATCGCTTCATCATTCGCAACAAAACTAACAGCCTCAATTTGTGTTGCACCAGCTTTGACTGCACCATCTAGTAATGTACCAGTTTTCTCAATTGGAATGCGAAAACTTACGGTGTTATTGGCAGCATAGCCTGTAATGCGTTGCACGTTATTGTTGTAGCTATAAACTGGGTTGAGCCGGATACCAGTGGTTTGTAATTTGTCCACATTTTGGTTTTTTAGGAACGCAACCACAGCCGACGATCTGCGGGCAGCTTCTTGCTGTGCTTCCTGTGCAGTTTTAGCCTGAATTTCGACTCCTAAACTGACTTGGGCTATGGTTGTGGGAATTGCTTCCGTTCCCCGACCGTTAACAGTCAAGGTTCGCCACAATTTATCCTTTTCTTGTGCCAACGCAGGTAGTGTAAAAGTTGTACATAAAAGCAAAGTTAAAGACAGTATTTTCCACAAATTTCCAGATGGAAACGGAGAACCGGGTAAAGCGGCTCTAGTCATAAGATTTGCACTCCTCAGAACAAATGTTTTTAATTAAGCGTATATAGCAATCCCTTGGTGACTGTTGAAAGTTAACAGCCACCACAAGTTTTTCATAATTCAAATGCGATCGCTAGATACGATTTGTATGTTTATACTTTGACACCACCAGAATCAAAAGCGCGAATGGTTACATTTTTGGAAACTAAAAAAAATTACATTAATTTATTGGGAGATTTGGGTATGGCCTATTGGCTGCTGAAAACTGAACCAGAAAATTATTCTTACTTCGATTTGGAACGGGACGGCAGTACAATTTGGGATGGAGTCAACAATCCTCTAGCCCTCAAACATATACGCACCATGCTTATTGGCGACTTGGCGTTGATTTATCACACAGGCAAAGAACGACAAGTTATAGGTCTAGCAGAAATAATTAGTCAACCTTATATCGATCCAGCACTCAATGATAGCAAACGGGTAGTTGTGGATGTGCGGGCAGTGCAAAAAGTACAGCAACCCGTCACCTTAACGCAAATTAAACAAGATGAAAAATTTACAGACTTTGACTTGCTGCGACTTCCTAGATTGTCTGTAGTCCCGGTTTCTCAAATCTATTGGCAGCGCTTGATAGATATGACAAATGGCACAGATTAAGCTTAGAAGCTGCAAATTTAGTATCGAAAGACAGATGTTTTTCAGAAACGCGTCAAAATCAAAGAGAAGGATTTTCACAGAACCCAATGCATTTGTTAAATCCAATCAGCTTCTCTTTTCCTCTGCTGGCTAGCGCAACACAAGCCGCAGACAGTTCAATGGTAGTAGCAGCAGTGCTATTAAGCTTAGTAGTAATTTACCTCGCCAGCAAAGTTGGTGGAGAGTTATCCAACAAACTAGGTTTCCCGCCCGTCTTAGGCGAACTCGTAGGTGGTGTAGTAGTCGGTATCTCTGTTTTCCACCTTTTGGTATTTCCAGAAGGCGGCACAGACGCTTCTAATTCTTTGATTATGACGTTCCTACAAACTACTGCTGGTTTATCTCCGGAAGCGACTCCAGCGGTGTTTGCAGCACAGTCTGAAGTCGTTTCTGTTTTGGCCGAATTGGGCGTGATTATCCTGCTGTTTGAAATCGGTTTGGAGTCGAACTTAAAAGACTTAATGGCAGTGGGCATTCAAGCCACCATCGTCGCATGTGTTGGGGTGGCAGTACCCTTTGCTGCTGGTACCGTAGGACTGATGACTTTATTCGGTATCAGTGCTGTACCGGCAATTTTTGCAGGGGCGGCTTTGACTGCCACTAGTATTGGAATCACTTCCAAAGTGCTATCAGAATTAGGGCGACTCAATTCTAAAGAAGGGCAGATTATTCTCGGTGCTGCCGTGATTGACGATGTTCTAGGAATTATCGTCTTAGCAGTAGTTGCCAGTTTAGCTAAAGATGGCGTGGTAGACGTTAGCAAAGTCATTTATTTGATTATCAGTGCCACTGGTTTTATTTTGGGATCGATATTGCTAGGCAATGTTTTCAATAGGTCTTTTGTGGCGATCGCTGATAAACTCAAAACACGCGGTGGACTGGTAATACCAGCATTCATTTTCGCTTTTGCTATGGCATATCTGGCCGCTGTCATCCACTTAGAAGCAATTCTAGGAGCTTTTGCCGCAGGTTTAGTCCTAGAAGAAACAGATAAGCGCAAAGAACTGCAAATGCAAGTCTGTCCCATTGCCGATATGCTGGTGCCAATTTTCTTTGTCACTGTTGGCGCAAAAACCGATTTGGGAGTCTTAAACCCAGGAATTCCCGACAATCGCGAAGGCTTAATTATGGCAACTTTCCTGATTATAGTAGCCATCATTGGTAAAGTAATCACAGGCTTAAGCGTGTTTGGCCAACCGGAAATCAATCGTTTAGCCATCGGTGTGGGAATGATTCCTAGAGGCGAAGTTGGATTAGTATTTGCTGGTGTCGGCGCTGCTAGCGGCGTTCTCTCCAAACCATTAGGGGCAGCAATTATCATGATGGTTATCTTAACCACCTTTTTAGCTCCTCCCTTGTTACGATTCGTATTTCCAGAACCAAAAACCGCAGATTCAGAGCAACTCATTTTAGACGGTGCTTCTGGAACATCGCTGGTAATTGAACCACCCCAGTCTAAGGTATCAGTGCCAGAAGGAACCACAGAATCTCGCGATAGCTAATCGCTGGGGTATAGGGGATGGGGAATGTTGAGTGTTGATTGTTGAGCAAAGGCAAAGACTTTGAAGCTTCGTGAGGAGTTATTATTCTCCCCTCCACCCCTGTGCCCCATCTCCCTACTGACATTGGAAACTTCTCTCCCCAAATCTCCGTCCCGTGTGATTATAAAATTGTCGTTTGTTTACAGTTTCTACTAGTATTCTGAATGTTACTTATTTTCACTTTCCCCTTGCTCCTCATACGAATTTATATCCAGAAGCGTAATTTATAAATTTCTCTTCTCTACTGCCTCAAAAGTGAAACTTACGATTTTAAAAACCAGATTCTTACCAGTTTTAATTTGAAGATTTCTCAAATAATTGAGGAGTAGCAGCCTTAAAAAAAAGCTAGATCGACAGACAGTAATGGGAATTATTTACTTAGTGCATCAATGCCAACAAAGAATAAATAGTTATCAGTTATCTAGTTTTATTCAAGGCCAGAGTCCGCCACCTGTATAGGTGAAAGCTTTCGTGCGGATCTAAATCCCGATATCAAACCTGGCAATTTTTAACTGATAAATCATATTAATTGAAGTGTGCCTTTATACCAATTTAATCAAAAGGCATCAAAGCTCAAGTTTAGGTGGTGACGGTGTGATGATTTAGCAATGAGTTGAGATCTTGACCCAAGCAGTGCTGAGCGATAAATATCAACAAATAAGTCAAATAAAGCACATAAATATCAATTGTTTGGCGATTTAATCCAAGAGTTACACGAGGGTTTAGGCTTGTTGAAATGTGAATTTTAGTAACTCTGGACTATATACTCAGCACTACTGAAGGCTCCCATGAATGTGAATTAGGAGAAAAGACTGTGAAATTACACTGGTTACTACCCAGCGCTATTGGAACTATCTTGATGCTATCGTCGCCTGCAATGGCGGCAAGATTAGAATCTTGGCGCTTTGATGCCAATCAAAACAAACTGGAAATCAATACTGTGGGGGATGTTCAACCCCAAGCACAACTAATTTTCAACCCGACTCGGTTGGTAATTGATTTGCCAGGAACGACGTTTGGGCGTCCCCAGGTAACGCAACAGGTGGGTAATGGTATTCGTTATATCCGTGTTGGGCAGTTTGACGCCGAAACAACGCGTATAGTCGTCGAATTGACTTCTGGTTATACTTTAGACCCCAAACGAGTCAAATTTGCGGGTACGAATGGCGATCGCTGGACAGTGCAATTGCCTAAGCCAGAAGTTGATAGAGCATCACCTTCAACAAATATTTACAGTGTAGTAACCCCAGATAGTCCTCAGCCCGAACTCTCAAGAGTCGTCGCGGCTCCACGAGCTGCAACACAAATTGAGAGCCTACAAGTCACAGGCGATGGATTTTTCCTCCGCACCAGCGGTGCAAATCCTCCGGTTCAGGTAGTTCGCAGCCGCGATCGCGCTTCGGTTTTCATAGATATCTCTGGCGCATCTTTATCACCACGGCTTATACAACAAAGTAATCAGCCCGTTAACAAGTTCGGGGTTAGCCGCGTTGAATTCACCCAACTGCGAAGTCAACCCCCTGGCGTTCGTCTAACTTTGCGGGTAGATAAAAATAGCCCAGACTGGCGAGCAACTAAAAGTGGTAACAATGGTTTGGTAGTTCTGCCTACTCGCGTTGTCACATTACCTGGAAGTAATAATTTTGACAGCCAATCAGAACCTTCTTCTTTTCCCAGCCCACCATTGGCTAACAACTCACCAGCTACAATTGAGTCGGTGGAACTGGCTGATAATGGTACGCAACTACTAATTAGAACCGACCAAACTGTATCTGCTACAGGAGTTTGGGATAGAAACTCTGGTCTGTTCCGCGTCACAATTCCCAATGCTAAGTTAGCTCCCAGAGTCATAGGCCCTACCTTTGCTGCCAATAGTCCGATTCTCCGGCTACGCCTGCAATCCCAAGCACCCAACACAGTTGTTATCTTAGTTCAACCAGCAGCCGGAGTACAACTTGGGCAACCCAGCCGCATCAGCGACCAGCTTTTGGCACTACCGATACAAGGCTCTCGTCGAGTTGTCACACTTCCTGGCAGACCCCCTTATACTGTTCCTCCGCTACCACCGATAAACCGGGGCCCATTCCCAGACCCAAATAACCCCAATCCCCAACCTGCAAGGCAACCACAACGCCCATTTACCAATGGAAGAGTAGTAGTCATCATTGACCCAGGACATGGCGGTAAAGATTCTGGAGCTGTGGGTATTGGCGGATTACGGGAAAAAGACATCATCTTGCCCATTGGTAAAAGAATAGCTCAAATTTTGCAGCAAAATGGCGTCCAAGTAGTTATGACGCGAGATTCTGACTATTTTGTCACCCTTCCGGGACGAGTACAATTAGCAGAGCGAGCTAATGCTGATGTGTTTGTTAGCATTCATGCTAATTCAGCAGGTGCGGGGCGTCCGGATGTCAGTGGCTTGGAAACCTATTATTACGATAGTGGTTTGGGTTTAGCTCGCACTGTCCATAATAGTATTCTCCAAAGCATAAATATCAAAGATAGGGGAGTGCGACGAGCTAGATTTTATGTCCTGAGAAAAAGTTCGATGCCTTCGATTTTGGTAGAAACAGGTTATTTAACTGGTCGCCAGGATAACGCTAAACTCAGAAGTTCAGCTTACCAAAATCAAATGGCAGAAGCGATCGCTCGTGGCATCTTGCAATACCTGAAGAGAAGATAAGTAATTGTGTCTAAATTTTTGAGCAAATAAATCTAAATGGTTACTAATTAATACGTGATTATAATGAGGATATTGCTAGTGTTAAGAACAAATTCACCTCACTTCGGCTCATCACAACCTCAAACTTCCAGCTGGCATAATTCTAATTACTCAGTTGTAGGCAAAAAATAACCTATTTTTTTGTACTTTATGTAAAAAATTTAGGTATTCTTGCGGCGGAATAAGAATCGCTTGTTTGTTATTGTCATCTGATGCTTTGTACGTCTAATTTATAGCAATCCAACTTAATTTGCGAGAAAATATCGTACACCTAAAGGCAAGAGGCAATTAAGGAACTCCAAATATCTGGGCTAATGGCATGGCAAAATCGGATGAGCGTGCTATATTTTACGCCATTAGCTGTGTCCTAATAACAGCGCAAAACTCAAGTGTAGGCGGTGACGGTGTGAGGATTTGCCAATATGTTGAGATGTTGACGGCTCCCATGAATGTGAATCAGGAGAAAGGACTGTGAAATTACGCTGGTTACTACCCAGTACTATTGGAACTATCTTCATGCTGTCATCGCCGGCAATGGCCGCGAGACTGGAATCTTGGCGCTTTGATGCCAATCAAAACAAACTGGAAATTAATACTTTGGGAGATGTCCAACCCCAAGCACAGTTAATTTTCAACCCAACTCGGCTGGTAATTGATTTGCCAGGAACGACATTTGGGCGTCCGCAGCTAAACCAACAAGTTGGTGGTGCAATTAGCGCTATCCGCATCGGACAGTTTGACGAACAAACAACGCGCATAGTCGTTGAATTGACGCCTGGTTATACTTTAGACCCCAAACAAGTGAGATTTCTAAGTACAACTGGCAATCGCTGGATTGTGCAATTACCTACGCCAGAAGCCGGAAATGTACCTGCAAGAAATACTCAAGAGCAAGAAATAGCTACAGTAATTCCACCAAGAACACCTACAGCAGCGTTATCTCCAAGAAATATTTATAATGTGGTGACAACCGACACAGTTAATCCACTTAACAGGGGAACAGTTGTCGCTAGAGTTACTCAAATTGAAAGCTTACGAACCACAGGCGATGGCTTTTTTGTTGCCACCAGTGGCGCTAATCCTCAGATTAAAATAAATCGTACCAGCGATCGCCAACTAATTAATATTGATATCGCTGGTGCAACTCTCTCGCAAAACCTACAGCAGCGAGATGTACCCATTAATCGCTACGGGGTCAGTCGCATCCAGTTTTCTCAACTGGAAAGTAACCCGTCTGTTGTTCGTATGACCTTACAGGTAGACAAAAATGGTTCTGACTGGCGGGCAACTACCAGTACTATTGGTGGATTCGTGGTTCTGCCGAGTCGTGGCATTGCCCAGCTACCAAGCAACAATACTCCACCTGCCATAACATCTGCGAATGATTCACCTGCCACTATTGAATCTGTAGAACTAGCTAATAATGGCACACAACTATTAATTAGAGCCGACCAAACTTTATCTGCCACAGGAGGCTGGGATAGAACCTCTGGTTTATTCCGCATCACCATCAACAATGCTCGATTAGCTCCTAAAGTTAAAGGGCCAACTTTTAATCCTAATAGCCCTATCCTCCGCGTTCGCCTGCAACCACAAGCAGCCAACACTGTCACAGTCTTAATTCAACCAGCAGCCGGAGTGCAAATTGGCGAACTCAACCAAGTCGGCGACCAGCTTTTGGCTTTGGAATTACGACGCCCTGGTAATATACCCCCCATTGTTTTACCTCCGCTTCCATCACCAAACCAAGGTCAATTCCCCAGCCCTACAGATAATCCCCGTCCCACATCCCAGGCACGCCCCCCAGTTCATAATGGAAAATTGCTAGTAGTTATTGACCCAGGACACGGTGGTAAAGACTCAGGTGCCCCCGGTTTGGGCGGACTGTTAGAAAAAGATGTGGTCTTGCCTATTGGTAGAAGGGTCGCAGCGATTTTAGAACAAAATGGCGTACAAGCAGTACTAACACGGGATGCTGACTTTTTCGTAGAACTTCAAGGACGAGTAGATATCGCCGAGCGAGTTAATGCAACTTTGTTTGTGAGCATTCACGCTAATTCGGTTGATAATCGCCCGACTGTCAATGGCTTAGAAGTCTATTATTACGACAGTGGTTATGCTCTAGCCGAAGTAGTTCGTAATACGATTTTGCAAAATATCTCTAGCATTAAAGACCGGGGAACCCGCAAAGCTAGATTCTACGTTCTCCGGAAAAGCTCTATGCCCTCGATTTTAGTGGAAACAGGTTATATGACTGGTTACGAAGATAATCCGCGATTAGGATCGCCAGAGTATCAAAATCGGATGGCAGAAGCGATCGCTAGTGGCATTCTCAAATACTTACGCCAAAGGTAATATAGTAAAAATACTCATTTAAGAGGTGGTCTTTAAACTTGTTTTTAGTACAGAATTTAGTGGTAAATTTGTCAATTCTCTGCTAGATTCTGTATTTTATATCCCAAAACCTAAATCAATATCTGCCTGTGTATTCATCTTCCATTTTTGAAGGAAATCTTGACGATTTTTCTAATCAAGAACCCCAATACGCCCCAATCGGTATTTTTGATAGTGGTGTCGGAGGACTGACGGTACTGCGACAACTGTATCGCCAACTCCCGAATGAATCAATTGTTTACTTTGGGGATACAGCTCGGCTTCCTTACGGAATTCGTTCACAAGCAGAAATTTTACAATTTACCCGTGAAATCCTCACCTGGCTGCAACAGCAGCAGGTGAAAATGGCGATTATGGCTTGCAACACCAGTTCTGCCCTAGCCTTAGAAACTGTGCGTCAAGAATTTAGCATACCCATACTAGGAGTAATCCTACCAGGGGCAAGGGCAGCAGTCCAGCAAGGAAAGCGCATCGGTGTAATTGCCACCCCCGCCACAGCAAAGAGTAATGCTTATAAGCACGCTATACTCGAAATCAATCCAAATGTCCAAGTCTGGCAAGTTGGATGTCCAGAGTTTGTGCCACTCATTGAGCAAAACCGCATTTACGATCCTTACACTGCTGAAGTTGCACGAGCCTATCTAGAACCTTTATTAGAGCAGGAAATTGACACCTTAGTCCACGGCTGTACTCATTATCCGCTCCTGGCACCAGTATTGCGATCGCTCCTTCCCTCTCAAGTCCAGTTGATTGACCCAGCTGTTCATGTTGTCGCTGCTTGTGCCCAAGAACTAGACTTGCTAGGCTTAAGAAGCACCCAACCACCACTACCAACGCGCTTTGCTGTCAGTGGTTGTCCGCAACAGTTTTCTCAGTCCGGAGTTAAGTGGCTAGGCTATACACCCCTGGTTGAACAGGTTTGCTTCACCGATATCGCTATTTCCCAACCCCAATAAAATTAATTTGTCATTAGTCATTAGTCATTAGTTTTTCTTTGCGTCAGACCGTCTCCCAATGCCTATTGACTATTAACTGCTTCAGTCACATTTGTCCTAACTGATATCTCCTGCTCGTGTTTTACTTCAACAGATGAACCAAAACTTCTGGGAGCAGTCTTTGTACCCGTCCGTTTTGCTAGTGCTAATAACAGGTAGACTGTGAACAAATATCCAGACGCTAAAATAAAAATCATCATAGGCACACTTCCGTAAATCATTGTTCTACTAGCACCCTTGGCAACGAATACAAAATTTCATGAAATTAGTAGAACTTCAGCCAACCAAGTAATTTCTTGATGGCTGTAGTTTCCTATGGTAGATCTACCTATAGAGATAAAATTCTCTACGGACAAATAATCTTCTATAATGCAATTTTTAGCAGACCATAAATCCCACAGCAGCTAAGTTGCCAATAGACAACCTAATACTGCAATTCTCAGCGGTCTACTCGATCTGCCTTATTTTCGCTCACATTACTGTGACAGGAGCAACACTCGCGCCGAACATTGGCTAAAGGCGTGTAGCTTCAAGCCAACAGAGTTATAAAGCGTAACTTTATAATCTAATTGACCTAGCCTACCATTAGCGACCTTTGCTTAGCGTCTCGCAGAGAAGGAGCGCCACCCGAAGGAATTCCCATAGGGATATCCGATAGCTCCGAACTAGGAGTTTCGCATATCGTTGGAAAAATCAAAGAATTTATTCCCTTAATATCACCAACGAAAAGTTATTTTATACACACAGCTACCATGTCCGTAAAATCAACTAACAGGTGACTTAACTTTTGGCGTGTGAGTATTTTAAAAATTTAAAATTCCTATATTTTAGCGTAACACAACAGCCCTGAATTTTAAGCCTATTTGTCTGCTAAATTTCAAATTTTTTCAATAGCTAGACTTCGGTCTGGAAAAAAATTTAGTCCGATACTAACCAATCTAATCCAGATTTCGCCAAAAGAGTCAATCAGCAATAATACTTATCTTTTTTAGTTGTGTCTGTAGAGGTCAGCGTACAAATACGGCAAGTGGATACCCTGAAATTTTGCACCAGCTTATTTGATTGCTATTTTTGTCGAGTGGGCATTGCTCAAGCCTTATTTTTATATTCTAGGTAGTACCCTACACTCAGGAAAAATTTCATAATAGCTCAGTAACACGATCTTCTGCGAACACTTTTCCTATACGATCGGAAGTTATATTCAAATTAAGCATAATTGCTGATTGACAAAATAGCAATCTTTATAGGCAAACCGATATACTCAAGAGTATGGGATTAGCTAATGAAAACTTTGCGCTGGCACAGGGTTATCTTAAAATGAGTAAAGGATATGTAAACTTTCGTAACCTAAGTCAGAGTCCGCCCATCCATGACCCCAGCCACCTCCCTGTTTACCCCTGTGGAAGCAGACCTGCGACAACTAGCAGATAACCTCAAACAGCTAGTTGGAAATCGCCACCCCATTTTGTTTGCAGCCGCCGAACATCTATTCGGAGCTGGGGGAAAGCGTATCAGGCCAGCAATTGTCTTGCTAATATCGCGGGCAACAATGTTAGACCAAGAAATTACCCCGCGTCATCGCCGCTTAGCTGAGATTACCGAAATGATTCATACAGCAAGCTTGGTACACGATGATGTGGTAGATGAATCAGACGTGCGGCGAGGCGTTCCCACCGTTCATAGTTTGTTTGGTAACCGCATAGCCATACTAGCAGGAGATTTTCTCTTTGCCCAATCTTCCTGGTATTTAGCAAACTTGGACAATTTGGAGGTGGTGAAACTGCTCTCAGAAGTAATTATGGATCTAGCTACTGGGGAGATTCAGCAAGGATTGAATCGTTTTGATGCCAGCATCTCTATTGAAACTTACCTGCAAAAGAGTTATTACAAAACAGCTTCGTTAATTGCTAATAGTTCCAAAGCTGCTGCTTTACTAAGTGAAGTGTCGCGAGAAACTGTTGAGCATATGTACAGCTATGGTCGTCATCTGGGCATAGCATTTCAAATTGTCGATGACATTTTAGATTTCACTAGCACAGCAGACACTTTGGGTAAACCAGTGGCGTCGGATCTCAAAAGTGGTCATCTAACTGCACCGGTTTTATTTGCTTTAGCCGAAAAACCATACTTGGAAGTGCTGATTGAAAGAGAATTTGCTCAAGAGGGAGATTTAGAGCAAGCATTAGCACTGATTCAGGATAGTCAAGGTATACAGCAAGCGCGAGAATTAGCTGCTCATCATACTAAATTGGCTATCGAACATCTTGCAGTTCTCCCACCCTCAGAGTCCCAGCAGGCATTGATTAACATAGCTGACTATGGGCTGAGTCGGCTCTATTAAAAAATGATTTTAGATTTTGCGAAAAGTTTCTAGCAAGATCCCTCTGGGTGCGGAGGTTCACTCCGAACAAAGCTTTTCAAGAAGGATTTTTGATTAAATAATTAAAAAAATCTAAAATTTCAAAATGTCTGTTCGCGCAGGGTTTTTGCCTCTAGTGTTAACTCCCAGCACGAAACAGATATGTCTCAGTTGCCTAAGTCCCGTTAATAAAACCTACTCAAATATTCTTGGGTGGGAATTTTTGGCTCAGCAGAAGTTAAAAAAAATGAGAATTGTTCGCTAGGAACTGTTTTTAAATCAATTTTAGATATTTCAGAAACTTGAAACCTAACCCACGAATCAGCAGAACTTAAACAAAAAAATTGATAACTGTTCGCTAGGAACTGTTTTTAAATTAATTTTAGATATTGCAAAGTGATAAGCGAAAAAATGGGTTCGTAATAGAGCAAATTTTTGCAAACGGATTATAAATTGAAAATTTTTGAAAAACTTTTGAGCGCCAGAAATGGCGCTCAAAAGTTTTAAAAACAGATATTGGGTTGTATCGAAAAAATCTCACATCGCAAATTACTCTATGCAATATCAGGGGGTATGGGTTTAGGCGATCGCATCTTTCGCAGCTGTTGTTGCATGAGTTTTTCTAGCTCGCTTCGCCGAACTTCAAAGGTATGAGTGGTCTGACCCGGCGTTTCCAAAAAAACGATACTATCTACGGGTTGTAATGCCACCAATTGAAACAAAATATGGGTCGCGGGAACAATTTTAGTTAGCATTTGAGGGTCAAGCCCAGCAGTGGAAATTAGGGAGACATCCTGTATGGTAGGAAAAGCGTAAACCACTCGCTTTTCTAATCCTGGATTAGTGCGATTGCTCAACGTAGTTACAACCCAGTTGCCCTCCGAACTTTGGAGAATATAGTACTGGGAGTAACGTAATTTCTGAGCGATCGCTCTTAAGGCAGGAGAAATTGCTGAAATCAGATTTGGTGTAATACCATCGCGGGGTGCATTGTCAATCAGCAATTGAATTTGTGCTTCTAAATCCATAATGACTTGTATACGGCTCCTGGGTAATGGCAATAACATCTACAAAATGCGAACAATCCCATTAAATTTGGGAATAATAAAATCAGGCACATCTCAAACGTAGGTAGGGCCTGCATTTAGCTTATAAGCAAAACCCAAAAAGCCAACACCCACGGTCGTACAGGTTGTATTTAAATAACTTAAGGTCTTTTGAAAACCGAGACTATGAATTCAGCCGCAACCGCAACTATTCCATCTGCAACTTTTCTGGGAGAAAATTCTATTGGTGTGGAGGCGATCTTTCAACTCCTGTCCAGGGAGTTTCAGCAGTCAACCAAAGCTTCGCAACAGAATTGCCACGATGTAGCAAGACGAATCACCACCGAAGTCTACCGGATTTGCAGTGAAAGCAAACGCATCCAAGCTTCTGGGGCTGTGGAAAGCTCGGCACTCACCCTCGCCCGACATCGGCTGCAACAGTGTCTTAGGTACTATCAGTTAGGTTCAAATCGGGGCAGGGTAGAATTACACAGTACTTTGAGCGCTATTATTTATCGTTACATTAATCCTCCTCAGAAGCAATTGAGCTATCAAGGACGGCTGACTATAATTGAAGACTTTCTACAAAGTTTTTATTTAGAAGCATTAAACGCTTTCCGGCGAGAAAATCAACTCGGTGCCACTTACCGCCCACAAACGCTTCTGGAATTGGCCGAGTATATGGCATTCACCGAACGCTATGGTAAGCGACGAATTCCTTTACCAGGTCGTCAGCAACAGCTAATTATCCTCAGAGCGCAAACTTTTTCCCAACAGCAACCCCCCGAAACCAGCGTAGACATAGAACAAGCCGCAGAAGGTAGCAATAGTGATGGGGACGGTTGGGAAGAACCAGCCATTCAGCAATTGCGCTCCACAATGGCAACCCAAACAGAAGCCGAACCTGAAGAGGACTCCTTGCGTTCCGTCGTGATTACGGAATTAATGAATTACCTCGAACAACGACAGCAATCTGACTGTGCTGATTACTTTTCGCTTCGCCTTCAAGATCTATCAGCACAAGAAATTGAGTCGGTTTTGGGTTTAACCCCTCGTCAGAGAGATTACTTACAGCAGCGCTTCAAGTATCATCTAATTCGATTCGCTTTGTTACACCGTTGGGAATTAGTTCATGAATGGCTGGAAGCCTCATTGCATACCAACTTGGGCTTAACTCCCCAGCAATGGCAAGCATACACAGCGCAGTTGGACAATAAACAGCGGTCTTTACTAGATTTAAAGCAACAAGGACAAACCGACGAAAAAATAGCTAAAACTTTAGGGTTGTCAATGGCACAACTGCAAAAACGTTGGTTTAAGATTCTCGAACAAGCTTGGGAAATTCGTAACTCATTAGTGTCCGGATCTGGTGCATCTACTCATGAATAGTGACTCAGAATCCTTACAAGACGAGTGTCTCTATTGGTTATTGACAGGTAATGTCAAAAACGAGGAGCATCCCTCGTTAGAATGTAAGGAAAATTACGGGGTAGAAAACCTCTTCAAGGAAGCCACTGCTTCAAAAAACAGTGAGTCAGAACTGAGAGGAACACCCCAGGCCTTTCTACCGGGAGAAATTCCTACTGTGCAAGATCGTTTCCAAGCCGTCCTTAAGCGTCGGTTACAAATCCAAATCCAAGACCAACCACCCTTGTTTCCTTGGGAAACACAATTAACCGAGTATCCCGATTTTCTTGATGAGCCGTCAATGGCACTGGTTCCTAGCTGGGGATGGATGGCACAGCAGTCGAAGCTGAATCTGCCGATTCCACTGCCAGAAAGAGTTTTCCAGCAATTGCTAGAACAGTGTCAGGCCTTGGTTACATCTTCAGTGCCGCTGGGGGCAAAATTAGTTCAAGTGGTGGAGAACTTTTTCCCCAATGAATCTCAGGCACTCAATGATATCGCTGGTTTAGTGCTAAGAAGCACTTATCGTTCCGTGAATACTCTGGACAAAATGCCGGATATTCAGAGCGATTATTCAGATTTACAACCCCGTCAACAGATGGCTTTGTCATTGCTGGCGGCAAAACAATTGCTGGAAAATCTGACTCTACCACTTTCAGCAACTAGTCCAGTAGTAGAAAGACAATGGCTAACCAGTGTTGGTACTTTAAACATTAAAGTAGAGTATCAATCTGTAGGTAAACTTACGAAGTTACTCGTTCAAGCCGATTTACCTGTTAAAGGAACTTTGACATTGCGGGGAAGTGGTACTCTAGCAATGACAACATCTTCGAGTTCTGGATACCTAAGTGTAGAGTTAGGCTGCGAGCAACTTAACCCAATTTATACCTTAGAAGTTGAGTTCCCAGAAATAGACGAACAACCTTTGTTGTTTGTAATTAGTCCCACAATGTAGTCTAAGTTGCTACCGCTAGCACGCTGCGTACAATCAGCGCTGAATATATTAAGATAACTTTTCCCTAGCTGTTGTTCGAGGCTTTGTTTCTCTTTCAAGACTACTAAAAACAGGGTGCTTACTTAATGTAGGTTGCCAAATCTTAGGCAGGTGTAGACTCACCCAATAACACCAATTTTGGAATATAGCAGGGAACAGGCAAAGAAAGTCTGTTGGCGTCGAGGTTTTAGGATAAGTTGGTGTCCTAAACTATGCTTCAACTGCTATAAAAGCTTTGGCGAATCGAATTTGCGCCATACAAACGTAGGCGTTCGTGCAGCCTCTTTTAGAGAAGGGGCCTGCTTGTGCGGACTGCGGAAAATTGAGTAGTCACAAAGCCTGAGGAAGGAGTTAATTCGGTGCTTTGTGTTGATTTAGCCACGTCTCTATATTTACCAAGCTATCACTTTTCCACTTATAGACGCTTAAAAACAGGATAAGAAAACTTTCGCCAACGGGAATACTTGATAGTAGGGCGGCTAGTTCCGTCTTTACCATTGTTTCCGTCGGATCTACACCTTAGACTCGAAATGTTTAACTTATCCAGGATGAATCGGTTTTGGCGTCTCTCTACAGGTAATTTCAGGCAGCAAAATACACAGGGTTCGCCTTCGACAGAAGTGGAAAATTCAATTTCCTTGCGGGTGCTGGTGCTAGCGTTGGTTATTTTGGGAATTGTGGCGACGGATATCGCCGCCGAAACTTCATTTAGCCTTTGGGCGTTACCTTTGAGTGTAGTAGGTGCGGTTTGGAGTTACTATCGTCGCCGCGACACTAATGTTGCAGTAAAGTTCTGCATCGCTATTGGAATGTTAATAGCGTTGGGTACTTTCTTTGGGCGGTTAGTGACAGAGTTGAATGATACGCGGTTGGGTTTAGCAGAGTTATTAATTCAACTACAGGTGTTGCATAGCTTTGATACACCCCGCCGCAAAAATTTAGGTTATTCGATTGTTATCGGATTAATTTTATTGGGTGTGGCTGCAACGCTGAGTCAGACTTTAGCGTTTGCACCTGTGTTACTGTTGTTTTTAGCGATCGCTCTCCCAACCCTAGTTCTAGATTATCGCTCGCGCTTGGGTTTGCAACCATTAAAAATACAAAAAGAAAAGACCCCAAAGGATAAATTTTCAAGTTTAAATTTTAAATTTTTAATTGTTAATTTTTTTGTAATTGTCGGTCTCGGACTGGCAATTTTTGCTGTTTTACCCAGGTTACCTGGTTATCAATTAAGAAGCTTTCCTGTAAGTTCTCCAATTGAAATCAAGGGCAGTTTTACAGGACGTAGTATTATTAATCCCGGCTATGTTCGTGGAGGTAATGGTAACGATCGAGGCGATGGTACAGGACAGGGCAAAACTGGCGAACCAGGAAAAGTAGATAATAATTTTTACTACGGCTTCAATAGCGAAATCAACCAAAACCTGCGGGGAGAGATGAAACCTAAGGTTGTGATGCGAGTGCGATCGCAAGCTGAGGGTTTTTGGCGAGTGTTGGCATTTGACCGCTATACAGGTAAAGGATGGGAAGTTTCTCGTAAAGATGATGTTACCACCATCAGGCGGCCGCCCTGGTCTTACCAAATTTTTATTCCCCCACCTCTGATTTCTGGTAAAACTCAAGAAGTAGTACAAACTTATACAGTGGTGTCGGATTTGCCGAATTTAATTCCAGCGATGGCTAATCCCAAGGAAATTTACTTTCCTACACCAATGATTGCAGTTGATAAAGAAAATGGATTGCGATCGCCTGTGGAATTATCAGAAGGCGTGACTTATACAGTTGTTTCCGAAGTACCGCGCCGCGATCGGACTTTGTTAGGTCAAACTTCTACTAAATATCCACGAGATATTAAAGACCATTATCTCCAAATCCCGCCCGAAATTGCTGAAAAAGTCCAGCAACGCACCGAAGAAATCCTCACGAAGTACAATCAAAACCGGGTAGGAAAGTCTTCTAAAAACTTAGATTCAGCTTATGAAAAAGCTCTTTACTTAGCTCAATACTTGAAGCAATACTATTCTATTCCGCAAAATGCCTTAGAATTTCCATATTTGGATGAAAAAGAAGACTTGGTAGAAGCTTTTTTATTCAAATACAAAGGAGGCTATCCAGACCACTTTTCCACAGTTCTCACAGTGATGCTGCGTTCCATTGGCATCCCAGCGCGGTTGGTGGCAGGATTTAGTCCAGGAGAGTTTAATCCATTCACGGGAATGTATGTTGTTCGTAATACAGACGCCTACGCGATGACGGAAGTGTATTTCCCGAAATTTGGTTGGTTTGCCTTCGATCCAATTCCCAATCATCCGTTGATACCTCCGTCAATTGAGGATACTGAAACTTTTAGTGTTTTGCGACAATTTTGGCAGTGGGTTGCTGGATGGTTGCCTTCTCCGGTGACAGGTTTATTGAATAATGTATTTGGGACAATATTTAGCTGGATTGGTAAAGCGATCGCTTGGTTTTTAGCTTTATTTACTCAAGGTTGGTTGGGTGTATTGACTGGCTTAATCTTGGGTACTACCATTGCTTTCTTTGGTTGGGTAGCTTGGGGACAGTGGCGAGAGTGGCGCAATCGTCGATGGTTAAAGAAATTGCCAGCAATGGAAAGCCTTTATCAACAAATGTTGCAATGGACAGCGCAAAAAGGTTTGGGAAAACATCCAGCACAAACACCACTAGAGTATGCCAAAGTTTCATACCAACATCATGCCCCAGCAACTGCTGAGATCATAGATGAAATTTGTCAAGCCTATGTTAGCTGGCGTTATGGTGGACAGAATCCTAATTTAAATGGACTGCGACAAAGATGGTATGAATTGAAAAAGGGGACTGGCGATCGGGCAAACTAATTAAGGAAAGTTTTGAGAAATATCAGTTGACAAAATCAACAAATTATTTTTAGCATCTAATTAGATGCTTTTTTAATGCTGACTCTATGATTGATATTTCAAAAGATATACATTCTCTCACCGAGTTTAAACGTAATACGACTGAGTTTTTGCAGCGTATTAAGCAAACAAAACATCCCTTAGTTTTAACTGTCAATGGAAAAGCAGAATTAGTTGTTCAAGATGCAGAATCTTATCAGGAACTTTTAGATGCTGCTGAGTTAGTAGAAACTTTAAAGGGTATAAAACTTGGTTTGGAACAGATGCAAGAAGGAAAAGGAAAAAAAGCGGAAGATTTTTTGAATGAACTGTTTGATAAACTAGACAATTCTCAATGAATCACAAATATCAGATAATCATACAACCAGCAGCGCAAAAAGCAATAGAAGAAGCTTATTTTTGGTTGAGTAATGATTCTCCTAGTAAAGCTAGACTGTCGTTATAAGGATTATATAAAACTATTTTATCTCTATAAACAATGCCTTATCGTTGTTCTCTAGCATTTGAAAATGATTTTTTTGAGGAATAAATTCGACAATTACTTTATGCAAAGGGAAGAAATGCCTATCGAATTCTCTTTACTATCGTTAATGATAATGTAGAGATTCTGTTTGTACGACATACTGCTCAAAAACCGATGATAGATAAATCTGATGAGGAATAATTGTCGTGGGTTAGGGTTGTAGCTTCAACAAGCGAGAACGAATAACACTCAAATCAGGTTTAACATTGGACAAACGTTGCTGTACAGATTCAGCTAATTGTTCTCTGTGATTAAGGTATGCTTCTACAGCGTTTTGATGTCGAAGATAGTAACCAATGGTGCTATAAACATCAGACAATGATAGAGTCGAGTACCTTTGGACGATAGACTCAGGGGACGCGCCATCCTGAAAAGCTCGGATTACGACTTCTAACAAAACCCTTGAATTCCCAACTCGAATTGCTCCGGTTTCATCTTCTCTAAGAGGAGGTGTTTCGCGGTCTAAAATGAAGCTCATGGGCTAATTTCCCTGACTAACTTGACGTAATGGTAACTTAACTCAGGTGCGATCGCCCCAGCCCTAACCTGAAAGTACTACAAAGACTCAACCTCGCATTTGCATCAAATTTCCTGAAGAGTAGCGACGCAATCCTTGGTAAAACACAGCGACACTAACTAACAGCACTGCAATCGATCCAGCTACTGCTAATAAAGCATGAATCCAAGATAGCGATCGCAATGCCTCAATTGGTAAATAATTCACAAATCCAGCCGGAAGCAGTGTGTACAGCAGTAGCTTCACTGTTCCCTCAAACAAAGTTGCTGGATAAGTACTGAAGGTAAGCATGGCATTTCGCCACTGCTGTGTAAGTCCTTCGGAATTGCCTAGATAAAAGCTGAGGCTACCTATCAAAACATTAAAGCCCACGAATAATGTTGCTACCGAAACTGTCAACCCAGTAAACAACGCTAAATGCACTGCATCAGGCTTGACAAAAAACAAATAAACCCCATACCCAAACAGCAGATCCCCCCAAGATGTAGCATTCATCCGTCCCAGGAGTAGGTGTGGTAAAAGGGCACGTGGATACAACATCCATACATCCAACTGTCCCTGCACAATCAGACTTGTCAGTTGCAAAGCATTACCACAGACAGTATGAGCCAAACCAAACCCTGTTGCTGCGATCGCCCAGAGAGTAATTACATCTTGCACTGTCCAACCTCGTAGCACTGGGAAGCGTGTAAAAAACAGCCCCCAAAATGTCACCCAGACTAAATTATTAAGTACCATTGCCATCACTTGTGTGAGGAATGCACCGCGATATTCTAAGTGAGCGTTCAGATTGAGCCAAATATAAGCCCCAGCTAATTCTAGATAGGAAATTAAACGCCAGAACATCTCAACCTCCATGCGCGTGGATACGTTTCACTGCCGTGCGGTACACAAGCGCCACCAACAGACTTAGCACAACTATGGCAACTCCCTGCCGCACTAACAATTCACCAGCAAAAGTTAAATCGGGATGCACAAATAAACGCGCCGGGCCATATAAAATACTGGCAAAAGGTAGAGCTTGTAGTACTGGCTGCCAGTTTTCTGGTAGTAGTTCCAAGGGAATCAGCATCCCACCCAAAATCATGGTCAACCGGGAGTAAATGAGCATTAATCCGGTGGTGTTTTCCAGCCAGAAAGCTCCTAAGCCTACTAAAAAGGTTGCCAAAAAATCTAATACAAATGCCAGTGGTAGCACCGCTAGGAATAATAAAATTCCTCCGAAAGTTAAAGGAATTGTGCCAACAAACAGCAGTGCTACTAGGGAAGCGATCGCTACATTCAACCCAAAGCGCACTGTACGCTCTCCCAAAGTAGTCCACAGGCGATACAAAGGGTAGGATAGAGGGCGGATTAGTTGTACTGCCAGCGCCCCCGTCCGTACATCCTCGTCTACCTCCAAAGCAACCTGGGGACTGGAAAGGACGATAGACTCAGTGATACCCAAATACCAAAGCATCTGAGCCAGAGTTAAACCTCCCAACTGCTCAGCATCCGTCTGGGCATAAGTGAGACGCCACAGTTGTAGAAAGATGTAGAGAATAACAAACAGGAAAATTCCTCTGGAAGCAACTTCTCCGAAATAAGCCAGGTTGGAGCGAGCTGCCGTCAAGCCGATCCAAGTATATTTACTGAAACTGTTCGCTAAAATTATCAGGCTGCCTGAGCATAAATGTGTGCAATTACTTCTTCCAGTGGTGGGTCTTCAATCGCAATATCAGCCACCGAACCCGCCTGGAGAATTTCAGTCATCACAGTTTCAATTGGTGTGATGCGGGTATTAACCTCCAGCTTGAGACTATATTCGCCAGCTTTGAGTTGTGTCACTCCTGGGAGACTGATTTCGGCGGGGGAAGTATGGAATTTGACGCTGAGAATCTTTGAGCCAAGGTATTGGCGGCGCATTGCTGAAACTTTGTCATCGAGTACCACGCGCCCGTGATTGATTACCACTACTCGCTGGGCTACCTGTTCGATGTCGCCTGCATCGTGGCTGGTGAGAAATACCGTTACCCCTTCAGTGCGATTCCATTCGCGGATGAGGTCGCGTAATTCCTGACGAGCAATTACATCCAGTCCAATTGTGGGTTCGTCGAGGAATAATACTTTAGGTGTATGGAGTAAACTGGCTGCTACTTCTGCTCGCATCCGCTGACCTAAAGACAACTTACGTACTGGGGTATTCCAAAACGGGCTGAGATCGAAACGCTCAACTAGTTGGTCGCGACGTTGAATATATTCTTGGCGATTGAGATTATAGATTCGCGCTAGTAACTCCAAGGTATCGCGGGGAGGTAGGTGATACCATAACTGCGATCGCTGCCCAAACACTACCCCAATCTGGTAAGCTAATTCGCGTCGATTTCGCCAAGGATTTAATCCCAGTAACCTTGCTGTTCCAGATGAAGGCTGTAGTATGCCTGTCAGCATCTTGATTGTAGTGGACTTCCCCGCGCCATTAGGGCCGATGAAGGCGATCGCTTGACCATGTGGAACGCTTAAACTAATCCCATCTACAGCCACAATCTCTTTGTGAGTGCGGTTGCGTCCCCAACCCCTACTTAGAGTAAACGTCTTGGATAAATTTTCCAGTTCTACCGCTGCCATCACCGATGAACCCCTTTAGGTGATTTTGTAATACAAGTATAATACAAACCCTGGCAGTATCATAAAACCTAGATTTTTAATAATTTTAAATCCAAACGAAATCCGTTCTGCGATTCAAGGTTGTGATGCGATCGTTCATCTAGCGGCATTGCTTGGAAGTCCTGAGGATGAAGCGAATGAAATAAAGTATCTTACTATAATAACGAGCTGTTCCAAATATAAGACTCGAACAAAAATGGTTCGCCTTTTATATATTTGCTACAAAGGCTTTCGGTAACATATTAGACCTCTTGCAAAAGTTACTTTTGCAAGAGACGGGGAAAGGTTAAAGGTTAAAGGTTTTTTCTTATTCCTTTTCCCTTTCCCCCTTCCCCTGCTTCTGCAAGAAGTCTATTGCCTATAGCCTGTTGCGTACCTCCACAACTAATTTCACAAGTCATTTAGGAATGCTATAGGAGATGATTTGAATGGCTTACAGTGATTTTAAATTAAGTGAAGTCATCCAAAAGTTTGGGCTAAAAATTGATGAGCAATCGGGATTATTTGCCAATATTCAGGAAGAAGATTATAGCGATCTACTAGCAACTATTCTTAGAGAAAATGTTGATTTAGCTGTTTCTATCAATACAGAAAAAGCGCGTTCTGAAATGATAATTAGCCCTATATTGCTAGAAGTCAGGCGTAAATTAAATTATGAAATTAGTTTGTTTTCAGGCGTTGATTTTAATGTTGATACTCAGAATGGGTTGAATGGCTTCTGTGATTTTCTCATCAGTCTTTCAAAAGAACAGCTTTTTATTCGCGCACCCGTAATTACCCTTGTAGAAGCAAAAAATGAAAACCTCAAATTAGGGCTGGCTCAGTGTATAGCAGAAATGGTAGCAGCCGATTTGTTTAACGAACAACAAGGTAATTCTATTAAAAGAATTTATGGTGCTGTGACTATTGGCACTATTTGGCAGTTTCTTAAATTAGAAGATAAAGTAGTTTCTATTGATTTAAGTGAATATTACATTAAAGATATAAAGAAAATTCTAGGAATTCTATTAAGCGCAATTAAGCAAGGTTAAGTCAGTTATTAAAAAGTACTAGTTGATTTTTAAACTAGTAGCTAACGCAGGATATGAGACTTACAGTGAAAAAACATCCCATCGTAGCACAGCTGTGTTAGCTCACAAATGTATAAATTATTTGAGATAATTTATTTTTCGGAAGTCCCTATTAGATTTTTACTCTACCTTTACTGAGTAGCTTTTGTTCTAATTCTTTTTCCGACCTAGATACTTGTTTCCAAAAAATAATGTACATCAATCGACTAGCTGATACAAGTATGATTTTCACTATATCTTTAGGTAGATTTTTGGGAATTTTAGGTGATAAATAGCTAAAAAAGCAGACATTATTTAAAAAACTACGGCTGACGTGAATTTAAGCGTTGTAACTCCTATTTATTGGCGATAACATGGAAATAAGTTTACTAAAAGCTTCTCAAACCGCGTTCGATACTCAGTTTTTTTATGGACATTCAGCTAATCAATATTGGCTTTGGCAACATCGTGTCTGCCAACCGAGTAGTTGCAATTGTCAGTCCAGAGTCTGCCCCGATTAAGCGGATTATTACCGATGCACGGGACAGAGGTCAACTGATTGATGCAACTTATGGCCGACGCACTAGGGCTGTAATTATCACTGATTCCAGCCACGTAATTCTGTCAGCGATTCAGCCAGAAACGGTAGCGAATCGCTTTGTGATTTCCCGCGATCATCAGACTGTAGATAATTGACAAGCAGTGGGTTAAAAACCTTACTCTATTTGCAGCCTATCGGCAGTACCATGTGAATTAGACCAATTTTTTGCCACCAACGTTACAAATCCTGTAGTCAATGGTGGGCTTGGCCACGAATACAAGAGTAATAAATAATATCTATTGATTAATTCACAGGTTAAACGGATGATCCGAGTTTTACCCATCCAGAGTCGCGCTACTAGCAAAGAATCTCCAAATCTAGGCAGATTAATTGTTTTAACTGGCCCTAGCGGAGTCGGTAAAGGTACTTTAATGCGATCGCTCCTACAGCGTCATCCGGAACTGTATTATTCCGTATCCGTGACGACCCGTTCTCCCCGTCCGGGGGAAATTGATGGCAAAAGTTATTACTTTATTAGCCGTAGTAAGTTTGAACAATTAATCACTGAAGGTGAATTTTTAGAATGGGCGGAATTTGCTGGTAATTATTATGGCACTCCCCGTGAAGCTGTGCTTAACCAGATTAATTCTGGCAAGTTGGTAGTGCTAGAAATTGAGTTAGAAGGAGCAAGACAAATTCGTGCTTCTTTCCCCAGTGCCTTGAGCATATTTATTTTACCGCCTTCATTTGAGGAATTGGAAAAACGGATACGCTCTCGCGGTCAAGACTCTGAAGATGCGATCGGCCGTCGTCTGCAACGCGCCCAAGAAGAAATTAAGGCCGCAGATGAATTTGATATTCAAATCGTTAATGACGATTTTAAAACTGCTTTAAATGACATCGAAGCGGCTTTATTTGGATAACATAGCATTTTTAACAACATACCCACCCCTAGCATTAATCAACAAAGGACACAAAGAAAAAGCTTTGTGTCCTTTGTCATTTGTCCTCTGTTACAAAGTCTGAGTGGAGGAAATCTCTCCTCAGACTTTGCCGTTTATCATTTTTCTTTCGTTATCGATCGCTTTTTGCTACTAATTACTAATCAATAACTAATGACCAATGACTAATGACCAAATTAACCAAATAAACCTTGAATTAATTCCAAGTTACTGGTTAAAAAGTAAGCCACTACCGCACCACCAATACCACCAATTAAGAAAGAACTGGCAAAGTTATTCCAGCTTTCTTTGGAGTTAAAAGCATCTGTCGGAGGATTGGGTACAGTAACACTCTTGAGCGCTTTTGGAGGATTACTATTGGCATACAAAGATAAAGCGCCGGTCAAAACAACAACTAAACCGATCGCTGATAATAAACCAGCTAAATTAGCATTAGCTGTATCCCGCAGTGGGCCCAATTTAGCAAAGGGGCCAAAAATCCAGTAACCGTGAGCTGCTCCCACCTCTAGCGCACGCCTACCAGCACTTAAACCTGGACGATAAGCAGGTAAGTTATTAATGAACCACTTGATCAAGGGAGAAGAATTAACCGGAGTTTCTAGGTTACCTATTTGCGGATTACCGAATGCAGGAAAAACAACTTCCCGATTTCTCGGATCGCTGGGGAGATTTTTGGATGCATCTACAGCTTGAGCCATATTATGTTCGCCTTTGAATTAAAATGGTGGCATTTTTATATTAATAATAATTGTAGCTAAAGATGTCTTTTGCTTAGGAAATTTAGAAAAATTAATTTAGCTAATTTGAAAGCTGTGAAACTCGCAATATATAAACATAATCGCGAGTTTCAAAAAACTATTTTTCCTGACTATTTAGGCGAAAATTTTGTCTAGTTAGTCCAAATAGACTAACTAAACAATTTCAGATAATTGCCCTAGAATTTCATTTTCCGCTTATGGTAGTGGGTGGAAAAGTAAATCTGGGAAAAAGCGATTGAATTCAATCAAAATACCTGCTGTGATTGTCAGCCATATAGTAGCTGCCACTGGCGCTGTGGAAAGAAATTTAATCAAATAGGATGAGTTGTCGGTTTTATCTGCCATGAATTTAGTCTCCAAACAAATGAATTAGTGAAACTGGTTTAGCGGGGGGAAATAGGAATTTCGGTATCTTTCGCTGCTAATTTACCAGAGGTTAATTCTTGGATTGCTGCTAGCGGCCAAGTAAAGCCTGTAGCAATGATAGGTAGTGCCAAAGCCAGATCGATTTGGATTTCTTTTTGTTCGGGATCGGCTTCCTTTTTGATCGTTTGCAGATAGGTACGACCTACCCAGCCAATCCAGCCAGCAATATATAAAAATAGAATGCTAGGGATCAAAAAATCACCAGCACGATCTAAACGACCATCAACAATCAAGTGGGGGTAACCCTCAGGACCGCACAGCGCTTGAGAATAACGCTCAAATCGCTTTCTTCCTGATTCTGGGTCACTAGTAGTATTCCGGGCATTAGCAGCTAGCTCTTGAAAAGCGGGATTGTCTCTGCAAGGTGTCAAATTAGCCCCTAGAGCTTGTGCTGGGGGGGCAAAGTTGCACCACAGACAAATCGCTAAAATCAAAGCAAACAATCGTCGCATAGAGTGTTTCCTTTTATTACAAAACAAAAAGTTCTTTGTACAAAACGAAGCGGCTTGTACAGTCTTTATTTGCATAACTAGGAAGTCATCATACTCTTGGGTGGGAACCGAGTAAAGTTTCAGTAAATAAAAGTTAAAGCTTCTCAACCAAGATCGCGTGGGAAATGGAGAATGGGCAGTGGGGCCTAGTGAGTAAGAACTGCTGAGTATATTAATTTTTGTAGTAGGGTAGTAAGCAAGGACGATTTTGTTTGTGCTACTCAAAATTTAGGACTCAGAACTCCGAGTTTGGAACTTCCTACTGCTTACTCCCCATTCCCCATTCTCTACCCTCAATGACAACCGTTTTAGCAATAGAAACTAGCTGTGATGAAACTGCTGTCGCAATTGTGAATAATCGTCAAGTTTACAGCAGCATTATCGCTTCGCAAATTCCAGTCCATCAGCAATATGGTGGGGTAGTGCCAGAAGTAGCGTCCCGCCAGCACTTGGAAACGATTAATCAAGCGATCGCTCAATCTCTAGAGCAAGCCAAACTAGACTGGGATAAAATTGATGGAATTGCCGCCACTTGCGCCCCTGGACTCGTGGGAGCGCTGCTGGTGGGATTAACTGCTGCCAAAACCCTGGCGATGGTACATAACAAACCTTTTTTGGGAGTCCACCATCTCGAAGGTCACATTTACGCAACTTACTTGAGCGAGCCAAGTTTAAATCCCCCTTTTCTTAGCTTACTGGTTTCAGGCGGACATACAAGCTTGATTTATGTTAAAGATTGTGGTATTTACGAAACGCTAGGGCAAACCCGTGATGATGCTGCCGGGGAAGCCTTTGATAAAGTGGCGCGATTATTAAAGCTGGGTTATCCCGGCGGCCCGGTAATTGACAAACTCGCACAACAGGGAAATCCCCAAGCCTTCCCATTACCAGAAGGAAAAGTTTCTTTACCTAGCGGCGGGTTTCATCGTTATGATGCGAGTTTTAGCGGGTTAAAAACGGCTGTATTGCGTTTAGTACAGCAGCTAGAGAAAGATGGCAAACAAGTGCCAGTAAAAGACGTAGCAGCTAGCTTTCAGGAGACTGTAGCGCGATCGCTAACCAAAAGAGCGATCGCCTGTGCCCTAGACTATGGTTTAGACACAATTGCCGTTGGAGGCGGCGTAGCAGCCAATAGCGGTCTGAGAAAAAACCTCCAAGCCGCCGCCACTGAACATAACCTACGGGTTCTATTTCCGCCGTTGAAATTCTGTACTGACAACGCCGCCATGATTGGCTGCGCCGCCGCCGAACATCTATCCTCTGGACATACATCGCCCTTGACACTGGGCGTTGAATCTAGATTAGCCCTGAATCAGGTGATGAAGTTGTATCAAACTGTTGAGTAGTCATTTGTCATTGGTCATTGGTCATTGGTCATTGGTCATTTGTAACTACCAATAACCAATGCCTCATAATGTCACTTGGTTCAAGCCGGGAAACGGCAAGGGCGCAATCGCTCCCCCATGTCTCATGCCTAATGACAAAAGACAAATGACTAATGACTATTGACTATTGACTCTTAACTATCGATCGGATGTAATCGGCTACTGCATCTGGTTGCTCTAACATAGCCAAGTGTCCGCAATTAGGAATTTCTAAAACATTATCACCACAGTATTGAAACAGTCTGTGGAAGCTAGCTAAATGACGGACGTACTTGGGTTCCATAACTTTGTCTTCCGAACCAGCCAAAAAATAAACTGGCTGCTGAAGTTGAGATACTAGCTCAGGTAAGCGGTTGATTTCTTCTTCAGTTGTAGAATCTAACAGAGTTCCCAGCGCCGCTTCTGGGTCAGCCACTACGAAATCAATCACCCGCTGACGCGCCCAATAGCGCTCTAAAGGACGCGCCACACTGGCTCTGGTAAACAGCAAATCAATTAAAGGCACTTGGGAGAGCCAACGCGGACGGATTTGCAAAAATTTCTGACCTGCTGAGCGAAACTGCTCAAAAGCTTCTTTGAGGTAAATACCGCCACCAGCGTTGATACAAATAACTCCCTTAACACACTCAGGTATTAGATCTGCTCCCCATAGAGCGATCGTACCTCCTAAAGAGTGACCAATTAGCCAAGCACTAGTAATATTTAGCTGTTCCAGAAGAATTGCTAAATCCTGAGCATAGGCAGCAGGGGTATAAAGAGAATCGAAAGGTGAACTAAACCCACTACTGGAGATGGGTGTCAGACTTACAGACGTTTGTGCCCGACTAAAATCAGTTTTTACCTGGGACTGGGATTCACCAAAACCCCGCAAATCATAGGACAGGCACTGCAAATCATCTGATAGGCGGGAAATCACAGGTTGCCAGTATCCACGGCTATTGAGCCAACCGTGAATAAATACTAAAGCGTGGGGGCAGGAAGTGGGAGCCGTTAGCTCGTATGCGTGTGGAACGCCCAAGATTTCAATAGTTGCCATACTTATATCGTACCCCTAAGGGTGGGTGCGACTAAATACGAAGTTTGAGGAGTTAGGAGTTCAGAGTTTGGAGTTACAAAATCAACAACTCCCAACTCCTAACCTCAGGTTATAGGGTACAGGAGATAAGACATAATTTTGGTTGAATATGCCTTGTAAGCCATAACCTACTCTCTTACTTAACTCCAAACTCTTAACTCTTAACTCCTAACTTTTTTCATCTCCCCAGCAACCTCTGTCGCACCCCTTCAGCAATTTTGTGACCCAGATATTCAGGAATCAAGCTTTCATTGGGCCCCAACAAGTAGAGAATCAGCCGCGTACGTCCGCGCCAAACGAGTAAATTGGCATTGACTACCAGCAGATCTTCCTGCCAGATGGCATACATTACTTTGTAAAATAATCCTGGTTGATTATCAGCTTCAATCACTAGGGCAGGGAGATGAAAAACCGGATCGACATAGAACTCAGTTTGTACCTGCTCTAAGCCCGTGTCAAGATTGAATTCTACTGCCAGCATTTCTTCTACCTCAAACCGACCTCCTAAAGCTTCGCGAATGGCGCGGCAGACATTTTCTGCGGTTTTATCGGTCAAGGCTTTACTACCACGAGAGACTAGCAGTTTGATAAAAACTAACATCGGCGGACGGATTTGACCGTATAGACTCAGACCGTGGATTGTTAAACCATAAGCTGCTAGTACACCAAAAATATCGCTGAGCAGAAAAGACTGGTTGCGGTAGGCAAAATGCAAGGCACTTTTGCTACCTTCCGGTTTCAGTTCAATAACAGCGCGTCTAGTCTTATAGAGACGGTAGGCTAGCCGTAAATTTTGTAGTTGAATCTCACTGCTGACGAATTGCTCATAAAACTGGGGAAACGCTCGATTAAAGCGCTTTAGGAGTTCCAGTGTCGAAGATTTTAAACCAGAAGCCATTGTTAAGGGTAAGACTCGCTTGCTTTCGTCACCTGGGGACTAGGGACTGGGTATTGAGAACTGGGGAGTGGGAAAAGTTTTCCCGGTATTCAAATCCCTGATATACCATTCACTCTTAAGCTAACCTGCATTTAAGCTGCATACGAACAATTCACAGGATCTTTGCCAGAATTGGGTTTTCTTTATTTATTTCCAGAAAAGTCACAAGCAGCTTGGGTTGTTTCCCACACAGTCAGCCAGAGGAATCACAACAGGGTATGATTTTTTTTGAATTACTTATATTCTTCCCTTTTGCTGAATTTTTACTAGGGTTTACAACAAAATGCTAAAGTTGAAGATGATTGGTGTGAAACATGCCCTTTGTGGCTAGTACGATTACAAATCTCGAAAACAACCCAAAAATTTTGAGTGTTAGGGGTAGTAAATGAGGCTAGCTACGTTAAGCATGAATCAACACTCCTGAGAGTGGAAGCCAATTTAGTTATATTACCCGAACCTTGTTGGCATGGGTTTTTGGAAAACTTGGTTTAGTACTCCTGAGTCTGTAGCGACAACTAGAACAAACTCATTTGAAGAACATACAGCGGAAACCGCGGGTAATAGCGCCAGTGGTGTTAGTGAAGCTTCTTCAAAAGAGGCTCGCATCGTCTTCAGTACAGAGCGAGACATCGATCTGTATGAACTAGAAGAACTCTGTGATGCAGTTGGTTGGTCGCGTCGTCCTTTAAGAAAAGTCAAAAAAGCCATTGAGCATAGTTTTCTCGTCGCCTCGATGTGGCAGGTAAGAGGAAACCAAAAACGGCTCATTGGTTTTGCCCGCGCTACTTCAGATCATGCCTTTAATGCCACAATTTGGGATGTGGTCGTTCACCCAGACTTCCAAAATCAAGGACTGGGCAAGGCACTGATGAAATACGTCCTCAAAAAACTGAGGAGTGAAGAGATTAGCAATGTGACTCTCTTTGCCGATCCTCATGTTGTAGATTTCTACCGAACTATGGGGTTTATGCCAGATCCAGAAGGTATTAAAGGTATGTTCTGGTATCCTCACTAAGAGCCGATTCAAATAAAACCCGATTTCCACAATAAAATCAGGTACTTTAGTAAAGTTGTATTGTTTTGATATGGTTTGGGAAGGTTAAGCCGACAAGCAAGCACAAAATATTATGTCTTGTAGAACTCAGTCGGCACAAAAACCTTTATTTAATTTAAAGGGGCTATGTATCTGGTGTTTACAGGGAAAAAAATTTTGCAAGAGCAGTATTATGTGATATAATAGCCTTAATGCTTTTGCTAAAGGGCGATCGCTTGTCTAAAAAGTCAGAACCCAACCGCAAAAAGTAGATAGGTGTAGCCGGGATGTAGCGCAGCTTGGTAGCGCGCCTGCTTTGGGAGCAGGATGCCGCAGGTTCAAATCCTGTCATCCCGATTTAGTTAAGAGATATTAATTAAACCCGTACTTATTGATAAATTTGGTTGGGTTTAATTGATATGTCTGATGAAAAAATCAAAAATTACTAACATTGCGATCGCTGAGGCACACTGTTAGCGAATCTCCACACACAGGTATACAAAGACGTAGCACTGCTACGTCTCTACAAGGTTTTCGGGTAAGGCAGAATTAATTTCACTAGATGTCTATATTTATTAAGGGTTTTTTGTCTGAGCAATCAAGTAAATCTACAAACTCTCTGAAAAATTTCTGCCATTTAGGGCAAATAGACTAAAGTTTTGTTGCTAAAATGAGCAATCAAGTTGCATATTTTCACGCAGAAAATTAATCTGGTTATTTTTGTCTTGGACTAGCTTTTTAAGGATGTTAGCTAAATTTAGTCTTTGATAAATAAGGTACTCGCGATCCTGTACTTTGTATAAATTTGAGAAGATATTTAGTTAGGGCTAGATGGAACGATTGATAAAGTCATGCCGTCACCCAGTATTAGAGAAAGTCAATACAATGGCATTTATTATTTTCAGGGTTAGAAAGACTTTTCACTGTTCGACAAGCCAAAAAATAAGCATCTACAGAATTTAGCGGCGAACAGCAAAGTAAAATTGACAAAAACACGACTTTAGCACAGTCTATTGGTAAAGGCGATATTATAACAATCTTCAATAGTTGGGATTATTTTACTTCGATCGTTGACTTTCAACAGTCAATTGACCTCATGAGTTGTTTACAAATAAATTTTCACAACTAAAATAGATTGCTATATAACTGAAGCTAGTTGGTGCTGTGCAAATCCAACCATTTGTTTAGTTTAATTGTCTTATTGATGCGAGGAGCAGTCATGAAATCATTGGTTCGTTGGGGCGCAACATTAGGTATAGCTGGGAGTGTCTTTTTAGGAGGACTTTCAGGAATAGGTAATCTGCCAGGACTAGGTAATCTAGAGGCGGTGGCTTTACCACAAGACCAAGTAGTGAAAAAGCTACAAGAAGTACCCGTATTCACTCTCACAAATCCCAAAGGCGAATTCGTAGTTCTTTCCAGGAACAACCAATCCAAGACCGTCTCTCAAGTAGGATTTTTTATTAGCAAGCAAGATGCTCAAAAATTCCTTGATAATCGCTTGAAAAAAGAAAATCCTCAACTGGCAAGCACCTTACAGGTAAGACCTTTGTCTTTGGCTGACTACTATAAGATAGTGCTGGAAAGCAAAAAGAAGTCAGACTCAGTAATTTATACTTTAGTCCCGACCCAAGCACAGGTAGCGTCAGCAACAAGTATGGTGAACGCAAATGGTAAAAAAGTTGAGCAATTCAACGGTATTCCTTTGTTTGTGCCGAAATTTAAAAAAGATAATAGCTATCTGACAATTCCTCTGGCAAAAGGTAACGAGCGCTACATTCCTTTCTTTTTTGAAAAAGAACAAGCTGTAGCTCTGCTTGATGAATTTAAAAAAGCCGTACCCAAGGAAGCAGAAAACACTGAAATTCAGGTGGTGGATTTATACGGTGTGATGGAAGCTCTCAATACTAGCAACGATCCCAGTATTAATAAAATTGTTTTATATCCATCGCGGGAATCTATCAATTTTATTCGATCGCTTGCGCCGAATCAGTCACCTGCTGCTAAGCCTGCTGCTGCACCCGCTCCGAAAAAATAATCGATTTGCTCTCCAAGGTTGAGGCATGGGGGACAAACATCTGATAGTTTCTGGTTTAGAACTTTGGCAGTGGCGGAATGCAGCAGTTAAAGCAGCTTGCGCCACTGATGTTCCACCAACAGAAGTAGATTGGTTACTCCAAGAAGTAGCTGGTTTAGATCGTTTGGCACTCCGTTTGGAGTCTTTTAAAAATTGGCCGCAAATTCAGATGCAATTACCTCTGGAAGAGTTAGATCGGTTGTGGCAGAGGCGATTAAATGAACGTTTGCCGGTGCAGTATATTGCCAAAGCTACACCTTGGCGTCAGTTTAAAATCGCCGTATCGAATGCGGTTTTGATTCCGCGACCAGAAACAGAATGCTTAATTGATTTGGCTGTAGCAGCTGGTGGTAATGCTTCGGGACACTGGGCGGATTTGGGTACCGGCAGTGGAGCGATCGCCATTGGACTAGCAGATGCCTTGCCAAACGCAACAATTCATGCAGTTGATTACAGCGTTGAAGCATTGGCGATCGCCCAAACCAATGCCAATAATTTGGGTCTGGCTGACCGCATTCGATTTTATCAAGGTTCTTGGTGGGAGCCACTGACATTCCTCAAAGGTCAGTTCAGTGGTATGGTGTCGAATCCCCCTTACATACCCACCAGTACCTTACCTAGTTTGCAACCAGAAGTATTCAACCACGAACCACATCTAGCTTTGGATGGTGGTGCTGATGGCTTAGATTGCATCCGCCATTTGATAGATATTTCTCCTCAGTATTTACAACCTGGTGGTGTCTGGCTGATTGAGATGATGGCGGGACAGGCAGATACAGTGCGAGAACTTTTAGAAAATCAAGGTAGCTATTGTAAAATTCAAATTCACCCTGACTTAGCTGGAATTGAACGCTTCGCCCTAGCTTATAAAAGTTAGGAGCGATAAGTAAAAATCTTTGCAAAAAAGGAATTAGCTCTAGGGGCGCACATCTGTGCGCCTCTACTGTATGGTTTAATATATCGATACTGCCTTTAACTAGAGTTGAAAATTGGTGTATGTCTGCATGAGAACGCTTTCGATCGCCGCTGCTAAATTTTAACTCTTAACTCCTAACTGTTTCGTAAACATGACCCAAGTTTCTCTAGAAAAGCTCATAGCTGGCGCACGCGCTGGTTCCTTGGTGAGTTTTCCCACAGACACGGTTCCCGCGCTAGCAGCAATACCAGAAAAAGCCGAATTAATTTTTGTGGCAAAGCAACGCAGTCAAGACAAACCTTTGATTTTGATGGCTGCTAGTGCTCAAGATTTGTGGCCTTATGTCAAAGGTAGCGAAAACGAGTATAAAATTTGGCAAGAATTAACAGATAAATATTGGCCGGGAGGGCTGACATTAGTGTTACCAGCAAGTCAGCTTCTGCCAAAAGTTATGAATCCTACTGACCCGACAACAATTGGGATTCGAGTACCTAACAGTGCGATCGCTCAAACTATTTTGGCGCAAACAGGCCCTCTGGCCACCACTAGTGCGAATTTCTCCGGTCAGCCGCCTTTGCAAACAATGGCTGAAATTACGGCTCAGTTTCCCGATGTTTTGACTCTGACAACGACAGAATCCGAGAATGAAATACTAGGATTGGGTATACCTTCCACCGTTGCCAAATGGACAGGAATTAATTGGCAGATTCTCCGGCAAGGTGCAATAAAGTTAAATTCATCGAATGATAAATAAATATATAGCGATCGTATTTTAGTTGTAAAAAATGTTATTGGTAGCTGTTGACTGTTAACAGTTAACAGTCAACAGCAGCAAGATTTCACAAATCATTTAAAACTGCTAGACATAGCTATAATGTTGTTTCCCTAGTTTCAACAGCCCAAAAATACGGAACTTTAATTTGGGTTGTTGTGGTCAATTAACAAGTTAATAATTGCCAAAATATGAATTGGAGTAACTGGATATATTTAGGAGCAGGAATAGCACTAGGTCTAGGTTTTTGTCGATTATTTAAGCGATTGCCAAACTCTTCATCTAGCTTATCCCCGGTAGCGCCATTAGACCAACAGGATATGCCATCAATATCACAACAAATGCAGCAAACCCAGCTAGCGTACTTGATGGCAAGAGAAATGAGCCAGTTTAAAGCTGGTTTTTTGGCGCGGACGACCCACGAATTGCGATCGCCCCTGAATGGTTTAATTGGTTTACATCAGTTAATTTTGTCAGATCTGTGTGAAAGTCCTGCTGAAGAACGAGAATTTATTGTCCAAGCTCATGAGCGAACCTTGAAACTGCTAAAGCTAATGGATGAAATTCTCAACGTTGCCAGAACCGAGCATGGTACAAATAAACTAGATATTCAACCGAGATCCTTAGCTAACATTTTGGAGGAAGTTTATAACTTAACTTATATGCTGGCGGCAAATCGCAATTTCCCGTTGCAATTGTTACCAGCAGACCCAGAAATTTATGTTTTGGCAGATCATCTCTGCCTCCGCCAAATATTAATCAGTTTAATAGATAGTGCCATTAGTCAGATGGAAGAAGGCAGCATTTATATTTCTACCAGCAATGCCTCTACAAATAATTTTGTGAATATTTGGCTAGATGTACCAGCGAATACCATACCTTCGAGCGAGCTAATTGACTCGATTAAATCTGAAAATCAGCTGAGTCAAGCTCATTTAGAGAGCGTTACCCTTTCTCCAGGAATGAGGCTATTAATCAATCAAATTCTGGTTGAAGTTATGGGAGGAAAACTAGAAATTTTCCCTTCTCCAATTCTCAAGGAATTACCGCAGCAGCACAGCAGACTACAAATTTCTATTCCTGTATCTGGTAGTGCTGAGTGCTGATTCAAAGCGGTTGGAAATCACAAAAGCCTTTTCGCTCTGCTAATAAATCCCCTTTAAATAATAAGTCTTTAAATGGATGATATTAAAAGGCTTAGAAGCATCGCTCAAATTCAATTTCAAGTTCAAAATTCAGATAAGTAGGTGGACACAATTATTTAGAAGACGCATTTCGACTTCTCCCAAAGGGAGACGCTACGCCAAGCAAGATCCCGTTCGCGCAGCGTCTCCGTTAGGAGAAGGGTAGGGTACGCTCAATGCTCGATCGCTGAGAAGGCGAGGGTTGAGTTTCGACTACGCTCAACTTCCGCGGAGCCGAAACCCGGCAACCTCTTTTTTAGTTGAATTTAGTGTTTCTACTTAATTCAAAGTTGAAAAATTAAAAAATTCTACCAATTTGAAAAAAGAATACGACAGATGCGTAGGGGCACAACAATGTTGTGCCCTTACGGATAATTGATGTGTCGCAAACATTATTTGAATTGGTATTATTTAATTAATTTTGAATTCGAGGATACCCCTGGAAAGAAGCAAGGTAGCAAGAGTGTATCGTAGAGAAGCGATAGTCAACAGTCAACGCACACCACTATTTCGGTGATTGTTCGAGTTCAACTTCTGTATCAGGAAGCAAACTCAGGTTAGCTAAGTTATGCAAGACCATCGTAGTAGTCGTGTTTGGCTGGAAACCAATCTTTTTGTAGAATTCCTGTTGATGAGTAGTCATCAGATAAACGCGCTCAACCCATCTCATGCGGGGATGGCTCAAAACAGTTTCCACTAAATTGCTTCCCAGACCGTTATTTCGATACTCTGGATGAATCACAACATCCCAAATCGTAGCGCGATATATGCCATCAGATGTTGCTCTAGCAAAGCCTATGAGTCGCTGACTGTCCCAGGCGGAAATCACTGGCTCACTGTTGGCAATGGCTATACTTAAATCCTCAATACTGCGGCCTTTTGCCCAGAAAGCTGAAATATTTAACAGTTCTTGGAGTTGATAAAGGTCAATTTCAGATTTGCGATCGCTAAATTGAATTTGAGGATTATTCATGTATTGCACTCACTTTGGCTGTATCTTAGCTATTGCTAAGTCATATTTTGCTGGAAATTGTTGAATGTGTATATCTATATGCAACGAGAGACAAAATTTAGTTAGCTAGGTCAATATTCAGTAACAAACCCACTTCCATAAAGGATGAGTTGGCCCTTGCTGACGTATTCGATAAACTTGTTTTTCTAAACGTTGTTTTTCTTGCTCTGGTAATCCCAGTAAGATATTGCGACTTTGCCAAACTAAGACAGCAGCAGTCATCCCAATACAAAAAGCTAAACCGAAGGTAGGCAGTGGATGATAGAAAAGTCCATATCGCACTGCTACCCAAGTAAAATATTGTTGCCACAGAGAAATTTCTGAACGTAGCCCCCATAAAGAAACAGGCGCAACAGTGAGCCATAAAAAGCTCACAAATAACCATCTACCATATACTGTTAGCTGGTATAGCCTTTCTACTTGTTGAGCAAATGCTGGGTCAGTTGTCATTTGTTCTTTGTCATTGGTCATTTGTTCTTTGTCATTTGTCATTTGTTCTCTCTTACAAAGTTCCGATGGTCGGGAACCTCTCTTCGAGACGCTACGCGAACGCAAGAGACTTTGCGCTTTGTCATTTGTCATTTGTCAGTTGTCCTTTTTATTCACTAATGACTAATGACTAATGACTAATGACTAATTACCCGCAGATGTATCAATTTCAGCATTAACTAACCCCTGAGATCTATCCGTGCGTTCTCGCCACAAAGTTAAGAGAGTGCTGGCGATGAAAATACTTGAATAAGCCCCCATTGTAAAGCCAATAATTAAAGCTAGGGCAAAATTCTTGAGTGTTTCTCCACCAAATAGAAAGATTGCAAATAATGTTAGCAATGTTGTTAAAGTCGTGTTGATAGACCTTGCTAGGGTTTGGTTGACGGCATCATCAACAATGTCAGCGATCGCTCTGTTGGGATTGATTGCCAGGGTTTCTCGAATGCGATCGTAAATCACCACTGTATCGTTGACTGAAAAACCTGTAATCGTCAGTAGAGCAACGATAAATAAGCTATCGACTTCAGTACCCAATACTAAACCTAAAATCGAAAAAATCCCTACTGTGACCAAGACATCATGAAATAGAGCGACGACAGCAAACACCGCATAATCTAACTGAAACCGGAAACTCAAGTAAATAATAATACCTGCAAAGGAAACGATCAGAGCTATTACCCCAGATCTAAACAGTTCTCCTCCCAGAGTCGGGCCAACGGTATCAAATTGATTTTTTTGGTCATCAAAAGTACCGATTTTTTCGCTTAAGGCATTTTGCAAGTTAGTACGCTGCTCGCGATCCAAATTTTTTGTGCGAATTAATATACCATTTTCTGCACCAGTGCTTTTGTCAGCGACAATTTGGATGCTGCTATCGCCGAGTCCTTGAGCTTTAGCGACTTCTCGAACGACGTTGATATCAATGGGGCGATCGCAGTTACCGGGTTTGGTACAATCCCTTTCAAACTGTAATCGCGTACCACCGACGAAATCCAAACTAGGACGAAGGGGTGCTTTAATGTTGGGGTTTTGCCAAGAAATCACCATTGAGATGATACCAGCTAAGATAATGGCACTAGAAATAGCCCACCAAAGCGATCGCGATTTGTTAATACTCAGTTTCATTGAGACACCTCTGCCTTATTTGATGTTGGCAGGTTGGGAGAAAAATATTCTGGTTTCCGCAGTGCGGGAATTGTATATGCTAAAAACATCAAGGTGCGAGTACAAGTAATTGCACTAAACATACTCACAGCTACACCCAAAGCCAAAGTCAGAGCGAAGCCTTTTACCAAACCAGCCCCTAGCCAGAATAGCGCAGCACAGGCGATGACTGTGGTCACGTTGCCGTCTAAAATACTCGAAAAAGCACGGTAAAAGCCAGATTCTATAGAACGATACAGCGATTTGCCTGCTTGCAATTCTTCCCGCGTCCGCTCAAAAATGAGTACGTTTGCATCAACCGCCATACCAATACTGAGAATAAAACCGGCAATTCCTGGTAGGGTTAGGGTCACACCCAACAGAGCAAAGGTAGCCCAGGTCAACAAGGAATAGATTAATAATGCTAGATCGGCAATCAATCCTGGTAGTCTATAGTACACCACCATAAATATTAATACCAAAACCAGACCACCAATACCAGCATAGATACTGCTAGTGATGCTGTCTTTACCTAAAGTTGCCCCAACAGTACGAATCTCTGCAATTTCTACTGGTACGGGTAATGCGCCACCGCGTAGCTGTACGCCCAAATCATTAGCTTGTTGTGCGGTAAACCGACCGGTAATTACGGCAGAACCTCCGGTAATTCCAGTAGAGGCAAATTCAATACCGACAGTAGGAGCGCTGATTAGTTCATTATCCAGAAATACACCAATACTACGCCCAGTCCCAGCAAGGCTTTTCGTCAGCTGAGCGAAAAGTTCACCACCCTTTTGGTCGAAGCGAATGGCAACATTCCAATTGTTACCTTGAGTGGGTTCGCCATAGGCATCTTTGAGGTATTTACCGATTAGCGGCGGGTTGGTGCTTTCAAACAATTCAACGATCGCTTGATTATTTTTCTGTAAATCTTCTTGATTTTTGGCTATTGCTGCTTTATCATTGCTTTTTCTCAATTCTTCTTGCTTTATCTTCAATTCAGCTCGTGATGTTTGGAAAGCTAAAAGTTGAGTTTCTGTATTCGGCTTTTGCGTGCGAAATTCTAACTGCGCCGTACCCCCTAGCACCCGTTCAGCTTGCTCTGGGTCGTTGACCCCTGGCAATTGCACTAATATCTTATCTGTGCCGACTGTTTGGATCACTGGCTCAGAAACACCCAAACCATTAATCCGACCTTCGACAACTTTCTTCACACCTTCCAATTCACGGTCACTGATTTGGGGAATTTCTGCTGATGGTTTCACCTGAATTGTGAGCTGTGAACCTCCCCGCAAATCAAGTCCAAGAGGTATCGGAATCGTAGCAATCACCGTTATCGCGGCGATTACTAGAACTAAAATCAAAATTAATAGCGATCGCTGTCTTTGCATACCATAACTCGCAACTGACAAAGGCTATAATAGCGCTCTTTTATGCAGTTATGAATGGAAAGTGGGCATTGGGCATGGGGCATTGGGCATTGGGTATGGGCAAGCAGGAAGTGTGGGAGGGGTGGGAGGATGGGGAAGAAATCTTTCCCCCCACACTTCCCACACTTCCCCATCTCCACATCTTTTCATCTCCCCTGCCTCCCCTGCCCCTCTGCCCCTCTGCGCTACACCCGCAAAGCTACCATTTTTTCTACAGCTTCCACTATTTGCTCTGGTTGGACAATGGTTAGTCTTTCCAGATTGCCGTTGTAAGGTGTGGGAATATCTTGGGAAGAAAGCCGCAGTACTGGTGCATCCAACTCATCAAATAAGCGATCGTTAATTGAAGCGATGACTTCTGCTCCTATACCCGCAGTTCGCATGGATTCTTCCACAACAATGACTTTATGGGTTTTTCTTACTGATGCACCAATGGTATCAAAATCTAATGGTTTGAGGGATATTAAATCGATTACTTCTGGATCGTATCCTTGTTTTTCAAGGGTTTTTACTGCTTGCAGCACGTGATGGCGCATCCGAGAATAAGTAATAATTGTGACATCTTTACCTTGACGCACAAGTTCTGCTTTATCCAGGGGAAGCAGGTATTCTTCTTCTGGTAAGTCTTCTTTTAAGTTGTAAAGTAGAACGTGTTCAAAGAACAATACCGGATTATCATCGCGGATAGCGGATTTTAGTAGTCCTTTCGCGTTTCTGGGTGTGGAACAGGCAACAATCTTCAACCCTGGTACCGCTTGAAAGTAGGTTTCTAGTCGCTGGGAATGTTCAGCCCCTAGCTGCCGTCCCACACCTCCGGGGCCGCGAATTACCATCGGAATTTTGAAGTTTCCGCCAGAAGTATAGCGCAGCATCCCAGCGTTATTGGATATTTGATTGAACGCTAGGAGTAAAAAGCCCATATTCATACCTTCGATGATGGGGCGCAACCCAGTCATAGCTGCTCCCACTGCCAAGCCGGTAAAGCTGTTTTCAGCGATGGGGGTGTCTAGAACTCGGAGTTCGCCATACTTTTGGTACAGGTCTTTGGTAACTTTATAGGAGCCGCCGTAGTGTCCTACGTCTTCACCAAGAACAAATACGCTGGAGTCACGCGCCATTTCTTCATCAATGGCTTCACGCAAGGCGTTGAAGAATAGTGTTTCTGCCATTTAGCCCTTTAGTACGATTATGGTTTTAGAATTTTATCGTGTGGTTGTGGCAAATACCGTGAGCGATCGCACTGGTTAGAGTTTAGGTTATTTAAACGAACCGCCCCAGGCATAAACCCTAAGAATTGCTAAAAAGTTTCTTTGTTGATTGTTTCTGATTTCTCATCTCCCATGCTGTCTGTTTAATTGCTATTTTCCCTCTAAGCAGGAACTAATCGCCCAGACAACTATATCAAAATTGTTACCCAACTCAATATTTTAGGTAAATATACGGTAGCAGATGTCTTGAAAACCAACTATTTAACAGACCAAGGAAGTGCTGATTTTTTGCTCATCAGCCGTGAGAAGGTTTATCAATCAAGATCGAAACTTTATCTTTCCAGTAGTGGTAGAAGCGGAATCTTCACTGGAGCAAAATCAAACATCAAACTTTAACTCCAAAACAGGGGCACAATTAGTCGCTGATGGTCAAATGCCTGACTTATGCTGCCTTCCCATTAGCTTAAGATGCCAATACCTGAGAAACATCAAGTTACCAAGACAGCTAACGCACTTTAGACTAGGAGTTGTAAATCAAAAAATCTACATTCCTAAGTTAGATTTTATCAACAAGAATCTAGAATTCAGGACTCAGAGTTCAGAATTCAGAATTCAGTATGACTGGGCGATAAGTAGAAGGCAACAGGCAGAAAGCAGAATGCAGAAGAGAAAAGTCAGTTGCTATCAAGCTTTTAAACTTTTGTATTTTACATTTAATTATGTCTAGCTACTGAGCGCAGCCCTAATGAGCCTGCGGCCCTGTGAACCTTGCTGTAAAACCGAACTTTTTCTAGTTATGCATTCAGAATTCTGACTCCTGAATTCTGAGTTCTGAATTCTGAATTCCGACTCCTGAATTCTCAGCTACAAACTGGCGAATCAGTTACTTGAGGTACTGGAGTATCTGGAAAGCGTCTCGGCCTACCTGGTTTGCGTTTATGTCGCTGATTAATTGACTTTTCACTTGCCGCTGCCAACTCTTCAGGTGTACATTTGAACAGACGCAAAGCATCTAAATATTTTTTTGGCGTCATAGTAGGTTCAGTACGCCCAGCCTCCCAGTTGCGAACACTAGTTTCGCTGATTGCAAGCCTGAAGGCGACCTCCGCACGGCTAAGACCAGCACGCTCTCTCAGGACTTGCATATCCATATTTCATGTTCCCCTCGAAAATATTGAAACCTTTTATTAAATCAATTGACATTAAATGGCAATTGAGGAAAATTTATTAACTATCTTCTTTTATAAGCGATCGCGTCCCCCTATTGCAAACACGAGAATCCCGTGTTTATGTATTATCACGGGGACAATATGCATAAAATATGTTTAAACACTTCGCAGTTGAAAGATGCCAATTTGACTCAAATCAGGTCAGAGTAAAAAATCTGTTGTAGTAATAATTTAAATATGCCTACTGTAGAACAATTGAAAACATTGTTTATCTTAAGTTTTTAGGCTACTAAAATGTATTTACTTGTGTTTTTATTACGAATTGATGAACGAACAAAAAATATTGTAATTCTCGCTGGTGAAGAAAATGAAATTCTAATTTACCTAGACGGAAAGTGGAGATATCTATGAGCAAACAAGATTTTATAACAATGCCCCGTGCCCAATTACGCCAATATATCCTTGACCGCAGAGAAGATGATGAAGCCTTTCAAATTTATTTAGATAGATTCACCTTTGAAGATTCTGTAATCTTCCCTGCACCGCAGTCAATAGATGATTTAGAAAATTTCCCAGAGTTACATCAACAGAACTTAGAAAGACTACGAAACCAAGCTTAAGGCTTCTCCAACATGCTCAAAAAACTTTTTCCAAAAATATCAATAAATCATAGCCAAGTATAAAATCTCACACCCAGACACCAAAACACAGCTCTTGTGCCTTTGCGCCTCTGCGTGAGATTTTTCAACTCTTACTCAATTCCTCACCCTACTTTAACCATCGCGCCGCATCTTTAGCATGATAAGTCAAAATCAAATCTGCCCCAGCGCGTTTCAAACCAGTTAAAGTTTCCAAAACCACACGCTCTTCATCAACCCAACCATTCAGAGCCGCAGCTTTAATCATCGAATACTCACCAGAAACATTGTAAGCTGCAACTGGTAAATTACTTGCTTCCTTCACCCGCCAGATAATGTCCATATATGCCAAGGCTGGCTTTACCATCAGCATATCAGCACCTTCGGCAATATCCAATTCAATTTCTTTAATTGCTTCGCGACTATTACCTGGGTCCATTTGGTAAGTTCTTCTGTCTCCAAATTGCGGCGTTGAGTCTGCTGCATCCCGAAATGGCCCGTAATAAGCCGAAGCATACTTAGCAGCATAAGACAAAATCGGTGTGTCTTGGAATCCAGCTTCATCCAAACCCTGACGAATTGCTTGCACAAAGCCATCCATCATCCCAGAAGGCGCGATGATATCCGCACCGGCATTTGCTTGAGAAACTGCTGTTTTTTTCAACAATTCCAAAGTTGGGTCATTTAAAACCCGTCCTGTCAAATCGCCAACTTGCAGATAACCACAGTGTCCGTGACTGGTATACTCACACAAACAAGTATCAGCAACCACAATCAAATCTGGTACTGCTGCTTTGACAGCAGTCGCAGCTTTTTGAACAATACCGCAATCATGCCAAGCGCCAGTAGCATCTACATCCTTATCAGCCGGAATACCAAATAGAATGATGGCAGGAATTCCTAAGTCATAAACTTCTTTCGCTTCTTCGACAATTTTATCTACCGAAAGCTGGTAGACTCCAGGCATAGATTTTACCTCATTAGCGATTCCGTCACCCGGTACGGCAAATAATGGGTAAATGAAATCGCTTGTTGTCAAAACAGTTTCACGAACCATCCGGCGCAGTTGGGGATGGGTACGCAAACGGCGGGGGCGATGTGTAGGAAACATAAAATTTTATGAAGAAAAACAACGCAATGGACACAAAACAAAGCGTCACAAAAGCAGGGGAAAAGTTTCCTGCCATCAGACAGACTACAAAAAGTGCTTAACTGACATTTGCCCTACCTGAATTAAGCTGTAGGGCAATTTTGTATTTTACAGCTTGATTGACATCTATCCGACGAGTTAGAAAAACAATATCAAAAATGGGCATGGGGGAGCCAGTGCGATCCTGTCGCATTGCGTCGGAAAGCAACTGGCGTCATGGGGCATTGGGCATTGGGTATTTATCTATATATCTATAAACAATAAGAAATTCACAGTTGAAAATTCTAAGACCCTCTAGGGCAAAATACTGGCTATTAATTGTTTAGAAACTAAAGGCACAAGAGCAAAATAAAAATAAACCACAATTATTAATGCCCCATGCCCCATACCCATTTTTTATGCTAAAACACTCGTAAAATAAAGGGATAGCGAAAGGGTGTATCAGGATTGCTAAAAATCTTAGTAATTGCCCAAATCGTTAGTCCCCAGTGCAACAAATAGCCAATACCTGCTAGTGGCCCCAGTAATAATAGTGGTAAGACCAGCCAACCGAATAGAAAAAACAACGCTCCTAGAATCGCTCCATAGAACCAGACATTAAAGTGGAAATTGATGGATTCTTTGGCGTTTTCTTTAACAACAGGATCGTCAGATACGAACAGTACAGCAATAGGTATACCGATAGATACAACAGCTGTGCTGAAAAAAATGGCTCCATGAGACAAGGCAGATAAAAGCTTTCGCTTGTCTGTGTCGTACATTCCTTTCTCCTAAAATTTCGTCAGAATTATTGATTATATTACGACCCGATCGCGAGCAACGTTGTCTTAAGATTAAAAGACTTGCCAACGAAAAAAATTAAGTTAAGTTACAAACAAATACAGTTATGTCAATTGAACTTGAGTCTGAACTCGATCGCGCAGTTGAACTTCGTCGCAACTTTGCAATTATATCTCACCCTGATGCGGGTAAAACGACGCTGACAGAGAAGCTACTGCTATACGGAGGCGCAATTCACGAAGCTGGGGCGGTCAAAGCACGGCGGGCACAGCGCAAAGCTACTTCAGACTGGATGGCGATGGAACAACAACGGGGTATTTCCATTACTTCCACGGTGTTGCAATTTTCATACCGAGACTGTCAAATAAATTTATTAGACACACCCGGACACCAAGATTTCAGTGAAGATACTTATCGAACTCTTGCCGCCGCCGATAATGCAGTGATGCTGATTGATGCGGCAAAAGGTTTGGAACCCCAAACTCGGAAGTTATTTGAGGTGTGTAAACTGCGGGATATCCCGATTTTTACATTTGTCAACAAACTCGATCGCCCAGGAAGAGAACCTTTAGAACTTTTGGATGAAATCGAGCAAGAATTGAAGTTGCAAACCTATGCAGTAAACTGGCCCATTGGCATGGGCGATCGCTTTAAAGGTGTTTTTGACCGACACAAGCAACAAATCCACCTGTTTGAGCGCAGCGCCCACGGTAGCCGAGAAGCCCGTGATACGATAGTGGAATTAGGCGATCGGAGAATAGAACAGCTGCTAGAACAAGACCTGTACTATCAACTGAAAAACGATCTAGAACTGTTGGAAGGAGTTGGCCCGGAGCTAGATTTGCAGTTGGTACACGAAGGCAAAATGACGCCAGTGTTCTTTGGTAGCGCCATGACAAACTTTGGGGTAGAGTTATTCCTCAAATACTTCCTAGACTATGCCCTCAAACCCGGTTCTCATCTCAGCAGTGTTGGCGAAGTTCCTCCTACATATCCAGAGTTTTCTGGGTTTGTATTCAAACTGCAAGCAAACATGGACCCGAAACACCGCGATCGCGTCGCCTTTGTCCGGGTCTGCACTGGTAAGTTTGAAAAAGATATGATGGTGAATCACGCTCGCACTGGTAAACTCGTCCGTCTCTCCCGTCCGCAAAAACTCTTTGCTCAGGAGAGGGAATCGATTGATGAAGCTTATCCTGGCGATGTGATCGGTTTGAACAATCCCGGTGTTTTTGCCATCGGGGATACAATTTACACGGGGCAAAAGCTGGAATATGAAGGGATTCCGTATTTTTCGCCGGAACTGTTTGCAACTCTCAGGAACCCCAACCCCTCGAAGTTCAAGCAATTCCAAAAAGGCGTTGCGGAATTACGCGAAGAAGGTGCTGTGCAAATTATGTATTCAACTGATGAAGCCAAGCGCGATCCAATTTTAGCCGCGGTGGGTCAGTTGCAATTTGAGGTGGTGCAGTTTCGTTTACAAAATGAGTATGGCGTAGAAACCATACTAGATTTATTACCCTATAGTGTCGCCCGTTGGGTTGAAGGTGGTTGGGAAGCATTAAATAAAGTGGGACGTTTATTCAATACCACTACAGTCAAAGATAGTATGGGACGCCCAGTGTTGCTATTCCGGAATGAATGGAATTGCCAACAACTAGAGGGCGACCATCCAGAGTTGAAATTAAGCGCGATCGCTCCAGTATTTTCGAGTCAACAACCAGTGGAGGAATGAAGAAGAATTCAGAATACAGAATTCAGAATACAGAATTAATCAGTCGGAGTTAAAATTCTGGACTGATTGAAAGCTACCAAACTGAAAATTAGATCGGGTATTAAACTCGCTCAATTCATCCGCCAGTGGTACAGAATTCAATTCTGACTCCTGAATTCTGACTCCTGAATTCTGAATTCCTTCACAGGTTGGCTTAGCTGGACACAGTTGATTTCCACGGCATCTGAGGGTCGCGCTTTTGCCCAGACGTGGATCGTTTAGAAGAGATTGGAGTGCCAGAATCTGTATGCCTTCACATGCCAAATCGTCTTTGGAGGCTGGTTTAGTTGCCCTCAAGCAGGGAAATTACCAAACAGCGATCGCTCAGTTAGAACCTCTTGCTAGTAGCGAAAGTAATGCCACTGCTAACTTACAAGCAAGGGTTGGTTTAGTGATGGCTTATGCCCGTACTGGGGAAGTCTCTAAAGCGATCGCCTTTTGCGAAAATCTCATTGAGAGCAACAATCCTCAAGTTCAAGAGTGGGCAAAACGCGCTCTCGAACATTTGACAAAACGTCAAAAACCTGAACCAGAATCAAAAAATGTCGAAACTGGATTTGTTGCTTTTGAAAATTCATCCCCAGATACTCCTAAATCAGACGAGAAGCCAAAAGATGAAGTAACAGAAACCAAGAACCAGAATATCCCCCAAATGGTGCCATTAGCTAAACCCAAAGCTACTGTCATACCACCACCTCCGCCGCCCCCCCTTAATGGTTTCATGGGTTCCGTTACCCGCACCCAAGCCAAACTATTCGGTGTTATTTATTGGCGACAAGCACAACGCGCTAAGGCATGGCAGCCCCTACGAAAACCAAAATTAATTCCTTTGCGGCTGCTGGCTGCGGGAACATTCATCGCCCTGTTTTGGGTGATTCGAGAAATCCTCAAGTTAGTATTGGGAGCCATCAACCACGCTTTAGTCAAGCTCCCCTATGTAGAACCGTTACAGGTTTTATACAATGACCCGACACGATTTTTGCTCATAGCGTTGGTAATTTTAATCGCCGCATCACCTTGGTTACTGGATTTGCTACTGGCAAACTTGTACGGTCAACGAGAACTAGCTAAAGATGTATTGAACGGCCATAGTCGAGAAGCTGTCCGGGTATTACAACGTTGCTGTCAACAAAGGCATTGGCCTTTACCCAAACTGCGAATTTTGCCAATGGCTGCGCCAATTATTCTTACCTACGGTAGCTTACCACGGAACGCGAGAATTGTAGTCAGCAAAGGACTGTTAGAACAACTAACAGATGATGAAATTGCCGTTATTTATGCCACCCAGCTAGGGCATATTGCTCACTGGGATTTTGTTGTCATGTCTTTGGTGTTACTGGTGACACTACCAACTTATAAGGTATACGAGCAGGTATCGAAGTTGGGTGACAACATATCAGGAAAAATTTGGCGCACTCCTGTGACAATTGTGGCTAGTTTGATTTATGGAGTTTGGTGTTTGCTAACTGGAACTGCATTGTGGTTGTCGCGGTTGCGGCTTTATTATAGCGATCGCACCGCAGCTGAAATTACTGGTAATCCCAATGCTTTAATTCGTGGCTTGCTGAAAATTGCCATTGGAATTGCAACTGATATCGAAAAACAAGAACAAACCAGTTCGCAGTTGGAAAGCTTAAATATCGTCGCACCAATCGGCTACCAACAGAGTCTTTCTTTAGGCACAATTGCCAGTCATCTTTCTTTTGAATCTTTTTTGAAATGGGATGTTGTCAATCCCTATCGCCGATGGTTTACGATTAATAATAGCCATCCTCTGGTGGGCGATCGCATCGAACGCCTCTGCCAAATAGCCCGTCACTGGCATCTAGACACCGAATTACATTTCCCTAGCGAACAACCATCAAAAGTTAGGCGTCAGTCTTTCTTATTACAAATCGCTCCTTGGTTAGGAATTCCTCTCGGAGTTGTGTTTGCAGGTTTGGTGTGGCTAGCGTGGCAATTAGCATTCGCACTTAAATTTTTAAATCTCAAGTGGATTTATGAGGATTGGTCTTTCATTACAGGCTGCCTTTTGATTGGTTTTAGCATCGGTACAGTGATCCGGATTAATTCTTTCTTTCCCGATATTAAGCCGCCCACTTTGCAAACTGATGACTGCCTGCCTAATTTGTTAGCTGACCCGTCTACGTTACCCATTGACAGCATCAGCGTGCGTCTTGTGGGCAAATTATTAGGTCGTCAAGGCACTGCTAACTCCCTAGCCCAAGATTTAATATTACAATCAAGCGCTGGCTTAGTGAAATTACATCATGTTTCTTGGCTAGGACAATCAGTCAATCACCAGGATTTGATTGGTAGGCAAATTATTGTCACAGGTTGGTTCCGACGAGGAGCAACACCTTGGATCGATATCCAAACCCTAGAAACTCAAAGTGGTAAAACCATTCATAGCCCTCATCCCATTTGGTCTACTGCTTTAGCAGTTGCAGCGCAGGCTTGGGGTGCATACGTTTTTCTCACTGGTTAGTCATTAGTCATTAGTCATTGGTCATTGGTCGTTGGTCATTAGTCATTAGTCATTTGCTTTGGACAAAGGACAAAGGACAAAAGACAAACCGAAATGTAAACAAAAGTTGCAGGTTTTATTCACAAGTGTTACATTTATTTACACAAACAATAGCAACCGAAATAACTCAGCTTCATAGCTTTGTGATGAATTCGGATGCTTTTTCCCCCTCCATAGCATATTTATCCTCCCAACACAGCAGCAAATCAACCAGCCACTGGCTGGTTTTTGTTTCCAAAAATCTCGCCTTGAATAAAAAATGTGTTTTATGCTACGATGCGGTAATACTAAAGTCGAAAATGTGTGCGCTAAACTAGCTAGGTAGAAAATACCGTGGTAATGTAAAGGATGGTATTTTATTCTGCTAAAAAGAGCATTTAAAGAAAGCGCGTACTTTGGCAGACAGTAGACTATTAAATTTACAATTCTTAGAATTAAGGTGTTATTAGCTCATCGTAGTGTGGGCCTTTGGATTAAATAAGCTCGATCCCAACGAAAAACTGTATTGTATAAGTTGATAGTTTGGAGCAAAAAAATTGGTTGCTGGCAGTCTTTCTCAATAGCATCTATTTTAAAAGCCAAAGCCAAGTAATGGTTTTTTCACCTTGCCATGTTCATTCATTTCTGGAGGTATAGTTCATGTCCGTTCGCCTATATATAGGTAATTTGCCTAAAGAAGAAATCGATCGTCAAGATCTACAAGCAGTATTCGCAGCTGAAGGTGATGCTGTAACTACTAAATTAATTAAAGACCGGAAAACCGGCAAATGCCGTGGTTTTGGTTTTCTGACGGTCAACAATGACGAACAAGCTGACCAAATAATTGAAAAGTATAATGGTCAGATGTTTAAAGACACTCCCATTAAGTTAGAAAAGGCATTACCTCGTACAAAGGGTGATGAGGGCGAGGAGCAAGCTCCTAAAGCAGCTAGTGTTGCTAGTAGCAATCCTACTCCTAACACTAACAAAGAAGGTAGTCGTCGTGAGAAAGGTTCCAAGAAGCCTCGTCGTGGCAGTGGTGGTGGCACTTCTCGTGAGAGCACCACGACTACGGAATCAGACGCTATTCGTCCAGATCCCCGTTGGGCTTCGGAATTAGAAAAGCTCAAGCAAATGCTAGCTGCACAAACTACGAATTAATCCTTAAGGGGAAGATTAAAAATTAAAAATCAGAATTACTTTTTTGATTTTTAATTTTTAATTATTGATTTTTATCTAGCTCCTTAGTTAAAAGCTGGTTGCAGCTATTTTTGTAATTCTTATAGTGCAAAGCCTACTTTCAGGTTGTCTTTTAGATCTTAGATTTACCTATAGTCATTACTGAGAAGCCGCTTGCCCACCCTTACTGAAACTACAAGTTAAAGTAAGGGTCTATTTTTTTAGTATCCATCGGATAGTGCTAAAGCAGGCCGAAAATATAGTTACTATTTTCCTAATTTTAATGCTTGCTAAAAAATTAGATGCTAACGTCACAAGGATTTTTAATTTGGCTTAGTACACTCTTAGACTGAAGAACCTGAGACTGCTTAGCGTAACCCAACAATTAACGCCTAATATTAGATTTGCCTTTGTATCTTAAGATATCTTGCTACAACCCAAAAGTATTAGATTTTAGATAGCTCCTCGCCTCTATCTTTCACAAAGCAAAAGGCATACACGGAAACTCTTTCAGTGGGTAAAACTGAGGGAGTTAAATTTTTGGCACTTTTTTACTTGCTAAATCGCCACTCAGCGTCAAGGCTAGGTAAAGCGTAGCAACTGGTGTGTAAATTCTAATCGTTGGATATTTTTGCTTGCAACTTCGAGATATTTTCAATCTAGAATCAAGTTTTATTTTTGGTCAAAAGCAAATATTACTGATTACAAAAATTACATAACTTAAGCTTATGTCTAAATTTAGATTAAAGTTAAATACACTCAATTCAAAAGAATTAAAAACCAAAATTGGATATTTAGAATATCTCCTAAGTCTGGAAATTTTTAAATTTAAGCAGATTATAGGATTTTATTTAAAAGCATAAAAATATACTAATTATGACTCTCGTATGAATGAGGCTATATCTACAAATCTGCCAAAAACATTATTATTACTATAGCAAAATTAAATCAAATAATTCTTAACTTAAGTATAAATAATAACTCGTCTTTACTTTTTATCCATATAACCAAGGTAATCACTTTTTTAATAAATTTATCTATAAAATTAGCATTCTCCAAACACGACAAAGAATAGAATTTCATCTATCAGAAGGATTAGATATAAATATTGCCATTTATATATAAAAGAATTAAATACATATACTTAATCTAAAAGTATACTTCTGGCAGAAGATGTAAAAAATTATTAGAGATATTAAATTAAAGTCAATAATAATCAACGTTCTTAAATAATTCAGGAAGGCGTGCTATTAGACACGCCTACTTGGAATCGACTAAAACTTTGTTACAATCCGCAACACACAAACTATGAATACCACCGAAAAACGCATCGCCTTGATTTCCGTCCACGGAGACCCAGCGATTGAAATAGGGAAAGAAGAAGCTGGAGGACAAAATGTTTACGTGCGCCATGTGGGTGAAGCGCTAGCGCAGCTTGGATGGGAAGTTGATATGTTTACCCGCAAGGTTAGTCTGGAGCAAGACTCAATCGTTCAACATAGCGAGAATTGTCGAACTATTCGTTTAAAAGCAGGCCCCTTGGAGTTTGTGCCCAGAGATGATATTTTTGGATATTTACCAGAATTTGTGGAAAATTTCCTCAAATTCCAAATAAAAAATGATATAAAGTACCAGCTAGTTCACACTAACTACTGGCTTTCTAGCTGGGTAGGGATGGAATTGAAGAAAATCCAAGGAGTTAAACAGGTTCACACCTACCACTCTTTAGGAGCAGTAAAATATAACACGATAGATAATATTCCGCTGATTGCCAGCCAGCGATTGGCTGTGGAAAAACAAGTGCTGGAGACAGCAGAACGAATTGTAGCTACGAGTCCGCAGGAAAACGAACATATGCGATCGCTCGTTTCCACAAAAGGCAATATCGATATCATTCCCTGCGGTACAGATATTCAGCGATTTGGTTCGATTGGACGAGACGCAGCGAGATTAGAATTAGGAATCGCTCCAGATGCCAAAATTGTATTGTATGTCGGTCGTTTCGATCCACGCAAAGGTATAGAAACCTTAGTGCGTGCGCTAAATGAGTCTCAACTACGGGAGTCCAACAACCTCAAGCTAATTATTGGTGGTGGTAGCACTCCGGGTAATAGCGACGGAATTGAGCGCGATCGCATTGAACAAATCGTCAACGAATTAGGGATGAGCGACTTGACCATCTTTCCCGGTCGTTTGAGTCAAGATATTTTGCCAACTTATTACGCAGCAGCTGATGTTTGCGTTGTTCCCAGTCACTACGAACCCTTTGGATTGGTGGCAATTGAAGCGATGGCCAGCGGTACCCCAGTAGTAGCAAGCGATGTTGGCGGACTTCAGTTTACTGTAGTTAACGAACAAACAGGTTTATTAGCACCAGCGCAAGATGTAGCTGCTTTTGCAAATGCGATCGACAGAATTCTGTTGAATCGAGAATGGCGAGATAAGTTGGGTAAAGCTGGTAGAAAGCGCGTCGAAACTAAGTTTAGTTGGGATGGCGTTGCAAATCAACTGGGCGAACTCTACAACGAGATTTTGGGACAAACAGCCGAACAACCAGAACCAGTATTACTCACTACCAAACAATCAGAACCAGTATTACTCACTACCAAACAACCAGAACCAGTATTACTCACCACCAAACAATCAGAACCAGTATTACTCACTACCAAACAACCAGAGCCAGCATTACTCACCACATAACCTAATATCCTTAGTAATAGGTAATTGTGAATAAGTAACCCATAATCATCAATAGTAGGGTGGCACGGGAGTGCTACCCTACTATATTATGTAGCGTGTTACATCTTCAACACTGCTAAAAATTTTTACTGCTTTTTCAAATCATGCCAGTCTGGACTAGACGCGATAGCATATACTGGGCATCGATATTTGAAAGTTAATAATTAATTTTTGTGCAACCAGTTGACTTTACCACCCTAAAAGCTGCTTGTAGCGAACTACGCGCGAACTGGCTACCCTCTAGAACAGAGCAAGTTTACCAGCGCGATCGCTATACTATTGCCATAGCATTACGCACCTTGAAACAGCGGGGTTGGCTAGAGATTTCTTGGCATCCTCAAGCTGCACATATTTGCATTGGCGATCCGCCACCACGAATTCCTGATACCTTCACCTTCAGCCAACAACTGATACACCAATTGGGTGGTTTGGCCTTAGTGGCAATTGAAGCGATCGCTCCTTGGGAGCGCGTTATCGATCTACAATTTGCTCGGCGTCCTGGTGAAAGCGCCCTATATCATGTGTATGTAGAAATTATCGGCAAGTATAGCAATGTCATTCTCACCGATGCTAGCAATATAACCATCGCTCCCGCACATCAAGTCAGTCAGCAACAATCTAGCGTCCGTCCCATTCAAACCGGACAACCTTACGAAACACCACCTAAACTGACTGGGACTCTCCCCAATTTGAGCGAATCTCAAGAACGTTGGCAAGAACGGGTAAGTTTAGTACCAGGAGCAATCAAGCGGCAATTACTCAAAAGTTATAGTGGTCTAAGTGCTGCGCTGCTAGAATCAATGTTGTTAGCAGCAAATATCCCACCAGAAACATCAACCGATACCCTTAAACCTGAAGATTGGCAAAGGTTGTTTGAGCGTTGGCAAGAATGGCTGCAAGCGTTAGATTCAAGTAAATTTCAACCCGCTTGGACAAAAGATGGTTACACAGTAATGGGTTGGGGTGGAGTAGAAAGCGCCAAAGACACCCAAGAATTACTCAACCGTTACTACACCGACCAACTCAATCAACAGTTATTTTCCCAATTGCGGCATCAGTTGAGTCAGAAATTAAATAATATTTTGGAGAAATTACACAACAAAGCTCAAACCTTTAAGACACGCTTGCAGCAATCAGATCGAGCCGATGAATATCGCCAAAAAGCTGATTTATTAATGGCTCACCTGCAAAACTGGGAACCGGGTATGAAAGAGATAATTATCCCAGATTTTGAGAATAATCAGCCAGTAGCGATCGCTCTGCAACCGGATAAAAACGCCGTCCAAAATGCCCAAAGTCTTTACAAACAGCACCAAAAACTCAAACGCGCTCGTTCTGCTGTGGAACCGCTACTTTTAGAAGTGCAGACAGAAATTGATTATTTAGAGCAAGTGCAGGCTGCGATCGATCAGATAGATAACTACCAGACAGCAGAAGATTTGCAAGCTTTAGAAGAAATTCGCGAAGAACTGATTGGGCAAAAATATTTACAAGATCCAGAGTACCGCGATCGCACTAGCAATGAAAACTCCATCAGCAACTTTTATCATTACCGTACTCCCAGCGGCTTTGAAGTATTAATCGGTCGCAACAATCGCCAAAATGACCAATTAACTTTTCGTGTGGCTGGGGATTATGACCTCTGGTTCCACGCTCAAGAAATTCCAGGTAGCCATGTACTACTACGTCTCGAACCCGGTGCTGTTGCAGAAGAGGCTGATTTGCAATTTGTTGCTAATCTTGCAGCTTACTACAGTCGCGCTCGTCAGAGCGACCAAGTACCAGTAGTATACACTCAACTAAAACACGTCTACAAACCCAAAGGCGCAAAACCCGGAATTGCCATTTACAAGCAAGAAACCATCCTCTGGGGAAAACCACAATTAGTCGTTGGGCATAGGGCATAGGGCATAGGGCATAGGGCATGGGGCAAGCAGGAGGTGTGGGAGGTGTGGGAGGATGGTGAAGAAATTTTTTCCCCCTCTCTCCCCACACTCCCCACACTCCCCCATCTCCCCATCCCCCCTCTCTCCCCACACTCTCTGCTCCCCTTCTCTACCCTACGTTGTAGCCAATTCTCCTCATAGATAGAAGTTTTTAAATTTTGCTTATATCTTTTTTTGATGAAATTTTCTGAAAAAACTGTGTTGGCTGTTACAATATTGTTAAGAAAAGTTGCCCGTTGCATTTTGGGAACGCGCAATTGGGTTTTAACTCTCTTGAGAAGACAACGCGAAAAAAAACATTTTTTAGACCAGCTGTGGGAGGCTGGTCTTTTTGTTATTATCAGCAAACTTTTTCTTGGGTTTTGGTGAGATGAAGTACTCGATGGTTTGTCAAAGACAAATCAAAAACGGCTTAAAACTCACTTTAATGTCATCAGATCCTCACATTTACCGACATAATAAATTGGCTGTAAAGGCGTACAACTGTACCCTCCGACTTATATATCAGGTATTTCATGAAATAGTATTACGTGTGCCTTCAAGGAGAATATTAAAATTTTTACTCCATTATTGCCATAGAATTACTTAAATTTATTGCTTTGCGTTCTTGGCGATTAGTTAAAAAATTAAGTACTCTTACAGTGGTAAGGGAGTAATTTTTAAATAGCACTGAAAATCAAGACGCAAAAGATAAGTTTGCGTCTTGATTTTGAGATTTTCAAAATTAGAAACTGAATGTGGTTCTCAGGGCACCAATAACAACATCATCATTATCATTGTTATGATCTGGCGATGTTAGCCAAATGACTCCTGGGGTAATGGTGATATTATCACTGAGCTTATATTGGTAGAATGCTTCCAAATGATAAGATGTGTCCTCATCTTCAGCTAATCCTACAAGACTAGAACTTGTAACTTTAGGCTCCACACCCGCAATAATACCTGCTAAACTACCTTTTGTACCGAGGTCGGGAAAGCCAAGGGTAACAGCATAGTTCCAAATGTCAACGTCTCCACGGTTTCCTCTCAAGCTTCGAGTGTTAGTGTATCCAACCCAACCACCTAAAACTATGTTATCAGTGATGCCAATGGATGCTTGCACGCCGTAAGAGTTACTGGAAAATCCGACTTCTTCTTCTGGTAAACCCTGGATAGCTGCTATATCTTGGAAGGTTGCTGCATTGCTGCCTGTGAGTAGTGGTTGGTTGTAAGAATTGATGTAAGTTAAACCAAGAGAAATGCGATCGTTTGGTTGAACTGTCAGCTGTGCCAGGGCACCATAAGAACCATTGAACAAACCATTATTAGGTGTAGGGTTATTAGCTGTACCACTCAAATACCCTAGACTTAGCGATAATTGTTCGCTAAATTCGTATGTTAATCCTAAACCAGCACCGTTTATCTGGTTATAAATTGGGTTGCGCGTACCAAAGGTAGACAAAGCACCAAAGGCACCATCACCATCAAAGATATTGACAGTACTAGTTAGGTCGTCGGCTGCACCTGCATTGGCAATAGCAACCACCTCTGTCTTCTTGCCCAAGGGAAATCTGTAAAGTAGTGCATCGATCGCAGCAGTAGTGGTACCATCCTCACCAGCAAAGAATAAATTGCCCTCTGGCGTACCAATGTCAGGGCTGAGAATATTATTCGCCTGGATTCTAGTGAACAGGGTGTCTTGTCCTGTGAAGCTGGTGACAAGTTCTATCCGCGCCCGTACCCCTAAAGTGGTATTTTCGTCTGTAATTTCTGCGCCGTTGACTGTATTTCCTGACAAAACATCGCTAACGACGGCAACAACTTGTCCTTGCAGTTTAGTTGTAGTAGAAAACTGATTGGCTTCTAATTCAGCTGTGCGTGCTTCTACTGCATCCACACGGCCCCGGAGTGTCGCTAGTTCGGCGGAAAATTCTTCTTGCAGTTTTTGTAGTGCGGCTAAATCTTGTTTGCTAACTAAATCGCCTGTGGCTGTGGCAATTAATTCATTAACGCGATCTAGACAAGCATTCAAACCAGCAGCAAACTCATACCGCGTCAGTGCCCGATTACCACGATAAGTGCTATTTGGATATCCTGCAATACAACCATAGCGTTCTACTAGCGATTGCAATGCTTGAAAAGCCCAGTCTGTAGTTTGCACATCTGACAACTGAGACACTGAAGTAACTTGTGCCATTGTTTTATTTTCAGATATGCTCTCAACCTTGGTGTTTGGACTAGCTAAAACTTGCGATCGATCGATTTGGGAAGTACCAGATGTTTCACCTGCAAATGCAGCAGTACTCAGAAATACCATTGCACTGCACACAGCTGGACTAAATAGCAGATATTGATAAACTTTTTGCATTTTTCTCCTCACACCAATCTACAATTCGCGCTCACACCGCGCTTTTTTGAAAGCACATTTTATTAAAAACTCGTCAGTAATCTTATCAGAAGTATGCAAGCTTTTTAAAAAATTATGTCAATAAACCCTAATTGTTTTGGGAAAACTTAATTGCAAATGGCTCGTTACTCAATAATTAATTGTGATTTATTATACCTATCAAATATTTATTGAGAATGAGAATTACTATAATATCAGATGTAGAATAAGTATCATTGTCAACAAAAATTGTGGTCAAAGCATAATAACCATCGGTTTTGCGGAGGAAACAACGTGGTGGGGAATTGGAGAAAATTTAGAACATACAGACGACGAAACGGCATCGTATCATTAATTGCTCTGCTAATATTGTCGATCGCTGCTGGCTGTAGCGAATCGAATCAGAATCAAGGAACAGCTGTCCAACAGTCCCCACAAGCACGAGAAGTTGCATCTACTCCAACAGCACAACCCAGAAAAACTAAAGTGGTGACTACATTTTTGCCCATATATTTGTTTACCAAGGCTGTGGCTGGAAATGTCGCCGATGTCGAAATTTTAGTGCCACCTGGTACGGAGGTACATGAATACCAGGCGACACCGGAAAATGTGAAAGCGATCGCCACTGCTAATGTATTAGTAAAAAATGGTTTAGGGTTAGAAGAATTTTTGTCAGATACTGTCAAAAATGCCCAAAACTCTAAATTAACAGAAATTGATGCCAGTAAAGATATTAAACCCTTAAATGAAATTTCACCTGTTGAGAAAACAGCCAAAACTCAAGAAGATCGCGAGCACGAACATGCTAAAGGAAATCCTCACGTTTGGTTAGATCCGGTTTTGGCAAAACAGCAAGTAAGTAATATTCGTGATGGTTTAATAGCAGCCGATCCAGGAAATAAAGCTACTTACGAGGCTAATGCTGCGGCTTATATTAAAGAATTAGAAACATTAAACAGCGAATTTCAAGAGACATTACAAAAGAATCCGAATTGCACTTTCGTGACCTTTCATGATGCATTTCCATACTTAGCCAAACGCTACAAGCTCAAGCAAGTTTCTGTGGTGGAAATTCCCGAAGATCAACTTTCACCAATAGATGTGCAAAATGCAATTAACGCCGTAAAAAAGTATAAAGTTAAAGCCTTATTTAGCGAACCAGGAGTCGATAATAAATTGCTGACTAGTCTTTCAAAAGACTTGAAGTTAAATTTGCGTACTTTAGATTCTTTGGAAACTGGTGAAACAAATCCACAGTATTATTTCCAAGCAATGAAAGCTAACTTACAAACTTTAGAAACTGCATGTAAATAGATTTGTTATTAGTCATTTGTCCTTAGTACTTTGTCTCTCGTCCTTTACAAATGACCAATGACCAATGACCAATGAACAATGACCAATAACCAATAACCAACGACTAATGACTAATAAGATTGCTATTTTAAAAGTAGAAGGATTAACAGTCTATCAAGGCAGTTATCTAGCTATACGAGATGTTTCCTTTGAATTGTTGCCAGGAACAGATACAGCTATAGTTGGCCCCAACGGTGCTGGTAAAAGTACTCTCATAAAAGCCGTTTTAGATTTGATACCTCGGAGTGCTGGTACGATTGAAATATTGGATCGGCCAATTGCAAAGCTGGGGTATTTGCGTCACTTGTTGGGGTATATGCCGCAAAATTTCTTCTTCGATCGTAGCTTTCCGATTTCTGTCAGGGAATTGGTAGGACTAGGATGGACAAGCGAAGGCAAAAGGCAAAAGGCAAAAGGCAAAAGGGAAGATTCATTTTTCTCAAAATTATGGAGACAAGACTGGGATAAATCGTTAGCAGTAACAGAAGCTTTGCGGCGAACCGATGCTTATCATTTACAGCATCAAGCTATTGGTACTCTTAGCGGCGGCCAGTTGAAGCGCGTGTTGTTAGCTTATTGTCTGGTGAAGCCACGGAAATTGTTGGTACTAGATGAAGCCTTTGCTGGGGTTGATGTACAAGGCGCCGCAGATTTTTACGCTTTGCTAAATGAATTAAAGCGGCAAGAGGGTTGGACAGTATTGCAAGTTTCCCATGATATTGATATGGTCAGCCGTCATTGCGATCGCGTGCTTTGTCTCAATCAAACCATTGTTTGCACGGGAAAACCAGAAATTGCCCTTTCACCGCAAAATCTCTTAGCAACCTATGGGCCAGGGTTTAGTCGCTACCAACACAATCATAATTAAGTTGGGCATTGGGCATTGGGCATTTGTTTTTCTTTGCGTCCCCGCGTCTCCCCATCTCCCCACTCTCTATTTTTCTTGAAAGTTTTGAATTCAAAACTTGACTCGGCTTCATATAAAATACATTACAAACTCGATCGTGATAACTTATCAAGGGCATTGCCCATAAGTATGGATTTCTTCAATAATTGTCAGATAGCTTGGCTAGCGATCGCTAACGGTAATAACTTAGCCAGCTTATTACAATACCCCTTTATGCAGCGGGCGATCGTAGAAGCTGTACTAATGGGAATACTTGGCGGGATGTTGGGTAGTTTTGTTACCTTGCGCCAACTATCTTTTTTCAGTCACGCCGTTGGTCATGCAGCATTGGTGGGTGTAGCTTTGGGTGTGCTGTTACAGGTAAATCCTACTTGGATGCTGTTACCTTTTACCTTAATTTTTGGTGTTGTTGTCCTCTACTTTATCGATAAAACCGACTTAGGTAGCGATAGCGTACTTAGTATAGTGCTATCTGGGGCATTAGCGATCGGGCTAATTCTCACTAGTCTAATCAAAGGATATCGTGGCAACTTGATGCAAGTACTGTTTGGCGATATTCTGGCGCTTGATGTTACAGATTTGATTTTGACGCTGCTGGTACTTGTGGGGGGTTCCATATTTTTACTATCAACTCTGCAACAGCAAATTTTATTGACACTTAACCCAGATGTAGCGCAGGTTCAAGGTATTCCCGTGCAATTGTACCGCTACGTTTTTGTGGTCTTGCTTTCACTCGCCGTTGCTGTAGCAATTAAAGCTGTTGGCGTTTTACTAGTAAATGCCTTTTTGGTGATTCCCGCCTCCACTGCCAAACTAATGAGTCACCGGTTTAGCGGGTTTCTAGCCATTTCCGTAATCGTCGGTTCCACCACCAGCATTACTGGAATCATTGTCTCAGGCCTTTTCAGCATAGCTTCTGGCCCTAGTATTGTTCTTGTCCAGTTTCTACTCTTTTTAGCTGTTGTCATCTGGTTTAAATTGACCTTGAAAGCTGCATAAATATTTTTCTCCAACCTCTTGCAAATTCATTTTATCTTTGCTACATTTATTAATCGTGGCTCAAAAAAAGCCCCTGCCGGGATAGCTCAGTCGGTAGAGCAGAGGACTGAAAATCCTCGTGTCACCAGTTCAAGTCTGGTTCCTGGCATACATTACAAGAAAAATTGACACTTGCATATCGCATAAACTTGCATAGTACTTGCATACAGCGAGAGATATCATATTGGATTGCGTTTAGCAGTGCAAAATGTACACCAGTTACAGATCTCCTCCAAGAAATACCGATCAATCGGAACAAGAAGCAGTATCCCCTTTCTCACTATGCAAGTCGTATGCAAGAAACACCAGTGATAATGGTCTAAGCGATCGCTTACGATAACTTACGTGGACGCCCTCTCTTGCGTGGTGCTGTCTTCTCCGTTTCACTAGAATCGGCGCTAGACCGTGTGATTGTATCTTCCTGTCCTAATACTGTTGTTACTACGCTATCTACATCAGGTTTCTCTACTTCAGTATCATCATCATTGCCATCAGATTCACTATCGTCACAATCAGAAAGATCGTAATTCATCGACTCGAAACCCGTTGTAGTAGTGAGTTCATCTGTCTGTTCCTGACGAACAGATGACCCTTGACTTACCGCGTCGTCGCTCATGCCCCATGTTTCGTAGTCGATCTCGTCATCATGCTCGACTTTGTTGTTAGAGCTATCCTGAACACGCGTATCATCGACGGCGGTATTACGAGGTTCGTCTACAGCATTAACGGTAGTCAACTCATTTGAGACATCGGCGGTAGCAGGTTCGCTGCATTGTGGACTTAGTTCTAAGAGCCATTGCTCTACTGTTTTGTGCGGGAATCGCTCATGCAGGCGCTGTGCTTCTGTTCTTAATTGCTCTCGTTTTGCGCGATCGCCTCTCGTTAGTGCGTACTCCTTTAACTCAGCGAAGAAAAAATTATAATATTCTTCGTTTAATTCTTCATTCAAAAATATACCTAATCGTTCTACTACCGTCTTGAATACTGTCTCAATGACGTATTCCTTGTCGAAGGTTACCATCATTTGACGAGCGTTTTTATCATCCCTGATCAGTCGTCGCATCCCTCGTTTACGAAGCATCTCAGGCGACAGTCCAGCCGTGTGCAATCCTGGTGTATAGTACTGCCTTTTAGCTTCTTTCCAGTGAATATCCCCGATGTGTTGGTAAGTTTTTCCTTCGTCTTTCTTCCTACTTCTGACCATAATTCCCTTGATTCTTGCGACTATGTGTATTTAGCGAAAAATTCTTGCAGATGACCGTCGATGATGTACCACCGATAAAAACCTATTGAATAAAGTCTTCAATGATTTATTCAATGAATTATTCAATAAACTTTCCTTAGCACCCAACTCATACCGATTTGTATCGATACCGTTCTCAGTTGGTCTTATAGCAAAACTGGGGAACCGATCGGGTAATTCTTCGATGGTTATTCCGTTGGCAAACCGATTTATGATTCTTTCTACTTCGTGTTGTGTCTCTACAGTTATTGAACCGCAGAATAAACCACCTAATCTCGTTCGATATGGGTTGTACCAGCGAGTTAATTTGTAGCCATCTGCATTAGATAGCCTTACTACTCTGATATCCCAGCCATTAGCTGCATAAACGATCATTTTTTGACCGTTCACTCTATGGTATATAGCTTGTCTTTTCACTACCTTTGTTACCTAAAACTGTTTTTGTGTGTGTTGGGAATTGATTTTAGAGCGTGCTATGAGAACCATTCAATAAAGCATTGAATGAATTATTGAATGAAATATTGAATGGTTTCTATTTGATGTATAATTCCCACTTTCAAGGCTTAACTAATACCGTCTCTTATTTGACCTACTAACCACTTTTCCATACCAAACTCTAAAGCTGCATCAGTCACCTGTGTTGGTTGATAGCCATTAGACACGTTTCTCTCCCCCATCTCGCATTTTTTGATGATATGCTCGACCGCTTTTTTAATCGCCTGTTTGTCATCACCTGGATACAGTGACGCGACTAGTCGCAAGCCATACGGGTCATGTGTCTTAATGCACTCGTGTACTACTTTCTCGTAGTCTTCTGCGTTCACAAGAAAGCAACCAAAATCTATGTATACGTCAACCACTTTCTTGACTATCCGTACCGCCTCACGTTTGCCAGTAGGTGCTATCATTTGCCACTGGACAGGCATCGCCTGAGTTTTCCTGAACTTTTGGTCAGTAGCCTCGACAATCCACGCGTCATTGTCGTATGGACGCCCTACAACACATAATGATGTACCAAATACCTCATGAGTCACGTAATCGTTGCTTAGTTGCACTTTATTGTTCGTCATCGTCTTACGCCATGTATGGTGTCTTAGCTTGCCAATTACCGCGATCGCTCGTTTTATAGCTCGACTCGTGTCTCTCAGTACGTCGTCGGAAGCTTTCAAGTATTCGCTGTATAGGTATCAGTACTTGCAGTTAAGCACTATGGAAGTGTTTGATCTCCAACCCCTTGCTATAACTACATTTGCTTTTACGTTTCCACCTTGGCTGAGTGGCATGAATCAAAGATAACCTAGTCTCACTTGGTATAGCAATAGTTAGACTTATAATATTTATCTATCCAATATCACATTTTTATATAACTCAGTGATGGTTAGACTAATGACAGTGGGATACAATAGCAATAGGTAATGAGGCTAATGACAGTGGAAATCAGGCTTAAGCAGATCAGAGAATCTAGAGGGTTGTCCCAGAACGCGCTAGCAAGACAACTAGAGATGTCGTTAGGGAACGTCCAGAATATTGAGTACGGTAAAGCCAAATCTATTCCACTGGATACCCTAGAGAGGCTATGTACGGTACTTGATTGTCAGATAGGTGACTTACTTGTTTTAGTCAAAAATAAAGACAGTACAGCAAGCGATGGTTAGCAAATATCAGTTAATAGAACCATAAAACTAAAAGAGGGGTATACGCTACCTCTCTTTTTTTTGTATTTAATAAATCATTCAATATTTTATTCAATGGATTATTCAATATTTTATTCAATAGATCCTACATACACCACACAGTAAACGGGTGGTAATCGATTGGATTATTACCCGCTTCTTTTACTTTATTCAATAAAGTATTGAATACCAAAAAATGGTGATACTCTATCGATTCAATGATTACTGAAATGTATACACCCTCTTTTTTATTGCGTCATAAAATAGGTCGTCAAATACGCCGATAAAAACGACGTATATAACGACGATGTAAAAATAAGGGGTACATCATACCGCAACGAGCGAATTGTACCTTGATGTTGTGTCTATCAGGAATACAGGGTTTTTGATATTCGGTATCTGCACGTAAGCGTACCGAAATCTCACGTTAGCAGTAGGGCGATACCGTCTTGCTTTAACCTGTTTCTCGTATGCTGTAACGGTCGTAGGCGTTGACTGAGATGCTTTTTTGGGAGTACTAACGGTCATCTTGTCGTCATCAAAAACGACATCCTGACAAGCGAGAAAACGTCTGATAAGGTCTATTGCGTCGGCTTCTACGTTACCGTACAACCGCAGTTCGTACCCTTTTGCCTTATCTTTGTAGTAGTAGATGTTCTTACCCTTCGTAAATACGACGCCCTTTCTTGCTTCTATGAATTCTGCTTTCACTTTGTTGGCGAGTGACTTGGCGTTGAGTTCCGTAAATGTTGCCGCCGTCTCATTCATTAACCTGAAACTATATTCAGCGTCTACAGCATTCTGTCCCACCGGCACGCTCGCCTTATCTTGTGAGAAGTACAGTTTCACGATTGGGTGACCTTCTACCGGTGGTGCGATATCTTCCTTGGAGCCGTAGTAGGTTATCAAGTCTTTTCTACTCTGTCCCAGGATATCGAAGAACAGCGATGTACGCATTCTCATCACGGCGTCGTTATCGTCATCCACTATCTCGCAAGCTACTCTCAGGGCACTACGAGAGGTTGCGATGTTGGGCTTCCAGTCGTTACCGAGATCGCTGAAATACCGGCGAACGAGTGCATTGTACTGCTGTCTATACACCTTCTGTAAGTGTTCAAAGCTTTTGAAATTCGCTGGCAGAGAGTCAGAGGGCGGTTGATTGGGTGTAACTGTCATGGTGTTTACTCTCCTTCTGCATCATAGAAGTCGTCTAGCGTAATGTCGTCAAAGTTACCGCTATCCGCTTTCGCTTGTTCGTATTCAGCAGCGGTTACCTTGGGCACGGGAACCTCTAGACCTGGCTTGTAGTGGACTGTGTTACCTTCAGCATCCTTTACTGGGTTGCCGTTGGCGTCTTTCGGGTCTTCTTGTGCAAGTTCTCTTTTTAAGTCAGCGACACTTGAGTCTATGCCGTCAAAAGCTGCTTTGAGAGCAACTGGAACCGCTACCACCATCAAGACGGAACTTAATCTATCGCCAGTCCTTGATAGGTAATCAAAGAATTTACCCTTAAGGTTGGGTTGTGGATTCATCATCGCGTATGCTTTTTCGCCTACCACACCCCACTCGCGTAATGCATTACCAATCTTGCCGACATTACCGCCAATTACCTCCATACCAGCGGTTAGGATACCTCCGAGACTAGCAATCTGGTTAAATACATTACTAGCAGCCTGATAAATCCTATTCGCCTCCTGCCATTTTTCGGTAAGAAGTGTATAGTTTTCGGCTCCTATAGCGGTCTTGATGATATCCTCTGTCGTTTTACCAATTACCGCTCCCACGTCAATTGGTGTACCATTAATGCCCTTGGGGACAACGAAACCTACGACTTGGTTAACTATGGTAAGGAATGTTTCACCCAATGCACCCGACAGCATTAGGGCATTGTGTACCGTAGCGGCGAACGTCAAGACTGCCAGAACCTTCTCGACATAGGTATTCTTGGCGATATCTTCGATAAATTGTGAAAGCCCGCCAGTAACCTGTTTACCGAGTTTGTTGTTGATAACGTTCAGCAATGCCAATTGTGCGGCGTCACTAAACTTAGACACAACATCCCAAATTTGCTTACAAAATACCAATATCGGCGTCAATACTGCCATTATCGGAGTTAAAATACGCGATCGTGTTGTGTTATGTTGTACCGCGTTTTGATTACGTGTTTGATTGTGTTGACTAATAATCAATGCCCTTAAACTTGCCAAGTCTACTGGATTCATATCACCATCTCTCCCATTTCTTCCCGGCGTTCCCGGCAACCCCTGTAACCCACGCTCACCACGCTCACCACGGTCACCCCTCCTACCAGGGATTCCCGGCAATGTAATTACTTGTGTTATTCCTGGTGCGCCCTGCCTACCGGGTATACCCGGTTCACCACGCTCACCCGGTCTACCTGGTATACCTGGATCGCCTTTATCTCCCTTGAGTCCCCTTAATCCCTTAAGTGTTTGGTACAAAGTGAGAGCCGTTAACGCTACTCCTAAAGCTTCCACACTTTTCTGGAACGCTTGCCCTGCTAATCCTTTCGCTTGCTCTCCAATGGTTTTAGCTTCCGTTGCTTTCCCGATCGCTTGATTTGATTTTTGATTAGCAGCATCAGCGGCATTAATAGCCGTGTTCGCCTGTGCCGCAGCAAACCCAGCCCGACTTAAAGCACTTGCCCCGATACTTTGGGCTTGATTAGCTATTCCCAGTGCAGCATCGGAGATACCTTTGATAAATGTGATATTTATCTCAGCCTTACCAAGCCTATTTTTTATGCCTAATAAATCTCCTAATATTCTGCTTACATCGCCACCTAACGCTATTACCTGTCCTTCAACTGCGTCGATGCGCTGCCCTAGCACCTCCAATACCGCTAATTGCTCTAGTAGCGTAAAAATCGTTGCAATTACGTTGAATATTTCGAGTATCCGCCCTGCCAGGATGCCGACTTTACCAAGTGCCTGACGACTGATGCCTACTGCCTCACCAGCCTTGAATATCGCCTCACCCACACGACGTTCAAAACTACCGATCGCACGCCCTAAACTATCCACGCGAGAGCCTATACCCTGTACTATACCCTTAACGCCGGATACGTCATTTGCTGCATTAATAGCGGTACGTGATGCCGTAGACGCCGTTGTTTCTACTACGTTCAGCCGTGCCTTGTTTAGCGCTGCTGCGATTTCGGCGTCAGAAGCTTTACTAAAGGACTTATTTGCAAGTCCCATCGCCTCCGAGGCACGATCAACCGCTTTTTGTATTTTTGGTTGAATGTCCCTAAGTCCCACACTTACCGCCGCCGTTGCCGCTGTTTCGGCTATCCCCGGTAATTTGGGTAAGATACTTTGCTCTGATAACTTCACTGAGCGTTGTACGATAGCATTTTCGTTTACACGAGGAATAGCCGCTATTTCCGCCCTAAGCAATGCAATCTCTCTCGCTAAATCGGCACAATTATCCGCCATTTTTCACCTTCAATGCTGTACGCATATCGTGAATTTGTTTGGTATTTGATGCACAATCTGAGCAACAATATCCTGGGTACTCGTCGGTTTTGCACTCACAGTAACCCGGTGGGCAGCGATCGCGTATGCAATTTACTTTGAAGGTAATCGGTGATATGCCGGTATCCTTATAAATTAATACGTCATCATGAAGGACACGAATAACGTCGTAATTAGCGTCGTAATCCACGACGAATGTCATATCACCTGTGTTATCGCTGTAAACACTATCGAATTCCGCTTGCACTCTATTGCCGGTGACCACCGATCTGTCAACAATGTACGTGCATGGTAGCTCGGTAGATGGATCGTTGCCGATCTGACGAAATGTGCCTGTACACGAAATAGAGCGAATATTACCGGGCGCAAAGTGATTCAACGGTGCGTTACCAGTGAACTGAAACTTTTCTTTATCGACTGCGGTTACTGTTACTTCAATCGGTAAACTGCCCTTGAAAATTACACTTTTTACCTCACCGTTACCCTTGGTATACGTGAGTTTTGCGCTTGTATCTTCGATGCTGCAATATGTCATGATGTGTATGCCAAAGTTGGGACATTATACTCAAAGGTTCTTACCCTCGTTTCTTGAATATAGGCATTTTGTAACGCCCTGTACCTAGCGCTACCTCCGGCGACCGATAAAGGAGAAGCACCAATATTTAAAGTGGGATTTCCACCTAAAAATATCTGTCCACACGGTATAGAAGCACAACATTCACCATCCACGAATAACATCAAATTACCGCTAAATTTAATACCGCAAATGTGATGCCATGCACCCAATGAATGTGTTTTATATGAGTTGGCAGAATAAGAAAATCCACCACTTCCTATCTGTACATAGAATGTATTGGCGTTCGAGCTAGCATCGCTGTGATTACGTCCGATCGTTAGCCAGGATGAAGACGAGTATTCGAGGTATATCAATGACGCCATATACCCATTACTTGAATACGCTGACGGTAGCCAGCAAAAACATTCTAGCAACCAATCTCCATAGAACAGAAAATCACTTGATGCGGCGCACGTAAGATACGATGGCGTGGTGCTGGGAAGAAATAGCGATTTAGTGCCAAGTTTCTTCTGTGTAGTCGATAACGATGGACTGCCAACACTTGATATTGAGTGACCATAGATGTCAACGATATCGCTGTCTAAATGCGCTAGAAATACGCTTCGTGCTGTCTGTACTGGTGATGTCAACGCTGATGCTTGAGCCACACCAGTTAATAAATTTGCTCTCGTTATTCGCCGTGTGATGCCATCGGCTTGTTGAATGGGAATGAGATCGGTGTTATCTGGTGTAAATTTCTCACTCCCAATCTGGGAGATCTGTATAGGATTCACAGACGATAGTATCCTTTATCGATAGGTTTATGTCATCCCTGGAAGTGTATTTTGATTCCCAAATAAAAACATTCAGGAGTTCATATAAATTCGTTCGGTCATACCCAATTGGGTAGCCTTCCTCTGTGATAATTGGGTTACCGTTTTCGTCAGCGAGAAAGGCTTGGAAGAAGGTGGCTGCACGTACTAGAATCGCCACTAATAATGATTCGGCAGAGTTGTTAATGAATGGGGTAAGTGTTATTAAATCACTCTTCTTTATCGTTAGTGTAGTCGATGTTTGTACGGCTCCATCACCAAATAAATCAGTTAGCGAAATAATGGGGTAAGACATTAGTAGTCATCGGCATCAATAGTAATACTACCAGCCGCTTTATAGAGTGAAACAGTGATATCATCCTGACGATATTTATTCTCACCACGGATAGCGAAACTAGGAAGATAGCCATCGGAGATTGATACACTTTGATCGGTATTAGCATCAAAGTTTGCCGACGAAAGATAGTTTTTTGCGGTTAGAAGTATCGCCGTAAAAAGTGATTCCGCTGTGTTATTAGCGCTAGCGGTAAGTGTTAGTAAATCGGCTTTTGTGATGGTCAATGTTGTGGATGTTTGGATAGCATTTGCCCCAAACACTTGTTGCAATGTAGGTTCTGCCATGATCGTAATACCGTCCGATAGTAGTGTGTATTTGATAAGCATTTTTGTAGCATAGCGGTCAATGTTATTCGGCAATCGCTCGACGTACATCAAAAATACATAACGTTGCTATCAACGACGTGTATATCGCTTATACGATATAACAACTGATTACCGCCAAGTTATTGGTAGCATTTGGGCGATACTTTCACCGCACCTAGTCAAGGTATGAAGGGTATATAGTCAAAACGTCGTCAACGCTCGACATAAATAACGACGTAATAAAGGACATATTAGAACGACGTATTACAAAAGACTGTATAAAACCCGAATAAAATAACACCTACTATCACGCTAGGTATTAGGTGGATAGGGTTTAAGCGATCGCCAAAAAGTAACCAGCATACCCAAACACTTACCACGGCTATATTTGACCTATTGCAACCGTGCGTTAACCCAACCCTGGAATCCTATAGGTTACCGATTGCTCCGAACGTTTAGCGTACTGGGTATAAAAGGAATATACACAACTCGCCCCACTGGAGGGAAAACGCAATGGCTAGAGCCGCAGTAGTAGCACATGTTATTGGTGCTGCACCCAATCAATTCTTGATGGATTTACCCGACGTATACGACGGTATCGGTACAAGCATGGGAGTTCTGAAACTTACTGGTGACCCACCTGCGGGTGCTGATAAAGTCAGCCTTCAATACGCAATCAATACCGGCAAGGTTTTCCACGTTGCCGTGTCTTACGTGGTGAACGGTAAGCGTAAGCGTTCCAAGTTGATCTGCGATCGTTCTCACATTGGTACAGCGCTTTCCATTAAGGGTAAAACCTTCCGTGGTCAGACAATTACCGGTGCGGTAATTCCGTCCCATATCACCCTCGGTTAGACCGTATCGCCCATTAGTAAACAACATCAAATAAAGGAAGCAATAAACAATGGCTGGATTGTACGATACCCTCAAAATCACTGTTGACACCCAAGAGTACTTTTTTCGAGGTACTAAGGGTTTCTATACCGGTGCTATTGCCACAGCAACCGGCGTTAGCGTTACCACTGACGAGGCAGAGTTAAAGATGCCCTTGATACCGGTCAAGGAATTGATCAAAAGCGGTATTCTTCGTAACGCCGTAGCGATCGCCAAAGTAGGTACAAAGTCCTACCGCATCAAGCTACATTACACCCTAGCAAAAGCCGCTACCGTAGAAGCCGCCATCGTGGGTGCCACCGTTCCAACTGTCGCCGGTCGTGTGTCCAGCGGTGGTACGTTTACCGCATTCAGTAACCCATTACGCGTAACCGGTAGGAGCTAGAGACATGGTTTTGCAGTTAGGTGATGCTTCAAAATGGTCACTCTTCTATCAAGAGACTTTCACTCAACGGTACGATCTGCCGGTCACACACGCTGACTATTCATTGATCGGTGAGTTAGTGATTCCTGTACTGTTTGATAGCCACGTCCTAACTGTTAAAGCCACCTCGCCAGACGCGAAACCTAACTGGAAACAGTTGGGGTATGTGAAACAGAAAGTACGTACCGCGATACAGGAAGGGGGAACAGTGGAGAGTTTCGTAAACCAGCGTTACCTACTCTCCCTCAACCAACCCACGCTATTAATGTTCGATAAAGAGATTGCGAGTACCTACGCTCTTTGGTTTCGCCCTTTCAATTGGTTCAAAACCGTATCATTGGAAATTTACGAATACACCGGTACTGTGTGATTTATAGAACGACATAAAAAACGACATTTATAAAGACGTTATTAACGACGACTTTAAAATAAGGGGGTATACGCTTGAGATATGAAAATAAATCCTGATTTTTGGATAGGTTTGACGTTCCCGATCGTGTTTGCCATCATCATCAAAGTTTGGGAATTTACCGCACAAGGGAACACACGAAACAGGGATGTAATGCAAAAAATCCTTCTACAACTAGAGAGACATGAGGTACTGTTCTCGGAGATGCAAAAGGATATACACGAGCTACGGGGGAAATTCTAAAATATGTGTGTTCACAGGGTAGGAATCAAAGCCTACCCTTTTTATTTGGATATTTGGTTGAGATACCCTTATAAGAACTATTCAATAATTCATTCAATAAATTATTCAATGTTTTATTCAATGACTCCATATAGGGTATTATCCTATCGCTAGCACTAGTTTTAGTTACTCGGCATTGCGATATCGCCTACGTTACCCAGATATCTTTTAGCGATCATGTTGGGAGAATTACCTACCCACCGAGCAATCATCATACTGTCTACACCAGCACGTACCATCATTGTGATAGCGGTATGCCTCATCTGATAAGGATTTCTGTATTCTATATCTGACAAGCTTTCAAGTATTGTTTTCCACGCCCTACTAGCGAAATTATGCCAGTCTATAAAACCACCTTTTTTGGCTGGAAATACAAAATCATCATTGCTGCATTTTTCTGGCTTAATACCATCAATAATGGACTTCAGATGATCGTTAATAGTGATAGATCGCTTTGATTGTGTTTTTGTACCCGCTTCTATTTCGCCGCTTGCTGTTAGCTTTTGACAGAAGGTAATCTTTGCGCCTTTAATGTGCTTCCATTGCAACGCGATCGCCTCTTCAGGTCTGCAACCTGTAGTAAATAGAAATTCCACTAAGGGAGCGTAATACTTATAACTATCACTACCGTAAAACGCCTGGATTATCTGCTTGCGCTCACTATCACTAAAAGGATTGATATCGTCCTTAGTGCCTGTATTTTTCGTGGACGGTATTAAGTTCTTTTTGTCCTGAAAAGGATTAGATTGCAGCTTTCCAGTAGACACACCCCACTTACAACAAGCGTTTATCAGTTTCCATTGCTTTTCGAGGCTACTAGTAGATGTACCTTTGTGATCATTCACTAGCCATTGCATTACGTCTACAGCGTCTCTCACTAGCTTATGCGGACATCTTTTAATCTTGTTTTTGATACGGTCATAATCGATCATGCTATTAGAGGCTAAGGTTTTAGACTTAAACAGTGTGTAATCTTCAAACAGTTGCAACAGGTCAACAGCATTCACTGAGAGCCTAGCAGCAATGATCGCTTTTGCTTCTTCGGCGTCCTGTATAGCCGCTTCCTTTGTTCTACCCTGCAATGCGTTCGGCTTGTATTTTGTCAACGTTGGATCAAAATATCCGGCTATACAGTCTTGACGTATGCGGTTGGCAATTTCCTCAGACTTAGCGATCGCTAACTTGTCAGTGTACTTACTGCCCGGTGCTGGGTTAAAACTGTACTGCTTGCCAGCATAAGTAAACCTAATTATTATCCATCCGTTATTATTTCTGACTTTAATTTCTCTCATGTGGTGTGCCTTCAAAACGCCTATCTACCTCTATTCTTGCATACTATTTGCATACAAAATAGGATGCCATAAGGATGCTTGAAATATTTTCTTTATATATCAAGCATTTTCAACATTATTGAGATAGGACTGAAAATCCTCGTGTCACCAGTTCAAGTCTGGTTCCTGGCATACAATTCAGACCCCTTGAAATCGTTGGATTTTAAGGGGTTTTTGCTTTATGAAGCCTGATTAATCAACAAAAAAATTCTAAATCTTAGAAAAATTTTGGGTATTTTTTGATGTCTTTAAGCAAAAAATGGGTGTAAATTGGGTGTAAAAGGGACAAGTACAGCGAGTTTAAGAAACCGCAAGTTAGTCCAAGTACTTATGCAAAAGACTTTACTAAGCATCGAAATCATATCGCTAAGTTACCTACGCGATCGCTAGACGAGGCATCTGCTATTCGAGATTATCTTTTATCGAATTTAACTCCAGACGCGGCATACCTTTATCAGCTTATGCGTGGAAGCACATATTAACAGTAATGCGATCGGTAGATGGACTGGAACGTTAGCCAAAATGATTGACAACCACTATGGCGCTACTAACTTTACAAACCTTAGACCACCTGAGCTTTCTTAAAGGAGGAATTAAATAATGATAGAGCGATCCAGCAAACAATAACAATACCAGATTACCGGAAGACACTGTTATATAAACGGTACTAGAGGCAGGTTTACCAGTAGTGTAATACCAATTTGAAAAAAGAATGCAACAGATGGGTAGGGGCACAACATTGTTGTGCCCTTGCGGATAATTGATGTGTCGCAAACATTATTTGAATTGGTATAACTTGGCTTTGTTTGGACTATCATCTATTGCAAGCATGGCGGATCGGCAATTATTCTCATACAGATTCTTACTCTTTCAATACGATCGCTACTGGCTGGGAGCGAAACTGATGTACTATCGTGCTTTTTGCACTTTTGCGATCGAAGGGACTCATCTTTATTGGGGAAAGGGAAAATACCAAACCTTTCCCCCTTTTCCCGACTTCTCCAAGAAGTCTAATAAGCTTAATATAATTTGATAAACTTTTGCTCCTTTGAGTGAGTTAGATCGAGGAATAAGTAAGTGGACATAATTATTTAGAAGATGCATTTCGACTGCGCTCAATGCTCGAACCTTGATAAAATGAGGGTTGAGCGAAGTCGAAACCCGGCAACCTCAAGTTAAGTTTAATCTAGTCCTTCTACTTATTAAGCTCAAAATCATAGCGTGAAGGTTACTGCTATCTTGAGGGTGGTGAATTTAAGAAACCACTACTAATGAAATATGAGAAGTATTTATCCAGCAGCTTAGTATCCATTGGCGGACAAACAATTCCAGAATCTGCTAATCCATTCAGGGTATTTTGATAGTCATAATCAACTATATTTTGATACAACTCCATGATTGTCAAAACATTTTGATAGACCTTTTCAGACATCATCGGTAAAAGCGGATGTAAAACATTTTCCTGAGAGTCCCTGAAATTTGCAATTAGCTCATCTTTCCACTGAGTATATGGTAACTTCTTCAGTTGATAACCATAAGAACAAACAAACTCAAAAAGCTCGATGATGCCTAGATTGTAGTCTGGCGGGGGTACTATATGGAAAGCTTTTCCTAGAGATTCTTGCTTTTTGGATAAATGAACAATTGCTCTGCTGGCGTAATCTACAGGAATCAATTCTTCTTTTTGATCTATCAGTTCTGGAAAACTACCAAGCTGTATGCATCCTTTAATAACTCTAGGCACAAAAGCATCTTGTGTATGAGCAATGCCGGTATCGCTATGTCCCATGAGAAATCCTGTTCTGAAGACGCTAACAGGTATTCCCCTAGACTTGGCAACCCATACAAGATTTTCGGCTACCCATTTGGTTTGAGCGTAGCCAAGATCTAGAGCAACATAGTCTTTACAAGACTCGATGTCGTCATTTTCGTAAACTACTTTTTGTCCTGTAAAATGGCTGATTGCACCAAAAACAGCAATGGTAGAAATGTAATGCATTGGTTTGACTTTGCCCATACAAGCTAATCTGAGAACTTCTTGAGTTCCAAGGACATTGGATGCCTTGATTACAGAGTATGGTTTAGCAAAATTGACTTGGGCTGCACTGTGATAAATGGTATCAATTTCCAGACCCAGTTTTTCAAACTGTTCAATAGGAAGACCCAAATATGGCTGTTCTAAGTCTCCCGGAATCGCAATTACATGAGAGCTAAAATTTGGGTGATGAAGGGAATATTTTTCTAGGTTTTGTTGAATCTTTTTCAACCCTTCATGCTCGTTTTGGGAGCGCACCAGGCAGTATATTTTTGCTTGAGTTTGATGTAGCAGTTCATCAAGTAAAAAAGCCCCTAAAAAGCCCGTAGCTCCTGTGAGAAAAACATGACGCAATTCATCGACCTGAGCGACAGACCTTCCTTGAGCATCGATCGCTACATCGAGTACTACCTCAGATTTTAGATCGATCGCACTGGTTAAAGTAGAAACGCCATCTCGACGTACTGTCTCTATTACCTGAGCCAGTGCTCTGATAGTGGATTTCTCAAACAGGATTTTTAGGGGTAAATCTACTTGAAAGGTTTCTCTCACATAAAAAATCAACTGAGATGCTAGCAGCGAATTACCACCAAGCTCAAAGAAATTATCGTGAATCCCAACTTCTGCGATCGCCAAAACTCGGCTCCAAATTTCAGTCATTTGTTGCTCAATTGGGGTACGAGGTGCGACAAATACTGCTTTTAAATCGCTTCTATCCATGTCAGGCTCTTGTAAGCCCAGAAGGTCTACATTGCCTTTGGATATTCGCTGAGTTTGGCGAACGCTTGCTCCCGTCTGACGATTGCCAGGGAATGTTAACACAGGTAAGTTAGAAATTGTCTGGTCTGGGTTAGAGACAATACTCTGTAATAGAACAGAAAAATGTTCCACCATCACAGCGATCGTCTCAGCTTTAAATAGGTCAGTACTATATTCCAAGTTGCCCGATATCCCTGCTGCTGTCTCGCGCAGTTCGAGGTATAGATCGAACTTGGATGTCCCGTTGTCAATTCCCAAGCGGTTCATTGTCAATCCGGGAACAGTCAGCTTAGGCATTGGGGTATTTTGAAGATGAAACATCACTGAAATCAGTGGATTTTGGTTTAAGCCCCGCTCGATGTGTAGGGCGTCAACTAGTTTCTCAAACGGTAAGTCTTGGTGGGTATAACCCGATAAAGCTACTTCCCTGACTCGGCCTAACAACTGCCGGAAACTTGGGGAGCCAGACAAGTTGGTTCGCAATACCAAAGTATTGAGCAAAAACCCAATTACTCCTTCTAACTCAGAACGGTGGCGGTTGCTAATAGGAGCGCCTACTAAAATGTCTTCTTGCCCTGTGTAGCGAAATAGGAGTGTCTGGAATGCTGCTAACAAGGTCATAAACAAGGTAGTACCTTCTTGACGCGAAAGAGCATTGAGGGCATCAGTTAGGGATTTGGGGATAACGACCGATTGACGCGCCCCCTGATATGTTGGCTCCAACGGTCGTGGATAGTCGGTGGGCAATTCTAATATGGGTAGACTGCCACTCAAATTTTGCTGCCAATAAGCAAGCTTATTATCTAAAATTTCACCTTGCAGCCACTGGCGTTGCCAAGCTGCAAAGTCCGCATACTGAATCGCTAAGTCAGCAAGGGGAGAGGGGTTACCAGTGGAGAAACCTTGATAGAGGGCTGATAGTTCCTCGAAGAAAACACTCAAAGACCAATCATCACAAAGAATGTGGTGGAGGTTAAGGACGAATATATGTTCCTCTGAACTCAGTTGCAGTAATGTTGTTCGCAGCAATGGCCCTTGAACTAAATCGAAAGGACGTTGAGCTTCTTTAAGTACGATGTGGCGGACTTGAGATTCTTGCTCGTCTGGAGACAGCCCTTGCAGGTTCGTTATTAAGAGTTCGATGGGAAAAGTTGAGTGGATGACCTGTATGGGTTGTCCGTTGACGCTGGAATAAGTAGTTCGCAGGACTTCATGACGTTTGATAATTTCATTCAAGCTCTGCTCTAATATTGTGGCGTTGAGTACGCCTTTGACGCGAAAGGCTTCGGGAACATTGTAAAAAGCATGGTTGGGTACGAACTGGTCAATAAACCACAACCGTTCTTGCCCAAAGGAAAGCGATAAATCCCCATCGCACCCAATGGATTGTATTGGCACAACAGAGCATCCTTTGTCTTCCTGTTGTGCTTGTATAATGCTTTGGGCTATGTCAGCGATGGTGGCCGCTTCAAACAAATGCCGCATTGGCAACTCAACTTGAAAGGTATCGCGGATGCGGCAGAGGATCTGAAAGGCTAGTAAGGAATGTCCTCCCAACGCTAAGAAATTGTCATGAACGCCAATGTTTTTTAGACCCAATACTGTAGACCAAATTTCTGCTACTCGTTCCTCAATAGGCGTGCGAGGAGCAACAAACTTCTCATTTGCATTCAAAGTTTGAGTGGGTGCTGGGAGTGCCTTACGATCGACTTTTCCGTTAGCTGTTAACGGTAAAGCACTCAATTGCACAAACCGAGAAGGGATCGCGTGGTCAGGCAATTTCTGTTTGAGAAAACGGCGTAAATCACCAACATTCGTATCTGATGATTCGGGCTTGGGAACTACGTAAGCTACTAGGCGTTTGTCGCCAGGGGAAAATTCTCTAGCAATCACCACAGCTTCTTGCACGTCAGGATGTTGCCACAGTGCAGTTTCAATTTCTCCTAGCTCAATACGGAAGCCGCGAATCTTTACTTGTTGGTCAATGCGTCCAATATATTCAATGTTGCCGTCTGGTAAGTAGCGAGCTAAATCCCCAGTTTTATATAATTTTGAATTGTTGAATGGGTTGGGAATGAATCGCCGATCTGTCAGTTCTGGGCGGTTGAGATAGCCTCTAGCTACTCCCTCACCAGCAATGTAGAGTTCGCCCTCAATACCCGTAGGTACCGGCTGCATGTGTTCGTCCAAGATAAGACAGGTAGTCTTGGCGATGGGACGGCCGATAGTCACGATGGTGTCACCTTTCTTCACTAGGGCAAATGTCGAATAGGTCGTATCTTCCGTAGGGCCGTATAGATTAAAGACTTTTTGAATATTGTCCAACTGATAGATCTGCTGCACCAAACGATTTTGCAGAGGTTCGCCTGCTAAATTAACGGTGCGAACAGAAGCGGGTATACCTTGAATTCTAAGTAACTCTGCGATCGCAGATGGCACTGTATTAATCAGGGTGACTTGTTGAGCGGCAGGTAAGGTAGGCAAATACAACGCATTTTCCGCCAAAATCACCTTACCACCCCAACAGAGGGGAACAAATATCTCGAAAACTGAAAGATCGAAGCAAATAGATGTTGCAGCCAGAACTCCGGCTAGATCCTCGGTTGTAAAAACTTCTTTTGCCCAATGCAACAAAGCCACTGTGTTGTGATGTTCGATAGCTACCCCCTTAGGTTTACCAGTCGAACCGGAGGTGTAAATGACATAGGACAGGTTTTCATCTGTCACTAGGCAAGTTAGATTTTCCTGGCTTTGTTGAGTAATTGCCTCTGCATCCCTATCTAGACAAACCACATGGGCTTGATGCTCTGGAAGCTTTGAAAGTAGATTGTGTTGGGTCAGTAGTATTGGTAACTGTGAGTCCTCTAACATCAAGGCTAGGCGCTCTGAGGGATAGGCCGGATCTAGAGGAACATAAGCTCCGCCTGCTTTGAGAATCGCTAATAGTCCAACGATTGTTTCCAGCGATCGCTCCAGGCAAATGCCAACTAAAACCTCAGGTTTGACATTTAGAGCCTGTAGATAGTGCGCTAGTTGATTAGCTCGCTGGTTAAGTTCTTGGTAAGAAAGCTGTTTGTCTTCAAAAATGACCGCAATTTGCTCAGGTGTTTTTTCTACTTGATATTCAAATAACTGATGGATACATACCCTACTTACGTAAGCTGCTGGATTTTCGTGCCATTCCAGAAGCAATTGCTCTACTTCTGCCTTGGGTAGACTAATGTCTTGTTGATAACGTTCAGTTGAAGCTCTCATGAATGTTCAGTATTTTTTGCGACTACAATCTTAGCCTTGAATACTTAAATTGGCTAGTCATTGAAGGAGGCAGGGGGCAGAAGGCAGGGGAAGCAGGAGGCAACAGGCCAATCAGAGGGGATTCAGACTCCCTCTGATTGAAGACCACTAAATCTAAGATTTAGTGAGGGTCTTAAACCCAGTTTGGCCAAGGCAAAAGGCTTACCTTAAAACTTTTTCTTCCCTCCTACCTTGCCCGAAGGGCAGATAAAGAATTGCTCATTTTGAGTATGATGACTCTCGCTTTACCCGTTTTTTGAGGAGTTAGGAAAACAAGTACGCCAAAAGGTATATTCAGGACGCCGAAAAGTTTTGCGATGCCTTCTGTGCGAGACCTACGCCTAGCTTGGTTTCCCTCAAGGTACGGCGGGCGTAGCGATCGCCAAAAAATAGTAGTGTATGATACAGTTCGTAGAAATATAAAAAGCTGATTGCTTTAGGTAAAAAATAAGCATAGCTTATGGATAAGCAACTAAATCAAGCAAAAGCAGCCAGACACTTAATCAGTTGAAGATTTATCGAAAATTTGGGTTTAAAGCTCCGACCCAAAGCAGCGCTTTTGTGAAATACTGGTAGTAAGTCGCTTTGGGGACTAGTCTATAAGTAAAGCTATCGGGAGATATGTTTGGCGCTAGGCATGAAACCGTAAGACCAAAATTAGTATTGCTAGTAAAGGCAGGATTCAGCCCAAGAATCACAACACTTTGAGGGCGGTGAGTGTCAAATTAACAGTTAATCATCTATTAACCTTTTACTAGGTGCAGAAAATTAGCTTCTATGTCATCCTAGAAAATGAGAGTTAATTCGGTGAGTATTTTTGTTTTTAGTATTGACAGGTTTTTCCCTTTTGGTATTTACAGACTTTTCTCCGAAATTTAAATCTCTACACATTTATGATTTTGGAGATAATCAATGTCAATTTATGTAGGCAACCTCTCTTACCAAGTTACAGAAGATGATATCAAGGGTGTTTTTGCTGAATATGGTACGGTAAAGCGGGTTCAATTACCTACTGACCGAGAAACAGGTCGTGTACGCGGCTTCGCTTTCGTGGAAATGGGAACAGAGGCCGAAGAAGCAGCTGCCATTGAAGCTCTTGATGGTGCTGAATGGATGGGTCGTGACCTGAAAGTTAATAAAGCCAAGCCCAAAGAAGACAGAGGTTCTTCTGGTGGGGGACGTGGAGGATATGGTGGCGGTGGTGGACGCGGACGCTACTAAGATTTAAAACCAGAAATTTGAGAGAGCGAATTTTTAGTCCATTGATGAATTCAATTAAGTAGGAGAGATAATGACCCAAATAATAGTAGGTGAAAATGAACACCTTGAGTCAGCCTTACGCAGATTTAAGCGAGAAGTTTCCAAGGCGGGCATTTTTCAAGATATGAGAAAGCATCGTCACTTTGAAACGCCTATTGAAAAATCCAAGCGCAAAAAACTTGCCTTACAAAAGCAGGGTAAAAGACGTTTCCGTACTTGAGAACTGACAAGATATAAATAAATGCCCCTATATTTTATAGGGGTATTTTTTTATACAATTTATTTTCAAAAATCAAATACAGCGTTTTTCAGGTAAATGAAGTATACGGGTAGGGGCTTTACATCTGTAAAGCCCCTACTACGATCTGTACCTCAGCAACTTGCAATCTGCTGTATGAATCCTATAATTCTCATTTAAAGATATGCTCATGGTAGATTTTTAACAGTGCGGTCTGTTGTTCCCACCTCACCAATATACACACTATGAAAATCCAGCGATTGCAGGAACTCAAGCAAAAACTGACTAATGAAGCAGACTTGTCCCATATCTGGTCATTTTATATGGATAATTTTGCGGATAGTCCAAAATTTATTGAATTGGGTGAGCCTATATATAGTGAATATCTAAATGGTGTCCTACACAAAACTTGTCAGCAAATGTTTGGCAGGACAATCAAAATTACTGACTTTTTCTCGATCTACATTGCAAAGTATCGTTTATTTCATGGCCCTTTCCAAGCTGAACGACGTATTGGGGGTGTGATTTATTTCGAGGATGTAAAAATTGGGTTAATTGCAGTGTCGGCAGATTATCCTCCTACCGATGCGGTTAAATATTCACGTTTTTCTGAGATCCTTCAATTCCCGACACCTAATCGCAACGATCTAAATTGAGATAAGCTCAAAGTATAGAGGACTTCCAACAAGTGCGATGTCTGGGACAAGCCGCGATGGGTGTACGCATTAATGAATTATAAAGTTCAGTAATCTTAGATTGGTCGCCCAAGCTGCTAGTTAACTTGGTGCTGTTTACTACTAACTGATAATAGTCATACACCAACATTTACTAAATCGGCATCAGCAAGCCATATTGTTCTGCTTTGGGCAAAAACTTCTTCTAAAATTGGGGAGTGCCACTCTACTCCATAAAGCCAATTATCTTTGAGGCTAAAAATCCCTTGAATAATACGGCGTGTCGGCTGTTCGCCGAAATCAACCTCAACTATGTCCCCCAATTTAAAAGCTGGAGTAGAAACAGTAGGCTTTTCGAGTACATTTGTTCGGTAAAATTCTTGCTCAGGTAAGTAGAAAGTTTCACCCTGACAAACAATTGCATAAATCCATTGGTGTCTTTCCCACTGAACACCACAGCAGTAGCCTGACAAGTCTGAGATTGGCAACAAAACTTTTTCTAACATTTTCACTGCTAGTGGAGGCATGGTTTGACCCCATTCAGGAGAAATATGCCAACAGGATTCTAAGGCGGTAATTTGGTTAATCATCTGGGAATCTAGTTCTCTTTTTTATACATACACTCCTTCGATCGCTTCGATCCGGAATATAATTTAAATTCGCAAGTAGTTTGGATGGTTTGATTTTTCACCAATTGAGATTGGTAAGTGAATCGACTGTTTTTCGTCAACAAACGACCTTTGCTTTGATTGTACTTGGTCGGCTCGACAAGGATTTAACGATCGCCTGTTGACACGAATCAGAAAATCTATCGCGCTTGGGTGCAAACGACATTCTCATTTCTGTTTGCAGCTTGCGGTAAGTTCTACATTGTAGAAAGTTCCCGGCTGGGGTTTAATTGAACCCAACTCCTGGATAAAAGCATTAAATCTTGTATTGCCTATCCGGTAGCCAGCTTCAGCACAAGCAGATAAACCTCCTTCGATGGGAATAGGAGAACCCGCCTTGGGACTATATACAATGAATTTATCGACAGTGCCAGTGGCGATCGCAAACCCGATAACCTGGCGAATTGTTCGCAAAGCGGCATTATCTAAGGAACCACCAGTACTGCCAATACTGATATTAACCGCACGATTTTCAGCAAACGCCGGCGCACTAATTGACACTACTGCTCCAACAATCATTAAACAAGCGAACTTCTTCATTTTCCTCTCCTGCAAAAAATTGAGAAACTAATACAGAGGTTCCGACATGGATGAGGTACATCAGAGATTTTACTATTTGACATACTCCCCACCATTCAATGGTGGGGATTCTAGGCTCAAACAGCAAATGCAGTTTCAAACCGACTTACATCGCCTAACCCAATGGTTGATGCCCCAACCATTTGAATATTGAGTGCGGCGTTTTCATCCCTTGCGTTCACTGACTGACAACCCGAACAACGCCATTCTCTGATAGACAAATCAAGACTTTCTAAAACCTGGCCACAGTGCGAACAAGTCTTACTACTGGGATACCATTGGTCGATGAAAACAACCCTCTTTTTCTTCTTTTTGGCAACCCATTCTATAATTTGTAGAAACTCACCAAATGCCAAGTCTGATATTTTTCTACCCCAAAGACGTTGCATTCCTTTGAGGTTGAGCGTTTCAAAACATAGCACATCAAACTTATCAGTCAAATGATGAGCCAATTTCCACGCGCAATCACGCCGACGATGAGAAATATCTTCGTATCTGCGTACTAAATTTTTTCTGGCTCTTTCACGATTGATTGAGCCTTTTAATTTTTTGGAATGCTGTCTGCTGGCTACTTTGATGGCGTTGAGGGACTGCTTAAAAAATTGGGGTGACTCAATTTTAGTACCATCTGAGCAAGTGAGAAATGTCTTTAGTCCAAAATCAAACCCCGCTATTTTACCAGTCGTGGACTTGGTTTCTGACTCAGCATAATTATCAACCACTACTACCATAAACAATTCACCCAACGGTGTACGTTTTATGGTTAATGTTTTGACTGTTCCTTCTATCTCTCTAGACTTCCAAAACTGATATACTCGCTGACCTATTTTTACCCTATTGCCTCCCAAAAACTTATAACCAGCTTGTTTTAAACTGAATGATTTGTATTTTTTAACTTTCTTAAATCCTGGTGGTTTAACTCCTTTCTTGTTATGTTTAAAAAACAATTGGTAAGCTTTATCGATGCGTTGACAAATATCTTGTACTGCTTGAGAACCTACGGTTTGCCAAAATGGGTTACGCTTTCTTAATTTGGCAATGTGAGACTGAAGTTTTACACAACTTAAATGCTTGCCCCACATTCGGTAGTAGCGTTTGTGTAGCGCAATGCAATGATTATAAATTACCCCGGCAGCATTTATCATGCGTTTGAGGTGTCTATTTCTTTTGTGTTGATATAGCTTAAACTTTAGTGTTTTCATATTAATATTTTACCAAAAATATGAAGCTAAAAACTCAAATTATTTCTAAATTAAGCAAAGTCGCCCTTGAAGGGCGTTCGCGCAGAGAGGCTTTAAACCCATGTTTTTGGTAAGAATTTCAGATATCGCGTTGTACCTCACTCCGCACAAAACCTATGTAAATAAAAAATATAGACAAACTATTTATCGGAGAGTTTCCATTTGAAGAATTCAGTTGTCTCAACGTCAAAAGAGGCTCTTGAGCAGGGAGCAGGGAGCAAGGGGGAGAGACTTGGACACAGAGCTTGTACTCCGCCCAAGTCTGAGGCATATTATTGATTTTGCAGAAAAAGCGTCAATCCTTCTGCCCTGCTGTCTAAATGTGCAAATTAGGTGCTTAACAGGTTAGCTCAGTCCCCCTGCTCCCTGCCCCCTGCCCCCCTGCTTCTTCGGTCGCTACGCCATTTGCCGAGCCATTAACTGGGCAAATAATCCCTCTACAGCAGCTAATTCCTGAAAATTTCCTTGCTGTACAACCCGGCCTGCTTGCAGTACATAAATGCGGTGAGCGTTGCGGATGGTACTAAGTCGATGAGCGATCGCTATTCTGGTAACTTGTAACTTATCCAAGCTTTCATTGACGATCGCCTGGGTTCTGTTATCTAACGCGCTAGTAGCTTCATCAAATAACAAAATGCGGGGTTTTAATGCCAGAGCACGAGCAATCAATAATCGTTGTCTTTGCCCTCCAGAAAGATTACTGCCCCCCTCACTAATGACAGTATGCATTTCCATTGGCATAGCTGCAATATCCTCAGCCAACCCAGACATCCGTGCAGCTTGCCAAGCTTCATCAAGTGTGATATTAGCACCGCTAGCTATGTTGTCAAAAATAGAAGCTGACGTAATCTGACCATTTTGCAAGACTACACCTAACTGGCGACGTACCGCCCCAACATCCAAACCAGATAAATCTTGACCATCGTAGTATATAGCCCCATCTTCAGGAGTCTCAAACCCCAGCAGCAATCTAAATATAGTAGATTTCCCGCTTCCAGAGCCGCCTACAAGTGCAATAAACTCCCCAGGTTCGGCATGAAGAGTGACATTATCTAACGTCAGCGCTCCTTCTTGGCGATAGCGGAATGTGAGACGATCGACTTTAATTCTGCCCATGAGTTTGCCAGGGTCAGCTTTGCCCAGATCGACTTCTGGTATACTTTCTAAAATTGGCTGGGTGCGCTTCCACTGGGGAATAATTTGTAATGCGTTAGTAACTGTATTACTTACGTCCGTAGAACCTTTGATAAAGGTGTCAAAGGCAGTTTTAAAAGCTAAAAAAGTCCCAATACTTAGTCCGATACCACCTGTAGTTTGAGGGTTTTCAAGTAGCTCGATGGTGAACCAGAAGAGGATAGCAGAAGTTAGTGTAGGCATTATTGTATTGAAAAGCGTAATGCCATCTTCAATGTTCTGCGTGCTGAGTTCTAGTTTGATTTGCCGACTGTAGTTTTTACTCCAAGCAGCAAAAGCTCGCTCTTGGGCACCAGCAACACGCAGTTTCGCAATGCCATTAATCAGCTGTACCGTCTGTCCAAAAATATTTCCCTTGAGTTCTAGCAATGGCTGAACTTTGCGGACTAGGAGCGCTCCGGAAAGTGTGGTGAGTGCGATCGCTACTACAGCAAAACCAACAGCAACTAAAGCCAATTTCCAGCTGTAGTAAAATAAAAGCAATAAGTTTAGCAATGCGAAAAGACTAGTCATCAAGTTTATTAGGGTGGGGCCGCTAAGTTGATGACGAATCGCACTAATTGTTGTGACGCGGGAATGAAGGTCGCCCGTTGTGTACTTACGAAAAAACGATACCGAGAGATTAAGCAGACGATCCCATATAGCTGCTTGAGCGGTGACATCGCCAAACGTTTCCACACGCAACAGGGCTAGCCCCTGAGTTAGACGAAATAACCCCGTTGCCAAAGCAGCAACCAACAACCCTAACCCAACTTGTAACAGCAATCCGCGATCGCTATCTGGAATCGCGTTGTCAATCAAAATGGCAGTGGCGTAGGGTGTAAGCATTCCCAACAGCGTTACAGCAATTCCAGTCAAAAAAATCACAAGCAAGTCTCTTCCGCGATCCTTAAATGCAAACTGCAATAAACCCACACCCTTAAGCCCTTTATCGGGTAATGACCGATAAAACATATAGGCAACGCGGATGAGAGTCTCAACGCTGCTATCATTTACAGGCACACGCGTTCGTTGAACTGGATCGAAAATTTCGTAGCTATTAGCCGAAATCGGTAATAATGCTACAGGTTGATTATCCGCCTCAGTGTAACCAACTAGAGGGCCAGAATCCTTCTTCCACCAGCTCTCCCGCAGCAAAACCCGTCGCATCCTCACCCTGGAAGCCCGCACAATTGCTTCCAAGGGATTCTTGAGCCGCTTGAGGTTTTCTGACTGAGCAGGGGGGCGAATTGTTATACCTAAATATCTTCCTACCGCACCAGCAGCAATTAACAAAGGTGTACCTTCCAAGAGAAAAGGTGCTTTATCGGGCAATAGCGGCGATACCAGTTCGCCCAGAGCCTCAGCAGTAACTTGATGATTGAGGTGTTCTCGATCTTGAAGGCGCTGTAGTTCTGCCTGGGCTTCCTGTTGCTCTAGGAGGCTAATATAGTCAAGAAGTTGAGTATGAAGTTGGGATAATCCTCCTAATAGGGTATCAGCATTGCGAATTGCGATCGCGGTTTGAGTAGATAGTTCAACTGACTCCATTGCTTGTAACCACATACGATCGCTGAGGGGAAAAATTCCCGTTTTTGGGTCTAGAGTTAGTTTTTGCAGTCCCATCCAACTGAGACTTCCTTTGTGAATTTGTACCCAAGCGATCGCACCAGGTTCGGGTTGAAAAGTCTGGCGATCGTTCAAAGAAAATCGTGCTTGTCCGACAGCCTGAACTTGAATCGGTGGTGTAGCAATGTCCAAGAGTACAGCATTGATATGCTCAAGCCAGCCCTCTACCAAACTAATCACTGTGGCATCCCCATCAACAACTAACTGCCGAAAGCATTCTCGATCCACCCTCACCAGTTCCGTCTCTCCAATCGGCACTGCTAAAAGTTGGTGGTGCTGATTGCCAGAACTAGTAGTCTGGCAACTCAAAAATGCTGGGTGAGGGCTGGGGAAAGGGGAAAGGGAAAAGGGTAAGGGATTTAAACCCTTTCCCCCTTCCTCCTTCCCCTTTACCCCGCCTAGTAGTTCGCTTGGCGAACTACTAGGAAGGGTTCCGAAAAGAGCTTCTTTAGAGTCGCAACTAAACAGATAACGCCGAGTTCCTTCCTTAACAGCAAATAGGGCTACGGAGCCAGACTTAACCACCCAAACAACTTGTGGATCGTCCAGCAGTATAGGTTCATTGCCCTTAAGCCTGCACGCTTGCCCCTGTAAATCTGTGATTTTAACTTGGTTGACCATTTTTAAACTCCTGGAAGTGCTTCGCCCTCACTTCGGATCAATTCTGAGTACATCCCTTCCATTTGCCACAATTTCTGGTGAGTTCCTCGTTCGACTACCTTTCCGCTCTCAAGGACGATGATTTCATCGCAGTCTCGGATGGTGCTTAATCGGTGTGCGACGATAATGCAAGTGCATCCCCGACGCCGCAGATTTCGGTCAATAATTTTTTCTGTCTCAGAATCCAAAGCGCTGGTGGCTTCATCCACGATTAGGATAGAAGGATTGTTCGCTAAAGCGCGGGCTATTTCTAAGCGTTGTCGCTGGCCTCCACTTAAATTCACAGCGCCTTCGCTCAGTTGTGCATCAAATCCCCCAGACATTGAGAGAATTACATCGTCAATGGCAGCATCGCGGCAAGCTCGCATTAGACTTTTATCTGAGATTGTGGTATCCCATAAAGTTAAATTTTCCCTGACAGTTCCGCCAAACATCAAAATTTCCTGCTCCACAAAAGCAACGGAATTAGTCAATACGCGATGGGGAATTTGCAACCTGGGTTTACCATCAAAGCAAATTTCTCCCTCCCAAGGTTCGTAAAGCCCGCTTATCAATTTGGCAATGGTAGACTTACCAGAACCGCTCCCACCTACTAAAGCTACTCGCTGTCCTGGTGCGATCGAAAGATTAAACTTTTCAATCGTGGGAGGCTCCAAGCGGCTATAGCCAAAGGTAATATTCTCTAGCTCAACATACCCCTGCAATTTAGGAACAAGATAAGCGGATAAAGAGAAAATTTCTTTCTTATTTCCCTTATCTCCCCCTGCCCCCCCTGCCTCCCCTGCCTCCCCTGCTCCCCCTGCCCCCTCTGCCTCTCCAATAGGGTTATCCAACACATCATCTAGGCGAATCAAATTCCCCTCCATTTCTTGGAGAGTACTGCCAAAACTCACTAGATTATTCACAGGTAGCAAAAAGCTTTGCATTAGTCCTTGAAAAGCTACCAGCATCCCAATGCTGAGATGTCCATTCATTACCCGTAAACCACCGACAACCAACAAAGCCATTGATGAGAGCGAAGAAAGAAGCGTTGGTAATACGGAGAAAGTTTGATTGGTCACTCCTAATTCTTGCTGGGAATTGATTGCCTTGGTGTAATAACCCGACCAGCGAGAAAAGAAATCTGACTCCAACCCAGATGCTTTGATGGTTTCTATACTCTGGAGAGCGGCTATAGATGTTCCGGCAGCTTTGCCATATTCTTGGATTAAACGCTGATTTGCATCTTTACGCTGACGAGAGATCGATCGCAAGGTGAAGATATTCACAGCAGCAAAGCAAACTACAACCAAGGTCAATACTTTGTCATATTGCAGCATAACCAGTACGTAAACAATTACCATGACCGTATCGATCGCTGTAGTTGCCAACTTCCCCGAAAGTACATCGGCAACTTGGTCATTAAGACTGGTGCGGTTAGTAATTTCTCCTGCAAACCGTTGGGCATAAAAACCAACAGGTAAACGTAGAATATGCCAAAGAAAACGGCTGGACATTCCTACAGATAGCTTGACTTTTAAACGACGCAGATAACGCAGCCGTAGTAGCGTTAACGACCCTTGAAGTACGGTGGCGATCGCCATTGCCAAAAGTAACGGACGCAACCACTGGTATCGTTGCTGAACTAGGATTTCATCTACAAATATTTGGCTAAATACTGGTATCGCCAGTCCAACAATTGTTAAAAGAAATCCCGCTACCATACAGTAAATCAACGCCCCAGTAGCGCCCTGTAGCCGCTCCCACAAAGATAAAATCAGGCTTGGTTTACGCCCCCCTTGCTGAAATTCCTGCCCTGGTTCCATAACCAGCGCCACGCCAGTATACCCTTCGTCAAATTCCTGCCGGGACACCTTCCGCGGTCCCGTGGCGGGATCGTTGAGATAAACCGACTCTTTGCCAAATCCTTCCACAACCAAAAAGTGGTTAAAGTTCCAAAACACGATATAGGGAGGGCGCAGGTCTGGAAGTCGATCTAGTTCCTTTTTAAAACCTTTTGCCTCAAGTCCGTAGTTTCTAGCAGCTTTGAGGATATTAGAAGCTTTACTGCCATCGCGGGAGACACCGCACAGAGTCCGCAGTTCTGGCAGAGGCACAATTCGTTTGTAGTAAGCCAAAATAATTCCCAAAGCAGCAGCCCCACATTCCACAGCTTCCATTTGCAAAACGGTGGGTGTTTTTACTCGCTTGCCTTGAGGTTGCAGTAGCTTTTGCAACTCTTGAAAAGGATTAATCGGTGTCACCGATGAAGAATTAATAGATACCACCGATCGACCTCAGGATAGGTAAAACAAACGTAATTGGCGATCGCTCTTCAACTTTGACGCGAACAACTGTAGTAGTTCCCGAAGAAATCTTCAGTTGCGGTCCGGTGGAAGAAGACCATTTGTAGCCACTAAAGGTTGTTTGGTCGCGCTTGAGGTCAGCAAATACTTGCATGACTCCTTCCTGCTTCTGGCCTACTAAACCTGCAACTACTTCTGGATTGCCCACCACAGTAGCGGCTGCTTCCCGTGTAATCGGAAATGCTGAAACAGCGGTGATAGTACCCACGATGCCGCCGAAACGTTCCCGCTTTACGGTTTGCGGCGTAATTTGCAGTGTCATACCCTGTTGAATTTTCTTGCCATCCCCAACCGGAAAATAAGTTATGCCAACCAGCTGGCTGGATGGATTTTCTGCGTCTATGCTGCCTAAACGAGTTCCTGCATTAATCACCTGCCCAGGATTAACAGTAATTTCTAAAATGCGTCCTGAGTGTTGGCTGATAATTTGGCTGTTATTGCCTAATTCTTGTTCTAGTTTGGCTATTTCTCGCTTGACTTCTTGAATCTGGTTTTTTCGGCTAGTTGCAGTTTGCAAGTCTTGTTGAGCGACGCTGGCAGCTTTAGTATTCTGTTCTTGCAGCTGGGCTTGAATGTTTTTGATTTCGTTCAAATTCTGGAGGTATTGCCGTTGTGCGTCGGCTTCCTTGAGGTCGAGTTGCTTGAGCTGCGATTCAGCCTCATCGATGCTGGCACGGGCATCATCGTATTGTTGCCGCGCTTCTAGGACGATATCATCGGGAACCGCTCCCTGTGTGAATAGTTTTTGGCGGTTATCCAATCTCTTTTTATGGGTGGGAAGTAGTCCCTGGAGGGTTTGCAAGCGTTTTTGGAGGCTTTGGCGATCGCTTTGTATTGACACTAGCCCCTTTTCCCTGAGGATCGGTGTCAAATCCCGCACAATCTTTAGCCTTTGCTGGAGGCTTAAGCGAAGTTCCTGGAATGCTTTTTTATCAAGTTCCTGACGCTGGGTTTGTAAAAAGCTAGCGTTACGATCCTGCTGTTCGAGTTGAGTTAATTTCCCACGCGCTAGTTGTAGTTGCTTGTGCAGATCGATCTGGTCAAGCGTTGCTAGTACATCTCCCTTTTTGACGATATCGCCCACATTCACATTTAGAGCCGCTAACTGTCCTGCACTTTTTGACTGTAACGGCATCACTGTACGCGGATAAATTAGTACTCCTCGACCCTCGACGGTAATAGGAATGCGTCCATAAATACTCCAGATTGCAGCCACAACTACCAAGGAACCCAAGGCGGTTAAAGGCAACCAGCTTTTAGGGCTAACCACCTGCATGAGTTGGTCTAGCCTTTCTGGAGAAGATAAACGCTCTAGTGACTCTTTGCGGAATAAATTTTGCTTCTGGTCAACCATTTAATCACCCTAGCTTCATCGAAGATTAGGTTTCAGAGCATTAAAAAAAAATCACAGCTTAATGCTTTTGTTAACTAGAAATTATCAACTTGTAACTAGTATTTGAGATAATTTAGATTTTGGCTCATCGTCTAAAACTCCTTTTTCTAACATCAGATTTAAATTGTGAAATATATAAGCAGGCAAAACATTACGGCTGTCAAATATAGAAACAATCTCTTGGGCAGTTTTGCCACCATTATGTATGATTTCACCTAACTCATTTAGATAGGAATCATAACGAAATCTAAAAGTTTTTAAATTGGTTGATAGTTGGAAACCATCAGCAAGGCTTTCATACTCCAGGTCGCTACGGAAACTCATTAGCTCAGATTGTCTAACTGTCAGAGGCATATTGTCACCTATCATTCTTTCAAGAAGAATTTTTAGCTGCTTGGCGTCAGAGAAAGTAGCTTCGTCATAAACTATGTAGCCCAACGGCCAGCGATCGCTTGCATTGCAAGGACTGATAAGCTTAACACTACGGTCAACCATGTTGAATAAAAATCCTGTTACACAAGCAATTGTTCCTTGGTAAGGAGTTTTGCTATCTTTTTCTGCTTTTTTGAGATTTCGCTTTCGCGTTCTTCCAGCTTCTGCTTTTGTAGTATTAGAACCTTCATTTTGCAGTGCTAATTTAACAAATGCTAATTCCTCCGCACTAAATTCTTCATGAACTTGATTGAACATTTTTAGGGAAAGAATGGAGAAACGATCCAGAGGACATCCCTTTTCACCTGCAAGTTTCAGTAGCGATCGAGTCCGAGATGGATCTTTCAAAGGTTGAGCTGTAGTTGTTTGGGGAAACATTCCCAAAACTTCATAAAAATCACTACAAAATTTTTCGTAGTCTGGATTATCAAGGGGATCTGTTGCCCAATAACAAAAGCCTGCACCAGCCGCCTCTCCCAGTAATTCTTTGATTAATTCAAGGACTTCGCGCCATAATTGTGCATTTTCTGGAGTGTAAAAGAAAATGTCACTGAGGCGAGGTGCAGCTACTCCACAAAACCAGCATCCAACAGAACATCCTTTATTGAGTTCAAAACAAACAGGAGCATGAATAATTGAATCGCAAACTGGCTTGAGAAACTGACTTTCAGTGCGAGCAATTTGTCGCGATCGCCACGCTTTAAATTGAGAATTAGCGGGACTGTTTGCTATAGACCTAATTTTTTGTGGTCTAATTTGTTCAGCAAGTTCCCAATAATTTCTTAAAAAAGTAGAATCTGAAAATTTATTTTCGTTCTCTTTAGTAAACTCTGTATCACATAACGCCTTTATTTCTTCTGGATCTGCTTTGATATTGTAATCAATAATAGCTCTATACGGATCTCTAGATACTTGCTCTCTAAAATTTGGATCTGCATGATATCTTTCTATGAAACGTTTTGTATGGCTTAAACTTAATAATTTTGTTTTCATTGTTGTTAAGTCATTACTAAAATACTTTAATTTTTGGTACTGAATATTTGAATTTTAGAGACGCGAATTTCGCGTCTCTAGCAAGGATTTTGGCTTAACTGGATGGTATTAAGCTACAGTAAGCCTATTTTGTTTTAGCTTTGGTAGTTAGAGTTCATCTTCAGAGATATTTTAATATTTTTGAAATACCGCTAAGGAGAACCTGCTATGACTCCAGAAGTTACAAAATGCCATCCTCCTGCTACAGCTTCCAAAGCTTCATCAGATAACTCTTCAGAAACCTGTGGACTTCTAGGAAGTGCTAAATAGATAGTATCTGCTGTTTCCTCCACTACTCGAATTGTGAGATTCTTGGGTAGCTCTTGACCTAGCTCTCTTCCATACACCGCTTTAGGATTGCTGATTAATTCTTTTTTAAACGCTTCATCTTTCCAGGCTTTTGCGATCAATTCAGATTCAATTTCTCGGCGACCTTTATTTGCAGACATGTGATTTTTTCCTTGATATTAAAGAACTCAATAGAACTGTAATTGATACGAAAAATACGATTGCAAAAACATTACTATATAACTTTTTAAACCGCATTTTGAAATCTCAATTTATGTTCTTAATATCAGCTTATCGACTATAAGATTTAGCAGCAATTAACAATTTTTCGGTGGAACTAACAATTTTTTAGTTAGCTAATACCAATTCTATATATAGGACTCCTATTTGATTTTTGAAAAAATCTCAGTATCTGTAGTAGCGTGTCAAGACTAAAATAGTGCAATAGATAACGCCAAAAAAGGGGGGAATCGATGGGAAGAGGTCGTAGAGAGAAAGTACTTTTGAATACACAGCAAAGGGAAAAACTAGAATCTCTGAGTCATAATGGATATGCCCCAGCCAAAAAAATATTGCACGCACAAGTGCTACTGATGTGTGATGAAGGTGAGGGTGCAACGAAGAAATGGACAGATGAAGAAATTAGTTGTGCCCTTAACCTGCATCGCAATACGGTAGGAAGAATTAGGAAAAGATTTTTGGAGCAAGGCGAACAACCAGCCCTAAATCGTAGTCAACGAAAAACTCCGCCAGTCAGGGCAAAAATAGATGGTCATGCCGAAGCCCAAATCATCGCATTGTGTTGTTCTGACCCCCCCGCAGGACGAGCGCATTGGAGTCTGAGACTATTAACCGAAGAAATTAAAAAAAGAAACATCATCACGGAAATTTCCATAGAAACAGTTAGAAACACATTAAAAAAAATTAGATCGGGATTATCCCCAAGCAACCAAATTAAGAAGTAAAAAGTAAAAAATAAAAAGTAAAAAGATAATCCCCATAAATAAATTTAGGGGATTTAATAAGGAAGTATTATTTCTCGCGCTATGCGTCTCGAAATAAATGTTTTTATTTCGTTCCATAAATGAATTTAGTTGCTCTGTGACCATTATTCTTTTTCTTTATGAGTGCCTTTTAACTTTTAACTTTTGCCTTGTTCGGTCAAATTACTCAGCGATCGCCTGAACACCCATAATATTGCTTCTGTGTAATTATCCATTGATTGATTGTTGTTGGCGATCGGCTAACGCAGCACATCTTTTCGTATTGGCTGTTGAGTGTTGACGGTTGACACTCAATTAACAGTCATCATGTAGCTAATACCAATTTGAAAAAAGAATGCAACAGATGGGTAGAGGGACAAAAATGTTGTGCCCTTACGGATAATTGATGTGTCGCAAACATTATTTGAATTGGTATAAGGTGATTTCTAGGGAAGAAAATACCAACGCTGACGAGTTTCGACTGCGCTCAACTCTCGACTATGAAGTTGGTTAAGCGACTTGCCCTGAGCGGAGTCGTACCCCTACGGGGAAGCAAGCTACGCGTAGCGTCTCGCTCCAGAAGAGAGTCGAAACCAACGGCTGGGGTAAATTCATCAATGGAATTGACCTAAATGCATCACCGACACTCTTTTTTGAGCTTCATCTACCTTAATTTGCGCCAATCCAAACTGTTGAATTACTCCAGCATTGGTAGTCAAATGACTACTCACCTGGGCTACTCGATAATGACTTTCTTGTGAGGCTAAAGCCGCTGGCAATAATAACTGATCTGCTAAGTGTTCATCTACTGCTGCGCCTGTGTGATGAAACTCAAGTAGTTGCTGACAAGCAATTTCCGCAACTGTTTCGGCTGATAACCGCAAACGTCCAAAGCCACCAAAACCAGCTAAGCTGTTTTGATACTCAGCAGTGAGAAAAATACCCGCCCCTGGTGCAACGCCTTTTTCTCGTGATGCTTGCACAGCAACTTTTAAATGCGCTTCTCTTAACAAGTTTTCGGCACGATTGGCCATCCGTTGGGGAATGTGGGAAGGTAATTCTGTTACCACTGCAACTCCGCGCACTTGCTGTAAAGTCCCCCGTTCCAACAAATCGATCCCGCCAAGTTGACAACCACCAGTAACTTGCAATTCTAGTTCTCCGCCACCTTGGGGATACCAACCCCAAGCACCTAATTTGACTTTTGCTTGTACTCCCATACGTTGCAATATCCGCAGATAAACTTGCTCGATGTATGTGACTGTGGGGCTAAAGTTCACATGAGTTCCACCTTTGAGCGTTACCTGGGAATTGCCTGGTGCTAGTGCTAAAGGCAGGAGAATTGTCTGAAGAATGAGAGCGATCGCACCCGCAGAACCACCAGGTTGTGCTTTACTAACATCAAAGGCATAAGTTCCAGCTTGCACAGCACTACCTGGGATAAATTCCAGTTGCATCGAACCCAAAGCATCACCCCATAATTGGGCATTACAAATTCTAGCTGCGGCACGAACAGCTGTTAAATGCTGCGGTGCTAGTCCTGGCTTTTTGCGTCCGGCGCGAATACCTATAATCCGTATCGGTTCGCCAGTGATAGCGGCTAGACTTAAGGAAGTGCGAAGAACTTGTCCGCCTCCTTCTCCGTAAGAACCATCAATTTCAATCATGGGTGATTTTGGGATGTTCAGAAGTCAGAATTCAGAACTTGTACTGAGCGTAGTCGCAGTATTCAGAATTCAGAATACTTCAAATTTTTACAACGGATTTCAAGAAACGTAAAGTAGACAAACTAAGATTGTTAGCCAAATATAAAGCCTGTTTTACTTCTGAATCCTGCTGTCATTGCAGAACTTTGCTTTTACCAGGGTTCATTAAACCATAGGGGTCTACTATTTCTTTAAATTTTAACTGCTCAGGATCGATAACTTTTCTTCCACCTTCTTCAATAATATAGGTGTGAGGATTGGCAATAGCCACACCGCGTTCTTCGTGATAGTGCATAATTTCGTTGAGGCGTTCTTCTGTGGTGTAGCGTACAAGTTGCAAACCACCAGGAACTACAGCACCATTGACGCGACAAAATTCTAAATGCATCATCACTTCATCGCCAAAATGATTATACATATGCTCTATAAGTTGCAGACTTTTAGCCGCAGGAAACATGCTTTGTAGGTAGGTAATTCCAGTGTCTACAGTCCGGGCGTGTAACGTGGTGTGGTTCCAGGTAAATTCTGCTAATGGCGTACCTTTAGCTGCTTCCTGGGCTGATTTTTCATAAGTAATCTGGCCGCCATATCGCTGCACCAAACCAGGCAATAATTCTAAACTCGGTTCGGCAACCATCAAAAATACCGCATGGATACCTTCAGGAATGTATTGTTGTAAGGTGTGAAAATATTGGGGAATTGGCGATGCGAAGACAGAAATCAATTTTTTAATCATGCCATCGGCATTGCCAAGGGTATGACCAAACTTTGCTGCTGCGATAAAGTCGTCAAATGTAACGATGACTTCTGCCCAAGGATAAGCAGGCCCTAAGGGAATTTCGACTTCGGTAATGATGCCGTTAATGCCCCAAGCATGGTTAACCTTTTGTACATCGTCTTCCCGCAACTCGATCGCTTGGGGTTCATCTTCTAAAGTTACCACTCGCAGTGCCAAGATATTACCGCGATCGCGTAACGATCCATATTGTATGGAACCAATACCCCCACTCCCCCCAGCAATAAATCCGCCAATTGTGGCTGTGCGGTAAGTCGAGGGCGCCATGCGGATTTCCCAGCCGATTTCTCGTGCTTTTTTATCTATAGCCGCCAACTTTATCCCGGCTTCTACCCGCGCCACCCCTGGCTTTATCCAAAGAATCTTTTGCATCCGCGTCATGTCTAAAATTACGCCACCATGCAATGGTACGCATTGCCCATAATTACCAGTACCAGCACCCCGCACGGTTACGGGTACGCGGTATTTCGCACAAGTAGCCGCAACTTTTAAAACCTCTGCTTCATTAGTGGGACGCACCACAATATCGCCCACTTTTCCCTCTAATTTCGGCACAAGCACCGGGCTAAAGGTGTGATAATCCTGGGATAATTTTGCCACTTGGGCGGGTTCAGTAATAATTTCTATGCCTTCTAGAGAATTAATCAAGGCATCCAAGTTGGTTGTCATAATTTATGAATCAGGGCTTCTAAGTTGATTATTGTCATAGCTTATTATTAATTACCCTAAGCCATAATCTGTATATTTATACTTGTAAGGAGCTTGCAAACCGATAACAATATATTTGGTGTTACTCCCACGATCGCTAATTCTTCTGCTGGATTGCGATCGCTTAAATTCTGTTGCAGCCATTTGGCATCTTTAATATCAGAATACATTACGCATCGATAAAAACAATTAATTTTAGTAAACTCAAGATTTGTTAACACCTGTTAAGATTAAAATGTATTAAAGTCTATAAAATTGATAAAATAATACAATATTGAATTTTAAGTCATTGTTTTCAGATTATTAATCTAGTTGTGAATGTGTTGGTAAGACTTCAAAGTATGAGTGAAACTGCCGAAAAACTTAAACTCGAACTTTCTCAGCTTTCTGCAAAAGAACGTGCTGAAATCGCCTACTTTTTAATTCATTCTCTAGATGAAGATATAGATGATAATCTAGAAACTGCTTGGGATAATGAATTAACCGAACGATTAGAGGATATTAATCATAAAACAGCCATTGGAGAAGCATCATCTCAAGTTTTTTCTGAGTTACGAGAAAAGTATTTGTGAAGTTTATTGTTATCCACACCGAAGCGCGAAAGGAGCTTGATGCTGCAATAGCTTACTATGAAGCTCAAAAAGTAGGCTTGGGATTAGATTTACTGTCTGAAGTGGAAAAAGCTGTAATGAGAATTCAGCAAAATCCTAATTTAGGAACTCCATACAAAATTCAAGGAATACGTCGTTATACTATTCAAAGTTTTCCCTATTTGATTTTTTATACTGAGCTTGAAGAGGTGATTTGGGTTATTGCCATCGCGCATGGTAAGCGCAAACCGAATTACTGGAAACAAAGAAATATCGAAATTGAATAAAAAATTTGGACGCTACAGGAATTAACTCTTGAAATTCTTCTACCTCTAAAGCATAATCAAATTCCAATCTAGTTTTCTTCTTTAAGAGCACTTTCATGCCACTTACTTAATATAAAATCAGATAAAGTACTCAGACCAACAAAAATCAATACACCCAACCCAGTTGTCAGAAATAGTGCTGCAAACATCCGAGGAATTTGTAAGTTATAGCTAGATATCAAAATCCGGTAAGCAATACCTGATTTCGCCCCACCAGTCCCGGCGACAAATTCCGCAACTACGGCACCAATTAATGCTAAACCACCGCTGATTTTTAACCCACCTAAAAAGTAAGGCATGGCACTAGGTAAACGGAGATATAGTAGTGTTTGCCAGCGAGAAGCTTTGTAAAGTTGGAATAAGTTGAGTAAGTTACGGTCAACGCTGTTGAGTCCTAATGTAGTGTTAGAAACGATAGGGAAAAAGGCAACTATCCAGGCACAAACTACTAAGGCAGCAAAGGTGTTATTTTTTAGCCAAAGAATTATTAAAGGTGCGATCGCTACTATAGGAGTTGTTTGTAAAATTACCGCATAGGGAAATAAACTGCGTTCAATCCATTTACTTTGAGCAAACAAAATCGCCATCAGCAAACCGGAAGTTGCCGCAGCGACAAAAGCCAAGATTGTGATTTGCAGTGTAATTAATAATGATGGAAAAAGCTCATTCCAGTCAGTAATTAAGGTTTGAAATACTAATATTGGCCCTGGGAGGATATAAGGAGGTAAATGCATTACCCGCACCAAGATATCCCAGAGTAATAATACTACAATACCAACTGCGATCGGTGCAAAAACATCAGCAGAAATTAATTTATTCAGTGTCTTTTGTGACTTAATATAACGAATAAACAGCATTTTCAAAAGTTTTAAGTTCAAATTAACGAACCGCAAAAAACACGCAGATAGAGAGTAATTTTCGTATTTCTTTCTCTGCGCCTCTGTGGTTATTTATCTCATTCCTTGGGCTAAATGCAGAGAAATTTCACGGCAATATTGGTTATACAGCAATGATGTACGAAAGTCATCATCACGGGGATAGGAAGCATCAATTTTGATATCTGCTATGATACGTCCGGGACTTGTCCCCATCACTAGGACTCGATTTGATAAATAGACTGCTTCGTAAATATTGTGGGTGACAAAAACCACTGTCCAGTGCTGTTGACACCATAAATCGAGTAAATCGCTATTGAGTTTACTACGAGTAATTTCATCTAATGCCCCAAATGGTTCATCCATTAACAAGACATTTGGCTGAGTTACTAATGCCCTAGCAATTGATACCCGCATTTTCATCCCACCAGATAATTCGCGGGGATAGTTCTCCTCAAAACCTTCTAATCCTACCAGCGTTAATGCCTGCTGCACCAATTTTTGGCTCTCTTTTTTAGACATTCCCGCCAACTTTAGTGGTAGGCGTATATTCTCCCAAACGTTTGCCCAAGGCATGAGTGCAGCATCTTGAAAAACAAAAGCCAATTTTTTTGCTTGCTGAGTTATGCCCCAGTTAATATTACCAGAACTCATAGGCCCCAGTCCGGCAATCAATCGCAGTACTGTACTTTTACCACAGCCAGAGGGACCGACTAAACTAACGAATTGTGCCTCTGGAATTACTAAATTCAAGTCTTGCAGGGCAACAGTACCATTGGCGTAGACTTTGGTAATGTGACTGAGTGTGATAATGGGACGGTTACTCATGCAAAAAGTTTGAAGGATAACAGCGATCGCTCACTTCTTGTAATAGCCTACCCCTTTATTCACAAATTGCAAGGTAAAGGCATCTTCGTAATTGATATCCGCATTGAAAACTCCTGCTTTTACCAAATTATCAAAGAATGATCGCCAGCGTTCTTGTGTCATCGCACCTATACCCATCTGTTTTGCCTCACCTCCAGTAATTACAGAATATTCTTTGAGTTTCTGAAGGCTAAAATTTAACTGCTCATCGGTCATATCTGGATTATCTTTTTTGATGAGATTATTACCTGGAACTGGTTCTTCAAGGTAGCTATACCAGCCTTTTATTGAGGCATCAACAAATCTCTGTACTAAATCAGGGTTGCGTTCTACTAGTTTTTTTGTCGTTTCAATTGTAAACCCATAAGCATTGTAACCATAATCTGCTAACAGAAAAGTTACTGGATCAAATCCTCCTTTCTTTTGAATCTCAAAAGGTTCAGCTGTCAAAAGACCTTGTTGAATAATACTTTTATCTTTAATGAATGGTTGAACATCAAAATTGTACGGACGCTTCTGGTCGTCTGTAAAACCGTACTTAGCTTTCAAAAATGGCCAGTAGGTGGCTTCACCACCAGAACCAACTAAAATTGGCTTGCCTTTGAGTTTTTCTAGGGAGTCGTTACCCGTACCTGGGTGGACAATTAAAACTTGGGGGTCTTTTTGAAACATGGCAGCTACTGTAATCAAGGGAACACCATCTTTTAAGGCTCCAATTGCATCGCCACTATGCCCCATGATTAAATCAACAGATCCCCCCATCAATAATAAGGTGTAATTACCCCTTGGACCACCTGGCTTGATGGTAACATCCAATCCATGATCTCTATAAATACCTGTAGCTAAAGCCTGGTAGAAACCACCATACTCTGCTTCTGCCACCCAGTGGATACTAAAATTAATTTTATCTAGTTTACCCTGAGTTCCTGAGTTAGCAGAGGGAATTACTGTTGTTGTTTTGCTGTTGTTTGTACAAGCTGCTAGTATCCCAGTGCCTATTGCCATTGAGCCATACTTGAGAAATTGACGGCGGTTGATGCCACAGATTCCATTATCAGAGTCATATAGCTGGCTCATCTCATGCCTCTTGTTTTCACTGAATACTGTATTTAAATATACTCAATATTAATGTCAAAATTATAGTATAAGATTATCATAACCGCCGAGATTTTATTTCCATATTTGGCTGAGGTGCATGACAATTTACTTAAAATATAATCACCTAATCTTGTGGGAATAATATGTAAAAAAAATTATATGAAAAAACGATGAGCTTGTGTATTAATTATCACTGCCAAAACCCCGAAAATCATAACTCTACGTTATTTTGCCAAAGTTGTGGATCGGAATTGTTACTAGAAGGGCGCTATCGAGTTGTTAGCCTGTTAGGAGGTGGTGGCTTTGGTAAGACCTACGAGGTAATTGAACGCAGTGGTACAACAAAAGTTTTAAAGGTTCTATTACATAATAATCCCAAGGCTGTATCGCTGTTTCAGCAAGAAGCTCAAGTCTTGATTCAGCTAAATCATCCTGGTATTCCTAAGGGGGAAGGATACTTTACTTTTTTACCTAATAATAGTCAAGAGCCTTTGCACTGTTTGGTAATGGAGAAAATTGAGGGACTAACCCTTGACCAATATTTACAACAGCGCAATCAACGCCCCATCAATCAAGATATAGCACTGGAATGGCTAATTGAATTATTTACTATTCTGCATCAAGTGCATCAAAAAAACTTTTTTCATCGAGATATTAAGCCGTCTAACATCATGATCAAAGCTGATGGACAATTGGTATTAATTGACTTTGGAGCAGTGAGAGAAGTTACACAAACTTATATTTTAAAACAAGCGGCTGGGCAAGTAACAGGAATAAATTCTCCGGGATTCACACCAGCAGAACAACTGAATGGACAAGCGGTTTTAACATCTGATTTCTTTGCTATCGGTCGGACATTTGTGTATTTATTAACAGGTAAATTACCGAACGACCCAGATATTTATGATATCAATACAGATGAAGTACTATGGCGAAATTTCGCTCCGGGAATATCGCCGTTATTAGCAGATTTAATTGATGATTTAATTAAGCGATCGCCAAGTCAACGTCCCCAAAGTACCAATGTGATTTTGCAACGGTTAGCACAAATTGAACGTGCTATGAAAACTCAAGCCAAGTCAAATCCTACCAAAAATTCTGCAAATTTGAAAATAGGATCGCAAACACGCCGTCGCTTTAGTTTTGGCAACACCTCGCCTGTGGTGATGGTAATTATCGGAGCAATTGCTGCTAGTGCGGTAATTTTATTAGTAATTCCGTATTTTACTCGCGGTGACTTGTTTACTATAGTAAAATCAAATCCTGCTGAAGAATGGGCGAAAAATCTAGCTTTGGTAAATACCTTAACTGGTCATTCTGAGGCAATTTCATCTGTAGCAATCGCACCTGATGGAGAAACCATCGCTAGTGCCAGCCATGACAGAACAATTAAGTTATGGAATCTGCAAACTGGTAAACTCATCCGCACAATTTACGGGCATTCACTCCCAGTTTTATCGGTGGTAATCAGTCCGGATAGTCAGAGCTTGGCTAGTGGTAGTTTAGATGAGACAATTAAGCAGTGGAATCTGAATGATGGTCAACAAATTCGCAGTCTGAAAGCAGACGGCTACGTAGCTTGGAATAATGCGATTGCCATTAGTTCTGATAATCAAACTATCGCTACAGGTAGTACAGATAAGACTATCCGGTTGTGGAATTTCATTAGCGGTCAACGGTTGCGTACCCTCTATGGACATACACTGCCAGTATTATCAGTAGCCATCAGTCCTAACGGACAGATTCTTGCTAGTGGTAGTACGGATAAAACTATCCACTTATGGAATCTCAGCACTGGCCAACAACTTTACACTCTCAACGGACATGCAAGTTGGGTAACTTGTTTAGCTATTAGTCCAGATAATCGCTTGTTGGCTAGCGGTAGTCTTGACAAGAAAATTCAAGTCTGGGATTTGAAAACTGGTGAATTAATTCGTACTTTGTCGGGACATTCTTACTCGATTTTAGCAGTTGCCATCAGCCCCGATGCTCAAATTATCGCTAGTGGTGGTTTGGATGGGGAAATCCGACTGTGGAATCTGGAAACTGGAAAACTACTGCATACCATCGCTGCACATACCAAGCAGGTTGTTGCTTTAGCTATAAGTCAAGATCGCAAGACTCTTGTGAGTGGTAGTGCAGATGATACAGTTAAAGTCTGGCGATCGCCTTCAAATAAGTAAGTCGGCGCTAATCTTTCCAGCTATGTTAATAAACTTAAGCTCATCAGAGTGCTTAGAGCTGATTCGTAAAGAAAATCTAAAGAGAAATGAATCTAGCTTGACTCAGGTTATAGGCTAAGTCGAATGCAGTTATATTCTTGCCAATGAGTCGTCTACCAGCAATTGAGAATCCGCACCGCAAACCCTACCCAAGTGATTTAAGCGATCTCGAATGCTTAATTAACCTGAGTTCGGGATAAGCTAAAACCCTGATTTTCTCTTTGGCTAAAAACCATATTATCTCGTAGAATAAACAGCAAAATAGTCTTAACCCGAACTGACGTTTTGTTTACGAATCAGCTATTAAGTTCTTCTTTTTAAACTTTTTGATAAAATCCTACGTCTTTATTTACAAATTGCAAAGTGAATGCATCTTTGTAATTGACGTTGGGTTGATAAATTCCTGCACTAACCATGCTGTCAAAGAAGGATTTCCATCGTTCTTCGGTCATTGCTCCGATACCTTGTGTTTCTGCTGCGCCCGAAATAATAATTCCATATTCTTTTAACTTTTGAATACCGTAGGTAATTTGCTCGTCTGTCATTTCCGGATTATCTTTTTTAATTAGCTCGTTACCTGGTTGCGGATTCTGCAAATAACTGTACCAACCTTTAATTGACGCATCCACAAATCGCTGCACTAAATCTGGGTTTTTTTCTACGAGTTCTTTTTTGGTTTCAATAGTAGTTGCATAAGTTTGGTAACCAAAATCTGCTAATAAAAATACTATTGGCTTAAACCCGCCCTGCTTTTGAATAGCGAAGGGTTCAGATGTGATATAACCTTGCTGTACTGAATTTTTGTCAGTGAGAAAAGGAGCTGGATTAAAGTTATAAGGACGCTTTTGCTCGTCGCTAAAACCATATTTAGCTTTTAGAACAGGCCAATAGGTAACGTTAGCAGAAGCAGAGACATAAATCGGTTTACCTTTGAGGTCGGCAAGAGTTTTAATCGCTGTGTTGGGATGGGCGATGAGACACTGTGGATCTTTCTGAAAAATTGCTGCGACTGTGATTTTGGGAATACCTTGCGCTACGGCGTTCACGGCATCAATGCCGTAACCCATAAAAAAATCTACCGCACCCCCCATCAACAATTGAGTACCACTACCTACCTGGGGGCCGCCCATTTTGATAGTGACATCTAAACCGTAGTCTTTGTAAATACCAGTGGCGATCGCCTGGTAGAATCCCCCGTGTTCTGCTTGTGCTATCCAGTTTGTGCCGAATGTCACTTTGTCCAACCCAGAACTTTTCGTTGGCAGTTGGTTGTTGTTAGTACAAGCTGCAATTAAGCTGCTAGCAATACAGATAGAACCGTATTGAATAAAATCACGGCGAGTGAGGCGATGATTTGTTGCTGATGAGGGTGAAGACGGATTCATAAAAAAGTATGATGCTCTCTCCTATCTACCGTCGTAACTCAATCTATACGTACATTCTAGAATCAATTTTTGATTCACCAGCGAATAGGGTTGAATTTCGAGAGCGCGTTTAAAAGCGCGGATTGCCTCGCCATATCTTCCTAGTGCTGCGTAACACAAGCCCATACCATGAAGGGCACCAAAATGTATTGGATTTATCTGCACAACCATCTGACAATCTGCCAGAGATTTTTGATAATCGCCAATGCTGTAATAAAGAAAAGCTCGCCGATTCCAAGCTTCAGCAAAATCTGGCTGTTCTCTGAGCAGTTCCGTCAGTGCTGTTTCAGCTTCAGTAATTTCGCCCGCATCCAGTAATTTTTGACTGCGATCTATCCTTTCTAGCCCATAGATTCCCTTTTGCTGAAACCAGATTCGCCAGATTTTTCTGGTTGCCTGTTCGCGGACTGTAGCATCGGGATTTTTTAACTCTTCAAGTAAGGAATTGATTGATAAAGAATCCATGAATTTGAGATCGGTGAATATACCTTTATTTTTACTTTCTCACAAAAATTAACGTCTCAAACATTTTTAAAGTCATCTTTAAATTTACGGAGATTAATTGCTATTTATGAAATTTCTGTGTTATTTTTTGTATTCGACATGACTGATGCCAAACTCGATATTGAAACTCATAACTGCTTGTTGGTAGGGATGTCACGCTTTTAAAAATAAAAACTAACTATAGGTAGTTGACAATTCCTTAGTAACTAATAGTTCATAAAAACATTACAAAAAATTCCCGACTATGCCAAAGCAAAACGACGTTTCCAGGCATATTGTTCTTACTTCCCATCCTAGTAGCTTTGGCCCTAAGCCAGTTCCCATTCAATGGGGGGCAGACGATCCCATGCAAAGGGGGCCGATTATTGCCACTCTGACTAAGCAAGCACATCGCAACGTCATTGGCACTCATTCTGGAAGTTATGCGATTTATCGCGCTCTAGCAGTGGCTAGCGGTGCTTTGCAGTCAGATCGGAGAGCCGATTTGACAAATACATCTCCAGTAGAGCATATCGGCCCTTACCCCAGTTGGTTTGATGCCGAGAAGATAGTATCTCTCGATCCATTTGGGGCGATCGCATCTGAGGTATTTTCATCCTATTACCAACAGGGGTATGATATTCGTCCCACCATCGCCATCACGAAAGCTCACATTAATATGCCGGAACTGCAAGATGCGATAGACAAAGGGCGCTTGCAGGTAGATGGCAAAATTATGAAATCGGGTGGCGATTTAGTTGTCATTAAAGCCGCCATTGAACCAGTTTGGTATTTACCAGGAATTGCCAAGCGTTTTGGCATTTCAGAGGCGCAATTGCGCCGCGCTTTATTTGAACAAACCGGCGGGATGTTTCCGGAATTGGTGACGCGTTCGGATTTGGAGGTGTTTTTGCCGCCAATTGGAGGCGTGACAGTATACATTGTCGGCGATATTGCTGCGATCGCCGATCCCAATAAACCCGTAGCCGTGCGAGTTCATGATGAATGCAACGGTTCTGACGTATTTGGCTCAGATATTTGCACCTGTCGTCCCTACTTGGTACATGGAATTGAAGTATGCGTTCAAACTGCACAGTCAGGCGGGGTGGGTGTAATTATCTATTGTCGTAAAGAAGGCCGCGCCTTAGGAGAGGTGACAAAATTCTTAGTATACAACGCTAGGAAGCGTCAAGAAGGAGGCGATCGCGCTGATGCCTACTTTGCCCGCACCGAATGTGTCGCTGGCGTCGAAGATATGCGCTTCCAAGAATTGATGCCAGATGTTTTACATTGGCTGGGTATTACCCGCATTGACCGCATGGTGTCCATGAGTAATATGAAATACAATGCCATCACCCAGGCGGGAATTGAGATTGTAGAAAGAATACCAATCCCAGAAGATTTAATTCCCCAAGATGCACGCGTAGAAATCGAGGCGAAAAAAGCCGCTGGATATTACACCACAGGCGATGTCTTAGATGCTGATGGCTTGGCTGAGGTGAAAGGTCGAGGCTTGGTAGAGTAGGGAGGTGGGGAGTGTGGGGAGTGTGGGGAGTGTGGGAGGAAAGAGAATTTATGCTTCCCCCTCTTCCCCTTCCTCCCACACCTGCTGCTTGACCCATGCCCAATGACCAATGACTAATGACTAATGATTAATGACTCATAAACTAATTACATATCTTCGTTCCCCAGTGGCGATTCGGGAACGATGCGGCCAACTCTTTACAATGGCGAATGAGGGAAAATCGCGTTATTTTAATTGCGATTTAACGCAATTGACAAAAGTTGCAGATTATGTAATTGAAGTCATGCGTTGTGATTACCCAGATTTGCAAATTCCATTTCATAGCCGTTGGCGACATTTTGAGGCTGGGGGTGTAGCGCGTTTAGCTGTCTTAGATACTCAGTTGGCAGGACTAACGCCTCTGGAAAAAGCTGCTGCTAAGTTTGATTTGGCAATTGTTAGTGTGTTGTTGGATGCGGGTGCGGGTAACAACTGGCGTTATCACGAACAAGAAACTGGGTTAAAATTGGGGCGATCGGAAGGTTTGGCTGTAGCCAGTTTTCAAATGTTTTGTGAAGGTGCTTTTTCCAGCCATAATTTGCCCCAAGTAGATGCTCAAAAATTGCAAGGATTTACAGAAGCAGAACTCGCCACAGGTTTTCAGGTAAACGCAGAAAATCGTCTAGTGGGAATTTCTGGGCGTTTAAAATTATTGCAAAAATTAGGACAAGCTGTAGCCTCTTCACCTAATTTGTTTGGTAACGAAAACCCTCGTCCAGGGAATTTGGTAAATTATCTTTTGGGTAAATCTGAAAATGGACAGTTAGCAGCTGCAACAGTTTTTAGTGGAGCTTTAGAAGGATTTAGTGAAATTTGGCCTGGGAGATTAGAAGTTGCTGGGGTAAATTTGGGAGATGTTTGGCGACATCCAGCTGTTAGCGATGATGGTTTAGTACCTTTTCACAAATTGTCTCAATGGCTGACATATTCTTTATTAGAACCACTACAGGAACTCGGTTTAATAATTACAGGTTTAGATGCCCTTACAGGATTACCAGAATACCGAAATGGGGGATTGTGTATTGATTTGGGACTTATTAATGTGAAAGATTTAGAGATTTGGCGATCGCCCCATTCAGTAGCGTCAGAAGTTATAGTTGAATGGCGGGCTTTGACGGTGATTCTCTTAGATTATATTGCCACTACAGTGCGCGAAAAGTTGCATATGACTCCCGAAGAAATGCCATTAGTGAAAATTCTCCAAGGTGGAACATGGACGGCTGGGCGAAAAATTGCCGCTGAACTCAGAACAGGTGGTACATCACCTATCCAAATAGATAGTGATGGTACAGTATTTTAACTATCAAATTTTATCGCAAGTAGCTATAGCAATCGTTGATTGTTAACCGTGGACAGTCAACAAACTACAAAATATGCACAACCAAGTAACATTAATTCAACATCCCTTGATTCAGCACAAACTAACGCTGATGCGGAAAGCTGAAACCAGCACCACGAAATTTCGCACTCTTCTCAAAGAAATTAGCCTGTTATTGGCTTATGAAGTCACGCGAGATTTACCGCTGAAATCCGAACAAATTCAAACACCATTAGCTTCGATGAATGCACCAATGCTGGCTCCCGATAAAAAATTGGTGTTAGTCTCTGTGATGCGTGCGGGACAAGGAATTTTGGATGGGATGTTAGAGTTAATACCATCAGCAAGGGTGGGGCATATTGGTTTATATCGTGACCCCAAGACTCTAATTCCTATTGAGTATTATTTCAAAGTTCCTCATGATGTTGACAAGCGCGATATGCTTGTGGTCGATCCAATGCTGGCTACTGGGAATTCAGCTGTGGCAGCTGTGGAACGCCTGAAATCAACTAATCCGCTATCAATTAAGTTTGTCTGCTTACTTGCTGCACCGAAAGGTATTGAGCGTTTCTGCCAAGCGCATCCTGATGTACCGCTGTATACTGCTGCCATTGATGAGCATTTGGACGAGCATGGTTATATTATCCCAGGATTGGGAGATGCAGGCGATCGCTTGTTTGGTACAAAATAACTAATTACTCATAGAGCTAAAGACGAACGAGTAGTAATTAAATACACATCATTGATTAATAATTGACACTTCTACTATGTGGGATTGTTTTCCTGAAAAGTCATCTTAAATACATTACATTGATACACGAACTTAATCTAAAGCATCGATACAATTCTCAGAATATTACCTGATATAGTATAATTTTCAAAACTCCTAACTTGGAGACTCTAAAAATGAATATTCTACTTTAACTACTAATGATACAACCTACTATTGGACAACTAGAAACAGAAATATCAGACCAGGTTAAAAATTTATATAATGAAAGATTGGGACAGCCTCCTACCCAAATTATTTGCCATTTTTTTGATACCGAAATTGTAATTTCTTTAGAAAACTCTGTTACGCGCGTTGAAGAAACTCTACTTCAAGGAGGCTATGACAACTTAGCCGAACAAGTCCGATTATATTTAGATAAATTAATTAAACCACAATTGAAAAAAATAATAGAGCAAATTGTTGGTAAACCTGTCCTTGACTTGATGACGAATACAAATTTAGCAACAGGTCGTACTGGAATTATTGTTGTTTTAAAATCTATTACCTGAAATGTATCTTCGAGGAAAACTTCAAAAATTTAACTGATTGACTTAGCAGCAGATTGACAGTTAAAGGCTATTTATAAAGTAAAAATAAAAATGTTGTAAGTAAGTCGGCACATAAAACCAAACTGTGTAAATAAAAGTAAACAAGCTCAAATCCTTTTACCTCCTGCTCCCTGACCCCCTGCCTTATCCACTACTTACTTGCGTGTCAATTAGCCTTTCCAAAGCTGAGAGTTTGGTTACTCCCAGCTTGGAAAAAACTTAACGACACTGACGATATTTGATGTGATAAACCAAACCACGATGGGCAAGGTCAAAGGAGTCAACAGTAGCCATCCCTTGACCACTGGCGGTCATCGCAGCATTTACCCGCATATTTACACTGTCGCCACAGCGCGACCAGACATCAGCCACAGTCACTAACTGGTCTCGAACGTTGTAGTCAGTTTCGCCGTTAAACACCCTAGAAAAAACAGGGCCGCGCTGACCAGCAAAAAAGTATTCGGCTCTGAGTCTGCCAATTGTAGAGGGAGCAACATACCCCCGATAATCGGCGTCATATAGGGAAATTTGAAAGCCTTGCGGTACTTGAATCGGAATGCTCAAATTACAGCTTTTGCGTCTTTCTGCTGACTTATTCCCCACAGCGATAAATCGATCGAATAAAATACTTAGCTCTTGACCATCGGGACTGACGCTGACGCTAGCAGAACCATCGGGGCAACCATTACCACCATATTGTGCGCCTAAAATTTCAACTTTGTCGTTAGCAAGAGCCGGGCCTATGGAAGCCGTAATCAGTGTTGCCGCAGCTAGAAAAGCTTTAACAAAGTTAACACTTCTTTTCTGAAAAATTTGACTATTCATTACTCACCTAACTTGAGTATTTTGTACAGTGTTAGCTCCAAATTTGTGATAAATAATTCCGGAAAAATTTTCAGAAAAATTTTGTAAAAATCCTGTATCTTTTGAAATAATTCTTTATATCAAACTTGTAATTTTTTCGACAAAGTTTGTATCGTTAGAGCTTATTTTGTAAGCTCTATCTTGTCAAATAATTAACTTATTGACGATGAAATTAAGTATAAGTTTGCGAACTATAATTTTTAGAAAATTTAAACTCTCAAGCTCTTGATTAGAAAGCGCTAAGTAGCTCAGGGCAAGGGACATACACACATCAAACTTACTGAAAGCTAGTTTGATGCGGTCTACTTAAGCTACATTTATATACTGAGATAAAATATAGTTGGCTCATAAAAACGTCTCAACAAAGTGCAGTGTCATCAACCAGAATTAGCACGGAAATTATATAGTTTTTGGAGATAAGTACACATAATTATTACTCGCTAAATAAAACATCTAGCGACCTACAATTAGCGATGGTTTTTCTACTAATGAATTCTGATTTTTTTGACCTCTAAATTTTTAGTTAAGCCTTCAATATTCAATCTGTGCTTGCTTAACGACTAAAAAGTTTTATCTAGTGTTCCCGCAAAAGTGGAATAAACGATCGCTGTTAATTTAAAATTACATATTGATAAAAAATGTGTTCTAAAAAGCACATACTTTATAAGTATTTAGTATTCCTAAACCCCTACCGATCGCGATTTTCAGGCAAATAGGGAATACCTAATGCTTTTGGGGTTACAGATTTACCAGTCTTACTTACCAATGCCAAAATTGCGATCGCATAAGGTAACATCACCAGAAATTGATAAGGTATATTTGCCCCTAACGCCTGAATTCGCAACTGCAAGGCTTCTGTAGCGCCAAATAACAAACAAGCCAAAGCAGTGCTTACAGGATGCCACCTACCAAAAATTAAAGCGGCGATCGCAATAAATCCTTTGCCAGCACTCATGTTTTCCGTAAAAAATCTTACTTGCACTAAAGCGAGATTCGCACCTCCCAAACTTGCAAGACAGCCGGCGATCGCCACCGCCCAATACCTCACTGATTCTACGTTTATTCCAGCTGTTTTCGCTGCCTGAGGATGTTCTCCCACCGCTCGTAAAGTCAAACCAAAGCTTGTACGAAATAAAATATATGTACTTATAATTACTAATAAAACTAGTAAATATACAAAAATATTTTGTTGAAATAGCAACGGCCCCAACAGCGGAATATTACCAAGACCAGGAATAACTATCGCTTCAATTCCCGGTAATCTTTGAGTACTAGCACCGCTAAACACCAACCGCGCCAGAAACGATGTCATCCCTGAAGCTACGAGATTAATTGCTAAACCTGATACCAGCTGGTCAACACGCAAAGTTACACACAAAAAAGCATGAAGTAGACCAACCAAACCCCCAGCAATCAAAGCTGCAAAGACACCAACCCAAACATTACCTGTGTAAAAAGTAGCAACGGCACTACTAAAAGCTCCAGTCAGTAACATCCCTTCTAGGGCAATATTTAGCACTCCCGAACGTTCCGAATACAACCCGCCAAGTGCGGCAAATGCTAGAGGTACAGTTAGACGCAGACTCGCAACTAAGTAATCGGAAAAGAAAGTTAGGTTATGCATAAAATAATAATTGGGCATTGGGCATTGGGCATAGGAAAGAGGCAGGGGGGCAGAGAAGAAAGAACTTGTACAACAACTCTCCTCTGCTCCCTATCTCCCCTTGTCCTCCGAAGTTTGGAGCGGAGGTTTCCTCCGCTCCAACTTCTCTCCTTGTCCCCTTGTCTCCCCTGCCTCCCCTGCTCCTCTGCCCCTCTGCCCCTCCGCCTCAATCAACTGATGTGCCAATGCGATCGCCTCTGTTGCTGTGGAAACTTTCCCCTCAGCTTGTGCGATCGCAATTTCTGTTAACAATTTGCCTACTATTGGTGAAGCTGGAATATCTAGTGCTATAATCAACTCCTTCCCACTGACTAATGTAGTGGGATGAGCGACCAGATCGTCAGGGTTAAGGTAGCGGTTGATTAAAGGTGCAAAGACAAGGCAACGCGTTGCATAGGCTTCCTCTGTTGTAGCGACTGCTGTGTTTAGCTGCTTGTTGCCAGACATCGCCTCTACCAAATTATTAGATGCTACGGCTAGTGCTACCGTGGCAGGAAACACAATATCTGCATCTTGGAACAAAAAGTATTGTTCTCGCAAAGACATATTTGCCACTTTCAGCTGCGGGGATAATTTTAAAGCAGTGCTTACACCGCGAATTTCAGCACGACTGTAGGTAAGTTCCTGTAATTCTATTTCTGCTAATTCTGGATCTGGGTTGACAAGACAAGCAAGTTTAGCAATGGCTAACCAAGTTGTTTTGATGGTATCCCGGACACATGCTTGTAGTTGTACTCCCAGTTGTTGCCAATTTTGAGCGAGTAAAACTGCTGCATCGTCAACAGCTGCTAGTTTATTTAAACTTTCACGGGTGGCGCTTTTGAAGAAAGGTTTAACTAAACCATCTTCCCAAGCACTTGTTATCCAGGGAGTACCCTGAGAATTTGCCAATAAATAACCGATTTCTACCCGGAATCGTTCTGCTGCAACTTTGCTGATGTGTGATGCCAAAGAACGAATTGTGGTTTGGGTCGCTGGCTCGATAGTAAAATTCAGTTGGGCAGCTTGGCGATAAGCTCGCATTAACCGCAAAGGATCGTCTTCGAGGTTTGCAGGTGATACCATTCGCAAAATGCCTTGTTGTAAATCTGCATAGCCTTGTAGAGGATCGATGATTTCTTGGGTGTGGGGATTGTAGGCGATCGCATTTATTGTAAAATCCCGTCTGTGCAAGTCAACCTCTAAACTGTCTCCTTCTTGTTGGGCAAAATCAGCCGTGGCGTGGGGAAAAACCACACGGGCGATTTGTCGTTGTGCATCGAGTAAGACAAACCCAGCATTATAATGATGGGCGATCGCTTTTGCTACCTTTACCGCGTCAGATGGGATTACAAAATCTAGATCCAAGTATTCGCGAGTTCTGCCAAGCATGGCATCGCGAACGGCACCACCCACCATATAAGCGGGTTGTGGCAATAACACCAAGCTAAAAGGCCAATTTTCGGGAGCTAGGGTAGAAGCAACAGAAGAATGCATTGTAATAAAAATCAACCCAGCAACTAATGAATAAGACTCCAGCTTAAGCTAGATTAACAATAAAGGCCCCTGGAGTTGGTTCTATTATGTGTATTTGCGTGAACTGCCACTATGTAGACCGCTGTCTCACCTATCATGCCGTAGAAGGGCAGCACCAACAACCCCACTTGACCGAAACACCAGATTTTGATCCGAATGAACCTTCTATCAACGTCAACATCCGGACTAAAGATGATGTGATTGAAATGGAATGGGACGTTGTTGGTTGTTTGAGTTTTAAGCGGGAAATGGGTAAATGGTCGAAGTTGCGTCCTGGAGAATTAGTGCCGACTTAAAATTTTGGATTTAAGATTTGCAATTTTAGATTGGCAATTCAATTCCAAATTTATTTACAAAAATCTTGGCAAAATTATGAATTGTCTGTAGGGGCATATAGTTCGCCCCTACCTATTTCTATGCAGCATTGCCCTAAAGCATAAAAAACAGAAGACTAATACTAATTTGGAAAAAGAATGTGACACTTAGGTAGGGGCACAACATTGTTGTGTCCTTATGAATAATTCATGTGTTCCCAATACGGTTCAGTTAACGTGTTTATCCCTCGAAGATCCCCCCAACCCCCCGATAAATTGGGGGACTTTTTCTTCTAATTACCGCCTTTTTAAGGGGTCGCCACAGGCGGGGGGATTTTATCCGAACAGTATTGCATGTATTCCAAAAATTATTTGAATTGCTAAGTAGAAGGACTAAATTAAACTAAAAAAGAGGTTGCCGGGTTTCGACTTCGCGGAAGTTGAATCTCGACTTCTCTACGAGACGCTACGCGAACGCTCGATTACCGCGTAGTCGAAACTCAACCCTCATTTTCTCAAGGTTCGAGCATTGAGCGCAGTCGAAATGCGTCTTCTAAATAATTGTGTCCACTTACTTGTAACAAAATCATTTGCAGAATTAGGGCGGGCTTTTCGGCCCACCCCACAATAGTTTCAGGAAATTTAGATATGCAAACTAGATGCGGAATAAGCGATCGCTTTGACAAATATGCTGAAAAATGCACTACTCTAACCGAGATAGAAAAAGCGATTCCCAATCCCAAATCCAAAATTAACTTAACGAATGCCATCATTATCAATTGCGCTGTAGCTATCGTTAGGAAAAAGCCCCAACCAAGGGTCAGAACTAGGAGTTAAAAATAGTTGGGCGTATACTTGCTGATTGAGCGTTTTCACATTCTTTGTTTGGTTACCTTCCATAAACCATTGATGAATTTGGCTGTGCAATATATATTCATTTCTGACTGTATCTAAAGCCATTGCAGCCTCAAAATTTTTCACTATTATCGGTAAATTATCTTTTGGAGTGTTGGCAGGTTGAGACTTTTTAGCTTTAATTAAAGAAATGCTGTTTCGATCTAACTTGGCATCGCTGGCATACAGTTGAGCAATTTTGTTCCAAGTTTCTTGGTCGGTAATTTCAGCTAAAGCCTTTTGATTTTGTTGGGTATTGGGCTGGAGAGCAGTGAGCATTGGTGTTTCAACTCTCATTTTAGAAACTGCCAGAGAACCTGCGATTTGGGCTGTTGGTGGTTGAGTGGAATTACTGGGAGATTCTACTAACTTTGGAGGAGACTGAATACCCAAGCGGGATAAGTCTGCAAGCCATTGGGCTTGGATGGAATTGTAGCGATCGCTGTGGTATTTTCTTAAAAAAGCCTCGCGATCGCCTGGTGTAAGTTTGCTATAGTTTTTTGCTACTACTTCAGCCTGCTGTAACTGCCGTAGAAACGCCTTAGGGCCGTATAACCCCGGAATTGCATCGATTGGGCGACCGGATGCATCTAATATATAGTGAATGCTATTGCCTGTAATTGTCCGTTCCAACTTGCGCCCATCACCGAAATCAATTGTAACTTGCGGTACAGGGCGCACTGATTCCCAGTGCAAAATAAAGCGGTCTTGAAGCAGCCGAGAAATTTCACTATTGGGATATAGCGCTACCCTAAAGAATCTACTATTAGCACAACTCAAATCGCGATCGAGTCTACCCAACAAGCGCAAAGACAAAATGGGTTTACCGCTGATTTTGGCAGCAGCTTTGGCTTGTTCGATGTCTGTATACCAATACAGACGAGAGGCGTAACAGTCCCGTTGTTGGCAGAGTTCGTCTAAAGCCGTCCGCAGTGCAGCAGAAGGTAAAACATTACCTGAAGAATAGTTGTTTAACTCATTGGCATGAGATTTGAGGAATATCTGCAAGCCATTTGCACCCTGTTTGCGAAGCACAGAAGCTTCTTGAGATAACTTGGAGGTTTCAGTTACAGGAGTTTGAGCATGAGCTGTCTGCAAAAGAGAGAGGCTAACTAGTATGAGTACGAAGGGATTTTTGAGAGTTCTAAATTTCATAAATCTTAAAAGAATAGAAGTGTGGATGTTAAGCTATTACGCTTTTAAATTGCACAGTCACTCATCCTGTTGACTAGTTAACTGCCAACAAACCAGAAAAATCTAATTTAATTTCCAAGATTGAACGGATGCTAGTAAAGTTTCTCAAAAGGATAAGTAGGTAGACATAATTAATGTAAACTACAAAAGTTTAAAACCCCAATAACAACTGGCTTTTCCCTTCTACCTATTACTTAGTAAATCTTCAAAAATCCACATGCAGTAGATTGCAACTTTGTGAAGTACAGATAATTGCGGAACCCGTAGGGTACGGTGGTACCCTTCTCTAAGAGACGCTTTCAGTAAACGGGTTTTAGCAGTACGCCCCTACCTGTGTACTTGATTTATCTAAAAAATGCTGTAAATCTTAAGCTTATAGGCAAATAATTTTCTCGGTACTTACCTAATAAACTCAGGTTTTTATCCGTCCCTTAACATTTACAGGTATTTATTTACGGAAGCAACTTCATCAAAAGTACAAATTATTAAAATTCACATGTATTAATTTTGTATTGAAATTTATTTGAACTAGAAAATGATAGTGCTGTGATGAAGATTGATTTTTTTTAAATCAGTAATATTTCTGTTTAAAATCAAAGCAAATATAACTAAATTATTGATATTGTAAGTTGCACTAATTTCTAGTCACAGCTAGAAATGGGTAACAGGCTTTATTTGAGAGCGCAATAAGTTATCTGGGTAAAATCGCGATTTCCTTTGAGACAGAAAACAAATACAAGCTCTGAAAACTTGGAATATTTATTAACCAATTTGACAAATCACCATGCAAAAATATATTTGGAAGCTGCTAATGCTGGTATTAGCAACAATTTCGACTTGCTCTATTGCTCCATGCCATGCTCAAACGGCTGCAAAATCTGATAATCAAAATACTGACAACATTAGTTCTGTATCTTCAAATTCACCTTCTGCTATCCAATTGCGTGATTTAGTCAATTCTACTGATAACAAATCGACTGTGATATCTGAGACAGTGAGTAACACTTCTGTTTCTCAAGCTAATATAACTGCACCTCAACCCAAGGTCAGAATTCCTATATTCAGCAGAATTTTTCGCACACCTTCGATGGGGCAGTAATTAAGTACTCAGACAAACCAATTTATTATAATATTGCGTCTATGGCAGAGAATAGGGAACAGGCTTAAAAGTTTCTTGATGTTGAGCTTTTTCGATGGTATTTTCAGGTGAATAGACTACGCGTTAGGGACACAGTAATGCTGTGTCCCTACGTCTATGTGTAGATGTGGTTCATATCTAGGAAAACTATTGCAAATCCATCGGCTGTTCCACAGCTTCCTTGTATATCTAAATTTGATTAAAGTCTTGGGGTTGGAACATCTTGTCTGTCTTAATTATGCAATTGAAATGTAGAGCAGTTTAATCATCCTAGAGACATAGTTTTTTGTGCTCCAGAATGGGTAATCTCTTGAACTTGAATGAATAGTGAATAGGTTGCCCTGATTGGAATTACAAATCAAAGCGATCGCCCCGATTCATATTTTTATTTTGCAGTAAAAACTTGATATTTTTCTACCCACAGTTGTGAAGGCAATCGCTCAAAAGAAAGATGGAATCCCCCTAACGTCTATGTAAACCTGATATTAGCAATAATTCCAAACACTTTGTTAGAGGAGAACTCAGGATGGTAGCTAGTTTAGATGATACGAAACGCAATGCTATTGCTGTGAAATTAGCAAGTATCAAAGCGCTGCAACAATTGGTCATCGAAAATGAACAACTCCTTTTGAAAGAAGGACTTGATTCCGAAATTGCCGATCGCATCCGCAATTTCATCAAAGATGATGAAAAAAATCTTGGTGTTTTGGAAACTGTAATTACTCAGTATGGCATTCAGGCTGAACCCAAAAAAAACGTGACAGAATTTATTGAAAAAGCTCGCGAATTGTTTAAGGGTTCAGAGCTAAGCCTATATGAAAAAGTATCTCAACATGAATTGCTGAAACATCAAATTGTAATGAGTGGTTTGATAGTCCACAAAGCCGCTCAAAAAGTTGGTGCTGATGTAATAGTGGCGATCGGGCCTTTGAATACCGTTAACTTTGAAAACCGCGCTCACCAAGAGCAACTCAAAGGTATTCTAGAAATTCTCGGCGTCCGCGAACTAACTGGACAAGATGCAGATCAAGGAATTTGGGCACGCGTTCAAGATGCTTTGGCTGCGGTAAGTGGCGTAGTAGGTAGTGCTGTCACTCAAAATAGTGACAAAAAGGATTTGAATATCCAAGATGTCATTCGCCTCGATCACAACAAGGTAAATACTCTGTTTACCGAACTGTTACAAAGCAACGATCCACAAAAGATCCAAGAATACTTCGGTCAAATTTACAAGGATCTCACAGCTCACGCTGAAGCTGAAGAAGAAGTTGTCTACCCAAGAGTACGTTCTTTCTACGGGCAAGACAACACCCAAGAACTGTATGACGAACAAGCCGATATGAAGCGTCGGTTAGACCAAATTAAATCTATCAGTCCCTCTGCACCCGAATTTAAAGATAGAGTCAAAGAACTGATGGATATTGTTGGCGACCACGTTCGTCAAGAAGAAAGCACAATGTTTGCTGGAATTCGCAACAACTTGAGTACCGAGCAAAGCGAGCAACTCGCTACTGAATTCAAAGCTGCTAAAGCCCGGATTCAAGAAAGATTAGGCGTTGTTACTGAATCTAAGATCTAATCTGACTTAGTTGCGATCTGAAATTGCTAGGTAAATAGAGCAACTCCTAACACTATGTGTTAGGAGTTTTTGTTTATTTTTGAGGACTGGGGACAAGGGGAGATGGGGGAGTGTGGGGAGTGTGGGGGGATGGGGGAGTGTGGGGAGTGTGGGGAGTGTGGGGGGATGGGGGAGTGTGGGGAGTGTGGGGGGATGGGGGAGTGTGGGGAGTGTGGGGAGTGTGGGGAGAGAAGGGGGAAAGATTTCTTCACTATCCTCCCACACCTCCCACACCTCCCTCTCCTCCCACACCTCCCACACTTCCCACACCTCCCACACCTCCCACACCTCCCACACCTCCCACACCTCCCACACCTCCCACACCTCCCACACTCTCATTACCTATTGCTTACAATCCAAATTCTGTTGCCAATATTTATAAGCTGCGTAAGCCATAGTCACAACCCCAGTGATAATGGCAGATTCATTAACTTCAAATTGGGGATGGTGTAATGGGTGGTTAACGATTCTTTCTTTGTAGCCTACACCCAAGCGAAACATTGAGCCAGGGACGCGTTCTAAATATATAGAAAAATCTTCGGCACCAAGGGACGGTTCGGGTAAGACTTGAACGCGATCGCTACTCCAAGCTTCTTCTGCGGCTGATTGTAGCAATTGTGTCAAACCGTAATCATTTTGAACGCTAGGTACGCCCTGACGATAATTAACTTGATAGCTTGCTCCATAAGCACGGCAGACGCTAGCTACAATATTTTCGATCCAATTTGGCAAATGGGCGCGGGTTTCAGGATGAAGCGATCGCACCGTTCCCAATAACTGTACTTTATCAGCAATCACATTGGCCGCTCTGCCGCCATTAATTTTACCAATGCTCAACACCACAGGACGTAAGGGATTCTGGGTGCGGCTGATGGCTTGTTGCAATGCAGTAATCACTTGAGATGCAACCCAAATGGCATCAATCGCTTCATGGGGACGCGCCCCATGTCCAGATTCGCCAATAATCAAAATTTCTAGATCGTCAGCAGCAGCAGTCAACGCCCCATAACGCACCCCAATGGAACCTGCGGGTATAGAAGGAAAAACATGAACCCCTAATATAGCTGAGACGTTTTCCATCGCCCCATCTTTCACCATCCAGCTTGCCCCTTGGGCAATTTCCTCGGCTGACTGAAATAAAAACCGCACCTTACCACCCAATTCTTCTGCTATTTGGGCAAGTATCATTGCCGTTCCTAATCCCACCGTGGTGTGGACATCGTGACCGCAAGCGTGCATCACACCAGGTGTGCGAGAGGCATATTCCAAATTAGTGGCCTCTTGAATTGGCAAAGCGTCCATATCGGTGCGAATTGCCAATAAACGCTCATTTTGACTAGTGTTTTGCAGTTCGCCGATAACGCCTGTTTTACCGACCCCTTCTTGGACGTGCAAACCACTAGAAGACAAAACACCAGCTACAAAAGCAGCTGTTTGGTATTCCTGACCGCTGAGTTCGGGGTGGGAGTGAATGTGGCGGCGAATTTCAATTAAGCGAGGTGCTAGTTTTGCTGCTAAGTCTTTAATACGAGTAAGCATCGATATCAATTTGTCTACAGGCTTGCTTCTATGATAAGAAACTGTTAATAAATAGAGCCAAAAATAAAGGTTTTTGGGAATTAGGAACTAGAAATCGTTTTCTAATACCTAATACCCAACACGCAATACTTTATCGCCAATCTTCCCAGTTTTGGTTAAAAATAGATGTATCCGGGAAGGCAGTCGGGTTACCATTTTTTTCCAACAAGCGTTTGAGTGCTTCTAGCTGTGGTTCTGGTTTGGGTAAGTCATCGACTAGTTGGTAAGGTGCGATCGCATTTTTAATCGCAAAGCTAGCAACGGTTCCCGCAGCTGCACCAGCCGACCATTCAAAGGAATGTACTCGATAAGCGGCGGCGGCAATATGACTAGTGCCAATACTTTTACCTCCTACCAGCAAATTGTCAATTTTCTGGGGAATCATCGCTCTCAGGGCGATTTGGAAGGGATAAGCTTGACCGGCACCGCGTCTTTCACCTGCACGTTCTGTATTACCAGGGGTTTCTGGGGGACTGTTGGTCATACAAGGATGGAAATCTATGGCGTAGTGACCAATACCCACAGCGTCGGGGAAGATGGTAGAACGAGTCCGGCGCATTACTTTGTCTGGTGAAATCTCCCCCGCAATTACAGATGTCGCTTCTAACCCCGCTAGTGCGGCTGTTAATTGCCGATACATATCTGCTGGCAGAGTTTTGCGGTAATATTCGTCATTGTAATTGCGGCGAGAAATATCAATTTCCCAAATAGTAAAGCCTCCCGGCTGCCCCCAACTAGGGCGGCCAATGATACGGCGTCCTTCTCGCATGTAGGGATATTTCGATAAGCCATGTACTGTGCCCATTGGCGACTTTAGCCCCATCAGAAAGCGGTTATTAGTTCGCGGCTGCTTAACACCTTCTCCTAGTTGAGAATCTGTAGTTCCAGCCACCAACCAGTAATAGTAAGAGAGGGCATTTTCTTCACCTTTGCGGAGGGTTTCTGTCCGCAGTCCTCCCATCCAACCCCCTGGCTGTAACTGTCCGGTACTTTGTAACTGTTGGCGAGTATAAATTAGGTTATCCTTGGCTGTTCCTGGGCGGTAGTCGTTACCCCAAGTCCAGTTTTGCATCGAAATATCCCCTGGCGTCGCCGCATTAAAAGTTACACCACCAAATTTTGTGGGTTGCCCTTTGTCGGGACTCCAAATGCGACGGTAGGTGAAAACTAAGTCAAAATTAGCCAGTCGTGTTAATTCATAGCTAAAGTATGGCGAGTATTGTAAATAAAATGGCGGCATTGTCTGGGGTTGCGGTTCCTTAGTTGCCTCCATTGCAAAGGTGTAGGTAAAGCCTTGAGGGCAATAAGGATCGTTGGTGGTGCTGGAAGCAGAAGGTTCTAAGTAAGAACGGGCATCAATGCCTAAGCGGTAGGGGACATCAGCAAGGGCGATAATTTCCCCGGTTTCGCTGGCGTCTACAACATACCACTTGGGGGCATCTCCCTTAGTTTGCTTGGGAATGAAACGGAGAATATTTTTGGTAAATAGAGACGAGTTATCGTAGCGATAGGCGTCTTCAATGACTTGAGATAAAGTTAAACTGTTAAGGGGTGGTGCGTCTTTTGCTGGTTGATGTTGGATGGCGATCGCACTATTAATTAATTTACCATCAGCACCGATTTCCAAATCCTTAATTACCGTGTTAGGAAACCATTGCAGCTTTCCTTTGCCCTGCTTTTCGGCATCTTTGAGCATCTGAGCCAAAATGGCATGAGCATCGCGGGGAAGAAAACAAGACTCACTAACCCAGCAATCACCAGGATTCAGTTTACCGTATTTACGCTCAATGCGGTTTCGCAATTCCAGATAACCGCGAGAATAGAATTGCTTTGCCCGTTGGGTTGGACGTTCATCTAATGCAGATGTCCCTTGGGCAGAAATTTGTCCTCCCAGCCAGTCAGTAATTTCGGTGAGGCAAACAGTTCGTCCTGCGAGTAATCCTTCATAAGCTGTAGCCGCACCGGATAGCCCCCCACCCACAACTAAAATATCGCAATTGATACTTTTATTTGGGCTTCTGGGTGGTGTTCCATTTGCCCCATCAAGTGCGACTAAGCTAAATATTAAATTGAGACCGAACAGCGATGTCAAACCATAACCGACTTTGTGTCTACATTTCATTGTTAGTAAACCCTTTCAAATCCTCTGTCACCTTGTAGACGGTAGCATCGAAGAAATGTCGATCACAAGTATATTGAATTGAAACTATGGAGAATGATTGAGGGTGACGCAAACAGAAGTCCGAGGGTTGGCTTTTGGCGATCGCGCAGCTAATGGGATTCCGATATAGGACTCATATTTGATTTTTGAAATATACGTATTACGACACCCTTCTTAAGGATTTGGTGCGTTATGCTTCGCAATAACGCACCCTACAGATACTTAAATTTTTTGGCGTTGGTGAGTGGAAATATGAATTTAACTCACGCAGAGGAGCCACTGCGTTGGGCGGGTTCCCCGACTTGAAGCAAGTGGCGTCGCGCAGAGTCGCAGAGAGTAAGAGTTGAGAAGAGTTAATTTTTGAATTTCATATTCAAATTCAGCAATGCCAATTTTTTCAATAATCAAATCGGATTTTGATATTAACCAAAACTTTGAACAACGTAGATATCATTTCCTGCATTATCGGCTAAAAACAAGCCGCTGTCAGTATTTTCGATGTTTTGGCTACCAGCAATACCTTTTTGCAGAATTTGAATTATTCTTTGGGGGCTAAAAGATTCCAACTCCACAAACTTTCCAGATTCTAAAAATTGTATTTCTTCAGTAGAGAGATTTTGAAGAATTTCTCCAGATAATTTTTTTGCTGCTTGCGCCGATTCTGGAGAAGTTTGAATAAACATTCCGCGTTTAGCAGCAATAATTTGGCGTGGTGTTAATCCAATATCAATAATTATAATATTGCTATCTTGAAACCATTTAGGACTAGTGCGGAGATGGCGAACTAAACCGATTCCTTGGGGACTGCAATCATGGAGAGCATAGACTTTAAGATCGGGATTGCGGCGTAGCATTTGCATCATAGTTTCAAAAATACCTTGAGGGTAACCAGTGATGCTGAGAATTGCACAGTTATTTTCAAAATGGAAATTATTAGCGATTAATAGTTGAGCAATAGTAGCGCGATCGCAAACTATTAACCGATCGAAACTGTAAGCAGTAACTTCAGGATTAAATGTAGCGAGGGTTTTGTCTTCGCGTGGAGAAGGAAGAATTTTGACAATTAAACCATTAATTTGTCGCCAGCGATTTATCCAATTTTCAAATTCGTTTTGAGAAAATAAAAATTGTTGTGTTGATAGTCCTGAGTTTTGTAGCTGTTGAGTTCCCAAGTATATCGATACCATTCCCATGAGGACGCTCAAGGTAAAGGCATAGAACGAACCGATCGTTAATATGCTGGTAGATATTCCTCCAGCTAGAATGATAATTCCGATAATTTGTAAAATTCTGGCATTGGCTCTGCGACTTTTGAGGCTAAGTTTACTAGAATCGCTATCTTGAAAAATCTTAAAAATATAAATAGCATTAAAAATAAACAGTAATAAGACGACAATTTCATGATTGCCGCCTGTTACACTAGCCGACAAAAAACCTATAAGTCCGCTCAAGAATACATAGTTTAAAAACAAACTCAATCCTGAAGAAAACGATCTCCCTCCAAGACGCATATTTAAAAAATAAAATAATTGTTTCGGTGTAAAAAATAAAGTATTATTAACAGAAATATCTGATAAAACTTTGGCGAAAAGAGGGTCAGTAATTTTAACTTTACTCATACTCGTGGGTTCAAAAGCAAACGGATGATTGCATTGTAAACACCGACCTTGATTAGCTGTTCGGTCTTTTAATTTATTATCAGTTCCGCATTTAATACACTTCATAATTTTTATTGGATATTAGTAGTGAACCTTTAGTTATCCAACACCTGATTCGCCAGCAAAACATTGTAGTCTTCTCGTTGGCGAATTAGTCGATGTCTGCCATTTTCTAACAAAACTTCCGCAGGTTTAGGGCGGTGTAAAAAGTGAGATGACATAGCATAGCCATAAGCACCCACATCTAAAATGGCAATAACATTACCAATTTCTAATGCTGGGAGTTGGCAATTTTTCCCTAGATAATCTCTGGAGTAAGTTGTGTTACCGCAAACATCGGTTGTGAATAGGGAGTAGGGAGTGGGGAGTGGGGAGATGGGGAGATGGGGAGATGGGGAGGTGGGGAGATGGGGAGATGGGGAGGTGGGGAGATGGGGAGGTGGGGAGGTAGGGGGACAACTTGCAGCAATTTCTCCTTGTCCCCTTGTCCCCTTGTCCCCTTGTCCTCTTTGCCAGGTGATGATTTCTCGGTATGTACCGTGTACTGAAGGTACTGGAAGATTCGCAACGGTGGTGTCAACTCCGAGAATTTGTTTATCTCCTTGCCATTTTACAGAAACAACTTGAGCAAGCATTGTTGCACATCCAGCGATCGCAGCTCGTCCCGGTTCAATTACCAGATCAATTTTCCTTGGTAAACATGCAATTTTCTCGCTCAACTCAGTCCCAAATATTTCCCAGTCAAATCCTACTGCATTGTGATGGTAGGGATAGCCAAAGCCACCACCAAAATCGAGATATTCCCAATCTGGCAAAAGTTGTGCTGTCCCAATTACTCGATCGATTACTTGGGTGAAAGCTGCTGTAGCATTAGTTCCCGTCCCTCGATAGAAATGTAAACCACTCAGCTTCACTCCAACCTCACCAGCCAAAGCGATCGCCTCAGCAAATTCCTCAGGACGCACGCCAATGCGGCTATCTCCAGTAATTTCTGGCAAATTAACACGCAAACCCAGGCGGGGGGAAAAAGAGGAAGTTGTACAGTTAGTTAAGATTTCGCAGCACAACCGTAACTGATCGAGGCTATCTAAATTGAGAGTTGTAACTCCCCAATTGAGAACTTGTATCATCTCAGCCTGGTTTAAATTGCTCCCAGTGTAGACAATTTCACTGGGATCGAAACCCGCTTGCAAACCGAGAAAAATATCTCCTGGCGTATTAGCGTGGAGTCCCCAGCCAGCTGAGCGAAAAATTTTTAACAGCGCAATGTTACCATTAGTCACGCTGGCAAAGCGAAATTGTGTATGAGGATAGCTGATAGCCCCAGTTATATACTCAATAGTTTTGCGTAAGCGATCGCCATCATAAACATAAAGTGGAGAACCGTATATACTTATTAACTCCTGCGCCTGTTCCCAAGAAAATGGCGGACTCAGGGAAGTTTGAAAGTTAGAAAATTTGTTACTCTCCATAATTTCAACTTAGTTGCTCCATCTAAGTAGGTAGACATAATTAAATGTGGCCTTGCTGAATCATGGGATGAAACCCGATCTATTGAAATCTTAAACTCCTTATTCTCTCTGCGCCTCTCTTGCCTCTGCGTGTTAGCGTAGCGGGGCGTAGCCCGATAAATCATCCCGTAATTATGCAACGCCTAAATGTAAAATACAAAAGTTTAAAACCACGATCGACACTGGCTTTTCCCTTCTGCCTCATGCCTTCTCCTTATAAATTACGAATTATTTGGTAATTTTTCCATAGCCAACGCGGTAACCAAAACGGATGATTCCAAGATTGTTTGCTGAAGTTTTCATTTAAGAAGTGCGATCGCCAAAGTTGCCACATAATCAATAACCAGAGAATCTCACCAATTCTACGGCCTTGAATAGCTGCTCCGAATTTACCTTCAACTATTTGGGTAGCGATGTGAGGGTTGAAATGATTGTTAGCACCCAGTATTTCTGGATTTAGCCAAACACCAATTTGATGCCAAAAATCATTTAAACACCAAGAAGTTAAAGGAACTCCCATACCACGCTTTTGTCGCCAAACAATTTCGTGTGGCAGCCAATTTTCTACAGCACGTTTGAGGATATATTTTTCACAAGCTCCTTTTAAGCAAAGTTCTCCAGACAAACCGAATGTCCACTGTGCTAAATCTAGGTTACAAAAAGGCGATCGCACCCACAATCCATTAGCCAACCCCAAAGCACTAGCACGAGGATGGATATTTTGCGCCCCTTTGAGCATCAAACCACCACGCCGGAGACGATGTAGCAAAGATGGACACTCAGTAGCATCTAGAGCCGCCAACAACCAATCTTCAGGATGCAAATTCTCGATCTCGGCATATATTTCTGGCTGATAAACTTGAGACTCGTAGCCCCAAAGCCGATGAAAAGTCCGGAGATATTGCTGGATAAAAGTTTCCTCTCCAGCGGGATTTTCCGACTGATAAACACCTGCGGCAATTAAAGGTTTATTCGTCCAACCAGCAAATAATTGATCTCCACCTTCTCCATTAAAAATTATCTGAGTTTCTTGACTAGCTCTTTGAGATAGCAGATACAACGGAACGCACGCGCCATCACCAAAAGGTAAATCCAATGCTTCCACAGTAGGAATTAAAGCATTTTTAATATGATTTGGTTGTGCTGCTACTTTTACTAAAGGAATTTTCAGAAATTCTGCGACTTGTTCAGCATAGGAATATTCTGGAATCCCTGCATGACCAAAATCCAAAGTGTAAGCGCGGACTTTCACCCCTGCTTGCACCAGTAGCGCCGCCACCACAGAAGAATCAAGTCCGCCAGAGAGAAACACTCCCACAGGTTCATCGCTTAAATCAGCAATTTGTTGCTCAATGGAATTTTTCAGAAGGACTTGCAATTGTGCGATCGCTGTAGCTTCATCTGTTAGCTGTTTTGGAGCTTGTCGCCAAGAATTGATATTTTTAGATTTAGGTGTTTCAAGGATATTTAAATTGGGATTGCGCCAAATCAATTCAGTCCCAGCCGGAACTGCAAACACTCCAGTCACAGGAGTTAAAGGTGTCGGAACATAAGAAAAACAGCTATAGCCGTATAAACCAGGAACGCTAACATCTGGCTGTTGCAAAATCGGTAAGAGTAATTTTAGTTGAGTTGCAAACCAGATTGCTTGTCCTTGCACAGTCCAATACAAAGGCATCTTTCCGAAAGGTTCTCTGCCCAAAATCAGGCAATTATTTTCCTCTAAACTTACCCAAGCATCAGGCGAAGTAAATATTCCTGACGCCGAAACACCAGCAATTTGATTTTTTAACAGTGAATAATTTCTATCCAGTCCTATATAAACAACATTCCAAACAGGAAAATCATCTTTTTCCTGACAATTGAGGCAAAAAGTCTCTGAAATTCTTATTTCTAATAAATTACCGCTATCATAATTCTCTCTGTGCCCTCTGTGATTCGATTTTTCCTTACCCGGAAAAGAGGAAAAATTCAAAGCCTCTCCCCTAGTAGGGGAGAGGTTTGGAGAGAGGTTTTCCAAAACACCAGTTAACAGCGCTTCCAACTGATGTTGAGCGCCGTAACCCCAATACCCAAAAAAATTATGTGGGATGTCGCCCATATTGGACTAGTTCACTTGAAAGGTTTCATCGCTAATTTGGCGGCCTTCCAAAAACATTTGCACCTGCCATTTGCCAACAGTTGCATCTGAATTAATTGTGTGGCGACACTGAGTATTCCAAACAGAGGTATTAATTCCGCGGGTTTGATAGCTGTTTTGCTTGACAATTTGACCGTTTGGGTCTAGCCAATTACAAGAAAGAGCTAGTTTTTTACCCAAGGGTGCATCCTTCAAGGTGACACGATAAAAAACTTCTGGATTGCTTTGGCGGGAAATTGTGTTTAAATTACTACTATTATTTTGCGCTAAAGTAATGCGGTCTTGTTGAGCAGAAACACGAGCAAGTGCAGAATTTTGTTGCTGCATAACAAATATTGTCGATGCGCTCACCACTGCTAAGAATGCTACCACCCCAGAAGTAATCCATCGATTTTGGCGTTGTTGCACCGAGAGTGCTTGACGACGATTCAACTGAACTATAGCTTCATCTAATAACTCAGGGGGTAAGTTCATCTCCTGTAAAATTTCTTTAACCTGCTGTTGGTCTAATTCTGCTTCTCGACGCGTTTGCAGACTTTCCACTTCAGTGACTATTTGTGCTAATTCCTCTTGAGTCAGTCGCGGCGTCATAGCATAACTCCTGTTTAAAAAAGTTGATGGCGCTTGTTGATGATGTGCAATACAAAGAGTGTTTGGGAGAAGATACCCTACTGAATTGCAAAAAGTTACGCATCATCAACTACAAGTTTATTTCGTTGCTTTTCGGATTTTTTTCCAAAAATTTGCGTATCCTGCCGCAGGCATCGCTATTTTGATTATAATGAGGTGTTTTGGTGAATGCTAAAGTGCGTAGTTTACCGCCGTAGGCATCGCTCCTAACAGCGAAAACCACACCCAACATTAAACCCAGTCCTGAATTAGCTTCCAAAAACTAATTAACTCGATCCGAAAACTCTTAATGCTAATATTAATTGTTTATTTTTTTAACAGTTTGGAAAATTTTCGATAATTTTATTTATCAAATGTATCAAAAAATATCAAATAAGTTTTTAAAACTTTAAATTTCTTTATTTACACCAATAGCTAGTTCCTTTTTGCTATGTTTCAGCTGTTTCCAAAGCACCTTAATTTGCTCGTAAGCTTCTTCAGTAGATAATTTTCCACCTGTTTGCAGACAAGTGATATAAGTAATTTTTTGGGCAAACTCTTGCAGGTTGGCATTAAACACCAAATTCTCTGGCTGAAACCTACCATAATACCGACTACGAGGGTAAAGAAAATTGTTTTTGTATTCTGGGTTGGGGTGTGTCATGAATTTACTGTCCGTAAGTTTTACTGGAGTTCTAGACTGAACTTTTATCCAAATCTAAATACACACAAGAAATTCAAATTCCAGAACCACTGCTCAAAATCAAGGGCATTGGGTGGTTAAGAATGTTAACAGTTAACTGTTCAATGAGAAGTTATGATTCTCCCATCCGCACCCTGCCCCTATGACTTATACTATTTAGCAAGATTTTCAAAGTCTGTTATTGCATAAGCAAACTCTCTAAAAGCTGTCTTAATTAGAACCTCCTTGGTTCCTCTCTCCAGCGAAGAATTGCGTATGAGGTCTGTTAATTCTATAAACAGCAGAGAAAACATAAAACGATCTTGGCGATCGACTTGTTTCAAACAAGAGAATATAAATTCATAAAGCTCTGTTTTTCTTGGCTTAGTTTGTTCATCCCATATCTGCAACCCAAGCCGAAAAGTTCTCAAACGGATTTCGTTAGTATTGTAGGACGCGTCTTTGTAGCGCACTGATACGCGTTGGGGTAAGTCCATGAGTTTTAGCTATGCATATTTAATGTAAAGTAATTATTCACTTATATCTCGCCTCATCCGGAAAAATTTCCATAGGGCATTGGGCATGGGGCATGAGGAGATGGGGGAGTGTGGGGAGAGAGGGGGGATGGGGGAGTGTGGGGAGTGTGGGGAGAAAGAGAATTTATGCCCCCCTCTCTTCCCACACCTCCCTCTCCTCCCACACCTCCCACCCCTCCCACACCTCACACACTCCCCACACCTTTTACCCATACCCCATTCCCTCATTTCCACTCACCTTGTAGAGTAAAAGCTGCCCAATAATAAGGTGCAGCATATTTTTGAGTGCGCCAAATTTCGAGTTGGGCTGTTCGCAATGCTGCCGCAGGCTTTAATCCTTCTTGCAGCATCTTTTTATAAAAGACTGTCATCAATTCTGATGTTGCCTGGTCATCTACACTCCACAGACTTACCACAACTCGTGGACTCCCTGCATACATAAACCCTCTAGTTAATCCTACCAATCCTTCTCCTCTAACTTCCCCTCCCAGTCCGGTTTTACAGGCACTAAGTACTACTAGTTCTGCTTGGAGGTTGAGATTAAAAACATCGTGCAAGCGCAAAAACCCATTTTGTGGCATTCCTTTGTCGTCAAATAGTGACAACACCATACCTGATAACTCTGGATGTTTGCTATTGAGAATGCCATGAGTAGCAAAATGAATGATGCGATATTGACTCAAGTCATTGCTAGTTGCAGTGTTACGGCTAGCGGTAAAGTCAAAAGCTGGCTTGGCTTTGTTAGCTGGAACAAGGGCGAGAATTTGCTCGGCTTCGTGACGTGTAAATTTTAAACGCTCAAAATTAATTTCTGAGTCTTTAGCAGCTCTATTTAAAGCGAGGGTGTTTAAATTAGCTTCTGTTACAGCTGGATGAGACCCTTGTACTTTACTTTGCAGACGTTCATCATCAATACTAAAAATGGGATCTGCTAACACAATTAATGTCTTGGCAGCTGGTTTGCGTTCTTTATGTTCATTTCTGAGAATAGCCACTGTAGAAGCTGAAGGTAAAGTAATAACTTCGTGATTAATTAGTAATGGTTCATAGCTACTATTTTTTTGGGAATTAGGTTTAGTCAAGGCGGCAAACGGTACATATTGCAAAGCACCATCGCTGACAACTACTAAGCGTTTATTTTCAAGTTGCGGGGCTACTGGTGCAAGTATGATTTTAGATAGAGCATCTATGGATGGGCTATGTTTGAGATATGGGGTAGTAATTTCTTGACGTAACTTTTTAACGATCGCTTCAATCTCTGGACGCTTGGGTAGTTCGTAGCTGGTGATACTCTTATTAGTAACCGCCCACAGATAACTCCGGTTTTCGCCTAAAGAGTATTCTAAAAGTAAGGTGTTCTCATCAAGTACTTGCTGTTGAATTTGGGCAAGTGAAAGAGGTTGCGGTTGAGTTAAAGCTGCATAATGTGGACTCGTGGTACGGATTTTTATCTGGACTTGCTGATATTGTTCTAAAACAGCTTCATTTTCTTTTTCTAAATCTTCCACTTGGGCTTGAGTGTAGTTTCCACCTAATAGCTGTATCCGACGTTTTTCTAAAACATCAAGTTGTTTTTGTAAGTCGCGTTCTTGAGAAAGTAATTTTGGTTCCACACCTTGGCGAATATCAGCTTTAGCTTCTGTCAGCAGTTCCAAAAGACTGCGGGCGCGAGCGCGTTCGCTGGTTTGCAGCGCCAGAGCATCATATCCTTTGGATGGTTCCTGCTTGTGCAGTTGCATCAACAAATCAATATAGAATTGATAATAGTTCTGTACGGTAGCAAAATAGGAAGCGCGGAGTTCCTGAGAGTTAATTTTGGTACGTAGGTCTTCAACAATGTTGATAACTATTTTGATTTGATTCAAGGCAGCGTTAAGATTTCCCTGTTTGCGTTGAGCAGAAGCCATGTTATAAAAAGTCAGAGCTTCTCCTCCTCTATTTCCTACTTTTTGGTATAAAGACAGAGATTGCTGGTAATAATCCAGCGCCTTTGGTTGTTCTCCCAAATCTGAGTATATTAAGCCAATATTGATGAGGTTAGCTGCTAAACCTAATTTATTTTCTGTAGATTTAAAGAGAGGTAAAGATTGCTGTAAATAATCTAGTGCTTTTTGTTCTTCTCCTATCTTCAAGTAGAGATTACCAATGTTATTTAAGGTGCGAGCTTCACTTAATTTATCTCCTAAATTTTTGCTGATAATCAAAGATTTATGAAAATAATCTAGCGCTTTTTCTTGTTGTTGTAAATCTGAGTAAATTGTAGCAATATTGTTAAATGAAGTAGATTCTGCTAACTTGTCTCCCATTTGTTGATTTAAAGCCAAAGATTCGTTAAAATAATCTAATGCTTTTTGCTGTTGTCCTAAATGTAAGTAAATCAAGCCAATATTATTAATAGTACGGGCTTGCCCTAATTTATCTCCCACTTCACGCCTGAGGGTAAGGGATTGTTGAAAATAATCTAGTGCTTTTTGCTCTTCTCCTAAGTTTAAGTAGACATTACCAATGTTGTTGATAGTACGGGCTTCTCCTACTTTATCTCCCATCTCTCGCTTGAGTAACAAAGCTTGGTGAAAAAAATCGAGGGCTTTTTGCAATTCTCCTATATCTGAGTAGAGGTTACCAATGTTGTTGAGGGTAATAGTTTGTCCTTTTTTATCTCCTATTTCGCGTCGAAGTAATAGGGCTTGATTCAAATAAAAGAGTGCTTTTTGTTGTTGTCCTAAATCTGAGTAAATTTTGCCCAGATGACCGACGGTAAAAGCTTCTGACGAACGATCGCCTATTTTCTGATACAGTGGAAGTGCTTCTTCAAATTTAGCGATCGCCTTTAACAAAGATTCTCCTGTTCCTTGCTCGTATAGCTTCTTTCCCTCTTTATATGCTGCATCAGCAGCAGCGCTAATTGCATCGTTGGTTTTTGTTTTCTGTGCAATGTTTATCGGGTATTCTTTAGCAATCGCAATATTTGATTCTGTAAATAACAAAATGCTGGTAAAAAGAACAATACTACGACTTGCTACAAATGGGAAAATTTGCCATTGTATTGAGTTAGATATTTGAAATTTAGTCATATACATCTGGTTTTTCTAGCTTCCTAAGATTTAGGATTCCCAAAAGCAAGTAAAAAACACTAGGCTAGCTCATTTGAGAAATTAATTTGCTACAAAGATTATGTAGACTCGTTCCTATGTAAGTTTGGTAGGATATTAATTTTCTTTACAATCGTGCTATATATTCTATGATTGCCTATGTTATGTATGGAAGCAATACTATTAAGCAGTCCGAGCATTATAGGTGGTATTATTAGCGTAAGCTAACTATTTGAGCTACTCATGTATGAATTGAAGATAAATTTTATGTTTTTTAGGTAAAATAAAATTAAACTATTTAAAGGTGGAGATTATAGTGATTAAAAATATTAAAATAAAAAATTTTAGATGTTTTAATGATTTGAAAGTATCTGGGTTTGAAAAAATAAATTTAATTAGTGGAAAAAATAATGTGGGAAAAACTGCATTATTGGAGGCATTATTTATAAATACTGCTCCACGTCCAGAGACAATTATTTTTCTCCGACATGTAAGACGAGAACAGTTAAGTTTTAGTAAATCTTTACCTGAAAGAACCTGGAATAATTTTTTCTTTCGTCAAAATAAAAGTAATGAAATTGTAATTGAGGCTAAATTAGAGAATGAATCTTCAAAAATAGTTGAGATATACGTTGATGAATCTATAAAAGATTTTTCAGATGAAATTGATGAGCAAAATAGTGATAATGAGATACAAGAGAATATTATAAGCCTTTTTTCTGGGAGTGAGTCAGTGCAATCTGTAATGCACCTTAAAACAAGGATTAATCACGGAGAAACTTTTGAAACTTTAATTATTTCAAGCACAAAGGGATTGCTAGCAAGAGATATAAAAATTCCTGACATTAAAAATGCTTTTTTCATACCTTCATTCTTAAGAGTTTCTAGTAGAGAGTTAGCAATGGAGTTTGATAAGGCTCGGTTAAACGAGAAAAACCATGAAGTTCTAAGAGCTTTTCAGGCTATTGATTCTTCGATTGTAGAGGTGGAAAGCTTTAGTATTGGCGAACCAACTGTTTATCTTAAAAGAGAGGGAGAAAGTAGGTTACCCTTGTCCTTATTTGGTGATGCAATTAATCGCATCGCTGATATTATCTTAAGGCTTGTGAATAATGAGAATAGTATTTTGCTGATTGATGAAATTGAAAATGGGATTCATCACTCTAGTCAAGTCTATTTTTGGACTATTCTTTACAAGTTGGCTAATGATTTAAATGTGCAAATATTTGCCACAACCCATAGTCTAGAAATGACTGAGGCTTTTATTAAAGCTGGCTCAGAATATCAAAATACAGCTGCTCATTTTGAACTAACAAGACAGATTAAAACCAACAGGATAGTTGCTATAAGGCGAGATTTGGATACTTTGGATTATGGGATCAGCCACAACAAAGAGGTGAGAGGTGAGTAGTAATATTTTGATTGTGGAAAGCAAAAATGATAAATGTTTCCTTCAGGCAGTTATTCGTGATCTCCAACAAAATATACAAGTTGCACCCCCTATAATTTCAGATGAAGATTATAGGTTAATGGAAGGACTAGATAAAAAAAAGTTAACAGATGCTCTCAAAGATTTAAAAGCTGATATACAGAAGGGGGGGATTGAAAGAGTAGGTATCATTATTGATATTGATAATTTTCCAAAAGAGCAGAGAATTAGCTTTATTAATGAATGTGTTCAAGAAGCTTTTACTGAAGCGTCATTACTTACAACAGTTAAAGAATTCGTAACTTTAACTGTTGAAGATATAAATATCAAGCTGGCTTGCTACTTTACCAACGTTGGTGGACAAGGGGAACTTGAAACAGTCCTAAAACTTATTAAAAAGGAAAGTTCTGTTTATGCTGATTGTTTAGAGAGTTGGAAAAACTGTTTGCAAAAGAGTGGTCAACAAATAACCGTTAAGGAATTTGATAAATTTTGGGTTGATATGTACATCAGATTTGATACTTGCTCAAAAAAGGAAAAAAATCAAGCAGAGCGTAAATGTAGCATGAAGAACTTTGATTATGTAATGACTCACAAAACAAAGATTTGGGATTTTGGGCATCCTGTTTTGAATGATTTAAAAGACTTTTTGCACCTATTTTGTTGATCCCATCACAATAGTATCCAGCAAGCTTGATAGATTAAGTTGTAGGGACGTACAGCTGTACGCCCCTACCATCAGATATTTTGTGAAATGGTATACCTAAGAATTAAAAAATTAGGCTGGTTGTATTTCTGGATTACCGTCTGTAACTACAAATGAAGCCTTTTTGCTAATGGTGCCAAATGGAGTTTCCACCTCTGACAGCGCAAGATAATCTGCCTTCCAGGTTGTGGGAGTCACATTACAGCGAACATACCCCCGTCTATTGTTGTAAAACTTAACCTGTGGGTTTTCTGCGATGTAACCGGGGATAGTGTCTGAGCCATTTCCACCGGAGGATATTGAAGTACAGACGAATTCACTCCCCACCGTAGCAGATTGTGGGTTATTAAAGTCAGCCTTTAAATCTATTGCCCAGTGGTTATGGACATCGCCTGTTAAAACTACTGGATTAGATGGTTTACGCTGTTCTAAGAAATTCAAAAGGCGATCGCGGGAAGCTACATAACCATCCCACTTATCCATACTATAGGTTTCGCCTGGCCCTTCTGTTCTATCTATCTGAGCAACTATAACTTGCTGAGCTAAAACGTTCCACTTAGCCTGTGATTTATCTAAGCCATCATATAGCCAATCCTCCTGTGCTTTACCAGTAATGGTTCCATTCGGTTCTAGTCCACAAGGACGCGGTTTAGTACCATCATCACAAGGCTGGTCGGTGCGATATTGGCGAGTATCTAACACGTGGAAGGTTGCTAACTTACCAAAGTTCAGTCGGCGATAAAGTTGCATATTGGGGCCGACAGGACGTTGTAACGGACGCAACGGCATGTGTTCGTAGTAAACCTGATAAGCAATAGCCCGTCGTTGGAGGAAAATTGCTGGGTTTTGGTCTGGTTCGCTATCAATTTCTGAGATGTCGTTGGCGTAGTTATTTTCTACCTCGTGGTCATCCCAGGTAACAATCCACGGAAACGCTGCGTGGGCTGCTTGCAGGTTGGTATCGATTTTATAGAGGGCGTGACGGTTGCGGTAATCTTCTAAAGTGAAAATTTCTGAACTATTGTGTTGTCTGGGAGTAGTGGTTGAGATTCCGCCTTCATAGATGTAATCGCCAACATGGACTACTAAATCGAGGTCATCTTGTGCGAGATATTTATAAGCGGTATAGAATCCCTGCTGATAGTTTTGGCAGGAGACAAGGGCAAAGTTCAACTTATTCAAGTAGCCATTCGCTAAAGGTGCAGTACGAGTGCGACCAATGGGGCTAGAGTCTTGACCGACAATAAAGCGATACCAATACCAAGTATCAGATTGCAGTCCTTGTACCACAACTCGCACTGAGTGAGCCAGTTCTGGGGTTGCCAGTACCGTACCTCTGGAGACAATGCGCTTCATCTGTTCATCAGTAGACACTTCCCAGCGAATTGGTACATTCACTGGTGGCATTCCGCCGCCGTTCAAGGGTTCGGGAGCCAGACGAGTCCAAATCACGACGCTGGTGGCATCGGGATCGCCCGATGCTACACCCAAAGTAAAGGGATAATTAGAAAATCTGGTTTTGGCACTCGCTGTTTGATGAGAAAATTGGTTAGCGATCGCCAAACCACTCAATGCTCCTGCCCCAATAATTAAGTTACGTCGTTTGATTCGACTCTGCAAGAGCTTTTCAATATTATGAAAATCTACCATTTTTTACTCCTGGTTAACTAGTATGGTTTGTCATTTTTACTTCGTCATTTGCCTAATAACTAATAACCAATGGCTAATGACTAATGACTAATGACCAATGATTAATGAAAATCAAAGATTAAGCTTTAACTTTTTTGATCGAAATTAATTTTTTCTTCGTCATCAACCCAAGACCACAAGCTAAGAAAACGCCAGCTAAAGCCGTAGGTTCAGGTACTCTTGTATAAGAAACTGTACCTGAAATTAGTTCGACATCGGAATCAGTTGGAGAGAAAATTGTAAAATCCTCACCAATAATTTCGTAGCGCAGTGAATTGGCATAATTCGTTTTGTTGTCGAATGTATAATCTAAACCTAAAGATGGTTTTCCTGTGGAAAACGCTGTTGAATATACAAGGGGAAAGTCTGGATAGTTGATATCATCCTGTTCCGTGTAAACTGTAGAATCGCCTTCAAATTGGAAAGAAAGAGACTTGGCGATCGCTACGGAATTTTCTTCGCTTAAACTTGAATCATCAAAGCTAAAAAACCCATTTCCTTTAGTGGTGGGGCTATCAACACTGAAAGCATAATTAATAATTGCAGCAGACACAGATTTTGCATCTAGAGTTACAAAACCTATAGCCAAGCTAGCAGCAGCAAGCACTAATTTTGGAACCAATTTCATCTTTTGCTCTCCTCACGATAAACTTATGCAAGCAATACACGCTGGTGACTACAGCAGAATCTAAAATTAAAAGTTGAGAAGTAAAACGGGTTTAATCCCTGGCTACCTGAACTAGTATGTCTACTTCACAGTTTTTGAAATTCTTTGTATTAATTAATTTCTTGTTAATTAATACATTTTTTTCTACTTTTACAAGCAATAGCTCGCAACCGCTAATTAGAGCGATCGCAATAAAATTTTGATTATTCAATTTGAAAAACAAATTTTTCAATACTTCAAACAATCATATATTAAAATCCTAAGTTTAAGCGAAGTTTAATTATGGGTAAAAATCTCCGAAAATTTATTTTACTAATCAAATAATTGCTCAAAGCTAAGATATTTTTTTTGGAAAATTTTTAGTCGACTTTTACTGATATAATTTCCGTTTAAAGATGTGCTTAAAGGATTTACATAAAACTACATACTGTAGCGTACTAGCTTTAAATTGCCGACTTGTTGGAGAAGCCTGGGATCTCGGCCGATGAAGCTTCGTACTATTGAGAATTTGTAGTTGATTGTAGTTGAATGTGAAATCTCAGTCTGCTTTTGGGAATACTTGATTTAGTCAACTGATTGTTGGCAATTTGAGCTATCCAATCTAGAACCAAGCCATTTTGAGATAAATTATGAAATTGATTAAGTCATCTCAATATTTTCTAGTCTTTTCCTTACCTTTATTTTTGAATTTTGCTCATACTTTTACACTACAAGCACAAGCTCAGTTATACCAACCAAACAAAACTTGGGAAATTAGTCAAACATTTAAGCCGCCGAAGCGGGGAGCGCCTCCTGTGAGTAGTGGTGGTTCAACTCGTGGTGGCTCTTGTCTGACAGGCAAAAAACTTGTAACTCCATTAATTCCTCAAAATAAATTAGGACTGACACTTAATCAACGTCCAACATTTTTCTGGCATATACCTGAATCTTCAGTCAAAACAGCCAAGTTTTTGCTTTTTGCTGATAATGACCAGACACTATTGTATGAAACGTCTTTTACGCTTCCTAATAAATCTGGAATTTTTAGCTTTACACTTCCTGACACCGCCCCAGCATTGGCAGTAAATAAAACTTATCACTGGTATCTGACAATTGTTTGTAATGCTGAAGACTCCAGTGAAAATCCAATTGTAGATGGTTGGGTGGAGCGAACTAAACCGGAATTAGCATTATCTGAGGCGTTAAGAAAAGCAGATTTGCGGAAATTGCCCACCATCTATGCAGAAGCCGGAATTTGGCATGAAGCCTTGGCTACTTTAGTACAGCTACGCCGGACTGAGCCGAATAATTTAAAAGTGAGGATGGATTGGAGACAATTTTTTAAATCAGTTGATTTAAGCGCGATCGCTTCAAGTCCATTGATTTAAATATGGGGGATTGGGCATGGACATTGGAGGTATGGGAAGCTTTGTTGTAATCTCTCCACACTCCCCACACTTCTCTCATTTCCCCACTTTATACAGACGCGTAGACAACTCGAAGAGCGGCTTCTCGTAAGAGTATAATCGCGTCTATCTACTCCCTATTTAATGTTATGTGGAAAAACCTGAAGCCGCGAATTTGGCAATGGCGCGGTGTTTTATTTACAGTTCCAAATATTACAATTCTAGTGATTGGATTACGGTTAACTGGATTATTGCAATTATTAGAATTGGCTGCACTAGATCAATTTTTTCTCCTCCGCCCACGAGAACCAGTTGATACTCGTATTGTAATAGTTGAAATTAATGAAGCAGATGTCCGCAAGCAAGGACAGTGGCCAATGACAGATACGGCGCTTGCTAGTGTATTAGAAGATATTAAAAAGCAGCAACCTAGAGCGATCGGCTTAGATATTTATCGGGATTTACCTGTAAATCCTGGGCATCAAGCTTTAGTTAAAGTGTTTGAATCTACACCTAATTTGATTGGCGTACAAAAAATTTCTGATAGTTTTGATAGTTCTTCAGTTGATGCCTCTCCAGTTCTCAAGCAACGCCATCAAATTGGAGCAAACGATTTACCTTTAGATGGGGATGGAAAAATTCGTCGAGGTTTGCTTTACCTGAATTTAGAGAATGATGAAGTTCTAGAAAGTTTTGCTTTAAAATTAGCTTTATTGTACTTAAAACCTGAAGGAATTACTCCTAAATCAGCAGCAACTAACTCTAATTTTTTGCAGTTAAATCGCGGTGTTTTCCCTATTTTTGAAGCAAATGATGGGGGCTATGTGCGAGCGGATGCAGGAAGCTATCAAGTACTTTTAAATTATCGAGGCAGGATACAACAATTTCTCAAAATTTCTCTGAGAGATTTACAAAACAAACGCATCCCAAAAGACTTAATGCGCGGTAAGGTAGTATTAATTGGAGCCACAGCTGAAAGTTTGAAAGATCTATTCTATACACCTTATAGCAGTAATGTACTTACTGAGCCAGAACGTATGGCAGGTATTACAATTCATGCTAATTTAATTAGTCAAATTTTGAGTGCGGCTTTGGATGGTCGTCCAGAGATTAAGACTTTACCCGAACCAATAGAATGGCTATTGATTTTTAGTTGGTCAGCTATCGGTGCAATTTTGTGTTGGGTACAACGTCACAGCAATAACCAAAAGATTTTTCTAGCTGTGGGTCTGGCGGCTTTTTGTTTACTTGGCGGTAGCTTTTTGGCATTTCTAAGTAGTTGGTGGATTCCCGTTGTTCCTTCACTATTGGCATTAGCAGGTTCTACCATCGCACTTACTCAGTATATCGCCCAAGGTTCGGCTCAGATGCGAAAAACTCTCGGTCGTTATCTCACTGATGAAATCGTCGCCAATATCTTAGAAACTCCTTCTGGGTTAAAGTTAGGAGGAGAACGCAGAAAAGTGACAGTTCTCGTATCTGATTTAAGAGGATTCTCGGCTATTTCTGAACAATTATCTCCTGAGGAAGTAGTCAGAATTCTCAATCTTTATCTAGGAGCAATGACGGATGTAATTAATCAGTATAAAGGTACGATTAATGAATTTATGGGCGATGGCATATTTGTAATTTTTGGTGCGCCAATTAGCCGTAAAGATGATTCTCAAAGAGCGATCGCCTGTGCTATTGCTATGCAATTGGCAATGCATAAAGTAAACGAACAAAATCAACAAATGAATTTACCAATCCTCGAAATGGGAATTGGAATTAATACAGGCGAAGTTGTGGCGGGAAATATTGGTTCTCAAAAACGCGCCCAATACACAGTTATCGGCAGCCATGTCAATTTAGCAGCCCGAATTGAAACTTATACAGTAGGCGGGCAGATTTTGATTTCGGAAAATACCTCTAAAGATGCCAATATTGATCTTAAAATTGCTGGAGATTTAGAAATAAAACCTAAAGGTATAAAAGACCCAGTAAAAATTTTTGATATTCGTGGTATTGGCGGTCAACATAACTTGTTTTTGCCGGAAGATGATGAAAAAATGGTCAGCTTAAATCAAGAATTACCTGTAGAATACAGCATTTTACAGGGAAAGCAAGCGGGTGGAACAATATTTTTAGGAGCTTTAGTTTGGCTCTCAGAAAAAGCAGCACAACTCCAATCTTTACAGTCTTTAGAACCCTTAAGTAATCTTAAACTCAAGTTATTAATTGAACCAGAACTAGCTACAGAAGAAGAATATATTTATGCTAAGGTAATTAAACAAACTGATGTTGACAACCACCTTTTTCTAATTCGATTTACAGCTATTCCTCCAAAAGCGATCGCACTTCTTAATGCACTCCGTCAAACCGAGCGATCCTAGCGCATCAATAAGGAGATGCATCTAAATACGGCAACCCAAAAAAGTAGGTATTCCAACTTTTTGAAAACAGTAACAATTGTTGCTGATAGAAGCTGGCGATCGCTGTAAGATTTTGAACTTAAGTCAGATCCAACTCTAATAAATCCTTAATAATTCGTAATTAATGATATAGAAGAACTAATTTTAGTTTTGGGTATAAAAAACATAACTCCTTGTAAAACTGAGATTCAATTACATCCAAACGACAAATGACGAACGTAGAAAAATTTCAGAAACTAGTAGACCTTGCAAATGAATATGGGATTATTTGCCAGCCAACACCAGAAGAATGCTTGATTGCATCCTTACCTGGAGACGATGATTTTTTATTAGCTTTTACTTGGTCTGGTGCAATTGAAGGAGAGTCGCCAGAACACGAATTAATAGCAATTAGCGTACAAGATATAGTCAAAGAAGTTACCGTTGCAGCTTGGCAGATTCCTATTTATTTATTCGGAAACGTTTTGAGGCAAGCACAGATGCTTGTTGCTGCCCACAAAGATTTTTGGCGTTGCTGAATCAAAAGATAATTCTTGTAGAGCGGGCATCCGGAGTGCCAGAAAATACAAAGGATGGGCTTTTCGGCTCATCTTATAAAGCCTCCAAAATCATCCCGCTTTTCCTGCAAAGCTTAATAACTAATATCTCTGTTAACGGTGGCGCGGATTTTTATTCCAAAAGCCATGTCTGACAACAAGCTGCTAGGCGTCTAAGCATTTCCCAATGCACTCATCAGTCTGCAAATTAAATGAGCGAACTGTAAACACTAAGAAGATGCGATCGCTCTCAATTACTTATCCTTGAAACACTCTTTTGCATTAAGAGGCCGCTTTGAATATTACTTTATCAAATTTTGCATCTACCTTGGGTTATAAATATTATAAAATTTATTTTAACTGACAAATTATTCTCTTTTAAAAATAAAAAAAAATTCTCTTCTTTGGTTAATTTTTTTTAAATGTCTTAACTGTCTCATTTTTAGTTCTTTAACTGTCTTAACTGTCTTAACTGTCTCATTTTTAATTCTTTAACTGTCTTAACTGTCTTCTAATTCGGTTATTTAACTGTCTGCTTAATTGTCTTATAAATTTTTAATTATTTTGTATAAAATCTTACTTTTTGTATTTTAAAAAGACAAATAGAAAGAAGATATAGTAACAGCTTTAAGCGTTATTTATCGCTTGAATATATTGTTTCTACGCTGGGATAAACTGTCCAGATTAGAAACATAATACAGTGCATATACATATAAATAAGTAAAAAATTTAACTTTATTGTACGGTTGTTGTGATTTAAGTTCTCAAACTTGAGGAATTTTTTGAATCTTCACCTGCTTGCAATTTATTTTAAATAATGCTTTTATCAAGTTAATCAACGGTGTTTATATAGCATTTAGTTTATTGGCTGTTTAATTGATGCCTAAATGTTTGTTACTGATGTGTTATGTAGCTATTGTCCTATCTAGTTGAGGTAATTACTTATTATTCAAATCTCTACGCATCTTTGCATATTTGCATCTGTGCGTTATTGCTAATGATAAGTTTTCAACCCGATATGATATTAGTTCGGCATACTTGGTTAATAAAAAAATTCAAAGACCTCTACATCAAATATCAAATAGCATTCATGTTCAACAGCAAAAAGAACCATATCGGTTTTCAAGTCCAATCTTTGTAAATTCAAGTAAGAAAGGAAAAAAACAAATGGTTACCCATCCCGTAGTATTGATTCCAGGACTCGTAGGATCGAGGCTAAAAACATATAATAAAAAAGAATCAGAAGAAGGTGTGACTGGCGGTAAACTTTGGGTGGGTCAAGATATGGCACCACCAAAAGGTCAAAAAAGTGAGAAAGTAGATGAACAAACAGATGTAGAATATCCGCCATCGAATATAGTCGGACTTAATGCACCAGTATATGCTATCAAAACAGATCAACCTACCGAAGATCCTGTTGTAGCTAATTGGAAAAAGAACCTGAAATTGAAGGATAATGGCATAACCCCAGAAGTAGAAACAGAGCCAAATCCGCCGCTAACAGAAGATGACCCAAAAATTCAATTTAATCGATTTGTAGATGGAGTAAATGGGATTAGAAATTTAGCTGCTTCTCAAGATGAGCTAGATCTTCTAAAAGGTCTAGGGAGTAGCCCACTGATTTCTAAAGAGAAGCGAGAAGAGTACCAACAATTGTACGCAACTTTGTTAAGAGTGAATTACTTTTCAGAATTAATAACTGCGTTATTAGAAACTGATGAGTACCGAGGCGACCCAGCTTTGTTGCCCGCAAATGTGGTAGCCCTTCCTTATGATTGGCGAATAGCCCCAACAGGTTTGGAACAGCGATATCAATATTTCTCTAATCTCAAGAGTACTATAGAGAAATTATACAAACCCAGTATAATTCCACTTAAACCAGCTACGCCTGTGGTCATAATAGCCCATAGTATGGGAAATAGGATGACGCAATATTTCTTGGAGTGGATTAAAAACGATCCTTCCGCAGGACAAGCCTGGATAGATAAACATATAGAGCGATACATAGCAGTTAGCCCACCGTGGATAGGTGCGCCACTAGCAATTCGTCTGCTGTCAACAGATGATGGATTTAATATAGGAGGAGCAAGTTTATCGGGCATCAAAAAGGTATTACAATCCTTTTCAAGCATTCCTTCGCTATTGCCATTAACAAAAGCGCAGTACCAGTATTTCAACACAACAGATTTTTCGTTTATTAGAAATGAAGGTGTTGGTGAATCACAAACAATCGCTCCCGGTGACTTTAGAGCGGAAACAACCGAAAATATATTACAACTTGGAGGAGCCGAAAGTACGACGCTGAAATATATCAAGGATTATTATGAACAAGATCCGAATTTCAGTGAAGGAGAATTCGGGAGTAAAGTGGTAACAAGCCCACCCGTCAAGAACATCGATGTCATTTATTCAACTGGTTTTAATTCACCAGTAGGAGCATACTACTATCAAGAAGGAGAAGAACTAAAAGTAGCGAGTTACTTGGGTACGCTCGAAGAACCTGTGGAGGACGGAAACTTCGTTGTAATAGGGGGAGTAAGATTGGAAAAAGCGGATAGAACACAACAACTGATATCAGATGATGGAACCACGAATTCAGGAGATGGAGTCGTTGCATACGGAAGCTTGGCATACTTTAGGACATGGCAGCCAAATCCAGATGTACAAAACCAAACAATAACTCCATATCCATTTGCTAAGCCTCAAGAGCCTGAAGCTCCAGAATTAGTAGAAAAAGGGATTGATTTAAGCCATAACGCAATTTTAAGACACCCAGACGTGATTGCAACAATTTTCAGTTTGTTGGGGGTATCAAAAACAACACCAACATCTGTTAGGGCATAATTTTTCAGAAGATTGATTGAAATTTGACAGAAAGGCGATCGCAGACTCTTGGCAGAGGGCGATCGCCTTTATTATTCTCGTTTTACAGTAAAAAATTTATACCTTTTAATCCCTTAAATCAAAAATACTTTAAAAGTATTTGTAGCTAGTGTTCAAGGATAAAATCCAACTTGGGCATCAAATTTTATAAGCAATATTTTCAATAACTTTGCCTGAACTTTATCTTTTGACTAAATTCAATAAGCAAAAACAGCTTTGACTTTCTCAAAAGCAGCTTTGACTTTCTCATTTCGGTATATTCCGCAAGCAAAAACAGCTTTGACTTTCTCAAAAGCAGCTTTGACTTTCTCATTTCGGTATATTCCGCAAGCAAAAACAGCTTTGACTTTCTCAAAAGCAGCTTTGACTTTCTCATTTTGGTATATTCCGCAAGCAAAAGCAGCTTTGACTTTCTCATTTTGGTATATTCCGCAAGCAAAAGCAGCTTTGACTTTCTCATTTTGGTACATTCAGCAAATAGAAGGATTTCTAACTCACTGCTACTCATTTCCTAATCAAAACGATAGCCTAAGAGAATCCCGCAACTCACATACATTACATCATGTTACCCAAACCCAAAAAACACTGGACACCTTCAAATTGGGCGAGTTGGAAGCCTTTCGGCATCGGCGAACAGTACCCGAATAACTACTGGGAAGTATTTCGGGCAATTTGGCTTTCTCGCGACCAACTGCCCTATGCATGGAATATTCTAAATAAAGGTGTTTGCGATGGTTGCGCTCTCGGAACAACCGGGATGAAAGATTGGACTTTAGATGGCATTCATCTGTGCAATGTCCGCTTGCGGTTGTTGCGGATGAATACGATGCCAGCTTTTGAATCGGTGCTACTAGAGGATGTTTCGCAGTTGCAAAAGCAAAAAAGTGCCCAATTGCGCGACTTGGGAAGACTTCCTTACCCGATGATGCGTCAACGTGGTGAAAAAGGCTTTCGCCGTGTGGACTGGGATGAAGCTTTAGAGGTAATTGCAAATCGTATCCGCGCCACTACACCAGACCGCCTCAGCTTTTATGTTACCAGTCGCGGCACCGTTAACGAAACTTACTATGCTACGCAAAAAGCTGTGCGGGCAATGGGAAGCAATAATATAGATAACGCTGCTCGTATTTGTCATTCTCCTAGCACAGCAGGGTTAAAAGCCGCTCTCGGTGCAGCAGCTACGACTTGTTCTTATAAAGACTGGATTGGTACTGATTTGTTAGTATTCATTGGCTCGAATGTTGCCAATAATCAGCCTGTTACCGTTAAATATCTGCATTATGCAAAAAAAGCTGGCACTAAAATTGTAGTAATTAACACCTACCGCGAGCCAGGAATGGAGCGTTACTGGGTGCCGTCAATTGTTGAAAGTGCGCTTTTCGGTACTAAGTTTGCCGAAGATTTCTTTTTAATTAACATGGGTGGCGACATAGCATTTTTAAATGGCACGATAAAACATCTAATTGCCAACAACTGGGTAGACGAATCATTTATTAATTTACATACAGTCGGCTTTGCAGAACTAAAGGCATCTTTAGAAAACCAATCTTGGGAAGAATTAGAACGGCTTTCCGGCGCATCTCGCGAGGAAATGTACGCCTTTGCCAAAATGGTCGGGGAAGCCAACAAAGCAGTATTTGTTTGGAGTATGGGCATTACTCAGCATGAGTGCGGTGAAGATAATGTGCGGAGTATTATCAATTTAGCCCTTACCAAAGGTTTTGTCGGTCGGGAAGGTTGCGGTTTAATGCCAATTCGCGGTCACTCTGGAGTGCAGGGTGGTGCAGAGATGGGGTGTTACGCCACCGTATTTCCTGGTGGAAAACCCATTACCCCAGAAAATGCTGCCCAACTAAGTCAGTCTTGGGGCTTTGAGGTGCCAGCAACTAAAGGTTTAATTGCTCCAGAAATGATTAATGCCGCACATCACGGACAATTAGATGTGCTGTTTTCCGTGGGTGGAAATTTCCTAGAAGTACTGCCAGAACCAGATTATGTGGAAAGTGCCCTCAAGCAAATACCGCTGCGGGTGCATATGGATATTGTTCTCTCCAGCCAGATGTTAGTGGAACCTGCTGATACTGTGGTGCTTTTACCTGCCACAACTCGCTACGAAATACCAGGGGGAGTGACAGAAACTAACACCGAACGCCGGGTAATTTTCAGTCCAGAAATTCCGGGGCCGCGCATTGGCGAGGCGCGTCCAGAGTGGGAAGTGTTTTTGGAATTAGCAAGGCGCGTCAGGCCAGATTTGGCAGACAAGTTAGTTTTTGCTGATACATCTGCAATGCGTCAAGAAATTGCTCAAGTCGTCCCACAGTACGCTGGTATTCAACATTTACAACAAGCCGGCGACCAGTTTCAATATGGCGGTTCGCATTTGTGTTTCGGCTGGAACTTCCCCACAGCCGATGGTAAAGCACACTTTGGAGTTTTATTACCACGCCAGCGAGAATTACCAGAGGGCTGTTTTTTCGTAGCAACCCGCCGAGGAAAACAATTTAATAGTATGGTGCAAGAACGCAGAGATGCAATTACCGGGGCAGTACGAGAAGCAGTGTTAATGAATGCTGCTGATGCGGCAAAGTTCGGTTTAAAGGATGGGGATCGAGTAATTCTGAAAAATGAGTTAGGCGAGTTACCAGGGCAAGTTTACATTGCACCCATTCAATCAGGTAATTTACAAGTACATTGGCCGGAAGGGAATGTGTTATTAGATAAAAGTAAGCGATCGCTCGAAGGTGTTCCTGATTATAATGCGATCGCCTACTTGGCAAAAATTTAAATTTTTAATTCATAGCGATCGCACTCATGATACTTGACGCTTGTTGTAATTAATGCATTGAGGTTGCGATCGCTAAAACTTTATTTGGCAGGTTATAAAATTAACTCTAGCTTGATTAAAATTGTATTTAGTCTATTGACAATGGTTGTATTTTCATCAGATTATCTAAGTGTTTCTCAAGTTATCAAAACGATTTGAAGTTATCAAAGTAAAATTGTTTGATGACATCAGACATCAAGATTGCGATCTAACGCCGATTTAATTAAAAAAATTGCGTACAACCGCAAAATATTGATTCTTTATTCCCCACTCCAAAAGATACCCCTATTTTCTACTCGCTAACGGTACTTGCTCGACATTTGCATACCAAATGACCGCAGTCGCTTGTCTCTGCTGGGAGCAAATAAGTTCAGAAATTAAAGCCGATTAATATATCAACATAATTCGTAATTGAATTTTGTAATTACGAATTACAAGCGATCGTGTGCAGTCCAATTTTAAAGGGTAGTAGGAGCGATCGCCGATTCTACACAACTAGAAATCAATGTTTATCTATAGCAAGTGCTAGCGATATCAAGTGCCTTTAAATAGGTGTCATCCCATTAAGGCAAGCACGAAATTTTCAGATGGGAAGATAAAACTTCATCGACTTGAGAGCATTGTTCAGTTCAACTACATCACTCCCTACTCACTTTTCCCACAATCAGAAAAAACATAGGAGAAAATCATGGCAAATTCAGTTTTCAATCTTTCTGACCTCAACGGCAACAATGGCTTTACGATTGATGGCAGTGCTGTGGACTCTACTTTTCGTTCCTTATCAGTCAGCAATGCAGGGGATATCAACGGTGATGGCTTTGACGACGTAATTATTGGCGCACCTTTCGCCTCCCCCAATGGTAACTTTGCTGTAGGGCAAAGCTATGTAGTGTTTGGCGGGACGGATGCGGCTAGTAGTGGTAGCCTCAACCTTTCCTCTCTGAATGGCACTAATGGCTTTGTCATTAACGGTATCGCTACATTTAATTTATCAGGCATATCGGTCAGCAATGCAGGGGATATCAATGGTGATGGCTTTGAAGACTTGATTATTGGGGCATTTTATGGATCTGGCAATGGTATTACTTATACAGGGCAAAGCTATGTAGTGTTTGGCGAACCGAATGTGGGCAGTGGCGGTAGCCTCAACCTTTCTGACCTAGATGGTACTAACGGCTTTGCCATTAATGGCGTTGCGGCTTTTGAATATTCAGGCTTTTCAGTCAGCAATGCAGGAGACATCAACGGGGATGGCATTGAGGACTTGATTATTGGGGCACGTATTTCTGGCGTTACAGATAGCTCTCGTAAAAGGCAAGGCTATGTGGTTTTTGGCGGGACAAATCTGGGTAGTACTGGTAGCTTTAACCTCTCTGAACTCAATGGCACTAACGGCTTTGCAATTGATGGTATTCCTGGATTTGACTTCACAGGCACCTCGGTGAGCAATGCAGGAGACATTAACGGCGATGGCTTTGACGACGTGATTATTGGTGCGGTTAGTTCGACTTTTGACCCTTACAACAGGTTAGGACGCAGCTATGTGGTGTTTGGGGGGACAAATGTAGGCAGTAGCGGCAAGATCGACCTCTCCTCCCTTAATGGCATTGATGGCTTCGCGATTAACGGTGTTAATCCTAGTGATAATTCAGGCTCCTCAGTCAGCAATGCGGGAGATATTAACGGTGATGGTATTGACGACCTGATTATTGGGGCCTCAAATGTCTCCAATTTTCCAGGGCAAAGCTATGTGGTATTTGGAAAGACAAATCTGGGGAGTAGTGGCAGCTTCAACCTCTCATCCCTCGACGGTACTAACGGTTTTACTATCAACAGCAATGAAGGTAGCTTTTTAGGCACATCGGTGAGCAATGCCGGAGATATCAATGGTGATGGCTTTGAAGACTTGATTATTGGGGCACAAGGAAAAAGCTATGTGGTGTTTGGAGCGACAAATGTGGGTAGTAGCGGCACTCTCAATCTTTCCTCTCTGGATGGTACTAATGGCTTCGTTATTGACCCTATTGCTCCTTTTACGACAGCATTCTTATCAGTCAGCAAAGCAGGGGACATCAACAATGATGGTATTGATGACCTGATTATTGGGGCATCTGGTGTCCGACCCGACCCCAACACCAGCGATTATGCAGGGCAAAGCTATGTAGTTTATGGCAACGCTGCCCCCATTCTCGACTTGAACGGTGCTGGTGCAGGCATTAATTATGCCGCCACCTTTAGCGCTATTCCTGTTGCAGTCGTCGATACTGCCAAGCTTACCGTTACTGACACTAACACCTCCACCCTCAAACAAGCCACCATCACCATTACTAATCGCCAAAATGGGACAGCTGAAAGTCTCAGTGCTAAGACCGCTGGCACCAGCATCAGCGCTAGCTACAATGCTACCACTGGCATCCTCACCCTTAGTGGTACAGATACACTAGCCAATTACCAAAAAGTTTTGCGGACGGTAACTTACAACAACACTGCTGCAATTCCTAACACTACTACCCGCATTATTCAGTTTGTCGTCGATGACGGTCAAGCCTACAGCAATACTAGTAAAGTTGCTACTACCACCTTAAAAGTCATACCTCCCATCACAGGAACTGCTGGTGCAGATACTCTCATCGGTACACCTGGCAACAACATCATCGATGGCAAAGCTGGTAACGATACCCTCACAGGTAATGGCGGTCAAGATAAATTTATTATTCGCCGAGGCGATGGCAATGACATCATCACCGATTTTGGTGGTGTAGGTAAAGGTACAAATCCATCAGCAACGGTAATTGCCAATGTTGACACACTGCAATTTATTGGGGCTGGCTTGACTGCTCAAAATCTGCTGTTGACTAAAAATGGTAACAACTTAGAAGTCACCTTTGAAAATGTGGCTAACACCAAAGTCACTCTGCAAAACTTTCAGTTAGAAAACCTAGATAACTTGAAAGCTTCTGGAACTAGACCAGCCATTGGCAATATTCTGTTTGATGGGCAAACTACTATCAGTGACAGTTTTAATGTTCTGGATGCCAATTCTGTTGATACCACCATCGGCATCAAGAATACAGTGACTTTCCTCAATGACCTCAATAACAATCTTACAGGTTTAGATAACTCCAATGATGTCATCAATGGTCAAGGAGGTAATGACAAAATTGATGGCTTAAGTGGTAACGACCTGCTTAGAGGTGGAACTGGCAATGATACTCTTATCGGTGGTGCAGGCAATGATACCCTTGTCGGTGGTGCGGGTGCTGACAGATTCCTTTACAACACCAATGCTGTCTTTGCGAGTTCTGCTGTTGGTCAAGATATTATTACTGACTTCAAACGCTCCGAAGGTGACAAGATTATCTTGGATAAGACTACCTTCAGTGCTATTACTTCCGCTGCGGGAACAGGTTTTAGTAATACTAATGATTTTAAAATCACTTCTAGTGCCGGAACAAGCACAGCAAAAATTGTTTACGATCCTGTAACTGGGCAGTTATTCTATAACCAAAATGGTAGCGCGGCTGGTTTTGGCAGTGGTGGTCTATTTGCGACTCTCAGTGGTGCGCCGACTCTCAGTGTATCAGATTTTGTAATTCAAGCTTAGTTGCCTAAAGCACAAAACCCTAAGTTCAAAGCTCAATCAAGGAACGGGCAAAATGTCCGTTCCTTTGTGCAAGCGCAAAACAAAAATAGCAGGAAATTCTGTTTGGCTAATGTTGCTGATGCCAAATAAGTATTTTCCTCAAGATGTTCCTGATTATAATGCGATCGCCTGGTTGAAAAAATCTAAATTTCCTGGTTTTAACAACATCTCTAACTTCTACTGCTACGCTAAACTTATATCACCCCAAAACTTGCAGCCATGTCTGTAGCTAAAGATGTAATATTTCCTTCAGGAAATATAGAAAGTAACGAACCGCCATTGGAAACATACTTACATTTGCAACAAATGTTGCTACTAATCAAATGCCTTGATTGGTGGTGGCGTGACCTCAATAATTTCTTTTGTGCAGGGAATATTAGCATTTATTACAGTCCACGCCAACGAAAATCAGAAGACTTCCGAGGGCCAGATTTCTTCGTGGTGTTGGATACTGAACGCAAGCCCCGTGATAGTTGGGTGGTTTGGCAAGAAGATGGTAAATATCCCAACTTTATTATAGAAATACTTTCGGATTCTACAGCAGCAGTTGATAAAGGACTAAAAAAACAAATTTATCAAGACATCTTCCGCACTCCCGAATACTTTTGGTTTGACCCGAAAAATTTAGAATTTGCTGGATTTATTTTAGTTGGTGGTACTTATCAGCCCATAGAACCAAACCCTCAAGGATTATTGTGGAGTCAGCAGCTAAGTTTGTATTTGGGCGTTCATGAAAATCAATTACGCTATTTCAATGCAGAAGGACAGTTAATGCCTACACCTGAAGAAATTGCACAGTGGGAAGCCGAACACGCCGAACAAGAAAAACAACGTGCCGAACAAGAAAAACAACGTGCCGAACAAGAAAAACAACGTGCCGATCGCTTAGCAGCAAAACTGCGAGAATTAAATATAGATCCCGAAAATTTATAAAAGTTGATGGTATCTAAAAATAGACAAGCTGGTAGCAAAACCAAAAGGCAAGTTTGGGTTGTGGAAAATGGTAAAGTGCGATCGCGTTTGGATCATCTTACCACCGAAGAACCTTTAGAAATTCGCCTCGCTCCCTTCCAAAAAACTGTAGCTGTTACCATGCGAACACCAGGCGCAGATTTTGAACTAGCTGCTGGTTTTCTCTATGCTGAAGGAGTTGTTAACCGTAGGGAAGATATCCAACGTATTAGTTATTGCGTAGATGAATCAGTAGATGGCGAGCAACGATATAACATTGTAAATGTAGAACTGCGGCATGGGTTAATTCCAGATTTACAGCCCTTGGAGCGTCATTTTTATACTAGTAGTGCTTGTGGGGTATGTGGTAAAGCCAGCCTTGAGGCTTTGCATTTGCGGGGATGTTCGGCGATCGTTGCGGATCTAACAGTAACACCTGAAATTATCTACAGCTTACCAGATCGGCTGCGAGCTGCTCAAGGTATCTTCACCGCTACAGGGGGTCTACATGCTGCGGCCACCTTCGATGCTCAAGGACAATTGTTAAATCTGCGCGAAGATGTTGGGCGCCACAATGCTTTAGATAAATTAATTGGTTCTGCATTTTTCAGTGACGAATTACCTTTAAATAATCATATTATCTTAGTCAGCGGGCGCTCTAGTTTTGAGATTTTGCAAAAATCTGCAATTGCTGGAGTTCCCATTGTTTGTTCTGTTTCTGCTCCCAGTAGTTTGGCTGTGTCTGTGGCCAAAGAATTTGGAATTACCTTAATTGGATTCTTGCGCGGAGAAAGATTTAATGTTTACACTGGCTTGGAAAGAATAAAGGCTATAAAGTGAAATATGAATTTTAATTTTCAATTGGTTGTTTTTAAATTTAAATTTCTGAGAAAATTAAGATAAAAATTTGAGTACATAATTTAGAGTTTGACTGGCAAAACCTTGGAAAAATGTACTAATTATAATTTAGCTTGCTTTAATTTTGAACTATAAGCAACTCTATAAATGGAGTTTTTGCTTCACCTGTCCAAATTTCTTCTAGTTGCTGCGTATTTTGGCTTGAGAGTTCGTCAATTTTGACTTCTGTTTGTGAGTTGTAATATATAAATCTAAACTGATATACTCCTGGCTTCAAAGGTTTAAGTATCCAGCCACCATTAAAACCTGTGGAAATACCAACTCCTAACCTATTACCCCAAATCCAAAATGTTTGTGCTTCAATAAAAAAAGTTACATTTGCTTTTGGTATCAAAGAAGGATAACTATATTCTTCTGATTGTGTATAGCTAAACCAGCCACCTTCCACTAATATTTCATCATCTTCACCTACAATTTCTGGATATAACAAGTCTGAAGCCAATTTAAATCGAAGAGTCTTATCTGTATTATTCGTGATGCGTATACCAACTTGTACAGAATCAATAGGAAAAATTTCTCCCTCTGATAGTGATAAAAGTTGCAAAATATAGCGCAATTTTCCTATACAGTTTTTTTTGGGAACTGTTAATACTTGCTTTGAAACTAGGGTTTCAAAAGAAATCCCATTGATTTCAACACTATTACTAGCATTGTCTTCAAAATATGCCATCTTGACTATACTCTCAAAATTTGTGGCAGAAGTTATAGAAAATATTAAATTAAATAACCTGTAAATATTGAAATCTCAATTTAGCATCAAGTCAAATATGTATTATGTATTCAATTAAACTTTAATAATCAATTTGACTGATAAGGATTAGTTAATAGTCAATCTGCCTTGTTCGCTGAATGCTTATATAACCGAAATCTAAATACCTTATCTTGGTCTCTGTTTTCTAATTTTTCTCCTTTGGAAAATCTATCTTTCACACTAGTTACGAATTGATAATCATTTATCAAACTTTGTAAGCCTGTATGTAATTCTTTTGGATTTAATTGATTGAAAGCACCATAAAAATTTGGCGAACCATCATAAATATCTTGAATATAAAAACCGCCTTTACCTGTATCAACAATCCACTTTGGTGGATTGGCTTTTAAAACAGAAACTGTCTCGCGTGCAATCTTGAAAGTCAGAGCATCTGAGTTTGTGATATCAATACGTGTTGGATTTTTACAATCTAGCAGAGTATATAGAACTGATGCCGAGCCATATATAAAACAAGAGTCCCCAGGTTTAATATTTTGTTGTAGCATCGAAAAAGCTTGTACTTTCTCTTTTGTTACTTTCACAAATTTTGTCATAGGGTGTTCTAAGGGATAACGAGTATTTTGATAAAAACCAGGAATGTAATACTTTGCTTCTACACCAATGGAGTCGCGAACCACATATCCAGAAAATAAACTGGCTGTAATAAATAAAAATGCCAATGCTAATCCTTTTTTCCAGCTAGTGGAAATTTTGGTTGACATCATTATAGTCAGCGTTGCTGAGAAAATTAAAACATCGTCATCTGTATATGCTCTACCAGGCCAGGACATCTGCATAGCCCAAGTTGTTCCTAGCGCGAGAGCTATCAGTAATGGAAAAATTGGATATGGCAATCCGAAAAACTGTTTACTCTTCTCAGGAAAAATACAACTAGCTACTAAAGCTAGACTAAAAAATGTTCTTGGTATGTCATAAGAAAGTATATTGTTCCCGCCTAAAATTCTATTTCCCAAGAATGCACCTACAATTAGCAAAATCAGAAGTACTAATGTAGGATTTAGCCGATACCTATTTAAGATTCTGGTTCCTCTGTCTCCTCCGTAGTTCGATGTTCTCTGAACTGGTGTTGCTGTCAATGCATTGGAATTAAAATTTTGATTAAATATTAATTTTTCTGGGTTTGCGATTATTAAGAGAAATAGTACACACAAAACTAATGGGGAAACTAGGTAGACAATAATTTCTGCTATAGAAGAATTACGGTAAATTGCTCCACCCGATAAAGCATCGATTAAACTGAAAAAAGTGCTGATATCTTTTTTTTCCGAAGCTCCAATAAAAAGATGGTAAAATGCTTGTGATAAGCTGTTATTCCAGAATAAAACTCCTACTATTAATCCTAATCCTAAAAAAATTCCGATTAAAAATGGAGCTAAAAGAGACAGCAAATATTTTTTTAAATCTCTCAAAGTATAGACTAAAATAATTGCTAACGTAACTACTATACAGATAGTTCCGTTACTTTGGCGTGCTGCGATCGCTAAAGCTAGAAAAAATCCGGCTGTAGTCAAATATATAAATGAAGCTTTTTTGGTTAAGTTATTCAGACCAAGAATGATTAAAAAACTAGTAATCGATAAAAACAAAGTCACATAGTTATCATTTCCTCCTCGATAAAGTACGGGATGCATGAATAACCATCCACTACAAAGAGAGAATGAGATGAGCCTTGAAGTAAATTGCCTACAAGATAAATAAAAGAAAAATAGGGTGGTAATCTTCACCAAAAACCTAGCAACTAAGCTACTTAGGTAATTTTCTCCTAAGATTTTTTGAAAAAAAGCATCTATAAAAATACCGATAAATCCAGTTTGGTAATCAAAATCTCTGTAGGGAAAATCGCCATGCAAAATCCTATTACCAAAATGAAATATTTGACTTGTATCTGACCAGTTCATTCCATATAGTGAGAGAGGGAATGTAATGAATACAGTAGCAATTAAAAGTAGGAATAAAGTATAAGTTTCTCGAACTCGATTGGATCTTGCCATTTGAATATTCATTTCTTGGCCTCAAATTTGAAAGAGGATTTTTTAACTTTAGAAATGATACTTATCGAACATCCTATGAATTCGCTTATGGACGACAAGAAAGAGATTTTTCATTCATAGATTCAGACATGAAGCCATAACAATCTCGAACTAAATAAAGTGGACGTCCTTTTACTTCATCGTAGACGCGTCCGAGATATTCGCCTATCATACCGAGGCTTAGCAGTTGCACTCCGCCTAAAAAAAGTACTGCTACCATTAAAGAAGCATAACCAGGAATATCAATACCGAATACTAAAGTCCTAATTACTAAAAAGCTGGCGTAGGAAAATGAAATTAACGATATGCTAAGACCAAGGTAGCTCCAAACTTTTAAGGGAATTAAACTGAATGCAGCTATTCCATCAATAGCAAAGTTCCACAGTTTCCAATAATTCCACTTAGTATATCCTTGATAACGTTGAGGGCGATCGTATAATATTGAAGTCTGCTTAAAACCTACCCAAGCAAACAAACCCTTCATGAAACGATTGCGTTCTGGCAATTGTTTGAGAGCGTTGACTACACGTCTATCTAATAAACGAAAATCCCCGGTATTTGGGGGAATTGGAGTTTGACTCATCTTACCTATGGTTCGATAGAAGGCACTAGCAGTAAAACGCTTAATCCAAGTTTCTCCTTGACGCGATCGCCGAGTTGCATAAACTACATCATAGCCTTCATGCCATTTAGCAATTAATTGTTCGATTAATTCAGGTGGATCTTGCAGATCTGCGTCAATTGGGACTACTGCTGCACCAGTTGTATAATCAATACCCGCTGTCAGAGCAATTTCTTTGCCAAAGTTACGGGACAAGTTAACTACCTTAATTGCAGGGTTACGGTAATGATGTTCAACCAATAATTTGAGGGTATTATCTTTACTACCATCATTCACACAAACAATTTCATACTTCATGTTTAAACGAGTTAGTACTGATATTAATCGCTCAAACAGGTAGTCTATATTAGGTTCCTCGTTATACATAGGAACTACTACAGAAATGTCTATACTATCGTTGTTTAAAAGCATGTACAAAACCTCATAATTCGCTTGACGCTCAAAGAAACAGACATTAAATTAATTCTTATCTAACGAGAAGAATATGTTCATTTATCTTGAGGATGTATGTCATTTTTTGATGATTTCACAGCCTCTACACCCTTTGAGGGAAACGTGCGCCGACGGCGATACCATGTTGCTGCTGCTACTACCATTCCAGTTAGTGACAGAGCTAATATCACCGGCAAAAAATCTCCTGTACTAAAAGCTTTTAAACCGTAACTGCCTAACAATACAAAAGGTAGAACTCCAGGAACTGTACCCAGACTTGTACCGATAACATAATCTTTAAAGCTTACCGAAGTTAACCCAGCAGTGAAGTTTACTAAACCATAGGGCATAACTGCTACTAGGCGAATAGCAAACATATAAAATAATCCCGCACGGCGCACTTCAGCGTCCATTGCTTGCCATTTTCCAGCTAATCTTTTGGCTACTGCTTCGCGTCCAATAGTCCGGGTAAAAGTAAAAGAAACAATTGCAGCAATAATCGCTGCTAAACTAGTCCAAATAGTTCCTAGTACTGGGCCAAAAATTGCACCACCAGTCAAATTAAGTGCTGTTGAGGGCAGAATCATTACAGTTGCTACAACATACACAAGAATATAGATAATTGGTGCCCAGATGCCAGCAGACTTGAGCCAAGCTTGAATTTGTGTTGGATTAATGCCGCCTAGTAGATATATCGCTAAGCCTGTGGCAATAATGCAGACAACTGCGATGAGGAAAATACTGGTTTTATGATTTAGCATGTCCAAGCTTCAGAACTAAAACAATTCATTGAGTAGACTAGCTTCGATACGTCATAAAGAATTAATGCGTGTAATACGTGTACTGTACCATCATTTCCACCTAGTATTACAATAAAGTTCTTGTAAAGTTGAGTGGCTATGCTGCGTACACAAAAAGTTCAACGAGTGATAATTAGAAGCCAGTTATATTGAAACTAGAAGTTAAAAGCTACTTAGAAAGGTGATTTCACTCATTTTAATTTGAGATTTAAATTATATCCACTTACGTATTAGATAAATTACATAAATATGACTTTTATGTGTATTGATGCATTTGTTACCATAGCATCGGTTAATTGTGAAAATTTAGTGAATTTCTATACAAAATTGCTTAAGCAAAAGCCAGCTACTTGGATTCCGAATGTCTATGGTGAGTTTCATTTGCCTAGTATGCGATTGGGTATTTTTAAACCAAAGGACACTAATGAATCGGAATTTGAAATGATGTCTTTTGACTCGCCGCTTTGTGTCTACAGCAAAAGTAAGATAAGTTTATGTTTAGAGGTAAGTAACTTGGAAGATGCGATCGCTCACTTAACTGCTTTGGGCCATCCTCCACCAGGAAAGATTTCTATTGCTTCTCACGGCAGAGAAATTTATGCTTATGACCCTGATGGGAATCGTTTGATTTTACATGAAGCGAAAAGGAGCGTTGACTGCTGAGTTAGGAGTTATTCCCCTTGTCTCCTTTGTCTCCCTAATCTTCCCACTCCCTTTGATTGAAAATAATTAGTAATTGATAGTTAATAAAAAATTATGGCTATAACTAAAAACTATAAATTAAACCTGATTCAATGGTATCCAGGTCACATTGCCAAAGCTGAGAAGAATCTCAAAGAACAGCTAAAACGCGTAGATGTAGTGTTTGAGGTACGAGATGCCCGAATTCCTTTAGCGACTCACCATCCTCAAATAGCTGAATGGGTGGAGGGTAAGACACGGGTGTTGATACTCAACCGAGTAGATATGATTACGCCGCAAATGCGATCGCTGTGGGTAGATTGGTTTAAACGTCAAGGAGAAACCCCTTATTTTACCAATGCTCAACATGGTAAAGGTATAGCAGAAGTGGCACGGGCAGCCCAAGCTGCTGGGCTAGAGTTGAATAAAAGAAGAAGCGATCGCGGTATGTTACCCCGTCCAGTGCGGGCTGTGGTGATGGGTTTTCCCAATGTTGGTAAATCAGCTTTGATTAACCGTCTGTTAGGGCGGCGAGTAGTAGAAAGTGCAGCCCGTCCTGGGGTAACTCGCCAATTGCGCTGGGTGCGAATTTCAGAACATCTGGAATTGCTTGATGCTCCTGGTGTCATCCCTGCTAGGTTAGAAGACCAAGATTCAGCATTGAAATTAGCAATTTGTGATGATATCGGTGAAGCGTCTTACGATAATCAGCTAGTAGCAGCAGCATTAGTAGATTTACTGAACTATTTAGAAGCTGTAGCTACAGATTTGTTACCAAAAAAACCGCTAGAGTCCCGCTACCAACTCGATTCTATATCTGAAACTGGAGAAGCATATTTGCACGCCTTAGCAGAGCATCGTTACAAAGGTGATGTCGAACGAGCTGCAAGGCAACTTTTAACAGATTTTCGCAAGGGATTACTCGGTGAAATAGCTTTAGAAATTCCACCGAATTGAAGAAGAATTCAGAATTCAGTAATAGACTTACTTGCAAAACTTGAAAAAGGGCAGCCTTCGGCAGGAAAACAGCAAGAGACTCCATGAGTTGCACTCACAAGAAGCAATAAAAATTCCGGCGTTGCTCCCATTGCGGGATGATTTTACTAGTTTTGTGGGATGGGGCAAAAAGCCCGTCCCTTGTATTTTCGGCCGGGCAGGATGCCCCCTCCACAAGAATTATCCCTTGATTAGACTTCTTGCAAAAGTCTTTCTTTGCGTTCTCTTCTCTGCGCCTCTGTCTTGAAAAGTTCAGAGCGCCGGAAGCCGGCGCTCCGACTTTTCGCTGCGCCTCTGCGTGAGAGAAAAAAATATTTATGCAAGAGGTCTATTGAGCAACACGAAAATTCCTTTTCCCTACTCCCTATTTTTAACGGTCAATCTCTTAGTTGGGGATTCAAACCTACCACTAATTGATTGTGTGCCTTGGTGGGGCGTCTTTTGGTCTTCCTCTGAATTTGAACTTGAACTTCTGGATTATTCTTCAATTTTTGGAAGTCCGTTAAAGGTAAGACTTCAAACAAAGCGCAAATCTTGACAACAGAACGAGGATGATTTCGCCAAGCTTCGGGGAGAAGAGCTTGAGCAGCTACAGCATCTGACCAACTTAATAATCCATATCGATTTACCTTTTCAATTAAGGGCTTTAACACTCCTGTCCAAGGTCGATAGTTCCACAAAGATGATTTGCCCTCAATATCCAATAAATCGTATCCCAGTAACTTTAATCTCGGATGATTTTCTGGAATTTGGTGTTTGGTAGCATCTGCAAACAATAGATAATATTGCTGGCTAGATACCGGAATTGGAAGCCAATCGAGTAAGTTCCAAAGTTCTTCTAATGAATCTAGACGAAAGTTGTGCGAATAACTAAAGTGTGGATTGCACCAAGAATCAATACTCCGAATTTCATAACTAACAGGCAAACCAAGATTGTTTATATACTCTCTATATTCGTATTCATTAAAAAACTTAATTACTCTCGTACTTAACCACATTATTTTTACTTTATAAAATATTTAAAAATGAATTTTCAATGAGTTATTGTTGGTAACTTAACCTAAAGTAAGGTGTATCTCAAATTTTATATACCTCAGACAACGCTTTTAAAACGTCCTCTAACGAAGAACTTTGTTTATTTATGAATTTGCTAACCATCTTATATACACGACTAGTATTTGATTTTTGAAAAGCTATGTAGCCAGCTAGCCCAAGTAGCATAGGAGAGTTTCTCCGCTTGAGCATAGACGCCCAAAGTAAGGCTTTTCAGAGATTACTGGCGTTGCGTTAGCGACAAAATAACGCACCATTCTTAGATGATTTTGTACGTTAATTTTTACCGTAACGCACCCTACAAATATTTAATTTTTTTCAAAAATTAAACTGGATTCTTATATCAAGATACAGTTTATTAACAGCATAGTAAATTTATTTGACAAAAGATCCTACTTTTCTTACTTTTCGCACTTAATTAGGACTTACGCTTTCACAGAAAATACCAAATATGGATGATTTAAAAACCACATCTGTCGTAGGGGCACAGCAGTGCTGTGCCCCTACACCCAGGGTCTATTTACCATCAAAGAATGATTAATAAAAGCCTGAAACGGCCTATGCATAGAAACGCACACCATGATTAATTTGTACAGTGCGTAAGTCCTATTAATGTTACCGATATTCCAAGTTTTCAAGGCAATGCCCTGAGAGCTTGTTTTAAAAATTACCCAGTATAGTCTAAATAGAGATTTGCTGCTAATAAGCTTTGAAATCCCCATTTCTTTGTAATTAAATAAGAATAGTATATGCACTAACTTTTATTCTGGTTTATGAAGAATTAATCAAGGTATGATTAATAGTTTTAACGAAATTCAAAATTCTTGATATGGACGAGGTAGCGATCGCCGGTTTACCAACAGCTAAAAACGGGATTTAGCGAGACTTTAACAGGGTTATAGTTGAAGTTGACACTAATTTACAGCTAGGCTCCCCACATTGAATTTATTGTAATATCAGATACACGCAGTTGCCGGAATGCAATTAACAGTGTCATAAAGAAAAGGTGAAGAGTTAACCTGTAGGGTATAACTTACCCAAGAGTTGCCTGCACCTGTAGCTTCAATGGATCTATCACACTCATGACTGAACTCACCTTACGCCTACAAGAGGGAGATACCGAGACAACCATCGCAGTTGACCAAGATGTATTTACAATTGGTCGTTTGCCAGAATGTAACTTGTACCTACCTTTTGCTGGAGTATCCCGCAACCATGCGCGTATTTTAAAAACGGCTGAAGGTATGTGGACTATTGAAGATCTGGGCAGCAAAAACGGCACGCAAGTAAATAAATATCTTCTAAACTGTCCCCAACAGTTACATCACGGCGATGTCGTTTGGCTGGGTAATGTTAGCTTGGTAGTGCTGCTCACAAATCCGGTTTCAGAATCGACATTCACGCCAGAGTATGCCCCAACTTCGGAAACTAATGAGCAAAGAACAATCCTTCACAACGTCGAACAACTACAACAGCAATGGATTGCAGCTGATAGTAAAGATGGTAACATCAGCAATAAAGATAAAACCATTGCCCGTCTCAAAGACTTAGTTGATATTGCCAAAAATCTCTGTGCGGCGGCGTCCATAGAAGAAATTTTTTCCCAAGTGCAACAAGTTGTATTTCGGTATCTTGATAGTATCGATCGCTTGGCATTATTAATTGATGTTAATGGTTGCGGGCACTTAGAATTAGTGAATGCTGCCACTAGAAATGTTTCCCAACAAAAACATCTGCCTGCCGATGGTAGTTGGATTAGTCGTAGCATCTGCCAAAAGGTATTTGAAGAAAAAGTCGTCATTCAAACCGGTGACACTCATCAGGACGAACGGTTTGCCAGCGAACAGAGTATTTTAGTCAAAGGCATTCGCAGTGCAATGGCAGTGCCTTTATGGGATGAAAATAAAGTTGTGGGCGTTCTTTATGCCGACGCCAATCTTTCTTCTTACCATTGGGCAAATGAAGGCGAGGAAGAACTGAGCTTTTTTTCAGCTTTAGCAAATCTTGTGGCTTCTAGCGTCCAGCGTTGGCTACTGGCAGAAAAACTCAAAACTGAAGAAGTAATTCGTCATCGACTAGAACGGTATCATTCTCCAGCAGTGGTACAGCAGCTGATTTCTGTAGGCGCGTCGCCAGATGGACGTTTAGCGCCATCAGAGAGCGAAATTAGTATTTTATTTGCGGATTTAGTTGGTTTTACAGCAATTTCTGAGAGATTAACACCAACTGCGATCGCGCAATTATTAAATAATTTATTTGAAGAAATGCTCAAAGAAGTATTTACTTACGGTGGTACTTTAGATAAATATATTGGCGATTGTATCATGGCATTTTTTGGCGCTCCAGAACCGCAGCTAGACCACGCCGATCGCGCCGTAGCTGCTGCCAAAGGAATGCTAACTCGTCTCGAACATCTCAATGCCAATAATTTTTGGCAAGAACCCCTACAATTACGGATTGCAATTAATAGTGGTAAAGCCGTCGTCGGAGATGTTGGTAGTTCCCAGAGGGTGGACTATACAGCCTTAGGCGCAACAATTAATCTTGCAGCCCGCATGGAAGGAGTTTGTCCTCCGAGTGAATGCGTCATTAGTGAGGCTACTCATGCAATGCTTTCACAACCTTCAGATTTCCAAGAAATGGGAGATTATCGCTTTAAAGGTATCGATCGATTAGTGAAAGTTTATCAGACAAAATTGCAGCCAGTATCAACAATTATTAGTAGTTAGCTATACCACAGTTTTAGCCGTGAGTTTATTTTTGAATTTTGAATACTTCGACAAGCTCAGTACAAGTTTTGAATTTTGAATTCGGAGCAAAGCGACGTGACTCAATCCCAACCTCCATTACCACAACCTAAACTAGAAAGATCTGGTATTAGCTCTGACCAGTATTTTGAATTTACTCCAGAAAAACTAGAACTAAGCAACGGATATCTAGGTTATGGCGGACAAGACCAACTTGGATTTCATTTATCTGTTCTCACAAATATGGGATTGTTGACAGCAGTTCGACATACAAATTTGTCACTGTGGCTAGAAGCACTCAAAAGTGTGGTGACGGAAAAACTACCAAATGTCAACGCCGAACCAGAAGTAGCCCAAGCAATGCTCAATAAATTTAATAGGGCAATAGCAGATTTGAAGGCAGTGATTGAGTATCTTGAAAATTGACACGCCACTACAATCCGCAAGCAAGAAAAATCTAGGCAATCAATCCAAAATCTAAAATTAAATGCCGGTGCCAGCGCGAAAAATTTGCTCTGCGGTTAAATTCAACTCTGGAAAAATTAGTGATTGGATGCGGTCATTGCCTCGAAATTTACTAACTCGATACTCGCCTTCTTCTAAACAGCAAACCGAAATAGTAGGTTGTTTAGGGTTACCAATAAATTCCCTACCGCCCAAAGCTGCATAATCAATAATCCAATATTCAGGAATTCCCATTTCCTCATAGTCAGCGTATTTTTTTAGATAATCATCACGCCAATTAGTGGTGACTACTTCAATTACTAAAGAAATAGATGCTGCTTGAGTAACAGTTGATTGTTTTTTCCACAGAGGTTCGTTAACTAAATTAGGGAGATTTAGGACTAGCACATCTGGCGAATAAGCTGATTCGTTTTCCAGTGGTTTAACTAATACTGTTTTTGGGATGAAATAACGAAGGTTCAAGCGACTATATTCTAAAGTGATTTTTGTGGCTACAAATCCAATTACCTCTTCATGGTCGCCTGTTGGTTGCGGCATTTCGACTACTACTCCATCATATAGTTCGTAACGTTTTCCTGTGTTATCTGGATATTTAGCAACGAATTCATCGAATTTAACTAGTTTGCGTAAGGCTTGAGTCATGGCTGAGTTCCTCGAATTCTGTTAGCGCAGTCGGGCATAGCCCATTCTGAATTCTGACTTCTTCTTAATTGGTATATTTTATTTTAAAAATAGTTACCTACTTGTAATACTAAGCAGCTAGTTATTACCATTAGTAGGTAGTTAATAGCAACTAACCACTGACAAAAGACTAGCTTTTAAGTATAAATACATATTTAATTGTATATATTACTTCAATTTTAATTGCGAAACTGTAATATCTAACAACCAGTTCTTAACTAAAAGACTAGAATTTTGGTGTGGCTTCCAGAATAGATCTGTGTAACACTAGGAAGCCAACACTCAAGCTATGTTTTAACGGGAGGTCAGGTAATGGCGATCGCCACGATTAATCCCGCCACTGGGGAAACGCTTAAAACTTTTGAGCCACTCAATGATGCAGAAATTGACGCTAAACTCGATTTGGCAAATCGGGCTTTTGAAGGCTATCGTCAGACTAGTTTTCAAAAGCGATCGCACTGGTTACAAAAAGCTGCCGAGATTTTAGAGCAAGACAAAGCAGAATTTGCTAAATTGATGACTCTAGAAATGGGTAAGCCTTTCAAAGCTGCGATCGCTGAAGTCGAAAAATGCGCCGCGGTTTGTCGCTATTACGCCGAACACGCCCCTGGTTTTTTGGCAGATGTTTCTGTAAAAACAGATGCCAGCCATAGTTTTGTTCGCTACCAACCTTTAGGTGCAATTCTCGCAGTCATGCCGTGGAATTTCCCCTTCTGGCAAGTTTTCCGCTTTGCTGCACCGGCACTCATGGCGGGAAATGTCGGCTTACTCAAACACGCTTCTAATGTGCCGCAGTGCGCCTTGGCAATTGAAGAAATTATTCGCCGCGCGGGTTTTCCAGAAGGCGTATTTCAAACTTTATTGATTGGCGCTGCCAAAGTCGCCGGCTTAATGGCAGACGAAAGGATAAAAGCTGCCACCTTGACAGGAAGCGAACCAGCAGGCGCATCCCTAGCCGCCGCCGCCGGTAAAGAAATTAAAAAAACCGTTTTGGAATTAGGAGGAAGCGACCCGTTTATTGTGTTACCAAGTGCTGATTTAGAAGCAGCAGTTGTCACAGCTACTACAGCGCGGATGTTGAATAACGGGCAATCATGTATTGCAGCAAAACGTTTTATAGTCGCACAAGCGATCGCTGACAAATTTGAAAAACTGTTGTTAGATAAATTCGAGGCGCTGAAAGTGGGCGATCCCATGCAACCAGGCACCGATATCGGGCCGTTGGCAACTCCTGGAATTCTCCAGGATTTAGACCAACAAGTACAAACTGCTACAAAAAGTGGTGGTAAAGTCCTCATCGGTGGGCATCCATTATCAGATCGTCCAGGGAACTTTTATCCGCCAACCATTATCATAGATATCCCCCCCGACACACCAATTGCAAAAGAAGAATTCTTTGGCCCGGTTGCTTTATTATTCCGGGTTCCAGATATCGATGCTGCCATTAAACTCGCTAATGACACCCCCTTTGGCTTAGGTGCAAGTGCTTGGACAACCGACGATGGAGAACGCGATCGCTTGGTTGAAGAAATCCAAGCTGGTGCCGTATTTATCAACGGTATGGTCAAATCAGATCCCCGATTGCCCTTTGGTGGTATTAAGCGTTCTGGATATGGCAGAGAATTGAGTATCCAGGGTATACATGAGTTTGTCAATGTTAAAACCGTGTGGGTGAAGTGATAGGGGAGTAAGGAATAGGGAGTAGGGAATAGGGAGTAGGAAATAGAAATTTTCTTTGAACGCTCCCCACTCTCCATTCACCACTCCCCACTCCCCAATATTTATTGTCGCTAGTCAGGAAATAATAATGAATACAGCAGAACTCTTGGTGCAATGCTTAGAAAATGAAGGAGTACAATATATTTTTGGACTTCCAGGTGAAGAAAACCTCCATGTTTTAGAGGCACTAAAACATTCTTCGATTAAATTTATTACGACTCGTCACGAACAAGGTGCAGCGTTCATGGCGGATGTCTACGGACGGCTAACCGGAAAAGCCGGCGTGTGTCTTTCGACTCTCGGCCCTGGGGCCACAAACTTGATGACTGGGGTAGCAGATGCAAACCTCGATGGTGCGCCTTTAGTGGCGATTACCGGTCAAGTAGGAACAGATAGAATGCACATTGAATCCCATCAATATTTAGATTTGGTGGCGATGTTTGCACCTGTTACTAAATGGAATAAGCAAATTGTTAGACCGAGTATTACACCAGAAGTAGTGCGAAAAGCATTCAAGCGATCGCAATCTGAAAAACCTGGTGCAGTTCACATCGATTTACCAGAAAATATTGCTGCCATGCCTGTAGAAGGCAAACCTTTGCGTAAGGATAATATCGAAAAAACCTATGCATCTTTTGCTAGCATTCGGGCAGCAGCCGCCGCAATTTGCCAAGCAGTTAACCCATTAATTTTAGTAGGAAATGGGGCAATTCGCGCTCAAGCTAGCGATGCAGTCACGCAATTTGCCACATTGCTGAATATACCTGTTGCTAATACCTTCATGGGTAAAGGAGTGATTCCCTACACGCATCAATTAGCCTTGTGGTCAGTGGGATTGCAGCAAAGAGACTTTATTACCTGCGGATTTGATAATACAGATTTAGTAATTGCGATCGGCTACGATTTGATAGAATTTTCTCCCAAAAAATGGAATCGTGACGGCAAAATTCCAGTTGTGCATATAGGGTTAAATCCAGCAGAAATTGATAGTAGTTATATTCCTGATGCCGAAGTCGTGGGAGACATTTCAGATTCCCTCTATGAAATCTTAAAATTAGCAGACCGACAAGGAAAACCCGATCCCTTTGCCATTAGTTTACGAGCAAATATTCGCGCTGATTACGAACAGTATGCCTCTGATGATGGATTTCCCATTAAACCGCAAAAGTTAATTTATGACTTACGGCAAGTGATGGGGCCAGATGATATCGTCATCTCTGATGTTGGCGCACATAAAATGTGGATGGCGCGTCATTATCACTGTCATAGCCCCAATACTTGTATTATTTCCAATGGCTTTGCGGCTATGGGTATTGCGATTCCTGGTGCTTTAGCAGCAAAACTCGTTCATCCCAACCGCAAAATTGTTGCTGTCACCGGCGATGGCGGTTTCATGATGAATTGCCAAGAATTAGAAACAGCTTTGCGTGTCGGTACGCCCTTTGTCACCATCATTTTTAATGACGGTGGCTATGGATTAATTGAGTGGAAACAAGAAAATCAATTTGGCAAAGGTAACTCATCTTTTGTGCATTTTGGCAATCCTGATTTTGTCAAATTAGCCGAAAGCATGGGCTTAAAAGGTTACCGAGTTGAATCTACTTTAGATTTAATTCCCACACTCAAAGAAGCCCTCGCTCAAGATGTACCCGCAGTTATAGATTGTCCCGTAGACTATCGGGAAAATCGGCGCTTTACCCAAAAAGCCGGCGAATTGAGCTGTGCGCTGTAAAAAAATATTGTAGAGACGCGATTAATTGCGTCTCCACAAGAGTTAGAAGTTAGTTTTGGTAGGGTGCGTTACGCCTTAAGCTAACGCACCCCTTTACTAATTAATCGTCTTCTGAACGAAACTTCTACTTTCCTGCTTTTGGGCAATATTTTCCACTCCATCGCATTGCCTTTTGTCAATATCTGACTTAATAATGAGTCCATTATTATTGAGGGCTATTTCCACTCGGTATTGACCATTTACCATTTGAATAGCAGCATAAGTTATCGTGGCAAACATCATCACACCACAAAGTGATAAGGTAATTTGTAAAACTCTTAATTCTCGTTTCATGTTTAAAATCTTGAACTCGTTACATTCTCATTACAACTTGGTGCTGATTGAGAACTGAGTTGAGAAATAATCACCGATTAGACGAGTTGTTAGTTGATTATCGGTTAAGTTAAAGATGACTTTATTTTGTCGAATGCTGGAGGCGATCGCTAACTACTGAGACTATTTAGCTAGTATAAAAACCTGATATACTCACAGCAGATTCTCCATAAGGAATGATGGCGCGATCGCTGCGAGTAGCCCCAGAGTATATTGAAAAAGTCAAGTCAGCACCCCAGCGTCATGGCTATCCCAGCCAACAGTCCTTGGCTACTGATGTTGGTTTTTCCCTTTCCACAGTGAAAAATTTTCTCACTGGCAAACCTGTTGACTATCTAAATTTTGTAGAACTGAGCAAGAAGTTGGGTTTTGAGTGGCAAGAAATTGCTTACAAAGAACCTCAGCCAACCAACGGCGAACCATCACCCTTCATCACAGGCGCACCCATCACCCAACCGCGCTACTTTTTTGGACGCGAAAAAGAATTAAAACGCCTCTTCAACTTACTCAAACGCCATCCCCTGCAAAACGCTGTAATTATAGGTAAAAAGCGCAGCGGTAAAACATCCCTGCTGCACTACCTAAAAAATATCACCACTACCCCAGCAGAACAGTTGCGCCCTGAGCAAAAATCTGACTGGCTACCGCATCCAGAAAATTATCAATGGGTATTTGTAGACTTACAAGACGCACGAATGCAAAGGCGAGAAGGTTTACTCAAGTGCATCCTAGAATCACTGAACCTGCAAGTGCCAACACCTTGCGATTTAGATCGTTTTATGGATGTAGTCAGCGATAATTTGCATTCTCCCACAGTAATTTTATTGGATGAAATTGGCGTTGGCTTGCAACGTTGTCCAGAATTAGATGATAGTTTTTGGGAGAGTTTGCGATCTTTGGCGACTAATCACACAGGCGGAAATCTGGCATTTATCTTAGCTACCCCTGATTCACCAATACAACTAGCACATAACACAGGACACAGTTCACCCTTTTTCAATATTTTCGGCTACACCGCATATGTAGGAGCATTGACTCAGACAGAAGCACGAGAATTAATAGCAAGTTCGCCCATTCCCTTCACTGATGAAGATGTAGAGTGGATTTTGACACAAAGTTGCTGCTGGCCACTGTTGTTACAAATTTTGTGTAGAGAAAAATTATTTAACTTAGAAGAAGGGGAGAATAATGATAATTGGCGTGAGGAAGGATTACAACAAATCAAATCATTTACTCATTTATTAAATTCAGAACTAGCGGAGTAACTATGAAAGCACACCGAATAGAAACAACATTAACTGAAGACGGAACTTTGATCATCAAAGACTTACCATTTCAGGCTGGGGAAGCCGTTGAAATTATCATTTTAGAAAGTCACACTCATCCCCAAGAACGGAATTTGTATCCTTTGCGTGGCAAACAACCGTATCGTTATGACGATCCTTTTGAACCTGCTGTGCCTCTGGAAGATTGGGAAGTCTTGCAATGATAAATTTAAATTGTCATTGCGACGAGGAACGACGTTCGCGCAGCGTGTCACAGACAAGCAATCCCAGCCTTTGCGATTTGATTGCAATCGCACCAAAGAAAAGCCTACTAATCCTAGCCTTTGCGATTGATTCATTCCGCTAGCGCTGCATTCGCAATGACAGAGTATGTTCCAAGCAAGCATAACGAACTAAAGCAAAGCGATCGCAATAACTTATGAGTATTAAATAGGAGTGCAGAAACGTTGATTTCACCACAACTACCCTCCAACGCCTACACTAATACACCCCAGCAGCACCCCAACTTAATCCTCGGTAGCCTGCAACTGCTTTTCTGGTTTTTCTTTCGCCCTTCAGCGTGGCGTAACCATCTCAAGCACATTGACCCTATTTTAGACACCAACTCCTCACTGATTATCTTGTTGAGACAAGGGCGATGGCGAAACCTTGCTCTGTGGCGGCTGCTCATCCAGGGATACTTCATCTTGCCTATTCTGGCTAACTTACTGCTGGGCTTGGTGCTGTGGATGTCGAGTGAAAAAATCGCAAATATAGCTTTTCCCGTGGTGTTCGGCGTGGTGTTCGGCGTGGCATTCGACGTGGTATTCGGCATGGGGTTAAGCGTAGCGTTCTGCGTGGGATTAAGCGTAGCGTTCTGCATGGGGTTAAGCGTAGCTTCGCCCTGCGTGGCGTACGACGTGCCGTACGGCGTGGCGTTCAACTTGCCGTACGGCGTGGTGTTCAACGTGCCGTACGGCGTGGGGTCAATAGTGGAGTTCCGAGTGCCATTCAAAGTAGCGTTCGGCGTGGCGTTCTGTATGGCGTTCTGCGTGGCGTTCAAAGTGGCATTCAAAGTGGCGTTCGACATGGCATTCAGCGTGGCATTCGGCGTGGCGTTCGGCATGACGTTCTGTATGGCCTTCTGCATGGCGTTCAAAGTGGCGTTCGACGTGAGGTTAACAGTGGCGTTATGCGTAGCAGGAGGCGTGGGAGTAACTATTAACTCCTGGCGACCTATTCTATTCTTTCCATTTCTCTTTATCTGGAATTATCTCCTCTATAAATTAGACAAAAGGTGTAATGGTAGGAGCTTTTGTTTATTGCGTTATCACTCTGCCTTCTGGGATGAGTGGCAGCATTTATATCTGCCCAGCTTGGATAAGCATCTGCTCTTGGTAATCGAAAATAACCCAGTTGAAGGCAAAGCTGCTTTAGAATATCTCAGTACCAGCCCCCAGCGCTGGGCGGCTCAAGCTGCACAAATTGAACTGGATGCACGGAGTTTACAAGGCTGTGCTGATGTAGAAGCTATCCGTAAAGCTCATCGCAGTCTGGTAATTGACGAACTAAGGAGTGAAATTAGCCCTCTATTACAAATCTTTAGCCGTATCAGTGAGGATGTTGATGCTGCAATCAATCAAGCAAGTGCTTATAACCAGCGCTTACTCCTCAGAGATATTGCAGATAAATTAAATCTACAATTGCAGAATTTTACTCGTAGCAGCGACAAATACACAGTCCGTTTCCGTCCTATTATCAAAAGTTGGCGTGAGATAATCACCAACTATATAGATGAACTGGCTAAAATTACTGAACTGCGCCAAGAGATTGACTCGCCTTACATCATTGGCGTACCCCTCACACGGGAGCAAGAAATTTTCACGGGGCGTGATGACATCGGCTTACGCATTGAGCAACTACTTTTAGACCACCGTCGCCCACCTCTGCTACTCTATGGTCAGCGACGCATGGGTAAAACTTCTCTCCTCAACAACATCGGAAAATTACTACCCAATTCCATCATCCCGTTGTTTGTGGACTTGCAAGGCGCACCTTCATCAGCCAGTGACCATGCAGGTTTTGTTTATAACCTGGCTAGAGATATCCAGAAGTCAGCGAAAAAGCAAGGTGTAACTTTACCATCCCTAGCACGTGAAGTGCTAAAGTCTGACCCCTTCACTTATTTCTATGAATGGCTAGATAAAGTAGAACAGGCTCTAGGACAAAATACTGCTTTACTAGCACTAGATGAATTCGAGGTGCTAGACAACGCCATAGCAAAAGGTCGCTTTGACGAACAGGATGTTTTGGGAATGCTGCGTCACCTCATCCAACATCGTCCCCGCTTCAAGGTGTTACTGGCTGGCTCTCATACTATCGAAGAATATCAGCGTTGGGCTAGTTATCTGATTAATGTCCAAGTTGTGCATATCTCCTACCTCAAAGAAGCGGAAGCACGACAATTAATTGAACGTCCCGTTAAAGATTTTACTCTGCGCTATGAACCCAACGCCGTTGAGCGAGTATTGCAACTTACCCGTTGTCACCCATTCTTAGTACAACTACTCTGCGCGGAAATTATTGTTCTCAAAAACGAGCAAGACCCGTCTATCCGGCGATTAGCAACCTTAGCGGACGTGGGAGCAGCAATACCAGAAGCTTTGCAAAGTGGGAGCTTTTTCTTCGCTGACATTCAAAACAACCAAGTAAACACCACTGGACAAGCTATTCTACGTTTTATCGCTGCTCAAGGGGAAGGGGCTATAGTCAACCGCGAAACTCTATTACAACAGTTTCCTGATGTTGAGATTACACTTAAATTGCTGTTGCAACGTGAGTTAATTGAGGAAGTTGAGGACGGCTATCGCTTCCAGGTGGAGTTAATTCGTTGCTGGTTTGTCTAAATTCAGCAAATTTTAGATTTTAGATTTTGGATTTTGGATCGAAGATTCTTGTATCCAAAGTTTTAAAAGGTTTTATACCAATTCTGTATCAAGATGCGCCAGATATAAGAGATATAAGGAACGTAGACGCGGAGCGGCTTGCCGCAGGCTACCGCAAAGGACACATAGACGCGGAGCGGCTTCCCGCAGGGTAGAACGCAAAGAAAGAAACGAAGAAGAAGTAAAAAAATTTGGCGCAGCTTCACAAAGAAATGGTCAATCTAAAATCTAAAATCCAAAATTGATTCACCATTTGTATCACAATTTATTCAACCCAGCAGAACGACGATAAAGTAACCAGATAAATAGGGGTGAACCCAGCAAGGCGGTAACAGAACCTACTGGTAGTTCTACTGCTCCTAATCTAGAGAGTAAATCTGCAAAGGTCAGTAACCATGCACCTGCAAGGGCGGAAAGTGGCAAAACGAAGCGGTGATCTGTACCAACCAGCAGCCGGACAGCATGAGGAACAACAAGACCAACAAATCCAATTAAGCCGCCGATACTGACTGCACCTGCGGCTAATAGTGTGGCGACACCACCAATTAAAAGGCGCGATCGCGTTAATGAAATTCCCAACCCCACAGCCAAATCATCGCCCAAAGCTAACACGTTCACCGATCGCGCCAGCAAGCACCCCGCTACTAATGCAACGATGATGTAACCACTAGGAATAGAAATTTCTTGCCAACCCCTTCCATTCAGGCTACCTACTAACCAACTCAGCGCGATTTGAATTTGACCGTCTTCAGCTAAAAGCAGCAAGGTGCTTTGCACGGCACCAAATAAAGAACTCACCGCCACCCCGCCTAAAATTAGCCGCTCAACTGAAATTCCCGACCCCGCACGACCTAGTAAAATTACGATCGCTGAAGTCAAAATTGCACCTATCCAAGCAGCTAGAGGAATGGCGATTGGTAATATTTGCCAGGCGAGCATCAAGATTACAATTAATCCTGCACCCGCAGAAATGCCGAGAATAAAAGGATCGGCAAGACTATTACGTAACATTCCTTGCAACAAAGCTCCCGACATACCCAAAGCAGCACCCACGATGAGAGCCGCACAAATGCGCGGAAGACGCAAATCCCAGAGAATTGTCTGTTTAATCGGATCGCCTTCCCGAAGAAGGGCTTGCCAAAACTCAGACATACTCAAAGTTACCGCTCCTTGGGAAAGCGACAGCGCTAGCGTTACCACCAGCCCCACACCAAAGAGCAAAACAGCCCAAACTACGCGGTATTCACTGAAAATTGTCTGAAATAGTCTTTTCATTAATTCAGAGGGAGTAGGGAGTAGGGAGTGGGGAGTAGGGGAGGCAGGGGGAGCATGGAGAGGTGGGGAGGCAGAGGGGAAAAGGTTAAAGCGAAAAGGAAATAAATTTAATCTTTCCCCTTTTCCCCGGTTGGTGAGCTTGTCGAACCATACCCCTTTCCCTTTGCCCATGTTCAATGCCCAATGCCCAATGCCCTAATCCCTTTTAACCATAGGCACCACTGGGAAGAAATCCTAACAGTTGCTTTAATCTTGGGTCTGCTTGTTCGTAGCAGTGGCTGGGCATTTGATAATTCATAAAGGGTGCGTATTTGTGTCCAACCAGTCTCTTGGCGTAAGTAATCTGCGTAATGTAACGAGTGATAGAGGAAGAGTTTCTAGAGCCTCTATGCCAGACCTGATTGTTAAAACAAACGGCAGAACCCATTGCTCCCAAACAACTGTAAATTCGGTCTTCATATCCTGAAATATCACCGTCGCATAACTTACCAAACAGATGAGATCCTGGAATCACTTGAGTCGGGCCATTTTCTTCTGATAATACATCCGTTAGGTAGTAATTTACTGTGAATGCAAGAACATTCAAGCGAATGTTAGTCAAGGGTTTTCCATCCAGCGAAATTACATGAGGTGTGTCGTCTTGATGCCATGCATTTTTAGCTAATCCGTCAGTTTCTGGAGGAATCTTAAATGAGTTGTTATGGATAACATGAATTATATTAGCATTAGGAATACCATCATCTATTGAATAACCTGTTCCATTTGCGCCACCAATTAAATGTTCTGCAAAAGTCACAATTGGCTCTAAAGCAAAAAGATTTAAGTTCTCCTGTGAATGCTCGAACATTCGCTTCATTATTTTCTTAGATTTGTGGTAACCTTTACCTTCGGTCTTCTTGAGAGTTTCATCTAAATCGTTTCTCAGAAGTTCGCATTGCTCTGGTGTCAACACATTGTGAATTACTAAAAAGCCATTAGTATGAAAATACTCAATCCATTCATTTAGTTGCTCTGTAGCTATTTGTTTACCAGCTAGATATTGAGAATTTTTATCCATTGATTTATTTTGATATTAATACACAAGATAAGCTTGGTTTTTGAACCTGCTACTTCCAGTCGGAAGGTAAACTTTCAAAATTCGATATTCTCAAATTCTTAAGTTTTATGAAGAAAAGTTCAGTATGGTTTTGAGTTCGACTGTTTAATGAATATTTGTTGAAAACCTCGTTCTCTCATGGCTCAAACGATCCTTTAAGTATAGCTGTACTTAGTAAATACTATTTTATAATGCCTAGAAATATAAAGGGCGATCGCTAGCTACTTGACTACCTTCAAAATTTACTGCTTAAATCCTATTGACTAGTCATAATTGGAGGCAAATGAATGGTTTCGGATGGTGGAATAACCACAGATGCAGCTACTTTTAGCCCTAACCCTCTATTTGGATTAGTCAACAGCTATAAAACGACTATTCCCACTAATGGAGATTCGGCAGATATTTACTATCCGCTCATTCCAAGTTCAAATATTAATCAAATCAAAACTCCCATTGCTTTATTCTTACCTGGGTCGCGTGTTGATATATCACAATATTCTCAATTTGCTAATATCGTAGCGAGTTACGGATTTACAGTAATTGTTCCCGAACATATTCGTTCTTTATCAGATTTTGGATTCACTGGGTTGCTACCAGAAACATCACAAATTTCTCATGTTCTAGACTTTATGGTGGTAGAAAACTCGAATCCCAATTCACCAATTGCTGGTACTCTTGATTTGGATAAACTAGTATTACTAGGACACTCTTTCGGTGGCGCAGTTGGTTTGACTGCGATTGATAATTCTTGTATTTACCCAGTTTGTGAAGGTGAATTTCAACGCCCTCAACAATTAAAAGGAGCAGCTTTCTTTGCTACTAATACATTTGTAGGTATCGGAAAATTTATACCAATTAGAAATCAAGGGATTCCAATAGCTTTAATCTTAGGAAGTCAAGATGGCTCATCAGTAACTCCACAAACAACACAAACAAGTTATGACTTAATTCAAGAATCTCCAAAAGCATTAATTAACATAGAGGGTGCTAATCATTATGGCATCACAAATATTAACAATCCTCCTGCCGCTAGACCAGACCCAAATATCCCAACTTTGACACAGGAGAAATCAATTGAAACCATCGCTCGTTGGAGTGCGCTTTTCTTGCTTGCTTATATACTTGGCGATCGCGGTGCTTTGAATTATATCAACAATACAGGCGATCGCTTGGATGAAAATGTCACTGTCATCATTGAAGACAACGCGGGGACACGGGGAAAATGACAATTGAAGGAGGCAGGAGGCAGTCCAGATGAAGCAAGTTTCACCGCCAATCATGAAAGTAGTCTTTTCCCCACTCCCTACTTTCAACTCAGAAGTTAGGGGTCAGTTTTCCTCCTGCCTCCTGCCCCCTAACTCCTGCCTTCATTGATAACCAATGCCCCATACACAATTAAATCAATTCCAGTCCACCTCGATAGCCGGTAACAATGCGGCTACCATCCTTGAGAATGTGAACTTCGATTTGGTCGCTAGCCCAGGTAATCTTGTCAGATAAAGCAGGGTTAAATATATGAATTCTCTGGTTACTAGAAGAAACTGGAGAATTAGGAGAATTAATTGCCAAAGATTGCACGAAAGGCCCGTCAATTAAAATATCAAGTTGTTCTAACAATTCTTGGGAACCTGGCGGTGCAGATTCAGACTGTAGCTGCTTGAGGGTGAACCCAGTAAAAGACATTACATTCAACCCAGCAGCTTTTACCTTACGAGCTAAAGATGCTAGCGTAGGTGCTTGCCAAAACGGTTCTCCACCAGAGAACGTTACACCAGTGTTGCTAGGATTACTGAGGATGTTCTCTGCAATAGTATCAACGGCAACAATTTGGTTAGCCTCAAAAGACCAGGAGTCAGGATTAAAGCAGCCAGGACATTCACGCGGACAACCTTGCACCCAAATAACTGCACGACAACCAGGGCCATTGACTTCTGAGGAATCGACATAACCCATGATGTTGAGATACCCAGAGGGAATTTCTGTGAGTGCCAGTGATGGGTCAGTTGGCTTAGTTTCCATCTCTTTAACTCCTTTTAAAGCCTTGCCTGTTAACTATATAACTATAGCGAAATATTGTAATACTCCACCTTAGTAAGGAACTCAGGCTTTTTTGTCGGCGTTTGTACTCGATCGCTACTTAAAACGGGTATTTTTGATGGCGAATTTTGCTCGCAATACCAATTTTAAGAATGATTGTCAGACATGGAATACTTAGAGCAATTACTAGCTACTTTGTAACAATAAATTGAAAGTAATAAATTAACTCGCGTGTTCCCAATCACTCAGTAATTCATGCTGCTGTACTATTTTCTTCGACTTACGAAATGGTACTTTTGGAGTGCCAATATTCATCCCAGGAAAAGACTGTTTTTTAGTCTTGGTGGGTTTGGTTTCTTGTATCGTTGAACTGATTTGTGTGGTTTTCATTGCTAATTAGATGTTTAATTAAAACTTCAGCACTAATCTATAACATCAATTTCCAAATGGCAAATTTCTAAAGAGAGAAAAAATATTGAGTATGGGGCATTGAAAGTATCAAATGTTGAGTGTTGACTGGGGAGATGAGGGAGACAAGGGAGACAAGGGAGATGCGGAGATAGAAAAGTGTGGGGAAAAATGACGAGATGGAGGAGTGTGGGGAGTGTGGGGGGCAAGATTTCTTCCCCATCCTCCCACACTTCCCACACCTCCCACACCTCTCAATGCCCCATGCCCCATTTACATAACTCCCATCTCTTGCAACCCCTGGCTTAGTCTTTTGGCTTCTTGGGGGTTATGCTTTTCATGAAGGGCGATCGCTTTTTTGAATGCTGCTACACTTTCTTGATGATTGCCGACTTTTAGCAGTACTACACCTAAATTTTGATAGGCCTCGGCGTAGTTGGGATTTAAGGCGATCGCATTTTTATAACAAGCGATGGCATCTGTAAATAAACCCAAAGCTTTAAATGTCATCGCCAGATTATAATGTCCGGCAACAAAATTCGGATCGATGTTCAAAGCTGCTATGTAAGCAGTTTTCGCACCGTTGAAATCTCCTGCGGCTTTGAGTAAGTTTCCCAGGTTGTTGTACCCTCCTAGTTTGAGCATAGGATAAATTGGCAATTTAATTGCTGTTTGATAATGAGAAATAGCCTGTGGGAAATTTTTTAGGCGACTGTAGGCAATGCCTAAATGATAGTGAAGTTCGTACAAAATATCGTAGTTTTCTTCGCCAGCTGCGTGACTTTCATTTATGCGCTGTAATCCTCGTCTGAGTAACTCCATTCCTTGGGTAATTTTCCCTGTTTCCACATACAACGCCCCTAATTTACTGCAAACATAGGGATCGTCAGGATGAGTGGCGAAAAATCCTTCCATTGCTGCTGCGGCTTTGGCATATTTATTATTTTGAGCGATCGCACTTTTTTGATATCCTGTGTGGAGAATTGCTACTCCTGGTAAATAACCCACCTGCCAGTGTGGTTCTTTGGTTAAAATTGCCGACACGCTATCATCAACTAAGGCATGGTAAGGACGGTCAAAGTGAATATCTGGATGATTGCGGAATAATCTTGAAACCAGAGAATAAGGAGATTGTTCTGCACCAATCTCCTGACGGACAAGGTTGAGTAACAGGTATTCGTCCCTAGCAATGGCGTCTTGCAATAGCGGTACAATTCCTGGCGTGAGAGTTTCATCAGCATCTAACACCAAAACCCAATCACCAGTCACATATTTTAAAGCTGCATTGCGGGCGGCACTGAAATCATCACACCATTTAAAATGATGGACTTTCGCCCCGAACTCTTGGGCAACATAAGGAGTGCGATCGATTGAGCCTGTATCCAACACTACCATTTCATCTACCACTTTGTTGACACTGCTGAGACATTTGGGCAGTGTTGCTGCTTCGTTTTTCACAATCATGCACAGACTCAAACTCATACGCTAATCTTCGTTTAATTTAGTGTTTAAAAAATGGGAATGGGGCATAGGGCATAGGGTATGGGAAGAGGACAAGGGGAAAGGGAAAGGGGTAAGGCAAAAGGGTAAAGATTAAATTTATTCCTTTTCCCTTTAACCTTTAACCTTTTCCCCTGTCCAATGCCCTATGCCCTATGCCCTATGCCCAATGCCCAATGTCCCACTCAATTATGTGCAAAAATCAAGATTAACAAAATAAGTGAATGAGTAATTCCAGCAGCAAGGGGGAATTTAATGCAGGGCCAAACCATCGGTGGACGCTACCAAATTCTCACCCAACTGGGACAAGGGGGGTTTGGTACGACTTTTTTAGCTCAAGACATACAAAGGACAGGAAATCCGCAGTGCGTTGTTAAGCATTTTAAACCATTCTCTACTGATACATATACTTTAGGGGAAGACAAACGTTTGTTTGACAGGGAAGCATTAATTCTGGAAACGTTAGGAAAGCATGACCAAATTCCTCAATTATTGGATCACTTTGAAGAAAATGAAGAATTTTATTTAGTTCAAGAATTTATTTCAGGTCATGACATTACTGAAGAAATACCACCTCTAGGTGAGCGATTGAGTGAATACGAAACTATTAAACTTTTAAAAGAAATTTTGGAAGTTTTAGCATTTGTCCATCAACATAATGTGATTCATCGGAATCTTAAACCTGCTAATATTAAGCGCAGACAGTTAGATAACAAGATTGTGCTAATTGATTTTGGGGCTGTTAAACAAATTAGTACTCAAATGACTAATGCTCAAGGGGAAACAAGTTTTACAGTTGCCACTGGTACTTCTGGTTATATGCCAAGCGAACAAGCTAATGGCACTCCAGAGTTGAGCAGTGATATCTATGCAGTGGGAATTATTGCTATCCAAGCTTTGACAGGAATTAATCCTGCTGACTTTGGCACTCAAGGACTACCAAGAAACCCGCATACAGGAGAAATTGATTGGCGCAATCAAATACAAGTGAGTCAGCAGCTAGCAGAAATTATAGACGCGATGGTGCTGTATGACTTTCGCCAGCGTTATCCCACAGCAACATCCGCATTGCAAGCTTTAGAAATGCTAGAAAAAATACCAGATACTAAAATTGAGAAAACCTTACAAGTAGCACGGCCGCAGAAATTTTTCCTTAGTGCAGGAATAACGGCAGTAGTCGCTACTATAAGTCTATGGTTATTGCAATTACAAACTCCTAACCAAAATTTTTTGATATATCAAGATTCTAGCTATGGTATAAAAATCCAATATCCAGAAACTTGGAAAATTCAAGAAACGCCAAATTTAATAACTAAAGGGTTAGTAACATTCTTATCACCTAAAGAAACTGAAAAAGATAATTTTCAAGAATTTTTCACTATAACTATTGAAAATTTTTCTGGTACATTGCAAGAATCGCAAGATTTATTTATTAATGAAATCAAAGCTACTTTATCTGATGCAACTATTGTAAATACAAGTGAAAGAACTCTAGCAAAAAAAAGAGCTAATCAACTTATCTTTATGGGCAAAAATGGAAACAAGAATCTAAAAAATTTACAAATTTGGACTTTAAAGGGGAATCAAGCATATATCATTACTTATTCAGCAGCACTAGATGATTACGATCGCTTCTTGCCCACCGCAGAAAAAATGATTGAATCTTTTGAAATTCATTAATGATTTTGTCAGGCTAAAATTAGACAGATGGCTGTCAGGTAAAAATACTGTCCACCGCACCACTATTTGAGATAAATCATGGCTCAAGCTTTACCTAAACAAATAACTTTTGATGAATTTATCGAGCGACTGCCAGAAAATTCAGAGGTACGCTACGAACTGCACGATGGGGTAATTATCGAAATGCCAAAGCCGACTGGGAAGCATTCAAATGTGACTGGTTTTTTGATTGAAGAATTAGTTTTAACTATCATCCAAATGGGAAAGCGTGGTATTTGGACAATTCCCAGAGAATCGATTGTCAAGCCTAGCAATGAAAAATCTGGCTATGAACCAGATATCATTGTTTTAGATCGAGATGCTATCAGTAGTGAACCTCGTTGGGAACGCGAATCAATCATTGAGAATGCGACGAGTGTAAAATTGATTGTTGAAGTTGTCAGTAGTAATTGGCGTGATGATTATCATAAAAAACTGGCTGATTATGAAGAGATGGGTATTCCTGAATACTGGGTTGTGGACTATGCTGCATTCGGTGGACGTGTGTTTCTTGGGAATCCCAAACAGCCGGCTATCTTTATTTACCAATTGATTGAAGGTGAATATCAAGTTAGCCAATTTAAGCGAGATGATTCATTAATATCATCAACATTCCCAGACTTAAATTTGACTGCTGACCGGATTTTTCAAGCAGGAGAATGAGAAAGGCGATCTAAATCAGCGCGGTTAGGGGCTGGTAAAAATTTGTACCTCCAGCATAAGTAAGTTAATTGATGGTTGCAGTTGTAGTAAATGCACTCAGCGAACCTATCAAAATCCATATCAATCTTTGACCAAATAACTTGAATTTTAAAGTTCTTAACACCCCACCCCCAACCCCTTTCAAGGGTAGGTTTCCTGGATTTCACATTTTGACTGACGCGGGGACACGGGGACGCGGGGACGCAAAGAAAATTTTGAAGGCAAAAATTGAGATCTGAGGACTGAATTGAGAAAAACCTGCCCTTGAAAGCGGGAGATGGGGAGATGAGGCAATACGGTTTGGTTAAGATCCCCCCGCCTACGGCGACCCTCTTAAAAAGGGGGATTTAGGAGGATCTACAAGTATTGAATACAACACCAAGAAGTTTTCAGACATCCTCTTAGGATTAGGAATGCAACCAGCGCTCAACCAGAAGTCGGCGAGGCTATGCTTTATCGCCTAAATCGGGCAATGGAAGATTTGGCAGCAGTGACAGAGTATTTAGAAGGGTAGCAGACAAATTCCTACAGTAGTATCTTTCATGTACAGGACTTACGCAATATGTGACTGAAAACCTTATTCAAGCGTAGCGGTAATTCATGAATTACCTCTACTTTCGTTATCTTTTGCGTAAGTCCTGATGTAGCAGACTGAGGAGTGACGCTCTTTTTTCCTCGCTTATGCGTCTGGACACTCATCTAGCTTTTAAATAAGTAAAGTTAATCATTTCTATTGACTCTACAAAATTATTAGCACTTGATTAACTTTTGTAAAGCAGTGTAAAGTATACTCACAGGCGAAAACAAAAGCGCCTGATTCATACATAAATTCAACCGCACTTATAAAACAATGACAGCAACCATTCAACAGCGCCAAAGCGCCAACGTATGGGAGCGGTTTGCAAACTGGATTACCAGCACCAACAACCGCCTTTACATCGGCTGGTTCGGCGTCCTAATGATCCCCACCCTGCTAGCCGCCACCGCCTGCTTCGTAATCGCCTTCATCGCAGCACCACCAGTAGACATCGATGGTATCCGCGAACCAGTAGCAGGTTCCTTACTTTACGGAAACAACATCATCTCCGGTGCAGTAGTACCTTCTTCTAACGCAATTGGTTTGCACTTCTACCCAATTTGGGAAGCAGCATCTCTTGATGAATGGCTCTACAACGGCGGCCCTTACCAGTTGGTAATCTTCCACTTCCTGATTGGCGTATTCTGCTACTTAGGTCGTGAGTGGGAATTGTCCTACCGCTTGGGAATGCGTCCTTGGATCTGCCTAGCGTTCTCTGCGCCAGTAGCAGCAGCAACCGCAGTATTCTTGATCTACCCCATCGGACAAGGTTCCTTCTCTGACGGTATGCCCTTGGGAATCTCCGGAACCTTCAACTTCATGATTGTGTTCCAAGCAGAGCACAACATCCTGATGCACCCCTTCCACATGTTAGGTGTGGCTGGTGTATTCGGCGGAAGTTTATTCTCCGCAATGCACGGTTCTCTGGTAACTTCTTCCTTGGTTCGTGAAACAACCGAAAGCGAATCTCAGAACTACGGTTACAAGTTCGGTCAAGAAGAAGAAACCTACAACATCGTTGCTGCCCACGGTTACTTCGGTCGCTTGATCTTCCAATACGCTTCCTTCAACAACAGCCGTTCCTTGCACTTCTTCCTAGCTGCATGGCCTGTAATCGGCATCTGGTTCACCGCCTTGGGTGTAAGCACAATGGCGTTCAACCTCAATGGTTTCAACTTCAACCAATCCATCATCGACTCTCAAGGTCGCGTAATCAACACCTGGGCTGACATCATCAACCGCGCTAACCTGGGTATGGAAGTAATGCACGAGCGTAACGCTCACAACTTCCCCTTAGACTTGGCTGCTGCTGATGTTGCTCCTGTTGCTCTAACCGCTCCTGACATCAACGGTTAATTGCTAGCCTAGTCAACTGAAAATTAAATAGAATCAAAAGCGCTCTCCTTTTTGGAGGGCGCTTTTTAGCATAAAAGCTCGACAGTTTGGGATTTTGGATTATTTTGGTATTGCTAATCCAAAATCCCAAAAAATTCATTGACAAATACTTCCAAGTTATCAGGGACAAGAATCAATATGAAACGAGCCTTATTAGTAATTGATGTTCAAAACGAATACTTCACAGGTAAACTACCAATAACCTATCCATCGGGAAGTTTAGATAATATTCTTCAAGTAATGAATATTGCTAAAGAGCGAGATATACCTGTGATTGTTGTTAGACATACACAGCCGCTAGAAAACTCTCCCATTTTTCAAAAGGGAAGTCCAGAATGGGAGCTTCATCCAGAAATTGCCAAATATCCCTACGATCTCCTGATTGAAAAAAATTTGCCAGGAAGTTTTACTGCAACAGAGTTAGAGTCTTGGCTCAAAGAAAGGAATATCGATACAGTTGTCATCTCTGGATACATGACTCAAATGTGTTGTGACACAACCGCTAGACAAGCCGCCCATCTGGGTTTTTCTGTAGAGTTTCTTTCTGATGCGACAGGAACCCTCGCCTTTGAAAATAATGCCGGTACTGCTACTGATGAAGAACTTCATAGAGCAACTTTAGTTGCCCAAGATACTTTTATTAGTAAGGTAATAAATACCTCTAAATGGATTAATAATCTTGAAGATACGAATTAAGTTCAAAAGCAAATTTTTGGCTAGTGTCAAATAATTTTAGATTTTAGATTAACCTCATGCCGTTGATACTGGGGCTTGAATTTTGTAGGGAAGCACAGTTAGCTGTGCTTCCCTACTATGTAAATTATTTAAATTGCAACCCTATTGACGTTGTACTTTATGAAAGTACTGGTTGGGCTTCGAGTTTCTGGGCTTGGTTTTTCAAAACGGTTGGTAATTCGCTGTTGAAAGCTTCACCTTCTACCACTTGGGAGCGGAAACCGTCAACTCCAACTGGAACGTCGCCTGTGATGGTAGTGCGGTAAAGTACGCGCTCGACTTCTATATGGTCTAGATCTTGAGGGGCTAAATGGGCGGTGGCGCGGTTGTCCCAGAAGGCAATATCACCATTGTTCCAGCGGAAGCGGGTGGTGTAGGCGGGCTTGGTAATCTGGTTGAAGAATAATTCAAGCAGCAGGTCGCTTTCTTGTCGTGACACGTCAAGAATGTGCGAGGTGAAGCCAGGGTTCACGAACAACGCACGTTCGCCCGTCTCAGGATGAACCCGAACCACTGGATGGATGGAAACCAAAGGATTGGCAGCGATGCGTTGGGCAATCTTGCTGTTGCTAGGCAAATTCAAACGCGCATTAAAACGATGTTCGGCTTTGAGTGTATCTGCAAGCGCCCGCACGGGTGCTGACAGACCCTCATAAGCTGCAACCAAATTGGTCCACTGTGTGTCGCCACCGATGCTCGGAACGTTAACCGCACGCAAAATTGAACCCGCAGGAGGGTTGACAACTGCTGTCACATCCGTGTGCCAGCGGCTCTCGTAGCTGGAACGGCGTAGACCATTGCGCTTTTCGTAGCGGCTGCGGTCAATAGGCAGGATTTGTGAGTAACCTTCGATAGGCTCATCTTCGTGGGGATGTGCGTAGGTTACTTCGCCGAAACGAGATGTAAAGGCGATTTGTGCAGCGTGGTCAATGTTCTGACCGCGAAAGAATACAACTTTCCACTTCAATAGTGTTTGACGAATTTCTTGGACTGCTTCGTCGTGCAGAGGACGCGAAAGATCCACGCCACTGATTTCGGCACCGATGAAACCAGCTACTGGTTTAACTTCAATGTGCTTGTAGCTCATGTAGATTCTCCATTCAATCCATAGAGGAGTTTTCGCAAAGTTCGCTTTCTTTGGTTGCTATCTACGGTAATCAAAGGAAGCGATCGCAACTCTCAGTATTATACGGTAACTTGACCGAGTTACCGTATAATAAATGTAAAGTTATGAAAAGAACCCAAAATGTAGCCTGATACTAAGTTGCAGTCAAAGATAGTAAGGTTGGCAACAGCGATCGCAGTTTGGAAACAGATATCTCAGTCCATACCCAAGTTATTACGAAAAAGGAGAAAACAACTAAATTATTTGAGCTTTACTCCCCGGACGCAAAGCCGCAACCATAGCCATCCGAAGCCACTTCCAATGAAATAATAGGGAAAATCTGCCCAAGTGAAGACGCTACCTATTAAATAAAATGTGTTGTAATTTTCTATTCTTCTGAGAACTGACTCTTGAATTATGAATTTTGAATTCTTTAGTATTTATAAACTTTCAATAATTTTTAGCACTTCTGCTGCTGACTGATATCTTTGAGTAAAGTCGTAATGTACCATTTTATTTAAGATAAGAAATAAATCATTTGTAACCTCAGCTAAGTCGCGCCAACTCTGCCAAACGTCTGTATTACCATCAGGTTCAGTTTGAATAATTACTTCACCAGTATTTGCATCTCTGCGAAATACTCTTGGGTCTACTCCAGTTAAAGCTTGTATACCCATAATTCCCAATGCATAGATATCGCTGTTTAGTTTTGGTAACCCACTCATTTGCTCAGAAGGAGCATAACTAGGAGTACCAATTGAAATAGTTTGATATTCTTGTTGTTGGGGCTGGATTTGTTTAACAGCGCCAAAGTCAATTAAAACAATGTGCCGATCTGATTCTCGTCTAATTAAGTTACTAGGTTTGATGTCTCGATGAATTACACCATAGCTGTGAACAAAAACAAGCACTTGTAAAACTTCTTTTAGTATGTCCACAACTTCAGTTTGTTTGAGTCGCACACCAGAAATTAACTCTTTATCCATAGCGTGGCCCCGGACAAATTCTTGCACTAAAGAAAACTGACGATTTTCTTCAAAAAAAGCTAACAATTGGGGAATCTGTGGATGCTTACCTAAAGTTTCTAAAATTTCGGCTTCAGCGTCAAATAAGCGCCTGACAACATTTAAATATTCTGCATCTTGGCGGGGAGGTCGTAATTGTTTAACTACACACTGGGGATTACCAGGGCGCTTGATATCCTCAGCTAAATAAGTATTACTAAATCCTCCAGAACCCAAGCGTTCAGTAATTCTGTAGCGGCTGTTTAGTAACGTGCCTAGTGCAATTTCTTGCCCGATAGAATCAGCAATTACTGTTGGCGCTTCATTGGAAGCATCACCGCGTTGCCGTAAAAGTGCTTGTAATTCGATAATTAATTGTTGGTGTTCTTGAACTCTTTGTGTAATTTCTTTTTGCTCTTGTTTAGTTTGATAAGCGGTATATGCAAGGACACTCCCACCAGTAAATACTAACCCCAACATTGGAGGTATTACTGGTAACCATCCAGCTTGAGTAAAAATGAAAAAATTACCTGCAAATAAAACTGCTAGGGCTGTTGCTCCTGCTAATGCTAAAGCTAAAGGATGCTGAATTCGCCATACTAATAAACCACCAACTACAGTCCATCCCCATATCCAAAGAACTTTACCCCACTCAGGGATAAACCAAAATAGAGGCTGTTGATTAAGAACGACACTAAGAATTTGACTAACACTCTGGGCATGAATTTCAATTCCTGCCATCTTGCCAGAATTATCTGACTTACCACTAGCAAATGGTGTATTCAAAATGTCAAGTAAACTATTTGCTGTTGAACCAATTAAAACGATACGGTCTTTAACTAAATCTGGTTTAACTTTATTTTCAAGGATTTCTGTAATTGTTACTTGTTGGGCAATTTGATGACCAGAACGGTAATTCAGCAGGATTTGGTAACCATTGGTATCAGCTTTTTCATAACCGCCAGCATTACTTTGCAGGGGTTTAAATACAATATTTCGTAATTTTAATTCCTTATTTGGGGTAAATTCTGGTTGAATACCACCAACTTCTAAATATTTGAGTGCTAGCTGTAAACTAAAGGAATATGTAGTTTGACAAGGGTCAGATTCATCTGAACTAACTAATAATAAGTTGCGGCGAATTGTAGAATCAGTATCTTCTACAACATCGCTAAATCCCACTCGCTCTGGTTCAACACCTTGAGGAGAGGCAACTCCGGGATTTTTAAAACCAGAATGTTTGCAGATGGGAATGATGAGATCGCTCTGTTGTAGGCGTTGTAGTAGTTTTTCGTGACCAGGCTGTACTGGTAAATCGCGAAAAATATCTAGACCAATGGCTCGCGGTTCGTATTCTTCAAGTTTGCCTAACAGTCGATCTAAAAGTTCGCCAGACAGCGGCCAAGTCAATTTTTGAAGATCTTGTTCAGTTAAAGCAACAATCAACAGACGAGAGTCTGGGCCAGGGTCAGGGCGTAATTGCATCATCTGGTCGTAGACTCTCATTTCCAGAGGTTCAAAAACCCCAAGTTTTTGAATACCTACTAGTAAAAGTGTAGCGATCGCACTTGAAAAAATAACCGGCTGTCTCAATAAACTTTTGAATTTGGCAAACATTTTTTTACATCAGGGCATTGGGCATTGGGCATGGGGAAAGGAAAAGGGGAAAGATTAAATTTATTCCTTTTCCGTTTAACCTTTAACCTTTTCCCCTACCCCCTCCCCCTCCCCACTTAGTGCTAATTTACTACCTGTTTGAGATAATGCACGATCGCCTTTGCTGTTGGTACATTAGTTGCCAGTAAAACTTGATTAATAGTGCATAATCTCAGCAGTGCTTCTTCATTTGCTTGACCAGGCTGAGGTTGTAGCAAATCTCTCAAGAAAATCACCGCTAAAATTTCTCCCGACCCAACCAATGAAGCAATTGTTTGAAATCCACCAGAAGTTGGTGCGGGAGTTTGTTGACTAATAGTTATACCTGCTTGTTGATGTAAAACTTCGCTAACTGATGGCCAGGTAATTGTATAGCTTTGGGAGAAAAATTTTTGATGCTGAGCAACCAATTCAGCAAGTTCCGATTTCTTGCTTTCGTGAGCAATTAGTACTATGTTTTTTTGAGCGATCGCTTTTGCAGGCTCACTTACAATCTCTTCTGAAATTTCCTCAGATTCAGTTGCTTCTACTTCAGATGAAATCTCCTCAGATTCAATTGCTTCTGCTTGAGAAACTTCTTCAACAGTTTGACTGATGATTTCAGGAGCTTCGTTTTCTACTGGCTCCAAAGATTGAATCTCGCCCGATCTAGAAACTTCATTTACATTGACTTCTTCTGTACTTGTATCAGTCAAATCAACGTATTGATTACTGAAAACTTCTGGAACATTATCATCAGATGTCCTGAAGCTTTCAGGAACTTCGCTGACTGTTCGATCGGTTTCTACTCGCTCTATATCTGTCAAGTCTTCTGAGTGAATTGGCGAGCTTTCAGGAACTTCGCTGACTGTTTCATCAGTTTCTACTCCCTTGACATCTGTCAAGTCTTCTGAGTAAATTTGTGTGTCTAAATCTCCTAATTCTTCACTAGTTTCCTCTATAACTTGGGTGGATGTGTCCTGATGTTGAATGTCTACATCTTCACGAACTTCGCTAGTTTCTGGGATAACATCGCTCGCAACTTCATTAACATCTGCGATGTTTTCTGTAGCAATTGGCGTATCCAAGTTTACTACTTCTTGTTGAGTCCCTTCCGCAACAGCATTCTCTTGGGATACTCGGTTAAATATATCACGCGGCTGCACGAAAGTGACTTCTGCCTCTAGTGCGGCTTCAAATTCTGCATCGCGATCTTCAGTAGCTTGGAAAATAGTACCCTCAGTAAGATCGCGCGGCTGTACAAAGGTGACTTCTGCTTCTAGTGCTGCTTCCAACTCTGCATCGCGTTCCTCATTAGCTTGGGGAATGGCGTTTTCTATTTCACGCCGTTGTACAAAAGTAGCTTCTGCTGCCAGTGCTGCCTCAAAATCTGTAACTTCATCATGAGTAGTTTCCGCAGGTGTAATTTCCTCCTTAGGAGTCTCGATAACATCTTGAGGTGTGGCTATTGCCTCATCTGAGTGAGCTTGGCTGGCTTCTGGAACTTCTATTTCCTCAACATCTAGGATAACTTCTTCAACAACTAATGTACGCAAATCTACAATATCATTACGGACATCGTGTGGAACTTCGCTGACAGCTTCTGGTGGCTGAACAATATTTTCCGAGCTAGTGATTTCAATAACTCGGATGTCATCATCAGTTTGAGTAGAAGCAACTTCTGAAATTTCGCTAATTTCTGGTGTTTCTACTTGGTTAGTAATTGGCGTTGAAACTTCGCTGACTACCTCTGGGGCTGGACTAGCAACATTGGGAGTGCTGACATTTTCAGGCGATCGCGATCGCGAAAACAAAGAAGGATCTATAATTCTAAAAACAGTTTCTGGTAATTGCTCGGACAAAGGAGCCACTGCTTCCATAATCAGAACGTAGTCTGCAATTCTGATCACGTCTCCATCATTCAAAAGATATGGTCGCTCCTTTTCAGCTTGTTTACCATTAACTATTGAGCCATTTCTACTGCCAAGGTCACTGAAGTAATAAGTACCACCTTTGACAAAGAACTTACCATGTTGCCGACTGACATCAGGACTATCCAAGACTAAATCAGAAGTAGGAGAACGGCCTATTATCCATTCTCCCCTCGTTGTAGTGTCTATGGTAAGGTCAACTTCATTGATTTCACTTAGAGTTGGTGAATAGCTAACTTTTACTTTCATATTAATTTTTGGTTAATTTTATTGATTTCCGCTACCCAACGCTGACGGGTAGTATGTTCTAAATTTAAAATATCATCTTGTGACCAATGAAAATGATAAGCAATAAAAGCTACCTCCTCATATAAATTATCAGAGGGGTAGCTTATGACTCCCCCGCCAGTTCTAGCTCCACTGAAAATTCAGTATTGCAGTGCGGACATTGTGCCGGAATATGTGCATTACCTTGCTGGTTAATTCGATTGTAAAATTCTCGCAGATAGGCAATATCATGTACGAGCAGTCCTTCAAGTAATTCCGGGCTAACAGAGTTGAGACTACCCAAGCGAACGATAACGCGTGCAAGCATTACCAAGACGCCGTAAGCTGGATTTTCTTGAACTTTGCGTTCTTTTTGCACCAAAATTTCATCTTTAGCAGTGGCTAAACGCATCACTCCTTGACGATGTACTCGGTTTTCACCATCACTCAACCCTCTAGGAAGAGTGAAAGTAAATTCAGTGCAGAGATTATCCTTTTTACGGGCCATAGGTAATTTGGGTGTTGGGCATGGGGCATTGGGCATGGGGCATGGGGATGAGGGAGATAACGCAGCAGAAATGAGAATAAATAATAATGATACAAGTCGCTAAAGTTAGTCTTGTTTAAAATCTAGGTTGCTACTGGACTGAACTTTTGAGCAAATAATACAAACAAACACAATTTGGTATTAACTCAGCATTCTCAATGCTCAATGCCCCATGCCCAAATTCAATTTTGAAGTATTGGCTCAGGAGAATTAACTACATCTTCTGCTGAAGAAGTTTCGCCTTCCAAGCCATTAATTCGACGATAAAAATCTTGAAGATAATTTAAATCCTGAGCAAAAAAGTTTTCTACTATTGCAGGACTAATATCAGTTAAAGCACCCAAGTGGGTAATCACGCGGGACAAGATAATAATTGTGGCATAAACTGGATTAGCTTTTACCCTTGGGTCGCGCAAAGGTGCAATCTCATCTATGGCTGTTGATAATCGCATTACACCCTTGCGGTGGAGGTTGCCTTCAGAGTCTAGATACCCTTTAGGCAGTGTAAATTCAAACTCTGTGGGAAACATATTTCTCTTAAATTAATTAGACTTCTCGCTTTGAATGGGGGAAAGGGGAAGGGGTAAAGGGGAAAGGGAAGATTCTTCATTTTTCCTTTAACCTTTCACCTTTTCCCTTTTCCCCTCTGATTTATTGCGTGCGTTGAAATTCCTCAAAGGCAATCTCCAATTCTTCAATTTCTATTTCATGGCTGTTAGCGTTGAGATCGGCAATTTTGTAACTGGTAGGCCAAGCGCCAGCTAATTCAAATCTAGCTTCTTTGTTAGACGCCTGATCGTAAATAGATAAAGAAATAAACTCACGTTTTTGGGCCCATTTACCATCTTCAACATCTTCAAACCACTTCCATAAATCTTTGGAAGCGTTCAGACCTTTACGCAAAGTAATATTGCCATTTTTCGCATTACCAGGAAGTTTTGTTCTGACTGCTTTACCTTTTGAAGCAGTCCCCCATTTTTGAGAAGTGACTTCACAAATTTCAATGACTTCCTGGGTTCTTTTAAAGCCTTGGCATTCCAAAAAATAGCCATCGCTATCATTTTGACCTATGTCTAATCTTAAAAAGAAACGATAGTTTGTCAGAATTTCTGGTATGGCAGCCATTGTTTTTTACACTAGGAGAGAATGGGGGCTGGGAAGATGAGGAGATGAGGAGATAGGGAGGTGGGGAGATAATTTCACTGCGTCACCCCATCACCCCATCACCCCATCATTCCCCAGTCCCTTATACAAAAAATTAAGTTTTATGCTCTGACTTCTTTTTGTTGAGCGATGATTTCATAACCCTCAATAGATACTTCAATTTTCTCTGTTGCCGGGTCATTTTTTGTCACATCAAATTCTGGGCCTGTATAAGATTCAGGGAAACAAGCTTTTAGGTTATAACGAATAACTTCGGTTTTCTTATCTTGGGTATAACCAACAACTGAAATTGCTTTGCGATTTTCATCCCATTGACGAGGTTTTCCATCTTCGCTACAGGCTAAAAACCATTTGTGTAGACTTTCGTCACCATTGTAATTCATGGTAATTGTGACATTATTAAACTCTGCCTGTCCGGGGAGATTTTGGCGTAATGTCTTACCATTTTTACTTGAGCCTCTAACACCTTTGGTGGCATTATTTTTTGCACCCAATCCGGTGACTGATTGAACGAATTTTTCAGTGATGCCGTCTGCTTCAAAATAGAACACAGACGCGACTACATATTCCCCAGGCATATTTCATCTCCTAAATAAGTGAATAGTCATTTGTCATTTGTCATTTGTCATTTGTCATTGGGCATTGGGTAGTGGTTGTGAATTATTCTCCTTGTCCTCCTTGTCTCCCTCATCTCCCCATCTCCCCATCTCCCCATCTCCCCATGCGCCATGCCCTATGACTTATTGCTGCTCGTCAAGTGCATTCCATTGACTGATGCGGAAGATTACAAACTCCGCTGGTCTGACGGGACAAACACCGATTTCGACATACAAACGACCTAAAATTATGGTTTCTGGTGGATTCAGTTCGGCATCGCATTTCACATAAAATGCTTGTTCTGGTGAATCGCCAAATAAAGCACCTTCACGCCAAATTCGTTCTAAAAAGTTGCTGACGGTACGTCGGACACGCGCCCATAAATCTTGGTCGTTGGGTTCAAAAACTACCCATTGAGTACCTAGTTCAATTGATTTTTCTAGGTAACTAATTAACCGCCGGACGCTGATATAACGCCACTCTGTTTTATCTGGTTCGACTAAAGTACGCGCACCCCAGATGCGGATACCCCGATTTGGGAAGCTGCGAATGCAGTTGATACCAAGGGGGTTCAATAGTTCCTGTTCGCGGAAGTTGGTGTCGTAACCCAGACCTATTACACCTCTGGGTACTTCGTTTGCAGGTGCTTTGTAAACTCCTCTGGTTTCATCGGTGCGTGCCCAAACACCCATCACGTGACCGCAAGGAGGTACTAAAATAGGATTGCCGCGATCGCGTGGATTTGGAACTTTGATCCAAGGATAATAAAGGGCACCAAACATCGAACGACGGTTAAATCTATTCAACCAATCCACCGCTTGTTGCGGTTTCACAGCATCGGGTGGTGTATCAAGCACAACCATGCGGTTGGGTGGATTGGGAATATCGCCACTGGCGGAACCTTCGCACATGCTAATCATCAGTTCCATGATGCCGTGGACTTGATCCAAATTTAGGATTTGCTCTTGATAAGCCCGCATCAAGTCAGGGCAAGCCAGCATCGTGATTTCATCAATTTCAAAGATACCGCGTACCCCGGTGCGATCGTCCCTTACCCCTTCTAAATCTCGTGAAAATCTGTCTGGTGTGGCAGCAACTATTGGCGGTGCTAGTTCGTACTGACCGTTAACCGGACGGCGAGTTAAAGGCTGTCCGCTTTGAGTCAAGTCTTCTACGGTGACATACATAGAATTTCTCAAAGCCGCCAACGCATAAGTCGCAACCTGACCGGGTTCGCGGTTCATGGTCAAGTTTTCGTATTGCTCTAAAACCTCATCTCCCCGACGAATTTGGACGGTGAAGTATTCTCCGGTATTTGGAGGAGCTTCTCCTTCAGTACCTTCAGGTAAAGCACGAGGAGAACCGTCAGAAATTATAATATTTACTAATCCGCCTGCTGCTTGTTCGGGACGCAAAGTAAGGCGTAAGGCTGGACGATTGCCACGAGAGTTGATTCGGAGATTAGCCGGTTCTGGAGTTGCGGGTTTGGGTGCGCCTGGTAATTCAGTACCGATGCTTGTTACCCAGCAGCGACCACCACCATTCATGAAATAGCCATAAACTGCAAAGGGTAAGTAGGCATTAAAATCGGTGAAACCATCAGAATTAGGACGAGCAAAATAATTAAGATATTGCGTCCAATTGGTCACCAACATCGGCTTAAATAGCTCAGCATCATCTCGAATAGCTTCTGTAAAACCTACAAATCCGGCAACTGCTGTGCTAACACCTTCAATCGGTCGGCTCCCTCGGTCAAATTCTTCGATATAAACACCAGGAGCAAAGTAATCAAGTCGAGCCATGAAAATGCCTCCAAGTCTGTAAAATCTTAATTATTCAGGAGTTAGAAATATTTCTTTGAAAGTATGGCTTTGGTCATCTACCAATGCATTAACATTCTGGGGTAAATAGCCAGGACAATCTATATTTAAAACATAGTTACCCATCTCAAGGTTTTCAAAAAAGAACAGCCCTTCTTTATTGCTTTCCATGAATTTTTTACTTCGCAGCAGAGTAACTTTTGTCCCCATTAATGGCAGATTTGTGGTTGCACTCTTGACAACACCTGCAATTACAACTCGCCGAGTCATAATTTGGGTGCTACCATTACCACTGCCGTGCATTTGATTTCGCAGATCGAAAATTCGTTCCCAAACTAAAGGTACTGTAGTTGCTTGGGTATCAAGAGGCACGGTAACTGTTAAATATAAAGCTGAGCGCAAAGGTACATTGAGAGCGCTCCATAAACTGCCCGGTTCGAGTGACGGCTGTAATCCAACCATCATTGGTAAACTACCGTAACCCCGCAATTCCGGAACTAAAAACTCCTCCTCTAAAGCTCGATGGCGCATAAGTACCGTCAATGCTTCACCGAGGAAGTGATGCTCGCCTAAAGTCGTCCTATCCCAAGCTGTTAATAGCAGCGAAACATCAAACCAAACAGGTGCCCAATTGACGATGCCGGCTTGCAAATGGCGTGTAATATTACGTTCAACTTGCCTGCCGGCCTGTTGGAACTGCTTACTCTCACGAATATCATAAATATATAAATTGAGAGTCGGACCGGCTCCTTCTTCCCTGCGATTACTGGGATGGCTGAAGTCAATCTGCTCCGTACTGGTAAGTGAAGTTCCTCCAGCTAGAATTTCCGCTAAAGTTTGAAGAACGAAGATAAGCATGAAGGTGTTGTGCTGGTAACTAAATCCAGATGCATCTAGGTTATCTGTATCACCCTTGTAAAGTAATTAGACTTTTGTCGATATTTTTTTATTGGGCATTGGTCATTTGTCATTGGTCATTTGTCATTGGTTATTTCTCTCCATCTCCCGATCTCCCCACCTCCCCATCTCCCCGTGTCCCCTCGTCCCCCGAAGTTCTGATCGGCGGAAGCCGCCGCTCAGACTTCTCTCCGTGTCTTTGCGTCAGCCTTAATGATAAGTCTTCAACTTGATACCATATAAAAGGTAAATAACAGCTTTAAAAACACAATTTTGTCACTAAAAAATCATCCTTTTGATATATTTATTTTGATATATTAGGATGCTAGGTCAATCTATGAGAGTAGAGTAAAAATATCATGAACCGTTCCACTCCCATGAGTGACCCGGAGTATGCAGCGATTCGACGGAGCGAGGAGCGATCGCGGCTGGCAATTCGTATCGCTCAACTTGGGACGTGGTACTACGATCCTGGCACGAATATCGTCGAGTTAGACGAACGGATGCGGGAAATTTGGGGTGAATCAGAGGATGTTGTGGTGTTGCCGCTGTCGCGGATGATGCAGCGTATTCACCCAGGCGATCGCCCCCGGGTGGCCAATGCCATCAGTGCTGCCCTCGATGCGAGATCGTCGGGAACTTACGAAATTGACTACCGCATCGTTTGGGATGACGGTACGGAGCGGTGGATATCCGCTAATGGGCAAGCAATATTCGCCGGTGAAGGAGAGTTGCGGCAAGCTGTTGAGTTTCTAGGAACCGTCCTTGATATTACCGATCGCCAACGAGCCAAAACCGCACTGGAAGAAAGTGAAGCCCGATTCCGAACTTTTGCCGAGAACAGCAAGGATGTAATTTGGATTACCGATGCCCGTGAAAATCGGCTAATTTATATCAGCCCTTCCTACGAGCAAGTGTGGCATCGCTCGGCCGCACAGATTTATACAGACTTAACTTGTTTTATTGAATTTATTCATCCCGACGATCGCCAAGCCATTCAAGCTGGATGGCAGCGGCGCATTCAAGGCGGATTGAGCCAGGAGTATCGGGTAATTCGTCCGGATGGATCGATTGTCTGGATTCGCGATCGCGGTTTTCCCATACATGACGCCCAAGGTGAGTTGCTGTATCTGGGCGGAATTGCTGAGGATATTACCGAACGCAAACAAACAGAACTGATGCTGGTGGAGCAGAAGAAACTGCTGGAGTTAATCGCATCAGGGCATCCGTTGGATGAATGCCTAAAAGCCGTGTGTGTCTCGGTTTCCCATCTCAATCCCCGCACCCGTGCTTGCATCCTTGTGACCGATGCTCAACGAAAGAGGTTTCAGTATTCGATCGCTTCAGACTTTCCCCCATCTTTCGGCCAGGGGCTTCAGGATACCCCCATTAATAACGTGTGTTTGAGCACCTGCGCTCAGGCGGTCTTTAGCGGACAACCTATTATCTGTGCAGATATCGCCAACGACAAAGGATGGTCGCGGGAATGGCGGAACTTATGTATGGCTCATGGTGTGTTGGCGTGCTATTCTCAGCCCGTGCTGGACGCGAACAACGCTCCAGTCAGTTCCCTGATGCTTTGCTTCGACGAAGCGCGAATGCCGAGTGATTGGGAACACCAATTAGCTGACTTCGGCACTCAAGTCGCTAGCATTGTATTTGAACGCGATTGCTCTATCCTGGCACTACAAGAAAGCGAATATCGCTATCGCATCTTGTTCGATTCTATTGATGAAGGCTTTTGTTTTTGCGAAATGTTGTTTGACGAGAACGGTAAACCACATGACTATCGGTTTCTCGAAGTCAATCAAGTATTTGAAAAGCTGACGGGACTCAAGGAAGTAGTGGGGAAAACAGCGCGGGAACTCGTTCCCAATTTAGAAGAGTCTTGGTTTGAGATTTACGGCAGAGTCGTACTCAAAGGCGAACCCGTGCGGTTTGAGGATCGATCGGTGGCAATGAACCGCTGGTTTGATGTTAACGCTTTTCCTGTCGGCGACCCACACAACCGTAAGTTTGCGATTTTGTTCGCCAACATTAGCGATCGCAAACAAGCAGAGAAAGCACTCTTGGAAAGCGAAGAACGCTTCCGCAACATGGCAGACAACGCTCCTGTGATGATCTGGGTCACCGATGCTACAGGTTATTCCACCTACCTCAGCCAAAGCTGGTATGAGTTTACAGGTCAGACCGAGGAAATAGGTCTGGGGTTTGGCTGGACTAATGCCGTACATCCCGAAGACCGGGAATCCGCCAGAAACATCTTTCTGGGCGCAACCGACCGCCACGAGGCTTTCAGCTTAGAATATCGCTTGCGGCGCAAGGATGGTGAATATCGTTGGGCGATTGATGCTGCAAGTCCTTGGTTCGGGGTAGATGGTGAATTTAAAGGATACATCGGTTCGGTCATTGACATTAGCGATCGCAAACGTGCCGAACAAGAACGAGAACAGCTTTTGGTACTCGAACAAGCGGCACGGGAAGAAGCCGAACGAGCCAACCGCGTCAAAGATGAGTTTCTCGCTATTGTCTCCCACGAATTGCGATCGCCTCTGAGTCCTATTCTTGGCTGGTCAAAGCTGTTGCAAACTCGAACGCTAAATCCAGCTAAAACTGACCAAGCCTTGAGTATTATCACCCGCAATGCCACATTACAAGCTCAACTGATTGAAGACTTACTAGATATCTCCAAGATTCTGCGAGGCAAACTGAGCCTGAATTTTTCTCCGGTGGATTTAGCATCGACGATTCTAGCGGCAATGGAAACAGTGCGGTTGGCTGCGGAAGCTAAGTCCATTGAAATTCACACAATACTTCAACCGGATTTAGAGCTAGCATTGGGTGACGCCAGCCGATTACAGCAAGTAGTTTGGAATCTACTCTCGAATGCTATCAAGTTCACGCCAACAGGTGGTCGGGTTCAAATCAAGCTGTCATCGGTAGCAGACGAACGATCGCAAATCACAAATGAAAAATTTGCCCAAATTATCGTCAGCGATACGGGTAAGGGAATTAACCCAGACTTTCCGCCTCATGTGTTTGAACACTTCAGCCAAGAGGATGGCGCTACAACTCGAAAATTTGGGGGACTGGGGTTAGGATTGGCCATCGTTCGTCAGTTGGTGGAGTTGCATGGCGGAACTGTCCAGGCACAGAATCTAGGGCAAGGGCAGGGGGCAACTTTTACAGTGAAACTGCCCCTGATGGTAACCTCACCCCAAATCCATCGGGATATTGGAGTGTCTGAGCCAGCTTTGGATTTGACTGGTATCATGGTTTTAGTCGTGGATGACGATGCCGATACACGGGAGTTTATAGCTTTTCTCATTGAAGAGTATGGAGCAAAAGCGATCGCCGTTAACTCGGCAATAGAGGCGCTGATTGCTTTAAAGCACTCCCAGCCAGATGTGTTGCTCAGCGATATCGCAATGCCAGAGGTAGACGGCTATATGCTAGTGCGACAAATCAGAGCTTTACTACCAAACCAAGGCGGACAAATTCCAGCGATCGCTCTGACTGCATACGCAGCGGAAATCGACTATCAACAGGCAATGTTAGCAGGTTTTCAACGCCATATTCCCAAGCCAGTCGATCCAGCCAACCTCGTTGAGACAATTGCAGATCTAGTTAGACATAAATATTAAACAGCGTTGCTGAATTGCGGTATACCCCGCATTTGAAGACAGCAAACGCTCCCCTACCCTTGCTAAGAAGAGGGGTGTTAAGGAATTTTGTAAGAGGTCTAATGTGTCAACTTACAGCAATTTGCAGTTGAATAGACCACAGTAGGGGCTTTAGCATTGTTCATTGGTGTCAACTTAACGTAAAACCCTTATAAAGATGTGATATTCAGTTCTCTCACTTCGCATCAAGATCCGCGTTACCCCACCCCGATTTTGTCTAAAGCCAAAATCGCCCCTCCCCTTGCCAAGGGGAGGGGTTGGGGGTGGGGTAAAACGCTTGTGGGATAAGTGTTTGAACTTAAGTTGACACCAATGAACAATGCTAAAGCCCTTACGATAATTTAGTATTCAAGCATTTATTCTGACTTCTGAATTCTGAATTCATTAGCTTACTTTTTCACTAAAAAATATGCTGTAGCATAATCAGGTAATTGGCTGACATACTGCCCAAATTCTTTTTGATTCTTAAAAATGCCTGCCAAAAAATCGAGCTGATAAAGATTGGGTAAAAATGCTCCGCCTGTATCAGCCATTACTCCCATTTGTAGATGTTTGCGCCCTCCCCTAGTCTGCTCAATTACAATCACTCTACCTAAACCAACATTTAGAACATCTCCAGCAAAGGTAACTCCTGGTTTGATGGAAATTTTGGCATCTATTTTGTATCCATAGCCTTTAATGGCATCAACTTCTCTAAAGTACCAATAACGTTTTTGTGCTGTTGGTTTTAATCCGCGGATATAAGCCATACCATTATTTCTGTCTACATTAAAAAATGCCTTATAACCATCTGTAAAATTAATCAGAACTGTTCCCTGCATCAGGGCTTCTTCTAAGCCAGTTCTGGTGAGATAAGCAAGACTTTGAACTTTACCAAATTCTCTACCGCCTGGTTCGTAAATACCTGACAACACATCTTGCTTTGTGTATCTAGTGTAGAATTTATCGTTATTAGAGTTGTCTTTGAGGCTATAAATTCCTGTGTTGAAAGTAGAAGTTTTCTTCCGAGAACCAGTATGAGTAAAAACGGCGTATTTAGTAATTCTTAATTGTTTTTGTTGTTTATTTTTGGGGTTGTAGGCAGTCCATTTAATAACTTTAAAATTGGCATTGATAAACTTAGGATCTTGTAATCTAGTGGCTCGACCATTAGCAATATCTTCTTTTAAGATAGCACTCATGAAGTCCAAGGTTTTGAGGACATCTTCGACAGTAACTCCCTGAGTAGCAAGGACTCCTGTACGCTGAATATCTGGATCTTGGGAAGCGTAGTCTTGAAAATATTTTCTAGTATTTACGAGAACAGTTAATAAATCTTTTTGATTGAAGTTAACTTTATTACCTGGGAGTTGGACTGAAGAAAAAATTTGGCTGGCTTGAACGCTATATTTATATTTTTTAAATTCATCAACAACTGGATAGGGTGTAGATGCGGCTAACAAATCTTCTGGAGAAGAAAGAGCATTTTGATTGTTTATTTTTTCTTTAGTAACAAAAGAATTTGGAAACTTAGAGGTGAGTGCTTGAGCAGTTTGATTTGAAGCCAAAGAAATATGTGGCTGTGAAGCCGGATTTTCTTGTGGGACTAGCTGTTTAGTTTTTGATTGAGTGTATAGATAGCTACTGGCTAAGCTGACAAGTATTAAACCAGCACAACCTAATGTCAGCCGGAATTTTTGGTTAAATAATACCATTTTGAGATTTTAAATTTTAAATTATGCAAGAGTTAGCAAATCAGGTTTTTGGCGATTTATTTTTGTACAAGATATCCCTAATTTTGAAAATACATTTTTCTTGTTTGTTACTATTCTCAACTTTTAGTTTTGAGTTTTTTAGGTTTCTACCACCTCACGCACTAACTGTGCCAATTTTTCGGCACTATCGGGAACTGCGATCGCCTTTGCTTTTTCCCCCATCTTGGCTAACTCTTGGGGCGATTGCAATAAATTCAACACATTACTTTGCAATTCTTGGGCTGTCAACTGCGATTGCTTGAGGGTTATGGCCGCACCAGCTTTGGTGAATACTTCTGCATTGTAGGATTGGTGGTCTTCTGCGGCAAAGGGATAAGGAATCAAAATCGCTGGCGTTCCACACACTGCCAATTCTGTCAAGCTACCAGCACCAGAACGACTAATGGCAATAGTAGCCCGCCGCAACAATGGCGCCATATTGTTGTAAAAAGGTAAGGCAATGTATTGTGGATGTTTGAGGCTATCAGCTTCGGGATCGCGATCGCCAGTTAAGTGTACTACATAAGCACCAGCATCAAACCAAGCATTGGCCGCTTCGCGCACTAATTTATTGATACCAACTGCGCCCTGGCTGCCACCAAAGACGACAATTAAAGGAACGTTTTCGGGAATCGTTAAATCCAACGCTGCATTGATTCCGCCATCGAGGAATTGCGCCCTCACAGGAGTGCCAACGCAGACATTTTTAGCACGGGGTAAATACTTAGCTGCAACTTCAAATCCCAAGGCTACCACACTACACCAAGGGCCAAAAAAGCGAGTTACTTTACCAGGCAAAGCGTTAGATTCGTGAAAGATCGCGGGTAAACCAAGCGAACGCGCCGCAATTACCGCAGGGCCAGCAATATAACCGCCTGTGGTAAACACTCCTTGAAAATTTCCCTGTTTGAGAATTCGCCTGACTTGGAAAATCGAACCCGCGAGTCTGACTAAAGTGCGAATCGAAGCAATGCTAAACCCTTGCTGAAACCCTTCAACTGCAATAGTATTCAAGGGATACTCTTTAGGGACAAGTTCAGTTTCTAGCCGATTGGGTACTCCCAGCCATTCTATTTGATAATCTGGCAGTTTTTCGGCTAGTGCGATCGCTGGAAACAAATGTCCGCCAGTTCCACTGGCAGCTATTAATAATTTGATTGGTGTGTTTGCCATCAAACCTCTACCGTTTAGCGTCTAGGTTAACTAAGATAAAGCAATTTCCTTACCTTCTCTAATCAAATCAGTAAACTCTTACCAATGAGTAACATTTTAGTGAAACGCAAACTTAGATTATCAACCAGCATCGGGCTGATTTCATTCCTGCTGACACTTGGTTTAACAAATGCTTGGCAAGCCACTCAAGCCAGTACACCACAACAATTAGCCCAAGCAACTACAGCCCAAAATGCACCAGCCGAACTGAAAAACTTGTTAACACAAGTTGATGCTGCTGCAAGCAAAGGCGATGCCAAAGGCGTGTTACAGTTTTACGCCCCCAATTTCACTCATGGAGATGGGTTAAATCTCCAAACCTTGGAAAAATCGCTGGTTTCACTCTGGCAACGATATCCAAAATTGCAATACAGTACTAAACTGCTGTCTGCAAAATCTGAGGGTAACGCCATTATCGCCGAAACAGAAACCAAGATAATCGGCTCACCCTCGGCAAATAGTAAGAATTTGGCTCTTAATGCCACAATTAAATCGCGTCAGCGCGTCGTTGGTGGCAAAATTGTCCGCCAAGAGATTTTATCAGAACGCACGCAACTTACCTCTGGAACCAACCCGCCGCAAGTTGATATTAAATTGCCACAGCAAGTGAAAGTCGGAGAGAAGTATAATTTTGATGCGATCGTTCAAGAACCACTTGGTGATGATTTTCTCTTAGGAACGGCACTAGAGGAACCGATTCAACCAGATAAATATCTCAGCCCTACATCCGTGGATTTGCAATTACTCACATCTGGTGGAGTGTTTAAAGAAGGACAAGCACCATCTATTCCTGGGAACCAATGGGTTTCTGCCGTGATCCTACGAGGTAATGGAATGACGATGGTAACTCAGCGCCTGCAAGTGGTGAAAAAGTAGTTAGCAGTTAAGAGTTAAGAGTTAACGTAAATTCGACGAACCTCACCCACCCAGCCTCCCTCTCCTTCAAGGAGAGGGAAGAGTAACGAAAGATTAGGCTTTTTACTCCCCTCTCCTTGAAGGAGAGGGGCTGGGAGTGAGGTCAAAATCCTATACATCGAATTCACGTTTTCATATCGTGTTCGGGTAATTAGTTATGATTTTGGTAATCATTAGACCCCACCCCTTAATCCCCTCCCCGCTTGCGGGGAGGGGAGACAAAGCACCGCTTTGGCGGGGTGGGGTTCTTCGGGTTTAGTAAGTAATTAACTGGAAATGATATCATTAAAGCCTTTGGCGAGTAGCGATCGCTCTTTGATTCTCGGATATTGCCTATTCCCTGCTATACCTTAGGCTGTAACAATGTAACAATAGCGATCGCAACCCAACAAATCGTCATCACCAGTGAACGCACCTACCAACGTCTCCGCCCAAACTCAAAATCGCAAAGCAGATCACATTCGCATCTGTTTAGAAGAAGATGTCCAGTGTCATGAAGTCACCAACGGACTAGAACGCTATCGCTTCACCCATTGTTGCTTACCGGAACTAGACTACACCGACATTGACATCAGTACAAATTTTTTGGGCAAACACCTCGGCGCACCTTTGTTAATTTCTTCCATGACTGGCGGAACCGAACAAGCAGGAACGATTAATCAACGCTTGGCGGAAGTCGCCCAACACTACAAAATTGCAATGGGTGTCGGTTCCCAGCGAGTAGCGGTGGAAAAACCCCAGGTAGCTGATACTTTTGCTGTCCGTAAGTATGCACCAGATGTTTTACTGTTTGCCAACTTGGGCGCTGTGCAACTTAACTATAAATACGGCTTGGATCAATGTCTGCGGGTAGTCGATATCCTAGAAGCTGATGCGTTGATTTTACATATTAACCCCCTGCAAGAGTGCATTCAACCAAAAGGCGATATTAATTTTAAAGGTTTAATTGACAATATTTCTAAAGTATGCTCTAAAATGCCAGTACCAGTAATTGCTAAAGAAGTGGGTAATGGCATTTCAGCTGCGATCGCCAAGAAACTTTTAGATGCTGGAGTCACGGCCATTGATGTCGCTGGTGCGGGCGGTACTTCTTGGGCGAAGGTAGAAAGCGAACGGGCTGAAAATGCCTTGCAACGTCGCTTAGGCAGGACATTTGCCGATTGGGGTTTACCGACAGCAGAGTGCATTACGAGTATTCGAGCGATCGCGCCCGATGTGCCTTTGATTGCTTCGGGAGGATTGCGTCATGGATTAGATGCAGCAATGGCGATCGCTTTAGGAGCAGACATTGCCGGTTTTGCCATGCCCTTCCTGAAAGCCGCAGCAGTTTCACAGACAGCAGTTGCGGAACTCGCTGAAGTATTAATTGCCGAAATCAGCACAGTATTATTTTGTACAGGCAATGCCACCTTGTCTGAGTTAAAGCACTCTGACAGTTTACAGCGTATAAAATAATTCGTAATTCGTAATTACGACTTACGCATTATATAAATTGGCTATGATGTGCATGATGATTGGTTAACAACACAAGTTCGTAGCGATCGCGTGAAGAAACCCTAATACAGTTCAGATAAAACCAAAACACTTGTAGAGAGGGCGATTTATCGCGTCTGGTAAAACCCACAATTTTGTAGAATTAGCCTTTAACTGAACCGTATTGGAGTAAAGCCACCATTACCCGGTCTGAGACAACCAAATATCCTTATGCACATAATAGACAATTTGTACAGTGCGTAAGTCCTAGAATTATGTTTTTTATCTCCATCAATAAACTCAGTAGCTTGTACCATTAATTACGAATTACGGATTATGATTTTTATCTACCCACACACCAAATCCCACAGCAAATTAATTGCATTTCCTACATATTTTGAATTTTCGTGTTTTCTAATCCATTCGGCAAGAATAGTGACCAAACTAGAAGTTTTTTTGCCGATTTTACCCAGCGCATCTGCGGCACTAGAACGCACATCGGATTCTCGGTGTTCTATGAGTTTAATTAACCCAGGAATTGCCGCTTCTAAACCGATTTGACCCAGCGCATCTGCGGCACGAGAGCGCACAGAGTATTCTGGGTGTTCTATGAGTTTAATTAACCCAGGAATTGCTGCTTCTGAACCGATTTGACCCAGCGCATCTGCGGCACGAGAACGCACATCGGATTCTCGGTGTTCTATGAGTTTAATTAACCCAGGAATTGCCGCTTCTGAACCGATTTGACCCAGCGCTAATGCGGCACGAGAACGCACATCGGATTCTCGGTGTTCTATGAGTTTAATTAACCCAGGAATTGCCGCTTCTGAACCGATTTGACCCAGCGCTAATGCGGCACGAGAACGCACATCGGATTCTCGGTGTTCTATGAGTTTAATTAACCCAGGAATTGCCGCTTCTGAACCGATTTGACCCAGCGCTAATGCGGCACGAGAACGCACATCGGATTCTCGGTGTTCTATGAGTTTAATTAACCCAGGAATTGCCGCTTCTGAACCGATTTGACCCAGCGCTAATGCGGCACGAGAACGCACATCGGATTCTCGGTGTTCTATGAGTTTAATTAACCCAGGAATTGCCGCTTCTGAACCGATTTGACCCAGCGCTAATGCGGCACGAGAGCGCACATCGGATTCTCGGTGTTCTATGAGTTTAATTAACCCAGGAATTGCCGCTTCTGAACCGATTTGACCCAGCGCTAATGCGGCACGAGAACGCACATCGGATTCTCGGTGTTCTATGAGTTTAATTAACCCAGGAATTGCCGCTTCTGAACCGATTTTACCCAGCGCTAATGCGGCACGAGAGCGCACATCGGATGCTGGGTCTTCTATGAGTTTAATTAATCCAGGAATTGCCGCTTCTGAACCGATTTTACCCAGCGCTAATGCGGCACGAGAGCGCACATCGGATGCTGGGTCTTCTATGAGTTTAATTAATCTAGGAATTGCCGCTTCTGAACCGATTTGACCCAGCGCATCTGCGGCACGAAAACGCACATCAGATTCTGGGTGTTCTATGAGTTTAATTAATCCAGGAATTGCCGCTTCTGAACCGATTTGACCCAGCGCATCTGCGGCACGAAAACGCACATCGGATTCTGAGTGTTCTATGAGTTTAATTAACCCAGGAATTGCCGCTTCTGAACCGATTTTACCCAGCGCATCTGCGGCACGAAAACGCACATCGGATTCTGAGTGTTCTATGAGTTTAATTAACCCAGGAATTGCCGCTTCTGAACCGATTTTACCCAGCGCATCTGCGGCACGAAAACGCACATCGGATTCTGGGTCTTCTATGAGTTTAATTAACTCAGGAATTGCTGCTTCTGAACCGATTTGACCCAGCATAAATATGGCACGAGAACGCACATCGGATTTTGGGTGTTCCATGAATTTAATTAACGCAGCAATTGCCGCTTCTGAACCTATTCTACCTAGCGTAAATATGCTATCAAAATGCCTATCATAGCTAGTGTTTTCTATGAGTTTAATTAAGCCAGCAATTGCCGCCTCCGAACCGATTTTACCCAATGCATCTGCGGCACGAGAACGCACAGAGTATTCTGGGTCTTCTATGAGTTTAATTAACCCAGTAATTGCCGCTTCTTTCTCTCCCAATGCTGCACGATATTCTTGAAATCGTACTTGATTTATTTGTTTTTCTCTATCTTTTAATAATTGCAAAGCTTGAGTTTCAAATGCTGTTTCATTCAAACTACAAAGAATTTGAAAAACTTGTAATTTAATCTTAGAACTGATTTGTGGTGAATCGCTTATTTCCAGTTCTACTAAAGCCTGTAAAATTTCATCTGCCAGTTGGTTATCTGCAACTTTCAAGTCTTTGGGATTTTCGGCAAGGCAATTGCCAGCAAAAAACAAATCGCGGTGTAGCCACTGCTCATATTCGCTATGCTGGTTTAAAATTGCCTGAATTGCTTTGGCCGCTGGTTTTGGTTTTTGTTGAGCAATTAGCAGCAACAATACTTCTCGCCAATGAGCATCGTGAAGATGGTCTTTGATATGGTTTAGAACAATGCCGAAATCATCCTCATTGTACCGCTGGTAGATAATTTCTTGGCTGCAAAGATATTCTTGAAAAGTTTTATGCACAAAGGCGTAGCAGTCTTGTCCTTGTTCGTTTAGCAACCCTGTGCGCTCTCTAATAAACTTTACGAAGCGTTCTGCTTCATATTTAGCTTCATCACTTGCAACTTGTTTTAGTGTTTCTATATGTCTGGTTAATTGAGATATTAGCTGATCGCAATCTATTAGCGTACCGCCTTCTTTATCTCCTGTATTTCCTTGGGTATGAATCCAGTAAGCTAGACTTTCTAACAAACGACGCAAATCATCTAGCGATAAATATTTAAAGACCAAATGATTGGTAAATTCTTTGTTTGAATCCCAAGAAGTTAATAAAGTTTCTACTGCTTTTTCATATAGCTTATGGCGCTCTTTTGGTAAAATAGCTTCGTAGCGATGAATTAAAGCAATAATCGTTAATAGTAACGGATTTCTTGCTAATAGCTTAATCCGGTCATTATCAGAAAGCGCCTTTTTCAGGCTATCCTTGCGTCGTTGCGCCTCTAGGGAATCTACAATGCGGTTATCATACCAACGTTTAATAAACTCTTCTATTTTAGGATCGTCAAATGGCTGGAGTTGATAGTGAGGAAAATCTTCTGTGTGGAAAAAGTCACGTCTGTAGCCAGCAGGACGAGAAGTAATAATTGCTTGATTTTGAGGAAATTGTCCTAAAAATTCTTCAATCTGCCTAACAACTTCATACCGCTTGACTGAATCTGCAACTTCATCCAAACCATCTAATATAATTAAAGCTTGTCCATTTTCGAGCCAATGCTCAAAAAAATTAGGTGGTAGCTGTTTTTTAATGAAATTGCGTTGGGTAAACTGATTTACATACTCTAAAATGTTGCTATTCTCTTGTCTTGCAAAGTCACGAATTTTAATCAAAATTGGCAGTAAATCTGTATCTCCTTTTAGTCCAAGCTTTTCTCGGTTGTTTTGAGCCAGCATCACAGCAAAATAACTCATCAAAGTAGTTTTACCCGAACCTGGTGCGCCTAATAAAACTAATTTACGAGAAGAGGTTGTGCTTAATAGCTGTTGTGCAGAAAACTTTTTTCCGGTTTGATTTTCTAATTGCGCTAGTTGACGTTGCTGGCGGATTAATTCTAGCTGACGCTTGCTTGATAATTCATCAGCTACAGATAAATCAATATCCGTTTGAAAATCTATTTGTTTCTGACTAGTTTTGATTTCCTCCACTACATCAGGCATGACAAAAATCTGGCTAGATTTTGCAGATTTATCCACCTCTTGACCAGCAACCGCAATGCCAGCAAACTTAATATCATCAAACCAGTTTGCCAGTTGTCTGCAATATTCTTCTTTGGTATGTTGAAATATTTCTATACTCATGCTGCCCTTATTCATCTATTGTGGACTGCATTCTGACTCATCATTAGAGGATGTTTGAAAAATTATCTTGTTGGTATCAAAAGTTTTAGATCCCTCTAAATCTCCCTTTTTAAGGGAGACTTTGATTCCGGTTCCCACCTTAAAAAGGGGTGTGACTTTGATTCCAGTTCCCCCCCTTTTTAAGGGGGTTAGGGGGGATCTAGAAGTGCCTAAAGTCACAGCAAAATCTTTTTGAAACAACCTCTTAGTGGGAGTATTAAACTTTTGATTTTTCCAGTTTATTTCGATATTGCTGCATTCTCTCTTCATCTATACGATCTTCCTTTTCCTCTAAAACTTCAAGTGCTAATTGTGCAAACTCTGTTTGACTCAAATTACAGAAGGTTGAAAATACCTCTAAACGAATTGTTTCATCCAAGCCAGGTTTGATTTCTAGCTTTACTAATTCCCTCAAAATATGCAACGAGGGGTCATTGTCTGCTGTTTTTAAATTATTTGGATCTTCAGCTAAACAGCTACCAGCAAACAATAAATTATGATAATACGATTTTTCGTTATTTTTATCCTGCTCTAGAATAGCCCAAATTGCTTTAGCGATGGGTTTGGGTTTTTGAATTGCAATCAACAGTAATAATACTTCTCGCCAGTGAGGATTATAGAGATGTTCTTTGATATGATATAATACTATTTCTTCATAGCTACCTTCGTCGTCTTGATAACGATAATCTATTTCTTTAGCGCATAGGTATTCCTGAAATGTTTTATGCACAAATGCATAGCAGTTTTTTCCTTGTTCATTTAGCAAACCAGAACGAGCAGAAATATAGTCGATAAAGTTTTCTGCTTCTTGCTTCGCCTCATAAAGTTCAATCTTTTTCAGATTTTTAATATCTTTAGTTAATTGCTCAATGATTTCATCTCGTTCAACTATTGTACTGCAATTCTTATCTTGCGTTGCAATTTGCTGGCAATGAATCCAATATGCCAATTTTTCCATCAACCGTTGCAAGTTTGTAAATTTTATATGTTCTAATTTTTTATAAATAGGTGCTTGTTTTTCTTCAAATCGAATCATTTCCCAATTCAAGAGTAGGGTTTCTATTGCTGTTTCATAAAGTTTGTCGCGCTTTTGAGGCAAACGCACTGCATCATATCGGTGAATTAAACAAACAAGTGTTAATAGTAGCGGATTTTCTACCAAGATTTTAATCCGTTCCTGCTTGTTTAATAGCTCTTTTAGGCTAGATTGCCGACGCTGTGATTCTTCTGAGTCTGAAAAACGACTATTATACCATTTATCGATAAATAAATTAATTTTAGGCTCGTCAAATGGCAGTATAAAATAGTGGGGAAATTTTTGAGTCTCAAAGAAATCTCGCTTATATTCCGCAGGACGAGATGTGATAATGACTCGGTTTTGAATATACCGATTATTTGTGACAAAATAAGAAAGATGCCGTGCAACTTCTCTTTGCTTATTTTCATCGGCAATTTCGTCCAAACCATCAAGTAATATTACTGTTTTTCCTTGTTTGAGCCAATAATCAAAAAATCCCTCTGGTATATCTAAAGTGTATTTGCGAGGAATACGGTCTTGTAAATATGTCAAAATATTAATTTCTGGTTGATTTGCTAAATCACGAATCCGAATTAAAATTGGTAACAAATCTTCCGGTAACCCTAACTCTGCGAACTTCTGCTGAGCGACTTTAGCAGCAAAATATTGCATTAAAGTACTTTTACCGGAGCCAGGATCGCCCAAAATGACCATTTGTTGTGAGAGACTAGAATTCAACAATTTATTTGCTGAAATCATATCTTTGGAATTTAATGAAACTCTATTAGCTTTTTGTTCCTCATTAATTACATCTGGAATAACAAAAATTTTTTCTAAAGGTTCGGGAATATCCCAGTCCTGCCCTTTCATTTTAATTCCAGCAAAATGTATCTTTTCGGAATCTTTAATTATTTGATTTAAATAATTATCTTTAGCAGCCTGATATCTTCCATAAACTGGAAGTTCTTGAAAATATGTATTACTAAATGTCCATAACCAAGGTTCAAGATCGGGTTCATTCAGTTCAATGTTTTGCTTTTGCGCTACCTGCTTAAATGCCTCAATTAGATTCTGTATATCTGGAAATCTATCTTTTAGCGCTTTCTCTAATTCTGTCTGAACTCCTGAATATTCAACTACTTTAGCAAGAAATGTATCAATTTGCTTATCATCACAAGCAGACAAAAGCCCTTTTTGTTTCTTACTATCTGCATCTTGAGCAGCTTTTATCCCTGTTTTGATAGCTTTCTCTAACTCTGTTGGATTTAATTGACTTTGAGCTTTTTTAATAATTTCTTTTACAACCGTGGGTAAAGTAGCTTTGAGTGCAATTGTGCCAAAACCCAAAATATCTATCATATTATTTTTTTGCTAGAGAAATATAACTGTTTTTGACTTCATAATAAATAGTACTACAATATTATTTAATTTGTATTACAAAATAGACACGATTATGCTTCATAATTTGTAAACATGTGGCTTCAAGTAAAAGCTAGCAAAGTTCAGAGTCTAACTGGAGTACTCTTTCAGGCTCCGATCGCCTAATCGCCAATGGAAGCGATCGCAAATATCAATTAAGCCTAAAATTCACCGCAATTATCTTTTGCTTCGATCAAAATTAGCACTATCTAAAATTAAAATAATCTTAAGAAGATGCTTTTAGAAATCCTCAGAGCAGTTTACTTTGCTTAGCTACTCTTGTTTAATGAATTGAATTATTATGTAAAATTGTGCCTTACTACTGCGATCGCAACGTAGTTGATGCTGAGTATCCTGATTTGCGATCGCCAGACAAGACAAGCTGCAACTTAAATGCTACTTATAAGAAAATGAATAAACCAGTAGAACATAGATTTACGGGATATGACTAACTTTATTAAACAAACTGTTGCTAGTTTAATTGGCACCGTACTAGGGCTAATTGTTTTCTGCGGTTTGGGAACCACTGGACTGTTCCTGCTGCTGTTGGCTGCTACTTCCACCAAAGATACCGGGCCGGAAGTGAAAGATAAGTCAGTGCTGGTTTTTGACTTGTCGATGAAAATTACTGATGGCGAACCCAATTCTGGCGAATTCTTTCAAAATGCATTCTCCGGTGCAGGTGAAGAGAGAATGACACTGCGTAAAGTTGTGGAAACCTTGGAAAAAGCGCGGCGCGATCCGCGAATTGTGGGTATCTATCTCGATGCTAGCCGCGAAAGCGCAACTAGTGATGTCGGCTATGCCTCTCTCAAAGAAATCCGCAAAGCCTTAGAGGAATTCCGGGCTAGCGGCAAAAAAGTTGTTGCCTATGGCAGCAATTGGAGCGAAAAGGAATATTATATCAGTTCAGCGGCAAATTCCATCGTCCTTAATCCCTTGGGATTGATGGAAGTCAACGGTTTGAGTTCGCAAATGATGTTCTTAACGGGAGCATTGCAGAAATATGGTATTGGCGTTCAAGTCGTGCGGGTGGGAAAATTTAAGGGAGCAGTTGAACCGTTGATTCTCACAAAGCTGAGTCCAGAAAACCGCGAACAAACTCAAAAATTATTGGATGATGTTTGGGGAGAGTGGCGTGATGCTGTTGGTAGCAGTCGGAAAATTCAACCGCAACAGTTACAGGCGATCGCAGATAATCAAGCTTTGTTAGAAGCAACACAAGCAAAAGATAGCGGTTTGGTAGACCAAGTAGCATACCCTGATGAAGTGGTAAGCGACCTGAAAAAGCTTACAAAGAGCGACAAAGACGACAAAACATTCAAGCAAATTAACTTGAATGATTACGCACAAGTTTCCGGTAAATCTTTGGGTGTAGAACGCGACTCAAAAAATAAAATTGCCGTTGTTTATGCTGAAGGTGAGATTGTCGATGGTATAGGTGAAGATGGACAAGTAGGAGGCGATCGCTTTGCTAAAATCTTTAATAAACTGCGACAAGATAAAAATATAAAAGCAGTTGTGCTGCGAATTAATAGCCCCGGTGGTAGCGCCACCGCAGCCGAAGTCATGCAGCGAGAAGTGAAATTAACTCGCCAAGAAAAGCCAGTTGTAGTATCGATGGGCGATACCGCAGCCTCCGGTGGTTATTGGATTGCTAGCGACTCTAACCGGATTTTTGCCGAACCAAATACAATTACAGGCTCAATTGGCGTATTTGGGATATTACTCAATGGTCAAAAGTTGGCAAATGACAACGGTATCACCTGGGATTCAGTGAAAACCGGACAATATGCCGATTTTCAAACAGCTTCTCGCCCGAAATCGCTCCAAGAATTAGCGCTTTATCAGCGCAGCGTTGACCGAATTTACAACATGTTTCTCAATAAAGTTTCCCAAGGTCGCAAACTCCCAGAACAAAAAGTAGCAGAAATCGCCCAAGGACGGGTTTGGTCGGGTGTAGCGGCCAAGGAAATTGGTTTAGTAGATGAAATTGGCGGTTTGAATAGTGCGATCGCTTATGCTGCTAACGAAGCGAAACTAGGAGAAGATTGGGAATTACAAGAATATCCCCGCTTTAGTACCTTCGGAGAACGCTTTTTTGGCAAAGTAACTCAAGAGGTGCAGGATACTTTAGGAATTGAGCCAACGCAAGCCCAAAAATCTAATCCCCTCACCGCCGAATTCCAAAAACTGCAACAAGAAATCCAAATTCTGCAAAAAATGAACGACCCACAGGGAGTTTATGCCCGCTTACCTTTCAACTTGAAAATTGAATAGATGGGCATGGGGCAAGCCGGAAGTGTGGGAAGTGTGGGAGGTGTGGGAGGATGGTGAAGAAATCTTTCCCCGGACACTCCCCACACTCCCCCCTCTCCTCATCTCCCCATCTCCCCATCTCCCCCTAAGACACCCTGTCAAAGATTTTTTAATTCTGTGGAGAATACCGAGAAGGGATTACTTAGTGTAAATTACATAAAAGTCTTAAATGGAGATTGTCGATGCAACTTCTCGAATGTCCTCGTGTTGCAGTCATCGCCGGAGAAAATGCGGTTGAGGTTTCTCAACTACCCGCTATATGGCAAGAGATTGCGAGAGGAACCACGAGTGTGGGACTTTCCGATCCCCAAAGTTATGTTGAGATGGCACAGTTATTTCTATACAAATTAGAGCATGGTGACGTTGATTTATTTAGCGATCGCCCCCAACTAGCTCACTTAATACCGTCCTTCTCCCAAATCTTTGCACAACTAGCGTGGGAAACCCTGGAATTTTTTGGACAAGACTTTAAAAAAGACAGCTATCCGAATTTTGCAAAAATTCTCCAAGATTTAGAATCAAAGGGAATCGAGTATGCCGAGCAAGTAAAAGTAGCTCGTATTGGTATAGATTTATTCAATGAATTTGGTTACGAACTGCCTGCTAGCTTCTATCACGTGCATTTAGCACCAATCTACCGGGATTATGTTTTTGAAGAACGCGCCTTACGATTCGATCCCCGCGATATAGAACATAAGCGTTCTTGGGATGCCATACTCCATGCAGGCAAGGTATTTGCAATCCAGATGAAGGTGCAAAGTATTGCCTCAAAATACGGTTTTACTTATCAACACGGCTGCGGTTGCAACTCTCACCTCTCTTCCATCGATACGGCACGTGGGTCATTTGAGTATGAATTGAGTCTCGAAAAACGCCAGCGATGGATTCGCAGTTTCATCTGGACTGCTTGGTATGAGTATGCCTTCTTTGCGATCGTACCGAATACGACCTACTTAGTCTAAGAGGGATTGGGGAGAGAGGGGAGTGTGGGGAGTGTGCGGGAAAGGAGGGATGGGGGAGTGTGGGGAGTGTGGGGGGAAAGAAAATTTATACTTCCGGCTTTTTCCCCTCCTCCCACACCTCCCACGCCTCCCACACCTCCCACACTTCCTGCCTGCCCCCTGCCCTTTTACCCATTCTCATCCAAAATTGTCCCCTCTATATTGGCTCCCTCTAAATTTGCTCCGCTTAGATTTGCCTGGTTTAAGTCTGCTTCGCTAAGGTTTGCTTGAGACAAATCGGCTACTGTTAAATCTGCGCCACTCAAATCGGCTCCATTTAAATTAGCAGCAATTAAGCTTGCTTGCTGCAACTCCGCCTCGGTTAAGTTAGTATCAATCAGCTTGGCAACTGTCAAATCAGCCTGACTCAAATTAGCTCCATCTAATGTTGCTCCATCTAAGATGGCTCCATCTAAGATTGCTCCAGTTAAGTTGCTACCACTAAGATTTGCATCACTCAAATCTGCTCCATTCAAATCTGCACCAACAAAACTAGTTTGTGCTAAATTTGCGTGACTCAAATTAGCTCCGTCTAAGATGGCTTTATCTAAAATTGCGCCTTTGAGGTTAGCTTCCCTGAGGTTTGCCTCACTCAAGTTGACACCAGTAAAATCTCTTATGCCCGCGGCATAATTTTTTAGGAGTTGTTCTGCTTTCATATCTGTTTTGTGTCTGTTCCTGTGCTAAAGAACGTTGAATTGAAGCTACCCAGACAGGCAGAAAACCGCAGCACGCGCTACATGAAGATCTATTTGGTAAATCAGATTTATCTAGTTTAGCCATTCTTAAGGGTCAGCGCTACTACCTAGAGTAATGAAATATTTTCATACTTGAGAGAGATGTTTAGGAATTATTTAAGCATTAATGCAAAGCGATCGCTATACTCTATTGTGGTATTCGTCTGGCACAGGTTATGGCAAAACCAATTCGTATTCTTTTGCAGACTACGATTCCTACGACTGAAGATGATTGGAGCATTTTTCGTTTCTCGATGTTGCAAGATTACTTAGCATCAATTAAAGATGAAGCGGGAAATTCTTTATTTGAGGTTACGGGACGCGATTACGAGCCTAATACAGTTGGGGGTGACCCAGTATTAAGTACTCTTGATAAATCAGATTTTGATGAACTTTGGCTATTTGCCTTAGATGTCGGTGACGGTTTAACCGATAAGGATATTGCTGGGATTAATGCTTTTCGACAACGCGGCGGTGGGATTCTGACAACACGCGATCATCAAGATATGGGTTGTTCGATGTGCGGTTTAATTGACATTGGAGATGTCCATTATTTCAACACAAAAAACCCCGACCCCGATGAATCTCGTTGGAGTCGAGATGATTCATATACAACTTATATTTCTTGGCCTAATTATCATTCTGGGGCTAACGGTGATTATCAAAAAATTACCATTATCGAACCCATTCACGAACTTTTAAAAAACCCCAATTCTCCTTCAGGATATATCGAATTTTTTCCTGCTCATCCCCACGAAGGCGGGATTGGCAAGCCTTTAGCAAATGAAAATGCACGAGTAATTGCTTTAGGAAAAAGTTTAATTACTGACCGTAAGTTCAACCTTGTTGTAGTAATTGAACATCATCAAGATGCACGGGGAAATGTATTAGGAAGAGCAGTAGCTAATTCCAGTTTTCACCATTTAGTAGATTACAACTGGGATATTGAAAAAGGCTGTCCTAGTTTTGTAGATGAAGCACCAGGAGATGGTATGAAAAAAGAGCCACGCGCTTTGGAAGATATCAAAACCTATGTGCGTAATGTGGCTTTCTGGCTAGCAAATTAAACAACAATATACCCTATGGAATTTTGGATTTTAGATTTTGGATTTTGAATCTTCAATCCAAAATCTAAAATTTAGGGTGTGTTGTCGCCCAATACGGTTCGGTTAACGTGTTTATTCCTCGAAGATCCCCCCAACCCCCCTTAAAAAGGGGGGCTTATACCAATTTTCTATAAACTCGCACTAAATAATTTAATCTCTCTTCTTGCTATTTTCTTGGCGCTCTTGGCGTTCTTGGCGGTACCCTGCGGGAAGCCGCTACGCGTCTACGTTTTAAAAATAAAGTGCATTTTCACAGAGAATTGGTATTACAAACTTCTTTCACCCCCTTTTTAAGGGGGTCGCCGTAGGCGGGGGGATCTTAACCGAACTGTATTGTGTTATCGCCAAGAATTGAAGGTGCGTTAGCCTCCGGCATAACACACCCTACAGAATTGGTAATGTTGAAAAAAGAGATTTTGATTGTAGTAAATTTTTAAGCGATCGCTCTAATTTATCAACAGTTAATTAAACTGATTTTTGGGGAATTAGTAATTATTTGAAATTGCGTCCCCTGCCACGTTTTTCTAGTGAGTTGAACTATGCAATTTAAAAACCCATCAGCTTCTTAGCTACCAACCCAATGCTTCGCTGATTTGTCCTGCCAGTTTCAGGGGACGAAAAGGCTTGGCAAAGACAGCAGCTACATCTAAGCCTGTAAAGCTATCCCGGTCTGAATCCTGGACTTTAGCAGTTAGTAAAATTACTGGAATTGACTGAGTGACAGGATTAGCCTTGAGTTGTTGCAGAGTGGCACGCCCATCCATATCAGGCATCATCATATCTAATAAAATAACATCAAGCTTAAAGTTGGCAGCTACATTCAAGGCTTCGCGACCAGAACAAGCAGTCAACACGTTCCAACCAGCACCCATTTCTAATCCTAATTTTGCGATCGCCTGCACATCTTCTTCATCATCAACAATCAAGATACTTTTGTTCATTATGTCACTCTCGCATGATATGTGATGCTGGTTAGCTTGACCGTTCTGGAATTATTCTAAAATGCGATCGGGGAAAAGTAGGGTAAACTTGGTCATTAGTTATTTGTCATTAGTCATTAGTCATTGGTCATTGGTGATTTGTAAACGACAAATGACAAAGGACAAAGGACTAATGACTAGCCAGTTAAAGGTAACAGCACATAAAATGTACTGCCTTGCCCTAAAATGCTCTGAACCCAGATTTTACCGTTATGTTGCTGCACAATATTCCGACAAATAGCAAGTCCTAAACCCGTTCCTCCTTTGTTACGGGAATCAGATGCATCTACCTGCTGAAAACGCTCGAAGATAATTTGTAATTTATCTTCAGGAATTCCTCGTCCTTCATCTTGGATGGTAATCAAAACGTAGTTGGGTGAGGAAGTAAGGGAATTCTGGCTTTCTTGAGAGTCAACGGTTTTAGATTCCGAGAGAATAGCACTAATCCACACGCGATCGCCTGGTTCCGAAAACTTGATAGCATTACTGAGTAAATTTGTCAATGTTTGTATTAGGCGATCGGAATCTGCCCAAAGTTCAACTGTCAAGGGATTGACAATTAGTTGGACTTGTAATTTATCTGCCATTGCTTGCATTGCTTCGGTTGCCGTAATTAGTAATTCGGCAATATTGCATTTGGCGCTTCGCATGAATATTTTGCCCGATTTCATCCGCTCTAAATCGAGAATATCGTTCACCAAGCGCATTAGGCGTTCAGTATTAGTTGTGGCAATGCTCAGGACTTTTTGTCCTTGTGGGGTGAGAGTTCCTAATTGTCCTGCACCCAACAAATCTAATGCTCCCATTGTGGAAGTCAGAGGTGTACGCAATTCATGACTGACTAAAGAGATAAACTCGTTTTCTAGACGTTTGCGTTCGGTGATGTCATTGGCAATTAATAAAGCACACGGAACTCCGGCTAAGTCAATCAACTCGATAGATATTAATATAGTTTTTACTTCACCAGATTTCGTAGAAAATTCAAATTCTTGATTATATAGCGAGCCAGTTTCCGGCAGAAGTTGGATTTTTTGGGCGAATGCTACTGTATTTTTACCCAAATCAAGTTCAGTCGCCGTGTGTCCGATTACTTCCTCTAGAGAATAGCCACCGATCCTTAAGAAACTGGCATTGACATCAAGAAAACGAGCTTCCGAAACTGTAGCGATGGCGATTGGATTGGGACTAGAGCGAAAAACGATAGCAAACTTCTGTTCTGCTTTAGTGCGATCGTGGATTTCCTGCTGCAACTGCTGATTTTGGGCTTGGAGTTGTTGTTGCAATTGCCGAATCGTCAAATGATTTTCAATCCGCGCTAAAACCTCTTCTAATTGAAAAGGCTTAGTGATGTAGTCTACCCCGCCAACTGCAAAAGCTTTGATTTTATCTAGAACATCACCCAAAGCACTGATAAAAATTACCGGGATTTCACGGGTGCGATCGCTTGCCTTCAAATTTTGACAGACTTCATAGCCATTCATCTCAGGCATATTCACATCCAACAAAATCAAGTCTGGAGGAACTGCATTTGCTCCCCGTAAACCCGTAGAACCTTTAGTAACACTTCTTACTTTATATCCCTGCTCCGTCAGCATAGCAGATAGGAGGTTTAGGTTTTCTGGTGTGTCATCAATTACTAAAATGTCAGCTTTGGGAAATTTGAGTGATTGGTTAAGCATCACAATATCGACTTTCGCCAGAATGGGTTACTTATTATTCTTAGAAAATTTTATGTTAGTTCAGTTTCTTAATAATCAGTTACAAAAAAAATATCAATTATCCAATTGTCTCCCCTAGTTCTACCCTATCTATCGCTAATCTAATAAACATCAAATCAAGTTTGTAGCTGAAATCTACTAAATTACACAACAAGGAATAGCTTATATGCAAACTTCAACCATGCGTCAACCAATTATTCTAACACCAGGAGAAGGCAATAAATTTTCAGTTCTTGGCGCACATTTTACAACCAAAGCAACTGGCGAAGAAACAAACGGAACTTGGGCAGTTTATGAAATTACAGATACACAAGAAAATGGCCCGCCACTGCACACTCATCCTTGGGAAGAAGCGTTTTATATTCTAGAAGGTGAAGTAGACATCCAAATTGGTACAGAAACAATTTTGGCATCACCAGGCTGTTTCGTTAACATTCCTCACAATGCACCGCACGCCTTCAAAGTTCGTTCTGCTACTACTAAATTCTTAGTTTTAATTGCGCCCAAGGGAGCGAAAAAGTTTTATGAAGAAATGGGCGAAGTAGCAGATAGTCCACTAGTAAACATGGAAAAAATACAGCCTGTTTTCAACAAATACGGATTGCAGTTTGCTGGATAAATTGGAAACTGCATCGAGTAAACACAAACAATATATAGAGCATAATTCAGAATTCTCCTTCATAAAAAGTCATATGTACTCAATAACAAATCAGCAACTCAATTCTATGTCAAAAGCTACTCGTCTCTTAGCTGCTAGTGTCCTCGGTTTAGGTCTCAATGCCAGCCTTGTTTTTTACCCAACCGCCAGTCACGCTCAAAATGATGCTGGAGTGCCTAACGAACTCCAAGGGGAGTGGCGCTATGGTCGAATTTCATCCATCCAATACCAAGACAGCTACACAGGACGCCCAGCAGCCCCGAACGGTTCTAGCGATGAATTTCAACTGGCCTCTAACGGTAACTACCAACGAAGAAGGCTGATTCAAATCACCACCTACAACTGCACATCTAACCTATTCATAGAGGAAAAAGGCAAAGTCAAAGTTGAAGCCGGCCGTTTGACCTTCCAACCTAGCGACAGCACCTCCCAAGGGCAAATCTGTAATAGCGGACGCACGTACTCCAGTCGCAATTCAGCAAAGCCTGAAACCTACCAGTGGGCGATTGAAACTAATGACTACGGACAGCAAGTTCTAGTACTTGAAACTACAGACGGTCAAGGTAAAGCTCATTACGGACGACCCCAGTAGGGGTACTGAAGAAAGGCAGGGGAAAAGGTTAAAGGTTAAAGGGAAAAGGAATAAATTTAATCTTTCCCTTTTTGCCCTTCCCCTTTCCCCTTTCCCCCTTCCCCTTTCCCCCTTCCCCTTTCCTTTATAACTGCGATCGCTGCTAGCATAGCTTTGGCAGAACCTTGTGAGAGATTGTTTGAAAATTCAGCAAGTATACTCAAAAGCTCTCGCTAAACCTCTGTTAGTGAAATTATTAATTAACGTCCTATGAATTGGAGTGCTGCATTACCAACTTTTTTTATCACGTTAAGGGAAGGCGTTGAAGCCGCTTTAGTTGTGGGAATCGTCTTCGCGTGTTTACAGCAAGCTCAACAACAAAAATTGCAGCGTTGGGTTTATTTAGGAGTTCTCATCGGTATCTTAGCGAGTTTTGTATTTGGTTTGCTAATTCATGTAGGGCTACAAGGATTGCAGACATCTAAGCAGCTATATGCACCTGTTTTCAAGCAACTTTTTGAGGTTGGATTAGGTGTCATTGCGATCGCCATGCTCAGTTGGATGCTAATTTGGATGACACGACAAGCGCGATTTCTCAAAGCTGAGATTGAAGGTTCTGTCAAAAGTGCTTTGGGCGGAACTGATAGCGCAGGTTGGGCAATTTTTAGCTTAATTTTTATTGCTGTATTTCGCGAAGGTTTAGAAACAGCTTTGTTTATCGTCGCTAAGTTTCAAGAAGGTTTGACACCTGTTTTAGGTGCAATGGGAGGATTAGCGATCGCTGTTATTATCGGTATGCTGCTGTTTAAATGGAGCATTCGGATTAATCTAAGTCGATTTTTCCAAGTGATGGGTGTATTGCTGCTGCTGATTGTTTCCGGGTTGGTAATTTCTGTTCTGCGCCATGTTGATGCTGCGGCGATCGCTTTTAGCCAAATCAACCCCGAAGTCTTGGGTATTTGCGGACAAGGAAATACATCTTGCCTTCTAGGCCCCCAAGTTTGGGACTTTTCAACCATCTTACCTGACCGTCAGTTTCCCGGTATTTTGCTGAAAACTTTATTTGGCTATACCCAAAAACTGTATTTAGTTCAAGCGATCGGTTATCTGCTTTTTTGGATAACCGTAGGCGGACTTTATTTCCGCAGTCTCAGTCAACCGACACAATTAAAACCAGCCGCCAAATCTAGTTAATCTTAAAATACTATTTTGTAATTCAGATGTTCCTGAATTGCGGTATGTAGAGACGTTGCAATGCAACGTCTCTACAAAAATTTTGGTTTATATAATTACGAATTCTTTTGCACGATGCCATTAATATTTATTCCTCCATTTGTACAACAAATCAACAGCAAAATTGCCCGTGAGGCTGGTGTTAATTTATCTGTACTACGCCTTGATGTAATGCATCCGTGGGTTAATGGGAATAAATGGTTTAAGTTGAAATATAATCTTTTGGAAGCGAAGCAGAAAAATTTCACGAGGCTGCTTACCTTTGGCGGTGCTTATTCCAATCACATCTATGCAACCGCAGCCGCTGGTAATCTTTTGGGATTTCATAGCATTGGCGTAATTCGTGGGGAGGAAAATTTACCGCTAAATCCAACGTTGAGTTTTGCTGTGCAGCAGGGTATGGAACTTGTATATCTCTCACGTCAGATGTATCGCCAACGCAACACAGCAGGGTTGGATGAATATCTGCGACAGCGTTTTGGCGAGGTGTTTATCATTCCTGAAGGTGGTAATAATTTAAACGGCGTGCGCGGTTGTACAGAGATAATTAGTGAAGCGATGCCCTTTGATTATATTTGCCTAGCCTGCGGTACTGCTACAACGCTGGCTGGAATTGCGCTTTCGTTGCATGAAGGACAAAAAGCGATCGGTTTTCCTGTGTTGAAAAATGGAGGTTTTCTTGGAGAAGAAATCGAAAATCTCTTGACAAATTACCTTGCCTCTGGTTTACCAACTCCATATAATTCTCCAGGTGATTGGGAATTAATGTGCGATCGTCACTTCGGCGGCTATGCAAAAGTGAATCAGGAATTGCTACAATTTAGCCGAGAATTTAGCGAGACACACGGCGTACCTCTCGATTACGTATATACTGCAAAAATGTTTTATGGAGTGATGGATTTATTACAGCAGGGATTTTTTGCTAAAGGCAAAAGTTTGCTGCTAGTACACACAGGTGGCTTACAGGGTAATGTTGGTATAGAACAAAGGTTGCAGAGATTTTCTAAAATTTAAGTTGCCACTGAGCTAAATATCAGTTAACTTGGTATGGAATTTGACTAAATTACAGCGTTTTTCATCTATTTAAACCACAATCCCCAGTAGGGGCGCACAGCTGTGCGCCCCTACAACGTGGTCTATTTACATGAAAATTGCTGTGAGTTAAATAGGACTTACGCAAAAAACCTCTCAAACTCTTATTTCTCCGTGACCTCTGCGCCTCTGTGGTTCGATTTCCGTAGCCTGTGCGTAAGTCCTGTTAAATTCAAATACCAACCTTAATATTTACTCAAAATTAATTTAGGTCAATTTAATGTCTACATTTCGATATGGCCAAGCCAATAGATAATGTGCGTTTTTAAATAAGCTATTTTCTATAAAAGGGTATTTCATTTTGTTGCTACGCCGATAATATGAGGGCTAACAATTGGTAATCCCACTTCAAAACGATCGTAATTTATGCTGGAAAAACCAGCTTTTTCTAAAGCAATGTCAATTTCTCTATTTGGATAACAATTATCGGCTAAGGTTTTCCAAACTGGACTAATTGTATTTTGCACTTTTCGCAAAAAAGTTCCTTGAGGTGCGGCGATGTGTTCAATAAATAAGAAACGTCCACCTGGTTTGAGTATTCTTAAAATTGCCTGTAATGTGTAATTGATATTAGGCACTGAACATAAAAGTAATGTAGTGACAACGGTATCAATGCTGTTATCTTCAACGTCTAGCCATTCACCGTTACCAAAGCGAATGTCCATGTTTAAACCAAGTTCTTTTGCTTGTTTGCGGAGATAGGAATGCATCTCTATATCTGGCTCCATTCCTATTAAGTCAATATTGGAAGGATAATAACGTAAATTAGAACCATCTCGCGGACTAATTTCTAATACTTTACCTTGGAGATTGGCAAAAAGTGAGCGTTTGCGATCGCCTAGTTCTTGATCGTAAGTGCTGCTACGTTTAGCCATCATCCAGGCAAAAAAACTTTTACTCAATTTTACATAAAATTGATTTGGTAATTCTCCACAAATTTGGTTTACACTCATCATCCACTTCCTAATTTTTGAGGCTATAAATTGGTGTGCCAGTTAACCATTTATAGCCTCAAGATATGATATTTATTTTTCTCGGACTTCACCCACTTTACTCACCTGATTGGGTGATTTTCACCAATTTAAATGCATTTTTGTTGGAAGCTACCACCTCAGACATAACTGCAATTGCTTACATATCGGATTCCACTAAAAAGCTTTTGCCTATTGACTTTTCAAATTTCACTCTTTTGAGATTTGTTCAGGTTTTGTTTTTCTGCTAACCAAGTAAATAGTACAACACCGCATAAGTCAGCTGCTAAGTCAACTAAATCAAAGCTGCGATAGGGTGAAAATAATTGCAGTATTTCGTCGATGATACAAAAAAAGATGACAATAAATGGTGTTAAGGGCAGTGAAATGTTAAATATTTCAATCTTACGTTTGTTTAATGCTAAGTGCCCCAAGTATGCAGCAATTCCTAACAACAAAAAATGCATAATTGTATCAAAATACGGAAATTGAGAAAGTTCAACTGGAATGATTTTTAAGTAGGCTGATATGGATATAGACATTAAAATTCCAAAGTAAAACCAAAACGCAAAAACCCAAAGTCGGTTAGATTTCATTTTAATTATTTGAAACAGTACTGTCGGAATTCAAAATTAATTAGCTTTAAAAAGTTAATAAGCCGTAGCAGACTAGATTTTTCAATCATTCTGAATTCTTACATAATTACTACAAACATAACAAAGAGCATTCCGCAATTGGGAACGCTGGATTCTGGTAAATTCTGTTAAGATAATGTGAATTTTACGGATTTGAAAAAAGATTGCAATATTCGAGTTGATTAAACACAAAACAATATATAGAACTCATATTTGATTTTTGAAATATACGTAGAAATATACGTAGGGTGCGTTAGCCTTTGGGATAACGCACCATTATTAAGGATTTGGTGCGTTATGCTTCGCAATAACGCACCCTACAGATACTTAAATTTTTTCAATAATCAAATCGGATTCCTATAGGACTTACGCAACAACTCTCTGAAACTCTTATCGTAATATCAAGGGTTTAAGACCCCAACCATTACACGTAGTATCACTTGAGTCGGGGTTTACAGCGCTTTTCATTTGGATGGAATACATGCTTGAATACTAAATTATCAAGGGCACAACATTGTTGTGCCCCTACTGTGGTCTATTCAACTGCAAATTGCTGTAAATCCCCAACTCCAACTGTCTTTAATGCGTGAATTTTAAATTGTTAATTCTTTGTGTCCTACCCTGCGGGAAGCTACTTCTCTACGAGACGCTCCGCGTAGCTTGCTTCCCGAAGGGTACGTGTCTATGCGTCCTTTGCGGTAGCCTGCGGCAAGCCGCTCCGCGTCTACGTTTTTTCATGATTTTGCGTAAGTCCTGCAATAGTAGAGTGCGTTGTCGCCAAGCACCACACCATCTTGATATTAGACCTCTTGCATAAATCGAAAAAAGCGTTAGTGATTTGGGAATACTAACCCCAGAAATCACAAAAAAGTAGTCAGTATGGTCAGTACTCTTATCAAGATTCCTGAATATAGCATTACAGAAGAACTCTACAATGGTTCAAGAACTTTAGTTTATCGGGGATATCGAGAGACAGACTCATTAGCTGTGGCGATTAAACTGCTGAAAAATCCTTATCCCAGCTTCAACGAACTGGTACAGTTTCGCAATCAATATACAATTGCTAAAAATCTTAACTCACCCTTAATTATTCAAACCTATAGCCTAGAAGCTTACCAAAATGGTTATGGGTTGATAATGGAAGACTTTGGCGGAATTTCTGTGAAACAATGGATTTCTCAAAGAAAAACCGCACTATATATGGAGGAATTTTTACAAATAGCGATCGCTATGTGTAAAACTTTAGAAATCCTCTATCATCAACGGATTATTCATAAAGATATTAAACCAAGCAATATATTAATCAATCCAGAAACTCAACAAATTAAATTAATAGACTTTAGTATTGCATCTCTGCTACCACGAGAAACTCAAACTCTCGTTAATCCTAATGTACTAGAAGGAACGCTAGCTTATATTTCTCCAGAACAAACCGGAAGAATGAACCGGGGAGTTGACTACCGCAGTGACTTTTATTCTTTAGGTGTTACTTTTTACGAATTACTCACTGGTGAATTACCCTTCCAATCAAACGATCTGATGGAGTTGGTGCATTGCCATATTGCTAAAATGCCTACACCTTTGGAAAAGAAGAAAGAAATTCCCAAGGTACTTTCAGATATTGTCATGAAGTTGATGGCGAAAAATGTTGAAGACCGCTATCAAAGTGCATTGGGACTGAAGCTAGATTTAGAAAATTGTTTAAATCAACTCCAGTCAACAGGCGAAATTAAGAGTTTTCCTATTGCTCAACGAGATGCGTGCGATCGCTTTATTATCTCTGATAAACTCTATGGTCGAGAAGTAGAAATAGAAACCCTTCTACAAGCCTTTGAAAGAGTTAGCCTTGGGGCAACAGAAATTGTGTTAGTGGCAGGTTTTTCCGGAATTGGAAAAACAGCAGTAGTCAACGAAGTGCATAAACCAATTGTGCGGCAACGCGGCTATTTTATCAAAGGCAAATACGACCAATTTCAACGTAATATCCCCTTGAGTGCTTTTGTTCAAGCATTCCGAGATTTAATCGGGCAATTATTAACAGAAAACAATGTCCAACTCCAGCAATGGAAAAACAAGATATTAGAAGCGGTTGGCGAAAACGGACAGGTCATTATTGAAGTTATTCCAGAACTATCAAAAATTATTGGTCAACAACCGTCTGTACCAGAATTATCAGGAATAGCGGCACAAAATCGTTTTAATTTATTATTCCAAAAAATTACCCAAGTTTTTACTAGTGCCGAACATCCATTAGTAGTATTTTTAGATGATTTGCAATGGGCAGATTCGGCATCACTGATGTTGATGCAGTTATTAATGGCTGATACAAAATATCTTCTATTAATTGGGGCTTATCGCGATAACGAAGTTTCTCAATCGCACCCCTTAGTGTTGACTTTGAATGATATTCAAACAACAAAAGCCACGATTAATACAATTACTTTAGCACCACTAGGTCAAGGTGAAGTTGAGCAATTAATTAGCGATACACTCAAATGTCCAGAAAATTTGGCATTACCTCTGGCTCTACAGGTATATCAAGAAACTGAAGGTAATCCTTTTTTTACTATACAGTTTCTTAAAGCATTACACCAAGATGAATTAATTACATTTAACTTGGAGTTAGGGTATTGGTCATACAACATTACACAAACAAATCATCAAGCAATTGCAGATGATGTTGTAAAGTTTATGGTAGCTCAATTACAAAGATTGCCTCAATCAACTCAAAGAGCGTTGCAATTAGCTGCTTGTATTGGCAATCAATTTGACTTATCAACTTTGGCAATTGTTTTGGAAGAAACAGAAATTGAAACGGCAGCTAGTTTATGGAAAGCTTTGCAAGAAGGTTTAATTTTACCTATTAGCGATGTTTATAAATTTTATCAAGGAGACGCTCCTGATACAGTAGCTCAGTCAAATGAAAATCTCGATAAAAAACTAGCTAAATATAAATTTCTACACGATCGAGTTCAACAAGCTGCTTATTCTCTAATTCCCGATCGCCAAAAACAAGCAACTCATCTCCAAATTGGACAATTGCTGTTGCAAAATTATTCCTTGACAGAAAAAGAAGAAAAACTGTTTGATATTGTTGGGCATTTAAATCTAGGACAAGAGTTAATTACCGAATCCCAAGAGCGAGAAACCTTGGCTCAACTTAACTTAGCAGCAGGGAAAAAGGCTAAAAATTCTACTGCATACACCGCGGCCAGAGCCTATTTTCAGACTGGGATAGAACTACTGACAACCAAATGCTGGCAAGAACAATATAAATTAACTTTAAATCTTTATGTAGCCGCCGCCGAAGCTAGCTATCTAAATGCTGACTTTGATGGGATGGAAAAAATAGCGCAACAGGTGTTGCAATCAGCCGAGAGTATTTTAGATAAAGTAAAAATTTACGAAATTCAAATTGCTGCCCAGACAGCCCAAACCAGACATTTAGAAGCGATCGCAGTGGGTAGAGATGCGCTCTTACAATTGGGAGTGGCACTACCTATCGAGCCAAATGATGCTGAGATTGGTAAGACTCTACAAATTCTCGCCAGTCAACTAGCAGGTAAACGAATTGAAGAATTGATCGACTTACCAGTAATGAGCGATCTGCAAGCGCAAGCAGCGATGCAACTGTTAGGAATGTTGTTTGCTCCTGTTTTTCAAGGAATGCCTGGTTTATTGCCATTAATTAGCTCTACAATGGTCGGTTTATCTCTACAGTTTGGTAATGCGCCCGCCTCCACAGTAGGGTATGTGCTTCACGGTATGGTGCTGTGTGCCTTTTTAGGAGAAGTTGAGACAGGCTATAGCTTTGGACAGTTGGCATTGCATTTACTAGAGCGTTTCAACCTGCCGGAATTAAAATCAACAATTTTAATTTTGTTTGGTGGTTTTATTCAGCATCGTCAAGAAAGCTTTTTGGCGACTATCCCGACGCTAAAAAATGGTTTTGCCTCTGGTATGGAAACTGGCGATTTTTTACACGCTGGTTACAATGTCTGCTGTTATAGCTATGCAGGCTTTTGGGGGGGTACGGAACTCAGCAGTTTAGAACTAGACATATCCTCTTACAATGCTGCCTTGACTAACGCCAAGCAACATTCTGCCCAAACTTATGTAAGTTTAATGCGGCAAGCGGCAGAAAACTTTAGGGAACCCCGAATTCAGCCGGATTGTTTGAGTGGCACTATCTATGATGAAACTGCAATGTTGCCCAAGCACCGCCAAGCCAACGAACTGACGGTGATTGCCGAGCTTTATACCTACAAACTGTTGCTGGCTTATTCTTTTGGTAATTACAAAGCGGCAATAGACTATATTGACGAAGGTAAGCAGTATTTACTGGCAGTATCAGGATTAATTTTTATACCGATTTTCTCTTTCTATACAACTCTGACATACTTGGCAGTATCTCGCACTCTGCCAGAAATTGAAAAAGCCGAAATTCTCGCCCAAGTGGAAATCCATCAAAATTCTCTGCACCAATGGGCGCAATCTGCTCCTATGAATCATCTGCATAAATGGCATTTAGTTGAGGCAGAAAAACAACGAGTGCTGGGCAATAAAACCGAAGCAATTGAAAATTACGATCGCGCCATCTCTCTAGCTCATACCAACGGCTACATCCAAGAAGAAGCACTAAGCAATGAACTTTGCGCTCAATTTTACTTCGACTGGGGTAAAGAAAAGGTAGCTGAAGTATATATCCAGCAAGCATACTACTGTTATGCTCGTTGGGGAGCAAAAGCTAAAGTTGTTGAAATTGAAAAACGTTATGCCTCATTACTAGCTTCTATTATCCAGCAGGCTTCTTCTTTCTCAACTAACCAAACACTTTTTACTTTGGGGAATAATACCGCCATCACTTCCTATACTTCCAACAGTAGCAGTGTTTCTTCAGCTTTAGATTTAGGTACTATTCTCAAAGCTTCTCAAACTATCTCCAGCGAAATTGAACTTGAAAAACTGCTGTCATCATTGCTGCATATTGTTATTGAAAATGCTGGAGCAGATAAGTGCGTATTAATGTTGGTAGAGTCAGACAATTTATTGATTAGAGCATCAGCCGAACTGAATGTTAGTGCTATTGAAGGTAAGGAAAATACAAAAGTCAAATTTTCTTCAATGTTGCTCAAGTCACAGCGTGTTGAAGAGTCACAAAATGTACCAATTGGTTTAATTAACGCTGTTAAACGCACTTTAGAACCAATAGTAATTGTGGATGCTAACGAACATTTGCAATTAATTAATGACCCCTATATTCAGCAACAGCAACCTAAAAGTATTTTATGCAGTCCGATGCTAAATCAAGGAAAGTTGCTCGGCGTATTGTACCTAGAAAACAATGTCGCGGCTGGAGCATTTACTCACGATCGCGTTAAAGTACTCAATCTGCTGTGCGCCCAAGCCGCCATCTCATTGGAAAATGCCCGACTCTATCAACAAGCTGGGAAAGCACTAATTGATTTACAACAAGCCCAATTACAAATAATCCAAAGTGAAAAGATGTCTGCACTAGGTAATTTAGTGGCTGGGGTAGCGCACGAAATGAATAATCCCCTTGGTTTTATCGCTGCTAGCCTCAAACAAGCTAAACCTAGTATTAACGATCTGATCGAACACTTGAAACTATACGAGCAAAGTTTCCCCGCACCGGGAGATGAAATCAACGACCATGCCGAAGACATAGATTTAGAGTATACTTTAGAAGACTTACCTAAAATAATTGATTCCATGACTATGGCGTGCGATCGCCTCAAGAATATTAGCACTAGTCTCCGCACTTTCTCTCGTGCAGATAAAGATTATAAAGTCCAGTTTAATATTCATCACGGTATTGATAGTACAATTCTCATTCTCAAACATCGCCTAAAAGCAAACGAACAACGTCCGGCGATTGAAGTTATCGCTGAGTATGGAAATTTACCCCAAATAGAATGTTTTCCCGGTCAATTAAATCAGGTATTTATGAATATTCTTGCTAATGCGATTGATGCTTTAGAAGAATCAAATACTGGCAAGAGTTTTACAGAAATTCACAGTCATCCTGGGTGCATTAAAATTAGAACATCGATTGAAGATAAATCTGTCAAAATCTCAATTGCTGATAATGGGAAGGGAATGAGTGAATCCGTCAAACAGAAAATATTTGACCATTTATTTACTACCAAAGCTGTCGGAAAAGGAACGGGATTGGGACTAGCGATCGCTCGTCAAATCGTCGAAGAAACTCATGGTGGAAAACTAAGTTGTAAATCTGTTCTGGGAGAAGGTACAGAATTTACGATCGAAATTCCAGTCTGAGCTTTTAAAGTTTAAATTCCTAATAATTCTTCCTAGTCCTTAGTTACTTTGTTTGTTCAGATTTTAAATCGAGCGATCGGCATATTGTAACTAGCTGATGAGCCTTGATATTGGGTTAATAGCCAGAGGCGTTGTTGAGCAAAGGAAAGACGCTTCGGGGCATCATCTGGTAAGGTGGGAATTTCCTCTGCCATCACAGCTTTGGTGGCAGAATTTAAGAATGCTAAAATATCCGCTTTGCTGCTTTGAAGACTCTGAGTACGGTAAACCGTATTTGCTCTTAGTTCCCAAAGATTAATTTAATTGTTAAGTTTAATTACATAAATTAAAAATCGTAGCCAAGCTTGCTGGAAGGGAGAATCGATCGCTCTTGAGGATGGATACAACACGAACGACTTGGCACAGGCGCGGTCTGTCTTAGATATCGCCTCTGTTGGTCAGATACCTTATTGCACCTGGATTTACGTCAAACAACAGCTGTCAAAAGTGTGATGGTTTTTGGCAAACTATTTTGTATGTAGATATTTTAACTAGCCTTTTGTCAAGTTTCTCAAATTCCATCAAAAATAAATTTATTTAATATTGCTTAAGATTGCGATGACCGCCACAAATCAATTAGTGAATTTTTTAGAAAAAGAGTTGGCTATTTCTGGGAAAGCAATTTCCCTAGCCTTGCGACATTGCGAACAGACTCCCAATTTCCTAGCAATGACCCTCTGGCAATATGGATTGATAACCCTAGACCAGTTAGCCCAAATTTTTGATTGGCTAGAGGAAGGTGGGGAGACAAATCAATTAAAAATTCAAAATTAAAGAACTTCTTTGTGCCTCCTCTTTCCAATGACCAATGACCAATGACTAATGACTAATGACTAATGACCAATGACTAAAAGGATTAATAACACTTATGTCAATTAAAAAAGAACAGCCTAAGCCACCCCGTTCTAGAATTATTGCCAATGTATTGTTAGCAGTATCAGGGTTATTCCTGCTTTTAAATTTGTTTTTGCCTGGTTTGTTTGGTTCTCGCCCTGCTGGCGTTCCCTATAGCTTATTTATTCATCAAGTACAGGAAGGGGAAGTCAGCCGCGCTTCGGTTGGTCAAAACCAGATTCTTTACGAATTAAAAACAGAGAATGGCCAACCAGGGCAAGTGTTTGCAACTACACCAATCTTTGATTTGGAATTGCCCAAACTCCTAGAACAAAAAGGAGTTGAGTTCGCGGCTGCACCTCCACCGAAGAATACTTGGTTTACAACCCTTTTGAGTTGGGTTATCCCACCACTGATTTTTATTGGCATCTGGCAATTCTTTGTTTCCCGTGGTGCTGGTGGTTCTCAAGGTGTTCTCTCTATCGGTAAGAGTAAAGCTAAGGTTTACGTTGAAGGTGAATCTGCTAAAATTACCTTCCAAGATGTGGCTGGGGTAGAAGAAGCGAAAACTGAGTTAGTGGAAATTGTAGATTTTCTCAAGACTCCGGCACGTTTTACGCAAATTGGTGCGAGGATTCCCAAAGGTGTACTGTTGGTTGGCCCTCCCGGTACTGGTAAGACACTTTTAGCCAAAGCTGTCGCTGGGGAAGCAGGAGTTCCATTCTTCAGTATCTCTGGTTCCGAGTTTGTGGAACTGTTTGTGGGTGTGGGTTCTTCCAGGGTGCGAGATTTATTTGAGCAAGCAAAGAAGCAAGCTCCTTGTATTGTATTTATTGATGAATTGGACGCCATCGGTAAGTCTCGTAGTAGTAACGGTTTCTACGGTGGTAACGATGAACGCGAACAAACCCTCAATCAATTACTGACTGAGATGGATGGGTTTGCGGCGGGGGATGCAACTGTAATTGTGCTTGCAGCTACCAACCGTCCCGAAAGTCTAGACCCTGCATTGCTGCGTCCGGGTCGCTTTGACCGTCAAGTCTTGGTAGACCGTCCTGATTTATCTGGTCGTGAAGCAATTCTCAAGATTCACGCTCAAAAGGTGAAATTAGGAGATGATGTAGATCTTAAAGCGATCGCCACTCGTACTCCTGGTTTTGCTGGTGCAGATTTAGCAAACTTGGTAAATGAAGCCGCATTATTAGCAGCCCGCAATCAACGCCAAACGGTTGCTCAAGAAGACTTCGCCGAAGCAATTGAGCGGGTAGTCGCCGGTTTAGAAAAGAAGAGTCGTGTATTGAGCGATACCGAGAAAAAGATTGTTGCTTACCATGAAGTCGGTCACGCAATGGTCGGGGCGCTAACCACAGGAAACGGTCGTGTAGAAAAGATTTCCATTATTCCCCGTGGGATGGCTGCTTTAGGCTACACCTTACAATTACCCACCGAAGACCGCTTTTTGATGAATGAAGGAGAATTGCGCGGTCAAATTGCAACTCTGTTAGGAGGACGTTCCGCCGAAGAGATTGTGTTTGGCAGTATTACAACAGGTGCATCTAACGATTTGCAACGAGCAACAGACTTGGCAGAACGAATGGTGACTACCTATGGTATGAGTAAAGTCTTAGGGCCGCTTGCTTATCAACAAGGACAACAAGCAATGTTCTTGGGCAATGGCGCTCCTAATCCCCGGCGGGCGGTGAGTGAAGATACAGCCAAAGCCATTGATAGCGAGGTCAAGGAAATCGTGGAAACTGCCCACGAACAAGCGCTACAGATTCTTAAGGAGAATCGAGATTTGTTAGAAGCGATCGCAACTCAACTTTTGGAAACAGAAGTTATTGAGGGAGAAAAACTGCATAATCTCTTGAGTCAAGTAAAACCTGTAGGTCATTAGACTTCTTGCAGAAGTCGGGAAAAGGGCAAGGTGGGGCCCCCTCTGGGGATAAGGGGCGGGGGAAAGGGGGAAAGGTTTGGTATTTTCCCTTTCCCCTTTTCCCCTTACCCCTTTCCCTTTCCCCATGCCCTTTGCCCAATGCCCAATTCCCATCTCTGCTTTAAATCTCTGCGTTACTTGGCGTTTGAGAAATGCCACTCACTCCAATGCAAATACCAGCGAGGAAGAATGCGAATGCCCCCGCAGCTGCGCCTACAAAAGGTGTTATGGTTTGCGGTTGGGGAAATATGACACCAAACAAACTCATGGCCGCAGCAAACCCCCCAAAATAGGTACCAATTCCCAATCCCGCCCATCTTTGGGGTACTAGTCCTAAAGCAAAGGGAACTGCCCCGTTAACAATTAAACTAAAGCCAGCAATGATTAGCGCAATGATGGGAATTTGTACGCCGATAAATACCATCATGAGTAACGCCGGAATAATTGCACAAATACCACAAAGCATTGCTTGACGATTGCCAATTTTGACGGCAAACATCCCAGCTGGTATGTTGGCCAAAGCGATCGCAATTCCAATCCACACCATTTGCATATCGATATTATCAGTATTAAGTTGGGCTTTGAGGACTTTGCCCAAAACATCCATCAAAAATCGAATACCCCACGCTACACTAAAACCAGTTCCTAAAATTAAAGTTAATTTTTGTAAAGGAAACTTTACTATTTGTGCATTGTGTCGATCTACAGGTGTTTCTGGCTGATTAACTAACCGCAACACGGCCCCCGCACCCAACAACACAAAAGAACCAATTGCAAAGGTCAAAACTGGCCCTAAACTGAGAATATACTTGTTGGCGATCGGTCTAAAAGCGCCAATAAATCCTCCTACCAAAGTTACAACACTGGCAGCCAATGGTAACTCGGCTGGTGTAGAATACATTCCCAACAGGCATATGGCTGGAGAGCGAAATACTGTCATTGCTAATGCCCAGGCTACCAGAGTTATGGGTAAGAGCGATCGCAATATCATAGTAGGCGGGATCGAGCTGACAACACATGGTATTGCAATAAACAAAGCTGATGCCAGAATTACACCTACTGAAATGAAGGGAAATCGAGTTCCTACCCAGCGCCTACTTTGGTCTGAAAGTCCCCCCATCAAAGGTTCCAATACCGCAGCCAAGGCATTTTCCACCAGTAATAAACCAACAGCGAAGGAGGCAGGAAAACCAAACTGGGTCAAAAGTTGGGGCAAGTATATATTATAAATTAACCAACTCAGGGTAATTGCCCCCTGCACCGCTGCCAATACCCAAACTTGCACCCATAAAATATTGAAAGAAGATTTTGAGGTAGTCATAAGCAGAGGCGAGTAGGGAGTGGGGAGTGGGGAGGTGGGAAGATGGGGTGATGGGGTGATAGGGTGAAATTCTCTCCCCATCTCCCCATCCCCTTATCTCCCCATCTCCTTTAATACTCCGGAACTGAGGAATCGATTTCCCGACTCCAAGCGGTAATTCCGCCTTTGACATTCGTCCCAACGATCCCGGCTTCTTTGAGGATAGCGAGGGCTTTTGCCGATCGCCCGCCCATCTTACAATGAGCAATTAAATGGTGACCGTTTAATATTTCCTTCACCTTGGCAACGCCATCACCGTTTTCAATTTCTGGTAACGGCACCAAAACTGAACCAGGAATCTTCGCAATCTCGTATTCATTGGGGTTGCGGACATCTAGTAGTACAAAATCCTTCGCACCACTATCTAGCAATTCCTTCAAATCTGTAACGGTCATTTCTTGAATTTCCATCTGCTGTTTTGCCTCCTCTGCCTTAGCTTGTGGAATTCCGCAGAATTGTTCGTAGTCTATCAGTTTTTCAATGACTGGGCGAATGGGGTTAGGACGCAGTTTTAACTCCCGGAATTTCATGTCTAAGGCGTTGTAAAGCAGTAAGCGTCCGCTCAAGGTGTTACCCTGCCCGATAATAATTTTGACAGTTTCCGTTGCTTGGATAACACCAATAATTCCTGGCAAAATTCCCAACACCCCACCTTCTGCACAAGAGGGAACCATTCCTGGTGGTGGCGGTTCTGGGTAAAGGTCGCGATAATTCGGCCCGCCTTCGTAATTAAAGACAGTGGCTTGTCCTTCAAAGCGGAAAATGGAACCGTAGACGTTGGGTTTGTTTAACAATACGCAAGCGTCGTTAACTAAATACCTCGTGGGGAAGTTATCGGTGCCATCCACCACGATATCGTAAGGTTGAAAAATTTCGAGGGCATTTTCGGAACTCAGGCGAGTTTCGTAGAGATCCACCTGACAATAGGGGTTAATCTCGTGAATGCGGTTTTTTGCGGATTCAATCTTGGGTTTACCCACCCACGATGTACCGTGGATGACTTGACGTTGCAAATTGGAAGTATCAATAACATCGAAATCCACGATCCCAATGCGTCCAATACCTGCGGCGGCTAGGTATAAAAGTAGTGGCGAACCTAGTCCACCAGTACCGATACAAAGTACGCTTGCAGCTTTTAGGCGCTTTTGTCCTTCCAATCCTACTTCCGGCAAAATCAAGTGTCGGGAGTAGCGTTCGTAATCATCTCTGGTCAACTGGATTTCATCCAGATTCGGATTTAACATAGCAGTTGTCTTGTGCAAGAGCGGGAATATTAATCCTATCGAAAAATGATATCTATCTTGAAATTAAGCCGTTAAGTTATATTTTCAATGCTCTCTGCTTGGAACTGATGAGTATCATCAAGACTCCAGCTTCGCACTTGGGTGGCTTTACCGTTTTGGACGGAAACTATTATATACGAGTATCCTTGCCAAGCGTACAGGCGATCGCATTCTGAAGGTATGGCAGGGTTATCTGGGTGTGAGTGAAAAATGCCGATAATACTCAATGAGCGATCGCGTGCTTGTTTTTGTGCTTGTAACATCACTTCAGGTGCGATCGTATATTGCCGTTTTTTACTTTCTCCTGTGCGTTCGCCTGAAAATTCAGCACCTGCCTCTGTATTCCAGGCATTTTCTGTTGGCATCACTTCTACTGTCGTTTTGCCTTCACTAGCAAGATAGCCAAATATTATACCACAGCATTCTTCTGGGTAGATATTTTCGGCATGGGTGCGAATAGTTTGCAAGTGTTGTTCGCTAAATTTAATCATGTCTGCGTTTGTAATTTTATTTACTCCTAGCAGTTTTTGCTTGGGTACAAGATAATGCTACCGAATGATTTTATTTTCATGATAGCGATCGCCAGAAAATCCTACAACCAAAAATTAACAAGGTTTCTTCCCCTATCCTCGACTCCCTTTTTCAAGTTAGCGATCGCTGTAAACATCCTCTTAATATTTACTTAAGATTCTACTTATGAGGATCTGATTTATTCAGCTGCACCCAATTTTTGGTAGTTTTTTATGTCTCTCAGAAGAGAAAAATAAGATATCGATCTGGATTTTTTTCAAAGGCTCGCTTTGTCAGTGAGTCAAAAGTTTTTTTTCAACAAGCAAAGAAAAATCTTGTTTTAAATATTATCTAATCAGAGTAATAAAATAGCGGCATTACCGAATTTACAGTCCCTTACTGCTTAAGGTATTTGTTTGCTGATTGGGTAATTTATCTACTATTAAAGTATAAACAATACATAAATATTATTATCACCAAAGGATAAGTTTTTAGCCAAAAATATAAAGAATCTGCAAAGATATGCTTTTGAGTGTAGACATTCATTTGAATGTTTAGTATCTAATTAATATCAGCTTATTTAAGTGTTCCCTGTTTTCAAGCTAAAAACGCATCGACAACAGCTCCTAGTAAGGGCTGGCAAATATTTTTCCCGCTTCCCTGTTAAAGGTTCCCTATTCTCAAGACAGCGGGTATTCTCGATAGGCAAAACACAACTCAATCCAGCATTTTGCAACTAAAGAAAAGAGGTGAGGATTTCAAATCAGATATGGAGTCTGTCTGAATTTTGGCTCCTGATTCTGCTAAGTTTGATGTCTTAGACTTTTCTTTAAATTCTGCTGTATCAAGTATGGATTTTAAGTATTTCAGCTTGATTCCTCCATGCTTTTTCAGCGATCTCTGAGTTGAGTTAGAGCTGCATTACTAAATCTGAGGATGCTTAAAAAACCTGAAACATCCTATTTGTCTGAATTCATAAGCTGATAAACTTTTCTGCCATCTAAGACTTAGATTCTCCTAAACAGGTAGATAAACCACGTCTATTTTGAAAACTGTAGATTTTTGTAATGAGTGTAAAACTTAAAATTACAGCCCAAGCTGAATATTATACTCTCGTTACAAACTTGCGGTTTTAAAATTAATCGGGTTTAATTGCAGCCTTGCAAACTGAATAACATCGTGAATTTTTGGGAAAAATCGCTGTTGAAGAACAGCGATATATAAGTGTGTCGAAAGCGTCAAATTTTAGCTAGTTGATTTTGCTCTCAAACAGCACTAACTCCAAATTGGCGATTTCAGTTACTCAAAAAATTGATTTAGGTAGGTAAAAAATCATGGCAAATATCAATGGTACTACTGGAAATGATTTTCTAGCAGGGACAACGAACGATGACCTGATTCAAGGCTTATCAGGTAATGATAATATATCTGGTAATGGAGGTAACGACACTCTAGATGGTGGTTCCGGTAACGATCAACTGAATGCTTCCTTTTTTACTGGAAACAATATCCTCAAGGGCGGAAGTGGATCTGACGTTTTAGATATTTCCTTTTCCTTGGGAAATAACACCCTCAGTGGCGATGCGGGGGCTGACACATTTTTTATTACTGCCTCCACTGGCAACAATGCTGTTTCAGGTGGAGATGGGAGTGATACTTTCTATGCCATTGAAGTTCAGGGTACAAACACCCTCAATGGAGGGGATGGCGATGATTCCTTCTATTTTAGCGTCCCATTTACAACCCCTTTTTCCTTAGTGACTCAAACGGTAGATGGAGGAACAGGTAATGATTACTTAAACGTCGATTTCAGCAATGCTAACGTCGGAATCACTACGACCATTGGTTCGATTAAAGTGGGTAACAATCAGGTTAGCTACAAGAGTATTGAACGGTTACAGGTCAGAGGTACAGCCTATGATGACAACATTGTGGGCATCAATGGCAACGATGTGCTTTACGGTGGTAGTAGTGGCAACGATACGATTATCGGCGGTACAGGTAACGATACCTTAAATGTTGACTATTCCACAGGCGATAATTCCCTCAAAGGTGGCATTGGTAACGATAGTTTGAGTGCTATCTCTTCAAATGGGGATAATCTGTTGGATGGTGGAGATGGCAATGATGCGATCTCTGCGTCTGCCTACTACTACGACCCCTTCGGTAACTACTACAGTATAGGCAGTCCCTCCTCAGGCAATAACACCCTCAAAGGTGGGGCTGGCGACGATAACTTGAGTGCCAGCTATTCAAAAGGTAATAATCTCCTGGATGGAGGTGATGGCAATGATTTTCTCTCTATCTCCGCCTATAGTACTTTCGACTACAACTCTGGAATCACTTCTTTCTATAGTAGTTCAGGCAATAATACCCTCAAAGGTGGGGCTGGTAATGATAACCTGAGTGCTGAGCGTTCAACAGGCAATAACCTCTTGGATGGGGGTAACGGCAATGATATCCTGTCTGCCTTTGGTGCCTCTGGTAAGAACACCCTCAATGGTGGCGTTGGTGATGATTCCATATTTGTTGAGAATTCAACAGGCAATAATCTACTTTCTGGTGGCGATGGCAATGATTTTCTGTTTGCCTTTGGTGCCTCTGGTAAGAACACCCTCAATGGTGGCGATGGCAATGACAATCTCAATGGAGGAGATGGCAATGATATTCTCACAGGTGGTAACGGTAATGATATCGCTAATGGCAATGGCGGTATTGATACCTTTGTTTTCAATAGTTTCAATGAAGGTGTAGATACTATTAATGACTTCAACGCCACTAACGAACTGATTGGGGTATCTGCTGCTGGTTTTGGTGGTAGCTTATCAACAGGTGTACTATCTGCTAGTCAGTTTACTATCGGAACATCCGCAACCACTAGCAGTGAGCGATTTATTTATAACTCCACTACAGGTGGATTATTCTTTGACCAGGATGGTAGTGCTGGTGCATTTACTCAGGTACAATTTGCACAACTATTTGCTGGGTTGTCACTAACTAATAACAATTTTGTTGTTGTTTAATCGTAATTACGATTCCATCAGTTAGTAGGACAGTACAAGAATAAATTTTTAGAATGCGAGGTGTTGAACATAGCACCTCGCATTTGATTGCTGAATTATAGTTAGATTAACGAATAAAAGTGAGCATATTGCTGTTTTTTAGTTTCTACTGTGCGATTGCCTAAAATTTCAGCACCTGCTTGTGTATTTCAGGCATTTTCTGTTGGCATCACTTCTCTGTTGTTTTGCCTTCACTAGCTAGATAAGTCAAAGTTATACCACAGCATTCTTCTGGGTAGATATTTTCAGTATGTGCGAATTATTTCTAAATGTTCTCGGCTCAATCGGATCGTGTCTACGTTTGTAATTTTGCGACCTCTAGGGATTTTCGTTTGGATACAACACTTCACAACCTATTGAAAATATTACATTTTTATTAAAAAATAGACATCCTACTCAATATTTCGGTATTTACTTATTATAGGGTTATTGAGATGTTTTCTATTTTCAGGCTAGATGTTCAGGCGATTGATTGCATAATGAGGGCATGAAAGTATTCTTTTTCCAGTCCGCAGATCCTATTTTGAAAACATTAAGACTTATGCATTGACAAACCAATTAAATTATAGGTTGTGGGTTGAGGGCATTCCAGCCAGATTGATTTTCAACTATTTTTCAGCAATGCCTACGGTAACTACTTCCCTGAGCTAGTGATGAAGCATGGTTGAAATCAGCCCAAAACTAATTCTTTTAGCACTTAATCCCAACTATGAAAAATTTGTACAGTGCTTAAGGCTTAGATAGTTCGAGATAGTTCGATAAATACTACTTGCAAGTTCCTCACAATCAATCTTATGCAAAATTAAATCTGCCGAAAGCGTCAACTTTTAGCAAACTCTCTGGCTTTCAAATTATTATTAACCCGATTATTGGCAACTGAAATTATACAGGTTCGATTGAATACTTAATAATTAAAGCTGACGCCAAGAGAAGTCTGTAGCAAGATCCCACAGGGTTTCGCAAGTACTCTTGGGGAGCGCCAAATGCGAAGAGAACTTTCGAGAAGGACATATGCGGAAAACTTTGAATTATAGGTGATTTTCTGAACTTGATATTACTCTAAAAATTCTTTTAGGAAGGTAAAAGTTATGGCCAATATCAATGGGACTAAAAATGATGATACTCTCAATGGCAGCAACTTACCAGATACCATTAACGGTCTATTAGGCAACGATACCATTACAGCTAAAGAGGGAAACGACACCTTAACTGGTGGAAGCGGCAAAGATACATTTATTTACAAATTGGGCGATGGCACAGATTTCATCAGCGATTTTGGTGGCATTGGTAAAGGAACAAACCCAACAGCAGCGGTTATTGCCGAAGTTGATACGCTAATATTCCAAAGCTATGGCTTAACAGCAAGAAATTTGCTACTTACCCAGAATGGCACAAATTTGGAAATCACCTTTGAAAGGGTGGATGATGCCAAAGTCATCTTGCAAAACTTTGCCCTAGAAAACCTGGATAATCTCAGCAAATCCACTACAGCCACTGTAGACTTGGGCAATATTGTGTTTTACGAACAAACTAGCACCACGGACAGCTTTGATGTTTTCGATGCTAACTCCAACCAAAGCACTATTTTCAACAAGAATACAGTTACTTTCCTTAACGACCTGAACAATAATGTTAAAGGCTTTGATACCTCAGATGATGTCATCAATGGTCAGGGAGGTAATGACAAAATCCGGGGGTTAAGTGGCAACGACCTTTTGAGGGGTGGAACAGGCAACGATACTCTCATTGGTGGTGCGGGGAATGATACTCTCGTTGGTGGCGCAGGTAATAACTTGCTCAATGGTGACATTGACAATGATTTACTCTCTATCTATAGCTACTACGACATCTATGACTACCCTCCCTATAAAAACAACCCTCGTTCAGATGGCAATAATACCCTCAACGGTGGTGCTGGCAATGATACTTTGATTGCTAGCCGTTCAACAGGCAAGAACTTGCTTGATGGTGGCGATGGCAATGATTCTCTAGACATCTCTGGTTATGACGAGTATGTGCTACATAGCGAGTATAGCTCTTTAGGCAATAACACCCTTAAAGGAGGTACTGGTTTTGATACCTTAAATGCTAACTATTCAGCGGGTGATAATCTACTCAGTGGTGGCACTGACAACGATCGCTTAAGTGCTAGCGGTTCAAAAGGCAATAATCTACTTTCTGGGGGCGATGGCAATGATTATGTCTCCGTCTCTGGTCAGTACCAGTACGAGTTCGACTCATACGGACGTTTCCCTACCTTTAATTTCGACTCTCGTTCCTTAGGCAATAACACCCTCAACGGTGGTAATGGCAATGATACCTTGAGTGCTAGCGGTTCAAAAGGCAATAACCTGCTCGATGGTGGCAATGGCAATGATTATCTCAGCATTTCTGGCTCGTATTCTTATACCTACAGCGAATATGAAGACACATATTACGAAGCTAGAAATGACTCTCGCTCCGTTGGCAATAACACCCTTAAGGGTGGTGCTGGTGACGATACCTTAGATGCTGGCGGTTCAACAGGCAATAATCTGCTCTCTGGAGGCGATGGCAATGATTATATCTCTGCCTTGGATGCCTTTGGTAATAACATCATTAAGGGTGACTATGGTAATGATACCCTAAATGGTGGTTTTGGTAATGATAGCCTCTATGGAGGAAGCGGTATCGATACCTTTGGTTTTAAGAGTTTCAATCAAGGGGTAGATACTATTTATGACTTTAATGCAGCTAATGAGGTGATTAGCATAGCTTTTGGCTACGATTTTGGTGGTAAAGGTGTACTTTCAGCTAGCCAGTTCATTATTGGAACATCTGCAACAACAAATGCTCAACGATTAATTTACAACTCTACGACAGGTGCATTGTTCTTCGATGAAGATGGCAGTGGAAGTACGTTTAGCCAGGTACAATTTGCACAACTATCTGCCGGGTTGTTACTAACTAACAACCATTTCGTGATTATTTAAGCTTAATTTGAAAATGCTAGTAGCCCTTTCAAGGTGGCCAACGAAGATACGTTGTTTCAGTGCTACCATCTTGAATCCTGCGCTCAGATTTTGGGCTTTTTGAAGGTAGAAATAACCAATTCTCGTTCTAAATTTCACCACCTTGAAAGGGCTAATGCTAGGACTTACGCATTGACAGAAAATACCAAATATGGATGTTTGAAAAACCATATCTGTGGTAGGGGCACAGCACTGCTCATTGGTGTCAACTTAACGTGAAACCCTGATAGAAAGGTGATGAGCGAGTTCTACTCATTTACCATCAAGATCCGCGTTACCCCACCCTGGCTTTGCTGACGCAAAACCTCCCCTCCCCTTGCCAAGGGGAGGGGTTGGGGGTGGGGTAAAACGATTGTGGGGCAATTTGAGCTTAAGTTGACACGTATGAGCACTGCTGTGCCCCTGCTCCCCTGTGGTCTTAATGATAAGTCTTTAACCGGACACGATATTACCCTCATCAGCCAGATAACCCAAGATTGCATCATAATATTGTCTGGGTAGATGTTTTGAGCATAGGTGCAATGAGTTTGCAAGAGTCCTGTTGACTAAATTCAATCATGTCTGCGGTTGTAATTTTATCCTCCTCTAGCGGTTTTCGCTTGTGTACGAGATGTGGTATTCTCTAGTTTTTTCCGATCGCCAAAAAATCCCACAAATTAATCAAAAAGTTTTCCTCCACTATTCCCTACTGTCAATTACCTAAGGAAGTTGGCACGATAAAACCAAACTCTACGAAGAAAAATCAACTCAGTTAAAACCCTTATTCCTATTAGCTATTTGCCATTTATTATTGCCTTATTTTAACGATAATTATTGACGCCGACTACATGTTTTCAAAAGAGCGATCGCCCAGTTAATATGTATTTTTACTGAATGTATTTCTACTCATTGCCTCGGTTATCTGTTTCCTGAGATGAGTATGAAGAATACACAAAGATAAGTAAACCTTGATTTAAATTAACAACGCTCTTTGCCCCATAAGGAATTCCAGGCTTACTCAGAATCATCTGTTTAGCAAAATTGACGAAATCTCAGGGCTTTAACACCTAATTTTCATGGAACATCAGTACTTAAGCATATACTTTTTTCAGGGAATAATATGAAGAGTATGCAAAGATATGCTTTTAGGCATAGACATCTAAGTAAATATTCAGTATTTAGTTAGTATGGTGTTACTTAAATGTTTCCTATTCTGATAGTTAAACACCCACAGGTAATACTTTATAAGCAATGCAAAAAAATTTCTTTGCTTATTCGTTTTTACCTGTAAACTGTCTCCTATTTTCAAGCTAGACGTTAGTGCGATCGCTCGCATAACTATCGCATGAAAATATTTTTTGCTGAGTTACAATTACCCAGCCACCAATCTCCATTGTCAAAACAGCCGCTCATGGAAAAAACTCACAATCAACAAACTTCTCTTACTACTCCCTGCTCCCTTTTTCAAGCTAGATCTTGCAAACTAGCATTATTGAGAGTTCCAGCAGAAGACAACTAGAAATTCTGAGAATTAATGTGTTTTCAATATCACTTTGATTTCAGGATTTTTACATAAATTTTGTGGATGTAAAATAATGTAAAGAATGTGCAAAGATATTTGTTGAAATATAGACATCTAAGTAAATATTTACTATTTAATTAGTACGATCTTATTTATATGTTCCCTATTCCGAAGTTAAACACTCTGGGGCGATCGCCCATAAGGAAAGCATAAAAATTTGCTTCTTTATTCCCTGTAGACTGTTTGCTATTTTCAAGCTAGTCGGGCTAGACCTTTCAAAATAGCTAAAAACTTTGCTTAAAAAATCCTTTTTAACCTTCTGTCCGCCGAAATGATTATGCCTTTGGTTAGACATTGATGGCTGTGCCAACATCAAAGCTAAGAAAATCTTCGTGGTTACAGAGTGGAAAAAGAGATTTACTTGCATAGAAATAGCTGAACTTAAATAACCCCAAATAGTTTGGATAGTTCCTACTTCCAAGCTAGTCAACAAGGCGATTATTAGAAAAATTGCTAACCACGCTCGTAGAAAGTATGCCGAATTTATTTAATTTTCGGCAAATTCTTGATGCTCTAAAACAGGAGCGATCGGTAATTCAAGTTAGGACAAAATTGATTTAGGCAGGAAAAATTTATGGCGAATATTATTGGAACCATTGGTAACGATACCCTACTGGGCACTAACAGTGCAGATACAATTAACGGTAAAGCTGGCAATGACACCTTAACTGGTGGTGGTGGTAACGATATATTTGTTTATAAGTTTGGTGACGGCACTGATACGATCGCTGATTTTGGTGGAGTGGGTAAAGGCACAAATCCTTCCGCAACAGTCATTGCCGAAGTGGATACTATCAAATTTGAAGACTTCAGTGCCAGAAATATGCTGCTGACCCAAAATGGCAGCAATCTAGAAATCACCTTTGAAGGAGTAGATGATACAAAAGTCATCTTACAAAACTTCAAATTAGAAAACTTGGAGAACCTGAAAGCTTCTCCAACAAAACCAGCGATCGGCAACATTCTTTTTTATAACCAAACTAATATCACCGACAGTTTTAATGTTCTCGATGGCAACTCGACTGAAACTAACCTGGGTATCAAGAACACGGTTACTTTTCTTAATGACCTCGCCAACAATATTACGGGTTTAGATAACTCAGATGATGTTGTCAATGGTCAAGGGGGCAACGATAAAATCGACGGCAAGAGTGGCAACGACCTTTTAAGGGGTGGTATCGGCAATGATACTCTTATTGGTGGTGCAGGCAATGATACTCTCATTGGTGGTGCAGGCAATAACACCCTCAAGGGTGATGCTGGTGACGATTACTTGAAAGCTGACTTTTTAACAGGCAATAATCTGTTGGATGGTGGCGATGACAATGATTCTCTCTTTGCATCTGGAAACCAGTACCTAAATACTATTGCCTCAGGTAATAACACTCTTAAGGGTGGTGCTGGTGACGATTTCTTGAATGCAGACATTTCAACAGGCGATAACTTCCTGGATGGAGGGAATGGTAATGATAATCTCTCCGCTCAAGGCCAGGAGTACTTCGGCGAAGGTGGATATTTGCATCTCTATTTTGCCTCAGGCAACAACACTCTCAAAGGCGGTGCTGGTAAAGATTACTTGAATGTTAACATTTCAACAGGCGATAACCTACTCTTTGGGGGCGTTGGTGACGATTTCTTGAGCGCTAGAGATTCAACAGGTGATAACCTACTTTCTGGGGAGGATGGCAATGATGCACTCGTCCTTTCTAGCTCATATATTGATGGGGTGTCTGGTAATAATACCCTCAAAGGTGGCGCTGGTGACGATGACATTGAAGTTAGAAATTTAACAGGTAGTAATCTACTAGATGGTGGCGATGGCAATGACATCTTCATTTTAGATGAATTATCTACTGTCGTTCCCTCCTTAGTAACTCAAACGGTAGATGGAGGAACAGGTAACGACGATGTTTTATACATCAATTTCTACTATGGCGATTCTACTGAGGCGATCGCATCTACTTTCAATGCCAGTACTAACACTGGCTCAATTACGGCGGGTAAAAATCAGATTAACTACAGTAATATCGAACGATTAGGTATTAGAGGTACATACGAGGACGACAATATTGTCGGCACTAATGGTAACGATACACTTTACGGTGGCAGTAATGGCAATGATACGATTATCGGTGGTAAAGGTAATGATTACTTAGATCTCGACGCTTCAACAGGTAATAACCTGCTCTCTGGAGACGATGGTAATGATTCTCTGTTTGCTGATGGCTCCTTAGTATACTACCGCGACTATTTGGTGTCTGCGGATGCTATCTCTGGCAATAATACCCTCAACGGTGGCGTCGGTAACGATATCTTGAATGTTAACTTTTCAAGTGGTAATAACCTGCTCTCTGGAGGTGATGGCAATGATTCTCTCTTTGCCTCTGCCCAGTTCGACTACACCAGCAACGATAGATATGACTCCTCTGGTAATAACACTCTTAACGGTGGTGCTGGTAACGATCGCTTGGATGTTAGCTACTCATTAGGTGATAATTTACTTAATGGTGGCGATGGCAATGATACTCTCACAGCCTCTGCTGCTACTGGTAAAAACACCCTCAAAGGTGGAAATGGCAACGATATCCTCGCAGGCGGCAAGGGTAATGATAGCCTAATAGGAGGAAGTGGTACTGATACCTTTGTTTTTAATAGTTTCAATGAAGGTAGCGATCGCATTTATGACTTTAACCCCACAAATGAAGTAATTCAAGTATCGGCTCTCGGTTTTGGTGGCGGTTTATCAGCAGGTGTACTTCAAGCGAGTCAATTTACAATCGGTGCATCTGCAAGCACTAGTACTCAGAGATTTATTTACAACTCCACTACAGGTGCATTGTTCTTTAACCAAGATGGCAATGCAGGTGGGTTTGCTAAAGTACAATTTGCCCAACTATCTACAGGCTTGTCATTAACCAACAACAATTTTGTCGTTGTCTAAAGATAACTAGGCTTCTATTACTGAGCTTATCGCTCAGTAATCTTGAGAATGCGGGGTGTCGATAATTGCACCTCGCATTGCACGATCTATGTGTTAATAGTTGAATAATATGAAGATTATGCAAAGATATTAATTAAAATATAGATATGTAAGTAAATATCCGATAATTATTATTGGGCTAATTAGATATTTTCTATTTTAAAACCAAGTACCAAAGGCATTAGCGTACTCCTACGGGTAAGCAAGCTACGCGGTAGCGTCTGTAGAAACAGAAGGCATCGTCCACAAAAAAAGCATAAAGATCGTTTTCCGTATCCCTGTCAAGTGTTCCCTATCTCTAAACTAGTACGACTTACGCATTGAACCAACCAAAGAGTAAATTTTGGTTTGGAAAATTTCAGCTTGACTTTTCAACCGTTCTTCAGCAATGTCTAGGCTCAAAGTTTGCCAACACTACTGATAAACGATGCTTGAACCAAGCCTGAAACTAGTTATTTTTGTAAATCCAAATGTTCGGATATTTATACCAATTCTCCAAAATCCTGCAACAGATTCAAATTCCCAAACCCTTGTAAAATCAAGCTTTCTCAATTGCGAATTGCGAATTGCGAATTGCGAATTGGTATTAGACAGTGCTTAAGACGTAGATAGCCCCAGATAGTTGGATAAATACTACTTGCAAGGAAATCAAAAGGAGATTTGTCATCAAAAATTCCTAATCTTCCAAGGTGATATCACGTATGCCGAAAGCATCAATTTTCGGCGAAATTTTCTGCGCTCAACAGCACTAACAGCAACTTAATTTACTGCAAAACATCGATTCAGCAAGGAAAAAGTAATGTCAAATATCATTGGAACCAACGGTAACGATACCCTCGTGGGTACTTTCAGTGCGGATACAATTAATGGTAAAGCTGGCAATGATACCATCACAGGGGATGAAGGTAACGACACCTTAACAGGTGGGGGCGGCAAGGATACATTTGTTTACAACGACAACAAAGGCTTTATCGTCAGAGTTACCGATGGCATTGATACGATTACCGATTTCGGTGGCGTCGGTAAAGGAACAAACCCAACAGCAGCGACCATCGCCGAAGTTGATACCATCAACTTCTATGGCTCTGACTTAACTGCCCGAAATCTGATACTCACCCAAAATAGTAACGATCTGGAAATCACTTTTGAAGGTAATTATGATACCAAACTCATTCTGCAAAATTTCAAGCTAGAAGACTTGGATAATTTGAAAGCTTCTGGTACAAGACCAGCCATTGGCAATATTATCTTTGATGGAGAAACTAGCATCAGCGATAGTTTTAATGTTCTAGATGCCAACTCTACTGATACAACTATCGGTATTGCCAATACAGTTACCTTCTTTAATGACTTAGACAACAACATTACCGCTTTAGACAACTCAGATGATGTGATTAATGGCCAGGGGGGTAATGACAAAATCAATGGCTTAAGTGGCAACGACTTGCTGCGGGGTGGTGCGGGCAATGATACTCTCATTGGTGCTGTAGGTAATGATATCCTCGTTGAGGTTAGCGGCAATAACTCCCTTGTTGGTGGTATTGGTGACGATGCCTTGAATGTTCGCTTTTCAACAGGCAATAACACCCTCGACGGTGGTGCTGGTAAGGATACCTTGAATGCTCAAGCTTCAAAAGGTAATAATTTACTCTTTGGGGGAGATGGGAATGATTATCTTGACGCCTCTTTCTTTCTTGATGCTGAACCATATACTGGCGTATATAACTATACTTCTTCATTAAGCAATAACACTCTCAACGGTGGCGCTGGAGATGATATATTGCTTGCTGAGTCTTCGACAGGCAACAACTTACTCTCTAGTGGCGATGGCAATGATTATCTCTCCATCTCTGGCTATACCATCGGAACCAGGAGTGGAGAGTTTTTATACTTTGGCACCTCAGGCGATAACACCCTCAATGGTGGTGCTGGTAACGATACATTGTATGGTGAGTATTTAACAGGCGATAACCTACTCTCTGGTGGCGATGGTAATGATTCCTTCTACGTAAACATCTTACCACCAGATATTGCCCCTTCTTCTTTAGCAACTCAAACGATAGATGGAGGTCAAGATGACGACTTCTTGTCCATCGATTACAGCAATGCTAAAGGAGGAATCACCTCAACATTCAATGCCACTACAAACCAGGGAGTAATTACCGCAGGCAACTATAGAGTTAGCTACAAGAATATAGAACGATTAAATATCATAGGTACAGCCTACGATGACAAGATTGTCGGGAGTAATGGCAACGATACGCTCTCTGTGGGCAGCAGTGGCAAAGATACCATAGATGGGGGTAAGGGCGATGATTTATTGACAGTCGATTACAGCAATGCTAACGCAGGAATCGCTTCGACATTCAATGCCACTGCTAACACTGGCTCAATTACAGCAGGCAGCTATCGAGTTAGCTACAAAAATATCGAAAGATTAAACATCTCAGGTACAGCCTACAATGACAACATTGTAGGAAGCAATGGTAATGATACGCTCTCTGTGGGCAGCGGTGGCAAAGATACTATAGATGGGGGTAAGGGCGATGATTTATTGAGAGTCGATTACAGCAATGCTAACGCCGGAATCACTTCGACATTCAATGCCACTGCTAACACTGGCTCAATTACAGCAGGCAGCTATCGAGTTAGCTACAAGAATATCGAAAGATTAAATATCTCAGGTACGGGCTACAGTGACGACATTGTGGGGAGCAATGGTAATGATACGCTCTCTGTGGGCAGTGGTGGCAAAGACACCATAGATGGGGGTAAAGGTGACGATTTATTGTCCGTCGATTACAGATTTGGTGAGAAAGGAATCACTTCGACATTCAATGCCACTGCAAACAAGGGAGAAATTACCGGAGGTGGAGAAATTCCGGGGAGTACATCTGAAGTTAGCTACAGGAATATCGAAAGATTAAATGTCTTAGGTACAGACTACGATGATTACATTGTCGGGAGCAATGGCAACGATACACTTTCTGGGGGCTATCAAAGCCGCGGCAATGATACGCTTGTTGGCGGTGCAGGTAATGATACCTTTGTTTTAGATATTAGTACAAGCGTTGATAATATTTCTGACTTTAACCCCACTAACGAGCTGATTCAGGTTTCAGCTTTCTATGATAGCGGGTTATCACCAGGTGTACTCAAAGCCAATCAGTTTGTAATTGGAGCATCTGCAACCACTAGTAGTCAGCAATTGATTTATAACTCAACTACAGGTGGATTGTTCTTTGACCAAGATGGCAGTGGCAGTAAATTTACCCAGTTTCAATTTGCTTTACTTACTACTGGCTTGGCATTAACTAACAACAATTTTGTTGTTGCCTAAAGGTAATTAGGCTTCTATTACTGAGCGATAAGCAATATCAGAAATCTTTAGCTTGCGGGGTGTCTAGAATAGTACCCCGTTTTGCTTTAAATAGATAGCAATGTTGGCTGGAATACAATTTATTTGCATTATGTCTAGGCAGAAATAATGTAAAGTTATGTATTGAGATATCAGTATGTTGTCAAATATTTTGTATATTAAATTATTAACAGGTTATTGCAATATTCCTCAAACTTGATATTTTTATTCTTTGTAACCTGTTCCCTATTTTTCAGCTAGATAATAAAAGCGTTGGCGAAACCCGCCATTCGCGCAGCGTCTCGTAGAGAAGGCATTGCTCATCACAAGGGCATCAAGATAACAGATTTCAAGAAGCGCGAACTAGACTGTCTAAGCCTTGTAGCTAAATAGAGAGTTGATTGTAATTTTGTAGCGATCGCTGGAATCACAGCAAGGTCTTTGTCTTTGCTGCTGTATTTGTTTATTGCTTTTCAACCTAGTAAGACTTATGCATTGGCAATCAAATAAATATTAAGTGTAAATCTCAGCCATCCCAGCTTAATTTTGATGCTTTTTGAGCAATTATCAAAAGCTGATAATGGAAAAAATTATACACTCGATAAAATTGTCAAATGCTTAAGACTTAGATAGCTTAAGATACTTGAATAAATAATAGTAGCGACTAAATCAAAAGGAGAATTTCTCAAAAATTAATGATTCTCAAGCTTGACATATAAGTATACCATAAGCCTCAAATTTTGGAATCATTTGTCTGTTTAAACAACCTAACATTAAGTAACTAAAGAATCGTCAAAAATTGATTCAATTCGGAAAAATTCATGGCAAATATCATTGGAACCAACGGTAACGATACCCTATTGGGTACCAACAGCGCCGACACAATTAACGGTAAACTCGGCAATGACACTATTACAGGCAAACAGGGCAACGATACACTGACTGGTGGCGGTGGCAAGGATAAATTTGTTTATAACTTGGGTGACGGCACTGATACTATTACTAATTTCGGTGGCGTCGGTAAAGGCACAAATCCAACAGCAGGCGTTATTGCCGAAGTTGATACTATCAAATTCAATGGTGCCGGTTTGACTGCACGAAATTTGTTGCTGACTCAGAATGGCACAAACTTGGAAATCACTTTTGAAGGGGTGGCTGGTACAAGAGTTATCTTACAAAACTTCAAATTAGAAGACTTGGAGAACTTGAAAGCTTCTGGTACTAGACCCGCCATAGGCAATATCTTGTTTAATGGCGAAACTAGCATTATTGATAGTTTTAACGTTCTAGATGCCAACTCTACAGAAACAACTATTGGCATTGCAAACACAGTCACCTTCCTCAATGACCTTGCTAACAACATTACTGGTTTAGACAACTCAAATGATGTCATTAATGGTCAGGGGGGTAATGACAAAATTGATGGCAAGAGTGGTAATGACATTTTGCGGGGTGGTGCAGGTAATGACTCTCTTATTGGTGGTAATGGCAATGACCTACTGCAAGGTGATGCGGCGAATGATACTCTCGTTGGTGGCACCGGTAATGATACCCTCAAGGGTGGTATTGGTAAGGATTTCTTGAATGTTGACTTTTCAAGCGGTAATCATTTGCTAGATGGTGGTGATGGCAATGATACTCTTTCTGCTTTAGGTAACTCCAATGGCCCTGTGGTTTTTGGTAATAACATACTCATTGGTGGGGCTGGTGACGATTACTTAAGTGCTCTATACTCAAAAGGCAATAATACCCTCAATGGTGGCATTGGTAACGATAGGTTAGATATTTTACTTTCAGAAGGTGATAACCTACTGAATGGTGGCGATGGTAACGATTTTCTCGTGTCCTCTCGCCAACTGGATGATAACTCACCTGTCTCCAGCGCCTCAGGCAATAACACGCTCAACGGTGGTGCTGGTGACGATGGCTTGAATGTAGAGGCTTCATCAGGCAATAACCTGCTTGATGGTGGCGATGGTAATGACAATCTCTCAGCCTCAGGTGGCTTCATCGGGTCTGTGTCGTCTGGAAATAACACACTCATTGGTGGCGCTGGTAATGATAGGTTGGATGCCGGTCTTTCATTAGGTGATAATCTACTTGATGGTGGCAATGGCAATGATGATATCTCCATCTCTGGTGAATTTAACCAACTTGGAATTAACGCTAGTGGAAATAACACCCTTTACGGCGGCGCTGGTGACGATACCTTAAGTGCTGACTATTCATCAGGCGATAATCTAATTGATGGTGGCGATGGCAATGATATTTTTTCTGCCTTTGATGTCACTGGCAATAATACGATAAATGGCGGTACAGGTAATGATTTGCTGAACATCGATTACTTTTATGCTACCGAAGGAATCACTTCGACTTTTAATGCCACCACCAAGATTGGATCGATTAACCGGGGTGCGAATCAGGTTACCTATAAAAATATCGAACGATTAGATATCACAGGTTCAGCCTACGATGACAAGATTGTGGGGAGCAATGGCAACGATACCCTCACTGGTAGCAACGGTAATGATAGCCTTTTTGGAGGAGCTGGCACTGATACCTTTGCTTTCGATAGTTACATTGAAGGTAGCGATCGCATTTATGATTTCAACACCACCAATGAAGTAATTCAAGTATCGGCTCTTGGTTTTGGTGGCGGCTTATCAGCAGGTGTACTGTCAGCGAGTCAGTTTAAAATCGGTACATCTGCAAGCAGCAGTACTCAAAGGTTTATTTATAACTCGACTACAGGTGCGTTGTTCTTTGACCAAGATGGTAATGCAGGTGCGTTCGCTCAAGTACAATTTGCACAACTTACTGCTGGGTTGTCACTAACCAACAACAATTTTGTGGTTGTTTAAAGGTAATTGGGGTTCCATTACTGGACGGCAAGTAACATCAGAAATTATGAAAATGCGGGGTGTGTAGAATCACATTTCGCATTCATTATTGTCAGTAAAAGGTTTCAAGATTATGTAAAGTTATTGAGCGTTTATAAAAGCATAATAATGACTAATTTTGCACCTCCTTAAAAATTTGTAAAGTGCTTAAGGCTTAGATAGCTTTGATACTTAAATAAGTAATACTTGCAAGCCAACAAAAGGAGAATATCTGCGAAAATTAGTTACTCTTAAGGATGAGATAAAAGTCTGCCAAAAGATCGACTTTTGGTGACTTATTTCTACGCTCAAACAGCACTAACATCAGGTAGGAAAAAGTTATGGCAAATATCATTGGCACCAACGGTAACGACACCCTACTGGGCACCACAAGCGCTGACACGATTAACGGTAAACTTGGTAATGACATCATCACAGGAAACCAAGGCAACAACACCCTAACTGGTGGCGGTGGCAAGGATAGATTTGTTTACAACGTCAGCGACGGCATTGATACGATTACCGATTTTGGTGGAGTGGGTAAAGGCACAAACCCAACAGCAGGCGTTATTGCCGAAGTTGATACCATCAAATTCAATGGCTATGGGTTGACAGCGCGATATTTATTACTGACTCAAAATGGTACAGATTTAGAAATCACCTTTGCAGGCGACACGAGTCCAAAAGTCATTTTGAAAAACTTCAAGCTAGAAGACTTGGACAACCTGAAAGCTACTCCAACAAGACCAGCCATAGGTAATATCTTGTTTGATGGGGAAACTAGCATCGTTGATAGTTTTAATGTTCTGGATGCCAACTCCACAGAAACAACTATTGGCATTGCAAATACAGTCACCTTCCTCAATGACCTTGCTAACAACATTACTGGTTTAGACAACTCAAATGATACGATCAATGGTCAAGGAGGTAATGACAAAATCTACGGCTTGGATGGCAATGACTTGCTGCGGGGGGGTGCGGGCAATGATACTCTCATTGGTGGTGCAAGAAATGATACTCTTGTTGGCGATGCAGGGAATGATAGTCTTGTTGGTGGTACGGGCAATGACAGCCTCATCGGTGGTATTGGTAATGACCTGCTGCAAGGTAATGCCGGAAATGATACTCTGAGTGATAGTGTAGGAAATAATACCCTTGAGGGTGGCGCTAATGACGATTATTTAGATGTTTATAGTGTTTATGGTTCAGAAGGCTATAACCTGCTGTGTGGAGGCAATGGGAGTGATTTTCTGAGCGCTTTTCGTAGCTCAGGTAATAATACCCTCAATGGTGGCGCTGGTGACGATACCTTGAATGCTGACTTGTCAACAGGCAATAATCTGCTCTCTGGGGGCGATGGTAATGATTCTATCTCTATTGCAGACAATCAAGGCAGCTTTTTTACCACTGGTAATAATACCCTCAATGGTGGCGCTGGTGATGATATCTTTGATGCTTTCACTTCAACAGGCGATAACATTCTCAATGGAGGGGATGGCGACGATATGATGTTTGTCAGTGGCTACAGCGACGAGAACAACGGAACTTCCCTATTTGGTAATAACATCTTTAATGGAGGGAATGGCAATGATTCCTTCTATATTGTTTTATTTCCCTCCCCCTCTGACATAGCAACTCAAACAGTAGATGGGGGGACAGGTAATGATTCGTTAGGCCTCACATTTATCCAGCCTCCTGGGGCAATTACAACGAGTTTCAATGCTGCTACAAATACTGGATCGATCGCCGGAGACAAGAATCTGATTAACTACAAGAATATTGAAAGCTTAGTGATTACAGTGGGTTCAGATCTAGCAAAGTACAATGACTTGATTGTGGGCAGCAATGGCAATGATACGTTGTCTATAGACACTAGTGGCAATGATACGATAGATGGCGGTGCAGGCAACGATTTATTGATTGTAAAAACATTAGGTAGTTATTATAATACTCAAGGAATCACTTCCACTTTCAATGGTACTACTAACACTAGCTCAATTACGCTAGGTACGAATCGGATTAGCTACAAAAATATCGAACGATTAGATATCTCAACTACAGATGGCAATGATTTGATTGTAGGCAGCAATGGCAACGATACAATAAGAGGAGCGGCATATAGAAGCTTGAATGGCAACGATACGATAGATGGCGGTGTAGGTGACGATTTGTTGTTCGCCGATTACAGCTATTCAAGTGGAAATACCCCAATTACCTCAACTTTTAATGCTACTACTAACACTGGCTCAATTACTTTAGGTACAAGTAAAGCTATTTACAAGAACATCGAACGATTAGAGATCTCAGGTACCTTAAACGATGACTTGATTGTTGGTAGCAATGGCAATGATACCCTCGACGGAGGCAGTAATGGCAATGATACCCTCGACGGTGGTGTAGGTAACGATTATTTGGATGCTTTATCAGGCAATAACCTGCTTGATGGTGGTAATGGTAATGATACCCTCAGAGGTGGCAAGGGTAATGATAGCTTCTATGGGGGAAGTGGTACTGATACTTTTGTTTTCAATAGTTTGAATCAAGGGAACGATCGCATTTTTGATTTCAATGCCACTAATGAAGTGATTCTGGTATTCGGTTCTCTTTTTGCTGACGACTTATCACCAGGTGTATTAAAAGCTAGTCAATTTACAATTGGTACATCTGCAACCACTAGCAGCCAGCGATTTATTTATAACTCGACTACAGGTGTATTGTTGTTCGATCGAGATGGTAATGCAGATGGGTTTACTCAGGTACAATTTGCACAACTTACTGCTGGGTTGTCACTAACCAACAACAATTTTGTGAGTTTTTAAAGGTAATTAGGGTTCGATCGCTGGCAACAAGCAAAATAATAAACCTTAAGAATGTGAGGTGTCTAGAATAGTACCTCGCATTCAATTCATCTGTGCATTGGTAATGAATCATGATATTGCACCTTTACACCAGTCTCAACATACAACCTTTGTGGGTAAGTCCTGAATTTAGTCCGTATTTATGTATACATTAATCTGTGAATCAGATAATAGAGTATGCAAAGATATTTGTCTAAATATAGACATGCCAGTAAATATTCGGTATTGAATTAGTAAGATGTTATTTAGATGTTTCCTATTCTCAAGCTAGAAAATCAAGAGCGATCGCGCACAACCAAGCCATAAAAATTACTTCTGTTATGCTCTATTAAGTGCTCCCTATTTTCAAACTAGTAAGACTTACGCATTGACAAAATAACTAAATTATAGTGTGCAGTTTTTAAGCATTCAAGTCTGATTTTTCAACTGTTTTTCAGTGATGTCTATGGTAAATGCTTGCCTGGTTGACTGATGAATGATGACTCAAATCATCTTGAAACTAGTTTTTTGTGAATCTACACACTGATGAATTTGTACAATGCCTAAGACTTAGATAGCCATCAATACTGGGATCGGTAATAGTTGCAAGCCAATCAAAAGGAGAATCTCCATCACAAAGCTGTAATGCCCAAGGGTGAGATGCAAGTATGCTGAAAGCATCAACTTTCAATAGCTCTTTCTAAGTCTAAACAGAACTAAAAACTGAGAACTCAATTTACTTCAAAAATCGATTCAACTAGGAGAAAGTTATGGCAAATATCGTTGGAACCAACGCAAATGATACTCTACTAGGCACCACTACCGCCGACACAATTAACGGTAAACTCGGCAACGACACGATTACAGGGAACAAAGGCAACGACACCCTAACAGGTGGCGGTGGCAAGGATAGATTTGTTTACAATTTGGGTGACGGCATTGATACGATTACTGATTTTGCTGGAGTGGGTAAAGGCACAAACCCCACACCAGGAGTTATTGCCGAAGTTGATACCATTAAATTTGTTGGCGCTGGATTAACTGCACGAAATCTACTCCTCACCCAGAATGGCACAAATTTGGAAATCACCTTTGAAGGTGTGGCTGGTACAAAAGTTATCTTGAATAATTTCAAACTAGAAGACTTGGAGAACTTGAAAGCTTCTGGAAGTACGCCAGCTATTGGCAATATTATCTTTGATGGACAAAGTAGCATTGTCGATAGTTTCAATGTCCTAGATGCCAACTCCACAGAAACAACCATCGGCATTAAAAACACAGTCACCTTCCTCAATGACCTTTCTAACAACATTACCGCTTTAGACGACTCAAATGATGTCATTAATGGTCAAGGGGGTAGCGATGTCATCAATGGCTTAAGCGGTGACGATCTTTTGAGGGGTGGTAGTGGCAATGATATTCTCTTTGGTGGTGATGGCAATGATACCCTCATTGGCAATGAAGGCAGGGATTCTTTGTATGTTGGCGACTTTTCAACAAACTTTTTAACAGGCAATAACATCCTCGACGGTGGTGCTGATAGCGATGAATTGATAGCTAATGGTTCAACAGGTAATAACTTACTTCTTGGGGGTGACGGCAATGACACTCTCTCCATTTCTGGCTCATCTGGCAGCAACACTCTCAACGGTGGCGCTGGTGACGATACCTTGGATGCTGCCTCTTCAACAGGCAATAATCTGCTCTCTGGGGGCGATGGTAATGATTCTATCTCTACTTCAGACAGTGGAAGCTTCTTTCTTACCACTGGTAATAACACTCTTAATGGTGGCGCTGGTGACGATACCTTGGATGCTAACCTTTCATTAGGCGATAATCTCCTCAACGGAGGGGATGGCAACGATGTGATGTTTGCTAGTGGCTACGGTGACCCCGAAAGTTCCGTATTTGGCAATAACACCCTCAATGGAGGAAATGGCAACGATTCTATCTCTATTGTCTTCTATCCTTCCCTTTCTTCCTTAGCGACTCAAACAGTAGATGGCGGGACAGGTAATGATTTGTTAGACCTCAGATTTATTGAGCCTGGTGGGCCAGTCACTACGACTTACAATGCAACTACAAACATCGGAACGATCGCACTAGACAAGAATCTAATTAACTACAAGAATATTGAAAGCTTAGTGATTACAGCAGGTTCAATAAAGAACGATGTCATTGTAGGCACTAATGGCAATGATACGCTCTCCACGTTCGTTGGTGGTAATGATACGATAGATGGCGGCGCAGGTGATGATTTGTTGGAGGTCTTCGGTTATGTTCCTATCGCAAATACCGGAATCACTTCAACTTTCAATGCTACTACTAAAGTTGGCTCAATTTCGGTAGGCACGAATCGGATTAACTACAAGAATATCGAGCGATTAAATATTACAGACAGTCAATACAATGACTACATTGTGGGAAGCAATGGCAACGATACGATAAATGAAAGCTCTGGTGGTGGCTATCAAGGCCCTGGTGGTGGCTATGATACGGTAGATGGCGGTACTGGTGACGATTTGTTGAACTTCCTTAATGTTCCTGGGAAAATCACTTCGAGTTACAATGCTGCTACTAACACTGGAGTCATTACTGCTGGCACGAGTCAAGTTAGTTACAAAAATATCGAACATTTAAATATCTCAGGTACAACCGACGATGACTTAATTGTGGGGAGCAATGGCAATGATACCATCTACGGAGGAGGTGGTAGCGGCAATGATACCCTCAACGGTGGTGCAGGTAACGATAACTTAAGTGCTGACAATTCATTAGGCAATAACCTGCTTTCTGGTGGCAATGGCAATGATTTTCTTAGTGTCTCTGGGGACGTGTTCATATACCGAGGTGAGGCTTCTGTAAATTATGTCTCTGGCAATAATACCCTCAACGGTGGTGCTGGTGACGATAACTTAGTTACTCAGTTTTCAGATGGTAATAACCTGCTTGTTGGTGGCGATGGTAATGATTCTCTGTTTGCCTTTGACCCATCCTCTTTATATGTTTCCTATGGAGTTGATGCTATCTCTGGCGATAACACTCTTAATGGTGGCACTGGAAATGATTACTTGGATGTCAGCAATTCATCAGGTGATAATCTACTCAATGGTGGCGATGGCAATGATATTCTCACAGCTTCTGGCGGTCTTGGTAAGAACACCCTCAAAGGTGGAAATGGCAACGATACCCTCACAGGTGGCAAGGGTAATGATAGTCTCTATGGAGAAGGCGGTATTGATACCTTTGTTTTCAATAATTTCAATGCAGGTAGCGATCGCATTTATGATTTCAACACCACTAATGAAGTAATTCAAGTCTCGGCCGCTGGCTTTGGTGGCGGTTTATCGGCAGGTATACTTTCAGCTAGTCAGTTTAAGATCGGCGCATCCGCAACCACCAGTACTCAAAGGTTTATTTATAACTCAAGTACAGGTGCATTGTTCTTTGACCAAGATGGCAGTGCAAGTACTTTTACTCAGGTACAATTTGCTTTAGTTACTATCGGCTTGTCGTTAACCAACACCAATTTTGTGCTTGTTTAATTGTAAATTAGCCGCACATAACTAAACAGTAGACAAACATCACAAATTTTTTAAGTTCGAGGTATAGCAGGAAACAGAGTTAACCGTTAGTTTATGTCCTCATCTATCTGGTAACTGCTATACTACATATCTGTTTTTATACTTTAACTTGCAATTAAATGCTGAGACAAAAGAATGTGAAGACTATGTAAAGATATTTCTTGAAATTTTAGAAATCTACGTAAATATTCTACATTTAGTTAGTAAGATGTTATTTAGATGTTTCCTATTTTTCAGTTATACAGCTAAGGGCGATCGCCTACGACAACGGGATGCAAATTATTTTGTGTATCCAGGTCAAAGTTCACTATTTTTAAATTAGGAATACTTACGCATTGACAAAAAACCGAATCTGAAGTGTGTATTAAACATTGAAGCTTTAAATTTTTGATGTTTTTTGAGAGATACTTGGGTTTAATTAATTAAAAAAGCCTGAAGCCATCATTATTACTCAATACACAGCCTCATAAATTTGTATAGTGCCTAAGGCTCAAATAGTCCTATTTGGATAAGTTCTATCTGCAAACCATTAAAGATATAGAACTTCTCGAAAAATTGCTAACCCTGAAGGGTGAGATTCAAGTATATCGAAAGCATCAACTTTCGAGACATTTTTGTGCGTCAAAACAGCGCTAACAACCGAGAACTTAATTTACTTCAAAAATCGATTCAGGTAGGAGAAAGTTATGGCAAATATCATTGGAACCGACTATTACGAAACCCTACTGGGCACTAAGAGCGCCGACACAATTAGCGGTAAACTTGGCGACGACATTTTAACTGGTGGCGGCGGCAAGGATAAATTTGTTTACAACTTGGGTGATGGCATTGATACGATTACCGATTTTGGTGGAGTAGGTAAAGGCACGAATCCAACAGCAGGAGTAATTGCCGAAGTTGATACGATTAAATTTATTGGGGAAGGGTTGACTGCGCGAAATTTGTTACTGACACAGAATGGCACAGATTTGCAAATCAGCTTTGAAGGGGTGGCTAATACAACAGTCGTCTTGAAAAACTTCAAATTAGAAGACTTAGAGAACTTGAAAGCTTCTAGTAGTACGCCAGCCATTGGTAATATTATCTTTGATGGACAAAGTAGCATCATTGATAGTTTTAATGTTCTGGATGCCAACTCTACTGATACGACCATCGGTATTAAAAACACGGTGACCTTCCTCAATGACCTTGCCAACAACATTAAGGGTTTAGATAACTCAAATGATGTAATCAATGGTCAAGGGGGTAACGACAAAATCCAGGGCTTAAGTGGCGACGACTTGCTGCGGGGTGGTGCAGGTAATAACCTGCTTGATGGTGGTGCTGGTAATGATACTCTTTCCATCTCTGGCTATGAAGATGAGCAATACGACTATCGCTTGTCTGGCAAAAACACCCTCAACGGTGGTGCTGGTGATGATAACTTAAGTGCTAGTGGTTCAACAGGCGATAACCTGCTCTCTGGAGGCAATGGCAATGATTCTGTGTCTATCTCTGGTTACTATACCTTTCTATACTTAAACGATATCTTCAACTCTCGCTCACTAGGAAAAAACACTCTCAACGGTGGTGCTGGTGACGATAACTTGAGTGCTAGTGGTTCAACAGGTAATAACCTGCTGTCTGGAGACGATGGTAATGATACTCTCTCCATCTCTGGCTACTATAACGGAGATAACTACGAGGAATACAACTCTCGATCTTCAGGGAATAACACCCTCAACGGTGGTGCAGGTAACGATATTTTAAGTGCTAGTGGTTCAGATGGCGATAATTTGCTCTCTGGGGGAGATGGCAATGATTCTCTGTCCATTTCTGGCTACTATGAGTACACTCCCGACGATTACCCGTTTTACCGCGACTTATCGAGCACATACGATTCTCGCTCCTCAGGCAAAAACACCCTCAGCGGTGGCGCAGGTAACGATACCTTGAGTGCTGGCGGTTCAACAGGTGATAACCTCTTGGATGGTGGCAATAGCAATGATATTCTCATAGCTTCAGATGCCACTGGTAAAAATACCCTCAAAGGTGGAAATGGCAATGATACCCTCACAGGCGGCAAGGGTAATGATAGCCTAATTGGAGGAAGCGGTATTGATACCTTTGTTTTCAATAGTTTCAATCAAGGTGTTGATAAAATCTCTGATTTCAACGCCACTAATGAAGTAATTCAGGTATCCGCAGTTGGTTTTGGTGGTGGTTTATCGGCAGGTGTATTAAAAGCTAATCAATTTAGAATCGGTGCATCTGCTACCACTAGCGCTCAAAGATTTATCTATAACTCAACTACAGGTGCATTGTTCTTTGACCAAGATGGCAGCGCGGGTGCATTTGCTCAAGTACAATTTGGACAACTATCTACTGGCTTGGCATTAACCAATAATAATTTTGTAGTTGTTTAATCGCGATTAAGGCTGTATTAATCTAGGTAGAGAAAATTGCAAATCTTGGGAATGCGAGATGCCTGAAATAGCAACTCGCATTCAACTTATCAATGCAATGATAAAATCTCTCTAGAGAAAATACATCCCCATCAATTTGGATTATTGCGATCGCTACTTACACCAAGTCCGCCGTCAGCATTGCTGCAATCAAGAAATCAAATATGTATTGTTGTCTCATTCCTTCATTCCTTCCTTGAAAGCATCTGTCCTGTACTTTCTGTAAAGAATTAGCTAGGAAAATATTAAGGTTATATAAAAATGATCTCGGTCGATAATTATCAGTAAATAATTTTTCAATATGTAAAGATATTTTTTTCAGTGATTAATTACTCAGTAAAGATTCTGTATATTAATGATGAAAGCTTTGTTTGAATGCTTCTGAAAGTTTATTTATGCCCTGTAATTTGTTTACTATTGCTATAACCGAGAACAAGGGCATAAATATCTGTTGTCCTATTTTGAGGCTAGTAAGACTTACGCATTGACAAAAAATAGAAATGAGGTGTGTTTTTAAACTCTAGCTGGCTCGTTCAATGTTTTTGAGCAATGTTTGAGTTCAGGTTAAACCTGAGTTATTGCTCATAAAGATAATTGGAAAAAGCCGGAAATGAGATTTACTTGAATCCACGCATTCAGAAATTTGTACAGCGCCTAAGACTTAGATAGCTTAAATATTTTGCTAGTACTGCCTGCAAACTATTGAAGATGTGAAACTTCTCAAAAAATGGCTAATCCTCAAGGGTAGCATCAAGTATATCAAAAGCGCCGACTTTTGAGAGATTTTCCCGTGCCAAAACACGACTAACAACTAGTTAATTTACTTCAAAAATCGATTCAAGTAGAAGAAATTTATGGCAAATATCATTGGAACCGACAATTACGAAACCCTACTGGGCACTAAGAGCGCCGACACAATTAGCGGTATACGTGGCGACGACACTTTAACTGGTGGTGGTGGCAAGGATAGATTTATCCTAGCGTGGCAAAACTTACTAGAGAAGAGTGAAAATCCTGTAATCTTGACCTTGTAGTAAAATAATGGTGCAAAAACTTGGCATGAAACTGTCTAAAACCAGAGGCAACATCGTTTGAAGTACTCGATTGTGTTCAAAAAAATCTCACTATCTGTGGTAATCTGCCAATATCTTTTTTCTTGTCGTTTGCCGTGAATTATTTCTCTAATAAATCGATTTTCATTTTTCAGGTCTGAAAATACTCTTTTAAACTTGTGCCACTTTAAATATTGAGTATGTTGTCTCGGAAGTAAATTCACATCATGGTTTGAGCGAATCGCCACTATATAATTTAGATTCATTTCATCTAACACAGATATGAAGTTAGTTCCACTTTCTCCATACAAACTGTCTGCCAGTACTAAGTTAAATTTAAAGCCCATTGACTTGAGCTTTCGCATTAGAATTGCTGCTATTTGTGGCTTGGTTAGGTATTTATCTTCTGGCTTTAATCTTTCACGAGGCTTATATATTTCAAATAGCAGTGGAAAAGTCATACCGCAGAATACGCCATACGCTGTTACTGCCACAATTCCATTCTCTACTTTTCCTAAGTTCCCTATATACTGCCGTTTTACGTAATCTGTTTTATTCCCTTTCTTTCTGTCTCCTGTTTCATCAATAATTAGAATGATTGGTCTGCCTTTTAGCACTTGTAAAATTAGTTCTAATCGCAACACTCTTAACTTTTCTATATTCCAAGGTGATATAGTTAAAAAATGATGCAACCCTTGCTGGTTATCCAATCCTACAATTTTTGCTATTTCTGGTAGGGTTTTCCGTTTTAGCTCAGAAACACAGCCTACATGAAGATATTTAAAAGCCTCAAAACTCCTAACATCTGGAAACAGGCTTTTATACCACTGGCAATATTCGTCCACAAATTTGACTGTAGGTGCGGCTGGACGGGGCTGTACCATACTCTGTGTCTTGGTTATAGCGTTTTTACGTTATTATACTACTGCCAGAGTGACAAAACAGGGATAATTTGCGATCGCTCGCTCGGCAATTTCTCAGCCCACGCCACTTGAGTACGCTGTGCTATTTGATAAATCGGCTGAATCAATATAGAAAATACATCAAATCCAAAGATGCTATATCGAGAACTTGGTAGTAGGGAAGAGAGGGTTTCTGCAAGACCAATGGAAACCAAAAGCATGGCAGGATGAATATCTAGAACTGCCAAATCTAGAGTCCCCTGGCCAAAAATGGTGGAATGCGGCAGCCTCAATGTGGGGGTACGATGTCCGCAATCGCCTTGTTGCTGATGTGTTTTATACGAGGGTACAGAGTTCATCAAATTCACCAACGGTAAGGAAATAACTGTAGAGACAGCATAGCGTTGGGGATGGGAACGAGTACTACAATATGTTAGTAGTTAAAATGGCGATCGCTACTCATCCCACTTCATCAGCACCCCATCCCCCGCCACCAACTCTCACTGCGGACACTTCGCCACCAGTTTCTTAATCGCAATCCGTAAAGCAGGGTCATCCGCCCAGCATTCCATCAAAAACTCAACCCCAGGATTTTCGTGCAATTGTTGCGCCATCTTCAATTTGTCCATACGCTAGGGTCGCACTCTCGATCGCTCGACGATAGCTTCATATGACCATTTTTCAGGGTTTGAGTCAGATGTCATAGTGCAAACACATTCATGATGTCCTTTTGATTTGTGAGAATACTTTTATTTTTAATAATCCTAAGTAGTAAAAGTAAGAAAAGTAAGAAAAGTGGGAAAAGTACTATATTTGAAATAAGGTATTGATAATTAAATTTTTATGGTGTAAATTGTTAAGTGATAGCTACTAATTGATAAGCAAATCACCATAAAAATCTTATTTGATTTTTCAAGTTGAAAAAGTCATATACACCTCAAAAATTATGATTTTTCAATATCTATGTAAGTAATTTTATAGGTCGAGTTAGATTTTAGTTTGTCATTTGAAGTAATTTTTAAACTTTAATCTTTTTCTTTACAAAAGCACTAGATAGCATCTAAAGTGTTATTTAGCTGTTGTTAAATAAATATTTGCTGCATAACAACCACCTAAAGACAGATTGTTTTACTTAATAGTTTGTAATAAACTTTTTAAATATAGGTAAATAACTATACCTATAAAATAAACTGATAAAGATGTATAGCTAACCATAAGGACAACATAGGCCAGTAGCAATGTAATACCATTTAACGAAAAATATGATACAGATATAAACCCTAAAAGCTTAGTAGCATCTAAGTTTTTTAATTGAAATTGCGTTAGCGCAGCGGGGCGTAGCCCATTGCGTTAGCGAAGCGGGGCGTAGCCCATTGTAAATTGGTATAACTCCACATTAAACGATTGGGAGGCTTAAATATGGAGGATTTCAAGTTAATAAAGTACATTATCTAAACCTGCTAGCTTGGCACAGAGGCTATTCTAATTCAGAATTATGCTGTGATTAACAAAAATGATTGGCTAGGAAATGATATTAAGGCAAGCCTTGATAGAAAAATTGTTATGACTATTGTTGATATATCAATAAACAAACGATGAAGAAATATTCTTTTAACCTTACAGTAAAACCAGTGAACAAGTGTTTACAAGATATTAAAAACACAGTGGAATTTATCTTATTAGAAGATGTGTCTGTTGAAGATTGTGCTGTATTAATTAGGGAAACGGAAGTATTTACCCCAGAATTAGTTGCTTATATTGTCTCACAACAGCCTATTGAATCAGAACATTTACAATTGCACGTGCAAAAGGCTATACCGTCAGCTTTGCTACCCAAAGCCTATATACAAGTATCTAATTTACCGTTGACTCCGACAGGAGAAGTAGATCGACAAGCTTTGATGAGTCTGCCAGTCTTAGATGTCCATCTCGCTGAACAAATAGAAAAGGAATTACAGTCAATACTAGAGATTGATAAGTTAGCAGTAATTTTGCAAGAAAACTCTTTAAACTTTCCTCAGTTGCACATAACAGATTTACTTCCGGAGGCGAAAAGTTTAAACACTTCTGTTATCAGACAGTTAACTTCCTCTAATATTGAGATAAAAACACAATTACAAAAATCACAGACTAAGCCATTAGCTATTAGCTATGGTGCTTTTTTATCACAGGAATTTAATATCCCCTCCACCTTACCAGAAGTTTTGCGAAAAGCAGCCCAACAGGCAAAAGGAGAGCGAATTATCTATTTATTGCCTGATGGAACAAAACTGTGCTGTTCCTACGCCGATTTACTGGAACAAGCACAGCGAATTCTCGGCGGTTTGAGAAATTTAGGGGTAAAACCACAAGATAAAGTCATTTTACAATTGGAACTTAATTGTGACATTCTCCCTGTTTTTTGGGGTTGTCTTTTGGGAGGCTTTATTCCTCTTATTACTGAAGTTCCTTCAACCTACAAGGAATCGAATAAGGGTGTAGATAAGCTAGTTCATATTTGGGAGTTCCTAGATAGTCCAATTATTGTAACTACGCAAGCACGGGAAAAGGAAATTGAATATTTATCCCAATGGCTACCAAAAGAAAAATTAAAAATTGCTTCTATCGAAGCTTTAAAAACTAGTTATCCAGATAAATTATATTATTTGAGTAAGCCAGATGATGTGGCATTTTTTAACCTAACATCTGGCTCGACAGGAGTTCCAAAATGTATTCAATTGACTCACCGCAATCTCATCACTAACGCCAGAGGAGAAAATCAACTCAATCAACACACTCCGGAAGATGTAATCTTAAATTGGTTGCCATTAGAGCATATTGGCGGTATTTCCATGTGTCATATTCGTGGAATGCTGTTAGGTTGTACGCTAATTTATGCTCAAAAAGAGTATGTGTTAGGTAACATTATTAACTGGTTAGATTTAATCGATAGATATCGCATTACCCATAGTTGGGCACCTAACTTTGCGTATGCTTTAGTTAACGAAGCCTTGAAGCAACAACAAACACAAAGAAATTGGGACTTATCTTGTGTCAAGTTTTTAGTCACAGGTGGGGAAGCGGTTGCTCCTAAAACAGTGGAGAATTTTTTGGAAAATTTGGTTGCTTATGGATTAAAGAAAACAGCGATTCGTGCAGCATTTGGCATGGCAGAGATGGCTTCAGCTATTACTTTTTATCAGCCTACTGAGAACGCATCAATAAAATTTCATAGGTTAGACAAATCGTACTTGCAGAAAACCATCAAAAGAGTTGAATTAGAAGATTCTAATAGTGTTGATTTTAGTGACTTAGGGGTAGTAATTCCTGGAGTAACTATTCGGATTGTAGACAGTCAGAACAAACTATTACCAGAAGATACTATTGGTCGCTTGCAAGTTAAAAGCGATGCTGTTTCACCTGGTTACTATAATAACCCACAAGCTAATTCTGAGTCATTTTTAGAAGACGGTTGGTTCGATACTGGAGATTTAGGTTTTATTAGTCAAGGACATTTGGTGTTAACAGGTCGTGCCAAAGAAATTATTATTATTAATGGCGCTAATTACTACAGTCATGAAATCGAAGCTGTAATTGAAGAAATTGAGGAGGTAGAGGCATCATATACTGCTGCTTGTGCAATCAAAGATGTAGAGGGTGCTACAGAGAAATTAGCTATCTTTTTCCATTCTTCGGTAGCGGAAGATGAACAACTACAAAAACTTCTTCACAAAATTCAGCAGACTGTAGTTAACAAAGTAGGATTGAATCCAGATTATTTAATACCATTAGCGAAAGAAGATATTCCTAAAACTGGGATCGGCAAAATCCAGCGTCGCCAATTGAGTCAGCGTTTTCAGACAGGAGAGTTTAATGCAGTTCTAAAGCGGCTCGATATTTTAATGGGTAATCACAACACCTTACCTGACTGGTTTTACCACAAAATTTGGCGATCGCAAAAACTCATATCCCAAGAGCTAGAAGTTTCTAAAGGACACACAGTCGTATTTCTCGACTCTTCCGGATTAGGTTCAATATTATGTCAACAATTAGAAGCGACTAATCGCTCATGTATCTGCGTTCAGATAAAGAAAGAATTTAGCTCAGTTGGTGACAAGAGCTACTATCTCAACCCGGAAAAAGCTGATGACTATCAACAACTGTTTGAGTCTATTCTTGATGACGGTCAACCTATCATCGAGATTATACATTTGTGGAATTACGATTCATTTACCGCAGACATTGACTCTTTAGAAGTCCTCCAGCAGATTCAGACACGAAGCATTTACAGTCTTTTGTACTTAATACAAGCATTGGCGAAGGTTCAAGGTTCTCAACAATCGGTACGCTTACTCTGTGTTACTAGTCAAACTCAGGCTACCTCATCGACAGATAAGATTGCTCCTGCCAAGTCCCTGATGTTAGGCTTGCTCAAAACTATTCCCCAGGAAATGCCCTGGTTACGTGTCCGTCATCTGGATCTCCAACTAGAGGCAGAACAGAATAATGTAGTCTATATTCTCCAAGAACTCCAGGCAAATTCAAAAGCCTTGGAAGTAGCTTATCGTCAGGGACAGCGTTTGATTCCTCGCCTACAGAAAGTCGATTGGAAACAACAACCAAAGCAAGAATTACCTTTCAAGCAAGGGGGCATTTATCTGATTAGTGGGGGACTTGGCGGTGTAGGAGTGGAGATTGCGAAATATCTGCTGCAAAATTACCAAGCAAAGTTGTTATTGCTGGGGAGGAGTCCTCTATGTGAAAAAATCGAGGTCTATAGAGAGTTAGAACAATTACCAGGAGAAGTCATCTATCAACAGATAGATATCTGCAATTCCGAGCAAGTCCAACAGGCACTTACACAAGCTTTATCCCAATGGCAAGGAGAATTAGCTGGAGTTATTCATCTAGCGGTAGTATATAGACAAAATTTACTCCTAGAAGAAACTCACGACAACTTAGAGGCAGTCTTACGTCCCAAGGTGCAAGGAACTTGGGTATTGCATCAACTGCTGCAATACCATCCCAATAGCTTGTTTATCAGCTTCTCTTCTTTAGCCGATTTATTTGGTGGCGCTAATATTGGTGCATATATTGCTGCGAACTGTTTTCTAGAAAGCTTTACACACTATCAACGCCATCAACAAGGAAAGCAAAGTTATTGCTTTGTTTGGGGTAACTGGGATAACTTGGGCATCAGCCAAGATAATCCGGCACAATCTTGGCTTTATCGCCGAGGTTCTTGTACTATTTCTACTACCCAAGGTTTGTATTCTTTAATAGCAGCTTTGCACCATGACCAAGAACATTTATTGATAGGTTTGGATGGCAGCAAACCCTATATTCAAAAGTATTTGGAAATGGAAACTCGTGGGTTACAGAAGTTAACTGCTTATTTCACCACCAACCGCGAAAATGCCGCTGTTTCAGACTTGACTCAAAAGATCGAAAAAGACTATGCGATCGCAGATTATTTTGGTATATCAGCTACTTGTGACTTGGTTGAACTAGCACAAATGCCATTGACAATTACCGGGGAAATCGACCGGGAGCAGCTACAACAAATTAGTCTTGGTAAAGACACTCAACCACGAGTCCTACCCCGCAATGAGTTAGAACGGCAAATATCATTAGTTTGGCAAGAAGTTTTAGGAATTGGACAAATTGATATTCACAGCAACTTTTTTGAACTCGGCGGTAGTTCAATCAAAGCCATTATTTTAGTCAATAAATTACAAGAGCAACTAGGACGAAACTTTCATTTCACAATAATGATTGAAGCTCCAACAATTGCTCAATTTTCATTGTATCTCCAGAACAATTATCCAGAGTTAGATTCTAGACCACAAGATTCTAATCTGGATCTAACAAACAGCAAAATAACGCTGTTAACTGAAAATAACACTAGCCAAATTGGGAAAACACTAGCCACTATTGCAAGCGATATGGAGGAGGGAGAAATATGAGAACAATTAATCAATTATTATCTGACTTGGAAAAGTTGGAAGTTCAGCTTTGGCTAGATACGCACAAAGATGATGTTATTACAGAAGAAGTTCGCCTGCGCTATACTGCCCCCAAGGGAGCTTTATCTTCAGAGTTACGTGACGAATTGCGACAACGTAAAATAGAAATTATTCAATATCTACATCACAAACAAAAAATAGCAAAGTCTCCACCGATTGAGTCTATTCTGGTCAAAATCCAGCCTAAAGGAAGTAAGCCGCCTTTGTTCTGCGTTCACCCAGCTGGTGGTAATGTCTTTTGCTATTTAGAATTATCTCGCCATTTAAGTTTGGATCAGCCTTTTTATGGCTTGCGCCCTCCTAATCTATACAGCAAAGAAGAACCTTTCACCTCTATCGAAGATATGGCTGCGGCTTATATCAAAGTCATGCAGTCTGTTCAGCCACAAGGGCCTTATTACCTTGCTGCTTCCTCTTTTGGTGGAGTTGTCATTTATGAGATGGCACAACAGTTGCATGCTAGTGGTCAAGAAGTTGCTTTTCTAGGAATGTTGGATATGCCTTTACCCACAGCTACAGATATGAAAAATCACATGGAAAAAATGGGGAACGAATATTATCTAGTGCTAACGGCTTTTGCTGAGAGTACGGCAGGGGCTTTAGGTCAGTATATGCCAACTACGCCTGAGGAATTGCGGAGTCTTTCGGAATTAGAAGCACAATTACAATACATTTTGCAGAAATTAATGAGGCATAAACTTTTACCTGCGGAATTCACATTTGAGCAGTTTCGCCATCTTTTTGAGGTATTTAAAAGCAATGTCACAGCTGGAATGCGCTACACAATGAAAATATACCCTGGTAAAGTTGTTTTTTTCCGCGCTAAAGTAGACATCATCAATATATTTGAGGAATATCAAGACATAACCAGAGGATGGTCAGAATTCGCACTTGGTGGAGTAGATGTCCATGAGATAGAAGGAGACCATTATTCTATGCTTCGTAGTCCGGTTTTAGCTGAAAAAATCAAGCCTTATCTGTTGAGAAAACAAGCGTCTACGTTAAAAAGAATGACTTTGACAAACAGTGCTAGCCTTAACGGAAGCAAAGCGATTTTCTGAAGTCGGATAAAAAACAAGCGATCGCGCTGTTATGCTCTTGATTCGGTACATTTGAATAAAACCAAAGTTGTCATTAAGGAAAGCATTTGAGCCAAAGTCTACCAAATCGAAAACTGAAGATCGCAATATTGGCAGTAGGGTCTAGGGGAGATATACAGCCCTACTGTGCTTTGGGCATTGGTTTAAAACGTGCGGGGCATAAGGTAACAGTAGCAACGCACAAAAACTTTGAATCCTTTATCGGGCAGTTTGATTTAGAATTTGCGCCCATAGCCGGAAATTTTCAAGAAATGTTGCAATCAGATGTTGGCATTCGATTGATTTCAGGAGAAAAAGTTCGGTTCGTAAGCGATGAATTATTTAAGCAGCTGTTGCAATCGGCTTGGGCAGCATGTCAGGAGGCTGAAGTCATCATCTATACACCATTAGCGAATTGGGGCCATAACATTGCCGAAAAATTAGAAGTCCCGTGTTTCTTTGCATCAGTTGTACCGTTGACTCCCACGGGAATGTTCGGGTTTTTTAGATTTGCTCTCTCAACAAAAAACCCGCTAAAGAAAGTCATCAACTATGCCACTTATTTCATCGCAGAGTTATTCTTCTGGCAGAGATCCCGAAAACTAGTTAACGAGTTTAGAATCGAGACTTTGAAATTGCCCCCACTGCCATATTTGGGTAGTCGGTTTAGGAAAAAGACTCCAGCTAACGTATCACAAATTCCTGTGTTGTATGGGTTTAGTTCGCACGTTATTCCAAAACCCCATGATTGGCCTGCGTGGGTGTATGTGACTGGTTTTTGGTTTATTGACCGAGCAGACACTTATGAGCCACCAAGAGAACTAGAAGATTTTTTAGGCAAAAAAGTACCAACTTTGTGTTTTGGATTTGGCAGCATGACCATGCTCCATCCAGAAGATTTAACGCACTACATCATAGAAGCTCTGAAGAAAACAAGTTTTGGCGGCATTATATTGTCAGGTTGGGGCAATGTTGGCAACGTAGTTAGCATTAAAGATTCGCCACGAGTGTTTGTTATCAAAGATGTTCCCCACGATTGGCTACTACCCCAAGTATCAGCAATGGTTCATCACGGCGGTGCTAGTACAACGGCTGCGGTATTACGAGCAGGAATTCCTTCAGTTACAGTACCCTTCTTTGCAGATCAACCAATTTGGGGTGAAAAGCTAACATATCTGGGAGTAAGCCCTGCATCAATTCCGTACAAAAAAATATCAGAAGAAAACTTAGCACAGGCAATAAAAATATTAATGGGTGATGAAGTCATGCGCTCAAAAGCACAAGAGTTAGGTGAAAAGATTAGGGCTGAGGATGGTGTAGCAAATGCCGTTGAAGCTTTTCATCGACATTTGGGCTTGATTACCTAACTGAATGTATGCACCCATAAAATAGATAACAGCATCCAATACCTCTGCCAATTTACGAGGGTTCAACGCCACCAGAAACGGGATGAATACGTCCTAAAGCAGTAAGCTTGGCAAAAATCTTGGTTAATAAAATAGGCTCAGGGATTTCGGGAAGCATTTTTAACATTTCATGAACATATCGAAAACCACGGTAGTAAGTAGGTGGGCGGGAAAATTTCTAGGTATGCGACGAAATGTTAAGCAGTAGCGTAAGAGTTAAATTTAACACGTTGTGTACTGTAATTTGCTTTTTCACTCCTAGCTTCAACACCATGAATTACGGCATAAGCAAGATCTAATTCATCGTCAAAATATCTCGCAGTTGTGGAATATCGACCAGATCCGAAATGCGATCGCAATCTGCAAAATTGCATAATCCAAGCCTAATTCCTGGGATAACCAGTCCAAGAATTGTTGAAAACACTCGCCATTTAATTTCGGATACTCATAAAGGAAATGATCTCCAGTTAACGGTTCAATGGCACCATAAATCCAAAAATTATCCCTGGGCCATTTCACCTCAACAGTTGGTTTGACCCCAGAAGCAGTAATCACTTTTCCTGTAAGAGTTTTAAGTCCAACCCTTGTTTCATCCTGACACAGGTAGCGAACACACTTGCCGGGTGCTAGATGTTCTTCTAGACAATTAAGAATGATGCCGAGTTTTTTTTAAACTCAGATACCAATTTCTCGTCTTGGTTGTTGCTTTGAGGACGAGGGACTTTTAGTTTTGCTTTTAATCGATATCTCACCCACGCATAAACCGTTGCATACTCTATGTCTTGTCCATGTTCTTTTTTCAACCACTCAACTATTGCACCGTAACTACTAAACCCTTTGCCTGTTTCCAGTTCTTGCTTGAGTGCAGCGAGTACCTTGGAGTTGATTTTTCGATTTGCTCCCGGTGCTTTTTTAATTTCTAGCAAGCCAGACAGCCCACTTGCTCTATACTTCTGCAACCATCTTGTTACTGTTGAAGTATCTCTAGCCAAACGTTTTCCAATTTCTTGGTGTTGATTGACTTGACCACTCTTGAGCCACCACAACATTTGTAATTTTTCTTTCTGGATTCCTGAAGATACTGTTTGTAAGCGTTGTTTTAGTTCCTCTTGGCTTTCAGCGATTTCAATCTTAAATGGGCGGCTCATGGCTACTAAAACTTATTGATTTTGGTTACCCCTATTATATGCAACTTCATATTAAATTGGTATAAGCCCATAACTAACAACTTAGGTTAAATAAGCATTTTTTAATAAGTAAAAATTTATACTGTTAAACTAACAATAAAATATTAATTATTGCTTCCCACTCAACTGACCTGTTTGATAAAACTCAAGCAGGTTAGGGAAAGCTTTTACTGCTTGTGGATATGGACCCACAAGCATCGCTAACAGCTTTTATGGGATTAGGGGAAGTCAAACTGCAAACTGAACAAACTATTTATGGTGCGATCGCTGAAGAAACTCCCCTGTATATATGGGAAAAACCTATTCACGGGATGCATCTGGTACCAACAAATATCCAATTGGCAGGTACGGAGCAAAAAATTTTTCATGACTTGACCATCGACAACCGCCAAGGTTTATCACTATCTGAAATTAGGATTCTAGTAGGAAATATTCTTCAGCAACAGTCAGAAAGTAAGCCATCATCTCATAACCAAGAGCAAAAAGAAAAAGCTGACAAAATATACAAAGCACTTAGAAAAAGTAAAATTTGGAATGATGAGAAAAAGCTAAAAAAAATTAATAAGCTTTTTGCTCAAATTGAAGCACTTCTAGAAGAAGAAAACAAAGATGATCCTTCTCTACAGCAAGGTAGTGTAGTCTCGGAGAACTCTTTGTAAAAGGTACTGGATGGCTATAAGTCAACTCATAAATTAAGTCATCATTAGAGAGTATGTTAACTGAGCTATAAAGACTAATATAATCAGAACTGTGAAAATCTCGATTTAATAGTATTTTTGAAAACGGGTGTGGTCAAAACCAGTTGTTGGCTAGTACTCAACGCTTAACCATTAACTGTCCGCTTGGCATAGATGTATGCCTGGACAACTACCTACTTCTGACTACACCCCTTACAGTCGTATGAGCATTCATGCTAGTATATTGCATACTTTTGCTTATTGACTAATAGCCCTAAAGCTTAACTTGTTAACGATGATAGTTGTGAAGTTGTTCATAATCCTCAAGAGTATCTACATCAATAACTCCCTCAGCAAAATAAATGCTTGAACAGTTTGAATAATGCTGACGAATGATTTTTCTAGCACCGATATCATCCTGAAGAAGAGCTAGTTCTGAAAATAACGTTTTGTGAAATATAGTAGGAACACCAAGGATACCCGCGTATTCCGAAGCAACTATCATCGAATTTGTAGCTTGATATCTTGTAACAAGTTGATTAATCAGGTCGGAGGAAACAAACGGTTGATCGCATAACATCAGTACGATCGCTTCAATCTCAGATGCGATCGCCCCAATAGCATTTAGTCCACATCGAATGGAACTGGCCATACCAGTTGACCATTTTTGATTATAAACAATGTGGATATCTAAATTTCTCAGATGCGGCTCAATAGTTTCGACGTAAGCACCCAACACAACAACAACTGGCCGACACTGAGAATTAATCGCCGCCTCCGTGATATGTCGAATTAGTGATTTACCTTGGTAAGCTAGGATCTGTTTAGGCTGACCAAGCCTTGTGGAAGCGCCTGCTGCCAAAATTATAATGCCAATGTTAGACATGGTTGCTCTAAGAGAGAATGGATCGAGCCTGGGCGATCGCGCAAGAAACTACCCCTACGTCCGCCAATTACAGCTTGAATTTCTGCCACGATGGACAGGGCGATTTCTTGGGGTGTTTCCGCAGCAATGTCTAGTCCTACAGGGTTATAAATTCGTTGTTCTTGTGCAGATGTGGTAATGATATTTTCTTCAGACAGATCGTCCCACAATTTTTGCATCCGGCGTTTTGGGCCTAACACTCCCAGGTAACGCACCTGGGACGGAATCAGAGTCTTGAGAAATGCTAGGTCGCTTAGATAGCGGTGTGTCATGACAACTGCTACAGTTTGCGGTGTCAGCAAATGTTTGTATGAGTGGGCATCATTGAGTTCGCACCAGAGAATTCGGTCAACTAGAGGAAAGCGATCGCCCCTCAAATACCCTGGTCGATCGTCAATTACGGTAACGTGCCAACCCAGATGTTTCGCCAAATGCACCACGGGAATCGTATCATATCCAGAACCAAATACGAGCAGTGGTACTAATGGATGAATTACTTCGATCGACACATCAACGCGTCCTTGAGGTAAAGTATATGATTGTACGCAAGTTTGTTTTTTTCTCAGTGCTTGGTGAGTGTCTATTTCTATCTTTTGAGCAATGAAAATGTTAGCAACGTGATTGATGACAGTGCCATCTGATTTCAGCATCATTCGAGAACCAACTGTAATATCTGACGCTCCCTCTATTTTAAAGACAGTAGCGATCGCTCCCACTTGCCCAGACTGCAAACAATCTTGAATGAAAGACATTTGGCTCGCAGCAGTTTCATCACCTAAAGATTCAATCAAAACATCGACAACGCCATTACACCCCAACCCAAAGCCAAATACAATGTCTTCATCCGATGTAGTGTCATATCTTACTACCATCGGTTCACTACCGCCAAACATCAGCGATTGCGCCCGTTCAAAAACATCACCTTCCAAACAGCCACCGCTAATCGCACTAATCATTTGTCCATCTTCAACCAGTAACATCCTCGCCCCTGGTCGGCGATAAACCGAGCCACTCGTTTGTACTACCGTTGCTAAAGCACTACGCTGTGCTGACTTTTGGCTATGTACAAATGCTTGCAGGATATGCTGTAACTCGTTCATATACTTATTGCTCACTTACAGAACTATGTAATAGCGCTAAATTTGCGGCAGCAAATTCTACAAGAGTTTGTCAGGCGTGATGGGCAAATCTCTGATTCGCTTGCCGGTCGCGTGAAAAACCGCATTGGCGATCGCCGCCGGAATTCCGACCATACCGAGTTCGCCCATGCCTTTAACACCGAGGGCATTGACGATTTTATCGTCCTCCTCAACAAAGATCGTTTCGATCTCCAGAATATCGGCATTAACCGGCACATGGTAGTGCTGCAAATTCGGGTTCATGATCCGCCCGTAACGATGGTCGATTTCAGTCGCCTCTTGCAGTGCCATGCCGATGCCCCAGACAACGCCGCCAATTTCCTGGCTGTGCGAGGCCTTCGGATTGATGATCTTGCCGCTGGCAGTCACTTCAATGGCCCGCGTAACTTGGACAGTCCCCACATCCGGATCGACCTTCACTTCAATGAACTGCGCGCCGTGCGCCAACGTCGCATACTTCTCGCGCTCCTCTGAGGGACGCGACTCGAATGTTTCCGTGATTGCGGTGAGACCATTACGCTTCATCACTCCGGAGATGTTGACGAAACGCGACGGGTCGCTTTTTAGTCGCAGTCTCCCGTCGAGCATCTCGACATCGGCGGCTGCTGCCCCCTTGAGCGGAGAATCCGGTTCCTGGTTCGCGAGTGCGAGCAACTTCGTGCCGATGGCCAGAGCCGCCCCGCGCACCGCCGAGCCGACGCTCGCCGTCGTCCAAGATCCCCCCTGCGACGGTGAGCGAGGGAACTTCGTGTCGCCGAGTTCAAATTTCACCTGCTCCAACTTCAGCCCCAGATACTCGGCAGCGATCGCGGTCATCACGGTGTAGGTGCCGGGGCCGATGTCACTGGTCGCACTAGCAACTTGCGCCGTGCCATCCACTCGCAGCGTGATGAGGGCGGCAGCAGGCATCTGGAAAGCGCCCCAGACGCCGGTTGCCATACCCCAACCGACGAGTAGGCGTCCGTCGCGCATTGAGCGCGGCTCAAACTGGCGCTTCTTCCAACCGAATTTTTCCGCGCCGAGCCGATAGCACTCCCGCAACGCCTTACTCGAAAATGGCTTGCCGCTCTCGGGGTCTACTTCGGCGTAGTTGATTAGCCGTAGTTCGAGCGGGTCGATCTTGAGCGCGTAGGCCAGCTCGTCCATCGCGCATTCGAGCGCGAACATACCGCTAACGGCCCCCGGTGCACGCATCCAGGTCGGGGTGGGGAGGTCAGTGTTGGTAATCTTCAGCGGCGCGTAGAGGTTCGGGCAGGCGTAGACCTGGCGCGTGAAAAGTGTGGTTTCGTCTGAGAACTCCTCGATGTTGGAGGTGTTGTGTACGACTTCATGAATCATCGTGGAGAGCTTTCCCGATCGCTCTGCGCCGAGCGCGACCTTCTGAATCGTGTACGGACGATAGCCGTGGCCAGTGAACATTTGTGTGCGCGTATAGACGACCTTGACTGGGCGTTTGAGTTCCCGGGCAGCCATCGCTGTCAGCGCCGGATAATAGTTCGGGCGCAGCGACGATCCGAAAGCCCCGCCGACGAAGGGTGAAAGCACGCTCACGTTTTCCTCGGGCACGCCGAAGCTCGAAGCCAAATGTGCGCGCACGCCATAGACCCCCTGCGTCTTGTCGAAGATCGTGAGCTTGTCGCCTTGCCAGACCGCGATGGCCGCGTGCGGCTCTATGGGGTTGTGGTGCTCGATAGGAATGCGGTACTCGGCCTCTACCTTCACAGCCGCTGTACGCATCGTCTCTTCGGGATTACCGCGCGTTAAAGTATGTTCAACAACTAACGGCTGAGTCTCTTCGGGATTACCGGGCGGCTCTAGAGGCGGCGCTTGGGTGGGGACGCGCGCGATCGCTCGCACCGCCTCGGTGTCGGTCGTGTGCGGCTCTGTGTTGTAGGAGACTTTGACCAGACGTGCCGCATAACGCGCTTGCTCGTATGTCTCGGCGACGACGAGTGCCACAGGCTGCATATTGAAGAAGATTTTGTCGGACTGGAGCGCCCGAAACGACTTGTCGTGCTCATCGGTAGCGCGCGACGGAGCCTGCACCATGGAAAACTTCGGATCGAGCTTTGGTGTGTTCAGGTGCGTGAAGACGCGAATTACACCCGCAGCGCGTTCAGCCTCACGCGTGTCGATTGATTTAATCGTGCCCTTTGCTACGGTTCCCAGCACGATAAAACCGTAAGCGAGATTGGAAACCTGAAATTCTGCGGCGTATTTTGCCTTGCCCGTCACTTTTGCGATGCCGTCTACGCGGCTCATTTCTTTTCCGATGTATCTTGCCATTTCTTTTATTCTCCCTACTTACGCAACACCGCCCGACATCGCTCGCTGCAAAGCGAGAACAATGGCGCGTTTTCCGAGTTCGACTTTATAACCGTTATGTTCAAGCGGTTTCGCATCTTTGAAAGCCACTTCGGCAGCAGCCCGAAAAGTTTCTTCCGTCGCTGGTTTTCCGATCAAAACTCTTTCCGCTTCGGCTGAACGCCAAGGTTTATGCGCGACGCTTCCCAAAACAACGCGTGCCTGTTTGATGTTGTTGCCTCTTGTTTCTAAAGCAGCAGCCACGGCAACCAGTGCGAAAGCATATGAAGTGCGATCGCGAACTTTTAGGTAATAAGACTTGTCGGCGAAGTTATTCCTCGGCATTTCGATGGCAACGATCAATTCCCCATGCTGAAGATTGTTATCTTTTTCCGGCGTGTCGCCCGGCAAGCGATGAAAATCCTGGATCGGGATTGTGCGTTCTTGCCCGTTCGTGCCGCGAATCCTCACTACTGCATCAAGCGCATAAAGCGCATTCGCCATATCGCCCGGGTAAGTCGCCACGCATTTATCGCTGTAGCCAAAAATGGCATGAATGCGATTAAGTCCCTGAATAGCTCCGCATCCGCTGCCAGGCTCGCGTTTGTTACACGGCATAGCGATGTCGTAAAAATACTGGCAACGGGTGCGCTGCATTAAATTTCCCCCGTTGGTCGCCATATTGCGAAGCTGTACGGTGGCACCAGCTAAAATCGCCATTGACAGAAGCGGGTAATTTTGCCGGACGAGCGCATGGTTAGCCGTATCAGTATTTTTGGCTAACGCGCCGATAGAAATTCCGTTCGAGGTCGATCGAATTTCCGCCAGATTCAAACCTAAGATGTCAACAAGTTCGCTGGGACGCTCGACGTATTCTTTCATCAAATCAATCAAATTTGTCCCGCCTGCGAGAAACTGTGCCGTTTGATTAGCGGAAACAGTGCCAACGGCGCTTGCTGTGTCGGTTGCGCTAGAATATTTGAACGATTTCATCGGCTTTGCCCTCATTGAATGCAATGGCAATTTCTTCATCGCTTGGAAAATGCCTGGTCTGGGCTGTTTCGCGCCCGGAATGAACTTCTCTGATTGCCGCAACGATTCCTGGATAAGCGCCGCAACGGCAAATGTTGCCGCTCATGCGTTCTCTGATTTCTTCATCAGAGAGCTCTAAATTCTGGGGACTCGTCCGCAAATTGTTAGTGACGTGACTCACGTCGCCGTTTTTAGCTTCCTGCAAAAGCGCCACTGCCGAACATATCTGCCCCGGCGTGCAGTAGCCGCACTGGAAGCTGTCGTGTTTGATGAACGCCGCCTGCATCGGATGAAGATTGTCGCCGTCAGCCAGCCCTTCGATGGTCGTCACCTCTTTTCCCTCGCAGCTCGCGGCAAGTGTCAGACACGAAAGCACGCGGCGTCCGTCAACGATGACTGTACAAGCACCGCACTGTCCTTGATCGCACCCTTTTTTGGTGCCGGTCAATCCAAGTCTTTCGCGTAGAGCATCGAGCAGCACCGTGCGCGAATCCACTTCCAGGTGTTGAGTAGAGCCGTTGATTTTCAACAGGACTTTAACGGCGTTTTCCACCCCAGCGGTCGAAGCGAAAACTGCGTCGGGCGAAGCGGCGAGCGTGGCAAAGACCTCCTCTTTAGCCAGCAGGTGGAAGGCGAAGGTGCCGAGTGTTGCAGCCATGTTCCCCCCCAAGAATTTTCGGCGAGCAGCACCGACAATACCGAGTTCGTCGAGTATTGTTTTTTCGTCCGCGCTGAGTTGCTCATCGCTTTCAGTTAGATCGAAGTCTTGTCGTTCTTGATTGTCGTCCATGATTCTCCTTGCAACATTCTCGAACAAGCCCTAGACAAGTGTTTGTTTTTCGCGCCGACTCTTCTCACGGTCTGCACCCACCAAAGGCGCAGAAGCACCTTCGCTCAATATTTCGCCAACGGTATCCGTATCTCGGCGGCCACCCAAGAAGGCTTATTTAAACCTGTGGTAGCTCATAGATACCCCAATAGTTAATATCATGCTTCTTCAAAATAACTTCAGCATTTTGAATCTCCTCATCTTTGCCTTTTAGTACTAGTAAATATTCACAACACTGGATGCGATCGCAATAACGTCTAGCTCGGTCTTCAGGAATACCTAAACTAGCTAGCACCTTTACTAAATGATTTGTGGCTATAGTACTAACTGCAACACCCGCTACACTGATAATGAATGCTGTTCCAACCGAACCGACTGCAATTATTACTCCAATACCGCCAGGAAGTACCAAACTGCTAAGACCAACTAATACGCTTCCCCAAAAACTTGTAGCTAAAGCGTCACCAACTGCTCCAGTTGTATCTACACTTTGATTGTTGATACGCGAACTGACTGATACTTCGCCAATAGGACTTATGCGATCTGCAAATTTTGCAAAAATCGCAACTTTTTCCATTGGAAAGCTTGAGGCTTTCAATTCATTAACTGATTGCTCCGCTGCTTTACGGTTAGTAAATACTCCAACAGCGTGCTTGTTATCTGTTGTAATCATATTATCCTTATTTCAGTGAGGCAGCACTAGCTCACCATTGACATCCTCCCCGACCTGAAAGGTGCGGGGATTCCCAACAATCACTTGTTGAGTTTTCTGCTTCGTCCCGTGCCAGCTAGACTAACGTTACTGCTAGTCCCCGCCGCATCCGGTCTACAGACATTTTGTTTTACTTCCACGACAAGACCTGCCGCAGAACTGGAAACTAATTCCAAGCCGCGATTTCTAACCACCTGTGCTGCCGCTACATCCCGCGAAGTAGTGTAGAAACACACCGGACAACAATGAATACGTTGGCTCAATTCCTTCTTGCCCGTATGCGTCCCACATTCGGGACACTGCTGCGAAGTATAGTTTTTATCTACCTTGGCAAAGAATACACCTCGCTTAAAACACACCCATTGTAGGATGTGAACGAATTGTCCAAAACCAGCGTCGGCACTATGTTTTGAAAACATCCCTCTCGCCCAACAACGAAAGTCAATGTCTTCAACAAATATCATTCCTGCACCATCACAAAGACGGTTAGCCAGTTTAAAATGCCAGTCTTTCCTCGTGTCAGTAATTCGCTGATGAATTCTCGCTATTTTACGATTGAGTTTGTGTCGATTATTAGACCCTTTTTTCTTATGCTTTAACCTACGTTGCAGCAATTGCAGCTCGCGTTGTAATGTTTGCAAAAAGCGAGGTCTATTAATTTGTTCGTTATCACTCGTGGCTACAAACTTATCAAACCCTAAATCTAACCCTCGGGGATGACCGGATATTGGTGTATCTGGTAGTGATACATCTAACTGTAATGCCAACATGACAAAGTAGCCTGATGCCCGTCGCACAATCCTGGCTTGTTTAATCTCAAACCCTTCTGGAATTGGACGGGACAAACGTAAACCAATCCACCCTAGTTGAGGTAGTTTGAGCAAACTGCCTTGAATTGGATTTTTGCCCAATTGAGGAAATACAATTGACCGCATTCGGTATTTATTTTTGAAGCGAGGAAACCCTAATTTCTTCGCTCTCATGTCCTCAAATGCCCTGTCCAATGTCCTTAAGACTTGTTGGAGGACTTGCGAATGTACTTGCTTGAGAAGGGGGAATTGCTCTTTGGCAAGAGTTAACCGCTTGGCTTGAGTGTGGTAACTAGGGTATGGTTCATCAGCACCAAGAATGTATTCCTGAACAATGGAACAAGCGTTAACAGGCGACTTGCGGGAATTTAACCAGTCCTTTCTTTCGCGTAAAGCAAAGTTCCACACTTTGCGACACACATCGAATATTCCTTCGATGATATCGATCTGCTTTGGAGTTGGTTTTAACTTAAATTCCCAGGTCATGTTTAGCATAGAAGTATTTTACACTAAGCCTATAGCTGTGTAATGCCGTCCTCCACTTCGTTAAAGGACGGGGTTTTAGACCCAAAATTTTCGATCAAACCGAAAGTTATTTCAACAAATTAGTAAATAGTTAACAGTAAACTGTTTTTCAGTTGGGAGTCAAAGTTCCTCACCACTATTGCGTGCTACGTTTGAGTTGGAGATTTAGACCCCAACTCAAACTTTGATAACTGATAACTCCTTTAAACTCTTGCCCTATGGTCAGTACGGCTACGAGAAGCTAATGGAAGCATAATCATCCAAACACCCGTAAACAAAAAATTAATCCCTACAAATACTCCCAATACCCAAACTGCGCTGACAGGCCATTGATACAGAATCAAAATCCCTAGAATAATAGCCATGATACCGCTAAATAGTACCCAACCCCAGTTTGGATCTCGACGCATTTGAAATGCTGCAATTACCTCCAATACACCCTCAATAAAAATGATAAATCCAAAAGCCAAAGTGAGAGAGAGCGCAGCACCAAAGATGTTGCTAAGCAACAAAATTCCACCAATTACGTATAGAATACCAACTACTAGTGTTGTCCAGAAGCCTCGTTTGTGACGTGATTGAAATGCATGAACAATTCGGACGATGCCAGCAATAATTAAAGTCCAGGAGAATACGATTGTGATGGCAATAGTGGCAACAAATGGTTCTGCGATCGCTGCAATTCCCAGCAGAATCATCAAAACACCTAAGACAATTGGCAATACTGAATTTGTTCTGGTTTCTCTAAAATCTTCAGAAGTCATAGCTTTTCAAAAAATGTTTTGATATGTTGTTAAATCTTGAAAGAGAGACGCGATTAACCCAAGTCTTTCCAAGAGTTATGTCTCCCTTGTACTCCTCTGCCCCCTCTAAGCATTGACCAGTTCAGGTGATAAGCGTTTCAACACCAGTCGTTCGTGTTCCACATGGACGTAGATTGTGTCGCCTTCGTGGAACTCGCCGCGTAGAATCGCTTTAGCAATCGGAGTTTCTAGTTCTCGCTGAATCGCCCGCTTCAAGGGACGAGCACCGTAAACTGGGTCATAACCGACCTGAACAATCCAATCGAGAGCCTCGTCGGAGATTTTGAGCGAGAGTTTACGCTCGCGCAATCGCTCCTCTAAATGCTGCACTTGTAGTTTGACAATTTCGCGCAACTCGTCCTTCCGCAAGCTATGGAAGATAATGATTTCATCAATGCGGTTGAGGAATTCGGGGCGGAAACTTTCTCGCACTGCTTCCATGACGCGATCGCGCATTTGTTCGTACTTGCTATCGTCTCCTGCCACATCCAAAATGTATATTGAACCAATATTGCTGGTCATAATCGCGATCGTATTTTTAAAATCTACTGTGCGTCCCTGAGAATCAGTTAGGCGACCATCATCCAGGATTTGCAGCAGGACGTTGAATACATCAGGATGAGCTTTCTCAATTTCGTCAAACAGAATTACAGAATAAGGTCGGCGGCGAATCGCTTCGGTGAGTTGTCCGCCTTCTTCATAGCCCACGTAACCTGGAGGCGCACCGATGAGACGGGCAACAGTGTGTTTCTCCATGTATTCGGACATATCGATCCGCACCAGTGCATCTTCGGTATCAAACAGATATACCGCTAAAGCTTTTGCCAGTTCTGTTTTTCCCACCCCGGTCGGGCCTAAGAAAATAAAGCTAGCAATGGGACGATTTGGGTCTGCCAACCCAGCACGGGAACGTTGAATTGCATCGGCAACAGCTCTTACAGCTTCTTCCTGACCAATCACACGTTTATGTAGCTCTTCTTCCAGATGCAAGAGTTTTTGCATTTCCGATTCAACCAGTCTGCTCAACGGAATACCCGTCCACTTGGAGATAATTTCGGCAATGTCAGCTTCGGTGACTTCTTCACGCAACAGAGATTTACCGCTAGTCTGGATTTGGGCTAGTCGCGCTTCGGCTTCTTTTAGTTGTCGTTGCAGCTGTGTGAGTTTGCTGTATTTCAGTTCTGCTGCCCGGTTGAGGTCGTAATCGCGTTCGGCTTGCTGAATTTCTACATTGACACGCTCAATCTCTTGTCTAATTTGGCGAATGCGATCGATAATTTGCTTCTCTGCCTGCCATTGAGCATTGAGAGCAACTTGCCGTTCTTTTAACTCCGCAAGTTCTCTTTCTAGGCGTTCTAACCGCTCTCTGGAAGCACTGTCTGTTTCTTTTTGCAGTGACAGCCGCTCCATTTCCAGTTGCAGAATTTTGCGATCGATTTCGTCTAATTCTTCTGGTTTAGAAGTAATTTCCATTTTTAGTTTAGCCGCAGCTTCATCCACCAAATCAATAGCTTTGTCGGGTAGGAAGCGATCGCTAATATATCTTGCAGACAGAGTAGCTGCCGCAACTAACGCACTATCAGAAATCTTCACGCCGTGGTGTAACTCGTAGCGCTCTTTCAAACCGCGCAGAATTGAGATGGTATCTTCCACACTGGGCTGATCGACATACACCTGCTGAAAACGACGTTCCAAAGCCGCATCTTTTTCAATGTACTTGCGGTATTCATCTAGCGTGGTGGCACCAATACAGCGCAATTCGCCGCGAGCGAGCATCGGCTTGAGCAAGTTGCTAGCATCCATCGATCCTTGCGTTGCACCCGCACCAACTACAGTGTGAATTTCGTCAATGAACAAGACAATTTGTCCCTGTGCTTCTTGGATTTCTTTTAAGACAGCTTTCAGGCGTTCTTCAAATTCTCCCCGGTATTTGGCTCCGGCAATTAACGCACCCATGTCTAAAGCTATTAGTTTGCGATCGCGCAATGATTCCGGGACATCACCACTGACAATGCGCTGCGCTAATCCTTCTACAATTGCCGTTTTACCGACACCGGGTTCACCAATCAGCACGGGGTTATTTTTAGTCCGACGAGAAAGGATTTGAATCGTGCGGCGAATTTCATCATCTCGTCCAATCACTGGGTCGAGTATGCCCTCATGTGCCAATTGAGTTAAATCGCGTCCGTATTTTTCTAGCGCTTCATATTTAACTTCCGGGTTTTGATCTGTCACTTTTTGACTCCCTCGAATCTGTTGAATGATGTTGCGGAGTTTTTTTTCATCCAGTCCAAATTCTTGAAACAACCCTTTACCAAAGCGATCGTCTTTGGCAAAGGCAAGTATTAAATGTTCAATAGAAATATATTCATCACCAAACTCTTTGCGGTATTGTTCGGCGCGATCGAGCAGCGTCTCTAAACTGTGTCCGATGTATACCGAACCACTGCTAGCCCCCGATACTTTGGGCTGACGGTTGATGAAGTCGATAGTGCGCTCGTGTAGTTTTTGAACATTTACCCCGGCTTTGTTGAAAATAGAACTGGCGAGTCCTTCCTGTTCCAGTAGCGCTAGCATCAAATGTTCGCTCTCAATCTGCTGATGCTGAAACTGCTTGGCAATTTCGGGAGTCCGAACAAGGGCTTCCCAGGCTTTTTCGGTAAATTGCTCGGGATTGGTTGGTTGCATAATCGTGCCCCTTAGCTGAGAAATAAATTATTTTGTTAACGCTCTTAATTACGAATTTGTAATTCAGCACGGTAGGCGTGCAGTTGCGCCTTGAGTTGGGCAATTTCAGTTACCATATCTAGCACCATTGCTGCTCCGGCCCAATTCAAGTTCAGATCGCGGTGCAACCTTTGAATCTGCACAACGCGAAACATATCCTGTGGGCGCAGCATGATTCCTACAGGTTCAATTAGTCCCAGGTGGGCAAATCGTTCTAGTAATAAAACCGAGGTTTGGGTGAGGTAGGCGGCTTGCTCGAAACTATAGAGGCGATCGCCTGCTTCTGACCACACCACGCAAGACAAGCTCAGGTTAGAAATCATAATCGCACCTCTTCTAAGCCTTGACGGGGATTAAAACTGCTAACTTGTCGCAATTTTTCATAGCACTCTCTTTCTTGGGGACTCAAATCTTTGGGTGTCACAATTTTTAACCGCACAATCAAAGCGGTACGATTGCCTTTTGGATCGCGCCAGCCCTTGCCACGTAGCCGGAGTGCTTGGCCGGAATCCACACCAGCCGGAATCTTCATCGTTACCTTGCCATCGGGCGTAGGAACATCTATTTGTACGCCAAGTACAGCTTCCTCTGGGCTGACAGGTACTTCGCAAGCAAGATTGTCGCCCTCAAATTTGAAGAAAGGATGGGGCAATAATTCAATTGTCAGATACAAATCGCCGCGTTGCTGACTAAAAGGACTCATCTGTCCTTTGCCTTTGACTCGAATGCGGCTTCCCGATTTTACTCCCGGCGGAATGCGAACAGTGATAGTTTCTCCATCAATTTGTAGCTGCTTCTGTGTACCGTGAAACGCTTCAGAAAAAGTGAGAGCGATCGCTGCTTCTGTATCCTGTGCGGGAACTTCAGTGAAGCGGCCGAAGGGGTCTTCTCCATAGCCAAAGCCGGCGTATTCCCGGAATCCTTCTGGTCTTCTTGTAGTGCGATAATTAGCTGTGCGCTGCCTTGTACGACCGCCACTGCGACCTAACCCTCCCAGCAATTCATCAATGAAATCATTAAAGTTGCCATACTGGCTAAAGTCATAACCTTGTGTACCCGCCCCTCTGGGTGGAGGCGCACCCGCCGCAGCCTGTTGCCAGTACTGACCATACTGGTCATACTTCTGGCGTTTTTCCGGGTCGGACAGCACTTCATGAGCTTCGTTAATTTCTTTGAACCGCGCTTCGGCTTGCTTATCGTTAGGATTTAAGTCTGGGTGATGTTTCCGTGCCAATTTCCGGTAGGCTTTTTTGATATCCTCCGGAGTGGCGTTCTTACTAACACCCAGAATTTCGTAATAATCTTTGAAATCGGTTGCTGCAACCATCAGCACCTCTTGAAATTAACGCGATGGGACGGGTGGGCAGAGGGGCATGAGGAAGATAAGGGGTAAGGGGAAAAGGGCAAGAAAGTAGTATTAATGTAATTTATTATGGCTTTACCCTTTACCCGAATGGCACGAAGAAAAGGTGAAACCTTGTCAGGGCATAGTGTTGGGTGTTGGGTGTTGGGTGTTGGGTGTAGTGTTTCAGATAATTGAATGCAACTGCGTCAAGGAGTTCAACATCTTCTTAATTCCCCACACCCTACACCCCACACCCAAAAGCCAGGAATACGAAGGATTTACGCTTTTCTTAGTGCCATTTCCCTTTACCCTTTAACCTTTTCCCTTTCATTCCTGGCTTATGCCCTATTTGAGGAATCATCTGGTTTAACGACTTCGGATACTCGGTTGAAGAAACTAGAGAATTGTTCTTGAAGCTTGGCAAATGCGCCTGCTGTGTTCTCACGTGCCTTAACTTGCCGCTCTAGATTTTTAATTGCTTTGTCAAATGCTGCATACTCGCGATCGCCTCTGGCATATCCTAGTTCTTGAGCTAACTTGAGTTGGTCACGAGCATCTTCTAGCAACCTCTGTGCTGCGTCGCGATCCTTATCTGCTAAAGTAACCGAAGTCACTAGATCGGTATGGGCTTTGACTAGCGGCAGGGGTCGAGCTTGTTCTGTCACCACTAAAGTTGAGAGCGCAAGTTGCAGCACGCCTTTGGCTTCATCAATTTTGCCTTCGTTCAACAACCGAGCTGCTTGCTTTGTTGCATCTGGATATCTCTCTAATGGCAGATTGACGATTGCTGTGCGAATCTCGCTTATCAGGTTGTTCAACAGTTCGCGAGCCGCCGGAAAATCTTCTGCAATTGCAACACCCTTAACTTGTTTGCGAATTCGGTCAACCAAATTAAAATCCTGAGGGGCAAAATCGATTATCGCTACCTCAGCCGCCACCGGAATTAGAGCTAGTTTAGGGTATTGTGCTACTAGAATGTCAATTTTTCCAGTTGCTCGTTCTAGGGCAGCAATTGCTTCTTGAGTCTTTCCCCGCTCAATGGCAGCGATCGCTTTTTTAGTTTCTTCGATTGCGGCGATCGCTTCTCGATCCAGTTTACTTTCAGCCTCAGCTGTTGCCTGTTGCCTCTCCTTTTCAATCTCCTGCTGAAGACTAGTATCAAGCTGATTCAATCTTTCAGGAGATACCGCAGCAGAGCTAACTGCATGAACGGGAGCGATGAATAAAAGCGTGGAGAAAAGAATACCCACTAACAGGACTTGCAGCCTTCTAAAGAATCTGTGATATTGGTTCACGATCGTTCTCCGGTTTGTAAACTTGCTTTGCGCCTGGAATAGATGCCTTTTTCGTCGCGATCGAACATCTGTACCTTTTTGGGTCTAAGGATTATTCAGGTTTTCCCCTACAACGCCACTTGATGCCAGTCGCTACAACGCGCTTAACCCGACGCTAGGTGCTTTATGCAGGGAAACCCTTTCGGCAGTTCCTTCTGGGGGACTCGGGGTCCCCACGAAGTGGGGATTGGGGGAGAACCCCCAAGACCGGACTGCCGACGCTCCTGCGTCGCTACCGCTACGCTAACACCACCGCAGTGGCTCCCCCACACCCTTATACCCTTTCTTTGGTCACAAGCGTGCTGTAGAGAATTGTTGCCGATTTGGAAACCTTATCCAAATCGGTGTTTTGCAAGTTGCCACTGTCGATCGGGGTTGCAGCATGGCTAACCCTCACCTTGATAGGTTTAAACCCAATCAAGCATTAGCTGTTTGCTGACTTTGGGTTTGCTGACTTTCATGAGATGGTCTGTTGACTCTGGACACCCGGTTGAAGAAATTAGAGAACTTTTCCCGGAGTTTGGCAAATGGACTTTCTGTTTTCTCCTTTGCCCTGATTTGCCGCTCAATGTCTCTGATTGCCCGGTCAAGTTCTTTGTACTCGGGATCGCGTCTAGCATAGCCCAGTTCTCTCGCCAGCTTGAGTTGGGTGCGAGCATCTTCCAGCAACCGCAGTACTTGGTCCCGATTTTGCTGGTCCTGATTCTGTTGATCCTGTCCTTGAGGGGCTAAAGCGATTGCAGCAGCTAGTTCAGTAAGGGCATTAATCAGTGGAATGGGTCGAGATTGTTCTGTCACCACCAGAGTTGAGAGTGCCAGTTGTATTACCGCTCTGGCTTCATCGGTTCTCCCTTGATGCAACAATCGGGCGGCCTCCTTGATGGCATCAGGATACGTCTCAAGTGGCAGATTGACGGTTGATGTGCGAATCTCGCTCACTAGGTTGTGCAACAGTGCACGCCCAGTCGGAAAATCTTCCTCATTCACAGCCCTCTTAGCTTCATCGCGAATTGGCTCAATCAAATCAAAATCCCGAGGAGCAAGATCGATAATGGTTATCTGAGTTGACACAGGAACCAGAGCCAGTTCAGGGTAACGTGCCAGAAGAATATCAAGTTTTCCAGTTGCCCGTTCCAGAGCTTGAATGGTTTCCTGAGTGTTTTCCCGATCGATGGCGTTGATTGCATTGCGAGTTTCTTCGAGCGCGGCGATTGCGTCCCGATCTAGGGAACTTTGAGCCTCATTCGTTGCCTTTTGCCTCTCCTGTTCAATCTCCTGCTGAGATTGAGGATTGGGCTGATTCAATGTCGTAGAGGTCATAATCTTCTCCTTGTTTGTTAATTTGTTTTGGGTTTGGAATAGGTGTTTTTTTCATCGCGATCGAACAATTGTTCGATCTACTTCTAATAGTTCACCAACCCAAAATTGCTATGTGGAGGTGGGCAGGGGAGCAGGGGAGAGTTGTTGTAAAAGTTGTTTCTCCTGTGCCCCTCTGCCCCTCCGCTCCTCTGCTGACCACAATGCAAAGTTGTCTTGGCGGACTAGTAAGCCTTCACTAGCCCATTAGTTTTTCCTTTGGTCTTGTACCAGAGGCTTCTCCCCTGCTCCACTTGGACTGCTCCCTTGCCTCTTCGTTGGTTGCAGGCCAGCTACAGCATTGGAAGCACGTGGGGACGAAGACCGGGCGGGAAAGCTTTATCGATCCGATCGAGCTCGGCTTCGGTCAACTGGAGCTCCCCAGCCCCGGCGTTTTCGGCTGCGTGCTCGGGGCTAGAGGCCTTGGGGATTGCGAAGAGCGAGGGCCGCCGCACTAGGAACCGAAGCGCAACCTGGCGAGGGGTCGCGTTGTGCGCGGCGGCGATTTCCTGCAGCACGCGGCCTCCGGTCGTGTGCGGATCTGGGAAGTGCCCGTGACCGAACGGGCTGTAGGCGACCACGGCGACGCCATGCTTCTCACACCAAGGAATCACGGCATGCTCGATCGCCCGCTCTTTCAAATGATAAAGAACCTGGTTGCAGACGAAACGACCCTCGCCGGCGATTGCCCGGGCATCTTCAAGGTCGGGTAGATCGAAGTTGCTCACTCCCCAGGAGAGAATCTTTCCCTCGTGCTGAAGCTGCTCGAAGGCGGCAATTGTGTCCTCCAACGGGTGCTGACTGCGCCAGTGCAAGAGGTAGCAGTCCAGTCGATCGGTTTTGAGGCGAGCAAGCGACTTCTCGCAAGCCGCCATCGTCCCGCGCCGAGAGGCATTCTCGGGAAGTACCTTGGAGACCAGGAAGACCTCATCGCGTCGCCCGACGATCGCCTCGGCGACCACTTCCTCGGCGATGCCGTACATCTCGGCGGTGTCAATATGGGTCATGCCGAGATCGAGACCTCGACGCAGCGTGGCGATTGCGGAGGCGCGATCGCTGCGATCGATGTACCAAGTCCCTTGACCGATCGCTGCCACCTCACGCTTTGTGGAACCAAACCGACGCTGTTCCATGCTTGTTCTCCTGATTAGATTCTTTTCTTTTGCAAGTTAGCAATTACACTTCGTGTACACTGCGCGATTACACTCTGTGTACGCTGCGCGAACGCGCCGATGCGATCCTCACTCTCCATCCTCAGGCTCGTTCTTAATGTCCTCGGGAGATCTCACGTTTATGCGCCGCTACGATACACTGGCTTTTTCGGCGGCAGCGTGTATAGTAATGTCAATCCCACGCATAACACCAATCCGGCGATACCGTTCCACAACGACAGCACAAGTGCTAAGAAGTACAACACGCTAGTTAATATGTACATGCGGGTGAGGTGAGCGATGAATTGACCGTCGAGATTTCTGTTCAGCAATCGATGATAGTAGAGGCGGCCGTTGTGACGGTCAGGCTTAGGGCGAGATCGCGATCCGGTTTTCCACCGAGGTGATTCCTGGTGCTGACCACGCTGCCCGCTCCGCCTCTTGCTTCTCAGCCCAGGAGCGCACCGTCCCCCTCAGGATGACCTTGCTCCCCTCCACCTCGACCGCGATCCGCAGCGCGTCGGTCTCCGCGCTGCGCACCAGCGCCTGCTCAATTTTCTTCTTGAGTTCCGACGGCGACACGCGGGGCTTGATGGTGAGCAAGTTGGTCACCCCCTTGACGCCTTTCAGGCGGCGGACAACCTGCTCGGCATCGCGCTTCTGGTACTCCCACTCGACCACACCCCTGAGCGTGACCCAGCCCTTGGAGACCGTGACGTCGAGATTATCGATGGACACGTCGGCATCCCACTCCAGCGCATGAATGGCGGCTGCGGCAATGTCGGCGTCAGTGCGCTCGGCAGAGACCGGCAGCCGAACCTCGATGTCGTTGGCCACAGCCAGTACGCCACGGACGCGGTGGGCAGCTTCTTCGGCAGCCCAGCGCTTGTAAAAGGAATCGACCCAGCCTGTGAGCGTAACAACACCGTCTTTGACGGCCACGCCGATTTCGGTAGACTGGACGCGGGGATCCCACTTCAACTCATTCAGCACATCCTTTTGGATTTCCTCGTCAGTTCGGGTTGCGGTTGCAGTTGTCATGGTTAGTTTCTCCTTTGAGCTACTCTTATGGTTTAAAACTGCTAAATTTCATTTCAAAGGCTCTAACACCTGCTTCTGCCACAGGATGATCCTGCTCTATGCAGCTTTCTTGGTGCTGTTGTGCGGGTCGATGACGAACTTTTTCGGTGCCCCTTGGTCGAATGTCCGGTACGCCTCTGGTGCTTGGTCGAGCGAGATGAACTCGATGTTTGTGACCTCGCTCAGGTAGTCCATCCGGCCCCCAAGGATGGCCAGCATCAGGAGTCGGTGGTACTTCATCACCGGGCACTGCCCCCACATGGCGAACTGCGACTTGATCCATGCCTTGCCGAAGTCGAGGATCAACTTCCCCTGCTTAGCCAGGTCCGTGGGACCACCGGGGTCGAGGCTAGTGTAAATGCCAGGGATGCCCATTCCCCCGCCGAAGCGAACCACCGACATCAGGTCGTTCAATACAGCCTCCGGCTGCTCGCCAGCGTCTTTCCCATGGCCGTGGGCTTCGAACCCCACGGCATCCACCCCGCAGTCCACTTCGCGAACGCCAAGGATCGACTCGATTTGATCGGCCAGCGGCACGTCTTGCGTCAGGTCCACAGTCTCGTAACCCGACTTCTTCACCAGCTGCAATCGGGTCTGGTTTATGTCCCCGACGATGATGGCGGAGGCCCCTAAGAGGCGGGCACTGGCGGCGGCACACCGACCCACCGGTCCTGCCCCTGCAATGTACACCGTGGATCCCGTTCCAACTCCCGCAATGACACACCCATGGTAGCCCGTGGGCAGGATGTCCGAGAGGAGGGTGAGGTCATGGATGCGCTCCATCGCCTGGTCCTTGTCGGGGAACTTCAGCAGTTGGAAGTCAGCGTAGGGGACCATGTGGTACTCGGTCTGCCCGCCTGGCCAGCCGCCCAGGTTGAAGCCGTAGGCTCCGCACGGGAAGTCAGGGTTAGTGTTCATGCAAATGTCGGTGTGTCGCTCCTTGCAGTTGCGGCAGCGGCCGCAGGCGACGTTAAATGGAACCGAGACGAGATCGCCGACCTGAATAAACTCCACGTCCCGGCCCACCTCGACGACCTCACCAGTAATTTCATGACCCAGCGTCATCCCCTCTGGAGCGGCGAAGCGGCCCCGGTAGATGTGCTGGTCGCTACCGCAGATGTTCGTGGTGACCACCTTGAGAATGACACCGTGCTCGCACTTCTTGCCACGAGGGTCAACTAGTTTTGGGAAGTCGATACTTTGAACCTCGACTTTCCGAGGACCCATATAGACTACTCCACGATTGCTTACCATAGCTTGTTTATCCTCTTTCTATGGTTTGAACAACTAAATTTCATTTCAGGCCCCCTCAGCTAGTTTCACGGGGCGCAAGAACATGGCATTGGCTCCCACAAGTACTCAAGGGAGGAAAAAAGAAAGCCCACGATCGAAACTTGCAGCCCTTTAAGGAGTCGGCGATCTCAGTTCATGATGGTTCTCCTAGTTTTTTAAGTTGTTTTGTGACTGGAATAAGTGCCTTGTTCGTCGCGATGGGCTACGCCCCACGCCCAGGCGATGGCGCAGAGCGCCCGCTGGAAGCGATCGCAACTCTGGAAATTTACGATCTGACTTTAGACCTGGAATAAGTGCCTTTTTCGTCGCGATCGAACATCTGTTTGACCCGATCCCAAGCTTTCGCCAAGGCATTATCTTTTCCATTGGCTTCTCTGAACGACCGATTGTAGGTATCAACAAAAGTTTTTTGCGCGTCGTCCGACAGATTTGCTCTAATTTCTGGTGAAATCTGCTCATCATCTGCCAGTTCACCTTTTGGTTGACGGGGAATCTTCATGTCAGTGATAGCGACTTCTTCCGCACCCGCACTTTCTAACAGTGAGACAACTTCGTCTGCTTGTTCTTGTGGCACTTCCGCGACCAGTAAAAACTCACCTGCTTTCAGGCGTGTTTCGTAAATAGTAGCTTTGTCCTCCGGCATACCCATTGCGATTAAGGCAGATCCAATGCCTGCTCCCAAGGAACCATATAAAGCACCGCCTGCCGCTCCTAATAATGCTGCTCCCAAAGGGCCTGCTGCTACTACGGTTCCCAAAAAGGGAATGAACAACACACCCACGCCCGTAAGTAAAGCCAACAAAGAACCAAATAGCGATCCGAAAATCGCTCCGGTGGCGAGTCCATCCAAGATCACATCTTCTTTAGTCACAAATCCGGAGATGCGAGTTTCGGCGTGGAAGTCGCGACCAATAATCGAAATGTTATCTTTGGGAATGCCGCGATCGATTAGACGCTCAACCACTTCTTGCATCTTCTTCTCATCTTTGAAGATAGCAGAGACACTTTTGAGGGCGGTTTTTTCAGATGTAGAAGTCATAAAAATTACTCCAAATCAAAAAACTACATAACATCACGAAGTGTGGAGCAGATTTAAGGACGCGGGGATAGGAAGAGAGTATTTGATAATTTCACTGCGTCACCCAGAGGATGACGCACGCAGGCTCGCTAAAGCAGTTCTTTTAACTCTGAGAACCAGAGCAACGGACTGCTTGCTGCGTCTTGTTACTTTTGTTCCACGAAGTCTGCATCAATGACATCTTCACCACTGCGTTGTCCGTCTGGGGAGGTACCGCCATCTGGAGATGCACCTGCTTGTGAGTAGACCGCAGTGCCGATTTGCATCAGGGCTTGTTGAATTTCGTTGGTGAGGGACTTCATACGATCGATGTTGTTCTGCTCAATTGCCTGACGCAAGTCTCGAATTAAGCCTTCCACGCGGGACTTGTCTGCTGGTGGCACTTTGTCGCCCAAATCTTGAAGCTGTTTCTCGGCTTGATAGGCGACGGAATCGGCCATATTTTTGGTATCAATTTGTTCGCGCCGCCTACGGTCTTCTTCCGCATTGCGCTCGGCTTCTTTCACCATCCGCTCGACTTCAGATTTATCGAGGGTAGACGCACCTGTGATGCTAATAGACTGTTCTTTACCTGTGGCTTTTTCTCTGGCAGTTGCTGACAGAATCCCGTTAGCATCAATGTCAAAGGTAACTTCGATCTGTGGCATACCTCTGGGAGCTGGAGGAATCCCATCTAGTCGGAAGGTTCCCAGACTCTTGTTGTCGGATGCCATTTCGCGTTCGCCTTGCAGAACATGGATTTCTACGTTTGTTTGTGCGTCAGCCGCCGTTGAGAACACCTCAGACTTCTTCACTGGGACAGTGGTATTGCGCGGAATAATCTTGGTCGTCACACCACCTAGAGTTTCAACACCCAGCGACAACGGCGTGACATCTAGGAGCAGTACGTCTTTTACCTCACCCCCAAGCACACCTGCCTGAATCGCTGCACCCACTGCTACGACTTCATCCGGGTTGACACCCTGGTGTGGGTCTTTGCCTATTATCTGCCGTACCAGTTGCTGGACAGCCGGCATTCGAGTTGCACCACCCACTAGGATTACTTCGTCAATATCTGCGGGACTCAGTTTAGCATCGCGCAGAGCTTGTTCGACAGGAATACGACAGCGATCGAACAAGTCGGCGCACATTTGCTCGAACTGTACCCGCGTTAAGGTCATATCTAGATGTTTCGGGCCTTCCGGGGTTGCGGTAATAAAAGGTAAGTTAATGTTCGTCTGTGTTGCGCTTGACAGTTCAATTTTGGCTTTTTCTGCTGCTTCGGTGAGGCGTTGCAGGGCTTGTTTGTCTTTACGGAGGTCGATGCCTTCGTTACGCTGGAATTCGGTTGCTAGCCAGTCTACGATTCTCTTATCAAAGTCATCACCGCCCAAGTGGGTGTCGCCACTGGTGGCTTTCACTTCAAACACACCATCACCCACTTCTAGGATAGACACATCAAACGTCCCACCACCTAAGTCAAATACCAAGACAGTTTCGTTAGTTTTCTTGTCAAGTCCGTAAGCGAGGGCAGCCGCCGTTGGCTCGTTGATAATTCGCACAACTTCAATCCCGGCAATTCTACCGGCATCTTTGGTGGCCTGGCGTTGAGAGTCATTGAAATAGGCAGGGGTGGTAATTACCGCTTGCCTCACTGGTTCCCCCAGATATGTGCTGGCATCATCTATCAGCTTGCGGACTACCTCAGCCGAGATTTCTTCCGGTGAAAATTCCTTGTTCAGAGCGGGACAGTATAGCTTGACATTGCCATTACTGTCACGTACCACTTTGTAAGTAACTTGTTTTGCCTCTTGGGTGACTTCATCATACCTGCGCCCAATGAACCGCTTCACAGAATAAAAAGTGTTTTCTGGGTTCATTACACCCTGGCGCTTGGCAATTTGCCCGACAAGTTTTTCGCCCTTCTTGGTGTAGGCAACCACAGACGGAGTTGTGCGACCGCCTTCTGTGTTCGGAATAACGACGGGTTGTCCGCCCTCTATTACAGCTATACAGGAGTTGGTAGTTCCTAAATCAATACCAACGATTTTTGCCATCGTTAGCAACCTCCTTCAAAGATTGGGATAAAAAATTAAGAGTCTGGATTCAAGACAAGTTGAATAAATGGTATTAAGAAGGCAGAGGGCAGGAGGCAGAGGGCAGGAGGCAGAGGGCAGAAGGGGAATCCCCATAAATAAATTTAGGGGATTTAACAACGGCTTCTGAAAGTAAGGATTTCCCGACTTGAGCAAACTGGCGTGGGCTTGTGACCTCTTGGCAGGGGGTAGAATCTATCCTTGAACCTTCTGCCCTCTGGCTCCTTAGCACTCAGGATTCGGCTGCGTTTTCAATCGCGGCTAACAATGAGCGGAGGTCGTAAGAGCCATCGTGGCGCACACCGTTGATGAAAAAAGTCGGCGTGCCGTTGACCCCGCTCTGGATTCCGCTGAGTAAGTCTTCGCGTATCTTGGGTACGTGGGCGTGCTCGGCGAGTTCGTGACTAAACCGAGGTACATCAAGACCGAGGTTAGCGGCATATTCTATTAGATGTTTGCGATCAAGCGCCTGTTGATGTTCAAAAAGATGGTCGTGCATCTCCCAGAACTTACCTTGCGCCCCAGCTGCCTCTGCTGCTTCTGCTGCCTGCTCGGCGTGGGGATGCAGGTTAGTTAACGGGAAGTGGCGGTAGACAAAGCGCATGAGATCCCCGGTTAACTGCTGGAGTTCTTTGACGATGAAATGGGCACGACCGCAATAGGGACACTCATAGTCGCCGTATTCCACGAGGGTGACGGGTGCGTTTTTTGGTCCTCGGATATGGTCGCGATCGCTAACTGGGAGGCTAAGTTCGCCTGTTGCTGTTGTGATCATGTTGTCACCTCCTGCTCTTAAGGGAGTGCTTTGGAAAACATTGCGTCACTGTCCTTGCCCGTTGCCCCTGTGCCCGTCACCTAAGTTTACTTTCACAACCTTGTTCCTATCTTCTTCAGCCTTGGGCAGCCTCAGCTTGAGAATGCCATCTTTGTATTCTGCTTCTACTTTGTCGTGCTGGACACGGGTAGGCAACGGAATTACGCGCTGAAACCTGCCATAGCGAAATTCGGTGCGGGTGATGCCTCTTTCTTCCGTTTTGATTTCTGACTTGCGCTCACCGGAAATAGACACTGCCTCTGGCGATACCTGCACATCTAGGTCTTTGGGGTCTACACCGGGAATTTCTACCTTGAGATGAACCGCATCGGGGGTTTCTTGAATCTCTGCGGAGGGAATAAAAGCAATGCCTTCCTCTTCTCTACGACCTGTCGGTGCTATCTCATCAAACAAGCGGTTTAACTGCCGCTGCAAACTTTCAACTTCTCGGAAAGGTTCCCAACGAACGAGTGCCATAATTTTAAGTCTCCTGACGATCTATACTTGGGTGTTTAGAATTCTGCATTAGACTGGGTTTTGTCAGTCGCTGAAACAGAGTTGCTATCATGCCAGTGCTGAACTCTGTTGACACTATAAAAAAGAAATCTAAGGGCTTTCTGAGGAAATTATGATGGTTGGGGATTGGGACAAGGCAAAATTGCAAGGGGAAAAACAAATAACTTCCCTTTAACCTTTCTTAGTCACGCCAGTTCGCTCAACGGGGGAAACCCTCCGAAGTTGCTCCACTTGGTGAGGAAGTTCAAGTCTTGGATGCCACATCCTCCACTTGGGGAGACCCCAAGACCGGAGTGGCTCCGGTTCCCGTCGAGTTGAAACTTCCGAACCCGAAGGGGCAAAGACGACACTTGCTACAACGCAGATTCCCTCCGCAACGCAGTGTCTCCCAAAGACCGCACTTCTCTCCGCACGCGACTGGCTCCCCAATACCCAGTCTCAATAATCGAAGCCTTCGCCAGGGCCAGGACCGACACCAGCTGGCGCTTTCGCCTGCTTGTCAGGTTTTTCTACCACAACACCCTCAGTGGTCAGCACCATACCACCAATAGATGCAGCATTCTGCAAAGCACTACGAGTCACCTTCGCTGGATCGACAATGCCCGCCTCGAACATATTCACAAATTTATTAGCAACGGCGTCGTATCCCTCATCAAAGGGCAGTTCACGGACGCGCTCCACAATCACCGCACCATTAGCACCAGCATTATCAGCAATGCGACGTAGTGGAGCATAAAGAGCGCGAGCCACAATCATAGTGCCCGTCAACTCTTCATCCTTCATTTGGCTCTTTGCCCATTCCTCAAGCTGGGGAGCAATGTGTGCTATTGTTGTACCGCCACCGGGCACAATTCCTTCTTCAACTGCGGCTTTGGTGGCATTAATTGCATCTTCTAGACGTAGCTTGCGGTCTTTGAGTTCAGTTTCGGTGGCAGCACCGACCTTAATCACCGCGACACCACCTGCCAGTTTCGCCAGCCGTTGTTGCAGTTTTTCCTTATCGTAGGAGGATTCAACTTCTTGGATTTGGCGACGAATTTGTTCGATGCGAGCTTTGACAGCTTCTTCGTTGCCTTCTGCCACGATGGTTGTGTCGTCTTTGGTAACGATCGCTCGCCGGGCTTTACCAAGCATTTCTAACCTGACATTTTCTAGCTTCAAGCCCGTATCTTCGCTAATCACCTGACCACCTGTGAGCGCCGCGATGTCTTCCAGCATCGCTTTACGTTGAGCGCCAAAGCCGGGAGCCTTCACCGCCGCAACTCGCAGCACACCGCGCAAATGGTTGACGACTAAAGTTGCCAAGGCTTCTTTTTCAATGTCATCCGCAATGATTAGTAGGGGTTTGCCCGTGCGAGCAATTTGCTCGAGAATCGGCACCAAATCTTGAACCATTGTAATCTTGCGATCGGTGATTAAAATGTGGGGTTCTTCCAGTACTGCCTCCATTCGCTCAGGATCGGTCACAAAGTAAGGCGAAATGTAGCCTCTATCAAAGCGCATTCCTTCAGTGACTTCCAGTTCGGTCGTTGTGGATCTGCCTTCTTCTAGAGAGATTACACCTTCTTTGCCCACTCTTTCCATCGCCTCAGCCACAATCCGACCCACTTCGGGGTCATTACCCGCTGAAATGGTTGCAACCTGCTCAATGTCCCTAGAATCTTTAATTGGACGGGCGTGTTCTTTAATTTTTTCGATGACGAATTCTGTAGCTTTATCAATCCCCCGTTTCACCGTCAGGGGATCGGCACCAGCCGTAACGTTGCGTAGCCCTTCTTTAAGCATCGTGTGAGCCAGCACAATTGCAGTGGTGGTTCCGTCACCCGCGACATCGTTTGTCTTGGAGGCTGCTTGACGTAGCAAGGAAATCCCGGTATTCTCAGTGGGATCTTCTAGTTCAATTTCTTTGGCAATAGTTACTCCATCATTGACGATTTGAGGAGCGCCAAATTTTTTCTCCAAAACTATATTCCGCCCTTTGGGACCGAGGGTGACAGCGACGGCTTCGGTCAGAGCGTCAAAGCCTTTTTCCAATGTCCAACGGGCCGTGTCCTTGTACAGAATTGTCTTTGCCATAGAAATGTTGTCCTTGTTAATTTTAATTAGGATGTTTTCAGTAGTGCTGAATAGAGATGCGATAAATCGCGTCTGTACAAGAGTTAGGAGTTTTATCTCCCCCTGCTCCCCCTGCTCTCTTTTCCCCAATACTCAGTCCCTTTGAAAGCTGCTTACTCCACGATCGCCAGGACATCTTTTTCAGACAACAACACGTATTCTTCGCTACCGAGTTTAATGTCGGTTCCGGCATATCTGGAATAGAGAACTCGCTCGCCAATTTTCACTTCCATTGGCTGACGAGATCCATCCTCATTACGCTTCCCCGGGCCGACTTGCACCACTTCTCCAACCTGTGGCTTTTCTTTGGCGGTGTCGGGCAATAAAATTCCCCCAGCAGTTTTTTCTTCCGCTTGCGCGACTTTAATAAAGATGCGATCGCCCAATGGTTTTACTGTCGAAATACTCAGCGATACGGCTGCCATAGGCTATTCTCCTGTTGAGAAGGCAGGAGGCACTAGGTACATTAGTGAGTGGGCTTTAAACCCACAACTAAAGTTTTTGTCATCTTTCTTCTGTACCCCGCAGTATGTCTCCTACCTTTTTTGTCAAAAATACTGCTCAGTGCTTATTACCTTAACCAAAAAATCTAAGGACTTTCTGAGGAAATCATGGAAGTTGCAAAACAGTTGTATGGCAAAAACCGGGCGTGCAAAAATTTCTGTTGAGGTTCAGCTTAATTGAGTACGATGGTGGGATGTACTGATAGTTGCAGATATCGGCTGAGTTGCAAAGCACCGCAAATGTGATTGGTTGTGAGATTTAGCTCACAGGCTAAAGGGTGCGGCTACTATTAACCGAACTGTATTGAATTGAAGAAGGCAGGAGGCAGAGGGCAGAGGGCAGAAGGTTTTGTTTAGAAGGGGATTCAGACCCCTCCTAAACAAGAGCCACCCTACGGGTGAATCCTACGGATACGCTACGCGAGCGCCAGTCGCCTACAGAAGGAAACCTTCTTGCAGCGCTGGCTCACCAAATTGAAAATTTGGTGGGGGTCTTAAACCCTTACTCCCTAAGGTCGTAGCAGAGGGCAGGAATCAGATTTCCTTCTGCCTTCTGCCTCCTGCCCTCTGCCTTTCTTGATAAAACCTCATTGGAGCGGACTGAAGAGAGTCGCCAGTACTAAGTTCAAGGTTATTAGCATCTGCTCAATTCAACCGTTAAACACTGAGGTTGTTTAATGTTCTCAAAGAGGATTTAAATCATGTCAGCAATCAGTATTTCTAAGTTCGAGCGCTTCTTCCGCACTGTAGCAGATCTAGACGTGGACAAGAACGACCTTAAGCGTTACAGCGACTTCGTTAATCATAAAACCTACGATCTTCTCCTTCGTGGCCAGGCTACGGCGAAGGCGAACGGGCGCGACATCATCGAACCTTTTGATGTACCTATTACAAAGGGACTGGAGGAGAGAATTCACAACTTCAAGGAGATCAACGAGGAGATTGAGCTAAAGCCCATACTGGACTACATAACGACGCGGCCACTGCTCGACCTGGACTACAGTAAAGAGACCGAGGCACGGCTTCCAGACATCGTGGGTGGACTTAGTGTGGCACTTGCCCGCACCTTCAAGATCATCGATCCCGATCTCAAGAACCCCCAGACGATGCAGTGGGAGCGCGCCTTCAGCATTTTTGACTTGCTGCTGTAGACTCATTGACATACTCCCCACCCTTCAAGGGTGGGGATTCTAGGCTCAAACAGCGATAGCAGGCTCCCGCCCGACTGACATCACCTAACCCAACAGTCGATGCCCCGACTGCACAAATTACCTCAGATGCGTTTTCATCCCTCCCGTTTACTGACTGACAGGACGGACAGCGCCACTCTCTAGTAGACAAATCAAGACTTTCTAAAACATGGCCGCAGCAAGAACAAGTCTTAGTGCTGGGATACCATTGGTCGATGAAAACAACCCTCTTTTTCTTCTTTTTGGCAACCCATTCTAGTATTTGTAGAAACTCTCCAAACGCCAAATCAGAGATTTTTCTCCCCCAAAGACGCTGCATTCCTTTCAGGTTTAGTGTTTCAAAACATAACACATCAAATTTATCAGTCAAATGATGTGCCAACTTCCAAAACCAATCATGTCGACGATGAGAAATATCCTCGTATCGACGTACTAAATTCTTTCTAGCTCGTTCACGATTAGATGAGCCTTTAAACTTTTGGGAATGCTGTCTGCTGGCTATTTTGATGGCGTTGAGTGACTGCTTGAAAAATTGGGGTGATTCAATTTTAGTCCCGTCTGAACAAGTGAGGAATGTTTTCAATCCAAAATCAAAGCCAGCGATTTTACCCGTCTTAACTTCAACTTCTGGTTTGTTCCCCTCATCAACCACCACAACCATAAACAACTCACCCAACGGTGTGCGTTTAATAGTTAGGGTTTTGACTGTTCCCTCAATCTCTCTAGACTTCCAAAATTGATATACTCGATTCCCAATTTTTACTCTGTTGCCATTTAAAAACTTATAGCCAGCTTGTTTGAGGGTGAATGATTTGTATTTTTTAACTTTCTTAAATCCCGGTGTTCTAACTCCTTTGTTATTATGTTTAAAAAACAATTGATAGGCTTTTTCAATGCGTTGACAAATATCTTGTACTGCTTGAGAACCTACTGTTTGCCAGAATGGGTTACGCTTTCTTAATTTAGCAATATGAGACTGAAGTTTTGCACTCTTCAAATGCTTGCCCCACATTCTGTAGTAGCGTTTGTGTAGGGCAATACAATGATTGTAAATTACCCCGGCAGCATTTATTATGCGTTTGAGGTGTCTATTTCTTTTGTGTTGATATAGCTTAAACTTCAGTGTTTTCATATTAATATTTTACCAAAAATCTGAAGCTAAAAACTCAAATTCTTCTTAAATTAAGCAAAGTCGCCCTTGAAGGGCGTTCGCGTAGCGTCTCGCAGAGAGGCTTTAGACCCATGTTTTTGGTAAATAGATGGAACGGCATCGAACAATGGGCGGGGGCTACTTTCGCTTTTTTGATTGGCTAACTCTTAATCGTGACGTATTTGCTGCTTATCAAGCCAGTTTGGGCTACATTTGGGCTTAATTTTTGTCTAAGTCCCGTTAGTTAACTTAGTAGCTGGCTTGGTTGCTTATACCTACTTACCCAACAAACCGTCTATTGATATTTACCCTAAACACTTGCCTGCACTACCTCCTGCCCTGTTTTAGCTCCGTCGAACTCACGTTTAGTTAAAACCCTAAATCAGATGAGTATACCCAAATGAAATCAATATGAATTTACGTCATTAGGCATAAACTATTTTCAATCCATTGGATGGATGAAGCCTTATGTTAATTTATTTAAGCTTAGTTGCATTACAGATTAATACTTATTTTGTGTTATTAAGATTAATTGTAATCAAGATTCCAATTTTTATATTTATATAAATATAAAAATTGTTACGTTAACTTGAGATTCTATTTATAAATGAAAAACATATAAGAATATATTACAGCACAAGGCACTTCAAACATAAGACAATTCAATATTTTTGAAATAACGCAAAATAAAAAAGTTACATTTACTTTACCAATGTTTTTTATAATTATTACACTTAAAATTTTATTCCAAGATAGCTAACAACTAATTATTAATAACTATGTAGATTTAAATAATTTTGAAAATTTATAAAAGGAGTAAAAATGTCTAAAATTGGTTTATTTTTTGGTACTCAAACAGGCAATACCCAAACTGAATCAGAAATAATTCAGAAGGAGTTTGGTGGTGATAGTGTTGTAACGTTAAATGATGTTTCACAAGCTGAGCCAAGTGATTTTAATAACTACGACTATATCATTGTTGGTTGTCCTACTTGGAATGTTGGAGAATTGCAAAGTGATTGGGAAGATTTTTATGATGAGTTAGATAACATTGACTTCACGGGCAAAAAAGTTGCTTATTTTGGTCCTGGAGACCAGGTTGGTTATCCAGATACATTTCAAGATGCACTCGGTATTCTAGAGGAAAAAATTTCAGAAAATGGTGCTGAAACAGTTGGCTATTGGCCTACAGAAGGTTATGAATTCAGCGAGTCTAAAGCTGTTCGTGATGGTAAATTTGTAGGTCTTGCCCTTGATGAAGATAATCAATCCGATTTAACAGAGGAAAGAATCAAAGCTTGGGTTACACAATTGAAGCTAGAGTTTGGTTTGTAAAGCTTTATTCACTAAAATGCTTGTTACCTAATTAGGTAAATTTGAGAATTCTTTGCCCGTCTCAAAGATGAAACTGCGCGAGAGAAATTACTGAAAACCATTCTCTAAAACATAACTTGCTTGGGGTTGCCTTTGAAATACTTGGCTCAATTGCCTGAAAAATAGGTTTTATGAAACTGCTTATCGTTGAGAATGATCGAGATACGGCGGCTGCTCTCACCACTTCTTTGGTAGCACAGCAGTTTACAGTTGATACCGCTAGTGATAGTCGATCGGCACTAGAGTTAGCTGAGGCAACAGAGTATGACCTGATCGTGCTAGATGTCATGCTACCCGATGAGAATGGAATTCGTCTGTGTCGCCAACTAAGGACACAGAATCAGCAAGAGCCTATTTTGCTGCTCACAAGGAAAGTTGATCCGGCAGATAGAATAGCAGGCTTTGAGGCAGGAGCAGATGACTATATTACTAAACCCTACGAGCTATCAGAACTGCTAGCTCGGATTCGGGCATTACTGCGACGAAGCAGCACAGTATTAACCAAAGTACTCTGCTGGGGTCAGTTGCAGCTCGATCCGAATAATTGCGAAGTCATGTGTCAAGGCAAAGGCTTACATCTCACGCCTAAAGAATACAAACTGCTGGAGCTATTTTTGCGACATCCGCGGCGGATTTTTGACCGAAGGACTCTGCTCGATCGCATCTGTTCGATTGATGAATGTCCCGGTGAAGAAGCTATAACAACTCAAATTCGCGGGTTGCGGCGCAAACTCCAGATGGCTGGGCTGAATTCCGATCCAATTGAAACATTGTATGGGCTGGGGTATCGGCTGAAATCTGTGCCAGAAGAGCGGGAGCAGGGGTCGGAGCAAGGACACGGGGATACGGAGACACGGGGACAAGGGGACACGGGGAATATATTTGATAGGCTCTCCGCGTTACCCTTTGGGGCCACCAGTCGCCACAAGTCTTTGCCTTCTGGGTTCGGAAGTGACGCTCTTAACGTCGCTAACGCTGCGCTAACGGACTCGACGGGAAACGGAGCCACTCCGGTATTGGGATCTCACGCCACTCTCCTCAAGTCGGGAAACCCTTTCGGCAGTTCCTCCTGGGGGAAACCCCCAAGATCGGACTGCCTCACCACAGGGGTGGCTCCCCAAGTGGAGAATGCGGCATCCAAGACTCCGACTTCTTCACCGCAAAGCGGCTCAGTCCAAGGTGCTGGTTCACCGCATCTCCCCATCTCTGCGTTTTCCTCATCCTACCTGCTGAATGCAAATCGATATGATGCAGAGGCGGAGGCAGTGGCGGCAATTGGGCAGATGTGGCAGGATTCTCAGGAGCGATTGCAGGGCCAACTAGGAAAGCTGGAGGAGGCGATCGCCCACCTCTTTACTAATAGTCTCACGCTTGACGGAAGGCAGTTCGCCCAGACCATCGCCCATCGGCTGATTGGCTCTTTGGGGGCATTTGGTATGCCGCAAGCAGCAGAACTTGCCCGCCAGATCGAACGCACCTTGAAAACACCAACGGCTGCTGTCCAATCAGAGGAAGCGGTTCAACTAAAATCGCTGCTTGGGCAACTGAGGCAAGTTATCCAGCAGTTACCTACTTTTACTACAACAGCGCCCACTCCAGTACTGAAGTCTAGCGATCGCGTGGTTTTGTTGATTGATGATGATACTGACTTGATTGAGCGAATGCAGGCAAATGCCTCAAACTGGAGCATTCATCTGGAAACCGTCACTGACCTTACCCTCGCCCGCCAACGCCTTCAGTACCTCAGGCCCGATGCCATCATATTGGATCTTACCTTTCCCAATACCACCGAAAGCGGCTTGACCCTACTGGCACAGTTGAAGCACCAATTTCCCACTATTCCTGTGCTGGTGCTGACAGGACTTGGCGATTTAACCAAGCGCGTGGAAGTCACCCGTTTAAGAGCCAACGCCTTTTTGCAAAAGCCTGCCACGCCTACCGAAGTGTTTCAAGCCGTCAGCCAACTCCTCCACCGGATTGACACTATCAATGCCAGACTGCTGATTGTGGATGACGATCCGGCATTGTTGTCCGTGTTAGAAGCCCAACTGCAACCGTGGGGCTTTCAGGTCACAACCTTGGCAGATTCAAGCCAGTTTTGGCAATACTTGGAAGCCACCACTCCCGATCTGCTATTGCTGGATGTCGCTATGCCAGGGTTTAGCGGCATTGAACTATGCCAGGTAGTCAAGAGCGATCCGCGTTGGAGTCGGCTACCTGTGTTGTTGTTATCGGCTCATGCCGATGCTGATACCCTGTACCGGGCCCTAGCAGCGGGGGCAGATGACTATATCTTAAAACCAATCGTAGAAGCCGATTTGATTCAGCGAATTTTAAATTTCAATTCCTGGTAGGGATTTAAAATAAGGGACTTCCAAATAAAAAAATAACCAATCACTGTGTTATCAGGGGAGCAGGGGGAGTAAGAAAAATAGAATTATGAATAAATTGGATCATTTATTTCTTGGAAATTCCTAATTAGTAATTGATACTTCATCCCTTAGAGCTGATTCGTAAAGAAAATCTTAAGGGTACTTAACTCATTACTAGGTCTGAGTTTCAGCGAATAAGCACTTTATTAACTTAAATGCCTAAAACCCTTACTAGACAAGTAGTTTACTTTAGTTTACAAATTAGCTCTCAAGGGATTGATTCAAATAATGATGCTAGCGGCAATGCTACGCGAACGTACTTTGTTATTTTCCATCAATCAATTTAGAGAGAAGTTGTATTGCATGAAACCAGATTAAATCTGACGCCCCTTCATTACGAATAACGAATTGGTATTATGTCCTCTTATACAAATCGATGCATCCTGGTGATTGACGATGAACCTGACCTGTGCAGCATTGTCAAGTTCACGCTAGAACGCCTCAAAAGCTGGAAAATCCTCACAGCTGAGTCTGCACAGGCAGGACTGATGCAGGCACAAACGCAGCAACCAGACGTGATTTTGCTCGATCTGAGCCTGTATGGTCAAGATAGACTGACTATGCTGCAATCTTTGAAAACTAATCCGACTACGCAGTCGATTCCGGTTATCTTGTTTACCGCCACAGACCCGTCAGACGATTCGCTGGGATTTGACCCCTCTGAATTTGCTGGAGTGATCCTGAAGCCGTTCAATGTCTTGCAGCTTGGCGAGCAGATTATTGAGCAACTGGGGTGGTGAGGTTAGAGTGCAATGCCTTTTTTAGGCTTTGTTGCATGAAACAGAAAAAAGACACACCAACTATTAGCCATCCGTGATAGGTTAAGATAAAGCACATTTTGTCAACCAGTTAAAATACTCAAGATAATTCAAATAAGAATGATAATCGCGTGCGGGGGTAGGGAAGGAGGCGAGCGTCGCTTGCCTCCTTCCCTACTTATTTGATTATCATTATCAAGAAATTTTTGAATAGCTGAAATCTTCATTGACAAACTATTGTAACGACCAAATACTTTGATCAAAATTGGGCAACATTATTCGGTAAATTCAGTTATTAAACGAGTTCACAAAAAATTTTGGTTTACCGCCATGCCCAAGCGACCAAAACACAACTCTGACCACACACAAAAACATCATACCCCTACTATAGATAATGAAGCGATTGCTGCTCACTTAGAAGCTTTATTAACTCCGGCTATCTTTAATCAACAAAAATATTACAAGCAGTTAGGATTACGAGATAGAATTATCAATCTATCTCTGATGGTGGCAGCAGTATTAACTTTATTGTGGCGACAAGTTCCTGGAGTACAAGAATTAAATCGTTTATTGGCAAGAGAAGATTTATTATGGTGTCGTGCAACCAATGTGGCTCAACAATTTCTTTCACAAAGATTTTTAGTATTTTCATCTGAATTGCTTGAGCGAGTATTTAAAGATTTACTACCTCGGTTACAACTCAATTGGCAGCAAAGAATTAGACGACCTCTACCAGATCATCGGTGAGAGGTTAAAGTAATGGCACATTTGTCAAGAGGGTGCAGCAAAAGGAGACAAATCCAGCGATTGAGGCTGGCTTTCACAGCGTTTTACCTGTCCCTTTCCTTATTCCGAACTCAGGTTATGTTAATAATACATCTTTAAAAGTCCGTTGGGAGTACGGTGTCCTCCAACAATTCACAATCATACCTTGAGCATTCAATATTCAATATTTAGATGCGTTCGCGCTGTTCTGCTTTTTGGGAGAAGGCTTGCTGGCGTTGTGCTAACACCATTTCTGCTTCTGAAAACGCAACTGCTTTGTAAATTAACTAAGTATTTTTGTATACAAATATGGTAACTGCCAATTACTACTTTTGTAGTATCAATTTATTGGAAACCTAAGACTCTTGAAAGAATATAAGTAATTTTTTTTTAACTATAACTCTAAGCAATAGAAGAGTTAGAACAAATCAATTTGTCCCAACTTTGATAATTAAAACACATATAGCAAGCACAAGAGGCAATGGTCATGAGTACGGTCATGAACCAACGGGTCATAGTTGAAAAGACTTTAACCATTAACAAACCAGTAGAGGAACTTTATCGCTTTTGGCGTAACTTTGATAACTTGCCACGCTTCATCAAGCATCTCAAACAGGTGAGGGTATACGACGAGAAGCGAGAGTCCTCCGGACACGCTACGCGAACGCACTGGATTAGCAAAGGATTCTTAAATGGAAGCGTTGAGTGGGATGTAGTCATTACCGAAGACCGAGAAAACGAATTGATTGCCTGGACTTCGGTTGAAGGCGCAGCAATTGAAACCTCTGGTCGCGTCCACTTCAAGCCAGCACCTGGGAATCGTGGCACTGAGGTAAAAACAGTCCGAGAATTTACCCCGCCTGGGGGTGCGATTGGGGCTGCGTTGGCGTTCGCGGAGCGTCTCGTAGAGAAGCCCGTCATAGACATCGCTAAATTATTTGGCGAAGACCCAGAACTGGAAATTAAAGAAGATTTACGCCGCTTCAAAATGCTGATGGAAGCAGGCGAGATTGCCACAATAGAAGGTCAACCGCGAGGTTAATAAATATTGCTATGAAAGCTGTTTGTTGGTACGGCACTAACGATGTGCGGGTGGAAACAGTGCCAGACCCAAAAATAATTAACCCCCGCGATGCCATCCTCAAAGTTACATCAGCAACCATCTGCGGTTCTGACTTGCATATCTACAATGGCTACATCCCGACGATGGAACCGGGTGACATTATTGGTCACGAGTTTATGGGAGAAATCGTTGATATTGGCAATGAAGTCAAGAAATTGAAAAAAGGCGATCGCGTCGTTGTCTCTTCGATGATCGGTTGCGGTCAATGCTGGTATTGCCAACAGCAGATGTGGTCGTTGTGCGATAACTCCAATCCCAAAGCTTCGATACAGGAGAAAGTATACGGTTATAACACGTCAGGTATCTATGGCTACTCCCATGCTTTTGGGGGCTATTCAGGTGCTTTTGCTGACTATGTGCGCCTACCCTTTGCTGATTATGGGGCAATCAAAGTTCCCAAAGATATTCCTGACGAAAAACTGCTACCGATTTCTGACGCTTTTCCCACGGGCTACATGGGAGCAGATTTATGTAATATTCAGCCCGGAGATATTGTCGCAGTTTGGGGTTGTGGCCCGGTTGGACAATTTGCCATGCGTAGCGCCTATTTGTTAGGTGCAGAACGTGTCATTGGCATCGACCGAGTTCCTGAACGGCTGCAATTAGCTAAAGACTTTGCCAAAGCGGATATTGTTAACTACGAAGAAGTTGATGTCAGCGAAGCCCTCAAAGAAATGACCGGAGGACGTGGCCCCGATGCTTGTATTGATGCAGTTGGGTTGGAAGCACACGGCACAGGTCTAGAAGGAGTATACGACCAAGCCAAGCAGGCGATACGCCTGGAAACCGATCGCCCCCAAGTGCTGCGACAAATGATGCTCGCTGGTCGCAAAGGTGGCACTCTATCAATCATGGGGGTTTATGCTGGCTTTGTGGACAAGCTACCTATGGGTGCTGCTATGAACAAAGCCATGACCTTCAGAATGGGACAGATGTTCGGTCAGAAGTATATGCCTATCTTGCTGGATCGCGTATTGAAGGGCGAAGTCGATCCATCTGCTGTGTTCACGCATCACTTACCCCTAACAGAAGCCAAGCATGGCTTCGAGCTGTTCAACCAAAGAAAAGACCACTGCATAAAAGTTAGGTTACAGCCTTGAGTTGGGGACTGAGAGGAGCAGAGGAGACAAGGAAAATAACTACTGACAACTGACCACTGACAACTGACCACTAACTACCGACAAAGGACTAATGGCTATGAAAGCAGTTTGCTGGAACGGTGCCAACGATGTACGGGTGGAAACAGTACCAGATCCAAAAATCATTAATCCGCGTGATGCTGTTATTAAAATCACGACAACAGCAATTTGCGGTTCTGATTTACACCTTTATAACGGCTACGTCCCCACAATGGAAAAGGGCGATATCCTGGGTCATGAAATGATGGGGGAAGTCGTTGAAATAGGCAGTGCCGTCAAAAATTTAAATATAGGCGATCGCGTGGTTGTACCATTCCCTATCGGCTGTGGTAACTGCTGGTACTGTCAACATGACTTCTGGTCATTGTGCGATAACTCTAACCCAAACGCTTGGTTAGCAGAAAAATTCATGGGTTATTCACCCTCTGGTATTTTTGGCTACTCTCATATGCTAGGTGGCTATGCTGGTGGTCAAGCTGAATATGCCCGCGTTCCCTTTGCCGATACTAATTTGTTTAAGATTCCTGATGGACTAACAGACGAACAAGTAGTGTTTCTAACAGACATCTTCCCCACCGGATATATGGCGGCAGATAACTGTAATATTCAGCCCGGTGATATTGTCGCAGTCTGGGGGTGTGGCCCAGTCGCACAATTCACAATAAGAAGTGCTTATCTACTTGGTGCTGAACGAGTCATCGCTATCGATCGAATTCCCGAACGCCTACAGATGGCTAAAGATCAAGGCAAGGCAGAAATCCTTAACTATGAGGAAGTAAATGTTGGTGAAGCCCTCAAAGAAATGACAGGTGGACGCGGCCCAGATGCTTGCATTGATGCTGTGGGGTTGGAAGCACACGGCACGGGTCTAGAAGGAGTATACGACGAAGTAAAGCAAGCAGTCCGTTTGGAAACAGACCGCCCCCATGTGCTGCGGCAAGTGATGATTGACTGTCGCAAAGGCGGTCACGTGTCAATTCCTGGTGTTTATGTCGGCGTTGTAGACAAAATACCTATGGGTGCTGCCATGAACAAAGCCTTAGTATTCAAAATGGGACAAACGCACGTTCATAAGTACTTAAACACGTTACTCGATCACATTCAAAATGGCAGGATCGATCCATCTTTCGTGATCACCCATCGTCTACCGTTAGATGAAGCACCCCGGGGTTACGAAATTTTCAAACACAAGAAGGAAAACTGTATCAAAGTTGTACTCAAACCATAAGGCAGGAGAAAAGACACGGAGAGTGGGAGACGCAAAGATGCAAAGAAAGAACTCTCCATGTCCCTCTATCCCCGCACGCAACTTCTCTCCGTGTCGTTCTAATCGATGATATCTCTATCGGATGATGGGCAATGAACGAATATCCCCAGGCACTCTCACTCTTGGTGTCCGTAATAATTTCCTGCTGTAAAAAAGTTAAAGGAGGTACATAGCCAAAACGTTGACCTCGGACTTCAATAATCGTCAAAGTGAGATTAGAAAAAGCACGTAATAATCGTTCAGCAGTGGGTCTATCAGTTTGTTTTTTAGGGTTCTCAGGATATAGCCCAGTAAGAGTTTTGCTCTGTGTGATAAGTTGTCGTCGGACAACAAACTCTATTATTGTTAGCAGTCGCAGCGCCAAACTCAATAAATGAATTAGCCCAGTCAGTTGGTCATCACGTTGCACAAACATTGGGGCAATCGAAAGTGACGCACCCTTGAGACGATGGAAGCCATGCTCGGCAATCCATTCGTCTCGATAAGTCAGTACGGCTTGTTCGATAGATAACCCTTTTTTATCACTCTCGACAAAGTATAATTAGGAGCGATCGCCAGTTTCCAAAAGTAAGAAAATCCCGCCGCGAATTTCTTAGTTTTATTTATCACAGCCGAGACCGATCGATGATTTTTCAAGCCAGTGTTGTGCATCTCTATTGTGTGGTTGAGGCTCAATAAAATGCTTAACGTAACTTTCTACATGAATACTACTTAAATGCTACATTCTGTTGTTTTAACTTTACAGTTTTCTTTAAACTATAAATTACCTATCATATACACTCATACTCATTCTTGGCTATATTCCATATAAATGTAATGCGGTAAATGCTTCCTTATGCTTTTGCCAACTTTCTTCATGAGTTGCCGACGATAAAAGCTCATCCTTGTCTTGTTCGCTAATTGGATATATATTTGACCCGATTAAGTACTTTGCTGCCCCAGAAAATCAAGACTTAGGAGTAGTCAAAGCCCTGCCAAAGCCAGTCTCCAAGCTTGATTTATCGCCTTTTCCTGCACCCTCGCAGACATTTGTGCAATTACCTTAACCTCTCACTGATGCCCCTGCCTTCTCTAGTTGATCCCACTGTTGTGCAACGCCAAATTTTTCACCTTCTCTGTCGTTTAACTGCATAACCGTAAGGCACAGGCCAATTAGGTTCTTCATCCAAGCTACAACGGGCATAAATCGACCAGTATGGATTGCGGAGTAATTCTCGACCGATGAGAACCAAATCTGCACACCCACGAGTAATTATTTGGTCGGCATACTCAGCCTCATTTATCAGCCCCACAGCTCCTGTCATGATCCCAGCCTCTTCTCGGATTTTGGCAGCAAAAGGGACTTGATAGCCTTTCTCCACAGGAATTCTGGCATGGGGTACTAAACCTCCTGTTGAAACATCGATCAAATCAACGCCTAGAGTCTTTAGTTCACGGGACAATATGATTGATTGCTGGAGATCCCAACCTCCTTCTACCCAGTCGGTAGCGGAGATGCGTACAAAAAGCGGCATCCCGTTGGGCAAAACATTTCTTACTCGCCTTACTACCTCCAGTAATAAACGCATTCGGTTCTCCAACGAACCGCCGTAACGATCTGTTCGGCGATTACTGAGTGGTGAAAGAAAAGAATGCAATAAGTATCCATGTGCTGCGTGGATTTCAATCATTTGAAAACCTACTTGCAGGGCACGCTGCGCTGCTGCAACGAACGCGAAGATCGCTTCTTGAATACCACGCTCATCGAGGGATATCGGTACAGGAGCGTTCTCTTGAAAAGGAATTGGGCTAGGTGCGACAGGCTGCCAACCTCCTTGTTCAGGTGTCAGTGGCGTACCGCCCAACCAAGGAACATTGCAACTTGCTTTCCTTCCAGCATGGGCTAATTGAATCCCTGTAACAGATCCCTGTTGGCGAAGGAAGCGCACAATGCGAGTTAGTGGCTCGATTTGCTTGTCGTCCCAAAGCCCAAGGTCACCAAGTGTAATCCGTCCTTGGGGTGTTACGGCTGTCGCTTCAACCATAATCAGACCAGTTCCTCCCACAGCCCGACTCCCTAAGTGGACGAAGTGCCAATCGTTAGCAAATCCATTCTCTGCTGAGTATTGACACATTGGTGACATCGCCACGCGACTTGGCAAGGTGATATCTCGAATTATTAGTGGAGTAAACAAATCCACTTCGGGTATTTCCGAGTCGTGCAGACTCCTTGATTGACAGCCTTGATAACCTGGGGTTTTTAATTCGGTCTGGGCTGGAGATGATGACAAAGTTGTTATGTTCTGTGTTGTCATGATTTGACTTTTCGGTGCTTTATGAACTCACACTTAACGTTTGACTTTCAACTTTTTTTGGCAGACTGATAGGTGGAAACTGGTATTTATGAATCTTGACGATCGTGTTCTCAAAGGAGTCTCTGCTGATTTGCGATCGCCTACGGCGGGGCGTAGCCCATCGCATCTTTGTGAGCATATTCTCCCAAAATTCCCGCTTGTCGTGAATCAAGCTCACTGAACGCAGCAAAGCGACCATATAAAATTAAAACATCACCGGGACGGACATAGGTAGAACCTTGCGGTGCGCCGATGTATGACCCAGCCTACATTAGAGTGGCATGTAGGCTCCCACCCAGTTCCATAACATAGACATTGTTTGCTGAACTTGAACACTAACGCTAGTTGGTAAATCTAAGGAAAATCTGAGGAGATGCTGGGAGGCAGAAGGTAGGAGTTAGTCCAGGGGAAACGCATCTTATTTCCTAATAAAAACTAAAGAAGATTCAAAAATGACATAGATAATTGTCAGTAGACCGAAAAGTTTGGCGATGCCTGCGGCGGGCGTAGCCATCGCTAAAAAATAGTAGTTTATGATACCGTTTTTTCAGGAATGTACAACAGCCGATTTCGAGATGTTGTTCTGCTGCTAGAGGTGATGAAAAAAATGGGGCTGCCGGAAATTTAGTTCGGCGAAGGCTTCTATAATTGCGATTTGAGACATGGGAGAGATGCATTAATGAGTAAACTTGAAAACCAATACCAACTCTTCGAGTACAGTATAGGAAGATATCACGTCTCATTAGGATTATGCCAACCGCCGTCGGGGGGAATCATACGATCCGCCAAAGGAGGTCCCCAGCTATGGGGTGCGTATTCGTAAACAGGGGTTGCTCGATCTAGGATAGGAGCGACAATTTGCCACTGTGCTTCCACCTCATCCTGGCGAGCAAACAACATGGAGTCGCCTTTCATAGCATCTTCAAAAAGCCGCTCGTAGGGATTCATCTCATTGCCATGCTCGACTTGAGCGACTAGTCCGACTTCGCTACCCACCATTCCGTCGCCTGGGGTTTTAGAGCGAATGCCGATCGCAGTCAGCACATTTGGACTAAGACGAAAGTAGAAATAATTTGCTAATCCAAAGGCACGCTCGCCAAAAACATCCTGCGGCGGACGCTTGAGCCTGACCACAACTTCAGTAGTTGTACTCGGTAAACATTTGCCTGCACGAATGTAAATCGGAACGCTAGCCCAGCGCCAAGTATCAATGTTGAGCTTAACCGCCGCGAAGGTTTCGACCTTGGAATCAGGAGCTACACCAGATTCCTGGCGATAGCCCTTGTACTGCCCGCACACTACATTTGAGGGATCGATTGGATCTATGGATTTGAGCAATCGCGCTCTTTCATCTCGGATGGCTTCATGCTGCTCGTTGATAGGCGGATCCATCATTAAACACGCCGTCACCTGAAGTAGATGATTTTGCACCACATCCCGAATAGCGCCTGTCTCTTCATAAAACTGTCCCCGTCCATCGATGCCAAATTTTTCAGCCATCGTGATTTGGATGCTGGCAATACTGACGCGATGCCAAATCGGTTCGAGTAATGAATTGGCGAAGCGAGTGTAGAGAAGGTTTTGGACTGGTTCTTTTCCCAAGTAATGGTCAATCCGAAAAATATGACTTTCGGGAAAGATAGAGTGCAGAATGCAGTTCAGTATTCTAGCCGATTCTAGATCGCGTCCAAAGGGTTTTTCTACCATAACGCGACCATTCTTTACACAACTTGATTGACCTAACCCTTCGACAACCGTCGCAAACAAACTGGGAGGAATGGCTAAGTAATACAGAGGAGCTTCAGCTATTTGGAGTACCTGGCATAATTTATCATAGGTGGCGCGATCGCTATAATCACCAAAAATATAGTAAAGTAATGAACACAGTTTCTGGAAAGCTGCCTCATCAACGCTGGCCTGTTCCTCCAGGCTCTTACGCACATAAGATTGTAATTGTTCGATGCTCCAATCTCGCCTACCCACTCCAATAATTGGAATGTCAAAATGACCGCGCTGAATCATCGCCTGTAAGGCAGGAAAGATTTTTTTGTAGGCTAAATCACTTGTGATCCCAAAAAATACCAGGGCATCGGAGAGTAAAGCTGCCATGATTAACCTCCATATCGACGCGGAGAGGGGAAGCAGGGGGGCAGGGGAGCAGAGGGGCAGGGGAGCAGAGGGGAAGAAAGCTGATTAAAATCCCTGCGTCATTGTTCCAGATGCCCACCGAACTCGTAGCGCAACGCAGAGATGAGTTTATTGGCAAAGTCTGATTGACCGCGAGAGCTAAATCGTGTGTAGAGGGCTGTACTAAGGACGGGAGTTGGAACTCCTTCTTCAATGGCTGCCATTAGTGTCCATCGACCTTCTCCAGAGTCAGATACGCGCCCCTCGAAGTTGGCTAAGTTGGGGTCTTTGAGAAGGGCGATCGCGATTAAATCAAGTAACCAAGAACTAATCACGCTCCCCCTGCGCCACACCTCTGCTATATCTGCGAGATTAAAGTCGTATTGGTAGAATTCCGGATTTCGCAAGGGAGCCGTTTCTGCATCGACTTGATGCAATTGTTTCCCAATATTAGCATGGTGAAGAATGTTCAACCCTTCGGCATAAGCTGCCATGATGCCGTATTCAATGCCGTTGTGAACCATTTTGACAAAGTGCCCTGCACCGTGAGAGCCACAATGCAAATAGCCCTGTTCAGCTGTTCCCCCCATTAACTCACGACCAGGGGTGCGCGGTGCAGCTGATACACCAGGAGCCAGCGCTGCAAAGATGGGGTCAAGATATTTCACCACCGCCAATGCACCACCAATCATGAGACAGTAGCCGCGTTCTGCCCCCCAAATGCCACCGCTAGTTCCACAATCAATGTATTCAATTCCTTTGACTTTTAATTGATCTGCACGACGAATGTCATCAATGTAGTAAGAATTGCCACCATCAATGATAATGTCGTCAGCGTCTAGAAACGGCATGAGAGTCTGTAGGGTAGCATCCACTGTCGCGGCGGGTAGCATCAGCCAGATGGTGCGGGGTGGCGTGAGTGCTTCGATGAGTTCAACGAATGATGTTACACCACGGGCGATCGCTCCTTCCTGAACCAGCACCTCTGCTTTTTGTGGCTGACGAGTGTAGCCAATGACGGTATGTCCAGCCTGGGTTAGACGGTGTGCCATGTTAGCTCCCATTCGTCCTAGTCCTATCATTCCCAGTTCCATAACGTGCCCTGTATGCAAGTGAGAAAAATTGGGAGTATCCATCCCGCAATAGCGCCAGTAGCGCAGACGGCTGTTAGAATTGAAAAAACTTCAGTTCGGCTAAACTCTATTAGCAACAAATGTTCGACGGACTGGTCTAATGCCATATCCAGGGTAAAAATGCCAATCCAGGATAGAGCGATCGCTATTGCCCAGCCCAATAATCCGCTTGATATCGATGCTCCAGTTAGAATCCATGCAGAACCGAATGTGAGAGATAACAATCCCGCCCAGACGGGAAAGCCAGTGAGTATGCAGCCACGGACTGCGGCAATTGCCAAAATTAACATCGGTATTGCAATCGTCGAGAAATGGCGATCGAGCCAGAGAGTCCATCCCAATCCTCCATATCCCAGCATTAGTACCGTCAGCCAAACTAGACTATAGAGAAAATGTTTCCAATAAAATTCTTTTGATTCTGGTCGGTTATAGTCTTGTTCAAATGTAGTTACAATTTTGTTAACCATAGGTCTTATACCTCTCTACAAAGACGAATCAGTTAACCAAGCCTGAATCTAGGATTTGTCCAATTTTTTCCATTTCCTTAGAGGTTGTTTGAAAAGTGGTTGGGTGTGATTTTAGGCACTTATCGATCCTCCCTAACCCACGCCAGTCGCTCATGGGGGAAACCCCCAAGACCGCGCTGGCTCCCCTTAAAAAGGGGGGAACAAGAATCAAAGTCCCTCTTTTTAAGAGAGATTTAGGGAGATCTAAAACGTTTTGCTACCGACAAAAGGACTTTTCAAACATCCTCTTATCTTCTTAACGAATCTGCCCTAACGTTAGTTGGCAAATCTAAGGAAAATCTGAGCAGATACTGATACTAAATTGCGTTTAGAAACAATTATCTCTGCTTTCACAAAAGCATTGCTCTTTAAACATCCTCATTTTTTGCTTAGATTATCTCGCTACAATTCCCAGGTAACAGCAAGGGATCGAGAAAATACTGCTGAAAAAAACGATTCATACAGATACAAAGTTCATACCACTTTCACCCTTACGGGTGACGCTCGCAAGCTCGCTAACGCTGCGCTAACGCCAGTCGCTTCAAGTCGGGGAACCCGCCCAACGCGCTGGCTCACCATATAGACTATCAGCTAATAATAAGTTGAATTTAAAACCCATCAACTGTAGCTTTCTTATTAGCATTGCTCCGATTTGAGGCTTAGTAAGATATTTATCTCCCAGCTTTAATTTTTCCCGTGGTTTGTACACTTCAAACAGTAGAGGGAATGTCATCCCACAGAACACACCATAGGCTGTGACTGCTACTACTCCATTCTCTACTTTGCCTAAATTGCCTATATATTGCCGCTTCACATAATCTGTAGTATTACCTTTCTTTTTATCTCCCCGAAGTTCTGATCGGAGGAAGCCTCCGCTCAGACTTCTCTCTGTTTCATCAATAATTAAAATGATTGGTCTACCTTTGATTACTTGTAGAATCAGATCTAATCTCATGGCTCTTAACTCTTTTACTTCCCAAGATGGTGTAGTTAAAAAATGATGTAGCCCTTGATAGTTATCTAATCCAACAATTTTCGCTATTTCTGGCAGGCTTTTCCGTTTTAATTCCGAAATACACCCTATATGCAGATACTTAAACGCTTCAAAGTTTCTAACATCTGAAAACAGCTTTTTATACCAAAGACAATATTCATCCACAAATTTGACAGTTTGTTTCGGTGGACGAGGCTCTACCATGCTCTGTGTCTTCGTTCTGGGCTTTGTACATCTTTATACTACCGCAATAGTGACACAACAGAGTTAAGCTAACTGGCTCAATGCGGCAAAGCGATTTCAAGAAGCCGCCCTTCATGCGTCTACAAGTCTCACCAGACAAAGTTTAATGGAAGATGCCGCTAAATGGTCGGCAACTGGTCTTGAAAACCAGGGTATAGGCAACTGTAGGGGTACCCTCCGGGAAGCAAGCTACGATTCTTCCACCTTTCACCTGAAGCCGAAAAGCGAGGCGCTGTGCGGATGCTAAATGTCGATCAACTTTCGTTTGGATCAACTTTTAGCATCAGCACAAGTATGAAGAGCAACAGTTTGACAATCCAATGACTGATAGCAACTCCCAAAATGATGCAGATCAGCCCGATGACTACTACTAAAACGCGCCACGCATCGTCAGAGATAGTTTTCAAGCCCCGGCAAGAGATGACTACACCAATCGTAACTAGAGCCAAGCTTATTATTGTCTCTCGCATCATCTCTTCCAGTTCTCGATAACTGAAGGCATAGAGACAATACCATTGGATGGATTGCAGAATGACCTCAGGCAGGAAGTGATACTAATTTATAATTCGTAACGACGCTCTCTACGAGACGCTAAAAGCGAACGCGGACTCGCTACCGCTACGAAGACAGTAATTCGTAATTAAGACATATCGAAAAAGGTTTGATAAAGGCTGTTTACTCATAGTCTTTAAGGATGGGAGACTTTCCTTTAACTTGAGGTAGGAGCCAGCCAGAGGGCTAAGTTTCGCACATAGGCTTTAATATGTTCAAGGGCTTGTGGGTTTTGCTTCATCCCATCTCCAGGGGGTTCGGTTACAAAGTTAGGTGCGCCCATATCAACATCCCAATTGTAGTCGGCGAAATGGTGGAAGCTTGATTCAGCGATCGCACGTCCTAAAATATTTCCTTGTTCATCCTGGGTACTTTCAAAAGCAACTACTAAGTTGAAGTCCCGACCGGAGACTGAGCTTGTACCCAAGGCAATTACTCGTGCATTCTTCTCGTTTGCAGGCACACCTACGGCTCCTTCATGGGGATGAGCCGGAAAGAATTCAATCTCCTCAGAAGGTGATGTAGGATTCTTGAGTAAGTCATGAATAGGTTCTATGGGAGTAATTTTCTCGTAGTCACCATTTAACCCAGAATGGAAGTTGGGCCAGGAAATATACTTAGTGTAGATATCATCAGGGTAGTGGTGCGAGGGATCGGGATCGGGATTCTTACTGTGAAAGTAATGGGCTGCGCCGACACCACCAAGATTGCAAACCGAACAACCTACATCCTGATGGTCACGGCTGACCAATAAACCGCCGCCGCGCTGACGGAAGGCACTGATGCTCTGACACTCCTTTGGAGTTATGCCATCCCCTACATCCACAGCAAACAGCCACAGTTCATCAAAATCTGAATTATCCAGCGTACTTAAAACTGGATCGTTTTTTTCAGCAGTATTTTCTCGATCCCTTGCTGTTACCTGGTACAGGGGTTCCCCAGTGTCACTTTTCAACGAAGCTAAATAGTCCTTTAGCAAAGAAAATCGCCCAATATACCAATCCTCTTCATTGGTGGGAATTGTTGTCTGTAAGAGAATTTGAATCGGTTTAGTCATGATCTCACTCCCTAGGGTTCCTCTTGCAGCATGAGCTAATTACTAGATCAATGTGGGAATTGTAGCGAGATAATCTAAGCAAAAAATGAGGACATTTAAAGAGCAATGCTTTTGTGAAAGCAGAGAGTCGAACTGAAGTTTTCTCAATTTTAGCAGCCGTTTGTATGACTGGTGCCATTGGGGGATGGATACTCCCGATTCTTATTAAAACTTAAACACAGGAATGGTTGACTATTCCATTAAGCACTTCAACAAAGGCTTAGAATAACTACTCGAAATCAACAAACGTACTTGGCTACAACGCGAACGTTTATTAGCAAAATCATCACAAATCATCTGATTTTACAGAAAATCTCGCTCATACAGAGTGGGATTTATTTTTTTGATTAATGCTGACGCAGCTAAAAGCGAAACACTCATCAAGGAAACAAATATGGCTGCTAATAAATCTACTAAAGCTCAAGCTGCTACAGTCGATGATTCAACAATGGAGCAATTCAAGATTGAATCATTCAACGTGCGTAAATACAACACAATTTTCTATTCAATTCGTGACCTTTACGGACACGAATCACAACGGCAACTGGGGTCTGACAATTTCGATTGGAAAGCTTTTAAGCTTCAGTTTGAAATCTGTTTTGGTCGTCCTGAAGATTGTCGTTACACCACAGAACAATTATTGAATTTCGCCAAATACAAATTCAACATGAGTTTGGAAAACTTGTTAGCTTATAACCGTAAATCATGGTAACTCCGTAAAAGACGAGAACAACAATATGCAGACATGAAGCAAATTAACTTTGTAATTCAACACATTCCAGAAATTACCAATTCTCGTGTTGATTGCTGCCAAATCCTACAGCAACAACCATACTAAAATCTCAAAGAATCAGTTAGAAAGTACTGTTATTATGCAGCACTTCATTCTAGCTGATTCTTTTTTTACTTCATTGATTTTTGTCTGAACCTATCAAACATTCTCGTTTACAGCAATAAAGGTACTAGGCCGCTCACAAGGCGTAAAGTTATACTTACGTTTGACTTCTTCACCTGCATTATTTGTATTACCTTCAACAGATTTAGTTAGCTGTACAACCTCAGAGCGTATATAACCAGTTAACTTATCAAACTGAATAATCATGTGCTGGTGGAAAGCCCAAACATCCGCCATCCGATTGCCCATACCAGAAGATATTTCATCAGGTATAAAAATATTACCGTACCAGGATACTTTAATCCCCTCTTTCTGGAAGTAAGCATCTATTTCAGGACGAATGTAATCCGCAGTTCCTCCGCAAAATACCAGTTCTTCAATATCCTCATCCATATTTGAGCGCAACCACCTAGCGATCGCACACCAGTATTCGTCTCTAACAAGTAATAAAGCTTTGGACATCGACTCTCCATCAAGTTGAATCTCATCACCTTTACGCTTGCGTGAGAGTTTTTGCATCACCTGGGGGTCACAACTGGCTCCAGCTTCTATCAGTACCTCAATAATATTGGAATTATCAGGGCTTAGTCCCGATGTTTTGGAACAATACCTTTGCCAAAAAAAGAGTATGAAGAGGGAGGGCTGATGTAGTAGAGTTATGGTCTTCCAAAACGACAACTCAAAAGCTATATACAGCCCATGTTCGACATACTAGCATTGTTGCAATGCCTACTACCACAGATAAAAGTGACAACGATGCGACAAATGAGTCAAATCATCATGGCGATGCTAGCCATGAGCGGTCGAGTCACGATGTTAGGAATATCAAGGTGGGGAGGCATCGGTGGTAGCTATCGGACAGTGCTGAGATTTTTTCATACAGTCATCCCGTGGGCAACGGTGTTTTGGGTATTTTTTCGACGGGAGACGCTGATTTTGTTAGATATTTTTAGTCTCAGCGTTTTTTTATGACTTTTTTCTCGACTCTCAATCAATCTTAGCGTAGGCGTAGCCCGCCGCAGGCATCGCTATATCCCTACCCTGTTTATCAGATTCCTATCTAGCAAGCTTTTTGCCTTTTTTCAACCGTCGAACTCACGTTAACTGAAGAATGGTCAGTAGTGGAAGTAACAGATGCTCAAACCATGACCCTCCGCCAAACCGATGGCAACCAAATGCAAGTTCGACTGTGTGGCATTGATGCGTCACAGTTAGGGAATAAAGCTAAGGAGAAATTGCGATTCCTTGTTGCAACTAACGATAGCCAAGTGATGGTCATTCCGGCGGGAAAGATGAACAGGGGCGTACTATTGCAGAGGTGATGGTTTACGGTCAAGGTGAGGCTGAGATTAGTTTTCAGGAAGAACTACTCAAAAGCGGCTTGGCTAGAACGCAGCAAGCTGGGGTGGAATGCCCGAATCAAATAGCTTTTGAAAATGCCCAGAGGTTGGCGATCGCATCAAAGGCAGGAATATGGGGGCAAATTAAGTGACATTTTTTCTAAGTGTGTTATGGGAGGTCTGCCGCGGTATCCGTATCTCGGCAGTCCCCTCGCGGGGTAATGGTGTGTGGAAACCTTGTTTCCTCCAGAGAATCGGAATATATTCTGCTGTTCAATCAATCAACTGCTACAACAGCAAGCTTTTTTGGCATTAATTTCACCTTATTTAATATTGATTATTCACTTTATTGCAATCGATTGCTCAGATGAAGATTATATTCTACTTCCTTTTTTAAGCCAGTTCCTCAGTAATAATCCGCCGCACAATTTCCGTAACTGCTGCGGCTAAATTAGTATCTCTATCACCAGAGGATGCTGGAGTAGGACAGCGTAATGCTAGAGCAAATGTTCTCAGTTTAGATGGAGTTGTCCGGCGATCGACAAACTTTACAAAAGCAGCATAAGTCATAGAACTATCACCCCAACCAACTTTAGAAATAATTACTGGTTCGCTAATTACATTCACTATCCCCAATGTTTCTAAAGCTACATCTACATAACGAGCAGTATCATTGCCCATTGCCCTAACTACACTTTCTAGGCTTGTCCATTGTGCTGATGGTAGTTTAGCAGTGCTTGGTAAATGTAAATGCCACCCTAGCATCGAGATTAAACGTACTAGGTCGTAAGCAGATATAGAATTATTACCAGTCTTGCCTGTAGAAGTTGACTTTAAAACAGGTTTTCCTGTAGTGGTATCTTGAATATTTGGGTTTGTGATTAATGAAGGGTCTCTATATGCACCACAAAATTTTATATTATTATTGCCTGTTTGGTCTTTAATCCATGACTCTAAATCTTCTCGTTTAGTAAAGCGTTTGAATAAACCACCAATAGCATTTGAACTAGCGAATTTATTTCGATAAGATACCATATCTTCAACTAAATTATTAAAGCGGTATCTTGGAGATTCGATAATACAGTTATCTACATCTGTTGTTAGAGACTGACTATTAATTTGACAAATAGCATTTAAAACTCCAATGAATTTAGTTGTACTCAAAAACTCTTGAGGTTCTAATGCTTTTTTTCCTAGCCAATGAGTTTTTATAAAACTGGTACTATCTTGAAAGCTTCCAACACAAACACAGGCGTGGCTAATATTACTAGAAAGAAAATTAAGTCCGGAAATATCTATATTTGGAACATCTCCTAGATTAGGATAATCGCTGAAAGAAATAGTAGCACCTGTACTGAGAATAAAACTATCCCCATAGGAAATAATAGAAATTCCATTAGGTTTAGATTCTAAATAAGTGGGATAGCTATTAATATAAGCCTTGACAGGCGAACTATTTGTGGTTCTTGTTAAAAAAGCAACTGTTACTCCAGGATCAAATAAAATTAATGTATCATCTTGAATGTTTTTAAGCTTTGACAAAATAAATGAATTATCTTTTGCTTGGTCTAAAACAAAGTTTACCTGTAATGTCTCGACTAGTTTTTTGGCGATATCTTGATTAATACCTACACTTTCTGAAGGTAAAGATATAATTCCTACAGTACTACAGAAATCTAGTAAACCTTTCCAGGTATAGCTATTAAGTCCTCCTAAATCACCATCAATCCATTGACCGCCAGGATAAAAGCCTAAATTACTGAGTTTAATTTGAATTTCTCTTACTAAACCTTTATCTACTTTAAGTTCGCTACGTGTGAATAATAAATTATTGTTAATAACTTCTTGAAGATTAGTCATAATTTTCCTTATCTGAGTGGGCCGTTTAGATTGAGGAACCAAATTTAATACCAATAATCCTTGATTTGGTTGGGTTCAGTGCAGCGAAACCCAACCTCTCAAGATTTTTGTTTTTTAGCTGAATAACAGATCGCTAAACTAGTATTTACTTAAACTGATTTTAAATAACTAGCAAATACGAAACCATCAATAACTCCATCGCCTTCTAGATCAACTTCAATCCATTCTCCTTGTCTTTTACCAACAGATACTCGACGACCTAAAGCAAGAAGATCGATAACATCAAAATTTGTCCCTGGTCCAGAACGGACTTTAAGTCCAGAGCGAGCATTAACTTCATACTGTTTAGGGATGACGCTAGGAATTACATTATTACTTTTTGTAAGTTGAAGGTATTCCCAAATGTATTCACCATAATACTTTTCTCCATCAAAATATCCCTGTTTAAAGCCACGATCCAAATCAGCACGACCTCTGTTATAGGCAATGGCAACATATACCATTTCTCTATCAGTTAAGCTAGATTTATTACTACCATAAGTTCTGACAAGTTTTTTATTTAACTCGTCAATACATACCTTTAAACACTCATCAAATTCGTACCAGCGTTTCTCTAGGAAAAAATTGGAATTCTCTAAAAAAAATTGAATATCATATTGAAAAATACCAAATCCATGACAAAATTTTTCAGGTTTTTTTGCTGCCTTCTTGAAATCGTTATTATATGGAGCGATTGATTCGAGAGCTTCACGAGCAATTTGAAACATCTCATCACCTTTTGGCTTCGACAAAAGTTCGCTTTTGTCTTTTGGAAATGCTGTTCTTCCAGAAACAGTATCACCAACGCAAAGTTCTAGTGTTTTTGCAACGGTTTCTTTTTTATAAATATTTCTCCAAAGATAACCCGTCTCTTGAAGGGCAATAGAAGTTATTAACTCGATGCTAAATGGTGTATCATCAATAGCAGCTTGAATATCCTGTTGGAATTGCTGTTTAAACCAACTAATATCGTCTTGAATTGACATAATTATTGACCCTAGAAAACTTTATTTGCTGTACTAATCATCTTGATTTATTAACATAAATATGGAAGAAGCGATTTTCTTGCTTAGATTCCATACTTAGTTGCTAAGGTAGTTAATTCCGTAGCAGTAAGAATTTTGGCAACCTCAAAATGCATTCCATCTTTACGAGTGTTAAAGTGACCTCCCCAATAAAAACCATAGTCATGGGCTGTTGGTACTAAAAGACGAACAGAACCTTTCTGACTAATAAAAGCGGGTGTATGTCCTAACGGATTAAAACCGGCATTGATATCAAATGCAGAGCCAAAAGCGTGATTGCTGAGTTTACGAAAGTCTTTAATCAACGGAGCGCCTCGGATCAGACGGGGGACAAAACTACCGTCGAAGATTAAGATAAATTTGATTAAATCCTGAGCTTTCCACGCTTTCCATAAACCTTGTAGCTGTGCAGATGCCTTACTATGAAACTCCATTCTCCCACTTGAAACAAGTGGTTTTAATTCTGGGATATCAACAGTAATGATATTATCTTTGATCCAATTACCCAAGATTTTAATGTGTTCGCGATTCCCTGGAATCGAATCAATTTCAAAGTCAAATGTTCCAAACACTGATTGGCGATCGCCTGTACTAACCAGAGGACTAAAGGTAGGTTTTGCTGGAAAGTCAGACTCAAATTCAATGGCATCTAGCCCTTCTAAAAGAGCTTTACCATAGGTTTGACCCCCTACAACTCCATCATCTTTAAGACCTTGAGAACGCTGGTAAGCTTTTGTGGCATCTTCAGTATCTTGACCAAAAATACTATCAGCTTGATTGAGCAAACCTTTACCGATCAAAAAGTTCTGCCAAAGAAAAACGGCATCACCTTTATTACCTCGTTTTAGAACTGGAAGTGCCATTTGCTAAACTCTCTCCAAGAATTAGATTGATGGAATATAAAAGCTTTTTTTCTTACTTTTGTAAGAACTAAATCATTAATTTTGCGTAGGTTTCTGGTCCAACTACACCATCTGGCGACAGTGAATTATCTCTCTGAAATTTCTCAACTGCTGATTTTGTTAGTGACCCAAAGTTACCATCTGTTTTACCAACCCCATATCCTTTATCTTTTAGTTTTTGCTGAATTTCTTGGACATCATCACCTATGTTGCCAGATTGGAGATAAACGAAATTGGCATAGTTTTTGTCTTTCAAGGAGGTCGCTAAAGCTTGATTATCGGCATTCAAACCTTCAAAAAAGAATAGTACCTCGCCACGAATACCGGAATGACGGTTATGGCGAATAGATTGCCACAAGGTATCAGGAGTAATTTGATAATCGCTAGAACGAATTAAAACGCCTGGTGATATTTTAGATAGATTTTTTTGTCCAAATCGATTCACAAGATCGTCAACTAATCCTTTATATTTATCTTTATCACTTCGATATAGCTGAGGATGGATTAAATCGACAATCCCACGATTTATCCAAGTAGGTACATCTTGTAAATATTCATTAAAACCAAAAGGATAAGGACTAGGAGACACAGAAACAATCAGATTTGGATTAATATTTTTGACTTCTCGATATAACCTTGCCAAAAAGTCACTCAAAATATTTGCCCGCCATTCAAGCCAAGAAGAAGTTTTGAAGTCTAGGGGCGGATCTTCTCCAAACTGATTGTGATACAATTTTTTGGTTTTCTGGTCATAGCCTCCTTCTGAAGGCATGGCTGGTAAGCGATCGTCTCCTTGCACTCCAGCTATCTGATAATTTCTTGCTACCTCTAAAAAAAGACCTAATACAAAATCTTGAACCTCTAGATCGAGAGAATTCATCCACACAAAATCATTTTTGGTGAGGAGTCGATCGTCTTTGTCCTTACCTGCCCATTCAGGTTTTTTGTTGATGATATGTCCGCCATCTTGTTTATAGGAAGCTATAAAACCATACTCAAACCAAGGAATTACATCTAGTTCTAATCGTGTAGCTTCTTCAATCACTTCAGCCAGAATATCTCGCCCTGTAAAAGGAGGGAAAATTTCTATTCCAAAGTTTTTGTTTAAAACAACGCTGGGATAAAGAGTATAGCCATTATTCCAAACCACTGGAAAGACTGTATTAAATCCAGCCTCTGCTAAAAGTTGCATAGCTTTTTTTATGTTGTCTTTTGATTCCAAGACATCACTAGCAGCAGTGGTTAACCAAACACCACGAATTTTTTTGATCATTTTTATCCTACTTTTGCTACTTCATCCCAAACTTCAGATTTAACATTTTTAGTTGCAGTATAAAAATGCAGACTAGCGACTCCTTGTTTTTGCGCCTCTAGTGCATACTCCTTGATTTGTACTGCGGTGGAAAATTCTAGTTCTCCTGCCATTGGTACAATCTTGTCTCTAGACGCACCTGTTACTTCCCATTCATCAAGGGATTGACGATAATTCTTTTCTGGGTCGCCACCATTAATCAGCCCACCAGCAGATTTCCAGTAAGCTTGAGGGAGAAAGACGTTGGAGTATTTAAAGAAAGAATTCCAAGGTAATTTATCAAAAACTTTCTTGGCACGAAAGTGTGAGGTTGTGCCAAAAGGTTTACCAGTAGATGCAGCAGCGATCGCTTTACAGAAATCTTCTGCTATTAACTCTAGATTCTTTTGATTCCAATCGTAGTGGCGGCCTGGTTCTCCTTCAGGATCTACATAATAGCCATCTAAACCTTTATTTAATAAATCAACGACGTTTTGAGCTTCTTTCAAAGCACGTACTCGTTCAGCAGATGGCCATCGCCAGCCATAGACTTTAATTCCTTTTGCATGAAAAGCAGGAATTGCTCGCTCTAAATCGTTATCCGTGCGAATTGCTACGGCTGTAGCTTTAACAAAAATCGCTCTGTCTACAAACCAATTCAATGCATCATAATTGACAACCCACAAAACTTTTTCTTGTAGCTGTAATATCGCAGATAGATAAGATTTACTCACAAATCCTTGTAAAGTACTTCCATTTAAAACAGTTTGTACTCGCCACCATTTTTCACTATCTGGCTCACTTCCTATTCGGGTAACAATTTGCCCTTGGGGAAGAACAGCAATAATATTATCAGGAGCAACTTCACCAAATGAACGTAAATTTAATCCTGATGGGATAACTCTAAAATTACTCATTACTAAACCTCGGCATTTTTATATTGTTGGTTTGGAATCTTACGGAGCTAAAATATCTACGTGGGCATGGTCGTTATGTCCTGATACTGCTTGACACAAGCCTGCTGCGATCAAAGTCATATCGTTAAAAAATATCCGGCGAATTTTATGCTTTGATTGTTTACGGAAAGCCTCTAGCATTGCTCTCATTGCAGCGCGATCGTACTCGCTATCTTGATAGGTAATTCCTCCTGATGTGCCATCTTTACGGGGTAATCTGATATCGCAACACATCCCAACTTGATGACTTGCATGGGGCGGAAACTTGCCTCCGCTAATTTTACTAATATCATTAGTAGCAATTAAAGCTGCATCCGGATGGGTTTTTAAATATTGGTCTTTGTAAATCAATGCCGCAGCTTGGACAGTTTCAACTATCCAATTTGTCCCAAAATCTCCATTATCTCCTTGCAAGTCATCATTATTTAAAAATCCTTCTAGAATTGAGCCAGAAGCCATTTCTTGCCATCTAGGAGCAGTGGATTTTTCTAAAGCTTTACGAGTTTTACCATTAACATCTATTCTGCCATCAACATTTCCACCAACATCTAATGTATCTTTTTCGTTAATAATGGCTTGGAAAAGTTTAATAGCTTGAATTGTGTCGGTATCAATAATAGAATTGCGGGATACTTGAAATCCTAAATCTGCCAATCTATTTTTAATTGCTAGTACGTCTGCTGGATTATTTACCCCACCTGCACCTACACTTCCGGTTAAAGTAATAGTAATAGCTGCTGGAGGTGGTGGAGTTATTTTAGGGGTGGTAATATCAATAAGTTTTTTGGCAAAACTAGCAGTGATGTTAGTAGAATTCACTCCAGCGATATTTTGGAATTTCTGAATTGCTGCTTCTGTATTCGTAGATAGTACGCCAAGAGTGACACTACTGAGATCGATAAAACCAATCTTGGCTAAATGTTCTTGGATATCTTGAACTAAGAGCGTATCAGCCACTAATGCAGATATGGAGATTGATAGTGCATTATCTCGAATTTCTTGAAGATTAGTCATTTTAAAACACTTCTAAAAACTTACAAAAATACGTCGATCGTTTATCACAGCCAAGATAATCTTTAAAGACCTAAGGAAAAATATCTTCCCCATCGAGTCTATATATATTAAGGCTGTACTTTTACAACACATTCAAGTGATTGTGGTGGGGGAGCAGTCACATTATTTGATTGTTTCCCTCTCCACGTTAATGGATAGAACTTATCTTCTATTAAAGGAAAAGGTTCATTTAGAACCACTGGAGCCTCGAAATCATCGTTAACAAGAATCAATTCAACATTGGTAGGAACTTTTTCATAAATGTAATAGCCACGCGGTATAAATTGCAGCCTTTTATCAGAAGTTACTTGAAAAACTGCTTGTTGACTTTCATCTGTAATAAGAGTTCCATTACTGTCACAGATACGTCGCAGTTGAAATTCTGTATCTGATGTTGTTTCTAATAACGCTAAATTTTTAGCCAGAATTTCAGTTGCTTTATACCATTGTCCACCTTTATCGGAGCTATCAATACTAATGGAATTACCAACTTTTTTATTACCCAAAAGCCGAGATAAATCAACAGAAATGAGTCCGGCAACATTGACATTTAAACCATTGTTTTCTTCAAGGATATTTGCCCCGGCTGATAGAGTAAATGCAGAAGCTCGTACACTTGGGCCAACATAAAGAGAAACAGGTGCATCACCAGCGATACCCACACCAAAGGCAACACCGGAGGAGATATTGTTTTGAGGATTAAATTCTTTGTTAATACCAACTAATCCGCCAATCCGATCTTTTCCAAAATCAATTAAGGCTCCAGTAATGATACTACTATCTTCTGTCCCACCTAGAAAACTGCTAGTAACTTCTTTCGTGATATCACCTAGATTTCCGATGATGGGAAAAACCGTATTCAAAATATTAGCTGCATTTTGTTTGGCTAATTCGTTAACAAATTTTTGATTTTGATTGTCTAAAATGACAGCAATATTATTTTGACCATCATCATTTTTCACTAAATACATTACTTCATCAACCAGTCCTGCTAATTGAGGACTTTTTTTCAAAAATGCTTCAACTGTTACTTTTAAGTTAACTTTTTGTTGGGTTTCACTGATTGTTTCAGCTTTATCGATATTTTCTTTAGGAATTTTATTCCTAGCGATCGCCACCTCAAAAGGTTCAGTGATAGCTTTAATATTATAGCGATAATATACAACTCGGTCTTGACAATTATTCCCTGGTTTCACTTCAAATTCATACACATCAATCTTCCAGTTAACTTTCTCATCAATCTCGCGAGTATCGCTAACTTGGTCGATTGTAAAATAGAATTTAACCCCTCGACTATCATTCAACAAGGTTTTGATTAAGTTATAATCTCGCAGCAGACTAAAATATTCAGTAGCACGAATAGATGGCCCAACAAATTGTCTCCAACCATCACCTTTGGAATTCCATATTCTTTCATAATATTCTTGGTTCGCAGGAGTTGGTAATGCTTTTTCTAGTATGGAACATCCATTAGAGTTTTTAGATGATTTAGCTGATTTTAGAGATTGTAGCCATTTTTCAGGATCTCCTAACTGATTATTAGGAATTACAATAATCGCTTTTCTAGCATCATAGCTAGCTTGTAGTCTTCTAAAACTAGGCTCATCACTAATCGGTAAAAATTGCCATTCTAATTGCACCTTGGTTTTGGCAACATTATTAACAAATTTAAGAATGTCCTCCATTAAAGACAAGCGAATCGCTCTTGCAGTCTTGTTCAAGTCAAGGGAACTATTATCTGGTTGAGCGGTACTCTCTGAAGAAGTTTCTGCTAGATTACTTTGAGCTAGTAAAGGTAAAGTGGGAGAAAACAACATCATCCCGACAACGCCGACAACTGACCACGAAAAAAAGCTATGCAATTTCATCTCTGAACTCTTTACACCACAAATTGATGTGTTATTTTATTAAATCAGCCGGATAAACTATGGCATTATTACCTTGACTACCAACCAGCATTCCTAATATTTTTTCAGTTTTACTATGTAAAACTCTTGCTCCGTGAACGCTATCAATATCTATTAATCTCTGCTCAAATTTCACCTCATAAGCCTCAACTTGAAAACTTGGTTGAATAAAAGGTAATTGTGTCGGAGCAGGATTCTGTACTTCGCCTATTATTCGCACGCCATTTACACTAAAAACTACTTTATCGCCTTTTTTGACTTGATTACGTTCAATTGGATCGAAGTCTTCTAGAGTCGGAGAAAGATTCAAATGAGGAGCGGGTGTAATTTTTACAATCGGATTGACAGGTAGAACTGAAGGTACAGAATATTCAGAGATGATTCCAATTTTCATATTTCCAGTTCCTCTGACCTCAACTCCTTTAAATTGTCCTGGTGTACTAGATTGAATAAACGTTGCTCCAGCGGCTGTTTGTTCAAAAACACAAATATCAATTGGTGCAAGTAAGTAATCATCTTTCTTACCAAACAGCAGTCGTTCGGCACTCTGTTTAAACTGTGCAGTTTTAGTTCGATAAATTCCCATTGGAGATACCTGACTAATTCAAAAAGTTTTTTTGACTTCAGTAATAATACTTTGTCCTAGAAATTACGCAAATAAGTGTTTATTAAAACATGTTTTATAGTAAAACTTACTGTAAAAATCCAAAAATAAAATATACAGCTAATAGTCTCAGTAAATAACCACAAGGGCGTAAACTTTTAAGGTTCATAGTTAATGTTCCTGTAATTTTTTGGGGATTAATTTTAGGCGTTGCTCCCTTTGCAGGGTGATTTTGCTGCTTTTGTAGGATGGCGCAAAAAGCCCATCTTTTATATTTCTAAGCACGCAGAATGCCCACAAGAATCATGCCTTGATTCAGCAACGCCGATTTTTACTGTACGTCAATGTTTACTGTTTGTATGTGAGAAAAAGTGAGAAGTTTCAAACAATACGCTTGGGTTAGGGAATTCCAAAAAATCACGCCCTTAGCAATGAAAATTCCCCAATCTGCCCCTGTTCAAAATCCACGCTTTCTCGGTACACGGCGATCGCCTAAAACAGCAGATTGTCCTAAAGTCCAGTGGTTATCTTCAATTACAATCTGTCCAAACTCAGCATCGTAGTAACTGCTTGTGGGTTTCATAATCTTCAGGCACTACCTTTATTTATCAAAATCATCATTTGGTCATATATCGAATAGCACTAAGAAAAGCTGAAACACTTGTGGTTTAAGCAGTTTGCAATTGTTGGCGTAATTCATGCCGGGTTTTTGTCATTAACCCTCTTCTAAGAAACCAGATTTTCTGAGGGCTGAGGAATAAGCTCAAAACCAAAAGCCTGGGCTCTTTTGTGGAGATTATTAACCATACGCTCACGATAACGCTGCTCATAATAATCCATACCAGGATCGGTGTAATCTCCTCCAGATGTCCAAAGTTTGTAAAAAAGCCGCGCAATCTTATGAGCAGTAGCAGTGATAGCTTTAGGAGAGCCAAGGCGAGAACGTAAACGACGGTAAAAAGCACCCAAAGCCGAATTACTTTTTCCAGCAGTTTGTGCTGCCATACGGAAAGCGTTGGCAGCGCGGTTGACTACTGGGCGAGTTTGAGAACTTTTAATCTTGCCACCAGTAATGCGACTGCCAGCGACATTGCACCAAGCCAGGAGGTAAAGTGCTTAACTGTAGGGAATCGACTGGGGTCTAAACCAACCTCACAAAGAATGATTTGCACAGTGAGTACACCAAGACCATCAACACGAGTAAAATCTACTCCACTCATGCGGTAAAGGTGAGTACGCAAATCAAAGTTAGGTTCATTACCTAATCTGCGAGCGCGTATAGGTCAGCAGTATAGCAACCGAAACGCCGAACGCATTCGTTAGCAGTTCCTGACGGTACACACACCCAATGATGTTGGGCACCAATATCAATACCCGCCGCATTTGGATGAATCGGATTAAGTTTAGATGCCTTGGCTACAGATTGACGATTTGGAACTGAAGACTTCTGTTTTTTCTTCATTTTAGTTCCCCTAGTCTCAAGCAGTATCAAAGTTGAAAGTCTGCCTTGACCCAGGTTGACGGAATTATACAGTCTTCTAAACGGGATAACGTGTACACGCTTCACCAATGTCATCGCCGTCACAACCCAGAACCACGCTTTTGTACGGGCGAAGATGCACCATTGAGGGAACGGTCTTAACTGTCAAGACACAATGCGAGTATAAACTTTTTCCCTACTTTTTATTCCGTTTCTTTCATCCATCGCGGACATATCGTCCATCAACCGCTTTTGTCACTCTCCGGATAGCCAATCTCTGAAAGCTTTATCAGTCAATCAATACAGGCTTTCCTATTAGAAAAAAATAGGTCTTGTATTTGTTATTAGGAAATAATGGAGCGTAGGCGTAGCCCGTCGTAGACATCGCTTGGTAGATAAAAGCTCTAGAATTCACAAATGACAAATATTTTCGGAGAGTGACACAAGAGGGTTAAAGTAGACATCGCTTTTTATTTAAGCGAACGCGCAGAGCGTCTTGTAGAAAGGAAGCAATAACCCAATTACTTCATCTCAAGGAGATCCAAAAAATAAAATGTCCAGCCCTATCAAATATATTTTCTGTAAAACCTAACGACTGTGGGCGTTCCCACCTGGTGGGAACGCTTTCTCTGGGCATTTTATTACTGGTAGGTGCCTCACCGTACCCGTACACCCAATTTTGTATCCCAGTGGAGGGGTTTATCTGCTTTTGGCAGGGGAGACTCTGGGATTTGACCTACTGAAACGCCATATTTCCAGTTTGGCGGACAGATAGCAATGTAACGTGCATAACCTCCTAAACCACCTTTGAATTTGGGATACCCGATAGAGAGCAACGCACCTATTTCTGGTACCCGGTCTAGATTTGCAACACCCTCTGCTTGGGTATATCCGTTTTTCAACAGCCAAGCTTCTCCTTCCAGCGTTGGGGTGCTATCTGTATCAAGGGGTTCGTGTCCGTGGAAAAGAATTTGGCGCTCAAGGTGCAGAAACTTTAAAGCTTCTAGCTTCACCCCAGGAAACTTTGTTCTTGTAGCTAGTTCGGGGTTTGGCCAAGATGAAGACCAGTCAGAGCGAACAAACACTACTGAGCCTTGTGGAATCCTGCCATGTTTGCGCTCCCAATCCTGAATATCTTTGACACTCAGATGATAATTGGGGTCTTTGGCAACTTTATCTTGGATTGGAATTATTACTAGAGGACGAACAGCAAAGGTTGCTGGCAACTCATCGATAGCTGCATACTCAGGGTTCCAGTGAGCAGGTGGATCTAATTGGGTTCCTAGCTGATCGGTAGATAAATCGTAATGAGTTGCTTCAAACCCATCCTTTTGATAAGTGTATGGTTCACCAGTTTTCGGGTTGATGGCAGGCGCAAACTTTGATGAACCAAAACCAGACCATACAGGAATTGCTGGAGCGATCGTATGAGTTAAGTCAACATATTTAGCTTTTTTGAGCGACTGCTCATAAACTTGCCACAGACGAGGCTCACGTCTGGGCTGTACCGCGTTTACAGACACCCAGCCAACACCAAACACAACTATTAAACAAACAATTCCCCAGAAAGTTTTTTGAAATGGTTGACACAAAAATCTATATAGTTTCTGCTTGAGATGTGTTTGGTAGAACTGCGGCAGTATTGTCATTTGTTCTTTGTTATTGCTTTGAAGACTGTAAAGGATCTAATTGTTTTACCACAATTTATTATTTAAAATCCTGTAGCTGTTGGTATTTCGTCTGGGAACAAGGCTGCTATCTCATAAGGCTACTATTTTAACAGTCATTCCTTTTTTATTTCCCCAACCTTTAAATCTAACCAAATACGTATATTCAAAGACTATGAAAACCACCGACACATTCGCCCAACCTGGTTGGGGCAGCCATCGCTGTTCTAATTCAAGCGAGAAAAAGACGAGCGTAAGCCCCTACCCAATTCAAGCAAGGGGAAAACCCAGCAGCGTAGGCGCAGCCCCTTAAAGTAGACATCGCATACAAAAAAGCCCAGTCATCATAACTGGGCTTTTACTATCTCAATCAATTATTGGAGGATTCGTAGTTGCATTACAACCAATTAGGCAGTAGGTTGTTCGAGATTAACCTTGACAACTTTGCTCTTTTCTTGCTCGGACTTGGGCAGTGTCAAATTCAAGATGCCATCTTTATAATCTGCGGTGACATTGGTATTTTGAATTCGAGCAGATAGAGAAATTACACGTTGGAATTTACCATAGCGAAATTCACTTCTTGTAGTGCCATTGTTTTCAGTTGTAGTTTCAGACTTGCGCTCACCGCTAACGTAAACGGCATTTTCAGTGACTTGAATATCTAGGTCTTTAGCGTCGATTCCTGGCAATTCTAGCTTCAAGTGCAGAGCATCATCAGTTTCGTGCAATTCAGCAGCCGGAACTTTGATAAAATCTCTGTCAAGCCGTGCAGATGGTACTCTAGTATCTCCAAGTAAGCCGTTGATGTGACTTAAGTGAGCGTTCAATTCTTGCCAAGGGTTGTAACGAACTAGTGCCATAACTCTTACTCTCTTTAAATAGTTCCTACTTAATAGTTTTTGCACTTCGTTTTGTGCTTATGTATTCATAATAAGTATGGTTATAAGTCCTATAAATTCGGTTGTTCTCACCAAATAATTGATGATTGCCGCACTAAATTAGGCAGTAAAAAATATTACGGTTTACTCTAATTTTTCAGTTCGGTAAACCCGAATAAAGACTATTGATACTAATAATAATTAACTAACTATCCCTCTCCTAAAAAAACAGAATGTTTTCTTAGGAGAGGGATAATCTGCTTTTGAAGAGGATAGTGCAGTTAGGGGTTACTTACTTCTCAAAACAACAACACCCAAGTTCTACTAGCTTAGTTATTTCCTCACATTCATCATTCGTCTAGGAGTGTACTGATTAAAATCTACTGACCAATCAGTTACAGCGTCCTCTGTTTACCACTAGGAGGAAATATCAGCGTTCGAGTTGGGTGTTGCTGTTAGTTGACGAGACAGATTGAGATACAACAGCTTTTTTACCTCTTAACTAAATTGAACAACAGGCTGTCAAATCTGCCAGGGAAGCTATCGGGCTTCAATTAATAAGTTAACACCAATAAATAGAAGGGGATTCTATTTGACAATAAACTTTACTTTTCCATAACTAACTAAATGGTTGCCCCCAATTCTCCTTATTAAATGGGCTGCACCATTTCAAAATTAAACTCAACTCCAACTCCTACGGTGAGCGTAGGTCAGTGGGTGCATCCCACCAAAAAGCAATATTGGTGGCTGTCTGCAAACTATATTTGTAGTGCAGGTCTTGGTAGCTAGCGATATAGTCTTTGCAGCCGTCAATCCCTTTCCACCGCTTGTTACAGCGGCAAAGTTCTGAGGGAAACTAAGAGATTGCACCCCAAGCACCACCAATTCTGTTAAAATCGCGTCTGCCAGTACCTACATTTTGAGGCAGTGCCATGTGTGCAAAGAGATTCGGGCAATCTCAACCCACAAAAATCGATAAATTTGTTGAATCTGCGGTGCGTTACTGCCACCAACGCAGTCCAGAAGCCCTAGACAGCATCGCGTAATAATCTACCTGTGAACCTCAACAAACAACTAGTGACAGGTATTGTGGCAGCGTTCCAGAAAGATCATTGATACCTTGAGTTGGTTTTGCGGTTACATAGCATCAGAAATCAACCGCACTGAGGACAACCAAAAGCCCCATCATCCCATCACGAAACTTAGCAAAACTCTGATTACATTGGGGATGGAACCATTTACTGAGCGGTTTAAGCGAAAAACAGGTGGTTCTACTCTAGTTCTCCCCGATTTGTTTGTATTCATGAAATTATCTCAACTTCAACTTACTAAAGAATTACCAGTTTTTGCCCAAACCTACGCTTGATTTGGCAAGGGTAAATTTTCCCACACGAATCTCGCTATCAATACAGCAAAGGAGTTAGAATGCCAACTGTAAAATTGAGCTTCAAAGAGTACAATCCTGTTATAGTAAACGATGCTCTAACACTAAAACAGTACTGGCATAACCACCTAGTACAGGAATGTCCACAGCAAAGTGCTACTACCAGAGACAGTATTGTTCGTTGGCTGTTAGCAAAAGATTTAAAACGGTTGGAATTACTTCAACCAAAAGAAATTGAGGTTGCCAAGCAAGCAATGGAGTATCGCTGGAAAATTTTACATCAACGCTACTTAGGCATTAGTCCAGAAGGTGCTTATCGCAACTTAATCACACGACTGGGCAGTTTAGTTTCTGCTCACAGCCAGATTCAAACTTGGGTAGTTTCCAGCCGCGCTCGCCAAAGTAGTTTTATAGATGTGTTACAACACCTCATCCAAGAACTACTGCAAAACGATACTTATATGCAACAGCAAATGGCTTGCATTGCCCAATTAACTAACGATAAACAACTGCAAAATACATTACTGTTTGCTTCTATAGAAGAGTATGCTTTGCGCTCAGTACGTAATCAACCTTTGCTAGTATATTGTTTCGTCAGTTACCTACGTAGGAATCGGTGTGGTGGCTCAACCCAAGTTTTCGGCAATAAATTACCTAGTGGAGTTAGTTTGGCTATAAATCCTCACTAATGGCAGATTCTTGAGGATGCCAGTTAGTTTGCCCTTCTCTGGTTCTATCGGGAGTAGTTGATTTCTTTGTTGGCTGGCGATCGGGCTATCGCTCTGGATTGAAATTCTGCTATATGGGCACTTGCGTTCATCACCGATATTTTACGACAAGCGGCGATTGCATTTACGCACTCATCACACTACGAGTATCCAGGTTTTCAATACTTGTATGCAGTTAGAAAATCATGATATTCGAGCAATTCACTATTGAAGTGTTGCTGCAACTCCCATTTTATGCCTGCTTATGCCAAAAAGCGTCTTTACTCGCTTTTTAGTAGCGATCGCTCTTTGTGGCATGATTTCTTACTCCTTCTAGTTGAGTTATTACGCTTTCTGCTTTGTGGGATCAACTAATTTATACGTTAATACGTTTGTTTATCTTTTTGATTTTTCATGGGAATTTCTATTCGCATATCCGTTTTACTCCAAATATATCCTCAAATTAACTAACAGAAGGCAACTGGCAATTATGTTGGTTTTGAAGAAAATTTCTGTAAGACGTATCTGTATATAGACTGCCTACCTGGGAACGAGTAATTTTCTGCTGGCAAAGCATTCGGTATAAGTTATTTACAGTTTTGAGCAAGTAAATGTGGTCGGCATCTACAGAATAGAAGTCAGATTTACGTTCTGCCAGCACTGCTCGATTACTTCTTCGTCCAGCCAGAAAGTTATACTGCCTCGAAGCTTTTGTGCTGCATCATAGGCGTTCCAATTCTTAACTTTGTACTGGGCTTTCGTCTTCATCTTGTGCTAAGTGCGGCGAGAGCCTCTATTTCGGTTTTTGCTCTGATCTCGGCTCTATGCCACCTAGACATTGACTCTCAATTTCGCCATGTTCCGCCAAAAGTGTCCTAGACTCTCCGTGCCGCCGAATAGTGTGGTGAAGATGGTCGAGTCGGCAAGCAAAATATCGCCGCCACGGTAACCGTTCGGCGGTACCCAAATGCACGTATTGAATTCCCGATTTCCCTCCGCTGTGAACGGATGCGGTCGGGAAAGATCGATTGGCTGCGTCGCCAGAACATGAATGGACTTCGTGTCCTCTGTCGTCAGCGCGTAGTGGGGCAGATGCAGATGGAAGTTGAACGTGGTCACTCCATTGAGCAAACCCAGTTTGTCGAGATCCTTGTTAACGATCGGGGGTGCGATCTGGTTGCTTCCTTGTATGACGGCAGGCCGGAGTCCAAACTGATTAAGTACGGGCACTTCGAGTTCTTTCATCAGCGATCGCGTGTACTGACCGAAGCGTTGCTGGCGCGGCACGAGTTCGTCGCCGTGATGCTTATACTCCATCTGGCGCTGCTGCATGTCGTTCGTGAAACCCACGTCATGGTGCGGCGCAAGGAGCAGGCATGTACCTTCTCGGTTCAGCCACTCCCGGATCGCGTCGATTTCTCCCTTTTCGGCCTCTTGCTCGGATAGGAGATGATCCAGACCGAACACCATCAATGTATCCGTGTCTGCCAGAATTCTTTCATCAATCAGGAGTTTGTACCTTCAAGGGGCGACAATTGCCCCTAAACCAAGCCAGATAAAGGTTTGAGAGGCACAGACCCCTTGAAAAATGTGGGTAATTATTGAGAATGAACTGTACAGTTATTAAGCAGCTACCTGTAGTGTACAGTTTAATGGTAAAAAAGAACGGTCTTGTAATTTGATTAAGACCGTCATAATAATGCTGGCATCATTCTACCAAAACTTCTTAGAAAAATACCTGAAATATTGCACAGTTAATCACCCTGAAGATGTTGGTGTCGTTTAATTTTTTTAATCGCTTTGGCTATGACCAGTGCTTGGTTACATGGACAAAGAACTAAATTTCAATCCCAAGAATCTTATATTTGCCGCACTAAAGAAAAAAATTGAAGTCAAAAACGTCACAGCAATTTCTGGATAGGTTTATATGGTCAAAATTGGATAGTAGCTTGGCATGAGTGTCAAACATGGGTTGAGGAACTGGTCGGTTCCATTCGCAATAAGCAGGCATTTTATCAGCGAGGTTTAAGGGCTATGAAGCTTATACAGCAAGCACTTTAACTCGCTTGTCGCCCCTTGAAGTGAAGAGGATAAATTCTGTGCCTTCTTGTATTCAACTGAATCTTTTTCCCAGAACCACACACTTAATACGTCTGCCAAGTGTTATTTTCACTTTCTTTATAGTTTAATTGTTGAGGGAGATTCCTTGTACTCTACAGTTTCGGTTGAAATTTCCCCAAAATACCCATAATGGTGATTTAGGCATCCAAAAAATACCAGATAATTAAACTATACGGCACAGCTAAGGCAGGTTTACTTTGATAACCGAAAAATACGAAGATGTGCTTCGGTTCTGGTTTCCAAGCCAACCAAGCCCCGATCGAGCAACGATGGTTCGTCGTTGGGAATGGTGGTTTCGCGGTGGGGCGAATGTTGAAGTAATCGGGCATTTTTCACCACTGCTAGAACAAGCCATACGAGGTGAACTAGATGCTTGGTCTGGTCAGCCGCGATCGCGGCTAGCACTAATTCTCGTCCTCGACCAATTCTCGCGCTCAATATATGCGGGCACGGCACAAGCATTCGCGCAGGACTTGAAAGCTTGTAAGCTGACGCTTGAAGGCATCAGTGTGGGACACTATGAAGCTCTTAAAACACCTTGGGAGAAGACGTTCTTCTTCCTGCCGTTAGGGCATTCTGAGGATCTTACTAACTTGGAACTAGCAGTTAAACTTGCGGACGACCTTGTGCAGGAGGCATCACAAGAGCATCGTGCATTACTAGAGTTCTCCGCAGCGCAAGCACGTCGGCATCGAGATATACTTACCCAATTCGGTCGCCATCCTCATCGTAATGAAGCTCTAGAACGTCAATCAACCCCTGAAGAACTTGAGTACCTCGCAAGTGGTCAGCTTGTACACACGCGATCGATGCCGTCTCACCTATCGCAATTTCTCTGTGAGACTTGAGCGATTTAATTTCGTTCGAGTCATCAATAAGTCTTTTATGATTTTTACGTAATAAACGCAAAATATCTTGTATAAAAAAACACTTGACTAATATCGTGTCCGGTTAAAGACTTATCATTTAGACGGCAGGGGAACAGGGAGCTTTCTAGCAGGGGGAAAGAGGGTTTCCTGGTTTTTGCACAGATGTGGAAATTATAACTAATTAGGCGGACATGATATAAAACAGCACAAACTTTTGTGAACCTATCCCACTAATAAAACTCTTTGAATCCAAATATGAATAGAGGCAAGATCAAGAAATGCATCAAAATATACTTTTCGACGTTCCCAGCGAACAACTAAACAACGATATTTACGTTGATACCAAGCAAAACAACGTTCTTGCTGGTATCTCGTGACAGATATCTTGATGGGTCTACCAATATGTTTTCTTAGTTTTCCAAACCCTTTTTGGTATTTGGGGTCGAATCCCGCGTTTGCGTAAACTCGCACGTTGTTGTTTCGAGTCAAACGAGTCTTTGAGTTCCACTCGTTCCACTCTTGCGCCTCTGTTCCCCTGCCTCTATTTTTTAGAGTTCTGTAATTGACTTCGTAAATCTGCCCATTTAACTCCTGCTAGACTGGGCAAAACAACATGAGCAGCTCCAACTCGTTCAACTGGGCCAATACCTACTGCCCACATCCCAGCAGCTAGAGCCGCTTCAACACCTGCTGCTGCATCTTCTACAACTACGGATTGCGCTGGTTCGATTCCTAGCTCCTTAGCTGCATAGAGAAACAAATCGGGTGCTGGTTTGGGTTGCTGTACGCTATAACCGTCAGCGATCGCATCTATCTTATCGGCAATACCCAACCGTTGGATGACTGTGCGGGCATTTTTACTCCCTGAGCCAATGGCTATTTTAATCCCGGCTTGCCGCAGCTCGTCTAAAAATGCGATCGCTCCTGGTAACAAATCCTTAGTGGTCATATTTTTCAGCAATTGGATATAGTAGCGGTTCTTGCGCTCCATCATTTCCTGGATTTGTTCTTCCGAATACGGTCTATGCCCAATAATCAGCATTAGCGAAGCACGACGGGATACACCCCGCAGCGCTTCATTAGCTACCCGATTAAACGGTATACCCTCTTCATCCGCTAGCTTCTGCCAAGCTAGATAATGAAGTTCTGCTGTATCTGTCAGTACACCATCTAAATCGAAGATGAATCCTTGGATGTTGGGATTGGGCATGGGGCATGGAGCATTGGGCATTGGGGATGGAGGATTGGTTATTTCCGTTGTCCCCTTGTCTCCTTGTCTTCCGAAGTTTGGAGCAAACGAAGCCTCCGCTCCAACTTCTCTGCTTGTCTCCTCGCCCCCATGCCCCATGCTCAATCCTTGATGTAAATCAAAGTCGTACCATGATCCTTGCCAGTGCAATTTAAACTTTAGGCGTGTCCAGTTAGCGGGCAAATGTGGTTTGGCTACGGGACGATTTTCATTCAATTGGATACCGCCAAAGCCAAAAATTACAGCTTGCCAAACGCCGCCAGCAGTGGCACCGTGAATTCCATCGCTGGTGTTTCCTCGGTTATCTTCCAGATCTACCATTGCTGCTTGCATAAACAGTTTGTAAGCTTCGGTGGAGATATGCAAATCTGAAGCTAAGATGGCGTGAACTGCGGGGCCGAGGGAGGAACCATAAGTGATGTCAGTGCGGGGTGCGTAGTAATCCCAGTTTGTCTGCAATGCTTTTTCGCTGTAGGGAAAATCTGCCGATCCTCGCATTAAATAAAGCAGCATTAAGACATCTGGCTGTTTGAGTACTTGATATTTGTTAGTTTTCTCGATACCCAAGATGGCTTGCATGGAGCGATCGCGTCCTTCGTAATCTGCTAAGTTAATATCTTCTAATTGAAAAAATCCCTCGAACTGCTCAATTAATTCTGTTGATGGGTCGTAAAACAACAAGATTTTGGCGATGATGTCTTGCCAGTGATTTCGCTGTTCGCAAGTCAGTTGCAGTTTCTTTTCTAATTCCCTGGCTCGTTGTGGATATTTCTGAGCCAACCAATCATAAACTTCGATCGCTTTTTCCAAATGCCATTGCGCCATCCGGTTTGTAAAAATATTGTTGTCAACGAATTCATGGTATTCATCCGTGCCGATGACTCCCCGAATTTCATACTTTTGACGTTCAAGATTGAATTCTACCCGGCTACCCCAAAAGATAGCGGCATCCAGAATTATCTCTGCACCGTATTTTTGCATCCATTCATTATCCCCAGTGGCTTGCCAGTAGTTCCAAACAGCGTAGGGGATATCTGCGTTGATATGAATTTCGCGATCGCGACACCAAATTCGCACGTCTTCACTATAAAAATCAGTCGGAAGCGACCAACGTGGTGTTACTTCATCTCCGGTGGCGGCACTTTCCCAAGAAAACATTGCTCCTTTATAGCCGTAATGAGTCGCTTTGCGTCTCGCTCCTGGTAAAGTGTGCCAGCGATAACTCAGTAAATTACGGGCGAGTGCTGGTTGGGTAAACAGAAAAAAGGGCAGCATAAAAATTTCTGTATCCCAAAAAATATGGCCGCGATAGCCAAATCCTGAAAGAGTTTTAGCAGGAATGCTTACTTTCTCATCATGCCGTGGGCTAGCAATCAGCAACTGAAACAGATTGTAACGAACAGCAAAAGCCGCTGTGCTATCCCCTTCAATCACGATATCGCTTTGTTGCCAAACTTCATCCCACGCCTGTTCGCTAGTTTTGAGTAATGTTGCGTAGTCTGGCAAGTACGCAAGTTTTTCTCGAGCTGCTGCAACGGGTGTTTCAACCTCCCGCGAAGTAAAAACTGTCACAAGTTTTTCTACCGTTATGGTTTGTTGCGCTTTAGCTAAGAAGGTCATGCTGAGGGTGGGATAACCAGGTGCGGTACTGACTTGCAACGGTGCTTGTGCCCCTGATAACGTCATCTTAGCTGCCATACCCAGTTCGATTTGGGAGTTGCGGGTGCGGCGTTGCAACCAAATTCCTTCATCAGTCTTGCCTTGGTCTAATCCTTCCCAGTGATTAAAACCCTGATTTTCTGTATAGCCGTTAATGCTTCCTTGAACTTCAATTAACCCATCGAAATCTACTGGTGTTAGCTGACAGCGCTGCACTAATATGTGCTGGTCTGCAAAACTGACAAAGCGTTCAAAGTAGATGTCTATGGTTTTCCCACTGGGAGAACGCCAACGCAAAGAACGGCATAGAAGTCCCTGACGCAGGTTAAGCTTTCGCTCATACTGCAATATCTCACCTTGGTCGAGACGAAAGCGATCGCCATTGACAATCGCTACCAAAGGTAACCAGTCAGGGCAATTAACTAGTTCAGTGTACATCACCGGCACATCGTCATAAACACCGTGGATAAAGGTAGCCGGTAATGCATGAGGATAACCTTCCTCAAAACTGCCCCTTGTTCCCAGGTATCCATTGCCGATTGTAAAGACAGTTTCTTTGGAGTGCAATTGGTCAGGGTCAAACTGGGTTTCGGTTAATATCCAGTCTGTGTAGATAAAATGGCGAGAATGACCTTTTGTTTCCATTGTGTGTTATTGAGGAGTGGGGGATGTGGTTCGACTCCGCTCACCAAACGGGGATGAGGGAGATAAACGAGTTAGGACTTACGCAAAAACTCTCTGAAACTCTTATTTCTTTGTGTCCTTCTCTGACGAGACGCTGCGCGAATGCGTTCTTTGCGGTTCGTTTTTCATAATTTTGCCTAAGTCCTGTGAGTATTAAAGGTGGATGAATCCAGTTCTGAGGTGGATGAATCCAGTTCCGAGGTGGATGAATCTAGTTCCGAAGTGGATGAATCCAGTTCCGAGGTGGATAAATGAGTCTTTGAACCTAATGCTTCAAGTTTTAACTCACCCTCATCTCCCTCATCTTTCCATTTCCCCACTCCCTCACCCGCCCATATGTTTTTCTAAAATCTTTTCGGCTCTAGGTTTATAGATAAGGTGAAATAAAGTTTCCATATAACGATCTCTGGCTTCATTATTTTCGGGAGCAATAAAGTTCCAAAAACTAAATATTTTCGTCAGCAGTAATAATTGATTAGTATGTGAGTGCCAGTTGTATCTGTTATGAATTCGCTGAGTCATCCATTCTGAAACTTCCTGCCAGTGTTGAGGATGAGTATCACATTCTTCAAGGAACTCTAGAATTTTATTTGCTGTTCCTTCTAAATCTGTTGGATTAATATTAAATCCATCTTCTTGATTTTCAATAATTTCTAAAGAAGCGCCAAATTGTGTTGCAAAAGTTGGTAAGCCAGAAATCATGGCTTCCAAAATACACCTCCCGAAGGATTCAAAGCGGGCAAATTGGACATAAATTCCCTGACAATCTGCTATTACTCGATAAGCTTCACCGAGGTTACGGCTGGGGAGACGCATCCCTAACCAACGAATTTTGCCTTGGAGATGATATTCATTAATAATGTCGTGGAGTTTTTGGATTTCTCCTGCCTCTTCTGGGTTTATGGCTTCATGTGGATACAGTTTACTAGCTAACAGAATCAGGTTGCAATGCTCTTGCAACGCCTGACTTTTACCGAAGCATTCAACCAAACCAGTAAGATTTTTAATTGGGGTGAAAGTAGCAATAGCAAAAATTGGTCGCTTGTGAAGATTATCTAGGCGACCAAATATTTGGGGGTCTTCGCTACTAAAGAGTAGTTCGCGCACTTGCTTAGAAAGTTCAGGATCTCGGTCTGATTTTTGGCTGTAGGGAAAGAAGATGTTTTCATTTACTCCCGGCGGTACAAAATTGAACTTAGGACTAAACAAATCAATTCCATCAACTACATGATACAGTTGTGGCATAGTAAACCACTTATATGACTCATACTGACCTATCGTGTCGGGTGTACCGACAATTTCTTGATAAGAGGATGTGATGATGAAGTCAGCTGCATTCATGCTAATTAAATCGGCAGTAAATTGTGCCGAGAAGTGATATTTATCTTCTAAGTCTTGCCAATATAAATTACTAAATAGATGTTTAGGTTTTTCTAGTGAATGAGCAATATTACATTGGGTAACTTTGAGACTATGGGATAAGAGAAAAGCCACTAAATTACCGTCGCTGTAGTTGCCAACTATCAGATTAGGTTTACCCTGAAATTCGGCTAGCAGTTCTCTTTGAGCATCGGCAGCAAATGTTTCTAAATACGGCCAAATATCAAATTTAGAAATCCAATTATTGGTAATTTCTGGATTGAATTCACCAAAAGGAACCCGCAATATCCAAGCGTTTTGGGTACCTTCAACTTTTTCTAGACGTAGGTTACAAAATGTTCCTTCACAGTTAGGAATTAGCCTGGTGAGAATAATTACATGGGGTTTAATTCCCAAAAATTCGAGGCCAGCGAGTTTGATTTCTTCACGAAGTTTGTTTTCTAAACTGCGGGCTTGTTCGAGAACATAAATAACTTGGCCGAGTGTTTCATCTCTTCCCAAGACATCTTCTTGTGCAACCCAGCCATGTATAGAAATCAGGACTACGCGAAATACGGCGGGGACGCGGGCGACAAATGTTTCTAAAATCGCGGGTTCTGGAGAGTAGATCAGTCGCTCAAAAAGTTCTAAGGTTTCGCGGACTCGGGCCGCAGTGTTACCCCAACCGGGTTCAAAGCCGAGTTGTTGGAAGCGAGAGCGAAATTTTTCGTAGGGTTCCTCAGGAGGTTGCTGACTCAGGAATTTGAGGGCTAACTTTATTTGTTTAGCTAACTGTATACCTGAGGGAATGCGATCGCCAATTAGCAGCTCAATTCCTTCGTAATTAATTTTGTGTAAAGCTAGATACAAAAGTTCTAGCCAATGTTGAGGTTCGGTCAACAATTGACTGGACAGGTAACGGTTGAGAAAGGCTAAACCTTGACCGATATTTCTCGGGTCGTCGATTCTGGGAGAACCTTCATAAAAAGGATGGAGGTCGATTTCCAAAATGCGATCTTGGTGGCGGTTTACCAAGCGATCGCTCACATCTAGCAACGCTTGGGGTGTCATCTGCTCAAAGCTAGTAAAGTCAGCTTTACATTGCCAAACTTCCTGGCTAGCAATCCTGGGTCGAACAACAAACCAACTATACTCGTCCTCCATAATTATTTCATGGGTATAGTGTATGAGTTTCCCCAAAGAAGAAGAGTGATAAAAGTAAGCTGGCTTTTGGGATTGCTGACAGTAATCTGCAAAAGTTTGCAAAATTTGATTCCTCAGGAAGTAACGCTTACCTGAGGTATTCAAAACATCTATCAACTGACGTAGAACAGTTTTTTCATCACTATTCCAGACAGCTTCAAATAATTCATACATGACAAATTCCAGAGTTTAACTAATCCAGAACCTCATTCTTTTCTCCCCAACAACTCTACTTTTCAATGACGAGTATTCTGTCAATGCACATTCTGACTTTGAGTTTAAATAAATGCGAAAACTCTTGCTTCTAGCTGTGGTATGAAATGATGAAGGCTGTTAAAACAAGTCGCAAGTCAGTTTTGTGACGGGGATTTAGCGCAAAGTCACGACTCGGAGGTTTGGGACCATCTGACGGCAGTTCCTTTAAGCGGGGGAACCCCGCCAACGGACTGCCTCAACTTTGTAAGACAGACCCCGACACAAAACTTGCCGATTATAGAACCCTTGGACAAAAAAGCGCCGAATTTGTTAACAAGAAGGGAACAGGAAAGAATGACCTGTTTCCTGTTCCCTTCTAAATAAAATCAGGGGGTTTAAGTCCCCCACCAATGTTCCTGCCCCCCTTTCAAGGGCAGGTTTTTCTCAATTCAGTCCTCAGATCTCAATTTTTGCCTTCAAAATTTTCTTTGCGTCCCCGTGTCCCCTTTTGCGTTTAAAATTCCTAAAACGATTCCGAATATTGTCTATCAAAGTCTACTCCCAGAACTAAATATTTTAGATTCTGGATTTTAAACAAAAGCTGTAGCAAAAGTATCCATCTCAAGATGAGTGATGCACTGCATAGTGATATTGAGCTTAATAAATCTTAGTTAAAGAGGAAGTCGAACTGTAAATGTACTGCCCAGTCCTGGCTGACTTTGAACGTGAATGCTGCCTTTGTGCGCTTGGGCGATGGCTCTTGCGATGGCTAATCCCAGTCCGGAACCGCCAGAAGTACGAGAGCGGTCGCGATCGACTCGGTAGAAGCGATCGAATATTCGCTTTTGATGTTCAACAGCAATGCCAATTCCTGTATCTTGAATTTTAATAATGGCGTAAAACTCACTATCTGACAAAAAAACCGTGACTTTTCCCCCGCTAGGTGTTGCTTGAATTGCATTGATAATTAAATTAGAAATTAAGCGATAAAGCTGTTCTTCATTTCCCATCGCATACAATTTTTCTGAAATTTGCACCTGCTGAGAGAGATTTACCTGATGCTCTACTGCCAAAAATGCTAATTCCTCAATTAAATCGCTAATTAAATCATTCAAACAACAAGGTTGATATTCTCCCGTTAATTCTTTTTGGTCTATCCTTGTTAACAGCAACAAATCTCCTACTAATTGCGATAAACGACGATTTTGGCGTTTAAGAACATCTAAAATTCCACTGCTTGATTTTGGTTCTTGCTGTAACTTAATAGCAGCTTCAATGGTAGAATACATTGCTGCTAAAGGTGTGCGAAACTCATGGGCAGCATCAGCAGTAAATTGTTGCATCTGTTGATAGGAAAGATACACAGGTTGCATTGCCCTTCCGGCTAACCACCAACTAGACAAAGCAACGAAAATCATTGAAATTGGCAATCCTAAAACCAAAGTTAATCTTAAAAAAGTAATATGTTGGTCTAAATCATTTAGACTTCGCGCTACTTGAAGATAACCTGAAAGCTGATTTTGAGTATATAAAGGTAAAGTAATTTGACGGTATCGAGTGCCAGAATAATCTGTGATAACTTGCCAACGTTGTGATGGTAAAGTAGTTTTTAACTTATCAGCTTGTATACCAGTAATTGCAAATATTTTTCCGGAATTATCCAATAAACGTATATAGTAATTAACTGGATTAGCTACCTCTACTAGAGGTTGTTTGATAGTAGCTTTATGCAAACACTTTGTTGAAGTTATACATAATTCTAAGGAAAGTTCCTTAGCAAGTTGCTGTAAATGTCCGGGTTGTTGCCAAGCGGGTTCAATACTCTTATAGAGTGCATTTGCTACTGATTGTAATCCCTGGTCAATAGTTTCATTGTAAGCATGGGCAACCACACTATAAACTCCTAAACCAGATAGTCCTAAAATACTACCCATGACGAGGGTATACCAAGCTGCTAACCGCAACTGAGTCTGGTGGAAAATAGGATTGCGTTCCATATTGCTAAAACCGGCTTAAAATATTACTGTCGAGTTAGCAAAAATCAGCAGCCTGAATTTTGAGGCGATAGCCGACACCATAAATAGTTTCAATTAAAGATTCGCTATCTTCTTCTCCTAATTTACGTCTTAATAAGCGAATTTGTGCGGCTACTACATTGCTCACCGGTTCTGCACCAATTTCCCAAAGCTGATTAATAATTTGGTCGCGGCTGAGAATTTGGTTAGGATGCCGCATGAAATATTCCAACAATTGGAATTCTTTGACAGTTAAAGCGAACACTTGCTTTTCACCATCACAATACTGACGAGTCAGTTCATGAGTGCTGTAATTGAGCATTAGACAACCTACTTGTAAGCGTCGAGCTTGGAGTTGGGGTGTAAGTGTTGTTCCTGTGTAGGAGGCTCGGCGTTGTAAGGCCCGCAATCTGGCCAGCAGTTCTGCCATATCAAAGGGTTTCACTAAATAATCATCTGCACCACTATCTAAACCAATAATCTTTTCTTCCATTCGGTCTTTAGCCGTTAGCATTAACACAGGTAGAGTTAAGTGGCGATCGCGCAACCATTTACACAACTCTACCCCCGAAATTCCTGGTAGCATCCAATCAAAAATCGCTAAGGTGTACTCAGTCCAGCCTGTTTCTAGATATTGCCATGCTTGAGTACCATCTAAAAACCAATCAACTATATATGCCTCATGACTCAGGACTTGTTTGATTGCTGCACCTAAATCCGCTTCATCCTCAACTAATATCAGCCGCATACTCAACCCAGTGCTAAAAGCCTTCTTTAATTACGTTTTCACCAAAAAATGATATAATTATGAAATTTTTATTCTACCTAAGATAGAAATGCTGATGTCTGCGTAGTTTATCGAGCCAGACAAAAATGAAATTTAAATGAAATTTTTTTGTTTCTGGAGATATGAATACTGGTTATCTCAATAGTAGGAAGCAACAATTATACCAATTCACGAAAAATATGATACAAATGCAAACCCTGAAACATCTGCTAAGTCTCACTTTCTTAATTTTTAATTGGTATTACAGGTGCATCTGTAATTTTTAAGCCAGTTTACTCAAAATAAAAGCCCCAAGAAATCCAAAGACGACTATTAACCCGGCAAAATCATGTGCTTGCTCAAAAGCTTCTGGAATCATTGTGTCTGTAATCATTGCTAAAATAGCGCCTGCGGCTAAAGCAGTAGTGGCAGCGATAACTTCTTGTGAGAAGTGACTGAACAAGGCATAGCCTAAAAGTCCTGTTATACCAGAGATAATGGCGATACCTCCCCAGACACCGAAGATGTAAGCAGTTGAACGTCCTGCTTTTTTCATCCCAGCAGCACTAGAAAGTCCTTCCGGAACGTTAGAGAGAAAAACAGCTGCCACAGTTACCCAACTCACAACTCCTCCACCAATCATGCTGACACCAATGACGATAGATTCGGGAATACCATCGAGTAATGCACCAACAGCGTAGACGCGAAGCGGCTTGTCGTTAGACATCGCCATTCCACTGCCACTATTTTCTTCCTCCGATGGTTGCTGTTCGCCAGAACGCTTGCGATGGTTTGCACCTTGATGCCACAAAAACCAGTTTGCAGCTGTATATACAACTGCACCACCGACAAATCCAATTGCTGTTGAGTCAAATCCACCGCGCTTATAAGCTTCATCCATCAGTTCAAATGCGAGTGCTGAAATTAATACCCCAGCACCAAAAGCCATAACTGCGGCAATGACCCGTTGCGGAATCTTAGCGTAGTAACCCACCGCAGAACCCAGTAGCAACGCTGAACCACCAACCAAACCCCAGAAACCTGCTTTTAACCAAAGTGGAAACATCATTAATTCGTAATGAAAATTCTTGGCTAATACCAAACAAACCTATTTTGAATTTTGACCCTTCGGCTACGCTCAGGGTAAAATTTTGAATTTTGAATTGATATCGCCTTGGGGTTTTGACAGTGCTTGTAATTCTTCCCAACTGTAGTGAGAAGGTAATTCAATTGGTTTGTCATTAGCTCCTAATCCCAATCCAATTGTTGGCTCAAGTTCCTCAATAAATTCCTCTGCGTACTCTATTAACTTATTACCTGCAACTCCACCCGTAATTGCCCCTGCAACTCCACCAATGGCAGCACCTACCTTACCACCAATTGAGCGACCTAAGGCGGCTCCAGCAATTCCACCTGCTGCTGCTCCCAATCCCGTTGTAATTGGATGAGGATTTGGGGCGGTTTGATTTTCATTTTCTGGGTTAGAAGTAGAATGTTCTTCATTCATAATTTAGACTCTCCTGGAAACTATTAAATTCTTGAGTGTTTACATAATATTTAGCTTGAAACTACTTATGGCTAAGATACCCCAGAAGCCACAGAGCAAAGCGTTCTAGTCCAATCAATAGGGCAGTAATACCTACAGCCAGACCGAACAAAACTAGGTTATTTTCATTGCCAGCTTTTAGTGCAAAGCTTAAGGATGTGGCAACGGCTGGAGGATGCATTACATCTAAGAGAATCATCAACACAATTGTGACGATCATTGCAGTTCCTCCAGACGCATAACCCGAACCCATCAGCATATAAGTTATAAAACCGATCGCAGCTGCCATCATTTGGGAGATGGTTAAAGTTCGCACGGTATTTGTACCATGCTGGGGATCGAGATAAATCAGAAAGGCGCTGGATGCCAAGGAAGCAAACAACAAACGCTGGCGGGTTACTACCTCCACTAAAGCAAACATAGTTAATATGACTACTGTCGGGGCAGTAGCTAATGCCAATTCACCCTTCCAATTCAGGCGCTTGCGGAGCGATCGATTCGCACCTTCCAGAGGCTTTAAGCTGGAACGGTGGGATTTCATCGCATACTCCTGTCAAGCTCCGGCTCTGGTAAACGGCGTTGTTCTCCCTGCTGAATCTCCCGTTCTAAGAAATAATTTAGCAAGGTTCGCAGCAAAACGATCGCTCCCAAATTCAAAATATCCTGACGAGTTGGTGCTACTGCTGTCCGCAAAATATCGCTGGCGACAGTGAATTCTAACCCCAATGCTAGAACTCGTCCCAATTGCAGACGTACTCCTTCTGTGGCATCAAAATGTTGTTTGGAGCGAGAGAACAATAAGCGCAAATAGGCAGCAATACCTCGAATCACTGCTCCACCAATCACAACTGCTGCGGCAATTTCTGTTCCTGCTGCCAAATAACCGACAATCACTTTGAGCCATGTCTCTAAAGGAGTTGTTTCCCTAGCTTCCCCCCTGGTTTGTACGTTCAAACTCAACAGCAGAACTAACCCTAAAATTAGTGCTAGGGGCAATAACAAACTAATCAATGAATCCCGTGATGAGTCTCTTTTCATGTTTACTTTATTCTTTGAGCTATGCTCTCAGCAACGCGCAAAGCATTGGCCATAATTGTTAATGTTGGGTTAACACCAGAATTTGAAGGAAAGAAACTACTATCTACAACATAAAGATTATCGACATCATGGGTACGGCAATTGAGATCGAGGACTGAGGTTTTGGGATCTGTGCCAAATCGACAACTACCGCATTGATGGGCTACTGCTTGTTCTGGTATGTGAGTCCGGGGATAAATGCTAAATGGTAGAACGTGTTTAGCAGAATGGGGAATTGATTTGAGTACAGATGTCCAACGATGGATTAGGCGATCGCTTGCTTCGATATTATTAGGGGTATAGTCAATATGAATCTTGTCACCCACCACACGAATTCGATTATTCGGGTCTGGTAAATCTTCTGTTTGCAACCACCAACCTACTGACCTTTGGGCTAACAAATGTCGCTCATAATGAGGAATTAGTTTCACAAATGGAGCCATTAATGGCGGTGCTTCTGCGGGAATCATATCAGCTAGAACATTACCCGTATTCTGTACCATGCCCATCGGATAAGGAAAATCTGGCTCTCCCCAATAAAAATCGTTGACGGCAATGGTTTTTTGAAATTTAGCGTGATTTACTTCTAGATGTATGGAAACAATCGCTGTCTCCGACTGCTTCATGAAATTCCGCCCTACTTGGTCGGAACTGTTTGCCAATCCATTGGGATGTTTATCGTTAGCAGAGCGTAAAAGTAAAGCAGCTGAATTGACAGAACCACAGGCTACCACCACAATATCGCCTGTAAACCAATGCTTTTCGCCGGCTATTTCTGTTTCTAACCTTGTAACTTCTCGTCCCGACTCGCTCGTATGCAGCCGCAACACCTTGGCATTAGTCAAGAGAGTAACATTGACATACTTTTCACGCGTGGGACGAATAGCGTTGACATCAGCATCGGCTTTTGCGTGAACTAGGCAGGGGTATCCATCAAAAGTATCGCAGCGAATACAAGGGCTATTTGTGCGTAGGCGTAGCCCATCGTAGATATCGCTCTCATTCAGCTTTAATCCTATAGGTAAATGGAATGGGTAATATCCCAGTTCCCGGATACCATCAACAAGCGATTGCATATCCGGTTCATGACTCACAGGCGGATAAGGATATGGCTGACTACGAGGCGGTTCCGTGGGGTCTTCTCCTTCTTTGCCATGCACGTCATACAACTTTTCTGCTTGGGTATAATACGGCTCAAAGTCTTGATATTTCAAAGGCCATTCTGGGGAAATCCCGTCTTTATGAATTACCTTTTCAAAGTCTCGCTCCCGTAATCTTACTAAGGCTGCACCGTAAAGTTTAGTATTGCCACCAACCCAGTAACCTGTCTGCGGTTTAAAGGCTTTACCATCCTTGTCATACCATTCTTCATCGGTATGATAACGATGCTTTTGATAAACTTCCTGTGGATTCCAGTTTTCTTTCTCCCTCGGTAAAAAGTCGCCTCTTTCTAAAAGTAAAATCTTCTTACCTGTAGGTGCAAGGCGGTGAGTTAGTGTACCTCCACCTGCTCCCGTGCCGATAATAATAATGTCGTAATGCTCTGTAATGCTCGTCACGTCGCTTCGCTCCGAATTAAAAATTAAAAATTAAAAATTAGAATCCCCATAAATTTAGCGGCTTGTACTATCAAGGAATAATTGGTCATAAGTTTATATTTATTACGACTAAAAAAGTATTACCCTGCCGTTTTATGTAAAGTAATTTGGCAATAGTTCATATTATTGGTAATTCTTCTTTTGTAAAATCTGCATAACTCTAGAGGTAGATTCATTCAATAAGACTAGAACTTTGGTGTTTATATTGCTTCCATCTTGGGTATTAATATTTTTTACAACCAAAGATAGGGAAAAATTTCATTTTAATTTCATTTTTTATCTATATAGTTTCAACTAGATACTTAATAATTTTAGCGATCGATTAATAAATACTTGTTAATGTAAATAAGTTTTTAGCAGAATTTATATCTAAAATTTGAGGTAAATATAAAATAATAAAATAATAATTAGCCTTAGAAAAATAACCAGTTATTTAGATAAAAGGTTACTGTGCTTTATATCAAATTTGTATTAAATTGAACGTGTTATTTATTATCGGCTACTAAGTTAAATAACAGGAGATTCTTATGGCTAAAGCCATAGAGATTTATGACGATCGCCTACTTGCTATCCTATCTCCAGATGCTTCACTGCAAAAGCTGGCTAACGGCGCAGTTCACAGTGAAGGCCCTGTTTATATCCAAGAAGATGATAGCGTTGTGTGGAGTGATGCTCATGGCAATCGTCTGCTGCGGTGGAGTCCTACTGATAACGTGAGCATCTTACGTGACCCATCTGATTATCAAAGTGGGAATTACCGCGACTTGGAGGGTCGTATTGTTGCCTGTTCCTCTGGTCTGCGTGCCATCATCCGCTGCGAACACAATGGCGAATGGAAGGTATTAGTCGATCGCTACCAAGGTAAACGCCTCAACAGTCCTAATGATTTAGTAGTTAAAAGGGACGGTACAATCTGGTTTACTGACCCGCCTTATGGAATTACTGAACCAAATCAAGGATACGGCGGCGAACAAGAACAACCTGGAAGTTATGTATATCGCTTCGACCCAGCAACAGGTCAGATTTATCCTGTAGTAACAGATATGGTACGCCCTAATGGACTAGCTTTCAGCCCAGATGAAAATTTGCTGTATGTTTCAGATACAGCTGCATTTAATATTCCAGGCGGGCCGCATCATATTCGTGTATACGAGATTGTAGATGGTCGATGGGCAAAGAACGGGCGGGTATTTGCAGTCATCGAACCAGGACAACCTGATGGATTTCGGGTTGATGAATATGGCAATCTTTTTATCAGTTCGGAAGATAGCGTACAGGTATACGCTGCTGATGGAACTCAGTTAGGGAAAATTTTTGTACCGGAAGTATGTGCCAATTTGACTTTCGGTGGTAAAAAACGCGATTCCCTGACGGGAACACTTCGCGATCGCTTATTTATCACAGCTGGCAAATCTTTATACTCTATCAACTTGAATACTCGTGGTGTACAGCTATGATTTACCAATTTGTGCTGGGTATAGCCATTGCTGTGTGGGTGCTACCAAAGGTAACGGTTTCTGTATTAGCTGTAGTTAATTATCCATTCCTGGGGCCGCATTTGGTAAGTTCTCTTGTTTATGCCTATCCTGGCGGACTCGCAGGATTAGCACTGCTACTGCTGAGAGTTAGCGTTGGTGGATTGTTTTTGATTCACGGCTACCCCAAGGTACTGCATATTCGGCGTTGGGCTGAGTCTATTAATACACCCGTGTTTCTTTGCATTATCTCTGCATGGACGATGTTGGGTGGTGGATTGTTCTTAATCATTGGCTTATTTACACTTTTGGCAACCTTGCCAATTCTGGCTTCTATGTTGTTTGCCATCTTGTTACATCTGATTCAAGGTCTGCCCTTTGTCGCCACAGATCCATACTTAATTCCTGAAGACGAGTATAAAGGCCCTCTAGGAAAAGGCGAACCGCCAAGTTGGGAAAAAGCCTTGATGTACTGCGTGATGCTGATTGCGATCGCAGTTTTAGGCCCCGGTGCTTATTCACTAGATGCAGCGATTTTTGGACGATAAAAAAATTCACAATCAAAAGATGGCACATAATCATAGCCACGGACTGTACGAAGATCAAACTGGCAACTACAACCGTGCTTTTGCAAAAAGTCTAAATATAATTCTCTTCTATAGATAAATTTTGTAAATTTATCTATTAAAAAACTCAATTTCAAAATTGTTTACTGCCCTTGGATGAACTCAATATTTGAATTACAGCGAACGGTGCGATCGTGCTGTTTCTGGAACTATTATCTGATTTTTTTTGATTAATTTATTCTTTGCAAGTCCCATAGACATTTCATAATGATTTCATCTATGTGTGAATGATTGTTATGGGCTGGAATTTAAGGAATTTGATAGGGACAACAATAATTTCACACACATCATTCTGCAATTAGCAGTACAGCGTGTCCATCAGGATCTTTTACTAAGCAAGCTTGGCGATAAGTAAATGAGCTATCCGCAAGCTCTATAATCTGTGGTGATACAAACTCAACGCCATTACGTCGTAGCTTAGCTACTAACTGCTCAAGATTATTTACAACAAGCTGAATTTGCACCGTTGCAATATCGCAACTTTTCCAATCGTTTGGGATGGGACGACCTTTCCCAGGTACAAGATAATCTAGCAATTCAATTCCGACACCGCCTTGAACTGGCCGCAGTGCTGTAATTTTGACTTCGGCTCCTGGTAAGTTATCTAAGCGAGTTTGAGTAGCACGCCAGTTGAGGCTACGGCTATCAACTTGCATTCCCAAAAGGTCGCGGTAAAAGTATAGACTTTGTTCAGTATTAGAAATAGCGATCGCACTATGATCGATTCCTAAAAATAAGCGATCCTGGCTTTGATGCCATTTATCTTGTCCTTTATCAGGGGGAAACCAAATTAACTCTAAATCATGTCCATCAGGGTCTTTAAATTTAAAAGCGCGGACACCAGCAGACGCTTCATTTCCAGATGGTATTGTTTGCGGTGCAGTAGATATCGGTTGAATGGGAAATGCACGCAGATGAGCATAAGCTTTATCCATATCACTCACCACAATCGCCAAATGTTGAAACCATAGGTCATTACTTTGGGAATCGCTGGGAATGGGTTGAGAGTGAATATTAAGATATTCTATCAATTCGATTATTTCATCACCTAAGCGCAAGGTGACAATGCGAATTTCTGCACCAGGAACACTTTCTAACTGGCTGTATTCTTCACCTGCAACTGTGATATCGGAAACTAATTTAAAACCAAGTGCTTGTGTATAGAAATCCAAAGAGCGATGTCTACGACGGGCTACGCCAACGCAGCTTATTACCGTTAAATCAATAGCCCTAATTCTTTGTACCTGTACATCAGTTTGACCAAGCATATTCATCGCCTCCGTAGTTACAATTAATGTTTTATTAAAATGCAGAGGTACGCGGAGTTTTACCATAAGCATTTCGCTACAAATTAATGAAATGCTGTCTTAAGTTTCTTTGTAAGGATTCAGGAGTCAGAATAGTTAAAGAAATAGAATCAAATTGATGGATAAATATCCAAATCATACTAAATTTATTACCCATTCTGGCTTCTGACTCTTGGGTGCTGAATTATTACGTTTCTTTTAGTCTTTTTTATGCTCATCACCTAACATTTTTAATAGTTTTCTTGTTACTAAAACACCAACAACTCCAGCACCAACTACTTCCACCGCCTGTACCACTTTTTTACCTACATCGCGAGGGTCGAGATGGTGATGAAATATCTCTTCATCCAGCCATTCTGTAGTGGCTTTAAAGTCATGAATTGGGGTTGGTAATAGTGTTAAATAAGTGCCTTGACGAATTAAGTGCGCGGGTTCACCTGCAACTTCAAAAATATTGAATAAGTTGGCAGCAGCATCATTTAATCCCAACTTCAATAGAGTTCCCCGGATATTAACCTTAGCGGATTTGAGGTCTTCTCCGAGAGCAATTGCTTTCAAATTTCGAGCTATGTTTGCCCCTTGTTGATAAGCTACTTGTGCTGTAGGTGGTAGTGAATTATCTTGAACTACTGCACAATCACCACCTGCAAAAACTTCGGGAAAATCAAGCAATTGCATCGTGGGAGTAACTAGGGGATGGTTGTGACGATCTCGATGTTCTTTGGGTATCGGTAACTCTTGAATGAGAGGATGGTTAGAAGTACCAGCAGTCCAGATTGTGGTGTGTGTCGCCAGTGTCTTAATTTGATCATTGCTTTTATATTCAATTGCATGGGGACGTACAGCAGTTGCTTCTGCTTCTGTAAGAATTTCTATTGCTATGCTGCGTTTTTGTAATTCTTTTTCAGCAATTGAACGCAACGGATCGTTAATATCGCCATCGAGAATTTTTTGACCGTGATTGAGAAGAACCACCTTAATTTCACTAGAATTACCACCTAAAGCATCATACCAATGTGGGAGAAAATCTGCTAAAGTTGCTGCCATTTCCACACCAGAAGCACCACCACCCACTACAACTACTGTTAATAGTTTGCGGCGTTGTTCTATATCATCTGTTTGGACAGCTTTTTGTAAGCAGTTACGTAAATGCTTGTCAAGTGCGATCGCATCTGCTTGTGTCCAAAAAGGAAAGGCATTCTCTTTAGCACCTGCAACATGATGATAACCAGTAACGCTCCCTAAAGCTAATACTAAGTTGCTGTAGTTATAGGAGGTACCCGAAGCTAATTTGACTTCCCGTTGATGTAAGTCAATTGCTTGTACAGTATCTTGAACAAAGACGATACCACTACCTTTGAGTAATTCCGAATAACGCGGTACTACTTGAACAGTATCCATCTCGCCATCAAAATATTCATAAAGCAATGGTTTAAAGCAAAATCGCTCGTTTTTATCAATCAATATTACAGAGCGAGGATAATGTTCGTGAGCTAAATGTAAAGCTGTAAATAGTCCGGTAAAACCACCACCGACAATTATAGTTTGATAAACTGGGTTGTTCATAAGGGAGAGATGGGGTGATGAGGGAAAATAAACTAAGGGCTATGGACTAATGACTAATGACCAATTAGCTATACAAATAAGAAAAAAGCAATAAGAATAGCACTAATAGCAATAGCAAATATTAGAGCGTATTCAAACCTACGAGTTTTAACTTTAAAAATTGCTCTCCACAAAAGTATTCTTAACTGTTACCTACTAAATCAAAAAATAAATACTATCGTTAGGGTGATTAAGACTAAAGATTTATTAATTCTTGTTAATAAATTTTTAGTGAATTTTAAAAGATAAAGATTTTCATGTAATCAAGATTCCATTTACTTAGGAAACAAGTGCTGCTTTTATGTTTTAAAGATTTCATACAATTATGAAAATTAAATGAAAATTTTCTCGGTCTTTGGAAAGAACTGTTTATTCCTCCACTAGCTGGAGGCGATCGGCATTGCAAACTTATAAATTAATGCCAGAATCAAAACAATACCTATCAATAACTTAAACAAGTACTCCTGTAATTTTTGTTACTGTATAGCAATAGTTGAGGTAAAAAATATACTTAATATTGAATTCTATATAAATAGCGATCGAAAAAAGTAATAGAAAGCATATTTCTTGAGCCTTAGTGACAATAAAACCCTAGATTTTAAGAAATGAAGGAAACATTATGAGCTATTCTCCTTACCTGCTCAAAGGTCAAAAAGCACTTGTAACTGGTGCTAGTTCTGGCATTGGTGAAGCTATAGCTCGTTATTTGGCTTTCTCAGGTGCAGCTGTCGCTATTAACTATCATTCGGAAGCTGAAGAAGCGCAAAAAATAGTCGATGATATTAAAGCAAATAATGGTGAAGCTTTTGCCATTCAAGCCAATGTGAGTAAAGAAGACGAAGTTAAAGCAATGTTTAGCCAGACACTTCAGCACTTCGGAACCATTGATATTTTAGTCAACAACGCAGGTCTGCAAAAAGATTCACCTTTTGTAGATATGACCCTCGACCAATGGAATACAGTTATTGGAGTCAACCTCACAGGACAATTTTTGTGTGCTAGAGAAGCTGCAAAAGAATTTCTCAACAGAGGAGTGCAACCGCAGATTTCATCTGCCGCAGGTAAGATTATCTGCATCAGTTCAGTGCATCAGGTGATTCCTTGGGCGGGTCATGTTAATTATGCTGCTAGTAAAGGCGGTATTCATATGATGATGCAGAGTATTGCCCAAGAACTAGCCCCCCATAAAATTCGTGTTAATAGTATTGCCCCTGGTGCAATCAAAACCCCTATTAATAAATCAGCTTGGGATACTCCACAAGCTGAAGCAAAGTTACTACAACTGATTCCAGCAAAACGTATTGGTGATGTAGAAGACATTGCCAAAGCCGCAGTTTGGTTAGCTTCTGATGACTCTGATTATGTCAACGGTACAACTTTGTTTGTAGATGGTGGCATGACTTTGTATCCAGGTTTTACAGAGAATGGCTAAAAACTAGGAAATAGTATACTTGCTCCTTGCTCCCTCTGCTCCCTTATCTCCCCACTCCCTCATGGCATCAGATTCATCTAAGAAAACAATATTTGCAGCGATGGGTGCTAATCTAGCGATCGCTATCACTAAATTTATCGCTGCTTACATTACCAATAGTTCAGCGATGATATCTGAGGGCATTCATTCATTTGTAGATACTATCGATCAATTATTACTGCTGCTAGGACTGCGGATGAGTCAAAAGCCAGCAGATGATAGCCATCCCTTTGGTTACGGGCAAGAACTTTACTTTTGGACTTTAATTGTCGCTATCTTTATTTTTGCCATTGGTGGAGGAATGTCTATTTATGAAGGAATCACTCATCTAATTAACCCTAGTCCCTTAGAAGACCCGATATGGAATTATATTGTGCTAGGCGTAGCAATTATATTTGAGTGTTTTTCTTGGACTGTAGCTTTAAAGGAATTTTTACCAACTAAAGGCAATCAAGGCTTTTGGGAAGCAATTAAAAACAGTAAAGATCCTACAATATTTACAGTCTTATTTGAAGATTCTGCGGCAATTTTAGGTTTGCTTGTAGCTTTATTAGGAGTTTTTTTAGGACATTTATTTAACAATGTTTATTTTGATGGTATAGCCTCAATTATTATTGGTGTTATTTTAGCTATAGTAGCAGTGTTACTAGCAACAGAAAGTAAAGGATTATTAGTTGGTGAAAGTGCCAATCCTCAAACTATAGCCAATATCCGTTCTTTATCCAAAACAGAACCGGGAGTCCAAGAGGTTATACGCGTACTTACAATGCAACTTGCTCCACAGGAAGTATTACTGAACTTAGAAATTCAATTTTCCAAAAAACTCACAGGTGAAGAAATAGCATCAACAGTCGATAATTTAGAAGCTAAAATCCGCCAAAAACATCCTGAAATTAAACAAATATTTATCGAAGCTAAATCCTTAGCTGCCACTCGCAAATCTTCTCGAACTGCTTAAGCAACTCTCATATTACTATCTGCAATTGTGCATAGCTACATAAACCATTCTATTAAAAAATCGTGATTCCCTAAAAAGTAGATTATGAATACGTCAAAACCGAAGTCGTAGTCATTACCAGAGCCTCCGCCGGCATAGGAAGAGCCACTGTCCGAGCATTTGCCAAGCGAGGGGCGCACATTGGACTAATCGCCCGTAGCCGGTAGCCGCAATGGACTACAGAGTGCGCGTCAAGAAATTGAGGAAGCTGGTGGGAAAGCCTTGGTATTACCAACTAATGTTTCCGATCCAAAGCAAACAGAATCTCACAATCACCAAAAAGCTACCCAAAGCTAAACCATGAAAATTCTTACTTTCCGACAGGCTTTTGGCTCACCCGGCATTGAGCCGCGATGGACTCATGCAAATAAAGATGGAGTAGGAACAGCTTACTCTACCTCTAGTCAAGTTTGGTTTACTATCTGGAATGGTGTTGTGACCGAAATCTACCATCCGACAGTAGACAGACCTCAAATTCGGGATTTGCAATACCTTATTTCTGATGGCAAAAGCTTTTTTCATGAAGAGAAACGCCATCTGCGATCGCAAGTGGAACCTCTGTGGACTCATGGTTTAGGATATCGCATTACTAATTCCGATCCCCAAGGACGTTATGCCACGATCAAGGAAGTGATTGCCGATCCGCATTTATCCTGTATTTTACAACACACAAAAATCACAGGAGAGCGCGAGTTTATTGACCAACTCCATTTATATGCTTTGTGTGCGCCGCATCTAGAAGTTGGCGGTAGAGATAATAATGGCTACACATTAGAAGTAGCTGGACATCATGTTCTTGTAGCAGAAAAAGCAGGAACTTGGCTGGCAATAGGCGCAACAATCCCGTTTACTCGTCTTTCCTGTGGCTATGTTGGTCAAAGTGATGGCTGGACAGATTTAGCAGACGATTTCCAAATGGACTGGGAGTTTGATAGTGCGGTAAATGGTAACTTAGCTTTGATTGGAAAACTCAATCTAGCCCAAAGTCAAGAGTTTACTTTAGGGTTAGCATTTGGTACATCTGTGCACAATGCAATTTCTACCCTGTTTCAGTCGCTTAATCTGCCTTTTGAACAGCAGAAGCAGCAATATAACGAACAGTGGAAGCGGTCGCGCAACCATATTAAATCATTAGAAAATGTTTCTTGCGATCGAGGGAAGTTGTATCACAGTAGCGTTAGTTTGTTATTAGCACATGAAGACAAAACTTATCCTGGTGCTTTAATTGCATCTATGGCTATCCCTTGGGGTGAAGCTAAGGACGACCAAGACCAAGGAGGATATCACCTTGTCTGGACGCGGGATTTAGTAAGCAGTGTAACAGGTTTGGTAGCGGCCGGGGAAACAGATACAGCAGTGCGATCGCTCATTTATCTCGCCACCAGTCAGCAAGAAGACGGCGGATTTGCTCAAAACTTCTGGGTTGATGGCAAACCTTACTGGCAAGGTATTCAACTAGATGAAGTCGCATTTCCGATTCTTCTAGCATGGCTGTTACACCAAGAAAAAGTACCACTGAACTTTGATATTTATCCAATGGTTCTCAGGGCTGCGGGTTATTTAATTCGTCATGGCCCTGTTACCCAACAAGAACGCTGGGAAGAAAACAGTGGTTATTCACCTTCCACATTCGCTTGTAACATTGCTGGCTTAATTTGTGCTGCCCAATTTGCCCGCGAACATGGCGATGAAGCAACAGCAACATTTATAGAAGAATACGCCGATTTTTTAGAATCACACATTGAAGATTGGACAGTAACTACCGAAGGAACCCTAGTTCCTGGCATCAAACGACACTATATCCGTATTACTCCTACAGATATCAATAATCCTCAACCAAACGAAAATCCCAACCAAGGAACTATTTTTATCAGCAATCATCCCCCTGGCGAATCAGCAGAATTTCCAGCAAAGGAAATTGTTGATGGCGGATTTTTACAATTAGTACGTTACGGAATTCGTAAACCTGATGACCCAATTATTGTTGATTCTGTCAAAGTAATTGATGCAATCTTGAAAGTAAATACACCTGTTGGCCCTTGTTGGCATCGTTACAATCATGACGGTTACGGTCAGCAAAAAGATGGAAGTCCCTACATGGGTTGGGGTAAGGGACGTGCTTGGCCTTTATTAACAGGGGAACGAGGACATTATGAATTAGTTATTGGCGGTAATGTTAAAACATATATCAAAGCAATGGAAGGATTTGCTTCAGACACTTGTTTATTACCGGAACAGGTTTGGGATGAAGCAGATAAATCTGATGTCCATATGTTTTTAGGAAAAGCTACAGGTTCAGCCATGCCTTTGATGTGGGCGCACGCAGAGTATATTAAGCTGCTGCGATCAACTCAGGATGGGCAAGTATTTGATTTTATTCCAGAAGTGGCAAATCGATATTTAGGCGAAAGAAAGCAATGTAAATCATTAGAAATTTGGAAATTTAATCGGCAAATAAACAAGGTTCAAAGAGGTTATACACTGCGAATTCAAGCTTTAATATCTTTTCAATTGCACTGGTCAGACGATAATTGGCAAACTGTCAAAGATACACCTTCTATTTCCACAAAATTAGGAGTTAATTTTGTCGATATTCCTGTTGTTAATCAACAAGCAATCAGTTTTACATTCTTTTGGATTGATAGTAGTAAATGGGAAGAAACTAATTACTCAGTTACAGTTTCATAGTTTGTGATTCCAAAATCGTCACATCAATTAACATCAGAATATAACTGCACAATTAAACAGAACAATTTTCTATGCAGAATAACTCATCACACAAGCCAACAATTGAATACTGGCACGTCTGGACTGACCGCGACGGTGTAAGCCACCAGTCCCGTTGCCAAATTCAAGACTTCATCCAAAAAGGCATAGCTCCGGATACCTCACCCCAGTGGCTTTCTCAATTGAAGCAATCTGGTGCTACCATTACTTTTACTGTGCTACCTGTGGAATGGATTGGAAACTGGCACGAGAACCCAAAACCCCAGTGGATCGTCCCTATATCAGGATGCTGGTTTGTAGAGACTATGGATGGTCAACGAGTAAAGATGGGGCCTGGTGAAATTTCCTTTGGAGGAGACCAGGGAACGAAAGAAGACGCACAAGGCCATAAAGGCCATTTGTCTGGAACAGTAGGTGATGAGCCAGCTGTTTTGATGATGGTGCAATTTGACGAGAAACCAAATATGGAATAGCTCTAAATACCATTGTCCAACGCTTGCCTAATCTGCGGTTAGATACAGATCGGATTGAATGGTATGAAAACCCTTCCTTGAGGGGGATGAAATCAATGCCTGTTGCTTTCAATTTTTAAAATACTCCCGTAGCGAGTGCAGTTTCTTTGTAGCTTCAACACTTGTTTCCCTTGCATTGATTCCACGCAGTCGAACTTGCAATTGATTGCCGTTAGTTTGAGGAACAAAGTGAACGAGTTTGAAAACACGCCCTAGAAACAGTCTTGATGGAATGTTATCTTAAACTGCCATCAATAGCGATCGCACTTAACTGTTACTTGGACAGTACACGATGTTTAACACACAAAGCGATCGCATCCGTCGAAACCAAAATTATTGATTCAGCTTTGTTATGGAGAGAGCGATCGCCAGAAATCATACTAGTCTAGTCTAAACAAGGGCGATCGCTTTTTGTTCGTGATAGTATGCCAGCAGGTAATCCTTGCCATGTCTAGTAATAGTTCTTCAGTTGTCTTACAACAAGCCGCTAAGAGCGTCTACGCTCTGCTCCTACTGGGTTATTCAGGTACTTCAGCAGCAGTTACTGTGACAGTCTCAAACTCATCGCTTATTGATATGATGCGGCTGCCCTGATGCTATGGGCATCTGAGAAATTAATTAATAATTTCTCCTTTGTTGTTGGCCAACTTTTCACGCCATTTTTGAAGTTCCTCAGGTGTTTGTCTCACCCAATCTGTTACCTCGCCAACGATTTTTAATGGTGCTTGGGAGCGATATGAGCGTGTCGGATTGCCCGGAAATTTTTTGTCTGTAACATTCGGGTCATTTTCAAACCCCCCTGTCGGTTCAACGATATAAACACGTTCGCGTCCATCGCCTTTTGCTAATGCAGCAGCTAGTCCCGCTCCACTAACAAGGGCTGTAAAATAAATGTGATTCATTTTGAGTTCAGATTTATAATTAGAATTATTCCCTGCTGTCAGCAAATCGCTAACCTGCAAATCTGCTTTCGTCCCATGATAAAAAGGGCCTTTGTCAGAAGGTTTATCCTTAAACGAAGTTGCTAATTCATAATTCTTTTTTGCCTTGTCAGGGTCGCTTAAGTCCTCATAGCATTTGGCAATGTTTGAATATAGAGAAGGGAAAGCACTCTTAACAGTGTCGTTATTGATTTTTAATGCGAACTGCAAAGCCGTTTCGAGCCATTTTAATTTGCCGGAAACATTTTTTTGATGTCGGGCTACATAATGAGCTGAAATAAATTTTTCAAAGTCGTATGTCGCTTCGTTCCAAGCTTGAAGAAATAGTTTACTTGCTTCTTCAGGTTTGCCTTTTTCTTCCATACCCATACCTTGAAGACAAAGTTTAACAACATTGTTGTTTGGGTTGAATTCCATAATTATTTTGTCTCCTAATTATCGTGATATCTATTTAGTTGCCTGTCTCTAGGCCGTTAAAGTCTATAGCAACTATCGATCTGCGAACTAAACCAAGGTGCTTCGGTTAAAAAGCGGAAAGTCTGAGCGGAGGCTTCCTCCGATGGCTACGCCAATGCCAAAGGCGAACGGAACTTTCCTTTGAGAGTGGTGTAATCGGTGGTAAGTCACCTCTACAGCGTTATCCACCATTTGAAAGAGGTTTTTTATGAGCGCTTTCACCCAATAACCCCCTTAAATAGTGTCTAAACTCTGTTTTTTAAGCTTTATGAGTAAAGACATCATCAAACGGTTGACACCATTTTTCAAAGCATGGCGGCATGGCTGGGGTGGTTGTTTCTTTCATAAGGTTCGTTCAACATGAAAGCTATGCTAATTAAGCATTATACTTTTTTTTATCTGAATTTTTGTTTAAGTCCCGTTAGGCATATGTTAAGGATTAACTAAAAATGGATAATAAACGTATTTATCTTAAAAATATTAAAATACAGCAAGATATTATATTAGGAGAAATTTTTCATTTAGCCTCAAATTTTGATAATAACTCATTTCACCTAAAAGAATTACATCAAACTTTAATTACAAAAGCAGCAATAATTGAACAAATATGTACTAAACAGCAAGCAACGCCAGCAAATCTGACTGAGCGATCGCGGAAAATATACTCATGGATAAAATTTTTAACAGATGAAGCATATCTAAAACTTCACTTAAAAAATACTTGCTATCTGTTGAAAACAGCTACACATATTCTAAGTAGAAGCGGTCAAGAAACACTACAACTAACGATCGCAATAACTAATTTATCTGGGCTATATCAGAGTAAAAAATCTGCTAACGCAGCTAGTATCATAATTAGTGAAGGATTTATAAATGCGCCAAATGCAGTGTTGCAAGCGTTAGTAGAATCTGCTCTTCTTGGTAAAAGCCAAAATAATACACGAATCATTAGAGCATTTGCCAGTACACAAGAATACAGTAATGTTTTGTTAGAGCTTGATTTGATTGCTGAGGTTCTGGCAGAAAATCCGCAAGGTAAGTTTTATAATCTTGATGAGTTATTTAATAAAGTTAATCATGAATATTTTGCCGCCAGCCTTGCTAAACCGCGTCTAGCATGGAGTCGCATTAACACTTACCGTAAATTAGGACACTATGAATCAGCTAGAGATAGGGTAGTCATAAGCTTGACTCTTGATGATGCTAAAGTACCTGAGTTTGTAGTTGAATTTGTGTTGTATCACGAATTGTTACATAAATACCACGGCACGGAGTGGATTGAGGGAAGAAGAATGGTTCATACTAAAGAGTTTCGTGCCAGTGAAAGCCAGTTTAAGTTTTACAACGAAGTATCGAGATGGTTAAAAAAGTCAGCATCTCAGTTGTAGGCGATCGCTGGGAAATTTAGCTGAATGTAATAGAGTAATACAATTTGATTAAGCATGAAGTGAAATCCAACAGATAAATAAAAGACCTCTTGCAAAAGTCCTTCTTTGCGTTCTCTCTCTGCGCCTCTGTCTTGAAAAGTTCAGATCGCCGGAAGCCGGCGCTCCGACTTTTCGCTGCGCCTCTGCGTGAGATAAAAAATTATTTATGCAAGAGGTCTAGCCTTGGATATAAGCTATTGTCTGCTACGTTCGTGCATTTCTTGTTGGCGCATAGGCATAGCGTCTATTTGCTCAAAAATTGCTGTTGCTTCGACTGGTGTAGTATCTTGGCGCTTAACACCACCATCTTTGCCCACCAAAATGACGCGAAAATTTTCTTTATCAATTCCAAAGCGATTTCGCAAATTGGCAGCAGAAGACTCATCTATTGGTAGTCCGTTGGCATAGCTTTTATCTGTTGCCAAAACCCGAACAAGAACTAAATCCCTATCTGTAAAACCGTTTTGGTGCCAATCAAATAACTTCATTTGTTGCTGATATTTATTGTTATCAACAGACGGTGCAAAGACTAATAATACGCGATTTTGCCATTTTTGAGAACTGAGATTAAATGAAAACATTTTGATGTCTTGATTGGTTGAACCTTGGACAGTGCCAGCAATGTTAACTGGCAGTAGCATAAAGGATGCTAATAAGGTAAGTACTATTAATAGTGAGTTATTCACTTGAGGAAATGTTAGGAATTTCATCATCTCGTCGATATTGACCGATTAGCTATGAATGTTTGTTCGCTAATAGTTGATAACAGTAATGGCGGGCGGAGGCAAAGATAAGCAAGAGAACCGAGTAAGGGAACAAAGACTACTGCTAAAAATACCTGGGCATTAGGGAAACGGCGACGAGCCATATCATCACCAACAACAGTAGGAAATAAAACATAAAATAGGCAAAATGCCAAGCTCATACCATTGATAAAGCGATCGCTTTGGAACTGCTGCACGTAATCTCCCCAATCACCGAAGGCAATGCCATAGACAAGCAAGACAATTGTACTTAGAGTCAAGACAATACCATAAAAGCGAGAATCTAACAGATCCAAAAAAGCATCCTTTTGTCCAGAAAATTGTTGATTTGGTTCGCGCAAAGCCAAATACGGCAAAAGCCCAAGTACGCCCGAACCGACTGATGCGATGGCAAAAGGCCAAAAACGGATTGATTGCATCCTGCCATCAATGAACAATAAACTACTGTAAATTAATAGCCAAATACCCACTAGAGAAAATAAAGAAAGGATAATTGGATTAATACTAGTCCAGTGAAGAGTAAATATATTTTTCAACAGCGTTAGCGTTTTATCTAAGTGAAAGGGCGGTGCTAACAATAAAATATAAGCGATAAATCCAGCCCACAGTAACCACAATACAAGTTTAAAATTCATAATCTTCATTTGGTTGCATAAAATTATTTGCCAGACTCAATTAATTGAGTATGTTAGTGTCTGTCAATTGATGTTATAAGGTAATACGGTTCAGTTGAAGATTTTTTGTAGTAGAGACGTTGCATTGCAACGTCTCTACATTGTTCGCAGGATAAAGATTTTAGTTTTATTTGAACCGTATTGTGCTATGAAGGTTGAGCAGTCAGGATTTAACTATCAATTAATTAAATCCTGGCTGCATTGTAAATTATGAATTCTCTGCTCGTTGTCGCTCAATGGGTAGAGCTTCTAAAGTTGAAAAAGGTAATAAGTAGAAGGCGGGGGGTAGGAGGCAGCACTTCGACTACGCTCAGTGACCAGGGGCAGGGGGCAGAAGGGAAAAGCCAGTCTCGATCGGGGTTTTAACTTTTGTATTTTATATTTAATTATCTCTACCTACTTATACCTGTTTAAGTACAATTTATTACTATCATATGCCATAGCGATCGCTCTATTACCAATGCTGAATACCCTTTGTTCGCAAGGGCTGTAACTCTCATTTTTACTTTCGTTTCCATACCTAAGTGTGATTTACTGAGAATTAACCCTATAACTAGGACTAAGATTTAAGGGTGGCAACTAGTCAGTAAGATTTAAATTGATACCAATTATTTGGAAATAATGATGAACCCCAAGACTTATAAAAAATTGGTTGTCAAGCAGTTGAGCCGAGATTTTAGAGCCGCTGTCGATATTGTTGAAGCTGATTTTCCTATACCTGCTCCCAATGAAGTTGTCGTGCGTAATCTGTATGCTGGAGTAAATGCTTCAGATGTCAATATTGCTGCCGGGGTATATTTTTTAAATACACTACCATTCGATGTAGGAGTTGAAGCTGCATCTGTTGTGGTTGCTCTTGGCAAAAATGTACAGCATCTCCACATAGGCGACCATGTTATTACTTTTCAAATAGGAGGTGGATACCGCGAGTATTTTGCGGTTGATGCTACTCAAGTTATTCCTATTAAAGAAGCGACAAGAGAAATACTGACTGTTGTGGCTAGTGGTATGGCTGCTGCAATTGGTTTAGAAGTTGTTGGGGAAATCAAAAGCAGCGATGTGGTATTGGTAACAGCCGCAGCAGGTGGCACAGGTAGTTATGCTGTCCAACTCGCCTTGCTTGCAGGCGCTCATGTGATTGGAACGTGCCGATCGCAATTCAAAGTTGAATTTCTCAAGCAGCTTGGCTGTCATCGAGCGATCGATTACTCCCAAGAAAATCTTGATGAAGTTCTCAAAAAAGAATATCCCCAAGGCATTGACTTAGTTTATGAATGCGTTGGCAGTGAGTTGTTTGATATATGTGTTGATAACCTGGCACGGCGCGGCAGACTAGTTATCGCTGGATATATTTCTGAATACTTATCGCCAGAACTAGAGTTGGTAAACCGTCCGAGAATATACAACAAATTACTATGGAAATCAGCCTCACTACGCGCGTTTCTCTTTATTGACTATTTAGAATATCTACAAGAGAAACAGTCTCGACTTATGGAATTAGTATCAACAGGCAAGATTAAACCTGCTGTCGATCCAACAGAATTCAGAGGAATAGAATCTATTGTTGATGCTGTGGAATATTTATATAGCGGTCAAAATTGCGGTAAAGTGATTGTTCGTTTTTAACAAAAATAATCAGATTGTTAGGCAAATACAGCAGATTTCAACTTCGTGAAGTACAGAAATACCCCACCCGCGAAGAGAGCGCACCCTCCCCTTACTAACTACGGTGTACACACAAGTTTTCTAAAGTTGCGCCGCAGCCTTTTCATCCCCCTAACCCCCCTTAAAAAGGGCTACGGTGTACACACAAGTCGTATCACCCCCCTTAATCCCCCTTATCAAGGGGGGAAACCGGAAAATCTAGTTCCCTCCCCTTGTTAAGGGGAGGGTTAGGGTGGGGTAATTCGAGGACTGGTAGTGATTCGATAACTTATGTGTACACCGTAGCTTAAAAAGGGTGGGGAAAAACCTCTTAAAGTCCCCCTTTTTAAGGGGGATTTAGGGGGATCTGCGACAATTCAGATTTTCTAAACAGATGTGTTTACACCGTAGCCCCTTACTAAAAGGAGGGTTGGGGAGGGGTGTACCTCATTTAGTCGCAAAACGCCGAAATTATTTGTAATTTGTTTAACGATTTGCGCTAGCAAAGGTATTACATTGTTGAGTATCACCAGTCTGAATACCTTGCTTAAACCAGCGAACCCGTTGAGCTGAACTACCGTGTGTAAAAGATTCTGGTACGGCATAACCTCTAGCTTGTTCTTGTAAGCGGTCGTCTCCAATACTGCTAGCAGCGTTCAATGCTTCTTCAATATCCCCTCTTTCTAGAATTTGACGCGAACGTTGTGCGTGATGCGCCCAAACTCCTGCAAAACAGTCTGCTTGTAATTCTAATGCCACAGAAAGCTGATTTGCTTGGGTCTGACTAGTTTGATTTTGTAATACTCTAACTTTGTCTGAAATTCCTAGTAAATTTTGGACGTGATGCCCAACTTCATGAGCAATTACATATGCTTGAGCAAAATCTCCGGGTGCTTGGTATCGAGTTTTCAAATCACGATAAAAACTTAAATCAATATATACTTTCTCATCTTGCGGGCAATAAAATGGCCCAACTACCGAACGCGTAAATCCACAAGCAGACTGCACAGCATTTGAATAAAGAACTAACTTCGGTTCTACATAAGTTCGTCCGTTTTGCCGAAACAGATCGCTCCATGTATCTTCTGTGTCAGCCAGCACTACAGATACAAAATCCGCCATTTGGTCTTGAGGATTAGAGCCTCTTGATTGCGGTGAATTAGTCACAGGTCTATCATTTGATGTAGGATTTTGTTCCCAAATCACGCTGGGATCGCCACCCAAAAGGAAAACTACTAGTGATATGAGTGCTGCTCCAATACCTCCGCCTACGAGAGGAGCAGAAACATTCGTCCCGCGCCGATCTTCAACATTTGTACTCCTGCGACCTAATTGCCAACGCATAATTTCTGCTTCCCAAATCGTTCGATAAAGATAGTTGCAATCAGATTGGATTAAATCCAAACCAAGGGCTTTAAGTATGCAAGAAAATGTTACCAATCTCAGCTATGAATTTCGTCTACCTACAGGCAAAGCGGCTATCAAGCAGAGTAAACCTTTAGGAAGATTATGAAGATACAATTCCCGATCGCTAAACAAAAAAGTTTTTTCTCAAGAGCGATCGCTTCAATTAAAAATGAAAAATTAAAAAAGCATACCAGCCACTGAATTTATTTATGCTGATAAATAAATTTATCACAATGTTAATTTTTTACGATCGATTATTAATTTTTAATTCACTATTCGCGTAGGGTCTTGGCACTAGGTTGAGGTACTACCCGACAAGACTCCAACTGTCTTAAACCAATACCAAGGCAAAATAAAGTTGTAAGCCCAGAGATAATGCATTTTCAATTTTTAATTTGTATTGGATTGTTTATCTTAAGGTATAATCAATGTCCTTCTTTGGAAACTCAGATTAAAGATTAACTAGCCGAAAAGACTAGTTTATTTAGTAGCATCATCCATCTTGAGTGAGATAGCTAGGTTTTTTATAGCAGCCTAAAATGCTTTTGATATATGAGATTTTTACTTATGAGTTTTTATTAACTTTGATAAAGAAGAAAAATGAATAAGTTTTTTGTTAACTCTTACAAACACAAGGATTGCTGTAACTGTGAAGTTTTATATTTTAAATATGTGTTTACCTCAAAACAGTACCCCAGCACTTACAGAAACAGAGGTTTTGATTACAGAGGCACTGGCTAGTCGTCCAACAAGACAGCCAGATTTAGCAGCTGAAAACAAAGCTTTTCATACTCTTTCTCAAAAACTCTGCGAGCGGCCGCGATCGCTACTCAAAACCCTGGTGCAGCTTGCACTCGATTTATGCCAAGCCGATACAGCCGGAGTCAGCTTACTGCAAACAGCGCCTAATGGCGAGTCAACATTTCGCTGGGTAGCGATCGCAGGTACATTGGAGTCTTTAGAACAAACCACCACTCCAGGTAATTTTAGTCCCTGTGGCACAACACTTGCCTCTAGACAGGCACAACTTTATACCTACCCAGAACGCTATTTTTCTTATTTACATCATCCACAGTTTCCAATAGCCGAAGGATTATTGATACCTCTGTGTGTAAATAATCAACCATTAGGCACTCTTTGGATTTTGTCGCATCGAGAAACGCGCCACTTTGATGCTGAAGATTATCGGCTGATGAACAGTTTGGCGGGTTTTTGTATCTCTGGTCTGCAAAATATCAATAGTTTGCTTCAAAAGCTAAATAATCCCGTACCTCATGAGCCAATCGCTGAGGCAAACCTCGATTTTACTCAAACTCAGTTCGAGGCACTAGCGGCGAACTTACCAGGTATAATCTATCGCTACTTCCCTAGCATGGATCGACCCTATCGATTTACTTTTATCAGTTCTGGGAGTAGCGATTTATTAGAAATGGAGCCGCAAACAATTATTGAAGATGGCAATTCTTTAATTAAATTAATTCATCCAGAAGATGTAGCTTCGTTTCAAATTTCAGTTACTTATGCGATCAAAAATTTTCTCCCTTGGCGGTGGGAAGGTCGGATTATTACGCCATCAGGTAAACTCAAATGGATTGGGGGCACTTCCCGCGCGGTGGAAACGACACAGGGAAATGTATGGGATGGGATACTAATTGACATCAGCGATCGCAAACTAGTAGAAGGAGCGTTGCACGAAAGCCAAGAATTCAATCGGCAGATTCTTGACAGTAGCGACGATTGCATCAAAGTATTAGATTTGTCAGGGCGGCTCTTATACATGAGTCCGGGAGGTCAGGCCTTATTAGGCATTCATGACATAAGTTTGTTCCTCAACCGTTCGTGGAGTGATTTCTGGGTTGGATCTGACCAAGAAGCGGCGTTGAGGGCGATGGATAGCGCCAAAGCAGGCAAAGTAGCCACTTTTCAAGGCTATTGTCCAACTCAAACAGGCGAGCCAAAATGGTGGGATAGCAAAGTTAGCCCAATTAAGGGAGCCGATGGGCAAATTGAACGTTTATTATGCATCTCCCGTGATATCACAGCTGGCAAGCAAGCCGAACTTGAGCGAGAACATCTGCTTGCCTCTGAACGACACTATGCCAAGCAATTGCAGGGATTGACAACAGCAGCACTGGCAATTAATTCTGCTCTTTCAGTGGAACAAGTTCTGCAAGTAATTACCCAACAGGCAGCATTGATTATTGGCGCTCACCAGTCTGTGACTAGCATAACCATTAACCAAAACTGGGCACAGGCAATTAACACCGTTTACATGTCTGATAAGTACGCTGCTTGGCGAGACTACGATGCAAAACCAGATGGCTCTGGAATTTACGCTTATGTCTGTCACCTCAATCGCCCAATGCGGATGACACAAGCTCAACTTGAAGCTCACGAAAGTTGCCGGGGTTTTGGCAAAGAGGCGAAGAATCACCCCCCGATGCGTGGTTGGCTGGCAGCACCCTTAGTTGGACGAGACGGAGACAACATTGGATTGATTCAGCTTTCAGACAAATATGAAGGTGAGTTTAACCAAGCTGATGAAGCCATACTCGTGCAGTTGGCGCAAATGGCGTCAGTCGCCGTTGAAAATGCGCGGTTGTACGAAGCACAGCAGCAAGCGCGAGAACAAGCCCAAGCTGCCAACCGAGTTAAAGATGAGTTTTTGGCGGTGCTGTCTCACGAGTTACGCTCGCCCCTAAATCCAATTTTGGGTTGGTCTAGTTTGCTTTTAAAACACAAGCTCTCGGAAGCGAAGATTGCTCAGGCGCTAGCAACCATCCAACGCAATGCCCAGTTGCAATCAGAACTGATTGAAGATTTGTTAGATGTCTCCCGAATTCTCCAAGGCAAACTCAGCCTTAATAACAGTCAAGTAGACCTGAAATTTATAATTAGGGGGGCAATTGAAACAGTACGGCTAGCAGCACAAGCCAAGTCCATCGCCCTCGAAGCAGTGCTGGAATCAAACGTAAGTCAGGTTCTGGGCGATCCAACTCGCTTACAGCAAGTAATTTGGAATCTGCTGTCCAACGCTGTCAAGTTCACACCCCAAGGCGGACAAGTTAACATTCATTTACAGCAGCTTGAGACTGTTGTTCAAATTACCGTCAGCGATACAGGTAAAGGTATTGCTGCTGATTTTCTTCCTTACATCTTTGACTACTTCCGCCAAGCCGATAGCACCACTACAAGAAAGTTTGGTGGACTAGGATTAGGTTTGGCGATCGCACGTCATTTAGTAGAACTGCATGGTGGGACAATTGAGGCAGAAAGTCCTGGTGTTGACCAAGGGGCAACCTTTACAGTCCGCCTACCACTAATATCTACAGCGCCAACAACAAATTGTGACAGCAAACAGCTTGATTCATCTATTGATTTGAGCGGTATTAAAATTTTAGTAGTGGATGATGATACCGACACGCGAGAATACACTGCGTTTGTACTAGAGCAGTATGGAGCCAGTGTAACTGCCGCTTGTTCAGCAAAAGAAGCATTCACCGTACTTAAACAGTCTAAATTTGATATTTTACTAAGTGATATTGGTATGCCCGATATTGATGGCTACATGTTGATACAGGAAGTTAGTACTTTGTTACCACAAGGCCAAAAGCTAAGAGCGATCGCTCTGACTGCTTATGCCGGTCAAATGAATCAGCAACAGGCACTAAAAGCAGGCTTCGATCGCCACATCTCCAAGCCAATCGAGCCAATAGCCTTAGTAAAAGCAATCTCTAGTTTAGTTGGTAAATAGACCCGCGCTGTAGGGGCTTTAGCAGTGCTCATTAGTGTCTACTTAACGTAAAACCCTGATAGAAAGGCGATCGGCGAGTTCTACTCATTTACCATCAAGATCCGCGTTACCCCACCCCGATTTTGTCTAAAGCCAAAATCGCCCCTCCCCTTGCTAAGGGGAGGGGTTGGGGGTGGGGTAAAACGATTGTGGGGCAACAGTTTGAGCTTAAGTTGACACGTATGAGCAGTGCTGTGCCCCTACGACAGATGTGGTTTTTTAAACATCCATATTTAATATTTTCTGTCAATGCGTAAGTCTTAATATAAATCAAGTTTATTTAACAGCAAACTCTCTGCGAATAGGTTTAGCATTATTTGTTTCTGGGGCAACAATTAACTCGTAGTTTCCGAGTGGAAAACCTCGATCGCCTGTGCTAATTGAATATGTAAAATAACCAACTTTACTGTTTAACTCCTGTACATCGCTGGCAATTTCTTTTTTGTTGTTAGTTACTTTACTCTGATTCCCCGAATTGTTTTTTTGGTTATCTGCTAGTAAATAATTCCAGGTAAATCTCAGTCCCACATCTTTGGCGGCAGAATCTACATCTACTTTAGTAGCAATTGTTTTGATTCCTGAAGGAAATACAGAGGAATCATTTTTGCAACCGCTATCTTTTTCCTTATTGCAAAGGATAATTTTAGCAACTTTTGTATTTGCTTGTTTTAGCGTTCCAGAATTACGGCGATCGGCTTCTGTCTGAGATTGCCAAACAGAAAATGCTTGTTTTTTAATCAAATTACCTATTGTGACTTTGACTTCGTAAGCTCCTACTGGCAAAGTTTTGGGAGCCAGTTCAAGCTGGGCATTACCATTTTGCAGTTTCAAATTAGTTTGAGTTTTGCTTACTACTTCTTCTTTTTTAGGTTCGGAAAAGTATTTTAGTTCAACTTCCACAGCACTATTTTCGGTAATATTTTTAGGAGTTGCTGTGAGATATAATTTCGAGGTATTTTCTACAAAGTGAGTGAGGTTTTTTGAACAAACTCCCTGTTGCAAGGACGTACAGAGACTGAAGTTATTCAATGTTTTTAGGTGAGGGCTACCCAAATTGAAACCAATGAAAAAGAGAATAAAAAACACAACAAATCTAATGACTGGTGAGTTTAACCCCGATGGTAGCTTTGCAGCGATCGCAGTTTGAAGCGGTGGTACTAGTATCAGGGCAGCGATCGCAATTATAATCGCCGGTAAAATTTGATTACTCAGTAACATACTCAGACACATCAAGGCCGCAAACCCTATAAGCAACCATTGAAGCAGTGTTAGAACTATTTTCATCAGCATATTTAAATTAAAATTTCAGCCTTTGTAGACAAAAAAGGAACCCTGTTTACAGATGAAAACGTACACATTGCGATTTCTGCGATGAAATCTTGTAATTAGCAGCCTAAGGCTGATTCATGGCGATGGCGTTTTCAGCACAAGGTCTAGTTTTAAGTTTTCCCTCAGCATTGGTTTTTCTAACAACTTGCCCGTAAGATCCAAAAGTAGCGATCGCTGTAGCTGGTATTGGCTAAACAATCCCTTGACCGATATCAAGCGCAAGCGAAGCAGCTAGAGGGGTAGTTGAGTTTTTAACAACGTGATATTATTACCTCGCAATTGCCTTCAAAATTGCGTAGCTTGCTTCCCGCCTTGCGGGTATTGCGAATCATTCGGTCAAATCTGGTTAAGAGTGCGGTATTGTTCCCAACTGAGTTTAAAAATATAAGGAGTGCAACTATGCCAACAATTCATTTGATAGATGGGGAAAAGGGAGGGGTAGGTAAGTCTATAGTCGCTAGAACAATGATTCAGTATTGTCTAGATAAGAATATGCCCTTTATACCAGTAGAAACAGATAGGTCAAATCCAGATGTAGCTGGGGTCTATAAGGGAATATGTCAGTATGCGGTTTTTACAGAAGATGAGAGACAAGCTGACAAGGCGGACAAAATCTTTGAAATCGCAATGAATAAGACAGTGATTGCTAATCTAGCGGCACAATCTCATAGGGCAGTCAAAGAATGGATTGAAAAGAATCAGTTAATTGAACTGGGAGAATCACAAGGAGTATATTTTTGTAAGTGGTTTGTATCAACAGGAGGGTATGACAGCTTAAATCTATTTAAGCAATCTCTAAATAGTTATGGTGGCAAAATTCCTCATGTATTAGTAAGAAATTTAGGCTTATGTGATGACTGGGAACACGTAAATTCTGATGTGACAATACAAGAGATAGTAAAAAAATATAATGTTAAGGCTATTGATTTTCCGAAACTTGCATATAAAGAAAGAAATATTATAGACCAGCACAGATTAACATTTGCGGATGCAAGACAGTATAAAGAATTTGGGATCATCAGCAAACAAAGAGTGGTGAATTTTCTCAAGCTTGCCTATGCTGCTTTTGAAACTGTTGGTATATGGTATGAAGAAGTTAAATAAGAAGGCAGGGGGCACGAGGTAGAAGGCAGGGGGCAGGGGGCAGGGGGTAGAAGTTAGAAACAGTCCTGGTTGTACCTCACTTACTTGCAATCTGGTGTAAAAACGAAACTATGGCCGGTAATTGCGGACTCACGTTAGGTAAATATGCTCCTCTCCACAGAGGACACCAGTTTGCGATCGAGACGGCCTTAGCAGAGATGGATGAAGTGTTAGCGATAATTTATGATTGTCCAGAAGTGACTGCCATTCCTTTAACAGTTAGGGCTAACTGGCTGCGAAAACTTTATCCCGCAATTGAGGTGATTGAGGCGTGGGATGGGCCAACAGAAATTGGTGATACGCCTGAGATTAAGAAAAAGCACGAAGAATATATCCTTAAAAAATTAGAATCAAAAAAAATTACACATTTTTACTCTAGTGAATTTTATGGCGAACACGTAAGCCAAGCATTGGGAGCAGTTAATCGACTTGTAGATAGCGATCGCAAAACTTTCTCTGTCTCAGGAACGCAAGTAAGACAAAACCCTTATGCTTTTCGGGATTATTTACATCCTGATGTTTACCGCGATCTAATTACTAATGTTGTTTTTCTAGGCGCTCCCTCGACTGGTAAAACAACTATTGCATCGCAATTAGCAAAAGAATACAAAACTGTATGGATGCCAGAATATGGACGTGAATATTGGGAACAACATCAAATAGAAAGACGGCTTTCGCTCTCTCAACTTGTCGAGATTGCCAAAGGGCATTTAGAACGTGAAGAAACTTTACTGTTGCAAGCAAACCAATACTTGTTTACAGATACTAACGCCCTAACAACCTATCAATTTTCTTTGTACTATCACAAAACCGTTGCTTTGGAGTTAACGCAACTAGCAAATCAAGCTGTATCGCGATATGATTTAGTATTCCTTTGTGATACAGATATACCCTATGATAATACTTGGGATCGCTCTGGAGAAGGAAATCGGAGTATATTTCAAAAGCAAATTAAAAACGATTTAATTCTGAGAAAAATTCCTTTTTTTACTCTGCAAGGAAACTTAAATATACGCATTAATTTTGTCAAAAACGTATTATCTAACTATCAAAAATATCATAATTTATTAGATTTATTTCTAAAAATATAGCAGTTACCAGCTAGCCTATTTCAAAACAAAGACTTTTCACCTAGTCCCCAGTCCCTTGTTGTAATATGCTTGAGTTTTGGAGCGTTAATAATATTGCCTTAAAAGTTGTGGGTTATCCCATGAGTTATGTTGAACTTTTGGGAACTATTTTTTATTTATGGTCAGTATGGCTAATTTCTAAAAAGAAAATTCTGACTTGGCCTATTGGGATAGTAAGCGTATTACTGTACATGGTACTTTTCTATCAAATCCGCTTGTATTCGGATGCGATCGAGCAAGTTTATTATTTAGGCGTTAGTATTTATGGCTGGTGGCGATGGAGTACGCCAGAATCAGCTAATGGCAAAATTTTAAATGTTAGGTATAGCTCTCCACGCAAAATCGTTTTGAGTGCTTCAATAACAATAGCCATTTCCTTTGCAATGGGAGCATTTATGAGTCAAATTCATACGATACTTCCAACACTATTTCCAGATAAAGCTTCTTTTCCCTACTTGGATGCACTCACAACAATTATGAGTTTTACTGCAATGTGGTTGATGGCACAAAAGCGTATTGAAAGTTGGTATTACTGGATAGTAGTTGATATTATTGGCATTTGGTTATATTACGTTAAAGAAGTTAAATTTATTGCTTTACTTTACGTAATTTTGCTTTTGATGGCAATCAACGGCTCAATATCTTGGCTTAAAACAACGTCCGCCTCCGTTGGAAGGTTGCCTTAACTAAAAAAGAGATTAGATCTAGCTTGAAAATAGGGAGTAGGGAATGGGTAGAGACGCGATTAATCGCGTCTCTCTTCAGAAAAATAAACTTATTACCTATTCCTCCTTCCCTATTCCCTTTAAAGCCAATATCATTTACGTTCTTCCATACCAAAGGTGTGTCGAAAAAGTGATTTCATCAGACCAGGAGATATGTTATAAATTGTTTGCCAAAGTTTTGTCGTACCTACAAGAACTTCAGAACGGCGATCGCTAACTGCACTCCAAATTGATTTGGCTACATCTTCCGGCTTTTCCAATACAGGAGTCTGAACAGCTTTGCTTACCAATTCCGAACGCGCATCAGCTGTTTCCTCATCTTGACCGCGAAAAATTGCCCGTTCCATGAGTTGAGTCCTAATGAAACTAGGATAAATACCGCTAACATGAATACCTTTAGGTGATAACTCTGCGTGTAGCGATTTTGTTAACCCAGTTATGGCATATTTGCTAGTTGTATAAGGAATTTGGTAAGGAATTGCTTCTATTCCGCCGATAGAACTAACATTGACAATTGTTCCTTTGCCACGCTCTAAAAAATGGGGCAGAATAGCGTGAATAGTATGGATATAACCCCACAAATTAGTATCAATTATTTGATGCCAATCATCTAAGCTAAAATCTTCAACAGGCCCTAAACCAAATATGCCTGCATTGTTAATTAATACATCTATATAATCGAAGCGATCTATTGCCTTTTGCATCAGATGATTTACTTGTAAAGGATCTCTCACATCAACAGAAATGCTGAGCGCTTCTTGTCCCATTTCGCGTATTTCGGCAGCGGTAGCTTCCAAGCGATCGAGTTGGCGAGCTGCCAACACAATATTATAATTGTGACGCGCAAATAATAATGCTGTCGCTTTGCCAATCCCTTGAGATGCGCCTGTGATTATTACTGTATTAGTCATAATGATTAGTTGACGGTTGACTGTGGAGCTTGAATTTTTAGCTAGTTACTGTTTTTTCTTAATTTCCTGAAGTAACTCTTCATCAGAGTAATTTTCTTCCCATTTGTCTTTTAGCTTTAGCCGTACAGACTGTGCGCCACCACTGGGAGTGCAAACAACCCAATAGGTATTTGGTTCGTCTTTGACTTGAGCTGCATTTTTAGCTTCTGCACTATCAGAAACGCCTGAAAATGCTTGAACGCAAGTCCATGTAATGCCATCTGAATCTTTAATTTCTCTTTCCATGTCTGTTTTAAAAAAGGGAGTGTGGAATAGTATTGTAGGGTGTGTTATCGCGCCAGCGTAACGCACCGCAAATTTTTTGTGGATAAGGGTTTTACTGAGTTTTATGTACGCAAACAGGATTCATCGAACTCACGTTATTCTATTAACGCGAACTCGGCAAAATCTCTGGCTCATCATCTAAACTCAGCAGGAATCGAATTAAATCTGTCTGTTCTTGAGTAGTAAAACCTGCTTTTTTATCTACCCAGTAAGCATGTCCGCTACCATCAACATTGGACTGTTGCAAATCTCGATGAGCTTGGTTAGCTGCAACTGTCGCTTGGCGAAGGTTGCGGTCAACTAGCACCCGCAGGCTGGCTTCTGGGTCGGGTAAAATATTTTGCTCTAATGTACCAGCCATTCCCAATTCTTGAGGATTTGCCACCACAAATTGTCCGTCCCGTTCGTGTTGCTTGAGTGCTGAAGCACTAGCAGCCACACCGCCATCGTGTAAATAAGGCGCAGTTAAATACAAGCCAATTAAACTTGGTACTTTATAACCGCCGGCAGGATTATTAATACCAAAAGCTAACTGTTGTGCTTTCTGTGGCGTGATATCTATAGGAACATCTAACACTGGCGGATTAGATGGTAAGGGAACAGAAACGCTGTTGGGGTAGGTTCGCGCTTTAGTGAAGTTCTTGGCGAATGCTGCTAATGTCGGAGCGCGTGATGGTTGAGTGCCAATCTCGTTTTGAGCAATGACATCATGATTAGTAAAGTAGCGTCCGCTATGACAGTCTATACAGCCAGCGCGAGTAAATACAGCCGCGCCTTTTTCTAAAGAAGCAACATCGCTAATTTGAATCGGTGGTGGTGCGAGGGTATTTTGCCAAGCAGACATACCATTTAATTGGTCGCCAACGGGATAACCTGGGGAAGATGCCATTAACCCATCTAACATAAACGGCGAACCTTTGGGATATCCAGGCATCCGAATCACTTGGTTAATTGCCGGTTCTCCTGGGGTGGGATCGATTTTGTCAAAAAATTCTGATGGTTTTGCGCCTTCGGGTAATCTAAACGCTGGATTGGCAGCATTTTGCAGAATCACGCCTAAATACGTTTCTTTGTCAATACCCAATGTGGCTTGACTGGCATCAGCGCCATTTGTGCCGTCTGAGTTTGTGGCGTGGACGTTGCTATTTAAGGTAGTCAAACCGTGAAACCAACCAACGGCGGAATGGCCACTCCAACCATAAGGCCAGGCATCAAAAGTATAAGAAGAGGGAATTTGTGAGGGATTATTTACTAGAGTGCCGCTAGAATCAAAGTTTCCTGGCGGCCAAGTCAGTAGTTTGGCGTCAACTGCATCTTCTACGGCTTTGGTATCTGGTAAGCGGGATTCTTCTCCATCAGCATTAATGTAAGTATGCTCTCCGGCTGAAATTTGCGTCGGGTTAACATCTGTTTGGCGAAACATGGCTGCGGAATTGGTAGCGAATGCCAGAACTAAACCCGTGTCAAGGTCGTTGTTGGGTGCGCCTTCTAAGATGCGTCCGGTTTCTCTGTCAAGTGTGGCATGACATAAAGCGCAGGTAATCCCAAATCTCAGCTTACCTTGAGTCAGGCTGGCACGCATACCCAAGGGGACAAGGGAATTGGCGGGTACGTCTAAGCCTGTATTTAACAATGTGCCTGCTTTGAAAGCGCGTCCGCCAATTGTCACATCCTCATTGATGGGGATTTGCAAATTAGTTGTGTGCTTACCTGCGAGTTTGGCGATCGCCTGACCCACAGTTATCATATTTATCGGGCCATTCAGCGCTCCCACTACATCGGTTTGGAAGATTTCATTGCCAAAAGTTTCTGAATAAAAAGCGTCTCGTCCCAATTTCAATGTTTCTTCTGTAACAGCAAAAGCGCCATTTTCTCGCGATAGTTGTTTGCTTCCTGTTTCTGTTTGCAATAACCGTGTAGCTTCTTCTTTATTAATTGCGTACCCCAACACATCATAAGACCCAATTTCTTGGGGTGCAGCTTGTGTTACGGGTGTAAAAGTTTTGTCTAGGCTGGGAGTTTTACCTAAAACTATTTCTAATCTGTAAGCCAAGAAAGCAACAATAATAATTAAAAATAAGAGTATACCAATAGTCCACCATTTATTTTTTTGAGGCTCAATTTTAGGCGGCTTAGTATCTATGGTAACACTTGGGTCAGTTTTCATAGTCCGAGTTTTACTCAATGCAGTTACATTGAAGCGGAGCATAAAAGTAAAAGCTTCATCCTTACAGATGATGTCAGGTTGAGTAAAGGAGTAGTTTTCTGGGGAAAAGGGTCAAAATCCCATACATCGAATTCACGTTGAATTCAGTACGAACTAACAGGAATCGCCGATAATGCTGAAAATTTTAGTGATGGGTGCAACTGGAAATGTCGGTCGAGAAGTTCTTCGGTTATTGCTATCCCATAATTGTAATGTCTGTGCCGCAGTGAGAAATCCAGACACTGCTAAAGACATCTTAGGCAGCAATATTGAGTGCGTCCGGTTCGACTTTACCAATCCTGACACCTTCGCAAATGCTTTTGTTCGAGTCAATAAACTTTTTTTAGTGCGTCCGCCCGCCCTTGCTAACATTCGTAAAGAAATTGCTCCAGCCCTAGATGCTGCGAAACTTGCAGGCGTTAAGCATATTGTATTCCTTTCAATACTCGGTGCTGAGAGCAACCCTTTTGTGCCACATTCTCAGATTGAAAACTATATTCAAAAATTGGGTATTAAAGCTACCTTTTTACGGTGTAGCTTCTTTATGCAAAATCTTAATACTACACACCGAGAAGATATTAAAACTCGCGGTGAATTGCTTCTTCCAGCAGGTAATGGGAAAACAAGTTTTATTGATATACGGGATATTGCTGCTGTTGCAGTTCGTACTTTAATTGAAGACAGACATCAGGGAAAAGCCTATACGCTTACAGGTAGCGAAGCCTTAACTTACTACGAAGTAGCAGACATCTTTACATCAGTTTTAGGTAAACCGATACGTTATAATCCCTCGTTGTTAAAGTTTATTCGAAAAATGCGCTCATCTGGGTTTGCAATAGACTTTATTTTAGTAATGGTAGCAATCTACACAACTGCTCGTTTAGGATTAGCAAGCAAAATCACATCTGATACAGAGCAGTTGCTCGATCGATTACCACTGACTATACGGCAGTATATTGAAGACTATCAGCAGTTCTGGTTATCATCATAAAATGGCTCGCTTTATTCATAACTAATTTGCTAAAGATTGATTATTTAGAGATGATTTATAAAGTAAACCTCTTCTGGTGTCACCTAATTCTGTTCTTTCTAGTTCTTGTGTAATCCATTGTTCCATATTTGACTTTGTTTTGCTTGCGGCTCTTGCTCTAGACACTACATTACTTCTGTGTTTTGTCAACTTCTTTGTTAAGAAAGATGTTTATAATGGATAGCAATTTATCGGGGGGTTGGGGGAATCAAAAGCGTGCGACACAACTTTAGAAGACTTGTGTGTACACGGTAGCCTAACTCGCGGGGAGGGTGCGCTGTCTTCGCGGGTGGGGTATTTCTGTACTTCACGAACTTGAAATCTGCTGTATTTCCTTCAGGAAGGGTAAACTCCCAATTCTGTCAATTTCCTCTTCCAGAGTTTTCAGCTAAATCTTCTAGAGTATACCCAGATTTAGGGCTTTACTATCCAGTGAGATAGTGTGCGCTTGCTGTTTGACTCCCTTGTCTCAAAAAATTATTATATTAAGTAAAATAGCAAAGCGGTTAAATTTTATTTAAGTACTTACTTTTGTGTTGAGATACATTCATACAATTTTTACGTTATATTCACGATTTATCTAGCTAAACCAGCGGAACTTCATAATATCAAATATAACTTACCTCTTCACTTCTACTTAGGAATACACGGCACATTCTTCACCATTGCTTCAATTTAATATCATTATTTATCTCATTGCAGTAACAGTTTAGATGATAGATATTAAGATAGTAGTTTCAAAACATAACTTGTCTAGTACGTGAATAAGAAATGGGCTGTTAAACGACTTACAATCAACCTGACATCAGGTGAAGCAGAAAAGCTAGAAAAATATTGCTCAATGTCAGGTAGACCAGCGACTGATGTAATTCGGGAGTTAATTCGCTCTTTGATAGTTGACGAATAAAAAAAGTCTGAATATTAGCAAATTGTTTAGTTACAAAAACAAACGTTTAAATTATAAAGTAAAGGTTTCAGAGATTTTTGTGTACATACTCCTAGAGGGAATTTAATTTTGAATATCAATATATCTTAGACATAAATAATAAAATTTTCTCAAAAATTTGCCAATCCAGAAAAAATAGACTGCGTATTATTACGGCATTTACAGCCTGCTTAATACAATTGAACTTCACCAACATTATTGGAATAAAAAAATGGATATTGACTTTCTTTCTGAGTATCAGATGCTTCTTACTGAAGCATCTCAGTTTCATTTAGGCTATCCCTACAATTTAAAACATGATAATACCTTCTTATTACCTTTCCTTAAATACTCAATTAATAATCTTGGCGGAGATTGCTTCACCAAATCACACTATCGAATTGATTCACGGGATTTTGAAAAAGAAGTTTTACAATTCTTTGCAAATTTATACCAACTTCAAGATTGGTGGGGATATGTAACTACCAGTGGCACTGAAGGTAACTTGTACGGAATACTCCTGGGAAGAGAAAATTATCCTGACGGTATTTTGTACGCTTCGGCTGCTTCACATTACTCTGTAAACAAAGCAGCTAAGTTTTTTAGAATTCCTTATCACCAGATTGGGATACAAACTCCTTCAGAAGAAATGAACTATAGTGATTTCTATAGGAAGCTTGTACCTAATTTGCCTGCCATCATCTGCCTTAACCTGGGTACTACTTTTACAGGCGCAATAGACGATATTGAGCAGATTCTTAATGCTCTGGAGATGAAAAAGATTAGGCAATTCTATATCCATGTTGATGGTGCTTTAGGCGGAATGCTTCTTCCCTATTTGCGTTCGCACTGGATTGATTTCCACAAACCCATTAGTTCGCTGTCAATCTCAGGACACAAATTCATTGGTTGCCCTTTCCCTTGTGGCATTGTTATTACTAAGAAACATTTGGTTGAAGCTCTTGCATCTGATATTGAGTATCTCGGCGCTCAGGATATGACTATCGGAGGTAGCCGTAACGGACATACTTCACTTTGCCTATGGTATGAAATCTGCAAAAGGCATTCCAACTTTGCATTAGAAGTAGCTGATTGTGTGGCCAAAGCAGAGCATTTGTACGCGCAACTGAAGTTACGAGACTTCAATCCATTGCTTAATCCTTATTCAAATACAGTTGTTTTTGATAAACCCTCAGATAGTCTTGTGAAAAAGTATCAACTTGCGGCAAGGGGAGATTATGCACACGCAGTTGTTATGCAGAATCACTACATTGAATTTCTAGATTATTTTGTTGAGGAACTTGCTAGAGAACAACTTAATTTAGCAAAAATAGGCAAAGGGTAAAAATAATTCGCTAGTAGCAAGAGTATAAGTAGCAGACAATGTTGTTGGCGAATTTGGCTTTTGATTTCAATTTTAGAAAAGCTGATATCGGCTAGACCTAAAAGATTATTTATCAAATCAATCTCAACAGCAAGTCAAATTTCTGTAAATTGCTCATAATTCCTCTTGGCTAATAGTCTGCGTTAATAACAATCTTCGGATGGAAACTCTACATAAGGTTAACTAAAAACCCTAGTCGCTCATGCCCAAACAAGACTATATACCTGTAAGCCAATCTTCATACCCTCGCTTAACTAGAACCCTGAGTGCTGTTGAAAGCTGGGGTTTCGGTTTGACAGCTCATATTTCCTGGGTAGCATTGGTTCCAGCGATTCATGCTGCTCTTGGTTCGCAAGCTATTTTTGTTTGGATACCTGCTGTCATTGTCGGGATGCTGATCAATTATCAGGTGAAGCGTTTGGGAATGTATTTTATTGATGTGGCAGGAGGAACGCCTAACTATGTCAGCCATTTGCTCAAACGTTACCCTGGATTAGGGCGCTATGCTGCAATTGGATACCTTCTTAACTGGGTTTCTTACCTATCAGTAAATACTCTCGTACTCACCGATTTAATTAAGGTGAATTTGGAATCGCTAGGCATTGCCTGTCCTAAATTATTCTTAGACATTGGCTTTACACTGCTGCCGTTTGTAGTGGCGTTTAGTGGTACTCGTGCGCTGAGTATTTTGCATTTGTTTTTTGCGATTCCGGCCTTTGGGCTACTAATTACCTTTTGCGTACATGGTCTGGGCTGGTTAGCTTTCTCTAGTGCTAGTCCTGGGTTTTTTCCTAACAGTTGGTCATCCTTAAGCTTTGTGGATTGGGCAAAGTGGTTCTTTTACGTTTCTTATGCTACTTACAGTTGTGAAACGGCTTCTTCCTTTGTCGCAGATAGTCGCCATCCCAGCCAAACGCTACGCTTTCTAGATATTGCTGCTTGGATGATGCCACCTATTTTTATAGGCGGGTCTTGGGTAATGATGCGGTTAGCAACAGCGCCAGGTCTGAATGATAATGCGTTCTTGAATCTTGTGGCGGCTTCTAGACCATTTTGGGGACAATGGGCCGAGATTAACGTCACGTTTTTATTGGTGTCTGCTTCTTTGTTAGGTTCTGCAACAGTAGTTTCTAATTGCCCTAGAATTCTGTATCAGCTTGCCTTAGATAACCATATTTCACCAGTATTTTCTGCTGTGTCACGTCGGGGCGTGTTTGTGCCTGCTTTGAGCTTAACTTTGCTGCTTTGCTCCCTTTATCTGATTTGGGCAGATATAGCGCGAATCGTAGCAGTGGGAAATATCGGTTGGTTTGCTGCCTTTATGTTATTGCATTTAGGGCTTTGGTTCGGGCGCAATCGTCCAGAAGTTTTGTTTCCCCGCATATCTTTGGGCATTCTGGTGGTAGAGATTGCAGTTCTACTGGTAGGAGGTCTTGCCTGGGGTTGGATAAATCTCCTGATTGGTCTAGTATTTCCCATTGGGATTCTAGGATTTGATGCACTAATCCGCCACGTTACCTTTGCACCTTTCCATTTAAGTTGGTGGAGACGACATTACCGCGCACGCCCTTCAGTAATCATTAAAGATTCAGTCATACTTCAGGTAAGCATCCTAATTATTCTCGTGTGCGGTGCAGTCGCAACAGGCTGGTTATTTGGTGCCAAACTGAACGCGGATTCCAAAGCTACAGATGAAAATCTATTTGTTGTGCTACTAATGGCAGTGGCATTTGTCGGAGTAGCTATAGCCTGTTGGACAACTTTACCCCAGGTAGTGGCCATTACTGAGGCGCGAGAAGCTGCCGAACACCTGTTTACTGTTGCCCAAGATGGTATTTTGGTCTTGGATGAGCAAGGGATTATCAAGCAAGCAAACCCAGCAACCGAATCTATCTTTGATATCAAACCATTTGAGTTGTTAGGAAATCACCCCAGCAAATGGATACCTGAATTACCTGAATATCCACAGCAATGGATAAAGCGAAGCGAACACACCCTATTCCACAAGGGTGGTGTCAGCACTTTGGAAGTTTCTATCTCCGACCGACCGCATCAAGATTTTCAAGAATATGTCGTTATTCTCCACGACATTACTAAACGCAAACAAGCACAAGAAAAATTGCGGCAATCACAAGCAGAATTACAACAAGAAGCAAAGCTGCTTGCTTCTCAATTGGTGCAGAGTGAAAAAATGTCTTCTTTGGGGCAGTTAGTGGCAGGTGTAGCTCACGAAATCAATAACCCCGTTAATTTTATCTATGGTAATTTAACCCCTGCTAATGAGTACACCCAAGATTTACTTAAACTACTGCAACTATACCAACAATATTACCCCAACCCAGCACCCCAAATTCAAAAGCAAGCAAAAGCTATAGATCTTGATTTCTTAATAGAAGATCTCCCAAAATTAATAAATTCTATGAGAGTTGGTGCTGAAAGAATTACAGAAATTGTACTATCGTTACGTAACTTTTCCCGTTTGGATGAGGCACAGATGAAGGCGGTAAACATTCATGAGGGTATTGATAGTACGTTAATGCTTCTAGAGCATCGTCTTAAAGCTAAACCTAATTATCCAGGAATTAAAATCATCAAAGAGTACGGCAATTTACCGCTAGTAGAATGTTATCCCGGACAACTAAATCAGGTATTTATGAATATTCTGGCAAATGCGATCGATGCTTTAGAAGAATCGATGGACAATGGAAAAATAACTAACGCACCTCATATTTGCATTTGTACTAACTTAATTGCTGACCAGCAGTTAGTTATCATTTCTATTGCTGATAATGGTTGTGGTATCCCAGAAAATATTCAAAAGCAACTGTTTGACCCCTTTTTCACTACTAAACCAGTTGGAAAAGGTACAGGCTTAGGCTTATCTATTAGCTATCAAATAATTACTCAAAAGCATCGAGGGAAGTTACAATGTATTTCCTCTCCAAATGAAGGTACAGAATTTATTATTAATCTTCCATTCAGAGATTTAAAAAAAATACATAAATAATTATTTTTTAGTTTTATTCATAAATATCAAAATGATTTTTTAGTATCTTATAAGACTCCGATTTGATTTATGAAAAAATCTAAGTATTTGTAGGGGAGCCAGTGCGTTGCGGAGGTTCCCTCCGTTGTAGCAACTGACGTTGTGTTATGGCGTAGCCTAGCGCACCTAAATCGTTAACTGTACAAAATTACTATAAATAATCGCGATCGCTCTTAGTTGTAGATTGGGTTAAGTGACAGCATCGCCTATTTTAAATGACGTTAACTGAGTAAGCGCGGATTTTTGCATCGACTGTTGTAATAGTTAAACTGTGATGCAAAGCTTGACAGATAAGCATTCTATCAAAAGGTTCATTATGCAATAATGGTAAATTTGTAAGTTGAGTAACGCTGCCTTCATCGAGGTTAAGATTAGTAATTTGATGGCGATCGCGTTGTTTGGGAAGATAAATTTCAGGAGACTCTGGTAATGGTAGTTTGCCTAATTTATATTTAACAATACACTCCCATATTGAGACAACACTAAGATAAATTTCGTTATCTGGATCGCGAAGAATATCTCGAATATTTGTTAATAGCTGATGATCGCCACTGATAAACCATAAAAATATATAGGGGTCTAAGAGAATTTTCATCCGCCCTCAAATGCATTTAGAATCTATTCAGGCAAAGCTGCATCAAAATCATCAGATACCGTAAATTCTCCTGCACACAAACCAAATGGGCGTTGCTGTTTATTGGTAGTTGTAATTGGTTTTAATTCAGTAATTAATTTATCTGCTTGGACAATAACAAAGCTTTCACCTGCCTCAACTTGATTCAGGTATTTCAAAGGATCTTGTTGGATCTCATGAACTGTGACTCTTTGCATCTGAGTATTTCAGCGTGGTAGTTTGGAGATAATACATTGTCTAATTTAATTTTAGTGCGATGTCTGATAACAAGCTGCTTTGCAGGAGGTTGAGTGAAGCGATCGCATAACTCAAGAATTGATGATTATACCAGCGATCTGTAAAAGTAATTTCGATATGCCTTTACTTTGTTGCATTTAACAACAGTTTGCTTGATGCCGCCTAATAATTACTTGCTGTAGTTCCGTATTTTATTGATGTAGTATATTTAGTTATTAGAGCAATTTGTGATTTTGCAGACGCGAGTAAAAATAGTGAATGGCATCCCTATGCTGCTTCAGTTGCGGCAGGCTATACTAAACATTTCCTTCTAGACCGACCTTTTGAACTAAGAAATCTAAACCGTTAGCTTTTTAATTTTCAATTTATTTGTAGATTCTTCACTTTGGTTGCTAGGAAAACGTTATGAGTAACGATAAACCACGAATGTTATACCAATTCTCGGCGTTGTTGCATGAATAGGTAAAATGGTAAATTTTACCTATCCTCTATAGTCTGTGTTCACCCTTAGCCCAGCGATGAAGACGAAAGCCCAGTACAAGGTTCGGAATTGGAACGCTTATGATGCAGCACTCAAGCAGCGAGGCAGCATAACCTTCTGGGTAAATGAAGAGACAATCGAGCAGTGGCGCAACCAAAAGAAAACGGGGAGAAAGGGAGCATCGAATTATTACAGTGATGTGGCGATGTCTGACGACAAGCCGCTAACGCGTCTACGCCACGATGGCAACGGTTCAATCGGTGTTTAATTTAGCAGGGCGGCAAGCAGAAGGGTTTTTAGAATCGCTGTTCACACTCATGGGGATTGAGCTAGTAGTGCCGGATCGCTCTACCGTGTCCCGTCGTTTAAGCAAGTTGTCAGTAGAACTGCCAGTGATTCCAAAGGACAAACCTGTTCATGTTGTAGTAGATTCAACTGGTGTAAAAGTTTATGGTGAGGGCGAATGGAAAGTTCGTACACATGGGGTTGGTAAACGACGGACATGGCGCAAGTTACATTTAGGAGTTGATGAGGACAGTGGCGAAATCCTGGGTGCGGTTGTCACCACTAATGATGTAGCTGATTGTGAGGTGCTACCAGACATATTGGAGCAGATTGAACAGCCCATAGAGCAAGTATCTGGTGATGGTGGCTATGACACATTTGGCTGTTATGACACTATTGCCGAACGAGGAGCAAAAGCGACAATTCCACCTCGGAGCAATGCCAAAATCCAACAACCATACGATTTAGCACAGCCACATCCTAGAAATGAAAATCTGTGCCGGGTGAACCAAGTTGGGCGTCAGCAATGGAAACAAGAAAGCGGCTATCATCGCCGTTCTTTGTCCGAAACTGCTATCTTTCGACTCAAAATCATCTTTGGCGGTAAGTTGAGAAGACGCTTTTTTGATAATCAGGCTGTCGAGTTATTCTTACAATGTGCCGCGCTGAATCGCATGATCCAATTAGGTAAACCCGACTCTTATAAAGTCGAAGACTAATTCCTATCCTTACTCCAGATTAGTGCGTCTTTTTTTCCTTTCATGCAACAAAGCCGCTGGGAATGCCTTGTCTAGTAATTTCTTGCTAGAGTAGCGGTTTTGCTTGGTTTCCTTGTTGAATACCTTATAAGCTCTTGTTTCAATGTGGTATAACGAGTTTCTAGACCCGTCCATCTTGCAGAACTTATGGTAATTTCTCCAACCTCTAACTACCGGGGCTAATTCAAGAGCCTTTGTGGTAGCACCATAATTCGAGTTGTTGACGATGTGTTTTACTTTCTTACGGAATGCTTTGAAGTTATCCACTGAGGGAATGCTTCTAAACTTTCCATTTTTCTGGACTTTGAAGTTCCAGCCGAGGAAATCAAACCCATCTGTCGCGGCGGTAACTTTGGTTTTCTTTTGGCTTACATTCATTCCGCGTTTGCGGAGGAACTCGCTGATTCTTTCAAGTATCTCTGTTGCATCATCTTCGGGTCGGAGTATTATAACCATGTCGTCTGCCTATCGGATTGATGGCTCGGTGATATCACTGGCTGAGGTTTTATCAGTGATTCTGTATCCCTGATTCTCATGGTACCTGTGTATACTCTCAATTCCGTTGAGCGCGATATTAGCTAGTAGCGGACTGACCACTCCAGCAAGACTTGAGCATTTCTGGAGTTACCCCACGGCATATTTCAATCCGCGATCGCTTATTTTCATACCCAGCCGCCGAAAATCAGCTGCTTTTGCTGGAGTGCGATGCCTGCGGCAACGTCAAAGACGAACGCGTAACCCTCCAAAATGCAGTACCAAAAATAATCAAGTATTTTCTTCAAATTGTGCAGATATCACCTGTACATAACTTATTCTTGGTATTTTATTGTGGCTCATGGTGAGGCGGCTTTCCACGCCCTGTACAATACAGCCGAAACCTTGGAGTTGTGGGAAATCAAGTTATCTACTTTGTTAACTTATCCTCCGGCGATCGCTCTCAATCAAAGATTCCTGGGTCAGCTACTTGTACCCGAAGGCGAAAAACTGATTGTTCTCAAAGCGCCAAAGGGAACAGGTAAAACAGAGTGGTTATCTCATGAAGTTGCCAAAGCCCACGACCAGGGGCGACGAGTGCTGATTATCACCCATCGCATTCAATTGGGTGAGGCACTGTGCGATCGCTTCGGAGTAGATTATGTGTCAGAAATCCGTACATCTGACACAGGCGGCTTGCTAGGGTATGGCGTGTGCGTAGACTCATTGCATAAAGATAGCCAAGCTCGATTTAACCCTGGTCATTGGTCTAACGATGTCATTATTATTGACGAATGCGACCAAGTTTTCTGGCATTTGCTCAACTCTACTACTGATGTGGCCAAGCGGCGGGTGTCTATTCTACGGAATTTCAAGCAGTTAGTTCAAAACGTTTTGGGTAGCGTAAGCGGTAAAATCTACCTGTCTTCTGCCGATGTCTCAGATACCGATGTGAAATACATTCTTTCTCTGGCTGGAGAATATCGAGTTAACCCCTTTGTCATCGTCAACAATTATCAGCACTATTGGGGCAAGTGCTACAACTACTCTGGGAACAACCCCAAGAATTTGATTGCTGCACTGGATAGAGCGATCGCAAAAGGGGGACATCATTTACTGTGCTGCTCTGCCCAAAAAGCCAAGTCCAAATGGGGAACCCAAGCTCTGGAACAACGATTTAAACAGAAATTTCCTCACCTAGTTTACTACACATAATTCAATGAATAATTCCGTATAATACCTGTATCGTCACCGTATATCCATTGAAATGACAGAAAATTCAGACATTTTCTTTCAAGCGATCGGTGTTATTTCTGGTCAGCTAATGCTACACAAAAAACCATATACCTTAACAGTTTTAGATAAAAACTATCAGGTATTTTTTAAAAATCCTACCAAAGCGTTACCAGCGATTGCAAAATAAATTAAAAAATCAGGTGAAACTTTAAGATTGTTAGTTTACCCTAATGTTATTTATTCTCCAGGCAAAGAAGATCCAAATATCTAATTCCAGATTGTTGCTTGGCCATCTACAGATGATGAGCCAATAAGTCTGTTTAAAGAACTGAAAGATTTAGATTTTTTACTTTCTGGATTTTGGCAATTTATCCCAGGTCGTAAAATTCCATGTTTGACCATTTTCAAAAACTATTTTGAAGAACAGGAGGAATATTCAAAGAAACCAAATGTCTTTAAACGTCAAAAAACTTTGAAGGCAATACACGTACCTCTGCTATGGAATGATTCTCTTGGTTCACCAAGCAATAATCCTATTACAACGCTTCAAGATATGACTAAGCCGCCTCACTTCAACATCAAAGCTAGGTTTTTACCAACGAAGGATTTATGGGAATTTGATAGTTTTAGGGTTTGTTGAAGAAGGCAGCTATGCTGAGGGCTTTTATGTTTTGTTCAGATCGGAGTAACACCCCTCCTGAACAAGAGCTACCTTTCTTGAAATTTGGTATTCTTGTCTTAAACCGCTTTTTTCGCCTCCGGTGACGGGCAGAGGCTCCGAATCAGAATTCCATCAAAGCCTTCAGCAAGAACTGCCCTCTGCCTTTCCCGATAATATTGCTATTGGCAGGAAGCAATTTCCTTGATTCGTATTCCACGAACATAAGAAAAGTAGACACCGTATACCAAAGATGCTCCCTAAAATTAGGCTAGATATGCCAATAGCACCAATAAATACAAGAATATATCCAGTATTTTTATTTTTGCTTATAAATCCCTTGCATCTGAAAAAATTATTTTTGAGTTGAAGTTACACTGCTAGAGCGCTCGTTCTCAAGGCAACACAATTAAGGCAGGCAATATGGTTACACTTCACCCTACTTATACTGGATAAACTGGTATTATGCCAAAAATCAAACAGTGCAATTACTGCCTGTTGTATGCTCACGATATTACAGCGATCGCATGATTTTGTACTGCTTCGATTAATACCAGTAAAGTAAAGGTATCAGCAGTATTTTAAGATGCTACTTTTTCTTTAAATTGCTTCCCAGCAGAAAACGCAGGCACTCTAGTTGCTGGAATCTTGATTTTCTCTTTAGTTTTTGGATTCAGCCCTTCACGCTCTGAGCGTTCCCGCCGCTCGAATGAGCCAAACCCAACCAGGGTTACCTTATCCCCATTCGCTACAGCCTCGGTAACAACTGACAAAAAAGCACTGATGATTTCCAATGCTTCCTTTTTTGTGATGTTGGCCTTTGCTGCTACAGCATCCACTAGTTCACCTTTGTTCATAAATTAACCTGAAGTATTGCAAGTATTGGAAATCTAGCATCAGTAAGTCTTGTTAGCAAAGGGGGAAAAGGAATAAAAATCAAAAATGTAATACTACTACAATACCTTAGCCAATTTACGAGGGTTCAATGCCTGTGGAAAGGGGATGGATACGTCCTAAAGAAGTGAGCTTGGCAAAAATTTGGGCTAATAAAATAGGCTCAGGCTTTTGAGGAAGTATTTTTAACATTTCACAAACAGATCGAAAACCACGGTAATCAGCTTTCAACTTATCACCGTATTTTTGCCGAAAGATGCTTTTTTATAAGAAGTTATGAGTTTTTATATTAGCTTTTAAAATGATTTTAATAAAAAATTATGTAAAAATAATTTAGATAGGCTAGAACCAACTAATCAAACTAAAATAATAAAAATTAACTACAAGGTAACTCTGCTAAAATGACAGTTGAATTAGTAAATAAATAATTAATAAAGCTCAATGCAACTTCAAATCAAATTCAACCCTTGTTATTCTGTTAAAACTATAGAAGTAGACAATGTATTTTTGTTGTCCGAAAGAGAAAAGGTCTGGTTAAGCGATCGCGTTTCTTGTAGTTTAGCTACTTTAATCGATGGCGATCGCAATATTGACGAAATTATTGATACCATTCAACAGTCGCTACTGCAAGACCCAAAATCTTTACAGTCAGCTACCACTTTTTTCCAAGAAGTTCTCAATGTGAGTATTCAAGCCCAATATGCTTTATTATAAATGCAACAAAAGGGCTATATTCTTCAAGAAGATAACTCTCTGGCATCGCACTTAGACATCTTCTGTCATCATCTTAATATTGCTCCCACAGTAGCCCATCAAAGATTGCGATCGACTAAAGTAGCAGTAAAAGCATTAGGTGCGGTTGCTGCTGAAGACCTGATTGCTGTGCTTGAGTCTCTGCAAATTCAAGTAGCAGACGAAGGTGATTGGGCAACTATACCTGAAAAATGCCCATCATTGTTATAGTCGCTGGGGTGCAAAAGCCAAAGTTAAAGCCCTAGAATTGGAGTACCCACAGTTTCTAATGGATATAAACAACCGAAAAGAAGATCAAAGCATTAATACAACTGAATCTACTGGTGGTACAAATCCTCAAGTACTCGATCTAATGACAGTTACCAAAGCCTCTCAAGTATTAGCTAGCGAAATTAAATTGGATCAACTGCTGGCTAAGTTAATGAAAACTGTAATTGAAAATGGCGGTGCTCAAAAAGGCTTTCTGATATTGGAAAAAGATAGTAAATGGGCGATCGCAGCTCAAAGTACAGTAGATTCTGATGATGTTACTTTACTCCAATCGCTTCCCATAGACTCTGTAGATGGCGATCGCCAGACACCTATCCTACCAGTTGCGATCGTGAACTATGTTGTCCGTACTCAAGAAAATGTAGTACTTAATAACGCAACCGTTGAAGAACAGTTTATCCGCGATCCCTACATCGTCGCCACTCAACCAAAATCGATTCTCTGTACTCCTTTGTTAAATCAAGGCAAACTAAGCGGTATTTTATATCTAGAAAACAATTTAACCACAGATGCATTTACCAGCGATCGCATTGAGGTTTTAAGAATTCTTTCGGCTCAAGCTGCTATCTCCATTGAAAATGCCCGTCTCTACGCACAGTTAGAAGATGATAACCGAAATCTAGAGATGAGAGTAGACGAGCGCACTCAAGAACTCTCAAAAACCCTAGAAATTCTCAAAGCTACCGAAGCCTATTTGAATATTAGGAATAGGCATAGATTTTTAAACTCACTAACCCTAGAAAATCTCAAAGCCACACAAGCCAAACTGCTCTTTGAAAACGAGTTACTCAAAAGTGGCGAACAACCCTCTACCTTTGACTATCAAGTGGGAGGAAGTTTGCCGATGGATGCCCCTACTTATGTTGTGCGTTCAGCAGACCGTTATCTCTATAAGGCATTGAAGCGCGGGGAATTTTGTTACATTCTCAATCCTCGGCAGATGGGCAAGTCAAGTCTGATGGTACGCATGATACATCACCTCCGGCATGAGGGATTTAGCTGCGGGGCGATCGATCTGACCCGCATTGGTAGCGAAAACGTCACGCCTGACCAATGGTACAAAGGCTTAACAGTAGAGCTATGGCGAAGTTTTGGTTTATTAAGAAAGGTTAATCTAAAAACTTGGTGGCAAGAGCAAGGAGATATTTCTCCAGTTCAGAGGTTGAGTCAATTTATTGAAGAAGTCTTGCTAGTTGAAGTTGCTCAAGAAAATGATACTATACCTAAAAAGTTGATAATTTTTATCGATGAAATTGATAGTTTCTTAAGTTTAAAATTCCCAGTTAATGACTTTTTTGCGCTAATTCGCTCTTGCTATAATCAGCGTAGTATTAATCCAGAGTATCGACGTTTAACCTTTGCTCTTTTTGGAGTAGCTACCCTTGGGGACTTAATTAATGACCACCAAAGAACGCCTTTTAACATCGGTCAGACCATTCAATTAGAAGGGTTTAAAGAGCATGAGGCGCAACCTCTACTTCAAGGATTGACCGAGAAAGTAAGCAATCCTCAAACAGTTTTAAAAGAAGTGTTAGCCTGGACTAATGGGCAGCCCTTTTTGACTCAAAAACTCTGTAGATTTATCCGCAATTCTTCATCTCCTATCCCTAACAATAGAGAAGCTGAATGGATTGAAAATTTAGTGCAAACTCAGGTAATAGACAATTGGGAATCACAGGATGAACCAGAGCATTTTAGAACCATCCGCGATCGCCTTCTCAAAAGTAAACAATCCGTTCGGCTACTAGAACTCTACCGTCAAATTTTGCATCAAAGAGAGATTATTGCAGTTGATAGTTCAGAGGAAAGAGAATTGCTTTTGTCAGGGCTAGTAGTCAAGCAACAGGGAAAATTGAGAGTTCAGAACCGTATTTATGAATCTATTTTTGTTTGATTTACGAAACTTTTGTTTAATCTGGAAAGTGAAAGAAGAGGTCTATACTTCTAGATAATTTAATTTGTCTAAACAATACTATTGTACTAATAAATGGCAGATATTGTGTTACTTGCGTAACTCCTGTTGTCTTTACTGTTATCTTTATTAGTTGCATTGTAATCTCTATGAACCTTGATAGTCTGTTTGAGATTGTCGATCGCCTGCTAATTGAGAGCCACAATCGCCCGCTTAATTCCACCGAAAATCTGATTCTGCGTGGGATTTGGCAGTATAAAACTTATAGCCAAATAGCTATAGAGGCAGGTTATAGCCCTGGTTACTTTACCAATGTTGTTGCCCCAGAGTTGTTTGGGCGACTCTCTGAGGTCATTGGCCAGCGCGTCACAAAGAAAAACTGTCAGGTGCTACTGGAATCTTATGCCATCATTGAAACAGCTCCAAATACAAAACTTTTGAAACAAGCCCTGACGCAATTCCTCCCCACAATTAATCAGGATACGTCACCTTGCTACCCCAGCGGCTCAGTTCCTCTCGCCTCTCCCTTTTACCTCAGACGTTCTTACCTTGAGGAGCAAATCTATCAAGAAATTAAGAAACCAGGAGCGTTAATCAGGATCAAAGCTCCCAGAGAAATGGGCAAAACTTCACTGCTGCTGAGGATTCTTGACTATGCCAAGCACCAGGGTTACTGCACCATCAGCTTGAATCTAGAACAAGTCGAGCAGACAATTCTGAGCGACTTGAATCAACTTTTGCGCTGGTTGTGTGCCAATATCGCCCGTCAGCTTCAGCTTCAACCAATGTTAGATGAGTATTGGGATGAAGATTTGGGAAGTAAAGTTAGCTGCACCGTCTACTTTCAAGAATATCTACTAGAGTCAATTAATACTCCCTTGATCTTGGCGTTGGATGAAGTGAACCATATTTTCGAGCATCCCCAAGTAGCGAAGGATTTTCTCCCTCTGTTGCGTTCCTGGTACGAAGAAGCAAAAAGACTGCCGATTTGGCAAAAGCTTCGTTTAGTCGTTGTTCACTCAACAGATATTTATGTTCCTCTTGAACTTAATCAGTCTCCTTTCAATGTAGGATTACCGATTCAGTTAGACAACTTTAGCCAAGAAGAGGTACAGCAGTTAGCCCAACGCTATGGACTCAATTGGACAGATGGAGAAGGAGCTAGACAATTAATGGCAATGGTCGGGGGACATCCGGCACTAGTAAATTTAGCTCTTTATTATCTGAGTCGAAACGAGGTAACTCTGTCGCAACTACTAGAAACTGCTCCCACTGCTAGCAAAATTTATTCAAATCACTTGCAGCGTCACTGGGCAACCTTGCAAAAACAGCCTGAGTTAGCACAAGCTTTTGATAACGTTCTAAATGCCAATGAAGCTATTCTCTTAGATCCCATCCTTACTCACAAGTTAAGCAGTATGGGGTTGATTAAACCTTCTGGATCTGAAGCGATGGCAAGTTGTGAATTGTATCGGCGATTTTTTAGGAAAAAAGAGCAGCATTTGGCGTTGCAGAATAAAAATATGAATTAGTGCAATGGCTATAAAATGTCTAAGATGTGCATTAATCCGCATTTGCAATTGTTGAGAGTACAAGTGCTTAGTACAACTTTGCGTAAAATCATGGCAAATTGAGGGTTAAAATTTAAATACAAAAGGGCGCAGAGGCACGCAGAGATTTCACCATGAACTAATGAGATATTGTATTTAGTTACAAGTTGTTTTAGTAACATTACTATTTAAGGATGTTATTTTTCATGAGTTTTTCTATGAGTTATGGAATGAGTTTTATGAGTTTCAGAGTTTATAAGACAACTAATATTAAAAGTAATTCACTGCAATTTTATATCTAATACGAATTTAGCTTACTTGCTCAAATAACTTATTACTTAGTCCATCAAAGGATATGGGAATTGAAGAACTGCGACCACCGGAACTTGAGGATAAGATTGTTTTAGCGAACAATCTTCAAATAGGAGTAGTCTCTAACAAACTACGTACCAAAAAAAGGCAGATTGCGCTCAATTATCTTTCATGGATCATCGAGAAAAAACAAATCCAAGCAGTATTATCACCGGAACGTTACCATATTGATGTCATCGGGAAAAACGCTAAGAAGTTCACTTTGCAATTATGTCAAAAAAATAATATTTTATCCGCTATTGCGAATTGCGTTAGCGAAGTGGTAGCGAGGAACGAGCGTCACTGCAAAATGCGAATTGTTTGATCAAGAGTCAACAGTCCAAAGCTAAAACCTATGGCTATAGACTTAAACCCCACCCAAGGGTTAAAAAAATGGCTTTGAATTATTTGGGTTATCGACTCAAGCGAGTAGCAAAAGTTTTACCTCAAAAAAAATCCCAGAAACAAACGCAATCTTTGAACAATTAGCACTCTTTTAATCAATCAGCTAGTAATGATAAGAGTGTTTTACGTTTGAATTGACCTCTTCGTGTCGATTCTACTTATTCGCCTAAAAGATATCAAATGGGTTCTATAGAATGAGCCTTCTAAGTTTCGCACCGGGAACTAGTCTAAACTCCAGTAGATAAATTTTACTCTGTTTAGTTTTCAGTCTTTTTTTATGTCGAACTCAGGTCACTGGCGGCGTCGGTGAAGATGCGCTCACACCCTGCCGATTTCAAAGCTTCGAGCTGCAAGGTGGGGTTTTGGTCTTCGGTCGAGACGCGGCAATATCCTATTTTCATGCCATATATTTGACACTAATTTATGACACTGGCAAGCCCTTGATATTCTTAGATGCGGTTACAGTATCAAAAATCTTGACTTACGGGTCTGTAAACATGTCTGGTATATCTTTACTCAGGTGAAGGAATTATCCACCTCTTGCCTTCCAGATGAGTTTTGCATTTGCACTAAGTTTTTTTGTTACCCCGTCAGCTAAAACACACGTTAAGTCTGTTAAGTTAACTTTCGGTTAATTTAGCAACTCTTGAAAACTGACAAAACTTTGGTAGTAGTTAAAATCAGGGAGAGTAAGTATGACTAATAACCAAGGTAATTTTTGGACAACAATACCAGGTATATTAGGTGGAATAGCAAGTATATTAGTACCTTTAGGAACAATATATGGAATATACGTAGCTCAGAAAAAACCGTCTCCTCCTACTTCGGTAGAAGCATCCTCACATCCTTCTTTACAAGCAGACTCCTGTAATAGTTATTCTAAATCAGGTACTCTTTTGCCAAATGAATGTTTAAAAGTAAATGAATCTTTACTTTCAAACAATGGTGAATATGAATTATCTTGCCAAGATGACGGAAATCTTGTATTTCAAACAACTTCAGATAAAGTAATGCGCTGGGAATCAGAAACTAGCGGCAAAGGCAAACCTGAAGATTGCTATATGCAAAATGATGGAAACTTAGTTGTCAGGGACTCAGGGAAAAATCTAATTTGGTCTTCCAATAAACGTTTCAAGACTGCTGGTAATAATGGAGCTTATCTGAAAGTGGGTAATGATGGACACATGTATATTTACAAACATGATGGCTCAGTTTACATTGAATTCCCTAATAGATATCTCAAATAACTATCAAAGCTTTGCTGTGGCTCCGGGATAAGCCTTATTACATTGATAACACAAAAGTCTTTTAATGCTGAAACCCTTGTTTTCTCGTTCAACAACAAGTTATTTTAGTAACATTGCTATTTAAAAATGTTATTTTTCATGAGTTTTACTATGAGTTATGGGATGAGTTTTATGAGTTTCAGAGCCGATGAGACAACTAATATTAAAAGTAATTCGCTGCAATGTTATATCTAATACGAATTTGGCTTACTTGCTCGAATAACTTATTACTGATATTAAAATTTATAATCTATCTTAATTTTTTTATTTAAAAGTTGACTATTTTGTCAATTTGTAGGTTTTAATTCTTAATCAGAGAACGAACAATGCCCATACAACCAACTTATCCAGGCGTTTACGTAGAAGAAATTCCGAGTGGAGTACGCACAATTACAGGCGTATCTACCTCTATTACTGCTTTTATTGGTCGCGCCTTACGAGGCCCTGTAGACGAGCCGATTACTATTAACAGTTATGGCGACTTTGAACGCATTTTTGGCGGATTGTGGCTGAATAGTACCCTTGGCTATGCTGTACGAGATTTTTATCTCAACGGTGGTAGCCAAGCAATTATTGTCCGACTCACTCACTCCAAGTTGAAACAGGCAGAAGGGCAAGCTCCAGCAGAAGGTCAAACTTCAGGGGAAACTGAACCCACAGCTAAGAGAGCACAACTAAATGTGAATGGTCTTAATTTAGAAGCAGCGAATGAAGGCAGTTGGGGAAATGCTTTAAAAGTGCGGATTGAATATGTAGATACTAATGTCAGACGTGACGCAGAGTCACAAAAACTATTCAACATTACAGTTCTGGATCAAAAGACAAGTCAATTAGAAATATTTCGCAACGTATCGGTGCTGCCAAATCATCCAAGACGAGTAGATAAAGTTTTGTTGAATGAATCTTATTTCGTTCGATTTAGAGATGAATCTCTGCCAACAGACAGACCAACTGCTCATGCTCAACCCGCACCTGATAAAAGATTGTGGGATGATAATAACGATACAAATACCAAAGCGGAACCAAACAGCGGTGCGGATGGTGACGATCTAGATGTCAACGACTTCACAGGGACAAATAAAGAAGCAAATAAACAGGGTCTTTACGCTTTAAATAAAGCCGACCTGTTTAATATGCTTTGTATTCCGCCTTATAAAAACGATGGCAATATAAATTATGACTCTTTAGTCGATCGAGCAGCAGAATTTTGTAAAGAGCGTCGCGCGTTTTTCATCATCGATCCGCCCAGTACTTGGACTGATAAGGATAAGGCCAAAGCTGGTATTCAGACCGATCTTGGTGAACCAACTAGTTATGCTGCTGTTTTCTTTCCTCGAATCAAGCAACCAAATCCTTTACGGGAAAATCAAATAGAAGAATTTGTTCCCTGTGGTGCGATCGCTGGCGTATTTGCTCGTACTGATGTTCAACGCGGTGTGTGGAAGGCTCCAGCAGGTACAGAAGCAACATTGACAGGTGTACCACAATTGAGTGTACCTCTAACAGATCCAGAAAATGGAGAATTGAATCCTCTGGGAATTAATTGTTTGCGAACTTTGCCAGCTTTTGGTCGTGTGATATGGGGATCGCGGACGCGGAATGGAGATGACCGTCTGACGGATGAATGGAAGTATATTCCGGTTCGCCGTTTCGCACTTTTCTTGGAAGAAAGTCTTTATCGCGGTACGCAATGGGTTGTCTTTGAGCCAAATGACGAGCCGTTGTGGGCGCAAATTCGCTTGAATCTTGGAGCTTTTATGCACACTCTCTTCCTTCAAGGAGCCTTTCAAGGTCGTAAGCCGGAAGATGCTTACTTTGTGAAGTGCGATCAGGAAACAACAATCCAAAACGATATTAACTTAGGAATTGTCAATATCATTGTTGGTTTTGCTCCTCTCAAACCTGCTGAATTTGTCGTTCTCAAGATTCAGCAAATAGCCGGACAAATAGCAGTTTAAGGAGAAATATATGCCTTCTATTTCAGGTAAACGTTTGGATCTCTACAAAAACTTTAAGTTTGTTGTGAAATTCGCTGGTAAGGATGTGGCTGGGGTAAGTAAAGTCAGTGGTTTAAAGCGAACCACTGAGGTCATAGAACACCGTACAGGTGGCGACCCTAGCACTGTCTATAAGTCTCCAGGACAAAGCAAGTACGATGCCATCACCTTAGAACGAGGTGTTAGCAAAGATCCTGATTTTGAACAATGGGCAAACAAAGTCTGGGCGCTTGGTGGTAGTCCAGAAGTGTCTCTGGCAGATTTCCGTAAAGATATCACTATTGAGGTTCGTGATGAAGCTGGTCAGAAAGCGACTTCATATAACATTTTTGGTTGCTGGGTTTCAGAATATCAAGCATTACCAGACCTGGATGCTAGTGCTAATGCTGTCGCTATCGAATATATAAAGATAGAAAACGAAGGTTGGGAACGTGCTTGATGATTAACTCGGCTGAGTTAATCAAGATGTGAACTATTCAACCAGTAAGAAATCAACTATAGAACTCCTATTTGATTTTTCAAACAGCTAAGTATACTTACCCGTATACTTAGCAAAATTTAAATAGGATTTTTATGGATTACTGAACTTAACTTGCTAACTTCTGCTAATCAATTTGGCTTGAAGCAAATCTTTGTTAATTGGGTCTTGCAGAAATTGCCTAGACAAGGCGGTTAGATTAATGAGGTACATCAGCTATGAATTTAGAAAATAAGCAGAACATTGATGAAATTATTAATCACTTCATTGTGAGTAATAATGGCAAAATTGATGATACTGTTTTGAATAATTTAATTGAAATTAAAAAACTAGCATTAGAAGAACAGAAAAATCAAAATGAGCAGGAAATCAAAAGAGAAGAAAATCTAATTAAAGCTAAACAGAATAGATTTCCCAACAGTATTTTGAGTAATCCAACAACTACGGCTGTTGTTGCTGCTTTAGCTGGATTTTTGACATCGAGTATTGTAGCATTTATTCAGGGAACTTCTAATCTTCAACTTGAAGAACTTAAGTTTCAATCCGAACTTATAACCAATGCAACTAAATCTGAAGATCAGAATAAAAGAATTGAATTACTTAAATTCAATATTAATGCTGGCTTAATCAAAGACCCATATATCATTTCCAAGTTGGAGAGTTTAATACAAAGTCGTGATGTTCCACAGTCCTATGTAATTCCACTTTTAGATCCTAATCAGTCTATTCTCCCTAACAATTTCTATTTACCAACAGTTAACGATTTTACTGGCTCTCCAGGTTGCTACATTGCTGCCTATTCACATCAAAGGGAAATGAGCGCTAGGTCAGTCGGGGGCGATATTTATGTTATGGGTCAAGTGAGAGTTCCTGGACATTATGAGGGAAGAATTTGTCAGCCAAAAGGTTATGAAGGAAAGGATATCAGTAGTTTAGATTACTTTAAAGAATTATTTGACCAAAAACTACCTAAAGTCTGTATAAACAAAAGTTGTTGGGCAGGTGGTGACACTGGTGGTTTTGTTGGTAGGTAATTAAATCAATGAAAGAATTAAACCTTTTATGGAACTCCGATTTTATTTTTGAAAATCCAAAAAATCTGCCATATAAAGGTTCAGTTCTTAATATACTCAGCAAGATTCAAGTAGGATTTCTATGCGATCGCTATCAGCCTCGGAACTGTTAAATATCTGGGAGTGGGGACTTAATCAGCCATCTTGGTCTAAAGCAATCAAGCTACTAGCTAGTGCTTGTCCTGAAACCTCCATAGATATGCTTACTCAACTCAGCCTCGGTCAGCGTGATGCCATGCTGCTGACATTGCGGGAGTGGACATTTGGTTCACAACTGGTTAGTCAAGTCACCTGTCCAAGCTGTGGTGAAGTCTTGGAACTCAATTTTGATATTGCAGATATGCGTGTAGCATCACTGTCACTTGAACCAGTTGAGAAATATTGTCTTGAGCTTGGTGATTATCAGGTGAGTTTTCGTCTACCAAACAGTTTAGATATGATAGCGATCGCTGAACACAAACAGCCAGAGATTGCTCAAGAGATTTTATTAGAACGCTGTATTTTGCAAGCAGTGTGTAACGGCGAATATCTGCCGTTTCAGCAATTACCATCTCATACTAGAGATGCAATTATTACCCAAATGGCTCAAGCTGATCCTCAAGCAAATGTGCCAATTGATATTTCCTGTTCCGCTTGCAACCACCAATGGCAATCATTATTTGACATTGTGTCGTTCTTCTGGGCTGAGATTAACGCTTGGGGATTTCGAGTGTTGCGAGAGGTACATACTTTGGCTGCTGCTTACAGTTGGCGTGAAGCTGATATTTTGGCGATGAGTCCCAGACGGCGACAATTGTACTTAGAGATGGTGACGGACTGATGAGCAATTATCTCTTTCATTTGGTAGCTAAAAGCTTTAATTTAATCGATACAGTTCAGCCTCTTGTCTTATCAGTCTTTGAACCGTTACCAGAGCCTACCCTTGACTGGGAGTCATCGACTTTTACCACAGAATCAACTGAGTTAGAAACAACATCAGAAGCGGAAAAATTTCCCAATTTTGACATTGTGCAGTTGTTGGAGAAGCGATGCCTGCGGCGAGCTTCTCTACGAGACGCTCCGCGAACGCTAACGCCTACAACAATAGGGCAAATATCTGAAGAGATAACTAACCCCCTCTTAAGTAATTTAACTTCAACACCTGTTCCATTTTCCCAACCAATACTAAAGCCAATTCCTAATTTGACACAAAAGCCTGACTTAGAATTATCCTCCAATTGGGCTTTTTCAGATTTATCTCTGACTCAAATCAGCACTGATAATCAGCAATTTACTTCAAACCCAGAGGAAAAACCAAGCACTACTCCACTAACTTTTGCTGCTGCTCAATTATTACAGAAACAACTAACTAAAATTAATCCTGTTGTTTCTTCTATCAAACCTTCAAATATAGTCAACTGGGAACGATTGATAACTCAACTTTTTGTAGAATCAGAAACACTTTCACAAACTAGAAATCAAATAGTACCTAATCCCAATACAGAGCTATTAAAGTCTGCACTTGTGCCACAAACAAAGACTTCCCTATCGAATCATCTCGTTTCTATACACAATACAGAATCAAATACTTCTCTCTCTAACCCCATCTTTGAACAGAGGCAGATTCCACTTAAATCTTTACCCCAGCAATTAATTACAATCAATCCTCTAGGTTTATCTTTGCAATCAGCTTTAAAGTCAGAATTGCAAACATATTTCACCGAAAACCCAACAAAGCCAGTAATATTTCCCTTTACTACCCAAGAAAAAACATTTTCTTTACAAAATCTAAATCCTACAATTTTAAGGACTGCGATCGCAAAGGAAAACAATACTCCTGTCTCAAATTTAGTTGGTAAAAAGTTAGGAGTAATTACAAGTCAATTATTAAAAAAATACTCGATTGAAAATAATCAAAAAGTTTCTCCTAATCTTTTACACAAGCTATTGTATTTGAAGCAATATCTTCCGCAAATTCAAGCAGAAACCAGCACTATTATACCAATTTATCAGGTTCTACAACAGGGAAAATCTGCAACTGAAAACTTACATAAGCAACCTATAAAAAATCATCCAGTCTTTATCCATTCTCAGTTACCACAAGTCGAAAGTTCTGAGGACTTTCTTCCTCAACTTCAATCACAATCAACAGCCATGTCTACGATGGTAAACTCTTGGAAAGGCTACACCAACGCTGACGCACCTGCTATTTCTCAAGTTTTGCCTTTAACACCTATGCCAGCAGTGGAAACTAGCACTCCCGCCTCAAGTTCTGTAATTCAACACCAGAAAAAAGCTGTAACTGAATTGTCATCAACGCAATTGCTACAAAGAAGTGGGAATGTTTCATCTGCTCAAGTGCAAAAGCTGATAAGTTTACAGCCATCTATTCCAGAAAAACCTGTAGACAGCGCACCTGTTGCTAATCAAATATTGCCCACAAATCAAAAATCATTAACACCTGGGTTGACGCTAGAAACTAGCACTTCCAGCTTCAGTCCTGTAATTCAACACCAAAAACAGTCTGCAAGTGAATTAGTACAACAGCAATTACCGCAAATAATTGGGAATGAAAATGTTTTATCTTTGCAAGTAAAAAAGCTCATTAATCCACAACTACATTCCAACCAGTTTTTAGAAGAACCTGTGGCGATGTCTACAACGGGTAACTCTTGGAGAGACTACGCCAACGCCTACACATCTGCAAGTGAGCGGGTACTATCTTTAACACCTGTGCCAACTATGGACACTAGCATTTCCGCCTTAAGTCCTGTAATTCAACCACAAGTAGAACATGAAGCGATACCTTCTCTACGAGACACTACGCCTAGCTTGCTTCCCCGTAGGGGTACGGTAAGCTCCGCTAACGCATCTACTATTGATAGTACGTTAGCGAATTCACACAAACAGAGCTTAACACCTACAATTGCTATAGAAACAATTGCCGAACCCCAGGAAAAACTTACGTCTAATGTGCCAGAAAATCAGCAGAGGTTTGTCCACAAAAATGTTTCATCAATACAGCCATTTGTCGCAGATGCTTCTGCTAAACTATCTTCGCTTGAGGCAAACAGTTCTACTGCACCATTCGTAAATAATTTATCATCATCTGTCGCTTCACAACTGATAACTCAGCTAACTGCTATTAATTCACATATAATACCAACTCCTGCTTTACATCCTTCAACCCCAGGGATTGACATACAATCACAAGTCAACTTTTCTGACTCTCACTTGTCTGATTTCCGTAGAGAAAAAGCTTCTGCTCAGGAAGTCGGCTTACAAAACTATAATAAGAGCGATCGCAAACATATTGCTATCCAGAAAATTGGCGTTGTCGAACAGTGGGATGAATTAGGGCAAGCTGGGGGAGAGATGAACATTAATCACGCCCATCATCCCGCAAATATACAACGCCAGCAAATTAATCGTAATCAAGGTATATTGACCAGCCCAGTTGAAAACTTAATATTACCCCAGAACCCATCCCCTAATTTATATATGTCTGCGGATAGATTTAAAAAGCGCCAACATATTGATATCCAGAAAATTGGCATTGTCGAACAGTGGGATGAATTGGGGCAAGCTGGGGGAGAGATGAAGGTTAATCACGCCCATCATCCTGCAAATATACAACGCCAGCAAATTAATCGTAATCAAGGTATATTGACCAGCCCAGTTGAAAACTTAATATTACCCCAGAACGCATCCCCTAATTTATCTATGTCTGCGGATAAAGGCAAAGATGGTTTGGGGTCTTCGTACTTTAGGCAACTAGAGGAATCTGATTTGAGACCGCTATCTGGGCCTATTAATGACCTCACTGTAAAAAATTTGTCAGTCATTGCAGCTAGTAACAAAAAAGTCCAAAAGCGATCCTCGGTAAATTTGGACACACCACCTGCTATTCAAGTCACAATTGGTCGGCTAGAAATTCGCAGCGCAGCTCCAGCAGCACCTCCGCCTCGACCAAAGCCCCGGACAGGAGCATCTGTGATGAGTTTGAATGAATACTTGCAGCGACGTGCCAGAAGGAGGTAAGCGATGAGCAACGCTTTAGCTATTGCGGCTGTCACAATTACATTGCGTCATTTGCTACAGCAAAGGTTTGATGTTGAGAGTTCGGGGGGAATCACTGTGACGACACGACCATTAGATAAGGTACGAGATAATACTGTTAGTAGTGGCGATCAAGTTAATTTATTTCTCTACGATACTCAGATAAACCCTGCTTGGCGGAATATGGATATTCCTTCTCAAGTGAAGCCAGGTGAAACAGGACAGCAGCTTTTGCCGTTGAACCTCTACTACTTACTGACTGCTTATGCTCAAAATGATGACTTCCCAGAACCTACTAGTCATCGTCTGTTGGGTGTGGCGATGAGTGTTTTTAATGACCATCCGATGATTACTTCTGCGGATATTAAGGCAGCTTTGCCTGCTACCGATCCTTCAGAGTACGACCTTGACTTACAAGAAGAACAGTTGCGAATTGATTATCAACCGCTATCTGTGGAAGAGGTGTTTAACCTCTGGTCAACTTTTCAAGTACCCTATCGAGTTTCAGCCGCTTATGAAGTGTCAGTAGTGTTGATTGAAAGCAGCTTGTCTGCAAAAACTCCGCTACCAATTATTAAACGTCAGTCTAGCGATCGCGGCCCAATTCTGCAATCAAACCTATCGTCACCCTTACCCACATTAGTTTCTCTGCAATTGCCTAACCAGCAAGCTAGCGCCAGATTGGGCGATATTTTGATTCTTAATGGTTTTCACCTAGATGCTGAAAATGTAATTATATCTTTTACAAATATTCGGTTAGAAATTTCTTTTGAAGTGCCACCTTTAGCAGAGAGAACAGCAACAGATATTAGAGTCCAATTACCTGATGAGCCTGGAAACTGGGCGGCGGGTTTTTATACCGTGGTAGTCAAAGTAACGCGGACTAATGAACCAAGTCGGACTACCAATGAATTATCTTTTGCCTTAGCACCAAAAATCTTGGATACTATACCACGACAGGCAACAGCAGACGCTAATGGCGAAGTAACCCTCACTCTGATTTTAAGCCCCCAAGTGCGACCAAGACAAAGGGTGGCGTTATTGTTAGGCGATCGCGAAGTGCTGGCTCAACCACATCCAAATCAAACAGATAGGCTGGAGTTTCGGATTGCAGGTGTTACACCGGGTGAGTATTTTGTACGAGTGCGGATTGATGGAGTAGATAGTTTGCTGGTGGATCGCACAGTGACACCGCCTGTTTTCGACCAGAACCAGAAGGTGGTGATTTTATGAACAACCTCGATTCTTGGAGAGCAAACAATGAAGAATACCTAGCAAATGAACTGGCTTGGCTACGCTGGCGTTTGTCTGAGTTTGCACAGTTACCTGATATTGAAAAGCCTAAAGTCACAGAAATGGCAATAGTGGAAGGGATGAATCCATCCACAGCACTAGTTCTATTAAGCCAAAAGTTAGATTTATCTGACTTTGAACAACAGGTCTTATTGTTATGCATTGCAATGGAATTAGATCCAGGTATAGCGCGTCTTTGCGCCAAAGCTTCAGATAATTCTCACCAGCCTTATCCTACCTTTGCCTTAGCTTTATCATTATTCGATGAACCTACTTGGGATGCCCTTTGTTGGGAACGACCTTTGCGTTACTGGCGATTAATTGAAATTCATCAGTCAGGAGTTCAACCGCTGACTACGAGTGGTTTACGGGTAGATGAACGGATATTAAATTATGTTAAAGGATTAAATTCTTTAGACGATCGCTTGGTATCACTACTGGTGTCGATGGAAACAGCAGAATGGAATGTAAAATTACCCCCATCTCAAAACGCTGTTGTCGAAACAATTATTCAGCAACTGCACCAAACGCACAGAGAACAACGTTTACCAATTATTCAGCTAGTGGGGGCAGATTCCCTCAGCAAGCAACTAATAGCCCAACATGTAGCAGCCCAATTTCATAAATATGTCTATCGTTTGTCAGTGGAATTATTGCCCACTCAGGCGGGAGAATTAGAGACTATTGCTCGTTTGTGGCATCGAGAAAGCTTGCTATTGCCGCTGGCGCTGTATTTAGATGCCCAAGAGGTTGACGGTAAACCGACTACAGAAGGACAAGCACTTCCCTTGCATCGGTTTCTTACCCGCAGTGGTGGTCTACTTTTCCTTAGCACTCGTGAAGTTAGGCAATTGGGTCAGCCGACAATTGTCGTAGATGTTGAAAAGCCAACACTTAGGGAACAAAAAGCAACTTGGACTGAGGCATTAGGAGGAGTAGCAGATAGTAGTCCGCAGGTTCTGGCGACTCAGTTTAACCTCAATTTAGTCAAGATTGAGCAGATTGCCCAGCAAGTGTTGGGGGAAATGCCGTCGCAGCAAGAAGACCTAACCCCCCCAGCCCCCCTTCCCTGCATTAGCGAAGCGGCACGAAGTGCGGGAAGGGGGGAGGAAGAGGAGGACTCCCCTCTCATTGTAGGAGAGGGGTTGGGGGAGAGGTTCAACGAATCGGCTTGGAGAAAAACCTTGCGTGGTAAGCTTTGGTCGGCTTGTCTTGCTAGTACTCGTCCGCAGTTGGATACTTTAGCTCAACGCCTCGACCCGAAAGCAACTTGGGATAATATCGTCCTACCAGCAGAAGAGACAAACTTGCTGCACCAAATTGCTGACCAAATCAGGCAGCGCAGCCTAGTTTATCAAAAGTGGGGTTTTCACAACCGGATGAATCGGGGTATGGGGATTAGTGCCTTGTTTGCCGGAGAAAGCGGCACAGGGAAGACGATGGCGGCGGAAGTGATAGCCAATGATTTGCAGCTAAATCTTTACCGCATTGACCTGTCATCTGTGGTCAACAAATATATCGGAGAAACGGAGAAAAATCTGCGGCGTTTGTTTGATGCGGCGGAAGATGGCGGGGCGATTCTATTTTTTGATGAAGCGGATGCATTGTTTGGCAAACGTTCTGAAGTGAAAGATAGCCATGACCGCTACGCCAATATTGAGGTGAATTACCTGTTGCAGCGATTGGAGGCTTATCGCGGTTTGGCAATTCTAGCAACGAATCTCAAGAGTTCGTTAGATCGTGCCTTTATGCGCCGCTTGCGGTTTATTGTAAATTTTCCTTTTCCGGGTGTGGCTGAACGTCAGGTGATGTGGCAAAAGGTGTTTCCACCAGAGACACCAATACAGGATTTAGATTTTAACCGTTTGGCACGTTTGAATTTGACGGGGGGCAGTATTCATAATATTGCTTTGAATGCGGCGTTTCTGGCTGCTGGGGCTGGTACGTCGGTGACGATGCAGTTGGTGTTAACCGCGGCGCGGACTGAGTTTCGCAAATTGGATCGACCAGTGAATGAGACAGATTTTCGGGTTTCAGTACTTACGGGTGTAACGGTATGAATATCAATATAGAGAAGCTGATTTTAGAGGGGATGCCGATTTCTCCCAGTCAGGCGCGGTTGTTGCAAGCAAAGGTGGAGAGTGAATTGGCGAAGTTGCTGGCTAATAAAGGTTTACCAGACAATTTGCTCTCAGGTGGGGTAGTGCCTGGTGGTGCGATTCAGCTAAAGCCTGGAACTAATCCCGCCCAAATGGGGCAACAAATTGCACAAGAAATAGTTATCAAAATGTTAGGAGAAAAATCATGAGTAGACCAGACGTAAAATGGATTCCTGCAAGCCCTCAAAATCAGACTGATTACCGCGAATCGACAATTGATTCTATTGTGTGTCACAACACCGACTGTTCATTGCAAGCTGCTATAGCCACATTCCAAGACCCTAAAGCGCAAGTTTCTGCACACTACATTGTTGCTCGTGACGGTACATGCATCCAGATGGTGTTAGAAGATCATACCGCTTGGCACGCAGGTGACAGAGCTATGAATCATCGTTCTATCGGAATCGAACACGTTGCTGACAAAAATAATTTAGGTATGACACAAGAGCAACAACAGTGTTCGTTGAACCTGATTGGATATTTGGTGGATAAATACAAAATTCAGAAATCTCACATTCATACGCACCGTACAGTAGATACAATGGCTGGCGGAACTGATTGTCCTAAATGGATTTGGGCTGATGAAGCATCGTTTGAAAAGTTTAAAGAGACAATAGCCTGACACTTGAGGAGACATTTCTTAAGCGACTAAGCAGCACAAAGAATGGCATGTTTAATATTGAGGAATGAAACCATGACTAGTAAAAAAATTGCCCAAACTAATCAGCAGCAAAAAAATGAGGCATCCCAGGCGAGTGGCATTTTACAGCGAACTGCTGTGCGATCGGTTTCGGATGCAGGGGTACAAATTGAAGAACAAGAAGCACAGCCATATAGTAAATCGGCTTTTTCCAAAGACTTTAGCCGAGTGCCTATAAGCACGACTCAACCACAGCCAATACAGGCAAAGTTGACGATTGCGGAACCAGGGGACAAGTATGAGCAGGAAGCAGATCGGGTGGCATCCCAGGTGGTACAACAGATAAATACACCATCTGCGGCACAGTCAACACAAGGAAAGTCGCTACAGCGTCAGGATGCAGCAGAAGAGGAAATCCAGACTAAACCGAGTATTTCTGTTCTCCAGAGGTCGCCAATACCTACCCAGGTACAGCTAGAAGCGATGCCCGAAGATGAGGAACTACAAGCTAAGTCAATTCTACAGGGTCGGGATGCCAGAGGAGCCGGGGAAGCTTCAACGGATGTCGAATCTGCCATAAATAGTGCCAGGGGCGGTGGAATGCCTTTAGATGGAGGGCTGCAACAGTCAATGGGGCAGGCGATGGGGGCGGATTTTAGTGGGGTGAAGGTACATACGGATTCTCAGGCAGACCAGTTAAATCAGTCGATACAGGCGAGGGCGTTTACCACGGGGCAGGATGTGTTCTTTCGGGAGGGGGAATATAAACCTGGGAGTCGCAGCGGGCAGGAGTTGATAGCCCATGAACTTACTCATGTGGTGCAGCAGAGTTATACGAGTGTAGTTCAAAGGATGGTACTTAATCTAGACGCAAGTGATCCCACTATTACGATGGCAGCAGATATAGAAAAAGATAGACAGCAAAGCTCAAGAGGAAGAAGCAAAAGCGTATCGAGTGAACCCACGGCTCAGATTGTGACTTCTGAAGTTCAAGTTACTAACCCCACTTTGTTTCGTCCAGAGCGCCCGTTGTGTTCATGTGCTCGCGATGAAGCGATAACGATTTTAGCTCATGGTTTACCGGCAATGGGACATCAACCAGCAAAGGTTGCAGGACTTACCGCAAATGAAATGTTTGAAAAGCTAATTAAGTTAGGCTGGGCATCAGATCATAAGGGGGATATAAATTTTTCAAATTGTACATCGGGTTGGTCAAGAACAGATGAAGGGTCTTTTGCTGAGCAATTTGTCCGTATCATTAGACAAAACAGTTTTAGCAACAAAGTAACAGGATTTAGGAGCTTTGTATCAAGCATCGACATCGACACAGAAATAGAGGCTAATTATTTAACGCGTGAATATAAGTTGCTTTCGTCTATTGCATCAAAGTATCTGAGTTGGATCGGAGGCATGGATGGACCTGAAACAAAAGATGCTATGTTTGACGAGATCACTAGCGCATCACAAATGTGCTTTAAAGAGTCAAGCCAATTTTCAAACACTCAGGCCCAGACACAAGAGGCAACAGAGTTGGCTGACCAGTGGCAGCGTGTTGCAATGCAATTAATACGTTATAAAGAAAAATTGGATGATGTAGACAACCTCCAAGCAATTGACGCTAGTGAGGAAATGGAAAATTTGCTGAATGTCCAAAAGGAATGCATAGATAAAATAAATGCTGGAGGGAAATCCGAAAGACCAGCATCCGCAGTAGAATTTGACAGAACAAGTTCAGGTAGACAACGACGATACTCCATGATTTGAGGGTGATCGCCGTTTTGTGGGTTATCTTAAGCTCATGTAGGGTGGGCAAATGCACATGATTTCTGAATAAATTGTCAAAGATGGGAATTTTGCCCACCCTACCCTGATGGTAGTGCGATGCCTGGGTTGGGTGTAGCGATCGCTGATATTGTAAACTATGTTAGTGGAAGAGTAGACTAGGGGCGATCGCTACTAATTGATTACCTCAAGATCAATGATGAACAACACTGGCAAATTACTACGATCGCTCTTGTAGGGAACCCAAGTGATAGCTTACCGCCACTTTTATAATTAACAGTTACGGCAATTGAAGAGTGCGATCGCCCCATCTTCCAAACTCTTATAGGGAGACTGTAAAAAGGTAATGCGATCGCTCATGTATGAAAGTTGATGAGCGTGCGATCGCCCCATCTAGTAACGACATTCTTAAAAGTTTAAAAGTCAACAGATGTGAGGGAAAGTCCACAATAATGCTCATTAAAAAACCTAGCTAAGGACTCAGCTTCAGATTGACTAATTTTCCGTTCACCATTAACTACTTCCCTAACAATATCAACAGAGCCAAAAACCCCGACTAAAGAAGTTGGCTCCACATCAAATTCATGCATCAGGGATTCCAAAGTAGCCACAGGTTTTGATTCACCCATAGGATAATGACATGACTCATAATTCTCAATCAGAAGAACCAACAATTCAAAAAGTGCAGTTTCAGCCTCTGTCAACTCGCCAGACATCATACCCTCTACTACTGTTAAGGCTCTGTTATACTCCTGTTCTGTTTTAATTGGCTTAGGCTGATACTGGATCAGTAACTCAGTGTAGGTTTGTTTACTAGAAGTGGGGGGCATCTTTCCACCTTTCTTTATCGTATTCAGGATGGGTAAGAACGTATTTAATAAAAACTGTCTGGCTGGAGTATCTAATGTCTACAATCAAACGATAGTTATTACCTTTGATGTTAAACACTGTAAAGTTACCAACCGCTTCTGCCTTTGGATATCTTTTCTGAACATCCACTAAATTAGACCAGTTTGCTTTAGACGTAAACTTGTACCAATCATTAAGAGCATCTTCAGAATCAGCGTGTTGAACCCAGAATTCCCGCAATTTAACTTTGCTGATTACGTGCATCCCTAAAGTTAGAAATTTATGATAATCATAGCACTGATTGAGAGTCACGCCAGGGAAATAGGGCGATCGCAGTAGTTCTACAAAGTGCGTAACAGATTCTACAAAGACTTTTATTTTCTCACCAAAAACCCATGTTAGACTTTATTCTGATTAGTGGCGATCGCGCCATATTCAACCCCATCTTTGGCAAAGCAATAGTTGCAGTACGTCCTGGGATCTTAAAAGGTACTGGTATACCAACAGTTAACAAAAATAAAATTTGCCTTGTTGGTGACGAGAAACAAGTTATTGTTCCTGGTTGTTCTTATACAAGTCCGCCAAATGTTACCCCCGGTACAGGAACACTTTCCATTCAATCCTTAGCCCCCAATCAAAAAGCTAGAAAAGTTAAATCTAAGCGAACAGCAGTATTGCTCAAAGGTACTACCTTCACAGCGAAATTTCAAGTTCTCGTGCCAGCTCAGACACCAACAATACCACCGACACCAGACCCAATTCCGATATATCTTGGCACTGGATTTTTCACTACTACAAATATGCAAGTAAAAGGGACTTGATGAATAGAAGCCGGAAGTTGGAAGTCGGAAGTATAAATGCCTGTTACTGAAATGATTTAGGAATAATTTTATGTTCCACTTTCCTGGTACGCCAAAGACATTAAAAGCAACGATCGCTGTCCTTGATGCTGTTAGTTTTTTGCCCAAAGGATTGATTATACTGCAATACAATCCCGAAACACTCAGACGCACTTTACAGGTAAGAGGTGCGGGTTCTGAAGGAAGCGATCGCCTAGAAGCTTTGCGTCTAGTTGCACCACCTATGGAAACAATTCAACTAGAGGCAGAAATTGATGCTACAGATCAACTGGAGTTTCCTGCAAAAAATCCAGATACAGTGTTATTTGGCATATACCCCCAATTAGCAGCCCTAGAAACCCTGATCTATCCTAAAAGTAGCCAAATTCAGACAAACAATCAACTTGCCCGTACAGGTGTTTTAGAAATCTTACCAAATGAGGCGGATTTAAGTGTATTTATATGGAGCTTCAATCGTGTAATGCCAGTACGTCTCTCTGAGTTCAGCATTACCGAAGAAGCATTCGATTCTAAACTAAATCCCATTCGTGCCAAAGTCAGTTTAGGTATGCAAGTATTAAGCACAAATGATTTGAGATTTGACCATAAAGGCAGCAGCTTGTTCAGAGTCTATCACAAGCAAAAAGAGCTTTTAGCTAAGGTAAACACGGCTGCGAGTGTTATCAAGACAGTTGCTTCTTTCTTATAAACTTGGCTATCTTTGATCGTGAATTATTTCATCTGTAAGTTTCTCAAAAATATCTCGGTAAATATAGGTTTTTAGTTGTAAAATAAAAAATAGTAAAATGTTTACTGAAAGCAGTCGTTACTACGATATAGAAATTGCCAAGTGGCAAACAACATCAAATCAAACTATCAGTTACCTCAGACGCAGATTTTTACCTTCATCACAAAGGTTTGAAATTCTTCAAGAACATCAAGTCAGCGAAGGCGATCGCCTAGATAATATCACTGCAAATTATCTACATGACCCGGAAGTTTTCTGGCATCTATGCGATGCTAACAACGCTATGCACCCTAATGAATTGACTGCCCAAATTGGTCGGCGACTGCGTATTCCCCTCATCTAAAAAGGTTAACTTATGCCTGACTCAGATATTCGCCTAAAACTCTTGATTGGTAGCAGCATACCAACACCTGCGCCTTATGAAGTAATAGACGCGCTGATAGACTTAGAAGTGACTCAGCAAGACCGCGATCGCAGTGCCTTTCAAATGACCTTTAGTCTTAGTAAAGAATTAAAAAACTTTTCAGATTATTGGTTACTTCAAAAAGATATTTTGAATCCTCCCAATCGAATTGTTATTCAAATCATAGTTAATGTAAAAGTCGGTGTAAGCCGCAGTATTCAAAGCCCTATATTAATCGACGGTATTATTACCGATCATCAAATTGCACCGAGTAATCAACCAGGGGAATCAAGGCTAATAGTTACTGGTGAAGATATTAGTCTTATGCTCGATCTGGAAGATAAAAATGAAACTTACCTAAACTTATCTGATTCTAGAATAGTTAAGCAAATTTTACAAAAATATAAAGTTAAATATGGGCTGACATTAGATATACAAGATACTACTAAAGATTTTGCACCCAAAAAAGAAGAACAAATTACCACTCAGCAAAGTTCAGACTTACAGTTTATTCAGAAACTAGCTCTACGTAATAGTTTTATTTTTGAAATCAAGCCCGATAAAACTCCTGGTAAAAACATTGCTTACTGGGGTGAGGAAAAAAAGAAAGTTACTCCTTATCAACCAGCATTGTCAATGAATATGGGGGCGTTTACCAATGTAGATTCATCTATAAACTTCAATTTTAATGCTTTAGAATCTATTAAACCTCAAGCATCAATTAGTGATGAGAAGAGTGGAGCATCAATTTCGATTCAGGTTCCTAAATCGCCCGGTCAAGCTTTAGCTAATAAGCCTGCTAAATCATTACGAACAGAAGTGCTACGTAGCACCAATAAACTTGAAAAAATCCTCGCTCAAAAGGAAACCGAATTATTGGCCAGCCGTTCGCAGGAGAATGCCGTAACTGCTAGTGGGGAAGTAGATACTGTTCGCTATGGTTATGTCTTAGAAGTGCGTCAATTGGTGGGAGTACGGGGTGTGGGAAAAACTTACGGTGGTTATTACTACGTCAAACAAGTAACGCATCGCATCAAGCGTGGCGAATATAAACAAAGTTTTACCTTGAAACGTGAGGGACAAGGTGCAACAATTCAGATGTTAAAAGTATGAACCAATCAAAACTTGATACTTATGGAAGTATAAATCAACAAAGACCTTCTTTTTACGGCAAATACCGAGGCGTAGTATTTAACAATGATGACCCGTGGAAGATTGGTCGCGTACAGGCAAAAGTGGAAGAAATTTTTGGCAACGATCCTAGCGGTTGGGCATTACCTTGCGTTCCCTATGCTGGGCAAGGAGTTGGGTTATTCCTCATTCCACCCAAAGGTGCTTTAGTATGGATTGAGTTTGAAAACGGAGATCCAGATTACCCAATTTGGAGTGGCTGCTTTTGGGCAGATGAAAAGGTTCCCAATATAGTACCAGCTAATCCTTATGACCCAGAAACCAAGGTACTTAAAACCGATATTGGCAAGATTGAAATTAATGATAAACAAGGTAAGCAAAGCATAACTATCGAAGCCAAAATCGGGAAGCAAACTATGAAAATAGTGATGAATAGTTCGGGAATTGAAATCAACAACGGAAAGAGTGCGACCGTGAATCTAAATGGTAATAAGGTATCGATTAACAACTTTGATTTGGAAGTAACTTAATGCCAGAATATCTCGTAAATCTACCCAGGCAAAAGAATGTCATCAACATCTATTTTCCCTTCCATTTCGATATAAACTATCACACCGCCAGCACCAGCGATGAAAATCAACATATCCGCGACTTAATTGAACAACTACTGTTTACTACTCCCGGCGAACGAGTCAACCGCCCAGATTTCGGCAGTGGTGTATTGTCTTTAATTTTTGCACCCAATAGCCCGGAACTAGCAAAAGCTATGGAAATTACTATTCAAGCATCTATTGAGCAATGGTTGGGTGATTTAATCGATCTGCAAACTTTGGAAGTAACAAGCGTTGATTCCAGCCTTTACATAGTGGTGGAGTATTTCGTGCAAAGTTCTGGGGAGACACAAACAGCTACTTTTAGGACGACAGTGCCATGAATAGCCACACCTTAACTTACCAAAACGAACAGCGCCGCCAAGAAATCCGTAGGCAAAGAAAAAACGGGCTAGATTATGTAGAAGTTAGCGATGATTTGCGATCGCGTAGCGGCTCCTTCGGAGCATCGCTATATGTCTACTTTTTAGGTTCGGTACCAGAAGACTTAAAAAAAGAGAATCTCCAGATTAAAGGCGGCCAGCGCATCCGCCATCTTCATGTGACTAATATACAGATAGAAAGTCCTCAAAATTGTGAGAGTTACTTAAGAGTTAATCTTGACCAAACTGGCGATTTCTCTGTGTATACTTTGCGCTTGGTGTCATTAGATGAACAGGGCAAGCCTACAGATCAACCATATCCCAATTTTGACCCGCGCTACTCCCAAGTAGAATTTAAATTCCGAGATGGTATCTGTAACACTGACATAGATTGCAAGCAAGAGCAAACTTGTCCGCCAACACAACTAGTTGAACCAGCTATCAACTATTTGGCCAAAGATTATGCTAGTTTTCGCCAGTTGATTTTAGACCGCCTGTCCCTGATAATGCCGGATTGGGAAGAACGTCATGTTCCCGATTTAGGAATTACTTTAGTGGAAATCCTCGCTTATGTTGGCGATTATCTCAGCTACTATCAGGATGCTGTAGCCACCGAAGCTTATCTAGAAACTGCCCGTCAACGCATTTCTGTTCGCCGTCATGCCCGTCTAATTGATTATCCCATGCATGAGGGCTGTAATTCACGTACTTGGTTGTGGCTGGAGACAAGTGATGATATTTCCCTGAAACCAAAAAGTTTCTACTTTATTACTAATTATAAAAACGCGCCTCCCTTTGGCACTATATTAGAAGATATTCCCCACCTAGATGATGTTCCTCCTAACAGTTATGAAGTTTTTGAACCGCTAACACCCTTACCGATTGATCTGTACAGCGCTCATAACAAAATCCTATTTTATACTTGGGGCGATGTCTGCGACGGGCTTCGCCAACGCTCCTGTTGTCTTCCTCCTGGTTCCACAACCGCTACATTATTGGATGAATTTATACAACATACACAACCAGAGAAGCCTAATTCCGCCAATACTCAATCGCCCGAACAGCAGCGAAAATTGTACCTGAAAATTGGTGACATCCTAATTTTTGAAGAAATTAGAAGTCCGAAAACAGGTATCCCAGAAGATGCAAATATGAAGCATCGCCATGCTGTACGCTTAACAAATGTCAAGGCAAGTGTAGACGAACTTTACAATCAGCCAATTGTAGAAATCGAATGGGCAGAAGAAGACGCATTACCATTTCCCCTTTGTATTTCGGCAATAGTACCACCAGATTGTCAGCTAGTTGATATTAGTGTTGCCAGAGGCAATGTGATTCTAGTCGATCATGGACGCACTATTAAACTGGAAGATTTAGGAACTGTACGAGGAAAAGAGATAATCCAAGGATGCCAAGAAGAAGGCGAACCTAGAGAAATTTTAGTAGTTGGCGATCGCTTCCGTCCTACCTTACAAAAAACGCCTTTAACTTTCAGCCAACCTCTGTCCACAAAAAACCTCACCCAAGATGCTAAAAGTCTCCTAATTCAAGACCCCCAGCAAGCATTACCCCGAATCCAACTTAGAAGTACTGGAAATCACTCTACTTGGACTCCCCAATACGACCTCATAGACAGCAACAACGAAGATCAACATTTTGTTGTGGAAATGGACAACGATGGACAAGCTCACTTGCGTTTTGGAGACGGTGAATTAGGAATCAAACCAGCAGCCAATACTCACTTTCAAGCAACTTACCGGGTAGGTAATGGACTTGCAGGTAATATTAGTGCTGAAGCGATTTCTTATATTGTTTTTCACAATGAACTTCACAATGAACTAATTAGTGGTTCGACATTGCAGCCACACCAGCCCTTCCCCGCTCAAGGTGGGACAGCACCCGAAACTCTATCTCAGGTGAAATTATATGCACCGCACCTATCTCACAAAAAATTAGAGCGTGCCATTACTGCTGATGACTACGCACAATTAGTAATGCAACATTTCCCAACAAAAGTTCAACAAGCAACAGCCACCTTACGTTGGACGGGCAGTGGGTATGAAGTCTGGGTGACAGTAGATCCCTTCAACAAAGAAACGGTAGATCGCAAATTACTGCAAAATATTACCACAGACCTAGAAAAATATCGTCGCATTGGTCATGATGTCATCGTTCAACGAGCAGCATACGTCTGTTTAGATATAGCGATGAGAGTTGATGTCAAATTTGACTATTTGCGCGGTCATGTCAAAGCTGCTTTACTGGATATTTTCAGTAAGCGGATTTTACCTGATGGTCAGCGTGGTTTTTTCCATCCCGATAACTTGACTTTTGGGCAAGGAATTGCATTAAGTCAGATTGTAGCTCAAGCTTATAGTGTCCCAGGCGTTGAAAGCGTCTCTATAACTAAGCTAGAACGTCTTTTTGCAGGTGACAATCAGGAGATTGAAGCAGGTTTTTTACCCATTGGTTCTTCGGAAATTGCCCGACTCGACAACAACCCCAACTTTCCCGAAAACGGTAAATTTACACTCGATTTGCGAGGTGGCAGATGAAATTGAGTTGTAGCTGTAACTGTCATAACTATAAACTAAGCGATCGCTCTAGTTGTGGTTGCTGTGAAGGTGTCGAAATTCTCACTCCCACATCGGTAGCAAATCAACCTGGTTTTTCTACCCTAGCTTATCGAGTCGGAACCCATGCTAGCTTTTTAGAGACAATGAAAGCGCGTTTGGGTGAGAGCAAGTTTCCCTCACTCAAACATCTAAAAACCCGCGATTCTCAAGACACGTCTTTAGCTCTACTAGATGCTTGGGCTACTGTCGCAGACGTTCTAACATTTTATCAGGAACGCATAGCCAATGAAGGTTACTTACGTACTGCGATTGAGCGACGTTCCTTAGTAGAATTAGCTCGATTAGTAGACTATGCACATAGTCCCGGTGTTAGCGCCAGCGTTTATTTAGCTTTTACCCTAGAAGATGGTTACAATTTGGAAATTCCTGTTGGTTTGAGTAGCCAGAGTATACCTAATTCTGACGAATCGCCGGAATTTTTTGAAACATCCGAAAAACTGCAAGCTTATGCCCAGTTGAATCAACTCAAGCCCCGGATAAGTCAACCACAACAAGTTAATTCAACAACTGTTACCGAAATTGATAAGATTTATTTAGATGGTATAAATGCAAATCTCAAACCTAACGATCCACTTTTACTGATCTTTGGTGATGCTAAACAATTTATTCGCAAAATTCAAATTATTGAGCCTCAAGTAGAGGAAAACCGGACAAAAATTACATTACAATTACCACCAAAATTTACACAAAAATTAACTAATAAAAATTCAGTAAATACAATAGAAGAAAAAATAAAACAATTAATCAAACTGCCATCCTTACAACCTGCCAATGCTCTAGAACTTGAGCGGACAAAACAACAGATTTTCTCTCCCGAAAATATTGATATGAATTTTCGGTTAATTAATAATACTTTAAATCCCGCTTCAAACACAGCAATATATCAAATTTTAACCAACAATCAAGTTAATTCTGCTAATCAGTTAAACCGAATTGAATTTTTAGGAATCAAAGCTGCACCTTTCGGACATGACGTAGCTTTGAAGCCGATTTTTGACCAGCAAGGGCGAATTGAAAAATATGAAGAATGGCAAATTGCAGATGTAAATGAGTCAATGTCAAGCTCCTCTAGCACACTACCATCAGAATTACGAAATATCTTAGCCTTAGATGCTCAATATGATGGAATTACACCTGGAAGTTACCTAGCGATTGAACGTGTAGATATTAATGAAATTGAGATTTATCAAGTAATAAAAGTTGAAAATATCTCTAAAATTGCCTATAACATAGTAGGAAGAATTACCCAACTCACTTTAGATAAGCCTTGGTTAAAAGAACAGGATATATCTTTAGATGTCATGCGTAAAACCACAGTGTATCTCAAGAGTGAAGATTTGAATTTGGTGGAAAAACCAATTGACCTGAAAGATGCACCAAGCGCTCAAAATTATATATCCGATCGGATGGAAATTGAACTAGACAATCTCTACGAAAATCTCCAACCTGGACGTTGGTTAATTATCTCCGGCGAACGCAGTGATATATCTGATGTCAACGGTGTCTGGGCTAGCGAAGTTGTTATGTTAGCTGGGGTGAGACAAGATATATGTGCAAATTTATCCAATGACAAACCCCATACATTCCTGAAATTTGCTAGACCTTTAACTTATTCTTACAAACGAGAGACTGTTATTATCTATGGCAACGTAGTCAAAGCCACTCATGGCGAGACTCATACTGAAATACTGGGCAGTGGTGACGGTACTAAAGCAAATCAACAATTTACCCTATCACTATCGCCCCTTACTTATCTACCAGCACCTATCCCTAGTGGTGTTGCTAGCACTTTAGAAGTATATGTTAATGATGTCCGTTGGCAAGAAGTAGAAAATTTGATTGAGTTAAGTCCAACAGACCGCGCTTATGTCACCCAAACTGATAGTGATGGCAATACAACTATTATCTTTGGCAATGGCGAACATGGAGCTAGGTTGCCTAGTGGGATTGAAAATGTCAGAGCAGTTTACCGCGCTGGCACTGGCAAAAGTGGTAATGTTGCAGCAGAAAAAATTACGCAACTGGCAATGCAACCTCTAGGTTTGAGTGGCGTACTCAACCCCATAGCAGCGACAGGAGGCGCAGACCCAGAAAGCGATTATGAAATACGCCGCAATGCACCCGTTGGCATAACATCTCTCAACCGTGCAGTTTCCGTACAGGATTATGCCAATTTTGCGCGTACTTTTACTGGAATTGGCAAATCAAATGCTCAACGTCTTTCAAATGGTTCGGAGCAAATTCTGCACATTACCATTGCTGGGGCTGATGATATCTATATTGATAGAAATTCAGATTTATATCGTAGTTTTGTGCAAGCATTATACCAGTTTGGCGACCCCTATCAGTCACTAAAAATAGATATGCGGGAACTAATGCTGTTAATTATCAGTGCCAATGTGCGAATTTTAGCAAATTATCAATGGGAATCTGTAGCATTGATAATTCGCACTGCGTTGTTTGATAAATTTAGCTTTGAACGTCAGGAATTAGGAGAAAATATTGTCCTCAGTGGAGTTATCAGCACGATTCAACAAGTACCTGGCGTAGACTACGTGGATGTAGATATTTTAGATAGCGTTTCCGAAACTGAAGCCCAAAATCCAGGCATTTTAAATACCAAACTTCAAGAACTGGCAAAAGTAGGCAGTACTCGTGGAAATGGACAACCAAAACAATGGATTCCTGTAAACTTGGCTGTTTTTGATTCAACAACAAACCAACTTTTCCCGGCTCAATTAGCTATTCTCAGCCCGAAAGTGCCAGATACACTAATTCTGAAGGAGTTGAAATCATGAGCAATTCCCCAGACCGTCTTTATGAACTGTTGCCAGCCGTTTACCGCATACGTGATGCAGAACTTGGCTATCCCCTACGGGATTTATTACGTGTCATTGCTGAACAAGTAGATATTGTTGAAGCAGATATTACTCAACTCTATGAGAACTGGTTTATTGAAACTTGCCAAGATTGGGTAGTACCATACATTGGTGATTTAATTGGTTATCAAAGCGTTCGTAGTTCTGGTACAAAACAGCAAGATGACAAGATTTTGAATCCTCGTCGGGAAGTAGCAAATACTATTCGCTATCGACGGCGCAAAGGGACGCTAGCTTTGTTGGAATTGCTAGCTGATAAAATAGCTGGTTGGCCGATACGAGTTGTAGAATTCGATCGGCTAGTGAGCAAAACACAGCATATCAATCACCTGCGTTCGTCAACCTCAACAACAGTAAATCTGCGTCAGGTGGATGGAATCACAAAGTTAAATAGCCCATTCGATGAATTAGCTCATACAGTAGATATCCACCATATTTCTTCACAAGAGCAACCTGGAAAGTATAATACTCCAAATATTGGTATTTTTGTTTGGCGATTAAAAGCTTATTCTATGACTGTCACACCAGCTTTTTGTTTGGAAGAAGTTAGCTCTAACTGCTACACATTTAGTATTACGGGTAACGACACTCCGCTTTACACTCGTCCCCAATTAGCAAGAGATGCAACCCAAATTGATTGCGAATTAAATTTACCTATTCCCATTCAACGGCAAGTTTTGCAATCTCACAAAAGCGATTATTTTGATTCAAACCCAAATCCAGAAGAATTTACCAAAAGTTTGCAAGTCTGGAAAGGTGTTGGCTCAAAACTGCATCTAATCTCTCCAGAGCAAATTATTATTGCCGATCTGGGCGATTGGAATTATCAACCAGAGCAAGACCATATAGCAGTTGACCCAGAATTAGGGCGGATGATTTTTCCGATCCGCCAGTTACCAAAAAATGGTGTTTGGGTTTCTTATCATTATGGTTTCAGTGCTGATATTGGTGGTGGCGAATATGACCGAACTTTGTTAGATTCTACAGCACATTTCTTACTTGATGTTGGTGATATTCAAGAGCCAGCAATTTTTAGCTCACAACAAGATGCTTCTGCATTATCCGAGTTTTTGCGATCGCAATTGTCTAGTGATACCCAAAGGCTTTTGGATGCCTACACCAGTCCTCCTCCCGAACCAGCTTTAATTGCAGCTTTGCTTTCAGAGCTAAATCAATTACTTTTAGGTAAAAGCCTTTATGATGAACAACGTTTTGCATCTATCACCTTGAGTGCCAAAACTAAACGTTTGGTTCAGCAAAATCTCCAAGGTAAAGAACTGATTCGCTGTAATCGTTTGCTATTAGAAGAAGCTTTTCCATCTCAAATCAGAAAGCATTATGCTCATTACAGCGTCAGTCAAACTTCACGAGGGTATTATCAAACTATTACTGAAGCAATCTCACAGTGGCAGCGAGACAAACCCCATAATGCTGTGATTGAAATTATTGATAGTGGTGTTTATGTAGAACGAATTAATATTGAACTGGAAAACAATCAAAGTCTGCAATTACGTGCAGCTAACCACAAGCGTCCGGTGATACGCATTCTCGATTGGAGAACTTCTTTAGGTGATGCTTTAAATGTTACAGTAGAGTCAGGAAGTTGCTTTGTTCTCGATGGTTTATTGATTACTGGTCGGGGAGTGCATATAGAAGGTAATCCTACTCAATTTGGAGATTATTCTACCTCTATTGTGCAAAAACCAGCTGCGATTATTATCCGTCATTCTACATTAGTGCCCGGTTGGTCATTACATTGTGACTGTGAACCCCGACGTTCTAGTGAGCCAAGTTTGGAGTTATTTAATATCAATGCGTGCGTAACGATAGCACACAGTATTATTGGCTCCATTCAGGTTAACCAAGATGAGCTAAAGACTGACCCTTTACCCATAAATATTAGCGATAGCATTATAGATGCTATCAGTATAGAAGGTGAAGCGATCGGTGCAGTAGGTTACTCCATAGCCCATGTGCGTTTGACTATTGCACGTTGCACAGTCATTGGTCAGATGCAAATACATACAATTGATTTGGCAGAAAACAGTATTTTTAACGGCATTATATTCGTTGCTCGTCGTCAACAAGGTTGTATCCGTTTCTGCTACGTGATGCCTACCTCACGCACACCACGTCGGTATAATTGTCAACCAGATTTAGGGGAGCAGATGGTTAGGCAAAAAACAGAACTACAGCCAGAACAAATAGAGGCGGAACAACTTATCGTTAGATACCGCGTACAACCTCAATTCAACAGTATACGTTATGGCACACCTACTTATTGTCAGTTAGCGTCAACCTGTGCTGAAGAAATCAAACGTGGCGCTGATGATGAATCAGAAATGGGTGCTTTTCACAATCTATATCAGCCTCAAAAAGAGGCTAACCTACGCATCCGTTTAGATGAATATACACCTGCTAATACTGAAATTGGCATTATTTACGCTAGCTAAAGAGGATTTTATGCAAGGAGAATTTAGAGGCGATTTTACTCGTGATACCTACGACAAAAGCAAACACTTCCTTCGAGTATTAATGCAACAAGGTAGAGTGCAATTAGATGCAGACTTCAACGAACAGACATCAATTTTACTAAATCGCCTGCAAAGTTTGGCCAAAGATATATTTGGACTACAAGGTGGCCCAGAGCAGAATTGTGGCTTTGAATTTATCGCCACGGAGGAGCAAATTAATAATATTAACAATCTCAGTGAGAAAGAAAAACAGAAACTAAAGCAATTACTGCAATCTGAAAAGTATTTAATTGGCAAAGGCAACTATTATGTAGATGGTATACTTTGTGAAAATGAGGAAATTGTATCTTATTTTAAGCAGCCAGATTTTACGCCGGAAGCCACAGATACTTGTAAAGTTCAATTAAATGGAGCAACATATCTTGCTTATCTTGATGTTTGGGAACGACAGATAACCCCGATTGAAGATCGTGACGACTTCAAAATTAATATTCGTGAAGTTGCTTTAGGGGGAGCAGATACAGCAATTCGCTCTAAGTTAGTTTGGCAAGTCAAGCTCAAACAATTAAAAGATAATCAAGATATTGAAACGGTTGCCAAGCAAGTTAGTAAGGATCGTGACTATTTTCAGAGTGTGCTAGGTCAAGAATTATTGAAGCCTGGAAAAGGCGAAATTATTGCCAGAATTACAAAGCCTAGTTCTACAGGAATAAACGATCCATGTGTTATTCCGTTTAATTCCAAATTTCGTGGTGCTGAAAACCATCTTTATCGTGCGGAAATTTTTAGAGTTTCTACTACTAATCAACTGTCATTTGTTTGGTCACGCGAAAATAGCTCAATTGTTTTTCCTATTGTGACATCTCCTGAGAAAAATTCTTCAGTAATTGTATTCAAGCTAGAACATTTAGGAAAGGACAAAAATTCTAGTTTATCAGCAGGTGATTGGGTTGAAATCATCAATGATGATTATATACTTGGAGATAGCGATCGCCAACTACTAAAAGTTGAGCAAGTGGATCGCATTGAGAATCAAGTAATTCTCTCAGGAGATAGCAAGAGCAACACATTGCTTCCAGAAAAGCACCCTCTATTACGCCGTTGGGACTCTAAAGAAGTCGAAGTAAATTTATCTGAAGCGAAGAATAAATGGTTTTCCCTTGAGGATGGAATTGAGATTCAATTTCCAGCAGATACTCAGAATAACTTTTATCAAGTAGGTGATTATTGGTTAATTCCTGTGCGGACAGCTACAGGCAATGTAGAATGGCCTAAACAAAAAAACAAAGAAGGAAAATTAGAGCCTCAACCTCAACTACCGCATGGTATAGCGCATTATTATGCACCTCTGGCAGTATTTTTAGGTAATCCTAATAATGTAACAGTTTATGATTGCCGAAGAAAGATTGGTAGTCAAGAAAGCACTATATCACCTATAAATAATAAAAATAATAATCCTGTACTAGCGAATTATCAAGAAAATCCTGCAACACCTATTAATCAGAAAGAAACCACTACAGAAGCCATAACAGAATTCAATCGCATAATTAATGCTAGTTGGCATCACGATCAAGTTTTAGAAGCTACTATTGCAGAAGCACAGGAAAATTATAACAATGTCCCAGAGGATCAATTATTTAATTTAAAATCTCAGGATTTGAGAAATTTATTTACTAAACTAGGTTTAGTAATTCAATTTCAAAAACCAGTAAGAATTGATAGTTTACATAAGAGTAGTATATCTGTTTTAGCTCATACGGATAATGTGTTGAAAGGTGAAGTATTTTATATATTGCCAATGAAAGTTGAGCCAGTTAAAGTTACAAAAACTGAAATAAAATCTATCCGTTGGGCAATGGGCAATGATATATTAGATAGTAATATCAATCTAATTACAGAAGTTGAACCTTTGACAAGTGAAAATACTGCTTACACAGAAGCTGTTAGATTAATTACGCCTGATGATTGGTCGCAAAAAGCTGTCTTTCACCAAAGTAATATCTATCAGTTTACTGTCTCATTGCATGGCGACTGGATTATGAATGAGGAACCATTATTTGATAGCGAAAAATTTAATTTACAAGGAGATTTAAATAAAGGGATGATTCCTGGTGGATTACGTCAGCAATTTCAAGAAAAAGGAATTTACCTTTCCCCAAATATTATTTTGTTTACGGAAAAAGAAAATTTAAAATGGCGGTTAGTCGATGGAGGTAAAATTTACATTCTTAAACTAGATAACAATAAATTAACAGTTAGCAAGATTCAGGCATTGGATGGTAACAATATTTGGCCTGGTGTTCCTGAGCGATTTAGTGGAAATGGCTCTGAAGGAGGTGACTGGGTAAGTATTATTCATATCAAAACTTGACTTGCAGAAATTGGCGCGAATGCAGGAATAAGACGGGATATTCAGAGAGTTGGGGCGCTCATCTGATGCTATTCTAGCCCAATACGGTTCAGTTAAGGCTAAAAAGCGGATTAGTAATGTGAAATTTCGGAGCTTCTACTCGCTGTCCAGTACCTCTGTGTTTTGGCTTTTTAGAACGAAACTTTGATACAGGTTTTTTCACGACTCTAGGATTAATACGGTGGACGCGTTCAGGTAACAACGTATCTAAAATCTCGACAATTAACCAATCGAAAAAAACTAGAACAGCAAAGTTTGCTAGACAAGTAGTTTCTCAAGAGTTGCCAAATAAGCTTCAGGATTGCGACGGAATCGAAGCTGTTCAATGCGAGTAAGTTGATGTTGGCGTAAATTAGAGCGTAATTGTTGCCAAGTCTGAACACAAACTTGTGCCAAATCTTGGGCTGTAAAAGAATGAAGTGCAGTAGCAATGGCCGAAGCTAGCTGGACTGTTCCTCGAATGACTTGTGATGAAGGAGCGACTTTACGACCAGTACAACGACGTTGATGATGTCGCAAAACACCAAAAGCTTGTTCAAGATCATTATTAGTTCGAGGTAAACCTTCAATCTCATAACAATGAAAAAGTCCAGACCAATAACTACGAGTAATTTTTAAGAAATGAGAAATACCCGGCTCTAAAGAAAGAGCTTCATGTTTCGCCTCTGACATAAAATCAATTAAAGTTTGGAAACTTCGTTGAACTTCAATTGCATCAAGACCTGTTTCGTTGTCAAGAATTTCAGCAGCTTGATGAACCCATTGATAAGCAACAGTAATTGGAGTGAATAAAGATGCTGTTTGTTCAAGCGCTTCTTGGTAGCGCAACGCTCCCACCAGTGCAATCACATCTAACCCGAATTCTTGTTGTGGTAATGCCCACGAACCCTCCTGTTCTGTTCGATACTTAATTTTGTAACGCTCACAAGATCTATTTTGACAACGGCGAATTTTCAACAGTAGTTGTATCACTCCTTCCTTGAGTTCTCACACGTCGCAGATTGTTGTACTCATTCCACATGGGTTTCCCGCAACTGGGACAATTCTGTTGCACGCATTCTAGTACTTCAGATGATGTCGCTTTTGGGTGAGGGCTTTTTCTTGCCATTCATGCACCACATATTCTCTGTGTTCCCTAGTTTACTTGAATATCTGACCCTCTCTAGCAAACTTTGCTGTTCTAGTTTTTTTCCGTTTTATGCTTTACAATGGCGTACCCGCCCGCCGGAGGCGATCGCACTCTTGCAAAACGGGTATTTGACCACAAAACCAGCCAGGCGATAGGTTCGGCAAGCTTATCCTTTAATTTCCGGCAATATGTACCTTTAAGTCACACTGAAAACCGCTGTAAGTGACAACGCACGTCAATTTATGGGTAAAAGCACACCAAATGATGCTTGTTGGTAAATCACGTCAATTTACAATGCATATTTCTGCAATATGAGATACATAATGATGCACTAAATGTTGAGAAATCCTGCATTCAAGCAAGCATAAAAAATGAATGCATAATATATACACTTGCTTTAATCTGTACTTTGTAAGTAAAAAGTGTCAAACAAAAGTAATAACTACAAGTAAACAAAGCTTAGCTAAAGTTTGATAGTTTAATTATCAAGTTATGCATCAAAAGCAAGTGAAAGATGGCATTCTCGCCTCAAACATTTCCAGTGGTAAATTGTTAACACCGTTTCAACGTCAACTACTGTCAAAAAATTTAGAGAAAGATTTACCTGAGTTATATCACCAACGCATCCAAATAATGTTAATGGCAGACGAAGGGAAATCACAAACAGTAATATGTCGCACCTTGGGATGCTGTCCTGCTACAGCTAGACATTGGATACATATTGCCCGTAGTGGAATGGCGCATCAATGGCAATCATCACCAATCGGTAGACCTAAGGCTGTCAATGAAGAATATTTAGAACGTTTGCAAGAATTAGTTACTCATAGTCCTCGCGACTATGGTTATGGTTTTCAGCGGTGGACAGCGAATTGGTTAAGTAAACATTTGGCGCAAGAATTTGGGGTAAAAGTGAGCGAATGTCATATTAAACGCTTACTCAAACAAATGGGATTATCTACAAAAACTAAGCCCAATAATTACACAGACAACACACCTCAACAAACCCACAGTTCGCAAATTTCTATTACTGACCTCAACAGTGAAAACTTATTGACTGGTAGTGAAATTTTATCAACTCATTTCCTAAAATTTGAACCAAAAGCATAAAATCATGGTACAAAATTCATCTAGGATCGGACTTTCTTTGGAATTACTCAACAATACTATTGGCTATTCACTTTCAACAGAAGAATTCCAAAGCTGTCAAGAAAAATTCAAATATTTGCAACCCAAAGTAGGAAAATTTTGGCAAGGAACTAATGTTGAGGCTGGGATTTATATCGTACTTACTGGTAAAGTTAGATTGCTAGATGAAGCCGGGGAATTAATCAGCACACTAGAAGCAGGAGCATCATTTGGGCATTTTACCTTATTTCCAGATGCCAACTTTAAACTATATTCCACCAGAGCCAGTGAAAATCTGCAACTGTGCTTTCTTCCAGGTGAATTTCTCAAAACCTTGATGGCTAAATATCCAAAAATCAAGCAGCATTTGAGAACCAAAGCCCAAACTTTCAATTCTCTATTAATTAGGTCTGATGAAGAAGACCAAAAGGAGATATCATCCACACCAGTTGCAATCGCCACTGCTGCTATCTCTGCAATCGCAACCAAACCAGAGAAAAAGATTAATAAAGCTTACTTTCCTACACCTACCCAAAAAGTTCGTCATCTATTACAGCGAGTCACTCGGCGCTATCCTTTTTTTGCTCAACAAAGTGCATCTGATTGTGGTGCTGCTTGTCTTGTAATGGTATCTCTTTACTGGGGAAAACAATTTAGCCTTAACCGCCTGCGCGATATCACTAATGTTGACCGCAATGGTGCATCTTTGCGTGGATTAACAGCAGCCGCAGAAAGCTTGGGGTTGAATACTCGTCCAGTTAAAGCTAGTTTGAAGCAATTAGCAAAACAACAATTACCCGCCATTGTCCATTGGGAAGGTAAGCACTACATTGTTGTTTATGAAATTACTGCAAAACAGGTAATTGTCGCCGATCCCGCCATCGGTCAACGCACTTTATCTCATCAAGAATTTCAAGCTGGTTGGACTGGTTATGCACTATTACTAAAACCGACAGCTTTGTTCAAGAATGGGAAAGAAAGTACCACTCCTTTTTGGCAATTTTTTGAATTAATCAAGCCTCATTGGTTAGTGATGTTGGAAGTCTTTATAGCTTCCATATTTATCCAAATATTTGGACTCATCACCCCATTATTCACGCAATTAATTTTAGACCGAGTAGTCGTGCAGCGTTCTGGTCTAACGTTAATGGCGGTGGGGTTGGGATTGATGATTTTTAGCCTTTTCCGTGTAGCAATGACAGGGTTACGACAATATCTCATAGACCACACGGCGAATAAAATAGATGTAGCATTAGTAGTAGCATTTATTCGTCATACATTGCGGCTTCCTTTGAGTTACTTTGAAACCCGTTATGTAGGAGATATTATCTCTCGCTTGCAGGAAAACAATAAAATTCAAAGGTTTATTTCTGGTGAAGCATTATCAATCATCCTAGATTTAATTACTGTATTTATCTATCTAGGTTTAATGTTTTGGTACAGTTGGAAAATGGCATTACTATCCTTAGTCATTGTCCCGCCATTTTTCTTGCTGGCCTTGATTGCGACACCGTTTTTACAAAGAATATCCAGAGAAATATTTAATGCCGTTGCTAAAGAAAGTAGTTATCTTATTGAAGCGCTGACTGGTGTCAGGACGATAAAATCAATGGCTGTAGAACAAATAGTCCGTTGGCATTGGGAAGAGTTATTACACAAAGAGATCAAAACTAATTTTTCTGGACAAGTCATTGGCAATCGTCTCCAAATTTTTAGCAATACTATTGAAGCAGTGGTATCTACTGCATTATTGTGGTTTGGAGCTAGCTTAGTAATTCAAAATCAACTAACAATTGGACAATTAGTAGCATTTAATATGTTACTAGGTCATATTATTACACCATTCCAAAGATTAACTGTACTGTGGAATCAATTACAGGAACTAATCATTGCCGTAGAACGCATTAATGATGTGTTAGATGCGGAGGCTGAAGAAGATTTACAACAACAAACTCGGCAATCTCTACCACATATTAAAGGTAATATTAGCTTTGATAATGTGACATTTCGTTACCATCCAGACAGTGATATCAATATTCTGGAAAATCTCAGTTTTACAATTCAATCGGGACAAATCGTCGCCTTAGTGGGACGTAGTGGTTCTGGTAAAACTACGATTTCTAAGTTAGTTTTAGGTTTATATCCTGTTACTGACGGCAAAATATTGATTGATAGACATGATATTACGAGTATCTCTTTACATTCTTTACGTCAGCAGGTAGGAGTAGTCGATCAAGATAGTTTTTTGTTTGGTAGTACAATTCGAGAAAATATCAGTTTGGGACATCCTGATGCTAGTTTAACTGAAATTATGGACGCAGCAAGATTAGCCGGGGCTGATGAGTTTATTAAGAAATTACCTATGGGTTATGAAACCCAAATTGGTGAAGGTGGCGGGTTGTTATCGGGAGGACAAAGGCAAAGAATTGCTATTGCCAGGGCTTTATTAGGTAATCCTCAATTATTAATTTTAGACGAGGCTACTTCCCATCTGGATACAGAATCTGAACGAATAATTCAGCAGAATTTGAAAACAATTCTTCGAGGGAGAACTGCTTTAATAATTGCTCATCGCCTTTCTACTATTAAGAATGCAGATTTAATTTTAGTTTTAGATAAAGGTGTATTGGTTGAAAGTGGAAATCATGAAGAATTAATGGCGAAACGCGGACATTACTTTTATCTTAATCAACAGCAATTAGGTGGGAATGAATGAGGACTATGACAAATATATTGAATGGAAAACTCAAGGCAGAAATTGATAAAGATGAGCAGGTTCAAGTAAATTTAATATCTCAACCAATAGTTGAAGCTAATACAGATTGGTCTTTTGCTACTAAAGAATTATTAGATAGTTTACCGCAAGTTTGGACTAGGGGATTACTGTATTTTTTAGTGATGTTTTTTTCTGCTATCTTACCTTGGGCAATGTTATCTAAAGTTGATGAAACGGGTACAGCTAGAGGAAAAATTGAGCCTAAAGGTAAGACAATTAGATTAGATAGTTTAGTGTCTGGTACTGTAACAGAAATTCGAGTTAGAGAAGGTGAAACAGTAAAGGCTGGACAACGTTTATTAGTGTTAGATACAGACTTAATTAAAGCAGAAATACGACAGATACAAGATAAATTAGAGGGTCAGTTAAACAGGCGATCGCAGTTAAATTCTACCAAAAATCAGTTAGTAGTTGCTTTTACGACTCAGCAACAACAAAACCAATCTCAAGCTTTAGAAAAACAAGTACAAATCGACCAAGCAAAACAAAGTTTGCTGTCATTAAATAATACTTATGAGTTGCAAAAAGAAGAAAAAAAAGCTCAATTAAATCAGGCTCAACAAAATTTTGAGCATAGTAAAACGGCGAGTAAGTTAATTGAGAGTAGTTTGGCGATCGCCCAACAAGAAGAAGTCAGATATCATAAACTTTATAAACAGGGAGTCACGCCAGAAATTAATCTTGTAGAAAAGCAAGAGCTAGTTAAAGAAAAGCAAAAATTATACGAACAAGGTCAATCAGATATTCAACAAGCCAAGTTACAGCTATCAGAACAGCAGAGTAGTTATGAACGAGTTGTGAAACAAGGAAAAGCGGATATTACTCAAGCACAACTACGCCTCAATGAACAAGAACGTAGTTATCAAACCCTAACTCGTTCTACTCAGTTAGCTTTGTTGCGAATCGAAGAACAACAAAAGAACCTGCAAACTGAAATTACAACACTAGATGCCGAAATTGCTCAGACTAAAAGGCAGATTGAATCATTAAATATTCAATTAGCTCAAAGGGAGCTAAAAGCACCTGTAAGTGGGACTATATTTCGATTACCCATTCCAAAAGCTGGGGCTGTAGTCCAATCAGGAACAATGGTAGCAGAGATTGCTCCTGTTGATTCATCTTTGATAGTTCGGGCGCAAATAGCAACAACAGAAAGCGGTTCTTTAAAGGAAAGTTTACCAGTAAAGCTCAAATTTGATGCTTATCCTTTTCAAGATTATGGAGTAATAGAAGGAGAGCTAACTAATATTTCTCCTACCACTATAGAAGTAGATACATTTAATGGTAAAATTGCGGCTTATAATCTCGAAATTACTTTAAAACAAAATTGTATAAAGAATAGTGATAAGTGTAATCCTTTACGTCCAGGAGATACAGTAACGGCTGAGATAATTGTACGTCAGCAGCGAATTATTGATTTTCTGCTTGACCCATTCAAGCAGTTACAATCAGGTGGATTAAAGCTGTAATACCATTAGCTAGAGATGCGATTGTTGTTAATAAAGTTAAAGGAAAATATCATGTCACAACTTATCACTATTACTAAGGAAGATATTATCCATCAAATTAAGTTATCCGGCAAAATACCTGAGATAATTGAGCAGATTGTTCAACGTAAAATTATCCAAAATATTGCAATAGAAGTCGGTATTAAAGTCGAGGTAGGAGAATTACAAAAAACAGCAGACCAAATGCGATTAGTGAAACAACTCACCAATGCTGAAGATACGTTGGTATGGTTAAAAAAACATAGTTTGTCTCTAGATGATTTTGAAGAGATTGTTTACACAACTCTGCTTTCAGCTAAATTAGCTAATCATTTGTTTGCTGATAAAGTTGAATCATACTTTTATGAACATCAACTAGATTACCTTAATGTGGTGATGCATGAAGTGATGTTAGATGATGAAGATTTAGCATGGGAACTCTTTTATGCAGTGAAGGAAGGTGAAAAAAGTTTTTATGATATAGCTCATAAATATATTCAAGATGTAGAACTACGGCGCAAAGGTGGATATCGAGGGGTAATACGTCGTAAAACTTTGAATCCAGATATTTCTGCTGCTGTGTTTGCAGCTAAACCACCGCAGCTTTTAAAGCCTATTGTGACTGGTGAAGGAGTATATTTGATTTTTGTCGAAGAGATTATTCAAAGACAATTAGATGAGAAACTGCATCTAGAAATTGCTGCACATTTATATTATGAATGGCTGAAAGCACAAAGCGAAGAAATTGAATCTCATGTTCAGCTTGACTAAATAATTAGTAATTCGTAATTTAAGATATACAAGTCTCCATTGTTAGCAACTACGAATTACTTTGACTCAAGTAACCACTGTCGATTTTGACTTATATTGAAACGAAGTTAAATTATTCGGGTCAATACCCTGAGATTGTAAATAAGCAATCAGTAGTTATTTTTGCTAAGTTTCTTGTTCTCTGCATTGGTGTTCATGTTCAGTACGTTGACATTATTGTTTAGTATGTTTCACAGCCCATAGTAACAAATTATAAGCTTTATTTCACCAGTACAACCAATAACTAGTGGCAGCTTCTTTTCTGCCTTACTAAATTATCAAAAACAAACTCATTACATTAATAGAATAATGACCATTTTCGTCTGGTTACTTTAAACTATAGCGTTAATTTATAGTTAATGATATTTAAATAAATTATCGTCTGGTTCAAAAATTATGTAGATGAGACTTCTTGCAGAAGTCGGGAAAAAGGGAAGGGGAAAGGGGGAAGGGTTTGGTATTTTCCGTTTCCCCAATAAAGATGAGTCCCTTTTCCCACAAGAGTACAAAAAATACTTTTGCAAGAGGTCTATGGAATCTGCTAAATTTGCTCGTAATTAAAAAAACTGTGGTAATGTTGAGCATGTAAAGCTGCAACTAAATACCACAGGATTAAATCTTTGATAAGGCGTTAAGCGATAGTGATGCTACCGATAGTTTAGCCTCTTAGCCTGACTTAATGTGTCTATTATACTTATACCTTGGGAGCATCACCCCCCAATATAATCAGAATCAGAGCCACCTGTTTGCCACGGTAATCCCTCGCCTGAGTAAATTACATTACCCCACACTTCATAACCGTCAGAATTTTGAAAATTCTGTGTATAATCTGAAATTAATAGTCCTCCTCGAATATTTTGCATTTCCCCCTGTGATAGTTTTTGGTAACAGTCTGAGAGGTCTTCAATTGGAAGTTGATTATTAGATTCAACATTGGTCTTTTTGTGGTTTTTCATTTTTTTCCTTTTATCTTGTAATGTTCTGGGTCTTGTGTATGATTGCTACCTTTGGCTCCATGTACCATCACGTGTGCATACAAACTCACCACTCGTCGTTGTGATTACAGAACCAGTAGAATATGCTTGACCTGCGTAATAACATAGGCCCCCAATGATCCTTTGCTGTTGCTCATCAGAAAGAGTGAATAATTCATCTTCTGAATTTGGTAAATGCAATTCACGGATTAGAAGTTTATGCATTTGTAAATCACCTCATAATTTGATTATTCCTGATCTGAGATAGTTTAATATCCCATCTTGACTTTTATAATCTCAGGCTTATTGATTTTTATCAATAATTTATTCAATAAAAACGTACATAAATAATTCATATTATACCCATATTGAACTCAATTTTTTATTTTAATTCAGTTCAATACTATATTTTATTAAGGAATTACAAAACACAATTCTAATTTTTAGTGCATAATATCTGCATTTTTTATCTCTTTTAGTTTTTCTTGGTTCACGAACTTACTTATACAGCATTTTGCAAGTAATTGAGATACAAAATGTAAGACTCACGCATCAGATATAAATAGTTTCTACCTCCTACCTCAAAACCCGTAACTTTGTACATCATGCAAAGGAAACTGCTGTAGACATAATAAAAATCAACCCAATATAGAAATTTGGTTGATATAAAAATATTATTACTACTGAACTTTTTCTGATTTAGCTAATTAAATTAACTAAATGTGTTTAGGTGTTGCTACCTCATGTATTAATTCAGACGCATTATAGTTATCCGTAATTACTTGTGGACAACGCATACAAGCAGCTTTACCTTCCTGTTGCCACCACCGACAATCTCGGCGTATAGAACAAGGTGGTAATCTCTCTACTACTACAGGTAATTTATCTACAATTCGCTGTGCTAAACGACAATCTGTGCCATCAAAATGTTGGCAATTAGAAGTGACGCAGGACGATGCAATCCGAAAAACTTCTGTGGGTGTAATTGGGCTAATTTTTGCTAATAATTCCTCTGTGACAAACTCTGGTTGCTTAAGATAAGCTATGCGAGGTTCTGCTATTGTCCCAGTCACTACACCGTAGACAATAGCTTTGTCTAATTCTGGTTTAGAACTGGGGCAAAGTGGAGTCTTTTTAGTAGTAATCTCTTCCATTAATGTTCACTCCAGAGAAGAGTTTATTTTAGATGTTGGAAGAGAGGGGTTTTCATATATCAAGCCTATAGTTGGTACTGGCAAGGGAAATGATGATAATCTCACAGAAATGGGAGATGAAGATATCCCACCAAGTACATGTCTTATCTCTTCATCAGATAAATCTAACAAAGAATTTTCTGGATTCATTGCCTGATATCTTCGAGCGATCGCACTATTTACAGCATCATCAATCAGGTCGTTCAGTTCAAAAGAACTTTGGTTGTTTCTGTATTTTTCTGACATTTTGATTTTCCTTTGAATAACTAACTCTTGGCTACACCTGCTTCTTGCTCAACTAAATCTAAAGCTTTTTTCACTCTAAATACGGCTCTCAAATAAACTACTTGACTATTCCAAGGCGATCGCGGTAACAAAGGCTCTTGAGATATGCTTTGATTTTGAGAACTAATAGCTACATTTTCTACTGAATACTCAAGCACAAACTATTCCTCCTATTTGCTAACTGACAGTTGCTAAAGAAGAATTCAGCGTTACTTCTTCTTGCCAATGCGACCATTGAATGCGGTTAGCAGCAAACTGAAGTGATTCGTCAGCTGGTAAAGGTGCATTAATCGGTTCCTCCACCAAAACAAACTTTCCATTATCAAATGGCAAGCCTTCGGCTGGTTGTTCTAGATAAAATCGCTCTCGAATGCCTCGTTTTGCTTGCGTTAAAGCGCGATGATGGCAGTATGGGTTATTTCCTCGTTTATCAAAGAAAACATGAGCAGTCCAACTGCAACCACCACGGCAGAGTTCAGCAAATTCACAAGTTTTGCAGAAACCCCACAGATGTTCTGTTCCTTTAGGAGTACCAGCCCCCAAATTAAACCGCAGTTCCTCTGTCTCTTCAATAATTGTGCGTAAATTATAATCGCGAATATTTCCTCCCGTGTATGCAGATGTAGGTAACGAGGGACAACCTTTGATAGCACCATCAGCTTCAATACCCAAGGCTGAAAGTCCAGCAGTGCAGCCTTGCCAAAATGACCAAGCATCTCCTCCCCGGAAAAGCCGCTCGTAAGGGCCGTAGTAACCAATATTATTCCCTGGTTGTACTTGCACTCCTTCTTTAGCTGCTCTTTGGATAACACGAGCAATCATTGGATAAATATCTAACAATTCATAGGGTTGCAATAGAATTTCGCTATTATCAGCTGCATTCCCCATCGGTACAGTTAATTGCACTTGCCAAGCGAAGATTCCAGCATCACGGACGTGTTCGTAAATAAGGGGAAACTCTGGTGCGGAGAGACGATTGATTTGGGTATTGCAACCAAAGGAAATTCCCACTTCTTTCAGGTGACTCATGGTTTTAAACGCCCATTGCCAAGAGCCTTTTTTACCGCGTAGACGGTCATGAGTTGCTTCTAAACCATCAACTGAGACAGAAACTACGCCAATTCCAGCTTCTTTCATCCTTTGGGCAGTTTCTAGCGTGATACCAAAGCCACCAGTTGTCATACCGCAGAGCATCCCCGCATCTGTAACAGCTTTAGCAATTTCTAACCAGTCAGGACGTAAGAAAGCTTCTCCTCCAATAAGAGTGACTTCGGTAATTCCTACTTCTGCTAATTGTTTAACTAAATCCAGTGCTTCTGCTGTAGATAATTCTTTTGCTCTTGCATGACCGGCACGAGAACCACAATGTTGACAAGCAAGGTTGCATTTGAGGGTAATTTCCCAAACGGCGTAACTAATGCGACGATATGTCATGAGAATATCCTGGTTTGTTTCTCTAGAAAGGGACAGATAGGGATATATCCTTTTCGATGAATTGATAATGTTGAACCTGCATGTACTTGACTTAGTTTTTAACAGTAAATGTTGCAACTTTAGTAAAAGTCTAAATCTCTTCTTGGCCCTCCATAAATGAGAATTTTATCCCACAGAGAGAATTGGATAAATGCTGATGTAGCACCACCAATAACCGCTTCTAATTCTCGCTCATCTAAATCCTGAAGCTCACTATCGGGAATAGACTCTAATAACTGACCAGTATATTCTTCAAACTCTTCTTGGGTAAAATCATAACCAGCAGCTTTGACAAATTGGCTACATTCATCTTTACTTTTTACATTTTGTATTTGAGTACGAAAAGACTCATCATTAGCTAGTCTCTCGTAGTAAAGTTTGACGTTTTCTAGAGACATAGTTTGTTCCTTTAAGTTAAGATAGTTTTGTGAGAGCGGAACGTCTAACGCACCACTTATGAGAATAAAGACGATGCGTGTTCAAAAATTAGGTTAGTTTATGTATCTAACTCAACTACTCCTGCTTTAGAGTGTATTTTGCAATAAGTAGTAGAATTTCTACTGATAAATCCGATAGTTGTAGAACATCGACTGCATCAACTCGAATGCCAATATCACGTTACCTTGCAATTGTTGATGCTGAATCAGGCTATGGCATAATCACCTGCTGCCAGCGATCTGTTTGAGCAGGTGATTATGCCATCGCACTAAGCAAAGCTACAAAAAACTGTTACACAACTTTACTAACTAATTATCATTTTGAACCAAACAGTTAACAAGCAAATAAGAGGTTAGATAATAGGTATTCATATATTTTATTATGAGCCTATGTAAAAATCTAACCATTAGTTAAAAGGCTTGATACATAATGGTTGTTATTTGTGCAGTAGTAACAGTCCGAATGTAGTTACACCAATTTTTTGATGATAATTTTAATGATAATAGTAATTAAACCACCACCAAAAATCTTATCATTATCTTCTTCTTGTATTTCTTGAATGAAGTTTTCATCATCTGTTGTAGCTGAAAGGTTAGAAATTGTGATTCTAGACATTATTCAATGTGCTCCTAATTCAAAATATGCCAAATTTCTAAAATCTTGCTAGTAGACGTGTAAGCTCATTAAAAAACAACAGGTTTACAAAATTGCAAACTTTGTTTTTCAATTAGCATCTGAGGTATAGGTTAGTATTTCGGCAACAACTGCCCTAACTAGCCATTTGACAATAAAACCTATTCCACCATAAACTAAATCAAGTTCTTGATTTGTTAATTCTTGAAAGCAATCTTGAGTATTTTCAAGATTAGATATGTTGATTTTAGCCATTTGCAATATCCTACTAAGAAAAGTTGATTGAGATGAAAGTTTTAATTAACTCATCTTGCTAATAGCATCTCTAATTTATTGCCTAAAATCAAGACATTCGTACTTGTAAAACGTACATAAATAATACATTTTTGAGATTTTTTTTTCCACTTATTGCACTATCAGCGGTTGTTTAATTTATATAAAATAAGTTTTTAATGGAATTTTTAAATTTTTGAGAGCATAATTACTGCTTTTAAGCTCTCGTTTGTTATTAAGAGGGTGTTTGAAAAGTTGTTAGAGGTAAAATATCATGCTAATCGCCTTAACATAATGCGGATCATGGCAAGATAAATAAAAGCCTCGGCTGTTTCGGGTAATAACTCATAGCCTCTGACCAATCGTTGGCATCCCATCAGAACCATGCACCACTGGGAATGAGGTTATGGCGCAGATTTTCAACGAATGCGAGAAGTGCGGGTTGGAACTGCTGGAGGACGGGATTTATCGGGATGACGTTAAGTTAGGCTCAGTTGGCTGTACAGATGGCAACTGGTGGGTCATCCGCGCTTCTTCAGGGCAGCACAAGAGGGCGTGTGGTTCGGTGGATCGGGCAGTGCGTAGGCTTTGCCCGTCGCAGACATCGCTCTTGGAAGTAAAAGAGTCAACCGATGCACAAGTAACTGACTGCGAACAATTGCTAGACCTGCCGTTTGAGGAGTTAACCGCCCAAGATTGGCAACGGCTACGGGCTTATAAGCCAGTATCAGAATTAGTTGCAGCGTAAGGGAAACAGTGGGCTTTGATGCCCACTACTTAAATAAAAAGGATATCTCAGTTTCAAATATAACTATCTGTATGGAGACAAGCCTCAGTAATTTTCTCCTAATGCCTCACCAATCCCTTCATTCATAGTCAAAACAATGAACTGTGCAATCACCGCTTTTGAAAAATGCTGGTATCTCTCGCCACCTTGGGGTCAGCAAATGCCCTCGCTTGAAGTTCATTTGTCGGAGAAAGTGTACCTCACGACTAATCACACATTTGGTTATTGCTGTGGGGTGCAGTGGCAGCAGGACGAGTGGGTTTATGCCATCGCAGTCGAACGCTCAATATCCTACGTCACTAAACGCGAAATCATCGGTACGGGACGATTACAGTCCACTTACTTGAGAAAACCTGCTTTTGTATATTGGCTGCACAATTACAAACTTTGAGCCGAATTCAGTTTGAGGAAAATTTATGAAAGTTATCGTTCAAGTAGTCGAAAAAGTCATTAGTGAAGCACACATTTATCTACCTGATGGACTGACAGAAGCAGCCATCAGACAAGTCATTACAGACCGATATAATTCCGGCAAAATGACTCCAGATTTGAACATTTTTCAGGTTGATTTTGAATCCATTAGTGCAACGATTATTAACAATCAAGACTCTTTTAACGTTGAAGAGGAAGCAGCATGACTGTTACACCACTATTAACACCGCAGACAGTTGTTACTGAAACTATTACCCGTCACCGTCTCAACTTCTACGAGTCGCCCTCATGGTTCACAACTGAACTACTGCGCCATGTTCGATTGTCTGGTGTGATTGGTGAGCCTTGTGTTGGGCATCAGGCGATCGCATCATTACTAGGAGTGTGGCCACACACCACAAATATCTGGACAAATGACCTTGACCCGAACAAACAAGCCCACTTTCACTACGACGCAACATTAACCGACTCCTGGGCTAAATTCCCCGAATGCGACTGGATCTGCAATCCGCCATACGCCGAATTTGCTGCACCAATCATCAAGAATGCCTACCACAAAGCGCGTGTGGGCGTTGCGGCTTTTCTCCTGACCAGCTTTCTCGAACCCTGCGATGACCGGGCTGATTTCTTACAGCAGCACCCGCCGTCACTTGTACTGACCCTGCCGCGCTTTTGTTTTCGCAAGGACAAACGTGGTACTCGTTGGGCTACGGACAACATTACCATCTCGTGTTTCGTTTGGGACAAACGTGCAACCACACAGCGCATTATCGTGCGTCCCAAATCTCAAATTATCGGGTTTTACAAGAATCCCGAACAGGCTATTTCACAAGAACGGGCAGAAGAAATTGTTTTGGCGTTAGCGAAGCTTAACGTTCGCGTAGCGTCTCGCAGAGAAGTTATCGCAAGAGGGGAATTATGAAACAGATGTCGCTTTTTGATGAACCAACTGCTGTTTTACCAGTCACTTACTACCCAGAGTTTCTTTCCAAGCAGGAAGCCGACGAACTTTACCAACATTGCCAAGAATTGCAATGGCAGCAGAATCAAATACGTATGGTTGGTAAAACAATGCCCGTTCCGCGCCTTGAATGTATTTACGGCGACGAAGGCTGTGATTACCTCTACTCTAAGAGTGTATTACTCAAACCCCTGCTCGTACAACCGACGTACCAAAGCCAGCTTCTGTTGCTTACGTTGTAACCTATCGCTCTTGGTTTGCATTGCTGCCAAATGAGCCATTACTACTGTAGCGAAAGGATTACGGCTGGCTTCTAACTCCGATATCTGTTGTTGATAATCTAACAACTTGATGACAGGAAACTGAAAATCAACCGTACAGCCAAACAATTCGTAACCAAACTGATTCGGTCGCCACTTTATATTCTCATCTCCCAGTACCGCCAATGAAGCAACTGAACGATTGTAACGGTCGAAAATTCGATAGTTGTAGACAAACATACGTCTGGGGAAATCTGTTTCTTCTTGGCTTTGAACTTCTACGTGAATCAACAGCCAAGATTCTTCGCCGCCGATGCGGTAAATTTTCACCAATTTATCTATCAATCGCTTTCCTAACTCGGCATCCCGGACTACCTGCTGTAACTCCTGAATCTTCGTCTTTGTTGTTAAAAAAATCCGAGACTTCGCATCAAACCCAAGATCCTGCATCTAGGCCAACAGTGCCCGCCTTGTTCGATAATCCCGAACAAATGAATAAAGCTAAAAAACCAAAATTCCAATCGATTGAAGACTTGCTTAATCAGGTTTTACTCGACCCCAGCATTATGGCATCTGACCCGTTGCCCGCCGTTTAACGAAGCGAAATCAAGTTGCGTGGCTGGCGGTTCCCCTGGCGCACTGCTACCAGAGACAAGATTTACCAAACCTGCGATCGCGGTTTAGTGGAGTTAATCGCAAAGGAGAGAGCTAAGTGGAGTAAATGCGAGTGGACTGAAAAAATTCCCACAGTCATCAAGTCCATCGGCAATCTGGAAGCAACCAAAGGCGGGTTAGAAGAACTGCTGGGTTATTGGTCAAAAGTTTTGGAGTCGGTTACACCTCAAACTGAAGAATCAAAAGCCACTGACCAACCCATTAGCTACTACTCGAATCGCTCCCTTGAGTGGCACAAAGCAACATTCTGCGAACTACTTGACCTTGGGGATAAAGTCGGCACAGATCCGGCGATCGCTCAATTCAGTATCCGCTATGACCAACAATACACAGGTGCTACTGATGCTTGGTTGAACTGGTTAGATGCGAATTATCCCCAAATTTATGCACATCTGAATCAAGCCGCAGCATAAAAACAATTCGCTGCTTAGAGCAATACCCAATGCCCCATACCCAATGCCCAATACCCAATGCCCAATACCCAATGCCTAATGCCCCATGCCCAATGCCCCATGCCCAATACCCAATGCCCCATACCCAAATACCCCATACCCAATGCCTAACGCCCAATGCCTAATGCCCAATGCCTAATGCCCAATGCCCAATAACCAGTCCCCAACCCTGACCAGAGGTTTTTATGACAAAAGATTTGGATTTCACAACCAGTAAAGACCGCTTGCCCCCGCAAAGCATTGAGGCTGAAGAAGCAATAGTTGGTGGTATCATGCTTGACCCATCTGCTATGAGCCGAATCAGCGATCGCTTGGTTGCAGATGCCTTTTACATCAGCGCCCACAAGGACATATACCAAGCAGCGCAACGACTGTACAGCCAAGGACTACCAACGGATTTGCTCTATGTCACCGGCTGGTTGTCTGACAACGGTCTATTGTTTCGCGTTGGTGGGCGCAATAAACTCGCAACTCTGGTTGACCGTACTGTGTCAGCTATCAACATCGATGCTTTCGCCGATTTGGTGATGGAAAAATACCAACGGCGGCAGTTGATAAAAGCGGGAACTGAAATTGTCCAGCTGGGCTATGCAACCGAAACCGAACTACCGATTGTCCTTGACCAAGCCGAACAAAAAGTCTACGGCATTGCGTCAGAGCATTCTGCCACAGATTTAGTTCACATTTCCGATTCCCTGGCTGATGCCTTCACCGAAATCGAAGCACGTCACGCTGGAACCGCTAGCCCTGCTGTGTCCACTGGATTCTACGACTTAGACAGTTTACTCGGTGGTGGCTTCAAGAAAGGGCGGCTGTATGTTCTGGCTGCTCGTCCGTCTGTTGGGAAATCCGCTTTGGCTGGTAATCTCGCTCTGGCGATCGCGAGTAGGAGTCGGTTGCCCATGTGTGTCTTCAGCCTAGAGATGTCCACTGATGAATATGTACAGCGTTTCTTGAGCAGTGAATCGGGTATTGAAAACAATTTTCTTGAAACTGGGTGCGTGTCGAATAACCAGTGGCAACCGTTAAGTCAGGCGATCGCATCCTTGAGCGAACTGCCGATTTTCATCAACGATAACTCTTGCCCCAGCTTGACCGAAATCCGCAGCCAAGTTCGCCGGATATCGTCTCATTACGGCGGTGTTGGGCTTGTGGTTGTGGATTATCTGCAATTGATGGCTGAAGGTGCTGACTCCAGGGCTAATATGACCGAGCGTGTTGGGGAAATCAGCCGGGGGTTAAAATCGGGCACCGCCATCCACTTCTATGACGCTACCAGTAAAGTAATCACATTCAATAATAAAACGCATGGCCTGCCAGATTTCGTAAGGTTCAGCTATGCGCCCCATAGGTATTTTGGCAGTCATCTTTGCCAAGGCTTCGGGAGATACCCGACTGAGGATTGGGGTATTCGTCAATCCAGGTGCTATGCCAGCCACCCTAAATCCGAAGGATGCTAATTCTAAAGCCCATGTACGTGTGTCTGCATCTAGTCCCGCCTTGGAAGCACTATAATTTGACTGACCAGGATTGCCTGACCTGGTTACAGAAGAGATATTTACTATTAAAGCTGGGGAAATATTCTTCTCAATCGCTACAGATGCAAATTCCCGCGACATGAAAAAAGCACCGGTCAAATTCACATCAATTACCCGCTTCCATTGTGCCGTCGGCAGCTTACGTAACCAACCCTCTTCGTCACGTGTAACTAGTAACCCATCACGGAGAATACCCGCATTATTAACCAAGGTATTAACATGTCCAATCTTTTCAAAAGCGAGGAGAACAAATTCTTTAACAATTGATTCATTCGCTACATCAAGCTGTAAACCGTAGATATTTCCTGGTAAACCAATACCCTCTGCCTCCAAGGCTTTCAGCCCATCAATATCCAAATCCCCGCCAACCACTTGAGCACCTGCACGAGCCAACTCTAAAGTGATGCAACGTCCGATTCCACTGGCAGCCCCGGTCACTATTGCTTTAACATTTTTTAACTGCATAGTATTTTACAGAACATGATATGATGAGCAACTGAAATGTCATTAGACGTTTTGCAAAAGTCCAAAAATCAAAAATGGCATTTGGAGCCAGATATAAGTTAACAAAGAAAATCGCAAGATTATTTCACATTTTGCACGAATCTGAGTTAAGTTCCACGCTCTAAATAAACATTCCAGCTTTTTGAGCATTTTTCCAAAAAGTCTATAAAAATATATATAAACAAAATCAAGGAACAAGATACTGCAAAATGTTTTTTGAATCAAATCAGTTTGCATTTATCGCATTTTTAGAAGCCAACTGGCTACTAATCCGAAAAGAATTAGAGCAGCTAAAGCCAAAAAACTTTATTGATTGGCCAGAAAAAAATATTTATAACCAAGGATGGGAAGTTTTTGGACTATATGCTTTTAGCAATAAGATTGAGGAAAATTGCCGATTGTGCCCTGAGACAACTAAGTTGGTTGAGATGATACCAGGGATGACAACGGCGGGGTTTTCTTCTTTAGCTCCAGGAACTTATATCGGTCCACATTTTGGCGCAACTAAAGCCGTTTTGCGCTGTCACTTGGGCTTAGTTGTGCCCGATGAATGTGCGATTCGGGTAGACAGTGAAACTAGAAGTTGGCAAGAAGGGAAGTGTTTAGTTTTTGACGATACATTTGAGCATGAAGCTTGGAATAAATCTGACAAAACTAGAATTGTCTTACTTATTGACTTTAATCGTCCAGAGTCAACTTTAACCGAGCAATTGGAACTTAACCAAACTATTGATGAAGAGTATTGGTTAAAAATTTTATCCCAAACTAAAACCTCCGCTAATTCTTAATATTAGTTCTGTTCTTCAGAAACGAATTTGATTTATGGAAGTTTATGTATTGCCTCTATCTCTCTCTCAAAGGCAACTCTGGTATCAGGAAATAGTTTCTTCTGGTAACATTGCATATAATATTCCGATCGCTTTGCGTTTACTGGGTAATCTTGAGCGAGTAGCGCTGGAAGATTCTTTCCGAAAGATTATCAACCGCCATGAAACTCTCCGAACAACGTTTGCTTTAGAAAATGGGGAACCTGTTCAATTAATTCATCCAGAACAGGAATTTTATCTCGAATATAAAATAATAGAATCATTTTTAGACAAACAAGCAGACAACTTCAAAATAATCTTAAAAACAGAATCTCGTCGCCCCTTCAATCTCGTCAAAGGGCCATTGATGAGAGCGACTTTGTATGAGATATCACCACAAGAGTATATTCTCTTGATGAATCTACATCATATTATCAGTGATGGCTGGTCTTTAGGAATATTTGTTAAGGAACTGACCGAATTTTATAGTGCAGCTGTTCAAGGTTCACAAGTTTCTTTGCCAGCATTACCAATTCAATACGGCGATTATGCTGAATGGCAACAAAACTGGCTGCAAGCAGAGTCAATTCAACAACAATTAGCTTACTGGGAACAAGCACTAAAATCACCTCTGCCGGTGCTTGATTTACCCCTAGACAAATTACGTCCAGCATCACAAACTTTTAATGGCGCAGTGTTGCGTGAACCTCTGTCAGCATTTCTCACTGCCTCTGTAGAGGCATTAGCAAAATCAGAAGGTGCTACCTTTTTTATGGTGGCATTGGCAGTTTATCAAGTTTTACTATTTCGTTATTCTGGTCAAACCGATATTATAGTCGGTACTGCGATCGCTAATCGCAAACGTAGTGAAATTGATTGCCTCATTGGTTGTTTTGTTAATACTTTACCTCTACGCGGCGATCTTTCTGGACAACCTTCATTTCGCCAATTTCTGCGCCAAATATCCCAAACCTGCGTTGAAGCTTACGCTCATCAAGATGTCCCCTTAGAACTCCTGGTAGAGAAACTGAAAATTAAGCGTGACCCTAGTCGTTCACCCATTTTTCAAACCCTTTTCGCCTTGCAAAATGCACCCATCGGCGAAATTCAGCTACCAGGGATCATCGTTCAACCCATCTATATAGATAATGGTGGTGCGAAATTCGACCTCAGTTTGATGTTAGAACCTGCTGCTGAGGGATGGCTAGTAGCACTGGAATATAATACCGACTTGTTTACACTGGAAACAGCCCAGCGGATACTAACTCATTATCAACAAATATTAATCGCTGCTGTTAGTGCCCCCGATCTTAGCATTAATGCTTTACCTCTGTTAACAACCAGCGAACGACAGGAACTTTTAGCCTTAGGTTATACATCAGAATATACAAAATTCGAGCCAACAAATTTAGTTGAACTTTTTATTAAAAGCGCCCGCACTCATGGCGATAGAATTGCTCTGATTACATTAGACAAAAAATTAACTTATCAAGAATTAGACCAACGCTCCAACCAACTAGCTGCTGTTTTACAACAAAAAGGAGTAACTACCGAAACACGGGTAGGCATTTTTCTAGAACGGAGTGCAGAGTTAGTAATTTCCTTACTTGCAGTCCTCAAAGCAGGTGGTACTTATGTACCGCTAGACCCTCAATATCCGAGCGATCGCCTACGTTTTATTGCGGAAGATAGTGGTATTATTTTGTTGTTAACAGCAGAAGTTTTGGTATCTGCAATTCCGGTGGTGGGAACGGAATTATTGGTGATTGACAAGCTAGAATTCTCACCAAATGTAAACTTTGCTTCCCAAATTCTCCCTAATCAAGCAGCCTACATTATTTATACCAGCGGTTCCACAGGAGAGCCAAAAGGTTGTGTAGTCACTCACAACAACGTTGTCAGACTCATGCAAAATACAGCAGCATGGTTTGACTTTAATGAAAATGATGTGTGGACACTGGTTCACTCCTTCGCTTTTGACTTTTCAGTTTGGGAAATTTGGGGAGCCTTGGTATATGGTGGCAAACTAGTTGTAGTTCCTTATTTAGAAAGTCGCTCTCCCGAAGCCTTTCGCACCCTTTTACAACAAGAAGGCGTTACTATCCTCAATCAAACTCCTTCCGCCTTTCGCCAACTTATTCGAGCTGATAGAGAATTTGCAGACACACTGGCTTTACGAGCAATTATTTTTGGTGGGGAAGCATTAGAATTACAAAGCCTCAAACCTTGGATAGAACGTTACGGCGATGGCTATCCGCGTTTAATCAATATGTATGGGATTACAGAAACCACCGTTCACGTTACTTATCGTCCCATTCTAGAAGAGGATATTTCACAAAATCGCGGTAGCGTCATTGGTGTACCCATCCCAGACTTATCTCTCTATATACTAGATGATGCCCTAGAACCCTCACCGTTTGGTATCCCAGGAGAAATCTATGTGGGTGGTATGGGTGTCTCTAGAGGATATCTCAACCGCACAACATTGACAGCAGAAAGGTTTATTCCCGATCCATACAGCCAACAACCGGGAGCTAGACTCTATCGTACAGGGGATTTGGCCCGACGCTTGCCCAATGGCGATATTGAATATCTGGGACGCTGCGATTTGCAAGTGAAAGTACGCGGTTTTCGCATTGAATTAGGGGAAGTTGAAGCCGCTTTAGCCGTACTTCCACAAGTAACAGAAGCGGTAGTTATTGTCCACTCAGAAGCTGAAAAAGATCGGCGTTTGGTAGCTTATGTTGTACCGAATGGTCAAATCGATCAAAATCAGTTGCGGACAGCCCTAAAAGAGCGTTTACCCGATTATATGATTCCGGCAGCCTTTATGTTGTTGGATGCTATGCCTTTGACTGCCCAAGGGAAGATTAACCGCAAAGCTTTACCTGCACCAGATTGGAATCAAGCTACTGCTAGACGCAGTTTAATACCACCACAAACTGATGCTCAAAAGGTAATTTGTCGCGTTTGGGAGCAAGTTTTAGGTTTGGATTCTATAGGGATTGAGGATAATTTCTTCGATTTAGGTGGTGATTCTATCTTGGCGTTGCGAGTCGTCACCGAAATGCGTCGCCAAGGGTGGATATTAACGCCAAAAGAAATATTTCAGGAACAAACAGTCCAACGGTTGGCTATTGTAGCGCAAATGATGCGATGGCTTCTCTCCGAGACGCTAGGCGAACGCCCGCCGCAGGCATCGCCAGCATTACCTACTACTATAGTTGCAGGTGAAGTTCCCCTCAGTCCCATCCAAAAATGGTTTTTTAACCTCAATCTTCCCAATCCTCATCATTGGAATCAAGCCATACTTTTGGAAGTCCATCAATCCCTAGAAGCGCCAACAGTTGCAGCCGCGATTAAAGTTATTTCTTCACATCACGATAGTTTGAGATTAAGATTTCAAGAAAACAAAGGAGTTTGGCGACAGTTTTATACAGAAAACGAAGCCGCCTTTTCTTGGGAAATAGTTGATTTAGCTCTCGAAACAGAGTCTGAACAAAATGCTACCATGCGGGAAGTTGGGGAACGAGTACAGGGATCGCTTGATTTGACTAACGGCCCCCTGGCTCGTGCTGTTTGGTTTAATCTAGGAGAAAATCGCCTATCTCGGCTCTTAATAGTTATTCATCACTTGATTGTTGATGGCGTTTCTTGGCGGATTTTGCTTCAGGATTTAGTAGAAGCAATTAGTGGTAGCCAAATTTCATCACCTCCAACATCTTTCCAGCAATGGAGTCAATTTCTCCACACCTTTGCCAACTCAACAGATATCCAAGCAGAAACACAGTTTTGGCTAGATACTATTAAAGGAGAAACGGCGAAATTACCTCTAGATTTTGCCAAGTCTTTAACAGACAACCAAGAGTCATCTGTTAAAACAGTTTCCTTGAAATTAACCAAAGAACAAACTCAGATATTTCTTACTAAAGCCAATAAAGCTTACCGCACCCAACCCCAAGAATTATTAATTGCCGCTTTAGGTAAAACTTTGAGGAATATTACCCAAAGGCAAACATTGCAAATTCTCATGGAAGGGCATGGTAGAGAAGAACTATCCTCAGATTTAGATATTACTCGCACCCTTGGCTGGTTTACTACTCTTTATCCTCTGCGTTTAGAATTGCCAGCTAGTAGTCTAGAGGCAGATATGATTAAAACTGTCAAAGAACAACTGCGTTCCATTCCCCAACGAGGGTTTGGTTATGGTCTTTTAAGATATCTCAATAACGAAACAGCTAATAGTTTTGCTGAAGCGTTCCCAGCACCCATTAGCTTTAATTATCTTGGTCAAGTGCGAAGCGAAAGTGGCAAAAATAAGTTATTCCAGTTACTGAATGAAGAGATAAAAGTAACACGAAATCCTGAAGGTTTGCGCCCCCACATCATTGATATTAACAGTATTGTCATTGAAGGAGAATTGCGCGTTGATTGGTTGTATAGTTCCAGCTTGCATAACCAAGAAACAATTGTTAAATGGGCTGGCGAGTTTCAACAAAATCTGCTAAATATCCTCAACCATTGTACAAATATAGGTATAGGTAGATATACACCTTCAGATTTCGCTTTAGTTAGGATTCCCCAATCTTATATAGACATTCTACAAGAAAAATATTCCAAGTTAGAAGATATTTATCCCCTATCTCCTTTGCAGGAAGGGATGCTATTTCACACTATATATAACCCAGAAGAGGGAATTTACTTTGAACAAGTAACAGGCAAAATTATCGGTAAACTCGATGTTGACAAGTTTAATTTTGCTTGGCAAACCGTCGTAGATAGACATCCAATTTTACGTAGCGCCTTTGTTTGGGACAATCAAGATTCGTCTCTGCAAATTGTTAGTAAATCTATCCAATTCTCTATTTTACAACAAGACTGGCGCGATTTATCACCTGCACAGCAAGAGGATAAACTTCAGCAATATCTGATAGAAGATCGTCAAAATGGATTTTTATTGGATAGATGCCCATTGATGCGGTTTAGCGTCGTTCAGTTAGATAATTTTACCTGGCAATGGATTTGGAGTCATCACCATATCATTCTTGATGGTTGGTCATTACCAGTAATATTTAAAGAAGTTCTGGCTATTTATGAATCAACCTGTCAACGAGTTCCCCATTCTCTACCTCCCATTCCACCTTATCGTAATTATATTCAGTGGCTAGCAACTCGAAATCGTGAAGAAGCCAAGCAGTTTTGGCAGGAGACTCTGCATGATATCACCACATCAACTCGCCTATCTTGGCAACTACCAGAAGAGGAATTAGTAACTAATTTAACTGCCTATGCAGAAGTAGAATTACGCCTAAGTCAAGTAGAATTTGCCAAATTACAAAAGATGGTGCAAAAGCATCGACTAACACTGAATACTGTAGCTCAAGGTGCTTGGGGACTTTGTTTACAAAAACATGGTGCGGGAGAAGATGTACTATTCGGTGTTACCGTTTCTGGACGACCGCCGGAACTTGCCGAAATTGAAAATATGGTAGGGTTATTTATCAACACCCTACCGATGCGAGTTCATCTCAATCCAACAGTAACCGTCACCGCTTGGCTAGAAAACATTCAACAGCATCATGTACAGATGCGAGAATACGAATATAGTAAATTGACGGATATTCAAAAGGAAATTCCCTTGGCAGCGGGAGAATCATTATTTGAGAGTATTTTAGTCTTTGAAAATTATCCAGTTGACCAAAGTTTAAAAGAGCAGGGGCAGCATTTTCGAGTTGATAATATCCAGTTTTATGAACGAACTAATTACCCATTGACAGTCGGTGTAATTCCAGATAATGGATTGCTGTTAAAGCTGAATTACCAAACAAAATTCCTGTCTGCAACAGCCGCGGAAGTTCTCCTGTCACGACTGCGAAATATTATGGTCAATCTGGCTGAAAAACCGGATTTTGTGTTGGGAAAAATCCAGGCTTTATCAGCACAAGAGCAGATGAGCAATGAAAGAAATACTAATGCTATTATTTGGGGAGATTTCCGCACGGCTCATCAGTTGTTTGAAGACTCGGCAGATTTACATCCTAATTCTGTGGCGTTAGTTTGTGGCGATGATGCAATTACCTATAGTGAATTAGAAAAACGTGCCAATCAATTAGCCGCTACCTTAATATCAATTGGCATTGGCTATGAATCAATTGTAGGTTTATATTTTCACCCCGATCTTGACTTTATTATTGCCCTGCTGGCCGTATTGAAAGCGGGAGCAGCATTTCTTCCCCTGGATCGCAGCTATCCCGAAACGCGTCTGCAATTCATTGTAGAAGATAGCCAAACTCATCTGATTATCACAAAAGAAGCCCCGCCACCAGGGTTATTTCCAGGTGATATTAAAGTGATAATTATTGGAGATCGGGGTGGAATTTCAATACCTCATGCTCCTAATCGTCCTAATTTAAAATTTAGAGCAGAGAATCTCGCCTACATTATTTACACCTCTGGTTCTACAGGTAAACCGAAAGGCGTTTTAGTGTCTCATGCAGGTATTCAAAATCTGGTATGCAATCAAACTGCGAGTTTTGGTGTCACAGCCGAGAGTCGCATTTATCAATTTGCTTCTCTGAATTTTGATGCTGCAATTTCTGAGATTTTTATGGCCTTGGGTGGCGGCGCAACTCTATATCTGCAAGAAAAAGCAAATCGTTCTCCTAGTTCTGCTCTTTGGGAAGCATTAACCAATTGGCAAATTACTCATGTCACCCTTCCCCCGTCGCTGCTAGCCGCCATTGAACCTACAAATTTACCGCAATTGCAAACCCTGATTGTGGCTGGGGAAGCAGCTTCTGGTGATTTACTCCGGCGCTGGGGTGGAGAGAAACGTGCTTGTTTTAACGCCTATGGCCCCACAGAAGCAACAGTCTGCGCCAGCTTGATGAATTGTTCCCATTTACTCGGTGAACCCAGCATTGGGAAAGCGATCGCTAATGTCGAAATTTACCTCCTGGACTCCTTTTTAGAACCAGTGGCTTTGGGTGTAACTGGGGAAATCTATATTGGAGGAATCAGTTTAGCACGAGGCTACTTACATCGCCCCAGCTTAACAGCAGAGGCATTTATACCCCATCCCTTAGCTAAAACACCGGGAGCTAGACTTTACAAAACAGGCGATCGCGGCGTTTACGACTTGCAAGGAAACATCCGGTTTATGGGTCGGCAAGATGCTCAGGTAAAATTTAACGGTTATCGGATTGAATTAGGGGAAATTGAAGCTGCTTTAACCAGATACGCTACGGTAGACAGTGCAGTGGCGATCCTGCGCCAAGATATGCCAGGACGCAAGCGGATAGTAGCTTATGCTCTCACACCCAAGGAAAACCCACCTACCACCAACGAATTACGGGATTATTTAGCAGAGGTTTTACCAGCTTATATGATTCCCAGTGCAGTGGTGTTAGTCACACAATGGCCCCTCACCCCCAACGGCAAAATCGATCGTCAAGCCCTTCCCGCACCCGAAATACCAATAACCCCAACCATACCAAAAACTCAAACAGAGGAGATATTAGCCCAAATCTGGGCAGAAGTGTTGGGGCTAGAAACCGTCAATCCCGATGATAATTTCTTCGAGTTGGGGGGAGACTCGATCGTGAGCTTGCAAATCGTTTCTCGTACCCGTGCTGCTGGCTGGGAGATTAGCCCCAAAGACATATTTGAAGCTCAAACCCTGTCCCGACTAGCGGCGAGAGCCAAACCATTAGCGCTAGGTGAGTCTCGCCGCCCTGATGAGCCATTAACTGGTACTGTTGCTCTGTCACCCATCCAGCATTGGTTTTTTGCTAAAAATTGGACTCATCCGCATCATTGGAACCAAGCGATCGCTTTGAATATTAAAGAACCATTGAAAATCGATGCATTAGCGATCGCATTAGATGCTTTGGTTGCTCACCATGATGTTTTGCGATTAAAATTCTCTGAACATCAAGGACGATGGGAGCAATCTTACTCTGGGCTGGCTGAAAGTCCCCCGTTGCGGCTCGAAGACTTTAGCAACTATCCGCCCCAAATACAGCAAAATACTTTAACTGCGATCGTGGAAGCAGAACACGGGAGTTTCCAACTTGACCATCCGCCGTTGTTACGAGTGCTATATGCCACAAATATCACCGGATATGGAAACGTTCTGTTTCTCTTCGGACATCATTTAATTGTAGACGGCGTATCCTGGCGGATTCTGCTGGAAGACTTAAACCAAGCTTACCAACAAGCTATAGATAACCAGCCTATTTCCTTACCTCCCAAAACATCCTCTTATCGAGAGTGGACTACATCTTTGCAAATTCTGGCTGACTCAAACGAATTCATCAAAGACATTCCATTTTGGCAAAATATTCTCTCTACTCCTGTCACCGCATTACCTGTTGATTATCCAGTCATCCCTGGAAGCAACACAGTAGGCAGTACAGCCATAATATCTTGCCAACTTTCCCCACAAGAAACAAATACTCTTCTCAAACAAGCAACCGCCATCTATCATGCTGGCGTGCAAGAAATCATGCTAGCTGCATTACTAAAAACCCTAACTGACACTTACAAATCGGATAGTTGGCCGATCGATTTAGAAGGACATGGACGAGAAGAACTAGCTAGTGAATTGGATCTTTCCAGGACAGTTGGCTGGTTTACATCCCTCTATCCAATTATTCTGAAACAACCAATCAAAAATGCAGATCGGGATGTGTTGCTTAAAGAAATTAAAACCCAATTACGAGGAATTCCCCATCATGGTATTAGCTTCGGGTTGCTGTGTTACATCAGCCAAAATCAAGTTTTACAGGAAATGCTAGACACTGTACAACCAACTGGCATTAGTTTCAATTATTTAGGGCCAACTGACAACCTATCAAAAAGCAATAACCTATTCAATATCAGCAATGCTCCCACAGGAACAGGATTATTTGCTGAACAAGAACGTCCCCACCTATTAGCAATTAATGCTCGCATCCAAAATGAATGCTTGCAAGTAGACTGGTCTTACAGCCAGCAGATTCATCATCGACAGACTATCGATAACCTTGCAGCAACTTATCTGAATAACCTCCGCTTATACCTAACAGATTCAATATCCACTAATTCATCATTTTATAGTGCTACCGACTTTCACTTAGTTGATTTATCGGAAAATGAACTAGATTCAATTTTAGAAGATTTAGAATAACCGTTATCCAATCTTTATTTTTTATTCGTGTACTTTGTTTCCTTTGAAGTAATCTGCGACAAGTCTCCCTGCATCTAGTTGAGTTAAGCATTCTTTCCTTTTCTTCCTTTGCGGTAGCCTGCGGAAAGCCACTCCGTGTCTAGGTTTTAAAAATTGACTTTGACAGACAAAAAATTAAGCCATAACTGAACTGCATCTACATTTAAACAGGATTATTATATGAGCCTAAAAGATAAAATCGAAGATATTTTTCCCCTCACACCCTTACAAAAAGGATTATTATTTCATTCCTTATATGAACCAGAATCTGGCATTTACTTTGAGCAATTCCATTGCCGTTTAGAAGGAAATATTTCTGTAATTGCAGTCCGTCAAGCATGGCAAACTTTAGTTGACCGCCATCCAATTTTACGGACTGCCATTATCACCAAAGGGCAAACTGAACCCGTACAAGTTGTATTCCGCAATCTCGTATTTAAGATAGCAGAAGAAGATTGGCGTGGTTTAAGTAACTCCGCACAAAAAAGCCGCCTGAGAGAATTTCTCGAATCAGATAGACGACAGGGATTTATTTTTAATCGTCCACCTTTGATGCGAGTAACCTTAATTCGCCTAGGCGAAGACTGCTGGGATTTAGTGTGGAGTCACCACCATCTAATTTTGGATGGTTGGTCTTGGCCGATACTACTACGTGAATTCTTGATGTTGCACAAAGCAGCTAAAGAAAATGTAGAAATTTCCCTGCCAAATGTGCGCCCTTACGGTGATTTTATTGCTTGGTTAAAACAGAAGAACCCCCAAGAAGGTGAATCCTTTTGGCGTGAATATATGAGTGGCTTTGAAAGTGCTACTCCCTTATTAATCTTGTCCAAAGCAAAGCTAGGTAGTGCTTTTGAAACTGGAGAAATAAAGCACCAATTATCGCCCGAAAATACTGCTTTGTTGCAGAAATTAGCCCGTAATTGTAACGTCACCCTCAACACCGTGATTCAAGGAGCTTGGGCGATATTACTTAACCGTTATACCCGCAACACAGACATAGTTTACGGAATTACAGTAGCGGGACGCCCCCCAGAACTTCCAGAAGTAGAAGGGATGATTGGCCCTTTTATTAACACTTTGCCATTTCGCGTCTTAATATCTGGAGAACAAACCCTTGATTCTTGGTTGCAAAACCTGCAAGCACGCACAGCCTTAATGCGTCAGTTTGAACATTCGAGTCTATCAGATATCCAAAGATGGAGTGATGTTCCACGAGGACAACCACTGTTTAAAACTTTGCTGGCTTTTGAAAATTTTCCGGTTGATAAATCCCTAAAAACAGCAGATTTTGGGTTGAATGTTCCTGAGTCGTCTTTCTTTGAAACTACCCATTATCCCTTGACTTTAGTGGTTGTTCCGGGGGATGGACTCTCACTCAAATTAAGTTACAATGCGAGTTGCTTTGATGCGGTGGCTATGGAATTATTGCTAGAGCAATTTTGCCATCTACTGTTTAACATGGCAAATAATGCTCAAGCACCTTTGCAGTCTTTATCGCTAATTGGTCATAAAGAATCGGTAATTGAGAACAGGCTAATTACCAATTACGAATCACCAATTACCATCAGGGAAATGTTTGCAGAAACTGTAAACAAATATCCAGACCGTATTGCTCTAACATTTGAGAATGAAAGCTTTACATATAAAGAACTAGACCGCCGTTCTCAGCATCTTGCTCAATATCTCCAAAAGCAAGGTATTGGTGCAGATAAACGCGTGGTGATTTGTCTGGAGCGCTCTCCAGAACTGATTATAGCTATGTTGAGTGTAGTTAAGGCAGGGGGTGTTTATGTTCCTCTCGATCCGGCTTATCCTCGCGATCGCATCGAGTTTACCATTTCTGACTGTGAAGCGGAATTAATTCTCACCACAACTACCATCAGTTCCCAACTTCCAGAATCCACAGCTAAAATTTGTCTGGATGGGGAAGATGCGCCCTATTTAACTGAAAGCAATGAACCTTTGACAGGAGATACTCTTGACCCTAATTCAGGGGCTTACATTATCTACACATCTGGTTCGACAGGGAAACCCAAAGGTGTATTAGTCACCCAGCACAATGTTACCCGACTATTCCGCAGCACCCAGCAATGGTTTGAATTTAACGAGCAGGATGTTTGGACATTCTTCCATTCCTTTGCCTTCGATTTTTCCGTTTGGGAGATTTGGGGAGCTTTGCTTTATGGCGGGCGACTGGTAATCGTTCCTTATTGTGTCAGCCGTAACCCCCAAAGCTTCCTTGAGCTGCTTCACAATGAGCAAGTTACTGTCTTGAATCAAACTCCCTCTGCTTTTGTTCAATTACTAGCAGCAGAATCAAGTGTGAGAGAGATTGCCTCTCCCCTACGATACATCATTTTTGGCGGCGAAGCCCTGAATTTACCAAGTTTGCGTCCCTGGTTTGAACGTCATGAAGAAAATCAGACGTGCTTGGTGAATATGTACGGAATTACAGAGACAACAGTCCACGTCACCTATAGAGTTATTAGCAAAAAAGATATAGACGAATCATCTGGTAGCTTAATTGGTCAACCAATCCCCGATTTACGTCTCCATATCCTGGATTCTGATGGTAATCTCCTACCAACTGGAGTGATTGGTGAAATTTTTGTTGGGGGTGCTGGAGTGGCGCGTGGTTATCTTAACCGACCAGAACTCACCGCAGAACGGTTTGTTGAAGATGCTTTTTCAGTAGATTCACTATCGCGTTTGTATCGCACTGGTGATTTAGGACGTTTTCTCCCTAACGGCGATTTGGAATATCTAGGACGCATAGATTATCAAGTGAAAATTCGCGGCTTCCGCATTGAAATTGGCGAAATTGAAGCCGTTATTTCCCAGTTCCCTGAGGTGCAGGAAACTATTGTTTTAGTTCATTCTGAAGCCCAAAGTAATCAACAACGCTTAATTGCTTATGTAGTTTGTACTCCTGGAAAGCAACCAACCATCGAAACACTGCGAAATTATTTGCAGCGGCATTTGCCAGATTATATGATACCGTCGCAGATTGTTTATCTGGAGCGATTACCACTGACAGCTAATGGTAAAATCGATCGCAAAGCGCTACCCGCACCAGAAATTAAACGGGAAAATCTTGAAGTTACCTTTGTTCCTCCCGCTACACCCATCGAGGAAATTTTAGCTGACATCTGGCAACAAGTTTTAGGTATAAATCGCATCGGAAGATTTGATAATTATTTTGTTTTAGGTGGCGATTCTATCCGCAGTATCCGCGTTGTTTCGCTCGCACAAACTCAAGGATTGAACTTAAAATTAGAGCAAATTTTTGCTCATCCTGTGCTGTTGGATTTAGCCAACTTGTTGGCAGAATCAGAAGTAGTAGACAGCGATAATATTGATGAAGAACCCTTCGCCTTAATTTCACTTGCAGATAAAGAAAAGTTACAAAATTGGGCTGAAGATGCCTATCCTTTGGCACAACTGCAAGCAGGAATGCTCTTTCATGGTGAATATTCACAAAGTTCTAGAACTTACCATGATGTTTTTAGCTTCCGAATTCGTATACCTTTCGATCTCAAAGTTTGGGAAGCAGCTTATACCCAAATGTTTGCCAGACATCAGATATTACGGACGGCATTTTATTTAGCTGAATTTAGTCAACCGATTCAGGCAGTTGTTAAAGAAGTAACTGCTAAAGTTGTTTTTGAGGATTTAACTAATTTATCGCCCTCAGCACAAGATGATTATGTAAAAACATTTATTGCCAAAGAACGGGAGAATCGCTTCGAGTACAAGAGTGCGCCGTTAATGCGTTTTCATATTCACCTACTCGATGATAATGTGATGCAAGCATCTTTTACTTTGCATCATGCCATCATGGATGGATGGAGTTTAGCTAACTTTTTATCAGAATTAACAGGCTTATACCTATATCTACTCGATCGGGGTGTACCTGCGCCACCAACTCCACCAGCTTTGAAATACTCTAGGTTTATTACTTTAGAAAAACAAGCTTTGGTTGACAGTAATCAGCGAGAGTTTTGGCAAAATAAACTGGCGGAAATTCCCTTCACTAGACTACCAAGGTGGACGGGTATGCTTCCCCTAGAAACGAAAATGGGAAAATTTGATCTCACTTTATCAGAAACAATTTCCCACAACTTAAAAGATTTATCTAAGCAATTGGGCGTTCCTCTAAAAACGTTATTACTAGCAGTTCATCTCCAAATTATTGGTTTTTGCTCTGGCGACACAGAAGTGGTTACTGGATTGGTGAGCAATGGTAGACCGACAGAAACTGATAGCGATCGCGTTTTAGGACTATTCTTAAATACATTGCCATTACGCTTGTCTTTACCGAGAGGTTCTTGGGTTGATTTAATTGCAGAAACTTGGCGGGCTGAACAAGAGTTAATGCCAAATCGTCGGTTTCCTTTGGCAGAATTGCAAAGGTTAAATGGGAATCAACCTTTATATGAAACATCTTTTAATTTTGTTCATTTCCACGTTTATCAAGGACTGCTCAATTGGCGAGAAGTAGAATTAATCCAGGCGGAATCTTTAGATGAAACAAATATTCCTTTTGCTGTCAGTTGGAGTGAGGAAGTAGGTGCAGGACTTCTTTCATTTAATATCACTTACGATCGTCAACAATTTAATGATGAGCAAATCAAGAATATTGTTAACTATTACCAAAGAAGTTTGAAGTCCCTAATTGCAAATCCACAAGCTCATCGTGAATTAGGCATAGATAGTTTAATTCAAAATTTGCAATTACCAATCCCCAATTTCCAATCACTAATACATGAAAATTTCGCCCAACAAGCAGCAAAAAATCCTGATTCTATCGCTGTTATTTGTGAGGGAGAAAGTTGGACTTATGCCCAATTGAATCAAAAAGCCAATCAGTTGGCGCGATTTTTGGGTGAGTTTGGTATTAGTGTAGAACAGCCTGTGGGTATTTATTTGGAACGTTCTTTAGACATGGTTTGCGCTATGTTGGCGGTTCTGAAGGCAGGTGGTTGCTATGTGCCAATTGACCCTCATTATCCAGCTGTGCGTATTCAGTCGATGTTGGAGGATGCTCATGTTAGTTTGCTGCTGTCTCGTTCTGATTTAGAAATGTGGGATGGGAAAAACGAACCGCAAAGTAACGAGAGTAAAACAAATTTTTTGGATAATTTTTGTCAAGTTATCTGTGTTGATATTTATAGGGAAGAAATTGCAGTTCAATCTGTTGAAGATTTACAAATTCAGGTTTTGGCTGACAATATCGCCTATATCATATTTACATCTGGTTCTACTGGACGACCGAAAGGTATTGCGATTTCCCATCGGGCTTTAGCCCAGCATCAAGCTTGGTTTTTGGAGACTTTTGGGGTGAATTGTGAGGATGTAGTCTTGCAAAAGACACCATTTAGCTTTGATGCTTCAGTGTGGGAATTCTGGACACCTTTGATGGTGGGAGCTAAACTCGTGATGGCGAAGCCGGGAGGTCATCAAAATCCGGCGTATCTAGTCAAAACTATTCAGCAAGAAAATGTGACTTTGCTGCAATTGGTACCGAGTCTTTTAGAAATACTCCTTGGTGAACCGGGATTTTCTGAATGTTCATGTCTGCGTTTAGTTTTTAGCGGTGGTGAAGCGCTGAAAAGACGGGTGTGGGATGAGTTTAGAGATGTTGCATCTAACTTCTCTACATTAGTGAATCTTTATGGGCCGGCGGAAACAACTATTGATGTTGCTTTTCATTGTTGTGGAGAAAAGGAAATTACCGAAGTTATTCCCATCGGCAAACCAGTCAGCAACACTCGTTTATATATCCTAAATTCTCATCTGCAACCTGTGCCTATTGGTACACCGGGTGAATTATTTGTGGCTGGCTCCCAATTAGCTCGTGGTTACTGGAATTCCCCAAGCATGACCGCTGCAAGCTTTTTACCCGATCCTTTTGTTGAAAATGCAGGCAGTCGGATGTATCGCACAGGCGATCGCGCCCGGTATTTACCTGATGGTAGGATTGAGTTTCTAGGACGTGCAGATCGACAAGTCAAAATTCGAGGTTTCCGCATCGAAACTGGCGAGATTGTGGCAGCTTTAGAAAAACAAGCTTGGGTAGTTCGGGCTGTCACCAAAGCTATTGCTACTCCTGGTAAACCCAATCGACTAGTTGCTTATCTGGAATTGAAAATACCACCGACATCCTGGCAAACAGTTTTGCGATCGCAATTATCTGCCCTGCTCCCTGATTATATGATTCCTTCGGTGTTTGTCAGTCTCGATGCTTGGCCGTTACTGCCTAATGGGAAAATTAACCTTAACGCTTTACCCGCTCCTGATGAAGAGAATATCATAGCCCGTGAGGAATATATCGCCCCACAAACCAAAACTGAAGAGATTTTAACTAAACTTTGGCAGCAAGTACTACAAGTATCCCGTGTGGGAATTAAAGATGACTTCTTTGAACTGGGAGGAGATTCGATTCTTGCCCTGCAAATTATTGCTAAAGCACGGGATGCTGGACTTTATTTCACGCCACAAGATTTGTTTAAAAATCCCCAAGTTGCAGCACTTACACCTCATATTAAAACAACAGCAAAATTACCCAATGCTTTATCAATTCCTGTAGGTAGTGAAGTAGCGCTAACTCCTATTCAGCAATGGTTTTTCCAGCAATCTTTACAACATCCTGAATACTGGAATCAGACGGTTTTATTGGATATAAAACCGGGATTTAATGCGTCACATTTTCAAACAGTTTTAAGTCATATTGCCGCAAGTCATCCAGCTTTTCGCCTGCGATTCCGCCAAACCGAAGCTGGATGGATACAATGGTTAGATGATGATAGTCATGTTTTAAATTTTGATATTGTAAACCAAACTGCTATTTCTCAAACAGAATTACAAAAAATTGCCAGTCAATTTCAAGCACAACTTAATTTAGCTACTGGCCCTCTATTTCGCGCCGTCTACTTCCATAATGATGAGAATAAATCCGATAAATTACTGCTAATTATCCATCACCTTATAGTTGATGGTATTTCGTGGCGCGTTATTTTGCAAGATTTAGCGATCGCTTGTGATGCTTTACAAAAGGAACAGGAAATTTCCTTATCTGCTCATAGTGTCGGTTTCCCACAGTGGACTCAACATCTACATACCCTAACTGAAAATTCTGATTGGCAAGAAGAAGTAGCTTTCTGGAAAACCCAACAAGTTTCTAATTCAGAATTACCCCTTGATTTTCCTGATGGCATAGCAGAAAATACAGAAATTTCTGCTACTCAAATAGAATGCAATTTCAGCGAATATGAAACTGATAGTCTGCTGTATGAACTACCGCGCACTCACAAAGTTAGGATTCAGGAAGTTTTGCTAGCAGTTCTTTTAGAAGTGGTAACAGAATGGACAGGTGAATCAAAAATATTAATTGCCCTAGAAAGTCACGGACGAGAAAGCGATTTTACTGCCATTGATGTCTCTGATGCTGTGGGATGGTTTACATCTCTTTTTCCTTGCAAACTAGAGAAAACTCAAAAGAGCAATTTAAAAGGCGTTAAAGAACAGTTGCGGAACTTGCCAAATAATGGCTTTGCTTATGGTATCCTTTCTCAAAAACCAGAATTCGCGTCTATCTTACCGCCAATTACCCAAGGCATCCTCTTTAACTACTTGGGGCAATTTGATGAAAATCTTTCCCAAGCAGCACCCTTTACCCCAGCCACCGAAGATGTCGGACTATCTCGACACCCAAAAAATAGGCGGGCTTTTCAACTAGAAATTACTAGTTTAATTGCTAACGGCAAACTCCAAATACGGTTTGGTTTTAGCAAAGCTTTGCACCGAGAAGAAACGATTCGCCGTTTAGCAGATAGTTTTTCTAAACATTTACAGACTTTGTTAGCAACTAGCCGCCAGCAAGAATACAGTTTAACATCTACTGATTTTCCCCTCGCTAACCTTAATTCAGAACAATTAGTTATTGCTTTGGCGCGAACTACTGATGTAGAAGATATTTATCCTCTATCCCCTGTTCAGGAAGGAATACTTTTCCATGCAAATTATGAATCAGAAAAAGATATTTATCTGCAACAGGTAAGTGGTGAAATTGAAGGGTTTCTAGACGTAGAAACTTTTAAAAAGGCTTGGGAATCTTGTATTAACCGCCATCCTAGTTTACGCGCTTCCTTTATCTGGCAAGATTTACCCCGACCGTTGCAACGCATTCACCGCCGGGTCAATTTGCCCTTTGTCTACGAAGACTGGCGCGGATGCGATATTAATGAAGTAGCAATGAAATGGTCAATTCTGTTAACAGCAGACCGTCACCAAAGTTTTTCAACGGAAAGGGCCCCACTGATGCGGATGACGTTAGTGAGAACCCAAGAACAGAAATGGCAATTTCTCTGGACTCACCATCATTTACTTTTGGATGGTTGGTCATTACCTCTAGTTTTCCGGGATGCGATCGCATTTTACCAAGCTAAAACAGAACGTCCAAATTTACCACAACCACCCATCTACCGAGACTTTATTGCTTGGTTGCACAAACAAGAATCTGGTTTGGCAGAATCTTTCTGGCGCAAACAATTAAACGGTTTCCGGGAAGCAACTACTTTTGGTATTAAAAAACACTATTCTGAAAATTACCAAACTTTACAAACTACTATCCCAAAAGAAATTTACACCCAACTCAAAATATTTGCTCAAAATAATCAAGTAACATTAAATACTTTAGTGCAAGCTGCTTGGGGCATTCTGTTGAGCCGATATAGTGGTTCTGAAGATGTAGTTTTTGGTGTCACTGTATCGGGACGTACTACCGAATTATCAGGTTTTGCAGAGATGGTGGGTCTATTTATTAACACCTTGCCCTTGCGTCTGAAATTAGATGCAGCTACACCATTGAAACCGTGGTTAATAGAATTGCGCGATCGCATCTCGGCAATTAATCAATATTCCTTCACTCGTTTAGTAGATATTCAAGAATGGAGTGACATTAAGAGAGGAGAACCGTTGTTTGAATCCATTGTGGTTTACGAAAATTACCCAGTGGAAGAAAGTCTGCGTCAAAATCCAGGAGAACTGGCGATCCATTCTGTTGAATCTTTGGAGAAAAATCATTACCCCATCAGTCTATATGCCTTGCCAGGAGATGATTTAACGCTGAAAATCGCTTTTGGGCAGCAGATTGGGAGTGCAAAAACACGAGGAGATATCTTACATCATCTAACCCAAATATTGACTAGTTTTGTTACCGAAAAACCGCAATTCATTGGTGAAATTAGTTTGTTATCGAAAGCGGAATTAGGTAAGATAAATTACCCATTACCCATTACCCATTACTCCAATACTCCAATACATGAATTATTCAGTCAGCAAGCCGCTCAAACTCCCGAAGCGATCGCTGTTTTCCCCTCCCTAACCTACGCAGACTTAGAACGCAAATCTAATCAAGTTGCTCGCGCACTACTACAACTTGGTGTAACGCCAGAAACCTTAGTGGCGGTTTGTTTAGAACGTCATGCAGGTTTGCCGATTGCACTGTTAGGAATCATGAAAGCAGGTGCGGCCTATGTACCACTAGATCCTACCTTCCCGCGCGATCGCCTGGAGTGGATGCTTGCAGACAGCGCGGCGGCTGTAATCATCACCGAAGATCAACTTGTGCCAGCGCTTCCAGCATCATCCGCAAAAGTTCTATTGCTAGATTCGGTTTCGACCCAACCAGCAACCGCAGCACCTGCGGTTGCTGGTAACAACCACTTAGCTTACGTTATCTATACATCCGGTTCCACTGGACGACCCAAGGGAGTACAAATTCAGCATGAATCTCTGGTAAATTTCCTCCTCAGTTTCCAAGAAAAACTGCGACTGACTGCTGCTGATACCCTGGTTGCAGTAACTACAGTGTCTTTTGATATTGCTGGACTAGAACTTTTCTTACCATTAATTAGCGGTGCAAAATTAGTCCTAGCTGACAAAGAAACTACCAGAGATGGATTTAAGTTAGCTCAACTAATGCAAACATCCCAAGCCACGGTGATGCAAGCCACTCCAACTACCTGGAGATTGCTCTTGGCTGCTGCTTGGCAACCAAATGATGGTTTTCGCATTCTCTGCGGTGGAGAAGCTTTGCCAGTTGATTTAGCCGCCTCTCTTCTCAACTCTCAGGTGAATCTGTGGAATGTTTACGGGCCAACGGAAACCACTATTTGGTCTACCATCAAAGAAATTAAGCTACAACAGGATGCACATTCTATAGGTAGGGGAATTGCTAACACATCAATTTATATTTGGGATAATGCTGGTAATCCAGTTCCAGAAGGGATTGTAGGTGAGTTGTTGATTGGGGGAGTAGGATTAGCACGGGGTTATCGCCAAAGACCAGATTTGACAGCCCAAAGATTTGTTCCCAATCCCTTAGCCACAAATCCTGGTGAGCGATTATACCGGACTGGTGATTTGGCGCGTTGGCTACCCAATGGTGAAATTGAATTTTTGGGACGCATCGATTATCAAGTTAAAATCCGTGGTTTCCGCATCGAACTAGGGGAAATTGAAACAGTTTTAGAAACTCATCCTGCGATCGCACAAGCTATTGTCCAAGCTATTGACGATACTGTAGCAGGTAAAAAGCTTGTTGCATATCTAGTTGTCAAATCTGAGGCTGAAAAACCCACTATTGAAACTTTGCAATCATATATGTTGGCAAAACTACCGGATTATATGCTGCCTGACTCTTGGGTGTTTCTAGATGCGATACCTCTAACACCTAATAATAAAGTCGATCGCCTTGCTCTACCGTTACCAAATCAGTCCGATCGTCAAGTTGATTATACAGCGCCGAGAAATGCGATCGAAGAAGCATTAACCTACATTTGGCAAGAAATTCTGCAAGTTGAGAGGGTGGGAGTTATGGACAACTTTTTCCAACTTGGCGGACATTCTCTATTAGCTGCCCAAGTTCATGCTCGCATTAGAAAAGTATTCTTGATTGATTTAGAATTGCGGGAACTTTTTGATACCGTAACAATTGAAAAAATGGCACAACTTTTATTTGTGCGAGAGCCTCAAGTAGGGCGCACTGAAAAAATAGCAAAAGCATTTTTACGCCTCAAAAAAATGACACCAGAAGAAAAAGCTAAACTTCTAGAAACAAAGCGAAAAATAAATTAAATATCAGAATGTGTAGAAAATAGTAATGGATTATTTTTCAAATTTTCAATTCCCCATTCACTCAAATGAAGAAATTACTTGTAACTGGTTCATCGGGATTAATTGGCTCTGAAGTTTGTCTATATTTTGCCCATCAAGGTTGGGCAATTCACGGCATTGATAATAACCAAAGAGCTATTTTCTTTGGCCCTCAAGGAGATACTCGTTGGAATCAAAAACGTTTAGCATCTGAACTTAAAGGCTTTGTCCATCACGAGATAGATATTCGCGATCGCACTGCTATTTTAGACTTAATTGATAGTCTCCGACCAGATGCGATCGTTCATACAGCAGCCCAACCCAGCCACGATTTAGCGGCGTCAATTCCCTTTGATGATTTTGAGACCAATGCTGTAGGAACACTGAATCTTTTAGAAGCAACTCGTCAATTTGTCCCAGATGCGCCTTTTGTGCATATGTCTACCAATAAAGTATATGGGGATGCGCCCAATGAAATCCCAATGGTAGAGTTAGCAACCCGTTGGGATTATGCTGATTCTGCCTATTGACTAACAAAAAAATAATTTTTGTCTATATACGAAAAAATCGAGAAGGGGATCACATATGTTACTATAGTGACTTACAAAAAATCAAAAAGCATTATCCTAATTGGTCTATAACTAAGCCATTGGAATTGATATTTTCAGAAATGGTTGCTGCTTGGTCTGATAAATTTATGTTAAATCAGAGATAACAGCAACTTTCATGTTATTTCCCCAGTCTGCCTAATTCCAGGAAAAATCTACAAATAGGAATTTTTTGATGAGCAAGCATGATTTAACCGCAGTGAGGCACATTGAACGGGTTGAACAACCGACAAGAGAGGAATTTGAAAGGAATTTTCTCTCTCCTAGAAGACCCGTCATCATCACTGGTGCTATTAATGATTGGAAGGCTCTATCTTTATGGACTGCTAATTATCTCACTACTTTATTCAGTGATAAAGAGGTTGATATAAGTGTTTCTCAAAATAGTATTTTTACAGGAAACTTGGAAAATGGATTTGCTAATTTGAGACAGAAAATGCAATTTAGGGACTTCATCAACATCCTGGGTTCAAAAAATAAATTTGATAAATTCTATTATCTGCAACAACAGTCAATCCCCAGAGAGTTTCCAGAACTACTGCAAGATATTAAGTTTCCAGAATATTTTGATGAAAAGTTATTTGTCGATCCAACTATTTGGATTGGTTCTGGCGGCAACACATCCCCATTGCACTATGACGCAATGGATAACTTATTTACTCAAGTTAGCGATCGCAAGCGTTTCCTGTTGTTTGACCCCCAACAAACATCTTCATTATATCCTTTCCCTGCTGGTTCAAAAATTCCCCACATGAGCCAAATAAATATTGAAGAACCAGATTTAGAAAAATTTCCCAATTTCCAAAAAGCCAAATATTTTGAGTGTATTGTCGAACTAGGGGAAATTTTATTTATTCCTGCTTTTTGGTGGCATCAAGTATACTCACTAAGCAATTCAAATCACGAGCTAAACATTTCTGTAAATTTCTGGTCTAAGCCACCTATGAGTCAATTTTTAACCCCTCCTGGTCGAAGATTGGCAGCACAGATACCCGCTATTTTAAAGAGAGCTTTGAGTCGATGATTCTATATTAGAATAGTATAATCTGTGATTTTTTTTAACCTCTGAACATTTGTTATTTACCTCATATTCTACCAATCACAAAATATACAACTAATTTATGAAAGATGTATGTAACTAAACTAATTGAACTAATTCGTGAATTGCGTAATTTTACTCTCTTCTGGCTGGGGCAATCTCTGTCTGAAATCGGAAATCGCTTGACAGGATTTGGCTTAGGTATCTGGGTTTATCATAACACTCATGCTGTTACACAATTAAGCTTAGTTATATTTTTTACAACTTTGCCAGGTGTATTAATCACTCCCTTTGCTGGTGCATTAGTAGATAGGTGGAATCGAAAATGGACAATTATTTTTAGTGAAATAGCTGCGGCTTCAATCACACTCACACTTGCTATATTGCTACTGACTGGCAATCTACAACTCTGGCATACTTATGTTTCTGCGTTTTTTACTTCAGTCTGCGGTTCTTTTCAAATGACTGCGAAGGGAGCTGCTTTACCATTGATGGTTCCTAGCAATCAGATGGGGAGGGCTAATGGCTTGATTCAGTTCAGTACAGCATTAGGACAACTGGTTGCACCAATCCTAGCGGCTATACTCATCGCCAATATACAACTTCAGGGCTTGCTACTGATTGATTTGTCTACCTATTTAATTGGATTATTAACCCTAATATTTATTAATATTCCTCAGCCAGAATCGAGTATTGTGCCAACTATGGGAATGTCTACCATCATCAATGATATTGTTTATGGCTGGGAAAACATTTACTCTCGCTTTTTCTTGCTGATTCTACTGTCATTCATGACAATTTATTTTTTTGTGAATGGCATGACTTCTGTCTTAATTAATCCCTTAATATTATCCTTTTCCTCGGCTACGACATTTGGGAGTGTAATGTCAATTGCCGGCGGTGGAATGGTTGCTGGCAGCATCCTTATGAGTATCTGGGGAGGAGGGAAAAAATCGCTCTCTCCTCTGTTTCTATTTTCGGCATTAAATGGAATAGGTTTAATAATCACTGGTATTAAACCCTTTATTCCTACCATAGCCTTAGGCATTTTTATTTCATTTTTTACCTTGCCGATTATTCTAGGTATTAATAGTACAATTTTGCAAACTAGCATCCCGCCAAATATTCAGGGACGTGTTCTTTCATTGTTCTACACTTTGGCGGGCTTGGCTGGGGCTTTTGGTAATCTTAGCGCCAGCCCTCTAACTGATGGTTTTTTGGAACCTATGCTATCTACTGATGGGGTACTTGCTAGTACTGTTGGGCGGTTGATTGAAACTGGTTCAGGGCGTGGAATCGGTTTTTTAATGGTTCTTGAAGGGCTACTTGTTTTAATTATCTCAGTCATTTTGTACAATTACTTTGCATTAAAACAAATGGATGAAGAATTGTTAAATACTAATGAGCTAATAGTAAAGAATAAGATAATAAATACGTTGGATCAAGAACATTAAAAAGTTATTCAACTGCTTCAAAACTGCAATATCTGTCACTAGAACATGGTAAGCAAATTTTTTTTAGCCTCATTGAGGTATCTTTGAAATGGAGAAAATTACTGCTACTGTCTACGATACAATTGACCCATACCAATGGGTTACAGATGTGGCTCATGAAGCTTGGAAAGCTAGAGATAAGGAAGTTTGGACTAATAACATTCAGGATTTGATCACGCCTGATGCAGTCATTCTTGATGCTGGATGTGGGCTAGGAAGATTACTTCCTCGTTTATGGTCAGCTAAAAAGATTGTTATGGTCGAACCAGACCTCAGGAGATTTTTGCACGCTTCATTGGTAGCAAAATGTCTAATTAACCAAGACCAAGAAGTATTAAAAAAATTACAACATGATGGCTTTGTACAAACCAATGAATATGAACGATTGCTTCAAGAAATTTATTCATTACCACTAAAAAATGAGAAAGTCCCTAAAAGACCTTCCAAGCGGCGTTCACAACAACTTTCTCTGTAATGATACATATGCAATAAATGGACAAACCGCAATTATTAGCAGAAGCAAATCCCCCGACTTGGTTAAAAATCTTACTAATAATCCTCATTGGGTTAGGTATTTTCTTTCGCTTTGCCCATCTAGGACATAAAACATACTGCTGTGATGAATCTTGGACATCCGTAGCAATTTCTGGTCACACTGTGGCCGAGCTAAAACAGGAAGTTTATAATCATCAAGGCACAATTCCCATTAGCACCTTCGACAAATATCAGCACATTAATCCAGATCGTGGTGTAGCTGATACAGTGAATTACTTAATCACCTCAGACCCACAGCATCCCCCCTTATATTACGTAATGGTGAGATTCTGGGTGCAAGTATTTGGAGATTCACCTACTGGGATCAGGAGTTTATCAGCACTCATCAGTCTGTTCATATTTCCCAGCGTCTATTGGTTGTGTTTAGAGTTGTTTGAGTCTCCACTTGTGGCATGGGTAGCGATGGCATTAATTGCCGTTTCTCCTTTGCAGTTATTTTTTGCTCAAGAAGCACGTCAATACAGTTTGTGGATGGTAGAGATTTTGCTATCGAGTGCTGCTTTATTGCGAGCTATTAGACAAGAAAAAAAAGAAAATTGGGCTTTGTATACCCTCACCTTAGTTTTAGGATTATATACCCATTTATTCACAGTTCTGGTAATTATAGCTCATGGTATTTATGTAGTTATTCAACAACAGTTTCACTTCAGTAAAACCTTACTCAATTATCTGCTTGTTAGTATTGCTGCCTTCTTAATACTTTTGCCTTGGTTGATTGCGATCATCCCCCACACTAGCACAGCACTAGAGCTAACTTCAGGGTCGGGAGTAAAGTGGATAAATAATCCCTTCGAGCTAATCGCTATTTTTTTGATTCGAGTTACTCGAATATTTTTCGATCTTAATTTAACATCAGATATATTTGCGTTTAATAGGTTTACTCTTGAAGGCTCTTTATTTTATAGTATTCCTGCGTTAATATTCAGTTTAAGCTTGATTATTTACTTGGGATTTTTCCTCAGAAAATTTCCAATAAATAAAACCAGTCTATTGATTTTTATCTTGGGAGGTTTTCCCAGTCTATTGTTAGTGATATATGACCTATTTTTTGGAGGTATTCGCTCCATTCAAGTTCGTTACCAACTGCCTTTATATCTTAGTCTAGAAATTATTGTAGCCTATATTTTAGCTTTTAATATTTTGCAACAACATAATTGGCAGGCAAAAATCTCTCAATTCCTAATAGTCGGATTGTTCATAGCAGGTTTAGTTTCTGATGCCAGATTTTTTCAAGCGGAGAATTGGTGGCTGCAATCCGATGGTCAATATATTAGAGAAACAGGTCAAGTTCTCAATCAATCAGAAAAGCCTTTACTGATAATTAATGACTCTCCTGTTAATTTGGGAGGAATTCTAACCTTAAGTCATTATTTACCAAAAGTTTGTCTACTACCTGTAGCAGATAATTTTCTGCTGCCGATTTCTCCGAAATATAGTCATATTTTATTTATGCAAAATAGTAGTAGTTTATTTCATCAAATGGAGCAAGATATAACCTATTCTTTGAAAGTGATTAAAATACTTAATTTACCCCCTGGAGGTTTATGGGAATTTGAGAAAATTGAGCGAACTTAAACAGTAGTACTTGAGATTATATAAGTGCTAGAGATGGAGTAAAAATATGATAAGTATGAAACTGAATGAATTACGATCTTCAGATTAACGATCGCACAAATCGACTATACTTAACTTGGCTGTTTATGAGTCGGTTGATTCGTTTCGCCATAGTAGGTTTAAGTGGTGTATTTGTAGACTTGGGAGGATTCTATGTTCTGCATACCCTGTTGGGTTGGTTGTTAACTCCGAGTGCAATACTTTCAACAGAGATAGCAATCATTAATAATTTTCTCTGGAATGATGTATGGACTTTTGGTGATGTGTCTGTTCGGCAACAATTAGTCCAGCGTTTGCAACGTTTTTTCAAGTTCAACCTAATTTGTTTTTTTGGACTTATTTTCAATGCTTTAATTGTGAATTGGCTGTTTTATCGATTTAGAGTGAATGAATATTTGGCAAAATTGGTAGCAATCCTTTGTGTGACTTTTTGGAATTTTTCGCTTAACTGGAAGGTTAACTGGCAAACAAAGGAGACAAAAGTAGATGGTTTGAGAGATGGTGATAAGGCAAATCTCTCAATTTTTATGCTGATGATACAGTGAATTTAGTATTTTACAAATATGGAAAAACTGGAAAGAGAAAAACCGATATTCGCTAATAAGTTGAATATAAAGAAAATTTATGTAATATTTAATACAAACAATAGTAATATGCAAGGATGATTTCTAGAAGAAAATTTTGATTTATGAATCGGGAAGTCCATTACCTGAGATAAATTGTTTGCCAACTCCCCATCTTTAATTCGTAGGAATGCTATATGCGCTATTTTGACGAATACTGTGAAGTACATCTCGACCCTAGCACAGCACCATATACTTGGGTGTTTAGGAGTGATGAAAAAATCTCCCTCAGATTTGGTGTTCACTTATCTAAAAATCCAGATTATGGTCAGATAGCGTATGAATTGAATGATGGACAAGGATATTGCGATTCAGATCGAATTACGGCACAAACTGAAAGCATTATAGAAAATGGCTTCCAAATGTTCTCACTCATCCTACCACCTATCAGTAATGGGGGAGGATATCGCTACAGTTTAGGTTATGTGGATACATTTGGTAATGAACATACAAGCACGCGATCGCATTTTTTGTTAGTCTGTGATGAAGCACCCCGCTCAATGGCTGAAATTCCATCTGTATTCCTGGGCTATGTAGATAATCAGCCTTTATATGGACTAAAACCAAAGGTTGCAATGACATCTAGTCCTAATGATTGGGATGCACGTCTATTTTACTCAATCATGATCGATCGATTTGCTCGCAGTGCAGACAGCAACTACACTGGTCTAAGTGCAGTCAAATACGATCCGACTTCCCCCTATACAAGTCATGGTGGGACTATTCGGGGCGTAATTGAGCAGATAACATACTTGAAGTCATTGGGAATTAGAGCCATTATCCTCAGCCCTGTCTATGTCAACGCTGCTGATGGCTATCATGGCTATCATCCCATCCACTTGTTGATGGTTGATCCGCGTCTGGGTACACTTATGTGTCTGCGTGAGTTGGTGAAAACTGCTCATGAAGCTGATATTGCAGTCGTTTTAGACGTAGTTAACAACCATATTGCAGATAGTATTAACTGGGAAGAGTATGGGGGACCACCAGGGGGAAAGTTTAAGTATGTGCAAGGTGATGACTTTGCAGTCATGCCTTTTCCTATAGAAGCACGTAACACATTACTCTTCCACGGGCCTGAATACACTGATATGGTAAATCAAAGACTCTTTGGCTTTCTGGAAGATTGGCGAACAGAGACAAGTTATGTTCGAGAATTGCTGATTCAACACCTAAAATACTGGATTGCAGAAACAGACATTGATGGCTTCCGATATGATTCAGCACGTCATGTTGGTCTTGATTTCTGGGAGCCTTGCGTTGAAGAAATATCAAGGTATGCTGCCTATCTTGGGAAAAAGCAGTTTCTACAAATAGCCGAACACGCTGGCAGTACCCATGAAGAAGTAATTGCCTACAATGGGGCTAAATTTTCAAATCTGATTGACTACCCTACTTATTATGCTGTCAAGCATTCTTTGACTGATGGTAATTGGCTAGGGGGTTTGGCAGATTATTTTTGTGGTTTTCTAGAGCCATCACACTCATATCATGCTGGTTGGCGGAATAATATTATGTTCCTCGATAACCAAGATACAAGTAGAATTTTCCATCAATTCTTAAGTTGTCTAGGAAGCCAAAATGAAGCGCGAGTCCGTTTATATTTTGCACTTGCTTGCTTGATTTTAGGGCCACAAATACCTTCTATTTATCAAGGAACAGAGCAAGAATTTTCCGGCGCTTTAGGGATGCATCAACATCAGGATACAGGTGAGTGCATTGGTCATGATTGCTATGTGCGGGAAGATATGTTTGATAACCCTGGGTGTGTGTGGGAGTTTGGGCCGATTAACCGCAAAATTTTTGAACCATATAATAAAAACCACCCAAGTTTTTTACTAATTCGACAGCTTGCCGAAATTAGGTTTCAAAACAGACTAATTCAGAGTGGAAACCGCACTCTCTTATGCTCTAGGAATAATGGTCTCTGGTGTGTACTCATTCATGGTGCAGAGTATGAACAGCCGCTTTTTATTGCGATGAACCTGGGAGCCATACCAGTATTGGAGGAGGCTTTCAAAATTCCTAATTGGTACGGGGAGTTCTGCGGAGTCGATATGCTGATTGCTACATCAGGTGGAGTATTCCATCTTGTGGAAGGTGGTATGCGAATTAAACTTCCACCATTCACATTTGTCTTAGGACGACTATTACAGGCGACAAGTAAAGCTCAAGAATAGGAGCAAGTTTTATTGCCTCTCTAATCTCTACATGGGGGACACCTTGCTTGCTGAAGATTCAAAATCAGGCACATTAACTTCTAAGTCTCGGATGGCAGGGTATTGGGAGCCGATAAATGCTGTTACTAATATAAAACACCCGATAATTACGAACAATAGTCCAATACCACGACCAGGCCCAGAGCCAATTATTTGGCCAACCAGTACTTGAGACCAAAGTCCATCAAAAGCCATCAGTGGCTCGAAAACATAGTCAGCTAGTGGGCCTGCAACGATCGCAGCTAGCGGTACAGCGACCCCCCACATCGCTCCGGTTAATGCAAATACTCTTCCCTGTACCGACTCAGCAACTTTTGTCTGTAAGATAACTTGCACTGAGCCATTGATGAAAGGTGCAGTCAGGAAGAAAAGTAAAGTAGCGATCGCAATTTGAATGATAGAAGGCCGTAAACCAGCAATGGCAATGCACGCCCCACTCAATGACATAGTGATTAGAACAGGGCCGATCGAGTTCTGCCAACTATTCTTCCATGTACTCATCACTATAGCCCCTACGAACATACCAAGACCGCTAGCAAATGCAATCTGTCCTAATTTAGCTGGCGTAGTTAAAGAAAGAATTAGGGGAAAGCTTAGTACACTGACAAAGCCAACCAGGAATTGGTAAATCGTGAACAGAATCACAAAGCTGAGTAGTCCAGGACGCTCTGTTAGATAAGTCCAGCCATACAGTGTTTCTTGCAAAAGTGAGGTATGCGGAGTGTCCTCATTGGCATCAGTAGCTTGGCTTAACTCCGGGAATCGCACCAACAGAAGGGGAACAAGGGCAACTAGTAAAGTTGCGAAGTCGACGATCAAAATGCCTCTTTGCTTAACAATACCCAGCAGAATACCTGCTAGTAAAGGCGAGATGATTTGCTGAATGCCCATTCCCAATTGAATCATACCGCTCACCCGTGCTAAATCTTCTTGAGGCACCAAAGAGGTAATGGAAGCTTTATAAGCGGGCGTATGGAAAGCACCGATGATGGAAGTGATGATATTTCTGAGATAGATGTGCCAAATCTCTAGTTGACCAATACTGATTAGCAATATCAGAATTAGTGTAGATAGTCCTTTAAAGACATGACTAATAATCATTATCCAGCGACGATCCCAACGATCGACTAATGTGCCTGCTATTGGCGAAATGACGATGAGTGGTATTGTACAAGTCAGGGTCAGGAAAGCAAATTGGGTAGCAGAGCCAGTTTGCTGGAATACCGAGATATCCAGAGCAAACCCAGTCATAGAGACGCCAATCAGAGAAATTAATTGTCCTAACCAAATAAATGTGAAAATACGCATTTTTATGTATAAAATTATGATTTGGTTGTCGTTCTGTATTATATGTATACTTGGTCAAATTGAGATGAAAGTACTACTTATTGTAACTAAGAGGAAGTGCGTAAACTCTAGATTGCGGAGTAGATATACAGGAATAAAGTTAGCGATCGGTAGTAGGGGGTAAATTGCGATCGTCAAGGACACTCTCTTTTGAACCTGTGCGTGATTAATCCCTACCGCAGTAACTAAAAGGCATAGTTATGAAAATCCTCAGAACTAGAAAAATTTATATAGTCTACAAATGAATCGATTCAGCTTGAAAGCGGTTAAACGGTTTTGGGCGATCGCTCAACTCTATTGGTTAGGTGATGAAAAACGAGGTGCTATAGGTTTACTTGTGCTTCTCGGAGTTTTATTGTTAGCTACTACCCAAGTCAAGGTATTGTTAAATAGTAAACAAGGAGATTTAATTTCTGCCCTTTCCGATCATAATAGTACTAAATTCTGGCAAGGTATACTGGTTGCGTTCGGGGGAATAATTGTCTTTGGTTTTCTAAATTCTGCCTATGGTTATCTGCGAGAGACAATCGGCATTTATTGGCGACGATGGTTGACCCATCATTTACTTAATCAATATTTCACAAATCGCGCTTTTTATGAGCTGAGTAACTTCCACAAAGAGATTGATAACCCAGACCAACGTATTTCTGAAGATGTTGCCAATTTCTGCCAGCAATCTATTCAATTTTTGGTCAACTGTCTGGAATCTGTTTTTGTAGTAATTGCTTTTAGTGTCATTCTCTGGTCTATTTCAAAAAATCTAGTTATTGTTCTGGTAATTTACTCCATTTTAGCCTACGCCATAACAATTGGGTTCTATGGCAAAAAATTAACGCAACTAAATTTTGAACAACTCAAAAAAGAAGCTGATTTTCGCTTTGGTTTAGTTCGTATAAGAGAGAATGCCGAGTCTATTGCTTTTTATAACGGTATCCTTCAAGAAACCAATAAAATTAAACTTATATTTAATGAGGTTTTTAATAATTTTAAGCGATTGATATTATGGTCAGAGGTGTATTTAAATATATTTAAATATCAGTTTGGTTATCTACCCTGGATCATACCAGTATTGATTTTAGGAAACCAAATTCTATCAGGTGAAACAGAGGTAGGAAAAGTTACAGAAGCGGGTGGTGCCTTTGGGCAGGTCGCTTTTTCTGTGAATCTGATTATGTATCAGTTTGAAAAATTCACTAATTTTGCTGCTTCAATTAATCGCCTATACATCTTTTCTGAGTATCTCAAACAGCCAAGCAAAGCAATAGCTAATGCTAAAACTATTGATATAGTCATAGACAGCCGTTTAGCGTTGGAAAACCTGACTGTCCAAACCCCCAATTATCAAAAAACTTTATTTAGTAACCTTTCTGTAGCATTGCCAACAGGGCAGGGATTACTAATTATGGGAGATAGCGGTTGTGGTAAAAGTTCTTTGTTGCGTGCCTTAGCTGGTTTATGGAATTCGGGAACAGGTGTAATTGTTCGTCCAGAATTAGAAGAAATACTATTTTTACCGCAGCGCCCTTATATGATTTTAGGGACTCTTCGGGAGCAGTTAATCTATCCTAACACCAAGGTCGATCTCAGTGATGAAGAACTTCATCAAGTTCTCCACAGAGTAAATTTGTCAGACTTAGCAGAACGGTTTGGTGGTTTTGAGGTCGAGCAAGATTGGAGCGATCTTCTTTCTTTAGGGGAACAACAAAGATTAGCTTTTGCTCGGCTTTTAATTACGAAACCCAAATATGCAATTTTAGATGAAGCAACCAGTGCTTTAGATATTAACAACGAAGAACATCTTTATAGTCTTTTAGTAGAAACAGGGATAACCTTTATTAGTGTTGGTCATCGCCCTACTCTCAAGAAATATCATCAGGTTATTGTTAATCTTTGAATTTTTCAAACTAGCAGGGTATTTTCTATGAACCGTGTAATATTTATGAACGTTTCAGCTGCCGGGCACGTAATTCCCACCTTTGGATTAGTGACGGAGTTGATGAAGAGAGGTGAAGAGGTAATTTACTACGAGGTTCCCCGTTTTCAACAAGAAATCGAGTCTTTTGGAGCTGCTTTTCGTTGCTATCCTCAACTCAATCCTGAGACAGCGCCACCATCTGAAAATGAAATGTCTCTAGTGCCCTCTCTAACTTGGTGTACTCGTGAGATGCTACCAGCACTCTTAGAATCAGTGCGTGCAGAAAAGCCAGATTATATTATTCACGACTCTCTCTGTCTCTGGGGAAGACTAGTGGCGCAGTTGCTCAATATTCCCGCTATTAATTCCATTGCTACAGCCGCTTTTACTCCCGAAAGTTTCTATGAATGTCCTTGGCTAAGGAAGAAACTACCACGATTGTTAAAAGAGGCGGCTGTCGGGATGAAGCACTATCGTCAACATCAACGTGAGTTACGAGCAACTTATGGTGTACCTCCAATTAAATTTGTTGACAGTTTTACTAATATTGAACCTCTCAACATTTGTTATTTACCTATAGAACTCCAACCTTATAGCGATAAATTTGATAAACGCTTTCATTTTGTTGGCCCTTGTAATCCAGTGCGGGCAGTAGAATATGATTTCCCAATGGAGAAATTGCATTCATCCAAGCTCATCCTGATTTCATTTGGGAACATTCACGACCCAGGTTTGGGATTTTACCAGAAATGCATTGAGGCTTTTGCTAACACCGATGCTCAGGTAGTAATGGTGTTGAGTCCAGCTTTAGATGTCACACTTCTAGGAGATATTCCAGAAAACTTTATCATTCGATCTATGGGTACTGTTCCCCAATTACAAATATTAGAACGTGCCAGTCTATTCATTATGCACGGAGCAGGCGGTGGAACACGGGAAGCTGTCTGGTATTCGGTACCAATGATTGCAGTACCACAAACTTATGAGCAAGAAATCATTTCCCGCCGCATTCAGGAGCAGGGTGCAGGAATTATGATGATGTTAGAAGATATAACTTCAGAAGGCTTGCAGCAGACGGCACAACGAATTTTTGATAATAACTCTTTCCGAGTAAATAGTGGTCGTTTGGGTGATGCTTGTCGTGCGGCTGGCGGAGTAAAGCGAGCGGTAGATGAAATTCTGCGATATGTTTATGAACAGAAATCTTCACAGCCATTACAATATATATCTTAATTGCTGCTAGAGAAGTTAGAAAAAATTTGTAAATAAAGTTATACCAATTCTCCATGAAGATGCACTTAAATTCACAGAAAATTGGTATTACATAAGTAGTACTGTTTTGATTTTTTTGAAGTGAGCTTCTTTTATAAACAAGCTCACGCGAAAGAATCACACAGTACCTTTGAGAAAAGAGCGAAAGAACCAGTATGGTTCTAAAAGCATACCGAATAAAACTCTGGTTATCTGGTGTTTTGCAGGCAACCAAGAAGTAGTCATGTGGTGTATGGTATAAGTCTCTGAGCTAGGCTGACTCTTGAAGATTTTGCCGTTTAGTTCCATTGGAGCACCTGGTTCAAAAATATATCCTGGGCATATACGAACTGTGGGACTTTCATGGAATTTACTTGCTACTACGGAATCATTTAACATGATAGGCCCGGTGCTGTAGCCCACATAATAAGGCATGGTATTTTGGGCTGAATTATCTTTGCGTTTTTGTAATTCATCGAAGACTTTTAGCCAGAGGGGATGCCCTGGAACACTTCCCATAATGGCATTACTAAAGCAAACTAATTTTGAAAGCACAAGCTCAAAATCTGCTAATAAATCATCAAGTGGTTTGAGGCATTCAATATCCATATCGATATAGAAGCCTCCATAATGGTGAAGGATGAAATAGCGTATGGCATCAAAACGTTGAATTTTATGGGGATAAGCATCAAATATTGGCAGAAACCAGGAATAATTATCTGCCATAAATTTCCTTGCTCTGGCTTCATCCCAAAATTGGTGTTCCCAATCAGGGTGATGATGCAAAACTGTTTGATGATAACGACGATATTTTTCTGGTATGGCTGCTTCTCCCAGAAAAAAAATCTGATGGATTATTTTGGGAATTTTAGTCATGGGGTATGTTGAGGAATGGGCCGGGGAAATAGAGAAGAATTAGAGCGTTTTATTGAATAAATAGAATAAATTCCAGCGAATTAACAAAATTATCTTATTTACCCAATAATTAACTTCAATTTTTCTTTACATGCTTCTTTTCTCTCCCCCTGCCTCTTCTAACTCCCCTGCTCCCCCTGCTCTCTTATTCCTGCATCGCCTGACGTAAACTTAAAGGACGCATATCTGTCCATACTTCTTCGATATAGGCTAAACATTCAGCTTTAGGGCCTTCTTTGCCTACTGATTTCCATCCTAATGGCAGTTCCTGTTTCCATTTCGGCCAAATTGAATATTGTTCTTCATGATTGACTACTACAAGATAAATAATTTCGTCGTTGTGTTCGTTGTTACTCATGATTTTTTAGGCTCCTTTATTTTGGTGATTGGTCTATTACCCATTACCTTTAACTAATATGCCGTCATCGCTTAAGTTTACGGAACGGCGTTGACGCGATGCTTTGGGAATATCGGCGGTTGTTTGCACAGATGGAGAAGCTGCTAGTAAAAGAGCGATCGCTTCTGGGGTGCGATGGGTGAATAATTGAGGTAGGGGAAACTCGGTTTGATAGCTTTGGCGCAAACGGATGGCTAATTGGGTAACTAGCAGGGAATCTCCGCCAATTTCAAAGAAATCATCGGTAATTCCTACCCGTTCTATTTGTAATAAACTAGCCATCAGGGAACAGATAGTTGCTTCTTGGTCATTTCTGGGTGCAATGTAAGGTTTATTTGTCCCACTCCAATCGGTTGCGGGTAAGGCTTTGTAGTCTACTTTGCCGTTAACTGTTAAGGGAATTGCTTCTAGTGGCACATAGACCACTGGAATCATATAGTCTGGTAATTTGCTCTTTAAAAACTCTGGTAAGACGGTTTTCAAGTCTGAATCGGTATTAGAGATAAAGTAAGCAATTAGCCGATTATCTCCATTTGCAGCTTTCCTTACAGTGACTAAGGCTTCTTTTACTTGGGAGTGAGTGCTGATAACAGCGGCAATTTCACCTAGTTCAATACGAAAACCGCGTATTTTAACCTGCTGGTCGGCGCGTCCGAGATATTCTAGTTCGCCATTCGGTAGACGACGCGCTAAATCTCCACTGCGATATAGACGACTACCAAGAGTTTTGGCGTAGGGGTCGGGAATAAATCTCTCTGCACTTAAACGAGGCTGATGCAGATAACCCCGCGTCACTCCCGCACCGCCAATGTAGATTTCCCCAGGAACCCCTATCGGCATTGGTTCCAGGTTCTCATCTAAGATATAGAGATTTAAATCGGGAATCGATTGACCAATAACGCTACCTTGATTGGCGTTTATATCTGCTTGGGTAATCGGTCTATAGGTGACATGAACGGTGGTTTCGGTAATACCGTACATATTAATTAATCTCGGTTTTTCGTCGCCATATAACTCAAACCACGGTTGTAGGCTTGGTAGTTCTAAGGCTTCTCCCCCGAAAATGACGTAACGCAAAGGTAGCTTTTGTGTCTCTGATGTGGCTAATTGGATTAATTGCTTAAAGGCTGATGGAGTTTGATTTAATACCGTAACTTTGTGGTTTTGGAGCAGTTGGAAAAAGTCTTTTGGTGAGCGACTTGTCCAATAGGGGACTACGACTAGTTGACCGCCATATAGCAAAGCTCCCCACAGTTCCCAAACAGAGAAGTCGAAGGCGTAGGAGTGAAACAACGTCCAAACATCTGCGCTGTTAAATTCAAACCAGGATTGAGTAGCTTTGAGCAGGCGGATAACGTTGGCATGGGTAACGACACAACCTTTAGGTTTGCCTGTGGAACCACTTGTATAAATTATATAAGCTGGATGCTCTGGTAATATCTGGACTGCTAAGGACTTATGGCTTTGATTTTCTAGTTGGGTGGCTATATCTTCTAGAATGATAATTTCGGTATCACCTGCGGGAATTTGGGGAACGACTGAACGCTGGGTGATGAGTAGAGAAACGCCACTATCTTGTAATAGAAATTCTATGCGATCGCTTGGATAACTAGTATCAACAGGAACATAAGCACCACCAGCTTTGACAATTGCTAGGATGGCTATTACTAAATGTTCCGAACGTTCTAAACAAAGCCCTACAAGGGTTTCTGGTTTAACGCCTTTGCTTTTGAGGTAATGTGCAAGGCGATTGGAACAAGTATTTAATTCCGCAAAACTGAGAGCAGTTTCTTGGAAACAGAGAGCGGTTTTGTCTGCATATTGGGACACCGCTTGAGCAAAGGCAAAAACCAGGGTTTTGTCAGATAGATAACTGGCTGAGTCGAGATTGGAAGCTTGCAGTAGGCTTTGGCGTTCTTCAGAAGAGAGGAGCGATCGCTTGTGGTATGGTGTTTGTGGTTGAGTGGCAAGTTCAGTCAAGGCAGTTTGATAATACTTGCTATATTGCTCAACTTGTACATCGCCAAACTGCTGCACGTCATAGATTAAATTTAATTGCAGGGCTGCACTTCCTGGAACCAGACAAAACTCTACTAAAAAGGGAAAGTCTGTCTCTTCAAAAATATCAACGTTGTTAACTTCAACTTGAGGTAGATTTAGCAGTCCTTCATATACGTGAAAATGGACGTAGTTGAATCCCACTTCAAATAAAGGACGCCGATCGATCAGGCGTTGCATCTCAGCTAATGGGAAATTCCGATAAGGGAGGATATCCTGTTCAGCACGGAAAACGGTTTGGATTAACTCTAACCAACTACCGGATGTTAATTCCATCCTCAACGGTATCGTATTGACGAACAAACCTAACAGATTTTCACTGTCAAGGGTTTCGGGTCGTCCATTGATGACATTACCAGTCACAACTTCATTTTGTCCAGTTAAAAAGGAGAGAACGCGCAGATGCACGGCTAAAAGCGCAGTTTTCAGAGGGACTCCAGCATTTTTGGCAAGTTTGTGGAGGCTATTAGCTAACTGCTCGTCAATAGGGATTGATAAGCGTTGCAGATGGCGTTGTAAAGACATGGAATGCTCTACATTCAGACGCGGGAGGGTGCTAACTTCCAAGTTGCTGAGATGTTTTTGCCAAAATTCTTGCAGTTGCTTGTCAGCGATCGCTTGTTGTTCTTGAGCGATAAAATCTCTGTAAGCAATCTCTGGAACTGTCAAGGCTGGAACATTTCCGGTTTCTAAATACTGAACATAACGTTGTAATAATTGCGTGAGTAATGTTGCGACACTCCAACCATCCAGAATGACGTGGTGAAAACTGAAGCTGAAGCTGAGTTGGTCATCTGAGAGTCGGTGAATCTGGAAGCGGAATAAGGGAGGTTTCGCGATATTAAAGGAGCGGGTTTTTTCAGACTCAATCCATTTGGCGACTTGCCCAGGTGCATTCGCTCCCAAATTACGCAAATCGACAACCGTTAAAGGTAATTCAACTTGAGCGTGAACAATTTGAATCGGCGTGCTGTATCCTGTCCAGTGGAAAGAAGTCCGCAATACTGAATGTGCGCGGCAAATATCAGCGATCGCATTTTTCCAAGCTGCTTCTGAATAAGTAAGGCGTAAATCAAAGGTGAAAATTTGGTGGAAAATTGCCGAGTCAGGATGCATCTCACTGTGATAGAGCATTCCCCCCTGTAAACTAGAGAGGGGATAAGCATCTTCGGCATCTTTTGGTAAGCGCTGGCGATCGCTTTCAGACAAAAGGTCAATTACCGTATTTTTACTTAACTCAGTTGTAGTTAATGCTGATTTTCTTACAGCCAACTGACGCACAGTTGCAAATTCATAAAGTTCTCTAGCGGAAATTGCAAAACCTGCTTTTTTAGCTTTAGCGATAACTTGCAAAGCCAGAATTGAATCTCCGCCAATTTCAAAGAAATTATCGTCAATCCCGACTTTTTCCAGACCAAGAACTGCGGCTACAATTGCACAGAAGCTTTCTTCATCAGCATTGCGGGGAGCGACATAATCTTCTTCTACCCTTAAAAGGTTCCAATCGGTCGCGGGTAATGCTTGGGTGTCAATTTTACCATTAACAGTCAACGGGAAGGCTTCTAAACTCACATAAGCTGCTGGTACCATATACTCAGGCAGCTTGGTTTTGAGATACTGACGCAGTTCATTAATATTAGGATGGGATTCTCCTGGAACATAATAAGCAACCAGCCTATTTTCTTCTTCCCATTCATCAGTCAAAATCAAAGCTTCACGAACTTGAGAATGGGACGTTAACGCTGTTTGGATTTCTCCCAACTCAATCCGAAAACCGCGAATTTTGACTTGTCTATCTATCCTTCCCAAATATTCTAAATCTCCGTTAGGCAATCTCCGCGCTAAATCGCCACTGCGGTAAAGTCGTCCTTCTGCAAAAGGATTCGGTAAAAATCGTTCTGCTGTAAGTGCGGGACGATTTAAGTAACCGCCAGTCACCCCTGCACCGGCTACATAAATTTCTCCTGGTAATCCATCAACAACGGGTTCTAGCTTTTCATTGAGCAGGTATATTTGCAAGTCGGGAATCTCTGTACCGATTACACTAGCACGATTTTTGCTAAGGTCAGACTGGGAAATGGGGCGATAGGTGACGTGAACGGTGGTTTCTGTAATGCCGTACATATTAATTAAACGCGGGGTTTTATCCCCGTACCTTTCCAGCCAGGGACGCAGACTTGGCAAATCCAAAGCTTCACCGCCAAAGATAACATAGCGCAACGCCAGTTTTCCCACACTGGCTTCGTCGGCACGAATCAGTTGGTTGAAGGCGGAAGGAGTTTGATTCAGGACAGTTACTTTTTCTGTGGTGAGAAATTCGCGGAATGATTCTGGGGATCTACTCAACCAGAACGGAATAATAATCACTTTTCCCCCGTAGAGTAAAGCTCCCCACAATTCCCAAACGGAAAAATCAAAGGCGAAGGAGTGAAACAGCGTCCAAATATCTTGTTCGTTAAAGCCAAACCAAGCTTCTGTGGAACGCATTAACCGGATGGCGTTAGCATGGGTTACAACACAACCTTTGGGCGTACCCGTGGAACCACTCGTGTAAATTATATAAGCTGGAAATTCTGGTTTTAAGTAGATTGCTGGCGATGTATCTGGTTGATTGCTAAGTTCCTTTTCTATAGATTTGAGGGTAAATGCTACTACTTTTTTGTGAGTCAATTCTGATAAAATTGAGTCTTCAGAAATGAGTGCGAAAATCCCGCTATCTTGCAGAATTAGTTGCAGACGTGCAGAGGGAGAATTAGGATCTAGAGGAACATAGGCTGCACCAGCTTTCAGGATTCCTAGTATGGCAATAATTGTGTTTTCAGAACGTTCTAAACATAATCCTACTCGTGTTCCTGGCTGCACTCCTTGGCTTTGTAAATAATGAGCTAGGCGATTCGCCTTTGCATTGAGTTCGGCGTAGGTGAGCGTGATTTTGTTAAATTGAACTGCTGGATTTTCAGAATATTTGTTGGCCGTGCTATCAAAAGCGGAAATGAGTGTTTCTATGGTTGACGCGAAACCTAACCCCCTAATTTCCTTACCTTGTAGGAAAGGGGGAAGATTCAAAGCCTCTCCCATTTTAGGGGAGAGGTTTTCCAAATCCCCTGAAATGCTTACTTCCGGTAATACAATAGAAATGCTAGAAATGGTTTGTTCTAAATTTTCTCCAGCCTTATTAAACAGGTTTTGAAAGTCGGTAACTATCTGTTCTACTATCTCAGAATCTAGATAAGAAAGGTTGTAGTCAAAATCAATTTTGATGTCACTATGTTCCTCATATTCTCGCACATAGATAATCAGTGGAACTTTTTGTTGACGACTGTAGAGAGGAACACAGCTTGTTTTAGTATCAGCAAAACATTCGTTGTAATCGTGCCTTTCGTAGGAAAGATAAACTTCAAATAAATGGTCTTTGCTGCTTGGTTGTAAGCCAGAGATTCGCTTTATTTCTCCTAAGGAGAAGCGTTGATGGCGATAGTCTTGCCGCAATAGAGAGCGGATTTGATCTAGAAGTTCATGGACTGTTTTATTGCCATCGATCTCCACCCAGAACGGAATAGTGCTGACAAATAAACCAATGGCATCCTTGAAGCTTTTTTTATTGCGATTTAAAAGAGACAATCCAACAACTAAATCACTTTTATTATAGCGTTTAGTTAAATAAATTGTAACTAAACTTAAAATTAGATGAAAGACATTCGATTGAATATTTTGGCAAAGAGTATTAACCCGGTTATATTGCTCGCGAGAAATATAAATAGATTGACGGTTTCCCATCAATTGTTGGGGCTTAATTTGAGGAAAAATCTTAGATGAAACCTGTTTGAGGCGTTCCTGCCAATATTCGCGATCGCGCTGAAAATTCTTGGATTCTAAATACTCTGATTCTTCCTGAAGATATTCAATTAAAGACCAATTTCTTTCTGTTTGATTATCCGCACCTTTGTTGATAATTTGATTGTAAGTCTTGATAACTTCCCTGAAGAAAATAGAGGTTCCCCAACCATCAGTAATGGCATGATGATATTTAGCAAAAATAATATGTTTTTGGCTGTTGGTACGAATTAGTTGAAAAGCCACAAGTGGGGAATTTTTCGCAAAGCTAAAAGGCATGGAAAATTGCCTGTTTATATACTCTTCGGCATCTCGTTCACTATTTTCATGACTTGAAAAATCAACCAAAGTCACTTTTACATCTTGGTGGAGTGCAATTGTCTGCAAAGGCTTGCCTTCAGATTCATAAATTCGCGTTCGTAAACCTGGATGGCAGCGAATTACTTTGTTAATGGCATAATTAAAAACTTCAATATCAAAAGTACCCTGAACCGTGACAACTGCACCGATATTCAGATGGGAACCTTCCGGCCACATCATTTGGTCAATATAAATTTCTCTTTGATTAATTGATAATGGAAATATTTTATTCACAGTGTCTGTCATAATTCCTTAAATAAATTAACCTTTCTTAGGGGCAAAAGCTACAGCATAATTGGCTTTGCTCCCAAGTTAATATTTACTAAGCACACACGGAGTGAAAAATCTACTGTTTCTACAGAATATATACAACTGAGTTAATTATTTAACGCTTACCCTCAACTTGACACAAAACAGTAAAGTATCAAAATTAACTATGTAAGCCCCGTCATTCATAAATATGGATTAGCTCATTTTAGTTAGAATGTTTTCATTTTGATAATTTTCTCACAAAAGCTATAACTACAACTTATTACTAGTCAAAATGTGGTTGACAAGAAGATGATTATATGAAATATATGATCGTGTCAACACGATGATGTAAAAAATTTATCTTGCTCTGCAATTGAGGCAGGCTGTTTTATGCTGACGCCCAAGTCTTGAGAGGTAAAATTTTGCCAAAAATATTGTGAGTCTACAAGTGCAAAGGGCTGGAACTTCTAGTAATACAGACTATAAACGCTGGATGTATGTCTGCTTTGAGCGCAACGAGTAAATCGGTTTCAAGATTTTTAACCCAGAAATTTTAAGTAAAGACTATGCCTAAAAGAGTCATTTCTAAAGAACCCCTGTTTAACTTTCTTGACATTCATGTATCGGAAATAGAGAAACATCCCAGCGCTCTCCAAGATATGTTGTACAACCGCAGTTTCGAGGGTATGATTATCCGCGAGGTGTTGCCTCAAAATGTCGTCGAGCAGGTCGTCAATCGCCTAGAGAACAATGAAGGAGGCATGAGTTCGATCCTAGACTCTAAGTTTGCCGATATGGCTAAAGGGCCTTATAGTTTCGGTGAAAACATTATCTTTTGCGATCCTAACTTGCAGCAGTACTTTGATTATGCAGCAATCTTCCGGCAGAAGTGTCGCATATTATTCCAAGGGACGGTTGACTTTGAGAACCGAGTGGAGTCAGTGTTTAAATTTCTTTCCAGCGTCAAGAAAGTGCAAGTTCCCACTGGATCTGAAGGGCAGACTTACATTCCAGCTACTATCAGGAAGTTGCCCAAGGGACACGAGTTTACGATCCACGTTGGCAACGATTTCTTGAACAAGCCTCAAAGTGACCATTTAAGAACCCTGGTCGATATCACCGATCAGTTGAGCTTCTACATCCCCCTTGCTCTCCCCGAAGGTGGCGGCGATCTGATCGTCTACGGACTGGAATGGGACGGCGAACCCTTACCCTTTCAAGACGCAAGCTCAGAAAGCGGGTATAGTTCTTGGACATATCAACAATCACATCAGCCATTTGTTGAGCAGTATGGAAGCATGACCTTTGCACCCGGTCTTGGAGATATGATGCTATTCGATGGTGGTCGATTTTACCACTGTATCGCTCCGACAGTTGGCGATCGCGCCAGGATAACCATTGGTGGATTTCTCACCTTTTCTAAGGAGCATGATGCTATTTACTACTGGAGCTAATCCCGTATGACTAAAGTGAGTATTATTACTCCTTGTTACAACGCAGAAAAATACGTCGGAAAGGCAATAGAAAGTGTGCGTGCCCAAAGCTTCAACAACTGGGAGCATATTGTAATAGATGATGGCAGTACTGATAATTCTGCCCAAGTCATTGCATCCTATACCAAAATAGAGCCACGCCTGCGGTTAATCAGACAACCTAATGGTGGTGTTTGTAATGCCCGTAACAATGGCTTTAAAGAGTGTTTTCCCCAGACGCAATACTTACTATTTTTTGATGCCGATGACTACTTAGAACCGCAGATGCTAGAGGTAATAGTTAAATACCTTGACCAACATCCTCATGTTGGTGTTGCCTACAGCGATTACTGGCATATTGACGAAGATGATAGGATTTTGCCCAGAAATTCTTATTCTCGGTATATTCCTTCTGGTTTTGGAATAAAAGAGCTGCCTTATGAAACACCTGAGACACCTTTGGTAGCTGTTGGTTCAGGAGCGGCAATTGTCATGGAAAGCGGTTCTGTGCTGCGGCGATATATTTATGAAAAAACATCGGGATGGGATGAGTCGTTGGGACAGGGTGGAGAAGGAATCGATCTATTTCTTCAATTTGCGCTGTTTAGCGAGATCCATTTTGTACCGAAAAATCTGTATAAATATCGTCAATATCCGGCTCAATCCCATCGATTAGTAGACGATCGAGCTCAAGCTCGAAAGCTCATTGCTAAGTGGAAAGAAGGAAAATGGTTGACTCAAGAGCAAAAAGCCAAAGTAGCTCAAGTCCTGTGGTTTTATGAAAAAAGATTAATGGCTTTATTCGAGATGCAATCTGGAACAGACTTGATGCGGCGCGGACAATTTATTACAGCATTAAGGTTATACCTGGAAGCTGGGAAAAAGTATTTTATGTCATTTTTTCCAGCGTCACTTTAAAATAGACTTAATATTATGATGAATTATTCAGAAATCAACGATATTGAAATTTTACAATTCCTTCTAGAAGAGGAAGGAATTGAACTAGAAAAAGACCAGCTTTTAATTCTGCGCCGCAGCCTTACCCAAGCACCTGCTTCTTTTCAACAAAGACGCTTGTGGTTTCTTTATGAATTAGAACCTACATCTTCTGCTTATAATATTTGTTCTGTATTCAGTCTAAATGGAGATTTGCGGGTAGAGGCTTTGCAGCAAGCCTTTAAACAATTGCAGCAGCGACATGAAAGCCTGCGAACCACATTTATAGCAATTGATGGAGAACCCTGGCAACGGATTCATCCACATCCTTTAGCTGAAATTGTATTAGAAGATTGGAGTAAAAATACAAAAGAAACTGAAAAAATAATCTTAACAATAGCACATTCTGAAGCTGAATATACCTTTGATTTAGAAACAGGGCCATTGGTGCGATCGCGCCTTTTTCAGCTAGCATCAAAACAATACATACTCACCCTCACTCTTCATCATACCATTGCTGATGCTTGGTCAATTGGCGTTTTTTTACAAGAAATTGCTGTTCTTTACCAATTGGCTACTCAAAAAGATGAAACAGCACTCCCAGATTTAAAAATTCAATACGCCGATTATGCCTTATGGCAACAAGAAACATTTAATTATTTAGCTTTGCAAGATAGTCTTGCTTATTGGGAAAAACAACTAGCAGAATTACCAATTTTGCAATTTCCCATTGATTTTACTAGACCCCGCCTCCAATCATTTCGGGGAGATTTGGTGAAATTTTCTTTACCAATTTCTCTCACAAATGCTATTCGTACCTTCAGCCAAAAAGAAGGTATCACTTTATTTATGACCCTGATGGGTGCTTTCCAGGTTCTTTTAGCGCGTTACACCGGACAAGAGGATATACCAGTCGGTACTTCCATCGCTAATCGTCCGGGAATCGATGCTGAAAAACTCATTGGTTTTTTCGTCAATATGTTGGTGATTCGCACCGATTTATCAGACGAACCTAGTTTTCGCAAGCTGCTAAATAGAGTCAGAGAAACGGTACTAGAGGCTTTTGAACATACAGAAGTACCATTTGAAACCTTAGTAGACCGCTTGCATCTTGAACGGGATACTAGCCGCAACCCTTTATTTCAAATTGCGTTTACTTTATTAAATGCACCTAAGCCGCAATTTAGTACAGGTGATTTAGAAGTTTCCATATTAGCAACTCAAGAAGCGGCTCGTTTTGATTTAGAGTTGTTTATCACCGAAAGCGAAGAACAGCTAAATGGGGTTTTATCCTACAACGTAGATTTATTTAAAAGAGAAACTGTAGAAAGATTTGCACGTCATTTTTGCCAACTTCTAGAAAATTTAATAGCGCAACCGGATACACCCGTAAGCCGCTTACCTTTTCTGCTGACTGAAGAATTATCTCAATTAATTCCAGCTATACCTCGCCAAACTTTTCCCGTGCAATCTTGTTTACATGAAATATTTAGTCAACAAGCAAAGTTGCGTCCCCAACAAACAGCGTTAATATTTGAAAATGAAACTCTTACTTATGCACAATTAAATCATCGCGCTAACCAATTAGCACATCATTTAATTAATCTTGGTGTCAAACCAGAATCACGAGTGGGACTGTGGCTATCTCGTTCCTTGGATTTGGTCGCTTCTATTTTGGCGATTCTGAAAGTGGGTGGGGTTTATGTTCCCTTCGATCCCGATTATCCGAGCGATCGCATCGCTTATATGATTGAAGATAGTCAAGTTGCAGTTTTGCTTACCCACACCCAATTTAAAGAGCAAATTCCAACTCACCAAGCTACTGTTATATTTATTGATAATTGCGAAGCTGAACTAGCAAAATTACAAACAACAGAACCAAAAGTTTTAGTTCAGCCAGATAACGCAGCTTATATTATTTACACCTCCGGTTCCACAGGAAAACCCAAAGGAGTCGTTGTCGCCCATTGTCATGTTGTGCGTTTAATGTTGGCTACTGAAAAATGGTTCAACTTTAACGCCAAAGATGTGTGGACACTCTTTCATTCCTGCGCCTTTGATTTCTCCGTTTGGGAAATTTGGGGCGCTCTTTTCTTTGGTGGTCGTTTAGTAATTGTACCTTATTTAGTAAGTCGTTCTCCCGAAGAATTTTATAACTTGCTGTGCGATGCTAAAGTCACAGTTTTAAACCAAACCCCTTCAGCATTTAGACAATTAATGCAAGCGGAAGAAATACTTTGTCGGGAAGGAGAGCTAGAATTACGCTATGTAATTTTTGGTGGAGAAGCGCTTGATTTACCAAGTCTAGAACCTTGGTTTGAACGCCATGACGATCGGCTTCCGTTACTAGTAAATATGTACGGAATTACGGAAACCACCGTTCACGTTACCTACCGTCCGATTCGCTTAAGGGATGTAAAACAACGTCTTGGTAGTTTAATTGGCAAACCAATTCCCGATCTTTATTTATATATTTTAGATCGTCAATGCCAACCCGTTCCCATTGGGGTAGTTGGTGAAATGTATGTTGGTGGTGCGGGTGTGACTCGCGGTTATTTTAACCGTCCACAATTAACTGCAGAACGGATGATACCCAATCCATTTAACAATTCAAAACCAGAACGTCTCTACAAAACTGGTGATTTAGCTCGCTTCCTTGATAACGGCGAAATTGAATATATAGGACGCAACGATCGTCAAGTTAAAATTCGTGGCTTTCGCATCGAATTGGGAGAAATTGAAGGAGTTATCAAACGTCATCCAGGGGTGCGCGATGCTTTAGTAATTGTCCGGGAAGAAAGCAAAGAAAATGTGAGAATAGCCGCTTACATCGTTCCCAAAGATCAAATTTTAGACTATGAAACTTTGAAGCAGGAACAAACCCAAGAATGGCAATATACCTTTAACGAAACCTATCGTCATAATGAAACTGAAGCCAACGAAGCCTTTAACATCACTGGTTGGAATAGTAGTTACGATAATCAACCCATTGCCGCCGCTGATATGCGTCAATGGCTAAATAATACCCTGGCGCGAATCCAAGCACTCAAACCCCAACGGGTTCTAGAAATTGGCTGCGGTACGGGGATGATTTTATTGAATATTGCTACTCAGGTAAAATCGTATTGGGGAACTGATTTTTCCCAGGAAGCAATTAGCCGATTGACAAATATTATTCAAAATCGCTCGTGGAATCATGTAAATTTATTGACGCGAGAAGCCAGTGATTTTTCTCAAATTACTGATTTTGAATTCGATACTATTATTATTAATTCTGTAGCTCAATATTTCCCATCTATCGAGTATTTACAGCAGGTAATTGCAGGCGCTTTGGAAATATTAGCACCGGGAGGGAGTCTGTTTATTGGCGATAATCGTAATTTCTCACTTTTAAATTATTTTCATACCAGCGTTGCTTTTTATCAAGCTGATGACGAGACAAATAGGGAAAGTTTTAAAACCCAAGTTCGGCGGCTAGTAGAAACAGAAAATGAATTAGTAGTCGATCCAACTTTCTTCGTCAATCTGACCAAATTTTTCCCCAATTTAGAAGCGGTAGAAGTTCACTTAAAAGAGGAAAATAGCCACAATGAACTGACTAAATATCGTTATGATGTCGTCTTACACAAGTTAGGTGCGTCACCCAATGATGTTATAGAACCTGTTTGGAAAAATTGGGAAGCAGTTTTGCAATTAGACGATTTACGTCAGGAAATTATTAAATTAGGTGCAATTGGTTGGCGTGGAATTCCCAATGCACGTTTAATTAAAGATGAAGCAGTTTTACAGTGGATGGAGGGAAATGATACAAAAAATACAATTGGAAATTTACGCGAATCCATCGATAAAATTAACTTAAACCAAACAATCGATCCAGCAGATTTATCTGCTCTAGCTAAAGAGATAGGTTGTCAGTTAAGTATTAGCTACTCTCAAGATTTGAGTCCGAGTTATTTTGACGTTTGCTTCTATCCAACAACAGATGGAAAACGCCGCTCTCCAGTAATGCCAATTACTAGTATAGTCCCTACTCAAGCTACTAATTCTTACTGGATCGATCCGCTCAAAGGACGTTTTGCAAAAATGCTAATTTCCCAGTTAAAAGAAGAGGTACGGGAAGAATTACCAGAATATATGCGTCCGTCTTCCTTTGTTCTTCTAGAAAGCTTCCCGATGACTCCCAGTGGTAAACTGGATTGGCGTGCTTTACCTGCACCAGAGCGAGATCTAGCGCTTAGTAAACAAGCCTTTGTTCAAGCCACAACTCCCACCCAAGCAAGACTATGCACCCTCTGGCTTGATGTGCTAGACATTGATACCATCGGCGTAACAGACGATTTCTTCCATTTAGGAGGACATTCTCTTTTAGCAACTAAATTAGTTTCTCGAATTCGTGAAGAATTTAATTTAGCCTTACCGTTAAGAAAAGTTTTTGAACATTCAACGATCGCAGGTTTAGCTGCGGAAATTGAGCGCTTGACTGTGGTGAGCGATTCTACAAGTACGCTTCAAGACATTATTCCACAAATTACCCACCGAGAAAACTTACCGCTTTCTTTTTCTCAAGCACGACTCTGGTTTTTAGATTGGTTGGAACCGAATAATCCTGCTTACAATATTGCGATCGCATTTCGTTTGCATGGAGATTTAAATCAAAAGGCATTACACCGCAGTTTACAAGAAATAATTCAACGTCATGAAGTATTACGCACAACTTTTGAGACTAAGGACGGAGTTGCTATACAAGTTATTCATGAATCCGATGAAGTGCCGTTGACGCCGATAAATCTGAGCCATTTAGAACCGGAAAAGCAGGAAGAAGCAGTTAAAAAATTAATTAGAGAAGCAATTATTTCTCCCTTCAATCTTCGCACACTGCCTTTACTGCGCGTCCATCTCTATCAGTTAAATGAGGACGTTCATGTTTTTGTCTTAGTAATACACCATATTATTTCTGATGGTTGGTCATTGGGTTTAATGATTAAGGAATTATCCTTATCTTATGCAGCATTTTGCCAGGGTAATGCATCGCCTTTATCAGCTTTATCTCTACAATATGGAGAATTTGCCCATTGGCAACGAACAACTTTTGAGCAAACCCAACTACCTGCACAACTGGCTTATTGGAAAGCAAAACTTGGTGGAAAAATCCAAACTTTAGAGCTACCGACTGATTTTCCTCGTCCTGCGATCGCAGGTTATCAAGGCGCTACTGTATCTTTTACGATTAACAGAGAAGTGAGCGATCGCTTGCAGAAGTTATGCGAATCTCAAGGTGCTACCCTATTTATGGGATTGTTAGGGGTATTTAGCACCCTGTTAATGCGTTATTCGGGACAGCAGGATTTATTAATTGGTACGCCCATTGCTAACCGGAATCACAAACAAATTGAAGAACTAATTGGCTTTTTTGTCAATACTTTAGTCATCAGAACTGATTTAACTGGCAATCCTGATTTTAATACATTACTGTTGCGAATCAAAGAAGAAACGCTGCAAGCTTATGCCCATCAGGATGTACCCCTAGAAAAAATTGTTGAAGAACTACATCCAGAAAGAAATCTCAGCCATCATCCCTTATTCCAGGTGATGTTTGTTTTACAAAATGCCCCAATGGGCAACTTGGAATTACCTAATTTGAGCCTTATTCCCTTGGAATTGGAACAGGTGACCGCTAAGTTTGATTTAACTCTATTAATGATAGAGACAGAAGCAGGAATTCAGGGAACATGGGAATATAGAACTGATTTATTTAATGTAACAACAATTAACCGGATGGTGGGTCATTTTAAAACATTGCTAGAAAGTATTGTTGTTAATCCCAAACAGCGAATTACAGAGTTACCTATACTAACAGCAACTGAGCAAAATCAATTATTAATAAATTGGAATCAGACTCAAGTTGAGTATCCCCAAGATAAGTGCCTTCACCAATTATTTGAATTGCAGGTAGAGAAGACACCAGATGCAATAGCTGTGGTGTTTGAAAACGAAAATATGACTTATGAGGAGTTGAATAGACGGGCGAATAAATTGGCGCATTATCTGCATTCAGTAGGGGTAAAATCAGACGTACTGGTTGGTATTTGTGTTGAGCGATCGCTAGAAATGATAATTGCGTTGTTGGGTATTCTTAAAGCTGGTGGTGCTTATGTCCCAATCGATTCAGCTTATCCTCAAGAGCGGATAAATTTCATACTAGAAGATGCTCAAACACCAGTCTTATTAACTCAACAAAAACTACTAAAAAAAGTTGGTGTTCAAGACAATATACAGATTATTTGTTTAGATACTGGCTGGGAAATAATTACCCAAGAAAGTGCAGAAAATCCAGTTAATGAAATAGTAGCAGAAAACTTAGCCTATACCATTTACACATCTGGTTCCACAGGTAAGCCCAAGGGAGTAATGATCTCTCACCGCGCTATTTGCAATCATATGTTCTGGATCCAAGCAACATTTCCCATGACGGAAGCAGACAAACTGCTCCAGAAAACTCCCCTCAGTTTCGATCCTTCTGTCTGGGAAGTGTACGCACCATTGTTAGTAGGCGCACAGTTGGTTATAGCTCGGTCAGGAGGTCATCAGGATAGTGCTTATCTAATTAAACTTATTAACGAACAGAAAATTACTTTTGTTCAATTTGTTCCATCCTTACTACAAATGATTTTAGAACAAGGAGGAATTGAAACTTGTAATTCTCTAAAACACGTTTTCTGTGGGGGCGAAACTTTGCCAGTTTCTCTGCAAGAAGGTTTGTTTAGTAAACTAAAGGTCAACTTTCACAATCTCTATGGCCCAACTGAAGTTTGTATCAATACAACCTTCTCAACTTGTCAGCCTGGAATTAAGCAAAAAATTGTTCCAATTGGTCGCCCAATTTCTAACAACCAGATTTATATTCTCGATCAGAATTTGCAACCCGTTCCTATTGGTTTTCCTGGTGAACTGCACATTGGTGGCGCTGGACTGGCGCGGGGTTATTTAAACCGTTCAGAGTTAACCGCCGAAAAATTTATTCCCAATCCTTTTAATAATTCAAAATCAGAACACCTCTATAAAACAGGTGACTTAGCCCGTTATCTCCCTGATGGCAATATTGAATTTTTGGGGCGTATTGATAACCAAGTAAAAATTCGGGGTTTACGCATCGAATTAGGAGAAATTGAAGGGGTATTAAATCAACATCCAGATGTCCTCAATGCAGTGGTGATTACTTGTGCAGATTCAGTAGGAAGCCAATGCCTAGTTGCATACATTGTCCCCTCAACCGAGCAACTTACTTCTGTAAATCAGCTACGTACTTTCCTGAAAGAAAAATTACCTGATTACATGGTGCCTGCACACTTTTTTATCTTAGATTCTCTACCTTTAACACCTAATGGCAAAGTTGACCGAAAGGCACTATGTGCACTTAATTTTGAAAGAAATATCGACTCCAGCCAACAAATTCTGCCTCGGACAGCCTTAGAGCATAAATTAGTTCAAATCTGGGAAGAAATACTACAAGTTAACCCTATTGGCGTTACTGAAAACTTCTTTGACTTAGGTGGACATTCGCTATTAGCTATTCGGTTAATAGCAACAATTGAACAGCGGTTAGGATGTAATCTATCTGTTATTACTTTATTCCGGGAAGGTACAATAGAGAAGATGGCGGCTTTACTAGAGCAAGAGCGTTCAAGCAGTGATTTAGATGTTATAGTTCCTTTACAAACTAAGGGCTATTTACCCCCCTTATTTCTCGTACATCAAGCAGGTGGTTATGCCCTTTCCTACTCCATACTTGCTCAAGCTTTGGGTCAAGAACGTCCAGTTTATGCACTTCAGGCAAAAGGTTTAAATGGGAAACAACTGCCTTTAGATACTATCGAAGCAATGGCTGCTAGTTACTTAAAGGCAATTCGAGAAATCCTGCCTTTTGGCCCATATTTGCTAGGTGGTCACTCTTTGGGAGGACTGATTGCTTTCGACATGGCTTCCCAATTAGAAGCTAGGGGAGAACAGGTTGAGCATCTGTTAATTATCGATACCCATCCACCATTACCTACTTCAAAAATTAAGGCTTCTCTTGAAGATGATGCTGCTATTCTTTGCTTCATTGTTGAGCAAATCGGGCTGCATTTTTATAAAAATATAAGTGTTACTTGTGAGGAACTTTCGTCTTTAGGTAAAGCGGCTCAATTTAATTATGTACTGCAAATTTTGCAACACCACAAACTAATTCCTGCTGATTCGGGACGCAATATAATTTTCGGCTTACTCAACGTTTACAAAGCTAATTTGCACGCAAGTCTGCGTTATCAGCCACAACCCATTAAAGCTGCTATCTCACTGTTCAAAACTGCATCGTTAGCAGAACAGTTTCCAGATGACCCTACTGTGGCTTGGGGGCAATTAACCAAAGATCGAGTGCGCGTTTGTTTTGTAGCTGGTGAACATCAAACAGTTTTGAAAGAACCTCATGTCAGGAAACTTGCAGCAGAAATTGCAGAGATATTATCGCCGATTTCTCACAAAATCTGAAAAAAAGAGAACTCTTGCATAAATATTTTTTGATATGAAGGGTTATTTATTTCGCTACCAAAGTAAGTTCAAATAGCCAGAAAATGCTAAATTTTTCATATTAACTGAGGCTAAAGAATACAAAATCAAAAACTTGATATAGTGAATTGATTCAGCAATTAGTTAGCTGCTGAATTTTATTATTAGTTTTGTTTGATTTTAGGCTTTTAAAGCTAATTCATAATTGTAAATGTCGGCAATTAAATTAACGTGAGTTCGACGGATATAAAAGCCCAAAAAGCTTGCTAGGTATGAATTTGCTTAACTGGGCAGGCGAAGTGCGATCGCTAAGATTCATTGAGAATGGTGGTATTTCCTTGAGCATCCTGAAGTCCCCCCTGATAACAATCAGGCCGAACGAGCGCTGCGTTTAGCTGTGACAAAACGTAAAGTTAGTGGTGGTTCCCGTTCGATGGAACGGTTTCAACACACTGCTAATTTATTGACGGTGGTGCAGACTTGGCGCCGTCAAGGTAGATCTGTCATTAATTTTTTTGCACAGGCTCTAATTGCTGACTCTAATAATAGTCTGTCTCGCCCTTCTTTACTTCCCCAATATTAGACCTGAATCCTTACGTATTACAAAGCTTAAAAATCAGTATGAGCAAAACCAAAAGTCTTTGCAATCGGATCTCTCTTGAGTAACTAGCTTTATAAACTGACCTTGAATTTTCTTCCCTTGCCTCTTTCCAGATAGGATTTAGTGATGCTAGATTTCCCTTATTCGTAATGCATCGAGATAATTTATGAACAAGGGTGAATTAGTAGATAGTGTGGCAGCAAAAGCCAATATTACAAAGAAACAAGCCGATGAGGTGATATCAGCTTTTTTAGAAATTGTGACCGAAGCTGTAGCCAATGGAGAGAAGGTAATACCAATTCTGTATGAAGATGCGCCAAACTAGGTCAAACTTATAGATGGGTGCATTGAGTAACTTTGTGATGAGTCGTCCATTCCAAATTGAGATTTCAGAAAGCCAAGAAGAATTGGAGAAAGCTGTCAAACATGCCACCACGGCAAGCAGTAAAGAAAGATTACAAATGCTCTATTGGCTCAAGAGTGGTCAAGTTAGCAGCAGGCGATCGCTTGCAGAACGTTTAGGACGCTCTGGTAGCAACCATAACTCGTTGGGTAAGGAAGTATAAAGATCAAGGAACAAGGGGCTTGCTTGAAGTCAAACATGCACCCGGAAAAGCTCCGAGCATTATTGGTTCAGACTTAGAACGCTTGGAACAGCGGTTACAGGAGCCATCTGGGTTTACTAGCTATGGCCAAATTCAACAATGGCTCAAGAGCGAATTAGGGGTTTCACTTGCCTACAAAACAGTCTATGAAATTGTTCGCCAGCGTTTGGGTGCGAAGTTAAAAGTGCCTCGTCCTCAAAGTACCAAACAACACCCACAAAGTCTATCTCACTTTAAAAAAAACTGCCTTTAGCATTCAAATTCTTGCAGGAGGAATTTGGAGCGGGGAAACGATTGAGGTACTTGTGCGGAGCCGGAGACGCTCCGCCTCCGGTCAGGATGAAACACGTTTAGGATTAAAGACAATTGCAGGACGTTTGATTACAGCTAGAGGAGTTAAACCTGTAGGCTTAAGTCAATGGCAACGTGAAAATTTTTATTTATACGGAGTTGTAGAACCTCTAAGTGGATACAGCTTTTTCTATGAGTTCCCCTACCTGAATGCTGATTGTTTTCAACACTTTTTGAAGTTGCTATCTGCTGATCTTGGTGATGATATTGCGGTTATCCAGTTCGACCAAGGATCTTTCCACAAAGCTAAAGCTCTCGATATCCCAGATAACATTATCCCGATTTTTCAACCTCCTCACTCTCCTGAACTCAACCCAATTGAGCGGTTTTGGGAATTTCTCAAATCTCAACTCCAATGGGAAAATTGTAAAACTCTCACACAACTACAGCACAAGTTAACTGATGTCCTCAAAGAAATTACACCTTCGATGATTGCCTCTCTCACTTCTTACGACTTTATTCTTGAAGCCTTATTTAGCGCAGCTTCATAAAGAATTGGTATAACACTGGTTGGTTTTGGCTCGTTCGAGCGACGTGAACGTGCCGAGCGCGAAGGGCGTAATCCAAAAACCAAGGAGACAATCACAATTCCAGCGACTAGAGTACCTGCGTTTTCTGCTGGAAAGCTGTTTCGGGAAAAAGTAGCGCCTTAAGTTTCATCTATTCACGAAGAGTTGAAATCGTGTTAGTTCAATAATTGTTGTAGCTTTTGAGCAAACGTTGTCATAACCCCACTGGTATACAGTGGGTGGGTTAAGCGTGAAGTCAGAGTGGAGATGAAAAAAAAAGCGATCGCTCTTTGTCTATGGAAGCGCGTAGGCTAGCAAGCATCGAAAGTATCCCGGTCATTGTCTAAGCCATGAATGAAGATTAGCTGTATATGGTATGGAGCCGAGATACGACTAAAAACTTGCATTCCGGGTCTGGAAACCCTTGCCTTGTCTGGAATCGCGATCAAAAAATTTAAGGTCTGCAATAACCCTCTTGTGTCACTTTCCGAGTATTCTAAATAAAAGGAATAAAAGAAAAAGCTCTGGAAGGTAAGTAGAGCAATGGATGTAGAATTACAAATCCTCAAACATTTGGCAAGAGATCCTCACCCAACAGTTGCGATCGCTTGCCGCCCTTGGCATTGCTATTACCAAAACCTTTATCTTGCATACAGGGAGATAGTTTGAGCAGTTTAGCTTTCCTTTATGTTATTTTTTGGGCGTTTTTGGAACGTAAAGTTGGACATCCATTTTTAGAAGGTAAAGGTGGACAACCTGTCCAAAATCTTCTTCAAGTCACACCATAATCAAGCGATCGCGGTTGAATGTACTACTTGAATGACGCGGCTCTGACGAAACACATCGCCACAACGCCCTCTAAAGACCAACGCACCACAAACGCTGCTCTACAGAGTCTTGAGGCTATCTTAGTGCAGTTGACGAAAAATCGTTCTTGAGGTGCGATCGCGCGATCGCACCACTCACCGTTCATCTCTGAGCCACTCCAGCCCAGTCCTCCGTGCTGCTTCTGCGCTATAGTACAATTTTTGCTCCCCAAATACGCTAAGAGTGCGGCTAATCACGCGAAATTGCCAACACCCAGACAATTCGCAATTCGCTGCTTTTCGCAATTCGCAGTTATTAATTCATACTTACATAGCTTAGAGATTGACGTTTGTTGTGTGTTTTTTCTAGAAATAAATAAATTGAATGAGCAATTAATAGGACAGGTCTTGTAACTGAATAAAAGTATAGACTAGACTTATATTCAAAATAATTTAATTATTCAATTAATTGATACTAATGGTTTTTTAATTGCGAAAAGCAGCGAAAAGCAGCGAATTGCGAATTGGTATTAATGTTCTAATTCAATAATCCTTTGAAAAAGATAGCCCGAACCTCTAGCGGTCAAAATTAATTCTGGATTGTTCGGGTCATCTTCTAGCTTTCCCCTCAATCGGGAAATATGCACATCCACCACACGAGTATCTGCATGTTGTTCTGAGGTATAACCCCAGACGAAGTGCAAAATTTCTCTACGATCAAAGGACTTTCCTGAGTGGCTCACCAACAACTCTAGCAGGCTATATTCTATACCAGTTAGTCGAATTCGCTCACTTTCTTTGTAGACTTGCCGCTTATTTGTATCAATTTTCAGAAAGCCTACTTCAATCACTCCTGAATTGAGAACGCCAGCAGCACTTGTTTTGCTACCCCGTCGCCGCAATATCGAGCGAATTCGAGATTCTAGCTCTTTGGGGGAAAATGGTTTAGCTATGTAGTCATCTGCACCTAACTCCAGCCCAGTGATTCGGTCAGCAACGTCTGCCAGAGCTGTAAGCATGATAATTGGGACATCAGTCTGTTTGCGTAATTCCTGGCACACACCGTAACCGTCTAGCTTTGGCATCATCACATCCAAAACAATTAAGTCCGGGCTATGGGAGCGAAATACTACTAATGCCTCTTCGCCATCACCAGCCGTGACCACATCATAACCAATCATGGAAAGACGCGTTTCCAAAATCCGGCGAATACTTGTTTCGTCATCTACTACCAGGATTTTTTGTTTATGGCTTTCCAAATTGTTCAATGCTTCTGTGGGGCGATTGCTGTGTTTTTTATTCTGGTATTTATCCTATCAGAGCCTCTGTTGGAGAAAGCCTAACAAGAAAAGATTAACTTACCCCATCAACCCCAAATACCGATGAAAAGCCTCAACCGCATTTGCCACCCCATCCTCACCCCGAATCTTCTCACCTAACTCCTGGGCTTTAAACTGCATCCCCTCATTACCCAGTACAGCTTCAATCGCTGCCGCTAGAGTTTTCTCTGATACTTCCTTGTACGGTATCGGCGCAGGGCTGACTCCGAGTTGAGCTAACTTTTTTCCCCAAACTGGTTGGTCTGCAAAAAAGGGTAGGACGATTGAGGGTATCCCTGCTTTTAACACCGCCGCCGTTGTACCAGCACCGCCATGATGCACCATTGCTTTTACTTGCGGCAGCAGCCAGTCATGGGGAACATCGCTCATGGCAAACACTCGTAGCGAATCTTTGATATTGACTATCTTACCTACGTTCCCCCAGCCTGACAGTATGATGCCGCCTTGTCGCGTTTTCTTTAGAGCTTCTACGATGTAGTACGTTAAATATTCTGGGTTAGGCATGGTCATGCTGCTGAATCCAAAACACAAAGGAGCTTGTTTTCGCCCCAGAAAATCCAGCAGTTCATCAGGAGCTTCGTCTTCGTATTCGTCGGCACGGTCGATAAACCAGAACCCGGTCACCGAAGCCCACGCTGGCCAATCCCTTGGTCTTGGGATAACGTGCGAACTAAACCCATACAACACAGGGATTCGTGCTACGTTCGCCGGGGTTTTGGGTCTGAAGCGACTTCCAAAATATGGCAAGGGCGGCAATTTCAAAGTCTTGGTTCTAAACTCATTGAGCAGTTTTCGATACCTTTGCCAGTACAGGAACTCTGCAACAAAATAGCTGGCATAATTGATGACTTTCTTGAGCGGGTTTTTTGTTGTTCGAGCGAATCTCAAAAATCCAAACATCCCTGTGGGGGTCAGCGGCACAACTGATGCCATGAAGCAGGGGGCTTCTAATTTCTCCGCGATGTGGTATCCCCAGTTCGAGGGCGGCGTGTAGATGATTACTTCTGTTCCTTGACACGCAGCGATCGCTGAGTGCAACTGTTGACGCAATAGTTTTTCTTCATCTTCTAGCCTGAGTTTTTCCCCGGCAATCAATCGCTGTCCTTTTTTCGATTGCAGAAACTCTTCCATATTTGGGGCGATCGCTGCAAACTCTAAATCAAACTGTCTCACGAATGAGGAGAAGTTTTCGTTTGCTGCTACTGTTACTTCATGCCCCGCACGTTTCAAGCCAATGCCCAAAGCACAGTATGGTTGCACGTCGCCCACCGAACCTACTGTTAGGATCGTAATCTTCAGTTTTCGGTTGGGTGAGGTTGGTGAACTCTGGCTCAATTACTTTCCTTGGGGTGCAACTTCAGTTCTACTGATGAATTTTATCGGATTGGGGATGGCTGTGGGCGATCGCCCTTGCTTTGGTTTGTTGCCAATGTGTATTAATCTTCAGCAAATGTAAATTAGAATTTATTTAAGGTTTTAGCGATATACTCCTGACGCTGCCTAAAAAGACAGTGCAGGCAAGCAATGAGCATGATTCTTCCAGCATGGTAATGTTCCTTAATTTTTTCCCATCACAAGTTAAACTACTCAAAGACTTAGAGGCGATTCTACTTTATGAGCGTCATAATTCCTGATGACATCCTCGGAGCCTCAAACATGACTGAGGATGAACTAAAATTAGAAATTGCCATCTTACTTTACCAGCAAGGTAAAATTAGCAGTGGTAAAGTCCGAGCCTGGACAGGTATCACGGTAGTTGAATTTCAGCATGAACTAGCCAAACGTGGTTTATACACCAACTATGATGTTGAAGACTTCCAGTCCGATGTGCGGACACTGCAATCAATGGGTTTGCTGTGATTATAGTTAGCGATACATCACCGATTACAAACTTAGCAGCCATTGGTCAATTAGATTTACTGCACCAGTTGTACGGTAAGATTACCATTCCCAAAGCTGTTTATGATGAGATGGTAGGTGTAGATAAGATTGTTCCTGGTGCAGCCGAAGTACAACAGCTAGCTTGGATTCAAGCCATAGCTGTTGTTAATTCCCAACAAGTTATAAATATTCAGCAAAATCACAACAATATTGACTTGGGAGAAGCCGAAGCGATTATTTTATCGACAGAACTTAAAGCTGACTTATTATTAATGGATGAACGTCGAGGACGAGCGGTTGCTACTAGTTTAGGGCTAAATGTAATAGGTTTACTTGGAGTCTTATTACAAGCGAAAAAACAGAAACTAATTCCAGCTATTAAACCATTGATTGATCGGTTGATTGTTACTGCTGATTTCCGCATTAGCCTACAGTTGTACGAAATTGTTTTACAATCTGCTGATGAGAGTTAAGGTGCAAATGGTACATAGTCCCCTCGTAAACTGCTGCTCCTCCTTCTTCACCCTCGGCTTACACCCCGTTGATCCCTCGACTTTGGCAGAAGACAGCAGCTACCAACCGCCGCTTCCTCCAGTGCCTTGAGGTGCTGTAGCAAAGACGAGCGATCGCCTTTACCAATTTCCCCGCTTGCCAAAATCTTTTTGACAGGCTACTACTCCTGTCCCAAAACCGTTCAATTAAGCTTTTTTCTCCCTTTGCCTCCTCTGCTCCCCCTGCCTGCCTTAACAGATCAATTTCTTAACCCAAGTGTATCGACTCCTGTCCAACTTTTTTCTTTAAACGAATAGTTTTTGTTGTGCATAAAACTGTTAAGCAAAACCAAGACAGCATTACTAGGTTGTGTGCAAGGTTTTTTTAAATGCCTCTACTTTAGTTTTTGATTGTTCAAAGCTTTTGGGGCGTGGTACTTTTGGCGATGACTCCAAACGGTAATAAACCAGTTTGTGAACTGTCTTGTAGCAAGAATTTATTCCCAAGGACTGTTCTAGCCACTCGACAATTTCTTGATAACCATTAAATCCAAATGGTTCTTGCAATCTTTTATCTAATGCTTTTTCTGCCCAGTTTGGGATAGTTCTTGGTCTTCCTGGCGAAGATTTTCGTTTTAATAGTCCTTCAATGCCGCCTGTTTTGTACTGTTGAATCCACTTGTGTACTGTGACTCGATTGCGACCAATCATTTCTGCTGCTTGAGAAATTGTCTGACTATGCCTGGTTTTGAGTAAATACAATAACTGCACTCTTTCTTTAGCAATTGCTGTTTTTTGTATTGCCAGTAACTCTTTGAGTTCTGCGACAGTCTCAATAATATCTAGCTGATATACCCCTGACATTTTTCTTCCTTCATCTGCTTTTATCTGATTCTCTCATCTGTTGCCAACTTTTAGAGAATTGGTATTAGAAGTTTATCTTCAAGAATATGAAAAACTCAAGGATGAGCAAACTCAACGCATTGGCTTTCGCGACAACTTGCTTTACGTAACACTTGGGGTTTTTGGTGCAGTTATCTCTTTCGCAGTCTCTAATAAAGCTAACTATTATGCACTTCTTGTTATCCCTTGGGTTTGTCTAATTCTTGGTTGGAATTATCTAGTTAATGATGAAAAAATTACTGCTATTGGTAAGTATATTCGCCTGACTTTGGTTGAAAAAATCAAACAAGAGACTGGTAATGATGATATCGAGTCTATTTTTGGTTGGGAAATTACTCATAGAAACGACCAGCGGCGGAAACGACGCAAAATAGCACAGCTAATTATCGATCAAATAACATTTGTTTTTTCTGGAATAGTGGGATTAATAGCGTTTTGGATTTTGATACCACAACCCCTTGGGATTATTCAAGTCCTTTGTTGGATTGAACTAGTACTATTAATAGTTTTAGGTGTAGAAATTGTAATTTATGCCGATTTAGCAAAGGGTAGATGATTTTTCATTACTTAAATTTACTGTAGATACTAATGGAGAAGGGAGAAAAGATAGCTAAAAATTTCTCCCTTCCTTCAATAAAAAGAAAGTTAGGCTAACGCGGATTTTAACTCACTTTGTGCCTGTGCCAACGCCTCTGGCAACTTACTCGCATCTCTACCGCCGGCTTGGGCTAAGTTTGGTCTGCCGCCGCCGCCGCCACCGCAGATTTTAGCGATCGCTCCCACAAATTTACCAGCTTGCAGTCCTTTTTTGTTAACTTCTGGACTAAAGGCCGCAACTATACTGACTTTTCCAGCTTCGGGAACAGAACCCAGCACCACCGCACCATTACCGATTTTTTGCAATAAGCGTTCGGCTGCGGTTTTCAATGATTCTGCGTCAACGTCTTCTAATTGGGCGATGATAACTTTAAAATCGCCGACATTTTCAGCTGTTTGTAGCAAGCTGTCAGATTTTGCGATCGCCAACTGTCCTTTCAAAGATTCTAGCTGCTTTTCGGCTGTTCGCAGTTCGGTTTGCAGACTTGTGATTCTATCCGGTAATTCTTCGGGTTTGACTTTAAAGCGATCGCTCAAATCTTTAACTACTTTATCCCGCACGTTGAGATAATCCAACACCGCAGGCCCCGAAACAGCTTCAATGCGTCGCACTCCAGAAGCAACTCCCGCTTCGGAAATAATCTTAAAGACGCCAATTTCAGCAGTATTACTGACGTGTGTACCACCACACAGTTCCATTGATACGCTAGGAAAGTCGATTACTCGCACTTCTTCTCCGTATTTTTCCCCAAACATGGCAACGGCACCCCTAGCTTTGGCTTCGGCTAAAGGTAATACTTCCACTTTGGCGCTGTGGGCTTCAGCAATCCAAGTATTTACCTGTTCTTCAATTTGTTGGACTTCCTCTGCTGTCAACGCACGGGGACAGTTGAAGTCAAAGCGCAATCTGTCAAAGGAAACGAGGGAACCTGCTTGCGATATGCCATCATCGACAATTTTCTTTAACGCCGCTTGTAGTAAGTGGGTTGCGGTATGGTTAGCTTGGGCGCGACGGCGACAAGCTGCGTCAATTTGGGCAGTTACAGCATCTCCTACACGGAGTGTACCGCGTTCGATGCGTCCGAAGTGAACGAAGAAATCTGACTCTTTCTTCACATCTTCTACGCGAATCACGATGCCTGTGTTGAGCGAAGCCGAAACACCATCGCCGGAGATATAACCGCGATCGCCAATTTGTCCCCCTGACTCTGCATAAAATGGCGTTTTGTCAAGCACAATTTGTACTTCTGTTCCGGCTTCTGCTTCTTCTTGGGAAACGCCTTCTACCAAAATCGCTTCGACTTTTGCCGTCGTCGTCGGTTGGGTGTACCCCAAGAACTCGGTAGCGTGGACGTGTTCTGCTAATTTGTCGAGGGAACCTTGGACAGTTAAATCGATGGTTTCGTGTGCTGCTTTAGCGCGTTCCACCTGCTTTTGCATTTCGGCATCAAAACCCACTTCATCCACCGTCAGATGATTTTCTTCAGCGATTTCTTGGGTGAGTTCTAAGGGAAAACCGTAGGTGTCATATAAAGTAAAGGCACTTTCACCGCTAATAGAGGTTTTGCCTAGCTGTTTCACTTCTTGGATAATTTCTTCTAAAAGTTTTTCCCCTCTATCCAGAGTTTTCAGGAAATTAGATTCTTCGCGTTGCAACTCAGCTTTAATTGCTGCTTCTCGTTGCCGCACGTTGGGGTAAGCTGATTCTGTAAGAGCGATCGCAGTTTCGGCAACTTGGGTAATAAATTCACCACTAATCCCAATTAATCGCCCATGACGCACTACACGCCGAATTAATCGCCGCAACACGTAACCCCGTCCGACGTTGGAGGCGCGGATTTCATCGGCAATCATGTGGACGACGGAACGAACGTGATCTCCGATAACTTTTAGGGAAACTTTGGTTTTCTCATCACTGGTGTGGTAATCAATGCCAGCAATTCGGGCTGCTGTTTCGATAATTGGGAAAATCAGGTCAGTTTCGTAGTTATTCGGCACCTTTTGGAGAATTTGCGCTATTCTTTCCAAACCCATGCCGGTGTCGATGTTCTTGTTTTGCAGTGGCGTTAAATTGCCGCTAGCATCCCGGTTATATTGCATGAACACGAGATTATAGAACTCGATAAACCGCGTATCGTCTTCTAAATCTATATTTTCGTCGCCGCGTTCTGGGTGGAAGTCGTAATAAATCTCAGAACAAGGGCCGCAAGGGCCTGTGGGGCCGGATACCCAAAAGTTATCATCTTCGCCCAAGCGCTTAATTCTCGCTTCTGGCACACCGATTCGATCCCGCCAGATAGCAAAGGCTTCATCATCATCTTTAAAAACGCTGACGACGAGGTTTTTTGGGGATAAGCCAAAGACTTGCGTACTAATTTCCCAACCCCAAGCGATCGCTTGTTCTTTAAAATAATCACCAAAGCTGAAATTACCCAGCATTTCAAAGAACGTGTGATGGCGTTTGGTGCGGCCGACGTTTTCGATATCGTTGGTGCGGATACACTTTTGGGAAGTCGTAGCCCGCTTAAATTCTGGCGTGCGCTGTCCCAGGAATATTGGCTTAAATGGTAGCATCCCCGCGATCGTCAGCAGCACGGTTGGATCTTCAGGCACGAGGGAGGCACTTGGCAGGATTTGGTGACCCCGTTGGGCATAGAAGTCTAGAAATGTTTTGCGAATTTCGTTACCGCTGAAGTGTTGGGGATTTGAAGACATGGGAGTTTTTAACTTTTGACTGATGACGGTTGATTGATGACAGTTGACTGATGACGACGAACAGCCAACAGTTAACTATTATCTGCCTTTTGACTTTTGCTTTGGCATTAAGTGTATTTCCATAAGCAGCTTTATATATTCTTGCATTTTGTTTCATATTGCTGCCAGCCATCTGTGTGAGCTAGGAAGATTAATGCAGCGATTGTGATGCTTTTAGGCGATTTCCTGACTCTAGTAGGATGTGCGATCGCTAGGCGCTGGTTTATTCTAATCCTTAAGAAATAATTTAAAAATCCCATATTAAGGTAACAAATGGCACTAAAACTGAAAGTATCAAATATTGCTTGTGAAGGATGTGCAGAAACAATTACTGAATCAATTCATGTAATGGAACCCGATGCCAAGGTGGATGTTGATGTTAACGCTAAAACCGTTACCGTGGAATCCGCAGCATCTGAAGAATCAATCAAGCAGGTAATTGTTGCTGCTGGTTATAACGTTGAAGGTTACTAAATTTAATCTTCGTTTGTTACAAAAGTTGACATTTTAATATTTTAGGCTACGCTAACAAAATCTTTTTCTTTAATTTCCGCTCCTAATTCAGGGGTGGAATTCAACTAATTTCCCCACATTAGGGGTACATTTTGACATCTCGTTTTTTATTTAGTCTTTTTGTACATCGATAGTATTTCTCGCAAATCAAAAAAATGTGAATTAAGTAAACCAACACGAAAAATCTAAGTAGAAAAATTTTTCTGCTATTAACACGAGCAAAATACTGAATTTATTGCCTTACGAGTCCGCTCAGTAATTTTAGGGTACATCACCATGTGCAAAACTTCTTCCTACCGGAGGTAGTTTTGTAGTATTTGATTTACCTTTTTTCCTAATGGGCGATCGAAAGCTAGTCTCTAAAGGAAAAGACTCAGATGGTGGATAAGTAAATAGGTCAAATCGAACAAATATAAAGCAAATGTATGTAACCTCCGAACCCGCTTACTGAAGCTTCAGGGCGGCTAAAAGCCTCTTTTCTTTGAAGAGTCGGGTTTACACAGAGGAATGACATTCAATCGGCTTAAGTTAGTATTTTTCATATTTACAAAACTTCGGTTTTTACGGTTAAATGAAAACTTCATAAATTTTTTATTTTTGAAATTTTCAGCAATTTTGCTGGCATGGTTACTGATGATTAAAAGTTCTTTCTTATGGTAATTACCACAGAAAAATAACATCCAAGAAACTACAGCAATGGTTTATATACGGCCGTAAAATATTCAGTATTTATACTGTTTTAAAAATATTCTGTAAATAAGACATTAGTCTTTATAAATGTAAGTTTAAGCAATCGTACTAATAACGAGAAAGTCTTAAGAGGAGATTAAAAATGAGAGCTATTTTTAAATTTAGGGTTAAAAAATCATATAGCAAGAAATATAAGTGAGCCGAAAGAATTATTAAAAGTAAAAACCTCAAATAAAAAACAAAATTACCTGAAATAAAGTTATGGTCGAGGAACCATTGTTACTTCTTATTTTTTGGTTTGCGAGTTTTTACTTTCGTGCAATTCGGTAAATTTATTTTTAGATAACAAAAGCAAGCAAGTTTTACTTTAATTAATTTTCTGAGAGTTGAAATCCTGTAAAAAAGCAATGAATATTTCCATTTTGGTTTTTGGAAATAATAACTTTCGCAACACACTTCCAGATCAGATACGTTATGCGATCGCTTTTAATGTAGAAGTTATTGATAATCTAAATCAGGCGGTGTCGTACATTCAAATGACACCCCCAGATATCATACTTGTGCAGGCTAGCCTAGATGGCAGTATGGAATTGTGCAATTGGTTGAAAGATCGGACGAAGCTATCGTGGATCTACTGTATTTTGTTTGAAGATCGTCACCAACAGCTAACTGATAGAAAAAAATATGGTTGGCACAGGGAATTAGAAATGACTGCTGCGATGTTAAAGCAAGGAGCCGATGCTTATATTTGGCATCTGATTGATGAAACAGCAGAGCATAACTTGGCAGAATTGACCGCCAATCATGGGCTAATACTTGCTCAATTGACCGTTGGTTTGCGGAAGGCGCACAAATACCGAGATTTGCTTCGGACTAATGATTTATTATCAGCGATCGCCTTAGCCGATTCATTAACAGAATTAAGTAATCGCCGTGCTTTAGAATGGGATTTACCCAGGCAGATTAAAAAAGCGAGAAGTCAGAAAAGTTCCCTAAGTTTGATTATTTTGGATGTAGATCATTTCAAAAAAGTTAACGATACTCATGGGCATTTACTTGGCGATCGCCTTTTGCAGCTATTGTGTCAGCGTCTACGACACAATCTGCGTTTTCAAGACACTGCATTTCGCTATGGTGGTGAAGAATTTGTAATTCTTCTAGCTAACACTAACGGTGACGAAGCACTAATTGTAGCCCGTCGTCTCAATCGTATAGTCAGCGAAGAACCATTTGCACTCAGTAATAAACTTACAATTAATATCACCATTAGTTTAGGCACAGCCTGTTTAGAAGCCGACGATGACGAGCAAGGAGAAAGTCTGCTCAATCGTGCCGATCAATGCTTACTACAGGCTAAAACTACTGGACGTAATCGGGTTATTGGCTCCAAGTATTTATCTCATGTTCCACATTTGAAGGCTGTTTCTTCGTAAAAGTGGGAATGAGGCATTGGCCAAACAGGGCATTGGGCATGGCGCATTGGGCAAGCAGCAGGTGTGGGAGGAAGGGGAAGAGGGGGAAGCATAAATTCTCTTTCCCCCCACACTCCCCACACTCCCCACACTCCCCACACTTCTCTATCTCCCACTTGCCCTATGCCCCATGCCCTACTCCCAACTTTTCCCGACAATCTTCTACCGAACTGCGTTGTCGCATGGCATTAACTAAAGCTTCATAGTTAGACCAATTTTCTTGTAGTAGGGTTTTTGCTTGCAGGGCATGAAACCGCATTTTTTGTTGATAAACTGATTCAGAAAAACCTAAAACTGTCAAGACTTTTATTAACTTATTTTTATCATCAGCTCCACCCTCAGCATTGTTAAAAACTAAGGTTTCCGCAGCAATACCCGCCATCCAAACAGTGCAGTAGCGGTCTAGCATCTGGGCAGTGATTTTACCTACTTCTAGTTGAGATGCTAATTCACTATCATCAAACGTAACGCCGCCTTGTCCGCCTTGCCCTTGCTTCCAGGCTTCCCAAGCACTGAGGGTGTAGCCGGTCACAGGAATACCCAACAGGTGAGCAACTAAGAAATGTCCTGCTTCGTGGTGGATAATGCGATCGCGGTGTTCGCTCGAAAAACCAGCAATCCAATCCAAAAAGATAGTACCGCCCCTACCTTGTAAGCTAAAGCTGTCAAAAGTCGCTATCCCCAAAATAGCGAAGGTAGCAAGCGCCGGTACTGTTGGCGATAAGTTAAAGAATGGCCCCAACAGTGCCGATAGTGTCATGAGAAAGATAGATATTGCAACTAAATTTAGGCTAGTCTGGCTCATCGACGGTTTTCTGAGATGTGCTTAATCTTTCTTCATTATGCGCCATATCTACCACGGGCTATAGCTTTGCTTTGGGACTAGGAGGCAGGGGAGGCAGGGGGGCAGGGGAGGCAGGGGGAGCAGGGGGGCGAATAATAAATCAGTCTTCAGTCCCTTTTCTTTTTCAGACTGGGATTTGAATATTACAGCAATTTTCAGGTAAATAGACCGCGTTGTAGGGGCTTTACAGCTGTGCATTAGTGTCAACTTAAGCTCAAACGCTTGTTCCACAGGCATTTACCCCACCCCGGTTTTGCGCCAGCAAAACCGGGGTGGGGTAACGCGGATCTTGATGGTAAGTGAGTAGAACTCGCTCATCACGTTTTCACCAGGGTTTGACGTTAAGTTGACACGTATGACAGCTGTAAAGCCCCTACCAATATATGAAAAACGCTATAAGTAAAGAATTTTTACAAAAAATAGATACTCTGCATAAAGACAATTAATAACTCTGATTAGTCATCAGCAGTTTCAAACTATAAATTTTATAGAGTCATATTTATTTGTATGAAAAAACTCTCTTTAAACTTAATTCAATAACAAGCTTCCTAAGTTAGTTAACTATGTTTTAGCTAGTTAACTAACTTATTATTTTGCTTACTCAAACTTCATCAAAGCTTATGAAACCATACCTTCCTCAAAATGACCCCGACCCAACAAAACGCAAATCTTTCTTAGAGCGTAAGCAAGAAGAATACGAATTCGATTACGATTTTTTACCGCCGATGGCAATGCTTAAAGATGTACCTGCCGTCGAAAATTTTTCTACCAGATATATTGCTGAACGTGCAGTAGAAACGGCAGAGCTTCCTATCAATATGTTGGCTGTCAAAACTCATTCTTTATGGGACCCTTTGGATGAATTGCAAGACTATGAAGACTATTTTCCAGTCTTGCCTAAACCTAGTGTCATCAAAACATACCAAACTGATGACTCGTTTTGCGAACAAAGGCTGTGTGGGGCAAATCCTATGGCTTTACGCCAAATTAAAGAGATGCCTTCGGACTTCGAGTTTACTATTCAAGAATTACAACGAAAATTTGGCGAATCTATCAATTTGGCAGAAAAACTTGACAATGGAAATTTATATATAACCGATTACAGGCCGCTTTCCTTTGTTAAAGGAGGCACTTACGAAAGAGGTAGAAAGTATTTACCAACACCCTTAGCTTTTTTCTGTTGGCGTAGTTCTGGCTTTAGCGATCGCGGTCAACTTGTACCTATTGCCATTCAACTCAATCCCGCAGCCGGTAAACAAAGCCAACTAATCACACCTTTTGACGATCCTTTAGCTTGGTTTCATGCCAAACTATGCGTTCAAATCGCTGATGCTAACCATCATGAAATGAGTAGCCATCTTTGTCGAACTCACTTTGTTATGGAACCTTTCGCCATTGTCACAGCCCGTCAATTAGCTGATAATCACCCTCTTAATTTATTACTAAAACCCCACTTCCGTTTCATGTTGGCTAATAATGATTTGGGTCGCAAGCGCTTAGTTAATAGAGGCGGCCCTGTTGATGAATTGCTAGCTGGAACTCTGAAAGAATCACTACAGATTGTTGTTAATGCTTATAAAGAATGGAGCTTAGATGAGTTTGCCTTACCCACAGAAATCAAAAACCGTGGTGTAGATGATGCACAAAAATTACCTCACTATCCCTATCGAGATGATGGGATGCTATTGTGGAATGCCATTAAAAAGTTTGTGTCTGAATACTTGAATTTATACTACAAAACTCCCGAAGATTTGACAGCAGACTTTGAATTACAAGCTTGGGCGCAGGAACTAGTTTCTCAATCAGGCGGACGAGTTAAAGGCGTTCCCGATCGCATTGAAAAATTAGAACAATTAATTGATATTGCTACTGCGGTAATTTTCACTTGCGGCCCGCAACACGCTGCTGTGAACTATCCACAATATGAATATATGACCTTCATGCCGAATATGCCGCTTGCTGGTTATAAACAAATGACATCAGAAGGCACTATTCCTGACCGCAAAAGTCTATTATCATTTCTGCCACCACCGAAGCAAACTGCCGATCAATTATCAATTTTATTCATCCTCTCAGCTTACCGTTATGACAGATTAGGCTACTATGACGATAAGTTTGCAGACCCAGAAGCTCAGGATATTGTAGCTACATTTCAGCAAGATTTGAATGAGGTAGAACGAAAAATTGAGTTGAATAATAAGAGCCGTTTAATAAAGTATAACTATCTCAAACCAAGGCTTGTTACCAATAGCATCGGCATCTAATTTAACCCAATAAGCTTGGGTTCAGAAAGTTACTCTGTGTCAACAAAGGAAAGGGAAAATACCAAACTTTTCCCTTCACCTTTTCCCGACTTATACAAGAAGTCTATTCTTTATGTATTGTTTATTGTCTGACTGTAGAAGTAAATTCTATTTGTTTGCTAGCCAAAAGATATAAATTAATAACAGATGTTTTATCTATCACTAGAATGATGGCTGCTTTGGAAATTACAGACAAAATGTAACGAGAGTAAGTATAAAACTTCAAACAAGAGATGATTATGGCTGAGGAATTTAAAAAGGGCGATCGCGTTGAATGGAAAACTTCACAAGGCGAGACAACTGGCGAAGTAGTGAAGAAAGTCACCTCACCAACAGATATTAAAAAACACCATGTTGCAGCTAGTGAAGATAACCCCCAGTACATAGTCGAAAGCGATAAGACAGGAAAAGAGGCTGCCCACAAGCCTGATGCTCTTGAAAAGTTAGAGGACTAATTCTTAGCCATGAGTAAAGATACCAAATCAGTCGTTGACGAGTTTCATCAAGCTGTCAATATGACACCCAAAGAACTAGAAGCTTGGCTAGACACAGATGAGTCACAAAGTGTAGGACAAAAGGATGGCGATGACGAGTCAATTGGTCATAAATCCGGGCGGCGTATTATCGAATTGTTAGAGAAAAAAGATGACTACAGCGACGATGACCTCTCGCACATGAAGAAAGTTGTTAGTTACGTTCACCGTCATAGCGCACAGCAACCTTCGGGCGATTTGAAAGACACGCGCTGGTATTATTCTTTAAAGAATTGGGGACACGACCCGCTTAAGTGAAGTATAGCAGGGAACATAGGTTTTAAAGTTAGGCACGGGGCTATTATAATTGTGAATTCTGCTGTATTGATTTAAGGATTGTGCAATTGATAGCATATATGGTTGTTAAATTTAACTACCTTGAATGATGCATCTAGGTTAATTGTTGTTTCACCACTACCAAGAAACAAGTAGCCATCCGGCCTTAATTGTTGCTTTACCTTTTTTAGTAAATCTTTCTTGGTGACAACATCAAAGTAGATTAAAACATTGCGTAAAAAGATAACATCAAATTGTGGTAGACACGGCCAAGTTTGCACGAGATTAAATTGATGAAAATCAACCATTTGACGAATTTCTGGATTGATTTGCCAGTTATTTTCTAGCCTTTGAAAGTATCTGTCACGAATATTTTTTGGTAGTCCACGATTAATTTCCAACTGGTTATAATGCCCTTGGCGGGCACGGGCTAAAACTTTGGTAGAAAAATCACTAGCAATTAGGTTTAAAGACCAATTGACAAGCACAGGAAAATGTTCATGAATTAATATGGCTATGCTATAAGGTTCTTGTCCGTTGGAGCAGGCAGCACACCAAATATTAAGCGATCGCTCAATCGCTCTTTGTTTAATTAACTCTGGTAGCACGTATTGTTTGAGTGCTTCAAAAGGATGTTTATCCCGAAAAAATGAAGTTTCGGTGGTGACTAAAGCCTCGATTGTCTGGACGTGAAGATTATTAAACGGATGATTTCGTAAGTGAGTAATTAATTCGGCGATAGAAGCGAATCCTGATGATTCCACAATTGGCTGTAAATGTAACTCTGCCAGATAGGTTTTATCGGCAAATAATACAATCCCAGAATGCTCGCGAACTAATTGACGAAGATACTCAAAATTAGCAGTGCTGACAGCCATAGTCTGTTTCATTACAGACCTGAAATAGAAATTTGATTGTAACCAATTCTGTGCATAATTTCATCGGCAATTCGGTTAAGCGGCAAAATTTGATTGGCAAGTCCGGCATTAATCACAAAACCTGGCATTCCCCACACCACGCTAGTAGCTTTGTCTTGTGCAAGTACCTGTCCGCCAGCCTCGCGAATGCACTTACAGCCTTGTAATCCATCTTGCCCCATACCCGTAAGGATAACTGCGATCGCCCCCGCACCATAAACCTCTGCAACCGAACGGAAGAGAACATCCACGGAAGGACGACAGGAATTTTCCGGGGATGCTTGATGAGTAGCAAGGCGAACCGCAGTTTTGTCGCGTTCCACAATTAGATGATAATCTCCTGGTGCAATCCAAGCATGTCCAGGTTCTAATATCTGTCCGGGAACCGCTTCATGGATTGGAATTTGACACTTGGAGGATAATTGCTCTGCTAGTAGTTTCGTAAACATTGGCGGCATGTGTTGGACTATTAAAATCGGCACTGATAAATCAGCTGGAAGTTTTCCCAACACTACAGTTAGAGCATTAGGGCCTCCGGTAGAAACACCAATTGCCACAACTTCCACTGGCTGGTGGCTTTTAACGGGAAAAATAACAGGCTCGGCAATGGCGCTTGGTGTCCAAAATCCACCAAATACCTTAATTTTAGGAATTAGATCTTCCTGAATATATTTATTAGTTGCTTCTACACTTCCTAAGTTACTGGGTTTTGTTGCATAATCTGAAGCACCTAAAGAAAGAGCTTCAATAGTAGCGATCGCTCCAGTACGCGTAGAAGTGCTGAACATAATCACTGGCAAGTGCGGATAGATCTGTCGAATAGCAGATAGAGTTTGTAAACCATCCATTTCCGGCATTTCGATATCCAGGATGACGACATCAGGATTAACTCTGGGTATCTTAGCCAAAGCAATCCGACCATTAGCCGCAACTCCCACCACTTCTAGTTCCGGATCGCTGGACAATATTTTACTAACTCGACTCCTAACAACTACTGCATCATCAACAATTAGTACGCGGATTTTTGGCATTGGGGGCTGGGGTTGGGGGGCAGAGGGGCAGGGGGGCAGGGGGGCAGGGGGGCAGGGGGCAGAGGGGCAGAGGGGCAGGGGAGGCAGGGGAGGCAGGGGAGTAAAGTTCTGAGGTTTATTAATGAATATCAAACACTCATTAATGGAGTTCTAAGGTTCATTAATGAATATCAAACACTCATTAATGGAGTTCTGAGGTTTATTAATGAATATCAAAGACTCATTAATGGAGTTCTAAGGTTCATTAATGAATATCAAAGACTCATTAATGGAGTTCTGAGGTTCATTAATGAGTATCAAACACTCATTAATGGAGTTCTGAGGTTCATTAATGAGTATTAAACACTCATTAACGCAGTTCTGAGGTTCATTAATGAGTATCAAACGCTCATTCTTACTTCCCCTGCCTCCCCTGCTCCCCCTGCCCCCCTGCCCCCCTGCCCCTCTGCCCCTCTGCCCCTCTGCCTCCCACTAATATTTAAACTGGTTGATGACTTTGTGCAAATCTACTGCCATACGGGATAGTTCTGTGGCTGCCTCTAATGTATTGCTGGTGCCAGCTGTGGTAGTTTGAGTATTGAGCGCCACAATTGCGATACTTTTGGCAATATCTGATGTTCCTTTGGCTGCCTCGGCGATATTTCGACTAATTTCATTTGTTGTTGCTGTTTGCTCCTCAATAGCGCTGGCGATGGTGTTTTGTAAGTCGTTGATTTGGTTGATAATGTCGGTAATCTGAGTAATGGCTGCAACGGCATCCTTTGTATCTGTCTGAATCGCTTCAATTCGCTGGCTAATATCTTCGGTGGCATTGGCGGTTTGTTTGGCTAATTCTTTTACCTCGTTTGCGACTACTGCAAATCCTCTGCCTGCATCTCCGGCTCTTGCGGCTTCGATGGTAGCGTTGAGTGCTAGCAAGTTTGTTTGTCCGGCGATCGCAGTAATTACTTTGATGACTTTACCAATTTCAGTACTGCTTTGAGCGAGTTTGTTAATTGTCTGGTTAGTGCGATCGGTTGTTTTAACTGCCTCAATGGTAACTTTTGCGCCTTCGGTAACAGTCTTAGCAATTTCTCGAATGCTGGCATTCATTTCTTCCACCGCCGTCACAACTGTATTGGTATTTTGACTTACCTGTTCGGCAGAGGCGGAGGCTAAAGTCGCCTGTTCGGCTGTTTGTTCGGCGTTGTGAGTCATTTCTTTGCTAACTGCGGTTAGTTCTTCTGAAGAAGAAGCCACTGCTGTTGCGACTTCTGTCATCTGTCTAATGGATGACTTCAGGCTGGTAATCATCTGATTTGCATTACTGGTAAGCTGCTTAAACTCTCCTGTATTGCTAGCCTCGATTTGCTTGGACAAATTTCCTTGGGCAACGGCAAGTGTTACCTGATTAATTTCTGTTATTTGCTCTTTTAAATTCAGAGACATTTGATTCAAGTTGTCTAGCAATTCTTTCCAACTTCCCGTTGCTGCTTTCACAACTGCTTGAGAACCGAGCTTGCCTTGAATGCTAATCTCTGATGCCATGCGAGTAACTTCGCTAGCAAAGTTTTGATTGAAACTCACCAATTCATTAAAAACTGAGGCAATTTCACTCAATTCATTATTTTCTACTGATAACCGAACGCTAAAATCACCATTTTTTGCTGCTTTTAATCCTACTAATAAAGCTTGCAATTGGGCTTTTGAGATTTCATTCTCGGTCGCTTGCGGCTCTGTATTTTCCACAGAACTAGATTTAGAGGTTTCTGTTTTTCTAGCCCGATTTGTAGTCATTGTTCAACGCTCCTCAATTATTCAATAACCTGACTTGTAAAATTAACATTTAGAATTTTTTGTGCGTCTAAAACTAGCAAAAATCCCTCTGGAAGTGGGTAAGCTCCTGCTAGCATTCGCCGCATTTTACCTTTTAATGTTGCGGGTGGGGGTTGAAAGGTGTTTTGGGGAAACTCTAAGACATCTCCAACATCATCCACCAGCAGACTAACTATTTCATCGTCAGAACATACAATGATATTAAATCCCTGGGCTACATCGACAAGTTTTGTAATTGATTGTGTCTCTGGCTGGCTGATTTCTAACCGATATTGCAAATCGATAACAGTAATAATTTGTCCGCGTAAATTAATCAACCCACAGATATCTGGCGGTGCTAAAGGTACAGGAGTGATTGCTTGGGTGCGAATCACTTCTTGAACATGTTGTACATCAATACCAAAGTAAACTCCTTTAAGAAAAAAGGTGCAAATTTTTTGTTCAACCATGAGTAGGAAAGGGCAGGGGGGCAGGGGAGGCAGGGGAGGCAGGGGGGCAGGGGGAGATGAGATTAATGATTCATCAACCAAGGTGATGGATGATTAATCATATTTACTAGACCAGATAAAACTTGGTTGTAACTTGCGTAAAGTTCTCGTCCTGTCTGCACATCTATATAGTTGCATTTGACGGCAAATTCGATCCAAGTGTGAGTTTCAGATGCTTCAGCTTGTCTACGACACGCTTCGCGAACACAATCATTCAATTTAGCTACAAATGCTGCTTCATAACGGCGTTTCCGCCAAGCTTCGGCCATATTGGCACATACTGAACGAGAAGAACGACGAATTTGGTCGGTTAAAGAATATCGTTCCTCTACAGGAAACTTTTTTGTTAGCTCAAAAATTTTCATTGCTGTTTCAAAAGCAATTTTATAAATTCCCAAGTCTTTATGGTCTTTAATAGCTTGTTTACTCATTATCTTCCCCCACTGCTTCCTCTACTCCCCATACTCCTTGCCTCCCCTGCCTCCCCTGCTCCCCCTGCTCCCCCTGCTCCTAAGTAAGGGTTAGCGATGCGAATTACAGCCTCAATGTCGAGAATCTCTGTAATTTGTCCCTGAATGACAGCGCACAAAAGCACGCCAGGCCTGCTAGGAACGCCTTTTATTATTAGTGGTTCTTCTACAATGTCGAGAATGCGGTCAACCACTAGCGCAACACTAAGTTCTGAATTGCTAGAGACAATGACTATCTGGATTTCGCCCATATCTTGATGCTCAAGTAAATGGCGATCGCTATGCAAGAATATTTGATGGAGGTCGATGAGTGGCAGAATTTGACCGAAAGATTGTAAGACATACTGGTTACCCACTTTCTCGACAGCAGAAGCTAAAATTTCTTCGATTCGCAAGGCATTTGCTAGAAGAATGCCCATACGTGCGCCTTGGGGGCCTTCAAATAGTAAGATGAGTTGGCGATCGCTCTGTTGCTCTTGGCTATTTCCGGCGTTTTGGCTGAGTAATTGCTTTTTGGCAGTTACACCAGAGTGGTTTGCCAAACCAACAACATCAATAATTAATGCTACTGAACCATCCCCTAAAATTGTCGCTCCGGAAAATACCGATAGCGCCTTTAACTGTTTTCCTAAAGGTTTGACAACAATATCCTGGATGTCTTCAATTGTGTCTACGAGTAATCCAAATTGAAAGTTGTCAACTTGAATAATTACAATACTCACAGTTTCTGAGTTGGTCGCACTATTAGGCAACTGTAATACTCGATTGAGATCGACTAATGGCACGAGATGACCCCGCAAGGGATACACAGGCACATCGTAAAACATCTCAATTTTATCAAGTGCCGCCTGTGTTTCTAGGCGTACTAACTCTTGTAAACTCTCTTGCCCAATAGCATAGCTATTGCCGCCACTTCTAACAAGCAATGCCGGAATAATTGCCAATGTCAAGGGAATTTTGATTTTAAATGTTGTTCCTTGTCCCTGCTGGCTATGAATTTCGATGGTTCCATTAATTTTTTCAATATTGCTCTTGACAATATCCATTCCCATCCCTCGCCCGGAAAGGTTAGTCACTTGTTGAGCAGTGGAGAAGCCGGGTAAGAAAATTAAGTTTATCGCTTCTAACTCGCTCATGGAGTTAGCCTGCACAGCATTGATTAAACCAAGTTCTTGCGCTCGTTGTTTGAGTTGTTTGGCATTGAGACCGCGACCATCATCGCCGATTTCAATATTTACTTTGCCGTTTTCATGAAAGGCTCTGAGAAATAGCTTGCCACAAGCTGGCTTTCCACAAGCAACTCGCTGGGATGGTAACTCAATTCCATGATCGATGCAGTTACGTACTAAGTGAGTTAACGGATCTTTAATTGTTTCAATAATATTTTTGTCTAGTTCGGTATCTCCCCCCTGCATTTCCACCTCAACTTCTTTACCGTCAGCGATGGCTAAATCGCGTGTGACGCGAGGGAACTTTTGCCAAATAATACTAATTGCTTGCAGCCGAGTTTTCATCACCCCTTCCTGCAATTGCCCTGTAAGTAGGCTCAATTGCTGGCAGGTAGCACTAAAACTAGGATCTTGAAACTGGTTACTAAATTTAAGGATTTGATTGCGGGTTAAAACGAGTTCGCCTACCAGGTTCATAACCCGGTCTAATAAATTAACGTTGACTCGAATATGAGAAGATTCTGATGCGATGATGGTTGATTCAGCTTCATCATTGAGATCGACAGACTCAGGATTTGTTGTATCTGTTTGTGTTGACACTTGGGTGTTAACAGGCAATTGAGAGATTTCCGGTGTTTGTTCAGTTTCCTGCAATTGCGTTATAGTTGCGATTAGGGCTGAATAATCGCGATCGCCTTCATGCTTAGTAGCTGCGATTTGAGAAAGAATTTGCCTAATACTGTCAACTGTTTGTAGTAAAGTACTAATAATCTCAGGGGTTATTGCTAATCGGCGATCGCGCAGACACGAAAGCAAATTCTCGCCAGCGTGGGCAAGCGACTCCAAATGAGGGAATGGTAAAAAGCCACAGTTTCCTTTGAGGGTGTGGAGCGATCGATAAATCCGAACTAATGCTTCTCCATTGACAGAGGCTTTCTCTAGCTCAATAATATCTCGTTCAATTTGATTTAGATTTTCATAGCTCTCAACGAGAAATGCTTCTATATCATCATCGTCAATCTCATTTGACTCCATTGCACTAATAAACTCAAAATCTATATATCTTATGTTAATACTGATTTGATTTTAATTTTAAACAATATCTTCCCTTGGATAGATGTTTAGTTTTATAATTCATTTGTAGTAGAAAGTTAACTGAAATTGTAAAATTATATTTATTCGTTATTTGATAATCAAATTGATGGCATTAGTTTTAATTATCGATGATGCATCCTTTTCTCGCAGAATGATCCGCAAGTATTTGCAAGTGGATGGTTATGAGATCCTAGAAGCAAGCAACGGGCGGGAGGGATTAGAAATGGTTCATAACTATCAGCCAAATTGTGTGTTAGCGGATCTTCTCATGCCAGACATGAATGGGTTTGAATTTCTGGAAGCCATGAAAGCAGAAGAATTAAAAATTCCCATAATTATCATCTCAGCTGATATCCAAGAAGGATCGCGCAACCAAAGCTATAACTTGGGAGCGGCGAATTTTATTAATAAACCGGTGAAAGAAAATGAATTGCGAAAGGCAGTCCAAGCAGTTGTTAATACTAAGGAATAAACTTTGATGAATGTCACAGCAGAAGAACTGGATGCCTTACAAGAATTAATTAATATTGGAGTTGGTAGAGCAGCAAGTCTACTGAATGAGATGGTAGATTCTCATATTCAACTAGAAATTCCATTGTTGAAAGTGTTAACTGTTTCAGATGCCTATCAAGAATTAGCACCGCGATTTCATGATGAAAGCTTGGCAACTGTAAGACTAGGCTTTACAGGTTCTTTCTATGGCACTGCTGGCTTGATTTTTCCAACTGATAGCGCCTCAACATTGGTTTCAGTGCTTACAGGCGAAGAACCAGGGTCAGCAGATTTAGATGCAGTGAAAATTAGCACCCTCAGCGAAATCGGTAACATTGTCATCAATGGAGTAATGGGTTCGCTCACTAATGTGCTAAAGCAACATGTGAACTATACATTGCCCATATATTTAGAAGATACAATTGAAAATTTATTGTTATCTACCGATGAAAACAATTCAAAAATTTTAGTGGCACAAGCTAGATTCGCAATTGAACAATTAGAAATTCTTGGAGATATTCTTTTAATCTTTTTGGTAGGTACTTTCGATGTGTTGATTAATGCAATAAACGAGGAGTTACAAATAATATGATAGAAAGTAGTCAGAATTTGAATTCAGAATTCTGAATTCGTGAAGAATCTGGCGTGAAGGCAATATTCAAAACCTCACAGACTTGCTAAGTAGGTAGAGGTTTAAAACTCCCATAAAACTGCCTCCTGCCTGGTTGTTGAGCGTAGTCGAAACACTACCTTCTGCCTGGTTGTTGAGCGTAGTCGAAACACTGCCTCCTGCCTCCTGCCTTATACTTATCAGAGTCTGTGACTTTGCCCTTGAATTGTGAATTATTTTTGATAAAATACCAGTAAAATTTGCTACATACATAAAAATATTTAAACTTGCGATCGCACAATGAACATCATCGAACAAGCTCAGGAAAAATTTAGCCTTTTAGATAAAATTCCTTTAGGAGCTTTTGTTCTACAGTCAAATTATATTGTTTTATTCTGGAACAGTTGTTTAGAGGAATGGACGAAAATTTCTAGAGGCAAGATTTTGGGAAATTCTATTCATGAATATTTTCCTCATTTGAATCAGCCTCGTTATACTAGCCGTTTGTGCCAAATTTTTGAAGGCGGGCCGCCAGCAATTTTTTCTTCTCAACTGCATAAATATATTATTCCTGTAACATTATCAGAAGATAGATATCGCATTCAACACACAACTGTTACCACTGTGCCTGCATTCGATGGAGATGGATTTTATGCTTTATTTTCCATTGAAGATTTCACAGATTTAACCTTCAGAGTTCAGGAATATAAAAACCTCAGAGACCAAGCTCTAGCGATCGCAGAAGAACGCCAACGCGCCAAAGAAGTTGCCGAGACAGCAAACCGGATTAAAGATGAATTTTTGGCAATTGTTTCTCACGAACTCCGTTCTCCTTTGAGTCCGATTTTGGGTTGGTCAAAGTTACTGAGAAATCGCTCATTAAATGCAGCTGCGACTGCTCGTGCGCTTGAAACCATCGAACGAAATGCTCAATTACAAGCTCAGTTAATTGAAGACTTGTTAGATATCTCCCGCATTCTCCGGGGTAAACTAGCACTTAATTTAGAAACCGTTAATCTGATTTCTACTATTGAAGCTGCCTTAGAGACAGTGGAATTGGCAGCAGAAGCAAAATCAATTCAAATTAATCTTCATTTAGATAAACAAATTGGACAGATAAAGGGTGATAGTAGTCGCATTCAACAAATTATTTGGAATCTGCTTTCTAATGCGATTAAATTTACACCAGTTGGCGGACAAATCAAAGTTTATTTACAACAAATTAATTCTCAAGTACAACTGAAAATTAGCGATAGTGGTAAAGGTATTAGTCCTGATTTTCTGCCACACGTATTTGAGTATTTTCGCCAAGCAGATAGTGGTACAAACCGAAGCTATGGTGGATTAGGACTTGGTTTAGCAATTGTGCGCCAATTAGTTGAGTTACATGGCGGTACAGTGTCCGCAGAAAGCCTTGGAGAAGGACAAGGTGCGACATTTACAGTTTGCCTTCCGCTACTTCAACCAAGTCTGCAATTAGGAAGCAAAGATAGCAATGCATCACACAATCCTTATCCATTGTCTATACTTTATGATTCGCTAAAAGGAATACATTTGTTAGTTGTGGATGATGATGCTGATACCCGTGAGTTTTTAGCCTTTCTATTAGAACAACAGGGAGCGGTGGTTACGGTAGCCGCATCAGCAAATGAAGCTCTGAATGCAATTATGAAATCAAAGCCAGATTTACTGTTGAGCGATTTAGGAATGCCAGAAGTTGATGGATATACGTTGATTCGGAAAATAAGAGCAATGCCCAACAAATTAGGAGCAGAAATTCCGGCGATCGCTCTAACTGCTTACGCCGCAGAAACCACACAAAAACAGGTGTTTGCAGCCGGATTTCAACTCTATATCTCTAAACCTGTCGAGCCTTCAAAATTGATCGCAGCGATCGCATCACTCGTTAAAATATAACCTGAAATAAGGCGATTAAACAATTTTTATATAGTTGCGAATTAGTTTTGCTCAGATGCAAAATCATTCAAATACTACTGTCCGATTACCATAGACTAAGACACGATTTTGCAAATGCGATCGCACTGCTCTAGCTAATACAACTCGCTCTAAATCTTTGCCCTTTCTCACCAAATCTTCTACTTCATCTCGGTGGCTAACTCGCACTACATCCTGTTCAATAATTGGCCCCGCATCTAAATCGGCAGTGGCATAATGAGCAGTTGCACCAATAATTTTGACACCCCGTTCAAAAGCTCGGTGATACGGATTTGCTCCGATAAAAGCTGGTAAAAATGAGTGATGAATATTGATAATTTGCGGAAATTTTTTAATAAAATCTGCGCTCACAATCTGCATATACTTGGCTAATACAACTAAATCGATTTTGTATTGGCGGAGTAATTCTAATTGTTGAATTTCTTGTTCGAGTTTATTTTCTTTAGTAATCGGAATATGCTTATAATCAATACCAAATTGCTCTGCTACAACCTTTAAACTAGAATGGTTGCTGATAATTAAAGGAATTTCAGCGATAAATTCTTTAGCACGTTGTCGCCAAATCAAGTCAAATAAACAATGGTCTTGGCGACTTACCCAAATAGCAATTCGGGGTACAGTATCAGAAAAATGCAGTTCCCATTTAGCACCTAAAGGTTGAGCGATCGCATTAAAAGCCGGTGCAATAAACTCTCGCGGTAAATTGAATCCATCTAACTGCCATTCAATGCGGGTAAGGAATAACCCAGCAGCAAAATCTGTATGCTGATCTGCATGGATAATATTACCACCATTAGAATAGATAAAATTCGCAAATTTCGCCACTAGCCCCCGGCGATCGGGGCACGAAATTAGCAATGTTGCTGTTGGATTGGTCATAGAATTTTAGATTTTAGATTAAAAATAGAAAAAATAGCCATATTTGAAGTAGGGGCTAACAGATGTTAGCCCCTATTGAAGGTTATATTAACAGACAGGAGAACTCTATGATTGCCTATTTGGCTTTTGTGGGAGTCGGTAGAGGCAGATTGCTTGGCAAAGGTGTTGATTTAACATTATCTACGGGTTGTTTCCACTCAGATAATTCCCGATTTACGGCATTTTCAAAATCTATAGGTACTAATAGCACATTTTCATTACCATCGGGTTTTGTAGTCGTGTCAGTTTGAGCATATAAAAAAACCCCATTAAAGTTTTGTTTTCCTAAAATTAATTGATGTTTTTGCTGATTTTTCAGGGTAATATTAATAGTTGCTTGTGGTGGATCTAAAGCGAATTGTCCAAGTTGATTTGCTGGAGTTGGCAAAGTGCGATCGCTCTTACCTTTGACCAACAAATCTGTCAAATAAGAAACAATAGCGTCATTTGCTGGTTCCGATATTGGAGATTTAATTAACCATTTGGGATTATCAGATTGATTGCTACGTTCCAAATTCAGAGTGAGTTTTTTTGTCTTTACTGTTAAAGCTTGCACATCATCTTCGGCAAAAGAGAAAATTCGCTGCTTTTCCTCTTTAATTTCTTGTCGCTGAGTGGCACCTTTAATTTCATAGAAATAAACAAAACTCCCTAAACCCAGCGCTAGTAGTACCAAAATTAAAGTTGTTCGTGGCAATTTCATTTTTTCGTCATTAGTCATTAGTCATTAGTCATTGGTCATTGGGCATGAGGTATGGGGAAAGGGAAAGGGGTAAGGGGAAAAGGTGAAAGATTAAATTTATTCCTTTTCCCTTTAACCTTTAACCTCTCCCCCTGCCCCCCTCTCTCCCCACACTCCCCACACTTCTCTATCTCCCCATCTCCCCACTCCTTTTTTACCTTCGTTTCCACCAGAGAATAAGTGCTGCTGCAAATCCGCTGAGGGGTAAAAGTAATAAAGATGACAGTGTTAAAACATTGCCTTCGTTACTTGTTAGAGTTAGTCGGCGATTGTTCGGTTCTTTGGGGCGAATAGAAAGGGGTTGCTTATCTTGTTGATTGAGCCAAGTAACTGAGTTGAGAAATACATCTCCATTTAGTTGCCTATCAAACAACCCATCGGTGGCAAAGTTAGAGTTTCCGAAAACGACCAGCCTTGACTCAGTAGGTGTTTGAGATGAGGGAGAGAGGGGAGATGCGGAGGATGCGGGGGTGGAGGAAGTTTTGTTTTGGGTGGTTGGTGATGGTAGCGGTGTAGGTGTCGGTGTCGGCGAAGTTTTGTTTTGGGTAGTTGGTGATGGTAGCGATGTAGGTGTCGGCGTAGGCGAAGTTTTGTTGGTAGTTGGTGATGGTAGCGATGTAGGTGTCGGCGAAGTTTTGTTTTGGGTGGTTGGCGATGGTAGGGGCGTAGGCGTCGGTGTCGGTGTAGCGGAAGTAGATTTGGGTGTTTGTTTTCTTGTTAAGGCAACACCTAAGGTGAGAGGCCCTTTGAGGTCTTTATCTGGATTAAATTCCAATTTTTCGCTTTCTAGATCGCTTTCTGCCCAGCTAAGGGGATACTGTTTGGTTCGCAGTAAAGGAGTAGCTTCAACACCGGGTACAGGTGTAATTTCCAGAGGTCGGGCAATGGGATAAAAAGAAATATCGTTGCGGAAATCTTTGGTAATCGGATGTTGTCCGTATTCTGTCACCAAGGGCGCAGCAGGGCCAAGTCCCACGACGTTTTCACTTGAAACATCCACTGCTAAACGAGTATCCAAACGAACGCCCCACTCTTTTAACAAGCTGTCAAGTTTGGGATCGGTATTAGGATCTATCATTAACAGTAAGCTACCGCCTCGATTTAGATATTCTTGCAAGGCTTTGACTTCGGCTTCAAATAGCCCTCGTTTGGGGCTAGCTACTATAACAACAGCTGCATCTTGAGGAACTTTTGGGTTTTCTACTAGACTCAGCGGTTCTGTTATGTAGTTTTTATCCTTTAATCCCTCAATTGCTTGTGATATTGCACCTTTAGCTGCTGAAAGTTGGCTTTCGCCATGACCTTGGAGTAAGTAAATTTTGGTTGTTATTGAACTTGTGAGTTTTTGTAGCCGACTAGTTAATCTGATTTCTGAAAGGCGTTCATTTTGATTGAGTGTTTGTATTAATTCTCTTTTATTCCCATATTCTAGGTAAACTTCGCCATAATCTTTGGCACCAATTTTTTCTGCCAGCCCTGGTTTAAGCTGAGGATCGACATATTCAAAATTAAACTTTGAGCTTTGTCGGCGATAATTTTCTAATAATTGCAGGTCTTGGGGATTTTGGTTAATATCAAACACCCAGATTTTAACTGGCTGTGGCAGGGCTTTCACCAATTCCTGCGACTGAGGTGCAAGGGTGAATAATTGAGTTTCTGTTAAATCTGCCCGGAAGTTATAGCGAGTTCCCAAAAAATTAATTAATCCCAAAATTGTTAATACTGCTAGAGTTGCCACTAAGGCATTTGTCCCAGCTTGGGTAGAACGGCGCTTCCATAAATTAGTTTGGTAGCTTTGCCATATTATCCACGACCCAATAATGACAATTCCCGCAATCAAGAATGCTAGTGAAATTAATCCCCACTGTTCAGAGACTAACCCTACTGTTAACCCCACGGTAATTAAGAACGGGCCTAGCCAAAACAGATATTTCCACAGTTTTTTATTTGCAACTATCTTCATAATGATTTGTCATTGGTCATTGGTCATTGGTCATTTGTCATTTGTCATTGGTCATTGGTCATTGGTGATTTGTCATTGGTCATTTGTCATTTGTTGTTTGGTATATGGCCAATTGAGTTTAGGTAGGAGTTTAATTTTGGTGCTAGTTCGTGAATGATTGTTTTTATTGCATTTATCTGTTCGCTTGTTAAAAGTTTACGAGTGTAAGCCCTTCTTAACCAATGTTGAGTTTCATTCAAAGAACCTCTCGCTATCTTGATAAAACGTCTATTTTCTGGAAAACTTCCTCTTCCTGCACCTTCCGCTATATTGGCACCTATACTATCTGCTGAACGGACAATTTGTTTACCAATCGTATCTTTGGCAAAAAAATCCCACCCTTCAACAATTTTCCAAATGTCATCTGCTAATTTTTCTGATAGTTGATACACCTGCAATTCTTGGAAACGCTTTGTTGCCATTTGTTCATTTGTCTTGCTAATTTTTCGTCCATCAATTCTCCTTTATATATTTTTAACTGTCACTATTTTTACCAAATCTCCAAGGGCAAATGACAAATGACAAATGACAAATGACAAATGACTACTGTCTTTGAAAGCGCAGTGCATCAATTGATTGAGCTGTGAGAAAGATACCCAAAAAAATGTAACTGGCAAATAAAATAAAAGCGCTGGTATCGAAAATTCCTTGAATAAAGGTGTTGTAATGTTTTAGCAATGACAGATAACCTAAGGCTTCACCTACAGGGCCAGGAATATTTTTAGCGATCGCATCAAAAAATAACAGTAATAATATTACTGCAAAGGTGAGAACAGCAGACAGAATTGTGCTGTCTGTTAATGAGGAAATAAACATTCCTAAAGATAAAATTGCCGCTGCTAGCAAGATTAAGCCAAAATGACCCACTAAGGGAATTGAGGGCGTCATTGGTGGATTTGCTTTACTGATGACGATCGCTTCTAACACTAGCACGGGCACAATCATTGTGATAAAAAATGTTACCACGCCTAATAACTTACCTACAGCTACCGCCCAATTGGTGATTGGTGACGTGGCTAATAGTTCTAAAGTGCCCCGCTTACGTTCTTCGGCATAAAGTCCCATTGAGAGAATTGGCAAGACAAATAACAGCAACCCACCCATTGAATCCAAAAATGCTCGCACAAATTCGTAGGCAAAATCGATTGTTGGTATTGGTGCCCCTTGTTGCGCTTGTGCATCTATTGTGGCTGCTGCTGCAAAAATACCATTTGGCCCGACTAAAATCATCACGAAAAATAACCCGGCGATGAACCAAAATACACTGGCGATCGCATAGGCCAAAGGTGATACAAAATAACTTTGTAACTCTCGGCGATAAATGGCAATAATATTGCCCAGTACTACACCCATTTATGCGGCTTCTCCTTGTGTGGCTGCTTCTAAATTCTTTTCTTCTGTGGTCAGCTGCAAGAACACATCTTCTAAGGTAGCGTTAACTCGCCGCAATTCATGTAAACCGAATCCTGCGCGTACTAAGGTTGTGGCAATATCCCGCCCTGGTTCTTTCCCTGGTTGGGATATCACCCGCAGGTAAGCCCGATTTGCCTGGAGTTGATGACCTCCCGCTGTCGGAATTGATTCTACTAAACTCACGCCCGCAATATTTTGCAATACCTGTTTCGCTAGGGCGGCTTCTCCTTCTATTTCAATTTCATAGCCTGACCCGCCTGTCAACTGGGTCATCAAATTTTCTGGTGTATTAGTTGCCACAACTTTACCGCGATTAATGATGGCAACGCGGCTGCAAGTCATACTCACTTCTGGGAGAATGTGTGTAGAGAGAATAATTGTGTGTGTTCCAGCAAGACTTTTAATTAAATTCCGCACCTCAATTATTTGCCTTGGATCGAGTCCGACAGTAGGTTCATCGAGGATGATTGCGGGAGGATCGTGGACGATCGCTTGAGCAATTCCCACCCGTTGGCGATATCCTTTAGAAAGTTTGCGAATAATTACCCGCCGCTTATCTTCTAAATTACAACGCTCGATGGCCGCTGTGACTTTCTGATGGCGATCGCCCGCTGCAACTCCTTTAATTTGGGCGACAAAATGCAAAAATGCCTCCACCGTCATTTCTGGATATAACGGTGGCGTTTCCGGTAAATAACCAATTTTTTGGCGCACAGCCAGGGAATTTTCATGGACATCATAACCAGCAATCCGGGCATTGCCATTGGTTGCCGGTAAATAACCAGCCAGAATCCGCATGGTTGTGGTTTTTCCTGCGCCATTCGGCCCCAGCAACCCTAAAATTTCCCCTGGTTCCACATTAAAAGTGACATCAGTAATCGCTGGCGTAGAACCGTATATTTTACTCAGATGCTCAACTTCAATCATCAGTTTAGTGGCCTTAGTGGCGATCTAAGATTATAGGATACCTAATAATCTTAAATAGCGATATTGGGTATGGGAGATTGGCCAAACAGGGCATTAGGCTAAGGACAGTTTTTGCGCGAAAGTATTTCTAAAGGACTTCCAAATAAAAAAATATACAACTTTTCTTGTGGGGTGGGCGTCTCGCCATTCGTGTCAACTTCAGCTCAAACACTTATTCCACAGACGTTTTACCCCACCCCCAACCCCTCCCCTTGGCAAGGGGAGGGGCGGTTTTGCCTTTAGGCAAAACCGGGGTGGGGTAACGCGGATCTTGATGGTAAGTGAGATAGCTGAATATTACATCTCTACAAGGGTTTGAGGTTAAGTTGACACCAATGCCACCCCACAAGATTGTATAGTTTATTTCTTGGAAATCCGTAACCCTCTTGTGTCACTCTCCGAAAATATTTGCCATTTGTGAATTCTAGAGCTTTTATCTACCAGGCGATGTCTACGACGGGCTACGCCTACGCTCTCTTATTTCCTAATAACAAATACAAGACCTATTTTTTTCTAATAGGAAAGCCTGTATTGAGTGACTGATAAAGCTTTCAGAGATTGGCTATCCGGAGAGTGACAAAAGAGGGGTAAATACAAATTACGAATTACTAATTAAATTAACGATCGCATTTGCTAAATCCAGCGGTTCCACGGGTTTCGGTAGGTGTTTTTGAAACCCGGCTGCTAGTGCTTGATTATAATTAATTTCTCCAGCATAAGCAGTCAAAGCGATGGCCGGAATCTCTCCACCTTGTTCTGGCGGCAATTTTCTCACTTGGCGCAGCAGCATGTAGCCATCCATCAAGGGCATTCCAATATCGCTTAACAAGATATCTGGCTTTGACTGGGCTAGGGCTTCTAATGCTTGGGCTGCCGATGCAACTGCGGTTACAGTTGCTCCATACTGTTCTAAGGCAAAGCTAAAAAAGTCACGTACATCTTCTTGGTCGTCCACAAGCAAAATTTGGACTCCCAAAAGCAATGATTCTTCAGTATCTAGTTCCAAGTCAGAAGGTTCTGGGCTAGGAACTCGTAAATCAGAACTTTTGAGCAAAGGTAGTTTCACTGTAAAGGTTGCCCCTTGTCCTTCTCCTAGACTATCTGCCTCAATTGTACCCCCGTGAAGTTCGACTAAATGATGCACAATTGCTAGTCCTAATCCCAGTCCGCCAAAGATTCTGGTTGTCTTAGCATCCGCTTGGCGGAAGTAGTCAAAGACGTGGGGTAAAAATTCTCGACTGATTCCCTTACCTGTATCAATTACTTGGATTTGAGCATCCCAGTTGACTTGTTCTAAACGTACTTCTACTCGTCCTCCTACTGGTGTAAATTTAACAGCATTGGAGAGTAAATTCCACATAATTTGTTGCAAGCGATCGCCATCCCCTAAAACTTTGCCGACATCATTTAGCACCGTTTGAATTTGAATTGATTTGGCTTCTGCGGCTAAACGCACCGTTTCTTGGGCGGCGGCGATCGCAACTTTTAAATCCACTGCATGGAGATTTAAATTCAGTTTCCCTTGTAAAATCCGCGACACGTCTAGCAAGTCTTCAATCAATTGGGTTTGTAACTTGGCGTTGCGTTCAATTGTTTCTAAGGCACGGATTTTAGTTGCTTCGTCGAAGTTGCGGGTTCTGAGTAACTTTGACCAACCTAAAATCGGATTTAGGGGAGTTCTCAATTCATGAGAAAGAACCGCCAGGAATTCATCTTTAATCCGGTTGGCAGTTTCAGCTTGTGCCCGTGCTGTTTTTTCTGCTTCGTAAAGTTGAGCGCGGGCGACGGCTTGTCCGCATTGCTGCCCCAATGTCAACATAAACCCCCGGTCTTCTTCGTTAAATGCTTGGGCAGTAGCAAAGCTAAATCCCAGTGCGCCAATGGCTTTACCCTCTGCTATCAATGGTATGGAAGCCCAGGCATTATTAAGAGTCGAAGCTACAGCGTCAATTAAGTTAGGATAATTTGCCTCCAAAGCTGCTAGATTTTCTAAAAAAATCGGCTTCTTAGTTCTGACTGTTTCTGCAATTGGAGTAGGAGCAGTAATGGGAAAACTTTCCCAGGTTTCTATAACTGATTGGGGATAGCCAGTTGCTTGCAGAAGTTTTAAAGTAGTATTTCCCTGAGTCAGTAAAACAACGGAACCAGCAGCGGCTCCCAAGGCAGGAATTCCTCGGTTCGTCACCACGTCAGCTACTTCTTGGGGGGTGAGGGCTTCCGAGAGGGCGGCGGTGATGCTTTGTAAAAGTACGGTACGATTGACTGAGCGTTCAGCGGCTTGTTTTGCCTGTTGAGTTTCTTGGTAGAGTCTGGCATTGTCAATGGCTGTAGCAGCACGACGAGCAATATCTTCTGCTAAAGCTAAGTCTGCGTGTTGGTAATGCCGACATGACTCGGCTGTAAAAAAAGAGATTGCGCCAAATAATTGCCCGCGGGAACGCAGTGGAATCACCATTAAAGAATGCATACCCAGGCTTTGTAGTAATTGCAGATGCTCCTCGTCTTGAGCCATCTGTAAAAGATGAGAGTGAGATAATTCAGGATAAAAGACAGATATTCCCAGCTGTAGCTGCTGTACGAGCTGTTGTGCCCTGCTTTTGGGGCGATAACGTCGTTGGATTTTCTCTAGGATCTCTTGTTTTGTCGGGTCGGCAATGGCGATCGCAATTTGTTTGCTCGACCAATCTTCCTGAAAAACATCTACAATACACCAATCAGCTAGGGTAGGAACTGCTAAATTAGCTACGTTAGTAATGGTGATTTCATAATCTAATGAAGCAGCCAGTAAGGTGCTGGCTTCCACTAAAAACTGTTGGGTGGCTTCAACTCGTTTGCGTTCGCTAATATCCTCGATAATGCCTAACGCATATTTGAGTTGCCCTTTACTATTCCAAACTGCTGATGAAGTTAAGTTTACCCAAACAATGGAACCATCTTTGCAAAGGTAGCGTTTTTCTAGGGAATAACCGTTAATTTCTTGCGCCAAAACTCGCCCAGCATTTTGTATATCAATTTCTAAGTCATCAGGATGAGTAATTTGCTGAAAGTTCATTTGCATTAACTCTTCATGGCTGTATCCAGTAATTTCACACAATGCCGGATTAACCTGAAGAAATCGTCCATCCAAGGCTACCAGAGTAATGCCGACAACAGCTTGATTGAACATTGCCCGGAATCTTTCTTCACTTTCTCGCAAGGCAACTTCTGTTTGTTTGGCTGCTGTCACATCTGCCATAATCATCCCAATGCCCACAGTTTCGTCCATACGATTGTTGACTGGGTAATAGTTGCCCAGCCAATGTTTGTAATTTTCAGGTTGCCTTGGTATGTAGGTGCTAATTTCGACATTCAGCAGTGGTTCTCCAGTCTCTAACACCTGCTGTAACTGCACTTCTAACTCAGCTGCCATCTCTGGCAGGACTTCTTGAAATTTGCGTCCTAAATGTTCTTCTATGGTTAAACCATTAATGTTAGCGAATACCTGATTGATGCGGATATATCGCAGGTCACTATCCAAAAAGCATACAGCAACGGGAGCGGCTGCTAGTAGGGCATCTAGAAGAGACAGAGATTCGGCGTAATGCACTAGAGCTTGGTGGATGTCGCGATAAAGTTGGGCATTTTCCACTGCTAAGGCAGCACGATGGGCGACATCTGTTGCTAAAGTCAAGTCAGAGCGATCGTAGCGACGGTCTGATTCGGCGGTGATAAAGCTGATGCTGCCGAGTACTCGCCCTCTGGCGATTAACGGCACAATCATCACAGACTTCATCCCCAATTGCCGAAGAAGTTCTAAGTGTTCTTGATTTTGAGTATTTGCTACTAATAGCGAGTCAGATATTTCGGGGATGAGTTCGCTTTGCCCAGTTTGCAATATAGTAATTGCACTTACACCGTTGTAATCTTGAGCATACTGCTGAAGTTGACGCGCTAATTCGGCTTTGGATGGGTCTGCATGGGCAATTGGTAGGCGACGAATAGAACCATCTTCATTGACAATATCGACGCTACACCAATCTGCTAGCTGGGGAACTGAAATTTTGGCGATTTGTTCTAAGGTTTGCTCGTAATCTAGGGAAGTAGAGAGTAGACTACTAACTTCGGCAATGTAGCGGAGTCTTTCTTCAGCTTGCTTGCGCTCTGTAATATCTAGAACAAAGAAAGCTCCCCGTTCGTGACTGCCTTCAAAGCAGCTAGCACCTGCCAAAATCGGTAAACGGGAGCCGTCTTTACGGATATATTCTTTTTCAAAAGGATTACAAAAAGAACTGTTTTCTAGTTGAATAAGTACTTGTTTATCAAGTGATTCATACTCTGGTGGAGTCAGGTTTTTCCAATTAAGTTTGCCAGAAACTAATTCTGCACGAGAGTAACCCAACATATTCAATAAGGCATCATTAGCTTCTGTGATTTTGCCGTCTTTTTCCCAAAAGCCAATGCCAATCATATTCGACTCAACTACGCTGCGAAACTTGGCTTCGCTTTCCCGTAATGCTTGCTCGGATTGCTTTTGTTGAGTGATATCAATGGATGTAATTCCTACTCCTAGCAACTGCCCATCCGCTAAACACACTGGATAATAGTTGACAATACCGTAACGATAGACCCCTGGCGGATATGTTTCACCGCTGATTTCCTGGTTAAGTAAGGGTTGCTTGGTTGCCATCACTCGTTCAAACACAGGCTCTATTTGGTCAGCCCATTCTGGTAAGACTTCCCGAAAAGTGCGACCAATATGTTGGCTCAGTGGTACACCATTGATGGCTGCTAAAGCTTCATTAGCGTAAACGTAGCGAAGTTCGGTATCCAGAAAAGCCAGCGCCACTGGCGAAGTACTCACCCAAGCATTAAGCAATGCTAAAGATTCATCTTTTTGCTGAACAGCTTGCTGAAGTTCTGTCTGCAATCTGGTTTTTTCTAGTTGTGCTTGCTGGCGTTGGGTAATATTCACAGCCACACAAGTAATACCATGAATGCTATTGTCTGCATCCTTTAGCGGTTCAATCAGCAAATCATAGTAACAGTTTTCTCCACATACTGGCAGACAAACCTCTTCACGGGTGGAAATACCAGTTTTTAATACTCTTTCCTTGATTGCTGTTAATTGCTCTGCTATTGAGGCGGGAAATAATTCTGCATCAGACTTACCCAGGATTTCTACTGCTGTGTCTCCACCTTGAGGATTATGAATCCACTGATATCGCAAATTGCGATCGTGCTGAAATATCATAATATCTGAACTGCTCAAGGCTAGGCGAAATCTTTCTTCAGAGACTTTGAGCTTTTGTAAATTTTCATCAGCAGTTCTTTTAGCGGTTTTTAAAACTTCACATAAGACACTAAAAAGCAATCCTTGTATTGCAAATAACCCGATTCGCACAGAATTGGATAAGTCAAAACTCAGTTGAGAAACTGGCGATATAAAAAAGTAATTGCTCAGTAGTACAGATAAGAAGGTTGCCAACAGCCCTGATTTCAAACCACCATACCAGGCACTCACCATTACAGCGCTAAAAAATAGTAGAAAAGGAGTTTTACTCATGCTTAGCCAGGGGTCTAGCATCAGCATTAACACTACCGCAAGTGTGACACTTAATACAGCAACGCCATAACGCAGTAATTGGAAATAATAAATATGGAGCATGAAAATGTCAGAGAATAACCAATACTTATTGCAGAGGCTGTATACAGCCTAAGCTAGTTTGCAAATTTTAGGAAGTTATCTCTAGATAGATTTTGTGGAGTGGGGAAAACTTCTTTTTCTATGAGAAAAATCTTTGAAAATGTAGTATATCTAGCCAAAATTCATATTAAGAATCGTATTTGATTTTTAAACTTACTTTTGCAGTGTGCGAAGCTCAGTGCAAGCGCCAGAGGCTTTTCACAGGGAAGAGAAAACAAGCGATAGTGGAGTGAGTTTTTTCAAAAATCAAATAGCATTCCTATAATAATTAATATTCTATAATCCAATAGAGTTCAGTTAAGACTCGATCCTCGCTAAGCCTCCTTAAAAAAGAGGGAACTAAGCCCCATTTGTAAGGGTGTTGGGGGGATCTTCCGGAGCAAAATATCGTTAACTGAACGGTATTGTTCTATAATCATAATATTGATTTGCTGACGAGAAATACTAAATTTACAAAAACGTAGTTACCCAACTTAATCTTAAAACTTATAAAATAAAATCTGCTAATGAGTGATTGTTTGTTAAGTCAGTCGCAATGTGAAACTTCTATATTAATTGCAAAAAGCTGATTAGCCACTCCTGTAAAGACGCCATTCATAGTGCCTGTACTCCATACTTTCTGGCGGTGGCAAATTGCACAAATCACATCCGATCGCGATAGTTAGAGAAGAAATATAAAGTTTTACTTGCTAGAAGTGCTTCTGCTGTTTGGCGATCCAGAGGTTGGGAGAACAGGTAACCTTGACCCAATTCGCATCCTAGCTGCTGTAACCATTGAAGTTGCTGTGGTGTTTCAATACCTTCAGCAACAACACCCAATCCGAGTTGATTGCTCAAAGCAATAATGGTACTGACAACTTGGTAATTACGGTTTCCTTCTTGCATTTGACTGACAAAGGAGCGATCGATTTTCAAATTATCGGTGGGTAAGCGATGGAGATAATTGAGCGATGAATAACCAGTACCAAAATCATCAATACTAATCTGAATTTTTCTAGCTTTTAACTCGGTTAATAAATCAATTGTCTGACTAATATTTTCAATGAGCATACTCTCGGTAATTTCTAAGACTATGGAATCGCCCGTTAAATTTGTTTGGGCTAGGATGCCATCGATGTCTTCAATTAAACTCGGTTGGCGAATATCTTGAGCGGAAAGGTTGATACTAATTTTTAGCGGCAAATGATTAATAAAGTTTTTTTTCCAGTTTGCCAGTTGTTGGCAAGCTGTGTAAAGCATCCAGCGATCGATTTGCACAATTAGCCCCGTTTCTTCGGCGATCGCCATAAATTCCCTTGGCAAAACAAACCCGCGAGTCGGGTGCTGCCAGCGCACCAATGCTTCAAATCCAATCAACCGCCCTGCTTGGGGTTGGCTTTTTTTGTCGTAGCGATTGCCAAGAATATCAACAATCGGCTGGTAATAGATGGCAAACTCTTCTCTTTCCAAAGCTTTGCGAATATCGCTTTCTAAAGTCAGCCGATTTACTGCTTGGGTATGCATTTTGACATCAAAAATTTTGTAGGAACTTCTTTCCTGAGCTTTGGCTCGATACATGGCAATATCGGCATCTCGCAGTAAATCGGAGGCTTGGCAATAATATTTTGTTCCTAAAACAATCCCGATGCTTGTACTGATAACTACTTCAGCATCATTCAGTATCAACGGTGTTTGCAGATCTCTGAGGATACGCTCGGTAATTTGAATGGCTTTTTCAATACCAGGAATATCTTCTAGCAAAATTACAAATTCGTCACCACCAATGCGAGCGACTAAATCAATCTCCCGCAAATGGGCTTTTAGCTTTTGAGCAATATCCTTGAGTAGTTGGTCTCCTGCTAAGTGTCCTAAACTGTCGTTGATGACTTTAAAGCGATCGAGGTCTAGAAACAAAACAGCGTAACGATAACTTTCTACTCGTTTAGCTCGGTTAATGGCTAGTTCCAGCCGTTCCACCAAAAGTGTCCGATTCGGTAAATCCGTTAATGGATCGTGCAAAGCATTGTGGATAATTAACTCTTGTGCTTGTTTTTTCTCGGTCACATCCATTAAAACACCATACCAAACAATATCCTCATTCTCTCGACACTCCGGACGAGCATTTGTCTGTACCCACTTGAGTTTGCCAGAGGGTGTAACTACTCGCCATTCGTAGGAGAATGGTTTTAAATTTTGAGCGCTTTGTTTGGCGGCTGTATAAAATTCTGCACGGTCATCAATATGAATTTGGTCGAAGCAAAGAGAAGCATTTTCTAAAACTTGATGTGGCGCTAACTCTAAAAGATCCAGACAGCCCAAACTGATATACTCAAAGGCAGTAGAACCATCATAATAATATACAAAGCTGTAAATCATTCCGGGTATATTAGATGCTAATGTTTGTAACAGCTTTTGAGCTTGTTTGCCCTCTGCTCTTACCCGTGCATCCCGAAGTTCTCGACGCACTGCCTCTGGCAATCGATTTAAGTTATCCTTCATCACATAATCATGAGCGCCAGCTTTCATCATTTCCACAGCCAAAACTTCGCCAATTGTGCCGGAAACTAAAATGAAAGGAATATCTTTGTGACTCTGCTTGGCTATTTCCAAAGCCTCAGCAGCATTGAATCCTGGCAATCTGTAATCGGAAATCATCACATCCCAGCTAGCGCTATTGAGGGCTGCAAGTAGCTCTGGGGCTGTTTGGACGCGCTGCCAGATCGGATTGAAACCACCACGGCGCAATTCACTGAGAACTAACATAGCATCAGTCTCGGAATCTTCAACAATCAGGACGTTCAACGTTTCACTCATCCTACAATCTCCTTAGCAACCCATTGACTAATCCCGCAATATTTTGAGTTCAATTTTTCTTAAAATTCCTCTAGTATCGATAAATGAGCTAATCGGGTTTGATTATTGTATAATCGGCATGATTCAATCATTTTTGAATTTTAGATTGCCGATTTAAGATTTTTTTAGGTTTTGGGATTTGAGATTTGTTCTCGTATTTAAATTCTCTAGCTCTGAAACTATTTCTAAATTTTAGATTGAGAATTATCCTATGGAAAATCTAAAATTCAAAATCTAAAATTCAGTCAACCCGGCTTTGTCCTTCTGTGTAATAGTTGCAGGCGGTTAAGCTATGCTGGAAATTCCTGAATACCAAATTCTGACAAAAATCCATGAAAGCGTTAATTCACGCGTTTATAGAGGAATTCATCAAGTGGATGGGTTGCCTGTAATCTTCAAAGTTTTGAAGAAAGACTACCCCACTCCAGAAGAAATCACGCGCTATAAGCTCGAATATGAAATTACACGCAGTTTATCATTGGAAGGCGTTATTCAGGCTTATGATTTTCAACAATATCAAAATACTTTTCTACTCATTTTGGAGGATTTTGGAGGAGAATCTTTAGCAAAAATTATAACTAATAAAAAATTTACTCTAACACAGTTTCTCAAGTTAGCCGTTAAGATAACTCAGAGTTTATCGGAAATTCATAGTGCGAATATTATTCATAAAGATATTAATCCGTCAAATATTGTTTTAAATCCCCAAACACAAGAGCTTAAAATTATTGATTTTGGAATTTCAACTGACTTATCGCGCGAGACTTTAACTATCAAAAATCCCACGGTACTAGAGGGAACGCTAGCTTACATATCTCCAGAGCAAACAGCCAGAATGAACCGTTCTCTGGACTATCGAACTGATTTTTACTCTCTAGGTGCTACTTTCTATCAACTGTTAACCAATCGATTGCCTTTTGAATCCAGTGATGCCTTGGAGTTAATTCATTATCACCTGGCTTTAGAACCTATTCCACCGCATTTTATCGATCCAGAAATTCCGGTGATGGTTTCAGAAATTGTTCTGAAACTGTTAGCTAAGACCGCAGAAGAACGCTATCAAAGTGCCTGGGGAATTAAAACCGATTTAGAAGAGTGTCTCAAGCAGCTACAATACAGCGGACGAATTGATTCTTTTTTGTTAGGGAAACAAGATATTTCTGAGAAGTTTCAGATCCCAGAAAAACTTTATGGCAGACAAAGGGAGGTAGAGGCATTATTAGGAGCATTTCAAAGAGTGGCAGGACAAAGCGAACTGATGCTAATCGGGGGATATTCCGGTATTGGGAAGTCAGTTTTGGTGCAGGAAATTTATAAGCCGATTACACAGCAACGAGGCTACTTCATTGCGGGTAAATTTGACCAATATCAGCGTAATATTCCTTATTATGCGATCGCCCAAGCTTTTGAGTCACTAATCAAACAATTACTGACTGAAGATAAAGCACAGCTGTGTCAGTGGCGCAAGCATCTGTTGGCTGCTCTTGGTGCCAACGCTAGAGTCATTACCCAGGTAATTCCAGCACTGGAGTTGATTGTAGGCAGCCAGCCAGACGTACCTGTTCTGCCGCCAACTGAAGCCCAAAATCGCTTTCACCAAGTTTTCCAAAATTTCATTGGCGTCTTTACTCGTTCGCAACATCCCCTAGTCATCTTTTTAGACGATCTTCAGTGGGTAGATAATGCCTCCTTGAAGCTGATCGAATTATTAACTACCGCAACCATTGGGCAATCTTTGTTGTTAATCGGGGCTTACCGAGATAACGAGGTAAATCCAACCCATCCCCTGATGCAGATGGTAAAGGAAATCCGCCAAAGTAAAGGAGTGGTAAATCACCTTTGTTTGTCACCTTTAAGTCTACCTGACATCAATCAGTTAATCGCCGATACATTGCACTGCCAGCTAGAAGATTCTCTGTTATTGGCAGAACTAGTACAACTAAAAACCGGTGGCAATCCCTTTTTTATTAATGAATTTTTGAAATCTCTCCACACCGAAGGGTTATTAGAATTTCATCGCCAAACTAAAAAATGGCAGTGGTCGATAGAGCAAATTCGCCATCGTGAAATTACGGAGAATGTTGTACATTTGATGGCAGCGAAAATTCAAAAGCTGAACAAACAGACACAGCAAGTTTTACAGCTAGCTGCCTGCATTGGCAACTGTTTCGATCTGCAAACTCTGGCATTTGCCGCCCAATTATCCCAGCGAGAAGCCGCCCAGGCTTTAGGAGTAGCGATCGCCCAAGGGTTGATTCTGCCTTTGAGCAATGCCCACAAATCAGTAGTATTAGATGTAACGCTAACAGCCGACCTGACTCCAGTAGAATACAAATTTGCCCACGATCGCATCCAGCAAGCGGCCTATTCGCTGATTCCCCAAGCCCAACAAAGCAACGTCCATTGGCAGCTGGGACAGTGCTTTTTACAAATAACTTCCGCACAACAGTTAGAACACAAAATTTTTGATATCACCAACCAACTAAACCTGGGCAGAAAAGCGATCGAAAATCAATCCCAGCAGCATCATTTGTCTCGGTTAAACCTGATGGCAGGAGAAAAAGCCAAAGCATCAGCCGCTTATGACGCTGCTTGGAGATATTTGCAAATTGGTTTGGATCTCCTGACAACCGATAGCTGGCAAACAGATTATGACTTTACCCTGACCCTGTACAATGCAACCACTGAAGCAGCTTATCTGAGCGGCAATTTCGAGCAAGTACAGCCACTATTCCAAGAAGTACTCCATCGCGCAACAACTCTATTAGCCAGCTTAAAAGTTTACGATGTCAAAATTCAGACTTATGTGGCTGAAAATAAATTACTAGAGGCGATTCAAATAGCTTTAGAGTTACTTCAGCAATTAGGAATTCACCTGCCCATCAGCCCAAGCTTTGAGGATGTTCGGCAAGCACTTTCGGAAACTGACTCTAAATTGGCAAACAGACGCATTGAAGATTTGGTTGACCTGCCAATCATGTCCCAGCCAGAAATGCTAGGGGCAATGCAACTTTTGGCAAGGATGTGTGCATCAGCTTATTTGGCAGTACCTCCCTTATTTTTGCTGATTGTACTCAAGATGGTGGATTTGCTGGTTGAGTACGGAAATATGACCTTGGCTCCCTTTGCCTATGCTGCCTATGGAATTATTCTTTGTGGAGTAGTCTTAGACATTGAAGCAGGGTATCAATTTGGTCAACTGGCTTTAAGTCTACTTGGCCCAGATACCAAATCCATTCAAGCCAGAACCTTATTCGCGGTTACCAATCAGATTAACGTTTGGAAGACACACCTGAAAAACAGCCTCAAGCCACTCCAAGATTGCTATCAAATTGGTGTCGAGCAAGGCGATTTAGAGTTTGCTGGCTACGCGGCTATGTATTTTTGTGCTTATTCATTTGCAGCCGGTCAACCTCTAACTGAACTCGAACTGCATCTAACCAGCTATGCTCAGGCAGTAAAACAAATCAAGCATTCGGCTGGCATTGATTTTGTAGAAATTTGCCAGCAGACTGTTTTGAATCTGGTTGAGGAAGTTCCCAATTCTGGGATGCTATCCGGTCAAGCTTACGACGAAGCAACTCGGCTACCCCAAATGGAACAAACGAATTTTCACGCAGGTTTGTTCTATTTCTACCTGAATAAATTATTTCTCTGTTATTTGTTTGGCGATGGAAATCAGGCGATGTCTGCGTTGAAAAATTTGGATGCCTGCGGCGGACTGGGCCAAGAAGCAGCGACAGACCGCGCCTTAGCCAATGCTGTCCTCGCCCAAGAATATTTAGCAGCCATGACGGGAGCAGCCTTGGTTGGGATGTTTCGGTTCTACGATTCTCTATGCCGACTGGCGGTGTATTCCCACACAAACACCGCAACACAATCCCAATTGTTGGAGCAGGTAGTAGAAAATCAAGCAAAAATGCAAAATTGGGCGCACCATGCCCCAACGAACTATCTACACAAGTGGTATTTAGTAGAAGCAGAACGGCATCGGGTGTTGGGTCAAGTAGTCCAAGCAATGGACGCCTACGATCGCGCCATTGCCCTAGCAAGGGAGAACGAATACCTGCAAGAAGAAGCTTTAGCAAACGAACTAGCTGCAAAGTTTTATCTAGCACACAACCGCATCGCAATCGCCAAAGCTTATTTCCAAGAAGCGAGGTACGGTTATTTAAGGTGGGGAGCAACCGCTAAAGTCCGAAATCTAGAAAAACAGTATCCCCAATTGTTAGAGGTGTACTTTGAAAAAACCGAAATAAGTCAAATTAACACCACAGAATCGGCTGCAACTAAATTAGAAGCACTAGACTTAGAAACGGTGTTGAAAGCTTCCCAAGCGATCGCCAGCGAGATTGTCTTAGATCGACTCCTGGCAAAACTGATGACGATCTTAATTGAGAATGCCGGAGCGCAAACAGGTTATCTGATTTTGCCAACAGCAGACGAATGGCAGATTGAAGCCATGAAGTCCATCGGCCAAGCCACTTTAATATCAAAAGACTGCAATCCTGACTTACCAACGACCTTAATCAATTACGTGACTCGCACCCAGGAAAGTATCGTCCTCGATAATGCTGCTGCTGAAGGCAACTTTCAGTCCGAACCTTGGATTGTGCGACGCCAATCGAAATCAATTCTTTGTACTCCACTGTTGAACCAGGGAAAACTAACAGGAATTGTGCTTTTAGAAAACAATCTCACCACCAAGGCATTTACCCCAGAGCGAATTGAAGTCCTGCACTTACTTTTTACTCAGGCAGCTATTTCCATTGATAATGCCCGTTTGTTAAAGCAGCAAGCAGAATTAAATGCATCCTTACAGGCTGAAATTGCCGATCGCCAACGGGCCCAAAAAGACCGCGATCGCTTAATGGCCATGCTGGAGGCCACCAGCGACTACGTTGGTCTGGCAGATTCCCAAGGTAATGTCCTCTGGAATAATGCTCAGTTACGCAAACTGCGCGGTCTTTCTCTGGATGCAGACCTCTCCAACTTGAAGATCGCCGACTACCATCCCCAATGGGCGCTAGAGATTCTGCAAAACCAGGGCATTCCAGCAGCAATTCGAGATGGAATTTGGCTTGGTGAAATCGCTTTGCTTGGCAGCGACGGCAGAGAAATTCCGGTTTCCCAAACCATCGTTGCTCACAAAGCAACAGATGGCAGTGTAGAATATTTTTCTACCATCGTCCGGGATATCAGTGAGGCGAAACGCCGAGAAGCGGAACTCAAAAGAGCAGAAACAATGCTGCAAAATCTGGTTACAGGAACGGCTGCGGTTACAGGGCAAGATTTTTTCCCAGCTTTGGTTCATCATATTGCCGCAGCCTTACACGTCCCCTATGCCTTGGTCACCGAATTAGTTGAAGGCAAACTCAAAGCTCTGGCTTTTTGGGCGCATGGGGCATTGCAACCAGAAATATCCTACTTTCCGGCGCGTACACCATGCGAATTTGCCTTAAGAGACGGATTGTTTTACTGCGAAAGCTGCGTTCAAGAATTTTTCCCTGAAGACTTAGACTTAGTAGCAATGGAAGCAGATAGTTATCTGGGTATTTCCTTAAAAAATGCCAGCGGCGACCCGATTGGTAATCTTTGCATCCTCGACGTGGAACCACTCTCAGATCGGCTACGAATAGAGATAATTTTAGACGTATTTGCAGCGCGGGCAGCAGCAGAATTAGAGCGCAAAAGGGCGATTGAAGCTCTGCATCAACTCAACCAATCTTTAGAAATCAGGGTCAAACAACGAACTGCCCAATTAGAAACTGCTAACAAAGCGTTGGAGGCCTTTGCTTATTCAGTTTCCCACGATCTGCGGGCACCGCTGCGGGCCATCGATGGCTTTTCGAGAATGATGCAGGAAGATTACGGCGATCAACTAGATGCCGAAGCCAATCGTTACTTAAAAATTGTCCGCGACAATGCCAAACGTATGGGTGAGTTGATTGATGATTTGTTGACTTTATCTCGTTTGGATCGCAAAGAAATGTCCCGGCAACCAGTGTTTCCCAATGAGATTATTCAAATGGCACTCAATGATTTAGCCCCGGATTGGTCGAGTCGCGAGATTGAATTTGCGATCGCCGATTTACCTGTATGTCAAGCCGATCCTTCCCTGCTCAAACAAGTTTGGCTCAACCTGTTATCCAATGCCATTAAGTACACCCGCTACAAACCCCTTGCCTGCATTGAAGTAGGTTGTCAGGCCATCGATGGTGAAGGAATATACTTTATCAAAGATAACGGGGCTGGATTTGATATGCGCTATGCCGATAAACTTTTTGGAGTCTTCCAACGTCTGCATCGAGAAGAAGAATTTGAAGGTACAGGCATTGGACTGGCCATCGTGCAACGCATTATTCAACGCCACGGAGGGCGCATCTGGGCTGAAGCAGCGAGCGGTCGAGGCGCGACTTTTTACTTCATGCTTCCCAATAACTAACCCATGATTTACCAATCAAGCGATCGCTCCACCGATCCACCTTCCGAGCAACCAATTTCCATTCTCTTAGTGGAAGATAATCCCACTGATGCCGAACTGACTATTCGAGCATTGCGTCGCGCCAGAATTGGCAATCAAATTCAACTGCTTAAGGACGGAGCAGCAGCTCTAGATTTTATTTTTTGCCAGGGAGAATATGCCCACCGCACCATAACGAATCAACCAAAAGTGATTTTGCTGGATTTGAAACTACCAAAGGTGAGCGGATTAGAAGTTTTACGTCAAATCAAGTCCGATCCCCGCACGCAAAAAATTCCGATTGTAGTCCTGACCTCTTCCGCTGAAGACCGAGACATGATCGAGAGTTACCAGTTTGGGGTGAATAGTTACATCGTTAAACCTGTCGATTTTGAACAATTCAACCAAGCAGTTCAACAGCTTGGTTTTTATTGGGTTTTGTTTAACCAATTGCCAGCTTTTTAGTAGAGTAATGTACAGGAAACAGGCAATAAATATAAATAATCAAATCACCATATATGTATGCGATCGCCAAAATTGAAAGTTAAACGTGACATACTCTAATCAATCAGTTATGTCATGTCCGGCTAATCAGTTGTAATTCCATACATCTGTGCAGAAACGGCAAAACCCTCTCCCCTGCCCCTCTGCTCCCCTGCGGCCTTAATGATAAGTCTTTAACCGGACACGATATTAAAGCTTCAGCAATAAAGATACCCTTACACAGCCAAATAAACGATGCCTGCGGCGGTAAACTATGCGATTATCATATAATTGTTAGCTTGACTAACAGTTAGCAGTACATATTAAAATTCTGCTCATGAAAATTTGGAACAGGCAACTAGGCGATCGCGTAAGTAATATCACTTATCACTATTTACCTGCCTTTCGCTGGCGTAATTTTCGGCTGTTTTTTGGAGGACAGTTACTATCATTGTCTGGGACATTTATGACCCAGCAGTTAACTATTCCTTGGCTGGTATACGATTTGACTAACTCTGCCTGGTTATTGGGAGTTGCAGGGTTTGTGCAATTTTTACCTACGTTATTACTGATTCCCTTTTCAGGCGTATTGTCCGATCGCTGGAGTCGTCGGGAGTTGTTAATGCTAGTGCAGATATTGGGAATTGGCGTTTCCTTGGCTTTAACGATTCTGACCTTTACAAATTGGATTACGTTTCCCATCCTATTAATACTGAGCGTTCTCAATGGTTTGCTCAAGGGATTAGATATGCCGGTGCGTCATACAATCGTCACTGAAACCGTAGATGACCGAGCTGATTGGAGTAATGCGATCGCTTTGAATTCAGTAATGTTAAGTTCCTCTTCGGTATTGGGGCCCGCTATGGGTGGAATTTTGATTGGCACGCTAGGGGTGAAATATTGTTTTCTCTACGATACCCTTAGCTACATTCCCGCCATCTTGACTCTGCTAGCTATGCGGCTGAAAGCCAGACCCACGCAGACTCTTACAAACCTGAGCGATACTTTTGAAAAATTGCGGGAGGGCTTTGAATATGTCTCCCACTTCCAGCCGATTAGAGCAATTTTATTAATACTAGCGTTACAGGGTTTAGTCGGAATGTCTCATATTGCGCTGATGCCTGTCTTCGCATCTAAGATTTTAAATGGAGATGCAACTACAATGGCTCACTTAAGTACCTCAGCACCGATTGGTTCTTTGCTTGCTTGTTTGTATCTGAGTGTCAGACGAGGGATTGTGGGCTTAGAGCGTTTGATTGTAGTGGCTCAAGCCTTGATTGGCATGAGTACGATCTCCTTCTCGCTATCGCGTCAAGTTGGGCTGTCCATAATCATATTGGTGTTTGTAGGCTGCTTTGCCATCCTTCTGATTACCAGTAGTAATATGATTATCCAAACCCTAGTTGCCGAAGATAAACGCGGACGGGTAATGAGTTTTTATGCCCTAGCAATGGTGGGTATGATGCCTTTTGGGAATCTGTTAGCTGGAACTTTAGCAGATAATTTTGGTGCGACTAATGCCTTAATTGTTTGTGGCAGTATGAGTATCTTAGGTTCGCTATGGTTCTCTACACAATTGCCAGCAGTCAGTCGTTGGATCGCTTCCCAAACAAATCTCTTCTCTTTGGAAAAGTTGAATTAGTCATAGACTGTTTCACTAAGCTGTTGACAGTTGACGGTTGACTGTCAACAGTCAGCACAAAAAGATAGACCCATGTCTCAACTTTGTAGATTGGGAAATATGGCTAAACATACCTATAGTTTGTAAGTAGTCGTGCAAAATAAATTTCATATAAGTAGCGATGACTTGCTGCGTGGTGGTGCAGGTAACGACGTATGGCGCGGTGATGCAGGGAATGACTGGCTCACTGGTGGCAATGGTAATGATAGCCTATATTATTTTCGGATCTTTGCAATATCTGTCTTGTACTTCATGTAAAGAATTAGCTAGGAAAATATTAAGGCTATATAAAAAATAATCTCGGTAAATAATTATGACTAAATAGTTTTTCTTTTCAATATGTAAAGATATTTGTTCAGAAATCAATTACTCAGTAAATATTCTAATATATTAATATATTAATGATGAGCAGAAATTTTGAATGTTCTGTTCGTTTGTTTATGCTTCGCAATTTGTTTCGTATTTTTCAGCTAGAGCCTCAGGGTTAATAACTGTAAAAAAGACATAAATATCTGTTATCCTGTTTTCAAGCTAGTAAGACTTACGCGTTGGCAAAAAACTCAAATTGAGGTGTGTCTTTTGAGCTTTAAATCTGAATTTTTGAGACTTTTTGAGTAATTTTTGGGTTGTACTAAACCTAAAGTATTAGTCATCAAGATGATTAAAGTCAAAAATAGCTAATTTTAGAAGTTATAGACGCTCAGAAATTTGTACAATGCCTAAGACTTAGATAGTTATAGAAATGCTAGTTGCAATTTCGCGAACAGGATAAATTGTTAAGAAAAATAACTCTGAATAATAGCATGAGAATATGCCGAAAGATTGCATATGGTCAATTATTTCTGCTCTTAAACAACACTGCAACTTCAGAATTGAACTTACTTCAACAATTGATTCATGTAGGAAAAAATTATGGCAAATATCATAGGAACCAATGGTGATGATACTCTACAGGACACCACCAGCGCGGACACGATTAACGGTAAACTTGGCAACGATACCATTATTACAAGTGGTGAAGGCAACGACACCCTGACTGGCGGAGGCGGCAACGATACATTTGTTTACGATTCGGACTACTACGGCTTTGCTGGTACTTATACAATCACTGATTTTGGTGGAGTAGGTAAAGGAACAAACCCAACACCATCAGTTATTGCCGAAGTTGATAAGATTCAATTTTTTGGTGTTGAGTTGAGTGTGCGAAATCTGCTGCTGACGCAAAATGGTAGCGATTTAGAAATCACTTTTGAATCAGCCGATTCTACGCCTAAATTCATCCTCCAAAACTTCAAACTAGAAGACTTGGAGAACTTGAAAGCTTCTGGTAGTACGCCAGCCATTGGTAATATTATCTTTAATAACGAAACTACGGTTACTGATAGTTTTAATGTTGTGGATGCCAATTCTACTGATACAACCATCGGCATCAAAAACACAGTCACTTTTCTCAATGACCTTGCTAACAACATTACAGGTTTAAACAACTCAGATGATGTGATTAATGGTCAGGGAGGTAATGACAAAATCAATGGCTTAAGTGGTAACGATCTTTTGAGAGGTGGTGTGGGAAATGATACTCTCATTGGTTGTTTAGGCAATGACACCCTGGTTGATATAACTGGCAATAATTCCCTTGTTGGTGGTATTGGTGACGATCGCTTGAATGCTGACTTTTCAACAGGTGATAATTTCCTTGATGGCGGCAGTGGCAACGATTACTTAAATGCTGAGGATTCAGAAGGTAATAACTTACTCTCTGGGGGCGATGGCGATGATATTCTTAGCACCTCTTACCTTTCTGGTAGGCTTGGACAGATATTTACTGGCTCCTTAGGTAATAACACTCTCAACGGTGGTACTGGTAATGATACATTGCGTGCTGAGTCTCCAACAGGCAATAACTTACTTAATGGAGGCAATGGCAATGATTTTCTTTCCACCTCTGGCCGTAACTCATATAGAGGGTTTGTTTATTTTATCTCCTCAGGTAATAACACTCTCAATGGTGGCGCTGGTAACGATACATTGCTTGCTGAGATTTCAACAGGCAATAACTTACTCTCTGGCGGCGATGACAATGATTATCTCGACACCTCTGGCGGTCTCATTAATCCCAACTATAAAGATAGTTACGATCCTTCCTCAGGCAATAACACTCTCAATGGTGGCGCTGGTAACGATACATTGCGTGCTGAGCTTTCAACAGGCAATAACTTACTCTCTGGTGGCGATGGCAATGATTATCTCTCCACCTCTGGCATTGTCAACACTGTCATAAATTCCAACGATGAAGATTACAATCCCTCGTCAGGCAATAACACCCTCAACGGTGGTGCTGGTAATGATACATTGCGTGCTGAGATTTCAACAGGCAATAACTTACTCTCTGGTGGCGATGGCAATGATTCCTTGTATGTAAGCCCCTCATCTGGCGATAGTGTTCCCTCTTATTTAGTGACTCAAACAGTAGATGGAGGCAAGGATGAGGATTTATTGTCGGTTGATTACACCAACGCTAGCACAGGAATCACAACGACATTCAATGCTACTACTAATGTTACCTCAATCGCAGCAGGCAAGTATCAGGTTAATTACAAAAATATTGAACGATTAAATATCTCAGGTACAGCCTACAATGACAACATCGTGGCGAGCAATGGCAATGATACGCTCACCCCTGGCAATAGCGGCAAAGATACGATAGATGGGGGTCGAGGTGGGGATTTGTTGTTTGTCGATTACAGCGGTGCTACCACAGGAATTACTTCGACATACAATGCCACTACTAACATCGGCTCAATTACCGCAGGTGCGAACTCGGTTAATTACAAAAATATTGAACGATTAGATATCACAGGTACATACTACGATGACTTCATTGTGGGAACCAATGGTAATGATATCCTCACAGGTGGCAATGGTAATGATACCCTCTATGGAGGAAGTGGTATTGATACGTTTGCTTTTGATATTTTTGATTTTGATGAAGGGAGCGATCGCATTTATGATTTCAATGCAACTAATGAAGTAATTCAGGTATCGCCTGCTGGTTTTGGTAGTGGATTATCGGCAGGTGTACTAAAAGCTAATCAATTTACAATCGGTGCATCTGCAACCACTAGCGCTCAAAGGTTTATTTATAACTCCACCACAGGTGAATTGTTCTTTGACCAGGATGGTAGTGGGGGTGCATTTACTCAGCTACAATTTGCTTTAGTTACTGCTGGCTTGTCATTAACCAACAATAATTTTGTGGTTGTTTAATCGTGGTTAAGGCTGTATTCATCTAGGTAGAGAAAGTTGCAAATGCTGGGAATGCGAGATGTCTGAAATACTGGACTTTAGACTAAAGATGAGCGATCGCCTTCATCTTGAAGGCGATTCTCTTTCAAAGACGCTACGCGATCGCTCGGTAAGTGGTCTGTCCCAAACGGCAGGGCGATCGTAAAGTTTATGCCTTCAAGCTTCTTACTTTGTTATACACATCAATATTTAGATGCGTTTGCCCTAGCTAGAAAGCTGAGATAACATATCAGATGCTAAAGGAATAACAGGTCGATAATCTTGACTAACAAGAAAATCTGGTCGTGGGTTTATAACTGGAGAAGGAATATTTTCAATACTATTATAAGTAATAATTACTGTTGAACGCCCAAAAGGTGATATATTATTGCTAGAGGCGTGGACAATATTACTATCAAAAAACACTAATGAACCTGCCGCAGCTTTGATAAAAGTAATTCCATATTTTGATACTAAATTAGTAATTAATTTCTGGTTGAGAGAATACTTCAAATTAGCGCTAAAACTCGATATCCATTCCTGACTTTCATTAGAACTATGAGCCGTAACATCAATCATCTCTTCTTTATGAGAACCAGGAATCAAAAATAGCGGGCCATTAAATTCGTTCATATCATCTAACAAACACATGGCGTTGACTGCTTGAGGTCTTTGCATTCCATCCTCTTTACGCCAATAGATGTAGTCTTGATGCCACTTCCAAATATCGCCGCTAAATGCTGCCTTAATATTAATTTTGAATTGATATACATATACTTGACTGCCAACTATTTGCATTGCAGGTTCAACGATAAACGGATGTCTTGTTAGACACTTGAAAACATCATTTGTTATATGCGAACCGTGCAATGAACGTAAAGTTTTACCATCTTTTTCCAGAACTTTTTTGGGTGAGTTATCTGCTGATAAACTAGATAATTCTGCTTTCATCGCTTCAATTTCACCGCGAGAAAAATATTCTGGCAATACAAGAAATCCTTGATTTTTATAAATTAATAACTGTTCTTCTGTGAGGTGCATATTAAAAGCCTGCATCTATGTGTAATTCAAATTTATCTGTTTTAATAATTACAGCAATTGTCAAAAACACTTAAATTGTCCAGAATTTATTGATAAGTTAAGCTACTCAAAAATACCGAAAATTAATCATTATTAAATTAGATATTCATGAGTAGATATTAACTGTATCTACTAAACTATTCGGTTCTTAAATCGCATAGTCACTTCCTAAGTTTGTTGACCAATGACGGTTAACTGTCAACCGCGATCAGTTAACAGTCAACACGAGAAAATGTGCAATTTAAATATATGACAGCTTATGCAGATTACATACTCAAAAATCCACTACGTTGGAAATAATCTAAATATTTACCGATTAATTCCGCATCGATTGATGGGCATTTAATTGACGTATTGGCAATTGCATTTAGTGTATTGCGACAGTCTAAATCAGCAGTATTTTGATATAGCTCCCATGCAGCCTGTTCTTGATTCACTTTTTCAGTGAACATAGGCAAAAGAGCAAATAAGGGATTTGACTGGGAATACTGAGCTTGATTAATTAAATTATCTGTCCATTGAGAATATGGTACTTTTTGAAGTTGGTATCCACAAGCTGATATCAACTCAAATAATTTAATTAAATCAATGTTTTCCGATGGTAAAGGCACTATATGAAACGCCTTTCCTAAAGATTCTTGTGTCTGAGATATTTTAACAATGGCTTTACTGGCATAATCTACAGTAATTAAATCTTGTTTTTGATTGATTAGTTCTGGAAAACTACCTACTTGTATGCAACCTACGATCAATCTAGATATGAAGTCATCTGTATTAGTGACACCAGTCTGGGGATGACCCATTAAAAATCCCGATCTGATGACTGTTACAGGAATTCCTCTAGATTTAGCAATCCAAACAAGTTTTTCAGCTACCCATTTACTTTGTGTATAGCCAATCTCTTGAGAAAGATAAGGTTCGCTATTATCAATGTCGTCATCCTCATAAAGGACATTCAACCCATTTATACAAGCCATTGCGCCAAAAACTGCCATTGTTGAAATGTAGTGTACTGGCTTGAGTTGATGCTGACACGCTAATCTGAGAACTTCTTGCGTACCAAGAACATTTGCTGCCTTAATTACAGAATATGGTTTAGCAAAGTTGACTTGAGCGCCGCTATGATAAATAACATCAATCTGCTGTGCTAACTTCTCAAATTGCTTTACAGAAATTCCAAAACGAGGTAAAGCTAAATCTCCTGGTATGGGGATGATTCTGGAACTTTGGCTTGCATCCCAAATTAAATATTTTTCTAGGGTTTTCTGTAGTCTTTTGAAACCTTCAGTTTCGTTCTTAGCACGCACGAGACAATATATTTTTGCCTGAGTTTGCTGTAGCAATTCATGGATTAAGAAAGCACCTAAAAAGCCTGTTGCTCCTGTTAAAAAAATATGATGCGGTTGGTTGATATCCTTAGCAAGGACTCCTTGGGGATAAATGTTTGGATCTAGTACGGCTTCAGCTTTGAGATTAACAACACTATCCAAAACAGCAGTTCCTTTTTGATGCAGTTTGTCAATGATTTGGCTGAGTCCTTCTATAGTTTGCTGCTCAAAAATATATCTTACAGGCAGTTCTACTTGAAAAGTTTCTCGTAGATACATCATTAACTGGGTAGCTAATAGGGAATTACCACCTAGTTCAAAGAAGTTATCTTGAATTCCGACACGATCGCTACCCAATACCTTAGCCCAAATAGCAACCATTTTTGACTCAGTAGGAGTACGAGGTGTAATTAATGCTGCTTCTAGACTGCTTCTGGACTGATCTGGTGCGGGTAGCGATCGCCGATCTAACTTACCATTAGGTGTTAATGGCAATTTCTCTAAGCATACAAAAGCTGTAGGCACCATATATTCTGGTAGCTTTTGTTCCAGAAAGCGGCGGAGTTCTACTGCCAATTTTCGGGTAAATTTACCCTGTAGAGGTTGATTGGCATAGTAATTCCAAGGTTTAAGGGCAACTGTATCTCGATTAGCGATCGCTTGTGCTACTTTTTCTTGCTCGCGATGTCTAAAAACTACGTCGTAACAGTCAACCACACTCGATTCTGACCAAGTAATATCGAGCAAATAGGGTAAATCTTCACTTAAATTCCACAGTTCTTCCGGATCGATGCCAATTTGGGGAAGTTGTTCTAAATGGGATCGCACTTCACCTACTGTCTTAGGCCCATCTGGACTATTGAGCAATTCTATAGTCTTGACTTCCTTAATTACTCTGGCATTGGGTACATTTTTGATTCCTAAAATCTCTGGCTGAGTTGCTAATAACAGATGACGAACAGATGACAAAGTTAGCTGTTGTTGTTGCCAATCCAACCAAGTAATTCCAACAGTGTTATCAGTATTAATTCCTATATGTAAAATCGCATCGTAGCGGAACTTTGTCAGTTCGTTATGATGCTGACCTCGTTTGACTTGAATTTGAACGCGGCCTATCTTAGGCAAGTGCTGCTGTAATGCCCTAAAAAAGTCTGGGTGAATTACCAGTTCTTCCTCTTGATTGAGGCGTTGGCGAATGCGCTCTTGTAACTGTAGTGTGGAAAGTGTAGATGATGCTTGATACAGGGCTACAGAAGTGTGGTAGGCCTCTAGTAAAGGTAGACTGCGTACATCTCCGATAAATATAAAACCACCAGGCTGCACAGCGTTGACTGCTCCCGTCAAAACTTGCAGCAGATAGTCAATGCTAGGAAAATACTGAACTACCGAGTTGATAATTACCGTATTGAAGGCATCTGCTTCAATACCCTCAAAATTGTCAGCAGGTCTTTGCAACAAAGTCAGTTGCGGCCAATCTTGACCGGACTGCAACTGTTGGATTTGTCGCAGGGCTTCTGGTGCAAAGTCAGTACCCCAATATTTACTGCAATGGGAAATAATTTTGCATAGCAACAAACCTGTACCGCAACCAATTTCTAGTACTTGGCTGGGTTGTAGAGAAAGAATCCGTTCAACAGTGCAATCTACCCACTCGCGCATTTCTTCAGCAGGAATAGGCATACCTGTATAACTACTGTTCCAGCCAATAGTATTGAATACGCGGTTCTGTTGCTCAGTAGTTTGCTTGTAGGTTTGATCGTAAATTGTTTGCCACTGGGAAAGGTGTTCGGTTTGCCAATTTGTTAATAACTCTGGGGCGTTCTCATCTTGTTGATTTTGTACTACATAAGCTACTAAACGCTTTTGTCCGGGTATATCTTCCCGGTCTATGACCACACCTTTCTGGACTGAGGGATGTTGTGTCAAAACGGCTTCAATCTCTCCTAGCTCAATTCGGAAGCCACGAATCTTCACTTGGTGGTCGATACGACTGAGATACTCAATATTACCATCAGGGAGATAACGAACTAAATCCCCTGTTTTATAAAGGCGATCGCATTTTTCCCCATCCCCTCTGCTCCCCTGCTCCCCTGCTCCCTTGCCTCGACCGAAGGGATTAGGAATAAACCGAGCTTCCGTCAAATCTGGGCGATTGAGATAACCACGCGCTAAACCAGCACCGCCAATGTAGAGTTCTCCTGGCACACCTACAGGCACAGGTTGTAACTGAGAGTCCAGTATATAGAACTGAGTATTGGCGATCGGGCGACCAATTAGAACTTGTCCGTCTTCAGATGCAACTTTATATGTTGCTGACCAGATGGTAGTTTCAGTAGGGCCATAAACGTTCCATAAAGTAGCACATCGCTGTTGCAACTGTTTAGCTAATTTTCTCGGCAAAGCTTCCCCACCACACAGGATTTTCAAATCTTTACTCCCTTGCCAACCTGCCTCTAGCAGGAGTTGCCAAGTGGCTGGAGTAGCTTGCATAACAGTAACGCCATTGCTTAATTTGGCAATTAACGCTGTGCCATCCATAGCCTCTTCCCGGCTGACCATAACAACACGCGCACCGAGAGTAATTGGTAGGAAAATTTCGAGTACGGCAATGTCAAAGGATAAAGTAGTTACAGAAAGCAGTGTGTCTTGCTCTGTCAGTTCCAAATGCTGACCCATGAAGTGAAGGAAATTAACTACACAGCCGTGTATAATTTGTACGCCTTTAGGTTTACCAGTAGAACCGGAGGTGTAAATTACATAAGCTAAGTTGTCAGGATTAACACTAGTATCTAGGTTATCTTGGTTTTGTGTAGCAATATCCTGCCAGTCTTTATCCAAACAGACAATATGCGCTTGATGCTTTGGAAGTTCTGCCAACAAATGCTGCTGGGTTAAGAGTACTGATAGCTGCGAATCTGACACCATCAAAGATAAACGCTGCTGGGGATAGGCTGGATCTAGAGGTATATAAGCCCCACCAGCTTTGAGAACCCCTAATAGAGCTACCATCACATCTAGAGAACGTTCTAGACAAATCCCTACTAATACATCTGGCCCTACACCTAAAGCTTGTAAATGACGGGCTAACTGGTTGGCTCTAGCATTCAACTCGCGATAAGTTATTTGTTGGTCTGCAAATATCGCTGCTATTGAGTTAGGTACGCGCTTTACTTGGGCTTCAAATAGTTGATGAATGCAAGTTTGTTGCGGGTAATCTGCTTGAGTTTGATTCCATTCCATTAATAATTGTTGGCGTTCAGCAGGTGTTAAAAGTGGTAAATCTGCTACTCTCTGGTCTGGATTAGCAACAATCCCGGCAACTAAAGTCTGGAAATTTTCTCCTAACCGAGAGATAGTAGCAGCATCAAATAAGTCGGTGCTGTACTCAAACCAGCCACTAATTCCATCTGGCGTTTCAAATAATTCTAGGAATAAATCGAACTTGGCTGTACCATTGTGTTCTAAGCGATGGTTGATTGTTAAACCGGAAAGTTCTAAAGCTTGTATGGGTACATTTTGCAGTGCAAAGCAGATTTGGAATAAGGGATGGCGGCTCAAATCGCGCTCTGGTTCTAGTTCCTCCACCAGTTTTTCAAAGGGTACGTCTTGATGAGCGTAAGCTTCTAAAGTGACTTCTCGTACTTGCTTGAGCAGCTGGCGGAACGTTGGAGAATCGGAAAAATCGCTGCGTAGTACTAAAGTGTTAACAAAGAATCCAATTAAACTCTCGATTTCATGATGATGGCGGTTGGCTATTAACGAGCCTACTACGATGTCTTCACTACTCGTATAGCGGTATAACAGCGTTTGAAATGCTGCTAAGAGGGTCATAAACAAGGTACATCCCTGTTGCTGGCTGAACCGAGTTACTGCCTCGCTAAGAGATTTGGAGAGTGCTAGAGGTTGACGCGCTCCGCGATAAGTTTGGATAGCTGGGCGGGGGCGATCGCTCGGCAATTGTAAAATGGGTAAATCTGCTAGCTGTTGCTTCCAGTAAGCTAGTTGCTCTGATATGACTTTTCCTTGCAACCATTGCCTCTGCCAAACAGCAAAATCTGCATACTGTATAGTCAGTTCAGTTAGAGGAGAAGGTAAGCCATTGGCAAAAGCTTGATACAGCAATGTCAGTTCTTGCAACAAAACGCTCACAGACCAACCATCAAAAACAATGTGGTGAATGCTCAAAAGCAGTAGAGATTCCTCTGCATCTACTTGTATTAGGGTTGCCCGCAATAGCGGCCCGCGGTTGATATTAAAGGGTTGTTGGAATTCTTCAATCGCCAATCGCTGAATTTCTGTATCTTTTTCTGATTCCGGCAGCGATCGCAAATCTTCCAGATGTATAAGTACACTTAGCGCCGGAATAATAATTTGTACGGGCTGCCCATCTAATGAAGCAAAAGTGGTGCGTAAAACTTCGTGCCGCCGCACAATTTCGTTGATGCTTTGCTCTAAGGCTTTCACATTTACCCGACCAAACAGGCGAAAAGTTTGGGGGAAATTGTAAAAGGGACTGTCGGGCAACAACTGTTCGAGGAACCACAATCGCTGCTGGGCAAAGGAAAGGGGTAAATTTTGGTTGCGGGTTACAGGTGCGATCGCCCAAGTATGCCATTCTTGATTTTGCTTGAGTTGCACCTCGATACTTTCAGCCAAGCTAGCAACAGTAGGCGCATCGAATAAACGCCGTAATGGTATATCCAACTGATAGGTATCTCGAATCCGAGAAATTACCTGTGTGGCTAGTAGTGAGTGTCCCCCGATCTCGAAAAAGTTATCTTGGACGCTAATCTGCTGTAATTTCAAAACTTTCAGCCAAATTTTTGTTAGTACTTCCTCAACAGCAGTACGAGGTGAAACAAAATCTTGCTCTTGATTCCATCGGTTGCGATCGGGTACTGGTAGGGAACGACGATCTACTTTCCCATTCGGTGTTAGCGGCAATGCATTTAACATCACAAAACTGGAAGGTATCATATAATCTGGCAACTTCTCTTGGAGAAATCTCCGAAGATTGCCACTTATTGTCCGCTGCAAGATTTTCCATAGCTGTTGAGTTTCTAAGATATGCTCTATGCTTTGGTTAAAGAGGACTTTTTCACTGGGCGTTAGAGTCAACTCAACACCAGCCCGCTTACCCTGGCACCAAGCAACACAGCCGTCTACCCAAAGTTCTTCTGATATTACTGGCAACTTTAGACAAAGACGGACTTGTTTACCTTTTGCCCAACTGAATGGCACTTCTACCAAGCACACACCACCATTGGAGATATCTTCTGTTTGCACTTCTACTATGCGATTGTCATCAGTCTCGACTCGACAAAGACTTTCATAAGGTACTCGTTCTGGAATTAGGCTAGAAACAATATAAGCAACTAGGCGCTTTTCTCCAGGTACATCCTCACGCGCTATGACTGCGGCTTCGCGCACGTCAGGATGTTGCAACAGTATTGTCTCGATTTCCCCTAACTCAATACGGAAGCCGCGAATTTTTACCTGTTGGTCTATCCGACCAAGATATTCAATATTCCCATCAGGTAAGTAACAAGCTAAGTCCCCTGTTTTATACAAGCGATCGCAGCTTTCTCCATCCCCTCTGCCCCCCTGCTCCTCTGCTCCTCTGCCTCGACCGAAGGGATTGGGAATAAAGCGTTCCTTAGTTAAATCCGGTCGATTGAGATAACCCCTAGCTAAACTAACGCCACCAATATATAACTCTCCCGGAACGCCGATAGGAACTGGTTTTAACTCTGCATCAAGTATGTAGATTTGAGTGTTAGCGATCGGACGACCTATGGAGGGATAAGCAGGCCAGGAATCAGGATTTCGATCTAATGTTAAAGCTGTTACTACATGGGTTTCTGATGGGCCGTAGTGATTGTGAAATGAGCAGTGTGGCAGGGATTTGAATAATTTAACGATAGCTGGAGTGATTTGCAGTTGCTCGCCTGTGGTGGTAACTTCTTTGAGGCTAGTAAATAATTCCAATCCAGATGCGGCTAGTTCTGCCATTTGCTGTAGTATGACCACAGGCAAAATTGCCTTTTCAATTTCTTGATTGTGAATGAAGTAAGCTAAAGCTGTGGTGTCCCGACGCAAGCTTTCTGAGATGAGAGACAAAGTTCCTCCGGAACACCAAGCAGCAAACATTTCATGAAAGCTGGCATCAAAGCTTAAGGAGGCAAATTGCAAGGTACGGACACCTGTTAATAGTGAATTTAGATGCCATTCGAGTAAGTTCACTAAAGGACGGTGGCCTAAACAAATGCCTTTCGGCCTGCCTGTTGAACCAGAGGTGTAGATGATATAGGCTAAATTTTCTGCTGTGACTTCTGTAGAGGGATTTTCCTGACTGTATTGATCTATCTCGTTCCAGTCAGTATCTAAACAAATAACTTGTGCCTGATGTTTGGGAAGCTCTGGTAGTAATTGGTGCTGAGTGAGCAATACAGATATCTGGGTATCCTCAATCGTGAAAGCTAAACGATCCTTGGGATAGGCCGGATCTAATGGTACGTAAGCACCGCCAGCTTTGAGAACTGCCAAAACTGCGATCGCCATTTCTAGACTTCTCTCGACACAGATTCCCACTGGCATATCTGGCTTCATGCCTAGCGAATGCAAATAATGTGCTAACTGATTCGCTCGCTGATTTAGCTGTTGGTAAGTGAGTGAAGATTGTTCGCGCTTATTTTCTGCCTCTTTAAAGATGAGAGCTAAGGTATGTGGCGATCGCTCCACCTGCGCTTCAAATAGTTGATGAATGCATTTATCTAATGCGTAATTTGTACTCGTATCATTCCAGCTTTCTAATACTTTTTGATGCTCGCTTTCTGGCAATATATTCAGTTGATGAAAATATTCACAACCTTGAATAATTTGATTAGCTATAAATAGCAACCTTTCTAAAGTTTCTATATATACAAAATATTCTTGATTATAAAATATTTCTAGTTCTAGAGTATCCTTAAACTCATTAACTATAAGATGAACTTCATTATCAGCAAAAGAATTACAAACAGTTAATCTAGGGGTTTTCTCTGCAATTGGTATATTAATAATACTAAACTTATAAAAATTATAAAAAAATTTTAATTGTTCGTCCTTGATAGATTTTTTTTGTATAAATACAGAAACATTTTGATAATGCTTCAGATTTTTTCGATAATCACTTATATATGAAACGTAATTACTAATACTAGAAGTTTTATCGCAGCTATTTTGAGGTACAACAATAGGAACTACTTGATAAAGACAACCTAAAACATTAAGTGTTTGCTTATCTCGTTTACCGATAATATCATAAAATACAAAATCTCCTGGTGCTTGTAAATACTTGCTCAAGTAAATACCATACACAGCCCTAAAAAAAGCTGGAATATTACATTTATTTAGTTGGCAATATTTTCTAATCTGTTCTAGCTCATTCCCTGTAATTTGTACTTTTCTAGATTGAGCTTTGTTTTCTTCTTTGGGTTTTATATAAGATGTAACAGGAATAACCTTACTTAAAGATTCCTGCCAGTACTGCTGAATGTCTTGAGTATCAAATTCAAGTAGATGGTTCTCAATACAACCATAAAAAGAATTACCCTCAACCTTTTGAGGAATATTGCCTGCTTTTAAACCTAAATAGACTTTTGCAACTCTTTCAAAGAAAACTTTACCAGAATATCCATCGAAAAGAATATGAGGCGCACCTAAAATAGCAGTATATCCACCCTGTCCATCTTTGACTAAAACATTTTTGAATAAATAATTTTTGTCAAGTTCTAGCTTAACTTTAATTTTTGCTTGGATAACCTGCTCCAAATGATTAAAATCAGCGTTTTTAGTACTTATTTCTATAAATTCATAATGAATATCAGCATTGTTATCTACAAATTGAAAAGGTTCGCCTTGGTAAAAAATAAACTTAGTTTTAATTGTGTCATCTTCTTGACATACTATTCTTACCGCCTGTTCCCAAGTATATGTATCTAAATTTTGTGGCAACTTTATCGATAATCCTAAACTAAAAACAGTACTATCTGGATGGAGCATATTATCCAGATATAAATCTCTTTGTGTAGTTGTGAGTCGGGAAATTTTTCCAATTCTTGATGGTTCATACGGTTCATCTAGTATATTTCCTGTTATCAAAGCCATAAAAACTTCAGAAATTGAGATACTAGCAACATCTGTACCTGCAAAATTATTAATCATAAAGATTCCTTTTGTGTAAAAGTTTTACTGGATTCGGTTAGAAGTTTTTCTGATGTACGGGAAGTTCAATTAATAACTCGGTTCCTTGTCCTGGTATTGACGAACAACTGATTTTACCTGCATGTTTTTCCACGATTATATTGTAACTAATAGACAATCCCAAACCAGTACCTTTACCAACAGGTTTTGTACTAAAGAAAGGATTAAAAATCTGAGAAAGTGTATCTGAATTCATACCAAGTCCATTATCGGCAATGCAGATCGAGATCCAATTTTGCTCTAATAACTCAGTAGTGATTTTGATATAACCCGGATTTATTTGAGCTTCTTTTGATGAACGGGCATTAGACTCTTCTATAGCATCAATAGCATTAGCTAATAAATTCATAAATACTTGGTTGAGTTGACTGGAATAACAGTCTACTAATGGTAAAGAGCCATAATTTTTGATAATCTGAATTTTAGAATTTAGTGAGTCAGTTTTGAGTCGATGTTGCAAGATTAGTAAAGTGTTATCAATACCCTCATGAATATTAACTGACTTTATTTCTGCTTCATCCAAACGGGAGAAGTTGCGTAAACTCAAAACTATCTGGCGGATGCGATTAGCCCCGACTTTCATAGAAGATAGCAATTTGGGTAAATCTTCAAGCAAAAATTCCAGATCGATATCTTCTTGTTCTGCAAGTATTTGAGGAGTTAAATCGGGTGAGTGTTGCTCGTAAATTTTGATTAGGCGTAATATATCTTCAGTGTATTCACTTGCATGAGCAATATTTCCATAAATAAAGTTAATTGGGTTATTAATTTCATGAGCTATACCAGCAACTAGTTGACCTAAACTAGACATTTTTTCCTTTTGAACCATCTGTAACTGGGTAGCTTGTAGTTGTCTTAGTGTGAGTTCTAACTGTTGTGCTTGTTCTTTCAAACACACATTTTTTTCATTTAATTCCTGTGTTCTTTCTTCGACTTTTAGCTCCAGATTTTTGCTATAATTCTCTAATTCCTGGTTAGCTTGTTGCAGATTATCATTTAATTTAGATAAATTAGTATAAAGCTTTGCATTCTCAATGGAAATAGCTGCTTGAGAGGCAAGAATTTTTAAAACTTCTAAACGTTCCGTAGTAAATGCATTTGCTGTTAAATTATTTTGCAAATACATAATACCGATGAGTTTACTTTGATGAATAATCGGCGTACATAAAATAGACTTACATTGATTGCTAACAATATAAGGGTCGCTAACAAATATGCCTTCACAACTAGCATTACCAAGAACAACACTTTCTTTAGTAGTAACAACATAATTAATAACTGATACTGGTAAATATCGAGTATTATCTAAAGGCATTGATGTTTCTTGTAATAGCTTATTGTGATTAACGCCCATTGCAGCTTCTATTACCATTTGTCCATTTTTTTCTAAAAGTAAGCAGCTACTTTGTGCGCCAGCATTTTCCATCACAATTGTCATCAAATTTGCTAGCAAATCATCTAGTATAATTTCGCTAGAAATAGCTTGCGAGGCTTTAAAGACTGTATTTAAATCAAAAGATGCTAAATTGCTTATTTTGCTTGAAGTAGTGGGTAGAGGTGACTTCAAACTAGATGATTCATGATTTTTTCTTAATGGACAATAGTCAGGATATTTGGATTCTAATTCATTGATTTTTGTAATAGCTCCCCAACGTATATATGCATGATAAGATTCTTTGATGTAGAAAATTGCTTGTTTATCTCTATTGCGAGAAAAGTAAAATTCTGCTGCCAATTCATTGGCTAGTGCTTCTTCTTGAAGAAATCTTTGTTCTTTTGCTCCTTGAATCGCTAGCTCATAATACTCCATTGCGACAAAGGTATGCCCTAAAATTCGAGCTTTTTCCGCTTCTACTAGATAGTATTTATGCTGATAGTTAGCAGGAGCATGACTAGCCCATAGCTGCATTTTTTCCTGATTGGCATTAATAATAGTTAGATATTCTTGTTGAATGTCAGGTTCAACATTGGCATATAAACCAATCAAGGCTAAGGAATAATATAAGTTGTGGATGCCAACTGACATCATTCCCATAACACCACTTATATATTCTGAAGCTAATTTGGCATTATCAACTGCTTGGGCGTAATCCTTGAATAAGTAAAGGAGAATCATTTTGGCAATATAAACAACAAATAGAGAAGTAGCGTTGTTCGTTTCTTGTAAATATGCGATCGCTGATACTTCATCAAAACTATCGCCAACTAAAAGATATTTATTTTGTGATAAACCTTGTAAATTTAATGCCAGTTGATGCCAAATTTTAATGTAGTTAATAGGGAAATCTAGTTGAAATTTTTGTAGCAAATCAATATATGATGCTTGCTGTTGAGCTACTAATTCGAGTTGTTCTCCACTAAAAAATATATGACCGCAATAGTGAACAGAACAATAGCCAGCGTACTCTAAATCTCCAATTTCTAATGCGGTTTGAATTCCTTCTTGGAGTGGAGCAATTGTTTCTCTAATATGCTCTTTCCAATGAATAGTAAAACCATAAAATGGGGCATATACTTTGCTTTTAAGTTCAATAGCTTGGAATTGCTCTAATATTTGCCAAGCTATTTGACCAGAGTGATATCCAGCATCAATATTTTCTAGATAGCCACACAAAAGCATACCATAATAAGCGTACCCGTGGGCAGCTAAAGGTGAATGACCGTGCTTAATGCAGAGATTGACAACAGTCAAGATTATCTGAGGAAAATTTGTTTTTGTCGGGTTAGTAATGAAAGCAGCACCAGCAATGGTAACAAGGATTTTTAAAGCCGCTAGGATGCAAGGATCTGTAACAATTGGATAATTTTCTAAATCTTGGAGTTGAGGTAAATTAGCTATAGTACTTTGTTTGTTTGGTGTTTCTGATAGAGATACTCCTAGCTTGGCGATCGCTTCTAGTCCAGCATCAATGGCTTGAAGCATTTGATTTTGAGCCATATAGAACTGGATCTGTAATTGATAAGCTTTGACTAGATCCAGCAGATTAGTGGCTTTTTCTAAAACTGTTTCAGTTAGGATAGCTGCGCGTTTAAAGTTAGCATTTAGGTATTGTAATTCTACGCTTTCTAGATGCAGTGCCAGCATCAGATCGTAGTTACTTTCCCAACTTGATAAGTTAAGCAGTTCTAGTCCGACTGTTGCATAACTCAAAGCAGCTTCGTATGCTGATGCTGCTTTTGCTTTTTGGCTAGCGATTAAATTTAATTTTGCTAGTCTATCTTTTTTGGACTGTTCGCAAATAAACTCAGTACCAAAATTTAGATGATTGACAATATCAAAAATCTTTTCTTCAATCTCTTCTGTTTGGTAAGAATCTAATAATAGTTGCCCAATTTTTAGGTGAGTTTGTTTTCTTTGGGATTCTGGGATGAGGGAATAAGCTGCTTGCTGGACGCGATCGTGTAAAAACTTATATGAAACTTTTAATTCGTGGGAAGCTATAGAGCTAGATGTATCTTCGTCAAAAAACAACGGAGCTTTATAGTTCTCACTTAGTGGCAAAATTAAACCTGCTTGCAGTGCTTTCCATAAATCAGATGCGGTTTCTGATTGAGATTTTTCATTGACAATTGCTAGAATATCTATACTAAAGCGATTTCCTATACAAGCAGATAATTTTAAAACTTCTTGTGTTTCTTTAGGTAATTTTTTAATATTTCTCGCAATTAATTCTATGGCATCATAATCTGTAATACCAACCGTTTGAATTTGATTGATTTCCCACTGCCATACTCCACTATTAAAATCAAAGTTTAATAGCTTTTCCTGATACATTGTTTGGAGTAGCTGGTTGATGAAAAAAGGATTACCTTGAGTTTTGCTAAAAATTAAATTAGCTAAAGTTTTTGTTTTTTCTGTAGTGCTATGGAAGGTATCAACTATTAATTCATGAACATTTAAAAGGTTTAAAGGTTGTAAGATGATATTGTTTATGACTGTTCCTGATTGCTGAATTTCATTTAAATTTTGAAACAAATAATGAGTCGATATAACTTCGTTATCTCGATAAGCTCCAATCATTAATAAATACTGGCTACCAGGTTCAATCATCAGCATTTTAATCAACTTTAGCGATGCTAAATCTGCCCATTGTAAATCATCTAAAAATAAAACTAGTGGGTGTTCTTTCTGAGTAAACACCTGAATAAATTTTTGAAATACCGTATTAAAGCGATTTTGTGATTCAGTTGCTCCTAGCTGTGGAACAGATGGCTGTTGACCAACTATTTTTTCAATTTCGGGAATAACATCAATAATAACTTGACCAATATCGCCAAATGCTTCTAAAAGTTTTTGTTTCCAAATAAGTATTTTTTCATAACTTTCTGTTAATAACTGTTGGGTTAATTCCTGAAATGCTTGAATTAAACCTGCATAAGGAACGTTACGCTTAAATTGATCGAATTTACCAGATATAAAATATCCCCGTTGCCGGATAATGGGTTTATGAATTTCATTAACCAAGCAAGATTTACCAATCCCTGCATAACCAGAGACTAACATCATCTCGGTTGTTCCTGCGCTTACTCGGTCAAAAGCTGATATAAGACATGCTACTTCTTGTTCGCGCCCATACAGTTTTTGAGGAATAGTAAACTGACTAAATTTATCTAATTGCCCAGGAATAAATTTTTCAATTTTGCCATTATTTATTAATTGTTTAAGACAAATCTCTAAATCTGCTTTTAGCCCTAAGCCACTTTGGTATCTTTCTTCAGCAGTTTTAGATAATAATTTGATTATTATATTAGATAATGCCTCTGGAATTTGTGGGTTAACTTGATGAGGAGGTAGAGGTTGTTTTGCAATATGAGCGTGAATTATTTCTAAGGCATCGGTGCAATTAAATGGTAACTTAGAGGTGAACAGTTCATACAAAGTTACGCCTAAAGAGTAAAAGTCTGTGCGGTAGTCAATTGACCTATTCATCCGCCCTGTTTGCTCTGGAGACATATAAGCAAGTGTGCCTTTGAGCAAATTCGGATTACTGATAATTGCATTTTCTTTTGATAAACGTGATGCAATGCTAAAATCAGTTATTTTAACTTGCATTATTTTAGGATTAATAATTATATTTTGTGGCTTAATATCTTTATGAATAATATGTTTTTCGTGCAATTTAGCAATAATATCAGCAAGTTGAATGGCTATTTTTAAGCAATCTATGATATTAAGTTTAATATCATCTATATATTGTTTTAGATTTTGCCCTTCAATATCCTCTAAAACTAGAGTAATACAATTTTGAAAATTTTCTAATCTGTATACTTTGATAATACCAGGCAAATCTATAGAGCTAGAAATTTCGTACTCATGTTTAAATACTGTAACATATTCAAGATTAGAATATTCACTTTTAAGACTTTTTAAAATAACATTTTTCTGATTTGCAGTATCGTATGCTCTATAAACAACAGTTTCTAGACTGTCAGAAATTTTTTTTAGATTATTATATTTCAAGCTTGTAACCATCGTTTTATATTTGAGTTGTTTTCTGTTTTTAAAGAATATTCTGAATCTATTGAAATATTTATATATATGTTCAAATAATTATTGTTTTGCCGAATTAATCTATAATATTTAATATTTTAAACCGCAAAAATGTTTTATTATTATAAATTAACTTGTTATATTTTACTAGTTATAAAACTGGATTGTAATCGGCTAATATACTATTGTTTTGTAAAATTAGATCGACCAGCCTCTATGTAATTACCGTAGGAATTTAATTTCCAATTTAAAAAAATGTTGAGTAATAAGGTAAGGATTCAGGTCTAATATTGAGGAAACAAAGAAGGACGAGACGCACTATTATTAGAGTCAGCAATTAGACCCTGTGCAAAAAAATCAATAACAGACCTACTTTAACGACGACAGGTTTGAACCACCGTCAACAAATTGGCAGTATGACAAAACCGCTCCATCGAACGAGAACCACCACAAACCTTACGTTTTGTGACAGCTAAACGCAGCGATCGCTAACCTCTGTTTAAAGTCCGACATCACAAAATCACGTTGCTCCCGCAATAATATCGTGTCCAGTTAAAGACTTATCATTTAGAGGGCAGGGGAGCAGGGAGCAGGGGAAAGAGGGTTTCCTGGTTTTTGCACAGATGTGGGAGTTATAACTAATTAGGCGGACATGATATAACTTACTTTCTGGAGGTGATGGCAATGATTATCTCTCCACCTCTGGCTGACGGATATAGAGCGAACTTTCGTTTTAGTGCTTCAAGCAATAACACAGCTAATCAATTTAGGAGGTGTATAAAACAGATGGGAGGATGAGGAAGTATTTTCTTGCCAATCTTCCCATCCCTTTTACTGCCTCAATAAGACAATTTTGGAATCCTAAATTAATATTCTAGTTTCCCAAATAAGTTACTTCAGTTTTTCGTAAGCAGCCAAAATAATTTTCTCTGTTTCTTCCCAGTTAATACATTTGTCAGTTACAGAAACACCATATTTTAATTCTTCTTTTTTCCCAGTAATTGGTTGATTGCCTTCATAGATATTCGATTCCAGCATCATACCAACTATTGATGTATTGCCGTCCAATATTTGCTCAATAATATTTTCCAAGACGGTAGGTTGTAATTTGTAGTCTTTATTTGTATTGCCGTGGCTACAATCGATGACAATTCTTGGCGATAAGTCTGCCTCTTTTAATTTCTTTTCTACTAGACTAACGCTTGCTGCATCAAAGTTTGGCTGATTACCACCTCTTAAAATGACGTGACCGTAGGCATTACCTTTTGTTTGAAAGACGCTGACTTGTCCGTTTTGGTTAATACCCAAAAAATTATGAGGGTTTCTAGCTGATTGTAGGGCATTTAAAGCGACTTGAATATTGCCGTCAGTACCGTTTTTAAAACCCACAGGCATGGAAAGTCCGCTTGCCATTTCCCGATGAGTTTGCGATTCGGTGGTGCGTGCCCCAATGGCTGACCATGTAATCAGTTCGCTAATGTATTGAGGTATAATTGGATCTAGTGCTTCTGTACCAGCAGGTAGTCCCAATTCTGTAATTTTTAATAATAGCTGGCGTGCAATTAATAAACCATTTTCTACATGAAAAGAATCATCCATTTCTGGATCGTTAATCAATCCTTTCCAGCCTACGGTTGTTCTTGGTTTTTCAAAATAAACTCGCATAATTAGCAGCAGCTTATCTTGGACTTTCTCAGCCAATACTTTCAATCTTTGGGAATATTCGATCGCTGCTTCGGGATCGTGAATCGAACACGGCCCGACTACTATGAATTTGCGGCGATCGCGAAAATCTAAAATATCTTCTATTTCTTCTCTATACCTTAAAACTGTTTGTTCCGCTAATTGAGTTAATGGCAATCTCGATTTAATTTCATTGGGAGTTAAGAGCACGCGATCGCTCTCGATGTTAGCATTAAATAATTGGTGGTTGTGCATGGAGATTTTCTCGGATGTTTCTGAGTGGAATTTAATATACACAGTTTTGAACGAAAATACAATATGAGTTAAGATTTTGTCTGAAAATATTTATAATAAGACCTTATTTTAGTGAAATAATTACTGTTATGAAGATTTGACTTTCTTGTAGTATTGCTGTTTTTAATTAATTAAAATAGAGATGAATTCACAGTTATATATAAGTGTCAATTGATGCCAAGATTTCAGACAAAATTTTGTTTTCACCTTAATAACTGATAACTGTTGACTAATTTAAACTAACCCCCAAGGACGCCAAAGCAGAAGGAACGATGGTTTAGTGGAAGTTTACATTAGAGTTGGTCAAAGAAGGCAATAGTATAATTAAGCTACTGCGCTTATTATCGCAGATAGAGTGTTTGATATCATATACTGACAGCAAGAGAACTTTGTAGACCCTTGTGTGGCTAGTTTTGCATAAGATTAAGAAATATTGTTTTTGCTCGATTGATTATGTATGTAAAGGTGTTATCTGCTTCAATCGATGACAAACCACTCATCCAAAGGATGATGGAGCTTTATCAGTATGACTTTTCAGAGTTTGAAGATCGAGACCTCAACGAACATGGTTACTTTGGATACCCTTATCTAGATTATTACTGGATTGAAAGCGATCGCTACCCGTTCATTGTGCGAGTAGGGAAAAAGCTTGCTGGATTTATTTTAGTGAACCAATTCACATACATTGCAGAGAGTGAATATTCGATTGCAGAGTTTTTTATTTTACGAAAATACAGGCAACAAGGAATTGGTAAGCTGGCTGCTTCTCAAATCTTCAACCGATTTTGTGGTAAGTGGGAGATTTATCAAATGAGCACAAATACAGTCGCTCAAAAATTTTGGCGCAGTGTCATTGCAGAATATACAACAGGGAAATTTACAGAAATTGCCATTGATGATGGCGATCGCCAAGGAATGATTCAATGTTTTGATAACACCTCAAAATGTTCCTTGAATCATTCCGCCGTCTACTTGCAGCATGACTCCATTCACAAATGAGGCTGCTGGCGAACTCAAAAATACTGCAACATTGGCAAACTCTTCTGGTGTTCCCATACGACCTAAAGGAACTTTAGCATTGATTTTGGCGATTTCTGCTTCTTTTGTTTCGCCACTTTTACTAATTTGAGCGTTGATTAATTCTTCGACTCGTTCTGTATATGTCCAACCTGGTAAAATGCTGTTGACGCGAATTTGATCGCTACCCAATTCTTGGCTGAGAGTTTTAGTTAGACCAATAACCGCTAATCGAATGGAATTAGACAATACCAAATTTTGGACTGGTTGTTTGGTGGAGGTTGAGGTGATAGTTAGAATCGCTGGTGCAGGAGATTGACGCAAGTGAGGTAAAGCGTATTTTATTAGACGGACTGTACTGAGCAAATTCAAGTTAACGGAAGTTTCCCAGGTAGCTACATCGATATCATCAAAAGTACCAGCGGGCGGCCCTCCAGCGTTGGTAACCAGGATATCCAACCCGCCAAATTTCTCCACTGTGGCATCAATCACCCGTTCAATATCTGTTTGACTGGTGACATCTGCACGCAGAGATAGTATTTCTGCACCTGTTTCGCTGCTAATTTCCGCAGCAGCTTTGTCAACTAATTCGCTGCGGGCGCAGATCGTGACTTTTGCACCCTCACGGGCAAATTGCCTTGCTGTAGCTTTGCCCAAACCTTTACTAGCAGCTGTTACTAAGGCGACTTTACCACGGAGTTGCAAATCCATAATTTTGATGTTTATTGAATAGAACTCAGGAGTCAGAATTCAGGAGTCAGAATTCTGAATTCTAAATTCTGACTCCTTCTCATAGTAACTTGAAGCCCAGGTTATTGAGAACTTGCCGCAAGCGATCGCGTCCTCTCAATGACTCGACAGTTGCAATCCGCCCGGCTGAGTGTTCTGACCAATCGCCAGGAATGTTCATCTTTTGTTCAGTATAGAACTCTTTGATGATGTTATTGTAATGAGCGATCGCTTCATCTTGTTCTGTCAATTTATAGGTTTCGCGGTGCAGTACAGCCGATTGTGGCAAGCGTGGCTTAATTGCAGCATTCACTTCTGGATTTGGATAGCCTACACACAACCCAAACACAGCATACACAGAAGAAGGCAAATTCAAGATTGCTGCTACTTCTTCTGGGCGGTTGCGGATTCCACCGATATATACTGTTCCCAAACCCAAGGACTCAGCCGCGATTGTGGCATTTTGCGCTGCCAACGTTGCATCAACCGTCGCCATGACAAACATTTCCAAATATTCCAAACCATCATGGGATATGCCGCGACTGTCAGCAACATAAGCCAGACGTGCCAAATCTGCTAACCACACCAAGAATAAAGGTGCTTGGCGGATGTGTGCTTGATTTCCAGCCAACTTTGATAACTCATCTTTGCGTTCTTGGCTTTCGACTGCAACCACACTCCAAGTTTGCAAATTTGAAGAAGTAGATGCAGATTGGGCGGCTGCAACTAGCAACTCCAGAGTTCCAGGTGGTAAAGGATCTGAAAGATAAGCACGAATCGAACGGTGAGATAGTAGTGATGTCAGAGAATCATTCCATTCAATTTCGGAATTAAAAGGAATTTCACCGTAGCGCGATCGCAATAGTTCTATAGGATTGGTCATCCGTAATTCTCCAATTCAAAATTTTAAAACGCAATAGGGAAAGAAAGTTTCTTGGCCTCAGGGTTTACCATCAGTTTATGTCCTAACCCAACTCGCAACCATAAATTAGGAGTTGGATTTTTTCTAGATTCTGAATTCACCAATTCTGACTCCTGAATTCTGAATTCTGAATTCTTCTATATTTTTGGTGAAAACGCAGCGTATTGTTCTTTTGTTAACACTCCATCTCTGACGTTAACTTTTTTGGGAATCAACTTTAACTGATAATATGTATCAGCTACTTGTTGCTGTAAATTTATCAGTTCATCATTAATTGGTACAATCCCAAACGTCCGCCTATTAGTAGCTTTTCTCATAGTTTCTATGTCAATTCCTAACACAGATGAGAGAGTTTGCGCTACTTCTTCTCGATGGGTTTTAGCCCATTCTTCTAGCTGTTGAATTTCCTCCAATACTGCCTTGACAATTTGGGGATTTTCAGTTGCAAATTTCCGAGTTGTTAAATAATATCCCCCCTGTTTGTTAATTCCTGTGCCATCAATCAGGACTCTAGCTTTAGTTGCTTCTTGAGCCGCTGCATAGAACGGGTCCCAAATTACCCAAGCGTCTACACTACCCTTAACAAATGCGGCGCGAGCATCAGCTGGCGGCAAATATTTAGGCTCGATTTCACTATATTTGACTCCTGCTTTTTCTAAAGCTTGGACTAACAATAAGTGGGCGCTAGAGCCTTTTTGAAAAGCAATTTTTTTGCCTTTGAGATCCGTCACTTTTTGAATTGGAGAATTTTGGGGAACAAGAATTGCTGAACCGCCAGGACTAGCAGCAATACCAGCCACATAAGTTAATGATGCTCCTGCTGCTTGGGCAAATATTGGTGGTGATTCTCCTACATGTCCAAAGTCAATACTACCCACATTCATAGCTTCTAGCAATTGCGGCCCCGCAGGAAATTCAATCCATTCCACAGATATCCCATCTGGTGACAACCGCTTTTCTAAAACACCTTTATTTTTCAATAAAATATTCGATTTTTGAAACCCAAATCGCACTAATGTTGCTTTGCTAGAAGCAGAATTCGCCACAGATGTAGCACTATGATTAGGAGAATTAACAGTCGATGTTGATGAACAAGCAGCAAATAGCAAGCTCAAACAAACACCAGTAACAAAAGCCCCCGCTATTGGTAAAAAAGAACAAAAGAATAATTTATTTTGGTTGTTAAATAAATTCCTGATTGCGATCGAGGATATCCACTTGGCAATTAAGCGGCGAAAAATTTGGTTAACCATTAAAATCATCCTTTTGGACTATATTAATACTATATACCTATAGGGTTACCGTAGTATATTCTTTGAGGATGGAGAATTGGGCAGTGGAAAGAGTCAGAGGTATATGGGGGGTTCATCTGAGATAGCTGCGAAGGGGCAGTTTGTAAAGTTTTGTAATACAAACAAAGCAAAACCCTTGATCTACGCTTGTTTCAAGACCAAGCGTTACTTGAATCCTCCAGTTAGAGACCATTTATAAAATAAATCTTAGGGAACTCCAATAAATAAATTATTTAATCTTGTAGGGTTAGCAATATGAGTGCCCAGTTCACAGGGCGGGCTTTTCGGCCCATCCTACAAGGAATATTGGGATATTTTATTACTTGAAAGTTCCGTAAGTAAGTGTGTTACGGCTTTAGCCTAACGTTCTCTGAAAAGTAAAATAAAAATAAAATTTGCAGAATTCGTATTTACAAATTTTATTTTCCTTCTATAGTAGGAATACATGAGTTAATCATCCTCCTCTCGAAATAAATCCTGACACGAAAAAGTTAACTCTTATTATTTTGAATAGAGATAACTTTTGTTTTTTCCCTTTATGTCTACTCTGCAAGAAAGACTACTGTCTGGGAACTGTTAGTCTTCTATGACATTAAGGATAAACGTCGTATGGGTGAGATTTACATATTATCTATCAGCAACACCTAACCTGTAGGCGGTTGTCGGTTATAAATATTGAGCGTATTTCCTAAACACCAACTTTTAGGAGAAAATCACATGGCTATGACAGTGGAAACAGCCCAGTTAAACAACCAAAGTATCTTGCAAAATTTTGGTTTGGTTGAAGAAATGGACGAACAAGCTGCGGAAATAATTTCTGGTGGCTCTGAGGAGTTTACGATCAGAAACAACACACGAGGGAACATTACCTACAACTTAGATGGTTATGATGTGATAATTCAACCAGGTGAAGAATTATATCATATTACCTATGAAGGAATAATTGATTTTAATACGTACAGTGGAAGTGCCTTTTTAGTGCTGAATAAATCATACAATTTGTCCGATGGACAAGTATATGAATTTCAAAACAACTACGACACTGCTAATTCCTATGATATTGATCTTTATCCAGTATACTCCTAATCAAATTGTTAGTTAAGAATAGGACTTAGGAGTCTTTATATTCCAGTCTTGATTAGATAACGAGCAACAAATGAAGTCCTTTTAGCCACTTCAATAATAGTTTTTCTTCGTAAATCCTAATTCAATATAGTCAAGTCATTTGACTTAACTGTAATTTTCTCTTCAAGAATTGCGTCTGTAAATGAAATACAAAATTGTCCTTCAACACAGTGAAGAAGATTGTGGTGCAGCCACTTTAGCTACGATTTCTCAACACTACGGACGCACATTTACCCTTAACCGCGTGCGGGAAGCTGTTGGTACTGGGGCGAGAGGAACTACTCTGTTGGGATTAAGGCGGGGTGCAGAAGCCCTGGGATTCCATAGCAGGCAAGTTAAAGCCACTCCTCAACTCATCAACCAATTAGATCGAGCTCCTTTACCTGCGATTATTCACTGGAAAGGCTACCACTGGGTAGTATTATACGGACAAAAAGGGAAAAAATATGTAATTGCTGACCCTGGTGTTGGTATCCGTTATCTGACTCACGAGGAGTTAATTAAAGGTTGGAGTAATGGGGTGATGCTGCTACTCCTTCCCGATGAAAGCCGCTTTTATCAACAAGAATCAGATAAAATTGGCGGTTTTGGACGTTACCTGCAACGGGTTTATCCCTATCGGTTTATCATAGCCCAAGCGATCGCCATGAATATCGCCATTGGGCTACTTTCCCTCGCATCACCCTTCATGATGCAACTTCTCACCGATGATGTCTTAGTGCGGGGAGATACCCAACTATTAACCACTGTTGCTATTGGTGTTGTCGCCCTGAATTTAATTAGAAGCGCCATTGGTTTAGTACAATCGCACCTTATCGGTTATTTCAGTCAAAGATTGCAATTAGGACTAATTCTAGAATACGGGCGCAAACTCTTACATTTACCCCTATCTTATTTTGAAGGACGACGCAGTGGGGAGGTTGTCAGCCGCATTTCTGATGTTCACGCTATCAATAACTTAGTTTCCCAGATTGTCCTCGGATTACCCAGTCAATTTTTTATTGCTGTAGTCTCCTTGGGCTTTATGCTTTTTTACACTTGGGAGTTAACTCTGGTTTCTATAGTTGCATTTCTCATTGTTACGGCTGTTAACTTGCTTTTCTTACCAGCACTGCGTCAAAAAACCCGCAATATGATTGTTTTTGGGACAGAAAACCAAGGTTTTTTAGTAGAAACCTTTCGGGGAGTACAAGTCCTAAAAACTACCCAAGCTACACCCCAAGCCTGGGAAGAATATCAAGGAAATTTTGGTCGTCTGGCTAACTTGGGCTGGAGTACCATGCAGCTAGGACTTTACAGCACTACAGTTACCAGTATTCTTTCGACATTGATTAATATTGGTATTCTCTGGATTGGTAGCTATTTAGTAATTAATCGGACTTTAACAATCGGACAATTGATTGCCTATAACGGTATGAGTGGCAATCTTTTAGGCTTTTTAAGTTCTGCTATCGGCTTAATAGATGAATTTATAACTTCCCAAATAGTTATTCAACGTCTGACAGAAGTTATTGATGCTACTCCAGAAGATGAAAATGATGTGAAAAAGCAGTGGGTAGAAATTCCTGGAAATACAGATATTACTTGCGCTAAAATTAATTTTCACCACACAGGTAGAGTTGATTTATTACAAGATTTTTCCGTAACTATTCCTGGTGGTAAAGCAATTGCTCTAATTGGTAAATCTGGCTGTGGTAAAAGTACCCTAGCAAAGTTGATTACTGGTTTATATATAGTTCAATCAGGAAATATTCGCTATAGTTTCTATAATCAGCAAGATATATCTTTAGAATGTTTGCGGCAACAGGTGGTTTTAATACCACAAGAACCTCATTTTTGGAGTCGGTCTATTCTGGATAATTTCCAATTTAGTTATCCTCACATTAGTTTTGCAGACATTGTTAGAGCTTGTCAAATTACTGGTGCTGACGAATTTATCAGCGAACTACCTGATAAATATCAAACTGTTTTAGGAGAATTTGGAGCCAATCTTTCTGGAGGACAAAAGCAACGATTAGCTATAGCTAGAGCCATAGTTACTGACCCACCCATCCTGATTTTAGATGAATCTACCAGCGCCCTCGACCCAGTGAGCGAAGCACAAATACTAGATAGGCTTTTAGACCATCGTCATGGTAAAACTACTATTTTAATTAGTCACCGGACTAAATTGATCCAGCGTGCAGATTGGATAATTTTTTTAGAAAAAGGTCGGTTAAAAATTCAAGGGACAGCGGAAGATTTAGGACAAGTTAATGGTGAACATTTAGACTTTTTAGATGATGTGATTTTGAAGATGAATTCGGTCTAACTATGGTTAACAACGCAGACTTTTTACAGCCAATTCAAACAGATGAATTTCTGCCACCGATTAGTCGTTGGATTACCTTTGGTGGACTCTTTGTTCTCTGTGTTTTGGGACTAGCGATTCCTGTCGCCACAATCACTAAATATAAGGTGACAGTAAAAGGGCAGGCAGTTGTCCGTCCATCTGGGGAATTGCGAATTGTGCAGGCGGCAACTGAAGGCCAAGTTATGCAGATTCATGTCAAAGAAAATCAAGTTGTTAAAACCGGAGATGCGATCGCCATTATTGACGACTCCCGCTTACAAACTAAAAAAAACCAACTGCAAAGTAATATTCAGCAAGCTAAGTTACAGCTAGTGCAAATCAAGGCTCAAATTCACACTCTTAACAGTCAAATCCGCGCCGAAACTGCTAAAGTTAACCGGACGATCGCTGCTACTGAGGCTGAATTAAGCGATCGCCTGCGCCAATATCGGGATAAAAAAATTACTACTGTGGCTGAATTCCAAGAAGCTCAAGCTAATGTGCAAATTGCTCAACAAGAATTGCAGATTGGCATAACACAGTTAAAAACAGCACAAGCAAATCTCCATTCTACTGAGGCGGCTTGGAATGCAGCCAAGTCAAAGCAAAATCGATATGAGGGTGTAGCCCAAGCAGGAGCATTGTCTAGGGATAAATTAGAGGAAGCGCGGTTAGCTACAAAACAGCAACAACAAGCAGTAGCCGCACAAAAAGCAGTTGTCGAGGCGCAAAAGCAAACAATTGAGCGATTAAAACAAACTGTACATGCAGCGATCGCTAAAAAGCAACGTGCGAAAGCCGCTTTAAATCCCAGTCATGCAGAAGTAGAAATTGCTATTGAGCGGATAGCCCAAGAAGAAGCCGCAGGTGACAGTAACAAAGCAGCTTTAGACAAAGAATTGCAAGGAATTATCAAGCAACGGATTGAAGTAGAAAAACAGCTAGAGCGCGATACTAGCGAACTAAAACAAGTGGAAATTGAACTTCATCACACCACTATTATTGCTACTGCCGATGGTATCATTTCTCAGATAAACTTGCGTAACCCCGGTCAAACTGTGCGTCCTGGCGAAGAAGTCTTGCAGATTGTCCCCAGTGATGCCAAGCAGATTGTCAAGGCAGCAGTGGCATCTGAAGATAAAAATAAGCTCAAAATTGGTCAGCAAGTTCAAATGCGGGTTAGTGCTTGTCCCTACCCAGATTATGGTACTCTCAATGGCAAGGTCGAGGCGATTTCTCCAGATGCCATGACTCCCCCAACAAATAGCACAAATGGATCTTCTCCTTATCCCAATACCACTCCGAAAGCGGCTGTCCCAGGTGCTTTTTATCACGTGACTATTGAGCCGGAAAGTCTGGTTTTAGGTAAAGGCAAAAATCTCTGTCACATTCAATTGGGAATGGAAGGTAGAGTAGATATTATTTCCCGTGAAGAAACGGTACTGCAATTTTTCTTGAGAAAAGCGAGGTTAATTGCAGATGGGTAATTTTATCGTGATTTGACACCAGACAGGGGGCAGACGGACAGAGGAGACAACGGAGATAACCAATGCCCAATGCCCAATGCCCAATGCCCAATAACTAATCCAGCAAATCAGGTTCGTCGCGGACAATCCTTTCGTAAAGTGGCTGGAAGCTAAACCATCCACTATTAGGCGCTCCCACTTGACTGTGTGTTAAACGGGCTGTTTCGTGTTTAATAATATTGGGTCTACCTGCGGCTTGTGCCAAGAGTTGTGCTTGGCACGATCGCTCTAAGCTAATGTACCAAAAAGCAGCTTCATCTACCGTATGTCCCACAGTTAAAATGCCGTGGTTACGTAGAATTATGGCTTTAGTTTCGCCCAAAGTTTCGGCAAGTCGCTTCCCTTCAGATGTATCTAATACGACACCCGTATAATCTTCAAGCAGTGCATGGTCTTCGTAAAAAGCGCAAGAATCTTGAGTCAAGGGATCGAGCAGACGACCCAAACTCGACCAGGCTTTGCCATAAATTGAATGGGCGTGTGCGGCTGCAACTACGTCAGGTCGAGCCTCATGAATTTGAGAATGGATGGCGAAGGCTGCTTGATTGACTTGAGCATCGCCTTTGACCACCTCACCTTCTTTATTAACCAAAATCAGGTCAGAAACTCGAATATGACCGAAGTATACTCCTAATGGATTCACCCAGAAATGGTCTGTAAACTCCGGATCGCGGGCTGTAATATGCCCTGCAATGCCTTCGCTGAAGCCAAAGCGACCAAACAGGCGAAAAGCAGCAGCTAGGCGTTGCTTGCGGTGCAGGCGTTCATCTTCAACTCGCTCGAATATAGGGGGTTGCGGTCTATGAAACTTGGGCATGTTCTTTTTCCTCCTCCTCTTTGCAGGGAGCATTAGAATATCCAGAGCGAAAAGATTTGACGCTGTGAGATTCTGGAATGAATTGGTGACGCCAGATGCAACCAGTATCATTGCCGAGAAGATGGATAGATACAGATTCACTCTCGGATGTGGTTTTGACGGCGTGGATATCGCCATCTGGAGGTAGGAGGCGGTAAATATCCCCCCTTTGAAGCGATCGCACTTCAGTTATTTGTAATTGTGCCTGTCCTTCGGCATTGCCGCTATCTACACGCCGATAGACTGTCTCTTCTTGATTGCCTTTGTATAAACCAATCAATCCCCAAGCCAAATGGTCGTGGACGGGAGTAGTTGAACCTGGGGGTATCACCAAGCTAAAGACTGATAAAGAACGGTCTTTAGCCCGATAAAGTAGCCATTGACCAATACCACCGCCCATTTTGCTTTCGGGGTTGATTTTGGCAAACTTTTCGGGTAACCATTGCTGTTGGGCAAGTAGCTCTTGAAAATAAGGTTCTAATTTAACCTGAGTTCGACGGTTAGAAAAAGCCAAAAAGCTTGCTAGATATAAAGCGCGAGAAACTGGACATAAAAGAGCGATCGCTAAGATTGATTGAGAATGAGTAAAAAAGGCACAAAAAAACGCCGAGACTAAAAATATCTAAGAAAAATGAGTGTCTCGGCTATGTCTACCATTGTATCTCGGCTCGATATTGAACAAATCTTCTGTGACGTAGATGATTTTTGTAAGCAGTGGGAGAACTTGTGGCAACAAGTACCACAGTTACCATCCACAAAGGGAGAGTGTCGCAGTTACTCAAGAATGCATTTATCAGAAGTGATGACAATCGTGATTGCATTTCATGGTAGTGGTTATAAGACTTTCAAGGAGTTCTACACGTTGCACGTACTACAAAGCTGGCGTGGAGCGTTTCCAAATTTGGTCAGTTACACAAGATTTGTGGAACTTATGCCTTGGTGTTTAATGTTGTTGTGTTGTTTTTTGCATACACGGACAGGAGAAATTACAGGGATTAGTTTTATCGATTCTACCCCAATTAATGTTTGTCATAACTGCCGGGCGCATTCTCACAAGGTATTTAAAGGGTTGGTAAAATGGGGCAAAAATTCTGTGGGCTGGCACTTTGGATTTAAACTGCATTTGATTATTAATGATTGTGGAGAATTACTCGCATTTTCACTAACTCCAGCAAATGTGGATGACCGAAAACCAGTCCCAGATATGACTAAAGATTTAATTGGTAAACTCTTTGGTGACAGAGGTTACATCTCTCAAAAATTATTTGAGGAGTTATATGAACGAGGGTTGCAATTAGTCACAAAATCTAAAAAGAAAATGAAAAATCGCTTGGTAAAGCTGATTGATAAAATTCTGTTACGCAAACGTGCTGTGATTGAGTCCGTCAATGACCATCTGAAAAATATATGTCAAATCGAACACTCTCGCCATCGTAGTCCATTTAACTTTTTAGTGAATTTGATGGCTGGTTTAGCTGCTTATACCTATTTACCTAAAAAACCTTCAATTGATATTTACCCAAAAGATTTGCCTGCGCTACCTCCTGCTATTTTTTAGTTCCGTCGAACTCACGTTAATTTAGCTAGCTGTTGTATGCGATTTGTCGTAGTATCAGCAGTAATTTCACGTACTTTTGCTACAAGCGATCGCAACTCTTGGCTGTCAATAAACCATTGGTCTTCGGGCAAAGGTTCTAAAATAGTATCATTCGTCATCTATATTCCTCATTAATCTAAGTAAGTCGGTTTAAATATTCCTCGTAACTTAGTTAATCTTTATTTAAATACTTTCGTTTTATTGTGCCAACCTACTCGCTAAGTTTTTTATCTTTGGCGTAAAACTCCTATTCGATTGCTTCAAAAAACTCTACACAATTTGAAAAAGCTGATTCCCCACTTTCTACTCTCTACTCTCTATTTCCCTTTTAGTTTTGACATTGGGGTGAATTTTGAACCCAAGTTGCTCAAGTTTTAAATGGGAAAACGACTCTTTGAGAATGATAGTAAAAGGATATCGCTGGAATACGGTAGCTTTACCTTGTGACAATAGTAACCTAGCACGGCTAATACGTACCGGGTATAACGGTTGTTGGTTGGAATCGAGAATTAGAACTTTGCTCATGTATTAAATTCCTGACAGATAAAGTTAGTAAGCAAATAAGGGCAAATCAAACTTGATTCATCTCATTGCGATCGTCATAATTAGGACTTACGCACTGAAGCTTGAAACCTCGATCCCCCCTAGCCCCCCTTTTTAAGGGGGGAATTTCTGAAGCCCCCTTAAAAAGGGGGTTGGGGGATCTGAGTGCGTAAGTCCTGAGAATAATAACCGTTGTATTACTCCTTTGATTAAACGCAGGATAATAATGAGAGTGTAGAATCCTACCTAGCACTCTCATCTCTATTGCCCATTCAGGTGTAGTATTAGTTTTAAAGTACGGTAATTCGGTCGATTAAGTGTACAATACTAAAAACAGAAATTATCACATACAAATTCAAAAAGCAAGTACTCTTCTGGTCACCTACTGGACTGACTCGCATTAAGACAAGCTTGCACAAAATCTTCAACTACGTTGTTTACAGAATCTCGTCGCCAAGCCACAGCTAACGCACTGGGGCTGACATCCCGAACTGGGCGGAAAGTTTGTCCAGACAGCGCGTAAACTTGTGTAGTGGTTTCCGACACTAGTGCAATTCCTTGACCATTAATCACTGCTTCCATTGCTTCATTAGTATTATTTACTTCTGTGCCAAAGACGATTGGATGACCGTCACGTTCATTCTTTGCCAGCCAGTGATCTCGCCATATTCCTGCTTGGGCAGGTACTGTAATAAACGGTTCATTAACCAAATCTGCCATCTGCAATACTTCCTGCTGCGCCAGGGGATGGTCAGATGCTAAAGCAACCCATCTTGGTTCAACTAATAAGATTTCAGTGAATAATTTTTCTTGTTTGGGAACTGGTAACCGTAATAGCGCAACATCAGTATTACCAGAGAGGAGTCCAGCAGTAGGATCTGAGAACTCAAAGAAGCGAATCGCTACCCTCCATCCTGGTTGTAGGGCTTGAAACCGTGAAAGGATAGATTTCGTTAATTCGCTACCAATCCTGCAAATAAAACCAACGCGTAATGTCTGCGTTTCCTTTGCTGCTACTTCTCGCAACGTTAACAAGGTAAACTGCCAATCTTGGATTAGCCCTTGGGCTAAAGGCAAGAGTGTTTCACCAGCAGCAGTCAGCTTCACTTCTCGACTATTACGGCGCAGTAGTTCAATACCCAATTCTCGCTCTAGTTGGCGAATTTGCTTAGATAATGCTGGTTGTGAGATATATAATCGCTCAGCAGCACGGGTGAAGTTTAACTCTTGTGCCACCGCAACAAAGTAACGAAGCAAGCGTAAGTCTGCATCCATCCTGTTTGGTAGTTTTTATCTATTCCTTTTGGTTATAGCAGTATATCTTGGACTTTTGAGGCAGTTTGCGATAAAAATTTCTAATGGGCATAGGGCATTGGGCATTGGGTATGGGAAAAGGTGAGCCAGCGCGGTCTTGGGGGTTTCCCCCATGAGCGACTGGCGAACCCCGAAGGGGTTAAAGGGAAAAGGGAAAAGGAATAAATTTAATCTTTCCCGTTTTCCCCGGTTGGTGAGCTTGTCGAACCATACCCCTTTCCCTTTCTCCTTGTCCTCTCCCCATGCCCTATGCCCCATGCCCCATGCCCAACCCTAGCTTATGTTTGTCAATACTTTCATCAGGCGTCCAGTTCTGACGACCGTCTGTACATTCATCATTTTGTTGCTGGGAAGCATTTGTATTCCTATCCTGCCGATTTCTCAGCTACCAGATCTCGCTCCGGTGCAAATCACTGTTAGTTCTAACAATATTGGTGCGGATGCTCAAACAACAGAAAGCACTGTTACTAATATTATTGAACGACAAATTAATGGTGTTAAAAATGTATCTTACATATCTTCTAATACAGGTAATGATGGCTCAAGCAATATAACTGTTTCTTTTCCAACTAGTGTTAATAGCGATATTGCCCAAGTAAACGTTCAAAATAAAGAAGCTCTCTCTGAACCTCAATTGCCGAGTAGCGTTCAACAAACAGGCGTCACAATTGAAACGGCATCAAGTAGTTTGCTTCTCGTCTATGGGTTCTACTCAGAGAATAATGAATATGACAACATTTTTATTAGTAATTATGTTGATTTATTCGTTCTGGATCAAATTAAACGCATTCCTGGTGTAGGAAGCTCCAGGATTTTTGGAGAACGCAAATATGCGATGCGTCTTTGGCTCGATCCCAACAAGCTTGCTCAACATCAGTTAACTCCTCAAGATGTGACAACTGCCCTGCAAGAACAAAATATTCAGGTGGGTGCAGGAGCAATTGGTAAGGAACCAGCACCAGATAATCAAAGCTTTGAATTTGCTTTACGGGCAACCAGTCGATTCAAAGATGCGGCTGAATTTGGGGAGATGGTGTTAAAGGTGGCTCAACCCGGTACCACTAACACTAACACCTTAGTTAAAGTCAAAGATGTCGGTCGAGTTGAACTAGGGGCAGAGAGTTATCTTGCTGATGCCAGATTCACCATTCCGGGAAATGCTTCTAAGCCGGCTGTGGGTTTAGGGATATATCAACTTCCAGGTAGTAATGCCTTGCAAGTTGCCCATGCTGTGGAAGAGCAAATCGAAACCCTAGCCAAGAATTTTCCCCCAGGACTGAAAGCGCAGTTAGCATTTGATACCACTCCATTTGTGGAAATTTCCTTAGAAGAGGTACTACACACGCTGGTTGAGGCGATCGCACTGGTGGTGTTAGTAATTTTTGTTTTTTTGCAAGACTGGCGCACCACAATCATTCCCACCGTTGCGATCCCTGTGTCCTTGATTGGGACATGTGCGGCTCTTTTGGTTTTAGGGTTTCAAATTAATACACTGACATTATTTGGTTTTGTGCTGGCGATCGGTATTGTCGTCGATGATGCAATCATTGTGGTGGAAGCCGTTGCGGTCAAACTGGAACAGGGGATGAAGCCGTTTCAGGCAGCCGTGGAAGCCATGAAGGAGTTGACCGGGGCAATCATCGCCACTTCACTTGTACTGATGGCGGTATTCATTCCCGTTGCATTCATTCCCGGCACCACTGGGATTGTTTACAAACAGTTTGCGTTAACCATTGCTTGTTCGATCGCCATTTCGACTTTCAATGCCTTAACCTTCTCTCCGAGTATGGCAGCGATCCTCATGCGCCCAGCCCAGACTCCACGCGGCCCTTTGGGCTGGTTTTTTACGCAGTTTAATCGGGGATTTAGCTGGTTCACGCGCCGATACGTCAGGTTTGTAAGCTTCCTTACCCATATTAAAGTGGTTGTAATTGGAGTTTTCATTGCTGGTTTATTGGCAACGGGTTTCATGTACACAACAGTGCCTACCGGATTTATTCCAGAGGAAGACCAAGGCTACTTTTTTGTAATTGTCCAGGGGCCTGACGGAGTTTCTTTGAAATACACAGAATCGGTGATGGAAAAGGTTGTCAAGGAAGTTACGGCACTTCCAGAAGTCAGAGCTAGTTTTATGATTAGTGGCTTTGGTTTCGATGGCAATGCTTCTAATTTAGGCATCGCCTTTGCGAACCTGAAACCTTGGAAAGAAAGAACCGAACAATCTCAATCTGTTTATGGCATACTTCAGAGACTGAACAAAAAGCTGGCTGTTATTACCGAAGCTAGAGCGATCGCTGTGAATGCTCCACCTGTGAGAGGGTTAAGTACTACGGGTGGTTTTGAGTTTATCATTCAAGACCGCACCGGCAGTGCGCCGATTGAAAGTCTGGTTGAAACCACTCAAAAGTTCATTGCCGCAGCAAATAAAAAACCAGTTCTGCAACGAGTCTTCACTCAGTTCACCGCAAACACTCCGCAATTTGACATCCAGGTAAACCGCAATCAAGCCAAAGCTCTCAATGTCGAGATTAATGATGTCTTTGGGGCATTGCAATCTTACTTGGGATCGCAATATGTGAATAACTTCGTGCAAGGACAGCGACAGTACCGTGTATATGTCCAAGCAGATGGGGTGTACCGTGCAAATCCTAATGATATTAACAAGTTGTATGTTCGCTCAACAACTGGGGCGATGATTCCTTTGGGCAGTTTGGTAAAAGTTACTCCCTTTGTGGGGCCAAAAACAATCTCCCATTACAACTTATATCGCTCAATCAAAGTTCAAGGCGCTCCCGCTCCTGGTGCGAGTTCCGGACAGGCGATTAAAGCGATGGAAGAAGTCGCGGCAGAGGTGTTACCCCAAGGATTTGGTTACGAGTGGACAGGGACTTATTTGCAAGAGAAGACATCTGGAGGAGCCACTGGGCTGATTTTTGCTTTAGCGATCGTTATTGTCTTTTTGGTGCTGGCGGCTCAATATGAAAGCTACATCGACCCAATTATTATTTTGCTGACAGTTCCCCTAGCGGTTTTAGGAGCAATGACAGCGATTTGGTTGCGATCGAATATTTTCATGGCGGGTAGCCTGTTTCCAAAAGTAGTAGATGATATTTATTGCCAAGTAGGTCTGGTGACTTTGATTGGTCTAGCCGCGAAAAACGCGATATTAGTTGTGGAATTTGCCAACCAACTGCACGAGCAGGGCATGAGCTACACGCGGGCAGCGGTGAAAGCCGGACAAGAACGTTTGCGACCGATTTTAATGACTTCCTTTGCAGCACTGTTAGGATTTTTGCCCTTGGTGATTTCTGAAGGCGCTGGAGCAAGTAGCCGTTGGTCTTTAGGCACAGCACTGTTTGGGGGGCTGCTGCTTTCGACGTTCTTGAGTTTGTTCTTAGTCCCAATTCTCTACATTCTGGTTAAGACCTTGGCTGGGGCTATATTGCCTCGTCAGCGACGGGGAGGCTCAAATCCTCCAGATTCTCCAAATGGAACTTCGGAATCTGGCCATGTAGCTCTGCCTGCTGGCTCAAGTCAACAGCAGGATGGAAGAATTGCTTAATGGGCATGGGGCAAACAGGAGGTGTGGGAGGTGTGGGAGGATGGGGAAGAAATCTTTCTCCCCTCTCTCCCCACACTCCCCACACTTCCTTGTCTCCCCTGCCTCCCCTGCCTCCCCCCATCTCCCTTCTAAATCTGATAAGTCTCCCTGATTGCCTCTTCTATTGAACCTAAACGATGAAACTTTTCTATTAATTCATGGGACTTTGTTTTTCGGTTGGCAAGCAGCTTTTTTAATGGTGTTAAAAAATGAATATCTGGATCGTCTCCTAATGCAATTTCAGCTGCTTGCAAAACTTTTGTTGCATTGCTAAAAATATCCTCATTGCCAAAGCCTTTTTTTGCAGACATTTGGTGCAAAGCTGCATCGGGTACTGTTGCTCTACCAAGTAAGGTTTTATCTAACACCAACCCTTTCAATAATGCCAGTAAAGCTGCATAAATCGAGAAATCATCACAACTGTCACAAGACTTAAATTCAATGCGACCTATTTCAGCTGGAATGCGGGCGATTTTTGTTAAGGAAGGTTTACTATTAATCAGTTGTTCCTGTTTCTCAACAAAAACTAGAGCTGCTGGTCTTTTTCCTGTTCGGATAAACGTCCTTACTGATAGCCCATCCCATAAAGCTCCATTATAAAAAGGGGAGCTATAAGTAAAAGGGACAATGTAGGGACTGTAATAAGTTAATTTTCTGCCAATATCAATTAGTTCTTCACTAGACAAATCTGCTAGTGAAATATTTAAATCTGGGCCGTATGTAACCATGTGAATATTAGCAGTTTGTTCGTCAGGTTCAGCCTCTAACTGTTTGATTTCATAATCATTTAATGGGGGTTGAGGTACAAAAATCGGATTGTATGGATTAAAACTGACTAAAACTGGTGAGAAACTAAAATTAGCAGCAACCTCACGTAGTAAGTGAAAACTTTCTGACAATTCAGTAACAGCGCCATGAATATCAGGATGTATAGTTGTTCTAATTTCAATACCTTTAGAATGACAGTCTATCACGCGATCGCAATCTGCAAATCTTTCAAATCCCTCGATGTACCATCTCTTTTTTTTAATACCCGCATCACCGACGCGCAGCTGAGGATAATCGCTGGCGTATATAGGTAGCTTTTCAATTATTTGATTGAAATCAGCAAATTTGGTATGGGAAAAATCAGCAAACTTTCCTTCTTTGTTTAAGAAAGCGACTTCATGTTCAATGCCAAAAAGAAACATTATGTAAACCTTAATTAATGATAATTAACATCAACAAAACCGCGATTAATTGACACTGTTCGCTTTGATTAAAAAACTGTCGTCCAATAACTACAAAGTCTGGTGAGTCAATGGAAAATCTCGAATGACACCCAAGTTAACTTTGGTTTTACTCATGGATACTCGATTAGACGCATTAATTTCTCCTTGCGGGATAATTAAAAATTTTTCTCAAGAGGATTATGAGATAGATTTTATATCAAGTCCGGTGATTATATGGCAAAAGTTTTCAAACAGGAGAGTGACACAAGCTGTTTACGGAGGCGCTCACTTCCGTTATCGATGGAACAAACAAGTCAAATCCTCTTCCCTTCTGCCTTCTGCCTTGTTTCTTAGGAGAGTGTTAGATGTCCAGACGCGATATACCGCGTCTTTAAAAATGCGTTTCTGCTGCGATCGCTCGTAAATCTATATAAATACAAAACCTTTGTTATAAAGAAAAATTCTGTTTAATACTCTAAATAAGAATGTTCGCCTAGATCAATGCAATAGTTACACGTGTTGAAAAAATTACCAATACATACTTTAAACGAATCGCACAATCGCACACGAAAAAATTCCATATAATTCTCCCGTGAAGGCTGGTTATATGAGAAAATTCAGTAGAATACCCAAACAAGGGGGTAAAAAACAAGTTTTCCGTATATTAAGACAGAATTTCGTTGCAATGCTTAACATATTAGGATTGAAAGAAGATTATACGTAAATCCGTATACTAAATAATTAGCCACTTTCTGAATGAAATGCTTCAGAATGTCAGTGACCACAAGAATTTGATTTATATCAGGACTTACGCACAGGCTATGGAAAATCGTAGACGCAAAGCGGCTTCCCGCAGGATACCACAGAGGCGCAGAGGTCACAAAGAAATAAGAGTTTGAGAGGTTTTTTGCGTAAGTCCTACTATATGTAGGTATGTAGGTAGGAACTTCTTTTTGAAGGAAATGTTGATTTTCTAAATCAATCTTTGCTCGTCCTCGCCAAGACGTAGCGCAACGGGAGAAACAACCAATGGCAACAACGAACGAAGGAGTCAGAGTCTTCAGGCGGGTCGTGACCGGTCACGACCAAGACGGGCGTGCTATCATCCTGTCCGACGCGCCACCCAATCGAGTGCAACAGGTCGGTGGACCAGGCGGCCCGACCTTCTTCGAGGTGTGGAATACCCGCGAGATACCGGTTGCGATCGATCGGCAGTCCGGCGAACCTGCGGAGAGCGGCCTGGTGTTGGCACCTCCGAAAGGCGGTACCAGAATTCGCGTGATGGACTTTCCGCCAGAAGGCGACGCAATTCGAGCGCTGACAACAGCCGAGGCCGCCGAGAAATTCAGCGAGATGGGCGGAGCAGAGGCGGCACGGTCGAGTACTGACGCGCCGCATCCCTTGATGCACCGCACTCAGACCCTCGACTACGCAATCGTGCTGGAGGGTGAGCTGACGTTGGTGGTGGATCGTGGCGAAACGACCGTCCGAGCCGGTGATATTATCATCCAGCGCGGAACCAACCATGCCTGGGCGAATAGGTCTGACAAGAACTGCCGCGTCGCCTTTGTCCTAATCGATGGTCAGTTCGTCGATGGATTGTAAATCTTGAACCTGAGGAGACATCCATGCGCCTTCCACCGCTGGCCCCAGAAACCTTGAGCCCCGAACTCCGTAAAGTACACGACGAGATCGCCGCTGTTGTTGCACGCACGCAGCAGAGAATCGTCATTCTCAACGCCCAGAATGCATTGATCGGCCCTTTTCCAGCCATGCTGCACTTTCCTCAGTTCGGCGTTCCGGCCCTGATATTTCAGAGGTCTTTGTCCTCCGAAGCACGCCTGCCAAAGACGGTGCGTGAGGTGGCAATTCTGACGGTTGGTGCAGCCTTCGGGGCACGCTACGAACTCTACGCTCATGAGATCACCGCAGCGGAAGTCGGGCTATCACACTCCCAGATTGCGACACTTGCGGCGGGCAATTGTCCTTCCGAATTGAATGAGGAGGAAGCCATCGCCCACGATGTTGCCCGCGTGCTGACCAGCGGTCACATCCTGCCAGCCTCGACGTATGCGCGTGCCCTCGAAGTACTCGGACAAGACGGCGTTGGCGAACTCGTGTTTCTCATTGGCGGCTACTGTCTCATTGCGATGCTACTAAATGCCTTCGATGTACCAGTGCCTGACGCCGATGCCTGACGCCTCACAAAAGCCGTGTCCGGGGGCGGCTAATTAAGTTAACGCTTCAAAACCGTGCTTGAAGGGTAACTGTGGGAGTGCGATCGCCCCCAAGCGAGAGGACTATTTATTTAAATGATAAAGTAAGTTGATTTACAAGCCGCTACTGCACCCACTATCCTCACAGCCACCAGGTAGGGTAGCTTAGTAGTGACTAAGGAAAGCGTGAAGCGTAAGTTTATGACAAGTACTGTTCAATCCCCCTACAGCAGCGAACAAATTGCCGCTTGGTTGCGTGGACTGCTGACTATTGCTTGGGCTGATGGTAATTATGACGAACACGAGCAAGAAATAATTGCCACCATTACTAAAGATCAATTAGCTCCTAAGATTCAATGGGAGGATTCGCCAGAGATCATTTCCGCTGATGAACTAGCCGCAGCGTTAGGCAAAGGTACGCCAGCAGCGGAAAATTTCTTGCGGACAGCGGTGATGGTAGCGATCGCAGATGGTACTTATTCTCCCAGCGAAGATGAGGTTCTGCAACAGTTCTGCCAAGCCTTAGAACAACCACAGGATATACTCGAAGCCCTCCGCCACACCCTAGAACATCCAGAGCAAATTACCCCCATTATCCCCGCAACTGGACTTACAAAACGTCAAATTGATGCACTACACCCTTTGCGCGAGTGGCTCGATGGACTAGATATCCAAGACCCAAGAGTAGCCCGTTTTTTGTGTAAAATGATTCCCTCCCAGTGTCCATTTGAGCGTGATGTCACCCTATTTGGACGCAAAATTGTGCATATACCACCGATGTGTAAAATTAATCCTTTGTATGAACAACTGGTGGGCTTACGTTTCCGTGCCCTCTGCTACTTGGCTGATAAATGCGGTGAAGATGTTTCGCCATATATTTAGTCATTAGTTATTAGTCATTGGTCATTAGTTAGGCAGCATAATGTCAAGTAAGAGGTTCCAAGAATTACGAGTTTATCAATTAGCAGAAAGATTAGCTGACGACATCTGGAAAATTGTTAATGGATGGAAGTCATTACCGCAAGATACAGTAGGTAAATAGATTATCCTTTCAGCGGATAGCATTGGTGCCAACATAGCAGAAGGAATGGGACGAGGGAGTTATCAAGAGAATCGGCGATTCGTCACAATAGCGAGGGGGTCTTTATATGAAACTCAACACTGGCTAAGACGAGCATATAGCCGTAACCTATTAACAGATCGACAGGTAGACGCACTCAAACTAATCATTAATGACCTTGCACCCCAATTAAACGCATATCTAAAGTCAATTGGCAATATTCCAAATAGCCAATGACCAATGACCAATGACCAATGACTAATGACTAATTATGCAATTTATTGACCAAGCAGAAATTGAAGTTGCAGCTGGCAAAGGCGGCGACGGTATTGTCGCCTTCCGGCGGGAGAAATATGTACCAGCTGGTGGTCCCTCTGGTGGTAACGGAGGACGGGGTGGTTCGGTGATTTTCGTTGCTGATGAAAACCTACAAACCCTCCTGGATTTCAGATATAATCATCGCTTTCAAGCTGAAAACGGTGGTCGTGGAGGCCCGAATAATCGTACTGGGGCAAATGGCAAAGATTTGATAATTGAAGTTCCCTGCGGTACTGCTGTTTATGATGCTGAAACTGGCGAATTAGTGGGGGATTTAATTGAGCCTCACCAGACTTTACACGTTGCCCAAGGCGGTAAAGGTGGACTGGGAAATCAGCATTTTTTGAGCAACCGTAACCGCGCCCCAGAATACGCTCTCCCAGGATTACCAGGGGAAATCAAGCAGTTGCGCCTAGAGTTAAAACTTTTGGCAGAAGTCGGGATTATTGGCTTACCAAATGCTGGTAAATCTACTTTAATTTCATCTTTATCAGCTGCACGCCCAAAAATCGCAGACTACCCCTTCACCACTTTGATCCCCAATTTGGGTGTAGTGCGAAAACCCACTGGCGATGGTACTGTTTTCGCTGACATACCCGGACTAATTGAAGGAGCTGCCGAAGGAGCTGGACTAGGACATGATTTTTTACGTCATATCGAGCGCACGCGGGTGCTACTCCACTTGATTGATGCCACTAGCGATGATGTGATTAGTGACTATAACACCATTCAGCAAGAATTAAAAGCTTATGGAAGAGGTTTAGCAGAGCGATCGCAAATTTTGGCGTTAAATAAAATTGATGCAGTCGATCGCGAAACTGTAGATTTAGAAGCATTAGCTACCCAACTAAATCATCTCTCCTACGCCCCAGTTTTTCTGATTTCAGCAGTTACCCGCACCGGCTTAGAGCCAATGTTACAGCAAATCTGGGAAATTCTCGACCAAATTAAGCCCGCTGAAGAATTATTACGATAATTATTAGTAATTAGGTCATTAGTCATTAGTCATTAGTCCTTTGTCTAAAACTAATTACCAATGTCCCATGCCCTATACTTCTCTGCGAGAGGCTGCGCCAACGGCTACACTCTCCCAAGGCTTATTACAAGTGCCCCATGCCCTATGCCCTATGCCCAAGATTAGAAATTATTTTGATATATGCTGGTTCAAGGGTATCTTAATTACAAATTCAGCACCTTTTCCTAGCTGCGAAATACATTCTAAGGAACCACTATGTCTTTCTGTAATGATTTGGTAGCTGATGGCAAGTCCCATTCCCGTACCTTTGCCGATGGGCTTGGTAGTGAAAAATGGATCGAAAATCTGTTTTTGCACATCCTCTCGTATTCCCAATCCGTTGTCAGCAATTCTAATTGTTATTTGATTTCGCTCCGAGAGTTGGGTACGAATACGAATCTTGGGTATTAGGTATGGGGCATTGGAAGTGTGGGAAGTTTTTTCATTATCTCCCCGCACTTCCCATATTTCCCCATCTTCCTCATTTCCCCACTCTGCACTCCCGACTCCCTGTTCCAAAACATCGATCGCATTTGTCAAAATATTCAAAAATACTTGGTTTAGCTGCCCAGCGTAACATTCAACTAAAGGTAGTTTGTCGTATTCTTTAATTACCTCAATTTTTGGACGTTGGTCGTTAGCTTTGAAGCGGTTTTGCAAAATCATCAAAGTACTATCGATTCCTTCATGGATATCAACTGCTTTCATTTCGGCTTCATCTAAGCGGGAAAAAGTTCGTAGGGAAAGCACAATATCTCGAATGCGGTCTGCCCCAACTTTCATGGAGTTAAATATTTGTGGCAAATCTAATTTTAAAAAGTCTAGTTCGATGAATTCTACAAAATCCTGAATTTCTCGCACAGGTTTGGGATAGTGTTTTTGGTATAGTTGCAAAAGTAAAAGTAAATCTTCCATGTATTGATTTGCTGGGCTGAGGTTACCATAAACAAAATTCACTGGGTTGTTAATTTCGTGCGCCACTCCTGCAACTAATTGACCCAAGCTAGACATCTTTTCACTTTGAACTAACTGAATTTGGGTGCGTTGAAGTTTGTCGAGTGCTTGTTGAAGTTCTTGAGTTTGTCGTCGCAGTTGTTCTTGGGACTTCAGTAAAGCTTCCTTCGCTCGTTGGCGTTCTGTGATATCCAGCACCATTGAAGCAACACCAATTACCTGACCATTAGGATCTACTAAAAGATTGTTATACCATTCACAGACTATCGTTTTACCATCTTTCGTGACGTTCTCGTTAGTACTAAAATTGCCTCCTTGTTGTGTTAACAAGGTAGTAGCAATCCGATCGATGTGTTTTCTGACATTTTCAGGAATTATAATCTCAAAAGAATTTCCCAGCATTTCCTTTGTGCTATATCCAAATATTTTTTCTGCTGCGCGATTCCATGTTTGAATCTCAAAATTGGTATTCCATTCAATAATGGCTAAAGGTGTTTGTTCAACCAGCAAGGCCAGTCTTCGCTGTGAAGCTTTGAGTTGTGCTTCTGCTTGTCTATATTCGGTAACGTCACGAAAATACCAAATCCTGCCGTAACAGTCTTCTACCCCTTGCTTGCTACCGACTGGGGCTGAATAGCGGTCAAAAATTTTTCCAGACTTGAGGAAAATTTCATCGCGGCTAGTTTGTTGGGGATGTTGGTAAAGATACTCCACTTTAGACAAGAATTCCTCTGGATCGACTAATTGGTCGAGTACCCATCCCAGGAGTTGGCGATCGTCGTTTGTTTGGATCGTTTGTGGCGGAATTTGCCATAATTGACAAAATTTCTGATTGTATGATGCTATTTGGCGATTTTCATCAACAATTAGAATTGCGTCGATGGAAGCTTCTTGTTGAGCTTGCAGCACAGCATTGGTGCGGTGTAAATTTTGTTCTGTTTGCTCGCATTCAAGGAGTACGGTTTGCTGTTGGCTATCCTTGACTAAGTAATTATCTGCTAAATCCTGGTAACGCTGACGTTCTGATTTTGCTGTTTGATAAGCGATCGCTAGTTCTTTGTTTTCTTGGCGCACTTCTTCTAAGCCTTTCCGAAGTGCCCCATTGATTTGTATTATTTCTGTTATTTCAGTAATTTTACTAACTTTACTACTGACACTCAAAAGTTTATCGGCTTGTTCGTGTGAAATCAGATCGCGAATACCACCTAGCAAAAATTTATTACCAACTTCATCTTCAAAACAAGATTTTTTTGTACAAACCGCATGAGCTATACCCTGAGCATCAGTCAAAATATCCAGGTTTTCATCAAGAATATTTGTAGTGAAAATTAGCTCGTCTTTTTCCCAAAAAATATCAGCTTCTGGTTGAGGAAAAAAATCATAATCAGACTTGCCAATTAATTCTTCTCGGCTATGACCCACGAAATTACAGTAGCTATCGTTAACTAATACCCAGCGATGTTGACGGTCTTTGACAAAAATCGGGTCAGATATACTATTAATCATCTGACACAGAAACAGGGAGGAAAATTTTTGTTGGTAAGGGCTTTGTTTTGGCGAGGGAATATCTAAGAATCTGGGATGGTTCATACCCGAATTTATATTTAAAATCAAGCTCAACAACAGCTATTTAACTAGGCGTTTGTTAGCATAACTAAGATTTATTATTCCCAGATTTAATACAATTGCAACAACTAAAAATAAGCCAAAATTTAAAATTTAGAAGTTATAATTGGTGAATACCACATCACAAAGCGAAAAGCGAATACATAAGGCTTTGTTAGCTTTTAACTTTTGAAGCTAGATATTTATGTAATAAATGGCACAAATAGAACATAAAAATATTCTTTCCTACTCCTTTCTCTCTCTTTTGAAGACAGAGAGCTTGAAACCCATAATTACCGTAAAATGCAGATTAATTTTAATAAAATTTAATACTTATTGAAATATTTTCTTAAATAATTTTGATGACTACCAATATCTGCGGAAAACTTTACCAAGTAAAGACACCAAGCGCAGGCATTTATCCGTATTTATCCGCATTAATATGCTTGCTGTAGCGCGGTTGTGTTGTATAACATAATTGATACAAAAGCTTAAACCCTTGCTTAAGGATAAAAAAACGGCGTTAAACTAGAACAACAGGGCAATAATTACAGGAAAAATATGATGAGCGATCGCGACTATACACTAATAATTGATAAAAGTGGCAGTATGTCTACACCCGACCAAGTTGGTGGTAGAAGTAGATGGGAAATAGCCCAAGAATCTACACTCGCTTTGGCAAGAAAGGCAGAACAGTTTGACCCAGATGGTATTACTGTTTATGTATTTTCTGGAAAATTTAAACGCTACGATGAAGTAACTTCAGCCAAAGTCGCACAAATATTTCTAGAAAACGATCCTGCTGGTACAACCAACTTAGCAGGTGTACTCCAAGATGCAATCAATAATTACTTTCAACGCAAAGCTGCTGGTCAAACCAAGCCAAACGGAGAAACAATTTTAGTGATTACTGATGGCGAACCAGACGATCGCAAAGCTGTGTTTGAAGTTATCATCCATGCTACTCGGCAAATGGAGCGTGATGAAGAATTGGCAATTTCGATTATTCAAGTAGGTTCAGACGCCCAAGCAACTAAGTTTTTGAAAGCTTTAGATGACCAGCTGCAAAGTGTTGGTGCTAAATTTGATATTTGCGATACAGTCACTTTAGACGACCTAGAAGAAATGAGTCTTGTAGATGTACTAACCAACGCCATAACTGACTGATAAAGCCTAAATTTATCAGCTTTATCTAATAAATCATCAACAATTTTTGGAGATATTATCTATCCTCAAAAATTGATTCCTAATATAGAACTTTGACTAAATATTTGGGGAAGTTATAAATGCTAGAAAATCGAGATTATACCTTAATTATTGACAAAAGTGGCAGTATGGCCACTCCAGATCAAAAAGGTGGCAGAACCAGATGGGTAACAGCACAAGAATCTACTTTAGCTTTAGCTAGTAAATGCGAACAATTTGACCCAGACGGTATCACGGTTTATGTCTTTTCTGGAAAATTTAAGCGTTATGAAAATGTGACATCCGGCAAAGTAGCACAAATTTTTCGAGAAAACGATCCCTCTGGTACAACTGACTTAGCTGGTGTCTTGAAACATGCAACTGATGATTACTTCCAACGCAAAGGAGCCGGTCAAACTAAGCCAAATGGCGAAACAATTTTAGTGGTTACTGATGGCGAACCAGACGATCGCAAAGCAGTAATGAAGGTGATTATTGAAGCTTCTCGCCGCATGGATAGAGATGAAGAATTAGGCATTTCTTTCATTCAAGTTGGTACAGACCAGCAAGCTACCCGTTTTCTCAAAGTTTTAGACGACGAACTCCAAAGCGCGGGTGCAAAATTTGATATCTGCGACACAATTACTATGGAAGATATGGAAGATTTGAGTTTATCAGAAGTGCTACTCAATGCCATTAATGACTAGGAATAGAGGAATAGGCAAAAGGCAAAAGGCAAAAAAAGAATAGTTAGATAGCAAGCTTTTTAACCATTTCTATTTTTGTAGCCTTTTGAAAAAATTGCCAGTATAGAATCTTGACTTTCGCTTTCGCTTTATAGGACTTATAAAAATGGATTCTATTGATAAGCTGTTAGCTGAACTGAAAACTGAATACAAAGAAGAACAACCCAAACAGCAGCCGCCAAAATCAACTCCGGCCAAATCTTTTATTCCAGTATCACCAAAATCAGCATCTTTCATGGATGATATTTTGGCAGAAATTAAGTCTGATTTTGCAGAAAAAGATGCTGCTGAGGAATTAAAAAGACAGCAAGAACTACAACAGGAACAAATTCGCCAAGAACAACTCAAAGCTAAACAACTAGAGGCTTTGAAACTGCAAGCAAAAGAATGGTTAGCGAAAATAGATCCATTGTCGCCTGAAGGACTTTGGTTTGAAAGATTTGCTGAAAGTTATCCGTCAAAATTAGAAGCAGCGATTGAATATTTACGAAATAACGAATAACGCCTAACAACTTAATATTGATGGCGATCGTTTCGACCAAAATGTTGAACAGCCCATTCATGCATAGCGTAGAGAATTGGTTGCAAAGTTTCTCCTAAAGGCGTAAGTGAATATTCCACCTTTGGGGGAATTTGGGGATAAACTTCTCGATGAATAATACCGTCTTCCTCCATTTCTCTAAGTTGCTGAGTCAGCATCTTTTGGGTTATTCCAGGTAAAGTCCGTTGCAACTGGCCAAATCGTTTGACGCCAGTCATTAACTCTCTAATAATCAAAACCTTCCAGCGTCCGCCAATTACCTTGAGTGTAGTTTCTACTTCACAAGTCAGCCTGGTATAGTTGTCTGCTTCAGCTTTCATAGAAATTTTAGTGGAAATTTACTTCCAAATCAGTATTATTATATTCTGCCAATGCTAGTTAAACCTGAGTCTACTGTACGGGACTTTCAGCCGTATCAGTACCCTTGTGGAGAGGGAACTCAGATCTTGCACCTACTCAATTTTCCGCCAAGAAATAAATTATCCACTCTTGTGGGGTGGGCGTCTCGCCCGCCCGTTCATAGGGGCGGACAAGATGTCCACCCCACAAGAAAAGTTGTATATTTTTTTATTTGGAAGTCCCTAAATTTCTTGGCTCAAAGCGGAGCTAAGCTAAAGCTTACTAAATATAAATTTCAGTCCGTTTTAACGGACTTTAGCTATAAGCCTTGAACTTAAGTTCAAGGCGTACTCAGGGACAGATGCAAGATCTGATGAAACAGAATTGAGGCAATAGCCAACGGTGAAGTACGATTAACCAAACCATGTTGTCGCGACGGGCTAAGGCTACACAACTAGTAATGAAATTACTTATGAATAGTTATTACATTGTGATTTAAATTACTTTCTAAGCTGTAACTCAAAGTGGTAAAAGAATTGTTGTTGAATGATTTTCTCTATCCAAGAGTCCAGCAAAAGTTAATTTTTTTACTGCTTAAGAAACTTTCATGCTCAAACAGATATCTGCAATCATCACAGTCTTGATTTTAATAGGGTTTGCATCTACATCTCAAGCTGCAATTCCTCGTTCAGCGTGGGTGGAAAATGAAATTTACCAATACAACCATCCGTTTGCTTCTCAATTGCCCCAAGAACTGGCAACGAAAATGCAAAAAATGACAGCTAGCCCTTTTGCGTTTTATCGAGGAACGGCTCACATCTTTTATCGTGATATGCAAACTTTACCAGGTTCAGGATTTGTGAATTCTCCAACATCAGCCATTTGGTTAGAGGGAGACATGCACATGCAGAATCTTGGAGGAATGAGAGATAGCAACGATAATAACGTCTTTGATACCACTGACTTTGATGAAGGTTATCTTGGCCCCTACGTTTGGGATTTGCGACGTATGGCAGTCTCTATCCTCTTAGCAGCTAAAGAAAACGGTTTTAGCTCCGGTGATGCTCAAGATATTGTGCGAAATTTCCTCGATGCTTACCTCAACAAAATGAGCGACTTTAAAGGTACTAATGACGAGCTATCATACCGCTTAGAAGAGAGCAATACCAACGGTGTGGTTAAGGATTTGATTCAAAAGGCAGCAGGTAAGAACCGTTCTAGTTTACTAAATAAGTACACACTGTTAAATAGCACTAGCGATCGCATTTTCCAAACAACTTCGGAACTTCAGCCTGTATCTAGCAGCACCTATTCAAATATCGCTACTGCCATCAGCAGCTATATTGCTTCAATTCCCAGCAGCAAACGCTACAGCAATAGTTACTACACCTTAAAAGATATTCGCCTCAAATTAGGTTCTGGTACTGGTAGCCTTGGTAAATATCGCTATTACTTACTTATTGAAGGGCCAAGTTCAGCAACCGATGATGACCGGATTTTGGAGATGAAGCAACAAAGCACTAGCGCCGTGGCGATCGCATCTCCAGGTCTGTTGCCGAGTTCAGTTTACAATAATCATGAAGGAACGAGGGTGACAATTGCCACTAAAGCGATGCTTGCTAATACTGACCCTTTAGTTGGCTACACCACTGTTAGCAGCATTCCCTTTATGGTGCATGAAAAATCACCCTACGAAGTAGATTTTGATTATACGTTGCTAACCACTAAGTCAAAGTTCATGGATGCGATGGCCTATGTAGGTAAAGCGGTTGCCAAAAATCATGCCATCTCAGATAAAGACTACGATGCTGCGATTGTTGCCGCAAGCGTTGACAAGGAAGTAACTGATATCACTAGCGGTTACAAAGGTGTATTTAAAGATGAGATCGTTAACTTTGCTTTAGACTATGCAAATCAAGTCGAGTACGACTATGCGAGTTTTAAAGACGCCTACAATCGAGGAGTAACGCTCTACTAAACTTTAGAACTCTTGCAAAACTGCTTTTTATAAGAGGTGGGAAAAGGGACTCATGTTAAAGGGGAAAGGGAAAATACCAAACCTTTCCCCCTTCCCCTTTTTCCGACTTCTGCAAGAAGTCTTTTGGTTTTGTGCCTGGGAGATGGGGAGCGTCTTTTGTTTTGCTTTGGTTGCAAAATTTGAAGTTACAGCCCCATCTTCAAAGATTGTGGCAATTTGGCACAACTTGTCTGTGTTTTGCAGTTTAAATGAGATATCAACAGAACGCAACAGCCAAAAGGTTACACGAGGAATGGTTTACTCCATACCTCAGTAGCTCCACAAATTGCCAGTTGTTGACCCAACGCTGTAAACATCCTCAGCAGACAACTTACAGCACTCGGTCATCGCTTCGTTACAACTGGCTAGTAATTTACTAGAAAATACATAGCAGGAAACAGGCAACAGACTTAAAAGTCTGTTGCCTGTTTCCTGCTATAACTAAGATACTTTTGGTTGCTGCCATAGGATAAGTTTTAATTCAGAACAGTTGTAAGCTCCATTACTAATTTGGTGTTCGTGGTCGGTTATCCAATCATAAATTTGTGCAGCTTTTGTTAATGCCGCTTTTTCTGAACGATAAAGCCGAGGAGTAGGGCAGTAAGCTTGGCCATTGATGTGTATAGCTGCAATCTGCCAATAGTCGCTGCCTTCACCCTCTGGTACAACGTCCAAAAACCCGTTACTGTAAGGCTGGATTATTCCTATGTTCATCTATAACCATCAAACTTGAAAACAAACGCCATAACAAAACTGATACCAGCCATTCAACCAAGAAAAAGCTGGAATCACTAGGGAATACAGTAGCAACCCCTGTTAATCATTTTGTCTTCGCGATCGATGAAAATCTGAATTCTTGGTCACTTTTCCTCTTAATTCCGTGATTGGCAGCATTGAAGGAGGTAGGAGGCAAGGGGCAGGGGGCAGGGGGAGCAGGGGAGGCAGGGGGTTTTACCTCATATGAATTCACTAAAATTTTGAAACAGATCCAAATCTAGAATCCTTTTAAAATATGGATTTCTTAATTTTGAATTTTGAATTGGTATCAGTTGGGGATTGGTGACCCCTACTGGGTCAGGAATACAAACAATTTGTAGGGTAGCACAGCTGTGCTACCCTACCGTGTCCTCCATTCAAATAAAAATTGCTAGCTATATTTAATACATTATCCCTTTATGGGTCGAGTATTCTGAATTCTGAATCCTGTTAGCGCAGCGGGGCGTAGCCCATTCTGACTCCTTTTTATGATTCCTAGCTGCCACAACTACCGACTGCAACGCAGTAAAGTGCAGCATGATACTTGCCATCAATGCCCAAAATGGCGTTCAGACTCATATCATGGAATCCACCGATACAAAGACTACCAAGGCCTAATTGCACAGCCATTAGACATATATTTTCAGCTTGATGACCAGCTTCCAAAAGAGCAAAGCGGTAGCCGCGGGCACCGTATTTGCACATAGAGCGCATGAAAACAGATGTGAACACGAACAGAGCATTGGCATTCACAACGTAATCCTGGCGCAATAAGGGTTCTACAAAATCTGTTGGTACTGCATCGCTAACTCGATGTAGGCCGTGACCGCGTGGCTCATAGTGATACAGTCCAGCGGCCAAACCTTCTACTGCTTGCGTGGATACGAAAACTTCAATGGGATAAAGTCCTCCCGCAGAGGGGGAGTTGCGACCTTCATAGAATTGACCCTCGACTTGACGCAGACCGTTGATTCCGCATCCTGCGTCGAGTAGTTGAGCCAATGAGATGATTGGCATAACCTTATTCTCAAACGATCGCACAGAAGAACGCCGTTCCAAAAGCTCAGTTAGGGGGTTATTGCACGGTGCTTTTGGAAGTTCGAGAAAAGGAGCCTCCGCCATATACCGCAGTTGAGTCGCCGGAACGCGCTTGACATAACTCTTAGGTACTGGAGAATTTAAATGATACAAAAGAGCTAATTCTAAAGGTTCTTTGTCTGTATACATTAGTCTAATTTTATAATTTAAAATTCAGTTTTTATATTGTTAAAAATTACACAATAATTTCTAAAACTCTTATACTAATTCGTAATGCGTGTAGCCCATTACGAATTGGTCAGGACTTACGCAAAATCATGAAAAAACGTAGACGCGGAGAGGCTTGCCGCAGGCTACCGCAAAGGACACAAAGAAATAAGAGTTTCAGAGAATTTTTGCGTAAGTCCTATTGGTATAAGTACTTAAGCCATAGGATGCGGACAGGGATTTAGAGCGTCTTCAGTACGTTGTCTGCTGTAACCAAGCTTTTGTGGAACCTCAAACAAACGTCGAGTACCTAGTGGTTCTTGTCCATAGCCGAAATATATAGGGACTAGTCCACTGGCTAAAGTCCGCACTACTCGAAAACCAAGAGGCCTGATATCGGAGGTTGTAATCTCGACTAAATAAGGTTCAACACCAGCTGAATGCAAGCTTACAATCAGCGATCGCAATTTCTCTACCTCTGCTTGAGATGTGTAAGTTGGTAAATTTTCAACCTTGAGGTATTGGTCATGGTGAAATAAGAAGTCCAACTCACCCAGCCGTGCGGTTGTATAGAAAAAAGCACTGTGATCGTCCAAAGACTTAATATCACTATATTGGTTGAGATTAGCACCAGCGCCGCCAGCCATACGTTCTATGTCACCAAAGCGGGATTGGCAAACTTCAAAAATTGCTTTGCGAAGCGCCGTTGGCCCATCAAGATGGCATCCCAAACCAGTTGCGACGGCGGGAGTTTTACCGGAGCGATCGATTAACATAGCCATCACAACTGGGACTTTAATATCACTAGTCAAATCGAAGGTAACTAGCTCAATTCCAAATCTCGCATAGTGGCGTGCAATTTCCGTCTCAATTCCTGGTCGATGCTCGAAATAGATGCGTGGAGCAGGTAAGCGGTTTAACCATGTAATGATAAAAGCATCGCGCTCAATCAATTCGCATAAGCCACTGTAGGCAGCAAACTCCAAATAAGGGCCGCTAGCCATGCCATTAGAACTGACGGGTAAAATATAATCCCCTGGTTGCTCGCTATGCCAGTCAAAATAAACCAGGGAGGCTGGGACTAAAACCTGTTGGTTAGTTGCCAGAGACACAGCAGCAATCCACGAAGTCTGCATTGCGGGATCGAAAGCTGCAAAGGGAAAGGTTGGGTCAGAATATTGTTTGTCAGAAAACGAGAAAAAAGCTGGAGGAGGAACGGCATCATCGCCTAATTCTTCGTAGCTACTGACAAGTATCTGGCGGCGATCGCCAATGCTGCCGCAGTAGCGTTCTATAGCTTCGCCAACAGCACCAAAAATCGCTTGTTCGTCAGTCATACCCCTGCCTACACCGTAGCGTAAATCGTCTGGCTGTTTGCGAAGCTGAAAATTTGCTAATTCGGCTTGCCATAAAACTGGGAACTCAAACTCTGTATAAGGCTTGGCGAACCTATCTATGGCTCGGATAATTCCAGTATGGGGGCTGACTAAATCCCGCCAGCGTGGACTAGCGATCGCTGTATTCACTGTGTTCTCTCCTGCCCCGAACAATGAGGACAACCAGGTTTTTTTAGTACAACGTTGTGAGTCAGTTTTGTACCGATCGAATCGAGATGCAATAATTTTCCGTCGGTGGCGATGGGCAAACCAAGCAATATTTTGATTGCTTCAAGAGCCAGGTAACTACCAACTAACATCTGGATTATGGGCAAGTTTTCTCGCAGTCGTGGTTGAGAACGGCGTTCTCGGTTGAGAAACTGCTCAATTGCCAACTCTGCCTCCGGAAGTTTCGCACAGGCCATTGCCCGCATCCGATAGCACAAATAGCAAGGGCCATCTTGAGAAAAGACCAACGGCCCGATAGTTCCCTCAACACCAGCAGCACCGCCTGGTAGCAATGGACGCTGCATTTTCAGGCATAGTCTGTTCAGGCGATAGGCCAGATTGACTGATACTGCATCGGTGGCGACAACAACGAGATCGACGTCATCAAGTAAAGCATTTACTGTTTCGTCGTTAGTTAGAGGATCTGTTACAACCTCAGTTCGGGTTGCTCCTGGGTTAACGGAGCTTAACGTTCGCGTAGCGTCTCGCAGAGAAGTTATCGCCTCGATTTGTCGAGCTGCTTCCACCCCTCGAAAAGCACCGATTTGATTAAATACCGAGCCTGACATCATCAGTGAATCGGATGCTACTGTATGGGTATCATCGCACAACCGGAGAAAACCAATACCAGCACTAGCTAGATTCATTGCCGTTACCAGCCCTGAGCCTGCGAGTCCGAAAACTCCAATTCTAGCGTTGGTTAAGTACTTCTGGGCATCCTTTTGCTCAAAGCCTAGCTCATGATAAAGACCGATCTGAGGGAGTAAATAAGCACGACTCTCTAAATCGACTGTATCTTCCAAAAAGTCTTCTACTAAGCGATTGTTCATCAAAAACTCTAAACATTGATTTAATGAAGAATCTGTCAACTTTTCGCCAATGACAGCACGTATTTCTCCTATTGTTCGGGAGCCGTCTAATAAAGGTAAAACAATCTTTTCGAGATTGTGCAATGCTTGACCTTTTACTGCTAGCGTTCGCCGCGTTGTTTTGAATATCATAGTTTCTTCGTCATTACAATCTGGCGGCATAACGTTAACAATGACATGTTCTAGTAGACGCAGGCGGCGATCGTCGTTTAATTTCATAGGCTTTTTCAAAAGGCTGTTAACTGTTGACTGTTAACCTTCAAGAGTCAACAGTCAACACCAAATTCCATCACCTTTTAGAGGCGGGATGAGCTTAATTAGTATCCAAATTCGACCTCATCAGTGTCTTCTATGACACCAGATACTGTTTTGCCATCACTAAATTTACATCCGCCGCCACATCCGCCACATCCGCCACATCCGCGACATCCGACACATCCTATACATCCGCGACATCCGACACATCCTATACATCCGCGACATCCGCGACATCCGCCACATCCGCGACATCCACCACATCCGCCACAACTAGCAAACCATCTTTGTTGAATGGTAGAGTCAAATGCTTCTGGCGTTGCTAATTTTTCTAAAGCTGCTATTTCCTCATCAGACAACAGAAGTTGTTCTAGTTTGTCTGCTTTGTCTATCAGACGCATTTCTACTGTTTGTTGAGTCAATGTTTTTTGGGCAAGCATGGTTCCTTACTCCTTTTAACTTCAATTCATTCATTTGTCTGTGAATTTGCATTCGATTTCCGGAAAAACTTTGATGACATTTTGGAGTCAACCAAATCTTCACGGAAGAATACGTATTTAAACAAGTGAGTAGGAAGGAATGACCAGAAGATCCGATAATGCTTAATTTTCGACTATCATCCCTTAGCAGGTTTAGGTAACAAAAACTCAGACTCTAGATAAGAGCCTCACTAATCTACAGAAGGTCAAAATCACTTACTTATTGGTGATGCTAATTTACACACATGGGGATGTGGCTCAAAATTTTTTTCTAATAAGTTGCAGTCAAAGATAGTAATTTGGGTTGGGAGTAGGGAGTGAGAATATTCTGTTTGAAAGCAACTTAGTATTAGGAAAAACTTTGCTGCATCAAGTTCACCAATAGCGTATCTTTTGAGCCTTTAATTCTTATAACAATATCTTCTTCTAGAGCTTTTTATTCTTTCTTAAGAGGTATATTGTACTATGGATAACAATTTTGCTCTTTACTAAGGAAGATTCAATTAAGTCTTGATAGCACTACCAAAAGCTATTATATTGCATTAGTTAATTAAAAAATTTATTCAATATAACGTAATTTGAGATTTAAAGCTGATTTTTCAATAATAATCGCTAGGATCTCGAACAATGTGACTCTATTCATTTATGAATACGACTTTAGTAAAGTAGCAATACTACGATTACACGTAGAAGATTATCTAATAAAGCTAGCCTAGAATAAATGTCTCATCTGGCTTGGACTCTAGACTTTATATTGATGCGATCGCCTGAGAAAAATAGCTATACTACGATTACCAACAGGAGATTTTATAACAACAGCAACTCAGGCTAAATATCTCCTCAAGGTTGAATTCCAGAGCTGACATCGGCCGTAGGCTATTTTCATACACGTATAAATTCTTTAGGGCATAAATTTTAACTATTTTTGATATATTCATACCCTACAAATCGAGATATAAGTTGATTGGGAGTACTAAAGTGAGAGATAACAAATCCAACCTTTTTGAAATTAGAGAACTATCTAAATAAAAATCAGGTTTAATTCATGAGCGATTTGAGAGTTGGGTTGAAAGACTACACTAGAACTTTATTTCATTCTCTACCCTTGTTATGGACAGCAGCACCTAAGGAAATGCTTTTTTTGATTGCTGTAATTTTGTTACAGGGGATTCTTCCTGCTATCAGCGTTTGGATTACTAAACTAGTGGTAGATACTGTAGCAACAGCATTAACATCTGGTAAAGAATTTGGTAATGCAATCTTGTTACCTTTAGTAGCAGGATGGGTGTTAGCTCTATTACTACAAACGCTTTTGTATCCTTGGATATTTGCGCTTCAGGGAAATCTCAATGACAAGTTAACGGCTCATATCAGCTTATTGTTAATGCGTAAAGCTGATACTTTTCCAGACCTGAGCCGTTTTGAAGATTCCCAATTCTATGATGAGCTACAACTTCTGCAAGAACAAATTAACTATAAGCCGTTGAATTTGCTGAATAATTTGGTTGAATTAGGCCGATCTTTGGTGACGTTGATAGCTATTGTTGGACTACTAGTACCCCTAGCATTTTGGATACCATTGGTAATTGCGATCGCAACTATACCTCAGATCGTGGTTTCTTCTCAGTATGGCAAAGCTATTTGGCTAACTTTATTTGAAAATAGTCCTCACGCCCGGAGAATGCAATATTACACTTCGGTAATGCTTACTGACACCTATGCCAAAGAAATCAGGTTGTTTAAGCTAGGTTCGTTTTTTATCGATCGCTACCTACAAGCATTCAAGTCTTTACATCAATCTATGCGTTATTTGAGGAGCAAGCAAGCATTTTGGTCGTCTAGCTTAGCTATTCTAAGTACTCTAGGAAATGGTTTTTCTTTTTATTGGGTGGTACATAAGGCTTTTAGAGGAGATTTCACCCCAGGAAGTGTACTTCTGTTCGTGCAGTCATTAACTTACTTCCAGAATAATCTAGAAGGATTTATTGGTAATTGGCTAGATTTGTTTGAAAATGTTCTCTACATGCAGAAATTTTTCAATTTTCTCGATACCCCAATCGCAATGCCATTGAGCATACCTGGAGAGAAAATACCAACTCCCATTCGCTCAGGTATTACTTTTGAGAAAGTTGACTTTTGCTACCCAGATGGTCGATTAGCTCTCAAGGATATTTCTTTTACCCTTTACTCTGGGCAAACGGTAGCGATCGTAGGCGAAAATGGAGCAGGAAAAACTACTCTAGTTAAGCTTTTGACCAGGCTATACGATCCAACAACAGGAAGCATTCTAGTAGATGGTATAGACCTGAGAAATTTCAATTTAGAACAATGGCGGCAGCAAATTGCTGGAGTTTTTCAGGACTTTGGACACTATGCGCTGACGCTAGGAGAAAATATCGCTTTAGGAAACCTAGCTGCTTTGCAGTGTCCAGATATTCTGAAGTACGCGGTTGAAAAAGCCGATATCGTCAAACTCGTCGAGCATTTTCCCACAAGGGAGGATACACCACTGGGCAAGCAGTTTGGCGGGACTGAACTTTCTGGAGGTCAATGGCAAAAGTTAGCTCTAGCTCGTGCTTTTGTCCGCAAAGAAGCCCAGTTACTACTTTTAGATGAGCCGACTGCTGCACTCGACCCCCGTAGCGAGTACGATCTATATCTTCGGTTTAGTGAGCTAGCTGAGGGCAAAACTACCATTTTGATTACCCACAGATTAGCTTCAGCGCGGATGGCTCACCGCATCTTAGTTCTCAAAGCTGGGCGTTTAATTGAGGATGGCACCCATCAGGAACTTTTACAACATGGAGGGGAATATACCGCGCTGTGGAATATGCAGGCACAACAGTACGGGACTTCCGACCGGGAGTAAGGAACTTGCAAGTCAAACTATAGCCATTACAAATATTTAGTATAATTTAATACTAAAGTAATACATTTGTGTAGAGTTATAAAGAAAGTATTAAGCGAATACCCAGAGAAGACGGGTAGAAATTGGGTAGTTACCCCCTATTTTTCAGCAAGCTATTGAGCGATAATTATGTGTATAAAAAGCGCTGGCAAAGATTTTTAGCTGGCATTTAATAAACCGCATATAAAAACAAAGCCCTGAATTTTTTCAGGGCTTTTTAAATTAATAGATATCAGTATAAAATTGCCTGATGCCTGGACGAATAACAATACTATTCAAAGGGGGTACTGGTGTCTAACATTGAGAACAACAAAATAATAGCTCGACGCTGGATTGAACTTATTAGCGAACATAATATTGAAGATATTTGTGAAATGACCGCTCCAAATTGGAAAATGCACGGTGGTTTACCTGGACTTTCCCCAGGCCCCGATGGTGTACGTCAACTGTTTGCTTCATTTGGAGATATTGACCAGAAATGGACAATTGAAGATGTAATTGCTGAAGCTGATAAAGTTGTTGTGCGTGCAACTAATACCTGCACCCAAGAAAGCTTCTTTGGCATACCCGCTAGCGGTCGTCAGCAAACATTTACAGCTACTTTCATTCATCGGATTGTTGATGGGAAGATAACTGAAACTTGGCGAAACGCTGATGACCTCGGACGAGTTCTTCAACTTGGTGCAAAGATTGAACCAACAGACTAGTAGTCTTGCATCAAGGAAGTTTTCGAGATTCTCGCTTGAGTGTTGCGATCGCAACACTCAAGCGAGGTGATTTTTAACATATCAGCCAGCACCAATTCAATCAATATTAAAGCCTGATTCAATTAATTCTGTAATAATTTCTGATGCTGAGTCTATTTTGGTTTGGTATTTATCTGACTATTTTAACATCCCTTTAGGTTTAACTACTTTTACACTTATGTTGATGTAATCTTTGAAAAAAATTTCAATTTACCAAACTCAAAGGTTATCGTAACATCAAGAGTTTAAGACCCCAACCATTACACGTAGTATCAGTTTTGGGGTTTAAATCCCCAACTCCAACTGTCTTTAATTTTTAATTTTTAATTTTTAATTGTTATTGGTGGGAGTTCGTCACCAAGTTAAATGAATCTGAATTTGCCTCTGGTGAATAATCTCTTATAGCTAAAAGTTGTCCAACCATTTCTGCACGAGACGAAACCTCAAGCTTACGAAACATTCGCTTTAAGGCTTGCTTGACAGAATTTTCAGTAATCCAAAGTTGATTTCCAATTTCTGCGTTAGTTAGCCCCAAAGCAACCAATTGTGCAATTTGCAACTCACGAGGTGTTAAGCGATCGCTTCTAAAAGTTTGGTGCTGCGACTTTCCTGCGGAATTACTCTGTGCGACTGTTGCAGCCCAAACAGATAGGTGTAAGCAAATGGCACTCAAATCAGTGAGATTTTGTGTATCAAAGGCAGACATCGACTTTTCACGGGTGCAACCTACTACGCCGACTAATTGATGACGATTAACGATCGGCCCCGCCATGACGTGCCAATGATCGGGGCGGGGACAAATGATTTTCCAAGCCTTTGGTGACATCACCAATGCTTCATGAACGGGCGCATGACGCTCCACCAGATAACGCGCTATGGGATTGCGTTCAATAGATAATGCAATTTTCTGAATTTCCTGAAGATTTTTATTGGCAGTTAAAGGTAATTTGTCGAAGAAAAAGATGGAATATCGTTTGGCAGCAAAATATTCACCAATTTTTGGTACAACTTGCAATCGTAGTTCATGCTCATTACAAGCTTGGTTGATGGCTTCAAAAATCAGCTTTAAGGGACTTGTCACGTCGCTTTGCTCCCAATTCAAAATTCAAAATTAAAGACACCGATAAATAAATTTAGTTGCTCTGTATCCTTTTTATTTTCGGTCATTAGTAAAATTGACTCAAGTGTAATCGATTGAGGTCTAGAAGCATTACACTACTGAGCCTATATTAGCTTTAATTTCACTAACACTTTGACATAGAAATCATCAAAGCAAATTTTATCACCCTTCTATTTTTGATATGAGCGTGAAAAAGTACTCGTTCGAGGACTAGGCGCGGTGACTCGTCATTCCTAGTATAGAAATCGATTTTGTTATAAACGGGACTAGGAGATTTGATTCATGAGTCACTCACAACAGTATGTCGTTGGGTTGGTCTTTTACCCTGGCATGACAGCACTCGATATCATTGGGCCACAAACGGTATTTAGTTCGCTCCCAGGTATCCAAATCCACCGCATCTGGAAAACGCTAGACCCGATTCATACCGATGATGGGATGAAGATTGTGCCAGATACCACCTTTGAAACTTGCCCGGCGTTGGATGTAATCTGTGTTGGTGGGGGCTTAAAACAGGCGGCGGTTGTAGACGACCCGCAGGTGCTGGAATTCTTCCAAAAACAAGGCAATACCGCAAAATTCGTGACTTCTGTGTGTTCTGGCTCTGAGTTTCTAGCGAAAGCAGGGTTGCTCCAAGGTTATCGAGCGGCTACTCACTGGCTATTTCGCGAACAGTTAGCAAAATTGGGAGTTGAAGTTGCAACAGAGCGAGTTGTCGTTGACCGAAATCGCATAACGGGTGGTGGTGTAACGGCAGGCATTGATTTTGGTCTAGCGATCGCTGAAGTGCTTTGCGGTCAAGAAGCCGCCAAGATCGCCCAACTGTTGATGGAGTACGATCCCGCCCCGTCATTTGATGTAGGTTCTCCAGAGAAAGCAGGTGCAGATCTGGTTAATAAAGCTATAGCGTATGCTGCTGAAGCATTCAATTTAGAAGTCAAGCAGGTAGCTTAAGATGAGCGTAAATCTAGAAATAAATCGCGATGTTGCGATCGCAAGCTGGGTAAAACGTAGCTTTTACGCGACTTCAATCCTCTTTAACGTCTGCTTAATTGCTCAAATATTAACGGTTGGTGTTGCCTACTTCATCGATCCTGGCTGGTGGAATATTCATGTGTGGCTCGTGCGAGGATATAGTGGACTGTCACTAATATTGCTGGCAGGGTTGTCCATAGCTCCATTCTCGAAACCAATCCGATCGCTTGTAGCCAGTCTGCCTGTGCTACTTGGACTGCAATTTTGCACCATTCATCTCAAAACTCCTCTTCATTTAGAGGTGCTACATCCTTTAATTGGATTCACGCTATTTTATATTTCTTCAAACCTCGTACATCGTGTATCGCGTGAGGTGTTTAACTCAGATACTGTAACTAAATCTTAGGAGGAATCCCCAGTAGTTAAGCTGGCTCAAGATCGCTAATGATGATGTGGGTAGCGTTGGCGATCGCGATCGCTGAGGCTACACACCCTAGCACCTACTACTTTTTCACTGCCGGATACTGCTGCAATACCTGTTGTAAATATTGTCCGGTATAAGATTTGGGATTTGCTGCAACTTCCTCCGGTGTTCCCATAGCAATTAATTCTCCGCCTTTATCGCCGCCTTCTGGTCCCAAATCTATTACCCAATCTGCACAACGAATGACATCTAAATTGTGTTCGATGACTAAAATTGAATTGCCTTTATCCACCAATCTTTGCAATACATCTAATAATTTGTGGACATCGTAAAAAGATAAGCCTGTTGTGGGTTCATCTATTAAATAAAGCGTCTTACCTGTGGCGCGTCGAGATAATTCGGTTGCCAATTTTACCCGCTGGGCTTCGCCACCAGATAAAGTTGTGGCAGGTTGTCCCAATTGAATATAACCCAAGCCTACATCAAATAAAGTTTGCAAGCGGGCGATCGCCTTGGGAATATTTTGGAAAAAGTCTAAACTTTCCTCAACTGTCATGTTGAGAACATCGGAAATAGATTTATCTTTATACTTCACCTGCAAAGTTTCGCGGTTGTATCTTGCACCTTTACAAATTTCGCACTGCACGTAAACATCAGGGAGAAAGTTCATTTCAATGACATTCACACCCTGTCCGCTACAAGCTTCGCAACGTCCGCCTTTAACGTTGAAAGAAAATTGTCCGGGTTTGTAACCCCTGGCTTTGGCTTCTATCGTTTGCGAAAATACATCGCGAATGGCATCGAAAATTCCCGTGTAAGTTGCAGGATTAGAACGTGGTGTGCGTCCAATTGGCGATTGATCTATGACGATCGCTTTATCGATTGCATTTAATCCCTGAATTTTATCTAAGTCTTTTGGTAAGGGAATTTTTTTAGTTAAATGATGTTGCAATGATGGATAAAGTAACTCGTTAATTAAGGTAGATTTACCAGAACCGGACACGCCAGTAACAGCAACGAGTTTACCTAGTGGAATTTCTACATCTATATTTCTTAAATTGTTACGATGGGCGTTTTTAATGATTAAACTGCGCCCATTGCCTTCTCGCCGTTCTGCTGGCGTATTAATTACTCGCCGTCCTGCTAAATAAGCACCAGTCAAGGAATCTTCTGCTGTTAATAATGCTTCTAAATCGCCTTGGGCAATAATATTTCCGCCGTGAATTCCTGCGCCAGGGCCAATATCAACTATATAATTGGCTGCACGAATTGTTTCTTCATCATGTTCGACGACAATTAAAGTATTACCCAAATCGCGCAATTTAGTTAAAGTTTTCAGCAATCTGCCATTATCTCGTTGATGCAAACCAATACTTGGTTCGTCTAAAACATAGAGAACTCCTGTTAAACCAGAACCAATTTGGGTTGCTAAACGAATCCGTTGCGCTTCGCCACCAGAAAGGGTCATTGCTGGACGGTCTAGGGTAAGATAATCTAAGCCAACATCTAACAAAAATTGCAATCTGGCTTTAATTTCTCTGAGTACTAAATCGGCAATTTGTAACTGGCGATCGCTCAACTTAAATTGCTCAATTCTTTCCCGACAATCTCGAATTGATACGCTGGTTAAATCCAAAATTCCATATTGTCCCAACTTCACAGATAAAGCTTCTGGTTTTAACCTTTTTCCTCTACAAACCTCACATGGCTGGTCGATTAAATACTGTTCTAATTTTTGCTTAACTAACTCCGTTCCACCTTCGTATTGTCGTTGCAAAATTGGAACAATACCTTTAAAAATTTGCTTTTTCTCTGTTTTTTTATTTTCTTCTTTTTCTCCATACAAAAGAGTCTGCTGTTGTTCTTCTGTCAGCTTGCTCCAATTTGTTTGCAATTCAAATCCATAAGCTTGCCCTACACTATAAAGTAATTCCAAATAATAGGAATTATCTTTTTCTGACCAAGGGGCGATCGCCGCATAAACTGGCGCTTCCGGGTCGGGTACAATCAAATCTGGCGCAAATCTCCTTAAAGTCCCAATTCCATGACAGTTGGGACAAGCACCATAAGGTGAATTAAATGAGAACAATCGCGGCGATAATTCCTCCATCACCGCGCCATGTTCTGGACAAGCAAAATTTTCCGAAAATACTAATTCTTCATCTGAGTCAGACCCCCCGCCTTCGGCACCCCCCCTTGCTAAGGGGGGGTTAGGGGGGGTTTCCTTAGATGAGTCATGACCAATAACAATGTTTGCAATACCACCAGATTGTTTTAAGCACGTAGATAAAGAATCGACTAAACGCTCTTGAATACCATCTTTTTTGACTAAGCGATCGATTACTACTTCAATAGTATGTGTTAAATTTTTATCCAATTCGATGGAATCTGAGAGGTCGCGGACTTCGCCATCGACGCGCACGCGGACAAAACCTTGAGATGCCAGACTTGACAACAGCTTACGGTGCGTGCCTTTTTTCCCCCGAACTACGGGTGCAAGAATTTGGAAACGAGTGCGGTCTGGTAATTCCAAAATGCGATCGCACATTTCATCAATTGTCTGGGGGGCAATACAGCGATCGCAAATCGGACAATGGGGTTCGCCAGCGCGACCGAACAACAGCCGCAAATAGTCATAAATCTCCGTCACCGTACCCACAGTGGAACGGGGGTTATGAGACGTTGACTTTTGGTCAATGGAAATTGCCGGACTTAAGCCTTCAATGGCTTCGACATCTGGCTTATCTAACTGTCCTAAAAATTGCCGTGCGTAGGCGCTGAGGGATTCCACATAGCGACGTTGCCCTTCAGCGAAAATCGTATCAAACGCCAAAGAAGACTTACCAGAACCAGAAACGCCAGTAAATACAATTAAGCGATCGCGTGGCAGTTCCAAGTCAATATTTTTCAGATTATGCTGCCTAGCACCCCGAATCCGAATGGTATTCTGGCTATTGTGCGAGGGGAGATGTCCGTTCAACAGAGATGCTTGAGCATTAGCCTGCTCTGAACGGAACTTCGGGGATGCTGTGAGCTGTGGGTCTGACATATTGGGCGGCAAAAAAGGAGTTTCTTATGAAACAGTCCTTAATAATACTATCTTTAATTAGTTTACAGTAGAACAAAAGTACTGTTTGAAATACTTATTGGGTATGGGGCATTGGGAAAGGGGAAAAGGAGAAAGGGTAAAGGCATTGATTTTTAATTATTCCCCTCTGCCCCCCTGCTCCTCTGCCCCCCTGCTCCCTTTCTCTGCCAAATTCCTACAAACTCCATGCAGCCTGAAAAAAATCATACTCACACAACATAGCATAACGGTAAGTTGAATGCACAACAGCATTGCTCGTGGCATAATTCTCGACCAAACTTTCTAACTGCTGTACTAATGGCTGAAAATCGGCGCTACTATAAGTCCGAATCCAGTCGGCATATTGATGATTTGGGATGCCATTAACAGCTAACTGTTCTCCCAAAAAAGCATACAAACGCATACAGGGAGACATGGCCGCAGCTGTTAAACCAACATCTCCACCCCAAGCAGTTGCTAACAAAAAATCAGTGTAGCGACGGGTAGCGGTTCCAGGTTCCACAGAATGTAAATTAACTCCCCACTGGGAAGCATAGCCACTGTGCAATTGCAGTTCTGCTAATACACCTCCAGCTAAGTTATGAAATGTCGTGAAACCTACCCAATCTGGTGCTTTAGCTGCGGCAATACTATACGCACGGGCAAAAGCTTCTAAGAAAAAAGCATCTTGCCCTACATAATAAGCAAATTTAGCTTGTTCGAGAGTACCATCGCCAATGCCCCGAACAAAAGGATGCTCTAAGCACGCTTTGGCTAAATCTTGATTTTTATTCCACAATTCATTGGATAAAGTCATTAGTCATTGGTCATTGGTCATTAGTCATTAGTCATTAGTCATTAGTCATTAGTCATTAGTCATTAGTCTTTGGTCATTGGTCATTAGTCTTTGGTCATTAGTTATTTCTCCTCCTCCCCCCATCTCCCTATCTCCCCATCTCCCCATCTCCCCACTTTCTAAAAAGGTAAAAACTGAAGTAAGAGTGAGCCAACACTGCCGAAAAAGTCAACGAAACTGGGGCTACCAGAGCTTACTTTTTCAGTATAGGGGGTTTGGAGTTCTTTCATAAAAGCCTGTGCTGTTTGCATTCCAGGGGTATTTTTTTGGGATGTAAACAATTTGTCGGCAGCTTGGGCATCTACGAATGCACCTTGTCTATCTAATATCTGGTAGCGGGCGACACCACGAGCTAGATAAGCACCTGCATAGTCTGGTTTAATGGCGATCGCTTGACTAAAATAACTAATTGCTTGCTGGGGGTTGCCTTTTTCTGCTTGTGCTACACCCAAAGCATAAAAATCCTCTGGTGAGGCAATTTGTGATGGTATTCCGATTGCACCTTGGAAATTACTATTATTCAGGTAAGCGCCATTTAATTCTGCATTTGTTAAATAGCTACTTCTCAAATCAGCAGCCGCCAAATTTGCGCCACTAAATCTAGTCTCGGTTAGGTTAGCACCAAATAAACTAGCACCGCTCAAGTTAGCCCCTCGCAAATCAGCACCGCTCAAGTTTGCACGGCTGAGGTTTGCACCTGCAAGATTAGCACCGCTCAGATTGGCTCCAGCTAAATCAGCCATAACTAAACCTGCATGAGTCAAATCGCAGTTTTGACATTGTTTGGTTGCCAATAACTGTTTCACGTGTTCGGGATTCGCCGCTTGTACGGTTGTTGTCAGGCTAACTAAAGTTAAAAATGTGGCTGTGGCAAGAATTTGACTTTTCATATTTGCGTAATCTTTATTACTGAATAATCAATATTAACCGAGGTAGATTTATACCTCAGCCTATGATATTAGCAATCTGAAAATTTTGCCCTCTGTAGTTGCCCATATCACTTGTAACGAACTGTCAGCAGCGTATAAATACGTACTTCTCGTGAACCCGCAGTGCATTGGACTTCTTGCAGAAGTCGGGAAAAGGGGAAGGGGAAAAGGGGGAAAGGTTTGGTATTTTCCCTTTCTCCTTTAACCTTTTCCCTTTTCCCACAAGAGTGCAAAAGTGCTTTTGCAAGAGGTCTCTTATTCGTAGTGATACCGACAAGTTAGAAAATCAATCTGGGTGTTTCCCACCCGATAGACAAGTCGATGCTCTAAATCTATTCGCCGCGACCAGATATCTGCATCCATATACTTTAATGGTTCTGGTTGACCAATACCCTCAAATGGGTCTTGCATGACAACCGTCACCAAATCCAAAATTTTTGAAGCTTTGTCAAAATCTTGTTTAAACCACCAAGCTAAATCTTCTTTAAATTTAGAACTAAAACCAGGAGTGCGATTCACTACAACTGGCTTAATTTCGTCAACTTGAGCTTTCTTTTTCTTCTTCTTGGTCAATCCCCAACTCCTGCTGAAGTTCTGCGATAGTTTGAGGTTGAATCCTTCCTGTTTTTGACTCTTCTATTGCTTCCAGCAGGCGATGTGCATTCGCAGGCGATCGCAAAAGATAAACCGTTTCAACCAAACTCACTAAATCTGACTCAGCAATTAAAGCTACATTTTCACTATCGCGACGGTTGATAATATACACTTGATGATTTTGTACTACCAGATCTAACAGCTTAAAAAAGTCATTTCTGGCATCGGTTGGGGATGTGATTTTATAGGATAGCATCAGTTTATGTACAAACTTCTGTACATATATTCTAAATTGGCAATCCTTTTGCTGACAATACAAATTTATTACTTTGGGGCAAACTAAGGGTAAATGCTGTTTGACCAACAGATGTTGCCGGATCGAGGGTGAGATCGCCATGATGTGCCCGGACAATTTCGCGGGCTAGGCTTAGTCCGAGTCCAATTCCTTCGACTTTGCGGGTGCGGGCACGATCGCCACGATAAAATCGGTCAAAAAGTCGGGAGCGATCGCCCTCTGGAATATCTTTTGATGCGTTGGTAATCTTAATCTGGAGCGTTTTTTGATTTTGATGAGCTTGAATTTTTATCCAACCGTTGGGGAGATTATATTTGATGGCATTACTCAACAAATTTTGTAGAACTTGAATTAGAAGATCGCGATCGCCTTGTACTTTTAGACCATCAGGAATATCGCTTTGCACGCTCAAATGGGGAGCCAGCAATTCTACATCCTCTACCATTTCCACGAGCAACTCAGACATATCCACTTCAACTAAATACAAGCTCATTTGTCCTGCATCTGCCAAAGACAGCAGTAAAAGTTTCCGCATAATGCCGCTCAACCGACGCACTTCATCCAAGAGGTTACTTAAACGCTGTTGCACTTCCGAGCCGGGTTCGACTTGTTGCAGCGTTCGTTCTAGTTCGCCTTGGAGAATGGTTAGTGGGGTTTTCAGTTCGTGAGCAGCATCAGCACTGAAGCGAGAAGCTTGTGTAAAACTGCGTTCTAAGCGTTCTAGCATTTGGTTAAACACGCCAATCAGTTCCACAAATTCAACATCTGTTGTCTCAAAGGGAATTCGCCGATCTAGCCCTTTGACGGTTACCTGTTGAATGACGCCTGTTAATCGATCGATGGGACGCAAAGCACTACCAGCAACCACCCATGCCCCGACGGCAACCAGCAAAAGCGCTCCCGGAATTGATACAAGAAAAATATTCCGAATAATAGCCATCTCTCGATCGACGGCTTGGAGGCTAACCGCAATGGCAACCTGAGCATTGGGGAATCTAGCAGCCCCAATCCGCCAATTTCCTGTTCCTGTCTGCTGAGAGATAAATTGAGGTGGGCGTGGAGGAGGAAAAGGTGGATTTATATTCTTAGGTATTGGGGGCCGTCCTCTATTCAGGGGCGGTGGCACAGGTGTTAAGTTAATGTCCCGAAGCAACAGACGATTCAAATCGACATCGGCTTGTACTGCGTCGGATTGGTAAACTATTTTGCTGTTTGTGTCAAGCACTAACAGTGCAACGGGAGTTTTTGTATTTGCTCCTAAAATATGGGTTAATGAGTCTTCATAGCGCTGCCATCGTTCTACTTCCGGCGGAAGTTCGGGCGGACGGCTTGCCCGCATTAATTGATTTAACAGTTCTGCGTCTAGGCGACTAATCTTAGCCTCGTAAATCTGAAACCAAGAGACTGCACCAAACCCAACTAATGCACTTCCAGCTAAACCGGCAGACAATAGGGCAATCCGCAATCGGAACGAGGGACGTTTCATAGTTTCTCGTCTGGTTTGCGAAACCGATATCCAACCCCGCGAATGCTTTCAATTAACCCTGCTTCATCAATGGGATCGATTTTTTTGCGAATTCGTTGGATACACACATCGACGACGTTGGTGTTGGGGTTAAAGTCGTAACCCCAAACGTGTTCTAGGATTTGAGTGCGGGTAAAAACTCGTCCGGGAGAACGCATGAGATACTCCAGCAGATTAAATTCGCGGCTGGTAAGTTCGATCGCCCGTTGATTGTAGGTGACTTCCCGCGTAATGCGATCGAGTTTGAGCGACCCCACCACAAGCAAATTTTGGCGAGCGCCCACACTCCGACGTACAACCGCATGAATTCGAGCCGCGAGTTCTTCCACAAAAAACGGTTTGGCTATGTAATCATCGGCTCCCAAATTCAACCCGGACAAGCGATCGTCGAGTTCATTACGAGCTGTTAATAAAATCACTGGAGTATTTCGCCCTGAGTGCCGTAGCTGTTTGAGAATCGATAGCCCATCCTTACCTGGCACCATGATATCAAGTACGATCGCATCATATTCGTTATCTAATGCCCGCAGATATCCTTCATCGCCGTTGTCGCAGTAGTCTACGACAAATCCTTGCTCCTTCAATCCAGCCCGGACGAAGTTAGCAATTTTGGCTTCATCTTCGACAAACAAAATGTTCACAAATAATATTGATTACTCGACAATCATTCTTCCATTGTAAATTCATTACCTTTTAGTTCAAATTACAAAAATGTAATTTACAAACGAAGTCAATTGTAATTTTGAGAGAGCTTAATCAGAAATGTAAGCAACAATTTCGAGGTTAATGATAATGAATATTCGTCGAATCTTAGCTGTAGCAGCAATTCCTTTTGTGATTGGTACATTTGGTTTTGTTGCACCCTAAGCAAATGCCCAATCTCCAACCAATCGTAAGGTAGAGATACAACGGTTACGCAGCAACTTTTGATGTCGGGCTGAAGATTACGTAATTTGGTTACAGTATTTATGCTTAAGTGATAAAAATTACAAAATTGTAATTTACAAGCAAGGCGAACTGTAATTTTCGATTAGTTCAATCAGAAATGTAAACAATCTATCTTTTAGGTATTGATTATGAATATTCGTCAAGTATTAGTGCTAACTGCGATTCCTGTTTGGTTGGGTACATTTGGTTTTATGTCACTCAATCAGGCGAATGCTGCTAATAAATTCCAGCAAATTGCACAGGCAACAGATACTCCCAACCAACCACCGTCAGAAAGGCAGCGTCCGCCTCGTCCTGACTTTAAAGCTGCTGCGGCAAAGCTGGGTGTTACAGAACAACAATTAAAAGATGCGCTGGGAGTCCCCGCTAATCCTCCCACTCCAGGCGATCGCAATCAACGTCCGCCTCGTCCTGATTTCAAAGCTGCTGCCACAAAGCTGGGTGTCACAGAACAACAATTAAAAGATGCACTAGGAGTCCCTGCTAATCCTCCTGGCGATCGCAATGGTCATCCGCATCATCCTGATTTTAAAGCAGCTGCCGCAAAGCTGGGTGTCACAGAACAACAATTAAAGGATGCGCTGGGAGTCCCTGCAAAACCTCCCACTCCAGGCGATCGCAATCAACGTCCGCCTCGTCCTGATTTCAAAGCTGCTGCCACAAAGCTGGGAGTCACAGAACAACAATTGAAGGATGCGCTGGGAGTACCTCCTAATCCTCCTGGCGATCGCCAAGCACCTCCTCCACCAGACAGGTAACGATTTTTACTTGAATTAGGTAAATGCGTAGGGGCTTTACAGCTGTAAAGCCCCTGCACGTATCTATGTTGATGTTACTTTTTTGTGTACGTTAGCCATGTGGGAACCAGCTTACCAAGCTATAGGTAAGCCGGTAACTGCGATCGCACCAGCAATGATACTAGCCGCAAGGGAAGTCAACGCTGTGCCAAATATCCACCAAGCTGCATTCGCAACGGTTTTTTTGGTTTCTTCGGCTTGCTTTTTAGCTTGTTGTTGAATGGCTTTCAGGCGTTTTTGTGTTTCTAACTGAATGCGTTCGGCTCGTTGCAGTACGCTATCCCGCGCGGCTTCTATTTGGTCTATGATGCGGTTGGCGTCTGCTTGGGAAATATCCTCGCGAGAACTCAAGACTGCAACTAAGGTGTTGCGATCGAATTGGCTGAGGCGATCGCGCAAGGCTTCAAATCCAGCTTGCGGATCGTCAAAGACTTTGCCAAAGTCTTGCTTAATGCCTTCATAGTTGAGTTCCGGACGATCCAGAGAGTTAAGATAGTTGCGAATTTTGGCAAAAATTCCATCCAACACCGATTGCACTCTTTGTTGAATCTGCTGGAATTGTTCGACAATGGAACTGCGAACGGACTCGATTCGATCCACAATTTGGTTAGCTTCTTCTTGTGAAATATCCTCGCGTTGGGATAACAACGCCACAATTGTCGAACGGTCAATTTTAGCAGCGCGATCGCTTAAATTTCCAATTCCAGCGCGGGGAGAAGACAACAGCAATTGCAAATCGCGTTTGATTCCTTCGGGGTTGAGTTCTTCTTTGTTAGTATTCCGCAGGTAATCTTCGAGATTTCCTTCAAAATCTAAAATTCTTTGAGTGGTGCGCTTTGCAAAACGTCGCGGCGCTTTGACAATATCGCCAATCGCATCTTGTAGGCGATCGATGATTTGATTAACTTGTTCTTGGCTCAAGTCTCCCCGCTGACTTAGGAGTTTCACCAAGGTTTCTCGATCGACATGAGAAAGGCGATCGCGCAATGCTAATGCACCTGCTTTCGGGTCATCGAGTAATTTTTCCAAATCGCGCTTAATACCTTCTGGATCGAGTTCTTCCAAATTAGTATTGCGGAGATATTCTGCAATCGCTTTTGTAGTTTTTTCGTACTGTTCTGTTGCTTGTTGCGGTAGTTGTAAAATACTATCTCGGACTGCTTCAAGTTGATCGAGGACTTGGTTAATCTGTTCTTCGCTCAAGTCTCCCCGCTGAGTCAGGAGTTTCACCAGTGTATCGCGGTCGAATTGCGATAAACGCGATCGCAAAAGCTTAATTCCCGCTTGCGGGTCTTCTAGTAAAATTCTAAAGTCGCGTTTGATACTTTCGGGGTTGAGTTCTTCTTTGTTAGTATTCCGTAAATAATCTTCAACTCTTTGCCGCAATTCATCGGCTTTTGCTTTTGCTTGTTCTTGCAATTCTCTAGCACGATTCAAGATATTATCGCGGTTGCTTTCGAGTTGACTAACAATATTATTCGCTTCTTCTTCGCTAATATCTTGACGTTGTTGCAGCAATTGTACAAAGGTATCGCGGTCAAATTGAGTGAAGCGATCGCTTAATTCTTCAAAACCTGCTTCTGGATCTTCTACTAACCTCACAAAATCCTGTTGAATAGCTTCCGGATTAAGCTCTTCTTTGCCAGTTGAACGCAGATAATTTTCGATGCGACTGCGGAATTCTTGACCTTTTTCTCGCGCTTGAGCCTGTTTGACTGTTTCTAAAACTTCCTGGCGATCGCTTTCCATTTGTTCGGCAATTTCTGTTACCCTCGCTTCGCTGATATCATCCCGCTGCTTCAGCAAATTTACGAAATATTCTCGATCGATTTCTTCTAACTCGCGTCTTACAGTTGTCGGATCTGCGTTCGCATCATAGATGACTTCTTTGAATTCATTTTTCAGGGTAACGCGGTTAAAATGCCAAGGAAATGAATTCAATATGTAGTCTTCTACATCTGTTTTAATTGTATTTTCCAGCGATATGGGCAATCTTGCTGTTGCTTCTTCTTTAAAGTTTTGTAACTCTTTTGCGATCTGTTCGACATCAACATCTTGAACTTTGTCTTTCAGTTTTTGCAACTGATTTGTAATTTTGTTAACATCGATATGAGAAAGGTTGATTTTATCCAATACGGCTGGTACTGCGGCAGTCAAGCCATATTGAACAGCTTGCTTCATTACACCATTACTTTGCTTGCCATTACCACCTCCAACTGTAACCAACTCCTGGAGTCTTTGACCTAAATCCTCGGAATTGAGTTCTTCGGGGGTAGCAGATTTCAGCAAGTTAATTACTTGCTGTGTTGGATTTTTGCGATTTAAAGCTTGTTGCCAAGCACCTTCCAATTGGTCGGCAATTCGATTGATATCTTCTTGAGATAAATCGGTGCGATCGCTAATTAAATCAACAAATGTTTGCCGATTCACATGTTGCAACAAATCACTATTAACAACAGATTGCAAATCTGTATCTTGAATCAGCTTGTCAAATTGAGAACGAATTTCTTTGATATCTAATTTTGGCAATTGTATAGAAGCCAAAGAAGTTTGCAATGTGTTTGTGATACTTTCAGCATCAAAGCCTGATGTTAATTCTCGCCGCACTGCGGCTGTAATTTCTTCTGCTGTGGAAACCAATTGTTGTTTGGTAGCATTGGCGCTAATGCCAGTGGTTGCACTACCGAATAATGCTTGAAAACCAGAATTCACAGTACTTGCAATAGAACCAATTAAAGAACCTACTGCCGATGAACCGAACCAAATTATCGCTGAAAAATAAATAGACCAGATAACTACACCGATAACCGATCCTAGAAATGCATTTTCGACTAAGCTCAGTTTTACTGCTAGAAAAGAAGCAATAAATAATGCAATACTAGCGGTTATTAATGCCCAAGAACCGACTTTACCCTGAACCTTACGAATTTTGCTACCAAGCTTGACTGACTCATCGTCATCATCTGAGTCAATTTCCCAAGTTGAAATTCCTACAGCAACTGAAAAGTTTGTGAATAATAATTGGAAAGCTAAAGCCATTGCAACCCCAGCCACCAATGCCACAAATAATTTAGGGCCAGCAAAAAGAACTGATGCTTCTTCTGGAGTTAGCAGTTGTTGAGTGTGAGGAGGTGCTAATCCCAAAGATAGCGAATCCCAGCCTAATAAGGCAAAAAAACTTTGAAACATAGTATTTTTTTACTTGCATTTAATTAAATAGCCATTTTTTGATAAAATGGTCTACCTCTCAATTTAAATATTAAGTTTTCTGGGTTTACACTTTCCCAAGTAATAAAAACTTTCACCAAAAGTCGTAATTTTATAAAGTATGCAAACCTTACAAAAGTTAATATAAAAATTGATACTTTTGCAGTTTTAAAATTCTTAAACATAATTATTGATTTTTTATGCAATAGGTGTATTTAAAAAAAATAATTACTTAGCTGGGCGAACTTATATTAATTGCAACAATGGTTTACATAGGTATAAATCTATAAGCGACCTATCTAAAAAATAAATGCTGAAGTCCAAAGATTATTCTCTTTTAAAATAAAAATCTTATTAACGCTAAAAACTTAGCAATGAAATCATATTCGATATTGATTTTTCTTTTGGTATTTTTTTACTGAACTTTAGATTAAAAGACCTATGTCTGTTGATAGAGCGAAAATTTCTTCCAAGCGATTGAGGAAAAATAAATATAAACATGTATTAATAGGGATTATTACGAGCTAAAACCGAGCTATAGATTTTTCAATAATTGATTTTACTGTCTGTGGAGAAAAATAATGGTTGTAGGTTTACATAAACGTGCTGTAGGCGTATTTTCTACTCGTAGAGATGTTGAACATGCGCTACATGAATTGAAAAATGCCGGCTTTGATATGAATAGAGTATCTGTTATTACGCGGGATGGAGAGCGTGATGACATTGCTGGCGCGGAAGTGCGCGATCGCGTTGGTGATAAATCCGATGAAGGCGCTGCGGTGGGAGCAGTTTCCGGCGGTGCTGTAGGTGGATTAACAGGCTTATTAGTAGGTCTTGGTACCTTAGCCATCCCTGGAATCGGGCCGATTATGCTGGCTGGAGCCGCAGCGACCGCTTTGGCTACCACTCTGGCTGGAGCAGGTATCGGTGCAGTAGCTGGTAGTTTGCTTGGTGCATTGATTGGTTTGGGAATTCCCGAAGAAAGAGCCAGAGTATACGACGAACGCGTCAAACGAGGACAGTATCTAGTTATCATCGATGGTACGGACGCTGAAATTGCCAGAGCAGAAGCAATATTACGTCAGCGGGGTATCGAAGAATTTGGCGTTTACGACCATCCAGATAACGCACATACAACTACAGGTGTTGCTCATCACGATGTTAGCGGCAAATATGCAGTAGGATACTTTTCTCATCGACCGGATGCGGAAGCTGCAATTAGCGATCTGCGGAAAGCAGGTTTTCCCTTGAGCCAAATTTCTTTAATTCACAGAGACACTTCGCACCGGGAATCTTTTCCAGATATTCATCTAAGCGATCGCTGGGACTCTAACCGCTGGAGACTACCAGATAACCGCACTCATTTCTATAACGAGCGCATCAATCAAGGCGATTACATCATCGTTGTTAGTGGAACAGAAGCTGAAATCCAACGTGCAGCAGCTGTCATCAGTCACCACGGAATTCAACAGTGGCAAATTTTCGATTCAACCGGGTACGCCCCTGGAACTACAGGCGTGCAAGGTACAACTACAGCCGTGCAAGCAAACAAACGCGCAATCGGTGTATTTTCTCATCGTCGAGATGCAGAAACAGCACTTACAGAATTGCGAGATGCGGGTTTCCCGATGAGTAGAGTTTCAATTATTGCCAAAGATGCCAACGGTCATGGTATCGCCGGTGTAGAGAATAAAAACATCGGTGCGGGTAATAAAGCAGACGAGGGTGCAAAAGCTGGTGCAGCTACAGGCGGCGTTTTAGGCGGCTTGACAGGCTTATTAGTTGGTCTTGGAACCTTAGCAATTCCCGGAATCGGCCCAGTACTGGCAGGTGGCGCAGCAGCTACAGCCATAGCAACAACACTGGCTGGTGGCGCTATTGGTGCAGCAGCTGGCGGTATTGTCGGCGCACTAGTTGGTTTAGGAATTCCCGAACACAGAGCTAGAGTTTATAGCGATCGCTTCCAAAGAGGTGATTACTTAGTGATTGTCGATGGTACAGAAGCTGAGATCTACAAAGCCGAACCAATTCTCAACCGTCGAGGTATCGAAGAATTCGGCGTATATGACGCCACAGATCTAGGCGAATCTCGCTCAGGTTTCGATGCAGGAACCCATCACACCACAGGAGTTTTAGATCGCGATCGTACCAACTACTCAACGCAAGTTGATAGAGACGATCCTGCTGTAGTTATCGTCGATCGCCGTGATGACATAATCTAATCAAAATTCAGAATTCAGAATTCAGAATTCAGAATTTAGAATTCAGAATTTTCAATTCTAAATACTGTAGGCGTACAGACACGATTAATCAAATTTCTCCCCTGAATTCTGAGTTCAGATTCCTTGCTCCTCACCTCTGCCGTAAATCTCAACACATTTCATCTGAACCCAAATTAAACATATGAAAAAGCTAACTCCCCTAGTAATTAGTTGCCTTTTAGTTTTTGGTGCTGCTGCTTGCGATAACACTTCTAAAACAAGTGAATCTGCACCTGGTAATCCCAACGAAGCTGCACAAACACCAACCAGTCAAACAACAGAAGCTTCTCAAAAAGATGCACAAAGTGACCTCCGCAGAAGACAATTAAATGAAGATATTCGCGCCCGCGAACAACGCAATAATGCTACTGGCGGCGATGCAAATAGAGCCGCAGGTGACCTAGCAAGTGAAGTTCGCTCTAAATTGGAGGCGAATATACCTGGCGGTCAATTAACAGTTAGTGCAGCAAAAGATGGAGTTGTAACTGTAGGAGGAACCGTACCCAATCAAGATCAAATTGCTAAGATTGAACGGTTATCCAAAGAAATTAAAGGTGTGAAATCAGTAGTGGTGAAAGCTACTGTTGCTCCACCAAAAAGCTAAAACAGCTAACAACTATTTAATACCAATTCGCGATTTGTAATTCGCTATAGATGCGGCAACATTGTCTGATAGACATTTGTTGCCTCATTTTGAACAATTTTGTATTCTGGAGTACAAACGCTATTAATGGTGTATCTGCCCACTCCCTGCCCGCACAAATAATATCGTGTTCGGTTAAAGACTTATCATTTAGACGACAGGGGAGCAGGGAGCTTTCTACCAGGGGAAAAGAGGGTTTCCTGGTTTTTGCACAGATGTGGGAATTATAACTAATTAGGCGGACATGATATAACTTTAAGAGTTCCGGCGATCGCCATATCATACATATACAGTAATATCAGTTGATTTAGGAACATTTTTTGCACATTCAAGCAAAATACAAATTATTCAGATCGTAATTCTCTACCTGAATAAGGCGATTCCCAAACACCTTAAGAGTAGTATACTTAATTTAATGAAGAAAAATAATTGACAACTGACAACTTTAATTACTATATTTATTGACGCTCAGGTAATTTATAAAAACTCCTGTAATTGCTGAAAACCAAAACTATGGAAACCCAACAGCAGCCACTCGAATCCATTAACCCTTCTTCATTACAAGCTACCCTAGCGCTTGAGGGGACAAATACTACAAATTTGCCAAAGCTACCACCAGCATCGGAATCAGAATGGCAACAAATTAGTAGACAATTTTTGGAATTTTTCGGGCAAGTGCCACAATACTTAAGTAACTTTTTTAAGGACTACAGCCAGGCTCTAATAACTCTAAGTTTAATTGTTGCGGCGCTCGTCACAGTCAAGGTAGCATTAGCAGTTCTCGGTGCGATTAATGATATTCCACTACTGTCACCAATTTTTGAATTAATTGGAATTGGTTATGCCACTTGGTTTACTTTCCGCTATTTAATTAAAGCATCAAATCGCCAAGAATTAGCCAATGAAATTCAATTTCTGAGAAACCAAATTGTGGGCGAATAAGTTTGTAAATCATTTTGTACCAATTCTCGCTTTGATAAGGTACAACGTAGGGGCGCATAGCTATGCACCCCTACAAATTTATTGACCTCATGCGATTATAAGCAGCTATAAATTAATTACATTATTATATTCAAATTATTGAATCAGCTTTCATATTAACTTGAGTAATAGCGATTACTCAGTACTTAGCGATAAGTTTGAGCAACGGCTAAGTAGAAACACTAAATTAAACTAAAAAACAGGTTGCCGGGTTTCGACTCCGCGGAAGTTGAGTTTCGACTACGCGGAAGTTGAGCGTAGTCGAAACTCAACCCTCGTCTTCTCAGCGATCGAGCATTGAGCGAAGTCGAAATGCGTCTTCTAAATAATTGTGTCTGCCTACTTACCTTTCGGTTTTTCCAAAGGAGTAACGCCTACCAAAACTGCGGTGACTCAGTACTGTTACGGTGAATCTTTTGGATACATCTCAAGATAGAGAAAATCATGTATCTAGAAGTTTAACTCACTTCTCAAGATAGTAGATTGGAAATGTAAAACAGCCTAATCTAGTTCTCGAAGTTATTCAATACATTCTTTAGCGAGGACATAATTTATGACTAATGAATCAGTTAAAAAAGGTATAGATTCATCTGAACGTGCAGAAGTAGATACATACGATCGCGGAATTATCCCCGCTGAAACAGCTGCTCGCAGAGAAAGAGAAGGAGATAAATACAAAACAACTCCCACAGAAGAAAGAGAAGCCAGTTCAGCTACCGACGACCAAACCGATTCCGAAAGCATACGTACCACCGACGGTTACACCGTAGACAGAGAAGGTTTGTTGAACAACTATGCAGTTGAACCAGAAATGTACTACGAAGAACCTGGTGATGCACGCCAAGAAGCGACAGAAGATACTGCACAACGTGTTGATGAACTTGAAGATATTAACGAGGACGAAGAAGGTAAGTTAACAGAAAAGGGTGACAAACGCGGTAAAGGCTCAGGAATCATTTAATAAAAAACCATTATTGAATTTTTGATTTTTGATTTTTGATTTTGGATTGAAAATTCCAAATCCAAAATGTCTAAAAAAACGAATTTATCGGTGAAATAAATCTCAAATTCAAAATTGTTTTACTTTTTCCTGGGTGCAATTACACGTAAAAAGGCTAATGAAGAAGTTTGTAGAGACGCGATCGCTGCGTCTCTACTTTTATGTTTATTAAGTAGAAGGCGCGAGGCAGGGGAGATGACGAGATGGGGGAGTGTGGGGAGTGTGGGGAGAGAGGGGGGATGGGGGAGTGTGGGGAGTGTGGGGGTAAAGAGAATTTATGCTTCCCTCTCCTCCCACACCTCCCACACCTCCCACACCTCCCACACTTCCTGTTTGCCCAATGCCCAATGCCCCATGCCCCATTCCCTAAATTACCAACGGTTCGAGTTCATGACTATACCATTGTCGTTGATACCATTCGGCAACCAAGGGACGAACAATAAATTTGGGGCTTCCTTCGCCTTTGACATCTATGCGTAAACTTGAATAAGGGCGTCGCTTTTGAGAACCGTAACCGTTGCGACCTAAGAACAAATGCGATCGCGCTACTAATTTATTCTCCTCCATTAAATTTGCTCCCTCAATCCGCTGGCGTCGCAGGCTAAAGCCGCTACCACCACAAACAACCCAGGGGATATGAGAATCTGCGTGTCCTGTATCCATTGTTTGCAGATATTCTAGACAGTGGGCGTGTCCATTCAATACCAAATCGACCAAAGGACGCCCCTGATTTAAAGAACCGATTTTTTGAGCTACTCCATCCAGAACTTCACGTAGATGCTTGCGAATTGTCAAAGTTTGTGCTTGCTGCCACTTTGTCGCTTCAGTCACGTAAGGAGGATGGTGGAAATAAATCACCCGTCCCCGAACTTCGTCAGTATTCCAAGATTCGATTAGTCTGTACTTGAGCCAATCGAGTTGTTCGATGTCAGTCTGGGTAGGTCGGTCTGTGGCTAGTTGCTTATCAATATCAACAATAATTTCTTCAATTTGCGACAGCTTGGCTTGGAAGTCCTCTAACTCATCGGCATCGCTAGGATTTTCAGGATTTAGCTTGGTTGAGGTTTCCATGATTTGCATTTTTTCTTGCTCTAAATCCTGACGGCGTTTTTCCAAGACTTTACGGTCTGCTTCACCTTTTCTCGTCTTCGGTAGCGGTGGTGGGTCGTTAAATGTATTAGAATCCAAGGCGAAGAAATCAATACCGCCATAGCGAAAAGTGTAGTAGCGATTGGGAAGGCGGGTAAAGTGCCCTGGTTGATAGCAAAGACAATTACCCGTGTCTGTTTTGGCGGTGTAGTAGCGATTTAAATGAGCGTCTAATGCTCCTGGAAGCTCAAAGGCTTTGAGATAGTCTAAAAAAGCCCGTGCGTAAGCGTCGCCTGTTCCCGAACCATGCAAACCTACATCTAAATCTAACCGCGATCGCAACAGTTTACGAATCGGTAATGTTGTCAGCGATGCTAACCCTAAGACAATCGGTAAGTCATAATAATCATGATTTCCCAGTACTGGTAAAATCGGCAGCTTAAAAACCATATGGTCGTAAGTAATCTTTCTGGGATGCTCTCCACCAACGATAAACTCTCGGTAAGGCTGGATGAAGTTCTGTTGGTAATACTCACTCGACCCCACTAAATAAATCACATCCCCGGTGTGTAGCATAAAACGACATTCATCGTGATGGGGCAGCATGAGTTCAGCCACCTGTCGCTGGGGATTCTGTCCCTGATGGTTTCCAGAACCACTATCACCTACAACTAAAAACGAAAACTCCAAATCATCTGCATGACCATCATCCAGCACTAATCGAGTTTGATCGATGTTGCGTTCGACAATCAACGGATCTTGCCATCGTACCCGCTGATTCATTTTGCGAACTTTTTTAGCAATAGGTGGATCGGATACTAATTTCAAGGCAACCTAACTCCTGAATATTTAATTGGAGGGGAGTGGGGAGTGGGGGACAAGGGAGACAAGGTAGCAATCTTTTTTCCTTGTCTCCGCCCTCTTCCTTGTCTCCCTCATCTATCCTCACTCTTCTGGTGTATTTTTCATCTCAATAACCAAATTGGGGAGTCCGTCTAGTTTTTCTATAGGCTCAACTTCTTCTATTAGTGGCACAAAAACTTTTAAGCCTGCTGGTACGCACTTTACTTCTATTGGTGTTGTACCGATGATTTCGCCGTCCAAAACAACTTTTTGTGGTGGCTCTGTAGTAATTTTAAATTGTTTGGCTCGCAGATAACCAATATCATTGCGTTCTGCGGCGTTGCCTGTAGAAGCTGTTTGGAAGAGATGGAATGTTGCAGCGATCGCTCCGGCTTTACTAGTTGGAGCTACAATTGTTAAGTCTAGTAGCCCGTCGTCATAAACTAGACCTGCTGGCCCTTGTGCTAATACTGAAGTGGGAGGCGCAGCATTGGCGACTGTGACTGCACACGCGCTGGTTTTAATTATTCTGTCTTCAGTTTCAATTTCAACATCAAAGTTCTTTAAGTTTCTCAGTTGCTGAATTCCTGCTAAAACGTAAGCCATCATCCCAAAACGATTTTTAGCTTCCCTGTCTGCTAGTTCTACGGTTTCAGCTTCAAAGCCAACACCCACTAGCAGTACCATTGGCAAATCGTTACAATAAGCCACGTCTACATTGCGGGTTCCTCCCTGCAAAATTGTCTGACATGCACCTGCGATCGTGTCAGGAATTCCCAAAGCCGTGGCAAATGCGTTTGCTGTACCCCTAGAAATTATCCCAAACGGAATGTCAGTACCAACTACTGCCGCCGCCGCCGCCGAGAGGGTGCCATCTCCCCCAGAAGCAATTATGGCATTTACCCCTCGCTCTACTGCTGCATAGGCCAAGGCATCAGCACCAACTTCCTCAGTTGTTAAATAAATATCTAAATCAATTTCTGGCTCTAATATCGATCGAATTTCTGCCAGTTCTAATTCTGGGTCACCCTGGCCGGCTACTGGATTGAAGATGAGGCAGGCGGAACGATTCATAGGGAATAAGTACTAAGCTCGGATAGCTAATATATCAAATTATTTTTACTATTCTCATACTATTGTGACTTCTTTTTACGTGTGTGATGCAGCAGATTTCAATGAAGTGCGAACTACACCATCTAGATTAGACCTCTTGCTTTCATTGCTTTTTGCAAGAGGTGGGAAAAGGGAAAAGGTAAAAGGGGAAAGGGAAAATACCAAACCTTTCCCCTTTTACCCTTCCCCTTTTCCCGACTTCTGCAAGAAGTCTATTTGGTAGCTACACCAACCGAGAACCTATTCTAAATTCTGGATTCTGAATTCTAACTTCTGGTGTATAAACCGACAATTGAAAGAGATTATAATTTTCATTTACAAAATAATAAATTCACTAAATTGAAGTTGCTGGATAACATTTTTTTAGAAACACGCAAAATCTCAGTATTTGTGTCACAAAGGAGACGAGAAATCTATTAAGAAATCTAAATATACAATAACTAGAGTATTTAGTATTGTAAAATAAACAGTGAATTTTGCCTATTAATAAATTAGGAGAGCTTAGCTATTGTTGATATAATTCAGCACTTTCATTTCACTAAATTAATTAATTTTACGGATAGGTCTAATTGACGAATCATTCATTTTTCTATTATTGGTTTTTCTTCTTTGTTATCACTCTTGCCCGATATTTTCTGATAGCTGGAGGAGCATACTTGCTGTTTTATTCAGTTTTGGGAAAGTCTCTCGCCAACAAGAGTTTACGTTTGAAACCGTTGCTTAATTCTTCTATTCTAAAGGATATTCAACTATCGGTACTCTCCGCAGCCGTTTTTGGTATTTCTGGAGCGTTTATTATTTCAGAGTATATCTTAGGAAAAACGCTATTATACACTAATCTTTCCGAGTACGGACTATGGTATTTGCTAGCTAGTTTTGTCGTGGTGTTAATTCTTCAGGATACATACTTTTACTTTATCCATCGGATGTTTCACCACCCTCTGATTTTTAAATGGATGCATTACGGACATCACCGTTCAGGAGAACCAACGCCTTGGAGTTCTTCTGCATTTGATTTTCCAGAGGCGATCGTACAAGCACTTTTTTTTGTAGCTGTAATCTACATAGTTCCACTACATTTTATTACCTTAGTGGCCGCACTTATAACTATGACAGTTTGGGCAGTATTTACCCATCTAGGATTTGAGGTATTTCCTTCTTCATCCAAGACTAACTGGATTGGAAAGTGGCTGATTGGTTCTATGCATCATTCAATACATCACCGCAAGTATAAGGTACACTACGGATTGTATTTTACGCTCTGGGATAAACTACTGGGTACTGAAGACCCTAATTATGTAGATAAAACTGATACATAGGAGTCATTAGTCATTAGTCATTAGTTACAAGTAACGAAGAACAAATAACAAATGACTAATGACAACCCGATGAATTAGCGTGCAATATTTATGGAGTGCAGCTGATTCCTAATTGTGTGATTCGTCTTTCTTGTTGGTTGTTTGATGGTGAAAGCGAATTCCGATAAAAATATCATAAATAAACTCTAAAAAGTCTTTCTTTTGTAGTAATCCTGAAGTTTGATAGCAGCCTTTTTCATCTAATAAAGGTTTCATTAGATAGTATGTAGACTGATATTTATACCAAGGAATAGAAGTCCATAAATGATGAATTAAATGATAGTTTTGTCCCAAAATTAGAATATTAAGAATTGGGCTGGGGTATACGCGAGCATTTTTCCAGCGATCGCGTTCTCTAAAAGGACGATGGGGCAAGTAATCAAAAAAGAAGCCTAGTATTAACCCCACTATACCAGAAGGTACAATCCAAAAATTCAGAACATACATTAAACAATGATTTTGAATTGCTATATAAAAAATTCCAACGACAATTAAACGGCTGATAAACCATTCCAATAGCTCATATTTACGCCACAATCGTCGCTGAAAGAAAAATACTTCGTGGTACAAAAACCGAAATGCAATTAGCCACAGCGGCCCGCCTGTAGAAACATAATGATCTGGGTCATCTTTGGGATGGTTTACATGAGCGTGATGCTGCAAATGCACCCGCGTAAATACTGGGAAAACAAACCCCAGCATTAAGGCGCTACCATGCCCTAGCATGGCATTAATTATGCGATCGCGGTGGGCAGCTCGATGACATGCATCATGAATTACTGTCCCCGCACAATGCAAAGCAATAGTATTAAGGCAAAAGCATAGCCAGTCCGGCCATTGCCAAAGCCAGTAACCAAAGTTAGATAATACCAATGTTCCCAAAGCTGCCAAAAATAGCAGTAGGGTAGGATTGAAATCCCCAGGAGGTGCTAAAAGTTCCTTCGGCGGAATTTTCGGCAGCTTGTGTGCTTTCAACGCTACCGTTTTTGTTTCTGTATTTGCTATGTCTTCTAAGGTAACTTCCAAATTTTGATGATTTTGCTTTTTATTGTCATCAACGGCTGGATCGATGATGATTAGGCTTTTGGTTGTAATGTCAAAAAAATTAGGATCTAAAGAGGTCATAATTTTTGCTGGTCGCGGTTCCTTGATAAAGTGAGCATGAAATCTCTTTCTTCAGCCAGCACAGAATAGATTTCTTGCCCCGATTAGAGAGAGGAAACCCTGAAAATCTAGCCGATACTGTTCTCAATTACAATTACAATGGTCTGTTAGACCTATGGTGTTGGAAAACAAGTCATTATACTTCCAAAAAAAAAGTTTATATGTTTTTTTATAATCTTTCAATTTTCAAATTTTTACCTAAGCATTAGTTAGCATTCAATACCATAAAATGGAATTGATATTAAAACTACACTTTTTAATTTTCTGGACTTTCAATTTTTAGACTTCAATTCAAACAAGTAAATCAGGCATATGTTGAGGTTAGAGAGTAGGGAATAACCAACGGAGAATCAGGTATTTTCATCACGACTTGTCAAGTATAGTTGCTCAATATCTCTTGCAAAAGTAATTTTTGCACATTTGTAGACAAAGGGCAAAGGAAAATTTTGTCTGTTTTGCCGACTTCTACAAAAAGTATATGCACAAGCGATCGCTTTTGTGTACCGCGATCCCCTACAACCTATGCAGGCTTTGTCGTTGCCTATGATAGGTCAGAGGCGATCGCCATCTTTATAGCCATAGGTATGACTATCTTGATTAAATTAAGATTCTTGACTTATTAAATAATTTATGCTTATTGGTAGGATAAAGTCGAAGTGAAAACTTGCTCAGTATACAAACCAACCATAACCCTCAATTATGAGATTTGGAAATTTCAAGGGTTTTTGTGCAACCCTGATTTGTTATGGCTTGGTATTGTTGATGTTTGAGCGATTGAAAAATGGCTAAAATTCCTAAAATCATTACGTGCTAGGTAAAATACATGTATTATTTATTTCCTCTAATAGTCAATCTACTAACTTTCAGCAGTTTATACACTCCCAGTCTGACAACAGCCACCACAACGCCAGATCTACCAAAAATGCATTTAGCTCAAAAGCTAAACTGCAATAATGCTCAAACTCAGGTAGAAATTAATGAATGCAGTAGGTTGTCTTATCAAAGTGCTGATAAAAAATTGAACGCAGTTTATCAACAACTACTGCCAAAGTTAGATAGAACTAGAAAACAAAAATTGATTGCTGCCCAGCAAGCATGGATTAAATTTAGAGATACCACTTGTGAATTTGAGAGAAGCGAATATGAAGGTGGAAGTATAGCCCCTACAATTTATTTTGGTTGTCTAGAAAATACCACAAAAGAGCGTACTCAACAATTACAGGAATATCTTAAATCTGACATTTAAATTCTGACTACTCTTTCATCTTTAACCAGCTAAATACTTGTTCTACTGTCAACTCTAAATCAACACCCTCGATAACAATCAATTTATCGTTTTTATGACAAAATTCTGGTTGTTGATGTGGTTGAAAAACAAGAACTGAGCGGTCATCAGGATCGAGCAACCATCCCAATTCACAATCATATTTTAGGCAGTGTAATATATTGCTGATAACTCGGTTATAACTTTGTTCTGGAGACAGAATTTCAATTGTCCAGTTAGGAGCAATTAGCATATCATCTACAGGTTCTCCGTCGTCATCAAATTGGATTTGTTGCCAACGAATCACCGCTATATCTGGAACAATTGACCTACCACCAACAGTACAACGCAACTCTGGAAAAGCATAAGCAATTTGTCTTTTCTCTGTGACTTCGTTAATCCTATTAATCAACTTAGCCTGAAGTCCGGAGTGGCGGGCTTTTGGCATTGGTTTTTGGATAATCTCGCCATCAATATAAATACTTGCAGGCTTAGTTTCTGGTAACTTGAGAAATTCCTCTAGGGTTAGGGATGCAGACTTGGCAAGACTCATGATTTCTGCGACTGCGAAATTTCTGCATCTAGTTTATCAACGATCGCCACTGCCCAAATGCCACAACCAAGGTTACATTTACTACAAATGAGTTACCGTATAGCGTCGCCTCAGCCAAGCTCGGTGTAGTTGATTTTCGTAAAGAATTGTAATACAAAATCCCAAATCTAAAATCCAAAATGGGTACAAGTCACTCACTACGGTAGTCTAGATGAGAGTGAATTAATCCCTGGTTTGATATATTGTTTTATGACATCAGCTGTTTCTAGTCCTCCGCGCACAATTCGTATCGGTTCACGCAAAAGCCAACTTGCTCTAGTTCAAACCTATTGGGTACAGGAGCAACTACAGAAAAGCTATCCAGATATCACTTTTGAAGTCCACACCATGTCTACCCAAGGCGACAAAATCTTGGATGTAGCATTAGCCAAGATTGGCGATAAAGGACTTTTTACTAAAGAACTTGAGTTGGGAATGCTCAATGGCGAGATTGACTTTGCAGTTCATTCCCTCAAGGATCTGCCGACAAACTTACCCGAAGGGTTAACACTAGCAGCAATTACCGAACGGGAAAACCCAGCCGATGCGCTAGTGGTGCATGAAAAGCACAAAGATAAACAAATCGAAACTTTGCCAGAAGGTGCAGTCATCGGTACATCTTCTCTGCGGCGCTTAGCACAGTTACGCCATCGATTCCCCCACTTCACTTTTAAAGATGTCCGGGGAAATTTGATTACACGGTTGGCAAAACTCGATGCTGGTGAATATGACGCCTTGATTTTGGCAGCCGCAGGATTAGGGCGATTGGAAATGAGCGATCGCATTCATCAAATCTTACCTCAAGACATCTCCCTCCACGCCGTCGGCCAAGGCGCATTGGGGATCGAATGCCGTGCCGATGATAGCGAATTAATTTCCCTACTCAAAGCCATCGAACATCCCCAAACACGCGATCGCTGTCTCGCCGAACGAGCTTTTTTACGCGATTTAGAGGGCGGTTGTCAAGTACCTATCGGTGTAAATACAGAAATCTCTGGCGAACAATTAACTTTAACAGGTATAGTTGCCAGCATAGATGGTCAAAAGCTGGTAAAAGATAGCCTCACTGGAGAAGCCAACAAAGCCGAAGCACTGGGCACACAACTAGCACACCTGTTGCGCGACAAAGGAGCCAAAGAAATTTTAGAAGAAATTTTTACGGTGATTGGGCGGGGTTCCTAAGCAATTGCACAAGCGGATGTGATTAGATAAGTAAGTAATCAATAAACAGTCATCAGTAGTCAGCAAACAGTAAAAAACTGATAACTGAATCGCTGTATAGGCACCGGGGAAACAAAACTTACCATGCGGATTTTATTTGTTGCAGCAGAGGCAGCTCCCATTGCCAAAGTAGGCGGAATGGGCGATGTTGTTGGTGCATTGCCCAAATTCCTCAGAGCAATGGGTCATGATGTGCGAATATTCATGCCTTACTACGGCTTCTTGCCAGACAAAATGCAGATTCCCCAAGAACCTATTTGGTGGGGAGATGCGATGTTCCAGCACTTTGCAGTCTACGAAACCGTTTTGCCTGGTACTGATGTTCCCTTATACTTATTTGGACATCCCGCCTTCATGCCCCGCCGCATTTATTCAGGAGAAGATGAAGATTGGCGGTTCACCTTGTTTGCCAATGGTGCAGCGGAGTTTGCCTGGAATTATTGGAAACCAGAAATTATTCACTGCCACGATTGGCACACAGGAATGATTCCTGTATGGATGCACCAAGATCCTGATATTACCACCGTCTTTACGATTCATAACTTAGCCTATCAGGGGCCGTGGCGTTGGTATTTAGAAAAAATTACTTGGTGTCCTTGGTATATGCAAGGACACAACACAATGGCAGCTGCGGTGCAATATGCCAATAAAGTCAATACAGTTTCGCCGACTTATGCAGAGCAAATCAAGACAGCTGAGTATGGTGAAACATTAGAAGGTTTGTTGTCTTTTATTAGCGGTAAGTTATCTGGGATTATCAATGGTATTGATGTCGAAGTTTACAATCCAGAAAATGACAAATACATTGCCCAAGTCTTCACACATGATAGTTTGGAGAAACGCAAAGCGAATAAAATTGCTTTGCAAGAAGAAGTAGGATTAGAAGTTAATTCCGGTGCATTTTTAATTGGGATTGTCACGCGATTAGTAGAACAAAAAGGCATCGATTTAATATTGCAAATTCTCGATCGCTTTATGGCATACACAGATGCACAGTTTGTACTGTTAGGGACAGGCGATCGCTACTATGAAAGTCAGATGTGGCAATTAGCATCTCGCTTTCCCGGACGTATGGCAACTTACCTGCTGTATAACGATGCCTTGTCTCGCCGCATCTACGCCGGCACTGACGCATTCTTAATGCCTAGTCGTTTTGAACCTTGCGGTATTAGCCAAATGATGGCTTTGCGTTACGGTTCCGTCCCCATCGTCCGCCGCACGGGTGGATTAGTTGACACCGTATCACACTACGACCCTATAAATAGCGTAGGCACCGGTTACTGCTTTGACCGCTACGAACCACTAGACCTTTTCACCTGTATGATTCGGGCTTGGGAAGGCTTCCGTTTCAAACCCCAATGGGAAGAACTACAAAAACGTGGTATGAGTGAAGACTTTAGCTGGTATCAATCTGCCAAGCAGTACGTGAAATTGTACAGGTCAATTTACGGCTTGCCAGAAGAAGAGGAGGAAACACCACAGCCAGAGTTAGTATTAAACGAGGCAGTGGCAGCTGGCAATTCCTCAACCCCCTAAAAAATAACTACTTTTTGTGACTCGCGATCGCATTTTCAGATTAGCTTGATGCCTGAAAAATGCGATCGCGAGTTTTTTATATATCAGCCAATAGGCAAAGAAAGTCTATTGACATCGGGGTTTCATACCATTTCAAGGCACAAAAATATTTTTTTCCCAGTCAACAGGAACCAGTGCGTTGTGGGGGTTCCCCCCGTTGTAGCAACTGGCGTTCAACACTCAACAATATTTTCAAACTCGTAATTTATGAAAAAAAATAATTTTTATCGATATCGTAACTATGGACTAATTGGGTTAATATCCTTAACCACCGTATTAAGTACAACTACATCTGGCTTAACAGAATTAGTCAGCAATTCCCCAACTCAAGAAAATTCCATCCCTGCTTATAACTTTATTTGGCCGACTCAAGGTTTTATTTCTCAAGGCTTTCGTAAATATCAACATGAAGGAATCGATATCGCTGGGGTATCCGGGACTCCTATTGTTGCTGCTGCATCCGGTACAGTTATCAAAGCAGGTTGGGATAATTGGGGATTAGGCAATGCCATAAGTATTAAACATCCTGATGGCAGCGTTACTGTTTATGGTCACAATCGCCGTTTATTAGTGAGCAAAGGTCAACAAGTTATTCAAGGTCAAATTATTGCCGAGATGGGATCTACAGGCAACAGTACAGCACCTCATCTCCACTTTGAATTTCATCCACAAGGCCGAATCGCAGTCGATCCGCTTCGTCTATTTGCATCCTCAACCGCAAATGTTACTCCTACTTCTAAAGTTCAGCAAGTTAGCAACTCTAACCGGCTAGTCTCAACACTTCCAGTAGCAAAGCTTTCCTCTTCACAAGGAATTACAATAAATTCTACAACTTTAAATAGTAATACTGAATGTAATGGAGTTACGATTATTCGAGGTGAGACTGCAAAAATCCGTGTCAAAATTTGCGAAGAAAATGGCCGGTTATTTTATATTGGGCAGATGAAACAAAACCCAAATCAGCCTATAAAAATACCTGCTTTGAATATTGGTAAAGATAAATATCAAGCAGATAATGGTAGTTTTTCTTATATAGTCACTCCTCAAAGAGTAGAAGTTTGGCAAAATGGCAGTCGAATTCGTTCTGAAAATTTTTAGATTTTAAACCCTAAGTTTAACTGCGATCGCAGTAATTACGAATTACGAATTACGAATTAAACCTATGACTCAAGCTTTACGAAAACTAGTAGCCTTTGATGAATTTGTTGCTAAATACCCAGACAATTCTGGTAAACGTTATGAACTCCACGATGGAGTAGTGATTGAAATGCCACCACCAACAGGCGATCATGAAGAAGTGATAGGATTTTTAGTCTTTGAAATTACTAGGGAGTGCATCCGATTAAATCTCCGTTACATCATTCCCAAAACAGCGTTTGTCAAACCATTGTCAGGTGAATCAGCTTATTTGCCAGATGTGCTGATATTAAATCAACCTAATTTAGTCAATGAACCACTCTGGAAAAAAGAATCCACTGTTAGCCTAGCTGAATCTATACCATTGGTAATCGAAGTTTTTAGCACTAACTGGCGTGATGATTATCTAACAAAAGTGGCTGGTTATGAAACTCTAGGCATTAGAGAATACTGGATTGTAGATTATGCAGCTTTAGGTGGTAGGCGGTTTATTGGCAATCCCAAGCAACCTACTATCTCGGTTTATTCATTGGTTGATGGTGAGTACCAAGTTAGCCAGTTTCGCGGGAGCGATCGCATCGAATCACAAACATTTCCAGACTTGAATTTAACCGCCGAACAAATTTTTCAATCTGCGTATCCGCAAACATAACCACCCCTGTTAACGTAATTCGTAATTAAAAAATCAATTACGAATTACAAATTATTTTGACCGCTCAACAATCCTTAATCCCCCAGCAACCTGCGTGGGGGTCAATTTTGCTTGCCTTGTTGACAAACACACATACCAAATTATGAGCAAACTTAATGTTATTCACCACCAACGACAACTAGTAGTTGACTCTCGACTCATAGCCCAAGAGTTAGGAATAGACTTTGAGTTGCTAGATGAATTGTCCTATCTGCTGTGGAATAGGTCAGTAGAGTATTTATCTGCTTTTGACTTACTTTCTATCTGGCTCATAGCCTCTTATGACGACTTCGCTGTTAAAACCCGCGAGGCAGAACTAGCACCACAAACTCAGGAGTTAATTGAAGAACTATTGACCAAGTTTGAACAGCAAAATCGGGTGATTGAAGAACAGGGTAAAGCGATCGCACTCGTCCAATCCCAAATACAAAACCTGCTACCGATATCAGCTGACTTCATGCCGCCTGGGTGGGACGCTCATGTGTGGGAGAAATTACTACCACAAGACAAACGCCACTTCAAATATTTGTACCGTCGTCGTGGTTTTCGTCGCGGTAGTGAAGCTGAAGTAAAGCTTTTACCCCTCTCAAACAGGGCATCACAACTAGCTGAAATCGAGCATCTGATTAACGATGTACCAGAGTCAGAAAAAGAGCTGATAGAAACAGCTAAACGAGTTGCGTTGCAGAGGTTTTGGGCACAATTCGGGGGTGAGTCATGACAAAGACTAGAACTAAGCCAGTTGTAGATAAATCTACAAAGCGCGATCAAAGCAGTAAGGCGCGTACTCGCTCCCACATGACAATCCCAACGGCTGATCTTGACTGGGCACTAAATCAATCTCCGACAGTACTACGCCTTTTTTCGGAGTGTTGAAAATCAGACCCGTATGGTTCTCGCTGGATACCACTCACCACAAAATTGCGCGATCGCAATCTAACAGGTGCAAAGAAAGTTCTCAGAGATGCTGGACTGTTTGATTTTAAGACAGAAACCAGAGTGCTGGAAGGTAAACAGCATTACGAAACTATGGCGATCAACCTTCATGGTTCAAGGACTGTTTACTTGGAAACAAGGTGATAATTTTCTAGCCGGGGTCGGCAATGACAGTGCAAACGAAGGCAATGATAATACCGCCCAAGGAATTGATAACACCCCTATCGGCACTCTTAGAGCCGAGGGCGGCAATGACAGTGCCGGGGTGGAACTTGAAATCATTACTGAGCAAGCGTTCCAAAACCTCTCAGGAACTTCTCAAGAACACCTCAAGAACTCTTTTGAAGAGTTCTTGAGGTGTGTCTCTTCCACGCCAAACAAAATCTCTCAAAGTGAGGAGACGGCTCACGCGCCCTTTGGGGGCGCGTCGCCTCAGAGTGTCGAGGGCGTGAAAGAAAAGGAAGTTGAATCGCCTGTGGCGATGGACTGCACGACGCTAACGCTTGTAGATGCTGTACAGAGTAATCCCGCTTCCTTGTTGGCTGAAAACCTCTCTTTTTCATCAGTTGCTACGAGTTCATCAATGCGATGTTTCATCAACTGCAATAGGTCATCAGCATTGTCCAATATCCCTACTGTTAGCAAGAAAACTTCTCGCCAACGTTTGTCAGTGATATAACTACCCAACTGTTGAAACACCTGCTGAGGATTTCGATTTAAGGTGATTTTTCTAGCCGTGAAGAACTCATGAAAAGTTAGATGAGAAAAAGAATAAATTTTCCTCGCCCGTTCTACCAATAAACCATGTTGTGCCTCAATCGATTTCAGTACTGCTCTGCTGTCTAACAACAGTGCTTGTTGGTCGGCTTGGGCATCAGGTAGATTTTGAATGTAATCGCTAATGTACTCTTCTACAAGCCTCTCTTTAAAGAAGTAATTTCCTTTCTCAAAGGTTTCTAAGGCTATTTTGCTCAACAGGTCTTGTTTGCGTTTGAGAGAAAGTTTGTGATACACCAAATCGCGCTCAATCCTGCGCGTACCATCCCACTTTTTGAGTAATACATCTACACCTTCTTGGTAAAGCTCAGAACGATTGGAAGGAAAATCTGTCGATTCACCAAACAGCAAACATAGCAGTGTCAAGAGTAAGGGATTAGTTGCCAGTTGTTTAATCCGTGGATTTTCTTGGAGCTTTTCAACAAACTGTTGAGCTTTGATAGGATCTTTACTCTGGAACCATTTGTTGGCAAACTCGGTAATCTGTTTTTCATTAAAATCCGCAACTTCAACCTCAGTGAAACGTTCAAACTTATATTCATTAGCCGCAATCCGACAAGTAATCACAAAATAGTTGCCATCATACTGAGTAGAAACTCTTTCAATTTCTCTTATAACTCTATCGTTGTCTGCTTGCCTAACTTCATCTAACCCATCAAGCAACACAATCGCCCGACCCTGTTTCAACAGAGTTTTAGTTATTTCTTTGTCTGAAATATCGTTGATAAATTGGTCATTGATATATTCAAATAAACTTGGTTGCTGAGGTTCTTCAGCAAAGGCTTTGAGTGTGATGAAAATGGGGACACGATCTGCCAAAAATTGCCCCAAGTTACACTGAATTGCTATTCTCTTTAAAAAGGTTGTCTTGCCTGCTCCTGGCTTTCCTAAAATCATCAGCTTCGAGTTTTGCTTAACAGCCCCTAAACCTGACACTCGCTTTTCTGACACTTTATATAGCCCAAAGCGTTCAAAGTCTTCTGGTTTGCAGTTTTCCAAAAGTTGGGCTAGCTCTAAGCCTCTGCGTCCTGTAATTTTCTCCAGAATGTTGACATCAGTGTAAATGTCGTTTAATCCAATGGGGTGAGTCATGTCCAAAACACGCATGAATCCACATTGTTTTTGGATGAATGCGCTCACTTTTTGACGTATATGTTGCACCAATTGATCAATACCAGGGGTTTTGACTGCTTCTTCTTCCCCTACTTCTAGCTCTGCAATCTCACCCCACTCTAAACCCAGTTCTGTGCAGATGGCTTGGAATACAGTCTTATCAACAGGCCTTCTGGCAAAAAAACTAATGATTGTTTGGCGTCTACGTCCAACAGTACCAGCCAAATAATCCTGTGTCCAACCTTTGATTCCAAATGCTCGTTTAGCCTTTTCTAACCCTGTTTTCGATGCTTTAAGCGATCGCGTCATAGCTGTGAATCAACTTTGACATAACTATTACATAACTCTAACAGCCTACTTTGACCAAGGTTGAGCTTGAAATTTTTATTCTAAGAACAGAAAGAAAAAACCTGGAGAACATCCAGGTAAGCATCGAAAACACGGAGGCCACAACAATGGATTTCAATCGTCATAGACCCCGCACTTCCAATGATAAGTTAAATGCTCCTAAAGCACTTATCAGGGCAGTGAACGCCACTACCGAACAGCAGTTTTATGGACTGCTGAAGAACCTGGTAAGTGCTGTGAGTAAAGACAGCAGCAATAACGTTGCGATTGTGGCAATAGCAGCAATGTTTTTTGGGTTTGCTGTGATGATGCTAAGACCTGCTACACCTTCTGTGGTTAATCCACCAGTGGTTAACGTGCATAGCAATCCCAATACCACAGTGACAACTAATCAAGAGCAAAACCAACGGATAGATTCGCCATTGGAGCCAGGGTCTTAGTCGAAGTGCGATCGCCACTTGTTAAAAATGGCGATCGCTTTTACTAAGTGTCATGGACTCGTGTAAAACTAATGTAATAGTTGTGGTAGGTTGACGATGGGTAGGTCATACCGAGCATCGACAAATGGGCTGCAAAAAGCTGAGGCAGCATTCAAGCTTAAAGGTTGGACGCAAGAGTACTTAGCAGGAGGAGTAGGTTGCACTCGACAGACCGTAATCAAATTTTTTGATAGGCGACCTGTTGCAAAGCACTTATTCAAAGTCCCTATTCATGCTCATATGCTGCGGCATGGAACAGGTTATTATCTGCCGAATCGAGGTATTGATACCCGAACAATTCAGAGTTATTTGGGGCATAAAAATATTCAGCATACTGTTCGTTACACCGAACTTGCGTCTACCAAGTTTCAGGGGCTTTGGGATGATTAATGTAAAAAACCCTTGGCTAATTCTTGCCCATCTCCCCCGAAATTTTTCGCTCTCCTTTCTCCCAAGATCCCAAATGGGTTCTATAAACTTTGAGTTAGCATCTGTAGGTAAGGAGCAAAACAGGTTTTGAAGCCAGTTCAGGATACAGGCGATCGGGTAGATCTGAGTCTAAATAGAAGTTCTTTCATAGTCAATTTTCCATAAGTCCAAAGGGTGCGAACCAAATTTTTTAAATCTAAAGTACTAAAGAGAAAACCAGCGAGCCCAAAGGGAAGCATTAGAGAAATGGGTCCTCTGGCGTATTCTACTACCCAAGCTCGATCCTTGATACAGAGCCCCCGACTTTGAAATTTTTCTAGACGGTATTTATCTCCAGTGCGTCGAATCATACGCTCAAATGGTCTCTCCTCAGAGAAATACCAAACTTCTCCATCAATTACGAAACTATAGGTATCAGTAAAATGGCGTCCAGTATGCCCACTAGTACCAATAGAATTACCAAAAATCAAAACATATTCATTGAGAGAGGCATGTAGTACAGCTATAGAAAAAATAGAGCCTCCCGCACAATTCACGATCCAGTCAACTTTTGGAGCAATATGTCCTGGATATTTTTGTTCTAGTTCAGAGCGAACAGTTTCAAACATTTCATCATAAGGTAACCCAATACCTTTTTTAGCTATTTCATGTAAAATATCAGGATCGAATAGGTATGACATAGCTTTTTATTCGGTGAATTTTTGGGTCATAAAGTGCAATTGCGAATATTTTTCTACGATTCAGCCGATTTAGACTCGGTTAAAGCTATCCATCCTAGAATAAGACCAACTAACCACATGAGAAGACTGGTAAAAAAATATGCAGGACAACAACCACCAGGATCGCATCTCTTGTTTTTGATAAGGAATTAATGCTACTACAAGAATTGCAATGTCAACTCCTACTATATTCATGATATGCTGAATACGTAAAATCATGCATATGCAGTCCAACGTCAAGTCCATGAAATGAGCCGTGTCAACACAATATCCAACAAGATGTCCAATTGTCGCAATAGCGATCGAGAAAGTAGAAAAATTTAAAACTTTTTGATTGTTTATTTTTTTTAATCCTGCCGTAGCTATTTTTAGTGAATATAGCTTCTAAGATTTCTATAGAAAAATTCTCCGCAAGAAATCGTTCATAAAAATATTATCTGGATCGAGTTGAAGCTCAATCTTTATTTTGTTAAATTCAGCTATATTTTTTCCTATCTTACTTTTAATATGTTCGATAATTCCTGGAATATGCTCAATCTCTTTTGCCCAGTGTGGCAACGCGTTTGGAAGTTTTAACCACTCGGTGGCAACTTCAGAAGAAAATAATTCCCATTCTTTTCGATCTGCTCGACTGAGAATTTCAATAAAGCAGGTATGTCCCTCACCAAAGCCAGGTGAAAGCAAGCATTGGCTACTATTAATAAAACGTACATTCATTGTGACATTAAAAGGGTATTTTCTTTGTGCAGCATATTTATTGGTTGTATATATTACAATATTGATGGCTTTTTTGACATTTTCAAAATCAGAATCAACTTTAAAGGCAATCTCCACACATCCTAGTTTAGCGACTTCAATAGAACGTCTATAGTGAATAGCCTCTACAATATCAACTACATCATCCCTGACTGATGGAGTGAATTTGAACAGAAAATTACATACCCAGGGGGTCATTCGGGGAAAGTTATTAATCAGTCGTAGTAATTCTCTAAACACTCTTGAGCTTATTGCTGCCTCCAATTTATCCCATAAATTTTTTCTGGGTTTAGATGTTATTTTTAACTCTGTGCGATCCCAGGACTTAATCCAGATTTTATCACAAAAAGGCCACCAAAAAAGATCGCAATTTTCGTGGGCAAGAATTAGACATTTGATATTTTCAATTGTTTCTATTAATGGGGCACGTCGATCGATAGCTCTGACTCTGTAACTTTTTTGAACATAAAGCTTCATGCGATAAGTAATGCCAAACATACCCAGGTTTAGTTTTGCTGCATTCATTACTTCATCAGCATCAATTCCAGTTTCAAACACTTGCAACTGTCCAGAAGATGTAACAATTTCAATTGAGTGTATGAGGTCAGAAAGGGTAGAGTTATTCCATCCAGAACCGTGGCTACCTGTTGCAATTAATCCCCCAAATCGTACAGATTCTAGCACAACATTTAAGGGCAAGGCATATCCATGATGTTCTAATACATCATTGACTTCTCTAACTGTTGCGCCAGATTCTATCACAACTTTTGGTTTTTCCCGATCGGAGAAGTCCATCTCTACATGATTGAGTTTGTGGATATAAACTAAAATGTCATCCGTAGGAATTAATTGTGACCAAGAGTGACCTGTGGCAGCAACTCGAATTCTTTTTTTCGTATTCCGAGCAAATTTAACAATCTCAATTAATTCGTATACTTTCTCAGGATAAAAAGAAATTTCAGGACGACAAGAAGCTGTCTCTCCCCAGTTTTTCCACAGATAATTTTTACGATAAGGAATCTGATTTGGCAAGCTGATATCTGAAGTGATTTTTTCTGAGGCAATTTGGAGATGCGAATTACGAAATACCCTCATTAGTTTTTCTGGTGTAGTATAGCAATACAGTAAGTAAGAGAATATTTTAGAAGTGGGGGGCTATTGTCAGAAAAATTAGATTGGATCTTTAGCCTGAGCCTCAACCTGGGAAACAGCTTTTTTCTCGGATTTTGCTAAATGTTCTTCCCACTTCTGAATTGTGAGTTGCTGAAATAAGTGAATAGCTGGACTGAGTTCAATAATTGGAGCATCAAGATGAGTCTCGTAGCCAATTTGTTCTGCCTCAACAGCAACCCCATCCTGGCTGAGTAAAGGTTTAATCAGTAATGGATTGGCAATTTCCAGTACATAGTTCATCAACCATTGAGGAATCCGCAATGATGTAAAGGGAATAATGAGTGCATCAAAATAAAATAAGAAAAAGACTCGTGTTTTCCGCTCATTAATTGGCAAGACAAAGCACCAATGTTTAATCTTATTATCTGTATTAGACCATTGATATGGATATTCGTAGCAAAGTTTCATGGCATTAGTGTTGACTCGTTTGCGATCGACAAATAGACCAGAAATTTTGCCAGTTCCTACCTTAGTGTCATAGTCAACATAAACGCGATCGCCAATTTGCTCGCACCGAGTTAGCTTAGAATCGGTAAACGGACGATACTGCCGATGTAAATGTGCATGGGTAAAGTCACTCACATTGTCAATAATCATTGAATGGTGAGCATTCCAAGTAAAATCTAGGGGGACACATGCCCATCTATTGTTCCCTTCTAGTTCAGGGATATCAGGGATTTGTCGTTTTTCTGCCAGTGCTGGATTACCTGGAAAAATCCAGATAAGTCCATATCGAACTTGCACTGGATAGATGCGTAATTTGCATACTGGTATGGGTTTATTGAAAAGTTCATGGGGAATACGAGCCAATTCTCCCGCTTCGTTATAAGCCCATCCGTGATAATCGCAAACTAGATAATTCCCATCCACCTGCCCTAAAGAAAGCTGAAGATGGCGATGGGCGCAGCGATTCTCTAAAGCTCGTAGTTGTCCATCCTGTCCTCGGTAAAGAGCGATGGAAGCCTGCCAAAAAATCACCTCCATCACCTGTCCAGGTTTCAGCACACGGTCATACTCTACGGCATACCAATAATCTGGGTTCATGCCGGCCGATCGCGCTTTTTGCCGTCGATTTTTAGCTTGTTCAAAAGTTGGGGGTGTAGTGGCTACTGGCTTGTGTATTATAGCTCTGTATTTCATTGTTTACTATCCTCTGCATTGAACTGTCAAACATCTGTGATTTATTTGCGTTGATAACGAATCAGGCAAGGTTGTTTGGGGCCAATCACAAATGTGGAATAGTTAGGTTCATAGCTTTGAGAAACTAGCTCCAAATCAAAGTTTTGCAGTAATACACTCCAAATGACTTTAATTTGCTCATATGCAAAAGACTGTCCTATGCAGCGATGTCTTCCGCCTCCAAAACCAATCATGGTGTAGGCAGATTTGCGCTCTTCGGCGCGATCGGGGGCAAAGCGATCTGGATCGTATCGATCTGGATCGCGGAAGCACTCAGCTAATCGGTGAGAAACGGCAGGTGCAACCATAGCTAGTCCGCCTGCTGGGACATAGTAGCCGTTGTACTCAAAATCCCGTAAAATCTTTCGCATGAGCATGATTAAGGGTGGACGCAAACGTTCTGCCTCTTTAATCGCTCGTTCTAACACAACAAGTTGTTTTAATCGATCCAACGTGAAAGGCTTTCCAGCAGCGACTTCGCCAAGTACTGCGTGTTGTTCTTCGAGGATGGGCGGAAGAAATTGGGAATGCTGCAACAGGAGGATGCCAGTCCAAGCAGCTAGAACTGCACTAGTATGTTGACCAGCAAATAGGAGAGTAATAAGCAGTCCAGTGATATTATCATCAGTTAAGGCACTGCCATCTGAGTAGCTGGCATCCATCAAAGTTTGGAGAAAGTCTTCCCCTACAATGCCATTCCGTCTACGGTTAGCAATAATTTCCGAGATGAGTTGAACCATCCTTACCCTAGCGCGATCGCGACGCTGGAAGGAGGGCAAAGGCAAATATGGCTGGAAAAAGGCTAACAGGTTGATGCCACCTTCTAAGTCATGATAAAGGTGAGCAAACTCATTAGAAAGATTTTGCCGAAACTCTTGACCAATTAAGCATCGACTAGCAATGAAAATGGTTAATTCATTCAGAGCAGTTAACAAATCTACTTCACCAGACTGCCCCCAATTTTCTAAATAGGTATGGACTTCTTCTGCCATAAGCTGGGCATAGGCTTGCAACCGCTCTTCCCTCAGTGCCGGAAAAATAAACCCCAACTGTTCGCTCATGATTTCCGGCGTTGTATCATAGGCGATGCCTTGACCAAAAATGGGGATTGTGAAGCGATAGGCTTCTTTGGCGCTGAATTGGCTGTCAGGCGCGCGGAAAAATGCCTCATTTCCCTTGGGGCCAATCAAAACTGTAATTTGCGATCCGGCTAACAGAAAGGAAAAAATCTCACCAAATTGGGCTTGCCCCCTTTGCAATACGCCAACAGGATCTCGATGAAATTCGAGAGCATGTCCCAAATAGGGCAAACCACCATGCAAAATCGGGGGTATTTTGGGGCTGATATCAGCCTTGGTACTTACCATGTCAACTGTCACCTCTGGATTTCGCTATAGGTTTCCTTAGTTTGGGGCGATCGCACCACGGGTGTTACAGTTTGGATTATACCGCGTTGCCCAAAATGGTCATAGGCTGCTTGAATTGCTTGTCGAATGCTGGTGGGTTGATATCCCAGTTCATTATTTGCTTTTTGACAGTCTGCTTTGCGGTACATTTGCAAAATTCTGACTGCACCAGAGGTAAAGCGGCGTGGCATCTGCGGAAACAAACGCGGTAAAATTGCATCAGCAGTACTGGCGATCGCTGCCATCAGAAGACTAGGGATTCGCAAGCGGGGACGAGACTTTCCAGTAATCTCTTCAAAAATATTCATTAACTCATCTACTGTGAGAAATTGCGTGCTGAAAATGTACTTTTGTCCGGGTCGTCCTTTGTCCATTGCCAGGATGTGTCCTTGCACAATGTCTCTGGTGGACACGAACTCAAAACCGCCAGGAACATAAGCGGGTAGTTTACCGTTGGCAAAATCAACCAAGGTTCTACCCATGCGGGAAGGCTTGAAGTCATTTGGCCCTAAGATGGCGCAAGAGACTGCAATCACCACATTCAGTCCATCAGCAAAAGCTTTGAGACACTCATGCTCAACAAAACTTTTGCTGAACTCATAGGGCAAATGATTCCCAAACGGATTAAAGGGAACGTTTTCATCACTGGGTTGGGAAAGATTATGCCCGACTGCGCTGAAGGAACCGGTCACAACGACTTTAGACACGCCAGCTGCTAAAGCTGCTTGCAAGAGATTGCGCGTACCAATCACATTGCAGTCGTAAATTTCCTGTCTGAGTTGGGGGAGTCCATCTAATATGGAAACATTGGCGGCACAGTGATAGATGCGATCGCACCCCTGCACAGCTGCATTCATCGCAGGGCGGTCGCGTAAATCGCCATAAACCCGCTCCACATTCAATCCATCAACGGCCGTGTTATTACTGCCTTGTCTTAAGAGCACACGCACAGAATGCCCATCTTCCAGCAAGCGCCGTACAAGGTTGGCACCTAAATGACCACTAGCTCCCGTTATCAAAGTAGTCATACACCCTCGTGTAGTTGAACAGGTTTATGTGCTTGCCAACGTCCAAGAATAAATGTGCCTGATTTTACCCCATCCAGCAAGGCGTAGCCCCCCTTCGTTAACATTTTCAACGTAGATGGCAGTAGCCAAGGAATCAAACCACGAATATTTTGGGCGATCGTGGTATCCATCAATTCCCAGTTACGTAAAATATTGCCATGATTTTCGATATTCTCCGCTACTTCAACCGTTAAACCCACAGATATCAAACATTTTATTAAATCACTAAGTGAGATAATATTTGGGACTGCATGATAACGACAAATTGGCTCAATGTATTTAGTCTTCTGCTCGGTTGTTAAGTTCTCAGCCGTAAACCAGTCGATACCAACAAATACTCCACCTGGACGCAAAACACGGGCGCATTCTTGATAAAAATTTGCTTTATCAGGCATATGACAGCCAGCTTCAAAAATATAAACTGCATCAAATGAGTCGTTTTCAAAAGGCATATGCATTGCATCGGCTAAAACAAGCTCGATCTTGTCAGAAAGTCCATGCTCTTCAACTAGCTGATTGGCGATTTCAAGTTGTTGTGCATTAATATTAACGCCCGTAATATGTGCGCCTGAGTATATTGCAATATTGATAGCTGGTCCTGCAACACCACAACCAACATCAAGAATCTTCATGTCTGAGCGAAATTGACCTGAATTGGCAATGAATCGCTCTGTATTAGTTAGTGCATCCTTAAGAGATTCTGAGCCGGAAAAGATTGCAAAATGAAAAGATTCACCCCAATGTTGTCGATAAGAGTCTGTCACAAGATCAAAATAAGTTCCAACCATTTCCTGGTATTTTTTAGCTCGCTGAATAGGATCTTGTACGACTGTTTGAAAATCTGATTTTTTCATAGTGACTGAATATTCCAGAATGATAGATTAACCTTACACAGCGCTAAGGCTTACTCTATGCAGCATTAGGTCTTAATAGTTGTCGCCCAACTTCTAATACCAGTGGCAATACGATTTGTGGTTGTAGGAAATAACTCTTGGGTTGTGCGCCCGTCATCACCTTACCCCATTCAGCCAAAAACTCACTACCACGACGACGAGTCAGTGCTGCACAAGCATCTAAGAAAAAAGGGTAACGCTTGTAAACGTCAGTAAATCTGGTACTCCATTGAAAATCCCAACCAAATGATTTCATCCAACGGCTGTGATATCGCCTCAAAAAGCTTTCGCTTAGATCCCCAATCGCAAATGCTTCTACTAAAGTATCTGCGGCAATTTTGGCAGCATCCATAGCAAATTGAATTCCTTCGCCAGTTAAAGGATCGATTTGTCCAGCAGCGTCCCCCACAATTAATAGATGATCTGCGTAACTTTTTGAAATGCCACCTAACCGGAGCGGAGCGCCCATCATTTTGCCAATTTGAGCATTAGAACCGAGTGCTTTACTCACATAGGGATCTTTTGTGATTACCTCATGATGCATCTTGCCTAAATCAGTTAGCTTGACCCGTCCGCCAGGGATAATGTAGCAGCAGAAACTCAATTCATCGCTTGTTTCTCGGAAAATTGAGCAATATCCAGGAAGCAGCGATGGCGGATAAAAGACTACTCCATCATGAAGAAACGTGGATGTTCCTGGTTTAATGTAAGCCCGACTACAGACACCATTTGGATTTGTGTTAACCAAACCCAGGGAACGTGCTAGTTTAGAAGTCGCCCCATCGGCAGCTACAAGCACCCGTGCTTGGTAAGATGTCGTTACGCGATCGCTTTTGCACGTAATAGTCCAATATTTGTTGGTTTCAGAGAACGATGTCTCAACAACTGGCGATCGCTCCACAAGTTTAGCTCCTGCCCGTGCAGCTGCTCTTGCTATTTTTTCATCCAAGATGACTCGCTTAATTGCCATAACCAGTGGCATAGGCATATGTTGAGCAGAGTTACCAATAAAACTGATTCCTTTGGGACTCACGAAGCCACCATTTTTTGCCCAGTGTCCTTTGTTTTCTGCCAATATTTCTTGAAATACCCCCATTTCTTGGAGGTGGAGGATTGCACGAGAGCAAACAGCATCTCCACAAATTTTGTCACGGGGAAATGTTTCTTTTTCTAGTAACAAAACATTCTTACCCTGACGAGCTAGATAGTAAGCACAAGTTGCACCTCCAGGACCACCGCCAACAATGCAAACATCATAAACTAGACCAGCATCCGAGATTTCTAACATAATAAATTGCTCAGAAAATTTTACAAGCTTATTTATTCGTTCCTGGAATATTTTTCTAGCTCATGCCCTAATCTAAAATTATTTTTAAAATCAATTGAATCAATTAAACCCCTGCAATCACCCAGAGAAGAGTCTGTTGAACAGATTTAAGCGAACCAAACCGCAACGCTAAATCTAAAATCGGAGTTTTAGCAGCTTGTAAAAACCAATTTCCGGCTCTTAAACGAGGTGCGATTTTTTTTTGAATCAATTGGGTATAAGGTGCAAGTTTCTGAAAAGAGGGTTCGGTTCCTCGATCCAAAACAGACCCCATAAACTCTCCAGCTAACAAGCCGCTAGCAAGGGCTGTGTGAATTCCTTCTGCTGTAGCTGGATCTACTAAATTTCCAGCTTCTCCAGCGACTAAAACCCCCGCCTGCACTAGGGCTGTTGGTTTATGGGTAACGGCAATAGGATGTCCCATTAAATAACCAATTTGGCTGGCGTGCCGCATTCGTTTCCCTAGACGTTCCTCTATAAATTGTTGAAATCTTTGCCGAGCATTGAGGTCGCCATAGGCGGCATCATAACAAATACCAATGTTGACTCGATTTTGGCTTTCTGGAAAAACCCAACCATAGTAAGGTTTTACCATTGGGTCAAAGTAAATTTCTAAGGCATCACCAATGCTGTCTACACCTTCGTACCAACCCATCAAGGAGCGGAGGGTATTACCAGGACGTTTTGCTGAGGCTAATTTGCTAGTACCACCATTGCAAACGATCGCTGCATCAACTTCTAGGTTGCCCTGGTTGGTTTTGATGCCAATTAAGCGTCCATTTTCCCGGATAAGTTCTTCAACGCGGGTATCTTCGATCAGTTGTGCGCCTCGATGTGCGGCTTCGTGGGCCAGGATGGTGTCAAGCTGCGATCGCACCAAAACGGCTGCTTCATAGTGACTTCGCAGTTCTACCGCAGTTCCACCCACACCACCAATAATTCCTGCTCGAATTGGATATGCCGCTTTTCTGACTGTATTCCCAATTCCCATGCGATCGAGTAGTTCCAAAGTCCACGGAGAGAGTCCACTGCCACAGACTTTACGTCGGGGAAAAGTAGCTTTGTCTAATAATAAAACTTCGATGTTAGAAAATTTCTTGAGATTGATTGCTGCCGCACAACCAGCCGGACCTGCTCCAATTACCGCCACTCGTTTCATGATTCAGCCTCGTTTTCAAAGCGTTTATCTCCCCAACGGACAAGTCTAATTGTTTTCATGTAGTTCAGCCTTCCCTAAATTTTGCTCTGATTAACATAGCTTGCTATCAATTTTTTCTAGCGAGCAAAGGGCAATGGATGCCGTAACCGATATCCCAAAAGTAGGGGTATCAAAATATAAGGAACATTAAACATTAAGAACTTCGGGAAATCCTTCGGTGAAGAAGAACTTAATAATTCGATTCCTATCAATAAAACCATTGAGTAAGTAATAGATGATATATAGAGTAATGCCGGAATCCGAATCCAATTTGCACCCTGAATGAGTGCATAGTTCAAACAAATATAGAATGGGCCAAAGATAAATGTATCAATGATGGTTTGCATCTGGAGAGACGGTGGATTGCCCAAGGTGAGTGGATCGATGGCTGAACCATACCAGTACAATGCTTTGACCAAGAAATTTGGACTGTCTGCGCTGAGGGGAATTTTGAAAGCGCTAATAGAACTTATGCAAAAGGAAGAACAGGCAAAAAAGCTAAAACAGCCAATAAAGAACCAATCTTGAGGACGTTGCTGTAAAGGAATGTTTTCTAACTGTTTCATAATTCGCAGAGATGAGGATGATATTACACGTTGCCTTTAATTTATGATTAAAAATTGAACAGATTGAATTATGGATATTAAAGTTTGCAAAAGCAAAAGTTTTAATGCGCCCCTATAGTCTTGGCTACAGTTTTAGGAGCGGAGGATTTTAGAGATTGATTACTATAAAACTGTTTTGCCCAGCGCCGATAAGACGGAATAGGCCCATCACCATTGCTCAGGAGCGGTTGACTCTGATAAATCTTGTTTTCCCAAATGGGGATATCCTGTTCCAGGTTGTAGCTGATTTCTGTCATGCTTTTGTGCCGTAGCAAATGAGTAATTACCGGATGGATGATCTGTTTGGTGCTAACTAAAATATGGACATCTACGATTTCTCCATCAATCGGAGTCAAGAAAAAGAGGGCAAGGCTATGAAACTCAATCAATGCTTTGATCCGGGTGTAACTAATCTGACAACCTAAGCCATAGGAACTAATTTCAACTACCCCTGTTGCATCGATTCCCCATTTACTTGCGATCGCCAGTCGATAATTTGGGCGCAAGTGATGAGTGAGAACTGTACCATTAATCTCCAGTTTGCTGTCTGCAACGGCCTTAAAAGATTGTCCATGCAACCACAGCATATGTGCAGTATCCAGGGCGTTTTCTGCCATATCTTGAGGGTGGGTGCGGATCTGCCAGGAACGTCTCAGAAATGGAGTCCAATTCTGCTGATTCCATTGAGGCCAAGTTGGTATTTCCCCGGTGGGTGGTTCTTGCTGGGAGTGATAGTAAACCAGGATTAAACCATTTGCTTCATGGACTGGGTAAGAGTGGAGTTGCGGGTTGGGATGTTGTTTTTCACTGTAAGGGACTGACAAACAATGGACAGTTTGACTAAATCTCCAACTATGAAACGGACGAACGATCGCATCCCCTTCAACCCGGCATCCATATCCTAAATAGGCATCAAATACTTGTGCTGTACCATTTTCAGTTCGCAAGAGAACGAGATCCTTGCCAAAGTAATGCAGAGGTTTGACACTACCATTGTGTAGTTCATTACTGTACGCCACCCGAAACCAGCCATTGGGGTAGGGGGAAAAGGGAAAACGACCTGTCATAATGTCTCCCGGTTGGTGGGACGAGAATGATGTATGTTTGATGAGGTTTTCTGCGATCGCCATCGATTCCACCACTGCTGCCAAAATAATTTGCCGTAAATCTTAAAGGTGCGATCGACCGTTCTCAAATCCAAGGTACTGAAAATAGAATCCGCTAAACCAAAGGGTAACATCGTGGGAATTGGGCCTCTGGCATATTCCAAAACCCAGGCACGATCCTTGATGCATAAGCCTTCGCTCTTGAACTTGGGTAAGAAATAGCGATCGCCAGCTTGTCGAATAACTCGCTCATAAGGACGATCTTCGCCAAAATACCAGAGTTCACCATCGATGACAAAATCAAATATCTCCGTGCAATGTCGTCCAGTGTGCCCCATAGTGCTAATTGCTGAACCAAAGATCAGCAGGTATTCATTCAGAGAAGCATGGAACACACAAATTCCATACATACACCCCCCTGCATTATTCAAGCTCCATTCAATCTTAGGGCTAATTTTGCCGGGATAGCGATCTTCTAGTTTGGTTCTCAGTGACTCAAACATCTGATCGTAGGGTAATCCAATGCTAGTCTGGGCAATGTTATGTAGAACATCTGGTTCAAAAACGTATGGCATAGGTTTATCAACACCATCCGCTGATAAATTCAAAAAAGGGGAAGCAGGGGTTCATATTTCCTTACCTAATTATGTTTGCTTGTGCTGGACAGGTTTCTACTAAAAGAATTACTTCCCTCTAACTCTTCTGAATAAAACTGGCGAGTCCAATATCGATATTGCCCCAGCAAACTATCACCTTCGCACAGCAAAGGTCGATCTCGATAAATTTTGTTCTCCAAAACAGGTATTTCCTCTTTGAAATTAATATCTATTTCTGCTATGCCTTTTAATTGCAGAGCTTTGGTGATGGGTGGAAACAAGGTTTTTTTGATACTTAATTGAACATGAACATCCAAATATTCTTCATCAATTGGTGTCAGGCAATATACAGCAATTCCATCAAATTGAGTGATAATGTTTAGTTGGGAGTAACTCACTTGACAGCCCAGACCGTACCAGGTCGTTAACAGGGAACCTTCTGTGTCAAAGCCTAGCTTTTCTAATAAAGGCAATTTATATTTAGGCAGAGTACTAAGGCTCAAAATAGGGCCTTTTACCTCAGATCTCACTGCTTTAACGACAGAAAATGTATGTTGATGCAAGAACGATAGATGGACGATATCCATAGGATTTTCGGCCATTTCTTGAGGATGGGAGCGGATCTTCCAACTACGTCGCATAAAACCACTCCATTCCTGTGGATTCCAGTTAGGCAGTTCCGGTATTTCCCAACTGGGGGCTTCTCTCAATGCGTGATGGTACATCCAAATCAAGCCATTTTTCTCAGAAACTGGCCAAGCCCGAATTTGTGCTTTTTCAGGTATTTTGCTGGCGTAGGGAATGTCGGTGCAATTACCTTGGGAGTTGAAAGCCCAACCATGAAAGGGACAACGGATGAGGTTGCCTTCTACTTTTCCTCCATATCCCAGATGAGTTCCCAAATGGGGACAGTAGGCATCCCACATACGTGCGATGCCGTCTTCTGTGCGGAAAAGTACAAGGTTTTTACCAAAATAGTGCAAAGGTATAACTTTTTTCTTTGGCAGTTCATCGCTGTAGGCAACGCGAAACCATCCATTGGGAAATGCTGGCAAAGGAAAGCGAGCTTTCATATTCTTTTACCTGGTTAATTTTTCTGACTCTAGACGAGATTCTTTTGAGAATCCGTTTGCTTCTAAATCTTCTGAGTAGAATTGGCGAACCCATTGTCGGTATTGAATAATTCCATTGTCCCAGTCGCACAGTACAGGATGCGAAAAGTAAACTTTATTTTCCATAATTGGAATTTCCTGTTTCAAGTTCGCAATAACTTGTGCATTAAGCTTCATTTGAATAGCTTTTGTTATTAGTGGTATAAAAAATTTCTTGACGCTTACAAGCACTTGAACGTCAAGATATTCACCATCAATTGGTGTGAGCAAGAATAGGGCAATTCCATCCAATTCGGTGATAATTTTTAACCGAGAGTAGCTGAGTTGGCCACCCAAGCCTAAAAAGACACACGATAGTTCCCCTGCCGATTCAATACCTACTTTGCCAAATAATGGGAAGCGATATTTAGCGAAGAGATCGCAACTCGAAACTTGCCTGCTGAAGTCGGAACCCCTTTCTTGGCAATCAACAAATATATCCTGATGTAAAAACAGCGAATGAGCTGGATCTAGCAGGTTAGCACCCATTTCTTGAGGGTGGGAGCGGATCTTCCAAGCACTTCGACTGAAAGCAGACCACTCCTGTGGGTTCCAGTAAGGCAGTTCTGGTATTTCCCAACTGGGGGCTTCTCTCAATGCGTGATGGTACACCCAAATCAAGCCATTTTTCTCAGAAACTGGCCAAGCCCGAATTTGTGCTTTTTCAGGTATTTTGCCAGCATAGGGAATCTCTGTGCAACTGCCTTGGGAGTTGAAAGCCCAACCATGAAAGGGACAACGGATGAGGTTGCCTTCTACTTTTCCTCCATATCCCAGATGAGTTCCCAAATGGGGACAGTAGGCATCCCACATACGTGCGATGCCGTCTTCTGTACGAAAAAGTACAAGGTTTTTACCAAAATAGTGCAAGGGTATAACTTTTTTCTTTGGCAGTTCATCACTGTAGGCAACGCGAAACCATCCATTGGGAAATACTGGGAAAGGAAAGCGAGGTTCCATGTTCTTTTACCTGGTTGATGTTTCTGGCAATTTATGAATTGCTTCTGATAAATCGCTTACTACTAATTCTTCTGAGTAGAACTGGCGAACCCATTGACGATATTGTTGAATTAGACTTTCTTCTTCACACAGTACAGGAACGGACGGATATGCTTTATTTTCCAAAATGGGAATATCCTCTGTGATATTGGTCTTGATAGAGGCGATCGCTTTCTTTTGTAAAGCTTTTGTTGCTAGTGGATTTAAGAATTTTTTGACACTGACTAGAACGCGTACATCAAGATACTCTTCATCAATAGGTGTGAGAAAAAACAGTGCGATTACATTCCATTCAGTTATCGTTTTTAAACGAGAGTAATTAATTTGGTAGCCTAAACCATAGCAAGTAGTTTTGAGATAACCTTCTGTTTCAAAACCTAGCTTTTCTAGTAGAGGCAGGTGATATTGAGGTTGGGTACGAAGTCCAAAAAGATGCTCATTTATTTCACAATTTACTTCTTTAATTCCACAAAAAGTTTTTTTATGTAATAAGAATAAATGGGCAATGTCCATGTTTTGCTCAACCATCTCTTGTGGGTGAGTACGGATCTTCCATTGCAACTGCCCGAAATCAGTCCATTCCTGAGCATTCCAGTAAGGCAGTTCTGGTATTTCCCAACTGGGGGCTTCTCTCAGTGCGTGATGATACACCCAAATCAACCCATTTTTCTCAGAAACTGGCCAAGCGGGAATTTGTGCTTTTTCAGGTATTTTGCTGGCATAGGGAATGTCGGTGCAACTGCCTTGGGAGTTGAAAGCCCAACCGTGAAATGGACAGCGGATAAGATCGCCTTCCACCTTTCCTCCATATCCTAGATGGGTTCCCAAGTGGGGGCAGTATGCGTCCCATACGTGTGCTATACCGTCTTCTGTACGAAAAAGTATAAGGTTTTTGCCAAAATAGTATATTGGAATTACTTTTTTTAGTGGCAGTTCATTGCTGTAAGCGACACGAAACCATCCATTGGGAAATGCTGAGAAAGGAAAGCGATATTGCATATTAAGCTAATCGATATTTTATCTGCATAATGTAAAATAGTACAATTTCACAAGTCATCGATATTGAAAACTTCAAAAAAATACAATAAATAAATAGAAAATTAAAAGTATTTTAAGAGGATGTTTTACAATTAAAAAAAGTGAAGAAATTATGTAAGTTATCGAACTATAACTAACTGCTGATTAACGAACGGTAAGTAAGCTTTTATTACCTTAGATGCATCTTAATAAGCTGTTATCAAATGAATCGTTTTAACCGATACGATTCATATAAACCCAGTGCCCATATAGGAAAGTAACTACGATATAAGGTGTAGTCAAGTAATGCTGTATGGAAAAAGACTCCGGCTGGATCTTGTTTTGCCCATCCGCCACTGTCCAGTTGATGGTTCATCAAAAATGCTGCTCCTTGGGCGATCGCTTCCCAATAGGGCGCGTCGGCTTGCAACAACGCTATTAACGCCCAGGCAGTATGAATTACCTGGCTTTGAGTATGCTCAACGTAGCGATTGGATAAACATCCAGTAAAGTGTTCACCCCAACCTCCATCCTCTCGTTGTTTGTCGATCAGCCATGTACACGCTTTCTTAATTGCAGGTTCTTGCGGTGTTGCTCCCGCAGCCAGTAAACCATGAATGCCAAACAGTGTACCATAAATAAAATTAACGCCCCAAAAACCAGCCCAAGAACCATCAGTTTGTTGCTGTTTTCGTAGCCAGCGATCGGCTTGATGTATGCCCAAAGTTACTTCATCTGTCAGCAAATTGGGATAAGTCTGTTGAAATTTATGCAGTGCTGCAATACAAGAAGCTGTGCATTCAATATAGGAATGTTCTGTCATAGAATTGGCAAACATTTCTGCTGGATTCATCCACTCCAAGGTTGAACTAATTTTGCGCCGCTCATAGCTGCCAAATCCCCCATCTGTGTTCTGGCAACGCAATAAAAACTGCACTGCATTCTGTGCATTTTTTTGAGACATCGCAGGTACATTAATAATCCCTATGAGCGCTTCTGCTGTGCAATCACTTACAGGCCACCCATGCCAAACACCTGCAAAGCAAAAACCACCTTTGGGATCGATGCGGTGAAAGCGTGCAAAATCCGGGAACGATGTTTGAATCTGCTGAGTGACCATAAACGCTTGGGCTTGAGCCAAATTATCTGCCACACCTATATGAGGACTGGCAGCCTGCAAAGCCTGGATAGCAAAGCCTGTATCCCAAGTGCTACTGCGTGCCCCGGTAATTCGTAATCCCGCCTCTTCATCTTGCCAGAGCCACCCTTCAAATGCATCCATTGCTTTTTGTAAGTCGGTATCCTGGGGATTATGCAACCACAAGGCAATGATATTCAACAACCCACTCACCGGAGAAATACTTGTGTAGCTGCTGGTGCGTAACTCAAACTTGATTGCCGGAATCAAGTCAGCAAGGGCAGTTTGTCTTAAGGATGAAGAATGCCACCGCTCATAGAGTCCTGTTAGTTGATAGATCGACTTCAGCACTAGACTGGGCGGACTATAAGTTTCTTCTTCACGTAGCGCACAGCGTGCAGTTCGGAAATTTACCGAGGTGTAGCCTTGTGGATAGAGTTCTTGCCGTAAAGCTTGTACAAGAGGTGTTAATGATAATTGCAACTTACGCCCATAGATGTAAGCCATTGCCAGATAAATCAAACGAGTATGGCAATAGAAGTTGCTGGGATGGATGGGCAACCATTGGGGGAGTTTCCAGACTTCGGGTAAAACGGGATTCACTCCTTGCCAGTCATAAAGATTTAACATAGCCAACCAGAATTTGCCCCAACTGGGAATTTCTAAGACACCTCCTTGTCGTTGGATAAATTTATGGGCTGGGACAAGGAGAGGATCGTCGGGTTGAATATCGAGAATCCGGGCAGCAACGTAAACTAGGGTTGTGACAAACAAATAAGGTTCCGAATACTGATGTAATCCCCAAGCTCCGGAGGGTAGGCGAGTGGTTGCAAATTGGCGCAAAATGGCATCTCTGCGTTCTGCGCTGATAGGAGTTTGGGTAATGTGGCACATGAGGACATATTGAGCCACAAGCATCGGACACCATACGACTTCTCCTTCCCACGACCCATCAGCTTGTTGCAGGCTAATAAGAGCATTAACTGCTTGTTGTAAGTTATGGCTTGCATTCCAGTTGTTGATAGAATCTCCAATAGAGAAGCGATCGCCTGCATTGCTATTCACAAAATCACCTCTGCTTTCGATGTTTAACTTTGTAGAAATTACTTCTTTTATTATTGTTTTTAGTTATCCAATAAATCTCTAACAATTTTCTACCGCGCAACAAGGCAAGCATAATTGGCATATATAACCATTGGCTAAAAGATACCAAACTCCGAACAATCTGTACCCATTTTTGCTGTCGCACATTATTTTGAACCACTTCAGCCATTGCTAAAAAAACTCCTTTAAGAAAAGAGCGGCTAAAGGATAACAAGTTTGTTTCTCGAACCGATAATAGTTTCATTGTGCGACGGCACTCCATAGGATTTTCCCGCCACAGGCGATAAATAGCATGTCTCAAAGCGACAGCACTTTCATCTTGTTTTGTGAAGACCTCATAGAGCATAGTAGCAAGCAATTCTGGTACATAGGTGCGAAACGTTCGCTCTTGCTGATAATTTTCAAATCGCTGACTTCTTACCAAACAATCGCTATCTAGAAAACCAACCGTCATACCCGTTGCAGTAATAGGGTGAAAATATCCGGTTGCATCTCCTACTAGCGCTAACCCATCTCTACCATATTGGATTCGCGAACAAAACTGATTGGCAGTCCAAGCGACTTCATCATGGCTTAATGCATCTTGAAATGCAACTTGTAATGCTTTAGGAATAAATGAGTTGTAGGTCTTCCATAACGTGGCAGAGTCTCTGGAAAAACAGCGCGGCACATCTAGACAAACCCGCACCAACCTTGCACCAACCCGATACATCAAGATCGGTCCTACACCTCCCAAAATTATATGCCCAAAGCCTTCAAATGGAAGTTCTACATCTTCTAACAAGATCCCCGCCATGAAAGAAATAGGAATGCTCTGGTTAGGAATGCCTAAAATTTTACGGGTACTTGATGCTCGACCATCTGCCCCTACAATAACCTTGACCAAGGCAGTATGAGTAAGGCTATGGTTACGTTGTTCAAATGTAATGTGTTGCCCATCAATCTTAATCACTTTTGTATCACACAAAAATTGAATATTGGTATAAGATGCAACAGCTTCTCGTAAAATCGCAAGAAGAGTATTATGCTCACAACTCAGTCCAACTTCACCATCTGGATAATACAGCTGAATGGGAGTTGTCCCATCTTCTGGAAATACAACAAATCCTTTCCCAGATGGATAGGTGATTTGTTTGATATCTAAATCTATACTTAACCGCCGTAAAATTTGGACACCAGGAGGGTGGAGCCATTCACCTGCTAACTGTTTCACCCCCTGGGAGTGGGCTTCCAGCAATAATACCTTAGCCCCTTGTTGAGCATAGGTCATAGCTGTTACACAACCCACTGGACCGGCACCAATAACAGCAACATCAGGTGAGCTATGCAAAAGTTTCATAGAATCTTTGATGCCTCTCGGCAGCAAATATTAGGATTAGTCCTCAGTGATGCAGAAAATTTTTCTGAGTCTTAAGGAACACTAATTTTAGAATATGGCGAAATATGCAAAATTTTTCTTCGCTAATAAAAATGTTTACCATATTTACATATATTGACTATAAAAAGCCTCAAATTGGCAAAATAGCTATCTCAATAACGATCGTTTTGTGGCGTTGATTTCAGCAGTTTTCTGTACTACTTAGTGAAGAAATTTTTCAGTACACAAATGGAATCATCCGAAACCGGACTTTGGTGCAGTATGCATTCCATAAATTGCCATACTTTGCTTGACAGCGTTGTTCATCTCGCCAAGCTCGATGAGGAAGTAGCAAGCACAACCAAAGCGGCAAAAGATAGGGAATAAGTGAGTAAGTACCAGTTGTGAAAGCAAACCCAAAGTAAACAAGAATCTCACCAGTATAGTTGAGTTTTCGCCCAATCCCCCACCATCCTGATATCAACAATTTACCACCTAATGTCTTGGCAGGTTTTCCCCAGATGATAGTGTTGGCATTTTTCTTGAATCGATGTTTTTGGGTATTGGCTCCCCGAAAAATTACTAGCCCTAGTAAATATAGTGAACAAATACCAATAACGCTTCCAATTGGCATTGGATCTATGATATTAATTAAATACCAACCTGCGATGCTGTAGAAAAACGGAACCAGTACCCAATCTCCCCACACCAACATAAATCCAAATTTCTCGGCAATGATGTCCCAGGTTGAGAGCATGAACTCCTCATTGCAGTAATGAGTGAAGAGATATAGCCACCAAAATACCTGAAATGCCCACATCTGGATTGAAATTTGCCCATAACTTTCATACTGCACGTAGGCAAAAGATGAATTGAGTAATCCTAAGCCAATTAGGGAAGGTTGGTAGGCAAACATTTTCAGATCAACATTTAGCCAAGTGGGGTTGAGTTCAACTCCAAACCACAAGTCTGACAGTAGCATTTTCCATCTTGGCGATGAAACTAATTCTTGCGATCGCTTTCCAGATAAATACAATAAACCTGTGACTAGAAAAGAAATTACATTAGCCACAACAAAAAGTGACCAAAAGTAATCATGTAAAGGAGCTAAAGAAAGATGAAAGTAAGCTGTTCCTAAGACCACAGTCATCATGGTAACTATAAAAAGAAGTAAGCCATTGAGTTTATATCGTTTTTCTATACCTGTACCATCCAACTGAATAAACCCTGGAACGATTTTGCCCGGTAGTAAGAGGCTCCCTAAAAACAAAAATGCTAAAAACCCTATGACTATTATTCCTGCAAACATCAAATTGATAGTTGTAACTGGAAGTACTAAATGATCCATATGCAAAAATCACTTTTTTCCGGCTCTTGCAGGGTTATAGAGATCGATAAACCTGCCAAGTGTGAGAGTCTTATCAATCAAGCCTTCTAGCTCAGTCTTTTGAATGTTATTAACTGGCTTTTACATTCACAGAATTTAATTGCTCAAGCAGAGCGATAACATCATTACAGCTCAGTTTTTCTTGACCATTAGCTAGAATTAGAATATCAATTTTACCACGTGCCAAAGCCAAGGGAATGAGGAAGTAAGCTGGAATTTGGCATATATCCAGATTGCCCAATCGACCCATTGCTGTTGCTTAGAGTTGGGCAAAGTCTTGGTGAAGCAATCTGCCAGGAAACGGGTCTTTGTGCCTGTTGAACCACTTGCTGATAGCCTTGCAAGTTTACCAACAGTAACGAAATAACCGTAGAGACAGCTTGGCGTTGGGGATGGAAACGAGTACTGGAAGGGAGCAAGTTTTTGAGGTGCGATCGCCTACCCCTCCCGTTCAACCAGTACTCCATCCACAATCACAACACCCCACTGGGGATATTTCGCTAGTAAGTAGAGGGATCTAAAAAAATATAAGATGTTTTCAGGCAAGAAAAGTAATTAAGGATAAAAATGCCTGCAAAGCATGTTCATTAGCTTAAATAAAGATGTACATTAACTAATTATCTGTCCAATTAACAAAATATTGTCACAAAATAGATAAATAGCTCAAAGCATGTCTTAACAGGGGGTATGGCAGGTTTTTAATTATCCCAATTTTCACAACATTATTTTGGCTGCCTTAACAAATTAGATGTCCAATTCCTGAAAATTCACAATTTAACTGTCACTTCACAGAAACAGAAAAATTCTTGAATTTTAGAAAAGTTAACAGATTAAATGTCACTCTGTAGGTACAATATACATATGTGTTTCAATTAAACAATTATGTTTATGCAGGACGCTAATTTTTCTGACATACCTGCAACCAAGACAAGCATTACAGACTCAAGCAGCAGTATCACCGAAGCAAATGTAATTGTCTCGGAACTTACGGATGAGGCAAAGTTAAAAATGGAGGTGATTCAAAGTCTACTTGAAGCAAGCGATGTCTAGCGACAAGTCGCTTCGCGCCTACGCACATCATATACTCTAAGGCTCCAACAAGCAGCAGTAAAGCTGGGTAAATCTGTGCGAACGGTACGACGGCTGATTGATAAATGGGAACAAGAAGGGTTAGCAGGGCTGACTCAAACTCAACGTGCAGACAAAGGAAAGCACCGAGTTAACGAAAATTGGCAAGAATTTATCTTAAAAACCTACAAGGAAGGCAATAAAGGTAGTAAAAGAATGACTCGTCAGCAGGTAGCTGTGAGAGTCAAGGTAAGGGCTGATGAACTAGGTGTTAAACCTCCTTCCCACATGACGGTATACCGCATTTTGCAACCATTAATTGAGAAGCAAGAGAAAGCTAAAAGCGTTCGCAGTCCCGGTTGGCGGGGGTCACGCCTAGCAATGAAAACCCGTGATGGGAAGGATTTATCCGTCGATTACAGTAACCATGTTTGGCAGTGTGACCATACCCGTGTAGATGTTTTATTGGTAGACCAGCATGGCAAAGTTCTGGGTCGTCCTTGGTTGACAACGGTTGTAGACAGTTATTCCCGTTGCATTATAGGTATTAATTTGGGTTATGACGCACCTAGTTCTCAGGTAGTAGCTTTGGCATTACGTCATGCCATTTTGCCCAAGCAGTATGGTTCAGAATATGGGCTTCATCAAGAATGGGGTACTTATGGTTTGCCGGAACATTTTTATACAGATGGTGGCAAAGATTTTCGTTCTAAACACTTGCAACAGATTGCAGTACAACTAGGTTTTGTTTGTCATTTACGCGTTAGCGAAGCGGCTCCGAAGGAGCTTCGCCCTAGTGAAGGAGGTATTGTCGAGCGTCCTTTTAAGACCTTTAACACCGAATTATTCTCCAATTTACCAAGATACACGGGGTCGAATGTACAAGAGCGACCAGAAGAAGCGGAAAAAGAAGCTTGTTTGACAAAAGTTGAGATTCAGATCGAACGTATAAAAGAACAATTAGAAGCACGAATTCCCAAAGGTCGAGATTTAACTAATACTAAGTGGTTGCAAACCCTCTTCACCGCTACACACAACGTCCCTCAAAATGAAACCGAGGCGAAATCTTGGCAAAACAGCCTTTTAAGACAATCTAGTTCTGTACCGTTCCCAGTAGCTTACGAAGGCAGCGGAGAGATGACTTGGTTTCAAAACCAAAAAGGAGCATTTGTGTAAAATTCAACGGCATCAGCGAGCATACCTTTGAACTGTATTGCGATAATAGGCAACTACATTGGTTTAAACGATTTTTAGAAGACCAACAAATCAAACGCAACAGTAAAAATCAGCACTCCAGCAGTTTGTTCACTCTTCGCAGTGGTCGCATTGCTTGGCAGGAAGGGGAAGGAAAGGGCGAACCCTGGAACGTTCACAGTCTAACTCTCTACTGTTGTGTGGATACTCGCCTGTGGACAGCTGAAGGTACAGAACAAGTAAAGCAAGAAAGAGCAGAATAAATCACCAAAATCATCACCAGAACGGAAGCCAAAGGCAATCTCAACTCCAAACAAGAACTATTTATCAAGCGGAAAAACTCAACACTATCTAGAATCAATAACTCCTTTCCTCGTCCGAGTCAACCTTTGTACAAAGGTAAATCTCATATTTTAGTAGGTGTTAGTCTTGGTCTAAAACAACCTGCAACAGTAGCAGTAGTAGACGGTATTACAGACAAAGTTATTACCTATCAAAGCATCAAACAGCTACTTGGGGATAACTACCGACTCTTAAACAGACAGCAAAGAGAAAAACAAACTTTATCTCACAAACGCCAAATAGCCCAAATCTTTGCTTCACCAAACCCATTTGAAGAATCTGAGTTAGGGCAGTACATAGATAGATTACTGGCTAAAAAAATTGTCGCCCTTGCTCAAACATACTCTGCTGGTAGCCTAGTCGTTCCCAAATTAGGCGATATACGAGAGCAGGTAAACAGTGAAATTCAAGCAAGAGCTGAACAAAAATGTCCAGATTGCCTGGAAGCACAGAAAAATTATGCCAAACAGTATCGGCATAGTGTCCATCAGTGGAGTTATGGCAGATTGCTTGAGTGTATTCAAACTCAAGCGACTAAAGCTGGAATAGTTATAGAACAAGGGAAACAGCCTATCCGAGGAAGTCCACACCAAAAAGCAAGAGAGTTAGCGATCGCTGCCTATAAATCACGCCAAATAATTGATTAACAAAAATTTGAACCTTGAAAATAGAATAAGTAATAGCGCCGCAGTTCATGTTGTAATCAACCCCTGAACTGTGAAAAGTTTGGGTTAGTTTGACTGTGGGAACACAGTCGTGCTTTCTGACCCTAGTAGCTGCCCACCTTGAAGCTGCTGTCTTTTGTAGACAGGAAGCAGGTGCGCCCCCAGTAATAGAGGTGCGGGTTTACCGCAGTGGTGGCTACCGAATCACCTCCGACCAAGGAGGAACCCACCTTAATTATTTTTGAAAGGGGTTAAAGATTCGAGCAGTTTCAACTCCCGTTCTTAAATTAGGGGGTTGAAAGATTCTTAGAGGAAAATATGAGTGCGTCTCTATCTAGGTTGCTTTAAAAATCCCTTCCAAGGGATATCTACATATTAAGGTTTTAGTACAACTACTAAAGCTTTGCTAAATTTAACGTGAGTTCGATGAACTAAAAAACGGCAGCAGGAAGGGCAGGCAAGTCTTTGGGATAAATATCAAGTGAAGGTTTTTGAGGCAAATAAGTATAAGCACGATTACCAGCCATCAAGTTGACCAAAAAGTTGAAAACACTTCGATGTCTAGAATGTTCAATTTGGCACAAGTTTTTGAGGTGGTCATTAACAGACTCAATTACTGCTCGCTTGCGTAAAAGAATTTTATCAATTATTTTTATCAAGCGATTTTTCATATTCTTTTTAGATTTAGTAACTAACTGTAATCCCCGCTCATATAACTCCTCAAAGAGTTTTTTTGAAATATATCCCCTGTCACCAAAAAGTTGAGCCAGTGCGTTGGGCGGCTGTGCCGACTTGTTCGCGAAGCGTCTCGTAGAGAAGCAACTGGCGTTACCAATTAAGTCTTTGGTCATGTCTGGGACTGGCTCACGGTCATCGACATTTGCAGGAGTAAGTTGAAATGCAAGTAATTCTCCACGGTCGTTAATAATTAAATGAAGTTTAAAACCAAAATGCCAACGAAGGTGAATTTTTTCCCCATTTGACTAATCCTTTAAATACCTTGTGTGCGTGGACCCGACATCGATGACAAACTTCTATTGGTGTAGAATCAATAAAACTAATTCCTGTAATTTCGCCTGTGCGTGTATGCAAAAAACAACACAAAAGCATCAAGCACCACGGCATCAATTCAATGAATCTGCTATAGCTGACTAGATTCGGGAACGCGCCACGCCAACTAGGGAGTACATGCAGCGTATAAAACTCTTTGAATGTTCGGTAGCCTGAACCATGAAAAGCGTTCGCAATCGTCATTACCTCCGATAAATGCATTCGAGAAATGCTGCGACGCTCTCCAATCATTGACGGTAGCTGCGGTACTTGTTGCCACATCCTCTCCCATGACGAACACAAATCATCTACATCGCAGAAAATCTGTGTGATGTCGAGGCGAGATACAATTGTAGACATAGCGGAAAGTCTGAGCGGAGGCTTCCTCCGATCAGAACTTTCCAAGACAGCCGAGACGCTCATTTTTATTAGATATTCTTAGTTTCGGCTTTTTTTGTCACTTTTTTACCGATTTTCCATTAATCGTAGCGATCGCTGCCTTGAATGGCCTTGTTTTGCAAATCCATACATAGCAAGCTTTTTACCTTTTTATAACCGTCGAACTCACGTTAAATTTATGGTGGGTTGAAAGGTAAGGCAGAGGTCTGCCATTATAATAATGTGTCTAGTTTGTAGTTGTGACACATAATCTGTTAACAGTAACATCAATTTGTTAACAGTGACAAATAATTAGTTAATGTACACTAGAAGGCGGCACCCGGATTTGAACCGGGGGATAAAGGTTTTGCAGACCTCTGCCTTACCACTTGGCTATGCCGCCAGACCCACGATTTACTATATTATCAAGATTTTATCTAAATTGCCATCCCCTGAGTTAATAAATTTTTGGCCTTCTGAACTACGGCGAAAATTATATGGTAGGTGGGTGTAACAAATATATTATGGATTTTCCGATGCTGTATTTAAAAGAATTAGTTAATGATTGTCACAGGATTATGATTGTGCGATCGCTTACAGCAGCCGATTAAGCCATCGCAACTGCCATAAAATATTGAGCGAGTTATGAGTTTTAATTTCTCACTCCTCACTCCCCACTTGTTACACCTTCACTTCATCAGCAAAATTATTCCAACGCACAAAGTGAAATGGCCCAGCTATAGAACCCCAGAGACGTTCATCGGTGTCTAAGTCCCTTCCTCGATCGAGACTGAAAAATTCTTTATCGTCAATCTCAAATTCGTTATCAAGATAAGTATTTTTACCATCCCGAACCACAATACAGCCTTTACCAGGTTCAACCCTGCCTTTGAAACTGTGACCCGTCCACTCGACAACCATATTGCAACCCGGCATTTTTTTTAGTTGCTCAACAGATAAATCTTTTAAGCGTTCGGGATCGCGGGATGCGCCGTAAAATTTTTGTTCTTCGTTAACTGTGTAGTGTTCGATGACAATCTGATTTTCTGCTTCAATCAAGTTCATCACTCGCATTCTGTAAGGTTGATTGAGCATAAAATCATAAGCTTGTTCGAGAAACAAGCTGACTCCTGAGAATAATTCCCAAGGTAAGGGACGGATACAAACACGAATATGTGCATAAAAAGGCGGATTTTCAAAAGCTTGTTCTTGATTACTAAAATCAGCTGCCATCCAGCGGGCTAAGGTGATGATATCAGTAGAATGGGTCATTATAGACTATCAACCTGTTGCTTAAAAATTATCTGCAAGTATTGTAGACCTTGCTAATGGTACTAGGGAATGGGGCATAGGGCATAGGGCATGGGGAACGTGGAAAGGGGAAAGGGAAAAAGCTTTCAAGGGCAGGTTTTTAGGCTTTCGATAAATAGTTGAGAATGTTCTCAATTATTGAACGTAGTTTTAAGTTTTCAGACAATGATTTTGGTTTTAAAATCCCAAAAATTTGTCTAATCAAAAAAACCTGCCCCAGAAAGAAGGGAAAAAGGGGAAGGGGAAAGGGCAAAAGATGAAAAAATTTTTCATCGGGACTGCTTTGTGCCTTCTGCCTCCTGCCTTCGATGGGGATAATTGTTAATGTTTTATGCGTCAAACAAGTTGGCAAGAAAGAGGTAGGGAATATCTAAAACTTATGGGAGATTAACATAAATATCAATGCCCCATGCCCTATGCCCTATGCCCTATGCCCCATGCCCAATACAACAAGGTAAAGTTAGTATGCTACAGCGGTTAATTGTTATTGTTACTGCCATTATATTGTTTAACAGTTCTTTGGCAGTAGCACAAAGTCAAAAGCCCAAACCACCGGATGAATTTCCTCCTAATCCGCTAGAATTGACTACACCCGATCCACTTTTAACACGATCGCTCAAGGATAAAAAGCCGTTAACTGTGGAAGAACGGTTAAAGTTAGAACCAGCATTAGATAAATTAAACCAAGAAGCGGCGGCGAAACTGCAAGCAGGAGATGTGGTGGCGGCGTTTGAAATTTGGAACCGAGAACTCCGTTTGCGGCGCTTTTTAGGTTCTTTAGAGGAGGTACAAGCATTATCGCGAGTTGGTGCGATCGCTTGGAATCAAAACGAGCGCCAAGAAGTAATATATATTACTCAACGGTTGGAAGCAATTCAAAAGCAAACACAATCCCAGAAAAAATCTAGCGAAATTGATTTAGAATTATGGCGATCGCTAGGTCAAGCTTACCAAAATGTGCGATCGCCTAAACAGGCTATACAAGCTTATGACCAAGTTTTGCTAGCAGTCAGGCAACAAAAAGATACCGCAGCATTAGTAGAAACTCTCAAGATAATTGGAGAACTGCATCTGAGTTGGTTTGATTATCGCCAAGCTGCGCCAATCTACGAGGAATTGTTGAGTTTAGCTACTTCCCAAGGAGAATCTGTAAATGAGGTTGCATATCTGCAACAATTGGCTGAGATTTACGCACAGACAGAACAACCACAGCAGTCAATAAATGTACTTAATAAGTTAGCAGAAATTTACACTAACCAAAATAATCTTATTAAAATACCAGAATTAAAGCTAGCGATCGGCTCAGACTACGAATCTCTGGGGAAGACAGATCCGAAGTTACTGGTAGAGGCTTTTCAAAATTATCAAGAAGCTTACACCACTGCTTGGCAATTGCAGGAGTTCGTTCGTGCCGGTGAAGCTTTGCAGAAGATAATTGGCCTGTACCGTTCTCAAGGGCAAATAGATGAGGCTTTAGAGGCTAGCCAAATTCTCGTAGATACGCAAACGCAAGCTGCCAACTTGTACGGAGTGATGCAAGCTTACGACCAAATTGGGCAATTATATTTAGAACGCAAAGAATATCCTCAAGCACTAACAGCTTTCCAAAAAGGCCTAGAACTCGCGCAACAACTCAAACATCAAGAAGCATACTTTACTGAGCAAATCAAAAAACTGCCTAAAGCAAATTTTTAACCCAGAGGCAATTGATAAATTAATACCCTGGTTAAAAACAAAAGTACATTGGGTTGGACAATCGTAAAATCCAACCGTGTAGACAGTCTAACCCTTTATAAATCTGTTAGGACTTACACAAAAACCTCTCTAACTCTTATTACCACCAAAGTCCTAATCTGCGGGAACCGTCCCTGGTGACTTCTGTTTGGGTTCTGTGTATCTTCTGTCGTAGCCTGCGGCAAGCCGCTTTGAATCTACGATTTTCCGTTACCTGTGCGTAAGTCCTGACAGCCTTGGTAATTTAATCAATTTTGTTTATCGGTTTGAAAAAAAACAATATTTGCTCCTATCGGTCAACCAGCGTACATTAAAAGTCATCAGGATAAACACAGACTTAAACGACGCCAAGAGGTGCAACATGAATACATTAAAAACAGTATCGTCTAACAAAGTCAATGCAGAAGTAGCTCAAAAGCCTCAAGTTGTAGAGATACAACCAGCAACACAAGACACTTCGACTCAAGAACTGACTTTCGGACAACGCCTTGCTGATAAATTTGCAGCGCAAGTGGGTTCTTGGGGATTTCTGATTGGACAAAGTACCGTTTTGGCGGGATGGGTTGGTCTCAACTTAATGCCTGGGGTTCCCCACTGGGATGAGTCACCATTCATGATGCTCAACTTAGTATTTTCATTTGCCTCAGCTTACACAGCACCCATTGTTTTGATGAGTCAAAATCGCCAGTCCGATACCGATCGCAAAAATGCTGAAATTGACCACAACGTGAATTTGAGGGCTGGACAAAATATTGAATTACTCCATGAAAAATTGGATGAGATACACACTCAACAACTCAACGAACTAACTCAAATCATCAAAGAACAGCAACGAATTCTCAGCGAAATGAAAGTCACTTTAGTGCCTACTTCTAAAGATACTAAAGAAGTTAAATTAACTGTCTTGCCGGCACTCCACGCCCAAAGTAATGCCAAATTTACCAAAGAAAGTTCCAGTAATAAACTTTTTGTTGATGAGCAACAAACTGCTGAAAATAACAAAGTTGTTGAAAAGCTGATTCGTTAATAACAGTAAATCACACATGCTTTTCACTATCCCAATGGAAAGAGAGTCTAAATGCCACACCAAATAGACTTCAAGATTCAACTTAGACTCTCCATTCAGGATTTTGAACACAAAGAAGATTTGAATGAAGCGATTTAGAGAGCTAAACAATTTGGGATTTTAGATTTTAAATTTACCCCATACACATCTGGTATTTAATGGGCTTGAATGACAAATTTTAGATTGATAGTTTTGGATTTTTTTGATAAATAAATTTGCTTACTATGAAAAATTTTTAGTATTTTAAATTTTGAATTTATTATCAAAAATCTAAAATCTCAAATTGGATCTTTGATTTAGCCGCAGTTTTACCAACATTTGCAGATATCAATTAACGCTAACCTAGACACGCCAACATGTGAGGAGAGATAGAAATGAACGAACTCATCACCGCATTTTCCACAGGAATTGCAGCTTTTACAGCTACAAACCTCGATGATTTAGTCATCCTGACGCTGTTATTTTCTCAGGTAAATGCAACTTTCCGCCATCGACACATCGTGATTGGTCAGTATCTAGGTTTTTGTACTCTAGTGATTGCCAGCTTGGTTGGTTTTCTGGGTGGTTTGGTTTTGCCATCCCATTGGATTGGTCTTTTAGGTTTAGTACCCATTACCATTGGGTTAAATCGCCTGTTGAATCCAGAAACCGATTCTCAGTCCGAGTCGCAGGCGGAATTGTCTAGTTATTCTTGCTTAGTTAGTTTTCTATCTCCCCAAGCTTGTAGTGTGGCGGCTATTACTATCGCCAACGGCAGTGATAATGTAAGCATTTATATGCCCTTGTTTGCTAATAGTACCCCCTCTAGTTTGCTGGCGATCGTTGCAGTCTTTTTGGTATTAGTCGGCGTTTGGTGCTACGTGACCTACAAGCTGACGTGCCAGCCTGCAATTTCTAATCTGCTAACTCGTTATGGCAATGGTTTTGTTCCCTTCGTTTTAATAGGCTTAGGTGTGTTTATTATCCTAGACAGCGCCTCGCTAACTCCAATTGCCTTGACAGCTAGCTGCTTATGTTTAACGGGACTTGTCAAACTGTATGCAATGAATGGCCAGGTAGCAACATCCTCAAGTGTTGAAATTCGTGGGTAATCATGGCTGAATATTTATGAGACTGTTTGCTAGCAAAGCTAAAAAACTCATTCAAGTAAACAGTCTCATCTAGTACAATTCTCAATATTGAAAATATTTTGTAATCCTCAAAAGGAGAATGAAAGTGAAACTTTTCAAAACTACTCTAGTTGCTTTAGTACTTTTAGTTAATTTGATAATTGCCCAACCTTCTTGGGCTGATAGACCAAACCTAACTATTAGTCCTGACTATATCGAGGTAACTCAAGGAATTAATAATCTGTTGCAAATCAAAAATACACCCGATCAATCTGAATATACACCAGAGGAAATTCAGCAAAAGTTAGGTGAATTAAATTTACAAAAGTACATTTTAGAAACAGCACGCAACTGGGCACAATGCCGCAATGAGACTGGGAAAACTCTAGCCATTTACGCTCACAAACCCAAAAAAGTTTACCAAGGAAATACCCTCTACTTCTTAGGAAATGGTCAAATTACAGAAAATGAATGGGATTGTGATGGTGTTTACTTACCGATTGGAAGTAAGGTGGCTGGTATAGCTGCGGATGCTCAAGAATTGACGGAACCCTTAGCTATTAAAGTTGTAGATGGAACTCAGCTAGTAGTTAAGACTAATCCACAAACGGGTAATATTGAATTTAACGTTACCCCTGCAAAGGTATTAAAAGCAGGTGAACCTAACTGGTCGATTCCCAATTTATCCCAAGCCGATATTGATGCAGCAATTCCGAATGCACCCATTGAAGATTAAGATTATTTACTGCTGAAAACTCTAAACCCCTCTCGCTAATTGTTGAGAGGGGTTTTTATGATTCTAAGCTTAGCAGACGATAATTATTTTATATAGCAGAAATAGCACAAACCTGTAATCCGACAGGTGTATGAATAACCACTGATTCTACGTCGAAAACTTGTGCGATCGCATTTGGCGTCATAACTTCTTCAGGCGTACCAACTTCCCAAATATGACCTTGTTTTAATAATGCAATGCGAGAGCTATACCGTGCTGCTAAATTCAGTTCGTGTAATACTGTGACAATAGTTAATTCTTGCTGCTGATTTAGTTCTTTAAGTAGTTCTAAAAGTTGCAATTGATAGTTGATATCGAGAAAAGTTGTAGGTTCATCTAATAATAAAACTTTTGGTTCTTGGGCTAGTGCTAAAGCTAAAAAAGCCCTTTGTCTTTCACCACCTGAGAGTTTTTCGACTAAGCGATCGCTTAATTTTCCTAGTTGCGTCTTTTGAATTGCGGCTTCGACTTTTAACCGATCTTCAGCATTTAATTCCCATTGCCACCAAGGTTGATGTGGCGTGCGTCCTAAACTTACTAATTGTCGCACTGTTAAGCCAACGGGAACTATTTGTTGTTGCGGTAAGAATGCTAGTTTCTGTGCAACTATATTTGGGGGTTGAGAATGAATTGCTTTGCCATCAAGTAGCACTGTTCCCTGCTGTGGAGAAAGAATACGACTCAGCAATTTAAGTAAAGTAGACTTACCTGAACCATTAGCACCAACTAAACTCAACCATTCTCCTGTTTGCAAACTGAGGTTAATGTCTTCGACAATTGGTACTGTAGTGTAACCGCCTGTGAGATTTTGCAGTTCAAGTGGCATTCGCTGAAATTCAACAATTAAAGGTGTAGTAAAAACTATTTTGACAGAAGCGATCGTTCTTTAAAGAAAAATTTTTTACTTTATATATGATATTAACCAATCATGAGAACAATTCCTTAGTTCTGCTGCTAATTGGTGTTCTTTACTTGCCACGGATGTGCCTGTGAATGCAGGCTTTAGAGCTGATTCGTAAAGAAAATCTTAAGGGTACTCAACTCATTGCTATGTCTGAGTTTCAGCGAATAAATGGAGTCTTGACTTAAATTCTTGAAACCCTTATTAGACAAGTACTTTACTTGAGTTTACAAATTAGCTCTAACACGTTTAGTGTTCTTACATAATGATTTTTACTTACCTTCTTCCCACTCTTGACCGCCAGGTACATCCTTCAACATCTCATCAATAGCACTATGCAAAGACTTTTGAGAATTTGTATAAGTTAAATCTAAAAAATCTTTTGCTATAGAAAGAATCGGTGATTTATCTACCATTGCTGATAATTGCTTAGGTGTATACAAACCATTCAAAATCTCAACAGATGCTGGCTTAATTGCTGCATCAAAAGCCGCATCCAACCTCCCATTCACCTGACTTCACATAATAAGAAGTTTTATTATCCTCTAAATTTAAATCTTGAATTTCTAAAATCGAACCTTCAATCGAAGCAACCCAAGAATTAGTTAATCTCTGTTCTACCTGATTTTTAATCAGATGAATAATCAGCCGGATGAGAAGACTTCTAATATTTCGGATATAACTCTTTCGACTCATCGACTCTAATTGATCAACAATTAGCAAAGCGTCTTGATAAGAATAGACTTCCTTAAATCCCAAAGTTCTTGAGTCATAGCGATTCATCGAAATACTAAATACAGGAAAAACAAAAACCCTCTTGCTCCGATCAATCGCAAGAGGGTTTGAGTGTGAATATAAAACCTGGCATCGAGCTATTTTAGCGTAGGG